>OZ242258.1:0-4431290 GCA_965207025.1 Dehalococcoidia bacterium | reverse complement strand
CACCGGGACCATCACCGACGACGACGACGCGCCGACCCTGTCGGTGGCCGACGTGAGCGTGACCGAGGGCGGCACGGCGGAGTTCACCGTCACCCTCTCGGCGGCCTCGGGGCGGGCGGTCACCTTCTCCTGGAGGACGGCGGCGGACGCCGACGGGACCCACCCGGCGGGGGCTTCGGACTACACCGCGGTGACCGCCACCACGGCGACCATCGCGGCCGGGGCCACCACGGCCGAGCTGGAGGTGCAGACCACCCAGGACACCCGGGACGAGGAGGACGAGACCTTCCTGGTGGAGCTGTCCTCGCCCACCAACGCCACCCTGGCCGACGCCGAGGCCACCGGGACCATCAGCGACAACGACGCGGTGCCGACCCTGTCGGTGGACGACGTGAGCGTGGCCGAGGGCGGCACGGCGGAGTTCACGGTGACCCTGTCGGCGGCCTCGGGCAAGGCGGTCACCTTCAAGTGGAAGACGGACGCCGCCGCCGGGGCCGACGCGGCCGGGGCCACGGACTACACCGCGGTGCCGGCCACCGACGCGACCATCGCGGCGGGGGCCACCACGGTCAAGCTGGAGGTGCAGACCACCCAGGACACCCTGGACGAGGCCGACGAGACCTTCCTGGTGAAGCTGTCGGACGCCACCAACGCCACCATCGCCGACGGCGAGGGCCAGGGGACCATCAGCGACGACGACGGGACGCCGACCCTGTCGGTGGGTGACGCGTCGGTGGCCGAGGGGGGCACGGCGGAGTTCACGGTGACCCTCTCGGCGGCCTCGGGGCGGGACGTTACCTTCTCCTGGAAGACGGCGGCCGACGAGACCGCGGACGCCCACCCGGCGGGGGCCTCGGACTACACCGCGGTGACCGCCACCACGGCGACCATCGCGGCCGGGGCCACCACGGCGACGCTGGAGGTGCAGACCACCGAGGACACCCTGGACGAGCACGACGAGACCTTCCTGGTGGAGCTCTCCTCGCCCACCAACGCGACCCTGGCCGACGACAAGGGCGTGGGGACCATCACCGACGACGACCCGGCCACGGCGGTGGCCTCGGTGGGCGCGCCGGCGGCGGCGGTGGCCGAGGGGAACGACCCCATGGCGACCACGAACATGAGCTTCCCGGTGAGCCTGACGGCGGCCTCGGGCAAGGCGGTCGTGGTGACCTACTCCCTGACCGGCACGGCCGACGCGCCGGGCGACTACACCGAGCCGGACCCCCTGAGCGTGAGCGTGCCGGCCGGTTCCACCACGGCCAACATCGTCATCCCGGTCAGGGGGGACACCCTGGACGAGGCCGACGAGACGGTGATCGTGACCCTGACCGGGGCCACCAACGCGGCGCTGGACGAGGACGCGGCGGACCTGACCGCCACCGGGACCATCACCGACGACGACGACGCGCCGACCCTGTCGGTGGCCGACGTGAGCGTGACCGAGGGCGGCACGGCGGAGTTCACCGTCACCCTCTCGGCGGCCTCGGGGCGGGCGGTCACCTTCTCCTGGAGGACGGCGGCGGACGCCGACGGGACCCACCCGGCGGGGGCTTCGGACTACACCGCGGTGACCGCCACCACGGCGACCATCGCGGCCGGGGCCACCACGGCCGAGCTGGAGGTGCAGACCACCCAGGACACCCGGGACGAGGAGGACGAGACCTTCCTGGTGGAGCTGTCCTCGCCCACCAACGCCACCCTGGCCGACGCCGAGGCCACCGGGACCATCAGCGACAACGACGCGGTGCCGACCCTGTCGGTGGACGACGTGAGCGTGGCCGAGGGCGGCACGGCGGAGTTCACGGTGACCCTGTCGGCGGCCTCGGGCAAGGCGGTCACCTTCAAGTGGAAGACGGACGCCGCCGCCGGGGCCGACGCGGCCGGGGCCACGGACTACACCGCGGTGCCGGCCACCGACGCGACCATCGCGGCGGGGGCCACCACGGTCAAGCTGGAGGTGCAGACCACCCAGGACACCCTGGACGAGGCCGACGAGACCTTCCTGGTGAAGCTGTCGGACGCCACCAACGCCACCATCGCCGACGGCGAGGGCCAGGGGACCATCAGCGACGACGACGGGACGCCGACCCTGTCGGTGGGTGACGCGTCGGTGGCCGAGGGGGGCACGGCGGAGTTCACGGTGACCCTCTCGGCGGCCTCGGGGCGGGACGTTACCTTCTCCTGGAAGACGGCGGCCGACGAGACCGCGGACGCCCACCCGGCGGGGGCCTCGGACTACACCGCGGTGACCGCCACCACGGCGACCATCGCGGCCGGGGCCACCACGGCGACGCTGGAGGTGCAGACCACCGAGGACACCCTGGACGAGCACGACGAGACCTTCCTGGTGGAGCTCTCCTCGCCCACCAACGCGACCCTGGCCGACGACAAGGGCGTGGGGACCATCACCGACGACGACCCGGCCACGGCGGTGGCCTCGGTGGGCGCGCCGGCGGCGGCGGTGGCCGAGGGGAACGACCCCATGGCGACCACGAACATGAGCTTCCCGGTGAGCCTGACGGCGGCCTCGGGCAAGGCGGTCGTGGTGACCTACTCCCTGACCGGCACGGCCGACGCGCCGGGCGACTACACCGAGCCGGACCCCCTGAGCGTGAGCGTGCCGGCCGGTTCCACCACGGCCAACATCGTCATCCCGGTCAGGGGGGACACCCTGGACGAGGCCGACGAGACGGTGATCGTGACCCTGACCGGGGCCACCAACGCGGCGCTGGACGAGGACGCGGCGGACCTGACCGCCACCGGGACCATCACCGACGACGACGACGCGCCGACCCTGTCGGTGGCCGACGTGAGCGTGACCGAGGGCGGCACGGCGGAGTTCACCGTCACCCTCTCGGCGGCCTCGGGGCGGGCGGTCACCTTCTCCTGGAGGACGGCGGCGGACGCCGACGGGACCCACCCGGCGGGGGCTTCGGACTACACCGCGGTGACCGCCACCACGGCGACCATCGCGGCCGGGGCCACCACGGCCGAGCTGGAGGTGCAGACCACCCAGGACACCCGGGACGAGGAGGACGAGACCTTCCTGGTGGAGCTGTCCTCGCCCACCAACGCCACCCTGGCCGACGCCGAGGCCACCGGGACCATCAGCGACAACGACGCGGTGCCGACCCTGTCGGTGGACGACGTGAGCGTGGCCGAGGGCGGCACGGCGGAGTTCACGGTGACCCTGTCGGCGGCCTCGGGCAAGGCGGTCACCTTCAAGTGGAAGACGGACGCCGCCGCCGGGGCCGACGCGGCCGGGGCCACGGACTACACCGCGGTGCCGGCCACCGACGCGACCATCGCGGCGGGGGCCACCACGGTCAAGCTGGAGGTGCAGACCACCCAGGACACCCTGGACGAGGCCGACGAGACCTTCCTGGTGAAGCTGTCGGACGCCACCAACGCCACCATCGCCGACGGCGAGGGCCAGGGGACCATCAGCGACGACGACGGGACGCCGACCCTGTCGGTGGGTGACGCGTCGGTGGCCGAGGGGGGCACGGCGGAGTTCACGGTGACCCTCTCGGCGGCCTCGGGGCGGGACGTTACCTTCTCCTGGAAGACGGCGGCCGACGAGACCGCGGACGCCCACCCGGCGGGGGCCTCGGACTACACCGCGGTGACCGCCACCACGGCGACCATCGCGGCCGGGGCCACCACGGCGACGCTGGAGGTGCAGACCACCGAGGACACCCTGGACGAGCACGACGAGACCTTCCTGGTGGAGCTCTCCTCGCCCACCAACGCGACCCTGGCCGACGACAAGGGCGTGGGGACCATCACCGACGACGACCCGGCCACGGCGGTGGCCTCGGTGGGCGCGCCGGCGGCGGCGGTGGCCGAGGGGAACGACCCCATGGCGACCACGAACATGAGCTTCCCGGTGAGCCTGACGGCGGCCTCGGGCAAGGCGGTCGTGGTGACCTACTCCCTGACCGGCACGGCCGACGCGCCGGGCGACTACACCGAGCCGGACCCCCTGAGCGTGAGCGTGCCGGCCGGTTCCACCACGGCCAACATCGTCATCCCGGTCAGGGGGGACACCCTGGACGAGGCCGACGAGACGGTGATCGTGACCCTGACCGGGGCCACCAACGCGGCGCTGGACGAGGACGCGGCGGACCTGACCGCCACCGGGACCATCACCGACGACGACGACGCGCCGACCCTGTCGGTGGCCGACGTGAGCGTGACCGAGGGCGGCACGGCGGAGTTCACCGTCACCCTCTCGGCGGCCTCGGGGCGGGCGGTCACCTTCTCCTGGAGGACGGCGGCGGACGCCGACGGGACCCACCCGGCGGGGGCTTCGGACTACACCGCGGTGACCGCCACCACGGCGACCATCGCGGCCGGGGCCACCACGGCCGAGCTGGAGGTGCAGACCACCCAGGACACCCGGGACGAGGAGGACGAGACCTTCCTGGTGGAGCTGTCCTCGCCCACCAACGCCACCCTGGCCGACGCCGAGGCCACCGGGACCATCAGCGACAACGACGCGGTGCCGACCCTGTCGGTGGACGACGTGAGCGTGGCCGAGGGCGGCACGGCGGAGTTCACGGTGACCCTGTCGGCGGCCTCGGGCAAGGCGGTCACCTTCAAGTGGAAGACGGACGCCGCCGCCGGGGCCGACGCGGCCGGGGCCACGGACTACACCGCGGTGCCGGCCACCGACGCGACCATCGCGGCGGGGGCCACCACGGTCAAGCTGGAGGTGCAGACCACCCAGGACACCCTGGACGAGGCCGACGAGACCTTCCTGGTGAAGCTGTCGGACGCCACCAACGCCACCATCGCCGACGGCGAGGGCCAGGGGACCATCAGCGACGACGACGGGACGCCGACCCTGTCGGTGGGTGACGCGTCGGTGGCCGAGGGGGGCACGGCGGAGTTCACGGTGACCCTCTCGGCGGCCTCGGGGCGGGACGTTACCTTCTCCTGGAAGACGGCGGCCGACGAGACCGCGGACGCCCACCCGGCGGGGGCCTCGGACTACACCGCGGTGACCGCCACCACGGCGACCATCGCGGCCGGGGCCACCACGGCGACGCTGGAGGTGCAGACCACCGAGGACACCCTGGACGAGCACGACGAGACCTTCCTGGTGGAGCTCTCCTCGCCCACCAACGCGACCCTGGCCGACGACAAGGGCGTGGGGACCATCACCGACGACGACCCGGCCACGGCGGTGGCCTCGGTGGGCGCGCCGGCGGCGGCGGTGGCCGAGGGGAACGACCCCATGGCGACCACGAACATGAGCTTCCCGGTGAGCCTGACGGCGGCCTCGGGCAAGGCGGTCGTGGTGACCTACTCCCTGACCGGCACGGCCGACGCGCCGGGCGACTACACCGAGCCGGACCCCCTGAGCGTGAGCGTGCCGGCCGGTTCCACCACGGCCAACATCGTCATCCCGGTCAGGGGGGACACCCTGGACGAGGCCGACGAGACGGTGATCGTGACCCTGACCGGGGCCACCAACGCGGCGCTGGACGAGGACGCGGCGGACCTGACCGCCACCGGGACCATCACCGACGACGACGACGCGCCGACCCTGTCGGTGGCCGACGTGAGCGTGACCGAGGGCGGCACGGCGGAGTTCACCGTCACCCTCTCGGCGGCCTCGGGGCGGGCGGTCACCTTCTCCTGGAGGACGGCGGCGGACGCCGACGGGACCCACCCGGCGGGGGCTTCGGACTACACCGCGGTGACCGCCACCACGGCGACCATCGCGGCCGGGGCCACCACGGCCGAGCTGGAGGTGCAGACCACCCAGGACACCCGGGACGAGGAGGACGAGACCTTCCTGGTGGAGCTGTCCTCGCCCACCAACGCCACCCTGGCCGACGCCGAGGCCACCGGGACCATCAGCGACAACGACGCGGTGCCGACCCTGTCGGTGGACGACGTGAGCGTGGCCGAGGGCGGCACGGCGGAGTTCACGGTGACCCTGTCGGCGGCCTCGGGCAAGGCGGTCACCTTCAAGTGGAAGACGGACGCCGCCGCCGGGGCCGACGCGGCCGGGGCCACGGACTACACCGCGGTGCCGGCCACCGACGCGACCATCGCGGCGGGGGCCACCACGGTCAAGCTGGAGGTGCAGACCACCCAGGACACCCTGGACGAGGCCGACGAGACCTTCCTGGTGAAGCTGTCGGACGCCACCAACGCCACCATCGCCGACGGCGAGGGCCAGGGGACCATCAGCGACGACGACGGGACGCCGACCCTGTCGGTGGGTGACGCGTCGGTGGCCGAGGGGGGCACGGCGGAGTTCACGGTGACCCTCTCGGCGGCCTCGGGGCGGGACGTTACCTTCTCCTGGAAGACGGCGGCCGACGAGACCGCGGACGCCCACCCGGCGGGGGCCTCGGACTACACCGCGGTGACCGCCACCACGGCGACCATCGCGGCCGGGGCCACCACGGCGACGCTGGAGGTGCAGACCACCGAGGACACCCTGGACGAGCACGACGAGACCTTCCTGGTGGAGCTCTCCTCGCCCACCAACGCGACCCTGGCCGACGACAAGGGCGTGGGGACCATCACCGACGACGACCCGGCCACGGCGGTGGCCTCGGTGGGCGCGCCGGCGGCGGCGGTGGCCGAGGGGAACGACCCCATGGCGACCACGAACATGAGCTTCCCGGTGAGCCTGACGGCGGCCTCGGGCAAGGCGGTCGTGGTGACCTACTCCCTGACCGGCACGGCCGACGCGCCGGGCGACTACACCGAGCCGGACCCCCTGAGCGTGAGCGTGCCGGCCGGTTCCACCACGGCCAACATCGTCATCCCGGTCAGGGGGGACACCCTGGACGAGGCCGACGAGACGGTGATCGTGACCCTGACCGGGGCCACCAACGCGGCGCTGGACGAGGACGCGGCGGACCTGACCGCCACCGGGACCATCACCGACGACGACGACGCGCCGACCCTGTCGGTGGCCGACGTGAGCGTGACCGAGGGCGGCACGGCGGAGTTCACCGTCACCCTCTCGGCGGCCTCGGGGCGGGCGGTCACCTTCTCCTGGAGGACGGCGGCGGACGCCGACGGGACCCACCCGGCGGGGGCTTCGGACTACACCGCGGTGACCGCCACCACGGCGACCATCGCGGCCGGGGCCACCACGGCCGAGCTGGAGGTGCAGACCACCCAGGACACCCGGGACGAGGAGGACGAGACCTTCCTGGTGGAGCTGTCCTCGCCCACCAACGCCACCCTGGCCGACGCCGAGGCCACCGGGACCATCAGCGACAACGACGCGGTGCCGACCCTGTCGGTGGACGACGTGAGCGTGGCCGAGGGCGGCACGGCGGAGTTCACGGTGACCCTGTCGGCGGCCTCGGGCAAGGCGGTCACCTTCAAGTGGAAGACGGACGCCGCCGCCGGGGCCGACGCGGCCGGGGCCACGGACTACACCGCGGTGCCGGCCACCGACGCGACCATCGCGGCGGGGGCCACCACGGTCAAGCTGGAGGTGCAGACCACCCAGGACACCCTGGACGAGGCCGACGAGACCTTCCTGGTGAAGCTGTCGGACGCCACCAACGCCACCATCGCCGACGGCGAGGGCCAGGGGACCATCAGCGACGACGACGGGACGCCGACCCTGTCGGTGGGTGACGCGTCGGTGGCCGAGGGGGGCACGGCGGAGTTCACGGTGACCCTCTCGGCGGCCTCGGGGCGGGACGTTACCTTCTCCTGGAAGACGGCGGCCGACGAGACCGCGGACGCCCACCCGGCGGGGGCCTCGGACTACACCGCGGTGACCGCCACCACGGCGACCATCGCGGCCGGGGCCACCACGGCGACGCTGGAGGTGCAGACCACCGAGGACACCCTGGACGAGCACGACGAGACCTTCCTGGTGGAGCTCTCCTCGCCCACCAACGCGACCCTGGCCGACGACAAGGGCGTGGGGACCATCACCGACGACGACCCGGCCACGGCGGTGGCCTCGGTGGGCGCGCCGGCGGCGGCGGTGGCCGAGGGGAACGACCCCATGGCGACCACGAACATGAGCTTCCCGGTGAGCCTGACGGCGGCCTCGGGCAAGGCGGTCGTGGTGACCTACTCCCTGACCGGCACGGCCGACGCGCCGGGCGACTACACCGAGCCGGACCCCCTGAGCGTGAGCGTGCCGGCCGGTTCCACCACGGCCAACATCGTCATCCCGGTCAGGGGGGACACCCTGGACGAGGCCGACGAGACGGTGATCGTGACCCTGACCGGGGCCACCAACGCGGCGCTGGACGAGGACGCGGCGGACCTGACCGCCACCGGGACCATCACCGACGACGACGACGCGCCGACCCTGTCGGTGGCCGACGTGAGCGTGACCGAGGGCGGCACGGCGGAGTTCACCGTCACCCTCTCGGCGGCCTCGGGGCGGGCGGTCACCTTCTCCTGGAGGACGGCGGCGGACGCCGACGGGACCCACCCGGCGGGGGCTTCGGACTACACCGCGGTGACCGCCACCACGGCGACCATCGCGGCCGGGGCCACCACGGCCGAGCTGGAGGTGCAGACCACCCAGGACACCCGGGACGAGGAGGACGAGACCTTCCTGGTGGAGCTGTCCTCGCCCACCAACGCCACCCTGGCCGACGCCGAGGCCACCGGGACCATCAGCGACAACGACGCGGTGCCGACCCTGTCGGTGGACGACGTGAGCGTGGCCGAGGGCGGCACGGCGGAGTTCACGGTGACCCTGTCGGCGGCCTCGGGCAAGGCGGTCACCTTCAAGTGGAAGACGGACGCCGCCGCCGGGGCCGACGCGGCCGGGGCCACGGACTACACCGCGGTGCCGGCCACCGACGCGACCATCGCGGCGGGGGCCACCACGGTCAAGCTGGAGGTGCAGACCACCCAGGACACCCTGGACGAGGCCGACGAGACCTTCCTGGTGAAGCTGTCGGACGCCACCAACGCCACCATCGCCGACGGCGAGGGCCAGGGGACCATCAGCGACGACGACGGGGGAAAGACAGCCACGATAACTCCCGCGCCGGATTCAGTGCCCAGAGTAATGGAAAACGTTGTCACTGCGCCGACCATGACCTTCACCGTCAATTTGGATGGAGCCGCCTTCAACGCGGACCAAACGGTAACCGTGAACATAGGGAAAGACGGTGACCTGGCCAAGTCGGGCGTGGACTATACAGCTGTGAAGGAGTTCACACTGACCCTCCTTGCCGGCGCCACGTCCGTTCAGGGAAGCTTCACGTTGGATCCCATAGATGATGCGCTGGATGAAGCGGACGAGACGCTGACCCTGACAGCTGAGCTGACCGGAGTAGCTATCCCTGAGTTGACATTTACCATCACCGACGACGATCCCGAACCATCAATCAGCATAGCTAACGCGGTGGCGGTAACCGAGGGAGACGACCCTGACGCCGCCACCGACATGTCCTTCCCGGTGAGCCTGTCGGCGGTGAGCGGCCGGGACGTCAGCGCAACTTACACCCTGGGCGGCAGCGCGACGGCAGGGACCGACTACACCAAACCCAACCCGCTGAGCCTGACTGTTCCCGCCGGACAGGGGACGGCGAACATCCTCATCCCAATCAAGGGCGACACAGTAAAAGAAACGGACGAGACCATCACCGTAACTCTGACCGGAGCGACCAACGCTACCCTCTCTACCACGGCACCGGACCTCACCGCCACCGGAACCATCACCGACGACGACGCGGTGGCACTGTCCATAGCAGATGTCAGCGCCGTCGAAGGGAGCAAGGCGGTCTTCACCGTCAGCCTCTCGGCGGCCAGCGGCAATGCGGTCACCTTCAAGTGGAAGACGGCGGCCGACGCCGCAGGGGACCACCCGGCCGGGGCCGCGGACTACACGGCGCTGAGCGACGCGGTGACGGTGACCATCGCGGCGGGAACCCGGAGCGCCACCCTGGAGGTGCAGACCACCCAGGACACGCTGGACGAGGAGGACGAGACCTTCCTGGTGGAGCTGTCGGAGGCGGCCAACGCGACCCTGGCCGACGACAAGGGCGTGGGGACCATCACCGACGACGACGGCATCCCCACGGTATCGGTGGGCGCGCCGGCGGCGGTGGCCGAGGGCAACGACCCGGCGGCGACGACGAACATGTCCTTCCCGGTGAGCCTGTCGGCGGCCTCGGGCAAGGCGGTCACGGTGACCTACTCCCTGGGCGGGACGGCGACCTCGGGCAGCGACTACACGGAGCCGGACCCCCTGAGCGTCACTGTGCTCGCGGGAGCCACCACGGCCAGCCTGATCGTCCCCATCAAGGGCGACACGGTGGACGAAGACAACGAGACGGTGGTCGTAACCTTGACCGGGGCCACCAACGCTGCCCTCTCTACCACGGCGGCGGACCTGACCGCCACGGGAACCATCATCGACGACGACATTGACGCCAGCAAGCAGCTTACGCTCAATCTGATTCCCGATGTGATCCCCGAGAATGGCGGCGCCGCGGGCGCCAGCTACGTTGTTGCCGAATTGAGGCATGCTCAACCCCACGATGTAACCCTGACGGTGAACGCTCAGGGGATCGCGCCGACCACCGCCCAGGATTTTACCCTCAGCGCCAATCGGGAGCTCCTTATCCAAGCAGGCAAAACGAGGAGCAAGGGCATAGTGACTATCACCGCCATTGACGATGCTGTTGACAATGCGGACAAGAAAATCTCAGTTACCGCCTCGCTGGTTTCAACCGCCAACCTCCAGCCGCCCTCTGAGCGGACACTCACGATTGCGGACAACGACCCGGCGGTCCCGGCGCAGGCGACGGCCCGTTTCGAGAAGTCGTCCTACACCTTCAATGAAGACGATGATGTAGTCGATATCAACGTCATCTTGGACAACGCCCTCGCGTCGGACCTGTTCCTTCGGTACCGGTTCCACTCCGCTACCGTGGAAGTAGGCCCTGGCAAGGACGTAACGCTATCGGAGTCCATTTACTTCCCAGCCGGAACAACTACCAGGAGGCTCCCGATTAACGTGGTGGACAACGACGTGGTGGAACCGGTAGAAACCTTCTCCATTTCCCTGGTTGCGCAACCCGGGGTGGTTAACGTCGGCGGGCCCACGACGGTGACGATAACGGACGATGACCATACCCAAATCAGCATCGCCAGCCACGAGGGCTACCCCTTGTCCGAGCAGGTTGAGGAGGGAAATCAGGGGACTATCTCATTTTTCCTGAGTAAAGCTCACCAGGATGACGTGACCGTGGATAGCGTAGTAGGCGGCACCGTCGTTGCCGGCGAAGACTACGTGGCGACGCACTCCCTGACCATCCCGGCCGGGATGGAGCGCTATTCCATTACCATAGACACCATAGACGACAAGGTTGCCGAGCCTACGGAGACCCTGGTGTTCTCCATCATGAATCCGAACCCAGGAATGCCCGGGGTATCGATTGCCTCTGACAAGTCGAAACACACCATAAGGATCATGGACAACGACGGTTGGGAGCCCCTTGATGTTGTGCCGGAAGTGAGCATCACCCCGGGCAGCGGGATTACCGAGGGCGATAATGCGGAGTTCACCTTGGTGGCGAACCCGGTTCCCGGCGCGGAGTTCCCGGTAAAGGTAAGCATAACGGCCGGGGGCGACTTCGGAGTAGCAACGGGCGCACGGACGGTGAGGATACCCGCCAGCGGCAAGGCGACCTTTACTGTGCCCACCACCGATGACGCAGTGGACGAGGCCGACGGGTGGGTAACCGGGACTTTGGAGGAGGGCATTATCTACACAGTGTCCGCGTCGCAAAAGTCAGCCACGGTACCGGTGTCGGACGACGACTCAACGGTCCCGCCGCAGGCGACGGTCCGTTTCGAGAAGTCGTCCTACACCTTCAATGAAGACGATGATGTAGTCGATATCAACGTCATCTTGGACAACGCCCTCGCGTCGGACCTGTTCCTTGAGTACGAGTTCGACTCCGATATCGTGGAAGTAGGCCCTGGCAAGGACGTAACGCTATCGGAGTCCATTTACTTCCCAGCCGGAACAACTACCAGGAGGCTCCCGATTAACGTGGTGGACAACGACGTGGTGGAACCGGTAGAAACCTTCTCCATTTCCTTGGTTGCGCAACCCGGGGTGGTTAACGTTGGAGAGCCCACGACGGTGACGATAACGGACGATGACCATACCCAAATCAGTATCCGCAGTCACGAGGGCTACCCCTTGTCCGAGCAGGTTGAGGAGGGAAATCAGGGGACTGTCTCATTTTTCCTGAGCAAAGCTCACCAGGATGACGTGACTGTGGATTGCGTAGTAGGCGGCACCGTCGTTGCCGGCGAAGACTACGTGGCGATGCACTCCCTGACCATCCCGGCCGGGATGGAGCGCTATTCCATTACCATAGACACCATAGACGACAAGGTTGCCGAGTCCACGGAGACCCTGGTGTTCTCCATCATGAATCCAAACCCGGGAGCGCCCGGTGTGTCGATTGCCTCTGACAAGTCGAAACACACCATGGAGATCATGGATAACGACGAGAGGGAGCCGATTAAAGTTGTGCCGGTGGTGAGCATAGTTGCAAGCCCTGATCAGGTCAACGAAGGAGAAAGCTTTACCTACACCCTGAATGCCAGTCCCATGACCGAGGATACCGAAATCTTGGTATACATGGGTATCTACAGGAGGCATGACGGCCAGGAAGAACGTATAGGAGTAGCGGCCGAGCAATTCATCTGGGGCGCTACCGTTATGACAAACACCGTGTACGTAGAAGACGATGATGAGCACGAGACCGACGAGGTGCTGATGGTGAAGATCTATCCACACGATGAGTACAATCCTTACCCTGATCCTTACGAGGTGTCCGGTTCCATGGGGTCAGCTACGGTCAGCGTGATAGATAACGATCCCCCCAAGCCGGTAGTCAGCATCTCGGCCGACGGCGACATCGTCGAAGGTGGCATGGCCCAGTTCACTATCAGTGCCAACCCCAAGCCAACGGGCAACCTGCCGGTGAGCGTAATGGTCGGGGCCAGTGGCGACTACGGGGCCACCGCCGGTTCAAGGACGGTCACCGTTCCCACCACGGGCAGCGTCATGCTGGAGGTGGAAACCACGGACGACGACGCGGATGAGGCCGACGGGTCGGTGACGGCCACGGTGAACTCTGGCAGCGACTACAAGGTGTCCTCGTCCCAGGGCGCGGCCACGGTCGGCGTGGCCGATAACGACGGCTCGCCTACGCCAGTGGTGAGCGTCACCGGCAGCAGCGGGATTACCGAGGGCGGTGACGCCACCTTCACGGTGACGGCCAGCCCGGCGCCGGCCGCCAACCTGGCGGTGAGCGTCACGGTGTCCGCCAGCGGCGACTACGGAGCGACCACCGGCAAGCGCACGGTGACGGTTCCCACCACGGGCAGCGTAAGCTTCACCGTCGGCACCACCGACGACGACGCTGACGAAACCGACGGGTCGGTCACGGCCACGGTAAACGTGGGCAACGACTACACGGTGTCGGTGCCCCAGGGCGCGGCCACGGTCAGCGTATTTGACAACGACGGCCCCGCCAAGCCAGTGGTCAGCGTCACCGGCGGCAGCGGCGTGACCGAGGGCGTCGACGCCACCTTCACGGTCACCGCCAGCCCGGCCCCGGCGTCCAACCTGGACGTGAGCGTCACGGTGTCCGCCAGCGGCGACTACGGAGCGACCACCGGCCAGCGGACGGTGACCGTCCCCACCACGGGCAGCGCCACCTTCACCGTGGGCACCACCGACGACGACGTTGACGAAACCGACGGGTCGGTCACGGCTACGGTGAACGTGGACAGCGACTACACGGTGTCCTCGAACCAAGGGGCGGCCACGGTCAACGTGGCCGACAATGACGTGCCGGAGGTGAGCGTCACCGCTGGCAACGGTATTACCGAGGGCGTCGACGCCACCTTCACGGTCACCGCCAGCCCGGCCCCGGCGTCCAACCTGGACGTGAGCGTCACGGTGTCCGCCAGCGGCGACTACGGAGCGACCACCGGCCAGCGGACGGTGACCGTCCCCACCACGGGCAGCGCCACCCTCACCGTGGGCACCACCGACGACGACGCTGACGAAACCGACGGGTCGGTCACGGCCACGGTGAACTCTGGCAGCGACTACACGGTGTCCTCGACCCAAGGTGCGGCCACGGTTGCCGTGTTGGACAATGACGACCCGCCAAAGCCGGAGGTGAGCATTACTGCTGGCCAAGATATAACGGAGGGCGAAGACGCCGTATTCACCATCAGCGCCAGTGAGGCGCATCTGGATGCGCCACCAGCTGACCTTTCGGTAAACGTAACCATTGAATCCATCGGTGACTATGACGCATTCACTGGGCCAAAGACGGTCGTTGTCTCCCCCGGCAGCAGCGTGACCCTCACCATTGCCACAACTGACGACACGCTGGACGATTTGGAAGGGTCGATAACGGCTACGCTGAAAGCCGGCGACGGTTACACTCTGTCCGATTCCCACGGTGCAGCCACGGTCAACGTAGCGGACGACGACGCTTCGCCAACCGTGTCCGTTGGGGATGGGTCGGAAACGGAGGGCGGGCTGCTGGAATTTCAGGTGACCCTCTCCACAGCATCGGGCAGAGAGGTTACGGTACGGTGGTTGACCCTGCCCCTGGCCAGTGCGGACCAACGGGCTACCAGCCTTGATTACAAGTCCGCGACCGACCTTGCGGTATTCGCTCCGGGAGAGACCAGCAAAACATTTGAGATATGCTTGGAACAAGACACTAAAGATGAGCCGGATGAGTACTTCACCGTGATTCTGGATGAGTATTCGCTGGACGGAGCCACCATGGGCGACGGAGAGGGAATCATGACCATAGTGGATGACGACTAGGCGGCAGCGCATCGGCACGCTCCGCGTACCCATTTGGCAATTGACAAGGGGATGCAGCGAAGCACCGACCTCGTTCCCGCAGCAATCTATGTCCGCCACCGAGATGGGATTGCCGCTATCCTGGTACGCCGCATCCAGGGAGTCTGCTGTGCCCCTACAACGCAGTTAAAATTGTGGGTGCCCATGAACGTGGCCAAGCCGTACTATCCGAAACGGTGGGATTGGCCTCGGCTGTCGGGACCGTTAAGAGCGTCCCACCACGAGGGTCGCAATTGCCAGGTGGTTACCGAAGACAACCCAGTCGCGGTGGGAGTGGTCAGGTGGTGACATCCGTGGGGTGCGACTCGTTTCAGGGTGGTGGTCGTTGTCAAAAGTCGTTATTTCCGAAGCCAGGGACTCTTTCCCATTCTGTTAATTTGCCCCGCTTTCACTTATTCGGTGCATAGGGGCTAAATTAGCTTCGTCATCCAAGAGTACCTAAGTATTTGGTGTTGATTGGATAACGGATATCTTAGCGCAGGAGGTGACGCGGGGTATGCGCGAGGCGGCCTCCCGGGGCTTCTGGATGACCACCTACGCCCCCTACGGCTACCGGCGGCTCTACGTCCAGGACGGCGCCAAGAAGCGCCCCCGCCTGGAACTCAACCCGCCCCACGACGCGGTGGTAAGGCGCATCTTCGACCTCACCCTCCAGGGCAAGACCACCCTGGACATCCTCAAGACCATGAATGCCGAGGGCATTCCCTCCTCTCATGGAAAGCGGTGGACCAAGACCGTCATCCACAAGCTCCTCACCAACGAAGCCTACACCGGTACTCTGGCCCAGGAAGTGACGCGCGGAATGAGGGAAGCCGCGTCCCGGGGCTTCTGGATGACCACCAAAGCCCCCTACGGCTATCGGAGGGTCTACGTCCAGGACGGGGCCAAGAAGCGTCCCAGGCTGGAGCGCAACCCGCCCCACGACGCCCTGGTACGCCGCATCTTCGACCTCACCCTACGGGGCAAGACCTCCCTGGACATCCTCAAGGTTCTGAATGCCGAGGGCATCCCCTCACCCAACGGCAAGCGGTGGCGCAAGACCACCGTCCACAAGATTCTTGCCACGAAGCCTACACCGGCACGCTGGTCTGGGGACAAAAGGCTCGGGACGGGCAAAAGCCGGTGCGGGTTGAGAACGCCTTTCCCGCCATCGTCTCCCACCAGGAGTTTGCCCGCGTTAGGAAACTGCTGGAGTCGCGCGCGCCGGCCGTTACCCACCCCCGCCGGGCTGCCAGTCCCTACCTGCTCAGCGGCCTGGCCAAGTGTGAGCACTGTGGCAAGGCCCTCACCGCTGCCGAAGCCAAGAGCGGCAAATACACCTACTACGTCTGTCAGTCCATCCTCAAGCTGGGCAAGGACGCCTGCCACACCCCCAGGCTCAACGCCAAGTCCTTTGAGGACACCATCGTCTCAAACATCCGTGACCACATCCTCACCGAGTCCAACATCCGCGACCTGGTGAAGCTGCTTGACGAGGAGATGGACGGGGTGGCCCGGGAGCAGCGACAGAACCTGGAGACCGTGGAGGCCGAGCTGGAAGAGGTGAAGCGGAAGCTGGACCGCATCTGGCACTTCGTCGAGAGCACCGACCTGGACATGGCCGACGCCTCGGAACGCATCCTGCAACACCGCCATCGCCGGGATCAACTGGAGGCCGCCGCCGAGGAAGCCCGGTCCGTCCTGGCCCAGAGGCGGGAACTGCTGGACAGCGCCGACACCATCGCCGCCTTTGCCGCCGACATGAGTCAGTTTCTCAGGATCAGCGAACTGACCGAGACCAAAGCCTTCGTGCGGTCGTTCGTCAAGGAGGTGCTGGTGCGGCCCGGCGGGGCGACCATCCTCTACACCATCCCCATTTCTCAATCAACACACGAAACTAAGCTACTCGTGGGCGGTAGAATTGGACGGAACTGATCTTTAATGACCTTACCCGCTCATAGACTTGGAGGAACCTGAGAAGGCGCTGCGGGACTATGACGAGATAATCTGGCTGGAACCCGACGACCCGTCGTTCAGAGATGAGCGGCGGTCCGCTGCGGAAAGGGCGGGGCTATGCGAGTCAGAGTGGGAAGTTGACGCCGGCCAGGGCAGAGGCAGCAGGGTTGAGTGGGGCAATGGGATAGGACGCCGCTAGGACTGGAGCTACTGGCCAGAGACGAGGAGGGTAATCCAAGGGCCCGAGAAACTGGATAGATGGCGTTCCAATTCTGGTGGTTTTGCCCCTTCAGCGCGTCCTTTCCGCAAAGACAGGAATCCAGACCGACGTTTCCTGTTGATGTAACCATCTGATTCGGAACTCTGCCAACTGCCAACACCTGGTTGACAGCGACCGAACCGACAGGTTATTATTTCTCGCAAAGATACACAGTCTCAATTAAGTGTCAATAACGTCGGGTTGTTCGGCCCGGCGTCTGATCAACCCCAGAGGGGGCCGGTAGGCGGAGGATGCTATTGTCCGCCGGAGCATATTGATTCAGGGTGCCGTTTACTAGTGAAAATGATACACATCCCAATGGTTGCGCGTGTGAGGGAACCGGCGTCGAGAAATTTTGACGTACCTGTCGCCCTCAGATTAGGATCCAGGATTATGGTTGCTCGTGTACGCAGGGTTCTGCAATCAATGCCAGCAACAACCGGGCAGTCGGCGCACACGCCGTGCAATTGAGATGAACCTGAACGCAGCAATGAGCATTCCAGCCGGAGGTCAGGACCGAGGTTTACCGGTTCCTGGCGCACCTGACGTTTTGGGCTTGAATTTGCCCATACCTACCCCTCTAAGCCCCCCCACCCGAGTTTCCCGACGGATCCGCTTGCAGGCAGTCCAGCCCTTCAAATCATACCGGCCGACGCTTTGGCGGTCGGATCCCGACAGCATTGACTGTCGCGGGTCTGGCCGCTTTTTGCGTGTGGCGGTGGCAGTCCCTGACTGCCGAGGCGCCTACGCCGGTCCTAATCTTTTGCTTGATGCCTCCAGACTTCCCCCATACCCACCCTCCCGGCACGGAGATGAACCAGTGTAACCAATCCCCCACGCGCATTGAGCGCGATACCCAGAAAGACCAACCAAACCCAACCTAAATTTCGAGAACGAGGAAAACCCGAAAACCATGAACAATCTTACCCAGGCAGCAATGCCACTGAGACTCTTTGGTGCCATCCTGGCCCTGACTATTATCGCCGCCGTCGCGGTGGCGCTGACCTTGACCGCCGGGCCGACCCAGGCCCAGAACGCCACCAACACCTACGACGACCCGCAGCCCTGCGGCCCCGGCGCCGGTACAGCATTCCAACCTGAACCCCACGAAGTCCACGAGGGCCACTTTGCCCTCTTCGACACCTACTGGCAACCCGGAAGCGATGAGCCGAACACCGGCAAGCTCCGCACCAACCTCTGCCCTCCTATGGTGACCGAGACCGAAAACGACGAGGAAGAGACGGTCGCTACTCTGACTGCCTCAGGGATCGACATCGACGAGGCCATCTTCCACGTCCTAGACGACGACAAAGTGACGGTGGTCAGTGGTACCGCCGGCGACGGTCAGATCTCGACCGGCGACTTCGCAAGGCTTGCCCAACTTGATCATGTAGAGGTCGGTGATCCGGTCTGGTGGCTGCGACTCGACGGGACTTCAGACCTGACGCTCGGCTTCTCGACGAAGCGATTCAGCGACACCTACTGGGCCTCAACCGAACCAGACACCTCTGCCTTCCGCTACATGTTAGAGCTGGAACGGACTCCAGGCCTCAGCCCACAGGATCACCCGCACTTTATCGCCTACAAGAAGCCTCAGACCGACAACGCCCCAGCGGAACTGGTCTGGGACAGCAATGAGCCGCACGTGACAGCGCTGGAGATGCAGCCCGGCCAGCTTGAAGACCTGCAGTGGATCTTCACCACGCCCGGCACCTACGAGATTTGGGTTCACCTGCTTGGTCACGTCCGCCACCCGGAAAACCCACCTGCCGACTGGGAGCCAATCAGCGGAAACATCACCGAGACCAGCGAAGTGAAGCGCTACGTGATCCAAGTTGGTAGTGAACTTGAAGAGGTGGAGCCGCCCCAGTTCGGCGTTAACTACAGCATTCCCGAAAACTCGCCGGCCCCCACCCCACTCGGCCCCCCGATACCCATCTTCCGCACGGAGTTGGACGACCTGTCGTACCAGCTTTCCGGCGAGGGCAGCGATGACTTTGCCGTGGTCTCCACGACCAATCCCAACACCGTCCAAGTAGTGGTGGCCGACGGCGCGCAACTGGACTTTGAGACCCGCGCCAAGTACGAACTCACCCTGGAGGTGACCGACAACTTAGACCACGAGAGCAACCAGGATGACACCATTGACGATACCCTTGCACTCGGAATCACTCTGGAAGATGTCCCACCCAGCGCGGTCATCAAGGCCAGCACCCACAACCCTGAACTGGGCCAGGGGGTTACCTTCGCGGGGGTCGTGAAGGAATTCGGCGAGCCTGGCCACATCGTCTACATCTTCTCCGGCGGCAGCGATGGCATATTCTCCTCCACGACCTCGAACACCTACAGCAGCCATAGCGCCATACCGACAACCCAGACGATTCACTTCACTGCGGAATATTTGCCCCCCGGCGGCGATCCGGCGACGGATACCCAGCGCATTACAGCGGAACCCGTTACCGTAACCTGGCGCTGATTGGGCAAGCTGGGCACAGGATAAGCGCAGTACCATGCTCGCTAAAATACTGATACTCCTGGGTCTGATGGCCGTCGTGATCGCCATCCCAGCGGTCACGACGGCCGGTGCGCCGGCCCCCAGAAACGACTTGTCCGTGGAGATTCTACCGGCCCCCCCCCATACCCCAATTAACCCGTGGCCGACTGTTATCGTCACCAACAACTACATTGATGGCTATCCGGGAACCGCCGCTCGAAACGTCATCATCCAGCTTACGCCGGATCCATCCTGCGCTGTCAGCTGCATCGCCTCAGGCCACAACCTTGGCACCTATAACCGACGGACGGGTGTGTGGACGATCCCAAGCATCCCGCCCGGTGGCAGTGTTCAGCGGGTCCTAAGTCTCATATCTAGATACACTCCAACGGTAACCTTACCCGATCCAAACGGACGTGATCTGTTCCGAATGCATGCTACCGTGGTCTCGGGAGAACCGCAGGGCTATTCACACAACAATGAGGCTGAGGTATGGTATGTCAGGGGAATTGGCGATGTGCTGTATTCTTATAGCAAAGGCAATGCCGGTGTAAAGCTCAGTGTTGATAACAGGCATCCCGCGCCGAGCGATGAGATAACCTTTAGGCTGACAGCCATCAACGCTTCTGTACCCCTACCATTAGATATCATTCGTTATCAGGATTCGTTTCAGACCGACGTGCGAGTGGAAATAGAACTCAGTCCAGGCCTACAGCTCATCCCAGGGTCTCCACCACAGGCGTCAGGTTCTACCACCTTCAACGAACCGACGATGACCTGGAGCGTTGGGACCATTGGCTCGTTGCCGGAACTAACCATTCCCGTGACGGTCACCAATGCCACGTTGGAGCAAATCCCCTTGGCGGAGCGTTGCCTGACGGCCAGGATCACCAATGTCGTGCCGAAGTCTGAGCGGGAGCAGAAAGGGCGAGAGGATGATCAGGTCACGGTCTGTTTGGGCGCGGATCCTCCGATAGTGATCAACCAGGGCGAAATCATCTTGTGGTGGCTGCACGACTGCGTGGGGACCGCCCGGACGCAACCGCCCTGCCGTGGCGCCGATGGACTCAAGCTCTTTGCGCGGGCAGAGAGGGACATTCAGTTCAGGGCTGATCCTCAAGAGGGCATCAATCTGCCTGCCGTCCAGCGAGTTGACGTGGTTGATGGAGACAAAACGTTTACCTACCTGGACCCGGAGTCGGTGATCGTTCAGATTCCCGACCCCCGGGGACGAATGTATGACAGCAGAACACATAGCCTCACGGACGGGAACACCGTCTCCTGGCAGACTGCATCCGAAGATTCAGAACAGGCTCATCCTGGCCTCAGGGTTTGGTATTCCCGGACGGGTTTCAACAATAATATCGGCGATTGGAGCAACGTGGTGCGCACGGTTAGCGTGAGCGGGCTGGATGGCGCAGCCATCCCTGGGCGGGTTAGAGTCCGCCACGACAGCCGCAGCACAAGCACGTTTTACGACCCAGCCCCCCCGAGCTACACGCACATGAGGGCGCCATTCAATCTGGCAAGCACAACCAATAACCACAATGACTATATCCTAGAGTTCACCAATTTGGGGACCTACGTGGTGAACTTCCACGCGCTGGCCACCCGCAGCGATGGAGTCACCACGTACCCCGCATCGGCCGATTACGTCTTCCACGTAGGGCCGATAGCGGAGCTGGCGGTGATGGACGGCGGTAGCAGTCCCCTGGCGGTGCCGGGTCAGACGGCCTACACCATCCAGGCGGCCAACAACGGGCCGGACACGGCCCCGGCGGTGCGGGTAACCCTCACCAACGTACCAGAAGGTTCGAACTACATCCTCACCGATGGAACGTACCAGGAACTGATAGAAACCTGCGCCGGCGGCCTCTGCGAGGCGGAATGGGACCTGGGCGAACTGCCGGTCTCCGATAACCGACCCGCCGGGGGCCAGACCGAGTATCCCACGCTGACCCTAATTGCCCCAACGGGTGTCCCGGTCCCGGAAATCCAGGCCAGCATCGCCAACACCCAGCCCTACTCTGTCGTCATTGACGGCGCGAGTCACTCCACCCACTACTTCGACTACATCGAGGAGAACAATACGGCAACCATCGTGGCGCAGCCGGGAACCGGCGGGGGAGCGCCCCGTTCCCTGAGCGTGCTGACCTACGCGGACCCGCCCATCGCCTTCGTCACCTGGGACCGGGTGGAGTCGGTGAACGGCTGGCCGGTATCCGGCTACGAGCTCTGGACGGCCAGGGGAGAGGAAACGTGCCGGAGGCCCCGGGCGGACCAGGCCGGAGAGGAGGTCACGGGAAGGGTGCACCTGGACTACTCCATCAACCCGAACGAGCTCACCTGCTACTACGTGCGGGCGGTGAACACGCAGGAGGTTCCCGGGTACTGGTCTGAGCCGGCGCTGACGGCTGCCGGAATCTCGGATCTGACCCAATTGACGGTGCAGGGCGGCGCCGGAGTTGTGGAGGGCGGCGACGCTCAATTCACCATCAGCGCCTCCCCGGCCCCGGTCGCCGGCGACACGCTCCAGGTGCAGTACACGGTGTCCCAGCGGGGCAACTTCGTGGCCGGGTTGGACCTGGGCCAGGATTCGGTAATCATTGACAGCCGGGGCCGGGCGGACATCACCGTCCCCACCGAGGCGGACGAGACCGGCGAGGCCGACGGCGCGGTGGTCCTCACCCTGCTGAGCGGCTCTGGCTACGCGCTGTCGTCGGCGCGGTCGGCCAGCGTCGCGGTGGCGGACGACGACGATCCCACGGTGTCCTTCGCCGAGCCCGCCGCGGGCGTGGTGAAGGAGAATGCCGGCCCGCATGACGTGGTTATCCAGGTGGAGCCGGCGCCCCACGAGGACTTCCCCATCGGCTACACCACGGAGGGCGACGCCGTGGCCGGGGCCGGAGTCAACGGAGACTACACCATCAGCGGCTCGAGCAACGGCTCCGGGACGGTTATGGCCCGGGCCGGGCAGACCAGCGTGGTCATCCCGGTGCAGCCGACGGACAACGGGACCAGCGAGCCGGATGAGTCGCTGATCCTCTGGCTGTCCCAGGGCGACGGCTACGCCCTGGGGAGTCTCCAGGTCTACTGGCTGACCATCGCCGACGACGACGGCCCCCGGGCGGAGTTCGCCCGGGCCGAGAGCGGGGTTGACGAGGATGGCGGCACGTACGACGTGGTCATCAACCTGGACCCGTCGCCCGCCGGCAACGTGTCCATCAACTACCAAATGGGCGGCCCTGCCACCCGCGACGTGGACTACAGCATAACCGGCGTAACGGGCTCCACCGGGTCGGTGTCGGCGAGCGCCGGGGACTCCAGCGTAACCATCCCGGTGAACATCACCGACGACTCTCTAACCGAGGGCGACGAGAGGTTGGAGCTGACGCTGCTGCCCAGTTCGGACTACAACCTCGGGACGCAGCGGACGCACGCGCTGACCATTCGGGACAACGACCTGCCCCGGGTCAGCTTCGCCGCCGCCGCATCCAACGCCGGCGAGGGGGGCGACATGTATGACGTGACGGTCAGGCTGGACCAGCCGGCGCCTAGCGACTTCACCCTGCGCTACGGCGTAGGCGGCGACGCCACGCGCAACCGGGACTACAGCGTTCCCAACACGGCGCTGGTGACGGCAACGGCCACCAGCGTTGCCATCCCGGTGGACATCACCGACGACGGGGACAACGAACCGGACGAGACGGTGGTGCTGACGCTGCGGGCCGGCTCGGGCTACGCCGTGGGCGATCCCGGCGAGCACACGCTGACCATCGCGGACGACGACCCGCCGCTGGTGGCCTTCGAGGCGGCTTCGGCCAGCGTAAGCGAGCGAGGCGGCGCCCATCGGACGACCATCCTGCTGGAGCCGGGGCCCCACGCGGATATCACCGTCAGATACACCGTTGACGGCACGGCCACGGAGGGCGACGACTTCACCATCAGCGACTGCGGCAGCGACCTCTGCACGGCGATGGTCGGGCAGGGACAGGGACGGGTCGCTGTGCCGATAACCATCCTCAACGACGGCGACGCCGAGGGCGACGAGACGGTGGTGCTGACGCTGCTCAGCGGCGACGGGTACGACCTGGCCCTGCCGGTTAGATACGAGCTGACCATCAAGGACGACGACGCGCCGGTGGCTACCTTCACCGCCGCCTCGGGCGAGGTGGCCGAGGGCGACAGCGGCAGCAGCAGCACGCACAACGTGGAGGTGAAGCTGGACCGTCCGGCGCCGGACGGCGGAACGCTCCTGACCTTCAGCGTCAGCAGCCCGCCCAACATCGGCGCCACCAGCTCCGACGACTACGGCGTCCCCGCCACGCTGACGGCGAGGGTGGATCCCGGGGAGAGTATCACTGACATCCCGGTGACCATTGTCGGCGACGGCGACAACGAGGCCGACGAGATTGTGGTGCTGACGCTGGAGCCGGGCCGGGGGTACTCGGTGGGTTCGGCCGATGAGTACACGCTGACCATCGTGGACGACGACCACGACGAGAACACCCCGGTGGCCTCTCTCAACAATCCCAATTTCCATGGGACGGGCGCCACACAGCTTGAATGGTGGGAAGATGGCGGGGCGGCGCGCCCGACGTGGCACGTGACCGGGAACTTCACGGGGGACGTGATCTTCCAGTACGTCGGCGGAACGGCGACCCTGCACGAGGACTTCACAGTGGAACGCATCCAGGGACAGACCATCGAGAAGGCGGGCGACGTCTTCACGGTACGGTCCCTTGAGTCCCCCCAGGACTTCGACCGGGACACGGGCGTGCGTTGGGCCAGGTTCATATTCATCCCGATACGCGACGACAGGGCGGAAGGCCGCGAGACGGCTATCTTCCGGGTGCTGAACGGCCCGGGCTACACCGTCGGGGAGCCCACCGAACTCACCATCATCATCAAGGACTAGCGCCGAGCGGAGGCACCGCCGGGGCCAAGGGTTGGACTTAGGAGGGGTCCTGGCCGGTATGGCTGGGGCCCTTCGCCGTTGCGGTGGCGGGGGCAGTCCCCCGCCACCGTCTCCGCAGTTCCGCCGCTGAAAGGCCACCGGCGCGGGTATACCGCCCGCAACAGGCAACCCGTCGTCCATCGCAATCCCACGCCGGCCCCATGACGGTCCGGGCCCCGAGGCCGGCCGGCCGTTGGACGGTTGCCAGTTTTCACCCCCGGAAACCCGGTAAGGGGCGAACCTGCCCGGATTGCGGGAAGAGGTTCCGCCGCACGTCCGCAGTTCCAGGCCGGTTGCCCCCGGTTGCGCCGGCAGCCCCTCTTGGGTAAGGTATCCATAAGATGCCTTCATACCCGCACATAGAAGCCTACTACGCCCGGCGCCAGGAACTGGTGGAGTTCGGCGGCTCGGACAACGAGCTGAACATCCGTCCCGCCTTCCAGAACTGCCTGGACGCCTACTGCCGGGAGCACCGGGAACGGCTGGTCCTGATACCCGAGCTGAAAACGGCCGGCAACATCATCCCCGACGGCACGGTGAAGGACACCCTGCGCATGGCCCGGGGCTACTGGGAGGCCAAGGACAGCCACGACGACCTGGACGCGGAGATTCAGGGCAAGTTCAACCGGGGCTACCCCCGGGACAACATCGTGTTCGAGGACTCGGAGACAGCGGTGCTGGTGCAGAACGGCGACGTGGCGCTGCGAGTGGACATGTCCCGCCCCGGGGAACTGCACCGGCTGATCCGGCGGTTCCTGGACTACGAACTGCCCAACATCGAGGAGTTCCGCCACGCCCAGACGCAGTTCAAGGCCGACCTGCCGGCGGTGCTGGAGAACCTGCGCCAGTCGGTAGCCCTGGCCGAGGAGGGCAACGCGGATTACCGGGGCAGGGCAGCGGAGTTCCTGGCCCTGTGCCGCCGGAGCATCGGCCCCGACGTGTCGGAGGCCGACGTGCGGGAGATGCTGCTCCAGCACGTCCTCACCAAGGACATCTTCCTGCGGGTCTTTGCCGAGGACCAGTTCCACCGCGAAAACAACGTGGCCGGCCAGTTGGACGAGCTGGAAAGCGCCTTCTTCACCGGCAACGTGCGCCGGGAGGCCATTGACCGGCTGCGGGCCTACTACGGCGCCATCGGGCGGGCCGCCGACGAAATCGCCGATTACGCGGAGAAGCAGCAGTTCCTCAAGGCCGTCTACGAGGATTTCTATAAAGCCTACAATCCGGCCGCCGCCGACCGCCTGGGCGTGGTCTATACCCCCAACGAGGTGGTGGACTTCATCATCCGGGGCACGGACTGGCTGCTGCGGAAGCACTTCGGCAAGACCCTGTCCGACGAGAATGTCCAGATCCTGGACCCGGCCACCGGCACCGGCACCTTCATCACCAACCTGATCAACCACCTGCCCCTGGACCGCTTGGAGCGCAAGTATCTGAATGAAGTCCACGCCAACGAGGTGGCGATCCTGCCCTACTACATCGCCAACCTGAACATCGAGTACACCTACCGGGAGCGGACGGGCAAGTACCTGGAGTTTCCCAACCTGTGCTTCGTGGACACGCTGGACAACATGGACTGGCAGGGCGCGGGCGCCAGTGGCGGCGCGGTGCAGCGGCAGGGGGCCTTCAACCTGGGGGCGTTGTCGGAAGAGAACTGGATACGGGTGCAGGAGCAGAACGAAAAGCCCATCAGCGTGATCATCGGCAACCCGCCGTACAACGACAGCGCCACTCTGTGGGGCGACGGCGGAGCCAATCGGGAGTATTCGGACATAGACCGGCGCATCCGCGAAACCTACGTGCAGGAAGGAACAGCCCAGAGGACGCACCAGTACGACATGTACAAGCGGTTCATCCGGTGGGCTTCCGATAGGTTGTCGGATGATGGCATCATAGGGTTTGTCAGCAACAGCGCGTTCCTAGACGCACGGCAGGACGACGGGTTTCGCAAAGTCGTTGCCGATGAATTCAACGAACTGTGGGCCATCGACCTCAAGGGCAACGCGCGCACCAGCGGAGAGCGCCGACGGCGAGAGGGCGGTAACGTTTTCGACGACAAAATCCGAGTAGGGGTAGCGGTCTATTTCCTGGTTCGGAGTAAAGACGCCGACGGGTTCAGGGTCTTTTACAATGCCGTCGACGACTACGCCAAAGCGTCCGACAAGGTTGCTTACATCAAGGACCAAGCCATTGGCGGTTTGCAGTTCGCTGAGGTCACTCCCGATACAAAGGGCAACTGGCTGAACCAGTCCAACAGCGACTTTGAGCGCCTGATACCCCTGGCGAACCGCGAGACCAAGTTTGCCAAGACGATCGCCGATGAGCGGGCGGTGTTCGGCCTGTTCACCAACGCCGTAAAGTCAAACCGGGATGATTGGGTGTATGACTTTGACGTTGCCAACCTGCGGTCGAAGGCGCTTTTCTTTGCCGACGAATACAAGGGGTTTCTGGATGCAGGTGACCAATCATATAACTCGATTATCAAGTGGAGCAGCACGCTGCGCGACCGCTTTCAGCGGGGCGAACGAATCGTCTATAACGACGGCAATCGAGTGCGGTTGCTCTATCGCCCGTTTGTCGACAAGTGGCACTTCGCCGATATTGCGTTGAACGACCGGCTGACCAAGAATCATTACGAAATGTTTGGGCCCGACTTGAAGCAGTCCAACGAGGTGATCAACTTCTGCGTGAATGGCAAAGCCTTCTATGTCCTGGCTACGGACAGGCCCGCCGATTTCCACTTCACCGGCGACACCCAATGCCTGCCCCTCTACCGCTACACCGACGAAGGGGAGCGGGTCTGCAACATCACCGAGTGGGGCATCCGGCAGTTCAACGACCACTATCGCCAGGAGTGGGGCTACTCTTTCGACGAGCTGGCCGGGCCGGAGGGCATCACCGCCGAGGACATATTTGCCTATACCTACGCCGTGCTCCACGATCCGGTGTACCGCCATGACTATCGGGTGGACCTGCTGCGGGAATTTCCCCGCCTGCCCTTCTACCACGACTTCCGCCTGTGGCGAGACATGGGCCGGGAACTGCTTGACCTGCACGTCGGGTTCGAGCGGGCGGAACCCTGGCCGCTGGAACGGGTTGACCTGGAGGGAGAACCCAGGCGGGTGGTCCTGAGAGCCGATAAGGAGCAGGGCACCATTGTCTTGGACAACAAGACCACGCTGCGCGGAATTCCGCCGGAGGCGTGGGAGTACCAACTGGGCAGCCGCTCGGCCCTGGAGTGGGTGCTGGACCAGTACAAGGAGCGCAAGCCCCGGGACCCCACCATCGCCGAACGGTTCAACACCTACCGCTTCGCAGACCACAAGGAGCGGGTGATCGACCTGCTGGGGCGGGTGTGCGCCGTCAGCATGAAGACGGCGGAGATCGTCAGGAGCATGGCCTATTGGGACGGGGAGTTGCTGGTGGTGTCCGGCGACCGGGACCGGCGGGAGTGGGAGACGCTGGGGCTGGCCCAATGGTTCGGCGAGCCGGGCGGTCCGGACGACGACCCTGAATACCAGGCTTGGCTGGCGGCGCTGCCGGACATCCGCAACGCCGGAAAGTAACCGATGGTGGGCAACATCGTCATCGTGCGCTTCCCCTACACCGACATGAGAAACGCCAAACTGCGCCCCGGCCTGCTGGTTGCCGACGTGGGCTACGCCAACCAGTCGGATTGGATGGTATGCCAGGTGACCACCCAGCTATTGCCGAACAGCCGCCAGATCGCCCTTGCGCCGCCCGACCTGGCGGCCGGGCGGCTGAACGAACGCAGTTGGGTGCGCCCGGACCGGATGATGACCATGAACGAGCGGATATTCGGGAACACCGTGGCCCGGCTGACCGACGCCAAGACCGCCGAGGTCCTGGCCGTGGTCAGGTCCTTGTTCTAGCCGGGTATTCCGCCCAGCGTTCACCAGCGGTCCGCCTCAGGTCCCTATCCGGCCGTCCCCGGCTTCTTCAGCAGAGCAGAGCAACCCCGCTCGTCCACCAGGTGATTCACCGAGACCCGTCCGTGGCTGTCGTAGCCGGATGTATAGGCGTACTGGACCTCGGCGCCCCAGGGCACCCGCCCTCCGATGCGCACGGTGCCGCCGCCGGGGTTGTTGCCACCGGCGCCGGGTCCGCCGGCGCCGCGTATCACCACTCCGTTGCGCCCGTCCTTCTTCCAACCCATGACCTTCAACTCCACCGGGGCCACCAGCTCCGCCGCCGAGGGCCGGAACAGCACCTCGTGCAGCTGCCTGAGCACCTTCCCCGAGGGGGTACGCTGGCCGTTCATGATCTGCGACAGCATGGCAGGGCTGATTCCGGCCCGCCGGGCCGCCTCGTTCTGGGATATGCCGTGGGCCTCCATGCGGTCCCACAGCGTCCTGGGGTCCACGGTGGGCGGCTGGGCGGCCTCGACCCTGACGGGAGCCTCCAGGACCTTCTCCACTCGCGCCTGCATTTTGGGGCTCAGGTTCCGGCGGCCCCGGGCCACGTCTGACATAAACCCGCGACTCAACCCCACCAGGTCAGCCAGTTCCCCCATGCTCAGTCCCATTTCCCGGGCCCGTTCCCGCAGGTAGTTGCTGCCGCCGCTGGGGATGCTCCCCTGCCGGTTGGCGCACACGGCGGAGGCAATCTCCGCCGGCCCGCCCAGGGCCGACTCGACCCGGGTTTGCATCGACGGGCTCATGGTCCGTTGACCCCTTGCCACCTGGGTCATGTAGCGGTAGGACATCCCCACCACCACAGCCAGGTCCTTCAGGGTCAGTCCCTTTTCCCTGGCCCGCTCCCGGATGACACTGCTCTCGCCGGTGACCGCGCCGCCCTGGCGGTAGACGATGCCCTGCCCCGGGACCTCGCCCAGGACCGCCCTGACCCTTTCCGCCATATTGGAGGTCCAGGGCCGGTGGCCGTTGGCCACGGTGCACAGGTGGCCGTAGTTGACGCCCATCAGGGAGGCCAGTTCCTTGAGGGTGAGGCCGCGCCTCCTGGCCGCCGCCCGGAGCTCGCTCTCGGCCCTGCCCCTGTTGGCCGCCTCGTTACCAGCCGGAGCCGGGCGCTCCTGGCCCTGCGCGGCGTTGCCGATGCTCCGGCTGTCAATCTTTCCCTTGTGAATGGCCCTAGCGTTGCTGGTGATCTGCGCGGGGTTCTCCTGGTTGTTGCTGGTGCTGGTCATGTCGCTTCCTCCTTTTGATGAAGAAAGCGGGACTGCCCCTTTCGGAGACAGTCCCGCTTGAGTCGGCGTCCCGGCTTCCGGGACTGTCTCCGTGGGTGGTGTGGTTGCCGTGTCGCATGGCCGCCGGCGAAGGGGCCCAGCCCGACGCATCCGATGTCCGCCCGCCGGTTGCCGTCGTTGGCGTATCCGCCGACAGCCCCGGCCGCGTTGACCCCGAGACGCCCCCGGCGGCGGGCAAAGAAGAAGGGCCGGCCCCGGTGGGAGCCGACCCTGGTGGTGGAAATGGCCTATGGGTGGTTCAGGACGTTCAGCGGCGGTAGCGCTTTCGCCGCGGCTGCGAGATGAGCTTGGCCATCAGCCACGCTCCGGCGCTGAACCCGACGTAGTTGAGATAGGCGGCCACCAGGCCATAGCCCAGCAGAAGGGGGACTGCCACCGACAGCGCCGCCGCCCCGTACAGGGCGATCTTCCATCTGGGCCAGTCAGTGAGCCACCGGAACCGGTCCTCCGGCTGGACCAAGGGCTCGTAGGCCGCCGGTCCCCGAAGGAGCCACCGGGCCTGGGACCCCAGGGCGTCAACCGCCACCACGGGGGAACAGCCCCCGTCGAGGCAGCGGGCGTCGATGCCGTTGCCGTCGGGCCGCTGCCGGAAGGCCAGCCGGTCCCCCTTCTCGCCGACGTGGCAGGTGGCCTCGGTCCAGAACCAATCGCGCTCGAACCTGACGGGCAGGGAAAGCCTTTGGGCGATCCAACAGGCGCCCGGTCCCACGTAACGCTCCTTCACCTCCAGACCCTCCCCCACGTTGATGCCAAGTAGTTCAGTTTGCATGTCTCTATCGCCTCCTTCCGCGATTTTCCGAGTCTGCGTTGCTTCCATGCCTGTATCACATCCTTCGTGTCGCTTGACTTTCCGATGCCGTTGACTCCGCCCAGGCCGTTGCCGCATCGACTTCGAAACCGGCGACTGTCATCTTCAACTTGAGAACGACGATCCAAAATCTCCAAGTTGGAATTGAGCCACCTGGACCGGGCGGGCATCATCCCCGCAGACAACATGGAGTGTCTGCCGGGATTGATGAGCGGTGTAAAAAGCCTGCCCCGTACTTGATACGGGGGCGCACGTCGCCCAATGCCCGCCTCGTACTCGGTACGGTAATGTCCGAGGGCCCAAGGCGAACCGCGCCGTGGCTGCTGCGGATATGTCCCACTGGGGCGGCCCTGGGGAGAGCGCGATGCTCGATCCCTTTGGGCTGTACCCCTGGGCGTCTGCCGGGAGAGCGCGGTGCTCGATCCCTGGCAGCCGGTCCCGGATTCGGGGACGGGAATCCTCCAGGTTTCTCGGCGGGAAATCCTGGAAAAAGCCTGAAACTGAATCCATTATTTCCGAACATCGGAGCCAATGGAAGGCTTTGGCACGTCCCACGCCCCAAGTGTTCTGTCCGGTTCAACAAAACCCTAAGCGCACCCCCGTCACCCGCTAGTCCCGCCACAAACCGAAGGTGAGTTTCCCCCGCAGCCACCCCCTGAGTTCCGCCCGGGCCAGCGACTTCCGGGCGTCGAAAAGGGCCTTCCGGCGCCAGACCAGCTGGTCCCGCCGGTCCAGGCCGTAGAGCGGCAGCTTCTCCGGCGGCAGGGTCAGCCCGTGTTTCTCCAGCATCGCCACCTCCAGAGTGCGGACCCGCTCCTCGACTCGGAGCCAGGCCAGACCCCGGCCCGTGCCCCGGTGTCCCGCCTTCCAGATCTCCCGCCACTCCTGGACCAGGGGCCAGGCGTCGCCGTAGACCTCCCGGTCATCGGGTTCGGGTTCCAGGAACACCAGCTCGGGGTAGCGCCGCCGTCCCAGGCTGGTGCGCTCCGGTCCCATTGGCTGAGCCGGGGCCGGGGAGGAGGGCTTCGCATCACTACCCGTGCCCGGCCCTGCATCAGCCCACTCCTGCCCATACGCCCTCTCCTCCCCAGCTGCCCCATTGTCGCCTGCGTCATTTTCTGGGCTGGCTGCGACCTGCATCTCCAGCGCCTCCACCCGCCGCTCCAGGTCGTCTATCCGCTGGCGCTGTCGCGCCGCCTCTGCGCCGTCTTCCGCCAGAACGTGCCGCTCCAGGGCCATCCGCACCAGTTCGGACAGTTCGCCCCGGTCCAGGCTGGTCTGCACCGTCCTGGGGTCCAGCCCCAGGGTCTCCGCCGCCCCCTTGAGCCGCCGTTCCCGCACCATCCGGTGGAGCAGGGTCAACAGCCGCAGATCGTGCCGCTCATCGCCGCCGGCGGCCTCCCCCGCCCCGCTTGCCTCTCCTGACATTCCTTTCCTCCAGCTGCAAACTTGCCGTTTTCCTTTCGGGCCGGCGGCGCGGCCGCCGCAAGGTTGCCCTTTTCCAACGTGGGCCTTGCTCTCCTCTCCGCAACCGGCCCCTGACAAAAAGTATTCGCCGCTCCGGTCCTGTAGGGGATGATTTTCCTGCGATTCAGCTTTGACCGGGAGCGAAACGCAAACTTGCGCCGCCATCGCTTTCCTGTACAGCCCAATGACACCAGAACCGCCCGTCGTGGGGTAATCCCCTGGAAGGGACTGCATGAATGAAAGGGTTTCAAGAATGAAATCCCTTCCGAGGGATAACCCTCGCCGCTTCGGCCCTCCACACTCGGTGCTGTCAATTACGACCCCAACGGCAAGGAGGCGAAAAATGTTCACCCTACCCACTTTCCAGCGGGCCGGTTCCATCGTCGGACGGCTCCTGCCCCTGGCCGCCGCGCTGCTGGCAGCGGCCGTTGTCGCCTTCCCCGCCAGCGGCCTGGCCCTGGCCCAGTCCCCTCCCCCCGCCGACGACATCAGCCTGGTCAACCGGGACCGGCAGTTGGTGGAGCGCAAGAAGGAGGGCGACTTCGTGGCCCGCCCCATCTTCAGCCGCCAGGTCGGCGTTCTCTACTACGCCATCCGCCACCCGGACACCGGCGACTGGCTGACCAACACCTACCAGGTCCGCGGCGGCGAGAAGCGCCTGGCCGAGGGCTGGGAGTACACCTTCGAGTACCCGGCCCTGGGCGAGCAGCCCGAGCTCCACCCCGAACAGCCCTTCCTGCTGATGCTGGCGGTCCCCCGCATAGGCGGCGGCGACCGCCACGTCTTCTATGCCCTGATCCCCGTCCACCAGCCCCGGGGGTTGTGGGACCGGGTGCTGGGCGCCCTGGACCCGGACCGCTGGGCCCGGGCCGCCGCCAGGTGGGTGGTCCAGGGAGTCCACGGGACCCTGTGCGGCGTGTTCGAGGGCGTGTTCCAGACCGACATCGACAACTGCGAGGGAGGGTAGCCGTTATGGGAGACATCCTCACCGGAACCCCGCCGGGCCTCACCTACGCCCACGAGTTTGTCCAACAGGCGTGGTGGGCGGTGTGGGCCGTAACCACCGCCGCTCTCTCCGTGATCCTGGGCTGGATGGGCCTGAGCTTCATCGTCCAGGAACATCTCGGAAGACATCAATCGGGCTGGCGGGAGATGGTCCCCCGGCTGGTGCTGGGTCTCACCGCCGCCGCTTCGTCGCTGTGGTGGTGCGCCCTGGTCATCGACGTGGCCCACGCCGTTTCCCAGTTCATCGCCGCCACCCTGGAGGTCACTCCCGGCGACCTGCTGCGGGCGCCCCTGTTCGCGCTTTTGGCCGCCGTGGAGACCGGCGAGGTGGGCGTGGCCATCTTCATCGCCCTGCTCTACCTGGTCTTCGGCTTATTCCTGCTCTACCTGCTGGTGCAGATGATCCTGCGCCTGGCCCTCATCGACATCCTGCTGGTCCTGGCCCCCATCGCCCTGGGGCTGTGGATTCTGCCCCACACGGCGGGCTGGGGCCGCCACTGGCTGCGCCTCTTTATGACCACCGTGTTCCAGCAGGCGGTGCAGCTCATCGCCGTGGCGTTGGGCTTCGCCTTCCTGGGCCAGTTCGCCGCCATCGGCGAGTTCGAGCCGGTGCAGGACCTGGTGTGGAAGCTGCTGATGGCCATCGCCTTCATGTACCTGGCCGGCCGCGTCCCCTCGATGCTGGGCAACCACGGCACCTTCGACGCCTGGCTGCACACCCTCTACTTCGGCATGTCGTTGCCCGGCGGGATGATGCGCTCGGCCCGCACCCTGGGCCTCCTCGCGGGGGGCGCTGCCGGCGGCCCGGCGGGGGCGGCGGCCGGGGCAGCGGCAGCGGTAGGCGGGGCCACCGGAGCGGCCAGCGCAGCCGGGGGCGCGGTGAACTCGGCGGCCCAGAACGCGACGGCTCCCGCCCAGGGCGGCCCTACTCCCCGCAGCCAGGGACCGTAGCCCGCATGACGACAACTATCGGCGCGAGAGGGATTTCGCGCCGGCCCCAACAACCGGGAGGTGCGCCATGTGCCAGTAGCGGAACCACGACATTACCGAACGCCAACTGACCGAACAAGCAAACGAAAAGGAGAAAGAGTTTATGGGAGACCTGACACAGACCATATCGAACCTGGTAGGCATCCTGCTGGGGCTGGTGGGCGTGGTCGGCGTGGGCTACTTCATCTACGGTGCCTACCTCTACCTCACCGCCTCCGGCGCGCCCAACCAGATGGAGCGGGGCAAGTCCGCCATGATGACCGCCCTGGCCGGCATCGTCCTGGCCCTCGTCGCTTATGGAGTCGTCGAGCTGGTGATGAACGCCGTGGTGGGCAACCCGGTGGACCCCAGCGTGCCCGACCCCAAGAAGATCAAAAGTTAGGAGGGAAGGCATGAGAGAGCACGAAGTACCCACCCACGTGCAGGCCGAGGACAAGGCCTTGCTGTGGTTCACCTTCCCCCAGATCGTGGCGGTGGTGGCGACCTGCGCCGTGGCCTACGGCGTCTACCGCTACTTCCCCTTCGGCCCCTCGGGGCTGAAGCTGGGTATCGCCGTCCTGCTGGGAGTCCTAGGCATCGCCATGACCGTGGGCAAGGTGGGCGGGCGGGGGCTGCCCCTGGTGGCCGCCGACCTGCTGAAGTTCAACCTGGGCGCCCGGCGCTACGCCGGGTCCCCGGCGGAGCTGGCGGTGAGTGAACCGCCGCCCCAACCCGAGGCCAAGCCCGACCCGCTGCGGCTGCTGGCGAAGAAGGCGGCGGGCAAGGTGGGCAATGCGGTGAAGGCCGCCCGGCAGAAGGGGCGACGCCCCTTCCGTCCCCACAGCTGGTTCGGCAAGGGCCGCCGCCGCAGGGACGCCGGCGGCCAGCAGTTCCGGCCCCAGGAGAGCAAGCAGGAAAAGCCCCCGCGTCCGGCGCGGGGCAGGCTCTGGGGCCGCTTCCTGTCGTTCGCGGCGTTGGGCCTGCTGGCGATGGTGCTGCTGCCCGGCAGCGCCCTGGCCGACGACCCTGATGACAACCCCTACGGCGACGCCTGGCGGCTGGGCGAAATCTACTTCGAGCCGCCGGACCCGGTGCCGGGCCGCCGCGTCTACGTGGAGAAGCTGTCCGTCTCCGGCGATACCGCCGCCGTCACCCTGCGGGCCGCCCACGACCTGGACCTGAAGGGACGGGTCTTCGGCGGCAGGACCGGCCGGACGTTGAAGATGGGCTTCAACACCAGCCTCGCCGCCGGAGAGAGCAAGAGCTACAACCTGACCCTGGACGGGCCGTCGCCCTCCTTCACCTTCTCCTGGCAGGACGCCCCCGTATCAGGTACGGGGCAGGCTCTGGGGTTCTCCGGCGCGGCGTCGCTGAAGAGCCATCAGATTCCCTACCCCCTGCCCACCGCAGACGGGGAGCTGTGCGACCTGGAGGTCACCTCCCTGGAGTGGACGCCGGGGCGGATCGCCGGCGGCATCTCCTCGGAGTGCATCACGGAGACCCGCCACGAGGAGGACCTGCCGGTGTACGGCGGCCACTTCAGCCAGTCGGTCCCGGCAATGCTGGACGCCACGGTGACCGACATCACGGGAACAGTGAGCATTGCGTGGGGCGGCCACTCCACCACGGCGGCCTTCGTGCCGGACGGCGAGACCGCCTTCACCCTGCCCGTCGCCAACAGCCGGGCGGTCAACGAGTTGGAGATCACGGCGGACCTGACGGCCACCCTGAACGTCCCCCGGCCGCCCATGTTGCAGACCGTCCACCACCCGGCCCGCACCGACGTGTACACCCGCCGGGTGACCTGCCGCTGCGGTGAAAGCTCGACGGTCAAGACGGTGCGCATCTACGTCCACCACCCGGAGCACGTGCGGGCCGTGGAGAACCAGCGCGGTCCCGTTACCCGCACCCGCACGGAGAGCCTGTCCCTGGTCCAAGCGTCGAACAGGGCGCCGGCGGTGAACCTCGGCGCCGACACCCCCTATCAGGCCCTCTACGTGCCCCCGCCCAAGCCCCCGCCGCCAAAGGCGGAACAGACGCCGGTGGGCGGTTCCAACTGGTGGAGCTCGCTATGGCCCGGAAACTGACCGCAATTCTCCTGTCCTCGGCGGCGGCCCCCGTATCCAGTACGGGGCAGGCTCTGGCGTCGGTGGCCGCCGCCCCGGACGACGAGATGAACGCCATGACCGCCGCCTTCGACGCGGCGCTCACCGGCATGGCCTACGTGGGGGCGGGGCTGTGCGTCTTCGGCATCGTCTGGGCCGGGTTCCTGCTGATGGCCGAGGGCGCCGAGGGAGAGGGCCGGGGCAGAGCGCGCAACGCCGTGGTAATGGCCGTGGTCGGCCTGGTGGTGGTGCTGCTGGCCAAGGGCATCGCCGCCGGCATCGTGGGCCGGATCATCGAGGTACTGCCCGGCGCATAGACCAACCCGAAATGAACCAGGAGGTGAGAATCGTGAAACTGACGTTGCCCAACCCGAAGGACCTGGCCCGGCGCTGGCCGCCGGGCCGGTCCCAACCCCAGGACATTGAAGACACGGCGGAGCAACTCACCGCCGAACCCAAACCGCCGCCGCCCCTGCCCCTGTTCTTCATGCTTTCCCACCTGGAGGACGACGGCCCGGTCCGGCTGGACGGGGTGAAGCTGGCGGTGATGGAGGTGATGGGGCTGGAGCTGGACGAGCCCAAGCTGGGCGCCTTCGCCGGATCGCTCAACGCCTTGGACTTTCCGGTGCAACTGCTGGTCAGGCAGCACCCGCCGGTCTTGCAGGGCTTGAGGGACCAGCTGAGCGAGGCCCAACCCGAAGACCTGCCCCGGCAGACGAAGGACGCCGCCGACAGCCTGGGCCGCCTGCTGACCACCCTGGAAAACCGGGAGGGCATCCTGGACCGGCGCTTCTACGCCGTGTGCGAGCACGCCCGTGCCGACGAGCTGCGGGCGCTGCTGGTGCGGGCCGGTCTCGGCGTGTTCCCGTTGAACGGCGAAACCCTGAAGCTGCTGCTCCTGGCCTGCGCCCTGGGCGGCTCGCCCCAGGAACGGGACGAGGACGCCGAAATGGAGGTGGAGGTGAACCGCCGGGACATCCGCATCGGCGACCACATCACCCGCTCATTACACCTGGGCAAGTGGCCCCGCAGCCTGGCCCCAGGCTTCCTTCAGGGATTGATGGCCGCCGGAGCGCCCATGGACCTGGCCGTCCACCTGGGCGCCATCCCCACGGAGCAGGCGGCCCGTACCCTGGAGTGGCAGAAGGTCCGTTTCGAGTCGGCCCAGTCCCTCTCCTTGAAGCGGGGCCGCTCCATGTCCCCGGAGGCGGAGATCGCCCTGGAGGACGTGAGCCGCCTCCGGGACGAGGTGCAGCGGGGAAGGGAGAGGCTGTTCCACGCCTCCCTCTCCGTCACGCTGCACGCCGCCGACCACGACACCCTGAAGGACCTGACCCAGAAGGCCCGCGCCCACTTCGCCGCCACCCTGGGCAAGCTGGACAACCTGGCCTTTAGGCAGAGAGAGGGGCTGCTGTCCACCCTGCCCCTGGGCCTGAACGCCGTGGCGGTGTGGCGGACCTTGGATACGTCGTCGCTGGCTAGACTTTTCCCCTTCTCGCCGCCGGACCTGGACACCCGCAGCGGCACCCTCTACGGCATCGACCTGCGGGCCTGCGCCCCCATCGTCTACGATCCCTTCGACGGAACGCATCTGAATGCCAACACGGCGGTGTTGGCCCGTTCGGGCAGCGGCAAGAGTTTTGCCACCAAGCTGGGCGTGTTGCGGGGCCTGTGCCGGGGAGTGCGGGCCTACATCATCGACCCCGAGGGCGAGTACACCGACATGGCCCGTGCTGCCGGTGGGCGCGTACTGTCGCCAGGAGTGCCAGGCCAGGGCATGAACCCCTTCGTCATCGACCGGGGCGACTCGGAAGAACTGCTCCAGCGCATCGGCAGCCTGCGACGGTTGATTGAAGTGATGGTGGGGGAAAGGCTTTCCGCCGAGCGCCGTTCCTCCCTGGACCACGCCCTGGCCGGCTACTACTCGCAAAGGCGGGAGCGCACCGGCTTCCGGGACTTCTACGCCTACCTGCAACAGGAGACCCCGGAGATCGCCCACCTGCTGCGCCCCTTCGCCACCGGCAGCCTGCGGGACCTGCTCTCCGACGAGGGCGACGACCTGCTGGCCCGCGAGGCGTTGGTGACGGTCTTCGACCTGCACCTGCTGGAACCGGAACTGCGTCCCGCCGCCGCCATGGTCTGCACCGAGACGGTGTGGGCCGCCGCCGCCCAGGACCCCCGGCCCAGGCTGCTGGTGGTGGACGAGGTGTGGAGCATCATGCAGCACCCCGAGGGCGCCGCTTTCATGGTGAGCATGGCCAAGCGCGCTCGCAAGCACCGGCTGGGCTTGCAGTTCATCACCCAGGACGTGCAGGACCTGCTCTCCGAGGATTCTTCAAGAGCAATCACCGGCCACAGCGGCCGCGCTCTGCTCCAGAACGCCGCCTTCAAGCTGCTGCTCCAGCAGGACGCCGCCGCCGTCGCCACCGTGGGCGAAGCCTTCGACCTGCCCGAGGAACTGCAGCGCTGGCTCTTGTCCTGTCCCCGGGGCGACGGGCTCCTGCTGGCGAGAGGCCAACGCTTTCCCGTACGCATCGAGGCCACGCCCGAAGAAACGGAAGTAATCGAGTGGCGGCCCGGCCCCAGGCACTGAGCCGCGAACCCTGAAACCGTATCCGAATCTGATGGAGAGGAAATGACCATGAATATCAACGTGAGGAATATCCTGTTCAATCCCAAGATCGATTACCGCCCGCCGGCGCTGCTGGCGGTCAGGCCGCCCCGCCAGGGCGAGCGCACCCTGCTGGGCGTGGAGAACCTGCTCCAGTCCGTCGCCGTCCCCGAACCCTTCTCCCTGGAACTGGCCGGCGACATCGACGGCGTCACCCTGCTGGCCCGCTGCCAGGACGACCGGGTGGTGCGGGGACAAATCGCCGCCCATTACCCCCAGGCCCGCGTCAACGTGATTCCACCGGAGGAGGACCCCCTGCGCCTGAACGAAGGCGAACAGGCCTGGGGCATGACGCTGCGGGTGGACGGGCCGGAGTACGTTCCCCTGAGAACCTTCCGGGACGACGACCTGCTGGACCCGGGCTCCGACCCCCTCATTGCCCTCATGGGTTCCCTGTGCGACCTGAAGGACGGCGAGCGGGTGGTGTCCCGGCTGCTGCTGCGATCCCTGGGTCCCAACTGGTCCCAGGCCCACCTGGAGCGAGGCCACCGCCGGGCGGCGGAGGAGCGGCGGGACCCCTCCTACACCTACCAGACCGGACCCCTGAAGCTGGACGGGGTGACCATGGCGGCGCTGGGCGTGGCCGCCGTGGGAACCCTCCAGGGCTACCTGTGGGTGCGAGACGGTGAGACCTGGAAGGCCGTGCTCCTGGGCCTGGGAACGGCCCTGGGACTTACGGCCGCCGGTTGGGCCTGGCACCGCTGGAAGCGGGGGCGCAACCGGGTCTACGACCCCCTGATCATCAGGGAGAAGACCTCCCGCATCGCCTTCGACGGCGAGGTGCAGGTGATCGCCATCCTGCCCGAGGGCGCCGGCCTGCGCCGGGCGGAAGAGGTCCTGGAGCCGGTGGCGGCGGCCTACCGCCACTACGACCATCCCGCCGGGGCCAGGTTCAGGGTGGGGAAGATCAGGCCCGTGGTCCCCGCCGCCAACCTCAACCCCACGCCGCCGGGACTCTTTGGAAAGCGCAGCGCCCTGGGGGTGCGGGAGGCGGCGGCCCTGTGGCACCCGCCCGGGGCCGGCGACGAGACCCCCCTGGTGGAGCGTTCCGGCCCCCGGTCCCTGCTGCCCTCGGCCCGGGGCGTAAAGGGTGGCGCCCTGGTGGGACACACCACCGCGGGCCGGGCCAGGGAGATCCGCTTCTCCCCGGACCTGCTGCGCCGCCACCACCTCTACGTGGCCCGCACCCGCATGGGCAAGTCCACCCTGATGCTCCACGGCGTGCTCCACAAGCTGAAGGAGAAGGCCGCCGGCCGGGACGGCGACGCCATCGTGGTCATCGACCCCCACGCCGACCTGGTGGAGGCGATCCTGGAGCAGGTCCCCAACACCCTCATCGACAAGGTAAGGCTCATCGACCTGGCCGACGAATCAGGCTCCCCCGGCGTCAACCTGCTGGACACCCGCATCTTCGCCGACCGCGACCGCACCGCCGACTCGGTGGTGCGGGTGGCCAAAGGGCTGTGGGACCAGTGGGGACCCCGGATGCAGTCCATCCTGGAGCAGACGGTGAAGACCCTCCACGAGGCCAACCAGCGGGTGGAGGCCGATAGCCAGTACACCATCCTGGACGGGTTGAAGCTCCTCTCCGACGACCAGAACTTCAAGGACGCCGTGCTGGCCAACGTCAGCGACCCCTACCTGCTGGAGTGGTGGGCCCGGGACTTCAGGAACTGGACCCACCAGTACCGGGCCGATGCTCTGGCCCCGGTGCAGACCCGCCTCACCTACTACGCCTCCTCCCAGCGGGCCCGGGCCATCCTGGGCCAGCGCCGCTCCACCATCGACCTGCGGGAGACCATCCGGGAGGGCGGCATCCTGCTGGTGTCCACCGCCCAGGGCACGGCCGGCCGGGACGTGGCCGCCCTGGTGGGGGCCTCCCTGCTCAACCTGGTGGACGCGGTGATCCGGGAGCAGGGCGGCCTGCCGCCGGAACAGCGCCGGGGCGCGCTGGTGGTGGTGGACGAGATGCAGTCCATGTCCGGCGTCGATTACGAAAGCATGCTTTCCGAGTTGGGCAAGTTCGGGGCCAGCTTCATCCTGGCCACCCAGAGCCTGGCCAAGCTGGAGGCCCTCTCCCCCACCATGCGGGACACCATCCTGGCCAACGTGGGCTGCCTGGCGGTCTTCCAGGTGGCGGGCAACGACGCCCGTCAACTGGTGTGGGAGTTGGGCCGGGACCGGGTCAGCGAGGACGACATCGTTTCCCTGGACGTGCACCACTGCTACGTGCGGGCCACCGTGGGAAGGGAACGCCTCGACGCCTTCTCCATGGAGGTGATGAAGCCGGAGGCGGGGGACCCGGAGACGGCCGCCCGCATCCGCGCGGCGTCCGCCGCCTACGTCACTGCGGCCAGGGACCTGTCCGCCGGCCAGTCCGAGCCTGCGCAGAGGGTGGAGGACTTCCACGACGGCCTGGAGGACCTGAATGACGGTGGGGAAAACGAGGAAGCCGAAAAGAAGGAAGACACAGAGACAAGTAGCAAGGAAGCGAGGGAGGAGAAGGATAAGGACGGTACGCAGCCGCGCCCCAAGCACAAGCCCCGCACCCGCAATCCCAGGCCGCCGGAGGCGGAGGGCGGGGACGGAGGGGCGGCGTGAGGGGCGCGGAACGGGACCTGCTGACCCTGCGGCGGCTGGCGGCCATGCCCTTCATCGACCGGCTGGAACTGGCCGCCGTCTCCGGCGTGGCCGACCGCTCCGCCTACGACGCCGTGGCCGCCCTGGAGCGCCGGGGTCTGGCCGCCTCCGTTCCCCACGCCACCGGCCTGCTGAGAACAACCCGGAGGTTCCACCTCACTGCCCACGGAATCCGTCTCCTTGCCAGCTTGGAAAGGGTGGACCTGGACCAACTGCTGCGCCGCCGCCCGGTCTCCGCCCGGTGGCGGCGCATCCTGTTGGAGCGGCTGGACGCCGTGGCCGTCGTCTACCGGCTGGCCTCCGCCATCGCCGCCGAGAACGGCCCGCTGGCCCTGCGCTGGTACCGGGCCGCCCCCTTGGACGCCGCCCTGACCCTGGCCGATGGCCGGACCCTGGGCCTGGTCCGCCTGGGCCGCACCGCCGACCGGACCGGATTCGCCAAGCGAATGTGGCGGCTGAGAGAGGGACCCCTGCCCGGCGCCGTGTTGCTGCTCGCTCCCGACCAGGTGCGCCTCCGGCACGCCCGCCGGTTGCTGGAAGGCGGGCGGACCCCGGTCCTGCTAGCCCTGGAGGGGGACGCCGTGCTGGCCGGACCGTCGGAACCCGTCTGGAGCCTGCCCGCCGTCGCCGCCTACCTGAACCTGCGCCGCGTCCTCTCCGGCCATGTCGAGCGGGGCGGGCGCCTGCCTGCTGAGGCCCAATTGCGGCGGATTGCCCTGCCGGAGGACATCGAGCTTGATGGCCTGGGAAAGGAATCCCCCGACTGGCTGCTGCCCGCCCTGCTGAAGCCCGCCGCCAAGCAACTCCTGGACCTGCTGCACGACTGGCCGGGGATCGCCCCGGAGCACCTGAGATCGCTCCTGGGCGTCTCCCGGTCCCGGCTATACGAGACCATGGCCTTTCCCACGGAGGTCGGGCTGGTACGGCGGGTCTCAATTGGCGGACGGCGGCTGGCCCTCAGCGACCGGGGCCTGGCCCTGCTGTCCCGCCGGGACCGGGCCTCGGTGGGCGCGGCGCGCGGGCGCTGGAGCGTCGCCCCGGTGAATTCGAATGCCCCTGAAGAATGGCGCAACGTCTCCGGCCGGAACAGCCGTCAATTGCTCCGCAACGCCGAGCACACCGGCGCCGTCCACGCTTTCATCGCCGCTATGGCCCGGCAGGCCCGCTCCCTGGGCTGGGAGGTCGCCCAGCTGGACCCGCCCTCCCGGGCCTCACGCTACTTCCGCCACCAGGGCGGGCTGCGCTCGGTGAACCCCGACGCCTTCGGCATCCTGCGCCGTAACTCCACGATGTGGCCCTTCTTCCTGGAGTGGGAGCGCCGCGCCGTGCGACCCGCCACCATGGCCCAGCGCCTGGCCCCCTACCTGCGCTATTACTCCACGTCCCGCCCCCTGGACGACCACGGCGTACAGCCCATCGTCCTGGTGGTCTTCGACGACGAGTTGGCCGCCACCCACTTCCTGGGCCTGGCCGCCAGGGAATTGGCCAGGACGCGGCTGGAAATTCCCCTGGCCGTCTCCCACCGCGCCTTGTTGCAGCATGAAGGACCGTTGGGGGCAGCCTGGTTTGCACCCGGGAGATACCAACCGGGCTACGCCTTTCCCGCCAACTGAATTCCCAAGTCACCGGAGGTAGCGACGCCATGTGAATCTTCTACTGCACCCGGCCGGAGGGTCACACCCTGAGCTCAGGACCCCCAGACGCGGTCCTCAGCGGCGACACAGGGAATGAAGACGCAGCATGAAGAGAGAAGAACGCTCAAAGCCAGACGGAATGAACCGCCCTGCCTTTGTGTTTTGGCTTCCCAACCTGAGCGCCGATTACTCTGGCTGCACGCCGCCTTATTCGCCTTTCGCACATGGGATGGTAAGGGTCAAAACCAGCCTCGCTCCAGCGCTTGTCGTTCGTTATCGTCACCGGCAACGAATAGTCGCTCCACATGTGCCAAGAACCGCCTGAATGCGTCTGGGGAGAAAGGATGGTCGTCCAAGTGTTGCTCGAAAGCGCCTCGGTTTTGTGCCCTTCCGCCGGTCGTGGCGAAATTACGCCGCACGTTCGCCGACATGCGTTTTGCCTTACGCAAAACTATTACCTCTTCGATGGCGGTTACAGCGGTATTGATTGGAGTCATATCCAGCCATTCGCACAACAGAAAGTATCGTGAACTGGGTAAGGCGAGCTTCAGGTCATAGGCGGTTGCACTGGCTTCCTGAAACATCGTCTTATCAAGATTGGTCTTGAGTTCAACGGCCAAGTAGGCCAAATTGGTCCTCGCCTGCTGCGAGTCGCTGAAGTCCCGGTTGTGGGAAGCCTTGAGGAACAAGGGGAGCGCCACCGCAAAATCATGGTCCTTGGACCGGATGGTCATCCCGCCCCCGTTCGTCCGGTTGAACGGATCAGAGTTGAAACTGAGTTGGGAAAAAGCATTTGTCGGCCCCAGGCTCAACCCGGTACCAGCCAATTGTTCGGTGAATCTCCTGCTGACCAACCAAGGCAAGAATTCCTCCAGGACCGAGTTGTCGAGCTTCAACTGTCCCCTTTGCCGGTGCAGGAAATTGTCTGGACTATCAAATATCAGGTTGAGGTCCATCCATTTCCGATAACGGTTGAGAGAAGCTACCAAGGGATCAACGAGGCCGTCTCCATCGCCCTCGATCGCCCTGACATCCCGAACCCAGGCGCCGTACCTTTGGATCGCCTCACGCACCCGAGGCTTGTCGGCCTCGGGCAGGTTTCGGTTCTCCAGTAGGGCTTGGAGTTTGTCCACGTGGGGAGTAGGAAGTACCGTGGTCATGACAGAACCTGAGAATGTTCTCCGTCAGATAACATTGGCGAAGGAGCCACCAAGTCTAATCGCTCCAGTGCGTCATCAATACCCCGTCGAGCGTCGGCTTCGGTTAGATGACGGGTTGCTGATAGGGTTTGACCTGCGATAGCCCGCGCTGACGCCAGGCCAAACCCTTCGTCGGGTATATCGGAGGAGATGCGAAAATGCAGTATGTCCTCGCGTATTTTACTGCCATACCGATTGACGAACTGACGCTCCTGGCGTCGCTCATTTTCCAGACCGACGCCTCGTACGGCCAATTCAGATACGAGTTCTCCATTGAAAAATGGGACGCCACGTACCGTGGATTCCCGTCCCAGTACGAGGATTAGCCGAGCGTCGGGTCTGGCGACCCGCGCCATCTCACGTATTGCAAGAACCATATCCAGCGCGTACTGGATAACCGTAACAAATCGATTCCCCCGATTCTGACGGTTCGATCCGATTTCCGAAGGGGCAATTGTCAACACCTTCCAACCGAGAGCCTCGACTGATCGACGGAACTTTTGATGATAATTGTGGACGTTGATGTAGGGAGGTGACGTCAATACCAAATCAACCGAATCAGATTTTGCGGGCAGCTTACGTGCATCCGCTTGGTGGACTTCGACCGATTCACTTGATTCCGGCAGCGACCGGACTGTCTCAGCTAGACGCTCCCAATTCTTGAGGACCTTATCTGCGCTCAAATCGTTTCGATAGAAGTCGCAAAGTACAATAAGGGCCGCCGCAAGAATTTTGGAAACCTCCGTATCGGAATCCATCCAGACTTTTACGAGGGTAGTTTCCCGCGAAGCTTGCCCTGATCCGACCGCACCGAGTCCAGAGAAAAGCGGCCCGTCAGGTGGCTCGACAATCCCAGTCAGGCGATTTTCCAGGGATGCTAATGCTTTTTCCCTCTCGTCGGGAGCGACATTGACCAACCTGTACACCCGAGACAGAATGGCAGCAGCAGGGTTGATATCGTTCCCCCAAGCCCCCTTGCCAAGCCGAGCAGCTTCTACCAGCGACGTTCCGCTTCCTACGAAGGGGTCCATAACCACGCGCGCCCGCTGGCCATATGCTACCAACAATTCCTCGACTAACTGTGGCGAGAACTGCCCAACCCATGGAAGCAAATTGGTACGCACACGGTTGGCGATATCCAAATCGCACTGGGGAACGGATTCTCGGTCCAAGAAGGTTGTTGAGAATGTCTCGTTTATGAGCATTTGTTTGAGCTATTCCCAGGTAAGGGGTTGGTGCAGGCCAGACATTCTCTAGCCATCTCGTCGCTTCCAGAGCTCAAAATCCCACAGATCCCCCGTTCAATGTTCGCGCCTGACCCAATGAACTGGTTCTGTATACTTAAGTGGCGTGCCAGAGTCGGGGTGCGGTACGTCACGCTCCATATTACCAGCACAAGGTACGCGGCGCCATTAGAGTAGAGCATGGCACCGAGCGGCCCCTGGAACAGGGGATGAATTGCCAATTCTGGCGGATACCAGAGCGGTGAGTATGCAGGACTCTGGATACCGGCAGCACTCCCTGTCCCCCGTCAATTTCAACCCCCATGCTCTTCCAGTAAAATCTCCGGATGGATGCCTTGTCTGCTTCGGGCAACTCCTCCCACGAACTGGGTGTTCCCGGCGCGCGTGTGAAGCACATACGGAGATTCTCCAACATCTCCCCGTCCCGTTCGGCCAACGACTGCTCCAGCCTCTCCATATCTTCCATCCCTTATCCTTTCCCATCATCTCCCGGGTCTCGTGGGCCGCAGGCACGGGCAGGTCCCTGGTCCGGGACGGGATTCACTCCATGACCAGGGTCGGCTGGAACACCACCAACTCCTGCGGGACCCCGAAATGTTCCGCCACCTCCCACAGCTCCCTGAGGCCCATCTCCCGGGCCTCCCGTTCGTCCACCAGCAGGGCCAGGGCGAAGTCCTCCGCCTCCCGCTCGTAGCGGCCTCCCATGCTGGTGTGGTCCCGGATCCACAGGTGGTTGCCGGGGTGCAACAGGCTGTGGCCGATGGCGTGGGCGATCACCCAACGCCGCCGCCGGTGGTCCAGCCGCTCGGCCACGCCAATGTACCGGCCCAGCAGCATCTCTTCCTGCACCTCCAGCGGCCAGGGCTGCACCTCCAGCCCCAAAATGCTGGCCACCTCCTCCGCTTCCACCCGTCCCCGCAGCCCCAGCCGTCTCCTCAGTTCCACGGCCTTCCGCTGCGCCAGGTTCATCGTTCCTCCCGCTCCTTCCTTCGCCGCTGCTCGCGCACAAAGCGGATGAACTCCATGATGGACTCCAGGTCCTCCATGCGCAGGCCCTGGATGGCGTTGCGGAAGGAAGCGTCCGTCTCCTTCAGTATCTCCGCCTCCACCACGTCCCGGCCCAAGAGCCAGTCGGTGCTGGTCTCGCAGCGGTAGGCCAGTTCCAGCAGGTGCTCCGGGGTGGGCTTCATCTTCCCCGCCTCCCAGGACCAGACGGCATGGGGACTGACCCCCACAATCTCGCTCAACCGCCTCTGGGTCAGACCAACCTTGACCCGGGCCTCCTTGATGCGGGCTCCGATGTTCCTCCAGGGGTAGCCCCGGTCTTCGGTCATGGGCGACGGTTCTCCTGGGCAGCGCTCACGGGCGAGGATAATTGCTGCTTAGTATTATAGAACACCAGTTCTTGACAGTGCTACTGTCTCGTGGTTACACTATATCATAAGTATAGCTTAGGATAAGACTTTAACAACGAGCTGCCAACGGAGGCTACCAACCGCATGAAACCCCGATACCGCCTCACCGTCCGCCTCAAGACCCAGGCCATCTGGGCCCGCCTGGAAACGCTGGGCCGCTCCCAGAACTGGCTGGCCCGCCAGGCCGGCATCAGCCCCGGCTATCTGTCCACCCTGCTGAACCGGGAGCGCGCCCCCTCCGGGCGCATCCGGCGCAGAATCCAGCGGACTCTGGACGTCCATGACTTCGACGAACTCTTCGAGTTGCAAAGCGATGACAACGACAATTAGAACGCCGCGACTGCCCGCCTACGCCCGCGGTCCGGCCATCGGCGGAAGGCTTTTGCCCTGTCTCAGCGGGGACCTGCCGGAGGACTTCCCCCTGCGCCTGGTCCGCCTCAAGGAGGCCAGCGGCCTCACCTGGGAGGAGTTCGCCTGGGCCCTGGGCGTGGAACTCAAGCAGGTCCTGCGCTGGCAGAACGGCACCGAACCCTGCGGCGGCGCCTACCACTCCCTGGTCCTGCTGGCGGCCCGGATTCCGGGCGGACTGGACATCCTGATGGGCGAGGACCTTCCGGTTCCTCTCGGGAAGGAGGGAATCCATGTCTAGAAAGCGCGTCCGCGGCCAGAAGACCGTCTACGTTCTCACCGGCGACTTTGCCCAGGGTCTGGAGGCCTTCAAGGAAGCCTCCGGCCTGCCCTGGGCCGAGATCGCCCGGCTTTTGGGCACCAGCGTCCTCAACCTGTGGCGCTGGCGCAAGCAGGGGGTACAGCCCAACATGCGCCACCTCCTGGCCCTCCAGGATCTGGCCGACGGTATGGGCCTGGGCCACCTGCTCCCCGCCGCCAGGGCGCGGCCCCGCGATTAGGCCATTCTGTTCCATTGGCCCCGACCCTGCCGAGTTCGCGTCATCAGTCCCCTCTCCAACCGCCCACTACCCAAATAACTGCGCCTATCCCTATCGCCCTGTCCAGGCTAAACGACATTTCACACATGAAAACTTCACGGATGAAATCCCTTTCGAGGGATAACGCCGGATTTCCCCATCGCTCACACTGACCCTATGCCAGACGTTCGCCGGGCAAGCCCGCGTCCAACACCCGGACGAGCGTCATTCCGGTGAGAGCGGCGAACATTGAGAGAACCCAGGAAACCTGCGACACCGAAGACACGGGGCGGGTGCGCCCATGAGTTAGGCGTGGTCACCATCGACTTCAACCCCGGCCCCGACGCCAGGGACCGTCTGCGCCGTCTTTACTGCCTCCTGCTGGAACACGCCACCGATGGACAGCCCGCCCGTGGCGAAAGCAGGCAGGAACACGAGCTGGCCGTTGGCGGCGGCGGAGCAGAATGACCCAGTTCGGCTCTTCCCTATTATGACATTCTTTGACGCCGCCGCCCCTACTTGGTATCATCCTGAGCAACGGTTGGCCCGGCGGTGCTGCAAACACCCCGGGCCCGGCGCCACCTGAGAGAAGCAGGTGATGCGGTGGCATTGTACTACCCGCAGGCCCGCTCTCGACAGGAGGCGGGTCTTTTTGTTATGGAAGTAATCAGCAGGAGGCAAACATGGCGAGAACCAGAGCCAGGGCGCAGAACCGAACCGCCGGCCAGCGGGCGGCCATCTACGCCCGCGTTTCGGACAAGAGCCAGGCCGAGGACGACAAGACCTCCATCTCCGAGCAGGTGGCCGATATGGAGGCCTACTGCCAGCAAAAGGGGCTGACCATCACCGCCCGATACCAGGAGGTGGGTAGGGGCTGGTCCAAGAAGCGCCCCGAGTTCCAGCGGATGCTGGAGGACGCCAAGCGGGAACGGTTCGACACCATCGTCTGCTGGAAGTCCGACCGCCTCAGCCGGGGCATGTTCCCTGCCGCCGCCCTGATGGAGGTCATCGAGGCCCACCAGATCCGGCTGGAAGCCGTCATGGACCCCATCGACATGAAGACCTTCGGACTCATGGCCGCCATCGGCAAGCTGGAACTGGACAACTTCCGGGAGCGCTCCACCATGGGCAAGCGCGGCTCGGCCAAGCAGGGACGCATGCCCGCCGGCGCCCCGCCCTACGGCTACCGCACCGGCGACGACGGTAGACCGGAGATTTACGAACCCGAGGCCGAGGTCGTCCGCAGCATCTTCCAAATGTACGTCCACGAGGGCGCCTCGGGGTTGGACATCATCCGGCGGCTCACGGCCGAAGACGCCCCCCTCAGGAACCCCGGCTCCCGCTGGCACAAGGCCTACGTCAGCGACATCCTGCGCCGGGAGGTCTACAAGGGTACCTGGCACTACGGCCGGGCCCGTTGGGTGGTCACCGAAGGCGGCGAGATGGTCTACCCCAGGCCCAGGGAGGAGTGGATCAAGATTCCCTTCCCGCCCCTGGTGGACGGGGAAACCTGGCACCGGGCCCAGGCTCTGAAGAAACAGCGCAAGCAGCGCTCCAAGCGCAACACCAAGGCCTTCTACCTGCTCCAGCACCTGGTCACCTGCGCCGAGTGCAACCGGTTGTTCGCCTGTAGGTCCTCGTACCGCACCTACACGAAGCGGGACGGGAAGCCCGTCGCCCGGGACCGGGTAACCCCCCAGCGCCACTACCAATGCTACGGAATGCTGAACGACCGGCTCGGCTGCCGCAAGCCGGCGTCCATCCGCGCCGAACGGCTGGAGGGTCTGGTTTGGAGCCAGGTCAGGAACATGGTCCGGAATCCCGAGCTCATAGCGGCGGGCATCGAGTCAATGGACGCGGAGGTTGACGGCGGCTTGGTGGAACGGATCGCCGGAGCCGAGCGCGACCTCCGAAAGATCCAGGTGGAGGAGGAGCGGGCCATCCGGCTGTTCGTGTCGGGGAAGATCACCGAGGAACAGCTGGACCAGCAGCGGCGGTTCATCACCGAGCGGCTGGAGGCCGCCCGGGCCAGCCTGCACGACCTCCGCGCCAGGGAGACCATGGCTTCCGAGAAACGCCTGGTCATGGAGAACCTGATCCAGTGGTCGCAGCGGTTCAGCCAAAGCCTGGACGGCCTCCCCGACGAGAAACGCCGCGAGGTCATACAGTTGCTCGTTGATCAGGTGGTCATCGACGGCGACAACAACGTGAACATCACCCTTGGCATAGCTACCGAGGATTTGTTGTCGTTTGAGGAATCGGAATCACCATTCCCACGCCGGAGGACAGTCCCATCTGGGGAGCCGATACCGCCGAAATCGCCTTGAACGGCGGTGTTCGCAGTATTGGATTAGGTGGTGGAGGCTAGGGGATTCGAACCCCTGACCCCCTGCTTGCAAAGCAGGTGCTCTCCCACTGAGCTAAGCCCCCATACTGGCGCGTTGCCACTTTCGATTGTAGCACAGGGGCGCCCGGAATCCGCCGTGCCCCTCCCCTACGTCGCTCTAAGCAGGTCGCTCAGAACCACTACGGGAAGTCCCTCGACACGGCGAAAGTCAGTGTCGTTGGTGATGAAGAGCGCGCAGCCGGCCCGAAGAGCCGTTGCTGCGTGGAGGGCGTCGGGCGTCTTCAATCCGGTCGAGGCGCGCAGCCGGGCTGCATCCTCAAACACTTGGTAAGAGGCGTCAAGCAACCTCACCGCATTGGACGAGAACAGCTCACGGTATTGCATTTCGATCTCCTCGTTGCCTTCCCGAAGTGGTTTTACCAACGCCTCGATCACAAGGACAGGGCTGCTTACGATGGTGAGATTGCCGTCCTGAGCTTCCTGCCACATCGGTTCCAGCAGGGTTCGATACGGTTCCACCCGCTCCACGCTGTAGATGAGGCTGCTGGCGTCAATATAAACCAGGCCAGCGAGGGGAAGGTTCAGCGGTCCCACGAATCTCTCTCTTCCGCCAGGTACGCCCTCACTTCCTCGGCCGTCTGGAACAGGCGGCGCTCCGGTCCGCTGTTGAGAATTTCCATGATGGAACGGCCCTTCGTGGCGGAGTCGTGCAACACCACCACGTCAACCGTCTGCCCTGCCTCTAACTCTGGGCTGGTAAACTCCACCTTGCCGCCAGGCAACACCGTCGTTCTAATATGCAACGCCTTTTGCATCGTCGGCTTCTCCTCCCGCAAAGTCACTGCTCTGGGCAAAGAAGTTTTCCAACGCTAATTGTAGCAAATAGCGGACGGCAGATTTCGTCTCATGCCGGCCCGCTCCGTTTTACACCGCGACGGGCAGCGGGTATCATACCGCCACAATTTTCTGTTGCATCAAGCGTCCGCGTCCGGCGGACGGACAAGGAGTGTCATTATGCGAGGAGTAGCCATAGTTGCGCCGGTCCGCACCGCCGTCGGGAATTTCGGCGGCGCATTGCGCGACGTGCCGGCCGCCGAGCTGGCGTCCACCGTCATCCAGGCCGCCCTGGAACGCAGCGGCGTTGACCCCGCCCGGGTGGACGACGTGATCCTGGGCCACGGGTACCCGTCGGGTGAGAACCCTGCCATCGGACGGCTGGCCGGCCTCAAGGCGGGGCTGCCCATCGAGGTGCCCGGCTACCAGTTGGATCGCCGCTGCTCCTCGGGCCTCCAGGCCATCCTCAATGCCTCCATGCTCGTCCAGACCGACAACGCCGACGTGGTCATCGCCGGCGGCGCGGAGAGCATGAGCAGCGCCGAGTTCTACAGCAACGAGTCCCGCTGGGGCGCCCGCTTCGGCTCCGTCACCTTCCACGACCGTCTGGCTCGCGCTCGCGTCACCATCGCCCCCGACGAACGCTTCGGTCCCATCCCCGGCGGCATGGTAGAGACTGCCGAGAACCTGGCCCGCGAGTACGAAATCCCCCGCGAGGAGCAGGACGAGTACGCCCTGCGCAGCCACCAGCGCGCCGTGGCCGCCCGCGACTCCGGCAAGTTCGCCGACGAGATCATCCCCGTGAGCATCCCCCAGCGTCGCGGCGACCCCAAGATCTTCGACGCCGACGAAGGCCCGCGCGCCGACACCACCATGGAAGTGCTGGGCCGCCTGCGCCCCGTCATGCGCGACGGCGTGGTCACCGCCGGCAACGCCAGCAGCCAGAACGACGCCGCCTCGGTGTGTTTAGTAGTTGCCGAGGACAAGCTGGAAGAGCTGGGCCTTGAACCGATGGCCTTCCTGCGCGGTTGGGCCGTTACCGGTTGCCATCCCGCCACCATGGGCATCGGCCCCGTGCCGGCCGTCAACAAGGTGATGGACAAGATCGGCATGACCCTCGGCGACATGGACCTGATCGAGCTGAACGAAGCCTTCGCCGCCCAGGTGCTGGCCGTGCTGCGCGAGTGGCAACTGCCCCACGAGGACAACCTGAACGTCAACGGCTCCGGCATCTCCCTGGGCCATCCCATCGCGGCCACCGGCGCCCGCATCCTCACCACCATGCTGCACGAGATGGAACGCCAGGACGCCCAATGGGGCCTCGAAACCATGTGCGTCGGCGGCGGCCAGGGCGTGGCGGCAGTGTTCGAGCGGAAGTAGGGCGGGGTAAAACGGCAATCGCGTTGCAATTGAGAGGCTAATGATGATTACTCGCAACAGCGCCATCGTTCAGCCTGAGACGGGCGGGCCAGCCCGGCGCAAACCGCCGTTGCCCGACCCGCCCAAAAAGCGCGATATGAGGCAGTACAACAATTACCATAGGGCTGCCATAGGCAATACCGTCTATCGACACTTTGCTCATCGTCCTGATGTTCTGGTCAGTGGGGAAGGCTATCTCTGCTTTGAGAGAAGCCACATACGTTCCGGTTGGCTGGAGCCGGATCTGGTCGTCGCGTTCGGTGTCGATCCCGACGCCATCGAGGAGAACAACGGTTACGAAATCGACGATGTGGGAAAATCACCGGACTTCGTGCTGGAAGTGGCGTCAGAACATACTGGACGCCGCGACTACACCGTCAAACGCGAAGGCTACGCCCGCTATGGCGTCAGCGAATACTGGCGGTTCGATTATTCCGGCGGCCGGTATCACGACGCCCCGCTGGCCGGCGACCGGCTGGTGGATGGTCGCTATGAACCCATACCGCTGGCCAACGACCGGCCCGGCAAGATGTTCGGGATGCTGTCGGGCTATTGCGAACCGCTTGATCTATACCTGTGCTGGGACCAAGGCAAACTGCGTTTTTACGATCCCAAAACGGACGAGTTTCTGATGGACCCCGAAGAATTGGAGGCTGCGTTGGGTGTGGCGCAGGCAGAACGGGACGCCGCCCTGGAGCGTATTCGCCAACTGGAAGCAGAACGGGGGCAATAGACATGGCCAAGGCAACACCATGACCACCGCAAGCGCTCCAACTGAGCCGGCGCCCGCACCGCCGCCCGCATCTTCGACTGCTGTCCGGGCCGCAACGCCCGACGTGCCGCCTCATTGCATACGCCGTCTCTTCACCGTGGACGAGTGCGTCGCCATGGAGGTCGCCGGCATCCTCCACGAAGACGAACACATCGAGCTGCTGGACGGGGAGATATTTCGCATGGCCGCCATGGGCGACCCACATCTCTTTTGCACCGACTGGCTGAATATGCTGCTGGCCCCCGCTCTGGTGGGCCGGGTATTGGTACACGTACAAGGCTCCATCCGGCTGAACGACTACACCGCTCCGGAACCCGACTTATCCCTGCTGCGCTTCCGCGATAATTACTATACCGAATCTGCCACGTCGGACGATGTGCTGTTGCTGATTGAAGTGGCCGATACTTCCCTGGAGTTTGACCTGGGTCCCAAAGCCGCCCGCTATGCCGCCGCCAGTATCCCCGAGCTGTGGGTTGCCAACCTGCGCACCCGCGAGGTCATTGTCCACACCGACCCGGTGGACGGCGCGTACACCGCCATCCACACCGTTCCTGCCGATGGCAGCATCAGTCCGCAAGCTTTTCCCGACTTGAAGCTGCAACTGCGCGATTTCATGCCCCCCACCGACGCTAGCCATTGCATACACACCAGGCCAGGCGTACAAGCGTTACATTTGGGCTATGGGCACGGGAAACACTGACGGTTTGGGATTATGAATTGCGTGATTTGCCGAAGACGACGTTATAATGCGCCGCAACCTTCCTCCACGTACAGGAGCAATCATTCATGGGCAGCAAACACGACATCGCCGACGTCCTCGTCATCGGGGCCGGCGCTTCCGGCGGAGCCTTCACCTGGAGCCTGACTCAGGCCGGCGTCAAGGTGGTGTGCCTGGAGCAGGGCGGCTGGGTGCCGCTCAACGCCTTCCCGGTCAGCGAACCCCAGGCGCAACTGCACTGGCAGACCGACTTCCATCCCAACCCCAACTTCCGCGGCCTGCCGGAGGACTATCCGGTCAACGAGGACGACACGCCCATCGCGCCGTACATGTACAACGCCGTGGGCGGCAGCACCATCCACTGGGGTTCCCACTTCCCCCGATTCCATCCGTCGGACTTCCGCCTCAAGTCCCTGGATGGCGTCGCCGACGACTGGCCCATGGACTACTTCGAGCTGGAACCCTACTACGACCAGAACGACCGCGCCCACGGCGTCAGCGGGTTGCAGGGCGACACCGCCTACCCGCCCAAGCCGGCCCGTCCCACGCCGCCGCTGCCCATCGGACCGGGCGGCGAGATGCTGGCCCGCGCCTTCAACAAGCTGGGCTGGCACTGGTGGTCGTCGGACAACGCAGTGGCATCCACGCAGTACGACGGCCGGCCGGCCGACGTGGGCGAGTACCTGCGCTCGCCGTCCAGCAGCGACATCATCTTCTGGCCCGGCGCGCTCAAGCAGGGCGCCCGCCTTATCACCCACGCCCGCGTCCGCGAGATCCTGGTTGACGAGACGGGACGGGCCACCGGCGCGGCCTACTACGACCACAACGGCAACCTCCAGGCGCAGTATGCCAAGGTGGTGGTGCTGGCCTGCAATGGCATCGGAACCTCCCGCCTGCTGCTCAACTCCAAGTCGGCCCTGTTCCCCAACGGCCTCGCCAACAGCAGCGGCCAGGTGGGACGCAACCTGATGCACCATCCCTGCGGCTACGTGCTCGGCCTGTTCGACGAAGACCTGGGACCCGACGACGGCCCGCGCGGTTCTTCCATGCTCAGCCAGGAGTTCTACGAGACCGACTTGCGCCGAGGCTTCGTGCGCGGCTACGACATGCAGATTTCCAACGTGGGCGGCGCGCCCTTGCAGCTCGCCCTCGGCGGCTTGGTCGGCCAGCAGGTCCAATGGGGCGAGGGACACCATCGGGACTTCGCCGAGCGGTTCCGCCACCAGATGGGCATTGTCATCATGACCGAAGACCTGCCCGAGGAACACAACCGCGTCACCCTGGACCCAACCCTCACCGACGGCGACGGCATCCCCGCGCCCAAGATTGACTACACGTCAGCGACAACACCTGGGCCATCCTTGACCACGGCATCGCCCGCGCCACCGAAGTGCTGGAGGCCGCCGGAGCCAAGCGAGTGATCTCCTCCCGCCTCCGGCGCAACGCCGGCTGGCACCTGCTGGGCACCGCCCGCATGGGAACCGACCCCGACCGCTCGGTGGTGGACCGCTGGGGCCGCGCCCACGACGTGCCCAACCTGTTCATCATCGACGGCAGCATCTTCACCACCGGCGCCTGCATCAACCCGACCACCACCATACAGGCACTGGCGCTGCGCACCGCCGATTACCTGAAGGGCGAGGGTTCTGCGGCCATCGCCTGAGCGAAACTCTATATGACGGCGTAGGGGCGGGTTTGAAACCCGCCCCTACGTGAATCGCCATAATGCCAAAGCAATTCGGAGTAACGATGCCCAAAGTAGTGCATTTTGAACTGCCCTTTGACGACGCCGAGCGTGCCAACAAGTTCTACGCAGACGTGTTCGGCTGGCAGTCCAGCAAGTGGGACGGGCCGGAGGAATACTACCTGCAAAACACCGGCGGCGACGATGAACCCTACGGCATCGGCGGCGCATTGATCTCGCGCGGTGCGGCGGTCAACTTCGGCGGAACCCTGGTAGTAATCAACGTGGACGACCTGGACGTCTACGTTGCTAAAGTAACCGAAGCCGGCTGCGAAATCGTAACACCGCGCACGGCCATCCCCGGCGTGGGACACTTCGCCAACTTCCGCGACACTGAGGGCAACGTCGTCGGCATGTTCATGGACGACAACAACGCGGCGTAGTGGTTAATCATCAGCCGGAGCGGATTCCGGTTGGGCGGATGCCGGACCGGGAGCGCCATTCTGGGCAGGTGGCTCCGGCTGCACAACCGGTGGCGGAGCAGTAAAAACCGGGGGCCCGCCGGGTTCTGGATGGGTATGATGCACCAGTGCGTTGATAATTTCAGCTTTTATTTGAGCCATTTGCTGTGTCATATCTTCGCGCAATTCGCCAACTGCCCGGTCGATTTTCTCGCTGAGTTCTTTACGGCTAGCGGCGATTTGCTCACTGAGTTCTTTGTGGCTAGCGGCGATTCGCTCACTGAGTTCTTTGTGGGTGACCGCGTTTTGCTCGCTGAGTTCTTTATGAGATTCGGCGTTGGACTCCGTGAGACGGTAGATCCGGTTGGCCAGCCAAAAGAACCCGGTCCCCCCGAGGATAGCCAAGGCTACTATGATGCCGCCCAGCACACTGATGATGGTTATTTCCAGTCCGTTCCCCATTTCCGCATCCCGCACATTATACCGAGCCAATTATCCGGCGGAGGATGGACCACTGTCAACGCAACCGCCAGCACCCCACGTAGGAGGTAAAGAATGGGCCGAATGGACGGCAAGGTAGCCATTATCAGCGGCGGCGCTCGCGGCATGGGCGCCGAAGAGGTCAACCTGTTCGCCAAAGAGGGCGCGAAGGTCGTGTTCGGCGACATTCTGGACGATCTGGGGCAGAGGGTGGAGGCCGATTGCTGCCAGGCGGGCCTGGACGTTGCCTATACCCACCTGGACGTCACCGTCGAAGCCGACTGGGAGGCCATCGTCGCGTTAGCCGAAGAACGCTACGGGCGGCTGGACGCGCTGGTCAACAACGCCGGCATCAGCATCTCCGTCGAAGGAGGCGCCCGCAACATCTCGCTGGAAGATACCAGCGAAGAGCAGTGGGACCGTGTCATGGACATCAACTCGAAGGGCGTCTTTCTCGGCACCAAAGCAGCGATCCCTGCCATGCGCCGGGCCGGAGGAGGCTCCATCGTCAACATCTCATCCATCGCCGGCCTGTCGGGCGCCTGGTCGCGCTCTCATCCTTACAACGCCTCCAAGGGAGCGGTGCGCCTGTTCACCAAGGCCACGGCCATCCAGTACGCCCGCGAGGGCATCCGCTGCAACTCGGTGCATCCCGGCCCGATCATGACGCCGATGAGCGCGTCCACCTACGACGACCCCGAGGTTGCGGCGCAGCGGCTGGCGTTGGTTCCGCTGGGCCGGCGGGCGCATCCCATCGAGGTGGCTTACGGGGTGCTGTACCTGGCATCCGACGAGGCGTCGTTTGTTACGGGCGCCGAGCTAGTCATCGACGGCGGGTGTGTTGCCCAGTGAAATAGTCCTGGTCGTTCCGGCCCTCACTGCGTCATTCCGGCGAAAGCCGGAATCCGGTATTATATGCCGCGAGTGCGGCCTGGATTCCCGCTTCCGCGGGAATGACGTTGGGGGATGCGGGAATCGAGGTCGTGATTAGTTCACCATACATCGGAAAAGGAGAAGCATTATGCCTGAAACCTATGGGCAGGGAGATTTTCAGTACACCTTCGTTGCGGATTGGCTGAAGCTGCCGGACGGGATGCGGCTGCTGGAGTGCCCCGGAGTGGCTGTCGATGGCGACGACCGCGTGTTCATCCTGACGCGCGGCCAACACCCCATCATGGTCTTTGACAAGGACGGCAACTTTGAACGTTCCTTCGGGCAAGGCCACTTCAGCGAGAACCGCACCCACGGCCTGTACTACAGCGCAGCGGACGACACCCTGTTGGCCGCCGACGATGGCATCCACACCATCCAGAAATTCAGCGTCACCGGCGAGAAGCTGATGGAGATCGGCGAGAAGAACCATCCAGCTCCGCGCTGGAGCGGCCAGCCCTTCAACCGACCCACTTCCGCAGCCATCCGCCCCAGCAACGGCGACATCTACATCTCCGACGGCTACGGCAACTCTCGCATCCACGTGTACACCGCCGAGGGAGAGTACAAGTTCTCCTGGGGAGAGCCTGGGATCGACGCCGGCCAGTTCATCCGCCCGCACAACATCGCCTTTGACGAGGACGAGCGGGTGTACGTGGTAGATCGGGAGTGCCACCGCATCCAGTTGTTCGACACCGACGGCAACTTTATGACCATGTGGAGCAACATCCACCGTCCCGACGCGATGGTGTACTGGGGCGGCCACATCTACGTTGGCGAACTGAACGGCATGGGCGGCGTGGACGACGCACCGGGCTTGGGTCACCGCGTCACCATCTACGACCGGGACGGTAACCGGGTGTGCGTGTTCGGCGCTCCGGAAGAGGGCGAGGGCCCCGGCCAGTTCATCGCGCCCCACGGCATCGCCGTGGACAGCACCGGGGCCGTGTACGTGTCCGAAGTGTCCTACACCATCCGCGGCAGCCACATGGACCCGCCGCAGGAACTGCGCAGCTTCTCCAAGTACGCCAAGGCGTAGCTGTCTCAATCGCAAACGCTACGCGCCGCCGTCCCTGTCCGAGATAAGAGAGCAGGGAACGGCGGCGCAAGTATAAGTCTCCCAACTGTCGCTCACGGTATAATTGAAACGTGCGACTGGATCAGGGGAACTCCGATGCAAATTGAGAGTATAGAGATAAAAAACTACCGATTGTTTCGGAACGTTCTGTTGAACGATCTGCCTCGCATGGTTGTAGTAGTCGGCGCCAACGGGTCAGGCAAATCAACGCTTTTCGACGTGTTCACATTCCTCAAAGACTCCCTCACGCAGAACGTAGCAGCAGCAGTGGCAAGGCGGGGCGGATTTCGCGAGTTAGTTAGCCGCGATTCCGCTGGACCCATCGAACTCACCATCAAGTTCCGCGAAAGCGGCGGGCCATTGGTAACGTACCAATTGGCGGTTAGCGAGGAGCAAGGCAGGGTGGTGGTGGAAAGCGAAGTGTTGCGATATCGCCGAGGGCAACGGGGGCAACCATGGCGATTCGTAGATTTCCGTAAAGGCGAAGGCACCGCCATCACCAACGAGTACGCTTATGGACAGGAAGGCGCTACCGTCGAGCGGGCAGAATATAAGCTAGATGACCCCAGCGTTTTAGCCATCAAAGGGCTGGGCCAATTTCGAGACTTCCATATAGTTTCGGAGTTTCGGAGTTTAATTGAAAATTGGTATATCTCAAACTTCCAAATCGCGGACGCTCGCCCCAGCGTGGAGGCGGGATACGCGGAACACCTCTCTGCTCGCGGGGACAATGTCGCGCAGGTCGCTCAATACCTGTATGAGAATCACCCGGACCGTTTTCACCAAGTATTGCAGGCTATGAGATGGCAAGTTCCGGGCGTAAACAGTGTCGAGGCAAAGCCTACTGAGGATGGTAGGCTGGTATTGAGATTCCAAGACGGCAGCTTTCAAGACCCGTTCATCGCTCGTTACGTATCCGACGGCACAATCAAAATGTTCGCCTATTTAGTGTTGTTGTACGACCCTAAACCGCACCCGTTGTTGGCCATCGAAGAACCGGAGAATCAGCTGTACCCCGAGTTGTTGCCGCAACTGGCAGAGGAATTTCGCCTCTATTCTAAAAACGGGGGACAGGTTTTCATATCGACGCACTCTCCTGATTTTTTGAACGGAGCCGACCTGAACGAAATATTTTGGTTAGTAAAGCAGGACGGCTACAGCAGGGCTAGCCGTGCGTCCGATCACGAGAACCTCCGTGAATTGGTGAAAGGTCAACTGCCTGGGGTTTTGTGGCGGCGGAACCTGTTCGAAGGGGCCGGCTTGAAATGGGCAGGATAGTTTTCCTACTTGAGGAACCTTCGATGCAGGCTTTGCTGGAGGGTTTGCTTCCGCGCCTTTTCCCACAATTGCGCTTTTTGTGTGTTCCCCATGATGGCAAAACTGATCTTGAGAGTAGCATTCGGGACACCTTGCGGCGTTGGAAAACTCCCGGCGATCGCTTTGTAATCCTACGAGACAGCGACGAAGCCGATTGCATCGCCGTAAAAGAACGAATCCAGCAGCTTTGCAAAGATGGCAGGCGCGAAGACACACTCATACGCATTGTTTGCCAAGAGCTTGAATCATGGTATTTGGGTGATCCCAAAGCCATGGCTGCGGCTTTCAGGAATGATGGATTGCTCGGTATTGGCAACCGTCCTCGTTATCGACGCCCAGACGACATTAGCAAACCTTCCATTCATGTAGAACGGTTCGTGGGCGGACACGGAAAAATAGCTAGCGCTCGTCGTATGGCGCAGCATATGACGCGTGAAGACAATCGTTCCCACAGTTTTAGCATGTTTTTGGGAGGCATCGAAACGATGTTAAACTCGTAGCGTAATCTCAGACACCACCTGCTGATTGCTAACCTCGAAGATGAATTGAATCGACGCAGAATGATCCTGATCGCAGGCGAAATTAGCGAACCCAGCACCACCACCCCGAGGCAACCAAATTGACCACAACTTTTACCGACACCACCACCGCGACCTGGGACGACGCGCTCTCTGCCATCGAGAAGGGCTACGAGCTTGGCTGGAGCGACGGCCTGCCCGTCGTCCCTCCCACCACGGCCCGCGTCGCCGAGTTCATCGGCTACGCCGGACGGCCGCCCGATGAGGAGCTTGGCGAGCTTCCCGAGCGCCGCCGCGTCATCACCGTGGAAAAGGCTGCCGCCAACGCCGTGATGGCCGGCTGTCTGCCCGAGTATTTTCCGGTAGTCCTCGCCGCCACCGAGGCGATGCTGGACCCGGTGTTCAACCTGGTCGGCCCGTCCTCCAGCATGGGCGGCGCAGCGATCCTCTGCATCGTCAACGGACCCGTGCGCGAGCAGATCGGCCTGAACAGCCGCAATAACCTGTTCGGGCCGGGCAACCGCGCCAACGGAACCATCGGACGTTCCATCCGACTCATCCTGATGAACGCCTGCGCAGCCATCCCTGGGCTGTTCGATCGCAGCGTTATCGGGCACCCCGGCAAGTACACTTACTGCATCGCCGAGGCTGAGGGCGAAACCCACTGGACGCCCCTGCACGTGGATCGAGGCTTCAACGCCGGGGACAGCGCCGTAACCGTTTTCGCCGGCGAAAGCCCCCGCCAGATTCGCGCCGTCGGCCGGCCCGAGGCCATCCTCTACGCCATGGCCGATGTCGCATCGTCGCTGGGCACGTCAATGTCCACCTCGGGCTCCGTCGGCGACGTTTCCGTGGGAATTCGCCAGGGGCAGATTGTGGTAACATTCGCCGGCAACAGCAATCTGTGGCGCGACTGGACAAAAGACCGGATACGCGAGTATCTGCACGCCAACATCCAGCGCTCTGTGGCCGATCTGAAACGCGGACTCGTCCTGCGCGGAGACATCGAACCGGGCGACGAAGCCGCTATGGTCCCGCTGATCCCCGAACCGGAGGACATCTTGGTGTTGTTCGCCGGCGGCGAAGAGTCCAATATGGCGTCAGTCATACCGAGTTGGGGCCCAAAGGTCGGCTCCACCGCAGTAACCAAACCAGTGCATATGCCCTGACAGTTCGCCAAGGCAATTTACCAACCAGATACGGAACAAGCAATGACCATCGCCGATCGTTCAGCCGACGCCATTTTCGCCGACGCCCGTTTTCTCTATGACGACGCGCTGGAGATGCTTGAGCTAGGCAAAATACGCAATGCTGCCGAAAAAGCATGGGGCGCCACCAAGCGAGCCACCGACGCCCTGATCTTGGCACGGACCGGGTACGAGCCTGAGCGAACGCCCGAGACGTCGGCCGAATTAAGGCTGCTGGCTGGACGGGAGCCTGCTGTTCGCACCCTCGTCGGACGCTATTACTCCCGGCAGGGTGTGTTGCATGGCGACTGCTTCTATCTGGGACTGTGCGAGCCGCTGGAAGACACGGAGCGCCGCATTCGGGAAACCGCCGACTATATCGCCGACGCCGAACGATTGGCAACGTAAAGGAGAATTCACATGGCAACCCAACAATACACCCTGGTCAACCCGGTTACCGAACCGATCATCGCGCCCTTTGACGGCGCGCCCCGCTTGCCCTCGCTGGCCGGCACCCGGGTCGGCCTGATCGACGACAGCAAGCGGAACGCCGACGTGCTGCTGGAAGAGCTGGCCGAGGTGTTGCGCAACCGTTACGAAATCCGCGAGGTGCGCTGGCTCCGCAAGCCCAGCGCGTCCCGTCCCGCCGATCCGGTCGAGTTGGAGGAGTTGGTGGCCAACGTGGACTCGGTGGTGGTGGCCATCGGCGATTGAGGGAGTTGCAGCGCGTGCAGTGTGCACGATGGAATCCATGTTGAGCAGGCCGGCCTCCCCTCCGCCACCATTTGCACCGACCGGTTCATCCCCACCGCCAGGGGCATGGCCAAAATGTGGGGCGCGGAAGACTACCCCACCATTTTCACCGAGCATCCCATCGAGAACCTGGATCGCCCGGCCCTGCGGGAACGGGCCGAGGGACTGGCCACGGAAGTGGTCGCCATCCTCACCGGAGGCTGATGCGCCGGAATCTACACTAACTGCAAGCCCTGTTCAACAAGCCTGCGAAAGTCCCCTGCATTCACGGTTGCGAACAGGGCGCCAGTGCTGATTGCTACCGCGGCGATCATACAGTCCATCATAGTGCCGCGCCGCCGGCCCGACATGTTGAACAAACGGGCGGCAGTGGCTGCGTGTTCCGACGTGAAATCCTGAGGCGGCCCTACTATCTGAGCCGCTAACTCCAACTCCTCATCGGTTAGCGGGCCGCAGAGGAACTCGGCCCAGGCCACTGCGCTGACAGCCAGAGTGTCGCCGGTACCTAGCCATTCCCGCAGTTTACGGTTCTCTAGGGAATCAGGGATCAGCGCACGGATAAGAAAGCTGGTGTCCAGATGAATCATCACAGCCCAGCAGCGCGCCGTTCTGCCCGCAGGCTTCGCGCCCACTCGTCCAAGTCCACTCCTCGGTAAGCCAGCGCGGTCTGCAACTCGTCCAACGCATGCAGGGTGTTGACAGTGGATATGGAATGCCCTTCCGGAGCGCAAATGTCCTCGCGCCGGAACGTCAGCGTCTCGGCGCTCATGTTCACATCCGCCGTTTTCCACCCGGCGGCGAGCCAGGCGCGGGCGAAAGATTGGGTGTTGTCATTCGCCCAAGACGCTCGGTGACGGCGTGCCGACGGTTTCAGTTTGTCGCCAACTATGGCCTCAATATCGGAGAAAGTCGCCCTCCATTCTCCGGTTCTCAGCCCGCATAGGTACGAATACAGTTTCCTGTATTTCCGCCCTTGGTATGCGGCCATTCCGCACCTCCACTTTAATCCGGGTTGTACTCAATAATACACTCGTTAACGTCCTGCTGCGATCTCCGCGTCCCTCAGGTCCGGCGGCAGCAGGTTGGGAATGCCCCCGGTAATTGGATACACCTCCTTGCACGCCGCGCAGGTCAACGCCCCGGTCAATACCTCGCCAGCATCCGCCGCATCATCCGGCGCGATTTCGTCAGCCCGCAAATCCAACGGCCCCTTGCAAACCGGGCAGGCGATGATGTCGAGTAAATCGGTTCTCATTTGAAGCCTCCCATGAAATGTCACCCCACCAACCCGCGCTCAAACAGCCACGTCAGCACGTCCGCCAGCCCAATTACCAGCACGCCAACGATAGTTAACGCAACCGGCCCGGTTAGCCCCGAAATCAACTTTCTCCCTCTCCCTCTGGGAGAGGGCTGAGGTGAGGGCCGCCGTCGCCTCGGCAGCAGCCACGCGATGCCGAAAGCGTAAATCGCCAGCACGATCTTTGCGACCAGCACAACGGTATATGCGATACCGGCAGCCTCGGAAGTCAGCCGGTCCACCGTCAGGATCACCCCACTGACGATCAGCACGGCGATAGCCGTGGCCACGATGGGCCGGAACTCAACGGCCAGGGCGCGGCCCACCAACCCATCCGGGTCTGAGGAACGCAACGCCGGCCGCCCGGCAAATAGCATGAACAGGCTGCCGCCGATCCATACCACCGCCGCCAGCGCGTGTGCCCAACGGATGATCAGCAGGATGATGTCCAGCGCGTCCATCAGCCCAGCAGGTCCTCCAGTATTTCCGTCAACCGGTCAATGTCCATCCGGCTGATTTCCATCAAATGCACCCGACCGCCCTGGTCAATGAAGTACGTGGTGGGAAAATAGACCACAGCGTATTCCTGAGCCACCCGTGCCCGCACGTCGGTGGCAAAGTCGAACGTTAGCCCCAGCTCATCGACGAACTGCCGCGCTTCAACCTCCGTGTCGAATCCCTGGGGCACGAAAAGGCCGATGAACCGCACGTTGCGGCCTTCATATTGTTCCCACGCCTCCTGGAACGCCGGCATCTCATCACGGCAGGGCGGGCAGGACGGATACCAGAAGTTGATTACCACCACGTTGCCCCGCTGTTCCGACAGACGGAATTGCTCCTGGTCAAAGGTGGTGAGGGCGAAGTCGCTCGCCGGCTCGCCGGTTGAGCAAGCGACCGACAAGATTAGCAGCGGGGTCAGGATCAACACCCAAGGAAAGTTGTGCACGGCTTATCTACCCCTTGCTTTGACCCGCAGTTTCGCCGAACTGACGGCCGAAGAAGCCCGTCAGCAGGGTGCTGATGATGGTTGCGCCGAGGCACATATAGCCTACCCCCACGTACCCGGCGCTCGCCAGCAGGGCTCCCGCGATGCCGGCGCCCAACGCGCCGCCGGACTGGTTGCTGAAACCCATCAGTCCCACGCCCGTGGCCTTCGACTCGCCGGAATACTCGGTGCTGGCGGCCACCAGGATCGGGAATGTCGTGCTGAGCAGGCCCGTGCCGACCGTCGCCACGGCCACCGAGGCCCACAGGCCCAGGTCCGCGGTGAAAAATACGAACCCGCACACTCCGCCCGCCGCCGTGGTGGCCGCGATGAAGTATGCCCGATACCTCCGGTTCGCCACGAATCCGGCGCCGTAACTGCCGACCGCCTGCCCCAGGGCAGATACCGCCAATGGCAATGCCACAAAGCCGACGCTCAAATCGAACGTTTTTATCAGGTAAGCGGCGAAGTAGCTGATGGTTCCCCAGAAAGCGATTCGCTGCGTGATGTTGACGACCACGGCCACGCGGAAAAACCGCATGGATACCAGCGACCGGTATCTGGAAAAGAAAGCCCAGCTGCGAACCCGCTCGCCCTGCCCTTTCGGGAGCCAAATCCAGTTGGCCAATAGCGCCGCCACCAGCACGCCGCCGTACACCATGAATGGCAACCGCCACCCGCCAAGGTCGGCCAGCACCGCCACCAGTGGCACGCTGATTGCCGAAGCCAACCCCTGAATGGCCAGCAGGGCGCCCACCGCCTGGGCTCGCCGGGCCGGAGATATAACGTCGGCCACCGCGCCGACGATGTTGGGCGGCAGCGCTCCCCCGCTGAGGCCCGTCAGCACCCTAAGCGCCAGCAGCGTTTCCAGATTCGGCGCGAAGGCCGCGCCCAAGATCGACAGCGAAAGGGCCGCCAGACAAACCAAAGCCACGGGCCGGCGTCCGAACGAATCCGACAGTGGGCCTCCGGATACACCCATGACCGCCCAGGAGGCAAAGGTAGCGGTAGCCAACTGGCCCGCCACCGCCACCGATATGTCCAGGTCGGTCGCGATTTCCACCAGCAGCGGCGGAACAATCAGGATCGCGCTGATTGTTGCAAAAACGGTGAGCCCCAGCACGGCCATGAACCACGCTTTGTTCACCTCCCTCTGCTGTACTCGCGCCGCTTGCGTCTCGATGTTTTGGGGTCCTTCAATAATGTCGGGCAGTTAGTATAGCCCATCGCCGGATGATGCACAGAGTATCTTGTGCTTGACTGCCAACAGCGCCCGGCTACAATCGTACCGACTCGTGCCAACCCGTTCCGTACCAGGCCCCGATGCCGGTGGCCATCCACATCCGAGGTGTTGCTATGCGTTTGGAAAACAAGGTCGCTCTGATCAGCGGCGGCTCCCGGGGTCAGGGCGCCGCCGAAGCCCGCCTGTTTGCCCGCGAGGGCTGCAAGGTCGTCATCGCCGACGTTCTTGAAGACGAGGGCCGGCAGCTGGAGGCCGAAATCAACGAGACCGGCGGCGAGTGCGTATTCGTGCGCCTGGACGTCACCAGCGAGGAAGACTGGAACGGCGCCGTCAACACCGCTGTACAGCAATTCGGCAAGCTGGACATCCTGGTGAACAACGCGGGCATCTACCGGCAGGTGGGCATCGAGGACACTACCGAAGAGCTTTGGGACAACATCTTCGACATCAACGCCAAGGGCGTGTTCCTGGGCACCAAGGCGGCCATCCCCGAAATGCGCAAGGCCGGCGGCGGCTCCATCATCAACATCTCCAGCGTGGCCGGACTCATCGGCAGCTGGCGTGCGCCGGCCTACGGCGCGACCAAGGGAGCGGTGCGGCTGTTCACCAAATCCACCGCCATCCAGTACGCCGCCGAGGGCATTCGCTGCAACTCCGTCCACCCCGGCATCATCGAAACGCCCATGACCACCCCCACGCTGCTGCGCGACGACGCGGCCCGCCAGGCGTCGCTGGACCGCACCCCCATCGGGCGCGTCGGCCAGGCCGAGGACGTAGCCTGGGGAGTGCTGTTCCTCGCCTCCGACGAATCATCCTTCATGACCGGCAGCGAATTGGTCATCGACGGCGGGTTGTTCGCGCAGTAGCGGGGTACGTCATTGCGAGTGAAACGCGGCAATCTCGTCGGCGCAGGCATCGCGGCCGGCATCTTCTTGTGCCTGCTGACCATATTCGCGCTGCCACGACCTGCCCACGCCTGCTTATGCGCTTCCTCCGGCTCGCCCCGGGAGGCGATGGCAGAAGTCGATGCAGTGTTCTTCGGAAAAGTCGTTGCGACACAAACACCCGGCCCTCGTCTCAGGAACGGCGAGTGGGTCATATCGTCAGCCGACCCGATGACAGTGGAGTTCGATGTTATCAGAGTGTGGAAGGGGCCGATACGACAGAACCTGAGCGTCCAAACCGAGCGTTACGAAGCGTCGTGTGGTTTCGGATTTAAGGAAGGCCGCAGGTACATCGTGTACGCCTACGACGGTCATACAGGTCTCTGTACGCGAACCGCTCCCGCGTGGCTGGCCGCGCGGGATTTCGCCGCGCTGGGACTTGGACAATACCCTGAATCGTCCGGCGCGCCGGATGACAAACTCTCAGAGACGCCAACGTCCGGTGGCACCGGTTGCAACGCGCCCACCCGCCCCGGCCGCAGCCGGACGGACTTTGCCGCCCTGGGGCTATTGGCCGGCGCCGTCATCTTGGGCGCACGGCCCAAACGTCGCTTATAATATCCATGCTATCCGGCACAGGGACGGCCCGTTGTTCGGGCAAATGCCGCCGGGAACCACGGAGCAAGCCTATGGTCAGCAAAACTGCCAGGCCGCGGATTCACTATCACGGGGATGAGGTTGATGACCTTACCATCAAATACCCATCCTCCGACGGTGAACGCATGGCCGAAACCGACTTTCAGTACACCCCCCTGATCAACACCGTATCCGCCCTCCGCGTTCGCTATCACGACCGGCCCGACGTGTACGTGGCCGGCGATATGTTGATCTATTATCAGATGAACCGCACCGACCTCAGCATTGCGCCGGATGTGTACGCGGTATTCGGCGCGTCGGGCAACCATCCCCGGGATTCGTGGCTCGTGTGGCGGGAAGGCAAGGCTCCCGACTTCGTGCTGGAGATTGTATCGGAAGGCACTTGGCGGCGGGACCTTGGCGTGAAACGGGACACCTACGCCCGGATCGGCGTGACCGAATACTGGCGATTTGATCCTACGGGGCGGTTCTTTACGCCGCCGCTGGTCGGCGAGCATCTGGTGGGAGCCGAGTATCAGCAGCTGACGGTTGTGGAAGACGAGGCTGGCATCTGGCGTGGGCACAGCGCGATCTTCGAGTTGGACATCTGCGTGCTGCCGGGGCTGGACCTGCGGCTATTTGATCCGGCGACGAGCCGGTGGCTGCCCACTCACTGGGAAAGCGAAACGGGCCGGCAGGCTGCCGAGTCTGCGCTGCAAGCCAGCGAAGATGCCCGCCGAGCCGCCGAAGCCGAAATCTCCCGACTCCAGGCCGAACTACAACGCCTGCAACAACAATGACGTCGCTGCGCTACACTTGGCGGAGCATTGGGAGCAAGCCTATGGTCAGCAAAACTGCCAGGCCGCGGATTCACTATGACGGGGATGAGGTTGATGACCTTACCATCAAATACCCATCCTCCGACGGTGAACGCATGGCCGAAAACGATTGGCAGTACACCGCCCTCACCGATACCGTCTCCACTCTGGGGGTCAGGTATCAGGGTCGCGACGATGTGTATGTCGCCGGAGATATGCTGATCTACTACCGCATGAACCGCAACGATATCAGTGTCGCGCCCGATGTTTATGTCGTCTTTGGCGCCGCCGGCAACCATCCAAGAGACTCATGGCTGGTGTGGCGCGAGGGTCGGGCCCCAGATTTCGTCATGGAGATCGCTTCCCCATCCACCTGGCGTCGGGACGCCACCGAAAAGCGGCGCATCTACGCCGACATGGGCGTTACCGAGTATGTGCGCTTCGATCCCACCGGAGACCATTTTTCGCCCCCGCTGGTGATGGAAACACTGGACGGCGCGGAGTACCGGGAGCGGCCGCTGACCACCGACGACGACGGCAACCTGCGCGCCCACAGCGCCGTGCTGGATCTGGACTTCTGCGTGTCGCCTGGCCAGCAATTGCGGCTCTATGACCCCGTGGCCGGCGAATGGCTACGCACCCATCAGGAAACCGAGGATGCGCTCCGTTTCGAAGCCGACGCGCGCCATGCCGCCGAAGCCGAAATCGCCCGGCTGCGGGCCGAATTGAGCCGGCTGCAACAACTATAAAACGAGGTGCTTACAATATGCGTCTGGAAAATAAAGTGGCATTCATCAGCGGCGGCGCTCGCGGCATGGGCGCGACTGAGGCCAGGATGTTCTCCCGTGAGGGCTGCAAGGTCGTCATCGGCGACCTGCGCGACGACTTGGGCCGACAGGTCGAGGCGGAAATCAACGAACTCGGCGGCGAATGCCTCTACGTCCATCTGGACGTAACCGACGAGCAATCCTGGAAGGACGGGGTCGCTGCCGCCGTCGAGCGGTTCGGCAAGCTGGACATCCTGGTCAACAACGCCGGCGTCTATATGCCCGAAACCGTCGAGAACACCACTAACGAAAACTGGGACGTTACCATGAGCGTCAACGCCAAGGGCGTGTTCCTGGGCACCAAGGCCGCCATCCCCGAAATGCGACGCAACGGCGGCGGGTCTATCGTCAACATTTCAAGCGTCGCCGGTCTCGTTGGCAACCACATCTCCTCCGCCTACACCGCCTCGAAAGGCGCGGTGCGTCTGTTCACCAAGTCAACCGCCATTCAGCACGCCGCCGACGGCATCCGCTGCAACAGCGTCCATCCCGGCACCATTGAAACCGACATGACCGCCGACCTGCTGGCCGCCGGAGGCCGTGAGGATCGTCTCAACCGCACCCCCATCGGCCGGCTGGGGCAACCCGAGGACATTGCCTACGGCGTCCTCTTCCTTGCCTCCGACGAGGCGTCCTTCATGACCGGCAGCGAGCTCGTCATCGACGGTGGCCGCACCGCCATGTAGGGATACTGTCATTGCGGGCGCAGCGCGGCAATCTCGTCAGGTATCCGCACGGTTTCGGGATTGCCGCGTCGCTGCGCTCCTCGCAATGACAGGCTGAAGTCACCAAACAGGCCATGGCGGCAATTTCGGACAATTTCAGCCTGCTGAAGTGCCGGCTGCCGGAGAGGAATGCCTACGTGCGCCTCCAGCACGCCGTGTTTCACGTGCTGGAAGCCGACAACGGCGGCCCGGCCCGAGTGGTGGACTTCACCATTTTCGGGCTGGTTCTGATCAGCGCGGTCAACCTGGCCGTCGGCAACACCAAGCTGGAGTTCGTCTTCATCAGCGTATTCGCCGTGGAATACCTGGTCCGCCTCTGGTGCATCGTCTGGCACCGGGATTACAGCCGGGGCGGTTGGAGAGCCCGGCTGAAGTACGCCACCACCAACGCGGCAGCCATCATCGACTTCATCGCCATCTGGCCCACTCTGGCCGTCATGATCATATTCGGCGAGGTTGAGATCCTGCCCATATTCCGCCTCATATCCCGGCTGATAATGACCGGTCGTCGTTTTCCCGCCATGCGCCTGATGGGAAGGGTCATGCTTCGCTCGGCGACCCAGTTGATCAGCGTGCTGGTGACATTGGGCGTGTTCTGGCTGGCCGCCGGCTACCTCATGCACGCCGCCGAAACCAACCTGCCCGGCGGCAACCACGAGCAGTTCGGCAGCATTTGGGAGTCGCTGTGGGCTTCGGTGGTGATCCTCACCACGCTGCCGTCCCTGGAGGTAGTGCCGGGAACGGTGGCTGGACGGGTCATCGCAGGTTTCATCGCCCTGCTGGGCATTGGCCTGTTCGCGCTGCCCGCCGGCATCCTGACCTCCAACTTCATGGAAGCGTATCAGGACAGGCGCGCCACCGCCGGCCGGATGGAGTTGAGCACCTGCCACGTTATGTACTCCCGCCAGCGCCGGCGTTCGCGCTGGCCCATGGCTTAGCGCAGGTCTCACGAGTACCCAGTTTGCGACGGCGGGAGTCGCCAGAATCCACATTCCCCGCGGCGCAGCCGCCAGTGGCCAATCCAATCCTGCAACTCCTTCCCCCTCTGGCGGATCACAAACTACTGACACTGCTCCCTTGTCCTTGCCCACCACCCGTCTGTACCATTTAAGTAAACCAACCTGACCTGACTGCCCAAAGCCCAAACACCGTCCCCTCAAATCCTCTCACCTGCCCCAAAATCGCCCCAAAAACCCGTTCAATCCACCACCATTCACCTCCATGAACCTGCCCCTCCCCTACTCAAATGATAGGAAATGAACGGAAATGAGCGGGTTTCCCACAAAATAACAGCCTGCCCCGTGCCTGACACGGGGTCACCCCGTACTTGATACGGGGCGCCGCCATCCCACCCATATAACCTATCCCGTCCATCCTGTTCATCCCCTTCATCCGTGTAAATAACTCCCCCGTCAGAGGTATTCCCATGACCATCTCCCAACTCCGCCGCCGCATCGACGCCCTCAAACGCAAACTCGCTCCCGAACTCGCCATCATCAAGCTTCGCCGCATCGCCAACGCCGTCGCCGACGACTGGACTCCATCCGATCCCCCGGAACCGTCCTACGTCATCCAGCGCGTCGTCAAAGCCGGCTTTCGCCTCCCCACCTTCGCCCGCCTCCACCGCTACCTCGACGACACCCGACGGAAAGGCGACGTCCCCGTTCCCAACACCATGGTGCTCAGTCTCCTGCCCTGGGCTGGAAACGACCGCTACCTCCCACTACTCCGCTGGGACCTTCCCTCCCCGGCCCCGTAGCGATGACCATTTGAGAGCGCAGGTTCGTTTGACGGTTTACTCTGCGCATGGTACGCTTTGCCTACTGCGGATTCAGGAACCGGGAGATCAGATCCCGGCAAGAAACTTCACCAGGAGCGAGTACGATGAACGTCACCCCTATGGCCATCGAAAAACTGAAGGAAGTCATGGACGGCGAAAACGAAGCCGATTCCGCCCTCCGCGTAGTGGCAATGCCCGCCGGGCCGGGCCTACAGTACATGCTCACCATGGAGAAGGAACACCAGCCCGATGACACCGTGCTCAGGATGGACGGCGTGGAGTTTCTCCTTGACTCTGACAGCGCTCCCTTCCTCGAAGAAGCTACCATTGATTACGTGGAGGAATTCGGCGGCCGGGTCGGATTCGTAATCAACAATCCCATGTACGCCGGGGGTGGTGGTTGCGGCAGTGGTGGATGCGGTTGCGGCGGCGGCGGATGTGGCTGTGGCGGCGGTGGTTGCGGCGGCGGATGCGGTGGACACTGAGCCCAATCCTTTGCGTATGCCGGCCTATCGAGGCAACGGCGGTAAATTCACACGACCAGACAGGGGCGATATGGCGTCGCCCCTGTTTAGTTTTTGGCGCCGGCTGGCCGGAATTTCGCCCAATCCGCTTTCCTTCCTTTGCGGTCTCTTTCAAATGAACAAGTGTAGAATAACCGTGATTGTACGAAACCCTGTCCAGGAGTGCGGTCATGGACTTTTGGCGTAAACTCACCCACCGGCGTCGTTTGGGACTGCTGCGCGCCGATGTGGTGGCCTGGAACGAATTGCGGGCTACCAAAGAGGCCACCGGGATGGCCTTCCACAATTCTCAATTGCAGCAGGCCAAGTTGCCGTGGGCCAACCTGGGGGAATTGGATTTCTCCGGGTCAGATTTCAGCGGAGCAGACCTGCGGGGAGCGGACCTCCACTTCTGCAACCTCATGGGGACTAACTTCCAGGATGCCGACCTGCGCGGCGCCAGCCTTCAGGGAGCGCAACTGGCCGAGAGCAACCTCACGCGGGCCGATCTCCGAGGAGCCAACCTGCAACGCGCCGACCTGAACCAGGTCAATCTACGGAACGCCAACTTGAGCTGGGCTATCCTGCGGGAAACCTACTGTTACTACACCGACTTCTCCGAGGCTACCCTGAGTTGGGCTGACCTCAAATCGGCCAACCTTTCCAACGCGACTTTTTACCGAACCACACTCTCGGAAGCCAACTTATGCCAGGCAAACCTATCTCATACCAACTTCAACCTGGCGGCCATGGGCAGCACCAACTTCGACCGGGCCGTGATGTACGACACCATCCTGGCCGCCATCGATCTCTGCGGCGCGCTCAATCTGGAGTCGGTTGTGCATGATCCACCGTCGCAGTTGAGTATTGGCACGGACACCCTGCTCACTACCTGGCAAAGCGCCGGCGGACAGTTTACTGCCGAGCAGGTCGCATTCTTCACAAAGAGCGGCGTGGTATCGGAGATCCTGGCTTCCACCCGTCCTTTGGCCACTCCTGGCCCAGTCTAGTAGCGTGGGATAAGCGCATTGCAGGGTCGGACAGCACACTCGTCAGGAGTCCTCGTCATGTCTAACACGCCGCACGGCATTCGATTTACCGCGCATCGCCCGGTCGTTATGGGCCGCAACGGCATGGTGTGCGCCGGGCACCCGTTGGCTGCTCAAGCCGGCGTGAGCATCCTGCAAAGGGGCGGCAACGCCTTTGACGCCGCCATTGCCACCGCTGCTGCGCTGGGTGTCGTAGAGCCACTGATGTCGGGCATCGGCGGCGACGGCTTCATCATGGCCTACCGCGCTGAGGATGACAGCCTCCGCGTATGCAATGGCACGGGCGCTGCGCCATACGCCGCCACATTGGAACGCTACCGGCAAGGCATACCCATGAAGGGCATTCTGAGCGTTTCCGTGCCGGGTCTGCTTAACGCCTGGCTCGACACCCACGAGGCTTACGGCAGCCTGCCCCTCGGCGACGTGCTGGCTCCCGCCATAGCGCTGGCCGACGACGGGTTCCCGGTGACGCACTACCTGTCCGGCGCCATCGCCGGTGATTCCCTGCTCTGCGAGTTCCCCACCAGCCGCGCCATATTCACCCGCAGCGATACCGGCGAAGCCCTCAGGCCCGGCGATATCCTCCGCCAGTCCGACCTTGCCCGCACCCTGTACACCATCGCCCAGCACGGTCGCGACGCCTTCTACCGGGGCACCATCGGCGAGGCCATCGCACGGTTCAGCGAAGAGCAGGGCGGACTGCTGACCATGGCCGACCTCAACGACTGCTCCGCCCGGTGGCAGGCCCCCATTTCCACCGACTATGGCGACTACACCGTGTACGAGGCGCCGCCCAACTCCAGCGGGCATATCCTCTTGCAGGAGCTGAACGTCATCCGACAGTATGATATGGCTGCCCTGGGGTTCGGTTCGCCCGAGTCAATACATCTCATGGTGGAAGCCAAGAAAATGGCGTTCGCCGACCGTGAAGCCTATGTCGCCGATCCCGACTACATAGACGTTCCGCTGACCGGAATGTTGTCCGAAGAATACGCCCGGGCGCGGGCCGGCGTCATCGACCCGCAGCGTGCATCGGTTCGCATGGAAGCCGGCGATCCCTGGCGTTTTCAGTCCGAGCGTCGGTCAGCCACCCTCGCCGGGGCAGGTCGTCGGGGCCCACGCAGCGAGGCGGAAGACACCACCTGTTTCGTTGTTGCAGACCGCGCCGGCAACGCCGTGTGCCAGCTGCAGAGCATCCAGAGCGGTTGGGGATCGTCCCTGGTCGCCGGCAACACCGGTATCCTGCTCAACAACCGCATGACTTACTGGCACCTAGATCCCAACCACGTTGACTGTCTGCAACCCGGCAAGCGCGTCCGCCACACCATGAATCCCGTCATGGTGTTCCGAGGAAACCCCACCGGCGGGCGTCGCCTCACCTACGTGCTGGGGACGCCGGGCGCCGATTGCCAGGTCCAGAGCAACATGCAGGTCATCACCAACCTGATCGACTACGGCATGACTGTTCAGGAAGCGGTCGAAGCGCCCCGCTGGAAGCACGTGGGGGACGGCACCGAGTCAACCATCCCGCACACCGCCGAAGACCGTCTGCTTATGGAAAGTCGTTTTGACGCCGCTGCCATGCGCCAACTGCGCGGCATGGGCCATCCGGTGCATGAACTGGACGCCTGGGATGGCGTAACCGGCCGCGAAATGGCCCTGTACATCGACCCGGAGACGGGAGCGCTGCACGGGGCAGCGGATCCGCGGTACGACGGCTACGCGGTGGGCTATTGATAACACCTCAATACCATGCTCAAGCCCCCGCCGGATCCGGCGGGGGCTTGAACGCCCTGCGTATGCGTGGACGAGTCGGAAATTAGTGCTGCACCAGCCCCTCGTCCATCATGGCGGCAATTGCGCCGTCGAATGCCTCGATGGTGAAGTCGATGTCCGCCTCCCGGTGCGTGCCGGAGAGGACTCCGCTGGTGCGGGACATCAGGTCCACGCCGCGCACTTGCAGGGCCTGCCGCAGGGTTCGCTGGATGTCCGCGGGCTGGTTCTTCAAGCTGGAAGCGTCCAAGCCCTCGATACTGCGCGCGCCGAAATACAGATGGAAGGTTGACGCCTCGCCGTACACCGTGGCGTTGACCTCGCGGCGTTCCACCACCTCGCGCAGTCCCACTCGCAGCCGCTCAGCCATCAGGTCCGCCTGAGCGTTGTACTCGCCGGTGGCGACCAGGCGCAGCGCAGCGTTGCCCGACGCGGCGGCATAGGGGTTGGCGTTGAACGTACCGCCGTGCAGCACCCGTTCGTAGCGGTCGTGGTGGCTGTCGCCGGTCTGGTGCATAACCGCCATGAACTCGTCCCGGCCGCCCACTGCGCCACCGGGCAACCCGCCGGTCACAATCTTGGCCATGGTGCAGATGTCAGGATCGACGCCCAGCCTTTCCTGCGCTCCGCCCGGCGCCCAGCGGAAGCCGGTGATCACCTCGTCCAGGATCATCACCGCTCCGTGCTCACGGGTCAGCCGGCGCACGCCGTCCAGGAACCCGTCGGGCAGCGGTACCGTGCCGTAGGACGCGCCCGAGGCTTCGGTAATTACGCCGGCGATGTTGTTGTCGTTGGCCAGCGCGTTCTCCAACGCCGTCAGATCCGTGGGCAGCACGATGATAGAGTCAATGGTTCCCTGGGGTATGCCGATGGATGCTGGAACATCAAAAGGCGGCAGGTTGCCGGGCATTACGTAGTCGTGCCAGCCGTGGTAGTGCGACTCCCACCGGATGATCTTCTCCTTGCCGGTGTAGGCCCGCGCCACGCGCATCGCCAGCATGGTGGCCTCGGCGCCGGAACCGACGAAACGAACCTTATCCACGCAGGGCATCAGGGTGCAGATACGCTCGCCCCATTCCAGCATGGACTCGGTGGGCGCGCCGAAGTGCGATCCCGAATCCAGCGCGCCGGCCAGCGCGGCCACCACCTCAGGGTGCGCGTGCCCCAGCAGCAAGGACGCCGAGCCCATGCCGTAGTCCACGTACTCGTTGCCGTCGATGTCCCACTTGCGAGGCCCGCTGCCCCTGGCGATCACCACCGGGAAGGGGTCCGAAGTGTAGCCGTCGTGGCCGGGGCTGCCCGACGGAAACCGGGCCTGGTAGTTAGGTTGCAGTTCCCGCGAGCGGGGATTCATGCGTATGTACTGTTCCTGGATGGTTTCAGCCATGTTGGTCGCTCCTTTGGATAAAGCGTTGGCGGCGAAGTGGAGACCTCTTCGCCGCCATGATACCACCTGCCGACGCTACGGTTAATCTAACCGAAGCGAAAGGTTTATTGCAGATCGGACAAGCTCGTTCCGGTCATGTCGTACACGTGATTGATGATCGTCTGAACGGCCAGATTGATTTCGTGGCGGAACCGGCTCCGGTCCAGGCTGTCCATGCGGTAGCCTGTTCCGCCGTAACGGTAGTCCACCGCGTACTCGGTGAGCCAGTTGAGTATGGGCTTCGGATGATCCGGTTTCGGGTTGGGATAGGAGGTATAGTCGATGATCAGGCGGAGCTGGTGTCCGGCCAGGGTCTCCACCTGTTCCGGGTCGTTAAGGATTACGCCGGCAATGGCGGCGATGTCATGGGAGTGTGCAAAGCGATAGCTGAGGTCGGCCGCGGAAATCCAGGCTTTGATGGCGTTCTCGACCACTTGCTGGGCAAAGAATCCGTAGGATTCCTGGTCGTCGGGCAGGTTTTCGATGGTTGACCCGAATCCGCGCAAATTGCGGTTGGCATTAATCAGCCGTTGCCTGATGTCGGGCCAGCCGACGGGGTATCCGTCGCCATAATCGGTTGGACAGTCCAGATTCTCCCCACTCATAATCACTCCGTCACGCAATGCCTGGCCGGCTACGTGATTCTGGGCGCGGCTGCAATACGCGAATCGCTCGCGGCTCATGGCGATAACGTCAACGCTGAGTTCCGGCGGATTGGCGTTGAAGTATTCCTGAACGGCGTCTTGCACGCAGAGCTTGAGCGTGACCTTGTCGCCGCTGCCGATGACCAGCAGGTCAACGTCGGAATTGGCCCGGTGGTCGCCCCGCGCCCGCGAGCCAAACAGAATCACCGTATCAGGCGCGACCGCGCGCCGGGCGACCCGGGCCACGGCCAAGCCGAGCGCATCCGGTTTGAGCGCGGTTTTGACGGCGGTGGTGGTCATCGCGGGCCTCGAGCGCGGCGGAGATTGGACAACTTATCTTGTGGGTAATGTAACGACATCACCATTTGTCGGGTTGACTTTCTGACGCTTTCATTGCCGCTGACAATCGTGGCCGCTCGATACGAAGATCGTCCATTGTGCGCGACTTGACCTCAGCTGACGTGTCCTGGATCACACCTGCTATCCACTTAATCTGATTGATCATCACAACTAATTCGCCCGCCCTTTCACCTAATTGAGACTCGTCGCCGAAAAACTCGATTGCGATGACTCCCTGAGCCGCTTCCAAGGTATCCATCATTTCCGAAATGATAGTACCCCGATTCAAAGCCTGTGTGGCGTAGCTATCTTTGATCGCAGCCATGATAGGAGAGAGATCTCTAGGTGACGGATGCGTTGCCTCCTCGTTAAGATTGCCACGGATAGCTTCAATCTCGCAGGCCGAGTGAGCTATCTCACTATACGTTTCGACGAACAGACGCCACACCTCATCAACTCTTTCGGACGGTGTTAAATCTTTCCATTCGTCGTTGAGCCTGTCGGCTAGCGTGCGAAGATGGCCTGCTTGGTTCATGATCTCCTCTACTTTCTGGTTTCGTTGGATATCGTCGTTGACTGATCAGAATCCTATCTTGCTCAATTGGTGATTGACCCACCACAGGGCGACCAAGGCAAGTGGAATCTCTACTATCAGAAGCCCGATGCCAATTGCGATTCCGCGCACTATCCATTTACCAAACGTGTCTGGATCGTCAGCTGAACGCTGCGCAATCTGTTGCGTTGGTGACGGCCTTGCACTGCTCCGTAGAGCTGTCCGGCCATTATCTTCGGTGCCCGTTGGCTCCTCCAGCATGGTCCATCCATATCGCGTAGCGCACTCCTCACACGCTACCCCACGCTGTTCATCCCTAGTTGACCATAGACATAGATTCTTCATACGGTCGCAGTTGCCGCACTTCCCCACGCCCGTCTCATCTGCAATGGATATGGCATTATATCCCCTTCCCATTACTCGCACACTGCCATTCGTTAGCAGCAATAGGAGTTAGCCGTCAGTATCGCTGCCATGAAGTGGACGCGACGACTGCTATTCCGCCATGATTATGACGGTCACGCCGCTTCGGTCGGCGCGCTGGCGGTTGGCGTCTGAGACGGCCTTGCCGATGACGGCGGCGACGACTGATTCACCAGCAGCCTTGGACAGTATTGCGGCGCGCGCTCGGGCGCGGTCCACGTCGCTATCATCAATGGTTTCCGACACTTCGATGACTGCGTAGTCCATCTGGCCGGAAGGGCCAACTCCAGCAACGATGAGGTCTGCCAGATCCAGGTCGTAAGCCTGTTCGTCGGTTATGGAGCCGGCTTCGCTGGCGGCATACACCAGGTCGTCAAGGGTCTCATTATCCGGGACGCTGATGCTGTGCAGGACTTTAGCGCGTTTGATCCCCAAGCGTCGGCTCACGATGTTGCGGCAATGCTTGGCAATGCTGCGTTCATAGTTAGTGCCGGCCACGTCCCCGATGCGCCCTTCCAGCCTGACTTGGCCAGCCTCCAGTCTGGCTTGGCCCTCCTTCAGCTCGGCCACGTCGGTCTCCAGTCTGGCTTGGCCCTCCTTCAGCTCGGCCACATCCGATTCCACGCGGCCCAGCCGTTCGTCGGTGGTCCTAATGTAGTCGCGAACGAGTTGAGCCAGCTCTTCGACGGTTTTCCTCAGTTCGCGGAACTCGGCCGGCAAGCGTCGGATTTCCTCGTCCAGGATATGCCGGCGCATCGCCTCCCGGTATTCGGGATTTTGTTCCAGCACATCCAGTATGTCCTGGAATGACTCGATTGGGATTGCCATGGCTGCTTCGCGTCTCCGCTAGGTAGGAAACATTTTAACATAGACGCGAGCGGGGACCGTGCCGACCAACCCCCGCTTGCGTTCATCTATCCGAATCTGTTCAGTTATCCGCCGCTTCAACCGCCTCCGGCTGCTGCACCGTGCCGAAGGCTTCCCGCAGGCCGGCGCAGGCCGCGTCGATGGCCTGCCGTCCCTTGTCGATGACGTGGGGCAGCCCGAAGAACCCATGGATCACGCCGTCGTAGCGGATCAGGCTGGTGGAAACGCCGGCCTCTTCCAGAGCGGTATGGTAGGCCTCGCCCTCGTCCCGCAGCGGGTCGAACTCCGCCGTGATTACCAGGGCCGGCGGCAGGTCGTTGGACAGCCTCGCACGCAGCGGCGACGCAAAGATGTTGTAGCCCGACAAATCGCCAGCCGGCAGGTAGTGGTCCCAGAACCAGCGCATGCTGGCCGTTTCCAGGAACATTCCCTGCCCGTTCACCTGGTACGAGCGGGTGTCATACTCGGCGTCGGTAGCCGGATACACCAGCAACTGGAACGCCAGGTCATTGGGGAAGTCGTCCTGGGCCAGCGAAACGGCAGCGGCCAGGTTCCCGCCGGCGCTGTCCCCGCCCACCGCGATGGCGTCGGCCCGCCCGCCCAGCGCCTCGGCGTTGGCCATGGCCCACAATGTCGCGGTCAGGCAATCTTCAAAGGGCGTGGGGAACTTGTACTCCGGGGCCAGGCGGTAATCGACGGACACCACCACGCAGTTGCCGCCCACGCAAAGTTCCCTGGCCGTGGCGTCGGCGGTCTCCAAGTTGCCGATTACCCAGCCGCCACCGTGATACCACACCAAGATGCCCCACGGGCCGGGCGTAGCCGGCGTGTAGATGCGGATCGGCACCTCGCCCGGCTCCTTGCCGTGAACGTTCTGGATGATGCGGTCCTCCACGTTGCCAACCGCCGGCCCATCGGGACGCGGTCGGTTGTTCATGATCTCGCGGCACTCGTCAACGTCCATGTCCTGGAACGCCTTGATGCCCAGTTCCTCGAACACCTCCAGCACGTACGCGGCCTGAGGGTCCAGCATCTTGCGCATCGCGGAGGTGTCGCCTTCTTGCTGGTTGAAATATTCCTCCATCATGTCGTCAACGGCGCCGCGCAGAAACTCGCAGGCGTCGTCCATGGCGTCCCTCGCTGTGTCCATGACGCCGGCCATGCTAAAGAAGCCGTGGATCATACCGTCGTAGCGGTTAGTGGTCGCTGGCACACCATACCCCACCAGCAACCGCCCGTACGCCTCGCCCTCGTCCCGCAGCGGGTCATACTCGGCGGTGATAATCAGGGCCTGCGCCAGGCTATCCATACCCTCAAAGTCTGCGGGCAGCCGCATCGGCGCACACTGCGGATCATTCGCCTGGGATGGGTCGGCCAGGTAATGATCCCAGTACCAGATCATGCCGTCCCGCTCCAGGTTGTAGCCAGTTCCGTTGTCCACATAGGAGCCAGTGTCGAATTTCGCGTCCGCAACGGGATAGACCAGCAATTGGTGGCTCACCCGCACGTCGCCGGTTTCGGCGGCCCGCATGCTCACGGCGGCAGCCAGGTTGCCGCCGGCGCTGTCACCGCCAACCGACACCACGCCGCTAACGCCGCCCAGCTCCTCGGCGTGTTCGCTGGCCCACAGGGTCGCCGCGTAACAGTCATCCAAGGGCTCCGGATACTTGGCTTCCGGCGACAGCCGGTAGTCCACCGACACCACTATGTTGCGGGAACCGACGCACAGGTGCCGCGCCGTGCCGTCGGCAGATTCCAGGTCGCCGACGACCCATCCGCCGCCGTGATACCACACCAGGATCGGGAACGGCCCGTCACCCTGGGGCGTGTAGATGCGTACCGGCACCAGACTGTCCGAGTCCTGAGCCGGGCCGGGAATCGCCCGGTCCTCAACCTTGCCCACCTCGGGGCCGGGGCCGCGAGGCCGACTGGCGGCGTTGGCCCGCGCCTCCGCGGGCGATACCGTGTGGTTGGGCGGCAGACCCAACGCGCGGGTGGCGTCGATAACTTCTTGCGCTTGGGGGTGCAGTGGCATTTGTGGGCCTCCACTAGTGAATTGTTTGCAACAGATCGGCGCTAAGTTGTACGCGGCCACGCTGAACGAGCATGGCGACTTCCCAGAGGGTAGTGGCGCAGATTCCAATCACGCCGGCATCGTCATTCTCTTGCACCAAGATGGCAGCGATTTGCGACTGGCGGAGCCGCTCGACTTCCTGCACTCGCCAGATCCAGATGTGGGTGTCTAATGTGATCATTTCATGTTCTTCAGTTATCAATGTCCACAGGGTCAAAGGGACGATCATATTTGAGTGGCAATCCTTGCAGAGGATAAGGGTTGCCGGCCGCTACGGCGCGAGCTACGTGGGAGTACGCCCATGCACGCTTCCGTTCCGCGTCCTGGGTTGCAGTATCGTCGTCCGGGTCAACCACGAGTTGAAACTCTCCCGGTCTGACTCGCCAAGCCTTGGCATCCTGGCCATTCTTGACGTAATCGCCAACCTGTTTGCCGTCTCTCGTCATGCTGCCGTTCGAGGGGATAGTGTTTATAGAATTGGGCGTATAGGGCGCCATTAAATAGGGACGCAGACATTCGGGCGTCCACACCCGCGGAATTTCCCCTTGCTTGCGCAGTTTGTAGATCTCATCCCAGAAACCCATGGTGTTCCTCGCATTTACGGAATGGCCGCCGGGAAACCGTGACGGCGTATTCCGGCGGCCTGTGTCTCCAATCGCGTTATATTTAGGCGTTTCTGCCGGCGTAGTCCTCCCGCGCCCGGTCCAGCGCCCGCGTCCGGCCGGCTTGCAGCGTTTCGTGGCGCTCGTAGGCCCACTGGTTGGAGGCGATCATCGCGTCCGCCGAACCCTGGAAGTGGGGCATCACGTGGCGGGCCATCAGCTCGTAGCTGTGCAGCATGTGCTCCCGGGCCGCCCAGTCCACGGTCTGCACCATGAACGCGCCGAACCCGCCGCTCATTTCCTCCAGCCGCTTGATGCCCTCGATGCAATCGTCGGGCGTGCCGATAATCCACGCGCCCCGCTCGGCCATCACGTCGATGATCTTATCCGGCGGCCCGTCCACCACCTGCGGGCGACCCATGGTGTGCTCAAAGTATTCGCGCTGGTAGCGTCCCGCACCGATGCGCGCCTGCTCGAACGCCTCCTTGCGGGTGTCGGCAAGATGGACCGGGAGCACCAGCCGCCACTCAAAACGGTCAACCGTCTGGTTGTGCTCCGCCGCCGATTCCTCGCAGATGTCCCACAATTCATGCAGGGCTGCGCCCTGGGGCACCTTGGGGTCTCGCGGCGTGGTGATGGTCAACACCGAAGCGCCATGCTTGCCGGCCAACGCGACGCCCGAGGGGGTCTGCACTGACGCCACCGAGATGGGCATGTGCGGCGTCTGGTAGGGGCGCAACTGCAGCATTGCTTCGTTCAGCTCGAACCAGTCGCTTTTGTGAGTGATCGGTTCCTTCTCCTTGAACAGCCGCATGATGACGCCCAGCGACTCGTCCATGCGCAGGCGCTGCTTGGTGGGGTCGATACCCATCATGTAGGCATCGCCGGGCAGCGCGCCGGGGCCGACGCCCAGCATCACTCTCCCGCGCGTCATGTGGTCCAGCTGGGTCATCCAGTTGGCTACCATGAAGGGATGGTGGTAGGGCAGGCTGACCACGCCAGTGCCCAGCTTGATATGCTTGGTGCGGTCGGCAGCCACGCCGATGAAAATCTCCGGGGAGGAGATGATTTCCCAGCCAGCACTGTGGTGCTCGCCGATCCAGGCTTCATCGAAGCCCAGATAGTCCAGCCACTGCACCAACTCCAGGTCGCGCTCCAACGCCAGCGTGGGGTTCTCGCCGGCCCGGTGGAACGGCCCCATAAAGATGCCAAACTTCATACGATCGGGTAATGCCATCGGGAATGCCTCCTCCAGATCCGCCTCTGGCAAATGCGCCACTTGCGGATGAGCGCCGCCGGGTTAGACACCAATCGCAACGGCTGCCGTCGCATGAACGTGTCGACCGCCAAACGGTCGCGGGTGAACAAAGTTAGCCGCATTATATGGGGGATGCCGAACAGCGGCAAGCAGAGCGCTCGTTACGCAGCAGCGGTTATAATTAAGGTTCCGTGCAATCTCATGGCGTAGAGGCAAACCAATGACCAACATCATCCAGAACGCCGTCGTATTGAACAGTCAGAGCCGGTTGCGATCTGCGGATAGTATCGCCCGCGAGTGGACGATCTCCCATGCCGGACCGCACCAGGGACAGGCTCGCCGCCAGTTGGGCGGATCAGACCCTTTCCGAGAATGGAGCAACAATGATCTGACCATCCGCATGGCAAAACTGACCACCGGCACATTCAAGCAGGTGCAATTGTATGGCGTGCATTATGAACTTTCGGAGGATTCCGAGCCCTACATCGCCTATGTTATGACCTACACATCGACCGCCACCGAGGATGTGGGGGGATATTGCATCGCGGTCTCATCCGTGCCCGATGCACTCGGCTCTGCCGACCTACCCTGGGGAAACCACGCCGGACCCACCGGGCTCGAAAAATTGATCGAAACCATCAAGACAGACCACTCGCGACCGGCAGCTGCGGCGCGCGGCGCTAACTCGATTGCGTCCATCGACGACCTGTTTGCCATTCATGACACGGCGGTGGTGCTGACGGAAGAGGGCGGGTCCGATGTGGAATTTGAAGAACTGGCCGGCCTGCACAGCGATTGGGCAGGGGTGGTCACCATCAACGCGTCGGAGCAACTGTCCCTGAGCCGGGCATTGCCAGATGACCAGTTGCCCGAGTGGGTGCGGGCCAAGATCGCCTTGTTCTCCCGATACGCCGATGCCGACGGCAGGCGCCTGCGCATGGCCGAATCCGACTTGGAACGGGCCATGTCCCTGGTGGATGAGGAACGGGGCCGCATAGTCAACGAGGTCGCCGGCCGTAATGCCATCGCCTTGCTCAAGGTTCTGGAATCCGTCTCCATACAGTCGTCGATCTCTCTTGCGACCGATGCGAAAGACGACGTCGAAGCGCTGGCTGAATCGGCGGCGGAACAGTCAACCAAATCGGTGGAGCCGGCCGCCATAGATTCTGTCGCAGCACAGCAGCGCATCTACACACTGGAAGACCAGCTCAACGCAGCGGAGAGCAGAATCGCAGAGCTGGAGGAACGTTTGGCGCAATACGAAGCATTCGAGACGGAGGCCCTGCCCGCCGAAGAACCCAACGACGAGCCGCGCCCCGATAGCCCCCTCGACGCCAACCGTCACGCCACCGTGTTGGATGCCATTACGGACCCGGAGCGATTCCCCCGCTTGCGATTCCTGACCAACTGCGAGAAGGACCTGGCCGACTACGGGAAACCCAGGCCCAACGGTGTGGACATAGTGGCCGCGCTGGACTCCATCAACACGCTCGCCCTGGCTTGGTATAACACGCCCAACGGCGCTATAGGGTCCTGGAGCAACTACTTTATCAACCTGCCCGGGTGGAAGTACGCCGACGACGAGTCGGGCACAACCATGGCCCGTTTCGGTGAGAAACGCTCGTTCAGCGATCAGGAAAAGGGGCGCTTGGTGGAAATCACCCGGCACTTGACCTACCAGGGCTCCAGCAGCGGACTGCAAATCTACTTCGACCGAGACGACGTGACCGACTCATTCATCATCGGCTACATCGGCGAGCACCTGCCCTACGCCACCAGCCGCTCGTGACCGCTGACGAAAAAGCGGCGCCGTCGCTGGCGTTTGCAGCGACGGCGCGAAGATCGGCAAATACGCTTCCTCAACGGCCCCGTGTTCACTCCTTCGTTGATCAGACCTCCAATGCTTCAAGACCATTCAGCCCGATACCAGCGGTAAGCCCTCGTCGGCCCGCACCTCGTTGATGATCTCCAGCACGCGCTGTTGCAGCGGCGCATAGGTCAGTTCGAACTCGGACAGCAGCCGGCTGTTGTCCACCAGGTAGTTGCCTGAATGCTCCCGTCCGCCGGGGTTGTCGAAGCTGATCTGCGCGTCGGGGAGGTAGCCTCGCACCATCTCCGCCAGGTCTCCCAGGCTGATCGGCGTGCCGCCGGAGTTGTACACCGGGTACTCGCTCCGGTCCACCAGCGTAACCCGCACGAACGCCTCCGCGATGTCTTCCACGTGGATGGGCAGGCGCATCATGTCCTGGTAGGGGAAACTTACCGGCTCGCCGCGGGACGGCAGCGTGACGCAGCGCACGTGGTCGGTGGACCCCCGCACCTTGTCCGGCCCGGTAACGTTCGCCGGCCGGATGCCCGTGATACGCATCCCGTAATTCTCGTTGAACATCTTGGCCTGGAACTCGTTAAAAATCTTGTGGGTGGCGTACTGGCTGTCGCCGTAAGTCCCTTCGTCCTCGTTGATCTCGCGGTCGCCGAAGTTCGACTGCTGACCGCTCACCGCCACCGAGCTGGCGTAAACGATGCGATCCACGCCCAACAACCGGCCCGCCTCGAAGCAGTTGTCCATTCCCAGGATGTTCAGCCGCATCTGGTGGTGTGGGTTGCCCTCGCCGCCCCCCAGCAGGTACGCCAGGTTGATGATGCGGTCGGGCTGCGAGTCCACAATGGCCTTGGCAACCTGCTCGAACTCCGTAATGTCCACCCGCGCGCTGCGGATGCTGTTCGGCTCCACGCCGGGAATGTCCGGCAGGGGATTGATGTCCGTCGCGTAAACGTCCTCGCCGCGTTCCACCAGCTTGCGAATCACCCGCGGGCCGATGAAGCCCGCGCCGCCCAATACCAGTACCGTCATAATCGCACCTCTGTCAGGTTAAGTTTTACATGGATGAACGGGATGAAGGGGATCATTCAATCTATCCCACCTGTCCTGTTCATCCTGCGTATCGCTGTTGGTTAGTTCACTTACGAACTGCCACGAAGAAGAGTCGTCGGAAGGGATAGAGGGTAACGCCATCGGCCCGCTGCGGATACTCAGCGTTCAGCCTCCGCCGGTATTCCTCCAGGTAGATTTCACGCTCGCCATCTGCCAGTCCATTCAAGATCGGCCGCAGCCCCGTGCTGGTCACCCACTCCAGCACTGCGTCGTTTCCGGTCAGCACGTGCTGGTACTCCGTCGTCCAAACGTCCAGGTGCGCCGCCTCCGGAGCCAGCAGGTCGTAGTAGAAATCGGGATCCTGCACCCAGCGGTTGCCCACTGCCCGGCGTAATTCCGCGGAACCAACGGCCTGCCCATCCGGTCCGCCGTCCGCCAGTGTCTCGCGCATCAGGTGGTGCGACCGCATATCCCAACTCAACGGGACCTGCACCGCGAAGCATGCGCCGGCAGGCAACATCCCCCACAGTCGGGGAACCAATTCAGAGTGGTCAGGCACCCACTGTAACACGGCATTGGAGAAAAAGACCGACGGCGTGGCGTCCGGGCGCCAGTCCGCCAGATCGCCAGTTTGCCAGCGTACCCGCCTTGCTGCTCCATCCGAATCAGCCGCCGCTTGCGCCAACATCTCGGGAGAGTTGTCCATCCCCACCACGTCCGCGTCAGGCCATCGGTCCGCCAGCAGTCGTGTCACGTTGCCACTGCCGCACCCCAGGTCATAGATAACCCGGGGATCCTCCAGCGGTATCCGGCCCATGAGGTCCAGCGCCGGTCGCAGTCGATGGTCGGCGAACTTCAGATACTGTCCCGGATTCCAGGATTCTCCTGCCAGATCCCGCTGGTGCGGCGTCGTTTGCGTCATGCAAAAGCCTCTGCGATAAGAATATCAGCGCACATCAGAGCGCCGACCGAGTATAGGCGGCCTCAAAATCGACGGTCAACCTTTCCCACCCTGAGTCATCTACGACGTATCAGCGGTTATCTCCGTGCAAAACTACCAGTCGTCCGTCCGCCATCGGCAGATACATCGCTCCTTCAGATACCGCCGGCGCCGCCGACAACCCGCCGCCGTCCAGCCCATACTCCCACGCCAACTCGCCCGATGCGACGTCCAAAGCCACCAGCCGCTGCGTAGCCGTCGCTATCAGCACAACGTTTCCGGCGGCCACCGGCTCCGCGGATACCTCGGCCTCCAGCGCGCGCTCCCACAACTCCGCGCCCGTCGCCCCGTCCAACGCTCTCACTACTCCCTTCTCGTTCACCACCAGCAGCGTTCCATCCGCATACACCGGGCTGTACTTCACCCGCCCACGCGCCGACCCAACCCACAGGGTTCCCGTCTGTTGCGGAGCATCCTTGAGCAGACGCCAGTAGAAGAAGTTGAACTTGGCGACGTAGGCGAACCGGCTGAACGGGCGACTCACCGCCGACGGGTCCACGGCCCAAACGCCGCCCCGGTTGGTGACGAAGTAAGCTCGCCCATCGGCGATGACCGGCCCGCCCACCACTGGCGTTCCGGAATAGAAAACCAGCCGGCGCCGTCCGGTGTCTGGGTCAACGGTGATGAACCGTTCGCCCAGCGATGCCGCCGCTACCACCGATCCGTCCGACGCCGGATGTCCAACCACCCAACCCTTGACCCTTGCCGACCATCGCGGCTCCCCCGTGGCCGCATCCAACGCCTCCAGCCGGCTGTTGGTGGACCCGATGTACACCGTGCCGTCCGCAACTATGGCAGATCCCAGGACGATGTTTCCGAGATTGCGCTCCCACAGCAGGACGCCATCCTCACGATTGAGCGCCAGCAGCCGGTGATTCCGCGCCCCAACAAAAACGCTATTATCGGACACCGCGGGCGCGCTGTCCGATGGAGAACCTATCTCATAACGCCACACCGTTTCTCCGGACGTGGCGTCCAGCGCAGAGACTATTCCATCCTCAGTGGTGATATACGCCACTCCATCCACGACTGCGGGCGGCGCTAGCATCACGCCGGGTGTGTCACGTTCCCAGAGAATCGTAAACGGCGGCGCTGGAGCGGCGGCGGGAGCCCAGCCAGTTCCGCCAATATCCCGCCGTATCGACGGCCAATCGGTCTCCGATGCCGTCATTCCCTGGCCGGTCGTCGCCTTTGCCGGCGGGAACAGCAGTGGCCCGACCTGGAAAGCCCGGAACGACCAGAACGCCACCAGCGCAACAATTACCACTCCGACTATTAACCAAAGCCGGATACTGCGCAACCACCGGCGGTTGACACCGATGGCTCGGACGGCGGGGGTGGTACGACGCAAAAGTTACGGACCGGCGCGGGCGAACGGGCGCAGTGGCCGCACCCTACGTTCGCCCGCGGAGTTTGGGGTCCAGCGCGTCGCGGATGGAATCGCCGAACAGGTTGAACGCCAGCACCGTAACGGTGATGGCCAACCCCGGGAATATCACCATCCACCAGCGCGGGATCAGTCCCGCAGCCACCGGCCCGCCCAGCATGTTACCCCACGTCGCGGTCGGCAGCGGCACGCCCACTCCCAGGAAGCCCAATGATGCCTCCAGGATGATCACCGAGCCCAGGTGCGCCGTCGCCAGCACCAGCCAGGGCGCGACGCACTGCGGCGCGATGTGCCGGACCATCACCCGGCTGCTGCTCGCCCCGATTGCCTGCGCCGCGTCCACGTATGCGTACTCCTTCACGCTCAGCGTCACCGAGCGGATCACACGTACCGCTATCGGTATGCGGGTGATGCCGATGGCGACGATCACCGTCCACACGCCGGCGCCCATGGCCAGCACCAGGATCATCGCCAATATTAACGTGGGGAAAGACATCATCAGTTCCAGGAATCGCTGGCTATAGATGTCAAACCGCCCTCCGATGTAGCCGGCCGCCACGCCCCAGGCAGCGCCCAAAAAGTCTCCCACAATCACCGCAACCAGGGCGACGAACAACGAAATCCTTGCGCCGTGTATCACCCTGCTGTACAGGTCGCGGCCAATGTCGTCCGTTCCCATCCAGTGCGCGCGGCTGGGTTCTTCCCGCAACGCGCGGAAGTCCGCCTCCTGCGTGGGATGGTGTGTCGCCACCCAGGGAGCAAAGACGGCGATGGCTACGATCACAATGATCATAAACCCGCTCACCCCTCCCATGGGGTTGCGCTGGCAAAAATGGATGATGACCCACCACCAGCCCTGCTCGGGACGCCTTTCCCCTTGAACCAGGACTTCGCCCTCGGCTTCGGTGGTTGTCGCAGGATTTACCTGTGCCACGAGAATACTCCTGTTGACATTGGCTCCTCTCCCCGGACGGGAGAGGGTTGGGTGAGGGTGAAAATCTCTGCGCTCATCAGCCGTACCGGATCCGCGGGTCAATCCAGGCGTAGGATATATCCACCAACAGGTTGGTCAGCACGAAGACGATGCCGTACAACAACACCAGGTTCTGGATCACCACGTAGTCCCGTTCAAAGAACGCTGCAACCAGCGTGCGCCCCAGGCCGGGAACTCCAAAGGCCTGCTCCACCGCCACCGAGCCGCCAATCAGGAATCCCAGCAGCACCCCCGACAGGGTAATCACCGGCATGATGGCGTTGCGCAGCGCATGGCGCATGATCACCAGCCGTTCCGCCAGGCCCTTGGCCCGCGCCGTCCGGATGTAGTCTTCGTGGATAGTCTCCAGCAGAGCGGAGCGGGACATCCGGCACACGTATGCCGCCTGGCCTAACCCAAGAACCAGCGCCGGCCCCCACACGATTTGCAGGTTCTGCCAGGGGTCTTCCCAGATGTTGATGACCCCCAGCGGCGCTTTCCATTCCAGCGTCAGCACCAGCGTCAGCACGATGACGGTGCCTAACCAGAAGTTTGGTATCGCCAGGAAGAGGATGGAGAAGAACCTCCCCGCGTAGTCCATCGCGCTGTTCCGTTTCATGGCCGCCAGTATCCCCACCGGCAGCCCGATGACCCACGACAGGATCACCGACAGAATGGCGATTTCCAGCGTGATGGGCCCGCGATTGAGGATCAGGTCCATCACCGTGTGGGAGCGCCAGAACGACTGGCCCAGCTTCAGGGTGACGATGTCCTTCAACCAGTCCACGTATTGCAGGTAGATGGGCTTGTCCAACCCCAGACTGGCGATGATCCGCTGCCGGTCTTCTTCGCTCAGTTGTAGGGTCCCTTCCTCGCCGAACATCACGGTGAGTACGTCGCCCGGCAATATGCGCATCACCAGGAATATGATGATGGTCAACCCGATTAGAGCCGGAATCGCCAGCAGCACGCGGCGCAGGATATATTTTTGCATCACGCCTCTCCCCGGGTCCTTTAGGCCCTGCCTGGTCCGGCGAACCGGACTGATCGGGGCGGGTTTTCAACCCGCCCCGTCAACATGCTACTGCCGGCACTCGTCGGACATCCACACCGTGTCCATCCGGTCAAGGTTGTGGACCAGCGCTCCGTGCTTGCCTTCTATGCCATGCACGCACGTGCGCCACGCACCCAGTGTCCGGTTGTACCAATACTCCACGGTGGGCGGGTCAGCGTCCAGGATATCTGCCGCCTGTTGCACCAGCTCGTACCGCTTGTCGAAGTCCGGTTCAGTGTCCACCTTTTCCATGATGGCGTCGAACTCCGGGTTGCAGTAATTCGAGTGGTTCTCACCGCCGCCGCAGCGATAGAAGCTGTTCATGTACGCCGAGGGGTCGATGAATGGCGACGCGATGCCACCGACGGTCAGGTCGAAGTTTCGGTTTGCCAATTCTTCAAACCATACGGCGGAAGCCACCGGCCGTATCGTCGATTCAATGCCGAGGATGCGCTGGAACTCGAGCTGGGCCACTTGGGCCGCCGCCGTCCAGTGCGCGCTGTTCGGGTCGCGCTGCATCAGGTCAACGTTCTTGATGCCGTCGGCGTAGCCCGCTTCCGCCATCAGCCGCTGGGCTTCGGCTTCGGCTGCCGGCCGATCAAACACCATCCGCGTGTCTATCTCCGCCTGCGGCAGTTGGAACGCCTGGTCCTGGAAGGTCCAACCCGTGCCGCCCTTGTAGCCGTACAACCATTCGCTCACCACCTCGTGGATGGCGTCGCGGTCCAGCGCCAGCCACAAAGCTTTGCGCACTCTCGGATCATTCCACGGCTCCCGGTCGGTGTTGATCCACACCGCCAGGTACGAGTATGACGAGAACGGCTGGGCTTCGTAGCGGTCGTCGTTCGACAGGATCTCGAATGCCGCCGGGTCAATGGTCTGCGAGTATTCCACGTTCCCCGCCAACAGGGCGGCGGAGCGGGTCGTACTATTGCCCAACGGGTAGGTCCATACTTCGTCCAGGTACGGCAGTCCCTCGTTCCAGTAGTCTGGGAACCGCTCGTTCTTCCAGACCTCACCCTCCTGGTGCTCCAGGAACCGGAACGCGCCGGTGCTGGGCGCATCGGCGCCGTTGAGCTTCAGGTCGTAGTTGTTCTCTTCCAGGAAGCCTTTCTCAAAGACACCGTGCCATTCCAGCGCGAACAGGTTCAACCCATAGTTCAACGGCGGCGCCTTCTCGAAGCTGAATTGCACCGTCAGCGGGTCGATCACCTGTATCGACGGCCCGAAGGGAGTGTACAGCCCCTTCCGCGCACTCACTACGCCCGCCGGTGGGTCTATCACCCGCGACCAGGATGCGGCCACGTCTTCAGAGTCCATGATCTCGCCGGTGTGGAACATCACGTTTTCCCGTAGCGGGAAGGTCCACGTCTTGCCATCCTCCGAAACGTCCCAGTTGGTTGCGATATCCGGAATGATGGTCTTGCCGCCGTCCAACGGGTTGTACCGCAGCAGGTTGTTCAGCACCATCATCTGCTTGAAAGAGTTGGACACGCTGGAGACCTGCATCAGGTCGTAGTGCGCCGGGTCGAAGTAACCGCCGCGTCGCAGTATGCCTCCCCACTGAGCATCGGGGTAGGCGTCCTTCGTCACCGGATTCGCCAAAACCTCGGTTGGCAGCGCCGCGGGCAATGGTGTGGGCGTGGCGTCGGGGGCGATGGTCGGTCGTGGGGTTGGCGGAACCCGGGTGGCCGCGGGCTGCGCCGCTCCACCGCTGCCGCCCGAACCGGAATCGGACCCTGCGCTCGTGGTTCCAGAGTCGCTCCCGGAGCTGCCGGCGGTCGCGGCCGTGCCGGAGCCTCCGCTGCCGGAATCTCTGGGCGCGGCCGGCTCTGCTGGCGCCGTGCCGCCGCAGGCCACCGCCGCAAGGAAGGTTATCGCAAGTGCGATGCTAAGCGCCGCAACAGGTGTCTTAAGGAAGCGTTGCAATCTCAATGGTACCTCCCCATTGGCTGGCAGCCTGTGAGTTCAAAGCTCAGCCGCTGTGATTATCCTCAATTCGGGTCATCGAAATACGTAATTCGCCTCGTTCGTATCGACTGTAGCGAATATATTTGCGCTTTCAATATATGAGTATGTAATAAGCCTCGTAATGAGTTATATGCAGCGAATTCGGTTTTCGGCGACTGTCGGGATTTTATGGAGTGCCATCGCTCTTGTCAATATCTGATATTTGCATTTGATGGGGAGCGGCCCGAGCCGCCTCCCTGCGCCCAGTCCCTTACGCCAAACGACATGTGCGCAAGTTGAGTCAGGGGCAGGCTGGTGAGCCCGCCCCTGCTCCGTCCACCGCCTACCGTCCGCGCCCGCTCACTGCTGGCATTCCGTGTCCATCCACACTGTGTCCATGCGGTCCAGATTGTGCACCAGCGCTCCGTGCTTCCCCTCAAGCCCGTGAACGCACGAACGCCAGGCGGCCAGCGTGCGGTTGTACCACCACGTGACGACGGGCGGATCCTCATCCAGAATGCTCGCGGCTTTTTGCACCAGTTCGTACCGCTTGTCAAAGTCGGGCTCCGTGTCAACCATCGACATCACCGCGTCGAATTCCTCGTTGCAGTAGTTCGAGTGGTTCTCGCCCCCACCGCAGCGATAGAAGCTGTTCATGTACGCGGACGGGTCGATGAACGGCGAGGCGATGGCTCCCACCGTAATGTCAAAGTTGCGGTTGGCCAGTTCCTCGAACCACACGGCGGACGGCACGGCCCGTATCGTAGATTCGATGCCCAGGATGCGCTGAAATTCCAAGTCCGCCATCTGGGCCATCGCCGAGTACCACGGGCTGTTGGGCTGCCGCTGCATCAGATCAACGTTCTTGATGCCGTCGGCGTATCCTGCCTCTGCCATCAACCGTTGGGCTTCGGCTTCCGCCGCCGGTCGGTCGAAAACCAGCCTCGTGTCGATTTCGGCCTGGGGCAGCTGGTACGCCTGGTCGGGCAGCGTCCAGCCCCCACCGCCCGGATAGCCGAACAGCCACTCGCTCACGATCTCATGGGCGGCAAGACGGTCGAAAGCCAGCCACATCGCCTTGCGAACCCTGGGGTCGCTCCACGGCTCCTTGTCCATGTTGAACCAGATGCCGCCGTAGGAATAGGACGAGAACGGCTCGGCCACAAAGCGGTCGTCGTCCAGCATCCGGTTGAACGCCTCGGGGTCAATGGTCTGCGCGAAATCAACGTTGCCGGCCAGCAGCGCCGCCGAGCGGTTGGTGCTGTTTTCCAGCGGATAAGTCCAAACTTCATCCAGGTAGGGCAGCCCTTCGTTCCAGTAGTTCTCGTACCGCTCGTTCTTCCACACCTCGCCTTCCTGGTGCTCCAGGTACTTGAACGCCCCGGTGCTGGGCGCAAACTGCCCGGCCTGTTTCAGGTCATAGCTGTGCTCTTCCAGGAACGACTTCTGGAAGACGCCGTGCCATTCCAGCGCAAAGGCGTTCAGGCCGTAGTTCAGCGGCGGAGCCTTCTCAAAGCTGAATTGCACCGTCAACGGGTCGATCACTTCAATCGAGGGGCCAAACGGCGTGTACAACCCCTGCCGCGCGCTCACCACGCCGGTCGGCGGGTCGATCACCCGCGACCATGACGCCGCTACGTCATCGGCAACCAGTATGGTCCCATCATGGAACGTAACCCCCTCCCGCAGCGGGAACGTCCAGGTGTGCCCGTCTTCCGAAACTTCCCAGCTGGTCGCCAGGTCGGGGATGATGGTCTTGCCAGCATCCAGCGGGTTGTAGCGCAGGATGTTGTTGTACAGCATCATCTGCTTGAACGAGTTGGTCACGCTGGACACCTGGAGCAGGTCGTAATGCGCCGGATCGTAGTAGCCGCCGCGCCGCAGAATGCCGCCATATTCGGCATCGGGGTACACGTCCTTGTTGATGGGATCGTCCACCACTTGGGAGGGCAGGGCTGCCGGCGCTCGGGTCGCGAAGGGCACTGGCTGCGCCGGTTGAGGCGCTTCTGTCGCCGCCGGCTGGGGCGCGGTCTGGGCTTGTGCCTCAGCGGTTGGCTGGGTCTGTGGTTGTGCCTGGGTTTGGCTCTGAGGTTGAGATTGCGGCTGTGCCGGCTGTTGCGGTTGGGTTTGGGGTTGCGTCTGACTGGCTGCGGTCGTGTCGCCTGTGGTTGCGCCTGTTGACTCGGTATCCTGGGTTACTTCGGCCCCGGCGCAGGCCACCGCCACCACAAGCAGCAGGGACAATAGGGCGAATATCAGTACGGCCGGGTACGAAAATCGTCGGATTGGCATGGTCGCTCCTCCTCATCTGCGTCTGAAACGTTTCGGCAGCGTCGCCTCCTTTTTCTTTCAGCAATATCCGTTGACAATTACGTGCATATTTTCAGGAGATTATTACGGTATTAGATGATAAAAACTTCATATTATGATTTTTACACGCTAAAATACAGTAATAATGGTTGTTATTCGTTTCAGATATTGACGCCGATTTTATGGCCTTCAATCATTGATGTCAATAATCAATATTAACATAGCCGAGGACGCTCGCCGCTCCCGCTACCCGCGACTGATTCAACCCCAGCCCCGTTCATTCGATGGCCTTGTGCTATACTGCCGCCGACTCCCAAATCAACTGAACCGACACGGAGCCGCCTCATGGTTTCTCCCCTTGCTGCGACGCCCAATCCCTTCCGTGGCGTCGTTGTCAATTCCGACCACCTGCCTCCCGATCCCGACGATTTCGCCGCAGCTCTCGACGCATCCATCGCCGAATGGCGTCAGGCCGGCTACGAGGTTGCCTGGGTGGACATCCCCCTGGAACTGGCGACCCACGTACCCGTCGCAACCCAGCGCGGCTTCACCTATCACCACGCCGACGACCACGGCGTAACCGCCACGCTGATGCTGATCCCCGACTCCTTCATCCCGCCCTACGCCACCCACTACGTCGGAGCCGGCGGGGTGGTGCTCAACGACAAAGAAGAGCTGTTGGTCGTCTGCGAACGCTATCGCATCGACAACCGCCCGCCGTTTTACAAGCTGCCCGGCGGCGCGCTGGAACCGGGCGAGCACATCGTTGACTCGATTGTTCGAGAGGTGCTTGAAGAAACCGGAGTCCAGGCAGAGTTTGAGGCCCTGGCCTGTTTCCGCCATTGGCACGGCTACCGCTACGGCAAATCCGACATCTACTTCGTCTGCCGCCTCCGCGCCCTCACCCACGAGATCAAGATGAGCGAGCAGGAAATCGAGGAATGCCTCTGGATGCCCGTCCGCGACTTCATGTCCAACGACGACATCAGCCCATTCAACAAGGGCATCGTGCGCTCCGCCATTGAAAGCGACGGCGTAGTTCCCGCCGACATGCCGGGAATGCCCCCCGACCCAACCCGCGAGTATTTCCTGCCCAACTTCGTCACTTGAAGGTGGCCCTTCATCGCTTATGGTTCTGCGTCGCTTCCAATCCATCTGCGTGCTGGCGATCCTGTACGCCTTCTCCATTGCCCAGGTTGGCTTCAACGGGTCTGCACAGTCGCCACCGCCCCCTACGGAACCGGCATCAGTGGGGCGAGTTACCAACTTGGCTGTGGACACTGAAGGTCAGAATCCCGGTGCGGTACGGCTGACCTGGACGCCGGCCGAAAACGCGCAAGTTCACTTTGTGGCCTATCTCAAGTCGGAGGAGAAGGCTGACCGCAATTTCGCCAACACGCAAGTTGTGTCGGTCAATGGCGCCGAGACTGTGATAACCGACCTGGAAGGTGGAACGTCCTACGATTTCATCGCCATTGGGATGCGCCTCAACTTCGTTAACTACCGAGTCATTTGGGGGAGCTGGTCGGAATGGGTATCGGCCACGCCGCCAGCGCCCTCCGCCGCTACGGACCGGGCCGCCCTGATTGCGCTCTACAACGCCACTGACGGCCCGAATTGGGCTCACAACCGCAACTGGCTGAGCGACGCTCCCATCAGCGAATGGCATGGTGTCACTACTGATGGGAATGGTCGTGTCATCACGCTGGACTTTGTAGCGGAGGGGCAGTTAACTGGCATGATACCGCCGGAACTGGGCAACCTCACCGACTTGAGATACTTGCGGCTGGCCGGTAACCAGTTGACGGGGTCGGTACCTCCGGAACTGGGCAGCCTCACCAACCTGACGTGGTTGGGCCTCGGTGGTAACCAGTTGACGGGGGCGATACCGCCGGAACTGGGCGGCCTCGTCAACCTGGAGTATTTGGACCTCTGGGACAACCAGTTGACGGGGGTGATACCGCCGGAGTTGGGCGGCCTCGTCAACCTGGTGTATTTGGATCTCAGTAACAACCAGTTGACGGGGGCGATACCGCCGGAGTTGGGCGGCCTCGCCAACCTGGTGTATTTGGATCTCAGCTGGAACCAGTTGACGGGGGCGATACCGCGGGAGTTGGGCAATCTCACCAACTTGACGCGATTGGACCTCTGGGACAACCAGTTGACGGGGGCGATACCGCCGGAGTTGGGCGGCCTCGTCAACCTGGAGAATTTGGACCTCAGTAACAAACAGTTGACGGGGGTGATACCTCCGGAGTTGGGCGGCCTCGTCAACCTGGAGAATTTGGACCTCAGTAACAACCAGTTGACGGGGGCGATACCGCCGGAGTTGGGCGGCCTCGCCAACTTGACGCGATTGTACCTCCCGGACAACCAGTTGACGGGGGCGATACCGCCGGAGTTGGGCGGCCTCGCCAACCTGGTGTATTTGGACCTCAGCAACAACCAGTTGACGAGGCCGATACCGCCGGAGTTGGGCAATCTCACCAACTTGACGCGATTGTACCTCCCGGACAACCAGTTGACGGGGGCGATACCGCCGGAGTTGGGCGGCCTCGCCAACCTGAAGTATTTGGATCTCAGCTGGAACCAGTTGACGGGGGTGATACCTCCGGAGTTGGGCGGCCTCTTCAACCTGGAGGATTTGTTCCTCGGCGAAAACCGGTTGACGGGGGCGATACCGCCGGAGTTGGGCAATCTCGCCAACTTGACGCAATTGGACCTCCGGGACAACCGGTTGACGGGGGCGATACCGCCGGAGTTGGGCGGCCTCTTCAACCTGAAGGATTTGTTCCTCGGCGAAAACCGGTTGACAGGGTGCGTACCATCGGATTGGCGCTATGTTATTTACAATGATTTGGCAGACTTGGGACTGCCATTTTGCGACCCAACGTCCACGGCCCTGCCATCCACCGACCGGGTAGCACTGGTCGCTTTCTACAACGCTGCTGGTGGTCCCGACTGGCAATTCAGCGATAACTGGCTGAGCGACGCTCCTCTTGGCTTTTGGCACGGAGTCAGCGTGGACCGCAATGGTCGTGTCATCAAGCTGGACTTTGCCTACAACCGTCCGTTGACGGGCGTGATACCGCCGGAATTGGGCAATCTCACCAACCTGGAGCATTTGGACCTCAGCCGCCACCAGTTGACGGGCGTGATACCGCCGGAATTGGGCAACCTCGCCAACCTGGAGTATTTGGACCTCTGGGGCAACCAGTTGACGGGCGTGATACCGCCGGAACTGGGCAACCTCGCCAACCTGGAGGAGTTGCAACTCCGGGCCAACGAGTTGACGGGCGTGATACCGCCGGAACTGGGCAGCCTCAGCAACCTGACGAATTTGAACCTCGAGGACAACCAATTGACGGGGGCGATACCGCCGGAACTGGGCGACCTCACCAACCTGAGGAGGTTGCACCTCGACTTCAACCGGCTGACGGGGGCGATACCGCCGGAACTGGGCAGCCTCGCCAACCTGAAGTATTTGTACCTCAACTTCAACCAGTTGACGGGGGCGATACCGCCGGAACTGGGTAGCCTCGCCAACCTGACGGTTTTGCGGCTCTACCGCAACCAGTTGACGGGGGCGATACCGCCGGAATTGGGCGGCCTCGTCAACCTGAGGATTTTGTGGCTCTGGGACAACCGGCTGACGGGGGCGATACCGCCGGAATTGGGCAGCCTCACCAACCTGACGTGGTTGGGCCTCGGCGGTAACCAGCTGATGGGGGCGATACCGCCGGAACTGGGCAGCCTCACCAACCTGACGTGGTTGGGCCTCGGTGGTAACCAGTTGACGGGGGCGATACCGCCGGAACTGGGCAGCCTCACCAACCTGGAGCGTTTGCGCCTCGGCGGCAACCAGTTGACGGGGTGCATACCGGTCGTTTGGCGCTATGTTATGTACAATGACCTGGTATCGCTGGCTCTGCCGTTCTGCAACTAGCTGGTCATAGTCCAGGGGTCGAGCCAATTCGTCTGATAGCGCTTGATTGTGCCACCCATAGATTGTGCCACCCATAGTAGGAGAGGCATTACCCCAGCTTTTACATTTACCCGTCATCCCAACCCCTACCCCATCATCTGGACTTCCGCCCGCTTGAGGAGGGCGGAAATTACGAAGTGAAGTTTAATGACGAAATGAAATTTGAGGAGGAACCCGATCATGACCACCACCGCACAACCCCAACAGCAATACCGCGTCATCGGCACCCGTCCCGTCCGACACGACGGCGTGGACAAGGTCACCGGCGCCGCCCGCTACGGCGCCGACATCAACCTGCCGGGTATGCTCCACGCCCGCATCCTGCGCAGCCCCCACAGCCATGCCCGCATCCGCAGCATTGACACCAGCAAGGCCGAGGCCGTGCCCGGCGTCGTCGCCGTTGCCACCGCGGCCGACTTCCCCATCATCGAGAACCGGATGATCGACTTCGCCGAAGTCCAGGGCAATGCCCGCATGATCGCCGAGAACCTGCTGGCCAAGGATAAAGTCCTGTACGTCGGCCACGCCGTTGCCGCCATCTGCGCCACCAGCCCCCACATCGCCATGGAGGCCATGCAACTGGTGGAGGTGGACTACGAGGTTCTGCCCACCGTGCTCACCTGGCGCGAGGCCATGGCCGAAGACGCGCCCCTGCTCCACGACGACATGACCACCTACTTCCGCATGGAACGGTTTGCCCGCGGCGACGATACCGGCGTCAAGAGCAACGTCGCCGGCCACATCCAGCACAAGGTCGGCGATGTTGAGCAGGGTTTCGCCGAGGCCGACATCGTCATCGAGCGAGAGTTCGAGACCCAGACCGTACACCAGGGCTACATTGAGCCGCACGTCTCCACCGCCATGTGGTCCGCCGACGGTCGCGTAACCGTCTGGACCAGCACCCAGGGCATCTTCAACGTGCGCGCTCAGACCGCCGCCATCATCGGCGTGCCCGAGGGTCAGGTGAAGATTGTCCCCATGGAAATCGGCGGCGGGTTCGGCGCGAAGGGCATCACCTACACCGACCCGGTGGCCGCAGTCCTGTCCAAGAAAACGGGCAAGCCCGTCAAGGTCGCCATGGATCGCACCGACGTGTTCATCGGCAGCGGCCCCGCCTCCGCCACCTTCATGCGCTGCAAGATGGGCGTCAAGAACGACGGCACCATGGTTGCCGGCCAGCTCTACATGGTCTATGAAGCCGGCGCCTACCCCGGCTCTCCGGTGGGCGGCGGCGCGCTCACCGGCTTCGGCCCCTACAAGATGGATCACATGCTGGTGGACGGCTACGACGTGGTCTGCAACAAGCAGAAGGTGCAGGCCTACCGCGCTCCCGGCCAACCCCAGGTCGCTTTCGCAGTCGAGGCCGTGGTTGACGAACTCGCCGAGATCCTGGGCAAGGACCCCATGGAACTGCGTATCCAGAACGCCGTCCAGGAGGGCGACCGGATGCCCAACGGCGTACCCCACCGCGTCTTCGGTTGCCGTGAACTGGAAGAGGCCATGATCAACAGCGAACACAACCGGACGCCGCTGGAAGGCCCCAACCGCGGCCGCGGCATCGCCGTCGGATTCCGCTGGCAGGCCGGCCAGGCTTCATCGGCCACCATCAACGTCAACTCCAACGGCACCCTCAACCTCATCACCGGCTCCGTTGACATCGGCGGAACCCGAACCGCCGTCGCCATGCAGGTTGCCGAAACCCTTGGCATCGACGTTGACCAGATCGCTCCCACCGTCGTGGACACCGATACCGTCGGCTGGACCGCCTCCACCGGCGGCAGCCGCATCGCCTTCGACACCGGCCTCGCCGCCATCGCCGCCGCCGAGGACCTGCGCGACCAGATGGCCCGGCGCTGCGCCCTGGTCTGGGAGGTCGAACCCGACCAGGTTGAGTTCGCCGACGGCGTCTTTACCTGCACCGCCAACGAGGAGCGCATGACCATCGCCGACGCCGCCAGCCGCATGATGCGCACCGGCGGCCCGCTCACCGCGTCGGCCTCTGCCACTTCCACCGGCGTGGGGCCCATCTTCGCCGGCAACATCATCGACGTTGAGGTTGACCCCGAAACCGGCAAGGTGGACGTCCTCCGCTGCACGGCGTTTATCGACTCCGGCACTTCCGTCCACCCCAGCTACGTCGAAGGCCAGATGCAGGGTGGGACGATGCAGGGCATCGGCTGGGCGCTATCCGAGGACTACACCTACGCCGACGACGGCCGGATGCTCAACTCAACCTTCCTGGACTACCGAATGCCCACGGCTCTCGATATGCCTATGATCGACACTGTGGTCATCGAAGTCCCCAACCCGCGCCATCCTTACGGACTGCGCGGGGTCGGCGAGGCCCCCATCATCCCGCCGCTGGCCGCACTGCACAACGCCGTGTACCACGCCACCGGCGTGAGAGTGAACAAGCTGCCGCTTTCCCCCACCAGCGTTCTGGAGGCTTTGCAGGAAGCCAAGGGGTAGTAGATTACTGGATGTAGGGGCGAATGATCATTCGCCCCTACGATTTCCTGCCGGGCGGGTATTAGCGCCTCGGTTCCAACACATCGTTCAGCATCAGGAAATTCTCCTGTAGTTGCGGCGCCAGCGTCGTGCCGCCGGTGGACAACATAAGCAGGAGTCGCAACTGCGCCGACAGATCCATCGCCAGCTTGCGCTTTGCCTCCGCCACCGTTTCCGCCTCAATAGGCACCCGCAGCCCGTTCAGAGGCAACGCGGCCTTCGATTCTGCGGCCCAATACGTGTCCAGGCTGTCGATGATCACCAGCGGAATGTCTTTCTTCAACACGAACGCCGCTTCCGGCGGGCTGTCCGCCGCCGTCAAAACGGCCGAGAACACCCGAGTGACGTCGCTGTGGCTGATGTGAAACGTCGCGGCGTTGGGCTGGCTCGTTGAGGTCGAGTGCCAGTCCCACCCCTCCGGTTGCGCCCAGTTGGCATTGGGGACCACATTCACCGGCAGCGATAGATCCTGTGCTAACACGCGGTCGTCGCCGGGTTGGTCAGGTATGGTCATATCTGTTCTATCCTTGGGCGCTCTGGATTCCGGCCCCGTATCAAGTACGGGGTGACGTTCTTTCGCCGGGATGACGGTTTAGGGGTTAGTGGCCCTGGCCGTCAACGTTGCTCGTACCGTCGGGATTCAGCTCCCAAGCCGCGAAAACCTGGTCTGGCAGCGTGATGGGACCGACCGCCTCTTCGTATTCCCGCACGTGCTTGGTCGCCAGCACTGCGATGGCCTTCATCATCTGCGGGCTTACCTTGATGCGCGCTCGCAGGATCGGCTCCCGCTCTTCCAGCTGTTCGCCAAAGAACAGCACCGCCGAGTACAGGCTGCTGAAAACATGGAACGAATCGCTGTAGAACGTGATGGCATCCAGCGAGGTTGCCCCTTCCGTCTGGGCCGGCGCCGCGGCGGTAGCAGTGTTGACGTTCAGGGGCGCAACGTCGCCCGGGTTGATGTAGCTCTCTTCCTGCGGCGGCTTGTCTTCCGGCGGCACGTAGGGACGTTGGATGATGGGCATAAATCCTCCGGCCCGGCCAGCGGCCTCATCAGGCGCGACGGGGCGATGCGGCAATTACCCGCATTATAGCGGGTTTGCCCAACCCGTGCCGGGTAAATGTGCGCTCACGGTGGGGAGGGCACCCCTCTCACCCCAACCCTTCTCCCACCATGGGAAACGGCACCTTACGACTCAACGGGTTGACCGCTGTCCATCCACTCGGCGTAGGATCCATCGTACAGGCGCACGTCATAACCGTTCTGACGCAGCGCCAGCCACGCCACGGACGCCCGCACGCCGCTGCGGCAGTACGCGATAACCGAGTCGTTGTTGGCGACGCCGACGATGCCCAGCCGCTCGCGTAGCTCGAACTCGTCGATGAGCAGATTGCCGTCCGCTCCGGCGGTTTCAACGTGGGGCAGGTTGACTGCGCCGGGGATATGGCCCGGCCGATGGTCCATCTCCACCTGGCCGTCGAACTCCTCGGCAGTGCGGGTGTCCAGCAGAATGACGCTCCCCGCGTTGGCAACGTCGTCCAGGGTAGCCCTCACTGATGAGTCGAGCCTGACGGTGAACGGTCGGGCTTCCGTGGGCACGGGCCGGTACAGCACCTCGCGGCCCTGTTCCTGCCAGGACTCATAGCGCAGGTCCATGATGTGAACGTCATCCCGGCCCAGATACTCCAGCACCCACGCGGCCATGGCGGCGTTACGTCCATCCTGGTGGTCGTACAGCACCGGAGTAACCTCGTCGCCCAGCCCCGCGTCGCCGAAAGCGGACGCCAGTTGCTCAGGTTCGGCCAGCTTGCCATCCGGCCCTTGCAGTTTCTTGAACGGCACGCTGACGGCCCCGCGCAAATGACCCATCAGGTAGCGCATCGCCGACCGGGGATCGATGACCAGATATTCCGGCTGGCCGATGCGCTCAGCAACCCAATCGGCGGAAACGAATGTCGCCATCAACCCACCATCTCAAAATCGGTATCCACCGAGGTGCGATTCGCAACCGACTGCGTCACCGGCGAACCCTCAACGGCCAGCCGCCAGATCTCCCGAAGCGTGTCCTCGTCGGCGTCGGCCCGCACAAAGCACTTGGCGGAAATCTGGCCGTAGCCCGGGTTGCCCTCGTCCTCAACGCCGGCCCACTTGCGGATGTTGTCGAAGTACCCCTCCACGGCGATTTCAAGGTCGTGGATACGTACGCCCTGCTTGGTGGCGTTGACCACGAACCCGACGGTCATGCAGCTGCCGACCGCGGACAGCAGTTGCTCGTGCGCGCTGGCAGCAACATCGGTGGCAGTCAGGTCGCCCGGCTCGTCCATATCTACCTGGTGGTTCCGCATGTAGGCGCGGGCGCGCATACCGTCCTGCCACACCACGCGGGACTTCCACGGCCCGGTGACGGCGTTGAATACGTCAGGATCCCGGAAGGAATCGAGCACTTCGGTGAGTTTTTCGCGGGGCAGGCCATTCAGGTTTTCTTGCTGTGCCATTTTTGCGCTCCTGTTTGGTAGCTTGGTTTCATCTCATTTGAAGTTTCGGGATTCAGCCCTGTTGCGCTGCCGCGGCACGGGGTATGGCTTCAATAACCGGCGCCAGGTGCTTGGAGGCATTGCGGAGGTCAACGGCAATGGGGACCAAATCGGCGGGGTCGTACTCGTCAGGAGCCCAGTATGCAACCAAGTCGCCGTTTTCGGCAACGACGGTGGAAGTTTCCACACCGCGCCCAATAGTGAGCGTGTCCGTCTCCTCGCAGTAGCCCCGCTTGCCCAAGGGCAGCCACGCGCTGATGGCGAAGACTTCTAGCCCGACCGCTTCATAGCTGTCTTCGTCGGGCACATCGACCATCACCATGCCTACCGTCGCCAATTCGTAGGTTGCACGGTGCGGCTGTTTGTAGTCCAGCCCGATCGCGTCGCATTCCGGGTCATAGTGAACTCTCAGATTCATCTCGCATCTCCAGTCTTTCGTAATTGCGCTGGAAGTATGCCATGTCGCCGCTGTTCAATTTATTCGTTGCTTTCGTGTCCAGAAAGGCAGTGGTAATCCGTCGGCCGTCCATGGAAACGCCTACACGCATCAAGCGTTCAGAGCCTCCATGTTCAACCCAGCCCAGATAAGCCATATTTGGCCTGCCGTCATCGGCATATCTAACACCGCGCATAACCCAATTTTCCAGCACCTCAACGAGCTGTTCCAAGGTAATTTCGTCGCGCTCTCCTGCTCGCCTATGCAAGTGGAAGGTTATTTCCCGCTGTACCTCTCCGACGGTCAAGGTTTCCGGCAATCCTGTCCGGTGGCCACTACTCATACTCCGCGCGCAGCATCTCCGCCGCTTCCGTGATTACCTGCATCTTCTTCGCGGCCATGTCGTGGGTGTTGACGTTGCGCTCGGCGAAGGTGCCGAACCCGCAGTCGGGGTTGAGGTAGATCTTGTCAGGATCGAAATACTGCAATAGTTCCTTGACGCGCGCCACGATTTGTTCGGGAGGCTCAACGTCGTCGGTGCGGGGATTGACCACGCCCAGGCCGATTTCCTTCTCGTTGGCATATTCCTGGAACACTGCCATCTCGCCGGCGCGGGGAGTGGCGCACTCCAGCACCAACCGGTCGATGTTCATCTGGGTCAGATAGGGCAGCATGGGGCCGTAATTGCCCTGGAGCAGGACTTCTTCCTTCTTGCTCCAGTTGCCCCGGCAAACGTGAACGCCGGTTTTGATGCCGTCGATGCCGTCCAGGGTCTCGTTCATCAGCCGCACCGCCATTTCCAGCTCGTCGGTGGGATCGCGACGATTGGGCAGAGCGGCGCACATGAAGGTCTCAGTGGTTTCCTCGCCGAACACCACCTGGGACAGGGTGGGTTCATCCAGTTGGACAAAGTCGCAGCCGTGGTCGCGCAGGGCGATAATCTCCTCGCGCAGGATTTCCACCACATCCCTGGCCAGGTCGTCGGGAGACGGATAGGCCTTGTCGGACAAGCCCTCGAACCAGCCGGAGCGGGTGAGCATATAGGGGCCGGGAATAGGAACCATGATGGCCCGGTCGGTGTGTTCCTTCATAAAGGCCAGCTCGTCCAGGGCCAGCCCGTGCCGCTTGCTGATCGTGTCGATCACGATGGGGCTCTTGATGGCGAAGGAAGGCACGTCCAGCGCGCGCAGCACTTCCTCCATGCGGGCGCGGTCGGAGGAATAGTCCAGCAACTCCGACACCTTCATCAACTGCATGCCGTTGAGCTTGTCAACCGCGAACGAGTAGAAGTTATCCCGGCGCTGCTCGCCGTCGCTCAGGATGTCCACGCCGGCCGCTTCCTGGGCGCGGATGCAGGCCAGCACTTCATCGTCGGCCACCTCATTGAATTCGGCCAGCGTAATCTCGCCGGCTTCCTTGCGGCGCAGGGCGCGAATCAAGTCTGCGGAACGCGGCCAGCTTCCGACCACGGTTACGGGAAAAAGCGAGGTATTAGCCATTCGTCATGCCCTCCGGCGAATGATGCGTTCCTTAATGGGGCTGCCGGCGGCGTGGGAGGAGTTAGCGGATTTCCCGCAACCGGCCAAAACAATCTACACCATTACAACTTGATTCACAAACCAGGTGAATTCGTTTCCTGGATTCCGGCCCAACACCGGAATGACGGCTCTTAAATCGACAGCCCCTCGATGAACTCCAGCCCCGGCAGTTTCTCCAGCTCCTGGGGATCCAGCTTCAGCTTACCCGACCGGCTGCCGGCCCCCAGGATGATGTAGTCCATCTCCAGCAGGCGGGCGTCGGCGTAGATGGGCAACCCTTCCGGCAACGCCAGCGCGGTAACCCCGCCAATCATCATGCCCGTAACCTCGCGGGTTTCGTCCGCCGACGCGAACGACGCCCGCGACACTCCCATCAGCCCACGCACCCGCTTGTTCACGTCCAGCCGGTCGCAGGCCCTTACGATGCCGGCGCAGTAGGCCGCCGGCCCGCGCTTGCTCGCCACGATGATCGTGTTGGCGGAGTGGGGCAGGTCATATCCGTACTGCTCGCAAAAGTCCGCCGTGTCGCCATACTGCGGATCAATCTCTATCCATTCCCAGCCCGCGATGCCCAGCGCGTCCAGGGCCGTCCGCACTCGCCCCTCAATCTGCTCCGGTGTTTCCATTATCCTGTCCATATTGGCGGTGTGTAGGGGCGAATGATTATTCGCCCCTACGTGAAGGTCACAGTGGCATCGGAAAGCGACACCAGTTCGTTCCGCTGGTTCACCCCACGGATGCGTACCTGCGCCTTGCGCTGCCCGTACAGGTTCCCGCCGGCTCCGGTAATCTCTCCCGAGAATGTCACCACGTCGCCCGCTCGGAACGGTGTGATGGCCCGCATAAGCAGAGTGCCGCCGTTGTACAGTGCCTCCGGCGGGAAATTCAGCCCCAGGAAGCGGTCAACGTAGGACATCGTGGCCGGCCCGGCATTCACCGCGCCGCCGAAGATGTTCTGCCGCGCGAATTCTTCGTCAGTGTGAATGTTGCTTTCGCTGGGCCGTCCGGCCAGGCGATGGGCGTTCTTGCGCAGGATGTTCTCCGTGGTCTCGCCCACCGCCAGGGTGCGTGGCAGTGTAGCCCCCGCGCTGGCCTGTTCCCAAGCCACAAACTGCGCAGGGTCTGGCACGGCTCTCGTGTCAGGCTCGATAGGAACGTCGCCCTCAGGATCAGGAACCGCCCGTTGACCAGCCGAATACTCGAAGATGCAGGTGTAGTCGTAGCTTGCGACCACCGCGCCGGCTTCGTCGAACGCTGAAACCCGGAAGGTCACGAACTTGCTGCCGCGCCGTTCGTACTTCTCGTACACCCGGCGAGTGCCCGTGATCGTCTCCCCGGCGTAAACCGGGCGATACCAGCGTATTTCGCACTTGGCGAACGGCGTTTGACGCCGCGCCGTAACCGAGCGTTCCTGCGCCACAAACCCGTTGGACTCGGCGATTTCGTCCCGCAGCAGTGGCGCGTAGGTCAGCGCCATCGTGGGCATCGCCATCATCCGGGCCGATTCTTCGCCGGGCGAGTGCAACTGGTAGCGTAGGTCGGGATTCTGGGCGCACGCTGCGTATTCGGCGATGTCCTCACCAGTCAGCGTAACCTGGGTTTCTGCGCCCGCCTGCCTCACGCGCACCGCGTCGTAGGTCCAGAGCCGTTCGGCGGTGGCGTCCTGGTGCGTTTCCTGGGTTGTTGTCATGTGTCGCAGCCTCCTGTCGGTCGGCCAATTATACCCTCAACGCCGCCCTGCGCAGTCCGTTTTATGGTTCGACAAGCTCACCATGAGCGGGCCGTCTGGAGGAACCATGCGAGGTCGCCAAGCCTAGTGATTCGCCCGTAGGTAGCGCACTACCTCCATAATCGCCTTGCAATCCACTTGGTTGTAAGCCGCGATGTCTTTCATTAGCGACAACTCACCCATTGGAATGCCTAACCGTCGGGCCTCCGCGTCGCACCGCCACGCCCCTACCATTGCCCCCTGGCCGTCAACCGGATTGTTGTCGTCCCAATCGGTTTCGATGAGACCGTGCCGGCGCATGGCCCGCGCCACCGCTTTCAAGCCGAAGCCCAACGCGCCCCGAACCACCACCGGCTCGTTGAGCATCACCTCTCGCCAGAAATCGTACCAGCCCAATTCGGGCCATCCGGCCGGCCAACCGTGCCGTTCCCTCGCGCTCCGATAGGCGTTGGTTTCGGCGTGCGACCAGTGAAAGATGCGAGGCTGGGTGTTTGCCGGGTCCAGCCGTTTCCGGACTGCCCGCATGTGCTCGATCCACTCGTCGATTATGCGGGCCTCTTCCGTCAGGGAGAGACATTCCGTCACCAGCGACTTGAACCGCCATTCCCCGTTCTCCACGTGCCCGCACCCGATCATGAAAATCAGCGGCTTTCCGCCCTTCTCCGGCAGTTTGGCGAAATCATCATCCAGATCGCTGCAATACTCAAAATCGACGTAGAACTCCACGCCGGGCGTTCCGTGCCACACCTCGCGGTCCGCGTCAATCCGTTCCGGGCGTACCGGCGGTCCGCCGCCAACGTTCACGGCCAACAGCTGCTCCAGTATCGGGCCATAGGTCGCGCCCCCAACGCCCACGGCAGCAGGCGTGACTCGCGGGTCATCCCAGCGGTAAATGTCCGCGCCGTGAGCCTGATCGCGCCCAACGACGCTCACCCGCCAAAGCTGGGTCAGCTCTTTCAGTTCCGACGCCACGCGCTTTTTGACGCTAACCCATTGCTCGCCTGATTCTCCGGCACCGGCGTCCGCTCCCGGTTCGCCGCCGCCACCCGCCACCAGGTCTGAATCGCCGCCGCTCTTCATGTTCGGGTAAAGCTGGGGAACCGACGGCGTGGGCAATATCTCCCAGCCGTCCCCCTCCGTCCTCACTCGCCTCACCCATGCCAGGGCCTGATCAACTTCCTCGCCAATGGGAACGCTCCGCGCGATGCTGCCTTCCTGTGGAACGCGGCCCAGCCGTTCCAGCGCGCTGTCGCCGCCATAAGTCTGTCGCTGCTGGGTTCGCCTCCACCCCCGTCCCAGCGCGTAGGATGCGGGCGAAAGGTATCCCTGCAAGCGTCCCAGCATCCGGTTCAGTATGTACAGTTCCGCCTTGTTCGCCGCATTGCCGGCGTTGCCCAGCTCCGTGCCGGCCGCGTTCAGGTGCAGCGTCATGTACTTTACATTCACCACCCGGTAGTGCCAGTTGGCCCCGCCCAAATCCGGCGCGGCAACCGCCGCCTCCGTGTCCGATATATCATCGGGAAACTGCCCTAGCAGAACGTCGCTGCGGATTAGAAAATCCGCTAACCCATAGGTGCGATGTTCTGCGTCTCGCAGCACGGCCCGGTGGATTATTGGCGCGCCCCGTTGCATTGCCGCAAATGTCTCCCGCGCCCGGTCCAGGCGTTTCGCGTCTTCCAGGTTCCTCCCAATCGTCACCACCTCGTGCCGTTCTTGAAAAAGCCGCAATATGCCGGCCCTGAACTTCGACGCCTTTTCGCCGACGAACCTTCCAAAGTCCAGGTTCGGGTCGTAATCCTCCGCCTCCGTTTTGGAAACCGCGTGCAGATTGTGGCCGTACAGTTCCAGCCAGTCGAGCAGCGGATCGCCAAGCATCCAGTTGCGTACGCCGTTCGCGCCTACCCAGTCTTGCCAATCCTGCTCCGAAACGGGAGCCGTTACCCTCGTTCCATCGTCCCGGTGCGTTAACGCTGCTATGCCCATCGATAGCGTTCCGTATTGGTTCGTTGCGCCGATTGGCCTGCTGGGCCGGCCCCGTCTAACCATCCCTAAACTTGGGCATAACCCGTTCCGCAAGGAGCTTCAAGGAGCGGTGAGTCTGCTCCCGATCCACCAGGCCCCGGTTGGTCAGCATCAGGTTGCGGATGCCGGCCGCGCGCATCTGCTCCAATTGCTCGGAGACGCGCCGCGGGCTGCCCACCAGGTTCTCGGCGGCGTCGGCGTCCGGATGCTCCGCGTAGCCATCCCGCTGCACCGGCGGCGCTTGGTACGACATCGGAAACTCTTTCGGGTTCCATCGTTCCCGGTATTCCTGCATGGTTGAATACGCTCGCAGGTTAGCCGGCAGAAATTCCTCCATCGCCTGGTCGTCGGTCTCGGCCAGGTGCACCTCCCTCCACACCCAGATCTGATCGAGGTTGCGTTCAATTGACTCGTCGTCGAAACCCGATTCCGCCATTGTGTCCCGGTACAGCGCGATGTCCGCTGCCGTGCTGTTCACCGAGCGCCCTCGCAGCAGGATGGGCCGTCCGATTCGTGCCATCTCGATGATGGATTCTCGGTTGATGCAAGCCCGCGCCAATGGCGGGTGTGGTTTCTGATACGGCCGTGGCCGCACCGACGGGAACGACACCCGGTAGTGTTTACCCTGAAAGTCCACGTTGTCGCAGGTCCACGCCTTCACCAGCAACTCCTCCGCCTCCTCCATCTGCGCCGCCCCCAGCGCCGGGTCCGTACCGAAACCCACGTACTCGAAAGCGTTGTAGTTGGATCCCTTGGCCGTGCCCACCACCAACCGGCCCTGCGTCAGGTTGTCCAGCAGCGCGGTCTGCATCGCCACCCGCACCGGATTGTGCAGCGGCAGCTCGATGATCCCGAACCCCAGCAGCACCCGGCTCGTTTTCACCGCCACCGCGCTGGCGAATACCAACGGATCTCCGTACACGCATTCGCCCGTGAAGTAATGCTCGGCAAACCAGATGGCGTCAAACCCCAGGGCCTCCACCAGTTCCGCCTCCTCCAGACAATGCTGAATCTCCCGGTCATCGTGAGAGTCGTCAAATTTCATGGGGTAAAAGAAATGGCCGAAGCGCATGGCGGTTCCGTCCGGATCTGGGATGGCGACGATTATAGCACCGGCCCGTTTGACGGGATGTTGTTGCCGGCGTAGCATGGCTCTATATCAACATTAACTCGCCGTTTATCCATCCATCGGGAGGCGCTGATGACTACCACACAGGACAACACCGCCGACATTCGCCAGTCCGTTCAGCAACACTACGGCCAACGGGCCCGCCGCGTCATTGAATTGACCGATGTTACTCCCGTCAGCGACGGCTGCGGCGCGGAAAACTGCGGGCACGGCAATTGCGGCGCTGACGACTGCGGCTACGAAGCCGAAGCGGCCGCGTGCTGTGGCCCCGCCGACACCGAACGCGCCATGACCCTCTACAACGAGGCACAGCTCCAGGGATTGCCCGTCGAGGCAATGGCCGCCTCTGCCGGGTGTGGCAACCCCACGGCTCTCGCCGACCTGCGACCCGGAGAAACCGTCCTGGATCTCGGATCCGGCGGCGGCATCGATTGCTTCATCGCCGCCGAGCAGGTGGGCGACTCCGGCCGTGTTTTCGGCCTCGACATGACTCCCGATATGCTCGCCCTTGCCAACGCCAACCGCGACCGCATGGGCCTTTCCAACGTCGAGTTCATTGAAGGACACCTGGAGGACATCCCCCTACCCGACGGCAGCGTCAACGTCGTCATCAGCAACTGCGTGATCTGTCTCTCTCCCGACAAGGACGCCGTGTTCCGGGAAGCCTACCGTGTCCTCACCCCCGGCGGACGGCTCCACGTATCAGATATGCTCGCCCTCACCGAGGACGGCCCCCGCCTCATCGACGCGGAATCCTGGGCAGCCTGCATCGGCGGCGCGGAGTACCGGGAAACCTACCTCGCCCGCATGACTGCGGCCGGTTTCACCAACATCGAAACCACCGACGAATCAATCCGCTGCGATGAGGAAGACACCCCCCTGAACGTAGCCAGCGTCAAGGTATCCGCCCAAAAGCCTGCCTAGCCGCGTTATAATGCCCCGAATTCACAAACCCAGGTTGTTGAGTCCAAATCCCATGGCACAATCACCACAGCCGAATGTCAACGACGACTACGCCCGCCGGTTCATGCCGCCCGAGCGGCGTCAGCAGCTGGAGACTACGGACCCAGCGACTGAATCCGCTGACCAACCGGCAAATTCGGCGCCGTCCGCGCCGTTGGTAGAAGAACCGGCGCATACGGAGCCGGTCGCAACGATACCGGAACCGGTCTCCGCCTCTCATTCACCCAATGGTGCATCGGAGCAACCCCCCGCGGAACAACCGGTCGTGGCGGCAGCGCCTCTTCGGGATCCCTTCCCGGCTACCCAACCGGTCCGGTTGCGCGAACCCTCCGACCAGGATCCCCCTTACGTCGAAGCCAACGACCTCTTCAAAATCTTCAAACCTGCCGATTTGGAAGTGGTGGCCCTGCGCGGCGTTGACCTGGAAATCCAGCCCGGCGAGTTGGTGGGCATAGTCGGCGCCAGCGGTTCCGGCAAAACAACCCTGCTGAACATTCTGGCCGGCCTGGAGCGTCCATCCGCCGGCCGCATTCGGGTGGGCGAGCGCGATCTCCTGGACATCAGCGACCGGGAACTGGTGGCGTACCGCCGCCAGGACGTCGGCTTCGTCTGGCAGGCCACGGGCCGTAACCTGGTGCCGTATCTCAACGTGCGCGACAACATCGAACTCCCCCAGGCCATCGCCGGCACTGCACGACGGCAACGCCGCGAACGCGCCTCCGACTTACTCGAAGCGCTCCAGATGTCCGACAAGGCTGCCCGGTATCCCTCGGAACTCTCCGGCGGCGAACAGCAGCGGGTCGCCATCGCCGTCGCCCTGGCCAACAACCCGCCCTTGCTGCTGGCCGACGAGCCAACCGGAGAGCTGGACACCAACATGGCCGAGGACGTGTTCCGAATGCTGCAACGGATCAACCGGCATTTCGGAGTGACCGTCATCATCGTAACTCACTATTTCGGCATAGCCAGATGGGTTGACCGCGTGGTACGCATCCGCGATGGGCGAATCGGCTCCGAATCCTATCTGAGATCCTCGTACCAGGGCGATCAGAGCAGCGAGGAAGAATATCTGGTGGTGGACCGCGCCGGACGGCTGCAACTGCCCCGGGAGTACATGGAACGCTTCCAGAGTCTCAACGGATCCTGGGAAGGTCTGGCCAGCACCGGCATGGCCGAGGACGGCGCGGAGGTCACCTTGCGGCCGGCGTCGGCGCCCCACCGTAGCCGCGAGCGAACGGCTGGTCTCGGCGGCGGCACGGATACACGAGGATAGGGTCGATCATGGCTAACGGCACTGCGGCTCTGGCTACCGATGCAGTGGTTCGGGAGTTCGGCGACGGCGATAGCGCGGTGAGGGCCGTGGATGGCATCACGGTCAGCATCGCCCCCGGGGAGTTCGTGGCGCTGGTTGGCAGGTCCGGCTCAGGGAAAACCACGCTGCTGAACCTGCTGGCCGGCCTGGACCGGCCCAGCGCCGGCAAGGTCTGGTTCGAAGGCAGGGAATTGTCGAGGCTCTCCGAAAAAGACCTGGTCGGACTGCGCCGGGAACGTATCGGGTTCGTCTTCCAGTCCTTCGGACTGATTCCCCTCTTGTCAGCCTTTGAGAACGTGGAGTTGCCCCTGCACATTGGGGGCGTGTCCTGGCGGGAGCGCCGTCGCCGCGCTAACGAGTCCCTGGAGCTGGTTGGGCTGCTCGGGCGGTCGGGCCACCGTCCGTATGAATTGTCCGGCGGCGAGCAGCAGCGCGTCGCCATCGCCCGGGCATTGGTGGCCGGCCCCTCCGTTGTCTTCGCGGACGAACCCACCGGCGAATTGGACAGCGTAACGGCCGAGAGCATCGGCGGCATCATGCGAGAAATTGGCGCCAACCGCGGCGTAACGGTTGTCACCGCTACCCACGATCTCATGCTTGCCGACATGGCCGACCGCCGCCTCCAGATGGCCGACGGCAGGATTACCTCCATCGACGACTGAACGTTCCGGTGCGCATTTGCCGCAATGTTGGGAATCGAGGTGATGATGATACTATTCAGCATCAAATTCGACGTCAATAAATGGCTTCAAGATCGGAGACAGGCAAAGACCGCAAACCAGCATCGCAAACTTGTCAAGCAATGCAAGCACACTTGGACGTTGTACCCGCATAGCCAATTTTCCATGTGCAACAAGTGCCTTGCATTGATCTCCACACCGGTACTGATGGATTTGCCTGACGAATTACGCTGGTTGGTGCGTGGGGTCGTTGAGCAGAAAAGCATCAAAGCGCGTCAAGGCAATATCACTGTCCCAAGCCCAATCAACGACAAACGCCTCGCTCGCGCGTTGTTGACCCCACAACTTAAGCGACGTATCAAAGAGACGAGGCACGACCTCAACAGTCATCGGTAAATCTCGGTTCTGTCTTCGATTGAAAGAAGACGCAACCCCGCAAACACGGCCATGGCGGAACGGAGATGTGGGGATATGACTGGCTTGGTGGTCCGCTTCTGTATCGTGTTGGTCCTAGGCTTGGGGATCGTGGGCTGTGCGACTACTGCCCGTACCCTGCCCACTCCCCAGGCGACCGTTAACGCAGAATACGCCAAAGCGTGGGCAGCTCAACAAACCCGTGAAACGGAACGCAGGACGCCCGCGCCAACCAGACCGCGGACGCCCACGTCAACCAAATCTCCCCAGGGTCCGTACACCGTCATGGTGCGGGGTGGTGAAGTCATTTGTAGGGAAATCGCCTACGAGTACGTCAGCATGGCCGACCTGGGCAAAGTCACGGCATTGCAGCATGTGGCCAACACTATCATTCTTCGGCTCAACAACCCATCGTTGTACGTCAGCGCTCACGACGCGGAGAACGCTCTTGTTGAATGCCGGTGCGTATCTACCCGAAACTGTGAACCCCTAGGAATTGGTGCTACACCCACTCCAGCGCCCCAAACACGAAACCGGAGCACCCCGGCCCGCACCCCTGGCGCTTTCGTCTGGGCTAAGGACCGAACACCGACGCCCTCACCCACTGAGCCTATGCCGACACCAACGCCAACTCCGATAGATTACGATGAGGACAACGACGGCCTGATTGAGATACGGACCTTGGCACAACTCAACGCGATGCGCTGGGACATGCTCGCCTTCGGGCAGGAAGTCATCAACAACAAGTGGCAGCCTATTGCCAATGTTGATTACTGGGCTGCTTTCCCTTATGCCATTGATGGCATGGGCTGCCCCACCGCTAACGGATGCTCCGGGTATGAATTGGCGGCCGACTTGGACTTCGATACCAACGGCAACGGCTACATTGACGAGGACGATGACTACTGGAATAACGGTGCCGGATGGGAGAGTTTTCCCAGCACTCGGCATTTTGCACTCAAATACGCATTGAGTCGGATCGACCGGAGTGCTCCGTTTGAGGGCAACGGTCATACCATCGCCAACCTATACGGGGGATCTCTGTTCTCGGTCAATTACGACACCATCAGCAACGTGGCGTTGTCTGGGGTTTACTTCGTCAAGGTTGATGACAATGGCAACGCCGTCATGCAAGATTGTGGCCCCCTGGTTTGCGACAACAAGGGCATCATCACAGGTGTCACGGCCAGCGGAAAGGCATGGGGGTCCGGCGGTTTAGTCGGGACTAACTCCGGCATAATCAGCAACAGCACGGCCGATGTTGTTGTGGTAGGCGGTGCCATAGTTGGCGGGCTGGTCGGTGACAACAGCGGCACCATTAGTGAGAGTAACGCCGGCGGCACTGTGGAAGGCATCGGCTACAGCTCCGGCGTCGGTGGGCTGGTTGGGTACAACGGTGGCAACATCACCAACAGCACAGCCAGCGGCGAGGTGTCCGGTTGGGGACAGGTCGGTGGCTTGGTGGGGAAGAGCAACGGTCCTATCAGCGGCAGTACCGCCAGTGGTGATGTGTCTGTACCGCCCGAGTGCGATACAGATAACGATTGCAACGTCGGTGGGTTGGTGGGACTCAACGATGGCTACAGTATCACCGATAGCATGGCCAGCGGCGACGTGTCTGGCCACGAAAACATCGGCGGCCTAGTCGGGTTGCAACTGCTAGGGGAAATCATCGGCTGCGAAGCCAGCGGTGCGGTTTTCGGCATCCACGACGTTGGCGGCTTGGTCGGAGATAACCGGAGCACCATCAAAGACAGCGTGGCCACAGGGACAGTGTCCGGAGAAAATCAGATTGGCGGTCTGGTCGGCTTGAACAACGGCAACATCAGCCGTAGTGAGGCCAGAGGCGCGGTGTCCGGTATCGAGTACATCGGCGGCCTGGTCGGGTGGCATCTGGGGAATACCATCGAACGCAGCGAGGCCAGGGGCTATGTGGACGGCTACTCCTACGTCGGCGGCTTGGTCGGGGCTACCGCCGGATTTATCAGAGACAGCGAGGCCAGCGGAGATGTGAAGGGTGTCGAGTACGTCGGCGGTCTGGCGGGAGGCGTAGGCGGCGACCGGGAAAGCGTCGGCTTTGAGATCGGCGGCGCTCTCTCGGACACCAAGGCCAGCGGCTATGTGTCAGGAGCCTACTATGTCGGCGGCCTGGTCGGATGGAACAGCGGAACCATCAAACACAGCACGGCCAAAGGCTATGTGTCTGGCAAATATCAAGTCGATGCTCTGGTAGGCGCCAACGAAGGCGGCCAGATCAGCAACAGTACCGGGACAGGCAAAGTTAGCGAACCGAGGTAAAACAGATACACTACCCGCCACTGCGCGCATTTGCCGTATCTAGGGCGACGTGGTATATTTGGGCTAATAATAAAGTATCCGAAAAAGCGAAAAACCACGGAGTATTGCATGGCTTACGTAACGCCCAGAGAAGGCGAACCACCTGAAAGTTTGGTGAACAGGTTCCGCGCGTCGGTTCAGCACGCCGGCATCCTGCGTGAACTGAAAGACCGGCGGTTTTTCCGCTCCAAGGCACAGAAGGAGCGCCTCGCTGCCCAGCGCGCAGCACGGCGACGGCGACGGCAGCGCCGGTAAACAAAGTACGCTATCCGGTTGATCGTCTTTGCCGGGCGTTATCCCGGCAAACAGTTATTTCCAAGCGGGCACGCTAGGGAGGGTCAGTTTGCCTCGTTACGATTATCGCTGTACCGTTTGCTCTGATGAGTTCGAGCTGGTTCAGAAATTCAGCGAAGCAGGCCAGGGCGAGTGCCCTACCTGTGGCGGCGCCGGTCAGCGGGTCTTCCATGCGGTTCCGGTGATCTACAAGGGCAGCGGTTTTTACACCACCGACTACGGACGTCCCAAACGCCCCTCCGAGAGCTCCGAAAGCAAGGAGTCTTCCACAGAATCGACCTCGTCGTCCAACGGCAACGGATCGACATCCGATAGCTCCAAGTCCGGCGACAGTTCATCCTCGGGCAACGAATCTTCCGCTTCACCCGCTCCAGCTGCCGCGGGAGGGGACTCAACGTAAACCACCACAACGGCATAAGCAAAGCTGAGCCGCGCCCAAAAGCGCGGCTTTTTTTCGTACTCCCGTATCAAAATCAAGGGAATCATAATAAAATACGTCACCTTGCGGACGGACAGGAGGGACGATAATGGCGACCGTGAACAGCGTGACCGGCCCGATAGATACCGACGCCCTCGGCTTCACCCTGAGCCATGAGCACGTCGGCACCAACGCTGCCGGCTTGCGCCATACGTATCCGGAGATCATTGACCGCGACGGCATCCGCGAACAGTCCACGGCAGCCATGAGGGCCGTGCGCGAGGACGGAGTGCAAACCATCGTTGACGTAAGCACCTTCGACCTGGGGCGCGACGTACTGCTGATCCGCGAGGTGGCCGAGGCCAGTGACATGCAGATCATCGTCGCCACCGGCAACCACCTGGCCGTGCCGCGTCCTTTTGGCGATTTATCCCCCGACGTGATCGCGGAGCTGTACGTCCGGGAGATCGAGGAAGGTATCGAGGGCACGGGCATCAAGGCCGGCATCATCAAGGTCGCCAGCGACGAGGGCGGGATCACGCCGCCGCAGGAGGTGGTGCTGCGCGCCGCAGCGCGGGCGCAGCAGGCAACAGGTGTGCCCATCTCGACGCACACGTGGTCGCCCGAAAGGATTGGCGAGGCGCAGGTACGTATCCTGGAGGAAGAGGGCGTTAACCTGGATCAGGTGTACATCGGCCACAGCAATGACGACACCGACCTGGATTACCTGTTCGGCCTCTTGAACAAGGGCGTGTGGCTCGGACTGGACCGGTATCCGGGCGGCACGAGGCCCGGCACGCCGAACTGGGAACAGCGCACGGAGGTCGCCAAAGCCCTGATGGACGCCGGTTTCACCCACCGCATCTTCCTGTCCCACGACTATTCGGTGCCAAAGGCGCGGCACGGCGCGGAGGTTCAGGAGCAGCGGCGGCAGGCCAACCCCGACGGGTACAACTTCATACCGCGCTACGTGCTCCCACGGTTGAAGGAAATGGGGGCGTCGGACGCCGACATTCAACAGATCACGGTGGAAAATCCGCGCCGGTTTTTCGCGGGCGAATAACCCAGCGGGGTAGAATGACGCAGCAAGGGAGGCGGGCGATGGAACGCAAGTATGAGGGTCCGCTGGCGCCCAACGAAAACGGCGTAATCATCTGGCCGGACAACTTAGCCGAGCTGGATGAGATGTCGGAAGGCACCATGTTCCCAGCGCTGGCCAAGATGATGGCACGGACAGAGGATGAGAGGACGCGGGACAAAGTGCGTTCGCGTGATTACGACAAGCGCGCCCGTCGTCTGGAAAAAATGCGTTCCAAGCTGACCGGGAAATACCCTGACCAGTGGGTAGCCCTCGGCGACAATTGGGAAATGGTGGTGGCGAAATCCCGGGACGAGCTCCGAGGGAAGCTCATAGAACGTGGCGCCCGACCCGCCCACTCAGCAAAGGCATTTATGAATACGAAGCCGCATCGGTGGATTCTGTGATTGCCGGCTATTTTACGGAGCAAGGGTTGCCTTACGTACAGGCCCGTCTTGTCCTGCCTCGTATCGGTGTTGACAGCGATGTGGTCTTTCTGGTTGACACGGGCGCGGCTTCTACCGTCTTGCATTCCAACGACGCAAACGACCTAGACTGCCCAAATGATAGATTGATTCTTCCGCAATCCTTTGAGGGCGTGGGTGGAGTGCTGACGTACTATCGTGAAACCGCACTGATCAAATTTTCCCACGGCGATGGTACGCATGATTTAGCTGTTCAAATTGCTATTGCCAAGCCCGGTTCGCCAACTGATGGTTTACCCTCGCTATTAGGGCGGGACATACTGAACCGTATGCGGATGGATTACGACTTTCCACAGGACCGGCTTGAGCTGGTGTATTCGTGATCGTATCGTTAGCCAGCAGCCCGCGGTTCAAGTGGTATGCCTTCGCCGCCATGGCGGTGGGCACGTTTGCCTCCGTGGTGGACCACGGCAGCGTGGGAGTGGCGTTGCCCACCATAGCCACGCATTTCCATGCGCCGATCCCCAGCGTCCAGTGGCTGATGATCGGGTTCGCCATGACCATCATCACCCTGCTGCTGCCCATGGGCCGGCTGGCGGACCTGATCGGCGCGAAGCGGGTGTATCTGATGGGTTCGGTAGTGATTATCGCCGGGTCCATCGCCGCCGGAACCTCGACTGATCTGGCGGTCCTGATAGTGGCGCGGATCCTGCAAGGCGCCGGCGCGGCCATGACCCAGGGCACCGGCATGGCCATCATTATCGGAGCGTTTCCGCCGGGCGAACGGGGCAAGGCCATCGGTCTGATCATGACAATGGTGGGCACGGGAGCGGTGGCCGGCCCGGCGCTGGGCGGTTTCCTCGTGGACGCCTTCGGCTGGCGGTCGGTGTTTTTCGCCACCGTGCCCATGGTGCTGGCCAGCGTCGCGGTGAGCCTCGCGGTGCTGCCGGCCGGAAACGGCCCCCTGAGCGTCCGCAGTCCCCAGCGGGCGCGGTTCGACTGGCTGGGAGCATTCCTGTCGTCCAGCGCGTTGCTGGCATTGCTGCTGGGGATATCGAACGCGCACCGGGCGGGTTGGACGTCGCCGCCGATTCTGGCGGCTGTCTGCGTATTCGTGGTGCTGCTGGCCGGTTTCATCTGGTGGGAACTCCGCTACGCTAGCCCCATGCTGCAGTTGCGTCTGTTCCGCCGGCGGAACTTTTTCCTGGGCGTTACCGCGAACTACCTGATGTTCATGGGCAGCTCGGCGGTACTTTTTATGACGCCGTTCTACCTGCAAAACGTGCTGGGGTTCCGGCCATCGGTGGCTGGTTTGGCGGTGGTGCCTGGGGCGATGTGCATGGCCATCCTGGGGCCTTTGAGCGGGCGGTGGTCGGACCGCTTCGGATGGCGCAAGTTCACCGTGGCCGGCCTGATCCTGTCCAGTACCGGCATTGCCATCCTCTCGCAACTTACTGCGGAATCATCTCTGCTCCACGTGATCCCGGCGCTGATGCTGACCAGCAGCGGGATGGGCACCTTCTACTCGCCCAACTCCAGCTCCATCCTGAGCGCGGTGGAACGGGATAGCCACGGCGTCATATCGGGGCTGGTGAACCTGATCCGCAACGCCGGCAACGTGGTCAGCATCGCTGTTGCCACGGCAATTGTAACGGCTACCATGGGGTCCATGGGCTATGAGCCGAGCCTGGACGCGGTGCGCCAGAGCGGGGCAACCGGGGTCGGCGCTGCCTTCACACAAGGACTGCAATTCGCCTTTTTCGCTATGATGGGTTCGCTGCTGGTTGCATTGTTCCTGTCGGCGCTGCCCACACACCGGGAAGGACAGGCCGTACCCGCGCCCCCGGCCGCAACCGAACCCGTACTACGTCCCGCCACCAGCCAAGGCCAGGAGGACTGAAGCATGACAACGACAACGCAAGACGGCGGAGAGGCCATACTGGAAGCGTTCCGCAACCTGGGTATAGATTACATCATTTCGTCGCCCGGTTCGGAGTGGGCGCCGGTGTGGGAAGCCCTGGCGCGGCAGCACATCAACGAGACGCCGGGGCCGCATTACATCAATTGCTGGCACGAAACGCTGGCCGTGAACATTGCCTCCGGTTACACGCGCGTGACCGGTAAAATGCAGGCGGTGTTGCTGCACGCCGGCGTCGGATTGTTGCAAGGCAGCATGGGCATTCAGGGCGCCGTTGTGGGTGAAGTCCCCATGCTGGTGTGCTCCGGCGAGGCCATCAGCTACGGTGAAAACCCGGAGATTGATCCGCAGGCTCAGTGGTATCGAAACCTGAGCGTGGTGGGCGGCCCGGACCGATTCGCCAACGCATTCACCAAGTGGAGTGGACGGGCGACCAGCCCGCATACACTGTACGAGCAACTGGTGCGTGCCGGTGAACTGGCTCAACGTGTACCCCAGGGGCCGGCATTCATGGACATCCCCATTGAGACGATGATCCACGACTGGACGCCGGGCAGCAAGATGCGCATGGTTGCCGGCGCGCCGAAAACGCGGCCAGCGGACGAGGACATTGCCTCGCTGGCCGAGCTGGTGGCGCGAAGCGAGTCGCCGCTGATAATCACCGACTCGGCGGGCCGCGAGGCGGCGGGATTCAACAACCTGGTGGCGCTTGCCGAGCTGTTTGCCATTCCGGTGGTTGAGAGCGCAGCGCTGTACGCCAACTTCCCCAAGAGCCACTCGCTGTACCTGGGCGGCCAGTCGGAACGCTATCTGGACGACGCCGACCTCGTCATCCTGGCCGGCAGCCGCGCGCCGTGGTATCCGCCGCAGTCCGGCCCGCAGCACGCCACGGTGGTCGCCATGGGCGAGACCACCATCAAGGAATACATGGTGTATCAGAACCTGTTTGCGGACAGATACGTTGAAGGCGACCTGACCCTGGGACTCGGTTTGCTGGCCGAGGCCCTGCGTCCCGAGGCCGCGCAACAGATGGGCAAGATCGAAGAACGGCGGCAGCGTTGGGCCGCAGAGCACGACCGGCTGGCGGAAGCAACTCGCGCCGCAGAATCTGCCTCCAGCAACAGCAGCCCCATAGATCCGGCGTGGCTGGGCGCGGCGCTCAGCGAGGTGATGCCCGGAGACGTAGTGTACGCGGAGGAGGTGACCACCCACCGGCCCTCGGTGGGACGACACGTGCACTGGGACCGGCCACAGAGCTACTACAAAACCAACGGCGGTTTAGGCCAAGGGCTGGGACTCGCGCTGGGCGTGAAATTGGCGAAGCGCGACCAGCCGGTGGTGGCCCTGATGGGAGACGGCGGCTTCCTGTACAACCCGGTGACGCAGTGCTTCGGCGTGGCGTGCGAGGCTAACCTGCCCTTTCTGACGGTGTTGTACAACAACGGCGGCTACGAGGCCATGCGGGGCAACCACCTGGCCTACTACCCCGACGGCGATGCCGCGCAATCCGGCATCTGGCACGGCGTCCACATCCCCGGCCCGGACTACGCCAAGCTGGTTGAACCCTTCGGCGGCTACGGCGAGCGGGTGGAGGATCCCGAGCAACTGCATCAGGCGCTGCGGAACGGCCTGGCGGCGGTGCAGGAGGGGCGAATCGCGCTAATCGACGTCGTCCTGAATAAGTGACGCGACCCGCGTGTGGTGCGACAGAATGGACCGGATTCTTTTGGCGTTTGCCTTAGTGTAATTCGGTCCGCCGTCCACCAGCATCAATGCCGCGTCAGCGGACTCAAACCGTTCGCTAGCATCCAGGAACTCGATACCCACCACTTCGCCCTGGTCGTCAAGATCGACCAGGATACCGTCATCGGGTTCCGCGCTTGTAGCTACTTCGACCTCTTGGAAATAGACGTAAAGAGCGTCAATGTCCGCGCTGTATTCGATCTTCATGGTGACTTCGCTTCAGGTACGCGAGATTTCCCGAGCGATGGCGATGAGTTGCTCATCTGAATTGTAGTCGCCGAGCAGGGACAGGCCGATGGGCAGGCCGCCCACCTCGCATAGCGGCAGGCTGATCTGCGGCCGGCCGGTGTTGCCTGCGACGGATGTCAGCGCGCTGTTGCGCAGGCGCAGGGTGTGGCGGTCGGACACGGCCTGACCTAGCGGCGGGGCCGGTCCGACGGTGGTGGGCAGGCATACGACGGTTTCGCCATCCTGGAAAACCTCGTTCATGCGGGCGATGATGGAATCGCGGCCGGCCTGGGCATCAACCACCTGCTCATCGGTGACGGCGCGGGCGGTGACGTAGCGGTCGGATACCTCAAAGCTCATGGCAGGATTCACCGCATCCAGCCAGTCGCGGATGGACAGCCAAGCCTCGCGGCTCTGGAGTATTTGCTGGTGTCCGGACCATTCCTCCAGGCTGGTGGGCGAGAGGCGCTCGGTTATCCGCGAGTCGAACGCAGCGGCGATGGTATCGATGGCTGATTCCAACGTCTCGCGCACCGGCGCCTCCGCCAACTCAAAAGCGTCCTCGGCGATGACGAGTCGGCTCGGGCGTGACGTCTCTGCTGGCGGAGGCAGAATAGTCGCACCCACACGGGCAAAGGTTTCGGCATCGCGGGCGAACCAGCCGATGGTGTCGTAGCTTGGGGCCTGGAGCAACATTCCATCCAGAGGGATACGGCCATGAGTTGGACGCAGGCCGTAGAGTCCGCAGAAGCTGGCCGGCACGCGCACCGACCCGCCGGTGTCGGATCCCAGCGCGAAATCTACCAGCTTGCCGGCTACTGCCGACGCGGAACCGCTGGACGAACCGCCGGGCACACGGCCAGGCGCGCGAGGGTTGCGCGGTGTTCCGTAGTGCATATTCTCGCCGAAGATGCCGCGGGTCAGCTCGTCGGTGATGGTCTTGCCGGTCATGGTTGCGCCGGCGTCCACCAGGGTCTGCACGACCCAGGCAGTTGATGTGGCAGGGCCGTGGGTGGCTTTCCAGTGGGGATTGCCGCATCCGGTGACGTGGCCGGCCACGTCGAAGATGTCCTTGGCGGCAAAGGTCAGACCGGCGAGCGGGCCATCAGCCGCGCCGGGCAGGTAGGCGTCGCTGTCGGCGCAGAAGGCGTTGAGGGGATCGGACATGGTTACAGCATTGCCTCATTTAGGGTCACGCCGAACCCGGGACGGTCTGGCGGAGTGATATATCCATCCACGACCTGCGGCTCGTCAAGCCACAGATCATCGCGCTGGGCGTTGATGTGGTCGGAGTGCATTTCGGCGAAATCGGCCCAATCGCTGGCGGCGATGAGGTGCAGTCCCCAAACCTCCGCGCCGCGATGTGGCGATACGGGCACGCCGGCATCGCGGGCTAGGTCGATGATGCGCAGGCCGGCAGTGATACCGCCGCACCAGGTGATGTCGGGCTGCCACAGACCCAGAGCGCCGGCGCGCGCGATGTCCGCGAATCCGTGATGGGTGAATTCATGCTCGCCGCCGGCGATGAGCGTGGGCGCGGCGACGGATCGCAGGTCAGCCTGACCGGGCAGGTCGTCGGGGGTCAGCACGTCCTCGTACCAATAGAGGTTGAACTCCGAAAGAATCTCGGCCATGCGCGTGGTCACTTCAGCGTCCCACGACATATAGCAGTCCACCATGATACGGGCGTCGGGGCCGTAGAGTTGCCGCGCGTCGGCTGCTGCGGTGGTAGCCGTTTCGTAGTCGGCCGGGTCTCCGGTGAATCGGTGGGGAAACTTGTGGTGTAGGAAGCCCCGGTCGCGGTACGCCTGCGAATTAGCGCCCGTGGCGTAGGCGATAATAGGGGATTTCTTGGTGCCGCCGAGAATTTCATACACCGGCTTTCCTTCCGCCTTGCCCAGCAGGTCGTAGAGGGCGAGGTCAACGCCGCTCAGGGCCATGATGGCCAACCCCTTGCGACCGTAGGGAAGCGATTGGTCGTAGAGGTAATCCCAGATGCCGGCGATGTCCTCCGACGTGTTGACCTCGCGGCCGATTAGCAGTTCGCGGAAGTGGCGATTAACGATCTCAACGCCGGCTACACCACCACCACCGTAGCCCAGACCGGCGACTCCGACATCGGTCTCCACTCGAACGACGATCTGCCAGAAGTGGGTGCGCCAGGATGGTACGACGTGCTGATACCGGGGATATACGGCGGTGATGTTGGTAATTTTCATCTACGCAACCGGTCCGCCCAGCGGGGCGCGGGGTTCGCCGCTTTCCAGGAACTGGCCGTAGCCGGGGTTCTGCTGGATTTCGCCGTCCTTGAGCAGCACCTGGCCGCGCAGCATGGTCATCCACGGGCGACCGTTGACCTGCCAGCCCTCGAACAGAGTATAGCCGGCGTTGCTGTGGTGGTTCTGCGAGGTGAGGATGCGGTCGCCGTTGGGGTCGAGGATCAGGAAGTCGGCGTCGGAACCGACCTGGATGACGCCCTTGCGCGGGTAGATGCCGAAGATGCGCGCGGGATTCTCGGCCATGACGCGGGCCAGCCACCAGATGGGCAGGCCCCGCTTGACCACGCCCTCACTGTACATCAACGGCACGATGGTCTCGATGCCGGGCGATCCAAAGGGGATGGACGTGCCGCTGGAGTCCACAAAGATGTTGTCCCAGCCGGGCTGCTTGAGCTCGCGCGGGTGCGGCGAGTGGTCGCTGGCGACGATGGACACGTTGCCCTGACGGAGGCCCTGCCACAGCGCGTCGCGGTCGGGGCCGTCCTCGGGACGCAGGGGCGGGCCGATCTTGGCCAGCGGGCCGAAATCTGCCATCTGCGCGTCGGAGAGCAGCAGGTACTGGGGACAGGTTTCGGTCCAGACGCGCTGCCCGAGGCTCTGCGCCTGCTTGATGCGCTCCAGGCCCAACTGGGTACTGAGATGGACGACGTAGGTGGGGCACCGGGTTGCGGCAGACATTTTGACGGCGCGGTTGATGGCCTCCTCCTCCGCCCAGTCGGGGCAGGCGGTGGGGAAGTCGGTGGGGTGGGTGTGCCCCTCGCCGATGAGCTTGTTTTCCAGGTACTCGATAATGTTGCCGCTCTCGCAGTGCAGTTGCAGCACGCCTCCGCCGCGACCCACCATGTCCATCGCCTCGCAGATGTAGTCGTCATCGCACATCCGGCCTGGGCGTTTCTTGTAGGTCATGAACATCTTGAACGACTTGACGCCCAGGTCGATGGTGTCGGGGAGGCCGGAGAGGATGCTGGGCCGGTTTTGCAGGATGAAGTGAAAGGCGAAGTCGGTTAGAGCGCACTGCTCCACGGTCTCGCGGGTGCGGTGCGTGGCCTGGGGCAGGGATTCGTCGCCCTCCAGCTGATAGGTGCCGAAGGGGATCAGGGTGGTGAGGCCGGCATGGGCGGCGGCCAGGGAACCCAGGGCGTAGTCGTCATGCCCGTCCAGGTGGACGTGGCTGTCGATGAGGCCCGGCAGGACAAACTTGCCCGACGCGTCGATGTAGTTATCCGCCGCCGGCAGGTAAGCCTCCGGGCCGATGGCGACGATCTTTTCGCCGGCGACGGCGATGGAGCTTTCGTACACCTGCGACGAAGTGACGATCTGACCGCCTACGATGACGGTATCCACGTGGTTGGCAGGCATAACGCGCCTCCTATGTCAGTCGGTCTTCTGTCATTGAGAGGAGCGCAGCGACGTGGCAATCTCGCGTCGCTGGCTACCGGGATTGCCACGCTACGCTCGCAATGACGGAAGAGTATCCTAAAACACGCCTTGGGGATCAAGGCCGAGCAGGAATTGCCCTGCGGTTTCGTAATGCATGTAATGCCCCTGCGTATGCTGGGTAATCACGTGTATGTCCTGGAACCGCCGCTGTATCGGATTGGTCTGGAAGATCGCGCCAGAACCGGACAGGGTGTAGCACGTGTCCACCACCTGCGCCGACGTGCGGATGGCGTGAGTGGCAGCGACGCGCAGCTGTATCCGCTCTTCAAGAGTCAGGCTGCCCCCGGCGCACGCCGATTCCCACAGCCGGGCGTGGCTTTCACGGAGGAACGCTTTCGCCGAACTGTGCAGCGCGTGGGCCTCGCCGATGGCCCGCTGTGTCGTCTGCTGGTCGCGCAGCAGCACGCCGCCGCGGTAGGGCATCCGGCTGCCGCCAGCGATGGCGATGTCCAGGCTCTTGCGGGCGACGCCCAGGGCAACGGTAGCGAATCCGGTGGCGAACAGCAGCGTGGTCGGTATTCCGTACAGAGGGCCATCTGACCAGGAATCACCCTCCTGGACGAAGGTGTGTTCCTCGGGAACGAACAGGTCGTCAACCTGGAAGCTGAAACTGCCGGTGCCGCGCAGCCCGGCAACCTGCCAAAGGTCCACCATCCTCACCTGGTCGATGGGCATGAGATGGAGGCGCATCTGCGGAGGCTGTCCATCAACTCCAGACCCATTTTCGGGAATCACCGGAGCGAGGGCGGCAATCCACGTGGCGTGGTCGCTGCCGCTGCTGAAATTCCAGTGTCCGCTGAGCCGGTATCCACCCGGTACGGGGACCGACCTGGAACCAGCGGCCGGCGGTCCGTTGGTGACCACGCCACGAAGTTCACCCCAAATCGCCCGCGCCGTGGACTTGGCCATCCGCGTGGATCTGGTGGAAAAGACATTGTTCTGGTTGAGGCACCAGGCCACGCTGGCATCGGCGCCGGCGAACATCTCCAGGATACCCAGGAAGTCGGGATGCGCCAGTTGCGCGCCGCCCAGTTCACGGGGCAGCAACAGGCGGAAGAATCCGGCGTTGGCCATGTCCTCGGCGAGGTCGGCCGGCATCTGGCGCTCGGCGTCGATGGCATCGGCGGCATCGGCGACGCGCTGCACGAAGGACGGCGCGGCATCGAGATAGTGGTCAATATCGTGGGAAACGGCAACGGTGGTAGCGGTCATCTTGTCTCTCAGCGCAGATCGAGTGAGGTAACGGTACACGGGCGGGATGGCGGTGTCAAAGGCAACGGCGGGGTATTTACAATGCAGGGTTGCCGCCGCATTATGTGGGCGCGGCGCCGGCGCGCTCCGCACGATATTGACGATCATGACCAGGAGAGAACGATGGCTTTGTTCGAGGGATTCGACCGGATGCAGATTGAGGCCGGCAGCGGCGAGATAGTCAACCTGGTGAAGGGCGGCAGCGGGCCGCCGCTGCTGCTATTGCATGGCTATCCGCAGACTCACACCATGTGGCATAAGGTCGCGCCCCGGCTGGCCGAGGATTTCACCGTAGTCTGCGCCGATCTGCGCGGCTACGGCGACAGCGGCAAGCCTCAGGGCGATCCGGAGCACTTCAACCACTCCAAGCGGGCCATGGCGCAGGACCTGGTGGACGCCATGGAAAACCTGGGGTTCGACACCTTCTTCCTGGGCAGCCACGACCGGGGAGCGCGCTGCGCCCACCGGCTCACCAAGGACCATCCCGAGCGAGTGCTGCGGCTGGCGACGCTGGACATCGTGCCCACGCGCCACATGTTCAGCATTGTTGACAAGGAATTTGCCACTAACACGTACCACTGGTTCTTCCTGATCCAGCCTTACGACTTCCCGGAGCGGGTTATCGGAGCCGACCCGGACTATTTCATCCGCTCGCGGTTCATGCGGGAACGCAACGCCGAGGAGGTCTTCCCACTTGAAGCCGTCGAGGAATACGTCCGCTGCTTCAGCGATCCCGGCGCCATTCACGGAGCCTGCGAGGACTACCGGGCCGGCGCCAGCATCGACCTGGTGCATGACGAGGAGGACTTTGACAACAAGGTCAACTGCCCACACCTGGCGCTTTGGAGCGACCGGGGATTCGTGGGCCGCACCCAGGACGTGCTCGGCGTCTGGCGCAACTACTCAAACAAGGTGGAGGGCCAGTCGCTGCCCTGCGGCCACTACATCGCCGAGGAGCTGCCCGACGATGCCTACCGGCTGCTGCATGAGTTCTTCACACGCTGATTTTCAGTCATTCCGCCCTCTCTCGTCATTCCGGCGAAAGCCGGAATCCAGGAATCCATAGGGACAGGATGCGCATAGGAGGTAATCATGGCACAGCACTACCTTGACCAACTTGCTGAGTTTGTTGCCGACACGCGCTTTGAGGACCTGCCCCCTGACACCATCGCCGCCGCCCGCGACGTGGTCCTGGATACGCTGGGCGCGATCACGGCGGGGAGCCGGCTGGACGAGAACGCCAACTTCGCCCACCTGGCCGCCGAAATGAGCGGGCCGGGCAAGGCGAGCGTCGTCGGGCATCCGCATCGTGTGCAACCGGTTTGGGCGACCATGGTCAACGCCACCGCCGGCGTTGCGCTGGAAATGGACGAGGGCAACCGCGTGGGCGGCGGGCATCCGTCCATCCACGTTACGCCGGGCGCGTTGGCCGTCGGGGAAGACCTGGGCAGCAGCGGGCGGGACGTGCTAACCGCCATCATCCTGGGCTACGAGATAATCTCGCGGGTTGGGACGGCCACGCAGGTCAAAGCGGAGGTACACTCGCACGGAACATGGGGCACCATCGGGACGGCGGCGGCCACGGCGCGGCTGCTGGGATTCAGCGCTGGTGAGACCAAAACAGCGATGAACCTGGCAATGTCCATGAGTCCCGCCAACACCTGGACGCCGTGCCTGGAGGGCGCCACCGTGCGGAACCTGTACCCGGGGCGTTCCGGGTTCCAGGGAATCATGGCAGCGCACCTGAGCCGTTGCGGGTACACCGCCATCGCCGACGGGCCGGCGGACCTGTACCGCACGTTCCTGGGCGACGGGTTTGATCCCGATGCGGTGGTGGACGGGCTGGGGGACGGCGCGTTCCGCATACAGCAGGGGTATGTCAAGTTTCACGCCTGTTGCCTCTACAACCATCCCGCGCTGGACGCGGTGGAGAACCTGTTGCGTGAATCGCCTTTCACTGCCGGCGAGGTGGAGCGCATCGTAGTTACCGCGCCGCCCATCGCGCAGATCATGGCGGACCCGGAACCGGACAACATGCTGGCGGCCAAGTTCTCCATACCCTACGCGGTGGCGGCGGCAGTGCATCACGGCGCTACGGACGTGAGCGCGTTCCTGCCCGACAAGGTTGCCAACACAGAGGTGCGACAACTGGCGCGACGGGTCGAGGTAGCCGACGACCCTGAGATGAACCTGCGGCGGTACGATTACCCGTCCGCGCGGGTCGCGGTGCATCTGGGCGACGGGCGGTCGCTGGAGTCCAGCGTAACCTCCCAGCGCGGCGACTCGACCAACCCGGCATCGCGGGAGGATCTGCTGGGCAAGTTCCGGGCGCTGGCCAGGCCAACGCTGGGCGACGAGAGAGCGGCGCGGGCGATCGACACGGCAGGTCGGATGGAATCATTGAAGAATATCACCGAGTTGACGGACTGCTGGAGGGAGACCAAATGACGACCCAGAACTTTCCCATGTCGGCGCAGGTTGACCGCGTCCCCTCATCCGTAGTGCCTCTCAGTGCTCCCGAAGGAACGCGGTTTGAGCGCATCATGGACCAGGCCGTGATGATCGACGTCCACCAGCACCCGTTCGTGCTGCCGGAGTCGATGGACGGGTTCATGGAATTCCTGCGGTCCGCGAACCGCTTTGAGTGGGGATACCAGGCCGCCATCGCCGGCGGTTGGAGCGCGGTTACTACGTCCAACTTCTTTACCGCGCTCTACAAGGTGTCGGATATGTCTTTCGTGGAATACGACGACATCGCGGCGGAGGTCGGCGGGATGCTGGCCGACGTGGCGTCGCAGGACGACGTGATGCGCGTGGGCAACGCCGACGAAATACTGGCGGCGCGGCAGCAGGGCAAGGTGGGATTCATGCCCACGCTGGAACACTTGCCCATCGGCAACCACATCGAGCGAGTGAACGCGCTGTTTGGCATGGGCGTGCGGCTGGCCGGCATCACCTACAACCGCCGGAACTACATCGGCGATGGGCAGCAGGAGCGGAACCCGGGCGGACTCAGCGAGTTCGGCGTCGAGGTGGTGCATCGCATGAACGACCTGGGCATGGCCGTGGATCTTTCCCACGCCTCGACACCCACCGCGATGGACGCCATAGAGGTCTCCCGCGCGCCCACGGTGTTCAGCCACAACGCATCGTACACGCTGCGGCCCAACGGGCGCACGCGCACGGATGAGGAACTGCTGGCCTGCGTTCAAAAGGGCGGGCTGGTGTGCATCACCGCGGTGCCCAACTCGCTGAGCGACGACCCGGAGCAGGACATCGAGTGCGTGTTGGACCACTACGACTACATGGTGAATCTGGTAGGGGTTGACCACGTGGGCATCGGAACGGACACTACCGTAGGCGACCACGTGGGTTTTCACCGGGTGGTGATGGGCCGCACGCCGGACCAGCTGCCGGCTCCGTACCTGAACGGGCTGGAGTCGCCGGCGGACGGCAAGAACATAGTGCGCGGGCTCATCCGCCGGGGACACTCCGACGAGGACGTGCTGAAGATCGTGGGCGGCAACGCGCTGGACTACTTCCGGCGGGTGATGGGGTAACTTAGAGAGGCACCCCCTCACCCCAACCCTCTCCCCTGGAGGGAGAGGGAGTTTTTTAGACACTTGGCGAGATTGATGGGGAAGCAAGATGATACAACTGACTGAAGAGATGGCGCGGCTGATTAACCGGGCGCGGGACGACGGGTATCCGTGCATCGTGGGCACCGCATCCGGCGATGGAACGCCCAACTGTGGATACATCGGGACCGTTTTGACCGTGGGCGACGACCGGCTGATTTACCGGGACCGCACCGGGCGTAACCCGCTGGATCACATCGAGGAGAACCCCAAGGTGATCGTCCTGTTCCGCAACACGGAGCAGGATGCCGGCTGGAAGTTCCGCTGCACGGCTAGCGTGTACCGCGACGGGCCGGTGTTCGAGGAGATGATCGACCGGTTGCTTGAATCCGGCCTGGTCAACGAGCGTTACCTGCAGGACAGCCAGGGCGCAATCGTCGTTTTGCAGATCGACCAGATACTAACGCTCTTTGGCGAGGTGTTGCAGGAACGGGAACCGGGGCTGCGGTGGTGAGCATCGGGCAGCACACTATTGGCGAGATGTAGGGGCGGGTTTGAAACCCGCCCCTACGACGCAAGGCCGTACACCAATTCAGCCAGGTCAGCCGGCCGCCACCGCCAACGCGCCCACCGCTACGGTGGGCAGTTGCACGGATAGCCGTTGCCAGGTCAGGCCGCCGTCGTCGCTGCTGAACAGGCCGCCGCCATCCGTGCCGGCGTACACCCGGTTCGGCTCCTGCGGGTCCCAGTCGAAGGCGACCACCATGTCCTCGGGGTTTTCACCTTCGCCCAGGCCGTCCACCAGCGTCCAGGTTTGGCCGGCGTCGGTGGAGCGGTAGAACTGCGGATTCAGGCGGCGGGCGTTTTCGGACACGGTGACCAGCACCACGTCGGCGTCGGCGGGAGCCGCCGCGATGTGCAGGGTGTAGCGTCGGTCGAGTCCCGCGTTTATCAGCTCCCAGTTGGCGCCGCTGTCGTCGGAACGGTAGGGAGCGCGCGCCGTGGCAACATAGACCCGCTGAGGCTGGGCATCGCTTAGATGCACGCAGTGAATATCGTCATTGAGGCCGGGAAGCTGCTGCCAACTGGAACCGGCGTCGTCGGATCGCACCATGCCGCCGACTTCAATGCCTCCGTAGAGACGGCTGGCGTCGTCAGGCGCGACGCGCAGGTCGCGGACGTGGGAATCGCGGGTGGGCGCGTGGAATCCCCAATCGCTGGATTCGGGGACGGCGCGGAACCCGTCCAGTTCCTGCCAGGTATCGCCGCCATCCCTGGAACGATAAACGGTTGCGGGTTCGCTACCCACGTAGATAGTATCGGGTTCGCTGGGATGGGACAAAACGCTGTGTGCGTAGGGCGATGGGTAGGAATCAAGGCGACGCCATGACTGGCCGGCGTCGTCCGTCCGGTACACACCGGCCTCGTAGGCGGCGAGATAGGCGGTCTGCGGGCCTTTGGAGCCGGCGGCCAGGCGCGCCGCCGCATGGGGCAGATCGGTTACCGGCCCTTGCTGCCAGGTCTTGCCGCCGTCCTCGCTGCTGACGGCACACACTCCGTCGTGCATACCCACGTAGATCGTCTTACTTGCGGACATTTTCTCTCTCCTTGCGTCGTGGGATCGAGAGCGGTTGTTGCGTGATAGCCGCATATTCCGAGAAACGGCGGCATTCGTCAACCGGGCGGCGCTGATGACAATGGTGGGGCGCGGTCATATAATGCGGACACGCAAGACTTCCAGAAAACTACCACGATTTAGGAGGGTCAACATGGCAACGGCAACCAAATTTGAACGACTGACCAAGCCCCTGGTCAAGATCACCGAGATGGACCACATCGTGCTGCGGACGCGGGACGTTGAGGAATCCCTGCGGTTCTACACCGAAGTGCTGGGCATGCAGCCGGAGCGGGTGGAACAATGGCGGGCCGGCGAGGTGCGTTTCCCCTCGGCGCGGCTGAACGCCGACACCATCATCGACTTCTTCGCGTCCGACAACTATTCCCTGGACAAGGATGGCCCCAAGAATCAGGACCATTTCTGCATGGTCATCGATTACACTGACATGGACGAGCTCAAGGCGCGCTTCGAGGACCTGGGCGTGGAGATTCAGGCCGGGCCGGGCAAGCGCTGGGGTTCCCACGGCGACGGCATCTCGCTGTACATCTACGACCCGGACAACAACGTGGTGGAGTTGCGCCACTACTGATTTGCAAGCAGGGGCAGGTTTGAAACCTGCCCCGACGGAATACCAAAGAGCGCTCTACCTCATGTACTCCAAAGTAATCGTTCCGCTGGATGGCTCCAAACTTTCGGAGAGATCTTTGCCGTACGCCCGGACAATCGCGGGCGCGCTTTCGATCCCGATCGATCTGGTCGAGGCCTTTGATGTCCTGCCGGCGGCGGCGCATATCACAGGCGCCGCGTTCACCACACAGCGCATGCTCGAGCAAGCGCGAGCGCAATCGAACATATACCTGGAGCAAGTCCGAGCGGAGCTACGGAGCCAGGGGCATACGGCTACAATGACGACATTGCAGGGCGCGCCGGCGCAAGCAATCGTTGATTGGGTTGGCGACGACCCGGACGCGCTGGTGGTAATGTCAACCCACGGGCGGGGCGGGATCGCGCGCTGGGCGCTGGGGAGCGTGGCGGACAAGGTGCTCCACTCGATCCCCAATCCCATGCTCCTCATCCGGGGAACCGCCGCTAGGGAGCCGGCAGAAGTTGGACCCAAAGCGGTCCTGGTCCCTCTTGACGGATCTTCACTCTCGGAATTGTCGCTCGAACACGCTGCAACGATGGCGACTGCGCTTCAGGCCCGTATCGTCCTTTTGCGAGTCAATCAGGACGCTGCGCTTTACCGTCAATACTTACGAACCGCGGAGCGCGGAGTTCACGGAGGCCCGGACCCCGACTGGGAGCCCGCTGAGGAATTAGCGCGTGCGGATGCCGAGGACGCGAAAATCTCACTGGAGAGGGCAGCGGGACGACTGTCCCACGAATTCGGTTTTGCCGGAAACGTGGTAAGCCGGCCGGTGGAATCCAGCAACGTTGCCGAAGCCATCGTGGACATGGCGGCGTCCGACCGGGCTTTCCTGGTGATGACCACGCACGGACGCAGCGGCATCAACCGGTTGGTCCTGGGCAGTGTTACCGACCGCGTCGTGCGACATTCCAACGTTCCGGTGCTGGTGGTCAGACAGAGGGAGACGCCATCCCCGGCTGCCATAAGGCAGACGGTTCAGGCTGCCGACACACCGAACTTTGGCGGAGCGTCGGCACAGCCGGCTTGACGGAATTCCCCTCACCCCAACCCTCTCCTGCCGTTGGAGAGGGAGTCTTCAGATGGTCGCTTCAGGGGGTTCATTTATCGCATAAATACGCGCCGGCTTTTCTTTGCGTAGGGACGCGCCGCGCGCCCACAATCACGCCGGCGGCTCTTCAGGGCGGCAGCGTTGCCGTTAGTTTCCCGCGGGGCAAGGAGTAGTGATTATGCGGTATCTGGCGGTCGGAATGGTGGGAGGCGTTGCAATTGGGCTGCTGGTAGCCTTCCTGGGGATGTACGGCATAGCGATGCTGCGCAGCATCGCGTCAGTGTGCTGAATCAGGTTGCCGGCTGAATTTGAAATCAACGCCCCTCAATAGCCGGAGAGGTACAAGATGATCCTGGAAGGCTTGTGGCTTCCGGCGGTGGATTGGTTGGGTAGCGTTGTCGGCACGTCGGGCCAAATCAAGGAGTCGCTCCTGGCGTTGGGCATCCTGATCATCGCCGCCAAGCTGGCGGAGGGGCTGTTTCGCCGCCTGCGTTTGAACGCCATCATCGCCTACGCGGCAGTGGGCATCCTGCTGGGGCCGGTGCTGAATTCCCTGGGAATCTGGCACGTGCAGGCCACGGGCCACGTTGAGCTGCTGTTAACCCTGGGAGTTTTCATATTCTTCTTCCTGATCGGGCTCGACGAGATCGACATCTCCAGCTTTGTGGAATCACTGCGCGGGCATTACTTCCTGGCCGCCATGTTGTCCGTCCTGTTTTCTCTGGGAATTTCCATGGTGGTAACCACGGGAGCGATCTACGACTTCGGCATTGACCTGGAATTCGGAGAGGCGCTGGCGCTGGCCGGGATACTGTCGATGACCAGTCTGGGAATAGTCGCTAAGGTATTGGCCGACGACGGGCGGCTGAGGGACCCCATCGGGCTGCAAATTTTCACCGTGGTGGTGATCTCCGAATTGATCACGCTGCTGCTGATCGGGTTCAGCATCGGGGACCACGTCCATGAGGTTTCGGTGGCCGGGATCGCGATCCTGCTGGGCAAGGTCGTGGGGTTTGCGGCCGTTTCGTGGGTGCTGTCGTCGCGGGTACTGCCGCCGCTGGTAGCGCTGCTGCAACGGGTGATACAGGTGCCGCAACTCTCGCTCGGTCTGTTGTTGGGGGTACTGTTCCTTGTGGTGGACGCCGCCGAGTTGGTCGGGTTGCATGGCACGCTGGGCGCGCTGCTGTTCGGCGCGTCTCTGGCAGGGCTGCCGTATCAAGTGCGCCGGGAAATCATGCCGGGGCTGCGGAGCACTGCGGAAGGCCTGTTCGTCCCGCTGTTTTTCGCCTCCGCCGGGCTGCATTTCACCTTTTCGTTCGTGGAGTTGCCGGCGTGGACGATGCTGGCGCTGGCTTTGATCCCGCTGTTCGGCAACTTCATCGGCGCTTTCTTTGGAGCATACGTATCCCGGCTCACCGTGCCGTATGCAGTAGCATCCGGCCTGATGGGCAAGGGCGTGGCCGAAATCGCGCTGCTGCTGGTGCTGCGGGAATCGGGGACGATACACGAATCGGTTTTCTCGTTCCTGGTGCTGGTGATGTTCTGCTACATCCTCTTTATGCCGCCGGCCATCAGCTTCGCCGTGAACCGGGCGAGCCGGAAGGTGGCCCCAACCACTAACCTGCGCAACATTCCCAGCGGCGCCGTCCTGTTCGCACTGGACGACACGGTTGTGGAGGACATACTGGATCGAACCCGACGACTCCCCAACGTATCGGTTTCGGTACGCGAATTCACCGAACGCTGGGCGATTCCCCAGCAGTACGACTATGTGGTGGTGGACGGTGACACGCTGGCCGGCATCGCGTCCATGGGGGCGTTCCGTTACCTGCCGAAAGACGCCTGGCCCGATACATTGCTGGGCGAGGTGGTGCGGCAGGAGACTCCGGTCGCCTTTCCGGATGAACCGGTCGAGGACGTGCTACAGCGGATGACGGATGCCGGGTTATCAGCCATCCCGGTGGTGGACAGAGACAGCGAAAAGGTGCTGGGCTCCGTCCGGGTGGGGGATGTGGTGGAATTGATGTTGACCGAGGGCCGGGGCTGACCCCTGGCCGCCCGTGGCACAGGATTGTCAGAATCAAGATTGACCGGATTTGAGGATTTATCAGGATTGCGTTGACACTTCAACGACCCGAATCCTGGTAATCCCCTAATCCCGGAAATCCTGATTCTGACGACAATCCCTATACGTCCAAGTACACCTCGCTGCCCGAGGCCTTGAACTCCTCGGACTTTTCCTGCATCCCCATCAGCAGCGCCGCCGCAGTATCGCCGATGCCCTTGCTCTTGGCGTAGTCGCGCACGTCCTGGGTGATCTTCATGGAGCAGAAGTGCGGGCCGCACATGGAGCAGAAGTGAGCGACCTTCTGGGCCTCCTTGGGCAGGGTCTCGTCGTGGTAGTCGCGCGCCTTTTCAGGATCGAGTCCAAGGTTGAACTGGTCCTCCCAGCGGAACTCGAAGCGGGCCTTGGACAGGGCGTTGTCGCGGATGGCGGCGGCCGGGTGTCCCTTGGCCAGGTCGGCGGCGTGGGCGGCGATCTTGTAGGTGATGATCCCTTCCTTCACGTCGTCGCGGTTGGGCAGGCCCAGGTGTTCCTTGGGGGTGACGTAGCACAGCATGGCCGTGCCGAACCAGCCGATCATGGCGGCGCCGATACCGGAGGTGAAGTGGTCGTAGCCGGGCGCAATGTCGGTGACCAACGGGCCGAGGGTGTAGAAGGGAGCCTCGTAGCAGTCCTGCAACTGCTTGTCCATGTTCTCCTTGATCAGGTGCATGGGCACGTGGCCGGGGCCTTCGATCATCACCTGCACGTCGTGCTCCCAGGCGATCTTGGTGAGCTCGCCCAGGGTTTCCAGTTCTCCGAACTGGGCCTCGTCGTTGGCGTCGGCAATGGAGCCGGGACGCAGGCCGTCGCCCAGGGAGAAGGCCACGTCGTACTGCTTCATAATCTCGCAGATGTCGGCGAAGTGCTCATACAGGAAGCTCTCCCGATGGTGCGCCAGGCACCACTTCGCCATGATGGAGCCGCCCCGCGACACGATGCCGGTGACGCGGTTGGCCGTCAGCGGCACGTATGCCAGACGGACGCCGGCGTGGATGGTGAAGTAGTCCACCCCCTGCTCGGCCTGCTCGATGAGCGTGTCGCGGAAGATTTCCCAGGTGAGGTCTTCGGCCTTGCCGTCCACCTTTTCCAGGGCCTGGTAGATAGGCACGCTGCCCACGGGCACCGGGCTGTTGCGGATGATCCACTCGCGGGTCTCGTGGATGTTGCGGCCGGTGGAGAGGTCCATGATGGTGTCGCCGCCCCAACGGGTGGCCCAAGTCATCTTCTCGACCTCTTCCTCGATGCTGGAGGTGACCGCTGAGTTGCCGATGTTGGCGTTGATCTTGACCAGGAAGTTGCGCCCGATGATCATCGGCTCAGATTCAGGGTGATTGATGTTGGAAGGGATGATGGCGCGGCCGGCGGCAACCTCGTCGCGGACGAATTCCGGCGTCACCACATCGGGTAGATTGGCGCCGAACGTCATCGCCTTTTTGCTGCCCATGAGGCCGGAGTTGACGTATTCCTGCCGGCGCATGTTCTCACGAATGGCGATGTATTCCATCTCGGGCGTTACGATGCCCCGCTTCGCGTAGTGCATCTGGCTAACGTTCTTGCCGGCCTTGGCCCGGCGCGGGTTACGGATGTGGCTGAACCGATAGCGGTCGAGGGCCGTGTCGGCCAGACGCTCCCGGCCATACTCGGAGGTGAGGTAGGGCAGTTCGTCGGTATCGCCGCGTTCCTCGATCCACTTGGCCCGGAGGGCAGGCAGGCCCTGGCGAACGTCGATGGTTACGTCCGGGTCGGTGTAGGGGCCGGAGGTGTCGTACACGTACACCGGCAGGTTGCGCTCGACGCCCTCGCTGGAGTGGGTGTCGGACACGGTTATCTCCCGCATGGGCACACGAATGTCGGGGCGGCTGCCGGTCTCGTACACCTTGCGGGAATTGGGGAAGGGCTGGACAGTCTCCGGGCTGACGCTGGCCTGTTCGCTGAGGTAGTCCTTGTTGACGATGGTCATGCGGTGGTTCCTCCTTGTACGTCTCTATAATCGTCATTCCCGCGAAAGCGGGAATCCAGCAGGGGCGAATAATTATTCGCCCCTACGTTGAATGACGCGGTTAGCAGTCGTCGGCTACGGCGGGTTCGTCGATGAGGCCGACGTTGGAGTTGAGGGCGGCGAAGTCGTACTCACGGGATGGTGCAGCCATACGTTGGCCGATGATGATGACGAAGGCGATGACCGACGAAATCACCAACGCCGATGCAAACGCGAAGAACATCTGCCCACCAATGGGCGAAGTTAGCGCCCACGGCGAGAGCAGATCGGGCTTGGGATAGTAGAGCGCGCCGATGACGATGCCCACCGCTCCCGCCAACAACACGCCCCAGCCGGGCATGCGACTGGAGTAGAGGCCGATCAGCATGGGCATTGCGATGGCTGCGCCGAGAAGGTCCGCGATGAGGAACACGTAGAGCACACTGTGCCCCTGGGAGGCAACGATGATGGCGGGAATCGCCACTATCACGGTGACTCCCCGTGCGAGCCACAGGATCATGTTGCGTTGCAGACCCACGCCGGCGAGGTCCGCGGCGATGCCGCTGCCCAGGCCGTTCATCAGCGTGTCCAGCGTGCTCATCGCCAGCATCAGGGCGCAGATGAGCATCAGGAAGTGCATCCACAGCGGGAACACGTCGCCGGCCAGGGCGAACAGCGCGGCCGCCACCGCCGGGTACTCGAACGGGCCAACCGACCCGTTGCCCACGGCGGCAATGCCGGCCATTCCCATCAGGAAAGTGAGCGGGATGGCTATGATAGTGGCGCCCCAAAGACTGCGGTTCAGCGCGCTCTGGCTTTCCACCGTGTACACCCGCTGCCACATCCCGGGATGGAATGCGTTGGACGCGACGATGCCAATTATCAGGACTATGGCAAAGAAGTAGCTGTCGGCCCGGGAAACCGAGAGCGCCCCGGAACCGGCGGCGGCTTTCCAGGCTCCCGTGTTGCCCACCAGCACGGCGGCCACCACCAGCAGGAGCAGCAATACCGGGATCAGCACCCAGAACTGGATGCGGTCGGTGTAGATCGAGACGCGCAGCCCTCCGTAGGCGGTGTAGGCGATTACCACCAGGCCCACTGCGACGGCCGTGGCCCAGGCTGGTGAGCCGGTCAGAATGCTCACCGCCGCCGTTATCGCCGTCATCTCCGCCGTGATGAAGATCCCGATGACGAAGATGATCACCACGAATATCGACACAAAGGGGACCAGGCCGAAGCGGTGCCGCACGTACTCCGTAACCGAATGGCCGTTTGGCATCAGTTGCCGGATGCGCGGCCCCACAAACATGAACATCACCGGTATTCCGGCCATGCCCAGCGCGTACCCCACCAGTGAAATGATGCCGAAGTTGGCGCCCGACTCGCCAGGGCTGAGCAGCACCCACGTGCCGAACATGGACGCCACCAGCGTGGCAACCCCCACATTCACCGGCGCGTGGTTGCGTGAAGTGGTGTAGTCCTCGATGCTTTGGCGCCGTCGCCCTATGTACGAAATTCCCATGAACAGGAACGCCGCGCACACCAGGACCACGGTCGCGATTCCCACTCCGGTATCCAGCATATTGAACCTCCCGGTCGGCCAACCGCGGCGGCTCAGCCCGTACAGACAAGAGAAAACCGCCAGTTTTTCAACTCTGGCGGTAAACTAATGGCAAATCCCAATTCCTACGCCGGCATTACCCGGATCAGGTGCTACGGTCGGCGGCTGTTTGGCCGCCCTCTCAGCCTGGCATAACCAAGCTCCCGCCAGAATCATATTCGTTTGTAGGGGCAAGATAGCACAGGGTACCGGGACGGTCAAGCAGCCCAGGGCCTTTCGATTGTCATTGCGAGGAGCGGTAGCGACGTGGCAATCCCGCGAGCTGTGAGCGGTCGGAACGAGATTGCCACGCTGCGCTCGCAACGACACACTCGACAATCGAATGGCCCTGCAAGCAGCCATTTCCTCAGGTCGGCATATTGCATCAAATGGTATATTCAACAAATTGGGCGCTGTTATTGTGAACATCCCAAATGCTTAGATCTGAAACCGCAGGTGATTGACCATGTCCGCCGCAGATTTCTCTCGTGAACAAGTTTTGATGCTCGCCAACCTTGTAGGCATACCCATTGACGAAGCCGAGCTCCCCGAGGTCGCGAACCGTTTCGCCAGCCTCATTCAGGAACTGGACCGCCTCCGCGACCTCGACCTCGAGGGCATTGAACCCGTCGCAATCTTCCCCGACCTTGGCGAATAAGCCCTGACCAGACGAAGGTGTAAAGCATGGCATCAACGCCTAACCCCGACCAGATCGTTTTCCTCTCCGCCGCCGCAACCTCCGCCGCCATCCGCGCCGGCGAGTTCACCGCTACCGACGCGGTCAACGCCTACCTGGAGCGCATTGACACCATCGACGGCGACATCAAGGCATACATCACCGTAACCCGCGAGGAGGCTCTGGGAGCCGCCGCCGACATCGATGCAGCGCTGCGCCGCGGCGACGAAAGCCTGGTCAACGCTCCATTGTTCGGCGCGCCCGTCGCCATCAAGGACCAGTTCAACACCGCCGGCATCCTCACCAGCAACGGTTCTCGCGCCTACTCCGAAAACGTCCCGTCCCACGACGCGACCATCGTAAGCCGTTTGAAAGAAGCCGGCGCTATCCTGCTGGGCAAGCTCAACCTCAGCGAGCTGGCCATGGGCGGCACCGCCGATCCACCCTACGGCACGCCGCAGAATCCCTGGCGTTTCGGACACACCCCCGGAGAGTCCAGCAGCGGTTCCGGCGCGGCCCTGGCCGCCCACCTCTGCGCCGCGTCGGTCGGCGAGGATACCGGCGGCAGCGGGCGCGGCCCGGCGTCATACTGTAACGCCGTCGGGCTCCGTCCCACCTTCACCCGCATCAGTCGCCACGGCATAACCCCCATGTGCTGGTTCCTGGACGCCGCGTCGCCCATGACCAAAACCGTCGAGGACTGCGCCCTGGTACTGGGAGCCGTCGCCGGCTACGACCCCTTGGATCCCACCACCAGCCGCCGACCCGTGCCGGACTACTACGGCATGCTGGACGGCGATATACGCGGCATGCGCATCGGTCGCATGACCGAGCTTTGCGACGCGCCCGACATGCACCCCGACGTGCGCCGCGCCGTCGATGACGCGTTGGAAACCATGGCCGGCCTGGGAGCGGAGATCTCCGACATATCCCTGCCTCTCACCGAGATCGCCGGCGCCATCTTCGTGGGCATCGCCGACACCGAGGGGGCCGGCGCCCGCGACGACCTCATGCGTCGCTCTCCCGAACTCCTCGACCGCGCCTCCCGCACCCGCCTCCAGTCCGCCGCCCTGGTGCCGGCCAAGGTGCAGAACCGCGCCATGAAGGCCCGCGTCCTGCTCCGCCACCAGTTCGAGGATGCGTTCAATCAGGTTAGCGTGCTGGTGTGCCCCACCGCTCCCTATCCGGCTCCGCGCCACGACGCCCTGACCGCGCCCTTCGAGTCGGCCGACGACGTGCGCCAGCGGTTCTTCTTCCGCCGCTCCTACACCGGGTGCTACCCATTGGTCGGAATGCCGGCGGTATCCATCCCCGGCGGTTTTACCGAAGACGGCCTCCCTATCGGCCTGCAACTGGGCGGTGGCCCCTTCGCCGAGTCAACCATCCTGCGCGCCGCCTACGCCTACCAGCAGGCCACCGGCTGGCAAACCCGCCGTGCGCCGGTTTAGCGTGGCTTGTCATGTTCACCGTCCGCAACTTCTCCGAGTGTGACCTGCCCGCTCTGCTGAATTTTGTCGTCCCTCAGCCCGTGGGCGGTGACAACTTTAGGGATTGATACGCGTGTTGCGCGGTCGCGGTAACCACCGAATCAACGACTATCCTGCGACGCGCCGATTCTCTTTACCAAGTAACATTCGGAATTATATAACGATAGACGATCACCGCACATATAGTTTTCCGTAATTATTCGACAGATCCGTAATTGCATATCACGAATCTGCAATGTTTTAATCGTTTCTGATATTAAAATGCACATTTTGTTTATAGTTTTGACAATCAGTATTTTATTCGTAAACTATAAATAGAGTAGGCGAGCCATTGCTGGCTCGCCAGACGCCTCGGCCTCTGTAGCTCAGTGGACAGAGCGCGCCCCCCACACGGGCGAGGTCGTGGGTTCGAATCCCACCAGGGGTTCCATCACACAGTATTTAGTATTCAGATAACCCATATCTCATTTCGTTGACCCGAATCGCATACGACGCGATAATCCCATTATCAACATTCGCGGCGGGTTTGCCAAGTTTGGCGACCAACAAACCCGCCATCCACCACGATGGAGGGCTCCAACGTGATTCACGACAAGGATAGCACAAATCGTGCGGATCGTCAACAAAACCAGACCACCAGTTCTGCGAAAATAAAGAAAGGTAAAGACCATTACATCTCATTAACTGGCATCATTGAACTCACAGCTTACGAATCCAAAGCCCGTGATTGGATAGAACACGTTAGATGGGGAGAAACCGGCAGAACATGTCCTTATTGCAATAACCATAAAACCTATATTGTAGAAAATCGACAATCGCAGCCGTACCGTTGCTCTGTTTGCCACAAATATTTCTCAGTAAAGACCAACACGGTCATGCACAATAGCAAATTGCCGTTGCGGATCTGGTTGCGAGCAATATGGCTGATCGTTCACCACCACAAAGGTAAATCCAGTCACCAGTTAGCGAAGGATCTGGGGATCAGACAGGCTACCGCTTGGCACCTGGCCCACCGTATTAGAACCGCATGGGCCGACAATTCAACATTACTCCGTGGAATCATAGAAGTAGACGAAACCTATCTCGGTGGGAAAGAGAAAAACAAACATGCCAACAAAAAGCAACACGCCGGCAGAGGAGCTGTAGGTAAATTGCCAGTGGTTGGCGGAGCCGAACGACCTGACCGCGCTCCTAAAATCCAGATCAAAGCGAAAGTTATGCCAGTCGTCAATAAAGAGACGCTTCGCAGGTTCGCAGTTGAGAACATAGCTGCAGGTTCAACCGTTTACTCAGACGAAAGCAGATCGTGGAAAGGCATCCCGTTCAAGCATCACACCATCACCCACAGCAATGGCCAGTACGTGGATGGCGACGTGACCACCAATCGCATCGAGTCGTTCTGGTCGAAAATCAAGAGAGCATACATCGGCGTATTTCACTGGTATAGCCGAAAGCATGCCCATCGCTACGTGGCCGAAATGGAAGGCAAACAGAATCACGATTGGATGCCTGAAATCGATCAGATGAAATATGTGTTCAAGCGCTTGGAGCACACACGGCTCACATATGCTGATCTGATAGCGAAACGTTGACGCTGTAACCCGGCTGGTGGTAATCTGCCGCCGCTAGGTTCGCGGTCCGCGACGTCACGTCGTGTCCGCATATAGATGATTCCCACGAGGCAGGCAATCTGCCTCCTTCGTGCATCTGTATGCGGATGAGCGAACCTAGCAAGTAGCCACCTCATGGCGCGAAGGAGGTTCCAGCATGGTTCGTTGCCCAGCCTGCAGGATGATAGTTTACCGAGACGAGATTTACTTTTGCATGTATTGCAATGGCAGACGACATTGCCAAGGTTGTCCAACCTGTGTTTGGGGCAGCATATGAGAAACGCAAGTGGCCGTGATTTTGAATCACGGCCACGTTACGTACTGGGCATGGAGGCGTTATGACTCTGGTGAAAATCACATGTGAAGATTGCGGCGAAGAATACGAGGCACCGGTCAGGATAGGGGTTCCTCTCACACGTTATGGCCCGTGCTTAATCTGCCGCAAACGTCAGTATGATCTGTCCAGATTACGGTACATCGTCCTCGGAATCGTAGCAGGAGCGATTGTTTCAATCATGGTCGCGATTACCGCCGTTTGCGGGTGACGATACGCCGCGCAACACGCGTATCAATCCCCAACTTTAATTCCGATAGCGCTGTCCACCGCAGCGTATTCACGGACATCATGCTGCTGCCGGGCCGCGATCAGGCGCAGGACTGCCTGCTGCTGTTCGAGGATACCGGCGACGGCGGCCCTACTCTTCAAGGGTTTTGCCTGGTGTTCCCAGAACCGTCCGGCAAAGACTCTCCCGGCGGACGGTGTGTTTTGAACATCCACGTATCCCCCGGCGAAGCTTACGAAACCGGCTGGAACGCTTTAGTCAGGGAGGGCTTGCAGCGAACCCGGGAAACCGGGTCGGCGGTGGCCCACATCGCATTGTGGCCGCCTTACGATAAAGCGGCAGCCCTGATCGAGGAAGGGTTTGGCATGGTCCGAGCCTATTGGAACATGACGTGGGAAAGGGAGCGTGTGCCAACCGCAGACTTGCCCGATTCTTACCGCGTGAGATCCTTCACCGACAACGATGTCGCCTTGCTGACTTCGGGACACAACTCCGCCTTCGCCGGCACGTGGTGGTTTTCTCCATACACCGAGGCGCAGACCGCCCATCGCGCCATGATGTCCAATACGTCGTATGATGGCATCAGGCTCCTGTTTCATGGGGAGTATCTGGCAGGTTACTGCTGGACGTTGCTGATGTCCGACGGACACCGGCGACAGGGAGTTATCGGTTCCATTGGCCTGGTTCCTGAGTTCCGAGGCCGGGGAATCAGCAGGGCCATCCTCGCTGCAGGCATGGTCTATCTGCGCTCGGCGGGTGCAGACTACATCCGGCTGGAGGTGGACGGCGCCAATGAGCCGGCGATACGCCTGTACCAATCCATGGGATTCCAGAAGGCCGGCCAACTCCATTGGTACGAACGCAGGCTTACGGCGGGCGGTGGGTCCATAGATTGACGGGATCACCTACCATTGAGCCACCCCATGCGTCTTCACCCACAGCGACTCGCCGTCGCTGATGTACTCTACCGTCCCGTCCCTGGCGGTCAGTAACACGTTATCCGCGCCCATTGATGATTTCAACCGCTCCACCACATCGGAATGCGGATGCCCGAACCGGTTGTCACGCCCCGCCGAAATCACCCCGCTCCGGGGACTCACCCGTTCCAGAAAATCCTGCGTCGTTGAGGTCCTGCTGCCGTGATGACCCACCTTGAGCACATCGGCCCGCAGTTCGTCGCCGGCGTCCGCCACTAGGTACTGCTCCACTTCCACCTCAATGTCTCCGGTTAGCAGGAACGACACCTCTCCATAGTCGAGTCGCAGCACCAGGCTCCCATTATTGGCGTTGCGCTCGACACCCGCCGGCAACCCGTCCGCCGGCGGGTGCAGCACTTCCAGCGACACTTGGCGTCCGATCTCCACTCGGTGCCCCGCGCTTACCGTCGCAACCGGATGATCCCGCTCTCTCATCACCGCTCGCCACTGGGGATGCAGGGCCGCGTTCCCTGACAAATCCCCGCTGTGAAGAACCATGCCGGCCCTGAATCGATCCAGCACGCCCAGCAAACCGCCCATGTGGTCGCTGTCCAGGTGCGTCGCCACTACAACGTCCAGCGAACGATCTCCCGCCGGCATCAGAGCCGAAATAGCCCCCAACGTAGTCTCTGGATCGGGTCCCCCATCCACCAACACCTGCTGTCCGTCAGGCGTTGTCACGAATATCGCGTCCCCCTGGCCAATATCCAGCACGTACACGTGCAGCAGTCCGCCCGGTTTGACGCCCGCGATTTGACCGACCAGCAACAGGAAAGAGATCACCACCACCGGAATCGCCGCCGCCGTCAAACCGGCGGTTCCGCTCGGCCTCCAGCGGGGCCGCCTCCGCAGCGCGGCAACTGCGCTGCGCGCCCTCCGCGATGTCGCCAGCACCGCCAGCAGGCCGGTCATTCCCAACCAGGCCGACGCCACCGAAACCGTCAGCCATGGAGCCGATAGCAGTACGGGCGGCATCGCCTCCGCCACCCGGATCAACCACGCCAACGGCGCCCACGCCAGCGTCCCCAGAACCGCCGCTACGGGCGGCGCCAACAACCCGGCCAGCGCGGTCGCGGCCGTTCCCAGCAGGGCGGCCGGCATGGCGGGCATCGCCAGGATGGTAGCCGGCACGCTCATCAACGGAATCTCGCCAAAATGCCATGCCACCAACGGCAGGGTCGCCAGGGTCGTCGCAGCCGAAATCACCACCGACGCGATCAACAGCGACACGCCATACTGTCCCCAACACACTATCCACGATGCCGACGCCTGCGCCGCTAACGCAGTAGTCAAAGCGCTGATGAGCGGCAGGCCCAGAATCACGCCGGCCATCGCCGTAAAACTGAGTTGGAACGACAGGCTGCTGAACAAGTGCGGATCGATCAGCAGCATCGCAGCGCCGGCCAACAGCAACGCCGTCAACCCGCGCATCCCTCGACCCAGCAAACCCTGGGCCAGAAACAGGCTGCCCATGATCGCCGCCCGCACCACCGGCGGGTCCAGCCCGGAGAGGATTGCGTACACCCAAACCACCAGCGCGGCAGCGGCGATAGCCCACGGGTTGTTCCTTCCTGCCAAAGCAGACCCCGCCGCCAGCGTCAGCGCCATGACGACGCCCACGTGCAGACCCGAAATCGCCAGCAGATGCGACATTCCTGCAGTGCGGAAGGATTCCTTGATCCGTTGTGGCAGCTCCGACCGTATGCCCAGCATCAATGCCTGCGCCAGTCCGGCCTGCGGTTCCGGAATCGACCGCTGGATCGCCGCCGACAGCGCGGATCTAGCGCGGTGCAACGCCGCGGTAGGCATTGACCCGCCGCCCGTTGACACTAATTCCGTGTTCCGCGCCCACATCACCCCGACTATTCCCTGCGATTCCAGCCACTCCGCATAGTCGAAATCGCCGATGGGTTCCGGTTTCTCTACACTCCCGGACACTCGCAGACGGTCGCCGTAACGCAGGAAAGGCCGACCGCGCCGCGCCGCCAGTTCATCCGGCGGCAATGCGTACACCATCAGATTGGCGCCCACCGGAAGGCTGCCCGCGGTTTCTTTGCCGTCGGACGTTACTCGGCCCTGAAAGCGATAACCACTGCCGGACGTCGCCGGCGCGTCGGTTATCTGTACGGTGGCTGTTATGTTTGACCCGGTTGGGATCAAGGGCAACGGCGGCGACTCCGCAGCCTCTGCCCGCCAGACTCCGAAAATCAGCGCCGCCGCCAGCAGCGCCGGCCCGGCGGGAACATCCAACAACCTGCATCCCATCGCCGCGGCCAGCGCAGCCAGCGTCAGCAGCAGTAGCGGCAGGGCCGAAGGTTGCGGCCAGTCGAACCAAACACCAATCCCAATGCCGGCAACCAGGGCCGCCAGGATCAGGTCGGGTGCCAGCCGCATGACTCGGTCAAGGGCCCTCGGCCCACCCGCGCATCCCTAACCGGCCCATCCGCTCATCAACCGGCAAATCCGCGCATCCTTAGCCGGCCCATCCGCTCATCCTGAGCTTGTCGAAGGACGAGCAGTGCAGCCCCACGACCACACACCTCACGGGCCGCCTGCGGTAATCATGTCCGCGATACGTCCGTATATTCCATTACCAATTCCCGATACCGACGTTATGTCCTCCGCGGTGAGGAACGGTCCTGCCTGCTCACGGTGCGCTACGATGGACTCCGCGCGAACCGCGCCGATGCCCGGCAGCGTTTCCAGACACTCGGCGGTGGCGGTGTTGATGTTGACGGGAACGGCGCAGGTAGGAACAGACTCCTGGCTGGCGGTTCCGGTTCCGTCGCCAACCGCAGCGACAGCGCCCGTCTCAACCGAGCCGTCACCGGTTTCCCCCAGGGCTGGGATACGATAGTGGGCGGCGTCCGACACATAGGCCGCCAGATTGATGCGGTTCAAGTCAGCGTTTTCAGTGGGGCCGCCGGCCAGGTCGATTACGCCGGTCAATCGCACGCCCTCTGCCACCGTATAAACACCCGGATTCACCACCTCCCCCGTCACGTACACGGCGATGTTGACCGGAGTGGGGGTTTCAACGGGGTCGGTGGCAACCGGCGCATTGGCGCTGTTGGAGCCATCTGCGGCAGCGGCATCCACGGGCGGTATGATCTTTACGTCGGCGCTACCGTTCGGGCTGTCGCCGTTGTTTCCCACCAGCATCCACGCCGCCACGCCCAGTATAACTACAGCCGCCAGAACGGACACCGCTACGCCCAGAATCCGCCTGGAACCGATGGATGACACGGCCGGCGCCCCTGACAATCAGCGGAATCCCAGCGGGCCGGCCCGTTTATCCTGAGACACGCTTGCGCCGGTTGTTGATGTAGTCCACCAGCACGTACTCGCCCAGGTTTTCGCTGCTGCTGTAGAAGGCGCGGCCCCGGTTGATCCGCGTCATTCGATCCACGAAATTCACCAACTGGTAGTTGTTTTCCAGCATGAAGGTGTTGATGACAATGCCTTCCTGGGTGCAGCGGCGCACCTCCTTCAACGTCTCCAGCTCGGTGCGGTAGCTGGGCGGATAGGCAAAGTACGCCTGGTCGCCTTCCAGGTGCGCGGTGGGTTCGCCGTCGGTGATCACCAGGATCTGCCGGGTGCCACCCTTTTCGCGGGACAGGAGCTTGCGGGACAGCATCAAAGCGTGGTGCAGGTTGGTGCCGGACACCCAGTTGTTCCAGGTCAGTCCAGCCAGGTCCTCCTCTTCCAACTCGCGGGCGTAGTCGGAGAAGCCAACCACGTGCAGGGTATCGCGGGGATACTGCTGGCGGATGAGGGCGAACAGGGCGAGGGTCACCTTCTTGGCCGCCGCCCAGTTGTTGAACAGGCCCATGGAGCGGCTCTGGTCGAGCAGGACGATGGTGGCTGCCCGCGTCATGTGCTCGTTGCGGTAGATCTCGAAGTCGTCGGGGCGCAGTTTGACCGGAACCTGGGGGCCGCCGCGCACGATGGCGTTCTTCACCGTGGTTTGCAGGTCAAGTTGCAACGGGTCGCCGAACTCGTAGGTCTTGGTGTCTCCCAGCAGGTCGCCGCCGGCGCCGCGGGTGTCCAGGTCGTGGTTGCCGATGCGGTCCTTCTTGAGGTGTTGGAACACCTCGCGCATGGCCTTCTGCCCAATGCGGCGGATGCCGCGGGCGGTGAGGGATAGATCGTCGTCGCCGGTGATGTAGCCGGCGTCCTTGAGCATCTGGCGCAGCCGGTCCATTTCCTCCCAGGCGCGGCGGGCCTCCTCGCCCAGCAATTCGGCCAGCTGCTCGGGATCGACGTCGTCCAGGTTGCCGGTGCGCATGGCTTGCTGCAATGACTGCTCAAGATTATCGAGCGACTGCATCTGCTGCATCGCCTCCATGGCCTGCTCCAGCGTCATACTGTCGTCGCCGAGGAAGGGGTACTGGCGGGCCAGTTCGTCTGGCGGCATCAGCGATTGCATCAGGGCGGCAAACTCGGCCATTTCGTCCATCAGGCGCGGGTCCATGGCCGACTGCATGGCGTCTTCCAGCTCCCGCCGCGCCTCGGGTGACAGGCTGTCCATGAGCGATTGCATCTGCGCCATCTGCTGCTGGATGCGCTCCATCAGTTCGTCAAGACTCTGGGGCGGGTCGTCGCCGAACATCGGCCCCCACTTCTGCATGAATTGTTCAAAGCCGGGGTCGCGGCCCTCCATGCGGTCGCGGAGCATCTGGTTGAGGTCGCGCATCATTTCGCGCATGGCCTCCATCTGCTCCGGGGTCATGTTCTGCATCTGCTCGCGCATTTGGTCAGAGACGTTCTGCGCCATCTGGCTTTTGAGCATGTCCAGCAATTCCTGGAACTGCTGCTGAGCGTCGGGGTCCATGAAGTCGTAGTCCATGAGTCCCTGGATCTGGCCGCCGATGCTGTCGGGCAGGTCGTCCAGCTTGTCCAGGTTGCGCTGAGCGCGTTCCTGCAACAGGCGATTCAACGCCCGCTGCTGCTCCTTGCCTTCCATGTCTTCTGGTTCCGGCCGGTCCGCCGCCTCGTCGAGCCTCCGCTGGATGCCCTCGCGCTCGGTGCGGAGGATGTTGTCCAGCCGTTCCTTGAGGTCGTCCACCACAGAGTCCAGGTTGCTCTGCTGCAACTGCTGGCGGCGCTGCTGCTTGAGCTGCTCCATGAGCTGGCGCAGGTTGGGCATCTGGGAACCATCGCGGTTCTGCATACCGTTGCGAAACAGGTCGCGCAGGGCGCGGGCCAGGTCGCCGTGCTGCAAGAGATCGTCGGACAGCGCATCCATCAAATCGCTGGCGTCGATGTCAAAGATCTGCTGGGTGCCATCCCATTGGGAATAGCGGTAGCGTTGGTACAGCATAGGCGACCTACCTCCGGCCGGGCCGGCGCGCGTGGCGGCGACAATGGGCGGATGATAACACAGCCCGGCGGGGTTGGAATTCTGGGTTCCCGCTTTCGCGGGAACGACGGTGAAAGAGTGGGTTGGTTTGCCTCCTTTGATTCGGTTTTCGAGTAGCCTGCCTGAGGTCGGTTTCCGGAATTCACTGTGGTCGTTGCCAGCCCCACGACCGGGGGTGGTTACGCAAGGAACGATTAGCCACCGTTGAGTTCGCACGGGTCATGTAGTTAGCCGTACACGTCGCAGTGGGTAGCGCGCTGAAAGGTTGCCCGGTTGGTATCCGGGCGTGGTCTTGCGATTTGGGATTTGCTGACTGGTTGTTGGCCGTTGACGACCGTAGTGATGTTGACCTCGTTGGCAGGCGGTGATGATTGAACTTTTTGCTAGCAGTAAGGCTATGATAGAACGTGCGTTTGGCATGGGTCAATGGGCGGGTGTCAGTGGAGGAAATTTTGCTAACCTGAGCAGCGTCTGCTTCGGCAACGAGATTGCCACGCTACGCTCGCAATGACAGGGTGGGGCAGGAATGACAGGGTGGGGTGGGAATGACGGGTGCGGGCGGGAATGACGGGTGGGGCGGGAATGACGGGTGCGGCGGGATGACGGGTAGGGTGTGGGAATGACGGGATTGCTGCGCTGCGCTCGCAATGACACACTGAACAAGTGAAAGGCCCTGGGGGTGACAGGGCGAGGGAGTTGCGGCGCAGGGCTGGGTGATATATTGGTGGCAGCGACACATTGCAGGGTTTGAGACATGACCAGCGCTACTCAACACCGGACGTTTCTTGACCGGGCCCTGGCCGACGGCCACGCTGAGATCAGCGGAGAGGGACGCAATGAGGGGATTCATTACGGTGCCGCGTTCCACTCGGAGCGGTGGGCCGACCCCGAGGGGAAGGTGCGGGCCGAGCTGTGGGCGGAGCTGATTTACAAGTACGAATACGCGCCGGAGCTGATCGGCCCGGAGTTGTTGAAGGCGACTCCGGGCCGTTGGTTTAAGTTCAGTTATTTTGGATGGAAAGAACCGGGGCGTCAAAAGGAATTGAGCGCCAGGAGGCCTAGTACCAATAGGATGACTATTAGGGTGGTTGTGAAGGCGATCCGCCAGGGGCGTTGGCGCCGGCGGATGGCACGATAGTGATTTCCGTTTTTGGGCCTTTTGTGGTGAGTGTGGAAGGACCAGTTATGGTAGTGAGTGTATGGGCCGCCTATTGATTTCTGGTTTTTAGGACCCTGGTTTTGTGGAGATTTAATTGGGACCGGCAAATCTCCGAACATTTGAACGAGTATCGTATGTCGGTTGCGGCGTGATAGGCCAACTCCGATGTCAGTGTAGTGAGGATTTAGTAGGTTGGCGCGATGTCCTGGGCTGTTCATCCAGGAAATGACTGCGGCTTTGCCGAATTGCAAATCGCTGCGCCAGCGGAACTTGCTTTTCCAGGCGGTGTTGTTTCGACCGTGTTGTTGCCACATATTTTCCGAGACGCCATTGGAGGAGTATCCAAAATCTCTGGCTCGGTCCCAGGGTTGGGAACCTTTAGAGCCGGTGTGGGTCATTTGGTTACGACCGGCACACCAGTGGGCATGCGCGCGAGCAGCTTTGACCAGGCGTTTGCTCGCGCGCAGAGAACGGAGGTTGTGGCGGCGGCGTTCTTTATTGGTGTAGTGGACGATAGCCTTTTCGACTACTCGGAGGTTCATGGGTGTGTCGTTTGTGGCGCTGGCTACCTCAACAGAATTTTTGGGTTACCCAGATAGCGTGAGGAATGCCTTCTGATTCGCCGAATTCGATGCCGATGCCGGTTTCGGTGAATTGATTGCGGATCATGTTTTCGTGGTGGCCTGGGCTGTCGATCCAACTTTGGACGGCTTTGGTGGCGAATTCTTCTTGGGTGAGCCATTCGTAGCGTATGAGGACGGGACCTTGGTGCCAGGTCCGATAATGACCATATCCTTGGAAGATGTTTTCGCCGGAGTAGCAGGGATAGCCGAAGTGGGCCAGGCGGTCGGACGGAGTACGCATATTGCGGTCCAGGTGGTCAAGGTAGTCGTGCTTGGCCATGTTGGTGCTGTGGGAACGGGCAGCTTCGTGGATGGCGTTCACCCATTTCAGTGGTTTCAAGCCGCGCGATATGCGGTAGTTATTGATTTTCTTGTGGATTAATTGTTCAAGTTCTTGCTGGTTAAACCGTCCGTTCCAGGCTATGAGGTTATCGCCGGCCTGGTCGGGTTCAGCTTTTGGCGTGGCGGTCGGGTACCCGGTGGGTGTTGGTGGGTTGATACGAGTGGTGGATTTTTGGGAAACGATCTGGTCGAGCTGTTCGTTCTCAATTGTGAAGCCGCCGGCGCAGTACTGGTTGACGGTTTTTTTGAGTTGGGTGAGAGTCTGGCGTTGTTCATCGAGGGCGAGCTGAGCTGCCTGTGCGCGGAAGTCGTAGTCAGCGCCTCGATATTGGTCGTCGCAACTGGCGAAAGCGTGGACGACTGTTTTTTCGGCTACATTTGCTGGTGAAGGGTTAGGAGGTAGTTTGATGGTTGGCGCCTGGGGGGTCGGTGATGGAGCGTTCTTGGTTTGGGCCGCGGGCAGTGTGGGGAAATTTTGGTGATGTATTGATCCTCGCGGTGAGATAGTAAGGGGTTCAGGTTTGGGTTTGGCTTCGGCATCGGCGAAGGTTGGTTGGCTCGGGTCCTCTGGTAGGAAGTTGTCCAGGCTGACGTATCTGTTGCTGTAGAGCCACCATCCGCCGGCGGCGATGAGGATGAGGGCGAGAGGGATGAGGAGTTTCATAGGGTTTGCTGTCCTTTTCGCTACTTGCTTTCGGCCAAGCCAACTTTGAACAGTACGGTGATGTTGACGAGGATATGGTCTGCGAGAAGATCAACAACTTGGATTTGTCAGCGTGTTTCCGGCGTCGGATGAAGACGACAATCCATGTAATCAGGCTGACTATGCTTATGATGGACGGTATGAAGGTATAGGGGGAAGGAGGCCGTGATGAGCACCATGGCTATATTAAGGTCAACGGCGGCTTGACGCTGTCGTTCGCTGGTTCCACTCCGAGGGTTTAGTATCTAATTGAGCACCAATTGGGTGGTTATTATCCGAGCGTTTTCTGGCTGCAATCAGCCTTTCGTACCTGCCGGCCGACTCGTAGAGTTCATCGTCGCTATCAATCAGAGCAATCCAATAGCCAGTATCGCCAAAGTAGTCGCTCATGCGTTGTTGCCGCGCAGTTTCATGTGGCGTCGGAAGGCCGATTGCCAATCATCAACCCAAGCTACGCCGAAGGATTCGATTTCCCGGATGCGCTGTAGCTCCCCGTCGGGCGAGTATTCGCCGATGCCGGATACGATGGCGCGGCGCAGGTCGTTAGCTTGGAACGCCGCCCCTACCTCAACATGCCATTCCTCCGGGTAAGGGCTGACGATGGTATTGCCGTCTTCCAGTAGCAGCTGGAAAGTTCCGCCGCCGCCTTCGCCCGGCGGGTTCATTTGGACGCCGCGCACCTGGCCTCTAACTTCGACCGGGTGGCAGTTTTCGGGCTGGGTCATGTTGCTGCTCCTGGCAAACCATGCCGGCGATTATGGGTTCTATTGTAGCATTGTCCTCGGTGGTTTGCTGACGCTGAGCCAGTGGCTGATTGATAACGTCCCACAGGGCACGAACCTCGTAATCCCGGACGACGAGTAGTTGACAGCAGGATCGCTTTCCCGCACAATGGAATTGCCCCCCTGCTACTTAGGTGGCAGGGTAGCGAAGCCGCCTTAAGGGCGGTTTTCGCATATCCGGATACTGCCCTGACAAAGAACCTATGCCGACAGTCAACATATACGTTGACGGATTCAACCTCTATTACGGAGCGTTGAGAACTCGCTGGCCGCAATACAAGTGGCTGGACTTGCAGGGCTTCTGGCGAATCCACCGCGAAATGGGCCGGCGACTGCGCTGGTCAGGCGAACGGAGGAGAAAGGCTCGGACGCAAACCTGGCAGCCTACTTGCTGCTGGATTGTGGCCGGAGCGACAGCGATGAAGCCGTTGTAATCTCCAATGACTCGGATTTCGCCGAACCAATACGGCTGGTGCGAGACGCCTTGCAAATGAGTATCGGCGTTATCAACCCGTCGCAACGCAGACGCAGCGTACAACTGTGGCAAGCAGCATCATGGTCATACCCGGTCATCAACGAGCGTATCTTTCGTAGCAACCAGTTACCGCTCCAGCTAACGGATGCAAACGGTACATCCTCCAAGCCGCCAGTGTGGTAGTCGAAAGCTCGAGTCCTACTACCCGCCATCACCCGCACCTGGCTCCCGCGCCCTGGCGAAAACCGTGTCCAGCACCAGCACCTCCACCGTGAGACGGCGGTTTTTGTATCTTGTCGCCCGCCTACACCACCTGCGCGCCCAGGATGCGGGTGATGTGCCCCAGCGCCCAGCGGTGGGCTTCTCCATCAAACGACGCTACACAGTTCTCGGGGATCTCCACGATGTAGTCGCGGTTGCGGGCGTCGGAGGTGGTGTGCATCACGCAGATGTCGGTGCAGACGCCGCAGATGATGACCTTATGGGGATTCAGGGCGGCCAGGCGTTCCTCAAGGTCGGTGTTGAAAAAGCCGCTGTAGCGGTTCTTGGGCACCACGTTGGAGCCGGTGACCCACTCGGACAGCTCGGGTATCACTTCGGGTTCCTCGGTGCCGATGACGCAATGCACCGGGAACATCTGGAATTCCAGATCGTCCGGAAGGTGGTGGTCTGAGATGAACAGGATTGTTGACCCGGATTCCGACTCACGTCGCAGCAGGTTCTGCACCGGCTCGATGATGCTGCGGGAGTCGTCGCCGCAATAGAGGTTGTGGCCAGGTTCGAGGAACCCGCGCACCATATCGACTACCAGGACTGCGTTCGCCATTTCGGTTCACCTCGCTTGTTCCATGCCAGGGTCAAACGGCTCTCCGTCCACCAGCACCGTCTTGATAACGGCGTTGCCGGAGGCGCTCAGGGAGACCACCACCTTTACGTCCCTCGCTCGTTCTACGATGTGTCCGGTTCCTTCCGGGACGAAGAATGTGCCGATGCCGAAATCGATCCGGCCGCGGTCGTCTATTCGTCCGCGGATATACACGTCGGTCGGGTCCGGTTGGCGCGCGGATTGCTGGGCCCCACACCAGATGTCGCCGCATTCCCGCAGCAGGACAAATATCTCGCTGCCGACCGGACGATCCCTGAGCCATTCGTGCAGTTCGGCAATCTCATAGTCCAGGATGGCGTAATCTCCCTGCAACAACGAACGCGGGTCAACTGGCACGGTTTGCAACGTAACCTCGCGCCCCTGCGTCAGGGCGATCTGGCGCACGGTGGCGAACACCACCAAGCCGATGACCTGGGCGGCCACCACTGCAAACAGCAGGATGGTCATGCGGCGGCTCATGATGTCGCCTCGGATTCCCGTATGCGTCGCACCAGCCGCCGGCGCAGGTACTCCATGCCGAAACCGCCGGCCAGCAGGATGACGCCGGCGACGATGAACGCTACCGACTGGCCGAGCAGGCCAAGCCCGAACTCGAAGTAGCGGGTGAACAGCGTGATCGCAAAGATGGGCACGGCGAGATTGATCAGATAGGCTCGGTTCAAGCGATACCCCGCGGCGATCATCGCCAATACGCCGGCCAGCATCACCAGGTTGAACACCCACCAGAGCCATGCGCCGCCGAAGGCCAGGCCGAGCCACATCGCGGCGGCGATGACTGCCATCGCGCCGACGGCTCCGGCTTCCCACCAGATCTGCCCGGGGCGTTGACCGGTCCGCCAGCCGGCGACGCCCAACATGACCGCTGCGGCCAACCCGGCGATGCCCACCGCCAACCAGTATTCCACTGACAGCACCGCCAAGGAGGGTCTGTATTCTGCCATCGCTTCCCAAAGGGAGTTGAAACTCAACACGTAGATCGCGGCAGCGACCACCAGCAGGCCGGCAAGGTCGAATAGTCGCGCGAAGTGGCGCGTATCCGCAAAGCGCGCCTGCATCCGCCCAGCCGCAAAAAGGAACGCTCCCAACGCGAGGAACGCCGGAACCATGAACGGAACCATGAAGGTGACTTCTTCTTCAAAGTCCAGCGCCCATTCCTGCGCCCGGAAGCCCGCAGCGGCCAGAAACAAGATGATGGACAACCCCATTATCGCCCGAGAATGGGTGATGTACGCCAGCGGTATTACCCCCAGGAACCATAAAGATACCAGGTTGGGGTGGTTCACCGGAACGTGGTAGGTCTGGGCGACGAGGTGGATGGACGCGCCGAAGGCGATGGCGCCGAGCAGGATGATGGCAATGCCGATGCGGGCGTAGCCGAAGCGGTATCCGATGAACCACCCGATGACGTAGATGGCCGGCGTACCCACCACCATCAACGCCAGCTTGGCCAGTTTGGGGATGTCCGACCAATTGGCGGCGATGAAGGCGATGATGCCCAGGCCGATGAGCGCCGCGCCCATCACGGCGATGACGGTAACCACCCGGTTGCCGATGGCGCTGCCGCCCGCCTCCGGAGAATCCGACGCGTACCGATTCCGTATCGCCTGGGCCTGCTCAGCGGTGATTATACCGTCGGCCTCCCACTGCCGCGCTTCCTCTGAAAGCCTGCTGATAAATTCATCCTGCGCCATCAGTCGGCCACGTCAGCCGTCTCCGCGTAGCCGGCGTCCCGGTCGAGCATCTCCGTGAGACCCATCAGTTCGAAGGCGTCGGTCAGCGGGGTCATCTGATCGACCAGGCGCTCGGTGGTCCCCTTTGCCTTTAGTTCCTCCATCACCTTGCCCACCGTGTACGCCACCGACATGAACGCGCTGCCGGGGAAGATGACCATCTTGAACCCCAGCCGCTCCAGTTCCGATACGTTGAGCAGGGGAGACTTGCCGGTTTCCACGAAGTTGTAGAGCAGAGGGACGCTGGTGCGCGCCACGACTTCGGCGGCTTCCTCCGAGGAGCGGATTGCCTCAACGAACAGGGCATCCGCGCCGGCCTCAGTGAAGGCATCGCAGCGGCGCATGGTGTCGTCCCATCCGGTTACGGCCAGAGCGTCGGTGCGCACGATGATGGTGAAGTCGTCGTCGGTGCGGGCATCCACGGCGGCGCGGATTTTCTGAACCATCTCGTCAATGGGCACTACACGCTTGTCTTCAAGGTGGCCGCAGCGTTTGGGGAACTGCTGGTCCTCGATATGCACGGCGGCGACGCCGGTGCGCTCGTACTCCCGGATAGTCCGCCGGACGTTCATGGTGCCGCCGTATCCCGTGTCGGCGTCCGCGATTACGGGAATTTCCACTGTGCCGGCGATGGCGGCCGCGTTGGCCAGCATCTCCGTTGCCGTCGCCAGCGCCAGGTCTGGATAACCGATGCGCGCCACCGAGGTTCCGGCGCCGGTCATGTACACGGCGGGGAAACCCGTCCGCTCGATGATGGCGGCGGTGAGACAGTCGTAAGCGCCCGGCGCGGTGATGATACCCGGCTCGTTCAACAGTTGGCGGAATTTTGTCGTGGCTCTCATCTCAACGTTCCTCTCTGCAAAGGTGTCAATGGGAAACGTCCCTCTCACCCCCGCCCTCGCCCCCTGTGGGAGAGGGAGTTCTTATGCCGTCATGCCGCCGTCTATGGTCAATGTCTGTCCGGTGATGTAGCTGGCGGCGGGGCTGACCAGGTACAGCACAGCGGATGCTACGTCTTCGGCAGACCCGAAGCGGCCCGCCGGCACGCGGGACAGCACCTGGCTCCGCTGTTCGTCATTCAGTTCGCCGGTCATGCCACCCCCGCCGTCAACTTCGATGAATCCAGGAGCTACGGCGTTGACGGTGATGTTGCGGCTGGCGACCTCGCGGGCAATGGCCTTGGCAAGCCCGATCTGGCCGGCCTTGGAAGCCGCGTAGTTGGCCTGGCCGGGGTTGCCGGACAAACCGACCACAGACGATATGTTGACGACCCTCCCGTAGCGTTGCCGCACCATCAACGGAATGGCGAACCGCGTTGGCAGAAACGTTCCGCGCAGGTTGACGGTCAGTACCTCATCCCAATCCTCGGCGTTCATCCGCATCACCAGTCGGTCGCGGGTGATGCCGGCGTTGTTCACCAGAATGTCCAGCCGACCCAGGCGGTCGGCGGTTGTCTTCACCACCGCGTCAGCCGCGTTCTCGTCCGACACGTCGCCGGGAACCCGCAGCGCCTCTCCCCCAGCCGCCCTGATTTCATCGATCACCTGGTCTGCGGCGTTTGCGTTGGTCCGGTAATTGATGCCTACCGAGGCTCCGGCGGCGGCCAGTTCCTTGGCGATTGCCGCGCCGATCCCGCGGGATGATCCGGTTATCAACGCAACCTGCCCGCTCAAGTCAATCGTGTACATGGACACACCTGTTCCTTTATACGATACGCTCACGCTTCAAGCACGCCCGTATGGCGCAGTTCGGACAACTCTTCCCTGAATCCTTCCACCAGGTCTATGCTGCGGCACAGCAGGCCCGTGTTGATCGCGCCGGCGATTCCCTCGGCGCTCGACGAGCCGTGCCCGACCATGACGAGGCCGTTCACGCCGAACAGCGGACCGCCCATCGTCCGTGGGAGGTTCATATTGGTCCACAGGGCTCCGGCAATCCGTTTGAGCTGGGCTTCCGGCAAGAACTCGGCAAGCTGGCGTTGCAGGTAGGGCGTCAGCGCGGAACCCAACCCCTCGGCGAACTTGATCAGTATGTTGCCAATGAAACCGTCGCACACAATGACATCGGCTTTGTCGGTGAAAAAGTCCATCCCCTCCACGTTACCCACGAAGTTCAGGTGGCTGTCGTGGAACAGGGAGTGGCTTTCCTGCACCTGGCGGTTCCCTTTGGCCGCCTCTTCTCCAACACTCAGCAACGCCACGCGGGGATTTTCGATCTGCAACCGACGCCGGGCGAACACCACGCCCAGAGCGGCGAAGCTCAGCAGCAGCGAGGGTCGCGCATCAACGTTGCTGCCCAGATCAACCACCGTGGTTTGCGGCGCCAGCCCCAGGAAGTTCCCGCCGATGCAGGGCCGTTCCAGGCCGTCCAGCAATCCCAGCGTAATGGTCGCCGTCGCCATGGATGCTCCGGTCGATCCTACCGATACCACCATGTCTGCTTCACCGGCCCGCAGCAACTTCATCGCCGTAACGATGGACGAACGAGGCTTGCGGCGCAGGGCGGATATGGGGTGCTCGTCATCCTCGATTTTGCCTTCAGACGGCGCGACGGCAATGGGCAGAGCCTGGATGTTCGCGCCATGTCTGGACAATTCAGCGTCAACTGCCTCCTGATCGCCCACCAGGGTAACGTGCAGTTGGGGGTGAGCCGCCACCGCTGCCAACGCGCCAGGTACGGTCACCTCCGGCCCGTAGTCTCCTCCCATCGCGTCCAATGCGACGCGAACCCGCGCGGTGTTTCCGTTACTACTCATTATGGAGCTGCCCCTTGCTGCTTCGTTTCAACCACCAGGCTGGCCGTGCCGGTAATGATCCTTTCATTGCTTTGGGAGTTATTTACTGCCACGTTGCAGGTTATCGTCGCGCTTTGGTCTGTGGTTTCTACCCTGGAGACCGCGCCGCTAACCTCGAGAGTGTCTCCAGGATGCGCCGCTCCTCGAAACCTTACGCGCAAGCTGCCTGTGGTCAGCCAATCGGTCCCATACGCTTGCGTCATCATTTCCGACACCAGTGCCAGCGTCAACATCCCATGGGCAATTACGCCGCCGAACCGGGTGGCCGCGGCAAATTCGTCGTCGTAGTGTATCCGATTGTTATCTCCCGAAGCCTTGCGATAGGCGTCTATTCCGTCCCGCGTCACCATCCTGTGGACAACCGGCAATTCGTCTCCCACTTCGGCATGAACTGTCGCGGCGGTTCCGGCCTCAATCATGGGAGTTCCAATCAGCCTGGTCGTTGGCGGATGGCGACAGCAGTACCGTGGTGCGCCCACGCTGTAACTCATCGCCGGAGTCGGCATCGGCGACGCTGTAATTGACGGTCAGGAACCGTAACCCGCCTCGCTCCCGAACCGGCTCAACCTTGACCGTGGTGGCGGCCGTCATCCCAATCCGCGGTGCGCTGACCGTTTCCACGTCCTGTAGGCTGTGTATCGCGCCGTCCGGCAGAGACAGGCGATCCAGTAACAGCCCCACCACCCGCGCCGTCAGCATCAATGGCGGCGCGATGCCCGTGTCACTGTAAACTGGCAGGCCGTCGCCCACCGCATCCAGGTATTCCCGTGCTGCGTCGGCAGTAATCTGCCAGGTTCCCAAGTCTATGGCGGTGTCTTCCACTGTGATCCTGCGGCGTGCATATGCGGTATCCATAGCGCACCCGGATACACTATACACCATGCCCTCGTTATGCCTTCGGCAACCCGAAATCGTCCACCGCCATTTCCGACAGATACTCGCCAATCGCCAGCGATGACGTGGCTCCCGGCGACGGGGCGTTGAGCACGTGCAGGGCCTTCTGTCCCCGCAGAATATGGAAATCGTCGAGAATCGCGCCGGAAGAAGCTACCGCTTGGGCGCGTACTCCGCTGCCACCCGGTTCAAGATCCTCCGCACGAATTTCCGGTATCAGCTTTTGCAGGTCGCCGACGAACACCGACTTGCTGTACGAACGGTGCATCTCTTTCATGCCGGTGCGCCAGTGCTTCGCCGTCATCTTCCAGAAACCTGGGAACGTGAGCGCGCCCGCCGTTTCGCCCAAGCTGATGTTACTCTTGCGATAGCCCTCACGCGCCCACGCCAGCACCGCGTTGGGGCCCGCCTCGACATAGCCGTGGATGTTGCGCGTGTAGTGGACGCCGAGGAATGGGAAACGAGGGTCGGGTACCGGGTAAATCAAGCCTTTGACCAGGCCGTGGCTCGATTCCGCCAGTTTGTAGTATTCGCCGCGGAAGGGGATGATGCGCACGTCCGTTTCCTCGCCCATCATCCGCGCCAGCTGGTCGGCGTAAAGACCGCCGCAGTTGATAATGTGTTTGGCTTGCAGCGCGCCGCGTTCGGTTTCAAGGGCCGTTCCGCTGGCGGTCTGCCTCGCCTGCCGCACCGCTGCGCCGGTGAAAATGTCCCCGCCGGTGGTCTGGAACTTGTTGGCGTAAGCGTTGGCGACGCGCACGTAATCGACAATGCCGGTGTGGGGCGCCCATAGCGCGCGGACGCCCTTGGTGTGGGGTTCAATCTCAGCCAGCCGCTCGGGCTCAACTATTTCGAGATCTGGCACGCCGTTGGCGACGCCGCGTTCGTACAGGTCTTGCAGGCGGCCCAGTTCGCTCTCGTGCGTTGCAACGATCACTTTGCCGCACGGGTCATACTCAATCTCGTTCTCGTCGCAGAACCTGATCAGGCGGTCCTTGCCGCCCACGCAGAAACGGGCTTTCCACGAGCCGGGACGGTAGTAGATGCCGGAATGAATAACGCCACTGTTGTGTCCGGTCTGGTGCTGAGCCAGTTGGTCCTCTTTCTCAATCACCGCGACGCTGAGATCGGGCGACCGTTCCAGCAACTGCATGGCCGTGGACAGGCCGATGATACCGCCGCCCACAATCGCCACGTCGTAAACGCGCGTTTCTACCGAGGAAGTTTTGCCGTTGGTCGTCATAGTTGCCTCCGAATCAGTCCGTCCGCAAACGCGCATCTGCCGGTCAGTTTGGCAAAACTGCGACGGCTGCGCAAGGTGCAGAGGTTAGAGCCCGACCTGCGCGGCCAGGCTAAGCGGCGCCAGTATGAGCGTTGCCATGAAAAACACCAGCGCAAAACAGGTTGAGGCCCAGCTCAGAAAACTCACGAACCTTGCGATTGTTTGACCATCTCCTAAACGGTTATGCCAGGCGCAGCAAATGGCTGCGGAAATGGCAAAGAAAATGGTCGCCGCTGCAACCAGAACGCCGGGATTTACCGCTGCACCCACCGCAAGATTGACCTCTACACCGGCGATTTCGGACTTTTCCAGCAACTGTACTACCTTCACGCTACCGCCAACCGCCGCCATCAATAGCGCCGATATTACGGCCAACGTCAGGTTAACGGCCAGCAGGTCATAGCGGGCTCTTGGCGGGGACATGAGCGATCGGTCAGTGAAAATGGTATCGACCTATACCGTTGAAACCAGTTTGCTGTTGCTGTGCATTGGCGCATTATACACTTGGGGCTGGCGAAACCCGCGTTGCGCCAGCCCTCGCCCCTCGCTATGCTTACCCTGTCATGACTACACCTCAACCCGATTTCACCCGGCGAATTGCCCGGTTCGCCGCAAACATCGCCGCCCATCCCGACGATCTGCCCGCGCCGGTTGCTGACATCTGCCGCGACATGATGCTCAACGCCGCCGCCGCCGCCCTGGCCGGCGCCGCTCACCCTGACGGCATTGCCCTGGCGCGTGGACTGCGGGCCATGGGCGGCAACGGACGCAGCACTATCATTGGCATGGGACAGCGCACGTCCCCGGTGTACGCTGCCCTGGTCAACGGTACGCTGATCCGCCTGCTGGATTACGACGATAACCTCTTCGACTCTACTGCGGCGAGCGCGACGCAAGTAAATCCCACTGCCGCCGTGTTTCCGGCGGTAATGGCCCTGGGCGAAATGCACGGTTATGCGGGCAACTCGGTACTGGCCGCTTTCGCAGTGGGTTGCGAAATTATCGCCCGATTGTCGGCGACCCCGCAGATGGCCAACGCCGCCGGAGCCATTGGCGCCGCCACTGCCTCGGCCATGCTGTTCGCGCCGGAGGAAGCGACGATTGCCAACGCCGCCGGCCTCGCCGCGTCCTCCGCCCACTCCGGCATCGCCTACCAGGGCGCGGGCGCCGCTGCCATCGGTAGCGGGCACGCCGCCATGCACGGGGTGTTGGCGGCCATCACCGCCGCCGAAGCGCTGGAAGCTTCTCCCGTCATTGATTCCGTACCGTCCGACACTCTTGACGATTTGGGTCAGCGGTGGCAGCTGCTCGATCCAGGTGTGACCATCCGACTGTATCCCTGCCACCCTGCCAGCCACAGCGTCATCGACGCGGCTCTGGGGCTGCTGCAACTCCACCGTTTTGGACCCGGGGAGATCGCCTCCGCGCACGTCGGCGTGACCTCCGAAACGTTGCGGAGTCTGCCCCATCACCTGCCCGAGGACGGCTGGCAGGCGCGCACATCCATCGGCTTCATCGCGGCTGCCACGCTGTGCCACGGCCAGCCGCTCATCAACTACTTCTCCGAGGCCGCAGTCCGCGATGAGGGAGTCCGGGCGGTGATGGGACACATCTCCGTGGAAGCCACTTTGACCGCATCTCCGCTGGCATCCAACCCGTGCGAGGTATCGGTGACGCTGGCGGACGGGCAGATTCTGCGCCACCGCATAGATCACCCGCGCGGAACGCCGGCCATGCCCCTCGACCCAGAGGAATTGGAGGCAAAATTCCTCTACTGCACCCGTTACATCCTGCCGGCCGACCACATTGACGAAGCCATCGCCAGCTTCCGAGGCATTGCCGAAATCGAGAACGTAACCGGCATGGCGTCCGTACTGGGCGGCTAGCCAAATCAAACAAAATCCTCTTCATCCTATTTATCCATGTAAATTAAACCTTGGGAGGCAAACCACCATGAAAGGCATCCGCGCCTACGAAATCGGCGGCCCCGACGTCCTGAAGTATGAAGACATGCCCGAACCAACGCCGGCGCCCGGCCAGGCCGTCGTAGCCATCCGCAACATCGGCGTCAATTACACCGACGTGTCCAGCCGCAAAGGAACCAACCCGCCGGCCGCGTTTCCGTGGACGCCGGGACGGGAAGCATCCGGCGTGGTTACCGCCGTGGGTGAAGGCGTTACCGAAGTGTCAGTGGGTGACCGGGTGGCTTACGCCATGCACACGGGATCATACGCCGAACACCAGGCGGTTCCCGCGTGGCTATTGGTGCGCATCCCTGACGAAATGGACTTCGAGGCCGGCGCGGCAACGCTGCTACAGTGCATGACGGCCCACTTCCTCGTCAATGACATCATTCCACTGCGGGCCGGTGAGTCCGCATTAGTACACGCCGGAGCCGGCGGCATGGGTCTCCTACTCATTCAGATGCTCAAGCGCCTCGGCCTCCACGTGTACACCACGGTGTCCACCAATGAGAAGGCGGCGCTGGCCAGCGAGGCCGGCGCGGACGACGTCATCCTGTACACGCAGCAGGATTTCGAGGAAGAAATACGCCGCATGACCGATGGCGAAGGGGTCAAGATTATCTACGACGCGGTGGGCGCGACCACCTTCGAGAAGGGCCTGCGTATCCTCGGACGCCGCGGCTGCATGTGCCTGTACGGACAAGCCGGAGGGCCCGTGGGCATGGTGGACTCAGCGGCCCTGCGCAACGGTTCCCTGTATCTAACCCGCCCATCCCTGGGAGACTTCACGGCCACCCGGGACGAACTCCTGCGGCGCGCGGAGGACTGCCTCAACTGGGTGCAGTCCGGCGAAATCAAGCAGAACGTCAGCCTCAACCTGCCCTTGTCCGAAGCGGCCGAAGCCCACCGCCGATTGGAGGGGAGGGAGACCACGGGGAAGATTTTGCTGACGCCGTGATAGACTCGATATAGTCAGTATGCCGGCCCCGCCGGACAGCCGGAGGAAACTATGACCGAAGCAGTCCCTTTCCAGGATAAGCTGCCTAGGCTCACCGTTGCAGAATTCGGCGAGCAATACCTGTCAATCATCAAAGCTGTCTTCGAGCAGGACGGAAAAGCAATCATCTTTGATGGCGACGAACCCATCGTGCAAATAACACGGTATCAGGAAATACACGACCCTTTGCGCGGTTCCGTTAAAGGCCGTGTGCAAATCCACGGCGACATCGTATCTCCGCTACCGCCTGAGTGGTACGCGTTACGCACTGACCAGGATGAAGAGTGGTACGGCCCATATGCTGACCATTAGATTTTACCTTGCTGTCGGTTTAGGACAGCATCCCACTTCCCCTACAATCAACGAGAAACAGGAGCAATCATGGAAAAGAAATTGGAACACCGTTCCATCGGAGCCATCATAAATCTCTTTCGGAACGGTATGCTCAAAGCCAACCCAGAATATCAGCGAGGCGAGGTTTGGACCCTCACGCAAAAAAAGAAACTTGTCGACTCCGTGCTGCGTGGCTACCCATTGCCAGTGATATATTTGCATCATATTGAAAAAACTGTTGAGGGTATGCGACGAGAAGATCTGGAAATCATCGACGGCCAACAACGTATTTCTGCCCTCTATGGATTTGCGGAGGGTGCGTACTCGCTTTTCGATCCAATAATGGATGAAACACAAGCCCGTTTTCCGAATTTTCTAAAAGAACAACCCTGCCCTTGGGGACGCAAAGATTTCCACTCCCTTGCGGAAGATCTTCGAGAACGCTTCTTGAGCACGGAGTTGCCGGTCGCGATGATTACCAGTGACGACTCAAACGAAGTCCGCGATTTGTTTGTGCGACTTCAGGCAGGTTTGCCGCTTACGGCTCAGGACAAACGGGACGCTCAGCCGGGTAACTTTACCGACTACATCCTACAGCTAGGTGGGAAACCTCAATTGGCAAAGTACCCGGGCCATCCATTTTTCCAACGGGTGATGGGAATGAAACCCGGCGGAGACAAAGGCAAGACTAGAACCGCCGCGGCTCAGATCGCCATGCTTTACTTCTTGCGAAGGGAACATGGACCTGATTATTTCCATGACATCACGAACCCTGCGGTTGATGATTTTTACTACAAAAACATCGATTTCGACCCAACCTCGAAAGATGCTGAACGCCTCCGTAATATCTTGGACAAATTGGACACCATATTGGGAGATGACAAAAGACCTAAATTGCAACTTCACCATGCGCTACACCTGATCATGCTTGTGGACTCATTGTGGGATGACTATACGCCCACATGGCAGGACGAACTTCCTCGTTCTGTGGACACGTTCACATCCGCTCTCGCGCAAGCGACAGCATCCAATAAGGCGAACATTGTGACCGAATTTTGGGCGCGTTACGGTCAAGGAGCAAGGACCGGCGCCAATAGGTCAGCGACTATTCGACAAAGGCACGAATTTTACGTCGAGCGGATGCACGAATATATCGGGAACTTGCAACCTAAAGACCCTCAAAGGCTTTTTGGACCACTAGAACGCGAAATCATATACTTCAGAGACCAAAAGAAATGTCAGAAGCACGATTGCGGTGCTACGGTATCGTGGGCAGAAGCTGAAATCCACCATGTGCAACCGCATAAGGATGGAGGGCAAACGATCATGGATAACGGGGCTCTGGTACATCCCAAGTGCCACCCCAAGAGCTCGGCAGAAGTTGAGGAATTCGCAAACAACTGGACTCCGCCGCATTGACGCGCCAAACCCGCCGCCATACAATAATCCCACAAATCCGAATACCCAACCGCTGTGAAGGGGATTAGTAAGCGTCCAGCGAGGCCCAGAGAGCCGGAGTTGCTGTGAACCGGCGCCAGGCGCAGTCGCCCAATGGACCCCGGAGCCGTCCGCCGAAAGGACTCTGTTCCTCCTGATACGGAGCCAAGTAGGCCGGGCCGTTTGGACTGCGTTAACCGTCCGCAAACAACCACACGCAGGGTGGCATTGCGACCATTTGGCTCGTCCCTCAGGGGGCGGGCTTTTTCTTTTGCCATCCACTACCGTCTATCTGGATTCCGGCTTTCGCCGGAAAGACGAGAGCAAATGCCGGAATGACGAGGCAAATGTCTGTGAATACATACTATCCCACTCTGGAACAAGTCCGATCCCTGGCCGATCAGGGCAACCTGTGTCCCGTTTACCGCACCATCAACGCCGATCTGGAAACCCCCGTTTCGGCGTATCTGAAGGTAGCCCGCCCGCCCTATTCTTTCCTGCTGGAATCCGTGGCCGGCGGCGAACGCATCGGCCGCTACAGCTTCATCGGCACCGAACCCTACGACGTGTTCAGCACCGGCGAGAGCGAGCCTTCCGGCGCCGTTGACCCGCTGACCCTCGTGCAACGGGAGATGGACTCTTTCCAACTCATCTCCGTTGATGGGCTGCCTCCGTTCCACGGCGGCGGCGTGGGCTACGTGGCCTACGATGCCGTGCATTACTTCGAGCCGCGCGTTCCCATGCTGGAATCCGACCCCCAGGGCCTGCCCGAGTCGGTGTTCATGTTCACCGACACCCTGCTGGTGTTCGACCACCTGCGCCATGACATCAAGGTTGTCAGCCACGCTCGCCTGGACGATGGCGACCCGAACTCCGATCAAGTCGCGGCCGCTTACGATGCCGCCATCGCCAAGATCGACCGCATGGTGGACCGGCTATCCCGCCCGCTGGAAATACCGCCGGAAATGTTGGATCAACCCGCAATGCCGTCCGGAGGCGAAACGCAATCCAACTTCACGGTTCCCCAATATGAAGCCGTCATCGACAAGTGCATAGAGTACATCTACGCCGGCGACGTGATCCAGGTGGTCAACTCCCAGCGGTTCAGCCGGCGCACCGATGCCCACCCCTTCCAGGTTTATCGGGCCCTGCGGGGCAGCAACCCTTCGCCCTACATGTACTACCTGGACCTCAACGGCTTCCAGATTGTCGGCGCGGCCATCGAGACCGTTGCCACGGTTCACGACGGCGCCGTTGCCACTCATCCCATCGCCGGCACCCGTCCCCGCGGCCAGACGCCGGCGGAGGATGTCGCCTTGGAGGAGGAGCTGAAGGGCAGCGAAAAGCAGCAGGCCGAACACATCATGCTGCTGGATCTCGGGCGCAACGACATTGGCCGCGTTAGCGTACCCGGCACCGTCAAGGTCACCCAGTACATGGACGTGGAGCGGTTCTCCCACGTCATGCACCTGGTGTCCCACGTGGAAGGCCAACTGCGCCCGGACATGACGCCTTACGACGCGCTGCGCGCTTGCTTCCCTGCCGGCACGGTTTCCGGCGCGCCCAAGATCCGCGCCATGGAAATCATCGCCGAGGTGGAGCAGGAACGCCGCGGGCCATACGGCGGCGCGGTGGCCTACTTCAGCTACAACGGCAACATGGACACGGCCCTCGTGCTGCGCACCGGCATCTTCAAGGACGGCGTCATGTACGTCCAGGCCGGCGGCGGCGTGGTCGCCGACAGCATCGCCGAGGACGAATACATGGAAACCCGCCACAAGTCCGGCGCCATGATGCGCGCCATCGACGTTGCGGAGGGGGCCAACTAACCCCCTCTCCCTTGACGGGAGAGGGCTGGGGTGAGTGTGGAATCCCAGAAGCCATCATCCTGCCTATCCTGTCCATCCATGCAAAACAAACTTCGGAGACTCAAAATGCTCAAATCCTTCTTTCACACCGGATTCATCGTCAAAGACCTGGAAGCTGCAATTGACTTCTACTCCGACGTGCTGGGCCTCACCCTCACCATGCGCACCGAGCGCACCGGGGAGTTCCCCACGACGCTGCTGGGCTTCCCCGACACCCACATCAAGGGCGCGTTCTTCGACATGGGCGACGGCCACCAGCTTGAACTCATCCAGTACATCAACCCCGAGGGTGGCTACGCCGATTTCGACAAGAACGACGTCCGCGCCGCCCACCTGGCCTTCTTCGTTGAGGACATCGACGCCTTTTACGAAAACACCCGCAACCGTGGCCTCACGTATCCGACGCCGCCGGTCGCCATGTACGACGACGACGGCAAGCTGGTGCGCAAGGCGTCCTACTGCCAGGACCCGGACGGCAACTGGCTAGAACTGGTGGAGCTGTACTAACCCATCCCGTCATTCCGGCGAAAGCCGGAATCCAGAGCCGCAGAATAACCCAACGCCGTGCAGAGTGCCGACCCATGCTTTTGCTCATCGACAACTACGATAGCTTCACCTACAACCTCTACCAGTACCTCTGCGAGCTGGGGGCGGAGGTTGAGGTGATTCGCAACGACAAGACCACCATAGAGGACATTGAAGCGATGCAGCCCGAGGGCATTGTGGTGTCTCCCGGACCCTGCACCCCCCGAGAAGCGGGCATATCTAACGACGTGATCCGGCATTTCGGCCCCAAGCTCCCGGTGTTGGGCGTCTGCCTCGGCCACCAGTGCATCGGCGACGCCTACGGCGCAACCGTGGACCGAGCCGGCGAAATACGACACGGCAAGACATCGATGATCCACCACGACGGCAAGGGCGTTTTTGCCGGCCTGCCCAACCCCTTTGAGGCCATCCGCTACCACAGCCTGGTCATCTACCCCGACACGGTGCCCGACTTCCTGGAAGTGACTGCCTGGACCGACAACGGCCTCATCATGGGTGTTCGCCACAAGGAACTCCCCGTCGAGGGCATCCAGTTCCACCCCGAATCAATCATGACCCTCGTAGGCCACGATCTCCTGCAAAACTACCTTGATCAGGTTGCTGCGTTCCACGGTAGCGAATAGCCTTCCCTGGATTCCGGATTCCGGTTGCTATACTGGATAGATGCGCCCGCACGGGCATCTTGAAAAGGTGGCAACCATGAATCCGCTCAACATCGGCCCCAACGTCCCGTCGTGGCTCCCCGCCGAGCAAATCGAGGACTCGGCGATGCAGCAGATTGAGAACCTGTCGCGAAGGACTTGGACTGGGCCCAGGAGTTTGCCCTGCTCAACCGGGAGGAGATGATAGAGCGCATCATTAGGCTCCTCCAGTATCGCTGCGGCGGCTTTGAGCCGGTTGCAACCATCCAGCGCCACCACAACTTCACCAAGCGCGAGCATCACTTCGGCGAGAACATACTGGTCTCCCGCAAGGGCGCCATTGAAGCGCGCGAGGGCCAACCCGGCCTGATTCCCGGCTCCATGGGCACCCGCAGCTACGTCGTGCGCGGCAAAGGCAACGCGGCCTCATTCAATACGGCTCCTCAGGCGCGGGCCGCCGGCTCAGCCGCAACAAGGCTCGCAACAACTTCACCATGGAGGACTTCGACCGGGACATGGCGGGCATTGAGGTCAACCGATCCGAGGCGTTCCTGGACGAGTTGCCCGGCGCTTCCAAGGATATTGACGTGGTGATGGAACAGTCCGCCGGCCTGGTGGAAATCCTCCACACTTTCCGCCAAATCGTGAACGTCAAGGGCGCATGAATCGGTTAACCTTCCGGCGCCGGTAATATCCATCTATCCTGTGGGGGCGAATAATTATTCGCCCCTACTTGTCATATAATCCTGTCTATCCTGTGCATCCATGTGAAACGGAGCCTGCCATGCCTACCATCGCCGAATACGTATCCAACTACTCCGCCAACCTGCACTTCCGCGACATTCCCGCCGCAACCGTTCACGACCTCAAGCGCATGACCATCGACACCGTCGGCTGCGCGATTGGGGGATACACGTCGGAACCGAGCAAAATCGCCCGCGACCTGGCTGGTGACATTACCGGACACCGTAGGCCGGTCACCGTCATCGGCAACGGCCTCACCAGCAGCCCGGAGCTGGCCACCTTCGCCAACGGCGTGATGATCCGCTACCTGGACTTCAACGACGGTTACACCACCCTGGAGTCCGGCCACCCCAGCGACAGCATCGCCGCCACCCTGGCCGGGGCAGAGTTGGCCGGAGCCGGCGGCCGACGATTCATCACCGCCACCGCAGTGGCATACGAGGCGTTCTGCCGCTTTGGCGACGCTTTCAACATCAGGGCCCTGGGATTCGACCATGTAACCAACGGGGCCATCGCCAGCTCCCTGGGCGCAGCCCGCGCTATGGGCCTCTCCGTCGCGCAGACCGAGCAGGCGTTGAACTTGGGCATCACCCCGAACCTGGCGCTGGGCCAGACCCGTGTGGGCGAGCTCTCCCACTGGAAGGGTTGCGCTTACGCCAACGCCAGCCGCAACGCCGTGTTCGCCGCACTGCTGGCCGAGCGCGGACTCACCGGGCCCGGCCCAATATTCGAGGGCGAGCTTGGTTTCTTCAACGCCGTCACGAAGGAGCCATACCAGCTGGAACCCTTTGGCGGCGACCAAGGCCAGCCTTTCAAGGTGCACGAGTGCAACATCAAGCACTTCGCCCTCGGCCTGTATTCCCAGACCGTCGTTGAAGCCGCCCTGGAAGCCCGCCATCAGGTGCCCGACTTCAACGAGGCCAACGTCGCCGACGTCCACATCCGCACCCTCCAGAAGGCCATCGACATCATGGCCGGCGACGAGGAAAAGTATCACCCCCAGACTCGGGAGTCCGCAGACCACAGTATGCCCTACGCCACGGCCATCGCCCTGAAACACAACACCCTGAACCAGTCCCATTTCTCCGACGAGCATATCCACGACCCGGCCATTGCCACGCTCATCGGCAACACCCGCATCGAAGCTTCCGAAGAGGCCGCACGACGGTTCCCGGACGCCATGCTGTGCAACCTGGACCTGCGGATGAGCAACGGCCAGACCTATAGCGCCGAGGTCGGCCACTTCCGTGGTCACCACCGTAATCCGATGACCGACGCCGAGGTGGAAGCCAAGTTCCGCGGCCTGTGCGAAGACCTGCTATCCCCCGATCAAACCGAGGAGCTGCTGTCTCGCCTCTGGAAATTGGAAGAAGAGGAAGACATCAGTGCCCTCCTCCGCCTCACGCGCATCTGACTGAAACGCCCCTCTCCCCTTGTCTGAGAGGGGTTGGGGTGAGGGACATTACGCCCCAATCCGCGTGCCGTCCGGGTACGTGTAGCCCACCCGGTCGCTGTACCCGCCGGCGGCCGGGAAGATCTGTCGGTAAAGGCCACGCGCGCGATTCTTTACCACCGCTCCGGCTGCGTCCTTGGTGGGGGTAGGCTTGGCATTCTGGTCCTTGTAGAACTGCGATTGCAACGGACTGTCGTCCTCCATCTCCCAGATGCACAGGTAGCGCATGACGTTGTTGGCCTGTCCATCCTCCGGGTCCAGCACGAACCGTCGGGCGCTGATGTAGCCGGGTATAGACATGCGCTCCGGCAGGTGCTCCTCGTTGTACCACTTGTTGAACACCTCGTCGTCCGCCTCATCAACCTCCATCATTACCACCAACACCGTGGTGCCAACCTTCTGATCGCTGACTTTGCTGCCATTCCTGCTTGTCATATTCCACTCCTCGCGCCGTCAGATGTTCGTCAATTCGGTGATGGTAACGTCGCCGCCGAGCCTGAAGTCTATGGACAAGTTGCTGTCCCACAGTAGGCCAACGCCGATAGTGGGGGTAATCTCGGACTCGAGAACAGTGACTTGCCTACGGCTATTCTGCCATAAAATGGTTCCATCGTAGGTGTTAAACGTAACCATCGCGCCGCTGCCAATGCGGTAAGAATTGGAGCGCGTAGCCAATGGCAGCTCCAACCGTTCTATGGCTGATATTGGCAAAGTCAAATCACCGCTGAACCCGGTATCTACATTCGCATCTATCGTCTGGCGCTGGTCATTCGCGGCTATCACCACAACGGAGACAGCCGGCTGTCGCAACAGGTTCACCTCGCCGATCATCATATCTCAATACTACGGGCCCCACGATGTAAAGGCGGCCGGAAAACCAACACGAACAGTGAAAACGTCTGCATCCGGTCGGCGTTCCAGCAATCGGCGTGCCGCGTAAATCAATTTCTCGTCCAGTTCCCAATCCTCGCTGTCAAAATCGAACGACAGGAAGAGGCCGATGGGTTCCTCCGCTCCCTTGAGCGTCGGACGTACTTTTTCCTCGTAAATCCGCTTACCAAATGCTTCGGCTTCCTCAGCGGTGATTTCTCTCCGCGCCATCATATGCCTCCGTCACCTGCCGTCCCTTGCATCGTCAATCCTGCCTTCATCACAGCCGCCGATAAATCTGCACCCGGTGGCGGTAGCAGTCGGCCACGAACACCAGGCCGTCGTCGCTCACCGTAACCGCCGTCGGCCGGTAGAACCGACGCTTCAGCTCGATGTTCTGCGTCGCCGCGTTCAGCTTTTGCTCGATGTCCGGGTTGGCGTCCAGAAAAGTGCGCGCCCACTTGGAGGTTCCCGAGTGTCCGACCAGCGTATCAATCACACGACCTCCGGCATCCAGCACCTGCACCCGGTCGTTCTGCCAGTCGCAAACGTAAATCTGACCGTCGTTGTCCACCGCCAACCCGTTGGGACGCGCAAACCCGTCGCCGCCGTCCTGTCCATCAAACTCGGCGATGAATCCGCCGTCGGCCTCGAACTTCTGCACCCGGTCGTTCCGCCAGTCGGTTACGTACACGTCGCCGCCCCCATCCACGGCGACGCCCCAGGGCATCCTGAACTGGCCAGGCTCTTCGCCATCAGATCCCCATCCCATCAAAAACTCGCCGTCCGGCGAAAATCTCTGCACCCGGTGGTTCAAAGAGTCCACCACCAGCAGGGAGCCGTCCGGCGCGAACGCCATGCCCGACGGGCGGTTCAACTGCCCAGCCTCCGAGCCAAATCCGCCCCAATGCCGCACGAACTCTCCTTCCGGTGTGAACACGCTGATACGGTGGGTGTTCTCGTCCGACAGGTACAGGTTGCCGTCCGGCCCGAAACGGATTTCGGTTATCCAAATGAACTGTCCGGGCGCTTCGCCCCAGTCGGAGAACTCGCCCACGTAGTCGCCGTCAAAGGTGCATCGCGTAACGCGCACTCCCTCCGGCTGGTTGGGATTGGCTCGGCTCCCCACGTACAGCAGGCCGTCCGGCCCCAACGCCAGGGAAACCGGCCCGCTGAATCCCGGCCCGCTACCGGACAACAATCCGATCACATTGTGGTACTGGTACAACCCCGCCACCGAAAGCGGATATTCAACAACCGTGGTCATCACATCTCCCGTCTATCAAATCTATCCGGTACATCCATGAAAAGTAGCTACGTCAACTCAATCGTAACCGCCGGCAGCCCGCACTCCAACTTGCCGATCGTCTCCAGGCACCGGTCGTTGGCCGGAGGCATCACCGGACCCGACAGCGCGTCCCGCCGCAACCGTTCCAGCGGCGACGATTTCAACAACCCTCCGCCACCGGCCAGACGCATCGCCGCATCCGTTACCGACACCCCCACCTCGGCGCAATACTGCTTGGCCCGGTTCACCGCCAAGACCGCGGCGGTAGGGTCTGCGTTCCGGTCGGTCAGCGCGGCGTCCACCAGCAGCAGACGTCCCGACTGTATCGCAACCGACATCTCACCGATGGCCTTCTGCGTGCCCGGGTGGTTGATGATCGCGCCGCCCTCCGGCGTCCAGGTTTTCTCGCTGACGTAATCCGTGATGTAGCCGTAAGCCGCTTCTGCGATGCCGAGATACACCGCCGCGTATCCCAACGAAAAACTGCCCCAATCGGCGCTGAGTATCCGACCCGGCGGCCCGAAGATGGCGTGAACCGGCGCCACCGTGTTGTAAGTAACCGTGTGGCTCGACGTCGCTCGCATCCCCACCGCGTCCCACTGTTCCGTCACTTCAACGCCGCTCATGTCACTACGGATCATGGCCGAAATTATATTGTCCGAACCGCCTCCGCTTCCCGCGATGATGCCGGTGACGAAAAAGTAATCCGCCGCGTCCGCAAGCGAGCAGAAATGCTTCGTGCCGGTTACGCGGTATCCGCCGCCGGCCACCGGTGTGAAAATTGTTGACAGCACGAACCGCTCTCGCGCCGACGCTCCGGGCTCGCTGGTGATTGACGCGAACAACTGCCCGTCGTCAACCGCCTCGCGGAAATACCAGTTCTGCTGCTCGGGCGTTCCCAGCCCGCCTACAAATGATCCCAGCACGTTGGTGTGCATGGTCAGCGTGAGCGCCGTGGAGGGACAGCCGCGCGCCACCGCCAGGATGCACATGGCGTAGGTGAGCGGATCGGTTTCAAGGCCGCCGTACTCCGTCGGAACGCGCAGGCCGAGCAAGCCGGCCTCACGCAGGTCGGCGTAGTTCTCTGTGGGAAACTGCGCCGCCTCGTCGTATCCAGACGCCCGCCCAAAGAACCGCTCCTTCGCCAGGCGGTCCGCGGTGTGCGCCAACTCCATCTGCGTATCGCTCATGCAGCGGGCGGCGGCGGCGGGGATGGGTTCCAAATTGATGCGCACGGATAACGACCTTTATCGCCCGTTACCGTCAAACAGCGTTTGCAGCAGGTCAATGGCGTCCATCACCTCAGCAGATTGTCGCGCTACTTCGTCGTGCTCAAGGTCATCCTCATAGAAATGTTGATGCAGGCTTCTGGCCATGTTGAACCCCCGCCGCAGCGTTGTCGCGCTGTCGTCATCTGCTGTGGCGGCCAACGCCGTCAGCGCCTGCGCTACGCTGAGGATGTTTGCGTGCGTTGAAACCCGAATACCATAGGCGGCGCTGGTCGCTTTGATGGTTTGTGCATAGGCGCCCCAGGACTTTTCGGCGGCTTGCAAATAGTCGCCTTCATTCAGGCATTTTTGCGCCACGCTACGGTAGTGCGCCAAATTATTCCCGTAGGTGGCGTTCTTTTGCTCAGCGTCGTCCGTGCCGAGTTCATAACGCTGCCGGTCTCCGCGCATCCCGTGACGTATCGCGTCCTCAATCTGTTCTGGGGTAAAAACTACCTCGGTCATTATGGCTTCCGCTACGCGAACTGGTACTCCCGGGTGGAACCGATCATCCGAAGCGCGTTCAGGATCACTGATTCCAGGTCGGCCCCGTTTTCCAGCATTTCCGCCGCTTGAGCCACCAACGCCGTCCGGTTGTCGTCTCGCAACACGACGCAGCCCAACAGCTCCAGGCACCCGTCCACGATGCTGGTCGCATCCAATCCCCGATTCCGCTCCAGCAGTGCGTCCACTAGATCCCGCACTCCCGGATGCGTGAGATTTCCCAACTCGTCTGCCACAAAGTTGATGCGTTCCACCATGCTCCCGCTGTCGATCCATTCCTTGCCGGTGTGCCAGCCTTCCACGGATGGCGGATTCAGCAGGTCCTGGTTCATGTACCGGCATTCCAGCGCGGTGTCCATGACGCCGGCACGGGGAAACTTCAGGTCGCCCACCAGGTGGAGGGTGCCAACCACCACCTCGGCGGGACTCTTCACGCGAGCGAACCGCGCCGTTTCGGATTTAAAGAAATCCGATGTGAAGAGCGTCCGCAGCATGGACCGGATGTCGTAGCCGGAGCGGAAATACTCAGCTTCCAGCAGGGCGATGGCGTCCGGGTCGGCCGGCGGCGTGTTCTGCCACGCCGGAACCTGCACGTCATCCGCCACGAAGAAGTTATACATGTGCCGGCTGATGAACCGCGCCGTGGAGGGCTGCCGGCAGATTATCTCGATGATGTCATCGCCGTTAAAATTGCCTGTTTCACCCTGGAACGTCTTGACGCCGTCGTCATGGTCGTCGGGGTCGTACCGGAACAGCCACGGCGTCTTGCCGTAGGGGATGCTCGCCACGTTGTCGTCGTCAATGGTCCAGCCGGTGAAGGCCCGCGCCGCCTCCTGCACGTCGTCCTCGGTGTAGTTTTCCGCGCCATCCATCCCGACGCCCATGGAGAACAGCTCCAGCAACTCCCGGCCCCAGTTTTCGTTGATTGCATCCTTGTGGTTGAAATTATTATCCAGCCAGAAGATCATCGCTGGATCGCGGGCCAGCCGCTCCAGCAACGTCCGGAAACTGCCCAGCCCGTAGCCCCGCAGCATGTCAATCTGGTTGAGCATTGTCTTTTCGTGCAGCACCTTCGCCAATCCGGTGGCGAAAACGCCGTGCCAGAACAGCGCGACCTTTTCCTGCAACGGCCTGGTCGCCGCGTTGCCGTTCATCCGGTACACCGTTTCGGTCAGCGCGCCCTCGATGTTGCGGCTCTCCTTCCAGTCGATGTAGTACCGCTCGATGATGTCCTCGTCCAGGCCAGGCTGCGCCTCTGGGTGCAGTAGCCACTCCACCGTGGCGTCGTAACCCCACGAGCTGTACTTGTCCAATTCCGACGGCGTCGCCCCGAACCCCGCTCGTCGCATCAGGTGCGCGATGAGCGCTCGGTCGGAACTCTGAAAATCGCTGGTATTAGTGTTGGGGCTAACCATAGTCATCAGAATAACCTCGGGGTGTTTTTAGGTACGCAATCAGCGCACCAAATGCGCGGTAGAGTCCGCGAAATCATACCACAGACCCACGCGCGCCCCTGTGCATCCCATCGCCGACCGGGGGCTTTCAATTGTCGCCAAACCCGGTCCGTCATTCCCAACATTCATATATTGCGCTATACTGCCGCCAATTCGCGTCCAGGGCCGGCAGCGCACCCTTCCACTTCCATAAACCGCCACCGCGCCGAGTGCGCCCGATGCAATCCGTCACCAAGAGAGGAGATTAGCCATGCAGTTCGGACTGCTTTACGAATGCCAGCGCCCTTTCCAGGGCACTGAAATCGATTGGAACGCCCTTTACAAGGAAACATTGGAACAGTGCGAGCTGGCCGACCAGGTGGGGTTCGATAACCTCTGGTTCGTGGAACACCACTTCCTCACTGGCTTCTCCGGCTCGCCCTCCCAGGACGCCATGTTCGGCGCCCTGAGCCGCATAACCAAGCAGATCCGCATCGGCTACGGCGTCTGCATCCTGCCTTACCACCATCCCGTCCGTGTCGCCGAGCGAGTCGCCCTGCTCGACCAGCTCACCGACGGCCGTATCGAGGTCGGCACCGGCCGCTCCAACGCCTACGAGCAGACCGGCCTGGGCATCGATCCGCGCGAGACCCGTAACCTGTGGAACGAGTCCATCAGTATGCTGCCCAAGATCTGGACCTCCGACGAGTACGAGTACGAGGGTGAAAACTGGAGCGTTCCCAAGCGCCGCGTCCTGCCCAAGCCCTTCCAGCAGCCGCACCCGCGTCTCTACCTGGCCTGCACCTCCGAGGACAGTTTCCGCCTCGCCGCCCAGAAGGGCATCGGCGTCCTGTCTTCCGCCTCCTACGCCGTGGAAGTGCTCAAGGAAAAGGTGCAGATCTACCGCGATGCCCTCAAGGACTGCGAGCCCGTCGGCGAGTTCGTCACCGAGTTCTGGGGCAACAATGTCCACGGCTTCTGCGACGACGATGACGACTACGCCAAGGAACTCGCCGCCGAGTCCATGAAGACCTTCTTCGGTCCGGACAAGCCCTACATCGCCGGACGAATCGGCGCCTACGAGGAGCTGCTGGAGGCTTGGGGCGGTGTTCCAGAGCACCTTTCCGCTGACTTCAGCCGCTGGCTCCGCCAGTCCGACGAAGAACACCAGCAGTTGGCCCAGGATGTCGGCCTCTCCCTGGACGCCGGTCCCGGCGCAGCCCGCGCCGCCATCGCTCAACTGGATGGCAAGACCCTGTCCGACCGCGGCGTCATCATCGCCGGCAACCCCGAGTCCTGCATCAAGACCTGCCAGATGTATGAAGACATCGGTGTTGACCAGGTCATGCTCATCATGCAGACCGAGACCATCCCCCACGAAAAGGTCATGGCCTCCATCGAAAAGTTCGGCAAGGAAGTCATCCCCCACTTCCGCAACGGCAACGGCTCCAAGTAACCGCCGTCAAAATGCTCGGGCTCCCGTAGGGGCGAATAATTATTCGCCCCTACATTTCTGGCGACTACTTTGTGACCACTATGTCCACTTCACTCAACAGCCCGCCCCGCGTCAAATTCAACGTCCGCGTCAACCAGTACCGCTACTCCTACGAGGATTTGCAGCGCATCTGGCTGGAAGCGGATCGCCTGGGCTACTATTCGGCCAGCGTGTTCGACCTGCTCAACACCGACGCCCTGGAATGTTGGACCACCCTTACCGCCTTGCTGGCCCAGACTCAACGCATCCGCGCCCTGCCCATGGTGCTCGCCAATCCCTACCGCCATCCTGCTCTCCTCGCCAAGATGGCCGCGACCCTGGACGTCATCAGCGGCGGGCGTGTCACCATCGGCATCGGAGCGGGCGGCAGTCGGAGCGACACCCGGTCCAGCGGTCTTGCGTTTCCTTCCACCAGCGAACGGTGCGAGATGCTGGAGGAGTCGGTACATTTCATCCGCCGCTTGTGGACTGAACCGTCCGTAACCTTCAACGGCCGGTTTTACAGCATCGACGGCGCGTCCATCCAACCCAAGCCCGTTCAGCAGCCTACGCCTCCCATATTCGTCGGCGGCCACGGCCCGCTCTACGTGATGCCCACCATCGGGCGCATCGCCGACATCGCCAACGTGGGCAACAACGACACGGTGAACGATCATCTCATGCATCAGAGCGTCGTCTTTCGCGCTGCCGAAGACGCCGGCCGCGACCCATCCGCCATTGAGTGGACGCACAACGCCGACTGCGTCATCGCGCCCACCCAGCGGGAATACGACGGGATGGTAGCGCAACTCGCTTCGGAGGCCGGGGTGACTGCCTACGAATACCAATCCCAACGATTGGAAAACACCTTATCCGGAACCCCGGAGCAGGTCGCCGACCGCATCAACGAATACGTCGAATTCGGCATTCGCTATTTCTGCATAGTCTTCTCCTACCCCACGCCTTCCGAAACCCTCGCCCTGTTCGCCGACGAGGTGATGGCGAAGTTCAACAACTGATCGCCGGCTCCTCGGCGCGCTGCGCCGGCGACAATCGGGGCTGACCCAGCTTGCAGTACAGGCCGGCGCCGATCAAACTCACAATGGCCGCGGCGAGGAACATCGGCACGTACTCACCCGTAACGGATGCACTGTATCCCGCGGCGGGCAACAGGGCGGATGATGCGACGTACTCTATGAAGAGCGACGTTACGGTGATCATCCCAAAACTGCGGCGACCGAAATAGATGCCTGCTGCAGCAATGCCCGGGGCGGTCACCATGCCCGACACCAACCCCAGCAAAACGACCGATTCGGGCAAGATAGGCCCATATCCGGACAGCAACAAAGCCATCCCAACCGTTTGGGCAACCGCTGCTCCGGACAACACATACCTGACCGGGAAGCGATAGCTCAACAACCCACCTGCAAGAATGCCCACAGTGGACGCGTACTTTTCATACGATCCCGACTTGTCGATAGCTTCAAACGTGCCGCTGCCCTGTGAGATGATCTGCCAATCGTAAACGCTCGTTATAGTAGCGGCGACAGCCACACACGAAGCGGCGGCCATGAGCATCCAGAACTGGCGCGACCGCATGGCTTCGCGCCAAGAGTAGTTCGGGATGCTCGCCTCTGGCGCCGGCGCCAACCCGTCGGGGCGCTCTTCCCAATCTTCCGGGCGGTCACGTACCAGGCGCGCCAGCGCGAATCCCGCCACCACGACCGCCGCGCCGGACACAATCGTAACCAGTCTCCAATCGACGAATATAAGCGCCAACGCGGGCAAACCGTTTACGCCAAGCGCGCCGATTGCCACGGCGCTTAGCATCAACCCCAAGGCCAGCGCCAACCGGTCGCGAAACCAGTCGTTCAAGGCGGTTATCGCCGGAACATAAGCCCCGATCATTGCAAGAGCCGACATCACCGCGAATTGGGCCTGCGCAAAGCCCGGCGTCGGTACTGCCACGAGCAGCGCAGCTAATCCAGCCAACGGCAACCCGATCTGAACCATTCGCTTCGGCCCGTATCGATCGACCCCCCAACCTGCGACCCACAGGGATCCGATCCAGAGTATGACGCCACCCGCTATGGCGACCACATTCCAAGGTGGACCAATCCCCATATAGTCGAAGCCACTGCTCCTCCATGCCATAGCGGTGAACGCCGGGCCAAGATCACGGCCCACCAGGACAACGGCGATTCCAATGACGACCAGCCACCAGCCGTAAAACATTCCGCCGGTATTATCGCTGCGGAGGAAGTGCGACAGCCGCTCCGTGATCCCCTTCCGAGCGTATTCGTTGCCCGGATCAATCAATCGTCAGCTCCCGCTCCCCGCGTCACCAGCCGCCGGACATCAGCCTGCCGCCGCTGCGATGGCGACAACTGCGGATTGCCCAGCACCAGGAACATGAAAGAGCCGATCGCGCTGACGATGGCGATGGTGGCGAACGGGATGGTGTACGAGCCCGTGATGGAATCCCGCATCCACGCGATGTAGGGAACCACCACGATGAACATTATGTTCATGGGAATCATCGAGATTCCCGTGATGCGGGCGAAGCTGCTCCGGCCGAAATATACCCCCCGTATCGAGGTGGTCAACGGCGTGCGTCCGCCGAACCCGATTCCCATCAGGATGCCAAACAGGAAGAACAGCGGCAGCGTCTCCGCGAACAGCAGCACGACAATGGCGATGGATTGCAGGAACGAAAACCCCCATATCGCAATCCGTATGGGTATCCGGTCGCCCACCATCCCGCCGATCACCATGAACGCCGTGGACACCGCCGTCTGCACCGAGATTACCAGGCCAACCTCCACCAGGGTGAGGCCCTTCTCCACCATCACCAGCCCCAGGTAGGTCATCACGCTGATGATGATGATCGACGAGCTGGCGTGACCCATGGTAATCAGCCAGAACGCACGGGACCTTATCGCCTCTTGCCACGTGTAGTCCGGCGCAACCGCGCCTCCGTTCGCCGACTGCCGGGGCCCTTCATCGCTCACCGTGTCGGGGTCGATGCCATCCGGGTGCTGGCCGTAGTCCTCGGGCCGATTGCGCACCAGCATCGCCAGCGGAACCGAGGCCACCAGTCCCACGCAACCAACCACCAGCGCCGTGTTCTGCCATCCCAGCCGGCCCGGGATCTCCGTCGCTGTCCGGGCGTCCCAGCCCATGGCCCAGGCCATTAGGGGCACTATCACCACGCCGCCCAATCCAAAGCCCAGCATGGGTATCGACATCGCCGTCGAACGTCGCACCCGGAACCAGTTGTTCAGCGCCGTGTTGGCCGGCAGCCAGGATCCCAGGCCCGCCCCCAGGCTCACCACCACAAACGATAGGTAGAACATCCACAGGTTGTCCGTCCTGCTGAACAGGATGAACCCGGCGGCAAATATCAGCAGCCCAATCACCACCATCTTGCGCGGGCCCAGCTTGTCCACCCCCCAGCCCGCGATCGGACCCATCACCGTGCCTTCCACCCGGGTCAGCGTGAAGGCCCAGGACAGTTGCGTCGTTGTCCAGCCGAAATTCTGCTGCAGTATGGGCATCCACAGAGAAAGCGCCTGGAACAATGGGACCGTCCCGATGACCATAATCACCGCGCCGATGACCGCCAGCCACCACCCGTAGAACATCCCTCGCACCAATCGCACCGGATGGGCAAGTTCACGCGCTTGCAACAACAGGGGACTCCCTCTCTGGACTACGATAATCGTCGCCTCGCGCGGCGATTTCAGCAAACATCGCTGGATATTATACTCCACCCGATTTTATATCCGTGTTTCAAAAATCTTACCGTAACCGTTCAAAGTTCAGCGGCAACGCTTATGCAATACCAATGCGCTGTTGTACTATGGCGCAAACCCAACGGGAGCCACCCTGAACATGACCGCAACTGCCATCGGCGCCGCCAACATCACAGCTGCCGACCTCACCGCCGCCGTGCCATCCATGGATGGCGAAGTGCGTCTGCCCGGCCTTCACGACACCGTCACCGTATGGCGCGACAACCTGGGCATCCCCCACGTCCGCGCCGCCAACGAGCATGATGCCTGGTTCGCCCAGGGTTTCGTCACCGCCCAGGATCGCCTGTGGGCCATGGAGTACGACCGACGCCGCGCCGTGGGCCGTTGGGCCGAGGCCGCCGGCCCGTCCGCTGTGGGACAGGACATGCAGATCCGTCGCCACCGCCTTGAAGATGCCGCCCGCGCCGACTACGCTGCCGCCGGCCCGCGTGCTCGCGCCATGCTCGACGCCTACGCCGACGGAGTCAACGCCTTCATCAACAGTGATGCTCCTCTGCCCCTAGAGTGCTCCATCACCGGAATCGATCCCGAACCGTGGGAACCCTGGCACGGTCTCGCCATCTACAAGGTACGCCACATATTCATGGGCGTGTTCGAGAGCAAGGCGTGGCGGGCTCGGCTGGTCAAGGAGCTGGGGCCCGAACGTGCCGCTGAACTCTTCCCGTCCTATCCGCAGGGCCAGCCCGTCATCATTCCCACCGGCGCCGACTACGACGGCCCGGTGGACATCGGCCTCCAGCAGATGCTCGAAGCTGCCGCCGACCTCAACCTCATCGGCGAGACCGATAGCGGGTCAAACTCCTGGGTTATCTCCGGCGATCTCACCGCCACCGGCAAGCCTATCCTGGCCGGCGACAGCCATCGCGGGCTCGACACCCCCAGCGTCTATTACCAGAACCACATCGCCTGCGATACGTTCGACGTCATCGGCGTCTCCTTCGCCGGCCTGCCCGGATTCCCCCATTTCGGACACAACGGACAGGTCGCCTGGTGCGTCACCCACACCGCCGCCGACTACCAGGACCTTTACATCGAGCGGTTCAACGACGCCGACGCCTCCCTGTACCAGCGCAATGAGGACTGGTACAACGCCGATGTCCGCGACGAGGTTATCAGGGTGCGAGAGGGGGAGGATGTTCACATCCGCACCTGGGCCACCCATCATGGCCCCGTGGTCGGCGGCGACCCCATGGCCGGCTACGCCCTGGCCCTTCGCTACACCGCCGGCGACGGCCCCGATCCGTGGACTGACATCCTCTGCTCCATGCTAGACGCCCGCACCGTCCCCGACCTGGCCGACGCCATGAACGGCTGGGTTGATCCTGTCAACAACTTCGTCATGGCCGACTCCGCCGGCAACTTCGGTTACCAGTGTCGCGGCGAAATCCCCCGTCGCCCCGGCGACGCGCCGGCCCCGCTGCCTTTTGCGGGCTGGGACGGTGAACACGAATGGCAGGGTTCCATTCCCTTTGAGGATCTGCCACGCAACATCAATCCGCCTGAGGGTTATGTCGCCACCGCCAATAACCGCCCCGTCGCCGCCGACTACCCCTACTACATCTCAATGGACTTCGCCCCCGGATACCGTGCCATGCGCGTAACCCACGGCATCAAGTCTCTCAAAAACCCGTCCGCCAACGACATGGGCCGCATCCACTCCGAGCGCCTTTCCCTGCCGGCGCAAACCTACCTGGCAGCCCTGTCGAAACTCATGCAACCTTCCGACTCTCGCACCGCGTCCGCCCTGCGCCGGCTGCGCGGTTGGTCCGGCAGCATGGACCCCGACGCCGTGGAACCAACCATCTATAGCGCCATACGCGACGCCCTGATGTGGCGCTTGCTGAAGCATAACCTGGGTGAACGGCTCGCCGCCTTGGCGTGGGAACCCGTGGATCGTGGCCGGGGCGTTTTCTTCAACCGATTTCGAAATCTGGTCGCCGATGCCATCGCGTCCAACGATACTGAGTTGCTGCCCCAAGGCGAAACCTGGCAGACCGCGTTGAGTGTGGCGCTGGACGAGGGAGTCCGCACCCTGAGCGTAAAGTTAGGGCGAAACCAGGAAAACTGGGTTTGGGGCCGGGTCCACCGCACTCGCCCTCAGCATCCCTTGTCCTTCGCCGACCCGAAGCTCGCTCCCGTACTGGACCCTCCGCGAGTCTCCACCGGAGGCGACGCTGACACGCCGTGGGCCGGCCCCTACTCCCCGGCTGACTTTGCAGCCCTCGGCGGCATGTCGGTGTTCCGCTACGCTTACGACCCCGCCGATTGGGAGCGTTCCCTCTGGGCTGTCCCATTGGGCGCATCCGGCCACCCCGGCAGCCCCCACTACGCCGACCAGGCTGAAATGTGGAGCCACGTCCGCATGGCCCCCATGATGTACGGCTGGGAACGCATCGCCGCCAACGCCGAGTCCAGGCAGAATATGCTCCCCTGACCCTTCCCCATGTCCTCCATCCCTATGGCAGAAGAGAGCAGGGTGAGGTCAATGCTCCCTCTCCCTCGATGGGAGAGGGTTGGGGTGAGGGTGAAACTCCCGGACCATGCATCGGCTTGGGGCGTTCAAATTAATCGTCCAGCAGGATGTACACTGCGCCCGAGGGGCTCAGGTCGTGGTGCGAATGGCCTTTGCCCGTAACGTCCTCCATCAGCCGTATGTCGCCGGCCCGTAGCACCCGTTTTGAACCGTCGCTGGAGCCGATCTCCACCTCGCCGGACAGGTGGATGATCAACCGGCGCTCCGGCAGCGGATGGAAATCCATCTGTCGCGACCCGTCAAACTCCTGTACTCGTACCTCAGACACGTTGATCAGCGCCCCCAATTCCGGGTGGTCCTCTAGCTTCAGATCCTCGATGTGACTCTCACCGTCAGCGTCCGAAAATACGCGATAGATTGCCATTTCGACTCCTCTTCATTCCTGTGATTGAAGCGCTAATTCTCTCGCAGATGCGGCGCAACCCTCTCTGCAAACAGTTCCAGGTTGGCAACCCCGTCGGCCAGCGGCATCCCCGGCCACATCATCCTGAAGCAGCCGTGGGACATCCCCAGCTCACGGTAGCGTGAAAGTTCCTCAACTACTTCATCGGGACTGCCGATCACGAAACGGTCTCGCGCGAGGTCTTCAAACGGCTCTCGAAAGTTCTCCTCGCCTGGAAGGGCTTTGTCCTGGCCCCACTGGGCGTAGGCTTCGTACTTCCCGCCGAGGTACGGCGCGGCGCTGGCGAACGCTTCCTCGTGCGTCCTCCCTACAAACACCTCCCGGCCCAACGGCAGACGCTCCGGCGCGCCCGAGTTGGCCGCCCCAGCCGCTTCGTGATACATCTCCACCTGCTGGCTGATGGTATCGAACTTGGCGTGCGGATTCACGTACCACGTGTATCCCAGTCGCGCCGCCCGCGTGATGGCCGCGTCGCTGTTGGCCGCCACCCACACCGGCGGGTGAGGCTGCTGCACCGTCCGCAACATCAGTTGAGCGTCCCGCAGCTGGAAATACTGCCCGTCGTAGTTGACCCGCTCGCCCGACCACAGCAGGCGCATGGCCTCAAGGCATTCGAGATAGCGGCTAACTCTCGACCGCCTCGGTACCCCGAAGTTGTCGTACTCCTCGTCCCGGTAACCCAGGGCCGCCGAAAGCGTGAAGTTCCCGCCGGTGATCACGTCCATCGTCGCCACCCGTTCCGCCAGATCCACCGGGTGATGCAATGGCACCAGCATGGTGGCTACCAGACCCATGCCCCGCGCCTCGGCGGATATGCGCGCCAGCAGCGGCATGGTCTGCAACTGCTGGTACGGGTCGGTAAGATAGTGCTGGCCCTGATAGACCATATCGAAACCCAGGTCCCGCGCCGCCCCCACGTAGGCGCAGATGTCGGCGAAAGCCTGCTGCATATCCGCGCCGGCCGGCTGCTGGGCTATGGCGGAAAGGGAGACTCCAAACTTCATAATTCCTCCTGTAGCTGCCAGCAAGCCAGCCCGAGCGATGCTTTACTCGTTCTCGGTGGATGAGGGGTCTTCTGGTGGTTCATCATCCAAGAACTGCACGCCGGCGGCGCGCTGCTTCGCTTTCCACTCCTCAAATTCAGCGTCGGCTTCCGCCCTACCTACCTTCCTCCCCTTTTCCATCCCTGCCTCCATCTGAGCGTCCAACAGCGGTTTCAGCAGTGTTTCCAATAAAGCCATGACTCGGTTTCCCCCTATGTGTGTGATTGCCAGAACCGCCAACGTCACCGCTGGATCAATATGAGTGTAGCTGACGAAATTGTCCAGCAATCTTGCAGTGGTCAGCAGATTTTCTGCCTGGCGCAACTCGGTATGGCGAAGCAACGTGGCTACAGCCGCCACAAATTCCGCCGCGGTTACCGTTGGAGGGATGATGCGCGACACCCACCAACGCGGCGAGTGACGCTCCGGAGGATTTACGATGGCATCTCCAAGCGACCGCGCGATGTTCATGGGCGGTTTCCGAGCGATGCCTTGGAATTAGTCAGGCGGTCAGCTCCCGCCCCAGCAGGTCGATGGCCGACTGCACCGCGCCGTGCTTGGTCGCGTCCCGGTCACCGCCCACGCGAATCTCGATGGCCGCGTCCTCGCCGTCCTTCACGGCCAACCCGATCCAGAACGTGCCGATGGGCAGCCCGCTCCGTCCCGCCGCCGGTCCGGTGACCCCGGTGGTGGACAGCGCGTAATCGGTGCCGGTCAACTCCAATGCGCCCCTGGCCATGGCAATGGCCATCTCGCGGCTCACGCTGCCCGCGGTCTCGTAGAGTTCGTCGGGCACTCCCAATATCTTCTCCTTCAAGCCGCCGGTGTATGCCACCACGCCGCCGGGGAAAAAGCGCGACGCTCCCGGGATGGTGCCCAGGGTGTACCCCAGCAACCCGTTGGTGCAGGCTTCCGCCACCGAGACCGTTTGCCCTCGTTCCAACAGGATCTCAGCAACCTGTCTTACTTCCACGAAAGTACCTCCAGAAATTCCCTCTCCCTTGATGGGAGAGGGCCAGGCTTGCCCCGTACTTGATACGGGGGTGAGGGTGATGATCGCGACTAAACGTCCAGCATCTTGTCCGGCGTCATCAACTCCATGAACTCGATGCGGTTGCTTTCCACCAACGGGCGGATCTCCGCTCCGACTGCCAACGCATCTTGCGGCAGAGAATGTCCGCCGCGCATCGGCGACATCAACGCCTCGTCAGTCCATTCCAGCACCACTTCGCCGGGTTCGCCCGGCACGGTCCCGCCGTTGAAATACACCTTGAACTCGCTGCGCTGGCCGGCATCGTGATAAATCTGCGCCTGCTTCTGCAACAGACTTGCTACCCGCCGCGCGTCGCCGGGCTGCTTGGTTTTGAAAATTCTCCTCAGTACATACATGGCAATGCTCCTTGTTCATAATGGCGTTCAAAATTTGCAAACGCCCATATCATACCCGATTTCGGACGGTGCGCCGGGCGGCTTTTTGTCCCCGGACGGCGTATCACTTTTCCGCAGCAACGCCAAAAACTCCCGGTTGCCGGCGTCGCCGGTGATCGGGGATTCAATCGTATCCAGCAGAGCCACGTCGTGCCGTCCTGCCAGCCAACACTTAACCCTCCGCAAAATGTCCGCCCGCAGCGCGTCGTCGCGCACTACGCCTCCCTTGCCCACCTCCCCTCGTCGCGCCTCAAACTGAGGCTTGATGAGCACGATCCCAAAACCGCCACCTTTCAGCCAACCCAGCGGCTCCGGCAACGCCATCGTCAGCGATATGAAAGATACGTCCATCACCAGCAGATCCACGCTCTCCGGCAGGTCAAACGGGTGGCGCGCGTTCACCTTCTCCATGCACACCACTCGCGCGTCGCTGCGCAGCCGGTAGTGCAGCTGCCCATAACCAACATCCACCGCGTAAACCCGGCTCACTCCACGCTGCAACAGGCAGTCGGTGAACCCGCCGGTGGATGCCCCTATGTCCAGAGCGGTGATTCCGTCCAACTCGATCCCATATTCCGCCGCCCAGGTATCCAGCCCGTGGGCCAACTTGACGCCGCCACGACTGACATACGGGAGACGTTGACGGACCTCCAGCGGCGTGTCCGGGTGCAGGAATGAACCCGCTTTCTGTATCGGTCCCGCGGGTGAAACAACCGCGCCCGCCATGATCAACGCCTGCGCTTCTTCCCGGCTCTCCACCAACCCCCGCTCCACCAGCAGCGCGTCTGCCCGCTGGCGGCCGGCCCGTCGTTTGGATCCCGGTCGGTCCGGAGGAGGCATAAACGGGCGTCTATTCCCCGATGAATTCCGGCCGCCGCTTTTCCAGAAACGCCCGGAACCCCTCGTGGTAGTCCCTCGTGTCGAACTGGGTTAACGGCAGGTCGGCTTCTTCCGTCGTCAGGTCCAGCGCCGGCTTGGCCAGCACCTGATTAAGCGTCTTCTTGTTCACCGCGTGGGACAACGGCGCCAGATTCGCGATGTCAGAGGCCAGTTTGTACGTGACCTCCTCCAACTTTTCGGATGGAACCACCTGGTTGACCAGGCCAATCCTCAAAGCTTCCTCCGCGTCCAGCAGTCTCCCCGACAACAGGATGTACAGCGCGTTGCCCTTACCCACCAGATTGACCAGTCCGTACATCTCCCGGTGGCCTATAGTGATGCCCAATCGAGCCACCGGAATCCCCAACCTACTTTCTTCCGAGGCGATGCGCAGATCAGTGGCCACCGCCAGTTCGCACCCGCCGCCGGCCGCAAACCCGCGAATCATGGAGATCACCGGCGTTCCGATGACGGCCACCGTTTCCAGCAAACCGTCCACGGCGCGGTTATAAACGCGGCCTTTGGTCGAATCGCTCCGGTATTCATCGAAATCGCTGATGTCCGCGCCGGCCGAAAACGCCTCACCGCCCGCCCCGGTTATGACCACGCACCGCACGTCCCGGTCAGCATCCAAGTCCCGCATCAGTTCAGTCAGTTGCGTCCACATCGCAAACGATATAGCGTTGCGCTGCGCCGGGCGGTTGATCGTTACGGTGGCGATGGCGTTGTCCCGCCGCAGCAGGATGTAACCCTCCGGGTCAATGGATTCATCTACAAATGCGTCCGGCGCGGCGATTGCGGCGTTGGTCATCGGGAGTCGCTCCTGTGGAAAATCGCCGGCAAGCATAACACAGCGTTTGCCCACGCACGTTTGACACAGGCTATATTACGTTTCAGAATATTGCCATTCCGGCAATACTATCCGGACGACGGAGGTTTGCGGTGGCTACCTATGACTATGACTTGATCGTCATCGGTTCGGGGCCGGCCGGCCAGAGGGCTGCGATCCAGGCAGCGAAACTCGGAAAGAGTGTTGCCATACTCGAACGCCTGCCCATGCTCGGCGGCGTTGACGTCAACACCGGCACCGCCAGCAAGACCCTGCGAGAGGCCGTCCTGCACCTCACCGGGTTCCGTGAGCGCAACATATACGGCGATTCCTACTCGGTGAAGCAGAACATCACCATGAGCGACCTCATGGTCCGCACCGGATACGTAATGCAGCAACAGGTCGATATGCTCCGTGTCCACTTCCTCCGCAACCAGGTGGAGACGATCTACGCGGAGGGTTCGTTCGTTGACCCACACACGGTACATCTCTCATTCGCCGACAGCAGGTTGAACCGCGATATAACCGCGGAGAGAGTGATCATCGCCTGCGGGTCCTTTTCAACCACCCCGCCCATCGTCCACGTGGACGGCCGGCTGATTTTTGTCAGCGATGACGTGTTGAACCTGCCCGACGTTCCGCGCACACTGACCGTCGTGGGCGGCGGCGCCATCGGCCTGGAATATTGCAGCACCTTCGCCGCGTTGGGTTCGCGGGTAACACTCGTGGATCGGAACCCCCGCCTGCTCCAGTTTGCCGACGACGAAATTGTGGACACCCTGGTGTATCACCTGCGTCAGAATGGAGTCACGTTGCGCCTCAACGAAAACGTAAACGACATCGAGTACGTGCGAGACCATCGCGGCGACCGGGTGCGTGTGCTGCTGGAAAGCGGTAAACAGATCATCAGCGACGCGGTCATGTATTGCGTCGGGCGCACCGGCAACACTGCGAACCTCAACCTGGAAGCTGCCGGCATTCAGGCCGATGCCCGCGGGCGCATCAGCGTGGACGACTACTACCAGACCTGCACCGAAGGCATCTATGCCGTTGGTGGAGTGATCGGTTTTCCAGACCTCACCTCCACCTCGCGGATGCAGGGACGCCTCGCCGCATGCCACGCCTTTGACGAACCGATCAAACGGTTCCCTGGCTTATTGCCGTACACCGTCAGGACGATACCAGAGGTAGCCATGGTCGGCAAAACCGAGTCGGAGCTTACCGACGCCGGCGTGTCCTACGAGGTCGGCAAGGCCAACTATCAGGAAACCATGAGCAGCGTGATGCAGGGCGACAACGCCGGCCTGTTGAAGCTGCTGTTCGACACGGAGTCCCGCAAGTTGTTGGGCGTACACATCCTTGGCGAGGACGCATCAGAGTTAATCCACATCGGACAGGCGGTAATGGCACACGGCGGCACGGTTGACTACTTCACCGAGGTCGTAATCAGCTATCCCTCCCTCGCCGAATGCTACGCCACCGCGGCCCTGAACGGCATCAACCGCCTGGAAGCGTGAATCTGCCGGATTATCTCATTACTATCCAGCAGACGAAAACCATCCTGATTATCGCCGGCCCCAACGGCGCCGGCAAAACCACCTTCGCCCGGGAGTTTCTGCTCAATGAAGCCAACTGCCCCACCTTCATTAACGCCGACCTGATAGCGGCGGGCTTGAATCCCCTGCAGCCGGAGAGGGAGGCCATCGCCGCTGGCCGCATGATGCTGGAGATGATACGAACCCGCGTGGGCAACGGTGAAAGCTTCGCTTTTGAAACCACCCTCAGTGGGCTGGACTGGACGAAATCAAGAACCGGGGCCGATTCCGACGTCACCCCGTCCTGCGGCTTGGGGATAGTATACGTCAGAACCGCCTCGTCCTCCACGATCTCGATGCCCTGCACGAAGTTGCGGATCAGGGCCTTCCGCTCCGGGAACGTCCCCTCCTGGAAGAGTGCGCGGAAGTCCGCGACGTACCCCTTGATCTCCTTGCTGGTGGGCAACTCCGCCCGCCGCTGCTCCAACTGGAACTCGGCCTCCTCCCGCGCCGCAACAAGCTGGTCCTGGCAGCTCTTCAGGGACAGGATGCGGGGGGACAGCACCTCGATGGGCAACTGCTGGGTCTCCAAAGCCTGGTAGAGGTTCTCCAGCCGGGTCTCCACGTCGGCCAGCTCGCTGTTGATGGCGATCAGCCTGCCGTTGACCTCCCCGGCCAAAGCATCAATCTCCTCGGCCACCAGGGTCACCAGCTCGGTGATGGTCTCCTCGGTGAGAATCCGCTCCCTGACCTTCTCGATCACCAGGTCCTCCACCTTGGTCGCGTTCAGGTAGCGGGCGGTGCAGGCTCCGGCCCCTTCCCGGAACAGGCTGGAGCAGACATAGTAGGCGAACTGGCCGCTCTTGGCGCCCTGGGCTGAGTAGGACTTGCCGCAGACACCACAGCGCAGGAGACCGCTCAGGAGATACTGGCTGCCCACCCTGGCGGGCCTCTGCACCGTGGGCGCCCGCTGGTGAAGCCCCTGCTGCACCGCGTCGAACGGTAGTGATGCTGTTTGAAATTCAGGCGGCTTGCTTCTTCTTGTACGGGCCGCGCTTGCCCGGATTCGGCAGTGACTCGGTGACCATCCCCGATAGCCAGCGAATGTCATGCACGTTGTCCGCCAATCCCGCCGCCATCGCCGGAGTAGTCTTGTATCCGCCTCGTTCTTTGGTCAACGTCGTGTGGGGCCGGCAGAAGTTGTAGTACACCGCGTATAGGGCCTGCGCGTAGCAGTGATTGGCGAACTTCTTGCTGAACGCATTGGTCAATCGCGTGAACCGGCGGTTGCTCATGCGGATGGTGAGGTTGTGCCGCTCCACGTGGGAAGTGCTGATGTTCTCCCAATCGGGATCGCCGACCACGACTTCCCGGCGACTGCTGACCCATTCGGAGGGTGAGTACCGGCGGGCTTCCTCGCGTGGCGTGTCAGCGTAGATTTTGACCAGCTGGGCAAAGTCCACGTCGCCGCCGAACGCACCCTCGACGGCTTCGGGATAGGCGTTCAAGCCGTCCGTGGTCAACTGGAACCGGCCGGTCGTCCGTGCCCGCAGATCGTCCATTAGCTCAATGGCGCTGGCGCCGTCCCTGGACGTGCTTACGTACCACGAGATCAGCATCTTGCTATCGGAGTCGATGGCCGTCCAGGTCCACACGTCGCCGGCTTCTTCCGGCGCGGCGACGGCGCACTCGACGTTCTTCCGCTTGGCGTAGAGGAAGGCCCAGATTTCATCGCACTGGACCAGTTCGGCGGGAACGTCGCGGACATGCTGATCGTGGTACTCCATGCAGGCTTTGCCGGCGTTTTCCACCAAGCCCAGCACGGTATGGAGCGAGCAGCTCTCAATCCGGGTTATGGAGCGGAGCGACATGCCCTCCACCAGCATGTTGAGGATGCGGGCTTGCTTGTCTGCTGCAATGCGATTAACCATACCCGAATTCTAACGGAATTCAGGCACAATGTCAAGCATTTTGCGATATCAACTTGCAACAGCGTGGCCCGGCTGATACCATGCAAAAGAACCGCCCCGGTGAGTTAGACCGGAGCGGAAAGACACTGCCCCAACCGGGGCGCGACGGGCCTGTCGCTGCCAGTTTAGCACTGGCTCGGTTTCGCTCGCAACCTCCGGTTGGGCAACCATCGGAGGTTTCATGCCGGAAGTGATCATCACCATAGGCGGTGGCTTGGCCGTGTTAGCGCTGTACGACGCGGCCCGGAGCGCATTGCAGCAGTGGCGGCAGGAACGCCGTCGGCGCACCTGGACCGTCATCATCCCCGACTGAGCTGAGGTAACGCCATGCCCGACCGAAACTTCGCCAACCGCACACTCTACCACGGCGACAACCTGGAATTCCTCCGAGGCATGAACTCCGGGACGGTCAACCTCATCGCCACCGACCCGCCCTTCAACAAGGGCCGCGACTTCCACGCCGACCCCGATAGCCTGGCCGCCGGCGCATCATTCCCTGACCGCTGGCGGTGGGACGAGGATATTCACGACGATTGGCTGCGAGATATTCAGCGGGGGCAGCCGGAAGTGTGGGCGGTGATCACGACCGCGAAGTCGGTATGGGGCGACGACATGGGAGCGTTCCTGTGCTGGCTGGGCGTGCGGCTGTTGGAAATGCACCGCATCCTTGCCGACGACGGCAGCCTGTATCTCCACATGGACGATACCGCCGCCGCTTGGGGCAAGTGCCTCCTGGACGCCATCTTTGGCCGGGCCAACTTCCGCAATGTCATCATCTGGAAAAGGGCCACGGCTCACAACGACCCGAAAAGGTACGGCAGGAACGTCGATCATATCCTGTATTACCAGAAATCGGATACGGCTTACTGGAACAGCGCAGCGGCTGCGAGCGCGAAAACCGAGGAGCAGCTCGCTACGGCATATCCCATGAAGGATGAGCGCGGGCCGGTCAGGTTCTCCGACCTGACCGGCCCGCGCCACAATGCGGAACGGGGCAGCCCAAGCACGTTGCCATGGCACGGGTATGATGTTTTCGCCCAAAATCGTGTGTGGTCCGTGCCGAAGAACTCCGCATATGCGGAATGGATTGAACAGAATGTCATCCCTGGCTATCGGAGTATCGAGGGCGTTCACGAACGGCTCGACGCGCTGGACGCCGCTGGTCTAATCCATCATCCCACCAATGGCACATGGCCCGGCCTGAAACGATACGCGGCTGCTGACCGGGGCAACCCGCCCCAAACCCTGATACTGGAGCCGACCGGGTTCACCAATTACAACAAAGGGCGCGGAGAGTACACCGGCTACCCGACGCAGAAACCCCTGGCTCTGTATGAGCTGTTTATCAAGGCCAGCAGCAGAGAAGGCGACCTGGTGCTGGACCCGTTCGCCGGCTGCGCCACCACGCCGATTGCCGCCGAGCGGTTGGGACGGCAGTGGGTCGGGATGGACATCTGGGATGGCGCTATCGAGGAAGTCCGCCGGCGCATGGCTGATAACCGTCAACTACTCACCGACATCCCGCCGGAGGTCAATTACCAAACCACGCCGCCCCAACGCACCGACGACGGCGAACCGGCCACGTTGACGCTGAGGACGCCCACGGGCCGCGCGCAACGCCTCCCGCCGCCCCGGACGCATCACGGGCGGCTGCTGGCGGACATCGGCGCGTTCTGCCAGGGCTGCGGGGCCGACTACACGTTTGATACCCGCGTGTTGGAAGTTGACCACATCAACCCACGCTCCCAAGGCGGGACCGACGCCTACGAAAACCTGACGCTGCTATGCCCGCCGTGCAACAAAGAGAAACGAGACCGCTACACGCTGATCGGGTTGCAGCAGGTCAACCGGGCGAACGGATGGATGAAGAACGAAAACAACCTGCGGATGGGTCGAGCCGCAGGTCGTACCAGCCGCCGACGAAGGCGGTAGGATGTTGGCTTGGGCTACACCGTCTTCGCGCTGTCGGCGTCCCAGCGGGCTTTGGCGCCCAACCGGGCGATCTCCGAACGCTGCTCCGGCGTTAGTGCGTCGGCCCGCGCCTTGCCGCCCTTCCGTCCGCCGTTGGCCCGGTTAGGCGTCGGCGTGGGCTGCTCTACCGCTGGCGGTTCTGCGTAGTCTTCTTCCAGGTCGCCCGTGGCGATCCGCATCACCATGATGCCGGACTCAACGGGATTCGTTGGCCGCTTCTCTCCGTTCGGTCCGATGGGCATAATCCCACCTCCTTGCTGGGCGATGGTAGCCGACTGGGCACGGGGTTGGCAATCCTGGGAATTTCAAACAGCATCACTACCCGTCGAACAGCTCCCTTGACACCAGGGCGGGCCAGGCGTTCTCCACCCTTACCGGTTCCCCAGCCTTCTCGTCCTTGCTCTTGACTCCCCAGACGGCGGTGCCGGTGTAGGCTTCGTTGGTCAGCAGGTAGTGGATGACGTTCTTCTGCCAGCGTTTGCCCTTGTTGGTGATGCCCCGCCCGTTCAGTTCCTTGCAGATTTCCGCCAGCCCGTTGCCCCTGCGGGAACTCTCGAATATCTCCCTGACTATCGGGGCGGTGTCCGGGTCAATCTCCAGGGTGGGACGCTCCTTCACCCCGTCGCTGACCTTGACGCGAGTGTACCCGAAGGGGGCCTTGGAGCCGAGGAAGAAACCACGGGACGCCGCTTCCCGCATCCCACGCAAAACCTCTTGCCCAAGATTCTCGCTGTAGTATTCGTCCACGCTCTCGATGATGCCCTCCAGCAGCCTGCCGGTGGCGTTGTCCTCGGCCTGCTCGGTGATGGAGACCACACGGATGCCCTTGCGCCGCAACTGGGCCTTGAAGGCCACGGCGTGCTCGCGTTTCCTGGTGAACCTGCTGAACTTCCAGACCAATATGACCTGGAAAGGGGACTTGGGCTTGCTGCCCTCGTCGATCATCTCCCGGAACTGGGGCCTATCGGCGATTCTGCCGCTCTCGGCCTCGTCCACGTACTCGCGGGCCACCGAGTAGCCGTTGTTCTTGGCGTAGTCTCTGAGCGCCCTAAGCTGGGCGGCCACGGAGAGGTCCACGTCCTGGCGGTCGCTGGAGACCCGGGCATAGAGGGCCGCCGGGGTGAGGGGTACAAACTCGCGCTTTTTCATTTTGCCTCCGTTTCGTCCGTGTCCACTTGGCGGGAACGCCGCTGCATCCGCTCCTTCACGCGCCACTCCCGCTCCTCCATGTACAGGCGGATGGCTTCCCGCAGAAGCTCGCTCACGGTGCGCTCCTCCTCCTTCGCCGCCTGGCGCAGCTGCTGGGCCTGCGGCGGGGGCAACGAAAAAGTGACGGTCTCGGTGTTCCTGGATATGATGGGGGCCATGAGCGCTCCTTGCGCTATCATTATAGCACATTGTCTTACACTCTGCCAGCGGGCAACCAGCCTTGCAACTGTTCACGTCCAAGGTGATCCGATCAGCCCGTCATCGAAGTTTCGTGCTTGATCACCTCCGCGCCGGGGGGCAAACAAGCCGCAGATACCCTTAAGTCTGAACAGTTACCCAGCCTTCCGCCCGCCGGCGGCGGCGCATTGACCGATAAAGCGCGGGCGCCCGGCAACAGTAGTTGACGCCGGATACCTGCAACATTTCGCAACCTTGCGACCTGTTGCACACAGACAAGGGAAGGGTAATCACTTCCCTTTTGAGCACCATTGGAAACCACGGGAACGGCTCCGCTCACCCCTATTGGACACGCTGTCCGGGCCTGACGGCTGGTTCGTCGATGTCCGTGGCCTGGCGGTTATTGTCGGCATTCGTGCCTGAACGGCGTGCCTGTCGGGTGGCGGGTGGCTCATGTGCGACGACGGTCTGACGTGTCGTCTCTGCAACATATTGCAGTGGCGGGGGCGTAACGGGAGGTGGCGGCTGTAAGTTGCAGCAAAATTGTCCATTCGTGGCTGCTGAGGCCCCGCTATAGGAAATCCACGGCGCAGGAAAGTTGTACTTTGAGAACTCAGTACAATGCGGCCAGCGGCGCCCGGTCCCGCGAGCGGGGCGGCGGAAAAGTCCACGCCTCGCCCAGGATGCCGTGTTCCGCCGGGGCCTCGGCGTTGGAGGCGATCACGTCCAGGCACTCCATTTGTCGTTCGGTGTAACAGGTTTCAGCCACCCGACACCCGGAGCCACGCAATCCCGTCAACGTGCTCGAAGTGGCTGTCGGCGGATACCAGGTCGGCGCCCGTTTCCATGGCGTGGGCCGCAATCCAGACGTCGTTGGTCGGAATTGGCCGCCCCTTGGCCCGCAGCGCCGTCATTACCCGCGAGTACCGGTCCGCAGTCACCGGGCCCACGGGAACGAAGGACACGTAGGGACGTTCGAGGAAGGAACGAAGTTCCGCCAGGTTCCGCTCGAAATGCGCCCCCTGCCGAAAGCCGTACAGCTGCTCGCCTACCACGACGGCGGAGAACAGCACCTCCTCGGCTACCACTATCAGATCTCTCACCTCGTGGCTGCCCCGCATGAACGCGGAGTAGGCGTTGGAATCCAGCAGAATCCTCATGACCACGCCGCCTCGTCCACCGTGCCGAAAACCTCAAGAGCCGCATCGAAACCCTCGGCTTCATCCCGGCTCCATGCGCCGAACAGGTCGTCCAGCGCGGCGCCTATCGCATTCGGGTTTCCACGGCTCCCGTCCGACAGGCCAGCTCCTTTTCTGAGCAACCTCAGGGCAGCCTGATTCAGCGAGATACCCTCCTGCTTGGCGAGGTGGTTCAGAATAGCGCTGAGGTCGTCGTCGAACCCCCTGACGGTCAACTGGTTCATTTGGCGATCCCCTCTGTGAGTCATACTATGATGCAACGTGAGGCATTATAGTGATGGTTTGTGCCCCGGTCAACAATACCAAAATCAAGCCTGATTCTCACCGGAGCAGCAGCCACATCACCGTAATACAGATTGTCAAGAGAAACACCAACAACACAGCGGCGATGCCCGGCGCTTTGCCCAGCTTCCCGGTCCTGCGGTGGGCATTCTGCTCCCGGACCAACACCTCCTCAGCTGGCAGTGATCTCCTCTCATTTGCCCCCGCAATCGGCGGCTACTTCCTCTCGGTCCCTGGTCTGTCCTGTAGCTGGAATGGCAGTTCCGGTTCAGGGCGGGAAAGCGATGCATTCTGGCGGTCGGCCAATACCTCCACGTTCTTTTCCGCGCGGTGTTGCAGGCACTTCCTCCGAACTTCGTTCACATAGGCGAGCCATGTCCCTATGTAATCGCTCTCCGCTTTCTCAAAGGCCATTTGTCTGGCCGAATTGCCGCCTACGACCGCCTCACGCCAGAACCAGTCCTCGTTTTCCATGCTTCGGTCAGTGAAGTTCTTGACCTCTCCCCGGCTACGGATCCCATAGAACTGGGCCTGTAGGTATAGCTCCCGACTGTTGTCCTTGTGGCGGTCGTAACCATAGAGGAAATAATGCCAGTCATGTGGAGTTATCGTCCTTATCCAGTCTTGGGCATCCTGCCAGGCATAGTCCGCCCAATCCGGCTCAATTTGTGGATAAGGGGCTGATTGTTCGAGGTGTTCGATAATGTCGTCCATGTCTTCATCGGTTATCTCCGTTCTGGCACGTTCCAGGGCGGTGGTGTAGGAATTTAGCGCTTCGCGGCAGATCAGGGAGATGTTGGCCTCTGGGTCAAGTTTTTTGATCAGCCTGATAGCCTTGTCTGGGACATTGATACCGATGCGCATACGGCCTCCGTATGTGTATGTTTGATGATACAGCATACAATACGCCTATAGAAAAGTCCACCCGGTTGGCAAGCGGAACAATGGACCCAGAGCATTCTCAAAATCCCCACAGCATTGGTCGGTTCCGGTCCTGGCGGTCGCGGCCGAGAGGTATCCATGGCGCGGTTGCGACAGGGCGGCGGCGCTGGCCTCATTCTCCAGCTCCCGTTCCCGTGGCGGATTGAGCGATGGAACGTCTCCCCGTCGGCACCGGGGTCGCCGTCCCATCCATTCTAAATGATCACCCAGTTGCAGAAGCCGCCAACAGGGCCCGATGCGACCCGGTGTGCCTTCGGTAACGTCATCATGGGTCAAACCTGGCGCGTCAATGGCTCCATCGCCGCAGCCGACCACGTACTGGACCGCAACCGACAGCATCGCTTACTACGGCCAAATCGACGCTCCGGGCCGCTGCCGGGGCCGATTACTATGTTGTACCCGTGTACAGAAGCTGGGACGAGTTCCCTTTCGGGAATTTTCCGGCCCCTCCCGAACTCAAAACATATGGAAGTATTCGAGCCGACTCGCCTGGATTGCAAGCACCTTGGGGCAAGGTCCCATTCCAGAATCGCGGGGCGGACTTCCCGAAAGGGAAGCGAACTCCCAGCATCAAGCCGGCAAGCAAACGCCAGGCGGCACGCAGTCATGGGGGCGTGATTCGATGACACTTCAGTGCCCGCCCCGCCGCCCTGCCAGCCGCACCGTGACCGGCGTTCAGACGTCAACGTCAATGGAATTCTCCTCCCCCTCCGTTGGACCGGTGTAGGCGTCCACGGCGCTCCGTGACGCCGCCCGGTAGATGCCCTCCATCGCGGCGGAGAATTCCTCCTCGCCCTGCCAGAACGGGAACCGGCCCAACTGCCGGGGCAGCGCCGCATGAACGTCGGGCACGGCGATGGCTCCGAAGGCGTCTCCCTCGTCAAATTGCCGCCCGGGATTGCCCCAGAACTCGGACGGGTCCGCTGGCAACGGCTCCGGGGCTGCCGGAGGCCCATCCAGGGTCTGGGCGGACCGGACCAAATCCCCGCCCAGCAATTCCTCCCGCTCCATTCCCCTCAGCCGGAAGATCAGGAACGGGTCCCGGTCGAACTCCTCGCCCAGCAGCAAATACACCGCCGCCACGTGCTTGCACGGATTGGACCAGTCTGGGCAACTGCATACCGTTTCCAGGTCCGCTTCGCTCTCCGGGAACATGGAGAGCCCTCGGGCGCTGAAGCACTCCTCGACGGCGTCGGGCATCCGCCCCGAAAGCAGGCTGGCCGCTATCGCCGGCTGCCGTCCGAACTCCTCCCGGAGCTCCTCCCAGTCCGGCAGACTGATGGTCTTCACCTGGACGGAGACGCGGTAGGGCTTGGGCCGGGACCCCTGCACCAGGGCCAGCACCAAGCCCGGCTCCACGTCGATGGACAGCACCTGCCCTCGCCGGGCGTACGAGCGTCCCCGGTCGAGCCGCGTCCCGATCCGGAACTCCTCCAGGGTTTGCAGCCACCGCCGGGCCCACCAGCTGGCGCCGAAGTCCCCACGCCGGGACTGGGCCTTGATGCCTCCCCGGGCTCGGATGGCGGGCCGGTAGTCAGGGTAAGCCATGGCGTCTCGTTTCCTCCGGCGTCTTTCCATGGGTCAGTCGCCGTAGTGTTCCCGGCTCAGGGCCAGCACGTCGCGCAGTTCGGCGTTGGACAACTCGGTCAGCCAGCGCTCGGAACTCCCGCCCACCACCCGCTGGGCGGTCTCCGCCTTGGCCTCGATCATGGCGTCGACGTGGTCCTCCAAAGTGCCGGCGCAGATCAGCTTGTGGACCTGCACGTCCCGGGTCTGGCCGATGCGAAAGGCCCGGTCCGTGGCCTGGTTCTCCACCGCCGGGTTCCACCACCGGTCGTAGTGGATCACGTGGTTCGCCCGGGGCAGGTTCAGGCCCGAACCCCCCGCCTTCAGGGACAGCACGAACACCCGAGGCCCATCAGGGTCGTTCTGGAACCGCTCCACCATGGCGTCCCGCCCCCGCCGCGACACCCCGCCGTGCAGGAAGGGCGCCTCAATTCCGAAGGTCTCCTGCACGTGCCCCCGGATGATCTCGCCCATCTCCGCGAACTGGCTGAACACCAGCGCCCGGTCCCCGCTCGCCACGATTTCCTCCAGCAGTTCGTCCAGCCGCTCCAGCTTCCCCGAACGCCCTGCGACCACGGAGTTGTCCCCCAGCAACTGCCGGGGATGGTTGCACGCCTGCTTCAGCTTGGTCAGCGTGTCCAGGATCATCCCCCGCCGACTGATCCCCTCCGCTTCCTCCATCCGGGTCTCCGCCTCCCGCAGCACCGCCTGGTACAGCGTCGCCTGCTCTCGGGTCAGCACGCAATACTGCTTGGTCTCCCGCTTGTCCGGCAGGTCGTCGATCACCGCAGGGTCCGTCTTCAACCGCCGCAGGATGAACGGCCCGGCCGCCCGCTTCAGCCGGCTCGCCGCCGCCTCGTCCCGGTGCGCCTGGATGGGCACGAAGTAGTCGCGCTTGAACTGGGCCTGGATGCCCAGCAGACCCGGATTCAGGAACTCCATGATGGACCACAGGTCCCCCACGTGGTTCTCCACCGGCGTCCCGGTCAGCGCCACCCGATAGTCGGACGGCAGCTCCCGCGCCGCCCGCGACTGCCGGGCCATCGGGTTCTTCACGTTCTGGGCCTCGTCCAGGATCACCGCCCGCCACGGCACCCCCTGCAACGTTTCGGCGTCCCGCAGCATGGTGCCGTAGCTGGTCACCACCACCTGTCGCTCCGCCGCCTCCTGGCGGAATTCATCGCCCCGCTTCCGACCAGGTCCATGATGCAGCATCACCCCCAGCTCCGGCGTGAACTTCCCCGCCTCCCGCTGCCAGTTGTACATCAGCGACGTGGGACACACCAGCAGGCTGGGCCGGTCGTTGCCCTCCTGCCGGTCCAACTCCAGCGCCGCCAGCGTCTGCACCGTCTTCCCCAATCCCATGTCGTCCGCCAGGCACGCCCCCAGCCCCCACCGGCGCAGGAAGGTCAGCCACGCGTAGCCCCGCTCCTGGTAGGGCCGCAGCGAACCCAGGAAGCGCCGCGGCGCCGCCGGCGTCTCGACCTCCGCCTCCCGGCCCAACCGCTCCAGCAACCGGTCGACCCAATCGTCCGCCTCCAGCCGAACGTTGTCCTCCGACGACCGCTCCTCCGCCCCCAACCCGATGCGCACCGCCTCCCGCAGGCTCACCCGCTTCCGGTTGCGCCAGTGGTCGGCGGCCTCGCGAATCTCATCGGCGTTGATCTCCACCCACTGACCCCGCAGCCGCACCAGCGGCGCTTTCAACTCCGCCAACTCGGCCAGTTCCGCCGGCGTGATCTCCTGCCCTCCCAACGCCACCGACACCTCCAGGTCCAGCATGGTGCTCAGGCTGACTCCTCCGCCTCCCGTCATGGCCGGCGTCCTCACCCGGGCCCGGATGGTTGGCCTGGCCTTGGTCCCCCGCCCGGTCCACCACGCCGGCAGCAGCACTCCAAAGCCCGCCTGCTGCAACGCCGGCGCCTCCGCGTTCAGGAACCGGTGCGCCTCCCCGGTGGACAGCATCCTGCCGGATGGACCCCTGGCCTCTAGGCTCTCGGCGACGGGCGGGCACAGGTTCGCCGCCTGGGACAGCGCCGCCAGCAGGAACTCCCTGGGGTTGTAATCGGGGTTGCCGGCGTCCTGGCTCCCACCCTTCCACACCGTCTCGGCGGGCAACAGCAGGCTCCGGTCGTCGTGGGGTTGCAACAGGTACCGCAGGTGCCAATCGCCTTGTGCCATGGCTGCCTGACCATCCACGGCATCAAGCTCCGGCGGCTCCTCCAGCCGCAGGCAGAGACGGTAGGGAGCGTTGGCGGCAATGGCGATGGGCCTCTGCCACTCCGACACCTGCCGGCCCAACTGCTTCGCCTGGTCTGGCCCAACGCGGATGGTTCCGTCGGCGGCGCCCAGGGCGTGCAGCCAGGCGTCGTGGGCTGAATCAAACCCGTTCCCCTCCGGCCGGGGCACCGACGCTTTCCGCGCCAGATGGTCCACCACTCCGTCCAGGAAGGCCCTCAGCACGGTCGAGGACGCCTGGGCCGGCGGACCAGTGGCCGCGTCCCCGGTCGCCGACCGCGCCGCCGGCGGCATCAACCCCGCCAGGTCGGCCAGCCTGTCGGCGTCATCGCCGACGAATACCGCCTTCCACGCCGCCGTCATCCCGTCTCCGTGTCCCGTCGCCGTGGGCAGGTATCGCTGCCGCGCCACCAGCGCCATCCCGAATTGCCGCGCCCGGCGCCAGTAGGTTATTTCCGGCCCCAGCGCCACCCCGGGCTGCAATACCGGGCGGTCCCCGCACCTCTCCAGGAACTCGCCCGCATCGGCCCCGTCCAGCCAGAGCGCGGGCACCCGAAAGGGCAGTATGCGCGGCTTGGCACGGGACCGGGGCGCTTCGCCGGCCAGCGGACTCGACGGCAGCGGCTCGCCGACCCTGCTGGGCAGCCAGACCACCGCCTCGCTCGCCATCTCCTCGCCCACGTCCAGACCCATGGCCCCGAGCAGCAGGTCGCCGGCGGCGCAACGCGGGTGCCGGCCATCTCCGTGCCCGTCTCCCGTTGCGTCGGAATCCTCTCCCCACAGGACCAGACGGCCTTCACATTGTGCGGCGTGCAGTATCAGCATCCCGGGCGGCGTCTCCTCCAACCCCACTATAGCCCGTCGCCGACGGTCGTCAAGCGTTGCAGGGCCGGCCCTTCACGGGTGTCCTGCTTCGGGCGCTCCCGACATTTCTGCGGCCCGTCAATCGGCCACGCGTTACGGCCTCCGCCTCTACGGGGAATGGGCAAAATTAGGCCCGCTGAGATGCCATACCCGTGTACAGAGATTGGCGTGACTTTTGTTTCCAAAAGTCCGGGGCAGATCTGAACTTGAATCGGGCCGAAAATCAGGGCTTCCCGGCCGGTTCCGCGAGCGCTTGGGTGAAAGGGACGGTTCCGGCGAAGTTTTGAAAATAAAAGTGGCCCGGGGTATGTCTGTCCTAACATCGCAGCCAGCGCTTCCCTTGGCGAAGCCGACACCGGACCCGGGCGCGTCTACGACGTCATCGACCGGCCCCTACCGGACCGGACAGGATGGAGCACAGTTGCAGAAGGCCGATTGTCGCCACGGGGTTCTGTACCCTGACCACTACCCCCAGCACTCCCGCAGACCCTCCGCCACGCCGACGGACGGGACGCCGGCCACCGGCTCTCCGGCCACCAGCGCCGCGCCGGTGTCGTGAAAGTCCAGCCCCGGCGTGTTCTCTGGCTTCTCGCCCGTCCTGGCGTGCTCCGCCACCGCCTCCACTCCCAGCCGCGCCATCTCCAGCGGGTACTGCATCACCGTGGCCCCGAACTCTCCCGACGCCACCCGCCTCACCCCGTCGCAGCCGCCGTCGATGGTTACGATCAACACGTCCTCCGCCAGCCCCAGCTCCGCCAGCGTCGCGTATGCCCCCGTCGCCGCCGGCTCGTTGATGGCGTACGCCAGGTTGATGGAAGGGCGCTGGCCGATGAGTTCCTCCATCGCGTTGCGCCCTCCTTTCTCCGTGCCCAGGGTCACCCCGCGGCCCACGATGCGGGGATCGTCTTCGTCGCCCATCTTTCCAGCGTCCTTCACGTCGATGCCGTAGCCCTTCAGAAAGCCCTGGTTGCGCAGCACGTCCACCGACACCGGCGTGGGGTAGCCGTCCAGCGTTGCGATCCTGGCCTCCCTGCCCTCCGTCTCCAGCCTGGCCTTGGCCCACCGGCCGATCAACTCCCCGGCCCTGAAGTTGTCCGTGGCGAAGGTCCCGTCCACCACGTCCCCTTGCTGGAAGGGCGTGTCCAGCGCGATCACCAGCACCCCGGCCTCCCGCGCTTCTCGCACGGCGTCGCTCAGGGCCGCCGGGTCCGAAGGCGTGATCAGGATGCCATGGGCACCATCCGCCACCAGTTCCGCCATCGCCCGCGCCTGGCTCTCCCAATCGCCGTCATGTTCCCCGGCGTAGGCGCGTAGTTCCACGCCCAGCTCATACGCCCGCTGCCGCGCGGCCTCCTCCATCTCCACGAAGAAGGGGTTCCCGTCGGTCTTGGTGATCAACCCCACCATCACTTTATCCGCGTCATCGAACACCTCGCTGTTGCCGCACCCGGCGGCCAGCAGCAGGCACGCGCAACCGGCCACCGCCGCCATCCAAAACCAACGGTCCATCCTTGTCAATTCCTCACCTGCCACGTCGTATGCGAAGGCGACGGCATCCATCGGGCCCCCGCCCGACAATCGACCGCCTGTGTCGTCGCCCTATCGTATCCGTGGGGATGCGAGGCTCGCAAGAACGGCCCGGAACCGGACAGGACGATTGCAAAGTAGCGCCATCCATTCGGATCGGCTCATCTTGCGCTTGTCGAATGGTGCCAGATCGAGCAGATCGTGGTTCGACAGGCTCACCATGAGCGGCTCGGCATGAACTTTGCAATCGTCCTGGGAACCGGAAACATCCTTCCCGTCCGACCGCCGCTGGAGGCGGCCTTTCTGCCCGTTTTCCGGCGGCGGCGTCCCAGCGATCATCGCCTGGACCAACCTGTCCCTGAATTCGGCGAGGTTGATGCCTGCGGGCGCCGGACACGTCAAACTGCTATCGCCCGGACCTGATTTCCACAGTTGCAGCCCTGAAAGGGAATTAGAAGGAGATTGCATTCTGCAATCCGGCGGTCATTCCTACTTGAATCAAGGGGTTGCCCTGCGTTCCGGTGGGAGTTGGAGTCTCGAATTTTACTGCGGGTCCATAATCACTTCATTGCATTGATTGCATTGCGGAGATTGTAGTCCTGACTCATGGTGAAGCCATGAACGACCGCGATGGGCTCGCCCTCCAGGTAAACCACGACTCTGCGGTTGAGTGGGGCAGCCCCTGCCCCACGACCCTCAACGAGACCTGCTGCATAGCGTGTCGGAGGAACAGGGCCGAGTGCCCGCCACCGAGGTCTTGGGCGTGAACCAGACCCTGGCGGTCTGCCGCGGCTGCCGGCAAGCGTCCCGGCGGGTGCGGCAGGCGCTGCCCGAATTCAGGAATGCGGTCGGCGCAGGCGGCTCCTCGGCTTCGGTGGACGGCGGCCGCTCCTCCATGACCGTGCATGACGACACCGGGAGCAACCATCCCCCGCTTTCCCGGCTCCCCGCACGTTCCGCCGTGCATGACGACACCGGGAGCAACCTCCACGGCCGCCACCTCCACCTGAAACGGCCGTTTCGTCCCGTGTCCGGCGCGCCAAAGTGCAATCGCTGCGGAACCGCATCCACAGTGGCAACCCCGTAAGGAAATCCAAACCCCTTGATGGATGGCCGCCGGCGTGATTTCAAAGCTGAATCGCCCCGGACACCACAATTGGCACGGCTCTTGTGTCAACAACCTTTTCGCGGCCTCGTGTCGGTTTATGGCGCCGGTTGCATTGCATCTCTTGCGCCGGGGGACGTGCCGGGGCACGGTGTGACGGCAGACCCGCGTACAGAGATTGGGAGGAATGCCCTTTTGGGGAGTCGGAGGGTATTTTGAACTTGAAACCGGCGGAAATCGAGGGAATTCAGGGCGGTCTTGCGAGCGCTTGGCTGAAAGGGCGGGTTCCGGCGAAATTCCCTTTTGGGCAGTGAACGCCCAGCCACATCAGGGCGAGCGGTTCGTTGACCGGGCCGTATTCCCGCCTACCGGACAACCCCCTAAAGGACATTCCGGCCAGCAGATTGAACGTGAAGGAGCAAAGCGCGATGGATGCCCAGAACGAAGGGATGGGCGACACCGGGGAGTGGCGGGAGTTCGTGCTGCGGATGCTCCTGAGGGAATTCGTCGAAAAGGCGGGCAGGGCGGAGACTGGGGAAGGCCCTGGCGAACACCAGGAAGGCTTTGGCCCGGCGGTTCATCCTGCGCTGGCTGCGCCGGGCGCTCACCCTGGGGGCATGGTGGAATTAGCGGACATGGCTGCCGTCAGGGCCGGGGCCGACCGCGCAGCGTCGTGGCTCAATTCTACGTTGGAGATGACGGCGGCGAGCGGCCAGCAAGCGCGGAGCAAGCGATTGGCGGCGCGGATGACCAGGCGATTGCAAAATCCGTTCCCTGCGACGGGAGTGCGGGCGATAATCAATGCAGTTCACGGTTTTTCCAGCCTTTCCCGAACGAAAGCTGGCGGGTCCGTCCCCGACCCGGACCGATTGACTGGGATCGAGCCTCGCTCTCCCCGCGTCGGTTTCAACGGAGACCAACGCCACCCGCTGCGTGGCGCGGATCACGGAGTCGAGCCCCGCTCCTCCGGCGTCCACGTCGATGCGGGACGTCACACCGCGCTGGCGGTTGGCAATCGCCGCACCGGGAGGCTTCACCGGAAGGTTGTGGTTCAATTCTGAGTTCTGCGCTATAGACGGCATGGGGGCGCCGCCTTTGACCTGGCGCTCAACGCCGTCTCGCTGGGCGTCTTGCTTCCTGCTGGTGACGCTGAAGCGGCCCACAGCGGTTGAGTGGTTGCTGGAAGGGCTTGGCTTCGGACTGGGTTGGTGAAAGCGTCCCGGCGCCGCGGCTCTCTTCTAACACCCGCCGGTCATTCCGGTCGTGGGCACCCTTTCTGCCGCCGCAGGTGCGCGCGGGCAATCAGCCGGGCCAGAATGCGCAGACCCTCCCGGACCTGCTCCCGCTGCTGGGGCGAGTAATCGGGTCTATGCTGCTGCTCCGGCGGCTCGGCGTCCACTTGCCCACGCCGTTGCCCGGCGGGTTGATTCCCCCGGCTCGACCTTCGCCGGTACCGGTTCCCCTGATTCGATTTCGTCATGTGCCTCCGTGTTCTGCGGCCCCGGCGCCGAGGGCGTCGTGGTGTGGTCGCTGGCCGCGTTCCTCTGCCCATCGCTTCCCCTGGCCTTCCCCGCCGGCTCATGAACCCCGCCGGGCAAACCCTGGGGCCGGACGCCGCCGGCGATGCCGGATCGGTGGCCACTCCGGTGAAAACGGCATTCAGCATGGTCGCCGGTCTTCTGGTCTTCTTCTGCCTCTCGTTGGTTGAAGGCGTGCCGGAGACGCTCCGCCACTGCCGTAGAGTGTGAACGAACAACTTCCTCCGCATAACCTCGCGCGCGCCCCCACCTTCCTGTGGGGGCGTCCAGGGCCTTACGAAGGCGGCCCCTCTCGTGGTGTCATTGGGGTGTACATGAGTCGCGTCCGGTGGCGGCAATGCAGGTCGGGACGTTTTGAACCTGGAACCCGGGGAAATCGGCCCCCTGCCGGACGTTTCCTGTTAACGGTTTTCGTAAGGCCCCGTTCCAACGCCCAGGTACAACGGCCCTGCCTGAAACCGGCATTTTTGTCCCAGGGGAAATCGAAGACCGCGTGCAATCGCCCTACCTGAAACGAACATTTTTGTATGCGGAGGCGGGAACATGACGACGGAGAGGCCGGGCATCCACCGGAGCGAGAGCATCGAGGACCTGCACCACCTGCGGCTGATGGCGCTGTTGGACGAACTGGTGCGCGACAAGGGACCCCGCCAGGCGGCGGCGGACCTGGACGTGGACCACCGCACCCTGACCGCCAGCCTGGAGAGCGGCCGGCTCACCCGGCGGATGCGGGTGGCCCTGGACCGGGCGCTTCTCGACGGGGCCGGGTCGCCCGGCCAGGAACAGCGGCAGCGCAACGACCTGTTGGCCAAACGGCTGGAAAGGGTGGAGGAACTGGCCGGGGAGACCGCCGTGGGCCTGGCCGCCGCCCAGGGCGAGGTTGCGGCCCACGGCCAAGCCTTGCGGAGCATCGAGGGGCGACTGGCCGGAGTTGAAAGCGCGAAGGGTCCATCGAGCGCAACGCCCGCCGTCAGTTCGAGCCAGCCGCCTTCACCGCCGCGTCCGCCGCGCCGCGAGTTCCCCGAACTGGCCACCCTGGAACCCGCCGCTGACGACGAGGCGGTCTTCAACGACGCCTGGCCCCTGATCCGGGAGTGGCGGGTGCTGCGGCAGCGCCACCCCGACCGGGGCCAGGGGCTGGACTGGCTGCGCGACGAGGAGCGGCTCATGACCGTGGAACTGGCGCTGCTGGAAGACCACGGCCTCACCCTGCCCCCGCAGGACTATCCCCTCACGGGCCTGAACCGCAACAACCAGACCAACTGGCGCTGGACCACCCGGGCGGAGACCCGCCGAGCCCGGAAGCGGCGGGAACGGCTGCGGTGGCCGCTCCGGGCGCTGGCGCTGCCGTTGCGGCTGTGGCGCAGGTAGGTAGCCGCCCCGAAAGGGCCGGTTCCAATCCGGTTAACACTTGCCCGGTGGGGCGCGCACGGCCTACCCAGGGCCGTCGGGAAGGCCGACAATATCTATGTTGTCAGGCTTTTCCAGGTTTCCCGCCATAGAAACCTGGGGGTCCCTCCCTCAGCCCGGGTCTTTGCCGCAAGGCCGGCCCACGAGGGAATGCTGCCGACCCGGAGTGTTCAAGTCCTCCGCAGGCAGCGCGGGCCGGTGGTTGGAGTGCTCAATCCCTTCTTCCCCGGCCTCGTCCAACGGGTTGGAGTGTCAAGCCCTCCTCCCGTTGGGCAGTCCGGCGGCTGGAGTGTTTAAGTCCTTCTTCCGCCGGGCGCCGTTCAGCGGTTGGGAGCTGATCCCTCCCGGTTGCTGGACACCCGTCCGCTGACCGGAGTTGATCGCTCCTGCTGACGGGCGGAGGGTGCGGAGCGATTGATCCCGCTCCGTTCCCAACCCAGGCTGTGGCGTCTGCGGGTTCCCCTCGCGGCGCCCTGGCCGGAACCCAAACCCTGCCGGGACAAAGCTGCCCTGGCCAACGTCAACAATCACAACGTCAAGGAGGTGATGAACCGAAACAACACGGCATCCCGGAGATTACCATCATCCGGCTACATTTGCGGAGCGGCTGACGCCCTTCGCCTGTACTTCACCCTGCCGCTGGAGCGACTGAACGGCTCCGGCGCGCTCTTCAACGCTGCGGCGTAGCTACCCAACCACGGCAGCCACCGCCGCTGCTTCACGTTGCCCCGGCCGGTCATCCCTCAGCGACGGCCGGGCGCTCGTTACTGCCACGGGTTCCCCCTGGCCTGGTCCCTCACCACGCGACCGCCGGGCGAGCTGCGTTCGCCGGATTCTCCCCACCCACCCGGTATCCACCGACTCCGGCCCTGGCCGAACTGTGCCTTGCGCCAGCGCCACAACCGCTATTTCCCGCGGCATCGCCTGACCCTGGGCGTAGTGCACCTTCCCCACGGGCTGGGCTGGACCTGCCGAACACCACCCTGGGCGCGTTTCGTCTTGCGCGGGATGGCTCGGATAGGCAACGGGGCCATCTCCAACATGGCGTAGCGGTCGGCAGGAATCCAGCAGTCGGGAGCAGGAGACAGGCCAACGCGCCAATCGCTAACGCCGTGGCCTATTCCGGCAACCGGGTCAGCGGCGGACAGAAGGTCAGTGACAGCGGCGACAACTACAACCACGTCGAGGAGGTGATCTCCAGACACAACAAACATCCTGAGTTTCCGGTCGCCACGGGCCGCTTGGAGCGACCACTGAACCGGCGTCAACAACCCAAAGCACGCCGCCAGTAGCGGGGCGCAGCGGCTACCAGGGCGGTTGCCTGGGCCGCCACTGACAACTGAATAGGTACGCACCCACGAGCGGGGCCGTCTCTCCCAACTGCGGGGAGGCGGCCCCGCTCTTCGCGTTTCGCCTCCCGGCGAACACCCAAGCGGCGGAATGGACCGCACCCAACGACCTGCATCTTGAACTGGAGAGCGGGGTCGGTCCATTCGGGCCGGCCTCGCTTTCCGCCTTTCGGAGGAAACGACATGAAGGCCAACGCCACGAGCACCGTCAACTACAGCAGCGAACCCAGCGTCCGGACCAACGGCGACGACCACGCCAGCCGCGTCAACTACACCAGCGAAACCGCCGCCCCGGTAGCCCAACCCGGCGCCGACACCGGCCGGGCCGAGTCCCACCTGTCCGTGGCCGCCAGGGAGCGCGGCCTCAACATCAACGAACTGGCAAACCTGATGGGCGTGGGTCCCTCCCACCTGTCCCAGGTCGCCAGAGGCAGGAAGAACCTCACTCCCTACATGCGCGCCAGGATCGAGGCCGTCCTGGGCCGGGTCCCTCCCCAGGGCGTGGTTCACCGCCAGGGCGGCGTGGTGCGGGGCGGCAAGAGCACCTATCTCCGGGAGAAGGCCAGGGAACGAGGTATGACCCTGCGGCAGGTGGCGGACGGGGCGGGCCTGACCTATGGCTACGTCGTCCAAGTGTCGCGCGGTCAGCGCAATCTCAGCCCCGCCGCCCAGGCCCGGATGGAGTCCGTCCTGGAGGCTCCGGTGAAGATCGAGGCCGCCCAGCCTGCCGAGGTGGACCCGCAGGCCCTGTGGGAGCGTATGGACGCCCACGGCTGGAGCCAGAACGAAACGGCGCGGCGGGCCGGCATCAGCATCGGGATGCTCTCCCAGGTAATGAACGGCAAGCGCACGCCGTCGGGGGACCTGCTGCTGCGGCTGCACGAGGTCCTGTTCGCGCCGTCGCCAGCGGAGTTGGTGGCCCCGGTGGAGCTGAAGGTCATGGGCTGGAAGAAGGGCGGGAAGAGCGGCGTGGTGATCAAGGGCGCCGGCGGGCCACGGAGCGGCGGCAAGCCCGGCGACGGCACCACCCGGGTCGGCGGCAGGGTCCCCTGGGGCGCCGAGGTCGAATTCGCCTACACCAGCGGATACGACCGCCACGGGCGGGTTTCAGTGAACCACCTGGTGGACGAGCGGGGCTGCTCCGCCATGCTGAAGCAGGGCGATCGGGACACCGGTTAGCCCGCTTCCTTGTCCTTGTCAAAGCGGGGGCACAGAATGCCAAGGCCCCTGAACATTGACATCCAGCCACACCACATCGGCCGAACAGGTAAACCTCCCCTCAGTAGAGCCGATCAGTAGAGCCGCTCCCGGTTGGCCTCCGCTTCCTCGGCGTCAATCCGCCCAGCGTCGGCTCCGGCAATCTGGTCCGCCAGCACCTGCCCGTAGCTGGGATAGCACGACCGCTCTATCCGCGCCGACGGGTCCCAGAGACGGCCCCGCAGCAGCGCCCTCCCGCAGTGCAGGAAGGCCTCTTCCACCGTCACCCTCAACCCCGACAGCGGAGCCCGCCCGCCCACGGCCAGGGGTTCCAGCAGCCCCTGGCCGGTTACGATCTCCGCCCTACCCTTCACCCGCAGCGTCTCGTTCATCCCCGGCACGAAGAACAGCAGGCCCACCCCGGGATTCTCCACGACGTTTTGCAGGGAGTCCACCTGGTTGTTGCCGGGCCGGTCGGGCAGCAGCAGCGTCCGCTCGTCCAGCACCCGCACGAACCCCGGCGGGTCGCCCCGGGGCGAGGCGTCGGGCTGGCCGTCGGCGTTGCTGGTGCTCAGCACGCAGAAGGGCGACAGGGCAATGAAGTTCCGGCAGTGCTCGTCCAGCCGGTCCAGCACCTTCTGCGCCGCCCGGGGCGCCGGGGGCCGGTAGGTCTCCCGCAAATCCCCTCTATTGGAAATGGTCATGGTGAACCCTCCTCAACCTTCTCGCAACCGGCGCAGTTCCTCTGCCAACTCCCGGTTGCGAGCCTCGGCCTGGATGCGAGCCTCTTGTTCCGTGTTGGCGCGGGCCTCGGCGGTATCAGCGCGGGCTTGCTCCCGAAGCCGGGCTTCCCGCTCGGTTTCTGCCCTGGCCCGCTCGCTCTCCAGGGTGGCGATGGGCGCGCCCGCAGCCGGGTCGTAAAACACCAACCGCCCTACCACCCAGCGCAGGTGCAGCCCCAGCGCCCGGCTGTACCCCTGCAACACCCCGCCGGGCAGTTCCTCAATCTCCACCGGCTCGTACCGGCCCTCCACCAGAAGGTCCCCGGCCAGCCTCGTCCCGTGATGCTCCCCGGTCTCGTCGAAGCGCCAGTACTCCCCTATGCCCAGGGACTCGTAGTAGTCCCGCTTGTCTCCCACGTCATGATCCCCCGTGCTCTCCGACGCCACCTCCAACACGAAGTCCGGCGGTTTCCCCTGCTCCGACACCACGTACCCGTTGCTGGCCCGGTAGGCCGCCGGGTCCACGCCGAAGGCCACCATGAGGTCGGGGTAGCGCGCGCGGCGCTTGTCGAAAGCGGCGTCCGGGGCGATCCAGCGGTCGGCCTCCACCAGGGTGGTCTCCGGGTGGCCCAGGTGTTGGGCCAGGTAGTGGGCGTTGCCGGTCTTCGCAATGTGGTCGAACTGGGTCACTTCATCAGGCTCGCGGTCGGGTATGTCGGGCAGGCGGAAGCGTTGCCGGACTTTCGGGGCCCTGGGGGTCTTGCTGCTGGCGCTGGTGTCGGCGGTGGTCACGGCGAACCTCGGCTTATCTGGCGTTGGGCGGGCCTGGCGTTGGGGTCCCGGTGGGCGGTGGGCTGGCTGGTTGGGGGGATTATACCAGCGCCGGCCAGGCGCCGGCAGGCTGGCGAAAATGCCCGAACCTGCCGGGCGGCCGTCTTGCGGCGGGCGGCGAATTCGCGGATAATCGTTATTGCTGCTTCAAGAGCATTACTGCTTCAAGAAGACAATTTCAAGAAAACAATGGACGACGCCGGGCGAGGTCCCAGTTTTGGGCAACCTTGGGCAACCTTTACGGGACGCAGCCCCTGGCGGCGAGAAGGTGATTAGCGATGGTGGCCGAGCTCATGGCGAAGACCCTGAAGACCCTGGGGAAAGCAGGCAACGCTTCATACCTACCCCTTTCAGCCCCCCCCGACTTCCGGGGGCGTCGTGCTGACCCGGCGGCGCGCCCTGTGGGCGCTGCCCCTGCTGCTGCTGGCCGTAATGATGGCGGCGGCGCTGTTCGCGCTGACCCCCGCGCAGCCGGCCGGCGCGCAGCAGGCGGCGCAGACCTTCGTCGCCAACACCGGCCAGGCGGACGGAGGCACCTCGTTTTTGGGCAATGACTTCCACCAGGCGTTCACCACCGGCGGCAGCAGCTTCGGCTACACCCTGCACAGCGTCGACGTGGAGTTCTCCACCATCGACAGCGCCTTCAGTTCCTCGGCGCTGACCGCCAGCATCCACGCCGCCTCCGGCGGGTCTCCGGGCAGCTCGCTGGGGACGCTGACCAACCCCGCCAGCTTTCCCGTCTCCAGTTCGGACCAGACGCTGACCTTCACCAGCGCGGGCATCGACCTTGAGGGGAGCGCCACCTACTTCCTGGTGATCGACATGGACGCCGGCCAGGGTTCTTCGAGGGTACGCCTGACGGGTTCGGACGCCGAGGACAGCGGGGGCCTGGCCGGCTGGAGCATCGCCGACGGCGCTGGGACGAGAACGGCTTCCTCGACGGGCGCGTGGACCCCCAACGTATCGTCACTGAAGATCAGCCTCGACGGCGTCAGCAAGCCGGAGCCGCCGCGGGTGAGCATCCTTGGCGGCGGCGCCGTCACCGAGGGCGTCAGCGCCAGCTTCACGCTGAGGGCGGTCCCGGCGCCCACGGCAGACCTGCCGGTGAGCGTCACGGTGACCACGACCGGCGACTTCGGGTACGGGACCCTGCCCACCAGCGTCACCATCCCGGCCACCGGGTCGGCGACGCTGGAGATCCCCACCACCAACGACGACGTGGACGAAGCCCACGGCTCGGTGACGGTGACCCTGGTGGACGGGTCGGACTACGACCTGGCCACGTCGCTGGGGACGGCGACGGTCCGGGTGCGGGACGACGACCCGCCGCTGGTGAAGAACACCGGCCAGTCGAGCGGCCTGGTGCAGGGCATGCACGTGGACCTGGCGCAGGGTTTCGACACCGGCGGCAACCCCTCGGGGTACACCCTGACCAGCGTGGACGTGGCCTTCAACCGGTCCACCGAGGACTTCGGCTCCAAGCTGACGGTCACCGTCCACAAGGGCGCCAACGGGGCTCCCGGCGCGAAGGTCGGGACCCTGGCCAATCCCGACTGGGTGAACCGGCAGGCCGGCACGTACCGCTTCACGCACCCGGGCGTCGCGCTCGAGGCGGAGACCCGGTACTGGGTCGTGCTGGACGCAGCCGGGCTCACGGAAGGCAACAGCCAGGTGAAGTTCACGCAGAGCAACTCCGAGGACGCGGGCGCCGCGCCCGGCTGGAGCATCAACAACGACGCTCGCATCCGCGCGCAGGGGGGCGGCAACTGGATCGTCCTGGTCGGCGGCTCCACTCTGTCCATGGGCGTCAACGGCCGGCTGCTGCCCCACGCGGACGGCTCCTACACCGTGCCCCTGGACTGGCCGCTGAAGCCGCTCGGGGTGGGCGCGGGCGAGACGTTCCGGCTGCTGTTCATGACCGAAGACCACCGCGACGCCACCGCCGCCGACATCGGCGTCTACGACGCCCACGTGCGGGAGGCGGCCCGCGACGGGCACGCCGCCGTCCGGCGCTACGCCGACCACTTCCGGGTGGTGGGCTCCACCGCCGCGGTGGACGCCCGGGACCACACCCGGACCAACCCCAACGACGCCGGGCACACGGACGCGCCCATCTACTGGCTGAACGGCGAGCGCGTCGCGGCGAACAACGCCGGCTTCTGGTCCGACACCTGGGAGAACTGGGCGATGGCGGACCGGCGCTTCGAGAGCGGCGAGAGGAGCACCTCGAACGACTGGCCGTGGACCGGCACCAGGACCGACGGTGCGAAGGAGGCGAACCCTCTGGGCGCCAGCAACGCCCGGCGCGGACGGTTCTCGACCACCGACGCGGACACCGGCCCCATCAGCTACAACACCGTCGCCAGCACCCAGGACCACGCCTTCTACGGCATCTCGCCCCTGTTCCGGGTGGAGCCCACGCCGGTGAACGCGCCGCCCGGTGAGCCGGCGGTGATGAGCAACCTGGGCCAGGCGGACGGCGCGGCGTTGGATGTGACGACTGCCAGCACCGTACGTGACCGCGCGCAGTCGTTCACGACGGGCAGGAACGGCGGCCACTACCGCCTGAACAGCGTCGACGTCGAGTTTGCCGAGATCGGCGACGCCGACGCCGCCCGCGATCTGAGGGTACAGATCTGGGCCGGCTCCGGCGGCTCGCCGGGCAGTACCGCCGCCGACGTCCTGGCCGACCTGGCGCGCCCCTCCATGCCGGTGGGCAGCGCCGACCGGACCTTCACCTTCACCTACCAGGGCGGCGACGGTTCGGGGCTGCGGCTGGAGCCGGACACCACCTACTGGGTGTACGTATACGACGCGTCCGTGCAGCCCAACAGCAGGTACACCCTTCGCGCCACCGCGTCGAACTCCGAGCGCCGGCAGGGCCTGCGCCTGCCCGAAGGCTGGAGCATCGGCGACGGCCACAGTTCCTGGTCGCTCTACCCCAACCCCGCCGTCTCCTGGAGCACCCACTCCGAGGCGCTCAAGATCGGCCTGAACCTGGGGGCCGCCGACGCCTTCGTGCAGTTCCGGACCTGTGAGGGCACGATCTCGGGCAACGACTGCGACACGGGCTGGGTGATCGCCAACTACACCAGGCACGACCCGCCGCCGACGATCACGCTGACCGAGGGCGGCCCGGCGGTGACCTACCAGTGGCAGGCGGTGGACCCCCACGAGCGCCGGCACTTCTACGTCGCCAGCCAGGTGGGTGAGCCGCTCAGCCACCACGGCGGCTACATCGGGCCGGGCAAACCGGACCGGGACCGGCTGATGTGCCACACCGGGAGTAGAAGCCCCTACAACCTGGGCGACCCCATCGTCGAAGGGCTTGGCCGGGATGGGATTCATTTCGGCTACGGGAGCACCGCCGGCCCGCTGCTGGACCGCCACGACGGCTGCCCCTTCTCGTCGCAGTCCGTCTACGAGAGCGACGCCAACAAGTGGCGTCCGGTGAGCCTCGCCGCCGGCCAGGACAGCGACGCCTTCGACCACGGGACGTTCCTGATCCACCGGCCCCACGCCGTCGGCCACAACTTCTATGAAAATGGCGTGCTGTACCAGGTGGGAGGCTTCGCCTACCCCGAGGTGCGGGTGCCGCTCATCATCAGGGACGACGACCAGTGGGAGCAGACCCTGGAGTTCTCCATCGACGACGGGACCACCTGGACGTCCATCGAGGACGGCGGGCTCAATCTGGCCTTCCCGGCCTCGCTGAACACGGGGCGCAAGGCGCACTACTTCTGGGTGCGGACGAAGAACGACCCGCCGGCGGACCAGGACAAGCGCTTCTCCATCAACGCCGACTTCGCCGAGGCGCTGCTGCGCAGCGGCACGTCGGAGTACTTCCGGTCCCACCGGGTCTGGTTCACCAGCCCCGCCGCCTCGCACCTGCACACCTTCAGAACTGACTCTGCCGTCAGCGCCGGCTCGGTCACGGTCAGCCGCACGCCGGTCCAGGTCGACATCCACGTCGGCGCCAACGTGGTCGGCAACGTGACCTTCCAGGTCGAGGGCTACAAGCTGTACGAGCGCAGCGACAACCAGATCTCGACGGAGACGCCGCCGAAGACGGTGCGCACCGACAGCTTCAGCTTCCACCGCACGCTGGGCTCCTGCGTGGGCTGCCAGCGGCTGCTGGGCGACCTGCCGGACCCGGTGGTGGAGCGCGTGGGCGATTTGACCTACGCCAACCTGTCGGACACGGGCATCGACCTCAGCTGGCCGCGGGTGGTCGGCGCCGAGGGCTACGAGGTGCGCTACTGGTCCACCACGTCGCCCTTCCCCGGCGTCCCGGCCGACGAGGCCTGGTTCGGGGCCGAGCCCAACGACCCGGCCTGGAACATCCGCCACCTGGAGCCGGACACCGAGTACCGGGCGGTGGTCTACTACGCCGACCACGGCGCGACGCAGCTGAGCACCGCCAGCCCGGTGATCCGCTTCACCACGCTTGCGGCGGGCTCGCCGGTGGAGGCGGAGCCCGCGTCGGTGATCGTGGAGCGGGTGCCCGAGGTGTCGATCAGCGCCGCCGGCGGGACGATCACCGAGGGCGAGGACGCGGTCTACACGGTCACCGTGAACCCCGCGCCCGACGCGCCGCTGGACGTCAGGGTGGGCGTGGCCGGCCCCGGCTCCGTGGTCGCCGCCCAGCACCTGGGCGAGCGCACGGTCAACGTGCCCACCGGCGGCAGCGTCTCGTTCACCATACCCACCGTCGACGACACCGGTTGGGGCTCCAACGGGATGCTCGGCGCGACGGTGCGGTTCGGCGAGGGCTACCGGCTGAACAGGTTCAGGAGCTACGCCTCGGTCTATATCGCCAACAACGACCTGCCGCCGCCGCCGCCGGTGCAGCTCAAGCGCGTCTCCGACACCACGGCGACCGTCGCCTGGAAGCCCCAGGGGGACGGCGCGTCCTACCTGGTCGTCTGGCACGAGAGCTTCACGGGCGTCCCGGTCCTGACGGAAGTCACGACCACCGCCACCGAGCACCAGCTCACCGGCCTTAAGCCGCAGTCGCACTACGTGGTCTCCGTCCTTCACGGGACGAACCAGCTGGACCAGATCACCGTGCGGACCCTGGCCGCCGGCGCGACGCCGAAGACCTTCGCGGTGGACTTCGAGACGCCCGCGCCCAACACGTCCGTGCCGGTGATCAGCGTGACCGCCGACGGCGACGTGACCGAGGGCGGGGACGCGACCTTCACGGTCAGCGCCAACCCGGCCCCGGCGGCGGACCTGGACGTGAGCGTCACGGTGTCGCAGAGCGACGACTCCGGGGTATCCCTGGGACAGCGGACGGTGACCATCCCGGCGGCGGGCTACGCCGCGCTGACGGTGGCCACCACCAACGACGAGGTGGACGAGCCCGACGGATCGGTCACGGTCACCGTCGACGCCAGCGCCAACCTCGACTACCGGGTGTCCTCGTCCCAGGGGACGGCCGTCGTGGTCGTGTCCGACGACGACGGCGGCTACACGGTCAACCAGGGAACGATCGCCAGGGTCAAGGAGCTGGCGTCGCAGACCCAGCACGGCGCGGCCCACGTGAACCGCTGGAACCGGGTGCTGCTGGCCTTCGGCGAGCACGACGGGACCGGCGTCACCGGCGGCCCGATGACGGCGGCCGAGGCCCAGGACATGGCGGACAATCACAGCAGCCCGGTGTGGGACCTGGTGGTCGTCGAGCTGACCGCCCTGGAGGCGGCCGCGGCGCAGACGCCGCCGCCGCCGCCCACGCCTGAGGTGAGCGTCAGCGGCGGTTCCGGGGTGACCGAGGGCGGCGACGCCGTCTTCACGGTGACCGCCAGCCCGGCGCCTACGGCCAACCTGGACGTGAGCGTCACGGTCTCCCAGAGCGGCGACTACGGCGCGGCCACGGGCCAGCGCACGGTGACCGTCCCGACTTCGGGCAGCGTCACCCTCACCGTGGGCACCACCGACGACAGCACGGACGAGACCGACGGCTCGGTCACGGCCACGGTGAACGCTGGCAGCGGCTACACGGTGTCCTCGTCCCAGGGCGCGGCCACGGTGGCCGTGTCCGACGACGACGCCGCCCCCACGCCGGTGGTGAGCGTCAGCGGAGGCAGCGGCATCACCGAGGGCGGGGACGCCACCTTCACCGTCAGCGCAAACCCCGCCCCCGCCGCCAACCTCGACGTGAGCGTCACGGTGTCCCAGAGCGGCGACTACGGCGCCACCACGGGCCAGCGCACGGTGACCGTCCCCACCACGGGCAGCGCCACCCTCACCGTGGGCACCACCGACGACAGCACGGACGAGACCGACGGGTCGGTCACCGCCACGGTGAACGCCGGCAGCGGCTACACGGTGTCCTCGACCCAGGGCGCGGCCACGGTCGGCGTCGCCGACGACGACGCCCCGGTCGTCGAGGAGCAGACGGGCTACACGGTGGACCCGGACGTGGTCGCCAGGGTCAGGGAGCTGGCGTCGCAGACCCAGCACGGCGCGGCCCACGTGAACCGCTGGAACCGGGTGCTGCTGGCCTTCGGCGAGCACGACGGCACCGGCGTCACGGGCGGCCCGATGACGGCGGCCCAGGCCCAGGACATGGCGGACCGGCACAGCAGCCCGGTGTGGGACGAGGTGGTTGCCGAGCTGACGGCGCTGGAGGCGGCGTCAGCGCAGACGCCGCCGCCTCCGCCCACGCCTGAGGTGAGCATTTCCGCCGGCAGCGGCATCACCGAGGGCGGGGACGCCGTCTTCACGGTGACGGCCAGCCCGGCGCCTTCGGCCAACCTGGCGGTGAGCGTCACGGTGTCCCAGAGCGGCGACTACGGCGCGGCCACGGGCCAGCGCACGGTGACGATACCCACCACGGGCAGCGTCACCCTCACCGTGGGCACCACCGACGACGACGCCGACGAGACCGACGGGTCGGTCACCGCAACGGTGAACGCCGGCAGCGGCTACACGGTGTCCTCGTCCCAGGGGGCGGCCACGGTCAGCGTGTCCGACAACGACGACGCCCCCACGCCGGTGGTGAGCGTCAGCGCGGGCAGCGGGGTGACCGAGGGCGGCGACGCCGTCTTCACGGTGACCGCCAACCCGGCCCCGGCGTCCAGCCTGGCGGTGAGCGTGACGGTATCCCAGAGCGGCGACTACGGCGCCACCACGGGGAAGCGCACGGTGACCGTCCCCACCACGGGCAGCGCCACCCTCACCGTGGGCACCACCGACGATAACGCCGACGAGGCCGACGGGTCGGTGACGGCCACGGTGGACGCCGGCAGCGGCTACACCGTGTCCTCGACCCAGGGCGCGGCCACGGTGGCCGTGGCCGACAACGACGACGCCCCCACGCCGGTGGTGAGCATTACCGGCGGCAGCGGGATCACCGAGGGCGGCGACGCCGTCTTCACGGTGACCGCCAGTCCGGCCCCGGCGTCCAACCTGGCGGTGAGCGTCACGGTCTCCCAGAGCGGCGACTACGGCGCGGCCACGGGGAAGCGGACGGTGACCGTCCCCACCACGGGCAGCGCCACCCTCACCGTGGGCTCCACCGACGACAGCACGGACGAGACCGACGGGTCGGTCACGGCCACGGTGAACGCCGGCAGCGGCTACACCGTGTCCTCGTCCCAGGGCGCGGCCACGGTGGCCGTGTCCGACAACGATGCCACGCCGGTGGTGAGCGTCAGCGCGGGCGGCGGGGTGACCGAGGGCGGCGACGCCGTCTTCACGGTGACCGCCAGCCCGGCCCCGGCGGCGGACCTGGCGGTGAGCGTGACGGTTTCCCAGAGCGGCGACTACGGCGCCACCACGGGGAAGCGGACGGTGACCGTCCCCACTTCGGGCAGCGCCACCCTCACCGTGGGCACCACCGACGATAACGCCGACGAGGCCGACGGGTCGGTGACCGCAACGGTGAACGCCGGCAGCGGCTACACCGTGTCCTCGACCCAGGGCGCGGCCACGGTCGGCGTCGCAGACGACGACGACGCCGCGCCGGAGGTGGAGATCACCGTCACCGTGGAGGACGCCTCGGCGGTGGAGGGCGACGTGCTGGAGTTCCGGGTGGTGCTGTCGGCGGCGTCCGCCGAGGAGATCCGGGTGCGGTGGTACACCGCGCCGGCCTACCACCTGCTGGACGACCGGGCGCACCGGTCCGACTACCAGACGACGGAGGGAGAGCTGGTGTTCAAGCCGGGGGTGACGGAGCTGACGGGAGAGGTGTGGCTGGAGCAGGACGAGGATGAGGAGCCGGACGAGTACTTCGCGGTGGAGGCGTACCTGCCCGGGAGCCTCGTCTCGCCCGACGCGGTGGGAACCATGACCATCGTGGACGACGACTAGCCCGGCCCGGCCGGACTGCCAGCGCAGAACAGGGCAAGGGGGCCGGCGGCGACGCTGCCGGCCCCCTTGTTCTGCACCACGGACGGAATCGATTGAACAACAGGAACGGTTGATTGCCTTGACACCTCCGCCCAGATTGGCGGACAGTCTAGGTTGGCTGTTTGCGTCAGCTACGTACTAGGGCTTTGAAATACAGTGATCCAGCGCCCGCACGGCGTCGTGGCATAAGTCGGGCGAAGAGGAGGTTCGACGACATGGCCAACGCGCTGCGGAGATTCATCCCCCCCGGCGTTCGGGAAAACGTGATCAAGCCTCGACGCTGGCTACTCCTGGGCTTCCTGGGGGCGTTACTCCTCGCAGCCCTGCTCCCGCTCGGCGGCCCGCCATCCGGGACGGCGCAGGCGCAGAGCGATACGCTGCCGCTCGTATCGCTCATCCCCCCGAATCCAACAACATGGAGAGAGCAGGGCGGCTCTCTCATATATGGCATCCAGGTGCGCCACCCCTTCGTCGCCGGCAAGGATATCTACCCGCTTGAAGTCAACTACCACGTCTTTCAGACTGGCGACGCCACGCTTCAGACAGGTGACCGCTCTACGCTCGTCCAGCTCTTTCCTGATCCGCCTCGGGCCGCGGGGGCGTTCTTCGTTGCTCTCAATGACGACGATGTTTTTCATGCCGATAAATCGGTCGTCGTGACCCTTCAGCCGGGCAAGAATTACCAGTTGGACATGGAGAACATCCTGTCGGCACTGATGGTCATAGTGGACGACGACGCCCCCGACGTTGACCATGAGGCGCTTCGGTTACGCCCGATAGCGAGCGTCTACGCCGAAGGCCAAACCAGCACTCGGAGCGCCACCTACCGCGAAGGCGCGCGCCCGTGCGCAAGATTCACAGTACGGGTACGCCCCGCCCTGGGAGGGTCGGTCGCTCTCCCGACCAATATCAACTACCGGGTCACCCAGGAAGGCTCCTTCATTACCGAGGAAACCAGCTCCATAGAATTGCGCGATCCTGAACACGTTAGCAACGGTTACATCAGTAGGGAATTGTGCGTCCCCATCATCGACGACGACGTCAGCGAAGCCGACGGCAAGATTCTGGTGGAGATCCTGCCCGCAACCATATATGGGAGGCAGTATGTGCCGGACAGAAGGGAAGAAGCCCGGAAGGCATACGCCATCGTGCGGGACGACGACCTGCCGACCGTCAGCTTCGGCGGGACCACCCTCGGGGTGGTGGAAGGCTCCGCCGATGCCTATACGGTCGTGCTGAACGTGGACCCGCCGTCGTACCGGGACTTCACCGCGCGGCTGTGGATCCAGGAGCCGCATCAGGGCCGATGGAGCGCGACCGAGAGCAGCGACTACGACTACGGGTCCACCGTGACCACCGACTACATCGACGTGCCCATATCGGCCGGCACGGAAAACGTGACCGTTGAGGTCAACCGGGACACTGCCACCGGCGTCCAGATCATGGACGACGCCGACCATGAGGACTACGAGCACTTCTACCTGAAGCTCACCGGCGGCCTCGACGGCTACGACGTCGGCGAGCGCGACTGGCTGCGGGTGACGATCATCGATGACGAGAGCCCGCCTCCGGCGCCCGAGGCGAACGGCGACGGCACCTACACCGTGCCCGCCGACTGGCCGCTGGTGCCCGAGGAGCTGCGCAGGATCGGCGGCGAGTTCCGGTTGCTGTTCCTGACCAACACCTGGCGCGACGCCACCACCGCCAACATTGCCGACTACGACGCCCACGTCCAGGACTCCATCGCGGGCAGCCACACCGGCGGCTCGCACCCGGCGATTATTCCCTATTCCGACGCGTTCAAGGTGGTGGGATCGACGCCCACGGTCAACGCCCGAGACCACATCGACCCGGGCCGCGACACGGCGATCTACTGGCTCAACGGCCCGCGCGTGGCCAGGGACACGGCGGGGTTCTTCAGCAGCTCGTGGGAGAACTGGTCCGAACATGACCGCAGGACGGCGGCCAGCGTCTCGGTCGTCGACGGCGACACCCGCGTCGACTGGCACTGGAGCGGCACCCAACCGGACGGGACGAAACATGCGTTGAGCAGCATGGGCAGCAGCGGACACGTCGTCCGCGGCCAGTCCTTCGAAGAAGGAGAAGCCCGGAACCCCTGGGTGGGCGCTTCCACCACGAGGGTTGAGAGCCACTCAATCCTGGGCATCTCGCCGGTCTTCCGCATCGACAAGCGGCCGCGCCTGGAGATCGTGCAGGCCGATGTGGAGGAACCGCTGCAGCGGGGACTACTCCGCTGGCAGGGACGGCAGCGGATGATCGTGGTGGACGAGCCCTCCGCCTGTAATACCGCGCCCAACGACGTCTCCGAGCTGGGCGGCGTCACCCACCCCACGGACCTGGTCACCTACCGGGTGCGTCTCTACGCCGACCCCGTCGGCCTGGCCGAGCTCTATGTCTACAACCCCAAGTACGTCGTCTACCGGCAGGGCAGCCTCGCCACGGGGCCGGTCGACAGCGACCACTGGAACGAGATCTGGAAACGGGAGATATGGGCCTCCAACTTCTACCGCAACGGCATCACCGTGCGGCCGCCCGGCGAGGACACGACCTACGCGGTCTCCGGCGGGCCGCCCGTCAACACCTACATCTCGCTGGACTTCGACTCCAGCAACTGGGATCAGTGGCATACGATCAGCGTCAATGTCCACTGCGCCGACCATGAGGATCACAACGCGTACATCATCCAGCACGAGCTGGAGCTGCCCGGCGACAAGTTCGCCGGCCGCGACCGGCTCGGCCGCGGGATCGATTGGAACCTCTCCACATGGCACGACGTGCGGGTCAAGGTGGTGGACACCAAGTCGCCGCAGCCCGCCGACCTGACGGTCGACACGGCCTACACGGGCACGCTGCTGGCGAACGCGGGCGACGCCGTCGGCTACAGGTGCGACAGCTACACGACGGGCGGCGAGTGCGAGTACTACTTCAACATCCACTGGTGGTGGGACCTGCCGACCGGCCCGCCGCTGGTCAGCCCCGGTAAACCGCGCAACGACCTCTACGACGCCGAGGAGCACTTCTCGGAGTGGCGCGTCAAGGTCGAGGCCGACAACAGCCTGACGGATACGCCGCCGACGTACATCTACTCGCGGCGTGTTGACCGGGTCATCGGGCACGACGGCGTGGTCAACCAGCAGCCGTACAGGGCGGGCATCGTCAACACCGGCCTGAAGACCACGTACCGCGACCGCTCGAACCCCGGCGACCCGGTCTACCGGATCACGATCACGCCGGTGACCCTGCGCAACGACGAGGTGCCGGGGGAGGGGGCTTAGAGGGGTAGGTATAGGCTTTTACGGGGGCGCATGATGGGTAATCTCCAAGCCTGTTTTGGGTTCGGGCCAGGGTTCTGGGAGCAGCCATACGCGGCTCCAGAGCCTGCCCCTGAGCGTCAAGCGCCGAAGCCAGTCGATGCCGTGGCGGATCACGCTGACGGTACGCGCCGGACGGGTCCAAGGGTCCCGATGATTGGGAGCCAGAGTCTTGGGCGGCGCCCGCAGGTTGCCTGGGGCGATGCCACGATCGTTGGCGTCCTCCACCCGGGTGCCGTAGGCGAGGGCCAGCAGTGTTGCCACCGAGAGCACCAGCCAGTGTCGGGAGATGCGGGTGGGGTCGGTTCTTCTGGTCTTGTCCCACTTCCAGCCCAGGCTCTTGAGGGCCTTGAAGCCCAGCTCGATCCAGAAGCGCAGGGCGTACCAACTCACCCCGACCTCCTCCGGAGGCAGGTCGGTGAGGATGATCCAGGGTTCCTCCTGCTCGACGTACCAGACCACCAGCAGGGTGCAACGGCGCTGGGCGGCGGGAGGACCGAAGGCGGTGCCCCGGCCGATCCAGGCGGTGTCGGGGCGGGAAACAAAGGCGCGGGCGGGCAAGCGCTTGCCGCCGTCGGCGCAGAAGGTGATGTTCTTCCTATAGCGCATACAGGGGTACCAGCCCTGGGTGCATATCTGCTGCCACAGCTTGGGACTGGAGATGCCCCGGTCGCAGAGCACGATGACGGTCATTTCGGGTGGAATCGCCGGGGCCAGTTCCTTGAGCAGTTCCACCGTGGGGTCCATCCAGGAGCCTTTCTGAGTGGCGGGGTGGATATGCCAGGCCACGGGTATGGCGCAACTGCGGTACACCACGCTGATGACGATGGCGGTGGTCTGGTCGCCCTTGAGCGTGGGGTCGATGGCCAGGGCCAGGCGGTCGGAGTGCCACCAGGCCAGGACCCATTTGAGCAGTGGCGCGAAGCAGAGAGTAACGTCCAGTTGAGTCTGGCAGGGGCTGGTCCGGTCGCTGCCGTCGTAGAGCCACTCCCGGAGATACTGGCGCAGGTTGTTCCACTTGCGCCAGGGAGAGAGGGCGGAGGCCACGGCGTTCTGGCAGGCGCTGCCGGCCAGGATGGCCCCGCAAACCCACAGCGCCAAGCCGGTCAATTGTGGCTGAGATAGGTGAGGTAAATGCGTTTCAATAGCTTGCTGAATCTGATAGGTTTCTCGGGGAAGGCGCATCGAGGGTCTCCGGTATCTGGGGGTGTGATGACACCAGAATGCCGGATGCCCGTGCGCCTTTCCAAGTTACGCGCCAGGCCAATTTCGGCCCATACCTACCCCTCTAAGGGGGGAGGGGGTGACGTTCTGCGTGCAGTTGCAGTCGCCGTCCGGCTGGCCGTCGAACAAGTTCAGCGTCAAGGTGGACTGCAACCAGTTCACGCCGCCGTCCACTGCGCCGCCGGAGATCCGCCGCGCGTTCTCGGCGCTGGGGACGCTCAACGACGGCTCCACGATGACGCTCTCCAGCAACGCGCTGTCGGCGCCCGAGGGCGGCGACGTGACCTTCACGGTCAGCGCCAGCCCGGTCCCGCCGGTCGACACGCCGGTCATCGTGAGCGTTACCGAGGAGATGGGCGAGGGTGCGGACCGCGTCGCGCGTGAACAGTTCCTCACGCTGGTCATCAAGGCCTTCGAGTCGTCCGCATCGCAGACCATCATCGCCTACTCCGACGACGACGCGCTGTCCGACGGCACGCTGGTGGCGCAAATTGTGGTCGGCGAGGGCTACACGCTGGGCGACCCTTCCCGCGTCACGTTGCCGCTGCTGGACGACGACGCGTCCACGCCGGTGGTGAGCGTCAGCGCCGCCGCCGGCGGCACCGAGGGCGAGTCGGTCACCTTCACGGTGACGGCCAGCCCGGCCCCGGCGGCGGACCTGGCGGTGAGCGTGACCGTCGCCACCACCGGCGACCTCGGGTACGGCCCGTTGCCCACCAGCGTGACCATCCCAACGTCGGGCAGCGCCACGGTGACCATCGCCACCACCGACGACGACGTGGACGAGCCGGACGGCTCGGTCACGCTGACGCTGAACGCGGGCAGCGACTACACGGTGGGCGCGCCGTCCACGGAGACGGCCCACGTCGCCGACAACGACGCCCCGGTCGTTGAGGAGCAGACGGGCTACACGGTGGACCCGGACGTGGTCGCCAGGGTCAGGGAGCTGGCGTCGCAGACCCAGCACGGCGCGGCCCACGTGAACCGCTGGAACCGGGTGCTGCTGGCCTTCGGCGAGCACGACGGCACCGGCGTCACGGGCGGCCCGATGACGGCGGCCCAGGCCCAGGACATGGCGGACCGGCACAGCAGCCCGGTGTGGGACGAGGTGGTTGCCGAGCTGACGGCGCTGGAGGCGGCGTCAGCGCAGACGCCGCCGCCTCCGCCCACGCCTGAGGTGAGCATTTCCGCCGGCAGCGGCATCACCGAGGGCGGGGACGCCGTCTTCACGGTGACGGCCAGCCCGGCGCCTTCGGCCAACCTGGCGGTGAGCGTCACGGTGTCCCAGAGCGGCGACTACGGCGCGGCCACGGGCCAGCGCACGGTGACGATACCCACCACGGGCAGCGTCACCCTCACCGTGGGCACCACCGACGACGACGCCGACGAGACCGACGGGTCGGTCACCGCAACGGTGAACGCCGGCAGCGGCTACACGGTGTCCTCGTCCCAGGGGGCGGCCACGGTCAGCGTGTCCGACAACGACGACGCCCCCACGCCGGTGGTGAGCGTCAGCGCGGGCAGCGGGGTGACCGAGGGCGGCGACGCCGTCTTCACGGTGACCGCCAACCCGGCCCCGGCGTCCAGCCTGGCGGTGAGCGTGACGGTATCCCAGAGCGGCGACTACGGCGCCACCACGGGGAAGCGCACGGTGACCGTCCCCACCACGGGCAGCGCCACCCTCACCGTGGGCACCACCGACGATAACGCCGACGAGGCCGACGGGTCGGTGACGGCCACGGTGGACGCCGGCAGCGGCTACACCGTGTCCTCGACCCAGGGCGCGGCCACGGTGGCCGTGGCCGACAACGACGACGCCCCCACGCCGGTGGTGAGCATTACCGGCGGCAGCGGGATCACCGAGGGCGGCGACGCCGTCTTCACGGTGACCGCCAGTCCGGCCCCGGCGTCCAACCTGGCGGTGAGCGTCACGGTCTCCCAGAGCGGCGACTACGGCGCGGCCACGGGGAAGCGGACGGTGACCGTCCCCACCACGGGCAGCGCCACCCTCACCGTGGGCTCCACCGACGACAGCACGGACGAGACCGACGGGTCGGTCACGGCCACGGTGAACGCCGGCAGCGGCTACACCGTGTCCTCGTCCCAGGGCGCGGCCACGGTGGCCGTGTCCGACAACGATGCCACGCCGGTGGTGAGCGTCAGCGCGGGCGGCGGGGTGACCGAGGGCGGCGACGCCGTCTTCACGGTGACCGCCAGCCCGGCCCCGGCGGCGGACCTGGCGGTGAGCGTGACGGTTTCCCAGAGCGGCGACTACGGCGCCACCACGGGGAAGCGGACGGTGACCGTCCCCACTTCGGGCAGCGCCACCCTCACCGTGGGCACCACCGACGATAACGCCGACGAGGCCGACGGGTCGGTGACCGCAACGGTGAACGCCGGCAGCGGCTACACCGTGTCCTCGACCCAGGGCGCGGCCACGGTCGGCGTCGCAGACGACGACGACGCCGCGCCGGAGGTGGAGATCACCGTCACCGTGGAGGACGCCTCGGCGGTGGAGGGCGACGTGCTGGAGTTCCGGGTGGTGCTGTCGGCGGCGTCCGCCGAGGAGATCCGGGTGCGGTGGTACACCGCGCCGGCCTACCACCTGCTGGACGACCGGGCGCACCGGTCCGACTACCAGACGACGGAGGGAGAGCTGGTGTTCAAGCCGGGGGTGACGGAGCTGACGGGAGAGGTGTGGCTGGAGCAGGACGAGGATGAGGAGCCGGACGAGTACTTCGCGGTGGAGGCGTACCTGCCCGGGAGCCTCGTCTCGCCCGACGCGGTGGGAACCATGACCATCGTGGACGACGACTAGCCCGGCCCGGCCGGACTGCCAGCGCAGAACGCAATCTGGGGACGCGGCGGTCCAACGTCCCCGGTGCGGCGCTGGCAGTCGTCGGCAGACGGAGCGTTCCGGCCAGCGGCATTTGCGGCGCTGGCCGGAAACTGCAATAATGGTTAGCGGTGCAAGAATGCGGACCGGAGCAATAGAGGCCGGAGCAATATAGGATGGCAACAATGATGATTGACTTGCTGAAAAGATCACGCAGGCCCTGCTACCTGCCGCTGCTGGTGGCGGCGCTGGTGGTGGCGGCGCTGTTCGCTCTGCCCGCGGAGCGCTCCGGCGCGCAGACGTGGCTGCCCGAGGTCAGCGTCGAGTCCCAGGACGACGTGAACGAAGGAAACGACGCGGTGTTCATCATCACGGCGTCGCAGACCTCCACTTCCGATCTGACGATTGCCGTCACCGTGGGCGAGTGGCCGGCCAGCGGGAACGTGGCGACGGTCGCCGACACCGGGCCGAAGACGGTCACCATACCCGCCGGACAAACGACGGCCACGCTGCGGGTTGGCACGGTGGACGATTCCGCCAAGGAACCGCGCGGCATAATCACGGCCCAGCTGACCGCGCCCGGAAACAACGCCGGGTACCGGGTGTCCCGGTCGGCCGGCTGGAGCACGGTGGTGGTGTCGGACGACGACTACGCCATTCCCCAGGTCAGCATCAGCCGATGGTCCGACCTCTACACCAGCGAAGCTTGGGGTAAAGTGTGGTTCACGCTCACCCCGAGCTCGACGCCATACCAGGGAATTACGGTCAACGTGAACGTGACGGCCACCGGCGACTTCGGCGTGAAGACCGGCATTTACACCGTCACCCTTCCCACCACGGGCGACGGCAGCGCGACATTCAAGGTGCCCCTGATCGCCGACCACGTCAACGAGCCGAACGGCACCGTTACCGCGACGGTCCAGGCCGGCGACGGCTACACCGTCGGCGCCCCGGCCGCCGCCACGATCCACGTGACCGACGACGACACTCCCAAGGTCCGGGTCTCCGGCGGCGCCGACGTCGAGGAAGGCCAGGCGGCGACCTTCACCGTCACCGCCAGCCCGGCCCCGTACCAGTCATTGCCGGTGACGGTGGACGTTGTGGCCTCGGGGCTTTCCGGCGTGAACGACGGCGTTAAAACCGTCACCGTCCCAACCGGCGGCTCCGCGACCCTCAGCGTCGGCACGACCGACGACAACGTCCAATCGCAGGGCGGCACCATCACCGCGACGGTCCAGCCGGGCAGCGGCTACGGCGTGGGCAATCCGTCCTCGGGCAGCGTGGACGTGGCCGACAACGACGGCCCCGTGATCACCATCACGGGCGGCGGCGCCGTGACGGAAGGCGGAGACGCGACCTTTACGCTCACGGCAAACCCGGCCCCGTCCAACAACTGGCTGTCGGTGTCCGTGGCCATCGGCGCCACCGGAGAGTTCGGCGTGAGCAAGGGCGCTCGAACCGTCAGCGTCCCGCTGGTCAGCTCCCACGACTTCACCGTTGCCACCACCGACGACAACCTGGACGAGCCGGACGGCGCGGTCACCGCGACGGTCAAGGCCGGCTACGGCTACCGGGTGGGGGATCCGGCCGAGGCCAGCGTCACGGTGAACGACGACGAGGCGACGCCCGTCAACAACCCGACGATCACCATCGCCGGCGGCCCGGACATCAACGAAGGCGAGGACGCCACCTTCACGATCACCGCGACGCCGCCGCTGGCGGACGGCCAGACGCTGATGGTCACGTTGAAGAGTGAAGTCCCCGGACTTATCAACATCGACCGGAAGGAGACGATCACCGGAGCGACCACCACGTTCACCCAGCCCAGCGACGACAACAACTACGACGAAGCCGACTATTCCATGTCCTTCTCCATCAAGGCCAGCAACGGCTACCGGGTAGGCTCCCCCAGCAAGGCCAGCGTCAACATCATCGACGACGACCTACCCAAGGTCTCGATTAGAGCGGCGGATTACGAACGTGGCCGCAACGGCGTCCCTGAAAACGGCACGGCGACCTTCGGGATCTACATCAACCCCGCCTCGTACCAGGACGTGACGGTATCCCTGACAGTAACCACAACGGGCGACTTCGGGGTCCCGAACGGCGTCCGGGAGGTGATTGTTCCAGTTAGGAGAAGCGCTGAGCTCCGCATCTCGCCGGTGCCCGACCACGAGGATGAACCCGACGGGTCGATCACGGTCACCGTGAACGCGAACAGCAATTACGAGATTGTCGGTTCTGGCTCGGCCTCCGTGGTCGTCACGGACGACGACGAGCCGTCCGGGCCGCGTCTCACCATCAGCGACGCCCAGGACAAGGCTCGGGCGGGAGGAAAGCTGGAGTTCCCGGTCGTTCTGAGCCAGGCCGCGGCGGGAACGGTAACCGTGGACTACGAGCTGGGAACCTTCAGCCAGTGGCTCTGGCCCGGCGAAGACTTCCAGGACGACGACGGCGGGACCAGCGGCACCATCACCTTCGCCGCCGGGGAAGTCTCGAAGGTGCTCGACGTGCACATCAGCCCGGACGCCTACTTCGAGCACAACGACCGGATCTACGTCGAACTCAGCAACCTGGTCGGGGACGCCCATCTTCCCTTGCAAGCAAGCTGGGCGGAGGGCCGGCTCACCACTCGCTGATCCCACCCCGTCCATCCCCGACGGAAACCCGCCACAGCCTCCTTTCGGGGGCTGTGGCATTTTGAATGGATGACCCGGCATTGCATTGCGCATGAGCCAGCGTTCAGCCTCGCCGCGGCGGCACGGGAAAGGCGGCGGGCAAGCCGGACCGGGGAAGGCGGGCAGCCGCCGTCCCGGGCGGCGGCGATGGCCGGCCTCGAGACCCGGAGCGGCGCGCCCCCGGTGGCCGCGCCGACGTGATAGACTGAGAACGTGCAGTCCGTCGCGGGCGTGGTCGCGGGCAGGTCGCTCCGGGCCCAGCGCCGGCGGAAGGCGGCGGAGAAGCGAAACTCGCTGGGAATGGCGGCACGGCCGGTCGGGAGGAGATGATGGCATTGTCGGTTGGCGGGACGGTGGAGCGATGCGCCAACTGGAGGGTGGCGGCGGCGGCATTGGCGGGCGTCGCCGGCTGCGTGGCGGGCCTGGCCTGGCGCCAGGTACGGCTGGGCGGGTTGGACCTGCTCGACGGCCGGGGCTGGTACACGCCAGGGGAGGCGGCGGCCCTGTTCGACGCCCTGGACGGCCTCGACGCCGGCGCCAGGGCCGTCTACGCCACCACCGCGCTGACCATCGACATGGTGTTTCCGGCCTGCTACGGCCTGCTGTTCGCGGTCCTGCTGTTCCGGCTCTTTCGCGGCGGAGCGCCGCTGTACCTGCTGCCTTTGGCCCTGGCCTTTGCGGACGTGCTGGAGAACGTCACGGTGGCCGCGCTGGCGCTGAGCCACGACGGGGCGCCGTCTCCGCTGGCCTGGCTGGCGGCGGCGTTCACCCTGGTCAAGACGATACTGATCGCGGCCACGCTGGCGGCGGTGTGCGCCGGCGGGACGCTCCGGCTGTGGGCAAGAATGCGCCGCTCAGCCTGACCGGGGAACCTCACATTCGCCCAGGCCGCCTATGGTAGAGGGAAGCAGTTGCCCGACGCCGTGGGAACCATGACCATAGTGGAGGACCAGCTTGGGGCTGCGCCGGGGCAGCAGTCCGGCGGAGGGGGCCGCCCCGGCCCCTTGCTCTGCACCATGACACCGACGCCGTTTAGAGATGCGGTGATCCAGCGCCCCCTATACGGCTGCCGAGGGAACGGCAATGTCCTTCCTTGACGGCGTGACCGGCAAAAGGCCGCCCCGACGGATTGCCGGAGCGGCCTCGCCCGGTTGCGATGCCCTGATTGGAGCTACGGACCCTTTGCGACTGCCACGACGACCTTTCCATCGTCAAGCCAATCGCGGCCTCACTATGGATACTGCCAAGGGCGCCTATAAGCCCAGGGTGAACCTGATGTGAAAGGTTCTTGATTTTGTCCAGCTTGGTGGGCCTGACTTGACGGTAGACAGTACCATCTTCGAGATGTGGATGGGGCTGTAAGTGCACCTCTTCCCAAGATAGCCTGTAGCTGGGTTGTGCTGCATTGCTCAAGTTACCGGCATAATTGCGACGGGGAGTTCAGACCCGCTCGCTCAAGGGAAGGGTACGGCTTCTGATCCGTTAAACTACTTTGAGGATGACTCTATCACGTCTGCGGCTAGGCCATGAAACGACAGGATCAAGTGGTTTTCGACTTGCGTCCACCGGTTGATAGCGTCCTCTAATGGGTCAACGTGTTGGCTATACGCGGATTCACCATGACCGGACCGCGCGAGCACCAACTTGAGCGATGTCCAAAATCGACGGAGATGGTGTACCGCATCGGGCAGGATGAATGCTTGAGGAGGCACGTCATTGCTATATTGTGACAGCAACACTCGGGATTTTGGATGCGGGTGTCCTCCGAGTTCACAATGCTGCCAATATTCTAAATCTCGAAACATTCCGCCACTGGCCTTTCTCATCCTTTGCGGCGAGAATTCACTGCGAAGCTCACTAGCGTCCGCCCTATACCGTCGTTTGAATTGCGCTTCGTCTAAGTACCCGAGAAACATCAAATACTCAATTTCGATCATATGTCTCAACAATGCGCCAGCTGGGTATGTGTGCATTTGCCGCAAAAGCAGTGATATTCCGGCCGCGAGTTCTGATGCGAGTCGCGCGAGGAGTGCCACGGAGAGTTCTTGATCGTCCCGTTGGATCCATCCGACAGTTTGGCTTATATCAGCAATACCCGCAAATGAGGAGCGAGCACTATCAAGAACTTCGAAACGTGCGGAGACTATCACCTCGTCAGCAGCGGCTTCGTTGAAAGCTCGGCAAATGTCGTGGGTGGAACTTTCCATTGGGGTACTCCTATCTGGAGCCGAGGCTGGACATGCACCTTGGATGTCATAGTAAGCATTCTGAACGCCAAATGCCAGTGCTGCCTGCTCGGGTCAGGTGGGAACACTCGGCGATGGACAGTCCCGTAATTGGCGCACGGCTTACCTCCCACCACCAAGGCAATGGTCGGATTAAGCCACCGCCCACCCTTCGGATAGCACTTCCGCCTGTTCAAGCACCGTTCGGGTGGCTCTCTCTTGCTTGTCGGGCGGATACCCGTGCTTGCGCAGGATGCGCCGGACCAGGACACGGAGCTGGGCGCGGACGTTTTCCCGCAGCGTCCAGTCAATTGTAACGTTGCCCCGCACGGTCTCCACCAACTCGCGCGCGATGGCGCGGAGGGTTTCGTCGCCCAGAACCTGCACGGCGCTGTCGTTGGTCTCCAGGGCGTCGTAGAAGGCCAGTTCGTCATCCGTCAGGCCCAGCCTTTCGCCCCTGGCGGCGGCTTCCCGCATTTCCCGGGCCAGTTGGATCAGCTCCTCTATCACCTGCGCCGCCTCAACCGCCCGGTTCTGGTAGCGGCGGAGGGTCTGTTCCAGCATCTCGGCGAAGGAGCGGGCCTGTACTACGTTGGTGCGCCGGCGGACTGCCACCTCGCCTCGCAGCAGATTTTGCAGCAACTCCACCGCCAGGTTGCGCTGGGGCATTCCCTGCACCTCGGCCAGGAAGTCTTCGGACAGCACTGAGATGTCCGGCTTGTCCAACCCCGCTGCCGCGAAGATGTCCAGGACTCCTTCCGAAGCCACGGCCCGGGAAACGATCTGGCGTATCGCCAGGTTCATTTCCTCGTCCGATTGCGTATCCGTAGGAGACGACTTGGACAACGCCGCCCGCACCGTCTGGAAGAAGCCCACGTCGGCACGGATGCGGTGGGTTTCCTCGTGGGGCACGGCCAGGGCGAAGGCCTGGGAGAGTTCGCGGACCGCCGTCATGCAGCGGTCTTTGCCGTTTTCTTGACCCAGGATATGTTCCTGAGCGGCCGGAAGAAGCCCCAACCGCTCCGCTGGCCCGCCGGACGCCCATTTCGACCAGTCGAAGCCGTGGAACAGGGCGCAGCACACTTCGTGCTTCTCCAGCATCACCGCCACCGCTTCTTCCTTGTCGATGGCGGCGCGCCCGGTTCCTCCGCTCTCCGTGTACGTGGCCAATGCCCGCCGCAGGTCGTTGGCCAATCCCAGGTAGTCCACCACCAACCCGCCGGGCTTGTCCCGGAACACCCGGTTCACCCGGGCTATCGCCTGCATCAGCCCGTGTCCACGCATGGGCTTGTCCAGGTACATGGTGTGCAGGCTGGGCGCGTCGAAGCCGGTCAGCCACATGTCCCGCACCAACACCACCTTGAATGGGTCGTCGGGGTCCCGGAAGCGATTGGCCAATGTCTCCCGGCGGGCCTTGTTCCTCACGTGCCGCTGCCACTTCGGCGGGTCCGATACTGAGCCGGTCATCACCACCTTGATGGCGCCCTCGCCATCATTGCCGCCATGCCACTCCGGGCGCAGGCGAACCAGTTCGTCGTACAGGTCAACGCAGATGCGGCGGCTCATGCACACCACCATGGCCTTGCCGTCAAGCGCTTCCAATCGCTGCTCGAAGTGATCAACTATGTCCTGGGCTATCTGCCTTACCCGGTCGGGAGCGCCGACGACGGCCTCCAACTGCGCCCACTTGGTCTTCAGCCGCTCCCTTTGCTCGATTTCCTCGCCCTCGGTGGCCTCCTCGAAGTCCGGGTCAATGGTGGGCCGCTGAGCATCGTCCAGTTCCAGCCTGGCCAGGCGGCTTTCGTAGTGGATGGGCACCGTGGCCCCGTCCTCCACGGAGCGCCGGATGTCGTAGATGCTGATGTAATCGCCGAACACCGCCCGGGTGTTGGCGTCCTCCAGCTCAATGGGCGTCCCGGTGAAGCCGACGAAGGAGGCGTTGGGCAGGGCGTCCCTCATGTGCCGGGCGTAGCCGTCGATGAAGTCGTACTGGCTGCGGTGGGCCTCGTCGGCGATGACCACGATGTTGCGCCGTTCCGATAGGGTGGGATGACTGTCGCCCCGCTCCTCGGGAAAGAACTTCTGGATGGTGGTGAACACCACGCCGCCGGCCGCCACCGATAACTTCTGCCGCAGGTCGGCCCGGCTTTCGGCCTGTATAGGCGGCTGGCGCAGCAGGTCCTGACAGCGGGAGAAGGTGCCGAAGAGCTGGTCGTCCAGGTCGTTGCGGTCCGTGAGCACTACGATGGTGGGGTTCTGCATGGCCGGCTCGCGCACGATGGCCCCGGCGTAGAAGGCCATGGTCAGGCTCTTGCCCGAACCCTGGGTGTGCCAGACCACCCCAATGCGCCGGTCGCCAGGTTCGCCGCCGGGCCTTGTTCCCGACTCGTAACGGCCTCCTTCCTCGGCGACGGCCCGTACCGCCTGCCGCAACTCCGCCGCCCGCAGGGTCTCACCCACGGCGGCGCGGACGGCGTGGAACTGGTGATAGCCGGCCAGCTTCTTCACCGGCTTGCCGCTGCCGTCGTCGTCAAACACGATGAAGTCCCGCAGCAGGGCCAGGAAGCGCTCCGGTTGGCACACGCCCTCCAGCATCACCTGCAACTCGGCCAGGCTGGAATCCGCCAGCGCTTCCCCGGTGGTGGTGCGCCAGGGCTTAAACCATTCTTGCCCGGTGCCCAGGGCGCCGACGCGGGCGGCCAGACCGTCGGAGACCATCAGGACTTCGTTCATGGAGAACAGGGTGGTCAGTTCGGCCTGGTAGGTCTGGAGCTGCTGCCAGGCGGTCCAGATGGTGGCGTCAGCGTCGGCGGGATTCTTCAGTTCGATGACGCCCAGGGGCAGGCCGTTCACGAACAGGACGACATCGGGGCGGCGGGTGTTTCGGTTCCCGCCCGCTGTTTGGGTAACGGTGAACTGGTTGACCGCCAGCCAGTCGTTAGCTGCCCAGTCCTCGAAATCGAGGACACGGACCGGCTCGCCCCGGATGCTGCCGTCGCTTGCCCGGTACTCCACGTTGACGCCGTTGACCAGCATCCGGTGGAACTCCCGGTTGCGGGTCTCCAGGGTGGCCCCTTCGGGCCGGGTCAGCTTGCGGAGAGCGTCTTCAACCGCAGAGTCGGGCAATTCAGGGTTCAGCCTGTCCAGGGTATCCCGCAGCCGTCGTTCCAGGACCGCCTGCCCGTAGTCGTCCCGCTCCGCGCCCAGCGCGTCCGGGGCTATGTCCGAGCCATGGGCCACCTGCCAGCCCAAAACGGCAAGCCATTCCAGGGTGGCCTGTTCGACGTCAGTTTCGGTGAGGGTAGTCATAGGTTACTCACGAATGCGGATACGCGACTCTTCGACGACCCATAGCTGTCCTGGCATAGAATCCGTCAACTCACCAAGTAGCGTACTCCCCATCTCCAGCAAATGGTCACGTGACTGCCTGCTGGGTCGAATAACCACAATCCCCGAATAGCTCTGTGGCGGATAAACCCTGATGTCAGTGAAATCCATGTCCAGGGTTACGATGACGCGGCTTTCGAGGAGGCAAGCGGCAGCAAGGTCAGGATCAGCCGCTCCATTCATTCGTTGGTCAAACACGGTTACGGCGTCGTGTCCTGCTTCCTCAAACAGAGATGCCATTTCAGTGGGCAAATTTTCGTCGAACTTGAACCGCATGGCTTGCTTATCTCGGAACAGGAACCATACGCTCTCGGGCGAGCTCGGCCGCGTAGTGAAGGGCTGCTTGCACCCCTTCTCGTGACACCGAAGGATAGCTCTTTGTGATGTCCTCGACAGTCATGCCATCAGCCAAGTTGTCCAGGATGACCGTTACCATGACCCGTGTGCCAGTGATGCACGCCTTCCCGTGGCAGATCATGGGATCAGTTGATATGTAATCACGCCAGTCCATTGGCTTTAACTCCTGGGAGAGAATACAGCAACGCATACGCGCGATTGATGCGGTGAAGAAAGTGGGACCCTCTCGATAAGGGCTTTGTGCCTAAGTCGCTTCAAGTCTTCCCATGCCCGCGAGCTTACGCTTCAGCCGACATAGATATATCGGTCTCCACCACTTTCTGGGAGACCGCTTAGGGGACAATTCCCCAAGCGCTATACCAAAAGTCAGTTCAGCTTGACGTAAGGCGTGTCTGGTCTGCTGATATTCTGCTCCTAACGGCTCAAATAGCATCCAGTCAGCTAACGCCGCAAGAAAATGGACCGACAGTATCGCCGCCGGGGCAACCAAGGCTAGGGTCCATTGGTGGCCTTCAATTGCTGCCACTCCAATGTAGGTGAGCAACGATATGATGATTGCAACGAGCAGGTTTCGCTTTTGCAAATGCATTGGCTTCTCTCCACATTGTAAATTGACGAGACATCCAAATCAGGGTAAGGGTAAAGGACGGTTCCCAAGTTCTACGTCCCCATCCACCACCCGCATGTCCCATGAAGCTAACTTCGGCAGCAGCGCATCCCGCTACACGGCCAAGCCGCAAGATTCGTTGAGGTTGAACAAAACTCAGCTCGGGCTAGGTTCTTCGGTTTTGGACTCGTGGAATTCACTCCACCGGCTCGCATGGTCCCAGGCGAATCCGGTTGAAACGGACAGAACCTTCCAAAACGCTGACCTCAACCTGCCAAGACTCAAAACGGGCAGGTAACTTGCTCTTCTGGGATACTATGGCTCGGAAGGATGACGGCCAACTGTCTCCCGACGCTATCACCTCGTGAGCGCGTCCATTCAGGACGATCCTAAGGACGCGCCCGTCAAAGCTGAACGTCATTTCAGTCTCGCCGGAAAGCCATGAGAATTCTTCCTGTAGGTTGCGCCGGAGAGGCCGGGCATATTCCCTGTCGATAAAGCATTTTGGGCAGTCTCGATAGGCCAACTGCCTTTTCCAACCTTCGGGGTCCATGCGGACATAAACGACGTCCCAGTTACGTTCCCCTTCCGCAAACCACTCCGGCAGGGGTGTCAGGTCGGATTTATAGGATTTCAGGGCAAAGCTAACCCAGGCCGCAACTTCCACCGGGTTTCCCAAGTCAGGCGGTATCTCGCTCTGTATTTCTGTCCAGCTACGCTTGGATTCAATGACTGCGCTCAACTGGACAACCTCCCGACCGAACATCTTGGTCACGGGAGAAGCGACCAAATCGAAATTGGCGAATGGGTAGCAGACGCTGATCAAAGGAGATCGGATGTGCTCGGGCACCATCCACAGCGAGGACGGAGAAACATGGGTTGTTGGGGGGCGGTCCTCGAATCCCAGTTCAAGCAGTAACTCCAATGTTGTGCTTGGCCCACTCATTTAGCTACCTCCATACCTCGCTCAGTTCACCCACCCGCAATTCCCCCGATACCAGCTTCGGCAGCAGAGCATCCCGCAGGGCGGCCAAGTGATGACTTTCTGCGACCAAGAATTCCTGTCTCCTGCGCGTCACTTCGGCCACAAGGGTGAACGTGTTCACGAGCTGAGTCGGTGGTACCACTACTGTCGGACTCGCCAATGCATCGACTGGCAACATATTCACTGTCGTACCGGTCGCATAGCCGCTAATAGTACCGTGCGTAGCTTTCGTGTTCAGCAGCTGGCAAACGAAGTCGGCCGAAAGAGAGCAAGAATTCTTGGGACGTACTCGGTATATATGATGACTGAATAACCCTTTGTCGCCGAAGCGCTTTGGCACTATCGCTGCAAATCCGATCAACAGCCTGTCGTGCCCCTGCTCCGTGTTGGCGACAAGCACATCTCCGGGCTGTGTCACATGTCGTTCTTGAAAGTCGCCGTTGTAAAACTTGATACCGTCATCTTTATAGCCGCCACCTTCGTAAACCGAATTCAGATTGTGCATCGGCATTCCGCCTGATGACAGCCCCGACCCTTTGTACGACAAGCCCCTACCCACATCAATACAGTCCCCCAGCGCCTTGACCTCCCAACCTTCCGGTATCTCCCCCAACTCCGAGTCCACCAACCGGTCAGGGAACAGCGTCCGCAGGTTCGGCGGCAGGTAAGGCTCCCGCCCCTCCAGCTTGGCGCGGACCGGGCCGAAGTCCACGAACCAGTCTTGGAAGACGGCCCGGGCCATCTGTTCCAGCGTCTCGTTCATCCGCCGGTTCAGCTCAATCTTGTCGTCCAGCGCGCCGAGGATGTGGGCGATGCCGCGTTGTTCCGGGAGGGGTGGTAGTGCCACGTCAATATGATCCAACGCGGCGGTCGGCACTCGTTGGCGACCAGATGTACCAGTCATCTGGCTGACTGAGTAATCCCGCAGCGCCTGCGATTGCGTGAGATAGTAAGCAAATTCGTTATCGGTAACGCCTGGGCGCCCGCGGATAACGATGAACTCGGTAGAGCCGTGGGCAGCGGCCACCCCACCCAACGCGCGATAGCGGGCAATCTTTCCATTCTCCAGGCAAGGCGTAATCCGCGCCATCAACGTATCGCCATCCTGAAATCTTGATCCGCCGCCGGAATGCTTGCGCTGACTTTCAGCATATACCCACCTAATGCCGGGATTCACGGCGGCCATGTCAACAAAGGGATATTCCGTACCACGTTGCAACTGGACGGGTGGGTTGACGAGTACAGCCTCGCTGAACGGCATAGATCGCCATTCACTCCTATCTGCGCCTTGTTGCATCACCACGTAGTCGCGCTCAATCTCGCGGTGGAAACTCTCCGGCAGCCTGGCCCAGTCGTGGGCCTGCACCAGTATTGGGATGTTGGACTGCTCCAGCGCCTCAACCAGCTCAACGTATTCATGGCCCAGGGGTTCCAGGCCAGGGCCGCGCAGTGCCAGGTCCAGGTCGCTGGCTTCGTGGCACAGGCCGTCGACCCGGCTGCCGTAGGCCCACACCTCGACTTCGGGCACGTGCTTGCGCAGCAACGCCTTCAACTCCCTCCGATGGCGGGGAAGCAGGTTCAGGCGGTCAGCCATTTCTGGTGTGGTTGTGTCGCGGATTCTTCCCGCCATGATTCCGCCGATAAGTGGCAAGTCGTGCAGATTCCCACCGTCGTGCTGACGGGCGAGACATCGACCGAGTTTCTACTTTCATAGAACCTCGCTTGCCACCTTTCTTGTGTTGACCGGCGCGACGATTTGGGCTGGCCGTAACGCCTATGTAGTTTATGCGTCCGTTTCTTCCGCGGAGGGTATAACCTCGCACCTCTCTGCGGTTTCCACTGGACCGAGTCCCTTTTCCAGTTCGTGGCATAGCTGACCGTTCCCCGTGATAGATGGTTCTCACGTCTTAAAACTGCGCTGGAATCCTAAACTTTTTGGCCCGTCTGAAGGGTAAAATCTGGCGGTCCCAACCTCGACGCCAACTACTGGGTCATTGGCGTCTGACCCTCCGTGCAAGCCACAGTAATATCCAGTGCAGGAACGATCGCAGGGAACTCTGCGTGCTTGTCGCGTTACATATTGGGCACAGAATCTCATTGCTCGCCCTCTGCGGGTGTCTGACTCAAAACTGTTGTGACCCCTTTGGACCGTAACCATTTCTCTAATCGACCTCAAACTGCCGTCGTACTTCGCCCGTTCCCACGAACTGGGAAAGCAGCCGGTAGTTGCCTATCTCATAACGAACCCGACCCGCAATGATGGCCGGGTGAACCTGAGCTTCCCAAGCCATTTGCAGAACCGCCATCGGCCCCGAGTTTTCCAGAATGGTGCCGTCATCCCAGATTTCCGGTGGTATCAGGGCATCTTGAGCCGACTGGTCGGCTGCCTGCTCGGTGGTGTTGTGCCCGCCAGGTTCAATACCCCGCAGGCTGTGGTCATCCACGAAGCCCGTCTCATCACTGCATCCTCCCATGTGGAGGGCCACATGGCTCAATTCGTGCAGTAGGGTGAACCAGAAGTTGTCGATCCGGTCGTAACGCAGAGTCATTCCGATAACCGGCCTCCCGTCGCGGAGTCGCAAGGCCGCGCCATCCAAGTGAGTCCGGGGTAGATGGTTGACGCACTCCAGGCCGATGCCATGCTGGGCTAGGGACCTCCTAGCCTGGATCGGGCCGTCCTCCAGCAAACTCATCTGAGCAATTTGACGCAGGAATTGAGGCGTAACGGCATCTGCTTGATAGTCCAGGGGCAACCCCCTTTCCCCTGCTTGAGCCAATACCTGCCAGCACCAGGCCTTCAGCGCGTACTCATCGGTTTTGGCGTTGACCCGACGGCCATCATTCTTGCGATACATTGCGGCAGCAGCGAATTCCGGACCGCCAGCGCGTTTCATCAGGCCGGTAACCAATTCCTCGGCGTGGTCTTTTAGCCTAGGAACTTGGCGAATCCACCCAGCCTTGGCCATTGCCCGCAGCGGGAACCGCTCGTACTCCAGCCCCGGCACCGCATCCGGCAGGCTGACGCCCGGTTCCTGTAAGAGAACATCAGCCGGTATTCCCAAGTGCTGGTGCAACGCCCGGGCCATGGACATGGTTATGGCCCGCTTTCCTGAAAGCACCTCGGAGACCTTGGCCCGGCTTCCTATGAACGGCACCAGGTCGCGGGGAGACAAGTTGGCCTGCTCCATACGGAACTCAATTGCGGAAATGGGATCCGGCTCCGGTATGGGATGATGCCTGCTTTCGTAAAGTTCTACCAAGTCCAACAGCACACTCAACTCATCGTCTTCCGGCGAGTCAGGCTCAGCGTCAAAGATCTCCTCAATACGCGCCAAGGCGGCATCCAAATCCTCGTCTGACCTGATGGGTTTTATCGTGTTCATGGCTCTACCCTCTCGACATCAATCCGGTCGTACTCGGCATGAGTGCCAAACCACTTGACGTAAATCGCTTGGTGGGTGTAGTTGATCCAGACCACTAATCGGAAACGCGTACCGCCTATGTCGAAAACCAACCGATTGTCTCTGATTATGCTGGCATTGGGGAACCGGGTTTTTACTTGGGCAGGAGAGGCCCAATGCGCTCGCTTTACCTCTGCCAACCACGCTTGCAACGGCTTCTCAGCCGTTGGATGGCGCTTCCAAAAGGCCCTCAGCGTTTTTTCGGAGACAACCCTCAAATCAATCCCCCGCCCATCCCAATACATCGAATAGTAAAGCGTTCCCAAAACGGTGTCAATAGCCAAGGCATTGACTACAGGGCCAACCGTTGGCAAAAAGAGGATAAAGCGGGGAGAAGAGTGTGCGGCTCGGCTACCCGAACCCCAGTCGTTCCAGGTTTTCCGCAATGACCGCGTCCAGCTGCCGAGCCTCGGCCTGTTGGTCGCGCCATTGGGCCACAAGGCGCGCCATCTTGTCCTGGAAGGGTTCGCCGTCGTCGGGCTGCGGCTCCGCTCCCACGTAGCGGCCCGGCGTGAGCACATGGCCATGCTTGCCGATTTCCTCCGGCGATGCGCTCTTGCAGAAGCCGGCAACATCGGCATAGCCGCCGGCGCCGCCCCGCCAGGCATGGTAGGTAGCTGCGATGCGCGCAATATCCTCGGCGGACAGGTCCCGGTGGGTGCGGTCGGTCATGTGGCCCAGCTTGCGGGCGTCGATGAACAGCGTCTCCCTGGTGCGTGTTTCCCCCGCGACGCGGCCCTTGCGGAGAAACCAGAGGCAAGCCGGTATCTGGGTGGAGCGGAACAACTGCCCCGGCAGGGCGATGATGCAATCCACCAAGCCCGCCTCAACGATGTTCTTGCGGAGTTCCCCTTCCCCAGACTGGTTGGAGGACATGGAGCCGTTGGCCAGCACGAACCCGGCGATGCCTAGTGGCGCCAGGTGGTGCAGGAAGTGCTGCACCCAGGCGAAGTTGGCGTTGCCCACCGGCGGCGCTCCGTACTCCCACCGCTTGTCGTCTCGCAGTCGGTCGCCGCCCCAATCGGAGACGTTGAAGGGCGGGTTGGCCAGGATGCAGTCGGCCCGCAGGTCGGGATGCCGGTCGTTGTGGAAGCTGTCGCCATAGGCTATCTGTCCCTCGATGCCCCGGATGGCCAGGTTCATACGGGCCAGCCGCCAGGTGGTGTAGTTGGACTCCTGGCCGTAGACGGAAATATCCCCCCTGGCCCGGCCACCGTTTCCGTTGCCCGTGGCGTGGGCGCGGATGAACTCCACCGACTGGACAAACATCCCCGAGGAGCCGCAGCAGGGGTCATAGACCCGGCCCTGGTAGGGTTCCAGCATCTCCACCAGCAGCCGCACCACCGAGCGGGGCGTGTAGAACTCTCCGCCCTTGCGTCCTTCGGCCAACGCGAACTGCTCCAGGAAGTACTCGTACACCTGCCCCAGCACGTCGTCGGCCTGGGCTTCGGCTCCGCCGACCCTGATGTTGCTCACCAGGTCCACCACCTGGCCCAGGCGCTGCTTGTCCAGGGCGTCCCGGCCGTATTCCTTGGGCAGTACGTCCTTCAGCGCCGGGTTGTCCCGCTCAATGGCGGTCATGGCGTCGTCCACCAGGCGTCCGATGGCGGGCTGGCGCGCCTGGGCTTGCAGCACCGTCCACCGGGCTTCGGGCGGCACCCAGAAGATACTCTGGGCGCGGTACTCGTCCGGGTCCTCCGGGTCCGCGCCCTGGTCCCGCTCGGCATCCAGCCTGGCGTAGGCTTCCTCGAAAGCGTCGGAGATGTACTTGAGGAAAATGAGCCCCAAGACCACGTGCTTGTACTCGGCGGCGTCCATGCTGCCCCGCAGAGCGTCGGCCATGCGCCAAAGCTCAGCGCGGTAGTCCGCAACCGTGTCCCCGTTTGTTGCGGCGCCCCCTGGTCCGGAGGCTTTCCGCTTTCCTCTCGCCATGGTCATCGGGATCTCCTCCCCCGCTTGCCATCGGAGCGCAGCTTCGCCATCTCCTGCCTGGGATTCTTGCCTTCCGGTCCGTACCCGTGCTGCACCAGGAACCGGGGAGCGCCGCCGTACTCCACCGAGATCACCGCAGCCTCGGCGGCCTTGTCGTGGCCGGGGAGGAAGAAGGAACCAATGGAGGTCTCCGCGCCGCAGCCGCACCAGCATTCCCCCGTGGGCAACAGCCGCTTGCTTGACGACATGCCAGGTTTCCTCCTCAGCGGTCCCGACCGTTCTTGGATTGCATTCAAGGATATGCCTCTGGCTGTATCGGGTCAATCCGCCCGTGGAAACTCATGCTACTGCGCCGGTCGGAAAAGCGACGACTACCTGCGCCACCGTCCCAGCGTGAACACCCGCCGCAGCAAATGCACTCGTCTAGCCCGCCCCAACTCCCTCTGGGCTTCGGCCAAGGCATCCCGGCGCCAGCGGACGTGATCGGCGCGCCTTGCGTCATCCAAGGGGTAGGTGTCTGGCGGCAGGGTCAGGTGGTACTCGCCAATCATTGCGGCTTCCAGTTCCCACCGGCGCACGGCGGCCTGGGCCTGTTCAACGCGGCTGACGCCTTGCCCGCCGCAGGTGCGCAACTTCCGCCACTCGGCCACCAGGGTTGCCGCCGGGCCGAAGGCGAACTCCTCATCGGGCTGTACTTCCAGGGTAACCACTCCGGCATCGGGCATTCCGGGTCGGCGCCGGGGCGGTCTCCAATCCTTCGCCACATCGTCGCCCTGGTCATTTTCGTGATCATCATCAGTGTCAGCATCAACACCTTCGGCAGCGTCCCCCGGTCGCCTGCTGTCTTCTAGCGCGGCAAGCCTGCGGGTAAGTTCCTCCAACTGGCGCGCCTGATCACCCGCCAACTCTCGCAGCTTGCAGTTCTCATTCTCCAGCTCAGCCACCCGCTCCCGCAGGGCAGCCACGCCGCCGTCCGGCGGACCGTCGCCGTCGCCATCCCCTGCTTCACCACCGCCGACACCGCCTCGTTCCCGGAACTCTACCAGCGCCCGCCGCATCCGACGGGACACCTCCCGCGTGTCGTAGCAGAGGGCCAGGGTGCGGTAGTTCACCCCCAGGACCTGGGCGGCGGGAACCCGGCCCCGTTCCTCCACCAGGGCATCCAGCAGGTCCAATAGGGCGTCGTCCGATAGGGGAGCCTCCGGCTCCTTTCCAGGGTCGCACTCCGCCACCAGGGCGTCATCGTCATCGTCGTTCAAGGCTTTTACCATGGGTCGAAACTACAATCTTCGCACTGCAATCTCTGTAATAAAGTGATTATAGAGCCGCAGTAAATCGCTCGCCCAGCAATACCCCAAACGCCGTCCCCAACGCTCAATTCCCCGTAGGAAACACCCCCTGGATTGTATTCTGCAATCCTTTCATTTCTCCTTTCAGGGCGCCCACTGTGGGAAACCGCCTGAGAGGATTGCAGTTTGACACGTCGGGGCCTCCTGCGCGAGTCCCGCCCGGCCGTTTCCCAAGTCTCGGAAAAGCCGCCGGAGAGACCGTCAAATGGACCCGGATCGACTCCCCGGCGGCGTCAATCTGGGTAGAGTGGGTGACCCGGCCGACTCATGCGTAACCGGTTTGTCACCGCGAAAAGCGAATCGACCCACTGAGCTGATTGGTTGGGCAAGCATCCGTAGGTAGCGTCCATTCTTCCTTCGGAATCTTGGTGGCGGCATATGGTACTTGTCGGGTCCCTGCGGGGGCCAAGCGCACCCGCCCTAAGCCTTTGGGATGCTAGAGGCCCCGATATGAGGACGGTAGTAGAGCCACCGGAGGTGGGACCTGTTGGTCTCTCTTACATCGTCCAGAAAGCCCATAACCCCGTCTAGCGTCGCCGAATGTTCCCTACTCTCCAGCACTTTGATTTCGGCTTCGGCGAGCACCGCTTCCTCGAAGTCATGCCAATGGACCCGCACCATGTCGTGGTGCTGAGTCCTTGCCTTTTCAGCCACGCCGTCATAGAGCTTCTCGGTCGCCATTAAGCGAGTCGCCAATACCGGGTATATGTTGTCCCAGTAATGGTCTGCCCCGACGGAGTCAATGTATCCTTGAGTGTACGCGTCCAGTTCGCCGCGTTCGTAAGCGTCGCGCGCCCACTTCTTTCCCTCTTCCAGTTCTTCGTCGGTTACTTCGTAGCCGAGTTCCGTGGCTTTCTGATGCAGGATGCGGTCCCGTATCAAACTTGCCAGGGCAGCGTTCTCATCACCCCATTTTGTGACCAGGTTGTGTCGGTCTTGAAGGTAATCGGTTGGTAGGTCAGCGTTCTCGCCCAATCCTTGCAGTTCCTTTTCTGCCATCTGCTTCATATGCTGAAGATGCAGCACAGCTTCATGTAATTCCCGCGCACTAATCGACACGTCTCCGGCGGTGGCGATCACCGTGTCGTCCTCGCTCGATTCCGATGCCGTTACCTGCCCACTCCGGTAATCGTCCAACCAGAAAGCACGGGCGCCAATGGCCGCGCCCCCGATAAGCAAGGCAGCAACTACTAGTAGGACCACCACCACGGAAGTCTGTGTCACCATCTTTAGCTTGAATATAGTCATAGCTCACGGCCCTTTCGGAATAGGAGAAGATGCAATTCACAGAACCGCAGGCGTGGCCTCCGCCGCACCGGGTCCGCGCCACTCAGGAGGGCTGGCGGCAAGGTAGCAGAGACCGGCGGTGAGAGTTAGCCCATCCAGAATAGCCAGAGTATACGTGGCGAACTCATCGTACCCGATCCCAATGAAGATGGAGCCAAAGAACGTCAGGAGAAGGAGAATCGAGGATAGTCCCAGTATTTTCCCGAATGATTTCATGCCGAAGTAATCGGCGAGAACGGTTACTGCAAAGTGCTATTCCCACCCATTCCGGCGCCGAAAAGCAGGGCGAAGAGGTAGAACATGGGAAGGCTTTGGGCAATCAAAAGCGCAAAAACTCCAGCGGCTTGCAGAGTGGCGAAGAGAGTGAGGGCCACCCGCTTGGAAATCCGGTCACCGACGAGTCCGCCCACCAAGTAGAAAAGCGTGGCTACACCGGCATTAATCGAAAACACCAACCCTCTGTGTTCAAGGGCAAATCCCTCGTCCGCCATCAGCAATGGCAGATGCGTCGTTATGCCCACGATGATCATGGCGATAAAGCAGTTTCCCAGGGAAATCAACCAGAAGGCCCGGGTGCGCAGAGCTTCGCGGGCGGTCAGATTCGGGCGGGGCGGGCGCCCACCGTAGGGTTCCATGCCGTAGTCCCGCGGATCATTGTGGAGTAGGCGAGTCAGCGGCCAGGTCAGGACGAGAATGCCGGCGCCAATAATCAGAGCTGTCATCGACCAACCCATGCCTCCGGGGGCGTCCACACCAACACACCAGGCGATGACAGGCAGCAGCACCACGCCCCCAAGCCCTTCGATAACCTGGAAACAGCCCAAGGCCAACCCCCGGCGCCTCACGAACCACTTGAACAACATGGTCGTCAGAGGTATCCAACCGGCAAGACCCGCGCCAAACGTGAACAGGACGTAGCATAAGTAAAGCATCCAGAGGTTTTCGATGATGGAAAAGAGCATCCAGGAGCCGCCCAGGACGGCCAGTCCGAACAGCACGGTGCGGCGGGTGCCTATCCGGTCAGTGAGGTAGCCCTCCAGGGGACCGGCAAGTCTGCCCCCGACTCTGGCGAATGAGAAAGCTAAGGCCAATTGCGCGGCACTCCAGCCAAAATGGACCTGAAAGGCCACGGTCCAGACAGCCCCGGCGTCGAATACCGGCGCGGCGGCAATGACCATAACAACGCCGGCGACAAGCACCAGCTGCCACCTGCCGGCACTGCGGGGCTTGCGGGCTCTCCGGATTGGCTCCTGTGAGGAATCGGGAATCACATTGCTACCCCCGGACGCTACTCAAGACCCCTCTGGTAGTTCCTCTTCAGGAAGTAGTTGGCCACTTCCCAGACGCCGTTCACGTCGAAGAACGGGTTGCCGACGAACCACACCGCCACAAAGACGGCCCTGTCCATCAGGTACGCCCCGAGCAGTTTCTTGAACGCCGCCTGCAACTCTCCGTCCTTCAAGCTGGTCCACGAAACTTGCCCATCCTCATCGGGGCAATCCCGCCCACGACATTCTACGCCTCTTCCCCGCGAGACGTCCGGCTGAGGCCCATACCGACGCGGGCGGAGACTGCATCTCGCCGCGCCCGCCCATACCACAAAATTGCTTGCAACATAGTGACGCTCCGGGCATTACTTTCAGCGCGTCTCTCCGCGATAATAGAACATTGGACCGTTACTTCCGGAGACGCTCAGCTTGAAAGCCAAACCGCCGGAACCGCCAGCGCGGACCGAGCACAACACCCAGGACGAATCAACCCTCGACTACGCCATCCGCGACTACGTGCGCGCCTACGCCCTGTGGCACGGGAGACCCCAGGCCGCCCAACGCTTCGGCGTATCCCGCCATACCCTGTGGCGCTGCCTGGAGCGGGGACGCCTGGGCCGTGCCCTGCCCAGGGCGGTGATCAATGCCGTCGGCGCCGATCCCGACGTCATACAAGCGGCGACATGGGCCATGACCGCCGTCCGCCAGGTCCAGCGCCGGGCCGCCGCCAATCCCAGGCCCTTGGCCGAGACCCTGGTGGACACCCTGCGGCTGCTGTGCGCCGCGCCCCTGGCCACCGTGGAAGAACTCTCCGCCTTCGGCAGGATTCCCAAGACCACCCTGCGCCGCCGGCTGGCGAAACTCGCCGGTCTCGGTCTGGTGGACTCGGTTTCCCACCACCTGGGCAGCCTGGGTTCCAACCCGAAGCAACGCCACTTCCCCACCGAGCGGGGTATCGAGGCCGCCGCCGGCGCGGAGCACGGCACGGAACGCTTCCTCAGCGAGTACCCGGTTTCCCGGGAGTGGTTCCGGCTGCTCACCGACCGCCTGGACGCCGTGGCCGTCCTCTATCACGTGGCCGCCATGATCGCCCACGCCGACCCCCAGGGGCAGCCGGTCCGGGTGGACCACCACCGCCAGGGACCCTACGACCTGCTGGTCACGCTTTCGGGCGGCCGTTCGGTAGGCGTCGTGCGCCAGGGGCCGATGCTGTCCTCGGCCAACCTGCGCTACCGCCTGCGCACCCTGGAGCGGCTCCACGTCCGCCAGCTGCCCACGGCGACTCTGGTATTGACCCACTCGGACCAGGCCACCCGCCGGGCCTTCCGCACCCTGGGCAACCCCGACGAGCACCGCAGCGCCTTCGTCGCCACCGAGGGGGAACTGCTGGCGGGAGACGCGCAGGCCCCGGTGTGGCAGCAGTGCGGCGGCGGCGTCAACCGCTTCCGGCCCGAGACCATCAACCCCGACCTCTCCCTGGATCTCGTCCTGGACTGGCTGGGAAAGCGGACGGAGCGCATCGCCGAGCGCCGCCGCAGGCTGGGCCTGGACTCGGACGACAACCCGTCGCCCGACCCGGACCAGCTCTATCCCAGCCGGATGCGGGCGTTTATGCCCAACCCTGTTGAGCAGGTGAACAGCTCCCTGTCGGTGAAACTCACCCGTGCTGAAAGGCAGGTTCTGGACCTGCTGGCCGCCTGGCCCCTCTGTACCACGGACCAACTGGCCGGGCTGATGGGCGGCGTAACCCGCCGCCGGGCCAACCAGGCGCTCCGCTCCCTGGCAGACCACGGACTCGCTCGCGCCGAAGGGGATTTACACCTGCTCACCGACGAAGGGTTGACCTGGCTGGCCCGCCGGGACCGGGCAGCCGTGGGGCAGGTCCTGGACCGCTGGACCGCTGGTCCCAGCCTCAACAACCCGCAGGTCTATGTCGGGACCGCCCTGCGAGCTATGGCGTCCCAGCCCGATCACCACGCCGCCCTGAACACCCTGGCCGCCGGTCTCGCCGCCGAATGCGCCCGCTCTCGGGACTACGGCGTCCTGGACCTGCTGCCCACCACCCGCTCCGCCGTGGGGTATTGGCACGACGACAAGAACTACGTGGTCCACCCCGACGTTTCCTTCGTCCTGGACCTGCCCGGGGGATACCGTTACTGCTTCCTGGAATACGAGCGCCGGGCCACCACGCCCCGGCGAGTGCGCGCCCGGCTGGAGAACTACCGCCGCTACTTCCAGAGCGGCTACGCCCGCCGGGACCACGGCGGTGAACTGCCCCTGGTGCTGTTCGTGTTCGAGAACGAGGACGACGAGGACGCCTTCATGGACGCCGCCAGCTACGTCGATCACGCCCCCTTTGCCAGCTCCAACCTGGAGACCATCAAACAGAGAGGCATCCTGGCTGACACGTGGCTGCCGCCTGCGCCGGAACCCTGGGAAAGGCTGCCATTGCGGCGACTGGTCAAAGTGCAACTTTTCCGGTGATGCGGCTCCCGGGGTTTCCTGTAGAGGGAGGACGAACCAATAGGGATGACAGTGGTTTTTACCCTCCTCACCCTTGTCTGACCCCAAAAGCCCGTTCGATTGCATTCTGTTGCAGAAATCGGGGCTCGCGGCAGGGGCGAACCGGCCCCGCGTCCGTGGGCGGAAAATCCGCTGGCACGAATGACATATGAGGAATGACCCGTAAATGAAACGTGATGACACAATGGGAGGCGCGGATATGAGACTGCTGACCAAGGCGGAAGCCTGTCGGGAGCTGGGGGTATCACTGTCAACGCTGAACCGGCGCATCGCCGCCGGGGAGGTGCCGGTAAGTAGGGTGCCGCGCGGACGTCGGCATCGTGTATACGTGATGCTAGACGGCGACCCGCCGGGGAACGGCAAGGGCGCTAATTCGGAGTTGGCCGTGCTCCGGGAGCGGATTCGCGTCCTGGAGGAGCAGGTGGAGTTGTTGCAGGGACAGCTTGAGCAGGAGCGGCAGCGCAACGACGGGCCGGTGAGGAAGTTGAAGGCGGCGCATGACCGGCGCTATTCCGGGTGGCGGTTCTGGCGACGGAGCGACGACCATCGCGCCTTGACCGGGCCAGCCGGACGTGGGATGATGAATAGTAAGACAATCTAGTATAACAACCGCCAATGCGAGAGACCATGCCCCCACGACGCATATCACGGACCATCACTTTCTCCCTGCCGCCGGAGATGTTCCAAGAAGTGCAGCGGGTGAAGGACGAAGAAGGCCGCGACATGAGCGAGTTGGTGCGCGAGGCCCTGCGCCTGTACATGGAGGACCGGGAACTGCGCCGTGAGCAACGCCGGGAACGACTGCGTTCTAGCCACGCCAATCAGTCTGAGGAAGATGGAGGATATAGCGATGAGTAACAATACCGATTTGACCCCGGCGGCGCTCTACGCCCGGGTATCCAGCGACCGCCAGGACGTGGACCTCTCCGTCGCCGCACAACTCCGTGCCCTGCGCGACTACGCAGAACGCAACGGCTACTCCATAGCCCGCGAGTACGTGGACGAGGCCGAGAGCGGCAGAATCGCCGACCGGCCCCAGTTCCGCCGGATGCTGGACGAAGCCAACAAGCCGGAATCGCCTTTCAGCGAGATTCTGGTCTGGAAATTCTCGAGGTTCACCCGGAAGCGGGAGCACGCCGTAGCCTTCAAGTCCATGCTCCGGCGCAAGGGTATCCGCGTCGTCTCCATCACCGAGCACGCCGACGACTCTCCCACCGGCAAGCTCATGGAGGCCATCATCGAGTCGGTGGACGAATTCTACAGCGAAAATCTTGCCGAAGAGGTCTACCGGGGGATGCGCGAAGCCGCATCCCGGGGCTTCTGGGTCGCCAGCCGCGTTCCCTACGGCTACCGCAAGCTCATGGTTCAGGACGGCCCCAAGAAACGCCCCACCCTGGAACTCGACCCGGACACCGCTCCCGTGGTCCAGCGCATCTTCAACCTGGCCGAGGCCGGGCACGGCATCCTGAACATCACCCGCACCCTCAACGACGAGGGCATCGCCAACCCCACCGGCAGGCCCTGGTCCAAGAACGGCGTCCACATCATCCTGCGCAACGAGACCTATACCGGCACTCTGACCTGGGGTACCTCCGCGAAGCACAAGGGAGAGCCGGTGCGGGTGGAGAAGGCGTTCCCCGCCATCGTTTCCAGGACCCAGTTCCGCAAGGTGAATAAGCAATTGCGCGCCCGCGCCCCCAGGCAGGCGCATCCCCGGCGGGTGGCCAGTTCCTACCTGCTCAGCGGGCTGGTCAAGTGCAGGGCATGTAGCCGCGCCATGTCCGGCCAGGACTCCAAGAGCGGCCAGTTCGCCTACTACGTCTGCCAGTCGTTGATGAAGCGGGGCAGCGGGGCCTGCGACTGTCCCCGGCTGAACGCCCGCCGGTTCGAGGAGATGGTGGTTGACCGCATCCGGGACAACATCCTCACCGAGTCCAACATCCGGGAGTTGGTCAGACTGGTGGACGAGGAGATGGACGGCATCGCCCGGGAACAGCGCCAGCGGCTGGAGACCGCCCAGTCGGAACTGGCCGACGTGAAGCGACGGCTGGAACGGCTCTACAACCTGGCCGAGACCACCGACCTGGACGTGGACGACTTCATGCCCCGCATCCGGGAGCACCGGGAACGACAGCAGAAGCTGGAGGATACGGCGGAGGAGGCCAGGGTGCTGCTGTCCCAGCGGCGGGTGGTCCTGGATGACGTGAACACCATCACCGCCTACTGCGAGGACCTGAGCGGGTACCTGCGGGAGAGCGAACTCACCGAGCGGCGGGCCTTCATAGAGTCCTTCGTGAGGGAGATCGTGGTGCGGCCCGGCGGCGCGTTGGTACGCTACACAATACCGATGCCTGAAGATAGCCCCATAGGGGAAAGAGACGCCGAGGAGATGGCCTTGCACTCCCCGGTACTGTCTACGGTCAAGTCTGGTGGGCCGGACTGGACGAAATCAAGAACCGAGGCCGATTCCGACGTTACCCCGTCCTGTGGCATGGGGATAGTATACGTCAGGACCGCCTCGTCCTCCACTATCTCGATGCCCTGCACGAAGTTGCGGATCAGGGCTTTGCGCTCCGGGAACGTGCCGTCCTGGAAGAGTGCGCGGAAGTCCGCCACGTACCCCTTGATCTCCTTTGACGTGGGAAGTTCCGCCCGCCGCTGCTCCAACTGGAACTCAGCCTCCTCCCGCGCCGCTGTTAGTTGGTCCTGGCGGCTCTTGAGAGACAGGATGCGGGGCGACAGGACTTCCAAGGGCAACTGCTGGGTCTCCAAAGCCTGGTAGAGGTTCTCCAACCGGGTGTCCACGTCGGATAGCTCGGCATTGATGGCGGTCAGCCTGCCGTTGACCTCGCCGGCCAAAGCATCAATCTCCTCGGCAACCAACGTCACCAGCTCGGTGATGGTCTCCTCGGTGAGAATCCGCTCCCTGACCTTCCCGATCACCAGGTCCTCCACCTTGACGGCGTTCAGGTAGCGGGCGGTGCAGGCTCCGGCCCCTTCCCTGAACAGGCTGGAGCACACGTAGTAGGCGAACTTGCCGCTCTTGGCGCCCTGGGCCGAGTAGGACTTGCCGCACACCCCGCAGCGGAGCAGGCCGCTCAAAAGGTACTGGCTGCCCACCCGTCCGGGCCGCGCCACCGTGGGCGCCCGCTCGTGAAGTCCCTGCTGCACCGCGTCGAACAACTCCCTTGAAACCAGGGCGGGCCAGGCGTTCTCCACCCTGACCGGCTCCCCCGCCTTCTCGTCCTTGCTCTTGACTCCCCATACCGCCGTGCCGGTGTATGCTTCGTTGGTCAGCAGGTAGTGGACCACGTTCTTCTGCCAGCGTTTGCCCTTGTTGGTGATGCCCCGCCCGTTCAGCTCCTTGCAGATTTCCGCCAAGCCGTTGCCCCGGCGGGAACTTTCGAATATCTCCCTGACGATGGGCGCGGCCACCGGGTCCACCTCCAGGGTGGGGCGCTCCTTCACCCCGTCGCTGACCTTGACGCGGGTGTAGCCGAAGGGGGCCTTGGAACCCAGGAAGAAACCGCGGGAAGCCGCCTCCCGCATTCCCCGCGTCACTTCTTGCCCAAGATTTTCGCTGTAATATTCGTCCACCGACTCGATGATGCCCTCAAGCAGCCTGCCGGTGGCGTTGTCCTCGGCCTGCTCGGTGATGGACACCACGCGGATGCCCTTGCGCCGCAGCTGGGCCTTGAAGGCCACGGCGTGCTCCCGCTTGCGGGTGAACCTCGAAAACTTCCAGACCAGAATCACGTCAAAGGAGGACCTCGGCCTGCTGCCTTCGTCGATCATCTTGCGGAACTGGGGCCGGTCGGCGATCCGGCCGCTCTCGGCCTCGTCCACGTACTCGCGGGCCACGGAGTAGCCGTTGGCCTTGGCGTACTCCCTCAGCGCCCGCAATTGGGCGGCCACGGAGAGGTCCACGTCCTGGCGGTCGCTGGAAACCCGGGCGTAGAGGGCCGCCGGGGTGAGGGGTTGTAGCTGCTTTCTCATAGTTTACTCCTAACCTGCTCTTCATCTTGATACGGACTGTTTCAGTGTCCGTCAACTGTGCCGATCAATGCAGCGTATTGCCGGTTTCTCTTTGACAGTTGTTTGTACGGACGAGATGACTACCACCAGCGCGTTGTCTCCTTGCTCCGTAATCAGGGGTGATTCGTGGCGGGCTTGTTTGCTCAGCCGTCGCTCCGAGTGGGCAAACGGCGCCTGAAGCTAAAGACGGCAGCTGACACAATCAATGCCAAGGCTGACGGCGCGTACAGCACGCCGAAGGACAAATAGCCCAAGCCGCAAAACACCAGGAGAATTGCCGCCAGTACCCACAGAATCAGCGTATTCCCTGCTCGCCTTACCTGCCAGGCCAACAGGGACATTAGGGCCAAACCAGTGACCAGCACGGGTATGAAGAGCAGGATCAACGGACGATATCCGTTTACCTCAACGAATGAAGCGGAGGTACGGACAACCTCCACTTCCATTGCCCCTTGGTCTTGAACATTTACCGGAGTTGCCGATACACCTTGATAGGCATGGGGATAGAGCGCAATCCACAGGAATGCGATCCAGGCCAGCAGGTGGGCGGCTGCGGCCAGTACGAGGGCAGCTCGACTATTCTTGACCTGAGGGAATTTCAAGGCGAGGCGCTCCTTTATTCGGTTGGCTCTCCTCTGCTTCGGCCCGTCGTTTCCAGGCATGGCCCGAACGTTGGGATTCACGAGCCTTTGGCCTAGTTTGCCTGTTGCGACTTGATGTCAGGCTGGACCTGGAGTTGGAACCCCAGGGACCGCAGCACCCGGAGCACGGTGTTGAATTCGGGGCTGGCCCCGGCCCGCATGGACTTGTACAGGCTCTTCTCGCCCAGGCCGGTCTCCCGGGCCACCCGCCGCATCCGGTGGGAGCGGGCCATCCGGCCCATGACGCCCATGATGCTGTTCAAGTCGCCCGCTTCCAGGGCGGCGTTCAGGGCAGCCGTCATCTCGTCGGACGTGGCCGGGTATTCCGGCTGTCCTGCCTTGCTGCCCATCGCCGCTGCCTCGCCGTCGTGAGTTTGGCCCATGCTCCACTATGTTATCCCGTCGGATACCCTGTACGCAAGGGGGAAATGTCATTCGGGACCGCCAGTTTCGGGGATTGCCCCTCCCCAATCCAGGATCAATGGACAGCCGGGACCGGGAGTCCGCCGGCGATGCTTTCACGATTGCCAGAACCGCCACCAGGGGCCGCGCCGTTCCTGCGTCGCCTTCACAGTTCGCCGTTGCGCTGCCGTTCCATTTCAAGCTGTCCCTGCAACAAGCCCACCTGCCCCTCCAGGCCGCGAATCCGCTCCTGGGCCATCGCCAGCGCCGGGTCAGCAGCCACGCCGTTGCCCGGCGGGTCGTCGTCCAGCATCACGTACACCCGGTGGCGGCGGCCGCGCGGCTCCCTCCTCACCGGCACCTCCCCGGCGGCGATGCGCCGGTTCAGCGTGGACAGGGACAGCCTCAGCTCCCGGCAGGTTTCCGCCTTGGTCAGCAGTCTCATACCCGCACCTCCATTCGTGCCATTGCGTCTCATTTACGGGTCAATCCTGTTGTGTCATACGCGCCAGCGGTTTTTTCGTCCCTGGTCGCCGGACCGGTCCGCCTCTGCCGCAAGCCCCGATTTCTGCAACAGAATGCAATCGAACGGGCTTTTGGGGACAGACAAGGTTGAGAAGGGCAAAAACCACTGTCATCCCTATTGGTGTGTGCTCCCTCTACAGGAAACCCCGGGAGCCGCATCACCGGCAAAGTTGCACCTTGACCAGTCGCCGCAATGGCAGCCTTTCCCAGGGCTCCGGGGCGGGCGGCAGCCACGTGTCAGCCAGGATGCCCCGCTGGGCGATGATCTCCAGGTTGGAGCTGGCGAAGGGAGCATGATCGATGTAGCTGGCGGCGTCCATGAAGGCGTCCTCGTCGTCGCGGGTCTCGAACACGAACAGCAGCAGCGGAAGCTGCCCGGCGTGGTCCAGGGCGGCCCAGCCGCTGCCAAAGTAGCGGGGGTAGTTCTCCAGCCGGGCGCGGACCCACCGGGGTGTGACGGCGCGGCGCTCGAACTCCAGGAAGTAGGGGTGCCGGTCTCCCCGGTATGACATCCAGAAGGTGGCGTCGGGATGGATCACGTAGTCCTGGCCCTGGTAGCGGTAGCCGATGCTGGAACGGGAGGTGGGCAGCAGCTCCAGCAGGCCGTAGACCTTGCTGCGGGCGCAATCGGCGGTAAGAGCGGCGGCCAGGGTGGTCAATGATTCTGAAAATGTGGGTTAATGGTCCTGAACATTGACACCGGAGGAAATTACGGGCAGGATGGGTTCACCGGAGGACTAATGAGCAAACCAACGGCGATAGTGAAGAGGTTGTGCCAGGCAACGCCGACATTCGCCGCCGCGTCCGCCCGCCAGCAGCCACCCACAACGGTTTTCCTGTTGCACGACCCCAAGACAAGGACATGAGTCTAATGATAGGCTAACATCAGCAAACCAAGAGTCCACCGGGTTGGACTTTCGAGGAAGCAGTTTGCTGTTCACTGAATACGCCCTGTGCCTCTACACAATAGGGATTAGGCGCTTGCTTCCTTTGCCAAGCGACTGTTTGACATGGAGAACACGTTGGGGTGCCGCCCAGGGGTTGCTATATGCCGCTGACGCGTAACACAGTGAACCTGGAGGGCTTCAACCCGGCATTGCCATTGCCCTACGAGCTGAGGACCGAGGATTTCAGCCTGGCAATAGCGGACGTTTACGACTTCTTCTTTGACGTGAACGAACAGTTGACTTCCAAGGGACTGAGGCGGCTCGACGATATGCTACGCCCGGCCATAATGTCGGGGGTGTTGTCCGACATGCTGACCTCCAGCCTGGCCAATCATTCGCGGACGCTCGTGGAAAACCGGTTCTTCAACGGCCATCCCGACCTGATCGTCAACGGCGTGTACCCCGAAAATTCGGTCCAGGCCGGGGAACAGGGCGTAGAAATCAAGACCACTCGCCGGAGGGGCGGGGCAGTGGACACGCACGGGGCCAGAGAACAGTGGATGTGCGTATTTGTCTACGTAGTCGACAATGCCACTGAGCCAGCGGTAAATCGCGTTCCGTTGACCATTACCGAGGTTTATCTGGCGCACGTGACGCTGGAGGACTTCCGCCGGAACCCGAGAGGTGAACTGGGGACGAGGACCGCTACCCTGCATCGGGAAGGAATTCGCAAGCTTCGTGAGCAGTGGGTTTATCGCAACGTCGGTTAGAACCCATGCACGCCCAGGCGTTGCGCGCAGACAACTGGCCGAGCCGAAGCGCGGTACACCCGGGGAAGACGACCCCTCATCCTGTCCGCCAGATAGTTAGCGCCGTGTGTTCTGAACTTGTTTCCCGACTGCATCACTAGGGAAACAGTCAGTCCGTAGTCCCCAGCCTACTGTATCGAATGCCCAGGTCATCTAATCAGCACCGTATTCCGTCAGTTTGGGAATTGATTCTCTGGCTAGGGTAAAGTATTCGGCATCCTTCTCCACACCGACGCTGGAGTATCCAACCACGTTGCACGCCGCCAGGGTGGAACCTGCTCCCGCGAAGGGGTCCAGGACGACACCTTCACCCGTGGGCAAGACTCCCCTCACCAGCGTTCGCATGTAAGACTGTGGCTTCAGGCTGGGATGAGGGGCGATGCGTCGTTCCGGCGCCCGAGTCGGCGCCGAGGGCAGTACGTCGCCAAATGGCTTGTCCTGGCCGGGCCGCCGGAAGCCGCCCGTGCCCCATTTCCGCAAGTTGTCCTGCACTCTGCCATCCAGCGGCTTCCGGAACAAGAGCCAGGGTTCCCACATCGACCTTGGTAACACGCTAACATTCGGGAATTCTTCGTGGGCTCCCTTCGGACGGTCGCCGCCGCGCATCGTCATGGTCAGGCGAATAATTTCCCCCCGGCGTTCCAAACCGGAATTGGCCAAGGCTTCGGACACCAGGTAGGACACCAAGGGATTGGAGGCGACGACCACGTTGGCCCCAGGCACGATGGCGCGGCGGACCAGCTTCCCCCACAGCTCGAAGAACTCCCTAATGTGGGCTAGCTGTTGCTGGTTCAGGGTGGTGAACCGTGGTATCGGGTTCCTAACTGCCCCATCAAAGGACGGCGGAATCCTCCACACTCCTCCCTTACGGGAGCGAAGTTTGGCCTGCTGGCAGTCACTGTATTCATACAACGCATACGGGGGGTCGGTCACTACGGCGTGGAAGGAATTGCCGGGCTGTCGTTCCAACCATGGTAAGCAATCGTCGTGATGCAGAACGGACAGGAGATGGCGGAACGGTTCCTGCCGTTCTCCGACGGGGCCTCTGGAGGCTTCCCCCGTGAGTCTGGGATTGCTCGAGCGGTACAATCCCCGTCCCTCCCTGAGAAAAAGTCCAGGTGTATTGAGACGAAGATAGGACCGGACAGAAGAGGTGGGAGTCTCCCCGATGTTCTCGCTGACCCGGGCAGAAATTTGGCCGATGGACAGCGGCTCGGTGGATTCATCCAAAACCTGGATTATGGCGTCCCGCACCCTGCCCGGCGCGTTCTTGGTTCGCGTTTCCATTAGGCCATGATACGACGTCTGGACGTCGGACGTCAATGCTTGAATTCAGCGCGGTGGTCATGCTGAACCTCGGCGGGCCTGGCGTTGGGATTGTGGTGGGCGACGGGGTTATCTACCGGGGCATTGTACACCGACCGTCGACAACCCGCGCGCCGCTCCCTGGGAAAGGCTCCGGGCAAAGTCCTCTGAAACCGCCGCCGACTCGCTTCCCGCCCCTTCCGGCGCGTAGCCTCCCCCTTCTCCACCCGGCGGACGCCGCCTGACATATGGTTTGGCACGTGTTTCACCTGGTCGCCGGCGATGCGTCAGGCGACTGCACTCCGCCCTTGACAGTCCAAAATCACCCCCGCTGGTTTAGCGTGGTTTTTCAGAGTTGCAGAAATACAATGCCTGACTGGTCAAGGGAAAGCAGCGCTGGTTTCCTACCTGAAATCAGGGAAAATGATACGTCGCCGCGCCCGGCCAACCTCCTCAACCACCCTCGCAAGGCCCAATTGCGCCCCCGGACAACGATATGGGGAGGGGATGCCGTGTCAGCGTGATTGACGTGTCTCCGGCCGCTGCATCTGTCGGCGCAGACCGTCCCACTCGTGGGCTCCGCTCTCGCAATGCCAGGACCAGCCCTGCATCCTCCTACCGGACGGGATCGCCTTTCGGACACCAGAATTGGCAGCGACGTGGCGATCATGCCCGACGCCGTGCTGGCGTTGGTCTCCTCCTCCGCATCACCGTCCACCAGGAATAGTGTGGTAGAGAAGGGAGGCCCGTCTTGGGCAGGCGCGCCGGAGCGGTATCACTGGAGTAGGTCGCAGGTGCAAGCCACTCGATCCACTTTAGCGTGAAGGTACATCTGTCATCTCAAGTGCGGCACTCCGGCGGATGGGCGTACGTACCCAACACCAGTCCATTAGCGTGTACCTGGGAAACCAATGAATCCCAGAGACCACGCAGTTCCCCTGCGGTGCGGCCTCGCCAGAGCCCTTTCGGAGCCTGCCAACTCCGTCGGTTGAAGTACGAGGGCGGTAATTCAATGACCGGCCGCGGAAAACCCGATCCGCAACAGGCGGGGGTTGCGGGGAAGAAACTAAACATTCCATCCACCGGGTCGTCGGGTGTTGCGCCCCGGTACAGCCGACCAGGGTCAGTTAATAGGCCTCCAGTGGCGACCGAGAAAGCGTCCGGCAAGCACTCTCCCTGCCCTGTGAGCATTGCGGGAGGGGAATATTCCATCGAGTCCTTGACCACAAGCACCGTATCAAGCATCCACTGCCTCGCCCCACCGATTTCCTTGCCGCTCCCAAAGGCGATGATGGAACCGTCGCCCAGATGCAATAAGCCCCGCTTGCTCCCTTGACCGCAATTCGAATACAAGAAGCACTCGCCGAAGATGAAAGGGTCGGTGTTGTGTAGCCCTCGGTAATCCTCCTTTGGTACGTAGTACGGCCGCCACAGGTATCGGGGATACCCCGAGTCCCGTTTGGGCTGATCCAGTGCTCGGAGCAACTCTGATTCCGGTTCCCATTCACCCCATGCGTACAGATATCCTGTTCGCTCACCACCGTCTGCTTCGATCCAGGCCCCGTGAAACCGCATGAATTTTCGCCCATGGCTCCGACTGCTCTTGTTCCAAGACTTTCGACCGTAGCGGTCGGGTTCATGTTCGCGACCGGGGTGTGAGAACTGCACGAAGCAACGTCTATCTTCCATTTCGGTATGCCTCCAACATCGTCGCCCCTACTTCGCCCTTCTGGGAAGCGGAGATCACACCGAAGGGCGTCTGGGCGGCCGCACCGAAGACGAACAGCGACGGCTCGCTCCCGATACTGTACCAACGTGCCCAAACTTCGTATGGCCGCGAACGCGGTGCTCCGGTCCCAGTCAGGTGGAAAGTGTGGATGATGCGCCATTCCCCGTCCATAGGCTCAAATGCTATGCGCTCCAGGTGGCGTTTTGCGACGGACAGGACCACCATGTGCGGCTTCAATAACGTTAGCAGATTGTGCCAAAGCGGACCGCCATACGCTTCAAGCGTGGACCGATCAATCGCCCCGAGTCGGCTCCAGGTTGGGTTGGTGGCGACGGGAGAGCAAATATCAGTGTGGAGCGCAGTCGAACCGTAGCCGAAGTAGTAGCTCGCTGCCGCTCCGTTGAGTAACGGCTCGAATGCGCTGAACCAGGCGCGGTAAGGATCGGTGCGGAAGTAGGACGATAAGGCGCTGATATAGTAGCCGTGATTACGGCACATTTCCTTTTCCAATAGCGGAAAGCGCGCGAACGGCCTTTCTGACGGGAATTCATGCCGGGACGGGTTCAATCCTACGGTTAATACACGCAGCTGGGCCGCTTCATACTCGCCTAGATCGCCAAAGAACAGGATAGGGACAGCGGGGGTTACCCGCGTCAGTAGCCCGGCGGCTTTGTCGTACGCCCGCCAAGCCTTCCTCACCACCTCGCCAAGACTTACCCATTCGCACATGAAGATGCTCCTGAGCGCCATGACCATTTCGCCATGCGCCCTCCCAATAAACCGATAGCGGTCGGCTTGAACCTCAGCATGAGGATAGTCAGCAGTCTACGGGCTCGCGGAACAACTCGCTAACCGTTCGCTCCTCCTCCCTCACCGCCTGGCGTAGGCGCTGGGCCTGCGGCGGGGGTAAAGAGAACGTGACGGTCTCGGTGTTCCTGGATATTATGGGGGCCATGAGCGCTCCTTGCACCGATCATTAAATCACATTGTCTTGCCATATACCACCCCGCATCCGGCATCCCGCCCGCCGTCGGTGCCCCACGGCAAGGGCGTCCTCCGGGTCCGGACCTGCAACATTTCGCAACCTTGCCACCTTTAGCACGCAGACAAGGGAAGGATAACCACTTCCCTTTTTACAACTGTGAGAAACCACGGGAACGGCTCCGCTTACCCCTTGTATTTTTGAGTGGGTGGGGTAGACCGGTTGCCCCTGGGTCATAGAAGGCCGTCCGATAGCGAGGGTCGCCCCACCCTATTGGAGTTAGAGCCCGAACAGTTGCCTGGGTTAACCAAGCCCGCATCGTGCAAGGACGGGCCGGCAATCAACAGGAGGTGATCATGGAGCTTGAAGGAGTCTACGTAGGCATTGACGTGGCCAAGGCCAAGGTTGACGTCGCAGTCCGTCCCACGGGTCAGAGATGGGTTGTCTCCTACGACGAAACCGGAGTGGGAGAACTGGTCTCCCAGTTGGAGGGCCTGGGTCCCACCTTGGTCTTGCTGGAGGCTACCGGCGGCTTGGAATTGCCGTTGGTGGCAGCTTTGGCAATCGCCGAGCTGCCGGTGGTGGTCGCCAACCCGCGTCAAGTCCGGGACTTCGCCAAGGCCACCGGAGCGCTGGCCAAGACCGACGCTTTGGACGCGGCGGTCCTGGCTCACTTCGCCGATGCGGTTCGTCCCAAGGTGCGCCCGCTGCGGGACGCCGAGACGCAGGTCCTCAACTCGTTGGTAGCCCGCAGGCACCAGGTGATGACCATGCTGGTCTCCGAGAAGAACCGCCTGGGAACCGCCGTCAGCGCCGTGCGCCCCCGCATCGAGGCCCACATCGCCTGGCTGGAGCAGGAGCTGACCGACCTGGACCAGGGGCTGAGGCAGACGCTGCGCCGGAGTCCGGTGTGGCGGGAGAAGGACGATCTCCTGAGGTCTGTCCCCGGCGTGGGTGAGCAGCTCTCCCTCACCTTGCTGGCCTGTCTCCCCGAACTGGGCACGCTGGACCGTCGGCAGATCGCCGCCCTGGTGGGCGTGGCCCCCTTCAGCCGGGACAGCGGCACGATGCGTGGCAAACGCACCGTCTGGGGCGGGCGCGCCCGAGTGCGGTCCGTCTTGTATATGGGAGCAATGGTAGCCAGCCAGCACAATCCCGTCATCAGGAACCTCTACCAACGACTGCTGGCCGCTGGCAAGCCGAAGAAGGTCGCCCTCGTCGCCTGTATGCGAAAGCTGCTCACCATCCTCAATGCCATGATCAAGCATCACTCGCCCTGGCGCGACCTGACCGCTAATGTCGGTCATGCCTCTTGACATTCAAGACAGTTGCTATCGGACACGCTGTTCGGGCCTGACGGCTGGTTCGTCAATGTCCGTGGCTGAGAGTTTGTCGCTGGCATTCGTAGCTGTATGGCTACTTGGCAGGTGGTGTGAGTCTCGTCTGCGCTGACGGCCTGACGTGCCGCCTCTGCAACGGATTGCAGTGGCGGGGACGTAACGGGACAGGGTGGCCGCAAGTTGCCGCAAAATTGTCCATTTTTGGCTGCGGAGGCCCTCCTATAGGAAATCCACGGCGCAGGAAAGTTGTACTTTGGGCACAGGGTACAATCCGGCCAGCGGCGCCCGGTTCCGCGAGCGGGGCGGCGGAAAGGTCCACGCCTCGCCCAGGATGCCGTGTTCCCTCAGGGCCTCCGCGTTGGCGGTGATCACGTCCAGGCCGTCTGCGCCGTCGGCCACGTCCAGGAAGACGGCCTCGCTCTCCGGCGTCTCGAACACGAACAGCACCGCACGAACAGCACCGATGGAAGATGTCCTCGTCGTCCCGCTCTGTCCAGCCGGTGCGGAAGTGGCGTCGGCAGGACGCCGGGTGATTGACGGCAGTGGACAATGGGGATGCCGGCAACGTCGGTTATCCTTGCCGTTTGGAGACGGCAGAAGCTCTCCGCCAGCCCGCCTACGGTGAGCTCCGGTAGCTCCTCCCTGACTCGGCGCAGCAGACCCCGGTCCCCGGGACGGCGCGGCCCGCGCATTTTCTCGCAGACCCGCCGGCCCTCTCCCGCCACCGCCACCTCGCCCCTGCGGATCATCCGGTCCGGCGTGGACGGCGGCTCCTCCGGCTCCCGCGCCGCCTCAGCCTTGTCCGCCCGGTGGACCCCGTCTGACACGTGGCTTGACACGTATTTCAACTGGTCGCCGGCGATGCGTCAGGCCATGACGCTCCATCCAAAATCACCCTCGTTGTTTTAGCGTGGTTTTTCACGCTTGCAAAAATGCAATTCCTGATTGGTCAAGGGGCATTGCAGCCTGTTTCCTGCCTGAAACCGGCGAAAATGACGCATCGGCGCCTCCCCCGAAACTCCCTGAATCATCGCCGGTACCGCCGTTTGCGCCCCCGGACAGCGTGGCGGGCAGATGATGCCGTGTCAGCATGACTGACGAGTCGCCGTCCAATGCACCCGCCGGGGCAGGCCGTGCTGCTCCAAGTTTCCTGCTCCCGTCATGCGGGTTCCGGCCTGGCACCCCCCTACCGGACGGAACCCCCTCTATCGGACGCCAGGAGAGGCAGCGGCGTGGCGGTCATCCCGGGCGCCGCGCTGACCCTGGTCTCCGGCGCCTCATAGCTGTCCGCCAGGAACCGCCTCGTGGGCAGGGCAGGGCAGGCCCGGCCCCTGCCTCCGCTTCGGAAGCGATGGGCGTTGCCGTCCAGGTTGAAGTTCCGGCCAAGGTGGGCGGTGACGGTTTCCCTGCGGCCATCGCCCACTCCCCGTTGTCGGCAAGGGGCACCAGAGCCAGGATGTCCAGGATGGACGCGGGTCAGGAGACCATGCCGCCAGCGTAGCAGCCGGGGGACGCCGCCGTCAGCAGCCAAGCACCGGCAAAAACGGCCGACCCGGGTCGGGCGCCGCTTACCTTGCCTGGGTGGGCAACCCTGATTGTTCAACCCCGCCGGTTCACGCTGGCAGTCCCCTTCCGACCGTCAGGTCTATTTCAGCGCCCGTCAGTCGTTCCCCCGCAACCGGCGCAGTTCCTCCTCCAACTCCCGAGCGCGGGCCTCGGCGGTGTCGGCGCGAGCCTCGGCCTGCACGCGGCCCCGGCGCTCGCTCTCCAGGGTGGCGATGGGCTCCCCCGTGGCGGGGTCGCGGAACACCAGCCGCCCTTCCTCCCACCGCAGGTTCAGCCCCAGCGCCCGGCTGTACCCCTGCAACGCCCCGCCGGCCAGTTCCTCTATATCCATCGGCTCGTACCGGCCCTCCACCAGCCGGTCCCCGGCCAGCTTCGTCCCGTGATGCTCCCCCGTCTCGTCGAAGCGCCAGTACTCCCCTATGCCCAGGGACTCGTAGTAGTCCCGCTTGTCTCCCACGTCATGCTCCCCCGTGCTCTCCGACGCCACCTCCAATACGAAGTCCGGCGCCTTCCCCTGCTCCTCTACTACGTACCCGTTGCTGGCCCGGTAGGCCGCCGGGTCCGCGCCGAAGGCCACCATCAGGTCGGGGTACCGCGCGCGGCGCTTGTCGAAATCGGCGTCCGGCGCGATCCAGCGGTCGGCCTCCACCAGGGTGGTCTCCGGGTGGCCCAGGTGTTGGGCCAGGTAGTGGGCGTTGCCGGTCTTCGCAATGTGGTCGAACTGGGTCACTTCATCAGGCTCGCGCTCGGGTATGTCGGGCAGGCGGAAGCGGCCCGGGGCCTGGGGCGTCTTGCTGCTGGCGCTGGTGTTGGCGGTGGTCACGGCGAACCTCGGCTGATTTAGCGTTGGGCGGGCCTGGCGTTGGGGTCCCGGTGGGCGATGGGCTGGCTGGTTGGGGGGATTATACCAGCGCCGGCCAGGCGCCGGCAGGCTGGCGAAAATGCCCGAACCTGCCGGGCGGCCGTCTTGCGGCGGGCGGCGAATTCGCGGATAATCGTTATTGCTGCTTCAAGAGCATTACTGCTTCAAGAAGACAATTTCAAGAAAACAATGGACGACGCCGGGCGAGGTCCCAGTTTTGGGCAACCTTGGGCAACCTTTACGGGACGCAGCCCCTGGCGGCGAGAAGGTGATTAGCGATGGTGGCCGAGCTCATGGCGAAGACCCTGAAGACCCTGGGGAAAGCAGGCAACGCTTCATACCTACCCCTTTCAGCCCCCCCCCCGACTTCCGGGGGCGTCGTGCTGACCCGGCGGCGCGCCCTGTGGGCGCTGCCCCTGCTGCTGCTGGCCGTAATGATGGCGGCGGCGCTGTTCGCGCTGACCCCCGCGCAGCCGGCCGGCGCGCAGCAGGCGGCGCAGACCTTCGTCGCCAACACCGGCCAGGCGGACGGAGCCAGTGTATCTCTGGGCAATGATTACGCCCAGGCGTTCACGACCGGCAGCAACGCCGCGGGCTACAGCCTGACCAGCGTCGACGTGGAATTCGCCACTATCGCCAGCGCCTTCAGCTCTTCGTCCCTCACCGCCAGCATCCACGCCGACTCCGGCGGGTCTCCGGGCAGCTCGCTGGGGACCCTGACCAACCCCGCCAGCTTTCCCGTCTCCAGTTCGGACCAGACGCTGACCTTCACGAGCACGGGCATCGACCTTGCGGCGAACACCACGTACTTCGTGATGTTCGATATCAGCAGTGATGAGCCTTTCTCGAATATACGCGTCACGACTTCGGACGCCGAGGACAGCGGACAGTTGGCCGGCTGGAGCATCGGCGACGGCGCTTTGTTTAGAGCATTTTCATTTTCCTCAACAGCCGCATGGATCACCAGCGCGTCATCACTGAAACTCAGCCTCGGCGGCGTCAGCAAGCCTTTCCTGGTGAGCAACTTCGGGCAGGCGGACGGCGGCACCGGCAACTTCGTCCAGCACGACCACGCGCAGGCGTTCACGACGGGCGCCAACGCCGGCGGGTACACCCTGACGGGCGTCGACTTCTCGTTTCCGCAAATCAACGACGGCGCGCTGGCGGGGAAGCTGACTGCCGAGATCAGAAGCGACAGCAGCGGAGCGCCGGGCGCGGTGGTCGCCACCCTGACCAAGCCCGGCACGATCGCCGCGGGCACGAACAGCTTCACGCACTCGGGCGTGGCGCTCGCGGCGAACACCACGTACTGGGTGGTGCTGGACGTCACCCTGGTCCTGCTTCCCGGCGCCAACACCATCCGGAACACCGCGTCGGACGCCGAGGACGCCGGCGGCGCGGACGGCTGGACCATCGCCGACGATGGCCACTACCGGACCTGGAACACCTCGGGCGCCTGGACCTCCTTCGGCCAGTCCCGCAAGATCACCATCCACGGCACGGCCGTCGAGACGGTCGAGACGGAGACCTTCGTCGCCAACACCGGCCAGGCGGACGGGGGCACCTCATTCCTGGGCAATGACTTCCACCAGGCGTTCACCACCGGCGGCAGCAGCTTCGGCTACACCCTGCACAGCGTCGACGTGGAGTTCTCCACCATCGACAGCGCCTTCAGTTCCTCGGCGCTGACCGCCAGCATCCACGCCGCCTCCGGCGGGTCTCCGGGCAGCTCGCTGGGGACCCTGACCAACCCCGCCAGCTTCCCCGCCTCCACCTCGGACCAGACGCTGACCTTCACCAGCAGCGCGGGCATCGACCTTGAGGGGAGCGCCACCTACTTCCTGGTGATCGACATGGACGCCGGCCAGGGTTCTTCGAGGGTACGCCTGACGGGTTCGGACGCCGAGGACGGCGGGGGCCTGGCCGGCTGGAGCATCGCCGACGGCGCTGGGACGAGAACGGCTTCCTCGACGGGCGCGTGGACCCCCAACGTATCGTCACTGAAGATCAGCCTCGACGGCGTCAGCAAGCCGGAGCCGCCGCGGGTGAGCATCCTTGGCGACGGCGCCGTCACCGAGGGCGTCAGCGCCAGCTTCACGCTGAGGGCGGTCCCGGCGCCCACGGCAGACCTGCCGGTGAGCGTCACGGTGACCACGACCGGCGACTTCGGGTACGGGACCCTGCCCACCAGCGTCACCATCCCGGCCACCGGGTCGGCGACGCTGGAGATCCCCACCACCGGCGACGACGTGGACGAAGCCCACGGCTCGGTGACGGTGACGCTGGTGGACGGGTCGGACTACGACCTGGCCACGTCGCTGGGGACGGCGACGGTCCGGGTGCGGGACGACGACCCGCCGCTGGTGAAGAACACCGGCCAGTCGAGCGGCCTGGTGCAGGGCCTGCACGTGGACCTGGCGCAGGGTTTCGACACCGGCGGCAACCCCTCGGGGTACACCCTGACCAGCGTGGACGTGGCCTTCAACCGGTCCACCGAGGACTTCGGCTCCAAGCTGACGGTCACCGTCCACAAAGGCGCCAACGGGGCTCCCGGCACGGTCGTGGGGACCCTGGCCAATCCCGCCTTCGTGAACCGGCAGGCCGGCACGTACAGCTTCACGCACCCGGGCGTCGCGCTCGAGGCGGACACCCGCTACTGGGTCGTGCTGGACGCAGCCGGACTCACGGAAGGCAACAGCCAGGTGAAGTTCACGCAGAGCAACTCCGAGGACGCGGGCGCGGCGCCCGGCTGGAGCATCAACAACGACGCTCGCATCCGCGCGCAGGGGGGCGGCAACTGGATCGTCCTGGTCGGCGGCTCCACTCTGTCCATGGGCGTCAACGGCCGGCTGCTGCCCCACGCGGACGGCTCCTACACCGTGCCCCTGGACTGGCCGCTGAAGCCGCTCGGTCTGGGCGCGGGCGAGACGTTCCGGCTGCTGTTCATGACCGAAGACCACCGCGACGCCACCGCCGCCGACATCGGCGTCTACGACGCCCACGTGCGGGAGGCGGCCCGCGACGGTCACGCCGCCGTCCGGCGCTACGCCGACCACTTCCGGGTGGTGGGCTCCACCGCCGCGGTGGACGCCCGGGACCACACCCGGACCAACCCCAACGACGCCGGGCACACGGACGCGGAGGTCTGGTGGCTGAACGGCGAGCGGGTCGCGGCGAACAACGCCGGCTTCTGGTCCGACACCTGGGAGAACTGGGCGATGGCGGACCGGCGCTTCGAGAGCGGCGAGAGGAGCACCTCGAACGACTGGCCGTGGACCGGCACCCGCACCGACGGTGCGAAGGAGGCGAACCCTCTGGGCGCCAGCAACGCCCGGCGCGGACGGTTCTCGACCACCGACGCGGACACCGGCCCCATCAGCTACAACACCGTCGCCAGCACCCAGGACCACGCCTTCTACGGCATCTCGCCCCTGTTCCGGGTGGAGCCCACGCCGGTGAACGCGCCGCCCGGTGAGCCGGCGGTGATGAGCAACCTGGGCCAGGCGGACGGCGCGGCGTTGGATGTGACGACTGCCAGCACCGTACGTGACCGCGCGCAGTCGTTCACGACGGGCAGGAACGGCGGCCACTACCGCCTGAACAGCGTCGACGTCGAGTTTGCCGAGATCGGCGACGCCGACGCCGCCCGCGATCTGAGGGTACAGATCTGGGCCGGCTCCGGCGGCTCGCCGGGCAGTACCGCCGCCGACGTCCTGGCCGACCTGGCGCGCCCCTCCATGCCGGTGGGCAGCGCCGACCGGACCTTCACCTTCACCTACCAGGGCGGCGACGGTTCGGGGCTGCGGCTGGAGCCGGACACCACCTACTGGGTGTACGTATACGACGCGTCCGTGCAGCCCAACAGCAGGTACACCCTTCGCGCCACCGCGTCGAACTCCGAGCGCCGGCAGGGCCTGCGCCTGCCCGAAGGCTGGAGCATCGGCGACGGCCACAGTTCCTGGTCGCTCTACCCCAACCCCGCCGTCTCCTGGAGCACCCACTCCGAGGCGCTCAAGATCGGCCTGAACCTGGGGGCCGCCGACGCCTTCGTGCAGTTCCGCACCTGCGCGGGCACGGTCTCGGGCAACGACTGCGACACGGGCTGGGTGGTCGCCAACTACACCAGGCACGACCCGCCGCCGACGATCACGCTGACCGAGGGCGGCCCGGCGGTGACCTACCAGTGGCAGGCGGTGGACCCCCAGCAGCGCCGGCACTTCTACGTCGCCAGCCAGGTGGGTGAGCCGCTCAGCCACCACGGCGGCTACATCGGGCCGGGCCAACCGGACCGGGACCGGCTGATGTGCCACACCGGGAGTAGAAGCCCCTACAACCTGGGCGACCCCATCGTCGAAGGGCTTGGCCGGGATGGGATTCATTTCGGCTACGGCAGCACCGCCGGCCCGCTGCTGGACCGCCACGACGGCTGCCCCTTCTCGTCGCAGTCCGTCTACGAGGGCGACGCCAACAAGTGGCGTCCGGTGAGCCTCGCCGCGGGGCAGGACAGCGACGCCTTCGACCACGGGACGTTCCTGATCCACCGGCCCCACGCCGTCGGCCACAACTTCTATGAAAATGGCGTGCTGTACCAGGTGGAAGGCTTCGCCTACCCCGAGGTGCGGGTGCCGCTCATCATCAGGGACGACGACCAGTGGGAGCAGACCCTGGAGTTCTCCATCGACGACGGGACCACCTGGACGTCCATCGAGGACGGCGGGCTCAATCTGGCCTTCCCGGCCTCGCTGAACACCGGGCGCAAGGCGCACTACTTCTGGGTGCGGACGAAGAACGACCCGCCGGCGGACCAGGACAAGCGCTTCTCCATCAACGCCGACTTCGCCGAGGCGCTGCTGCGGAGCGGCACGTCGGAGTACTTCCGGTCCCACCGGGTCTGGTTCACCAGCCCCGCCGCCTCGCACCTGCACACCTTCAGAACTGACTCTGCCGTCAGCGCCGGCTCGGTCACGGTCGGCCGCACGCCGGTCCAGGTCGACGTCCACGTCGGCGCCAACGTGGTCGGCAACGTGACCTTCCAGGTCGAGGGCTACAAGCTGTACGAGCGCAGCGACAACCAGATCTCGACGGAGACGCCGCCGAAGACGGTGCGCACCGACAGCTTCAGCTTCCACCGCACGCTGGGCTCCTGCGTGGGCTGCCAGCGGCTGCTGGGCGACCTGCCGGACCCGGTGGTGGAGCGCGTGGGCGATTTGACCTACGCCAACCTGTCCGACACGGGCATCGACCTGAGCTGGCCGCAGGTGGTCGGCGCCGAGGGCTACGAGGTGCGCTACTGGTCCACCACGTCGCCCTTCCCCGGCGTCCCGGCCGACGAGGCCTGGTTCGGGGCCGAGCCCAACGACCCGGCCTGGAACATCCGCCACCTGGAGCCGGACACCGAGTACCGGGCGGTGGTCTACTACCAGGACCACGGCGCGACCCAGCTGAGCACCGCCAGCCCGGTGATCCGCTTCACCACGCTGTCGGCGGGCTCGCCGGTGGAGGCGGAGCCCGCGTCGGTGATCGTGGAGCGGGTGCCCGAGGTGTCGATCAGCGCCGCCGGCGGGACGATCACCGAGGGCGAGGACGCGGTCTACACGGTCACCGTGGACCCCGCGCCCGACGCGCCGCTGGACGTCAGGGTGGGCGTGGCCGGCCCCGGCTCCGTGGTCGCCGCCCAGCACCTGGGCGAGCGCACGGTGAACGTGCCCACCGGCGGCAGCGTCTCGTTCACCATACCCACCGTCGACGACACCGGTTGGGGCTCCAACGGGATGCTCGGCGCGACGGTGCGGTTCGGCGAGGGCTACCGGCTGAACAGGTTCAGGAGCTACGCCTCGGTCTATATCGCCAACAACGACCTGCCGCCGCCGCCGCCGGTGCAGCTCAAGCGCGTCTCCGACACCACGGCGACCGTCGCCTGGAAGCCCCAGGGGGACGGCGCGTCCTACCTGGTCGTCTGGCACGAGAGCTTCACGGGCGTCCCGGTCCTGACGGAAGTCACGACCACCGCCACCGAGCACCAGCTCACCGGCCTTAAGCCGCAGTCGCACTACGTGGTCTCCGTCCTTCACGGGACGAACCAGCTGGACCAGATCACCGTGCGGACCCTGGCCGCCGGCGCGACGCCGAAGACCTTCGCGGTGGACTTCGAGACGCCCGCGCCCAACACGTCCGTGCCGGTGATCAGCGTGACCGCCGACGGCGACGTGACCGAGGGCGGGGACGCGACCTTCACGGTCAGCGCCAACCCGGCCCCGGCGGCGGACCTGGACGTGAGCGTCACGGTGTCGCAGAGCGACGACTCCGGGGTATCCCTGGGACAGCGGACGGTGACCATCCCGGCGGCGGGCTACGCCGCGCTGACGGTGGCCACCACCAACGACGAGGTGGACGAGCCCGACGGATCGGTCACGGTCACCGTCGACGCCAGCGCCAGCCTCGACTACCGGGTGTCCTCGTCCCAGGGGACGGCCGTCGTGGTCGTGTCCGACGACGACGGCGGCTACACGGTCAACCAGGGAACGATCGCCAGGGTCAAGGAGCTGGCGTCGCAGACCCAGCACGGCGCGGCCCACGTGAACCGCTGGAACCGGGTGCTGCTGGCCTTCGGCGAGCACGACGGGACCGGCGTCACCGGCGGCCCGATGACGGCGGCCGAGGCCCAGGACATGGCGGACAATCACAGCAGCCCGGTGTGGGACCTGGTGGTCGTCGAGCTGACCGCCCTGGAGGCGGCCGCGGCGCAGACGCCGCCGCCGCCGCCCACGCCTGAGGTGAGCGTCAGCGGCGGTTCCGGGGTGACCGAGGGCGGCGACGCCGTCTTCACGGTGACCGCCAGCCCGGCGCCTACGGCCAACCTGGACGTGAGCGTCACGGTCTCCCAGAGCGGCGACTACGGCGCGGCCACGGGCCAGCGCACGGTGACCGTCCCGACTTCGGGCAGCGTCACCCTCACCGTGGGCACCACCGACGACAGCACGGACGAGACCGACGGCTCGGTCACGGCCACGGTGAACGCTGGCAGCGGCTACACGGTGTCCTCGTCCCAGGGCGCGGCCACGGTGGCCGTGTCCGACGACGACGCCGCCCCCACGCCGGTGGTGAGCGTCAGCGGAGGCAGCGGCATCACCGAGGGCGGGGACGCCACCTTCACCGTCAGCGCAAACCCCGCCCCCGCCGCCAACCTCGACGTGAGCGTCACGGTGTCCCAGAGCGGCGACTACGGCGCCACCACGGGCCAGCGCACGGTGACCGTCCCCACCACGGGCAGCGCCACCCTCACCGTGGGCACCACCGACGACAGCACGGACGAGACCGACGGGTCGGTCACCGCCACGGTGAACGCCGGCAGCGGCTACACGGTGTCCTCGACCCAGGGCGCGGCCACGGTCGGCGTCGCCGACGACGACGCCCCGGTCGTCGAGGAGCAGACGGGCTACACGGTGGACCCGGACGTGGTCGCCAGGGTCAGGGAGCTGGCGTCGCAGACCCAGCACGGCGCGGCCCACGTGAACCGCTGGAACCGGGTGCTCGTCGCCTTCGGCGAGCACGACGGCGCCGGCGTCACCGGCGGCCCGATGACGGCGGCCCAAGCCCAGGACATGGCGGACCGGCACAGCAGCCCGGTGTGGGACGAGGTGGTTGCCGAGCTGACGGCGCTGGAGGCGGCGTCAGCGCAGACGCCGCCGCCTCCGCCCACGCCTGAGGTGAGCATTTCCGCCGGCAGCGGCATCACCGAGGGCGGGGACGCCGTCTTCACGGTGACGGCCAGCCCGGCGCCTTCGGCCAACCTGGCGGTGAGCGTCACGGTGTCCCAGAGCGGCGACTACGGCGCGGCCACGGGCCAGCGCACGGTGACGATACCCACCACGGGCAGCGTCACCCTCACCGTGGGCACCACCGACGACGACGCCGACGAGACCGACGGGTCGGTCACCGCCACGGTGAACGCCGGCGGCGGCTACACGGTGTCCTCGACCCAGGGGGCGGCCACGGTCGGCGTGGCCGACAACGACGCCCCCACGCCGGTGGTCAGCGTCAGCGCGGGCGGCGGGGTGACCGAGGGCGGCGACGCCGTCTTCACGGTGACGGCCAGTCCGGCCCCGGCGGCCAACCTGGCGGTGAGCGTGACGGTCTCCCAGAGCGGCGACTACGGCGCCACCACGGGCCAGCGCACGGTGACCGTCCCCACCACGGGCAGCGTCACCCTCACCGTGGGCACCACCGACGACGACGCCGACGAGACCGACGGGTCGGTCACGGCCACGGTGAACGCGGGCAGCGGCTACACGGTGTCCTCGTCCCAGGGCGCGGCCACGGTGGCGGTGTCCGACAACGACGCCGCCCCTACGCCGGTGGTGAGCGTCAGCGCGGGCAGCGCGGTGACCGAGGGCGGCGACGCCGTCTTCACCGTCAGCGCAAACCCCGCCCCGGCGGCCAACCTGGCGGTGAGCGTGACGGTCTCCCAGAGCGGCGACTACGGCGCGGCCACGGGCCAGCGCACGGTGACCGTCCCCACCACGGGCAGCGCCACCCTCACCGTGGGCACCACGGACGATAACGCCGACGAGACCGACGGGTCGGTCACCGCCACGGTGAACGCCGGCGGCGGCTACACCGTGTCCTCGTCCCAGGGCGCGGCCACGGTCGGCGTGTCCGACGACGACGACGCCCCCACGCCGGTGGTGAGCGTCAGCGCGGGCGGCGGGGTGACCGAGGGCGGCGACGCCGTCTTCACGGTGACGGCCAGCCCGGCCCCGACCGCGAATCTCGACGTGAGCGTCACGGTGTCCCAGAGCGGCGACTACGGCGCGGCCACGGGCCAGCGCACGGTGACCGTCCCCACCACGGGCAGCGCCACCCTCACCGTGGGCACCACCGACGACGACGCCGACGAGACCGACGGGTCGGTCACGGCCACGGTGAACGCCGGCAGCGGCTACACGGTGTCCTCGTCCCAGGGCGCGGCCACGGTGGCCGTGTCGGACAACGACGACGCCCCCACGCCGGTGGTGAGCGTCAGCGCGGGCAGCGGGGTGACCGAGGGCGGCGACGCCGTCTTCACGGTGACGGCCAGCCCGGCCCCGGCGTCCAACCTGGCGGTGAGCGTCACGGTGTCCCAGAGCGGCGACTACGGCGCCGCCACGGGGAAGCGCACGGTGACCGTCCCCACCACGGGCAGCGCCACCCTCACCGTGGGCACCACCGACGACGACGCCGACGAGACCGACGGGTCGGTGACGGCCACGGTGAACGCCGGCAGCGGCTACACGGTGTCCTCGACCCAGGGCGCGGCCACGGTCAGCGTGTCCGACGACGACGACGCCGCGCCGGAGGTGGAGATCAGCGTCACCGTGGAGGACGCCTCGGCGGTGGAGGGCGACGTGCTGGAGTTCCGGATGGCGCTGTCGGCGGCGTCCACCGAGGAGATCCGGGTGCGGTGGTACACCGCGCCGGCCTACCACCTGCTGGACGACCGGGCGCACCGGTCCGACTACCAGACGACGGAGGGAGAGCTGGTGTTCAAGCCGGGAGTGACGGAGCTGACGGGGGAGGTGTGGCTGGAGCAGGACGAGGATGAGGAGCCGGACGAGTACTTCGCGGTGGAGGCGTACCTGCCCGGGAGCCTCGTCTCGCCCGACGCGGTGGGAACCATGACCATCGTGGACGACGACTAGCCCGGCCCAGCTGGACTCGCAAGAGGATGCAAGGGGCCGGTGGCGATGCTGCCGGCCCCTTGCGTTGTTCCACGGAATGGAACGCTGCCCGAGGTGGCGGTCCGGCGCTCCCGGTGCGGCGCTGGCCGGGGAATGGCTATGTCCTTCCTTGCCGGCGCGACCGGTAGAGGCTGCCCCGGCAGATGGCCGGAGCGGCCTCGCCTGGTTGCCGGGAGTTATCCAGGTTGAGGCGCAGGGAGCGCTCTCAGACGGCGAGATCCGGCCTTGAGAGAAACACGCAACCATTGTGCGGGACTGTGTATTGGTGGCCCCTTTCGGCGCTCGTTGGCGAAAGGAGCGTTCCGGCCAGCGACATTTGCATTGCTGGCCGGAACGCTGGTAATGTTGGTTATGCAAGAACGCGAACCGAAGGTCACAGGTGGCTCTCGGTTCGGCGCCGGCGGCAGGCGGTGATGAAGCGAAGCTCCCTGGGAATGTCGGAACGGGCGGGCGGCCGGCCGGTCAGGAGGAGATGATGGCGTTGTCGGTGGGCGGGACGGTGGAGCGATGCGCCAACCGGCGGGTAGCGGCGGCGGCATTGGCGGGCGTCGCCGGCTGCGTGGCGGGCCTGGCCTGGCGCCAGGTACGGCTGGGCGGGTTGGACCTGCTCGACGGCCGGGGCTGGTACACGCCAGGGGAGGCGGCGGCCCTGTTCGACGCCCTGGACGGCCTCGACGCCGGCGCCAGGGCCGTCTACGCCACCACCGCGCTGACCATCGACATGGTGTTTCCGGCCTGCTACGGCCTGCTGTTCGCGGTCCTGCTGTTCCGGCTCTTTCGCGGCGGAGCGCCGCTGTACCTGCTGCCTTTGGCCCTGGCCTTTGCGGACGTGCTGGAGAACGTCACGGTGGCCGCGCTGGCGCTGAGCCACGACGGGGCGCCGTCTCCGCTGGCCTGGCTGGCGGCGGCGTTCACCCTGGTCAAGACGATACTGATCGTGGCCACGCTGGCGGCGGTGTGCGCCGGCGGGACGCTCCGGCTGTGGGCAAGAATCCGCCGCTCAGCCTGACCGGGGAACCTCACATTCGCCCAGGCCGCCTATGGTAGAGGGAAGCAGTTGCCCGACGCCGTGGGAACCATGACCATAGTGGAGGACCAGCTTGGGGCTGCGCCGGGGCAGCAGTCCGGCGGAGGGGGCCGCCCCGGCCCCTTGCTCTGCACCATGACACCGACGCCGCTTAGAGATGCGGTGACCCAGCGCCCCCTATACCGCTGCCGAGGGAACGGCAATGTCCTTCCTTGACGGCGTGACCGGCAAAAGGCCGCCCCGACGGATTGCCGGAGCGGCCTCGCCCGGTTGCGATGCCCTGATTGGAGCTACGGACCCTTTGCGACTGCCACGACGACCTTTCCATCGTCAAGCCAATCGCGGCCTCACTATGGATACTGCCAAGGGCGCCTATAAGCCCAGGGTGAACCTGATGTGAAAGGTTCTTGATTTTATCCAGTTTGGTGGGCGAAGCTATGCTAGTATGATTCCAGGCTGGCGGGAACAAGGCTACCGGGTTCGTCTTTTCTTCTTTCGTCTGCCGTCGTCGGAGGTTGCCATCGCCCGGGTCCAGCAGCGGGTTTCGACAGGTGGACACCATGTGCCCGATGACGTGATTCGCCGCAGATTCGATGCCGGTTTGAACAATTTCGAGGCCATCTATCAAGAATTGGTAGATGAATGGAGACTTTACGACAGCACAGGCCCCGCCCCGGTGGAGCTAGCAAGGAGCAGTGACCATGACCACGCTGTATGAAGTTTCGCAGCAGCGCGAGCGAGAGGAGCAGCGACCTTACGACCCATTTACCGACGGCGCACTGGAAGCGCTGAAACGTGCCACTAAAAAGGCCCGCCGGCGCAACATCGCCCTCCTCGGCTCCGTAGTGACCTGGCGCGACGGCAAGATCGTGTACGACACTGAACCGTAAACGAATGCAATGTCCCAACTGCCAGATGGACGCCGTCGATGCAGCCGTCTTCTGCAACCACTGTGGGGCGCGGATGCGGGCACTCTGCCCCGATTGCGCTGCCAGCAACCCTCCGGAAAGTCGCTTCTGCCACCGCTGTGGCGCCACGCTGTCGTCCCCTAACGCCCCGATAACGCCGTATCCCTATACATCCAGGCAAGAAACCGGCATAAAAGATATTGGCGCTGACCTGAAGACGCTTGGCCGAGACGTAACTGCGTATTCTGCGCCTCGCATAAAAAGGAGCGGCGTCGCCACCATTCGCAACGCCAAAGTCATCGGTATTGCAGCCGGACGCCGTAGCAAAGCCGCCGCTAAATCCGCCGCGCCGCGCGTCAAGTCGCTGGCCCAACGCTTCAAGCCTTACCAGCCCGAACCCACGGCGCCGCCGGCAATCCCGACCGATTACGTCGTGGATGGCGTTGCAAACCATGAGCCGACACAGACGCGCCGGATTCCGTCCGACTTCGCGGTTACCTGCCCCCGCTGCCATCGTGTCAGCGAGCCGGGAGCGCTGTTCTGCTTCTCCTGCGGCTTGCCATTGGACGACGTACCGGCGGCCGTGGACCCCTTGACCACTTATGCCGGTACGCCAGCCGGATTTTGGGTCAGATTAGTCGCCTGGCTAATTGATTTCATCATTCTGGGTATAGTTCAGGGGATTTTGATTGCGATATGGCCCGGGCTCTTCGAATACTTCAGCTCGGATTCCTATGGGCACCCGGTTGACTTGTTGATCTTCGTCGTGGACACGCTGTACTTCACTATAGGCGTTGCGGTCTGGTCAACCACCATTGGCAAGCGCGCTCTGGGTCTGTACGTACTGCGTCCTGATGGCTCCAAAGTTGGCGGGGGCCGCGCCATGGCCAGGTACTTTGCCGGCATTCTCTCCGCGCTGCTTATCGGCATCGGCTATCTGATGATTGGGCTGCGCAGCGACAAACGGGGACTGCATGACCTGATTTGCGATACGGTTGTGGTGCGGAAATAGGCGGACAGATTGGAACCGCTGATCTTTCCCCTGTTGGCGTTCGCCCCCGGCGTCTTCTGGTTGTGGTTCTTCGTCCGTCGGGGAGTCTATCGTCCGGGACCGCGCCGCCTGCTGGCATTCACGTTCCTGCTGGGTATGGTGTCAACCATACCGGCCGGCATTATCAACTCCGTCTTTCTGGATGAATCTGTCCTTTCGGATTCTGGGGCTGCCAGTCTGACCTCGGTTGCCTCCGGTATGCTGTTCGTAGTTGGGCCGGCCGAGGAGACCTGCAAGTTTCTGGCGGTACGTCTGCTCGCTTACCGTTCCCAGTACTTCGACGAACCCGGCGACGGACTGGTGTACAGCGCTGCCGCCAGCCTGGGTTTCGCTTCTCTGGAGAACCTACTATACATACTGATGTTTGGGCCGGCTGTGATGATTGGACGCGCGCCGTTGAGTACCGTTGCTCACGTCGTTTTTGGCAGCTTCTGGGGGTATGCGCTGGGGCGTCAGGTCAGCACTGACCGAGCTCTGCCCTGGTATCGGCATGGGGAGACTGTGGCCGGCATCGTCGTTGGCGCAGTGGTTCACGGGCTGTTCAATGTGTCGCTGTTCCTGTTCTGGCCGGCGGCGCTGGTGCTGTTCGGGTTGGGCCTGGCCTGGACGTTGGGACGGTTCCGCTGGGCGAGGCGTGTTTCTCCCTTTCGCTACCGACGCAACTACCCGCATATCCTGTGCCCTGATTGCAATCGCCGCATCCGCATTATCAGCAGTTTCTGCCCGTTCTGCGGAGCATCGGTGTCGTCGTCAAAGAGCGTTATCTATTGCGGGTACTGCTCGAATCCCAACCGGCCCGATGCCGGTTACTGCATCCGCTGTGGGGACGAGTTGTTGCGCCACTGATTCGTATTGCTACCGTAGCCGTTGCTTGTATAATGGCCGGCGTTGGCCGGAGCCGACCAATTTGAGCTGGGAGCCAATCCCGATGAAGAACAAGGTCTATCCCGATTTCGATTCCGCCGTCGCCGACATGAAGGATGGCATGACTTTTATGTCGCCCGGATTCGGCAACGTGGGCCTGGCCCGCAATCTGTTGGCCGCCGTGCATCGTCTGGGCGTCAAAGACCTGACGGGCATATCCAACAACGCCGGCAGCCTGGACGACCGCGTCGATGTGGGCACCTTGATCGAAGCCGGCCAGGTCAAGAAAATGATCTGCGCCTTCACCGCTCCCACCCACCCGTCGCAAATCACCCCCTTCGTCCAGATGTACAACGACGACCAGCTGGACGCCGAGCTGGTTCCCCAGGGCACGTTGGCCGAGCGGATGCGCGCCGCCGCCGCCGGCATCGGCGCCTTCTACACCCCCGCCAGCGTGGGCACCGAATTGGCCGAAGGCAAAGAACACCGGGAAATCAACGGACGCACCTACGTGCTGGAATACCCCTTGCCCGCCGATTTCGCCCTCATCCGCGCCTACCGCGCCGACACTTTCGGAAACCTCCAGTTCCGCCTCACCCAGCGCAACTTCAACCCGATCATGGCCATGGCCGCCGACATCACCGTCGTTGAGGTCGAGGACAGCATCGTGGAACCAGGCGAAATTGACCCCGACTGCGTTCACGTCCCCGGCGTTTACGTTGACCGACTGGTGAAGATTCCCGAAGACGGCATGTGGGACTGATCGACTGGAACCATGTAGGGGCGAATAATTATTCGCCCCTACCCGCTGCGCCGTGAACCCATTGGGCAACTATAAGGAGTTCTCAGCAATGACTACCGCCGACAAGCCCCGTCTTTCCCGACAGACCATGTGTGACCGCCTGGCCATGGAGTTCCAGGACGGCTGGATCGTGAACCTTGGCGTAGGAATGCCGACCCTGTGCTCGAACTACCTCGAATGCGAGCCGGACAAGGAGATCATCTTCCACTCCGAGAACGGCGTCATTGGTTACGGCCCATTGGCCCCCGCCGGCGAGGAGGACAGGCACCTGGTCAACGCTGGCGGTCAGAACGTCGTCGCGTTGCCCGGCATGGCCATCGTTCACCACGCCGATTCCTTCGGCCTGATACGCAAGGGCATGGTGGACGTTACCGTGATGGGCGCCTATGAGGTCTCGGAGAACGGCGATTTCGCCAACTGGCGCATCCCGGTGCGCAAGGGCGGCGGCATCGGCGGCGCCATGGACCTGGCGGCCTGCGCCAAGCGCGTATTCATTGCCATGGAGCACAACCAGCGCAACGGCGCGCCCCGCGTCCTCAAGAGCTGCAACCTGCCCATTACCGCTCCCGGAGTAGTCAAGCTGCTGGCAACCGACCTGGGCCTCTTCGAGATCACCGAAGCCGGTTTCGTACTGAAAGAACACGCCCCCGGCTGGTCCCCCGAAGACATCCAAGAACAAACCGAAGCCAAGCTGATAATAGCCGACGACCTGCGGGAGATGCGGGTGCGCCCTGCATAACTTCCGACAGCATCTAACGAAGCAAGCGGACGGCACAGAGTCGTAGGTATCGACCGCAGCTTTAGTCCTCTAACGCCGCGTCTTCATCTTCGTCGACAACACTATCGACAGACTCCATCGGCTCCTCGATGTTGAACTCTACCTTGCTCCATCGTATCACCTCGCTTAGAACTTCCTGTACACGACCGTTTTCGGCTAGAGCATCAAAGATCTCTAGGAGGCATGGGATGTTGAATACTTCCTCGACAGCGTCCATATAGCGGCGTACCACTTGACGGACTCCGTATTGCTCGACGGCGCCCTGCTCGAGAAGCATATTGATCTCATCACTTGGCAAGTCGGTCTTTATCACGAATGAGATAGGAAACCTCTCTATCTTGTCGATGTCCAGAAAATATTTCTTGACATCCAGCGTTTCAGTGACCTGAAAGAACCTACCTAATGGCTTCATGACGAAGTCAATTCCCCCGTCATTTGCGTTGGTCCTTCCAGTCTTGAACAGTCGCAGTGCTTCTTCATTAACCTCGTCGCGGGTCCGTCCCATAAAGATTACTTCGGTAGCAAAGTGAGCTTTCAGAATCGCATAACTAACGATTTCAAAAAACCTTGCGTCTCTTTCCGGCGACAACAATTGCCTCACAAATGCAACTGCCTCGTCATGTTCGCTTTCCCCTGCCTTTTGTATTCGTTCACAATCTTCGATGAATTGCGCAAACGATGCTCTTTTGGTTTCTACGTAGCTATCAATGATCCTGAGTATCGCTCGTGAGACGTCAAAACGATCCTGTCCTACAGAGACGTTCAACAATGCTTCGTTGATCCAGTATTTTCGGGCGGCGACGTCCCTGATGATGGGTCGACGTTCATCGTCAGGGAAGAACTTATGAAATTCGTCGTTAGCACGGTTGTTTAGAGCGTGGTTTTGCAACTTTTCTCCAAACGGCAACTCCCGCATCCGTGCGAGCAACGGGCTGAAATCTGCACCTTCATATTCGGTGTAGTCCATATCCTGGTTGTTCACTCGATCCACGTAGTCTTCGATCAATACGTAGAGTGCGTAAAGATTGGCAAAGCTGCTCCGTGCCTTTGAACCGCGGTTAGCGGACCTCGTTTTCTTGTCGACGTATTGAAGGATGGGGCTCAACTCAAAAACTGCCTGCGCCAGGGCTCCAGCATCTTTCTCGACCTCGGTGACTATCACGGATGTAAATGATTGTGGTGTCATTCGAACAACCTTCCTGCCTCGTCGCGTTTGGGCAATTTTTGTTTGTACACCTTTTCCGGTTGTTGAAGCGTTTCGAGACCGTAATGCTTCGCAACTTCTAAACGCCTCAACCCTATTTTGGTATATTGCTCGTCGATCTCAATGTTAATGCTTTTGCGATTTAGGTTGGCAGCAGCATGCCCCGCAGTGAACGTACCGGCGAATGGGTCGAGAATCGTATCGTCTTGGTTTGAACTTGCAGCTATGATGCGTTCAAGCAACGCTAAGGGCTTTTGACTTGGATGTTCTTCATACTCAGGCATTCGGTAACGTACTCTCGGGAAATACCATGCGTTGCCTGGGACTTTCTTCGTACCATATTGCGAAGGGATTCGCTTGCGGTAGTCAACGAGTTTGCGTTGAGAACCCGTTTTAGCTTCCACGGCTACAGCTTCTGCATTGAACGTATATTTTTTCGGGTCCGCTACACAGTGGAAAATTGGCTCCCACAAAGATCCAAAGTAGCGTCTCGCTTGTCTCCCAGAACTGTCGTAGTGCCAGACGATACGCGAAAGAATCGTCAACCGTTGCCGCAAAAGCAGATCAAAATGCGCGAAATATTGTGTTGCGCACATCAGATATAAGCTGCCAGTGGGCTTTAGGGCGGCTATGCATAGATCAAGCCAATCTGCAACCCACTCGAAGTACGCCTCCTCGCTAGGCCATTCGTCGCGCCAGCCATTGAAATTCTTTCCGATATTGTAAGGCGGGTCAACGAAAACGAGGTCGACGCTACCGCGGGGCACATTATCAGACGCGAGTACCTCGACAGCGTCCCCGTGATGGATGGTGTGCCTACAGTTCGCATAACTTGTAATCATGAGGTTACCTTCGCATGCCTGGACTCGCGCCAAAATGTCTTGCTAACGTTAGCCTCATCACATAGCGGACAGCTTCGTAGTTGGTCAGAATTGTGAATGTCAATCTTGGGGGAAGTTCATCTCACCCGAAATACCCCTGGCCCCCATTCACGTGCAGCGTCTGGCCCGTCACGAAGCCGCCGTCGTCGGTGCACAGGAACGTGATGGCCGACGCGATCTCGTCGGGCTTGCCCTGCCGGCCCAGCGGTATTCCTGAGGAGTCGGGTACGCGACCCGCATACCACTCCGGGTTGGCCCGCGACGTGTCGATGCTGCCGGGGGCGATCACGTTCACCCTGATGTTGTGCGGCGCGAATTCCGAGGCCAGTGCCCTCGCCATCCCCACCAATCCCATCTTGGCTGCCGACACGTGCGCCCGCTGCGCGGTGCCTCGAAACGCTCCGTCGCCGGTGATGAACACGATGCGCCCGAAGTTGTTGTCCACCATCTGCTGGATGACGCCGCGCGTAGTATAGAAAGAGCCGTCCAGCACCACGCCGCGCACGTGCTCCCAGTCTTCCAGGGTCAGCTCGGTAAAGGGCTTGTGGGGGCGGATCGCGGCGTTGTTGATGAGTATGTCGATGCGGCCGAAAGTGGACATCGCCGCGTCGATCATGGCGTCCACCTGCTCTTTCTGCGACACATCAGCCAGCACCGGCAGCGCCTTCACTCCCAGCTCCTCAACTGCCGCCGCCGTGGCCTCCGCCTCATCCCGGTTGCTGCGGGCGTTGACCACGATGTTCGCTCCCTCTGAAGCCATCATCAAAGCCGTGGCGCGCCCGATGTTGCGGCCCGATCCGGTGATCAACGCTACTCTGCCGTCCAGCTTGCCCATGTTTCCATCTCCTCAAATTGCTGAATCCTGTGGTTGAATGCGGGCATTATAGCGCACCACTCGAACTGCCCCTATACTGTCCTCATGCGTTACACTTTGCCCGTCCTTGCCGTGCTGCTGATCAGCCTGGCGCTTGCCTGCGGCGACGAGACATCAACCAACCCCGACGCGCAGGCAACCATAGACGCCGCCATCGCCCGGATCAACGTTACCCTGGCGGCGGAGGCGGTTGAGATGATGCCGACGCCGCCTGCAACGCCCACCGCTACTCCTGTAACTGACACGTCAACCCCGTCCCTTGCTGTAGTACCCACGCTGCCCCCGACACCGGAACCTGAGCCGCAGCAGTCTCCCACTGCCACAGCCGCACCGCCGCCTGACGCTCTAACCCGGGTGCGTAACTGGGAATACGCCCAGCAGAACGCTCCTGAATCGGTGGCGCGAATTGTCGCCCTTCCCTGGATCGCCGACGGTCTGGAAGGCGGCAGCGAATTTAATGCCGCCGAGCGCTTGGTCAATATCGCAATTGGCGCGCCGGAAACGCTGGACGTATTGCTGAATGCGCATTCCATAAGCGAACGGCTGTCTCCTCTGGACCTGCCGGCTACCCTGTCCCTGCAACGGATGGCGCAGAACAGGCCCGAGCGCCTGGCCCAACTCACGCAAGCCGGTTGGTTCCGCGACGGGCTGACCGACGCCGAGGCGGCCATCGTCTCCACCCTTTACGAACGCTCCAGGTTTCAGTCGCCCGAATTTGACGCCATAGTGGGCAACCCCACCATAGTTGACGTTGAAGTGTCGTCAACGACGAACCGAGCCGGCGAGAGCATTCCCATCGCCGTCATCCGCTCTGGAATCGTCCCGGCTGACTCGCCGGTCATCGCCGTCGCTCAATCTGCGGTACCCTTCCTGGAAGAGATGTTTGACGCGCCTTTTCCCACGCCGGCTATCGTCATATATGTCACACAGTACGTACCAGGTACGGCAGCCGGCACGAATAACCAGACTCACATCACCTTGAAACCCGAACTGGATGCCAATGAAGAGCCGGATTTTGCAGCCCATGCCATCATCCACGAGATGGCTCACTATTACCTGTATGCCCAACCCACGTGGTATGCCGAAGGCGCCGCCGACTTTGCGGCCTCCTACGCGCAGCACATCGCTACCGGCGCTCCAATTGAAGCCACCAACAGCCCATGCGCCGTGACAACCTCGCTTCGTGACCTGGAACTGCTGCTGCCCGCCGATGCCGGAGATGCCGGGGCCGGCGTGGACCCGGATCTATGGCAGTGCAATTACTCGTTAGGCGAACGGCTGATGCTTGCCCTCTACAACCAACTGGGCGAAGAGCAGTTCCTGCAGGGCTGGCGTGAGTTGTACCACACTGTAGCGCAGCAGCCGTCCTATCCCTCACAGTACGATTTTCAGAACGAGGTTGAACTGCGCGTGGCCTGGCTGCGCGCCGGCGGTCGCCTGATGCAGCCGGAGTTGGAGCACATATGGGACCAATGGTATCGGGGCGCTGCCAGCCCTATCATCGTGGGTGTGCCGGACGCAACGCCGCCGAACTCCGATCTCCCTGCCGTTAGCGGGCGCATCGACCGCGCTTATCTGGCGTTGATGCAAATGGGTTCCGCCATCGACAGCTTTTCAGCCCGCGAGGTCTCCGGCTGGGTGTACCTTACTTTGTACTACTCTCACGAGCACACAGGCAGTCCACGGGAGATAAACCTGGAAATCGTGGAGTATTACCAGGATGGGTTCGCCTACTCCCGTCGCAACGTTGCCATCAATTTTGAACCGCAGTATTCGGGAGGCACCCAGTGGATTTCGGTTGGCCCATCGCCGCCCAACCGCTGGGCTCCCGGCCGCTATTGGGCCTACATGTATGAATCCGGGCGCAAAATCGCAGAAGTGGAGTTCGAAGTAACGCCGTAAAGCGCGCCCGATTGCCGACCTGACGGTTCCTTCAGGCGAGCAACCGATTCAACCCGGAGTGCCGGGCCGGGTCCAGATCCCGCCCGGCCAGCGCCGGGTGCTCCGGGCCGTACCGGTGACAGCGGAAGGTAGCGTTGGAAGCTTCTGCGCCAGCGCCGCTGGAGGCATAGAAGGGGTTGATGTACTCCCAAACGATTTCGCCGCGTTGGGTTACCTCGAACAGGCGCCCCGGGGCTCCCTCGCAGATCAAAGTGTTGCCGTTGGGCTGTCGTTCGGCGCTGCTGATGTTGTAGCTGTAGAAGGAAATGTCGGGTGAGCCCCGGTACTGCCAGTGGATTTCGTTGGTTTCCGGATCTACTTCCACGATGCGGGAATGGCTGGCGCCGCGCCGGTGGCTGCCGTTGTCGAAAATCAGCACGCGGCCACTGTCCAACCAGGTGGGATGGTGCTGCTGGTAGAGCTCGCCGGGGCCCCACTTCCACTTGAACGCTCCGGAGGCTCGGTCAACGATGCCCACGGTGCTGGTGAGGCGGTAGCTCACGAGGAGATCGCCATCGGCGGTAACGTTGAGGCAATTCTGATGGGTCCATTCCCGACGCGGTTCCATGCCGGAAATAACGTCCTCGGCCAGGTCGAGATGCTCCCAGGAACGCCATTCCCAGATGGTGGCTCCGTCGGGAGCGATCTCGCGGACAACGTCGCCCAGCATACCCGGAGCGAAATCAACGTCGTATCCGCCCTGCACCTGGTCCGGCAGGCCGTCGGGGAGAGGTTCCCAGAGCAGGGCCAAAGTGTTGCCGTTGGGCAACCTTTCAAAGTCATGGTGCAGCATTACGTTGCGATAAGCCCAAACCACGTTGCTGTCCCAATCCAGTTCGATGAGGCTGGCCGACGAGCCGCCAACGGCTTCCACGCCCCCAGCATCGTTGGGCGGCATGGTCCGGCAGAGCAGGTTGCCGTTGTCCAGCAGGTAGGCGTAGTGAATGCCTTCGTCGGAGTGCCAGCGGTGTACGACGTTGCCGCGCATGTCGATGAGGTAAGCGTCGCGTCCGCCCCGGGTGGTGGAAAACAGCGTGTAGCCCCGTTGGCAAGCCGTGGGAGTATAGTGAATCAGGCCCACCGGATGATGTATCGACCAGCCCATAACGGAGTCCTCCAATGCGATGATCGCGGATTATAGCAGGGGGCGCCCCGGCTGCCCGCTTATCAGCGCCAATGGCAGTGTGCTATCTTGCGCGCCGTGTGGATTTTCCTGGCAATTTGCAGCGCGGCCTCGCTCGGTCTCGCCAACATCGCCCACAAAAGGCTCCTGGACAACTATTTCGCCGGCGTCGGCGTGCTGGGGGCCGGCTCTATCCTCACTCGCCTGGCCGCCGCCGTATTGATGCTGGCCGTTATCGGTTGGCCCTCCCACGCGCCGCCTCAAGCGGTGGGCGTCGGATTGCTGTCGGGCGTGTGTCTGGGCGCCGGCCTGCTGTTCCTGTTCCTTGGCTTGAGATTGGGCGAGGCGTCGCGGGCCGTTGCCATCAGCCAAACCAACCCGATCCTGGTGGCCCTGCTGGCGCTGGCGGTGTTGGGCGAAAAAGTTGGCCCGGTACAGTGGGTAGCCATCGCGCTGGTGGTCTGCGGGGCGATTCTGGTTTCCGTGGAGGGACTCGGAAGGAGACTCTTCCGCCTCACGCCCGGCCTGACGGCGCTGGTAGCCAGCTCGGCCGGCTTGGGAATGTCCTTTTTCCTGGCGAAGCTGGTGCTCAGCGATCTGACGCCGTGGGAAGTTTTCGCAATGCAGGAGCTGGGAATGGTGCCGGTGTTCGCCGTATATGGCCGACCGTCTAACTGGCGCAAGCTGTACGACGGCCTGCGTTCCAAACCGGCCCTGGCAACGTTCCTGATCGGGGAGGGCCTGTTGCCTCAGCTGGCTATTATTCTGTTCGTCTGGTCCTTCGCCTTCGGGCCGGTGTCCCTGGCATCAGCCATCCTGGCGACGCGGCCGATGTTCGTATTTATCGCCGGATCCCTGCTGAGCTGGCGCAGATTGGGCCTGTTGCAGGAATCGTTGGGAACCACGGCGCTGGCCGCCAAGTTCATCGCCATCGTGATGATCGTGGGCGGAACCACGATGCTGGCGGTGTTCTGATGGTAATTACCCTCACCCGGGTGGCCCGAACGGGATAGGTGAGGCGCATGACAGGCGTGTAGGGGCGAGGCATGCCTCGCCCCTACACTGCGAACTACATCGTGACCGGTTCCGCCGGCCGGCTCCGAAACTTGAGACTCCAGAAATGCACCGCGCCTACAATTATGAACAATCCCACGCAGTAACAGATAATGCCCCAGGACACGTCGAACAATATTCTCCCCAGGATTATCGACGAAACATATACGAAGGCCAGCGTCAACGTCGTGCTGCGCGTGCGCCACAGGATAGCGAGCGCGGGCAGAGCGACCAGCAGCACCGGCCCGGTGAGGACGGCTCCGGTAACGCCAACAGCGGTGGCGGCGCCCCGCCCGCCCCTGAACCGCAACCAAACGGGCCAGACGTGTCCGCCGATGGCGGCGACGCCGCTCAGCAATCCCAGCCCCGACACGGTATCCCAGGATCCGGCCAGGGCGTTGAAAAACAGCACGGGCACGGCGCCCTTGACGATGTCCGCCGCGCCGACGAACACTCCCCAACGGGAGCCGAGCAGACGTCCGATGTTCGCTGCGCCGGCGTTGCCATCGCCGGCTAGCCTGATGTCATCGAGACTACCGCCGACCCTTTGTGCGACCAGGTATGCGGTCGGCAGGCTGCCCAGCAAGTAGCCCAGCAGGACTGCCGCGCCGGACAGCCACAGCATTTACCACCTTTCCGTCAGGCCGGTACCAGGCTCCCCGTTTTTACCTGGGTGCACCAGTGCCGGTATTTGGGGTTGTTGCCGACCACGATGTCGAAGTACATCCGCTGCAATTCGCTGGTGATGGGGCCGGGTTGCCCGTCGGCGATGGGCCGACAGTCCAGTTCCACCACGGGTGTCAGGTGGGCGGCTGTCCCGCTCAGGAACACCTCGTCGGCAAGGTACAACTCGCTGCGGTCAATGGTGCGCATGTCGATGTCCAGGCCCAACTCAGTGCGCGCCAGCTGCATCACCGTGTCCCTGGTGATGCCGCCCAGCGCGTTGTCCTCCAGGCCGGGGGTATAGATGCGGCCGTCCTTGACCATGAACAGGTTTTCGCCCGAACCCTCAGACACGTGACCGTCGTGATTCAGCAGGATTGCTTCGTCGAAGCCGCTCAGGGTGGCCTCGGTCTTGGCGAGGATGCTGTTGACGTAGATGCCGCAGGCCTTGATACGAGCCGGGATCATCGGGTCGTCAACACGTCGCCACGAGGAGGTGCAGCAGCGCAGGCGATCACTGCCCAGGTAGTTCCCGAAGGGAACGGTGATCAGCGTGAAATCTGCCGACAATTCCTGTAGCTTCAGGTTGGCGACCAACTCCTCGCTCTTGTAGGCCAGCGGGCGGATGTAAATGTCGCTGGTGTGCCGGTTGCGCTCGACCAGTTGGGTGGTGATGTCGCAGAGCTCGTCGGCGGTGTAGGGTATGTCCAGCATCAGGATGCGGCACCCGTCCAGCAGGCGGACGTAGTGCTCCCGCATACGGAAGATATTGATGGCCTCCTGCTCGGCGTTCCAGTTGCCGCGGATGCCCTCGAATACGCCGGTGCCGTAGTGCAGTGCGTGGGTCATTACGCTTACTTTGGCCTCGCTTACCGGAACGAACTGGCCGCGGAAGAACACCTGTAGTTCGTCGGCGTTGAAGGAAGCCTGGCCATTGGAAGTGGCGTTGGTAGTCACGTAATGCCCCCTTATGAGCAAAGATTGCAAGGCATTATAGCGTTGGCTGCGAAACATTGGCAATCAATAATTCTGCTCAGCGGTTGACAATCCTATGACACTTCCCCCTTGCCTCTACTCGCTACCCATCCTTACCATTTAACTACCAACTGTCTGATTGCCCAAAGCCAAACAACCGTCCCTCCAATTCGTCCCACCGGCCCGCCAAAACCACTGTAATCGCACCCAAAACCATGCTCGCCGTCCCCCATTTCACCCCCACCATCCGCTGCTCCCCCTACTCAAATGATAGGAAATGAGCGCAAATAAGCGGATTTTCCAAAAATAACAGCCTGCCCCGCGCCTGACACGGGGGCACCCCGCACTTGATACGGGGCGCCGCCATCCCACCCATATAACCTATCCCGTCCATCCCCTTCATCCATGTAAATAACTCCCCGTCAGAGGTACTCCCATGACCATCTCCCAAATCCGCAGCCGCATCAACTCCCTCAAACGTAAATTCGCTCGCGAACTCGCCATCATCAAGCTCCGCCGCATCGCCGAAGCCGTCGCCGACGACTGGACTCCCTCCGACCCCCCGGAACCGTCCGACGTCATCCAACGAATCGTCAAAACCGGCTTCCGGCTGCCCACCTTCGCCAACCTCCGCCGCTATCTCGACGACACCCGACGGAAAGGCGACGTCCCCTACCCTAACACCATCGTCCTCAGTTTGCTCCCTTGGGCTGGGAACGACCGCTACCTCCCACTACTCCGCTGGGACCTTCCTTCCCCGGCCCGGTAACGATGACCCTGTCCCAAAGTGGGCACGCGTGAGATGATTCTGGCATCAGGTCAATCGCCTCTCTTCCGACCGAATTGTGAGCAAGTTGCCGCTGCCGTCCCGGTGCGTTAGTCTATCCCGCGTCGCATTGACGCGCCGCAGGAGGACTTTGCTATGGCCACGGTAATGGAACGCAGGATCCGAGGCAGAGAACGCCAGGAGATCGCCGACGAACTCACTCGCCGCGTGGACGGCGAGGTGCGGTTCGACCCCCATTCGCGCCTGTTGTACAGCACCGACGCCAGCATCTACCAGATGGAACCCGTGGGCGTCGTCATCCCCCGCAACGCTGCCGATGTCCAGGCCGTCGTCGAGTTCGGCGCCCGCGAGGGCATCCCCGTGCTGCCCCGTTCCGGCGGCACCAGCCTCGCCGGCCAGACCGTTAACCACGCCATCGTCCTGGACTTCAGCAAGTATCTTAACAACGTCCTTGAGGTAAACGCGGAAGAACAGTGGGCCCGTGTGCAGCCCGGCATCATCCTCGAGCAGCTCACCCGCCAGGTATCGGGCCACGGCCTCCAGTATGCGCCGGACCCCACCACGGCCAACCGCGCCTGCGTGGGAGGAGGCATCGGCAACAATACCTGCGGCGCCCACTCCGTCATCTACGGCAAGACCCTCGACCACATCAGGGAACTTGACGTCATTCTGTCCGACGGTTCCACCGCCCACCTGGGCGAGCTGACGCCGGCCGAGCTGGAATCCCGGCTCAGCGCAACCGGGCTTGAGGGCGAGATTTATCGCGGCGTCCTCCGCATCGCCCGCGAGCAGAAGGATGAGATCGACCGCACCTACGCCAAGATCCAACGCCGCGTCAGCGGCTACAACCTGGACGAGTTCATCCTGGACGACGGGCATGGCCACCCCGTCAACCTCGCCCGCATGGTCGTTGGCTCCGAGGGCACGTTGTGCGTGGTCACCGAGGCCAAGGTCAACCTCGTCCCCCGTCCCACCATGACCTCACTGTCCATCCTGCATTTCCGCACCATATTCGACGCCAGCGAAGCCACCACCCGCGTCCTCACCCACGACCCATCGTCCATTGAGCTCATTGACAAAATGGTGCTGGACCGCGGGCGCGAGGCTCTGGGTTCATCCCGCAACCTCTCATTCATCGAGGGGGATCCCGGCGCGATGCTCGTCGTCGAGTTCTACGGTGAGTCCGAGGACGAGCTGACCGCCCGCATGAACGCCCTCAAGGCCGACATCGGCTTGGCCTACGCCTGCGTCAACATCCTCGACCGCGCCGGCCAAGCCGCCGTCTGGAACGTACGCAAGGGCGGGCTGGGCCTGCTGATGAGCACCCGCGGCGACGCCAAGCCCATCCCGTTCGTCGAAGATCCGGCCGTGGATCCCTCGGTGATGGGCGAGTTCGTCCGACGGTTCGACGAGATCGTCACTGAACATGGCACCACCGCCGGCTACTACGGCCATGCCTCCGTCGGATGCCTCCACATCCGCCCGCTCATCAGCCTCAAGAATGAGGAGGGCATCAACAAGATGGTGTCCATTGGCGATGCCGTCTCCGATCTCATTAAGGAGTTCGGCGGCTCCATGAGCGGCGAGCACGGCGACGGTATCGTGCGCGGCGTCTGGACCCGCAAGATGTTCGGCGACCAGATCTACAACGCCTTCCGGGAACTAAAGCAGACGTGGGATCCCCAGGGCATCATGAACCCCGGCAAGATCATCGACACGCCGCCCATGACCGAAAACCTCCGCTACGGCATGACCTACCAGGCCGCCGACCTGCCAACGTCGCTGGATTTCTCCGCCGATTTTGGGTACGCCGGCGCGGTGGAAATGTGCAACGGCATGGGCGCCTGCCGCAAGCTCGATGGCTCCATGTGTCCGTCCTTCATGGCCACGCGCGACGAGGAACACTCCACCCGCGGGCGCGCCAACCTGCTCCGCGCCGCCTTGTCGGGACGGATGCCGGAGGGCTCGGAAAGTCCCATCAACGGTTCCATCGCCGACCAGCGACTCCACCAGGCTCTCGACCTCTGCCTGGAATGTAAAGCGTGCAAGGCCGAGTGCGAGTCCGGCGTGGACATGGCCAAGCTCAAGTACGAGTTCCTGCACCACTATCACCAGGAGCATGGCGTCCCGTTGCGTTCGCGCCTGTTCGCCAACATCGCCGCTCTGAACCGCCTGGGCAGCCGGTACGCTCCCATCAGCAACTGGTTGGCGGGCACCGGGCTGGGCAAGTCCCTGGCGTCCACGTTCCTCGGCATCGCGCCACAACGCCAGCAGCCGGCGTTCGCGTCCCAGTCGTTGCCCCAGTGGTTCGCGGAACGGACCCGAAACGGACACTCTGGAAAGTACGGCACTGTCGCCCTCTACAACGACACCTTCATGAACTATAACTACCCCGAAATCGGCATTGCCGCCGTCGAAGTTCTGGAAGCCGCTGGCTACAGCGTCGAACTGGTCAACGGTGGCTGCTGCGGCCGGCCCATGATCTCCAAGGGTCTGCTGGAACAGGCTCGGGAGCAGGCCAACGCCAACATCGACGCCCTGTACGCCTACGCCGAGCGCGGCATCCCCATCGTCGGTTGCGAACCCAGCTGCCTGCTCACCCTGCGCGATGAGTACCCCGAATTCGTCGCCGATGAACGGGCCAAAACCGTGGCCGAAAACTCATTCCTGATCGACGAGTTCCTGGCGCAAGCTCACGCGGCCGAAAAGCTCGACCTCCAATTCTCCGACGCGACCCGGAACGTCATGTTCCACGGCCACTGCCACCAGAAGGCGATCACCGGCACCGGCGACGCCATGTTCATGCTCAACCTGCCGGCCGGCTACCAGGCAGAGCTGATCAACGCCGGCTGCTGCGGCATGGCCGGGTCCTTCGGATTTGAAAAGGAGCACTACGATATTTCCATGCAGATCGGCGGCCTGTCGCTGTTCCCCGCCATCAACGCCAAACCCGATTGGGAGGTGGCGGTGATGGGCGTGTCCTGCCGCCAACAAGTGGAACACGGCGCCGGCCGCCGCGCCCGCCACCTGATCGAGGTGCTGCGCGACGCGGTGGTGACGCACGCAGACTAGCGAACCAAAGCCCAAACTCCAGGGCACTGCTCCCCATGTGTTTGCACCCATCCGGTCGATTGCTGTCGTTGGGCGCACAAGAATGGCGACATACGATAGTCCTGTGCGCTAAGGTCGGAGCCGGAGAACGGTCCATTTTGGAACAGTAGATCCACGCTGAACATCTCTTGAAGCGGCTCAAATCCCCGTTCCACAATTGCCGATGGCGGGTCATTCAGGACAGCAATACCTGCCGGAACCTCGGGCACGGATCTAATGCGAGGTTCTGAGGCTTCAACCATCATCTCGTGTTCCGGTTCCGGGTTGCCGCCGCCGAATCCCAGCGTAATGTCGCGGTTCGTCAAAATATCCGCCCAAACCTGCTCGGAGTAGTTGTTGGACGTATCCACGTCATATTTGGCCTCAACCTCCACCCTTAGCCAGTGTTCGCCCATGTCGTACCGCAGAGTCTTCCAGGTAAATTCCACGACGTGCGATTCGTCCGGTCCCAGGGCAACGTTTTGGTCGTACATAACCCGCCCTTCCGTCAAATCCTGTAACTGTACCGTAGCCTTGCCGGCATATTTCCCCGCGTTGCGCACCAACGCCGCCACTTCTGCCCAGTCACCCTTCACAATCGGATGGGACGGGCTGGGCGGATAAATTTGCGCCACCACAAAGTCCACCGTTGGCGGCAACAACTCTATGAAGAACACATTCTTGTCACTCGAAGTCTCGACGCGGAACCGATGCGTTCCCGGGGCATACCTACCCGTCAGCCAAGTGAACTTGCGAACCACAGTCTCGCCGGGCGCGGCTCGCGGCCTGAACGTTTTCGGATCCTTGTCGGCAGATGGAAAGTACAACGTGACCGGCGCACTGCCTGCCTGAGTCCCTTCGTTGGAAATCTCCACCGTGATTGATACAGGCTCGCCCGCCACCGGAGCCGCCGGAGTCCACGAGACTCCGGTAATCGCAAAACTCGCAGGAGCGCCCGCCACCGGGGCAGCGCCGGTCGGCCCGACCGCTCCGCCGCCGGTCGGCGCCGCTGGTGGTGGAGCAACCAGCGCAACGGTAAAGCTCCGTTCATCACCGGGTACTTCTACGCGAAAAACATGGTCGCCCGGTTCATATTCTCTGGTGCGCCAAGTGAAAGTGGCGATGCCAGTTTCGCCCGGCCTCGCTCGCGGCTTCCGAGTTTCAGACCCCTTCTCGTCAGACGGAAAATGCAGCGTAACCGGAATATTGGCGGAAATCGGACTATCATTGCGTACCCACACCACGACCGTAACCCACTCTCCCACCACAGCCGACGCCGGGGAAACGCTGATGTCTGCAATGGTGGACGTAATCACCAACGGCGTCAAACGCACTTCAATCGTCGCCGACGTATCGCCCGACGTTATGTTGCCGTCGGCCAGCAGCTCGGCGCTCAAAGCGTAATCGCCGGGTTCGTAATCCCTCGTCTTCCAGGTGAACGTTGCTACGCCTGTTTGCCCGGGCTGCACCACCGGCGACTTGCGTTCCGGCTGCTTGCTCACGGATGGGACCGTCAGCAGAACCGGGATGCGCATGGCATGGCTGCCATTGTTCAACACCGTAACCGCGATCTCCACCTGCTCGCCCTGCATCGCCGCTCCGGCCGGATCGCTGGCAATGCCCACAATCTCCGCGTCAACCACCGGCGTCGGCGCAACCAGCGCAACGCTAAAGCTCCGTTCATCACCGGGCGCTTCCACACGAAAAACATGGTCGCCCGGCTCATAACGTCCGGTACGCCAATCAAAACTCGCTAGAACGGTCTCGCCCGGCACGGCCCGAGGATTGCGCGTTTCCGGCTGCTTGTCAGTGGATGGAAAATGCAACGTAACCGGGATGTTGGCGGGAATCGGGCTATCGTTGCGCACCGACACCGCAACCGTAACCCGCTCGCCTATCACAGCCGACGCCGGGGAAACGCTGATGTCCGCAATAGTGGCGGTAATCACCGGCGGCGTCAGGCGCAGTTCAACCGTTGCCGACGTATCGCCCGATGTTGTGTTGCCGTCGGCCAGCAGGTCTGCTGTCAACGTGTAATCGCCGGGCTCGTAATCGCTCGTCTTCCAGGTGAAAGTTGCCACGCCGGTTTGGCCAGGCTGCACCATAGGCGACTTGCGTTCCGGCTGCTTGCTCGCGGATGGGAACGTCAGCCAAACCGGGAGGCGCATGGCATGGCTGCCATTATTCAATACAGTAACCGCAATCTCCACCTGCTCACCCTGCATCGCTACCCCAACCGGACCGCTGGCAATGGCGACAATCTCCGCGTCAACCAGCGGCGCGGGCGTGACCAGCGCAACGGTGAAGCTCCGTTCATCACCGGGTACTTCCACGCGAAAAACATGGTCGCCCGGATCATAATCACTGGTGCGCCAGGTGAAGGTGGCGACGCCGGTTTCGCCCGGCCCCGCTCGCGGCTTCCGAGTCTCAGACCCCTTCTCGTCGGACGGAAAATGCAGCGTAACCGGAACCCTGCCGGGCCTAGAACCGTCATTCCGCACCTCAACGGTTACCGAAACGACATCCCCCACTGCCGGCGCTTTCGGCTCCCACGAAATTGTCCCTAACGAGAAGTCGGGCTTAGCCGGCAGAACCGGTTCGGATAGCCGCTGGCGCAACTGCGACTCCGGACGATCCCTGCCATAACCTACCGCTATGTTGCCATCATCCAGTATCGTAATGGGCCCAACCGCGGCAACGTCGTTATCCCGGTTGGTATCGTTGGCTCCCTCGGCTGCCACTTGCAGATTGTAGGTTCCGGGTTCGTAGCGCAACGTCTTCCAGGTAAAGCGCACCGTCCGCATATCATGGGCATCCAAATCCAGGTTCTCGCGGTACATCGCCTCGCCTCTTGCAGCGTCACTCAACGTCACTGTCCCCCGACCCGATTGCGGGCCGGCATTGCTCACCAAGGCGGAGACTTCCACCCAATCCCCCCTTACGGCAGGCAGATCCGGATCCGGCGCATAGGTTTCGACTACGCTGAAATCCGACATCGGCGCTGCTAATGCAACGGTAAATGTCCACGTGGAACCCGGCGCTTCTACGCGAAAAACATGCTCGCCCGGTTCATACCGGCTGGTGCGCCAGGTAAAAGTCTCCACGACGGTTGCGCCCGGTTCCGCTCTGGACTTGCGGGTTTCGGGTTGTTTGTCCTTCGACGGGAAGTGCAGCGTGACGGGGATGTTGGCGGTCTGCGCCCCGGTGTTGCGAACCGTCACCACGATTGTTACCGGCTCTCCTACCACTGCCGACTCGGATGAAACCTCCACGCTTTCTATCAAAGCGGTCACCACCGGCTCCGCCAGTTCCAGTGTGATTGCCCGTGAGGTGGCCCCGGATGTGGTGTTGTCATCCAACAAAAGGTCAGCGCGCAGGGTATGATAGCCAACCTCGTAATTGCGGGTTTTCCACGTGAATGTGGCTGTCCCTACTTCCCCCGGGGCCAAATGGGGCGAATTCTGTTCCGGCTGCTTGTCTGCCGAAGGAAAGGTCAGCAGCACAGGAATGTAGTCCGCCCGGTTGCCATTGTTCCGAACCCCCACGCGAATCTCTACCCATTCGCCCTGTACTGCCTCGCCCGACGGCACACTGGAAATACCGATAATCTCGGCGTCAATGCGCGGCACAGCAGTCGGCGTAGGTGTAGGCGTCGGGGAAGGATATATCGCCGGCGTATCGAACACCGTCCGCGGCGCCGACACTTCGCCCAACAATTTGCCGCTGTTACCATCACTTGTCCCTATCACGACGAACACAACGCCCGGTGGACCGAGCGTAATCACAAAGCCCTTGGTTGCCAATTCGTCGGTACTTTCAGGATCAATCGCCCTCAACCAAAGTTCGCGATCACCGACATCTTCCTCCGTAGCGTTCCATTCCAATTCCACGCCGGTAACAGCCCCGGAAGGAATGAACACGTCAGATGATTCCGCAAGCATTTCAGGACTGGGATCCTCGTCGCTGGATACTCGGTACAGTTGGACTTGGATGGATCCATCCGTTTCACCTACGTTGGTAACGTTGGCCCGTATGGTTACAGGGGTGCCGATGACCCAAAGTTTCGGCGAATCCAGGTCGAGCGTTATCTCGATATGATGTGCAGCATCGGGTGTCGGCGTCGGCGTCGGTGTGGGTGTGGGTGTCGGTGTCGGTGTCGGCGTAAGCGTAGGCGTAGCGGTAGGTGTCATCGTCGGAGTGAGCGTAGGCGTTGGAGTCACAGTTGGCGTCGCCGTAGGGTATGTCGCCGGCGTGTCGATCATTGGCTGCGGTGCCGACACAGCTCCCACAACTTTGTTCCCATTCCCATCGTCCGGCCCCATAAGCAAGAATACGGCATCGCCAGCCGGCGCCAGGATTATCGTGTGCTGCGCTCGGGCCAAGACCTGGCGATCTTCCGTTTCGGAAGATATGGGAATCACGGCAGACAAATGCAACGAATGTAACCCACTGGCTTGACCCGTGGTATTCCATTCCAGGTTAACCACTCCTCCATCTTCAAGCTGGGCCTTCACCGTCGGCTGCTCGCAATCGGGCGAACCAATACATAGCCAAACCTCCAGGCCATCCACGTCCGCCCACTCGCCGGCAAGCGCAGTCGGTATGGCGATGGTATCGCCAACTATCCCCACCTTCGGCGCTGCGGGGCCTACGGTAAGGTTCACCTGCGGCAGCGGCGTAGGTTCCGGCGTAGCCGTCGGAGTCGGCGTCGCTGTAGGGGTGGGTGCCGGCGTAGGCGTGGCGGTCGGTGTAGGAGTGGGTGTCGGCGTAGCAGTAGGCGTCGCTGTCGGATATGTCGCCGGCGTGTCGATCATTGGCTGCGGCGCCGACACCTCGCCCACGACTTTGCTCCCGTTCCCATCGTCAGACCCCATTAGCACGAATACGGCATCATCATCGGATGCCAGGATGAGCGTGTGCTGTGCCCGGGCTAGAATCGCCGGATCGTTTTCGCCCGAACTGTCCGGAATCAGGGCAGACAAATGCAATGAATATAGCCCACTGGCTTGACCCGTGGTGTCCCACTCCAGGTTGACTGCTCCGCCATCCTCGGGCTGAGCTTTCGCCACTGGCTGCTCGCAATCGGGCGAACTAATACATAGCCAAACCTCCAGGCCATCCACGTCCTCCCATTCGCCGGCAAGCGCAGTCGGTATGGCGATGGTATCGCCAACTATCCCCACCTTCGGCGCTGCGGGGCCTACGGCGAGATTCACCTGCGGCAGCGGCGTAGGTTCCGGCGTAGCCGTTGCTGTTGGCGTGGGTGTCGCGGTTGGTGTCGGTGTGGCTGTCGGCGTCGGCGTTGGAGTGGCCGTAGGCGTCGGGGTGGGTGTGGCGGTTGCCGTCGCCGTCGGTGTCGGCGTGGCCGTAGGCGTTGCGGTTGGCGTCGCTGTAGGTGTTGGCGTTGAGGTCTCGGCCGGCTCTACGGGAGGATCGTTGACTATGTTGATGAATTGCGCGGAGGTAACCGTGTTGTTGGAAGTATCCTCGTCAACAAAACCACTTGGCGCGGTGATGGTGATACTGGCGAATACGTGCTCTTCGTCGGCGTTAGGATGCCTGCTCAAGTCCCATCCGACATTGCCCTGGTCAAAAGTCTCTCCAGCGGCGATGTTGCACCCGGAGAAACATGCATGGCTATCGTTGGAGTCAGTGGTGTAAATCGTCACCCCGCTCACCGAGCCTTTCATCTCCACTGTGATGGAGACGTCTTGACAACTGTGGTTGACAAGATTGAAGAAAATTCCCAGATTATCGTCCGAAGTGTAATCTGGAGGATCCCTGAACGACCAGTCGATCCTGTCTGCCAATCCCAATATCTCAATGCTCACATCATGAGAGCACGTTTCTTGCGCCACCTCTGACGCCGATGTGCTGTCGGGCGCGAGTGCATCTCCTACCGCAGGCTGCGGGACCAGCAGCGACGGCAAAAATACGCCCAGAATTGCGATAGTGGCCGCTGCCGCCAGGGCCACCCATTTCAGGATTAACGGCACGGCTGTGTCGGAAAGACAGTAGCGGTCCGCCTACGGCTTGTCGTACACCAACATGACCACGCCGGCGGCTACATTGTCGGCACTGACATCAACAACCACCCTATGCAAGCTGGTATTGGGCTTGCCGTTCTCATCGACCTCTCGATCCAGTTCAAACTCCGCGGAATTTCGCAGCTGCTCGGCATTGGCCTCAGCAACGGTATTCCCGTCCACATCTATGCTGGCGGTTACACTGCCACCACCCTGGGCTTGTTCCTCGATTACCGCGGCCGCTGATGCCTGAATCTCCGTAATGGTGTACGGCACGACAAACTTCACTGGCTCCGATTTGACACCAGATTTGGTAGCGGCGCTGAACAGAGCAAATGCGTCGCAGGTCTCGTTCTCCCAGTCGTAGTACGCCACGTCGGAATGATTGACTCCCGTCGCATTGGCGTCGTTGGCCTTCAGAACCTCGTTGATCGCCAATACCAGCAGATTGTTTTCGAGTTCCTCGTTACCCGTGGCATCGGGTACGGATTTGTGCTTCCAAATTGCCGCCGCCGGCCGGTCTCTCGGCAGATAGGCTACAATCCACCCCGTGTCGTCGTAATACACCGTCACACTCTCAGTGGGCGCGGGGCTGACCACGGCGGCAAACATGGGAAGCTCCAGGATGCCGAAATTGAGGCCGATGTCCACCGGCGAACCAGCTCCGGCGAGGACTTGATCGGATTCATCGGGTTCATTCGTGAGCTTATCGGTTATGCCGCTCACTGCCAAACGCACCGACCCGCTTTGCTCGTCCGTTCCCGACTTTGCCGGAACGCGGTAATAGGCCGAAAACCCAGCTTCCCCCTCACGAAACGCCGTGTCAGAATTTTCATTCGCAGCTGCGAAGCCGGATGGCGGGGCCAACGGCCGAATCGTGTCGGGTTCCGCACGGTAATGTTTGCCTTCTGCGACTTGCGGATATGACCACGCGATTGCTACGAAAACGGCCATACCAAAGAGCACAATCGGCGCAACGCTCCAGTTCTGGATGAAGAACGTACACTTCATAACGGGTCGGAAGATAAAGGTTTGACATGTTTATGTCAAATCAATCGCTTCCTCCAACATGAGCAGCTGTAACACGGCGAACATGCCCACATCGGATGGCAAAAGCAGGTTTGAAACCCGCCCTTACGATTTCCGATGATTTCAGCTGGCAAACGCTCCTGCCAACGCGCGTAGGGGCGAATAATTATTCGCCCCTACGGAGGAAAACCATCTGGATTGCAACGCTCCCCGGGTGGCGGCAGCTATTCCGGCGTGACCAGCGATTCCGGTTCCTCACCGTTGAGCGTCCTCAGGATGTTGCCGTAAGCGAAGTGGGCGGCCCGCAGCGCGGTTTCTTGGCTCTGGCCCGCCATGTGCGGCGTGATGATCACGTTGTCCAGGTCGAACAGAGGGTTGTCTGCCGGCGTAGGCTCCACTTCCAACACGTCCAGCCCGGCCCCGGCGATCTTGCCTTCGGTGAGGGCGCGGTACAACGCCGCCTCGTCCACCACCGGACCCCGGCACAGGTTGATCAGGAAGGCCGACGGTTTCATCATGTCGAACTCCCGATCAGACATCATGCCCCTGGTGCGCCGGGTCAGGGGCACGTGGAGGCTGACGAAGTCAGAGCTTTCCAGCAGTTCGTCGAAACCGACAGGTTCCGCCTTGACTTCCCGCTGCACGTCCTCCGGGATGTCCTCAACATCATAGTAGATGGTGCGAGTATCGAACCCGGTGAGTCGCTTGGCGACCTGTCGACCGATGCGTCCCAGGCCCACGATGCCAACCGTCTTGTCGGTGATCTCCGTAAGGTCGGTCTGGTAGAGATTGCTCCGCCAATTCCGTTGTTTGGTCGTGCTGTCCCACTGGGCCATCAAGTTACGGCCGATGCCGATCATCAACGCCATGGTCTGCTCAGACACCGAGATGGCGTTGGCCCCGCCGTTGTTCGCCACCGGAATGCCCATTTCCAGGATCGCTTCTAGATCCATCCGGTCGTAGCCCGCGCTGAGGGTCTGGATCAGCTTGACGTTGGGACATTGCCGCAACACTTCGGTGGTGACTTCGCTGGAAATGATGGCGTGGGCGTCGCGGCACAGTTCGATCTGTTCCGCAGCGGGCAGGGTACGGTCCACCACCGTGACCTCCACGTTATCGGGGGCGTTGTCCAGCATCACGTCGGCCCGCGCTCCTACTCCGGTGAAATATGCGACTTTCCAAGTGGGCATCTTGTTATCTCCTTCAGGCAGGCGCTGCCTGGAACGGTGTGCGTTTGGTTCGCATTATAGATATGGCGTAGGACGTGTCAAAAGGTCGGATACGTTATACTAACCCGCGATTTGCAACGAGAGGAGTTTTCCCATGACCTGGGCAGAGACCATTGTTGACACCCTGAAAAAGTGGGACACGTCGCTCATCGCGTACGTCCCCGACATATCCATTGACCGGGTTACCAGCATCATTGATGCCGACCCGTTCTTTCACCTGGTGTCCTGCACCCGTGAAGAAGAAGCCGTTGGCGTCGCGGTGGGCAGCTATGCCGTGGGCCGCAATGCCGCCGTGTTCATGCAGTCCAGCGGGTTTGGCAACAGCATCAACGGCATTGCCAGCCTGTGCCTCCCGTCGCGCACGCCCATCCCTATTTTCATGAACCTGCGCGGGCAGGTCGGTGAGTTCAACATCGCCCAGGTTGCCATGGGCCGCAACACCAAGCCCATCCTGGATCTGTTCGGCATCGCCCACTACACCATTGAAAGCGAAGACCGGATGGATACCCTGCTGGACGGCGTGATGAAGCTGTGTCACGCCCACCGCAATCCGGTCGCCATCTGCATGACGCCCATGCTGCACGGAGGAAAAATTGCTTAGGTTCGACGCCACCCAACTGGTCCTGCGCCACGCCGGCGACTCCCCCATCGTGGGCAACCTCGGCCCCACCAGCGACGAGCTCTATCACGCCGGCCACCGGGATCGCAATTTCTACACCTACGGCAACATGGGCCTGTGCTCGTCCATCGCGCTGGGCATGGCGCTGTCCACCGACGACAAGGTCATCTCGCTGGACGGCGACGGCTCGCTGCTGATGAACCTGGGAACCATCGCCACCATCGGGCGCGAGATGCCCGAGAACCTCGTCGTGCTGGTCTGGGACAACGAAGCCTGGGCGCAAACCGGCGGCCAGCCCAGCCACACCTCCACCAACACCAACCTCGAAGACGTCGCCAAATCCTGCGGCATCAGCAAGACCACAACGGTAGATGACCTGGAGACGCTGGAAGAGGCGTTCGACCGCGCCATGAAAGAGCCGGGACCGTGGTTCATCGTGGCCAAGATCGAAGAGGCGGAGCAGTATATGCCCGTTGCGCCGGTGGAGCCGGAGTTCACGCTGTATCGGTTTCGGAATACGTACGTGGGATGATGGGGTAGCCTGGACTTGGCAGGCAACTCAGGGATGCCGGAGTACAGCGACTTCATCATCTACGCGGACGAAAGCGGCGACCCCAACCCGGCGTCGGTTGATGCCAACTACCCCGTTTTCGTTCTGAACTTCTGTGTGTTTCGGAAGGACGTTTACGCTGACTCCGTGCTGCCGGCAGCGGCGGCGTTCAAGTTCGCGCACTTTGGGCATGACATGGCAGTGCTGCACGAGCATGACATACGCCGGCGAAACCCACCCTTCACGTTCTTGCAGGATGAACACAACCGCACCGAATTTATGGAGGGCCTGAGCAGGATAATCGCTGCGATGGATTTCACCATCATTGCAACAGTGATCGACAAACGCCGGATAGCGGAGCAACAGACAGCGCCAACAGACCTCTACAAATTGGCCTTTGAATCGTGCTTGACGCAGGCTCATGACTTTCTGCAAAGCCATGGTCAGCGCGAAAAAGACATCCACATCGTAATGGAACGGCGGGGAATTCGAGAGGACAACCGGCTGGAGCGGGAATTTCAGCGTACGCAAGAAGGACCGACTTCAGCGAATGAGCCATTGCCGGGCTTTGAAATTATCTTTGCCGACAAGAAGACCAATTCGACGGGGTTACAGATCGCCGACTTGACAGCTCGCCCTATCGGTAGACACTTTGTCGCGCCGGAACAGCCAAACCGCGCGTGGGATTTGCTGCGTCCCAAGTTGTTCAATGGCTCAAACCCCGATTCAGACGAACGCGGTTTGATCGTTCTTCCCGAAAAGTGAAAGGCCCGGAAGTAGTCCGGGGCCTTTAACAGCGATTGGGAATTACACACGGCCCTCAGCGACAGGTTCGTACTACTCCACAACCTGCCGCCCGCCGGCTCTGCCAGCGTTCAACGCACTTGATTGCTAACGGTCAAGCCGCAGCCAAATCCGCCGGCCGTAACCATCCCCAATCACAATTCTATACTATACTTGCGCGGTATAAGCGTCAAATGTCCGGTTTGCCAGCCCTGCCCGGTTGGTCTATCATGGCCCCAGGCGGCCTTGGCCGTCGCCTTACGCTTAAAAGCGATCAGGAGGCCACCAGCCCGATGACTCAGGCCACGAGATCTTTACCTACAGAGGCCGACGCCGAGTCCGTCATTGCCAACGTCGGGGACGATGCCGGACCGCCGTTGCCTGCCGGATTGACCGCAGACGACCTGGTTGAGGTTTGCCGGCAGATGATCATGGTGCGCGCCATGGACGAGCGCATCTGGATGATGAACCGGCAGGGCAAGGTGCCCATCGCGGCGTCGTGCCAGGGCCATGAGGCGGCGCAGTTGGGTTCGCTGCTGGCCGCGCAGAAGGATGGCGATTGCTTCCTGTTCCCCTACTACCGCGACCTGGCATTGAAGATGGCGGCGGGATTGACGCCGCGCCAGGTGATGCTGTCCTTCATGGGCAAGGACGGCGAGCCGTATTCCGGCGCACGGCAGTTTCCCCTCCAGGGCGCCGACCTGCCGCGCAACATCATCCAGATTTCCAACGTGGTCGCCGCCGGTTTGACCCAGAGCGTGGGGTATGCGTTGGGCTGCAAGATGCTGGGCGATGACACGGTCACACTCTGCTACTTCGGCGACGGAGCCACCAGTCAGGGCGAGACCCACGAGGCCATGAACTTCGCGGCGATCCACAATTTGCCGGTGGTTTTCATCTGCGAGAACAATAAGTTCGCCATCTCAACCCCCCAGGAAATCCAGATGGTGGTGAGCGACGTGGCCGCCCGCGCGGAAGGCTACGGGTTCCCCGGATTCGTCATCGACGGTCTGGACGTGATTGCCTGCTACGAGGCGACGCGCCAGGCCATCGAGCACGCCCGCACCGTCGGGCCGGCGCTAATCGAGATGAAGGTGGAGCGGTTCATGCCGCACACCACCGACGACGACGACCGCCGTTATCGGGACCGCGACGCACTGGACGCGGCTCGGCAATTCGATCCGGTGGCCGTATTCCCGGCGCAGATGGTGGACCAAGGAATCATTACGCAGGGGCAGATCGACGAGTTCCGCGCGGATGCTCAGAGCCAGGTGAACGACGCGACGGATTTTGCGGATGCGGCGCAGCCGCCGGACGCTTCGACCATCTACGACCACCTGTATGTTTAGGACGACGTCGCCATGGCAGAGATGACGGTAATTGAGGCGGTGCGTTCGGCGCTGCATGAGGAAATGGAGCGCGACGAGCGCGTGTTCGTCATGGGCGAGGACGTGGGGCAACGCGGCGGCGTATTCCTGGCCACCCAGGGATTCATCGAGGACTTCGGCCCGCAGCGCGTGATGGATACCCCGCTGGCGGAAGCGTCGATCATGGGCATCGCTCTTGGCGCGGCATTCCGAGGGATGCGCCCCATACCCGAAGTCCAGTTCTCCGATTTCGTGTGGCCCAGCGTCAATCAGTTGATTGGCGAGGCGGCGCGCTCCCACTACGGCACCAACGGCGCGCTGAAGGTTCCCATGACGGTGCGCATCCCCTACGGCGGCGGGATACGCGGCGGGTTGTTCCACTCCCAGAACGTTGAGGCTCTGTTCTTCCACACCCCGGGGCTGCTCGTGGTCACGCCGTCCACACCCTACGAGGCCAAGGGGCTGCTCAAATCGGCCATCCGCGACGACAATCCGGTGATTTTCCTGGAACACAAGAAGACCTACCGGCTGGTGCGCGGCGAGGTTCCGGACGAGGAATACACGCTGCCCATCGGCCCCGCGGACGTGAAGCGGGTCGGTTCCGACGTGACCGTTGTGAGTTACGGACTCTCCATGCACTATTGTCTGGCTGCGGCAGCCGCTGTGGCCGACGACGGAATCAGCGCTGAGGTGGTGGACTTGCGGACGCTGAAGCCCCTGGACTCTGAGACCATACTGGAGTCGGTACAAAAGACGGGCAAGCTGCTGATTGTCCATGAGGACAACATCAGCGGCGGCATCGGCGCGGAGATCGCGGCGCTGGCGGCGGACGAAGCCTTTGAATACCTGGACGCGCCCATCGCCCGGCTTTGCGGGCCGGACGTGCCCACCATGCCCTTTGCACAATCCCTCGAAGACGCTTATATGCCCAGCCCCCAAGCGATTGCCGCAGAAATCCGGCGGTTGGCAGCGTACTAGTATCTCTGTTGAATTGTCATTGCGAGCGCAGCGTGGCAATCTCGTTACCATGAGGATTGACCAGTGGCAGAGTTGATTGAGTTGCCCCACGTCGGCGAGAGCGTCGTTGAGGGCACCATTGGGAAGTGGCTGAAACAGCCGGGAGAGCGGGTCGAACGCTATGACCCGCTGGTTGAGGTAGTCACCGACAAGGTGACTATGGAAGTCCCTTCACCGGTGTCCGGGGAGTTGCTCCGCATCATCGCCCAGGAAGGCGAAACGGTGCCAATGGGCGCGCCCATTGCCGAAGTGGAAACGCAAGACAGGCAACCGGCCGCATCGGCGCAACCCGCTATGCCGACGCCGGCCCCTGGACCGGAAATCGAGCCGGCGGCTGCTCCATCGCGGGACACTGGCGGAACGCCGGCCGTTCCCGTCGCGTACCTGATTGACGCGCAGCCCGTTGGCCCCACCGGCGGGTCTGCGGTGGAAGCGCTGGCGGAAGCCGACACCGCTGCGCCTGCGCCAACCGACCCGATGCCTGCGCCGGTCGTACCGACGGTTGTCGCACCCGCTGTCCAGCGCGCTGGTGTCGGAAAGGGGCCGAATCGCCTGTCTCCGGCAGTGCGGCGACTGGCGCGAGAGCACAACGTTGACGTTGAGGCGATAGCCGGCACCGGAATGGGCGGGCGCGTGACACGAAATGACGTGCTGCGTCACCTGGAAGCCCCGCTCCCGCCGGCGCAGACTCCCGTAGTCCCGGTGGAAACGCCCGCCGCTGCGCCGGCAATCGCGGTCGGAGCCGACGAGGAACGGGCGCCATTGACCCCAGTGCGGCGTATGATTGCTGAGGCCATGGAACGCTCGGTGCGGGAGATCCCCCACGCCTGGAGCATGGTGGAGGTCGATGTTTCCGAACTGGTCGCGCTGCGCAATCGGGAACGCGATGGATTCCGCCAGCGCGAGGGCGTCAACTTGACCTACCTGCCCTTTGCGCTGAAAGCGGTAGCCGGCGCGCTGAAAGACAATCCGACCCTGAACGCCTCGTGGGGTGGTGACCATATCGTGCTGAAGCGGCGGATCCACCTGGGCATCGCGGTGGCCGCCCCGAGCGGGCTGGTGGTGCCCGTGATCCACGACGCTGATCGGTTGAGCATCGCTGGCCTGGCCCACGCCGTGGACGATCTATCGGTACGCGCCCGGGCCGGCAACCTGCGGTTGGAGGACGTTCAGGGCGGCACCTTCACGGTGAACAACACCGGCGCTCTGGGCAGCATTCTGGGCGGCCCCATCATCAACCATCCGCAGGCCGCGATCATGACCACCGAAGCGTTGCAGCAGCGGCCTGTAGTCGTTGCCAATGAACGGGGCACGGATGCCATTGCTATCAGGTGGATGATGAACCTGTGCATGTCCTTCGACCACCGCATCAACGACGGGGCCGAGGCCGGGGCTTTCCTGCAATCGGTGAAGAGTCGCCTGGAAGCGTTCGATGGCGACACTCCAATCTACTGACGAGCGTCCGGCGGTTGATTCCGGCGTATGCCGCGTGATCAACGCCGGCGTAGTGCCGTACCGTGAAGCATGGCTCTGGCAGGTAGAGATCGCGCAGCAAGTCCGGGAGGGATTGTCCCCGGACACCCTCCTGCTGCTGGAACATCCCCACACCTACACCAGGGGACGTTTGGCCCCCGATACGGAGCTGCTGCTGGACGCGGAGACCCTGGCGGCTCGCGGTATCGAAGTAATCGAGACCGACCGGGGCGGGCTGATCACCTACCATGGTCCGGGCCAGCTGGTCGCCTACCCCATCATCCGCTTGCGCGGACGCGGCGGGCCGCACTGGTACGTCCGAACACTGGAGCAGGTGATTATCCAAACTCTGGCTGAGTTCGGGTTGGCGACGACGACGGTGGACGGTTTGACCGGGGTGTGGACGACCGACGAGCAGCGCAAGGTAGCCGCCATTGGCGTCAAGATAGCCGGCGGGGTGGCGTACCACGGGTTCGCCATCAACGTAAGCCCGGACTTGCGGATGTTCGAGGGGATTGTGCCGTGTGGAATTCGGGACCGGAACGTCACCAGCGTAGCCGCCGAACTCCCCGTCCCACCAGCCATGGACGACGTTGCAGATTCGGTGGCGTTCCAGTTTTGTGACGCCTTTTCGCTGCAACTTGCGTGGGGTTGCTCACCCGCCCACCAATCACACTTCCCCCGTCATTCCAGCGAAAGCGGGAATCCAGCGCCCGGCAGCCGGTAGCATGGCCATTTCGTGAAAGGACTTTCAGGCGATGCAGTATGACGTGATCATCATCGGCGGCGGCTCCGCCGGGTGCGCGCTGGCAGCGCGGCTATCGGAGGACCCTGCCAGATCGGTTCTGTTGCTGGAGGCCGGGCCTGATTTCGTGGACTTCGAGCGCTGGCCGGCCGAACTGCGCGACGGCAACAGCCAGGAGGCATCTGCGCCCGGCGGTCCCTACAACTGGTCCTACCAGGCCATCGGAACGGCGGAACAGGCGAGGCCCATGCAGATCGCCCGTGGCCGGGCCATCGGTGGCTCCGGCTCGGTCAACGGCCAAGTTTTCCTGCGGGGGCTGCCCGAGGACTACGACGGCTGGGCAGCATCGGGCAACGACGAATGGTCATATCAACAGGTGCTGCCCTATTTCCGACGGTTGGAATCCGACACCGACGTTCAGGACGACTTCCACGGTAGCGACGGGCCGATCCCGGTATTGCGCGCGCCACGAGAATCCTGGCACCCCTTCCAGCAGGCTTTCGTGGAGACCTGCATCACTATGGGCTACTCCGCTGACGGCGACATGAATCACCCCGACTCGGGCGGCGTGGGCGCAGCGCCGATGAACAATCCCGCTGGCATCCGCATGAGCTGCGCCCTGTCGTACCTGGCAGCGGCGCGCCACCGGCTCAATCTGACGATTCGAGGCAATGTTACGGCCCGGCGGATATTGTTCGAGGGTGGTTCGACAGACTCACCACGAGCGGGCACAGCCCCGCGTGCGGTAGGTGTGGAGGCGGAGAGCGGCGGCGAGATTTTCCAGGTGTTAGGGCAGGAAATAGTCGTCAGTTGCAGCGGGATTGCATCGCCCCAGTTGCTGATGCTCTCGGGAATCGGGCCGGCCGAGCATTTGAGGGAATTGGGGATCCCGCTAGTGCATGATCTGCCGGGCGTGGGTCAGAACCTCCGCGACCACCCGCTGGTGTACGTTGATACGGCGTTGCTGACGGACTACGTTGAACCGGATTTCAGCGGTTCTCGTATCCAGGCCATGCTCCGCTACACTACCGCAGGGTCAACATCGCGCAACGACATGCAGCTATACGTGAACAACGTGGCGTCCGGGCCGAGTCCACTGGGCAGCGGGCCGGGAACCGATCAATCTATGCTGCGAATGACGTGCATCCTACAGCAGGCCGAGAGCATGGGAGTGTTGCGCCTGGTTTCGGCGGACCCTCACGACAAGCCGCACATCGACTACCGATACCTGCGCAGCGAACGGGATAGACAGCGGTTGCGCGAGGCGGTGCGCCTGTGCCGGGAGCTACTGGCACAGCCGGCGTTCGCGTCCATCGTTGGAGAAGCGGTCTCGCCCACCGCAGCGGAATCTGGCGATGATGGCGCGCTGGACGCCTGGCTGCTGCGCAACGTGTTCACCACGTTCCACACGTCCGGGTCGTGCAAGATGGGTCCGGCGGAGGATGGGATGGCGGTAGTGGACCAGTATTGCCGAGTCCATGGGGTGAATAATCTGCGCGTGGTGGACATATCGATCTGTCCCGACGTGGTGCGGGCCAACACCAACGCCACGGCAGTGATGATCGGCGAACGGGCCGCCGCGTTCTTTCCGTGAACAGCATCTGCTCATCCTTCGACAAGCTCAGGATGAACAACGGGCCGATAGGTGAGCAACGCGAGAGGTGAGCAAGGAAGGTTAAGCGGCGCATGGCCTGCGTTATAATTGCGCCCGCAATAACTCGCACCGCGTCCAACCGGAGACTGCCCGATGCCCATATCCGAATACGTCAGCCGCTCCATGGAAGAAGGCGGATGGATCCGCCGCATGTTCGAGGTGGGAATCGCTCTCAAAGCCCAGTACGGCGAGGAGAACGTGTTCGACCTGTCGCTGGGCAACCCCATCATGGAGCCGCCGGCGGAGTTCCACGCTGAGCTGCTCCGCATCGCCAGCGCGCCGACTCCGGGTATGCACCGCTACATGCCCAACGCGGGCTATCCGGAAACGCGGCAGGCCGTAGCCGACACCCTGTCCGGCGAAACCGGGTTGCCGTTCGGAGCCGGCGACATCATCATGACGTGCGGCGCGGCCGGCGCGGCCAACGTCGTGCTGCGGGCGATCCTGAATCCCGGAGACGAGGTCATCATCCTGTCGCCCTTCTTCGGCGAATACACGTACTACATCCAGAACCACAACGGCGTGCCTGTAATCGTGCCGACGGACGCCGAGTTCGGGCTGGACCTGGGCGCCATTGAGGCGGCTATCACGGCACGGACTCGGGCGGTGATGCTCAACTCCCCCAATAACCCGTCGGGAGTGGTCTATCCGGCAGAGGATGTGAAAGCTTTGGCCGACGCGCTGCGGCGGGCGGAGCAGCGTTTCGGGTCAGAGATATTCATAATCAGCGACGAACCGTACCGGCGTATCATCTACGACGGGCTGGTTTACCCGCAGGTGTTCCCCCACTACGAGCGCACCATCGTAGTGAACTCCCACGCCAAGGACCTGGGGTTGCCCGGAGAGCGGATCGGGCATATCGCCGTACACCCCGACTACGCGGGCAAGGCGGAGCTGATGGACGGGCTGGTATTCTGCAACCGAGTGCTGGGATTCGTGAACGCGCCGGCGTTGATGCAGCACGTGGTTCGCGCTGTGCAGGACGCCTCGGTGGACGTGGGTGAGTACCAGCGCAAGCGGGATTTCCTGTACGACAACCTGACCGGCATGGGATATTCGGTAGTGAAGCCGCAGGGCGCGTTCTACCTGTTCCCACGTTCGCCGCTGGATGACGACGAGGCATTTGTGGCGGCGTTGCAGGAATACAACGTGCTGGTGGTTCCCGGCAAAGGGTTCGGAACGCCGGGGCACTTCCGCATCTCATACTGCCTGGACGACCGGGTGCTGGAAGGCTCAATGGACGGCTTCGCTAGGGCGGCGGAGCAGTATTTGGTCTAACCCTCCGGTAAGGTGGCGCCTCGAATGAGGGCGAAAATCGGAGCCAGGTTAATAGCGACTCCAGGCATAGCGTCGGAATCTAGCGTGTCGGCGGCGTGGTAAACCCGTTTGAGGGTCAAGGATTCGCCGTTGCCGACATACTTTGAGACCATCTCGGCTCCGAGATCTACAGTCCACATTTCCCGTACGCCGTTACGGGCATAAACGGGCAGTTTCACGTTCAAGTCGCGTTGCCGAGTGGATTCCGACAACACCTCCACCACCACATCAGGCGCTCCGGAAACGCCGCGCTCGCCCAAAATGTGCCGCCGCTCGTTGGACACGAACAGCAGGTCGGGCTGGAACGTGTTGTGCTCGTCAATATAAACGTCGAAGGGCGGGAGTCTGATCTCAAATGCGCCCGACGAGCCAATTTGCAACCGAGCGGCAAAGTACAACTCGCCAATGAACACTTGGTGCGGTTGATTGGCGCCGGCCATTTTGACGAGTTCTCCCTCGATGAGTTGGTAACGCACGCCCCGGTGCGACGGCGGCGTCAACCTCATGTAGTCCGCGCCGTTCAGCTTGGCCTGCGGTTTAGCCCTCGGTTGCGTCATAATATGCCCCCTGCGATTCAAATGTGCTGATTATGCTGCACTCCTCAACCGGGCGAATATCGGCGCCAAGTCGATGGCGACGCCGGGCATCGCGTCGGAAGTTAGAACATCATCGGGGCCGTACACTCTCGCTAATGTCATAGACTGCCCGTCGCCAATGTACTTGGCTATTGATTCGGCATTGACGTCAACCGCCAGCATTTCGCGGACGCCGTTGCGGGCATATACTGGCAGTTTCACGTTCAAGTCGCGTTGCCTGGTGGATTCGGAAAGCACTTCCACCACCAAATCGGGAGCGCCGGTAACGCCGTGCCCGTCAAAAATGTGCCGCCGCTCGTTGGATACGAACAGCATATCCGGCTGGAAGGTGTTGTGCTCGTCAATGGCTGCGTCGTAGGGAGATATGCGGGTTTCGCCGATACCCAGAGCCCTGACCTGGAACATCGCTTCAATATACAAATCTCCGATAAATACCTGGTGCGGGTCGTTCGGGTCAGCCATCTTGACGAGTTCTCCCTCGATTAGCTGATAGCGCACACCCCGGTGCGACGGCGGGGTCAATCTCATGTAGTCCGCGCCGGTCAGCTTGGTGGCCGGTTTAGTTTTGGGCGATGTCATCACGAACCTCCGACCGATTGTCTAGGGCCACCCCGCGTTGGCCTCCCGCGATGGCAGCCGCACAGTGGCGTTGCCCCGCGTGGTCACCTGCTGGCGCTGGTTTTCGCCCCAGATGTCCATGTCCACCAGATACTCGCCGTCCTCAACTCGCTTGCCGGTGATTTTGCCCTTGCACCAGGTGGTATCGCCCACGACGTTGAAGCGTCGCAGTTCCACGTGCATTGTCTTCAGGAACCCATCGTCGCCCATCCAGTTGGTGAGCAGGTGGCCCATCCAGCAGCAGCGTTGGCACCCGTAGTCGTATGCGCCGGGCAGGCCGGCCGATTCGGCGGCTTCCTGGATGTCGTGGACGCGGATGATGGCCTCCTGCGCGCCGGTGTTGGGATCAGTGAAACCCCACGACGGATGCCGCAGCATCTCGCGCAGCTGGATGCCGTGACTGATGCCGCCGATGCAGCCGGCTACGAAAGCGGTGATGTCGCCGTGGCTTAGTGGGCCCTTGACTACGGGAGTCAGCTCGTCGCCGATGTTGACGTCCTCAAACCAGCGGGGATTGTTGCCGCGTATTTCCTCGTTCAGCACGGCGTTCTGGATGATTTCCAGCTCGTCGCGGGAATACTGGTACGGCTCGAAGGTGTATTTCTGCCGCTCGCGGGCGGCGCTGCGCTCGGCGCGGATCTGCCAGCCCTTGGTCTTGGCGAGGGTCTCGCCGCGCTGGTTGTAGTAGTGGGTGACGCTGGACTGGATGATGATGCGGCCGGCGAACTCGCTTTCCTTCTCCTCCAATCCGGTGAACTGTTCCTGTACGCTGATCTGGTCATCAAGATAGATGGGGCGATACCATTCCCAATCGTTGCCGGCGTGGAACCCGTGGACGCCGGGCAGTCCACCAGTGCGCCCGGAGCACCAATAGACGCTGTACAGGAAGCAGGGGGGCGCGATGATGTTGCCGTACTTGCTGGTCTGGGCGTAGGAGCGGTCCCAGTAGAGGGGATTGGTGTCGCCGATGCCCTGGCAGAAATGGCGGATGGCGCTGCGGGAGGCATCCTCATTGAACAGGCCGACGCCGTACTGGCGGGGACGGTTGAAACTGCCCACCCTGCTGCGGAGGCGTTCCAGCCCCTCTTCGGTAATTCTGCCAGATTCCAGCACCATGATACGATTCTTCTCCTCCGATGTGTTCACTGGCAGGAGATTATAGCCTACGGGCGGCTAAGGCGGCGGCGGGATAGTTAGCACCGGCGTCCGCTGCTGGAGGTACTGCTCCGTTACGAAGGGCGAGCCGAATCCGTATTCGTCGGCGCACTCCCGCACCAACGCCAGCGTTTCAGCGCGTAGCGTCTGCGGCGCCGGCTCAGAGCCGCCGTCGATGATGCTGCGGATCAGGCGGCCGGCCAGGTCCTGCTTGGTGTCAGGGTGGCCGCAGATGCCCTCGTAGGCGACTCCGCCACACGTGGGACAGTACCACCATTCCAGCGTCAGCACCGAATTGATGCCGAGATCGGGCAACTCACTGAAGATTTCGTGGGCGGCGTAGCGTCCGTAGTAGTCGCCGACGCCGGCGTGGTCGCGGCCGAACATGTGATGGGTGCATCCGAGATTTTTGCGAACCAGCGCGTGGAACACCGCTTCCTTGGGGCCGGCGTAGCGCATGTCCCACAGCAGCGCGGTGGTTCGGTGAATCTCGTCTCGGAAGAACCCGTGCGTCCGCAGGTTTTCGTGGGTCAGGATGATGGCCTCGTCGATGTAGTCGCCGACTTTCTTTTCGCCGATGACCGCGCTGACCAGTACGCCGTCGGCCTGGGCCTCCATGAATGCGCCTTTCATCAGGTACTCGTGGCCCGAGTGGGGGACGTTGCGCGTCTGGTGAGCCACGGCGCGTTGCCAGCCCAACGTCTCCAGTTCCGCGCGCAGTTGCGCCGGCGTCCGCCAGTATCGGTCGAATGGCGGGCTGATAACGGGTTCGCATACCAGAGTGACGTCACCGCCAACGAAACGGTCGGCATAACCCACAGTGCGCTGGACGCCCGGATGGGCAGGGTCGGTGGTGGCGTAGACCTTACCGGCGAGCTCGGTGAGATCGGCGGCGAAAATCTCGGATACTTCCAGCGTAGCCAGCGGGTTGCCCTGATGGGTTAGCAGCAGGGTGTTGCCCACCGACACGCCGGCCCGCTGCAATTCCGCGTCGGAGATGTCCAGGACGATGGGAATGGGCCAAACGTAGCCGTTGGTCAAACGCATGGAGTCCGCCACCGACGCCACATCCGCGCTCACCATAAAGCCGGTGAGGGGGGAGAAGAACCCGTAGGCGAGGTTGACGCATTCGTGTGCGGTCTGCTCGCGGACTTCGATGGCGGGCAAATGGGCTACGTCGCCGGCCGAAAGCAAGCGTTGCACACGCTGAACAAGTGTCCCACCATGGGGAGAAAGGGTGTTGTCAATACTTGTCATCGTCCGAAGACACCGAGGAATGCCGGACATGGCGCCGGACGTCAGTGGTCAAGGTATTGAGCGTCGCGCTTTTCACGGAAGGCAGCCACTCCCTCGACGTGGTCCTGGGAGGTGAGGGTGATGGTTTCGCCGGCAGCGGCCATCTTCATCGCGGTTTCGAGGTCAAACTCCAAGCCCTTGTAGAGCATGAGCTTGGACAGGCGGATGGCGATGGGCGGACCGGCCGCGATGCGTTCGGCCATTTCCATCGTTGTCGATTCCAACTCTTCCTCGGATACGAGTCGGTTGAGGAAGCCCAGGCGGTGAGCCTCGTCGGCTTCGAGAAAATCACCAGTGAAAAGCATTTCAGCAGCGCGGCCCAGGCTGCCGATGGTACGCGGGTAAAGCCAGGTGCCGCCAAATCCGGGGAACAGGCCGATGCGGACGTAGGCGGACATGAACCGGGAACGTGGGGTTCCGATACGGATATCGCAGGCGCAGGCGAGGTCCAGGCCCGCGCCGGTGGCAACCCCGTTGACCATGGCAATCACGGGTTTTTCGCAACGCTGTACCCCCAGGATCATTTCCTGGGCCAAGCGGAAGCTGCGGCGCACCTCGTCGGCATTGCCGGAGGTCCAGCCTTCGCCGGAACCGTCGGCAGAGCCGCCCAGATTGTTGAGATCTCCACCCGCGCAAAAGGCCCGCCCGGAACCGGTAATTATCAAGACCCTGATGTTGGGATCTGCGTCAGCCTCCGCTACGGCGTCGGCAATTTCGATCTGCATCTGGTCGTTGAGGGCGTTAAGACGATCGGGGCGGTTCAGGGAGATACGCGCGACGCCGGAGTCGTAGTCGGTACGGTAGAGGATCAGGTGGTAAGCAGGCATTGAAATCTTTCCTGGGCGCATGTTGGCGGCAAAAAGTATAGCATGTCAGATCTCATGCGTACCCGCTTTGGGAAATGACCGTAACTGTTCAGAGTTGATGTAGAGCAGCTAAGAAACCATAATTCCTACTTGCGCAGGAATGCCTAAAGAGCGCAGATTGCCCCTGAGCTGTAGTTCTTGAACGTCGGTTTTCTTGGTCCATCCGTTTGGAGGGGTCGGAACGCGGTACCGGATGATCAACGTTGCGGTGTTCTTCTCCCCGAAGGACCCTGACCTGTTCTATTAGTTCGCCCAAGATCGCCTTGGTCAGGTCCCGGTTTGTGCCGAGGAGATAGGTCTTCAGGTTTTGGGAATAGGTCGTCTCCTTTTCGGGGTCAGATATAAGGGCCTGCTCGTTGCATACTTTGGCTCTTGCCTCCATGGCGTTGGACTCCAACCGCACTAGGGTTTCCCTGATTTCGCTCAGCCTCTCTGAGATGTCTCCTTGTACGCCTTTCCCATCCTCGACCAGTTTCAGCAGGTTTCTTCTGGCCGATTTGATGTTCTCGTTTTCGAGATTGACGTTCCGGAGTTCGTCCTCGACTACCAGCGTTGTGTCCGTCTGGCTCTTGGTCACCAGAGCTAGGATCCGTTCGGTGTTCTTTTCAGTGAGAATTTTGTCGAGCATATGCTGGAGGACCGCAGTGTCCAGCCGTTCCACTGGAGGATTTGGGGTATCGCAGGTCGACAGGTGTTTGCGCCTGCTGTTCCAGTTGTAGTAGGAGCGCTCGCCGCCTGTCGGGCTCATCTTGGAGTCGCACGCATCTCAGAACACGCGCCCGGACAGCAGGTGGATACTGGAGACTTCTCTCGGATGATTTAGCTGCGGGGTGCGCGACGCCATGATAGTCTGTACTTGGTCGTAGACCTCCAGACTTATGATTTCCATTTCAGGCCAGGACGTGATTACTTCGGCGTCGTTGTATTTGGACCGCTTTCCGTGGTGGATAAACCCCACGTACGCGATGTTTTTCAGCCTGCGCGTAACATCATGCGGAATCCACGGTTTGTCCGAGTAGTTTGGTACTCCCTCGTCTTGGAAAGTCTTGGCGATCTTCGGGGCGCTGATCTTGGCGACCACGTACATATCGAATAATCGCTCGATAATCCAAGAGGTTTCCGGGTCGGGGATCAGGAATGGCCTCATCTTGCCGCGGTCCATCCGGTATTCCTTCTTGAACCCGAGTGGAACGATTCGTCCGGTCCACACGCCGTGGCTGGCGGAAGTTTTCTGTCCCCTAGCGATGTCCTCGTCCATGTCGTCGCTAGTGTACTCGGAAAAGCCTCCCATCACGGTCCTCATGAACCTCACGACCGAGGGTTTCCCTTCCAGGGGCTGTTGGATGGCGGTGATACCGATGCCGATTCCCTCCAGAACGTCGATGCGCTGCCCCATGGTGCTTGTCATACGTCCGAACCTGTCGAATTTCCAGACTATGACCTCATCGAAGGGCCTGTTGGGGCTTTGGGCGTCCCACATCAAGCGGTTGGGCTCCTTCCGGGCGCCTCTTTAACAGTGCATTGCCCTCGGACTTGATGGATGGAATGGGACTCATTGCTCGTCGCGTTCTTGCGCTGGCACCTTGACGGCGGTGCGGCTGGTGTCGGGCTCGAAGGAGCCTGGGAGAGAGGTAGACAGGCGCTCCTGCTGAGAGCGGGTTGATTTCGGCGGGCCACCTTTCGTCGATTTCTACGCGCAGGATGGCGAAGGTGGCGGTGTAGTCGCTTACTTGGGCGATGCGTCCGGTGTACTTGGCCATGGCGATTTGCTCGGGATGATACCGCCAGACGGTCACGTGGGCGTCGGCTTGGAGCCCGGCGTTCTGCCCTTGTGGGGTCAGTCGAAAGGTCGCGCCAGCTGGCGTCGGTTCTTAGATAATCCCAACGGGCATGATGATGGTCTGGTCCAAGGCGTTACTCCTTGGGTTGACCGAGTATTGGCGAAGTCTGGACGTCGTGCTCACAGTTCGTCTGTTGGGTTGCTCGAAAATGCTCGGGTGTAGAATTTTAGCGGGAAAAGGTGCAGGGGATCGTCCGGGCGACCTTGTGGGCGAAATGGGTAGGCTAGAAACGAAGCCGGTCGCCCCGTCGTCGGTGGCGACCGGCGTCGCCGTTGGTCGGTGACCGTGGCGGGTTCCCACGGCACCGGCGCCTTGCTCGCGTGGGTGCTGATGCTTTGCCATTTGCCGCCAGAGTGGGCCAGTTTCCGCACCTCGGGCGCTGTGGTGCGTTTTGTAGGCGCAACCGCATTTTCCTCGCCGGAGTCAAAATGGACGGCTGTGGCGCTATTTCGACATTCAGCATCTATGGTTAGCGCCCCTTTGACCATTCGGGGCGTCGTTTAGCATTTGCGTGACCAGCAACTGGCCCCGCCTGCAGGTGGAACTTGCAGCTTGCTTCGATCCAGCAGGCATCGAGCTGGTACTGTTGACCCTGGTTGTCGCGGTAGTGTCATTGGATGCGTGGTTTTACCAGCGCGGTGGAGATCATCCCCCATTGTCGTCATGGGCCAACGTCTGGTCATATTCCCCGATGCGGGCAGGTTCGTGGTAGAGTGCGCAGCCGTGCGGTGTGGAGGATGCTGGCGGGGCGCCGACAGGCACGTGTTCTTCCGATAACATCGTCATTCCGACACCTGGAATCGTTGACCGAGGTTAGATTGAAACCAAAATATGAGGAAGAGGAACTGTTATCCCTTGCGCTTGGCCCGAACCCCCGTCGCCACTCTGACCGTTTCGTTGGTCTGGTACCTGTTTGCCAGCGTGGTGTCGGTTGCCGGGGCCCAGGGTCCCCCAATTGACCTGGGTCGCAACACGGAGTACGTCGGACCGCACCTGTTGGTTATTTTGCAACGGCACGCCGACGGCGAAGTGGTTCCAGACTTGGTGGTGGCGAAAATCGGTTACCGAACGGACTTGGAAATTGATCCGCCGTTGGAGCAGTTCATCAGGTCTCGGGGCGGTTGGGAGATTGCCGAATACACCTGGTGCATCCCGACCGACGAAACGCTCTCGGTCGTACAGCGTCCTGATCTGCTTGCCATGTCATATCCGTCGGAGGCGACGGAAAGAGACGTTGACCGTTACCCCAATGTGGACGACACCCTGAAGAAGATCATTACCGCGGTCAGCGGAGACATAGACCAGGAACGCCTTACCGAGTACACGCGCTCTCACTGTGTGCTAGGTGACGGTGATACTGGTCCAGCCTCCCCGGCGTTACCCGCGGCTGCACCTTCCGCAACGGCCGAACCCACGCCCGCACCGGCCCCTACGCCGGCGCCCACATCCACGCCAACGATGGCGCCGACGAACACTCCTGCGGGGCCTCCGCTGGGATCTCTTCCGCCGCCGCCCCCAGAGACGAATATCGAGGTGCGGGCAGCACCAAAGGCTACGCCGGTTGCAGCCGTATTGGAGCAGGGATCGGCGTTTGCCGAGCGTTCTCGTGATTGGGGTAGGTGGGCCATGGCCATAGCCGGAGGAGTTGCTGCGGTGCTGATCCTTGCATTCCTGCTCATCCGGCGTATCCTCGGAGGCGGATCCCCAACGGGGTGACCGAACGTGTCAATTGACTGAACCTGTGAAAATACTCGCTCTCGCCGTGCTTGTGGCAGTTCTGGCCATAGCCTGTGCCACCGAAACAGGCTCTCCGCCGGCTCAGTCTTCCGGCCCGGTCGGACAAGGCGCGGACGCCACGGCGACAACTGATGCCCCAGAAACCCATCGGGAAGCGGCCGCACCGACCGAACCTCCGGCCGCCACCGCAACGCCGACCAACCCGCCCCCACCCACGGCTGGATCGAACCCACCGGCGGAACCGACCGCGGCGCCGACCACCGCGACAGAGGCGCCTCGCTCGGGCCCGACTCCCACGCCGCCTTCCCCTGGTGCAGGGCAGACTTCTGATGAAATACCGAGTGTCCAAACGTCTGCGCCGCCAACCGGCATTGAGTTCTACACGATCGAGAACCTGGTGAACATGGTCTCGGGACTGAGCCACAGCTGTGGCTTGCGAGCCGACGGTACCGCCATGTGCTGGGGCGAGGACTGGTACGGACAGTCCTCGGAGCCCGTCGGGTCGTTCACCGCGGTCACCACATTCTACCGCTACTCCTGCGGCGCGCGGTCCGAGGGCGGCATTGAATGCTGGGGCGAGTGGGCGCCTCCCCAATCGGAGCAACTGGCGAAATCCGCTGAAGTCTACACATCCCTGGCCGCCGGAAGAAGCCACCTGTGCGCCCTGAAAGCAGACGGGGAGGTCGAATGTTGGACCGACAAGTATGGCGCCGAGGATGGTCTGGACCGAGCCCCTGCGGGGAAGTTCCTGATGCTGGATGCCGGGTACAAGCACACATGCGGCGTCCGGGCCGATGGCCGGTCAATATGCTGGGGCGGTGAATACGGCGAGGGCGTGGCAATCCTGACCGGCGAGAGATTCGCGTCGGTGAGCGCGGACCATGAGGGCTATAACTGCGGCGTCAGGAACGACGGCTCCGTCGCATGTTGGGAATTTCGCGGCGAGCAATTCTCACAACTGCCGGCCCCGGAGGGCAGCTTCGAGACGATCAGCGTGGAAGGCGAAAGGGGCTGCGGGATCCGGACCGGCGGCGCCGTGCGCTGTTGGAACTCGCTACCGACCTGGGCCCTCGAGGGTCTCGGAGCTCCTCCGCAGGGACGTTTCACGGCGATCAGCGTTGGCGAGGAGTTTGCCTGCGCGTCAAGGGACGACGGCATTGTCGTGTGCTGGGGGAAGACGTCGGGCGCGATGCCGCCCGGCGGATACGGCATCAACGAGCTGGGGTTGGTGTACGCGGTTTCCGCGGTGCGGGACGATGGGATGACCACCTACATCGCCGTCGGCGACGACAATTCCTGCCAGTGGCAGGAAGCGCAGGACACCTATCACGGCAAGTTTTGCTGGGGCAAGCCGGACGCCGGGCGCCCTGAGCCTGGAGAACCCGCCTACCGGGCAATCAGCGTCGGTTATCTCCACACCTGCGCGGTCACTACGGAAAACAAAATCCACTGCTGGGGTTACGATCAATACCCCGGCGGAGGTGGCCCGGAACCCGACCTGGATCGGGATCTGGACGACCCTCCCGAAGGGGATTTCCTGGAGGTTGTCACTGGAAACCATCATACCTGCGGATTGAAAACCGACAATTCGGTCGTCTGCTGGGGGAGCAGCCACCGGGGGCAGGCAACGTCGCCGGGGGGCCGGTTCATCGCCATCAGCGCAGGCAAAAATCACACCTGCGGGTTGCGTTCTGGGGGCGAAGCCGAGTGCTGGGGTGAGCTGAACTATCACGGCGTCCGCAGCGGGCCTCCTGGTGAGAAATTTGTTTCCATCGCTTCCGGCGACGACTCCGCCTGCGGCATCCGGAGGAATGGAGAGGTCGAATGTTGGGGAGGCTCCATGCCGTCTCCAACCGGCAGCTTCATCTCCTTCGAAATCGGACCCCATGACGGCTGTGGGATCACGGCGGATTTGGTGGTGTCGTGTCAGTCATGGAGCGGGTATCAATCTCTCCGGCCGGATCTGGGTCCGCTGACGGCGCTGTCCATGGGCAGCCACCAGAGATGTGGGATACGACCCGACGGTTCTCTCCAGTGCTGGGGAGGGAACACCATCCAGGACACGCCGCCGGGCGGTAGGTTCGCGCGGGTCAGCGCGGGAATTGAACGCACTTGCGCGGTGCGGACCGACGGAACCGCGGTCTGCTGGGGCAGGACCGCAGAAGACCACGTCGGACGTGTCCATCCACCAAGTACCCATCCTCCTTACTTTTCCCGCTTGACGGAGTGGACCGAACAGGGCATCGTCGCGTTGCCGTCGGAAGGTCCAACTCCGACCTCGCCGCTGTTCATGAACCTCGCAGCCGAGCCGGAAGGGGCGGCCTGCGGGCGGTTGTGTTCGGGGGAATTCTGGGAGACGGGCGCGTTCACCCTCGCGACCGTGCAAGCTGAATTGGACTTGGGAGCCAATCCGTCGCTGACTGGTGATGAGGGCCTCAGCGCCTTGCACTGGGCAATCGAAAGGGGAGCCCAAAAGGAAATCATTGAACTGTTGCTGGACCGCGGCGCGGACCCGAACCTGGTCGACGCCGCGGGCGATACTCCGCTGCATTATGCGGTCAGGGACAACTCCGACCGCGAGGTCGTTGAACTGCTGCTGAGCCGCGGTGCGGACATCGAAGCCAAAAATGCTTCCAACACGCCCGTGGTCACTTTAGCGGTGGGTGCAGGAAACGACCACGGGGCGATCCAGGCGCTGCTGGCCCGCGGGGCCAACCCGAACCCTGGGAAGAACACGTACGGGGACACGCCCCTTTCCATGGCCGTCCAAATCTCCGCCTATGACGGAAATCCTGACGTCGTAAGGCTCTTGCTCGAAAGCGGAGCCGATGCCAACGAGGGGTACGGCGACAATGGCGTCACGATCTTGCACCTCTACTACTATGTTTTGTTCGAGAGCAGTCCGTCGAGCGGGGATGCGGTGGCGAGTCCGGAAATTGTGAGGCTCTTGCTGGTTCATGGATGCGACGCGTCCGTAACGCCGGACGACGACTGGTTTGGTGGCTCTCTTCTCCTCTGGGCCATGTTGTTGGGCACCCCCGAGCCCGAGGTCATCAGCCTGTTGCTGGAACACGGCGCCAGTTTGGCCGCGACCGGACCGGAGGGATCCACACCGCTACATTTTGCCCCGTTCGCCGGCAGTACCAAAGTCACCGCTGTTTTGCTGGAACATGGTGCGAACGTTTCCGCCCGAGATGATGACGGTGAAACCCCGCTCCACTACGCAATGCGCTCTGACGCGGTGGGCGTCGTCCGTCTTCTGCTGGAGCGCGGAGCCGAGGCCTCCGCCCAAAACCACGATGGGAATACGCCTCTTCACCTAATCGCACGTTGGTACGACCATGATGCGCAAGCCAGAGCTGAAATCGTCGACCTGCTCATCGAGTACGGCGCAGACACCGACGCCGCTAACTCAGACGGAGACACACCTTGTGACCTGATGGGCTCGGCAGAAGATGCAGCTGAATGGAAAGCGACACTCAGGCAAGCCTGCTGAGATCCCGGTTCTCAACGTCTACGTTGATTTATGGCAGCGAGGTTGCACACCTGACGTACTCTCCGCGCCCACCGGGCGGTGCTGGTAGTCATCGGGTTCCGAGGCGCGGCAGCAATGTTTGGCTCCTAAGCTACACCAATTCAAGCCGAAGGCGGCGCGGCGAGTTCCCACGGAAACGGGATCCGTGGCTTGACCACCTTATCCACGGCGGCGACCCAAACCGCCAAAGCAGGTCGGCGACATGTCCATGACCACATCGGCTGAGGCGCCTCCGTCAGCACTAAGCACCGTCAATCCGGCAGCGCCGGCACCGATGTCAAAGGTGCCCATGTCTAGACCGCCATTGCGTCGGTCAGGCAGTCGAGGACTCAGAGCATCCAGCCGATGACGTTCTGTGTAGGTTGGCTGAGACCTTGCTGGCCGGTGCCTCGGCGAGTCAGCAGGCCGGTCCGATGCTGGGCGGCAGCGTGTCGGTGAACTGCGCGTTGATCGCTTGGTCAATCGCTGCGCCGACGGTTAGAAGGCGCTCTATGGCGTGTTCCAGCATGTGGTTGGCCGCTTCCGGTTTGTCGCGGTCGGCGGTGCAAGTGTACTTGCCGAAGTAGTCGAACCACGTGGTAGTGTGGCCGGTGATCTGGCTGGCGTCGACGTCGATGTAGAGGCGGAAGTCCTTCTGCGCGGCGAGGTCCACCGGCGTGAATCCGGGGTAGTAGGAAGTCACGCGTTCCACCCTGCGGCGTCGGGTCTGCGCGCGCCATTCCACTCGGTCCGAGGACGCAAGTATTGTTTCGCCGAATGCTTGGAAAGCCGGCAGCTCCTGCCATTGCTTGGAGATGCTTCTGATGGGCGGGCTCCAGTGGGCTCCGTTTTCGTTGCGGAACCCGCCTCGTTCATCCTCAGCGTAGATGCGGTGTCCGCCGTGGCCGTCTTGGTAAGGCAATCGGTGCCTGATTTCGGTCATGATGGACCCCGCTGGGGTGCTGGGTTCGGGGGATGCGTTGCCGGCCGGGGCTGTTCTCCCCGGTCGTGGTGGTTCGCACTTGAGCCTGCCAGTCTTTGGTGAACTTTCGTGGTTCTCCTCCCGGTGCGGCAGGTGCCATTCTAACCTGTTGGAGGCTCTTTCCGGCCCGGGTCGTGCGCCACTTTTCGGCGTGGATCAGGGTTTCTCCGATCTGGGCTTTCTGAGCTTCCTGCTCGGCTCGCTGAGCCAGTTGTTGAGCCAGGGAATGTCCCGTTCCTGGAAGATTCGGGAATAGAGATCGAAGGCGGCCTGACAGCGAAGGCTGTCAGGTTGGTCCGTTTTTACCGCACGCTGAGTTCGCAATTTTCTCGCATATCTGGTCCCAACGGGAGGATGCACGGTTGATCAGGGCACCTAAGGTGTAAGGGTCATCGCCAGCCGTCAGCGAAATTTTACTGCTGTTTGCTCCAGCCGTCTTCTGATCACCCGTCCGGCGGCGGGTGACTGGTCCATGCCAATGAACCGGCGTCCGAGGCGGGCAGCTTCGACGAGCGTCGTGCCGCTGCCGGCGTAGCAGTCCAGCACCGTGTGCCCCGGGTCGGTGCAGGTCTCGATGATGCATCTCAGCATTGCGGCGTTTTTCTCCGTGGGGTACCGGGGTCGCTGCGGGTCCTTGAACACCCAGACGTCTTGCGCCGGCATGAAACGCACTTCCGCTACAGGTATGCCGGCGAGCCTGGCTTCGTGGGCGTTCATGGTAGCCCGCCCGGGTCGGTAAAGGAAAGCTTCCGGTCACTTTGAGTATTGTACGATTTGAGTATTGTACGATGCTGTCGCGTATGTTGCCGTAGCCCGCGCGGCGGAAGTTCTTGGGGTTGCACTTGATTCACGCTACCGTCGTCTGGTGGTTTTCGGGGCCGAACACGTCGTCGAGTATCAGCCTGACGTAGTGTTCGTTCTGGACGCCGATATGGACGAATATCGAGGCGTGTTCCGCCATCACCTCGCGCAGGGCTTGGATGCGTAGCGTGAGCTCGCTGATGTACTGCGCCCCGGTGGTGCGGTCTCGGTACGCCGTCGTGCCGGACGCCGATACCGAGTTGGCGCTGTCAACGTCAATGAGGAATTCACGGTTGGTGGCTTATGGCGGGTCGATGTAAACCAAGTCCGCCGTGATGCCCAATTGCCTGACGAGTTCGATGCCGGCGAGGTTGTCGCCGGCGATGAAAATGTTTTCTCCGTCCGTCTGCTGGGCTTGGTCGAGCAACAGGCCCATCTATATTTTTGCACTCCTACCTGCTGTTGGAAGGTCGCCTGGAACGGCCGGGATTGAACGGGAGCCTCGTGGGCCCAAACCACGTGTGCATCCGATACATCACGCACCGGCTTTTTGTCGTGGCGTTGAGCCTGCGCTGTCAGCCGTCGCGTACGGTGCTCTAATTTCCGTGTCTGGGCTTCGTCATAAATTGGCGTTTGTTACACCGTTGCTCGTTTCCTGTTAGCCGTTACGGCCGCGGTCGGCCCATTCCTCGCGTGCAGGTCCAGCAACACCGTGCGGCGCATCAGGCACTTGGTCCGGTCGCAGTCGGAGGGCTGGCGTATCCATTCGGCGTGATGTGCCTTGAACCAGATGGCCCACTCACAGGAGTTCTCGTCGGTCTGAAAGCGCGACAGCCAAGTGGGCCAGAGGTAGGGGTGTTGCGGCATGTGCCGGGTCCTCCAAGTTAGGTAGCCGTCGTCAGCCTGACGTGAATGTATTCGTTGACCATGCGGTGGCGCCACGGCCGGCTGTCATCGTTTTGACGGTGACCGTTCTGAGTGCCGGCCGAGCGGTACGGGCCTAAAAGTGTTGCGGCGGTGCGGCAACTGCGTCGAACGCCGCGGGCGGCCGGCCAGGCGGCTCTGTGGGTGAAATTCAAGGCATCTGGCACTGGGACCGAAACCGGCCGCCCCGGCGTCGGGGCGGCCGGTTTCGCTGTGGATCAGTTCGGTGCTGTCATCGCTCCCAGGATGGCTCGCCTTTGTAGGTCCGCCGTGAATGCGACCAGTGGCCCGAGGCCGTCGTCGTCGGCCGCTTCGAGGGCGTCGATGTAATCGTCGCGGTCGTAACGGGTAACGATGATGGGCAAGTAGTTGTGCTGAAGCAGGTGCTAGGTGACGAGGGCGTGCGTGACCCGGCCGTTGCCGACGGCATATGGGTGGATCTGCGCGAAGCGGTGGTGGGGCCACGCGGCGACCAACAGGGGATGGTAGTCGCCGGGCTGGGCGACATACTGAGCGTACCAAGTCAGCAAGTTGTCGAGCTCGGACAGGACGTACTCGGGCGGGCAGTACTGGTGGATCACGCCGTCGGGTCCGGGTCGGGTGGGGTTGTTTGGCAGGGTCTTGAACGTGCCGGCGTGAAGGCGTGCTTCGAAAGGCTGGCCCTGCGGAGAGTAAGCCCGGTAGGTGGGCTGGTGGACGACGATTACTTGGTGGAGTTGGCGGATTGCCGTCAGGTTGATCGAACGGCAACGGCGCACTTCGCAGTAGATGGCGTCCAGAGCAGTCAAGTGGCCCTGTAGGATGGCCAGCAGGTTGTCGGGGTTCCTGGCCAGTGCCGGATTGGGGGATGTTCCCGGCTTCAAAGCCCTGTTCAACGAGAGTCCGCGTCTGTGCTTCATCCAGTCGGCAGATCCCTTCGATGATGCCGGTTTCGATGGCCCAGATGCGGTGGAGTGCTGTGAGGCCGCTGTCTCGTACGTCTGTCCCGCGGTTGAGCCACTGGTCACGGAGGGCGTCGTGCTGTGAGAAGTCCTGTTCCGGGTAAGGCTGCAGGGGTGTGATGGGGCGCCAGAGTCTGATTGTCATGACTTCATCCTACTTGACACAGCCACGGTGGTCGGCGTCGAATATCAGAAGTCGTCCGTGGTCGCGGCTCAAGCCTCGTTGCGTAGGGGTTGCAGGGCGCTGGATAGTTCTCAGCCGTAGACTGCCATGGACAGGCCGGACCGAGAACCCGGACGGTCGTGTCCTCGATGGAGGATACCCGGCCGCTTTTTGCTACTGCTCGCGTTTGACGATTTCAGGTGATTCCACCAGGGCTGGTCAGTATTAGAATCATCTTGTAGTCTTCGGTGCCGGGGATCAGCGGGATTCCGTGTTCTACTTCGGTGCCTGGTTTTATCGCGGTGATCTTGGCGAGTGCGGTGATGTCCCAGATGAATAGGGTGCCCTTGCTCTTGTCGTCGGCGTACCGGTCAAAGGTTGACTTCATCATCACGACGGCGGTGTCGTCCGTGGTGGAGACTTTCTCCCACTCCCGGTTGGCGAGTAGGTCTTCCAGTACGTACGCTCTAGTCTCCCGTCTTGGTTGTAGGACTTGAACGGTTCCGGGTATTCTTCGAGTACCATGTCTGTGATCTGGGCTGCGCCGCTGTCGAGCACCCTGCGGAAGGCGGCAGTCGAGACGTTGTTCGCTAGGAGGACGTTGTCCTCGTCTTCTGCTAGGTCGAGCAGTTTGAGGATTTGGTCCATGGGGTCGGGTTCAGCGACGGTGGGCTCCGGCGTGTAGGTAGCATTGGGCGCTGGCCGTTCGGTTGGAGTCGGTGCTGCTGTCGCCGGCACTGGCCGCCGGGTGGCTGCCGAATCCGTGGCCGGCTCTTGCTGGAGCCTGTTGCCGGGATTCCGGTCGGTAGGGGTGGCGGAAATGCTCCCCGTTGTGGCTCCCGAGCTGGCGCTGGCTGCCCGTGTGGCGGGTCGTACCTCGGCTTCAACTGGCGGGGCCGGCTCCTGGCTTCCACAGGCCAGCAGAGTAGGGACGATAATGGCGACAGCGATGACTGGCGGCAACGTGTGTCGGCGGACGGCTGGAACCCTCTGCGGGATCAGGGAACTGGGGTCGTGCGGCCAACGCGGCAAGATGCGCTTTCCGTCGTGGTCCTCGGTGGCCAGCGCAGCGTCGCGCCGGGGTATGTGGGTCGCCTACAGCAGATGCTCAAACACGGAACCCCCTCACGGGTTCAGGATAGGCAATCTGCGACAACTGCGAACCCACGCGCAGACGCGAACGTCGTGAGGAGGCGCGATGTGCCTACCCAAAAACGTCCGCGCCCAGTGAGCCGCAGCTGGCGGCGGGAGGGTCCCAGCAGTTGTCACGGGGCCAGACTAACGGCCGGTTATTGGGCCGTCAATTGACTATGCGTCACCAAATTTCCGTCGTTCGGCAGGGTATGCCCCACCCCTCGGGGTGTCCGTAATCAGGCAGGCGTGGTCTAGTACGTTTGCCGCAGGGCTGCGGTTTTTCGCGGCATCCGGTGCTGGGACCGAAACCGGCCGGCCTGTCGTCGGTGGCGGTCGGTGCTGTCCGGTTTTAGAACACGACCCGTGCAGTCATCCGCCGGCTGCGTTGCCGGCGCCCGTGGTGGATTGCTCGGCGGGGTGTGGCCACTGGCTTTACTCGGAGCATGGTCGGTGGAGTGTCCCCGCCAACTGGTCGCGTCGGACGTGAGCCAATTTTAGCGCTGGAGCCACCTAGAGACCCTTGGACACTGCCGGGCGGGAAAATTTCTGCTACTGAGGGTTGCGAGGCTGCCCAAGGGCATCAGGTGTGACGATCTGGCGCCGCCTGGTGGCAGTTGGGATTGGGTTATCAGATCCGATGCCAGCGGCGGTCAATTGGGTTAAGGTCCTGGCATTCCCGGCACTGGTCGGCGCGTTTGACCTCCGGTATGACCACTTCCTCCTTGCCGCGCTCGCAGGTCTTGTCGAAGATCTCGAAAGCCGTGCCGAGTGCCCGATTGCGGTTGGCGTCGGCGTTGCAGTTTTCTTCCATGATCTGCTCATACTGTTGCGCGAAGCGTGCGAAGGCGCTTTGGAGTTTGCCTGCCTTCAGGTCTTTGCGGCCGGTAGAGACCGACTTGCCGATGGTACGCTGGGAGACGTCGCTGCCGTACCCTGCGGCTTGCTTGGCGACTTCGCCGTATGTTCCGTCGATTTCCGGTAGGGCGCGCAGTACGGCGACAATGTTTTCGGTGGTGAAGTAACCGACGCCTTTGGTGTTGCGGGGCATGTGGACCTCGGGTGGTTGACGTAGTACGGGGGTTGGGGGACTCGGGGACGTGGCTGAATTTCTGCGCTGGAGCCACGGAGAGCCTCAGAGGCGTTGCTGCGGGCCCCACCCGATGCTCAGAGGTGCCCGAGGCCGCGAGGCGCGGAAATCTGCAGCACTGTGCCTTCAGTGGTACAGCTGGCGTTCCTGTGGTGTATGGTGGCAGCGCGATTGTGCCGCTCTCGGTGCTCAGAGAGTGGTGCAGCGAGCAGGTCGAGCAGCTTACCCATGCGGGACGCCGGCGGGTTCTCGGCCGCGCTCATTTCATTCGGTGACGGCCGGCGCATGGTAATAGTGAACGACGACCACAGTCCGGCGCGCCAGAACAGCGACCTCGCTCATGAGATCGGCCATGCACTGCTGGTTCATCCGCTGGAGGTGATTTCCAGAATGATGGGTTGCCGGGATTTTGATCCTGCCCTGGAGAATGAATCCAATCATCTGGCCGGCCACCTGTTGGTTACGGACCAGGTCGCGTGGCGAATCGTCAACTCTGGCATGGGTCTCACGGTGGCGCAGGAGACCTACGGCGTGAGCCGACAAATGCTCGACCGGCGTTTGAACATGAGCGGTGCCCGTCGGCAAGGCCGGCGCCGGCGCGCGTGACCAGCGCGGAAGGCAGTCGTTGACTGTAGGGTGGTCTGACGCTAGTGGTCGCGTTCTGAGATCGCCTGTACCATCACTGGAGGGAGTTCTCGATGAGTGCCCGGGTGGGCTGATAATGAATTACCGCTGGGTGGGGAGAATACCTCGGGCTGATGGCCTCACTAGAATTCCATCTGACTTGGTTGCTCGTTGAGTGGTTGGATGTGGGGAGCCATCAGGAGGAATTTCGTCGTTGGTTCATGGAAACGCCTATCCCGTTCCGCGCGAAGGTGCGCTTGTACGAAGCCGTGACGGAAGGTAGCATGATGACGGAACAATTCGGCGATCTGGCCGCGCAGATGCGCGAAGCCTACAATTTTCGGAATATGCTGGCCCATTCTTTCCGGCAAGTCGGCCGTTTGACGACGTCTCGGGGCACTGAGGTGCCGGCGGAACGGGTGTCGCTCGAGGTTTTGGAGGAACAACTCGAAAAGCAGTCGGACTTGGAAAATCTGTTTCTAAATCTGTTGGGGTCGGAGTTGGAGTGGCCTCCCGACCGGGTTTTTACGGACGACTACGCCGATTGGCCGTACGGGCTGTTCCTTCCTTGACAGGTATGGGAGCCTGTTGGATAGCAACAGGCTCCGGCGGCTTGGTGTGGGTAACCGAAAATGTGGCGACGCGGGTCTCCATCGGAAAGCAGGTGCCCAATTCGGAGAGAATCGCACCGTGGAGCTGGAATGGTATCTGCGAACTGCGGCCTTGCAGATATTCGACGTTGACGATGCCAAGGTCCGCCCGGACCTGGAACCGTTGCACCAAAAATAGCCGGCAACGGCGACGATCCAAGTCCCGCACCGATAACAGCGAACCAATCGCGGCACTGGCGCCGCCTAGGAGGTTGAATGATGCCTGAACTCCACGAGCTTTCGGTGGCGGAAGCCGCCGCGCAGATTCGCGATGGAACCCTGTCGCCGGTGGCGCTGGCCGAAGCGCTGCTGGAGCGCATCGACGCACTGGACGGCGACCTGCGGGCGTGGGTCACCATTGACCGGGACGCCGTGTTGTCGGCGTCCCGGGAACGAGAGGCGGAAGTCCGGCGGGGCGATCCGCTAGGCCTGATCCACGGCGTGCCGGTGGGCCTGAAGGACATTTTCTACACCGAGGGCATGCTCACCGCCTGCGGGTCGAAGGTGTACGCCGACTTCGTGCCGGCATTCGACGCCACATCGGTGGCCAAGATCAAGGCGGCCGGCGGCATCATTCTGGGCAAGGCGGTCACCACCGAATTTGCCTCCTCCGACCCTTCGCCGACGCGCAACCCGTGGAACCTGGAGCACACGCCCGGCGGCTCCAGCAGCGGATCGTCTGCGGCGGTGGCGGCGCGGATGGTTCCGGCCGCTCTCGGCTCGCAGACTGGCGGGTCCACCTGCCGCCCGGCGGCCTACAATGGCATCGTCGGCGTGAAGCCCACCTACGGGCGTATCTCCCGGTACGGGGTGGCCCCGTTGAGCTGGTCGCTGGACCATGTGGGCATCCTGACCCGCACTGTGGCCGACGCCGCGCTGATGCTGACCGTGCTGAGCGGCGCGGACGACAATGACCCCGGCAGCCTGCGCGAACCCGTGCCAGACCTTAGGGCGGAGATGGCCGAGCATGACCGGCCGCCGCGCATCGGGCTGGTGCGACAGTACTACCAGGACTATGCCACGCCGGATATGTGGGCGCACACGGAGGCCGTGGCCAATCAACTGGTGGAGGCTGGGGCTGAAGTCGAGGAAATTCCGCTGCCCGACAGCTTCGCCGTGGTGCATAGGTTCCAGCGCATCGTGTCCAACGTCGAGTGCGCGGCGATCCACGAGGCCAATCATCGCGCGCGCGCCGCCGACTACGGCCCGCGCATCCGGGCCGGCATGGAGATGGGCATGATCATGCCCACGTCGGCGTACCTGAAAGCCCAGCGGCTGCGGCGGCAATTCCGCGCCGACTTCAGCGAGATGGCTGCGAGGGTGGACGTGGTGATGACGCCGGCGATGCCGTCGCCGGCCCCCCGGGACCTGAACACCACTGGCGATGCGGCGTTCCAAGTACCGTGGTCGGCTTCCGGGTTGCCCACGGTGGTGGTCTCCACGGGCCTGAGCGAGTTGGGGATGCCTATGGCGGTGCAGTTCGGCGGCCCGTGGGCGCAGGAGGGCCGGGTCCTGGGCGCGGCGCAGTGGTGCGAGCGAATCGCTGGGTTGAACCAGGCGCCGCCCAACTTTTGACGCCCGTCGTCCATACGAAGGTCACGTTAACGCACCCGGAAACGTTCGTCCAATACCTCATGGAAAAGCTCCGGACCGGCATCCAGATGTGGTGAGTCAACCCAGCGCCGCCGGCCTTGCTGAACGAGGAAAGAGACCTCTACGACCGGCTGCAGTTCACGGTAACCGCAGTGGCAACTGCCGCTGTCCAGGTCATCACGAACCGGCCGGCACTGGAAGGAAAGCCACCGACAGGAGGTTGCAATGCCACGGACCATCCGCGCCGGGTTGATTCAGGCCAGCGTCGACGGCCAAGCGCTCCAGGACCTGGGCCGTCTGAAACAATACATGATCGACAAACATGTCTCGCTGATCGAGCAGGCGGCGGCCCAGCGGGTGCAGGTCCTGTGTCTCCAGGAGTTGTTCTATGGCCCATATTTTCCCGCCGAGCAGAACGTCCGCTGGTACGCGATGGTGGAAAAGGTACCCGAGGGGCCGACAGTTCGGTTGATGCAGGAACTCGCCAAAAAGCACGGCATGGTGCTGATCGTTCCCGTCTACGAGGAGGAGATGCTCGGGGTCTACTACAACACGGCGGTCGTGCTGGAGCGGGATGGAACCTACCTGGGCAAGTACCGCAAGACCCATATACCCCACTTGGAACCGGGTTTCTGGGAGAAGTTCTACTTCAGGCCCGGCAACACCGGTTACCCTGTCTTCGACACCAGCGTCGGCAAAGTGGGCGTGTACATCTGCTACGACCGCCACTTCCCCGAAGGCGCGAGGGCGCTGGGACTCAACGGGGCAGAGCTGGTGTTCAACCCTTCCGCCACCGTGGCAGGACTGTCCGAGTACCTCTGGGAGTTGGAGCAGCCCGCCCATGCCATAGCCAACGGGTACTTCGTCGGCGCCATCAACCGAGTGGGCTGGGAACAGCCTTGGGAGATAGGGGAGTTCTACGGCAAGAGCTATTTCTGCGACCCCAGGGGTCAAATCGTCGCCCAAGGGTCCCGCGACCGGGATGAAGTCATCGTCGCCGACTTGGACCTGGATGAAATACGCCAAGTCCGCACCACTTGGCAGTTTTACCGGGACCGCCGCCCCGACACCTATGGCGAGTTGCTGGAGCCGTAGGATTGGTCCGTACCCGACAGCCTAAACTGAGTCCAAGGTGAAACCCGCATTGGTGTTGGGTTGAATTGGGGTCAAATCGGACGGTCGTTTGGGAGATCTGAGGTAGGTAGTCGGGTAGGCAGGAGATGGGTGGGTTGCTGGAGCAGTGGCGCATGGACGGGGCTGAAGTAAGGGACGGATGTACCGAGTACCGACGCCACGGGAACGGGAGCGATGGCACAGGGTGCGGCTGCTGGCTCAGAGCCTGCCCCGTGCTTGACACGGGGGATGGACGGCGGTGGTGGGTCGAGCCTTGGAGCGCGGTGCCCACACCATTGGCCAATGGGCCAAAGCCTTCGCCGAGGGCGGACCCAAGGGGCTGGTTCTTGAACAGAGCGATGGTTCCCCCCACGTTGGACGTGGAGCAACGGGGAGAGCTGAAGTCGGCGGTGCGGGAGATGCCATCGCAGGCGGGTATCGGACTGTCCAACTGGACCCTTCGGCAGGCTCAGGAGGAAGGCGGTGCGGCAATTTGTGGAGGATGGCTTCGGGCTGGCGTTGAGCCGGAGCAGTTGTCTGAACTACCTGCACCGGCTGGGATTTGTGCTGAAGCGACCCAAGAAGTGGTTGGTCAAGGCGGACCCAGCGCGGCGGGAAGCCTTTGTAGAAGAGTATGCAGCGCTGACGGTGTCGGCGGCACGGACGGGAACCAAGACATTCTTTGCCGACGAGGCCCACTTTCAGGCTGATGCTGATCTACTGGGTAAGTGGGTGCTGAGAGGGGCACTGGCCCCGGGGGGATTCCAGTAGCCTGCACCGCGGGGAGAGGGTGAGCTACTACTCGGCGGTGTGTCTGGAGACGGTGGAGGTGATGGAACTGCAGGGCAATCCGCCAATGGCGAACGAGCGCGGCACACCGAACCGCTGACGGTGATCTGGGACAATTCGCCAGCCCATCGGGGCGACGCCATTAGGGCTTATCTCACAACGCCCGGTTTACGCCTGCGCTTGGTAAACCTACCCAGTTACCGTCCGGATTTCAACTCCGACGGGGCGATCTGGGGTGGGTACGTCAGGAGACCACCGCCAACTTGTGCTTGGGCACCCGTGTCGCAGTCCGGGACAAGGTGGGTGGCTTTTTCACCAATCTGACCCACCGCAGGGAGGAAGTCAAACGCCGCTGCCGAACCGTGCTGCAAGCCAAAACCGACGAACTAATGGGCAGAACCCAAGCCGACCCTCTCCGACCTGTAAATGTAGATTTCACTTTGGCTTCGGTTTAGGCTTCAGGAGCTTGGATACAAGCAAATAAGTTGAGGCGGCAAGACGATCGGCTGTATCCCACCTCACAGCAGGAACTCCACTACACCTGTCGCTCCGAATCCCACAAGGACGCTAGTAGACCAACCGCTTTGAGATGATGGGAACCCGTCTTCAAGCCTTGCTTTAGACCGACTTCGCTGGAGAACCAGGACGATGCCATCAACTCATCATTTCAAAGATTCCGGACCACTAGCTGCCGACGCCAAGAACCGCCGCCTGATTCGCGCCGAGCTGCCACTGTGGCGGGAGACAGTCAGGGCACCCCTACGGGGATATGGCTACTGTACGACTCTCCTGAACTTGGGCAGGGTTATCTCGTCGTTGACCGCCTCAAAGACCACCTCCACTTCCATGCCGATCTCGATGTCGTCCGCGTCACAGTCCACCAGATTGCTGATAAGGTGGACTCCCTCCTCCAGCTCAACTTCCACCACGCCCCAGGGGAGACGCTCCCGGAAGGCCGGGTTCACCGGCTGGCGGGTTATGACGTAGGTGTAAACCTTGCCCTTCCCTGGCGACTCCACCCACTCCAGGTTGGACGAAGCGCACTGCGGGCAGTTTGGGCTTGGCGGATGGTGGAAGGAACGGCAGTCCAGGCAACGCCGCAGCACCAGCCGGCGCTGCCGGCACTGGTCCCAGAATTCCTGGTTGTCCAGGTTGGGCACCGGCAGGGGAAAACTAGCGGTAGTCATAGCTGCTTCACCTCCTCAGTATCAGTGCGCCCGAGCCGTCGCCACTGTCAACCAGACCCAACTCCGCGCCCTCCACCTGGGCCGGCGACTGTCCCCGCAGCTGACGCACCACTTCGATGATCTGGTTCATGCCCTGAAGGTAGGCCTCGGATAGATGCCCGCCGGAAGTGTTGACCGGCAGTTCTCCGTCCACTTCAATCCTGCCTCCCTCGACGAAGGGCCCGCCCTCGCCGCGCTGGCAGAAACCGTAGTCCTCCAGCTTGGTGATGATCACCGGACTGAAGTGGTCGTAGAAGCCCACCACGTCAATGTCCCGCGGGGTGACCCCGGCCTCACCGAACAACTCGGGGGCCATCAGGGCTCCGCCGCTTTCGTCCCAGGAACGCCCGCGCTCGCCCATACTGCCCTGCAGCGTTTGGGTCGCGCTGGTTATGTACACCGGCGGCTGTTTCAGGTTGGCCGCCCTTTCCGCCGAGGTGATGACGAAAGCGTTGGCCCCGTCGGCCTCCAGCGCGCAGTCCAGTATGTGCAGGGGGTCGAAGAACATTCTGGAGGTCAGGTAGTCCTCCATGGTGATGGGCCGCCCGTGCATGATGGCCTTGGGATTGAGGCAGGCGCTATTTCGGAAGGCCACCGCAACCGCGCCGAAATGCTCCATCTTGGTGCCGAACTCGTGCATGTGGCGACGCGCCCGCAGTGCGCTGGATTGCCCAGGCACCAACAGGCCGTAAGGCTCGGTGAATGCGGAGCTGCCCAGGCCCCGGCGGGTGGTGACCGTCCCGGAGCCGTAGCGTTGCCCGGAGCGGCCGTTGACTGAACGATACACCAACACGTTGTTGGCCAAGCCCTGGGCAACGGCCATCGCCGACTGTATGACCAGGCCGCAGGCGGCCCCGCCCAGCGGCCCCAATTCGCCGTAGTACCGCAGGTAGGGAATACCCAGGCAGGCTGCCAATTCCCCCTGGGGTGTGGAGTCGGCGGTAAACTTCACGATGCCGTCAATATCCTGGGGAACAAGACCCGCGTCGGCGATGGCGCAGTTGGCCGCCTCCACGGCCATGTTCAACTCGGTCCGGCCGGAGTCCCGGTTGTAGACAGTCTCTCCCACGCCAACGATGGCGCATTTGTCCTTCAAGGTGCTCATGTACGTCCCTCCTGTCTTGGCCAAACACCCGCCGCCGCTAAGGAATGGTGGTGGTTATCGGCGGTGGGCGGGCGCGAATTGGGCTGTGGCCTCTCCCTGGCAGTCCCGGGCTGGTAAACCAACAGCTTTGAATTGATGGTTGAGTAATTGGTAGGCTGGCGGGAGAGCAGCGATGCCCGAATATTCCTGTGCAATCAGGCTAACCTCTGAAAGTGTCTCTGGCAATGGATTGCAAGGCTCAGACTTGATGCCACCGGCTCCACCAAGGCTACCGGATAGATAGGTCAGTGCTTTCATAAAGTAGTCTCAGCAGCCTGCATAACAGCCATCTAACTTCCGGGATGGTCGGCGACATGAGTACTCCCCGCGAAGCGCGGCTGTAATACTAGGGTGGCGTCTTCGTCGGTGGATACTGCCTCGGCATGTTCTTCTGTGAGTTTGCGGCGGAACGTCTGTTGAGCCGAAGCCAGCACCTGAGGGATCGTTTTCCAAGTAGGAACGGTTCGTGTGCTGACGGGCTCTTTCGAGGGTGTTGGGCGCACCGAGCTTGGTCAGTTGCTGGAGTTCCCGCGTGGCCTGGGAGTCCAGGCATTCGATTACGTACTTGTCGCACCGGCTGAGGACACCTTGGATGTCCGCGCTTAGCGGGTCGGTTTCTGACCGGCGTCGGTAGCGGTCGTGGCCCGTGAGCCAATGACCCAAGCGGGCGCGCATCTCAAGGATTTTGGGGGCGACTTTCCGGGAGATGGGCTTGGCTTCCTCGATGCGGTGGTAATGGATACGCCTTTGAACGATCCGAGTGAGCTTGGTAGACGGACCGGATTGCATCCCGCGGCACACCCATGTTTTGCCGTTTCTGCTCGATACCCGTAGTTCGTTGCTGAAGGTCCCCCTTTTTTTGGTCATTTCGTCGAGGTCTCCGACGTGGACGGTTGCAACGGTTTGCCTGTCTGCGTCGCGGAGACTAAGTACGTCGTCTTCGTAGTCGATGGAAGAGGCGTCAGAATCGAAGGCGAAGCCGGCGTACCACTTCGATTTGACGGTGATGCCACGCTGCGGCATTGAAGGGTCGCGCCCTGTCTGTTCAAGACGGAGCGCGGCGCTCGTGGGCGGAGTGCGGTCATCTGCTTTGTCGCGCCGGGATTCCTGCTTGGGGTCCCGCCGACGCGCCTGGTGAGCGCGTCGAGAGGATTGGTCTTGCCGCAGACGGGAGGAGAGACGATCATCACTTTGGTCGCGGGGACTGTTCATCAGTGGACGCCTCTGTGCTGTTTACCATGTAGACGATCACGGGCTGGGCAATCATCGGTTTGTTTTCGTTTCGCGGATGCCGGCTGCCAGCTCGGCCTGAGACATCCTACTGGAGTGTGTTGAATAGTCAAACATGGCTTGCTCAGAGGAACATTCACAACTGACACCTGAGCCATTCTACCAAGACCACTGCGGTGTCGTTGCCCAAGCACGCTAGCGTTGCTGATCTGTATGAGTGGCAGGAGGATCCCCGAGTAAATACCGAGCAATACCGACACGCCAGCGAGCGCTTCCTGATCCAGGCACGTGCGGAACTGGACGCCGGTGATCTCGCGCAGGCGTCCGAGTAAAGCTGGAGTACCGGTATCCAGGTGCTGAAGGCCGTCGCGGAGCAGCGTGGCTGGGAGCACCACCGCCACCGTCACTATCACAAGGCCGCCAACCGGCTGGGCTCAGAAACCGGGGACGCCGGCATCCGTCGTTTCTTCAACTCCTCCAGCGCACTCCACGAGAACTTCTACGAGGACGACATGGTGCCCGAAAGCCTCGACGACGCAGGGGATTTGCTAGCCAAGCTGACATCCCTGCTGACCCAGACCTAGCCCTGGCTACCCTGAAGCGTCGGATAGCGAAATCGCCTGAGACGTGACCGGCTCTGGACGGCCAAACGCCAGCGGGGTGTCTTGCGGCTCGGTACCACCACCTATGCTGAGGCGTGAGCAACATGACCCTGAGCAACGACTTGGAGCGGATAATGGACATGGGCATGATCATGCCCATGTCGGCGTATCTGAAGGCCCAGCGGCTGCGGCGGCAATTCCGAGCCGACATGAGCGAGATGGTTGCCAGGGTCGACGTCGTGATGACGCCGGCGGTGTCGGCGCCGGCTCCCCGTGACCTGAGCACCGCCGGATACCCAGCGTTCCAGGTGCCGTGGACGGCCGCCGGATTGCCCACGGTGGTGGTCTCGACGGGCCTGAGCGAGCTGGGGATGCCCATGGCGGTGCAGTTCGGCGGGCCGTGGGCCCAGGAGGGTAGGGTTCTGGGCGCGGCGCAGTGGTGCGAGCGAATCGCTGGGTTGAACCAGGCGCCACGGTAGCGTTCCATTTTAGGTGGTTTTCTGGCATGGATGCACAGGATATATGGGATTTTCTGGTTGTGGTTTCCTGGATTTCCGCTTTCGAGAGAATGACGAAGAGCTGAACCACCTGAATTGCAACGCTGCCGTCAGTTTCGCTTCGCTTGCAGCCTTGTGCTGCTGAGGGTTAATATAGGCTGCCCCCCGCGAGGCTAGGCAAGCTTGGCGGCTGTACTCCAAACACAAGGACGCCCAACGATGACCCGAACCGGACGCGCTGCTCTCACTCTGGCCGAGCTCGACGCCATGCGCATTGAGGAAGCCCAAGCCCTGCCCTTCGACGAGCGCGACCGGCTGCTGGACCTGATCATCGCCGACGGACGCCATGACGCCACCGCTTCCGTCTCCTACCGCACCGGGCTGTACAGCGACTACTTTGAGGAAGACCTGACCCGGATGCTCAAGGTGCGGGCGGTCAGGGTGCATTGCCGCGGCACCACTTCTTCCAACTTCGACGGCGTCACCGTAGGCGAGACCTACCAGGAACAATACCGCGCCTGCTTCCGGCACGTCGAGACCATCCTGAGCGCGGCCCGCACCAACTTCGGACGGGTGGTCAAGATGGTTGTGTTTCTGACCAACATGGACCGGTGGGACGAATTCAACACGGTGTACCGGGAGTTCATTCCCAACCCGCCCTGCCGCGCCGTCATTGGCACTACCGGTCTCGCCCAAAAGCCGTTGCTCATCGAAATAGTCGAATGCGTCGCCTACCGCGTCGCCGATTAGAGAGTGTCGACAACTGGCAAATCATATCGTCACTCCTGCGCAAGCTGCGGATGCGTGATATGTGGGCGCGGTTCGACTGGTCGGAGGGAAGCGCACCGCACTACGGCATTCCAAGGAGTCGTACCTATCGTCGTTAGTTTCGCGAGTCAGTACCGAGCGTGCTGGCCAGATCAGCCAGCCATTCGACGGCCTCGGGGTAGTGAGCGAGGTCGAGCACGAACTCCTGCCCTCTGCCGACGCTCCGCAGGTAGGCGTGGTTGGCGTCGCGTTTCCATCGTCTGGGGTCCGGGTGGTACGTCAAAGGCGGCTTGTTGTCGTCGGGATAGAACCAACGTGGCAGCCGCCATTGCGACACGCCCGCGCCATTCAGGTAGGTGAGGACCAGTCGTTGGTCGAACTTGGGGAACACTCCCCATCCAGCGATTCCGCGCTGGTCATCGTCAATCCCCAGGTCCAGACTCAGGGATGCCGCGTAGATGGTGTTTTTGTCGCCGCGGTAGCCTCCAAAGAGGTGCGGATGATGGCGCGCCCAGGCGAGTTGATATGGCCCGATGTCGGCAACGCGGCGCTTCTCGTCAACTTGGAGCCAGCCCCACAGGACGTGGAGTTCGGGAGCTCCTCGGACAAAGCGCCAGCCTTGGACGGTTTTCTCAACACGGCGGTAGAGGCCAAAGAACAAGAAGACGTCGCCGGCACCAACGCCCTGCTTGTCCAGGTGTCCCTGTGCGATACCGGTCTGGCCGAACATTCCCCGCCACTGTTGCCAGGCGGCGCGGCTTTTGCGGTACCGATACGTGTCAAAGTTGAGGTCGGGGTCGAGATGGGTCTGATCCCGCCCGTTCATGCGGCCGCTGGTGATGCCGGCGACAACGCTGGCGATGTTGACGTCGCCGTGTTGCAGGTCATCGAACCGTTCGTGGTCCCTGGACGGGATGGGCAGCGAGAACATCGTGCCGTCGGGGAAGATGGGACTGGGACAGCCTCCTGACCCGGAGTCAAAGCCCTTACGGCTGAGGATTAGCTTTTTCGGCTTCATTAGGTCGCGCCGGGCGTCGTATTTCTCGGTTTGGCCGCTACTCCAAGTTTGAGGTGTGCGCCAGTGTAGCTCCGGCGTACACCGACATCCAGTCCGCTTCCGAGTTTCGGTTGCGCGCAAGGGTAGCACCGACACATTCAGGCATTACCTATGGGGAGGCATGGTGGTGACCACCACCTTGAATCTGAACAGTTACAAATGACCATGTTACGGGGCTGGGGAGCTGACAAGGGTATGTAAGACGTTTTTAGGTAGGCGCATGGTGAGTAATCTCCAGGTTGGACTTGGGTTCGGGCCAAGGCTCTGGCAACAGCCAGAGTTGGGTCCAGAGGCGGCCTTGGATGAGCAATCGCCGGAGGCGTTCCATGCCGTGGCGGATCACGCTGACGGTGCGGCCCGTCCGGCGCCAGGGGTTGCGATGTACGGGAACCGGCGTCTTGGGCGGCGTGCGCAGGTTGCCTGGGTCAATGTTGCGGTCGTAGGCGTCCTCGACCCTGGTGCCATAGGCCAGGGACAGCAGGGTGGCCACCGAGAGCACCAGCCAGTGGCGGGAGACGCGGTCTGGGTCGGTGCGCCGGGTCTTGTCCCACTTCCAGCCCAGGCTCTTGAGGGCCTTGAAGCCCAGTTCGATCCAGAAGCGCAGCGCGTACCAACTGGGTCCCACCTTGTCGGGCGGCAGGTCGGTGAGGATGATCCAGGGTTCTTCCTGTTCGAGGTACCAGACCACCACGAGAGTGCAGCGGCGCTTGGCCTCGGGGGTGCTGAAGGCGGTGCCCTGGCCGATCCAGGCGGTGTCTGGCTGGGAAACGAAGCGCTGGGCGGGCAGGCGTTTGCCGCCGTCGGCGCAGAAGGTGATGTTCTTCCGGTAGCGCATACCAGGATGCCAGCCCTGCTCTCGTATCTGGTTCCAGAGCTTGGGGCTGGCAATGCCCCGGTCGCAGAGCACGATGACGGTCATTCCCTCCGTAACCGCCGGAGCCAGTTGCTTGAGCAGTTCCACGATGGGGTCCGACCAGGATCCCTTCTGATTGGCTTTGAGGATGCGCCAGGCCACGGGAATGGCGCAACTGCGGTAGAGGACGCTGATGACGATGGCGGTGGTCTGGTCGCCCTTGAGCGTGGGGTCGATGGCCAGGGCCAGGCGTTCGGAGCGCCACAGGGCCAAAACCCACCGCAGCAGGGGCGCGAAGCAGAGCGTAACGTCCAACTCAGTCCGGCAGGGACGGGCCCGGTCGCTGCCATCGTAGAGCCACTGGCGAATGTACTGGCGCAAGCTGTTCCAGTTGCCCTTGGCGGAGAGAGCCGAGGCCACGGCGTTCTGGCAGGCGCTGCCCGCCAGGATGGCCCCGCAGACCCACATTGCCAAGCCGGTCAATTGTGGCTGGGAGAGGTGAGGTAAATGCGTTTCAATCGTTTTTTGCATCTGATAGCATTCTCTGGGAAGGCGCATGGGGGACCTCCGGCACCTGGTTTCGACACACCCAGAATGCCGGAAAGCCCGGCGCCTTCCCAAGTTAAGCGCCGAGCCAGTTTTAGCCTTTACATACCCTTGTCAGGGGCTGGGGAGGGGAGTTCCCAGCGCAGGAATTCACGGTAGCGGTCGTTCCAAGCCCAGGGTAGGAGGTTGAGGACGATGGCGTTGGGGACGAGGACTTCGCCTTTCCGTCGGGCGTCGTCGAGACGGCGATGGAGATTGGCGAAGGTGGGCAGCCGGAAGCCGGCCTTGGCGATGCGCTGGATGACGTCGGCGGGTTCGGGAGGCTGGTCGGGAGTCCAGTCGGCGGCGACGGATTCGGCGATGCGGCGGAGCTTGATGATGGCGAGTTCACGGGCGAATTTGCGTTTGAGGGAGTCGATGCGGCGGCGGAGTTGGGAGATGGTCATGGGATTACCTCTGACGGGGAGCTTTTACATGGATGAAGGGGATGGACAGGATTTTTGGGGTTTTCCGGTGATTTCCGCTCATTTTCTTTCAGTTGAGTAGGGGATGGGCAGGCCATGGGGGTGAAATGGGGGACGGCCAGCATGATTTTGGGTGCGAATTCAGTGGTTTTGGCGGTCTGGTGGGCGGAATTGGAGGGAGGGTTGTTTGGCTTTGGGCAATCAGGTAGTCAAGTAGTTAGTTAAATGATAATGATGGGTGGCGAGCAGGGGCAAGGGAGCAGTGTCAGTAGTTTGTGATCCGCCAGAGGGGAAGCACTTGCGGGGTTCAGAGGCGTTGCAGGATTGACGGCTGGCGGCGCGCTGGCGGCAGCGATATGGGAGTCTTGGATTCTGACGACTCCCGTCGCAAAGTGAATACACGTGAGCATGTCAGATGTACAGATTCGGTCACGCAGTTTAGGCTATAATGTCTTCAGTTGCGCCGATCAGACGGCTTCAGGCGCAGGGCGAGGGATCCTAGTCGCTGAGGAAACGGTGAAGCGTTAAAATCAAACACCAACACGATCTAACACGGACACGAAGGACGCAGTAATTCTGTTATCTACAAATGGCCACTGACCGGAGGGAATAGGATTGGATGAGTCAAGTAAAGGGGTGTTGCTCGCGATTGATTGGGAGAACATTCGCAGAGGGGCGCAACTCTATCAACGGAGCGTCACGCCAAGAACACTGTATGATGCTATGAAGAACGTTGGGGAAGTGTTTGGAGATGTAAAGGGTGGCAAGGCGTTTGGAGATTGGGGGTTGCGTCCCGACGACGGGGTGGCTTTCAGCGAAACGGGCATTCAACCGTACCAGGCGCCGCGCACGATGGCCGGCAAAGATCGCAGCGATCCCGCAATGTTGCTGGAAGTGTATGACTGGCTGCGTGACCGCGATGATTGTGGGGTAATAGTCCTAGCGTCGGGAGATTCCGATTTCCAGATCCTCGTGGATCGCGCGAGGGACATGGGCCGCCGGATCGTGCTCTGCGCGTTCAGCCAATCGGTGGCGCGCGACATGCTGGCGGTGGCTCCGCTGTTTCCGTTGGAGGCAGAGTTGGGGATCCAGCTGGCGGAGCATGGGGACGTGCCGGTGCCGGAACACCAGGAAGCGGTCGCACAGGACATTCTCGAAGTATTCGTGCGGGAAATGAGCAAGTTGGAAAGCCGCATGAACTTCGTGGGCTACAATATGCTGTGCAATCAGTGGATGCTGGATTGGGGAATCGCCTGGAACGAGTACGAGTGCCGGAAACTGGTGGACCAATGGACCTATGAGGAAATCATTGAAAGGCATGACGTGTACAACCCCAACAACCCCCAGTTCCCCACTTCGGCGATCCGGTTGATACGGACCAACGAACTGGTGCGGGACGCGCTGGGATTGAACAGACCGAGCATCAGCAATCCGGTGATGGCGAATGAACTCACCGGGGCACACTACCAAGCGGAGTAGGCATGGCCGAGTTCAGTTACATAGATCATTTGGAATGCACCATCTGCGGCAACAAGTTTCCGTACGACGGTTTGGCAACAGTGAGCGATTGCTGCGGCAAGGTACTGTTCGTGCGATACGATCTGGCGCGTTTGCGGCGAGAGGTGGACCGCGGAGTCTTTGATGGCCGGCCGGCCAATATGTGGCGATATAACGAACTGCTGCCGGTGTCCGACCCTGGATCGGTTATCACGCTGGGCGAGGGTGGAACTCCGCTGCTGGACGCGGCGACGCTGGCCAGGGAAGTGGGGATTCGGCGACTGCTAGTGAAAGAGGAAGGATTGAACCCCACAGGGACTTTCAAGGCCCGGGGCATCGCAGCGGCGGTGTCCAAAGCGGTAGAAGCGGGAGCTACCGGGTTCACCATGCCGTCGGCGGGCAACGCGGCCGGCGCGGCGGCCGCGTATGGCGCCCGGGCGGGAACCCCGGTCAAGGTGTTCATGCCCCAGGACGCTCCCGATGCTAACAAGAAGGAGTCCATAGTAGCCGGTTCGGAGCTAAACCTGGTGGACGGGTTGATCAGCGATGCCGGACGGATCTCAGTGGGCATCGCCGCGGAGCAGGGTCTATTCGACCTCTCCACGCTAAAGGAACCCTGTCGTGCCGAAGGGAAAAAGACGATGGGGCTGGAAATCGCGCACCAACTGGGTTGGCGCATGCCCGACGCCATCGTGTACCCCACCGGCGGCGGCACCGGCATCATCGGCATGTACAAAGGGTTCCAGGAACTGTCGGAACTGGGCTGGGTTGAAGGCAAACCGCCCCGATTCTACGCTGTGCAGGCCGAGGGCTGTCAGCCAATAGTAAAGGCATTCAACGACGGGACCGATACGGCGGAACCGTGGCAAAACGCCACTACCAAAGCGGATGGACTGCGCGTACCCGGACCTTTCGCTGACTATCTGATCCTGCAAGCGATACGGGAAACGGGCGGCGGCGCGCTCGCCGTGAGCGACGACGAGATGGTGGAGGCCATGTACCGCCTGGCGACCCTAGAGGGGATCATCGCGTGTCCGGAAGGAGCGGCCACGCTGGTGGGACTGGAGCGTCTGCTGGCCGACGGCAGCATCGGAGCCGACGAAGAGGTGGTGCTGCTGAACACCGGCTCCGGCTACAAATACCTGGACCTGCTGCGAGGGCCGGAGGAATAAGGCAGGATGGGCCCGCGGAGGCGCTATCATGGTGATTGCAAAGCCGAAAGGAAAATATACCTACGCCGACTACGCTGCCACACCCGAGGGCGAGCGGTGGGAGCTGATTGACGGAGTGTTGTATCACATGGCCGCCGCGCCCAATACCAAGCACCAAGAGTCGTCTGAAAATACCGGAAACCTGATCAACGACGTCGTCCGTCCGGGACGTGTGGGGCGGGTGTACCGCGCTCCATACGCTTTAAGATTGTCGGACACCAACACAGTGGAGCCAGATCTGCTTTACGTCAGCGCGGCCCGGCGGCACATCATAACCAGTCGGGGGTGCGAGGGGATACCCGGTCTGGTGGTGGAAATCCTTTCGCCATCCAACTCCGCGCACGATTTGGCGGTCAAGCGGGAGCTATACGCCCGCTACGGCGTTCCCGAATACTGGATTGAAAACCCAATTCAGGAAACCGTGCTGGCGCTCACGGATCCTGTGGTTGTTGATGGAGTGGGCGAATACGCTACGGAGACGCTGTACCAATCAGGCGATACGCTGACCACCGACCGCATCTCAGGCCTGGCCATCGCGGTAGCCGATATTTTCGCCGAGCCTTGGTAGCTGGTACGACGTATCGAAACCGACTATCTCCCGCCACCCAACGTTTTCTTGACTCCGCGTACGATCCGCCGTATTGGACGACGGCGCTGATGCAGGTTATGGGCAATCATCGGCGCCAGCGTGGGGTTGGCGGCGACCAGCGGAGCGACCCACTTGCGGAGTTCGGCCATTGTGGGGGGCTTGTCATCCCAGGTCGGAGCCAGGGATTCCATCGGATGCCATTGCTTGCGGCCGGGCAGTCGGGTCATTACGGTGCCGCCGGCTTCCTGGACGGCTATTGCGCCGCCCAGCATGTCCCACATTCGGGGCGCGCCGATGACGGCAAACTGCATAACGCCCATGGCAGTCATAGCAAGCTCGTAGGCGATGCTGCCGGTCACGCGGAGTTGGCCCAAGGGTTGCCCTTTGAGTCCTTTGCCGACGCGGGTTGACGCTCCGAAAGAACCGGGCAGGCCCACCAGCCGGTCGCCGCGCAGCTGGTCCGTCTGGTACACCGCAATGGGTTCACCGTTGGCGAAAGCTCCGCCGCCGGCGCGGCAGTGGACGACGATGCCGTTGCCGGATTCTCCAGTCAAAGAGATTGCGGGCCACGGGATATACACGGCTCCGGCGACGGGAACGCCACGGTACAGCACGCCGATTGAAGATGCGTACACGGGCAGGCCGTTCATGAAGTTGGTGGTGCCGTCCAAAGGGTCGAGCACCCACAGGAAATCGGCGGCGGGAGTGTCCCCATCCGCGCTGGCGTCGTCCTCCTCGCCGAGGATGCTGTGAGTGGGGAACCGTTCGGCTATGCGCCGCTCGAGGTAGGCCTGGGTTTCCTTGTCGGCGGCAGTTACCGGGTCCTGCTGAGCCTTGTCCTTATATTCGACGCTGATCACGCGGCCAAAATACCCGGCGAGTAGATCGCCAGCGCCCTGAGCGAACTCGACGGCGGCTGATTCTATGGCGGCGAGGTCTGTGCCGGGCAGGGTCATAACGCGCTAGATTGTACACCATCTGAGATAAGGACCGATCTATCTCAACTGGTTCGTCCTTCGACAGGCTCAGGATGAGCGGACAAGGGCTGCTATAATCTGCGGCAGCATTTGAGGAGGCGGGCAATGGACCTGGAACTGAATGGCAAAGTTGCGATAGTGGGCGGCGCAAGCAAGGGACTCGGCAGGGCGTGTTCGGAAGTGCTGGCCGAGGAAGGCGTTCGGGTGGCGATGTGCGCCCGCACGGCGTCAGACCTGGAGCGCGCGGCGGACGAAATCCGCGGCGCCACCGGGACGGAGATCTACACGTTCGCCGGCGACCTGGACCACGAAGAGACCATCGCAGAACTGGTGGCGGGCACGGTGTCCCACTTCGGCCAGCTGGACATCATGGTCAACAACTCGGGGGGGCCGCCGCAAGCCTACGCCCAGGACTCTACCGAAGAGCTGTGGCAGGTTTCCGCGAACCGTTCGCTGTTCTTTTTCGCTCGCATGACGCGGGAGGCGCTGCCCCACCTGCGGGCGCAGGGCGGCGGTCGGATTATCAACATCCTGGCCAGCACTGTCTATACGCCGATCCCGAACCTGGCGCTGTCGGCGGCGACGCGGATGGGCGTGATCGGGTTCATGAAGAACCTGGCCGACGACATCGGACACGAGAACATTCTGATCAACAACGTGTGCCCCGGCAGCATCATGTCGGAGCGAATGATGGAGAACGTGGAGGACCGGGCGCGCACGCAGGGCATCCCCATTGAGGACGCCTTGGCCCAACGTGCAGAGCAGACGGCGCTGAAGCGCATCGGCGAGCCGCGGGAGTTGGCGTACCTGGTGGCGTTCCTGGCATCATCGAGGTCCAGCTACATCACCGGCACGACCATGCTGGTGGACGGTGGGCTGGTGCGGTCGGTGATGTAATGGCTGTACTTCCTGACGAGATTGCCACGCTACGCTCGCAATGACTACATCAAGGCCTCAGTTCACTCAGCCACCGGAGCCGACGACCGCTGAGGAGTACGTGGATCGGGGCAACCGCTACAGCCGCAACGGGGTGTACGAGCGGGCGATTGCCGACTACACGGCCGCGATTGAACTGGACGCCGGTTGCGCCGACGCCTGGTTCAACCGGGGCGTGTCCTGGTACGAGGTTGGCGAATACGCTCAGTCGATTGTGGATCTGACCGAGGCGATCCGGCTGGACCCGGAGGACGACAACTACTACTCTCGCCGGTCGCTATCGTATCTTTTCAACGACCAACCGGAGGAAGCGCAGGCGGATATGGACGCCAGCGAGGAGATTCGGCTGCGCGCCTGGGGGTGAGGCGGTTCTCCGGCGGGACGATGGGCGCGGATTGCTACCACGGATCGGCGAAAATGTCTGCCACCGCAATCGCCAGTCCGGGCATCGCGGCGATAATAAGCGTGTCGCCGGGGCGATACAGCCTTTCCAAGCTATAGCCGCCTTCTCCAGCGTTAACTATCGGTTCGGCTAAAGCCAAGAGCGTTTCTGCATGCGGTTCCAAGATTAGATATTCCGGTATGCCGTGCCGGGCGTAAAGTTCACGTTTTCGCTCCAGGTCGTGGCGCGGGTTGGATGGCGACAGGACTTCCACTACCAAATCCGGCGGCCCTTCGCAGCCGCGCGTCGTGATAATGCCAAGTCGGGCGACACTGACAAACATCAGGTCGGGTTCAACGGCAGTTTCCCCCGCCAGAATCAGGTCAAAGCGCGGACGGTAAAGTCTCCCCAGCCGGCGTGGGCGGCGAAATCATCGTAGGTGAATTTGCCTTTCGGCTTCGCGCTTACCATGGCAACTTCCTGTTAAGCGGCATTGTGCGACTGGTCCCGGCCAGCTTCTAAAAGCCCCAACCCGGCTGGTATTCGCCGTACACCTCGCGGAAGACGCCCATCATTTCGCCCAGGGTGGCTTCGGCTTTGACGGCTTCGATCAGTGGGTACATCAGGTTGGCGTCGCTGCCGGATTGCCGGGCCGCGGTTTCCAGGGCGCGGAGGCGGGCGGCTACCTCCCGGTCGTCGCGGCGGCGGCGTACTTCGTTGAGGTGGGCGACGTGTCGCTGCTCGCCGGCTTCGTCCACGCGCAGGATGGGGATGCTGAGGCTTTCGTTTTCATCGACGTACTCGTTTACGCCGACGGTGATGCGTTCCAGCCGGTCCTCCTCCTGTTGGTAGATATATGCCGCGTCTGCGATCTCCCGCTGGAAGAATCCTGACTCCAGCGCCGGTATCACTCCCCCATGCCGGTCGATCTGCTGGAAGTAGTCGTAGGCTCCGGCCTCCACCTGGTTGGTGAGGGCCTCCAGGAAATAGCTGCCGCCCAGCGGATCAACGGTGTCGGTGACGCCGGTCTCGTGGGCGATGATCTGCTGGGTGCGCAGGGCTTGCAGGGCGGCATCCGCGGAGGGCAGGGCCCACGCCTCGTCCTTGCCGTTGGTGTGCAGCGATTGGCATCCACCCAGCACGGCGGCCATGGCCTGCAACGACACCCGCACCACGTTGTTCTCCGGCTGCTGGGCGGTCAGCGACGCGCCGGAGGTTTGGGCGTGGAACCGCATCCAGCCGGAGCGCTCGTTTTCCGCGCCGAAGGTTTCCCGCATTTCCTTTGCCCAGATACGTCGGGCGGAGCGGAACTTGGCGATCTCCTCGAAGAAGTCGTTATGGACGTTGAAGAAGAAACTGAGCCGGGGGGCGAAGTCGTCCACCGCCATGCCCCGCTCCACACAGTGGCGCACGTACTCGAAACCGTCGGCCAAGGTGAAGGCCAGCTCCTGCACGGCGTTGCTGCCGGCCTCGCGGATGTGATAGCCACTGATGCTGATGGGGTTGAACCGGGGCATGTTGTCGGTGGCGAACTCGACGGTATCCACCACCAGGCGCATGGACGGGTCGGGAGGGAAGATGTACTCGTTCTGGGCGATGTATTCCTTGAGGATGTCGTTCTGGAGGGTGCCGCCCAAGGATGAGATTTTAGCGCCCTGGCGTTCGGCGGAGGCGATGTACATGGCCCAGATGATGGCGGCCGGGCTGTTGATGGTCATGGACGTGGTGACCTGGTCCAGCGGGATGCCGTCGAACACGGTCTGCATGTCCTCCAGGCAGGACACGGCGACGCCGCACTTGCCGAACTCGCCGCGAGCGCGTTCGTCGTCGTGGTCGTAGCCGTAGAGGGTAGGCATGTCGAAGGCGACGCTGAGGCCGGTTTCGCCCTGGTCCAGCAGGAAACGGAACCGCTCGTTGGTCTCGGCCGGTTCGCCGAACCCAGCGAACATCCGCATGGTCCACAGCCGTGAGCGGTAGCCGGTGGGATGGACACCGCGCAGGTAGGGATACTCGCCGGGCAGGCCGACGTCGCGCAGGTAGTCGCTGTCGGCGACCTCCGGCGGCCCGTAGAGCGGCGCGACGGGGATCTGGCTGAGCGTCTTGTAGGTCGACTTGCGTTTGGGGGCGGCGTTTGCGCGCTGCTGCCATTGGGCGGCGCGCTGCTGGATGGAGTCGTCGTCGTGTTCGTTGGGAAGAACCATGGGGAGGCTCCTGTTGGATATGCGTTAGTAGGTAAATATGTCGGCGACGGGGCAGGCAAAGCCGGGCAGGACAGGGTCCAGGGCAAGCGTGTCGTTGATGTCGAACTGCCGCACTGCGCCGTCGTCGTCGTGGGTGATTATTTCCTGCCTGGCGGGATACACCACCACGACCAATCGGACGCCAGCGTCGAGCCACAGCCGTATCTTACGGTCCATCTGCGATTGGCGATCATTGGGAGAAAAAACTTCCATGACCAAGTCGGGAATAACCTGGGCGTAGCCTCGCGGCTGCGGTCGGTCAGCCATGCGCTCGTAAGAGACGTAGGCATAGTCAGGCGCCAGGACAGTATCCGGAGCGAGTTGGAAACCCGTCTCAGCCAGACGGCCTCTGCCTAGTCCTCGTTCACTGCCAAATGCGCTCATGCGCCAGGACAGTCCATCGCCCACAAATCCATGGTCATCGCTGGCTGGCGGCATTTCGATCAGCTCTCCCTGAATCAGTTCGCGCCGTATACCGTCGTCGGGCATTGCCAGCAAGTCGTCAGCGGTGAGCAGCTTTTTGGCGGTGGTCATTTCCTGACCTCCTGAGCAGGGCAAGGGATTCAGATAAGCACAGTATATCGCAGTGGGTCATTAGCTCTCCTACTCAGCTTCCGACCGCTCCAAATTCAGCGCCAGCAGCCGCTCCAACACCTCCCCGTCTGCTAAATCTGCCGGCCAGCCGTAGGCGTCGGACACCGCCGCATCCAGGGTGGCGTGGGCGTGGGCCAGCCAGGTGGGGTATTCGTTGTAGAGGTTGGTGAGGGTGCGGCGGCGGAGCTGGTCGGCGTTGAGGGCCGGGTTGCCGAACATATCGATGGGGTTGCGCCAATTCTCTCGCAGCTGGTTCAGCTCGGCGGCGGCGGTGGTGATGGCCTCTCGATGCGCGTCGGTGGGTTCAGGGAAGGGGAAGGTTTCAAAGCAGGTAGTGGGGGTGTAGCGTGGGCGGCTTTCCAACTGCGTACCAATTGCCGATGCCCAAACGTTATGCGGGCGGCTTTGTAGCACTCCAAAGAAATAGTCGTCATCACGAGCAAATACAATGATGGTGTTTTCGGGCAATACATCCCTGTCAACCCAAGCAAATATCCTATGCTGAGATACCATGCTGGTGCCGATGTAACGTTCCAAGCCGCTTAACGCTTGTCGCATCTCGGCGCGAGGACGACCATGCAACCACCAATTTTCTTTCGCCCTGGAATCACGGTGGTTGTCGCGGCCCGGCTTGACGTTAGATTTTACATATTCAAATGGCGCCTGATATAAGGCAGCATCTTCCTCAGACATATCAGTGCCAAAGTCTATAATCCACATATTGCGGGATACCTGGTTAATATCCCTTCCGATAAGCCAGCGCTTGATAACGTCGCTGTTGGGCTTGCTGTGAACATTAGGCTGGATCAGCATTGCTTGAGCTACTTCACTCTCAATTTCAAACGGGCCGATTTTGGTAACACCCATGAAGCTGATGCCGGCGTTACCAGCAAGCGTCTTGGCTTGGGTCAAGTCAGCCCCAGCGGTGAGGTCAGGGTTGATGTTGTTGACCAGTTCGCCGTCCAGGACGCGCGTTGTCTCGCTGCCGTCGTCAAAGCAGATGATGGAGATGTGTACGTTGGCGCCATCCAGCACCCAGTCCTGATCGGAAACGGCTTCAAAGATGTCGCCGGTTTCCTTGATGCGCTCCAGCGCCGGGCGGTTGGACTGGAATCGTATGGCTTGCGTCGCCAGCAGGCCGGCCCGGTTCGCTTTGCCGTCGGCGATCTGGGCGCGGGCTTTTTCCAGCCAGTAGCAGCACAAGTCGCTGGAGTTGGGGATGCGGTCGCCGTAAAGTGAGTACACGGCGTCGGCATACTCGTCGCCCAGCTGCTCCCGGAAGGGGAAGTGTCCCAAGAAGGGCGGATTGCCCACGATGTAATCAGCGGCCGGCCATTTGGGTTCGCTGGGCTGTTCCGGGTCGGCCAGGTCAACGATGGCGTCGCGGCACACGATGGTATTGGATGTACCGAGTACCGGTTCCTGGTCGAAGCGGTAGCCGTTTTCAATTGACCATTGCAGATGCCCGATCCAGAGGGCGGTGTAGGCCAGGCCGCTGGCGTAAGGGTCGATCTCGATGCCGTAAAACTGCTCCGGGGAGACTTCGGGCAGAAAGCCGCTCAACCCCAGGTTGGCGGCGATAGTTAAGGTTTCCTTCTCCAAGTCGCGCAGTTGGCGCAACGCCACGTAGAGGAAGTTGCCGCTGCCGCATGCTGGATCCAATACCCGCAGCGACGAGAGTTTGCTCTGGAATTCGGACAGGATGCGGCGGGCTACAACGGCGTCCTGCGGCCCGCCAGACTGCATCACCCGATAGATCCGGCTTTCAACATTCGCCAACTGGGCAAGCAGGGGCCGCATCATCACCGAGGTAATCACGGCCTTGATGTCTGCTTCAGACGTGTACTGCGCGCCCACGAGACCCTGCTTTTCCGGATCAATTACCCGCTCGAAAAGAGTGCCCAGAATGGACGGCTCAATGTGCGCCCAGTTCTCATGGGACACCTCAACCAGTTTTTCCAGCTCGGCCTCTACCATCAGGACAGTTCCCGGTTCCTTGAACAGGTCGCCGTTGAAGTGCCGTATCCGCAGGAAACCGAACTGCCCGCCCGCGTTCATGTTGTGGAGCAGTTCCCGGAGGCCCCGGTCGAACCGCACCGGCTCCCGATAAAACTCCTCAATCAGTCGAGACAACGCTCGTTCCGGCAGCAAGCCTATGTCCTGGGCGAAGAAGCAGAAAACCAGCCGATTGAGAAAACGGGCTACGTCCAGAGAGTCAATGTCGCGCTGGCGCATCGACCGAGCGATTTCTCCAAAAATTCCGGCGGTGGTTTCGGTAACCTGCTCCGGGCTGATTTCCGGTTCCAGCGCATTAGGATTGTGAAAGACGCTACGGAGTACGGCCAGCGATTCCGGCTCGCTCAAATCCTCCAACCGGATGGTGTGGACGGCGGTCACCTTGTTGGTGAAGTTGGTATGCACCCGGATGGTCTGAAAGTCTGAAACTACCAATAGGGGCGGGTTGCTCAAGGCTTCCCGGTAACGCAGCAGTTGGCGATAGGCGTCGTCCAGATCCCGGTGCAGTCCCTTGAATTCCCAGGCGAAATAGCCTTGCTTGTACACGTCGGCGCGGCCCAGGCGACCGGAGGCTTCCCGCACCGAACGCTCAAAGGTGTACCACTGCTGGCTGCGGTCCATTTCGGCCGGCGTGGGATGCTCTACCACCCGGCAAAGGTCAAGGAACCACTCCTGCGCGCCGGCCGATTCCTGGCCACGACTGCGCCGCCACTTGGCGATGAAGTCCTGGGGAGTCATGGTTATTCGACAACGCGGACGAAGCGGCGGCGGCCGGCTCGCACTACGTCGCCCGACCGCAGCTCCGGCGTCTCGCCGGCCGCCACGTTCTCCCGCTGACCATCGTTCCGTATCACTTCGACGGCACCCTGGCCAATCAGCCGGCGCGCCTCGGCGTTGCTGGAGGCCAAGCCGGCTTGAGCGAGCAGCCGGTTGATGGGCAGCCCTGCGACTTCTGACAGGCTGACTTCGGGCATGTCGTCGGGGAGGTCGCGGCGCTGGACCACTTGCTCGAAGTGGGATTCGGCGGCGCTGGCGGCGTCGGCGTCATGGAACACTGCCGTGATGTAACGCGCCAGGCCCTTCTTGAAGTCCATGGGGTTGGCGGTTTCGGAGGCCATGGCCTGCTGCATTTCGGCGATGTCGGCGTCGGGCACGTCGGTGAGGTATTCGTAGTAGGAGCCGATCAGGTTGTCGGGCAGGGACATGAGCTTGCCGTACATCTCCTGGGGCGGCTCTTCCAGCGCGACATAGTTGCCCAGGCTCTTGCTCATCTTCTGGACGCCGTCGGTGCCGACGAGAATGGGCATCATGAAGCATTGCTGGGGAGTCTGCCCCATCATGCCCTGCAACTCGCGGCCCACCAGCAGGTTAAACATCTGGTCGGTGCCGCCGAACTCAACGTCGGACTCGATGACCACCGAATCGTAAGCCTGCATCAGCGGGTAGAGCATTTCGGTGATGGCGATGGGTTGGTTCTGGGAATAGCGGTTGGCGAAGTCCTCCCGATGCAGGAACTGGTTGATGGTGAACCGGCTGGTCAGCTCGATGACGTTGGCAAGGGTGAACTCACCGAACCATTGGCTCTGCCATTCCACCTGGGTGCGGTCGCGGTCAACCACCTTGAAGAACTGGCGCATGTAGGACTCAGCGTTATCCAGGACCTCGGCGTGGGTGAGCATGGTACGGGTGGCCGACCGGCCCGAGGGGTCGCCGATCTGGGCGGTCCAGTCGCCGACGATGAGGATGACCTGATGGCCGAGGTCCTGGAGCTGGCGCAGCTTGCGCAGTCCGACGACATGGCCAAGGTGGATGTCGGGACGGCTGGGATCAAAGCCCATCTTAAGGCGCAGGGGACGGCCCCGTTGGAGCATCGCCGTGAACTCTTCCTCGGAGATGATGCGGCTGACGCCCCGCCGTGTAATGGGGGACAGGTTATCGGGAATCTCTACTCGACTGGTCACGCTGTTAACCTCGCCGTCATCCCGGCCGGTTACGCGTTGTCCAGCCGGTCGTGTTCTTCAAGTATCCTGCGGGCGTTGTCCACGTCCCGGTTCATCTGGGTGATGAGGGCATCGATGCCGTCGAAAGTCTCCTGGCCGCGTAGCCGCGACACGAACTCCAGCCGGAGGTTCTCGTCGTAGATGTCGTCTGAGAAATCCAGCAGGTGCGCTTCGATCAGACGCTGGCTGAGGCCGAAGGTGGGGCGGACGCCGATGCTGGTGGCCGCCAGGTGTCGCACGCCGTTGACGGTGGCATAGGTGGCGTACACGCCGTCGGCCGGGATGACGAAGTTCTGAGTGGGGATGATGTTGGCGGTTGGGAATCCGAGTTGCCGCCCCATCTTGGCGCCATGGACCACCACGCCGTCGGTGGCGTAGGGCCGGCCGAGGAGGTACTCGGCGCCGTCCACGTTGCCGTCGGCAAGGGAGTTGCGCACGCGGCGGCTGCGGACGGCTTCACCCTCCAGTTCCAGCGGAGGCACCGTTTCCACCCAGAATCCCAGGGACGCCCCGCGACGGTGCAGGTATTCCAGGTTGCCGCTGCGGTTACGTCCCAATGCGAAGTCGGGGCCCGTGACGATTCCTTTCATCTTGAGGCAATCGACCAGCAGGGCGGTGAACTCGTTGGCATCGAGGTTGGCCAACTCGTTGGTGAATTCCAGGCAGATGACTCGCCCCACGCCGGCGTCGTAGAGCAGTTGTACCTTTTCTTCGGGGGTGATGATCTTGTTGACGGTGCGGTCCGGGTTGACCACTTCGGCGGGATGATTACTGAACGTGATGACGGTGGGGATCAGCGAGGAGCCGGCCAACTCAGACATGCGATCCAGCAAGTGGCGATGGCCCCGGTGAACTCCGTCGAAAACACCGATGGTGATGACCGTCCCATACTCGTCGGGCGGCGCAGCATCGGCGAGGGCCTGGCGAAAGCTGCCACCGCCAAGGGTGCGGGGAGCAGGGTTTTCCGGAGTTGACATTGCTGCAGATTGGCCGCGAATTGGATGAACAGACGTGACGTAACGTTGGCCGCAGTTAGTCAGGAGCGCCCGGCGCGTCAGTAGATGCGAATGTCCGCTGCGGCGTCGCGTAGCATGGCGCGACGATGGTAGCACACCCCCAACGGGCGGGCAAGCAGACAATATCGTTGGAGTTTTCAGACACCCTCCAAATCCAAAGGGCGGGTTTTGCAACCCGCCCCGTATGGCGTCGGATACTGACGTGATCAGTCGGCGGCTGCGGCGGCAACTTCAGCGTACCACTCGGGGCCTTCCTGTCCGGGTTCGGGCAGGACGAATCCGCCCTCCATGGTCCAGGACGCCGGGTTTTCCCTGATGCGGCCGGGGATCTGCTCTGCCGGAACGCCAGCGATACCCGCGAAGGCGTCGGTCAGGTCGGCGAGGAGCTGCTGCTTGACTTCCTCGGAGCGGCCGGCCCGGTTGCCGCCGTCCAGGTAGTATTCGGACCCAAACTCGGATTCCTCGCCCGGCGGGGTCTCAAAGAAGGCCACCGACACGAAACTGCGCGGCGCGCCGGTGCTGTCACAGTGGATGTCGGTGAAGGCGCGCGCGATATCCTGACGCTGGTCAAAGGAGAGAGCGTCCTGGGGGATGATGCAGCGGTAGTACGGCATTGTGTTCGCTCCTGTTGGTTTGGTTGATCTTGGGAGGTTTCACCCTCACCCCAGCCCTCTCTCATCCAGGGAGAGGGAAAATTCACGTATCCCTTCGGTCTCGGGCCGATACAACGAGTTCGGCGGTGGTGCAACCGGTCAACTCCATCCATCGATCCTGGATAGTCTGCATCAACCGGACCCGAGTTTCCTGGTCGCAGCCGGGCGGGATTTCGCCGCGTACTGCGGAGGTGGTGGATAGTTCGCCGCCGCGGAAACCGAATCCGTGGGGAACCTCGATCCACTGAACGGTGACTTCAGCAGGGTCGCCGCCGAGGATTCCGGTACTGACGCTGGCCAATTCCGAGGCCAGTGTGGGCCTCAAATTGTCGGGAATGATGCCTTCCTGGATAGTGCAGTTGAAGGTAATCATCTATACCTGCCGCTTTGCCGTCGGTGGTTAACTCGGCGCAAAGCCTACCACAGCCCGACGGGCTGGGCAATTAGAGGCGGTAGGCCCGAACGGCAGTACCCTGGTACATGGCGGCCTTTTCGGAATCGGAATAGCCGGCGGTGACACGCTTGAATGCGTTCCAGCAGGTGGTGTAGGCGTATGAGTTTTTGTCCACCGGGAAGTTGCTCTCGAACATGCAGCGCTCCGGGCCGAAATGTTCGATGCAGCATTCCAGCCAGGGCCGGATGGTGTCCGCCACGTCTTCGGACGTTGGCGGCGTATCTCGACGGTGCCAGTCGTAGCCGCTGATGACGTTGCCGAACCCGCCCAGCTTGCACACCACGTTCTCCCGCTCGGCGACCAACGCGATGCCCTTTTGCCAGTCGGCGAATACCTCATCACGCCGGCCGGCGTAGGGGCCAACGCCCAGCGGCCGGCCGATGTGGTTCAAGATGATAACCGCGTCGGGGAACGCGCCGGCCAGGTCAGCCAGTTCATCCAGTTGGGTGTGGTACACCAGCGCGTCGAAGCTCAGACCCATGCGTTGCAGGCGGTCGAACCCGGCGCGCAATCGGCGGTCGGACAGCATCCCCTGGGTGTTCGTACTGCCCGGTGACACGTCGGGGCTGGCGTCCCACGCACAGGAGAAGCGGATACCGCGGAACCGGTTGCCGCTGGCGGCCCGGTGCGCCTCCAGCACGGATTGCACCGCGTCGCCGAGCATCAGGTTGGCGTTGGACACGATGCCGGCGGCGACCTCGGTGGGGCCGTACTGGCCGCTGGCGCTCTGGGCGGCGAGGCCCTGCACGAATTCCGTTTCGCCGACGCAACGCATTTCCTCTGGTCCGCCAGCGCGGTACATGGAGTGGCACTCGATGAAAACGGTCTGGGTCACGTTGTGACCGCCGCCGAGATCATCGGTGAGCTGGTCAAGCAGGTAGCGGTCGCCCTCACGATCCCAGAAGTGATGGTGCGGGTCGCAGATGGGCAGGTCAGGCTCGATGGCTTGCTCAATCACCTGAGCAAGCCATGCCTCGCGTTGGCTGGTCATTGCGGAACTCCCTTGCGATGGACGTCAGCGCTAAACGGGCAACGGCGCTTCGGTGATGTTGTCAGGCAATTCGACGCCAAAGGCGTTGACGTTGAAAGCCAGCATGGCGTAGCAGCCCATGAGCGTGGTCAACTCGGTGGCGCCGTTTCTGCCGAACTGCTCCAGCACCGCGTCGAAGGCTTCCTGGCTGACCCGGCGGGTGCGGAAAAACTCGCGGCCATAGTTGATAACGGCCAGTTCGTCGGCGGCCGGGTTGGGGATTTCCTGCTTGTCGCGCAGCGCGTCCACGATGTCATCCCGCAGACCGGCGCGGCGGGCCGGCGGCGCGTGGGCGTTCCAGATGAACTGGCAATCGTTCTCGCGGGCGGCCAGCAGCATCGCCAGTTCGCGGATGCGCGGGTCCAAAGAGGTGTCGGTGCGCAGGTAGAGCGCGAGGCCGAGGGCGCGCTGGGCAACCTCGGGCGCGTTGAGCATTACGGAGCCGGGGCCGGTGGCGGGCACTTCGCCCCGGTCGGCTACGAAAGCGTCAAAGGCGGCTTGTTCGTTTTCGGGGACGGATTCGCGAGTAACAGTTGGAGTCCTGGCCATGATGTCCTCCCGATGCTTGTGATGGGTGGGAGTCTAACATCATTCGTGGCGGGAAGGCGCGGATTCGCGAAGCGGTCTCGAGCCTACCGTCGGGCCGATGACTGTTCTGGCAACGGTATCGCTGCGTTGCCTCACGATGGCAAACCATGGCCGTCAACACTCACGGGGCGAAACTGGAGCGGGCCTGAGCGCCCCAGCGGCCATCAACCTCGGTCATAATCCACAGGGAGCGGTAGGTTGCTATCGGCGTACCCTGAGCGTCGCAGCGGGTGAACTGGATGAGTACGTGTACCTTGCGCTGCGAGCTGTGCAGCACTTCGGTGGAATCAAGAACGGTGTGATGCCAGTCGGGGCCGGCGCGTTGGTAGAAGTCGCGCAAGTAGGTGGACTCAAGTTCATCACGGTCGTTCCAGATAGCGACTCCGGCGCCGGAGATGCGGACGTGGGGCAGGTGCAGCAGGTCGAGGAGCGCGCCGTCGTCGTGGGCGTTCAGGGCGGCCATGAAATTTTCGATTGCCGCTACCGCGCTGGCTGCGCTTTCGGGCCAGAGATTTTCATTCATTGGAGATCGCTCACAAGCCGATTCAGTTCCGGTCGAAAATCCAACGGGCGATGTCGAATACGAACCCCGGCAGCACATCCTCTCCTGAAAGAGTGGCGGGGTTGTCCAGACGCTCCGGCTCGACTTGTCCCGCTCGATACACGAACGCCCGCCGGTTGCCCGGGTCGATGAGCCAGCCCAACAGCGCGCCGTTCTCCAGGTACAACTGCATCTTGGCTTGCAGCGGCGGCAGATTGTCGGACGTTGAGCGGATTTCTACCACGAAATCGGGACAGAATGGGTGTGCGTCGCCGGTGAGGTGGGGGTGAGCGTCCCATTTTTCCTGCGAAGTCCACGAGGCATCAGGCACAAGTACACCGCCGCGTGGCATCAGAAAAGATGCGTTGGAATTCCTGACTTGTCCTCCATGACCGTCGGTAAAAATCCCCAATCTCACGACAGTTTGAGTTTCATAATCGTCGCTGGGATGATGCACCGGGGGCATTGCGATAATCTCTCCGTCGGGGCTAAGCTCAAACTGCCACGTGTTTTGACTGTTTCGATTGCAGAAATCGACGAACAGTTTTTCCAACTGCCGACCGGACGCTGCGATCCCCAGGTGCTTGGGATCTATCACCAGCGCGGTATCCTGCCAAATGCGCGTTTCCGTGGCGGTAGTCATGATCATTCCTGTAGCAATGGACGATGGTTGCCGTTGCCATTATACCGCCGTCGTGCTAATGAAAGCCGCTGGCTCGGCATCCTATCCGTGCTAGAATCGGCGCGAACATTGGATATGAAACATTCACGCTCGAGGTGTCCAAGTGAGCAGCGCGAAAATCAACGGGATCGACCTGCACTACCAATGCTACGGTGAGGGCGACGCCATCGTGTTCGCCCACGGCGCCGGCGGAAACCTGCTCAGTTGGTGGCAGCAGATACCCTTTTTCTCCCAGCGGTACCAGTGCGTCACATTCGACCATCGCGGTTTCGGCCATTCGCTGGACGTACCGGAGGGTCCGGGCGCCGCAAAGTTCGTGGACGACCTGCGGGGGCTGCTGGACCACCTGGACATCGAATCGGCGCACCTGGTGGCGCAGTCCATGGGCGGACGCACGATGCTGGGGTTTGCCGTGAAGTATCCCGAGCGGGTCAAGAGCCTGGTGATGGCGGACACGGTGGGCGGGATGGACGTGCCGGAGGTGCTGGCCGAGCAGCGCAATTGGGCGGCGACGCATACGGCGTCGGGAGAGATCGGGTTCCGCGCGGTATCGCCGCTGTTCGTGCAGCGCAACCCCAACCTGGCGAACCTGTACCTCCAGATTTCGCGCACCAACCCGGCGCGCCACACTCCGCCCGACGGATTGCCGGCCGGACCGGGTCCTGATGAGTTGAAGAGCTTGAACATCCCCACCTTGTTTTTCGTGGGCGAGGATGACCAGATCTCGCCGCCGCAGGTGATTGCAGCCGGAGCGAAGGCGATCCCCGGCTCCAAACTACTGCGGGTTCCAGAAGCGGGACACTCGGTGTATTTCGAAAAGCCGGACATCTTCAACTTTGAGGTGCTGCGATTCATTGAAAGCGCGGAGAAGTTGGCATGAACTCCGGCGTGAACCTGACACGGCAGGATGCCATCGCAACGCTGGAGATTGATGGGCGGACGCACCTGAACTTGCTGGGCACCGACGTATTTCGGGAGTTGCATGATCGCGTCGAGGAGTGCGGACGTGACGAGTCCCTGCGGGCGATCATCCTGCGCGGCGCGGGCGACCGGGCATTTTCGGCCGGCGTTGACCTGCACGAGATGAAAGACCTGGAGCCGCTGTCGGCGGAGCGATTCATCCGCTCGCTGCATGCCGCCGCGCGGGGAGTTCTCAACGCGCCGCTGCCGGTGGTGGCGGCGATACACGGGCCGTGCCTGGGCGGGGCCTTTGAGCTGGCGTTGGCTTGTGACATTCGTATCGCCGCTGATGACGCCGTGTTCGGCCTGCCGGAGGTGCGAGTCGGGTTACCATCGGTGATCGAGGCGTCGCTGCTGCCGCCCACAGTTGGCTTGGGACGGGCGCGGCGGATGCTGCTAACCGGCGAAACAGTGGATGCCGAGGAAGCCCTGAGCATCGGGCTGGTGGACCAGGTGGCGCCCAAAGAACTACTGGATGATGCCGCGCTCGAAACCGCGGAGACCTTTCTGGGAATGGGCCGCTACATACTGGCCGCGCAGAAGCAGATTGTGTCGGCGTGGCTGGAGATGGGGCAGGATGCCGCCGCCCAGTACAGCATCAAGACGTTCGCCCTTTGCTTCAACACGCCGTACCCCAACGAGGCGATGACCGCCTTCCTGGAAAAACGACCGCCCAAATTCTGACGATTTCACCAATTACATTTTCACCCTCACCCCAGCCCTCTCCCATCGAGGGAGAGGGAGAATTTGGAGGCTCCCAATGCCGGAAGGAACCGAACTGTTTCACATCATGCGCACGACCCGAGCGATGCGGCGGCTCAAGCCGGACCCGGTGCCGGATGAGTTAATTCTTCAAATCCTACAAGCGGGCCAGTGGGCGGCCAATGGCGGGGCCAACCAACGCTGGCGGTTCCTGGTGATCAAGGATCGCAGCATCAAGGAACGGGTGCAGGTGTGGTACCAGAAGGCGTTTGACGAGGTGGTCGGCCCGCGCTACCGGGGAAGCGAACCTCCTCCGGGTTCCAGTCCCGGCCGGTACCGCCGGCAACATGACGCCGTGGAGTACCTTACCGAACATTACCACGAGGCGCCGGTGTGGATCGTCGCCTGCCAGGACGACGGTGAGGAGACGCCGACCCGTTCGGCAGGCGCCTCGATATACCCGGCAGTGCAGAACATGCTGCTGGCCGCCCGCGCCCTGGGTCTGGGCGCGACACTCACCAGCCGGCACCTGCGCCACGCCCAGGAAGTCGAGGAAATCCTGGGACTACCGCAGGGCGTCCACTCCTACGCCATCCTGCCCATCGGCTATCCCATGGGGAACTTCGGGCCGGTGCGTCGCGGGCCGCTGGCCGACGTGGTGTATCAGGACCGGTGGGGTGAGCCGTACATCACCGATTAGGGTACTTGGATTCCCGCTTTCGCGGGAATGACGTGGAGAGAATGGAGGTTTTGACATGGAAGTATTTGAAAGCATCAGGCGGCGGCGCACCATCCGCGACTTCAAACCCGACCCGGTGCCGGACGACGTGGTACACCGTATCTTGCAGGCGGCGCGGTGGGCGCCCAGTTCCAGCAACACGCAGCCGTGGCACTTCATCGTGGTGCGAAATCCTGACACCATTGCCGAGTTGGGAAGCATCTGCACACAAGGGTCGTTCATCGGGCAGGCTCCGCTGGCTATCGCTGTCGTGATGGGGGAAACGCGCCGGCCGCAGCTGGACGCAGGGCGCGCCTTGCAGCAGATGGAGTTGGTCGCCTGGTCTGAGGGCCTGGGCACCTGCTTCGTGGGCATACGCGGCGAGCAGCAGGATCAAGTCAAGACGCTGCTGGGCATTCCCGAGGACATGGAGCTGATCACGGTGCTGCCCTTCGGCTACCGGATCATGCGCCCGGCGGGCACCGGAACGCCGCGCAAGCCCATGTCGGAAATCACCCACGGCGAAAGGTTCGGGCAGGAGTTGACGTTCGGGTAAGATAACGCAACTATGCTACACTCGTGATGATACGAACACGCTGGACTCATCATGGCAGTTTGGACGATAAGAGGCGGCCGCATCGGCGAATACGAAGACGCCTTCCTGGAGGAGGGCGTCGTCGCCATAAGTTTCGGCTTGGGACGCAGTGTGTCCGATTATCCGGACAGGGAAGCCTTGCGCTCTCAACTGGAAAGCCGCAGCGCAGCTGACCAGCTATGGCGATTCTGCAAAGATATTGCCGAAAACGATATGGTGGTGGTGCCGCGTAAGCGAACGCAAGAGGTGGCTGTCGGTCGTATCAGCGGCCCCTATGTGTTTCATACGGAGCCGGTGGTTGGGGATTGTCCACATGCCCACGCCGTCGACTGGCAGGTCACGAACATACCACGCTCACACTTTGATCGAGATCTGCTCAATTCCTTTGGTTCGCTGTTGACCATATCGCAACCGGGAGCATTCAATGCTGAGGCGCGTGTCGCGCGCGTTGCTAATGCTTTCCTGGGCAGCGACCAGATCGATGAACCCACGACGCCACCGACCGCAGGTATGCCGTCTGCAGAATACGACGATTCTCCGGCCGGCGATTTTTTGGTTGAAATCGATATTGACCAGGAAATTCGGGACCGTATCGTGGCCCGCCTCAGGCAGAAGTTCGCCGGTACGCGGTTGGAGCATCTGGTAGCGAGTATTCTCAAAGCCTCGGGATACGTCGTGCTGCAAACCAGGCAAGGGGCAGACGGTGGCATCGATGTTCTGGCCGGCAAGGGGGATTTGGGATTCGGGGAGCCGCGCCTGTGCGTGCAGGTCAAGGGCCGCACCAGCCCGGTGGACCTGCCGGAATACGACCGCTTGCAGGGCAACATAGCCTCATTCCGGGCTGAGCACGGCCTGTTGGTCAGCTTGGGAGGATTTACCAAGCCCGTTCACGACCGCAACGAGCAGTCCTTCTTTGTGATACGGCTATGGGGTCCCGACGAGTTAGCGCAGCAGCTTTTGGACAATTACGATTTGTTGCCGCAAGACATTCGCGCTGACATTCCGTTGGAAACTGTGCGGATACTACGTCAGACAGAGTAAACCCGCGCAATTTCCCAACATTTCACCCTAACCCCAACCCCTCTCCCTCGATGGGAGAGGGTGTATTTATGTCACCGCCCCTTGAACTCCGGCGCGCGTTTTTCCAGGAAAGCCCGCCGCGCCTCCTGGGCGTCTTCGGAGCCGTTGAGTATGCCGCCGGCGTTGGAGGTGAGGGTCATGGTAGTTTCCAGGGTGCTGTCTAGGGCGGCGCGCATGATGCGCTTGCTGATCCATTGCACCATGGGCGGCGTTCGGATGATGCGGTCGCAGAGGTCGCGGGTGGTCTGCTCCAGGTCCTCGGCGGCCACCAGGTAATTGAGGATGCCCCACGCATAGGCGCGCTCGGCGTCCAGGTGGCCGGTGTAAGCGAACTCCAGAGCGCGGCCGAGGCCCACCATCTTGGGCAGGTAGTAGCTGCCGCCGTTCTCCATGATCTGGCCCAGCTGCTGATAGCCGATGAACCGGGTGTTCTCGCAGCCTAGGCGGATGTCGCAGTGCAGGGCCATGTCCATGCCGGAACCAACGGCGGGGCCGTTGATCATGGCAATGGTGGGCTTGCGGACCTGGGAGATGTCCCGGTGCAGCTTGGTAAAGCCGTGGTAGAAGTGCTCGCGGGCAGCGTCGGGTCCCGGCTGGGTGCCGCGGTTGCCGATGAAGTTCTCGCCGGTCACGGATGGGTCGTTATCCCGCCGCATATCCGCTCCGGAGCAGAAGCCGCGGCCGACGCCGGTGAGGACGATGACGCGGACGTTGGGATCGTCGTCGCCGGCGCGCATGTACTCGCCCACCTTGGCGACGGTGCCGTTCTCCTCGGACGAGCCGATGAGGGCGTTCATGCGCTCGGGCCGGTTGAACTTGATCCAGAGGATGCCCGATTCCTCGGGTTCGTAGAGCAGGTAGGGCACCAGGTTGGGGGGCATGGGGTATCTCCTTGGGCAATGCTATGCTTGGATATTCTCATGGGAAAGAAGCGCTAATAGATTACTATTACGAAGCGGCGGCGACTCCGCTTCACAGGATTACGGAAGATTCACGCCATTGGGTGATGGTTTCAGGTCGGTATCCCAGATCGGTAAGGACGGCATCGGTGTGCTCGCCGAGGGCGGGCAGGTCGCCGGCATGGAGGGGCGTGTCGCTGAAGGCGACCAGGGGGCCGGCCATGCGGACGTTGCCGAGGTCCCGGTGGTTCACGTCCACGGCGAAGTTGTTGGCCTCCACCTGGGGGTGATCAAACAGTTCCTCGACGAAGCGCACCGGGCCGGCAGGGACGCCGGCAGCATCCAGCAATTCCAGCCACTGGTTGTTGGTTTTGGCCCGGAAGACGGCCTCCGCGTCGGTCATGAGCTGGGCTCCGAAATCGGCGGCCTCCCGGGAATGCTGGTCGTAACCCTCGTCGAATTTGATGTCGTGGAGGCCAATTACGTCCAGCAGTTTGAGGCGCAGGGCAGTGTTGAGGCAGCCCACGACCAGCATACCGTCGGCGGTCTGGAAGAAGCGGTAGTAGATGTTGCCTGGGGACTGGAAGTGCTGGGCCTGATAGACCTCCAGCAGGTCAGGATACGGGGTACCGGCGGCGCGCATGGCGTCCACGGACTCGCGGATCTCGCGGTGCGGTTCAAGGTCGAGGTCGTCGATGCGGACGAAGCGCATGCCGAGCATCAGGAGGCTGGTTCCAAGCAACGATGCCCCCAACTTCTGACCCTTGCCTCCGTTGCGCTCCCTGGCGAACAGCGCGCCGCACACGGCCCAGGCTTGAGCAAGGCCGCAGGCGGAATCGACGAGGGGGCTGGCGACGATGTGCTCCGGGACGCCGTTGACGACCTTGCCCTCGGCGGTGGCGATGCCGGACATGGCCTGGATGATGATGTCATAGCCGGGACGGTAGGCGTCGGGCCCTTCGTGTCCGAAAGCGGAACCCTCGCAGTAGATGATGGCCGGGTTGATGGCGGACAGGGTCTCGTAGTCGATGCCCAGGCGCCCGGCGACGTCGGGCCGGTTGTTGGCGAGGATAACGTCGGCCTGCTCAGTGAGGCGGCACACCACGTCGGCGGCTTCGGGCCTGGTGAGGTCCAGGGTCATGGAACGCTTGCCCCGGTTGTAGGCCATGAAAGGGCGGCCGTCGGTGGGCAGAACCGCCTGGGCGTAGCGCCACAGATCCCCCCACGGTGGTTCGACCTTGATAACGCTGGCGCCCATGTCGGCCAGCAACATCCCCGCGGTGGGCGTGGCGATCATGGTGGAGAATTCGACGACGTTGATGCCGTGGAGAGGGCCGGGCATAGGGTTATTCCAGCGGTGGCTAGGCGGGTAATCGGGGCGGTTTTGAGTGTCGCCGATTATAGCACCGGGCTATTGGGTGAGGCGGATGCGCTCCGGCCCGAGAGCCAGCGCTTCCGGCGGAATCATTGCGGCGAGGGACGATGGGGTGTAGCCGTGGCCGGCGGGTTCGCCGTCCAGCCACGACAGGGCTGCGGCGGCGCTTTCGAGGGCGAAACCCCTGGCCTGGAGCAGGACGCGGAAATCGCCGAGGCCGCCGGGTTGGGCCAGGTGGGTCAGGTTGGTGCGCCAGGCGCGGCTGTCGTCGGGTTCCGGTTGGAGCACATCGGGCAGCGTTTCCGGTGGCAGGCCGTCGGGGCCGACGGGCAGGGTAATCCAGCCGCTGCCGCCGGCGTCGAGAGGCGGTGCGTTGCGGCGGATGGTCTGGAGGCCGAGGCGTTGCAGGAACTGGCCCTGGGGGACGTTGCCGACGGTGGCCAGGCCGGCTGTCTCACCGGCTCGTTGGGCGGAGGTGACATCGATCTGCGCCGTGATGTCCTGGCGTCCCACGTCGTGCAATGGAGCGTCGGTCTGGTGATGGGCCCGGTAGGTTACGAGGGTTCCTTGGGGTCGCGCCACAGGATCGTAGAGGTCAGCGGCGGCGCGCCCATAGTCGATGGTGAGGGCGAAACCGGTATCGAGCAGCGCGGCGGTGGCAGCGGCCCAAGTGCCCAGCAGCAGGCAGATTTCAGCGGTTTGGCCTTCGGCCAGGGCGATGCCCAAACCTGCGATGCGGCGCTCCAGGGCTGTGGTGGAGGGATCACCGGACAGTTCGACCAGCGCGCCCTCGTAGCCGTCGGCGACGTCAGACTCGATGCCAACGTAGAGTTCGCGGAGGCGACCGCCCTCCATATTAACGCGATGTACGGGCAAGGCATCGAGGAGTTCGTTGGAGAGGACGCAGTGGGCTGGAGATGGGGCAGATGCTTGATCGGGCACAAGAAAGTCTCCAACGACTCGGTCAACGTTCGGGAAACCGTGTTCCCAGCCGGTGGCGGGTCGTCGGTCGATGACGGTGTAGCTGATAGCGTCGCCGAATCCGTTCGGCAGGTGGCGAGAAGCGGTAAGGATGTCGCGGCAGAGCAGGCCGTCGCCTCCACCGGGTTCCAGGACGTTGAACGGGTGGGGACGTTCCAGCAACGTCCAGAGGTGGAAGAGCTGGACGGCCAGCAGCGCGCCGAAGGCAGGATGGACGCGGGGGCCGGTGTAGTAGTCGGCGCCGGCGGTTGGGCGAGTGTAGTAGCCGCCCGGGCCATAGAGGGCAGTCGCCATAAACTCGGCGAAGGTGATAGGGCCATGGCGGGCGATGCGGCGGCGGATGGCCCGTTCCGCCTGGGTGGGAGGCAGGTTAGTCGTCGTCAGCGCGGTGGCCATTCTGCTGTCGCTCTGCCAACCGGGTCAGCGTGGCGTTGATTTCGACCAGAGCATTCATCATGGACTGCTGAGCCACAGTGGCTTGGCGACGGTCCTCGGCGGCTTGTCGGCGTTCTGCTTCGAGTTCATCTAACAGACGTTCGTAGCGTTCTTCCATACGCTGTTGGCGCCGTTCAGCACGCTCACGAAGTTGATCTTCGCGTTCACGAAGTTGGTCGCCCCGCTCGCGCTCCGCCTGAAGTCGAGCTTCGGCGTCATCGGCGCGTTGGCGTTCTCGGTTCAGCATGATGAAGTTATAACCTCCCGTGGCAGTGGCGAAACCGCCACCGATTGCGAGGCAACTGGCTAGCGCCGGCAAGTTGATGTAACTGGCCAAGAGGTTCGGGTTGCAAAGCCCGGCGAGCGCATTTTCCATTATGCAGGGTACTTTGGTGAAATACCAGACCGTCCATGCGCCCAGCGCGGTGACGGAGCCGGCAATCGCGGGAGCGCGCCAGAATAAGACGGCCTCGCGGACGTTCGTCCAAAGAGTCTGTTCGGATGCGACGCCACGCACGGTTATCAGCGGTACATGGGCTTGAAGAAGCTGTGGAGGAAGTTGTTGCGGTGGGCCCAGGAGTGGACGCGCTTGAGCACGGCGTCGGGTATGGGTTCGGCGCTACGGCCCGGCCCTCCGGGATTGGTGATGCGCAGGGTTTCGTGGTCGGCGAGTTCGGGCGGAGCTTCGGCGGTGTAGAGCAACTCGCAGCCCTCGGCCTCGGCGTAGAGTTTCAGGCTGTCGAATCCCTTAACGCGCCGGCCGGGGGTCTGATAGACGTAGAATTCGGTGCTGCCCACCAGCTCGTCGAAGTGGTCGTTGCCGTTGCCGCGTCCGCCGCCCTGGCGAATCTGGTCGCGGCCTATGCCGTAGTTGCTCAACCGCCTATGCTGCATGGTGGCACCGCCTGAAGTCGCGCTGTGTTTACTGTTGTGTGGCTTCGCTCAGCCACCGGCTCATGCCTTGGATGAAATCGTCGCGGACCTTGCTGGACTCGCCGCAGAACCCCGCGATCAGCTGCTCCTTGAAATCCTGCGGATCCCGCCCGGCAGGAACTTCCAGTTGTTCGCCCGTTAACAACTACCGTCATTCAGGCGAAAGCCGGAATCCAAAAACCGTTAGCGACCGGCAATGTCGTTACTTTCATAGGGATCTGGATTCCGGATCAAGTCCGGAATGACGGTAGTAATTGAGAGACTCGAATGACGGTAGTGATCGAGAGACGCTACGGGTAGATGGCCCAGCCGACGGTGTCGGTTTTGGCGTGGAAGAAGTGGCCGTCGGTGGAGGTTACGAACACATCGGTGTTGTCGGCGCCGCCGAAACAGACGTTGGTAGGCCGGGTTGCCGCCACCGGGTGAGTCTCGATGATGCGGCCGGTGGGCGAGAAGACATAGAGCATGGGGCCGGGGCCGCCGCTGGGCCAGCCGGCGGTGGCGACGATGTTGCCGTCGGCGTCCAGGCACATGCCGTCGATGCCGCGATGGACGGCGTTGGCGTCGCGCCCGAAGGTGTGGAGGGTCTTGTAGGCCCCCAAGCTGCCGTCGTCGTTGATGGGGTAGGCGCGTAGCTCGCGGTCAATATCGATCTCGTCGCTGTTGCTCTCGGCGACGTAGAGGGTGTTGCCGTCGGGGGATACCAGGATACCGTTGGGCATGGTGGTATCGTAGGTGGATCGGACGGTGTTGTAGGACCCATCGGCCTGGGGCACGGCGCAGAGGATGGAACGATGGTCCAGTTGCTCAACCTCGTGGGGGTCGATGTTGCCGGCGTTCCAGGGGTTGGTGAACCAGATACGGCCCTGGCGGTCGATGGCCAGGTCGTTGGGGGTGTTCAGCGGCACGCCGTCGAGGTTGTCGGCGATGGTAACCGTGCTGCCATCCGGGTCGAATCGAACGATGGCGCGGCCATTCTGGCAGCACCCGAAGAGCCGGCCGTCGGCGTCAAAAGCCAGGCCATTGGTGCGGTTGGTGTTCTCGCGGAACACCGAGAACTCGCCGGACTTTGGGTTGTAGGCGTAGATCCGGCTGGCGTGGATGTGGGTGAACAGGACGACTTCGCCGTTCCAGGCGGGGCCTTCGGTGATGCCGCCGGGCGGGTCTTCAAAACGGTTGAGGAGGCTGAAACGCCAGGACATATCGGGAATCTCCTTGAATCGTCGGTGGGTGTATCCCGTGAGCGCGTTGCTCGGAACGCTCAACGTTGGCGGGATTGTAGCAGGCCGCGTCAACGGGCGGCAATGCGGCCCAAGTCCTGGCTCGCCGCGCAACGCACGCTATTCCCAAACTCAAGGGTCGGTGTTAACATGGAGTAACGAAAATAGTACGCTGCTTTTAAGACAGTCCGGTGAGGCTGGCAAAGCGTGCGCGTAAATTCGGGCCGGGAGAGTGGAGTCCGTGTCCGTTAACCCAGCGCACCCTGCCGCCGGACTGTCAAGCCGCCGGACGGGGTTTTTTTCATAGCTACCGCGGAAAACATAGAAGCCAAGGCCCACCCGGAGCCGATGGACGAATCCAGCCTCCCGGGCCGTCGCATCATGGACGCTGACGAAATCCGGCGCGCTGTCACCCGGATGTTCCACGAGATCCTGGAGCGGAACCACGGCGCCGGCGATTTGCTGCTGGCCGGCATCCGCACCCGGGGGGTGCCCCTGGCGGAACGATTGGCGGATCAGATTCAACGGGCCGAAAACGCAACAGTGCCGGTGGGACGGCTGGACATCAACCTGTACCGGGATGACCTGTCGGAACGGCCTCGGATGCGGATACGTCCTACCACAATGCCCGTTGACGTGGCCGGACGGACGGTGGTGCTGGTGGACGACGTTCTCTACACCGGTCGCACCGTCCGCGCAGCGATGGACGCCATCAGCGACCTGGGACGCCCATTGCGCATTCAGGTGGCGACGCTGGTGGACCGGGGGCACCGGGAGTTGCCCATTCGCGCCGATTTCGTGGGGAAGAACATACCCACGCGGCAGATAGAGCTGGTTCGCGTGCGCTTCCGCGAAACCGACGGCATCGACGACGTGTCCATCCTGGAGCGGGGATAGCCCGATGGTAGCCACAACTACCCACGACGCGGAGGTGTTCCAGGGAAACGCGGTACCCGTCCCCGGTCTGCGCCGGCATGTCCTCGATCTCGACGATTTCACCGCCGAGGAGATCGCGGCCACGCTGGACAACGCGGCGGCCATGCGCGCGGTGCTGGGGCGCGATGTCAAAAAGGTCCCCGCCCTCCGTGGCCGGGTGATCGTGACCCTGTTCTACGAAGCAAGCACGCGGACGCGAATATCGTTTGAGGAAGCGGGCAAGATACTGAGCGCCGACGTAATCAACATGACCGCATCGGCCAGCAGCATCGAGAAGGGCGAGTCGCTGCTGAACACCGGGCTTACCCTGCAAGCCATGGGCGTGGACATCATCGTAGTGCGGCACCCCCATGCCGGCGCGCCGCACTTCCTGGCCCGCAACCTCAGCAACGTCGCCGTAATCAACGCCGGGGACGGCGCCCACGCGCACCCGACCCAGGGGCTGCTTGACCTGTACACCGCCCGCGACCACCTGGGCGGACTCGCCGGGCGCAAGGTGGTGATTGTCGGCGATGTGCTGCACAGCAGGGTGGCCCGTTCCGCCGTATGGGGATTCGCCAAGGCCGGCGCCCACGTGATTCTGTCCGGTCCTCCCACGCTGATGCCCGACCCTCTGGCGCCGGGAGGCTGGGGAACCGTCAGCAACAATGGCGTCGCCAACCCGCTGGCCAACGTCAGCGTCGAACCCGACCTGGACGCCGCCATTGAAGGCGCGGACCTGGTGATGGCGTTGCGGTTGCAGTCGGAACGGCAGGAACGTGGCTTTTTCCCCAGCCTGCGCGAGTATATCCGCCGCTGGCAGGTCAACGACGCGCGGATGGCCCGGGCCAACCCCGACGCCCTCCTGATGCACCCCGGCCCGATGAACGAGGGCATTGAGGTCAGCAGCGGCCTCGCTCACGGAGACCGTTCGTTGATCGAGGAGCAGGTTACCAACGGCGTGGCGATCCGCATGGCGCTGCTGTACCAGTTGGTCGGGGCGGCGGCGGTGGAGAACTGAACAATGGCAGCATTACCTCAGAGCGAACGCATCCTGATTACCGGCGGACGGGTGATTGACCCGGCCAACGCCAGGGACGGCGCGTTCGACGTGCTGATCGCGGACGGGCAGATCAAGGCGGTTGAGCGCTCGATACCCGCGGACGGCCTGGATGGAGGCGTGCGCGTCATACGGGCTGACGGACTGGTGGTGTGCCCCGGTTTCATCGACATCCACGCACACCTGCGGGAGCCAGGTTACGAGTACAAGGAGACCATCGCCAGCGGCGCGGAGGCGGCGGTGCGCGGCGGGTTCACCACCGTCTGCGCCATGCCCAACACCGAACCGGCCATTGATAACGCCGCCGTGGTGGACTACATAGCGAATCGCGCCGCTGGTGTCCCGGCCAGGATACGTGTGATTGGTTGTGTTTCCAAAAGACGAGCCGGCCGGGAACTCGCCGACATGGAGGAACTGCTTTCGGCCGGCGTGGTGGCCTTCAGCGACGACGGCGACCCGATTTATGACGCGGGCCTGATGCGGTTGGCGCTCACCTACAGCCGCGATCTTGGTGTGCCCATCAGCAACCATTGCGAGGATCATGCCCTGTGTTGCGGCGGCGTCATGGCCGAGGGGTGGGTCAGCAGCCGCCTGGGCCTGGCCGGCATCCCGGCGGTGGCTGAGGAAGCCATGGTGGCCCGGGATATTTCGCTGGCGCAGTTGACCGGCGGACGTTTGCACCTGGCTCATCTCAGCTCAGCCGGCAGCGTGGCGTTGGTACGCCAGGCCAAGGAGCGGGGCATCGCCGTTACCGCCGAGGTCTGCCCGCATCACCTGCTGCTCACCGATTCGTGGGCGCTGGGCGGAAAGGGCGACCCCAACGTCGCCGCCGGCCCGATGGCCTACGACACCCACACCAAGGTGTACCCGCCGCTGCGCACCGACGCCGATGTCGCCGCCTGCGTGCAGGGATTGGCCGACGGCACAATAGATTGCGTCGCCACCGACCACGCGCCCCATGAGCGAGTCAGCAAAGAGTGTACCTATCACGAGGCCGCCTTTGGCATCAGTGTGCTGGAAACGGCGTTTGGCACGTTGATGTCCACTGTGCATGGCGGCGAGGTTAGCCTGCCCATGATGATCGAGCGGCTGACCACGGGGCCGGCCCGCGTGTTGGGCAATGGTCTTGTCGATTACGCATCCCTCACGCCCGGGACGCCGGCGGACGTGGTGGCGCTCGATCCCAATGCCACCTGGACGGTGGACACGAGCAAATTCGCATCAATGGGCCGAAACACTCCCCTGGACGGCGTGGAGTTGCGCGGTAGGGTTGCCGCGACGATGGTGGGCGGGCACGTGGTATTCGAGGAACCCGCCGTGCTGAAAAAGGAGAATTAGCGTGAGTGGTGTGGCGCATCTGGTCCTGGAGGACGGTACGGTTTTCACCGGCGAGTCGTTCGGGGCGCAACGGGACGGTTGGGGAGAGGTGGTGTTCAACACCACGATGACCGGCTACCAGGAAGTTCTCACCGACCCATCCTACGCCGGACAGATGGTAGCGTTGACTTACCCGCTGGTGGGGAACTACGGAATCAACCGGGCCGATTTTGAATCCCGTCGAATCCGGGCGGCGGCGCTCATCGTCCGCCAGCACTGCGACTTGCCCAGCCACAGCTCCAGCGATATGACCCTGGACGCTTTTCTCAAGGAATACGACATCCCTGGCATCAGCGGCATCGACACCCGCGCCTTGACGCGGCGGCTGCGCAACCACGGCGTGATGATGGGCCTCATTACGGCCGACAGCCCCGAAACGGCCCAACACAAGCTGAACGAACTGCCTCGCTATGACAACCTGGACTTGGTAAGCACCGTTACCACGCAGGACGGCTATTCTTGGGATGGTTCGGAGATCGACGGTTATCCGGCTGCCCCGCCGCAGGGCGTGCGGCGCATCCTGGTCACCGACGTTGGCCTGAAGTACAACATTCTGCGCCTGCTGCAAAGCCGGGGCTGCGAAGTGATCGCGGTTCCAGCCACAACGCCGTCCGACGTCATGCTGAGCATGCAGCCATCCGGCCTGCTGTTATCTCCCGGCCCCGGAGATCCGGAACTGCTGGGCGGCATCGTGGATAACGTGCGGCAATTGATCGGTCGCGTGCCGATCATGGGCATCTGCCTGGGGCACCAGCTGGCCGCCCGGGCGTTGGGCGCGCGCACCTACAAGCTCAAGTTCGGACACCGGGGCGGCAACCACCCGGTCAAGGACCTGGAATCCGGGCGGGTACACATCACGGCGCAGAATCACGGCTACGCCGTGGACGCGGACAGCCTGCCGTCCGGTTTGGAGGTCTCCCAGATCAACCTGAACGACGGCACGGTGGAGGGCTTGCGCCACCGGGAGTTGCCGCTCTTCACAATCCAGTACCATTCCGAAGCGTCGCCGGGCCCCAAGGACAACGAGTACCTGTTTGACCGTTTCCTGGCAATGGTGGACGACGCGGCGCCGCTCAGCATTCAACGTCAATAGATACGCACCTCCCAACGCCTTACGGAGCTCACCATTACATGACCGGATTCACCGCCTTCCTGCTTGAGCAGGGCATCGAAACCGAACTACCCATCGGCTTGAACGAATCGCTGGGCGTGCTGGAGGAAATAGTCTCTACGTTTTCTCACGGCGACCACGGCTACCTGCTTGCGGCGGTCAGCCGGGGCCAACTCGGCGCCCGCTGGGAACTGGCCGTGAAGGTAGTCAATCCAGCGAACCATCAACCGATCAGCGAGCAGCCGGTGGGCTTCGTCAACGTCTCACGGACCACTCCAGACGCCACGGAGCTCGTGATACCCCCACGCACTCCCCAGGGCGGTATCGACACCGGTCATTTCGACAGCGAGGGCGAGTTCTTTGGAGCATTCATTTTCCAGATGATCAACGCGCTTGTTGAGCGAAACCTGATGGAATTGCCCGGGGCCATGCCCCGTTTTTCATAGCCGCCGGCACCACACAACAAGGACACTCCATTGAGCGATACGCCCCAACAACCCCGTAAAGTCCTGGTCATTGGCTCCGGCCCCATTGTCATCGGACAGGCCGCCGAATTCGATTACGCCGGCACCCAGGCTTGCAAGGCCCTGCGCGAAGAGGGCGTGTCCGTCGTGCTGGTCAACTCCAACCCGGCCACCATCATGACCGACCGGGATGTGGCGGATCGAGTTTATATCGAGCCGCTCACCGTTCCGGTGCTGGAGCGCATCATCGCCTTGGAGCGGCCCGACGGCATCCTGCCCACGCTGGGAGGTCAAACCGGCCTGAACCTGGCCGTGGCGCTGGCCGACGCCGGCGTGCTGGACCGCTACCAGGTTCGACTACTGGGCACGCCGCTGGAAACGATTCGCAAGGCTGAAGACCGGGACTTTTTCCGGCAGTTCCTGCTGGACATCGGCGAACCCATGCCGCCCAACCGCACGGTATCCACCATGCAGCAGGCCCAGGACTACCGCAACGAGGTCGGGCTGCCATTGGTGGTGCGCCCGGCGTACACCCTGGGCGGAACCGGCGGCGGCATCGCCGAAACGGACGAGGAGTTCTCCACCATCGTGGAGAGCGGCCTGTCCGCCAGCCCCATCAGCCAGGTGCTGCTGGAACGTTCGCTGGTGGGCTGGAAAGAGGTGGAGTACGAGGTCATCCGCGACGGCGCCGACAACTGCATCACCATTTGCAACATGGAGAACCTGGATCCCATGGGGGCGCACACCGGCGACAGCATCGTGGTCGCCCCCAGTCAGACGCTGACGGACAAGGAGTACCAGATGCTCCGCACTGCCAGCCTGAACATCATCCGGGGCCTGGGCATTGAAGGAGGCTGCAACATCCAGTTGGCCCTGCGCCCTCATCCCGACGCCATGCGCAACCGGCCCGGAGACTGGGAAGCCGATTCGGATTACTACGTCATCGAGGTCAACCCCCGCGTCAGCCGTTCTTCCGCGTTGGCCAGCAAAGCCACCGGGTACCCCATCGCCCGGGTATCGGCGAAGATCGCGGTCGGTCGGCGTCTGGATGAGATCGCCAACGCCGTAACCGGCAGCACCGGCGCGGCCTTCGAGCCGGCGCTGGACTACTGCGTGGTGAAAATACCCCGCTGGCCGTTCGACAAATTCCCCAACGGCGACCGCCACGTGACCACCCAGATGAAAGCCACCGGCGAGGTCATGGCCATCGACCGAAGTTTTGAATCGGCCTTGCAGAAAGCCACGCGCGCTCTGGAGCAGGCCAACTCGTCGCTGCTCTGGGAAGACCGGGATTGGCGCGACCTGAACGTTCGACAGGGCCGTCAGCAGTTGCTGGATGCGTTGCCTTTGCACCCCAACGATCTGCGGTTGTGGGCGCTGGCGACGGCGCTGCGCCGGGGCGTCACCCGGGACGAACTGGTAGCACACACCAGCATCGACTCGTGGTTTATCGCCGCGCTGGAACGCATCGTTGACCAGGAACGTCGTTTGCTGGGCAATTCCCTGACGCCGGCGATATTGCTGGCGTCCAAGCGGCTCGGTTTCCCGGACCTTGAAATCGCTACGCTGTCGGGCCTGCTCCCGGAGCAGGTGCGGCAGATGCGCCAGCAGCACGGCATTCGGCCCGTGTTCAAGATGGTGGACACCTGCGCCGCCGAGTTCGAGGCCGCCACGCCGTACTACTACAGCGCATACGACACCGAGAACGAAGCGCCGCCGCTGGAGGGACCAAAAGCCGTCGTAATCGGCAGCGGTCCCATCCGCATCGGCCAGGGGATCGAGTTCGACTATTGCAGCGTCCACGCGGCGTGGGCGCTGTCGCAAGCCGGCGTCGCCAGCATAATGGTCAACTCCAATCCCGAAACCGTGTCCACCGATTTCGATACCAGCGACCGCCTGTACTTTGAGCCGCTGGACGAGGAAGCGGTACGGGACATCATCGACAACGAGACCGTGAATGACGACCCGCCGCCCAGCCTGGTCCAGTTCGGCGGTCAGACTGCCATCAACCTTTCCCAGTCCCTGGCCGCCGCCGGGTTGCCCATCCTCGGCTCCAGCGCCGAGGCCATAGACATCGCCAGCGACCGCCAGAAGTTCGAGCGGTTCCTGGTGGACCTGGGCATCCCGCAGCCGCCCGGCGCAACCGTGCATTCCGTCGATCAGGCTCTGCGCGTGGCCCAACGCATTGAGTATCCGGTCGTGGTGCGGCCCAGCTACGTGTTGGGCGGGCGCGCCATGGAGATCGTGCGCAACGCCACCGAACTGATCCGCTACCTGACCATCGCCACCGAGGTTACGCCCGAGCGCGAGGTTCTGGTGGACCACTACATGGAAGGCCGCGAGTGCGAGGTGGACGCCATCTGCGACGGCGAGCGCGTCCTGATTCCGGGCATCATGGAGCACGTGGAACGCGCCGGCGTGCACAGCGGCGACTCCATGGCCATCTACCCTGGTTTGAACCTCACCGAGGCCGAAGTCGATACCCTGGTGGACTACACCACGCGCATCGGGCTGGCCCTGGGTGTGCGCGGGCTGATGAACATCCAGTTCGTGCTGCAGGGCGGGAGCGCGTACCGCAGCCCCAGCGTCCGCTCTGCCGACGATGACGAACCCACCACGGTGTACGTGCTGGAGGTCAATCCGCGAGGCAGCCGCACGATACCTTTCATCTCCAAGGTGACCGGTGTGCCCGTGGCCAACCTCGCCACCAGGGTAATGCTGGACGCCAAGCTGTCAGACCTTGGTTACCAGGGTGGGCTGTGGCCGCGCCAGAAGCTGGTCGGAATCAAGGCCCCCGTTTTCTCCATGTCCAAGCTGGTGGGCGTGGACTGGTACATGGGCCCGGAAATGAAATCCACCGGCGAGGTAATGGGCATTGACTGGGATTTCACGGGCGCCCTGACCAAGGCGTTGCAGGCGGCCAGCATCAACCTGTCACCAGGCATGGGCGTTCTGCTGAGCATCTCCGACCAGGCCAAGGCAGACTCCCTGCCGTTGATTCGAGGCTTGGCCGACGCAGGATGCCAACTGTACGCCACCGAGGGTACGGCGGCGATGATCACGGCGATGAATCTACCCGTCACCACCATCACCAAGCGCATCGGCGAGGGTTCCCCCGACGTGCTCGACGTCATCAATGACGGTACCGTGAGCGCAGTGGTCAACACCCTGTCAGGCGACACATCCGTGATGCGCGACGGGTTTTTCATCCGGCGCGCCGCCGTGGAGCGTCGAATCCCATGCTTCACCTCGCTGGACACGGCGCGCGCCGCCATGGAAAGCATGCTCAGCGGCCTGGATAACTACAACATCCTCACCACCGACGAATACCTGGCAACCCCGCGCTGAAATCGCCCCTACCAGTCCATCACCATGCCGATGCCAAGTTGCTCGGCCCGCTCCCACGCCACTTTGGCGGCTGCCACGTCGGCCAGCCCGGTGCCCATCAGCTTGCAATAGACGATCTCGTCGCCGGATACGCGACCGGGCATAACTCCCGCCACCACGTGGCGCAACTCGTGGAACTGGCTCCAATGCACCAGGCCAAGGTCCACGGCGGCGGAAATGTCGCCGCACTCCAGGGGCGCCTGTTCCAGCGAATCCACGAACCGGCGGTCCGCCCTCGCCAACGTGCCGTCGTCCACCTCGCGATACCTCAGCAGCGTCGGGCCGGCCCCGATGACGGTCGCCCCCGGCGACAGCCACTCGCCCTGCACCACCGGCGTTTGGGCAGAGGCTATGGCGATTACTACGTCGCAATCGGCAACGGCCTCACCGTTGGATTCGGCGGCGACCACCGGTATCCCCAGATCGTCAGTCATGCGCGACGCGAACGCCCGGCGGTTGTCGGCATTCCTGCTAAATGCCCTCACTTCGCGCACCTGCCTAACCATGCTCACGGCGCGCAACTGGTCGCCGGCCTGGTTGCCCGTCCCGATGATACCCACGGTCGTCGGCCCGTCGTTGGACAGGTGCTTGACGGCTACCGCCGTGGTGGCGCCGGTCCGCAATAGCCCCAAACGGTTCGCCTGGGTATAGAGCAGCAGCTCACCGCTGTCGGCATCATACAGGCTCACCTGGAAAGAGTAGCCATTCCGGGTGTGGGTGAAAGTCTTCACCCCAAACACGCCGTCGTGCATGATGGCGCCGCCCATAACGGCCAGATATCCCCCGGGAGTAGCGATTCGGCGTCGCGCCAGGTTGGCCGCCTGACCGCTGCCATGGTTGCCCATCATCGCCTCGATGGCGGGCACGACGTCTTCGAGGCTAACGCACTCGTTGACCTGGACGTTGGTGAGGAACCGGGCCATATCAGGATGCGGAAGGCCGGCTAACGGGCGAAATAGAGGCGGTTGGTACGAACGTACTCGCGCATATTGGCGGGCACGGTGAACTCGTCGAATATCGCAGAAACCGGGCATACGGCCACGCAATAGGCGCAGTCGATGCAGTCATCGGGATTGATGTAGTACATGGGGGCATCATCGTCGGAATGGATACAGTCCACGGGGCAAACTTCAACGCAAGAGGCGTCTTTGACTCCCTCGCAAGGCTGTGTGATCACGAATGCCATCTGATTACCTCGACGCGGGCGGATAGTCGCGGCAAATTCGGTCGCCTCCCCCTGACCGACACGACCCGTGGCTGGCCCGTTGATAGGCCGTATTCTGCGGTTTCTCACGATATTTTGTCAAGATATACGGCTGCCATATCGCTATTACCGAAAGCGATATGGGAATTCTGCGCTGGTAGGCGCCCGTGGGCTGTACATGTCGTTGACCATGCCGGCAGCGGGCAATAGAATCGGGTTCACTCAAAATCGACCGGACACGACACGGCAGAGGCATACGGAGGGAGAACTATGACTACGCCGGCCATTCCCACGGAAGAACAGGTACTCGGCTGGTTTGACTCGCTGAGCAACTGGGGGCGGTGGGGTAATGACGACGAACTGGGGACTTTGAACCTCATCACCGACGCAAAGCGCAAGGAGGCCGCAGGCCTGGTCGTCGAGGGCATTACGGTCACCTGCTCGCGGCTGCTGGTACCGGAGATGGCGCCCGACGTAACCAGCATCCCGCCGCTGCACTACATGGTGTCCACCGGTGAGTCTGCCCCGTCGGAAGGCGGGGGCGGCGCCAGCGATTTCCTCGGCGTATCGTTCCACGGTCTGACGGTCACCCACCTGGACAGCCTGTGCCACCAGTTCTGGAACGGCAAGATGTACAACGGCAAGGACGCCGGCCTGGTGAACAACGCCAACAAGGCCGGGGCCGGCGCCATCGACAACGTGAAGCACGGCGTCATCACCCGGGGCGTGCTGCTGGACATCACCGCCGTCAAGGGTCGGGACTGGCTGGATGCCGCCGAGCCCGTGTTCACCGCCGACCTGGAGGCAGCAGAGGAAGCCCAGGGCGTCCGCGTCACCGAGGGCGACGCGCTGTGCATCAGATTGGGCTGGTACAAGCGCCGGCAGGAGGTGGGGCCGCCGACGGCAGCGGAGGGACGGCCCGGCCTGCACGCCGAGACGCTGCCCTGGCTGCGTGAACGCGGCGTGTCCATCGCCGCCTGCGACGCATCATGGGACGTTGCGCCCAGCGAGTACCCCTATGTCGGCCTGCCCATCCACAAGGTCGGCATCGTGGGCATGGGCCTATGGCTCATCGACGCCGCCAACTTCGACGAACTGGCCCCGGTGTGCCAGCGTCTCAATCGTTGGGAGTTCATGTTCATCGTAGCCCCGCTGCGCTGGCACAACGCCACCGGCTCCCCGGTAAACCCGCTGGCGACATTCTAGGCGGTGGGCAACCTCAACAGTGACGCCGTACCTCTATCATTGTTGTCGTCGAAGGAACGACAAACGCTGCGCCGGGCCAATCTGGTAAGATTGGGATAGAGTTTGCGGCATAGTGACTCACTGACTATGCCGAGACACGTTGAAAGCGATGAAACTGAACGCGGCAAATATCACGGCCACGGTGGCTGTAGTTATGATGCTGATTGCCGCAGCCACCGGCATTTACCAGTTGGGGGTGCTTTCCAACCAGGTAGAGAACCTGTCTGATCAGATCGGGGATATGCGAGAAGAAATGCGCCGCAGTAACCAACAACTCCTCCATTCCCTTGCTAACCACACGCACGATGCGGACGGAAACGCTGTGTTCACCGTACCACCCGGCACGGAGCCGACCGGAGCCATTTCGAACCAACCGGCTCCAGCGCAATGACCTCTGAGAGCGAATACGGCCCCGGCCTCCTGGCGCCCTACCGGGTACTTGACCTCACCGATGGGCGCGGCCTGCTGTGCGGCAAGATGCTGGCCGACCTGGGCGCGGACGTAGTGCAGGTGGAGCCTCCGGGCGGCAGTGCGGCGCGCAACGTAGGGCCGTTCTACCATGACGAACCGGGAGCCGAGCGCAGCCTGTTCTGGTGGGCATACTGCGCCAACAAGCGGGGCATCACCCTGAACATCTCTACGGCTGACGGGGCCGCGCTGCTGCGCCGCCTGGTCGCCAATGCCGACTTTCTTATCGAGTCGAGCGATCCTGGGTGGATGACGTCGTTGGGCTTGGGCTATCCCGACGTTCAGGCCATCAACCCCCGGCTGGTGATGGTGTCCATCACGGCGTTCGGGCAGGACGGCCCCTACGCCGACTACCGAGCGTCGGACATCGTGGGCATGGCCCTGGGCGGGTTCATGCACCTCACCGGCGACGGCGACCGTCCACCGCTGCGGGTCAGCATGCCCCAGTTCTACCAGCACGGCAGCGCAGCGGGAGCCGCCGCCGCCATGATCGCCCACACCCACCGGCAGCTCACCGGCGAGGGCCAGCACGTGGACGTGTCCTGCCAGCAGGCGGTGGCGCGCACGCTGGCCCACGCGCCGCAGTATTGGGACCTGGAGCAGACCATCCTGCGCCGCATGGGAGCCTACCGCGAATCGGCCGGCGGCACCTTCACCCGCATCAACTGGCCCTGTAAGGACGGCTACGTGAACTTCCAGCCCGGCGGTGGCACGGCCGGCTCAGCCCGCAGCGTCCGCGCCCTGCTGGAGTGGATGACCGAGGAGGGCATGGGCAGCCCCGAGCTGGACGCGGTCAACTGGGAGGAACTGGGCTACGGCACCGCCCGCGCCGAGATCATGGAGCAGACCGTCGCCGCCGTCGCCCCGTTCTTCATGACCCACACCCGCAACGAACTGGCCGACGGCGCGCTGGAACGCCGCATCCTGCTGTTCCCGGTAGCCACGCCGTCTGACATCCTGGCCCACCGCCAACTGGCCGCCCGCGAGTACTACGACCGCATCGAGCATACCGACATCGGCGAAACCCTCACCTACCCCGGCCACTTCGTCAAGGACATGCGGGACGCCAAACGTGTCGGCATCCGCCGCCGCGCCCCCCACGTCGGCGAGCATAACCGCGAAATCCTGGGCGGCGAACTGGGCCTGAATGACCGCGACCTGGCGCGCCTTGCCGAACTGGGCGTAGTCTAATCCCTCAACCGTCATTCCGGCGAAAGCCGGAATCCGGTTTCTCCCAATTGTAGAGCTATTGGAATGCCAACCCTCCCATTGCAAGGTCTAAAAGTCCTCGATTTCTGCTGGGTAGCCGTCGGGCCAATGACCACCAAGTACCTGTCCGAGTACGGCGCAACCGTACTGCGCGTGGAGTCGGGCAAGCGGCCCGAGACGTTGCGCCGGGCCGGGCCCTTCGCCGGCGGGCAGTCGGGCATCAACCGCTCCGGCTACTTCGCCAACTACAACGCCAACAAGTACGGCCTGTCCATCGACATGGGACACCCCAAAGCGCCGGAGCTGATCCTGCGCATCGCCGAGTGGGCCGACGTGGTTACGGAGAACTTCACCCCCGGAACCCTGGAACGCTGGGGCCTGGGCTACGACGAACTGAGCCGGGTCAACCCACGCATCGTGCTGTTCAGCGCGTCCATGCTGGGGCGCGGCGGTCCGATGCAGACGCAGCCGGGATTCGGCGCGGTGCTATCCTCGCTGGCCGGCTACACCAACATCATCGGATGGCCGGACCGCGGCCCGGTGAACCCCTACGGCGCGTACACCGATTTCGTGTGCCCCAAGTTCGCGGTGGCGGCGATACTGGCCGCCGTGGACCGCCAACGCGCCACCGGGCGCGGCACGCACCTGGATATGTCCCAGCTGGAAACCAGCCTGCACTTCGGCGGGCCGATGCTGCTTGACTCCGCCGTCAACGGGCGCGAGCCGGAGTTGGTCGGGAACCGTCATCCCTCGGCATCTCCGCATGGAGCCTACCCGTGCGCGCCCGAACCACATCCCGTTCATGGTGAGCCTGTCGAACCATCCTTGGACGAGCTCAGGATGGTCGGAGAAGTGGATACAGGCGAAACCGACCGCTGGATTACCATCGCCGTCTTTACCGACGATCAGTGGGCGGCGCTACGCGACGAGATGGTCGCCGATGGTGTGGCGGATGCACAGTCCGGTGAATTCCGCACCTTCCGCGTCCGCAAGGCCCACGAGGACAAGCTGGACGGCATCATCGCCGGCTGGACGGCCAAACACGACCGGCACGAGCTGATGCGGCGATTGCAGGCGGTGGGCGTTCCGGCCGGCGTGGTCAACGACACCCGCGATCTCTTCGAGGACGCCCAGTTGCAGCACCGCAACCACTTCACCTGGCTCGACCACCCCGAAATGGGCCCCTACGCCACCGACTACACGGAGTCGCACCTTTCGGCGACCCCCGGCCGCCTGGATCGGCCCGCTCCCCTGTTGGGCCAAGACACCGAGCACGCCCTGCGGGAGATCGTCGGCCTCAGCGAAGCGGAGTACCGGGAACTGGAGGAGGCGGGCGCGCTGGAGTAACAATGTTCCAAAGAGCGGTTCATCCAGGGTTGATTTTGAAAGACGAGCTTGTCGAGTTAGGAGTAAAGCCGACCGATTTCGCGCGGCAGATCAACGTGCCGCCGAACCGCATCAGCCAGATTATCGCCGGCAAGCGGTCAATAACCGGCGATACCGCCCTGCGCTTCGGACACTGGTTCGGTGTTGACCTGCAATTCTGGCTGAACCTGCAAACGCAGTACGACCTGATTGTCGCCGAAAGGCAATCGGGAGAGGCAGTGCGCTCCCTGCCTACCACTAAAACGCAAATTCCTGCCGGGGTCATCGGCAACGACGAATAAAGGGGCAACCACAAGAGTTGCCCCTGATGCTCGGCTTGGATGATCCCGCTCTCTAATCGTCGGCGGCGACTGCCGCCGGCTCCTCCAAGCGGTTGTCCACCAGGTCGGTGCTGCACGCCGCGCCGTCCAGCAGACCCCAGCGCACCATCCAGTGGTAGGTGTCCTCAACAATCTCGTCGGTGTACGGCGTGTTGTACGAGTAGCGGATTCGGGGCAGGTGGAAGTCCTCCGGCGTGATGCCGCCGTACTGCTTCGCCACCGCGGCGAAACGCGGCTCGTCGATCAGGTAGTGCAGATACTTCCGCTTGTTCGCGTTGATCCGGTCAACCGCTTTTACGATGGCGCGGTTGATGGCCGCGAAGGTCTCCTCGTCCATGTTGTCGCTGGCGTTTTCAGCGCCCAGGTAGTGACCTTCGCAGACGGGGCGGCAACCCAGCTTCTCGGCCAGGGTGATCCACGGTTCCATCAGGGCGGCGGCTTCCACCTCGCCGTTGATCATCGCCTCGAACCGGAACTGCGGGGAGCCGTGATGCACCAGTTTGATCTTCTCTTCGGGAAGATAGCCCGATAGCAGGCGCAGCGCGACGTAGTGCGAACCGGCGTGGAACTGCACCGCCACGGGTTTGTTGCCCAGCGTGCCCGGGTAGTAGTGGGTTGATTCGGGACGCACCATGATGGCCTGGCTGGCCACCGCCGAACGCAGCGCAATGATGCGCGCGCCCTGTTTGCTTTCATAGGCCCGACGGACCTGCCCTTCCTCTCAAGCTCGGTAGATTGCTACCTGCGCATCCTCGAATGCCACATGGCCCAGGATCGGGTTGACTTCCGCATGGTTCTCGGTGGGTGAGACCCGACCGCTGTTGAGAGCCCGCACGAACTCCATGTCGATGCCTTCAGCCTCGAACAATCCCTCGTGCTTGGCCACCAGCCAGGGCAGGCTGAAAACCACGCCGCTGATCTCGCTGACTACTTTCTTCATTCCTTACGACTCCTCAGAGTGAGACCCGTAATACCGCGCACTTTAGCAAAAGCCGATGTACCCGTCCATTGGGACGGACTCCGCGCGGTTTGCTAGGCTAGGCTACGGGGTTGGAGCCTGGCCCAGCGAAACGTAACCGAGATTGTCGTCGGTGCGCTCGGCGAGAGGCAGGATCTGGACGACGGCGTTGCCCAGGCCGACCACCTCACCGTACTCATCGAAGCTGTAGCCGTCGCCGATGGCTCCGCTGAAGGTGATGTCGTACATGCAATCCCGGAAACCGTCGGTGTCCTGATCGTCGCCGGTTTGGGCGAGACAGGCGGCGGCCAGGTACACGTCGTCGTATGCGGAAGCCTGGAACCAGGGCTGGGTGGCGACGTGCCCGAAGTACGCCTCAAAGTCCTTGAGGAACTGTTCGCCACGGTTGGTAAGGCCGAGGGGAATGATGGCTTTCATCCCGGTGGCGGCCTCGCCGGCGATGCTCAACGCCTCCGGCCCGGTGTTCACCGATTCGGTGTAGATGGGACCGTCAAATCCGAGTTCCCGCAGCTGCTTGATGATCGTGCCACCGGAGAATTCTCCCTGTGAAGCGAGGTAAACCGCGTCGGGTTCCGCGTTGATCAGCTTGGTGAGCTGGGTGCGGAAATCGGTGATGTCAGAGGCGTAGCTCTCGGAGAACACCACGTGGCCGCCCAGTTCTTCAAAACGGGCCACCGTGGTGCGACGCGCGCCTTCAGCGTAGTCCGTGGACTCGGTGATGGTCGCCAAGTCGTGGTGTCCGTCAACGTGGATGGTGTTGCCGGTGTCGATGCCCAGTTGGTCGTCGTTGATGGCGGTGCGGAAGATGTAGTCGCCCGCGACTTTGATGTCGGGGTTGGTGGCAGAGGCGGAGAGCATGATAACGCCCTCGGCTTCGGCGAGGGGCGCCGCGCCCAACATCGCGCCGCTGCACGTGGTGCCGAGGATGATCTTCACGCCGTCAGCATCGGTCAGCTTGTTGTAGGCGGTGATGGCGTCCTGGGCGTTGCACTTGGAGTCCTCGGCGATGAGTTCCAGCATTCGGCCGTTGATGCCGCCGGCGTCGTTGATTTCCTCCACGGCCATCTGCTTGGCCTGCATGATCGGATTGCCGTAGGACTCGCCGACGCCGGTGAGGGCGTCCATGGCGCCAATGCGCAAGGGTTCGTCGGATTTCTCCATCATTGCCGCGCCGGAGCCGGGCTCAGCGCCGGGGGCGGGGCCCAGGATGAGGTATCCGTTGTTGTCTTCGGAGCGATCGGCCAGGGGGAGCACCTCGACGACCGCGTTGGCCAACCCCACGACCTCACCGTCGGAGTCGAAGCTATAGTTCTCGCCGATGGCCCCGCTCCAGGTGATGTCATACAAGCAGTCACGGAAACCGTCGGCATCCTGGTCGTCGCCGGTCTGCTTGAGACACTCGGCGGTGATGTACACGTCGTCGTAGGCGGAACCGAGGTACCAGGGGAGAGTGACATAGTCGTAGCGGGCGCGGAAGTTGTTCAGCACTTCCTGGCTCTTGGAGTTGTTCGGGTCCAGTTCGGCAGTGATGGCCTTGAGGCCGGTGGCGGCGTCGCCGGCCACCTCAAGGGCGGTGGCCCCCACCGGAACGATTTCGGAGTACAACGGCCCCTCGTATCCCAGCTCGCGGACCTGCTTGACGACGGTGCCGCCGGAGAACTCGGCCTGGGCCGCGATGTGAATCGCGTCGGGATTGGCGTTGATGATCTTGGTCAACTGGGAACGGAAATCGGTAATGTCGGAGGCGTACCGTTCCTCGGCGACGATCTCGCCGCCCAGTTCCACGAAGCGTTCCGCCGTAACGCGCCGCACGCCTTCGGCATAGTCGGTGGTTTCGGTGATAGTGGCAAGGGTTCGCGCGCCGTCAGACCAGATCACGTTGGCGGTGTCTATCCCGACCTGGAGGTCGTTCATGGAGGTACGGAAGATGTAATCGCCAGCGTGGGCGATGTCGGGGTTGGTGGCCAGGCCGGAGAAGAGCACCACGCCATCGGCTTCGGCCAGGGGAGCGGCGCCCAGCATTGCGCCGCTGCACGACGTACCCAGAATGATCTTGACGCCGTCAACGTCGGTAAGCTTGTTATAGGCCGTGATGGCGTCCTGGGCGTTGCACTTGGAGTCTTCAACGATGAGTTCGAGCATGCGGCCGTTGATGCCGCCGGCGGCATTGATCTCGTCCATGGCCATCTGCTTGGCCTGAACGGAAACGTTGCCGTAGGTCTCGCCCGGTCCGGTGAGCGATTCCATCACACCGACGAGCAAAGGCTCATCGGACGCCGAGCCGGAGGGCGCAGTGGAGCCCTGAGACGGGGCGGCCGTAGTTGCCTGGCTCGCCCCGCTCGGCTGACTCTGGGCCGGAGCGGCGCTGCCGCCGGAGTCCGTTTGCGTCGCGCCGCCATTGCCGCCGCACGCGATGACAAACAAAGTCAGGATTAGAAGCAGTCCCATTGAGACCGCCATCGTGGAAAGTCGGGAACGCATGTGTCCTCCTGGAGTCGGGGTTGTACTACGCACCAATTTTAGCACAGGGCTGCGCCGACGCTCCGGCATCCCACGGACGCTGCCAGGGTCTTTCGATTATCCAGTAAACGGGCGCTGCTGCAATCTTGGAGGCAGAGGGAGAAGGGATGTAGGGTCGGGTCATTCACAGTTATGGGGGTGATCCATGAGTTCGGCGGAAGGCGCAAGGGACGGTTTGTCGTTGATCGAGGTGTTGGGCCGGGTGCCGGATCCGCGCAGCGTGCACGGGAAGCGGCATCCTTTGGGGGCGATATTAGGATTGGCGGTGTGCGCCATGCTGTGCGGAGCGCGCAGTCTGTACGCCATCAGCCAGTGGGGTCGAGACCAGGGGCAGGAGGTATCGGAGGCTCTGGGGTTCACCTGGGAGCGTACGCCGTGCGTGTCCACGCTGCATCAGGTGTTCAGCAGGTTGGATCGGGAGGCCTTTGAGCGTGAGTTGGGACAATGGCTGCAGGAGCGGGGCCTGTCTGAAGATGAGGCGGTGGCCATTGACGGCAAGGCGTTGCGCGGCATTCACGGTGATCAATTGCCCGGGGTGCATCTGGTGGCGGCCTACGCCCATCAGGCTGGGATCGTGGTGGGACAGCAGGCGGTGGGTGAGAAGCGCAATGAGCTGGACGCCGTCGCCGGTCTCTTGGGACAGTTGGACTTGCAGGGTCGAGTGATAACCGGCGATGCCCAGTTCACCCAACGGGAGGTATGCCAGCGGGTGGTGGCGCAAGGGGGCACTACTTCTTTGCCGTGAAAGGCAACCAGCCCACCTTGCTAGAGGACATCACGGCCATCTGGGACGGGGAACCGGAAGCGGCCCAGGCGGTGCAAGTCGACCAGCACGGTGATCGCATTGAACAAAGGCGGCTTTGGGTTTCCGAGTTGCTGGTGGGCTACAGCGACTGGCCCCACCTGGCCCAGGTCTGCCGACTGGAACGTAGCGTCCACACCAAGGGCAAACCGCGCCGGGAATTGGCCTACGCCGTGACCAGCCTGCCGCCCGCTGAAGCCAACCCCGAAAGGCTCCTTGCCTTATGGCGGGGACACTGGGGCATCGAAAACCGAGTGCACTGGGTTAGGGACGTTACCTTCGACGAAGACCGGTCCCAGGTGCGCACCGGCTCGGCACCCCAGATCATGGCCGCCCTGCGCAATCTGACCATCAGTGTGATCCGGTTGGCTGGCGAAACCAACATCGCCGCCGCCTTGCGTCGCCACGCCGTTCACCCATCACGTCCTCTCGCCCTGATCGGCGCGGTCGCCTAATAATCGAAAGACCCTGCGGACGCTGCCGGCGCATCTTGCCAGACATACCACCCGGCGTTACAATTGAATACAGTCGCCGGCACTGAACGTACGCCCATGGCGACTGTACCGTTCCCCTGTAGCTCAGCGGTAGAGCGGGCGGCTGTTAACCGCTAGGTCGCAGGTTCGAATCCTGCCAGGGGAGCCATTCCGACACCTTTTTCAAGCCGGGCATCAAGCCCGGTTCTTCATTTAAGGCGGATGTATCAACGCCCTCGCGTGCTAAAATTGCGTCCCCACTAGGTTGTCGGAAGCGCGGAATATCATGACGGAGACAAGGGCTGGGCAGCGTGTCGGCGAGGTGACGGTGTCACACTCGCAGCGCATCGAGGCGCAGTGCTATGAACTGCACCACGCCCCGCCCCTGGGCGCGTTGCTGCGGGTCGGGTCGCCGCCGGTTTACGCCGTGGTGCGGGAAATCTGGCACGAGCCGCTGGACCCAAGCCGTCCACTGGCGCCCCGGGGATCCTCGCTTGAATCCGAGGAGGAGATCTACGCCGCCAACCCGCAGCTCCTGGCGATGCTGACCACCAGGTTCGCTGGCACGGTGGTCGGGCATGGAGACGGTCTTGCCGTGCAATTCGGACTGCCGGCCCAACCCCCCAACCTGCACGCTTTCATATTCACCTGCGACGCCGATGAGACGACTGCGTTTGCCAACGATCTCGGCTGGGTAAGGCTGTTCCTGGCCGATGGATCGCCGACATCGGATTCGGCGTTGGCCGGGTTCCTGCGGCAGGCGGCGGCCGGCATGGCAGACCGCCGGGGATTCCTGCTGCGGGCCGGCCGAACGCTGGCGGCAGAGTTATCCCGCGATCCGCAACGGTTGCGGGCGATATTGCGCGAGATGACAGCGTGATCATGCGCAATGGACAGAATCCCGGCGCATTGCGAAGGCTGGGCGTGGTCGTCGGCGGGTCGCTCTCCCGCGGCCTGGACGTGCGGCTGGACGGCGCATCGGGAGCGTCTCTTGAGGACGTGGCGGTGGGCTCGTTCGTTACCATCGTGGGCCGCCGGCAGCGATACTTTGCCGTGGTCACCGACCTTGAACTGCGGGCGGTGGACGACAGCGTGCGGCACTTCCCCCCCGACGGTTCAACCGGCGTTGGGGGAGGCGATTTTGTCGCGGACGTGATGGCAGGCACGTTGGCCTACGGGCAACTGTCGGTGATGCCCAGCATGACCGCGCCCCTGGAATCAGGCGCCGGCGGCATGGAGGCGTCCGCGGAGCAGACCAAGACCATACCCGAACACTTCGCGCCGGTGTACGCGGCATCTCAGGCAGACATCGACGCCGTGTTCCGTGCGCAGGGCAGCGACGCTTTCGCCCTGGGTTCCCCTCAAGGTATGGAAGCGGCGTCAATCCGCCTTGACCTGGGCACGCTGGCCAGCCGATCGGTGGGCGTGTTCGGCGCGTCGGGCTCCGGCAAGACGTTCCTGGCGCGGATGCTGCTGGCGGGCCTAGTCAAGGAAGGCGAGGCGGTGTCGCTGGTGTTCGACATGGAAAGCGAATACGGCTGGCAGGGCCAGGACAACGACCGCCGGCGGCAGGTCAAGGGCCTGAAGCAGCTGTTTCCCAGCCGGGTGGTAACCTTCACATTGGACGAGGAGAGCAGCCGACGTAGGGGTGTAACACCCGACGGCGTGGTTCGTATCGGGTACGACGAGATTGAGCCGGCGGACATCGAGGTGCTGCGGGACCTGCTGAACCTGTCCGAGGTCGCGGCGGCCACCGCCTGGAACCTGGAGCGGCATTACGGCAGCGGCGACTGGCTGCGCTCGTTCCTAGCGTCTAGCGGCGCAGAAGTCGGCGAGCTGGCCAACGAAATCGGCGTGAACCTCGCGGCGTTGCAGACGCTCCACCGCCGGCTGTCGGCGTGGAGCCGGTTCGGGTTCCTGGCCGACCAGGGCGAGGGTCGGGGCAGCGCCGGCGGCATCATCGAGCAGTTGCAGCGCGGCAACCACGTAGTGCTGGAGTTCGGGCAGTACGGGCGCAACACCGCCGCCTACGTGCTGGTCAGCAACCTGCTGACCCGCCGCATCCACGAGACCTGGGTCCGCCGCAAGGAACTGGCCGACGGCGGGCAGGGCGACGAACCCCGTCCCCTGGTTATCTTCATCGAAGAAGCGCACAAATTCCTGACCCCCGAGGTAGCGTCGCAAACCATCTTCGGTTCCATCGCCCGCGAGTTGCGCAAGTACAACGTCACCCTGATGATCGTTGACCAGCGGCCCAGCGGCATCGACTCCGAGGTGATGAGCCAGCTGGGAACGCGCCTGTCCTGCGCCCTCAACGACGACCGGGACATGAACGCCGTGCTGATGGGCGCCCGCGACGCCGGTCAGCTGCGCGGTGTGCTGGCGCGGCTGGACAGCAAGCAGCAGGCCCTGGTCTTCGGCCACGCCGTCCCCATGCCGGTAGTGGTGCGCCCCCGCGACTACGACGAGTCCTTCTACGCCGACATGACCATACCCGGCGCGCCGGCTGCCGCCACCGCCGGCATCCCGGCCGCAGCGCCCTCCCTCCCCGAAACCGAGGCACAACGCATGCAACGCGAAATCGACGAACTCTTCCCACCCGAATAACCAATTCCCGTCATTCCCGCGTAGGCGGGGATCCAGAAACCATCATGCAAGTCATCACCACCTGCGCTGAAATGACCGCCCTGTGCCGCGAACTGCCGCGTCCCCTGGGCCTGGTGCCCACCATGGGCGCGCTCCACGAAGGCCACCTCTCCCTCACCCGCCAGGCGAGGGCGGACAACGCTACGATGGCGGCCTCCATATTCGTCAACCCGACGCAGTTCGCCGCGAATGAGGACTTCACCACCTACCCACGCACCTTTGAGCGAGACCTGGAGCTGCTGGCAGCGCAGGGCACCGACCTGGTATTCGCGCCCCTGCCGGACGAGGTGTACCCTGACGGATTCGACACCTGGATCGAGCCGGGCGCGGTCGCCGAGGGCATGGAGGGAGCGGCGCGTCCCGGTCACTTCCGCGGCGTGGCGACGGTGGTAGCCAAGCTGTTCACCATCACCCGTCCCGACCGCGCCTACTTCGGCCAGAAAGACGGCCAGCAGGTAGCCGTCATCCGCAAAATGAACGCCGACCTCAACCTCGGCGTTGACGTAGTGACCATGCCCACCGTCCGCGAGCCCGACGGCCTCGCCCTGAGCAGCCGCAACGCCTACCTGGCGCCGGAGGAACGCGCCGCCGCCCCGGTGGTGTACCGGGCGCTGTGCGCGGCAGAATCACTATGGCACTCCGGCGAGCGGAACGCCAACCGCCTGCAAACGGTAGCCATAGCAGTGTTGGAAAACGAGCCGCTAGTATCCGCCGTGGACTACGTAAGCGTAGTGGACGCGGATACCATGACAGCGTTGGATGTAGCAAGCGCCGGCCGGCGGGTTATGGTGGCAACGGCGATACGGTTGGGGTCAGTGCGCCTGATCGATAACCTGGTTCTGGCGCGTGTTAACACTTAAACCGTCATTCCGGCGAAAGAACGTCACCCCGTGCTTGATACGGGGCCGGAATCCAGTATCCGAAGGAGGCAAGTATGCTGGGCGAAGTAGTGTTTGAAGTACACGAGGCCGAAGAAGGCGGCTACTACGCGGCGGCCATTGGCTACGACATAATCACCCAGGGCGACACGTGGGAAGAACTGAAGCTGATGGCACAGGACGCCGTGCTGTGCCATTTTGAAGACGGCGAAGCGCCGGGAACGCTGCGCCTGCGGCTGGTACGCGATGAGGTCGTCGCAATGTACCTTGAAAACAACCAGGATGAATTGCGGCGGCAACTGTTTGAGGTCTAAATATCAGCGCGGCAGATTGACAACATCGTGATCACAACAGAAGATGGATAAGAGTGCCTCGAAAGATCCTCAGATAATATCTTGGGCCAAATACCTGCCAGTGGTCAGGAGATGCGTTATGAACGAAACGGACCGCCGTCTCGCCAGCGAAGTCGTTGATGTCCTCAGCGGGCGATCGGATACTATGCAAGTGTCCGAATACACCTATGCGGCTTGGCATCTCATCGCTTGGCTAGAAGGTATACTTGCACAATCTGCATACGACGCCAGCGTGGTCCCGGCCGAACCCGTGTTTAACGAACTAGCACCTGACACGCTACTCGCTGAACTTAGGGACGCTGTATCGAGCGCGCTTGGTCCCTGTGACGAGTACCACCGCACCGGCCCTGACACAATCGCCGACGCTGTAACCGCTGGATTCCTTCGCGGACTCGCAACTGCATACCCTGATGCCCCTGTGGAATTCGTGATCAACAACATGTTAGATGCGATGAGAATCGAATTCTACGACACTATCTGGGAAGCAGATCCGGATTCAGAGACCTTCCCCATTTCGGACAAGGATTTTGACCATATCGCAGATAGCGCACTCGGAAACGCAGTTCTAGCAGCTACGCGCGCTGCTCTCTCCCGCGCCCATGCTGAATGGGACGAAGCGGCCCTGACCGCTCAACAAGTGGATACCGAACTCCGGTACTTCGGCTTATGAGCGACTTGCGCCTGCGTTGTTCCGGGGGCCGGTTCAACATACGTGCGTGGCCTAGTAATCGTTGAGGAATGGCGGCTGGACTGAACGGAGGCTATACCATGACACCTACCGAAACTGCCCTTTTGCGCGATGCCGCGGAATTGCCGGACGAGCTGGCAACACGGTTCCAGCAGATTGCCGGCCTGGCGGAAAATTGGAACGGCTACGGTGCGCCGCCCGTTGACTCGGACTGCATTACGGACGCCATCCGCATCATCAAGATTGGTCTGGCCATGGGCTTGCCCGCTCCCGGCGTTGCCCCCGGCGGAGACGCGGGGATCGGCATTGAGTGGGAGACGGAGCATTGGGAACTATCGATAGACCTGGTTCCCGGAGGCCATACTACCTATGCTCTGGACAAGCTCCACCCGGATGGAGCGACCGAAGAAAGCGATGGCGCCATAGAGAACGACGACCAAATGCGCCGTATAATCGGCCTGCTGGTTTAGCGGAGGCATACGGTTGGAGCCCAGCGAAAATGAAGCCTGGCCCTTGCTTGACGTGCCTGACGACGCAATCATGCTGCGCCGCATCCCTCCTTGGCTGTTTAACCCGGACAAGGGGGCAATTTATGACAAAGCGTTTGCAAACGACCGGGTTAGCGAACATACAACTGACCGGCATTCCGTGAATTGGGAAGAGCGCACATCAGTCGAAGACACGCTGTCCGGACATGAAGGCTTTGGGGTGGCGGCGATAACCGTCCAAGGATACTGTGAGGAAAACCAGTCTATTGAACATTCGCCGGACCGTGAGCGAGGAAACTACGGACACTGTGATGCAGTAGGCGCGAAGACGGCCCGGGTCCAGAGGCGTCTCCGACAGAAGGCCGAGTTGCGGGTACAGCCCACCCCACAACAGCAGTCAACGGGTGGAACACATGGCTAAACGATTAGAAATCCTGCTGGACAGTGCGGAGTGCTCGGCGACTGGGGGCTTGTTTGGCGATAAAGCCCGATCGCAACGGAGGTAACGGTTTTACCTCGGCCGCACAGAGGCGTCCCCACCTCGCAGCCGCTCCAAAATCCACGTGCCCACCAAGGATTCAGCATCTACACCGTTAGCATCCGCGTGCCGGTAAATTTGCGACAGGCTGTCCCCGTCCAGTGATACCAGGATGGAAGAAGCCACGTCTGGGCTGGCCTCCAAGTTTGCCGGCTCCAGTTCATCCCAATAGTCGGCAAAGTCGTGCGTATCCCAAAACTCCGCTTCCTCTTCCCGCGTGGCGAATTCTGGAATGGGGTCGCTCAGAGGGCGGTTGTCTCTGTTCATTGCCGTTTCCTTCGTGTCGGAGAACGGCTAAAGCGAAAACTATCACCAACCCTGCACAGCGTCAAACTGCGGGGCCCCTCCCCAATCCTGAAAATCCCCCAATAACAGCCTGCCCCGTGCTAGACACGGGGTAACCCCGTGCTTGATACGGGGCCCGAAAATCCTGTTTCTGACAATCTCCCACGCCGTAAAATACCGCAGGCGCTATGATTGACAAAGACCGCCGGGCATCCGGAGCGGAGGCAAGCAATGACTAAAACCATCAAAGCCAAATACTCCAACGGGGTAATCACTCCGCTGGAACCCCTCGACCTGCCGGACGACACGGTGGTGCTGTTGACCATTGAGGAACTGCCCGCTGACGAACACGGGCCCATGGGGGCCTCCAATGCCGGGGAGCCTCTCATCGACATGTCAGACCCCAGAGCGCTGAAAAAGCTCCTGGATGACGAGGATGTGGAGCACTACCTGCGGTCGGTGGGCAGGGGGAAGAAAATGTCAGCCGAGCAGTTGCCGTCGCCTACCGGCGGTAGTATTCTGCGATGCGCGCTGCGCTTTGGCGAATGCGACTGACCCCAGGAGCTTTGATCCACGATGACTACCACCTCCGACGTCAAGACTCACCTCAATTTCATCAACGGCGAATGGACGCCTTCCGACTCGGGGCGCACCTACTCCGTGTACAACCCCGCCCACAAAGACCGCCTGCTGGGACATTTCCAGCTGTCCAATCCCGAGGACACCCTCCGTGCGGTGGCCGCCGCGTCCGAAGCGGCGCCGGGTTGGGCCGACACCCCGGCGCCGGTGCGCGCCCGGGTGCTGTTCAAGGCCCTGGAGATCATGGAGCGGCGTGGCGAGGAGATCGCCCGCACCATCACCGAGGAGGAGGGCAAGCCGCTGCCCGACGCCCGCGGCGAGGTCAAGCGGGCCATGAACATCATGGAGTACGCCGCCGGCGAGGGGCGCCGCATGTTCGGGTACACCACCCCGTCGGAGCTGCCCAACACCGTCGCCTACACCGTGCGCCGGCCTCTCGGCGTAGTCGGCATCATCACGCCGTGGAACTTCCCCATCGCCATCCCGGCGTGGAAGATGGCGCCCGCCCTGATCTGCGGCAACGCCATCGTGTTCAAGCCGGCGTCCAGCACGCCGCTGTGCGCGGTGAAACTCACCGAGGTATTCGAGGAAGCCGGCGTCCCGCCCGGCGTATTCAACCTGATCACCGGTCCCGGCGGTAGCGTCGGCAACGCGCTGGTGGAATCGCCGGACGTGGCCGGCATCTCCTTCACCGGCAGCACCGAGATCGGAACGGACTTGTACACCCGCGGCGCGTCGCTGCTCAAGAAGGTACAGGCTGAAATGGGCGGTAAGAACGCCGTCATCCTGCTGGCCGACGCCGACCTGGACAAGGCCCTGGGCGGCATCGTGCAGGGCGCGTTCGGCTCCACGGGCCAGCGCTGCACCGCCACCAGCCGCGTCATCGTCGAGGATGGCGTGTATGACGAGTTCATGGCGCAACTCATCGAACGCACGTCGCAGCTCACCATCGGCGACGGCATGGAGGACGGTATCGACGTCAGCCCCCTGTCCAGCGAGTCCCAGCAGCGCACCGTTTCCGATTACATCACCACCGGCAGGGACGAGGGCGCGACGCTGGCGTTCGGTGGAGGCACACCGACCGGCGGGATTTACGACGAGGGCTGGTACGTGGAACCGACGATTTTCACCGACGTTACGCCCGACATGCGCATCGCCCGCGAGGAGATTTTCGGGCCGGTATTGACCGTATTCCGGGCGCGAGATCTGGAGCACGCGGTGGAGATCTCCAACAGCGTCAAGTTCGGCCTGTCCTCGTCGGTGTACACCCGCGACATCCCTCGCGCATTCCGCTACATCAACACCGTGGACGCCGGCATGGTGCATGTCAACGCGCCCACCCTGGGCGGCGAGGTTCACCTGCCCTTCGGCGGACTGAAAGCCTCCGGCGTCGGCCAGCGCGAGCAGGGTGTCGAAGCGGTGGACTTCTTCAGCGAGGTGATCACCGTGTACATCGACTACGCCGACGAGGCCCGCGCGCAGGCCAGGTTCATCTAGGCCCCCTCTCTCTCGATGGGAGAGGGGTGGGGTGAGGGTGCCAGCAAAGCCTCTCCTCCCTCACGTCATTCCCGCTTTCGCGGGAATCCAGCAAGCGTTGCTGTTGGTCGCGCTGGCATGGCTTTGCTTGGCTTGCATCCCCAGCGAGGGAGATATTGGTGAGCACATCAGACAAGCGGTTGCCACCGACGTGGCATCGTCAGCCGCTCCGGACCTGAATCGGCTGTACAGAGAGACGCGGGCGTCGGTGTTCTATATCGACCCAACTGACGGGCAGCACGGAACGGGATGGCTGCTCGAACCTGGCCTCATCCTTACGGCGGCCCACGTGGTATCGGGACAGCAACAGGTCATCGTGCGACAGGCAACGGCGCCCACGTTCGTTGCCGCCGTTGAGGGATTGGACGAGCGGCGGGACGTTGCCCTGCTCCGCTACGACACCGAAAATGCTGAGTTGGAACCCGACGCCAAACCGTTGCCTCTGGGTGACGCCGGCAGCGACGACATCGCCAGAACGCTGCTGGCGCTGGGTTATTCCAGCAGCGGCGTCAAGCGCGAGGGTACGGTGGGATCGCCCAAAGCCAACGCCGGCATCCTCTCGCAGGTCACCAACTTCGGCCCCGACAGCTACGGCCGCAACCTGGAGATGGACGCGGCCATCGACCCAGGGGACAGCGGCGGCCCTGTGCTCAACGCCAGCAGCGAGGTAATCGGCATGATCCGTGCAGCCGCTCGACGCACGGAACAGGGCGGCGCTGTGGTAGGAACGTTCTATGCCGTCCACGCGGACGAAATCCGGGCGGCGCTGGCGGAAATCAGAGGCCGCTAAAGTCGGGTTTCTCCGCAATAGCCTCTAGAATCTCCATTGCAAGGTAGAGGTGAGAACCTATTTCAAACCTCAAAGGCGTAAGGATTCCTGCGTCCACTAAGCGGTTGAGATAATTCCGCGCCGTTGGACTCGAAACCGGCAACCTCTCTCGAAGCAACACGGTGCTGATGGCAGGCGCTTCGAACAGATAGTCTATGACTTGGAACAAAGCTCCAGACGTCCTTTCCGAGCTTACGCGGTTTCTGTAATCGGACCTGATTTGCAGCAATTTGTCCACTCGCCGCGAAGCGTCGCTGGCGACGATGGCAACCGCAGAGAGAAAAAACCGTATCCAATCTTGCCATTCCCCATGCACGCTTACTCCCAACAGCAAGTCCACATACTCACGCCGGTATTCTTCAAAATAGTCGCTGATGTACAGCCAAGGGTAATTCAGATAGCCACGTTCACACAGAAGGAGAGTTATCATGAGACGCCCGGTACGCCCGTTGCCGTCTTCAAATGGGTGTATGGCTTCAAACTGATAGTGAATGAGAGCTAGCTGAACCAGCAACGGGATCGGAGGATCCGAATGGATAAACTCTTCTAGGGCATACAGTGCCGGGAGCATCTCGCTCGGTGGTGGCGGTACATAGCGTGCATACTCCAATCCCGGAATCCGGCCCGTGAGAATTGCCTGCCTAGTGCGAAACTCACCTGGACGACGGTCTTGACCTCGAACCCCTGACATGAGCTCTGCATGGACTTCGCGGATTAGCCGCAGACTTACTGGAAAGTCGCGCATCCTTTGCAAGCCAAAGCGCAAGGCATTGACGTGATTATTGATTTCAGCGGCGTCACCAGGGTCCCGCGTTCGACCACCGGCTTGGTATCGATAGAGTTCCTCAATGTCGGAAGTCGCCCCTTCAATACGACTCGACGCTACTGCCTCTCGCATGGTCATAGGTCCAAGGAACGGAGACAGGCCTTTCTCTAGCGAAGGGTCAACTAAATTCGAGCAGCGCCCGTCCAGACGGCTTAAAGCTCGGTCGGCCCGCGACAATAAAGCTACTGTATCCGCATCCCAATGTAGCCGGGGCGGGAGTGGGTTCGGCACGAAAGCCGGCCAATACTTGCCATCTAGCGTATCGGCGGCGACGAGACGACCCGGGCTTTCGTCGGTAAAATCAGTTGCGCGCACAGCTAACCCCAACAAGTCATGATTGGATGGGCAAATTTAGCACCAAATCTTTTCATGGCACTAGCGTTGGAGAAAGAAATGTGGCGTAAATTTACACCGCTGACACTGAGGGAAAGATCTCTTACACCAGAACCCAGTCAGTGAAAGATTAGGCTTCTAACCTTTCATTGCGCCGTTGCCAATGTAAGGATCCTTACATTGAACTGCGTCTAATGTAAGTTTCAGCCCAAAACTTACATTGCAGGCGGCCTACCCCAACCTACAACCGGCGTCGCCCCGCAAACCCCGTATCCGTAGGATGCCACCAGTCTATGGACGGTTCGCCGCGCTGCCAGCATAAATGGACGATTTCGCCCTGGCGGTTGGACGGGAAATCCACCAGCCCGCGCCCGATGTCCCGCACCAGGATGCCCCGGTCAGTGATCTCCTTCACCACGTCCTGCAACTGACGAGTCAGACGCGTGACCAGATTCTCAGAGGCGGCGATCTCCTCCTCGCTGCTGGAATGGCCGTTGCTGCGCCGCCGGCGCAACAAACCAAGCAGATTTTCCTGCTCATCGACCAGCTCCGTGCGCAACGGCTGCATGGCGGCGAACCGCTCTTCCAGCCAGGGCACCAGGTCGTTGGCCTCATCGTAGGTGAACAGACGCTCCATCATAGCGTCTGTATAATACAGCAATGACCGCTACCAAAGACGCGAACCCAGAACTTGGCAATGACGCAGACAGCAACAATCGGTTCCTTCCGGACGAGCTGGCGTTGTTCCTCGACCGCAAAGGACGAGCGTACCTGCAAACCCTGACCGAGGGCGAAGAGTTTCACTGCCACCTGGGATTTATCGCCCACTCCGAGGTGATCGGGAAGCCCGTGGGCGGCTGGTACACCACGAACCGGGGCCACGTACTGCTGGGCATCCGGCCCACCCTCGGCGACTACGTGCGCCTGATGCCTCGGGGCCCCCAGGTGATATACGCCAAGGACCTGGGCAACATCGTGTCAATGGCGGACATCTTCCCCGGCGCGACAGTCGTTGAGGCCGGCCTCGGTTCCGGTGCATTGACAACCGGACTGCTGCGGGCAGTCGGCCCTACCGGGCGTTTGGTGTCCTACGAAATAAACGAATCGGTGGTGGCGAAGGCCGAGTCCAACGTCAAGTCGGTGATCTCAGACACCTCCCGCTGGACGGTGAAAGTCGGCGACATTGCCGAAGGCATCGACGCCGAGGCCGTGAACCGCGTAGTGCTGGACCTGCCCGAGCCGTGGCGGGTGTTGGACGCCGCCGCCAACGCGCTCACCACCGGCGGCATCCTGCTGTGCTTCCTGCCCACCGTCCTCCAGGTGCACGAACTGGTGCTGGCGTTGCAGGATGATGGCCGCTACGCCCGCATCGAAACCGCCGAAACCATGCTGCGCGGCTGGAACGTAACGCGCCGCAGCGTCCGGCCGGCCCACCGCATGGTAGCGCACAGCGGGTTTATCACCACCGCCGTGCGCTGCGTCCCACCGAGTCGGCAGGGCTACGCCCTCAACCCGTGAACCGGAAACACCGCGTCCTTGATCGCCGCCACGCTTTCGGCGGCCAGGGCGCGGGCGTCGGCCCGGATGTGGTCGGGTATCTCAGGGACCTCGGTGTCGCGCAGGGAGGTACGGCCCAAACGCTCAACCACCGGCGTGGGAATACGGTCGGGCCAGTCCGCGCCGCACATCACCCCATAGGCCAACGTCCAGCAACGAGCCACCGCTCCGATGTCATAACCACCGCCCCCGGTGGCCAGCCACGGGTAGCCCAGGCTGCCCAACTGCGTGACAGCGGCGATGAACCCCCGGCTGGTCACCTGCAGGTGCGTCAGCGGGTCCGTGTGATAGGAGTCAATACCCAACTGCGTCAGCAGCACGTCCGGCGCAAAGGCGTTGATCAGCGGCGGGACGACAGCCTCAAAGGCGTCCAGGTAAATTTCATCGTCCGTGTAGGGATACAGTGGCAGGTTGACGGCGTAACCGACGCCATCTCCCGCGCCTACCTCGCCGGCGAAACCGGTTCCGGGAAACAGGTAGCGTCCCGACTCGTGGACGGAGATGGTCAGCACGCGCGGATCGTCGTAGAAAGCGTCCTGCACCCCGTCGCCGTGGTGCGCGTCAATGTCCACGTAGGCGACCCGCATACCGCGACTGAGCAGGTAGTGGATGGCGACCACGGGGTCGTTGAACACGCAGAACCCACTGGCGTTGCGGGCGGCGGCGTGGTGCAGGCCACCGCTGATGTTGAACGCCGCCTGCACCACGCCGTCGGCCACCATGCGGGCCGCGTCCAGCGTCGCGCCGGTGCTGAGCATGGCGGCCTCGTACATGCCCGGGTAGGTGGGGTTGTCGCCGCCCTGGGCGAACCCGAACCGCTGCGGCTGGTATCCGGTCAGCCCCAGGCTGAAGGTACGCACGGCGGCCATGTAGTCGCGGGAGTGGAACGCCCCAACGGTGCCCTCATCGGCCAGAGAAGGCGTAACCAGCAGCGAGTCGTCGCCGTCGAACGCGCCGTAAGCATCCAGCAGCTCGTAGGTGTGGCGCAGGCGTATCGGACGCATGGGGTGATCCTGGCGCAGCACGTGCTGGCTCATGGCGTCGTCATAGATGAAAGCAGCGCGAGGCATGATTCTCTCCCGGTCATGGGCTGGCACGCAGAGTAACACTTTCGGGAACGTGAATCATCGCCGTGCTAGACTGCGTTGACATGGTAGAGCATTCCGACATATCGATGGTCATTCTGGCCGGTGGGATCAGCCGACGCCTAGGGCGCGACAAAGCTGCTGAGCCATTTGGCGACGAGACACTGCTGCACCGCGTCGTCAGGCAAGCCAGCGCAGCCGTTGGCTCGAACGATGTTGTAATCGTTGTGGCCCACGAAGGCCAGGCGGAGCGGGCGCCGGCGGACATTTCGCATCGCCTGGAGGTTGACACCTTTCCCGGATACGGGACGCTGGGCGGAATCTATACGGGAATCGAGGCGGCGCGCAACGAGTGGGCGCTGGTGGTTGCGTGCGACATGCCGTTTCTTTCCGCACCGCTGTTGCGTTACATGACCGGGTTGCGAGACGGCCTCGATGCGGTGGTACCCGTCACCGGCGGTCGGCCCGAACCGACCCACGCGCTGTACTCGCGGCAGTGCATCCCGGCTATCTCGGCGCGGCTGCAAGCCGGCCAACTGAAAGCGGCCGGCTTCTTGGATCTGGTACGAGTCCGTTATGTTGATGAGAACGAAGCCCGCCGCTTCGACTCGGAATTGCTCAGCTTCTTCAACGTCAACCGCCCCGAGGATCTGGCGCGAGCGGTTGAAATCGCGGCGCGCGAGCAGAATCAGAGCGGCTGCTTGGCCGGCACTCCAACACGGCGCGGGTAGCGGCCGGGCGTGCGCCTAACCTTCTCGACCGAGATTATCCAACGGTCGGCCGGCAGCGGCGGCGACAGTGAGTTGACCGAGTGCAGGCCGGCGATTTCGCCGCCCAATTCATTCAGCGCATTGACCGAAACCTTTGCCTCAACCGGGCCATCGCTACCTTTCCACGCCAGCAGGCGCCCATGTCCCTTGCAGAGCGGCAGCGCGTACTCGATCAACGCCGGCAGCGACGCCACGCCCCGAGCCAGGGCAACGTCGAATTGGCCCCGATAACCCTCGGTGCGCCCCAGATCCTCGGCGCGCACGGTTACAACCTCCACATCGTCCAGCGCCAGTTCGCTCACCAACTCCCGCAGAAACGCCGTCTTTTTGCCCACTGATTCCGCCAGCGTCAGCCGGATGCCGGGGAACGCGATCTTGAGTGGAACGCCGGGAAATCCCGCGCCGGCCCCGATATCTACGACACGCGCGCCGTCGGGCCATTGGGGTATGGCCAGCAATGCGGTCAAGGAATCGAGATAGTGGCGAACCTGCACCTGCCCCGGGTCGGTGATAGCGGTCAGGTTCGCCCGGCGGTTTCCCTCGGACAGCAGGCGCGTGTATTCGGAGAATTGCGCCAACTGGCAGCGGGTAAGATGCAGTCCCAACCGTTCCGCCTGTTCCGACAGAATCTGCATCCCCAGGTTGACGGCCGTTGTCATCAGCCCAGGAATCGCGCGAACACGTCCCACCCGGGGAAAACGGCGCGCTCGCCCAACTCCTCCTCGATGCGCAGCAGGCGGTTGTACTTCGCCAGGCGCTCGGAGCGGGTGATGGAGCCGATCTTGATCTGGCCCGCGCCCGTGGCAACGGCCAGGTCGGCGATGGTAGTGTCCTCGGTCTCGCCGGAGCGGGCGGAGATTACCGGCAGGTAGCCGCGTTCCTGCGCCAGCCGGACAGTTTCCAGCGTCTCGGTCAGGGTGCCAATCTGGTTGAGCTTGATCAGCACTGCGTTGGCGATGCCAGCATCCGCGCCCCGCGCCAGGCGCTCCGGATTGGTGGTGAACAGGTCGTCGCCGATGAGCTGTGTGGACCCGCCCATCTGCTGCGTCAGGTATTCCCAACCGTCCCAGTCGTCCTCCGACAGGCCGTCCTCAATAGAGATTATGGGATAAGTTACGCACCAGTGGGCGAGCAGATCGGCCAATTCTGTGGAGGTGAAAGACCGGCCCTCGGCGCGGAGCAGGTAGTGTCCATCGCCGCCGATAAACTCGGTAGCGGCCACGTCCATGCCGATGGCGATGTCCCCGTCGCGGGCGCAGCGATAGCCGGCCAGGCGGGTGGCGTCGTAGAGGATTCCCAACGCGTCCTCATGGCAGGGCAGCGGCGGCCCATACCCACCCTCGTCGGCGACGCCGTAAGCGTATGGGCCCATCTGGGAAAGCACGCGACCCACCGCGCGGTACACGTCCACGACCATGCGCAGCGCGTCGCCGTAGGTTTCCGCGCCGATGGGGATGGCGAGAAAGTCCTGCATATCCAGGCCGGCGGCAGCATGACGTCCCCCGCTGATGATGTTGACCATCGGCACCGGCATGGTAACCGCATCCGAACCACCCAGGTAACGGTACAACTGCTGGCCCGATGCAGCAGCCGCAGCGTGGGCCGCAGCCAGCGACACACCGAGGATAGCGTTCGCGCCCAAACGGGATTTGTTAGTCGTGCCATCCAGTTCGCGCAGAAATTCATCCAGGATCGGCTGATCCGCAGCGTCCATCGACCCGCAAACCGCCGGCGCGATGATGGTATTGACGGCGGCCACGGCCCGCAGGACACCCCTGCCCTCGTAGCGGGCCGGATTGCCGTCGCGCAGCTCGATGGCCTCGTGACGTCCCGTGGACGCTCCGGACGGAACAATGGCTCGACCCATCGCGCCGCCGTCCAGGTGAATGTCAACCTCGACGGTGGGGTTGCCGCGGGAGTCCAGAACCTCCCTAGCGCGAACGGCGGCGATGGTTGAGTTTGTCATGGCTCTGCTGACCAATCGTCATTGCGAGGAGCGCAGCGACGTGGCAATCTCGTCGTTATAACCGTCGAGATCGCCGCGCTGCGCTCGCGATGACAACTCCTCTAACCGTGCCCCTCGGACACGATGTCGTTGAACGTAACCCGCAGCATGGGCGCGTCGGTCTCGTTCTTCCACTGGTGATGTTCGCCGGGAGGAACGCGCACGGCGTCGCCGGCGGTCACGGTGTATTCCGTGCCGGAGACGACTATGGTTCCTGTACCCTCCAGGATGAATACGGTGTGGTCCCAGGAGTGGTTGTGGCCGCCGGTCTCGGGGTGGCTGACGGCGCCGGGCTGCATGTAGCCGTTGTAGAGCATCAGGTAGTTGGGGCAGCCGTCGCGCCCGCCGAGCATGGTGTGGCCGGTCTCGTCGTTGAGGTCGGCGTGGTTGCGGATCACCGGCGGAGTGCCGGCGCCGGGCTCGGAACCGCCGGGCCGGGCGTTGCCGCTGGCGGCCGCGATGGGGTTGATCTCGATACGGTGGATGGGGCTGTCGCCGTCGTTGCGGGTGACGTGGTCCACCATGGGCGGGATGAACATGGCGTCGCCAGCCTTGACGGGGTATTCCTTGCCATCGGCGACCAGGGTGCCGCTGCCCTCGATGATATAGACCTCGTGCTCCCACTCGTGGATGTGGTGGCTGCTGGTTCCGCCCGGTTGTATTACCGAGTACGCCAGGGTCAGGAACGGATCATCGTCGGCGCTGATCAGGCGGGCGACCTCTCCGGCGGGGAAATCCTTGATGTTGCGAATCAGGGGTTGCATTGCAGTTCTCCTTTTTGGCGTCGGATATAGCGGGTGAGCCTGCGTCGTCTCGTAGGGGCGAGGCGTGCCTCGCCCCTACAGTTCGTGCCGGTTGTCGTCGTCTCCGCCACCGCGGTTGGTGGCATCCGGCGGCAGGGTGATGATGGCACGGCGATGGGTGCCGACGCCGATAGTGCGGTCGCCGTCCAGAACCTCCACCTTGAAGTAGAGCCAGCGGCCATCGACCTTTTCCAGCTCGGCGTTGGCGACGACGGTTACGCCCATGTCGGCGGTGGCCACGTGGCGTACGTTGACCTCGAAGCCAACGGTGGATTGCTCGGGCGGCAGGTAGTCAAGAACAGCGCGCTGTGACGCCTGCTCCATGGCGCGAATCATGGACGGAGTGCTCAGCTTGCCGGTATGGGGCGCGGTGTTGTGCTCGCCCACCAGCACCTCGCAGTGTCCAGTAAGTCCGGGCAGCAGGGTGGCGGGGCGGTGTTCGATTGCTGGGTCATGTCGGTAGCGGGTACCTCGCGATAGCTGATTGGTGCGCCGTCATCATAACAGCGCGGGCGGAGCGCTGCCAGAGTGGGACCGAGAGTTCATCGGCATTGACAACCTTCAGCCACCGGCGCACTATGTGGCGGCCGCATTGCCGGGCGTCGTTATCATCACCCACGCGCGCCGAATCATCTGCCCCGGTCCGAGGTTATCCGCATTTTCGGCATCAGACTCCCCCGACCACGCACTATGGACTCGTGGGTAGCGTATCGCGACTTCCGATTCCTGTGGTTCGCAAACTTCTGCGCGTTCACCGGTCAATGGCTCCAGCTGTTGAGCATCGGATGGCTGGTCAAGGAGTTGTCCGCCGGTTCGGGTGTTGGCGGCCTCCTCGTACTGTCGGCTAGCGCGCTCAACACTCTGCCCGGTCTCGTTGTCAACCCGCTCACGGGAGTGCTGGGCGACCGGCTTGACCGCCGCAAACTCGCCATCGTCGTGCAGTCCATAGCGGCTGTGCTGGCCCTGGGTTTCGCCTTCCTGGTCGATTCCGATTACATCCGGCCCTGGCATGCCTACGCCTACGTCCTCATTTCCGGATCCTGCCTGGCCATCACCCAGCCTATCCAGCAGGTGATGATTTCCAACACGGTCCCGCGGAGCGCTCTTACCAACGCTTACGCCATCAACACTTTGACCGTCACCGGCACTCGCATCTTTGGTCCATTCGTCGGCGGTATCCTGATCGCCAGCATCGGATTTTTCTGGAACTTCGCCATGGAGGCCGCGTTGTACCTGGGCGTGGTGCTGATGCTGATTCCCATGCGTACTCCCTATACATCCCCGGCGCCCGGATCTGGAGAAACGGCTGGCCCGCGCCAGCGTATCACGCCGATCGCCGACATTCGCGACGGCCTGCTCCATCTGTGGCGGCAGCAGCGCGAGGTGCTCGAAATCGCGCTGATCTCCGTGATCCCGAACACCATTCTTCATCCCCTGTGGTTCCTGCTGCCGCTGTTCACGGTGGAGGTGCTCCAGGCCCATGCCGACATGGGCGGCTACCTGCTGGCCATTACCGGCGTCGGTGGATTGATCTCCACGCTCTGCATCGCCACCTGGGGCTTCCCGTTCCGGCGTGGTCGTATCCTGGTGGCGACCTGCATCCTCGGATCCCTCAGCACCATGTTGTTTTCGCAGTGCTCGTGGCTCTGGGCAGCGTTCATCGTGCTGGCCGTCATGTCATTCTTCCAGGCCTACTTCCGCACCACCGCCGGAACCCTGGTGCTCACCATCGTCCCCGACCAGTATCGCGCGCGCACCATGGCCCTGCTGGCCTACGAACGTTCCTCCCTGATCGGCGTCAGCATCCTCGTGGGCATCCTCGCCGACTTCACCTCCGCCTCTATCGCCATACTCGCCATCGGGGCCCTGGGGTTGAGCCTCTCCCTCGCCTGTCTGGCCACCCTGCGCCGCGTCCGCGCCCTACAGTAGGGGGAACCGCTTTGCGCCTGCCCCGACTGCACACCCTGGACGCCTGGCTGGGCTACCGCAACTACCGCCTGCTGTGGTGCGGCAACTTCTTCGCCAACAGCGCCCAGTGGCTCCAGCTGCTCAGCGTGGGCTGGCTGGTCCGCGAACTGTCCGAGGGTTCAACCGTGGCCGGCCTACTGGTCGTAACGGTCGGCGGCATCAACACCCTGCCCGGCCTGATCGTTGGCCCCTGGGGCGGCGTCCTCAGCGACCGTTTCGACCGTCGCCGGCTGGTCATCACCTTCCAGGTGATCATGTGCGCCCTCGCCTTCAGCTTCGCGCTGCTGGTGCTGTCGGACCGGGTTACCATCTGGCACGCTTACCTCTACGTGATCCTGGCCGGCGTCTGCCACTCCATCGCCCAACCCATGCGCCAGGCCCTGGTCGCCGCCACCGTGCCCCGGGACATGCTGGGCAACGCCCTGGCCGCCAACGTGCTCACCATCACCGGCACCCGCATCTTCGGCCCCTTCATCGGCGGCATCCTGATCTTCACCCTGGGCTTCTTCTGGAACTTCACCATCGAGGCCAGCCTCTATCTGGCCAACGTGGTGATGCTGTGGCCCATGCGAACCCCATACTACCGACCGGGCGACGCCCGCGCCCGCGGCTCCCCCATCGCCAACATGGTGGAGGGCATACGCTACACCTGGAGCGGGGAGCGCGCCATTTTCCAGATGATGCTCCTGTCGATCATCCCCAACATCATTCTTCACCCTACCTGGTTTCTGCTGCCGGTGTTCACCACCGATGTCCTGATGCGCGACGCTCGGGTTGGCGGCTACCTTCTGTCGGTCACCGGTATTGGAGGATTCCTTGCCGCTCTGTTTATGGCATCGTTCGGTTTCATCTTTGACAAGGGCAAGGTGGTGCTTGGAGCAGCGATTGTGAGTTCCATTACCTGCATCGTATTCGCTTTCTCCCATTGGCTTGCCCTGGCTTTCATCTTCATCGCCGCTATGGCTTTCAGCCAGGCCGTCTTCCGCACCAGCCGGGGCACACTCATCCAAACGCTCGCCCCCGACCGTCTCCGGGGCCGCCTTACCAGCCTCCAGAGTTTCGACCGGGGCTTCCTGGTCGTCGCGAGCCTGGGAGTGGGCGCCCTGTCCGACGCAACGTCGCCCGTAACAGCCATCGCCATCGTCGGCGCGCTGGGACTCGCCCTGTCGCTGCTCTGCTCCGCCATGCTGGGCCGCGTGCGACGCCTCCCTTAGGAGTGTCTAATAGGCCGAATGCACATTTCAGGCCAGAGGTGAGATTGTGAAGGGATCCCCCTCACCCCAGCCCTCTCCCGCCAGGGGAGAGGGAGATTTTAGAGCAGGGCGTGTGGTTCGTTGGCAACTGGGTTGCTAAACTACACTGCTAGGACACGAAAGAGGTGAACCATGACCAGAGCTCCCGCGACGCGCATCCAACGAGTACAGCCCCCGGCTACCCTGGCCGCCGGCGAAAAAGCCCGACAACTGGCCCGCCAGGGCCACGACGTAATCGACCTGGGCCAGTCAAGTCCGCACCACGTAACCCCGCAGCACATCATTGACGCCGGGGTTGCGGCTCTCAACGCCGGACATACCAACATCAGCTCGTCCCGCGGGCTGCCCGAGTTGCGCCACGCCATGGCCGCCAAGCTGGCCGCCCACAACGCCCGCGCCATTGATCCCGACGGCGATATCCTGGTTACTCCCGGCAGCAAGATGGGGCTGTACGAGGCCATCAACGCCTACGTCGAGGCCGGCGATGAAGTGCTGGTGCTCGAGCCCACGTGGGTCAGCTTCGCCCAGCAGGTGGAGATGGCTGAGGGCGCGCCCGTAGCCGTGCCGCTCAGCGAGGAGGAGGAGTACCGCATCAGCTACGAGCAGTTGAGGGAGTACGTCACCCCGCGCACCAAGATGATTGTCATCAACAACCCCAACAATCCCACGGGCCGGGTTTACACCGAGGAAGAACTGGCGGCCGTAGCACGCTTGGCCATGGAGCAGGACCTGCTGGTCCTTTGTGACGAGACCTACGAGTATTTCCTGTACGATTCCAACCGGCACGTTACCATCGCGACTTTGGAGGGCATGGCGGAACGAACCCTGACCAGTTACACCTTCACCAAGGCGTATTCGATGTCCGGCTGGCGGTTGGGCTGCATCGTGGCCCAGTCCAACCTGCTCGAGCCGTTGCTGAAGATCCAGGAACAGACGGCCAGTTTTGTGTCGCCCTTTGTGCAGATGGCCGGGGTTGCCGCCCTCCAGGGCCCCCAGGTTCACCTGTCCAGCTGGCGGGATGACTGCGACGAACTGCGCACGCGCTGCGCCGACCGGTTGTCTCAGGTGGGCGGCGTACACTGCCCGCGGCCCGAAGGAGCCACCTTCCTGTTCCCTCGCTATTCGGCGGATGTTTCATCCACGGAGATGGCCGAGCTATTGGTGGAGCGGGAAGGAGTGGTGGTAACCCCTGGTATCGGCTTCGGCGAAAGCGGGGAAGGGCACTTTCGCATTGCCCTGATGCGGTCCCCCGCCGACCGGGTTGTGGAAGGGGTAGAACGCATAGCGCGAGTCCTGGAAACGCTCTAGCCTGAGTCAATCTGCGCGGGTCTCACGGAAGGCGCGATTTAGGAGTATGATAGTAGTTCGCCGCTACGATTATCGACGGGATCGACGATCCCCACACACGCCGCTTTGATTCAACGCATCACATCCAGTCCCGCCTTCAAATGGTGGAACTTCTGGACCATCGCCACCGGCACTTTCTTCTCCGTCGTTGACCACGGCAGCGTACTCATTGCCCTGCCCGGCATCGAGTCGCACTTTGACGCCACGCTGGAATCCGTCCAGTGGGTCGTGGTCGCCTACGCCCTGGTCATCAGCGTCCTGCTCCTGCCCATGGGCCGGCTCGGCGACGTTATCGGCCGCCGCCGGGTGTACATGATCGGCACCGCCATCTTTGTCGTCGGTTCGCTGGGTGCGACGCTCTCACCAACCCTGGGGGTGTTGATCGCCATGCGCGTACTCCAGGGTATTGGCGCCGGCATGGTTCAGGGCTGTGGCATGGGCATGATGATTGCTGCTTTTCCCGACTCGGAACGCGGCAAAGCCCTGGGCACCCACCTCAGCATAGTTGGCTTGGGCGCAATCGCCGGGCCGGCCATCGGCGGATTCCTCGTCGCGTGGTTCAACTGGCAGTCGGTGTTCTTCATCAACGTTCCGGCAGGATGCCTGGTGCTGGTCCTGTCCTGGTTCGTCTTGGAGCGGGGAACCACTGCCGGACAATACGGTCGAGGACAGAACACGTCCTTCGACTGGACTGGCGCTGCGGTGTCGGGCGTATTCCTGCTGATACTACTGCTGGTGGTGGGCAACGGCAACGGCTTGGGCTGGCAATCGGCTCCCGTAATATTTGGAGCGATCACGGTCGTCTTGCTGCTGGTGTTCTTCGTTTGGTGGGAACTGCGGGTACCTTCCCCCATGTTGGAGTTGCGCCTGTTTGCCAACCGCATATTCGGCATGGGCGCGGCGGCGGCCTGGCTGTCCTTCTTCGGTTCGTCCGCAGCCCGTTTTATGATGCCCTTCTATCTGCAAAGGGTTTTGGGCTACTCGCCCGAGCAGGTCGGACTGATGATGATCCCGGCTGCCGTGTGCATGGTCATCCTGGGTCCCCTCAGCGGCCGGCTGTCCGACCGCTTCGGCTGGCAGGCCCTCACGGTCGGGGGCAGCGCCCTCACCGCGGCCGGCGCGTTCGTGCTGGCGTTCGGCATCCAGGAACGTTCACCCGTCTGGTTCGTCATCGGCACCATGATGATGCAGAGTTCGGGGACGGGCCTCTTCAACTCCCCCAACAACAGCAGCATCATCAGCGTGGTGGACCGCAGCCGCTACGGTGTGGTCTCGGCCCTCACACAGCTCATCCGCAATTCGGCCAACGTGGTCAGCGTGGCGGTGGCCACCACCATCGTAGTTTCCACCATGGCCACCTATGGCGTTGAACCCAAGCTGGAGGCCGTCAACCCGGAGGTTGCCACGGCTTTCGTAGCCGGTTTGCGCTGGGCATTTCTGGCAATGGGTTGCGGGCTGGCCGCCGCCGCCGCGATCTCGCTCTACCGCGCCATCGCTGCCAGGCAACCCAAAATCCCGCCGTCTGTCGCGCCGCAAACTGAACCCTCGCCGACCTCAGCCGCCGGCGGCAACGGAGACAACTGACGCGACCGTATCACGCGAACCGCGGCATCACCTCTTTGGCGAACAGTTCCATCGACTTCAACTGCTTCTTTTGCTCCAGGCCGCCGAAGGCAAAGTTGCAGCCGAAGTAGCGCACTCCCGCGTCGTGCAACGCCTGAATCTTGGCGGCGCACTGGTCCGGCGACCCGATGAACGCCCGGTTTTCCGCCAAGTATTCGTAGCTGGGCGGCAACTCCGTGCGCCGGCTCAGGTATTCCGCCATCGGATGGTACACCTCGCTGCCCACGGAGAACTCCCGCCGCCAGGTGTTCAGGTCCAGGGTCCAGTTCAACGCCTCTCGCGCTTCCCGGTGCGCCTGCTCCTCAGTTTCCGCCACGTAGAAGTAGCGGAAAAACGGCACTTCCGACGCGCCAACCTGATGGCCCGCCTGCATGGACATCTGTAAGAAGCGCTGCATCAGGTCCACCGCGTCATCAGTGTTCAGGACCACTCCCACGATCAACCTGCGCCCTGTTGACGCCACGAAATCCAGCGACTCCGCGCTCCGAGTCGCCGCCACGTAAACCGGGGGATGCGGGTCTTGTAACGGAGTGGGCACCAGGTTCACGTGCTTGGCGGTGTGGTACTTGCCCTCATGGGTGTAGTCGCGAGTGGTCCACAACGCTTCCACCATCTCGATGGTTTCCCGGTAACGCTCCTGGCTCTCAGCGTGGTCGATTCCGAAGTTCACGTACTCCGACGACGCCGCGCCCCGGCCGAACCCAACGTCCAGCCGGCCGTCGCTCAGCACGTCCAGCGTCGCCGTGTCCTCCGCCAGCCGCACCGGGTGATGCAGCGGCGGGATCAGCACCGCCGTACCCAGCCGGATTCGCTCGGTCTTTGCGGCGATGTTGCTGGCGATGATGAGCGAAGACGCTCCCAGGCCGTACCGGGTGAAGTGGTGCTCGGCCAGCCACATCGCCTTGAACCCCAGCCCTTCACCCACGGTGGCCTGTTCGGTCAAATCCGAATACAGGCCCTTGGGCGTATGTTGCTCAGGCCAGGGTATGTGGGAAAACAGGGCAAAATCCATTTCGCGCTCCTCGTTGATCCGTGGGCGAGCAGTGTACACACCACGCGCGCGCATTTTCAAATTCCACTTGTCTGCTATCATTAATCACCAATCATCGGCGATCTTCGACGGCTTGATGGCCGGAAACCTCCATCACGGCGCACAACGCGACCAATCCCAGGAGCAAAGTTGACTATCCTGACTGAACTAGCCTTGCGCCGCAAGTCGGTTACCGTCATGGCGATGATTCTGCTCTTGCTGGCGGGCGTTTTCTCCTACAACCAACTGCGCCAGGAGCTGTTCCCCGAAATCAGCTTTTCCATCGTTTACATCGCCACCTACTACGAACAGGGCGATCCTTCCACCGTCGCCAATGACGTGACCTCCAAGGTTGAGGACCTGATCCTGGGAATGTCCGACCTGGAAAAAGTCACCTCCATTTCCACGAGCTCCCAATCCCTGGTGACCGCCAATTTCGTCCCCGGCGCCGACGTGGAGGATGCCGAAGAGGAGATTAGAAGCCGCGTCAGCGGCCTCGTACTGCCCGACGAAGCCGGCGATCCCTACGTCCTGCGGTTGACCTCCGACATTTTTCCGGTGATGCTGCTCACCGTCAGCGGCAAGCAGGATATTCCCGCTCTCCGACGCCTTACGGACGAAGAGATAATTCCCCGGTTGGAGGCGGTGGACGGCGTTTATGACGTGACGGTCGAAGGCGGCGTACCCGAACGGGTCTCCGTTATCGTTGACCCAGCCCGCACCAACGAGCACGACCTTACCATCCAGGACGTGGTCAACGCGGTGTCCGGCAATTCCATAGACCTCAGCGCCGGCACGCTGACCCGCGACGAGCGGTCCATCGGCCTGCGGGCCTACCAGGGTTATGCCAACCTCGATTCCATCCGGGACCTGCCGGTGGGCTACACCAGGCCGCCGCCGAACCCGGCCAACCCCGCCGCCGGCGACGCCACGGTCACGCCCGTCCTGCTTTCGGACGTGGCCACTGTCAGGATCGACACGCCGGAATCGGACACCGTTTCCCGCACTAACGGGCGGCCCAGCCTGTCGCTCCAAGTGCTCAGGCTACCGGACGGCAACACTATTGAGCTTACCCAGGAACTCCTGGCCGTCATCGATAACCTCAACCTGCCCCCGGATGTACAGGTCGATGTCCTCTACAACGACGGCCCCGAGCTGGAAGAGCAACTCGCCAACGTTGTCGGACAGGGCGGATTGGGATTTGCCATCGCCGTTTTCGCCATCTTCATTTTCCTTCTGCAGTTGCGCCCCTCGGCAATTCGCGGCATCCTCAACACCCTGCGTCCCACGCTGATTATCGCCATATCCATACCCCTCAGCATCATGATCACCGTGCTGATCATGGCGGTCTTTGACTGGACACTAAACTTCATGAGCCTGGCCGGTTTGGCAATCGCGGTAGGTCGCATCGTGGACGACAGCATCGTCGTCCTGGAGAACATCTACCGGCATGTTCAGGCCGGCGGCCGGCGCTTCCCCACTGGCGGCGCTGAAGCCCCGGCCTACCGCTTCGCGCTGCTGGGCGAAAATCCACGTTTGGAGGCTGCAATTCGAGGAACCCGCGAAGTGGGTCCTGCCATCCTCGCATCTACTCTGACCACCGTCGCCGTGTTCCTGCCCCTGGCGTTCATACCCGGCATCGTGGGCGAATTCTTCCTGCCCTTCGCCCAGACGGTGTGCGTATCCTTGCTGGCCTCCACCTTCATCGCCCTCACCGCCGTACCCGTTCTTGCGTCAATGCTCCTGCGCCAGGGCGATATGGCCGACGAAGACGACACCGTCGTGGAAGACACCTGGCTCCAGCGCATCTACACGCCGGTCCTCAGGTGGGCGCTCAGACATCCGTTGTTGACCGTCCTGGGTTGCATCGCCGCCGTCGCCGCCAGTATTCCCCTCGTCTTCCTGCTTCCCATCACACTGTTCTCCTCCGGTGAAGCCGAGTCGATGCGTATCGACGTGACCATGCCCGAAAACACGGCCGCCGCCGCCATGTTCCGGGAAGTCCGCGCCATCGAGCAGACGCTGGACGGTTATGTGCAGGAGGGCTACATCACATCCTATCAGGGTACCATGGGGTCAACCAGCCAGGATTTTGGGCCAAACGTAGGCGAAACCGGGTTTGACGTATCAGGCTTTTTCCTGGCTCTGTCCGACAATGTGCCCCCAGAATTCGCCGACGAACTCCGCGCAGCCCTGCCAGACAAGGAAGACGTGGACATCCAGGTCTTCGTGGACTCCGCCGGTCCACCCCAGGCCGGCATAGAGATCTCAGTGACCGGCAGCGACTATGGCCAGGTTCAGAGCGCCGCCAACACCCTGGTTGAACGCATCGCACCCCTCGACGGCGTGGTCAATCTGAAAACCAACGTCAGCGACAACAAGGAGGAACTCACCTTCGAGGTGGATACCGCCGAAGCGGGACGCTACGGTTTGAGTTCCCTGGCGGTGGCCGGTCAGATACGCGCCTGGGTATATGGAAATGACGCCGCCGACGTCAGCCTCTCCGGCGATACCTATGACGTGGTGGTGCGGGGCGAGGACGACCAGGTTGACGAAATCGGTGAGCTCCAGAACCTGCCCATTGCCGGCCCCTTTGGCGCCGTACCCCTGGGCTCGATCAGCGATGTCAAGACGACAGTAGGACCCGCGGTCGTAACGCATTACGACGGCGACCGTTCCGTAACCATCACTGGCGAAATTGAAGCTCGCGATCCCCAGGCCACCAGCGCCGGCATCAACCGTGTCATTAACGACGCGAACTTCCCGCTGAGCGTAACGGTGCAACAGGGCGGCTTCGCCAGCGACATTGAGGAGCAGTTCCAGAACGTCTATATCGCCATGGCCATCGGTCTGGCGTTGGTTTACCTAGTGATGGTGGCGACGCTGGGTTCGCTGCGGGATCCTTTCATCGTCGTGCTCAGTATGCCCCTGGCGGTGGTGGGGGCGTTTATCGCGCTCACCGTAACGGGACGAGCCCTTAGCCTGCCCTCCATGATGGGATTCCTCTTCCTCATTGGCATCGTCGTAACCAACGCCATCGTGCTGATCATCTTCATCGATCAGCTCCGCCAGCAGGGGCTGGCCGCGGCCGACGCCGTCCTGCTCGCCGGGCGCACTCGCCTCCGGCCGATCCTGATGACCGCCTTCACCACCATTCTGGCCCTGTTCCCGCTGGCCTTCAGCAACGCCAGCGGTCTGGTGGGTTCCGAGCTGGCTACCGTCGTCATAGGGGGCCTGATGAGTTCCACCTTCCTCACCCTGGTAGCGGTGCCCGTAACCTACCTGCTCCTGCACCAGTCCGTTCCCGATCTGTTCGCCCGCGCCCGACGTCTGGTCTTCCGGCCGGCTCCGGCCGGCACGGATGCCGTTTCGTGATGGGCCAATCCCCGACCGTATCTCAATCGTGTCTCGCCGAGGAACGATGTTGAACTTGAAACCTGATTTGCCGCTCTTGCGCCCACTTTCACGCGCGAGGTCTGTGCCGTTGGTGCTGGCCATCCTGTCGGCGGCGCTGCTCATCGGTTGCGGCGCCAGCGCGGATACTCCGGAGTCGCCGGGAACACCCAGCCGCGCCTCTGTAGAAAACAGCTACACGGTCAGCGATTTCCGCGTCCGCAGCGAGTTGGTCTTCGCCACTCGGGCCGATCTGTCCTTCCAGCTGCCCGGCGAAGTCGGATCCGTCAACGTGGTCGTCGGCGACCTCGTGTCCGCCGGCGATGTATTGGCCACCCTGGACCCCGACACCGTCACCGACCTCCGGCACGCCGAAGCTCTCGCGGAGTTCAAGGTGGAGCAGAGCCAAGATGAACTGGACCGTGTCCTGGGGTTACAGTCAGAAGACCCTCTGGTCCGCGCCCGCGCCGAAAACGCCCTGGCGCAAGCCGAAAATGCCCTGGCGCAAGCAGAGGTGGCTTTGGAAAATGCCGAGGACGCTCTTGAGGACTATCAGTTAGATCACGACGTCGCTCTCAGCGCCGGGGTCCAGCGCGTCGCCGACGCCACCGCTGCCCTTGACCGCGCCGAGGAGGTGGTGACCGACTTCGCCGATGCCCACGGCCAGCAGTTCGCCAACGCCCTGGCTGCCCGCGCCCAGGCTCGCACCGGACTGGAAGCCGCCCGGGACGCCGTATCCGATTTTCTGCCGACCCACGACGATTCCATAAGCAAGCTTCAGAACACCATTTCCAAGACCGAGCTTGCCCTTGATCGGGCGCGCGAATCTCTGCGCGACTTCGACAAGAACCATGCCGACCGGCTTTCCACGGCCCGCCAAAATCTCGCCGAAGCCGAAACCCGGCGGGACAACGCTCAAGACCGTCTGGATGATTTCTACGTGAAAATCATCAACGAGGAGTTCCACAGCCTACCCGACGGACAGAATTTCGATGTGGTCCAACTCAATGGCCTCCAGGCCGCCGTTGACGCTGCGCAACGGTCCGTAGATACCTTGCTCAGAGACATATCGGAACTCGAAGCCGGCCCGAAGGAAATTGACCGCGTCGCCATCGAGACGAACATCGCCGAACTGGAATCCACGCTCACGATCCTGAATCGGGACTTGACCGAGGCCCTGGCCGGACCCGACCAGGAAGAGCTGGCCCAGCTGGAAGCCAACATCCTGGTGGCCCAAGAACGTCTCAACACCGCAGAGCGCAACCTGACCGAGGTGGAAGGGGGAGTTGATCAGATCGAACTTGCTCGGCTGGAAACCGCCGTTGACACCGCTCGGGTTGCTCTCGAGTCGGCCCAATCCCGGCTGGACCGCCTTGAAGAAGGGCCGGATGACGCCACCGTCGCCGCGCTCACCCAAGCCGTCGCCACGCGCACCCAGGCCGTCGCCACCGCCCGCGAAACTCGCGACGACCTCGCCGCCGGGCCCGACCCCGCGGCAGCGGCCTTGGCCCGGGCCAACATCACGGACGCCCTCGTCGATTACGCCGACGTGCAGGAAGATCTGGAGGACACGGTCATTCGCGCTCCGTTTGACGGAATGGTACGCCTGGTGACCATCGAATCCGACGACGCCATCAGGGTTGATGCCCGTGTCATCCAGTTGGTGGACCCGACCGACGTAGTAATCCAAGGTCTCCTGGAAACCAATTACATTGACCGGGTGCCCGTGGGGACTGCCGCGACAGTAACCCTGGCGGCATTGCCGGGGGTGACATTCAACGCAACCGTAGAATCGGTCAGTCAGGATGCCCGCACCGAGCGGGGCGTCATCAGCTTCCCCGTGAACTTCAGCGTCGTGATTCCCGATGGAGTCCAGATCCCGCCGAATCCGGGTCTGGTAAGCACCACCGTAATCACTGGGGACGCGTCGCCGTCCGGCAGGCCGGATGCGCGGCCTGGAGGTGGAGGCTCGGGGCGGCCAAACCGTAACCAGTAGAGGCAGCCGTTACGTAGGGGCAGGTTTTAAACCTGCCCCTACGTAACGGCTAAACCATTTGGGGAGATCGAACCTACCCGGTCAGTCCCGCGTCTCGCAGCGTTTGCCGCGCCGTAACGCCGATGTCGGCAGGGGTCGGGATGATGACCGATCCCGCAGCTTCCAGCGCGCGGGTTTTTGACTCTGCCGTGGCGCTCTCGCCGGTGATTATCGCTCCGGCGTGCCCCATCCGCTTGCCGGACGGCGCAGTGGCGCCCACGATCAGCGAGCAGATCGGCTTGGTGAAATCGGCCGAGCCGATGTATTCGGCCGCCTCCTGCTCCATAGTCCCGCCAATCTCGCCGATGAACACCACCATGTCAGTGTCCGGATCGTCGTTGTAGAGCTTCAGAATATCCACAAAGCTGCTGCCGATGATCGGGTCTCCCCCGATGCCGACGCAAGAAGATTGCCCGATGCCCAGTTCCGTTAGCTGGCCGACGGCTTCATAGGTCAACGTGCCACTGCGTGAAACCACGCCCACCCGGCCCGGCATGTGGATGTTCCCCGGCATGATGCCCACCTTGCAGAGGGCGCCAGGATTTATCATGCCCGGGCAGTTGGGTCCGATCAGGCGCACGCCGTTAGCCATCACGTAGCGGTACACGCCCACCATGTCCTGCACTGGTATGCCCTCAGTGATGCAGGCGATGAGCGGAACCCCGGCGTCCACCGACTCGGCAATGGCATCGGCAGCGAACGGAGGTGGCACGAAAATCAGCGCCACATCGGCTTGCGTGTTCTCAACTGCCTCGCCCACCGAGTCGAAAACCGGCACCACGTCGTCAAACATCTGCCCGCCCCGGCCCGGCGTTACGCCCGCCACCACCTGCGTGCCATAGGCCTTGCAGGCCCGCGCGTGGAAACTTCCCTCCCGACCCGTGATGCCCTGAACAAGGATACGCGATTGCTCGTCGAGTAAGATTCCCATTTCCCGCTCAGCCCTAGGCCCCAGCGCGCGCTGAGAGGGCCGCCGCCGCTTCCGTCAAAGTATCGGTGAAAGTTACGTCGAGGCCCGACTGCGCCAGGATTTCCTTGCCTTCCTCAAGGTTTGTGCCCAGCATCCGCACCACCATGGGTTGGGTCGCTTGATTCCCCTCGTAGGCCATCACTATCCCTCGCGCCGCCACGTCGCAGCGAAGAATGCCGCCGAAAATGTTCACCAACACCTGGCTGACCTTAGGATCCGACAGGATGATGCCCACTGCGGTGGCAACCTTCTCTTCCGTGGCCCCGCCCCCAACATCCAGGAAGTTGGCCGGCGCTGCCCCCGCCGCGTTGGCCACGTCAAGGGTCGCCATGGCGAGGCCAGCCCCGTTCACCAGGCAACCCACGCTGCCTTCCAGGCTGACGTATGCAATGTCGTCGTCGGCCGCCCGCGCTTCAAGCTGGTCTTCCTGGCTACGGTCTCGCAACTCGCGCAGGTCCTCGTGCCGGAAAAGCGCGTCATCCTCAACGTCCATCTTGGCGTCCAGCGCCACCACGCTGCCATCCCCGGTAACGATCAGCGGGTTCACTTCCACCAGCGAACAGTCGTTGTCGATGAATATGCGGAATAGCTTGGACAACACGTCAGCGCCCTGCCGCGCCGTGGCACCGGACATTCCCAACCGGGCCGCGACCCGCCGGCACTGAAACGGCATCAGGCCCAGCGTCGGTTCCACCGCTTCCGTGATGATCGCTTCCGGATTGGTGGCGGCCACCTCTTCGATGGACATTCCGCCGGCTGCGCTGGCAATGAGCACCGGCCCGCGGTGGTTGCGGTCCATGGTCAACGCCACGTACATCTCGGTGGCAATATCCGCCAGTTCTTCCACCAGCACACTATCAACGGGAACGCCGCTTGCATCAGTCTGGTGCGTCACCAGGCGTGAACCCAACAGCCCATCGGCGAATTCCCGTCCTTTCTCGGCCGAACCGACTACTTTGACGCCGCCGGCCAGCCCTCGCCCGCCGGCGTGAACTTGCGCTTTGACAACCGCCCGGTCGCCAAACGATGAAATGGCTTGCGCGGCTTCTGCCGGCGTTTTAGCCACCTTCCCATTGGGAACCGGAATACCGTACTCGGCAAAAATTGTCTTCGCTTGATACTCGTGCAACTTCATCGCGCCAAGTATTTTGCCTTACGCCGGCCCCGTCGTCAACGCAAAAGCATGTGACGGTTTGAGGGTAATGGCTCATAATCTATAGTCGGGCCGGCGGGAAATCATTACCGCCGGATCGCTGGAGAACTATGCCAGAGCCGAGACCACGAACTCTCCGCGCCGAAACCATGGGTACCGCGCCCATGTGGTTTTTGCTGCTACAGATGTCTTTCCCGCCGATGATGGCCATTATCGTGATGGCGCTCTACAGCATCGTTGACCGAGCGTTCATCGGCAACGTCGTCGGGGTGGACGCCCTCAGCGGATTATCCGCCGCTTTCCCGGCGCAGATTGCCGCCGTCGCCATCGGTCTCCTTCCCGGCCTCGGTGGCATGTCGGTCGTCTCCCGCGCTCTCGGCGCCCGCGATACCCGACAAGCATCCCGAGCCATCGGATCGTGTCTCGCGATTCTGGCTCCCATATACCTGATCATCGCAGCAGCCGGTTTATTGCGCCTTGACGAACTGACGACAGCGCTGGGCGCGTCGTCCAACACCGCTCCCTACGCCCGGGAGTACCTGCTGATAATTCTGCCGGGTGGGATCTTTACCATGCTGGCCATAGCGGCGAATAACCTGTTCATGGCGGAGGGCCGGCCGGGGTCCGCGACCATCGTTCTGGCCGGCGGCGCTATCGCCAACGTGATTCTGGACGCGTTGTTCATCCTGGCGTTCGGTTGGGGCATCACCGGCGCCGCCGCAGCCACCGTGCTGGCGCAAGGATTGGCCGTCCTCTACATCGCGTGGTTCTACCTGTCGGGGCGCAGCGCGATCAGCATCACCCCGGATGCGCTGCGCCCTCGTCTCCGGCTAATTCGGGAAATCGTCGCCCTGGGGTTGCCCATTTTCATCATCGAGGCTGCCCGTTCCATCGTCGTCGTGGTCATCAACAACATCCTGTCCCGGTACGCCGGCGGAGACGCATACATCGCCCTGTTCGGGGTGATTAATTCAGTGTTGGAATTTGCGCTGGCGCCGTTCATCGGCGTCGCGTTGGCATTCTTGCCCCTGGCCGCCTACAACTATGGCGCGCGCAACTATCCCCGCATACGACAGGCGATGTGGCAAAGCTGCCTGGGCGCGACGGTCGCCGGCGCGTTGATGATTGCCGTCCTGCTGCCGCTCTGCGGACAAATCGTAAGATTGTTTGCCGAGGCCAACGCGCTGCCGTTCGAGGCCGCCGACGCCCTGCGCGTGGCTCTGCTGGCGCTGCCCATCGTGGGCGTGGAGTTCGTCAGTTCCGTCGCCTTTCAGGCTCTGGGCAAGGCGTGGCCGTCAGTGGCGCTCACCGTCACCCAACGCGTGCTCATGCTGCTGCTGTGGGTTTTCATATTGTCGGAGGCCTTGGGTGTATGGGGGGTGTGGTGGTCCTTCCCGGTCACCGACGTCAGCGCCATGCTCCTGGGTTTCGTCGCGCTGGCGTTGGTATGGCGCCGCGCCGAGAAATGGGGCGAGGCGGACTTTAATCGCAGGGTGGTCGTCCCAGGGTAGGCAATTTTGACATCGCCCCAGGCCGGCAGTAGCATTGCGGCCAGTTATTGATACTGGACTGACCGCCCACACGGAGGCTATATCATGGCAATGAACTCATCCGGCGTTTCCCACATCGCCGTCTGCGTCCGCGACCTCGACGAATCCCTCAAGTTCTACCGCGACATCCTGGGCATGACCGTAACCGTCGATCGCGTGCAGGACACCTCCACCGGCGGCCTGCCCCACGTGTACGCCCACGATCGCTCCACCCGGCGCCAGGCCATCCTCTCCTACGGCGAGGACGCGGTTCCCACCCTGGTAATGACCAGCCATCCCGGCGACGATGCCGACGGCGCTCCCATCAAGCTGGACCAGGTGGGCATCAGCCACATCTCCTTTACCGTATCCGACGTAAAGGCCCTGGCCGACGAGCTCATTGCCGCCGGCGTGGAGCTGGCCGGCCCCATGGACGGCTTCACCAACGCCAACGGTGAGGTCTCCAGCATCTTCGTGTACGACCCCGACGGAATCCTCGTGCAGTTCGACGCCGGCGGCGGCTGACGTTAATGCGCCATTCCGGCTTTCGCCGGAATCCTGTCTCCGGCAGGCAAACACTTTCTGGATTCCCGCTTGGGCGGGAGTGACGATTTGTTGGAAAAGGAATAAACTCATGCCCATGAAAGCATCCGGCGTTTCCCACATCGCCATCTGTGTCAAAGACCTCGACGTATCGCTCAAGTTCTACTGCGACACCCTCGGCATGTCCATCGTCAGCGACGTGATACAGGACACCACCACCGGCGGCCTGCCCCACGTGTACGCCCACAACCGCCGGACCCGGCGCCAGGTCCGCCTCGCCTACGCCGACGGCGCAAAGCCCACCCTCACCATGACCAGCCATCCCGGTGAAGACCCCGACGGAACGCCCATCAAACTCGACCAGGTTGGCATCAGCCACATCTCGTTCTCGGTGCCGGACCCCAAAGCGCTGGCCGAAAACCTGGCCGCCCAGGGCGTTCCGCTGGCCGCCCCCATGGACGTGTGGACCAACGCCGAGGGCAGGGTCAGCAGCTTCTACGTGTACGACCCCGACGGCATCCTCGTCCAGTTCGACGCCGGTGGATAGACTCTTTTCGAGGCAACGTTATCCCATGGCCGAGTTTCAGAAAATCACCCCCTTCCTCTGGCTGGACGGCACCGCCCGCGAAGCCGCCGGGTTCTACGTATCAATCTTCAAAAACTCGCGCATCGTGTCCAGCCAAACCTACGGGGACGGACCGGCAGCCGGCAGTTCCACGGTGGCTTTCGAGCTGGATGGTGTGCAGTTCGTCGCGTTCGACGGCCATCCGGCTTTCGAGTTCACCCATGCCATTTCTTTCATGGTGTCCTGCGATTCCCAGGAAGAGATCGACCACCTGTGGGAAAATCTCACTGACGGCGGAACCGAGATCCAGTGCGGATGGCTCCAGGACCGCTTCGGCGTAACGTGGCAGATCATACCAACCGATCTCCCGGCGTGGCTGATGAACGGCCCCAACGCCAACCAGGTCATGGAGGTGATGCTGCCCATGAAAAAACTGGATCTGCAAAAACTGTTGGAAGCACACCAGGGAGGTTAGCTGATCATGTCCCACCACTACGACAAGCACGACCACGATAAGATGCTGCGCTGGCGCGACGACTTGCGGGGCGTTTCCATTGTGGATGGCGATTTCCCGGCCATGGCCCTGTTCCTGGTCAAACCGCAGGCCACCGGTTCCCACGAAATTTTCCGACGATTCCGCACCGAGTTCGAGCAGCGCGACGCCAGCTTCGCCCACCTCGTCATCTTCGGTATGCACGGCGTCTCAACCACCGTGCGCAGCCTCTTGGATCAGACTGGCCTCACCGAATCCGACCTGCCGGTGATGATGCTGGCTCCCGCCGCCGAGCCCGCCTCCGTCGTGGCCGTTCAGCTCCCCTCGGGTGAAAGCCTTGAGGGCGGCGACGACCCCAACGGCGACGGCACCTGCGACTACCTCGCCCCCTGGCAGGACGTCCTGGACCGCATCCGCATCACCAGGCGCGGCCGGCCGCTCCGCCTCATGGGTGTCCAAGGCCGCAAACTTGATGGCCCCGACTTGCGCAACCTGGCGACCGCCGCCCTGGAAACCGTTGCCGCCTGATGTGATTTTGACCCGGCGACTCTGTATGTTCTCTGTGAATGGAAGTGGCGGGAGTTGACAATGATTGCAAGGATACCTTTGGTACTGCAGCCGCAGCCCGAAGGCGGTTACTCCGTTACGTATCCCCTGCTCCCGGAACCGATCACCGAGGGCGATACCATCCCGGATGCCTGGCCAACGCGGAGGATGCCTTTGCGGCGGTGGTGGAAATCTACGAAGACTAGGGGCGGACGTGATCTCAAAATCGGAACCTTGTGCTCTGCCATCAGGAATGTTGTCGGCTCAATACAGCCTGGAGACCGTATTGCCATCAAGTCCACTTATCGACGTAAAAACGGCTTCCCATTTGACAACCAAGCGGATCAAGGCTACCGGGGTGGGGCCGTGCTCGCTACCACCCTAGTCGCCGAACTGCCCGAATTAGGCAACGTCAACGTCCAGGAAATCGCCGCCTAGGCCCTTGACCTTCAAGATGGTTGCTGATTCCGACAACACCACCACAACGTCTCCCTCAGCGCCGCCTCCATATCCTCCGGCCCCCGCACCAGGATGTGCGGACGCGGCACCGGCAGATCGGCCACCGCCATCCGGGAATACACTTCCCAACCGGCATCGCTCAGAGCGGTGTCGGCAACACCCGCAGCCCGTTCGTCCATGCGCTCCCGGATCAGGTTCCGATTCGCCGTAAATCGGATAATCAGCGGGTCCACTCCAACGGCATCCGCTACCGCATACAGAGGAGCGCGCACCCCTTCGTTCAGGTTGGTGGCGTCGAAAACCACGGAATATCCGTCCCGCAAATACCCTCGCGTCAGCACGTGCATGGCCGCGAAAACCCGGCGATGCTCCCGTCGGCTGTACTGCGGACACGCCACCAATAGCTTCCGCGTGCGGTCGCTGCTCAGCCAGACTAACGGCGCCCGCTCCGTAAGCTCCCTGGCGAAGTGGGATTTACCCGTGCCCGGTAGCCCGCATAACACCACCAAGCTCGGCGATTCCACTCGCGTCGGCAATCCGTCAACGTAAATCGATCTAAGGAAAGGCAGGTCTTTAGGACGCAGCCCGCCGGCCGTCCAGAATTTCCCGGGAGGCCGTCGTTTCTGGCGGTGCCTTTCCAAAGTCCCCTCTCTGACAAGGGTAAATGACTTCTAGTTGCCTCCTCTCCCTTGATGGGAGAGGGCTGGGGTGAGGGTGAGGTTCAAAACCTCATAACAACGCCCGGACCGCGTATTGAATCACCACCAATATCACCATCACCACCAGCGGGCTGAAATCGATCATTCCGGTTTGTGGCAGCATCCGCCGTATAGGACCCAATACTGGCTCCGTAAGGCTGAATACCACCTCGTACACCTTCACGAGGGTTTCGGGGGCGCCGCTCCCCTGCATGGACATGTACTGCACCACGAACCCCAGAATGATCCGCGCCAGCAGCAGCAGGTAGCATAACGTAATGATTAGGCTGATGAGTTGCAGCATGACCTAGCTTCAAATTTTTTCGTTATTCCGGCCAGAATCTGTCCGTCATTCCGGCGAAAGCCGGAATCCAGAACCTCAATACAGTCTAGTCTTGCCCCAGCCTGATTGATTTCAGGTAGGCGGCGTTCACGGCGTCCACAACTGCCGCCGGCACTCCGGCGCGCTCCAACGCCTGCAAGCCCTCTGCCGTAGTTCCGCCTGGCGACGTCACCATATCTTTCAGCTCGGCCGGGTGGTGTCCCGTTTGCGCGACCAGCTCGGTGCTGCCCTTCACGGTTTGCAGAGCCAGGCGTCGGGCCACGTCCCGCGGCAATCCCACGTACACCCCCGCGTCGATCAGCGCCTCCAGGATCATGAAGACATACGCTGGCCCACTGGCGCTCAATGCCGTCGCCATGTCCAGGTATTTCTCGTCGTCAACGTAGATCTCGTCGCCAATGGTGGACAGAATCGCCGCCGTCGTGTCCCGGTGCGCCTTGCTTACCGAGGACGCACAGGTCCACATCGTCATTCCCTCGCCGATCTGCGCCGGGGTGTTGGGCATGACCCTTATGATGCCATTGTGCCGCATTCCGTCCGACAGGGATTTCATTTTGGCGCCGGCCACGATGGACATAATCGACTGGCCGTCGCTGAACCCGCCGCCGATGTCGGAATATACCTTGGGCAAATCTTGCGGCTTCACCGCCATAACCACCAGATCCGAACCGTCAACCACCGGCGCGTTGGCGTCCGAAACGCCCACGCCGTACCGCTCGGCCAGGTAGTCGCGTCGCGCCGGCACCGGCTCGCCGATCATCACGTCCCCGGCAGCGGCAACCCCGCCTTCCAGCATCCCGCCGAGGATCGCCTCGGCCATGATTCCGCCGCCGATAAAGCCGATGTTCATCGTGCTATTCCTCTCCCCCGTCGGTCAGGCCGTTCCGCAGCGAAAATCCTACGTCAGACGTGTCTCCAATCTGCAAGTCATCGTTGCCGGTCAGCCTGCGCAACCGTCGCATCTGCGTATTGCTGGTGATGGTGAACGAGCGCGGCGGCATGGCCGTTACGTCGATCAACGCCGGCAGTATCTCCTCAACTCGGTCCATCATATCCGATAGTTCTTCAGGGCTGCGGAAATTTTCGTAAAAGTTCTCGTGGCCGACAAAATAAGCCAACGAAAGGGCCCATATCTGTTCACCGTCGAAGCCGTATTCCAGTGCGATCTGGCTCATCACAGAGTGAATGTCTTGATGTGACTCGTGCTTCCAGCCGCGTTGCTGTGCGATTGCTTTCATCGGCTGCACCACGGCGCCCCAAGCCTTTTCCCCGGCCTGTAAACGGCTGCCGTCAATCAATTCCTCACGGGCTTGGATGATCATTATCCGACTGATCTGGAGGCGGTCGGTGACGCTCTGGGTGCCGTGGGCAGGCAAATCTGGAACGGTAGTCATGGCGTTATTCCTCGCCCCAACCGTCCGCCAGTCCATCGCCCCGGGCAAACGCCACCGCCATCCGTATCGATTCCACCATCGACGTATGGTCTGCCAGGTTCTTGCCGGCGATGTCAAACGCCGTCCCGTGGTCCACCGACGTGCGGATGAACGGCAGTCCCAGGTTGGCGGTGATGCTCTCCTCGAAACCGTACACCTTCACCGGAATATGCCCCTGGTCGTGATACATGCACAGCGTAACATCGTACCGCCCCTGGATCGCCTGATGGAAGATGATGTCCGCCGGCACCGGCCCGATGGCGTTGATCCCCTCAGACTGAGCCTGCTGCACCGCCGGCGCGATTTCATCCGCCTCCTCGTTGCCCAGCAGCCCGCCGTCGCTCCCGTGCGGATTCAGCGCCGCCACGCCGATGCGGGGATTTGCGAATCCCCACCTGCGGAAATTGTCGACCGTCAGTCGCAGATAGTCCAGTATCCGGTCCTTTTTCACGTAGTCGCACGCCACCTTCAGCGAACGATGCGTGGTTAGATGCACCACCCGCAGGTTTTTCGCCATCAGCATGGTAGCCACGGTCTTCGCGCCTGACAGTTCTTGGAGCAATTCCATGTGCCCGATGGCTTCGTAGCCCGCCATCGCCGCCGCTTCCTTGTTCAGCGGCGCCGTCGCCAGCCCGTCCACCACGCCGGCCATGGCCAGCTGGCCCGCTTTGCTCACCCACTCCATCGCCGCCTTCCCGCACGGCACACTGATTTCTCCAACCGTGATGTCCTCAACGTTCAGGTTCCCGATGTCCACCACGTCGATCTTCGTAGGATCCTCACCCGCCGATGTCGGATCGTCCGTGTGGTTGATTCCCAGTGGCAACCCGGTCATGTCAGCCGCCTGCTTCATGGCGTACACGTTGCCGATCACCACCGGCCGGCAGGATGCGTAAACCCGCGGGTCGGCCAATGCCTTGACCACCACCTCCGGCCCGATCCCACAGGGATCCCCCATCGTGATCGCAATAGCCGGACGGGTAATTCCGGCGCCGTTTCCATCTGCCATGATGCGCCTCTCTCTCAGTTGAAAAGCAGTTCCTAACTCGGTGGAGCGGGTAATCACTCTGCTGCGCCTAATCCGTTCTGCTGTGCGTTATCCAAAACCAACAGCACAGGAAGCAATACCGAGGTTAGACCTGTGAAGTCCATACGCGGCAACGGGCATCATTCAGGAAATCGGCTGTGAACTTTCCCAACCCGACGATAGCGCTCCGGTACTCCTCACGCTGAACCGGCTCCAGCACCTCGCGGTGGAACTGTGGAGCCATGCTACTGCCGTTTTCGCCATCAAAAACCGCCAAGTCGGCAGTGTATCTCACTGCCAGCGATTCGCAAAGTTGCTGCGCTCTAATAACTTCGTCTATCGCATCATCATTTGATGCTCTCATCAAACGGCATCCCGCGCTCGATCATAATGTGTTTGACTTCCATAGCCGCTTCGTAAGCTTCTTTCTCCAATCTTTCCCGTTCGCGCATCTCTTCTGGAGTGAGGATTTTAGATAGCGGAATTTTCGTCTTTGGAGTCATAATACGCCTCCGTCTCCCCTGCCTTTCTTGCATCAGTGTATCCCGCTTGCCGAATTTCCGTCAACGAAAAATCGTCGAAACGGACAACGATAAACGCTCGCCATTGCCCCTCGGCGTTCACTCGCACTTGTTCCACCCGCACGAGTAGCAGGTTGAACAGCCCTCCTGGTTCACTACGGCGCCGTTGCACTCCGGGCATCGTTGGGAGTAGCCAACTGCAGCCGCTACCGGAATGGTGTATCCGTTGCCGTTTCCATGGCCGTTCCCGTTCCCCGTTTCGGCAGCTCTGTTGCCGGACCCTCCTACGATGGCTCCGGGGGGCAGGAACGACCGCACGTCGGGCCCGTCCCCGCCATAGCCGGGGAACCCGGTGGGCAGCGTAAGCTGTACCCCATCCGGCACGCCGGATTCGCCGGCCATTCCCTCTGTGAGCTTGTCCAGCACTATCGCCACCGCGTCCGGACCCGAGCGCACCAGCGTCCCGTCGTCCCACGCCGGGCAGCAGGTTATTCCTCGCAATTGCCGGGTAACCTCGCTGGTGTCGATGCCGGCTCGCAGCGCCAGGGACACCAGACGCGATACTGCCTCCAGCAGCGCGGCGTCGCAGCCGCCAGCCTTGCCCATGGTGCCGAACACCTCAAATGGACGGTTGTCGCCGTCCATGTTCACGGTGACGTACATGTTCCCGTGGCCCGTTCGGACCCGTTCCGTAATCCCATGGATCTGCCGGGGACGTTCCCGCGGAACCCGTGGCCCGGGCACCTCAATCTCAACTACGGCTGTTGGCGTGCCGTCCCCAACCGCGCCGTCAGTGGACGCGGCATCCGCTGTGCCCGTACTCAGCACCTGCTCGGCCTTGCTGCCGTCCCGATAGACGGTGATGCCCTTGCAGCCCAGCGCATACGCCGACTGGTACGCCTCCGCCACGTCCGACAACGTTGCGTCGTGGGGGAAGTTGATCGTCTTGGAAACCGCGTTGTCCGTGTACTTCTGGAACGCGCCCTGCATCTTTACGTGCCAGCGGGGATCAATGTCGTGCGACACCCGGAAGACTTCCTTCACCCAACCCGGCACATCCAGATCCTCCAAAGACCCCACGGCAGCCAGTTGCTCCATCAATTCTTCGGAGTAGAACCCCTCGTTGCGGGCCACCGCTTCAAAGTAGTTGTTGCCCTCCACCAGCCGCGTGCGGTCCATCACGTTCCGCACGAAAGACAGGGCGAACAACGGCTCAATACCGCTGGACGCGCCGGCAATAATGCTGATGGTCCCCGTCGGTGCAATGGTTACCGGAGCCGAATTCCGCATCCGCTGCGGATTCTCTCCACGGTTGTACGCGCTTCGCTCCCACTCCGGGAACGTCCCGCGTTCCTCCGACAATTCTTCTGATGCCCGGTAGGTCTCCCGCTGGATGAACTCCATCACCCGTTCGGCCAGTTCCAGGGCCTCGTCGCTGTCATAGCGAACCCCCATTTGGATCAGCAGGTCCGACCAGCCCATCACGCCTAGGCCGATGCGCCGCGTCTTGCGGCTCATGTCGGCGATCTCATCAATGGGGTAGTCGTTCATGTCAATGACGCTGTCCAGCATGTGGACCGCCGTGCCGATCACTTCCGACATCCGCGGCCAGTCAATGGCAACGTCATCGCCGTCGTACCGCACCATCCGCGCCAGATTCAGCGAGCCCAGGTTGCACGACTCATACGGCAGCAGCGGCTGTTCGCCGCACGGATTCGTGCTCTCTATATCCCCCAGCTGAGGGTTCGGGTTGTCCCGGTTGATCCGGTCCAGGAACACGATTCCGGGGTCACCTGTACGCCAGGCCAGCTCCGTCATCCGCTCAAACACCTCCCGGGCGTTGAGTTGGCCGGTGATCTGGCCCGTGCGCGGATTCACCAGGTCGTACGCCTGGTCGTGTTCCACTCGCCGCATGAAGTCTTCGGTAACCGCCACCGAGATGTTGAAGTTGCTCAGGTGCTGTCCGTCCTCTTTTGACGTGATGAATGAGAGGATGTCGGGATGGGTAACGTGCAAGATACCCATGTTCGCGCCCCGACGCGTGCCGCCCTGCTTCACCACGTCCGTGGCGGCGTCAAAGGCGTTGATGAAGCTCACCGGCCCGGACGCCACGCCTCCGGTGGATCCAACCACATCCCCCTCGGGCCGCAGCCTGGAAAACGCGAACCCGGTGCCGCCGCCGCTCTTGTGAATCAGCGCGGTCTGCTTCACCTTGGTGAATATCGAGTCCAGCGAGTCCTCAACGGGCAACACGAAACAGGCCGATAACTGCTGCAACTCCCTTCCCGCGTTCATCAGGGTCGGCGAGTTGGGCAGAAATTCCAAGCGACGCATCACCTGGCAAAAGGCGTCTTCGGTCGCCTGCCGCTCGGCCTCCGTCGCGCCATACTCCAGGTCCGACTGGGAAAGGTTGTGCGCAACCCTCCGGAACATCCCGTCCGGATCCTCCAGCACATTACCTTCCCGGTCCTTGGAAAGGTAGCGGCGTTGCAGCACCACCCGGGCGTTGTCGGTCAGCTCGCCGGTTCGTTCGTTATACGCCTCGGCGATACCGGCCGCCGCCATTGCATCCCGAATGCGCCGCCTTATCGATACCGAGCTATCGCGGTCAACCTTTTTCGTTATGCTCGCTGCCCTAGCCTCCACAATTGCCTCCCTGCTATGTTGATAATTTTTATCACGCCGCGGGTACCATGCTGATCGGCGCACGCGGCGTGAGGTGAAATAGCGTTGCTAAAATGCGCCTGCCCGCTCCATCTGATTCAGCGCCTTCAGTCGCGCCGACAATTCCAGATCGAACCTCAGGCCCTTGTAGAAATAGAGCACCGGCACTTCACGTACTGGCCTCCAGTCTATGCCGGTCAGCGTTGCGGCAACATCCTGCGCCCTTTGGAGAACGCCGGTGTGACAAGACCCCTGGCGGGTCACCAGGCGCACCACTCCCATGGTCATGACAATGCCCAGGCCGGTGAGCGTGTCTCCCACCATGTCGGCAAAATCCTTCAATGCCCCATCGGCAAAATGGTGTCCCGAAATCATCCGCATCGCCAAACCGTTGCTGGTGCTTTGGCAGCTGGTCACCGGGAACGCCGTGCGCAGTTGCCGCTCAATCCGCGACGCATACCCTTCCGGGCATGGACCGCAGTTGATCTCAACATTGTAGTGAACCATCTGTTGCATCACTTCAAGCTCCGGAGCCTCGGGCTCCTGGAGGCGCGCGAACCGAAAGCGTATCGGCCCCGCGCGCCACGTTGTCGTCTCATACCGTTACGCAAAAAGGTCGTCCTCCTCTCGCTGAATCGGCAGGGCTGCCCAGCAACTCACCAGGCACGCTCGAGACTCACGGTCCATGTCGTCTTGCAGTTCCGCAAAGGGGTTCGGTATCCACGATTCGCCGTCGTCCACGTCGCTGGTCTCCCAGTCCAACGGGACCCACATCTTCCGCAGCATCTCCTCCATATCGTGAACCCTGTTGTTGTGGGTCAATAGCCTCGTAAAGGCGGAGTATTGAACGCTGCTGCTCATGATGGTGTTAAACACCTCCAGTAAGGGTAGTGGTTGGCGAGCAGTAAGTATTTTTGCCGTAATGGCATAACCTGCGGCGGCCGGCGTTGGTGGCGTTGCCGATCCTCCAATGGTCTCAAAATTAGGCGCATCCGGATTCTTCATGAAAATTCCCCACGGCAACGGTGGCTGATGCCGTGGCTCTGGTTACGCTTGGGGTCGGTTTCCCGAACCGCTCCGGCGGCTCGTCCGCCTCTGCCGGGTGCGCCGCGAAGAAATCGCGGCCACGCTCAGCAACGGTTCCGGTTGGCCCTCTCTCAGGGTGCGGGCGCGTTCCTCAAAGTCGTCGGCATTCTGAAAGTCGTAATAGACCGACGCATATCGCATGTACGCTACTTCATCCATAGGCCGCAGCCGTTCCAGCACCATTAGTCCCAAGTCCCTGGACTGCACTGTGCCGCTGCCCAGTCGCTGCAATTCCGTCTCTATGTCATCGACCACTCGGTCAATATCTCGCTGCGGAATTGGTCTCCGGGTACATGCTATGTTGACCCCGGCCAGAAGCTTTTCCCGGTCGAATTCCTGCTCCCGTCCGTCTCTCTTCTCCACCAGCAGCGCCGGCAGCCTCACCTGTTCGTGGGTCGTGAAACGTCGCCCGCACGACAGGCATTCACGCCTACGCCGGATGCCGTTCTCCGCATCTCGGGAGTCGGTCACCTTGCTCTGGCTTTCTTCACAATACGGGCATTTCATAAACTTGGTCGCCTTTTGGTCGATTTCTCAAATGTTTTTTGAAAACCGCATATATTGTGCTTTTCTGCACATCAACTACAAGAGGTTGTAGTTGGGATTATAGACCAGTGCCTCACAAGCCTGTCAATTAACTTCGCGTCGCAGTTTTTCGCAATTTTCGTCGGTTTGCCTTCGCGCCTCCGGCAGCTCAATCCCGAAAGTCCCCAAATCCGGCAAATCCATCCGCGGTAGGCGGATGACGACTCCAACGAAAAAGCCCCGGTCCAGTGCTGGAACCGGGGCTTGCCTTAGCTGGTTTTTAGGGCCTAGCGGAAAAATCCTCGCCGATTCTGACGCTGTTGCAGGAACGTCGGCAGTTCGTAGTCGCTCCGCTCGGGAATTTCCATCTCGCCCAGCAACTTCGCAATATCGTCCTCGGCTTCCTCCACCGGCGCCGGGAACTCTGCCGCCACCATCGTCATCTTTACCTCGTCGTCCAGCCGGGCATCCTTGTTGGTGCCGAAGATAATGTTGGCGTTGGGGTCCGCCAGCTCTTCCACCACCGCCGCCGCATCCTGCACCTCCTGTAGCGACAGGTTGTTGCCACCGGTCAGCACGAATAGGATCCGCCGCGCCCCTTCCAGGGACATGTCGAGCAGCGGACTCTCGGTGCACTGGCGCGCTGCATCCCGCGCTCGGTCGGTTCCCCGGCCTCGCCCTATGGACAGCCACGCCTGGCCGGCTCCGGCCAAAATCGTCTTTACGTCCGCAAAGTCAACGTTGATCTCTCCGGGTACGGTCACCACCTCCGCGATGGCGCTGATCCCCTGGTGCAGCACCGAGTCTGCCAGCTTCAGCGCGTCTTCCCACGAATAGGAGTCCGCTTGCTCTTCGTTCAACGTCAACAGTCGATCATTGGGAATCACGATCATCGTATCCACGTGGTCCCGCAGCTTTTCCAGTCCTTCCTCTGCGTTCCGCCGCCGCGCCTGCGCTTCAAAGCCGAACGGACGGCTGACCACCGCTATCGTAAGCGCTCCGCTTTCCTTGGCGATTCGCGCAACTATCGGCGCGGCGCCGGTGCCCGTTCCTCCACCCATGCCCACCGCCAGGAAAACCATGTCCGAGCCGCGCACCGCTTGCTCGATTTCGGAGCGCGATTCTTCTGCCGCCTGGCGGCCCAGTTCAGGTTGCGATCCAGCGCCCAGTCCGCGCGTCAGATCCCGACCCAACGCGATCCGGTAGTGGACGTCACACCTGGCCAGGTGTTGGGCGTCCGTATTCATGGCGTAATACTCCACCACCGGCAGCTTGTCCTTGTACATCCGGCTCACCGCGTTTGATCCCCCGCCGCCAACACCCACCACTTTGATAAGTGGAACGCCGCGGCCGATTTCGGGAATCATGCCGTCGCCCTCCTCAAAACCGCCAGCCGGTTCCCATGATGCGGAATTGTCGGGGAAAATCATATCTCGGTTCCTCCTGATGTTGGCGCGTCTGGGCGCCATTGTAGATTTCGTTACCTTTTGGATTTAATATTCCGTCATTCCTGCGAAAGTCGTCCGCCCATGGCGGATCGGACAGAGGTGGATGCCGTAATTCAGTTACCTCAAGGGCAAGGCAATCATCCCCTCTGGGACTCCCCCGCCCTCGCTCGCGCAAACGGTCGGCGGAACATTGACCCGGGCGACCAACCGCCCTTCTCTCCATCGTTTCGTACCCGTCCCCGGTCAGTTCCCCTCTCGGTGAAATTGCGGTGCTTCACCGCCCATTGCAGCGACCCAAGGGCCGCGGCGTATTCCGGTTGCCGTAGCGATTCCGGCAGTCCTGCGTGCCAGAGCGGGGCCGCTACCCTGACTTGTGTCCTGAGTCCACGCGATGTCATATCGGCCAACCCCCTCATCCTGGCCCCTCCTCCCGTCAGCACAATCCCTCCGGGGAGATCAGTCAATTCGGCTTTGCACAGTTCCGCATGCACCAGCTTCAACATCTGGAGACACCGCAGGTACAACGGTTCGCAAAGCTCTCGCCGCTGCATCACCCGTTTCGTATGCATCTGTGTGGCCGGCAGCACCACTTCATCCGTCGGCGGCAGTTCATCAGGCAGCGCGTGGCCGTGCTCGATTTTCAGTTCTTCGGCAACCTGGTAGGGAACTCGCAGCGATACCGCCAGGTCCCGGGTCAATTGATTGCTGCCCATCGCCACCACCGAAGAGTAATGAGGGGTTCCGTCCCGGTACACTGCCACCTTGATCGTCCCCGCGCCTATATCTACTACCGCCACTCCCATCTCACGTTCGTCCGCCGTCAACACGCCCTCCGCGGACGCCAGCGGATGCACTACCAATCCCTCCACTTGCACCTTGCATGACTGCAACGCCCTGACCGTGTTGCCCAACGGAATCGACATTCCACGCACCACGTGGGCTTCCAACTGCAATTCGTTAGTGTGCAGCCCGGTGGGATTCCGCACCCCTTCAATGCCGTCCAGCCGGTAGCGCATGGGAATAATGTGCAGCGTCTGCTGGCTCTTGTTGCCGGCCTCCTGTTGCAATGTACCCGCCGCGCCACTGATCAGGGAGCGCAGATGCTGGTCGGTCACTGTCACCGGCTCCTCGCCGTTTCTTAATCCCTCCGAAGTATTAAAACCCGTCAGGTGTTCACCGTTGACCACGGCGAACACCCCTCCCAGCGGATTGCGGCCCATGTACTTCAGACATTCGTCGAGGCACTCGCGAATCCCCTCCTGCGCTTCGCTGAAGTCGTCAATGACCCCGTGCTGAACGCCCAGCGACGGCGCCATCCCCATGCCCAGGGGCTTCAGCTCGCCCTCCGGCCCCAGCCTTGCCACTACTGACACTATTTTGCTTGTTCCAATGTCTATAACAGCGTATATCGGTTCCCTGGCCATGCTCGAGGTCCTCTCTCCGAATTTCGTCCACGCGCCGGAACTGCTCCCGCGCATCAGCAGTTCATATCAACTGATCCGCCCATCCTGAGCCTGTCGAATCATCCTGAACTTGTCGAAAGGATCATATTCGTTCCGCGACCCTCAATCGGGCGCTCCTGCTCCGGGGGTTTGCCGTCCGCTCATCATCTGACGGTCGAACCGTTCGCCTCCGCACCGCCCGGAATCTGGGCTGCTGTTCGCATACGCACACCGGAAGTTCCGGGGGGCAGATGCACGTTGCCGTCTCCCGGTCCATCCATTCTTTCACCAGCCGGTCTTCCAGGCTGTGGTAGCCGATGACTACCAGGCGTCCGCCCGGTTTCAACAACTCTCCCGCCGCCGTCAACCCCGCTTCCACTTGTTCCAGTTCCTCGTTCACGGCAATGCGCAACGCCTGGAAAGTCCGCGTCGCGGGATGCCGTCCGCTGCGCCGACGTCCCACTGCCCGCGCAACCACATCCGCCAACTGGCCGGTGGTCAAAACTGGCCTGCTTCTCACGATTGCCCGCGCAATGGAGCGGCTTCTTCTCTCTTCTCCATACCGGAAAATTACGTCGGCCAACTCCCTTTCGCTCATTGAATTGACCATATCGGCCGCGGTTTCCCCCGCTTGCTCATACCGCATATCCAGGGGCTCGTCCGCCTGGAAAGAAAAACCGTAGCCGGCCACACTCACCTGGCGCGACGAAAATCCCAGATCGAGCAGAATCCCGTCAACGGCTGTGATGCCGTGAGACTCGGCGATCCGCCCCATATCGGCATAGTTGCCTTGCGTCAGTCTCGCGCGGCCTCCAAATGCGTCCAATCGGCGACGCGCCACCGCCAGCGAGCGCGGATCTCGATCTATCCCCAGCGCTACACCGTTCGGACCCGACTCTTCCAGTATCCGCTGCGTGTGGCCTCCCTCGCCCAGCGTCCCGTCCACGTAAACGCCGCCCGGCGTCACCGCCAAGAATTGCAACGTTTCCTCAAGCATTACCGGACGATGGATCGGTTCGCCATCGGCATGTTCTGCGGACAGGAATCTACGATAGATAGGCCACGACAAAAGAGAGTCAACCCAACGGAAATCGGGCTTGACCCATCTCGCCGCCACCGGTGCCGTCGTCATTTCAAATTAATCCGGATACTACAATTCAACACGCCTGCCCCGGCCCAATGCACCGAGATTCCGTGTAGCGCGAAATGTAACAAAGACGGGGCGACCCGCGCCCATTAGCTGCAATGCAAAATTTGCCGATTTTTGAAATTTTCACAAATTGGCGGTCCCTTCCTCGGCCGCTCCGCCTTTTGCCTTGCAAACTCTGTATGCTATACTGCCCTACATATCGGGTAGGCCGGCGGATACCGCTCTGCCCGTCGCTTTTTGCTAATCTTTCTCCCACAGGAGTGTATCGGCGGTGAAGGTCACCAGGGACAACGCATCACCCATCGAGCTAAAGCTGACGGTCGAACTCGAACCCGAGGACGAAAACCCCTTCCTCGAACGTTCCTACCGCCGCACCGTCTCCCGTATCAACATCCCCGGCTTCCGTCGCGGCAAGGCCCCTCGCCGTGTCGTAGAAAGCATGATCGGGCGCACCGCCCTGTTGCAGGAAGCCCTCGACTTCATGGTGCCCGAGACCCTCGACAAGGTGCTCACCGATGAGGAAGTTTCCGCCTTCGGCGAACCCAGCATCGAGGTCACTGAGCTCGAACCCGTTTCCTTTACCGCTACCATCCCTCTGGAACCCACCATTGACCTCGGCGACTACCGCTCCCTCCGCGTCGAATCCGAACCCGTGGAAATCGGCGATGAACAGGTTGATGACGTCATCACCCGCCTCCAGGAAGAGCAGGCCGTCTGGGAACCCGTCGAACGGCCTGCCGAATACGGCGATCGCCTCAACCTCGACGTCAACGGTGAAATCGACGGCGAAACCGTGGTTGAAGACGAGGACATCGAATACATCCCCAACGAGGACAACGTCCTCCCCTTCCCCGGGTTCGCGGCCAACCTCATCGGCCTATCCGAGGAAGAAGAGAGCGAGTTCACCGTAACCATTCCAGAGGACTACCCCCGCGAGCAATACGCCGGCAAAGACGTCCAGTTCAAGGTGTCCGTCCTCTCCGTCAAGGAAAAGAGCCTGCCCGAATTGGATGACGAATTCGCGCAATCCCTGGGCCAGGACTTTGAGGATGTCGATTCCCTGCGCAACAACGTCCGCGAGTCCCTCACCAACCAGGCCGAAGCCGCCGCCCGCAACGAACTGGAGCAGAAAAGCCTCGACGTCCTCTGCGAAGCCGCCGTGGTCAACGCTTCCCCCATCCTCTACGAGCGGGAACTTGAGGCCATGCAGTCCGACCGCGAGCGCATGCTCCGCCAGCAGGGACTGGATCTCCCCACCTACCTGCGCTTCATGGGCAAGTCCGCCGATGAATTCCTCGAAGAACTGCGCCCCAGTGCCGAACGGCGCCTGGTGGGCGGGCTGGTCCTCCGCAAACTCGCCGAGGTCGAGGAAATCGAGGTCAGCGATGCGGATATCCAGTCCGAAACCGACCGCCTCATGGAGATGTCCACCACCGAGGAAGCCGAACAGGAAAGCCTCGACAACCTGCGCGAATTCCTCGGCTCCCAGTCCACCCGCGACAACATCCGCTCCTCTCTCCACAGCCGCCGCGTCCTGGAGCGCCTCACCGACATCACCCAGGGCAATCTGGAATCGGAAGACGACGAATCCAAAGTTGAATCGGACGAAGAACCTTCAGGCGCCGATGCAGAAGATGAAGCCACTGCGGAATCCGAGGCCGAACCCACCGCCGAATCCGACGAAGAAAACACTACCTCGGCCTAGTATTCTTACCGCAATTCCCACCAGCCACCGTCATTCCGGTGAAAGCCAGAATCCAGTAAGCCCAAGCCAGAAAAAACCTCCTCTATCCCGTCCATCCATGCAGAAAACCTCCTAACAGGAGCCCTTTCAAATGTTGCAACTCCCCGGTCCGCAGGAACCCGCGCTCCCCAGCCGCGCGCTCCCGAGTAACGTCCTGCCAGGGATCATCCGACCCACCACCGAAGGCGAACGTGCCTTCAACCCTTACTCCCTGCTCCTCCAGGCTCGAATCATCTACCTGGGCACTCCAGTCGATGACGACGTGTCCAACTCTGTGGTGACCCAACTCCTCTACCTGGCTTGGGAAAACCCCGACGATGACATCTACCTGTACATCAACTCCCCCGGCGGTTCCGTCCTCGACGGCATGGCCGTCTATGACACCATGCAGCTCATCAAGCCCGACGTCGCCACCGTCTGCATCGGCAAGGCCGCCAGCATGGGCGCGGTTCTGCTGTCCGGCGGCGCAAAGGGTAAGCGCTATTGCACCCGCAACTCCACCGTGCTGATCCACCAGGTCATGGGCGGCATTCAGGGTTCAGCTTCCGACATCGAAATCACGGCACAGGAAATCCTGCGCCTCCGCGAACGCCTGAACACCATCCTCTCCGAAAACTGCGACCAGCCTTTCGACAAAATATCCCGCGACTCCGACCGCGACTACTGGAGGACGCCGAGACTGCCGTAGAATACGGCATCGTGGACCATGTCCTCGATCAACTCCCCGACGTCCTGACCCGCGCCATCGCCTAGACATTCAACTCCCTCTCTCTTGGTGGGAGAGGTGGCGTCCCCCACTCCCCGGCTTTGGCCCCGAAACCCTTTTGTAATCATCAGGAGACCCCTATGATGGCCCTTCCTTTTGAAGATTCCCCGCTGCTCCAGCCCACCAACATCGTCCCCATGGTCATCGAGACCAGCCCCCGGGGCGAACGCGCCTTCGACATCTACTCGCTGCTCCTGCGCGAGCGCATCATCTACCTGGGCACCCCCATCACCGATCAGGTCGCCAACGTCATCATCGCTCAACTCCTCTATCTGGAGCGCGAGGACCGCGACCGCGACATCAGCCTCTACATCAACAGCCCCGGCGGTTACATCGCCTCCGGCCTCGCCATCCTCGACACCATGCGGCTGATCAACTCTCAGGTCTCCACCATCTGCGTCGGCACCGCCGCCAGCATGGCCACCGTGCTCCTCGCCAACGGCGCCAAGGGGAAGCGTTACTGCCTGTCCAATTCCACCGTCCACATGCACCAGCCCAACGTGGGCAGCTTCCAGGGCCAGGCCGCCGACATCGAAATCCAGGCCAAGGAGATCGTCCGCCTCAAGGAACGCCTCTCCAAGATCCTGTCCGAGGCCACGGGCCAGTCCATCGAGAAAATATCCGACGATACCGACCGCGACTTCTTCCTCACCGCCGAGGAAGCCATTGAGTACGGTATCGTGGATGAAATACTCGGCGCACAAACGGAGGAAACCACCGCCGAAGCCGCCTGATTGTTCCCTTCCCACTCTTCCCATACACCAGGCAGCTCGCTATGACCACCCGAAACCGCAATGGCAACTCCAACCGTAATTCTCACCGCTGCGCATTTTGCGGCAGCCTGTTCCCCCAGGGTCGCCTCATGCGTCCGCCCGGCCAGAACCGTGGTGGCATCTGCTTCGACTGCATCCGTGAACTGGCCGCTTACGTAGCCGACCGCGGCGGCAAACCGCGGTCGGAAGAGAACGGCCGCCGCGCTCCAAAAAGCTCCGACCGCGTTGAACTGACGGAAAAAACCCTCTCGGAATCTGCCAATCCAACTCGCACTCTGGTGCCCCGCGAAATTTACGCCAGTCTCGACGCCTATGTAATCGGACAGGAAAAGGCTAAAAAGACCCTCGCCGTTGCTGTCTATAACCATTTCAAGCGCATCCGCAGCGAAGCCGGTTCCTCTGACGTTGAGGTCCAGAAGTCCAACATCCTGCTGATCGGGCCTACCGGTTCCGGCAAAACCCTGCTCGCCGAAACCCTGGCGCGCACTTTGGACGTCCCCTTCGCCATCTGCGACGCCACCTCCCTAACCGAGTCGGGCTACGTCGGCGAGGACGTGGAGAACATTCTGCTCCGCCTCATCCAGGCCGCCGACTGGGACATACCCCGCGCCGAACAGGGCATCATCTACATCGACGAGCTCGACAAGATCGCCCGCAAAGAAGGCGTCAACCGCTCCATCACCCGCGATGTCGCCGGAGAGGGCGTCCAGCAGGAACTCCTCAAAATCATCGAGGGCTGCGTCGCCAACGTCCCGCCCCAGGGCGGACGCAAGCACCCCCACCAGGAGATGTTGCAGATCAACACCCGCAACATCCTTTTCATCTGCGGCGGCGCGTTCGACGGCCTGGAAGAGATGATTAACAAGCGTCTGTCCGTCGGCTCCTCCATGGGGTTCCTCGCCAGCAACCCCGACCGTGCCGACAAGACCGCCGATATTTGCACTCCATTGGAGCAGGTAACCCCCGAAGACCTGCTCCAATTCGGATTCATCCCTGAGCTGGTCGGACGCCTGCCCATCGTTTCCGCCCTCCAGCCACTGGATCGTGAAGCCTTGGTTCGCGTTCTCATCGAACCCAAAAACGCCATCGTCAAGCAGTACCAACGGTTGTTCGCCCTTGACGACGTCAGGCTGGAATTCACCGATGATGCCTTGGCCGCCGCCGCCGACCGCGCCCTGATATACCAGACCGGGGCCCGCGTCCTGCGCCACATCGTCGAGGACGCTCTGCTGGAGGTCATGTACGAACTGCCCTCCCTGGACGACATCGGACGCTGCGTCGTGCATGGCGACGCCATCAACGGCGAGTCGTCGCCACGTCTCTACCGCCGCAGCGGTGGCCGCTACCTCACCCTGAAATCCGCTCTGGCCCAATCAAACCGGTCAACCCGCAAAAAAACCGCCTGACCCAACCGGTGAGATTACCTCGTGGCCGATCAATCTAGTAGGGGCGAATAATCATTCGCCCCGATTGCTGGCAATTGGCCCCATTCGGAGTTTCAAAACGCAACCGGTGCCGTCGTCATACCGGCTCTCTCCGGTATCCAGGAAATCGTTGCCTTGCTCAACTTTGCTGATTGCCGCTCATCCTGAGCCTGTCGAAGGATCCTCTCCCTCAATCGCCGCCTCAATCTCAGCAGTCAACGGCATTCCCAACGAGTACACATCCGCTAAAGGCCGGCCCAAGCCCTCCAGCGCCTCTCCCGGCCTCACCTTTACCCGCCCTTCGGCGACGGCTCGGAGTGTAGCCAGCAGCAAATACGGTTCCCGCCGATAACCTTCGGCGCGAATCAGTTGGAATAGCCCGTTATCCTCGCCCTCTTCGGATTTCACCTGCTCGATGCTTCGGCCATCCAGCTTCCGACGCTCCTCGTCAAATGCGCCGCCGACGATGGCCAACTCGCAATGCGACAGTACCGGCCCCCGGTCAACCTCCTCCGTCGCCATGTGAATCATCGCCCCGGTCCGCGTCGCCCCCGATTCAATCAGCTCCCAGATCACCGACTGCCAGGTACCCGTCGGCCCGTCCGGCAGCGCCCCGTGTAGATTCAGCAACGGATACTTGCGGCACATCTCCCCGCTGCAAATCAGCATATAGCCCGCCAACGCGCAAACGTCCGGCTCAAACGGTTCTAGCAGCTCCATCACCGCCCGGTCAAACCCTTCCCGGTGCCGCGACATCCGTCCGCCGCCGTGCTCCCGCCGGTACAGCGCCGACGAAAGCGTCACCAGCGGAAACCCGTATGACTCCACCAACTCAAAGAAAGCGTCCGACCCTTCCGCCTCTCCACGCTCGCGATTGCTGAACACAAACTCGATGCGAGCGTCCAGCCGTCCCTCCCCAATTGCGTCTGCCACGAACCGCAACAACCCCTGCGACCCCTCGCCTCTACCTGTCGAAAACCAACCAATCCTCAACATATCCTAAACAAAAATCCTGTCCATCCCGTTCATCCTGTTTGTCCCGGTAAATTGGCATTTCCCGAACCCTAGAACGGCGCGTCGTCATCCTCAAACAACGATGGATCATCCGGCTCCAATGGCGGCGGCAGATCCCAATCATCATCGTCGCCATCGTCGGATGCCTCCCCAACCGACGGAGTCGCCATTCCCCGGCTGTCTCCAATCTGCGTAATACGCAGTTCAGCCTCGGTCAACAATTGCTGGCAGCGATTGGCCAGCTCCATCCCCTGGCGGTACAGCAATTCCGCGTCGGTCAACGCTAACTCGCCCTGCTCCAGCCGGCCCACCGTTTCCTCCAGCTGCCGGTAAGCATCCTCAAAGGACAACCCCGCCAGCTCCGCGCTCCAGCTTTCGCTTGGCTCAGTCATGACATCTAATCCCGAGTCCTACGGCTACAGCAACGGCCGCATCCCATTGGGAGCCGCATCACCCCGTCGTCGCCGGCCCTTGGAACGCGCAGTCGGCTTGACCTTATCGTTGTTGCTATCAATCCCGGTCGCCGACTCCGGATCTCCGGTCGAGCCAACCCCTCCGAGCCTCCGATTCCCTGCAACCGCCTGCATACTCCCGCCACTCAGCGTTATGTCCAGCAGGTCTCCGTCCTGCGCCTGCTCCGGCGCCGTCAGCACTCCCGATTTCGCGGCCAGGCTCACCACCGCGTATCCCCGCCGCAGCGTCGCCTCCGGGTCCAGCGTGGAGAGCTTGGCCTGCTGCGCCTCCAGGTCCCGTTGCAGTTGTTCCTTGCGCCGCGTCATTGCCGCCGTCGCTCGCTCCGTAAGCCCGTCAATCTGCCGCATCAGCACGCCCACATCCGGCCCGCGCCTTTGCAACCGTTGCCTTTGCAGTTCCACGTCGCCCCGTCTTCGGTCTATGTGTCCCAGCATGACGGACGTGAGTTGCTGGCCCGCCGCGAATACGTTGGCGAGCAGCTGCCGTCGGTCTGGTGTCGTCAGTTCCGCTGCCGCCGATGGCGTGGGCGCCCGTTGGTCCGCCACGTCGTCCGCGATGGTATGGTCAGTCTCGTGTCCCACGCCCGACACCACCGGAATGCCGCTGCCAAATATTGCCCGCGCCACTTCCTCCGCGTTGAAACACCACAGGTCCTCCAGCGAACCTCCTCCGCGCGCCACGATTATCACGTCCGCCAGTCCCTCGTCGTTCAACTGCCGGATCGCGTCGGCAATCTGGCTACCCGCGTAATCCCCCTGCACCGCCGTCGGCGATAGCCGCAGCTCTACCAACGGATACCGACGCCGCGTCACGTTCTGAATGTCCTGCCACACTGCACCGTTGGGCGACGTCACCACGCCGATCACCTTGGGAAACAGTGGCAACGGACGCTTCCGCGATGCCTCAAACAGCCCTTCCCCCGCCAACTGCTGCCTGAGCCTGGCCAGTTCCAGCGCCATCGCGCCATCGCCAACGGGCAGCACTGCGGCCACCTGCATATTGGCCTCGCCATACGGCGCGTAGAACGTGAAATTCCCGCCGGCCAGAACCTCCTGCCCTTCTTCCAGGTATTCCTGCCCCGATCTCCCTCGGAACATCACGCACCGGATGGTGCTCCCGTCCTCCCGCAGGCTGAAGTACGAATGACCCGACGCCACCGTCCGCAGGTTTGCGACCTCGCCCTGCACCGTCAGCCGCGACAGCAACCCATCAGACTCAAGCTTATCCTTGAGATATGCGGCCACCTGGCCAACCGAATACACTACCGGCGAAAGCATCCCACCTACCATACCTGTGCAATGGGCCGCGACTTTCGCATACCTGCTGCCACCGTCATGGCCCTCTCGTTGCTGCTCCCCTGCAAGTCCCACAGTCCCATCTATTCAGAATCCAACGTATCTGCGCCGGGCAGTGCTTCATAAAAGGGCTGACCTTTCGACTCGGCGTCTGCGCGACGTTGCAACCATTCCTGCCACTGTGCGTCCCTTTCGGCCCGGCCCTCGGCCCGGCGCCTTTCAATGACCGGTGTTACGTAGCGGTTCACCATCGCCTGATACAGGGACATGACCAGTTCTCCCATGAGGTTGAGCGGACGAGTTATCAGCAACGCTATTATAGCGATCCCAACGCCTACCGGGCCGAATTCCGTCAACACGGCAATCGTGTAGTCGCCAGCCGCTTGCCACCAGGGTGTCAAGTTAGCCGTATGAGCATACGGAGTACGGAATGCCACGTAAGCCAGCCCAACCAACCACAACAGGCTGAGCAACCGGAGGAATGTCGAAGCGTCGCGCTGACTGACGCTCCATACCGACTCGCTGGTCTTCGGCTCGGGCGTGGCTGATTGCAGCAGCCTGATCAGAGCGCGGCGCAGGCGAGCGAACAGCGTTTCGCGTTCCTGACGCAATTGCTCCTTTACCGTTAGCCGGACGCCAACGAAATCAGATCAATCCTGCCAATCCCGGAATCCTGCGAATCTTGATTCTGACGATCCCCCCTACGAAACCCGTTCCGAGTAGGTCCCGTTCCGCGTGTCCACCTTCACCACCGTCCCCGGCGTTATGAACATCGGCACCGTGATTTGCAGCCCGGTCTCCAGCGTCGCCGGCTTGTTGCCGCCCTGCGCCGTGTTGCCCTTGAACGCCGGCGGCGTGTCCACCACTTCCAGCTCTACGTGAATCGGCAGGTTCACGTTGATCGGCGATCCCTTGTAGAACACTACTTCTACCATCATGTTCTCTTTCAGGTAGTCCAGCGTGTCACCCAGCTGTTCGCCCGTCAATTCGTGCTGATCAAAGGTCTCCTGGTCCATGAAGTAGTAATGCGACCCGTCGGTGTACAGGTATTGCGTATCCCGGTTGTCCACCTCGGCCAGGCTGAACCCGGTGTCGTAACGCTGGAACGTTCGCTCCACCACAGACCCGCTGATCAAGTTCCGCATCTTGATGCGCGTAACCGGCGCCCGCTGCTGCATCTTGTGCCGTTCGTAGTCCATCACCTGCCAAGGTTGGTTCTCCAGCTCAATCACCATGCCCTTGTTCAGGTCGCCAAAGTTGATGCTCATTCTCGGTGTCCCCCTACCGTCATTCCCAATATTGCTTTGCCGTCATCCCCGACATCATTCTGCTGTCATCCCTAATGTTGCTCTACCGCCATTCCCGGTTTCCTTCTACCGTCATTCCCGCGAAAGCGGGAATCCAGAATACCTGTAAAGCACAGGACGATGGGTACGATCACCTATCGCACCCGGAATGCGTCTTACTCCGCCGCTTCGTCGCCAATTATGCCGGCCAACGCTTCCAATGCAGCAGTATAGCCCCTCCAGCCCAGCCCGGCAATTTGACCCCTGGCCGTATCCGCCAGCACCGAGTGTCTCCGCCACTCTTCCCGCGCGTGAATGTTGCTCAGATGCACTTCCACAACCGGAACCCCCGTATCCGTAAGCGCATCCTTCAAGGCCAGCCCATAGTGCGTCAATGCTCCAGCGTTGATCACCACCCCGTCAATCCGCCCCGCGTTGTCCTGCAAATGGTCAATCAGCGCCCCCTCGTGGTTCGATTGGAAACACTCCACTTCCACGCCCAGCGACGCCGCCCGTTCCTCGATACGCCGGTTTATCTCATCCAGCGTCAATATCCCATAGTGGTGTCGGTCCCGCCGCCCCAGCGCATTCAAGTTAGGCCCATGCAGCACCAGTATCGTCGTCATCTGACCGGCCATTTCAGGGCCCCCCAGATTTAATCCGCCATTCCCACCTGCTACCGTCATTCCAAACTCCTATTCGTCACCCCCGCCCCCACACTCGTCATTCCGGACTTGATCCGGAATCCATGAACTCCGGAACAAACTAATCCCGTTTATCCTGTTCATCCATGTAAATAACGTCCTCAACGACAGTGTCTTTCGAGAGGTCCGTATCCCCCGCCATCGGATGGAAATTCAGGTACGCCCGCCGCGCCTCCTGCTTGGTGATGTGCGTGTACACCTGCGTGGTCGCTACGCTGCTATGCCCCAGCAAGTCCTGTATCACCCGAAGGTCGGCATCGCCCTCCAGCATGTGGCTCGCGAAGCTGTGCCGCAGCGTATGCGGATGTATCCCCTCTTTCAGACCCGCCCGCGCGGCGTAGTTGCTAACGATTTTCTCGATGCTGCGACGCGACAGCCGCCCGCCGTATCGGTTCACAAACAGTGGCTCATCATCCGTAGCTTCAGCGGAAAAATGTGGGCGCCCGTCGGTCAGATAGTTGTGCAGCGCGGCCTCCGCCGGCTCCCCGTACAGCGTCCACCGTTCCTTGTTGCCCTTGCCGCGCACCAGTATCTCCCGCCGCTCCCGGTAAACGTCGCCGATGTTCATCCCCTCAATCTCGGCCAGCCGCACGCCGCACGCATACAGCACCTCCAGAATCGCCCGATCCCGCAGCCCCGCGGGAGTATCGTCGTCCGGCGCGTCCAGCAGCCGCACAGCCTCCTTCTTCCCCAGGAAGCTCGGCAAGGGCTTCTCAACCTTCACCGGAAACGACCGCGCCGACGGCACCGGCGTGGACTTGAACCATCCCTCCTGCACCAGGAAGTTGTAAAACGTCCGCAGCGCCGTCAGCTTCCGCACGATGCTCACCCGCGCGTATCCTCGCGGCTTGTCCCCGTCCGTCCTTCCCTCCGTAGCCAGGTACGCCACGTAGCCCCGCAGCATCTGCCGGTCCATTTCCGACAAGCTGATACCTTTCCGCCGGCAGTACCCCAGGAAGGTGTGCAGGTCGTCCAGGTAGATCCGCCGCGTGTTGTCCGACAGCGACCTCTGCCCCGTCAGATAACGCGCGTAGCGATCCAGCAGATCCGGGGTAGCTGGCCCACAATCCCGCCCTGGCCCGACGTCTTCCACGTTCAATATCTCATTGGCAAGTGTAGCCATGCTGAAATCTTATCCCGTCATTCCCGCGAAAGCGGGAACCCAGTCAATCGTCAGAATCACCGGATTTAGAGATTATCAGGATCGAACTAGTGACACTGGTATGACGACAATCCAGATAATCCGAAAATCCTGATTCTGACAATCCCCGGCCCTACGCGCCAACCGTCGCCAGCTCCGCCTCCGCCTTACTCGGCGTCCCATCCGATTCAATCCCCGGCGGGTCTCCCTTCCACTTGCACACCGAGCACGCCGCCTTGCCTCGCGCCCTCGATACCAGCATCCCATTGCATTCCGGACACGGCATCGGCAACGGCTCCGTGTTCACCAGGAATTCGCATTTAGGATAGTTAGCGCATCCCCAGAAGGGCCGCCCCGATTTGCGAGCCCGTCGCTCCACCAGGTCGCCGCCGCACTTCGGACAGGGAACCTCGCTCTTCTTGACGATGTTACGCCGGTTGTCGCACGGGTTGTCCTCGGCGTTGTATCCCGTACACGCCAAAAAGCGCCCATAACGACCCGTCTTGATCACCATGGGCCGCTCGCACCTTTCGCACACCTCGTCCGTCTCTTCGTCCGGCGGACGTTCCCCGTTATTCCGCATATTCCGAATGTTCTGACATTCGGGATAGCCGGTGCAGGCCAAGAAACGGCCAAATCGTCCCATCTTCATCGTCATCAGTTTCCCGCACTTCTCGCACACCGGGGAAAATTCCTTTTCGGCCGCGTTCACCGCTTGGTGGAACGGCCCGTAGAACTCCCGCAACATCGGCACCCAATCCTGTTCACCCTGCGCCACGCTGTCCAGGTCTTCCTCCATCCGGGCCGTGAAGTTCAGGTCCATCACGTCGGAAAAGTGCGCGGTCAGCAGGTCGGTAACCGTGCATCCCAGTTCCGTCGGCAGCAAACGCCGCTGTTCTCGCTCCACGTACTCCCGCTCCACCAGCGTCGCAATCGTCGGCGCATAGGTGCTCGGCCTCCCGATGCCCTTGTCCTCCATCTCCTTGATCAGCGTAGCCTCGGTGAACCGCGGCGGTGGCTGCGTGAAGTGCTGGTTCGCCTTCAACTCCTGGTTCACCAGCCCATCGCCCTCCGCCAACTCCGGCAGCGCGCCCTCTTCGCTGTCGCCCGAATCGTCCCGTCCCTCCAGGTACACCGCCCGGAACCCGGCGAATTTCAGCACCGAACCCGTCGCCCGGAACCGGAATACGCTGTCCGACGGAGTGGCGCACGTTGCGTAGATTTCCACCGTGGTGGCCTCAAGCAGCGCATCCGCCATCTGGCTCGCCACCATCCGCTCCCAGATCAGCGTGTACAGCCGCAACTGGTCCCGGTCCAGGTACGCCGCCATCGCCTGCGGCGTCCGCCTGATGGATGTCGGTCGTATCGCCTCGTGCGCTTCCTGTGCGTTCTTGCTCCGCGTGCGGTAGCTGCGCGGCTTGTCCGGCGCGTATTCCTTCCCGAACCGCTCACGGATGTATTCCCGCGTCTCCCGAACTGCGGTCTCGGACACGTTCACGCTGTCCGTCCGCATGTACGTGATCAGCCCCACCGACCCTTCGTTGCCGATGTTTAGTCCTTCGTACAGCTGTTGCGCCAGCGCCATCGTGCGTTGCGCCGTGAACCGAAGTTTGCGGCCCGCTTCCTGTTGCAGCGTGCTGGTGATGAACGGCGGCGCCGGACGCTGTCGCCTCGGCTTCTTCTCCACCTTGTCCACCGAGTACGCAGCGGATTTCAGCTCCGCTTCCAGGCTCCGCGCCGATTCTTCGTTGGGAATCGACATTTTCCGTCGCGCGCCCTCCCGCGAGTGCAGCGTAGCCGTGAACGTGTTGGGATTCGCCGGCGGATTCGTGTCCTTGAACAGCTCCGCCTCCAGCGACCACCATTCCTCCGGTTTGAACGCGGCGATCTCCCGCTCCCGCTCCACTATCATCCGCAGCGCCACCGATTGCACGCGCCCGGCCGAAAGTCCCAGCTGCACCTTCAGCCACAGCAGCGGGCTGATCTCGTACCCCACCAGCCGGTCCAGTATCCGCCGCGCCTGCTGCGCGTTCACCAACTCCATGTCGATCTCGCGGGGATGCTCAAACGCCTCTTCCACCGCCTGCTTGGTGATCTCGTGAAACACCACGCGCTTCGGAGGCTTTGCGTTCTTGTCCCAGCCGGCCGCCGCCTGTAGATGCCAGGAAATCGCCTCGCCTTCCCGGTCCGGGTCTGTCGCCAGGAATATGTCCGATGCCCTGGCTCCGGCCTCCTTCAGGCCCTTTACCAGGTCCCGCTTGTCCTTCATCGTCAGGTACTTCGGCGCAAATTCCTCCTCGGTATTCACGCCCAGCGTCGATTTTGGCAGGTCTCGCACGTGCCCCATCGAAGCCGCCACCACGTACCTGTTGCCCAGAATCTGACCCACCGTCCGCGCCTTGGCTGGCGATTCAACGATCACCAGCCGCTTTCCCGCGGCCGACGGCACGCCGGACCGACTCCGCGTCGCGGCGGGCTTAGCCTTGTTCCCGGAGCGGGCCGTGCTTTTGGCGCTCTTGCCTCTCGCGGACGTCTTTCCGGTCGTCCTTCTACTTGTACCGGTCTTGGGCGGCATCAGTGTAATTTTCTCCCGTTCGCTTCGTATCTTTTATCGGCATCTGAAACTCCCTCTCCCCTGGCGGGAGAGGGTTGGGGTGAGGGGGATTACTTCACGATTCCCCGTATCTGTTCAGAATTGTGTACTGTCCAAAGTCAAACCCGTCATTCCCGCTTTCGCGGGAATCCAGAAATTTCCCAATCCACTCAATCCAATAATGCGTAATGCGGCTAATCCTGATTCTGACAATCACGCCAGCCGGTAGTGCATCATACCAGCCTGCACGACCAACCCCTTAATCTCCAGCATCGTAAGCAGGCCGCTCACCTCGGTGATCGGACGATCCGCCAACCGGGCCAGATCGTCTATATGCGTCGGCTCATCCGAGATGTGCCGCATAATATCGGCTTCGTCGGGATCATGCAGATCCGGATTCGGGTTTGCTACCGGGGTAATTGCGCCGTTTTCAGCATACAACGGCCTGTCAACATCATTGCCGGAATCGTCACCAACCGCAACCCTCCCCTCATCGGCATCATCAATCGCCATCGCAATCTGGCGCACGGCAGCGTCCAACCCAATCTCCACCAATATATCATTAACCTCGCAGACCAGCTTCGCCCCTTCCCGTATCAGCCGGTTCGTCAATTTGCTGGCGTCCGAGTACACGCTGCCCGGCACGCAGAATATCTCCCGGTTCTGCTCCAACGCGTGATACACCGTCCACCGGGTCCCGCTCGTCTCGCTCGCTTCGGTGATCAGCGTTCCCAGCGTCATCCCGCTGATGATCCGGTTACGCCGCGGGAAGTTCGACGCCTCTGGCCGCGCCCCCAGCGGAAACTCGCTTACTAGCGCCCCACCTTCACCGACGATTCGTTCCGCCAGTCGCCGGTTCTCTCGCGGGTACACCGTATCCAACCCGTTCCCCAGTGCTGCAATCGTCCTGCCGCCGGCCTCCAGCGTCGCTTGGTGCGCCCGTGCGTCAATGCCCAGGGCCAGCCCGCTGACCACGACCACACCCCGCACCGCCAATTCGCCGCACAAGTCCCCGGTGATCCGGTATCCGTAATCGGTCGGCCTCCGCGTCCCCACCACCGCAACCGAGGTTTCATCCTCGGGTAACAATTTCCCCTTGCAGTAGAGCACGGGCGGGGCGTCGGCAATCTCTTTCAAACGACGCGGGTATTCCGCATCATGCCACGTCAACGCAGCAACTCCCGAGCGGTACAGCCTCTCCAGTTCTCCATCCGGACTCACCTTCTCGCGCCCTTCCAAGATGGCCTTCACCACGCCGCCGCCGATTCCCGCAGCCCGCAACTCCCGCTGCGGAGCCTTCCAAGCCGACTCCAGGTCCCCGTCGAAATGAGCTTCCAACAGCTTGAATCGCGCCGCGCCCAGACCCGGAGTCCGGCTCAACGCAATCCAGTATCCCAACGCATCGGTAGCCTTCGCAATCACGGCGGGGATTCTATCACAGCCCAAATTCCCCCACCAACGCCCAGATTTCACCAATCTCGCTTCCAATATGTCATTGCGAGCGCAGCGTGGCTATCCCGCCATATCTTGAGCCGGAATCCACGAATCCCAGACACTGCTATCCCGCTCATCCTGAGCTTGTCGAAGGACACAACATCACCTCTGGCAAACACACCATCACCACCACGCAGGGACGGACCTTGTGCCCGCCCAACCTCAACCCGAAGGAGCCCTATCCCGAAAATCCCCGCAATCCTGAACATCCTGCTTCTGACAACCCCGGAGGAATCGTCGCTCGTGAACCCAAGCCACCACCTGGACCGCAGCCAGCATTACCTCAACTTCGTCCCCGGCAACCTCGCCGCTGGCGACTGCGCCCGGGCCGCAAGGGCCATGGCCCGCTCGGCCAGCCACGCCGTAACCGTCGCCGCCCACACTGGCATCACCGGCGCCATAGCCGCCGGCGCCTGACTGCTGCCCTCGCCGACCTGGTGTACAACCGCCGCGCCGCCTACTCACATCTGCGCACCTTCCGCGACGTGTATCGCCTGCTGGAACCGGCGGCCGATGCAACCCCGGAGTCGGCCCGCGCGCTGGTCCGCCGGCTGCGCCGCCGCGTGTCCCGCCTGAACGCCGCCATCGCCTCGGCCATCTCCGGCGACTCCACCCTCCTCGCTCTGGAGCAGTTGCTGGCTGACCCCACGCCGCTGCCAGCGCCGGAGCAGCCCCGATCGGACATCACCATGAGAGAGTTCAGGGCCATTCAGAACCGTTCCGTGGACAGCGCATACGCCAACCATCCCGCGGGCTGACCCGGCTGCCGCGACCACTGCTCACCCTACGACCCGCCGCTCTTCTGAACCAGCAACCAAAACCCCCTCTCCCTTGGTGGGATAGGGTTGGAGCCTGCCCTGCACTTGATGCGGGGGTGAGGGGAAATTCCAGCGGTTGAACGCAGCCCCCGCGTACCCTAAAATACCTTCACAACTCGCGGCGACTTCCCTATCACCATCACCCCGCACCAACCCCCACCGCCCAATGCCCGGAGGCGCTCAATATGCCGATTACCACTTTCGACAGTCTTTATGCCGGCCACGTTGACATGGATAACGTCGGCTACGGCGGCACCGCCGTCAACGACCGCACCTTCTCCGACGAATACCTGGCCACCGCCTTCGACAAGGGCGTCGCCATCGCCCAGACCCTGGACCGGAACGGCTACGACACCTTCTGGATGGCGGAGCACCACTTCCAGCCCGAGGGCTACGAGTGCATACCCAACCTGCTCATGTTCATCGTCCACCTCGCCCACGTCACCGAGCGCCTCAAGTTCGGCTGCGGCTTTAACATCGCCCCCATGTGGCACCCCCTCCGCCTGGCCGAGGACTTCGCCATGGCCGACTGGCTCACCAACGGCCGCGTCACCTTCGGCGTCGGCCGCGGCTACCACACCCGCGAGGTCGAGGTTTTCGGCTCCCCGCTGATGGACCAACCCGCCAACCGCGAACTCTTCGAGGAGCAGGTTGAAGTCCTCTTCAAGGCGTTCCACGAGCGTTCCTTCGCCCACCACGGCAAGCACTACGACTTCCCGCCCCAGGTGCCCTATCGCGGCTACAACCTCGAAGAGCTGACCCTGGTGCCGCGTCCCAAGAACCTGCCGGTGGAATGCTGGCAGCCCATCCAGGGCGGCACCGGCCGCGCCCTCGACTTCATGGCCAAAATGGGCATCAAGGGCGTCATCGGCGGCGGTTCCTCCGAGGGCGGCGCCATGGACGGCATCATGCACGCCTACCGCGACGCTCTCCGGGAGCACGGCAAGCCCGACGCCGAGCTCGGCGAAGACTTGGCCGTGGGTTTCCACTTCCAAATCGCGGATACCGTTGAGGAAGCCGCCCGCGTCGGCGCCAGGTACTACGAGGAAAACCTCAAGATGTTCGGCCCCCTGCGCCTCACCCGCGGCCTTACCGAACAGCAGATCCGCGACATCAGCAATCCCGAGATCGCACCCAACGCCGGACTGCCCACCATCGAAGACGCCATTGAAAACGGCAGCGTTCTCGCCGGCCCGCCCGAGCGCATCATCGAGCAGCTGAAGAGCGTCGAGGAGCGTTACCCCGGCCTCAAGCGCGTCCAGGTCGGCCAGCCCGTCGGCACCCCGCAGGCCATGATCCTGGAGCAGCTTCAGCAGTTCGCCGAAGAGGTCATGCCCGCCTTCAAGGACACCACCTTCGAGGCTTAAAGTCCCCGCCGACGATTAACCTGACGCCAATAAAACCCGCGTAGGGGCGACGCATGCGTCGCCCCTCTTTGTTCCCTCTCCATTCATCCCGTTTATCCTGCCCATCAATGCAAAAAAACCACCTGAAATTGATGACAAGCCCGCACGGACGCCGGTTTATACCCCCTGCTATCCTCAAATAGAAATTCACCACGGAGGCTAACCAATGCCCGAAATCACCGAATACGCCCCCGGCACCCCCTCGTGGGCCGACCTGCTTGCCCACGACGGCCAGGCCGCCAAAGACTTCTACACCGCCCTGTTCGGTTGGGAATACCAGGACCATCCCGCCGGCCCCGACATGACCTACACCATGTACACCCACAACGGACAGGCCGCCTGCGCCTCCGCCGAAGCCGGCCCCGGCCAGGAGAACCTGCCCCCACACTGGAGCGTGTACGTAACCGTTGACGACCTTGAGGCCGCCGTGGAGCGCGCCCGGGCCGCTGGCGGAACCGTCGTCTTCGGCCCCATGGACGTTACTCCCATGCCCAACCACACCGTAGGCCGCATGGCCATCATCCAGGACCGGGAAGGCGCGTTCCTGCGGTTGTGGTATCCCGTGGCTCACGCCGGCGCGGGCGTGATGATGGAACCCGGCGCCCTCTGCTGGTTTGAGCTTGCCACCACCGACCCGGAGTCGGCCCGAGATTTTTACCAGCAAGTCCTGGGCGCCGAAATCAAGCAGGATGAAAATATCCAGGAATTCCCCTACTGGCTCATGTGGGTTGGCGAGCAGATGGTTGGCGGCATCATCCAGATTGGCGAGGACTGGGGGCCGGTCCCTCCCAACTGGGGCGTCTATTTCGGCGTCAACGACGTGGACGCTACCACTGCCCAAGCCAAAGAGCTGGGTGGCGACGCCATCGTCGAACCCAGAGATCTGATGGACTTCGCCCGTTTCTCCGTACTGCGTGACGCCGAAGGCGCCGTTTTCACCGTCATCAAAATGAACGAGTGGTAAGCGGCACTGAATGTCCGGAATCCCCTCTCCCCTCGTGGGAGAGGGGTTAGGGTGAGGGGAACCCCGGAGTCATCGCCCCCTAAGATTGCAGCGTCCCCGGCGGGTACTTCTCCAACCACCACCGCGCAATCTCGTCCCGCCGCGCGAACCAAACTCCCGGATGGCTCTTCGCATACCGCAGGAACCGATCCAACGCCCTGGATCTCGCCGGGCGTCCTGCAATCCGGCAGTGCAAGCCCACCGACATCATCTTCGGATGCGTCCGGCCTTCCTCGTAAAGCACGTCGAACGTATCTTTCAGATACTCATAAAAATCGCCCACGCTGTTCAGCCCGCCGCGCCAGAACCGGGCGTCGTTGGTCTCGAAGCTGTAGGGCAGCACGGGCCAGGGCTTCCCGCCCACCTGGGTGTAGTACGGCAGGTCGTCGTTGAAGACCCCGCTGTCGTAGATGAACCCACCTTCAGACACCACCAGCTCCCGCGTGTTGACGCTCGGCCCGTACCGCGTGAACCATCCCACCGGACGCACTCCGGTAGTCTCCGTCAGCGATTCCACCGTCTTGCGGATGGCTTCGGCCTCTTCATCCCGCGTCTTGCTGTGGTATTCCTCCCAGCGGTAGCCATGCCCGCACACTTCGTGCCCCCGCTCCACCACGGCCCGCGCCACCTCCAGGTTCCGCTCGAACGCCACCGCGCAGCAGAAAAACGTGCTCTTCACGTCGTACTTGTCCAGCAGATTCAGAATCCGCCACACGCCAACCCGGCTGCCGTACTCAAAAAACGACTCGTTGAACAAATCCCGCTGCTCCGCCGGCACCGGCGAAGGCACCTCGTTGTTCGACTCATGCGCCGCATCCCCATCGAGCAGCGACGCCTCGCTCCCCTCCTCGTAGTTGACGACCACGGAGATAGCGATGCGTGCGCCGTTGGGCCACTGGATGACGGGCGGGTTAGCGCCGTAGCCGATGAAATCGCGTTCCTGGCTAGTCATGGAGATTTATCCTTACACATAGGTTGGGCCATTGGCATCTACAAGATTGCCAATGAACTCCAACCGTTTAACCACTGTATCCACCACGGTGTCAAATTCCACGCCCACCGGCAAGAAAATTGGGACATGCCAGTTATCGTCCGCCCCTTCTCCGGGAAAATGTTGACCTATCTTGTTTAGCAAGAGGTTGGACGCTTCGGTTTCAGGCAGTTGTTCTGACGAGTACAGTTCGATCAAGATGGGCGTATTGCGCCACTCAGCCCAAGTTTCCAGATTGACGCCGAACCAAGCCCTGGTTCCAGCAAAATCCACCATCCGCCCATAGTAGATAAACGTATCGTCTCTGGTGGGGCGCTTGTTGTCAGGCCGCATCCACCCCTGTTTCTCCATACGATCCATGGCCTCGTCCACCAATCTGCGCAAACTGAGCATCCGGCGCGGCAAATCTTGAGAAATCTCCCCAGCTTGCAAAGGCAGAAATGGGGCAATATCCATTCGCTCGGTTAGTCCGCGCAGTTGGCGGACGTCTTCCAAAGCCTTGTCGCCAGAAGAGAGTTGCAACTCTATCTGGCCTAGCAAGTACCGCCAGCTGGTCTGCATCAATTGCGCCGGTCCATCGCCGAGACGGGCTTTGCGCAAGTCCTTAGCCTCGTCGATGGGAGTCACATTGAATCGATTGTCTGCCCTAACCAAGATTTCTTGCCATAGCGAGGAGAGGCGTGCTTCGGGTGTAACAAACAGCAGCACGGACGGCTTATCTTTGGGAAGACTTCCCAAGTAGGTGTTAGGCTGATGATCAGTAAGCCTGGCCCAAAACTTCGCTTCAATAAGCACCCGCTTGGCACCGTCTGCGTCAGAGCACACCAAGTCGACGCGCTCCCCTCCATCGCCGGGTTCTTCAGTCGTGAACCTCGTGAGGGAACCCACTTCCACCCCGGAGGCGCGCAGCATACTTTCGAGGGCCTTCCTCGCCGCCTCGGATTGCTCAAGGATGTACCGCAACGCCTCGGTAGCCACCAACTCGGTTTTTCCGTACATCGGCACGATATGTGCAAGCAGCGTATTTTGCGTGGTCATAGTAACTCTTTTTGCAACCGGGAGCGCAATGCCATCGGCGTGATTATGGGGATATGAAATACTGAGGCCAAAGCCAGCAGGTCGCCGTCGCCAGTAACCAGGGCATCAGCCTGAGCCACGGCGGCCAGTTCCAGAAACGGGCGGTCTCGAGGATCGCGGCATTCAGGCACATCCGGGGGTTCAGCTATGGTTACCATCTCGCACCATCGACGGTAACGGCTCATAACCTCCGCCCTCCTGGCAGCGGAGAGGCGAAACTTCCGGTACGCAAGAACCCGCCCCAGTTCTTCGAGAGTTTCGTCACTGGCTAGGGGCACGATTTCAGAGGATTGCCATGCCCAACTTACCCAGGACAATCTGCCCGACGGAAACACCAATGCCGACACCACCACGTTGTTATCCAGCACGGCATTAATGCCCTCGCGCCCATTTCACCGCATCGGCAACATCCTCCTCGGTGATCCCTAGAGCCTCGATTATGGCCCATACGCCTTCGATGGTAGTATCCTCGAAAGGTGTCAACACCACGCGCTCATCCTCAACCGTAACCTCAAAACAGTCAACGCCGGGGAAATTGGCAAGGATACCTTCCGTGAGGGTGAGTTGATTTTTGTCACTCACTACGGCCAGTGGCGTCAGGGCAATCTCCGGCGGTTCTGGGAGTTTGCGCGTCCGTTTCGTGGTCATCGGTTTGCCTCCGGTATGCCGAGTGGCGATCGCTCATGGATAGAAAAATCGTATCATACCGCGCTTTCGACGCATTACCCCACCATCCGCACCGCTTTCGTCACTGGTCTGTTGTATGGCCGCGCCGGGCAAAACGCCGACCTTGATCTGGCCGGGTCACCGGCTACCACGATCATGATGTTGTCCGGGTCTCGCACGATGGGGATCATCGGGTCCGGTTCGGTGGGGTCCTCGACGTCCAGCCACTTGGGCCAGAAGTACGGCTCCCCCGCCTCCACGTTGCGACCGTAGCGCAATTCCTTGTACCGGCGCACCCGCTCAATGGGAATCCGCGCCTTTTCGTACAGGTACAGTTGCGCGTCCCGCTTGGTCCAGCCCTCCGCGTGCAGCCCGTGGGCGATCAGCGGGCTGATCACCACCAAGGTATGCCCGCCGTGAATCATGTTGGGATTCAGATTCCGCAGCGAATCCGCCAGCACCCACAGCGCGAACTCCATGCTCCCCGAACCCGCCGGGTTGTTGCCCCGCGGCCCGTCCGCCCCGAACACAGTTACGCAGCTCTCTTCCGGGTCGAAGCCGAAATCGGTATGTAGCGGAGCCCACGGCGTGTCCGCGTCCGCTCCCATGCAGTAGGAGTATTTGGATGGCGAGCCCATTGTCGATTTATCGCCGGTATCCGGGCGGCCGTCTCCAAGGTTGATCATCATCAGCCGCAACGCGCGGCCGATGGTGGCGTTGGCCCGGCTGCCGTGGCCGAACAGACCGACGCCGTGGTTGACGCCAACCTGCTCCACTATCGGGCCGCTCACGATTACCAGAGGCGCCGCCGGATCGCTGGTCGCTTGCAGGCCCCGTATGTCCAGAACGGGATCCAACGCTGCCTCCGCTGCCGCCAGGACTATGGGCATGTACTCGGGCAGACAACCCGCCATCACTGCATTGGTGGCCGCCGCTTCCACCGTAACCACCCCCATGCGGGGCGGCATCAAGCCCAGGACCTCCGCGCCGTCCCTGCCGGACGCTGCCACGAAATCGGCCACCACGTTTTCCGTGGGCGGAACGACGGGCAGCCCGTCCGTCCACCCATTTTCAAAATAGGTCTCGATAGTGTCCAGCGCGCCCTGGACCGTATCCAACCCGGTCAGGCGTGTAGCTTGTTCCCGGTTAAGCATTGTCCACCCGCAGATTCCATAGAGTGCCTAAAAAAACTCCCTCTCCCCTCTCGGGAGAGGGCTGGGGGTGAGGGGGCCGCTCTCGACTTACCCCGACGTCACCGCCGCCACCACCTGGGCCGCCACTTCTTTAGCCCTCTCCGCCGCCTCTACCGAGTTCCCCAGCGGGTGCGGAATCGTTACCAATGGCAGCGTATCCAGGTGATTCGCCCGTGCAATCGAGGTGGCCAAGCGAACGAAGTTGGTGGTCGCCACCACCGCTGCCGGCTTGCCGTGGTCTTCAAAGTTCACTGCGTCGAGCATACTGCCCGAGGTGCAGGACCCTCAAAGCGCCACGCCGGCAATCAGGAAGTCGGCCTCCTGTCCCATCTGGTCAATCAGATCGGATTCCGCCGGGCGCGTGGACGTGAACTTGGTGCGCATCAAAACCTTGGACACCCCGTAGTCGCGCTCCAGCGTCTCCGCCAGGCTGGTGAAAAAGTAGCTGGACGTGTCATTCCCATTGTCCAGCAACCCAGCGACTCTCCTCGCTACGGAATCCAGCCGTGGCGTCAGTTGCCTTTCAACCTGGTGTACAAACCCCGTTGGGTCCAAATAGGTAACTCGCCCCACTTCCGAAACCGGCGCTATCTGCGTAGTCATCTCGCAACCCCTTTCGTGTTTTCGGCATCATACCATGACGACGACAGAGCGCCGTTCTGGACATTTCGGGCCGCACGGTACAGAATGACATCAAACCGTAACAATCATCGCGATCGGAGGCCGCCGCATGGTGACCAGCGCCACATCCGCCAACCTCAGCCCGTTGCTCTTCCTGGAACGCAGCGCGTCCGTCTATCCGGACAAGGCCGCCTGTATCTACAACGGCGGCGTCACCACCTACGCCCGGTTCTACGAGCGGGTGCAGCGCCACGCTGCTGCATTGCAGAGCGTCAGCGTTCGGGCAGGCGACCGCGTTGCCTACCTGTTGCCCAACCTGCCGTCCATGCTGGAAGCCAACTTCGCGCCCATGGGTATCGGCGCGGTGCTGGTGGCGCTCAATATTCGCCTGTCTCCTCGGGAGATCGCCTACATCCTGAATCACTCCGGCGCGAAGGTACTGGTGTTCGACTCCGAGCTGGCCGATACGGTGCGGCAGTTGCAGGCCGACTGCCCCGGCGTTGAGACCTACGTCCAGGTGCGGGACACCGCGCCCCTAGCCACCGACATACCCGGCCCCGAATTCGAGCAATGGCTTGCGTCGGTGGAACCCCTAGCTGAACTGCCCGGCACAACCTCCGAGACCGACACGCTGACCATCAACTACACCTCCGGAACCACCGGAATGCCCAAAGGAGTGGAGTACACGCCTCGCGGCGCGTACCTGAACGCGCTGGGCGAGGCTATGGAAATGGGCATGAACTGGCGCAGCGTCTATCTGTGGACGTTGCCCATGTTCCACGCCAACGGCTGGTGCTTCCCGTGGGCCGTAACCGCCGTCGGGGGCACGCATGTGTGTCTGCGGAGGGTGGACCCGGCCGAGGTGTACCGCCTGATTCGGGAGGAATCCGTTTCCCATCTGTGCGCCGCGCCCACCGTCCTGACGGGCCTGTATGCTGCGCCGGAAGCCGCTTCCGCCGACCTGTCCGGGCTCACCATCATGACTGCCGGCGCGCCGCCGGCCCCGCAGGTGATACGCACTATTGAAGGCATGGGCGCTCAGATCATCCACGTGTACGGTCTCACTGAGACTTACGGGCCCTGCACGGTGGCCGCTGCCCAGCCCGACTGGGATTCGCTGCCGTCCGACGAGTTGGCGCGGGTGAAGGCGCGGCAGGGAGTTCCGTTCATGGTGTACGGAACCGGCCTCCGCGTGGTGGATGAGAACATGGCCGACGTCCCCCGCGACACCGAGACCATGGGCGAAGTGGTGATGCAGGGCGACGCGGTGATGAAGGGATATTACAACGACCCCGACGCGACTGCCGAAGCCTTCCGTGGCGGCTGGTTCCACTCCGGAGACCTGGCCGTTTGGCACCCCGACGGATATATCGAGCTGCAGGACCGTTCCAAGGACATCATTATCTCCGGCGGGGAAAACATCTCCAGCCAGGAGGTCGAAAAGGTCATCATGGAACACCCCGCCGTGCTGGAGGTCTGCGTGGTCGGCGTTCCCGATGACCGGTGGGGCGAGGTGCCCAAGGCGTTCGTGGTGCCCCGGGACGGCGGCGCAGTGAGCGCCGAGGAAATCATAGACTTCACGCGAGACCGAATCGCCCACTTCAAGGCGCCCAAGAGCGTGGAGTTCGGGGATTTGCCCAAAACCGCCACTGGCAAGATCCAGAAGTACATCCTGCGGGACCGTGAGTGGGAAGGACAAGAGCGTCGCATCCAGGGTTCGCAGGTATAGCATCGGTTGATTGCAACGACTGGATTCCGGCTTTCGCCGGAATGACGGTAGAATGTCGCGGAGCCTGGACGGTTCCCTTGGGAATGACGAAGTGAGTATCGCGAAAGGAGAGCAGGTATGGAATTTGGACTGTTCCTCGAATTTCCGCGCCCGATTGATGGTAACCATCACGACGCGTTCACTCAATCATTCAGGTTGGTACAGGAAGCCGAAGACCTGGGCGTTGCCTCCTGCTGGCTGGCCGAGTACCACTTCAACATGGAGCGGGTGCTGGCGTCTCCGGTAATGATCGCCACTGCAATTGCCGCCAAGACCCGCACCATGCGGATTGGCACGGCGGTGTACTGCCTGCCGTTGGGCCATCCTATTCGGGTCGCCGAGGAAATGGCTACTCTGGACCACATCAGCGACGGGCGGGTCGAGCTGGGCGTGGGTCGGGGCACTTTCCCCAACGTCCACGAGGGATTCAACGTCACTTTTGAGGAGAGTCGCAGCCGCTTCGATGAGTTCCTTGAGGTCGTCAAAACGGCCTGGACTGAGGAATCTTTCTCCTTCCACGGGGAGCATTACTCCTGTGATGATCTTACGGTAACGCCCCGACCCTATCAGCAACCACACCCGCCCATTACAGTTGGCGTGACTTCGGCAGAGAGTTTCCCCATCATCGGCGCGATGGGCTACCCGTTGATCGTGAATCCGTCCCGGGTATTCACGCTGGAACAACTCAAGGGGCCGATGGAGGAGTACCGAGCGGCGTGGAAAGCGGCCGGCCATCCCGGCGAAGGGAAGGTTGGACTCCGGGTGCCCATCTACGTCAACGAGGATACGGAGGCGGCGTACCGGAATCCGATGGAATCCGCCATGAACTCGATAACCCGCCTGGGTGAACGGGTCGGTTCCTACGCCGGGCGCGCCGGCACGACGGGCGACTGGGGCGAGCAGAGTCGGATCATTCTGGGCATGGACTACGACGACTGGCTGCGGGACAAAGTGGTGTACGGCACCCCCGATACCGTCACCGAGCGTCTGGCCGAACTGGAAGAAAACTTGGGGCTGGACCAACTGATCTACGAAATTAACTACGGCAACCTGATGCCCGACGAAATGCAAACCGCGTCGCTGCGGTTGTTCAACAAGAAAGTGCTGCCTCGTATAGCTTAGCAGGAATCAAGCGGGGCGGAAGATTTTGCGCCCCTACCTGCGGAAGGCATCTCTTGGAAGGCCGGATTGTCGGATGATCGAGCTCAACGTACCCGGCTTGACATCCTCGCCGAGTTGGCTGAACGATAAAGTTACCGACCATCGTTTGCCGCTGTGGTGGCCTTCATAGACGCGATATGAGCCTTTGCCGTAACGCTCGAAATAGAATCCGTTCTCATCCAGTATCCTGATGACCTGTCGGTACGTCAGGCGGTGGGAGTCACCACAAACCTGGCACGCGCCAGGCCCTTGCTGTCAGAGGTCACCTTTGCCGCAGAGAGCATCCAGGAAATCTTGGATGCCAACGCCAGCCGCAAACGCAGGTTGAGGGGAGCCTTCCGACTCAGGAACGCACGCTGCTCACTTTCCGGCAGGTCGGCAACGTATTCGAGGTAAGTGTCCACCGCATCGGCCAGTTCCCGGCGCACTTCCTCCAAGGTCTTTCCCTGGGCCGGAAGGTCGTAATCGACGCAGAGGGCTTCCCAATCGCCGGGCCTGCCCCAAGCGTAGCAGGTCAACTTGCGCATAACGTTCCTCCTGACGTGCCTTGTGTCAGCTCCTGCCTAGTCCCACGTTAGGGTGTTCGTAAGTAATTCGCTCATGTTCCAACTCGTGGTAAATCCTATTGGCCAAGAGTGAGAGTATTGTTGATTCTATGGGTCTATAAGGACGCCGGGGTTTAGGATGCCGTTGGGGTCGAGGGTTTTTTTGACGGAGCGGAGGGCTTCGGCGAAGGGGTCGGGGCGCTGGGCGTCGTACCAAGGACGGTGGGCACGACCGACGGCGTGGTGGTGGGTGATGGTGCCGCCGGCGGCCATCACCGCGTCGGAGGCGGCCTGCTTGATTTCGGCGTGGGCTTCCAGTTCGCCGCCGATTTGGCCCAAGCCCTCGAAGGTGTAGTAGGGAGCCGGCCCGTCGGGATAGACGTGGGTGAACCGGCAAGACACGCGACCGCCGCCGCACGCGCGTTGCAGGGCATCGTGCAGGGCGGAGCGGACCATCTCGTCCATTGCCGGCCAGCGTTCCCAGGTTATTGAGGTTTCCAGGGTTTCGGCGACGATGCCGAAGCCGATGGTGGCGTTGCGCTCGTAGGGGGCGTTGATGAATGAATTGCGCCAACTGCCAACCGCGCCCTGGCGTCCGGCGGTGGAGTCGGAGCGTTCGGCAGCGTCGGCAATGACGATGGAGTCCTCGTCAATTGAGCCGCCGGCATCGCGGGCGATGGCGACGGCCTGCCGGATGTTCTCGCCCTGGGGGAGTTCGGCGGATTCGAAGCCGATGATGAGCAGGGCCTGTTGACCGTCCAATCCGGCGAAGTCCTGGGCCTCGGCGGGGTCGAGCATACGGAGGTTGGCGGGCCACTGCTTGGCCTGGGCGATGAGTCGGGCGCCTTCGGACGCGGCGGCCATGCCATCGAATACGACGCCGGCGGAGGCGCGGTATCGTGGACGGGCCTGGATGCGCATCCAGGCCTCGGTGATGACGCCGAGGATGCCCTCGCTGCCGATGACGATGCGGTCAGGGGACGGGCCGGCGCCGCTGCCGGGGAGACGACGGGATTCCCACACGCCGGAGGGGGTAACCATGCGCACGGACTCAACGAAGTCGTCGATGTGGGTGTGGTTGGTGGCGTAGTGGCCACCGCTGCGGGTGGCGATCCAGCCGCCCAAGGTGGAGAACTCGAAGCTCTGGGGGAAATGGCGCAGGGTGTAGCCGTGGGGACGCAGCTGGGATTCCAGGGCCGGGCCGAGGACGCCGGCCTGGATGCGGGCGGCGCGGGAGGTGTCGTCGATCTCCAGCACCTGGTCGAGGCGGGTGAGGTCTATGGTGACGACGGCGTCGGCATCCGGGGGTTCCACGCCGGCGACGACGGTGCTGCCGCCGCCGTAGGGGATGGCGACGATGTTGGAGTTGGAGCACCAGTCCAGAACGGTGGTGAGCTCGGACTCGCTGCGGGGGTAGGCGATGACGTCGGGCGGGTTGGGGAACCGGCAGTTGAAGGCCCGGACGCGGTCGCGGAAGCTGCGCCCGTAGGTATGGGCGGCGCGGTCGTGGTCGTCGGTAGAGCAGAACTCGGCGACGAGGGGATGGGGGAGGATGCGCGGCGGGCGCAGGTTAAGGTCGGCGTCGGTAGGCGGGCGGGGCGGGTCGAGCGAAACGCCGTAGCGTTGGTGGATTCGCTGGGCCATGGCGGCGTAGTCTGCCGACGTTGGCTCCCGATCCTCGTTGCCCCAGGCCCAGAAACTGCGACGGGTCATGCTATCCCTCCGTATGGGCATGGCGGTGCGGGCATAGCAATGGTCGGGGTGAGTGGATTCGAACCACCGACCTCCACGTCCCGAACGTGGCGCGCTAGCCACTGCGCTACACCCCGACTATAGTTGAATTATAGCATACGGGCGTGGTTCGACAGGCTCACCCTGAGCGGAGTGGCAGGTTGGCGCATTTGGGGCAGACGTCGGGATTGTAGGCCAATCGCAGGTTTGGAGGACGGACCGGCGGCAGGGCCAGGTTGTTGCACCGGGCCGGGACGGTGGTATGCATCTCCTGGAGCGTGGGCCGGTTGCTGAGGAGCCGGGGAATGTCGGGTTGTTCATATCGTTCCCACGGCTGACGTTGCTGTACGGCGATGGACACATCCCTGACGAACAACTTTACGCGGCGGCGCGTGGTGCGCACGAGGTGAAGAGATTCGGCAGGCGAGGCGGTGGCGATATGGTCCGGCAGATCGTGGGCGAGGCGGAAGGTGAGCAGGTGCCCGGGCTTGAGATGACCCTCCTGGACAAGTTCGGCCAAGGCATTGAGCAGGCGGCGCCGGGTTCGAGTGGGCCGACCCTCGCGGGACAGGATGGCGCTTGCGGCGTGGGTAGCGGAACGGTGAAGAGCGTTAGCAGCCCTGGGATACTGTTCGTCCAAGAAGTCGTCAAGGGCGAAACGCAGATACAGTTCCGCGCGATTCAAATGATGATCGGACATGCTCATATTGGCGGTCAGATTCTCCAGGACGGCGTTGCAAGATCCCCAGCATCGAACGGATGCCGGCGGTCCAGCAAATGAGATTGAGACGGCGGCGAGTCAGGCGAAGGGTACGCCGCCGACAGTCATGCAGTGGTTTGCGCTCGTCCTTCGATGGGCTCAGGATGAGCGGGTAGTGGTTGCGGTTGAGCTCCTTTACAGGCTATGGGCGTTTCGGTTGGTTTGATTTGCTGTTGCCAGGGTTTCGGGCCGGTGTCAGTGCGCGGCCGGTTTGGGACGCATGGTTGTTTGAACACTCTTTCCCGCATCCAGCCCAACGGCTCCGTCCGGGGACGGAATCGCCGAGCCGCGGTGCGCAGTGGCTGACGCCGGGGTGTGACGGTCGCTCCGTTTAGGCAACGCACGGTGTCGACATTCAGGGACCCAAGTATGCGATTTTTACTGACGGGGTGGCCGCGAGGCCCGAAAACCTGGCATGGGGTGTGATGCGTGATGCGTATAAATGTTCTTTCGCCTGATGAGTCCAGTATAGGGATTGGGGAAGTCGAGGCGCAAGGGGCGGGTGTCACTATCATGGGAAAATTGGGAAATTGGCTTTGGAGGCGTGGTCGGAAAGAGTTTCTGGATTCCGGCCCCGTATCAAGTACGGGGTGATCCCGTGTCGGGCACGGGACTGGCTGTTCTTTCGCCGGAATGACGGGAGGGGGCCGGGATGGCGGTTTGGGCATGACGGCCGCTTTGGCAACGAGATTGCCACGCTGCGCTCGCAATGACAGTTCAGTTGGCAATGGCAGTTTCGCTCGCAATGACAGTTCAGTTGGCAATGACAGTTTCGCTTGCAATGACAGTTCAGTTGGCAACGGCAGTTTCGCTTGCAATGACAGTTCAGTTGGCAACGGCAGTTTCGCTTGCAATGACAGTTCTGCTTGCAATGACAGTTCCGGCGGTGAATCCGGGAAAAGATATAATCCGTAGTTACGGCATATACGAAGGGGAGCGATGATAATGAGTATTGCGAGATGGCGGCGGATTTTGCCGGGTATCGTGCTGATAGTCGGATTGATGGCGATGGCGTTGAGTTGCGGGGGCGCGGCTGAGGAGGCGGCAGCGCCGGCGGCCGGCGAGGTTAACCAAGAGTGGTCATCGGACAGCGATGCCGCGCAACCGCAAATGCAAGCAGCCGCGTCGGCAATTCCCACGCCAGCACCACCGGCGGCGATGCCGGCACAGCCTCAAGCGGCGCAACGGGCGGTCCTGGACAGCGACGGGCCGCCGGGTATGCCCGGGCCGGCTGGGAAAGATGGCTCCAGTGGATCCAGTTCGTTGCAGCAGCAGAGCGGCCGGCAATTGATCGTGGAGGCTTGGATCAGCCTGGAGGTGGGCGAAATTGACGGCGTGGCGCGGCAGGTGGAGGCGATGGCCGGTCAACGAGGCGGCTGGGTTGAGTCGGCGGATATTGTCGGTGAAGCGGGTTATCGCATCGCGAACATCAACGTGCGGGTGCCGGCGGAACGGTTCGACGACGCGATGCAGACGCTGCGGGGTTTGGGGAGAGTAACCGACGAGGGGGTGTCGTCCACGGACGTTACGGACCGACTGATCGACAACGAAGCGCGGATGACGGCGTGGAAAACGCAGGAAGAGCGGCTGATCGTGCTGCTGGAGAACGCGGCGACGGTGGAGGACGTGATCGACATTGAGCGTCGCATCTCGGAAGTGCGGGCAGACATTGAGAGCGTGGCGGCGACGCAGCGGAACCTGGAGAACCGGGTGGCGGCGTCTTTGATCAGAGTCCACCTGCATTTGCCGGGGCGGTTTGCCAGCGATCCGCCCAATGGGTCGCTGGTCCTAGCGGTGGGGGACCCGGGCAACATCGCGGACAGCATCGTCGGGCAGGTCGAAAGCCTGAACGGGTACGTGGGCGGAAAACGGGAATTCCAAGAAGGGCGCGGTCAGGTGGTGGAACTTACCGCTTATGTGAAGCCGGCGGATCTGGCCGGGCTGATGGACTATGCGGCGACGCTGGGCGAGCCGTCGGAGCGCAGGCTGAATTCGGTGGGGCCGTCGCCGGTGGGAGACGTGCCCAACGCACGGTTTTCGGTGAGGATTCGATCTAACGTTGACTCAGCAGCGTCGCTGTCGTTGAGCGCCCCGGAGCCGATTGCGGCGGCGGGTGAGATTCGGGCGAGGGCGGAATCGCTGGGCGGATACGTGGAGAGTTGGAACGAGTCCAGGTGGGATGACGGGGAACATGAGAACGTTCACATGGAGCTGGTGGTGCGGGCCTCGGACCTGCGGGACATCATGGACTTCGGGACGACGCTGGGCGACGCCGAACGCTGGGAGTTTGAATCGGTGGGGCAGGGGGCGGCGGACGCGGCACCGAACTCGCGGCTGACGGTTGACGTGTACACCGAGGATGGCCCGGAAACGCCGTGGGCAGCCATAGTGGTGATTGTCGGGGTGGTCGTGATAGCGGGGGCTGCCGTGGCTGCGCTGATAGTGTGGCGGCGGCGTCAGAGTAGGACAAATGGGGCGCATGTTGTTGCGGAACTGGACGCGGAGGGCGGTGAGTCTGTCTGAATCAGGGTGTTGAAGGGGCAACCCTTGTGGTTGCCCCTACGTATGCTTGCCGGAAGGTTTTCACCCTCACCCCAACCCTCTCCCATCAAGGGAGAGGGAGCAAATGGAACCCCCCGCCTGTCAGTCCATCAAGGAAGAGGCGATTTGGTCACTGCCCGATCATGCGGTGGTGGGGATCTGGTGCCGGCGGCGACGGCGGCGGGTGCGTTTGGCCGGGGATTGACTGTCGGCAGTGTTGCCGTCGGCGGAGGTTAGGGCATCCGGTTGGCTGACGCCGTTGGTCGCCGGGGATGGTGGTTCGACAGGCTCACCATGAGCGGAAGGAGGGGTGGTGGTCGGGTTGGGTGGGGCCTGGATTCCGGCTTTCGCCGGAATGACGGTGGGATCCGGAATGACGGTGGGATCCGGAATGACGGTGGGATCCAGGAGGGCGGTGGGATCCGGGAGGGTGGTGGGATCCGGGGGGGCGGCGGGTTGGGATTGGGCGGCGGTGAGGGCGGCCTGCATTTCGTCGATGAAGGATACGACGCGGCGGAGGGCGCGGGCGATGCGGGCAAGGCCGTGGTCGGCGTCGCCGGAGGTGCGGATTTCCATGTCGCGGCGGCCAACGCGGATGCCGGGGCCCATCTTGTTCTGGAGAGCGAACCGGGCGTCGCCGACGGGCTGGCGGAACACGACGGTAACGATGCCGTCGCCGGAGCCGTCTATCGACTCAACGCCGGCGGTTGCGCCCAGGCAGCGGAGATCGGTGACGGATAGCAGGTTTTCGACTACGTCGGGCAGGGGGCCGAAACGATCCTGCATATCGGCGCGAACGGCGGGGATATGGTCTCGGTTGGCGATGTTGGAAAGACGCTGGTAGAAGGCCAGGCGGGCGGGCAGGTGGGCGATGTAGTCGGTGGGGATCACGGCAGGGACGGGCAGGTCGATGCGCGGCGGCGGGGGCGCGTCGGTTGAGGGCGCGCCCATGGCGTCGTTATCGAGTTCCTGGACGGCCTGGGCCAGCAGCTCGGAGTAGAGGTTGAGGCCGACGGCGTGGATCTGGCCGCTCTGGTCGGCTCCGAGCAGGTTGCCGGCGCCGCGGATTTCCAGGTCGCGCATGGCGATGCGGAAGCCGGAGCCGAGCTCGTTGGCTTCCAGGATGGCGTGGATGCGCTGGCTGGCGGTGTCGGTGATTTCGTGGTTGTCGGGGATCAGGAGGTAGGCGTAGGCGCGGTGGTCGCCGCGACCGACGCGGCCACGGAGCTGGTAGAGCTGGGCGAGGCCGAAACGGTCGGCGCGGTCGATGATGATGGTATTGACGTTGGGCATGTCAAGGCCGGATTCGATGATGGTGGTGCAGACCAGTACGTCGGCTTCCCGGTTGGCGAAGGCGACCATCACGTCCTCAAGCTCGGACTCGGGCATCTGGCCGTGGCCGATGGTGAAGCGGGCTTCGGGGACGAGTTTCTGGAGTTCCTCGGTGACGTGCTGGATGGTGCGGACGCGGTTGTGGAGGAAGAAGACCTGGCCATCGCGTTCGAGTTCGCGCAGGATGGCCTCGCGCACAAGGTCGGCGCTGTCCTCGGATACGAAGGTCTTGACGGGCAGGCGCTCCTCGGGGGGCGTGTGGATGACGCTCATGTCGCGGACGCCGGCGAGGGCCATGTGGAGGGTGCGGGGGATGGGAGTGGCGGTGAGGGTGAGGACGTCCACCTCGGCGCGCATCTGCTTGAGGCGCTCCTTGTGGGCGACGCCGAAGCGGTGTTCCTCGTCCACGATGACGAGGCCGAGGTTGTTGAATGCGACGTCCTTTTGTAGGATGCGGTGGGTGCCGATGACAATATCGACGGAGCCGGCTTTGGCGGCTTCGACGACCTCGGCCTGCTCCTTGTGGGTGCGGAAGCGGCTGAGGACTTCGACCTTGACGGGATAGGGAGCGAGGCGTTCGGCGAAGGTGGCGTAGTGCTGCTGGGCCAGGACGGTGGTGGGCACGAGGACGGCGACCTGCATACCCTCGTTGACCGTTTTGAAGGCGGCGCGAAGGGCGACCTCGGTTTTACCATAGCCGACATCGCCGCAGATGAGGCGATCCATAGGCTTGGAGATTTCCATGTCGGTTTTGACCTCGTCCACGGCGCGGAGCTGGTCGGGGGTTTCCACATAGGGGAACGAGTCTTCCAGATCGCGCTGCCACGCGGCGTCAGGGCCGAAACGGTGGCCGGAGACGGTTTCGCGGGTGGCGTACAGGCGGAGCAGCTCGGCGGCGATTTCGCGGGCGGCACCCTTGGCGCGATCCTTGATGCGCTGCCACTCTGCGCCGCCGAGCCGGGTCAAGGTGGGCGCGTGGTCGGTGGCGGCGACGTATGCGCCGAGACGGTCGAGCTGCTCGGTGGGCACGTAGAGGCGGTCGTCGTCCGCGTATTCGAGGACGAGATACTCTCGGTCTTCGCCGGTGGATTCGAGATGAGTGGTTCCGACGAACCGGGCGACGCCGTGGTCGATGTGGACAACGTAGCTGCCGGGGGTGAGGTCGGCCAGGGAAACGGCGTCGCCGAGGTCGCGGCGGACATTGGGCGGACGGTAGCTGCGCTGCTTGACGGTGCCGAACAGCTCGGCGTCGCTGTACACGGCGACGTGGGGCGAGTTGCCGCCGGCCTCCACCTGCCAGCCCTTGCGGAGCGCGCCGTGGAGCAGATAGACGCGGCCGGCGCGAGGGCGGGCCGGCAGGTCTTCGACGATGTTGGCGGATAGGCCGGCCTCCTCCAGCAGTTCGCCGAGGCGTCCGGCGTGCTGGCTGACGGCGACGACCGCGCCATCGGAGGAGATTCGCGCCGCCGCGTCGTCGGTGAAGGCGGTCAGGCCGGCGAGGGTGTCGGGGAGGGTCTCGACGAGGCGGGAATCTTCGTCGGTACCCCAGCGGAGGATGTCCACGGTGGCGGCGCCCGAGGCTGCCAGTTGGGCGCGGAGGGTTTCCCAGTCGGCGACGGGCGCGGGGAAACCGTAGGGCAGCTCGCCGCGGGCCTGGCGGGCGGCGCGTTGCTGCTCGTACCTGGCATCCTGTTCCTCGGCTTCGCCGGCGAGGCGGGCCGGGCGGTCGAGCACCAGGATGGCGTCGTCGGGCACGTAGTCGGCCAGGGTGTGGGAGTTGAGGAGGCCGTTGTAGAAGGACAGCACCTCGGGGTTGGGGTCGGTGAGCAGGTTGGACAGCTCTTCCTGGAATCGGGCAACGGATGGGCCGGAGCAAGGGGAGAGGTCGATGCGGCGGCGACGCTCATGGAACACGGCGGGATCGCAGAGGTCGGTGAGCTGCTCGGCGGCGGCGATGACGTTGAGGGTTTCGGCGTCGGCGATGGAACGCTGGGTTTCGGGGTCGAAGCGGCGGATGGTGTCGATCTCGTCGTCCCAGAGTTCGATGCGGTAGGGCAGGTCGGCGTTGGGGGGGAAGACGTCGAGGATACCGCCGCGGAGGCTGAAGGAGCCGGGGGATTCGACCTGGGGTTCGCGCTGGTAGCCGAGTTGAACCCAAACGGCGAGGGTGTCGTCGAGTGAGCGGATGCGGTGGCCTTTGGTCAAGGGGCCGGCGTTATCGAATGAGGGATGGCGTCCCAGAGCCAGGGCGGGAGGAATGGTGAGGCGTAAGGCCGAGGAAACCGACGCTACCACCAATGGCGGGGGCACATCGTCGCTGGCATTTTGATTGACGCCAGGGTCCTGGGCGGCGGCCAGGGACGCAAGGGCGGCGAGGCGCTGGTTTCCGGTGCGGGCATCTACGGAGAGACGCTCGAAGGGCAGGACCTCGGGTTCGGGCAGCAGGAATACAGGGGCATCGTCACCGAGATAGGCGAGGAGCTGGTCGTGGAGGCGGCGGGCATCATCGAGGCGAGGAGCGATGACGACGACGGGCCGCTGCTGTAGTTGCCAGAGGGCGGCAAGGTATAGCGGCTGATGGTCGGGATGTATGGTGAGGGTGGACCGTGCGCTGGGCGAGTCCAAGTTGCGAAGGTGGCGTTGGAGCCAGGGTTGAGCGCCGAGGAGGGAGAGGAGTCCGGTTAAAGGCATGTTGGTTCCGAATGGTCAGATTTTGAGCGGGCGCGATTAAACACGCCGATGCGGGACTGACCGATGGGCAGCCCCGTGGGGATATTGTACGTGCCGGGTGGGTTGGGATTCAACCGGATAGGCAGCGGCGTATCGATTTGAGGAGGCCATTTTTTCGTGGATACACAGGATAGATGGGACATTTTTGCCTATACTGGGATGATACCCCCTCACCCCAGCCCTTTCCCACAAGGGGAGGGGGAGTTTTGGAGACCCTTTTGGAGATGTCATAGATCATAGATGTGTGCGAGACTTACCGAGGGCTTGCGAAATCAAAACGAAGGAACCGGGGCAGGATGACGAAGGTTCGGACAGTAGAAGGCACCACGGCAGCAGTGGCGCCGTTTGACTTTGGCAAGACTCTGGACTTTCTGAGAGGGTTTCCGCCGGTTTTGGGCAGGCTTCCGGTAGTGGGCGACGGCTTGTACTGGGCCTCGAGGGTAACGGGACGTACCGTCCTGTTTGACGTAAGGAGCAATCGCGGGGCTCCAGATGGGGTTCTGGATTACAGCCTGCATATTGGCGGGCCCGGCGAAACAGAGGGGGTTGAGCAGGATGCGGTGTGGCAGCTCCGCCGGTTACTCAGCCTGGACGACGACCTGGGGGATTTTTATGGGCTTGCCCAAAATGATCCCTGCTTCGCGCCCGTAGTTCGGGAGTTGTACGGCCTGCATAGTCTGCGTCGGGGCGAATACATCCTCGATACGGCCAGGGCATTCGCGTCGGTAACGCCAGACTTTCTCCAATGCGCGCCCGACGCCGAGCTGGAAGAGTGGCTGCGGGGAATACGGGGAATCGGCCCCTGGTCGGCCCGCTTCATTATGTTACGAGCCCTGGGACGTTACCAAGGGCTGCCGGAGAATGAACGTGGACTGACGCGGGCGGCATCGCTGGTATATGGAGCCGGCGTGACCCTGACGCCGCAAGACGTGAAGAGAATTTCCAACGAGTACGGCCGGTGGCGGGGGTACTGGGCCCATTACCTGCGGGTGTGGGCGCAAAACAGGGATGCACCACGAGGTTTGTGAATAGGCAGCCTATAAGCGGTTACGTCCCGCTTTGCAACGAGATTGCCACGCTTTGCTCGCAATGACAGAGGCAGGACCGCGGTCCTGCGCACAGTGGGATGGTTGGTGCGTGATACAATTCACATACGTTTGAGTGTTGATTGTCGTCATGTCCACAGTGGGGAACAGTTCCGGTTTTGGAGCGGCTGCGGTAGCAGGGCGTGAGTCAGCGTCGCGCGGGCGGCAGAGACACCGGCGCATTGTGGTGAAGGCGGGCACCAACGTGCTGGCAGGCGGCAAGGCGGACGGCGGTGTGGATACGGACATGATGGCCAGCCTGGCGGACCAGATTTCGCTTTTGGCGGCGGTGGACGGGACGCAGGCGCTGCTGGTGACGTCGGGCGCAATCGCGGCGGGACGGCAGGCGCTGGCGGAGCGGATCGCGGTGCCGGCGATTCCAGACATCCCCACGCGGCAGGTGCTGGCGGCGTTGGGGCAGAGCCGGCTGATGAGCACGTATGCCGGCCTGTTCGAGCAACGAGGCATCGTCGTGTCCCAGGTGCTGCTGACCATCAAGGACATGGCGCAGCGGCAATCGTACCTGAACATACGGAACACGCTGCTGTCGCTGCTGGACCTGGGGGTTCTGCCCATCGTGAACGAGAACGACGTGGTGGCCGCCGACGAGATCGGCGAAGTGTTTGGCGACAACGACCGTCTGTCATCGCTGATCGCGACGCTGATTGACGCGGATTTGCTGGTGATTCTGTCGGACGTGGACGGCCTGTACACGTCGGATCCCAAGTCGGATCCGGCGGCCACGCGGATTGATACGGTGGATTTTGTCGATGACCGGGTGATCGCCATGGCCGGAGAGCATCGCAACGCCTGGGCGCGGGGCGGGATGCCGACCAAACTGGATGCGGCACGGCTGGTGACCACATCGGGGATTGCCATGAGCATCTGCCGGGGCAGAGATCCGGACGTGGTGGTGAAGGCCGCGCGGGGCGAGCCGGTGGGGACGTATTTCCGGCCGGCGAGCAGCAAGCTGGAGGCGCGGAAGCGGTGGATGCTGAGCTGCCTGGGGGACAGCGGCTGGGGTGAAGTGGTGGTGGATCAGGGAGCAGTGTCGGCGTTGCGTCGGAACAGCGTGAGCCTGCTGCCGGCCGGCGTGCGGCGCGTGGTGGGAGGCTTTGAGCGGGGGGACATCATCTACATCTCGGATCTGGACGGGAATCACGTGGCGTGCGGGATGGCGAATTATCCGGCGGGCGACGTGGCGAGAATCCAGGGGATGAGATCGGACCGGATTGTGGATACGCTGGGCTACCACTATGGGCAGGAAGTGGTGCATAGGAACAACCTGGTGTTGCTGTGAGGTCGGCGTATCTTCATGGATGAACAGGATGAACGGGATCAGGTTTTTGAGAGGATGAGGCAATGAGCGGGACGGAGCGACTTTATCAACAGGGGAAGGCGGCTCAAGCAGCGTCGGCAACGCTGGCGCGAATGTCGCCGGAGACTCGGAATCACGCTTTGGAGAACATCGCGCTGGCGTTGGAATCGGAGCAGGGGCCGGCGCTGGAGGCCAACGAGGCGGATTACCGGGACGCGAAGGAGGCTGGCATCAACGAGGCGTTCCTGGACCGGCTGCTGCTGACATCGGACCGGCTGAACGGGATGGCGTCGGACGTGCGCGGCGTGGCGGCGCTGCCGGACCCGGTGGGCGAGCTGATGGAATCCTTCACGCTGGCCAACGGGCTGGACGTGGAGAAGCGCCGGGTGCCGCTGGGAGTGCTGGCGAGCATCTACGAGAGCAGGCCAAACGTGACCACCGACATAGTTTCGCTGGCGCTGAAATCGGGCAACGCCTGCATCCTGCGGGGCGGCAAGGAGACGCTGCGATCCAACACGGCGCTGGTGTCGCTGATTCACCGGGCCATCGGGGAGGCCGGATTGCCCACCGACGCCGTGCAATTTGTAGATGACACCGACCGGGCGCTGGTGGACGTGATGCTGGGGATGAAGGAGTACATCAGCCTGCTGGTGCCCAGGGGCGGCACCGGATTGATAAACTTCGTGGCGGAAAACGCGGCGATGCCAGTGGTGACCGGCGGCGTGGGCGTATGCCATACGTATGTTGACCGGGACGCCGATACCGACATGGCCGCGAGCATCGTTTATAACGCCAAGGTGCAGCGGCCCACGGTGTGCAACGCGCTGGATACGGTGCTGGTACACTCGGCAGCGGCGGCGCGATGCCTCCCAGAGATTGCGGCCCAACTGAACGGGGCTGGGGTCGAGATGCGCTGTGACCACCGGGCGTTGAGCATCCTGGGGCCCGATAACGGGCTGAATGTGGTAGCAGCCGAGCCGGAGGATTTCGGGCAGGAATTCCTGGCGTTGATCGCGTCGGTCAAGGTGGTGGACAGCCTGGACGACGCGCTGGAACACATCGAGACGCACGGTTCGGGCCATTCGGAAGCCATCATCACGGACGACGCCGATGCGGCGGTAAGGTTCCTGAACGAGGTGGACGCAGCGGCGGTTTATCACAACACGAGCACGCGGTTCACCGACGGGGCGCAGTTCGGGCTGGGCGCGGAGGTGGGGATCAGCACGCAGAAGTTCCACGCGCGCGGGCCGCTGGGGTTGCGGGAGTTGACGACGTATAAGTGGATCGTTCGGGGGAGCGGGCAAGTGCGGGAGTGAGATCGTGGAGGAGCCCCCTCACCCCAACCCTCTCCCACCAGGGGAGAGGGAGTTTTTGACACTCCCCAATGAGTGAAGAGCCGATGCCTTTTGACTACGAACGCGAGGTTCGCACGGCGAGCTCCGAGGCGTACCTGATATTGGACGGGGAAACGCCGGTGGGTCGGATTGACACTCACTTCATGCCGGGCATTGCCCACGTCGCCATCGCAGTGGACCAGCGGCTCACGGCGGAGCAGATTGAGGAGATTATTGCGGACATAGACGCCGATATGCTGAATACCGTGGGCACGGAACGGGACGCGCACATGTATCACGTGTTCCAGGGGACGGAGATACGGGTGTTCAGCGACACGGATTACGATCCATACGGCGGGAATGGAAACGGTAACGGCAACGGGCGGGGGCATGGTCCCCTGCCGCCGCCCAGCGGGGCCTGAATGCCTGGCTGACGGAGTGCCCAGGAGGTTTTAGCATGATCTGGTGTCGCTTTGAACTGGACGGAAAGACCAGTTTCGGAATCGTCGAGGACGGCAGGGTGACGGAGGTGTGGGGCAACCCGTTGGAGGACTACGCCGTTACCACTCATTCGTATCCGCTGGAGCAGGTCAAGCTGCTGGCGCCCATCCGTCCGCCGATGCTGTACGCCGCCGGGCCGAACTACCGGGGACACGTGGAGGGCATGGCGGCGCGGCGAGGAGCACCGCCGGCGTATCCCGACCGCCCGTCGCCCAACTACCGCTCCGTCCACGCCATCATCGGCACCGAGGAGAACATCGTGGTTCCCGCCGGCTGCTCGGGCGCGGTGCAGCCGGAGGGTCAGCTGGCGGTGGTGATCGGCAGGACGGCGCGCAAGGTGCCGGTGAGCGAGGCGCTGGACTACGTTTTCGGCTACACCATCGGCAACGACATCAGCCAGCGGCCCTGGCAGCAGGCCGACCGCACCATGTTCCGGGGCAAGAACTGCGACACCTGGAAGCCCATGGGGCCGTGGATCGTAACCGACCAGGATCCCAAAGGCTTCCGCATCATAGTGCGCCACAACGGTGAGGTGTGGGAGGATTTCTCGTCCGCCGACCAGATCTGGGACACCGCCACCTGGATCCACGAGCTGAGCAACTACGCGACGCTGTATCCGGGCGACGTGCTGTGGATGGGCACCGAAGGGGCGGACGGGGATATGTTCCCCGGGGATACGATTGAAGTGGAGGTTAGCGGGATTGGGGTGCTGCGGAACTATGTGGTGGGGGAGGTGTAGGGCGGCAAGTCGTCTGATACCAAACTGTGAATCTAAGGAAATCGTGCCTTGACGGTTGCAATTGGGCTTGATGTCGATATAGTTGACTATAGTCGAAAGCTTGTGCTCCTTGTGTAAAATAACCGAGAAGAAGGCCACGAAACTATTGACTTACCCAGATATGCTTGACGAGGCACCTCCTATGTAAAGCTGACTATGTGGTGTTTTGACCGACACCCAGCAGTCTGCCTAATCTTGGTTGTTCAGCAACGATTGTGCACAAGCAGGAATGCGTCAATCAATCGAGTATAGACGGGTTAGTTTGCGACCATCCCCTGAGGAAGATAAACCATGGATTCATTCGACGTGACCAAAACCGTTTACCGCGTTAGCGATTTCGTTTCGTGGCAAACAGCAGGTTCATTGGTACTTAGCCCAAGTTTCCAGAGGAGGGCTGTATGGAAACCGGGCGCTAAATCTTACCTAATAGATACGATCGTGCGGGGTTTGCCTATCCCTGTGATTTTTTTACGGGACCAAAGGTCGGACTTGTCCAGTTTTGAACCGAAGCGCGAAATCGTTGACGGTCAGCAAAGGCTTCGAACTGTAATCGCGTTCGTGCAACCTAAATCCTTGAGGGACTACGAGGAAGCCCGCGATTCATTTTCTGTCCTACCAGTTCATAACCAAGAAATTGCAGGGCTTTCGTTTGACTGCTTGCCCCAAGAATACCAGCATCGGATCTTGGACTATGAATTCAGTGTTCACGTGTTGTCCTCTCGGGTCGATGACCGCGATGTTCTGGGGCTTTTCGCGCGCATGAATTCAACAGGCGTTAGGCTGAACGATCAGGAACTGCGTAACGCCGAGTATTTCGGCGCCTTCAAGACTGCGATGTACGAAATGTCAGCCACCCACTTGCCTCGATGGCGTGGATGGGGTGTGGCTACGGAAAATGACATTGCTCGTATGCAAGAGGTCGAGCTAACCAGCGAATTCGCAATGATGATGAAAAATGGTCTAAGCGCGAAACGAAAAGAATGGATAGACCAAGAATACAAGCGCTTTGACGACCAGTATCCAGACCGCAATGAGGTGGAATACCGATTTCACGCAGTCATGGACACGATAGACGACAGACTGGGTCCAGCGCTAGTGTCCAAGTTCTTCCGGCGACGGACATTGTTTTTTGGATTGTTCGCGTCGATTTACGACCTACAGTTTGGGTTGAATTCAAAACTACAACCACGAAAACCCACGCCGCTGTCCGCTGAATCAGTTGCCACGATATTATCCGCGGGCGAGGGTCTGCGCGACAAAAGTGCACCACCTGAAGTGCTCCAGTCCATTACCCGAAGGACCACCAATGAGATTGAACGGACCATGGTCTACAAATACATCCAAAGTGGAGTGAACCATGCCTAAAGATGCTCTAACCCTTTATGCGGGTTTCACTGGACATCTGCGATATTTGAACATGACCCGGAAGAAAATGGAGCATCTCTATTTGAAACGCGACGTAGTGAGGCGCGACATTGAACAAGTCTATGCAGGCCTTTTCATGGACACTCTTACGACGTTTGAGCAACTGATTGAGGACCTCTTTCTTGGTTTGCTTTCAGGACGGTTTACCATTCAACAGCAGATTGTTGTGCCATTGATGGCTTTTCGAAACAAAACTGCGATCCGACCTGCCGTGTACAACGGTAGAAGATACGTTGACTGGTTGCCATATTATCGAACTGAGGAGCGTGCCGAGATTTTTTTCAGGGCAGGAGGGCCATTCACGAACCTTAAACGCTGCCGATAAAAATTTCATTGAGCAGTGCTCAGTCGTGCGAAATGCCATCGCTCACAAAAGTCAACACGCGAAAAACAGATTTGAGCGGGAAATCCTTGCTCAACATACAAATCTAATGACACCGGAAAGAAAACCTATGGGCTACTTGAGAGGGGTATTTCAGGGGACTGCGCGCACGCGTTACGAATATTTTGCCTACGAGCTTGCGTCCATTTCCCAAAAAATATGCTCATAGATTCGGTTCTGTGCGGACTGGCTCGCGTCGAGGAACGTGAGCTACCCTGTCCGGAATCGGGCTTAGATACCGTTTCCGCACCCCGTCCCGTAGCCGTTCTTCAAATCCCGCGCCGCTGCCCCGCTCCTCTGCTAACCCATAATCGACACCGCCCGAGGACAGGTAGATGATGTGGTCGCCGGGGTTGACGCCGCCGCCGACCTCTCAACCTACGGCTCCTGCCCGCGCAGCTGCGCCCTGAGGCGGGCGAGTTCGGCTTCGGCGGCGTTGGCGCGGGCTTCGGCGGCGTTGGCGCGGGCTTCGGCTTGGCTGCGGGCGGTCTGTTCGAGGTTTAGCTCGGCTTCAGCGACGATGGCGCGGGCTTCGGCGGCGGCGAGCTTGTCTATCGTCGTACCCGTTGCCGGGTCCAGTGCGTCGAACTCTTCGCCGTTCCAGGAAAACACCACGCCCAGCAGTTCGCTGTGTGCCCGCACCGAACCGTCGTCGCCTTGCTGCAACTCGTACTCTTCATACTGGCCCGCCACCAGTCGCTCCCCCGCAATGGGCTGGCCGTACAGCTCGCCGCCGGTTGGGTCAAACCGCCAGTACTCCGGTATCCCAAGCTGCTGGTAGAGGTCCCGCTTCCAGCCCAGATCGTTGGCCGCCGAGCACGGCGACGCCACTTCCGTCACGAAGTCCGGCGCCTTGCCGATTTCCCAAATCCAGAAGTTGGGCAGGTTCTCGTAGATGCCCGCCGCGTCCACGTCAAAAGCGATGAACAAGTCCGGAGCGACCCGGCGGTTGCCGTCGGTTACGTCGTAGGCAACGAAGCCGCCACCGTTCACGAAGACGTCGGGCGAATCTGCGTAGCGTTCCCGCAGCAGGTGGCCGATGCGGTGAATGAAAGGGCTTTGCCGCATACCGTCCTCAACTGGTTCCGGCTCTTCGTAGAAGATGTCCGGCAAGGTTCTGACTTTCCAGGCGTTGGTGATGATCTTGGTGGCGGCCATGGGTGAGCCTCCGGGGCCGGGTAGCGTTGTTTGGGCGGGTCAATTATATTCTGATTCTTTATCGGGTTACATAGCCGTTCTTCAAGTCCCACGCCGCCGCGCCACGCGCCTGCCACAATGGCTCCGCGCCCCAATTTTCACAGAGCTTTCACAAAATTGTCTTTACACGACTCGTATCAAGGTACTATAATTTTACATATCAACCGTTTGACAGTCGTCTCGACGATAAATGAGGCTGCAAATGGTTGATGATAAAAACACAGGATCGTATGGAGGTCCAAAATGAATAATCAGGGAAGAAGCATAATCGATAGACGGGGAATCCTCCTGTTGTTGGCCGCGGTGGGGGTTGCCGCCGGACTGCTCTGGTTCAGCATGATCGGCGGCGTTGGCGTCGTCTCCGCGGACGGCGGCCCCAGCAGCGGGTCTCAAGTGGGCCAGGCAACCCAGCAGTACGGCGATCAACCGCCCATCAACACCTGCGTGCTGCCCATATGGATCCCTTGCCCATCACCGCCCGGCGAGTAGATCGCTGGTAGTCGGACGGAAAATCAACCGATACCGTGAATGACGTTGACCAACCCATTTCCCCGCCGGGTATGGCACCCGGCGGGGATTTTATTGCGGTGGTGGCAGAGGAAGAGCGGGACGCAGGTCGTCAACGAGTTACATACCCATTCCTTAAATCCCACGCTGTCGCTTCGTCGTCCCGGTCTGCCGCCGAGCCGTACCCGCCGCCGCCGGAGGAGAGGCAGATGATGTGGTCGCCGGGGTTGACCACTACGCCGACCTCTTTGGAGCCGAGGATGCGCTCCGTTCCGTTGTTGACGATCTTGTAGTGGTGGGGCAGGCCGTCGGTTGCGCCGAACAGGCCGAAGGGTGGCACCACGATGCCGTCGCCGGCGGTGTTGAGCAGGGCAGGACCCTCGCCCTCGTACACCAGGTCGCACACCGCGCCCAGGCCGCCGCGCCACTCGCCTACTCCGCCGGAGTCAGGCCGCAGCTCGTGCCGCTGGATGAAGAACGGGAACCGCTCCTCGGTGACCTCGATGCTGGGCGAACGGATGCCGCCCGCCACGTTGATCTCGCCCACGTTGGACCAGCCGTCGAACCCTTCCGACGCGCCGCCGCCGCCCCGGGCCAGGAAGAAGTGCCAGATGAACTGCCGTCCCGTGCGCGGGTCGTGGCCGGTGATGGCGTAGCGCAGCCGGCGGGAGAACCCCGCTGAGACGGCGGCGGGGATGGCCGGGGCCAGCGCCTTGAATACGGCCTCCACCACCTCCTCGGCGCAGTGGTTGGTGCTCATGCACACCGGCGCGGGCGGGTTGGCGTTCACGACGAGGCCGCGCGGGGCGATGATCTGCACGGGGCGCATGGAGCCCTCGTTGCGGGCCACGTCCATGGGCGCGAGGTACATGATGGCGGCGTGGGCCAGCGACCGCGTGTTGGCGTAAGCGCTGTTGATGAACCCCTCCACCTGCGGGCTGGAATCGCTGAGGTCGATGGTCATGGAGTCGCCGGCGATGGTGACCTTCGCGCGGATGGGCACCAGCTTGCTTTCGAAGCCATCGTCGTCCACGAAGGACTCGCCGCAGTACACGCCGTCGGGCCAGCCGGAAATGAACCGGCGCACCTGGCGCTCGGTGGCGGACAGGATCTCAGCGACTACGGCCATCAGCCGATCTGGGCCGTACTCGGCCAGCAGATCCCCGATGCGCCGGGCGGCCAGCATCACCGAGCCGATCTGGGCGTTGAGGTCGCCCAGGAAATTCTCCGACTGTCGGACGTTGGCGGACATCATGTGCAGCAGGTCGTAACGGGCCACGCCCTTATCGTAAAGTTTCACCGGGGGTATGCGGAGGCCCTCCTGGAAAATCTCGTTGGCTTTGGGGTTGTAGCCGCCGTGGGTGCCCCCGCCCACGTCGCTGTGATGGGACCGGTTGACGCCGTAGAACAACAGCCGGCCGTCGTGAAACACGGGGCGGATTATGGTGATGTCGGGCAGGTGGCTGCCGCCGAAGTAGGGGTCGTTGAGGACAAACAGGTCGCCATCGTGGATGTCGTCGCCGAAGTAGTCGCGGACGGCGGCGCCGGCGACAGGCAGCGCGCTGATGTGGACGGGGATGCCCTCGCCCTGCGCGACAAGCTGGCATTCGTTGTCCAGGATGGCGGTGGAAAAGTCGCGGCTGGAGTTGAGGATCTGGGACATGGCGGTGCGGAGCATGGCCTCGGTCATCTCCTGGGCGATGGACTCCAAGCGGTGCTCCACCACGGCGAGGGTGATGGGGTCGTTTTGCGTGTCGGCGCCGGCGGATTCCGAGGACGTATCCGGCGTGTCCGCAGCGGCCTCCAGGTTCACGAGTACCTCGATGCCGCCCATGGCATCAACGGTGGCGCGGTCGCCGGGCCAGACGAGGATGGTAGTGAATTCGGATTCGAGGATGGCGGGGCCGTTGATTTCGGCGCCGGCGGGCATGGTGTCGGCGGCGTAGGTTGGGGCGTCGCGCCATTCGCCGAGATAGACGCGGCGGGAGCCATTGGGGTATGCCGTGACATCGGCGGGGGTTTGCTCGAGCTGGGAGATCCGGGGGAGTTTGCCGACGGCGGCGACGCGGAGGGTTACGAGGCGCACCTCCTGATCCTGCTGGTTGTAGGAATAGAGTTCCTGGTACCGGCTATGGAAGTTGTCCGTCAAGCGGGCGATGAACTCGGAGTCGGGCAGCGTCGGGTCGGGCAGAAGCACGGTGACTTCGTAGATCTGGTCGAGGTAGCGCATGTCGGCGGAGTATTGAATCTCCACGGCTTCGGCGGGCAGGCCCTGATCGAGCAGCTTGTCGCGTCCCTGACCGGCCAGTGCATCGAGGATGGAGCGGAGTTCGTTCAGGTCGGCGCGGTCAAGGCTGACCGGGTAGGAGCGGAAGAAGTCGTACTTGATGTCGGTGTTGAGCATTCCGTAAGCGGACAGAACTGGCGCCGACGCCGGGATGTACACCCGGGACACCTCAAGCTGACGGGCGACCTCGGAGGCGTGGAGGCCGGACGCGCCGCCGAATCCCATGATGGTGAATTCGCGGGGATCCACGCCGCGCTGCACGGACATGAGGCGGATGCCCTCGGCGATGGAGGTACAAACAACCTTGAACACGCCGAAGGCCGACTCGACGTTGGAGAGATTGAGGGGCGTTGCTACATGGTCGGCCAGGGACTGCTCGGCGGCCGCGGTGTCGAGGCTGGCCCGGCCGCCGAGGAAGTTGGACGCATCGAGGTAGCCCAACGCGAGACTGGCGTCGGTTACAGTGGGGTTGACGCCGCCTCGTCCGTAGCAGGCGGGGCCGGGTTCAGCGCCGGCGCTTTCGGGGCCGACGTGGAGGATGCCGCCCTCGTCAACGCGGGCGATACTGCCGCCGCCGGCGCCGAGGGTGTGGATGTCGATCATCGGCGCGGCGATTTTCCAGCCGGCCTCGAATTTCTCGTTGGAAACGTGGGGGACGCCGTTTTCGATGAGGGAGATGTCGGTGCTGGTGCCGCCCATGTCGAAGGCGATGAGTTTGGACTCACCGAGCATCTGCCCGATGTATGCCGCCGCGCTGACGCCACCCGCCGGGCCGGACAGGATGGCGCGGACGGCCATGCGGCTGGAGTCGGCGATGGGGGCGACGCCGCCGTTGGATTGCATGATTAGCACATCATTGAGCCGGGGGTACGCCTCGAATCGCTGGGCCAGGTTGGCCAGGTAGCGGCTGAACACGGGGCCGACGTAGGAGTTGATGACCGTCGTGCTGAGGCGGTCGAACTCCTTGATCTGGGGGATGACCTCGTGGGACAGGGAGGCGTACAGGTCGGGATAGCGTTGGCGGATGATTTCCGATGCTCGCCGCTCGTGGGATGGATTTAGGTACGAGAACAGGAAGCAGACTGCCAGGGCCTCGGCTCCCTCACTGACCAGGTAGTCCAGGCTTTCGATCAGCGCGGCCTCTTCCAGGGGGCGCTCTACCTTGCCGCTGGCGCGGATTCGTTCAGGCACGCCCACGCGCAGATAGCGCGCCGCCAGCGGCTCGACCATGGTCATGCGCAGGTTGTAGCGGTCCTCTTTCAGGCCCTCGCGCATCTCCAGCAGGTCGCGGAAACCGTCGGTGGTGATGAGGCCGACCTGCGCGCCCTTGCGTTCCACCAGGGTGTTGGTGGCGACGGTGGAGCCGTGGATCACCAGGTCGGTGTCGCCCAGGAATTTGTCGAGGGACAGGCCGTAGGCATCGGCGGCGTCCTGCAATCCGGCCATGACGCCGATGGAAGGGTCGTCGGGGGTGGATGCGGTTTTGAAGAAACGTGGTTGGCCGGTTTCGCCGGCTACCACGAAGTCGGTGAAGGTGCCTCCGACGTCAATCCCGATTTTGTACACCTGTGGCCTCCTGATCCGTTTGGCGGGGAGTGTCTTGTTGTCAGCATGATACGCCATGTTGGTAGCGTTCCGTATTAGATCTCACGCGTACTCACTTTGTACAATCTGTCATTGCGAGCGAAGCGCGGCAATCTCGCCAGGGCAGCAGCCATGGCTACGGGAACGAGATTGCCACGTCGCTACGCTCCTCGCAATGACAAAGCGGGTACCCGTGAGTCCAGACTCAACGGCCAGCGCGTTTGCTATACTTTCGCGAAAGGAGAAGGAGGCGGATCATGGCGGATTACACTGCATATTTCAACGGGGAGTGGGTGCCCTTCAGCGAGGTGAAGATTGACCCCATGGACCGGGGTTTCCTGGTGGGAGACGTGATCTTCGACGTGGCCCGGACTTTCAACGGCAAGAGCTTTCGCATGGACCAGCACATCGACCGGCTGTATCGTTCGCTGAAGTACGTCCGCATCGACCCCGGGCTCTCCCCGCGAGAGATGTACGACATCAGCGAGGAAGCGATCGCCCGCAACGAGCACCTGCGCGAAGATGTGGGGGACTTCACCATAACCCAGTTCATCACCCGCGGCCCGGGTAGCTGGTCCCGCGACGCCGGGCCTCCCACGGTTGGCGTCAAGATCTCGGCGGCGGCGTTTGGACGCTACGCAAGGCTGTACAACGACGGCGCCCACGGCGTAATCACGCGCACCCGGAGCTACCCGGTCGATGCCCTCGACCCCAAGGTCAAGCACTACAGCCGCATGAACTTCAACCTGGCCGACCTGGAAGCGGCGGACGTGGACCCGGAGGGTTGGCCCATCCTCACGGACGCGGAAGGCAACCTGACCGAAGGGACGGGCTATAACGTATTCCTGGTCACCGACGGAGTGATCCGCACGCCGGGGGACCGCAACATCCTACAGGGCATCTCCAGGGGGATGGTGTTCGACCTGGCGGAGCAGCTTGAGATTCCGCTGGTGGAGGAAGACCTGCAACCCTATGACATGTACACCGCCGACGAGGCGTTCTTCTCCAGCACCACCCCTTGCGTGCTGCCGGTAACCGTCGTGGATAAGCGGGAGATTGGAGACGGACGGCTCGGGCCGATAGTCCAGCAGCTCCTGTCCGCATGGAGCGAGACGGTCGGGGTGGACATCGTTGACCAGATGGCCCGGTTCGACCAGGGGTAAGCGGACGTAAAAGACCGTCAAGTTACTCGGTTGCCGTCGTGCAGGAGGGTGTCCAGAAAGCCGGGTGTGAAGCATCCCCCTCACCCCAGCCCTCTCCCGCCAGGGGAGAGGGAGATTTTGGACACCCTTCGGCATGGAGCGAGACCGTCGGGGTGGACATCGTTGACCAGATGGCTCGGTTCGACCGAGGGTAAGCGGACGTAAAAGACCGTCAAGTTACTCGGTTGCCGTCGTGCAGGAGGGTGTCCAGAAAGCCGGGTGTGAAGCATCCCCCTCACCCCAGCCCTCTCCCACCAGGGGAGAGGGAGATTTTGGACACCCTTCGGCATGGAGCGAGACCGTCGGGGTGGACATCGTTGACCAGATGGCCCGGTTCGACCAGGGGTAAGCGGACGTAAAAGACCGTCAAGTTACTCGGTTGCCGTCGTGCAGGAGGGTGTCCAGAAAGCCGGGTGTGAAGCATCCCCCTCACCCCAGCCCTCTCCCGCCAGGGGAGAGGGAGATTTTAGACACCCTTCGGCATGGAGCGAGACGGTCGGGGTGGACATCGTTGACCAGATGGCCCGGTTCGACCGAGGGTAAGCGGACGTAAAAGACCGTCAAGTTACTCGGTTACCGTCGTGCAGGAGGGTGTCCAGAAAGCCGGGTGTGAAGCATCCCCCTCACCCCAGCCCTCTCCCGCCAGGGGAGAGGGAGATTTTAGACACCCTCCTAGACCATAGATTTCAGGCGGCGGCAAGGCGGGGTTAGGCCGACGCAATCAAGTCGGCGGCGCGCTCCCCGATCATGACAACCGTTGCATGGCTGCCGCCTGACCTGGTAACCCGCGGCATCACCGACGCGTCGACCACCGACAATCCCTGTACGCCCTTGACGTTACAGTATTGATCAACGACCGCCATTGGGTCGGAATCCGGGCCCATCTTGCACGTGCCGGACACATGCCTGGCCGTTCCAACGGTTTGGCGGATATAGACGTCCAAAGCGTCGTCGTCGGCCACAATGTCATCGGTTGGGTGGAGCCGGTAATCGGCCACGTCTTTATACGCATCGGTTTCAAGGAATCCGATGGCCATTCGGATGCCTTCCCTCACTCGACGCTTGTCGTTTGGATGCTGAAGATAGCGGTAGTTGAACTCCGGCTGCACCGTGGGATCGGCAGACGCGAGCCTGACGTATCCTGCGCCGTCGGGCAGTCCGAGCGTGCATGAGATTCGCGCCACCCGGTCCGCGGGAACGTCATCGTTGAGGAACTTGGTCCGCAAACCGGGTACGCGCTCCGGCCGTTCGTCAACCATCGGGGTGGTCCTCAGCAACATGTCATTGACTTCGCTGGACCCGGTGGCGGTGTAGTGCAAACAGAAGCGCGCCGCATCAAGATCGGAAGTCAGGGTAATTCCGTCTTTGACTTTGAAAGTGATCTGGGCGCTCAAGTGGTTGAACAGGTTCTGACCCACTCCGGGAAGCTCGTGAACGAGAGGTATCCCAAATTGCTCAAGTTGGTCTTTCGGGCCGATTCCCGACAGCATCAGCAGGTGAGGCGACTTGAGCGCCCCGGCGCTCAACACCACCCGGTCTGCTTCAACGTTGAAAATCTCGCCTCCGCTTTCGACTTCCACACCGACGGCCTTTCGATCCTCGAACAATACCTTCCTGACGAAAACCCCTCCCCGCACCGTAAGGTTGAGACGGTGGCGCATGGGATTGAGGTGAGTGATGGCGGCGCTCATCCGCCAGCCGTCCAGGTTGTTCGAGGGCCACACGCCAATACCTGCGGGGTTCGGGCCATTGGTATCCTCGACTGTCCCGTAACCCGCCGCCAAACAGGCCGCGTGGAAGGCATTTTGGATGTCTGAAACGGGCCCGGTTTGACGGCGCCGTACCGGCATCGGTCCGTCGGTTCCATGAAAATCGTCCCGAATGTCGAGATCGTGCTCGGATTTCCTGAAGAAAGGCAGCACCTTGTCATAGGACCATTCATCGTTGCCCATAGCAGACCAGGAGTCGAAATCCTCAGGCAACCCTCTTTGCATTGCCTGGCCGTTGATGGAGGACCCGCCTCCGATCACCTTGCCCTGGGCGACGTGGATCTCCCCTTGCTCTTCGGTGATCGTTCCCCGCAGGGCCCAGTTATGCTCCGACTCCGGGGATTCCGCATAACTTGTGTAGCCGAACTTTATCTCGTCCGGGAGATAGTCTGGATCGGGGTAATCCGGCCCGGCTTCCAGCAACAGAACGGACGTATTCGCGTCTTCAGCCAATCTGCTGGCCAACACCGATCCAGCCGCTCCTCCACCGACGATAACAACGTCATATTTCATGGGTCCCCCTTAAATGCTTCGTCTTCCAACCCAGGATTTCCCAGTTTCAACTGATTCCGCTGATGAAAGGACATTCTGGGATTTCTCCGATTATAACCTGTGTCAAGGTTAACGCCGCCCTGAGTTCGTGGTTCGGTCTGCGTTACGGCAGGTACTTGTCCTCCAGCTCCTTGATCCGGTCGGCGCCGAGGATGCCGCCGTTGGTGGCGACGCCCCATTTGCTCTGGGCGGCGGTGGACAGGAAGTCGTCGATGGCGTGGGTGCCGCGTTCCTGGAAATCGTTGAGGAAGTCCCAGGACGCCTGGAGGCCGGCCATGGTGGTGAGGGCGGGATACCAGGCGGCGGCCGCGCCGGCGTCCTGTAGTTCTTGCAGCGTGGGGTGGGTCTGGCTGCCGTGGGTGAACAGGGGCAGCACCGGGCCGGGGATGCGGCGGATGGCTTCCTGGTTGTGCTCCCAAGACGACACGGCGGGGCAGACGACGTCCACGTTGGTCTCGCTCTTGTAGGCCAAGCAACGCTCCATGACTTCTTCAAACGTGGCGCCGGGGACGCCGGCGAAGTCGCAGCGGGCCACGATGACGAAATCGGGGTCGAGCTCCATCTTGGCGTCCATGGCGGCCCGGAGTTTGCCGACCATCTCCTCGATGGAGACGCAGCGGCGGCGGGGGCCGGACTTGGGCGGATAGACCTGGTCCTCCAGGTGGGTGCCGGCGATGCCGGCGCGGATGTACTCCTTCACGGTGTCATAGACTTGGATGGCGTCGCCGTAGCCGGTGTCCATGTCCACGAACGCCGGAATGTCGATGACGTTCACGATGCGGCGGGCGTTGTCCACCATGTCGCGCATACTGGTGCCGCCCTCGGTGGAGCCCATGAGCTGGGCCGACGTGTTGCCGCCGGACATGTAGAAGGCCTCGAACCCCAGCGCCTCGGCCATCTTTGCGCCCATGGCGTTCATGCCGCCGGCCAGGACGAAGATCTCGGGCCGCTCGAAGAGTTCCTTGAGCCTGGTGGTCATGCGTTTCTGATCAGGCATTGCGGTTTCCTCCCGGTCGTTGTTTTGTGGATGGTGAAACCGTACCTGCTTATGGGGTTGGTTTCAAGCGGTATGGCTCGGATGCCAGGTGATAAACTGCGCAGGGATGGTTCAGGCGCAATTTGAAGGGGTGCCGAACATCAGATGGGCCGCTTGGAAATTGATTGTTCACCCTCACCCTGACCCTCTCCCATCGAGGGAGAGGGAGTTGTATTGCGCCAGATTTGCGTACAGGAGATTATCTGATGAACATTCAGACTTTGGAGCAGAGTCCGCGGAACCACCGGGGCGGGCAGGTGTCGCACCTGCTGCTGGGGGCCGGGCAGTTCGGGTCGGAGAATTTGGCGGTGACTTGGGTTGAGGGCGAACCGGGCAGCGAGCAGGCCGTCCACTCGCACCAGGGGCGGGAGCAGATGTACGTGATCGTGCAGGGCCGGGGAGCGATGCGGGTTGGGGACGAAGTGGAAGAGGTGGGCGCGGGCACGCTGATTTTCGTGCCGCCGGACACCGACCACTCCATCCGCAACATCGGCGATGGCAAGTTGATCTACGTGTCGTCCACGTCGCCGCCGTTTGCGATGCAGGAGGGGCGCACCAACTGGACGACGCCGGGGGGATAGGGAAGGCGGGTTTTCGTTCGGGTGTAGGGGCAGGTTTGAAACCTGCCCCTACGCGGGCATGGGCGGTTTGATTCGGCGACATCGTTGTCGGGTGCGTGTGGGCGAATGATTATTCGCCCCTACCTGGCGAGGTGGAATATATCTCGGCGAAATCGTTCCCTCAGGTGTAGGGGCGAGGCATGCCTCGCCCCTACGGGTACTCTACCGAGATGATTGGTGGCGCCCAATACTACAGGGGCAGATATACCGCCTGGCCGGTCATGGCGCTGCGGACGACGGCTTCGGTCCATTCCATGTAGTGGACGCCGGTCTCGAAGGCCACCATGTCCACGATTTCGGCGCCGCGGATGGCGTTGGTGAACTGTTCTTCGACGCGGTAGCGGGCCTGGGTCTCCGGCGGGTTGGGCACTTCGGTCAGCTCGGCGTCGCCGCGTTTGCCGGCCCAGACGCGGCGCTGGGAATCGACGTGGATGGTGCCGTCGGTCCCGAACATCCAGATCTGGCTGCCACGATTCAGGCCGGACGTGGCGCTCATCTGCATGTGGACCTGGGCACCGTTGGCGAGTTCGTAGAGGATGTCGATGTGGTCGGGGATGGACACGGACGTGAGGTGTCCGGCGTCGTCGCGGCGGTAGGGCACGTGAATCTTGGACATAGCCATTACGCGGGTTCCGCGGCCCAGCCAGCGCATCATGGACTCGTAGGATGCGCCGATGTTCAGGGTGTTGTAACCGCTAAGTGCGCGGTCGTGCCGCCAGTGCAGGGGGCCGTCGAAGTCGGCGAAGTTGTTTTGCAGGGACGTGAAATCCACGGACAGCAGCTCGCCCAGGTATCCCTCGTTGATCAGCCGCTTGATGACGTTGTCGATGGTGTAGCTGGTGGAGGTCGGGGTGAGTTGGCAAACGAGGTGCGGGTGAGCGCGGGACGCGCGCAGCATGTCGCGGGCTTCCTCAGCGTCGTTGGCCATGCGGGCCTCGGTGAGCACGTGCTTGCCGGCCTCCAGCGCGGCCAGCGTCATGGCGCGGTGCATGTAGGGCCAGGTACCGATGCAGACGGCGTTGATCTCGTCGTCCTCCAGCACCTCCCGCCAGTGTCCGTACACCTTCGGGATGTTGAACTGGTCGGCTACGACGCGGCCGGACTGGATGGTGCGGTTGGCGACGGCGACGATCTCACAGTCGTCCACGCCCTGGAAGCCGGGGATGTGGCGGTTGCGGACGTTGCCGCCGGCGCCGATGAGTCCAACCCTGATTGGTTCTTGAGACATTGTTTTCCTCCTGGGTGGTTGGTGGCGTTCAAAGTGTTTGGCGGGCACAGGATACAGCCACGCGCGATTGTCCGCATGAAGGATTTTCACCCTCACCCCAACCCTCTCCCGTCAAGGGAGAGGGGGCCGGTACGACAATCGGCTGTATAATGCGGGGAAACATAATCCTCGGCACATGGACGTACCGGCAAGGAACGACAGGGAGGTTTGGAATGGTTATCAGCAAGCAGGCTGCAACCTACGAGGTGGATATTGAGGACGTGGAGTATTTGCGGCATGGGGATACGCCGCTGCTGGCGCGTGTGTTCAGGCCCCAGGGCGACGGGCCGTTTCCGATCATGGTTGAGTTGCACGGTGGCGCGTGGGTGCGGGGAGACCGTCTGATTGGCAACGCGGCTAACGAGGCGCTGGCGAGGAACGGCGTGATCGTGGCGGCGCTGGACTTTCGGGTTCCGCCGGTTGCGGGTTATCCGGCTTCGTTTGCCGATATACATTACGGAGTCCGGTGGTGCAAGGCGCAGGCGGAGTCCTGGAACGGAGTGGCCGGCAAGGTGGGCGCGATGGGCACGTCCAGCGGGGCGCACCAGGCCATGCTGCTGGGGATGCGGCCCAATGATCCGCGCTATGCCGCTCTTCCATCATCCAACGGCACGACCGGAGCGGACGGCACGCTGGCCTGCGTGGTGATGGTGTCGCCGGTGATTGACCCGCTGGGACGCTACCGGTACGCCAAGGGGCTGCGGGACGACGTCACGCCTCCGGCCGGCATCGAGGAACGGGTCGCGCCGATGCACGATCTGTACTGGGGCACCGAGGAGACGATGGCGGAGGCGGCGCCGGCCCGCGCCCTGGCCGCCGGCGAACGCATGGAGCTGCCGCCGACGCTGTGCGTGGCCCGCAGCTACGAGGAAGCGCACCCGCGCCCGGACCTGGATGAGTTTATCGCGCAGTACCGCAAGGCCGGGGGCGACATTGACGTGAAGATATTTGAGGGCGAGGGCGAGCGGATTTTGGAGGACATCACCACGCCGGTGGCGCAGGAGGCCCTCGAACGGATGGCGGGGTTCATCAATCAACACATTAGATGAGCCGGAGATCGGGTTGCGGCGTAGGGGCGAGGCATTTCACGCGCACCCGGTTTGTCATTGCGAGCGGAGCGTGGCAATCCCGTCGCCGTAACAAAGACGTTCAGGTGAGGTTGTCCAGTACCGATACGAGATTGCTCCGAACGCCTGTCGGCGTTCTCGCAATGACAGATTAGCAAACTGGGTACGTATGAGGGCGAGGCACGCCCCACCCCGCCCCTACAAGGGTGTTCGTCAGTGTATCGGTATATGTAGTGCTATACTCGCGTTCGTATCATTGAATCGCTGGAAATCGGTAGATGGGGCCGTACAAACAGCGGAAAGGGGTGAGATTATGTCGAGAGTTACGATGATTCAGCACATCAACATCCAGATCAGCGACAAGGATCGAAGCCGGGACTGGTACGAAAATGTGTTCGGGGCGGAGTTCCTGGACCGGGGGCCGGAACTCAACTCGCGGCAACTGCAACTGCGCATCGGCAACGGGGAGATTCACAGCACGTTTACGCCGACCCCCAATCCGTCGGGACACTTTGCCCTGGAGATTGCCGACTGGGACGAGATGATCGCCAACCTGGACGCGCTGGGCGTGGAGTACACCCCGCCATCAGTCAGGGCGTATGCCGACGTCCATTCCACCTACATCAAGGACCCCGACGGCAACATGATCGAGCTGGTGCAACACCCGATGGGCCTGCGGGATTCCAAGGGGAATACGGTCAAAATCGCGCATGATCCCGACGGGATGGTTTGGGCGCGGAATCCGGGGTTTGGGCCGGCTACAGGATGAGATGATCGGAGAATTTTCACCCTCACCCCAGCCCTCTCCCATCAAGGGAGAGGGGGCTAGGAGATAATAATGTCTTATTACATGTACGTTGCCGTTCAGGGCGACAACAAGATTTCGGTTTTCACCATTGACCCCGACACGGGCGGGTTGACACTGCAACACGACGTGGCGGTGGACGGCGGGCCGTTCACCATGGCGATCAGCCCCGACCGTCGGTTCCTGTACGTGGGCTGCCGGGAGGTTACGCAGTTGGTCAGTTTCGAGATTGACCAGGCCAACGGAGGGTTGACGCAGAACGGGTCCATCGCGCTGGACGCCTGGCCGGTGTACGTGGCCACCGACCGCAAGGGGAGGTTCGTGCTGTCGTCGTACTACCAGGGCGCGCAGGTGGCGGTGCATCCCATCGGCGATGACGGCTCGGTGGGCGGCGATCCCGTCGTACAGCTGGAGACGGCTACGGGCGCCCACGCCATGCAGACGGACGCGACCAACAGCTACGCTTTCGTGCCGCACATCGCGGGCAACGGGCCCAACTCGATCTGGCAGTTCCGGTTTGACGAGGACACGGGGCAGATTACGCCCAACTCGCCGGCGACGGTGGATCCCGAGGAGTTTTTGGGGCCGCGACACTTCTGCTTCCATCCGTCGCTGGACGTGCTGTACTTCTCCAACGAGCAGGGTTGCAGCGTGAGCGCGTACAACCTGGACACGGACAACGGAACGCTGTCGCTGTTTCAGACGGTGACCACGCTGCCGCCGGAGGGATTTGAAGAGCGCAACACCTGCTCGCAGATTCAAATCACGGCGTCGGGACGGTTCCTGTACGCGCCGAACCGGGGCCACGACAGCATCGCATGCTACACGGTTGACGCGAGTACGGGGGCGCTGACGTCCAACGGCATTGTGGAGTCGGAGCCAAGGCCCAACGCGCTGTGCCTGGATTTGCAGGACAAGTTCATCTACTCGGCCGGGCAGGATTCGGGGCAGATGGCGATCTTCGGCGTGGATGGAGATTCGGGCGGGCTGACCCGGCTGGGGTCGCACCCGCTGGGCGAAGGGCCGGGCTGGATTTCGATTACGGAGTTGGCGGGGTAGTACCGCCGGCGCAAGCAGCATCCTATATGGACTCATCGCATACCCACTTTAATGATCTGTCATTGCCAGAACGCTGTCAGGCGTTCGTGGCAATCTCGTTGGAGTACAAGACAACCTCGGCTCAACATCCCTACTTCCCAGGCGAGATTGCCACGCTGCGCTCGCAATGACAAGACTGGGCAGGCGTGAGCTGACTTGAGAGGAGCAGTCATCATGAGCAAGAACTACAGCATTTGCGTGGGCGCGACGGGTTTCGGCGGCGGCGTTTGGCACAGCCCCGACGGTGGCGATAGCTGGACCCGGATCCGGGACCCGTTCCCGCTGGGGAGCCAGGTCAGGGCGATGGCGGTGTATCCCGATGACTCCAGCCGCATCCTGGCCGGAGCGGACAACGGCATCTATCGTAGCGAGGACAGGGGGGCCACGTGGGAAAAGCTGTGGTCGCCCATGGACGGCGTGCCGATCTGGTCGATAGCCATTGACCCGGAGGACACGGAGACCATCTTCGTGGGGATCAAGCCGGCGGCGCTGTTCCGGTCGCGGGATGGCGGCGCGAGTTGGAGCAAGCTGTCGGTGCAGATGGCGCAGGAATGCCACATTGGGCCGCCGATGGTGACGATGCTGGTGGTTGACCCGAAGGACCACCGCACGGTGTGGGCCGGCGTCGAGGTGGACGGGGTGTACCGCAGCCTGGACAGCGGAGACACCTGGACTCACGTTGAGGGCGGCGTGCATCCCGACATCCACGGTATGGCCATCAGTCCAGGCGAGCCGAACCGGGTTATCGCCAGCACGCCTCGGGAGATCTACTCCACCACGGACATGGGCGAGAGCTGGCAATCCGTGGTCACCACCGATCAATTCGTCCTGCCCTACAGCCGGGGCATCGCCGTGAAGCCCGACGATCCCAACGTGATTTTCGCCGGCGTTGGCGACACGGCCATCGGCGGCGCCGGGGCGATCCAGCGTTCCCAGGACGCCGGCCAGACCTGGGAGAGGCGGCCCCTGCCGGTGGAGCCGAACTCGAACATCTGGGGTTTCGCCACCCATGCCGCTGATCCCAATTTCGTGCTGGCGTCCAGCCTGATGGGAGAGCTGTATTCGAGCAGCGACGCCGGCGACTCTTGGGAAAAGATGGGTCGGGAGTTCACCGAGGTGGGCGCGATGGTGTGGGTGCCGAACTGAGCCCGTTGCCGGAAAAGGGGTGAGCGGCTCTGAGTACCCTCATCCTGACCCTCTCGTGTCAATTGAGAGGGGTATCTGCCGGCGCAGGGTATCCCACCCTCACCCTAACCCTCTCCCATCAAGGGAGAGGGGATTTTTTTAAGACCGAAGACCCTCGATTACGGCGGCAGCACCGCCCATCGGTCTCCAAAGTGGAGTACAATGCGCGGATAATTGGAATGTAAACCGCAGCCCTGACCGCAACGGAGTGGTCGCAGCAGGAATTTCGATATGGCCACACCCCAGGAACCGCAACGCAGCTTTCTCGCACAGAGGGCGCATCGGTTTCTGGCGGCGCTGGTATTCCGCGATTTTCGGTTCATGGCCTTTGCTACGCTGTGCAGCAGCAGCGGGGCCTGGGCGCTGATCGTCGCGCGGGGCGCGTGGGTGTACGGCATCCCCGAGTTGCAGGGCACGCAGGGGTTGTGGGTCGGGCTGATCACCTTCGCGGCCATGTCGCCGCGTTTCTTTGCCACGCCGTTCATCGGCTACCTGGCCGACAAGATGACCCGCAAGACGCTGCTGCAACGGGTGTACATACTCCAGATTGCGCAGGCATCCGTCATGGCCATCCTCGTGATGACGGGCGTCAGCAACCCGTGGTACGTGGTGATCCTCGCGGTGATCAACGGGACGCTGCGCTCCACGCAGATGACCGCCTCTCAATCGCTGACGCCCAACCTGGTGGACCGGGAGCGTCTGCCCAACGCGGTGGCGCTGAACCAGGCGATGCAACAGGGGTCCCGCGCCATCGGCCCGGCCATTCTGCTGATGGTTTCCGCGACGGTGGGCAGCAGCGCGATTTTCGGGTCCGGCGGATTCTCGTTCTCCTTACAGGACCTGGTGGTCACGCTGGGAACGTCCGCCATCGTGTTCTGGGCGTGCGCGGCGTTCTACCTGGTGGCGCTGATATCCGCGCTCAACATCCGGACGGTATCAACGGGAGTGATCAACCGGAGCCGGGGGTTCTGGGCGAACGCCGCGGCCGGGTTCGTTTATGCGTACACCACGCCGTTGATATTCGGCATCCTGCTGATGGCGGTGGCGCACTGCGTACTGGTGATGTCCTTCGAGTCGATGTTGCCGCCGCTGGCGTTGGAAAAGCTGTCGCCGGACGGCGTGACGTTCAACCCGAACGACGTTTACGCCCTGATGGCCGCCCTTGGCATCGGCGCGCTGTTCTCGTCGATATTCGTCGGGGGCATCATCAACGACATGACGCGGGGGAAGGTGTTCCTGCTGCTGGGGTTTACCAGCAGCTTGACGCCCATCGGTATGGGATTGTCATCGCAAACGGGGATTTCGGTGATCGCGGCGGTGCTGATGGGACTGGGTACGTCCGGCTTCATGACCATCACTCACACCGTAATCCAGACGGTGGTGCCCGATGAGATTCGGGGCCGGGTTTCGTCGGCGTACTCCATGCACATCGGCGGGAGCATGGCCTTCGCCAACCTGCTGTACGGCAGTCTGGCGGATTTCTGGTCAGCCGGCCTGATCATGGCGATATCGGGCGCCGCGTTCACGCTGGTGGTGGCGGGAACGGTGATCGGAAGCGGGTTCTGGCGAGACATCTACTTCCGGGGGACGGCGCGTCCGGTGGCGGCGGCCGGCGCTGCGGGCGGGGATGGGTAGGCGGCCTTGTCTGTCATTGCGAGAACGCCGTATGTCGTTCGTGGCAATCTCGCTGCGGTACAAGATGTCCACGTCCAAACGCGCTTGCTGCGCGGTCGAGATTGCCACGCTGCGCTCGCAATGACAGTGGGGGACGGTTTAAGTTGCCCAAACGTGCGCAGTATGGAGATCAGCGCAATTTACCCTTCTGGAATCAGGCCGGCGGCTTGCAGGGCGTCGCGGAGGGCGTCGCCGGATATGGCGTGGCGGGCGGTCCAGCCGGCATCGGGGTTGTCGGCGGTGCCGCGGGTCCAGACCACGAGGACGCCGGTATCCTCGTTCATTTCGGTGGACACGGTGGCGCGTTCGATCTGGGTCTTGGACACCATGCCCCATTCCTCGGTGGAGAACATGTGCCGGTTGTTGCTGGTGGGCGCGGGTTCTGGCATGGGGCGGCTCCCGGTTGAAGTTGGCGATGGGGGGATTTTCACCCTCACCCCAGCCCTCTCCCGTCAAGGGAGAGGGAGCATTTGAGCGCGATTCAGTTCGCATCCTGCGGCGGAACGTGCTGGGCCAGCTGGCGGATGGTTTCGGTGCAGGTGCGGTTGCGGTCGCGGGATTCGGGGGTTTCGTCGCCCAGCGGAGTGCTGCCGATGAAACGATACATTTCCGCCACGCCCTCGAAAAGGTGAGGCGTCATGCCCAGGTGAGCGAAGGTGTCGCGGATCTCCTCCATCTCGCTGACCCAGCGGCGGGCGCGGGGCGGCACGGTGGGGATGGTGCGTTCCATCCGCTGAATGACGGACTGCTGGCCCGACTGGAACTCGGCAAGCAAAGGCTCGGTGAGGCCCATCAGCTCAGCTGCCATGAGCAGCTCAGTGTAGAGCGCCCAGGATCCCTTGGTCATGGCTGCGTAGCACATCTTGATGCCGGAAGCCTGGCCCACGTCGCCGTCCAGTTTCAGCACGGTGAGTCCGAAGTCGTTGAGTCGCGCAAACTGGGCGGCGTGCTCGCCGGAGGCGTAGAAATGGGGGCTGTAACCCGGTCGCGGCGGGCCGCCGATGATGGACGCATCGACAAATCGCCCGCCGGCGTTGGTGATGACCGGCTCCAACTCGCGGGTGAGCTGAGGGGCGATGGCGTTGCACTCGGCGAACAGCGTGTCGGAGCCGGTGGCTTTGAGGGCGTCGGCGACCTGTTGGCACACGCCGGGGACGGCGGCGGACACGGTCATGGACATCACCAGGTCCGATTGCTCGACCAGTTCTTGCATCGTGGGAACGTCGCGGATGCCGGCCTTATCGGCCAGGGCGCGGGTGCGTTCGCTGCGGCCGGCCAGGCAGGTGATCACGTCCAACTCGTGCTCGCGGAGACGTTGGCCGACGGCGTGGCCCATGTCGCCGGGGCTTAAAATGGCTACGGTGCCGATGTTCATGTATGGTCACTCTCGGTTTGGTATTGGGGTGCGAAAACTATAACATGGGGTTATGGGTACGAGTCTCGCCAGCGGATTATCGGTTCGGACCTGGCGCGGTGGCATTTGGAAATCCTACGCATGGGCATACGTGACTACGGCAACGATTTTCTGGATTCCGGCTTTCGCCGGAATGACGAGAAGGGATCGGAATGACGAGAAGGGATCGGAATGACAGAAGTACGGGTGCCACCAGACCGATATACCAGGGACACTTTTGAACCTTCCCAGTACGTTGGGCTGCACGCGCCGTCGTCTCCGGGGGTGGTGATTGAGGTTTGCACCGATGGGATCGCCCTGGATTTATCGGGGGTGGTGCTGGACGGGGAGGGCGACGGCGGCGTGGGCATCTGGGTGCATGACTGCGAGGATGTGACCATTGCCAACGGGATGGTGATGGGGTTTCATTACGGCATACGGGCCGAGAACGTGGGGAACCTGACCATCCGGGGCTGCGTGGTATCGGACAACGCGAATCCGCCGGATGCCGGCTGGCTGCCCGATATTGAGGCACCGGTTGAGGAAGGGTTCGGCGGCGGGATCTACCTGCGCCAGGTGCGGAACAGCGTGATAGAGGGCACCCTGGCCAACAACAACTTCAACGGCATCAGCCTGGTGCGGTCGGAGCGCAACCTCGTCAGGGGGAACAACGCCTCCTACTGCGGCAACGTGGGGATCTACCTGCTGATGTCCAGCGACAACGAGGTGGTGGAGAATGCGGCGGAGCACTGCATCCGCTACACGGATCGCTTCTGGTGCGACACGGCGGACTCGGCGGGGATTCTGCTGGAGCACGGCTCCCACCGCAACCGCGTAGTCGGCAACAGCCTGCGCTACAGCGGCGACGGGTTCTTCATCCGGGCGCACAACCGCCCGGCGTCCAACGACAACTTCATTGCCGGCAACGACGGTAGTTACTCGCCCAACAACGCATTTGAGGCGGTGTTTTCATCGGGCAACGTTTTCGAGGGCAACATCGCCAACTTCTCCAACTACGGGTTCTGGTTGGGCTATTCGACGGATACCACGGTGAAGGGGAACGAGATACGGGCCAACCGATTCGACGGGGTGGCCATCGAGCACGGGCGAGATAATCGGATCGAGGACAACCACATCGAGCGGAACCGCAACGGCATCCGTCTTTGGAGCGACATTGCGCCGGAGGGACGAGCCAGCGGGGACTCGGCGGCGCGTCGCTATGCCATCGGGGGGAATCGGATTGAGGACTCGCGGGAGTGTGGGATTTCGGTCACTGATGACCACGACGTGGATATGGAAGGGAACGGTTTTCGGGGGAACAGGAGGGATTGGGAGCGGAGGGTCGTTGGGGGTTGATACCCCTCACCCCAACCCTCTCCCGCAAGGGGAGAGGGAGCAGAAAGAGCCGCGGTGTTTTGGCAAGGATTTTGATTTACTGGGACGCACAGGATGAACGGGATATACAGGATTTTTTGATAGGGACTATGGAAGTTGCGAATGGGGGACGGGACAGGGATACTGGGGTGCGAGAGGGCAACGACACGGATGGGCCGGGACGGCCGGAGGTTATCGTGGCATTTACGCATCCTGAGTATCTGGTTTCGACTGATTGGCTGGCGGAGCATCTGCGGGAGGACGACGTGCGCGTCTTTGAGACTACGGTGTTTCTGCACCGGGGCGAGGGTGGAGTTCGCGCCGAGTCGGGGCGGGCCGAGTATGAGACGGGGCACATCCCCGGCGCGGGATTCCTCGAATTGCAGGCCGAGTTCTCCGACAACGAGCAGCCCTACCGCTTTATGATGCCGTCGCCGGAGGCGTTTGCCGATGCAGCCGGGCGGCACGGCATTTCCGAGACGACGAAGCTGGTGCTGTACGACCGGCTGGGGTCGCAGTGGGCGGCGCGGTTCTGGTGGATGTTCCGCTCCATGGGCTGCGCCGGCGCGGTGGTGCTGGATGGCGGCTGGCAACGCTGGACCGCAGAGGGACGGGCGGTGTCCACGGAACCGGCGACCTATGCGCCGGCGACGTTCACGCCGACGCAGGATCCGGCGCGATTCGCAGACCTGGCCGAGGTCAGGGCGTTCATGGAGTCCGGCGGCGGGAGTTGCCTGATCAACGTGCTGGGGAGGGACCAGCACTCCGGCGAGGACGGCGGACGCGCCTACGGGCGGGCGGGCCACATCCCCGGCGCGACCAACGTGCCATCGGGGGAGCTGATTGATTTCGAGACCGGGTTGTATCGGCCGGCGGAGGAACTGTCGGCGTTGTTTGAATCGGCGGGCGCGGATCCGACGCAGCGGGTGGTCACCTACTGCGGCGGCGGCATCGCGGCGTCCAACGACGCTTTCGTGCTGGCGATGCTGGGGTATGAAAACGTGGCGGTGTACGACGCTTCGATGTCGGAGTATGCGGCGGACCCGTCGCTGCCGTTGGTGGCGGACTGAATGCTGGACGAAACTGGCCTTGCAAAAACCACCCCCTCACCCCAACCCTCTCCCACCAGGGGAGAGGGAGTTTACTGATCCCTGCCTTCTTGCACGACGGGAGAGGGAGTTTGCTGATCCCTGCCTTCTTGCACGACGGGAGAGGGAGTTTGCAAACACCGTTCGGACGGAGGTGAGCCATGACGCAGACTGACACGCTAAATGGTACGCTGGATTTCGGGTTGTTCGACTGGATTGAGTGGGACCGGTCGGCTCCCAGCGAGATTTTCGAGAACCGGCTGCGGATGCTGGAGTATGCCGACCGCAGCGGGTTCTACAGCTACCACCTGGCGGAGCATCACATCACGCCGCTGAGCGTGTCGCCCTCGCCGGCGGTGTTCCTGGCGGCGGCGGCGCAACGCACGACGAACCTGCGGCTGGGGCCGCTGGTGTTCCTGCTGCCCTTCTACAATCCCATCCGCTTGTACCACGAAATCTGTATGCTGGACAACCTCAGCAACGGGCGGCTGGACCTGGGCGTGGGCCGGGGAGTGTCGCCGGTGGAGGCCGCCGAGTTCGGCGTTGACCTGGGCATCAGCTGGGAAATGTTCAATGAGCAGATGGAGATGTTCACGGCCGGCTTCACCACCGGGATGCTCAATCACCAGGGGAAGCACTACAACTACGAGGACATCGAACTGTGGATTGCGCCGCACCAGAAGCCCTATCCGCCGCTGTGGTACGCCAGCAACAACATCGAGACAGTGCCGTGGATGGCGCAGCACGGCTTCAACACCTGCACCGTGTTCGCCGACAACGCCGGCGTCAAGGCGCACTATGATCTCTACAAGCAGGTGTGGAACGCCGACCGGTTATCCGACGGGCTGAACAGCCACGTGGCCGCGCCCAAACTGGGCCTCGTGCGCCACGTGTACATCGCCGATACCGACGAGCAGGCGCGGGCAGAGGCCAAGGCGGCCTACCGTACCTGGTTCCACAACATCGATTACCTGTGGACGAAGAAGGGCCTGGTGGACCAGCTCAGCGCGATGCGGGACTTCGACTCGCTGGAGGCTCGGGACGTGGTGATCGTGGGAACGCCGGACACCGTGCGGGAGCGGGTGCAACGGGCCATCGACGAAACGGGCATCAACTACTTCTGCCCGATATTCGCGTGGGGCGACCTGACTCCCGAGCAGGTGATGCGGTGCATGGGGCGGTTCGTGGAAGAGGTGATGCCGCACCTTAGGCCGGGCGGGTAGAGTCTGATGCGACCCGATTTGTCATCGCGAGGAGCGATGCGACGCGGCGACCCCGCTGCTTGAGCAACGACTCTTCCTGCAACGAGATTGCCACGCTGCGCTCGCAATGACATATGGGTGCGCGCAACGTACCACAGACAGGAGACACGATAATGTCCTCGCAACCCACCTACTCTCCGGCCACCGCCGAATCGATCAGCAGGACCATTGAGGCGCTGGCGGCGCGGAACGTGGACGCGGTTCTGGTGGAGAGCCGGGAGGCGGCGCTGGCCAAGCTGAAGGAACTGGTGCCGGAGGGTTGCGAGGTGTTCGTCAGCACGTCGGAGACGCTGGACACCATCGGCTACACCGAGCACATGGACGGCAACGACCGCTACATCAACCTGCACGACCAGATGCTGGCGCAGCCCGATGCGGCGTCCCAGCGCGAGTTTCGTCGCACGACCACCACCGCCGACTACTTCGTGGGCAGCGTGCAGGCCATCGCGGAGACGGGCGAGATCGTCGTTGCCAGCGGGTCGGGCAGCCAGATCGGGGCGTTCGCCTACGGCGCCAGGCGAGTCATCATGGTGGCCGGCACGCAGAAGATCTGCCCCACGCTTGCCGAAGCCGAGGCGCGCACCCGAGGCTACACGCTGGAGATGCACGACCGTTGGCTGGAGGGCCGGGGCGGGTCCGCTGCGCCCATCGGCAAGTTCATGGTCATGGAGCACGAGCCGGTTGTGGGGCGGATTACGATGATTTTGATACCGGAGAGTTTGGGGTGGTAGTTTGGGCTAATCTTACATCGATTCACAGGATGGGCAGGATATTGAGTTGGTTTCGCAGTACAATGCGCGCATCCAACCCACGTAGGGGGGGATTTTTATGAAGTATGACCATATTGTTGTTGGGGGCGGGACGGCCGGGTGTATTGTGGCGGCGCGGCTTTCGGAGGATCCGGAGCGGTCGGTGCTGTTGCTGGAGGCCGGGCCTGATTATCCCGACTTCAATCATTTGCCCGAGATGCTCAAGCTGGGCTGGGGCACCGTGAACCTGGAGGCCCGCGCCGCCGGTTCGCCCTTCAACTGGTCATTCACCGGCACGGCCACGCCGGAGCAGGACGCTATGCCTGTGCCGCGCGGCCGGGTGCTGGGCGGATCCAGCGCCATCAACGGCCAGACCTTCATCCGCGGCGCGCCCGAGGACTACGACACCTGGGAGTCCTTCGGCAACGATGGCTGGGGCTACGTGGACTGCCTGCCCCACTTCCGCCGGCTGGAGAACGACGCCGACTTTCACGACGACTTCCACGGCACCGACGGGCCGGTTCCGGTGCGCCACCACCAGCGGGAGACCTGGCCGCCGTCGCAGGAGGCGTTCTTCCAGGCCGCCACCGGCATGGGATACCCGTTCCATCCCGACGTGAACAATCCGGAGGCCACGGGGGTCAGCCTGCGGGCTGAGAACAACATCGACGGCGTGCGGATGAGCATGGCGCTGTGCTACGTCGATATGGCGCGCCACCGCCTGAATCTCACCATTCGCCCCAATGCGCAGGCCCGACGCATCGTGCTGGAGCATGACGCAACGGGAACGCCGCGAGCGGTGGGAATGGAGGTTGAGAGCGGCGGCGAGACTTTCGTCGTCGAGGGCGACGAGATCATCCTGTGTACCGGCGCCGTCGGGTCGCCGCAACTGCTGATGCTGTCGGGGATTGGCCCAGCCGATCAACTGCGGACGCATGGCATCCCCGTGGTGGTGGAGTCGCCGGGCGTGGGCCAGAACATGCGTGACCATCCCAACGTGTCGGTGCGCTACATGGTCAGGGAGGGCGTTCCCCAGGACCCCAACGGGATGCGCGCGCTGCGGCTGCGCTACACCGCCACCGGGTCGGATACGCCTAACGACATGATCCTTTCGCCGGCGTCGCTGAACACGGTGGTGCGGGACGACAACCCGGCGCACACCGTCAACTGCGGCCTGTACCTGGCGGCCGGCAAGGGCGAGTTGCGTCTGGAATCCAGCGACCCCCACGTGCAGCCCAGCATGGACTACCGCTACCTGGAAGAGGACTGGGATCGTGTCCGACTGCGGGAAGCGGTGCGCAAGTGCGTGTCCCTGCTACAGAACAGCGCCTACGACGACATCATCGACGAGATCACCGCGCCGACGGCGGCCGACCTGGAATCCAATGAGACCTTGGACGCCTGGCTGCGCCGCAACATCAGCACGTCGTACCACATCTCCGGCACCTGCAAGATGGGCCCGGACGACGATGCGATGGCAGTGGTGGACACGAGGCTGCGCGTGCGCGGCGTGGACGGTCTGCGCGTCGCCGATGCGTCGATAATGCCCGACGTGGTGCGGGCCAACACCAACGTGACGACGATGATGATCGCCGAGCGGGTGGCGGAGTTCATAAAGGCGGGGGATTAACCCGTCTGTCATTGCGAGGAGCGCAGCGACGTGGCAATCTCGTTGAGGTACAGCGGCTCTAATCTGTACGAGATTGCCACGCTGCGCTCGCAATGACATTGTAATGTGCCAGGGCTGTGATCATTGGGATGCGGCGACCAGGTCCTCGTTGGAGCCGACGATGTGGTCGCAGAGGCACGGCTCGAAGAGGCGTTGGTACTCGGCTATCTGGAAGTCTATGTCGCAGCCGTCCTGCGCCTGGACCTCCACTTCGAGGATCTGGCCCACGCCTTCCACGGTGTCCAGGTTGAAGACGACGTTGTCCTTGCGCCACAATTCGCGCTGCTTGCGGACGATGGCGCTGATGCCGAGGGCGGCGGCCAGCACGTCGCCCATCATGGGATCATCCGTTGACGCCGTTTGAAACCGGCTGGTGCGGGCGCCTCTCTCCTGGCCCTCGCAGTAGTAGATGAGCTCGCCTTTGCCGCGCTCGACGCGGAGCTTGAGGCGGCGCGTAACGTCGGTAGCATCAGCAGGTGGCAGGCGGTAGTAGTGGTCCACCTGCTCTTTGACCTCGACGAACGCCGCGCCGTGGTCGCGCAGCAGGCGTCGGGCGGTGGAGAAGTCGGTGCAGTAGGCTTTGAGTTCACGGTTGAGGCGGAGATCCAAAGGTGATTGCTCCTAATGGCGAGATTGCTGCGTCCGCCTATGGCGGACTCGCAATGACAGTCGTTGAGGGTGGCAGTCCTTACCGTTACGGTGATTCCTGCCGGTACGAGATTGCCACGACGCTGCGCTCCTCGCAATGACAGTGTCGTGGACGGCGGTTATGGTCTGGGCGCGTCGGCTTTCAGGGCGGCGATGCCTTCCGCGAGGCCGGGGTGTTCCAGGTTGAGACGGCGCATCGTCTCCCGGCAATCGAGGCCCAGCCGGTCGGGGCGGGTTGACGCTCCGGCGCGGGCCTGGGTATCAGCATCTGCCGGTTGCACCAGGTTGGCGTCCAGGTCGAACGCATTGGCGATGGCGGTGGCGAAATCGTACATGCTGACCCAATCGCGGCCGGCGATGTGGAGGATACCCGGGCAATCCAGTCCGACCATCCTTGCGATGCCGTCCACCAGGTGCTCCACGTACACCGGCGTTCGCATGACATCGGTGGGGGCGAGATAGGGCCGGCCGTTGCGGAGGTTCTCGATGAGCCAGGGGCCAAAGTTTCGCTGCCCCGGTTCCGGCCATCCGTACGCGATGCTGGTGCGCACGATGCTCCAGTTTTCGGTCTCCCAGGCCACCTCCTGCTCGGCCTCCCACTTGGTGCGACCGTAGTGGGTGTTGGGCCTTGGAGTTCTGTCCTCTCGGTAGGGTCCGCCCTCGCCGTCGTACACGTACTCCGTGGACACGAAAATCAGCCTTGACCCGTGCTGCTCACAGAGCTTCCCGATGGTAGCTGTGGCGGCCACGTTGACTGCGGTGGCGCGCTCGGGTTCCCGCTCCGCGGTCCCAACGTCGGCCATGGCGGCAAGGTGGATTACCAAATGCGGTCGCACCTGCTCGAACAGGCGCTCCAGCGCCGGAGTATCCGTGAGTTCCACTTGATGCCAGGCGTTGCCATCATCGGCGGCCGGACGTGACCAGTAGGTGCCGGAAACGTTGTGGTCGGGCGACGCGCCGAGGCGCCGCATTACGTAGCGGCCGATGAAACCGCTGGCTCCGATTACCAATATGCGCACGATGCACCCTCTCTTTCGTCCCGCGTTAGCTCAAGCATAAAGGCGGTTCAGGTTGGCGTAGTGGTCGGGGTTGAGGTCCCTGCCGGCGAGGGCGGGATGGTCGTAGCCGTAGCGGTGGGCGCGGAACACAGAGTTGGCGAGGCCGGAGACGGAGCCGCCGACGCCGAAACCGCTCTGCCCCAGGAACGGATTGATGTACTCCCACACCACTTCGCCGACCGGCGTAACCTCGAAGATGCGGCCCGGCGCGCCCTCGCAGATCAGCGTGTTGCCGTTGGGCAGGCGTTCGGCTCCGCTGATGTGGTAGCTATAGAAGGATATGGGCGGGTCGCCCCGGTACTCCCAGGCCACCTCGTCGGTGGCGGGATTGACCTCGATGACCCGGGAGTGGGTGAAGCCCCGCTTGTGTGGCCCGTTGTCAAAGAGCAGCACGTTTCCGTTGGACAGCATGGTGGGATGATGCTGGTGGGATATATCGCCCTGCCCCCACTTCCAGCGGAACTTGCCGCTGGCCTTATCGACGATGCCCACGGTGTCGGTCTGGCGAAAGCTGACCAGCAGGTCGCCATCGTGGGTGACGTTGAGGGCATTCTGGTGCGTCCACTCCTCGCGGCCTTCCAGAAAGCAGATACGGTCTTCGTCGAAGTCCAGATTATCCCAGGATGTCCATTCGTACACCGTGTCGCCGGCCGGCGTGATTTCCCGCACCACGTCGCCCAGCATGCCCCGGCTCTCGCCGTCATCGTGGCCGCCCTTGACCTGGCGCGATATTTCCTCGGGGATCAGTTCCCACGCCAGCGTCAGGGTGTTGCCGTTGGGAAGGCGCTCGAAGTCGTGGTGCAGCGTCGGGTACCGGTACTCCCAGACCACGTTGCCGTCCCAGTCCAGCTCCAGGATGGCGCCGGACACGGTGCGACCGCCCCGGGGCAGCATCTCCGTGGCCGGATGCTGCAGGAACGAAACTTCCTGCCCGGCCGGACCTGTGCGCAGCAGCAGGTTGCCGTTGGGCAGCAGGTAAGAGTACGCAATGCCCTGGTCGCAACGCCATCTGTGGCAGACGCGGCCCTCCATGTCGATGAGCCGGGATTCGTGGCTGTTGAGGTTGGTGACCAGGGTGTAGCCCCGGTACGCCTGTTGGGGGTTGTAGTGAATCAGACCGTTCGGATGGTTGTTGGACCAACCCATGGATTTCCCTCCGTTACCGCATTTGGAGCAAGCGCCACACCCACTTTATCGTAGCGGGCGCGGAGCGCTTGACCCCAACGAGATTGCCACCCCCGCATCAAGTGCGGGGTCGCAATGACAATGCGGGTACACATGATATGCAGGTGGGGATTGTATAATACGCCGAACGTTGGACTGGAGCGTAGAAAAATGGTTGATTTGACTAACACGCGACGCATCGGGGCCTTGGTGCCCGCCACCAATCCGGTGGTGGAACCCGACTTCTACCGGGTGGTGCCGCCCGAAATTACGGTACATTTCGAGCGGATGTGGAACGGCGCGTGGGGTAACCAGCCGGACACGTCCACTGAGTCGGGGCACGGAGACTCCGGGCACCGGCTTGGCATGAGCAGCGCGGAGGCCAACGAGATTGAGTGGGCGCTGTTCGGGTTTGACGTGGGCAAGATGAATGACGACGTGGCTCGCGGCGCCAGCGCGCTATCCAACATCGGCCCCGACGTGCTGGTGTACGCCTGCACCTCCGGCACGTGGCACAAGGGCTACATGGCTTATGACCAGTCGATGGCGAAACTGATGGAGGACGCCAGCGGGGTGGAGTCCATCACCGCCGTGAGTTCGTGCATCGCGGCGATGCGGCACATGGGCAGCCGCAAGCTGAGCATCGCCGGGCCCTACCGGAACTACCATCTGCGCAACCGGCTGAAGCCGCTGATGGAAGAGGCGGGGTTCGAGGTGCTGAGCGCGGATGGCGCGCCGTGGATGGAGAACTCCATGAATCCTCGGGAGATCGACATGGACCCGCCGCAGGCCATCATCGATTTCGCTGCCGAGGTGGCGCAGGACGACGCCGACACCATCTTCCTGCCCGGCACCGCCTGGCGCGCGCTGGACGCGGCGGAGGAATTGGAGCGGCGGTTGGGCAAGACGGTGATTACCGTGAACCAGGCGACCATCTGGATGGCGCTGCGGCGACTGGGATGGACGAAGCCGATTGACGGCTTCGGGAGTTTGCTGAGGAGCCTGGAGTAGCATGGCGCCGCCTTGACCGGCGGTTGGCGCGTGCTGTACTGTCCGCATATCGGTATTGAAACGTGCGTTGGAGGCTTGCCGGCAGACTGATTCCGACGCAAATGAGGTGAATTGATGGACTTCGGGATCAACGCAGACTTTACCATTGGCGGCCACCCCGACCACGCGGCGGCGCTGCGGTCGGCCATGGAAGAGGTGGACCTGGCGGAAGAGATGGGGCTGGATACGGTGTGGCTGGGCGAGATGCACTTCAACCCCAACCGTTCGGTGCTGTCGGCGCCCATTGTGATCGCCAGCTCGATTGCCACGCGGACGAAGAACCTGCGGGTCGGGATGGCGGTGCAGGTGCTGCCCCTGATCCATCCGCTGCGCATCGCGGAGGAAGCCGCCACCGTTGACCAGCTGAGCGAAGGACGGTTTGAGTTCGGCATCGGGCGCAGCGGCAACGTGCGGGCTTATGACATCATGGGCATCGACTACGGCGAGAGCCGGGAGCGGTTCCAGGAGGCGCTGGACATAATCCTGATGGCGTGGTCGGGCGAGACCTTCTCCTACGAGGGCAAGTACAACACCATCACCAACGCCACGCTGTCGCCGCTGCCGTACACTGAGCCTCATCCCAAGGTGCGCATCGCGGCCAGCAGCGACGACAGCTTCGGGCGCATCGGCCGGCTGGGCCACCCCATCTTCCTTGGCCTGCGGGCGATGGACGTTGAGGACCTCAAAAATAACCTGGAGGATTACAAGTCTGAATGGGACGCCGCGGGGCACCCCACCGAGGGCGGTGACATCAACGTGCGGTTCCCCATGTACATCGCGCCCAGCGAAGCCGAGGCGATTGAGGAACCCAGGGACAGCATCGAGGCGTTTTTCAACCGGCAGCGGGAACTGTTTGAATATTCGCTGGGGCGCGCCGGCGTGGCGGCTCCGGAACGTCGGCGGGAGCGCTACGAGAAGCTGCGGAATTCCACCTACGAGGACCTGCTGCAAACGCGGGTGGTGTTCGGCAGCCCCGAGCAGGTCATCGACCGCATCCATGAGTTCAAGGAAATGCTGGGCGTTAGCGGCATAACGGCGGAGTTGAATCCGGGGGGCTTTCTGCCCAAGGAGGCGGTACACCGGAGCCTGAAGCTGTTGACCGAAGAGGTGATGCCGGCGTTTAAATAGGGATTTCACCCTCACCCTAGCCCTCTCCCGTCAAGGGAGAGGGGACGAGACGTAAGTTTGCCACCCCGGTCAATCGGATTTGCGAGAGGAGGTGAAGGAGTATGCCAGCGCGCACCGGACAGGAATACATCGCCGGCCTCAGAGACCGGCCCCGGGAGGTGTGGATTGAAGGCGAACGGGTGGACGACGTTACCGCGCACCCGGGCCTGCGCAACGGGGTCAAGGCGGTGGCCGCGCTGTATGACATGCAGCACGACGCGGCGCTGCGGGAGGAGATGACCTTTGCCTCGCCGACGACAGGCGATCCGGTGGGGCTGTCGTTCCAGATTCCGCGCACGGTGGAGGATTTGCTGCGCAAGCGGGAGATGATGTCCCGCTGGGCGTGGGCCAGCTGCGGGATGATGGGACGCTCGCCGGACTTTATGAACTCCATCTTCACGGCGTGGGCCGGGTCGGCGGACTACTTTGCACAGGACCGACCGGAGTTCAAGCAGAACGTGCTGGACTATCACGAATTTCTGCGGGAGAACGACGTCACGCTGACTCACGCGCTGGTGAACCTGCAACGCAGCCGCACGCCGGCCGCGGCGGACAACCTCACCGAGAATATCGCGCTCACCGCCGTCAAGCAGACCGACGCCGGACTGGTGGTTCGGGGGAGCCGGGTGCTGGCGACGCTGGGGCCCATTTCCGATGAGATTGCCATCTATCCGGTGGCAAGTCACCGTTTGGCGGATGACGACTGGCAGCACTCGTTCTCGTTCTCCATACCGTGCGACACGCCGGGCGTGAAGTTCCTGTGCCGGGAGAGCTTTGACGTGGGACGCTCCCATTACGACCACCCGCTGGGTTCCCGGTTCGAGGAAATGGACACGGTGGTGTTCTTTGACGACGTGCTGGTGCCGTGGGAGCGGGTGTTTCTGCTGGGCAACGTGGAGCTGTGCAACGGGTACGGCACGGGGACGATGTCCAACGCACACACCGGCTACCAGGTGCTGAACCGCTGCGTGGTCAAGGCCGAGTTCGTGCTGGGGCTGGCGGACATGATGGTGGAAACGCTGGGTTCGGGGTCGATTCCGCACGTGCAGGAGCAGGTGGCGGAGCTGATAACCTACCGGGACATGCTGCGGGCCTGCCTGCGGGCGTCCGAGGCCGACGCAAGGCCCAACCAGTGGGGAATGATATGTCCGGCCATGGGGCCGATCCAGGCGGGGCGCACGCTGTTCGGACGGACGGTGTATCCGCGCATGATCGAGATCGTGCAGATGCTGGGCACGAGCAGCCTGATGGCGCTGCCGGCCGAGGCGGACTTTGACACGGGCATCGCGCCGGAGATCAACCGGTACCTGGCAACCGACAGCACCGATGCCTGGGAACGGGCCAAGCTGTTCCACCTGGCGTGGGACGTGTCATGCAGTTCGTTCAGCGGGCGGCAGGTGCTCTACGAGCGGATGTTTGGCGGCAATCCGGTGCGGAACGCGATGATGCTGTTCAACAACTATGACAAGGAACCGTTCCGGGCGAAGGTGCGGGAGTTTCTTGATCTGGATGACGAATAGTAGGAACACTCTTCGTACCTAATTGTCATCGCGAGGAGCGGAGCGACGCGGCGATCTCGGTGCTGACTCTTACCTCGTCGAGATTGCCGCGCTTCGCTCGCAATGACAGTTCGATCGCATGTGGGTACGTGTGAAGACCGGAACAAACAACATGGAGGCAAGGAAATGTCGTACACGCCGAAGCATCTTGGGCATTTGGTCATGCGAGTGCGGGACATGGACCGCTCGCTGGACTTTTACACGCGGGTGATGGGGTTGACCATCATGGAACGGTCGCCCAGCGGGACGGTGTTCATGTCGGCCAACACGGAGAAGTCGCACGAGCTTGCGATACGGGCCATTGGGATGGACGCGGCCGGCCCCGACCACAGCATCATCGGGCAGGCGCACATGGCCTGGCAGATGGAGACGTTTGAGGATTTGCAGGAACTGTATGACCGCCTGGTTGAGAACGACGTGCGGATCCAACGGATCAGCGACCACGGCGTTTCGTTGGGGGTGTACCTGCTGGACCCGGACGACAACGAGATCGAGGTCTATTACGAGATGCCGGCGTCCCAGTGGGAGCGGCATCCGGAGCGAGGGCTGTTCGGCGGCACCTTCCCGCTGACGCTGCGGGAAGCGGTGGGCGCGGCGGACGACTGATTAGTTCGCGGTCGGGTAGGGGCGAATGATTATTCGCCCCTACGTGGTCACGCGTACCCGGTTTGTCATCGCGAGGAGCGTAGAGACGCTGCGATCTGGATGAACCGGAGGCGATTCACCCAGCGACGAGATTGCCACGCTGCGCTCGCAATGACAGGTTGCGGAAAGTGGGTACTCATGATCCCTACGTGGTGTTGCGAGGATCGAACGATTAGCGGGGAGAGTTCACCCTCACCCCCGCATCAAGTGCGGGGCAGGCTCCAACCCTCTCCCATAGAGGGAGAGGGAGATTTGGTACGCTTTTTAGGTGCGTAATCGCCTACACACTCAGGGTTTCGATGAAGTTGAGGGTGCGCTGGGCGAGGGTTTCGGGGATTTCGACCTTCATGTTGTGGCCCACGCCGTCGAATATCTCCAGCGTGGCGCTGGGCATCGTTTGGGCCATCAGTTGCTGAGCTTCCAGCGGGGTTATCGGGTCGTGGCGGGCGGCGAGGATCAGCGTGGGCACGTTGATGCGTGGCAGCAGTGGCGCGAGGTCGGCCGCCAGCAGGCAGGCCTGGAGAGCCAGCACCTGCGTAGCGTCGGTTTTCGCGCCCTCGTCGGCGTACCAGTCGATCACCTCGCGGGGAGTGTCGGGGCCGAAGCGCTTGTCGGTGTCGGAGAGCAGCCAGGCGCGCGTGCCTTCCGTGCGCAGCGTGTCGCCCCAGCCGCTGGCGTCCATGTCGGCGCCCATCTGGGCGAGACGCGGCGTTGAGGCAACCAGCGTGAGGCTGTGCAGGCGGTCGGGGAAGTCGTGGGCGAATTGCAGGCTCACGATGCCGCCGGCGGATGCTCCGACGAGGTGCGTCTTTTCGACGGCCAGGGCGTCCATGACGCGGGCAATGTCGGCGGCGAGCTCGGTGATGACGAAGGGAGAATCGGAACGGGAGGTGGCGCCGGCGTGGCCGCGCATATCGAAACGGATAGTCCGATGATACCGCGCCAGCGTGGGAACCCACGGTCGCCAGCGGTGCAGGTTGCCGCCGGCGGAATGGTGGAGCAGAACGCTTTGGGCTGAGCGCCACGGATCCGAAAAGTCGTCCACGTGGTAGTGGACGCTTTCCCTGTTGAGTTCGAGCATTGGCATTAGTTTGTCTCCGGGTCAGGGGCCGTTTGATTTGGCGGTAATTTTAGCGGGATACACAGGATAAACGGGATGGACAGGATTATGAACCGGTCAATCAGGGTCGGCGCCGCCGGCGGCCTCCCTGGGCAGCAGCAGGCCGGCCAGCAGGGGTGTAGCGCTCAACGCGGTGCAGATGAGGAAGCCGGGCAGGAACGAATCCGTGGCGTCTCTCAGCGCGCCCACGAGTATCGGCGCGATGAACATGGCGAAACCGGAGAACGTCATCAGGGATCCATAGATCACGGCGATACCCTGGGGCGTGATTCCGGGCAAGCGCAGGGGCAGGGTGAGCAGTATCGGCACGTAAAACCACGAACCGAATCCCAGAACCCCGGCAGCAACGTAGATGCCGGACAAACCGGGCACCAGGTATGAACCCAGACCGCCCAACACCGCCAACGAGCCGGAGATGATGAATATCGCGCGGGGGGAATCGAAGCGCAGGGGCACGAGGCCGCCGGCCAACACCGCGAAGACGCCCACGAACGGCAGCATTCCGGTGATCAGGCCCGCTTCCGACAGTGAGAGGCCGAGGTGGTCGTTGAAAAAGGAGGGCAACCATCCGGTGAGGGCGGTGTATTGGAACAGGACGCCGGCGTCGGTGAGCACCAGCAGGATCACGGTGCGACCGCGCAGGACGTTGGCAGTCTGGCGCAAGGAAATCGGCGCCGGACGGATGCCCTCCAACGGCGCGTCTCGGCCCAACACCAGCCACACAAAGCATCCGCCCACGCCGACCAATCCGAAAACGGACATGGAAGTCTTCCAGTCCGTGATTGCGGCCAGGGGCGCAGCGCCGGCAACGGCGATAGCCACTCCCAGGCTGACCGCCGCCGTATTGAGGGAGTTCATCACCAGCACTTCGCGCTGGGAGAACCAGGCCATCAGCAAAGGGCCGGTGGAGGTTATCATCATAGCCAGGCCGAGCCCGTAGGCCAGACGAAGCAGCAGCATCACCGCGAAGTTGGGCGCGAGGAACGACAGGGCCAGCACGGCCATGGCGGACCATCCCACGAGTTGGGCGCGCTTGACGCCGATGCTGGCAACCCACATGCCGCCCGGTATTCCGAAGGCCGCCGCCAACAGCATGGGCAGGGACACCAACAGGCCGGCGGCAAAATTGCTGATTTGGTAGTCCGCAATGGCAAGGGGCAGCACCGGGGATATGCCGAACAGGTTGAACCCCAGGGCCAGGTGTCCGACCAGGGACATGGCCGCCATGACCCAGCGGTAGGAGTTCAGGGTTGAGGTGGTGGCGGCACGGTTCATCAGGGTTGGCTGGGTCGGCGATGTTAGTCTGTGCGGAGGATTTCACCCTCACCCTAGCCCTCTCCCGTCAAGGGAGAGGGGACATTGCGAAGATCTGCGGTGGCGACGCTAGGCGAGGTATGCAACGTTGGGTATTATTAGGCCGGCCAGAACATTGCGCAACGACCAAGCATCAGAATCACACGCCGTAGGAGGCCAAGCATGAAGTACGACGTAATCGTAGTGGGCGGCGGATCCGCCGGATGCACCATCGCCAGCCGGTTGTCGGAAGACCCGAACCGCACGGTGCTGCTGCTGGAGGCGGGGCCGGACTATCCGGTGTTCGAGCATTTGCCCGACGACCTCAAGATGGGCAACAACGTGTGGCTGTCGGCGTATGGGCCGCACAACTGGGGCTACACGGCCAAGATCACCGAGGACCAGACGGAGCTGGTGATTCCCCGGGGCAAGGCCACGGGAGGTTCCAGCGCGGTGAACGGGCAGGTGCTGTTCCGCGGCATTCCGGAGGACTACGACCGCTGGGCGGAATGGGGCAACGACGAGTGGAGCTTCACCCGCGTGCTGCCGTACTTCAACAAGCTAGAGACGGACCTGGACTTTGGAGGCGACGACTTCCACGGCTCGGACGGGCCGGTTCCGGTGCGGCGCGCGCCCCGCACAGAATGGCTGCCGCACTCGGTGGCGTTTGAGCGGGCCTGCCTGGACGAGGGCTTTCCCCGGGACGAGGACCAGAACCATCCCGAATCCACCGGCGTGTCGCCGCGGGCGCGCAACACGATTGACGGCGTGCGCATGAGCATGGCGATCAACTACCTGGACATTGCGCGACACCGGCTGAACCTGACTATCAGGGGCAGCGTGACGGCGCGGCGGGTCTTGTTCGACGGCACCCAGGCCGTAGGTGTGGAGGCCGAAAGCGGCGGCGAGGTGTTCACGGTGGAGGCCGACGAAATCATAGTGAGCAGCGGGGCCGTGGCGTCGCCGCAGCTGCTGATGCTGTCCGGCGTTGGGCCGGCGGAGCACCTGCGGAGCATGGGCATCCCGGTGGTACACGACTCGCAGGGCGTGGGCAAGAACCTGCGCGACCATCCCGCCGCGTCGGTGTTGTACCTGGCCAAGGGAGAAAAGCCGGACGTGCAGGCGCCAGTGATCCAGGTGGGCCTGCGCTACACCGTCGAGGGTTCCGACCTGCGCAACGACATGCAGCTCAGCCCCAACCTGATGACCAGCGAGCACCGGCCGGCCCACGTCGCCATCGACGAGGACCTGAACTACATCGGCATGGGCGCGAGCCTGCAACTGGCGCTGGGGCAGGGCGAGCTGACGTTGCAATCGACAGATCCCCACGTGCAGCCGAACCTGAACTACAACTACTACCAGGAGCCCGAGGATCTGCGGCGGATGCGCGAGGCGATCCGGCTGGGCGTGCGGATGGCGGAAAAGCCTCCGTTCTCCGACCTGGTTGAGGAACGGCTGATGCCCTCGGACGAGGAACTGGCGTCGGACGAGCTGCTGGACGACTGGCTCCGCAAGAACTCGGGCACGTCGCACCACGTATCGGGCACGTGCAAGATGGGGCCGGACTCGGATCCACTGGCCGTGGTGGACCAACACCTGAAGGTAAAGGGAGTGCAGGGTTTGCGAGTGGCCGACGCATCTATCATGCCGGACTGCATCCGCGCCAACACCAACGCCACCACGATCATGATCGGCGAGAAATGCGCCGACTACGTGAAGGAAGGACGGTAGTAAGGGAATCGTCAGAATCAGGATTAGCAGGATTAGCGGATTTTCAGGATGAGGCCGACCGTCGCGTCAACCAATCCAATCCTGTAAATCCATAAATCCGGTAAATCTTGATTCTGACTATGCGGGGAGGTTCGCAGAGATGGAAGTGCAATGGATGAACCACACGGGGTTTGTGGTCAGCGACATGGAGCGTTCACTGGCATTTTACCGGGACCTGCTGGGCCTCAGCATCGAACGGGACCAGATACTGGAGGGCGAGTTCATATCGGAGCTGGTGGGATACCCCGACGCGCGGCTGCACATCGTGTACCTGGGGCCGGGGGACATGCGGCACTCGGTGGAGCTGATCCAGTATTTGAACCCGCCGGGGGTGGCAGTTGAAATGCCCGAGCGGTTCCAGGTGGGCGCGACTCACCTGGGTGTAATGGTGGACGACCTGGACGCCTTTTACGAGGAACTTGCGGCGAAAGGCGTCCGGTTCGTCAGCCCGCCGGCGGAACGTCCCAACCCGGTGTATCCGGCGGCGCGCAAGGGCTGCTACATGCAGGATCCGGACGGCAACTGGCTGGAACTGCTGGAGCGGGGGCCGGCGCCGGAGGGGGCGACTTCGGTGTGAGTGACCGGCACAGGATCGACGCTCCCGCGCACCCGGTTTGTCATCGCGAGGAGCGTAGCGACGCGGCGATCTCGCTCCCGCAGCCGTGTTTGATCCCGTGACGAGATTGCCACGCTGCGCTCGCAATGACAGTCCCGGGAGCGACGGCTAATACTCCGAGAAATTATGCGTCCAGGCCGAGTTTCGCGCGTAGCGTTTCGTACACCGATTGGAGGAAACCGCCGGCGTACTCACGGTGGGTGAAGGGCATTCCGGCGGTTGCCGCGTCGGATCGGGCGGCCTCGTAGAACTCGATCGCCCTGGCGTTGTCGTAGGGGAAGGGCATCTGGCCCATGTAGTGCTCGAAGTCGGCGATGTCGGCCCAGGCGATGAGTTCGTGGGGTTCGGCGTGGTTGCTGGCCCAGTTTGCGCCGTCCACGCGGCCGCGCATGAGCGACCAAGCGCGGGGGCCGACGGAGGGGGTGGACTCGTTGCTGGCTGACATATCGCTTACGATTTCACCCTCACCCTAACCCTCTCCCATCAAGGGAGAGGGGGTTATCGAGCGACAACCCGTCAAAGGAGAGGGAGGTCTAGCCGATGACCTGCTCGGCCAGTCGTTCCAACTCGTCCAGGCCGTTGGGGCCGGCGTCGGGTGGGAGGGCTACCGTTACGCGGTTGGCGCCGGCGGCCTCGTATCCGGCGATGACTTCACGGTCGGGGGGGACGTTGGAGACGATTAGCTGGATGGAATTGGGATCGCGGCCGGCGGCCTCGGCCAGTTCGTCCATGGTGGCGCGGCCGGCGCGCACCTGCTCCTCGGTTACGCGCACGGGCATCCAGCCATCGCCCCAGGCCACCACGCGCTTGAAGACGTTGGCAGCATAGCCGCCCAGGAATACCGGCGGGTGCGGCTGCTGCACCGGCTTGGGTGAGCATTTGACCGCGGGAAAGTCGTAGAAAGTCCCGTGAAATTCGGCTTCGTCCTTGGTCCAGAGCTCCTTCATGGCCAGGATGGCCTCGCGGGTCTGACCCCAGCGGCGGGGGAAGTTGCCGCCCATGATCTCGGTCTCTTACTGCAACCAGCCGGCTCCGATGCCGAACAGGAACCGGCCGTTGGAGAACTTGTCCAGCGTGGCGATCTGCTTGGCCTGCATCAGTGGGTTGTGCTCCGGCACCAGGCTGATGGCAGTGCCGAGCTTGATCGTGCTGGTGACTGCCGCCGCCATCGACAGGGCGATGAGCGGATCGCCGATGTCGGCCATCGAGGGCGGTATTGATCCGTCCGGCGTGCCGCCGTAGCGGGATGTGGTATGCACCGGCAGGATGGGATGCTCGGGGAGCCAGAACGACTCAAACCCCAGTTCCTCGGCGCGCTTTGCCAATTCTGCCGGGTCAACCGAATTGCTGGAAGCCCTGGCGGTAACTCCGATGTCCATGCTGAATGCCTCCGTTTGGTAGGTGGGGTGATGATACCACTGGTGCGTCAGCGCATAACGCCCACATCTCTCGATATGGGACGGTCACTCTTTATGCGTCGATGAATTACAATCGGCGCGTGATTAGTTGCTTGTACTCCGAATTCCTGCCGCCTCCAACCACAGATCGGTTAGAGACTGCGTTTTGGTAGAGCCGCAAACCGACGGGCGAAGCGTTGCGGCCTACGTGCGGCGGGCCGTGAGTCCGTGGCGTTCGTCCAACTTCCGGTGGTACTGGACCAGTTCGGCCACGCAAGCCTTTGCACAGGGGATGCAGTTCCTGGTGCTGGGTTGGCTGGTGCTGGAGGTTACCGGGTCCAAGACTCAGTTCGGGTTGGTGCTGTTCCTGTACGGAGTGCCCAACGTTGGGCTGCTGATGGTGGGCGGCGTGATTGCCGACGCCATAGACCGCAAGCGGCTGTTGATGGCGATACAGTTCATAGTGGGCACGGTGATCTCCGGGCTGGCGGTACTGTCGCTGCTGGGCGTGGTAACAGTGTGGCACATCTATATTGCGGCGGTGCTGCTGGGTTCGTTGCAGGCGTTGAATCAGCCGGCGCGGGTGGCGATGATCTCCGATCTGGTGGACCAGCGGACGCTGCTGGACGCGGTGGCCCACTTCAACGCGGCGGTACACATCGGGAGGATCGTCGGGCCGCCGTTGGTCGGGTTGGTCATTGACCATTGGAGCATCAGCGCGGCGTTGTTCGTCAACGGGTCGTGTTACCTGGCGAGCGTTTTCTCGGTTTACTGGATCCGGATCGGGGAGAGAACCACCAGATCAGCATCCGAGTCGGCGCTGCGCCACTTCACCGAGGGGTTGGTCCAAATCTGGCGCTCGCCGGTGCTGCTGACCGTGATCGTGTTGGCCTGCTCGTGGGGCGGGCTGGGCATGAGCCACTTGGCGGCGCTACCCGCCTTCGCGCAGGAACACCTGGGCGCCGACGCTTACCGGGCCGGGCTGCTGCTGCTGGCCAATGGGGTTGGCTCGCTGCTGGGAAACCTGAGCATCACGTTCATGGGTCGGCGGTGGCTGTACCGGTGGCTGCTGGGGTGCATCACACTGTTCTGCGCATGTCTGACGCTGTTCGCGTGGTCTAACAGTTTCTGGGTGTCCTGGGGCCTGTTCCTGGTGGTGGGAGCCACCAGCCTGGGCACGGTCTGGCCACTGGCGACCACGATCCTGCAACTGGCAGCGCCGGCGGAGATCCGCGGCCGGGTGATGGGGATTCTGCACTTCACGCCCGGTTTTCACCACCTGGGGGCGCTGCCGCTGGCCGCCGCAGCGGGTTGGGTCGGATGGTCCACGTCCATCAGCGTGGCCGCCGGGCTGTGCTTGCTCACGGCCCTTTGGTTCGGGTTGGGACGGACGGCAGGACGGCGGTTAGCGGCTATGCCGGCGGGGTAGGAGTTCACCCTCACCCAAACCCTCTCCCATCGAGGGAGAGGGGGCATTAGTTTGGCTGCTTCCCTCTTGCGGACGGACAGGGCAAGAGGGCGTCCTTCGACAGGCTCAGGACGAACGGAGGGACAAAGCAGGCATGGCTTCGGCTACAGGGCGAGGGCGTAGCAGGCGCGGCGGGGGTCGGCGCCGGTGCTTAGGGAGCGGGTTTTGGGGTCGCGGGCCGATACGGTTGCGCCGAGGCCGCAGTTGGCAGTGCGACGTATCCTGTGTCCAAAGACCTTCAACGCATCGGCGGTGCGCTGGGGTATCCCACCTTCCAGATCCAACTGACCGGGAAAATACTCGTGCGGGTAGAAGGAGTTGACGTTGCTGGAGGTGGCGAACCGGGGCGATTCGACGGCCTGCTGCGGGTCCATGCCGAATACCAGCGAGTTCAGGATCAGCTGGAGGTTGCCCTGCACCTGGTTGTCTCCGCCGGGGCAGCCCACTGTCATCACGGGCTGGCCGTCTTTGGCAACGATGTAGTTGACCAGCGTGGTGCGCGGACGCTTGCCTGGTTCCACGACGTTGGGGTGGCCCGGCTCGCAGTTGAACATCTCGATGCGGGTGCTGGGACACGCTCCCAACTCGGGGAAGAACACCGACTTGGAGAACGAACCGCCGCTGATGGTGCCGCACACCAGGTTGCCGTTCTTGTCCAGGACGGAGACGTGGGTGGTGCCATCGTCGCCGGAGGAGTCGGGGCCGGCGTAGATGGGTTCCGCCATGACCTGGGGAGCGGTCTTGCCGCTGAGCCGGGAGTATTTCCACGGGTCGCCGGGCTGCGGCTGGGCAGGATACGCGCCCTCGGGATCGATGAACTGGGCGCGGTCGGCGGCGTATTCTTTGGAGAGCAGGCCGTCGATGGGGACGGCGGCGAAATCGGGGTCGCCGTAGAACGCCTCGCGGTCGCCGAAGCAGAGTTTCAGAGTTTCCGCGACGGTGTGGATGTAGGCGGGGCTGTTGTGTCCCATGGCGAGGAGGTCAAAGTTTTCCAGGATGTTGAGGGCCTGCATCAGCATCGGCCCCTGGGTCCAGGTGTCCTGTCCCCAGACGTGGTGGCCGTTGAAGGTGGTAGTGACGGGTTCAGCGAACTTGCTGTGATAGCCGGCGAGGTCGTCCATGGTTAAGATGCCGCCGACGGCCTTCGTGGAATCGACGAATTGCCTGGCGATGGGGCCGCAGTAGAAGGCATCACGGGCGGCCTGGATGCTGGCGCTGCGGCTGCTCGATTCGGCCAGTGATGCGTCGCGCATGGTTTTGAGGGTGTTGGCGAGGCCAGGCTGCACCATGAGCGCGCCGGGGGCCGGGACTTGCCGGTCTTCGTAGAACACGTCCCAGCCGCCGGGCGGGAAGTTGTCGAACTGCTCCTGGCCGGTACTGGACTTCAGGCGTTCCAGCATGTACTCGTAGTGGGGAATGCCGTCCTCGGCGTAGCTGATGGCGGGGGCGACGACCTCGGCGAAGGAGAGGGAACCGTAGCGCTCCAGCATGGCGGTGAAGGCGTCAACGATGCCCGGCTGGGTGAAGGACAGCGGGGCGTCCAGGCCCGGGCCGGTGGGGATGCGCTCGTGCCCCCGGGAACGGTAGAACTCCGGCGTGGCCGCGCCGGGAGCGCCGCCCTGCCCGTTGAGTGACGTGAGATCGCCGCTTTCCGAGTCGTAGAGCATGAACACGCCCTCGGCGAGCAGCGAGTAGGAGGCGATGGGTTCCACGACGGCGGCGGCGAGGCTGGCCGCGACCATGGCGTCGAAGGCGTTACCGCCGGACATGAGCATCTTCATGCCAGCCATTGACGTGAGGTAGTGACCGGAGGAGATGACGCCCTCGTTGGAGCGGACTACGGGACGGCCGGTTTCGGGGAGGGCGACGTCGCCCTGTTCGAGGTTGTGGACAGTCTGCTGGATAACCATATCTGCTCCTGGTTAGTCGTCGCGCCGCCGCAATTTGTCTTCCAACTCGCGGATGCGGGCTTCAGCGGCGGCAGCGCGGGCTTCGGCGGTGTCGGCGCGGGCTTCGGCGGTGTCGGCGCGGGCTTCGGCGGTGTCGGCGCGGGCGCGTTCGCTGTTGAAGGTTGCGATAGGCTGGCCGGACGCCGGGTCGTAAAATACCAACTGCTCCAGCTCCCAGCGCAGGTCCAGGTTCAGCGTCGGGCTGTATCCCTGCAAACCGCCGTCCGGCGACTCCTCAATGTCGATGGCGACGTACACCCCACCCACCAGCCGGTATCCCGACAGGCGCACGCCGTGGTATGCACCGGTTGCGTCGAAGGTCCAGTACTCCCCAATGCCCTGGGCTGCGTAGTCGGCCGGCTTCTCATCCACGTCTGTGTTACCGGTACTGGGCGACGCTATCTCCAGAACGAAATCCGGCGGTTTCCCCTGTTCATCGATGATGTACCCGTTCCTGGCGTGGTAGGCTGGCAGGTTCACGTCGAAGGCCACCACCAAATCGGGATAATGGCTGCCGGCCATGTTACGGGTGGTGCGCGTCACTACGTAGCGTTCCCCGCCCACCAGGGTGGTATCCAGGTTGCCCAGGTGCATGGCCAGGTGGTGCGCGTTGCCGTTGGCGGCCAAGTGTAAGAAACTGGTCACTTTGCTTTCATGATCCTCCGGCGGGTCGGGCAGGCGAAACTCGGGCCCGGTTGGCGGCGTGGTAGCGATAGAGGTGGGTTTAGTGGTGGTCATGGGGAACCTCAAATGGTTGGCAAGTTCAGCCCATTGCCGGCCGAATCCGACCGTGAGTCGGATTATACCCGATAGCGGGCGCCGGTTGCGGTTGAACGCGAGCGCTCTTCAGTCCGCAGCCTGCCCGCTCGCCTCCGGGCGGCGGTAAGCCTCGACCGCCCGCCAGACCAGCGGCGTCCATATGATCACGGGCAGCATGAGCAGGATGCCGACGCCGGCGTTGACGCCAATGGCGATGGAAATGCTGAACGCCTGGGCGATGGCGCCGACTTCGACGCCGCCGACCACGTGTCCCACTCCGTTCACCAACCCCTGGGAGCCCATGATGCGGCCGCGCATTTCGGGCGGAGAGCAGAGCAGCAGAATGGAACTCTGCATGACGCTGAACCCCGATTGGCCCATCCCGGCGGCGAGCAGCACCAGGAAGGACACGACGAACCAAGGCGACCACGCGACAATGACCACGCCGACGGCGACGATGAGGGCGCCAAATATGAAGTACCTGCCGTGGTACGTGAACCTGTTTCGTCCGGCGAGCACGATGGCTCCCAGGAATGAGCCGATTCCTTCAGCAGCGGCGAGTACGCCGCCGAGGGCCGGACCTACTTTCAAAACGTCGGTGGCCACCACGGGGATGAAGTATTGCAGGGGAAACACCATCCCGTTCATGATCAACGACACGGTCAGGACGCCCAGCACGAACTTGTCGGAGAACGAGTGGCCGATCCCCGATTTGATGCCCTGCAGGAAGGCGGTGTCCCGTACCATACGGGCGGAGCCCTCCGGGAGACGCATTTTGAATATGAGGAACGCCGCCAGGACATCGAGCACCACCAGGACGATGAACGCACCGGTGAACCCGTAGAACTGCACCATGAAGCCGCCGATGATCGGCCCGATGATCTTGCCGCCGTTGTTGGTGAGCATCTCCAGCGACATGGCGTGGGTGATGCGGTCCTGACCGGCGATGTCGAACAGGGCGGCGCGACGGGTGGGATCCTCAAGCACTTTAGAGGTGCCCTGCAACAGGATGGCGAAAAAGACGTGCCAAGGCTCCACCATCTGGTAGATCAGGAGCACCAGCAGGCAGGCGGCGATTAACAGGTAGAAGACGTGCGTCCCGACCAAGATGCGCCAACGGTCGAGACGGTCGGCCAGCATTCCCGCGATCAGGGCGAGCGGCGGACGCGGCCCGTTGAGAAAAACCGAGATTAAACCCACTGCAAAGGCAGAACCGGTGAGTTCAAGAATGAGGTAGCCGAGGACGATCAGTTCCATGCGCCGGGCGATCTCGTGGATCCAACGAGCCGCCCACAGGAACTGGAAATCCCGATCCTGGAGGACGACCAGCACCGGAACGTTGCGCATACGCATCAAGGGAGGGCCGCCTTATCGGGCGCGAGGGTGGGCACTAAGGCTAGGTTCATTATGGGCCTTGCGCGGTGGCCGGCGCGCCTAGAGCCGGCACGATACGCCGGGGGACGCCGCAAGTCAAACGACGTTGAGGGGTCAGCGCAAGTTACCGCTTGCCGCGGCGAACCCGCCCACGAGATTGTGAGACCTTAGGATTCTCGTGTAGCACGAATCATCCGCCACGGAGGGCAGAGTCGGCGGCCTCGGGGCGGCGGTACGCCTCCACGGGACGCCATACCAGCGGGGTGAGCAGAATCACCGGGAGCATGAACAGGATGCCGACGCCGGCGTTGATGCCGATGGCCAGGGATATGGTAAACGCCTGCGCGATGGCGCCGATTTCGACGCCGCCAATCAGATGGCCCAGGCCGTTCACCAGGCCCTGGGATCCCATGATGCGCCCCCGCATCTCGGCCGGCGAAGACAGCAACAGGATGGTGCTCTGCATGACGCTGAATCCCGACTGGCCCATGCCGGCGCAAAGCAGAACCAGGAAGGACACCGCAAACCAGGGCGACCACGCGACCACCGCGACGCCAATACCCACAACCAGCGCGCCGATGACGAAATATCTCCCGTGGAACGTGTACCTGGAACGTCCGCCGATGATGATGGCGCCGACAAACGCGCCGATGCCGTCTGCGGCTCCAAGGATGCCGCCCAAGGCCGGGCCCACTTTCAAAACGTCGGTTGCCACCACGGGGATGAAGTATTGCAGGGGCAAGATCATGCCGTTCATCACCAACGATATGGTCAGGACACCCAGCACGAATTTGTTGGAGAAAGAATGGCCGATCCCCGATTTGATGCCCTGCCAGAAAGCGGTGTCCCTGACCATCCGGGCGGAACCTTCCGGAAGGCGCATTTTGAATATGAGGAAGACGGCGATAAGGTCCAGCGCTACCAATACGATGAACGCTCCGGTGAAACCGTAGAACTGGACCATGAACCCGCCGATCATGGGGCCGATGATCTTGCCGCCGTTGTTGGTGATGGTTTCCAGCGACATGGCATGGGCGATGCGGTCCTGGCCGGCGAGGTCGAACAAGGCGGCGCGACGGGTGGGATCGTCCAACACCTTGGCGGTGCCCTGCAACAGGATAGCGAGAAAAACGTGCCAGGGCTCAACGAGTTGGTAGATCAGGAGCACAAGGAGGGAGGCGGCGATGAACAGATAGACGGTGTGCATACCGACGAGGATGCGCCAGCGGTCCAGGCGGTCGGCAAGCATCCCCGCCACCAGGGCCAGCGGAGGGCGCGGGCCATTGAGGAACACTGAGATCAAGCCGACGGCGAACGCCGAGCCGGTGAGTTCCAGGATGAGGTAGCCCAGAACGATCAGCTCCATGCGCCGGGAGATCTCGTGGACCCACCGGGCTGCCCACAGGAACTGAAAGTTCCGGTCCTGGAGGACCACCAGCACCGGAACGTTGCGGATTCGGATCAAGGGAGCGCCGCCTTATGGGGCGTTTGCCGCCCGCGCTTGGGAAAGCGGCTGGATAAGTTATCAGGGATTGGGCGGAACGTTGAAGACAATGTTGCCGTCAACGTCGTGGCGATGATTGGCCAAGGCAGTCATCATATTGATGACCCGATTCATATCCACCTGCATAGCGTCAATTTTGGATTCCAATCTCCGCTGGCCCTCAGTCAGATCATCAACTCGTTCGTTCAGCGCGTCAACCTTCATGTGCAGGCCGCCCAGATTGAACACGCCTTTGAGCACCCAGATAACCACAGTGGCAGCCACCCCTATGGCAGCCACGCTTACCCCGGCTCCAGTCAAAAACAGTAGAGTGTCCATAACGTCCTCTTCGATGGCACAGGGTACATGCCAGAAGCGTCTGCGCGCAACCGCCGCCCGAAACTGAAAGAGTCAGGAGAAGCAGACTCCCCAGGGCGTGTTCACACTACAGCAGTGCATCGACTATAAATGCGAAGCAGATGAATACCAGGAAGAGGCAGTTCAAGCATCCGAGGCAACCATATGAATCTTGGTGGTCCAGCCACCTCGGGTCTTGCCGATGGATTGGGGGGCGTTTTTGCGAACAGGCCCTAGTCCATCGGCGCGTCCGGCCACGGCTCCTGCTCGACTTTCGCTTCCGCGGTCAGCGTTGCCAATACCCCAGGTACGTCCCGGCGGTAGCCGCCTTTGCCATCCTTGCGCGGACGCAGCCGGGCCGCCGGGCCGCCGTGCAGTCGTTGGAACGGTTCATCGTCAGCGGCCGGCGGCTGACCCAGGCAGTCATCCAGTTCGACCGCCGCCACGTAAACCCGTCGGGCCGACGAGTCGGCCTGCCGCTGCATGATCTCCCGGTACAGGCGCCAGCAGGCAGAACTCTCCAGCGCGTCCCGGGAGCACAGCAAGGCAACCCGGTCGTAATCCCGAAACCGGCTCATCGGGGGGATTACCTGCGAGTTGTACACCGTTTCCTCATCGTCGGCCAGCAGGCTCCAGCACTGCATCCCCCGCTGCCTCAACTCGTACTCCAGCCAGGATACGATGGTAGCGTCAACAACGGACCCGATCAGCAGGATTCTCCGGTGGGGCGTGTCCTGGCGCAGCAGAAGGGCGTGCCCATTGATGAAATCCGGAGGCACTCCCGCTGAACGCATGAAAATCTCCGGCAACCCGCCGCCGGAACGAGCCAACGTATCCGCCCCCACGATGCTCGGGCCCTCGTGGCGCAGGGTGCCCAGTCCGAGGGTTGCGCTCAAGTCGCAGTCCGCGAACAGGGTCATATCCACCACTCCGTCTTCCAGTATGGCGCGGTCGAGACGTGTGCGCACCAGGGACGTGCGCCGCAGGTCGCAGCGGGTCAGGTTGGCGACATCCAGACAAGCGGCGTTCAGTCGGGCCCCACTCAAGTTGGCGTCGGTGAGGTCCGACATGGTCAGGTCAGCTTCGGTCAGATCCGCGCCGGACAGGTTCGCTCCCACCAATGTGGAGAAGGCGATGTCGCAGTTGGACAGATCAGCTCCGCGCAGGTCGGCGTTGTTGAGGTTGCTGCCGCTGAGGTCGGAGCGGGTGAAAACCGCGCCCGAGGCCTGGGAGTCCTCAAAACTGGCCCGGTTGAGGTTGCATCGGGTCAGGTAAGCCTGCCGCATCTGGGCGCCGTTGAAAATGCCCCGGCGCAGGTCAGCGGAGGTGAGGTCGATCTGGTCCAGGTTGTCGTGGGAGAGGTCAACGCCCGGCATCCGTATGCGACTGAGGTACGCTCCGGAAAGGTCAAGATGCGCCCGTTCCATGATGTGCCGGGCCCGCCAGCGGGCTATGGCAAAGGCGCGGCCCTTGGCGATGGCGATATGATCGGGGTTGGCCAACCCACTACTCCACTCCAGGATAGGCGGCTGGGCTAATCGTCACCGGCTACCAGCGCCGCTTCACGCCCGGCGAACGCTGGCATCACCTCGGACGAAAAGATGGATAACTGCTCCTTGAACTCACTCCAGGGCATCCCCTCAGGCCACTGGAGTACGATGTCCTCCAAGCCGGGATACTTGGTTTCGATTTCGCGGAGAAAGTCGATGAAGTCGCCGGGGTTGCCGCAGAACCAAGCCTTCTGGGCGACACCGTCTTCTACGCGGGGCGTGCGAGCCGGCGCGCCAGGCGTGCCCCAGGGTCGGCCCTCTTCATCGGTGTAGCGGACGAACCCGAAGGGCGCAAACCACTTGTAGCGCTCGTCGTGGAAGGGGCGCACCTTCTCAATGGCCTCCTCGCGGCTGCCGGCGATGTAAAAGCCGAAGCCCAGGGCCATGTCGCCGCCCAGGGGGATGTCCCGACCGGCAGAAACCGCAGCCGAGTGATATTGGGTAATCATCTGCTCGGCGTACAACTCGCCGGTGAGGGCCACCATGGCCTTGATGCCGCGCTCGGCGATGTAGTTCAGGGTGCGACCGCTGGCGATGGGTTGCCAGATTTCCACCGGCTGACTCACGGGACGCGGCACCATCGTGATCTCTTTCAGGTCGTAGCCGCGATAGGGCACGGTGGGAGGGATAGTGTAGTACTTGCCCTGGTGGCTCCAGGACTCTTCGTTGAACGCCTTGAGGATGACTTCCATCTGTTCCAGGAACAGCTCCCGGTTGGCGTCGTTGTCGATGACGGGAGAGCCGAAGGTTTCCACCTCGCGGGAGTGGTAGCCTCGGCCCACGCCGAAGATCATGCGCCCGCCAGTGAGGATGTCGGCCATGGCAAAGTCCTCGGCGATGCGCAGCGGGTGCCACATGGGGATGATATTGAAAGCCTGCCCGAATTTCAGGTTTTTGGTATGTCCGGCCAGGTGGACACCCATGAGGATGAGGTTGGGGATGCACTCGTAGCCTTCGTGCTGGAAGTGGTGCTCGGCCATCCACATGCAGTAGAAACCGCGCTCGTCCATGTGCTGGGCCAGCGCCTGGGCGTGATCGTAAGCCTGCGCCAACTGCTCGTTGGTGTAGCGACGCTGGTCGGGGGGCGTGCCGTCCGCGCCCACGTTGTCCAGGTCGATCTGCCCGACGTACAAAACCGAAAACCGCTTAATCATCCAGCCCATGCTCCGCAGTGATAAGAATTGCGGCAGATTATAGCATGGGGTTGGGGAAGGCAGACGGAATCCCAGCGGCGGAGTTGGTCCGACGCTGGGATATAATGCGGATGACCGTCCGAGTACCCGCATACTATGCCTGACCTTCCAATTGAGTTGAGCGCGGCGGCGCTGCCGGTTCCAGTGCAAATTGCGCTGGTACTGGCCGCTACCATCACCTTCTCGGCAATCTTCGCCTGGCTGATCCTGGGCAGAGCGAGTTCAACGGCGCAAACTCCGTCCGAGCTGCGGCACGTGAGGATAGTCAGGGGGCTTCTGCTTTATATGATCCCGCTCGCGCTGGGCGTGGCGGTGGTGGTGAGCCTGCTATTCATAACCCTGGGCACCTGGAATGCCCTGAAATCACCGGCGGATTCTGCGCCAGAGAATCGGGATGGCAATTCTTCCCGTCTCTACTACTTTCCAAGTGAAAAACCCTAGAAGCACGAACCAGACGACCGCGGCGAGAGTGTAACAGACGGCGCCGATTAAGAGCATCGTGGAATGGCCCCAAGCGCTGCCCAGCAGCACCAGCGGAGCGCCAACGATGATCAGCGCCGCCGCAATTGCCATCACGTAGGTGACCCAATCGCGCTCGCTAAGGACAGGGCGCCGCTCCGACACCGTGTCGGCGGCGAGGATGGCGGGGCTACCGTCGGTGGGATTCTGGGATTCGCGGGTTGCCATGGGTATCGCCTCACTATGACGATGTTACCGCTTTTACACGGGGTTGACAAACGCGGGGTTTAGCGACACTCCGGCTGGAGTGGGCCATCAGCAAGGCCGGCTCTATTGTCTGCAAACTTACCGGCGTAGGATGTCGGGCCAGCGATTACACTGCGACGTAAAACCGGAGCGGTACGCGTCAATGCGGCTACACGCAAAAGGAAATGAATGCAGCCGGCTCGCCCATTGACCTGAACCGGCTGGTCGATGCGCCAGCGCGCTGATGATTCCCAAGCTTTCAAAAGATGTTCCGGCCATGAAAATCCGGTATTTTCCGGATATTGATACCCTCTCCATTGAACTTACATCGGCGCAAGTCCATGAAACGCGCGATCTGGACGAGGATACCCTGCTGGACTTGGATGCTGACGGCTGGCTCTGCGCCATTACCGTCGAGCACGCAGGCGACCGGACCGACATTCCAGCGTTTTCCTGCGAGGAAATCACCGCCGCAAACAACCCGCTATAATTCCCGTATTCCAACATGCAACAGGGAGGCAATCCCATGGATTTGACCCTCAACGGAAGGATAGCAATTATCACCGGCGGCAGCCGCGGCCTGGGCCGCCAGTGCGCCCTGTCTCTGGGGCGTGAAGGCTGCGCTGTCGGCATCTGCGGACGCGATGGCGACCAGGTGAACCGCACCGTGGAAGAGCTCCAGGGCCTGGGCATCAAGGCCAGCGGCAGCCAAGCCGACGTGACCAGGGACGCTGACGCCACCCGTTTTCTGCAAGAAACTACCGATGCTCTGGGCGCGCCGGACATTCTGGTCAACAACGTGGGCGGCCGGCGCGGTTCGATCCTGTTCGACGAGACCCCGATGGAACTGTTCATGGAAGGGCTGGAGGTCAACCTGATCTCGGCAGTGCGCATGACCAAGCTGGCCCTGCCGCACATGCAGGCGCAGGGCTGGGGGCGCGTCATCAATATCGCGTCAATCTACGGACGCGAGCACGGCGGGTCGGTGGACTACATGACGGGCAAGGCCGGTATGATCGCCTTCTCCAAGCACCTGGCCCTGCAACTGGCGCAGACCGGCGTGCTGGTGAACTGCGTCGCGCCCGGCAGCATCGACTTTCCCGGCAGCAGCTGGGACCGGTTCCAGCAGAACAACACCCCCGAGGTGGTGGCCGAGTTCATCGACCGCAACCTGCCCATGGGCAAGTTCGGCTGGCCGGAACCCATTGGTGAAACGGTGGCGTTCCTGGCCTCCGACCGGGCCAACCTGATCACCGGCACGTGCATCAACGTGGACGGAGGACAGTCCAAGTCGCTCTTTTAGCAGATACCCCTCACCCCAACCCTCTCCCACAAGGGGAGAGGGAGTTGATTGTTACGCCGGTTGATGCGCTGTTCCAACGAACTCCTGCCACGCTAACACGCACTGGGCCGGCGCCGAGTGCTGCACGTAGCCGCCGGCGCCGGGGATGCGGGCCAGCGTGCAGTTGGGCATCAGGTCGGCCTGTCCCTGGGCTCGGTCGGGGATGTCGCCCTCGCTCAGCTCGCCCACCATGGCCAAGGCCGGCGTTTGAATGGACGGGAGCCGATCCGTCAGGTTCTGCGTGCCGAGGTAGGCCAGGGTTTCGAGAACCACGTGGCGGGCGGTCTGCCCCATCTGCTGGATGTACCATTCGTGATGCTCGGGCGCGGCGTCGGCGCTGACCCGCCGGCCGCCGGTGGCGCGGGCCCAGCCCTCCGTGCCTTCCTCCGCCACCAGCCGGTAGTAGTTCTGATAGGTGTCCACGCCGGTGAAGTTGTAGGGCGACGTGCAGGTGGTGACGGTGTGCAGCCGTTCGGGGTACTGGTAGGCAAACTGTAACGCGATGGTGCCGCCGATGGTCTCGCCGATCAGGTGAACCTTGTCCACCTCCAGGTAGTCCAGCAGGTTGCGCAGGTCTCCGGTGAATCCTTCCAGCGACCAGTCGTAACTATCCGGCGCCGGCACGGTGGAGCGTCCGAACCCCCGGGCGTCCACCCGGATCACCCGGTACTGGCGGCCCAACAGCGGCGGCCAGGCGTACCACAGGCGGCCGTTCTTGGCGTTGCCGTGGTGCAGCACGATGGTTTCCACCGAGTCGGGGTCGCGCCACGGGTCGGTGAAGTTATCGTCGTCGTAATACATCTCAAGGTTGTCGGCAAGGGGCGCGATGGGCATGATGGGCTCCTCTCTAGCTTCAATTCCGTAAGGGCGGGTTTGAAACCCGCCCCTACCATACGGGGATGCGACTACACGCCAAGCCCGCCGCCGGGCGTCTGGTCGGCGAGGGGGATTTGGACGCTGACGCGGTCAACGTCGCCGACGCTGCGGGTGGTATGGCCGCGCCCGGTCAGGTCCTCGCACAGCTCGATGTCGCCAACGTTGAAGATGCGCCTGGTGCCGTTGCCGAGGCCGATCTCGACCTGTCCCTGCAACGTGATGACGTATTGCCGGCGCGGCGCAGTGTGAAAGTCCACCAACTGAGTGGGCTTGAGGCGGCTGAACTGGACGCCGATAGCATCCTGCATGGCGGTGCGCATGGCGTGGCCCATTTGCTCGAAGGGCAGATCCAGGTCCTCAATGTGCGATTCGCCGTCCTCGCCCGTGTAAATCCTGACTGCCTGCATATGCTCCATTTCCTCCCGGTAGATTCGCGGGCACATCATAGCACCTGGTGGCAGCGTTGACCGACCAGAAGCGTTCAACGACCAGAAAGGACAATTGCCTTCGCTTTCCTATTCCCCGTCGGACCGTGTCACGAACCGCCGGATCGCCTCGAAATACTGGCGCATCCCCACAAACATGAGGTCGTTGTGCCCCGCGCCGGGGATAACCAGCAGACGCTTGTCCTCGGCCCGGATGTTTTCGTGCATCGCCACCGCGTCCTGAACCGGCGCCAACTCGTCCATCTCCCCGTGAATCACCAACGTGGGGATGCTGATTGAATACGCCTTGGCGTGGTAGGCATCCTCGAGGGCTTGAGCGTCTGCCGGGTCCAGCCCCATGGTGAACCGCGCCAGGTTCGGCCGGCCGCTCTCGATGATCACGCCGGCGATGCAGTCTGCGGCCTCGACTGCCAGCTCAAAGGCTGAGTGGCGGCCCATGGAACGGCCCATCACGTATAGCGGGCCGGTGAACCCCGATTTCTGCATAGTTTCCCGCAGCCAGTCCAGCACCTTGCGGGCGTCCGCCAGCATCAGCGTGAAGGCCGGCGACCCGTCGGAAACGCCGTAGCCACGGTAGTCTGCCACGAAGAAATTCACGCCGATCCGGTTATAGAACGGCGCGATGTTGTCGTAGCCGGCCGCCGTCTCGCCGTTGCCGTAGAAGAACAACACCGTCGGGTTCTCCAGGCCCACCGGGAAGAAGCGGGCGGACAACCGCACCTCCTCGTCCACGGTGATCCCGCAATCAATCGCCCCCTCCGGCGTTTCGGTCCAGTGCCGCTGCGGGTAGAAAGACATCCCCGACGCTTGGGGATTGTCCAGCACGGAATAATTAACGGTGGCCATGTGATTTCCCCTAAAACTCAAACCCAAGCTGGGCGTAGCGCACGAACACCGTCCCGAACGGGTCTCCGATCGGCCCGTTGATCGCCAGGATGGCGATGGTGTGCTGGTTCCCCGGCTGCGCGTCCGCCGTCACCGGCACCCGCTGGGACACGTTGAAGCCCTGCACTGTGCCGCGTTCCCGGTTGCACTCGCCGTCGATCCAGATTTCGCCGTGGTCGTCCACGCAGGTCTCGAACTGCACCCGCATTCCGCCGGTGGGATGTCCGTCCACGGTTTCGGGGATGGTGATGGTGGTGCGGTACCATGCGAACCCGAACCCGCCGGACACCCGACCGGGCAGGTCGTCGCAGATTTCCCAGCCCGAATCGTCATAGTCGGGCAGCCGCGCCGGACTGCCGCCCGTCTGCTCGAAAACCAGCCCGCCGTTCTCCGCCCCGGGAATGTATCCGGTGGCGTACCGCCACGTTGACCCCACCAGCGCCTGCCCTTCCGGTTCCGCAATATTGATCGTTACTCTCGGCATTTTGTCTTACCCCCTGCCCGTGTGTTTCGCGCCGCCATAGTACAGCAATTTGTGCTTTAATGACGCCGCACGCGGAGGTGGCAATATGGTTACGAGAAAAGGTACTGCCCTGTTGGTGGTCTATGCCGACGTGGACGTTGAACACGACGCCGAATTCAACGCCTGGTACAACGAGGAGCACGTCCCTGAGCGGATGAGCGCGCCGGGTTTCCTGAACGCCGCCCGCTACGAGGCGCTGCGCGGCGGCCCACGCTATCTAGCCGTGTACGAGCTCGAATCGGTGGACGCCTTGCAGACGCCCGAGTACCGGCACATGAGCGAGAACCCCACCGACTGGACGAAGCGCATGTCCCCCAACGTCGTCGGGCGCGGCACCCAGCGCCTGGTCTGCACACAGATCTATCCCGCCGAGATCGACCCGCATGGCCTCGGGCGCGGCATGGCTCCCGCCCTCCAGATCGGCCGCATGGACGTGCCGGCGGACATCGAAGAGAAATACAACTGGTACTATGACAACGAGCGCACGCCGGCCAACCTGCAAATTCCCGGCTGTCTGCACGTGCGACGCTACCACGTCGTCGAGGGCTGGCCCAAGTACCTGACCATGTACGAGTTCGAGCACGAGAAAGTCCCCGAAACCGTTGCGTGGGAGAACCAGCGCAAGCAGGACCGGATGCACGAATACATCGGCGGCTCCTACGGACACGCCCACGGCTCCCCCGGCGTGTACCGCCGCATCCTGCCGCCCCGCGCCTTCTAGGAACCCGTCCCAATATCCCCTCTCCCTTCGCGGGAGAGGGTTAGGGTGAGGGGGCGTTTCTTCCTCTCCAGGAGCATATGCTATGCCACGCCAGATGACACCGCAGGAAGTCCACGACTTCCTGGACAGCAAGCCCGGCTGGATCGCCCTCACCACCGTCGGCCCCGACGGGTTCCCCCACACCGTGCCTACGGGGTACTTCAGGTTGGGCGATGACGTCCTGCTGGGCGTCCGCAACAACACCCTGAAAATCAGAAACATCCGCTACAACCCTCAGGTCAGCCTGATGATCGAGAGCGGCAGCACTCGCCGGGACATCAAGGGACTGATGATCCAGGGCAACGCCAGCGTGATCGCCGACCCCGACGAGTTTCTGCACTACGCCCGCGAAGCCGCCAAACTGCGCGGCGTCGCAGAAGCCGACCTGCCCACCGAGCCGAGACCCGGCGCAGCCTACATCAAGGTATCGCCCCACAAGATCCGCTCGTGGGATTACTCCCTGGACGCCGAGTAACAAGAGGCGGACGCGCCATGACTACTGCTGCACTGCAACCCACGAATACCCGCGGCCGGCCGGCGCCCTGCTGGCCTGGCACAATTGCCATCCCGCTGGCCGAGTTCGGCAAGTCTTTGGATGACGCTGACCTTGATGAGTGGTTTGAGGCTTTCGCAGAACGGAACTCCGATATGTATGAGTACGAAATTTCCGGCACAGGCCACCTGCTGATTCGGGAACCTACCGGCAACCCCGGCTCGATATACGAAGTCGAACTGGCCGGCGACTTGCTGTTTTGGACTCGCCAACATGGAGGAACCGCCTTTGGCCCGACGAGTCGGTTCGTCCTGCCAGACTGCTCGTATTTCGGGCCGGATGCCGCCTGGCTGCGTGAGGGACGACGACATGAGATTATGTTGCCGGAGAACCGGCCATTTCCCCGCATCGTGCCCGACTTTATCGCTGAGATAAAATCTCCCTCCAACAGCAACGCCGAGTTGCTCAATAAAATCGACCTGTTCCTGCAACACGGCGCCCGGCTCGCCTGGTTCATTGACGCCGAAACCCGGACCGTCATCAAGTTCCGCCCCGGCCAGGAACCGGAAACGCTGCACGACCCGGAGTACATCGACGGCGACGCCGACGTGTTGCCCGGCTTCCGTTTCCAGGTGCGGGAACGGATTTTCGACTTGTTTGCAGATATAGAACATCAGGAGACTCAAAATGCGGCTGGAGAACAAGGTAGCCCTGATTAGCGGCGGCGCCCGGGGCATGGGCGCCGAGGAGGCCAGGCTGTTTGCCCGCGAGGGCGCGATGGTCGTCATCGGCGACGTACTCGCGGAAGAAGGCCGCGCCACCGAAGCCCAGATCAACGAGGCCGGCGGTCAGTGCGTCTTCGTGGAACTGGACGTGACCAGCGAATCGGATTGGCAGAACGCCGTCGCCACCGCCGTCTCCCGGTTCGGCAAACTCAACATCCTGGTCAACAACGCCGGCATTTCAGTGCGGGAAGGCATAGAAGACCTGACCGAAGCGCAGTGGGAGCGCACCATGGACATCAACGTCAAGGGCGTGTTCCTGGGCACCCGCGCGACCATTCCGGCCATGCGCGAGTCCGGCGGCGGCTCCATCATCAACATCTCGTCCGGCGCCGGCATCGCGCCCGCGCCCGGCACGTCTGCGGCCTACGCCGCCAGCAAGGGCGCCGTCCGCCTGTTCACCAAGTCCACCGCCATCCAGTACGCCCGCGAGGGCATCCGCTGCAACTCCGTGCATCCCGGCCCGGTGCAGACGCCTATGCTCGGCACCACGCCGGAGGACGAGACGCGAGTCGCCGCCCAGGTCGGTCGTGTTCCCCTGGGTCGGGTGGGCCGGCCCGTGGAAATCGCCTACGGTGTCCTCTACCTCGCCAGCGACGAGTCATCATTCGTCACCGGCTCGGAGGTAGTCATCGACGGCGGCCGCACCGCCCAGTGAGTTGATGACTACACGGCGAGTCTATGCTAGAATCCGCCCAACTGTAGCGTGCGTAGCCGAACTACCGCGTCAGCAAACTCCGGAGGTGCCACCATGGCCGACGCCGATTTCAAGGTATATTACGACTTCCGTTGACCCTTCGTGTACAACGCTGCCATGTGGTGGGCGAAAGTACGCGAGAACACCGAGCACGAAATCAACGTGGAGCTCAAGCCGTTCTCGCTGGTCCAGGTAAATCACGACAACAACAACGACGACGGGTTCAAGTATTGGGAACAGGACGACTCCGACAACACCCTGCTGGAACTGCGCGCCGGCCTCGCAGCCGAACGCCAGGGCGAGGAAATCTTCGACCGGTTCTTCATCAACCTGCTGCGGGCCCGCCATGAAGACCGCATCGACCTAACCGATGCGGATGCCATCAACGCCGTAGCCGAGGCTTCCGGCGTGGACATGGGTCGGTTCGCTGAAGACCTAGCCGATCCGGATATTCTCCGAGAGATCGGCGAGAGCCACACCGAGGCCGTGGAAGTTCACGGCGCGTTTGGCGTGCCGCTGTACGTATTCCCGAACAACAACTCCGCCTTCGTCAAGATGTTCATCCCCACCGACGAAGAAGCCGGTCCCATCTACGACAACTTGGTCGAGATGATGGCCGATCACCGGCACGTGGGCGAGGTCAAGCGACCGTCCCCGCCGTGGCCGTATGAGGGTGTCCGCGGCTAAATCAGCGGATCCTCCCACAATGAGCGTCGCCGGCGGGAGCCGTCCCGCCGCAGAACTCGAACGAGCCCTGGGCCTGAAATTTCGGGACCGGGGCTTGTTGCGTCAGGCCCTTACCCACCGCTCCTACGTGAACGAAACCAGCGGCAACGATGCCGATTCCTACGAGCGCCTGGAGTTCCTGGGAGACGTCGTCGTTCGCCTCATCGTCAGCGAGGAGCTATACCACCAACTGCCCGACTGCGACGAGGGTGGACTGACCCGCCGCTGGACCACGCTGCTGAGTCAACGGGGATTGGCAACTGTCGCCGAACGCCTGGGTGTCGCGCCTTACCTGCTGCTCGGGCGCGGGTTTGAATCGACCGGCGGACGGCAGAGCGAAGCGGTGCTGGGCGACGTGATGGAATCGCTGATCGCCGCCGTTTATCTGGATGCCGGCTATGACGCAACCAGGCGGTTCGTGCTGTCGGCAATGTCCGCTGAGGTCGAGGCGGCTTGCCGGGACAACTGGCGACCGGACAATCCCAAGGCCGAGTTGCAGGAGCTGCTCCAGGGACAGGGCCGACCCACGCCGGTTTATACCGTCGTTGCCTCCTCCGGCCCGGCGCACCAGCCACGATTCACGGTCGAGGCGATGGTCGAGAACGAAGTCCTGGGAACCGGGTCCGGCGGCAGCAAGAGTGCCGCAGAAACCGAGGCCGCCCGGGCGGCGCTCTCAATGCTCCATGCCTGCCCTGGCTGAGTGGGGCTATAATGGAACCGAAAGTTGCGTCGCCGTCGCCGGAGTAACGCTGATGATTGAGCTGACCAAAGAAGTCAAACAGCAGGTAATCGGCCTGGTCCGGGCTGACCTAGCCGGGAAGTTCGGGCCTGAAGATCCCATCGTGTTCGACCCCATCGTCATTGACCCCAGAATTGGCCCTGACGGGGAAGACTACTTCCATATTTACGTAGTCTATGACGGAGACCGGAAATTGCTGCCACCGCTGTGGACCGCAGATCTGACCTGGCGATTGTGGCCCAAGCTCGAGGCAATGGGAATATTCGAGTCGCCGACCAAATCCTTCGTCAAGAAATCGGAATGGGAGGAAGTGCTGGCGGAGAAGTTCAGTGGATCCAACTGACCTGATTGACAGCGCTCGGGAACGGGCCGGTGGCGTGGCCCCGTTCCCGAGGGGTCGCCCACGGCAAACCGACCTGCAACGGGCGGTGAGTGATACCTACTACGCCATGTTCCATACGCTGGCAACCTGCGGGGCAGAAACGCTAGCGGGAACCGGCTACACGGCCAGAAGGCAGCCGGAATGGCGTCAAATTTACCGTGCTCCGGAACACGGACACGCCAGGCGACAATGCAGCAACAATCAGGTGCTTGCCCAATTTCCTGCGCCAATACGGCGATTCGGTCGTCATTTCGCAGATATCCAGCAGCTACGGCATCTGGCTGACTATGATCCCGACACCAGGTTGGCTCGCGAGGAAGTTTTACAACTCATTGACGAAACTGAAGAAATCATTCAGGCGTTTGACGCAGTGCCTGTTGACCGCCGTCGTGCCTTCGCTATACACGTCCTCTTCCGCACTCGGGCAACTTGACCTAACCTCATGCCAACTTGCGCCCCTGCTGTACCGCTGATAATCTCTCCACGCCATGTTTTCCATCTTCAAACGCAACCGCGAAAAGGTCAACCGCGAGCAGACCGACGCCGGCGTGAAGCGCAGCCGCGACAGCTGGTTTGGCCGTATCCGCAACCTGTTCGCTTCCCGCGAACTCGACGACTCCGTATGGGATGAGATTGAGGAGATCCTTATCTCGGCGGACGTCAGCGTAGAGACCACCCTGACCGTACTGGACGACCTGCGCGATGATGTTCGCGCCGGACGCATCACGGACGGGGAGAGCGCGTTTTCCCGGCTCAAGGACCTGTTGTCTACCGAGCTGGCCGCGGACGACGACCCCGACGTGTGGCTGGACGACGACAGCGTTGCGGCCCCCTACGTGATACTGGTGTGCGGTGTCAACGGCGTGGGCAAGACCACCAGCATCGCCAAGCTGGCCCACCACTTCACCGGGGCAGGCAAGAAGGTGGTGCTGGGCGCGGCCGACACCTTCCGCGCCGCCGCAGAGGAACAGCTGGAGATCCTGGGCGAACGGGTTGGCGTGGACGTGATCAGCCACCAGCACGGCGCCGATCCCGGAGCGGTGGCTTATGATTCATGGCAGGCGGCGCGGGCTCGCGGCGCGGACATCCTGATTGTTGACACCGCCGGCCGGCTGCACACCCGCAACAACCTGATGGACGAGTTGCGCAAGGTGCGCCGGGTCATCAACGGGCTGGACGACGCGGCCCCGCACCAGGTCCTCCTGACCCTGGACGCCACCACCGGGCACAACGGCCTGACCCAGGCGCGGGCGTTCACCGAGGCCGTCGGTTGCACCGGCATCTTCCTGGCCAAGCTGGACGGGACCGCCCGCGGCGGCATCGTGCTGTCCATACGAAAGGAACTTGGCGTGCCGATCCTGTTCATAGGCACCGGCGAGGGGTTGAGCGACATCGCTCCGTTCGACGCCGGCGAGTTTGTGGACGCGATGCTCGCTCCGACGGGCTGAAGACGATGGAACGCTCCCTCACCCCAACCCTCTCCCACGAGGGGAGAGGGAGCATATAGACACTCGCTAGTACCGTGCCGGACATCCTCGCCTGGCTCATCGCCCTGTGGGCGCTCTCCCTGGTCGGATTCCCGGTCGCCTGTGCCGCCACCGGTTTGGGACGGCTTGCCGACCGAGGCTGGGCGGTTGCTCGACCGCTGGCCCTGTTGATGCTGGCGTGGCTGACCTGGATCGGCGGCACGTTGGGCATTATTCCCAACTCACAAGGCGGCATCGCCGCAACTCTGATCTGTTTGGCGCTTCCGGCGGCGTGGCTGGGTTGGGTCAAGCGTGTGGAGTTGAGGGACTTCTTCCGCCGACGCTGGACTGTCGTTGCGACGACGGAGTTGGTCTTCCTCGCCACGTTCGCATTCTGGGCGCTGGTGATCAGCGAGGTTCCGGCGATCAACCACACGGAAAAGCCCATGGACTTCGGGATCATGAACGCCGTACTCAATACGGCGCAATTCCCGCCGCAGGACCAGTGGCTCTCTGGTCACGCCATCGCTTATTACTATGGCGGCCACTACATCGCGGCCATGATGACCACCTTGACCCGGATACCTTCGGATGTGGGGTACAACCTGGCGATGGCCGCCATACCGGCCATGTTCAGCGTCGGGCTCCTTGGCCTGGTGTACAACCTGCTCCGGTACGCGGGCGCGTCCGCTTCCCGGTCGCTCGCGCTGGGAACCCTGGCCGCGCTGAGCATCGCGTTGCTGGGCAACCTGTCCGGCGTGTTGGAGTTCGCCTATGTCCGCGGGCTGGGATGGGAAGGCTTCTGGGAGTGGATCGCCATCAAGGGGCTGGGGCCACCCGCCGGTGGGAACGGTTGGTTCCCCGATGGCTTCTGGTGGTGGTGGCGCGGAACCAGAATTATCGACACCATCGGAATTGACGGGGCGTCGCTGGACTACACCATCACCGAGTTTCCCTTCTTCAGCTTCCTGCTCGGCGACTTGCACGCCCACGTTTCCGCCCTGCCGTATTTGACCGTGGCCCTGTCGCTGGCGTTGGCGCTGCTGGTCGCGCCGGAGCCTCCCGGCTTGCAATGGCTGAAAAAACATCCCGGAGAGGCCGGAGCGTTGGCCCTGACCCTGGGCGCGCTGGCGTTCATCAACGCCTGGGACTTTCCGGTGTACCTCTGCATCGTGGGCATGGTGGCAGTAGTCCGTTGGTTGGCTTGGCACGGCCAACCCCCGCCCATGACCTTGCACGGGCCACAGCCAACGGAAACGGTCAAAGCGCTTCACGGTGAGGCCGCGACACTGATGCGGTCCATGGGCTATGGCTTGCTGCTGGTCGTTGCGTTGGCCGCCTCGGGCGTCATCCTGTACCTGCCGTTCTACATGTCATTTGACAGCCAGACCTCGGGGATACTGCCCATCGCTGGACCAGCGACGCGGCCGGTTCTGTTCATGATCGTGATGGGAGCGCCGGCGATTTTCGCGGGCGGTTTTGTGGCACGGGCCGCACTGGATTCGGGCTGGCCCACCGGGGAACGACGCGCGAACGGATTGCTGGCCGGATCGTTCGGCGTTGGAGTGTTCGCACTATGGCTGATTGCTTTGGCGGTGAGAGTTTCGATCTCTCCGGAGGGTCAGAACCTGGCTGAGAACCTCGTCGTTGGACGCCTGGCACTGGCGATTCCGCTGCTGTTCATGGGCTGCCTGGCGTCCTACTGCGCGTTGACGCTGGCTTCCTGGAGGAGGCGGGCGCAATGGGTGGTGTTCGCGCTGGCGCTGGCGGCGACGGGATTCTTCCTGCTGGGCGGCGCCGAGTTGTTCCATATCGCGGACCAGTTCGGGAACCGGATGAACACGGTCTTCAAGTTCTATTACCAGGCATGGCTACTGCTCGGAATCGCGAGCGCGATCGGCATGTACTACATACTGGCGGTTCCTCTGCGCCACGCCTGGGTCGATGAGTGGGCGCTGGCGCTGGCCGGTTTGAGAATAGTTTGGGTGGCGATAGTGGCTGTTCTCCTCGTCTTCTCAGCATACTATCCGGTAGGGGCCGTGCTGGAGCGGACCGGGTGGATGTCGCCGGGGGAAGCCCGAGGGGATAACACCCTGTCCGGGCTGGACTATCTACGCAAGGCGTCGCCGGGAGAATATGAGGCCATAGCCTGGCTGCGAGATTCGGCGGAGCCGGGTCGTATCGTGGAAGCGGTCGGAGATGACTACGGTGATGGCGGCGTGTCTGCCGCGACGGGCCGCGCGACGCCGCTATCCTGGGAAGGCCACGAACGCCAATGGCGGGGCGACGACATCAACCCCGAGCTGGCGCGACGCCGGACCGACGTGGAAGCGATTTTCACATCCGATCAGAGCGCAATTTCACAGAACTTGTTGTCGCACTACGGTATCCGGTGGCTGATAATCGGGCCGCGGGAAAGGTCGGCGTATGGCAACGACGTTGGCGAACGGATGGTAAAGTGGACGGAAGAAGGCTGGCTTGCGCCGGCGTTTGAATCTAACGGAGTGGTGATATATGAAGTAGTCCGTAAGTAAAACGGCAGCCAAATAGCGTTCCGTTTCAGGCTGTTTTGTGGCATGTATGTATGCACGGGATAGACAGCATTTCCGGTCGGAGTTCCTGGATTCCGGCTTTCGCCGGAATGACGACATTTATCAGCAGGCACCAAGGAGGCATGATGGAATTCAGCGACGTGAAACAGTTTTTTGCCAGCAACCACCGGGGGGTCATCAACACCTTCCGCAGGGACGGGTCGGCCCAGACCAGCATCGTGGTCTGTGGCGTGTCGCCCTTTGAGGGGGACGATGGGCCCATATTCGTGACGGTGCGGGGCACGTCCTACAAGGTGCGCAACCTGCGGCGGAACAACCGCTGCAACGTAATGGCGGTGGCCGAAGACTGGCGGCAGTTCGCCGTGGTGGAGGGCACGGTAACACTGAACGACTATCAGAACACCGAGGCCGAAGAGATGCGTCAGATGCTGCGAACGGCGTTCAGGGCCTGCGGTGACCACGAGCATCCCGACTGGGAAGAATACGACCGCGCCATGGTGCAGCAGGACGCGGTCATCGTGAGGCTGACGCCGGAGCGGGTGTACGGGCTGATACGGTAGGGAGAGCTTTTCTCACCCTCACCCCAGCCCTCTCCCATCAAGGGAGAGGGAGTAGCGTAGGGGAGCCATCATCCCCGTAGATGGTCCCCGGATCCGAGAGCAGGGCCAGCAACCCGTCTTCGTCCAGCACCGGCACGCCCAATCGCTCGGCGGATGCCAGTTTGCTGCCGGCGGATTCCCCGGCGACCAGCCAGTTGGTCTTGCGGCTCACCGACGACGTGGTCGTTGCGCCCAGGGCTTTTACCTTGCCCTCGGCCTCGCGGCGCGTCATGGACGACAGGGTGCCGGTGATTACGAAAGTCTGGCCCTTCCAGGGCTGGGCGGTTTCGTCCACCGGCGCCAGTTCCTGCCACAACTGTACACCGGCGTCGCGCAGCCCGGTGATGGTCTGCTGATTGCGTTCGGTGGCGAAATAGCTGACGATGCTTTCGGCGATGCGCGGCCCGATGCCGTCAATCTCGGTCAGGTCATCAACGGTGGCACGGGACAAGTCGTCAATGCTGGCGTAGCGTGCGGCCAGCAGCTCCGCCACCTCTGCGCCGACGTGCAGGATGCCCAGGGCAAAGAGGATGCGAGCGAGTGGGCGGCGCTTGCTGGCTTCGATGTTGGTGAGGATGCGGGTGGCAAGCTTGTCGCCCATGCGGTCCAGTTCCACCAACTGCTCAGCGGTCAGTTTATAGACGTGGGACACGTCGGACACGAGGTCGCGGTCGATGAGAATGCGGCACCAACGTTCGCCCAGCCCGTCCATGTCCATCGCGCCGCGACTGACGAAGTGCTTGAGCGACTCGAAAAACTGGGCGGGGCAGGCGGAGTTGGGGCAGCGGTGCATGGCGTCGCCCACTTCCTTGACGACGGTGGTTTTGCACTCTGGGCAGTTTTCGGGCATCCGAAACGCGGGGCCGCGTTCCTCGCCGGGTACTGGCACGTGGCCGATGACGTGGGGGATAACGTCGCCGGCGCGTTCGATCTCCACCAGGTCGCCGATGCGGACGTCCTTGCGGTGGATGTCCTCCTCGTTGTGCAGAGAGGCGTGCTGGACGGTGGCTCCACTGACGACGACAGGCTCCAGGATGGCCTGGGGGTTAAGGCTGCCGGTGCGTCCGACGTTGATAACGATGTCCAGCAGGCGGGTGTTGGCCCGTTCGGCCGGAAATTTGTAGGCGATGGCCCAGCGGGGTTCCCGGCCGGCGAAGCCCAATGCGTTCTGCTGGGTGATGCTTTCCACCTTCACCACCAGTCCGTCGGCCTCATACTCCCAGTCGTGCCGGCGGGCCAGCATCTCTTCGTAGTAAGCGCAAACCTCGTCCACGGTGTCAAAAACGCGGTTGCGCTCCTCATTGACCCGAAAACCCCAGGAGCCCAGGGCGGACAGGGCATCCCAATGGCTGCCCGGCAAGGGCGAGTCGCCGGTGTCGTTGAGGCTGTAGGTCCAGATTTCCATGTTGCGGTCGCGGACCACTGCCGGGTCCAGCTGGCGGATGGTGCCGGCGCCGGTGTTGCGGGGGTTGGCATAGAGGGGTTCGCCGTTGCGCTCGCGTTCCTCGTTCATGCGCCGGAAACTGTCCAGCGGGAGATATACCTCGCCGCGGGCTTCCAGAACGAGCGGGTAGTCGCCGGTCAGGGTATGGGGGATGCTTCGCACCTGGCGCAGATTTTCGGTCACGTCCTCTCCCGTCTGGCCGTTGCCCCGCGTCGCACCGAGCACGAACTTTCCGTTGCGGTACACCAGGCGCACGGCCAGGCCGTCGATCTTCAGCTCGGCGACCATGCGGAAATGCTGACCGTCCAGCAGGTCGGTAACGCGGCGATGCCACGCCTCCAGGTCCTCGCGGCTGAAGGCGTTGGCCAGGCTGAGCATGGGTATGGGGTGTTCCACCTGAGGGAACCGGTCGGATGCGCTGCCGCCGACCATCTGGGTTGGCGAGTTGGCGGTACGGCATTCCGGGTGGGCGGCTTCCAGTTCACGCAATTCCTGCATCAAAGCGTCGTACTGGCCGTCGCTGATGACGGGCGCGTCGTCGTTGTAGTAGCGCTCGTTATGGAACCACAACTCGTCGCGCAACTGCCGGGCGCGTTCAATGGAGGGCAAGTTGTCCCGGTTTTCCGGTGATGGGGTAGTCATATGCTGCACCATTCCTGCACTGCAACACAGAGGGTTAGGCACAGTATAAACCGGGCAGGATTGCGCCTGCATCGAGATTGCTGTACGGACGTGGCCGGTTCAGGCTATGAACCCTGCCGCGCGTCGATGCAGAATCGGGCGGCCCCTATAACCACACCACTTCGTAGTCCGCCGAAATAGGCGCCATGCTGTCCAGATCCCAGTCGAAGGCGAGGACGGCGGATTCTTCGCCGCAGTAGGCTTGCAGGACGCGCTTGCCGTCGCGGGCGACGACGCTGACCGCCTCGTTGAAATCCAGGTCGTCGGCCTCCCAGCCGGAGCGGTTGCACACCATGATGGGCAGCCCCGTGTCCAGCGTGCGCTGCTCCCACTCGCCCAGCGGCCCGCAGTCGCCGGGGCCCCAGGATGCCGGCGACACCAGCAATTTCGCGCCCCGTTCCTGGAGGATGCCGGCCACGTCGTTCTTGTAAGCGTCGGCGCAAATCACCACCCCCACCGGCACTTGTCCTTCGATCTCGCCCACCGGCACCGGAATCGGCGCGATCTCAGCCCCCGGCGACGACCACGCTTCCGGCCCGCGCAGGGCTTTGACCTTTCGATGCCGCCCGATGATGCTCCCGTCCGGCCCGATCACGAAGACGGTGTTATACATCAGGCCCTCGTCCGGGTCCCGCTCGGGGTGGGAGAGGAACACCGTGACGCCATGCTCTGCCACCTGCGCGCAGAACCGCTGCATCCACTCGTCCGGCTGCGGCCGAATCCAGTCGGTGCCTATGACCTCGGCAAACTTGTACCCGGTGATGAACAGTTCCGGCGTGATCACCCATTGCGCCCCCATTTCAGCGGCCCGCGCCAGCCCCTGCTCGGCCAAAGCACGGTTGTGCTCCACATCAGCAACCACGGGAGACAAATGCAGCATGGCAACGCGCAAGGGTTTCATGGGGTCAAACCTGCCGGAGTTGGGGTAGATGGCGGGATTATAGCATGGGGGTCTTGGCTACCATTTTGCCTTTTCGGCCGATCAGCTTCTTAGGTGACGAATGAGTCGGAATCTCAACCGGCCCATTTTCGGAGTTTCGACCTGAACCGCGCCAAGGCTTTCTTCCGCTGACGTTCGATGTTTGGGGAGTCCATTGCTTTGGCGGCGCGAGCCATGTAATGGGTGAAGTTGCCCTTGTAAGGTAGTCTTGCTTTACGGCGTCTAATCTGTTTTCCCCGCAAACGCAACTCCGAGTACATGTTGTAAAGTGCTTGCTGCCTGTAAGGTGCTACTTGTCCGCTCGCCTCGGTTTCTTGTAACTGACGTATATGGGCCGCCAATGAACCTTTTTTGATTTTCCTATGGTATCGGTGAATAGAAGACGAACGAACGACCACGTTGTCCCCATTGAATACAAACCCAAGATATTGGAGTTGCCGTTGGGAACTCAGTTCGGAATGATTAAGTCGCTGCGTTTTTTCGTGGCTACGGGTTAGCTTAAGCGACTCCAAGCATCTGTCTAGCTTGGCAAATATCGCGTCAGTTTCTCCTCCGGGAAGTACGATTAGTATATCGTCGCAGTATCGCCAGTATCGACCGCCACGGCACGTGACCAAGCCGTGGATTTCTGAATCGAGATCCGCAAGGTACATGTTGGAGAGCAAAGGGCTTAACGATGTACCTTGAGGAATTCCGATTCCTTGTTGTGCACCATTGCTGGGTTGTATCAAACCACTAGGGATGATTTTGGCACGAAATTGGTCGGGTGTGCATAGCCTCTGAATTGCGCGGCTTCCCTTACCGCGACGTGTTAGCGGTATTCCAAGTTTGTTGTAAATTTTGTGCCGTTCGACAATGCTGTAACGAGTAACCGCCTTGTACACTGCGAAGTGGTCCTCGGGTAACCTGGGTACACCCAAGAATCTCTGCCAGATTTCTTTCAGTGTTGCGTGGTCAATTTTATCGAAAAATGACTCTATATCCGTGGCAATGATCTCGCAGCCCGGGTGCGTCTCGATGAAATCGAAAGCCTTTTTTGCCAACGTGATATTGTTTTCCCCGATGCTTCGGAAAGCGGTTACGGCTTCGCCGAGTCCTTCACTAGCCAACCAAGCTTCATAAGTATGTTCCAGCTTGGATTTGTAGTAGGAAAAAATATATCCGTCTTTGTGAGACGGATAGGCGATAGTACGCAACTTGGGATCTTTAACGAACCCTCTGCAATCCCCTATGCCGCATTTTTTAATGCGCGGCCGTACGAGGGAGTACTGAATCAGTGGATAGAATGAGTGTTGGGCGATTCGGCGAGGATCGCTGACGTACCCCGTAGCTTTGCGTGGCCCGAGTGGAAGGTCAAAGTGCGGGTATGGTTTCTTGGCGTACCATTGAGAGGTTATGGGCATTAGAAATTTCATCCCACGTGGGCAAGGTCAAGCGACTGCGGCCTGTCTTCCTCGCCCACGTACTTTGCTGGTACGGGGTTCTGCTAAAACCGCCAACACCATTTCCAACGGCGATCTGCCGTCGTGCCGCATCCCAATAATGATATTGGTGAACTCATGCTCAACCTCATATGCGCGGCAGTTGCCTTGGCACTGAAGCCTTGCTATAAGCACCTGCTCCAACGTCTACACGTTGGATGTACTCATTATACACCACGGCAGCCAACAACGCCGCTACTATTACGCCACCTTGGTCACGCCTCCGCGTCCCGGCCCTTTGCCTTCAACGGTCTCGATCCTCCCGAACGTACCGGGCTGCTCGAATCAGCATAACTTCCCTGCCGATCCGCGATGCTCTGGCACAGTTCATCAGGCAACTTGCTCTGCCACCGCCGGGCTGTGGCCCACAGCCTTTAGGGCTTGCATCACCCTGCCTATCGGGGTGGAATAGTCCAGGTGGAGCAACGGGGCGGCGTCCTGTTCGCTGATGCCGAGCCGTTCCGCCAGTTGCGTCAGGCTGATGTTCTGCTCGCGCATGGCAGTGTAGAGGTCGAGCTGCGCGGCGATGACGGGCTGGACGGTGAGGAGTTCCTGGCCCTTCTGGTACGGGCTGGGGATTGGAAGATCCTCGCCGCTGTCGACGTAACAGGATAGCGCAACCACCATGCAATCCTCAGCAAGGATGATGGCTTCCTTAAAGGTCCTGCCGCTGGTATGCGCTCCTTTCACGTCTGGAAACGAGACCACAAAGCCCCAACTGCCTTCTTCGTCCGGCACTATATTGCATGGAAAGGTGTACTTCACGATTCAGAACCTCCGCGGGTCGATGTTCAGTTCCCGTAACATACTCCGAAGTGTGCCTGTTGCGATCTCGCCGTGCTGAACAGCAGTATAGTGTTCCTCAATCCAAAACCTACCATGGCTGCCTTTGCCCCGTGACGGGTCAAAATGCCACGCCAAGCCATTCGCCCTTGCATAGCGTCGGGCGCGCCTTACAAATTCCCTGCCGTTCATTGGAGGATTCTAGCATCCGTAAGGCGCGCGCCGAATCCCTACTCCTCCAGCGTGGTTATGTCCCCAGGGTCCAGCCCCAGCTCCTGCGCCTTCAGCAGCCGGCGCATGATTTTGCCGGAGCGCGTCTTCGGCAGCGTGGGGGTGAACTCGATTTCGGACGGGACGGCGATGGGGCCGAGCTCGCGGCGCACGTGGAGTTGCAGGTCGTTGATCATGCGGTCGGAGCCCTCGCTGCCCATGCGCAGCGTCACGAACCCTTTGATGACCTCGCCGCGCAGCGCGTCGGGCTTGCCGATGACCGCCGCCTCGGCGACCTCGGGGTGGGACACCAACGCCGACTCCACCTCCGCCGAGCCGATGCGATGGCCGGCCACGTTCAGCACGTCGTCGGCGCGGCCCACCACCATGTAGTAGCCGTCGGCGTCGCGCAGGGCCACGTCGCCGGAGGAATAGACGCCGGGGATCTGCTGCCAGGTGTCGGCGTAGCGGCCGGGGTCGCCCCACACGGTGCGGGAGAAGTGGGGGAAGGGACGGCGAATCACCAGGAAACCGCCCTTGTCCGGCTCCTCAATGGGCTGGCCCTCCCGATCTACAATGTCCATCACCGCGCCGGGCAGCGGCTTGCCGACCCGGCCGGGCCGCGTCGTCATGGTGGCGGTGGTGCCCAGGCACGGCCCGCCGGTCTCGGTCTGCCACCAGTTGTCCACCATGTGCGCCCACTCGCCGCCGCCGCAGATGTGCTCGTAGGCCCAGCGCAGCGCTTCCGGATTCAGCGGCTCGCCGGCGCAGGTGAGGAACCGCAGGGAGCGCAGGTTGTAGCGGCTGGCCGGCTCCTCGCCGTAGCGCATCAGCATCCGCACCGCCGTGGGCGCGGTGAAGATGACGTTGACGCCGTACTTCTCGATGACCTCGTAGAACACGGCGTTGTGGGGGAAGTCCGGCGCGCCCTCGCGGAACACCGTGGTCGCTCCCGCCACCAGCGGCGCATAGACGATGTAGCTGTGGCCGACCACCCAGCCGATATCGGACATGCACCAGAACACGTCGTTGTCCTTCACGTCCCAGAAGTTCTTGAAGTGGTAGTGGGTGCCCACCATGTAACCGCCGTGGACGTGGACGACGCCCTTGGGCTTGCCGGTGGTGCCGCTGGTGTAGAGGATGTACAGCGGGTCCTCGGAATCCATGACCTCGGCGGGGCAGTCAATGCTGCTGCCCGCCACCAGAGCGTCGAAGTCAGTCTCGCCGTCGCGCAGGTCCTCCAGCGCAAGTTCGCGCCGGAACACGATCACGTTCTCCAGGCTGTCGCAGCCTTCCACGGCCTCGTCGGCAATGCCCTTCAGGTCAACGCGGTTGCCCCGGCGGTATCCTACGTCGCCCGTGATCAGCGCCTTGGCCTGGGCGTCCTGGATGCGGTCGCGCAGGGAGCCGACGCTGAACCCCGCGTACACCACGCTGTGGACCGCGCCGATGCGGGCGCAGGCCAGCATGCTGATGGCCCCCTCCGGCGTCAGCGGCATGTAGATGACCACGCGGTCGCCCTTGCCCACGCCCAGGGATTTCAGGCCGTTGGCGAAGCGGTTCACCTGCTGGGCCAGCCGGGCGTAGGTATAAACCTGCTCGGCGCCGTCCTCGCCCAGCCAAATGAGGGCGGCCTTGTTGCGCCGCTCGGTGGTGAGGTGGCGGTCCAGCGCGTTGTAGGCGATGTTGGTCTGTCCGCCCACGAACCAGCGGAAGTTGGGGTATTCCCACTGGAACACGTCGTCCCAGCGGCGGAACCAGTGCAGTTCGTCGGCGGCCTCGGCCCAGAACCCCTCGGGGTCGGCCACGGATCGGGCATAGACGCCGTCATAGTCGGAGAGCGTGGCCTGGCCGGAAACGTGGGGCGGCGGCGGAATCTCGCCGGCCTCCTGCAAAAGATGGTCAATCTGTCCCTGCTGAACCATAAAAGCGCACCTCGCAGTAAATCGCGTGAAGTGCGCTTATTGTACCGGGATTGGCCGGCCGGCGTTTGGGCAGCTGTCGGATTCCCTATCGGTAGGATTCGCCACGATGCTGCACGCTTCGGACAACTATCCGCCGATTGGCCCGGTCAAGTTCCTATAACGCTCGGTAATTTCCTGCACGCAATCGGAATTGGCCTCGCAATGGTCCGGTCAATGCCCGATGCCGTACCGACTCGGCCCGACCTGCCAACTCGTCCAGCTTGTCCCTGACTTGCCTGGCTATGGTGGCATCCAATCGGGATAAATCCCGCTCGGCGCTGGCCGCGTACTCCAGGGAGTACTGCACTAGTCCAATCCCAGCCGCCGGTACACTTCTTCAGCCGGAGCGGTGGGCTCATTCGACTCCAAACGTTTCAGCATTTCCGCCACGAACTCCGGCCTCAACTCCAGCCCCTCGTCCGGGTCAATATCCGTCAGCACGTCAATTTTGAGGTCCACTATCTCCATAGTCTTCACGCTGACGGTACAGACCCGCGCTAGCAGGTCGATCACTCGCTCCTTGTGGTCGGCGAAACGGTAGGTGTTGAATCGCTCGCGGATGGTCGAGTCCCGGGGCTTGCGCTCCCGGTATTGGTCCAGCACCCATTCCACTGCCGAGCGGCTGCCGAGTTCGTACACCCATGCTTGCCAGGGCACGCCGGCCAGCGTAGTTTGCTCGTCCAGCCGGATGATCCCACGCTCCTTGTCCGCCCGCAGTATCACACGCGGACTTGCCCCCTCTCCCTCGATGGGAGAGGGTCGGGGTGAGGGTGACGCCTCCACCCGTTCCAGCGGCCACGGCTCCACCGATTCAAACCCCAGGTGCAGGTCCAGCAGTTCCCTCCCCAGGCGCGCAAACTCGGCAAACTCCGTCTGGAAATAGACCCGCGGAAACTCCCGCCGCAGGTCGATCTCATAGCGCTGCCGGTACGCCGGGTCGTGCAGCATCGCGTACACGTAGGCGAAGATGTCCTCGTCGGTGATGGACTCGTCGCCGTAATGCTCCCGAAACTGCCGCCGCCCCCACCCGGTAATGTTGCTCACCCGCTCGCCGTCCGCCGTGTAGCGGTAGAGGGGAAGGCATTGGGTGTCGCCGGTGAAGTGGAAATCGGCAGGCTTATCCGTGCCCAGAACATAAAAGGCTTTGCCACTCACGCAGAAATTTATGACCTTGTTGGGTTGCAGCAAATCAGGCCCAAACATTTCGTAGTGATTTCTAGTCAGCCGATCGTTCAGTGCAATATCGGCCAAGTACCACTTGGCGACAAATGGGCGATAGAGAGACGGCACTCGGTTGCCATCGTAATAAACAATCCGTTCACCACGCTGGAATCTATCCCGTAATGTACTGCTCCACTTGATGACCGGATTGTAAGAATCGTCTTTATTGTCCAGCGCTTCGTTATAGGTGTCCGCAAAGAAAAGCGCTTTGTTCCGCAGATTGGGAATCTCAAAGTCGTACACCCAATCATCGCGGTTTGACTTGACCGCATTGGTGAAGAGTCCAAATACTGACCGCTTGTCCGCAGCAGTTTTGGCAAACTTGGTCTTTCTGTTGGCAAGGGGGATCAGTTGCTCAAAACTGCCGTCGGATTGGTTGAGCCATTGCCAGTCAGCAGCAGGCGTAATCTCGGAGAAGGCAAAGTTGGCAAGGGTCTTGTCCTTGATGTAGTCAACCTTGTCGGGCGCTTTGAGATAGGGCCGAACATCGTTGTAAAACACTCTGAACCCGTCCAACCCCTTACGTCGCACCAGGAAATAGATGGCAACGCCGACGCGAATTTTGTCGTCAAAGATGTTGCCGCCCTCCTGTCTCCGCCGCTCTCCGCTGGTACGAGCGTTGCCCCTCAAGTCAACCGCCCACAATTCGTTGAACTCCTCACCGATGACTTTGCGGAACCCGTCATCCTGACGAGCGTCCAGAAACGCGCTGTTGCTGATGAACCCGATAATCCCGTCGTCCGCTAACCGATCCGACGCCCAACGGAGGAACCTCTTGTACATGTCATATTGGTGCGTCCGTTGCGCGGTGCCTGATGCGATGTACGTATCTCGGATGCGGCGGTCGATGTCTGGGTACTGACGATTCGCTCCGCCATCGCCCCAGAGCGTAGCACTGTCGTTATACGGCGGGTTGCCGATGATTACGCTGATGGGCTTTTCGTTCTGCTCCTGCACTCGTATCCAGTTTTCTTCCGACAGGCCGCCCAGGTTGAACGCCGCCTGCCGCTGCACCGCGCCGCCGCTGGCCCCCGCGCCCTGCCAGTCCATGTTGTCCAGAGTATCCACAAAGCACAGGTTCGGAAATTGCAGGTAGCGCCCCGTCCGCTCCTTGTAGGTGTACTCGATGTTGAGGTTGGCGATGTAGTAGGGCAGGATTGCCACCTCGTTGGCGTAGATATCGTTGAGATACTTGCGCTCCAAGCGGTCGGCCGGCAGGTGGTTGATCAGGTTGGTGATGAAGGTGCCGGTGCCGGTGGCCGGGTCCAGGATGTTCACGTTGTCGTCGGCCAGCGTCTTGCCGAAGTGCTTTTGCAGCAGGTAATCGGTGCCCCGGATGATGAAATCCACCACCTCGTTGGGGGTATAGACCACGCCCAGGCGGTCGGCGGCGGCGGGATTGTAGGCCTGGTAGAAGTCCTCGTAGATGGCCTTGAGGAACTGCTGCTTCTCGGCGTAGTCGGCGATCTCGTCGGCGGCCCGGCCGATGACGCCGTAGTAGGCCCGCAGCCGGTCAATGGCCTCGCGGCGCACGTCGCCGGTGAAGAAGGTGCGTTCCAGCGCGTCCAGCTGGCGGGCGACGTTGTTCTCCCGGTGGAACTGGTCCTCGGCGAACACCCGCAGGAAGATGTCCTTGGTGAGGATGTGCTGGAGCAGCATCTCGCGCACATCGGCGTCCGACACATCGGGGCTGATGCTCTTGCGGCACAGCTCCAGGAAACCGTCGGCGGCGACGCGGTACTCGGGGTTGTTGGCCTCCGCCTCGGCGACGGTCTCCCTGAGGTTCTCCAGCACGCCCGGCAGGTCGGCCTTGAACTGCTGGCGGGCCTGCCGGAACTCCCCGATCTCCGGCAGCTCGTAGTCCAGGAACCGATGGATCAGGCGGTGCAGCTCGCCGGGGCGGGTCATATCGACACGCATTGATTCGGCGCCGTTCTGGAACAGGACGGCGGTTTCGGAGTCCTCGAAGACGATATTGTCGCCGGGGTAGCCCCGGTTGAACTTGGCTTGGATTTCGGCGTCCAGGTCGTCGTGGGTGTCCTTCGCCTCCCAGTAGCCGCGGGCCATGCGCAGCGCGTCCTTCACCGTGCCATCGGGGATATTCGACCCCACCGCCAGCTCCGGCACCAGCAGCAAACGCTCCCGGTGGTCCCGGCAATACGCCGCCAAACACCCCTGAAACGCCGCCCGAATGCTCTGCTCATTGTCCGACCCGCCGAACTCGATCAGCTCGGCCAGCTCCGCTCGGTAGCGTTCAATGTGCGGGTAGGATGGCATAACGAAATCATTCAGAGAACGGGGCGGCGAGATTCCCGTCGAAGGTCATCAACTCGGTTATGCCGAGACGTTGGCAAGTAGCCAGGTGGCAAAGATCGCGAGCGGACAGGTGGGGATGCCGTTCGTAGAGTTGGCGGGCGAGCAGGACATCTTCCGCCTCAAGCGGCAATACATCAATCCTGTAGCGCCGGACCAATGCCATTGCTTGGTCAAACCTTTCGCCGCGTTTTACTGGCAGATAGGCGTGGGCCAGCTCCTGCAATACCTCTGCCGAGGTACATAACCGACGACGATCTCGGATAGATTGCCGGAAGAAGTCTCGGGCAATGGACTGCAATGGATGCGACCCGCCTACCGTGTACATGAAAACATTCGTATCCAGAAACGTCATACGTCTGGCAGTCCCTCCTTGCGCGAAGCATCGATGTTCCGCAGATGTTCTTCCCAATCAGGTTCCCTTTCAACGTCCTGAAGGGAATCGCACCTCCTGAAGAACTCTTCCAGCTCATCTACAGATGCGAATCCGCGTGTGCTTTCGTCCGTATCAAGCTCTGGCTTCAAACCCGATTTGGCGCGGCACTCCTCAAGGAAATCCATCAGATCTTCGACAGATTCAAACCGGTCCGGCGCGTCTTTTGGCCCGGTGCTCGGATTTGTCGCGCGCTGCCGTCCCACCGAAACCAGCCAGGCCTCCAGCGTCTTGCCCTCCCGCTCGGCCTGCTCGGAGAACCTTTCCCGATCCTCCTCAGACATTTCCACTTGTATCCTTACCATCGCATTCTTCTCCTGACCCCAACAGGATAACATCCGAAGGCTATCCGTTATCCCGGCGGCGGTCAATCGCGCCGCGCCGTTCCCGGCGTTGACCCGCCAACCCGCACCGCCCTACAATCCCGCCATCCAACCATCCTGCAGGAGCCTCAATATGACCACCGCCGCTGCCGGCTACGCTCACCCCGAATACCTTACCGATCCCGCCTGGGTTGCCGCGCATCTGGACGATCCCGACGTGATCGTGCTGGACTGCGCCAACACCGCCGACGCCTGGCAGCGCGGCCACATCCCCGGCGCGGCTCACCTGTCCGACAACTGGGCCAAAAATCCTGAAGACCGTCAGCACGTCATGACACCCGACCAGTTCAAAGCTTACGCCGAGGGTCTGGGCATCGGCGACGACACCACTGTGGTCACCTACGACCATGCCCAGGGACTCACCGCCGCCCGCATCTGGTGGGTGTTCAACTACTACGGACACGGCAACGTCAAGGTGCTCAACGGCGGCTGGCGGGCCTGGGTCAACGCCGGGCAGCCCATCGACTTCGGCCGGCCCCGGTCACCCGCGTCCGTGACGTTTACGCCTCGCGCCGACGCGTCGTTCATCGCGTCCGGCGACGAGCTGAAAGAAGCCTGTACGCTGGATAACGTGGTGGTGTGGGACGTGCGCAGCGACGCCGAGTGGGACGGCACCGCCGAGAACTACCGCAATAAACGGATCGGACACGTCACCGGCGCGGTACACCTCGAATGGTTCCACCTGATGGATCGCAACACCCACGAGTTCAAGCCCGCCGACGAGATCCGGCAAATCCTCGCCGACCACGGCATTACCCCCGACAAGACGGCGTACTCCTATTGACAGGCCGGCATCCGTGCGGCGCACGGAAACTTCGTACTCCGCCTGGTCGGTTTCGAGAACGCCAAAAACTACGACGCCTCCATGGGAGAGTGGGCCAACCGGGACGACACGCCGCTGACGGTGTAAGTCCGACGGCGTGTGGCAGTCCCTGTCTGTCCTGTCATTGCGAGCGAAGCGCGGCAATCCCGTTGACGGAAGAACGGAGCGCAGCGGCGGGATTGCCACGTCGCTGCGCTCCTCGCAATGACAGCGTAGGCAGGCACAACGGCGTCGTTGCATGGGATCAATGGCACGCAGAATACGCATACGGCGGGTTATCGACGGCGACTCGCTGGAGGTGAAGTACGGCGGGTGGTTCAGCTTCCTGCGGCGTCCGTTCCCGGTGCGGCTGTACGGCATCGACGCGCCGGAACTGGCGCAGCCCTACGGACGAGAGGCGCGGGAACAGCTGGCGTCCCTGGTGCGTCGGGGCGGCGTCCGCATGGACACGATGGCCACCGACCGCTACGGGCGCACGGTGGGGCTGCTTTATTCCGGGCGACGTGGCCGCGAGCCCATCAACGTGACCATGGTGCGGTCCGGCATGGCCTACTGGTATCGCCGCTACGGTGGCCGCGACCTGGGGTTCCCAGAGGCCGAGGCGGAGGCCATCAGCAAGCGGCGCGGCGTGTGGAAAGATGGCCGGCGCACCCGTCGCCCCTGGGATCACCGCGCTGACATCCGGCGAGCGCGGGAACGGCGGCGATGGCGGCGGCGGTTGCTTACCCGGCTCGCGATTGCCGGCGCAGTGCTGGTTATCCTGGCCGCGGTGCTGCTGGTTCGCGGTTGGTTGGGGTGATGGGCCGGGTTGCTTGAATCCTGTTTGTCATTGCGAGGCGCGATAGCGCCGTGGCAATCCCGTAGGGATAGGGGTTGCTGTCACATTTACGGGATTGCCGCGCTTCGCTCGCAATGACAGTTGGCAAAAATGGAAAAGGCTACGGGGCCAGCGGGTAGCCCACCAGGTTCCAGTACGGGACAACCAGCAGCAACAACACCGCAATGACGGCGACGGTCATCGTGATGCCGAACCGGAAGATCTCCGGGTTGGAGATGTTGGCGCGCTGGAATATGAAGACGGCGGAGGTTCCGCCGGCGCCGTAATAGACCGCGGAGTCGCCCACGACGACGGCAGCGAAACCGCACACCAGCGGGTTCAACCCCAACGACTCCGCCGCGGCCATGGTTACTGGTATCACCAGCGCCAGGTAGCCAGCGATGTTGGGCAGCAGCATCCGCAACAGCGCGAAACACACGCACAGGGCCAGCAGGATCAGCATGGGCGAAGACACCAGCTGCGATACGCCGCCCACCAGCGTTTCCGAGAACCACGCCGCCGCGCCGCTGGTCACCAGCGCGTGGGACAGCGACAGCGAAGTTGCAATTACGAAGAAGTTGGTCCAGCCGACGTTGCGCTCAAACTCGCCCCAGGTAAGGATACCCACGCGCGGCAGTAGGATGAGACACAGGGCAATGAGGGCCGGAACCGCCGGGTGCAGGCCGTGGGCGAAGTCGGTGAACCACATGAGCGCGGTGACCATGACGATGGCGCCGGCGCGCCATTCGGCCGGCTTGATGGGTCCCGGCAAGACCGGCGCGGCGTCGCCGGCGCCCTGGTTCCGAAAGCCGGCGCGGTAGAACAGGAACAGCATCGTGCCGCCCACGATGAGGTTGGCATAGAAGGGCACGCTCATGATGACGAACCACTGGGTCCACGAGAAATCGCCCAGCAGGCCCGACGCCACCACCGGGGTGATGCCGCCGGCAAGCAGGGCGGTGGAGCCGAGGCGGTTCAGGGCGCCCATGGCCATCATGGTGGCATTGTAGAAGGGATGGCCTTGGGGGATGTTCCACTGCTCCAGCACCTGCTCGTACACGTGGACCATGATCGCGCCCCGGGTGCTGGCGGACGGCAGCGCGAAGGTGAGGGCGGCGAAGGAAAAGAGCATCTGCACGTAGAGCAGGTACGGGCTGCCCACGGCCCCGCGCATCAGGAAGATCGCCATGCGCTCGGCCAGCCCGGACTGATGCACGGCCAACCCCAGCGTGAGGATGCCGATGAGGAAGTAGCACACGGGCTGGGAGAACCCGTACACCGCCTCGCCGATGCTGGGTACGGCCCCAAAGAGCACCAGAAGGACCACGCCGATAATACCGGCGACGCTGGTGTGGATGACTTCGGTGGCCCAGAGGACGACGATAAAGGTCATCACCGCCAGGGAGCGCTGCCCTTGCAACGTCAACCCCTCGGGCGTGGGCATCAGCAGTATTGCCAGGAATACTGCAAAGGCGACCAGCAACTTGGGCGCCGTCGGGTTGAGCAGCGCACGAGAGAGGGCGGACGCTCCCGCCGGGGATCCCGATTTCACCGCTCGGTCTGCCGCAAGGGGCTGCCGGTGACCCGGCTCACCGAGGTTACGCCGCGCACGCTCTCAATTCGGGAGAACACCCGGTTGAGCTGCTGGAGGCCGGCGATGTGGATGGTCAACTCCATGCTGACGGTGGCGTCGTCGTTCTCGCGAGTGACCACCCAGGCGATGTTGATCTTGTCCTCGGAGAGCTTGGTGGATACGTCGCGCAGCAGGCCCACCCGGTCGATGGCCTCGATGCGGACGCGCACCGGATAAAGTTCCTGCTTCTCTCCCCAGGCGACCGGAACCAGGCGCGCCTTTTCATCCTCGTTGAGGACATTGGGGCACTCCACTTTATGGACGCTGAGTCCGTGGGAGCGGGTGACGAATCCGATGATGGGATCGCCGGGGAGGGGATTGCAGCACTGTGCGATGCGCGTCAGCATACCGCCCGCGCCGAGGACTGATATGCCGGAAGTGGGGCTGTCCAGGCGCGGGGTGCCGTTGCCTACGGGCATCCACGCTGCGGCCTCGGCCTCCTTGCCGCGGTGCTCCGCCAGGCGTGCCGACAGGGCGGAATCGCTCAATTCGCCTGATCCCAGCGCTGCCAGCAGGTCTTCCATGGATTCAAAGCGGCACAGTTCCAGAACTTCCCGGTCGGGTAGCTTTACGCCCATTCGGCGCAGTTCACGGCGCAGCAGATCCTTGCCGCGGGCGATGTTTGCGCTGCGGGCCTGCCGGTTGAACCACGAGCGAATCTTCTGGCGCGCGCTGTTGGTGGCGACGTAGCCCCGCGCCGGGTTGAGCCAGTCGGGCGACGGGCCGCGTCCGGTTTTGCCGGCGACCACCTCCACCGTGTCGCCGTTCTCCAGCGGCGTGTCCAGGGAGACCAGCCGACCGTTCACCTTGGCGCCGGATATGCGGTGTCCCAGGTCGGTGTGAATCTTGTAGGCAAAATCAATGGGAGTGGCGCCGGAGGCCAGTTCCATGATGTCGCCCTTGGGGGTGTACACGAAAACCTGGTCGTGGAACAGGTCCTCCCGCACCGACTGGAGGAATTCATCGGTGTCCGGGGTTTCGCGCTGCCATTCCAGCAGTTGCCGCAGCCACGTCATGCGCTCCTCGAATTGACCGCCGGCTGCGGAACCGGCGCGCTCCTTGTAACGCCAGTGGGCGGCGACGCCGTACTCGGCCACCTGGTGCATGTCGCGGGTTTTGATCTGCACTTCCAGCGGATGGCCGCCCTCGCAGTGGACGGTGGTGTGCAGCGCCTGGTACATGTTCTGCTTGGGCGTGGCGATGTAGTCGTCGAACTGGCCGGATATGGGACTCCACGTGCGGTGGGTCACGCCCAGGGCGGCGTAGCAGTCCGCCACGTCATCGACGATCACGCGCATGGCGTAGAGGTCATGGATGTCGCTGAGTTCCTTGCCCTCGGCTTCGTACTTCTGCATCTTGCGGTGGATGGAGTAGATGCCCTTGGGCCGGCCGATGACCTCGGCTTTCAGATGGCTGGACGCCAGTTCCTCGCGGAGCCGTTCGGATACCTCGGCTACATACGCCTCGCGCTGGGAGCGGCGCGCGGCCAGCAGCCGCGAAATTTCCCGGTACTTAGCCTCGTTCAGGTGGCGGAAAGCCAGGTCGTCCAGCTGCCATTTCAGTTCCCAAATGCCCAGGCGGTGCGCCAATGGGGAATATACGTCCAGCGTTTCTTGCGCGATGCGCCGTCGCTTCTCTTCGGGCAAAGGGTCCAGCGTGCGCATGTTGTGCAGCCGGTCTGCCAATTTAATGAGGACCACGCGAATGTCTTCCGCCATGGCCACCAGCATCTTGCGCAGGCTTTCGGCATAGAGGTTTTCCGCTACGGCGACGCTGGTCCCATTGGAACCGGGCGGGCGATAATCCACACGCTCCAACTTGGTGACGCCGTCCACCAGGCGGGCTACGTCGGGGCCGAAGCGGGTGTCCAACTCTTTAACGTCAACCCCGCAGTCCTCCAACACATCGTGCAGCAAAGCCGCCTTGATGGTGTCCGGGTCGAGATAGAGGTCGGCGAGGATGGTGGCGGCGGCCAGGGGGTGGACGATGTAGGGGTCGCCGGAGAGGCGTTTCTGGCCATCGTGGCATTGGGCGGCAAAGTCGTAGGCCGCCCGAATTGCGTCAACCTGGGCGGTCTCCTCCACGTACTCGGATACGCGAGCGATAAGATCAGTGGAGTCGCTGGCGACTTCGACCATAGGCGGCCTCCTCAGGCAGCCCGCCCCTTGCTCCGGGCGCGATACTGGGACGCGATACTGCGCTGCAACCTATAGAAGAGGATGATACCGATACGCCGGCGGGATGTCCAGTGACGTCGAGTCGTTGACACTGCTGCACTTGCGCCTGCTATCATCGGTGGCGATGCCAATTTATTGACGGGGGATTTGCCATGCCGACGCTGGAGCGCAAGGGCAGGCGGCAGGTTCGTCCGGCGCAGTCACAGGAGGCAGTGTTATGAGCAACGAGAATCGGGAAGAATTTGACGAAGGCGCGATTGAGCGGACGGAGCACGACGCTGAGGAAACGCGTCGCCTGGAAGAGCGGCTTGAAGAATTACGCGCCGAAGGGGTTTTATCCGGAGCGGCCGGGCCTCGGAAGCCGATGAAGCCGGTTGCGTACCGACCCGGCGCGCTGAAGAGATTCCTTGATGAACGTAACTAGGGATGATGACGCCATCAAGTCTGGCAATAGCGTACCTGGATCCAACCGCGCTAATCCCCATCGTATTTGAAGAGGAGCCAGTTGATGCCGTCACATGGGAACGGCTCAACCGGTTCCCAGTGTTGGTGTCCTCAAACCTACTTGAGGCAGAGTTGCGGGTGAGGTTCGCGCGGGAGGGCCAAATCTTCGATCCTGACTGGCTATCCGGCATCGAGTGGGTTCAGCCGGGAGGCAGGCTTGGCTCGGAAATGGACAGAATACAGGCGTTGGCCAGTTTGTCTCCCACTCGTATGTGGCATCTGGCAAACGCAGTGTATTTTGCGGACCAGTTGTCTCTTACCAACCGGCGCACCGAACTGGCATTCATTACCCTGGACGAACAGCAGGAAACGGTGGCGCGCGAGTTGGGCCTGTGGATTCCGTAGAGACGGTTGACGGCGAAATTGAAGCAGTGTTGCGGGTTGGGATCGTCTAGCCTCACATGTGATGGGTTCATTAACGGGAGTGGGGTAGGGAGGCGCAACGGGCGGGTGCCATCTTTTTCGGAGAATCGTCAGAATCAAGATTTTCAGGATTTTGGGATTAGCGGGATTGGGGGCAGAGGATTACCATCGCCGATGCGGCGGCAGATACAGGGGAGACTGGGGCAGAGATAAACCGACGGGTGTACGCGCTGTGCGGGCTGAGTGATGAAGCGGTTGGAACGGTGGGTGGCGTGATACGATGCGGTTAAGGACGCTGGTGGAGAATCGGTGGGGGGCGGGGAGCGTGTGATGTGATGCTACCCACATGGACAAAGCAGTCCAACGACACAGAAATAGTACTCAGGAGATAATATGTCTGCCTCATTCCCTCGACCACTGCCAGAAGAAAACATCCAATGCCCGATTTGGCCTGATTTCCAGGCGGTTGGAATCCGAACAGCCGATGGCAATTTATTTGTGTCGTCAGACCGCGCCGGCGGTAATTACGACATCACACCAGAGGCCCAAGAGGAGCTAGCTGCCGAGCCTACCATTCGGTTTCGCGGTCAGACTCCAAGGACATTCCCAAAAGTAGGTATCCAAGACCGAATCAGATTGACGAGTTGGGTAATTCGTGAACTTATGTTAAGCGGATGGACGACCCCATTGATAACCCTAGACGTCATCGGGTCGATTCGTAGTAGGCGACATCTGTCCATACATGAGCGGGCGGACAGGCTACTGCGATTAATCGCGAACGAAACCCTACAAATAGGGCAAAGATTTAGGTTCGACAGCTCCAGAACGCCGATCACACAGAACTATCAGAAAGCATTGGCATGGTCCGAATCAAGTGATGTTGGGGAGGTTAACTTCCTCATCGATTACTTGATAGAAAGAAATTTCCTGCACAATACTCCCATTCCGGCAGGATATACTTGCAGAGTGACAGTGGAAGGGCACACTGAAATTGCGCGTCAGCCCGTCGGTGCCGAGTCCAATCAGGCGTTTGTCGCTATGTGGTTTGATCCCAGCATGACTGATGTGCGCAGGAAAGCAATTGAGCCGGCAATCAAGGACGCCGGTTATGATCCGGTTATCATCGACCAAGTCGAGCACGCTGGGCTGATTGAAGACGCAATCATCGCCGCAATCAGAGGGGCACGGTTTGTAGTGGCGGACTTCACGCAAGGCGACGACGGCGCACGGGGTGGAGTTTATTATGAAGCCGGATTTGCTCACGGATTGGGGCTTACCGTCATTTTCACTTGCCACGAGGATAAATTCCCCCTTGTTCACTTTGATACCAACCACTACAACCACATTTTGTGGAACACTGACGACTTGGATGCGTTCAAAACTAAACTGCATGACCGCATTGTGGCACTCGTAGATAAAGGCCCGTTGGAGTTTCCCAACGAGAATGAAGACGAACCCGCCCGCGAATAATGGGCGTAAGCGAGGCGAATAAGCCGGCCCCTTTGCGAAGCAATGGATGGCCGGAATCGGGATTTTGGGATTGGTTTGGTGACACCGGGGCGTTGACAGGCGGGCGGCGGTTGTTGCTATCATCGTGGGCGACGCTACTGGATTGCAGGGGTTCGGCGCTTGCCGGCGTCTGCTTTTGCCATAGTGCAGGGGGTGTTATGAGCAGCCAGCATCATACCGGGTTGAACACCGATGGCATCAGTGGACAAAGGAACGTTGGGAAACCGTCAGGCCGCGACGCCTGCCCGTATGGCGAGTCTCTTATTGACCGGGTTGACGCCGCGCGATTAGTATGGTCGGTATGAAGACTACCGTGGACATCCAGGACGAACTGCTGGCCCAGGCAAAGCGCCATGCCCGCAGGACCGGACGCCCGTTAGAGGCGTTGGTGGAAGACGGGCTGCGCCAAATACTCGCTACCGCGCCGGCATCGGACAGTGCGGAGTATCGGCTGCCGGATTGCAGCGTGGGCGACGTGCGCCGGCCTGACCCTACCGTTTGCTATTCGTGGCCGGAAATGCGCGCAATGATATACGGAGAGCCGCCGCAGAGTTGGACGCGGTAGATACGAATATCCTGGTTTACGCTCACCGTCGAGAAACGAGCGCGCATCGAGACGCGGTGGCTGTATTGCGCGCCTTGGCTGAAGGCGGCAAGATTTGGGCTATCCCATGGCCTTGCTGCTACGAATTCCTGAGCGTTGTCACCAACCCCAGGATCTGGCAGGACGGAGCGTCGACGCCGGAACAGGCTTGGCGTCAACTGCTTGCTTGGACCGCCGCGCCTTCGAACCGACTGATTGGAGAGACAGGCGATTTTCTGGAAATACTGAGTGGCTTTGCGCAAAGGCCGCGAGTGGTTGGCGGTGTGGTTCACGATGCCCGCATAGCCGCGATTTGCGTTGCTAACGGCGTTGAGATATTGCTCACCCGCGACCGGGACTTTTCGTTTTTCCCGGAACTGCGAACCAGGAATCCCATAGAGCCGGGGTAGGACGAAGAGGCGGAGGCTAGCCCGAAAAGGTGGCGACGTTACTGAAACAGCTCGCCTACGGAGCGGCCTTCGTGGATGCGCTTGATGGCTTCGCCCATCAGGGGGGCTACCGACAGGACGGTGAGGTTGCCGACTTTCTGGGATGAGGACAACGGCACGGAGTCGGTCACTACCACCTCTTTGAAGGCGCTTTCGCCGAGGAGCTTGGGCGCCGCCGGCGAGAAGACGGGATGGGTGGCGCAGCAGTACACCTCGGTTACGCCGGCGTCGAGCAGGGCGTTGGCGGCGTTGACGATGGTGCCGCCGGTGAGTATTTCGTCGTCGAAGGTGAGGGCGCGCTTGCCCCGGACGTCGCCGATGACGTTCAGGGTTTCGTTGCGGTCGTCATTGCCCGTGCGCCGTTTTTCAATGACGGCGACGGGCACCCCCAGGCGCTCGGCCATGTCGCGGGCCCGCTTGCTGATGCCGAAATCGACGGCGACCAGCACCAGGTCTTCCAGGCCCTTCTCGAAGAAGTAGTTGGACAGGATCGGCTCGGCAGTGAGTTCGTCCACCGGGATGTTGAAGAACCCCTGGATCTGGCCGGCGTGGAGGTCCAGCGTCAACACGCGGTCGGCCCCGGCGGTGGAGATGAGGTCGGCGACCAGGCGGGCGGTGATGGGAACCCGGGGCTGGTCCTTCTTGTCGGTGCGTCCGTAGCCGTAGTAGGAGATGACGGCGGTGATGCGTCCGGCCGACGCCCGCTTGCAGGCGTCGATCATGATCAGCAACTCCATCAGGTTGTCGTTGGTGGGCGCGACTGTAGGCTGCACGATGAACACGTCGCGCTCGCGGATATTTTCCCGGATGCGCACGAAGGTGTTGTCGTTGGCGAACTTGAAAGTTTCGCTATCGCCCAACGGAATACCCAAGTAGTCGCAAACATCCTGGGCGAGTTGGGGATGGGCGTTGCCGGAAAACACCTTGAGTTCATTGGCATCGAGCACGGTCATGGCCATGGGACCACCTTTTCGCAAGGGCGACGAATGGAATGGAGCGGCCGGCGACAAGCCAGCGGCGTAGCGGACGGGACGGGAGGGTAATGTTAATTGGGCAGCCGATGGTAGTCAACTTTAAGCGGCGGCCCCCAGGGTCGTTCGGTTGTCATTGCGAGGAGCGGTAGCGACACGGCAATCTCGTTACGACTGCATGGGCCTGACGGGATTGCCGCGCTGCGCTCGCAATGACAGTTGATAGGCTCGCAAGGGCATTTGATAGAATTGAACGCGGAACCTGGCAACCGGACGAACGTTGAATAAATCCAACTGGCTCAAAGAATTAGTGGAGGCCGCGTATATCGGCGCGGTGGTATTCATCGCTATCCAGTTGGCAGTGGTGAACTTTCGGGTTGAAGGTTCCAGCATGCGGCCCACGCTGCTGCCCGGCCACTACCTGATGGTGAACAAGCTGGTCTATTTTCCGGTGGACACCGAGCGGTTGGGCATGATCATCCCTTTCTGGCAGCCCGACGAGCCCGGTCGGGTCTATCTGGGCCGGTCGCCGCGTCTGGGGGACGTGGTGGTGTTTGACTATCCTGAGGACCCACAGCGTCAATTCGTGAAGCGAATCGTCGGACAGCCGGGGCAGCGGGTGCAGATCAACGGCGGGCAGGTCATTGTGGACGGCGCCCGGCTGGACGAACCCTACCTGCGCGGCATTTCCACCAGCAACATGCACCCGGTGCGGTTGGAGGAAGGGGAGTATTTCGTGATGGGAGACAACCGCAGCGGCAGCCAGGATTCCCGGCACTGGGGGCCGCTGCCGGCCGACCACATCATCGGCAAGGTGTGGGCGATTTACTGGCCCCGCTCGGCGTGGGGGTTTCCGCAGTGATCGGTCACGCTTAGATAGCGTACTCGGGAATCACGTGCCGGATGATGACAACGCCCAACTCGCGGGCGGCGGCGTCCATTTCCGCCGGCCATTCGTGATGAGTTGCCAGAAAAGAGGCTGTAGGAACGCCGGTGACTCTTCCGATCAACTCAGCGCGGCGACTGGCAGCTTCCAGATCTTCACGGTTGAATGTGACCGACACTTCGACTACGGCCAGACCTACGGTTTCGTCGTCATCATAGTCGGCGCGGGCGATGACATCGGGGCGGTAGTGTTCTAGAAACTCATCCCGCGTTATGAGATTATTCCCGCGGGCATTCCGGAACGCCTCTGTGATCCTTTTACGGTCAGCCAGGACAGCGTTTTTCAAGTAGCCGTCAAGGATACCTTCAATCTCTGCGGCGCACTTGTTCTCGTAGGAATCGCCGCGCAGTTGTCCGACCGATCCTTGGAGTTGTTCGACCGATCCTTGGAGAGATCGCACGTTGCTATCAATTCGTTGAACGGTTTCTTCTAACGAGCTAATCCGATCTTCCATGACAGGGATGCGTTGGACTTCGCGCTCAATTACTCCCATGCGTTCCAAGATCAGGCTGATGTTGTCCGAGTTCTCGCGGGTTGTCGCAATCAACTCGTCGAAATCGTCCGCAGCCAGAAAGCGCAACAGTGGCCGGCGTATGCGTGGGTAACGTCGCACCTCGTCAACGATGCGACGAACTATCTCCGCCTCGGGTGGGATTAGGTCAAGGAGTTCAGTGTCGTCGGCGGTGGTCATGATGGGTTGGCAAGCAGTGAGATCGTAGTGGGATTGGTTTAAATGCTATCACAGGACGATAATCTTCTACATCGCCGAGCGTCAGAAAATGGCCCCGTCGTCGCCGTTCAGCATGGCGGCCCGGAGCAGGGGCACGGGCGGCGCGCCCCAGGACAGGGCGGCGTCGTGGAAGCCGCGCAGGGTATAGTTTGAACCTTCCTGCCGTCGCCAGTCCTGGCGGAGTTTGAGCAACATCAGCTTGCCCAGCGTGTAGTTGAGGTAGCCGGGGTCGAAAGTGCCCCGGATGGCCTCCTGCGAGGCGGGGTATTCCTCCATGTAGGCGTGAGCCTGGAAGAAACGTGTAGCTTCGTCCAGGGTCATGTTCTGAGTGTGCATGCCCAGCGAGCACAGGTAGCGGCAGTTGCGGACCAGGGCCTCCAGCAACTGGGTGAGCCACAGCGCCGGATTATCGCGGCCGTAGTCCGTTTCCAGCATCATCTCCTCGGTGTAGTGCGCCCAGCCCTCGGTGAAAGCATAGGAGGTGGCGACGCGGTTGATCAGCGACAATTCGCGCCCGTGCTGTGTGTGCCCGTAGCGGTTGTGCAGGTTGTGGACGTAGTGGCCGGGATAGACCTCGTGGATGCTGATGATCTTGAGAGTGTGGTAGTTGAAGTTGCTGAGCCACTCTTCCTGCTGGCGCGGCGTCCAGTGGGGTTCCACCGGCGTTACGTAGTAGAAAGCTTCGGTAGCGACATCTTCCAGTCCGCCGGGCGAGTCCATGGCGGCGAAGGCATAGCGCATGTAGAACGGGGTCTCGGTAACCTGGCAGCGTTCCTCGGAGGGCAGGCCGATGATGTCGTGGTCGATGAGGGCCTGGCGGATGTCTTCCAGCATGTCCCGCGTTTCCGGTATCAGGCTGTCGGCGGTGGGATGGCTGGCGCTGACCATGGCCACGGCCTCGCGGACGGATTTTCCCGGAGCGACCAGCGCGGCGGCTTCGTCCAGCCGGCGCAGGTTCTGCTCCAGGTTGGCCTGGCCGATGGACAGTACGTCGGATAGCGGCGTGTTGACCGCCTCGCCCACCGACAGCATCCGGTGGTACAGCTGGGAACCGATGGCGAACTCCGGGCAGATGCTGCGGGCCTGGATGCGGTCGGCGAACTCGGTTACGGCGGCGGACGCGACCTTGCGGGCGGCGTTGAATTCGGCGGCCACGTCGGGGGCGATGGCGGCGCATTGCTCGGCAGCGTCGGAAAGGCCGGTCTCGTAGAACGACGCCATGCCCCGGTAGGCCCGGACGGCCATATCGCGCACCGGCTCGCCCAACTCCGGTTCGGTAAGGGAGTCCAGAGCGGCGAGGAAATCAGGAACCTGCCGCAGCGCGGAGGTGGCGGAACGCAGGCGGTCGGGCAGAGGGGCGTAATCGCGCTGCACGTAGCTGCCCACGCCGATGTAGCCCACCTGCCGCTGGGGGTTGGTTTCCAGCGTCCGCATCTCCTCCAGGTTGAACAGCTCGCGGCGCAGGAACAGCTCCAGCAGGCGGCGGTTGAGTTGGTCCATGCGGGCGTCGCGTTCGTTGGCGCCGTTGGATTCGGGATCGGCAGGCAAGGCCGACAGTTGGGCAAGGGACTGGTGCAGTTCCTCGACGCGGCGGCGGATACGGCCGGCCGAGAAGTCGGGCAGGCGCCCGTCGTACTCGTGCAATCCGATGCGACTGCCGGCGGTGGGCAGGAAATCCCAATGCTCGCGGATGGCGCGTTGGGTGAGGGTTTGGACGGCTTGGTTCATGGCAATCATCCCTCTTCTCGATTTTCCAGTTGCGCCTCCAGTTGACGGATGCGGGCTTCGGCGGCGATGCGCGCGGCCCGTTCGGCATCCCGTTCCTGTTCCAGTTCCTGGCGCTCCTGAACGAGTTCCTGTTGTTCTTGCAACAACTCCTGACGGTTGGGCAGAAACTGCCCAGTCGCCGGGTTCAAAAACCGGAACCATCCCACCCGGCCATGCAGTTCCAGCCCCAGCAACGGGCTGAATCCCCGGCACTCCCCACGCTCCGCGTCCACCGCAACCGCAATGGGCTCATACCGTCCATCCACCAGCCGATGACCCTGCAACAGCGGCGTGAACAGTGCGCCTTCCGGGTCGTAGCGCCAGTATTCCTGCACGCCCCAGCTTTCGTACAGCCGGTGCTTGAACCCGCCGTCATTCCGGTACGTGCTGCTGGACGCTATCTCCATGGCAAAGGTCGGGACCTCATGCTCCAGCCACAAAAAGTAAGAACGGCGCAAGGCGCTGCCCACGTTGGGGATTACGTACACGTCCGGGGCCACGCTGACACGGGGATTGCCCGGCTCGTAGTAGATGAACATCTGGCTGGCGACCAGGGTCGTGGGGTCGTCCAGCCAGGCTTCCAGCGCGCTCTGCATATAGGCTTGGGGGACAAATTGATACATTGACTTTACCGGCAGCGCGTCGGGCCCGTAAGGGTAGTCAATACCGTCATCGGGCTCCGGTGGACGGGCGGCGGGCGGGAATTTAGCGGTTGCGGGCGTAGTCATCAATCCGCTCCGGGCGCAAGAGTGGGCGCGGCTAGAAAGGGATTCCGCGGCGCAAGGCGACGGCGCTCATTATACGCGATGCGGCGGGCAGGAAATTCCAGCGCTGGCGCGCCTTGAGCAATGCCGGGGTTCAGGTCAGGGATGGTTCCGACGTCTCAGTCCAGCCGGGAATATACAGCTCGACGATTTCGGCGTCCGCTGGGAAGGTCAGCCACTTTGAGCCGGGCTGCACCAGGCAATCGAATTCCGACGCTGCCGGCTGGTCGCAGATGACGCCGGGAGCAACGGGTATTTCCAACCGAATCGGATCACGGCTCAAGATAAGGCTGGAGTAAGCCAGAATCTCCAGGCTTTCCACTTCACCAGTGTACGGGTTCATCCTGCCAACCACCGACACCCCGATTTCGTCGGAATCCTGCTCTGGGTAAGATGGGCATTTCTCAACGTACATAATGTTGCCGATCACGTCGTGCTCGAAGGTCAACTTCGTTGCCATAGTACTTCTCCTCTGCGTACCCGGTCGGAAGGGTAAGCGGTGACTATCCAGTTGCGTGCGGGGTCGCTAACCACAACGACCACCATATATTTGTTCCAATTACCGTAGTACCAGCGATAAAACCGGATGTCGTTATCAGTTGGGCGTCTGCGCAATACCAAGTCGGGACTGGCCAGCGTCCCGGAGATATACTCCAGATGGTCGGGAAGCAGGTCCCCGTGTCGGTTTGCGATGTGCCGCTCCCTGTCATCGGAAAGTTCCACCGGGCCGCCCAAGTAAGGGCAATGAAATGTTTCCATCGGTCACAATGAAGCGGATCAAGGATTTGGAAGCCATCGATGGAAACGGCGGTGTAGGCTCGCCAATTGATCCGACCAAGCCTTATCGACGTTGCGTGTATAGACCAACGACATCATGTCGCCATCAAGCCTTACCTTCGCGGTGCTCGTGAATCTGCTTTCCGCGAGGATAGGATCCACCGAAGCAATAACATCATCCTGTGCGGCTTGACCTCTTGCACTGTCATAGGTGGATAGTTGGATTATGAGAGGTCCAGATACCCCAGCCAAAGCAGGCAACAACGTTTGCTGGACGTCGTTCGGATAGAGTTTTCTGGAGCAGTTTTGGTTCGCTAGAGAGTACATATCCGGGTCGAATGATACCAACGTTAGAGACCCATCCGGCAGTCCCACCTGCCAAGGTCTCGGTAACCCATCGTGAAACCTACCCCGCCAGTCCCCAGAAAAAACTTTGGCTCGCTTGCATCTTGGTTGACCTTGGACAGATGGAAGCCAGGTATCGAGGGCGGTGACAGTTGCAGGGTCTGCCTCGCACAATAACATAGCGAAATCGCGCGTCCAGATATGTTGCACAAAGTTCGCGCTGTTAGGATAGCCCGATTTTGGTGCCAGCTGATGCCATGCCCGCTCATAGATCGATTGTGTACCACGCAGGCCACTGCGCACTCCATTGAATTTGGTGCGCCTATCTGCACGTTTCTCGGTAGGCGTGCGTGCAACGGGTGCCATAGCGTGAGCATCTATGAAATTCAGGCCTGGAACATTCTGCTCGTCAGCGATGTTCACTATCTCGCACAGCGTCCAATGCTGCATCAGGTGGCCGGAATTGCCTTTGTACGTAGTCATGCTATGCCTCTGAGTATTATTATCAGACTAGCTTACGGTTGCTCTGCTCTGGGCGATCAGGGTGCGCGTAGCCGTCGGAGTTCGGCTTCCAGCTCTTGCACGCGGGCTTCTGCCCGTTGGCGCGCGGCCCGTTCGTCGGCCAGGGTGGTGATGGGGCTTGCGGTGGCCGGGTCTATCCACAGCAATTGTCCTTCGTTCCAGGCCAGGTACAAATCCAACACCGCGCTGTATCCCTGCCATTCCTCGCTGCTTACCCGCGCTATGTCGATGGGTTGGTACCGGCCATCCACCAAACGGTCTCCGGCCAGACGCTCGCCGTGATGTTCCCCGGTACGGTCAAACCGCCAATACTCCGTAACGCCCCAGGATTCGTAGTCATCGCGCTTTGCGCCAACGTCCTGGTCGGCAGTGGTGGGCGACGCGATTTCCAGCACGAAGTCCGGCGGCTTTCCCTGTTCAGTGATGATGTAGGCGTTGCGGGCGTAGTAGGCGGCGGCGTCCACGTCGAAGGCGATGTACAGGTCGGGAACACGGCGCTCCGACTGGGGCGTGTGCAGCTCGAGCTGAAGGTAGAGTTCGCCGCCGATGACGGTGGTGTCGGGATTGCCGAAGTGGTCGATGAGGTAGGCAACGCTGCCGGTTTTGCTGAGGTGGATGAAGCTGGTCATGTCGTCGGGGTATCGTTCCGGCGGGTCCGGGATGCGGACAAAGGCCGGGCCAGCGGGCATGGCAGGGAAAACCGGCTGTGATTTGGCGGTGGTCATGGCGCACCTCGCGGCGCGGGAGTTGGCGCGGTGATAAATGTAGGGGCGACGCATGCGTCGCCCCTACGAGTCACATACGGTTCGAGTCAGGCGACCAACTCGCTAATCAAAAACTTGGGTTCGATGTCGGTGAAGTTTTTGACGTCGCCGACCAGTTCGCGGCCGTGGGTTTTGAAGCCCTCGTGGACGCCGTCAACGTCGTTGAAGAGCAGGTAGCCGACGGCAACGTACATGGGCGGCGCGTTGGGGTCGGTGTCGGAGATGCCCTTTTCCACGTTGTAGTAGCGCATGCCGAAGGGGGTCAGGCGCTCCTGCACCAGGGGCATGTGGGTGTTTACGTAGTAGTCCATGTTGAAGGACTTGCCTTCCTCGTTGCCGTAGAAAACGGTTACTTTGATCATGCTGGATTCTCCTGTGCTGTAGGTTTGTCATTGCGAGGAGCGAAGGGACGTAGCAATCTCGCTCCGAGTCTGCACCACGAAGCAACGAGATTGCCACGCTACGCTCGCAATGACATCCGATGTAGATCAGTGATAGACGTTGAGGCCGGCGCCGCCGCCGGCTGCGATGGTCTCGCCGCTGATGGCGATGCTGCGGGGCGAGGCGAAGAAGGCCACCACCCATGCCAGTTCCTCGGCATCTACAATGCGGCGCGTGGAGTTGCCGGCGGCGACGCGGCGTTCGATCTCCTCAACCGTGGTGCCTTCCCGCTGGGCCTGCTCGGCGTACATGGGGCCGCTGCGCTCGGTGCGCGTGGTGCCGGGATGCACCAGGTTGACGCAGACGCCGGAGCCGCCCAACTCCTCGGCCAGGTACTTGGTGAGGTTGGACAGGCCGGAGTTGCGCACGCCGGCGCTGACGTTGCCGGCGCCCCGACGGGCGGAGAGTCCACCGACATTGACGATGCGGCCCCAACCCTGCTGTTGCATGTAGGGGGCGACGGCGCGGGCGCAGCGCAGGTAGCCCATGACCTTGGTGTCCAGGTCCAGCATCACGTCCTCGTCGCGGATCTCGTTGAGCGCGCCGCGGGCCAGGCCGCCGGGCGCGGCGGCGTTGTTCACCAGGATGTCGATGTGTCCTCCGAGGGCGTCGGCGGCAGCGGCGACCATGGCGTTGACCTGCTCGGTGCTGGTCATGTCGCAAACTATGGGGGTAACGGAGCCTCCCGTGTCAGCGGCGACTTCTTCAGCGGCGGCGGACAGGGTGTCGGAGTAGCGTCCGGTGACAACCACGCGGCACCCGTCGGATGCCAGCACGCGGGCCACGGCCTTGCCGATGCCGCGGCTGCCGCCGGTGACGATTGCGGTTTTGCCGTTGAGTTCGAGATCCATGCGTCCAAGCGCCTCCCGTTCAAACTGGCCGCATTGTACAACACAGCCTACCCTGCAATCTGCATGTGTCATTGCGAGCGAAGCGCGGCAATCTCGTTTGGGAAATAACCACCGTCGCGGGCACGAGATTGCCACGTCGCTACGCTCCTCGCAATGACAGACGGGTGTGCCTCAAGCGCGGACGGACATTGAGTAGGGGCAGGTTTGAAACCTGCCCCTACGGCACGGGCGATGTGGGCGATGTGGACGAGCTACGCAACCTGCACGGTGGCGCCGGCTTCTTCCAGCTTGCCCTTGATGGTGTCGGCCTCTTCCTTGTTGACGCCTTCCTTGACCCGGGTGGGCGCAGACTCGACCAGTTCCTTGGCTTCGCGGAGGCCCAGGTCGGTGACTTCGCGGACGGCCTTGATGACGTTGATCTTGTTGGCGCCGAAGTCGGCCAGGGTGATGGTGAATTCGGTCTGGTCCTCGACCGCTGCGGACGGAGCGTCGTCGGTCACTACGCCGGCGGGAGCGGCGGCTACCGCCACGGGCGCGGCGGCGGATACGCCGAACTCTTCCTCAATGGCCTTGACCAGATCGGCCAGGTCCATAACGCTCATGTTCTTGATGGCGTCCAATACTTCCTGATTTACTGCCATGATTGTTGCCTCCTGATTTTTGCTTGCGTATCTGATGATCTCCTCTTCCTTGATGGGAGAGGGGCAGGGTGAGGGTGATTTTCTCGCTATTCGGCAGCCTCGGCGGGTTGCAATTGGTCGATGCGAGCCTGCAAGGCGTAGGCCAGCCCGCTTATGGTGGCGTTGAGGACGCTGGCGAGTCCGTAAAGGGGCGCCTGCATGTTGCCCATGAGCTGGGCCATCAGCACCGGATGCGGCGGCAGAGTGGCCAGGCGGTTGACCTCGGCCGGGGGCATCGCCGGCCCGCCACCCACCACGGCGCCGTGGATCTGCAAAGTGCCGTTCGCGCTGGCAGCGTCGGAGACCGTCTTGGCGATGGCCGCAGCGTCATCGTAGCCGAGGGCAATGGCCGTCTGCCCGGTTATTACCTCTTTTAACTGGGGTACGTCCGCGCCGTCGGCGGCGAGACTCAGCAGGTTGTTTTTAACGACGAGGAACTCGACGCCGCCTTCGTGCATCCGGCGACGCAGGTTCACCATCTGGTTGACACCGATGCCGGAATAGCCGGTGGAGATAACGATGGAGCAATTCTCCAGCTTCTCCCGCAGTTCGGCTACCCGGTCAACTTTCGCCTGGGTTGGCAATGTTTTCCTCCTTCGGGTTCAGATTCAGGTGGGGGTTTGCGGCAGAGGCGCCAAGCAAAAACCCCGCGCTTTGAGACATGGACGCGGGGCGCACATCCCCATGGGGACGTATTGCGGAACCTGTCGCCTCGGCGGGCGGCGATGACTTGCCATTACCCCACAATCGGGACCCGCTGTCTCAAGCGTTGACTGCTGTATTCGGATTTAGATTAGCCTACCACCTGTAGCCGTGTGGCGCAAGGCGGGGAGTCCGTATTGCGCGCCCGCAGCAGCAGCTTGAATTAGAGCAGAGGATGGTTCCGGGAGAAACCTACCGGGGACGTGTCACCGATTTCCAGGCGGTCATTCTCGGTAAGCCTGCGCAGTCGTCTCAACTGCACGTTGCTGGTGATGGTGAACGGACGCGGCGGCGTGGAGGTCAACTCAATCAGGTATGGAACCACATCCTCAACCCGCTCAATCATTGCGGTCAGGGATTCGGTGCTGTACTTGTTTTCGTAAAAATTTTCATGGCCGATAAAGTAAGCTTGCCATATAGCCTCGCTCTGGTCATGGTCAAAGCCGTATTCCAGCGCAACCTGGCTGACGACTTCGCGGACGTCCCGGTGTGATTCATGCGGCCAACCCCGCTGTTCCGCGATGGCTTTCATCGGCTGCACCACTGCGCCCCACGCCTTTTCGCCGGCTTGCAATCGACTGCCCGCGGCCAGTTCTTCGCGGGCGTGGATAAGTAGTTGCCGACTGATCTGGCAGCGGTCTTCGGGGCTTTGAACGCCTGGCGGCGGCAGTTCCGGCGCGGTGGCCATCGAAGCTTATTCGGGTTTCAGCGCCGACAGCGTTCCCACGTCCACCGAAATGCCGGGGCCCATGGACGAGGTGACGTAGGCGGACTTGATGAACGCGCCCTTCACCGCGTCGGGGCGCTCGCGCATCACCGAGTCCATGAACACGGTGAGGTTTTCCATCAGAGTGTCGGTCTCGAAGGATGACTTGCCAAACTGGCCGTGGATGATCGCGGTGCGGTCGGTGCGGAATTCCAAGCGGCCCGCCTTGGATTCCTGGATGACGCGGGGCAGGTCGCGGGCGGGAACCAGCGTGCCGGTGCGCGGGTTGGGCATCAGGCCGCGACGGCCCAAGATGCGACCCAGCCGGCCGATCTTGGACATAACTTCCGGGATCGCCAGCCCGACGTCGAATTCCAGCCAGCCGCCCTCGATCTGGGCGATGAGATCGTCGTCGCCCACGTAATCGGCTCCGGCCTGCCGGGCGATGTCCGCGGCCTCGCCGTTGGCGAACACCAGCACGCGGGTTTCCTTGCCCAGGCCGTGAGGCAGCACAGTCACGCCGCGCACCTGCTGCTCGGCGTGGCGCACGTCGGCATTGGTGCGCAGGTGCACTTCCATGGTCTCGTCGAACTTGGCGGTGGAAAGCTCCTTCACCAGGTCGATGGCTTCGCGGGGTTGATACACGGCGTCTTCGGGCACTCGCTCGGCGACGCTGTTGTAACGGCGGCTGTGCTTGGGCATTTTGCTGTTCTCCTAGTCGTCTTCGATGGTGATGCCCATGCTGCGGGCGGTGCCGGCGATGATGTTCATGGCCTGTTCGACGGAGTTGGCGTTGAGGTCCTTCATCTTTTCTTCCGCGATGCTGCGGAGCGCGTCGCTGCCGACGGTCACCCCTATGGGGGCCCGGGCGTCTCCCTGTCCTTTCTCGATGCCGGCGGCCCGCCGCAGCAGGTCGGAAGCGGGAGGCGTGCGGGTGACGAAGGTGAAGGAACGGTCCTGGTACACGGTGAGGTGTACCGGCACGATGGTGCCGGCCTGGCTGCCGGTGCGCTCGTTGTACTCTTTCACGAAGGCCATGATGTTGACGCCGTGCTGACCCAGGGCCGGGCCGACGGGCGGGGCGGGCGTGGCCTTGCCCGCTTCCAGTTGCAGCTTGATGACTGCCATTACTTTCTTAGCCACTGATGGCCTCCAAGAATTCCCTCTCCCTTGATGGGAGAGGGTAAGGGTGAGGGTGCAATTTATACCTTCTCCACCTGCATGAAGTCCAGTTCCACGGGGGTTTCCCGACCGAACACCGAGATAAGCACCTTGACCTGGCCGCGGTGCTCGTCCACCTCTTCCACCTTACCCAGCATATCGGCGAAGGGGCCTTCGGAGATGCGGACCATATCGCCCGCGTTCATGCCGATCACGGCCCGCGGTTCGCCGGACGCAACTCTATCCAGGATTTCGTCAACTTCACGGTCGTCAAGCGGCACGGGACGGGGACGGTCGCCGCCCTCTTCTTCGGCGGAAATGAAACCGGTTACGCCGGTGGTGTTGCGAACCAGGAACCAGGCCTCATCGTCCATGACCATCTGCACGAGGATATAGCCAGGGAAGAGCTTGCGGCGCTGGGCAGTGCGTTCGCCCTTGTTTCGGATGATCTCGTCCTCAGAGGGAACCTCGACTCGCGTGATGCGGTCGATCATTCCGAAACTGTGCCGGCGCAAGTCCAGGTTGCGCTTGACCATGTCCTCCTGGCCGGTATAGGTATGAACGATATACCAGCGGAGATCGGCATAGGGTTGCATGGTGGTCATAGCAAGCCTGCAATCAGGTTGAGTCGTTTGGAAATACCGGCGCCGCCGGGACGCCCCAGAGGGCCGCCCCGCAGCACTGCAAGGGGTTGCCGGCGTCCCGCACCCACTTGTGTTGGCGGTCTGGATTCCCACTTTCGCGGGAACGACAGAGCAGGTAGGGAACGACGCTGAACGCCAACACGCGCTAGAAGAGGGTGGGGTTCAATATCACCCGGGTGAACAGCTCGGCGAATACCCGGTCCAGCAACCCAAGGAAGAAACCCATGGCAATGGCCAGAACCAGCACGATGACGGTCAACCTCGCCGTCTCTTCCTTGCTGGGCCATACCGACTTGCGCAGTTCGGATATGGTCTCTCGCAGGAAGCCGATGGGCCCGACCCTCCCCACGGAGCGGGGAGAGATCGGGGTGGGTCGTCTGGCTGATGCCCTGGCCAAGGCGGTTACCTCACTTCGCGGTGTACGATGTGGTTACGGCAACGGCTACAGTATTTGCGCAGTTCCATCCGGCTGGTGTGGCTGCGCCGGTTTTTGATGGTGGAGTAGTTGCGCTCGCGGCAGTCGGTGCATTGCAGCGTGATGATCTGCCGGGCGTCGGTGGACTTGCGGGCCATGAATCAATCACTCCAACAGTTTGGTGAAGACACCGGCGCCGACGGTGCGGCCGCCTTCGCGGATGGCGAAGCGCAACCCTTCCTCAACGGCGATGGGCGTAATCAGGCTGACGGTCATGGTGATGTTGTCGCCAGGCATCACCATCTCCACGCCGTCGGGCAGGGCGATTTCGCCGGTGATGTCGCTGGTGCGGATGTAGAACTGGGGCTTGTAGCCGGTGAAGAACGGGGTATGACGACCGCCCTCGGCCTGGCTCAGCACGTACACCTCGGCTTCGGCCCTGCGGTAGGGTCGCATGGAACCGGGCGCCACCAGCACCTGGCCGCGTTCGACCTCGTCGCGGTCAACGCCGCGCAGCAGCACGCCGACGGCGTCGCCGGCCTCGGTGGTGTCCAGCAGCTTGTGGAACATTTCCAGGCCGGTGGCAACGGTGCGGCGCACGTCGCCGGAGCGGATGATTTCCACTTCCTGGCCCACGTTGAGCTGGCCGCGCTCGACACGGCCGGTTACGACGGTGCCGCGACCCTTGATGCCGAAAACGTCTTCAATGGGCATCAGGAAGGGCTGGTCGGTTACGCGGGTCGGCTGGGGAATGTAGTCGTCCATGGTCTTGACCAGTTCCCGGACGCCTTCCATTGCTTCCTCATCGCCTTCCAGGGCCTTGAGGCCGCTGACGCGGACGACGGGGGTGTCGTCGCCGGGGAAGTCGTAGGTGTCCAGCAGTTCGCGGACTTCCATCTCCACCAGTTCCAGCAGCTCTTCGTCGTCCATCATGTCAACCTTGTTGAGGGCGACGACGATGGAGGGAACTTCCACCTGGCGGGCCAGGAGGATGTGCTCCCGCGTCTGGGGCATGGGGCCGTCGGGAGCCGACACGACCAGGACGGCGCCGTCCATCTGCGCGGCTCCGGTGATCATGTTCTTGATGTAGTCGGCGTGGCCGGGGCAGTCAACGTGGGCGTAGTGCCGGTTCTCGGTCTCGTATTCCACGTGGGCGATGGCGATGGTGATGCCGCGGGCACGCTCTTCGGGAGCGTTGTCGATGCTGTCGAAGCTGCGGAAACTGGCGTTGTTTTCCTGAGACAGCACGTTGGTGATGGCCGCCGTGAGGGTGGTTTTGCCGTGGTCAACGTGACCGATGGTGCCCACGTTTACGTGGGGCTTGGAACGGTCGAAGACTTGCTTAGCCATGGTCGGGAGTTACTCCTTGCTCCTTGATTTGTTTCGTTTCTCCCGCGGGGGCCCCCGGCGGGCATTTGACGCTGGTGGAGCCCAAGGGCGGAATCGAACCGCCGACCCCGTTCTTACCAAGAACGTGCTCTACCTCTGAGCTACTTGGGCGTGGTGGAGGGGGCAGGATTCGAACCTGCGAAGCCCGTCAGGGCGCCAGATTTACAGTCTGGTGGCTTTAACCACTCACCCACCCCTCCATGTTGATGCTGTCTTCAGTTCTCCAGTATGTTTCAGAGATCCGTTGAAAGAGCCCCAGAGGGGACTCGAACCCCTAACCTGCCGATTACAAATCGGCTGCGCTGCCAATTGCGCCACCGGGGCGCGATTTTCAACGGCGACCGATGCGGGAATTTCTTCACGCCATAACCTAAAAAAGGCCCCGACAGGTCCGGGGCCATCCGGTTTTCGTCAGTCGCGTTAAAGGTTACGGAATGGCCTCGAAATTGTCAATAGTCGGACTTTGCCGGTAGTGTATCCGTTTGAATAATCAGGCGGCAACGGCCTGCTTCTTCTTGTACGGGCCGCGCTTGCCCGGCTTGGGCATGGACTCGGTTATCAGGTCGGACAGCCAGCGCATATCGTGAACGCTGTCGGCCAACCCTGCCGCCATCGCCGGCGTAGTCTTATACCCGCCGGCCCGCTTGGTCAGCGTGGTGTGCGGGCGGCAGAAGTTGTAGTACGTGAAATACAGGGCCAGCGCATCACAGTGGCGGTCAAACTTCTTGCTGAAGCCGTTGGTCAGCCTGGTCAACCGCCGGATGCTCATTCGCATGGTCAGGTTGTGCCGCTCCACGTGGGACGTGCTGATTAGCCGTTCGTCCGGGTCGCCGGCGATGACTTCCCGCTTGCTGCCCACCCACTCGCTGGGCGAGTAGCGCCGGGCCTCTTCGCGGGGTGTGTCGGCGTAGATTTTGACCAGTTGGGCAAAGTCCACGTCGCCGCCGAACGCCCCTTCCACCGCGTCGGGGTAAGCGTTCAGCCCGTCAGTGGTGAGCTGGAACCGGCCCGTAGTCCGTTCCCGTAGGTCGTCCATCAGGGCCAGGGCCGCTTGCCCGTCCCTGGACGTGCTGACGACCCACGAGATGACCAACTTGGTGTCCGAATCAATAGCGGTCCAGGCCCACACGTCGCCGGCTTCGTCCGGGGCCGCTACCGCATGCTCTACGTTCTTGCGCTTGGCGTAGAGGAAACCCCATATCTCATCGCACTGCACCACCTGGGCGGGAACGTCGCGGACGTGCTGATCGTGGTGCTTTTCGCAAGCCTCGCCAGCGGCTATCTGCAACCGCTTGACGGTGTTGATTCCGCAATCCTCAATGCGGGTTATCGCCCGCATGGACGAACCTTCTACCAGCATATTGAGGATGCGGGTCTGCTTCTCTGCTGATACTCGATAAACCATGACCGGATTGTAGCGAAACTCGGCCTGTTTGTCAAGGTATGTATCAGTATAAACTTGCACTGCGTAAGCCCGGCTGGTAGGATAAAGAGAACCGCGCCGGTGTGCTTACCGACGCGGCCGATCGAAACGCCCCAACCGGGGCTCGCAACGCGTTACTGGCTGCAGTTTAACACTGGCCCGTTGCTCTTTGCAACCTCCGGTTGGGTAACCGACCGGAGGACTTATGCCGGAGCTCATTATCACCGTAGCCGGCGGCTTGGCCGTGCTTATTCTGTACGACGTGGGCCGGAGCGCATTGCTGCAATGGCGCAAGGAACGCCGCCGGCGCGCCTGGTCCGTCATCATCCCCGACTGAGCTGAGGTATCCCCGTGCCAGAACGCAACTTCGCCAACCGCACACTCTACCACGGCGACAACCTGGACTTTCTCCGCGGCATGAACTCCGGGACGGTGAACCTCATCGCCACCGACCCGCCCTTCAACAAGGGCCGCGACTTCCACGCCGACCCCGACAGCCTCGCCGCCGGCGCGTCGTTCCCCGACCGCTGGCGCTGGGATGAGGACATTCACGACGATTGGCTCATCGCCATCCAGCGCGATGAGCCGGATGTCTGGCAGGTAATCAACGCCGCCAAGACCGTGTGGGGCGACGACATGGGCGCGTTTCTCTGCTGGCTGGGCGTCCGCTTGCTGGAAATGCACCGCATCCTGGCAGATGACGGCAGCCTGTATCTGCACATTGATCATACGGCCCACGCTTGGGTCAAGTGCCTGATGGACGCCATCTTTGGACGGCGCAACTTTCAGAACGAAGTCGTTTGGTATTACAGCGGCGGCGGCGCGTCACGGAGGCGGTTTGCTCGCAAACACGATACCCTGCTGTTCTATTCCAAATCCGAGGAATGGATATTCAACGTTGACGACGTTCGGACGCCGCACAAATGGACGGATGGGCAACTGCGGGCGGATGGCAGCGAGCGGAGCGTTGATGACGGGAAGATACCCGACGATGTAATTGCGCTGCACGGGGTAATGCCCTGGGCGAAGGAACGAACGGGCTACCCCACGCAAAAGCCGCTGGCCCTGTATGAGCGGTTTATCAAGGCGAGCAGTAACCCCGGCGATATGGTGCTTGATCCGTTCTGCGGCTGCGCCACCACGCCCATTGCCGCCGAGCGGTTGGGCCGGCAATGGGTAGGTATGGACATCTGGGACAAGGCGCATCCGACGGTGCTAGACCGCCTCGAAGCCGAGGGGTTGGCAGTACCCAACCGTCGCGGGCACAACCGGCAGGCAGCATTGGCCTTTGGCGACATCACCTATGCCACCGCCCCCCCCCAAGAACCGACGACGGCGAACCGGCCACGTTGACGCTGAGGACGCCCACGGGCCGCGCGCAACGCCTCCCGCCGCCCCGGACGCATCACGGGCGGCTGCTGGCGGACATCGGCGCGTTCTGCCAGGGCTGCGGGGCCGACTACACGTTTGATACCCGCGTGTTGGAAGTTGACCACATCAACCCACGCTCCCAAGGCGGGACCGACGCCTACGAAAACCTGACGCTGCTATGCCCGCCGTGCAACAAAGAGAAACGAGACCGCTACACGCTGATCGGGTTGCAGCAGGTCAACCGGGCGAACGGATGGATGAAGAACGAAAACAACCTGCGGATGGGTCGAGCCGCAGGTCGTACCAGCCGCCGACGAAGGCGGTAGGATGTTGGCATGGGCTATGCCGTTTTCGGGCTGTCGGCATCCCAGCGAGCTTTGGCGCCCAACCGGGCGATCTCCGAACGCTGCTCCGGCGTTAGTGCGTCGGCCCGCGCCTTGCCGCCCTTTTTCCCGCCCTTGGCCCGGTTCGGCGTCGGCGTGGGCTGCTCTACGTATTCTTCCTCAACGTCTCCTACTGCAATGCGCGCCGCCATGATTCCGGCGGCGAAGGGGTCGGACGGCCGTCTCTCTCCGTTCGGTCCGATAGGCATAACTCCACCTCCTTGTGGGGCGATGGTAGCCTACCGGGAATCAGTTGACAAGCCACGTTCCCAACTCGTACAATTCAAACGGATACACTACCACTTTGCCGGGTAGCGTTCAGTCTTGCAGTAGTCAGCGGCCGGCGGCCACTGGATCAGTCCGGCGGCAGGGTGAAGATGATGTTGCCGTCGGCGTCGTGGCGGTGGTTGGCCATGGCGACCATCAACTGGTTCAGCCGACGCACCTCGCCAATCAGGATGTCAATCTTGGCGTCCTGGGCAGCGAACCGGGCTTCAATCTTGGCATCCTGGGCAGCGAATCGCGCGTCGATTTTCGCGTCCAGGGCGTCGATCTTGGCGTCCAGGGCATCAACCTTCGCTTCCACCGCATCGAGCCGGGTTTCCACCACGGCCAGGCGGGTTTCCACGTTGCCCAGGCGGTTCTCCACGTCGTTCATGCGGTTGCCGAGGTCAGTAATCTGGTCGCCGTAGCTGTCCACCTGGCGGCTCAGACGGCCCCATACGTAGAGGCTCCGGCCCACCAGCGCGATGAGCGTCAGGCCGACGCCCAGGGCGGCCAGGAGCAGATAGATCTGGGTGGCGACGATGGTTTCCACGATAGTTATCCGGCATTGCTGATGCACGCATTATAACCCACATCCCGCTGTCAACGTTGCGATTCAGTCACCCCAACCGCAGCTCCGGCAGGCAAGGAGAAAGCCAACCCAAACACCCCTCAAAATGACAACGACCCGACAATGGCCTATACTGCCGACCATCAAGCAACACGGCAATTTTCGCACCGGTTCACGCGGAGGCAAGTTGATATGGCCATTGGTTTGAGAAGTTATCGCCCTCTGGTGGGCGGCGTTACCCACATGGTGAGCACCGGGCACTACCTGGCGACGGCGGCCGGTTATCGCATACTGGAACAGGGCGGCAACGCGATTGACGCCGGCGTCGCCGCGGGCATCGTCATCAACGTTACGCTGCCGCAGTACACCAGCTTCGCCGGCGTCGCGCCCATCATCATCCACCACGCGGAATCGGGTGAGACGCGCGAAATCAGCGGGCTGGGCCGGTGGCCGGCCGAGGCTTCCATTGACTACTTCCGCCGGGAGCATGGCGGCGACATGCCCCACGGAGTGATGCGCACCGTAACGCCCGCCGCTCCCGACGCCTGGATCACCTCGCTGATCCGGTACGGTACGATGACCTTCGAGCAGGTGGTTACACCGGCGCTGGAGATTGCCGAGGGCGGCTTCCCCATCCCGGCCACGCTGCACCGCGCCCTGGTCAGCAGCGGCGACAACATCATCCTGGACGAGGGCGACACCAGCCAGTGGACCAGCACCATGCAGATTTTCTACCCCGGCGGCAAGGCGCTGGGCATCGGCGATCTGCTGGTGCAGAAGGATTTGGCGCAGACGTTCCGCCGGATGATTCGCGCCGAGCAGTCCATCAACGGGCAGGGCCGGGAGGCCGGCCTCCGCGCCGCCCGCGACCTGTTCTACAAGGGCGACATCGCCGAGGAGATGGTCTCGTTCATCCGCGGTCAGGGCGGATGGCTGTCGATGCAGGACCTGGCGGATTTCTCCGTAGGCGTCGATGCGCCGCCGATGATCGATTACAAAGGTATCGACGTGTATGCCTGCGGGCCGTGGTGCCAGGGGCCGATGAACCTGCACGCGCTGCGGATACTGGAAGGCTGCGACCTGCAAAGCATGGGACATAACTCCGCCGAGTACGTCCACACGGTGCTGGAGGCGCTGAAGCTGGCCTTTGCCGACCGCCACGCCTACTACGGTGATCCAGACTTTGTGGACGTGCCCATGGCCGGCCTGCTGTCCCGGGAGTACGCCGCCGCGCGCCGGCGCGAAATTGACCCGCACCGGGCCAATCCGGAAATGCCGGCGGCCGGCGATCCGTGGGCGCACCAGTTGGGCGGAACGCGGTACGGAGCCAAACAGCCGGAGGCCGTTGCGGGGCCGCTGTCGGCGGACACGTCCTACATCTGCGCCGTGGACCGTTGGGGCAATGCCTTCTCTGCCACGCCCAGCGACGGCTTCGGCGGTGCGCCCATCGTGCCGGGGCTGGGGTTCATGGTGTCAGCGCGGGGTTCGCAGAGCTGGCTGGACGAGGACCACCCGTGCAGCCTGGAACCCGGCAAGCGTCCGCGACTGACTCCCAACCCGGCGATGGCGTTCAAGGATGGCAAGCCCTGGCTGCCCTTCGGGACTCCGGGTGGAGACGTGCAGCCGCAATCCATGGTGCAGCTGTTCCTCAACGTGGCCGAGTTCGGCATGGATGTGCAGCAGGCGATTGAGGCGCCCCGCGCATCGACGTGGAGCTTCCCCAACTCATTCTGGCCCCATGCCTATCGCCCCGGCCTGGTGGGTGTGGAATCGCGCATCGAGCCGTCGGTGGTTGACGACCTGCGCAAGCGCGGCCACGACGTGGACGTGTGGAACGAGTGGACGCCGCGCATGGGTTCCCTGTGCGCAATTGAAGTGGACCGGGAACGGGGCACGCTCTACGGCGGCGCTGACCTGCGCCGGGATGGGTACGCCATGGGGCGGTAGTTCGGCCCAACGGCGACGGCATCATCAGGGGCGGCCCATGGGTCGCCCCTACGTTATGAGTGGATTGGGGAGGTCAGAATTAACAAGGCGTGGTTCTACGCGGTGCTGGCGTTCGCGGTTTTCGGCACGCAGAACGCGGTGATGATGGTCCCGCCGCTGCTGGTGGAGGTGGCGACGGACCTGGAGATCTCGGTGGCGGTGGCAGGTCAAATGGCGACCGCCACGTTCGCGGCCTGGGCGGTCGCCGTGCTAACCGTTGGCCCGCTTTCCGATTCCTTGGGCCGGAGGCCGGTGGCGTTGACCGGCATGGCGCTGACGCTGATTTCCGTGGTTGCGTCGGCTTTCGCGCCCAATATCGAGACGCTGCTGGCGCTGAGATTCCTGACCGGATTCGGCGGGGGAACGCTGCCGCCCAACGCGGTGGGAGCGCTGTCGGACGTGATTTCGCCGGCGCGGAGAGCGCAGGCGGTGAGCGGCATGTTGGCCATCAACGGCGTGGCGGCGGCGGTGAGCGCGCCGCTGGCCGCGTTGCTGGCGGACGTGGGCAACATCCTGTTGGACGGGTCGGGCGGTTGGCGCATTGCCTTCCTGGTGGGCGGGCTGCTGCTGGCGACGGCGTTCACGGCCAGTTGGGTGTGGTTTCCGCGCGAACGCCGGGACCGCGTCCGCAACTGGGAGTTTCTCTCTCGCTACCGCGCGCTGATTTCACGGCGATATTTCCGCGTGGCGGTGCCGGTGGGGATTTCGCAACGAATCGCCTACTGGAGTATGACCAGTTTCTTCGCAGCGTATCTGATCAACACGTACAACCTGGACGTGGGATTTGCCGCCCTGCCCCTGGGGATAGTGGCATCGGCGCAGGTGGTGGGCAGCTACTGCGCGTCGTTTGTCGCCACCAGCCAGCGCCGCGCCATTCTGATTGCCGGCATATCGGTGACGGGAGGAGCGTTGGGGTTGGTGAGCTTCGGGTTTCACCTTGGACTCTGGACGACGGTGGCGGTGGCCATGGTGAGCAGCGGCCTGCTCAGCGTGCCGATTCCGGCGCTGGTGGCCATCAGCACGGAGTACTCTGGCGAATCCAAGGCGACGGGAGCGAGCCTGATGGGGTTGAGCAACCAATCCGGGGGTATGCTGGGGGCGGGCATCTCCGGGGCGATCCTGGCGAGTTCGGGATACGCGGGTATCGGATACCTGCTGCTGGGGGCAAGCGTGGTGAGCGCGGCGCTGACCGGCTTGTTCGGCAGGCAATTCGGAGAGCTCGCCGGGCGCACCTGACTGCTGCCTACGATTATTCCCGTCATTCCCGCGAAAGAACGTCCCCCGTGCTTGATACGGGGCCGGAATCCAGGGGATAGGGCAGCACAACGCGCCAACCCTGATTCAGCGAGGCGGCGACCCCTCGTTGCAGCCGGAGGCTTTGCCGGTTCCAATGCGCTTTCGAACATGATCGAGGTAATTCCGTGGACAAGCCCCTTTGGCAATGGCTTATCACGTTGGGGTCTGAACGACATTTCGCACCTCCGGTTTGATGTCGTGCTGGCGCCGCCGCCGGACTGCGGGATGATGTGGTCAACCGCCAGGTGGCGGAACTCAAACGCCGACCGGTACCCGTTGCACCGCCCCTCCTGCGCAGGATGTCCAGGTTGTCGCCCGTCCAGACGGTCTTGTCGGCAAAGTTAGGCGTCATCATAGCCAGATTTTGGCACGGATGCACACCCCTCAATTTTGATCCAGCGGGCGACAATCCACTGACACTTCCCCACTTGCCCCTACCGGCCGCCATCCTTACCATTTAACTATCCAACCGCCCGACTCCAACGACCGGACGCCCAATCCTGAAAATCCTCTAATCTTAATCTCGAAAATCCTGATTCTGACAATCACGAGCCAACTCCAACTCCGCTCCCCCAAACCCTCCCCCCAGCCCGTCAAAACCATCATTATTGCCCCCAAAACCGCCCTCTCCACCCCCCATTTTCCCCCACGACCCGTCCCAACGCCCTACTTCAAATGAACGGAAATGAGAGGAAGTGAGCCGGATTTCGCCAAAATCACCACCATCCCATATACATACCCAATCCTGTCCATCCCGTTCATCCTGTTCATCCATGTAAATTCTCCCCCCAGAGGTCCTCCCATGACCATCTCCTCGAAAGCCCCTGTACTGCCGCTGGGTTGCGATTGCGCGTGCAAGGTGTTGGCGGTATGATGATTGGCAGCATTTGACCATCGGCGCCCCTTTGACCGACGATACTAAAAATATGGCGACAGATACCTCCCCCGCAGAGAATCTCCGTACCACTCTCTACGAAACCCACGTTGGGTTGGGCGCGCGCATGGTGCCCTTCGGCGGTTGGGATATGCCGGTGCAATACGATGGCACCATCGCCGAGGTGGAGGCCGTGCGCCAGCAGGCTGGCGTTTTCGACGTGTCGCACATGGGCCGGCTGAACATCGGCGGTCCGAACGCCGCAGGTTTGCTGGACCTGCTGCTCACCGGGTCGGCGTCAGGGTTGCGAGTGGGACGCGCCCGTTACTGCTTCATCTGCAACGAGCAGGGGGGCGTCATAGACGACACCATTTTCTATCGGCTGTCGGAGGACGAGTTTCTGCTGATTCCCAATGCGGGCAACCGCGCCGCCGTGGCCCTGTGGTTCGACCGACAACTGGCGCACCACTATGACGGCCGGGGGGTGCAGATTACCGACCGGACGATGGCCACGGGGTTGATAGCGGTGCAAGGGCCGGCGGCCGCCGGGATTATTGACCGATTGTGCGAGGATTTCAGTCCGGGCGCGCGGCTGGCGCGGAACCCGGGGCGTGAACCCCATCCTTCCCTGTTGCGTCCGTACACGTGGGGACGCGGCCATATCGACGGTCGGCGGATTTTCATTGGCCGCACCGGATACACGGGAGAGGACGGTTTTGAGCTGGCGGTGCAGGCGTCTGACTCCGCGCACATCTGGGAGCAGCTCACCGAGGCCGGGGCAGCCCCCTGCGGTTTGGGCGCGCGGGACGTGCTCCGACTGGAAGCGGGACTGCCGCTGCACGGGCACGAACTGGCGGACGACATAACGCCCATCGAGGCCGGATTGAGCCGGTTCGTGCGCCGGGACGGCGGTTTCAACGGGGCGGATGTGCTGGATCACCAGCGGGTGTATGGCGCTGCGCGCAACCTGGTGGGTCTGACGATGCCCGGACGGAGCGCCCCACGAGCCGGTTACGACGTGCTGGCGGATGGCGCAGTGGTGGGAACCGTGAGCAGCGGAAGTTACTCGCCGACGCTGGAGCATTGCATCGCGATGGCGTTCGTTGACGCGGCGCATTCGGAGCCGGGCATGACGCTGCAAGTGGACATCCGCGGCCGCACGGCGGACGTGACAACGACGGAGTTGCCGTTCTATCGGCGCGCCACATGAGAATACCGCAGGGACCAGGCATGTTGACATTTCACCGTCATTCCGGCTTTCATCGTCATTCCGGCGAAAGCCGGAATCCAGATGTCAACAGAACCTAACATGGAGGTTTTAGCAAGGTGAATCCGGACGACCGCAAATATACCCGTGAGCACGAATGGGTTGTGTCTGAAGCCGGCGGCGGCACCGCGCTGGTTGGCATCACCCACTACGCACAGGACCAGCTGGGCGATGTGGTGTACGTGGAGTTGCCGGGGGTAGGCGACTCCGTGGGCTATCTCACCAAAATGGGCGAGATCGAATCGGTGAAGGCCGTATCCGACCTGTATTCGCCGATCAGCGGCGAGGTTACCGAGGTGAACGGCCGGTTGGCTCAGGAACCGGAACTGGTGAACAACGACCCGTTCGGAGACGGCTGGATGCTGCGGGTGAACATGAATGACCCGGCGGAACTGGACGGCTTGCTGGACGCCGCCTCCTACGAGGAGTACATCGGTCAGTTGTAACCGGGTGCCTAAAAACTCCCTCTCCCCTGGTGGGAGAGGGCTGGGGTGAGGGGGAATTCTTCACAGTTTCGTCGCCCGCTTGCGTTTCACGCCCGCCTTTTTTAGATACCCTCTAACCAGTAGAATCACAGCCGCCACCACGTCTGACGTGGTTAGTCGGGGGACAACCTTCGGGGTTGCCCCCGATTTTTTGGTGATGGGGCTATTGAAGACATCGGGTTGCCGTGATACCATATTCTTAACAGAAATAAATAGTATTGTCATAACGAATGTGCCTAGCTTCACGAAGTTGACGCTACAGATAACGCAGTATCAGGAGGTGTCGCCATGACGCTGTTCAACAACATCATCGTTCCATTGGACGGGTCGGAATTGTCGGCCCAGGCGCTGCCCGCCGCCAGCATCATGGCCAGGGCTTCCGGCGCGTCGATGACGCTGCTGCGGTGTTTCGATTCGATACCGCAGTGGCAGGCGGACGCCGGGCAGGGACGCTTTCGGGGTTCCATGGCGTTGGCGGAGCACGACCGGGTGTCGGCGTTGCTGCGGGCCGAGAAGCATCTTCTGGAAAGGCGCGGCGTGGATGCGCCGATCACCGCGCTGGCGTGCGAAGGGTCAGCCCCCGAATCAATCATCAACCTGGCGAATCAGCAGCCCGACGCTCTGATCGCGATGTCCACACACGGTCGGGGCGGATTTTCGAGGATGCTGATGGGGAGCGTGACCGCGAAGGTGATTCGGGCCGTGTGCAACCCCACCCTGATGGTCCGGTGCAACGAAAAGGACTGCCCGGTGGTGCCGCATCACTTCGAGAACATCATCGTACCGCTGGACGGCTCCGACTTCGCGGAGAATGCGTTGCCCTATGCCCAGGAGCTAGCCGCCGCGTTCGGGGCGCGCGTGACCCTGGTCAGGACGACGCCGGACTCGGAATACTTCCGGGTCAATAGTGAATGGGGGGCCGCCCACTACGTTTCGACGATGAATGGCTACGATCCCGAAAATCTGGCGGCCAGGCTGTCAGAGACCGCCAAGGCGTATCTGTGGCGGAAGGCGGACGAGATGAGCGCGCAGTTCCCGGCGTTTGACGTGGAGGCGATCCACAGGCTGGAGGCCCCGTCGGAAACGGTGATCGGACTCACCCGTCAGCTGGACAACGGGCTGGTGGTGATGGCGACGCACGGACGTCGCGGAATCGGCAGGGCGCTGCTGGGGAGCGTGGCGGACCGGATAGTGCGCCACTCACAGGCGCCGACGCTACTGGTGCGGGGACCGGCGCCAGTCCGGTACGGGGCGGGAGAGCATCGGGAAAAGGAGATGGCGTTGGTGTAAGTGCGGTGTTGGTCGCGCCAAGCGCCTAGGGGCAGGTTTTAAACCTGCCCCTATTATGTGCTGGATTCCGGCTGTTGCCGGAATGACGATTGAGAGGTTGATGCCTACCACTTCTGGATGACGGGGAGGACTTCCTTGCCGAAGAGGCCGATGTTCTTCATGGTGGCCTTGTGGTCCATGCGAGATTCCTGGCCGTAGAAGACCAGGTGGTCCATGCCAAGGCGCTGGTGGAGGTATTCCAGCTTCTCCAGCACGGTGTCGGGAGTGCCGCAGACGATGTGGTAGTTGTCCTTGAGCTCCTCGAAGGTTTGCAGGTTGAGGGGCTTGAGGCCGGAACGCCGGGCGGCGATGGCGGCGCCGGCAGCGGAACGGTAGCCGACGGGCGCCATGTACTCGCGCGGGCCGCGGACGGTGGGGCCCATGCGCCAGATGAAGTGTTTGGCCTGCTCGTCCGCTTCTTCCTGGGTATCGCCGACGTAGCAGCAGAGGAGGTAGCCGAAGTTGTCGGGCACGGCCTCACGGCCGGCGGCTTCGGCGGCGTTGCGATACATGCCGAACAGCTCCTCGGTGACGTCGAGGTCGGTGAGGAAGGCGACGTAGGTGTACCCGTGCTGGCCGGACCACTCGGCGGTTTCGGGCGATGATGTGCCAGGAACCCATATCGGTGGGTGCGGCTGCTGGATGGGCACCATCCACGGATTGACGACGCGGAAGTTGTAGTGCTTGCCCTCCCAACGGAAGGGGCCGGGAGTGGTCCAGGTCTTCATTATGAGGTCGTGACATTCCTCGAAACGCTCGCGGTTGGCCACGGGGTTGTTGTTAGTGGAGACGGTCTCGACGCCGGTACCGCGAACGAATCCCGAGATGAGCCGGCCGCCGGATATGACGTCGATCATAGCCAGCTCTTCGGCCAGGCGGACGGGGTTGTCGTGGATCGGGAGGATGTTGCCCAGCAGCAGGATCTTGGCCTGGTGGGTGATGCGGGCGAGAACGGCGGCGGACAGGTTCGTGGCCGCGTTCATGCAGGAGGGCGTGTTGTGGTGCTCGTTGAGCATGATGCCGTCGAAGCCCAGTTCGTCGGCGTACACGCACTCGTCGAAGTAGCGCTTGAAGAGGCCGTTGGCAGTGTTGGGGTTGAACCACGTGTTGGGGAAGGTGAGGCGCAGAGACGGGTACTTGTCGCCTTCTTCATCGGGATATTCGTGATATGGGAACTCGGAGAAGTAGTAGCTTTTCACGGGGTGACGGCCTCCGGGAGAGTTTGTATCCAGTTAGCGGAGGAATCATAGCACAAGGAATTTGCCCCAACCCGGACTTTGTACGTCCACGGGGCGTAGGCCAGGGAATCAATGAGCCGGGCGTACAATTTGGGGACAGGTTTTCCCCGGTCGTCGTCCTGGGCTGAGACCCATCACCCGCAAGGTCGCGGCGACAGTACACCGTCCTGGGACCAATATGACGCCCACCAGCAACGCTTGGGCCTTCTGTCAGGTACGGCAGTGGAACACGTGGCGAAGGGAATGAGAACGGCTACAATGGCGTCCGGCAGGGTGAGCATGGCCTGACCTACTGTGAGAAGATGATCAGGGGAGCTTACCCTGCTTTCGCGTAATCCTGGGCTCCTTACCTGCGCCTTAGTTTAGGTAGTTGGAAGAGGTATAAATCCTATCTACCCCGTAACTTCGGGTCCCACGCGTCCCGCAGGGCATCGCCCAACAGGTTGAACCCGAACACCACGACGAAGATGGCGAGTCCCGGGAACATGGCGACCCAAGGAGCCGTCTTCACATGCTCCTCGGCGGCCCGCTTCAACATCCCACCCCAACTGGGGACATCCGGGGGAACGCCTACACCCAGGAAGCTGAGGGAAGCCTCGATGGTTATCGCCAGCCCCAGGTAGTAGGTGGCTATCACCAGGGCTATCGCCATGCAATTGGGAGTGATGTGCCGGAATACCAGGCGCAAGGGCGAAGCCCCGATGGCCCGGGCGGCCAGTATGTAGTCCAACTCCTTGGTGGTCAGCACCTGGGAGCGCACGGTTCGTATGACCGGCGCCAACATCCCAACTACGATGGCGATCATGACATTTTGCAGGGACGATCCCAGCACCGCCACAATTGCCAGGGCGATTATGAGGCCCGGCAAGGCCATCAGCGAGTCCACCAACCTCTGAAACGCAAGATCTATGAAACCGCCCGCGTACGTGGTGAGCACCGCCAGGATGAACCCGAGCGCGATCCCCACCACCACGCTGCCGAAGCCTACGTACAATGAAATACGCGCCCCGTGGATTACCCGACTCAGCACGTCTCGGCCGGCGTGGTCGGTTCCCATTATGTGGCCCTGCTGCGGTGGCAGGTGGACATTCTCCCGGCCCAGGCTCTCCTTGGGTTGATACGGGGCAATGACGTTGGCCAGTATCGCCATTATGATGAGCAGAATGGTAATCATGCCCCCGGCAGCCCCCAGGGGCTTGCTCCGGCAGAAGCGCACCAGGCCGGTTCTGACATCCTGACCCCAAGCTGCGACGCCGGCCCCCGCACGGGTCGGTGGTGACCCTTCGGATCTCTGTTGCTCTAACATATTCGTCCTGCTTTCAAGTTGTCGAGATGGCTCCGCGCCTCGAATCGCCGAGCGAAATTTGGTAGAGATAACCGGCTACGGCCTCACTGGTACCGTATCCTGGGGTCCAGAATGCCGTAGATCAGGTCGATGATCAGGTTCAAGGTCAGCACCACTGCCGCAGTGAGCAGAACCACCGCCTGGATTACGACGAAGTCCCGGTGGATGATGCTCTCTATCAGGAAAGCCCCCAGGCCCGGTACGGCGAAAATGGTCTCGATGATGATGGTGCCGCCCAGCAGACGGGCGAACTGGTAACCCGACACCGTGATGACGGGCAGAATGGCGTTTTTCAGTGCGTGCCTGCCCAGCACCCTGGTCTCGTGCAGCCCCTTGGACCGGGCCGTCCTCACGTAGTCTTCCCGCAGCACTTCAAGCATGGACGAGCGGGTTACCCTGGCGGTGAAAGCCAAGTCGTGGATGGCGATGGCCAGAGCCGGGAAGAAAAGTTGCTTCAGGTTGAGGATGGGGTCCTCCCACAAGGTAGCGTACCCTAACGGAGGCAACCAGTTGAAGACGTAGGCCAGGAAGTAGATTATGAGGATCGCCAACCAGAAAGTCGGCAGCGCTATCCCAACGAGGGTAAATGACCGGCACACGTAGTCGGGCCAGGTGTCCTGCCGCACTGCCGAAATCATGCCCATGGGCACGGCCACGACAAAAGCCATGATGATGCCCATGATGGATAATTGCAGGGTAACGGCAAACTTGTCCCGGATTTCGTTAGTGACCGGCTCCCGGTACCAGATGGAGATCCCCAAATCACCGCGCATGGTGTTCCACAGCCAGTCGAAGTACTGGATATGAATGGGACGATCCAAGCCCAGTTCCCGGCGCAGTTTTTGCAGGTCCTCCTCGGTAACCGCCCCCGCCCCTTCCTCGCCGGTGAGGATGAACAGCGCAGCATCACCGGGCACCAGGAAGAAGAGGGCAAACACGATCACCGTTGTCAGAAGCATGGTGGGAATGAAGAGGCCAATCCTCCTCACCACGTAGCCTTTCATCACTCCTCCCGACGGTTCGGTGACCTCTCAATCCTGGAACGGGGAGTCAAAGGTCACTGTCTATGCTTGGCGGTTCTCACGCGTCTGGGTTGGACAATGTTCCCGCTATCCTGGGGCACCGTGTCAGCGCCCCAGGATAGCCGGGTGCGGCGTCTGCATCAGACGGAAGGGATAGCCCATTACTCGATGGGGGGAGCGTCCGGCCCGAGCAGCTCTGCGTCCGGGTCCCACCACACGTGCTCCCAAGTCCAGATGGTATGCGGGTGGTAGGGCGGCCGCATATTCTGCATCCGGTAGTCGATGATGCCGCTGCTGGCGGTCCAATACAGGGGAACCCAATGGCCCTCACCCTCGTTGAGAATTTCCGCCATCTCCCGGAAGTATCCCCGCCGCACCTCCGAGTCCAGTTCCTTCCCCTGCAAATCCATCAGCTCGGTGACGCGGGGGTGGGACCAGTTATGGGGGTTGCGGAGCGTGTCCAGGAAGTACCATTGGGCCAGCACCGTTTCCGGCTCCTTGAAGTAGAGGCCGGTGCCGATCTGGCTGAAGTCGTGAGTGCCATCCCGCAACTGGGCGTAGAAAGTAGCCCGGTCGGCGACCTGAAGTTCCACATCGATGTTGAGATGCTCCCTCAACTGGTCGGCCATCAGCTCGCTGTTGGTCCGCGAAAACTTGCTCTGGTCCACGTTGTAGGTCAGCTTGAACCCATCGGGGTAGCCCGCTTCGGTCAGCAGCCGTTTGGCCTCGATCAAGTCGGTGGGATCCTTCAGGCCTTCGGCGTTGACGCGGAAGCCGGGCAACGCCATGACTTCTTCCTCACTGAGGGCGTAGCCAGGCGGGAAGAAGTTGCCAACCAGGGCTGCGCCACCCTGGGAAATTTCAGCGATCTCGTGGCGGTCCAGGGCCAGGTAAATCGCCTTGCGCACTTTGGGGTCATCCAGCGGCGGCCGGTTCCAGTGGAACCAGAAACCGTACACACCGGCGGCGCCGCCCTTGAGGACCCGCATCTTGCCGCCGGTCTCCTTCTGCACCTGCTCGACGTCCGCCAGCAGGATGCCACCCATGTTGTACCGTCCCATAACCTGCTGGGTCTTGAGGGTGGCCAGGCGCCGGGCGTAGTCCGTGATGATGAACACCTTCATGCCGTCAGCGTAGGGCATGGGGTCCTTGAAGTAGTCGTTGTTGCGGTCAAATTCGTAGGAGTCGCCTTTCTTCCAGGACCTGAACTTCCAAGGGCCGGAGCCGAAGGTGTTCTTGAAACAGCAGTTGAAGTCGTCCTGGCTCACGCTCTCCAGGGCCTTGGGATAGATCTTGTAATAGTCCACCGCCAGCCAGCCCAAGGCCGTGGATGAGGGGAACTTCAGGGGCATCAGAACCGTTTGGTCGTCCACAGCCACTGCGGACCCGTGCTCATAAAAGGTACGGATGGCGGTAACTCGGCCCCGCGTCACGTCGGGCTGTGCCATTCGGTTGAGGCTCCAAACGATGTCTTCGGCAGTGACCGGGGTGCCGTCGTGCCAGTTGGCCTCGTGCAGGCGAAACACGAAGTTCTTGCCTCCATCCTTGATCTCCCAACTCTGGGCCAGGTCGCCGACGATCTCCTTCGGCTCTCTGGGGTTGTACATCAGGAGTTGGTTGAACCGAGGGCCGGACGGCAACAGGGTAGTGGTGGAACTGGCTCCATAGTGCACGTCCAGGAACCCGGGGTTGGCCCGGTGCACGAAAACGAAGTCGCCATTGTAGTGGTGGTCGGCGCCAATGCTCACCCAATCGGGTCTCTCCGTCTCGTGAACGCCGGCTACCGGGGTGGCGAACACCACCTTCTCTATTGGGACCTCTTTTACTACCTCTTTCTCAACCTCGACTATTTTCTCCTTCTCCACTTCCACCTGGACTTCCCTGGTGACCTCTACCTCTTTCACGACCTCCCTTTCGACGACCTGCGGTTCCGCCTGTTGGACGGGTTGCGCGGGTTGCTCGGCGGTGCCGCAAGCGATGATCAACACGACTACCAGGGTCAGAGATGATATTGCCAACGCCCTAAGATTCTGGGTCCTCATATACGACACTTTTGGGCCTCCTCTTGACGATATTCGTCCGAAAAATGGCGTTTTGGACAGTACCCGACGGATGTGGCTGCCAATAGAATCAGAAAGCGAGACGTATGTCAAGGGCGGATCAAGGGCTTGTCGGGAAAATCTCCGAAACAACCGCGGATCTACCGTTTTTCGTCACAATCGGTCGAGAGAGGCGAAGGTTCCTTCCGCGATGGTCTTGCGCCGGATGTTCTCCCGTCGGTACGCCGCAGTCCGGTTCCGTTCCCGGGCTCTTGAACACTCAGGGTGGTATATTGTTTCGGCAAGAATGGTTGACGCGGGACAGCTTCCTGGCGTTCAATGGGCCGGGAAGCTCACCATTTTCCCTTTTTAGGCCCTTTACAAAGCTATTCCGGGAATAAAGCTGAAGGTCTGCTGGATCCGGCAGTAGGACTATTCTCGGTGGAGGGGTTGCCATGGAAAAAGTCCGAGTGTGCCGTTTCTGTGGTTACATTGAGGCGGCGCCCGGTTCGGACAGGTGCGCCAACTGTGAAGCCTTTTCAGGCATGATATCCGTTCCCCGGGCCGAGGCGGAGCGGCTGTCCCGCAGCCGTAGGTTCGGCTTTCTCCGTAGCCGCCTGCTCATACCGGGGATTGCCCTGGCAGTTACCGCGCTCTTGGCCTTCTGGGTGTCCTGGAACTACCTGGGACTGGCCCCCAACCCTCCTGCTGCTTCCACAGATGTTGCGCCGACCCTGGACCCCAGGGACTGGCCGCAGGCAAGGCGCACCGGGGAAAGCACCGGGTTCACCCCAAACCCCGTCCCATACCCCCATGAGATTAAGTGGTCCTACAGTTCAGGCGGCCCCCTGCTCAACCCACCGGCCGTGGCGGGCGACCTGGTTTACCTTACTACGGAGACGGGCAAGCTGGTCGCGCTGGACCGGACCGCGGGCTTACCGGTCTGGGAGCATAGTACAGGCTTTCCTTCAAGCTCTACCCCCGCCGTGGCAGGGGGGCTGGTGGTTTACGCCGTTCGGCCTGGCCGGGTACTGGCCGTGGATGCGATGACGGGAACTCTACAGTGGGACAGGGACATGGGGAGCCCCATCCTGGCCTCCCCTGTTGTCCGCGATGGCACCGTGTACATTGGAGTGGGAGACAATAAGCTTTACGCCCTGGATATAGCCGGCGGAGCTGTGCTGTGGAGCTTCACCACCGATGACTGGGTGATAGCGGCGGTCTGCCTGACTGACAACGCTGTGGTCGTGGTCTCCAAGGACAATTTGCTCCATGTGGTGGACACTGATACTGGGCGGCGGCGCTTGGTATATGACACCGGGAGGGCCAGACAAATCCTGGGGGGACCGGCTATCGAGGCTGACCTGGTGTACGTCGGGTCCCAGAAGGGCCGTGTGTGGGCCATAGACTGGCGGGAACGGTCCCTACCTTGGGACCGCTTCATCCTCTTTTGGAAGACCACGTTTCACGTTTGGGGCTGGATGCCCGATCCGCCGTCGCAGCGGGGAAGTGTATGGGGGGCCCAGGTCGTAGGTGACGTGGCCCAATCGCCGGCTGTCGCCGGCGGTAGAGTTTACGTTGCCAGCGTCTCAGGCGTGGTCGCTGCTTTGGGGGCATCTTCGGGAGAGGTGCTGTGGCAGACGGACGTGGGGAGTCCGGTGACCACTGCCCCCACCGTGGCGGGACCTACCGTCCTGGTGGGTACAGAATCAGGCAGGGTTGCAGGCTTGGACGCCCTCAACGGGCAGTTGTCGTGGGGATTCGAGACAGGAGGCAAGATAACGGGCAGTCCTGTGGTGGCTGCGACAACCCTGTATGTCGTCTCCCATGATGGCAACATCTACGCATTGGAGGCTGCCCCCTAATATTACAACGACGGTTGGCATAGTAGGATAGTTGGCGAGTTAGCGCGGGCCTTGGGAGGTGGGGGAACTGACATCACGATCGACTCCTGTTCCCCGTTCAGTTTGGCAACAAGAATGCGGGATTCGGAAGTTGATCTAGCAGTCACCAACTCACGTTATTCCTTTCCGTGAGGGCCATTCCGACCAGCGAGTTCCGCGGTGTGCAGCCAAGGATCATAGGTGATACCGGCCTTATCCGGCATATTGATCAGGTCCTCTATCAACCCCTCCGGAGATTTGGCAGCGGTTCCCCAGTAGTTATGAGTTGCGTCCACCCGCGCGCGCGCGACGCCGTAAACGCGGTCGAAAGTGTAAACATTGCCGAAGATCGTTCTCGTCACCCGGTTTTTGTTGGTGATGCGGACACCCGCGCTATGCCCGGCGATCTCGTTGTACTTGGCGTTGACCTCGAACCAGGCGGTAGCCGAGGTGCCGCTGTTGAACACAGGCGCGGCAAATATGCCCAAGGACCGCGATGTCCCCACCAAGGTGTTGCCGATGATGTCGGCCTTGATGCGTTCATCCTCGGCGCCCGTGCAGGAGGATACTTGGATCGACGCACTCGATCTCACGCCGGGATCATTGTGATGACCGTATATATAGTTGCCGATTATCTTGGCATCGGTGTTTACGCGCGTGCCATCCTGCGCGGCGCACCAACCAAAGCCCAGAGAGATCCCGGCCGTCGCGGGACGGCTGATTTCGTTTCCTCGGATCTCCAAATGTGCCTCGATAAGCTTGCCATCAGGCGAGTTTCGCACGTACCAGTTCGGGGCATAAGCGACCCCGGCTGTCGTCTTGGATATCCGGTTGTCTCTGACTATGCCACTGGCGCCGCCTGTTATCTGGATCGAGGTATTGATATCGTGCATGACGTTGTTGTCGATCGTCACATCGAAATATCCGTAGACGTTTATTCCAGATCTGTCGACTCGGGCTATTTTGTTGCCGGTCACCCGGATTGGCAACAAATTAGTGACTTTTCCTTTGGTATCAATGCTGGGTACGTGGCTGGAAGTCATGTCCACTCTGACGGCTCTGAAACTGGCGCGTGTGCTGGCTGTTCCAACGCCCCTGGCGCTTTGACATGGGTTGGGAATTGGGTTGCCATGTTCATCCAGACCGAACACGTACCAGTAGTTCTCCATCACGTTGTTCGATATGACTCCAGACGTGTCCTGGTAAAAAATCCCGTACAGCGCCCTTCTGGTCCCAGCATCGGAAAGACACTGATAATCGAAGTTCAGATTGTCTATCGTTACATTCGCAGACTTTTTGACCGCAAATATCGCTCCGTTGCCGTTTCCTCTAGCGTCCTCGATAATCTTGTTCGCCTGGACGGTGGCCGGCCACGACGAATCTGCGGGATGGGCGCCTCGGATGACGAGGTTCTCTGCGCCATCGATCTGGATGGCGTGGCGGTACTCGCCCGCTCCGAACACGAGCGCCGTATCCTTCTTGTAATCATCTTTGAGCGTTGCCACCTCGGTCGTCGCGTCGATGTCGAAATACGTGCCGAAGGTGGCCGGGGTGACCAGATTATAGAGGCTCTGCGTGGCCTCAATGGTGTTCGACGCCGGGCTTCTGCCGCCCTCGTTCACCGCGAAGACCTGGAACTGGTAGATGGTTCCCGGGTAGAAGTCGCCGGGGGGCAGGCGGTGGGTGGTGGCGGCGCCGCCGCCGGGAATGCCGATAAAGAGGTCGCTAGCTTCCCAGCGGAGCCGGCCCTTCTGGCGCCAGCGGTACTCGTACTTGTCCACCGTGTCGGTGTCCGGGTGGCTCCAGCTGAGGGTGAACACCCCGTCGCTGCCGGTGGCGACCTCCAGCCCGGCGGGCGCAACCGGCGCCGGCGGCGGCGCAATCGGCGTGGCCTCCACACGGTCGAACAGGACGGGCTGGTCGCCCAGGACTTGGCTCCAGAATATCTCCACCGCGTACTGCCGGCCCGCCAGCAGCCCGGAAATCTCGTGGCCGGTGTGGTCGCCATTCAATGGGATATTGCCGCCCAAGGCCGGGGAGTTGTCCCCATCTGTCGCCCTCCGGTTGAGCAGAGTCCATTGCAGCCGGTAACCCTCCACCTCCTGGGACGGGGCGTAAAAGGACACTTTCAGACCGTTGACCGTGGGGGTTACGGAGAGCCCCGCCGCCCGCGCCGTGACCTCCGCCGAGGGCGGGCCGTCGGGTTGGCCGGACTTGACGGCGATGACCCGCACGGTGTACTCCCGGCCCGGTTCCAGGCCGGTGATCTCGTAGCGGGGTACGATGCCGCCGGCGGCGACGGCGCCCTCGCGGGTGGTGGCGTCGTAGTACTGGACGGCTGACTTCCACTGCACCTTGTAGCTTTCCGCCCCGATCAGCGGGGTCCAGGTGACCGCGATTCCCGAGCCCTTGGGCGAGGCCGCCACGCCGACCACCTGCGGCAGCGGCGCCGGCGTGCCCAGCGTCGTGCCCTGGGCAGTGCCCAGCAGGTGGTCCGAATAATAGGCGGCGTCAATCCACGATACGCGCACCTCGTAGGTCGTGCCCGGCGCCAGGCCGTCAATTACGGCGCTGGTGGTGTCCTTCAGGAATATGCGGGAGGTCGCTTCTGCCCAGGGTTGATTGCCGGAGCGCAACTCCACGGCGTACCAGTAGTCGTAGTCAGGGAAGGCCTCCACTCTTTTGGCCGGCCCCTGGGACGGGTCCCAGGACACCGTCAGCCGGTCCTCGCCGGCGGGCGTGACCGTAACCGGGCTGGCCACGGTGATGACCGGCGAGAGGGCGTAGAGTCTTCTCTCGATAGGGGCGCCACTACCGGATTTGTCGTAAACGGCGTACCAAACCCCATCCGACAGGGAAACGCTACGATTGACATGGATACCAGGGTTCGCGACCATGACATGGGGGTCGGAGGAGCCGCTGCTGCCGGCATAGTTGGTTGAGTGCTTGGTACCGTCGGCGTTGGAGCCGGTCCAGACATAGTCGGTGGAACCTTTGATATCGGGACCATTGAAGGTTGCGACATTCCCGGACTCCTCCCTGGCCTCCTTTGATTCCCAGACGACTCCCCGGTTGGTGTAGGATACTTCATAAACAACTCTCGCTTCAGTCTCTTCGCCGTCGTCGAAGTGGGTTTCCGTTACATGGCGTTCCATTAGGGGGCCATAGAAGCGGTAGTAGTTTTCGGCAACCCGGTCGCCATTGAGCCAGTAGATGGGCACGCCGGTCTCGGTAATCCGGGCGTCCACGTTGTCGGCGGCATCGACGGTTGCGGTGGAGATGATGGCGCGGAACTGCTCGGCGAAGGGTTCCAGGGCCGAGTTGCCGAGGACAGCCGCCTGCACGAAGCCGTTGTAGTCTTCTATGTTCGGGGACGCGGCGTCCCGCTTGCCGGAGGTGAGGAACATCAGGCGGAAGCTGTCGCCCGGGCCGAGGCCGGAGGGGATGAGAGACCAGCCGGGAGCCACCGTCTGGGGCGAGACGGGCTGCTGACCGGCGGGCGTGGCCGTCAGTGGGTCGGACGCGGGACCGGCGCCGACGGCGTCCACGGCGCGCACCTCGAAGGTGTATTCTACGCCGTTATCCAGGTTGCCGGCGAGGTACGAGATGGTAGCGGCGCCGCTGCCCGTCATATCGGTCCAGGCTCCGCCGTCCTGCCGATACTGGTATCCGGTGATGGAGGGGTCGGCCGGGTTGGTCCAGCTGAGAATCACCGCGCGGTCGCCGGGGGTGGCGCGGAGGCCGGTCGGCTGGTCCGGGCGGATGGTGTCCACCACCTGGATGACCGGGGACAGGCCGTAATAGGCCGGGGCATTGCCCGAAGTCCTCGGGCCGATGGTATTCTCCGAGACGGGCTTGTTGTTGCCCAGCCAGCCGTGGCGGACCTGAGTCGCGCCGGCGTAATTCGTTGCGTGCTTCGTGCCATCGGCATTGGAGCCGGTCCAAACCTCCCTGTCGAACCTGCCGCCGCTGGGCGGGGTGGTGGTTTGGTTGCCGTTTTCGGTCCTCCAGTCAGTCGAATCCCAATTGCCGTCGTAGAAGTCGGCGTAGTCGTCGGCGAGCCTGGCGCCCTTCACCCAGTAGATGGGGACGCCCTCGCCGGAGGTGTAAGCGCTGCCGTTGGCGGGAGCGGTGCCGGTGTTGTCGCGGGCGTCCACCGTGCCGGTGGAAATCAGGGCGCGGAACCAACCGCTGAAACCGGCGAGGTTGTCGTTGGCCGCGGCCCGGGCCTGGACGATGCGGTTGGATGCGTCAATATCCCCGGTGGGATAGGCGAAATACAGGGTGGAGGTGAGGAACAGGAGTCGGAAGCTGTCGCCGTGGCCGAAGCCGGCGGGGATGTATTCCCAATCAGGCTCTACGGACTGCGGTGGAGGCGGGCGCGCCGTGGTCACCGTCAGCGAGTCCGACGCCGGGCCGGGGCCGCCGGTGTCCACGGCGCGGATGCGGTAGGTGTAGGTTCCGGCGGAGAGGCCGGTGATGCTGTGCGAGGTGGTGTCCTGGTCGCTGCCCTCGATGTCGGTCCAGCTGCCGCTGCCCTGGCGGTACTGGTACTTGGTGATGGTGGAGTCGGCGGGGTCGTCCCAGGTCAACGTTACGTAGGCGTTGCCGGCCGCGGCCCGGAAGCCGGCCGGCTTGGCCGGGCGGGTGGGGTCCTCGACGGTCAACACCGGGGAGAGGGCGAAGAGATGGGCTGAGATAGTGGCGTCGTCCGAACCACCAAAAGGATCATTCAGACTGGTCGCCCCAACGGAATTTATATGTACGTCCCATACATTAGCCGCGCCGGCATATTTCGTTGCATGTTTCGTGCCATTGGCGTTCGAGCCGGTCCAAACAACGGCACCGGGAAGTGACCCACCTAGTTGAGTTCTAGCACCACGTGAGTCCCAACTGCTGTCGTAGAAGTCGGGATAGTCGTCGGCCACCTTCCCGCCGGCCAGCCAGCCCCCGATCTCGGCAAGTATCCCACCGACCCAGTAGATGGGCACGCCCTCACCGGCGGCGTATCCGGCGGAGGTATCGGCGGGCGCCGTGCCCGTGTTGTCACGGGCGTCCACGGTTTGGGTGGAGATGATGGCGCGGAACCCGTCTTTGTAGGGCCGCAGCTCCTGGCGGCTGTTGGCCGCGTTTTGCGCGTGGGTGTTGTAGGTCGCGATGTCCGACGAGGTCGCCACGGTTGACGTGGAGGTGACGAACAGGAGGCGGAAGCGGTCGCCGGGGTTGAGGCCGGAGGGGATGAGGGACCAATTCTGCGGCACGCGGTTGTCGGTGGAGGACATTGTCACCGGGTCGGGAGCGACGTTGCCCGGCAGCAGGATAACGGCGCTGGCCGTGGCGTTCCGGGCCGTTTTGCCGGGACCCTCGGCGTCGGCGTATGACGCCGTGACCCGCAGGTACTGGCCGGCATCGTCGTCCGTGGGAGTGTAGGCGTTGGAGCTCGCGCCGGCTATGGCGGTCCAGGTCGTCCCGTCGTCGGAGCGCTCCCAGGTCCAGGCCACGCCGCTCACGCCGCCGTCCGGATCAAGCACCGTGACCGCGCTTACCGTGCTGCCCACCTCCGGCGGGTCCGTCTCCAATAACAGCAAGACGTTGCCGGCCTCGTCCACGTTGGTCACGGTGATGGCGACGGCGATGGAGTCGTCAACGCTGCCGTCCTGCTCGCCGGCAGTATTCTTGCCGTCGCTGACGGTTACGGTTACGGAGTAACTCGACTTGCTCTCGTAGTCCAGGGCATCCTTGACGCTCAACTGCCCGGTGGCGACGTTGAAGTCGAAGCTCCCGGCGTCGGCGCCCGTCAGCCCGTAGGTCAGCGTGTCGCTGTCTTCGTCGCTGGCGGTCACCGGATTGCCGATGCCGGTTCCGGCCGGAGTGTTTTCAGCCACGTGGCGGACAGCGCTGTCCCTGGCGAACTCCGGCTCGTTGTTGGTCGGCGGGTCAACCGGCTGCTTGGTGGTGAGGAAGCCGTCCACCTTGTGGGTGGCCCCGGGGGAGACGCCCGGGTGGGACAGGTCGGCGGCGTTGCCGTCGGCGTCCTCGATGGTTCCTTCGTTCAGTTCCAGCGCGTTGGCGGCCACGCTCAGGCCGTCGTAGTCCCAGTCGTCGGACACCACGGTGTAGGCAAAGGAGAGGGTCGCGCCGTCGGCGCTGGAACCGGCATACTCGGCCCAGCGGCTGGGGCCCACGAAGGCCAGGCTGACCCGGGGAGCGCCGGTCACTGCCACCGGCGCGCTGAAGGTGAAGCTGACGACTATCTTCTCGCCGAAGCCGTAGGTGTTGCTGAAAATGTCGGCGACCACCGGACTGTTCAGGTTGGGGCCGGAGGTGATGGCGGGCCCGCTGGATATCTGGCTGCTGACCCCCGTTACCGGGCCGGCGGCGTCGGACCGGGCGCTCTTGCCCGTACCCTGGGCGTCGGCGTAGGACGCGCTGGCCCGCAGGTAGCGGCCGGCGTCGCCGTCAACCGGAGTATAGGCGGCATCGGTCGCGCCCGCGATGGCGGCCCACGACGACGTGCCGTCGGCGGAGCTTTCCCAGGTCCAACTCTCGCCGGTTACGCCGCCGTCCGGGTCGAAGACGAGGGCGCTCAGCGCACTGCCCTCCAGTGGCTCCGTCTCATTGAGGAATACCTGGCCGGCCTCGTCCACGTTGACCACGGAAACGGTCACATCGATGGAGTCGTCAACGGCGGTATCGGCCTCGCCGGCGGCATTCTTGCCGTCGTGGACGGTGACCGTAACCGAATAGCTCGATTTGTCCTCGTAGTCCAAGGCGTCCTTGACGGTAATCTGCCCGCTGGCGGCGTTGAAGTCGAAACTGCCGGCGTCGGCGCCCGTCAGGTCGTAGGTCAAGGTGTCGCCGTCGGCGTCGGTGGCGGTCACCGGACTGCCGATGCTCGCCCCGGCCGGCGTGTTTTCGTCCACGTAGCGGACATCGCTGGCGTTGGCGAACTGTGGCTCGTTATTGGCCGGCGGCGTCGGCGTTGGCTCGGGGGTAGGAGCCGGAGTCGGCTCGGGTGTCGTGGCCGGCTCAAATTCAGGCACACGCTGCGCCGGGTTGGAAGTCACCGCCTGCGCCGTTTTGCCGGGGCCCTCGGGGTCGGTATATGACGCGGAAGCCCGCAGGTACATACCGTCGTCGTCGTCCGTGGGGGTGTAGGCGTCGAGGGTCGCGCCGGCTATGGCGTTCCAGGTGGTTCCGTTGGATGAGCGCGCCCAGGCCCAGGACACGCCGCTCACGCCGCCGTCCGGGTCCAGCAGCACCGTCCGCACCGCTTTGCCCACTTCGGGAGTATTGGTATCGAGGCTGACGACGCCGGGTTCGTCCACGTTGGTGACCTTGATGGTGATCGAGATGGAATCGTCAACGCTGGCGTCGGCCTCGCCGGCGGCGTTCTTGCCGTCGCTGACGGTTACGGTCACGGAGTAGCTGGCCCGGCTCTCGTAGTCCAGGGCGTTCTGGACCGAAATCTGCCCGCTGGCGACGTTGAAGTCGAAACTCCCGGCGTCGGCGCCGGTCAGGGCATAGGCCAGCGTATCGCCGTCGCCGTCGGTGGCGGTCACCGGACCGCCGATGCCGGTTACGGCCGGCGTGTTCTCGTCCACGTAGCGAACATCGCTGGCGTTGGCGAACTGTGGCTCGTTATTGGCCGGCGGCGCCGGAGTGGGCGTTGGCGTTGGCGTGGGCTCCGGAGTTGGCGTGGGCTCGGGCGCTGCCGGCGCCGGCACCGGGTTGGAAGTCACTGCCTGCGCCGTTTTGCCGGGGCCCTCGGGGTCGGTATATGACGCGGAAGCCCGCAGGTACTGGCCGGCATCGTCGTCCGTGGGGGTGTAGGCGCTGGAGGTCGCGCCGGCTATGGCGTTCCAGTTGGTTCCGTCGGATGAGCGCGCCCAGGCCCAGACCACGCCGCTCACGACGCCGTCCGGGTCCAGCAGCGCCGTCCGCACCGCGCTACCCACTTCGGGAGTGTTGGTATCCAGGCTGACCACGCCGGGTTCGTCCACGTTGGTCACGGTGATGGTGATGGCGATGGAGTCGTCAACGCTGGCGTCCTGCTCTCCGGCGGTATTCTTTCCGTCGCTGACGGTTACGGTCACGGAGTAGCTGGCCCGGCTCTCGTAGTCCAGGGCGTTCTGGACCGAAATCTGCCCGCTGGCGACGTTGAAGTCGAAACTCCCGGCGTCGGCGCCGGTCAGGGCATAGGTAAGGGTGTCGCCGTCGGCGTCGGTGGCGGTCACCGGACCGCCGATGCCGGTTCCGGCCGGCGTGTTCTCGTCCACGTAGCGAACATCGCTGGCGTTGGCGAACTGTGGCTCGTTATTGGCCGGCGGCGCCGGCGTTGGCTCGGGGGTTGGCTCCGGCGTGGGTTCGGGAGTGGGCGTCTCTTCGCTTTCGTCGTCAGCAGAGCCGTCCACCTTGTGGCGGGCACGGTCCGGCAGCCGCTTGTGCTCCAGGCTGGCGGCGTTGCCGTCGGCGTCCGCTATGGAGCCTCCGTTCAGCTTCAGTTGGTTCTTCTTGGTGCTGACGCCGTCGGCATCGGCGTCGTTCCGCTTCACCGTATAGGCGAAGATGAGCCGGGTTCCCTCCTGCTCGGAGCGGTCGTACCGGGCCCAGCGTTCCCGGTCGCCGATTTTCAGACGAAGGCGCGGCTTTCCGGTCACCGCCACCGGCTCGCTGAAGGTCAATGCGACGTTGATCACCTCCCCGCGGCGGTAGGTGTCGCCGCTGGCGGGGCTGGAAACCAGAGCAGGACGGCCGGTGATTTCAGGCCGGGTGGATTCGTCCTGGGCCAGGGCCGGGTCGGCGGCTGGCAGCGCCAGCAGGAATGCGACCAGGGCCAGCAGGGCCAGGGCCAGGGCCGGCAGCAGCAGGGTGAAGAGCCGTCGCAGCGGCGCGGACGGCATCATCTTTCCACCCCTGAAAGTCGGGGGGGGGCCTTAGAGGGGTAGGTATGGGCCGAAATTGGCCTGGCGCGTAACTTGGAAAGGCGCACGGGCATCCGGCATTCTGGTGTCATCACACCCCCAGATACCGGAGACCCTCGATGCGCCTTCCCCGAGAAACCTATCAGATTCAGCAAGCTATTGAAACGCATTTACCTCACCTATCTCAGCCACAATTGACCGGCTTGGCGCTGTGGGTTTGCGGGGCCATCCTGGCCGGCAGCGCCTGCCAGAACGCCGTGGCCTCCGCCCTCTCTCCCTGGCGCAAGTGGAACAACCTGCGCCAGTATCTCCGGGAGTGGCTCTACGACGGCAGCGACCGGACCAGCCCCTGCCAGACTCAACTGGACGTTACTCTCTGCTTCGCGCCACTGCTCAAATGGGTCCTGGCCTGGTGGCACTCCGACCGCCTGGCCCTGGCCATCGACCCCACGCTCAAGGGCGACCAGACCACCGCCATCGTCATCAGCGTGGTGTACCGCAGTTGCGCCATACCCGTGGCCTGGCATATCCACCCCGCCACTCAGAAAGGCTCCTGGATGGACCCCACGGTGGAACTGCTCAAGGAACTGGCCCCGGCGATTCCACCCGAAATGACCGTCATCGTGCTCTGCGACCGGGGCATCTCCAGTCCCAAGCTGTGGCAGCAGATATGCACCCAGGGCTGGTACCCCTGTATGCGCTATAGGAAGAACATCACCTTCTGCGCCGACGGCGGCAAGCGCTTGCCCGCCCGCGCCTTTGTTTCCCGCCCCGACACCGCCTGGATCGGCCGGGGCACCGCCTTCGGTCCTCCCGCCGCCCAGCGCCGTTGCACCCTGCTGGTGGTCTGGTACGTCGAGCAGGAGGAACCCTGGATCATCCTCACCGACCTGCCTCCGGAGGAGGTCGGGGTGAGTTGGTACGCCCTGCGCTTCTGGATCGAGCTGGGCTTCAAGGCCCTCAAGAGCCTGGGCTGGAAGTGGGACAAGACCAGAAGAACCGACCCCACCCGCATCTCCCGACACTGGCTGGTGCTCTCGGTGGCAACACTGCTGGCCCTCGCCTACGGCACCCGGGTGGAGGACGCCAACGATCGTGGCATCGCCCCAGGCAACCTGCGGGCGCCGCCCAAGACTCTGGCTCCCAATCATCGGGACCCTTGGACCCGTCCGGCGCGTACCGTCAGCGTGATCCGCCACGGCATCGACTGGCTTCGGCGCTTGACGCTCAGGGGCAGGCTCTGGAGCCGCGTATGGCTGCTCCCAGAACCCTGGCCCGAACCCAAAACAGGCTTGGAGATTACCCATCATGCGCCCCCGTAAAAGCCTATACCTACCCCTCTAAGGGGGGGGGCTGACAAGGGTATGTAAAGGCTAAAACTGGCTCGGCGCTTAACTTGGGAAGGCGCCGGGCTTTCCGGCATTCTGGGTGTGTCGAAACCAGGTGCCGGAGGTCCCCCATGCGCCTTCCCAGAGAATGCTATCAGATGCAAAAAACGATTGAAACGCATTTACCTCACCTCTCCCAGCCACAATTGACCGGCTTGGCAATGTGGGTCTGCGGGGCCATCCTGGCGGGCAGCGCCTGCCAGAACGCCGTGGCCTCGGCTCTCTCCGCCAAGGGCAACTGGAACAGCTTGCGCCAGTACATTCGCCAGTGGCTCTACGATGGCAGCGACCGGGCCCGTCCCTGCCGGACTGAGTTGGACGTTACGCTCTGCTTCGCGCCCCTGCTGCGGTGGGTTTTGGCCCTGTGGCGCTCCGAACGCCTGGCCCTGGCCATCGACCCCACGCTCAAGGGCGACCAGACCACCGCCATCGTCATCAGCGTCCTCTACCGCAGTTGCGCCATTCCCGTGGCCTGGCGCATCCTCAAAGCCAATCAGAAGGGATCCTGGTCGGACCCCATCGTGGAACTGCTCAAGCAACTGGCTCCGGCGGTTACGGAGGGAATGACCGTCATCGTGCTCTGCGACCGGGGCATTGCCAGCCCCAAGCTCTGGAACCAGATACGAGAGCAGGGCTGGCATCCTGGTATGCGCTACCGGAAGAACATCACCTTCTGCGCCGACGGCGGCAAACGCCTGCCCGCCCAGCGCTTCGTTTCCCAGCCAGACACCGCCTGGATCGGCCAGGGCACCGCCTTCAGCACCCCCGAGGCCAAGCGCCGCTGCACTCTCGTGGTGGTCTGGTACCTCGAACAGGAAGAACCCTGGATCATCCTCACCGACCTGCCGCCCGACAAGGTGGGACCCAGTTGGTACGCGCTGCGCTTCTGGATCGAACTGGGCTTCAAGGCCCTCAAGAGCCTGGGCTGGAAGTGGGACAAGACCCGGCGCACCGACCCAGACCGCGTCTCCCGCCACTGGCTGGTGCTCTCGGTGGCCACCCTGCTGTCCCTGGCCTATGGCACCAGGGTCGAGGACGCCTACGACCGCAACATTGACCCAGGCAACCTGCGCACGCCGCCCAAGACGCCGGTTCCCGTACATCGCAACCCCTGGCGCCGGACGGGCCGCACCGTCAGCGTGATCCGCCACGGCATGGAACGCCTCCGGCGATTGCTCATCCAAGGCCGCCTCTGGACCCAACTCTGGCTGTTGCCAGAGCCTTGGCCCGAACCCAAGTCCAACCTGGAGATTACTCACCATGCGCCTACCTAAAAACGTCTTACATACCCTTGTCAGGGGGGGGGGAGGCAGGCAGTTTCGGAATCATGCTGATCGCCTTCGTTTCGAGGGTCAAAACGGCCAGCGTGCCGACTGCGATGTATCTGATGATACTGTTTTGACCGGAGCGGCTTGAGCGATGGTTGCGGCGTGCCATGATCTACCTCGATTGTCAGATCAAAGAGGATGTGGGTAGCGCGGATTGCGGGACGGACAGCCGCCGATCCGGTCGTCCGCGGTGGCGGGACGGACGTTCCTGATGGTAACGCGCTGGAAATTGTGCGCTTGTTCTATACCTTTGATATACGCTATATATCGGCGGCGGTCATTTTCGCCCATTTTTGCAATACAGTCAACGACGTTATGATAACAATATAGTGACAGCATTGTGATAACGGTACGATAACATTCGGGAGGACACACAGGAACAAGCCCCGAGGGATCTACAGGAATGGGACGAGGTGGCGGAAGCCCTTCCGGGTCGTCCTCGGGACGGGGGTTACTATCCTTCGGTGTAGCTGGATGCCCACACCCGGAAGGTCAGAGAAGGTGAACGCAGCGTCACGTCGGCGTGATGGCGGCCCGGGGCTCGGCGAAGATGTACTTGGGGTTTTCGCCGTCCTCGCCCAGCTTGCGCCGCAGCCGCATCAGGTGGGTGCGGATCGTCCTCGGGGTGTCTGGCTCGGTCTTGCCCCACCACCGGCTGCGGCGGCGGGTGTGGGTGTGGAGTTCGGGGAGGCCCGGCAACCTGCGGGTGCTGCGCACTCACCTGATGCGGCTGCGCCGGAAGCTGGGCGAGAGCGCCGACAGCCCAACCTACATCTTCACCGAGCCCCGAGTGGGATACCGGATGCCGGAGGGCAGGGCAGGAGGCAGACAGCCCGCAATCCGGAACTGAATAGACCCTCCCTGACATCGAAACCTGGCCGTCCCGTCTGTGACGGGCTGCGCCACCCACCGGAAAAGCCCCCACCTTATCGGCAGGGGCTAAACCACTTCACCCTGGACACGGTGGGCGGCCAATCACACCGCCATCTGGAAGCTGATGTGAAAGGTTCTTGATTTTGTCCAGATTGGTGGGCCTAAGCGTACCGAACTGCGAACTTTCCGCTGGGAGGTTCTGCTATAGGGATTCCATTTAGGTGTCTCCAGCGAACAGGCACCGAGGCCGCACGATGATTTCCACCCTGCTACTCGCCACCGTCTATTTCGAGCGCTCTGACATAGGCCGAATAGTCTATGGCGGGAACAGTCCCGATAGCCTGGAGGTCCGTCAGCAACCGGAACAGAAAAGTAACCAGAGACGTAGCTGCGGAACTTCCAACGACGCCCTCGACAGTGGATTCGCCATAACTCACCGCAAATGAACCGTGATTGAGCGCGCATCCCAAGTCAAGCCGTTGAGCCTCCTGGACCTGAGCCATCACCTCCCTCAGCGCCTTTGGAAAAGCGCTGGGGGATGAGTTGGACAGAGCCAGGATTCCGGCAAGAATCCGGTGGGGTGGCTTTGGGTCCAGCGCGCCGTCAGCCGAAGGAATTACCGCGCTGGTTCGCCGCAGCGACCTCACGGAGGCAGCCTTGTCGCAGGCGAGACGCAGGTTCCTGCTGTCGATCCGTTGCTTGACCTCGAACACCGCGTAGACGGCTTCCGCCGGGACGTACTGGACGTTTCCGCCCATGAACAAAGGCGGCGAGTATTGCCTGTCGAAAACTATGACGTCCATCTGGTCGCTCCGAAGTCCGTCCGCATCCACCACAAACCCGTTGGCCACCCGGTACCGGTTGGGGAGAACCCTGGCCAGAAAATCCAGCCAGGCCAACTCCGTTTCATCGCCCAGGGTTCCCCCGTGGTCAACCGCTCCTCTTATGCCCGTCAACTCAGCGACCATCCTCTGTTGGGTGCTCTGGAACAGGCTGTTCAGGTCTATCCGGGTGCGGCCCTCTGCCATACTCATGGATTCACCACACCACTCTTTCCCACTGGCCATTCCGTACCCTGCCCAGTGAAGCCCCGGCTTGCCTGGCGATTTCCTGCTTTTCGTCTGGGGACAGGTCGGAAGATATGATGTTTGCGCTATTCGCCGGGTCAATGAACTCGGCTCGCGGGAAGTTGGCTGCCAGAAATTCCAGCACCCGCTTCAACTCGTCCGCAGTGCCCTGGGGTTCACGCCCTTGAAGCGCCCGCAATACCGCAAGCTCAAGATAGAACGAAGGGAAATGCAGGCCACGGTTTGACCGCCATATCTTGGCGGCGCGTATCGCGGCGCTTTTCCCGGACCTTCTGACCAAAGAAATATGCTTGTCCACGTTGGTCTTGGTCCATCCCTGCCGTCTGCTGAGATACAAGCTATGATCACTCTTGCCGGTGTGCTTCCGCGCGGGCACCAGGTCCACCTTTACGCCGTTCACTTCCACTCCAATAGAAACATTTTGGCAGCGGGGACTCAACCCCTCCTGATCGGCGTACCGGTGAAGGCCCTCAAACATCTTTCTCAACGACTTGCCCGACCTGGGTTTCAGCGATATGAACAGGTCAAGGTCCGTACCGCCTCTGATTGAAGTGCCCTTGGCAAAGGAACCGGAGTTGTGGACTCGCACCAGGCGCGTGGAGTACCACCTCTGGATCAGCCCTCTGAGGCGTTCCCCCGCCTGGTACACAGCCATCCCGGGACCCTTTTCTACTTCGTACTTGCGTACAATCCGGTCAACGTACCTGTTGGCGTTCAAGTTAATCGACCTTCGACCTGCCGTTGACTGCGCGGGAAAAGCAACGGGCAAACCCAGAGACGGAATTGGTAGCATCCCGGCCAACTCCAGGAAGGGACACCCCGTTTGCGGTCCTGCTTGCCATTAGTCAGTCCTGATGATATATTTCTGACATTCTAACTACGGATACGCGCCGTGCCAAGCCTGCCCCGCCTGATTATGGAACACGCGTCGGAGTTGCCCGAAGGCTCGTTGCTGTGCCCGAACGTCCTGCTTCACCTGGGCAACAGGGATGCGGTGGACCAGGCGTTGTCGCGTCTTGCCCGCAGCGGGCGACTGAGCCGAGTCTGTCAGGGCGTTTACGTCCGGCCTGTGGAAACCCGTTTCGGCCCACGCCCTCCGTCAGTTGACAAGGTGATCGAATCTCTGGCTGAACTGTGGGGAGAGACGATTGTACCCTGCGGCGGAGCGGCGGCGAATGCCCTGGGGCTCACCACCCAGGTGCCGGTCAGGTCCGTTTACCTGACTTCCGGCCCCAACCGCAGGCTGAAACTCGGCGCGGTGACGGTGGACCTGCGACACGCCCCCAGGTGGCAGCTTGTAGCGCCGCGCCGCGCCGCCGGCGACGCCGTGCGCGCTTTGGCATGGCTGGGTCCCAAAGAGATTGAGGAGAGCCTCGGCGTCATTCGCCGGAAACTATCTGCCGAAGACCTGGACGAACTGGCGGCGTCCCGGGCATTGATGCCCGCCTGGATCGCCGGTCCGGTAAGCGTGATGGTGGCCGGTGGCTGACCTTCCGTTTCAGTCCCTCTCCCCGGATGACCGGCGGGACGCCCTGGAGGTCGCTGCCGGTCTCAGTGGGCGGCGAGCGCATCTGCTGGAGAAGGACATCTGGGTTGTGCAGACCCTGGCGGCCCTCGTTGAAACACCCTTCGGAGCGGACCTGACCTTCAAAGGGGGCACCTCCCTGGCGAAGGCATACCATGCCATTCGCCGGTTTTCCGAGGACCTCGACATTACCTATGACATCCGCGCCATCGCGCCGGACCTGCTGACGGACGGGGACGACGAGGCCATTCCGGCGACCCGCAGCCAGGAGCGCCGCTGGACCCGGGAAATCAGGAGACGGCTGCCAAGTTGGGTGGCAGATCAAGCTCTGCCCTCCGTTGAGGCCAACCTGGCCGAGGCGGGTCTATCCGCTGTACTCCGGGCCGAAGGAGACCACGTATTTGTTGCTTACGAGCCTCTGTTTGACAATTATGGCTTCGTGAAGCCCGAGGTGCTGGTCGAGTTTGGCGCGCGCTCGACCGGCGAACCTCGTGAGGAGCGTCTGTGCAAATGCGACGCGGCCAGCTATGTACCGGCTGTCGCCTTTCCATCCGTGCGTCCCTTCATCATGTTGGCCGAGCGGACGTTTTGGGAAAAGGCGACAGCCGTGCACGTCTACTGTCAACAGCAACGCAGCCGGGGGGAGCGTCTCTCCCGGCACTGGTACGACCTGGTGAGGTTGGACGATACGGGGTACGCGGAAAAGGCGCTGGCAGACCGTGCCCTCGCGCTTTCGGTGGCGCGCCACAAGTCGATGTTCTTCCGGGAGAGGGACGCAGCCGGCAATTGGGTCGATTATGAAGCGGCAGTCGTTGGCGGGTTGCAACTGGCGCCGGAGGGCTTGGCCTACCGGGCGCTTTCCGACGACTACGACAAGATGCTGAGCGATGGGATGCTCCTTGACGACGAAGAACAGTTCGACGACTTGATGGAAAGATGCGCTGAGATTCAACGGAAGGCAAACGGACTATTGGCGCAGGCACCGCCGGAAGGTACTGGGCTGGACCCGTAATTTTGGACAGAGGCCGGACGCGGTGTCGTAAAGGCGACATGCCCCGGTCAGACTGAGCGGCGGATTCTTGCCCACAGCCGGAGCGTCCCGCCGGCGCACACCGCCGCCAGCGTGGCCACGATCAGTATCGTCTTGACCAGGGTGAACGCCGCCGCCAGCCAGGCCAGCGGAGACGGCGCCCCGTCGTGGCTCAGCGCCAGCGCAGCGACCGTGACGTTCTCCAGCACGTCCGCAAAGGCCAGGGCCAAAGGCAGCAGGTACAGCGGCGCTCCGCCGCGAAAGAGCCGGAACAGCAGGACGGCGAACAGCAGGCCGTAGCAGGCCGGAAACACCATGTCGATGGTCAGCGCGGTGGTGGCGTAGACGGCCCTGGCGCCGGCGTCGAGGCCGTCCAGGGCGTCGAACAGGGCCGCCGCCTCCCCTGGCGTGTACCAGCCCCGACCGTCGAGCAGGTCCAGCCCTCCCAGCCGCGCCTGGCGCCAGGCCAGGCCCGCCACGCAGCCGGCGACGCCCGCCAATGCCGCCGCCGCCACCCTCCAGTTGGCGCATCGCTCCACCGTCCCGCCAACCGACAATGCCATCATCTCCTCCCGACCGGCCGTGCCGCCATTCCCAGCGAGTTTCGCTTCTCCGCCGCCTTCCGCCGGCGCTGGGCCCGGAGCGACCTGCCCGCGACGGACGGCACGTTCTCAGTCTATCACGTCGGCGCGACCACCGGAGGCGCGCCGCTCCGGGTCTCGAGGCCGGCCATCGCCGCCACCCGGGACGACGGCTGCCCGCCTTCCCCGGTCCGGCTTGCCCGCCGCCTTTCCCGTGCCGCCGCGGCGAGGCTGAACGCTGGCTCATGCGCAATGCAATACCGGGTCATCCATTCAAAATGCCACAGCCCCCGAAAGGAGGCTGTGGCGGGTTTCCGTCGGGGATGGACGGGGTGAGATCAGCGAGTGGTGAGCCGGCCCTCCGCCCAGCTTGCTTGCAAGGGAAGATGGGCGTCCCCGACCAGGTTGCTGAGTTCGACGTAGATCCGGTCGTTGTGCTCGAAGTAGGCGTCCGGGCTGATGTGCACGTCGAGCACCTTCGAGACTTCCCCGGCGGCGAAGGTGATGGTGCCGCTGGTCCCGCCGTCGTCGTCCTGGAAGTCTTCGCCGGGCCAGAGCCACTGGCTGAAGGTTCCCAGCTCGTAGTCCACGGTTACCGTTCCCGCCGCGGCCTGGCTCAGAACGACCGGGAACTCCAGCTTTCCTCCCGCCCGAGCCTTGTCCTGGGCGTCGCTGATGGTGAGACGCGGCCCGGACGGCTCGTCGTCGTCCTTGACGACCACGGAGGCTGAAGACGGGCTGACTCTCTCGTAACTGCTGTTCGCGTTCACGGTGACCGTGATCGACCCGTCGGGTTCATCCTCGTGGTCGGGCACCGGCGAGATGCGGAGCTCAGCGCTTCTCCTAACTGGAACAATCACCTCCCGGACGCCGTTCGGGACCCCGAAGTCGCCCGTTGTGGTTACTGTCAGGGATACCGTCACGTCCTGGTACGAGGCGGGGTTGATGTAGATCCCGAAGGTCGCCGTGCCGTTTTCAGGGACGCCGTTGCGGCCACGTTCGTAATCCGCCGCTCTAATCGAGACCTTGGGTAGGTCGTCGTCGATGATGTTGACGCTGGCCTTGCTGGGGGAGCCTACCCGGTAGCCGTTGCTGGCCTTGATGGAGAAGGACATGGAATAGTCGGCTTCGTCGTAGTTGTTGTCGTCGCTGGGCTGGGTGAACGTGGTGGTCGCTCCGGTGATCGTCTCCTTCCGGTCGATGTTGATAAGTCCGGGGACTTCACTCTTCAACGTGACCATCAGCGTCTGGCCGTCCGCCAGCGGTGGCGTCGCGGTGATCGTGAAGGTGGCGTCCTCGCCTTCGTTGATGTCCGGGCCGCCGGCGATGGTGATGGTCGGGTTGTTGACGGGCGTCGCCTCGTCGTCGTTCACCGTGACGCTGGCCTCGGCCGGATCCCCCACCCGGTAGCCGTAGCCGGCCTTGACCGTCGCGGTGACCGCGCCGTCCGGCTCGTCCAGGTTGTCGTCGGTGGTGGCAACGGTGAAGTCGTGGGAGCTGACCAGCGGGACGCTGACGGTTCGAGCGCCCTTGCTCACGCCGAACTCTCCGGTGGCGCCGATGGCCACGGACACCGACAGCCAGTTGTTGGACGGGGCCGGGTTTGCCGTGAGCGTGAAGGTCGCGTCTCCGCCTTCCGTCACGGCGCCGCCGCCCGTGATGGTGATCACGGGGCCATCGTTGTCGGCCACGTCCACGCTGCCCGAGGACGGATTGCCCACGCCGTAGCCGCTGCCCGGCTGGACCGTCGCGGTGATGGTGCCGCCCTGTGATTCGACGTTGTCGTCGGTCGTGCCGACGCTGAGGGTCGCGGAGCCGCCGGTTGGGACGGTGACGGTTTTAACGCCGTCGTTCACGCCGGAAAGCCCCGAGGCCACAACGTCCACCGTCACCGGCAATGACTGGTACGGAGCCGGGCTGGCGGTGACGGTGAAGGTCGCCGCCTGGCCTTCCTCGACGTCGGCGCCGCCGGAGACCCGGACCTTGGGAGTGTCGTCGTCGGTCACGTGGATCGTGGCGGCGGCCGGGGCGCCGACGGTGTAGCCGTCGCCGGCCTGGACCGTCGCGGTAACGGTGCCGTTCGGCTCGTTGACGTGGTCGGCGATCAGGGGCACCTTGAATGTTGCGCTGCCGTCGCCCGTGGTGGGAAGGGTGACGGTGTAAATGCCGGTCTTCACGCCGAAGTCGCCGGTGGCCGTCACGTTCACGTTGACCGTAACTCCCTGATATGGCGTCGAGCTCGGGGTGAGCGTGAACCACACTTTACCCCAAGCTTCGCTGGTGTAGAGGTCGGACCATCGGCTGATGCTGACCTGGGGAATGGCGTAGTCGTCGTCCGACACCACCACCGTGCTCCAGCCGGCCGACCGGGACACCCGGTACCCGGCGTTGTTTCCGGGCGCGGTCAGCTGGGCCGTGATTATGCCGCGCGGCTCCTTGGCGGAATCATCCACCGTGCCAACCCGCAGCGTGGCCGTCGTTTGTCCGGCGGGTATGGTGACCGTCTTCGGCCCGGTGTCGGCGACCGTCGCCACGTTCCCGCTGGCCGGCCACTCGCCCACGGTGACGGCAATCGTCAGATCGGAGGTGGAGGTCTGCGACGCCGTGATGATGAACACCGCGTCGTTTCCTTCGTTCACGTCGTCCTGGGACTCGACGCTGACCTCGGGCAGCCACGTCTGCGCGCCGGAGCGCTCCGCGGGCAGAGCGAACAGCGCCGCCACAACCAGCGCCGCCACCAGCAGCGGCAGGTAGCGGGTCCTGCGTGATCTCTTCAGCAAGTCAATCATCATTGCTACCACCTTTTATTGCTCCGTCCTATATCACTCTGGTCCGCATTCTTGCACGTTGCCCATTATAAACGTTTCCGGCCAGCAATGAAAACGTCGCTGGCCGGAACGCTCCGTTTGCCGACGAGTGCCGAAAGGGGTCTCCGCACAGCCTCGCGCAGCTGATACGTCCATCCTCTCAGGATCGGATTTCGCCGACTGAGGGCGGACCATTCACTTCAACCTGGATGGCTCCCTCTTGCCGGTCCCGCCGGCCAGGAAGGACATTGCCGTTCCCGTGCCGCCGCCGCATGGGGGACGTTGGACCGCGAGGTCCCCAGGCTGCGTTCCGCGCGTGGTGCAGAACAAGGGGGCCGGCAGCGTCGCCGCCGGCCCCCTTGCCCTGTTCTGCGCTGGCAGTCCGGCCGGGCCGGGCTAGTCGTCGTCCACGATGGTCATGGTTCCCACCGCGTCGGGCGAGACGAGGCTCCCGGGCAGGTACGCCTCCACCGCGAAGTACTCGTCCGGCTCCTCATCCTCGTCCTGCTCCAGCCACACCTCCCCCGTCAACTCCGTCACTCCCGGCACAAACACCAGCTCTCCCTCCGTCGTCTGGTAGTCGGACCGGTGCGCCCGGTCGTCCAGCAGGTGGTAGGCCGGCGCGGTGTACCACCGCACCCGGATCTCCTCGGTGGACGCCGCCGACAGCACCACCCGGAACTCCAGCACGTCGCCCTCCACCGCCGAGGCGTCCTCCACGGTGACGGTGATCTCAGCCTCCGGCGCGGCGGCGTCGTCGTCGGACACGGCCACCGTGGCCGCCCCCTGGGTCGAGGACACGGTGTAGCCGCTGCCCGCGTTCACCGTGGCCGTGACCGACCCGTCGGTCTCGTCGGCGTCGTCGTCGGTGGTGCCCACGGTGAGGGTGACGCTGCCCGTGGTGGGGACGGTCACCGTCCGCTTTCCCGTGGTGGCGCCGTAGTCGCCGCTCTGGGAGACCGTTACGCTCACCGCCAGGTTGGACGCCGGGGCCGGGCTGGCGGTCACCGTGAAGACGGCGTCCCCGCCCTCGGTCACCCCGCTGCCGCCGGTAATGCTCACCTCCGGCGCGGCGGCGTCGTCGTCGGACACGGCCACCGTGGCCGCCCCCTGGGTCGAGGACACGGTGTAGCCGCTGCCCGCGTTCACCGTGGCGGTGACCGACCCGTCGGTCTCGTCGGCGTCGTCGTCGGTGGTGCCCACGGTGAGGGTGGCGCTGCCCGAAGTGGGAACGGTCACCGTGCGCTGGCCCGTGGTGGCGCCGTAGTCGCCGCTCTGGGAAACCGTGACGCTCACCGCCAGGTCGGACGAAGGAGCCGGGCTGGCGGTCACCGTGAAGACGGCGTCGCCGCCCTCGGTCACCCCGCTGCCGGCGCTGACGCTCACCACCGGCTGGGGGGCGTCGTCGTCGTCGGACACGGCCACGGTGGCCGCCCCCTGGGACGAGGACACCGTGTAGCCGCTGCCGGCGTTCACCGTGGCCGTGACCGACCCGTCGGTCTCGTCAGTAGTATCGTCCGTGGTGCCCACGGTGAGGGTGACGCTGCCCGTGGTGGGAATCGTCACCGTGCGCTGGCCAGTGGCCGCGCCGTAGTCGCCGCTCTGGGACACCGTCACGCTCACCGCCAGGTTGGACGCCGGGGCCGGGCTGGCCGTCACCGTGAAGGTGGCGTCGCCGCCCTCGGTCACCCCGCTGCCCGCGGAAATGCTCACCTCGGGCGTGGGCGGCGGCGGCGGCGTCTGCGCTGACGCCGCCGCCAGGGCCGTCAGCTCGGCAACCACCTCGTCCCACACCGGGCTGCTGTGCCGGTCCGCCATGTCCTGGGCCAACGACCGGATCGTCGTCGTCGGCGACGCCGACCGTGGCCGCGCCCTGGGTCGAGGACACCGTGTAGCCGCTGCCGGCGTTCACCGTGGCGGTGACCGACCCGTCGGTCTCGTCCGTGCTGTCGTCGGTGGTGCCGACGGTGAAGGTGGCGCTGCCCGAGGTGGGGACGGTCACCGTGCGCTGGCCCGTGGCGGCGCCGTAGTCGCCGCTCTGGGACACCGTGACGCTCACGTCCAGGTTGGCGGCGGGGGCGGGGTTTGCGCTGACGGTGAAGGTGGCGTCCCCGCCCTCGGTGATGCCGCTGCCTCCGCTGACGCTCACCACCGGCGTGGGGGCGGCGTCGTCGTCGGACACGGCCACCGTGGCCGCGCCCTGGGTCGAGGACACCGTGTAGCCGCTGCCCGCGTTCACCGTGGCCGTGACCGAGCCGTCGGTCTCGTCCGTGCTGTCGTCCGTGGTGCCGACGGTGAGGGTGGCGCTGCCCGTGGTGGGGACGGTCACCGTCCGCTGGCCCGTGGCGGCGCCGTAGTCGCCGCTCTGGGACACCGTGACGCTCACGTCCAGGTTGGCCGTAGGCGCCGGGCTGGCCGTCACCGTGAAGACGGCGTCGCCGCCCTCGGTCACCCCGCCGCCCGCGGTGACGCTCACCTCGGGCGTGGGCGGCGGCGTCTGCGCCACGGCCGCCTCCAGGGCGGTCAGCTCGACGACCACCAGGTCCCAGACGGGGCTGCTGTGATTGTCGGCCATGTCCTGGGCCTCGGCCGCCGTCATCGGGCCGCCGGTGACGCCGGTGCCGTCGTGCTCGCCGAAGGCCAGCAGCACCCGGTTCCAGCGGTTCACGTGGGCCGCGCCGTGCTGCGTCTGCGACGCCAGCTCCTTGACCCTGGCGATCGTTCCCTGGTTGACCGTGTAGCCGCCGTCGTCGTCGGACACGACCACGACGGCCGTCCCCTGGGACGAGGACACCCGGTAGTCGAGGCTGGCGCTGGCGTCGACGGTGACCGTGACCGATCCGTCGGGCTCGTCCACCTCGTCGTTGGTGGTGGCCACCGTCAGCGTGGCGTAGCCCGCCGTCGGGATGGTCACCGTCCGATGTTCTATGGATATCCCGGAGTCGTCGCTCTGCGACACCGTGACGCTCACGTCCAGGTCCGCCGCCGGCGCCGGGTTGGCGCTGACCGTGAAGGTCGCGTCCCCGCCCTCGGTCACGTTGCCGTCGGCGGTCACGCTGATCACCGGCACGGACGTGTTGGGCGCGGGCGTCTCGAAGTCCACCGTGAAGGTCTTGGGCGTCGCGCCGGCGGCCAGGGTCCGCACGGTGATCTGGTCCAGCTGGTTCGTCCCGTGAAGGACGGAGACCACGTAGTGCGACTGCGGATTAAGGCCGGTGAGCTGGTGCTCGGTGGCGGTGGTCGTGACTTCCGTCAGGACCGGGACGCCCGTGAAGCTCTCGTGCCAGACGACCAGGTAGGACGCGCCGTCCCCCTGGGGCTTCCAGGCGACGGTCGCCGTGGTGTCGGAGACGCGCTTGAGCTGCACCGGCGGCGGCGGCGGCAGGTCGTTGTTGGCGATATAGACCGAGGCGTAGCTCCTGAACCTGTTCAGCCGGTAGCCCTCGCCGAACCGCACCGTCGCGCCGAGCATCCCGTTGGAGCCCCAACCGGTGTCGTCGACGGTGGGTATGGTGAACGAGACGCTGCCGCCGGTGGGCACGTTGACCGTGCGCTCGCCCAGGTGCTGGGCGGCGACCACGGAGCCGGGGCCGGCCACGCCCACCCTGACGTCCAGCGGCGCGTCGGGCGCGGGGTTCACGGTGACCGTGTAGACCGCGTCCTCGCCCTCGGTGATCGTCCCGCCGGCGGCGCTGATCGACACCTCGGGCACCCGCTCCACGATCACCGACGCGGGCTCCGCCTCCACCGGCGAGCCCGCCGACAGCGTGGTGAAGCGGATCACCGGGCTGGCGGTGCTCAGCTGCGTCGCGCCGTGGTCGGCGTAGTAGACCACCGCCCGGTACTCGGTGTCCGGCTCCAGGTGGCGGATGTTCCAGGCCGGGTCGTTGGGCTCGGCCCCGAACCAGGCCTCGTCGGCCGGGACGCCGGGGAAGGGCGACGTGGTGGACCAGTAGCGCACCTCGTAGCCCTCGGCGCCGACCACCCGCGGCCAGCTGAGGTCGATGCCCGTGTCCGACAGGTTGGCGTAGGTCAAATCGCCCACGCGCTCCACCACCGGGTCCGGCAGGTCGCCCAGCAGCCGCTGGCAGCCCACGCAGGAGCCCAGCGTGCGGTGGAAGCTGAAGCTGTCGGTGCGCACCGTCTTCGGCGGCGTCTCCGTCGAGATCTGGTTGTCGCTGCGCTCGTACAGCTTGTAGCCCTCGACCTGGAAGGTCACGTTGCCGACCACGTTGGCGCCGACGTGGATGTCGACCTGGACCGGCGTGCGGCTGACCGTGACCGAGCCGGCGCTGACGGCAGAGTCAGTTCTGAAGGTGTGCAGGTGCGAGGCGGCGGGGCTGGTGAACCAGACCCGGTGGGACCGGAAGTACTCCGACGTGCCGCTGCGCAGCAGCGCCTCGGCGAAGTCGGCGTTGATGGAGAAGCGCTTGTCCTGGTCCGCCGGCGGGTCGTTCTTCGTCCGCACCCAGAAGTAGTGCGCCTTGCGCCCCGTGTTCAGCGAGGCCGGGAAGGCCAGATTGAGCCCGCCGTCCTCGATGGACGTCCAGGTGGTCCCGTCGTCGATGGAGAACTCCAGGGTCTGCTCCCACTGGTCGTCGTCCCTGATGATGAGCGGCACCCGCACCTCGGGGTAGTCGAAGCCTCCCACCTGGTACAGCACGCCATTTTCATAGAAGTTGTGGCCGACGGCGTGGGGCCGGTGGATCAGGAACGTCCCGTGGTCGAAGGCGTCGCTGTCCTGGCCGGCGGCGAGGCTCACCGGACGCCACTTGTTGGCGTCGCTCTCGTAGACGGACTGCGACGAGAAGGGGCAGCCGTCGTGGCGGTCCAGCAGCGGGCCGGCGGTGCTCCCGTAGCCGAAATGAATCCCATCCCGGCCAAGCCCTTCGACGATGGGGTCGCCCAGGTTGTAGGGGCTTCTACTCCCGGTGTGGCACATCAGCCGGTCCCGGTCCGGTTTGCCCGGCCCGATGTAGCCGCCGTGGTGGCTGAGCGGCTCACCCACCTGGCTGGCGACGTAGAAGTGCCGGCGCTCGTGGGGGTCCACCGCCTGCCACTGGTAGGTCACCGCCGGGCCGCCCTCGGTCAGCGTGATCGTCGGCGGCGGGTCGTGCCTGGTGTAGTTGGCGATCACCCAGCCCGTGTCGCAGTCGTTGCCCGAGATCGTGCCCTCACAGGTCCGGAACTGCACGAAGGCGTCGGCGGCCCCCAGGTTCAGGCCGATCTTGAGCGCCTCGGAGTGGGTGCTCCAGGAGACGGCGGGGTTGGGGTAGAGCGACCAGGAACTGTGGCCGTCGCCGATGCTCCAGCCTTCGGGCAGGCGCAGGCCCTGCCGGCGCTCGGAGTTCGACGCGGTGGCGCGAAGGGTGTACCTGCTGTTGGGCTGCACGGACGCGTCGTATACGTACACCCAGTAGGTGGTGTCCGGCTCCAGCCGCAGCCCCGAACCGTCGCCGCCCTGGTAGGTGAAGGTGAAGGTCCGGTCGGCGCTGCCCACCGGCATGGAGGGGCGCGCCAGGTCGGCCAGGACGTCGGCGGCGGTACTGCCCGGCGAGCCGCCGGAGCCGGCCCAGATCTGTACCCTCAGATCGCGGGCGGCGTCGGCGTCGCCGATCTCGGCAAACTCGACGTCGACGCTGTTCAGGCGGTAGTGGCCGCCGTTCCTGCCCGTCGTGAACGACTGCGCGCGGTCACGTACGGTGCTGGCAGTCGTCACATCCAACGCCGCGCCGTCCGCCTGGCCCAGGTTGCTCATCACCGCCGGCTCACCGGGCGGCGCGTTCACCGGCGTGGGCTCCACCCGGAACAGGGGCGAGATGCCGTAGAAGGCGTGGTCCTGGGTGCTGGCGACGGTGTTGTAGCTGATGGGGCCGGTGTCCGCGTCGGTGGTCGAGAACCGTCCGCGCCGGGCGTTGCTGGCGCCCAGAGGGTTCGCCTCCTTCGCACCGTCGGTCCTGGTGCCGGTCCACGGCCAGTCGTTCGAGGTGCTCCTCTCGCCGCTCTCGAAGCGCCGGTCCGCCATCGCCCAGTTCTCCCAGGTGTCGGACCAGAAGCCGGCGTTGTTCGCCGCGACCCGCTCGCCGTTCAGCCACCAGACCTCCGCGTCCGTGTGCCCGGCGTCGTTGGGGTTGGTCCGGGTGTGGTCCCGGGCGTCCACCGCGGCGGTGGAGCCCACCACCCGGAAGTGGTCGGCGTAGCGCCGGACGGCGGCGTGACCGTCGCGGGCCGCCTCCCGCACGTGGGCGTCGTAGACGCCGATGTCGGCGGCGGTGGCGTCGCGGTGGTCTTCGGTCATGAACAGCAGCCGGAACGTCTCGCCCGCGCCCAGACCGAGCGGCTTCAGCGGCCAGTCCAGGGGCACGGTGTAGGAGCCGTCCGCGTGGGGCAGCAGCCGGCCGTTGACGCCCATGGACAGAGTGGAGCCGCCGACCAGGACGATCCAGTTGCCGCCCCCCTGCGCGCGGATGCGAGCGTCGTTGTTGATGCTCCAGCCGGGCGCCGCGCCCGCGTCCTCGGAGTTGCTCTGCGTGAACTTCACCTGGCTGTTGCCTTCCGTGAGTCCGGCTGCGTCCAGCACGACCCAGTAGCGGGTGTCCGCCTCGAGCGCGACGCCCGGGTGCGTGAAGCTGTACGTGCCGGCCTGCCGGTTCACGAAGGCGGGATTGGCCAGGGTCCCCACGACCGTGCCGGGAGCCCCGTTGGCGCCTTTGTGGACGGTGACCGTCAGCTTGGAGCCGAAGTCCTCGGTGGACCGGTTGAAGGCCACGTCCACGCTGGTCAGGGTGTACCCCGAGGGGTTGCCGCCGGTGTCGAAACCCTGCGCCAGGTCCACGTGCAGGCCCTGCACCAGGCCGCTCGACTGGCCGGTGTTCTTCACCAGCGGCGGGTCGTCGTCCCGCACCCGGACCGTCGCCGTCCCCAGCGACGTGGCCAGGTCGTAGTCCGACCCGTCCACCAGCGTCACCGTCACCGAGCCGTGGGCTTCGTCCACGTCGTCGCCGGTGGTGGGGATCTCCAGCGTCGCCGACCCGGTGGCCGGGATGGTGACGCTGGTGGGCAGGGTCCCGTACCCGAAGTCGCCGGTCGTGGTCACCGTGACGCTCACCGGCAGGTCTGCCGTGGGCGCCGGGACCGCCCTCAGCGTGAAGCTGGCGCTGACGCCCTCGGTGACGGCGCCGTCGCCAAGGATGCTCACCCGCGGCGGCTCCGGCTTGCTGACGCCGTCGAGGCTGATCTTCAGTGACGATACGTTGGGGGTCCACGCGCCCGTCGAGGAAGCCGTTCTCGTCCCAGCGCCGTCGGCGATGCTCCAGCCGGCCAGGCCCCCGCCGTCCTCGGCGTCCGAACCCGTCAGGCGTACCCTCGAAGAACCCTGGCCGGCGTCCATGTCGATCACCAGGAAGTAGGTGGCGCTCCCCTCAAGGTCGATGCCCGCGCTGCTGGTGAAGGTCAGCGTCTGGTCCGAGGTGGAGGCGGGGAAGCTGGCGGGGTTGGTCAGGGTCCCCAGCGAGCTGCCCGGAGACCCGCCGGAGGCGGCGTGGATGCTGGCGGTCAGCGCCGAGGAACTGAAGGCGCTGTCGATGGTGGAGAACTCCACGTCGACGCTGTGCAGGGTGTAGCCGAAGCTGCTGCCGCCGGTGGTGAACGCCTGGTGGAAGTCATTGCCCAGGAATGAGGTGCCCCCGTCCGCCTGGCCGGTGTTGGCGACGAAGGTCTCCGTCTCGACCGTCTCGACGGCCGTGCCGTGGATGGTGATCTTGCGGGACTGGCCGAAGGAGGTCCAGGCGCCCGAGGTGTTCCAGGTCCGGTAGTGGCCATCGTCGGCGATGGTCCAGCCGTCCGCGCCGCCGGCGTCCTCGGCGTCCGACGCGGTGTTCCGGATGGTGTTGGCGCCGGGAAGCAGGACCAGGGTGACGTCCAGCACCACCCAGTACGTGGTGTTCGCCGCGAGCGCCACGCCCGAGTGCGTGAAGCTGTTCGTGCCCGCGGCGATCGTGCCGGGCTTGGTCAGGGTGGCGACCACCGCGCCCGGCGCTCCGCTGCTGTCGCTTCTGATCTCGGCAGTCAGCTTCCCCGCCAGCGCGCCGTCGTTGATTTGCGGAAACGAGAAGTCGACGCCCGTCAGGGTGTACCCGCCGGCGTTGGCGCCCGTCGTGAACGCCTGCGCGTGGTCGTGCTGGACGAAGTTGCCGGTGCCGCCGTCCGCCTGCCCGAAGTTGCTCACCAGGAAAGGCTTGCTGACGCCGCCGAGGCTGAGTTTCAGTGATGACGCGCTGGTGATCCATGCGGCTGTTGAGGAAAATGAAAATGCTCTAAACAAAGCGCCGTCGCCGATGCTCCAGCCGGCCAACTGTCCGCTGTCCTCGGCGTCCGAAGTCGTGACGCGTATATTCGAGAAAGGCTCATCACTGCTGATATCGAACATCACGAAGTACGTGGTGTTCGCCGCAAGGTCGATGCCCGTGCTCGTGAAGGTCAGCGTCTGGTCCGAACTGGAGACGGGAAAGCTGGCGGGGTTGGTCAGGGTCCCCAGCGAGCTGCCCGGAGACCCGCCGGAGTCGGCGTGGATGCTGGCGGTGAGGGACGAAGAGCTGAAGGCGCTGGCGATAGTGGCGAATTCCACGTCGACGCTGGTCAGGCTGTAGCCCGCGGCGTTGCTGCCGGTCGTGAACGCCTGGGCGTAATCATTGCCCAGAGATACACTGGCTCCGTCCGCCTGGCCGGTGTTGGCGACGAAGGTCTGCGCCGCCTGCTGCGCGCCGGCCGGCTGCGCGGGGGTCAGCGCGAACAGCGCCGCCGCCATCATTACGGCCAGCAGCAGCAGGGGCAGCGCCCACAGGGCGCGCCGCCGGGTCAGCACGACGCCCCCGGAAGTCGGGGGGGGCTGAAAGGGGTAGGTATGAAGCGTTGCCTGCTTTCCCCAGGGTCTTCAGGGTCTTCGCCATGAGCTCGGCCACCATCGCTAATCACCTTCTCGCCGCCAGGGGCTGCGTCCCGTAAAGGTTGCCCAAGGTTGCCCAAAACTGGGACCTCGCCCGGCGTCGTCCATTGTTTTCTTGAAATTGTCTTCTTGAAGCAGTAATGCTCTTGAAGCAGCAATAACGATTATCCGCGAATTCGCCGCCCGCCGCAAGACGGCCGCCCGGCAGGTTCGGGCATTTTCGCCAGCCTGCCGGCGCCTGGCCGGCGCTGGTATAATCCCCCCAACCAGCCAGCCCACCGCCCACCGGGACCCCAACGCCAGGCCCGCCCAACGCCAGATAAGCCGAGGTTCGCCGTGACCACCGCCGACACCAGCGCCAGCAGCAAGACCCCCAGGGCCCCGAAAGTCCGGCAACGCTTCCGCCTGCCCGACATACCCGACCGCGAGCCTGATGAAGTGACCCAGTTCGACCACATTGCGAAGACCGGCAACGCCCACTACCTGGCCCAACACCTGGGCCACCCGGAGACCACCCTGGTGGAGGCCGACCGCTGGATCGCCCCGGACGCCGCTTTCGACAAGCGCCGCGCGCGCTACCCCGACCTCATGGTGGCCTTCGGCGTGGACCCGGCGGCCTACCGGGCCAGCAACGGGTACGTGGTGTCGGAGCAGGGGAAACCGCCGGACTTCGTGTTGGAGGTGGCGTCGGAGAGCACGGGGGATCATGACGTGGGAGACAAGCGGGACTACTACGAGTCCCTGGGCATCCTGGAGTACTGGCGCTTCGACGAGACCGGGGAGCACCACGGCGCGAGGCTGGCCGGGGACCGGCTGGTGGAGGGCCGTTACGAGCCGATAGATATAGAGGAACTGGCCGGCGGGGCGTTGCAGGGGTACAGCCGGGCGCTGGGGCTGAACCTGCGGTGGGAGGAAGGGCGGCTGGTGTTCCGCGACCCCGCCACGGGGGAGCCCATCGCCACCCTGGAGAGCGAGCGCCGGGGCCGCGTGCAGGCCGAGGCTCGCGCCGACACCGAGCGGGAATTGCGCGTGCAGGCTGAGGCCCGTGCCGACACGCAGCGGCAGGCCCGAGAGACGGCCGAGGCGCGGGTCCGGGAGTTGGAGGAGCGTTATGGGGAGAGACCATCGGGTGAACAAACATGACCAAGCCGGACCCAGTCACGCTGAGTCCGCACCTGCGGGCAGCCGGAAGCGGCTGCCCGACCCTCCGGAACGGGATGCCGCTCACGCCGCTGCGGTTTTCGACGTTTTATACAAGCAGGGCGCCTCTCAAGACCTGCTCCCCCTCTTGGGCAACGCCGACACCACGCTGATCACCGCCGGCCGTTACGTCATTCCGCACGCGGGCGCCGACACCAGCAGGATCCCTTACCCCCACATGATGGTCGCGCGCAACGTGGACGTGGAGGGGTTTGAGGCCAGCAAAGCCTACATCATTTCCGAGCAGGGCAAGCCGCCGGACTGGGTGATCATGTTGGCCTCCGATTCCACGGCTGAGGCCAACCTGGGACCCCGACGCGACTACTTCCAATCGCTTGGCGTTCCGGAGTATTGGCTGCTTGATCACAGGGCCGAGCTCCACGGAGCTGCGCTCATCGGCAACCGACTGGTCCTTGGCCGGTACGAGCCTATTGAGATCGAGACGCTGGCCGACGGGAGTCTCCAGGGGTACAGCGCCGCGTTGGGCATCTTTCTGCGGTGGACGGGTGAATATCTCGACTACATCGGCCTTGACCGCGCTCGAGCTGAGACTGCCGAAGTCGATGCCGAGATTGAACGCGTGCGCGCCGACGCTGTCGAGGCGCGCAACCGGGAGTTGGAAGAGGAACTGCGCCGGTTGCGGGAAGGTTGAGGAGGGTTCGCCATGACCATATCCAATAGTGGGGATTTGCGGGAGACCTATCGTCCTCCGGCGCCCCGGGCGGCGCAGAAGGTGCTGGACCGGCTGGACGAGCACTGCCGGAACTTCATTGCCCTGTCGCCCTTCTGCGTGCTGAGCACCAGCAATGCCGGTGGCCAGCCCGACGCCTCGCCCCGGGGCGACCCGCCGGGATTCGTGCGGGTGCTGGACGAGAGGACCCTGCTGCTGCCGGACCGTCCCGGCAACAACCAGGTGGATTCCCTGCAAAACGTGGTGGAGAATCCCGGGGTGGGGCTGCTGTTCTTCGTGCCGGGGATGAACGAGACGCTGCGGGTGAAGGGGAGGGCGGAGATCGTAACCGGCCAGGGGCTGTTGGAACCAATGACCGTGGGCGGGCGGGCCCCGCTGTCGGGGTTGAAGGTGACGGTGGAAGAGGCCTTCCTGCACTGCGGGAGGGCGCTGCTGCGGGGCCGTCTCTGGGACCCGTCGGCGCGGATAGAGCGGTCGGCCTATCCCAGCTACGGGCAGGTGCTGGCCGACCAGATTGCCGGGGCCGACGCCGGGCGGATTGACGCCGAGGAAGCGGAGGCCAACCGGGAGCGGCTCTACTGATCGGCTCTACTGAGGGGAGGTTTACCTGTTCGGCCGATGTGGTGTGGCTGGATGTCAATGTTCAGGGGCCTGTTCAGGGGCCTTGGCATTCTGTGCCCCCGCTTTGACAAGGATAAGGAAGCGGGCTAACCGGTGTCCCGCTCGCCCTGCTTCAGCATGGCGGAGCAGCCCCGCTCGTCCACCAGGTGGTTCACGGAGACCCGCCCGTGGCGGTCGTATCCGCTGGTGTAGGCGAATTCGACCTCGGCGCCCCAGGGGACCCTACCGCCGACGCGGATGGTGCCGTCGCCAGGCTTATTTCCAGCCCGTGGCCCGCCGGCGCCCCTGATCACCACGCCGTTGCGCCCGCCCTTCTTCCAGGCCATGACTTTCAGCTCCACCGGCGCCACCAGTTCCGCCGGAGAAGGCGCGAACAGCACTTCGTGCAGCCGCCTCAGCACGTCCCCGGAGGGTTTGCGATGGCCGTTCATCACCTGGGAGAGCATCCCGGTGCTGATGCCGGCCCGCCGCGCCGTTTCGTTCTGGGACCAGCCGTGAGCGTCCATGCGCTCCCACAGGGCCTGCGGGTTGATGTCGGCAGGCTGGGCGGTCTCCACCTTCACCGGAGCCTCCAGCACCGTCTCCATCCGGGCCTGGGCAGACGGGCTGAGATTGCGCTGGCCCCTGCTGACCTGCACCACGTACCCATAGGTCAGCCCCGTCCGGTCCGCCACCTGCCGCAGGGTCATCCCACGTTCCCGGGCCCGCTCCCGGAGGTAGGTGCTCTCTCCGCCCCGCACCACGCCGCCCTGGCGGTGGACGACGCCCTGGGGAGGGACTTCACCCAGGACTGCCTCAATCTTGCCGCGCATGTAGGGTGTCAGGGTCTTCCTGCCCCGGGCGACCTGGGACAGGTGGGAGGGACCGACGCCCATCAGGTTTGCCAGTTCGTTGAGGTTGAGGCCGCGCTCCCTGGCGGCCACGGACAGGTGAGACTCGGCCCGGCCGGTGCCGATGCCGCTGGCGGTGGGTTCGTCGGTGTAGTTGACGCGGCTGGCGCGGTCGTTGTGGTTGCCGCTGACATTGACGCTGGGTTCGATGTTGTAGTTGACGGTGTTGGCCTTCATGTCGTTTCCTCCAAAAGGCGGAAAGCGGGGCCGGCCCGAATGGACCGACCCCGCTCTCCGGTTCAAGATGCGGGTCGTTGGGTGCGGTCCATTCGCCGCTGTGGTTGTGTTCGCCGGGAGGCGAAACACGAAGAGCGGGGCCGCCTCCCCGCAGTTGGGAGAGACGACCCCGCTCGTTGGTATCTATTCGGTTGTCAGTGGCGGCCCACGCAGCTGCCTTGGTAGCCGCCCCGCCGCGCTTGGCGCAGCGGGCCTTGGGTTGTCACCGCCGGTTCACTGGTCGCTCCAAGCGGCCCGTGGCGACCGGAAACTCAGGATGTTTGTTGTGTCTGGAGATCACCTCCTCGACGTGGTTGTAGTTGTCGCCGCTGTCACTGACCTTCTGTCCGCCGCTGACCCGGTTGCCGGAATAGGCCACGGCGTTAGCGATTGGCGCGTTGGCCTGTCTCCTGCTCCCGACTGCTGGATTCCTGCCGACCGCTACGCCATGTTGGAGATGGCCCCGTTGCCTATCCGAGCAATCCCGCGCAAGACGAAATGCGCCCAGGGTGGTGTTCGGCAGGTCCAGCCAGCCCGTGGGGAAGGCGCACTACGCCCAGGGTCAGGCGATGCCGCGGGAAATAGCGGTTGTGGCGCTGGCGCAAGGCACAGTTCGGCCAGGGCCGGAGTCGGTGGAAACCGGGCGGGTGGGAAGAATTCGGCGAACGCAGCTCGCCCGGCGGTCGCGTGACCAGGGACCGGGCCGGGGGAAACCGCGTGGTAGCAACGAGCGCCCGGCCTGTCGCTGAGGGATGACCGGCCGGTGCAAGTGACGGCAGCGGCGGTGGCTGCCGTGGTTGGGCAGCTACGCCGGAGCCGTTCGGTCGTTCCGGCGGCAGTGTGAGATTCAGGCGAAGGGCGTCAGCCGCTCCGCCAGTGAAACCGTGTGATTAGGAAAATCCGGGATGCCGTGATGTTTCGGTATGCCACCTCCCTGACGATGTGGGTGTTGAAGTTGGCCAGGACAACTCTGCCCCGGCTGGGTTAGATTTCCGGCTGGGGCGCTGCGAGCGGTACCCGCAGACGCCACAGCCTGGGTTGGGAACGGAGCGGGATCAATCGCACCGCACCCTCCGTCCGTTGGCAGGAGCGATCAACTCCGGCCAGCGGACGGGCGCCCAGCAACCGGGAGGGATCAGCTCCCGATCGCTGAACGGCGTCCGGCGGATGAAGGACTTGAACACTCCAGCCGCCGGACTGCCCAACGGGAGAAGGGCTTGACACTCCAACCCGTTGGACCGGACCGGGGAAGAAGGGATTGAGCACTCCAACCACCGGCCCGCGCTGCCTGCGGAGGACTTGAACACTCCGGGTCGGCAGCATTCCCTCGTGAGCGACTTGCGTCCAGCCCCGGCTTGAGGGAGAAGCCCCAGGTTTCTACGGCGGGAAACGCTGGAAAAGCCTGACAACGCAGCTATTGTCGGCCTTCCGGACGCCCCTGGATAGGCCGTGCGCGCCCCACCGGGCAAGTGTTAACCGGATTGGAACCGGCCCTTTCGGGGCGGCTACCTACCTGCGCCACTGCCGCAGCGCCAGCGCCAGCGCCCGGAGCGGCCACCGCAGCCGTTCCCGGCGCCTCAAGGCCCGGCGGGTTTCCGCCAGGGTGGTGCTTCGCCAGTTGGTCTGGTTGTTGCGGTCCAGGCCCGTGAGGGGATAGTCCTGCGGGGGCAGGGTCAGGCCGTGTTCTTCCAGCAACGCCAGTTCCACGGTCATGAGCCGTTCCTCGTCGCGCAGCCAGTCCAGGCCCCTGCCCCGGTCGGGGTGGCGCTGCCGCAGTTCCCGCCACTCCTGGATCAGGGGCCAGGCGTCGCCGAAGACCTGCTCGTCGTCAGCGGCGGGTTCCAGGGTGGCCAGTTCGGGGAACTCCCGGCGCGGCGCACGCGGCGGTGAGGGCGGCTGGCTCGAACTGACGGCGGGCGTTGCGCTCGGCGGAGCCTGCGCTTTTTCCACTTTCGCCAGCCTGGCCTCGATGCTCCGCAAGGCCTGGCCGTGGGCTGCAACCTCGCCCTGGACGGCGGCCAGGCCCACGGCGGTCTCCCCGGCCAGTTCCTCCACCCTTTCCAGCCGCCCGGCCAGCAGGTCGTTGCGCTGCCGCTGCTCCTGGGCCGGCGACCCGGCCCCGTCGAGCAGCGCCCGGTCCAGGGCCACCCGCATCCGCCGGGTGAGTTGTCCGCTCTCCAGGCTGGCGGTCAGGGTGCGGTGGTCCACGTCCAGGTCCGCCGCCGCTTGGCGCGGCCCCTTGTCGCGCACCAGTTCGTCCAACAGCGCCATCAGCCGCAGATGGTGCAGGTCCTCGATATTCTCGCTCCGGTGGATGCCCGGCCTCTCCGTCGTCATGTTCCCGCCTCCCATACAAAAATGTTCGTTTCAGGTAGGGCGATTGCACGCGGTCTTCGATTTCCCCTGGGACAAAATGCCGGTTTCAGGCAGGGCCGTTGTACCCGGACGTTGGAAGGGGGCCTTACGAAAACCGTTAACAGAAAAGGTCCGGTAGAGGCCTGATTTCCCCGGGTTCCAGGTTCAAAACGTCCCGACCTGCATTGCCGCCACCGGACGAGACTCATGTACACCCCAATGACACCACGAGAGGGGCCGTTGGCGTAAGGCCCGGCGCGCCCCCGCAGGATGGTGGGGGCGCGCGCGAGGTTATGCGGAGGGAGATGTTCGTTCACACTCTACGGCAGTGGCGGAGCGTCTCCGGCACGCCTTCAACCAACGAGAGGCAGAAGAAGACCAGAAGACCGGTGACCATGCCGAATGCCGTTTTCACCGGAGTGGCCACCGAGCCGGCATCGCCGGCGGCGTCCGGCCCCAGGGTTTGCCCGGCGGGGTTCATGAGCCGGCGGGGAAGGCCAGGGGAAGCGCTGGGCAGAGGAACGCGGCCAGCGACCACACCACGACGCCCTCGGCGCCGGGGCCGCAGAACACGGAGGCACATGACGAAATCGAATCAGGGGAACCGGTACCGGCGAAGGTCGAGCCGAGGGAATCAACCCGCCGGGCAACGGCGTGGGCAAGTGGACGCCGAACCTCCGGAGCAGCAGCATAGACCCGATTACTCGCCCCAGCAGCGGGAGCAGGTCCGGGAGGGTCTGCGCATTCTGGCCCGGCTGATTGCGCGGGCGCACCTGCGGCGGCAGAAAGGGTGCCCACGACCGGAATGACCGGCGGGTGTTAGAAGAGAGCCGCGGCGCCGGGACGCTTCCACCAACCCAGTCCGAAGCCAAGCCCTTCCAGCAACCACTCAACCGCCGTGGGCCGCTTCAGCGTCACCAGCAGGAAGCAAGACGCCCAGCGAGACGGCGTTGAGCGCCAGGTCAAAGGCGACGCCCCCATGCCGTCTATAGCGCAGAACTCAGAATTGAACCACAGCCTTCCGGTGAAGCCTCCCGGTGCGGCGATTGCCAGCCGCCAGCGCGGTGTGACGTCCCGCATCGACGTGGACGCCGGAGGAGCGGGGCTCGACTCCGTGATCCGCGCCACGCAGCGGGTGGCGTTGGTCTCCGTTGAAACCGACGCGGGGAGAGCGAGGCTCGATCCCAGGCAATCGGTCCGGGTCGGGGACGGACCCGCCAGCTTTCGTTCGGGAAAGGCTGGAAAAACCGTGAACTGCATTGATTATCGCCCGCACTCCCGTCGCAGGGAACGGATTTTGCAAGCGGCTGGCCCGCCCCGCCGGTGATCGCTTGCTCCGCGCTTGCTGGCCGCTCGCCGCCGTCATCTCCAACGTAGAATTGAGCCACGACGCTGCGCGGTCGGCCCCGGCGACAGGGGCGCCGGCCACGTCCGCTATTTCCACCACGCCCCCAGAGAGCGCCCGGCGCCGCCAGGGCAGGATGATCCGCCGGGCCAACGCCTTCCTGATGTTCGCCAGGGCCTTCCGCAGTCTCCGCCCTGCCCGCCTTTTCGACGAATTCCCTCAGGAGCATCCGCAGCACGAACTCCCGCCACTCCCCGGTGTCGCCCATCCCTTCGTTCTGAACATCCATCGCGCTTTGCTCCTTCACGTTCAATCTGCTGGCCGGAATGTCCTTTAGGGGGTTGTCCGGTAGGCGGGAATACGGCCCGGTCAACGAACCGCTCGCCCTGATGTGGCTGGGCGTTCACTGCCCAAAAGGGAATTTCGCCGGAACCCGCCCTTTCAGCCAAGCGCTCGCAAGACCGCCCTGAATTCCCTCGATTTCCGCCGGTTTCAAGTTCAAAATACCCTCCGACTCCCCAAAAGGGCATTCCTCCCAATCTCTGTACCCGGGTCTGCCGTCACACCGGGCCCCGGCACGTCCCCCGGCGCAAGAGATGCAATGCAACCGGCGCCATAAACCGACACGAGGCCGCGAAAAGGTTGTTGACACTAGAGCCGTGCCAATTGTGGTGTCCGGGTCGATTCAGGTTTGCAATTCCGCCCGCGGGATTTCATCAATGGGCTTGGATTTCCTTACAAAGCTACGCCTGTGAATGCAGTTCCGCAGCGATTGCACTTTGGCGCGCCGGACACGGGACGAAACGGCCGTTTCAGGTGGAGGTGGCGGCCGTGGAGGTTGCTCCCGGTGTCGTCATGCACGGCGGAACGTGCGGGGAGCCGGGAAAGCGGGGGATGGTTGCTCCCGGTGTCGTCATGCACGGTCATGGAGGAGCGGCCGCCGTCCACCGAAGCCGAGGCGCCGCCTGCGCCGACCGCATTCCTGAATTCGGGCAGCGCCTGCCGCACCCGCCGGGACGCTTGCCGGCAGCCGCGGCAGACCGCCAGGGTCTGGTTCACGCCCAAGACCTCGGTGGCGGGCGCCCGGCCCCGTTCCTCCGACACGCTATGCAGCAGGTCTCGTTGAGGGTCGTGGGGCAGGGGCTGCCCCACTCAACCGCAGAGTCGTGGTTTACCTGGAGGGCGAGCCCATCGCGGTCGTTCATGGCTTCACCATGAGTCAGGACTACAAACTCCGCAATGCAATCAATGCAATGAAGTGATTATGGACCCGCAGTAAAATTCGAGACTCCAACTCCCACCGGAACGCAGGGCAACCCCTTGATTCAAGTAGGAATGACCGCCGGATTGCAGAATGCAATCTCCTTCTAATTCCCTTTCAGCAGAGTTAAGCCCGGATGCGGGCCATGCATAGGCGAGTAACTGGGGGTCTGGGTAGGTGTGTATGCTAGTGGGGAAGCGTGTTGTCCAGATAAAGACCGGGCTGCCCATTGGTGCCTGTTGCCCGTCTTTCAGCATGGTCCGGAAGCCTTGCGGCAGCATCATTGGTGACGTTCCGATGGAGGACGCTCCCGTTCGATAGATTGTTAGAAAGTCGATGGCTCCGGCTGGCGACACGCTTACGCCGAAACAGGGGAGAAAGGGATGAGCACACGCGACAAGGGCAAGGGAGCAGGAAAGAGCCGGGTCCGGGGGGAATTGAATGGGCTGCCGGAGGCGTTGTCCCAGGTCAACCTGAACGCGGCGGGGATCGACGTGGGCGCCAGCAGTCATTTCGTGGCGGTGTCAGAAGGCCGGTCCGAGCAGCCGGTGCGAGAGTTCGAAGCTTACACTTCGGAACTGTACCGTATGGCCGATTGGCTGCTGGAGTGCGGAGTGGAGACGGTGGCGATGGAGTCGACGGGAGTCTACTGGATACCGCTGTTCGGGGTTTTGGAAGAGCGGGGGTTGGAGGTGATGCTGGTGGACCCCCGTCGCCTCAAGAACGTACCCGGCCGCAAGACGGACGTATCAGACTGTCAGTGGCTGCAACAGCTGCACACCTACGGACTGCTGTCGGGAGCGTTTAGACCCGACGCCGAGATACGGCGCCTGCGGAGCTACCTGCGTCAGCGGTCGATGCTGGTGGAGTACGCCGCTCACCACATCCAGCACATGCAAAAGGCGTTGACCCAGATGAATGTCAAGCTTCAGCACGTCATCAGCGACATCACCGGGAAGACCGGAATGGACATCATCGAAGCCATCGTGAGAGGGGAACGGGATCCGGGCCAGCTGGCCGGGCTGCGGGACCGGAGAATCAGGGCGGACGAAGAGACGATAGCCAAGTCGCTGCACGGCGACTGGAGGGAGGAGCACATCTTCGAGTTGACCCAGGCGCTGGAACTCTACCGGTTCTACCACGCCAAGATCGATGAGTGCGACCGGCAGATCGAAAAGCAGTTGGAGAGGTTCGAGGACCTCAGCGGCGGAGGCTCCCTCCCTACGAAGCCGGGGAACAGACGCAGCAAAGGGAACGCGCCTCGCTTCGACCTCCGCACGCACCTATTCCGGATGACCGGCGTGGACCTGACCGAGATAGACGGAGTGGACGGGTATACGGCCCTGAAGGTGGTGAGCGAAATCGGGACGGACATGACGAAATGGCCCACGGCCAAGCACTTTGCGTCCTGGTTGGGGCTGAGTCCCAACAACCGGATAACCGGTGGTAAGGTGATCAGCTCGCGGACCAAGCCCAGCGCCAACCGGGCAGCTGCGGCGCTCCGTATGGCGGCCAGCGCACTGCACCGCTCCGACAGTGCCCTGGGTGCGTTCCTCCGCCGAAAGAAGGCGCATCTGGGAGCCCCGAAGGCGATCACGGCGACGGCGCACAGGCTGGCCCGGATCATATACTCGATGCTGAGATACGGTCAGAAGTACGTGGATGCTGGCGTGGAGTACTACGAAAACCAGTATCGTCAAAGAGCCTTGCGCAACGCCAAACGCCGGGCTGCGCAGCTGGGATACGAACTGATTCCCAAACTCAATGATCAGGGCCAACCCTCATCCGACCTTCCCTTGCCGGCCGTCGCCGCCAGGTGAAAATCCAGTTACTCGATAGGGCGCTCACTGTGGGAAACCGCTTGAGGGGATTGCAGTTTGACGCATCAGGGCCGGAAGGCCGCCAGCACTTGCGCTGACCTCGGCGGAGTGGTCACGCCCCTCCAGTTCGCTGTCATAGGAGATTTGGCAGGCGAGTTTCGCCGCGCTATACTGGCCGCACTGGGAGGCAGTTCATGGACGAGTTCAGAGATTCCCTGAAGGTGTTGGTGGTTGACGACGAGCCCGACGTCGAGGTGATGTTTCGCCAACGGATGCGACGGGAGGTCCGGAGCGGCCGCTACGAGTTTGTGTTCGCGCGTTCCGGCGTCCATGCCCTGGAAGTGTTGGCGGAGCACCCGGACGTCCGCCTGGTCATCACGGACCTGAACATGCCGGAGATGGACGGATTGACGCTCTTGGATTGCCTGACGGAGGCGTGGCCGGGCGTGCCGTCGCTGGTGGTTTCGGCCTATGGCGACCCGGGGCGGATGTCAGCGGCCCGTGAGCGCGGCTCCTCCGGATTCGTCGTCAAGCCCGTTGACTTTACCGAACTACGTTCAGCGATGGCGGATTCGCTGGGCGGCGCCGGTTGAACTCTCCGGCGAAGGAAAACCAACCCATTCCGTACTGGGGTTCCTTCGCAGGGTCGAATCGAACCGGCGGCCCCTGAGTCGATACGTTTCGCGGGCCGTACGGAGAATGTCGGGCGTATTGCCGACCGAAAAGGACCAGGTGTTCCCACTGGCGACGCGCCGACAACGCAGGGCACGGGGATGATGAACTTCCGGGAAAATCCTGGAAGGAATGATTTGGAATCAGGAGCAGCGGAAATGCCCAAGTATCTCTTTCAAGCCAATTACACCAGCCAGGGTTTCCAGGGCCTGTTGAAGGAAGGCGGCACCTCGCGCCGCCGGGTATTTGAGGACCTGGCCAGCGAGCAGGGCGGAACCCTGGAGTCCTTCTACTACGCTTTCGGCGGCGCGGACCTGTACCTGACCTTCGACCTGCCGGACGTTGCAACCGCCGCCGCCATTTCCATGTCCATCGGAGCCGCGGGCGCTCTCAGCATCAGCACTGTTCAGTTGATCACTCCCGAGGAGATCGACGACGCCTGCGGCAGGACGGTCACGTATCGCCCGCCCGGAGCATAGTCGCCCAATCAACCCACATCCAGCTTCAAATCTTCGGTGGATTCAGGCTTAACCACTGACCAGACCCCAGCAGACCCGCCGTCTCGCCCAAGGTGAGATGGCCGGAGCCAAAGCGGTCCCCGGTCGTTGTGTTCCTCAGGGACGGACGCGTTCTCCACCAATATCGACATCATTCCCAAAGTCGACGCCGACGGCAAAAATCCCGAAACCCTCGGATCCCGGCCTTGCCCGAAAACTCCAGTCTCTGCCCATAAGGTCAGAACTGTGCTCGAAAAGTACGCTACGCAGACAGATTTGAGGGCATCGCTACCCGGAGATGATCGATGGCTATGGAAGAAGATTTCACAGGCTCTGTCTTACCTCATATCGACAAGGCCATCGAGATCACGAAAACTCAACTTGAAGCCCGCGACTCGAAAGACGATTTGGACGATTGGTTGGAGCCAATCATAGACGATTTAGAAACAGCCAGAGAAATGGCGAGCGGGAATTATTCCGATGCCCCAGAAGGCTCCATGCCAGCATTCGTGTACATCTTCGCCGGGGAAAAAGAGGACAGCCGAATAAAAATTGGTGTGTCTAACAACCCTCAGAAACGCTTGCAGAGCGCACAGACGACTTCGCCGGAGGTGCTCCGCATTGCAGGTATTGCTGAGTACCCCGACAAGTGGGCAGCACTGTGGGTCGAATCACGTATGCAGGAGAGGGGAAAAGACGCGGGTTTCCATGCGCATGGAGAGTGGTTCACCTCGGAATTCCTTCCGTTGGCAAAGGAGTTGGTCAACCAGAGAGATTACTTTTTGTGTTCGTACTATGATTGGTGCGAAGAAAGTGGGATTGATCCAACAACAGGGGTTGTAGTTCGTTAGGTTGCGTGGGTGCCTCATGGGAATCATGTCAGCTTCAACTGTTATAGGAGCAATTCTAATAGTCGCTGGTGCCATTACCATTGCCCTATCCTTCGCGACAGATGTGGCATTTTTTCAGCCCATCGGCCCATCAATATTGGCTCTGTTGATCGGTTGTTTTTTGTTGGTCATTGGAATACTTCGACATTGAGAGTTTCCAGGCACTTGCCACCGGCGGACGACCAGTTGCCCGAAAAGTGGTCCCAAAACCCGACTTTACGGGCAAGGCCTCGGATCCCAAGTTCTCCAGGGAGGCGACAAAGTTCACGGTTACCATGGCCTGTGTCTGTGCCGACTGATATTAGGGCCTGCTGACATTCAGCACGAGCCCGGCCTACATTTCGACACAGTTGAACACAATCATGTTTTCAGGCATAAGAACCTCCGCGACCCAGACGCGTCGGAGTTTGAACCGTTCAACTGAAGTTGGACGGAATCCGTACCGCGCCCTGCGGCGGCGCAATCCGGGTCATGGCTGAATACCACGGGAAAAGAAATGGGATCGAAGCACATCATTGTGATTATTTGGATCCTCATCCTGGTGGCAAGCACGGTCGGTTTAGCTTGGACGCAATGGCTGTCCGGCGACCGTGACGCATCTACCACCGGGTGGTATAACCAGTCGATCTACAAGAATATGGACCCGTCATTCACGAGAGAGCACATGAGAGGCCGCCTGATGAGCGCCGCCACGAGCAATCCCGGATTCGGAGGGGCATTCCTTTCCAAGCGGCAGACGGTTCTCAACATCTTCATCGCACATGATGAGAACGATCCCGGACAATGGGAGAAGGACCGACAAGCCCTTGAAGAATTGCTTGATCCCAATTCCGGCTTAGAGCTGAACGTCATCAAGGGCGGTTACACTATCACCCAGCTTTCCGAGTGGTATGACCGGATGAACTCAGAGGGAATATGGGACCAGGATGGGGTGCATATGATCGACCTGGACGAAGGCATAAACAGACTGTACATCGGAGTGCTCAGCGATTGGGAAGTCGAAGGCGTGTACACGTTTCTTGAGGGGCTAGGTATACCTCGCGAAGCCGCGGCGGTAGAGGCGGTCGAGCCGGCGAAGCCCGCTGCCAGAAGGTGAATGTCAAAAAGCCCTATGTAGAACTGAGCGGTTCCAAGATTACGAACAACAAGAGCAAAGCAGGTGGGCACAAAATCAATAGGATTAATGTGGCGGCCGCAGTTTTCCCGGCGCCTTCCCTCGTGTCTTGGACAGCCATAATTCTGTCGCCAACACTGGGGCGCACACGAACAGCAGAAGTACCATCAGGGTCAGAAACATCGTGCTTCACCTCCGAACTGTCCCCACAGAGTAGGTCTCCTACTCGAAGGTGGAGCCGTCTTCGCCCAACCACTTGAAGATGAGGGCGTTCAGCGTCCCGTCGGCCTTCATCTCCGCCAGCCCAGCATTGAGCTTGGCCTTCAACTCGCTGCCGGGGCGCACGCCCATGCCCAAGCCTTGGTCCAGCAGCACCCGCGGCCCCGCCATCTCCAGCAGTCCCGCGTGCTGCGCCAGCTTCTGCACCCCGTAGCCGTGGTCCACCATAACCGCGTCCACTTCGCCGCTCAGCGCCGCGTCCGCCGCGTCCAATTCATGGTCCAGGGGAACAAAGGGTATGCCCTGCTCCGATAGGTAGTCGGAAAATATGGTGTGCGCCGAAACTCCGATCCTGCCCTGGAGGGCCGCGTCGCCCTCTCCCGCCCGGACCAGATACACCGATGGCGTGGGCGGATAGTAGGCTTGGGTGAAGTCAATCAGCCGCTCCCGTTGGTCGGTGATGCTCATGCCGGCGAGGATGACGTCGAACTCTTCATCCAGCAGGTGCGGGATCATCGTCTCCCAATCGTTCAGAACCCACCGGTACTTCAAACCGGCGCGGCGGCACAGGTCGTCCCCCAGGGCCCGCTCCAGGCCGTCGATCTCGCCCTGGTCGTTGACAAAGTTGAAGGGGTGATAGTCGCGGCCGGTGGCAATCATCACCGTGTCCGTTGCGCCACACCCGGCCAGTAGGAGGACCATAGCTGCCAGCAGTAGTCCGCCAACCGCGCGGGTGAACCAACTCTTCAACGTCAATCCCTCCATTGTTTGTGGCGGTTGCATGCCCTACGCCGGCCTGCTCATCGGTCAACCAGCTCCGGCGTTCATTCTCAACGGCCGAAACTCCACCATGGCGATGGCGGCGGCGCCCACCGCCGAAGCCTTGCCGTCAGACGCTCGCCCGTTCCCCAACCCTTCGCCAAGCGTTGAACGCCAGGGCGGCGACCATCAAGTACCCGCCGAGCAGTTTCTTGAACGCCGCCTGCAACTCTCCGTCCTTCAAGCTGGTCCACGAAACTTGCCCATCCTCATCGGGGCAATCCCGCCCACGACATTCTACGCCTCTTCCCCGCGAGACGTCCGGCTGAGGCCCATACCGACGCGGGCGGAGACTGCATCTCGCCGCGCCCGCTCATACCACAAAATTGCTTGCAACATAGTGACGCTCCGGGCATTACTTTCAGCGCGTCTCTCCGCGACAATAGAACATTGGACCGTTACTTCCGGAGACGCTCAGCTTGAAAGCCAAACCGCCGGAACCGCCAGCGCGGATCGAGCACAACACCCAGGACGAATCAACCCTGGACGACGCCATCCGCGACTACGTGCGCGCCTACGCCCTGTGGCACGGGAGACCCCAGGCCGTCCGGCATTTCGGCGTATCCCGCCATACCCTGTGGCGCTGCCTGGACCGGGGACGCCTGGGGCGTGCCCTGCCCAGGGCGGTGATCAATGCCGTCGGCGCCGATCCCGACGTCATACAAGCGGCGACATGGGCCATGACCGCCGTCCGCCAGGTCCAGCGCCGCGTCGCCGCCAATCCCAAGCCCCTGGCCGAGACCCTGGAGGACGCGCTGCGGCTGCTGTGCGCCGCGCCCCTGGTCACCGTGGAGGAACTCTCCAGCTTCGCCAGGATTCCCGCCACCACCCTGCGCCGCCGGCTGGCGAAACTCGCCAGCCTGGGCCTGGTGGACTCGGTTTCCCACCACCTGGGCAGCCTGGGACCAAACCCGAAGCAACGCCACTTCCCCACGGAGCAGGGCATCGAGGCCGCCGCCCGCGCGGAGCACGGCACGGAAAGCTTCCTCAGCGAGTACCCAGTGTCCCGGGAGTGGTTCCGGCTGCTCACCGACCGACTGGACGCCGTGGCCGTGCTCTACCACGTGGCCGCCATGATCGCCCGCGCCGACCCCCAGGGGCAGCCGGTCCGGGTGGACCACCACCGCCAGGGACCCTACGACCTGTTGATCACGCTGTCCGGCGGACGTTCGGTGGGCGTCGTGCGCCAGGGGCAGGTGCTGTCCTCGGCCAACCTGCGCTACCGCTTGAGAACCCTGGAGCAACTGCGGTATTACCGGCGGCCCACGGCAACCCTGGTGCTGACCCACTCGGACCAGGCCACCCGCCGGGCCTTCCGCACCCTGGGCGACCCCGGCGAGCACCGCAGCACCTTTGTCGCCACCGAGGGGGAGCTGCTGGCGGGAGACTCCCAGGCTCAGGTCTGGCAGCAGTGCGGCACCGGCGTCAACCGCTTCCTGCCCGAGACGGTCAACCCCGACGTGTCCCTGGACGCCATCGCGGGCTGGCTGGGGCGGCGCACGGGACAAGACACCGGCGACCGTCCCAGGCCCGACCCGGACGAACTGTATCCCAGCCGGATGCGGGCGCTGATGCCCCAGCCGACCGAGCAGGTGACGAACTCCCTGGCCGTCAGACTCACCAGGACCGAAAAGCAGGCCCTGGACCTGCTGGCCGCCTGGCCGTTGTGCACCACTGACCAACTCATCGGTCTCATGGGCGGCGTCACCCGCCGCCGCGCCAACCAGGTGCTCCATTCCCTGGCAGACCACGGCCTAATTCGCGCCGAGGGTACACTGCACGTGCTCACCGACGATGGGCTCACGTGCCTGGCCCGCCGGGACCGGGCCTCCGTGGGGCAGGTCCTGGACCGCTGGACCGCTGGTCCCGCCGTCTCCAATCCCCAGGTCTATGCCGGCACCGCCCTGCGCGTCATGGCCTCCCAGCCCGACCACCAGGCCGCCCTGATCACCCTGACCGCCGCTCTCACCGCCGAGTGCGCCCGCAGCCGCGACTACGGCGTCCTGGACCTGCTGCCCACCTCCCGCTCCGCCGTGGGCTACTGGCACAACGACAAGAACTACGTGGTCCACCCCGACGTTTCCTTCGTCCTGGACCTGCCCGGGGGATACCGCCACTGCTTCCTGGAATACGAACGCCGCGCCACCACGCCCAACCGGGTGCGCGCCAGGCTGGAGAACTACCGCCGCTACTTCCAGAGCGGCTACGCCCGCCGGGACCACGGCGGGGACCTGCCCCTGGTGCTGTTCGTCTTCGAGACCCCCGACGACGAGGACGCCTTCCAGGACGCCGCCAGCTACGTGGAACACGCCCCCTTCGCCAGCTCCAACCTGGAGACCATCGCACAACATGGCATCCTGGCTGACACGTGGCTGCCGCCCGCGCCGGAGCCCTGGGAGAGGCTGCAATTGCAGCGACTGGTCAAGGTGCAACTTTGCCGGTAGAGCGGTCCCCCGGGTTTCCTGTAGGGAGGCCACAAACCAACGCAAATGACATGGTTTTTTCTCGTCTTAACCTTGTCTGACCCCAAAAGACCTCCGGCTTGCATTTCGTTGCAGAAATCGGGGGATTACGGAGAGAATCGCCAACCACTCCCACGAGAGCGCCAAAGGCGCTGGCACGCATGACACATGAGGATTGACCCGTAGATGAAACGCGATGACACAAAGGGAGGCACGGACATGAGACTACTGACCAAGGCGGAAGCCTGCCGGGAGCTGAGGCTGTCCCTGTCCACGCTGAACCGGCGCATCGCCGCCGGCGAGGTGCCCGTTAGACGGGAGCCACGCGGACGGAGGCACCGGGTATACGTGATGCTGGACGGCGACCCGCTGGGCAACGGCGTGGCTGCTGATCCGGCGCTGGCGATGGCCCGGGAGCGGATTCGCGGCCTGGAGGCGCAGGTGGAGTTGTTGCAGGGACAGCTTGAGCAGGAACGGCAGCGCAACGGCGAACTGGTGGACGAGTTGAAGGCGGCGCAGGAACGGCGCGGCCCTTGGTGGCGGTTCTGGCAATCGTGAAGGCATCGCTGGCGGACTCCCGGCCCCGGCTGTCCATTGATCCTGGATTGGGGAGGGGCAATCCCCGAAACTGGCGGTCCCGAATGACATTTCCCCCTTGCGTACTAGGTATCCTATGGGATAACATAGTAGCACATGGGTCAGACTCACGACGGCGAGGCAGCGGTGATGGGCAGCACTGAGAAACGGCCGGAATACCCGGCCACATCCGACGAGATGACGGCTGCCCTGAACGCCGCCCTGGAAGCGGGCGACCTGAACAGCATCATGGGCGTCATGGGGCGGATGGCCCGCGCCCACCGGATGCGGCGGGTGGCCCGGGAGACCGGCCTGGGCGAGAAGAGCCTGTACAAGTCCATGCGGGCCGGGGCCAGCCCCGAGTTCAACACCGTGCTACGGGTGCTGCGGTCCCTGGGCTTCCGGCTCCAAGTCCACCCCGTGGCGGACTCGACCGACGATAGAGCCAGCCTGTAACACGACAAAACGAAAAAGGGAGCGCATATGAAGAAACAGTTTCAACCCCTGACCCCGGCGGCCCTCTACGCCCGGGTCTCCAGCGACCGGCAGGACGTGGACCTCTCCGTGGCCGCCCAGCTACGGGCCTTGAGAGACTACGCCAAGAACAACGGCTACTCCGTGGCCCGCGAGTACGTGGACGAGGCCGAGAGCGGCAGAATCGCCGACCGTCCCCAGTTCCGGCAGATGATCGACGAGGGCAGCAAGGCCACGGCTCCCTTTGGCGTGATTCTTGTCTGGAAATTCAGTAGATTCACCCGCAAGCGGGAGCACGCCGTGGCGTTCAAGGCCCAGTTGCGGCGCAAGGGCATCCGCGTGGTGTCCATCACCGAGCAGGCCGAGGACAACGCCACCGGCAGGCTGCTGGAGGGCATCATCGAGTCGGTGGACGAATACTACAGCGAGAATCTTGGGCAAGAGGTCGTGCGGGGAATGCGGGAGGCCGCGTCCCGGGGTTTCTTCCTGGGGTCCAAGGCCCCCTTCGGATACACCCGCGTCAAGGTCAGCGACGGGGCGAAGGAGCGACCCACCCTGGAGGTTGACCCGGTGGCTGCGCCGATAGTCAGGGAGATATTCGAGAGTTCCCGCCGGGGCAACGGGCTGGCGGAGATCTGCAAGGAGCTGAACGGGCGGGGCATCACCAACAAGGGCAAACGCTGGCAAAAGAACGTGGTCCACTACCTGCTGACCAACGAAGCCTACACCGGCACCGCCGTATGGGGAGTGAAGAGCAAGGACGAGAAGGCCGGGGACCCTGTAAGGGTGGAGAACGCCTGGCCCGCCCTGGTGTCAAGGGAGCTGTTCGACGCGGTGCAGCAGGGGCTTCACCAGCGGGCGCCCACGGTGCAGCGGCCCGCGCGGGTGGGCAGCCAGTACCTGCTGAGCGGCCTCCTCCGCTGCGGGGTGTGCGGCAAGTCCTACTCCGCCCAGGGAGCCAAGAGCGGCCAGTTCGCCTACTACGTCTGCTCCAGCCTGTTCCGCGAGGGAGCGGGAGCCTGCACCGCCCGCTACCTGAATGCCAGCAAGGTGGAGGACCTGGTGATCGGGAAGGTCAGGGAGCGGATACTCACCGAGGAGACCATCACCGAGTTGGTGACGTTGGTGGCCGAGGAGATCGACAACCTGGCCGGTGAGGTCAACGACAGGCTGACCGCCATCAACAGCGAGCTATCCGACGTGGAGACCCGGTTGGAGAACCTCTACCAGGCGTTGGAGACCCAGCAGTTGCCCATCGAGGTCCTGTCGCCCCGCATCCTGTCCCTGAAGAGCCGACAGGACCAGCTGGTGGCAGCGCGGGAGGAGGCCGAGTTCCAGTTGGAGCAGCGGCGGGCGGAGTTGCCCACCTCGAAGGAGATCAGGGGGTACGTGGCGGACTTCCGCGCGCTCTTCCAGGATGGGACCTTCCCGGAGCGGAAGGCCCTGATCCGCAACTTCGTGCAGGGCATCGAGATCGTGGAGGACGAGGCGGTTCTGACGTATACTATCCCCATGCCGCAGGACGGGGTGACGTCGGAATCGGCCTCGGTTCTTGATTTTGTCCAGTCCGGCCCACCACCGTATCCGATACTGCGAACTCCGCCTTTCAAGGCGATTTCAGCGGCGTCCGCACCTCCTATCGGACTATCTTCCGGCGTGGGTATTGTATAGATAATCGTCGCCCCGCCGGGCCGCACCAGTACCTCCTTGACGAATGACCGCACGAAGGCTTTGGTCTCGGTGAGTTCGCTGGTCCTGAGGAACGCGCTCATGTCGGCGGCGAAGGCGGCGATGGTGTCGGCGCTGTCCAGCAACTCCCGCCTTTGCGACAGTACGGCCCGCGCGTCCTCGGCGGCGGCTTCCAGTTGCTCGCGGCGGTGGCGGTGTTCCAGGATGCGTTCAGAGGCGTCGGCCATGTCCAGGTCGGTGCTCTCCACGAAGTGCCAGATGCGGTCCAGCTTCCGTTTCACCTCTTCCAATTCGGCCTCGACGGTCTCCAGGTTCTGCCGCTGCTCCCGGGCCACGCCGTCCATCTCCTCGTCCAGCAGCTTCACCAGTTCCCTGATGTTGGACTCGGTGAGGATGTTGTCCCGGATGTTGGAGATGATGGTGTCCTCGAAGTTCCTGGCGTTCAGCCTGGGGGTGTCGCAGGACCCGCTGCCCTGCTTGAGGATGGACTGGCAGACGTAGTAGGTGTACCTGCCGCCCTTGGCCTCGGCGGCGGTGAGGGCCTTTCCGCAGGTCTCGCACTTGGCCAGGCCGCTGAGGAGGTAGGGGCTGGCGGCGCGTCGGGGGTGGGTGATGGCCGGGGCGCGGGACTCCAGCAGCTTCCTGACCCGCTGGAACTCCTGCTGGGAGACTATTGCGGGGAAGGCGTCCTCCACCCGCACCGGGTCCTGCCCGTCCCTGCTCTTCTGGCCCCAGACCAGGGTGCCCGTGTAGGCTTCGTTGGCGAGGAGCTTGTGGACGGTGGTCTTGCGCCACTGCCTGCCGTTGGGAGAGGGGATGCCCTCGGCGTTGAGGGTCTTGAGGATGTCCAGGGAGGTTCTGCCCTGGAGGGTGAGGTCGAAGATGCGCCGGACCAGGGCGTCGTGGGGCGGGTTGAGTTCCAGACGGGGGCGCTTCTTGGCCCCGTCCTGGACGTAGACCCGCCGGTAGCCGTAGGGGGCGTTGGTGGTCATCCAGAAGCCCCGGGAGGCGGCCTCGCGCATACCCCGCCTAACTTCTTCGGCAAGATTTTCTGAGTAAAATTCGTCCACGGACTCGATGATGGCCTCCATGAGCTTGCCGGTGGGGGTGTCGTCGGCGTGCTCGGTGATGGAGACGACGCGGATGCCCTTGCGCCGGAGCATGGACTTGAAGGCCACGGCGTGTTCCCGCTTGCGGGTGAACCTGGAAAACTTCCAGACCAATATCTCGTTGAAGGGCGCTTCCGGCTTGGCTGCCTCGTCCAGCATCTTGCGGAACTGGGGCCGGTCGGCGATCCTGCCGCTCTCGGCCTCGTCGACGTACTCGCGGACCACCAGGTAGCCGTTCTTGTCGGCGTAGTCGCGCAGCGCCCGAAGCTGGGCAGCGACGGAGAGGTCCACGTCCTGCCGGTCGCTGGAGACCCGGGCGTAGAGGGCCACGGGGGCCAGGTCGGTGTTCTTACTCATCGCTGTGTCCTCCTTGATCAACTGCTGGTTAGATATGTCGGGAGCGCAGGCGTTCCCGGAGTTGCTACCGGCGGAGTTCCCTGTCATCCATGTACAGGCGCAGTGCTTCGCGGACCAACTCGCTCATGTCGCGGCCCTCCTCCTGCTTCACCCGCTGCACCTGCTGGTACACCTCGGGAGGCAGCGAGAAGGTGATGGTCCTGGAAATTCGGCTCGGCGGCATGGTCTCTTTGTTGCCTGCTGCGATATGCGTTTGTCTTACTATTATTATCAGAGGTCCGGCCCATCCCGTCAAGAAGCCGCCAGCCGGGGCCGGGCCGGCAATTGACGTGAGCGTTGGCGTCGGTTGCCGACCTGCGGGGCCAGCGCCTCGCGGTGTGTCAGAGGCACGGCCACCACCGCCACCTTGGCCAGGCGCCCCTTCCAGTGGACGGGCTGGGCCACGGCGGCCAGGCCGTCGGCTTCGGCGTACTCCATTCGACCGCTGCGGGCCGTCAACTCCGCCAGGGAGCCGGAAGGCACTCCCCGGTGCTTCCGGGGAATCCCGCCCCTCCTGCCGGTGATGAGGCGGGAGCCGGGCGGTCCCAGGCCAGGCGTCCGCCTTATCACCTTGACCCGCAGCGAGGCCAGGTCGTCCCCGGCGGGCCACAGCGCCGGGTTGCCCCGTTCCGCGTGCTCGTACAGGACCACCAGCAGGGGCGGGTGTCGCACCACCTCGGCCAGACGCAGGGCAACGGCGGCGTAGGCGTGCTGGTACTCCCTTTGCAGGGCAATCAGGTCCAGCCCCAACTCCAATGCGCGACCCAGGAAGCGCTCCGGCTGCATCAGCACCGCCGCCGCGAAGCGGTCGGCCTCCCCGCATATCTTCCTCGAGGACTGGCTGCCCGAGTGCATCTCGCTCATGGTCTCGTGCTTGATCTCGTAGGCTTCGTGGAGCACGGTGTACTCCTTGGACCCCTGCCACAGCACATCCCGGTAGTAGATGTGGTACTCCTGGCCCGGCGCCCCGAAGTGGACCCCCTTCATTCCCCGTTCCAGGTCCCTCTCCTCCACCTCTCCGAAACCGGCTCGGCGCATCAGGGTCTTGAGTTCGTCCAGGGTGGGAATGTCCGATACTCCGAACCAACTCACGAAGCGGGCGGCGATTATCTCCGGGTCCAGGCGGACGCCCTGCTCGTGGTCCTCCAGCAGGTCGCGGCAGAAGCCGTCCAGGGTCTCAGTCATTCCAATAGCCTCTTGCCGGTGAATTTCTCGTACATCTCCACGATGAACCGCTTGGCGTTGACGGTCATGGGACCGTCGGGCCGGGTGCCGACGCGGAAGGCGGGATCGTCCAGCACGAAGCGGTAGGCCCGCTCCACGTCCATGGCCTGGTCGCTGAAGGGGTCGGGCTGGGAACCGTGGCCGGCCCTTCTGATCAGGTCGTCGGGGTCCACGCGGTAGAGTTCGGCCAGCTTGCGCAGCAGGTTGGCGCCGGGCTGACTCACTCCCCGCTCGATCTGGGACAGGTAGGAGGCGGACACGCCGGTGCGCCGGGTGACCTCTCTCAGGCTGACCCGGCCTCGCAGGCGCCGCAGCAGCGAGCCGAAGTCCTCGCTGCCCGCCGTCTCCATCTCGTCAATCCCTTCCGGCTGGCCGGTCTGCTGTTGGTCAACGTCGCCCATGATGGTCTCCTCCCGCCCGTCGGCGGCGCGTCGATGGAACAACGCTTAGGTTTTTGTTGAAGTATTGTTACATTAAAGCGAACACTTGGTCAATAAAAGGCAACACTTGCTGGTTTTCTATTGCCTATGCTGCAAGTATATTGCTACACTCCATCATATGGAACGGATGATCTCATACGTTCTGCCGAGTATACAACACCGCCGCTTGCCCGGCCAACCCCCAGGGGCCGGTCCGGGTAACGCCAGTGGAGGCCATTGATCAAGAAACACAGGCTCACCGGGGAACAGGAGGACGCACGCATCCAGGGCCTGCGCCTCTTGGCCCGCATCATCGCCCGTCACTACCTGGAACACCCCGATCTCTACCCCGCTCTGGCCGGCGACAGCGACGGCGGGGGCCAAGGACGTGCCGCCGACACCGTACGCGCCGGCGGGGACGCGGCCCGCAAGGAGGCAAACCAATGAAACGCAAACGGACCCTCTACCGGGTCAGGCTCAAGGCCGAGGCGGTGTGGGAACTGCTGAACCGGCTCAACCTGACCCAGAACGAACTGGCCCGGCGCATCGGACGCTCCTCGGGCTACCTATCCCAGCTGATAAACGGGGAACGGTGTCCCTCGGCGGAGACCCGCCAGCGGCTGATGGATGTGCTGGGCGTGTCAGACTTCGACGTTCTCTTCGTCCAGGAGCGGGTCGATGCCTAGCCCCCGCCCCGGGACGGGGACGCCCATTGACATTCCCCCGGGCGTGGCCCTGGTGCCGGAGGACTTCCGGGAGAAGCTGGAGGTCATCAAACGGCTGACCGGCCTCCCCTGGGAGGGGCTGGCCACGGCCATGGGGGTGGACAGCCGGCAGCTTTGGCGCTGGCGCAAGCGGGGCGGCGAGCCTGGAGCTGGCGCCATGCTGGCCCTGGCGCGCATCGCCCTGCGGGTGCCCGGCGGCCTGGCCCTGCTCCTGGACGAGGACGTGATCGTGATACTTGGAACAAAGGAGGTGGAAACATGACAATCAAGGAACCGAATTACTTGGAGGGCTTGGCACGGGCCCCGGGACTGACCTGGCGGGACCTGGCCTCCCGGATGGGCGTGAACGACCGCCGGGGGCTGCAACTCCGGCTTCCGGCGGGACCGGGCCGGCGGCGGGGGTCCGGCGGGAGCGCCAACCCCGACACTGACGGCCAAGGGGGTTAGGGCATGGGACGCCGCCAGCAGTACGTCTACCACGTCGAGCCCGAGGTTTTCCCCGAGGACTTTCCCCACCGGCTGGACCGCTTCCGCCGTGCCGCCGGGTTCACCTGGGGCGGTCTGGCCCGGGAGCTCCGGGTGAACGCCCGCACGGTGCGGCGCTGGAAGGCCGGTTCCCGGGTCGGCTCCGGCCACCTGGTGTCGCTGTTCGCCCTGGCCGTCCGGCTGGGGCTGCTCCATCACCTCTTGCCCGAGGCGGGAGGGCAGGTGCCCGCCGCAGACTTCGATATAGTAGGCGGGGGTTGCGCCGTGTCCCCGGCAATCCAGGACTGACCCGGTCGCGACGACTTTACCATCAATAGTTGGGCCGGACGGATCATGCCGTCCGGCCCCCTTTTTGTCTTTCGCCCGTTCCCCGCTTCCGCTCACAACCGGTCCACGCCTGGGGGTCCCGGGGACAGGCTCGTCGGTCCAGGACGCGCTTCAGGATGCCGAAGGCCAGGTGGAAGTTCAGGGCCTCCGACATGGCGGTGGGGTCCTCCTGCTGGAGAAGGGCGTAGGAGACCAGCCCGGCCATCTGAAGCAACTCGTCGTCCCCGGCCCGGCGATACGGCTGGACGCAGGCAACTGTGTCCAGCCGTATGTCTCCGCCGGAGTCGCTGTCCCCCGCGTATGGGCAGGCTGCCAGGATGGGGTCGCGGTGAACGGGCCCGGCCGCCAGGGCGGGCAGGCCGTCCCGCTCCGCCTCGTCCTCGATGATATGGCCGTAACGGCCGTCCGCCGCCAGGGAGGCGTTGACCAGTTCCAGGAGCCGCTCCCGGGCGGCGGCGCGGTCGCGTTTGCGGTGTTGGCGGAAAGGCGAATTCCGCCGGCAGACGTTGATCACGCTGACTCCGCCCCGTTTGTTCAGCGAGTGCTCCAGGACCCGCAGGCCGTTCATCATGATTTCCAGTCCCTCCTCCAGGGTGGTGAGGCGGCGGCGGAGACCCCGGGGGAGGCTTCCCTTGGGGGACAGCAGATCCGCGCCGCGCAGGGTCCGGCCCGTGGGGACGTTGAAGTCGTCCTCCATGACCCAGCGCCAGTCCAGGACGTGCTCGCACACGGCGTCCCAGTGCTCGCCGTCCACCCCCAGGGCGGTGGCGACGGAAAGGTTTCGGCTGAGGGACTCGCCGACGTAGTAGATTCTCATGGCGGTCATTCTCCTTTGTATTGGTGTTTCACTCGTAATGGTGCAGCGGTGCAACCGGCTGGAAGTCGCCGCCCGGCGCCAGCCAAGCCGGTCCCAAAGGTCCCTCCCGCTCCACCAGTTCCCGGTGGGAGGCCAGCAGGGGCAGCGGCACCCGCACGCGCAACATCTCCCGGCGGGCCACCTCCAGGAAGTGGGCCGGGGCGACGGGATCCTCGAAGACCACCAGCACCAGGGGCCTTGCGCCGTGGTCGTCGGCGGGGCGACGGGAGGAGTAGTAGCGCAGGTAGGGGGCAAGGCGCTGGGCCATGGTGGCGGGGCGCACGGCGCGGCGCTCGTACTCCAGGAAGAAGGGGCTCAGCAGGTCGTTCCGGCGCAGGGTTCCGAAGGCGTCGGGGTGCAGGGAGCGTGGGCGCCCGTAGTGGCGGAAGTAGCGCGACGCCCGGTGGGGCGGGTCCAGCTGCTCCACCTCCCAGCCGAGACCACGGGCCTGGCGGTTCAGGGCGGCGACGAAGCGGTGGACGGCGGCGGTGTGTTCCAGGTCCCGAAGCAACTGGCGGCTGCGCCTGCCGGACACGGATGGCCGGTCGCCGGCTGCGCCGTTGTCCCCGTGGCCTTCCGCGCCGGCGCTCCACCGCTGCCTGGCCTCGCCGGTGGAAACGCGGTCCCTCCGGGCCAGCAGCTTCAGCCCCCTATCGGTGAGGGCCAGGCGGCGGGCGTCAAGTTGAAAGCCGGTTGCCAGACCCAGGCGTTCCAGGACGGCGGTGAGCTGGGATGCCCTGGGGCGGGAAACGTCCAGGATCCCGGCCACGTCCTCCCGCGCCAGCCAGGGCCAGTCGGCCAACAGGTCCAGGGCGCGCTTCTCGGCGGGGCGCAGCAGGACGGGAAGCAGGTGGCCGGGGACGTTTTCGCCCCCTCCGCCCAGGTCGATGTCCTTTGGAATGGACACCCGCACCAGGGGCGGCTCCGCCGCCGTCATCCCGCCGGGGTTGGCGCGGCCCACGGCCTCCGCCAAAGATAGGGTGACGCCCGCAGAGGACCGCCAGATGACGTCGCCGGACCCGGCCACCGCGACGTGGCGCTCCAACGCGAAGAAGGCCGGGACCGGGGCCGTCCGAGTACGGGCGTCCCGCAGCAGGACGACAGCCTGGCGCAGGCGCACCTCGTCGGGGACCATCACCAGGACGGCGCCCGGCCGGGGACCCTGGGCCAGCCGCCAGAGGCGCTTGGCGAAACCTGTTCGCTCGGCGGTGGCCCCCTGGCGTATGATGGCCAACACTCGCCCGTCGGGCAGGGACATGTCGGCGTCCTGGGGCAGGGCCCGGCGCCAGCGGAAGTCCAGGGGATGGTCCAGTCCGGCCAGGGCGGAGGCCAGGCGGTAGATGACGGCAGCCGCGTCCAGGCGTTTGAGCAGCGTCCGCCTCCAGCGTAGGGAGAGGGGATATTCGCGCAGCAGCCAGCCCACGGGCTGGACCTCGGTCACGGCCAGCGCTTTCACGCCTTGTTCAGTGACGTAGTACCTGCGGGTAGGCGCCAGCAGCGGCGTGCCGTGGGGCACCGAGTCGATTAGCCCGGCATCCTCCAGCCGGGCCGCCGCCTGGTAGACGCCGCCCCGGGACCGGCCGGCCAGGGCGGCCAGTTCCAGCCGGTCAAGGAAGGGCATTTGGGCCAGCAGGCGCAGCAACTCCATTGCGGTATCGCTGAGCCGTGTCATTCCTCCGCCTCCACCTCGCCGTCTGGTTCCCTGTTGCCCGGCTCCCAACCGTCGGCTTGCTCTTCGTCATCGCCCGGCTCGTCGCTGTCCGGCTCGCCTTCCGCCTCGGGTTCTGGTCCGGGCGGGCCCTGCTGTCCCTGTCGCCGGCTGCGCTGGTTGCGCCGGTTGTTGGGCTTGGGCTGGGCCGGTGGGGTGGCTTGGTTCTGCTTCCGCTGGCCCGGCCCCTGCCGGAGCTCCGCCAGCTCCTGCCGGTACTTCTCCACCAGCTTCCGCATCTCGTCGTCCTCGGGGCCGATCTCCGTCTCGGGGGTGATGTAGCCCAGGGCCAGCTCCCGGATGCGCTCGGCCACCGCCGGGTCTCCCGGCTCCGGCGGCAGCACCCGCATGGAGAAAGCGTCCATCCGCTGGACCCCCACGGTGGCCCGCACGTAGCACTGGTGCACGTCCAGGGAGGTCACGTCGTCCTCGCCGACCCGCTCCTTGCCCAGCTCCCACACCAGTTGCCTGGCGTCGGTCCCCGCCATCTGGAAGGCGGCCAGGCAACCCACGTTGGCCAGAACGGTGTCCCGCATGGTCTTGGACAGGTCCTCCAGCTTGCCCAGGCTCTGGGTGGCCAGGATGAAGTTGGCGCCGAACTTGCCCAGCTCGCTGAGCATGGACTCGTAATCAACCCCGGGCATGGTCTGCATCTCGTCCACCACCACCAGGGCGCCCCGCCGCTCTTCCGGCGGCAGGCTGCCCTGCTCCCTTATCACCCCGTCCACCAGGTTCAGGATGGATGACCCCACCAGGGCCGCCACGTCTCTACCCACCGCGCCCTGGGCGGTGGAGACCAGCAGGATGCCGCCCTGCCGGATGGTCTCCCGCAGGTCGATGGTGGAGCGGGACTGGCCCAGGATGGCCCTGGCCGTCTTGGAGGAGGCGTAGTAGGCGAGGCGGGTCTGCACCGGGGCCAGGGCCATGCCCTGGTAGTCCTTCCGCCAGGCGCCGAACTCCCGGGCCCACCAGCGCAGCAGGTGATGGTCGTCCACCTGGGCCAGCGCCTCGTCCCGGAAGTCGTCGTCGGAGAGGATGCGCAGCCCGTCCAGGATGGTGTACTGCTCCTCGGGCTGGCGCTTGTCGTTGGCCTCGTGCAGGCTCTTGACCGCGTGCTCCAGGATGGACTGCATTCTCGGCCCCCACTGCTCCCACAGGCCGTGGGCCACCCTTACCACCGAGTCGGCGGTGCGGTCCCGGTCGGCGAAGATGCGGGTGTCCAGCAGGTTGATGCCGGGGAGACCCCGCTCGTCGGCCAGGTCGATGAGTTTCACCTGGTCTATGAGGCTCTCCGGCACCTGGGCCAGGAGGCTGCCCACCAGGTCGGCGTGGGGGTCCACCACGATGATGGCGTCCTGGTCGTTGCCCGCTGCCTTCTCCCTGAGCTTGTGGGCGACGACGTGGCGCATCAGGGTGGACTTGCCCATCTGGGTGCGGGCCACGTAGAGGTGGTGGCGGCGCAGCAGGTCCTGGGGGAAGTGGACCTTCCTGGCCGGGCCGGTGGTGGTCTCGCCCACCAGGGCGCCGCCGCTGGTGCCCCGGGCCGAGGGCAGCAGCGCCCTGGAACCGGCGCGGGCCACCAGGGGGGTCTCGTCCCTGGCCCCCGGCGGGTGCCACAGGCCGGCGGCCTCCCTCACCCCCAGCACGCTGCGCCCGCCGAACAACCCCGGCCCGGCCGGGTGCAGGTGGGCGCTGGGTACGATGGGTTTGACTTTGCTCACCCGGAACCTGGCCCCGGCGGGGTTGTCGTAGTGGCGGTAGGCGGCGGCCACCGGACCCAGCAGTTCGGCGGCCCGGTCGGGGCTGGCGCCCTCCGGCAGGATGGCCGTGAGCTGGATCTCCCCGTCGAAGGCGATGCGGGAGGTCTTCTCCTTGATTTGCAGCGGGTCGTAGACCCGGCTGCGGGCCTGCCGCCAGCGCCACCAGCCCCAGCCGGCGGCCGCCAGGCCCAGGGCCGTGCCCGCGCCCAACAGCGACGCCTTGAGCAGCTCGCCGTCCTGGTACCACAGGTAGCCCCGCGCCGCCGCCAGCACCGCCACGCCCAGCACGGCCAGGCTCACGCCGTCCTTGGCGTCGATCCGGGCCTGGGTGGCCTGGACGTTGTTGACGGACTGGCCGGTAAGGGGCTGCTGCTGGCGCTGGAGCTTCCGCTGGTGCACCTGGGACCACTCCGGCCCCATGGAGCGCAGCAGCAGGCGGGCCACCACCCGCTCCCCGTCGTTCAGGCTGGACAAGGCCCCGATGATGGCGATCAGGGGATCGGATCCCGGGTCCAGCAGGTCGTCGTCCCGGAAGGTGCGCAGCGGCGCGTACTCCGGGCCGGAGGCCCGGAGCGTCATGCCCCAGGCGGACTCGCCCTCGGCCAGCCGCAGGGGGTCGCCCTCGGGGTCAAGGGTCTCGATTCGGGCCTGGGGGTAGCGGGCGGCGATCTGGCCCCGGACCACCTGGTCGTCCAGGCAGCGGGCCAAGAGGGTGACGCCTTCGGCGTCCCCGGCCAGTTCCAGGGAGAAGGGCTCGGGAACTGCGATGGAGGCCAGCAGGTTCTCCACCCCCAGGAGTGTGCGCTCGCCGCTGCGGGGCGGCGTGATGGCCAGCAGCACCGGCTCCTTCTTCCGCCGGTTGCCTAAAAGTATGTTCCTGATGCTGATACTCATGATCTCTGCCTCCTTGTCGTCGAAATGGCGGTGTTGCAGGACCGCAAGACGGCGGCCCTGGGGCGTTCGCCCCCAATCGAGTGTGGGAAGGTCATGGTGAAAATCCAATTCCTCATAGGGCAGGACGCCGGCGTCCGCCCATACAGGGAATTGGAGAGGTGGGGCCGGATGTGATGTGATACCCGTGTACAGGGATTCGGGTCACTTGTAGAAATACAAGTCCGGCCCGTCCTGAACCTGAAACGGGCCGGAATCGGGGGTAGCGGGGCCATGTTGGCAAGCACCTGGCGGTAAGGGCCGGTTCCGGCCTCACTTGTATTAGTGCAAGTCGGCGGCGGGTCGAATCCGGCGCCGTCGCAGCGAGCAATTCGGGCCGGGGGTCGTTGCCGGGGTAGGAACCCCCTTACAGGAACCCCCTATCGGACTGGTCGCCCGGCCGGGAGTACGGAGGTGGAGCATGACGCAGAACGGGGGCCGGGGCGCCGGTGGCCAGGACCCGGTTGCGGAGCGGCGGGAGCGACTGCACCGGTTCCTGTGCGAGTTGGTGAAACGGGAGGGCCGGATGGAGGCGGCGGTGCTGCTGGGGGTGAACTACCGCACCCTGGTCAGGGCCGAGGAGTCGGGCGAGATGACGGGGCGCATGAGCGACGCGTTGGAGCGGCTGCTGCTGACCTGGGACGGCGGGGTTGTGGACGGCGATGGGGATGGGGACGGGGAACCGGAACCCGGCGGCGATCTGGCGCGGCGGGTGGCGGCGTTGGAGGCGGGACTGGAGGAACTGGCCCAGGAGCTGCGCAGTGGGCTTGATGCCCTCCGTGCCGCAGTTGTTGGGGGCGCCGCCCAGGGAGACCCGGCGGGCAGGGCGGGGAAACCGGCAGGCCAGGCACGGGACAAGCCCGGCGACAAGGACGCGCCGACGCAATCGCCGCCCGCGCCGCCGGTGGCCGGACTGAACAAGCCCAGGCCCGCCAGGCTGCGCCGCGTGGACCCGGAGCTGGTGACCCGGGAACCCGCCGGGGACGATGCGGAGGTGTACGGCGACGCCTGGCCCCTGGTGAAGGAGTGGCGGGAACTCAAGGACAGGCTCCCGGTCCGGGGCCGGAGCCTGTCCTGGCTGACCGACTACGAGCGGCTCCTGACGCTGGAGCTGGCCATGTTGGAGGAGCACGGGCTGACCCTGCCGCCGCAGAAGCAGCCGGTGCGGGACAGCCTGAGCCGGCGGGATCACACCCGCTGGCGCTGGAAGGCGCTGGACAGGACCCAGGTGTCCATCCGGAAGCGCAAGCTGCTGCGCTGGCTGCGCCGGTTGCTCACCCTGGGCGCCTGGTGGGATTAGACGGCGCGGTTGCCGTCAAAGCCGGGTCAGGCGCCGGGGTGCGACAGCTAGGGCATTCCGGCGAACCGCCAGCGAGCGTGGGGCAAGCGATCATGGGCGGGGCGGGCCAGGCGCTTGCAAAACCCGTTCCCTGCGGCGGAAGCGCGGGCGATAATCAATGCAGTTTACGGTTTTTCCAGCCTTTCCCGCCTGAAAGCTGGAGGGTCCATCTTCGACCCGGACCGTTCGCCAGGGATCGAGCCCCGCTCTCCCCACGACGGCCTCAACGAGGACAAGCGCCCACCCGCTGCGTGATGCGGCACTCCGGGGTCGAGTCCTGCTCCTCCGGCAGCCACTTCGATGCGGGACATCAAGCCAAGCTGGCGCCGTTTCGCAAAGCGGTGGTCGGCATCGCCAACATCGTCCAGGAGGTGAAAACCGGAACCGACACGGCAGACTCGCACCCGAACCTTCGGTCTGACTCCCCGAGCGCACAGGACACAGCGCTCACCCATCAACCTGCGGCTGGAACGGGCTTTTTGCCTCCGGCCGCTTCCTCACGTCTGCGGCGTGGCTGCTGAATCCGCAGTAATCAGGCCGTAGACCCCACGCTCCTGTTCGCCAAAGACGATGGCGGACCGGACGCTTTTCATTGGCAGCGCAGCTCTCACCGGCGTCTCGGCTGACGGCGTAACCGCTGGCCCGGCTGCGTTCCCCGCCCTGCTCTTTCCCTCACCATCCGGCCTGCCGGGCGCCATATCCCTGGGCCAACTGCGCCTTGCGCCAACCCCCAACCGGCACTTCCCGTTGTGGTGCCTGACCCTGGACGTGGTGCGCCTTGGACGGGATGTTCTGGACGGGCAATGGCGTCGTCTCCAATGGGGCGTAGCGGGCGGCAGGAGTCGGGATTAAGCGCCACGCTTTCACGTCAATCACCAGCACAGTTGCCGCCGTGGGCAACCAGCAGCGCGTCAGCGACAACCACAGCCACGACAACCACATCGAGGAGGTGATCAACAACAACGAACATCCTGGATTCCCGGTCATAACCGGCCGGTTGTAGCAATCGCTGAACCGGCAATAACCCAGGGCGGCCCACGGAGCCGCCCCTGACAATTGAATGGGCGCCTACGAGCGGGGTCGTCTCTCCCACCGGGGAGGCTTCCCCGCTCTTCGTGTTTCGCCACCGGCGAACACCAAAGGGGCGGAATGGACCGCACCCAACGACCCGCATCTTGAACCGGAGAGCGGGGTCGGTCCATTCGGGCCGGCCCCGCTTTCCGCCTTTCGGAGGAAACGACATGAAGGCCAACACCACGAACACCGTCAACTACAACACCGAACCCGCCGTCCACACCAACGGCGACGACAATGCAACCCGCGCCAACTACAGCGAGGAAACCACCGCCGCCGCCGTCGAATCCGGCGCCGCCACCGGCCGGACCGAGTCCCACCTGTCCCTGGCCGCCAGGGAGCGCGGCCTCAACATCAACGAACTGGCCGCCCTCATGGGCGTCGGTCCCTCCCACCTGTCCCAGGTCGCCAGGGGCAAGAAGAACCTCACCCCCTACATGCGCGGCAAGATCGAGGCCGTCCTGGGTGAAGTCCCTCCCCAGGGCGTCGTCCACCGCCAGGGCGGCGTGGTCAAGGGCGGAGAGAGCACCTACCTCCGGGAGCGGGCCAGGGAACGAGGCATGACCCTGCGGCAGGTGGCGGACCGGGCCGGACTGACCTATGGCTACGTGGTACAGGTCAGCCGGGGCCAGCGCAATCTGAGTCCCGCCGCCCAGGCCCGGATGGAGACGGTGCTGGAGGCTCCGGTGAAGGTGGAGACCGCCCAGCCTGCCGAGATAGATCCCAACGCCCTGTGGGAGCGCATGGACGCTCACGGCTGGTCGCAGAACGAGACGGCGCGGCGGGCCGGCATCAGCATCGGGATGCTCTCCCAGGTAATGAACGGCAAACGCACGCCGTCGGGGGACCTGCTGCGGCGGCTGCACGAAGTCCTGTTCGCGCCGTCGCCGGCGGAGTTGGTGGCCCCGGTGGAGCTGAAGGTCATGGCCTGGAAGAAGGGCGGGCGCAACGGCGTGGTGATACGGGGCGCCGGCGGGCCACGGAGCAGCGGCAAGCCCGGCGACGGCACCATCCGCGTCGGTGGCAGGGTGCCCTGGGGTGCTGAGGTCGAATTCGCCTATACCACCGGATACGACCGCCACGGGCGGGTTTCAGTGAACCACCTGGTGGACGAGCGGGGCTGCTCCGCCATGCTGAAGCCAACGGAGCGGAGGCCCGATTAGCGGCGCAGGGGAGCACGATTCGAACGGCGGTACTGGAGTCCTTCTCCTACAGGACAGGGGTTCCAGGTTGCCACCGCCGTCTGCGTTCGCTATCCCCTAACCGCCCCGCAACCGGCGCAGTTCCTCCTCCAACTCCCGAGCGCGGGCCTCGGCGGCGTCGGCGCGAGCCTCGGCCTGCACACGGCCCCGGCGCTCGCTCTCCAGAGTGGCGATGGGCTCCTCGGTAACCGGGTCGCGGAACACCAGCCGACCCTCCTCCCACCGCAGATACAGCCCCAGCGCCCGGCTGTATCCCTGCAACGCCCCGCCGGGCAGTTCCTCTATATCTATCGGCTCGTACCGGCCGTTCGCCAGAAGGTCCCCGGCCAGCCTCGTCCCGTGGTGCTCCCCGGTCTCGTCGAAGCGCCAGTATTCCCCTATGCCCAGGGACTCGTAGTAGTCCCGCTTGTCTCCCACGTCATGCTCCCCGGTGCTCTCCGACGCCACCTCCAACACGAAGTCCGGCGGTTTCCCCTGCTCCTCTACTACGTACCCGTTGCTGGCCCGGTAGGCCTCCGGGTCCGCGCCGAAGGCCACCAGCAGGTCGGGGTACCGCGCCCGGCGCTTGTCGAAAGCGGTATCCGGGGCGATCCACCGGTCGGCCTCCACCAGGGTGGTCTCCGGGTGGCCCAGGTGCTGGGCCAGGTAGTGGGCGTTGCCGGTCTTCGCAATGTGGTCGAACTGGGTCACTTCATCGGGCTCTCGGTCGGGTATGTCGGGCAGCCGGAAGCGGCCCGGGGCCTGGGGCGTCTTGCTGCTGGCGCTGGTGTTGGCGGTGGTCACGGCGAACCTCGGCTTATCTGGCGTTGGGCGGGCCTGGCGTTGGGGTCCCGGTGGGCGATGGGCTGGCTGGGTGGGGGGATTATACCAGCGCCGGCCAGGCGCCGGCAGGCTGGCGAAAATGCCCTGAACCTGCCGGCAGGGCCTTTTCATTCTCCGAATTCAGGGGTAATGCCGAGGAGTAAGAAGGCTTCGGAGACGTGAGCGGCGTGGCGGCGTAGGGCGGCGGCAACGTTGGTATGACCAGCCCAGCGCACCAGGGTGGTGGTCAGGTTGCGAAAGGCTGCCATCACCTGGGGGGCGTTACCGCTCCTTACCTGGGAGCGGTCTTCGTCAAAGGTGACGTCCCGGACCCAATGCACCTGGTTCTCGATATTCCAATGCCCTCTAAGAATCTGCAACAGACGTTCCGCTCCGGCAACCTCGGGCGAAAGACTGGTCACCGCATAGCTCACCGTCACCTGGGTGCGTCCCCGGACTCTCCTCTGCCGCTCCAGCCGGCATACCTGCCGCAGGTGGGGCCACTCCTTCCCCACCGATCCGGCGCTGCCCGCATACCGGTTCACCTCCGGGTCGGACAAGGCCCACAGTTCCCGCCGCTCCCAGCGCCCGTGCCGTTGCTTGGGCGAGGCATCCACCCACACAGTCAGCTCCGCCCCTCGCTCCCGCCAGTCCTCAGCCTGCCACGGCGGTACCCATGGCCCCGCAACCCTATCAGTTTCCAGTGGGGGAAAATACTTCCACCAGGTCCTGGCACAATGCAGGCTGATTTTCCTTCACCGGCAACAGGTAATCTCCGCCGCCAGCTACAATCTGCTGGCACACCTCCCGTTGGGTCAGCAGAGCGTCCGCCACCACTATCCTCCCTTCCAGGGGAATCTGCCCCAACACTGCTTGGGCCGCTGCCAATTCCTGACCCTTGCCCGCCGTGGCTGCCTGGCTCAGCACCGCCTTGCCCTCAGTGGCGTAGGCTGATACCAGGTGCACCCCAGGCAGTTCCTCACCGTGAATCCCCCGCAACGTCTTCCCGTCTATTGACACCACGGAGCCCAGATCCACCCCACTATCTCGCACCCATTCCCGCAGCACCCCTTCGAAGGCATCCACGTCCAGATCCTTGAACACCCGGTGCAGGGTGGCTACGCAGGGCGTTCTCCCCTGTGGGAAACCCAATTCCTCTCCAGCAGTGGCTCCTTGGTCCCGGCCCCATTGCGCAATGGCGTAAAGACTGCGGGAGCCACATAGCATGGCGCAAACTGACAGACTCAATACCGCTCCCAATGGGTGGCGCCGGCCTTGCCGGCTCCGGTGGTCTGGAACTCCATCCAAGGCTTCTCTCAATCTCATCTTCCCCACCTCCTCACTTCTTCACCACAACTTTAAGACTCCTTTAAGAAAATGAAAAGGCCCTGCCTGCCGGGCGGCCGTCTTGCGGCGGGCGGCGAATTCGCGGATAATCGTTATTGCTGCTTCAAGAGCATTGCTGCTTCAAGAAGACAATTTCAAGAAAACAATGGACGACGCCGGGCGAGGTCCCAGTTTTGGGCAACCTTGGCTAACCTTTACAGGACGCAGCCCCTGGCGGCGAGAAGGTGATTAGCGATGGTGGCCGAGCTCATGGCGAAGACCCTGAAGACCCTGGGGAAAGCAGGCAACGCTTCATACCTACCCCTTTCAGCCCCCCCCCGACTTCCGGGGGCGTCGTGCTGACCCGGCGGCGCGCCCTGTGGGCGCTGCCCCTGCTGCTCCTGGCCGTAATGATGGCGGCGGCGCTGTTCGCGCTGACCCCCGCGCAGCCGGCCGGCGCGCAGCAGGCGACGCAGACCTTCGTCGCCAACACCGGCCAGGCAGACGGGGGTGCCATACTCCTTTCTCTTGACGTAGGCCAGGCGTTCACGACGGGCAGCAACAGCGCGGGCTACAGCCTGCGCAGCGTCGACGTGGAGTTTTCCAACATCGACAGCGCCTTGAACCCCTCGCATCTCACCGTGGACATCTACACCGAATCGAACCTGTTTCCGGGCAGCTCTCTCGGGACCCTGACCAACCCCGCCAACTTTCCCGCCTCCACCTCGGACCAGACGCTGACCTTCACCAGCACGGGCATCGACCTTGATGCGAGTACCACGTACTTCCTGGTGATCGATGCAAGCAGCGACAATGCTGGTACTTCTATACGCTTAACAGCTTCGAACAGCGAGGACAACGGAGCCCTGGCCGGTTGGAGCATCGGCGACCGCGAAGTGTCCCGAGGATGGAATTCGACAGGCGCATTCAGCAACGGCGTTTCAGCACTCAAGATCAGCCTCGGCGGTATCAGCAAGACGCCGCCGCTGGTTTCGAACTTCGGGCAGGCGAACGGCGGCATGGGAATGCTGAACAGTGATTACGCCCAGGCGTTCACCACCGGCAGCAACAGCGCGGGCTACACCCTGCACAGCGTCGCCGTGGAATTCGCCAATATCAACAGCACATTCAGCTCTTCATCCCTCACCGCCAGCATCCATGCCGCCTCCGGCGGGTCTCCGGGCAGCTCGCTGGGGACCCTGACCAACCCCGCCAGCTTTCCCGCCTCCACCTCGGACCAGACGCTGACCTTCACCAGCGCGGGCATCGACCTTGCAGCGAACACCTCGTACTTCCTCGTGATCGACATGAGCGCTGATCAAGGTGGCTCGAGTCTACGCGCCACGACTTCGGACAGCGAGGACAGCGGAGCCCTGGCCGGTTGGGGTATTGGCGACAGCTCTTCGTTCAGGGGATTTTCCTCAACAAGCACATGGACCAGCTATGCGTCATCACTGAAAATCAGCCTCGGCGGCGTCAGCAAGACTGCTGCTACGCAGACCTTCGTCGCCAACACCGGCCAGGCGGACGCTGGTTCAGTAAATCTGTCCAACGATATCGCTCAGGCCTTCACCACCGGCTCCAACAGCTTCGGCTACAGCCTGCGCAGCGTCGACGTGCGATTCAACGCTATCCAAAGCGGCTTCAGCTCTTCGGACCTCACCGCCAGCATCCACGCCGCCTCCGGCGGGTCTCCGGGCAGCTCGCTGGGGACCCTGACCAACCCCGCCAGCTTTCCCGCCTCCACCTCGGACCAGACGCTGACCTTCACCAGCGCGGGCATCGACCTTGCAGCGAACACCTCGTACTTCCTCGTGATCGATATGAGCGTTAGTCGGGGTAGCAGCTCTTTGGATTACACGAGTTCGGACAGCGAGGACAGCGGAGGCCTGCCCGGCTGGAGCATCAGCCACAACTATTTGGATAGACCCGTTGCCTCGACAGGCGGATGGGGCAACGCCCCGAGTGAGTCACTGCAAATCAGCCTCGACGGCGTCAGCAAGCCGGAGCCGCCGCGGGTGAGCATCCTTGGCGGCGGCGCCGTCACCGAGGGCGTCAGCGCCAGCTTCACGCTGAGGGCGGTCCCGGCGCCCACGGCAGACCTGCCGGTGAGCGTCACGGTGACCACGACCGGCGACTTCGGGTACGGGACCCTGCCCACCAGCGTCACCATCCCGGCCACCGGGTCGGCGACGCTGGAGATCCCCACCACCAACGACGACGTGGACGAAGCCCACGGCTCGGTGACGGTGACCCTGGTGGACGGGTCGGACTACGACCTGGCCACGTCGCTGGGGACGGCGACGGTCCGGGTGCGGGACGACGACCCGCCGCTGGTGAAGAACACCGGCCAGTCGAGCGGCCTGGTGCAGGGCATGCACGTGGACCTGGCGCAGGGTTTCGACACCGGCGGCAACCCCTCGGGGTACACCCTGACCAGCGTGGACGTGGCCTTCAACCGGTCCACCGAGGACTTCGGCTCCAAGCTGACGGTCACCGTCCACAAGGGCGCCAACGGGGCTCCCGGCGCGAAGGTCGGGACCCTGGCCAATCCCGACTGGGTGAACCGGCAGGCCGGCACGTACCGCTTCACGCACCCGGGCGTCGCGCTCGAGGCGGAGACCCGGTACTGGGTCGTGCTGGACGCAGCCGGGCTCACGGAAGGCAACAGCCAGGTGAAGTTCACGCAGAGCAACTCCGAGGACGCGGGCGCCGCGCCCGGCTGGAGCATCAACAACGACGCTCGCATCCGCGCGCAGGGGGGCGGCAACTGGATCACCCTGGTCGGCGGCTCCACTCTGTCCATGGGAGTCAACGGCCGGCTGCTGCCCCACGCGGACGGTTCCTACACCGTGCCCCTGGACTGGCCGCTGAAGCCGCTCGGGGTGGGCGCGGGCGAGACGTTCCGGCTGCTGTTCATGACCGAAGACCACCGCGACGCCACCGCCGCCGACATCGGCGTCTACGACGCCCACGTGCGGGAGGCGGCCCGCGACGGGCACGCCGCCGTCCGGCGCTACGCCGACCACTTCCGGGTGGTGGGCTCCACCGCCGCGGTGGACGCCCGGGACCACACCCGGACCAACCCCAACGACGCCGGGCACACGGACGCGCCCATCTACTGGCTGAACGGCGAGCGGGTCGCGGCGAACAACGCCGGCTTCTGGTCCGACACCTGGGAGAACTGGGCGATGGCGGACCGGCGCTTCGAGAGCGGCGAGAGGAGCACCTCGAACGACTGGCCGTGGACCGGCACCAGGACCGACGGTGCGAAGGAGGCGAACCCTCTGGGCGCCAGCAACGCCCGGCGCGGACGGTTCTCGACCACCGACGCGGACACCGGCCCCATCAGCTACAACACCGTCGCCAGCACCCAGGACCACGCCTTCTACGGCATCTCGCCCCTGTTCCGGGTGGAGCCCACGCCGGTGAACGCGCCGCCCGGTGAGCCGGCGGTGATGAGCAACCTGGGCCAGGCGGACGGCGCGGCGTTGGATGTGACGACTGCCAGCACCGTACGTGACCGCGCGCAGTCGTTCACGACGGGCAGGAACGGCGGCCACTACCGCCTGAACAGCGTCGACGTCGAGTTTGCCGAGATCGGCGACGCCGACGCCGCCCGCGATCTGAGGGTACAGATCTGGGCCGGCTCCGGCGGCTCGCCGGGCAGTACCGCCGCCGACGTCCTGGCCGACCTGGCGCGCCCCTCCATGCCGGTGGGCAGCGCCGACCGGACCTTCACCTTCACCTACCAGGGCGGCGACGGTTCGGGGCTGCGGCTGGAGCCGGACACCACCTACTGGGTGTACGTATACGACGCGTCCGTGCAGCCCAACAGCAGGTACACCCTTCGCGCCACCGCGTCGAACTCCGAGCGCCGGCAGGGCCTGCGCCTGCCCGAAGGCTGGAGCATCGGCGACGGCCACAGTTCCTGGTCGCTCTACCCCAACCCCGCCGTCTCCTGGAGCACCCACTCCGAGGCGCTCAAGATCGGCCTGAACCTGGGGGCCGCCGACGCCTTCGTGCAGTTCCGCACCTGCGCGGGCACGGTCTCGGGCAACGACTGCGACACGGGCTGGGTGGTCGCCAACTACACCAGGCACGACCCGCCGCCGACGATCACGCTGACCGAGGGCGGCCCGGCGGTGACCTACCAGTGGCAGGCGGTGGACCCCCAGCAGCGCCGGCACTTCTACGTCGCCAGCCAGGTGGGTGAGCCGCTCAGCCACCACGGCGGCTACATCGGGCCGGGCCAACCGGACCGGGACCGGCTGATGTGCCACACCGGGAGTAGAAGCCCCTACAACCTGGGCGACCCCATCGTCGAAGGGCTTGGCCGGGATGGGATTCATTTCGGCTACGGCAGCACCGCCGGCCCGCTGCTGGACCGCCACGACGGCTGCCCCTTCTCGTCGCAGTCCGTCTACGAGGGCGACGCCAACAAGTGGCGTCCGGTGAGCCTCGCCGCGGGGCAGGACAGCGACGCCTTCGACCACGGGACGTTCCTGATCCACCGGCCCCACGCCGTCGGCCACAACTTCTATGAAAATGGCGTGCTGTACCAGGTGGAAGGCTTCGCCTACCCCGAGGTGCGGGTGCCGCTCATCATCAGGGACGACGACCAGTGGGAGCAGACCCTGGAGTTCTCCATCGACGACGGGACCACCTGGACGTCCATCGAGGACGGCGGGCTCAATCTGGCCTTCCCGGCCTCGCTGAACACCGGGCGCAAGGCGCACTACTTCTGGGTGCGGACGAAGAACGACCCGCCGGCGGACCAGGACAAGCGCTTCTCCATCAACGCCGACTTCGCCGAGGCGCTGCTGCGGAGCGGCACGTCGGAGTACTTCCGGTCCCACCGGGTCTGGTTCACCAGCCCCGCCGCCTCGCACCTGCACACCTTCAGAACTGACTCTGCCGTCAGCGCCGGCTCGGTCACGGTCGGCCGCACGCCGGTCCAGGTCGACGTCCACGTCGGCGCCAACGTGGTCGGCAACGTGACCTTCCAGGTCGAGGGCTACAAGCTGTACGAGCGCAGCGACAACCAGATCTCGACGGAGACGCCGCCGAAGACGGTGCGCACCGACAGCTTCAGCTTCCACCGCACGCTGGGCTCCTGCGTGGGCTGCCAGCGGCTGCTGGGCGACCTGCCGGACCCGGTGGTGGAGCGCGTGGGCGATTTGACCTACGCCAACCTGTCCGACACGGGCATCGACCTGAGCTGGCCGCAGGTGGTCGGCGCCGAGGGCTACGAGGTGCGCTACTGGTCCACCACGTCGCCCTTCCCCGGCGTCCCGGCCGACGAGGCCTGGTTCGGGGCCGAGCCCAACGACCCGGCCTGGAACATCCGCCACCTGGAGCCGGACACCGAGTACCGGGCGGTGGTCTACTACCAGGACCACGGCGCGACCCAGCTGAGCACCGCCAGCCCGGTGATCCGCTTCACCACGCTGTCGGCGGGCTCGCCGGTGGAGGCGGAGCCCGCGTCGGTGATCGTGGAGCGGGTGCCCGAGGTGTCGATCAGCGCCGCCGGCGGGACGATCACCGAGGGCGAGGACGCGGTCTACACGGTCACCGTGGACCCCGCGCCCGACGCGCCGCTGGACGTCAGGGTGGGCGTGGCCGGCCCCGGCTCCGTGGTCGCCGCCCAGCACCTGGGCGAGCGCACGGTGAACGTGCCCACCGGCGGCAGCGTCTCGTTCACCATACCCACCGTCGACGACACCGGTTGGGGCTCCAACGGGATGCTCGGCGCGACGGTGCGGTTCGGCGAGGGCTACCGGCTGAACAGGTTCAGGAGCTACGCCTCGGTCTATATCGCCAACAACGACCTGCCGCCGCCGCCGCCGGTGCAGCTCAAGCGCGTCTCCGACACCACGGCGACCGTCGCCTGGAAGCCCCAGGGGGACGGCGCGTCCTACCTGGTCGTCTGGCACGAGAGCTTCACGGGCGTCCCGGTCCTGACGGAAGTCACGACCACCGCCACCGAGCACCAGCTCACCGGCCTTAAGCCGCAGTCGCACTACGTGGTCTCCGTCCTTCACGGGACGAACCAGCTGGACCAGATCACCGTGCGGACCCTGGCCGCCGGCGCGACGCCGAAGACCTTCGCGGTGGACTTCGAGACGCCCGCGCCCAACACGTCCGTGCCGGTGATCAGCGTGACCGCCGACGGCGACGTGACCGAGGGCGGGGACGCGACCTTCACGGTCAGCGCCAACCCGGCCCCGGCGGCGGACCTGGACGTGAGCGTCACGGTGTCGCAGAGCGACGACTCCGGGGTATCCCTGGGACAGCGGACGGTGACCATCCCGGCGGCGGGCTACGCCGCGCTGACGGTGGCCACCACCAACGACGAGGTGGACGAGCCCGACGGATCGGTCACGGTCACCGTCGACGCCAGCGCCAACCTCGACTACCGGGTGTCCTCGTCCCAGGGGACGGCCGTCGTGGTCGTGTCCGACGACGACGGCGGCTACACGGTCAACCAGGGAACGATCGCCAGGGTCAAGGAGCTGGCGTCGCAGACCCAGCACGGCGCGGCCCACGTGAACCGCTGGAACCGGGTGCTGCTGGCCTTCGGCGAGCACGACGGGACCGGCGTCACCGGCGGCCCGATGACGGCGGCCGAGGCCCAGGACATGGCGGACAATCACAGCAGCCCGGTGTGGGACCTGGTGGTCGTCGAGCTGACCGCCCTGGAGGCGGCCGCGGCGCAGACGCCGCCGCCGCCGCCCACGCCTGAGGTGAGCGTCAGCGGCGGTTCCGGGGTGACCGAGGGCGGCGACGCCGTCTTCACGGTGACCGCCAGCCCGGCGCCTACGGCCAACCTGGACGTGAGCGTCACGGTCTCCCAGAGCGGCGACTACGGCGCGGCCACGGGCCAGCGCACGGTGACCGTCCCGACTTCGGGCAGCGTCACCCTCACCGTGGGCACCACCGACGACAGCACGGACGAGACCGACGGCTCGGTCACGGCCACGGTGAACGCTGGCAGCGGCTACACGGTGTCCTCGTCCCAGGGCGCGGCCACGGTGGCCGTGTCCGACGACGACGCCGCCCCCACGCCGGTGGTGAGCGTCAGCGGAGGCAGCGGCATCACCGAGGGCGGGGACGCCACCTTCACCGTCAGCGCAAACCCCGCCCCCGCCGCCAACCTCGACGTGAGCGTCACGGTGTCCCAGAGCGGCGACTACGGCGCCACCACGGGCCAGCGCACGGTGACCGTCCCCACCACGGGCAGCGCCACCCTCACCGTGGGCACCACCGACGACAGCACGGACGAGACCGACGGGTCGGTCACCGCCACGGTGAACGCCGGCAGCGGCTACACGGTGTCCTCGACCCAGGGCGCGGCCACGGTCGGCGTCGCCGACGACGACGCCCCGGTCGTCGAGGAGCAGACGGGCTACACGGTGGACCCGGACGTGGTCGCCAGGGTCAGGGAGCTGGCGTCGCAGACCCAGCACGGCGCGGCCCACGTGAACCGCTGGAACCGGGTGCTGCTGGCCTTCGGCGAGCACGACGGCACCGGCGTCACGGGCGGCCCGATGACGGCGGCCCAGGCCCAGGACATGGCGGACCGGCACAGCAGCCCGGTGTGGGACGAGGTGGTTGCCGAGCTGACGGCGCTGGAGGCGGCGTCAGCGCAGACGCCGCCGCCTCCGCCCACGCCTGAGGTGAGCATTTCCGCCGGCAGCGGCATCACCGAGGGCGGGGACGCCGTCTTCACGGTGACGGCCAGCCCGGCGCCTTCGGCCAACCTGGCGGTGAGCGTCACGGTGTCCCAGAGCGGCGACTACGGCGCGGCCACGGGCCAGCGCACGGTGACGATACCCACCACGGGCAGCGTCACCCTCACCGTGGGCACCACCGACGACGACGCCGACGAGACCGACGGGTCGGTCACCGCAACGGTGAACGCCGGCAGCGGCTACACGGTGTCCTCGTCCCAGGGGGCGGCCACGGTCAGCGTGTCCGACAACGACGACGCCCCCACGCCGGTGGTGAGCGTCAGCGCGGGCAGCGGGGTGACCGAGGGCGGCGACGCCGTCTTCACGGTGACCGCCAACCCGGCCCCGGCGTCCAGCCTGGCGGTGAGCGTGACGGTATCCCAGAGCGGCGACTACGGCGCCACCACGGGGAAGCGCACGGTGACCGTCCCCACCACGGGCAGCGCCACCCTCACCGTGGGCACCACCGACGATAACGCCGACGAGGCCGACGGGTCGGTGACGGCCACGGTGGACGCCGGCAGCGGCTACACCGTGTCCTCGACCCAGGGCGCGGCCACGGTGGCCGTGGCCGACAACGACGACGCCCCCACGCCGGTGGTGAGCATTACCGGCGGCAGCGGGATCACCGAGGGCGGCGACGCCGTCTTCACGGTGACCGCCAGTCCGGCCCCGGCGTCCAACCTGGCGGTGAGCGTCACGGTCTCCCAGAGCGGCGACTACGGCGCGGCCACGGGGAAGCGGACGGTGACCGTCCCCACCACGGGCAGCGCCACCCTCACCGTGGGCTCCACCGACGACAGCACGGACGAGACCGACGGGTCGGTCACGGCCACGGTGAACGCCGGCAGCGGCTACACCGTGTCCTCGTCCCAGGGCGCGGCCACGGTGGCCGTGTCCGACAACGATGCCACGCCGGTGGTGAGCGTCAGCGCGGGCGGCGGGGTGACCGAGGGCGGCGACGCCGTCTTCACGGTGACCGCCAGCCCGGCCCCGGCGGCGGACCTGGCGGTGAGCGTGACGGTTTCCCAGAGCGGCGACTACGGCGCCACCACGGGGAAGCGGACGGTGACCGTCCCCACTTCGGGCAGCGCCACCCTCACCGTGGGCACCACCGACGATAACGCCGACGAGGCCGACGGGTCGGTGACCGCAACGGTGAACGCCGGCAGCGGCTACACCGTGTCCTCGACCCAGGGCGCGGCCACGGTCGGCGTCGCAGACGACGACGACGCCGCGCCGGAGGTGGAGATCACCGTCACCGTGGAGGACGCCTCGGCGGTGGAGGGCGACGTGCTGGAGTTCCGGGTGGTGCTGTCGGCGGCGTCCGCCGAGGAGATCCGGGTGCGGTGGTACACCGCGCCGGCCTACCACCTGCTGGACGACCGGGCGCACCGGTCCGACTACCAGACGACGGAGGGAGAGCTGGTGTTCAAGCCGGGGGTGACGGAGCTGACGGGAGAGGTGTGGCTGGAGCAGGACGAGGATGAGGAGCCGGACGAGTACTTCGCGGTGGAGGCGTACCTGCCCGGGAGCCTCGTCTCGCCCGACGCGGTGGGAACCATGACCATCGTGGACGACGACTAGCCCGGCCCGGCCGGACTGCCAGCGCAGAACAGGGCAAGGGGGCCGGCGGCGACGCTGCCGGCCCCCTTGTTCTGCCCCACGCGCGGAACGCAGCCTGGGGACCTCGCGGTCCAACGTCCCCCATGCGGCGGCGGCACGGGAACGGCAATGTCCTTCCGTACCGGCGGGACCGGCACGAGGCCGCCCCGGCAGATTGCCCCTGAAAAAAAGCTTTGCCGACTTTCGCATGAGCCAGCGTTCAGCCTCGCTGCGACGGTACGGGAAAGGAGCGGGGCAAGCCGGACCGGGGAAGGCGGGCAGCCGCCGTCCCGGGCGGCGGCGATGGCCGGCCTCGAGACCCGGCGCGGCGCGCTCCCGGTGGCCGCGCCGACGTGATAGACTGAGAACGTGCCGTCCGTCGCGGGCAGGTCGCTCCGGGCCCAGCGCCGGCGGAAGGCGGCGGAGAAGCGAAACTCGCTGGGAATGACGGCACGGCCGGTCGGGAGGAGATGATGGCATTGTCGGTTGGCGGGACGGTGGAGCGATGCGCCAACTGGCGGGTGGCGGCGGCGGCATTGGCGGGCGTCGCCGGCTGCGTGGCGGGCCTGGCCTGGCGCCAGGCGAGGCTGGGAGGGCTGGACCTGCTCGACGGCCGGGGCTGGTACACGCCAGGGGAGGCGGCGGCCCTGTTCGACGCCCTGGACGGCCTCGACGCCGGCGCCAGGGCCGTCTACGCCATCACCGCGCTGACCATCGACATGGTGTTTCCGCCCTGCTACGGCCTGCTTTTCGCTATCATCCTGTTCCGGCTCTTTCGCGGCGGAGCGCCGCTGTACCTGCTGCCGCTGGCCCTGGCCGGGGCGGACGTGCTGGAGAACGTCACGGTGGCGGCGCTGGCCCTGAGCCACGACGGGACTCCGTCTCCGCTGGCCTGGCTGGCGGCGGCGTTCACCCTGGTCAAGACGATACTGATCGTGGCCACGCTGGCGGCGGTGTGCGCCGGCGGGACGCTCCGGCTGTGGGCAAGAATCCGCCGCTCAGCCTGACCGGGGAACCTCACATTCGCCCAGGCCGCCTATGGTAGAGGGAAGCAGTTGCCCGACGCCGTGGGAACCATGACCATAATGGAGGACCAGCTTGGGGCTGCGCCGGGGCAGCAGTCCGGCGGAGGGGGCCGCCCCGGCCCCTTGCTCTGCACCATGACACCGACGCCGCTTAGAGATGCGGTGACCCAGCGCCCCCTACACGGCTGCCGAGGGAACGGCAATGTCCTTCCTTGACGGCGTGACCGGCAAAAGGCCGCCCCGACGGATTGCCGGAGCGGCCTCGCCCGGTTGCGATGCCCTGATTGGAGCTACGGACCCTTTGCGACTGCCACGACGACCTTTCCATCGTCAAGCCAATCGCGGCCTCACTATGGATACTGCCAAGGGCGCCTATAAGCCCAGGGTGAACCTGATGTGAAAGGTTCTTGATTTTGTCCAGCTTGGTGGGCCTGACTTGACGGTAGGCAGTACCATTTTCGAGATGTGGCTGGGGCTGTAGACACAACTTGGGCGGTCCCATTCGTTAAGCATCTTCAAGAACACGAACCATAACAGGACCACTCAGTATCCTTTTGGCAAGGCTGTTCCTCAATTGCTAAGCCAGATGACTACCGACCAATAGTACGAGCGTATGCGTGCCATGTGTATCCTATCGTTGCAAGTGTTGATTTCGAGCCGCTTCATGGGGTGGTTTATCTACCATGCAGATAATATATATTCTTACAAGCAAAACCAGCCCTGCTCAATTGTGGTCTGGCACTAAAGGTGGCTATCCAACGCATCCAGGAAACGTTGGAAATGCGGCAGGCTACCCCTCAGCTCTGTAGGGTCAATCATCGCCAGCAGGTCGAATGAGTCCCTTTCTTTCCGGTAGTGCCCTTTCGGAGAGGATGACGTGGCGCGGTTAAGGGCGGAATAGACGTCCTCCCTTGTCCGGTTTTCTAATCCAACGTCGGGCAAAAGCGCGCCTTGGTTGACTCCAGGGAAATGTCTGATAATCGCGCCTCGGTCAGCCATCAGCCACGTTTCCATGCATGTTACCATCAACTGAGCTTGATCGTTGTGCGCCGAGTGGGGACGCTGCCAACCATCTCGATATTCTAGGTGATCCCATGCCCCAGACGGGTTGCTTATCTGGCGGCCACTTGCCAGAGGGTCCTCACTGTCCACCAGCAGTATGGCATATTCGGACGATTTGCCGATCGTACTCTTGAAACGGTCAAAAGCTGACTCGCGGGGACCGCAAGCAACTACCCTGGGTAACCGGCCCCTAAAACCAGACTTTTCGAGCAGTTCGCGGAAGCCTTTCCTGCACTTGGCCTTCAGGTCAGAGGTATTCCCGCCTCCTTCCACGTACAGTTTCACACTCACCATCTGGTACCGCCAATCTCGCCGCTCATCCAGAGTTCTCCCAGCCGGTATTTTTCCAGCCAGAGCTCGAAATCTTCCGCATTGAGGCGAGTCATCTGGGTAAGTCCGTCGTGGTTCTCGAACACGACCATCGCCTCGGGCACGTCGGAGAGTGCATTGATGAGAATGTCCGAGTGCGTCGTGGCGATTATCTGCATTCTCTCGCTCGCGGCTAGTAGGTGCTTGCCTAAACCTGCAACAATATCGGGGTGAAGCCCCAATTCAGGTTCCTCGATGCAGACAACAGGGCCGGAATTAGGGTTATACAGGATAGCCAAAAGGCAGAGGTAGCGCAGAGTGCCATCAGATAATCTCAAAGCTGAAACTGACCGCCGTTGTCCCTCCGTAAAGTAAATTTGAGCAGACCCGCTGTTCACGACAACTTCGTAGTTAGTGAAGCCCTCGTATAGTTCCTTCAGTCCTTCAATAATGCTCTGCTTGGCCTCCGGCGATGTCCCCAGCTGGTTTAGAACCATTCCTATGTTGCTGAAGTCTTCCTCCAGACGATGTCCTGGCTGATCGGATGGTTGGGAGCGTCGGAGTTGCGCGTCCCGACCAAAATGCCATTTGCCGTAAAATTGAATGGCATTATAAACATCCGACAAAATGGTCATCTGAGGATAGTCAAACTGCGAACGGAGTTGCGACAAGATCGATTGATTTTCTTGAAAGGGGTAACCGAACTCGATCAACTCGCTGTCTTGTGGCACAATTGGGCTGATTGGCACCCAACGTAATCCCGGCCCGGGTTGGAATGGTGGACCGGACCTTGGATCGGTCTGTTCTGGCTCGCGCGTCCTAACCCGTATCTGTGCCCTCCGAGAATCGAACTGGGATTCGTACAACAGGGTGTCCGGCAGATGGCGAATCTGTTCCGATACAGGCCAAAGCTCAGAACCGATACTCCTCAACACCAATTGGTGCTGCAGTTCCAGATCTCCTGGGTTCACCATCAATTCCAGGGTAGGTTCCAGTGCGGGGTCATTGTCCCACAGCCAGTTCCTCGCGCCTCCACCACTTTGAACCATGCTTTGTATGTCGGTCGGGATTCTGCGAACCAATTCAAACACGTCTAGCAAATTGGACTTGCCTGATGCATTCGGCCCGATCAGGACGTTCAGCATACCCAACTGGAGAGGAGGCGTGTCGGGTCCGAAAGAAAGGATTCCTTTAGGGGCAACACTCTTTATCAACGGGCTGGAAATCATCGTATCATCTCACTAACTCTGAGATGTAGCCTGGAAATCGGACGGGCGGCCCAGAGTCGTTTGGCCACTACCTTACGACATGGACTTTGCCACAAACCTCGCAAATTAATCTACCGGGGACATCGACGTCACCACTTCGAAACCCGATTCTGTCAACCTGAAAGCGGTGCCTATCGCAAATTTTGCACCTGAGCAACCGGTAAACATACCTCGTGCCGATGCCAATCCACTCCAACTTGAACCGTCCGGTCAGGATCAGCGCAAAGAGGCATACTATCGCTAGTGCCACCAATCTGCCACCGTCGCCAGCAGGCAAAATTGCATCCAGGATGTCGGTAGCGTATTTGACGAATTCGTTCAAGGCGTGTCAGTGGCTCTGTGCGTTTCGACCCGGCCAATGGTCCGATCTCAAGCGTCCATTTTACCCCAACACTCCGACTGGCATTCGTAGCCTTCTAATCGGATTTCCGGCCAGAGCTATCAAAATAGATGCCTAATCTTCCATCGGTCACCGAGGGTTCTCGTGCCAGTTCCCGCCGCAGTGTGGACAGCCATTCTGAATCAAGGCCCAGAGCCTGGATGACCGCATCGTCGATCTGCCGGCGCGCCGGGTCCTCGTGCATCCTGGGAAAGGGCAGCAGGGTTTGATTCGCCAGCCAGTCGAACCAACCGCCCAGCAGGTCCCGTTCTGCGTCGCCGAGTTCGACGAAGTTGGGCACCGGCAGGGACCGCAGCGTGTCCAGCGAGAAGGACGGATAGGAAGGAACGCGGTTGTCCCGCGCTCCAAGCAGAGACAGCAGACCGGGCGTGGAGTTCAGGTAGAGGCACAGGGCTTTGGCAATGGCCGGATCGCGCGGACGGCAGGGGGTCCAGATAGAGCCGACTGCCGGCTCCGGCAGCGTAACTGCGATTACCCGCGCCAGGTTGAGCCGCAACCGATGGGGCAGAAGCATGGAACTGCGTTGTTCCCAATAACTATCGGCCAGGTGCCGTTTCGCTTCCTTCGGCTCTATGTAAACATCGGTTTGGGCCATCATTGACCGGGTGACGTCCGTCTTGTGGTACCAGAGGGCGCGGCGGCCCGACGCAGTGGGCATTGTAGAGTTGGTGTAGGCATCCCGTATGCGTTGACCCGCCGGCCCGATTTCAGCCAACTGTCCCAGCGGCACGCTCGGAACCGACATGGGATTACCCTCGCTGAGGGTCCGGTAGGCATCTACCAGGAAGGGCGACAGGAAGTTGACGGCAAACCAGTCGCCCCGCTCGATGCGCTCTGCCGCAACCTGCTGGACCGTGAAGTCGTGGGAAACCGTCTCTCCACTTTCGCCAACCCTTCCGATCCTGGCGGCGGTATCCACCGCCTCCAATGGTGTTGCCGGGTTGCGCGCCAGGTTGATCACCCGAGTCGCAGGCTTGGGACCCTCGTCGATCCATCGACGGCAGACCAGTAGAATCTCGCCGATGCTGGTATTCTCCGAAAAGAAGATGCGGCCCGGGTCGTGGGAACTTACAATGGTGTCGATGTGGAATCGCTGGGCCAGGTACCTGCGTAGCTCCAGATTGCCCGGCGCGGTGGGAACCACCGATGGCAGAATCAGCGCCAGCGTCCCGGAGTCGGCTTTCAGCATCTTCTCTGCCAGAACCGTGAAAGCGCCCCCGGAGGAATGCAGCCTTGCGGCGGCCCGTTCCGTCCTGATCAGTCCTGCTTGTGTAGCGCCTGGGCTGGTAGCAAGACCTTCGAGCACCTGTTTCTCGCGCCGCTTGATCGCCAGCTCATCTTCACGGCTGAACTGGTCGTGGCGTAAGCTGTCACGCGTGAAAGGTGGGTTCATTATCACAAGGTCCATCGGTGGTGCCGCTTCAGTGGTTTGAGTTATGATTTCCACCTGCTGGGTCGTGGTTGGCCAGGCGGCGAGCCGCGCTTGACCGCCAAGAAAATCAAGCGAACCCAAATAGGCCACGCCGTCGAAAACTCCCAGCATCGCCCGGTGCACGTTCATGCGGTTGAACCTGGTGGACGGTGACAACATGCCCAGGGTGCTTGCCGCCATGTGAGTCGCGGTCAGGTTCACGTCGTATCCCCACAGCACGTCTTCTACCAGCATCAGGCCCAGAGCCTCTTCGTCGTCGGGATCACTGGAACCGGCGTGGTTGCGCAGGTCCCGGATGCGTTCCGCCGCCGCCATCAGCAGCGTCCCGGTGCCGCAGGCAGGATCGCATACTCGCAGTTTGGAAACGGCGTTGGCATCTGCCCAATCGACGTCTCCCTCCCGCAGGGCCAGCGACGCCAACAGCACCGCAGCGGCGGTGGATGTGTAGAAGGAACCGTCATATCGGGCGGTGTCCAGCACGCGGTGAAAAATGCGCCCCAGCAGGTCATGGCGCAATCCCGTCACCCGTTCCGAGACCTGAGCCACGACTTCCGCCAGGCTGCGCACCGCCTGGCCGGTGTCGGGATCTGCCGAGAGCGCCGCCAGCGCCGCCCGTCCGGTCTCGAACACCGGCCGGTAGTCCACTGCCAGGATACCGCGCCAGGACTCCCGGAAAGCGTTGATCACGGATTCCTGCTCGGCGCACGCGATGGCGCCGGGAGGAGGCCAATCCCCGTCGTAACCGTCCGGGCGTTGCGTGGGGAGATGACCCTGTAGGCGGTGGTGGAAAAGCGTGGCCGTCGCCACCACCAGCATTCCCCGCTTGGCCGCCACGATGTACCGGTCGCCTTGCTCCCTGCCGTCCGGCCTGGTGGCGGGAAGGTCAAGCGCTTTTGCCAGTTCTCGGCGTACCGGCGTTGCCAGCCGCTGCACCACCGCGTCCAACTCGTCGGACAGCATCTGTGCCGCTATATCCGCCCCGCTCAGAGACCTGGGCGCCTGCTGAACGGCCTGGGCCAGTCGGGACACATCGCCCACGGACCACTCGCCCGGCGGCTCCCCGGCCTTCACCCGCACCGTCCAGGTCAGGGTGGCATCAGCCAGATTGTCCTCCGTAACGCCCTCGGGGTAGCAAACGGCAAACACAACCGTCGCCAGGCGCTGACGCAGCCGGGCGTCGGCGTCCTTGACGGCCTGGGCCTTGCGGTGGAAGCCGGTTTCCGCCTCCAGTACCACGCGCAGGCCCTCCACCTCGGCGACGATATCCATACGCCGCCGGCCCGCCCGCTGCTCGAAGTCGGTGGAAATACCGCGTTCGGCCAGCAGGAGGGCCAACGCACGGTTCTGGAAGTCTTCCTGTTTATTCACCGCGTCTTGCCCTCAAACGGGTTCACCAACTCAACACCAAGCTGCCTGAAATCTCTCACGTTGCGGGGCACCACCGTCAGCCGATGCACGATAGCGGTCGCTGCAATCATGGCGTCCTCGGTAATGGTGTTCGACCGCCGGTGCATCAATCGCGCCCACTCCCGGAAGGCGGCAGCGTCCATCGGCAGCACCCCGTAACACGCAAGGACCAAATCCAGCCACATCTCCAAATCTCCAGCCTTGACACTATCCTGCTCTCGGGTGATTTCGATACCGGCTTGTATCTCCCCTATCGTAACGGCCGAAATGAACAGCTGCTCCGCGGCTACTCCTTCGATCCATTCCAAGACGGCACCGTGAGGACGAGGGCGGCGCAGTTCCGAGACGACGTTGGTGTCAAGCAGATACACCATTCTACTCGACTACCAAAGGCTCGCGGTGGCGTTGTCGGCGGCGCGGCGGCGTTAGTTCCTCGGTTCGGGCTTGAGGAGCAAGGAGCAATTCCTTCAGGTTTGGTTTCGTCATTCGTTCCAGCCTGCGCCATTGGTCAATCGGCAAGACCACTACGGTCTCCACTCCGCGTTTGGTAACGATCTGTGGCCCGTCCGCTATGGTGACGTCCAAAAGTTCGCTGAACCGTGCCTTGGCGTCCTGTACCGCCCATCGATTGCTCATATCGTTCTCCCACCTTCGGTTGCTGACTAGCGACCAGACTAGATTCATTTGCCGCCAACGTCAAGATGAACCCGGTGTTAAACATGGTCGTTCAACTGCTATTGCGAGCGTAGCGATTTCGCTGAGGCTCCTGCCTTTCGGCGGGACAAGCCATTTATAACGCCGAGATTGCTATGTTCACTTCGTTCCCAGCAGTGACCAGCCGGATAGCCGAAAAGCCCAGTCGCCGGCACTCACTGATTTCGCTCCGTTTGCGTCCGTGCGATAATATACACATCCCTACAGATGCCATCGTGAACACGGCAGCGTTACCGACAAGGCAGGGTTTTCATGTTAAAACTTGAAGATTTTGACAAGGCCGAGGGTACTCCAATCGGAGCACGAGATCGGGTGATCGTATTGACCCCCAAGAAACCGGTCCCCGGATTGAATGACTTGGCTATCACGCTTTTTGCTACACGCTGGAAGCGGAACGAATCCGTTATCTGGGGATGGGAGTGGACGGCGTCCGATGGGTGGAGGGATTCATCCGTCGCCAAAGATGCCCGTTTTGACGATCTCAAACCAGGACAAGAGCACTTCAACATCGAATCTGCTGCACAGGCGGCCATCAAGAGCGCCAGTTTTCACTCTGATGAGGAACGCTTCCCCAGAGAGGAGCAATCCAGGCAAGAGCAAGAAGCACAACGTGCGCGACTCGACAACCAGGTGAGAAGATTCTTGGAGTCTTGAACGTGGTTGGTTGAGTCGTGATTTCTGACGTGTTCTCCGTGGATTGATTTCGTCAGGGGCTGAGCCGCTTCCGCCCGATTCATGGCCCGCCGGAACAGCAACACAGTCACCAAAATGTTCTGAGCCGCTCTTTTATCCGGTTTGAGGACAGCGCTGATGCCGAACATCGTTTACGTGTTGACCAATCCCGCCATGCCGGGAATCGTGAAAATCGGCATGACCGATAGCGCCGACGTACAGCGAAGGATGGACGCTCTTTACACAACCGGCGTGCCGCTCCCCTTTGACTGCGTTGTCGCTTGGGAAGTGGAAGGCAGGGATGCCGTCGACATTGAGCGCGCATTGCATACGGCCTTCGGGCCAGTCCGAATAAACCCTTCTCGCGAGTTCTTCCAGGTGGATTCCGAACAGGTTGAAGTTCTTTTGCGGGTGATGCCGGGTCGAGACGTAACCCCTTGGTTTGGCGATCAATCGACACAGATCAATCAGGACGATAGGGAAGCCGCGTCTGAATTCAAGCGGCGCCAGAACCGCACCAGCGAGGTTGAATTTCTGGAGTCCCTGGATGAAAACGGGAAAGCAGTCTACGAAAGAATTCTGGCACTGGGCCAACAGGAAGGGATGAGAATCAAGTGGGGTAGCAAAGGGTTCTCGCTGAACGTGGTGGTAGAGGGCGACTCGGTAGTTCTGTGCTACGGTTTCCCACTAACGTCGGTGTTCAGGCAGAGCTTTTACACGGACTTTGGGATGGTATCCAGGAAGGCCAACCTTACGCAGGAAACAATGGATGCAATGAGGGCCGACGCGTTGAACACCGGGATCTTCGAACTGACCGACAACGGTAACAACTTGATGTGCCGAACCCAACGCACTTGGGACGAGACCGAGCTAACCACCATAGTGAACTGGTTGCGAGAAGTTGCTCAACGCATACAGGAGAGTCGAACGCCCAATTCGTCGGAGGTACCAAATTGTGCCGAGTAGTCTGGGGCGGACCCCACTGAATCGTCTGCCTGGGGCACGAACATCCTCTCTGTAGTGTGTTGCCCGATGCCGAAATTGCTTTCCCCGGAGACTGGAATATCTGATCAACGGGCCACGACTCTTACTCTCGCCACAGCCCCAGCGACACGACCCGCCGCAGCAACCGTGCCCGCCTGGCCCGCCCCAACTCCCTCTGGGCTTCCGCCAGGGCATCCCGCCGCCAGCGCACATGATCGGCACGGCGCGCGTCATCCAAGGGGTAGGTATCCGGCGGCAGGGTCAGGCGGTACTCGCCAATCATTGCCGCCTCCAGCTCCCACCGGCGCACGGCGGCCTGCGCCCGGTCAACACGGCTGACGTTCTGCGCACCTGCGGTCCGCAACCTGCGCCATTCGGCAACCAAAGGCGCCGCCGGGCCGAAGGCGAACTCCTCATCGGGCTGTACTTCCAGGGTAACCACCCCGGCATCGGGCATCCCGGGCCGGCGCCGGGGCGGTCTCCAATCCTGATCCACGCCGTCGGTCCGGTCATGGCCATGCGCATCATCGGCGTCAGCGTCAACGCCGACAACTTCGGCAGCATCGCCCGACTGGCGGCTGTCTTCCAGCGCGGCAAGCCTGCGGGTAAGTAGCTCCAACTGGCGCGCCCGATCATCTGCCAACTCCCGCAATTCGGCATTCTCCTCCTCCAGCTCGGCCACCCGCTGCCGCAGAGCCGCCACGCCTTCGTCCGGCGGACCGTCGCCGTCGCCATCCTCCGTTTCACCACCGCCCGAGCCGCCCCGGTCCCGAAACTCCACCAGTGCCCGCCGCATCCGCCGGGAGACCTCCCTGGAGTCGCAGCAGAGGGCCAGGGTGCGGTAGTTCACCCCCAGCGCCTGGGCGGCGGGCACCCGGCCCCGATCCTCCACCAGGGCGTCCAGCAGGTCCAATAGGGGTCCGTCCGATAGGGGCGTGTCCGGCTCAACATCGGAGTCTTGGTCCACCTCCAGGGTGGCGTCGTCATCGTCGTTCAATGCCTTCACCATGGGTCAAAACTACAATCTTCGCACTGCAATCTCTGCAATTATGTGATTATAGAGTCGCAGTAAATTCACTTGCCGGAAATCCCCCAAATGCCGCCCTAACCGCCTTGTTCCCCGTAGGAAATGCCCCGGGATTGTATTCTGCAATCTCTTCCTTTCTCCTTACAGGGCGCCCACTGTGGGAAGCGACTGGAGAGGATTGCAGTTTGACACGTCGGGGCCTCCGGCAATAATCCTGCCGGGCCGCCTTCTCGGTCCCGGAAAAACCGCCGGAGAGAGCGTCAAACACCCCGCACCATCACTGCCGGGACAACCCTAGGTACGGAGTTGATGACGCGGCGGCCATTGCGCCAGGGGCGGGTTGCGGGCATAATGATTAGAACTTTTGTTTCATACTGCTTTCAACCGTCCGGGGTGCCAGACGGAGCAGCCAATCAGCAGAAGGAGGACTTTGTTCATGTTAGCCAACTTCATTACCAGGGTATTCAAGGGCAAGCCTCCGCCGGAGGTCAAGGTGCTCTCCGTCACCGCCTCCCGCACCGAGGAGCGCAGCCTGTCCGGCGTGGAGAACTTCCTGCGCGCCGTCGGCGCCCCCGAGCCCTTCAATTTGGAGATAGTAGGCGACGCCGCCGGCGTCTCCATGCTGGTGCGCTGCCGGGAGGGTTCCTACGTCAGGCAGCAACTGGACGCCCACTACCGCCACGCCCAGGTTGACGAGGTCTCCCCCGAGGACGACTCCCTGCGCCTGAGCGAGGGGGAGCGAGCCTGGTCCGCCACTCTGCGGCTCCAGGGGCCGGAGTACCTGCCCCTGCGCACCTTCGACGACGACCACCTGCGGGAGCCGGGCTCGGACCCCCTGATCTCCGTAATCGGCGCCCTCTCGGGCCTGGAGCCGGGGGAGAGGGTGATTGCACGACTCAGCCTCACCTCCCTGGGGCCGGAGTGGTCCCAATCCCACCAGGACAAACTATACCGCAAGCAGCAGGCCGAATCCGTCCCTTCGGCCCAGACCGCCCAGTACCAGACCGATACCCGGAACGCCAGGAACCTGCTGGTCATGGCCCCGGTGGGCCTGGCCGCACTGATGGGCTACCTGTGGGTGCAGCGGGGCGAGACCTGGAAAGCGGTGCTGCTGGGCCTCGGCGTGGCGGCGGCCATGACCGTCGCCGGCTGGGCCTGGTGGCGCATCAAGAAGGCCCGCTCCGGCAACCGCCTTCACGACCCCCTCCAGATCAAGGACAAGCTCTCTCGCCTGGCCCACCAGGCCCAGCTGGAAATCATCGCAGTCCTGCCCGAGCACGGCACGGAGAGCCGGGCCAGGGACCTGCTGCGCCACGCCGCCCAGTCCTACCAGGGCTACGCCAATCCCGCCGGAGCCAGGTTCCAGGCGGGAAAGGTACGGCCCATGATTCCCGCCGTCGAGCCGGTAGCGCCTTCAGCGGGGATGTTCCGGTCCCGCAACGTCCTGGGGGTGCGGGAACTGGCCGCCCTGTGGCACCCCCTGGGCGCGGGCAACCCCCTGGCCTCGGTGGGACGCTCCGGGCCCCGGGTGCTCCAGCCTGCCGCCAGCGGCGACGCCCAGGGCGCCCACGTGGGCAACACCATGGGCGGGAGACCCCGGCCGGTGCGCTTCAACCTGCGGGGCATGGGCCACCACCACCTCTACCTGGCCCGCACCCGCATGGGCAAGTCCACCCTGATGCGCCACGACGTTGAGCACTTGATGCGGGAGAAGGCGGCGGGCCGCAACCCCGACGCCATCGTCGTCATCGACCCCCACGCCGACCTGGTGAAGGACCTGCTGGGGGATGTACCGGAGGAGATCATCGACCAGGTGTACCTCATCGACCTGGCCGACGAGACCCGCGCCCCGGGCATCAACCTGCTGGACGTGCGGGTGTTCCCCGACCGGGACCGGGCCGCCGACGCGGTGGTGCGGGGCGCCAAGGGAGTGTGGGAGCAGTGGGGACCACGGATGCAGTCCATCCTGGAGCACGTGGTCAAGACCCTCCACGAGTACAACTCCCACCCCGACACGGGCGATGAGGAGCAACTCACCATTCTGGACGGCTCCCGGCTGATGTCGGACCGCCGGTTCCGGCGGACGGTGCTGCGGCGGGTGAAGGACCCCTTCATCATCGAGTGGTGGGCCCACACCTACTCCGCCTGGACCCGCACCCTGCAGGCCGACTCCATCGCCCCGGTGCAGACCCGCCTGGCCTACTACGCCTCGTCCAAGAAGGCCCGTTCCATCCTGGGCCAGCGCCGCTCCACCCTGGACCTGGGCCAGGTCATCGCCGAAGGCGGGGTGCTGCTGGTGTCCACCGCCCAGGGCGACGTGGGGCCGGAGGTGTCCGCCCTGGTGGGTGCGGCCATCCTCAACCTGGTGGACTCGGCCATCCGGGGCCAGGGGTCCCTGCCGCCGGAGCATCGGCGGGGGGTGACGGTGGTGGTGGACGAGATGCAGGCCCTGCCCGGCGTCGATTACGACGGCATGCTCTCGGAGCTGGGCAAGTTCGGGGCCAGCTTCATCCTGGCCACCCAGAGCCTGGGCAAGCTGGACGAAATCTCCGACACCCTGCGGGACACGCTGCTGGCCAACGTAAGCTGCCTGGTGGCCTTCCAGGTGTCGGCCAACAACGCCCAGGAGCTGGTGGGTGAGCTGGACCGGGAGAGGGTTGGAGAGGAGGACCTGGTGTCGCTGCCGTCGCACCACTGCTACGTGCGGGCCACGGTGGACGGGCGGCGGGAACCCACTTACTACATGGAGTTGCGCCCACCCGAGCCGGGAGATCCGGAGATAGCGCAGCGGATCAAGGACGCCGCCTCCGCCTATACTACGCCGGCGGAGGCCCTGGCCCGGCTGGAGGCCGAGGCCGACCAGCGGGTCCAGGACTACCGGGACCGGCTGGAACGAGAAGAGGACGACGAGGGCGGCGGGCAGACCTCCGGCGGCAAGCCGGTCAAGCCCGCCGGAGGACCCGGCAACGGCGGGAAGGCCAAGGCCAATAAGGGCAAGTCCGGTCGCCAGCGCACCCGGCGGAGGGGAGAGGGCGGCGCCCGGCAGGAGCCGGAGCAGGAGGCCGAAGCCGCGTGAAGTTCAGGGAGCGAGAAATCTTGGCCCTGCGGACCTTGGCGGCCATGCCCTTCCTGGACTGGCTGGAGCTGGCCGCCTTGTCCGGCCTGGCCGAGGCCACCGCCTACCGCGTGCTGCGCCGGCTGAAGGCGCAGGGCCTGGTGCGGCTCCTGCGCCACGCCTCCCCGCTGACCGCCGCCACCCGCCGCTGGCATCTCACCTCCCCGGGCCTGGAAAGACTGGCAGAAGGAGAAGGTCGGAGTGTGGAGTATCTCCTTCGCACCCGGCCCGTCTCGGCCCACTGGCAGCGGCTCCTGCTGGCCCGCCTGGACGCAGTGGCGGTGATCCACCGGCTGGTATCGGCATTGGCGTCCGTGGAAGAACCCTTCCGGTTCCGCTGGTACCGGGCCCATTCCCTGGACGCCGCCATGACGCTGGACGGCGGCCGGACCGTCGGCGTCATCCGACAGGGAGCAGTAAATGACCGCACCGCCTTCGCCGACCGGGTGAACTGGCTGGTCGGCGCCCGTCAGGACCTGCCCCGGGGCCTGCTGGCCCTCTTTCCCGACGAGGTTCGATTGCTGCAAGCCCGCCGCCTGCTGGCCCGATATCCCGGCCCGGTCTACTTGGCCTTGGAGCGTGATGTGGCCCATTCGGCGGTCGACGACGCCATCTGGCGAACCCCTTCGGTCTCCACTCCTCTGTCCCTGGAGGAGGCGCTGGCAAACCTGAGACCGGGCGGCGGGCTGCCAGTGGAGCAGTCATTGGCGAGGGCCGTCCTGCCCGAAGCCGTCGGCATCGACGAAACCGGCGAAGACGTCCCCAACCACCTGCTGCCCGTCCTGCTCAAGCCCGCTGACAAGCGGTTGCTGGACTGCCTCGCCGACTGGCCCTGGGCCACCGTGGCAGACCTGTGCGCCTTCCTGGACCTGTCCGATTCCCGCGTCTGGCGCATCGCCGCCCGGCTGGAGGCTCTCGGTCTGGTTGTTAAGGGCGCTTTGGGCGGGAAACGCCGCCTGGCTCTCGGCCAGCGCGGACTGACCCTGCTGGCCCGGCGGGACCGGGCCTCGGTGTCCACCGCCCTGAGCCGATGGGGCGTCCAGGACGAGGACGGTGAACCCGCCGCCCACTGGCGGGATGTCCCGGGCGCTCGCAGCCGGCCACTGGCCCGCGCCATCGAGCACAGCGACGGGGTGCACCGCTTCCTGGGCACCCTGCTTCACCAGGCCAAAGAGACACCCGGCTGCCGGGTGGTCCAGGTGTCGCCGCCCCATCACTCCACCCGCTACTTCCGGCACCGAGGAAACCTCCGCTCCATCCATCCGGACGCCTTCGGCGTGGTGCGGGTTGGCCGCAGAACTTTTCCCTTCTTCCTGGAGTGGGAGCGCCGCGCCGTGCATCCCTCCACCATGGCCGCGCGGCTGGCGCCCTACCTGCGCTACTATTCCTCCAACCGGCCCCTGGACGACCACGGCCACCAGCCCCTGGTATTGGTGGTCTTCGACGACTTTCTGGCTGAGGGCAACTTTCTCGGCGTGGCCCGTGGCGAGATGGAACGCTCCGGGGTGGACGTGCCCCTGTGGATTTCCCACACGGGGCTGCTGGAAAAGGTCGGACCGCTGGGCAAGGCATGGCGCAGCCCGGACGTGCTGGAACCGAGTTGCGCCTTCCGCTGAGCGTAATCTATTTCAGATTCGATATCCTGCATGATGACTCTCTCTCCTTGCTCTCCAATTGTCCGCACGCGTACCATGGAAACGTATACAGTGAGTCACAACGACGATCTCATCATAACCCCTACTATTCTGGAAACCGAGAACCCTGACAAGGGCGAACAGTACGACGCCACGGGCCATGGCCCGGCGGTCGCCGGAAGCAATTTCGGCGAATCGCCGCCGAAGTCCGCATAAGCGCGAGCGCAGTTGCCGCGCTGCTTGCTGACCCCATGGTAAACGATCCACAGGGCACACTACTCGTTAGTTGATGGAGAAACAGAATGCGATTTGATACCTGCTGGCTGTGCGACGGCCAACTGACCATTAGCAGGGAGCACGTTATCCCAAGAAGCATGGGCGGCAAGAAAACCGTCGTCGGCTTTATATGCGAAAGGTGCAATAACGAAACAGGTCATAAATGGGACGTGGCAGTTACGGGCTTTGAGTCCTGGCTGTTCCATCTGAACTCGAACCTCAGTGTCAACCCACGACGAGGAAAGTCGATTCGCGGGAAGATGGCTGACACGGGGCAGAACGCATTTATTGATCCAGGCAACAGGGTTCGGTTAGGTTCCAACGCGCCCACAAAGACCCAAGATGAAGCGGGTCAAGTGACCTATCACCTCACTTATGATCCCGGCCAGATTAGCGGCATGTTTGATGCCGTGAACACTCTACGTCAGAGAAACGGGATGAACTCCATAAGCCGTGCCGAGTTCGACACCCAAATTACGCATGACGAAACCCCACACCCGGTAGTGGAGATTCCACTGGTCTTGGACTTACCGAAATACTGCCGCTCATTGACGAAGACGGCAATGGCTATGGCCTTTTCCGTCGGAGTCCGTCCTGCGCAATGCGATAACGCCGCTCGCTATCTCAGAGACGAAACGCTGCCAGAGGAAGGCGTGGTAACTATGCCCTGGACTTCACTGGATGAAACTGTCGAAGATTGGGCATACTACCACGCTGTGAACATATTTGGCTTTCCCGGCGAACGGACGCTAATCGGTGAGGTACTGTATTTCGGAAAAGTGGTGGCAGTGATCGTTCTTTCGAATGCCTATGAAGGCCCCCGGGTCGTCCGCGGGCACTCTATTAATCTCAAGACCGGAGAATACGTGGATGCAAACTTCGATTTTCCAGATTTGCATCTGCCGAAGTCCAGCGTTATAGGACTATTGAAGACTCGAGCTGAACGCTTCAAGTCCTCGATAGTTCTTCCGATGCTAAACGAGCTAGAGCGAATATATGCCGTAACTCGCTGAGCGATTCGATTCTGAGAGGTGGAGTGTGGCCCTTGAAGCCGTTCTAGGTAAAACGAGCCTTGCATCTTGAATCTGGTCCAGGACCATCGGAAGACGACCGAGGGAATACGAGGCCTTGAGGCCGCGGTCCGCCCGGTGTTCTGTCCCGTCATCAGTATGCTGTTGGCTGTGAGGGGCGTCTTCCAGGTAGTTCCCGTCAATGGGAGCTTTCTATGACGTAACCCGTCCCAACTTTGAACATAACCGCAGGTGTCCCGGCAGAACTACAATTCTATAGACAAGGAAACAACTACGCGAAACAGCGGTCTGATCACACCTCGGCGGGCTGTATGCCCCGGTCTCCAGTGATCAACAGGCCATAGGCTTTTCCGTTGCCGCCCAGTTCATCAGGCTCAGCGACTATGCCGAACGCTACGGCCGATCCATCGGCCACGAACATGTGCACAAGGCCGGGAAATCTCTCATGCGGAGAGATGTCGTTGGCCGTGACCTATGTGCAATTTCGCGTAATGGATGAACAAGTTGGCCTCCTCCAGGAGCCACTTGAACGTGAACGCTGGTGCGAAGCCGACCTGATGAACGAATTATAGGCGTCTCGGGACGGGTGCGGTTCTGGAGATGGAATAGTGACAAACGTGCCTTGACCGGGCAAACCTGGCATGGGATGATGTATAGTAAGACAATCTAGTATAATGACCGCCAGTGCGAGAGGCCATGCCCCCACGACGCATATCACGGACCATTACCTTCTCTCTGCCGCCGAAGATGTACGAGGAGGTCCAGCGGGTGAAGGAAGAGGAGGGCCGCGACATGAGCGAGCTGGTGCGCGAGGCCCTCCGCCTGTACATGGAAGATAGGGAACTGCGCCGGGAGCAGCGCCGGGAACGGCTGCGCTCTCGGCAGGCCAATCAGTCTGAGGAAGATGGAGGACAGAGCGATGAGTAAGAATACCGATTTGACCCCGGCGGCCCTTTACGCCCGGGTCTCCAGCGACCGCCAGGATGTTGACCTCTCCGTCGCCGCTCAACTCCGCGCCCTCCGCGAATACGCCGAGCGCAACGGCTACTCAGTCGCCCGTGAGTACGTGGACGAGGCCGAGAGCGGGCGCATCGCCGACCGCCCACAGTTCCGCAAGATGCTGGACGAGGCCAACAAGCCCAACTCCCCATTCCAGGAAATCCTGGTCTGGAAATTCAGCAGGTTCACCCGCAAGCGGGAGCACGCCGTGGCCTTCAAGTCCATGCTCCGCAGGAAGGGCATCCGCGTCGTCTCCATCACCGAGCACGCCGACGACTCCCCCACCGGCAAGCTGATGGAAGCCATCATCGAGAGCGTGGACGAGTTCTACAGCGAAAATCTTGCCGAAGAGGTTTATAGGGGTATGCGCGAAGCCGCCTCCCGGGGCTTTTGGGTCGCCAGCCGCGTGCCCTACGGCTACCGCAAGCTGATGGTCCAGGACGGAGCAAAGAAGCGCCCCACCCTGGATCCCGACCCGGCCACGTCCCCTGTGGTTAAGCGGATCTTCGATATGGCCGAGTCCGGCAGGGGCATCCTGGACATCACCCGCACCCTCAACGACGAGGGCATCGCCAACCCCACCGGCCGGCCCTGGTCCAAGAACGGCGTCCACATCATCCTGAAAAACGAGGCTTACACCGGAACCCTTCTTTGGGGCGGGGGCGCCAAGGACAAGGGCGAGCCGGTCAGGGTGGATAAGGCTTTCCCCGCCATCGTCACCAAGTCCCAGTTCCGCAAGGTCAACAAGCAGATGCGCTCCCGCGCCCCCAGGCAGGCGCATCCCCGGCGGGTGGCCAGCTCCTACCTGCTCAGTGGTTTGGTCAAGTGCCGGGCGTGCAGCCGGGCAATGTCAGGCCAGGACTCCAAGAGCGGAAAGTTCGCCTACTACGTCTGCCAATCATTGATGAAGCGGGGCAGCGGGGCCTGCGACTGCCCCAGGCTCAACGCCCGCCGATTCGAGGAGATGGTGGTTGACCGCATCCGGGACAACATCCTCACCGAGTCCAACATCCGCGAGTTGGTCAGGCTGGTGGACGAGGAGATGGACGGCATCGCCCGGGAGCAGCGCCAGCGGCTGGAGACCGCCGAGGCGGAACTGGCCGACGTGAAGCGGCGGCTGGAGCGGCTCTACAACCTGGCGGAGACCACCGACCTGGACATCGAGGACTTCAAGCCCCGCATCCGGGATCACCGGGAGCGGCAGGAGAAACTTGTGGCGACCGCGGAGGAGGCCAGGGTTCTGCTGTCCCAGCGCCGGGTGGTGCTGGACGACGTGGAGACGATTACAGCCTACTGCGATGACCTGAGCCGGTATCTGAACGAAAGTGAGCTCACCGAGCGCCGGGCTTTCATCGAGTCCTTCGTCAGGGAGATCGTGGTGCAGCCCGGCGGGGCGTTGGTGCGTTACACAATCCCCATGCCGGAAGATTCTCCCATAGGGGAAAAAGATACCGAGGAGATGGCCTTGCACTCCCCGGTACTGTCTTCGGTCAAGTCTGGTGGACCGGACTGGACGAAATCAAGAACCGAGGCCGATTCCTTGGTCACCCCGTCCTGGGGCATGGGGATGGTATACGTCAGAACCGCCTCGTCCTCCACGATTTCTATGCCCTGCACGAAGTTGCGAATCAGCGCCTTCCGCTCCGGGAACGTCCCGTCCTGGAAGAGTGCCCGGAAGTCCGCCACGTACCCCTTGATCTCCTTTGACGTGGGCAGGTCTGCCCGCCGCCGTTCCAACTGGTCCTCGGCTTCCTCCCGCGCCGCCGTAAGCTGGTCCTGGCGGCTCTTCAGGGACAGGATGCGGGGTGAGAGGACCTCGATGGGCAACTGCTGGGTCTCCAGCGCCTGGTAGAGGTTCTCAAGGCGGGTGTCCACGTCGGACAGCTCACTGTTGATGGCGGTCAGCCGGCCGTTGACCTCACCGGCCAAAGCATCAATCTCCTCGGCCACCAGGGTCACCAGTTCGGTGATGGTCTCCTCGGTGAGAATCCGCTCCCTCACCTTCTCGATCACCAGGTCCTCGACTTTCGGGGCGTTCAGGTAGCGGGCGGTGCAGGCTCCGGCCCCTTCCCGGAACAGGCTGGAGCAGACGTAGTAGGCGAACTGGCCGCTCTTGGCGCCCTGGGCCGAGTAGGACCTGCCGCACACCCCGCAACGGAGCAGTCCGCTCAGCAGGTACTGGCTGCCAACCCGCGCGGGCCGCTGTACCGACGGAGCCCGTTCGTGAAGTCCCTGCTGCACCGCGTCAAACAGCTCCCTTGACACCAGGGCGGGCCAGGCGTTCTCCACCCTCACCGGCTCCCCCGCCTTGTCGTCCTTGCTCTTGACCCCCCAGACGGCGGTGCCGGTGTAGGCTTCGTTGGTCAGCAGGTAGTGTATGACGTTCTTCTGCCAGCGCCGTCCCCGGTTGGTGATGCCCCGCCCGTTCAACTCCTTGCAGATTTCCGCCAGCCCGTTGCCCCGGCGGGAACTCTCGAATATCTCCCTGACTATCGGAGCGGTCGATTCGTCCACCTCCAGGGTGGGACGCTCCTTCACCCCGTCGCTGACCTTGACGCGGGTGTAGCCGAAGGGGGCCTTGGAGCCGAGGAAAAAGCCCCGGGAAGCGGCTTCCCGCATACCCCGCGTCACCTCTTGCCCAAGATTCTCGCTGTAATATTCGTCCACCGACTCGATGATGCCCTCCAGCAGCCGGCCGGTGGCGTTGTCCTCGGCCTGCTCGGTGATGGAGACCACGCGGATGCCCTTGCGCCGCAGCTGGGCCTTGAAGGCCACGGCGTGCTCCCGCTTGCGGGTGAACCTGGAGAATTTCCAGACCAATATGACCTGGAAGGGTGCAGTGGCCTTGCTGCCCTCGTCGATCATCTCCCGGAACTGGGGCCGGTCGGCGACGCGCCCGCTCTCGGCCTCGTCCACGTACTCGCGGGCCACGGAGTAGCCGTTGGCCTTGGCGTAGTCCCTGAGCGCCCGAAGCTGGGCCGCCACGGAGAGGTCCACGTCCTGGCGGTCGCTGGAGACCCGGGCGTAGAGCGCCGCCGGGGTCAGGGGTACAAACTCGCGCTTTTTCATCTTGCCTTCCTTGCTGCCTTCGTTCATATCTGTCCGGCCTCCGTTTCGTCCATGTCCAATTGGCGGGAACGCCGCTGCATCCGTTCCTTCACGCGCCACTCCCGCTCCTCCATGTACAGGCGGATGGCCTCCCGCAGCAGCTCGCTCACGGTGCGCTCCTACTCCCTGGCCACCTGGCGCTGGGCCTGCGGCGGGGGCAACGAAAAAGTGACGGTCTCGGTGTTCCTGGATATTATGGGCACGGTGTTAGCTCCTCGCGCCATCCATTATACCGCATTCATACCACATTGTCTTACACTCTAACAGCGGGCAACCGGCTCCGGTCCGCCGGCGGCGAATGACCTCTGGCATCCCCATACCGGAAACCTCCCGCTGCGCTGTCACCGCACCTCTCCGATCCCGCGTTGTCCCGCGTCAACTACTTTTGCCGGTTCGTATTCCTTTTGGCGTCAATCATCCATCCCCTGCGAAATGCAACCATCACCCCGGTTGTGGCTTCCAGGGTAGGTCAATGCTCCTGAAAATGTGGGTCAACGTGCCCCCGGCGGCTTCGTCTTTTTCGAGTACCGCAATCAAAAGGCGTAGTCGGGTTCCAGCACGTCGGGGTTGCGCCAGGCTTTGCCCAACGGCCCCACGTCCTCCACCAACTCCCTATGGGACACCCACAGGGGCAACTCCACCCGGGTGCGTTCCAGCTCTTTTCTGGCCACTCCCAGGAAGTTGGCCTCCGCCAGCGCGTCGTCGAACACGATCAGTGCCAGCGGCCACGCCCCGTGATCGTCCAACGGACGCCGGGACGAATAGTAGCGCAGGTACGGCGCCAACCGCGCCGCCATGGTCCCGGGCCTGACCGCCCGCCGCTCCCACTCCAGGAAGAAGGGCACGTCCTCCTCTTTCCCTTCCTCCTCCCAGCGCAGCATTCCGAAGGCGTCGGGGTGGATGGACCGCAGCTTCCCCAGGTGGCGGAAGTGGCGGGACGCCCGGTGCGGCGGGTCGTACTGGACCACCCGGTATCCCGCGTCCTTGGCCTGGCGGGACATCCTCGCTAGGAACCGGTGCACCGCCTCGGTGTGCTCCAGGTTTCTAGCCAGCAGCCGGCTCCGCCGCCCCCACACCCTCCGCCACCACTCCGCATCGTCGCCCCCGCCGCTCATCTCCACGCTCCACTGCCGGCGCAACCGGCCCACCGCCGTCCGGTCCCTCCGGGCCAGCGTCGCCAACCCCCAGTCGGACAGCCCCAGGTGCCGGCGCCGGCCCACCGACTTGCGCTCCACCAGCCGGCCGTCCACCAGCCGGGACAGCAGTTGGGACACCCGCATCTTGGACACCCCCAGCAGGCCCTCCAACTCCGCCGCCGTGATCCACGGCCAGTCGGCCAGCAGGTCCAGCACCCGCTTCTCCCCGGGCTTCAGCATCGCCGGCAGCAGGTAATCCGGCCCCCACAGCCCGGTCTCCGGCACTTCGATGCGCTCCGGGTACATGGTCTCCACCAGCGGCGGCTCAGAGAGCGTACTGCCCCGCCAGACGCCACGCTTCAGCACGTCCGCCAAGCCCAACCAGGACCCATCCGACGGCGCGCGCCAGACGCGGTCCCCCGCGTCCGCCCGGGCCGCGTCCTCCTCCAGCGCCACAAAGACCGTCCCGCCATACTGGGACATCAGCCGCCGGGTGTGCCGCACCCGCACCGGGTCCGGCACCAGCGCCAGCACCGTCCAGGGGCCGCCCTCCTCGCCCAGCCGCCAGGCCCGCTTGGAGAACCCGGTCCGCTCCGCCGTGGCCCCCTGCCGCACGATCCCCAGGGTCCGCTCTCCGGGCAGATGCACCGCCGCGTCCAGCGCCCGGCTGCGGTACCACTCCATGCCTACCAATCCGCCGGCGGCAATGGCCAGGCTGGCCGCCACCCGGTAAATCACTCCCACCGCGTCCAACCGCTCCAGCAACAGCCGCTGCCAGCGCCGCGACACAGGGTAGCGCCGCAGCGCCTCTCCCTCGCTCACCCCGTTGATGTCGGCCAGCCACTCCACTCCCTTATGGGTCAGGTGGTACCGCCGGGTTGGAGGCAAAAGCGGGCTGCCGTGGCTTACGCCGGCCACCACGCCCAACTCCTCCAGGTCGGCGATCTCCTCGTACACCCGCTGGTTGGCCTCCCCGGCCACCTGGGACAGCTCGACGCGGTCCAGGAAGGGCATGGCCCCCAGCAGGCGCAACAGCCTGACGTCCCGGTCCCTGCTGCTCGGAATGGCATCCTCCCCGGCGACTACTTCCCCGCCGCCTTCACCATGTTCCACGCCGACCTGCGGGCCGTCGCCGGTATCCAGTTTCCCCAGGGTGGCCAGGCCGGCGCAAGGGCCAACTGTCAGCAAAGGCGAGCGCCCGCCGTCGTTGTTCACGGCGTCAGGCCCGACTACAGGGTAAAGGGCGTTTCCCGACGGTCCCCCTGTTGCGCCGTAGTACAAAGAAAAGCAGACTTGTGGAAATACAACCGGCTGCAATTTCCTACCGGATGTCTGCGGCCCGAGCGCCCTAAAGGACGGTCCCGGCGAGCAGTTGGGTTTAGGCCCCGTCCCGCACTGCAATCGCATTCCCAAACTGGGGAGTTCCCACCCTGCTACGACGCAGCAAGCGGGAGGATGGGCGGGTTGCGTGCAGGAAGGTCGGGTTGGCGGCGAACTCAGTGGACATCCTGACTGCGCTGACCGTTCGGTACGGCACTTCTCCGTCCAGCTGTTGAGTGCGTTGCCACGCCGCCCGTTGGAAATCACCCGGACGGGAGTGACCTCAGCACAGCAGGGACCGGAGATCCGGATCCTCGCTTCGGGCCAGGTCGCAGGCGGTCTGACCTTCATGGTCCTTGGCCGCAACGTCCGCGCCCAGCTCCAGCAGCATCCTGACGAATGCCAAGTCCACGTCGGGACCCTGGTGCCAGGTCTCCCGGAACTCAGCCGCCCGGTGCAGCGGCGTTCGGCCCCATTCGTCAACGGCGTTGACGTCCCCTCCTCCATCCACCAACAGCCCAGCGACTCCGGCGTCCTGGTGCCACGCGGCTAAATGCAGCGCCGTCTCGCCGCCATCGCCCCTGGCGTTCGCCTCCGCGCCGGCCTTCAGCAGCAGACCGATCACCTCCGGGCCGGCGATGCCACGCCACGCTCCCGAAAGGTAGCCGTCGGTGACCGCCGCGTGCAGCGGCGTGTTCGTCATTTGGTCCCGGGCGGACACGTCCGCGCCCCGCTCCAGCAAGACTTTGACGATATCAGGACCCGAGTGGCTGGCGGCGTAATGCAGGGGAGTCTCCCCATCTTGTCCCCTGGCGTTCACGTCCGCCCCGTGGTCCAGCAGGAACCAGACGGCCTCCGGCTCCGCGTCGCCGACCAACGCCAGCAGATGCAGCGCCGTCCTGCCCAATGGACCCGGGGCCGCCACATCCTCCCCGCGCTTCAGCAGCAGCTCGAACACCCTGGGGTCGGGGTTGAACGTCGCGGCCATGTGCAGCGGCGTGCCCAAATGGTGGTCGCCTGCGGCCATCGCCGCCGCTCCCGCGCCGTGGTCCAGCAGCAGCCCGATCACCTCCGGCTCGGACCGCACCATCATGGCGTATTGCAACAGGACCCGGTCGGTATCGTTCTCCTCCGTGATCACCGCGCCGGGCGACAGCAGCAGTTGCACCACCCGGAGGTCCGGGCCAACCGGGTCGGCGGACTCCCCTCCATCCCGAAATCGCCCGACCAGGTCCGCCAGGTAGTACAACAGGGCGCTCTGACCGTACTTGTCCCGCGCCCCGGCGTCGGCCCCGTGCTCCAGCAACAGTTCCATGCTCTTGAGGGTGTTCTCCGCCAAGTTGCCAGCATCACCGGGAACCTGGCTTCGGGCTTCGGGATTTGCAGTGTAAGCCGACAGCATCGCCGCCACGTGTAGGGGGGATACGCCGGAATAATCGTCCACGGCATTAGGGTCGGCCCCAGCCTCCAGCAGCAATCCGACGACCTCGGGGAGGGCGCCGAAGCCCACCGCAAAAGCCAGCGCCGGCGTCCCGTCGTCGTTCCTGGCCAACGGGTCCGCCCCTTGCTCCAACTCGGCCCGGACCAATGCGACCGTCGCGCCAGCCTCCCAGAACTCTTCCGTGCACAGGTCGCCGCAACTGCCGCTCGGCTCCGACAAAGGCGCCGTTGCGGACGTGGGCACCGGCGTTTCCGAACCAGGGCCCTCCGTTGGTGCGACGGTCGGTTGGGCGGCGCTTGGCGGGATGGCGGGAGACGGCGCCGTGGTCGCTGGAATCGCCGTCGCGGTTGGCGGTGGTGGTGGCGTTGACGACGAAGTCTGTCCCGCCCCTGTGCGGGTGGCGACGACGTTGGCATTGGCATTGCTTGTGGACGCTGGGGTCCGGGTTGGCTCGGCCGCCGGAGAACACGCCGTCAGGACGGCCAGCGCCAGCAGCGTGGCCGCCAAGACGTGTGGTCTGCCCAACGCGGAAACGCGGGCGGCCAGGTACGAACCATTGCGGCCGCTTGGCGTTGCTCGCGAGTTACGCATCATCATAATCATCGCCAGAGGTTGGAATTTGGGCATTGCGCGCTCCCTCCGCACGGCAATCGCCGACGGGCAGGGGAAGCATATCACGTCACAGGCTCTCCCTTGGCTACGTACCATCCGTTCCTGGCATATCCCCCTCACTGGTCCATCCCTCAGCGGGTCTTGCCTGCGCCTCTGCCTTTGTTCCGTGGATTATGCTCACCGGGTCCAGGTGGCTCAAGTTCAGTTTAGCGATTTTGGCTCATCTTGAAGTTGGAGATGACATTGGCCGGCGCGGCCGGCGCCTCTGTTGCCGGGGCTGACCGCGAGGCGTGGTGGCTCATATTACGTTAGAGATGGCAATAGCGAGCGGCCAGCAAGCGCGGAGCAAGCAATCACCGGCGGGGCGAGCCAGGCGCTTGCTAAATCCCTTCCCTGGGTCAATCGCGCGGGCGATAATCAACGCAGTTTACGGTTTTTCCAGCCTTTCCCGATTAAAAGCTGGCGGGTCAGTCCCCGACCCGGACCGTTTGCCAGGGATCGAGCCTTGCTCTCCCCGCGACGGTTTCAACAGGGACAAACGCCACCCGCTGCGTGACGCGGATCACGGAGTCGAGCCCCGCTCCTCCGGCGTCCACGTCGATGCGGGCACGACATCATCCTGTTCTCGGGGTAGGCAATCGCCGCACAGGGAGGCTCCACCGGAAGGTTGTGGTTCAATTCTGAGTTCCGCGTTATAGATGGCATGGGGGCGTGGCCTTCGACCTGGCGCTCAATGCCGTCGCGATCAACGACTTGCTCTTGCTCCTGCCGCTGAAGCGTCCGGTGGCGGTTGAGCGGTTGCTGGAAAGACTTGGCGTCGGCCTGGGTTGGTGAAAGCGTCCCGGGATCCCGGCTCTCTTCCAACACCCGCCGGTCATTCCGGTCGTGGGCACCCTTTCTGCCGCCGCAGGTGCGCCCGCGCAATAAGCTTGGCAATGATGCGCAGGCCCTCCCGGACCTGCTCCCGCTGCTGGGGCGAGTAATCGGGTCTATGCTGCCGCTCTGGCGGCTCGGCGTCCACTTGCCCACGCCGTTGCCCGGCGGGTTGATTCCCTCGGCTCGACCTTCGCCGGTACCGGTTCCCCTGATTCGATTTCGTCATGTTCCTCCGTGTTCTGCGGCCCCGGCGCCGAGCGCGTCGTGGTGTGGTCGCTGGCCGCGTTCTTCTGCCCAGCGCTTCCCCTGGCCTTCCCCGCCGGCTCATGAACCCCGCCGGCTCATGAACCCCGCCGGGTAAACCCTGGGGCCGGACGCCGCCGGCGATGCCGGCTCGGTGGCCACTCCGGTGAAAACGGCATTCAGCATGGTCACCGGTCTTCTTGTCCTCTTCTGCCTCTCGTTGGTTGAAGGCGTGCCGGAGACGCTCCGCCACTGCCGTAGAGTGTGAACGAACATCTCCCTCCGCATAACCTCGCGCGCGCCCCCACCATCCTGCGGGGGCGCGCCGGGCCTTACGCAAACGGCCTCTCCCGTGGTGTCATTGGGGTGTACAGGAGTCGCGTCCGGTGGCGGCAATGCAAATCGGGACGTTTTGAACCTGGAACCTGGGGAAATCGCTCCCCTAAAGGACATTTCCTGTTAACGGTTTGCGTAAGTCCCCCTTCCAACGTCCGGGTACAACGGCCCTGCCTGAAACGTGCATTTTTGTCGGGCGGGAAACCGGGGACGGCGTGCAATCGCCCTGTTTGAAACGAACATTTTTGTATGCGGAGGTGGGAACATGACAGCGGAGATGTCAATAACGGGTTAGAAATGAGCCGTTTTTACGGTTTAAAATGAAGCCACCTGGTTAATGTTCAGCGATTCTGTCAGTCAGAATGGTTGTGGTTGTCGCCGGCCTCCTCCGGCGTTGCGCTCAGGTGCGGCTGCGACGGGAATAGACCCGCTTGGCGTTTTTCTCTGAGCCGGTAGCTCTCGCCGCGGATGTTCAAGACGTGGCTGTGATGCAGCAACCGGTCCAGCACCGCCGAGGCGATCACGCTGTCGCCCAGCAGTTCACCCCATTCGCCGAAGCCCTTGTTGGAAGTGAGGATGATGCTGCCCCGTTCGTATCTAGCCGAGACCAGGGTGAAGAAGGCGGTGGCCGACTCCCGGTCGTAGGGCCAGATGCCGAATTCGTCCACGACCAGCACCTTGGGAGCCAGGTACACCTTCATCCGCCGGTTCAGGTTGTTCTCGATGCGAGCTTTGCGCAGGTCCTCCATCAGGTCGTAGGCGCGGACGAAGTAAGCGCCCTGGCCGTTCTCGATGGCTCTGAGTGCCAAGGCGATGGCGAGATGGGTCTTGCCCACGCCGGGCGGTCCCAGCAGCAGCACGTTGGTGGCCTCGGAGACGAAAGCCAGGTTGGCCAGTTCCTTGACCAGTCGCTCGTCGATGGAGGGCTGGAAACCGAAGTCGAATTGTTCCAGAGTGCGCTGGAAGGGCAGATGAGCCAGCCTGGTTCGAGTGGTGAGGTAGCGTTCCCTGCGGGCGGCCACCTCGACGCCCAGCAGTTCGGCGAGCATCTCGGGGTAGGGCAGCTGCTTGTTGGCGGCGGCGTCCAGGGTGTTGTCCAGGACTTCCACGGCCTGCTTGAGACCCAGGGTTTCCAGGTGTTGACGGGCCTGTTCCAGGGCGATCATGCCACACCTCCCGCCACCAGTTCGTAGATGTCCAACGAGCGCCGTTCCACCTCGCCGACCGGGACCTGCACAGCGACTGCTTCCTTGCGGGGCCGGTTGTCACCCCTGGGCAGGCCCGACCACTGGCCCGGCAGGATGAAACGCTGCTTGGGCTGCTGAGCACGGGGATGCACGGCAATGCGCTCATCGCCGGCCCAGATCTCCACCGTCCCCTGCCGCTCTCCCACCTGCACCGTGGTTTCCACCCACTTCCAGTGGACACCGTACAGGGAGCCTTCCCAGCTGACGAAACCGTCTCTGGACACCTTCCGGTCCTGCCGCAGGTATGGCCCCAGCGTGGCCCGATCCGGCAGCCGATCCAGGTGCGGCCGCTCCTCGGCCAGCGCTTCCCAAGGCACCCGATTGGTCGTCCCGTGGATCCGGGCGTTGGCCACCACGTCGCACCACTCCAGAGCCTGACCGTTCAGGTCCGCGTCGTCGGTGAAGCGGATGCTGGGCCACATGTTGTACCGCACATACTTCACCCCGTTCTCCACCTTGCCCTTGGTCTGCGGTCGGTATTCCTGACACAGCCGGGCCTCGAAACCCACTCTCATGGCAAAGTCCAGCATCCGCGGGTTCCAGATGGGACGTTTCGCCTCGTCCTTGCCCAGGGTGATCACCTTGGCGTTGTCGTACAAACAGCGGCGCGGCACGCCGCCCAAGTACTCGAAGGCATTCACGTGGCACTGGATGAAGGCTGCCGTATCGGCTCTCCGGACCAGCTCGACGTAGCAGGCTCGCGACCATCCCAGGGTCATCACAAACACCCAGACGCTACGCCGCTTGCCGTCCTCGGCAATGTACGACAGACTTCCCCAGTCCACTTGCGCCTGTTCTCCTAGACCCGTCTCAAACCGCATCGTCGCCTCGGGCTGACGTCGCCGGCGACGCGGCCTCACGTATTCCGACAAGATCGTGTAGCTGCCCTCGTACCCCAATTCCCGCAACTCCCGCAGCAACACCACGCAGTTTTCCAACCCTTCCCCCATCCGCCGGTCAATGTGCTCGGTGTAAGTATCCAGTTTCGACCCTCGCCGAGATCTCGGCTTCGGCCGCATCGCATCCGGTGACTTCAGATACCGCCGTACCGTATTCCGCGCCAGACCCAGCTCACGGGCAATCTCTCGCGCCGAATAACCGGCGCCCTTCATCTCGTAAATCTGTTTCACTTCTCCACCTCTTAGCAACCTTTCAGGCACCTCCGCCAAAGGTCTGGCGATGATGCCTTCGCTATCGAGGTGGCTCAATTCCAACCCGTAATTTTTGGCTCAGTTTAAACCCGTGAATGACAGAGACGCCGGGCATCCACCGGAGCGAGAATATCGAGGTCCTGCACCACCTGCGGCTGATGGCCCTATTGGACGAACTGGTACGGGACAAGGGACCGCGCCAGGCGGCGGCGGACCTGGACGTGGACCACCGCACCCTGACCGCCAGCCTGGAGAGCGGCCAGCTCACCCGGCGGATGCGGGTGGCCCTGGACCGGGCGCTTCTTGACGGGGCCGGGTCGCCGGCCCAGGAGCAGCGGCAGCGCAACGACCTGCTGGCCGGGCGGCGATAGAGTGGAGGAACTGGCCGGGGAGACCGCCGTGGGCCTGGCCGCCTTCCAGGGCGAGGTTGCGGCCCACGGCCAGGCTTTGCGGAGCATCGAGGGAAGGCTGGCTGGAGTCGAAAGCGCCAAGGTCCCGCCGGGCGCAACGTTAGCTGCCAGTTCGAGCCAGCCGCCTTCACCGCCGCGCCGGCCGCGCCGCGAGTTCCCCGAACTGGCCACCCTGGAACCCGCCGCTGACGACGAACCGGTCTTCGGCGACGCCTGGCCCCTGATCCAGGAGTGGCGGGTGCTGCGGCAGAGCCACCCCAACCGGGGCAAGGGCCTGGACTGGCTGCGCGACGAGGAACGGCTCATGACCGTGGAACTGGCGTTGCTGGAGGAGCACGGCCTGACCCTGCCCCCGCAGGACTATCCCCTCACGGGCCTGAACCGCAACAACCAGACCAACTGGCGAAGAACCACCCTGGCGGAAACCCGCCGGGCCCGCAAGCGGCGGGAACGGCTGCTGTGGCCCCTCCGGGCGGTGGCCCTGCCGCTGCGGCTGTGGCGCAGGTAGATAGCCGTCCCGAAAGGTCCGGTTCCAATCCGGTTAACACTTGCCCGGTGGGGCGCGCACGGCCTACCCAGAGGCGTCGGGATGGCTGACAATATCTGCGTTGTCTGGCTTTTTCAGGTTTCCCGCCGTAGAAACCTGGGGGTCCCTCCCTCAGCCCGGGCTTTGCCGCAAGGCCGGTCCACGAGGGAACGCTGCCGACGCGGGGTGTTCAAGTCCCTCGCAAGCAGCGCGGGCCGGTGGTTGGAGTGCTCAATCCCTTCTTCCCCGGCCTCGTCCAACGGGTTGGAGTGTCAAGCCCTCCTCCCGTTGGGCAGTCCGGCGGCTGGAGTGTTCAAGTCCTCCAGTCGCAGGGCGACGTTCAGCGGCTGGGAGCTGATCCCTCCCGACTGCTGGACACCCGTCCGCTGGCCGGAGTTGATCGCTCCCGTCAACGGATGGAGGGTGCGGAGCGATTGATCCCGCTTCGTTCCCAACCCTGGCTGAGGCGTCTGCGGGTTCCGCTCGCGGCGCCCCAGCCGGAACCCAAACCCGGCCGGGGCAATCACGCCCTGGTTAACGTGAACATCGTCGCGGAGGTGATGAACCGAAACAACAAGGCATCCCGGATTATCCCATCATACGGCTATACCGGCGGAGCGGCTGACGCCATTCGCCCTGCCCTCATACTGCCGCCGGAGCAGATAGCAAGCTCCGGCGCGCCCTGCCACGCTGCGACGTAGTTGCCCAACCACGGCAGCAGGCGCCGTCGGCTACACACGTTCCGGCCGGTCGTAATCGACGCGGGCCGGACGGCTTCTGTTGCCACGCGGTTTGCCTTGGCCCGGTCGCTGACCGCGCGACCGGCGGTCAGGCCGCTTGCGTTAACGCCAATTCCTCCTCCTCCAGTCCCTCCTAGTCCGACCCTGGCCCAACTGCGCCTTGCGCCGGATTGGATAACTGGCGCTCGGAGTAACAATACCGGCCCTGGGCGCACTGAGCCTTCCGCACGGGCTGGCTTGACCTGCCGAACACCACCCTGGGCGCATTGCGTCTCGCGCGGGGTGGCTCGGACAGGCAACGGCGCCATCTCCAATATGGTGCCACGAATGGCAGGAGCCGGGCCAAGTGCCAGCGTTGTCGCTGGCGTCGGCAACCGGGCCGGCAACCAGCAGAACGTCAGCGACAGCTGCGACGACTACCAGCACAAGAACATCGAGGAGGTGACCCACAGCAACAACGACCATCGTGAGTTCCCTGCCGTCAAGGGCTGGTTGGAGCAACCGCTAAACCGGCGGTGACTACCCAAAGCCCGCCACGCCAAGCGCGGCGTGGCGGCAACCGGGGCGGCTGCGTGGGTCGCCCCTGACAATCGAATAGGCAACCACGAGCGGGGCCGTCTCTCCCATCTGCGGGGAGGCGGCCCCGCTCTTCGTGTTTCGCCTCTCGGCGAACACAACCGCAGCGGCGAATGGACCGCACCCAACGACCTGCATCTTGAACCGGAGAGCGGGGTCGGTCCATTCGGGCCGGCCTCGCTTTCCGCCTTTCGGAGGAAACGACATGAAGGCCAACACCGCGAACACCGTCAACTACAACACCGAACCTACCGTCCACACCAACGGCAACGGCGACGCCAGCCGCGCCAACTACACCGGCGAAACCGACACCCCAGCCACCGACACCAGCGTCAGCACCGGCCGGGCCGAGTCCCACCTGTCCGTAGCCGCCAGGGAGCGCGGCCTCAACCTCAAGGAACTGGCCGCCCTGATGGGCGTCGGTCCCTCCCACCTGTCCCAGGTCGCCCGGGGCAAGAAGAACCTCACCCCCTACATGCGCGCCAGGATCGAGACCGTCCTGGGCCACGTCCCTCCCCAGGGCGTGGTTCACCGCCAGGGCGGCGTGGTCAAGGGCGGCGAAAGCACTTATCTCCGGGAGAAGGCCAGAGAACGAGGCATGACCCTGCGGCAGGTGGCGGACCGCACGGGGCTGACCTACGGGTACGTGGTGCAGGTCAGCCGGGGCCAGCGCCATCTCAGCCCCTCCGCCCAAGCCCGCATGGAGTCCGTCCTGGAAGCTCCCGTGAAGGTGGAGACCGCCCAGTGCCCCGCCATTGACCCCAACGCCCTGTGGGAGCGGATGGATGCCCACGGCTGGAGCCAGAACGAGACGGCCCGGCGGGCCGGCATCAGCATCGGGATGCTCTCCCAGGTGATGAACGGCAAGCGCACCCCCTCGGGAGACCTGCTGGGGAAGTTGCACCGGGTGCTGTTCGCGCCGTCGCCGGCGGAACTGGTGGCCCCGGTGGAGTTGAAGGTCATGGCCTGGAAGAAGGGCGGGCGCAACGGCGTGGTGATCAAAGGTGCCGGCGGGCCACGGAGCAATGGCAAGCCTGGCGACGGGACCATCCGCGTCGGGGGCCGGGTGCCCTGGGGCGCCGAGGTGCAGTTCGCCTATACGACCGGCTATGACCGCCACGGGCGGGTGTCGGTCAACCACCTGGTGGACGAACGGATCTGCGCCGTCATGCTGAAGCAAACGGAGCGAGGGGCCGATTAGCGGCTCAGGGGAGCACAGATCGGACGGCGGGACTGGAGGCTTTCTCCTACAGGGCAGGGATTCCAGGTTGCCACCGCCGTCTGCGTTCGCTATCCCCTAACCGCCCCGCAACCGGCGCAGTTCCTCTTCCAACTCCCGGTTGCGGGCCTCGGCAGTGTCGGCGCGGGCCTCGGCGGTGTCGGCGCGGGCCTCGGCGGTGTCGGCGCGGGCCTCGGCGGTGTCGGCGCGGGCCTCGGCGGTGTCGGCGCGGGCCCGCTCGCTCTCCAGCGTGGCGATGGGATCCCCCGTGGCGGGGTCGCGGAACAGCAACGCGCCCTCCTCCCACCTCAAGTTCAGGTTCAACGCCCGGCTGTACCCCTGCAACGCCCCGCCGGAGAGTTCCCGGATTTCAACGGGCTCGTACCTTCCCTCTACCAGCACGTCCCCGGCCAGCTTCGTCCCGTGATGCTCCCCGGTCTCGTCGAACCGCCAGTATTCCAGGATGCCCAGGGACTCGTAGTAGTCCCGTTTGTCTCCTACGTCATTCTCCCCCGTGCTCTCCGACGCCACCTCCAGCACGAAGTCCGGCGCCTTCCCCTGCTCCGACACCACGTACCCGTTGCTGGCCCGGTAGGCCTCCGGGTCCACGCCGAAGGCCACCAGCAGGTCGGGGTACCGCGCGCGGCGCTTGTCGAAATCGGCGGCGGGAACGACCCATCGGTCGGCCTCCACCAGGGTGGTCTCCGGGTTGCCCAGATGTTGGGCAAGGTAGTGGGCGTTGCCGGTCTTCGCAATGTGGTCGAACTGGGTCACTTCATCAGGCTCGCGGTCGGGTATGTCGGGCAGCCGTAAGCGGCCCGGGGCCCTGGGTGTCTTGCTGCTGGCGCTCGTGTTGGCGGTGGTCACGGGGAACCTCGGCGGGCCTGGCGTTGGGGTCTCGGTTGGCGACGGGCTTGCCCGTTGGGGGCATTATACCAGCGGGGGCCTTGATTGTTTAAGCATTATGCCAGCACCTTCCCAAGAGGTACTGAAAGCGGTTAGCCTTTGTCTGCACTGTTCTCTTTTGTGCCGCCTCCCGGTCCGCTACCCAGCTCAGGCATGTCGGGTTTCAACTCCCCCCATTCCAAAAGGAATCGCCGTAACGGTTGCGCAACAACGGCACTCAACAGGACACCGATTACGGTTAGGGACACCGCCGACCAGATTTGGCTGAGGCTCAGTATTTCAGGTACAAATGTGGCTATCACAATCACCGGCAAGAAAAGGGAGAGCATTGCTAAAATCTGAGTACCAGGTCCGGCCATGGCACAGTTCTTGCGCTTTCGAGCCCGATCCAGGGCGAAACGCGCTATCGGTGCCCACACTATACTGGCCACAACAACTGTAGGTACAGGCAACAACAGCAATTCGAGTGGAGCATCGGTGCTCACCATCGCCTTGAGCCAATATAACATCATTACTGCCAGTCCCAGCAATAGGGAGCAAAGCAATATCAGCTTCCGTCCCATCAAGAACCACACAACAACGAAGTAAGGAAAAATCGCCACCAAGATAACGGCGTTTAGTTTCAGCACCAGCCAGTTGAATCTGTCCCCAACCATCATCAGCAACAGAAGCATCAAGAATGCCCCCAACCCGAACAGGTCTCGCCTGCAACGCAAAGGCCTCGGCGGGGACACCAATTCTAGTGCAGGCATCAACGCAACAAGGGCAGTAATTCCGACCCGTGCCTGAAAGTCGTCAATGACATCGAAACACCAGGTGAGTGCGACGGCGGGCACGCAGCAGGCTATGAGGGATAGGAGAGTCCCACGGAGCCTGGGGCGAAATGTTTGCCAGGTCTCGTTGAGGGCTGTGATTGCGCGATGTAGCATCATTCTTGCTGCGAGTCCGGTTCAGGCGCGGAACGACTATTGGTGGGCGAATTGTCGGCGCGCTTGGAAGTTGAACACATCGCCCCCGCATCCTCCAAGAGAAACTACTTCGACGTTTTCGGCCTCCTCGTTGCAGGTACGAATAATCCGGTCCACGGCACGATGACTTTCCGCAGTCCACAATCTGATTATATCTCATCCTAATCGGAGACTATGCGGGCTTCGGCCTTGTTCTGGTGAAGGTGGTATCACTGTCATAAAACGTGATCGTCACTACACAGGCTCGCCACATCCTTGAGGAATCCGATCGTCGCAGGAGGGAGAACGGCTGAAAGTCGCGCCCAAAAAATGATTTCTCAGGCACCTTGGAGTGGGCAGATGTGCTGGTTGCGTATGGAGACTTTCGCCGGGAAGATAACCGGTGAAAGATAGAAATTGTCCGTCATAACTCCCGCCCCTCCATGAATTTCCCTATTGATCCATCGAAGGCTCTATGTACATCCAGCCCAATCGATTCCTCTCAGCACCCAATGATTCTCGCGAGACCGCTACAGTCTTTGCCTTTAGTCAATTCTCCGGCCGACCAGCCGAATCTTGGAATAAGCCTTGCTTGACTGGACGCGTTGACCTATCTGTCTTCATTCTAGTTGGACGTTGCATAGGTATCGGGCGCAGGATCACCCCAAAAGAAAACTAACTGGGAAATCACCACCTCCGAACTATGCCCTTTCACAGGCCCCCAAACCAACACTGTATATATGCCGTCTCCGTGTTTCTCCAGAAGTTGGCGAAGATCGGCCCGCAAAGAGAAGGTGCTGCCGTTAGCTTCCCAACTATCAGCAGTGATCCACTGAAAGGTTACAGTCTTGGGCTCAGAAAGGGTGTTGGCCGCCGTATCCCAAAAAGCTTGGGCCTCCTCTGCGGATCTAGGCGGGCTGGCATCTTGAGAAACGTCGTATGGGTCTGTGCAAGGCGTATGCGTTGTGGTACCTTCGTCTGTGGGCCAGAATCGGCCTGCCGTTAAAGGTTCTCTCAAGCTGGCAATTGCTATTCCGGTATTGTAGCAATAGGTGCGAGCCAGTTGTCCTACGGTCAAGGGTTGTGCCGGAGGATCATAGTATATCTGCGCGGACAGGTCTCGGGCCTTACTGAACTGAACACCGTTTGCCCCTTGCCCTTCCAAGGTTAGGATGCCGTTCTCAAGGGATGGTGAGGAACTGTATACAACATAGTCGCCCTCGAAATGGTGAAACTGGACTTCATTGAACCTGTCCCAAGCAATGCCGATGTTCACTTTATGGTGTAACGGGTCGAGCAAGTTTCTCCGGTGTCCGGGGCTCCTCATCCAGCCTTCAATGGCCTCATCAATCTCCTTACTAATGTTGGAAATAGGTGCAACCCAGTCGGAGGCTTTGTGGCAATAATCCAGCCCGTGGCCGTTTTCGCCGTTGCTTTGATAACCCCCGGCCAGGCTGTAACGATGATGCGGCTTCAACCCGTCCATCCCCCAGTGGCTGGAAAAGCAGTTAGCCAGCGCAAATTCCGCGTGCAGTTGAGCTGCGTCGTTCGATCCTAACGTTAATGGCCTGACGCCAGCCCTTTTGCGCTCGGCATTGATTAAGGTCAATGTGTATTCCTTCTCGGCCATGTGCCTCTTATGAGGCGCCGGAATCCCTGATGGATTGATCTCGGTCGCAGACAGGGTGTTGCCCTCGTTCTTGTCCGAGAGGTTTCCACCGATGGGCAAACGGTCGTACCAGCCGGACACGTAACCAAACCACAACACACCAACCACGAGGGCAAGCAGAAAAGCAATTTTCCACGGCCTCTGTCTCCGCCGGACTGCCCGGTCATGCCCGCCACCCTTGGGGCGTCGGTGATGTGTGTGTAATGACCAGTCGTGGAAATGCGTATAGGGCATGATTCTTTACCGGTTCCGTCTACGGGTCGGCGAAGATAGGACAGTCCCCGAACTCCCATTCACACGGTCCTGTAGCGTTGTATGGGCTTTGCTTAGTTCATTTCGCCACCGAAATTCATAGACTCCACGTTTCTGGACCCGTATTCTTGCAAGGGAATCGGCTCAATATACTAAACGCGGCCTAAAGAGTCTGAGAGATAGCCGATTCGTCCTTTCAAATAGTATGCTCCTTTGTTCAATCGAATATGGACGGAAGCAGGGAAACGGCATTGAAGGTCATGGTGATGCCCCTCAGCAGACCATAATCTGGCAGTGCCCAGAAACAAAGCCGGGAAGATTCGGGCAAAGGAAATTCGAAACCAACGTACTAACCGAGTGTTTCGGTCTTGTACCGGGCAATTATGCTGGCGACGTGTGGGTACATTCCCACAACCTGACTACCATCCCACCACAGAAAGGAATCTAGGCTGCGGTCGTTGATTTTCGGTTCCCCGCCTGCCAATATCATTACTACTTTGTGTACGTTGGAACCCTCTGCGCTTTCGTAATCAAAGAGGCGTTCAGCCTTATACGCCTTCAAGCTCAGCTCTTCGCCAACTCCTCTGCAAGCGGCGGTCAGAGCCGCCTCATCCCGTTCCATGCCTCCCCATGGCAATGAATATGAGCTTCTGCCAATTTCCTTGACCAGCAGATACTTCCCATTCCTGACCACCAGCGCAGTAGCGCGCTCTCTCTTTGTGGATGTCTTTTCTCCACTTGAAGAACCTTGGGCACCTTGTGAGGTGTAGTATCTCTCCGGCTCAGCCTTTCCGATTTTGATGTCTGCCCAAAGTTGCAGGGCCTTCATATCTCCACCAAATGCCAGTTCTTCCGGTTTTATTCGGGCAGGGTTTCTCCAGCGAACGTCCAGACATTCCCGGCGCTGGAAACGTAATTTCCCTCCCACCGGTCGGCCAGCAAAGACTTTGACCGGGTTCGTGTTCCCGGTAAACAACCGATGGGTTACCTTGACAGTGATGCCGGTTTCCTCCCTGACTTCCCGATAGGCGGCATGTCGACTACTTTCGCCGCGATCAACAAAACCGCCTGGCAGGGACCATTGGCCTTTTCTTTCCCCGTACGCTCGCTGTACAAACAGGATTTCTCCTCGGTCATTTTCGACTAGGCAGAACGCCACCTTGCGGCTCATATTGCCCCTCCCGATCAAAGGCGAACAAGGCGGTCGGCCAAGTTAGCCAGTCTTTCCTTTTGCGGAATGTATGCCGTCCAACGCAGCGGAATCGCGGAAGCGCCATAGCGCGCCCCCAGAACAGAGCCGGCCAATGCGCCGTTGGTGTCTGCATCGCCTCCGGCGTTTACCAGGGCTATCAGCGCTTCCTCAAATCCTAGAGGCGTGGTAGCGGCCCACAGACCTGCCTGCATTGTCAGTACTGTATGTCCTCCTGGTCCCCGGTTGCCGCGCATCCAATTCGTGTCGTTAGGCGCGGAATTGCCTCCAATGGCCCCGGACAGCAGACTGGTCGGCATTCCACTGGCTTGCCCAATGTCTAGCAGGTCGGGACAACCGTCAGCCTTCGCTGCGGCAAGCAGCTTCGCTAAGTCTGGGACATTCCCGCTGAGCAACACGGCGACCGCGGTGTTGACGATGACACAGGACCATTGACTAGCGGGTGCGTAGTGGGTGACTGCGCAGGTATCTGCCGTATCCCGAACGAGACGGTCTAGGCGCCGTCTCTGGGCGATCGCAACGGGCGTGCACCTCATGATCCCACCGTTGGAGGCGGTACCACCCCTCGCTCGATAAACCGCGTAGGCCGCGACCGGGGGAGGTACACCGTCCGCCAATTGCGCAATGGATTGTCGGGTAAGTCTGCCCATACCGCGCCCGTTGACGTTTCGCCAGGTAATTAGCCGTGCTGCGAACCGACTTGGTAAATTCCCGGTTTCCAGCAGGGCTTCCGCCAACTCCACTGCCTGAGCCGGGTCATCATCCATCGGACGGGATGCCTCGGCTGGATTGATGTCCCTCACGCCGTTGGGATGCATTTCTTGGATTTGCCTACTGGACCGTCCCTCCACGGGGAGGCCCAGCAAATTGCCAACCACCACCCCCAGCATTGCTCCCCTTGCGCGGTCCTGGAGATCATCTATTGTAGAATCGGCCACCGTAGCCTTAGCCAGATAACCTGTCAGGTTCGGAGTACTTCCGACTGCTGGCAAGTTCGGTGGAATCTGGTCTGTCCCGCCGAACACCGTGTTGCACTTCCTGCAACGGAATGGTCGGCCCCGCTTGTACCAGTCTCGCCGTAGCCTGGCTTCCTGTCCCCCACATCCCGGACATCTCTTGATCATAGTTTTTCCGAACACTGTGTTGCAACTCAAGCAGCGTAACGCATTCGCCCGGTTGTGCCAATCCCGACGCGTCCTGGCGTTTTGGCTCTTGCATTTAGGACATTGCCTTTCCATTGCGGGGAAATGGGGCTTGATTACGGGCGTCGGTGGCTTGTTTTCGGGAGGGGGAGCAGCTGACTGAGAATTCTGAATCTGCCCTGGGCTAGGGGAACCTCCTGCCTTTGGGCCACCAACCTGCCACATAGGCGGTGTTTTGGGAGCGTACCCTGTTGACCTCGGTGGTGGCGAAGTAACAGTTGGGGCGGAGTCTGGATTCTGGGAAAGAATAATGGACCATGCATCTGCTGATGGACGCCCAATATGAGAAGCCCCAGGTGAAAACGCCTGCCGGAAAGCTTCCCTTACCTGTTCGGGCATAGAACGCCAACTCAGTGACTGACCCGGAGTGGGTTTCCAACGCCCATCCCTGGGTTGATGGGCGAAGCGGTGCAACTTGATCCTTTCTCTGATGTTGGATATTGCGTCTCCTGCTGAGGTGTCGATACCCTGATATGGATGGCTGCCGTTGCCGAGAAGTTGATACAGAAGCACTGCCAGCGCGAAGTTGTCGCTGTCCTGAGACCTGAATTGCCTTCTGAAATCATCGATTTCGGGGGCGGTATACTCTGGGCTTCCGACAACGCAAGGATATGGCTGGTGCCCCGGAGGTCCCGGAATCTGGAAGCTGTCGCAATCGATCAGAGTCACGGCACCGTCATCGTCCACCAGAATGTTGGATGGGTTCACGTCTCCGATTCGAACATGGGTAGCGTGGAGACCCCGCAGGGCTTCCGCGATACTCACGCCGATGCGGGAGCGGTATTCGTAGCTTTGGCAAAACTTCGGCAACTGACGCCGCTCATTAGCGCTGATGAACCGGTAGGCCGTCCCAGCGTCTTTAGGCACTTTGGGCATCCGGTATTTGAGCCCGTTACTACCGGCTTCAACAGCATTGGGCCAACCCAGCGACTGCAAGTTTGGCGGCGGGTTTCCGCACATCGCCCGCAATTTGGATTCTCGTTCCAGGGTTGCGTGCTGGGGATGCAGCACCTTGATAACCATAGCGGGATTGTGGCGGTCATCATAGACTGCGCCCTCTCCACCAGATCCAATTAACGGTCCCGTCGTCATGGGCAGTGGTCCAGACGGGGCGCTCCCCTGCCGTTCAACGCGCTGGGCGGACTTACTTGAACCTCGAATCCTATTGATGAATCCGGTCATAAAGGTACGCCTCCTCACCACCGCCTCGTACAGACCGCGATGGTGCAGTCGTCGCTGGCCTTACCTGCCTGGTCCACCTTCCGCAACAAAGATTCCAATAGAGAGTCGACTGGAGCCTGCGAATTTCCGTCAATAGCCTTGTACAGCGGCGTCCAAAATTTTTCAAAAGGAATTTTGCCCTGAGACAACGCCACATCCTGCAATCCATCGGTAATCGCCGCCAAGCAGTTGATTTCCGAATCCGAAATTACCTGGACTCGGGGCACATTCCGGGGATTGGTCAAAAAGTGGGTCTCGTTGGCGAATTCGCCATTGTCCGGCGCGCTCAACACCTTCCACCCCTGGCCGTCCCCCGCGACAATGCAACCATCTCCTACATGGGCTATTCCAACAAACTCTCCCGACAACACTGCCAACATGATAGTGCAGGCGTAATCCCTTAGGGCGACATGCCGGCTGATGGCACCGTGACGACGGGCTGTTTGTAGCACTCTCTGCCTTGCGTTACGCACAGCCCGATGCAGCGCACTTCGCAGTAGGTGCTCTTTGATCGCTATGGACGGGTTTCGCCTCAATTGACGGGCCAGGCTTTCGACGGCAGCGGAACAGGCAGCCTGTGAACCGTGCTGCGAGTGTTTGGCTGAACCCGCTCCGTCGCTCACGGCAATCGCCGCAACTTTCGTCGCAATCCCACTGCCGACGGTGATCACGACGGCGCTATCCTGGTTGGGAGTGCCGTCAATCAAATGAGCCCTTCCCCGATGGCTGGCCGCGCCGATTTGCAGCATATTGCTAGAGGGTTGCCGTTTCCGAGCGGGTCTTGACGATTTAGACACGTATGGTGGCCCAATCGGTTGGTGGCAGGTTCACCGAATCTCCAGGCGTACTGCGAGAGATCGCCGAAACCGACTTACTTAGCCAGACGAAGAAATCGCTGAACCTGAGGTTATCCAGTTGCTGAGGTTGAAACGCGGAATTCGGGTTAGGCAATGCGTTAAGCAGCGCCTGAACCGCTTGGGCGTTGATCCCTACTTTGAATATGGTCAGTCTTCCCTCATTCTCCATGTTCACCAATCGTTGGTTGGCTTCCGCAGTTTCGGATTCAGAGCCGGTTGGCAGCCCATCGCTGAAGAGCACTATAATGGGCCGAAAGTAGGGTATGCCATTCAGACGATACATCTCTTTTCGCTCTTCCAGGAGGTCGCATCCTTGGTGGATGGCCAAGTGCATGTTGGTAACGCCTGCGGCTGCCATCTTCGTGCGACTACCGGCAAACACCGTGCCGAAGTCTCGCTCAACTCTTGCGCTTGTACCAAAGGACAGCAGAGCAACCTCCACCCGGTTGCGCGCGATTTCGTCGTCGATTATCGCTTGGTACAGGTCGTCCACGCCTTGATTCATCGCGCTGATGGGACGTCCAGACATTGATCCGCTGCAGTCAGCGATGATGAGGACAGGGCAGCGAGGCTCCGGGTTGTCGGCGAACTCCACATCGCCCAGCTCGTCTTCAGGCATGAGGTCTTGCTCTTCAAAAGTCTTATCTTCGTGAAAATTCTGTCCCGGTCCTGTGCTCATCGGGCCACTCTCCTCGCTCGCGTAGCTTGCCTATTTCAAGTCCTCACAAGTTCACAATAGAAACAGACGATTTGGCAACATCGTAGGCCGGTGCACCAAAGTCGTCAACTTGAACTGCATTCTGTGCGTAATGCGAATTCGGCTGTGTACGCTACATTGTCAACTTGAACCTCAGCGTGAAGGTTCTAGATTTTGTCCAGCTTGGTGGGCCTGACTTGACGGTAGGCAGTACCATCTTCGAGATGTGGATGAAACTATAATCGCTCATCAAACACCATCTGATTTTGCCATCACTCGCCGAAATTGCCAAGATGAAGGTGTGCTAAAGCATCTTTGGCCATAGGCTGCCCAGCGGAGACCACAGCATGGTCGGGTCATTACAGAGAAGCAACCAACTGCGCTATGGCCTTAATTATCCACGGCAACCTCATTGCCCCCACGATGCTTGCCGCCAGCCAAGAGTAATGCTTGACCGCTTGGCTATACGCATACGAGTAGTTCCCTTCCGGGTCAAACCTGCGGGATAGATCGTCCCAATTGCTTGATTGTTGAGCTGTGTACCGCGCCGCCTGGAGCGCCAAGAACACAACCACAACTGTAATGATGCTTTCGATAGCGAACCTAGTTAGTCCGGGGTCCATTCACGTCCTCTTCCTTCTTGTTCAAGAGGCTCCAAGGGTTGGAACAACTTGAGGGTCATCTACCACATGCGGGGCTGGTATTGCGTCGCTCTCAACGTGAGGGTCACGATGAAAAACTGACCGGATAGCCTCCAGTTCAGAGGTATTCGGAAGGTGGCAAAAGACGCTCAGCCTCCGGATATGGCGGGATGTTCCGTATCCCTTCGCATATGCGACACTCACATTCCGGGTCTTGGTCGGCAATCAGCCCGTGCAGCATGTTGATGTAGGCCAAGACCTTGCCCCGGTCTACGCCATCCAGGTAGAGTTCCTTGCTATCCTGCTGGCGAACCCAAGGCGCCGGTACATTCGACATATGCAGTGGTTGCCAACCACATTTGCTGCAACGGGCGTCGAAGTACTGGTGGCTTTCCTGGTCACGTCCCGTCACATATATCTCTCCGCCAGGTCCGGTCTCATACCTTTCCCCACGTCTCAGAAATTCTCTTTGGTCAGCCCCGCACCATGCGCAATCGATGGCAACCTTGTCTCCCATGTCTTGCTCAGTATTCATAACGTCCTCGGACATCATCGGAAATCACAAAGTCGTAGCCCGTCAGTTCAAATTGAAGGATAATGGGATTTCAATCGGCAGTTCCACTTATGGCAGCGTAAACATCATATCCTGGGCTTGTTCTTCAGTGGACTGTTCGCAAAAGCTATCATTCAGAATGTGCTGCTAGCAGGGCTGTGCCTGTTCGTCAACCACCGCCGGCATCAGAGCTGGGAAATACGCCGCTGTTGATGTAGAGGAGCAGGATGATGCTACTTCAACCTATAGGATTCGAGATCCCCATCTGGGTCATCTATTACGTCTTGGCAACGCTCGGCGGGCCGACCCTGCTGCCCATTATTGCTGGCGTCGTTTGCGGTCGTTTCATGGAATGGATTTCGCCCTCATTCGGCCTCACCGTGGGAATCGGCGTAACGGTGGTGGGGGCCACTCCGTATATCGCCTTCGTGTTTGTACTCAGGGAGAACTTCTTCCCTAAACTGGACTTGACAGCTGCTCAATTCTTCGGAAGCCTCGTGGCATTGATTGTTATTCAAGTCCTGCTGGTAGTGGAGTTGTGTCTGCTCGTCAACTGGCGGAGGGACAGGACTTGGGGGATACGTGGCTGGTGGCGCTGATAGGGTTAGCGTTTTGCCGAGCCAGGGTTTGCCGTTCAAGTACAGAGTCAATCCAGGTCAGGGCAAATCAACGCCCACCCTTCCGACAATACCTCCGCTTGCTCCAGCACCGTCCGCGTCGCCTTCTCCTGCTTGTCGGGCGGGTACCCGTGCTTGCGAAGGATGCGCCGGACCAGGACACGGAGCTGGGCGCGGACGTTTTCCCGAACCTCCCAGTCAATTGTAACGTTGCGCCGCACGGTCTCCACCAACTCGCGGGCGATGGCGCGGAGGGTTTCGTCGCCCAGCACCTGTACGGCGCTGTCGTTGGTTTCCAGGGCGTCGTAGAAGGCCAGTTCGTCATCCGTCAGGCCCAGCCTTTCGCCCCTGGCGGCGGCTTCCCGCATATCGCGGGCCAGTTGGATCAGCTCCTCAATCACCTGCGCAGCTTCAATCGCCCGGTTCTGATAGCGGTGGAGGGTCTGTTCCAGCATCTCGGCGAAGGAGCGAGCCTGTACCACGTTGGAACGCCGACGGGCTGCCACCTCGCCTCGCAGCAGCTTTTGCAGCAACTCCACCGCCAGGTTGCGCTGGGGCATCCCCTGAACCTCGGCCAGGAAGTCATCGGACAACACCGAGATGTCCGGCTTGTCCAACCCTGCCGCCGCGAAGATGTCCAGGACCCCTTCCGAAGCCACGGCCCGGGAAACTATCTGACGTATCGCGAGGTTCATCTCCTCGCCCGATTGCCCATCCGAAGGCGACGACTTGGACAACGCCGCCCGCACCGTCTGGAAGAAGCCCACGTCGTCGCGGATGCGGTTGGTCTCCTCGTGGGGCACAGCCAGGGCGAAGGCCTGGGAGAGTTCGCGGACCGCCGCCATGCAGCGGTCCTTGCCGTTTTCTTGACCCAGGATATGTTCCTGAGCGGCGGGAAGCAGCCCCAACCGCTCTGCCGGCGCGCCGGACGTCCACTGCGACCAGTCGAAGCCGTGGAACAAAGCGCAGCACACTTCGTGCTTTTCCAACATGACGGCCACCACCTCTTCCTTGTCGATGGCGGCGCGCCCGGTTCCTCCGCTCTCGGTGTACGTCACCAATGCCCGCCGCAGGTCGTTGGCCAGTCCCAGGTAGTCCACCACCAACCCGCCCGGCTTGTCCCGGAACACCCGGTTTACACGGGCTATCGCCTGCATCAGCCCGTGGCCCCGCATGGGCTTGTCCAAGTACATGGTGTGCAGGCTGGGCGCGTCGAAGCCGGTCAGCCACATATCCCGCACCAGCACGATGCGGAAAGGGTCGTCGGGGTCCCGGAAGCGGTTGGCCAGCGCTTCCCTTCGGGCCTTGTTCCTCACGTGCCGCTGCCACTCCGGCGGGTCTGAGGCCGAGCCGGTCATCACCACCTTGATGGCGCCCTCGCCGTCGTCGTCGCCATTCCACTCAGGGCGCAGCCGGACCAGTTCCTCGTACAGGTCAACGCAGATGCGGCGGCTCATGCACACCACCATGGCCTTTCCGTCCAGCGCTTCCAGCCGTTCCTCGAAGTGGTCCAAGATGTCTGCGGCTACCTGCCTTACCCGGACGGGAGCGCCGACTATGGCCTCCAACTGCGCCCACTTGGTCTTCAACCGCTCCTTGCGCTCAACTTCCTCGCCCTCGGTGGCTTCCTCGAAATCCGGGTCAATGGTGGGACGCTGGGCCTCGTCCAGTTCCAGCAGGGCCAGGCGGCTCTCGTAGTGGATGGGCACCGTGGCCCCGTCCTCCACGGAGCGCCGGATGTCATAGATGCTGATGTAGTCGCCGAACACCGCCCGGGTGTTGGCGTCCTCCAGCTCAATGGGAGTGCCGGTGAAGCCCACGAAGGATGCGTTGGGCAGGGCGTCCCGCATGTGCCGGGCGTAGCCGTCGATGAAGTCGTACTGGCTGCGGTGGGCCTCGTCGGCGATGACCACGATGTTGCGCCGTTCCGATAGGGTGGGATGGGTGTCGCCCCGTTCTTCGGGAAAGAACTTCTGGATGGTGGTGAACACCACGCCGCCGGCTGCCACCGACAACTTCCGCCGCAGGTCGGCCCGGCTCTCGGCCTGCACCGGTGGCTGGCGCAGCAGGTCCTGGCACCGGGAGAAGGTCCCGAAGAGCTGGTCATCCAGGTCGTTGCGGTCGGTGAGGACCACGATGGTGGGGTTCTGCATGGCCGGCTCGCGCACAATGGCCCCGGCGTAGAAGGCCATGGTCAGGCTCTTGCCCGAACCCTGGGTGTGCCAGACCACCCCGACGCGCCGGTCGCCAGGTTCGCCGCCGGGCCTTCTTCCCGACTCGTAGCGGCCGCCTGCCTCGGCGACGGCCCGTTCCGCCTGCTGCAACTCCGCCGCTCGCAGGGTCTCGCCCACGGCGGCGCGGACGGCGTGGAACTGGTGGTAGCCGGCCAACTTCTTGACCGGCTTGCCGCTGCCGTCGTCGTCAAACACGATGAAGTCCCGCAGCAGGACCAGGAAGCGCTCCGGTTGGCAAACACCTTCCAACATCACCTGCAACTCGGTCAGGCTGGAATCCGCCAGCGTTTCCCCGGTGGTGGTGCGCCAGGGCTTGAACCATTCCTGACCTGCTCCCAGGGCGCCGATGCGGGCGGCCAGACCGTCGGAGACCATCAGGACTTCGTTCATGGAAAACATGGAGAGCAGTTCGGACTGGTAGGTCTGTAACTGCTGCCAGGCGGTCCAGATGGTGGCGTCCGCGTCGGCGGGGTTCTTCAGTTCGATTACCCCCAGGGGCAGGCCGTTGAGGAACAGGACGACATCGGGGCGGCGGGTGTTCCGGTTCCCGCTCACCGTATCGGTGACCGTGAACTGGTTGACCGCCAGCCAGTCGTTGTTGGCCGGATTGCCGAAGTCCAATACCTGGGCCTGTTGGCCCCGGATGCCGCCGTCGCCGGCCCGGTACTCCACGTTGACGCCGTTGACCAGCATCCGGTGGAACTGCCGGTTGCGGTTCTCCAGGGCGGCCCCTTCGGGCCGGGTCAGCTTGCGGAAAGCGTCTTCAACCGCCGAGTCGGGGAAGTCAGGGTTCAGCCGGGCCAGGGCATCCCGCAGCCGTCGTTCCAGGACCACCTGCCCGTAGTCGGCCCGCTCCGCACCCGGCGTGTTCGGCGCGATGTCCGCGCCATGGGCCACCTGCCAGCCCAAAGCGGCAAGCCATTCCAGGGCGGCAGCTTCGACGGTTGATTCGGTGAGCGTGGTCATGGGCTATTCACAGAGACTAACGGGTTAGGGAGCCAATCGGTCCATTCCCAAGACGAAGGACCCCAGTCCAACGTCCCGTCCTTCGCAAAGCGAGCGTATGGGCACGGCGAACATCCCACCCCCGAAACTGGATGCTATCTCGCCGTCGTAGAGCACCACACCGGAGGCAAAACGATCCCCGGTGGTTTTCTTCAGCTTGTGCAGTCCTCTAAAATCAGAAGTCGTTACCGTCGCTGAGGCTTTCACCTCGACGCCAGCCACCGCCAAAGCTCCTCGCTCAATGACAACATCGACCTCAACTTGGTCTTTGTCCCGATAGTGGAAAAACGACAAAGGCTGCTCCTGGCAGATGGACTGGCGCTTCAACTCCTGGAACACGAAAGTCTCGAGCAACTGCCCGAAGAAGGTACGGTCTTGAGCCAACGCGGGCGGACCGGTCCCCAACAAGGCGCATCCCAGGCCAGTATCCCCGATGTGGAGTTTCGGAGTCTTGACCAGGCGGTTCAGGCGGTTGCTGTGCCACGGCGGGAGCCGTTCAACGAGGAACAGGCGCTCCAGTAGTTCTACGTAGCCGCCGATGGTCGGACGGCTGAGCTGGAAAGGAGCCGCCAGGTCCGAAAGATTGTACAAGCGGGCCGTTTGCGAAGCGGCGGCGCTGAGCAATCGCGGCAGCGCGTCCAGGGCGCTGATCCTGGACATGTCCCGCGCGTCCCGTTGCAGTTGCGTCTCCACGAAGTTCCGGTACCAATTGGCGCGTCGACGGGCCGTGGGACGTTCCAGCGCCGCCGGATACCCGCCGGCAACTATGCGTTCCGCCAGATCATCACCAAGGCGGTTGGTACTGGCAGTCTGAAACCTTCCCCTGAACAGGTCGTCCAGGAAATTGGGCACGCCTCCATGTATTTCGTTCTGGGAGAGCGGGTGCAGCCGCAGGACTTCCATCCGCCCAGCCAGGGAGTCCGCCAGCGATGGCAATAGGAGAACCTGTGAAGAGCCGGTGAGCAGGAAACGTCCGGGAACTCGGCGACGGTCTATCTCCTGTTTCAGTGCGGTGAACAGGGAGGGAACCCGCTGTACCTCATCGAGGATTGACCGCTCCGGCAGCCCGGCGACAAACCCCGCCGGGTCCGCGGCGGCGGCGGTGCGGGCCACGTCATCATCGAAGCTGATGTAGTCGTACCCCAAGGAGTCGCCGACCAGCCGAGCCAGGGTGGTTTTGCCGCACTGGCGCGGTCCGTGTACCAGTACGGCGGGAGAATCGGACAATGCTTCGGTCAAAGGCTTTTCGGCGTAGCGCGGGTAGAGCGATGTTGTCTGCATCGTCCAATTGTAACTCTATAATACGTCCAATTGCAAGGTTTCATGGCGTCCGATTGAAATGTTAAAGTACGGCCAATTGAAGGATTGGAACAGTGACAAGGCCGTGACTAGTCCGCAAGCAGGTATTACTGGCGACACTCCAAGTCCGCCTGCTCGACGTCGCTTCGGTTTGGGTGGTCATGGTTGACCAGAGTTCTTGAACGGCGACTTGGCATCCAATAGGAATCCAACGTCTACGCCTACAACCCGGTTTAGTCGTCCGTCTACTCCTTTGGCGTGAGGTAACTCATAGAGAGGTTGAGGCAAGGCCGTGTTGTAGCCGAAAGGATTAACGTAAAGACATACAGAACCCCGTGGGTTATGCGGTACAAAACCATCGAAGAAGATCACCCCCGCCAACCGTGTATACCGTGGTTTGTGTCCCCCTTGAATGAATACCCCATCAGGCTTCCTGACTAGCTGGGCAGGGATTTCAGGATGATTAGGGGAATACCGAACCTGCTCCTTTCCAAAGAGCGCCGAATTTTCAGTCTCCCGGTCAAAACGAATATCCAGCACATTCACCGCCACGATGAGCGGCGCATCCAGTCGGTCGTACTTCTTGGCCTTCTTCAATACCCCTTCCCGGACCTCGCGTGAAGCGTCACCGCTGTAAGAACCCATGGGGCCTATCAGCAACTCCCTGGACCCGCCTTCGACTTTCTGTGCATCTGAAATTGGTTGAAGTTCACCTCTCAGACACCAATTCCTCCCCCTGATTTCGGCGTAGGGCGCGGATTCGTCGCCCATTTCTCGAATTCTCCTCCTTACTTCGTCTGGATCGTTTCCGACGAGCAGTTTCCCGAATTTATCTTCCAGTTCATTTTTGCTCAGGGTTCTGGAAATCCGACCTTCGACAATCAATCGAAGCTGAAAGTCGGAGGAATCCAACGTCTTGATTTTGGCTACAGCATCCTCTAGGTTGCGGTCTACCGCAGACGGACTATCGGCGGGATCAATGGTTGTGGCTTCAATGTGGCAATTTTGATCTCCATGGCCAGCGAGAAAATCGGGTGTCTTGTCCGTATTGTCGGTATCTGTGACACGTACATCGCAGCCAAGTCTCAGCAATGTCTCATGCAAAAGAAGCTCAAACCATGCCCCCTGCGCACCTTTCCTATTTGTCAGTCTCTGCCTTAGAGACGCACTTGCGCATTGTGGGTACCGCTCGAACCACATAACATACCTCTGGAGGAGCGGCCCTCCGTTGGGAATGTTTGATAGGTTCAACCCTGGGAAGGTATCAGGCGAATGGCTCATGTTGCTTGTAACTCCCTCACCCGCAACTCCCCCGAAATCAGCCTCGGAAGCAACGCATCCCGCTGGGCGGCGAGAGCGCGGGATTCGCGTTCATTGGTCACGATTCTCTTATGAAGCGAATGAACTTGTGCGTCGAATTGTGCCAGCACTGGTTCGTGTGGCATGACAAACCCGATTTTCCGGAAGTTGCTCTTGTTGATTTCAAGGAAAGTAGAGCCATTGGCGTGGTTCACAATTTCGTTGTGGAATGCTTGGCTCCAGTGCAGCATAAAATGGTTGGAGACGGCCTTCCCGGGCGGAACCGCGATAAAACCCTGATTGATCGCCACCGGCACCTGACACATTGCCAAATAACCGATGGGAGCCCGAGATGACAGTAACAACGTGCCTGCCGGTAAAAGCCCAGAGGGAATCTTTGCTAATCCAGCATCCGTTACCTTCCGCTCAGTGTCAAGAATGACAGGCGAACGCAAAACAGAAAGGTCTTTGGGGGTAGCCCAGCAGTGCGTTCCGTCTTCCCAATAATCTGCTCTCTTGGTACTTGGCGTTGTTCCTCCAACGACATCAATAACCTCCCCCAGCGCCTTCACCTCCCATTCTTCCGGTATCTCCCCCAGCTCCGAGTCCACCAGGCGGTCCGGGAACAGGTCCCACAGCTTCGGCGGCAGGTAGGGTTCCCGGCCCTCCAGCTTGGCGCGGACCGGGCCGAAGTCCACGAACCAGTCCTGGAAGATGGCCCTGGCCATCGCCTCCAGCGTCTCGTTCATCCGCCGATTCAGCTCAATCTTGTCGTCCAGCGCGCCGAGGACGTGGGCGATGCCCCGTTGTTCCGGGAGGGGTGGTAGTGCCACGTCAATGTGATCCAACGCGGCAGTAGGCACTCGCTGACGCCCCGATGTACCAGTCATCTGGCTGATTGCATAATCGCATACCGCTGGCGAATGCGTGAGATAGAAAGCAAATTCGTTATCGGTAACGCCTGGGCGCCCGCGGATAACGATAAACTCGGTAGAGCCGTGGGCAGTGGTCATATCACCCATCGCGCGATAACGGGCAATCTTTCCATTCTCTAGGCAAGGCGTAATCCGCGCCATCAAAGTATCGCAATCCTGAAATCTCGACCCGCCGCCGGAATGCGTGCGCTGACGTTCGGCGTATGCCCACCTAATGCCGGGATTCACGGCGGCCATGTCAACGAATGGGTATTCAACGCCTCGTTGCAACCGAACGGGAGGGTTGACGATTACAGCCTCGCTGAACGGCATGGAACGCCATTCACTCCTATCTGCGCCTTGTTGCATCACCACGTAGTCGCGCTCGATCTCCCGGTGGAAGCTCTCCGGCAGTCGGGCCCAGTCGTGGGCCTGTACCAGGATTGGGATGTTGGATTGCTCCAGCGCCTCCAGCAGATCTGGGTATCCACTCCCCAAAGGCTCCAAGTTTGGCCCGCGCAGCGCCAGGTCCAGGTCGCTGGCTTCGTGACTCCGCCCGTTGACCCGGCTGCCGTAAGCCCACACCTCGGCGTCGGGCACGTGTTGGCGCAGCAGCGCTTCCAACTCCTTCCGATGGCGGGGAAGCAGGTTCAGACGTTCAGTCATCGTCCCCCTCCGCGATCACCTGTGCCAATTCCCTGGCGTCAACAATGAAGGTAGGCAGCAGCTTTAGCGTGGTCTCTGCGAAGTCTGCCCCGTAGTCGTGGGCTGTGTCGTTTCGGTTGTCCCGGTAGGCAAACCAGCGCTCACCGGCTTCCACTGAAATCAGCCCGTGCTTGGCGGCGTACCGGAAGGCGTCCTTGAAGGTCAGCCGGTCCGCCCGCCGGTTGCTGGCGAAAAAGGGCCTGAGTCGGCGCTTCAACAGGTTGCCGGATTGCTCCAGCACCAGTTCGAATTCCTTGACCGCAGCGGCGCGAAAGATGTCGTACAGGGAGTCTTCAGACTCACGCTGCCGGAGTTGGTCAAAGGCCGACTCCAGGGTGTAGATGCAACGGACGAGGAAATCCGTGTTTATCGGCATCGTTCACCCTCCCACCCCAAATCCCAGCCGCTCCAGGTTCTCGGCGATGGCCGCGTCCAACCGCCGAGCCTCAGCCTGCTGCTCCCGCCATTGGGCGGCGAGGCGCGCCATCTTTTCCTGGAAGGGTTCGCCGTCGTCGGGCTGCGGCTCCGCTCCCACGTACCGCCCCGGCGTGAGTACGTGTCCGTGCTTGCCGATTTCCTCCAGCGATGCGCTCTTGCAAAAGCCGGGTACGTCGGCATAGTCGCCGGAACCGCCCCGCCAGGCATGGTAGGTATCCGCGATGCGGGCGATGTCCTCGGCGGACAGGTCCCGGTGGGTGCGGTCCACCATGTGGCCCAGCTTGCGGGCGTCGATGAACAGCGTCTCGCCAGGACGGCTTTCTCCCGTGTTGCGGCCTTGGCGGAGGAACCACAGGCAGGCCGGAATCTGGGTGGAGCGGAACAAATGTCCCGGCAGGGCGATGATGCAGTCCACCAGTCCCGCCTCGACAATGCCCTTGCGGATTTCCCCTTCCCCAGACTGGTTGGAAGACATGGAGCCGTTGGCCAGCACGAACCCCGCCACGCCCCGGGGCGCCAGGTGGTAGAGGAAGTGCTGCACCCAGGCGAAGTTGGCGTTGCCCACCGGCGGCGCTCCGTACTCCCACCGCCTGTCGTCCCGGAGCCGTTCGCCACCCCAATCGGAGACGTTGAAAGGCGGGTTGGCGAGGATGTAGTCGGCGCGCAGGTCCGGGTGCCGGTCGTTGTGGAAACTGTCGCCCTGGGCAATCTGTCCCTCAATGCCCCGAATGGCCAGGTTCATCTTGGCCAGCCGCCAGGTGGTGTAGTTGGACTCCTGGCCGTAGATGGAGATGTCTCCCCTGGCCCGGCCGCCGTTGCCGTTGCCCGTGGCGTGGGCGCGGATGAAGTCCACCGACTGGACGAACATCCCGGAGGAGCCGCAGCAGGGATCATAGACCCGGCCCTGGTAGGGTTCCAGCATCTCCACCAGCAGCCGCACCACCGAGCGCGGGGTGTAGAACTCGCCGCCCTTGCGTCCTTCGGCCAATGCGAATTGTTCCAGGAAGTACTCGTACACCTGCCCCAGCACGTCGTTGGCCTGGGCTTCGGCTCCGCCCACCCTGATGTTGCTCACCAGGTCCACCACCTGGCCCAGGCGCTGCTTGTCCAGGGCGTCCCGGCCGTATTCCTTGGGCAACACGTCCTTCAGCGCCGGGTTGTCCCGCTCAATGGCGGTCATCGCATCGTCCACCAGGCGGCCGATGACGGATTGGCGGGCCTGCGCTTGCAGCACGGTCCACCGGGCTTCGGGCGGCACCCAGAAGATGCTCTGGGCGCGGTACTCGTCCGGGTCCTCCGGGTCCGCGCCCTGGTCCCGCTCGGCATCCAGTTTGGCGTAGGCTTCCTCGAAAGCATCGGAGATGTACTTCAGAAAAATGAGACCCAGGACCACGTGCTTGTACTCGGCGGCGTCCATGCTGCCCCGCAGGGCGTCGGCCATGCGCCACAATTCAGGCCCGTAGCCCACCACGGCACCGCTGACGGGCGGTGTGTTGTCGCCTTTGGTGTCGTTTCGTTTGCGTCTTGCAGTGGCCATCGTGATTTACTTTTCGATTCGCTTTCGGCCTGTGTTTCCGGCCTTCGAGGCCGTAGCTGTCTTGCATCAAAAACCAGGAAATCCCGCCGTACTCGTAAGGACCTCAAACGATTGAGATACTGAAAGGATGCCCTGCGACTAGCCGAATCACAAAAAGCGTCAGCCAACCGCTATTCCTTGCTAAACAGCAGGTAAAGGGTGGACACGGCAAACCCGAAGCAAGTCAGTACCCCACCCGCGAGAAAAACATGGAAACTCAGTTCGGAAGGCCCACCATGCCGCACAGAGTCCAGGCTGATCCATAAGACCGCGATTCCGAAGAAATAAAGTACGGGAGCGAATACACCGATGAAGTCAAGGAATGTCCCCTGTCGTTGGTAACTGAACAACATATCGCCCTCCGGGTTGGGTATCGTCCCGCAATTTTCGCCTGACTCTCTTTGGCCGACACGTTGGCGTGGCGCCGAATTCAGTTTACCAAGTTCCATTCCCAACGTCATCAACATCACGCTCTCCAGCTGCGTTTGCTGCGCCAATGTCGCGTTGGCAGCGTTCCAAATTAGGTGGTATGGCTATAGGATATGGGGAGCAAGAAGGAGAGGTGAGGGGAGATGGGATTGCTAAATGAGTTAGAGACTCGGTTGGAACAGGAGATGCCCCAGCGGTTGCAGGAGAGTCTGCAGCAGGCTTTAGACGAGTATCGGGCCCAGTGTGTGCCCTGCGGGCTGCTGATGCACCGGCACCATCGGTACCCGCGTTCCTTCATGACGGGCTATGGAGAGGTTCGGCTGCAGATACCGGTATTTCGCTGTGGCCAGTGCCGGGAGATGAGCAGCGGGGTGTCCTTGTTGGGAGACGAGGAACGGTACCGGCGGTACTCAAAAAAACCAGTGATTTAGCGGTGAAACTGGCGGCGCTGGGGTTGAGCTACCACCAGGCCAGCGGGTGGGTAGGCAGTGTGAAGAGCAGTGTGTGCCGGTGGGTGCGACGGAGAATCCTGGGAGAGCCGGAGTTGCGGGGCCAGGTGCTGGAATTGGACGGTATCTGGACTCGGTTCCGGTCAGGGCCGGTGGAACTGAAGGTGATACGGGACAATCTGGGCGTGGTGTTGGGTCACTTCGGGTCTTGGGAAGAAGCCATAGACCGGGCGTGGCAATTGGGGGCGAGAGACCCGCTGCACCTGGTCAGCGACGGGGACCGGTCCATTGCCCAGGGATTGCAGATGGTATACGGCCGACGGCCGCCCCACCAGTTGTGTCACTTTCACCTCCTGCAGGAGTATCGCCGCAATATCGGCTGGAAAGGGTGGGAAGAAGCGAAGAAGCTGCTGTCCTCCCAGAGTCGACGGGAAGGGGCGGACTACGTAAAGCGGATTGTAGAGGTGACGGGAGGCCAGGGAGCTTACTGGTGTCGGAAGGCGCTGAACCAGGGATTGCGACATCTGGACACGGGTCAAGAGGGATACAAGACCACATCCCGGCTGGAGCGGCTGAATCGGGAGTTACGGCGACGGGAGAAACAGGGCACTGTGTGGTCGCCCCACAACCTGCTGGCCCTGTTGGAAATCAGGGGCCTGATTAACCATACCACCTAAATCGGAACGCTACCTGTCGCGTTTCGGACATTGACGCTCAATAAGCAAAAGCATTTGAGTAGTTGACGCGGGACACTGGCGCCGGGGAGGCCATTAATCCCGTTCCCAACCGGGAACATCGCGGCGTTCTTGGTCAGCCTCGATGGTATCGACATCTTCGGAGCCGTCTTCGGTGTTTGACAACTCGTTCGCCCGCCGTCGTTCCAATTGCTGCTCCCTGCAACCAGTTTCCTCACCCCATCAACTCCGCCAACTGCCAGGCCAGGATTTCGCAGTCCCATTCCTCAGGATTTTCGCTGTCGCCCACTCCGCTTGCATCCCCGAAGTCCAGCAGCGCCTGCCGCATCCACCGCGAGGCCAGCCCGATGCAGCAGCGGAAGGCCAAGATGCGATAGTCGACCTCCGCTGAGTCGTATCAGGCGGGAGGCCCTGAGCCAGTACGCTGACGCGGACCGCACGAAGTGTCGGTGCATTGTCGATCAGGACAGCTTCGGTTCCCACTGGTGACGCCCCTTTGGTCCGGCCCTATAAGGGAATGTCCCTCCGACCAAGGCCCGGAAAAACTTATTTGGAATGAAGGAGAACCAGCAATGCCCACGCATCACTTTCAACCAAATAGCTCGCTCCAGGGCTCCCACGGTCTGCTGAAGGGAGGCGGCACCTCGCGCCGCCGGGGATTCAAGAACCTGTCCGGGGGGCAAGACGGTATTCTGGACTATTTCTACTACACTATCGTCAGCACGGAGCTATACCTGACCTTCAACCTGCTAAACAATGCCCCTACCGCCTCGCGATAGCCCTGTCCGTTGGAGCGGCCTATGTTGCAATCCAAGGCAGGGGCGCGGCTACCAGACTGACAACCCGATTGTAGGGCCCGACCAAATGCACATCCCGCTTTGGCGCTGGTTCAGTTACTTTGGCCCATCCTCGGTGAAAATGGGTAGCGTCTCTCCAGGCGGGGTTATGACGGATGCGTCCCCCGGGCCTATCTCGGCCAATACCTTCCCGTCGGCATCGCATATGCGATGCCTCTTATTCCCGTTTTCATCCTCCCCAGTGCAGACTTCCGGTTCGTCGTCATGGTGTATGACTTCCCACGTCTCGCTGTTCGCCTTTTTGACATGGATTACCCAGGTATCTTCTGGAGCGGCCGGCAAGTCATCGTCCCTTCGAAGGTGGGCCCGGTTGGTCTCTCTTACATCGTCTAGGAAGCCCATAACCCCGTCCAGCGTCGCCGAATGTTCCTCACTTTCCGGCACAGTGATTTCGGCGTCGGAGATCACCTCTTCCTCGAAGTTATGCCAATGGACCCGCACCTCGTCATGGGACTGAGTCCCTGCATTTTCGGCCACGCCGTCATAGAGCTTCTCGATAGCCATTGAGCGAGTCGCCAACGCGGGATATATGTTGTCCCAGTAGTGATCTGCCCCGACGGAGTCAATGTATCCTTGAGTGTACCCGTCCAGCTCGCCGCGTTCGTAAGCTTCGCGCGCCCACTCTTCGCTCTCCTCCAGCTCCTCGTCGGTTACTTCGTGGCCGAGTTCCGTGGCTTTCTGATGCAGGACGTGTTCCTGTATCAAACTTGCCAAGGCAGCGTTCTCATCACCCCATTCGATGACCAGGTTGTGTCGGTCTTGAAGGTAATCGGTTGGCAGGTCAGCGTCCTCGCCCAATCCTTGCAGTTCCTTTTCTGCCATCTGCTTCATGTGTTGAAGATGCAGCACTGCTTCATGTAATTCCCGCGCGCTAATCGACATGTCTCCGACGGTGGCGACCACCGTGTCGTCCTCACTCGATTCCGATGCCGTTGCCTGACCTCTCTGGTAGTCATCTGACCAAAAGGTGCCGGCGCCAACAGCCACGCCTCCGGTGATCAAGGCAGCGACCACGAGCAGTACCATCAAGGAAGTCCGTGTCGCCATCTTTAGATTGAACATACTCATAGCCCATAGCCCTTCCTTTTGCACTGGATAAGTGCCGCAATCTACCAGAGTGTCCACTCAGATTCTAGGTTGACTCCTGAGGCGCAATGTCCCCCGGAGCATAACCGGAACCCGTAGGTGCCCTTCGCAGTCAAGCTCTTGCTGTTAACCACCACCCTTGTAATGTGGTTAACTCCACCCTTGCGATGCCATCCCTGGGGTATGAATGCGGAGTCTGGCCTAAACACCCCGTTCGGGATGCGGAACAGGAAATCGCCATCCTGATAATAGTAAATGTTGGTAAACGGGTCGAAGACGTTACTCCCGTTGTCCCATATCATGTCGCTGCGGTGGTGGTTGATGGTATTGGCCGTTTCCGTACCAGTAGCCTCAGCCGAAACTCCGGGGGACTCGCGCGTTATCCAAGCGCTGGCGCCCCAATAATTTATGTTGTACCGCTGAGGCGCGGCGCCTGGTATCCCCGCAATGACAATCCTATCGATGTTTACCCGGGCGCTTCCAGCTTCAACCATTCCCACGGTCAAGCCGCAAACAAAAACAATGACCGCGGCACCGATAGCGGCCCAGATTTGGTTGGGCCATTTCATTAGCTCTCGCATTGTGGCTTCCTGTTCCCTTGCGTCTTCGAGCGTGATCCGAGAATACGCCTCTTGCATCGCCCGGTCAATCTTCGAAGGACCTTCGACGAAAACGAGTTCTGATGATTTTGTGCCGCCTACTTTCTCGATATATCAAGATCAAAATCGCCGCACCAAACTCGCCTGCTTGACCCGGCCCAACTTCCTCCCAGGCATTCAGCCAACAGCTGAGGCAAACGGCTCTCCCATCGTCAGCCATCTGGGTTTTCCTACCTGCGCACGGTGGACCGAGCCCGGTCCACTCGGTTGATGCTTTGCTCCCCTTTGGTCCGCAACTATCGCCATTCAACCACCAGAGCTGCCGAGCCGAAAGGTGTCAATCTGTTGCCGTCCAAAGATTTTGTCCTATCAAATTTGGACCAAAAATATCTGGATGGCCAGCCTAACACCCTTTGTGGCCCTTTGAAGATACTGAACCACTACCGCTTCAGAAGCGGCCATTGCTGCCGGTCGATGTTCCGTTGGACATTGCACTTTGGCCAGGTTGCTGGTGGGAGGGTAGCCACTTTACTGACACTTGGCCAATGACGGCGACGGCTACCGGCTGATACGCTGGAGGCATGGCATTCTCACGAGAGCGCATTCTGGACGCCCTGGCCCGGCTGCCCTTCATCGACGCGGGGGAGTTGGCGCTGATCCTTGGCGAGCCGCCGGCGACGGTGCACCGCGCCCTGACCGGCCTGCTGAAGGACGGCCTGGCCCAGCGGGTGAGCCACGGCACGGCCCATCTGCCGTCCAGCCACCGCTACTACTTCACGAAGAACGGTATCGCCGAAGCCGCCGACGTCCTGGACTACTACGCTCCCTCAGACTTCGTGCGGGCCTATCCCGTGTCCAGGCAGTGGCTCACACTGCTCATCCGCCGCATGGACGCCACGGCATCGGTGTACCGCCTGGCGGCAACGCTGTCCCCGGGCGTGGACGGGCTGGAAACCCGGGTGGAATTCCACCGCCGGGGCCGCTTCGACGCGGTGATCACCCTTCACAATGGCCGCAGTTTCGGCGTGGTGCGCCAGGGATTGGCGCTGCGGCGCCGCTCCCTCTACGACCGCCTGCGGGCCATCGCCGAGTACCACCACAACCGGCGTCCCTCCGTGGTTCTGGTGCTGGTCCCCAGGCCCTGGGAACAACGGCTCACCGACGAGTTCTGCCTCAACGCGGACCTCCGGGACTATTACGTCGCCGTGGAGAACCGGGACACCCTCGAAGCATGGGAACGCCTGGACTGGATTTCGTCCAACTGGACGTTCGGTAGGATATACCGCACCCTTGAGCAGATGGTCTCCCGGGCCGACGGCGTCGGCCGGTTTCGACCGGAGGCGCCGGAGCGCAAGCGGGCCTCCCTGCCCGACCCGGAGCGGATGGTCCGGTCCGCCCCGGCCTTCGGCCTCAGCCCTGCGAAGAAGCGCGCCCTGGACCTGATCACCGACCATCCCATGATACCCCGGGAACACCTGGCCCGCTGGCTGGGCGTTTCCGACGGGAGGCTCAGCCAGATGGCCCGCAGCCTGGTGAATGATTGGAGGTTGGTGGAACAGCACGGCAGGCGGGGCGACGTGCGCTACACCCTGTCGGAACACGGCATCAGGTACATCACCCGCCGGGACCGGGCGCAGCTGTCCACCACCATGGCCGCCTGGAGCACGGAGGACGCCACCGACAATCACGGACAACCCCGGCCCCTGGGACACCGCATCCTTACCTGGCAGCGCCAGACCGGCCACGCCGACGGCATCACCTGGTTCCTGTCCGAACTGGCCGCCGAGGCCCGGACCGAGGACGTTAGCGAACTGCAATGGTGCATCCCCGCCGCCCGGTCAGACCGGGCCTTCAACCGGGGCGAGGACGCCATCGCTCCCGACGCCGTGGGACACCTGCTGGTCAACGCCCTTCACGTACCGTTCTACCTCGAGCACGAGCTGCGCGCCCGCCACCCCAGGGGAGTGGCCGCCCGCCTGCGGCCCTACATCCGCTACTACCGCTCCGACGCTCCCCGGGATGACCAGCCGCCCTTCCCCACCACGCTGTTCGTGGTGGACACCGAGGAGGTGGCCGAGACCTACGCCGGCACCGCGTCCCGGATGCCCGCCATGTCGCTGCCCATCCTAGTGTCCAGTAGGGAGATCCTGTCCTATAGGGGAATACTGGGCCGGTCCTGGCGTCCCCTGTGGGACGGGGAACGTCCGCCCCTGGCGCTGCGGGAACTGGGGTTATACGAGTGGGACAAATTGCGCCGACGGATGCGTCGGCAGGAGACACAGCAAACATGCTGATACGGCATCTTCTACCCGTTCTGTTGTACGGGGGCGCAAACTGTCCTCCGAGGGTGATTTCAGAGGTTGGCCGGGAGGCCGCGACGTATCATTGTCCCCTGGTTCCAGGTACGAAACGGGCTGACATTCCCCTTGACCAATCAAAAATTGCATTCTAGCAAGTGTGAGAAACGGCGCTAAAACAACGAGGGCGATTTTGGCGAAAGTGCAATCGCCTGACGCATCGCCATTGACGAGGTGATTTACATGTTAGATAAAGTCAAAGACGACGTCCACTGGGTGGACAAGGGGGAGGCGGCGCGGGAATTGGAGGTATCGCTATCGACCCTGGACCGGATGATCCGCAAGGGCGAGGTGGAGGTAGGAAGAGAGGGCCGGCGGGTGTACGTGAAGCTGCCGGGACCCCGTTATCCCAGCGACCGGGAGTTGCTGCGGCAGGCCAGGGCCAGGGTAGAGCGGCTGGAGCGCACGGTGGGGGAACTGGCCGAGGAAGCGGACCGGTTGGAACAGGAGAGGGACCGGGCCCGGGCGGAGACGGACACCGCCATAGACGAGTACCGCAAGCTGGAAGAAGTGTTGCTGCGGGAGCAGAACGGCCACCAAGGGGCCAGGCGCTGGGTTGCCCGGCTGGGCATCGCCGTCGCCGTGCTGGCGTTCCTGCTGGCGGTCACCGTCCTGGTGGCCTGGTGGCTGATCACCTAGCGGTGCGGGTCCGTGTAAGGGGTTGGAACGCCGCGCTGACTGACCGGGCGCAATTAACGGTAACCCTGGTATGAACGTTCGCGGGCGATTTACAGGCACGGGTCAACCGGCTCGCTTTCCAGGGCCAGCACCCCGAAGGCGCACTCGTGGACTCGATACAGCGGCTCACGGTCAACGAAACGCTGCAGCCCCTCCAGGCCCAGCGCGAATTCCCGCAGCGCCAGCGACCGTTTGGTAGAGAGGCCACGGCCCCGCAGTCGTTGCAGGTTGGCGGGCAGGGTGTATTCGGGGCCGTAGATGATACGCAGGTACTCTCCGCCACGGCATTTCATTGCCGGCTGCACCAAGCCGCGCCTGCCTGCGGCTACGAAGCCGGTCGGCTTCACCACCATTCCCTCGCCCCCTGCGGAGGTCAATTCCTCCCACCAGAGAACGGCGTCCTCCTCTTCGTGCGAGGCGAGGTTCACCACCCGGTGGCCCGTCGCCCGGAACAGCCCGGTATCTGCCTGGCGCAGGCGCTCGGCCATGGCCAGGTGCCAGAGGTGGTCCTTATCGGAATGTACCCTTCCCTCGCTGGCCAGCAGATGGAAGGGCGCGATTTTGACGTCATCAATCGAGGTGACCGGCCAGCAATACCTGGCATAAGCCTCGCGGTAGAGTTGCGCCAGGCAAAGGCGCTCGTCGAGCAACGCCAGGGTATCGCCGGTATCGACTCCACGCTCCAACGCCTCTCGCAAGAGAGTTTGCGCCGCCGACAGCCCGGCATGGGCCGAAGCTCCAACCGGCGCGTATTGCTCCAACACCAGTTCCTGGGCCTTCATCGACCAGGGCATCAGCTCGCAGTCCAGCAGCGCCCAGTCGGTCTCCAGGTCCTCCCAGAGGCCGGATTCGCCGCACGCCGCGCGGACCCGTTCCAGGAACTGGGCTTCAAGTGCAGGGTCTTCAAAGAACCTCCGCCCCGTCCTGGTGTAGCACGTGCCGGCGCTCTCGCTGGCGATGCCGAACCGACGTTGGGTGACATCGGCGCTGCGGCCCACCACGACCACGGCCCGGGACCCCATGTGCTTCTCCTCGCAGACGACGCTGGAGACGCCATTGGTGCGGTAGTAGCCGAAGACCTCGGCCGGGTGTTCGAGAAGACCGGGCAGTTTGCTGGTCTCGCACGGGGAGATGGTGGGCGGCAGGTAGACCAGCCACCGGGGATCCAATGCGAACCGGCTCATCACCTCCAGGGCAGCCGCAGCCTGTTCCTCCCTGACGGTGACGTTGCCCCGAAGCCGGGTCGACACCACCCGTTTTCCCATCACGTCGTCGACGTGCAACAGATTCGACGGACGGTCATTGGTTCCGGCAACCCTGGGTTCTTCCCGCGGGCCGCCAACCAGGGGGCGCACCGCCTCGTAGTAGACCTGCGCCGCCGGAACCGACACCAGCTCGTTTTCGGGATAGCGGAGCGCGGTCAGACTTCCTCCGAAGACGCAGCCGGTATCGACGTTGATGGTCCGGTTCAACCACACGGGCTCCGCCACCGGCGTGTGCCCGTAGACCACCGTGGCCTTGCCGCGATAGCCGGCGGCCCAGTCGGCGCGCACGGGCAGGCCCCATTCGTCCGTCTCTCCGGTGGTTTCGCCGTACAGGCAGAAGTCCCTGACCCGCGCGGAGGCCCTCCCCTGGTACTCCTCCTTCATCCCGGCGTGGGCCACCACCAGGTTGCCGCCGTCCAGCACGTAATGGCTGATCAGGCCATCCATGAACTGCGTGGCCTGCTGTTGGAATTGCGGCGATTCCATCTCCAGTTGCTCCAGAGACTCCGCCAGTCCGTGGGAGACCTGGACGTTCCGACCCTTCAGCTTGCGGACCAGCTTGGACTCGTGGTTGCCGGCGACGCACAGCGCCGTACCATCCGTCACCATCGACATCACCAGCTTTAGCACGTTGGCCACGCCGGGTCCACGGTCCACCAGGTCGCCGACGAAGACGGCCCTGCGTCCCTGGGGGTGGAACACCGAAAAGCCATCTTCTGCGCCGCGCTCGGCAGGCGGTTGCGTGACCTGGTATCCCAATCGCTCCAGCAGCGAGACCAGTTCATCGAAACAGCCGTGCACGTCTCCGATGATGTCGAAGGGACCCGTCTCATGCTGGCGATTGGTCCACGACGGCACCCGCTGGATGCTGGCCGCCGCCACATCCTCGGGAGTATCGAGCACGTACACGTAGCGAAAACCCTCGCGTCGCAGCCCCCGGATGGACCGGCGCAACTGTTGCGTCTGCTGGCGGACGACGTGGGAGCCGAAGTTCCGATCGTCTCGTCCTTGGTTGCGGGCCAGACAAAGGGACTCGGGCATGTTCAATACGATTGCCACGGGCAGGCAGTCATGCTCCCGGGCCAGTTCCACCAGCGGTTTGCGAGCCTGGGGCTGCACGCTGGTGGCGTCAATGACGGTGAGGCGCCCGGAGCGCAGACGGGTGGACGCGATGTAATTCAGGAGGGCGAAGGCTTCCCGCGTAGCAGCCTGGTCGTTGGGGTCGTCGGCCACCATCGCCCGGCAGGCGTCGGAGGACACCACTTCAGTGGGTTTGAAGTGACGGGAGGAAAAGGTGGACTTTCCCGAGCCGGACGGCCCGACCAGCGCCACCAGGCACAGTTCGGGGATTTCCAGTTTCATCGCGTGAAGACCCCCATCTGGGTCGGCGCGCCGCGTTCGGGGTGTTCGGAGCCGATGCCGTGAAAACGCACGTCGTAAGCCCGGCGCCCGGCAACCGCCTGGGCCCAATCCTGGAATTGTTTCCGTGTCCACTCGAAGCGGTGGTCCCAGTGCCTGAACTCGCCGGGCGGCAGGTTTTCGAACAGCGCGTTGTACTCGGAGTTGGGCGTGGTGATGACCACAGCGCTGGGTTGAGCCGCTCCGAACACGGCAGCCTCGAACGCTTCCAGCCGGTCCGGGTCGATGTGCTCGATCACCTCCATGGCCACCGCGGCGTCGAATCCGGCCAGCCGTTGATCCTGGTAGGTGAGGGACCCCTGGAGCAGCGTGATCCTTTCCCGCTGAGCGGCGGGCAGGTTGTCCAGACGCAGGCGCGCGTGGGCGGTTTCCAGGGCGCGGTGGGAAACGTCCACGCCGGTGATGGCGCGAAAGGCGGGTTCCCTGAGCAGCTCCCGCAACAGGTTGCCTTCTCCGCATCCCAGGTCCAGCACGCGCGTCGCGCCCACCTCCCGCAGGGCGGCCAGCACCGCCTGAATCCGCTGCTCCCCCAACCGTAGCGGGGTTTCGAGACGTTCCTCATCGTGTTGCCCCCGCTCGGCGGCGGCGTCGAGGGCGACTTGGCCGTCATCCGACAGCCGGTCCAACGCCTGTAGCACCAGGCTGCGCTGCCGCTTCAGGTATCGAGTGGAGATCAGCTCCTGTTGGGGATGATCGCTCAGCCAGCCCGCGCCGAACCGCAGCAGCTTGTCCACCTCGTCGTCGCCCACCCAGTAGTGCTTGGCGTCATCCAGCACGGGAAGCAGCACGTAGAGGTGGGCCAGCAGGTCCCGCAGCCTCACCACCCCCTTGAGGCCCACACCAAAGCAGGGACTGACCCCCCACTTGGGGAAGCCCGCATCCAGCGGGTGTTCCTGGATTTCAACGGCGTAGCCCAACGGCTCGAACAGCCGGCCAATGAGTTCAGGTCCCTCCCGGGACGGCAGGGTGGGCAGTTGGGCTTCCAATGGGATTGGCTGTTGCGCCAGCTCGGGCCGTTCCCTGCAGTTGCCGGCCAAGGCGCTGTTGAACACCGACGCAATCGCCACGCTGAGGTGGGACGATGCGACGTAGGGACGGTCGTTTACGTACTGTTGAAGCCAACCCGCCGAATTGGACGCGCCGGCCTTGGGACGCACCAGACCCACCGGATCGATATTCAGCAGGAGGGCGGCGGTGCAGCGGTCTGCGTCCGCCACGGGATAGAACACGTCCGCCCTCCCGAAGGGCAGCGGAAACGACTGGAATCGCCCGGGGTTCTTGTGCAGCAGGTATCCCAGATCGGTGGCCGGACGATATGTGGTGGATATGGTGAGCAGCATACTGCCAATGTTACGCCACATTCTGACCAGCGTACAAGGCTCAGTAGCGACAATGCGTGAGGGAGATGGAGGTGCAAAGAGGACCAGCGCACTTCGTGATTATGCTCTCTCCGATTCACCGGCGAGCAATTTGGAAAACGCGGCGTGGATTAAGACGGTTGGGGGTTGCGCCCTGGGTATCTGATTCGATACCATATAATCCGGAAACCGACGAAACAGCGAGTCAACCGCCAGTCTGCCGGAGCCTTGACCATGCCAGACGACCAGAACCCCGGCAAAGATGAAATGGCCAAAGCCTTCAACCGCGCCCTGGCCGATGGCGACACCTATGAGTTGATGGACATCCTGGGCAGGATGGCCCGCGCCCACCGGATGAGGCGAGTGGCCCGTGAGACCGGCCTGGGCGAAAAGAGTCTGTACAAGTCCATGCGGGCTGGGGCCAGACCTGAGTTTAACACCGTGCTGCGCGTGCTGGGCGCCCTGGGCTACCGGTTGCAGGCTGTCCCGATCCATGAAGAGCACGGGGCGTAGCGCGTCCTATGACTGTCCCAGTTCGACGGATCGTTCATGCCGGACCACATCGTAATAGAGCCATCGAGCCAGGGCATGCCCTTTAGTGTGTTGAAGAGAGGGAACATGAATATCCGGTACGCCGTGACCAGCCGGGCAGCTTTCGCATCAGCCGGGATTGCCCACCTGCTGGCTTGGACCGTTTTCTGCTGGGTGCTGTTGTGGCCCCATTGGTACGGGGGCGTGTCGACCACTCCAACCAGCGTTGACGCCGGGCAGGCGGCCGTTTTGCAAAGGGATGTGGTCATGGTTTCGGCGTCTTTCACCGAGGTCAACGGATGGTGGGCCCTGATTCCGATGTTTATTCCCGTGCTGCTGACGGGCTTGGCTCTCATGGCCGTGCTCATTTGGAAAGGAGGACGGGGCGGTATCACGCTGATAGTGTCGGGATTGGCGGTCGCGCTCCTTGGCTTCTGCGGTCTGGGCTATCTTTCCTTCGGCGTGCTCTACTTCCCATCGGCGTTGGCACTAATCATTGCCGCCATTGTGGTTGGCCTCAGGCACCGGTCGCCAAGGGCAAACCCGGGTTGACGCGGGCGAATCTGGCGAGAACCAGCCCTCCCGCAGGCCATGTGCATCGACGATGAATGACGTAAACGGAAAACAGCGTTAGCCAACCCGCTCACATCCCGTTAAGCGATGACCAGGAGGCAACCAACATGAACCAGAAACCAGACCTTACCCCGGCAGCCCTCTACGCCCGGGTCTCCAGCGACCGCCAGGACGTGGACCTTTCCGTCGCCGCCCAACTTCGGGCCTTGAGGGATCATGCCGACAAGAACGGCTACGCGGTGGTCCGCGAGTACGTGGACGAGGCCGAGAGCGGCCGCATCGCCGACCGGCCCCAGTTCCGCAAGATGCTGGACGAGGCCAACAAGCCGGAATCGCCTTTCAGCGAGATTCTGGTCTGGAAGTTTTCGAGGTTCACCCGCAAGCGTGAACACGCCGTCGCCTTCAAGTCCATGCTCCGCAGGAAGGGCATCCGCGTCGTCTCCATCACCGAGCACGCCGACGACTCCCCCACCGGCAAGCTCATGGAAGCCATCATCGAGTCCGTCGATGAATTCTACAGCGAAAATCTTGCCGAAGAAGTGTACCGGGGAATGCGGGAAGCCGCATCCCGGGGCTTCTGGGTCGCCAGCCGTGTTCCCTACGGCTACCGCAAGCTCATGGTCCAGGACGGCGCCAAGAAACGCCCCACCCTGGAACTTCACCCCGACACCTCGCCAGTGGTGCAGCGCATCTTCAACCTGGCCGAGGCAGGCCACGGCATCCTGGACATCACCCGCACCCTGAACGGCGAGGGCATTGCCAACCCCACCGGAAGGCAATGGTCCAAGAACGGCGTCCATATCATCCTCCGCAACGAAACTTATACCGGCACTCTGACCTGGGGGACTTCGGCGAAGCACAAGGGCGAGCCGGTCCGGGTGGAAAACGCCTTTCCCGCCATTGTGTCCAAGACCCAGTTCCGCAAGGTCAACAAGCAATTGCGCGCCCGCGCCCCCAGGCAGGCGCATCCCCGGCGGGTGGCCAGTTCCTACCTGCTCAGCGGGATGGTCAAGTGCAAGGCGTGCCGCCGGGCCATGTCGGGCCAGGACTCCAAGAGCGGCCAGTTCGCTTACTACGTCTGCCAGTCGTTGATGAAGCGGGGCAGCGGTGCCTGCGAGTGTCCCCGGCTGAACGCCCGCCGCTTCGAGGAGATGGTGGTTGATCGCATCCGCGACAACATCCTCACCGAGTCCAACATCCGCGAGTTGGTCGGGCTGGTGGACGAGGAGATGGACGGCATCGCCAGAGAGCACCGCCAGCGGCTGGAAACCGCCGAGGCGGAACTGGCCGACGTGAAGCGCCGGCTGGACCGGCTCTACAACCTGGCCGAGACCACCGACCTGGACGTGGACGACTTCATGCCCCGCATCCGGGAACACCGGGAGCGGCAGCAGAAGCTGGAGGAAACGGCGGAGGACGCCCGGGCCATGCTGTCCCAGCGGCGGGTCGTGCTGGACGACGTGGAGACCATCACTGCCTACGCCCAGGACATGAGTACCTACCTGCGGGAGAGCGAACTGACCGAGCGGCGGGCCTTCATCGAGTCCTTCGTGAGGGAGATCGTGGTGGAACCAGGCGGCGCGTTGGTGCGCTACACAATCCCCATGCCAGAGGATAGTCCCATAGGGAGAAATGACGCCGAGGAGTTGGCTCTGCACTCCCCGGTACTGTCTTCCGTCAAGTCTGGTGGAGCTGGCGGGAATCGAACCCGCTACCTCTTCAATGCCATTGAAGCGCTCTCCCAAATGAGCTACAGCCCCACATTAGGCGCGCCGCCAACGAATACCGGCGGCGCACCCTTATTTTAGCAAACCCGCGGCGAAATTCGCAACAGGCTAACCCTTGCGCGTGTACTTCACCACCGTGCGGCCGGTGCTGCCCTCGTAGGGTTCCACAACGTACAGATCCTTCTGGCTATCCACCCAAACGCCGTGGCAGCTGCGGTGCGTCAGATCGCCCCACTGGGCCAGCCGCTCGCCGTTGGCGTCCAGGATGCTCACCATCCCGCCGTTGTGCTCGGCCACGTACGCCACGCCCTCGTCGTCGATGCAGATGACCGCAGGCCCAATCAGCTTGCTGGGCCAGTCGGCGACGTGCGTGCCATCCTGGTTGAACACCTGCACCCGGTCGTTCTCCCGGTCTGCGATTAGCAGGTTCCCGTCGCCGTTGATCCATGCGCCGTGGGGCAGGTTGAACTGGCCCGGACCGGGGCCCGGCTCGCCCCACGAGAAGATGTGCTCGCCGGTCGGCGTGAACTTATGCACCCGCGCGTTGGCGTACCCGTCGGCGATGTAAATCTCCCCGGCGTCGTTCAGCGCGATGCCGGCCGGCATGTTGAACGGTTCGGCGCCACGCACCACCTGGTGCCAGGAGTTGGAGTCAAACGAGCTGTTGTCGGCGCCCGTGTCAGAGCGGTAGCCGCGCTCGCCGATGGTCATCACCACCTCGCCATCCTTGGTCAGCTTGAAAATCTGGCCCATGTTCCGGTCCACCAGCCAAACATAGCCCCACTGGTCGATGATGATGGCATGGGGGAACTCGAACATCCCGCCGCCCCATGACTTGATGAACTTCCCGTCCCGGTCAAAGATCATTATCGGGTGGTCGGGATTCCGGTTGAAGCAATAGACCCGGTCCTCGTCGTCGCCGAACACGGCGGCGGCCGGCATTGGTATCCCGTCGGGCAACTGCGCCCAGTTGCGGTCAAACTCGTAGGTGTGTGCGCCGTTGCCGACGACGTTGGTGGCAGTAGTCATCAGAGCCTCCTTATCGAGTCAAGCCCTATTGTCATTCCGAGCGCAGCGAGGAATCTCGATGCGATAGTGCGGCTTTCCGCCACAGAATACCACAGCCACGCTCCGCCTACCGCCGCGCCACCGATTTCGCCAGGAAAATGTCCGGCTTCCCCAAACCGTTGGCATCCGGCAGCACCCCCGCGATCGAAAACCCCACCTTCCGATAGAACTCATAGGGATGCCCCTTGTAATTGCTAATCTTCGCAAGGCGCTCCAACGGATCCGGGAACAGATCCACGCCGGCCAGCGACGTCATGTCGTCCTCATCATCCGAACCTAGCCAGATGGTCAACCCGCCCCGTTCCCGTACCTGCGCCTCCATATCCGCCACCAGCGCCCGCCCGATGCCGCGCCGCTGCAATGACGGCTGCACCACTATGACGTTCAGCTCCCAAACGTTGCCGCTGTACAGCGGTTCCGCCGCCGCCCAGCCCAGCAACTTGCCGTCCTCGTCAACGGAGGCGCGGGCAATGCGGTCAGAGGATAAGGATTCGCGCACCGTAAGCCGGGCGGCGTCCAGATTGGGCCAGGCTTCGGGCCAGTGCTCGGCGAAACCGGCTACCAGCAGCGCGGCGGCACGGTGCTTAGCGTCCGCACCTGCCGCAGCCAGCTCGGTTATCCGCATACCGGAATTTCCGATTTGTCAGAATGCCCCGATTCCCGGCGTCGTCACGCGGATGCTGTACAGCGACGCCCCCGACGTCAGAAATAGCGTCCGCATATCGCTCCCGCCGAAGCAAATGTTCCGCGTGACCTCCGGCGTTTCCAACACGCCCAGCCGCTCGCCCTCCGGCGACACGATCCAGACGCCGCCGGAACCGGTACACCAGACGTTGCCCGCCGTGTCCACCTTCATGCCGTCCGGCACTCCTGGCGCCGTTGAGCCCATCTCGATCAGGATGCGATTGCCGCTCAACGTGCCGTCCGCCGCCACGTCAAACGCGCGGATGCGCCGGTTCGGGGAAAACTCGCCGCTTTCCTCCCGGTCAAAGTCCGCCATCTCAGCTCGGCTGATCGCCACGTACAGCACCGACTCGTCCGGCGACAGCGCCAGTCCGTTCGCGTACTCACACTCGTCCGTAGCCAGGTGTACGTTGCCGGACGTGTCGAGTCGGTAGATGCCGGCGAACGGGATCTCCCGCAACTCCTCGGGAAAACGCAGGTGCGGGTCGGTGAAGAAGATGGTTCCGTCCGTGCGGCAGATAACGTCGTTGGGCTTGTTGAACCGCTTGCCGTCCCAGCGGTCTGCAATAGTCGTAATGTTGCCGTCTGCGTCCATGCTGGTTACACACCGGTGATCTGCGCCCTCGCACATCAGTAGGTTGCCCTGCCGGTCAAAGGTGCAACCGTTGCCTTCTCCGGTATGCTCTCGTACCACCGTCGTCTCCCCGGTATTCGGGTCCCACTTCAACAGCTGTTCCCGCGCCAGGTCAACAAACGTTAGGTACCCTCCCGGATGCCACAATGGCCCTTCGGTGCGCTCCAACGATCCATCCAGCAAGGTCAATTCCGTTTCCGCCAGCAGTCCACCCAGATTGTCAGCCATCTTGTCCTCTCCTGTGTTCCTGGTTCTCCTGATCCCCGGAGATTATAGCAATCATTCCCGTTCCCACCTACACAATCAGTCCAATGCCAACATGCCCTGTGCTCAATCCAACGATTCCGTCCTGTAAATCCATTACAAACTGATTTCCCCTACCAGCCCAACCCGCCTCTTGCCCCAAGTCGCCCACACCTTCTATCCTGTAGGTGTAACCAACCGGAAGCGCCACACCATCCGACCGCAATCGCGGCGGGAGTCCGTCTAATGTCCATCCGCTATGGCGTGAGCCTGCTCACCGACCCTGACTTCACTGCCCGCGCCTACCGGGCGCGCCAGCTCATCTGCGGCCAGTATGCCTGCTGGGCCGCCGAGATGCACATGCTTCACATGCCTATGTCCGACTACTTCCCCCTGGATGCCGGCGAGGCCGGCGCGACGGAAGCCCAGCTCGCTGCGGAGTTGGCGACGCTGGCAGAACGCTATCGTCGGGTGTCTCCACGTTTCCCCATCTTCAACCGTGGCATAACCACCAGCCGCCCAACCGAGTCCGATAGCAACATCTGGCTCGACTTCTCGCCCGAGGTGGTCAACGAGTCGCTGTACCGCCTACAGTCCATGGTGGCCGACCTGCTGGAGCGCAACCCCGCCGTGGGCGGCGACCGCCATGTCTTCGGCCCCGACTTCCCGCCCCAGATTCCTCTGATGTCGCACGCCAACCTGCCCGATTCGGTATTTGACGGCGCCCTGGATTTCGCCCGCGTCGTCACCGACGACCTGAAGGTCTCCCAGATCACCCGTGCCTGGCTCCTGGCCTTAACGCGCTTCGAATCCAACGCCGCCGGCGACGACTGGTCCAACGGACGCTGGGCGAATGACCTCTCGTGGCGAGCCATCGGCAGCTACAGCCTGTGAAACGATGCGCTATAATGCTGCTGTAGCGAGCAGACAATTAGTCATGGACATTCTGGCAATCATAGGAACGATCACCGGTATCATAACACTGCTGATCTTGGTCGGCGGCGGATTTTACTGGTGGGGCCGCCTGTCAAGCAGGGTTGACAATCTGGACCGCGAAGTACAGAGTTTGCGGGAGGATGTGAACTCTCTGCGGGATGAGCTCAAGGGCGATATGAACTCTCTGCGGGATGAGCTCAAGGGCGATATGAACTCTCTGCGGGATGAAATCCTGGGAGAAATACGCCGCAGCGAACAACGCATATTGACAGCCTTGGCGAACCATTCCCATGTTGCCCCGGATGCCGGCCGGCCGGTGTTCTGGTTCCCTCCGGGAATGGAAGCTCCCGCTCCCGACGAAGCGCCGGTGGAAGCATAACCGGCATACGCCACTAAACGGGAAACGCCCGGTCCAACCTCCGCCGTTGATCGGTCGTCAGATGCCAGCCCGACGCGGCGCAGTTTTCTTCGGTGCGCGCCACGCTGTTGGACTTGGGAATGGCAATCATCCCCTCCTGGTCTGCAACCCAGTTCAGCGCAACCTGCGCCGCCGTTTTGGCCGTCTCGTCCGCAATCTCGGCCAAAACCTGCTGGTCCCGGTTCAGTCCCAGCGCCCGCCGGATCCGTCCGCCCTCGTTGCCCACCAGCGCGCCCTCGTGCAGGGGTGAATAGGCGACGATCAGAATGTCATGCTGACGGCAGTAGGGAATCACGTCCCGTTCGGCGCGTCGGCGGCGCAGGTTGTAGAGGATCTGGTTGGATACGATGGGGTTGTTCTGCATCGCCGCCTGCGCTTCCTGCATGTCCTCCACCGAGAAGTTGCTGACACCGATGTAGTCCACCAGTCCATCGGCTACCAGCCGCTCCATCGCTTGCATGGTCTCCGCAATGGGCACGCTTGGGTTGGGCCAGTGAATCTGGTACAGGTCGATCTTGTCCACGCCCAGCAGGCGCAGGCTCCGGTCCGCCGCCCGCAGCACTGCGTCGTAGCGCAGATTGCTGCCCAGCACCTTGGTGGCGACGAACACCCGCTCCCGGATGCCGGCGATAGCCTCTCCCACCTGGTCTTCGGTGCGGTACATCTCCGCCGTGTCGATGAAATCGGCACCCAGATCGATGCCCCGGCGCAGCGGCTCCGGCCCGCCGGTGTAACGCCATGTCCCCAACCCAATCTCAGGAACCATCACGCCCGAAGCTCCCAACCGTTTCAATTCCATGTTAACGCTCCTTCCGTTCTCTCTCACTTGCTCGCATCAGCAGGGCCGGTACTATGGCCGCCAGCGCGATAACACCGGCAGCGCGATAGAAACTGTGGAACAGCTCCAGGCTGGCCGTCTGTAGATTTTCGCGGTATTCTGCCAGGGCCTGCGCTCGGGCCGCCGCATCCAGACCCGGCATCATCAGTGGCGATGGCGTCTCAACCAGTATGGTCAGGAACTCGTTGACGCCCCACGCCGACAGCGCGGCCATACCCAGCGTCATCCCCAGCATCCGCGACACTACCACCATGGAGGCCGCCACCGCCCGGTAGTCCGTCGGCGCGGCGGCGATTGCCCGGTGCATCAGCGGCGCGATGACCAACCCGAACCCGACGCCGGCGGCCACCATGTCAACGGTCAGCCTCGGCTCCGCGATGTCCAGCGGCCAGCCGCTCAGCCGGAACATCCCCGCCGCGATGAACGCCAGCCCGACCACCGCCATCCAGCGGGCATCTACCCAGCGCAGCAGCCACCCGCCCACGATGGCGAAAACCGGAATAGTCGCCGTCATCCGCAGCAGCCACAGCGCGGCGGTGGTGGCGTCCACCGGACGCTCCGGACGGTTCATCACCGTGTTCGCCATGATCACCGTGGTTGCCATGGCGATGATCAGCGCGACGCCGACCAGCAGCTGGCAGGCGTTGGCGGTCACGAACGCCCAGGCCCGGAACAGCGCCGCCGAAAGCAGTGGTTGCGCCGCCCTCCGCTGGGACCAGACCAGCGCGCTCACGCATAACGCAAACCCCGCCAGCAGCAGGTAGGGCGTCCACGAGGACAGCCGGAACAGTCCCTCGTGGGCAAATACGAGCGAGAGCAATACTAATGCTCCAGTCAGGATAATCGCGCCCCGGTAGTCCATGCGAGTTTCGGATGCGGCTTGTTTTGGCACCCAGAGCAGCACTGCCGCGATTGCGGCTGCCTGTGGCACGTTCAGCCAGAAGATCGCGCGCCAGCCCCAGATCTCGATGACTGCTCCGCCATACGCCGGCCCCAGCATACTGCCCGCCTCGGCCGCGCCGGCTACGATGCCCAGCGCGAGGCCGCGCTGTTGGGGCGGCGTCAGCGAGGCGGCGATAGCGAGGCTGATGGGAACCGAGCCGCCGCCGCCGATGGCCTGGATGACCCGCGCGACAACAATCTGGTCCAGCGGTTCCAACCGCCCGTTCAGCCATTCCGATTCACCCGACAGCGCCACCAGCATCGTCCCAATCCCGAACACCGCCAACGATGCCCAGTACACACGGACATAGCCATACACGTCGGCCAGCCGTCCCAGCAGGGGCATCGCCACCGTGTAGCCCAACAGGTAGGCCGTCACCACCCAGATGACCGATTCCAAACGGATGATGGGCACTTTCAGGTCCGCCATCACCGCCGGCAGCACAGTCACCACCACCGTCTGGTCCAGAGCGGTGATGAACGCGCCGCACGCCACCACTGCGACCAGGGTCCATTGACGGCGGGAGGAGATTGCCATGTGGTTCGACAGGCTCACCATGAGCGCTCATGCGTACCCACCTTGCGCAATCTGTCATTGCGAGCGTAGCGTGGCAATCTCGTTGCCGGACGAATCGTCGCTCTAACCAACGAGATCGCCATGTCGCTGCGCTCCTCGCGATGACAAATTGGGTACGCGCTAAAACATGAACGGGGCTGACGCCGTTCCTTAATGACCGAAGCCAATCAGCCGCCGGTTAGGTCAACGAAATCATTGGGCGGTTGAATGTCCACGTCGCCGTTGATGTTGGTCAGCAGAATCTCGCGCACGGTGTCTGGCTGGTCGAAGGACCCGATTGGCCCGGCGATGCGCAGCTTGCGGAGAATCTTCCGCTCGGTGTCGCTCCAGACCTCAATCCGCACCGTCTGGCCCTCACCAGGAAACAGCGGCAGCCAGTCCAGCAGCGTTGCCGGCGCCCCACCCGATATAACGTATGTGGGCAGATTGTCGATCGTTTCCTGCCCGCCCAGGGTCGGATCGGAGATGCCCTCGACCACATCGGCCACCAGCAGATTGAGGCGGTCCACCGGTATGGGAGCCATCGCTTGCCGCTGCTTCATCCACGCGCCGGAGATGGGATCGGTCGCGTAGTATGCGTCCGGCGTGATCACCGCCAGCATCTGGATGTAGATGCCCGATTCCGCCTCGGTTTGCGCGTCCGGCACCATGTACGCATCAACGGCCAGTTCCGCGCCCTGCACGCTGTCCCACGAGCCGCTGGCTTCGGTCATCTTGGCGCTGAAGCCCGGTATGAAGATCGCGCCCGTTTCGTGCCGCACCACGAACTCGGTTGACTGCAAATCGCGCAGATTGGCCGCCGTCTCTTCCAGCAGCCGCGCCGGATCCGGCGGCGGAGTGGGCGTCGGCGGGACCGGCGTGGCCGTAGGGACGGAAGGACTGGCGCAGGCCATTACTAAAACAGCCAGTATCAGCACGATGGCCCAAGGCCCTTTCGAATTCACTACGGTCCTCCGCTCATTGTGAGCTTGTCGAACCATGAGAGTGTCCTTCGACAAGCTCAGGACGAGCGGAAATATCAGCATCCGCAGCGGCAGTTTGGTGAGTTTCACCGAGGAGACCAGACGGCGATCCCGCCGGCCGCAATGTCCAGCAAGTCGCCTGGGTCTCTCACTTCCGCCACGTACACGTGCGGGCCGGCAGCTCCGCTGCCGTTGCGTCGCTGCGAGAGATACTGCTGGTTGCCGGCGACCACCAGCGCGGAGCCATCGGGCGCCCACGGCGAATGGCTGCGGGCATACTGGTCGAAGAAGGCCAGCATCAAAAAGGTCTCTCCGCTAGGCGAGAACCGCAGGCCGCCCACGGCTTCGTCCGGTTCCTCGTGGGCAGGCTGTCCCGTGTCGCCGACGGCGATCCGCCATTCCATGGTTCGCTCTTCGCTGTTCAGGGCCACCCACGCCAGCCGTTGACCATCGGGTTCCCAGAAGAAACCCAGCACCCAGTCATCCTCCCGGATGGTGCGTTCCGTGCTGCCGTCGGCGGCCACCAGGCGCAAACGGCGGTACGCCGGCGACCCTTCATCCTGGCGATCAGCGACGGCGATCACTCGTCCGTCCGAAGACCACAGAAAGGCGCAGGCTCCCTCCACCTCGGCCAAACGCAGCGGCGGATAGTTCGCTTCGCCCGGCTTACCCAGCCACACGGCTTCGCTGTCGCCGCCGGGAGCCGACCAGGCCAGCGTGGTTCCGTCGGGCGACCACGCCGGCGTACGGAACGAACGGGACCGAGCAATGGGCCGGACCGAGAACGAAGTGCCCTCATCGTTCAAACTCAATACCATCAACTCCTGGCCGCTGTGCACCGCCAGGGATCGGCTGTCCGGCGACCAGTCGAAGTACAACGGCGCTCCCCGCACCACCGGCATACCAGCCGAGGAAACCACTTCGCCATCCGCAGGGTCGGCCTCAATCACGTACAGCGACAGTCCCTCCGGCGTCGCGGCGGTGATGCCGAGCATCCGGCCGTTGGGGGACCATTGCACGTAGTGGGGCGTGCCCTCGGCGATGGTCAGCGGCGCCGAGTTGACGAACACCGCGCCTCCCACGCCGGTCGATGATTCCAGCGATTGCACACTCATCTCGGCGTTGGACGGCGAACTGCCCCTGATCAGCGACACCGCGATGCGGCTGCCGTCGGGCGACCAGACGGGCCAGCCGTAGAGTCGAGTTTCGCTCATGGGTTGGGCCACCACACCGCCAATGCGGCCGGTGGCGTCGGCAACCGCCCCGGTGGTCAGTGTACTGCGGTCACTGCCGTCGGGATTGATGGTGACCAACTGCCCGTCGGAGGCTATGTAGGCAATGCGGTTGATGGTCATGGCAGAATCGTGAACCGCCGGTTTGTCGTCAACCGCGCACGCCATCGAGAGCGCCAGGAAGGCAACTACGACGGCGGCCACCGGCCAGGCCAAGGAACGCGTAGGCATCGCAGCTACGGTATCACCCGGCAGTTGGTTTGGCAAACGCGAGCAGGGGCGCCACCGCGTTCCATACGGAGGCGGCAACCTCTTCAATAGAGCGATTGGCGTTTATTTTAGGCCAGGTTTCAGGGTTGGCTTCGGCCTGTTTGACGAATCCTCGACGCACCCGGTCGTGGAAGGCCATGGTTTCGTCTTCAAAGCGGTCCGGGCCGTCGACCATGGGAAGGGCCAGTTGAGGCTGCCGTTCGTTGACTCGGCCCAGTCCGATCACCGGGTCAATGTCCAGCAGGATGGTCAGGTCAGGGTAGCGCCCGGCGGTGGCGAAGTCGTTCAGCCACTCAATCCGGCTCAAGTCGATGCCGCGTCCGTAGCCCTGGTAGGCTACGGTGGATCCGGCGAAGCGGTCAGCGATAACCACCGCGCCGGAGTCAAGCAGCGGCCCCACCCGTTCGGTCATCAGTTGAGCCCGGGCTGCCTCAAACAAGAGCAATTCCGCGTGTGATGAAACGGGCTGGCCGCCAATCAGATACTGGCGAAGGTAATCGCCCAGAACGGTGGAACCCGGCTCGCGCAGCAGTACGGTGCGATAGTCTTTCCGCCGCAACGCCTCTTCCAGTATGGCGGCCTGGGTGGATTTGCCCGCACCCTCGCCGCCTTCAAAGGCTATGAATACCCCGGCCATTGGCGTTATTCGTACTCTCTGGATTCCCGCTTTCGCGGGAATGACGGGAAGGTATCACGGGCGATATATCAGCACGCCGCGCTGTGGGTCCCGGCCCCGGCTGGTGGACGCCAGGTTGAATTCTTCGGCCAGCATGTGCTGGAGGCGCCGGATGTAGGGCCGCTGGGGTTCCAGCTGGACGCTGAATTCGCCGGACAGGACGCGGCGAGCGGCATCCTCAGCCTCGGCCCGCGCTACGGCCTCAGCTTCGGCGTCAGATTCTTCTCGGTGGCGTCCGGACGGTGGGGGCAGCTGTATGCCCTGATCCCGGGCCATGGAGGTCAGAAATTCGCCCACCTGGGGAACGGTGTTCTTGCGCAGCACGTACACCGGCACGCTGTTGCTTTCGGCGACGCGCACCAGCTGACTGCCCCGACGGTAGTGGTTCTTGGTGGTGAGCAGCACGTTGGCTCGCCGTAGCTCGCTGACGATCTCCGCAGTTGTGCCTCGCTCGGCAAGGGCTGCCTCAACCTTGTCCCGGCTCACGCCGAAGAGGAATATTCGGGCGTCCAGCCGGGGGCCGGCCGACCCGTTGGCGTCCGGTTCGTCCTGGAACCGTTCCGGCGGATACTGGTCGTAGGTGTCCTGTCCTCGTCCGTTCCGGTTCCTGCTACGGCGGCCGCGAATTTCGTTGGCAGCCCAGGGCGTGGGCGCGGCCTCGTTCTGGCGAGTCGCAGCCGTCCGCGTGATGTTGCCGTCTTCGTTCATGTGGCGAATTTCCGGCTCAACGGGATACCCGCGCAACCACTGGTCAACCACCTGGGCCACGTCGTCATGCACCGCAACCTCGTTCCAGTCCTGGATCTCCACCACCACGTCGAAGGTTGGCGGGGCCTTGCGCTCCAGCACGGTTTTCTGAGTGCCCCGGAACCGGGCTTCCTGGTCGCCCAGCGTAACGGTCTGGACGCCGCCGATGAGGTCCGACAAGGTCGGGTTCATAATGAGGTTGTCCAGCGTGTTGCCGTGGGCGGTTGCCACCAGCTGGACGCCGCGTTCGGCGATGGTGCGCGCGGCAGCGGCTTCCTGGGTGGTGCCCATTTCGTCGATGATGATGACCTGCGGCATGTGGTTTTCCACCGCCTCGATCATCACTCCGTGCTGTTCGGTGGGCGCGGGCACCTGCATCCGCCGGGCGTGCCCGATGGCCGGGTGGGGAATGTCCCCATCGCCGGCGATTTCGTTGGACGTATCCACGATGATCACGCGCTTGCGGGCTTCGTCGGCCAGCACGCGGGCAACCTCACGCAGCATCGTGGTTTTGCCCACGCCAGGGCGGCCCAGCAGCAGTATGTTCTTACCGCCATAGGCCAGGTCTTCAATTATCTTGATGGTGCCGAATACCGCCCGCCCGACCCGGCAGGTGATGCCCACCACGCTGCCGTTGCGGTTGCGGATAGCCGAAATGCGGTGCAGCGTGCGCTCCATACCCGCCCGGTTATCTCCGCCGAAATCTCCCACACCGGACACCACGTGCTGTAGGTCATCCCGACTGGTCGGCTCTTCGTCCAATATCACGTCGCCCGAGGAGAAACGGGCCTCCGGCGGGCGCCCAAGGTCAAGGACGATCTCCAGCAGGTCTTCTAGATCATCCTGACGCTGCAAGGCTGACAGCACCCTTGGGGGTAGCACGCCGAGCAATTGCTGCAATTCATCCTGGGCCAGTTGTTCGACCGTTACCAACCATGCCCTCCTTGTCGCCGATATTTGGAATGCCGGAGCCGATATTTGGAATGCCGGAAATGATTATTTGGTGAGTTGGTGACTATGAGTCGTGAACCAGACGCCCCCGCACCCGGGGAGCTTCGATCAGGGGCGCTTCCCCGTCGTACGCAGGTCCGCCGGCCATGGCAACGAAGTATCGGTGGATGCGGGCGTCGGCGGTGAGTTCGGGATGGAACGCGGTTGCCAGCAAATTTTGCTGCCGCACCGCCACCGGACGGCCATCCGGCAGGGATGACAGCACATCTACATCATCACCCACACGAATTATCACCGGCGCGCGGATGAAAATGGCGTGGTACGGGTCGGATCCAAGACCTTCTATCGTCAAGTCCTGCTCAAATGAGTCCACCTGCCGTCCGAACGCGTTGCGCCGAACCCCAACATCCATCACCGCCAGGGGGACAGGGTCTTCCTCGGTGATTTCCGATGCCAGCATGATCATGCCGGCGCAGGTGCCCCAGACGGCCTTGCCCGACGCGGCCATCTCAGCGACCGGTTCCCGCAGGTTGTAAAGGGACATCAGACGACTGAGCGTTGTACTCTCGCCGCCGGGGATAATCAGGCCGTCCAGACCCTGGAGATGTTCGGGCAATCGCACTTCAGTCGCGCCAGCGCCGATGCTGCGGAGCACGTGGCAATGTTCCGCGAAATCCCCTTGTACTGCCAAAACGCCGATGTTCAACTACGTGTCCAGCCGATGATTCCCTAGGTAAATGTTCGGACTCGGTGGGTTATTCTCGCCCGGAGCCATCATTCCGGCCTTGAGCCGGAATCCAGAAGGTCCTTGCCACTTTCATGTTGGCATGGTCGGGGCCACTGGATTCCCGCTTTCGCGGGAATGACGGGAAATTTCAAATGCTCCAGTTCGATGACGGTGTGGGGCTAGATGCTGCGGGTCGCCAGCAGTTCGGCCTCCGACAGTTCCCGGACACTCCGCCCCACCATGGGCTCGCCCAGGTCACGGGACACGTCGGCCAGGATATGCGGATCGTTGTAGTGAGTCACGGCCTGCACGATGGCGTGGCCCCGGCTGGCCGGGTCCCCGGACTTGAAAATGCCGGAGCCGACAAACACGCCGTCGGCGCCCAACTGCATCATGAGCGCGGCGTCCGCGGGAGTGGCCACGCCGCCAGCGGCAAAGTTGACCACCGGGAGACGGCCTTCTTCACGGGTTTGCTGCAACAAGTCAAGGCTGACGCGCAGATCGCGGGCCTCGACGACCAACTCATCGTCGGGCATGGTGCGGAGCTTGCGAATGGCGTCCTGGACGGCTCGCATGTGGCGCACGGCTTCCACGACGTCGCCGGTGCCGGCCTCGCCCTTGGTGCGAATCATGGCCGCGCCTTCCGAGATGCGGCGCAGCGCTTCGCCCAAATCGCGGCAGCCACAAACGAAGGGGACGGTGAAGTCGTGCTTCCAAACGTGGTGCATTTCGTCGGCCGGGGTGAGCACTTCGGACTCATCAACGTAGTCCACACCCATCGCTTCAAGGATCTGGGCTTCAACGAAGTGTCCGATGCGGCACTTGGCCATGACCGGGATCGAAACCGAATCGATGATATCAGCGATCATGGACGGATCGCTCATACGGGCCACGCCGCCATCGGCGCGTATATCCGCCGGTACGCGTTCCAATGCCATCACCGCGACCGCGCCGGCTTCCTGGGCGATGCGCGCCTGCTCAGGCGTGACCACATCCATAATCACCCCGCCCTTGAGCATCTGGGCGTGGCCGGATTTGACGGTGAAAGTACCGGTCAGAATTTCAGCAACCATTGAAAGCGCCTCCTCTATTGCATTAGGGATGCCATGGAACCATTATAGCCGTCGCCGTTAGGCATATCAATCGAGCATCCTCGGCCGCACAGGGTCTTTTCAAAGTTAATCCGTCGTTCCAGCGCAGGCGGGAATCCATAAGGTCGTTGCGCTCCGGATGTCCTGGATTCCGGCCTTCGCCGGAATGACGGGCTGGGGTGAAAGGCCGCTGCCCTCGACTTTGAAAAGGACCTGCCGGCCGCAAAGGAATCGCGTCTAAACGACGCGCGGGTGGGGTATTGTCAGAATCAGGATTCGCTGGCCCCCGTCAAGTACGGGGGCCAGCCTCACGCGTACCGAGTTTGTCGTAGTGACGAGCGTAGTCCGCCTTTGGCGGATGGCGATCTCGCTGCATTGGACGACGATTCCTCCGGCGACGAGATTGCCACGCTACGCTCGCAATGACAGGTTGCGGAAAGTGGGTACGCAGGGGTTTTACGCAAGGGTTTATCCGCGTTGGGTTTCGGGGCTGCGCGCCGGTGAGTGAATACCCCATCACCCCAGCCCTCTCCTGAATAAGGGGGAGGGAGCAGCGCAGGCCGCACGCAGTCCGGTCACTGCGGCGCCCGTGGGGACCTCGCCGGTTAGACATTGGCCGGACGCAGGTCTTGCTGAGCATTTGCGATTTTTACTGACTGGCCGTTACGACCGGTTGAATTGGGTTCACCTCTGGCAGGCGTTGGGATGGGATAGGGTTTCGAGACCAACTGGTCGATTCACGTGATGAGACCATGATAGAACCGGCGTTCCGTTCAGGTCATAGGTGGGTGGGTGTCATCGTTTTGGGGAATTGACGTCGCCGGTGGCGGTTTTTACGGTTGGTAAGTGACCACAATAGAGCCGGTTTCCAGGCTTCTATCGCGGACGGCCCACACGGTGATCTCGTTTTCCCCCCGCCGGAGCACGATGTTGGCGGTCCACTTGCCGTCGGAGTCCAAGTCTGCCGGGATGATCTCATTCACCACGACCTGGGCGCCGGGGAGTGTTTCGCCGGATATTCGCAGCACGCGGTCGGACACGGTTACCCCGTCCGCCGGTTGGGTGATGGTTACGAACAGCCTGAGAGGGGCGCTATCGTAGGTTAACTGCAACAGCTGGCGTTTCGGCTCCGGCGACGCGCTGTGCTCGCTGATCACTTCGATCACGTTGAACCCTTCTGCCAACGGAATGGTAGCAATGAAATTACCATCGCCATCAGCCCGCACGACCTTGGATTGTTCGGCGCCATCCCTATTGTCGTAAATCACCTCCAGTACCGATCCCGGAAGCGTGGAGCCGAAAACGTCAACTTCCGGAGCTCCTCGAATCACGCTGAGATTTGTCGGATGGTGCACCGTCACAAAGTGCCGGATCGGTACTGGCGTGGGCCGCGCCGGAGTGGGGGTAGGAGTCGGCACCGGCGTGGGGGTCGGCACCGGCGTGGGAGTCGGCACCGGCGTGGGAGTCGGCACCGGCGTGGAGGTCGGCCGTACCGGAGTGGGTACGAGCGTGGGGGTTGGTGTAGGAGCGGGTGCGGGTACCGTGGGCGGTATTGGTTCCGGCGTGGGTGTTGGTCGCGCTCGGACGCTGCCGGGAGCATCCGGCAACCCGGGTAGCGTAAAAACCCATGCGGCCAAGAACACAGCAATCAAGATGAATGCCAGGCTCGCTGCTAGGATACGTTGCTGCACAGATCGGCCCGCGTGGTATGACCAAGAACTTGCCCAGACGGAGGGGCCGCCGGCCCGTCGCCGGTCAGTCTCCGGGTGAGCCTATGGGGAGGGTCAGGGTGAAGGCAGTGTGGTGGCCGGGCAGTGGCGCGGCCACGGACGCTACCGACAAATCTCCGCCGTAGCGGTGGGCCAGCGTGCGGCTGATGTACAGGCCCAACCCGGACGAGGTCTTTTCTTCGCTACGTCCCATCTCAGGGGTCCAGCCACGGGTGAACAGGTGCGGCCGATAGTGGTCCGGGATGCCGGGGCCGTTATCGGTCACGCAGACCCCGAACTTGTCCGAGTCACGGGTGACTGTAATCTCGATGTAGTCCCCACCATAACGGAGGGCGTTATCGACCAGGTTGGCGATGATGTGCTCCAAGGCAGCGGCCTCGGAATATACCAGGCCAAAATCCTCCGGCTCGGACCACCAGGCGATGTCCTTGCCCTGTTCGGCGGCCTGGCCGGTGTAGCGTTCAACTATACGACTGACTACGGCGGTCGGTTCTACGGGGTAGCGTTCCGTTGGAGCATCCGGAGTTTCCAGGTTGATCATCAACTGCATGTTGGCCATCATCAGCCGGAACGACGGCGCTTGCTCTTCGATTTCATCCAGCAACTCGTGGACCACGATGGACACGTCCTCTCCAGTGGTGGCCAGCACGCCGCGCACTTCCCGGCACTTACCCAGGATTCGGCGCATGGGTCGGCCCAGGTCATGCTGAAATGTCTCAAAATGTTGCTCGGTCAACCGGCTCCAGTCGTCCACGCCGTTGAGGCCGTTACCGTTGCCACGCCGGCCGCCTGAGCCCACATATCCGGCCACCGCAATGGCGAGGCCGACCACAACTCCGGCAATGCCCACATAGGACAGCGGCTCGACCGACCAGGGCTCCGGGAACAACCAGGTCAACGGGAGGAACAGCGAAACCACCATCGCCGCCAAGCCGACTACCGCCAAGGAGATTCCGGCATAGGCGATCAGTGGGTGTCCTCCCACACGTCGGGACGGCAATGTCGCCATATCGCAGCCCTAATCTCGCGGCGGCAGCAACCGGTAGCCCCGGTCCCGAACGCTGACGATAAAATCATTGGCGCCCAGCGGATGACCCAGGGCTCGCCCCATAGACACCTTGATCTCTCGAATACGAACCCGCAGCGAGGCCCGGGTATCATCGCCTTCAAGGTAACGCTCCAGGCGGTCGAAAGGGACCACGTTGCCGGGACTCCGGTACCAAGCCTGGGCCAGTTCATGAAGTATGTCAAAGCGCCGCCCGCTGACTTCGGGAACCGGCGTGGAACCTCCTGCCTCGTTGAGCACCAACACGGATCTTGCGTCATTGTCCATCAGTATTCTGCTTCCGACGGCGATTGTGCCAGGCTCCGCCCCCACCAATCTGCGCATTCGCAACGCGACTTCTTCCGGGGACGCCAGCTTGTCGATGAACTCGACCGGCGCTTCGACTTGCAGCGCGCTGCGCGCCACCGTGTCGCGCTCGACGCCCTGGCTGTACTGAGTGAACATCAACACGGGCAAACGCGGACGCTCCTGAACAATCCGTTTCAGCAGGTCCAGCCCCTTGAACTGGTCGTCGCGATATTCGCCAAGGCGTACATCCAGGATCACGCCGTCCGGGATGGAATGCTCAATCGCTGCCATGGCGGCCCAGAGCATGTCTTCCGCCGAGCCGTGGGCTTCTTTGCTCACCACCTGGGTGCTCCAGCCTTCTTCCTCCAGCCGCCGGCGCACCGCTCGGACGATGGTGGAAGTGGCCTCGTCGTCAACAATCAGGATATTTCCGGAACGCGGCGCCATTCGTACCCTACCTGCCTACTTCCGAACGAACCGCGGACGGTCCCGGTGGCAAAATATACGGCCCAGCGGAATCTCCAAGCCGGGTAGTAGCGGCGTGGTCAGGGTGTCGTCAGCCGTAAGAACGCCACGCTCAACGTACACGCCATCCCGCAGTTCCAGTTGCAAAACCCTGTTGTACAGCACGTCAATAATCCAGTATTCCGGGACACCGGCCTCAGCGTACCATTGCCGCTTGAGTATCAGGTCCCGGTCCCGATTTCGGTCCATGTCGATAATTTCCACCACGATGTCCGGCGCCCCTTCAATGCAGGCGTCAACTACGATGCCGGCCCGTTCGCGCAGGACAACCGCAAAGTCGGGCATCGCAACTCTCGAGAGATCACGAGAAAGGATAGCAGCGCCGGGATGCCAAATCTCCGCCGGCGGCGGGTCAAAATCATCCAGGTGGTTTAGAAAGCAGTACATCAATCCGCCCAGCGCGGACTGGTGCGCTATGCCCGGCCTCGGCGCTGCATATAATATGCCGTCGTCCAGTTCCAGGATAGGTTTGTCCTCCGGTTCCGGCCAGTCCAAGAACTCGGAAATGGACATTCGCATTCCGGCAACTAGTTCCTTTGCCGTGGTCATGGTGAATCGCTCCTCGGGGCGGCGTTATCAGATGTTACTCACCAGACTGTTGCAGGCTACTGAGTTGGCGGAACACGTCGGCGAGAGGGATTTCCAGGCCGGACAGCAGCGGAGTGGTCACTATGTCGGCACCAGTCAAGATTGCTCGATCGACGTACTCGCCATCGCGCAGTGCCAGCAACGTGACAGTGCCGTTTCGCAGGTCAGCGATCCAGTACTCGAGTATGCCAGCCTCGGCATACACCTGCCGCTTGCGAACCAGATCGCGAGTGCGGTCTGATGACAGAATTTCCACTACTATATCGGGTACGCCTTCAACCATCGTATCGCGCACCACAGCGTTGCTGTCGCGCAGAATCACTACCGAGTCGGGCGAAAAAAGACGCGGCAACTCCGACGGCAGCGCGACGACAACGTCATGATTTACCGCGGCAGGAGGTTCTGCAAAGCCGGCAATGTAGGTTTCAAAATGGAATCGGAACCAGAATTGTGTCGTTTGGTGGCGCGGTCTTGGTCTTGGCATGATGTACAGTATCCCGTCGTCCAGCTCCAACTTCCGCTTGTCGTCCGGCTCCGGAAGATCAAGCTCCAGGAACTCGGCGACGGAGAACCGCATACCCGTGCGTGGTTTGGCTGTCGTGGTCATGATCAATCGCTCCTCAACCTGACGCCATTATAAGGCCATACACATATCCCTGTCGTTGCCGGCGCGGGCAAGGTATAACACAAAGGGGCGACCGTTGGCCGCCCCGCGCAGTGGCTGAGTTTTCACTCCCCTATGAGTCCTTAGTCAGGTTGGTGAGGAACTCGGAGTTGGTGCGGGTACGAGCCAGCCGCTCCAGGACGCGCTTGGTGGCGTCGCCCATGTTGGCCTGGTCGCCGCCCGACGCCAGCGTGACCATCCGGCGCAACAGCCAGATCTGTGGCACGGTGTCGGAGTCGTAGAGCAGTTCTTCCCGCCGGGTGCCACTACGCACCACGTCGATGGCCGGGAAGTAGCGCTGATCGGCGAGGCGACGGTCAAGGTGCAGCTCCATGTTGCCGGTGCCCTTGAACTCTTCGTAGATCACCTCGTCCATCCGGCTGCCGGTGTCGAGCAGGCAGGTGGCGATGATGGTCAGCGAGCCGCCTTCCTCCAGGTTGCGGGCCGCACCGATGAACCGCTTGGCGGGATACAAAGCCGCCGGATCAATGCCGCCCGACAGGGTGCGGCCTGAGGTGGGCAGCGCCAGGTTGTAGGCGCGGGTCAGGCGGGTGATGCTGTCCAGCAGGATGACCACGTCGCGGCCGGTTTCGGTCATGCGCTTGGCCCGCTCCACCGCCAGTTCGGCCACGCGGCACTGTTCCTCCACCGACTCATCAAAGGTGGAGGCGAACACGTCCCCATTGACGGCGCGGCGCATTTCCGTAACTTCCTCGGGGCGCTCACCGATGAGCACCACCATCAGGGTTACTTCCGGACGGTTCTCTGATACTGCGGCGGCGATCTGCCGCAGCACCGTGGTCTTGCCGGCCTTGGGAGGCGACACGATCAGGCCGCGCTGCCCCAGGCCGATGGGGGCGAAGAGGTCGATCATGCGGGAGGGCAGGCCGCCCTGGGGGTTCTCCAGCACGATATGGTCGTTGGGGAAAATGGGCGTGAGGGACTCGAAGATCCGCCGGTTAGCCTGGGTCTGCTGCTCCGGCTCCAACAGGTTGATGCTGGTGACCCGGGTAAGGCCGTGGTGTCGTTCTCCGTCCTTGGGGGGACGCACGGTTCCCGTCACCGTGTCGCCAGTCTTCAGGTTGGAGCGCCGGATCTGCGACTGCCCGACGAAAACATCGCCGGCCACCGGGGGGTAGTGCATGGACCGCAACAGGCCATGCCCGGCGTCCATGACCTCCAGCACACCGGATGCCACCAGTTGATTTCGTCCCGAAGCCGACTGGCGCACACGGTGAAACAGGGCATCGCGGCCCAGCTCGGCCAACGCGCCGTCGTCGCGCAGTCCAACCTCCGGCGCCAGTTGCAGCAGGTCAGACTGGGACAAGGACGCCAAGTCTGCTATGTCAATGAGTTTCCGTTCTTGCGCGCCGTTCTCGCGACCCAACAGGTCGTCATCAATGTCATCAGCGCGCTCGCCGTCCATGACGAGCTTTGCTTCGTCGTCAACGGGTGGTGGACGGCGGCGGCGGCGGGGGGCGGCGGGGGCCCCGGTGCGGGCGCGAACCATATCGTCAGCCTCCGGATGCTTGTTGCCAGTCTTGCAGGAAGCGCGACAGACCGGCGTCGGTCAATGGGTGTTTGATCATCTGCGTCAATACGTTGTAGGGCACGGTGGAAATGTCCGCGCCGGCGGCGGCGGCCGTCGTGCAGTGGAGCGCGCCGCGAATGCTGGCCGCCATCACCAGGGTTTCTATGTCTTGCTCACGGTAAACGGCTACTATGTCTCGCACCAGTTCCATGCCGTCCTGGCCGATGTCGTCCAAACGGCCCACAAAGGGGCTCACCACGGTGCTGCCGGCGTTGGCGCCCAGCAGCGCCTGGTTCACGGTGAATACCAGGGTCTGGTTGATCTTGATGCCGTCGCGGGCGAGAACGTTAATGGCTTTGAATCCCTCCTCGGTGCTGGGTATCTTCACCCAGGGGTTGGGGATCCACTCGGCGATGTCCCGTCCTTCGGCGATCATGCCCGCGGCGTCGGTGCTCACCACTTCAACGGAGATCGGGCCGTCGATGATGTCGGCGATTTCCTGCACCGCGGCGCGGTAGCCCGCTGCGCCGCCGATGCCCTCTTTGGCCGCCAGCGACGGGTTGGTGGTGACGCCGGAGATGACGCCCAATTCGGCGCCCTGGCGAATTTCATCAATGTTGGCGGTGTCCAAGAACAGTTTCACTGTTTATCCTCCCTGGCCTCCGGCCCCGTCTTAACGTATCTATTGAGTTGAGAATGACCACCAGCCGGAGCGGTTGAATGGCAATTGCTTGCCCTCGCGGACGGTGTTTCCCGCCTGTCCCACCAGGGCGCGGAACAGCGGATGCGGACGGTTGGGGCGCGACTGGAATTCGGGATGGAACTGCACGCCCACCATGAAGGGATGGTCGGGCACCTCGGCGGCTTCAACCAGTTCCCCGTCGGGGGAAAGGCCGCTCATCACCATGCCGGATGCTTCCAGCGATTCGCGATAGTGGTTGTTCACCTCGTAGCGGTGCCGGTGGCGTTCGTTGACTTCCGTTTGGCCGCTGCCGTATGCCTCTGCCATCTGCGTGTTGCTCTGGGGCCGGCAGGGATACTGGCCCAGGCGCATTGTCCCGCCCAGGTCTGTGATGCTGCGCTGCCCGTGCATGATGTCGATCACCGGATGCTCGGTGTCGGGGTCCAGTTCCGATGAGTTGGCCCAGCGCAATCCGGCCACGTCCCGGGCCCAGTCGATGACCATGACCTGCATCCCCAGGCAGAGGCCCAGGTAGGGAACCGCTTTGTCCCTGGCGTACCGGCTGGTTTCCACCATCCCCTCAACGCCGCGCGGCCCGAACCCGCCGGGCACCACGATGCCGCAAACGTCCTTCAGGTACTCGTCCGGCCCGTCCCGTTCCACGGCTTCGGAATGGACCCAGCGCACCTCGGCGCGCAGGCCGCAGGATGACGCCGCGTGGCGCAGGGCCTCGCGCACGGACATGTAAGAGTCCGGATATTCCACGTACTTGCCGACGATGGCGATTGGAACGGCCCGCTCCGCCGCATTCATCCGCTCCACCAGGTCGTACCACTCGCGCAGTTCCCGTTGGCCGTCCAAGTGCAGGGACTGGGACAGGAAACTGCCCAGCCCGGACTGTTCCATGATGAGCGGAACTTCGTACACGTTGCCCACGGTGGGCATGGGAAATACCGCTTCCGTTTCCACGTCGCAGAACAGGGAGAGCTTTTCCCGTATGCTCCGGTTGATCTCGGTATCGCTGCGGCAGATCAGAGCGTCGGGCTGGATGCCGATGCTGCGCAATTCCTTCACACTGTGCTGCGTGGGCTTGGTTTTCAATTCCTCGGACGCCGAGATGTAGGGCAGCAGGGTCAGGTGCATGTAGAAGACGTTGCGCCGTCCCACGGTGTTGCGCATCTGGCGGATGGCTTCCAGGAAGGGGAGACCCTCGATGTCGCCGACGGTGCCGCCAACTTCCACGATCACGACGTCAGCTTCGGATTTTTCGGCGAGGCTGATGAGGCGGTCCTTGATCTCGTTGGTCAGGTGCGGAACCGTCTGGATGGTTCCGCCCAAAAAGTCACCGCGCCGCTCTCTGGTTATCAATTCGAGGTATGCCTGGCCTGCCGTTACGTTGCTGTCCCGGGTCAGCTCAACGTCGATGAATCTTTCGTAGTGGCCGAGATCGAGGTCGGTTTCGCCGCCGTCCTTGGTGACGAACACCTCGCCGTGCTGGTAAGGTGACATGGTGCCCGGGTCCACGTTGAGATAAGGGTCCAGTTTCACCACGGTGACGGATAGCCCCTGGCTCTTGAGGATGCGTCCGATTGACGCAACGCAGATGCCCTTGCCGATGGAGCTTACCACGCCCCCGGTGACGAAAATATATTTAGTAGGCATGGGTGCCTGATGAAATCAACGCCCGGTTCCTTATCCCGCAGGAAGCACAATCCGCCATCAACGGATGGCATCAACCATATCATCGGGGCGTCTTCACGCTGGAAAGAGGTCGAGCGTCCGATTGTCATATCGGTCAATACGCTCAACAACGCATGACGGTACGCGGAGAGTCAGTAACAGAGGCACACCGCCGTGGCTACAGGTATAGTACAACGCGCAACGCCGGCAGTCAAGGATACCGTTTGAGCGGCAAGAGGAACCGCGCCCAAGGTGTTGGACCAAGGCGGGCGAGAAGTGGGCGAATGATTATTTGCCCCTACGATTTGCGGTTCGTGGTTCGACAGGCTCACCGTGAGCGGGTCGGTGGGGTTGGCGTTTCGGTGGGCTTGCTCCTTTTGGGGTTTCTGGCTTGGTTGGCGAGAGGCAGGATTTTCACATCGTTGTCAGCATACGGCCGGTTGGGTACGCAACTATTTGACCTACTTTTTCGTGTACTCAGCACGCTGTAGAGCGTACCTGCGCGCGGGCTGGGACGGTCCCGGGGACACCAGTGGGGCGATGCCGGTGAGGAGTCAGGTCTTTGAGCGGCGGTTGCCACCTGGGCCGGTTGCGATTTTAGAAACTGACGGGGTTGGCCGTCGATGCGGAAATCCTGCCTCTCTGATTTCGGGGTTTGATGAACAGCTGTTTGCCTAGACAGTTATAGATTATATGTTCGTGGCGGGGTTGTCAAGGGGCAGTTGGCGGGGATCTTATTACCGGGATGGACAGGATTTACGGGATGCATTCCGGTTTGTGGGGATTTTCACCCTCACCCCAGCCCTCTCCCATCAAGGGAGAGGGGGCAATTGGAATCGATCTACGCTTGGACGCCCGCTATGGCAGCACCTGGTATTCGGCCTCGGCGATCTTCTCCCAATCTTCGTTGTAGATGTACACCCAGTGGTGGCCGGGGGCGCGGCGAGGTGGGTCGCCCAGGTAAGCGTAGAACCAGGCTCTCCCTTCGTCGGAGAGGACTTTCATCTCTTGGGGCCAGACCATATAAGGTTCCCGGTCCTCGTGGTATAAAACCACGTAAATGTTGACCGTGTCCGGAGGGTTGACAACGTCGTTGAAGCGTAATTGTACCCACCGACGCTGGTCAGGACTACTGGCCGGCACCTGGGCTACCCCGTACTGGCGATTCTCATCGAAGTAATCAACAATCGGCACGTTACCCCAAACCGGACCCAGCCCGGGCAAAGAGCCGTTAGGCGCGCTGCTGTCGGTGAGCACTTTTTCGCCGTAGTACCGGGCCAGGGTGTTGCCGCCGCTGCCCAGGTTCCACGGGTTACTCTCACAACCGGGGCAGAACGCCCGCAGCAGGCTGAGGCCCTGATCAATCTCGTCATCCTCGTAGGTGGACAGGCGTTGGTGCAGGTCGCGGAAGCCGGCGGTGAACGCCGTGTGTCCAATGTTGCGATCCAGGTTTATAAACAGTCTTTCGCCCAGTGAGTAGTTGCAGAGGCCGCCTTGGGAGACCCTGTACTGCGGGTTGTCGGCGCGCAGGTGCTCGATGGTGCGATAATAGGGGCAGGGCCAGTAGTCCGTAGAGAGCCGGCTGTCGCCGAACCGGGCTTTCACGGAATAGGCGCCGATGTATTCGGCCGCGCCTTCGGAGATCCAGGCTTCGTGATGGCGAGCTCCATCCCCGGCACCCCACCAGAAATGGCCGATTTCGTGGGCCATAGTTCTCAGTAACTGCCGGTTATCATCGTAATCGGTTTGGTCGAACCGGTCATCCATCTCGATGCTGACGCCGTTCGTGCGCCCAAGACAGTCGGGGCAATCCGCGACCAATATGCCCATGAAGTCGCTGGGGAAAGCTTCGCCCATGAGGGTCTCAACACCCTCTATAGCGATGATCGCCGACTGCATCAGTGTGCTGTTCTGCCGAGTCTCCTCCACCCTGACGACGGCGAAGGTCAGAGTGTTGCCGTGCTGCCCGGCGCTAGTCTTCTCTTCAATGGTTCCGTAGTCGGCCAGCAGCTGAATGAAGGCGCTGTTGCCGTCAAAATACTGCATTGACATGACGGCGATGATCTTGGCCTCGGTATTGTCGATGCCGCTACCGTCGGCAAGCGCCGCCCGATTCACCAGATCCCTGGCGTACTGCGGGTTTGGAGCAATCCGGGAAGTACCTCTCGACATATACGTGAGAGTTCGGATGGCCTGGAGGTCGCCGGGGGTGTGGTCCTGGAGGAAGGGCATCCGGACCAGGGATGTGACCAGCGATGGATTGTGTTCTTGCAGCTCGCTCAGCCAGGCTACGGTCACTCTTTCCGTCGCGGTCTGGCCGTCGCGTACCCAGGGGAGGCCGGTTATATCGGAGGTGATGGCGTAGTTTACGCTGCCACCCGGCCCGTCGGGTTCGCTGCCCGAGTCATCCATTGCATCGCCGGAATCGGCCAGGCGGGCCAACACCCGCTGGTTGAGCGCGGCGATACTCTCCAGATGTTCGTGGTGGTCATGGTAGCCGGAGCCTGTGTTGAGGGCCGGGTCGTGAGGGTTGTCCGATTGGAACGGATTGACCGAAACTTGAGGGGGCGCCGCTGTTTCGCAGGCATCTTCATGCCAAGAGGTACAGGGTGGTTCGGGCATTTCGGACAGGGATATCCTCAATCCCTCGGGCTGGTGCGCCTCCGCATCGGCGGCGCTGGCCAACAGCAGCATTCCGGCGGCGAGCGCCGCTGACGAGAATGCTACCGCTTTCCACATACCCCTTCCAGGGGGGAACTGCGCCGGGATTCCCCGGAAGGGCTGACGCGAAACAAACCTGCTGAGCACTGTCTCATCCTCTACTTTCCGGCGCGGCAATCACGGCATGGAGCGCCGGAGTTACGGTGGGCATATCCGGTTGGGATTGTTGCTGAATGGATAAGCGGAGATATCCCGCCTAACGGAACGACCATTCACGAAGGCGACTAATTATCCACACCAATTTCATCACAGTCAATTCCTTAATAATAACACTACAATGACAGACATTACTGTGGTAACGGTATGGTAACATTCGCAGGCTACACAGCAACGGTCACCCAACCGCCACCGGGTGAAACCCGCATTCCGCCGTTCCGTCCCGTGGTGTCGGCTTGCGTTACCAAGAGGTTAGTGAAATGAACTCCGACGAACTCCTCAGGGAGAACCAGGCCCTGCGGGAGCGTCTCTCCCGCCTGAGCCAGGCCAGCCTGCGCATCAACGAGAGCCTGGGCTGGCAATGGTTGTCGCGGTTACTTATCGCAGCGGGGCGCATCATAACAACGATGATGCCGCTGGTATAATGCGGCCCACAGCCAGCCTAACCACTCCGCCGGAGGCGGACGCCATGACTACGCCTACTGCCAAACCCGCCGTCCAAACGCCCCCACCCTCGGGCCGCTTCCGGCTGCCTGACATCCCCGAACGGGATCCTGACGAAGTGACTCAATTCGACCGCCTGTTCAAGACCGGCAACGCTCATTACCTGGCCCTGCACCTGGGCAGTCCCGAAACCACCCTGGTGGAGGCGGACCGCTGGATTGTGCCCGACGCGAGTTTCAACAAGAGGCGGGCTCGCTACCCGGACCTGCTGGTGTCCTTCGACGCGAGCCCCGAGGACTACGCGGCCAGCAACGGGTACATCGTGTCGGAGCAGGGCAAGCCGCCGGACTTTGTGCTGGAGGTCGCTTCGCCGAGCACGGCGCAGCGGGACCTGAATGAGAAGCGGGATTTCTACGAATCCATAGGCGTCCTGGAGTACTGGCTCTTTGACGCGACGGGGGAATACTATAGGACACGGCTGGCCGGTTTTCGACTGGCGGACGGGGCATACGTTCCCATAGACGTTGCCGATCTGCCCGGCGGCGACTTGCAAGGTTACAGCGCCGCGCTGAACCTGAACCTGCGAAGCGCGGGGGAAGAGCTGGAGTTTTGCGACCCGGAGACGGGCCGACGGATCACCACCATTGAAGACGAGCGGGCTCGAGCCGACGCTGCCGAGAATCGGGCCGACGCCGCCGAGAATCGGGCCGACGCCGCGGAAGCCCGAGTGCGCGAACTGGAAGCCGAGTTGCAGCGGCTGCGCAACTCGTCGGCGTAACTCAAACCTAAATCGGAGGGAAACGATTATGAAGCTATTGGTAGTGTCGGGTGGGCGCCACCCTTACGAGGAATCAACGCCGATTTTGGAGTCGTTTCTGAAAGGCGCGGGGCATGACGTGACCGTGACGGAGGACGCATCGGCGCTGGCCGACGCATCCGCCATGAGCGGGTACGACGCGCTGGTGTTCAACACGCGGCGGGAGAACGTGCCGGATTTCGGCGACTGGACCCTGACCGCGGAGCAGATGGACGGCCTGAAGGACTTCATCAGCGGCGGCAAGGGGTTCGTGTGCATTCACATCGCCACGTGTGTGGCGGCGGCGTGGCCGGAGTACCACGAGATCACCGGCGGCGGCTGGATTTCGGGCACCAGCTATCACCCGCCCTACGGCCAGTTCACGGTCAACGTCAGCGACGCCGGTCATCCGGGATGCAGCGGCATTGCAGACTTTGACACCAACGACGAGCTGTACATGAACCTGGCCATCAAGGACGGCAACAACGTCTTTCTGACGGGCGACGCCGAGGATGGCACCTGGCCGTGGGGTCCGGACCGCAGCCCGACCCACATGCCCGGCGGGACGTATCCCCTGGGCTGGACGCGGCAGTACGGTGAGGGCAACGTGTTCGTGCTGCTGCTGGGGCACGACGGGCGGAGTTTCGAGACGCCGGAGTTCCAGCGAATCGTGCTGAACGGCGTGGAGTGGGCCGCGGCTAAAGTCCCCGCCTAACCCCGACCAGGTAGGTAATCGTAGGGGCGGGTTTGAAACCCGCCCCTACGCGCGTTGATGGTACCGGCTGGATAAATCGCCCAGCGGTAGATGAAACTTTGAACGATCCCCCTCACCCCAACCCTCTCCCGCCAGGGGAGAGGGAGTATTGGACACCCGCTAATTGACTCGTTCGGCATGGCGCTGGCGGGCGCGGTCGATGGCGCGGACGCGGCCGCTGACCAGGTCGTCCTGCCGTTCCTTGGCCCACTGGTTGGACGCTGCGGTGCTGAGGACGCTGCCCTGGAAGTGGGGCATGACGTAGCGGGCCATGAGCTCGTAGCTGCGCAGCATCTTCTCGCGGGGAGCCCAGTCAATGGTCTGGACCAGGAACGCGCCGAAGCCGCCGCTCTGCTCGCCGAGGCGCTCGATGGCCTCGATGCAGTCGTCGGGGGTGCCGATGATCCAACTGCCGGTGTCGGCCATGTGGTCGATCACCTTGTCCAGCGGGCCATCAAAGACAGCCTTGCGTCCGTTGGTTCCCTCGCTGTACTCGCGCAGGTAGCGCCCCGCGCCCATACGGGCATCGTTGAGGGCTTCCTCGCGGGATTCGGCCAGGTGGCAGGGGAGCACGAGTCGCCAGTCGTCGCGGTTCATGGTGTTGCCGTGCTCGGCGGCGGATTCCTCGGCGATGCTCCACAGGCCCTGCAAGTCGGAGGGGCCGGCCGACGGGTCGCGAGGCACGGTGATGGTGAGGACGGAGCAGCCATGCTTGCCGGCCAGAGTGACGCCGGCCGGAGACTGCACTGAGGCGACGGCGGTGTGCATGTAGGGCCGCTGGTAGGGACGCAGCTGGAGCAGGCCCTCCTTGAGCTCGAACCAGTCGCTCTGGTAAGTGATAGGCTCAGTTTCGGTGAACAGGCGGAGGATGATGCCCAGGGACTCGTCCATACGCTCGCGCTGGAGTTCATGGGGAATACCCATCATGTAGGCGTCTCCGGGGAGCGCGCCGGGGCCGACGCCGAACAGGACGCGGCCATAGGTCATGTGGTCAAGCTGCACCATGCGGTTGGCGACCATCAACGGATGGTGGTAGGGCAGGCTGACGACGCCGGTGCCCAGCTTGATGCGGTTGGTGCGCTGGGCGGCGGCGGCGATGAAGACCTCCGGCGACGAGATGATTTCCCAGCCGGCGCTGTGGTGCTCGCCGATCCAGGCCTCGTCGAAGCCCAGCTTGTCCAGCCATTCGATCAGTTCGAGATCGCGTTCCATGGCCAGCGTGGGGTTTTCGCCAACGCGATGGAAGGGGCCGAGGAAGATGCCAAACTTCATTCGCTCGGGAAACGCCATATCAGGACCTCCTCCGGTCAGGTAGTGCAACGGAGCGCGATCCTACCCATTTGGCAAGGGCCCGGTGGGATGGTCGCCCCAGGATAGGGGTCATTCTGCGCCGGCGGGTATGTCCTGTCAATGAACCGAGCAGCTGGCGCGCGCCGGGTTCCGAAACGCTCGCGCCAATCAGGTGGCGGCGTCGGGGTTGCCGCCGTTGGTTTGACGTCGGCGAGTTACCCGCAGCAGGGTGGTGGCTCGTGCCATGCCATCCCGGAGCAACTGTGATCCTTCGCTCCAGACTGCCAGCCCCTGGGCTACCTCCTCATAAGCCTGCTGGGTCAATTCCAGAGACTGACCGGATATAATTCGTGCCCGACGCGAAGCCGCAGTCGCTTGCGCGGCAAGCCCCATTGCCCGAATTATGTTGGTTTGAGGATTGTCTTGTACCAGAGCAACGGCTTCAAGCAGCGCTTCTGTGGCCTCGTCCGACAGAGCGTTCGCTTCATTCATAATGCCCTGGCTTTCCCGGTGTAGCGCAATCCCCCGGTTAATCTGCGGCAGCGCCGCTTCGAAATGAAACGATGCCTCTCGGTGGGCTGCGCTTGCCGCTTCGAGGTAGTCAATTAGCGCCTCGTAAATATCGGGCTCATCGGGCGATGGTACGGGTGTAGTCACAGGTGTCCCATATCAATAGGGGCGAATAATTATTCGCCCCTACGATGGTCAGCGCACGTGGGGCGCGGTTAGTCGTCGTCGCCGACTGCCGCGGGTTCGGGTTCCTCGATGGGGTCGAGCTGCCAGGGGAAGTTGCCCTCGAAGAGAAATCCGTCCTTGTTGCCCCATTCGGACTCGGGGGACTCGTAGTAGATCTCGATTTCGTTGTCGTCGGGGTCGTAGATGTACACGCCCATGGAGATGCCGTGGTCGCCGAGCCGCTTAAACTTGACGTCGTGGTCCTTGCAGCGCTGGTAGAGTTCCTTGAGGTCGCGGAAGGAGTTCATCTGCCAAGCCATGTGGGCCATGCCCACCCGACGGTCCTCGGGGCCGGGAGCGTCCATGCCCAGGGGGATCAGGGCAAGCTCGTGGGACATGGTGGTGTCGGCGGAGAGGAAGGTCATTCCGCCCGGGCGGCCGGTCATCACGGTGAGGCCCAGGACGTTGGTGTAGAAGTCAACGCTGCGCTCGATGTCGCGGACCTTGATGACCAAGTGTCCCAGCTGCTTGGGTGTGTAAGCCATGACAGTACCTCCGTGAATTTGATTGCGTGTGTCTGTCTTGCCGGCATTATACCGCAACGGCGATGTGCCACGCATTCCAACTTATTGGTACAAAACCGCAGCCGAGTTATGTATTTCCGGCCAGTGGGGTTAGTATAATGTAGCGGCGCCGGCAGTAGGAGTTTCCGGGCCACTCTCAGCTAGCGATACCAGCCGAGTCGCTGATGACGGAAACGATACGACATAAACCCAGCCCCGGCACGCTGTCTTGCGACACAGCGGACGCCGACTCGTCATCATCCGCAGGGTGGGGCGGCAACGGCAGCCGCCGGGATCCCGGCCTGGTCTTCAAGCGGGCCACGGAGCCCTGGGAATATGAGGAGATCTACCAGTTGAACTACGCTTCCTTTGTGGAAGAAGTGCCCCAGCATCCAGCGAACGACGACCGGATGCTGGTGGACCAATTCCATGATGAGAATACGTACTTCATCTGCCGCCGGGATTCGGAACTGCTGGGCATGATCTGCGTGCGGGATCGGCGTCCCTTCTCGCTGGACCAGAAGCTTGGGAGGTTGGAAGACCATCTGCCCCAGGCCGAAGGGTCGAAACTGTGCGAGGTGCGCCTGCTGGCCGTGCGGCCCGACCTGCGCCGGACCCGGGTGTTGCCGGGGCTGTTGACGATGATGGCGCGATACTGCCAGGAGGGCGGGTACGACTACGTGGTGATGTCGGGCCGGGTGGCACAGCAACCGCTGTACCGACACATCGGGTTTATTCCCTTCGGGCCGGTGGTGGGCGACGACGCCGCGCCGTACCAGCCCATGTACCGGCCAGTGGGCAACGTCGGCACGGAGTTCGCCGGCAAATTCCACGACGAGGTTTCCGCGCCGCCGGATGATCCGGTCATACTCACGCCGGGACCCGTTGCGATGTCGGGAGAGGTAGTCGAGGCGTTCCAGCGTCCGCCACTTTCTCACCGCTCAGGCGAGTTCAGGGCGCTGATGCGGAACGTGCGGAGCGGGCTGCGCGAACTCACCCGCGCCAATCACTCCGCCGTGATGGTCGGGTCGGGAACGCTGGCCAACGACGTGGTGGCAGCGCAGCTGTCGCGGCTCAACGCGCCCGGCGTCATCGTGACCGCCGGCGAATTCGGTGAGCGGCTGCTGGACCACGCCGACCGCATGGGGCTGGCATATTCCGCCGTTGGGCACGAATGGGGCACGCCCGTGGACTACGCTCGCATCGAGGCAACGCTGGCGTCAACAGGCGCTGGATGGCTCTGGGCGGTACACTGCGAAACGTCCACCGGGGCGTTGATGGATCTGCGCCGCCTGATAGCATTGTGCTGGAAGCATGGCGTCAAACTCGCCCTGGACTGCATCAGCAGCATCGGAGCGACTCCCGTTGACCTGCGGGGCGTGTGGATCGCCAGCGGGGCCAGCGGCAAGGGACTGGCGGCCTATCCCGGCTTGGGGCTGGTGTTCTGTGAGCGGCGGCCCGCGCCCGATCCCGCGCTACCGCGTTATCTGGACTTGGGTTTGCACTGTTCGGGCGATGACGACGGGGCGGTGCCGTTCACGCTCTCGTCCAACCTGCTGGCAGCACTGGACGCCGGGTTGCAGCGGCAAACGCCCCAGTTGCTGGCGCGGATTGCCGAGGATGGTCGGTGGCTGCGAGGGGAGTTGTGCGATGCAGGCTTCGACCTGGTGGCGTCGGAGGACGAAAGCATCGGCGCGGTGACGACCATTGCGCTGCCCCACGGGGCCATCGACTCCGATCGGATGGGCGCCGCGCTGGAATCGCTGGGGTTCTACACGTCGTATGCCAGCGGATACCTGCGGGAGCGCAACTGGCTGCAGGTGTGCCTGATGGGAGAGGTCGAACGGGCGCAACTGGAGCGGCTGATGCCGGTGCTGGCGGCGCAGATGGACGCGCTGAGCAGGAAGCATCAGATATGAAACTCGCGCTGCTGCTGCTGCTGGCGTCCGTGGGATGCCTCTTGCTGGCGAACACTGTGCTGTTCCTCGGCCTGCAAGTGCTGGAAATGAACTGGTGGCAGGGCGCGTTGCTGGGCATCGCCATGTGGACGCTGATGATAGCGACGCCGACGCTGGCCGCGCTCGGAGTGTGGCGCGGCGTCAAAGCTTTCAAGAACCGGCGCGCAGCCCAACCGCGCTGAGTAGCGCAACAGCCGTTGAACAGCATAGGGGCGGGTTTGAAACCCGCCCCCGTTCGTCAAAGCGCCGGTGAACGACGGTCGGTTACGCGCCTTCCAGATTCTTCATGTAGTTCATGGCGCTGCCGGCTTTGAACCACTCGATCTGGGTTTGGTTGAGGGTGTGGCGCAGGTTGAGGGTTTCCTCGCTGCCGTCGGCGTGCTTCAGAACGGCTTGCACGGGCACGTCGGGGGCCAGGTCGTTCAGACCCACCAGGCTCATGCGGTCGTCCTCCAGCACCCGGTCCCAGTCCGCCGGATCCTCGAAGGTGAGGGGCAACAGGCCCTGCTTCTTCAGGTTGGACTCGTGGATGCGGGCGAAGCTGCGGGTGATGATGGCCGCGGCGCCCAGCATCCGGGGCGACAGGGCGGCGTGCTCGCGGCTGGAACCCTCGCCGTAGTTCTCGTCGCCGATGGCGACCCAGCGGATGTTCTGAGCCTTGTAGCCGCGGGCGATCTCCGGAATGGGCATGATCTCCTCGCCGGAGAGCTGGTTCTTGCCGGTGCCGGTGTCGTCGGTGTAGGCATTGTTGGCGCCCAGGAACATGTTGTCGCTGAGGTTGTTCAGGTGTCCGCGGAACCGAAGCCAGGCGCCGGCCGGCGAGATGGAGTCAGTGGTGGTCTTGCCCTCGGTCTTGACCAGGATGGGGATATCCTCAAAGTCATTGCCGTCCCAGGCTTCCCACGGCTCCAGGACCTGCAAACGAGTGCTTGCAGGGTCAACGCGGACCTCAACGTCGCTGCCGTCTTCCGGCGGCTCCACGTACATATCGGTGCCGGGATCGAACCCGGTGGGAGGCACTTCCGGCGCTTCCGACGGCGGCTGCAGCATGAACTCGTTGCCGTCGGCGTCCACCAGCGGGTCGGTCAGCGGGTTGAAGGAGAGACTGCCGCCCAAGCCCATGGCGATGGCCAGCTCAGGGCTGGCGATGAAGTTCATGGTGCCGGCGTTGCCGTCGTTGCGGCTGGGGAAGTTGCGGTTGTACGAAGTGACGATGCTGTTGTCGGTACCCCGCGCCTCGGGCCGGTTCCACTGGCCGATGCACGGGCCGCAGGCGTTGGCCAGCACCGTTGCGCCAATGGACTCCAGCGCCGCCTGCTGACCGTCTCGCTCGATGGTAGCGCGCACCTGCTCGGATCCGGGGGTAACCAGCAGGCCGGACGCGGCGGTGACGCCACGGGCCGCAGCCTGGCGGGCCACGTCGGCGCAACGTTCCATGTCCTCGTAGGAAGAGTTGGTGCAGCTGCCCACCAGCGCCACGGATACGGTTTCAGGGAAGCCTTCCTGTTCCGCCTCTGCCTTCAGCGCAGAAATGGGGCGCGCCCGGTCGGGCGAGTGCGGGCCCGTGATGTGAGGCTCCAGAGTGGAAAGGTCGATCTCCACGATGTGATCGTAGAACTGCTCGGGCTGCTCCTCGACCTCAGGATCGGATTGCAGCAGGTGGGCGTATTCCTCGGCAAGCGCGACCAGTTCGCTGCGGCCGGTGGCGCGGAGGTAGGTTGCCATGCGCTCGTCGTAGGGGAATACGTCGCCGGTAGCCCCCAGCTCGGCGCCCATGTTGCAGATGGTGCCTTTTCCGGTGGCCGAGATCGACGCGGCGCCGGGTCCGAAGTATTCGATGATGGCGTTGGTGCCGCCGGACACGGTCAGCTCGTAGGCCAGCTTGATGATCACGTCCTTGGGGGCCGTCCAGCCGCTCATCGAGCCGGTGAGTTTGACGCCGATGATCCGCGGGTAGCGCACCTCCCAGGAGAGGCCGGCCATCACGTCGGCCGCGTCCGCGCCACCCACGCCGATGGCCAGGGAGCACAACCCGCCGCCGTTCACGGTGTGGGAATCGGTGCCAAGGATCAGCGCGCCGGGGAAGGCGTATTTTTCCAGCACAACCTGGTGGACGATGCCGGAGCCGGGCTTCCAGAATCCCATGCCGAACCGCCGACTGGCCGATTCCAGGAACTGGTACACCTCGTTGCTCTCGTTGAGGGCGTCCTGCAGGTCGGAGGAAGCGCCGACGCGGGCCTGGATCAGGTGGTCGCAGTGGACGGTGGTGGGGACGGCCACGCGGTCGCGTCCCGACTGCATGAACTGCAATATCGCCATCTGGCCGGTGACGTCCTGGTGGGCGACCCGGTCGGGCCGCAGGTCGATGTAGCTGTCTCCAGGGCGCAGGTCGGCCTCGGCCACGTCATCCAGGTGGGAGAGCAGCAGCTTTTCCGCCAAGGTCAGCGGGCGGTTCAACCTGGCCCTCACCTGCTGCAATTTTTCGTCCATTTTGCGGTAGGTTTCCCGCACGAATTCCGGCGTGGAATCAATGTTGCTCATTGTGGTTCACTCCTCCTCAAAAGGTAACTGTGCGTCCAAATTTGTCGATCAGCGCCATGAACAGCTCGTGCCGCAAGGGATTGTTGGCGGCGTTTTCGGAGCGGCGCAGGTAGATGCGATATACCGTTTCCAGCTGCTCGTCTCCCATCCAGATGGCGTAGCTGGGCATGCCGTTGCCCAGGGTGCGGTAAATGAACTCCAGCCGGCGGACGCGGCTGAGTTGCAGGGCGATTCGTCCGTCGCCGTCGGTGGTGAGGACGGCGATGCCGCCGGTTGCGTCGGGATGCCCGCTGCCATCCACGAACTGCAAAGCGTCCAGCGTGGCGGGGATGGAAACGGTCGCGGCGGCGTTGTGCACCATCACCACGGATTCGCCCAACCCGATGGGGACACTGCCAGTGCCGACGCCGCAATCCAGCAGTACGTTCCGCAGCAGGTCGATGTCCACCGCCGGCTCGGACGCATGCAGCGTGGTCAGCGGCGGCGCGCTCTCCGGAAGGTGATCCGCGATAACCTGGTCCAACGAGTCGGGGATGGGCACGAAGTTCACACGTCCCCGGCGGGTCACGGTGGCCTCGCCGGAGATGGAACCGTACAGCGCCTTTTCCCCGGACCAACGGCGCGCCACGTCGAACCTCGGGCCATAGGTACAGCCCATGATGCAGCCCGCGGTGGTGACCTGCACCTTCCCGGCGTCATCGGCAGCGAGGGCATCGTTCAACTGAGCCAGGATCGCGTCAGCGTTGCGGCCCCGGTGAAACCATCGACCACAGCCGTACTCGTCGGTGCAGACTACGATGTTGACGTCGGGGCGCGTAGCGGGCGGCGTGGGTGTTGCGCTCATGTGGTTGCCTTGGTCTCCGTGTTGACGGGATGCGATAAAACGTCCGCCCGGCTGCTGAGCGCCGGGCGGGAGAATGCTGAGATTGTCGCTGCGATGGCGTCCGCCTGGTCTGGCGGGGCGAACGGTCGCGGCCGGCGCGGGACTACTTATCGAAGTAGTCGTAGTTGATCTTGATATATTCCTCGTACATGGCCGGCACCGCTTCCTCGGCAAAGATGGCCGTAACGGGGCACACCGGCTCGCAGGCTGCGCAATCGATGCACTCATCAGGGCTGATGAAGTACATGTCGTCGTCGTCGGTGGTATAGATGCAGTCTACCGGGCAGACATCGACGCAGGCGGCGTCTTTCACGCCGACACACGGCTCGGTAATGATGTAGGTCATAGCGGCTTTCCCCTCGGTTGATTTGGTGTGGCTGGGTACAACTGTCCGGATCAAAGTGGCAAGTCAACTTGCGGCTACTTACCACGGATGCGAAATTATAGCACGGCGGGAAACCTATGCAACCGCAAACGCGTTAGGTTAGGACCTTGTAACACTGCCTTGCCCTTAAATCGTCATACCGGCGAAAGCCGGTATCCAGTAGCGTTTTCTGGACTCCGGCTTTCGCCGGATTGACGTACTCGCGGTTTGGCACAGCCCTAGTCCGGTTACACTCGGGTGAACCGTTTTTTGGTGGACAGAGTGACAAAGGTTTGGGTTTTCTGGACGCCGTCAATCACACCGATCTGGGTGCGCAGGAAATCGCCCAGGCTTTCGGCGGATTCGAGGGCGGTCCAGACGAAAACGTCGTAGGGACCGGTGGCTACTACGACATAGTGCGCTTCGTCCAGATCGGCGATGCGCTCGGCGACGGCATCGGATTTACCGGGGCCGGTCTCCAACCCGATCAGGGCGGTGGTTCCGTAGCCCATCTTCTCCAGGTTAGGGACCGCGACCACGTGGACGATGTCATCTTTGATCAGGCGGCGCAACCGGCGGCGCACGGTGCCCTCGCTGACGCCGACGGCACGGGCGATTTTAGCGTTGGACGCGCGCCCGTCGGACTGGAGAATACCGATAATCTTGAGGTCAAGTTCATCCATTGGCTGGTTGACTCCATACGAAATTCGCCGGATATGCTATGCTTTCCGTATTCCGGTGAAAATAATTGCCGAACGATAATAGTCTTTCTTCTGCCGATTGTCAATCATCAATGGCTGTCAATTGTCATTATTCGTCTAAACAATGACGATTTTCCGGTTTATTTGAGCATACGCACGTATCAGATACGTAATATTTTCATCCCGCTACCCCAAACTCAAAGCGCCCACGCCCACCACAATCATGATGATTGATGCGCCTTTCACCGCCAGGGACTGCGGCGACAGCGACTCGTCCAGCAATTGCCAGCGCACCCGCGACAGGACCGTCGATGCGACGAACACGAACAGCGGACGGGTCGCCAGCACCGCCGCCACCAGAGACGCGGGGCCCAGGCTGTAGGCGTAAACCGACAGCAGAATCGAAATGGCGGGCATCAACGCCTCGCCGGTAATCAGCATCCCCAACGCCGTCGGTTGCTTTACGGCGGCCAACAAACGCCGTCCCGCCTCCCTTCCACCACTCAGTCCTACCACGAAGAAAACCGCGCCGACCGTCGCTTGCTGTATTCCGAAAACCGTCAACACCGGAAGGTGCGCGTTCAACGACGCCTTGGTGACCACGAAGCTGCCAGCGGCGCACAGCGCGCTCAGCAGCAGGATTGCCGGGCCGTACACGGCGGTACGATCCCCCAGGGTCATAACCGCGGTGCTGGGCAGGCCGATGCCCGCGCCGATTCGTCCGTAAGGTCTCTCCTGGAACAGTCGCACGGAAATCAGGATTGCGCCCGCCACGACCATGGCGATACCGGCCCATTGCCCGACCGAGACATGCTCGTCCAGGAACAGCATTGCCAGGACGGCTACGTAGATGGGGTTAGTCTGGGAGATGGCGACGGCACGGGAAGCTTCCATCATCCGCAGCCCGCGAAACAGCAGCACCACCGAACATCCCATCAGCAAGCCCGCTGCTACCGGCGACACCGCCACCTGCCAGGGCGTACCCTCGGGAATCCCCACCAACAGGGTAGCAATGCCCCCGTACACCATCCCACAGATGCCGCACCACAGGCACAAGGGCGGCACCCCCTGGAAATGGAAGGACAGCAGTCGTTTATCGCAAACGCTGACGAAGCAGAAAGCCAGCGAACTGCCCAGCGCTAGAATTGCCCACATCTTTTACGAGCGCTTCAGCGTTCTCCCTGCCGGAGAAAATAAATTCCCGGGCGGGATTCACCATCGAGTGTGGATAAGTTGGCTGTTCTTTCCTCGATAACGTGATACCAGCGGCGCACGGCGTGCAAGTATTCGTCGTCTGCCGGAGGTGACTCCACAAATAATCGGTTTTCCTGATACACACGTATCGTGTACGCGCACATGTCGGCAATCTGTATCCCAGCGCTTGATACTGAATCTACGAAGGCGGGCGTATCGGCGATACGGGTACTGGCGCGGCCTTCGTCACTGCGGAAGAGATAATGAGCAAATCGTTCACTCAATCCCTTCAGCTGCCCACTATCACCATCGAACAGCACATTGGCAAAAGAATCGCGCTGTTCCGCAAGCAGTTCAACCCGTTGCAACAAAAACCGAAACCTGTTTTCCAAGCGATTGTCCGGCGATAGCGCACTTTCAAATGGGCCTTCCATGACCGTTGTGAAAACGGTGATCGGCAAGTTTCGCAAAATGGCAAAAAATTCCTCAGCGAAAGATCGCGTTTGCGCCCTCCGGCGGAACTTTCTGCCGCTGAGCATACTCTGGCCTTTGAGCTCAGCCTGCTCACGTCCAAGCACGTCTCGTTTCAGGGCATGGATTTGTCCGCTTATGGAGCGAGAATCTCGCTCATCGTAACAAATCGCGACGACCACAGGACGGGTAGTCGGGTCATTGGGTTGAGGATGTCCGCTTTCATCAATGAACGCCAGCATGTGTCCTATATTGTTCCAATCGATACAATCGTTTGACATCAGTGTGCATTACAGGTACTCTAGTATTGAAGCGTTGGACGGAACGCCGTACCGGTGTGACACCTTACGCTGGTCAACCGGGGCAATATGCCCCGGTTTTAATTTGGTCGCACCGGACAGCCCTCAAACCCGGCAGTGGCCGTCGCAGCGGCCCAGCGCCCGGCTGATGCTCATCCGGTTGCGGGCGAACCAGCGGTAGAATCCGTCGGATAGCGGGCGCGCCGGCCACCATCCCGTCCACCCGATCAGCCAGCCACGGCCAGCCAGCCGGTAGGCTTCGCGCAGGCTGGCCATGCCAACCGTAACGGTGCCGTCCGGCTTGATGCCGTAGAGCGCCGCCCGCACCTGCTGTGCGCTGAGACCGTAGGCGGCGGCGTCGAAGTCTGACGCCATGATGTCCACGGCGTCAATGGCACCGGGGTTACGCCGGTGCAGCATCAGCACTTCCCGACTGCACAGCGGACATTCGCCGTCGTAGAGCAGTTGATAGCGGTCGCTCATCGCATCATCTCATCGTTGACTACGGATTTACCCAGGATCAGTCGTCCGCCGGAACCAGCGCGGCGTCGGCGGCCATCTGCTCCGCCTGGGCAGCGGCCAGCGATGCTACGTCGGTGCCCACGTCCTGCACTCCGTATTTCTTTTCCAGCTCGTAGATGGCGTCCAAGCCCAGCACCGATGCCACGTCCCAACGAGTGCCGTAGCGGTCGGGGTTGACCATGCCGTCGCTCATCAGCTCCTCGTAGGCGGCGCGGACCTGTTTGTAGATGAGCCAGATGGTGCTGCCGCAGATCATGATCTTGTAGCCCAGCTCGTCCATGGTCTGGGTGGTCGCCAGATCTCCATTGTACATTCGTGGCACGTCGGCCAGGTCGCGGGCGTAGCGCTGGATGTCGTCCTGAGACTTGATGCCGTCCACGAACACCAGGTCGGCGCCGGCGTCCATGTAGGCGCGGCAGCGGGTCACCGTGTCCTCCCAGCCGTTGACGGCGTAGGCGTCGCAGCGGGCGATGATGACGAAATCGGGGTCGGTGCGAGCGTCCAGGGCAGCGTGGATCTTCTGGACGTGTTCTTCAACGGGAACCACCTGCTTGCCGGCGAAGAATCCGCACTTCTTGGGGAACACCTGGTCCTCCAGGTGAATGGCGGCGACGCCGGCCGACTCATATTCCTTCACCGTGCGGCCGACGTTCAGGGGGTTGCCGTAGCCGGTGTCGGCGTCGCAGATCACGGGGATGTTGATGGCGTCGGCGATGTACTTGGCGTTGGCGACCATCTCGGTCATGGTGAGCAGGCCAACGTCGGGGAACCCCTTTTCGGCAGCGGTGCCGGCGCCGGTCATATACACGGCGTGGTGTCCCACGTCCTCGGCGATGCGGGCGTGCAGCGCGTTCAAAACGAACGGCGCAACAACCATCTTGTCTGACGCCAACATCTGGCGCAGTTGTGTGGTGGCTTTCATAACAGTTTTACCCCCAAGGTTTTGAGTTTTGATTTTACATCGATAAACAGGATGGACAGGATGATGGATATATTTCAGGATTTGGAACGGGTGAAACGTTGGAAATCCACTTTGGGACTGCCGAAATTGATGAGCAATCCTACCGGTATGCCAGTGGCATTGAGGTAATTGATAACCTGAGCTTTGTGCTGTGGCGTGAGACGCTCGACTGCCTTTAACTCAACGATGACTTTCTCATCGACCAGCAAGTCGGCGTAGAAATCGCCAACCGGTTGACCTCTGAAATGTACGCCTATGGGCACCTGAGACCGCGCCGGTATCCCGGCTTCATCCAGCGAGATCAACATCGCCTTTTCATACACGGACTCCAGAAATCCGCTTCCGAGCTCATTCTGCACATCGAAGGCGCACCCGATTACTGCCCGAGTCAAGTCCGAATACAGCATCTATCCTGTACATCCTGTTCATCGATGCAAAAATTCCCGTCGGCCTAATAGACACGGTCGGTTTCGGGGACCAGCGGGGGCAGGATGGATTCGACCCAGGGCACCATGTCGCGGAGGACTTCCACCGGGATTTCGTGGCCCATGTTGTACTCGTGGTATGACAGGTTGTAGTTCTCCGCGTCCAGGAATTCGCGGGTGCGGCGGGCGCTTTCCATGGATACCATCTGGTCGTGCAGGCCGTGGGCGACAAACACAGGCTGGTTGCGGTGGTCGGGCAGCCGCGGGCGCAGGATTTCTGGGTCGGGCAGCGACGCGCTGAGGGCCACCAGGGCCGCGAACCGATCCGGCCGGCCGAGGCCCATGCGGTAGGTCATTCCGCCGCCCTGGGAGAATCCCAGCAACACGGCGCGACCGTCGCCGGCGCGAAACTCAGTCAACACTTCGTTGAAGAAGGCGCCCAGCAACGTCTCGGCCTGCTCGAAATGCTCGTCGGTGGCCTGGCCGCGCGGCGGATGCCAGCCGTAGCCGACCATCCCCGGCGCCAGCTCGAAGGGTATGGGCGCGTTGGGGCACACGTACACGTAGCCCTTGCGGTTGATGGACGGCGCCAGCCCGGCCAGGTCCTGCATATTCGCGCCGAACCCGTGCAGCATCACCACCAGCGGATAGTTGGCCTCGGCGTCGTAGTCGTCGGGGAATATAGCCAGGTAGTGGAGGCCGTCGTCGGCAACCCTGCGCTGTTCGGCGTGCATGAAAATCCCTCCTGATGCTGTGTGGCGTACGTTCTAGCCTTCGCCCCGCAGCCGTCGAATCTCCGCCTGTAGGCGGGCGTTCTCCTCTTGCGGATGCTCGTATTCCTCGCCGGTTTCCGGGTTGTGAACGCTGAACCGTCCATCCTGCCAGCGGAAATTGAGGTTCAGGATTTCGCTGGTGGAACCCTCCGCGCCATTGTCATACCGAATCAGCGGGAACTGCTCGTACTGTCCATCCACCAGCCGCTCGCCGATGATCGGACGCCCGAAGTAGCGGCCGTTCTCAGCGTCAAACCGCCAGTATTCCGGCACGCCGATTCGCCGGTAGATGTCTCGCTTGCGGAGCGTGTCATTGCGATGGGTACGGCGCGAGGCAACCTCCATGACGAACTCCGGCGGTTTGCCGTTCTGTAACGGATCATAACCCACACGCCGCCAGATGGCGTCCGTATCCACGTCAAAAGCGATCAGGCAGTCGGGTATTACCGGCGGCGGGCGGCTGCCGGCGGGACGGTCAGCATCGTAATAAATCGGGATTTCGTTGCAGACCAGAACGGTTGGATGGTAGGGGTAATGTACCCCCGGCGCCAGAATGCTTTGCAGCACCTCACGCAGATAGTTTGAGGCCGGTGTTTGCAACATATCCTTGGGCTCGCGCGGCAGTTCGGGGAAAGGCTCCCAGATCTGGGCAGCCGGCAGGGTCTTGGCTTTCGGCGTAGTCATGGCTGCTCTCCCGGTTGGCGGCGCTGCCCGCCGCTGCCGCTTATTGTATCGCAGCGCCGCCCGCCGCGCTCCTCGCAATCGCGACAAGTCCTCCCGGCTCCCGCATCCCGCGGCTCTCAATCCGATGACATCGCTCCCTTGACCCCACCCTTCATCCATCCTTACAATTGACCTATCTGTAATTAATCTGTAATTGACTGTAATCAATCTATTATCGACCTGCCAAATCCAACCCGCTGCCAGGCCCCGATCCATCCCATGCCCGCGTCCAAACACCGCAAACATCGCTCCCCCAAATCCTCCCACCAGCCCGCAAAACCGCCTCAATCCGCTCCCATTCAACCCCACGACCCGCCCAGGCCCCCTACTCAAATGAACGGAAATGAGCGGAAATGAGCGGGTTTCCGCCAAAATAACAGCCTGCCCCGTGCTGATACGGGGGCACCCCACACTTGATACGGGGCGCCACCACCCCTATCCAATCCCTGATCCTGTTCATCCCTGCAAATAACTCCTCGTCACCGGTTTGTGAGTCCGCTGGACTGATACGGCAGACCTGCTTAAAACGTCCGAAGACATTTAGCCACCTCCGACCGGCCTTCACTCAGGGGTAAGGGCCGATCCTATCCCTCCTCGAACAATAGTTATCCAACCGGGAGTTGGGAGTACATGACCGAAGCATTGGCCCGCATCAGCGCCCGTCGCCCGCTAGTGATCATCGCCCTCTGGGTCGTTGTGGTGGTCGTTGCCCTTGGCATCAACGCACAGCTGTTGGCCGGCGCAACCACCACCGAACTGCGTCTGGGCGGAGGCGTCGATTCGCAGCGCGCTGCCGAATTGCTGGAAACGCGGCTGCGCGGTGGGCCGGAACCCATAACCGAAATCGTCATCGTGCAATCGGATGCGTTGACCGTGGATGACGCCGCGTTCCGGGAAACCGTGGAGTCGGCGTTCGCCGGCATTGCGGCCCTCGGACCCGATGTCGTGACCGTCGCCCAGCACTACTACCAGGCAGGAGATGAATCCCTGGTATCGCAGGATCGGCAGACTACCATCATGCCGGTGGTGATGACCGGAACCCTGGAAGATGCCACCGACAACGTGGAGCAACTGCTTCATGTAGTCCAGGACGCGAACGCGGCCGAGGGCTATCGTGTCCTGATGAGCGGCGCCGCCAGCATCGCCCACGAGTCCAACGAACTGGCAACCGAAGACCTGGAACAGGGCGAACGCATCGGCGTCCCCGTGGCGCTGATCATCCTGCTGGCGCTTTTCGGCGCCGTGGTAGCCTCCCTGATCCCGCTGGGATTGGGCATCGTTTCAATCATCGTCGCCCTGGGCATCGCGGCCCTGATCGGCCAGGTGTTCGACCTGGTTTTCTTCGTAACGCTGATGATCACCATGATCGGCTTGGCCGTGGGTATCGACTATTCGCTGTTCATCGTATCCCGTTTCCGTGAAGAGTTGGAGCGGGGCCTGGAGAAGCGCGAAGCGGTCGCCCGGGCCGGAGCCACTGCCGGCAGCGCGGTTCTGTTCAGCGGCCTCACCGTCGTGATCGCCCTTTGTGGAATGCTCATTATCCCCGCCACTTTTTTCCAGTCGTTGGGCATCGGAGCCATCGTAGTCGTGCTGGTGACGCTGGCCGCCACGTTGACGCTACTGCCGGCCGTGCTCTCCCTGCTCGGCGACAAGGTCAACTTCCTTTCCATTCCCTTCTTCCGACGGCGCCGGCCCAGTGACGATGCAACGGAGCAGCACGGTTTCTGGGAAGCCACCACTCGCATCGTTACCAAGGTCCCCATCCTCAGTTTCCTCATCGTAGCCGTGCCGATGATCGTCGCCATCGTCTTCTACTTCGACATTGACACGGGAATCAACGGCGTTGACACGTTCCCTGAGGGCGCGGAGACCAGGGAAGCGTTCTTTGTCCTGGAAGAGGAGTTCTCGTTCGGCTTGGTGAATCCCGTTGAAATCGTCATCGACGGCGACCTCAACGACCCCCAGGTGCAGGCAGCCATCGGCAATCTCGAAACCACGCTGCTTGATGACCCGGGTTTTCCCATTCCTCCCGCCCTGATTCCCGCCCCATCGGGCGACCTGGCCCTGATGACCGTCGCCATTCACGGGGAACCCAGCGGCGCCACCGCCGTCGATGCCGTAACCCAACTGCGAGAACAACACATTCCGGCGGCCTTTGACGGCGCTCCGGCCACGGTGTTCGTCGGCGGCGTTTCCGCGGTTAGCGCCGACCTGTTCGACATCGTGGATCGTTACACTCCCATCGTCTTCGCATTCGTCCTCGGTCTCAGCTTCCTGATCCTGCTGCTGGTTTTCCGGTCAATCGTAATTCCGGTCAAAGCGGTGGTGATGAACCTGCTATCGGTGGGCACGGCCTACGGGCTGCTGGTGCTGGTATTCCAGAAGGGGCTCGCCACCGACCTGCTGGGCTTCCAGCACGCCGAGGTGATTGACGCCTGGATACCGCTGTTCCTGTTCACCATCCTCTTCGGCTTGTCCATGGACTACCACGTGTTCCTGTTGAGCCGGATCCGCGAACGCTATGACCAGACCGGCAACAACGCCGAGGCGGTGGCCTATGGCCTGCGCTCCACGGCCAGCATCATCACCGGCGCCGCCCTGATCATGGTGGCGGTTTTCGGCGCATTCGCCGCCGGCGAGACGATCATCAACCAGCAGGTAGGCTTTGGCCTGGCCGTTGCCATATTCCTCGACGCCACCCTAGTGCGGTCGGTGCTGGTGCCGGCCAGCATGGAAATGCTGGGACGCGGCAACTGGTACCTGCCCTCCTGGCTGGGCTGGCTGCCCGACGTCCGCGTGGAACCGGCCGAGGAACAAACCGCCCCCAGGAGTTAGGCTAGATGGACATACCCGCCACATACGTCTCGGGGTACGAGAAAGCCCGCCAACTGAACCCGGAGTTGGCGGCGAACTACGTCGCCCACACGACCATCGGCGACCCTGCAGCCGATGCCGCCATAGGCGAGCTGCTCTTGCTTGAACCGCCGGAAATCGCGCGCCTCATACAGGTCGGCATTGACGGGAACGCGGAGGCCCTTCGCACCGCCCCACCTCGGGTCCGTGATTTCTTTGAGATGTTGGAAACGCCGCCCGACTGGGCCAACCCGGACGATTTCGTTCCGGGCATCCGAATGTTTCACCGCAACTCGTCCCTGGTAGCGGGAGCCTTCGTCGGCGGCACCCTGATTGAGGGCTTTTCCACCAACATCGCAAAGCCCTTTTTCATCACCGGGCGACTGCGCCAAGCGGGAGTTCGCCGGCTAAGGCAAAATAACCGCCACATGCTGGAGATATTCCTGCCCCGCGGCCTGGACAAATACGGCGACGGGTGGCGACTGTCGGTGCGGCTGCGTCTGGTTCATGCGCAAATCCGACGCTTGCTGACCGATTCGGACGACTGGGATGACGCTTGGGGAATCCCGCTGAGCGCGGCGCACATGGGCTTTGCCATCACCTCTTTTTCAGCCCGGCTGGTGCAGCATATGCGGTTACTGGGTTGCCGGTTCAACGACGAGGAAAAGGAGAGTTTCATCGCTGTCTGGCGCTACACGGGGCACCTGCTGGGCATTCCCGAGACCATCCTGTTCCGCGGCGAGAAGGACGCGCTGGAACTGTTTGAGATAGGCCGGATGATAGAACCTGAGCTGGACTTGGAATCCGTGGTGCTGGCGAACTCCCTGATACAGTCTGCGCCGCTGATCATCGGAATAAACGACGCCGCCGCCCGCCGGAAGCTGGCCGGATACGTGTACAAGGTATCGCGCGCCCTCATCGGCAATGAGTTGGCCGACCAACTGGGATATCCTAAGTCCTCGACCGTGGGCGTGCTGACTTGGTTCCGGCTACAGAAACGGTACGAGGACATGCTGGGCAGACTGATCAAAGGGGCGAGACAGCGCAATCAGCTCAATCGGTTCACGCATCTGCTGGAAGCTTCCATGTACGACGACTTTGGCATCAGCTATGCACTGCCCGACCATCTGTTTTCGGAAGAGTCCCGAACGTACTGAAACGCTCCCACGCCCCAATTTCGGGATTTGCTGTAGCCCGAGTTCGCCGGACACGCCGGCGCAACCTAACGCCGTTAACACCCCGGCTGCCCCGGGCCGCTACAGCACCCGCGCAGCGAGGTTATCTTCCGCCACATGTTGGATCCGGCCATGGCAAGCACCTCGCGCCAGGGCCGACCCGTCCCCCGTAGGTTGGTGAACACCGAACCCAGACTGTCGGGCCGGTTATGGTCGTGCCGGTGGTCGTGGGATTCTTGAGGGTCATGCTCGGTCATGCTGACGGTTCCTTTGCCTCAGGCCCGGTTCACGGAGGCGCCGGCCGGGGCGTCGCCGAAAACGCCGAAGGGGTTGAGGGACCTGGGAGCGTCGTACACGTCCATGCGCTCGGTGCGCTTGAGCCAACCCACCACCAGGTAGGTGAGTGGCGTGGCGATGACTTCGTACACCGACTTGGCGATCCAGGCGCACACCGCCGCGTTGAACACCGGCAGCCACGACCCGTCCGGGCCGATCCAAAGCCCGGAGACCCCGAAGGCGATGGTGAAAAACAGTATCGAGTCGATACCCTGTCCCACCACCGTGGACGATATGGTGCGCAGCCACAGCATCCGGCCCTGGGTACGGTTTTTCAGGATCACCATGACTGCGGCGTTGGTAAATTCGCCGACGATGTAGGCGACGAAGGAGCCCAGCAGGATCCAGCCGGTGGAGCCCAGGATTGCTTCAAAGGCATGTTCGCTGGGCAGGTTTGCCACGACGTTGCCGGCATCATCGGTTATCGTAACCGGATCGTGGGACCAGAACACCGCGCCAGGGATCAGATCGCCGGCCCAGAACAGGAAAACCATGAGCAGGTTACACACGAATCCCAGCCAGATCACCCCGCGCGCCACCCGGAAACCGTACACCTCGGTGAGAATGTCGCTGATGATGTAACCGATGGGGAAGCAGATGATGGCAGCCGACACCACGAAGAGGTTGCTGCCGATGAAGTTGAACGGCAACTCAAAGAGGGATACCGGTTTGATGGCTATGATGTTGCTGACCAGCAACACCGTCACCGCCAGGGCGGCAATGATTACCAGTTTTCCGGAAAATTGCATTGCGAATCGCACCTTTCGACCGGTGGGACATTGTACGGCTGGAAGATGAACACGGCAATTATAACAGCGGCAAATATCTGGAAATCTCGTAGTCGGTCACTGCGGAGCTGTAGTCTTCCCACTCCTTCTTCTTGTTGCGTATCAGCGTTTCATGCACAAACTCGCCCAGGGTTTCGCGCAACAGAACGCTTTCCTCGGCCAGAGCGATGGCTTCACCCAGGTTGGTGGGCAGCCGGGAAATGCCCCGGGCGTCGCGTTCTTCGGGCGGCATCCGCGACACGTCGGAGGTGACCGGCGACGGCAGCGGGTATTCTTCCTCAATGCCCTTCAATCCCGCCGCTAGCAGCACGCTGAACGCCAGGTAGGGATTGCAGGCCGGATCGGGGGCGCGGTACTCCACCCGCAGCGACGTTTCGTAGCCGGTCTTGTAGGAAGGCACGCGGATCAGGTCCAGCCGGTTCGACATGGTCCACGACACATGCACAGGGGCCTCGTAGCCCGGCACCAGGCGCTTGTAGGAATTCACCCACTGGTTGGTGACCAGAGTTATCTCCGGCGAGTGCCGCAGCAACCCGGCGATGAAGCGTTTGCCCGTTATCGACAGGTGCAGGTCGTCGTCGGTGTCGTAGAAGGCGTTGGCGTTGCCACGAAACAGCGATTGGTGGGTGTGCATCCCGCTCCCGTTCTTGGTGCGGAAGGGCTTGGGCATGAAGGATGCGTACACGCCCTGCTGCTGGGCCAGTTCCTTGATGACCATGCGGGCCGTCATCACATTGTCGGCCATGGTGAGGGCGTCGGTGTATTGGAGGTCTATTTCGTGCTGGCTGGGCGCGCCCTCGTGGTGCGAATACTTGACGGGGATGCCCATATCCGCCAGGTTCAGCACCGTGTCCCGGCGCAGGTCGGAGGCGGGATTGCTGGAAAGCTGGTCGTAGTAGCCGTAGGTGTCCAGGGGCTCCAGGGATTCGGCGTCGCGCAGGTAGAAATACTCCAGCTCCGGCCCCACGTAGTAAATGTAGCCGAGGCTCGCCAGCCGCTCCAGATTGCGCTTGAGTACCTGGCGAGGATCGCCGATGAACGGCTCGCCCCGCGGGGTGCGGATGTCGCAGAAGATGCGCGCCACGGCGTTCTGGCGCGGCCGCCAGGGCAGCAGCGAGAACGTAGTCGGGTCCGGGAAGGCGCGCAGATCGCTCTCCTCGTCGGTGGTGAAACCGTCGATGGCCGCGCCGTCGAACCCTACTCCCAACTCAAGCGCGTCCTCCAGATCGTCCACGGTAATGGCGAAGCCCTTGAGGTTCCCCAGGATGTCGGTGAACCAGAGGCGGATGAACTTGACGTCGAAGTCGCGGGCGCTGCGCAGCACGTACTCGCGCTCGGCGGCATGGTGGTCGGTTAGCATTGCCAATTATTCCTCCTCCGCCTCGCGCTTGAGATCATCCCAATGCATCATGCGGTTGACATCAACGGCGCCATTCGGGAATAGATACGCCGACAGATAACTGTCCCACAGCAGGCCCATCCCCACGTATGCGGGCCGTTCGGTTTCCTCCACATGTATGGGTATTGGGCCGTTGTGCCACTCCACGTAGGCAACATAGCGGGGCCTTTCGTAAGACGCGCCGTTTAACCTGAAATTGGAACCACCGGCCAGCTCAAGGCGAAGTTCCGCAATGTCATGGGCGGACAAGGCGATCTCCACATCGCTGGCAGTATCAACCTCGAAAACCATTTCCCGATACTCTCCGGCATCGCCGGAGACATTGATACGCACGGTCATACGTCTGGAGTTGCCGTTGACACGGCCCGGAATCGGCATCACGGCTTCCCCTAAGGCCGCTCATTGAAAGTGGTAGGATAGCCGATACGGAATGCAAAGTGGGGCGGCATTACACCCTTGGGATATTTGTACTTTTCCAGCATTCTGAAGTCCGCCATCCCCAGCCTTTCGTCAATCTCGTAGTGGCCGGTTTCCACGTTGAGCACCAGGTACTTACCGTTCTGCTCGGGTTCCACCAGATGCTTGATCTCCGCGTTGTAGGTGTCCCAGGCTCTTTCTCGCAGGCTTTTCAACTTTTCGGTATCGGTCGCCATCGTTGCCTCCCGTTTGCCAGCATCGTAGGGGCGAATGATTATTCGCCCCTACACACTCGTTCGTCGCCGGCAATTGTATCACCGGGCCTGCGCCGGATTCAGCCGGGATGCGCTGTTTCTACTGGCCCATGCCCTCGCCGTGCTGGGCGAGGTCGATGCCTACTTCCTCCTCGGTATCGTTGACGCGCAGTCCGATGGTGAACTTCAACGCCAGCAGGATGATGCTGGACACCACGAAGGACCAGGCGAACGCCGCGCCGATGCCGATCAGTTGGTACAGAACCTGCTCAATCCGGGATACGTCGGCGTCCAGCGCGCCGAACCCGATGCCCACGAACAGGCCCGTCGCCAACGCGCCCCACATTCCGCCGATGCCGTGGATGCCGAACACGTCCAGCGAGTCGTCGATGCGGAGCTTGTGAATCAGCTCAACGGCGAAGAAGCACGCCGCGCCGGCGCCCGCGCCGATGATGATGGCCGGCATCACGCCTACGAATCCCGCCGCCGGAGTGATCGCCACCAGGCCCGCAACGGCTCCCGCCGCCGCGCCGCTGGCCGAGGGGCGGTGCGTGAAGAACCACGACACGAAGGACCAGGACGACATGGCGGTGGCCGCGGCCACGTTGGTCACCACGAAGGCGTTGGCGGCGTCATAAGTGGACAGGTTGAAACTGCTGCCGGCGTTGAATCCGAACCAGCCGAACCACAGCAGCCCGGCGCCCAGCAGCACCAGCGGCACGTTGTGAGGCACAATCGGGATCGCGCCGAACCCGACGCGACGACCCACGATGAACGCCGCCGCCAATGCCGCCGTACCCGACGCGATATGCACCACCGTGCCTCCGGCGAAGTCCAGGGCAAAGCCGGCCTCGCTCATGCCCAGTACGCTGCCCAGGTTGCCCAGCCAGCCGCCGCCCCACACCCAGTGGCATAGCGGCGCGTACACGATGGTTACCCACAGCGCCGCGAATATGATGTAAGACGAAAACTTGAATCGCTCAGCGAACCCGCCGGCGATCAGCGCCACGGTGATGATGGCGAACATGCCCTGAAACACCATGAACGCCTGCTCGTCGGGCAGTACGCCGATCATGCCGAATTTCGTCAGGTCTCCAACAAATCCCAAGTTTTCCACGCTGTTGCCGAAGGCCAGGCTGTAGCCCCACAGCACCCAGACGATGCTCACCACTCCGATGGCCGCGACCGAGTGCATCATCGTTCCGATGACGTTCTTGTGCCGTACCAGGCCCCCGTAAAACAGCGCCAGGCCGGGCACCATGATGAATACCAGCGCTGACGATATCAGGAAGGTCAGCACTTCCAGTTCCGAAAACTCCATCTGTCAGCTCCTCACTGCCGTTGAGTTGGTTGATTGATCCCAAATGCGTCCTTTCCTGCCTCACCGCCGCGCGGTCCGCCGTAAGCGGATGGCCGTGCCGCCGGCACAGTGTTTGACCGTCAGTCAAAGACGCCGAAAATTTATCCTGAAAGGATATTTTTCCGGTGTTACGTATAAATGACGTAAATGTTACAAAGTTATTACGGCGGGCGAAATCGGCAAGGCTCCCGATTTCGTGCTGGAAGTGGCGTCGCCATGCCGGTGAATCACGAGGACGACGGCATGGTGTGGACCTAGAGCCCGGCCCTGGGCTTCAGTGTTTGCGCGCGGGGGGAGCGGATGGGTCTTTTACGACCCGGAAACGGGCGAATACTGACGCAGCCTTTTTGAGTCGGAAGCAAACCGTCGTCAAGCGGAGGCGGCGCGCCTTGAGGCCGAAAGCCGGGATTCCGCCGCGGAAGCCGAAGCCCAACGGCTGCGTGAATTGGTACAGCGTTTGAAGGACGAACCCCCGCGGGTGCGTAAGGGCGGGACAAGCGAGAGCCTCGTGTGTAGCCGACAGGCGTCTAAAAATTTCGAATATTTATACTGACCGGGGCGGCAGTTGCTGCTCAACCGTCATGAGCGGTGCTACACATGCTTGACCCATTAGGTAGTGCTCCAATTCAGAGGTACAACTTTTCGACATTCCGGCAAAAGTCGGAATCCGGGTACCCCTTGCGTCCAAAAATCTTGTCCATCCTGTTTATCCATGCAGTGCAACCACCTGTAGTGGAACGCTAACGGGCCGTCACCAAGTTTTGACAGGACTACCTCCGCGTGGTGTAATTCACGCCCGTTTGACGCGGAACAAGAATATGCTCTAAAATAACGGAACTCATGTTCAAAATTTGGAGGCGGGACAATGGATAGGAGGCTGCTCAATTTGCAAATCGTGTTGGGCGAGTTGGGAATAGAGGCTGGCATCGAAACAATCGATCAACGCGTCACACTGCAAAAGGCCGTTTACCTGGCTCAAGCAGCTGGGGTTCCTCTGCGCTACCGGTACAACTGGTATGTTATGGGCCCATATAGCCCAGACTTGACTAGGGATTACTATGCGCTGCATGAGCAACCTCAAGGCAAGCTCGAGTCGGGCAAGTCTATGGTGCTGAGGGAGCCGTTTGCCTCAACCATAGCAGGGCTGCGACCAGCTATGGACTTGCCGAGCGGCGTCCAGTTGACCCAAAGCGAGTGGCTTGAACTGCTTGCATCGGTCCATTACCTAAGAAATAGATCTGCGTTCACCGCAGAGGAAACACAGGCTCGTCTCGACGCTGTAAAGCCGCACGTATCACGTCACACTCGCCAAGCAACGGCAGTCCTATCAGAGCTAGGGTTGGTGGCGGAGTAGGAGTTATACAGATATGAGCGAGTCAGGCAACTACCGTAAGGGTCGGATCACGGACCCGGTCCATGGAACTATCGAGCTCAGCCAGTTGGAGATTGACCTGCTGTCAACCCGTGCTTTCCAGAGACTACGCAACGTAAAACAGTTGGGATTGGCCCATTTGGTATTCCCGGGGGCCGACTACTCCAGGCTTTCGCACTCACTCGGCGTCAACCACGTGACAGGCAAAATCCTCGATTCTTTAAGGCAAAACAGCAACGTAGTAATCGGCGACAAAGAATACGAACTCTATCGACTCGCCGGTTTGTTGCACGACGTTGGGCACTATCCATTTTCCCATACTTTCGAAAATGCAGTCTCCACATATTACCAAGGACGTTTTCAACCAGACCTTTTCGCTTACTCAGCGCAGATGTCGCAAGGCGAAACACAATCTTTTTCCGATGAAGCCGCAGCACAAACGCCAACTTCCCTTGATCACGAAGACGTAGGACGAGAGTTGCTCGATCACGATCCAGAGATAGCTGACGTGCTGAATAGATACGGGGTTGACCCGGCTGATATACACGTGATTTTTTCGCGTCAGCCGTCGAAGGATGGTCCAGTGCCTAGATTCGCTAACTTGATCAGTTCTGACCTCGATGCCGACCGTATCGACTATCTTTCACGGACCGCTCGTCACACCGGACTGCCTTATGGGTTGGTGGATATTGACTACTTGCTCAGCCAAATGAGGTTGGATAAGTCTGGACGTATCTGTTTGGACCCTAGTGCTTTGCGCACGGCCGAACATTTTCTTCTAGGTCGATATTTTGACTACCAACAAGTCAATTTTCACAAAACCGTCGCAGCTTTGGAATGGGCTCTCCATGATGTCATCAACGCGTTGTTGGCATCGGGAGACCTTGATTGTTCGCCGACTACGATCCGACATAAAATTACCTCGGGCGAATGGTCCCACTTCGACGACCTGGAAATCTTGAGGCTCGTCAGAGATCTTGAAAATCGTACTCAATCCGACGTGACGAGGGCGAAGGTACGCGCTGTCGCGCGAAGGATCCCACCTAAGCTTATCGGGAGCGTTGAGTTTTTTGCCGATCGGAATCGCATAACCGAGTATAATCTTCATATGCAGTTTTTGAACACCATATGCGATGAACTGTCTTCATCATTCAGCATTGACCGTGAACTGTGGTATGTGTGGGGAAGCGAGAAGATGTCATTGACTAAAGTTGGGACATATCTTCCAGTTTCAATGACACCCGCGGACCTCGCAGGGAATGCAGATGCTGTTCAACAGTCGATTTTTATCAAAGATGGTGAAGACTCGAAGCCCATTTCTGCGGTGTCGCGGTCGCTAATGAATGTTTTGTCCCAGAACATACTATTCTCATCTAGGATGTACGTTATCTTAGATGAGAATGAAGACCATGTTCGGCAAGAAATATTGAAACGGGTTCGCCAGAGAATAGGCGACAGGGTTGGTCTTGACAAATGGATTGATGGTTAACTGAGGTCGCCAATTCCGTTTTATCGGCTCGCAGTCTCAGCCTCCACCCCAAAATGCCAACAAAATCAGGAGCCGAGGGTGGCCACTACCCCCGACTCCCGTAGTGAGGAGAGGAAAATTTCCGTTTGCGGATCTAGCTGGTGGCCGCCGATTCGGGGTACGTCCGGATGCCGTGTTCGGAGATGTCCAGACCCGCGATTTCTTCCTCTTCGCTGACCCGGACGCCCATGGTGAACTTCAGCAGGAAGAACAGGGCGAAGCCGGTTACCAGGGGCCAGATCACCACCGCGACGATGCTGAGTATCTGCGGCAGTAGCAGCGCCGCGCTGCCGCCAACCAGGCCCACGGTGCCTTCGGAGCGCAGCCCGCCGGCCACCGCCGAGTCCGCGCCGCTGGCGAATATCGCCACGGCCAGCAGGCCCCACAGTCCGGTTACGCCGTGTACGCTGATCGCGCCCACCGGGTCGTCAACCTTCAGCACCTTCTCCACAAAGTTCACCGAAGCCCACATGATGGGCGCGGCGATGGCGCCGATGACCACGGCGGCCCAGGGGTCCACGAAGGCGACGGGCGCCGTGATGCCCACCAGTCCGGCCAGCGCGCCGTTGCAGGTCAGCAGGATGTCGGCTTTGCCCTTGGTGATCAGGGAGATGTACAACGCCACCACCGCGCCGGTCGCGCCGGCCAGCAGCGTGTTGACCGCGTTCAGGCCGATGTTGTCGCCGGTGTTGATGTTGAAGCCGAACCAGCCGAAGAACAGGATGAACGTGCCCACCACCACGAAGGGGGTGCTGTGAGCCGCCAACTCCTGCGGCCGGCCGTTGATGAACTTGCCGATACGGGGGCCGACCACCCACGCGCCGGCCAGGGCCACAAAGCCACCGACGGCATGCACCACGCCGGAACCGGCGTAGTCCTGCGCTCCCATGGCGCCCAGGAAACCGTCGCCCCAGACCCAGTGCCCGTAGATGGGGTAGATGAGCGCGGATACGATGAAGCTGTAGGCCAGGTAGGTTTGCAGCTTGGTGCGCTCGGCCATGGCGCCAGCCACGATGGTGGCAGCGGTGGCGGCGAACACCATCTGGAACATCCAGTCAACGTAGTTGCCTTCCACTAGGAAGAAGTTGGTGAGTCCGATGAACTGGCCGGCGGACGAGCCGGTCATAAACGCGAAACCGAAGGCCCAGAAGCCCAGGGACGCAATGGCGAAGTCCATAAAGGACTTGGTCAGGTAGTTGGTGGTGTTCTTGGAACGGATCAGGCCCGCGCCCAGGAATGCGAAACCGGCCTGCATGAAGAAGACCAGCGCCGCCGCGACGATCAGCACCACGTTGTCAACGTAACTCGCCGACGCAACGTCATCGCCTTGCGCGAAAACGGAGTTGAAGGTCGCCAGCACGCTGATGGCAACCAGTCCTACGAAAAGCGCCAGCAACGTCCGGCGCAGGGAGAAGGGGTATTCTTTGACCGCAGCGACGCCGTGGCTGAATACGCTGGTACTGAATAATGATTTCGTGGCCGAAAGCATTTTTGCCTCCTGATTTAGCTTTGAGGCGTCGTCTCGCAGCGTTTGGCCATCGCGCTGGGGCGGCGTCCCTATGGAATATGACCACGATGATGGTAGGCGGGCCGTGTTAACCCGTGATTGCGGCGCAATTAACAAACTGTTGCCTATTGGTTACTTTTTTGTTTCGTGGCCGGCGGGCGTTGCTTGGCCTCGTGCTATCCTTATCTTGCACAGCCTTGGTCCCGAATTGTCCCCTGTGATCTCAGAGCATTATGCCCGCGGATATCGACATTCAACCGTTCCAAGACGCATTGGCGCGCCTGGATGAAGCTCTAAGCGAACGTATCGCTCAGCCCGGGAACACCTACCTGCGCGACGCTGTGATCTTGCGCTTCACGTTCACGTTTGAAGTCGCAGTATCTACACTACGCCGTTACCTGGAAGAGATCGCCGCAATACGCAGTTCCAACCGAATGTCTCCTCGTCGCTGCCTGCGCGAGGCCGCTGACTTAGGGCTCATTGCAGAGTGCGCCGATTGGATGCTCCACGTGGACAATCGCAACAGAGCGGTTCACGCTTACAGCGAGCCGATGGCCGACGCTATCGCTGCCATTGCCCCTGCCTTCGCCGCCGATGCCAGGGCGCTCCTCAACGCCATGGCGCAGGATATTGCTGATGGGGGCTGAAGCGACACGCCGGATCGACCTCTCGCCGGACCACCGCGCCCAGGTGCTCGGCATCATCCGCCGGCGGCTGCCCGACGCTCGCATCTGGGTGTACGGCTCCCGCGCCAGGGGCCGCGCCCGCCGCTACTCCGACCTGGACCTCATGCTGGACGCCGGCGGCCAACCCATCCCGCTCCGGATAATGGGCGACCTGGACGAGGACTTCGACGAGTCCAACCTGCCCATCATAGTGGACCTGCACGACATGGCCCTCACCGACGCGCGGTTCCTGGAGCGGGTGCGCAAGGATTTTCTGCTGCTGGATTGACCGGAATGCCGATTCTCCGCTCACTCTGAGCCCAACCAGCCACAACCTTGGGTCGTTCGATTACCGGGCTTGCATTGCTCAGAGCGCAGCGACTCGGCGATTTCGTGATCATTTCCGACATATTAGCAAGATGCGGCTATTGCGATGAGATCGCTACGTTGCGCTCTGTAACAATGTTTATGTAACATATATCATCCCTGTAACTTGTGGATGTAGTACCACTATGAGCAATCAAGGCCAGACTGGTGATCCGTCCGGTCGTCGCTTGTGGCGAGCCCAAGCCAACAAGCTGTCGGAGGCCCATGCGGTAGCGCGGGTCTTGGACATACTGCTATCCGACGCCAACATCGGCTCTGATTTGAGCAAACAGTTGCTTGCAGAGATCGAGAAGCAGGAAATGATCGCCCTCCAGCGAGCTATCGGCCCCATCGCACCGCGCAAGCGATTCAAAGGCCAAAAGCCCCATGCACTGCTGGAAAATCGTCCCATAAACTGCCTGTATGTTGATGAAGCGGGCAAATCCGGCAAGGAACTATTGACCGTTCCACGATTCTTCTCGCTGGGCGCGGTGGCGATTGACGAAGGGGAAGCGCAACTGTATTGCCGGCGTGCGGATACCATCAAAGAAGAGTTTTTCGGAACGACGAATCACACGTTCCACGAGCCCAGGATGCGCAATCATAACGGTGAGTATTACTTCGCAGGTGATCTAGGCAAGCAAAGCGCGTTCGACGCCGCTATTGACCGCCTCATTGATGAAACCGATTTTACGGTTTTCGGTGTCGGCATCCGCAAAAATGCTTTTCAAGAACAGTTTGCGGATACCGGCGTTGATCCCTATCTACCAACGGATGCGTATGCGGTAGCGATCATTTTGCTGATGGAACGGTACGTTGATTACATCGCGTCCAGAGAAATCAGGTTGGTTGGACGTGTTACGTTCGAAAGCCAAGGACCCCTTGAGGACGCTTATCATCAACTGGAATACGCGCGGGTACTGATGGACGGGTCCCAATGGCTAAGCCCCGCCGCTTTCCGCAGCTGGCTGGAGACCGGCCTCAGGTTCGCGCCTAAACGGGGTTCGGAACCCACCGAGCTCGCCGATATGGTATCCCGAGACATCTACGAATGGATCCGATCGGATTGTGAAGCCACCCCGGTGAGGTGGGAGCGGTTATGCCGGAAAATCTACTGCCGCGGCGACGGGCGGATGGGCAAATTCGGCATCAAGGTCTTTCCTGACCATGACATCCGTGACCGCATCGATGCCCACAGACAACGGTGTGGAGCAACGATAAATTGAAAGCGCCTTGACTCGGAAGGCAAGGCGCCGATAACGGGAATCCGCTATCCACTGCCCTTATGATACCGGGTCTGTCGTCGGTGTCAAGAGATTATTGTCGCCCCCGCACGCTCCAGGTTCAACGCCAGCAGCCGCTCCAGTATCTCCGCGTCCGCCAGATCTGCCGGCCAGCCGTAGGCGTTGGCTACTGCGGCGTCCAGGACGGCGTGGGCGTTCTCCAGCCAGGTGGGACGCTGGTTGTAGAGGTTGGTCAGCGTGCGGCGCCGCAACTCCGCCGCGCCGATGCCCTCAGGATTCAGCCAGCCTTCCCGCAGCCGGTTCAGCTCGGCGGCGGCCGCGGCGATGGCATCCCGCTGCGCGTCGGTCGGAAGTGGGAACGGGAAGGTTTCAAAGCAGGTGGTGGGGGTGTAGGTTCCGCCACTGTCTGATTCCCTCAACTGACTTCCAACTTGACGTGCCCATAGTTCGTGAATAGATGATGACAGCACTCCGAGCATATAGTCATCGCTGCGGGCTATCGCGATTATCAAGTTAGAGGGCAAAACATCCGCGTTGAGCCACACGAAAAAGCGATGTTTGGCAACCTTTGGCGTTGCAATGTATCGGGGCAATGGCTCTAATGCCTGGCGCATCGTAGTTGCGGGATAGCCGTGCAACCACCAATTTTCAGCCCGCCATTTCATTTTGTTATTTATCCGCGTCGGCATCACTTTTTCTTTAACGTACTCGAATGGCGCTTCGTATAAGGCCGCGTCGTCCATTGGCATATCAACCCCGAAGTCGATGATCCACACATTCCGTGAGCGTTGCGTAATGTCAGTGCCATTCACCCACCGCTTGATGACTTCCGAGTTAGGGCGACCGTGCGGGTTTGTCTGCGCCAGCATCTCATTCGCCGCCGTTTCGGGTATATCGAAATCGCCCACTTTGCCGATACCCTGAAACGCTATGTTCCGGTTGTCAACCAATCGTTCCGCCAGCGTCAAATCGTGGCCTGATGTTAGGTCAACGTTTATGTTTGCGACCTCCCGACCGTCCAGGTCTCGTTCCGTTTCGCTCCCGTCGTCAAAGCAGATGATTGATGTATGAACTGTCGCGCCGGCCAGCACCCAATCTTGATCCGATATAGCCGCAAAAATGTCGCCAGTCTCTTTGATGCGCGTCAGGACCGGTCGGTTGGACTGGAACCGTATCGCCTGCGTTGCCAATAGGCCGGCCCGCTTGGTTGCGCCGGCCTCAATCTGCGCCCGCGCTTTCTCGAACCAATAGCAGCAGAGGTCGCTGGAGTTGGGAATCCGGCCGCCGTAAAGCGCATATACCGCATCCACGTACTCGTCGCCCAGCGACTCCCGGAAGGGGAAGTGTCCCAAAAACGGCGGGTTGCCAATGATGAACTCGGCTGGCGGCCATTCCGGTTCGGCGGGCTGGTCGGGGTCGGAGAGGTCCAGGATGGCGTCGGTCTGGCGGATGGTGTCCAGCGGCGTCAGTATCGGACGCTGGGTGTAGGGGAAGCCGTTGGCCTGGTGCCACTGGATGTAGCCGATCCACAGGGCCGTTCGCGCCAGTTCGGCGGCGTAGTGATTGATCTCCAGGCCGAGCATCTGGCTGGGCTGCACCGTAGGCGTCAGGCCGTGCCAGCCCCGGGCGGCGGCGAAGTCAATCACCTCCTTCTCGAAGTCCAGCAGCGAGCGCAGGGCAATGTACAAGAAGTTGCCGCTGCCGCACGCCGGGTCCAGCACGGTTACGGAGGCGAGGCGCCGGCGGAAGGCTTCGAGGCGGGCGCGTGCGGCGTTGGCCACGTCCGCTCCACCCTCGCCTGTCATTGCGAACGCTCTTTCCGCCTCTGTCATTGCGAGCGCAGCATGGCAATCTCGTTGGGGCAAGGGCCGCTGCTGCTCTGACGGGATTGCCACGTCGCTATCGCTCCTCGCAATGACAGGGGTGGGTGAGCTCCTCTCAATGACAGCAGGCGAGGCCATTCCCCCCTCCAGCAGCCCCTCAATCTCCGTCCGCGCCACGTCCCACTCCCGGCGCAGCGGCGTCATCACCACCGGCTCCACCACCAGCTCGATGTCCACCGCGCCCGTGTAGTGCGCTCCCGTCTGCGCCCGTTTGGATGCGTCCAGCGCCCGCTCGAACAGAGTGCCGAAGATGGACGGTTCGATGTCCCGCCAGTTCTTTTCGCACGCCTCGCCCAGGCGTTGCAGGGCAACCGCGCTCAACTCCACGGTGTCGATCACGTTGAACAGGTCGCCGTTGAAGTGGGCGATTTCGTCCGCGCCGGAAAACCCGCCGGTGGCCATCTGCGCGAACAGGCTGCGGATGGCCCGGTCGAAGGTGGCCGGGTCGCGGTAGTGCTGGCTAACGATTCGAGTGAACAGGCCATCGGGCAGCAGTCCCGCGTCCTCCGAGTAGAGGCAGAACACCAGCTGATTGAGATAGCGGGCCAGTCGTTCGACCCCCGTATCGGAGTACGGGGTGACGGTATTGGTGGAGTACGGGGTGACGGTGGTTTGGCTATGCTGCTCCATGTCCTCGACGATGGACTGGAACAGGGCGGCGGTTTCGCTGGTTACGGCGTCCACCGACCGCAGGCGCTCGCGGAACCGCTGGGGCGCGAAGAACACGTCTCGAATCAGGCCCAGGCGCTCCGGCTGTTCCAGCTCGCCGATGCCGACGTCGTACCGGACCGTCTCCATGCCCGGGAAGTTGGTCTGGATGCGTATGGTCTGGAAGGACGAAACGATGAGCAGGGGCGGCGTTTTCAGATGCACCTGGTAGCGCAGCAGTTGGTCAAAAGCCCCGTCCAACTGGGCGTCCTGCCCCTTGAACTCCCAGCCGAAATGCTCCTCAAAGTATGCGTCAGCAAACCCGCCGGGCACCGCTTTCTCAAAGGTGAACGCCTCCGGCTGGGCATAGCTCGCCGGCGTCGGATGCCCCACCAGGCCGCACAGGTCGTTGAAGAAAGACTGCGCCCCCTGCCGTTCTCCGAACCCGGCATTGCTCCAGCGTTCGATGAACTCTGGCGGCGTGATTATGGGCATCAGAGGTGTCATACGGTTCTCCGCCGGCAACATAGCACCCGACCATCGCCGCTGCAAACTCAATGGTCCCATTGCCGCCGGGTATTTCGACTTTCCGTAAATCCCCTCTCCCTCGATGGGAGAGGGTTAGGGTGAGGGTGAAAGCCCGAGAGTGGGGAACTATTCTGCGGCAGGACATACCCCTCACCCCAGCCCTCTCCCACAAGGGGAGAGGGAGAATCCGATGAGCCTGCCGCGGGACGCCCCGTGTATGAGGATGCCCCGTGTATAATGCCCGCATCCAACCCGTTGCATACACCAGAATACTCGCGAGGTGAAATCATGGCCGATTACGCGCATCCCGAATCTCTTGTCTCCACCCAATGGGTCGCCGACCACGGCTCGGACGCCAACGTCCGCCTGGTCGAGGTTGACGTCGATACCTCCGCCTACGAGCAGGGGCACATCGCCGGCGCCGTCAGTTTCAACTGGCAGTCGCAGCTCCAGGACAACGTGGTCCGCGACATCGTATCCCGCAGCGAAATGGAAGCCCTGCTGAGCGCGGCCGGCATCTCGCCCGACAGCACCATCATCCTGTACGGCGACAACAACAACTGGTTCGCGGCCTGGGCCTTCTGGCAGCTGCGCTACTACGGCCACGCCGACGTGCGCCTGATGAACGGCGGACGCGCGCTGTGGCTGGCCGAGGACCGGCCCGTCACCACCGACGTGCCCTCACATCCTGCTACCAGTTACAGCATCACCACCGAGAACACCGACCTGCGCGCGCTGCGCGACTACGTGTTGCAAGCGGTCAGCAGCGGCAGCCACGCCCTGGTGGACGTACGGTCGCCCGACGAATTCTCCGGCGCGCTGAATGCGCCGCCCAACGTGCCGCAGGAAGGCTCCCAGCGCAACGGCCACATTCCCGGCGCGGCCAACATCCCGTGGGGCCAGGCGGTCAACGAGGACGGCACGTTCAAGTCGGCCGACGAGCTGAGCGAGCTATATGGCGGCAAGGGGGTGGACGGCTCCCGCGAGACCATCGCCTACTGCCGCATCGGCGAGCGCTCGTCGCATACGTGGTTCGTCCTCAGCCAACTGCTCGGCTACGACAACGTACGCAACTACGACGGCTCCTGGACCGAATGGGGCAGCATAGTGGGCGCCCCCATCCAGCGGGACGTGTAACGAACGTTGTCAACCATCAATGTACGTAGGGGCGGGTTTGAAACCCGCCCCTACCTGCTGTGCCGTATCTGGATGGTCCAGACGCCGGGCGGCCAATCCTCCCGGATGCCCACACTACCAACTATGAACTTGATTTCGGCATCTATCGGAACGTCATCATGGATTCGGAAGAGGATTACGCCGTATGGCGCCGGCGCTCCCAACCGGCGCACCAATTCGCCGTAGTCGTTATCATACGTTATGAACAGGCGCGCGTCGGCAGTGGCTATTTCCAGTAGATTGGGGGCCCGCGTTCCTCGATAGATTTCGTATGCCCAGTCCACGTCGTGGTTGGCCGCCCGCAGCCCGTCAACCGTCTCTTGCTTCATATTCTCGTCCGCCAGAATCCTCATGATTGCGTCGGCTCGATGTTGGCCATTCGGGCGTCGTATTCGTCCCACGACATTCTGGACAATGACGCTCCCGTCGCCTTGTACTTCACGCAGGCATCAACGTCCTCCGCCCTTATGTGGGGATAACTGTTAAGAATCTCGGGCACCGTCCTTCCTCTCTTCAACTCCTTCGTGACCAGTTGTACCGAGATTCTGGTGCCTTTGATCGTCGGTTTGCCGACCAGAATACGCGGATCGCGCACGATGCGATCCCGCCAATCCGCCACCTTTTCCGGTGTGGCTTTCACTGCGGTTCTGGCCGTTTCCTCGCGGCGCCGCTTTTCCAGCATGTCCCAATAGCGCCGGCACGCCTCAACGTCCTCTTTCGTGATGTGCAGGTACTTGCCGGTGATTGTGTCAACGGTATTACCCCTCCCGAGCAACTGGTTCACCAGCGCCACGGCGATGCCCGTGCCCTTGATGGTAGGCTCGCCGTTCAGCACCGCCGGGTCGCTCACGATCCGGTCCTGCCAGTCCGTCCCTTCATTATGTTGCGCAGCAGTCATGGTCGTTGCCCCCTGGCGGTGCGAGTGTTGCAATCCACATTGTAACTGATGCGATGGACAGCCCCGCGCTCCCCGGTGTAGATTGCCTGCCGTAGCAACCAGCAACTACCTGGATTCCCGCTTCCGCGGGAATGACGAGAAATGGCAACATAACCTGGCAAAGTCAAGGAGAGCGCAGACATGCCCGAATACAGTCTGGCCGTCATCGCCGGCGACGGCATCGGCCCCGAGGTCATTGCAGAGGGACGCAAGGTGCTGGACGCCGTGGCAATTCAGTCCGACGGCCTCTTCTTCCGCGTCACCGAATTTCCCTGGGGCAGCGACTACTACCGTGAAACCGGACGCATGATGCCCGAGGACGGCCTGGAACGCCTCTCCGACTACGATGCCGTGCTTTTCGGCGCAGTGGGCGACCCCAACATTCCCGACCACGTCACCTTGCAAGGGCTGTTGCTGCCCATGCGCCGCGCCTTCGACCAGGCCATCTGCATCCGGCCCGCCGTGCTGTATCCCGGCGTGGAGTCGCCCATCGCCGGCAAGTCGGCCGGCGACGTGGACATGGTCATCTTCCGCGAGAACACCGAGGGCGAGTACGCCCCAGTGGGTGGCCGCCTCTACCCCGGCACACCCCACGAAACGGTCATCCAGAGCGGCGTCTTCACCCGCCGGGGCACCGAGCGCATCATCCGCGCCGCCTTCGAGTACAGCGTCCGGCGCGGCGGCAAGAACAAGGTGACGTCCGTAACCAAGTCCAACGCCCAGGCCTTCAGCATGGTGTTCTGGGACGAGGTGTTCGACGAGGTTGCCGCCGACTACCCGCAGGTGGAGACCGAATCGCTGCTGGTGGACCGCGCGGCCATGGACCTGGTGCGCTGGCCCGAGGACTTCGACGTGATTGTGGCGTCCAACCTGTTTGCCGACATCCTTTCCGACATCGCCGCCGTGGTAACCGGCAGCATGGGTCTGGCTCCCAGCGCCAACATCAACCCGGAGCGGCGCTTCCCGTCCATGTTCGAGCCGGTACACGGCGCCGCCTTCGACATCACCGGCCAGAGCAAGGCCAACCCGCTGGCCACCATCTTCGCCGTCGCCATGATGCTGGACCATTTCGGCGAAACCGACGCCGCCGACCGAGTCAACGCCGCCGCGCTGCGCGTCCTCAACGACGGCGATACCCTCACCGCCGACCTGGGCGGCAACGGCAGCACCCAGCAGGTGGGTGACGCGGTGGTGGGGCTGCTACAGGGTTGATGGACCGCTCATCCTGAGCCTGTCGAAGGGCCCCCATCACCTGCCGGCCCTGGCTGTGCCGCGCCCGCGGCGCCCCAAATCATTTGTGTCAACTATCCTTTGCCAGCGCGTGGCAACACGGATTAGGATACGGGTACTTCCCAACAGAGGTGCCCGTTTTGCTTTTTGATTATGCGCAGGTCAGCCAGGGATACCAGCCCATCAGCAGCGTTTGGGAAGGCAGCGACGGTGACTTGATTGAAACCATGTTGCAATTCTACTCGTCGATTGATCCGGAGCCTATTCTGGACGCCACGTACAACCGGGGGCGCTTCTGGAAAAAATCGATACGGCAAGTCGTGTCGATGGACATTGACCCCAAATACGAGCCGATGATCGTCGGCGACAATCGGGTAATGGCAGGTGTGCCGGACGCTGCACTTGGCACGGTCGTTTACGACCCGCCCCACGTCGGCCCGCAGGGTCGGGACAAGAGCAGCAAGAAGTTTGATGAGGATTTTGGCGCGACGGTAGCTTGCGGCAAAGAGCATGATTGGAGCCTGAGCTACCTTTACCCTCCGTTCTTGACCCAGGCGAAACGGGTTCTGAAACCCGATGGCCTGCTTCTCGCCAAGATCACCGATATGGTCAACAGCCACCGCTCAAAGTGGAGCCACTGCGATTTCATGCGGATGGCGGATGAGGCAGGATTCACCGTCTGCGACCTTATCGTTAAGGTTAGAACGGGCCCTATGGTGTCCACCAAGTGGGCGACCGCTCACCACGCGAGGAAACGGCACTGTTTCTGGATAATTTGTCGCAACAGCGCCAGGTGCGAGCGATAATCGGTGCGCGCTTACAACCCGCTCAGCGTTGACGAACTGGGCCGCAATGCGGCCCGGGCCTTGATGGAATACCCGGCCGATACGCTGCCACCGGACGAAGCCTTTGATGGCGCCGGGGTTTAGACCCTCCACTATACCGGAACCTTTGCCGCGTACGCTGGGTTAGGGGCGGACGTGCCTATCTAAGTGGGGAAGGCCGACCCGCCCGGGCGGAGACAAGGACGGACGCAGGCATCAACCGCCGTTCTTCACAGCCGCCTTCAGGAACATGCAGGGTCAATTGAAGCGGCATCCAACTTGGAGCTGGCCGACTTTCGCTGTCGTTGGCTGGTGCTTGACCCGGTGTGGATTGGACTAACGGAGCAGGTGCTGCTCGCGCAGTATCAACCGATATGGAACGTGGTCGTCGATGGATTTGGCAACCATGACCCCGGCGCTGGGCGCAGGAACCAGCGCCGGTCCCGATGGGACACTCTGCACCCGGGGCGTGAATGGGCGTCCAGCCTCAGGGACAGGGGCGAGACGGCTGCTGATGTCATCACCGCAATCGATGACCTTAGAGGGCGGTCATAAGTCAAACATATCCTCTGAACCACTGACGCCGGCCTGTTGACCTACGCCAAACGCACGTTCTATCATAGTATCGTGCACATCAACATCCAGTAATCACCGCCTGCTACGAGGTCACATCGCTACGGTCGTCAACGGCCAACAACCAGTCAGCAACTCCAAATCGCAAGACCCCGCCCAGGACCGAACGTGCAACCTTTCAGCGCGCTACCCACTGCGACGTGTACGGCTAACTACATGACCCGTGCGAACTCAACGGTGTCTACCTCTGATCTGGACGCTTCCATTAGGCTCACCCACTCGGAGGGTATAAACCCCCTTGCGTAACAACCCCCGGCCGTGGGGCTGACCGCGACCAAAGTGAATTCCGGAAACCGACCTCAGGCAGGCTACCAACCAACACCAACCCTCCCACTCCCGCCCATCCTGGACATCGACGCAAGATACCGTTTCTTGCGCCCCCTGACCCTGCTGGGTATCATGCTGCCCATCGTCCGCTGCCCTGCGTAAATCATCCCCGGCGGCGATTCCTGGAGGTTATTCAATGTCCGTGATGGTCACCGGCGGCACCGGGTTCATCGGCAACCGCATTATCCGCAAGCTCGTCGAACGGGGCGAGGAGGTGGTCTGCTTCGACCTTGCTCCCCCGCGCGCCAACCTGCAACCCCTGATGGACCACATATCCGTCTATCGCGGCGACGTGACCCGCTTGGACCACCTGCTGGAAGCCGTCAACCGCCACGGCGTTGATCGCATCATCCACATGGCCGCCCTGCTTCCGCCTGACACCGAGGACCGCCCCGCTACCGGCATGGCCGTCAACATCGACGGCTGCAACAACGTCTTTGAGGCCGCCCGCTGGGGCAGCATCAAGCGCGTCATCTACGCCAGCAGTATCGCCGTGTACGGCGTCCAGGACACCTTCGGCGACCGGCCCCTCATCGAGGACGACCTGCCGGCTCCCATCAACGTGTACGGCATGACCAAGGCGGTCAACGACTTCGCCGCCGCCCGCTATCGAACGCTGCACGGCCTGGACATCCGAGGCATCCGCATCTGCACCGTCTTCGGACACGGCCGCGTCACCGGGATGACCGGCATGATCGGCGGCCTGATGATGTCGCTGCCCGCCGTCGGCCAGCCCGTCAGCATGGACTTCGATCCCATGGAAGCCTCGCCCATGATCCACGCCGAGGACGCCGCCGAGATCTTCGTCCGCGCCGCCCTGGCCGACAATCTCAACCACCACATCTACATCAGCGGCGGCGAGCTGGCCACCATCGCCGACGTCGCCGACCTGGTGCGCTCCTACATCCCCGACGCCAGCATCACCACCGGCAGCCGGCCCGTGCCCCACGTGTACCTGGTGGACAACAGCCGTATGATGGCCGACCTGGGCTACGAGCTGCCACCCCTGCGCATGCGCGTCCTCGACCACATCAACGACGCCCGCGCCGAGGCTGGCCTGGAGCCCATCAGCGGATAAGCGCCAGCCAGCGTTTGCTACAATGCAGTCAGGTGATTCTGATGACTGTAAAACTCCGTTCTGCCAAGGATGAGATTGGTCGGTTCTGCCAACGGCACAGCGTGCGCCGGCTGACGTGGTTGCACGAGCCGGTGCGCGCCGGCAGCGAGGCGGCTTTTCTGGTCGAGTTTCTCCGGGAAGACCTGCCACCCCTGGATACGCTGGCCGCCATGGAGGCCGAGATTACGGAAATCCTGGACCGTCCCACTGACCTGCATCTCTACATCCGGGGCTTTTACGTCGGCAACATTCCCGACGAAGGCAAAATCGCCTATGACCGGGCGGACTACATGGAGTTTCCCATCCCCAAAGACAAAATCGCCGAGTTCTGCCAGCGGCACGAGATAACGCGCCTGGCTAGTATCAAGTACCCGTGGCGAAATTCCGTCATCAACGACAGCGATTTGGACTTCATCGCCGAGTTCGCGCCCGACGTCAAGTTGGGTTTGAAGTATTTCGGAGGCTTGGGCGAGGAACTTACTGAGTTGCTCGGCTATCCTTCTGACTTGCGCAAGGTGGACAGCATCGTAGATTGGCAGGCCAAATACATAGCCAGAGGCCAGTTGGCGACGTTACAGTATGAGCGACCGGACTGACGGGGAGCGACTGGACGACGTTCGCCAGTACGCCAGCGAGGCCATCGAAACCCTCGGTGATTCTACCTATGCTGATTTTCTCAACGATTCCAACTTGCGTCGCGCCGTGTTTTACCTGGTGGCCGTGGTCGGCGAAGCCGCCAGCAAAATTTCACAATCTACCCGGCGCCAGTATCCTGCTGCTCAATGGCGGCGCTTCCGCGGTTTACGTAATATCCTGATCCACGAGTACCACTCGGTGGAAGCGGATGCCATATACGAAGCGGTTATTCACTACTTGCCGGCGCTTCTCACCGCGCTGGAAACGCCGGTACGTCAACGACAAGGAGGCCAACCATCATGAGCGTTGCTATCGGCTACGTCCCCGGCGCATTCGGACAGGGGGGCGACGACCCCAACTTCCTCCGTACCCTGGTGGAACTGGGCGACAAATACGAGTACGACTCCATCTGGCTCAGCGACCGCATTTGCAGCGACCGGTTCAGCCTGGAGCCCATGGTGGCCCTGTCCCTGGTCGCCGGATACTCCGACCGGCTCAAGTTCGGCACCAGCGTCCTGGCCCTGCCGCTGCGCAATCCGGTGGTGCTGGCCAAACAGGTCGCCACGCTGGACTGGCTGTCTCAGGGCCGCTTCTTTCCCGCCGTCGGCCTCGGCCAAGAAGACCCGGACGAATACGAGGCCTGCGGCGTCCCCAAGGCCGACCGCGCTCGCCGCACCGACGAGGCCATCACCCTCATGCGTCGCCTGTGGGAGGAGGAGGACGTAACCCACGAGGGCGAGTTTTTCACCACCCACAACGTTTCCGTGACTCCGCGCACGTTCCTGAAGCCGTCGCCGCCGGTATGGATCGGCGGGCGCAGTCCCGCCGCGGCCCGACGCGTCGGGCGCGTCGGCGACGGATGGCTGGTGTCCAGCGCCACGCCGGAGGAGGTACGATCGGGACGTGAGATCGTTTTCGAGACGGCCCAGCAGTACGACCGCGAGATCGAGGAGGACCATGTCGGCGTGCTGATCGGATACTACATCTGCGACGACCAGAAGGCCGGTGAGGAGAAGTCGGAGCAGTTTGTTACCCGACAGCGGCCCGACGCCCATTTCACCGAGTTCTCCGCCGTTGGCACCTCAGAGCAAATCGGCGACTTCATCCAGGATTACATTGACGCCGGCGGGTTCAAGTTTGTAATCCGCCCGCTGTGCGCCAGCACCGAGTCCATGGAGCAGCTGGAACAGGCCGGCGAGGAAATCCTGCCCCGCTTCCACGGCCCACTGGGCAGCAAGTAGGCTTCCCGGGGGCCACTATGACCACCGCCAAACCCAAACTCCGCACCGGGACCCGCATGTCCCTGGACGAGTTCCTGGCCCTCGGCGAAACCGACGAGAGGCTGGAGCTGTTTGACGGGGTCCTTTACGTTATGAGCACACCTACCAAAGACCACCAGTTTTTGATGAGGCACCTCGGCATACATTTCGAGGCATTTCTGGACGATTTCGACATACCGCCTTACGAGGTGCATCACGACATAACCACCATACTGTCAGAAGGGTTGCAGAGGGCGGTGGAACCGGATCTAGTGATCATACTTGCCGGACGGGATGACGTCGGCGGGAGAATATATGTAGAAGGTGTGCCCGACATTGTGGTGGAGATTCTGTCCACCGACCGCAGCCATGACCTGGTGTTCAAGCGGCGAATTTACACCGAGGCCGGCGTCCAAGAGTATTGGATTTTCGATCCCGTCAACGACAACGTTCTCCCGCTGGAACTTCGCGGCGGTGAATACGTCGAGCGTCCCACCCTCACCGCGGACGACACCCTCACCACGCCGCTGCTGCCCGGCCTGGAAATCCCGCTGGGCAGCATCTTCAACCACCGACGCCGTCCGCCCCGGGACGAGTAGATTCGCCGGAGGCCACGCCATGACCACCACCAAGCCCAAACTCCGCACCGGGACCCGCATGTCCGCCGCCGAGTATCTCGCCTTGCCAGAGATCGACGAATACCGCTGGCTGGAACTCGACGATGGAGAACTTTACTTTATGCCCCGACCACGCCGTATCCATCTATTTGTGTCGAGTAGGCTAACGAACTTCTTTGAAAACCATTTGGAGAGCTTCGATGAACCTCCGGCCGAGGTGTACAGCGAACTGGTCATCATCATTTCCCAGGAATCCGGACGCATCCTGATACCCGACCTATCCATCTTCGTGCGCAAACCCGGCGACGAATCCGACATCAGCGCCTCGGGCAGAATCCCCGACATCGTAATCGAAATCCTCTCCACCGACCGCAACCGCGACTTGGTGCGCAAGCGTCAGTTGTATGCCGAAGCCAGCGTCCAAGAGTATTGGATTTTCGATCCCGTCAACGACAACGTTCTCCCGCTGGAACTGTGGGGCGGCGAATACATCGAGCGCCCAACCCTCACCGCCGCCGACACCCTCACCACGCCGCTGCTGCCCGGCCTTGTCATTCCCCTTGCCGATATATTCCACCACCGTCGCCGTCCGCCCCGCGACGAGTAGCAACCTGCCGGGTTGCCCCACGTACCTGGGCATACTATGATTGCCCGGCGATTCAATCTCAAAACGACATCCTGTTGAAAGGAGCAGCCTCCAAATGAAAGCAGCCCAGCTAGTCGCCCCCAAGCGTTGGGAGTTCACCGAAGTTGACACGCCAGCCCCCAACGACGGCCAGGTGCTGATCAAGATGGAGTCGGTCAGCGTCTGCGGCTCCGACATCCGTCACACCTACGGCCCCGTACTCGACGAGTCCGAGTACCCCATGGCCCCCTGCAAAGGCGCGCACGAGCTGGCCGGCGTCATCGTGGACAGCAAGACCGACGAGTTCCGTGAAGGCCAGCGCGTCATCGCGATTCCCTACCCCGGCACCGGCGGTCTCTGCGACTACATCCTGTCTGAACCCGGACGCATGGCCCTCCTGCCCGAATACGGCGGCCTGGATGAATGGGTCATGTGCCAGCCCCCGGGCACGGTCCTCTATTCGTGCCGCCAGATGGGCAGCCCCCTTCAGCAGAACATTCTCGTCTTCGGGCAGGGCAGCATCGGCCTCAGCTTCACCATGATCCTGTCCCGCATGGGCGCGCGCAACGTCATAGTCGTCGATCCCCTGGACTACCGCCTGGAAAAGTCCAAGGAGATGGGGTCCACGCACCGGATCAATCCTGACACCCAGGACGTTCACGAAGCCGTCATGGAAATCACCAAGGGCGCCGGCCCCGACGTCTGCGTTGAGGCCGCCGGCTACCCTGACGCGCTGAACGAGTGCTTCCGCCACGTGCGGCAGTTCGGCCAGGTCATCATCTTCGGCATCCAGACCGACCACATGGTGCCCATCGAGCACAACCTCTGGATGGACAAGCAGCCCCGGATCATTCCCACCACCGGCGCGCGCAGCGGCGACCCCATCAGCCAGATCCAGGACATGGTGGACCTGCGCGATCGCGGCTGGGCCGACCCCGCCGAGCTGATCACCCACCGGGTTGGCTTCTCCGACATCCAGCAAGCCTACGACATGTACGAACAACGGGACGACAATATCATCAAGGTGGTCATGGACATCAACACCTAGACCGCTCACTCGGTGGCTTGACGCCGTATCACCGTAGGGGCGAGGCATACCTCGCCTCTACGTCATTGCCAACCCCAAAACTATGTCATCGCCCCCCGAAACTGCGGCTCTCACGCCAGGCGGAAGGGTTCGGCTGGCCCGTGAGAACCTGTGCCTGGCGATGGCCGTGTATGCAGCATCCCACCGGGGTCTGATCACCGCCACTCTGGTTCCCAACCGCGGGGAACTGAGGCGCGAGAGCGGGCAGACATTTGAATCCAGTCTCCCCCTCCAGGTGACAGACTACCGGTCTCTGCTGCGCACCACCGGGAACCAGGTCCGCGGGGCATTCGCCCTGCTGGCGATGCAAACGCAGCGCGAGGCCGAAACCGTGTTCGGGCCTGTTTCACACCTTCCCCCGCCGGCGGCCGAACAACCGGACGTCGATCTCTGGAATGCCCGCGCGGCCGCATATTTGATCTGCCAGAGCGTGGCGCTGGACCTGATGGCCCCCACCTGGCGCATACCTCCCGAATTCCGGCAAAACTACGCCATTCCCGACATGGACTTTGCGCTGGACGCGCAGAACCTGCACGGCGAGGAAATCCGTTGGGGACATTTCGGCAGCTTGGCGCGTTACCTGGACCTGTCCCTGTTCGTTTCGTATTGTCTGGACGGGATCGACGTCTCGGTGGCATTGCAGGCGTCGTCCGGAAATTATGGACTGCTGGGGCTGCTGGCGGAACATTTCTCACGGGAAATACCGTCGGCGAGTCCGATCAGCGACGTGGGTGGCTACGGCAGTGGGTCCGGTCGGCTGCGTCGGTACGGGTCGTTAGCAGAGGACACGGGCGGCGACACCCCTGCCGGCTGGATCGCGCCCGAGGGCCCACCCGAACCGCGAATTTCGGTGGCATCCCAGGCTACGGAGATGGGGCCAGTTGATGAGTTTGTAGCCAACGCCTGCTCCACCGGCTCGCGGGCGATGAACCTGGCCGGAGACCTATACACCTCCTACGCCAATTGGTGCCTGGACCACGGTTATCTGGCCCACAGCCAGCGCAAGTTCGGTCTGGAACTGCGGGCGCGCGGCTACGAACGAAAGCGGCGTGGCAAGGGGCGCCACTGGTGGATCGGTGTGGAATCGCGGGTTTGATGGACCCATAAGCCTCCGGCAAACCGGAGCCAACAGGTTTTGGAATGTTACAAAGGCGTAACATTGGCGCAAAACCGGCGTAACACCCCTTCGGCATAATTTGCTCCATCGAAACGGGCGAACTCGCCCAATCACCATTGGAGACAGATTGAAATGCTTGCCATAGCCGCCGGAGCCGCCTTCGTTGGACTGTTCGCTCTCTGGGTCATCGTGCCCCGTTTCATCCTGCGCCGCCACAACGACGAGAACGCCTCCATGACCATGGCACCGCAGGAAGAATTCGCTCCGCAGGCTGCTGATTAAAAATCGACCAACCAACCCAAATCGGACGGAGACAACTGACCATGCTTCCTATCGCCGCTGCCGCCGCTTTCGTGGGACTCTTCGCGCTCTGGGTACTCGTTCCGAGGTTCTTCATACGCCGTAAGGAAAGCGAAAACGCCGCCGTCGTGCCGATGGGACGCGAGGACACTAACACGCAGCCGGCTCCGTCGCCCGCCGACTAAAACCCCAGCCCTCCATATCGTATATCAGCCCGGGGAGCGTGCGCTCCCCGGGCTTTTTGATGTGCCCTGACATTGACAGTCAGATGTGGCGCCGGGACCGTTCGTATTGCATAATGGCGCGTCTCTGCTATATGCCAACCGGGACGCCGCTGTAGTCACGCCATGAACACGAGAAAACGATTGTATATAATGGCTTTTGTCGCATACACCAGCGCCCTGCTGGTTGCGACGGTATTCGCGTGGTTGGCGCTCCAATACAGTACGGCGGCCGGCGTCGCCCAGTTGGCCGTCGCCCTCAGCGGAAACGGGATAGGAGGTTTCGCCTTGTTGCTTGGAATCCTGCGCGACGACCGCGCCCAGAAAGCTGATGAGAGGGCTGCCAAAGCCGAAGAATCCGCCAAACAGTCGGAGCAGAAAGCCGCCAAAGCGCAACAGGAAATCGAACAGCTTCGACAGCAGGCCGAGCAGTTCCGGCAGGAAGCCGAGCAGTCCCGGCAGGAAGCCGAGCAATCCTTGCAGCAGGCTGAAGAAGCCCGGCAACGCGCCCAACGCGCCGAGGCCGAGGTTGGGCGCGTCCGTGCCGAGCACGACCGGGAAATCGCCGCCCGCTTCAGCCGCATTGAAGCGGCCCTCGGCTTGCCTTCGTTACCAGATCCGTCCGCTGACGCCACGGAGAACTGACCCCATATGCCACACACCATAGTCGGTATTGATGTCGGTGGCACGTTCACCGACATCGCCATCCTGGAGGACGGCCGCCTGTCCGTCCACAAGCTTCCCTCCACTCCCGCCGATCCTTCCCAGGGCATCACCCGCGGCATCAGCGAGACCAACGTTGACATCGCCGCTACCGACTTCATCCACGGCAGCACCGTAGCTACCAACGCGCTGCTGGAGGGCAAGGGGGGCCGCACCGCGCTGGTGACGACCCTGGGCTTCGAGGACGTGCTGGAAATCGGACGCCAGAACCGAGCCGACCTGTATGACCTGTCCATGGAGCGTCCCGCGCCGCTGTCGCCGTGGCAACTCCGGTTCGGCTTACCCGAGCGGATCGACTATACCGGGGCAATCCTGGAAGACCTGACGCCCGAGTCGGTGGAGGCCCTGCTAGCGCTGCTCAACGAGGCCGAGGTCGATGGCGTGGCCGTTTCCTTCCTGTTCTCCTTCCTGAATCCAGTGCATGAGGAAACGCTGGCGCAGCGTCTCACCGAACTGCCCAACAACCCTTTCATTTCGATCTCGTCGAAGATTCTGCCGGAGTTCCGCGAGTACGAGCGCACGAGCACCGTGGTAGTCAACTCCTACGTTGGCCCAGTGATGGCCCGCTACCTGACGCAACTGGAATCTGCGCTGGGGCGTGGGCTGCGCATCATGCAGTCCTCCGGCGGCAGCATCACCGCCAGCCTGGCCGCCGAGCAGCCCGTCCGCACCATTCTCAGCGGGCCAGCCGGGGGAGTCGTGGGCGCGTTCTACACCGGGGTGCAGGCCGGCTATCCCGACATCATCACCCTGGATATGGGCGGCACCTCTACCGACGTTTCCCTCTGCCCCGGCCGCATCAAGGAGACGACCGCCGCAAACCTGGGCGGCTATCCCGTCAGCGTTCCCATGATCGAGATCCACACCGTCGGAGCCGGAGGGGGGTCCATCGCACGGGTGGACGCCGGCGGCGCGCTGGTAGTCGGCCCTCAGTCGGCTGGCGCAGATCCCGGCCCGGCCTGTTACGGTCACGGCGACCGCATCACCGTGACTGACGCCAACTTGACCCTGGGCAGGTTGCGCCCCGACGGTTTCCTGGGCGGACGGATGACGCTGGACCTGGAACGCTCCCAGACTCTGCTGTCCGACCTTGCCAGCGGCGTCGGCGCGTCAGCTACTGATACCGCTTTGGGCATCATCCGCGTGGTCAACTCCAACATGGAACGGGCCATTCGCGCCATCTCCCTGGAACGCGGCTACGACCCCCGGGAGTTCACGCTGATCCCGTTCGGCGGCGCGGGCCCGATGCACGCCTGCGAACTGGCCGCCGAGCTGGGCATCCCCCGCGTGCTGGTTCCGGGGCACCCGGGCATACTGTCGGCCCTGGGCGTCGCCATCGCCGACGTGGTAAAGGACTACTCGCGCACCGTGATGCTGCGGGGCGACGACTTGGACCAGGCCCGCCTGGATACCGAGTTTCGAGGCATGGAACAACTGGCCCGCGCCGAGCTGGTGGACGAAGAACTCCCTGCTGACGGCATGACACCCCGGCGGTTTCTTGACGTGCGCTACGTCGGCCAGTCATTCGAGCTCACGGTGGACTGCCCGCCCCTGGACGCGCCTGGCAACCTCACGGACTACATCGCGGGCGATTTCTACGAGGCCCACCTGCAACGGTTCGGTTACGCCGACCGGGACCTGCCCATCGAGGTGGTCAACCTGCGCCTCAAACTGGCGCTGGCGGTGGACAAGCCGGCGCTGGAACCGGCAGTAGCCCAAGGATCGGATGCCGACCACGCCGCCATTGGAAATGCCGAGGTGGTGTTCGCCGGCGGCGCCGTCGAGACCACGCTTTATGACCGGGACCGATTGCAAACGGGCAACCGCATCGCCGGGCCGGCTCTGTTGTTGCAACTGGACACGACCATCGTCGTGCCCCCCGGGTGGAACGGCGAGGTTGATCCGTATGGCAACCTCATCCTACAGCCTGGCGGGTGAACGGTAATGGGTATGATTTTGGTGGAGGTAACCGATGGTCGCTGCGGGCAATGAACTGAATCCGCCGTTGGGGCGCGTGCTGATGGTACAGGGGACGGCGTCCCACGTGGGCAAGAGCGTACTGGTGTCCGCGCTGTGCCGCATCCTGCGGCAGGACGGGCTGCGCGTCGCGCCGTTCAAAGCGCAGAATATGTCCAACAATTCGTATGTGACGCCCGATGGCGCGGAGATCGGGCGGGCGCAGGCGGTGCAGGCAGAGGCGGCCGGCGTGGAGGCGCGAGTGGAGATGAATCCGGTGCTGCTCAAACCGGAGGCCGACAGTCACGCCCAGGTGGTGTTGATGGGACGTCCGTGGACCTCGGCGCGCGCCCGCGACTACTTTGAGATGAAGGCCACGTTGTGGGAATCGGTGGCGCGGTCGCTGGACACCCTGCGTCGGGAGCACGACGTGGTGGTGATCGAGGGCGCGGGCAGCCCCGCCGAGATCAACCTGAAGGCCACCGAGATCGTCAACATGCGGGTCGCGCTGCACGCGGACGCGCCGGTGCTGCTGTGCGGCGACATCGACCGGGGCGGCGTGTTCGCGTCGCTGGTGGGCACGCTGCAACTGCTGGATGACGCGGAGCGGGCGGCAGTCAAGGGATTGCTCATCAACAAGTTTCGCGGCGACGTCAGCCTGCTCACCGATGGGTTGACGTGGCTGGAGGACTACACCAGCAAGCCGGTCGTCGGAGTGGTACACCACTACCGGGACATTCACATCCCCGAGGAGGACTCGGTGGCGCTGGAGATCACGCCGCCGTCATCATCTGCTGCTGCCGTGCTGGACGTAGCCGTGGTGCAGGTGCCGCACATCTCGAACTTTGACGACTTCGACCCGCTGGCCCGGGAGCCGGGGGTGAACCTGCGCTACGTGCAGCACGGCGACCGGTTGGGCGACCCCGACCTGGTGATTCTGCCGGGCAGCAAGACCACCATCCCCGACCTGCTGTGGATGGAGCAGCAAGGGTTGTCGCAGGCGGTGGCATCGGCGCATGAGCGCGGTTCCGCCATTGTAGGCATCTGTGGTGGCTACCAGATGCTGGGCGATGCGCTGTACGATCCCGATGGCATCGAATCGACCATCGGGCAGGCGGATGGCCTTGGATTGTTGCCCCTATCCACGACGTTTGCCGGCAGTAAGGAGACCCATCGGGTGCAGGCGACGGTGCGATCTGAGGCCAGCGCGAACGGCGGGCTGCTGTCGGGCGCGGCCGGCGAGAGCGTCGTGGGGTACGAGATTCACATGGGGCGGACGGTGGGCGAGGGATTCGTGCCGGTCTTCGCCGTGAACGACCGGGCCGACGCCCCCGTGACCGACGCCACCGCGCTGGACGGCGCGCTGGACGACTCGGGTCGGGTGATGGGTACGTACATTCACGGGCTGTTCCACAACGCCGGCGTCCGGCGGGCGATGCTGGGCGAGCTGGCGCGGCGCAAGGGGGTTACGCTGCCCGACGGCGTTGATGTGGCCCGGGATCGGGAGTACGACCGGCTGGCGGACTGGGTGCGCGGCAGCCTGCGGATGGACCTGGTGTACGACATGGTAGGCGTGTCGCCGTCGCCATGAGCAGCATCCACTTGGTCTTGGGCGGCATCCGGTCGGGCAAGAGCGCGTATGGGGAGCAGTTGGCGGCGGAACTGGGCGAGGACCGGACAGTGATCTACGTCGCCACCGGGACGGTGACCGACGACGAGATGGCGGAACGGGTTCGCCGGCACCGGGAACGACGGCCGGCGGAATGGCAGACGGTTGAGGCCCCATTGAATCCGGTCGGGGCGCTGCGGGAGTCGGGAATCCAAGACGGGAGCGCCCCTGTGCTGCTGCTGGACTCGCTGGATGGGTGGGTGTCGAACCTGCTTATTGAGCATGAGGGTATGTCGCCGGGGGAACTGGAGGCGAGGACTGTGGGCGCGGTGCGGCGGTTTGCGTCCTACGTGGGCGAGATCGACGCCGACGCGGTGGTTGTGAGCAGCGAGGTGGGGCACTCTCTGGTGGCCACATCATCGCTGGGTCGGCAGTTTCAGGATCTGCTGGGCACGGTGAACCAGGCGACGGCGGCGGATGCGGAGGCGGTGACGCTGGTGGTGGCGGGGATTCCGGTGCGGGTAAAGCCCCAGGGATTATCACCCTCACCCTAGCCCTCTCCCATCAAGGGAGAGGGGACTTGTGCTAATCTTGCGAAATGTCTGACGACGTGATTGGAAGCGCGACAGCGTCGGCGCCGGGAACCTGCGGCGAGTTGGTGCAGGGGATGACGGGCGGAGCGCACTTTTTGGTGACCTGTCCAATCAACCAGTTTTCCAGGGCGACGGTGACGCTGCGGGTCGGCGACTCAGAACGGTCGGACGCGGTGGTACGTGGGCTTGACCATCTGCCCAAGGCCAGACGGGCGGTGGCGGCCACGCTAGGAAAACTCGCTCCGAATCTGGGCATCGCCAACCTAACTGCCGAGGTTACGATCACCAACCCCATTCCCGCCGGCAAAGGGATGGGCAGCAGCAGCGCGGACATTACGGCGGCGGTAGGGGCAGTCGGGATAGCGGCAGGGCGGCCTTTTTCGTCGGACGACATCGCCAGCATTGCGCTGTCGGTGGAACCGACGGACGGCGTGATGTTTCCCGGAATCGCGCTGATCGATCACAGGCGCGGCAGCATCGCCGAGTCGCTGGGGCCGCCACCGCCGATGGAGGTTATCGTTATCGACACGGGCGGCACAGTGGACACGCTGGAGTTCAACCGGACCGACCGGACGGCGCTGTGGGAAAAGGTAGCGTCGCGTACCGACGAGGCGCTGGAGTTGGTGAGGGAGGGCATCCGAAGAGGCGACTCTGAGTTGGTGGGCCGAGGAGCGACGATCAGCGCGCGGGCCGGGCATCCGCCGGCGATGGCCGAGTGGGTCGAGCGTGCGGCGGAGTTTGTTGATGAACCGGGGGTCGTTGGGATCAACGTGGCCCACAGCGGCACGGTGCTGGGCATCCTGCTGGACGCGCGGCAACGGCGCATCAAGCCGGTGTATCGCCGGGCGTTGGAGGCGTTTAGCGACGCGGAGAGTGTGCAGCACTTTCGGATGATTGGGGGAGGGGTGAGGTAGGGATCGGGATTCCCGCTACTTAGGCTGGTCGCAGAACAGGAACTGACCTGCGTATCCGGCGTATGGGCCAAAGTGTTCTTGCGCCCACCTGACCGTGTCTCGATATTGGCCGTCCGTAATTCTTTCGGAATTGTGTAGGAACGGACATTCCGGCCAGTTGGTCAATGACCTTCCGATATGTCGGTCGAGCGGGAAGGCATCCAGTTTGTCTAACGACATTAGAGCAATGCAGTCCGCCACTTTGTTTCCAATCCCCCGGCAATTAGACAACTGACTATGCACGTTTTCATAGGGTTCCTCTGACAGCGAATAGAGCCTCAAACTTCCGCTCGCTACCTGCCCCGCAGCCGCAATGATGTTAGGAGACTGACTCTTGAAGCCTTCTAAAACGGATCCCAAGGTTTCGGCAGTTTCTTCCGCTGGCCACAAGCCATGAGGCGGAGGGAAAGTGTGACGTTGATCACTGCCCAAACTGATTGCGTTGCCGAACGCTCCGGCGATTGCCTCTACATTTCGGGCAATCCGCTCGATACTTCCCCTGGCTGAGCACAAATAGGCTACCGTACACTCCCACGGGTTTTGTCGGAGAACGCGCAGACCACAGTATTTGCGCGTCAATAGGGCGATGTAAGGGTCGTGGCCGATGTCGGCGTAGATGGCTGCAACGTCGTCATCTTCCCTGAAGTACCGGCGCAACATATCGTCGTCCTCAGGCGTAGCGGGGCGTTCGCCTTGCCTGACGCCGACGCGATACTCAACACCATCATCGGTTTGGCGAATATGGATCAGGTTTTCGCCGATGACGCCGGAGAACCACTGCTGACCGTCCGCGTAAAAATCATCAGACAGCCTTTGCCAGCGGAACGCCTGCCCCATCATCAGGCTGAGTTCCAAGTTGAAAGGCTGCTTAATTTCCAGTTGCCGCGTCATTTTGCGCTCCGGATCAATGGCGAGATTGCCGAACTGCGTTGATAAACGCTTGGTCCAATTTCACCCGTTCATCGGCCGCTTGCCAAAGCTCGGAGTGGCACCCTTCACCATGAAACAGCCTAACCAAAACGCCCTCTGACTTGGCGACGTTAATGGCCGGAATAAAGTCGCTGTCTCCGGCCAGCACTACAGCCTGTTGTATACGACCCTTCGCTGCCAACTGAACTAAATCCACGCCAAGCAGAATATCGACTCGCTTTTGCTCGAACCTGCGGCTGCCATCAGGACCATAACGCAATTCGAGGCGCCCCAGCCGTACCTGAAATCTGGGCAGCCGTTCCAACGCAGTGAGGAACCTTCTGCGCGCTGCATAGCGCTCACTTTCTTCCTCTGTAGGAGGATTGCTCTGATATGGCAAGCAATGATAGTAGTAAGTGCGCAGGATGTCGGCTCCTGCCGCCATTGCAAATGCAATGGCGGTGAAATCGACGCGAGCTCTACTGAATTCATCTCTTAGAACATAGTCGAGGTACGCTCCGTCTATGAAAAGCGCAACATGGTCAGCCATTCGTACACCTCAGCAAAAATTTAGGGCAGCTCCGCATAAAATGAAGCCGCCCAATAAAATAACAGCCCAAGGTGCGCCGAAGCGGACACTGGGGAGTATTACACCATGCAGTGTAGCCCACGATCATCAAATCGTCAATCTCAGCGGCTTCGCCAACGCTGATAGCCCAGTATCGCGCAGCCGGCGGATAGCAGCAACACCGCGCCGAGCACCGACGTGAGCGCGACGCGCATGGTGGCGTCGAACCAGAAGCCGCCGGGGAAGAGGATCAGCAAGTAGTCGGTATAGGGGTTGAGGATCCACAGGTCGTTGGCAAAGCTGAGTTGGTGGAACAGCAGGAACAGCTGCTCGAAGGCGGCGATGGAGGCCAGTCCAACGCCCACTACGGCCAGCAAGGTAACCGCTCCACCCCAGACGGCCAACCGCGCCGCCGGTGCGACGTACTCGCGCCGCTGCTTTGCGAACCCCGCCGCCAGTGTCGCCAGCATCCACAGGCCGGAACCAAGGGCGACCCAGTACGTGCCGCGCACCAGGCGTTTGACGTCGTACATATGGGCGATCTCGCGGGCGTTGAACACATCCTGCTCGATGCCGTAAATGGGGGCGCGGACGGCCAGAGGCTCGGCGCTGGTGTTGAAGTAGCGGCGCAGTTCGGCTCCGATGATGATGAGGTCGGCGTCGGTGATGCCGGAGCGGGTTGCCGTGTTGTAGCGCTGGAATCCGTTGCGGTACAGGCCGGGGTCGTTGACCGCCCACGCCACCGAGCCGGCTACCAGGAACAGCAGGCAGGCAGGGATGGCCAGAATCTGCGCCGCCAGGAGCGCCCGCATCACGAGCGAGCGGCGGTTAGTCATCGGCGGGACGCTGGCGGTGGCGGAATACGTCGTTCAGGGGGATGGACAGGCCGGGCAGCATGGGCGAGGTCAACGTGTCGGCAGCGGTCAATACGGCGCGTTCGGCATATTCTTCGTCGCGCAATTCCAGCAGGGTTACGGTATCGTCGCGGGGATCAACAATCCAGTATTCTCCGACGCCGGCCTCAGCGTAGAGTTGACGCTTGCGAACCAGATCGCGGCGGCGGTCCGTGGATAGTACTTCCACCACGATGTCGGGCACCACCTCGAAATAGCCGCGAACCATCCGGTAAGGCCGGTCGGAAAGCATGACGGCCAAGTCTGGCACCAGTACGCGGAGGGAATTGGGCGACAGGATAGTGACCATGTCTGTGTGAACTTGGGCTGGCGGGTTCGCAAAACCGTCTATGTAGGTGGCAATGAACATGTAGAGCCGCATCAGTATGAACTGATGGACAGGTCTGGGTCGGGGCATGATGTAGAGTTCTCCGTCGTCCAGTTCCATTTTCTGCTTTTCTTCCGTGTCGGGCAGATCCAGGAACTCGGCGATGGACATTCGGGTTCCGGCGCGGAGCAGTTTCGTTACCATGTCAAGCCTCCGTTGGCGGGCTCTCTATGTACAGGTTACCGGAAAATGCGTCAGATGTTCAAACGGCGACAAGAGTTCGGAGTGGCCCCTTCGACAGGCTCAGGGTGAGCGGATAGAGTGGGATGGGATATACTGCTGAGCGTTATGAGCAATGACCACATATCCACACCCAATTCACCTATTCCCGAAGATCGCATCGGCGAATTCCAGTCGCTGATTGACATTGTGGCGCGGCTGCGCGGGCCGGGCGGCTGTCCCTGGGACGCCGAGCAGACCCACGAATCGCTGAAGCGGAACCTGTTGGAGGAGTGTTACGAGACGCTGGAAGCCATCGACGAGGGCGAGCCGGCAGCGCTGGCCGATGAGCTGGGCGACATCCTGGTGCAGGTGGCCTTTCACGCGGACATCGCCCGGGCCGCCGGCGACTTTGACATCGCGGACGTGCTGGCGGCCATCAACCGCAAGCTGATCCGCCGGCATCCCCACGTTTTCGGCGATGGCAGCGCGCCCGGTAGCCCCGGAACAATCAATGCTCGCCAAGTTGAACGCAACTGGGAGCAGCTGAAGGCCGAGGAACGGCGGCAGGCGGGCAAGCCAGAACCGTCGGCGATGGACAGCGTGCCGGCGGCGTTGCCTGCGCTGTCGGCGGCCCAGTTGATCCAGGACCGGGCGGCGCGTTTCGGGTTCGATTGGGATGACGCCGGCGGGGTGCTGGACAAGCTGGTCGAGGAAATTGGTGAGTTTCGGTACGCGGCCACCGATGCGGAACGGTTGGACGAGTTCGGCGACGTGCTGTTCGCGCTGGTGAACGTGGCGCGCTGGTCGGGCATCCAGGCCGAGGACGCGCTCAGGCAGGCCAACGCCAAATTCCGCAACCGCTACCGGGTGATGGAGCGCCTGGCGTCGGAGCGGGGGCAGGATTTCGCCAAGCTGTCCCTGGATGAGAAGGAAGCGCTGTGGCAGGAAGCGAAGGGCGTCCAAGCGGATAGCGGTAGGGGCGAATAATTATTCGCCCCTACGTGTCTCGCGAATACAGACCACCCAGCATTCCCGGTTCCAGGAAGTAGATGCCGCCGGACGCTAGTGTGGCTAGATTATCCAGGGCAGGCAGGTAAGACGCGCCGGTGCGGCCGGGCAGTCCCATACGGCTGAAGAGCGGGCGCTTGGGGCGGTAATGGCGGATCCTGCGGCGGGCGCCGCTGAGTCGCATGGCCTCGGCGATGGCGCCGTCGAAGCCACCCTGCCGGTCGATGAGGCCCAACTCCCGCGCCTGCCGGGCGGTGTACACCTCGCCGGTGGCGATCCCCCGAACCTGTTCGTCGGTCATCCGGCGACTGTCGGCGACCACGGATACGAACAAGTCGTACATCTCCCCGATCAGGCTCTGGAACTTGTCGGATTCCTCGTCTGTGGGCATACGCCAGAAGCCCGACATATCCTTGAGCCGGCCGGCCTTGAACACTGAGAACTCGACACCCAGCTTACCAAACAGTTGTTGAAGGATGGGACGCAGGTAGATGACGCCAATTGACCCCACCAGCGCGGCGCGCGAGGCCATGATGGTGCCGGCGCCGCAAGCGATGTAGTACCCACCGGACGCGCCCAGGCCGCGCACGTAGGCGACCACGGGCTTGCGTCGGGCAACCTCGCGGACGTTTTCGTAGATCAGGTCGCTGGCAGTGGCGGACCCGCCCGGTGAGTCGATGTCGAGCACCAGCGCGCCGATTTTCCGGTTGTTGCGGACGTTCTCCAGCAGCTTGGAGTATTCGGGTTCCTTGATGGCGGTGCCGATGACGCCGTGCATCTCGATGACGGCGATGCCGGGTTTGCGCTTGAAGGGGAGCATATTCCGTACCACTTGTAGTGACCGATGGCGGATGATAGTACGATTGTACACTACGATCAAGGAGAAACACTGCCGGACAAGTGCCTCAGCACGTGGGGCGCTTGCCCCCAACAGGAGAGAGTGTGATCAATGCGGATACCGCAAGCGTATTCCTCGCCGGCGCTGATGGACTGGAACTTGCCTTCCGGAATCTCTACCTGCTCGGTAGTTTCATCTTTGTGATCAGCGTTGCGGCCCCAACAGACCACGGCGCCGTCGGTTTGAACGCCGCAGACGCGGCCCCAGCCAGCGCTGACTGACTTGAAAGTTCCCTCCGGGGGCATAGTTTCACCGTAGCGCCCTTCGCCGGAGCAGGCTAGTGTCCCATCCATGCGGACGGCGCAGTAGTAGTCTCCGTAATGGGCGCCGTTGACGCTGACCGATTGAAAGTCGCCGGGCAAGGCATGGGAACCGCCCCAACAGCCCAGGGTATCGTCCGGTCGGATACCACAGTGACTGTGGACGCCGCCGCCGCCCAGAGAACGAAAGGTTCCAGATGATGGAATGCCCCGGCCGCCGTTCTCGACACTTCCCCAACAAGTTACCTCATCGTCCATATCGATGGCGCAGCCGTGCACGTAGCCGAGGCTGACGAATTTAAAAGTTCCTTTTGGGGGAAATATGTTGCCCCAGTTGTGTCCGTTGTCTCCCCAGCAGGCTAAGGTATCGTTGGTTCTGATTCCGCAGGCAAAGCCAGTATAGACTCCCTCTCCAACTGTGACAGACTTGAAGGTTCCTTTCGGGCTGCCAATGTGCCCCCAACAGGCTACTGTTGCGTCGGGTAAAATCCAGCAGGCGCTGCTGTCGCCGGCGCTGAATGCGATGATTTCCCGGGGCGCGGGCGCGACGAAAGCATCGGCGGCTGCATCCCAGCAAACGATCGTTTCGTCCAGACGAAGCCCGCAGGGATAATCAACGCCGTTGTGTGAGAAGGCGTTGTGGACGAGCCGCCCCGACTGTTCCATGCTCAACCGGTCGTACCCGTTGTGTCCGGGACAGAGCACAATATCGACGCGATTCACGAGGCAGATTGCTTCGGCATCGGACAGGGGCACCAGGCCCTCAGACAGAAAACTCCAGCACACGATTGTGCCATCAATTCGCACGGCGCAGGCGAATGAGAAACCTACGCTCACTGAGGTAAAGGTCCCTCGTGGCGGAGGGTTGGGAGCATCGAATTCCACCCCCCAACAAGCGATGCCGCCATCATTCTTGATGCCACAGGTTTGCAACGCTCCGCCGTCGATTTCTTGAAAGGTTCCTGAGGGGGGTGGCACTTGTGCCGGAGGTGGAAAATGCTGCCAACAGGACGGGGGTTCACAAGAAACGGTTGACTGGAAGGATGGATTGTCCCAGCAGGTCAGCGAGCCGTCGGCTCTCAGGGCGCAAATATGCTGGTCTGCGATGCTGATAGAACGAAACGTCTCGGACGGAGAACCGAATGCCAGAGCCGGCGCGCCATCGCCGGACACTTGGCCGCCCCAGCAGACGGCGGCGCCGTCAGCTTTTATCCCGCAGCTGAATCCAATTCCGGCAGCAACTGACGTAAACGCGCCATCAGGCGGATCTGATTGGACGATAAACTCTCCATCCAAGTCATTGGCGTTCCAACAGACCACGGCCCTGTCGGATTTCACTCCACATGCTTGAGCAAAGCCGGCGCTGATTGATTGAAAGGCGCCACTGGGAGGATCTATCGGACCGCTGGCCTGGTCGTCAATCTGGTCGAAATCCCAGCACACCACCGATCTGTCGGTCTTTATCCCGCAGGCGTAACCGTAGCCGACGCTGAGCGCAGTAAAAGTCTCGTGGCGCGGGGGCTGAGCTATTTCGCCATACTCGCCGGTACCCCAGCACAAGGCCGTACCGTTGGCGCGCAGCCCGCAGGTATGGAACCCGCCGACGGCAATGGCAACCAAATCGTGTCGTATGTCGGAGGCGGGCGGTGCTGGCGGAATATCGGGTTGAGCCGGCCTGCCGGCCACGGTAGAGGAGCGCGAAGCGTTATCAGCGGTCGAGAGCGGCGAGCCGGTTTCATTGCCATCATTCATGCAACCGGCCAACACTAGCGCCAGAGAACCGATAAGTATCAACTTGCTCAGTACATACACGTACATCAATTGTCTCCGCCTTGTGGCGCCGCGACATCTAGCCTACTGATAGATGATACCAAAGCCTCGCCCTTGCAGAAATCATGGCGAGTTGGGCACTTAGTTTGCGATTCTTGACAGCGGAACGTGGCGGGCCTAACCTTGCGTATCATGCGCTCCCTAGTAATCCTAGGAAGGAGAACCGTCATGCAATTCGGCCTGTTTATGATGCCCTTACATCCGCCACACCGTTCTTATGCTGACTCTTACGACCGCGACCTTGACCTGCTGCAGGCCGCCGACAAGCTGGGATTCCACGAAGCCTGGATCGGCGAGCACCTGACCGAACGCTGGGAAAACGCGCCGTATCCCGACCTGATGATCGCCAAGGCATCCGCGATGACCGAGAACATCCGCCTGGCCACCGGCGTTACGCTGCTGCCCATCCACAACCCCATCGAGCTGGCGCACCGCATCGCCATGCTGGACCACCTGACGCGAGGCCGGCTCTACTGGGGCATCGGGCACCGGGCGATCCCCACCGACCTGCAACTGTTTGGCATGGATCCCGGTCAGGGCGACGACGTGCGTCGCCGCGCCGCCGAAGTGCTGGACGTGGTGTTGAGCTTGTGGGCGTCAGAAGGCAAGTTCGAGTATCACGGCGAGTTCTTTGACATCGAGGCGCCGGAGCTGGACCCCGTGCTGGAGCGCGGCCTGCACATGAAGCCGCTGCAACAGCCGCACCCGCCCATCGGAGTCGCTGCCACGTCCATCGGCAGCAGCAGCATCCGGGTTGCGGGACGCGAGGGGTACATTCCCATGAGCAGCAGCAATCTGGCGCCCAAGTACCTGGCCGACCACTGGACTACCGTGGAGGATGCGGCGGCGGAGGCCGGACGGGAGGCCAAGCGCTCAGACTGGCGCATCGGCCGGGACGTCTTCGTTGCGGAGACCAGCGAGGAAGCGCGGGAGCGGGCCTACGCCGTGTTGGGACGCAACTACCTGCAACACCAGCTGCCCAACCGCCTGGGGTCGGGACTGATCCAGGCCACCAAGATTGACCCCAACATGAGCGACGACGAACTGACCGTTGACTACATGATGGACAACATCTGGATCGTGGGCGATCCGGACGAGTGCGCCCAGCGCATCCGGCAGCTGTATGACGAAACGGGCGGGTTCGGGCACATACTGTGCATCACCCAGGACCCGGACGATCACCAGTGGGAGATGGACTGCCTGCGCCTGATCGCCGAGGAGGTTGCGCCGCGGGTGAGCGACTTGACGGGGGATCCGGCGTAGCGCGAGGCGAAGGTTTGTTGATGATTCGGGCCGGGGCAACCATTCGGCTGCCCCAATTCTTCAGAATTCCGCTACGTACGTGGGCTCGTCGTGGCGGATGATGGTTACGCCAATCTGCTGCGCCATTTCGTTCACTTCATCTGGCCAACTGCTATTGGTGGTGACGAAAGCGTCGGTTCTGAGGCCGAATACCCGTTCGATTATCCTAGCGCGACGGGCGGCGGTTTCCAAGTCTCCCCGATTGAAGGTGATTGAAACTTCCACTACTGCCAAATGATTCTCTGCATCGTCAAAGCCAGGCTTTTCCTGCGCGATGATGTCAACGTTGCGCCCATCCAAGTATTCCTCGCGGCTGATGGAACCGTTATGGCGAGCCTGCGCCAAACGGTCGATAATCGCCGTTCGGTCAGCCTCCACTGCATAGGCGAAGTGGTCAACAAGAATCATGTCGATTTTTTCGGCGCATTTCTTTTCGTAGCTTTCGCCTCTGAATCGTCCCAAGGATCCCTCCATTCTTCTGACAACGGTGCCGGCGCTCTCGTCAATCCGATCGTTGACAACACGAACGCTCTCGTCAACCCGCTCGTTGACAACACGAACGCTCTCGTCAATCCGCTCGTTGACAACACGAACGCTCTCGTCAATCCGCTCGTTGACAACACGAACGCTCTCGTCAATCCGCTCGTTGACAACACGAACGCTCTCGTCAATCCGCTCGTTGACAACCTGGAACTGCTCTCGCATTGAGCGGTTGGTTTCATCAATACGCTCGTTAACGGCACTGAACTGCTCGCGGGTTTCCTCTCGAAAATCCTCAAAGCTCTCCTGTAACGTATCCACCCGGCCGGTGAGCGTGTCCACCTGCTCCGGAAGGGCTAGAAGCCGCTCGGTGAGCAGTATGCGCAACACCGGCTCGCGCACCTCCGGATGCGCGGCGATGGTGTCGAGTATCTGCCGCAGGGGATGCTCCGGCGGCAGGTTGAGTTCAGGGGCCAGGGTTGTCATGTTGTCTTGAAGATGCGTGGCGTCCATTTCGGGATAGCCGGCGGATTGACTGCGCTCTTATAGCGTATCACATCCGCCGGCAGTTACCGATGCTGACGGCTACCGGAACGCCGGAAAGACGTGCTTGCCGAACATCTCGATGGACTCCATTACCTTGTCGTGGGCGACGGTTTCGGTGGCCATGAGGAACTGGAGCTGGTCAACGCCGGTGGCCTCGTGGAGCTTGGCGGCCTTGATGCAGCTGTCGGGGTCGCCGGCGACGATGACGCCGCGGTCGGCCAGGGTGTCGGCGTCGAACTCCTCCCAGATCTTCTGGGCCAGGGCGGTGCCGCCGGACAGGTCAACCGAGGCGTCCGCCTCCGCTGACCCTTCGGCTGGAACGTCAATGTAGCGGGAAAAGTTCTGTTGCAGGTGCTCGGGTATGCCGCCCCACTGGTCCAGCAGGCGGGCGTAAACGTCCTTCTGGTCCTGAACGTAGGGACGGCCCGGACCGAAGAAGGTCTTGAGCGAGTCGGTGCAGAGCTGGCGGGTGGCAGTGTTGTCCGGCCCGCAGAGTCCGAAGATGGAGCTGAGCCACTGGTTGTTGACGAACTGGCCGACGGGCTTGGCATTCTTGATGTTCTCGCGGTAGGCGGCGATGTGGGGTTCCAGAACCGACGGCGCGCTGACGCCCAAAGCCATCACGCCGATGCCTCGTTCAGCGGCCAGTTCGTAGGTGGCCGGCTGCAACGCGGCCACCCAGATGGGCGGGTGCGGCTGCTGGTAGGGCTTGGGCAGCACCTGGCGGGGCGGCACGTTCCAAAACCTGCCCTCCCACTCGAAGTAGTCGGACTTCCAAATTTCAGGAATCATCTTCAGCGACTCTTCCCACATTTCGCGGGTGTCGCGCGGGTCGATGCCCATGCCGGTCTGCTCGTAGGCCGCGCTGCGTCCGGTGCCCATATCGACGCGGCCGTTGGTAAGGTGGTCCACCATGGCGACCCGCTCGGCGACGCGGACAGGATGGTGGTAGGGCAGGATGATGACGCCGAAGCCCAGGCGGATTCGCTTGGTCATCTTGCTCAGCGCGCCGAAGATGACCTCCGGGCACGGCGACATGCTGAAGGTGGTGAGGAAGTGGTGTTCGACGAACCAGACGTAATCGAAGCCCATCTCGTCGGCCAGGCAGACCTGCTCGATGGTTTCCTCGATGACGGCGTGGTCGTCCAGTTCGGGACGCTGCATTTCGTAGGCCAGGCCGAATTTCATGGCGTGTACTCCAATAGTTGAAGGTGATAGCGGGATTGTACTGCCGTGGGCAAACGGGGGCAATGATAGAATGAATCGCCCATATTGATCGAACCCAACGGGAGATAACCCATGACCTTGAATCGCAGTATTGGCCTTGCCACCATACTTGTGGGCTTGACGCTGGCGGCGTTCGTAGTCGCCTGCGCCGGAGAGACGGCCGCGCCAACAGCCGCGCCTGTGCCCACGGCCGAAACCGTGGCCGCGACCATGGCTCCCACTGCCACCACGTCGGCGCCGGCGACCGCCGCCGCGCCTACGGCAACGCAGGCAGTGGCGCCAACCGAAGCGATGGCGGCGACAGAGGTTCCCACAGAAACCCCGCCGGAACCGCCAACCCCCGAGGCGGCGCCATCCAACGCGGCAGCGGTGTTCGAGCTGGGTGATGGCAGCATCGCCCGGTACCGGGTGGAAGAGGAACTGGCCAACACCGGTTTCTTCGTGGCGGTGGGCGAAACCCGGGACGTGGCCGGCAGCATCGCGTTCGACGAGAGTGGCGCGGTGGTCGCGGAGGAGAGTCGTATCGCGGTGCAGGCGGCGACCCTCGCGACCGACAGCGGACGGCGCGACGGGTACGTTCGCAACCGTACCCTGGAAACGGACACCTATCCCGAGGTGGTGTTTGTGCCAACGTCGATTGAGGGGTTGCCGGAGTCGCTGGCTGACGCCAGCGGCCATGTGCATGTTCACATAACCGGCGACCTGACGGTCAAGGATCAGACGCGCGAGGTCACCTGGGATGGCGAAATAGACTTCGCAGGGGACGGCACGGCGTCAGGCTCGGTCGTAGTGGAATTCACCTTTGACGACTTCGGGATGAACAAGCCCAGCGTCGCCATTGTCCTCAGCGTGGATGACACCATACGGCTGGAACTTGACTTCGTGGGTTCGATTACGTCACAGTAATCAGAACTATATCGCGTTGCACGGGGGATGAGGCGTAGGGGCCGTCCTCGCTCATGTAGGCGTCGATTTCGGAGCGAACGCCGAACTCGGGCAGATAGATGCCCGGCTCGATGGAGAAGCCCACGCCGGGGATGATGCGCCGGGTGTCGTGGGTCTCGAAGTTGTCCAGGTTGACGCCCTCGCCGTGGACGGTGTGGTAGATGCTGTGCCCCAGGCGGTGGGTGAAATAGTCGCCGTAGCCGCGGTCGGTGATGTAACACCGAGCAACGTCGTCGGCCTGCCAGCCCTGGATCGGGTCGCCGGCGACGTGGGCATCTTTCAGGAAGTTAAGAGCGGCGTCGCGGGCGCCGAGCACGATGTCGAAGATTTCCCGGTTCCGTTCCGGCGGGTCGTCCCCTACGTAAGCGGTCCAGGTGATGTCGGCGTACACGCTGCCAGGGGTGTCCTCCCGCGCCCACAGGTCAATGAGCACCCAGTCGCCGGGGGCGATGACGCTGCTGCCCTCGGCGGCAGGCTCGTAGTGGGGGTCGGAGCAGTGGGCGTTGGTGGAAACTATGGGGCCGTCGGCGGTGGTCAATCCCTCTTCACGGAACCGTTGCCGGATGAACTCGGCGATCTCAAACTCCGTGACGCCGCCGGAGCCGTGTTGAGACAGGCGTTGCCCAATGCGCGCGAAGGCTTCGTTGACGATGCGTCCCAGGGTGTCGGCGGCGCGTCGATGGCCGGCCAGTTGCTCCGACGACCAGCGTTGGGTTGCATACTGCATCAGGTCTGCCGACGAAATCACGTCGGATCCCATGCTCCGCACCAACTCCACCGTGCCGGCATCCACTCGGGAGACGCGGGGCAGGCTGTTGCGGGGCGAGTATTCCATCGCCACGCTGGCAACTCCTGCCAATGTGTCCCGCAACGAAGCTTCAAGAGTGGCGCGGCTGCTGTACACGGCGGTATCCACGCCAGTGTCAGCGAATTTCCCGGCATCCACGTGGTGGGTCAGCAGGGTGGGCGAGCCGGACGCGGGCACGTACAGGAAAACGGGACGGGTAACGTGGCCGGAGGAGGGCGCGACCTGGGCCAGAACAGGGTTACAACCGAGGTAGTCATAGATGAGCCACCCAGGCACGTGTTCGCCGGCGAGGTATTCCTGGGCGTCGTGAATCATCTGCGCGTTGGGCATGGGGTTCCTCCTGATGAGATTGCCACGCTTCGCTCGCAATGACAAACCGGATTAGACTGGGATGGGGTGGGGTGGGGTGGGCGTGGGGTCAGGCGTAGTATTGCCGGTGCCGGCCACCATCGAGGATGATGTTGGCGCCGGTCAGATATGATGCCCGAGACGAAGCAACCATGGCGACGACGTCGCCAATTTCATGGGGTTTCGCCATGCGGTGCATTGGGGAATCGTCTTCCAGCTTTTTCCGGCGCTCTCCGTTTTCCTGGGGTTCTGGCGAAGGTGAGCCGTGGTTAGGGCCGGAGGCGACGGCGGTATCAGAGTCATCGGTTTCAAGTTTGTCGCACTCAACGCCGGTATAGATAATGTTGTTGATCGTTATGTTTTTGTCGGCAAGCTCTAATGCCAGACCCTTGAAGTAGGCCAGCAGCGGGGCCAGGCTCAACGACGACAGGGTACCGCCGGAGGACACTTCGATGGCGGAGTAGGGGATCAGGTTGATGATGCGGCCCATGCCCAGGCGTTTCATGTGAGGCACGACTTCGCGGGTCAACTGCACGGCGGAGAAAAAGTTGCGGGCGAGGGCCGGCTCGATGTTCTCCTCTTCGAGATCTACGGCCGAGGCCTGGTCCACCTCCTGAACCGTGTTGACGAGCACGCCGACGTCGTTCTGCCGGTGCAGGGTCTCACGCACCAGCCGGTGAATGTCCCGGGTGCGGTTGAGGTCGGCGATGACGGCGCGGAAACGTTCCTGGGGGATGTTGGACCGCGCCAGTTCGATTTCGACGTGGCGCATGTGGTAGCTGTCGGGCGCGGTCAAAGATAGAATAGCGCCCTCGTTGGCCAAGGCGGCCGCGGCGGCGGTGGCGATGCCCAAGTGTGAATCCACCACCAGGGCCACGGTGTCCTGCAATCCCAGATCCATACTATCCTCCCTCCCCGATCACCATGACCATCGTCAGATAACGCCGGACGAGGCCATCTGATCCACATCCGCATCCGAGTAGCCCAGCCCGGTCAGGATCTGGTGATTGTGTTCGCCGAGAAGAGGTGGGGGTTGGTCCAGGCCGCCGGGAGTGTCTGAGAACTTAATGGGCAGGCCGGTCTGCTTGATGCTTCCCAGCGTGGGATGCGGCATTTCAAGCAACATTTCCCGGTGCAGCACCTGCTCGTCGTTGAAAACGTCGGCCAGGTCGTTGATGGGGCCGGCCGGTACACTCACGGCCTGAAGGTCCGCTACCCAGTCGTCCGCGTCCTTCTGCAAGAAGTATTCCTGTAGCAGCGGCACCAGCTTGGAACGGTTGTTGACCCGCACCCCGTTGCTGGCGTAATCGGGATCCTCGTGTAGGTCCATGCGGTTGATGCCCTCGCAGAACCGGTCCCACAGGCGGTCGGAGCCGACGGCGACGTTGAAATACTTACCGTCCTTGCCCATGAAAGCCTGGTAGGGCACCAGTGTGGGGTGCGCCGCGCCCAGCCGCTTGGGCGCCTCGCCGGTGGCGAAGTAGTAGCCCGCCTGATAGGTCATCCACGCCACCTGGGCGTCCAGCATGGAGAGGTCGATGTACTGGCCTTGCCCGTTGCCGGCGGTATTGCGGTGGTGCAATGCGGCCATGACGGCGAAGGCGGCCCACATGCCGGCGCCGATGTCGGAAACGGCGATGCCGACCTTCTGGGGGTCGCCGCCCAGGTCGCCGGTGATGCTCATCAAGCCGCTGATGCCCTGCATGATCTGGTCGTAGGCGGGGCGATTTCGGTAGGGGCCGGTAGCCCCGAAGCCGGAGATGGAGCAGTAAATTATGGCCGGATTGACCTTTTTCACGTCCTCGTAGGCCAGGTTGAAGTTGGGCATCACGTCGGGCGTGAAGTTCTCAACGATGATGTCGGCGTCGGCGGCAAGTTTGAGGAAGACCTGCTGCGCTTTTTCATCCCGCAGGTTGAGGGTCAGGCTGCGCTTGTTACGGTTCACGTTCAGGAAATACGCGGACTCTTCGCCGATGAAGGGAGGCCCCCACTTGCGGGTGTCATCGCCGACGCCGGGACGTTCGATCTTGATGACGTCGGCGCCGTAGTCGCCCAGCATGAGCGCGCAGAAGGGACCCGCCAGGGCGCGGGTCAGGTCCAGTACCTTGATGCCTTCCAGTGGTTTCATATCGCAGTATCACCTCCGCCGATAACGCAGCGCGGGCCGGCAGGCCGCGCAGGGCGGCGACATTATAGCGCAAGATTACGTAATCCCACACGCAAAAAACAGGTTCCGGCGAACGAGGGCGGAGAAGCCGGATCCACTCAGCGGGCAGGGTCTTTCGATTATCCAGTGTGTCATTGCGAGCGCAGCGTGGCAATCTCGTTTCGACTGCACAGGTCTGACGGGATTGCCACGTCGCTACCGCTCCTCGCAATGACAACCGAAAGACCCTGCGTCAGCGGGCCGGTTGGCGGGCTACGGCTACGATGTGGTACATGTGGCGGTAGAGCTGGAACGCGCCGGCCAGCATCGATTTGAAGTCGGTTTCCGCGTCGGGGCGCACGTGGCGGAAGATGTCGGTTTCGGTGTAATAGACCGATACGTCGGGCCTATGCTGCTGCAACGCCTGGACCATGCGACGGGATTCGCCCACAGGGATCAGCGGGTCGCCCCGGTCGTGCATGACGCGCATGACGGCGTTGGGACTCCACAGGTCGATGTGGTGGGATGGCGCTATGGAATCGACCTCAGCGCGGAAGGCTTCGGGAAGTTCAGCGTAGCGCGCGCGGGCTTCGGCGATGGACGTCGTTCCATCCAGCAGGGCCCGGGCGGCGGGAGATTCGGACTCGGGCGTGAGCATGTTGTCGTACACCTGACGGGTGAGACGATCCACCTCCCAGGGAATGTCGCCGCCGTTGTCGATGGCGCGGCCGGCGGCGATTTGGACCAAGAGGTCGGCGGTGTCGTAGTAGCCGCCGAAGGCATTGACGAAGGCGATGTCGGCGGCGATGCGCGGGTCGGCGGCGGCGACCAGCGCAAAGGACGCGCCGACGGAGAAGCCGGCCAGACCAACCCGGTCCGGATCCACAAATTCCTGCCGGCGCAGGTGCTCAAAAGCGGCCACGAGGTTGGCGATTTCTCCGGCGTCCACCTGGGCGCGTTCGCCCATGGTGGGCGACCAGTAGTACATGACGGCAAAGCCGGCGCGGGCCAGGGCCTGGCCCAGGTTGATGACGTCGGGATCGTCGGCGCCGGCGGCGTTGGCGCCCAGGAACACCACCAGACCGGCGCGACGTTTGCCGTCGGGGATGACGTAGATGTCTCCACTTCCCATGCTGCCATCGTAGCGGGGGAACTCAGCGGCGACGTGCTCCGGTTCGCCGGCCAGCCAAGGTTGCGGCTGGAACGGCGACGGCAGCACCTGCGCGGCGAAGGCAGCGGTGTGGATGGCGGTGGTTATGGGTCGAAAGAGCGCCAGAGCGGCCACGATCACCACCGCAACCACCAGCGCAAATATGTACAGGCGATAGGAGAACCGTCCCAAAAAACGCAGCATGATGGGCAGATATTACCATCCGCCGGCGGGCGGGCGGCAATGATGATTGGGGAAACAACTTCTGCCGTTCCCGGCGTTCATGGGTGGCCGGAGAGGACGATATTGGTGATCGTTCGTTTGTCGGTTGGGCTCATAGCGTCCAGGTTGTTGAGGGCTGCTATTGCGCGGTTCAGCCAATGACTGGCCGATGCCAGGTTGAAAACGGCGTTTGGGTTGTAGTCGGCCGTTTCTCGCGCGGCTTTCAGGTTTATGAAATTCTCGCTAAACTCGCGACCGTTTCTGTCCAGCGTGAACATATGCTGCTGGAGTTGGGCCGCCGCGTAACCGTGACGCATCCTGCGATAGGCGTCGACCCAGTCCAACGCCATTGATGGGTTCGTCGGAGGACCGATGATGTTATCGGCGTTATTTCGCGCCAGAGCGTGGAATACCGCGTAGTAAGCCGTGCTCACGGCGCGGTGGAAAGTCTCACGCGACACGGGCGTACCATGGGCCGCCCGGTTGAGTGTGTCGCGTACCGAGTCGATCAGCGCCCAAGGATCCAGGGGCGCCGGTGGCTGAAAAGGAATACCCGTCTGGGGCGCCGTCACGTAACGTCATCGTCCCGGTCGATATAAGCAACCGCGGGTTTGTCGAAGATATGTTGGTCCATGAGCCTTTCGTGCAGTCCGAGTTCGAACTCCATGATGGCGTCCTCGTCGAGGGGCGGGTGGCCCGGTTCAAAGTACACCGTCATGTAGTTCACGTCCCGCTTCTTTCGTCGCATGGACGTGCTTTCGATGTGGCTGATTCGGAATCCTTCCCCGAGGTGTCCGGGCAGGTCCTTGCGGATTATCTCTTCCGTTACTTGGATGGCGCGGTTTGTTCTGTGCATGGTAACGCTCCGTTGCCGGCGGTCGGACGCGCCTTTGATACGATCAGCACATAGGCCCGCCCGGGCACCGGTCAACGGGCTGTGGCGACGCGCCGCTACGGGTCGGGGTCGGATGTAACGGGGAATCGTCCGCGCAACTACTCCACTGACACGGCAGCCAGCGTGTCGCCAGAGATTACGGCGTGGGCGTAGGTGATGCAGGCGCGGAGGTCGTCCGGCTCCGGGTCGGGGTAGTCGTCCAGGATGTCCTCCTGGGTTATGCCCTGGGCCAGCAGGCTCAGGATCAGTTTCACCGATACGCGCATATCGCGGATGATGGGCTTGCCGCCGAATACGTCAGAGCGGGCGGTGATGCGGGCGAGCAGCGCTTGACTGGCTGGCATGGTATTCCTACCGTGCCGGCGGGGAATCGTCCAGCAGGAGCCGCAATCGATTGACGAGTTTTTGCACCTCTTCCAATCCCGCAGTGACATTAGGCTCGCCCAACCATCCTTCATAGAAATTCGTGTGAAGTTGGCCGGCGTTGTTGAACTGCGTCAGAATTGCACTGTCCCGAATTTCCCTGGCAATGCGATCAACTACCACGTAGAGATCTTCGTGGCTCTTGTGATCCCATTCGCGTTGCTCGGCAACGGCCTTGACGATTTCCGCAGCGGCGCCCCACCCCTTTTCCGATGCCTGCCGTAGGTCACCTACGGCCAATTCCTCGTACGCTTGCTCAATGAACGTCTCGGCGGCGGTTCGGTATTTCACTACAGAGAGGGTCATTCCATCATCTCAACATAGCCAAAAAATAAAGAGCACACATAGAGCTCCTGGCACTCTATCCACGTGTCAACACCTGGATGTTGTCACCGTAAATTATCGTCTTCATTTCGTCAACTCTGTTTAGGCTCGTTCACAGGGCTATCGCATATGAGCCATTCAAGTTGCTCGCTTGTACCTGCCGTTCAGCCAGATCCCTACCAGCGAAATTCTCGCGGATGTTCAATCTAAGGTGCGACAGCCCCGAGCAGATCCAGCAACGAGGTAGCAGATGGCGGATGCAAAATGACCTGCTCAATCTGACCGACAAGGGGAACCGACTCGTCAAACAAGGACAAACCGAACATTGCCAAACTTCCCAGCGTTACTAGGATGAGACCTCGCAGGGTTTCCGGCGCCAAATCAGATTCCTCAGGTTGTATCATGTCCCTGAGACTGGGGTGGACGCTCTTGTTCCCCAAGTCATACACGCGCATTGTGTTTTTGCGCGTAGCGTCGTCCGACCCCCACTCGGTGCTTTTGGCGAATTCATCTGCAAGCTGTTCCGTCCGCGGCCGTTTCCAATAATGTCCGGGCTTTCTCGGTGCCTTATTGTCGAAATACTGCTTTCTGATGAGCTCCATCATCTGTCTGGAAGCTTCCAAGTGACCGAACTTGTAGCTATCTCGCAGCTGCTTGTCGTTGAGGCTTTCGCCTGCACGATGGTAGATCTCGGCATAAAAGGCTTTGGCAAAATCCTCGTATTGCTTGTGGGCTTCGAGATACCTAATGGTCATGTCTCTCTCGATGAGCATACGGAGATTCGAACAGGCATCTGAAAAACTGCCCATATCCAGTGACAGGCAAGAGAGGCGGGCCAAGCTCATGCCGCGAGCCAGCATCGAGGTTACGGTCCATCCCTTGCTTTGGGGAACGCCGTCGGCCTGTCGGATTAAGTCAATTCCCCGCATTGTCATCTGTTGTACCAGCAACAATTGGGCGTAAACAGGTGAATTCCACGCTGCCCGGTAGTTTCCCTCATTCATGGTCCAATCGTTGAATACGCTCAGCATGATGTACTGCATCATGGGAGATTCAACCATTTCTCTTGCCTGATTTTCCGCTGCTGGTCCTAAACTAAGGACGTACAGGCCACTATCCAGTTGTATGGGTTTCTCCATTTGTCAGCACCAAACAGGCAAGGTTTTTGTCTTGCAGTATGTGATCCTCGCGTTGTGCCACTGCGGGGGCATCAACGGGCTACCAACTCCATTATACGCCTCCTCGCACGAACCTTATGCCAGCATTAGGATTGCGGCGATGCGGCGATGCGGCGAGCGCTGTTGGTGAAGTGATGCACTTCCTCCACCGTCAGCGCCCGTCCCAGCACGCGCTGCTCCCGGTACGACAGCCACTTTTTGAGGACCTGGTAGCCGCCCAGTTGGTAGTTCCACACGCCGGTCGGCACGTTGCACCAGTAGGCCCGCTCGTTCAGATACACGTCAAACGTAGTGTCGCCCAACCCGGCGATAGCTTCCCCCAAGGCCGCCCGTTCGGCGGCGGTGTAGTCCCGCTCAACCACCCGCCCCTGGCCGGGCATCACGGCGTCGCCGGAACCGTGGTGGCCCCAGCCGGCGGTTACCGCGAAGTCGGCGCCGGCCATGTTGCCGCCGTCGGCGCCGGATTCTTGAACAATCGCTGGGACGGCGATGGCTGCCATGGCCGGCGTCAGCGCACCGGAGGTTACGCCGGCGACGGGGGTATCGGAGTCCAGCAGCCCGGCCAACTGACGGCCCCGGGCCGCCGACGCGGTCAGTTCGTTCGCTGCGCCGGGTGTGTCGCCATTACCGTCGGGCCAGCCGGGCAGGGGGATGCGCGGCCACTCCATGCGCAGCGCCCCGGCGTTGGCGGCACGGTATTGGGGATCGTGCAGCACGGCGATGACGTGGTGAAACAGGTCATCCACGCTCAAGCCCAGCCGGTCCAGGTAGTTTTGCGCCGCCGGCGACAGGTTGGGGCTGCGCTGGGCGCCATCGCCGCCGAGTCCGAGGGAGTTGTCCCGCAGCCACGCCGGGAAAAAGTGCGACCGCCCATTTCCAAAGTCACTTGCTAGATGACGAACGACTGTACCGCGTGAGAAAGCCTCTCTGGCCTCTCTATGACGGGCTTCTATCCAAAGGTTGCCATCGAAAACGTGGGGCTTGTAATCAGGGCGCGGTCGGTCGAGCAATCCAGTATCGCCCTCCCAATAAAGCCATCGGGCATCAAATGGCCGATATGCGTAGCGAATAAAGCCCGATCCATCCGGGCTTCCCGTAGCGAGTCTCGTGTCACGCACTTTGCGAGCATTGAAATGTGCGGATGTTTTCATCACGCTTGGGTATCTACGTGCGATTTCTTCGTGTGATAAATCCAAGTTGTAGTAATCATCTATGCGCCTTTGGAGACGGTTCAAATCTATGTCAACAAAGAAAGCATCGCGGCCTGTGGTTGCACCGGGGAACGACGTGGGGAACAGGTCGGGCAGGGAGGGCCAATGCTGCCAGCCGTCGCTCACCGCGAGGGCGGCAAAGGGCAGACCCAGGGGCAGCAGCGGCGCAACGTTGTCGTACAGCGCGTCCGGCGCGGCCTCGGCCGTGGCCGTCAGCTCGGAGTGCTTGGCCTGGCCCCACAGGTGACGAAATCCGACGGATTGGGCCGGCGCGTGGTCGTCCTTGCGCACCAGGGTGGCAATGGCAGTGCCGACCTGTATCCCTACCGGATCGTCCGGCGTGGAGAAGATGCTGGGATCGGGCGCGCCGTCGGGGGTGGTCTTGCCGGTCTTGTACTTGTCGCCGTTGAGGTTGTCGATGCGGATGGCGTCGAAGGCGTCCAGGAAATGCTCGCGCATTCCGGTGAAGGAGAGGCCGTCCAGCCACGAGTAGTTCGAAATGAAGCAAACGACGCCCCGGCCCGTCTTTTCGGCGATGCGGCGTTCGGCCATGCGGAAGAAGCGCACGTAGAGGTCGTTGAGGCCCTGCCCCTCGGGGCGGCGCACCTGGCGGGTGGTTCGATAAGCCTGGGACAGCTCGCGCTCCTCGTCCACCGCGACGCCGGCGAAACCGTTGTAGGGCGGGTTGCCGATGATGACCAGCACGGGGGTATCCTGCTTGACCCGTTCGGCGCGGTCCCGTTCCTCCTCCAGCTCGGGGAAGGGCAGCGGCTTCTGCACCGCCGGCTCCCATCCGGTCAGCGCGTTGGTGAGGAAGACGCCGGCCCGCTCGCTATCGTCATCCTCCGACAGCGGCGCGCCCAACTCCTGCATGGCCAGGCCGACCTGCAAGTGGGCGACGACGTAGGGGGCGGGCATGATCTCAAAGCCGAACACCCGCTGCGTGGCGGCCTGCTTGACGCGGGCGCCGGCCAGCGCGCCCAGGCCCTTGCCCTCCAGGTTGGCGGCGATGCGGCGCAGGGTTTCGGCCAGATACGCGCCGGTGCCGCAGCAGGGGTCCAGCACATAGACGTTGTCGGCGGCGAGGCCGTCGGCAATTCCGAGGTCGTCCTTCAGGGCGCGGTCAACGCGGGCGACCATGTAGCGCACGACTTCGGCAGGGGTGTACCAGACGCCAAGTTGCTTGCGCAGGTCGGGGTCGAAAGCCTGCAAGAAGGGTTCATAGAAGTAGGGCACGGCCTCGCCCTCGCGGAAGCGGGCGAAGAAGTCGGCGCGGTTGACCCGGTTCAGCGCAGCGGCGGCCCAGTCCAGCACTTCCACCAGGCCCAGGGGTTGCAGGCGTCCAGGATCGGAAAGCTGCTGGAACAGGGCGCGGAGCACCGGGGCGCGCAGGTGCCAAACGGCAGTGCGCCAGTCGAAGGGCGCGGCCGGCGCCGGCGTCTGCCTGGCCCACAGGGCCCACGCCGAAAAGACTCCGTAGAACAGGGTCTGCACCAGGGTGGAGCGGAAGAAGGCCGCGCCCCGGTCGCCCTCAAAGCGCACGCCCAGGGATTCCTCCAACGCGGAACGCACGGCGGCCAGCGACGCGGGGTCGCCGGCGCGTTCCACGCGGGCCAGTCCGTCACGGGCGTAGGAGGCCAGCAGCCAGGCCAGGTCTTTCGGTTCGGCTAGCGACGCCGCGTTGGACAGGGCGCGGCACAGGTATTCGCCCAAACCGACGCCGACCTCATTGGCGAAGGCGCGGGGGTGTTCCAGCCGTTCCGCAAAGTCCGCCGCCGAATCGGCCAGACGGAAGGTTTCCAGACGGACGGGCTGGCCGTTGGCGTCCTCGCCCACCATCACGAAGTCACGGGTATTGGTGACCAGGACCTGGCGGTAACGCTGCCAGTAGCGGCTGACCTGCTCGCCGTCGGCGGTGAGCCAGGCGTCGTCAGCGGCGGGCTTGACCTCTACCACACCGCGCTCGGGGAGTTGACCGCGACGTTGACGCTGGTCGCGGGCGCGTTGGGTCTGGCGCGTGGTGTAGAGTCCGAAGTCGGGATGGCCGGCGCCCTGGTCGGCGAGTTCGGGCACGCAGAAGACTTTGGGGCGCAGGGTGTCCCCCACCGCGTTGAGCAGGTCGGTCAACGCGCCGTAGGCGGAGCGTTCGCCGGTTGCGCCGCCGGACGCCTGAATCCGGCGCAGTTCGGTGAAGTAGGCCGCGACGGCGGATGTTGGGTTGGTGGCCGGCATAGTGTCCTCGTTGGTTTGGCTCGTCGCCGTTCAAGGGGGATTATATTGCATGAGGCTATGTGCAAGGGTGCTAGAATGGGGCAGAGGCGCAATCCGGTTGGAGGGTTATCACCGTGAGCATGTCGTCATCGCAACCAACGTCAGCGTCGTCGCAGCCCGGCAGGCCGGTCGATGCCAAGCATGGCGACGCGGCGGAAATCGAACCGGCCGACCGGGAACGCTTTGAAGCGTTGGCCGAGCGGTGGGAGGAAGAGACCTTCTTCCTGTCGAACTCAGAGCGTATAAATGCGCACCCTGCCCTCCAGGAAATCATCAGCATGGGAGAACCTATCGTGCCGCTGATCCTTGAGAGGATGCGCGCTCAGGGAGGCCACTGGTTTGAAGCCTTACAACAGATAACCGGAGCGAGGCCCGTACCGCCCGAAAGCCGAGGGCGCATCAGAGAAATGGCCCAGGCGTGGCTGGATTGGGGCGAACGCAATGGCTACGAATTGACCGGCAGCAATGTGGATTGACGAAGAGAAGAACTGCCACACCTGGCGTCAGAGGGCTACGAGATCACCAGTAGTCCTACCTACGAGTACGCCGCGCCGAGGCCATATTAAATAGGCGATGCCAGCGGTTCCAGTTTGTCCAGGAACCGTTCTACGTCATCCAAACCTTCGGCTACGTTTTGAGCGTCCTCCCAGTCCTCGTAGTAGTTGACGTGGAGGCTGTTGGCCACTTGGAAAAGCCGGCGTATCTCCGGGTCGCTGGTTTCCTCCCGCAGCCATCGTACCGCCAAGTGCAAATAACCGTGCCCGCGGTGCTCCCAGCCACGCCGTTCGGCCACCGACTTGACAATCTGAGCGGCGGCGCCCCAGCCTTTCTCGGAAGCTTGGCGTACATCACCGGCGGCCAGTTCCTCACGTCCTTGCGCCAGCAATTTCCTGCTCGCCGCATGATACCTTTCAGCCGCCATGATATGCCCTCAATTATAGCGTGGGTTGGCCTTATTCTAGCACGGGCAAAGATTAAAGCGGCTACGGTGATGTGTCACACCCGCACCCGGCTGATCATGGCGGCGGAGATGAGGCGGGTGGCGGCCATCACCAGGAAAACGATGGGCCAGGGGCTGCCGGCCATGTCCAGCAGGACGCTGAAGATGAGCGCCTGGGCGCCGGCGTAGAGGTAGCCGTGAGCATCCAGGACGCCAGCGCCGGTGCCGGCCATCTTGCGGCCCGAGAGGTCCACGGAGATGGTGGAGATGAGCGACACGCCCATGCTGACGCCGCCCCACAGCATCAACGCCGCGCCCAGCCAGGCGTTGGACGGCGAGGCCAGCGCGATGACCACCAGCGCGGCGGCGGAGAAGAAGCAGGACGCGAGCACCAACGGACGCCGCCGGCTGCCCAGCAGCTTGTCGGAAATGAACCCAGCCGCCGGCGGCGCGATGAGATAGCCCAGGGGCAGCAGGAAGGTGATGAGGACGGTCTGGGTGATGTCCAGGCCACCGGCCTCGAAGTAGTACAGGGGCACCCAGGTGGTGAGTCCGTAGCGCGCTACGTTCTCCAGGCCCTTGACGTGGCAAGCCAGTTGGAAACGCGAGTTGGTGAGCAGCAGCTTGTAGGGGCCGAACCCCTTGAGTTCCTCGTCGCTCACCGATTCAGGTTCCGCTGAGATTTGGTCTTCCTCGATGTACTCGGGCAGGCCGGCATCGCGGGGCCGGTCGCGGGTCATGAAGTAGAAGACGATGCCCAGCGCCGCGATCATCAGCGGCGGATAGCGGAAGGCGGCGCGCCAACCCCATTCGGCAGCGACCCAACTGCTGAGCCACCACATCAGCAGCATCGCGCCGCCGGTTACTGTGCCCAGGATGCCCATGGCGATGCCGCGCTCGCGCCGGGGCCACCACTGGCTGATCATGCTGATGGCCGGAGACCAGCAGGCGGCGTTGACAAATCCGGCCAAACCCCAGGGGATGGCAAAGGTGAGGGCCGATGTGCCGAAGGACGCGCCCCAGTTGAATACGGTGGTGAAGATCGCGCCCAGCATGACCCACAGGCGCAGGCCGTAGGCTTCCGACATCCGGCCATGCACCAGGTCGCCCAGCATGAAGCCCCACAGGAGCATGGCGTTGATGATGCCGATTTCGATGTTGGTGAGGAGCAGGTCGTCCTTGATCAGGGGCGACGTGGGCCAGAAGTTGAACCGCCCGGTATAGACGAACAGGTAGAAGGCGCAGAAGGATATGAGGATCTGCCACTTCCACCGATGATAGCGGGGCGGCAGGTCGCCGTAGGCGACGGGCGTGGAGGCGCTCATCGTTGCTGAAATAGTCGGGGCACTGGCGTTCTGCTTAATCGACGGGGTTTCGCCAGATGACTTCGCTCAGAGGCTGTTGAAACTCCACATCATTATCAATTCCGTCTCCAGCCAACAGGACGCCATTCTCCGGAAGGTAGTCATGATCGAGCAACATACTCTGCTGGCGTTCCAACGCAAAAGGAGTAGCAAAATTGTCGTTCACGCAAGCGAGATACCAGGCACTATACGAGCCTTCCAGCAGGGCAGCCCGGAGATCACAAGCGCCGGCCCTTAATTCGCGCAATTGCTCCGGCAGAACCCGAGTTACCAGATAACGATCTGCATCCGGCGCTGAGTCGATCAGCGCCCCCAAGTAGCAGTTTCCACTGTCATCGCTGCCCTCAAATACTTGGACGCCATCGTAGTACAAAAGCGTTGCGGTAAGTTGTGCCATTTTCATAACGCTACCACCAGGCAATTGGCCGTAATATCGCAGTCAGCCAGTGGCCACCAAGTGAAATGCGAACGTCGTCCGGTCTGCTGAATGTATCCGGCGCCACGGTTCAAATTGACCTGACAGATTATACAACCGCGAAAGTTTCGCATATTCAATAGCAATTGAGCGTCTCCGATGTCGTCATGAACTGAAACTCCGCGCGCCAGACATTCCGAGACATCAGGAAAAGGACGGTCGGGAAACATCGCGCGTTGCGACCTAAAGTCCGCATCCACGGGCGGGTTGTGTCGTACAATGCGATATACCGTGCGGGGCGGCTCTGCAATTTCTACGGCTTCAGACGGTGGGCAATTCACCGGCAAAGGTTCGCGGAAGGGCATCAGAAAGGACTAATAGCAAGCCGCCGCCCCGGATGGACCGGCGACGGCGGCGTGGCGTGCTGCGGTTGGGTTAGCGCTTGGTGTGGAGCAGTTCGCGGGCTTCGTCCAACAGTTCCTGGTCGCTGCGGCTGAGGTCGAGGGGATCGCCGTGGGGCTGCGGGACGGGGAAGCCGGTCTTGTAGTACAGCTCGATGCGGTTGCCCTCGGGGTCGAAGAAGTACATGCCGAAGGCGTTGCCGTGGCTGACGATGCGGTCGATGGTCAGGTTCTCCGCGTCGATGCGCTCTTTGTATTCGCGCATGTCCTGGATGGATGGGACGTGGAACGAGATCTGTTGGATTACCTGGGCATCGTCGCTGGTGACGCGGCCCGCCATCAATACAAACTCGTGGTGTTCTCCCACGGGGTCGGAACTGAGGAACACCATGCGGCGCTGTTCCAGGTCTTCGTCGGCGATTTGCAGTCCCATCACACGGGTGTAGAAGTCGCGCATTTTCATCAGGTCGGTGGCGTAGATGCCAACGTGGCCGAGTCCGCCAATACGGGCCATGATATGCCTCCTTTGCGTGCCAGCAAACGGGTTTTGATTGTTGGCGCAAAGTTAGTGCAGCGCGTGGGGGATGTCAAGAAGGCTGCATCACCACCGTGCTAGAATCGCCGCCGGGAGTGAATCCATGATGCACACTACGATGCTTGCGTTGGTCCGGCGGCATGGCCGGGTTGTGGTATTGATTGCGCTGCTGTGCGCACTGACGCTGGCGATGACAGGATGTGGCGGCCCTGCGGAAATCGAGTCAACGTATGCTAGGCCGCAAGCCACAGGCGTAACGGCTGCCACAGCAAACACGCCGGTTGCCCCGTCGTCACCCGACCGGACTATATTGGTTGCCCTATACAACGCTACGAATGGGGCAAATTGGTACAACAACACCAACTGGCTGAGCGATGCGCCGCTTGGCGAATGGCACGGCGTTATCACCGACCAAACCGACCGTGTTGCTGAACTTGATCTCGCGCACAATCGACTGGCAGGTGCGATACCAGCAGAACTGGGCAGCCTTGCCAGTCTGTCGGTATTGCAACTCAGTGGAAACAAGTTAACTGGCGAAATACCCGCCGAATTGAGCGAACTCGGTGATCTGAAGCGGTTACACCTCTCTGGCAACCAGTTGACTGGTGAGATACCTACAGAGTTGGAAACCCTCGTATATTTGACAGATTTTCACCTGCGGGGAAATACCCTGACGGGATGCGTACCGTCGAAATTGTACAATGTCTCCAGCAACGACTTGGGCAGACTGGGACTACAGCCTTGCGTCCAAGCGTCTGAGCCTCCCGATTCCATAGATCGTCCGGCGCTGGTCGCGTTGTATCACGCAACAGATGGTCCGAACTGGAAGAACAGCCGCAACTGGCTGAGTGATGTCCCGCTTGATAAGTGGCGCGGGGTGACCACCACCCTTGACGGTAGAGTTGTTGAAGTATCGCTTTCTAACAACCAGCTTTCAGGGGAGATACCGGGTGACTTACGTAGTCTCGCCAAACTGCGCGTATTGAGCCTCGGGGAAAATCGGTTGACCGGCGCGATACCCTCCGAGTTAGGTGAACTCGCCGATTTGCAGGTTTTGGACCTTGGAAACGAAGTGGTGGGGCATGACGAGAATGCATTAACTGGAACAATACCGGCGGAATTGGGTAACTTGGTTAATCTGCGGAGTCTGAACCTCAGCCGCAATCAATTGACGGGGGAGATACCAGCCGAGTTGGGCAATCTTGCCAATCTCGGCAGGAATCCTGATCCATATACTTGGGACTATTGCTACTCGCAGGGATCACATTCGTTCTACGGCTTAGATCTCTCTGGCAATCGGTTGACAGGTCGAATACCAGCCGAATTAGGCAACCTCGTACACCTGGGTTGCATGGATCTCGGTAACAACCAGTTGACGGGACAGATACCACCGGAACTTGGTAAGCTCACCGAGTTGCGGGAGCTATGGCTAGGCAACGCACCTGAGCTCTGTGCTCTTGGGCTTCCAGCAACATCTGTAATAACCAGTTGACAGGCGAAATACCGAGAGAGTTAGGGAACCTCGCTGGCTTGACTTTATTGGCCCTCAGTGGCAACCAGTTGACTGGTGACATCCCGGTGGAGCTAGGCAACCTTGAGAACGTGACCCGGATGAACCTTACCGATAATAAACTAACAGGAGAGATACCGTCTGAACTCGGCAACCTCATGAGATTGGAGCAGTTGCATCTGGGTGACAACCGGTTAACCGGTGAGATCCCGGCGGAACTCGGCAACCTCACCAACCTAGAGATGCTGGGATTGAATGGTAACCAGTTGACTGGCGAGATCCCACCAGAGTTGGGCGACCTTACTGATTTGATTCGTTTGGACCTCAGCAGCAACCAGTTTACCGGGATGATACCGACTGAGTTGGGCAAACGCACTAGATTGTGGACCCTTGACCTCCGCGATAACCAGTTGTCAGGGAAGATACCGCCAGAGTTGGGTAACCTTACCAATCTCCTGGACCTATACGTTGGCGGCAACCAGTTGACCGGGTGCATACCGAACGGTTTAAGCGATGTTGATTACAACGACTTTACGGACTTGGGGTTGCCGTTCTGCGAATAGGGTCGCGGCAGCGGTTAAGATTTTTCCTCGGCAGAACGATGGCATTGAGCGGTCATTTACGTTCACGGCAAAAGCGAATTGCACGTTGTAGGGTGGTCAGATATGAAGGAGAATTGTTCACAGCAGCCTGCGGACCCCAATGCAGGACAACGTACAAACCGCCGTTCGTTCCTGATGGGACTAGCGGGGTTTGTAGTTCTCGCAATTGCGGTTTTGGTTGCCGCGTTTCTGCTCTTTGGGGAAGTGAAAGAAAGATTGGGGTTTCTTTGGGCGGTCGTACTGTTCGTGGTCGTCCCCTTGGGGGCGCTTTGGGGCCAAGCAAAAGACGTAGCTTTGAAAACCAGCAGCTCCGGACGTGTATTGCAAGATTTATTCTACGCATTAAGGACAGCATATACCAGCGATGAACACGGTCCAGCGTTTCTTTTCCGGCTTTTGGAATGGACGGCTTTGGCCATAGCTGCAGCGTTGATATCTGTCCTGATCGCATCATCAGGAAGCAAGCTAAAGATTCCCGAAGGAACTGAGCTCACTTTACCCACAGAAACCGAGCTGAACACATCTCCGGGAGGTGATATAACCTTACCCAAAGGAACCAAACTAACCTTACATACTGAAATCGAAGTCACCTTGCCGCCGGAAATCAAGCTAATCGTGCCGACTGCAACCCCTGGTCAGTGATAGGCTGCACAGATTCCAAGGGTCTCGGTGAGCACGCCGCCATCCACATATAGTAGGGGCAACCCCTGTGGTTGCCCCTACAGAGCCGGGCGTCAGACCGTCTGAATTACAACCCGAACCACGCGTGCGGTCGGTTTGACCCCATCGGGGCGGGATGCCTATAATCTTGCATCGTGGAGAATACGACAGATTACGCAGCGCGGCGACGGCCTCGCATCTTCTACGGATGGTGGGTGGTCGTCGTTTCCTCTTTTGTGGGGATGTTCGGGAACGGCTCGATTTCGCAAGGGTTCCCGCACCTCTTCACGCCGATCCAGACCGACCTGGGCCTGACGTCGGCGCAGACGACTATCCTGCCAATCCTTGAATTCTGTGAATCCCGATTCTGACGACGCCTGGGACTGGATTCCCGCTTTCGCGGGAATGACGGTAGTGGCCGGTAATGACGGTGATGGTGCGATTGACCTGCGGGGTTACGCGAGCGCGTAAAGCTCGCGCTCAGCCTCTGCATTCTGTTCGATGGGGATGAATCGGGCAGTATCAGGCAGGTAATCCTCTAAAAATCGTACAAAAATGAATCGGGTTGCCGGATAGAGGTAATCCTCCTCCGATTCGTCAATGACACGGAACCACCCATCTCTTGCCGCCGGATCGTCGGGCAAAGTGCGGTAAATGTTGCCTACCACCAACGAAGCCGGCAGTTCAGCATCCCCCAGGATGCATACGGCATACGTTGCGTTCATTGTCATCACTCCTATCCGGCCGACAATTGTGAAATCTTCTATAGCGTTGACATCCCCGCTACCCACTAAATCCGAGCATCGGCGCTACTTCGACCATATACTCTCTCCCTTCTCTTCCGTCAACGCCAAACCGGCGATACAGGCTTGTCAAAATGCGTAGGCGCAGCCCTGGTAGGCGTTTGACCCCATCGGGGCGGGATGCCTATAATCTTGCATCGTGGAAAATACGACAGATTACGCAGCGCGGCGACGGCCTCGCATCTTCTACGGATGGTGGGTGGTCGTCGTTTCCTCTTTTGTGGGGATGTTCGGGAACGGCTCCATTTCGCAGGGGTTCCCGCGCTTCTTCACACCGATACAGACCGACCTGGGGCTGACGTCGGCGCAGATGTCGCTGGTGTTCAGCCTGGCACGGGCGGAGGGCAGCGCCGGCGGCCCGCTGATCGGCTGGGCGGTGGACAAATTCGGCGCGCGGCCCATGGTGCTGGGGGGCGGGCTGATGGTGGGAATCGGCACCATCCTGCTGTCGCGCGCTGATTCATACTGGGAACTCATCGTCCTGTTCTCGGGCATAATCTCCCTGGGCAAGAGCGCCGGATTCGGGCAAACGCTGATGGCGGCGGTGAACCAGTGGTTCATCCGCCGGCGGTCGGTGGCAATGTCCACGCTGATGACGGCGTTCGCCGGCGGCGGCGCGTTCGTCGTGCTGCTGCTGAACCTGGGCATCCAGCAGATCGGTTGGCGGGATACCATCCTCTGGACCGGGATTTTTATCCTCGTCATGACCATTCCGGCGTCGTTTTTCATTCGGAGCCGGCCGGAGGATATGGGGCTGCTGCCCGACGGAGACGTACCTGACGATGCGGCCTCGGGCGGTGCGGGCGGACGCAGGCGCAGCGCAGCCAGCGAAGGGTTCACCTTCGTGGAGGCCATCAAGACCCGCACCTACTGGCTCATCATGGTGGGGGCGATCCTGCGCGTGTCGGTGACCAACGGGATGTTGGTGCACGTGTTCCCGATCATGGAGCTGCGGGGCATCTCGGCCAACGAGGCGTCGGCGTGGGTAGCGGCGATGTTCTTCCTGGGGATTCCGCTGCGGTTCATCATGGGGGTAACGTCGGACAAGTTCCGAGGCAACGTGCTGCTGGCAGTGGGCATGGCCATCGGCGCGGTGGGCATGGCGGGGCTCTGGATAGTGCCGGGTATTTCGGGGCTGCTGCTGTTCGTGGTGGGCATCGCCATCGTGGAGGGGATCACGTCGGTGAACTGGCTGATGCTGAGCGACTACTACGGGCGGGCGCGGTTCGCCACGCTGATGGGGTTTATGAGCCTGTTTATGAACGTGGGGATGTTCATTTCGCCCTATGCGTCCGGCCTGGTCAAGGACGCGGTGGGAGATTACTACTGGGTGCTGGCGGTGTTCACGCCGCTGTACCTGGTGAGCGCGGTGGCGTTCCTGTTTGCGACGCGGCCGGATCCACCAGCAAGGTCCCGGCGACGGTGGATTGGCACGGAGACGCGCGCGCCGCAGCCGGCGGCCAGCGGAGACAATTAGGCCGCATCGTCACCCTCTGCTATCATTACGATGTTGCGGTCGAGGCATCAGCGGACGCTGGAGCGGATATTCACGACGCCTACCCCGTCCGGCATCCGGTGGGCGGAAGTGATTTCCCTGATGAGAGCGCTGGATGTTGAAATTTCGGAACGGGCCGGTTCACGGGTACTGTTCCGGCAGGGCTCGACCCGCGTGGTTGTGCATCGCCCGCACGAGCCGAATTTAGATCAAGCCGCTGTCCGTACAATTGCCGCTTTTCTGGCCAGACTTGGAGTGACGTCATGAAAGAATACAAAGGCTATTTGCCCACGTTTGAATACGACGATGCTGTGCAATCATATTGCGGGTTGGTCGCGAACACCGAGCCATATCCAATCGCTACCTTCGTCGCAAAGGAAGTGCATCAACTTCAGCAGGAATTTGAACTGTCCGTTGACATATATTTGGAATCCTGCGTTGAGGACGGGGTAGAGCCGCTGCCGCCACTACCCTACGCAAGCAAGCGAGAAGATGACGCTTTGGCAGTTTCGTGACGTCGCGCGAGTTTCCTAAGAGGTTCGGAGTCAGGCCATGATGGAAAGTATGATGGAATACAAGGGCTATATTGCGGCGGTCGCCTACGATGACATGGCGCAGGCCCTTTTCGGAACGATAGTCAACGCCCACCCCGGGTTCTCCGCCGTATTCGAGGCAACGGACGTAAAGCAACTACGCCACGAGTTTGAGGTGACCGTTGAAGATTATTTGAGCTGGTGCGAAGAAGATGGCGTACAGCCAGCCAAGCCCTTTTATGGGAAGCTGCAAAGCCCCACCGCCGAGCGCAATGAGAACATCATGGACGCGCAGCCGGTCGTCCTGGTCGGCGAGCACGTGCGGTTGGAACCCATCGGCCAGCAGCACGCCTGGGATCTGCACGCCGTCGGCAAGGATGAATCCATCTGGCGGTACTTGCCGCGCCCGGCCTTCAAAGACCTGGACGACGCGCGCACTTGGATTGAGAGCTGCGTTGCCGCGAGAGAAGCGGGAACCACTATCCAGTTCGCGGTGATGCACGGAGTGGAGGAACGCGCCATCGGCTCCACCGGCTACCTTGACATCGACCGGCCCAACCGGGCGCTGGAAATCGGCATGACCTGGTACGGTGTGGACTACCAGCGCACCGCGGTCAATACGGAGTGCAAGTACCTGATGCTGCGCCACGCCTTTGACGACCTGGGCGCGCTGCGGGTGTGTCTCAAAACCGACCACCGCAACGAGCGGTCGCAGCGGGCCATTGAGCGTATCGGCGCGGTGCGCGATGGCGTGCTGCGTAACCATCGCATCGCGTGGGACGGGGCGAACCGGCACTCGGTCTATTACAGCATCATTGACAGCGAGTGGCCGGGGGCGAAGGAACGGCTGGAGGGGATGCTGCTGAGAGAATAGGAAACACCCCCTCACCCCAGCCCTCTCCCGCCAGGGGAGAGGGAGTTTTTTTGACACTCTCTGACGCCGAGGTGATTTTGATGATGGACCCACAACCGACAATCTTGACCGGCCAGCACGTTAGGCTGGAACCGATTGGGCAGCAGCACGCGGAAAGCCTGTACGAATTCGGGCAGGAGGAAGACATCTGGCGCTACCTGACCGGGGAGCCGTTCACCAGCCTGGAACACACGCGGGAATGGGTGGACATGTGCATGGGCCGCAACAGAACGGGCGCGCGGTTGCAGTTCGCCGTGATTCACCTCGGCGACGAACGGGCTATCGGATCCACCGGGTACTCGGATATCGACAGGCCCAACCGGGCGGTGGAGATTGGCATGACGTGGTACGGGGCTCCGTACCGTCGCACCGCCGTCAACACGGAATGCAAGTACCTGCTGATGCGCCACGCCTTCGAGGATCACGACGCGCTGCGGGTATGCCTCAAGGCCGACCACCGCAACGAGCGGTCACAGCGGGCGATTCAGCGCATCGGCGGCGTGCAGGAGGGTGTGCTGCGGAATCACCGTATCGCCAAGGACGGGGTGAACCGCCACTCGGTCTATTTCAGCATCATCGACAGCGAATGGCCCGACGTGAAAGCGCGGCTTGAAGAGATGATGAGGCGGTAGTGGGGTTGCGCTATACTGCGGGCCATCACTCCCCGTTACATTCGACAACCACGATGCGCCTCTGGAGGTCATGCAATGACCACCGCCAAGACACTGCTCACCGCCGATGAATTTCTGGCGATGCCCGACGACGGCAAAAACTACGAGTTGGTGAAAGGAGAACTGGTAGAGATGCCACCACCGGGTTTCATGCACGAATTCGTCGCTTTTCGATTCGCCATGCGCTTCGGTGCTTTTGTGGAGCAGAACAATCTGGGCATCGTTACCGGCGGCCCCGGCATTTACATTGAGCGGGCCCCGGATACCGTCCGCGCGCCTGATTGCGCTTTCATATCTCACGAGCGCATTACCATGCCCCTGCCGGACCGGGGCTATGTTTTCGGGCTGATTCCCGACCTGGCGGTGGAAGTGGTTTCGCCAGACTACTCAGTTGCCCAGGCGCAAGCCCGAGCCCGGATGTGGCTGGACTCCGGCGTAAGGCTGGCGCTGGCGGCGCACATCGCTACCCGTGAGATAATCACCTATCGCGACGACGGCGACGTGCAACGCTTTGGCATGGGCGACGAATTCAACTGCGAGCCGGTGTTGCCCGGGTTCACTTGTCCGGTAGCGGATATTTTCAACCATCCGTAGCGTCTCCTGCGCCGGCCCATTTGCGCCGGGTGCGGTATGCGGGTATGATAGCCGCCGTTCCGTGAAATGCTGGCCGCAGCATAGTATTTGAGAGCAACGCTGCTGGCCTTGATACGGAACGCCGTCCTACTGACAGGGCCGCTATTGGTTGCTATAATCTGCGCCGGAGGAGGTGCCCATGCGAGCTATTGACTACCAAGCCCCCACATCCCTGAGTGAAGCCGTGTCCATCATGGCTGCCAACGGCGACCGCGCCCGGCCCCTGGCCGGCGGCACGGACGTGCTGGTGCAGTTGCGCGGCGGCCGTCGCGAGGCCGACGTCGTAGTGGACACGAAGAAGATACCCGAGCTGAACGCGCTCAACCTGGGCGACAACGGGTTGCAGCTTGGCGCTGCGGTTCCGTGCTACCAGATTTACCAGGATTCCGCGGTTGCCGCCGCCTATCCCGGCCTGATCGACGCCGCCGGCATGATCGGCAGCATTCAGATTCAGGGCCGCGCTACGGTGGGCGGGAACCTGTGCAACGCCGCGCCTTCGGGCGACACCATCCCGCCGGTGATCACGCTGGGCGGAGAGGCTCACATTAATGGGCCAAACGGCTGGCGGACTCTGCCGGCAGAGAATTTCTGCACCGGCCCGGGCCGCAACGCGCTGGAAAACGGCGAACTGCTGGTTGCCATTCAGTTGCCGGCGCCGGCTGCGAACTCCGGCACGGCCTATCTGCGGTTCATCCCGCGCAACGAAATGGACATCGCCGTGGCCGGCGTCTCCTCCACGGTGCAGCTCGACGCCTCCGGCCAGACCATCCAGTCGGCGCGCATCGCGTTGGCGTCCGTTGGCCCGACGCCCATCCTGGCCACTGCCGCCGGCGACAGCCTGGCCGGCAAGGCCGTTTCCGAAGATGCCATCGCCGAAGCCGGCCGCCTGGCCAGCGAAGCCGCCACACCGATCACCGACATGCGCGGCACCATCCGCCAGCGTCACCACCTGGTGGACGTGCTGACCCGCCGCACCCTGAACATTGCCATCCGGCGCGCCCGAGGGGAGGAATAATATGCCCGGACTTGTCCACGTAACGACTACTATCAACGGCAACCAGACTGACTTTCTCTGCGAGCCGCGACAAAGCCTGCTGGAGTGCCTGCGCGACGTGGTCGGCATGACCGGCTCGAAAGAGGGCTGCAACGACGGCAACTGCGGCGCCTGCACCGTCAACATGGACGGACGCATCGTCTGCTCGTGCCTGGTGCTGGGCGTTGAGGCCCAGGGAGCCGAGGTGAACACCATCGAGGGTGTGGCGTCCGCCGAGGGCCTGCACCCCATCCAGCAGTCCTTCCTCGAGAACGCCGCGTTGCAGTGTGGCATCTGCACGCCGGGCTTCATCGTGGCCGCCAAGGCCCTGCTTGACGCCGAACCCGACGCCGACGAGGCGCGGATTCGCCACTGGCTGGCCGGCAACCTGTGCCGCTGCACCGGCTACGACAAGATCGTGCGCGCCGTGCTGGACGCCGGGGAGCGAATGCGGGCGGGCTAAACGCCACTGTCGCCTTGCTAGCGACGCCATAACTTACCGGAATGGGGCAGGTCACTACGGTGGGCTGCCCCCAACGTTTCATCCTCCTAATCCTCAGCGTTTCGCTATGGATTAGCAATGACAGGAGGTTCCGGAATGCCGAAACTCAAGGTGCGCTGGTACGACAAGCCGGAGCAAATCAGAATCGCTTTGCAGCCCAACGAGGCCAAGCTGCATCCGCTGGGGCACGACGTTTTCATCATCAAATACATCGACGGACAGCGGTTTGACGCATTGGTGCCGACCTGGACCATGGGCGAGAACCTGGCATCGGTTCCCGCCGCCGCTATGGGCGAGGTTGACGACAAGGTCATCCTGTACTTCCCGGTCAGCAACGAAGGCCGGCCAAGATGGGACCTTACCAAGCAGCAGCTCGCGGCTATCAAAATCGTCTGAAGTCTCAGTCGCGTCGCACCATCATTCGCCAGGAAAAGCGGAATGCTGCTATCCGACCGAGACATCCAGCAGGCGCTCTATGACGGGGAACTGATTATAAGCCCATCTAGCCTCGACGGTCGTATGATACAGCCAGCGTCCATTGATCTGCGGTTGGGGACGGCGCTTCAGTTGCAGCGGGGAACGCCAATACCAGGGGTAGTGATCGACCCCAACGAGGTGGACGTAACCGACCACTTGGCCCGCTACACGGAGCCGGTGGATATATCCGGGAGCAAGACAATGGATTTTGTGCCCGGTATGTTCCTTATCGGGCAAACCCTGGAGAGAGTAACCCTCGCCACCTCGCTAGCTGGCCGGGTTGAGGGGCGGAGCCGGCTGGCTCGCCTCGGCATCGGTGTTCACATCACCGCGCCCAAAATAGACCCGGGGTTTTCCAATAACATCACCCTGGAAATGTTCAACATCGGCCCATCTACAATAAGGTTGCGGGCCGGTATGGCGATCTGCACTTTGCTGGTGGAACGCCTGAGCAGTCCAGCGGACACCGGCTACACGGGAATGTTTCAGGGTCGAATAAATTAAATGTACGGGCAGGTGTATGCTGCTCCCAATTCACAACGCCCTTTACCGGAAGAGACCGGCTAGTTCTTCATCGGTCCAGTCAGCAATTTCCGCCTTGTCGATGTATGAGCTGGAAGGGAAGTTGGCCACCCTCAGCTGGAGCAACTCCGGTTACATCTGCCAGTAAGGACCGTTGAGCCAGTTCGGTTCGATCAATCCGCCGTTTGGCAGTCATCGATCGCGCTGCCCCCGCAGGTCTGGAATCGACACCGTCGCCGCTTCACCCGCGCGGCAGGTTGCTATTGCCGTATTGACTGCCTCTATCTCGCGCTCAATGCTGGGGCGGTGATTGGTCGTCAGCGCAATTACTCTCAGTCCAATGGCTGGCAGGTTGTGCTGGTACTGGATACTTTGGTCGGCGGTGAGGAATATGTCGTAATCAGACTCTGCCGTCCGTCGCAGCAACTCGCCGTTGCGTAGAGTGTCCCATCCCAGGTAGTGGGCGGTGTGAACTTCGTGGTCGGTTATCAGGTGGCGCAGGCTTTCCGGTATGTTGTGGTCCAGCAGTATCCTCATGTCGCGGAGACTCTGGAAATGTCCGAGTTACCAGTAGCGTCAGGGATGCCGGTGTATCTCCCCAGGTCAGAAGCCTCGTGTTGCAGCACCTGGCGAACTTGTTCCAGGCTTACGATGGGGAAATCGGTCAAGAAGTCCTCAATGCTGTCGCCGTTGCTGAGGTGCAGGAAAAGGTCCTTCACCGGCATCCTGGTCCCTCTGAATACCCAGGCGCCGTTGCAGATTTCGGGGTCTCGCTCCACAGCAGGACAGGCGAGCCAATGCCAATCCCGGCGAGCGTACTGCATCAAGATGCTGACCGCCTTGGTGGTGTGAGCAGGGATAGCCTCCAGCAATATGCCGGCCACGGCATCGTATGGCGTTTCCATGTCACCGACCGCGCAGTTAGACCCGCTTCCCTCGGAACCTATACCGCAGTCGTAGTAATGCACGATTTGCCCGGGTTGGGCCTCAGCACTTCCTATGTTGCTCACTTCGACCTGCCAGGTGGCGGGTTGAAAGGATACGGGCTTTTCGCCGCCGCCATACAGCTCTCCCATTAGGACAGGACCATGAGGCTTGTTGACGATGGGGTTGCGCCTCAGGAACTCGTAGAGTTCATCATAGGCGAGGATGCCTACGGCGGTTCCCACTCGGCACAACTGGTTTGGCACCGGGTCCGGAGGATGGTCAATCGGTATGCGGACGAAGTTCGGATGGTTCGGCCAAGCACTCATCGCCTTCTCCTGCGGGACTCACAGAATGCGGTGCCTCCATGCTAGCAAGTAGTACCCCACTGGTCAAAAGCCGGCGTCTGTCCGACGTTCGCGCGATTTGCGCTATAATCCCGCCACGAAAACGTAAACCCCCATGAGGTGAACCAAAGTGACGACGGCGAATCAAGTGCTTTCGGAAGTCGAGTACGACGTAGTTGGCAAGCGGCCGGTGCGCCCCGACGGCGTGGACAAGGTGACCGGGCGAGCGCAGTACGGCGCGGACCTGAACCTGACCGGCCTGCTGCACGGGCGAGTGCTGCGCAGCCCTCACGCTCATGCTCGCATCCGGTCGGTGGACACCAGCAAGGCGGAGGCGCTGGCCGGCGTGCGCGCCGTGGTAACCGCCGCCGACCTGCCCTTTGCGTCCCTGACCAAGGACGAGCTGGGCGGCGACTACAACCGCTTCAAGTTCCTGAGCGACAACTTCCTGGCCAGCGACAAGGCCCTGTACCGTGGGCACGCCATCGCCGCCGTGGCCGCCGACAACGCCCACGTCGCCGAGGCCGCGCTGGCCCTGATCGACGTTGACTACGAGGTGCTGGAACCCGTCATCGACGTGCGGGCGGCGATGCAGGACGGCGCGCCGCTGCTGCACGACGACCTGGTACACACGTCGGCGATGGGCGAGATGTCCGAAAAGCCCAGCAACGCGGCGTCCTACATGAAGTTTGAGAAGGGCGACACGGCCGGTGGGTTCGCGCAGGCCGACGTGATCGTCGAACGCGAGTTCACCACGGCGTCGGTGCACCAGGGCTACATTGAGCCGCACAACGCCACCGCGCACTGGCGGGCCGATGGGCAAATCAACCTGTGGACCAGCACACAAGGGGCCTTCGTGGTCCGAGCTAACACCGCCGACGTGCTGCGGGTTGACGTGTCCGGCGTGCGGGTAACGCCCATGGAAATCGGCGGCGGGTTCGGCGGCAAGGTGTCGTTCTACCTGGAGCCGGTGGCCGCGCTGCTGTCCCGCAAGTCCGGCGCGCCGGTGAAGGTTCTGATGAGCCGCACCGAGGTGTTCGAGGGCAGCGGGCCGGCGCCGGGCAGCTGGATGCGCGTCAAGATGGGCGCCAACCGCGCCGGCAAGATTACCGCCGCCGAGATTGAGCTGGCCTTCGAGGCCGGCGCGTATCCCGGATCCCCGGTGATGCAGGGCGCGACCTGCGCCTTCGCCTGCTACGACCTGGACAACGCGACGGTATCGGGCTACGACGTGATGGTGAACAAGCCCAAGACCGCCGCCTACCGCGCGCCCGGCTCGCCGCAGGCCGCCTTCGGCGTCGAGCAGGTGGTGGATGAGGTTGCCCAAAAGCTGGGCGTGGACCCGGTGGAATTCCGCCTGAACAACGCCTCCAAGGAAGGCGTGCGCAAGGTCGAAGGGCCCATTTTCCAGAAGGTCGGGCTCGTGGAGTGCCTGGAAGCGGCGCGGAACCACGACCACTACCGGACGCCGCTGGAAGGGCCGAACCGTGGCCGCGGCATCGCCGCCGGCTACTGGATGAACCGCGGCTTCCACTCCAGCGTCAACATGACGGTGAACCCCGACGGCACGGTGAACCTGATCGAGGGTTCTGTGGACATCGGTGGGTCGCGCGCGTCCATCGCGCAGCAGGCCGCCGAGACGCTGGGCATCGGCTATGATGAGATCAAGCCGCAGGTGGTGGACACCGACTCCATCGGATTCACGATGGTAACGGGCGGCAGCCGCACCACCTTCGCCACCGGCTGGGCCGCCATCCTGGCCGCCGAGGACGTGAAGACGCAGATGGTAGAGCGGGCCGCGTCCATCTGGGACGTGCCGGCCGAAGAGGTCGAGTACGATTCGGGCGTGATCCGGCACAAGTCTGAGGAGCTGAGCTTCACATTCCAGGAACTGGCGCGTCAGCTCTACACCACCGGCGGCGGCATCACCGGCACGGCCAGCCTGGATCCGACGGGCGAGGGCAACTCCTTCGGCGTGCACGTGGTGGACGTTGAGGTTGACCCCGACACCGGCAAGACCGAGATCCTGCGCTACACGGCCATCCAGGACGCCGGCAAGGCGGTGCATCCCAGCTACGTGGAGGGACAGATTCAGGGCGGCGCGGTGCAGGGCATCGGCTGGGCGCTGAACGAGGAATACTACTTCGGAGACCGCGGCCAGATGATGAACTCCAGCTTCCTCGACTACCGGATGCCCACGTCGCTGGACCTGCCGATGATCGACACGGTGATTGTGGAGGTGGCCAACCCCGGCCATCCCTACGGCGTGCGCGGCGTCGGCGAGGTGCCCATCGTGCCCCCGCTGGCCGCCATCGCCAACGCGGTGGAGCAGGCCACCGGCAAGCGCATGACCGCGCTGCCCATCACGCCGGGCAGCGTGCTGGAAGCGGAGTGGAACGGAGGGTAAATCCTGACGCTCGCGCCGGAACCTGTCGGGGGCGATACGGAATCGCCCCCGACTTCTTTGAGGATTGACGCATGCGGATAGAATTCGGCCAATGGCAGATCCGGAGCCTCCAACCAAGCGACGCGCCGGCGTTAGCGAAGTATGGCAATAACCGGGCCATCTGGCGCAACCTGTGGGATCGTCACCCTTATCCCTACGGTATTGAGGACGCGGAAGAGTGGATACAGTTTGCCATGGGGCAGGAACCGGAGACGATTTTCGCCATCGCATCCGCAGACGAGGCTATCGGGTGCATCGGCATGTTGCCGCAGACCGACGTGGCGCGGCTTTCCGCCGAAGTGGGCTACTGGTTGGGCGAACCCTTCCGGAATCGCGGCATTGCCACTGGCGCCTTGCGAGCGCTGGCTGAGTATGCCTTCACCGAGCTTGGCATGGTCCGCCTGTACGCAACCGTGATGGAATGGAACCCGGCCTCTGCGCGGGTACTCGAAAAAGCGGGCTATCAATACGAGGGGCTTCTGCGGAAAAGTATCATTAAAGATGGGAAAATTCTGGACCAATGGTTATATGCCATAGTGCGCGATTAGGGTTCCCCTTTTGCGCTATCATATAAGCAGACAAATTCCCAGCGCAGGAGCTGTTCTGATGGCCTACGGCGTTATCGACAAAACCCTTGAGCTGCAAATCGCCGACATTGTGCAGCGCACGCTGGACGCCCACTACCAGGGCGCGTTGACCTTCGGCCCCATTCGTGTCGAAGAAACAGACGACATGGTGACCGGCGAGTGGTACCTTCACATCTACATCGTAGTTGATGGGGATTACGAGTTGCTACACGACCGTTGGAGCGGACTGTTTTCGTGGCACATCGAGTCGGACCTCAAAGCCATTGGGGTCACCCAATTCGTCCTCCACTCTTTCATTTCTAAAGACGACTGGACATGGTTTCATAAGGCGCAGCGTCTTGATTTCTGACGACCTGCTGGACGTTGCCCGGCGTCTTGCCGAAGGTAACCCCTCTCAAACCGATCTTCGCCGCGCCACTAGTAGCGTCTATTATGCTCTATTCCACGCCATCGCCCAGAGCAACGCCGATACGTTGGTCGGAGACGCCCCCCTAGCTCGCGATCCAGATGCCTGGCGTCAAGCCTATCGCGCCCTGGATCATGGCTACGCCAGACGGCGCTGCGAACAAGCACGCAGCGATGCCCGTTTTTCTACGCCTATCCAAAGTCTGGCCGGGCATTTTGTCCTCCTCCAAACTCGCCGCCACCGAGCAGACTACGACCCTGACGCCACTTTCTCCCAGCCGGATGTATTGGATACCATTACCCAAATCGACGAAACAATCGCCGCTTTCCGCAACGCCCCGGCCCGCGAACGCCGCGCCTTCGCCGTGTTCGTACTGATGCGGGAACGCCAGGAGTGAACGGCAGGTTGGTCGGAGGCATCCAATGCGCATTGACATCGGCGAGTGGCAGGTTCGCAGCTTCTACACCGAAGATGCAGAGGCGCTGGCGAAGTATGCCAACAACCGCAACATCTGGCGCAACATCCGCGACGCTTTTCCGCATCCCTACCGGCTGGAGGATGCGGAGGCCTGGATCCGGATGGCGAGACGGCAGTTTCCCGAAGTCAGTTTCGCCATCGCCGACGCCAACGAGGTCATCGGCACCATCGGCCTGGGGCTGCAAACCGACGTGAACTATCGCTCTGCCGAAATCGGCTACTGGCTGGGCGAGCCCTTTTGGGGGCGAGGCATTGCCACCGCCGCCTTGCAGTCCCTCACCGAATACGCTTTCGCCAACTACGACCTGATCCGGCTGTTCGCCTACGTGTACGACTGGAACCCGGCCTCGGTGCGGATTCTGGAAAAGGCAGGCTACGCTTTTGAGGGCCGTCTGCGCAAGAGTGCCACCAAAGACGGCGAGACTGTTGACCAGTTGCTGTACGCAATGGTGCGGGAGTAAAGAGATGTCGATTCCATTTCGATCCCTGTTGACGCTGGCGGTCATTGCCGCACTGGGCGCGCTGGCAGTCGCCGGCTGCTCCGGCGACGAAACGCCGCAGTACGCTGCCACCTCCGGCAATGACGCGGCCCCGCTTGTCGGGACGGTCCCCGCGCTGTCCGAAAAGGCGCAGGCCGGAGAAATCGCGTTCAACGCCAACTGCGCGCTGTGCCACGGAGCCAATGCGTCCGGCACCAATCTGGGGCCGCCGCTGGTGCACAAGATCTACGAGCCGAACCATCACCAGGACTTTTCGTTCCGCAACGCGGTGCAGAATGGCGTACAGGCCCACCATTGGCAGTTCGGCAATATGCCTCCGGCGCCACAAGTAGCAGAAGATGACGTTGAGCGCATCATCTGCTATGTACGCGAGTTGCAGCGGGCCAACGGCATATTCGACGACCAGCGTGGACTGGCGGCCTGCTAACGCCCTCGCACCTGCCGAGCAACGGCAAGGTCGCTCTCAACACCTGAAGCGGGAACAGTTGAAAAGCTCTGCTGACCGCCGCCATAGCATTTGACGAAATTCCCTGAAAATGCCATATTTAAAGGGAGCAATCAGGATAGACTGACCGGGCTATTCTCTGCGTAGCGGAGGGTAGCCCCTGGCAACCCCAGCACAGCAGGGATTACGCAGACTTTGAACGGGCATCCCAGCCCGCCATAGTCCTGCTGTTGCCAGCAGTACGGGGCCTGTCCCTGCGTAGCGGGGGCCGGCCCCTTCTTTATGACTTAACAATCAGGCCCGACCTTGCGGTTTCGCCCGCGCTGTTCCTGCGCAGCTTGCTCTCAACGATGCGCCAATCCTCCCGGTCCGGTTTCCCCAGCAGGTGGCGGCCAATTGGCGAAATTACCAAATCAGCCATCTGCAAACCCGCAATGTTGTCCCGCTTGGCCCGCAAGCTCAATGCTAGAATACGGTTTGCAACAACGCTTCCCGGTATCGCCTCCACCCCGTTAGATCTCAGGTTTAACCATTCTCGCTCCAGCGCCCGGTCCAGCGGACGCGAGGCCCGCCGTTCCGCGACTATTACCCCGCCGTCGCGCACTTCTCCGATTTCCTCACAAAACAGCTTTACTAACTTTTCAAAGCAAACCAGGTAAAGGTCCCGTGCCGAAAATTCACGGAAAGCTGGCGTGTCCTTGCGTATCGCGCACACAACCACCGAGTATTGCAACTCCGCCATCAGCTTATTCAGCCGTCCGTAGAACAGACTGCGACAATCGGCGTCCTTCAATGACTCAAACCCATTACGGTTGCGGGCGATGTCAGCAGTATGCAGAACGATTTCGGTTGTCCCGAAAAACTCCAGCTTTAGGTTGTTGAGCTTATCAGTCAACGGCCCATTGACGTAGCCTTGGTCCGCGATAATCCCGCCCAAGATGAATATGGGGTAATCGGCAATGGATGCCGAAGGGTTATGCTCGCCCGACTCATCCAGGTAGAGAAACTTCATCCCGCCCCCGCCCGCTCCAAAGCGGCGCTGTGAGCAAACCGTACTAACGTCACTCACTACCAGCCGAAACTAGACGCAAGGCGTCAAGCGCGATCAGTTCCCGAAGGAGGTCCATCGCCTTAGCGTCAAGCGCGTCCTTGTCGAACTCGATCCAACCAAGATCTGAAAAGTCGCTGGGGAACGTTACCTCAGCCTCTTTCAATATCACGATCTTACGTCCATACAACAGGGAAGCAGCTCCTAGCTCATAAACGACATTTTGGCTAGGGCGAGAGACCGTTTCTCCGGTGGTATTGTCTCGGAAGGACTCGTCAGCCGTGAATATGAAAATGCCTGCCGTGCACTGGCGCATGGTGTCCGCAACCTTTTCGGAAATCGGGCGTCCGGCATTGGCCTCATCTAAGGCTACCAAGAAAGGGACCTTCCAACCGTTCAAGATTTCCTTCAGCTGCTCTAGCGGCCGTCGGCTCTGGCCGTGGGCGATGAAGATCTGCATGGGTGCAGGCCGAGCTGAAGAATCTCGTCGTGATCCCTCGATGTCACCATCCGACCTAGTAGTTGGGAAATCTCCGGCGGTGTCAGGAGTGACGAGGTCCTGTGGAGGATGATCCGGCTCTTCAACGCGTTCATCCAACGGAGCAACGTCTGTTGGTGTTGTTCCGCTGGCATCTATGAGAATGTAAGGAGACCCGTTAATGTCCCTGAGATAGCCGACTTGTCGTACATCCTTCGTGAACGCCTCTGCCGCCGATTCCGACCATTCGGGAGAGACGTTAAACGGGACCCTCTCCAGGGTGTTTTTCAGGAAGCCCGGCTCTGGAAGTTTCGCATTTGCGAAGTGATCGATTAGGTCATTGAAGAGCGGTATTGCTCGAACTGCGTCACGCTTAGCGCCAATACGCTCATCCTCGTTCCGTGGCCTTGTGGCTGCGACCCCAAGAGGCGTGAGGGATATGGTCTCCGAAGAGTAGTTCCCTTCGGTGAGGCCGTACCTCGCCGATGCGGAAATTCGGTCGCGAAACCCGCTACTACTCGGGCTGTACCCCATCGCTTCAGCAAGAAGTAGCCGATTCATCGGACGGGATGCGTTCTTCTCACTAATAGCTTCAGCAACCTGTAGGGCGGTGACTAGTGGAGTGGGAGGCTGGGGGCGGTTAGATCTGCCTCTAGGCCGTGGCATTTTCGGAACCTCGAGTAAAGGTATTGTCAGACAATATACCTCATTGGAGTCAGACGGCGCAAGCCTAGTTCTTTTTACGTTCCATCGGCAATACGACTGTGCCTGTCCTCCCATCGCGGCGGGTCAAACCAAGCTCGACTGCGCCCCCTGCCCCCTCCGTCGCCGCGGCGCCCGCCGGAACGTTGCCGCCGGCGCCACCCGCGGATATTGCGCCTCCGCTCCGTTGAGCAGGTCGGCTACGGTCAGGATTTGCAGGCGCGGATACTGGTGATCGGGATAGTGTTCCGGCGTGTAGAAACCTGCGGACACCGCCTCCTCCAACATCGGGCGCGTCGGTTCGTTCAGGGTGACGAACAGGCCGATCTCCGCCTTTTCCCGCTCCATGTCGCCTTTCAGCGTGGCGATCATGCTCCGGTTGACACCACCGCTTTTCACCTGCACGACGATGCGTTTGGCCTTGCCGCTGTTGTCGTCAAAGAAGTTGATGATGCCGTCAACGCCGGCGTCCGCACCCTTCTTTTTATCACGGGCTGGGCGAGCGTCCACCAGGCTGACGCCCCACCACTCGAATTGATAGCGGTCGTGCTGCGCCAGGGCCGCCGCGCTGGCCGGATCCTGCGGAACGCCGACCACTTCGTAGGGGCGCAGGTCGTCGCCAAAGGTGTCGCGCAGGCGATGGCGCATCAGTGACATGGCCAGGTGAGTGATGTCAATGCCGATCCACCGGCGGTTGAGCCGTTCCGCCGCCACCGTCGCTGTCCAGTCACTCTGCCAATGGTGTCATTGTCATTGCGAGGAGCAAAGCGACACGGCAATCTCGTTGGGGCTATGGACACCGCCACCGGCACGAGATTGCCACGCTGCGCTCGCAATGACGGTTTGGACACCCTGACTGACAATTCCCTCTTGCCTCTACTCACCATCCATCCGTACCATTTAACTATCCAACCATCCAGATCCAACCTAGCGCCCAATCCAAATGACCGTACCACCCAATCCTGAAAATCCTCTAATCCCAAAAATAACGTCACCCCGTACTTTGATACGGGGCCTGATTCTGAAAATCACGAGCAATCCCAAACACCGCCTCAAATTCCTCTCACCTGCCCGCCAAATCCCCCTGTATTCACCACCAAAACCGCCCCAATCCCCGTCCATTCACCCCCACAACCCGCCCCGTCCCTCGCACGAATGATAAGAAATGAGCGGAAATAACCGGAAAATCCCAAAATCTTATCCCCTTCATCCTGTTCATCCCCTTTATCCCTGTAAATTTCCCTTCTTTGAGGTAACCATGACCATCTCCCAACTCCGCCGTCGCATCGACGCCCTCAAACGCCGGTTCGCCCGCGAACTTGCCATCGTCAAACTCCGCCCCATCGCCGAATCCGTCGCCGATGACTGGGATATCGACCAACCGCCCGAGCCCGGCGACGTCATCCAGCGCGTCGTCAAGGCCGGCTTCCGCCTCAACACCTTCACCCGCCTCAGCATCTACCTCAAAGATATGCGCCGCCAGGGCGATGTTCCCGATCCCTACATTATCGTTTGCCGCCTGCTCCCCTATGCCGACAACGACCGCTGCCGCGACTGGTTCCGCTGGGAACAACCCGCCCTCGCCCGGTAACGATGTCCAGTTTCCAAACTGGGCATGCGTGAGCAACATGCCCCGCCGCTTTTGCCTTATGATATAGGTAGCAATCTGACAAATACGGCGCTCAGGGCGCAGGAGGTGCGACGTGGCCAAGGTGTTTGTTCCCACGATGCTGCAATCCGCCACCGGCGGCGTGAAAGAGGTGGAGGTGGAGGCGCGCAACGTCCGGCAGGCCATCGAGCGGCTGGACGAGTTGTTTCCCGGCATCGCCGGCCGGCTGATGGAGGACGACGACATCCGCCCCAACCTGGCCGTGGACGTGGATGGCGAAGTGGCCCGGATGGGCCTGATGCAGCGCGTTCACGAATCGTCAGAGATCCACTTCGTGCCGGCCATCGGCGGCGGGTGACGGCAAGCTCTTTCACTCAACCTCTCAACCACCAACGGAGCGCCAATCATGATCGCCAAACTGAAACCAAGCCCGCTCAAGCCCGTCCGCCATCCGGACGACGATCTGACGATTCACTATCCCGAAACGGACGGTATGCCCTTGCCAGACGGACGCTATCAAGAACCACTGTTTGTCGAGGTGGTATCCACGTTGGAAGCCTACCTTACGCTGAAATACACCGACGTTGAAGTCAGCGGCAATACGTTCATCTACTACGAGATGAACAACCCGCGCCGTTCCGTTTCGCCTGATTGCTACGTGTCATTCGGCGTGGACGTGGACGCTATCATGGAACAAAACTCGTACATCATCTGGCGAGTGGGCAAGCCGCCAGACTTCGCGCTGGAAATCGCTTCCGAAAGCACGGGACGCTACGACGATACCGGAAAGCGCGACCTGTACGCCAGTCTGGGGTTCGGCGAGTATTGGCGGTACGATGCGACGGGCGGGGAGTTCTACCAGTGTCCATTGGTGGGAGAGCGGCTCGTGAACGGGGAATACCAGGAATTCCCGATACATGAGGAACCGGACGGGATGATCTGGGCGCACAGCCCTACCCTAGGACTGGATTTGTGCTGGGACAATGGACGGCTGCGCTTTTACGATCCTGAAACCGGAGAATGGCTCCAGAACTATGCTGAACAGCGCCAGCGCGCCGACGACGCCGAAGCCCGGGTCCGTGAGTTGGAGGAACAGCTTCGGCAGGCCGGCATCGACCCGTCCGTTTGACCCGTCCCGGAACGGCGGCTACAATAGCCGCAATACGATTGATTTTAGTTATTGTTTATGACCACCCCGATGCTACCACCTGACGATGGCCCGGACGACTTCAACGCCGGTTTCGGCTACGGCATGGTCGTGGAAACGGCGGGGATGGCTTCGGATATCTACCGCTCCGGTTCCGGCCACAACGTGAAGGTCGTATCGGCCGGCGGGCTGGTCTTCCGGCAATCCGGCGACTTGATAGAAACGCTGCTGTGCGCCCGCGCCCGTCCCGGTTACCAGGGCGAGGACGCTCCGTTGACGTGGCGTTTGCCCAAAGGGACGCCGGAGCACGGGGAAACCGTTGAGGAAACGGCACGGCGCGAGGTGCAGGAGGAAACGGGCGTACACGTAAACGTGCTGGCACCCATCACCAGTATCCGGTATTTTTTCGTGGGCCACGATGACGGCGTCCGTTATGACAAAACGGTCTATTTCTACCTGATGGAGCCCCGGGGCGGCAACACGGCAGACCACGACGGCGAGTTCGACGTGGTGGAGTGGCGCCGCTACGAGCAGGCGCTGGAACTGCTGGAATACGACAACGAGCGCAGCGTTCTGGAAGCGGCCCGCTCTCTCATTGAAGACTACCGGGAAGGCGGCGGGCCATGAAGAAGCCGGACCTGGTGCTGCGGGGAGTGCGCGTACTGCTGCGGGGCAAACGGATGGAGGACGCCGAGAAGGACTACATCTGGCGCAGCGACCCCGAGATCGCCAGGCTGGACGCCGCCTATCCGCTGACGATGAAATACGACCGGTACCTCAAGCTTTTTCAGGATCAGATTCGCTGGCCAACGCCCGGGTCGCACCACTTCGGGATCGAGGCGGCCGGCGGAAAGTACATCGGCAACTGCATGTACTACGACCTGGACAGCCAGGCCAGAGCCGCCGAATTGGGCATCGTGATCGGCGACAAAGACTACTGGAGCGGCGGGTACGGCTACGACGCGGTGGTCACCCTGCTCCAATATATGTTCGACGACATGAAACTGAAGCGTGTGTACCTGCACACCCTGGAATGGAATCACCGGGCGCAGAGGAGTTTTGAGCGTTCGGGGTTCAATGCAGTGCGGCACGTACGCAGGATGTCGCACGATTTCATACTGATGGAAGTGCTACGCGAAGACTGGGACGCTACGGTGGAAGAAAGACTGGCCCGTCGCCAGCGATACCTTGAGGAACGCGGAGGCATGCCAGTGGACGGAGGCGACGCAGTGGCAGAAGCCGTCTAGTCGTAGAGGCGACCGATGGATCGCCCCTACGTTTGGATGGTGGTCGTTGCCACCAATTATGCGCGAATGCGCGCGGGGTGGTTGAACAACTGCGACAATTGCAAGCTGAAGGACGGGAACAGAGGCGTGGTCAGGGTATCCGCCGCAGTAAGCACGCCGCGTTCCCGGTAAACACCGCGGTCTCCTATTCCAGCTGGGTAAGAGTGTCCGTGTCACCGTCCAGCAGCCAGTACTCAGGGATGCCGGCCGCCGCGTATCGCGCGCGCTTGCGTACCAAGTCCATGTGGCGGTTGGATGACAGCACTTCCACCACTATGTCGGGCGGGCCACCGTCAATGACGGTTGGCCCGATGATGCTGGTACGGTCGGCATGCACAACTACAATGTCCGGCCCCAAAGCGCTGTCATCCGATACTACGACGCCGGCCACCTGATACACGATGCCCAGCCCGGTTTCCATTATCTGCTGGAACATATAGCCGCTCAAAACCATAGCCAGGAATTGGTGGTCGGGAATCGGGAAAGCGGCCATATACACCACACCGTCCAAGAGCTCGCAGCGTTGTTCCATCCTGGGCAACTCCAGGAACTCCGCCAAAGACATCCGCGTGCCTGTCCTGATTTCTGGTGTGGTCGTCATGGCAACTGCCCCAATCGGTGAACTGCCGGCATTGTATCATTCCGCCTTGTGGTGTCAGGCGACTGCAACGCGCTGGCCTTCGTCGCTGGACTGGCGGATGGCGTCGATGAAGCGGTGGAGGGTTACGGCATGGTCGAAGTCGGGCAGGGCGTCGCCGTTGGCCTGGCCCCGAATGGAGGCGGCGAACCGGCTGTAGAGCTGCCCGACGTTGTAGGCCGCGCCGCCGGGGATCTCGGGGGCAAGGTGCAGTTCCTCGGCCGGCGTGAGATCATGCAACTCGTTGCTTCCGCCGCGGGCGCCGCGGATGCTGACCTGCTGGAGCTGGGGCGAGTCCACGGATACCGCGACCAGCGTCCCCTCTTCGCCGTAGATTTCCATGCGGTAGCCGCTGCCGGCCCACGGAGTGCTGCCAATCTGTACGGACGCCACGCCGCCGCTCTGTAGGTTGCCGCTGACCAGGATGTTGTCGGGAGAGGTTACCGGCAGGTCCTGGCCGGTGTCGGTTTCGTGCCAGGTAGCGGCCTGAGTGCTGACGACGGTGGACACGTCGGCGAACTCGCCCACGACGCTGCACAGGGCGTCGATGGTGTGGCCGCACGCGATGGTGAGGGTGTGGGCGCCCAGCTCGTTATCCCGCTGCCAGGTGCGTCCAGAGTCGCGGGAGAGGACGCCTTCGCGCATCAGGCGAACGTGGCAGGTCATGACGCGGCCCACGTAGCCGTCGGCGACGAGGTTGGACAAGTGGGCGATAGCGGGATTGGCGCGAGCCTGCAAGCCGACGATGGTCTTGACTCCTTGCTGCCGGGCGAGGTCGGCCATCTCGATGGCCTCCTCGGTGGTGCGGCCCAGGGGCCACTCGGTGAAGGTGTGCTTGCCGGCGCGCAGGGCAGCCATCGTGGGTTCATAGTGGCTGGGCACGCGCAGGGAGATGGTGGCGGCCTCGATGTCCCCCTCGGAGAGCATCCGGTTGTAGTCATCCCACGCGCTGCCGGCGTCGAAGGCCGCCCTGGCCTCGTCGGCGGATTCCTGACGAGTGGTGCAGACGGCGGCCAGGTCGAAGTCAGGATGAGCCTGTAGTGCAGGCAGGTGGGCGCGGGGGGACCAACCCTGGTGAATGTTGGCGCCGATGAGTCCGATCTTGATGGGCTGCTGGGTAGTCATGGCGGGGGCCTCCTGTGGTCAATGAGGAATGGCTGGATTGAGGGGGTACAGTGCGGCCATCGTAACACAGGGTGCGCATGGGGTTGTCCGTTGGGTGGTACAATCGGGGAGTTCCGATCCGTCTCCCCTTCGAGAGCCACTTACCATGACCCTGCCGCAAGAAGCTCGACTGCGCTTTGTCGATGGCCTGCCCATCTGCCGTATGCTCAACGGCATGTGGCAGGTGTCGGGGGCGCATGGGCGGATTGATCCCGAGGCGGCGCTGGATGCGATGCTGGCGTATCACGACGCCGGCTTCACGACGTGGGACCTGGCCGACCACTACGGGCCGGCGGAGGATTTTATCGGGGAGTTCCGGCGGAGGTTGGCGGATACTCGGGGAACGGATGAGTTATCAAACATGCAGGCGTTCACCAAGTGGGTGCCTCGCCCGGGGCCGATGACGCGACAGATCGTTGAGAACAACGTGGACATCTCGCTGCGGCGGATGGGCGTGGAGAAACTTGACCTGTTGCAGTTCCACTGGTGGGAGTACGGCGACCGGCGTTACCTGGACGCGCTGGAGCAACTGGCGGCGCTGCGGGACGCGGGCAAGCTGCATCGCGTGGCGTTGACCAACTTCGACACTCAACGGCTGCGGGACATTGCTGACCACGGCGTCCGCGTGGTGTCCAACCAGGTGCAGTATTCACTCATTGACAGGCGGCCGGAGGTAGAGATGACGGCGGTGTGCGAGGAGCAGAGGGTGTGGCTGCTGCCCTACGGCGTGCTGTGCGGCGGGCTGCTGTCGGACCGCTACCTGGGCCAACCAGAACCTAGCGTCGGCGCACTGAACACCGCCAGCCTGCGCAAGTACAAGCAGATGGTGGATGCTTGGGGCGGCTGGGACCTGTTCCAGCGATTGCTGACAACGCTCAGAGCCATCGCCGACAAATACGACGTCGGCATCGCCAACGTGGCGTCGCGGTACATCCTGGAAAAGCCCACGGTGGCGGGCGTCATCATCGGAGCAAGGCTGGGCGTGGCGGAGCACATTGCGGAGAACGGCCGGGTGTTCAGCTTCCAATTGGATACCGACGACTACCGGGCGATTGACGAGGTATCGTCCAACGCTCGCGACCTGTACCGAATCATCGGCGACTGCGGTGACGAGTACCGGCGTTAAAGTGAGTAATCAGTCCCTTATCCCACAAGAGAGTGGGGGAGGGGTGCCTGTCTTCAGCAACTATGTCCACCCTCACCCCTGCCCTCTCCCATCAAGGGAGAGGGAGTTATGGAGATTTCCCATGCAAGTTGGCGCAATTTTTCCGCAGACTGAGATCGGGCCGGACCCGGAGGCCATCCGCGACTACGTGCAGGCCGTGGAGGGGATGGAGTTTGACTACCTATTCATTGCCGACCACGTACTGGGCGCGGACCCAGAGCATCATGAACACGTGCGGGGCAGTTACTATACCCACCACAGCGTGATTCACGAGTCCCTGACGACATTGGCGTTCATCGCCGCTATCACCACCAAGATCCGGTTGATTACGGGCATCCTGATCCTGCCGCAGCGGCAGACGGCGCTGGTGGCCAAGCAGGCCGCCGAGATCGACGTGTTGAGCGGCGGACGGCTAACGCTGGGCATCGGCGTGGGCTGGAACCACGTGGAGTTTGAGGCGCTGGGCGAGGATTTTACGAATCGAGGCATCCGCTCAGAGGAACAGATTGACCTGATGCGGGCGTTGTGGACGCAGGATGTGGTGGACTTTGAGGGCCGTTGGCATACCGTCAAAGCCGCCGGAATCAAACCGCTGCCGGTGCAGCGACCCATACCAGTCTGGTTCGGCGCCGGCGGGTCGGCAGGCCCGGTGCCTAGGGACGTGGTGCTGCGCCGCATCGCGCGGATGGGCGACGGCTGGTTCCCCAGCTTCCCGCCAGGTGATACGGCGCGTGGAGTGCAGGACAAGATGCAGACTTATATCGCCGAGGCGGGCCGTCAGCCCGAGGACGTTGGGTTGGCCGGCCGCATCCGGATGCCGGGCAAGTCGCCGGAGGAATGGCTGGCAGAGGTCGAAGGGTGGCAGGCTCTGGGCGGCACCCACGTTATGGCCGAGGCGCGGCGGGGTCCGCTGAGCGCGGTGGATCAGCACATCGAGGCGATGCGACAGTTCCGGGAGGTTATTCCGGTTGGCTGGGGGCGGTAGCCTACCGTGCTAAACTGTCCGCACCATCCGCCCGATGGAGGTTTCGTCATGACTGCGCCACGTCTCAAACCAGAAGTTGACCGGGTTGAACCGGCTGGATCCGTTTTTTACCCCATTGAGGATGACGAACCATTGGCCGAGTCCGAGTATCAACTTCTCCCCTTAGTTTATGCCTATTGGGCTTTGACCGCCTGGTTCGCCGACGATCCGACCACCTGGGTAGGATCGGATATGTTCCTGTACTACGAGGAAGGCGATCCCAGCAAGGTCGTCGCACCGGACTTGTTCGTAGTTACGCAAACACACAAAGAGGAACGGCGCAATATATTTCAGACGTGGGTTGAAGGCCGCATCCCCGACTTCATCCTGGAAGTCCTGTCGGAAAGCAATTATCGCAACGACCTAGTGACCAAGTTTCCGATCTATCGCCAGTTGGGCGTAAGGGAATACTGGATGTACGATCCTACGCCAACCGGAATTTTGTCGCCACCGTTGCAGGGCTACCGCCTGGTTGGAGCAGACTATCAGCCCATTCCGGTTGAGGAGATGGTAGAACCCGGCCGTTATCGTGGCGTGAGTGAAGTATTGCAACTGGAGTTGCATGCCGAGCGAGACTGGTTCCGTCTCTTCGATCCAGTGGAGGGCATCTACCGGCGCGATATACAGGAATCTGAGCAAGCCCTGGCGGCAGAACGACAGGCCAGATTGGCCGACCAACAGGCGTTGGCAACCGAGCGCGAGGCCCGCGCGGAACTGGAGCGTCTGCTACGCGAACACGGCATCGAACCGCCGGCGTAATCCGTCAGCGGGAGCCGGTGGAGTATGGGGTGTCGCCCAGGGGGTGGTCGGCCCACTTGCCAGCCTCTACGGACGACAGGAAGTCAGATACCAGCTGGTTGAACAGGGCCGGCTCCTCCAGGTTGATGGCGTGGCCGCACTGGGGCAGCACCGCCAGGCCGCTACGGGGGATGTGGCGCTTCATCATGATGGACGGCTCCACGCACGGGTCGTCTTCGTCGCCGACTAGAATCAGCGTGGGCACCTGGCAGGCGTTCATCTGAGGAATGAGCTGGTCGATAGTAGGGCGCTTGAGTTGGACACCGCGGAAGGTGTATGCGGAGCCGCGGGCGTTGTGTCCGAAGAGCAGCCGCATGAATTCCTCATAGCCGCGCGGGTCCTTGCGCTGGAGTTGCACGCGGGTTGGACCGCTGCCGTAGTCCTTCATCACCGGAGGAGTGCCCTCGGCCAGCAGACGTGCGGCCATGGCCTCGCCGCCGGAGCGGAAGGCCTCGTTGTGGGTGGTGCCGGAGCCGGCGGACGCCACGATGATGGCCTTGCAGCGTTCGGGGTAGCGCAGGGCGAAGTTGAGCGCGACGTTACCGCCCATGGACAGGCCACCGATGTAGGCCTGGTCAAGGCCGAGATGGTCCATGAGGCGACGCAAGTCCTCGAGGGTGACGTCCTGCGAGTACGCCTCGGGATCTGTGGGCACGTCGGAGGGCGGGTAGCCGCGGTCGTTGTAGGTAATGACGCGGTAGCGGTGGCTGAAGTAGCGCACCTGCTGCTCCCAGCTCTCATAGGAACCGGCGAACTCGTGGCTCCAGATAAGGGGAAAGCCCTCGCCGGTGGACTGGTAGAAGATGCTGACGCCGTCGGAATCGAAAGTTGGCATTGATGCGCTCCAGAGTGGATAGAGAGGTGATGCTGTTGAGGTTGAGGGAGGCTAGCGGTGGCGGCGGAAGAGTCGCCAGACGGGGACGGAGAAGCCGGGCAGCAGGTCGCCGCCGTCGAGGATATCGTCTTCGCTGCGGATTTCGGGCTCCGCGCCGAGGCGGTAGCGGGTTACGGTGGTGGTTTGGGGGTCGCCGTACCATATCTCCTGCGCGCCGAAGTCGAGCCACATCTGAGCGCGTTCCGCGACATCTCGGGGCGAATCGCTGGGTGATTTAATCTCCACCACTAGGTCGGGGGCGCGCTCCGGGTAGCCGTCCGTGAGTTCGGCGGGATGTCCTGGGGCGTACCATGCCACATCGGGGGCGCGTACTGTATCAGGGTTGGATTCCAACCGATAGCCATGATTATCGCCGACAGTACCATAATCGTTGGCGTCGGCGTAGTTACCGATGGCAAGGCCGAACCGTGAGGACGTTACGCCGTGCGCCTTGCCGGGTGGGGGCATTTCAATCAACTCTCCTCGCACCAACTCCTGCCGCATTCCGTTGTCGGGCAACAGCATCAGCTCATCGGCGGTCATCAATTTGGTCGTGGTCATGTTGCACCAGCCTGCCGGGTGTGGCTCCCTGATGGCTGCATTTTAGCATCAATGAGAATTTCCTACTCAATTCGGGCCGTCGGCCCAGGGATTTTTGATTATCGGGATAAGCGATTGGTTGTTGCAGTTAGACTCCTTTTACAGGCGATGGGCGTGGTGGTTGGTCCGGTTTCAATTGGATTCATTATCAGGCGATGGATGTAGCGGTTGGTTGTGTTTGGGGTTTGGCTCCTTTACAGGCGATGGGCGTGGTGTTGGTTTGATCTTCCGTTGCCAGGGTTTCGGGCCGGTGTCAGTGCGCGGCCGATTGGGTACGCATGGTAGTTTGCCCGGTATTTCCCGTGGCCCACGTCAACCGTCCATCCGGACCGTTGACGCAGCACGGCGCGCTGTGGCTGACGCTGGGGTTGTAACGGCCATATCCGTGAAGCAACGGCGGACATCGGCAGTCCTGTAACCCTGGGTATGCGATTTTACTGACGGGGTGGCCGCGAGGCCCGAAACCCTGGCATTGGGTGTGATGTGTGATGCGGATAAATGTTCTTTCGCCTGATGAGTCCAGTATAGGGAGTAGAGAAAGCGGGGCGCAAGGGGCGGGTGTCACTAACATGGGGAAATTGGGAAATTGGCTTTGGGGGCGTTGTCGGAAAGAGTTTCTGGATTCCGGCCCCGTATCAAGTACGGGGTGACTCTCGCGCGTACCCGCTTTCGCCGGAGCTGTCATTGCGAGCGCAGCGCGGCAATCTCGTTGCCGAAGGAGCCGTCACTCAGCCGGCGAGATTGCCACGTCGCTGCGCTCCTCGCAATGACAAACTGGGTACGCGTGAGCGGGGTGACTTTCTTTCGCCGGAATGACGGGAGGGGGCCGGATGGCGGGGGAAGGATAGCGGGGGGCGGGAATAATTGAAAGCCCCTCTCACCTGGCGGGAGAGGGGCTGTACTTCATCCTTCGACAGGCTCAGGATGAGCGGTGAGACGTTCACCCTCACCCCAACCCTCTCCCATCAAGGGAGAAGGGGAACTTGAGGTTGGTTAGTCGTTGGGGGTGAGGGCCAGGGAGCGGATTTCGCCAAACTCCTTCTGGAGCTTGTCCCAGTTCTCGCCGCCGTCGGTGCTGACGTACACGTAGCCGTAGATGCTGGCGGCCACCATGACGTCGTCCACGTGGGGGCTGGCGGCGAACCAGTACACCACCGAGTTGGGGGTCTGGGACAGGTTGGGCTCGTCCCACGATCCGCCGGCGTCCTGGGTGCGGCGGATCGTGCCGGTCACTCCAGGGATGGTGTCGCCGTTGCCGACGAACATGGTGCCGGCCTCGCCGGGCTTGATGACCATGCCGCGGCAGTAGGAGCGCATGTCGGACTCGTGGAAGCGAGGGAACTCGTGAAGCTCCCAGCTCTCGCCCTCGTCGTTGCTGGTGGAGATGCCGAAGGGCGTGGTGCAGTAGATGGCGGCGTCGGGGCCAGGCTTGAGAGCCATGCCGTGGATGTCGCCGTGGAAGGGATCGGGCCCCAGGTCGGGCAGGCGGGTCCAGTTGTCGCCACCGTCGAGGCTGCGGTACACGCCATCCACCTCGATGCCGGCCCAGACGGTGCGGGTGTCGCGCGGGTCAACGATGATGTTGGTGGTGCGCGGAATGCCGATGGGACAGGGCATGCGGACGCCCAGATCCAGGGCCTCCCAGGTGTCGCCGCCGTCGCGGGAGCGGAAGGCGTTGGGGCGAGTGCCGACGAACACGGTGTCGGAGTCATCGGGGTCAACGCCCACGGACCAGATCTGTAGGTCGTCCATGGGGGACTCGACGTACTGCCAGGTGAAGCCGTTGTCGTTGGAGCGGAAGAGTCCGTTGTCGGAGCCGGCGTAGATGCGGTTCTTGTGGTTGGGATCGACGGCCAGGGCGCGGATGTTGCACTCGCTGGGCAGCGGGTCGCGGATGCGGTTCCAGGATTCGCCGCCGTCGGGGCTTACGGAGAGCCCTCCGCCGACGGTGCCGACGCTGATGGTGTAGTTTCCAGCCATGATTACCTCCTCAGATGGATGCAATGCGTAACGCGGGGTGCCGGATGGACGGCGTAATGGGTCGCCGCCGGGGGCATGATAGCACAGGGGCGGGTCAGCCGTTTGGCACTACAGCAACCGCGAAAATTCCTCCACTCCCAATCCGGCCTGCCTGATGATCGCACGAAGAGTGCCGGCGTCAATTTCCCGTTGGTCGGGAACTACAAGCTGAGCGAACGGGTCGTCGCGGCGAAGTATGATGTGGCTACTCCGTTGTCGTCTGGCGTAAAACCCTACCCTGGTCAACGCACGAACGCACTCCCGCCCCGAGATTCGGGGCAGTCGAGTGCTCATACGGCGACGACCAACGTTTCAAACCGCTCCTCCGGGACCGGCAGGCCGTCATCTTCTAGAACGGAAATGTACAAATCGATGGCTTCTTTGATGTTAGCGATGGCGTCCTGCCTGGTTTCGCCCTGGCTGACGCAACCGGGCAGGCTAGGGCATTCGGCCACCCAATAGCCGTCCTCGCCGGGATAAATGACCACCTGACGCATTTTCAATTCCTCCCGCCGGCATACCGACGGACAACCTCCGCTTCGGAAGCTGCTTCGAAAAATAGCTCCAGCGCTTCTTTCAGGTTGTCGCGGGCTTCGGTGACGGTGTAGCCCTGGCTGGCGATGTCCAGCTCGGGGCAGAGGGCGACGTACATATCGTCCTCGCGTTCGATGATCGCGGTGAGTTGTCGGACCATGGGGCCTCCAATCGGCGGTTTGTCCGGATATTTTATCGTGTTTTCTGGGTTTCGCTCCTTTGGGGTTTGTCCTTCGACAGGGTCAGGATAATGGTTCGACAGGCTCACCATGAGCGGGTTGGTTGGGGAGAGGCAGGATTCCCGCATCGTTGTCAGCATACGGCCGGTTGGGCACGCAACTATTTGACCTACTTTTTCGTGTACTCGGCGCGCCGGTAAGGGCGCGCTTGCGCGCGGGCTGGGACAGTCCCGGGGACACCAGTGGGGCGGACGCCGGTGAGGAGTCAGGTCTTTGAGCGGCGGTTGCCACCTGGGCCGGTTGCGATTTTGAAACTGACGGGGTAGGCCGTCGATGCTGGAATCCTGCCTCTCTGGGATTGGGATGTGATGAAACGTACGTTTTGCCTAGACGATATTAGGATAGGCCGACTTGCTGGTTAGGGGCAATGGGGGCGGTGTCAGCGATATGCAGAAAGGGCGGGATGGAGATTTGCACTTGCGATTGAGCCGCCTATAATGTGAGTCCGGCTCAGAACCGGGGAGTACAACGGATGGTTAAATGCTGAATTTAGATGAACTCGTCAATACTTACATACCGGGGGTTTCGTCCTCCATTGGGAAAGCGTTGGCGGAGGCAGGAGCGATCTGCCTTGATTCTCGACATCACCACCAAGGCGCCCTACTCGCTGTGCGAGGGATTCGGAGTTATAGTTACGCCCTCAATTGGACACCCGCTACAGCGCAGGGCTTTCGAGCGTGGCAACATAACCAAGCCACCGAGTGGGGCGCGGCCGGTATCGCTGTCTTATTGGCCAGAAATGAGACCCCGTTCACCGTGATCGAGGCCGCGATACAAGGAACTGGCATCGACTATTGGTTAGGGGAAGAATCGGACATCACATTCCAACGCAAAGCACGTTTGGAGATATCTGGCATACGACCCGAAGATGGTGCAATAGTCAGCGATGGTACGATTGCAGGTAGGGTTAGAGAAAAGTTACGACAAACTGCCCAATCGGATGATACAAACACACCAGCTTACGTGATAGTCGTCGAGTTCGGTCGCCCAATCGCAGAGGTCCACAAAAATGAGCGCGATGAATGAATTTCACCGCCAAGCCATGGACTTTGCGGCCCGAGGATTCATGGCCCAGATGAACGAGGGATTGGGGAACGCGATCGATTTGTTCGCCGAAGCGTTAGAGCTCGAGTTGGCTGCCATAGCAGAGTTAGAAGATCCGGTTGAACCAACCAACTCTGTGTTGCATCGTAGCGCAGGTTGGATGGCATTCCACTCCCGTCAATTTCGGCGAGCCGAACAATTGGCCTGTACGGCTCTCGCTGGTGAGCCCCCAGATGCTATTGCAGACGAACTACGCATACTATTGGAGCATGTGAATTTCCATCGCCATTTCGAAGCAGAAGGGATCATGTTAGGGGAAGGAGAAATCCAACTGTCTGTACTAGGCAAAGCCGTAACCGAGGATATCGCTCTTTTGTCCGATGTGATGACACGGATAAACCACATCCAAACTTTCATGTACCGCATAGCCCAATGGAAGCTCGACCTCCCGTACCGCGGGCGGATACCCAATGACATAAAAAACAGTTATCGCGGGTTCATTCGCGTACCTAAAGCCCGCGGTTTCGCTTTGTCATTGAGGCTAGGCCAACCAATGCCGCAAGCTCCCCTGCCCCAATTCTTGGGCACCAGTGAGGTTGTCAGTGAATTCATTGACCTAATGGAGTTAGCGAGTACTTCCGATGCGGACACACTCTCACGATACGTCAACGAGCCTGCTTATCAACGGAATTTCATCGGTTTAGCGAAGAACATTGCTCCCGATGGAAGTAGGATCAGTCGTGTAGGGTTTACTTCAGTGAACCGAGGCGATACTCGCTCAATTGCCGTCACTAGGCCGTCTTCTGAATTCCCTGCTTTTGACGCCCCGACTACAACCAACGAAGGTACGCAAGTGGTGGAAAGAACCGGTATTTTACGGTATGCGGACGCGAGTGCCGGTCCGTCCAGTAACAACCGTATCAAGTTGGTAAATGATGGCGGAGATGATTACCAAGTAATAGTTCCTGCTGGCTTGATGGATGACATCGTCCGTCCCATGTGGAATTCGCATGTCACTGTCCGTGGCACCCTGCGAGGGCGGCAAAGGAATCTCAGACTAACTGAAATATGGGAATCAGAGCCGGATTCAAACCGTAGGGTAGGTCAAATTCTTACGGCTATAGGCGCCGGCGGGGGATTCCAGCAAGCTTTGTTCCATCCAGTATGTTGATTTTGTGGAAGTTACGTAACCGTATAGGTTTTGATGCCGATCTGCGCACAGCCTGAGATCCAACCGTTCGAAACTAACGATGGGTTCCCCACCCGCTTAATACCGGTAGTTGGGGCATTACAACGCGACTTCGACCTGTTGGGTTTCGACGGTTAGCGGCAGACCTTGTTCGGCGCGGACTTCGATGCAGAGGGCGATGGCCTCCCGGATGTTGGCGATGGCTTCGTCTTTCGTATCGCCCTGGCTTACGCAGCCGGGGATGGACGGACATTCCACGATCCAGACACCATCTTCGTCGCGGTCGATGGTCACCATCAGTTTCATTGCTCAATCCTCCGGGAGGTCACCCTCACCCTAGCCCTCTCCCATCTAGGGAGAGGGGAATTTACCCCTCAAACGGGGTTGGCATCATGCTTACCGGGACTTCGATGAGGGCGGGGGCGTCGGCGGCTATGGCGTCCTTGAGGGCGGATTCGAGGGCTTCCGGACCCTCGGCGCGGATGCCTTTTACGCCGTAGGCTTCGGCGAGTTTTACGAAGTCGGGGTTGTGGAGCTCGGCACCCACGACGCGGCCGTCGAAGCGGTTGACCTGGTCGCGCAGGACGTTGCCGTAGGCGTTGTCGTTGAACACCACCGCGATGGCGTTGATGCCGTGCTGCACCGCCGTGGCCAGCTCCTGCGAGTTGAACAGGAACCCGCCGTCGCCGCACAGCGCCACCACCGGCCGGTCGGGCTGGGCCACCTTGGCGCCCAGCGCGGTGGGCCAGGCGTAGCCCAGGTTGCCGGAGTAGCTGGACGTGATGAAGGTGCGCGGCTCGTAGGTGGGCCAGAAGGCGCGGGCGTAATAGCCCAGCTGGGTCATGCCGGACACCAGGATGCCGTCCTCGGGCACGGCGGAGCGGACGGCGGCCAGCAACGACTCCTGCGGCTCGGGAGTCAGCGCGGTGTCCCGGCGGCGCTTGCGCAGGGCCACCACCTCATCGGCCATGGACGGGCGGGATCCCGGCGCGATGGACTCGGCCAGCCTGGCGTCCACCTGCTCCATGACGGTGCGAGCGTCGCCGGCCACGCCGTAGGTGTTCTCGTAGTTGCGGCCCAGCTCCTCGGGGTCGATGTCGATCTGGACGACGCGCTGGCCGCCCAGCCAGGCGGGGAAGGCCAGGCGGGTACCCACGGCGAGAATCACGTCGAAGTTTGGCTCGGTCTTGGCGACGGGGTCGTTGCGCAGACGGAGCGCGCCCAGGGCCAGCGGGTGGCGGTCGTCAATGGCGCCCTTGCCCTCGGCGGTGGTGATGACCGGAGCCTGCAACCGCTCGGCGAGGCGCACCAACGGCTGCGAACCCTCGGAGGATATGACGCCGCCGCCGGCCCAGATCAGCGGGCGCTGGGCGCCGGCCAAGATGCGGGCGGCCTCGGCCACTTGCTCGTCGGACGCGGCGGGTCGGGCGTAGCCCTCGGATTCGATGAGCGTCACCTCGCCGGGGTCGGCCATGGTCTCCGGCGGCATCTCGACCTCTACGGGACGGGGCCGGCCGGTCTTGAGCTGGCGGAATGCCTCGTGGACGGCTTCGGGGGCCTCCTCGGTGGCCATGATGCGGCGGACGTACTTGGTGACCGGGCGGATGGTGTCCTGCTGGTCGTTGACCTCGTGGAGCATCCCCCGGTCCACACCGATGAGGTCGCGCTCGATCTGGCCGCAGACGACGAGGACGGGCGACGACGCGGAGTAGGCGGTGCTGAGTCCGGCGGAGGCGTTGAGCAGGCCGGGTCCGGGCACCATGAGGGCGGTGCCCACCTGTCCGCTGGCGCGGGCGTAGCCGTCGGCCATGTAGGTGGTGGCCTGCTCGTGGCGGGTGGTGATGAACCGGATGCCGGGGACGTCATTGAGGGCGTCGAGGGCGTGGTAGAGCTGCACGCCGGGGAGTCCGAAAATCACGCGCACGCCTTCGAGGTACAACGAACGCATCAGGGCCTGGCCGCCGGTCATCGTGGGCATAACAACACCTTCCTGGGTAGGTTTATGTAGTTTGGATTCGCCCCCTCACCCCAACCCTCTCCCACGAGGGGAGAGGGAGTTTGTCGAGGGCAACCTACGATAGCACACGGGGCGGGGACTGTCATTTTGGGGGTGTGGTTTGCGCGCACGCAGTTTGTCATCGCGAGAAGCGAAGCGACGTGGCGATCTCGTTGAACTACGCCGCCGGCAACGAGATTGCCACGCTCCGCTCGCAATGACACATTGGCAACGAAATGGGGCGGGTTTGAAACCCGCCCCTACGTGCGATGGGTTGGTGATGGGATTCGGTGGGTGATGCGCGGCGACAAGCCGTTACGCGCCTAGCGTCGTGGTTCGATCCACTCGTAGCCGTTGATGTTGCGGATGTCGCCGTAGAACAGGTTCTCGCTCCACGATTTGTCGTCGATCCTGGGGCCCACTGCCCACACCGCGCTCCACATGTACAGGGAGGCGTAGATGGACTCATCGTACATGAACTTGCCCACCTCGGTCTCCAGCTTAGTGCGGTCTTCCAGGGTGACGGCACTCTGGGCGCGGATGGTGACGTCGTCCAGGTAGGGGTGGGTGTGCCGGATGAAACTGCCCCGATTTTGCAGGGCGTTGTACAGCCGGGCCGGCGTGTTCGATGGTGAAGTGGCGTGGTTGGTGGCGCCGTTGAAAGTGCGTCCGATGACCGTTGGCCGGTAGGTGCCGTAGGGCAAATTCTGCAACTTCACGTCGATGCCGATGTCTTCCCACATGACGGCGATGGCCTCGGCGACTTCGACCTCGGCGGGCGCGCCGCGCAGAGCGGGAACCAGCGTGATGCTGAATCCCTCGTCCCCGTAGCCGGTTTCGGCCATCAGGGCCTTGGCTCCCTCCAGGTCGTATTCCAGCATCGGGATGTCCGGGAAACGGTGGGCCGAGTAGCTATAGCCGCCAACGCCCACCGGCGATCGTTGCGCGTAGCCCTGCAACAGGGTCTCCACGATGGTCTGGGTGTCGATGGCCTTCACCATCGCCTGCCGCACCTTCTTGGCCTGTTCCCACTCCGGCGTGCCGATTTCCGTGTTGGATGAAACCCAGGGCAGGTCAGGGTCGTAGGCGGCTTCCTGATCGGGGGTGCCGACGTTGAAGTACAGTCCGCCGTGGAAGTGGAGCAGCATTTCGCCGGCGGCCTGGTCGGGCACTATCATCAGCTTGGCCCCTTCCATAGCCTGAACCAGGGGGATGGAGTCGAAGGCCATCACGAAGGTGTCCAGGTTTCCGGTCTGGAAACCGGCCAGCCGGGTGGACTGTTCGGGGATTTCCTGGAATTCAAGCTCCGCGAAGTAGGGCGTCTGTCGCCAGTGGTCCTGCACCGCCTTCATCCGCCAGTATTGGGCCGGACGATGTTCGACGATTTCCCACGGGCCAGTGGCGGCGATGTCCTTGTCCGCCGCTTCGATCCCAATTTCATCCGACTGCTTCTTGCTGACGATCCAGCTGGCGATTCCGGAGGGGACGCGGTGGAACTCGGACATGATCACGTCGGGCATGGGTTCGCCGGTGTTGACCTGCAAGGTATGGCTGTCCAGGATCTCCACATGGCCCTCCGGGTGGTCCCAGAAGCGCTGGAGGGCGCTGGCCCGGGCGTGCTTGGTGTTGGTGATCCAGTGGGAATAGGAATAGACCACGTCTTCGGCGGTCATTTCGCCGTAACCCTTGTGGAACTGCACGCCCTTGCGGAGGTTGAAGGTCCAGGTGGCGAAGTCGTCGGAGATGGTCCAGGAATCCAGCAACAGCGGTTCGGCTTCCAGGTTGCTGTTCCACTGCATCAGGCCCTCCACCACGGGGGCCGTGGATATGACGAACAGCTGGGGGTTGACCGAATGGGCCGGGTGGCCGCTGAAGATGTTGATCTCCTCCTGGCCCATGGTGATTTTGCCGGCCGGTTCCATGATCGTCGTCTGCGACGTGGTCTCGGCGGCAGCCGGCATGGCCGTGGGCGCGGCCTGGGCTTGCGCCGGCTGCGCGGGCGCGGTTGCCGCTGCCGCGGCTTGCTGGGCGGGTTGCGCCGGAGATTGCTGTTGGTTAGCGGCTGCTTGCGGAGCGGCAGGGGCCGCTTGCTCCGATTCCCCCGGCGCGGGAGCGGCTCCTCCGCAGGCGACTATGACCGCCAGGGCCAATGCGGCCAGCGCCAGCGCCCAGCGGTTTCCTTTGAAAACGTCGTAGCGAAACATACCCTTACCTCCAGAAAGCGGATTTCGGCGCAGTTCGCTCACTGTATCACTGTATTCGCGTATTGTATAGTGAGTATTATAGAATTATCGTCGTATAATATTATTTATAGGAAGGATTACGTCAGTTTACCGTTGCCTGATGATCTGCATCCGTATTTTTGCGCGGACCGGGTTTTCGGAAAGAAAAAGGGGCGAATAATCATTCGCCGCAGGGTGGTTGCGGTTGCACGAAAAAGGGCGGGTTTCAAACCCGCCCCTACAGATTGCGCGTGCCTTTCAGGGAACTAGGCTCCCGGTGGGCGGTAGTTGACGGTTTTGTTGACGGCGGCGTCGATTTCCTCGGGGGTGATCAGCTGCACCGTGCTGATGCTGAGGGCGCCGCCGGCGGTGATGACCAGGGAGACGGCGGCCGCCGTGGTGGCGTCGGGCAGGTCGAACACCATATACAGGTCGGCGCCGCCGAAGGCGTAGTAGAACGACTCCAGCTCGCCGCCCTGATCTTTGGCGAGATCTTCAAAGACCTGCCGGCGCGAGGTGCCACCCTCTTTGAGCAGTCCCTGCATTCCGGTGGATGTGTAGTTTGCTTGATAAAGGTATTTGGGCATGATGGGCTCCGATTGTTCGTGATTGCGCCAGGTGGCTTAGAGGGTGTCCAAAAGTCGGGTGTGAATCGCGAGCGGTAGATGAAACTGCGAAGCACCCCTCACCCCAACCCTCTCCCACCAGGGGAGAGGGAGTTATTAGACACCCTCTTACAGGACATGGTACATGAGGCGGTGGTCGCGTAGGACGTCGGCGGCGAAGTCGTTTTCGACGTCGCGCCAGACGGAGTGGATGTGATTGGCCTCGTTCTGGATGTTGTCGAACTCGACGATGAAGTGGCCGCCGTGGATGCGGTAGTAGTGGTCGCGTCCGCGGTCGAGGCCGCCGGCCCAAACCAGGCGGAAGTCGTCGATGCCGGACTCGCGGATGGACGCCATGCGCTGCTCGGCGATGGGCGCGGGGACACCGTTGACGTACTCGGCGATGAGGGTCATCAGGATTTCCTGCTGGGTTCCGTTCATGTCGCGGGCGGCGAGGCCCTCATCGTTGTGGACGGGCTGTTTGCTGGTGTTGTAGCCCAGGATGTCCCACGGGGCCTTGTCGTGGATGACGGCTTTGCCGCGTTGCCCGGCGTCCAGGGATCCTATCAACTCGATGGCCAGGTCCTCACGGCGGCCCAGGATGCGTAGGCCCTCCTTGGGCCCCTTGCGGACCTCGGCGGGGTTTGCGCCCAGGAACAGTGGGGTGACGGCGATGACCTGGTCGCCCCAGACGCTGTAGTGGACGGACAGGTGGTGGCCCTCGACGCGCCAGCCCCAGGGGTCGGGACGGCCCGGGTCGCCGAAGACGGTCCAGTAGTAGAGTTCGGGGTCGCGGACGAAGGTTACCTGGTCCCATTCCTTTTCCAGGGGGCCCAGCACCAGCTCGTGCTCGATGATGAGGTTGGCCTGGCGGTTGGTCTCGTCGGTGAGGCCGGTGGCCAAGAGCTCCAGGGCCAGCGCGCGCTGTTGCTCGTTCATGTCGCGCAGGGGGAGGCCGTGGCGGTTCAGGGGCGGGTAGTACCAGAAGATGCGCTCGCCGTCGAGGTAGTGGTAGGTGGCCTTGTCGCGCTGGGCGCTGTCCAGGCTGGCCACCCAGCGGCGGGCGGAATCGACCATGGCGGCGGACACTTTGGCATGAGGGTGGGTGAGGCGAGCTTCAGTCATCGCAGATGACCTCCTGATGCTTATGTTGGGTTGGGATGGCGGAAGTGTATGGTTGGCGGCGCGGGAGTGTCAAGAAAGGGCGCCCCCTCACCCCAGCCCTCTCCCGCCAGGGGAGAGGGGGCAATTCAGCTACCCGCGGCGTTCCAGGTTGCGGATGGCTTCCTCGATGCGGCGCACCTGCTCGGTGTCGCCGGAGGAGAGGCGGTAGCAGCGGTCGAGGTAGAGCTGGGCGAGTTGGGCCGCAACGGGCCCGGTGTCGCCGGCGTTGGCGACCAGCGTGCCGATGCTGAACTCGTCGGGCAGGTGGCGGCCCAGGGCGGTCATTTCGGCGGTGATGTCGGCGATGGCGGCGGCATCGTTGCCCTCCTGGGCGAAGCGGAGGCGGCCGAGCAGTCGGCCCATTTCGGCGAGGCGGTCGCCCTCGCTCATGAAGCTCCACAGCACTTCGTTGACGCCAAGACCCTGGGTGTCGCTTTCGTCGGAGTCGGACGGGCCGGCGGACTGGCCGGGGACGCCCAGAGCGATGGCGGCGTCATCGGCGGGGATGGACGTGGCAGCGGCGCCGGTGGAGCCGACGGCCTCGTTCCAGGCATCGGAGTATTCCTGCACCGCGCCGGCGACAGCTTCCATCATGCGGGGCAGGTCGTAGGAGAACATGCTGCCGCCGTACACCAGGTCGTCGTTGCGCAGGTTGGCGAGCTGCACGAGGCGTTCGTAACCGCCCTCAACCAGTTCGGACATGGGCGGCATGGCAAAGGCGGCGAAGTTGGCCAGGGGGCCGGTGTCGCCGCTGCCCAGGTGGGCGGCCAGGAACGGCGGGACGTACTTGGTGAGATCGGCGGTGATGGGCAGGGTGACGATGTAGGTGCCGTACACGTGGTCGGGTTCGGTGTCCACGCGGAAGTAGAGCAGGGCGTGGCCGCGAGGCCGGGATGGGTCGCCGATTTCAAACTGTATGTCCATGGGTTGAGTATAGATTAGGTTGGCGGGGATGGCAAAATTGTCGGCGACTGTGTGGTCAGAATCAGGATTTTCATGATTTGAGGATTTACGGGATTGAGACCGTTGCGACGGAAGCGCCTAATGCCGAAAATCCCCTAATCCCCATAATTCTGATTCTGACGATTCCCGCCATATATTCGCCGGTATTCCAGGCTTTGACCACCAAAGTTCAGCAGCAGTCCCAGCTCGAGGCCGTAAGCGACCACGTAGTTTTTCACTTGCGCCAAATGCAAATTCTCCAGCGCCGTCAGGGCTTTCAATTCCACTACGACCCGATTGCCAACAATAAAGTCCGCTCGCCGCGAACCTATTTCCACACCATCATAGAGTATAGGTTGCTCGACTTCCCGCCCAAAGTCGATACCTGCCCGCCCCATTTCAATAGCGAGAGCCCGTTGATAAATTACCTCCTGGAAACCGGCGCCCAGGGTGCGGTGGACCTTCATGGCGCAACCGATTATTTGGTAGGTGAGATCGTCGTTGACCATCATCGCGCTCCGGTGCGGGGCGTGTTGTCTGAATCAGGATTTTCAGGATTTGGGGATTTACGGGATTGTGACCGTTGTGCCTCTGCTGGGTTACGTCTGAATCAGGATTTTCAGGATTTGGGGATTTACATGATTGAGACCGTTGTGGCGATGAGAGGTAGCAATCTTGTAAATCATATAATTCGGTGAATCCTGATTCTGACGATTACTCGGCCCACACCCGCCCGATGGCTGCCGCAATCCGCTCCTCTATGCGCTGTGCCAGCTCGCGGTTGGCGGAGACCAGCGCCCGTTCCGCCTCAATCTCGGCTACGATGGCCTGCTGGGTTTCCAGCGGTGGCAGGGGGATTTCCAAGGTTTTTAAGATTGCGACATTGATGTTTTTCTGAGCTGCTTGCGGGGCGATTTGGGCCAGGTATTCCTTCTTGGAGCGCATCATAAGTTCCAAGAACCAAGCATCGGTCTTGTCATTGGGAATCAGACCTATAACGCTATCTGGAAAGCAGCAGGGGAAGTCAAGAACCGCCGTATCCCCTATATTGGCAGCAATAGTAATTACCACCACAGGCGGCTGAAACAGCCTGCTTATCGCAAGACCTTCATCGTTCAAGGTCTGTGTATATTGGATTTTCCCTCCATTGGCGCGAGTAACGTCACCGGTCTGAATAAACGGAAAATTACCACCATAAAACCGCGGCTCGTTTCTGGGGCGGTGAGCAAACTTTCCCCGTTGGATGTCGCAAACTTCATACAGTGGCACCACCGGCCACTCCGGATCCATCGCAATCCGCGGACGCCAGTTGTCCACCACCGCACGCGCGCCGTCAATCACCCGCTGATACCCCTCAATCTCCGACACTATCTCGCGCTGAACCTCTTGCGGCGGCAACGGAATTCTGATTTGCTCAATCTCTCGTTTATTTATCGAAGCAAACGCTGCTCCAGTGCTACCGTTTATTTCTGATTCCATACTACGCAGGAGATAGAAGGCGTACCGCGTAAGCAATAGGTCCTGCTCCGGTCTAATTGCGGCCAGACCTCTGCCGATACAAATGCGTTCACCAGTAAGGTTGACTGGCCCAACAGGTGCTCGAACGGACATGACAATGTCGCCGCGTTCGGCAAATCGTTTCGGTGCGGTCGTCCATTTGACTGGTTCACCAATAAATGTTTCCCCAAACTCGGTTTTCCCCTGATGGAAAGGCATTCCGCTACCATTATCGTTGTAAGAATGTCCAGGCGGAGATTGTCCGGCAACTACTTCTGCGACATCGCCCAGTGCCGCTACGGGCCAATTTGTGATTTGCCGGCCATTCTCCCGGTACCGCTCGCCGCTGAGGTTGTAGTCGCCGCCGTCGGCGATGCGGTCTTTCGCTACCACCAACCCCGTCTGCGGCGTGAAGTCGTCAACTGATTCGCCGGCGCGGACGCGGCGGAGGTATTCGCACAGTTCCGCTTGCACCGCCGGCAGGTCGTTACGGTCGATGGGGCGGCGTTGGGCGCCCAGGTCGTAGCCGTCGTTTTCCACTTTGAAGAAGGCGATGGAGTCGGCGCGGCGGGACAGGGTTTTGTCCAGGATCAGTATGGAGGTCTTGACGCCGGAATAGGGTTGGAACACGCCGGCCGGCAGCGACACCACCGCCGCCAGTGCGGTTTCCACCAGCAGGCGGCGCAGTTGGGTATGCGCCCGCTGGCTCTGGAAGATGACGCCCTCGGGCACGATGACGCCGGCCCGGCCGCCTTCGTTCAGATGGCCCATGATGTAATCGACGAACAGCACTTCCGAGCGTCTGCTGTTGCTGAAAAAGCGCCCGTGGGGTCGGATGCCGCCTTTGGGCGACATGAACGGCGGGTTGGCCAGGATCACGTCATAGTGGTCGTTCCACTTATCCTCGCTGGTGAGGGTGTCATAGACGCTGACCACGGGCTGTTGCTGGTGGTGCAGGAACAGGTTGACCGTGGACAGCATTGCCATGGTGGGCGAGATGTCGTAGCCCGCCAAGTTGCGGGCCAGGTTCCCCCGGTCCGCCGCGGACAGCCGGCCGGCCCGGTTGACGTGTTCCCAGGTGGACGCCAGGAAGCCGCCGGTGCCGCAGGCCGGGTCCAGGATGGTCTCGTGCTTCTGTGGGTCGATGACGGCGACGATGAAGTCGATGATGTGCCGGGGCGTGCGGAACTGGCCGGCCGACGCCTGTGCGCCCAAGTCTTGCAGCAGCATTTCGTAGGCGTCGCCGATTTTCTCCGTGTCGTCGGTGTCAAAGCGGTCGATGGCCCGCAGGAAGTCCCGCAGAATTATCGGGTCGTTGTAGGGGATGTAGGCGTCCTGGTAGATGGTGCGAATGGCCGGCATGACGTCGGCCCGGCCCAGCATGGCCATGCCGTCCCGGTAGCGACGGTCCACCTCGTTGGCGGTCTGCTCGGGGCTCATCAGGGCGTCCCAGCGACATTCGTCGTGTGCGCCGGTGAAATAACGGGGTGCGCCGCCCAGCCCAACGCTGGTGGCATCCTCGGCGCTGAGGAACTTGTAAATCAGCGCCCGCGTGATTTCCTGGCACTGGTCCACAGGCAGCGGCACCTTGCCTACCAGCAGGTCGCGAGCGGTGCTGACGATGTTCTTGACTTCCTGCACTTCCATGGTTTTATGCTGCCTGTTCCCCACCCAGCAGATGCGCGCGCACGTAGCCCGGTATCCGCTCCCGGTGTTCGTCGGGGACGGCGATGTATTGGTTCAGCGGCAGGGTGGTTCCGGTGAGGTCGGCGAAACGTTTGCCGTCGATGGCGTCGCGCGCGTCCGCGTCGGTGGCGTAAGCCTCGAACAGCGCCAGCACGTTGCCCAGGCGGTCGTCGTCCACCGGGTACTGCGCCAAGTACTCGGTGAAAGCGTCGGCGACGGTTTGATTCGTGACTTCCAGTCGTCGCCGCAGCTCGGCCCTGGGATCCAGGAGCGGCTGCCGTTCTGCGATGTGGCGACTGTCCGCCTCAAAGGTCAGCTGGGTTGCGCTTTCGGTTTGGTCAACGCCGTAGCGAATGAAGACGCCCTTGCCGGTGGGAGCGGGTTCCGAGGGCGGGCCGTCGGTCCCATCGCTGCCATCGCTTAAGTCGGAGATTGAGGGTTCGGGAGTTGGCGCTGAGATGCGCGGTTCGTAGTAATCGGTTTCGTGGTGATATTCGCACACGCCGAAGAAGTCAACAATCTTGAACTTCTCCTTGGGGCGGGATTCGATTTGCTCCCGCACCAGCGGGTCGGTGTAGTTGTTGCGAAAGTCGTACTTGCGGGTGCCCCGGCCCTTGATCTGCGTGAAGTCCACCGGCGACTTGATGGGCCGGCACACCCCGATGTTCAGCAGGTCGGGGCAATCGTACCCGGTAGTCATCATGGCCACGGTAACGCACACCCGTGTTTTCGACGTGGCGTAGCCGGGCATTTCCGGGTGCTGGCCGCTGAGGGAGTCGTGCTTGAATTGCTCGCCGAAAATGTTGGCGTCGTACACGTGGGAGGTGACCTGCACGGCAAAGTCCGAGCTGTACACCCCGGGCCAACGGGCGGACGCAGCTTCGTTGAGGGCCTGGGTGAGGGCGGCGGCGTGGCGCTGGTTAACGGCGTAGATGATGCCCTTGCCGATCAGGTCGGTTTCCGGCTCGCGCAGGGCTTCCTCGAGGTACACCCGGGCGAATTCGGCGTTGGTGCCCGGCGACAGGAACGTTCTGGCAAAGTCGCCGGCCCGGTAGGTCAGCTCAAAATCGTCGCCGCCACTCTCATAGTCTGCCAACGTGACCTGGTAGCCCTCGTCGGACATCAGTTGCCGGGTGACCTCCGTGCGCACGTCCACGGCGGTGGGGCCGACCAGATAGCCGTCCGTTACGCCCTGGGCGATGGTGTAGGCGTAGGTAGGTTCGCCGGGCGGCAAGCCGAAAGCCAGGTAGGTATCGCGCAGGGCGCGCTGTTCCTGGGCCGCCGGCGAGCTGTCGTCATCGGAGACGAGGTTGTTGACCAGAGTTCGGGGCGTGGCGGTAAGCCCGATTTTCTCGGCATGGAACTGTTCAAAGAGCCGGCGATGGTTCGGCCCACTGATGCAGCGGTGGGCCTCATCCGCGATGATCAGGTCGAAATAGTCGGCGGGTATAACGTCGCCGTGGCGCATCAGGGCGTCAATGGACTGGACGGTGGTGACGGTGACGTGGGTTCGTTCCCAATCGTAGGTCGGGTCGCCGTAATAGTCGCGCACGACGTATTGCTCGTTCAGGGCCGCGTTGATCCCGGCCACGGCCTGCCGCCGCAACTCGATGCGGTCAACTAGGAAGAGGACACGCCGGGCATTGCCGGTGTTCAGGAACAGGAAGCACAGGGCCGCGGCGACGGTGGTTTTGCCGGTTCCGGTAGCCATTTCCAGCAGAAAGGCGGCGTCGCCGGCCTGGGCGCTTTCCTGCACGGCATTGATCGCGGCAACCTGGTAGTCCCGCAAAGCCGTTTCCGCATCGGCCATCTGCTGCAAGTAACTGGCGCCGACGCGGGTCGTCCAGAGTTCGGAGCGGTGACGGGGCGCTGCGCTCATGGAGCCGAGAACGGTCGCCGGCGAGGGTATGGCCAGCGTTCGCACCGGATCCCCGGCTCGAATATCCCACGCATAATGCCGGTCGCCGTTGGACAGGATGACGTGATTGACACCGAGGTTGACGGCGTACTGCCGCGCCTGTTCCTTTCCCGACAGCGGGTCTTTCCCGGCGGCTTTGGCTTCCAGCAACGCGATGGCGGTTCCATCGGCGTCGTATAGCAGGTAGTCCGCAAAGCCGGCTCGGTCGGCGCCGGTGGAGTGCATCTCGGTGCGATAGCTCCAGCCGGCCTGAAGCAGTAGCCCGTCAATTTTATGTCTGGCTTGCTGCTCGGGTGTCATGCCTTAAATCTAACACACGACAATTGTCAGAATCAGGATTCACTGGATTATCGGATTTTCAGGATTCCGCTCGCAATCAGCGCCATCTGCTCAATCATGATAATCCCTAAATCCGGCAAATCCTGATTCTGACGATGACGTTGGGAAGCGCAAAATTGATGCCAGCGGCATATTGCGCTCTTGTGTTCTGTATGGTAATGTTTCGGAAAATTTGTTCGCTATGCGATTGACGATGACATACGAGGAGTCAAAATGTTGGCAACGGCTCAAACTTGCGCGGTGGTTGGATTGGACGGTCAGATCATACAGGCCGAGACGGATATTTCGCCGGGATTGCCGGCCTTTCACATCGTCGGCCTGCCCGACACGGCGGTGCAGGAGGCCAAGGAACGGGTGCGGGCGGCGGTGCGCAACAGCGGCTGCGAGTTCCCCATGCGCCGCATCACCGTGAACCTGGCGCCGGCGGATTTGAAGAAAGCAGGCCCGGCTTACGACCTGCCCATCGCCGCCGGAATCCTGTTCAGCACCGGACAGGCCGCGCCGCCCAACGAGCCGACGATCTTCCTGGGCGAGCTGTCGCTGGACGGCGGGTTGCGACACACCGCCGGCATCCTGCCCATGGTGTGGGTGGCGCGCGAGCAGGGCATCCGAGCAGTGTACGTGCCGGCGGTGGACGCGGCGGAGGCGGCGCTGGTGGACGGGATGCGGGTGTATCCGGTGGCGACGCTGGCGCAACTGCTGGGCCACTTGCAGGGTGAGACGGCGATAGAGCCGTTCCCGTACAGCGGCGTGTATCTCAACGGGAACCGCAACCCGCCCGACAGCACTGATCTTTGCCACATACGCGGTCAGGACCACGCCAAGCGGGCGCTGGAGGTGGCGGCGGCCGGGTTCCACAACATACTGTTTAGCGGGCCTCCCGGCTCCGGCAAAACGCTGCTGGCGCGGGCGCTGCCGGGCATCCTGCCGTACCTGACGCCGAACGAAGCGCTGGAGGTTACCAAGATCTACAGCGTGAGCGGGAACCTGCCTCCGGACAGTCCGTTGATCGCGCAGCGGCCTTTCCGCGCGCCTCACTACACCATCTCCAACGCCGGCCTGGTGGGCGGCGGCCGGATGCTGCGCCCCGGAGAAATCACGCTGAGCCACCGGGGCGTACTTTTCCTTGACGAGTTGCCGGAGTTCGGGCACGCGCTGTTGGAATCGTTGCGGCAGCCCCTGGAGGACAAGACGGTGACCATCACCAGGGTGAGCGGCACCGTAACGTATCCGGCCAGCTTCATGCTGGTGGCGGCGATGAATCCCTGCCCCTGCGGGTACGCCACGCATCCGCGCAAGCAGTGCGTTTGCAGTCCTTCGGCGGTGGCGCGCTATCGGCGTCGGATCAGCGGGCCGCTGCTGGAGCGGATCGACATTTTCGTGGAAGTGCCGCCGGTGGAGTACGACAGCCTGCTGGCGCAAGCGGAAGCGGAACCGTCGGAGGCAGCGCGGGAGCGGGTTGCGGCGGCGCGGGCGATTCAGGAACGGCGGTTCGCCTCGGATGATGAAACGGCAGCGCTATCCAACGCGGAGATGGCCGGCTCGAAGATCTGGGAGCACTGCACGTTGCAGGATGACACCGAGGCGTTGCTGCAACGGGCCGCCCAAACGCTGGACCTGTCGGCGCGCGCGTTGCACCGGGTGGTGAAGGTTGCCCAGACAATAGCGGACCTGGCCGGCGCGGAGCACATCGGGCCGCCGCACCTGGCCGAAGCGCTGCAATATCGCGCCCGGGGGTTGGGCTGAACATCTGAATCGGATGCAATCGCCTTGCTCAGCGCTGTTAATGGGGATAGCATATGAACCAACGTCAAAGGAACAACCGTGACGAACGGCAATGGGTGTCCTTCCTGGGCGTGCCGGCAGAAAGAGTCAAGCCGCATTTCTGGGCGTTCAGTGTTTGCTTCGTCGCCACGTTGATCTTCTACACATACATCCACGTCTTTGATGGAGACAATCCGAGCTGGCGTCAAGCGCCATCGTTGATAATGGAAGACACGACGCGGGCCGCTGTGTTCTGGGTGATGTGCAGCCCGATTGTCGTTGAAGGAGCGGTTATGGTTTTCGGTTGGTTGTACATGGAAAGAAAGCGACAGGAAGGCCGAGCTGAGGGAATGGCCCTGGGCCGTGAGGAAGCCAACACAGCGTGGGACGCTTGGAACCGGCGCAGGATGGAAGCCGAGGCCAAGGGCGAGCCGTTCACGGAGCCGCCACCCAGCGCGCGCGACGGTTCATTCGGCAGTTAGGCGGCCCTTGCCAGTCCGTGGGTTGCCGACTATCATAACGACATGGCAGAGCGGGAAGCACGTTACAAGCTTGGCGCGGCGCAGTCCGTTACCGCGGAGACCTTTGGACGCCCGGGCCGGCGCACCTTCCGGCTGGTCGCCGAGGCCGGCCGGGCGCAGTCTTCCATTTGGCTTGAGAAGGAGCAGCTTCTCCAGTTGGGCCTCTATCTGCAACAGGCGGTGAAGCAACTGGGCGAGGAATCTGGGTCCAAGGACAGCACCCCCGGAGAAGCGCCGTGGAGCGGTGATCCACTGGAACAGGACTTCCATGCCCGCCAGATGCAGTTGCAGTATGATCAGGACGCCAACTGCTTCGTTCTTCACGCATTTGAAGGTGACGAGGACGACCCGGACGCCGGCGCGCAAACTTCGGTGAGCTTCTGGATGACCATGGCGCAGTGCTCCGATCTGGCCAACGAGGCGTTGCGCATCTGCGCTTCGGGGCGTCCGCCATGTTTCCTGTGCGGCGCGCCCATCGACCCGGACGGCCATCAGTGTGTTCGCGCCAACGGCCACGCGGTATTTGAAACCGGCTAGCCGGACCTCCGGCGTTGTATGCTCGTGTCCGGAGCCGAACCTTCCGACCTTGACCTATTGTCCCGCGGCGAGTTCCTCAGTTGGGAGCTCACGCCGCACGGTTCCAATTACACGTTTCTGGCTGAGCTGGAACTGGACGGTCGGCAGGGGCACGCAATCTACAAACCGCGCAAAGGCGAGATTCCCCTTTGGGACTTTCCCAGCGGGACGCTGTTCAAGCGAGAATGCGCGGCGTATCTGCTGAGCCGAATTCTGGGCTGGGACTTCATCCCCCTGACCGTGATTCGCGACGGCCCGCATGGCATCGGCTCGGCCCAGCTGTTCGTTGACCACGACCCCAAGGAAAACTACTACACGATTTCCAGGGACAGCCTGGACGAATCCGACGCCGATCAGCTCAGGATGATGTGCTGCTTTGATCTGGTCGCCAACAACACCGACCGCAAGGCGAACCACGTGCTGCGCGGTTTCGACGGCAAGCTCTGGGGAATCGACCAGGGACTCACATTCCACGCCGATACCAAGATCCGCACGGTGATCTGGGACTTTGGCGAGGAACCCATACCGGACCATTTGCTGGAACCGTTGCGCCAGCTATGCGGACAATTGCTCGCGCCCACCGGCGACGTGGCGGAACTGCTGACGCTGCTGGACGCCGAGGAAAGTCGGGCGTTGCTACAGCGGCTGCAATGGGTATTGCAGGAAGGCGCGTTTCCGGGAATACCGGGCCTGCGCCGGCGGCGACGGGGCTGAGAGAGCCCCCTCACCCCGGCCCTCTCCCACCAGGGGAGAGGGAGTTTTTAGTCGCCCCCGGCCAGCAGTCCGTAGTCGAACTCCTCCAGGTTTTCGATGATTACGTGGGCGTCGGACAGGTCCAGGTGGCGTGTTGAGTCGGTGAGGGTGCAGACGGTGTAGGCGCCAGACGAGGAGGCCGCGGCAAGTCCGATGGGCGAATCCTCGATGGCGATACACTCGGTGGCTTCCAGGCCGATGAGGCGGGCCGCCTTGATGTAGATGTCGGGCGCAGGTTTGCCGTTCTCGATGTCGTCGCCGCCCAGCTTTACGGCGAAAGCGTCGGTCAAACCGATCACGGACAGTTTCAGGTTGACCCACTCCCGCAGGGAAGACGAGGCGACGGCAATGGGCAGGCCGCGTCGCTGGGCCTCGGCGATCAGATCGCGCACGCCGGGGCGAGCGGTCAGGTCGGAGCGCAGCACCTCCTTCACCACCTCGTTGTAGCCGGCCAGCAGCTCCGCCGGCGTTTGTGGCACGTCGCGCAGTTCCTTGACCCGCACCCAGGTTTCCTCGACGGTGGTGCCCAGCAGGTAGCGGTTGTTTTCTTCCTCGGTGATGGGGGCAGCGCCGCAGCGCTCGACCATGATGTTGACCGCCTTGTGGAACAGTGGCTCGCTATCCACCAGCACGCCGTCCATATCAAACAGAATACCCTTGTATCCGGCCATCCGTGATGCTCCTTGATTTGCAATGCGGGTGCAGTACAGTGGTCGGAACCCGCGCAAATTGGCGACGATTATATCCCAGGCTGGGCGGGTGGAGGCGTTTGATCGCCCGGCGGGGGTTCGTTGAAAGGCTGACCGTTGGCTTCGGCGTCCATGCGGCGGCGGTTCCATTTCTGCCATCGAGCGCGCTCTGCGTCGCGGCCGGCGGCGCGGCCCCGGGCCTCGTGTTGCTGGATGACCGGGGTTACGAAGCGGTTGACCATTGCTTGATAGAGCGACATTAAAATCTCTCCTGTAAGAATGAGCGGACGGGTCAGGAGCAATGCCAGTATAGCAATTCCCACGACAACCAGGCCAAATTCGGCCATGACGGCCATGGCGAAATCGCCGGCGAATTCCCACCAATGTTGAGCCGGCGCCGGTTGGGAAGCCCCGGCCGGCCACACTTGCGCCGTGCGATGACATACGTAGGCCAGGGCGGCCAGCCACATTATGCTGACTAGCCGGAAGAAAGCGCGGGCGTCTCGCCGGCGGATGCTCCAAATGGATTCGCGGTCTTCCGGCAGGGGTACCGTCGGCGGGAGCACTCTGCGGATGAGTCGCAGTATCCATGACGACGATGGCGGCGTTGGCTGTTCGGGTTCCATGGGGCCAGGATAGAACGGTTGTATGGTATCGGGCAACAGGCGGATGTCACCATGCTGGAAATTTTGTTAGAACCGCGATTTGATTGAGAAACTCTGACGTTACTCGCTGAGGAGGAAACAGGATGATGCCTTGAAGATTGCCCACAGGGGCTGCCCGGTGGTGATGCCCATGGCATCCAGCGACGCGCCGGTAATGTGGCAGCGCAGGACGGTTCCGTCGCAGTCCAGCGCCACCTCGTAGCCGGGCGGGCGCAGTTCAACGGCGGACACCACGCCGGCCCAGGTGTTGCGAGCCGAGGACTGGGGCAGCGGGCCGGCGGCAAGGATGATATCGGAGGCGCGGATGCCCACGGTCACGACATCCCCGACGGCGCATCCATCGGCCAGCGGTGTTTCCAAAGCCAGTTCGCCGGCCTCGCACACCATGGTGCCGTCCTGAGGCAGGCGAGCGGCGACACGCATCGGGAGCAGGTTCTCCACGCCCACGAGCCGGGCGACCCGACCCTGACCCGGCTGTTCCAAAACCGATAGCGGCGGGCCTTCGGCCACCGTGCAGCCGGCGTCGATGATCTGCACTGAGTCGCCCAGAGCCAGGGCCTCCTCGCGGCTATGGGTGACCAGTATCACCGGGATGTTGAGTTCGCGGATGGTGGCGCGCAGCTCGGATCCGAGAGTCCGACGCAACTCCATGTCCAGCGAGCTGAACGGCTCGTCCAGCAACAACAGGTCGGGCGACGGGGCCAGGGCGCGGGCCAATGCCGCGCGTTGTTGCTGCCCACCTGACAGTTGCGAGACCCGCCGGTTCTCGAGCCCGGCCAGTTGCAGACGGTTGATCAGGTGGGACACCTGCTGGCGAGCAGAGTCGCCGCGCCGTTCGGGCAGGCCGTAGGCGATGTTCTGCGCCACCGTAAGGTGGGGGAACAGGTGATTCTGCTGGGTAACGTAACCGATGCGGCGCTGGTGGGGTGGCATCCAGGACGATGCGCCACCGTTATTATCGTCGAAAACGATGCGTCCGGCGATTTCGATGTGGCCGGATGCAGGGCGGACCAGGCCGGCGATGGTACGCAGGGCCGTGGTCTTGCCGGCCCCGGACGGGCCGAACAGCACCAGCACCTTGCCGGCATCCACCGCGAAAGCGATCTCGACCATGAAATCGCCGATAATTACTCTGAAGTGGCCGGCGACCGCGGCGTCATTCACGGCACGGCCTCCGGGCGGCGGTGCAGCAGGAAGCTCAGCAGGGCCAGGGACAGCGCCGAAATCGCCAGCATGAGGATGGCCAACGCCAGGGCTGCACCAAGGCTGGATTCCATGGTGGTCATGATGGCGAGCGGCATGGTCTGGGTGCGCCCGGTAAGGTTGCCGGCGAACATGATGGTTGCGCCAAACTCGGAGACGGCCCGGGCCCAGGACAACGTGGCCCCGGTGAGCAGGGATGGCCGCGCCATGGGCAGGGTCAACCGCCAGAAGGTATGCCAAGGCGAGACGCCGAGGGTTTGCGAAACCTCCTCGTATGCGGGATCCACGCTGGCAAATCCGATGCGGGCGGCCCTGATGTAGAAGGGCGCGGCCACGAAAATCTGCGCGAATATGACGGCCACCGTGGTGAAAGGGATGATGATGCCAGCGCCGGCGAGGGCCGGTCCCAGCAGGCCGTTGCGTCCGAAGGCCATGAGCATGGCAACGCCGGCCACCACCGGCGGCAGCACGATGGGCAGTTCCACGAACGTGTCGATGACGCGCAACAACCGGCTGGTTGGTCCCTGGCGGGCCAGCAGCAGGGCGAAGGGCGTGCCGACCACCACCACGATGGCAAGGCTGACGACACTGGTGAACACCGTGAGGCGCAGGGCTTGCAGAACCAGGGGGCCGGTCAGTCCGGCCAGAAATCCATCCTGCTGGCCGGCGCGCACCAGCAGTGCCAGGATGGGCAGGCCGATGAACAGCACGTAGATGACGGTGGCCGCCACGCCAGCCGGGGCAAGAGCACCGAGCGCCGCTCCACGGTTGTCGTTGCCTGCCGACAGGAACATACGTTGAATTTCCCGGGTCAGGCGGAGCATCCTTCGACAGGCTCAGGATGAGCGGAGGCCATGCGAAAATCAGGAAGAGCGGGATTCATCCGGCGTGGCACGGGCAGGCGACGTTGGCGGGTGGAACAAACCCGTGCTCGCGCAGGATGGCCTGCCCGGAATCGCCTTGGACGAACTTGATGAACTCCAGGGCGGTTTCAAGCTCGTCGGTAGTGGACAACGCGGCGATGGGGTATTGGGCCGCCGGATTGAACTGTAGCGGAATCTCCAGCGTGCGGATGGCATGGGCATACTGCGCCGCCAGCGCGTCGGTCTCGTACACGATGCCGGCGTCCACCTCGCCCAAGGCTACTTTCTGCGCTACCCCGCGCACGCTGGTCTCGTTGGTCACCACGTTGGACAGCACGGCGGATGCGAAATCTCCGGCGTAGGCATTGTCCGCCGCAAGCAGCGCCAGGGATTCACGGGTGTAGGCGCCCGCCGGCACTTCCTCGGCGGCGATGGCGATGCTGACGCCGGGGCGGGCCAGGTCTGCCAGGGTTTGAACTGTGCCGGACTCCATAGGGGCGGCGACGGTCAGGCGGTTGGCCGTGAAATACTCGGGCACGTTGCCGAGCAGCCCGGATTTCTTGAGCGTAGCCATGTGCTCCCAGTTAGCGGAGGCGAACACGTCGGCTTCGGCGCCGTGCTCAAGCTGCGTGCGGAGGGTCTGGCTGCCGGCAAAATTGACCGTAACATCAACATTGGGGTGATTGGCCTTGAAGTCCGCGGCGAGGACCTGGAAGGACTCGGCCAGGGACGCGGCGGCGAATACCGTGATGGTGGTCTGCGCGGCGTCGGAGCTCCGGCTGGCCGGGGCGCAGGCGAGGGCGAGGGCGAGCAGCATGGCCGTGAGGACGACGGCGGCGAGACGGGAGATACGAACGGCCATAACCGCCGCATTATAGCAACCGGGGCGATGCCGGCGGCGCTGCAATTCAGAGGGATGGTATGATTCACACGGGCACGTCATTCACTATCCTCTCCTGCCCGCCCGCGCAATCCGCCGAGGTTCAGCATGACCACCACCAGATCCGCCCATCCGCCGTCGGCATCCGCTCCGGCCCCGGCTCAACGTTTCCGCCTGCCCGACATCCCGGAGAGGGATCCCGACGAAGTGACTCAGTTCGACAGCCTGTTCAAGAACGGGAACTCCCATTTCCTGGCCTTCCACCTGGGCAACCTCGAAACTACCCTGGTGGAGGCCGACCGCTGGATTGTGCCCGACGCCAGTTTTGACAAGCGGCGGGCCCGGTATCCCGACCTGCTGGTGGCCTTTGACGTATCGCCGGCGGATTACGCGGCCAGCAACGGCTACATCGTGTCGGAACAAGGCAAAGCGCCGGACTTCGTGCTGGAGGTGGGGTCGCCGAGCACGGCCAGCAGCGACCTGGGGGCGAAGAAGGACTACTACGAGGGTTTGGGAGTAGGGGAGTACTGGCTGTACGACAGCGAGGGAGAGTTTTACGGGTTCAAATTGCGGGGTTATCGGCTGGTGGATGGCCGGTACGAGGAGAGCGAGGTGAAGGAAATCGCGCCGGGAGAGTATCAAGGACACAGCGCGGCATTGGAATTGAACCTGCGGGCGACGGTGGACGGCAGATTCGGAATATACGACCCGGCCACGGGGGAGCATATTCCGACCTTTGAGAGCGAACGTGCCGCCCGGGCCTGGGAGACGGCTCGCGCCGACACCGCCGAAGCCCGCGCCGACACCGCCGAAGCTCAAGCCGAGGCAGAGCGCGAAACCCGCCTCCAAGCCCAAGCCCGCATCCGGGAACTCGAAGCGGAGAACCTCCGGTTGCGCCAGGGCCGGCCGCAATCCTGATAATCTCCAAAATCCGGCGCATTCGATTCCCACGAACCCTGCCGCTGGCAGACGGCTTTCGCCGAGTGCCGGCAAACCACCTGAAACGGAATGACGCCGTCAACTGTATATCGACGGTAGCAGTTGGGGCGTCGGGCTGATATGATGGCACGATGTGTGGCGGTTGCCGACGATTTAGTGCGGAACCGGCGCAGCAAGGGGGCATATGACTACTAAATCCGCAGCGCAAGTGGGCGGGTCGTTGTACTTTGGCTGGTACATCGTCGCCACCTGCTTTTTTGTGGCGTTCCTGTCCATACCGGGACGGCAGGGTTTCGGTCTGTTCGTCACGGAGATGGAGCCGACCTTCGGCTGGAACCGCGCCGACATCTCGTGGGTGGGTTCGGTCGGGTTCCTGGTCAACGGGGCGATGCAGCCGATCATGGGCGCGCTGTTCGATAAATACGGCCCGCGCAAGGTGTTCGGAATCGGCCTGGTGGTCATGGGCTGCGCCATCATGAGCCTGGCGTTCATCACCGACCTGCAAGGCACGCTGAACCTGGGGTTTGTGCAAATTCCTCTGGACCTGCTGTGGTTCATCGCGGTGTTCTCCATCGTGATCAACACCTGCCTCAGCGCGGCATCGATCACTAACATGCTGGCGCTGGTGGTGCGGTGGTTCCAGCGCAAGCGCAGCAAGGCTGCGGCGCTGGCGTCGTGCGGCACATCCATCGGCGGCCTGCTGACCATACCCTTCGCCGCGTACCTGATGGGCGTCATTGACACGTCGGGCATCGTGTGGGGCGATTCGGTGCTGGTGGGCTGGCGCACGGTATGGTTCCTGCTGGGCATGATAGTGGTGGTGGCCGCCGCGCCGCTGGCGGTGTTCTTCCTGAGGCCGAGCCCGGCGGAGATGGGCCTGAACCCGGACGGCGACCCCAATCCCGAAGATACGCCGGCCGGCGCGGCGCCGGCGCCCAGGCCCACGGGCGCCTACGAAGTTGACAGCTGGCGCAAGTGCTTCAAGACGGCGCCGATGTGGCAGCTTTCCGGCGCCTACGTGGTGTGCGGCATAACCACCGGGCTGCTCAGCATTCACTTCATCCCGTATGCCGAGGACGTGCTGCCGGCGCAGGTCAACTTCCTGGGCGGCGTTTGGGACGAAAAGGTTTTCGCCGGCCTGATCTTCGGCATCATGACGGGACTGAACGCGGCCGGGGTGATCATCACCGGGTTCCTGGGCGACCGGATCCGTCGCAAGAACGTGCTGGCGGTGGTGTACGCCACGCGCGGAGTGGCGTTCATGTGCCTGGTGTTCCTGCCGCTGTTCGGCTACGGAATGCTCGGGTTGATCATGTTCGCGCTGCTGTCGGGCATGTCGTGGGTGGCCAGCGTGCCGCTGACGTCCACGCTGACGGCGGACGTGTACGGGTTCCGGGCGCTGGGGACCATCAGCGGGTGGGTGTTCTTCGCGCACCAGATCGGCTCGTTCTTCAGCATCCAGTTCGCCGGTTACGCATACGTATGGTTCAACGAGAGCTACTTCTGGCCGTTCCTGATCGCCGGATTGACGCTGATTCCGGCGACAATCATGGCCTTTAGCATCAACGAGTACCAGTATTCGGGGCGGTACAACAGCCTGCCGGCTGACGGCGCGCCACGGCTGGCGACGGCAGGAGCCGGCCCTCGCGCGTATTAGAAACTGCCCCGCTCATCCTGAGCTTGTCGAAGGATGATGGTTTCGACAGGCCCACCATGAACGGGGTTGAAGCAGTCACCCTCACCCCAACCCTCTCCCATCAAGGGAGAGGGGACATGGTTCGACAGGCTCACTGTGAGCCGCAATCCTGGAGGGCGGGATGATGGGCACGTTGCTGAGCGCGATTCTGCTGGCGGCCGGCCTCCACCACGGGGAGGCGGACCCGACGCTGCTTGGGTGGATCATGACCGCCCTGAGCCACATCCTGTTGGGGACGCTGGGGTTCACCGAGCTGACCGTGGTCATCATCATCGGCATAATAATACTGGCGATGCCGGCGCTCATCGTGATTGCGTATTGGGCGAACACGCGAGGTAGCAGACGGACCTCCGGCGATACCCACACCCGCTCATCCTGATCTTGTCGCAAGATGTGCGCGCGGCCATGAGGGCGGTTTGACAAGCTGACCACCAGCGATGCCATGAAATTTTGCGCGTGTACTTTGTGCAGCCTCAGGCTCATACGTACCCGCTTTCACCTGGACTGTCATTGCGAGGGAAGCGTGGCAATCTCGTCAAGGGGGCAGTCACGGCCAGGGGAGCGAGATCGCCACGTCGCTGCGCTCCTCGCGATGACAAACTGGGTAAGCGTGAGAGTCTCAAATGCTTGCCGGCGGCGTTTAATGGGAGTAAGATAGCGTGCGCTGCCATAGTCGTTACTGGCTGGCCGTCCGTACTTTGGAGAGGCCCGCGATCCGGGCGGTCGGCACGATTATCGTCGGCGGTGGCAGGGGAACCGCAAGGCCGCTGACAAACCGGAGGAGGTAACAAACCGATATGTTCGACAAGAATTCGCTGGATGCGCTGTTTGAAGAGCTGAGAGACGAGTTCGAGCTGGAAACCGACTGGGAAGACATCCAACGGGACGCGCACCTGGCGGTGGCCTACGCCGACGCCGGCGTCCTGGACGACCAGAAGGGTGGCTTGGACTCGCGTATCGTCGATTTCGTGGAGCGCCACAATCCGGGTTAGTCGGCCGCTACATCACCGACTGAAAACCCCGCCGGTAGATGCCAGCGGGGTTCGTTTTTGTATGATCCCGGGCTTACGCGAGAACGTCGGGGTTGGCGCAGGCTTCCATTGGTTCGCCCTGCAAGCCGGCGACGAGATTGCGGGCGGCGAGTTTCATGGTGTTGAGGCGCGTTGGGAGCGCGGCGCTGCCGATGTGGGGAGTGATGACCAGGTTGTCCAGCGTGAGGAGTGGGTCGTCGGGGGCGATGGGCTCCGGCGAGGTTACGTCCAGGGCGGCGCGGGCGATCCGGCGGTCCCGTAGGGCCTCGTAGAGCGCCGCCGGGTCCACAACGGGGCCCCGGGAGACGTTGATTAGGATGCCGGACGGTTTCATCATAGCCAGCTGCGGGCCGCTGATGAGGTGGTGCGTTTCGGGCGTCAGGGGGACGCTGAGCATCACGAAATCGGCTTGGGCCAGCAGGTCGGGGAACTCGACGTAGCGCACGCCGTACTCGGCCTCAACATCCGGGTATCGGGTGCGGGAATGGTAGATGACGTCCATGTCGAACCCGCGGGCGCGGCGGGCGATTTCGCGGCCGATCTGCCCGAGGCCGACGATGCCGAGGCAGGCTTCATGGACATCCTGGCCCAGCCAGTGCGTCGGGTGGAACTGGATTTCCCAGCCGCCGGCTCGCAGCCAGCGCTCGCTTTCGGAGGTGCGGCGGGCGGCTCCCAACAGCAGGGCGAAGGCCAGGTCGGCGGTGGATTTGGCGAGGACGCCCGGCGTGTAACCGACGGGTATTCCGCGTCGGGTGGCTTCGGCCACGTCCACGTTGTCGAGGCCGACGGCCAGCTGGCTGATGACGCGCAGGTTGGGCGCGGCGTCCAGCAGGGCGGCGTCCACCCGGTCCATAATGGTGGTGAGGATGCCGTCGGCGTGGGCGGCGAGGCGGTGGAGTTCCGAGACCGAGGGCGGCGTTTCTTCGGGCCACACCTCAACGTCGGCCACCGCACGGATGACGTCGATAGCGTCGGGCAGGAGAGCGCGGGTTACCAGTGCTTTGGGACGGGTCATAGCAATTCACCGTGGATGATATGATGCTACGTACATTGTAACCGGGGAAAGCGGATGACAACGCAAACTTATCAACAGGCCGCGTGGGAATTGCTGGAGCAGGGTCTGAATGAACTGGCCGCAGGAGACGTGCGGCAGGCGTCGGAAAAGGGCTGGGGCGCAGCGGCCCAAATGGTCAAGGCGGTTGCACAGCGGCGGGGCTGGACACATACCAACCATGGCGCGCTTTTTGCCGCAGTTAACCGGCTGGTTAGAGAAACCGGCCAGCAGGAAATAGAGCCATTGTTTGGCGCAGCCAGTGCTCTGCACGTCAACTTTCATGAGAACTGGATGTCTGCCGAATATGCAGCAGAAGAGTTGACGAAAGTGCGGCAGCTACTGGACATGTTGCAGCCCATGACCGAATAAGGGATCAAGAAAAGGCCCCCGCGTTGATGCGGAGGCCATTCTCGAACCGGCGTCGGAAACTCCGCCGGTCCGGTATTGCTGGTGGCGTTTAGACGTGAGGGCCCCTGACCCGCACGTAACCGTTGTGCTCGGCGATGTCGCGGCGAACCCGTTCCTGCTCAGTCATGCCGGGGCCGGTGAGAGCATCCCAGATGCGAACCAGCGTGGCGGCAATTACCGTGTGAAGCAGCGGATGCCGGGGCGTATCCCACTGCTTGAGCAACTCCGCCGGCGTTGCCGGGATGGCGGAGACGTCAACCTCAACGGCGGCGGGAGCGGCCCGTTCGACAACCGCAGTGGGTGCGGCGGCGGTTTCGGCAACCGCGGCGTTGGTTTCGTTTTCGGGTTTCAGTGCGGTAACCATTTTGTACCTCCAGCAGGTTGATGTTGTTTTCCTGCTTTCATTTATAAAAATGATACCGCTCGCAATATATTCCGTCAACAGATATTTTCCTATAATCAATATCGGTTCAATAGTTCGTATTCAGGCCATGCACATAGGGTTTTGCGTTGCGGGAACGAGATTGCCACGTCGCTATGCTCCTCGCAATGACAACCTAGCCATCGGCGGGGAGTTTTGCACAGCCCTATCCAGGGTGGACAGGGCTACAGCGCCAGCTTGCCGGGGTTCATGATGCCGGCGGGATCCAGGGCGCGCTTGATGTCCCGCATGGCGTCGCGGTTGACGCCAAGCTCGCGCTCCAACAGGTGGCGCAGTTTGATGCCAACGCCGTGACAATATTCCATGACGCCGCCCATGTCCTGGGCCAGGGTAAGCACCTCGTCCACGCCGGCGGCCAGGTTGGCGCGCACGGCGGCATCGTAGCCGTCACGGCCGTCCACGCGGCGGTCGCCATCCGGGACCACCAGCATGGAAAAGAACTCGGGGCGGCTCCATAGGCAGTATTCCACCACGTGGATCCTGCGGGCCGCCAGCATCTCATCGGCCCGGCGGCGATATTCCAGCACCCGGTCGGCGGGCAGGCTCATGTGCAGGTAGTCGAAGGTGCGGCCCCACTGTCGTCGCCAGCGTTCCGACCGTGGCCGGCCCAAGGCGGTCTTGCGATAATTCAGGGCGGAATCATGCCGGTGTCGCCAGTAGTCCAGGGTGGGTTCCGGGTCAATTTCCCAGCCGCCGACCGCTGCGCAGACGGATTTGGTCCTTTCCAGGGCAGCCGCAACACCCTCACGGTATCCCTCGAAGAGCAGGTGGAGCAGGATGCCCTCGCCATCCTCGGTCAAGTCCAGCAAGGCCGGTCGGATACCCAGCGCCATCATCTCCGAGACGGCGGCGAAGCCATCGACAAAGTCGGCAAACTCCCAAGTGGCGTAGGCATTGGCCTCGGGCTGCCGGAACACCTTGACGGTGGCCCGGGTGATGACGCCAAAGACGCCCTCAGCACCGATGAACAGATGGTTGAGATTTGGGCCGGTGGACTGCTTGGGTACGGGCCGGGTCTCGATGACGCGGCCATCGGGCAGGACGACTTCCAGCGCGACCACCTGGTCGCCCATTGGCCCGAAGGCGGAGGCGCGGTAGCCAACGCCGTTGGTGGATATGGTTCCGGCCACGGTGGCGATGGGAACGCTGTAGGGGTCGTGCCCTGGCATCAGGCCGTAGGGTTTCAGGGCATCGTAGAGATCCTGCAGTACCATACCGGCCTGCGCCTCGGCGGTCAGCGACGACGGATCAACGTTGAGCAGGCGGTTGAGCCGGCCAACGTCCAGGATAACGCCTCCGTGGACTGGGAGAATGCCGCCCATTACGCCGGTGCCGCCGCCGTAGGGGATGACCGGGATGCCGCGTTGTTGGGCGAACTCTACAACCTGCGAGATCTGCTGTGTGTCGGCGGGACGGACGATGATATCCGCCAGGCGGTCGAAGACAGCGTCTGCGTAGTAGGCGCGGTAGGGGGTCAGCGCGTCGGCCGAGTAACGGTCGATGGAGTCTGGGTCGGCAAGTACGTGCTTCGCGCCGACGATTTGGGCGAGTTGCCCGCCAACGTCACGCCAGTCAATAGGATGGGATGAGTGCGGGGGTGCGGACACGGTGGGGAGGGAAGGAAATGGTCACAACGGATTGCGGAACGTGGCCTGGCCGGTTTCGTCGTGGCTATGAGCGGTCAATGCCGTCAACAACTGGTCCTGGTTGCGCCGCGTGTCTTCTCTCATCTCGCGCATTTCCTCGCGCATCTCGCGCATTTCCTCGCGCATCACTTGTATATCCGCGCGCATTTGTTCCCTGAATTCACGCATATCGGAGCGCATCTCGTCGCGAAAGCTGTTCATATCAGCGCGCATCTCTTGCCGCGTTTCGCGTACTTCTTGCCGCGTTTCGATCAAACCTTCTTCCAGTCGATCAACGCGGTAGGAAAGATGGTCAACCCGGCTACTGAGTCTCGAAATCCACAACAGACCGCCACCGCCCAGCAGGAGCAGGGTTAGGGTGAGGCCAACTATGCTTGCTATGGCTGTGATAGTTGCTGCATCCATAAGTAGTTCACTCGGTTAATTTTACTGGCTTTGGTATTGCCACTGGGTGCCCTGAGCGCTGTCTTCCAGGGTTACACCCTCCGCGGCCAGGCTGTCGCGGATCTGGTCGGCGAGGGCGAACTGGCGGGCAGCGCGGAGATCGGAGCGGACGGACACCAGCAGGTCGATGAACGGCGCGGCGGCCAGTTCGTTGGCGCTGCTGGCGCGCTCGGCGAAGGTGAGGCCCAGCACGCCGCCCAACTCGCGCAGGGCATCCTGCCCGTCGTCCACCTGCTGGCCGGCGTCGCGGCCCCGGTTGATGTCGCGGGCCAGGTCGAAGAGGGCGGCAACGGCCTGGGGAGTGTTGAGGTCATCATCCATGGCGGTGGCGAAGCGGTCGGCGTAAGGAGACGGATCGACCTGCGGGCCGGAGCCGTTGCTGGGTGTCAGGGCGTGGCGGATGCGGTCAAGGCTGCGCTCGATGGCGGCGGCGCCCTCATCGCTGTAGGCCAGGGGGCTGCGGTAGTGGCTGCTCAGAAAATAGAGCCGCATGGCGTCTGGGCTATAGCGTTCCAAGGCTTCTACCACCGACACCAGGTTGCCCAGAGACTTGCTCATCTTGTCGGAGCCGAGTTGCAGCAGGCCGTTGTGCATCCAGTAGCGGGAGAATGGCTTGGCGCCGGTGTAGCATTCGCTCTGGGCGATTTCGTTTTCGTGGTGCGGAAAGACCAGGTCCTGGCCGCCGCCGTGGATGTCCAGCTGCTCGCCCAGGTATTCCAGGGACATGGCGGTGCATTCGATGTGCCAGCCGGGCCGGCCGGGTCCCCAGGGGCTTTCCCAGGAGGGCTCGCCAGGCTTGGCGCCCTTCCACAGCACGAAGTCCATGGGGTGTTCCTTGTTTTCGTCCACCTGGATGCGCGCGCCGGCGATCATGCTGTCCAGCGTACGGTGGCTGAGCTTGCCGTAGTCGTCCTTGCTGGTTACGCGGAAATAGACGTCGCCGGCGGCGGGATAAGCATGCCCCCGGTCGATGAGGCCGGCGATGGCGTCGATAATACGGGGGATTTCGCGGGTGGCGCGGGGATATTCGGTGGCGCGCTGGATGTTGAGGGCGTCCATGGTGCTGAAGTAGTCGCCGATGAACTCCTCGACCAGTTCGTCCTCGGATACCCCACTCTCCTGGGCGCGCTGGATGATCTTGTCGTCAACATCGGTGAAATTCTGGACGTAGCGCACGTTGTAGCCCTTGTGCTCAAGGTAGCGGCGCAGGGTGTCGAATACGACGTAGCTAAGGGCATGGCCGACATGTGTTGACGAATAGGGGGTTACGCCGCAGACGTACATTTTGACTTCGTTGGGGTCGGACGGGACGAATTCTTCGACCCGTCCGCTCAGGGTATTGTATAGCTTCATAATGGCGATGGGACTGGATTCCGGCTTTCGCCGGAATGACGGGTGGGTCAGGGGCGGGAGAGGAGGGCCACCGCGGTGGCTGCGATGCCTTCTTCCCGTCCGGTGAAGCCCAGGTAATCGGTGGTGGTGGCTTTGACGCTGATTTGCGGCGGTTCGACGGACAGGGCGGCGGCGATTTTGTCGCGCATTTCCGCCACGTGGGGGGACAGCCGGGGCCGCTGCGCCAGCATTGTAGCATCAACGTTGACGATGCACCAACCGTCGGCGGCGATGACGGAGGCGGTGCGCTCCAGCAGCAGCAGGCTGCTGATGCCGGCCAGGGACGGCTCCCCAGGCGGGAAGTGCATACCGATGTCTCCGGCGTTGGCCGCGCCCAGCAGCGCGTCGATGATGGCATGGCTGAGCACGTCGCCGTCGCTGTGACCGGCAAGTCCGCTCGGGTGGGGGATGGCGACGCCGCCTAGGACCAGGTCACGACCCTCTTCCAGCGCGTGGGCGTCCGCCCCGATTCCGACGCGGTAGTCCACTCTTCTCTATCCTCGTCTCAGGAAGCTCTCGTCGCAGGAAGCGCGCTGGACCATATCAGGGAACGCCGCAACCGTGCCCGTTTACTGCTTGTCGATAGACTTCAGGGCCCGGTTGGCGTATTCCAGATCGCCTATGGCGTCGGCGTTAGCCACAATGGGGGCGAACGCGATGGCGATGGACACGGGAAATAGTATTGCAGAAGCGATGACAACCGCCACCACCGGGGCGTTTTCCAACGCAACGAATTGAAGATGAAGAATCTCGGCGCGTTGCGCCACGACGGAAGGCAAGGCCAAACCGAGCTCCACGGAGGCCAGCACCAACATGGGAACCAAGCTGACCACTGCGATGAGGATCCAGACCACCACCCAATAGAGGAACTTGTTCCTCTCCACGTTCACCTGCGAGCGCAGGCGTCGGGGACGGTTGGGCGCCACGGATGGGTTCAAGTTGGCGGCGCTGAGGCGCAGGAAGTGCGCGTATTCTCGGTACCGCTCACGGTTGACACTGCTGGCGGCCATCTAATCAAACTCCGACTTCTTCACGGACTCAGACCCAAGGGAGTCCAGCTTTCGCGTGCCTCACGGGAAATGTCAACATGGTACGACACGTCGATATTCTCTATCACTGGCGAAAATAGATCATGACAACTGCATAGCAGTACAGATAATATCGCCATCACGGTACTGGCGCTAGCGAAATGGGTTGTCGATTATCGGCTTTTCGTGTCGTCGTCGGGTTCAGCGAGCAGTTGGCTCACGAATACGAGGTCTTCCGGCGTGGTGACCTTCAGATTTTCATAGCTGCCCAGGAAAACCCGGACTGAGCGCCCCAGAGCCTCGACCATTGCCGCATCGTCGGTATAGTCAGCGGAGGTGGATTGGTGCGCCCGCATCAGGAGGCCGTAGTCGAATATTTGCGGGGTTTGCGCCGCCCATAGCCTGGAACGCTCCGGAGTGTTGGTTACCACGTCATCATCGTCAACCACCTTGATGGTATCTTTCACGGGGACGGCGGCCACCGCCGCCGACCAGCGTTGAGCCGCCTCCAGGCCGCGTTCCAGCACGTCGCCGGTGATGCAGGGTCGCGCGCCATCGTGGACGGCAACCCATCGACAATGTCCCAGGGCCAGCAGACCGGCATATACCGAGTCCTGCCGGCGTTCCCCTCCGGCGCAGACCGCCACGACCTTGCCAATTCGGTACTCCGTGATCATGGCTCTGGCGCGCTCCACCGCATCTTCCGCGACGACCAGAGCGATACGGTTCACGGCGTCGGATTGCGCCAACCGGCGCAGGGTGTGGGCCACCAGCGGTATTCCGTGAATGTCGGCGAAGGTCTTGTCGGCGCCGCCCATGCGGGTGCTGCGGCCGGCGGCGACCACCACCACGCCGAGACCCGTGTCGGACGAGCCGGGCTCTGAAAGGTTGGAAGTTGACATATTGAACTCCGCCAGCCTACTGCCCGGTAGCGCGACTACCCTGCCTCATGGCGGCGTTGGGGATTGTTCCGCAGGGTTCGGAAAAACTGCGACAACAATCAGTTATTGCCGGTTGGCGATAACGGGGCTGTGGTTTATGATTGGGGTATTCTAGCAGTCTTCACGCGGAGAGTGACGCGCCCAACGGATAACCAACGTCAAGTAAGACCACACCAAGGAGGAAAGCCATGGCTACGTTAGAAAGAGCCTACCGGGTGGAAACGTACAGTTCGGGCACCCACGGCAGGGCGATCTGTAACGCGCGCACACACCATTGGGTCGCCGATGACGGGGGCGGAGACGCCGTGGGCGCCGGCGAGTTGTTCCTCTCGGGCATCACCGCCTGCGCGGTGAACATGGTGGAGCGCATCGCCGTGACCGACGACGCGCCGGTGGACTTCATGGAAGTTTCGGCAGAAGCCTACCGGGATCCGGATGCTACGCCGGGAGACATCAGCCTCTACGCGGACGTGCGCATCCACTTCAAGATCTGGGGCGTGGACGACGACCAGGGCAACTACCTGGTGGATACGTGGAAGAAGCGTTGACCGCTTTACGGTTCGGTCGCCGTGGCGACCCCCAGCACTTCCGTGACCGCCGAGTTCGTCGCCGCCGCCCGCCCGAAACACGGCGGATAGCCCCAGCCCGGCAACACAGGGGTGTAGGGGCGAATGATCATTCGCCCCTATGCTTTCAACAAGCCGTTGGTCTGTTATGACCGTTCCGGCCCGATGGTTGGATCCGAACGGTCAGGAGAATACCCATAGACATACTGCTGTCCATATTCGGAGCCGGCCTTTCGGAAGAAGCGGCGCTGCACCTGCAAGATTTTGCCATCGTGATGGCCATTGCCGCTGCGGGGCTGGCCTTCGCCCGGCTGGTTTGGCAGCCGCCGGTGCTCGGTTACCTGGCGGCCGGCCTGCTGATCGGCCCGTTTACGCTGCCGCGCCCGGTCATCAGCAACCTGGACACCATCGAGCTGATGGCCGAGCTGGGGCTCATCCTGCTGTTGTTCGGCATCGGGCTGGAGCTGGGGTGGAGACGGATCCGGGAGATCGGACTGCTGGTGGTGGTGATCGGGGTAGTGGAGATCACCACGCTCACCCTGCTGGGCGTACTGATTGCCAACAAGGTGCTGGGCATTTCCGGCGCCAGCGGCCTGTACCTGGGCGGCGCCATGGCGATCAGCAGCTCCGCGATCCTGTTGAAGGGACTGCGCGACAGCGGAAATCTGCGCTCGGGCTGGGGGCAGACGATAGTCGGCATTCTGCTGGTGGAGGACTTCGCGGCGGTTATCCTGCTGACGTTGCTTTCGGGTGTCGCGACCACGGGATCTGCCAACCTGGGCGAAGTGAGCTGGCTGGTGGGGAAGCTGGCGATATTCTCCATAGCGGCATTGGCGTTCGGAACCCTGCTTGCGCCGCGCCTGATGCGTCTGCTATCCCGCACTCGTTCGGACGAAACCCTGCTCCTGGCATCGCTGGGCTGCTGTTTCGGGCTGGCGATCGGAGCGGAGTTCCTGGGGCTGTCGGCGGCGGCCGGAGCGTTCCTGATTGGGGTGGTGATCGGCGACACGGACGCGGCGGGACGGGTGACGCGCCTGATCAGCCCGGTCCGGGATATGTTCGGCGCGCTGTTTTTCATGTCCATCGGGATGCTCATCGACTATCGCACGCTGGATGACTTCATCCTGCCGGCCCTGATCGTAGTTGGCGTGTTCATGGGCGGAAAGATGATCGCCAACACCATCGGATCAATACTGTCGGGCAGGAATTCCCGCCAGGCATTGCAGGTGGGAATGTCGATGCCGCAGATGGGCGAGTTTTCGCTGGCCATTGGCCGGTTGAGCGCGGCGGACGCCGTGGCGAGCGTCAGCGTGGGGCCGGTGCTTGCCATCGTTACCGCCGTAACTTCGGTGCTGGCGCCGTTGACCTCGCGGGCCGCCCAGCCAATCTGCAACTGGGCGGAACGTAGGGCGCCGCCCACGCTGGTTGAAATAAATCTGGCGATTCAACTTGGGATCAGGACGTTCTGGTCGGCGTTTTCGTTGCCGGGGCGGACCGGTCGCGTGTTGAAAATCCTGGTCAGGCAGATATTGATCAACATCCTGATTATCACGATCCTGACGGCCATCGGAACGATAGCCGTGTACACGCTGCCGGAATTCCTGGCCGGGATTTTACCGATTTCCAAAGATCTGCTGGGCCTGATTTTCGGAGGCGCAACGTTGGGTCTGAGCATACCGCCGGCGATCGCCATCTGGCGGGAACTGCGCATACTGGCCCGTTTGACGGCCGGGGCCACCAGGTGGGCCAGATCCAGAGAGCCCGCGGGTTTCACGCTGCGGACGTTGATGCAGGACGGGATGGCCACCGCGCTGCTGCTGGTGGCGATCATGGTGTTGCTGCCCCTGATCATCCGGCTGTTCGCGCTCGGTTCTTTGTCGGCCCCTCTGCCCATTGTAATGCTGGTAGGGTCGGCGGGCCTGTTGGTATTGGTAGGCTTTCACATTCACCGGGCCCTGGAAACGGCGTTCCATGAGGTTTTCGTGGCGCCGGCCGTTCCACTGGCACGGCCGCCGGCGTCGGCCGGTCCGCAGGACGATCTGTTCACGCCGGTGGACGTAGAAACTCCGGCGTTGCGCGATGGACAGCACGAGCCGGTTGGGCGGCAGACGACCAGAGCAGCAACCCCGACCAGCGCGGCGGAAGCGGAAGCCGAGGAAGCGGTAGAACACCTCTGGCGCATTCTAGAAGAGCGCGTGGCCAATCTGAGAAACCCCGGCCAAGCGAGCAACGACGAGCAACGGCCGCAGCGTTCGGAAAGCGATTAGAGTGCTAAAATGCCGGCACAGAACGACGACGAACCGAACCTCACAATCGAGAGATGCATGATGCGTATTTGCTCTTTTTTGCCCTCAGCCACCGAGATTGTTTACGCCCTGGGGCTGGAAGACCAGCTCTATGGCGTTACCCACGAGTGCGATTATCCGGCCGCGGCCCGCGATAAGCCGTGGGTGGTGCGCAGCGTTTTTGAAGGGACCAATCCCAGCAGTGGCGAAATCAGCCGCATCATTTCGGAGCGGCTGGCGGAAGGACTGGGTATCTACCACATCGACCAGGATATCCTGGACGCGGCCAACCCCGACCTGCTGCTGACGCAAGCCATCTGCGAGGTTTGAGCGGTGTCGTCTCGGCAGGTTGCCGAGTCCACCGCGAACATGACCAAGCAGCCGGAGGTGTTGTCGCTGGATCCCCAGTACCTGGGAGACGTGCTGGAAGACGTTCGACGGGTGGGTCTCGCCACGGGGGCGGAGGCCGTGGCCGAGGATGTAACGGCGCGGATGCAGGAGCGCATCGACGCGGTTACGGAACGCTCTCAAATGGCTGGCGGTCATCCGCGCGTGCTGCACCTGGAGTGGACCGACCCGCTGATGTGCGGCGGCCACTGGGTTCCCGAGATGGTGGAGATGGCCGGAGGCGAGAACTGCTTCGGCGACAAGGAGATGGGATCATTTCCGCTGGAATGGGACGCGGTTCTGGAGAGTCAGCCCGAAGTGATTGTGCTGATGCCCTGCGGGTTTGAGGTTCCGCGGGCGCTGGAGGATGTGCCGCTCCTGACCGAGAAGGACGGTTGGAACTCGCTGCCTGCGGTCAAGAACAACCGGGTGTTCGCCATCGACGCCAGCAACTACACCAGCCGGTCGGGGCCGCGTCTGGTAACCGGGCTGGAGATACTGGCGGAGATGATCCATCCGGACCTGTTCTCCGGCATGGTGCCGGAGATGGGCGCGCGGCGGATCTACACATCGGGCAAGTGAGGTTCGCAATGACGAAACTGTCAAGCGAGATCACCTGGAAACCCATTTTGAAGTTTCGCGGCCCGCGCGGAGGCGGAGAATAGAGCGGTGACCGCTGAGACACGAGCTATCACTGCGGAAGCACGCGCCATAGAAACCGAGGAGCGGGCGCGCCAACTGGAAGAGCAACTGCGCTGCGCCGGCAGCAATTGCCGGATTAGCCTCTCACCGGATTGGGCCCGTAGCGGCTGGCTAGTTCAGGCGGGCGCCCTTGAAGGGGGAGTTCTGCTCGACCTGATCGGCGACGATGCGGTTGGCCTGGCGCATCATGGTCAGCAGTTTTTCCAGTTGCTCGCCAGCGGTGCGGGTTTCCAGGAGGGACTGGCGCACGTCGGGCGGCAGGGGCAGGCTGACCGCCAGGGATACCGCCGACCTTCTCGCAAGTTCAGAAGGATCGTCGGGAACGGAAACCTCACGGTCCCAGCCGCCGGCCATGGCGGTCAGGTAACGTTGCAACTGAACGTACTGTTCGCGCACTCCGGCTACGGTGGTGGTAGAAACGACGCCTTCCTCGTCCTCGATGTAGCGCACCAGGCCCACCAGGTGCGGCGTCGTCCGTACGGTTTCCAGCAGTTCGAACCGCTGCTCCCCGCGGGTGAGGATATTCATTCGGCCCTCTTCCAGCCGCTGCACCTGGGATATGCGGGCGGTGGTCCCGACGGAATGGGGCGACGCGGGTTCGCCGACTTCGTTGCCCTCTTTGATCAGCAGGACTCCGAAGGGTTCCTCGCGTTGCACGCAGTCGCCAATCATAGCCTTGTACCGTTCCTCGAAGATGTGGAGAGGAAGGGGCATTCCGGGAAACAGGACGACGTTGTTCAGCGGGAACAGGGACAGTTCCGTGAAGGTTCCAGGCGGGAAGTCGTCGGGGTTGATAGCCATGATGCCGCAGTATAGCGGGGGATGCCGGCCTCAGCAACTTTGACCAGCAAAACCCCCGCCCGAAAGGGGCGGGGGCATGGTTGCTGAATGGTGAAATCGAGGATCAGTGGTGGGCGCCATCAGCATCCGGCGGGCGGTTGTGGATGGCCTTGGTGCCCTTCCTGAAGATACACTTGCGAATGTTGTTCTCCAATTCGGTGGGGTCTTCCACACCGGGATAGCGCGCCTGGGCTTCGGGGCTGCTCAGGTACGCGTACATATTCTGCAGCACTTCATCTTCGGATCCCCCGGTAATGACGGTCCGGTCGCGGGGATCGGAAAGGAAGTTGCTGGGACGGGCATAGTAAACGTCAGGCATGGTGTCCTCCTCCTTCGGCAAGAATATCGATTGTAGGGATCGATGGTCTCTTACAGTAGCAGATTGATACACCAAAAGACTGTACGTTGTCAATGGTGGTTACTCATCCCGGGACGGCCGGCGGCGATGCTGGAATATGCTCGTCAGCGGTACGGACAGGCCGGGCAGCAACGGTGTGGTCAGCGCGTCCCCGACGCCCAGTACGGTGCGCTCCACGTATGCGCCATCGCGCAGTTCCAGTTGGGTCACGGTGTCGTTGCGCGGGTCGATTGGCCAGTACTCCAAAACTCCCGCCTCGGCATAGATCTCGCGCTTGCGGATAAGGTCTCGGCCGCGGTCGGTGGACAGAATTTCCACCACAATGTCGGGCGCGCCTTCAACCCGGTTGCGTCCCACGATGTGCCGGCGCTCATTGAGGATGATGACTATGTCCGGTTCGGGAGCGCGTTGCAGTTCGCGTGAGAGGATAATGGTCATTTCACCATAGATATGCGCTGGAGGCTCCTCGAATTCATCCAAGTGGTCCAGTATGTGGCGACTGAATTCGAGTATCAAATACTGGTGGTCGGGGGTGCCGGACGCCATGATGTAAAGCACTCCATCATCGAGTTCCCACTTGCCGTCGGTCTCTCCCAAGGCCAGAAACTCGTCGAGGGACATCCGCGTTCCCGTGCGCAGTTTTTCGGTAGTAGTCATAGTTGGCTCCGACTTTCGATAAGGGCGAATAATTATTCGCCCCTACGCGGCTCCCACGGCCGGGGCCGGCTGGTAGCGCACCGAGTAGCGCCGCTCGCGGATGGTGAACGCGCTCACAGCTGCGGGGTACAGCAGCACGGCAGCGATGGAGAAGGCCAGGATGTAGTTGCCGGTTATCTCCCGCAGGTAGCCGGCCAGCAGCACGCTGCTGAACCCTCCCAGCTGGTGGAACAGGAAGGCCACGCCCGATATGGTCGCCAGCGATTTCAGGCCGTACACCTCGGCGGTGAGCGACGTAGTCAGCGGCGCGGTGGCGATCCACGAGAGGCCGGCGACGAAGGCGAATATCAGCAGGCCGGCCATCACCGGAATCTCCGGGATCAGCAGCGACGCCACCAGGATGACGTAGCCGGTGCCTCGGCAGAAATAGACCGCCGCCAGCCAGTTCTTGCGTCCGCCGATGCGGTCGGAGATCCAGCCGGCCCCGGTGGCGCCCAGGGCGTTGAGGCCGGACATCAACCCGAAGATCAACGCCGCCGTCTGAGGGTTGATGCCTTCCTCCACGGCCATGGGCACGAAATGCACCGCCAGCATGAAGGTGGTGGAGCCGCAGATGAAGTACGAGAAGCTCATCTGCCAGATGGGGAATGACTTGAACGCCTGCCGCCAGTTCTCGGCGAACAGCGGCTGCGGTGGCGGCGCGGCGACGCCGGGAGACCCGGCCGGGCCGGGCGCCGGTTCGGGGTCGCCGTCGGGCGTCAGACCCTTGCGCGCCGGGTCGTCGTGCAGGAATACGAAGGCCAGCGGGATGCCCAGGATCAGGATCATCAATCCGAGGACGATCCACGACAGCCGCCAATCGATCAGGCTGATCAGGTAGGCGGCGAATGGAACCAGGATCAGGCCGCCCAGGGACATGCCGGAGGCGTTCAGTCCAATGACCAACCCCCGCCGGCGGCGGAACCATTTGCTCAGCATCGCGCCGGTGTTGGTGAGCGAAGTGCCGCTCTGTCCAACCGCGGACACGACGCCGAACACCGCGATGAGAAACCAGATGCTGCCGGTGGCGGCCATCAGCAACGTGGACGCTCCGACGACGACAATGCCGGCGATGACGACGATGCGGACCCCCACCCGGTCGAACAGGTAGCCCATGAACGGCTGGGTTACTCCGTTGAGCAGCGCGCCCAACGCGGCGGCCCAGGACACCACGGTGCGGTTCCACTCGAACTCGGCTTCCATGGGCACCACGAACGCGCCGAAAGCGTTGCGCGTCCCCATGGTGAGGAACGCGATGAACATGCAGGTGGCGACAACGAACCACCCGTAGAACATGCCGGAACGCGCCGAATTGCTGGCCGCCATAGTGTCTATCCCTCATGCCCGGAACCGCGCCGGAACCCCGAATAGGGCCGATTGTATGCCCCGCAAGGGCGGAGGCGCAAGTTGAAAGGCAGTTGTTGCAATGCTACCATCAACGAAATGGCAGGAGACGCAGCTATGGGAATTACTTACGCCAGAGGCAGCATTACCGGCAAGACGGAAACTCGCGAGTACGATTTTCTGGTGGATACCGGCGCAACCTGGGTCGGCATCCCGCAGGCCGATATCGACGCCTTGGCTCTGGACACCGTACCCAACGCCAGCGCCGCCTTGATGACCGCCGACGGCAGAGTAGTGAATACGCCGATTTACGTCGGCATCGGTATGCTGGAAGGCACGGGCTTCGTCAACGGCGTCGCCCCGGCGGCGGTCCCCCTGGTAGGCTACAAGCTGCTGCAAGACCTGGGGTTCAAGGTTGACCTGGTGAACGAGCGCATCGAGCCGCGCCCGGAGGGAGAAATCGGACCGCCGTTTCTGCTGTGAAGCGTTCCAGCGTTTCGGCCACCCCGCATTGGCGAAGCGCGAGCAGCGTGCGGCGCTGATTGGCGAGAGCAGGTTATGTATCGTCGGGGGCGCCGGTGAAGCGGGGCATTACCCTGGTGGCGAAATTTTCCAAGTTGCGCAGCGTCTTGCGGAGGGGGATGCCGGGGTGGGAGAACTCCACCAGCAAGTAGTCCAGGTTGCATACTTCCTGCAATTCCTGAACTTTTTCGACCACGTTGTCGGGCGAGCCCACCAGCAGCGTGCGCGGTTGCAGGAAATCCCAGTCCAGGCTGACGTCGGCGGCAAGTTCTTCGCCGGGATTGGTGAACACCTGCCGGCCTCGGAAGGGATCATTGAATATGAAGGCGGACATTATCCCGGCCTCGGCATCCCGACGCGCTTCCTCCATGGAAGAGGCGACATACGTGGAGCGCATGACTGCCTGGTCTTCGCCAGGGTTGAACGGTCGTCCTTCCAGTGTCGATCTTACCTCGGCATAGAGTTCCATCCGCTGCCTGATCCTCAGCGGTGGCGGCTGCCAATAGCAGGCTTTCAGTCCCATCTCGGCCGCCGTTGCAACCGATCGGTCGGTGGATACCGTCATCCACAAGGGTGGGTGCGGCTTCTGGTAGGGACGGGGCGTTACACGTAGTCGGGTCACCCGTTCGCCGTCATGCCATGCCGGGTTGGGCGGATACGACGGGTGGGAAAACACGGTGTCCCGGGCCGGGAAGGTGTAGTTATCCCCTTCGTGGCCGAAGTATTCGTCGGCCCATATCTTGCGGACGATCTCAACAGTCTCCCGGAACAACTGGCGATTCTCCGAGTCCTTGCGTGGGTCGGCATTGGGATGGAACTGGGGTCCTTCGTAGGGCCAGATGCCCCGTCCAAACCCGACTTCGACCCTGCCCAGGGTCATGTTGTCCAAGATTGCGAGATCTTCGGCCAGGCGGATCGGGTGCCACCAGGGGGCGATGTTGGCCATCTGACCGATACGAATTCTGCTCGTCCGAGCCGCCAGATCAGCGCCCAGCAGGATGGGATTGGGGATATCGCCCACTCCATGCAGGCTGAAGTGATGTTCGCCCAGCCACATCGCCTCGAAGCCCAGTTCCTCAGCCAGAATGGTCTGCTGGCGCAGGTTGTCCAGCAGTTCTGCCGAGCTGGTCGCCTCGCCGGCCGACCCCGTCACGGTGGTGAATGCGGCAAACCTCATGCCGGAACCTCCAACCCATGCACCGAGTGCCCAAACGGTAAATGTATTGAACTATCGCTGCTAATCGAGAATCGCGGGAGCGATTGCGGCCTCGCCTCCATCGTGGCGGACGATGGGTAAATGCCTATACGTCCACCCTGCCACGCTTCACGGGCGCGAAGCGGCGATTTTCCACAAGCTCACGGATACCGGCGTACACCGTTTCTCGCTCGCCGGACGGCAGGTCAGCGCGTCGGCAATCTGCGAGGTTGCGCAAGCCCTGTGGGTTAGATTCCGGCAGCATTAGTATGGCCTGCTCAATGTGGCGCAGACCTTCCTTCGCGAGGACGCGGGCAGCGGTGTCATCACTCATCTCCAGATTACCTCTTTCTGCTGCTCGCTATACTGCGGATGGATGGTTGCTCCTCAGGTGCAGGTCAACGCAACTGTGGCAAGTGATGACGTCACAATCGTCTCCCTGACACGCCTGGCAGCAACTATCGCAGGCTTCCCGAGTACAACTGATACAGGAATAGTGAGTCGCGGGACATAGCGCTCGGGCGCAATAGTAGCAACCGCCTAGCGGGTCCTCGTCGCTATCAACGTGCCATGTTCCGCATATATCGCAGTAAAAGCCATCAGTTGTGGAATAGCGGCGGGTGGTTGCGCTCATGGTGTGCATAGTTCCGTCAGAGCCATAGTAAGGTTACAAAGGAGACGGAATTCGCTTTTACTCCGGGCGCATCGACTCTTCGTCCAGTTCGTACCAGAATACCTGACCCGAATTTACAACCGCGTCGATGCGCCTATCGTTTTTCACAGAGGCGACCACCGGAGTAGCGGGTCGGCCGGTGAAGCGCGTTAGATAACCGGCATTGCGTATGGCGCGGTTGGTGTCTCGCTCCTCTGCGGTGAACGAGGTCTCTACTGCAACGTAGTGTAGCGAGCCCTCTGCGTTGGTGGCCTCGATAATCAAGTCGGCTCCGCGGAAACTGCGCAGGTCTCCCGGCGCAATGCCAGTAATGTCTTGACCACGGTAAAGGTCGATTACGTCGTTCCCCCGGAGCTGCCGCTGGCAGCGCAGCCCCAAATCCTCTGCAATCAAGTCCGCTTGGCCCAGGGTGACCGTGACGGCGCCCACGTTCTTCAGCCATGTGAGGTCGTTCGCGACTTGATTAAAACGGCGGTCCATCCGCTCGGCAAGACTGCCAACCCGCTCCGTCAACTGGTCAACCCGTTTGGTGAGCTGGGCTAGCTGTTCTGCCATCTCATCAACTCGCTCCGTCAGCCGGGCGACAGTTTGCGGCAGTTCCAGCAACTCCCGCGTCAACATGCGGGAACGTACCGCTTCCATCAACGCAGGGTTTTCGTCCAGCGTCTGCATCAGACGCTCTACGGCGCGAATGTCGTCTATGGTTGACACTTATTCGCTTCCATACCAACTGACAGACAATACCGGACTCTACTGCAATTGTAGCAGACAGAGCCCGGTACGCTTCCGATTGGGGCGAACCACTGTAACTGCTGTCGCCTACACGTCCTTCAGCGCCAGCGCGTCCTCTCCGGCGCTGTTGCCGGCCAGGCGGCCGAAGACCATGCCCGCGCTCAGACCGCTGCCGCCGGGGTAGTTGTGGTAGAAGAGCCCGCCCACCATCTCGCCGGCGGCGTACAGGCCGGGGATGGGATCCTGCGCGTTGGTCACCACCTGGCCCCGGTTGTTGACCTTGACGCCGCCGAAGGTGAACGTGATGCCCGTGGTTACGGCCCAGCCGCGATAGGGCGGCGTGTCGATGGTCTCGGCCCAGTTGGTCTTGTCCACGGCCAGGCCCTCGGTGCGCCGGCCGTCCTTGACGGTGGCGTTGTAGGGGATGTCCTTGCGGACGGCGGCGTTGTACTCCTCGACCGTGCGCGCCAACCCGACTGGGTCGATGTCCAGCATCCGGGCCAGTTCCTCGATGCTGTTAGCCTCGGCGGTGGTGGCCTGGGGAATCCAGTATTCGTCGCGGAGCAGGTGCTTCACCTTCTCGTCGAAGACCTGGAAGCACAGGCCCTGGGGCTGGTCCATCAGCGCGCGCCCGTAGGTTACGTAGGTATAGTTTCGGAAATCGAATCCCTCGTCCAGGAACCGCTCGCCGTTGATGTTCACCATGATGCCAAAGGGATACGAGTGCTTCTGGAAGAGCTCCGTGATGGTGCGGTCGCCGAAGGTGGGGGCGTTCATGTCCCAGGCCACGGCGTGGCATGACGACCAGTGCCCGTAGCTTTGCGCGCCCACGTCCAGGGCCATCTTGATGCCGTCGCCGGTGTTGTAGGGGATGCCCCGCACCTTGACGGTTTCCCAGCCGGGGCCCAGGTAGCGGCAGCGCATCTCGGCGTTGGCCTCGAATCCGCCGGCGGCCAGCACCACGGCGCGGCCGGCGATGTCCTCGAACCCGTCGGGTCCCTTCACCCGCAGGCCGGCGACGCGGCCCATCTGGTCCTGGATCAGCGAGACGCCCTCGGTGGAGTAGCGAACTTCGACGCCCAGGTTCTCGCATACGTCAAACTGCTGGTCGGACAGGCCCTTGCCGGCGCCGACGGCCTCGACGACCAGGCCACCCCAGAAGCGGAACTTGTCGCCGTCGCGGAAGGCCTGGCGTCCGAAGGACAGCACGAACCGCACGCCGTGTTCCTGTAGCCACTTCATCGTCGGGTACGACTGGCTGACCAGAATCTCGGCCAGTTCGGGGTCTGACAGGCCGTGGGTGACGCGCATCATGTCGTCGTAGAACTGGTTCTCGGTGTACTGGCCCACCTCGATGGAGTTGGCCTCGGTCTCCGACATGTCGGGGATCAGGCCCTTGATGTCGTCCAGGCCGTTGTAGGCGAAGCGGATGATGCCGCCGGTGAAGTAAGTGTTGCCGCCGCGGAAATACTCTGGAGCTTTCTCCACGACCAGCACCGATTGGGTCTGCTCACGGGCAGCGATGGCGGCGGACAGGGCGGCGTTGCCGGCCCCAACTACGATAACGTCATAGACAGTGTCATTAGCAGGCACAGTGGCACCTCAAAAACTGGCCGGCGCGCGGCCGGACGGGGAATTTGCAGCGATGATGATAACACAGCGCTTCAGTACAACCCGGGCCCCCGCAGCCGCAGCATGAGCGCCCGCACCAGGGGAATGCTGATGTTGACGGCCGATTCTTCGTCGTCATCGTCGTCGCCCATGGAAACGTACACCAGGTTGCGGTCGCGGCGCACCCGGGCGTCCAGCTCCTTGTACTCCATGTATTCGTTCATCACCCGTTCCAGCAGCACGGCCAGCAGGTCGGGATCGGCTCCCTGGATAGCCAGGTGGTACATGGGCGACTCTTTGAACCGCGGCGCCATCCAGTCGGCCATCTCTTCGATGCCGTCTTCGTCAAAGGGGTTGGACCACCGGATTTCGTCAGTCATGCTTTACTCACCGGGCGGAATGCCGCTCTCGGTGGATGATACCACCGCCGGCCGACGGCCATGCGTCTTTACAGTGGCTCGGTGCCCTCGCTGAGGATGGAGGGGTATTCATCATAGCGAGGGCACTGGGACGTAAACAGGATTGAGGATCGAAACTATGTCCGAGAAAATGTTATACATATCCAGCCTGAACCGAACTTGCTTATTGCGCAAAACAGAATAACCATCCGGCTTATTCTGTTTTGCGGCTTAATTCGTAATAAGAACAAGCTGCGATTGCTCATTCAAATAACATGCGCAGCATTGTATCTCAAAACGTGAAGGGCGATTCAAGCGAACTTTAATTACCGGCAGCCGCAATTAAAAAATTAATGCGTCCCTAATTTTAATCGGCCTTAGCGACCCTACACCGCCGTCAACCACCAACGCGCCTTTCCGTCGCCGCCCCCGCTCACGCTCACCTCCATGCCCTCCAGCAGCCACGCGCCGGCGATGCCCTGGGTTGAAGCCTGCACCTCAACCACGTCCGACACGCGACCCTCCACCACGGGGCGATGGTTACCGGCGGTCAGCAGCGGCAGCGCGATCTCAAGCTGCGGTCGTTGACTGGACCGCTCTGCCAGTCGCGCCTGCGCCGCACCCTCCGCAGCCGCGTAGTTGTCGGCGTATCGGCAACTGATCAACCGTCCGCCTACGGCGTGCAAGGGCCGGCCGGAGGCGGATTCGGCGCGCACGGCGCTGGAACTCTGCGCCCGCCAGCAGTGGTTTGCGGTCAGGTTCAGCTTTTGCAGGTAAGCCGTTTTTGAGCCGGTGTTGCGTATCCGCAGTACGTGGCCCTTGCCGGATACGCGGGAGGTTGCTTCCAACACCGTCGATACGACTACGTTGGCGGTAACGTTGTAACCCTTTCCGGCGGCGTCATCCGTCGCGGTGTAATCCGTGCCGGCCACGGGCGCGGCGATGCCGTCGATCACATCCCAGGCGTCGGGCGCGGCCAGTAGCAGTTGCTCGCCGCCGGCCGGTATTTCCAGCGTCTCGTTCATCGTCCACACCTGCTGACTGCCCGTATCCGATGAGCGGCGGTAGCGAAACGTGACCGCATCCTCCACGGAGTCCGCTCCGTCATCTCGACGCAGCGCAGTGGCGTAGGGCCCCGGGGCAGCAGCGTTATCCCCTATCGAGAACCGCGCCAACGACACCGGATTGGAGTGGCTGCGCATGCCCGCCCGCCGTGAGGCCGCCTCCAGTCGTACCCGTCCCAGGCCGTCGGCGTAGATCACCCCGTGCTCCTCCCGCTGCAAACGGCGCAGTGCCCGGTCCGCCGACACGTCCCACACCGAACGCGGCCCTCCCGTCAACAACATTCGCCCATCGTCCAGAGCATAGTCGCCGGGGAGCAGGCCGGCCCAACCCAGGATAGCCGCCGCCACGTTGCCTGAGCGCATCAGACCGCCGGCCAACGCGCGATGCAGGAACACAGTATCCAACCGCTTCACTACGTCAGTCGCCGTTATATGACACACACCCGTCTCGTAGTCAGGGTCGATGCTTGTGATGTGCCCGCTGAACAAACTGCGCCCCACGCCGAAATCATCCCAACGGTCCTGCGCGTTGCGGAATCCGTGCCACAGGCCGTGTTTCCCGGAGTCCGGCGCGCCCGTGATCCCGGTGGCCGCCAGGATTTCGCGTCGCTTCGCGCCGGCTTGCTCCAGCTCAATAGCGTAAACGTGGACGCTGCCGGCGGACTGCTCGATTTCCAGGTCGTACCATTGCTCAACGTCCAGCGGCGCGCCGTCGGACAGTCTGGAAACACTTTGCCCCGACACCCCTTCGAGGATGGTCGCATCGTCGGCGAAGCGCAGACGCAGGCAGTCGTCCCGAGCGGCGCACCGCAGCGCGAAACCGCCCAGGCCGTTGCTATTCCGTTGGTAACGGGCGTTGAGGGTCGCCAGCGAGTCGCCGGTATCCAGCAGGGCCACCGCATCCGACGGCGGCCAGCCACCACCCTGGCCCATCGCCATCCCGTCCAACACGGAAAAGCCGTTGCCAGCCACCGCCGACACCTCCCAACGCACGTTGTCTGCCGATGTTGCGCGCCCGTCCAAATCCGCCGACGTGCCGTTATCCGCTGCGAAATCATCGTAGATTCGGCTGGCGCGCAGCCATACCTCCCGACCCGGCTGCACGTTGGCCCCCAAAGGCCCGCCGGTATTCCCCGGAGTGTAACGATGGTCGTGGTTTCTGAGCGTCAACTCCAGCTCCGCCGGCGGCGCAAACTCCGGCACGGGCAGCCCGCGCCGCCCCCACTGCCAGCGCAGCCCCAGCACGTCGGCGGAAACATCCGAGCCGTCCGCATCCCAGGAACCGCTACCGTTCCAATCGATCCAAACCCGCCAGCGCAGGGCCGGCGGCGTTGTCATATTTACCACTTTTCTCCTCTGTCAATTGCAACTGCACGCTGCCCATGCCATAATCATGCTGCACATCAAGCGATGGAATACGCTAAATGACTCCCAACGAGATTTACATCCTCTACGGCTTCCTGGCGTTCATCTGCCTGCTGCTGGTTACGATTGTTGGTATCCTGATACGACAGTCGTTCGACATCGGCAAAATACAAGGTCAACTCACCGCCTTGACTGAGCGTGTCAACGGCCTAGATAGTCGCGTTGAGAGACTTGAACAACAAATGGCCAATTTCCGTGAGCAACTCGGTGAGGCCAGGGGGCTGATGCGTTCCCTACATGACCGCATGGACCAGCTCATGCGCCACCACCATAACGACGCTGGCCAGGTAGTCATAGTTCCGGCAGAGGAAGTCGCCGCTGGGGACAATTGATCCCCCAACGTCACCACACCCCCAACTCCACCGACCCGTCCTGCCGGAACGTTGCCTCGAACCGCACCGGCTCTCCCGCCCGGCTGCTGATACGGTAGGACAGGCACACGAACGTCCCTGATACTCGTCGCTGCCCCGGCGCGTTGCCCACCGGCCCATATTCCACCGCAACGGAGCGGCCAACCACGCCCGACAGGACGGAGTCCGGCCCGATTCCCGGCGCATCGTCCCACCGGCCCGACAGGGTGAACTCCTGCACCGCCGTCGGGCCGGCAACCGTTCTCGCCGCCGCGTCATTCACTCCGGTAACGTCCCGCCCGGCGAGCGCCTGGCCCAACGGGCCGACGCGCTCCACCCAGGACGACAGATCCCGCAGCGTACCGCCGGCGTCCGCCACAGCCACATAGCTGCGTCCAACACTGACGTATCCCGTCATGCTCACACCCCCAGCACGGCGTTGCGACGGCGGTACGGAGCCAGCAGTGTTCGGACTGTGGGGGAGACGCCGCCCACGTCTCCCCCATCACCCTCCGGCAGCGCAAAAGGTCCACCCAACCGCTCGCGCCACCAGACGGCGGCCTGCAGCAGGCACGCTTCCGCCACACCTTCGGGATAGCGATACATGGAAATCCCCGAACCCACGGCGTGAGCCGCTGCTGTCGTTCCGTTGACTCCTCGTTGCACGGTGAGCGTGGTCACGGCCTGGTCGTCGGTGGACGCCGCCGTCACGTACAGCTGCTCGTCGCCAATGCGGATGGTGTGGCCGGCGGACAAATGGATCGCGTCGTCGTCGGCCTGGAGGGTCAGCGAGGCATCGCCGCTGGCGACCGGCGCGTCGCCGCCGGTTCGCGCACCGGTGTCTTCCCGCACGTCGCAATAGCCCCAAACCCCGCTCACCGCCACGCCGGCCCGGCTCAGCGGAAACCGGCGATGCTTGCCGGCCAGCGTGATGCGCGTGTAGGGCCGCCCGCCCGGCTCCGTGGGCGCGGCGTTCAACGGATACAACAGCCAGTCGCCCGACGACCAGCCGATCCATTCTCCCGACGCTTCACGCACGCGCATTTCGCTCACCGACACCAGGTCGGGAACCGTCAGCGACGCTTTGCCGGTCCCGTCAAATCGGCGTTCGTCGCGGGTAGCATAGAACTGGCGGCCGCAGTAGCCGTCGATCCAGCGGGACACCGCCTCCAGCATCCCCAACAGGCGCGCGTCGTGCGTATCATCCGGCGCGTTCAGTGCCGCCGGCGACTTCAGCGTCGCCAAATCCGCGTAAGCATTTGCCATTCAGATTCCTCCATTTTCTCCCTCTCCCCTGGTGGAAGAGGGCTGGGGTGAGGGGGGTTTTTGCAGGGGTTTTCACCCTCACCCTGCCCCTCTCCCATCAAGGGAGAGGGAACGTTGGGGTTTAACGCCCTATTACACCGTGATGTTGTACTGCAACGCGGTATGCGTGGCCTTGGTACGATCACCGGACCGTTCCATGAACGCCAACCGCATGCTGACCACCATGATGTTCTGACGCTTCTGGATGTCCCGCGTCGTCTCGATCATCAGCTCCCGGCGGAACCCGAGACGCCATTGGGTCCGGTTCACCACCAGCAGCCGCCCCTTGGTGTTGGTATTGCCGCCGTCGGTCACCTTGCCGTCGGCATCCGATTTGGCCATCTGCTCGGATACGATGACCGGGATGCCGTCCACCTGGGCCAGCTGGCCGTTGAGCAGGGTTGCCTGGGGCCCCAGCTTGTCCAGCGTGCGGAATTCGGCGATGGCCAGGGACTTGATGTAGGTGCCCACGTCGGCGACGTAGGCCAGTTCGGAGGGACGCACGCCGTACTTGCCGAGCAGTCCGCGCGCCTCGTTGAACATATCGGCGCTGGGCGCGGCGGCGTGGTCGTTGGCCTGTGCGTCGTTGTCCACCAGCGGCAGGTGCAGCAGGCCGTCGAATCCCAGCAGCCAGTGAGCCTTGCCGGCAGTAGATGCGGCGATGGTCGCGCCGTCGGCGTTGATGTTGTCCTGCGCGGTGGTGTCGGCGTTGAGCAGCACGTCGTCGATGACCTCGACAGCGTTGCGAACCAGCGTGCTCCGCACTTCGGCGGCCATGGCGATCACCGCGTCCTCGTCCAGGGTCAGCGACCAGGGCACTTCGGCAACCAACTCGCGCGCCGTCAGGGTCTGTCGCGCCGTGGTGAGCGCCGTTTCCGTGGTCGCCGTGTTCTCCACGCCCGGATACCACGCAACGTTGCCCAGTTGCAGCGGGATCTCAAAGGGGTTGGTGGGCATATCCACCCGAGTGAACAGCGACGCCACGTGGGTGTCCACGTTGATGTCCGCCCACAACGCGGCGGCCTCGCCGGTGGGGACCAACTCATCCCCGCTGCCGGCCGTCGTGCTGTCCATGGCGGCCTTCAGGTTCGCCTGCCAATCGGCGAGGAGGCGCGGGTTGGCATCGCCCGGCTCCCGCTGCTGGGAGGCCAGCACGCTGCGCACACACGCCAGGTCCAGCGCGTCCATGCCCTGGTACTTCCCAAAGGGCACGCGGGGACGGTCGCCGGGATTGCCATACCGGGCCAGCATTGCCTGCCGTTCGCCGGCGCGCTGCTTCTCGGTAAGCTCTCCAACAGAGCGGCTGAGTCGGTCCAATTCCTCACGCAGCGGCGGAATGTCCGCATCCAGCCGTTGGCGGTAGAAATCGCGCACCTCGGCGACTTCGTTCTTGATGGTTTCCAATTCCCAGGTTGAAAGGGTCATAAACTTGCAAACTCCTTAGCAATGAGTGTTCGTACATTTTCCAAAGTGGTATCGCCGGTCATGGTAGGGGCGAGGCATGTCTCGCCCCTACGTCTGGCAAACGGTCGTGTAGGGGCGGGTTTGAAACCCGCCCCTACGCCCGCAATCCCCGCAGCAGCCCCACCACCACTGTTGTCACATCCGCCCGCCGCTCCAGCAACGCCCCCTGATTGGCCGGCACGGGCACCGCGCTGATCTCCAGCAGTTCCTGCTCCAGGAACCGTATGCCCAGAAACGCGCCGGTGCGGGCATCCCGTCGTTCCTCGAAACGCAGCGGCCGGAACCCTACTGACACGCCCTGCTGGTAGCCCTGGCGGTACAGTCCCTCCACTTCACGGCCGAATTCCGTCGGCGCAAACTCCAGGCGAGCCAGCAGCGCGCCGCCGTCACGCCACACCGACTGCGCCCGTCCGATGGCCGGACGGCGGTAGTCGTGGGCCCACAGCACCACCGGGTTTTCGCGGTAGGCGTCCAGCCGCCAACCTTCGGGCGCGACCGTATCGCCATGCCGGTCCACCCCGCCCGTGGACGCGACGAAGGTGAGCGTGCCACCCAACTCCGCATTAATCCCCCTCTCCCTTGATGGGAGAGGGTTGGGGTGAGGGTGATCCCCGCCATCCGCCAGCGTCCCCCACTTGCATACCATGGGCGCGTCACCGACGCCGCGAGCGCAGGCAGCCAGGGCGCGGAGTAGCGCGGCGCGGCTGGCATAGCCGTTGCCATTGCCGGAATGGTCGGGCCACCGGCCTTCATTCATCATCGCAACCTCCTTGTATTGATTGATAGATCGCATCGGGTATCGAACCGGCGCGATGACGAATCGGAGGCGCGCAGGCAGCAAAAAGCCGGCGGAACCGACCCGGCATCAGGTCAGTCCCACCGGCAGTTGTTGATTGATTTAGTTCAGGTTACGGGGTAGCGAGCGAGTGCGTCAACGGGCGGGTGTCACTAAGGAGGGAACGCGGAGAATCGTCAATTTCCTACCCGCTATCCGCCAAGCATTTCTGCGATGTCGTCCGTCATCGTGAGGCCGGTCTGTTGCTCAAAGTCAGCGACGTTCTCGTAATCGTTGCGGAACGAGGCTACTATGTCAGAGCCCATCTCTCTGGCAGCCATCAAGTTCACTCTGGCTTTTGCCCAGTCCGACAGGTGTAGCCACGCTTCACCCAGGTTGCCGTAAAAGCCAGCGTTATTGGGAGCCAATTCTATCGCCCGGTCGTGGTCTGAAATAGCCCGACCATAATCACCCTTCCTACTGTAAGAATTGCCGCGATTACTATAAGCATCAGCGATGTTGGGATCTAATTCTATCGCCCGGTCGTAGTCTGCAATCGCTCGATCATAATCGCCCTTCCTATTGTATGAATTGCCGCGATTGTTATAACTGATAGCGAGGTCAGGCACCAGCATTATCGCCCGATCGTAGTCCGCAATAGCCCGATCATAATCACCTTTCTCGTAGTAGGCAGTACCCCTACTATGGAGAGCCTCAGCATATCCAGGGACTAATTCTATTGTGCGCGTGAAGTCTATAATCGCATCGTTAACATTGCCGACATGCCCGTGGGCAATGCCGCGGGTATGATAAGCCGCCGCCATTTGGGGATTCCGGTCCAGTGCTCTGGTGCATTCCTCAATAGCAGCGGGATAGTCGCCGTTGGCAATGTGGCTTATGGCAGTGCTGAAATGTTCGGAAGCTTCGCGGTGAATGGCCCTCGACCTGATGAAACCAAACAGGTCGTTGTAGATGGTCTCGGTGGATATACCATGTCCATCTTGTAGGTAATCCAACATGGGCACCTTGAGACGGTGAGGGATAATGACCGTATCATCCGGCTCTACGTAGCCGGGAGGAGGCCGCACGAAAATGCTCTTCTGAGCGAGGACGCGCCGAGCTGGGCTTTGCGGCGCACGGATATACTCCCTCATGTCACCGGAGCCATCCAACAGTACAACCCGTCCGTCCTGGGTGTGGTCGCCGTCGCAGGCGAAGAAAAGGGCAATGAGGTAAAATGTAATCCGCGCCGGCCGATTTACGGGCCAGCGCGTTGATGATTGCTAAAACCTCATCCAGTTCACCATATGGTGAACTGGAATTTTGTCGTTCACTCATGGTTAATTCCGAATGGCGACTCGATGTACCGTGCCTTTAGCGTAAGCCGGTCGTGCCCAAGGTACTTCGCCGATTACAACTGTGCGTGGTCGCCGTCAGGCTTGGGCCGGCGTGGGCGAGCTCGATGTGTGCTGGTTTCCAGCTCCAAGTGTGGAACGAGGGAAAGCATTCTCCCTTTGGGACCAGCTACTCGAGGCGCCGGCGGGACAGCGCTGTTGTTTTCGCGGCTGGATTCCTTGCGGGAACTCCGGCCAGAGGGAACGGAAGGGCTGGTAATCAGGGTTGCCATATCGGTGTACCTCCTGGCGAGGTGCGACGAGCTAGGATAAGCGGATTAGGACTATTCACCAAGCAACATCTCTGAGACTTTTCAGGTTTCTGATATACGTTGATTCTACCATAATCACCACAATATGCACCGTCATCGTCGGCACCAACTGATTAGGATACCGGATAGCGCACTCTATTTCGTATTTTACTCCAGCCGGCGTATGCGTGGCAGCCCGAGGCCAGTTGCCACGTTCAGACCGGCCAGCACGGCCCCATTGATCAGCAGCGCGCCGGGCGCGCCCACTACACCGGCCAGCGCGCCGACACCGACGTGGCCCACCGGCGCGAACCCCACGCTCAACACCCAGGTGCCCATGGCCCGGCCCCGTTCCTCGTCAGGCACCAGGTCCTGCATCAGCGCCTTGTACAGCGTATCCACTGCCATGGCGCAGGCGTTCACGAACAGCAGCACCACCAGGAACGTGTAGATGTTCCTGGTCAGCGAGAAAGCCATCAGGCCCACGCCGAACCCGATGGCCGTGGCAAACGTCAGCAGTCCTTTCTTGCGCGTGGCGCCCAGTCCGGCCAGCAGCCACAACCCCAGCAGTCCGCCGGCCTGCCGTCCCGCCGTCATCACGCCCAGCCCGGTGGGCCCCACGCGCAGCACCTCCTTGGCGAACACCGGCAGCAGCGTCATGTGTGTGAAGCCCAGCACTTCGGTCGTCGCCGTCAGCGCCATCAGCACCATCATGAGCCGGTGCTCCCGCATCAGCCGGGCGTAACCGACCAGGTTTTGCAGCACCGATTCCGCCGAGGTGCGCAGTGACCGCCCCGGGTTGGCGATCGCCAGCGTCGCCGCAGCCGATAGGAGGTAAGCGCCCGCCGACGCCAGGAACTGCCAGCCCGGGCCCACGAATTCGATCACCGCGCCGGAAACCAGCGAGCCCACGATGCCGCCGCCCTGCATCGCCATCGCGCCCAGCGCCAACCCGTTCAGCGCATATCCCGACCCCACGATGTCGTAGGTGAAAGTCTGCCGCACCGTGATGGTGAAGGCCATCGCGCTGCCCAGCGCCAGCACCAGCGCGATGATGACCCATTCGTTGGCCAGTCCCAACAGCAGCAGGACCGCCATCGCCAACGCCGCCGTCGATGCCCCCAGCGTCCCGATCCGCAGCAGCGTCCGCCGGTCCCACCGGTCCGCAATGGCGCCGGACAGCATCCCCAGGACGAAAAAGGGCAGCATCCGGGCCGCCGCTCCCACGCCCACCATGAACTCCGATCCGGTCAGCTCATAGATCAGCCACCCGACCGACACCTGCTCCATCCCTGTGGCCAGGGAGTAAAAGAGCGTGGATAGCCAGAGCAGGCGAAAGTCCTGGAAGCGCAGCGAGGCCGCCCAATTGCCGATAACCCTCACGATTGGCGGATGATACACCCACTTTCGCCACCCGCGCCGTTCGGGAAGCGCCCGATTTGAGTGGTATCATTGCGCCCCGGGTCCGCTCATGGTGAGCCTGTCGAACCACCGGCGGACGGCCCAACGTTCACCGACCACAGGAGGAAACACCATGCCATTTGGAGACAACGACTGGCTGGCCCTGACCCAGGAAGACCCCATCGAACCCGAAATACCCCTTTGCGACCCTCACCACCACTTTTGGGACGGTCGGTTGGGGAGCGTCCCCTACCAGCGTTACCTGCTCCACGAGTTGATGTCCGACCTGGACTCCGGACACAACGTGCGCTCCACCGTGTTCGTGGAGGCCCGCTCCATGTACCGCGCCCATGGGCCGGAGGAGCTGAAGCCCGTAGGCGAGGTTGAGTTCGTACAGGGCCTGGCCGCCGCCAGCGCCAGCGGAACCTACGGCGAGGCCCGCGCCGCCGCCGCTATCGTCGGCCACGCTGACCTAAAGCTCGGCGACAACGTGGCGCCCGTGCTGGAGGCGTTGCAGGCGGCCAGCCCCAACCGCTTCAGGGGCATCCGCCACAACGTCACCTGGAGCCCCGACCCGTCCATCGACGACCGCGAGACTCCCGGCATCCTGGCCAATGATACCTTCCGCGCCGGCGCTCGCGTCCTGGCCCGCATGGGCCTGACGCTGGACATCATGCAGTCGTTCCCACAACTGCCCGAGATTGCCGAATTCGCCCGCGCCGTGCCCGAGGTGTCCATCATCCTCAACCACGTCGGCGGCGTCTCCCGCACCGGCATCTACGCCGGCAAGGACGACGAGGTGATCCCCGCATGGCGCGAGGGCATCGCCGCCGTCGCCGAGAATCCAAACGTGGTGTGCAAGCTGGGCGGCCTGGGGATGCCCCGGTGGGGATTCGGTTGGCACGCCCGCGACATTCCCATCGGTTCCGAAGAGTTGGCCGAATCCATGGCCCCGTGGATGAACTACTGCATCGAGCGGTTCGGACCCGACCGCTGCATGTTGGAGAGCAACTTCCCGCCCGACAAGGTGTCCTTCTCCTACAACGTGATGTACAACGCCTTCAAGCGGATGACGGCGGGGTATTCGACCAGCGAGCGGGCAGCGATGCTCCACGACACCGCGGCGCGAGTGTACTCGATTAGCGAGACCTAGGCGCTCAGGGGTGTCAAAACTCCCTCTCCCCTGGCGGGAGAGGGTTGGGGTAAGGGGGAATACCTTCACAATCTCATCTCTCGCTGAAATTCGCGGCCCACTTAGGAGACACCTTCTCAGGCGTTTCAAGGAGGTACTCACATGGTTGCTCCCACTATGGTTGCTCCGATCAATGACTGGCTGGCCAAAACCGTTGAACCGGCGCTGGAGCCGGACCTGCCCATTTGTGACCCTCACCATCACCTGTGGGACGGGCGCACCGACCGGGTGGAGCCACGCTACTTCCTGGACGAGCTGGAGGCGGATACCGGCAGCGGCCACAACATCGTTTCGACAGTGTTTATCGAGGCGCGGGCGATGTACCGCGCGGACCCGCCCATGGAGCTGCGTCCGGTGGGCGAGGTGGAGTTCGTGCAGGGCATCGCGGCCCAGTCTGCCAGCGGCATCTACAGCCGCACCAGGGCCGCCCACGGCATCGTGGGCCATGCGAACCTGCACCTGGGAACCGAGGTGCGGCGCGTGCTGGAGGCATTGCAGGCGGCCAGCCCCAACCGATTCAAGGGCATCCGCCACGGCGTCAGCTGGGACCCGAACCCGGAGATTCCCATAGTGGGCGCATACCCGATGCCCGACCAGCTGATGAGCGATGACTACCGGGCCGGCGCCAGGGTGCTGGCCGAGATGGGCCTGTCGCTGGACGTATCGCTGCTGCACCCGCAGTTGCCTCAGCTGGTGGACTTCGCCAACGCGGTGCCCGACCTGACCATCGTGCTGAACCACGTGGGCGGCCTGATGCGCACCGGCCCGTATGCTGCCAACCCCGACGAGGTGATGGCAAACTGGCGCAGCGGCATCGCGGCGGCGGCCCAGTGTTCCAACGTGGTTATCAAGCTGGGCGGCGTCGGGATGCCCCGGCTGGGCTACAACTTCCACCAGCGGGAGACGCCGGTGGGTTCCGAGGAGCTGGCGGCGGCGATTGACCCGGTGATGCGCCACTGCATCGAGCAGTTCGGCCCCAGCCGGTGCATGTTTGAGAGCAACTTCCCGGTGGACAAGGAATCGTTCTCGTACTGCGTCATGTGGAACGCCTTCAAGCGCATGTCGTCGGATTTCTCAGCCGACGAGCGGGCGGACCTGTTCCACGGATGCGCGGCGCGGGCGTACCGGGTGGGATAGGGTATAAGCGTAGGTTGGTAGGGGCGGGTTTGAAACCCGCCCCTACGTTGCGAATGCTTTTCAGACCAGTAACGGGCCAGATTGGCCTGATCAGGAGGTTGGGTTTGGCAATGGATCCCCAACGTTTTCCGCCGGAGTTCTTCCAGCGTGAGGACGACAGCAACGACGCCGAGTTTTACACGATGCCCCGCCTGGTGGTGCACATCGACGACGGGGCCATACTCGCCGTGGGCCGGCTGTTCCAGCAGCTGATTCCCGAAAACGCCGAGGTGCTCGACCTGATGAGCAGTTGGCGCACCCACTGGCCGGACGCGCACCCCCGCCAGCGCATCGTCGGCCTGGGCATGAATGCCACCGAGATGGCCGACAACCCCCAACTGAACGAGTACCTACTGAAGGACATCAACGTTGATCCCGGGTTACCGTTTGAAGATGAGTCCTTCGACGCCGTGGTGATCACGGTATCGGTGCAGTACCTGACCCAGCCGGTGCACGTGTTCTCCGAGGTCTCGCGCATCCTGCGGCCCGGCGGCGTATTCATCGTCACCTTCTCCAACCGCTGCTTCCCCACCAAGGCCGTGCGGGTCTGGCGCTCCACCAACGACGAGGACCACATCGAACTGGTGGGGCAGTATATGCTCCACGCCGGCGGATTCAACGGCGTGCGCGGCGGCCTGGCCAACCCCGACATGGCCCCGCCCGGCGACCCCCTGTTCGCCGTGTACGCCTACAAGGAGATGGACGGCGGCGGTTAAGGCGTGCCTCGCCCTTACTATGGCGCCGGCCGGTAGCGGTTGACGATGGGCAGGCGGCGGTCTTTGCCGAAGGCGCGGGGCGTGATCTTGACGCCGGGCGGGGCTTGGCGACGCTTGTACTCGTTGCGGTCCACGTAGGTTATGACCTGGCGCACCCACTCGGGGTTGTGGCCCATGCCCACTATCTCGGCGTATCCATAGTCATCCTCAACGTAGGCCTTGATGATAGGGTCGAGGTCGTCGTAGGGCGGCAGCGTGTCCTGGTCGGTCTGGTCGGGCCGGAGCTCGGCGCTGGGCGGCTTGTCCAGCACCGTCTGGGGGATGATTGGACGGCCGGTAACGGAGCCGGCGTTGCGCCAGCGGCAGAGGCGGTACACCAGGGTCTTGGGCACGTCTTTCAGCACCGCGAACCCGCCGGCCATGTCGCCGTAGAGGGTGGCGTAGCCCATGGCCATCTCGCTCTTGTTGCCGGTGGTCAGCACCAGCCAGCCGAACTTGTTGGAAATGGTCATCAGGACGTTGCCCCGGATGCGGGCCTGCACGTTCTCCTCCGCAGTGTTGGGATCGGTTCCGGCGAAGCGCTCGGCCAGCATGTCGGTGAAGGCGTGATGCGCCGGCTCGATGGGAATGCGCCACAACTTGATGCCCAGATTGTCGGCCAGTTCCTGGGAATCGCCGATGCTGCCCTCGGATGAATACCGGGAGGGCATGGTGACGCCCACCACGTTGTCCGCGCCCAGAGCGTCCACGGCCACGGTGGCGGTGAGGGCCGAGTCAATGCCACCGGAGAGGCCGACGAGAGCGCGGCGGAAGCCGGACTTGCGGACGTAATCGCGGGTACCGACAACCAGGGCCTGGTACACCTCCTCCACCTCGTCCAGCGGCCGGCACATGGCCGCCTCGACTGGATTGCCGCGTCCGGTGCGGTGGTAATCGGAGACACGGACGACGGCGGCCTGGCCCACCTCGCGCAGGATGTTGGGGTCTTCCTTGCGCGACCTGGGGTCGCGGAGCCGCTGCCGGAACACGGAATCCACGTCCAGGTCGGCGACGATGAGGCGATCCTCGAACGACGGGCCGCGCGCGATCACCGTCCCATCGGGGGCGCAAACGATGCTGGCGCCGTCGAATACCAACTCGTCCTGTCCGCCCACAGTGTTGAGGTATGCCACGAACACGCCGTTGTCCGCCGCGCGCGTGGCGATCATGCGCTCGCGCTGGGCAGCCTTGCCGGCGTGGAAGGGCGAGGCGTTGATGTTGACGATCACCTCGGCGCCGGCGTCGCGCTGGACGGCGATGGGGCCGACGGGATACCAGATGTCCTCGCAGATGTTGACGCCCACGGGACAGCCGTTGATGACGTACACGGGGCAGACGTCGCCGCGCCGGAAGTAGCGGTCCTCGTCGAACACGCCATAGTTGGGCAGGTACATCTTGCGGTACCAGTCCAGCATGCGACCATCGTTGATGATGGCCGCCGCGTTGGCGATGTCGCCGGCAGATTCCACACAACCGACGATTACGGCAATGCCCCGGGACGCGGCGGCAATGCGCTGGACGGCGGCAGCGTTATCCGCCAGGAACGACGGCTTGAACAGCAAATCCTCGGGCGGGTAGCCGGTTACGGCCAGCTCGGGAAAGGCCACCAGGTCGGCGTGGGACGCCCGCGCCTCGTCAATCAGCTCGATGATGCGGGCGGTGTTGCCGGCAATGTCGCCGACGGTGGGGTTGAACTGGCCGAGCGCCAGCCGGAGGGTGCGCTGCATTGACGCATTATAACGCAGGCGGCAAGGCGGCTATGCTACCATGCCTCGGGGAGAGCTATCTGTCATGTCCATTGCAAATGCCAACCGCCACACCGACCTCAGCCGTCGCCTTATGGAACAGGCCAATTACGAACTGCACACCATGGGCGACCGGGTGCAGGCTTCGGACAAAGCTTCCGGCGCCGTGGCCCAGGCCGTGAAAGCAATCGCCGAGGATCGGAATTGGCGACACCGCTCGCACAACTTGCGCCGGGACATCGTTGACTTGCTGGCCGATGAGTTTCAACAACCGCAGATGCGGTACTTGCAAGCCATCGCCGACCAGTTGCACGACAACTATTACGAGGACTGGTTGGGCGAAAACCTGGTAACGAATTTGCTTGCCGACGTGAATTCGCTGATACCCCTGTTATGGGAAGCCCGCGAACGGGGACCCAACCGGGACTTTACACTTACCCCCTCTCAGCAAAGAACCATCGACCGCCTGCTCCTCTCGGAAGCAGAGGCCCTCGCCGACGAAAGCATAGACCTGCCCCCGCCGATGCCACCCTTCAATCCCCCGGCACGCTGAACAGAAGCGTAGAGAGTTGACGATGATAGCAAGAATACCTTTGATACTGGAACCGCAGCCCGAAGGCGGCTACACCGTTACCTCCCCGTTGCTCCCGGAGCTGATAACCGAGGGCGACACCATCGCAGAGTGCCTGGCCAACGCGGAAGATGCCTTTGCGGTAGTCCTGGAAATCTACGAAGACGAGGAGCGTCCACTGCCGGCAGGTATCTACGTGGACGACGCTAACGGCCCGGTGTCCGTTGAGGCTCTCGTTACCATAAACACAAAGGAACGCCCCGGGACCGGATTGAGGCGGGCGTGATCTGAAAATCGGCATATTGTGCTCGGCGATCCCGCATTTGGGCTTGTGCTGGCAGGTACTACAGGAAGGATAGCCACAACAGCGTGAGGGGGACCGGCGAGAGCAGGGTTTTCCTCAATAACCAATAGGAAGGAGTCAACGAAGGTGGTAACGTCAGCAGACAACAGCAACGCGCGCCCCGTGTGGTTAGTTACCGGAGGCGCTGATTGGCGGGCGCGGACACAATTTTGGCAATGCGGAGACGACCACGACCATCGCGACGTCATACGCGGAATGCAGCCCGGTGACCGAATCGCTATGAAAGCCGACGGATTCAGGTCTTATGCGACAGACGAGCTGGGAAATCCCGCCGACAGCGTGGGAATTTGGGCGGCTGGCAGCATAGCTCGAACCAGGTTTAACTTTGTATACGTTAATGACGACTGGCGGGATAGCCTGCGGGAATCAACCGATGCTGGCAGGCCCCTGGGGAATTATCGGGTCGATGCCATTGCAACTCGCTTTCCTGAGGACGAGTGCATCTGGAGAATGGAACCCGACGACGGAGCAACGCGGGCCTTTATTACCAATGTTTTTGGTCCTGGAGCGGTTGACAGGAATCACCCCGGTCAGTCTTCATCTTCTTTCGGCGAGCTCGCGAACGAACTGTACCTTCCTGCCAGCTTCCTCGAAGAAATCCATGCCCTGCTGGAAGACAAGAAGCAGGTAATCTTCCAAGGCCCGCCCGGCACCGGCAAAACCTACGTCGCCCAGAAACTTGCCGAACACCTTGCCGGCTCGGAAGACCGCGTTACCCTCGTTCAGTTCCACCCGTCCTACGCCTATGAGGACTTCGTTCAGGGCTACCGTCCCACCCTGGAAAACGGTAACGCCGGATTCAAACTGCGACCCGGACCGCTGGTGAAAGCGGCTGAACAAGCGCAAGCCGAATCTGGCGCCAAACATTTCATCATCATCGACGAGATCAACCGTGGCAATCTCGCTAAAGTCTTTGGCGAATTGTATTTCTTGCTCGAATACCGAGACCGGGAGATCAACCTCCAATACACTGATGAACCCTTTGCGCTTCCCGAGAACCTGTACATCATAGGCACGATGAACACTGCCGACCGTTCCATCGCACTGGTGGACCTGGCGTTGCGCCGGCGGTTCTACTTCGTGGAGTTCCACCCTGATAGGTGGCCCATGGAGGGCTTGCTGCACAGGTACCTGGAAAAGAATCCGCCGGCTGTGGATTGGGATGTTGCTGGTCTAGTTGACCGGGCGAACGCGCTACTGAGCGATGAGCCCCACGCCGCCATCGGGCCGAGCCACTTTATGAAACCGGGTCTTGACGAGGCCACTGTTGAACGCATCTGGAAGTATGGTGTCCTGCCCTACATCGAGGAGCGCCTTTTCGGGCAGGGCGATGACCGCTTGGCGGATTTTGACTTGTCAAAGCTGCGAAACGCATCAGTCGCCGACGATGGTGACAACGAAGACGGCGCTACAGATGAGTGAGCTAAACTTACAGGAATACCAGCGCAGCGACCCGATCACACTTTCCGCCGCTGAAATCAGCGGCCTGCAAGCGGCGGACATTGCCATCACGCCCGCTGCTGGGTTGGATAACTCCTACATTCTGACGCCGCAGTCCACCATAGGCGCCGTTACAGTAGGCGACCTGTCGGTGCTCATCGAGCCGAAGATCGGAATCCGTCAGGTTCTGGCCCTGGCTTGTTATGCCATCGGAAACGGAACCGTAAAGTTTCAGACGGAAGATTTCGGTTTCCAGCAGGAAGACGCGCTGCACGACTTTCTGGCCATCGCCCTGGCGTTCCAGGCGCGCAAGGCGTTCGCGCGCGGCCTGCTGCACGGCTACTGGACCGAGGAAGAGGCCCTGTACACCGTGCGGGGGCGCATCCGGTTTGACGATCAGTTGCGACGTCGGTTCGGCGTACCGCTCCCTGTCGAGGTGCGGTACGACGAGTTCACCGATGACGTTTTGCCTAACCAACTGGTCAAGGCGGCGGCCTATCGTTTGGGCCGCACCCGGTTGCGTTCCGCCCGGGCGCGTCGGGAGTTGGGCTGGTTGGCGGCGATGCTGGAAGAGGTGTCGTTGGTTGAGTTCCCGCCCGGCGATGTCCCGGTGGTGCGCTATGACCGGCTGAACGAACACTACCGGAACGTGGTGGAACTGTCCCGGCTGATTTTACGGCATGGCACGTTTGAGTCGGGCCGGGGGGCGGTTCGCGCCTCCGGGTTCCTGATGGATATGAACGTTGTGTTCCAGGAATTTGTGACCGTGGCGTTGCGGGAGGCGTTGGGCCTTTCACCGGCGGTGTTTGGCGAAAAGGCCATCCCAAGCCTTGACGACGGAGGTCGCATCCACTTGCGCCCCGATCTGACCTGGTGGGATGGCCGCTCCTGCGTGTTCGTCTGCGACGCCAAGTACAAGAAAATCACCCACGCCAGCATCCCCAACGCCGACCTGTACCAACTGCTGGCCTACGCCACCGCGCTTGACCTGCCCGGCGGCCTGCTGATTTACGCACAGGATGAGGACGAGCCCCGCGAATATCGCGTCAGGCACGCCGGTAAGCTGCTGGAAGTAGCCTCATTGGACATCTCCGGTACGCTGGAGGAAACGCTGGCGCGGGTCAAGAGTCTGTCGGAAAGAGTCAGGCTCTTCCGATTCTCCAGGCAATCCCCTTTCCCTTGATCGGAGAGAGTTAGAGCTTACCCCGTGCTTGATGCGGGGATGAGTATGCCCAGTGACACCTCCCCCTTGCCTCTGCCCGCCGCTCATCCGTACCATTTAACCATCGAACCGCCCAGATCCATCCCGCCGCCCAACTCAATGGCCGGCTCCTCAATCCTGAAAATCCTCTAATCCCAAAAATCCTGATTCTGACAATCACGAGCCAACTCCAAGCGCCACTCCCCCAAACCCTCTCACATGCCCGCCAAAATCATCAATATCGCCCCCAAAACCGCCCTTGTCGCCCCCATTTACCCCAACCTCCCACCTCCCCCCTACTCAACTGACCGGAAATGAGCGGAAATGAACGGAGAATCCCAAATCTCCGTCATCCCATACCCAATGCCCGATCCTGTCTATCCCGTTTATCCCCTTCATCCATGTAAAAACCCCCCCGTCGCCGGGTGCTATAATCAGCCGCCATGCGCGCGCTGCAAACCCGGACGGCCCAGGCGACGCCCTTCTACTACGGCTGGATCATACTGGGCCTGTCGGGGGTAGTGTCGTACTCGGCGCGGCCGCTGATGTCGGTGGCGGTGCTGACTGTGTTCGTGGTGCCCATGTCGGAGCAGTTCGGCTGGACGCGGGCGGAGTTGGCCGGCGCGGTGAGCCTGGGAGGAGTGTTCGCGGCGGTGGTCTCGCCCATGGTAGGGCTGGTGTTGGACCGCTACGGGTCGGGAATGGTGGTCGGCGTATTCTCTGCCATCGCCGGAGGATGCGCGGTCGCGCTGGGCGCGGTGACGCAGATCTGGATGTTCTACGTGGTGTACGTGCCGGGGCGCATGGCGTTCTCCGGCCCGCTGGAGTTGGGTACGTCGGTGGCGGTCAGCAACTGGTTCGTGCGGCGGCGTCCGTTCGCCCTGGCCCTGAACCACGTTACCCAGGGTTCGGGCCTGGCGGTGATGCCGTTGGTGGCGCAGGCGATCATCGGCGCATGGGGTTGGGATGTGGCGTGGTACACCCTGGGCATCTGGACGGTGGCGGTGGGCGTGGTTCCGGCGATGCTGCTAATGGCGCGGCGTCCGGAGGACCTGGGCCTGGAACCGGACGGCGGCGCGGGTTCAGCGCCGTCCGCCTCCGGCGGATCTGGACGGCGCCCGCAGAGTTCGGAAGAGGAGATCAACTTCACGCTGCGGCAGGCGATGCGGACGCGGGCGTTCTGGCTGATGATGGTGTTCGCCTTCGCCGGGTTCATCGTGCAGGCGGGGGTGTCGCTGCACCAGGTGCCGCATTTCGTGGACCAGGGCGTGCCGCCGTCGGTGGCGGTGTGGACGGCCAGCACGTTCGCCATATCGCAGGTGCCGGCGAGCGTGGTCTTTTCGGCGATGGCGCAGAAGACGCAAGCGCGGTTCGTGATGACGGTGTCGGGTCTGGTGGTCGCTACCGGCGCCATCACCACGGCCTATGCCAGCGAGATCGCAGTGGGCGTCCTGGGCGCGTTCTTCCTGGGGTTCGGCGTCGGCGGCCTGCACATCATGGCGCGACTGGCCGGAGCGGATTACTTCGGACGGCTGCACCTGGGAGCGATACGCGCCTGGGGTCTGGCAGCGCAGGTCGGAGGGCAGGCCCTGGGCCCCACGGCGGCCGGCCTGGCGGTGGACCGCTACGGCAGCTACCAGGGAGCGTTCCTAGCCTTCGGCATCAACCTGGCGGTAGTCTCGCTGCTGATGCTAACGGCAACTCGCCCGGGACGGGATGCGGCCGGCGGCGGGGAGCGGATTGAGGGCGATAGTTAGCGGAAGAGGTTGGTGAGCCAGCGGAGGAAGGTTTGGGATAAGGGGTTGTTTATGGCAAGGTCGCGGGTTCGGATGGCAAGGCCCATCTGGCGCGGGTCCTCACGGGTGGCGAGCCAGGCATGGATCTGGGCGCGGAGCGTCTTGTTCTCAGCGAATCTGCGCTCTGCGTGAGGGATTTGGTTGACGTACCGTTGCGCCAGAGGCCAGACCCTATCATCATCTGGAATCATCTGAGCGACAAAGCCTTCCAGTTCGCCCAGAGAAAGGTTGTCAGGCATTACCCAGATGCCGACGCGGGGACTGCCGGTGCTGGGATTTTCGGGAATGATGGTTCCGTTGGGATCGGGGGCTGAGGGAATCGGGGATATAGTCTGTTCTGACTCGCGGATTCGAGCGCAAACCCGGTTCCAAGTGTTGAGGGCGTTGCCGTCAGCATCCACAACGACGCCAATGGCAGGACGGCCGAGTTCGTCTATATGATCGCGAATACTGGGTAGGACGTTCTCAATGCCATCGTAATCTCTGATGGCGAATTCCAGTGATTGATCCCAACGTTCCGACAAATGCCTGATGACGTGCTTATCATCTTCTCCTTCGACCAACAGCAGGGGATCGAAGGGACGAGGGTGGAGGTTAATCATTGATCAGCGGACCTCGATCCCATGTTTTGCAATGTTCTCCAGACGGGACTCGTCGTAGGTGATGGCGCGTAGGCCAACTGGAACGCGTTGGATGCGGACGAGCATGCCCTCCACGTCCTCCAACTCGTTGGCCGCTTGTGCAAAACCAGTTACGCAGTCCCAGCTGTGAGTAGTGGCTATCACCTGCACGTTGTTGCGCTCTGCCGTCTGCAACACCATCTTCCAGAACTTGGCCTGGATGGAGTGGTGGATGCCGTTTTCAGCCTCGTCGATGAGCAGGAAACCGTCACTGCTTTTGGCTAGGGCTAGGGCGACCGCATAAGTACGCATTGCCCCATCGCCGAGTGTGCGCAACGGTACTTGGTAATCTCTGCCGGTAACCTTTGCCATCATTCTACGCGGCTGGATAGTATCGCTGCTAATAGGTGGTCCCAATGCTGCAACACGCTCAACCCAGGCGTCGGTGATCAAATTGATCGCTTCAAGTGCTAGGTCTTCATGTGAAGTTAGGGCCACTTCGCTCCAGTACCGCTCAACCGTGTCATCGGATGGGCCGTTAGGCCCCAAAACGTTGCATGGAATCGCAGGCGGGGCTGGAGTAACATCGCCTGCATAGGGAGGGTAGATTATTGAACCTCCAAGCCGTACTTCCAACGATGGCTGCCCTACGCTCGAAAACTCATCAGGCTGTAGCATCGTAGGTTGATCTGACTGCAACTTGACGTCGGAGTGCCAACCAATCCGGAGTACATCAGATGTCGCAAGGGAGCCAATCGAGATTGCAATCTCCGGTGAGTTGCGGCGCCCTGTAAAGAGGGCATACCAATCCAGAACGGTGTTTTGTCCGCCCGTCGCATCAGTCTGAATCAGAGTGTCTCCCCGTTTAGACAGCACATCCCCGAGCAGGGACAATAGACCACGGCCAGCATAGATCCTCACTGCGTCCAGCACCGTCGTCTTCCCCACGCCGTTCTTGCCGGCCAGCAGCGTGACGCGGCCTAAACGCGGTATTGTCAGCTCGTCGATGCCGCGGAAGTTCTTGATGACGAGGCTGGGCAGGTGCAGAGTTGGGTCTGGCTGTGCGTCAGGCATAGTGCCCACCTGGAGGTTAGTCAGCGGTGGCGGCCAGTTCGGCCTGTTGCAGTGTCTCTCGGAGGTAGCGGCCGGTGTGGGATGCCTCGTTGTCAGCGAGCATCTCAGGGGTGCCGCAGGCGATGAGGTTGCCGCCTTGGTCGCCGGCGCCGGGGCCGAGGTCGATGATCCAGTCGGAGTTCTTGATGAGGTCCAGGTTGTGCTCGATGAGCAGGACGGAGTTGCCCTGGTCAACCAGCCGGTGCAAAACCCGCAGCAGGGCAGCGCAGTCCTCGAAGGACAGGCCGGTGGTCGGTTCGTCCAGCAGGTACAGGGTGCGTCCCGTGGCGCGGCGGGACAATTCTGTGGCCAGCTTGACGCGCTGGGCTTCGCCGCCGGATAGCGTGGTGGCCGGCTGGCCCAGACGGATGTAGCCCAGGCCCACGTCGTGCAGCGTCTGCAAGCGGTTGCGGATGCGCGAGTAGTTCCAGAAGAAGTCCAGCGCGGTCTCCACGGTCATCGCCAGCACGTCGGCAATGGACTTGTCGCGCAGAGTGACCTCCAGCGCCTCCCGATTGTAGCGGCGGCCCTGGCAGATCTCGCATGGAACCGTCACGTCGGGGAGGAACTGCATTTCGATCTGGTTGTAACCCTCACCCTGGCAGGCCTCGCAGCGTCCGCCCTTGACGTTGAAGGAGAACCGGCCGGGCTTGTAGCCGCGGATGCGCGCTTCGGGCAGGCCGGCGAACACCTCGCGGATGGGGGTGAACGCGCCGGTGTAGGTGGCGGGATTGCTGCGCGGCGTGCGCCCGATGGGAGACTGGTCGATGTTGACCACCTTGTCGATGTTCTCGATGCCGGTGATCTCGTCGTGCTCGCCGGGGCGGTCGCGGCCCTGGGCGACGGCCTGGGCCAGTCGCTTGTACAGGATGTCGTACATCAGGGTGCTCTTGCCGCTGCCGGACACACCCGTTACGCAGCCCAACAGACCCAGGGGGAAATCCACGTCAATGCCCTTGAGGTTGTTCTCCCGCGCGCCCCGCACCGAGATGACGTTGCCGTTGCCCGGCCGGCGCTCCTCGGGCGTGGGGATGCGCTTGCGTCCGCTGAGGTACGCGCCGGTCAGTGACGCCTCGTTGGCCATTACCTCCGACACGTCGCCGGTGGCGACGATGTGTCCGCCGTGCTCGCCGGCGCCGGGACCCAAGTCAACGATGTGGTCGGCGGCGCGCATCATGGCGTCGTCGTGCTCCACCACGATGACGGTGTTGCCCATGTCGCGCAGGCGGGTCAACGTGCCGATGAGCCGGTGGTCGTCGTGAGGATGCAGGCCGACGGTGGGCTCGTCGCATACGTACAGCACGCCGGTAAGTCCGCTGCCGATCTGGGTGGCCAGGCGGACGCGCTGGGCCTCGCCGCCGGACAGCGTGCGCGCCGTGCGGTTCATGGTCACGTAGTCGAGGCCGATGCTGTCGAGGAACTGGAGCCGGCCCTCAATCTCCTTGAGGATCTGGTCGGCGATGACCATTTCGCGGTCGGTTAAGGTGGTGGGATGTTCGATTGATGCGGCGACGCGACGTCCATTCCGGCGGGTGCGGCGGGTCTTGGGTTTTGCGCCGTTGGTGTCCGCTGGGCTTTCGGATGCCAGAGATTCTGCGGGGTGGTGTCCGTTGGTGCGGTGATGGCCATTGGCGGAGCCGTTGAGGGACGGCTCGCTGCTGGGCTTGATGCTGCGGACCCATTGCAGGCCGGTTCCGATGGTCAGTGCGGTTACCTCCATGATGTTGCGTCCGCAAACGAGGACGCCCAACGCCTCTGGGCGGAGGCGCGCGCCGCTGCACGAACGGCAGGCACGTTGAGCCATGTACCGCTCAATCTCGCTGCGGGTATGATCGGATTCGGTGTCGCGGTAGCGGCGCTGGAGGTTGGGGATGACCCCCTCGTAGGTGGTGTTCCACGAGTAGGTGCGGCCCCGGCCGGTGCGGTGGCGCACCGAAACCTGCTGCTTGCCCGCCCCGTAGAGGATGATGTTCAGCTGCTCGTCGGTCAGCTCGCGGATGGGCGCGTGGGGCGAAAAGTCGAACTGGCGCGCCACGGCTTCCATCATGCTGGCGTACCAGGAGTTGGCCGCCCCGGAACGCGCCCACGGCACGATCGCGCCCTCCAGCAGGGAGAGTGAGCGGTTGTGGATGACCAGCGACGGGTCAACTTCCAGCTGGTAGCCCAGGCCGGTGCAGGTGGAGCAGGCGCCATGTGGGCTGTTGAAGCTGAAGGTGCGCGGCTCAATCTCGGGTAGGCTGATGCCGCACGCGACACAGGCGAACTGCTCGCTGAAGGTCAGGTCGTCTTCGCCTTCACGTCCCACCGTCAGCACGCCCTCGCCCTCGCGCAATGCCGTTTCCACCGATTCGGTAACCCGGTTGGGTTCGGTGTCGCTGCGGATGATCAGGCGGTCAACCACGATGTCGATATAGTGCCACTTCTGCTTGTCCAGGTTCAGGTTGTCCGTTTCCTCCACCAGCATGATTTCGCCGTTGACGCGCAGGCGGACGAAGCCGCCGCGCTTGGCGGCCTCGAACACCTCGCGGTGCTCGCCCTTCTTGCGGCGGATCTTGGGGGCCAGCAGGGTGATGCGGGATGACTCGGGCAGGGCCAGGATGGCATCGACAATCTGCTGGACAGTCTGGCGGGCGACGGGGTTGCCGCACTTGGGACAGTGGGGCCGGCCCACGCGGGCGAACAGCAAGCGCAGGTAGTCGTAGATTTCCGTTACGGTGCCGACGGTGGAGCGGGGGTTGTTGGAGACGCCCTTCTGGTCTATGGAGATGGCGGGGGAGAGGCCCTCGATGTAATCCACGTCCGGCTTGTCCATGCGGCCGAGGAATTGGCGAGCATACGCCGACAGAGACTCGACGTAGCGGCGCTGGCCCTCGGCGTAGATGGTGTCGAAGGCGAGGCTGCTCTTACCGGATCCGGAGACGCCGGTGATGACGACGAGCTGATCCCGGGGGATGGTTACGTCGATGTTCTTGAGGTTGTGCTCGCGAGCGCCCTTGATGTAGATGGTTTCCTGGGGCATTAGAGGGCCTTCTTACATAAGGATGGTGAAACCGGCCTGGGTGAAGTGATGGTCGTTGGTGAGGACATCCTGGATATTCAGTTCGTTCATCAACTGAAAACTGGCGCAATCAACGAGGCCCCACTGCTGGTCAGGACGGGCGTTGTAGAGAGCCACGGCGTTCCAGAATTGTTCGGTGCGCACCGGTTCGACTTTCACTTTCTCGCTGCTTTTGAAACCGGTTGCCAACGAAACAGCTGCTCTCCGTTTGACCTCCCCGTACCTGCTCATAAAATTCAATACCTCAATAAGAACCAATTCGCTGGTGATGATCTGGCGATGCGCCAGTTCATGGGACAACCGCAAAGCCACTCTATGAAACGCGTCGCGTTCCAGTAGCAAAGCGATCCAAAAACACGCATCGGCAAATAGGGGGCGCATCAGTCATCCACCTTTGGACGTCCATAGAGGTAGTAGTGCAAGTTCTTGGCGGCGTCGGTAGGAATGTCGTCCCAGTCATCCTGGGGATATTTTTTGTGAATCTCCTTGATGAGGTGCAGCAGCGTGGGTTCTTCCGGGTCTTCCGGCGGCCACACACGGTCCGTTTTTTTCAGGTCAATGCTGACGATGCGCTCGAGGCGTCCTTTGGCGTAGTTGCCTTCACCGACTATGTTGATGGGGTAGCGGCCGCGGCTGTGCATACCTTCCAGGGATCCCCATTGTGAAGCGGTAAAGTCGGCCCGTATTGTGGAGCCGTCTTCCAATAGCAGTTTGTATGAGCCATTGTGTTCCAAGTCCAATTCCGTGGACTGGACCTTGGCAATAACTTCAACGGGATGGCGCCCGGTCTTTTCCGGCATGGCGGGACGTCCTTAGAGGGCGGGTTGCTACTCCAATTCTACCAGCGGGTCGTTGGCGTTGACAGAATCCAGCGGCTGCACGAATACGGCCTTCACCACCCCGTCCCGGTGAGCCAGAATGCTCTGCTCCATCTTCATGGCCTCCACGACGCACACCTCGTCGCCGGCGGATACGGCATCTCCGGGGCGAACCAGGATGGACATGACCCGGCCCGGCATGGGCGAACGCAGGATGTCGTCGTTGATAGGGGCGCCGGATGGGGAAGCGACGGACCCTGATGGAGTGGGAGCTTCCGGTACTGCCAGGCCGCCAGCGGGCCGGCCCCGGCGCGGGGGAGTCGGGCCGGATGCGGCCTCGACTTCTACCTCGAAAACCTCGCCGTCAACGGTGACCTGCACGGGGGATTGGGTCAGGTCGCCGACCTCGACGGTGTACCACTGTTCGCCGATGCGTACTCTGATGGTCGTCAATTTACCAGGACGCGCTCCCCAGCCGCGAGCGGAACAAATCGCGCCGGCCCTGCATGCGCCAACGAGAGGCGGACTCACCAGCGCCGCCCTGCCCGTTGGCCCGCTCCACCGCAGCGGCGGCAGCGCCGATAGCTGCGGCCAGGGCGCGCGGATCGAGTTCAGCGGCCGGCCGGTGTCCGTTGCCGGAGGTTCCGTTTGGGTGCATGGTCGTCGTTTTGCCCGTGGCTTGTAGTCGTCGCTCCAGGATGGCGCTCAGGCTGCCCGTGTGATACTGGCCCGATGTGAACTCGGGGCTGACCAGCACGTCGCGCAACAAGGGGATGTTGGTGTTCACGCCGGCCACGTGGAAATCGGCGAGGGCCGCGTCCAGCGTGGCGATGGCGGCGGTGCGGTCATCGCCCCAGGCCATTACCTTGGCGAGCAACGGTTCGTAGTGTAGCGAAACCTCGTAGCCGACGCAAAGCGCAGTATCAACGCGAACGTGTTCACCCTTGGGAAGTTGCAGTTCCGTGACGATTCCCACGTTGGGCAGCAGTGTGTTGGGATCTTCGGGATAGACGCGGGCTTCGATGGCGTGGCCGTTGGCCCGGATATCGCGTTGCCGGATGGAGAAGGGAATGTCGGCGGCGGCCATCAGCTGAAGTTCAACGATGTCCTGTCCGGAGATAAGTTCCGAGACCCCGTGTTCGACCTGGAGGCGCGGGTTCATCTCCATGAAGTAGAAATGGCCATCGCCGGTTACCAAGAACTCAACGGTGCCGGCGTTGGTGTAGCCGACCTCACGGCCAAGCTGTCGGGACAAGCGGCCGAGTTGTTGGCGGACTTCGCCGGGGAGCTTGGCAGAGGCTGGGGTTTCCTCAATGAGTTTCTGGTTGCGGCGCTGGATGGAGCAGTCGCGTTCGTAAAGATGGAGGACGTTGCCATACTGGTCGGCGATGAGCTGGACCTCAATATGGGATGCGCCTTCGAGGTAACGCTCATAGAACAGGCTGGAATCGGCGAAGGCGGCCTGGGCAGTCTTGCGGGTGCGCTCGATGACGGGTTCCAGCTCCGCCATGCTGCGGACTACGTGGATGCCGATGCCACCACCGCCGGCGGCGGCCTTGACCATCATGGGGAAGCCCAACTCCCAGGCCTTGCTGATGGCCTCATCGTCTGAGACCGGCTCCTCGGTGCCCGGCATCACCGGGAGGCCGGACTTGCGGGCTACTCGGCGGGCGGAGAGCTTGTCGCCCATTTGACTGAGCACTTCCTCGCTAGGGCCGATGAATGCAACACCTTCGGACTTGCACCGATTGACCAATTGACTGTTCTCGGATAGAAACCCGTAGCCGGGGTGGATAGCCTGCGCGCCGGTGGAGTGGCAGGCGTCCATCACAGCGTCGATGTTGAGGTAGGACTCGGCGGCGGGAGCAGGGCCGATGGAGACGGACTGGTCGGCCATTCTGGTGTGCATGGCGTCGCGGTCGGCTTCGGAATAGACGGCAACGGTGGCGACACCGAGGCGCTGGCAGGTGCGGATGATACGGGTGGCGATTTCACCCCGACTGGCGATTAGCACTTTATTGAACATGGGGACACTTCTGAATGAATCCGGTAGCCTGGATTCCCGCCCCGTATCAAGTACGGGGTGACGTTCTTTCGCGGGAATGACGGTTGGGTTATAGGAGAGGGTTTTACGCCTTTACGGGCCGGTGGTTCAACAGCAAGCTATGCGGATTCAGCCCAATTTGGCGCCATCAAGGAAGGACTGGGCGCGCAATTGACGGTCAAGCCAGTATTGCAGCGTCTCGCTCAGGATGCTGTGGACTTCTCGTTGCACGGCCGCCGGCACGTTCAGTTGAGGCAACCGGTCAACCGATTCGGTGCGGTGCAGCAGGCGCAGCACTTTCAGCGCCGGCAGGGACAACGGGCGCACGACAATCTCCGGCGGCGTTATGCAGTCGTCGCAGAGCGCCCCGCCGGCGCCGGCGGCGAAGCGGTGGCGCTCCGGTTCCAATTCGTCGCCACATTCGACGCACTGGTAAAGCTCGGGCAGAAAGCCGGAGAGTTGCAGCAGTTGCAGGTCGAAGTAGCGTAGTGTCAGATCCTGGGAATGGTCATAGCCGGAGACATGGGGTTGCTTGCTGATAGCCTCCAGAGTCTTGAGGGCCAGATCCAGCACCGGGGGGTTGGCCGCCGAGGATGCGCTGAAGCCGTCGATCAGTTCGGCCACGTGCAGGCCGCGGGCGACGCTGGCGTAGTCGGATTTGACGTCCGGGAAGGCGTTGATGACCTCGGCCTCCGCAACGATGTCAAGGTTGCGCCCCCGTGCGATGGACAGGCGGATCAGCGTGAGCGGCTCGAAGTGTCCCATGAGCTTGCTGGTAAGCCGGCGTGCCCCACGGGCCAGCACGTCCAGCTTGCCGTGTTCCCTGCTGTAGAGCGACGAAACGAGATCGGCCTCGCCTGCCGGGGATTTGCGGAGGGTGAGGCCGACGGCGCGATAGGTTCGTGACTGGGTCATTCGATCTGGTTGCGGCCGGCCAGGGCGCGGCTCAGGGTCGTCTCGTCGGCGAATTCCAAGGAGCCGCCGACGGGGAGGCCGAGGGCCAGGCGGGTGATGCGGATGCCGCTGCCGGCCAGCCTGCGGTGTATGAAGTCGGCAGTGGCGTCGCCTTCCAGGGTTGGGTTGGTGGCAACGATCAGTTCCTGGAAAGGGTTGTCCTGGGCATGAAGGCGGGCGAACAGCTGGGGCAGGTGGATCTCCTCGGGGCCGATGCCGTTGAGGGGAGACAGGGCGCCGTGCAGGACGTGATACATGCCGCGATACACGCGGGTGCGCTCCAGGGCCACCAGATCGCGGGACTCCTCTACGACGCAGATCTGATCGCGGTTGCGCTGGGGGTTGGCGCAGATGGCGCAGGGCGAGGCGTCGGTGAGGTTCCGGCACTCGTCGCAGAACAGGATCAGGTCCTTGACGGCCACGATGGCGTCGGCCAGGGCGCGGGCCTCATCGTCGGGGATGTGGGCGATGTGGTAGGCGATGCGCTGGGCGCTCTTGGGGCCGATGCCGGGAAGCTGGTGCAGCCGGTCGATCAGCTGGCCGAGGGAGCGGGTGGTGCCCGGGGTAGGGTCAAGAGTCATAATGGCTCTGCATTGATAAGTGGGAATCAGATATCGGATCTAAAATTCCGGCAAGCCGAACACTCTAATGTAAAGTAGCATATCTTCCAACCGGGGCAGGATGATACCGGACAACTCAGGGAACACACGCTGCATATTCCGGTCTTCCAGAAAATCTTCCAAGCCCATTTTGGCTATCAGGTAGCGACGGCGGGTCAGCGGCTCCAATACCTCGTCCCGCAACTCATTGGCGAAATGAGGCAGTTCCAAGCGCTCTCGTAGCAAGGTCAAACAGTGATGATCGATGTAGGCGACGATAGCGCAGTGGTAATTCCGGAATTCTGCGTCCCAGCGCGCAGACTGTGAACCGTAGCGTCTAATCCGCCTCTCTCCCATGCATGTCCTCCTCCGCCTCTGGCAAAGCGGTCATCCAGCTCGGCTGCCGATCGAGCAATTCCAAGTCCTGGGCGCCGGGGTTCTCCCGGTAGAAATTCTCGGCGTATTCTTCCTTCCCCTCCGGTATGTAAGGACGAATATGCTCCGGTGTGTGACGGAATCTGAACTTCTCACCCATTATGACACGCTCCTCAATATCCTGAGACGGTTATCCAATGCTGGCGGAAGCCGGCTGCGGCAAAGCGGCCAGCGCCGGCGCCAGATGCACCGAGGCCCGCCGCAAATCCACCGCTACAACGTCCCATTCACTTCCATCGTCAAACCATTGGCGGTAGCTCACAAAATCGCCATTGTCCACCACTCGATAGTCGGCAGTCGGCTTATCGCCCAGCGTCAGCGTGTCGGTGTCGGCATCGTAGCCCCGCTCTGCGCCGAGCGGCAGGAAGTCAGTAGCGTGCAACAGGCGCACCCTTGCAATGTTCTCGGTATCCTCACTTTCAAACACGAGAATGACGTCGAAGTAATCCCGTAAAGTGGCGCCGCTGCATCCTCCACGGGAAATGTCCATGATCAGGGCATCCTCTTCGGGGTAGTACTTAACTCGCATTGAATTCTTTCGGTCGTAACGCCAGGATCAGGATCATCGCGCAAATGTCCGGTCAACCATCGGGTAACGCCGCCGGCCGTGATGGTCTCCGGCAGCGTGCGCCGCCGGCTGGGCATCCGGCCGGGCTAGAAAAGGCCGGGGATGTTCATGCCGCCGGTTACTGCCCCCATCTTTTCGGCGGCCAGTTCCTGGGTGCGGGTGAAGGCATCGTTGACGGCGGCGGCCACCAGGTCTTGCAGCAGGTCGATGTCCTCGGCGGCCTCGGGTTCGATAACCACCTCGGTGACTTCCTGCTTGCCGGTCATGGTGACGCGGACCACGCCGCCACCGGCGGAGCCCTCGACGCTCATGGATTCCAGTTCTTCCTGGGCCTTGGCGAGGCGGTTCTGCAATTGCTGGGCCTGTCGCATCATGCGCTTGTTCATCATAACGGTTTCGGGGCCTCCTATTGTTCGTCCAGGATGCGCGCGCCCAGGCCCATTGCGGTGCGGACCAGTGGGCTGTCCTGGATGGAGCTGCGGGCTGGTTGGGCGCCCTCTCCGTTGGCGCCGGCCAGAATCACCTGGAAGGTGTGTCGTGAGCCAAAGGACTGTTCGATGGCCTGCTCAATGGTATCACGAACGCGGGGGTCGTTCAGTTCTTCCTGCATCCGGTCAAAGTTGGCGGCGTTGCTGAACGGCAAGACCAATGTGGACCCGTCGTCCGCCAGGTGGACGTTGCCGGAACGGCAGTCGCGGAGCAGGGCGCCCAGGTTGTACTTGCTGCCCTTGACGCGGCCAAGCTGACGGACGGCCTGCTCCCAGCGTCCCTGTAGGCTGTCGGGCGCGGCAGCGGGAGCGCGGGCCGGCGCGGGTCGGTTATCCGGCGGCGGCGCGGGAGGCGCGGATTGGCGGGATGGCGGCGGGTTTGCGTTCGCCTGGCGAGGTGGACGCTGTTGCGGCGGTCCGCCTCTGGCCGGTTGGGAAGGCCGTCCCGCTTGAGCGGGCTGGGACGGCATGGGCGCCGGAGCCGGAGCTTCCTGCGGCGCGTTATTGATCAACGGCGCGGGCCGACAGATTTCGGCAGCAGCGATTTCCAGGGCCAGGGCCGACGGCGCGTCGTAGCGCAGGCCGGCGCTGGCCTCGCCCCAGACCCGCACGGCGCGCAGGATGTGGTGGGAATCGGTCTTCTGGATGACGGCGCGCAGGCCAGCCAGGGTGTCGTCGGGCAGGTCCAGGGTTTGGCCGGCGTCCCAAGAAAGCAGGAGCATGGAGCGCAGCAGGTCCAGGGTCTGGCGGTGCAGTTGGCGGGGTTCGCCGCCCTCCCAGACGACCACGTTGATGGTTTCCAGCGCGCCGGTGGTGTCTCCGGCCAGGAGCTTCTGCGCCAGCGCCAGGTAAGCGTCGCTGCGCACCAGACCCAGGGATTCTTCAACGTCGCGCAGGGTGATGTCGCCATCGGAAGATACGGCCAACTGCTCCAGGATGTTCAGGGCGTCGCGCATGGAGCCGCCGGCGTTGCGGGCGATCATGCGCAGCGCGTCGGGGTGGATGGCGATGGCTTCCTGGTCTGTGATGTGGGCCAGACGGTCGTAGATGGTCTGGCCGGGCAGCCGGCGGAAGTCGTAGCGCTGGCAGCGGGAGAGAATGGTTGGCAGCAGGCGGTCGGCCTCGGTGGTGCAGAGGATGAAGATGACGTGGCCGGGGGGTTCCTCCAGGGTCTTGAGGAAGGCGTTGGAAGCCTCGCGGGTGAGCATGTGGGCTTCGTCGATGATATAGACCTTGCGCCGGTTCTGGGCGGGCTGGAAGTTGACCTTTTCGCGAATCTCCCGGATTTCCTCCACACCCCGATTGCTGGCGGCGTCCAGCTCGATGATGTCCAGATTGCGGCCCTCGTTGATTGAAACGCAGATGGCGCATTCGTCGCAGGGATCGCCCTGCTGCGGGTTGAGGCAGTTGACGGCCTTGGCCAAGACGCGGGCGGTGGTGGTCTTGCCGCTGCCCCGGGTGCCGCAGAACAGGTAGCTGTGGCTGACGCGGTCCTGCATCACGGCCTGACGCAAGGTGTTGGCAACATGCTCCTGCCCGGCCAGGTCGCTGAAGGTGCCGGGCCGCCATTTGCGGTAATAGACTTGGGCTGAGGTGGTCATAAGTCAGTTGCCGAATTGAGGCGTTTCGGTGATTTCGCGCAGCGTGCCTTCCGTAACGTACATGCGGAAGCTGCTGTTGGTCATGTCTTCGCGGCTGCAAGCGGTGTCGTACACAGCGCCGGGACAGCGCCCTACGGATTCGTCGGTCTGGTAGGTTATGGGGCCCACGTAATAACACTCCCCCGGAATAACCTCTCGCAACTCTTCCGTGGGGATGCTTTTCTGAAACTCCAGTAATATCGTGTTTTGCGCCTTTTCCAGGGTCTCGCTGGGCCGGTCGGCCAGGTACAGCCAATGCTTTTGCCTGGTCTCGGACCCCACGTAGCACCCAGAGACATACTGCTGCACGCCGGGCGCGCGGGATAGATGGCCGGGTGGCGGCCCCCTTTGCGCCAGCAGCGCCGGGTCGGGGTAGGGCGGAGGCGTTGGGGTGGGAGGGATGGCGATCACTGCTATCTGCCCGACCACGGCGGATCTGTCGCCCACGGTGGCCGCAACGTCGTGGATGCCGGCTTCCATTACGGCCGGAACCACGATGCCGTCAATGCGGGCGTCGCCGTTGGCGTCGGTGTTTAGGGTACGGTCGCCCAAGAGGTCATAGCCCCGGATGCTGACACCATGCACCAGCGTGAACGGCGGGAATCCGGTCAACTGCACAATGATGGTCTCGCCGGGGTTCACCGTGGCCGGCAGCACGGTCAAAGCGGGAACGGGAGTGGACGGCGCAATAACCGGGACGGATGTCGGTACCGGAGTAGCGGTTGGCGCCGGAGTATGGGTAGGAGTCGGCAGAGGCGTGGCCGTGGGCGCGGGGGTATCCGTTGGCGGCGGCAACGGCGTGTCGGTGGGCATGGGCGTGGCCGTGGGCGCCGGGGTGTCGGTGGGTTCTACCGCAACGGCAACGGGTATGGTGGTCGCCGCCGGCGCTGATCCTCCGCCGGCTGCTGCCCCAACGCCGCCGCTAGCGGCGTTGGCTTCATTGGCCGACGCTTGCAAACTCCTGGCATAGCGCCACTCCTCAAATTCCCGGAAGCCTGCTGATCCCGTGCCGACCAGGATTAACAGGCCAAGCAACGACACCCCGGCAATCGCGAGCCAGCGCCGCGCGGCGTTGGACGCGCTGAACACTCCCCGCGCCGGAACCAGGAATACGAGCGCCGTCCCCAGGGCCACAATCAGCCACAACCACCAGGGCCAGGTAGTAATGGCGGTGTCGAGTATTCCCAACACTATGCCGAAAGTCACCATTGACGCGATGACAATCAGAACCCAGCGCATTGGAGTGATTGGCCGTTGGAACAACCGCCGGGCAGGAAAGAAGAGGAAAAATGCCCCGATCAGCATCAACGCCAGCCACCACCAGGGCCGGAACTGGTTGAAGACGGTGAGGGGTATCAGCGCCCCGAAGCCCAGTACCGCCATTACCGACATGATTAAATTCATGCCCGCTTCTTCATTAGGGTCAGGGGCGCTTGACGGAGGGGTCCGCCGCCGACCTGGAGTGGGAGCCGTCCGCCGACCCGGAGCCGGCGCTGGCGCGGGGGTTGGAGCTGGCGCGGGAGCCGGCGCAGTTGCCGGTGGCGTTGTCGTTGCTACCGACGGCATTTCCAGCAGGGCTTCCACCCACTCCTCCGGAGTGGGCCGGGGATCATCCTTGTGCGCCCGGTCGAAACAGCGCAGGAACAGCTCCTTCTGCTTGTCGGTCAACCCATCCCAGGCGTCGTTGTAAGGGCTGGGGGCGTTGAGGCCGGGATCTGCCGGCGGAAACAGCCAAGCGCTGATCCGGTCGCCGGGCAGCGTGACGTTGGGCCGGTTGGTGACGGTGTAGGGATGGTAGCCCGTGAGCAGGTGGAAGATGACCACGGCCAGACCGAAACGGTCGTGGTTCTGGGTACGATTCTTATAGTCGCCTTGGGCCTCCGGGGCCTGAAACTCGGGCCGTCCCATCTCGTTGGAAAAGGCGCGTCCGGTGGCGGAGTCGGTGAACCCGTAGGAGTCGCAGTCCACCATGGCGATGTCGTTCTGCCGATTGACCTCAACGTTCTTCTCGTTGACGTCGCCGATGACGTAGCCGGCGGCGTGAACGGCGCGAAAGCCCAGGGCAAGGTTCCGCGCCATGCGCACGCGGTCGTCAATCTGTATCTCGCGGGACTGCGCCGCCCCGGTGCCCTGCGCCGCTCGGCGGTTGTAGTATTCAACTATGGGTTCCCAGGATTCGCCGGGGTTGAGCGTGGGCATGGTGTAGCCGACGATGATTCCGCTCTCCCGAACTTCGTGCTGGGGCCAGGTGATATGCCAGGTGACGCCCAGCTCGGGTGTGACCGGGTTGCTCACCAGGTGGCTGATTTTGGCGTCGGCGTCCTGGGGTGTCCGGCCCGGATGCCAGATTTTCACCACCGAGCCGGGGTCCCCGTCCACCAGATGCACCACGCCCTCACCGCCCTCGCCCAGTTTGAGGCCCGGCACGATGGAGTTGCCGCTTTCGTCTTCAAAGCGGCGGCCGGCCAGGGGATTTGTTCCGGTAGTCATTTTAGAACCACATTCTGCCGTCGGCCACGTACTCCCGCTCAAACCGGTCGTCGCTCTTGGTGAAGTAGATGATGCCTTCACTCACTCCGACCGCTACGGAAATGACCAGGGCAACGAAGCCGGCAATTCCGCCGATAATGGTGAATACGAGGTAGAAAATCAAGATGATTGCCCCCAGAACGGCCAGGGTCAGGATAACGCCCAGCGCGACGACCAAACATCCCCACGAGAACCCGCCTCCGCCATCGTCTTCATCATCACCGTCATACCGACCGCGTCGCCGGCGACGCCGCCGCCACTCTCGTTCTCTTCTTTCTTCCTCTGATTCCTCCTGCATAATGCTACTGCCCCATCCTACCATTCGTAGTGGGTACCGAACCAGCAGGAAAGGGTACCGCAGCAACCGGGCCGGCGCGATTATCTCGGCCATAGTGTGGCCGAGTTGAAACCGGCGGACGTAGAAGTAGCACAGGACAACGACCAGCCACCCGACGATGTGTCCGAGGAATGCAATGTTTTCGGGCAAAGCGAACAGGATCAGGACCGCCATCACCCCCATTCCGGTCAGCGTGACGTGAACGTATCCGGCGTATTGGCGGCCCAGATAAAACTTGTGAAGCCCGGTCCAGCCCAGAAAAATCGCCAGCCACGCCGCTGTTGTTCTACTCTTCGGGCCTGATGAAAACATTGCGAACATAGTTTGCCGGCCTTGCCGGGTTGTAGCGGTTTAAAAATCCAGGAAATCTTGCTGTGGCAGGCGAATGCTTTCTCCGGGCTGGGATTGGGACACAGCGGCCACGGAACGGGAGAGCCACTCAATGGAACCCTCCAGTTGCTCCATGTTCGTCAGCAGCACTGGTCGCCGACCTCGTGGGACCATTTGGGCAAGGCTTTCCATGCCTTCCCTGGCTACGCAGAAAGAAAAGAAAGCGACGCTGCGGTCCTTCTCCATTTCAGCCAATCGACAGATAGTTTGAGAGTGTGCAGAGCCGATGCCGTCGGTGAGGAAATAGGCCAGACTACGGTAGTATGCGATGCCGCCGTCGCGGTAACTTTGCTTGCGGGCCTCTATGATGTCCAGTGCAAGTTCCACGGCAGGTGAAAAAGGCGTGCCGGCGCCTGACCAGGAAGGATCCATGGGACGGAGAGTGTGGGGGCAGGCAGGGCACTCGTGGAGCCCGTAGTCTGGCCTCAGACACCCGTCTTCCGGGATGAGCCCCTTGGGGCACACGTTCCTGCCATAGTCAGATAGACAAGACGGATTATTGTGAAGATAGTTAGGTTCAAAGCCCATGCCGTTGGTGAAATCCTGGATCACTGCGGCCGGACCAGTGAAAGCAATGATCGCTATGTCCGCCCGCAGCGCCGTCACCGGGTCTTCACGGATAATCTCGCGGAACTTGACCAGCGCTCGGTTCACCGCATCAAGTCGTTCACCCCACATTGACCCGGAGATGTCCAGGATCAGGACGATGGAACACCGCGCTTCCGGGTTCTCGGCAAATTCGGCTGCGTCGTACACGCCGATGCTGTCCTGAATGCTCATTGTTGGCCCCCATTCATCCTAAAAGTCCAGGTAGTCGGGTTCCGGCAGGCGGATGGCCTCGCCGGGTTGGGACTGGGACACGGCGGCCACGGAGCGGGACAGCCACTGTATGGAACCCTCCAGCTGTTCCATGTTGGTCAGCTCGATGGCTGCCCTGGGGGCCAGCTCGTTGAGCGCCGACATATCCACCGGCAGGTCCGGCGAGCCGATGCCGAAACAGAAGAAGGCGATGCCGCGGCTCTCCTCAGCCGCTTTCAGACGGTCTGCGGCCTTGGCCAATTCCCCGGCGTTGTCGTGCTCCGGGTAGCCGTCGCTGAGGAAGTAGGCCAGGCTGCGGTAATAGGCGATGCCGCCGTCGCGGTAGCTCTGCTTGCGGGCCTCGGTGATGTCCAGCGCCAGGTTGACGGCCTTGGAGTAATTGGTGCCGCCTTTGACGGACAGCGTCGGCGGCTCAAAGTCGGTGCCGTTGGTGAAGTCCATGATGACCCGGGCATCGTGGTCGAACTCGATGATGGCTACGTCAGCCCGCAGGGCGGTCACCGAGTCCTCCTTGATGATCTCGTCGAACTTGACCAGGGCCTGGTTCACGGTCTGCATCTTGAGGCCGCCCATGGAGCCGGACACGTCCAGGATCATGACGATGGAACACCGGGCCTCCGGGTTGTCGGCGAATTCCGCCTGGTCGTACACGCCCACCGAGTCTTGGATGCTCATCGCTGTTCCTCCTTAGAAATTCAGGTAATCGGGTTCGGGCAAGCGGATGGCCTCTCCCGGCTGGGACTGGGATACGGCGGCCACCGAGCGGGAAAGCCACTGGATGGCGCCGTCCAGCTGCGTCATGTTGGTCAGTTCCACCGGAGCGCGCGGCGCCAGCTTGGTGAGTTCGCCCACCGAGGTTTGCATGATGCCTTCCCTGACGCACCGTTCCACCAGTTCCGTTGCGCTGGTTCCCATCATTTCGGCGACCTTGCCCAAATCGAGACCCGTAGAGCTTTCGCCGGAACTGCCAAAGGCGCCCGCCGCGTCGAGATCTTGTTGGCTGAACCCGATCAGTCCGAAGAATCTTGACACGTTATCGCCTCTGATCGTCCAATCTGGGTAGCCACTATCGTCGCTGATTATAAAAGAGAAGAATGCGACTCCACGATTCTCCTCGACTTCTGCCAAGCGTCGGGCCGTCTGGGTCAAACTGTCGGGATTGTCGTCAGGGATGCCGTCGGTAAGGAAAAAGGCCAGGCTGCGGTAATAGGCGACGCCGGCGTCGCGGTAGCTCTGCTTGCGGGCCTCAATGAGGTCCAGCGCGGTGTTGATGGGTTTGGAAAAATTCGTTTCGCCTTGTGCGGCCAGGACCGGGGCCTCGAAGTCGGCGCCGTTGGTGAAGTCATAAACCCGGGCCTCGTCGTCAAATTCGATGATGGCGACGTCGGCCCGCAAGGCGGTAACGGAGTCTTCCCGGATCATGTTGCGGAACTTGACCAGGGCCTGGTTCAGGGTGTCAATTTTGGCGCCGGCCATGGAGCCGGACACGTCCAGAATCAGCACGATGGAACACCGAGCCTCCGGGTTGTCGGCGAACTCCGACTGGTCGTACACGCCGATGGTGTCTCGAATGGTCATTGCCGGTCCTCCTCCAAACTGCGGAGGGTTCGGGCGGCGATGGCGATGGTAACGTCGTCGCTGGTGCGCGACTGCACGCGTTCGCCGCTGATGAAGGCACGGAGCCGTTCGGGGACGGCATCCGGTTCGTCGGTGTGGGCCAGGTCTTGCAACATCGGGTTCCAGAAGCCCATGAAGGCCTCCCGCTCCGGCATATTGAGGGCAAGGTTCTGCAACCCGTCGGTAATCAGCGCCAGGCTGTCGTAGTCATATCCGGAAGCATGGCCCACGGAGGCTATCTCGTGGGGCCTACTGCGTGATGTGATGAAAGTGGTCTCATTGGCGTACTCGCCGCTGTGAGCCTCGCACAGGGTCATCGCGGCGCCGCTGCCGATATTGAAGGCAACGACGGCTCCGTCGCCCACCTGCACCGCTGCCATCAGCGAGTCGCTGGCAAAGGCAACGATGAGGGTACAAGCCAGTTCCCGGGCTGGGACATTATGGCGCAGCCCGTAGCGCTCCACCTCGATTTTGGCCTGCATGATCGCGCTGCGCAGCAAGACTTCGGCGTGGCTTTCGACAAAAGCCGCCGCCGGCTGCCGGTTGATGCCGTCAACGATCTCCGTCACGGCGGCGTTCACCGCAATTTGAGAACCTTCGTCGGAACGGGGCGCCGAGCCGGCCCCGTCGGCGACAGCCGCCACCATAACTTCACCGTCGCCAACTTCAATCAGTCGATATGCCACCGCGTCCTGGTTGGGAGTATCATCCCGCAGGTGTGAACTACCCGGAGCAGTGGCCGTTGCTATGCGCCAGTGTTGTTTGCCAAGCATTTCGTCCCTTGCTTATAGAAATTGTACGCAACTATGGGCTAACGCCCGTATTATAAGCCCCGTGTCCATAGCAAATTAGGATAAGCCAGCGCGGCGGGCATAATGCCCACAAATACACTTTCTTGCCCCGATTCGGCTGGCATGATAGATTTCCCACGTTGACTGAGGAGGAATAATTGATGCGTCCAGTGATATTGATAATACTTTGCGCCTTGATACTTTCGGCGTTTGCGCTGATGGGATGCGCCAGAGAGGTGGTCCGGGAAGTTGAAGTGACGCGGGATGTGGAAGTGGCGGTCGTGGTTACGGCTACGCCGGACCCCAATGCGTCCGCTCAAACTGGCCAGCCGGCGCCCCCGACATCCTCCGGAGCTCCCGCCGCGTCAACACCGCGCCCAGACGCTGCATCGCCCACGCCGCCGCCGGCCGCGCAAGCGCCCGCGAGCGCCACCGATGTGTCCGAAAACGTTTACCAGCTGGGCATCTCAGCGGACATGACCACGACCAACTACTGGGCGTACCTGGGGCCGGACGGAACTATATGGAATCTGTACGTGCTGGGCGGCAGCAAGCCTTCCCTCTACTCGTACTCGGCGCAGCGGTATGACTGGGTGCCGTCGCTGGCGGCGGATTTCCCGACGCCCCTGACGGAGGAAACCGTAGGTGGCCAGACCCTCTGGACGACCGAGGTTCCCCTGAAGCAGGGGGTGAAATGGAGCGACGGCAATGACGTCACTGCCGAGGATTTCGTCTTCACCGCGCATACTGTCGCCGACCTGGAGCTTTCCGGCAACTGGCCGTCCATAGTCGATCCCGAATACTTCGACCATGCAGAGGCGCTGGATCCTTACCGGCTCAAGATCTACTTCAAGCAGGAGCCGGGGCTGGCGCGCTGGCAGTTCGGAATGGCCTTCATGCCCATATTCCCGAAAGCCTACTGGGATCCCGTCGTAGCCGAGGCGAAACAGGCCGGCGAAATCGTTGAGCAGCAGAAGGCGCTGTACGCCCACGTTCCCGAGAACGAACCCACCGGCGGAGGCTTCGGGTTCGTCAAGTGGGAGCGCGGCGCGTTCGCGGAAAAGGAACGGAACCCCGACTACTACTTCACCGACAGCGTGGTGGCCCAGTACGCCAACGGCGCGTATGCCGAATCCAAGCCGGGGGCCTACGAGTTTGCGGCATACGGCGAGCCGGGCGGCGACAAGACCCTTGAGTACACGGTGGGACCCTACGCCGACAGCGCGATCTATTCCATCTACGGCAGTCAGGATGCCACGGTGCTGGCGCTGAAAAAGGGCGACATCGACTTCATGCTGAATCCCCTGGGTCTTTCCCGGGGATTGCAGGAACAGATTGAGGGCGAGGACGGGCTGGCGGTAATTGAAAACGCCTCGGACGGTATGAGGTATCTCAGCTTCAACTTCCGCAAGGAACCCATGGGCAACAAGGCGTTCCGGCAGGCGGTGGCAACCCTCATCGACAAAGAATTCCTGACCAGCACCGTTTTGCAAGGCGTCGCCATCCCCATGTACACCACGGTGCCGGAAGGCAACCGCTCCTGGTACAACCCCGACGTGCCCCTGATCGGCAAGGGTTTGAGCCGGGGCGAGCGCATAAGCCAGGCCGTGCAACTGATGAAAGGCGCCGGGTTCACTTGGGAAACGGAGCCTCGCATCAGCGAGGACGGCAGGTTCGTGGAGCAGGCGGGCGAGGGGTTGAAAATGCCCAACGGCGAGCCGATGCCGGCCATGGATATCCTGGCGCCCAGCCCGGGCTACGACCCGCTGCGGTCCACCTTCGCCATCTGGATTGAGCGGTGGCTGAACGAGGTTGGCATTCCCGTGCGGGCCGACCTGACCGGATTCAACCTGATCGTGGACAAGGTGTTCACCCGGCAGGACTTCGATATGTGGATCCTGGGGTGGAAGTTGACCACATACCCCGACTACCTGGAGTCGTTCTTCCACAGCCGTCATTCGGGACTGGAAGGCCACAACCCGGGCGGGTACAACAACCCGGAGTTTGACCGGCTGGCCGATCAACTGCTGGCGGAAACGGACCTGGAAACGGCGCGTCAACAGGTTTTTGAGATGCAGGTATTCCTGGCGGAAGATCTGCCCTACGTAGTTTTGTTCGACACTCCCCTGGTGGAAGCCTACCGCAGCGGCCGCGTTGATTATCCCTATACCGAAACCTGGGGCGGACTCCAGAGCGCGTCAGGAATGCCGGCGCTGGTGCATTTCAAGTAGCCGGGACTTGGGTCTCGCCCGCTATCTTAACGGCATCGAGCCTGTGCTCCAGTAGCAGCGTGTCACAGTGACGAACTACTTGATCCGGCGGGCGGGGCAGATGGCCCTGACCCTTTTCCTGATCGTCACATTGACGTTCTTCCTGGTGCAGGCGCAGCCCGGCGACTACGCCACCTTCTACTCGCTCAACCCCGACATCCCTGCGGAGGCGCGGGAGCAGATCAAAGCCTCCTTCGGCCTGGATAAACCGCTGTGGCAGCAGTACCTGGTCCACATGAAGAACACTTTCACCGGGAACTTCGGCGTATCCTTCGGGCATTATCCGCGTCCGGTGCTGGAAGTGCTGGCGGAGCGGCTGCCGCGCACGGTGGTGCTGTTCCTCTCGGCGACGGCGGTCTCCTTCTACGTTGGGTTCTTCCTGGGCAAAGCCATCGCGTGGCGCAGGGGAGGAGTTCTGGAGTATGCCGCGACCATCTCCGGAGCGACGCTGTTCACGGCGTTCACGCCGGCCTTCGCGCTGATGATGATCTGGATCTTCGCGTTCAAGCTGGGATGGCTGCCCGTGGGCAAGTTCCTGGACCCGCTGATCTGGCGGGGCGCGGAAGTCAGCGCCAATCACGTGTTCAGCTACATGCTGCTCACGGCGGCGGTCTTCATCGTTTTCGCGTTTCTGACGCTGTTTGCGGCGCGGAAACTCGGCCGCCTGGGAACGGCTCGGATGCCGTTCCTGGTTATCGCGGCCGGCGCGGCGGCTATCCCCATCGCGTGGGCGTTCACCGGCGTCGGCTACTTGGCGCTGGACATCCTGCGCCACATGATTCTGCCCATCGCCACGCTGACGCTCATATCCTTCGCGGGCACGATGCTGCTGACGCGCAACAGCATGCTGGAAACGATGCGCGAGGACTACGTGATGGCTGCGCGGGCCAAGGGCTTGCCCGAAAAGGCAGTGCGGGACCGGCACGCGGCGCGCAACGCCCTGCTGCCGGTAATCACCAGCCTGGTGTACAGCCTGATTTTCGCCATCGACGGCAGCGTTATCATCGAAGGAGTGTTCTCCTGGCCGGGCACCGGGTTAACCCTGCTCGAGGCGGTGCGCTCGGAAGACCTGCCGCTGGTCATGGGAGCGATGGTCTTCATCGGCCTGTTCTCGTTGCTGGCCCACATGATCGTGGACATCCTGTACGTGTACCTTGACCCAAGAATCCGTTACCAGTGATTGATCTACCGTTAAATCAGCGCAAGGATACACTGTTTGTCATCGCGAGGAGCGAAGCGACGTGGCGATCCCGCTGTTTTGGGGCTGACTCCACTGACAACGAGATTGCCACGCTTTGCTCGCAATGACAGTTCGATTGATATGAGCACGCACCAGCCAAATCAGCCACCCGCACCGGGCGAGGGTGCGTCTCTGTTCGGAGACGCGCCGGAGATTGACCTGAGCCGCGGTCGGCTGGACTTAGCACTGGTGCGCCTGCGGCTGGCCTGGCGGACGCTGCGGGGCGGCTGGTCGATATTCGTGGAAAGCCGGATCGGCCTGCTGTCCCTGGCGATCATCGGCCTGTTCGCGCTGATGGCGTTCTCGCACCCCATACTCATGGCGACGGTGTGGGAGCGCGACGTGTACGATCCGGTGACCGGCTATGCCTTCGACAGTTTTGAGCATCCCGCGTCGCCGAGTTGGCGGCACCCGCTGGGTACGGACTCGCTGGGTCGGGACATTCTCAGTCAGCTTTTGTTCAGCGCGAAGTCCGAGTTCATCCTGGGTATCACCGCCGCGCTGGTTACCGTGGGCATTGCCACCACCGTGGGCGCGGTGGCGGCGTACTACGGCGGGCTGGTCGATTCGCTGCTGATGCGACTGGCAGACCTGATCATCGCGCTGCCGGGAATCTCGCTACTCATCGTGCTGAGCGCGCTGTTCAACCTCAACCTGTTCTACCTGGCGCTGATCATCGGTGTGCTGGGCGGCTTCGGCGGCACGGCCATCATCTTGAAATCGCAAGCCCTGAGCATTCGGGTCAAACCCTACATCGAGGCGGCTCGGGCGGCCGGCGGTAGCCACTTCCACGTCATCTTCGTGCACATCATCCCCAACCTGTTGCCGCTGTCCTTGCTGTACATGATGTTCACCGTAACGGGGGCTATTTTCGCGGAGGCGGTGCTTTCCTTCCTGGGCCTGCTGGACATCAGGATGAGCTGGGGCATTATGATTCACACGGCCAACGTCGGCGGCTACCTGCTGAGCGGGGCCAACTACTGGTGGCTGGTCGTTCCCGCCGGCGCGTCCATCACGCTGCTGTGCAGCGCGTTTTACCTCGTGGGCCGTGCCCTCGACGAGGTGGTGAACCCCAGACTGCGCCGGCATGATGGATGATGCCGATTCGGGTGTATAGCAACTGTCATTGCGAGCGCAGCGTGGCAATCTCATCGAGACAAGGGACGCTGCGCCGGCGCCGGGATTGCCACGGCGCTACGCGCCTCGCAATGACATAGCGGAAACGCACGACGACATTCTGTATGGCAAACACGGACAGCCAACCCGTTCTAAAGGTCGTTGACCTCTCCCTGTCGTACCTAACGCGGCAGGGACCGGTGCAGGCGGTACAATCGGTCAGCTTCGAGCTGGGACGCGCGCAGTCGTTGGGACTGGTGGGCGAGTCGGGCTGCGGCAAGACTTCCATTGCCAACTGCTTGATGCGGCTGCTGCCCGATAACGGCAGGCTGACGTCGGGACAAGTCGTGCTGGAGGGTCGGGACCTGTTGATGCTGTCCGAAGATGAGATGCGCAATTTCCGCTGGCGGCGGATGGCCATGGTGTTCCAGGCGGCGATGAACGCCCTGGATCCGGTGTATCGCGTGGGGCAGCAGGTGGTTGAGGCGATTGAGGCTCACGGCGTGGAGGAAACCGCCGGCGACGCGCGGGAACGAGTCGCCCGCCTATTCCACCTGGTGGGGCTGGACCCGCAGCTGATGGACCGGTATCCCCACGAGTTCAGCGGCGGTATGCGTCAAAGGGCGGTGATCGCCATGGCCCTGGCCTGCGACCCAGCCGTGATCATCGCCGACGAGCCGACCACCGCGCTGGACGTGATCGTGCAGGACCGCATCCTGAGGGAGCTGAAGGCGGTGCAGAGGGAGCGCAACATGGGCATGATCTACATCAGCCACGACATTGGCGTGGTGGCGGAGGTCACCGATCGGATTGGGGTGATGTACGCCGGCCGCCTGGTGGAGCTGGGCGACACCGCCGACGTGTTCCGGGAGCCCATGCACCCCTACACGGCGGCGCTGATGTCCTCCTTCCCCAGCATCAGCGGCGAGAAGGCCGCCCTGGAGACGCTGCCGGGCGAGCCGCCCAACCCGGCGAACCCGCCGACAGGGTGCCCCTTCCATCCCCGTTGCGCCTACGCCACCGAGGAGTGCCGGCGAGAGTTTCCGCCGCCGGCGCAGCGAGGGAGCCAATGGGCCGCCTGCTGGCACCCTTTGACGGGCGGTGATCCGGTCATGGATGGACGAGATAAACGGGATATACTTGGATAATCTTTGATCATTCCCGTTATCCCGTTCATCCCGCATATCTGTAGCGGCGATTGGAGCGTTACGATGGCTACGCAGAAGTATCATGATGACAGCCGGGGCCTTTTGGCTCAGGCCCGCATCGAGTTGTACGAGGGTGACGTTCGGCAGGCGTCGGAGAAGGGCTGGGGCGCGGTAGCCCTGATGCTGAAGGCGATTGCCGAAGAGCGCGGCTGGGAACACGGCAAGCACCGGCATTTGTCCCGGATAGCAAGCCGGCTGCGGTCGGAAACGGGCAACCGCGACGTATTTCGCTACTATCAAGTGGCTGATTCACTCCACGGCAACTTTTACGAGGATTTGTTGCCGGCTCGGGACATTGCCGAAGCCCTGGACGACGTGGAGCAGTTGCTGGACCTGCTGGAGCCGCTCGCTAGCGCGTGACGCCGGATACCGCTTGCGGGTATATTCACACACGGGATGCTGCAAATTGCCAGCAGAGGGACAGAAACGGACAGGGGAATGGCAGTGAGCGGATTTGACGGCGACGCCGGGCCATTGGTAGCGGTGGACGGTTTGACCAAGCGGTTTCCGATAGCAGCCGGCCTGTTCCGCAAGCCCACCAGTTTCATCCACGCCGTGGATGACGTTTCCTTCCGGCTGGGCAGCGGCGAGAGCCTAGGGCTGGTGGGCGAGTCGGGATGCGGCAAAACCACCGTGGGCAAGCTGCTGGTCAAACTGCAAGAACCCACGGCAGGGAGCATTGCCTACCGGTTCCCCGCGCCGGCCGTGGGCGGGCACCTGGCCGGTTCGGTGGACGCGTCCAACATCAGGGGGCGCCAGTTGCGCGTGTTCCGCCGACAGGTGCAGATGATCTTCCAAGACCCCTACGAGTCGATGAACCCCCGGCGCACCGTGTACGACACCATCGCGGAACCGCTGGCAGTGCAGGGGATTGGCGACATGCTGGGCCGTTTGGACCGGGTATCCGAGATTCTGAACCTGGTGGGGCTGACGCCGGCCGGCGCGTTCCTGTTCCGCCGGCCTCACGAGCTATCGGGCGGTCAGCGGCAGCGCGTGGCGATTGCGCGTGCCTTGGTCATCGGCCCGTCGTTCGTGGTGGCGGACGAGCCGACTTCCATGCTGGATGTGTCGAGCCGCACGGGGATCATGTCCCTGATGCAGGACTTGGCGAATCGCCTGGGGATCGCCTACCTGTACATCACCCACGATCTGGCCGTGGCCCGGTACATGTGCCACCGCATCGCCGTGATGTACCTGGGCAAGATTGTGGAGCTGGCCGAAACCGAGGAGTTGTTGCGGAACCCTCTGCATCCGTACACCCGTGCCCTGCTTTCGGCGGTGCCCAGCCCCGACCCGTTGCGGCGTCGTGAGCCTCCGGACATCCTGGGGGACCTGTCGCTGCCGGTGGACCCGCCGCCCAGGTGTCGCTTCTACGACCGCTGCCCGATAGCTACCGACCGATGCCGGCATGATCCTCATCCGCCGACCGAAGAAAAGGCGCCTGGGCATTGGGTGGCCTGTTACGAGGCGTGAGGCGTCGGGTCAGTTGGACGTTGACCGGTTTCGGGACCGGGCCCGGTACTCTGCCTGGCTGCGTGGATGGATTCATGTCCGGTGGAGACAAGCAAAAAGCCGGACCGGCTTTCGCAGCCCAGCTCCATTTTTACGATGCTATTCGTAACGTGAGGTTCTATTGGGGGCGGGTTTGACTTATTCTCCTCACTATATGCTGCGAAACATTGTCCCGCTTTGGCCTCTGCCGCCCCATAGCGCATATTAGCATGTCTGGAAGAAAAATATCGCGTTTTCACAAAAAAATCACAATGTTTCACAAAGAGGCATAAGCACTATGTGGGGCGCCGCTCTTCGCGCATGGTGATCAGGGCCAGCGGCACGGATGAGACCACCACCAGCAGCAGGGCAGGCGCGGCGGCGCGGGCGAAGAATGCCTCCTGAGCGGCGGCCCAGATTGAGGATGCCAACGTGGTGAAGCCGATGGGGCTCAATATCAGGGTTGCGGGCAGTTCCTTCATGGTAAGGAGAAACACCAGCGCCGCGCCGGTCAGAATGCCGGGGCGAACCAGGGGCAGCGTGACGGTGAGCAGCGCCGTCAGTGGGGACTTGCCGAGGCTGCGGGCGGCGTCCTCGAACTCAGGGCGCACCTGTACCAGAGACGCGCGCAAGGATCCCACCGCAGCCGGCAGGAACAGCGTGACGTACGCCACCGCCAGCATGGCCAGCGACTGGTACAGCCATGGGGCGTAGTTGGCGCCGAAATACACCAGGCCCAGGGCAATCACGATGCCCGGCAGCGCGAAGCCGACGAACCCGAGACGTTCGAGCCAACGACTGAATTGACCCGGATACCGCACCGCCAGCACCGCGATGGGGGTCGCGCAAAGCACCGTCAGGACCGCGGCCAGCGCCGAAACACCTACCGAGTTGGCCGCAGCCTTCCACAGCAGGAGCAACGGCTCGCCCGCGGCAACGCCTCGAACGGTCCAATAGATGAGCACCGCCACCGGCAGGCCCAGGGATGCCAGGGCCACCACACCGCAGTAGGCCAGGGCTGGCCAACGCCAGGGTCCCAGCGGAATCGGCTCGGGCAGTCTGGCTGCGCCGCTCCCGCTGAGGTAGTAACGGCCTCCGCCCCGATTCCTGAAGCCCGCGCGGGCCGCGTGTTCTCCCCACACCACCGCCAGCGCGAGCGCGATGAGCCCCAGCGACCAGGCCGCAGCCAACGTTCTGTTCAGCGTATCGTATTGGATGAAGATGCTCCAGGTGAAGGTCTCATAGCGCATCAGGGCTACCGCGCCGAAATCGCTCAGGGCGTAGAGCGCGGTGAGCAGACCACCGGCCAGAATCGCCGGGCGCAACATGGGGAGGGTAACGCTCTGAAACGTCTGCCACCGGGTCCGACCCAAGGCGCGGGCCGACTCATCCAGGGACGTATCCATATTCCACAGGGCGGCGCGGATGGGCAGCAGGACATAGGGAAAGCTGATGATGATTAACGTAAAAGCGGCCCCGGGGAATCCGTAGATGCTGGGAATGCGGTCGATTGTTATGGAGAACGGGCCGAAAGCCGCCTCCAGCCAGCCCTGGAGAATGCCGCGCGGCCCCAGGCCCACGGCGATTGCAAAGCCCACGATGTACGACGGGAGCGCCAGCGGCAGCATGGTGACCACCCGCCAGAATCCGCGGGCAGGCAGGTCGGTACGCACGGTGAGCCAGGCCAGCGGGGCGGCGATGACGATGCAGCCCAACATTACGGCAGCCATCAACGCCACGGTGCGGGCTACCACCTCCAGCGTCCGCGCGCGGAATATCAGATCGATGGCCTCCGACCCCGCGCCCAGGGTTCGCAAGACAAGGTAAAACGGAGCGGTCAGCAGCAGTGCGGCGATTACCAGGGCTGGAACCCATATGACGGCAGGCGGGCGAGCTACCTCTTCAAACAGCCAACCCCACCGGGAGCGTGGGATGGCAGCGACCAGCTTGGCAACTGAGGTCATTTCGTGTGGACAGACTGGAAAGGCTTGGTTGTACGTATGACCTCATGCGGCCAGACGTTGGCAGAAATTAGCCTCCCCAAGTATCGCGTGACGCCGGCGCGTTGGCAACCGCTCAGGCGGCAATGGGCTTTACAAATTAATCGGCGACGGGGCGAACCATAATCTGCTGCGCGACGTTGTAGCCGATGGATATACTATCCACTTCGGTTTCGACCTGCATCACGCCCAGATACGGCATGGCTTCGAGCAGCGTCATGCGGTGGCCTGGCACCAGCCGCGCTCCATCCAGGAATTGCAGCAGTTGAGCGTCCTCTTCCGGCACGCGATCAACAACGTATGCTGCGCCGCTGGCGGCCTTGTCCAGCGTTACGGCTCCCGGCGTTGGGCCGGGTGCGCCGTTGCCGGGTATCGGCCAGCCAAAGGGCGAGTGGGTGGGGTTGCCCAGTCGCTCCATCAGCTTGGCTTCCAGGGCCGGAGACATGCCGTGCTCCAGTTGGTGCGCCTCAATGTGGGCTTCGTGGAGCTCCATGCCCAGGAGTCGCACCACCAGCCACTCGGCAAGACGGTGCCGCCGGGCAATGCTTTCGCCCTCTTTCGTGCCCCGGTCGGTGAGGCGGATCCGCTTGTCGCCGCCGATGTCCACAAGTCCCTGCTTTTCCATGCGGCGCAGCATACCTGCCACCGATGGCACCGAGGTTCCCAGCCCTTCGGTGGGCGGCAGTTGGCGCAATGCTTCCGTCAGCCGGGTCAGCGTGGGCGTTTCGGCGTCCTCCCACATCTTGTAGAGTGAGAGGAGATAGTTCTCCGTTACCGGCGAAAGGCGTTCGGCTGCGCTGGACGTCTGAGTTTGAGCGCTGGCGTCAGCTCTGGATTTGCGGGGACGTGCCACGTTTATTCTCAGCACAATTGGAGGATTGTGCTGCGATTATACCCCAAAGAGCGGTGAATGTCCGCCTTGCCGAATATTTGTCGTCGCGGCGTGATTGCGAGGCCAATCCCGGCGTCAATGCGTTGTAGAATTCAACTGCTCCATGTACTCCGGAGCATTGAAAAAAGCCCGACCGCCGATGAATGGCAGCAATCTGTGTCCTTCCCGCGGGGACACGGCGACCCGTGTACCGGTGTCGATGCGGGCAATGTGCGACATCATTACGCGGACGCGGTTGTCGGAAGGCAACTTCACCGAGTAGATGTTGAACGCTCCCAGGAATTCCTTTTCCACCACCAGGCCATTGCCATTCTCATCCGGCGCGATGTCCAAGCAGTCGGGGCGCACCATGATTTGCAGTTCCCGGTTCGCCGGCCAAGGCGATGGCCAGAAGTCCGGCCAGGGCGTTTGCCCTACCTCGCTGGTGAGGCAGCTCCCTTCTTGCCAGGCCGGCAGAAAGTCCGCCGTGCCGAAAAATTCGGCCGCGAAGCGTGTATCCGGGTTGTGGAACACTTCCTCGGGCGACCCCAGTTGTTCAATCCGACCCTGGTTCATTACCGCCACTCGGTCGCCCAGTTGCAGCGCCTCTTCCTGATCGTGGGTGACGCAGACGGCAGTGGCGTTCCGTTCCTTGAGTATCGCACGCACTTCCGTGCGCAGTTGCTCCCGGAGGCTGCGGTCGAGGCTGGAGAACGGTTCGTCCATGAGTATCAGGTCGGGGGACGGCGCCAGGGCCCGGGCCAGCGCGACGCGCTGCTGTTGCCCGCCGGAGAGTTGATGCGGGTAGCGTCTGTCGTAGCCCTCCAGGTTTACCAGGCGCAGAGCATCGGCGACGATCTCCTTGCGGTCGGCGTTTTTGGTCAGGCCGAACGCGACGTTCTGCGCCACCGTAAGGTGGGGGAACAGGGCGCCTTCCTGGAACACCATACCGACCCGACGCTTCTCAGGGCTCTCGTTAACTCCCGGACCGTACACCATGCGGTTGCCGATGCGGACGCTGCCGGCATCAGGCCTGTCGAAACCGGCGATGAGGCGGAGCGTGGTGGTCTTGCCACACCCGCTGGGCCCGAGCAGGCAAAGGATCTCGCCCGGTTCCAGGAACAGGTCAACGTCGGCTACCGCCACGGTATCCCGAAAGGATTTGGATAACCCGGACAGGGTTAAAGCATAGGGCGCAGACATTGTGTTGCCGCTGGCCGGTTGGGTTGATGCTTTAGAATGTGCGAACAGCATTTAACGTGCGCATGCTGAATAGTTTTGAATGCCGATAGAAAACGTGAATTAGTCTATCTAGCCGATACTGGGTTGTCAACGCTGTTGCCAAGCTTAACGTAACCGGGAAGGCTGAATGAGCAGCACAACCGGACTCCGGAGAACCCTTCGCATCGGTGCCTGGGAAGGGTTCTCACCCGTAATCACTGTGGGAAATGGCCATCGCTATCGGGCCGGGCAGGGAAGGTCCCAGCGGAGTAGCGGGATGTAGTGGTCGTCCCCAGCCCATCGGCGACGGCTTCGGCAATGCGGCGGAGCTTGATGATGGCGAGTTCGCGAGCGAGTTTGCGTTTGACGGCGTCGATGCGGCGGCGGAGTTGGGAGATGGTCATGGGATTACCTCTGACGGGGAGCTTTTACATCGATGGACAGGATTGGGGATGGGATGGGATGGCACCCCGTATCAAGTACGGGGTGACCACGTGTCAGGCACGGGGCAGGCTGTTATTTTGTGGGAAACCCGCTCATTTCCGCTCATTTACTTCCATTTGAGTAGGGCGCGGGGCAGGTTCGTGGGGGTGGATTTGTGGGTTTTGGGGGCGATTTCAGGGGTTTTGGCAGGCAGGTGAGAGGGATTGGATGGACGGTGTTTGGGCTTTGGGCAATCAGGTCAGGTTGGTTAATTTAAATGGTAAAGACGGGTGGCGGGCAAGGCAAGGGAGCAGTGTCAGTAGTCTGTGGTCGGCCAAAGGGATAAGAAGTTGCAATATTGGATTGACGCTGCTGTCGCGCGCAACTATGATGCCCGGTCACCGTGATACGCAAAGCAACCGCGGCATTGACCGGCGACTATCGCAGCGTGGTCCTCCTGAGCATCTGTGGCGCGCTCAACAGCTTCGGGATGGGCACCATTGGCCCGGTGCTGCCGCTGTTCACGCAGCACGAGTACCAGGTCGGCGCCACCGAAGTCGGGATAGCCGTCGGGCTGTTCGGAGCCGGGCGGCTCTTCACCGGAGTTCCGGCGGGACTGCTGGCGCAGAGATACGGCCGCAAGCCCATAATTGCCCTGGGCGCGGCGATCAATTTGCTCGGCGCGACCATGGTGTCGCTGTCCTTTCATTTCTGGTGGCTCACCGGATGGCGGTTCGTGTCGGGCCTGGGCGCCAATGCCTTCACCACCGTCATCACCGTGTACCTGCGCGACGAGTCAACGCCGGCCACCAGGGGACGCATCCTGAGCACCCAGGAGCTGAGCATTCTGTCCGGTCAGATCCTGGGGCCGCTGCTGGGGGGCTACCTGGCCTCCGTATTCGGGTTGCGCGTCCCCCTGTTCACCCAGGCCGTCCTGATGGCCCTGTCCCTGTCGCTGATCCTGTTCGCGCTGCCTGAATCCCGCTGGCGGGAGCAACGCGATGCCCCATCCGCAGCGCCCCGGCGAGGCCATGCGGAAATTGAGCCTCAAGCCAGCCGGCCCCGCAGCGGACTGTTGGCCCTCATCCTGAGTCCGGCGTTCATCTTCGTGGGGCTGTTCGCCGTCATGATCGTGGCAAACCGGCAGGGCGCGCGGTTCAGCGTGATGCCCCTGTTCGGCAAGGATAAGGGTTTCGGGCCCGAGCATCTGGGCTGGTGGCTCAGCCTCACCCACCTGCCCCAGTTCTTTTCCACCGCGACGTCCGGCTACCTTTCGGATCGCTTCGGACGGAAATCGCCAATTATCCCGTCGGTGGTCCTCATGTGCGCCGGCATCGCCACGTTCGTTTTTGCGGATGACCTGTGGCAACTGCTGCTGTCCGGCGTCCTGATGGGCATTGGAGAAGGACTGGGCAGCCCGGCCGGCACAGTCTTCTTCGCCGATATTGCGCCGCCGGGTATGGAAGGCGTCACCCTGGGCATCTTCCGCAGTTTCGCCGGCATTGGCACGGTATCGGGCGCGTTGGCCTTCGGAGCGATTGCCGACGTCTGGGGATTCCCGTGGGCGCTGTGGGTGGACGCAATGCTTTTCGCAGCGGCCGGAATCGGCGTGATGCTGTTCGTGCGGGAGACGCGACGGCGGTCTGACGGAACAACTTGAGAGTCGAGGCAGTCCTATGCAGGCTTCTCCCCATAGTGCAGCGCGACCCCACCCAATCCCAGGCGCCGATAGCCCACGTTGACCAGCCCTGCCTGCCGGTACACCTCGGCCAGCCCCTCAGCAGTGAGGAAATAGTCCACGCTGCTGGGCAGGTAGGTGTAGGCGGTGCGGTCGCCGGCGACGATCTGGCCCATGAGAGGCACAAGTCGGTGGAAGTACACACGACCCAGCGCGGCGCGGATGCCCGGCGGCATGGGCGTCAGTTCCAGCGTGGTCACCCGTCCGCCGGGCGATACCACCCGTGCCATCTCCGAGATGGCGGACGGCACGTCGGCCATGTTGCGCAGGCTGAATCCTGCGGTGGCGCAGACAAAAGTGTCATCCGGGAACGGGAGTTGCAGCGCGTCGCCCATTACGAAAGATACGGGAGGACTGGATTCCCGCCCCGTATCGGGGTACGGGGTGACGTTCTTTCGCCGGAATGACGGTAGTGATTGATTGGTTGACGGTTGTGGTTGATGGGCTGCCGGTTTGTTCGCCGCGATGGTCAGCATTTCCGATAGCAGGTCAACTCCGACGGCGCGGTCAATGCCCGGGCATCTGGCCAGCGCGAAGGCCAGATCGCCGGTGCCGGTGGCCACGTCCAGGGCGGCGCCGCGCAGTCCGGCGGCGGTGAACCGGGCCGTCTCGCGTTTCCAGCGGTGATGCTGCCCGCCGGTCATCAGCGAGTTCATCAGGTCGTAGCGCGGCGAGATACGAGCGAACATCTCCGCCACGTAGCGCCGCTTGTCGTCCCCGCGCAGGTGAGCCATCCCACTAACCCGCGCCTCTGGATTCCGGCTCAAGGCCGGAATGACGGGAATGAGCGCGACGGTAGCGCAGCATCACCTCGCCGTCACCGTAGGTCTGAGTCTCTATCAGATCCAACGCAGTATGCGGAGCGTCGCCGCCGAACAACGGAATCCCTCGCCCCAGGACAACTGGAATGATAAAAATCAGGTACTCGTCGATCAGTCCAGCGCGACGGAACTGCTCTGCCAGGTTGCCTCCGCCCACCAGCCATACCGTGCCGTCGTATTGAGACGCAACGGTGCGCACAAAATCAGCGGGGCCGCCCTGCACAAACTGGACGTGGTACGGGTTCTGATCCGGCGGATGAGCGGTGAAGACATACGTGGGCTTGCCGACATAGGGCCACTCGCCGAAACCCAGAACTTGGTCGTAGGTGCGGCGGCCCATCACCAGCGCTTCGACTCCGGCGTAGAACTCCGCGTAGCCGTAGTCCTCGGAGTCGCCCTGCGGCAGCCAGTCCACGCCGCCGTCGGCATCCGCAATGTAACCGTCCAGGCTGGCGGCGACGTAATAGGCGATTGCACCCATGTTACGCAGTCACTGCGCCATTTCGGGGTCCGTTGCCGGATCGTAGCCGGAGGTTTCGGCGATGAGCCGCAGCAACTGCTCCACGGCGTCGGGAATTTCCTGGTGGATTCTGCTGCGGTTGAGGGGCGGCAGGTCATCGGCGTAGATGGCGCTGCCGGCGTATTCGGTCAAGTAGCTGTGGTATTCACCGGGCACCCTAAAGTCGTCCGACAACGCCAGCCGTTCCCGGACCAGCGCGATGAGTCCGGAGAGGTCGTGGCCCCACCGGCCCACCGGGTATTCGTGTCCGTTGGCTCCCAGGAGCGCTTTGTAGCCGTGTTCAAGGGCTTGTTGCGCGATGTGGCCGAGTACTTTATCGGGTGTCAGAGCCACATCGACAGTGTGCTGGATGGCATAGGCATGGTCCCTGGCGTCTCGCACCCTGGTCCTGACGTTGTTCCAGTCGATAGATTCTGCGCCGTAATCGCTGGAATATCCGATTTCCTCTGGGGGCATAATGGGCAGTCCGTCCCTTGCGACATGGTTGGCCAGGTTATTCTTCAAGCAGCGGTTATCGAGGAATTTCTGTAGCGTCCAGCAGATTACGTCAGTCTTATCGGCTTCCGGCAGCAACTCTTTGCGCGCCTGCTCGGCGACGCTTTTGGCATATTCCCGGTAATCTGGCTCGGTCTCATCTGCGGTAATGACGAAGATATCGATGTCCGAATACCACCGATAGTCCCCACGGGCACGGGAGCCGAACAGGATGGTTTGCACCGGGCTCAGCGAATCGTGGACAGCGCCGGCCACCTGCGCTGCCCGGCTGTCGTAGCGTGTAATGGGTGCGATTTCGACCATGATGATTATCCGGTGGCGTCGTGAGCCAACATGCCAATGGCTCAATTATACGCCAGGTGGCTGGCTGACCCGCCTACCGTTCCCGGTCGTGGTACTGCATGTCGTCGGGCAGGCGGTCGGCAATGCCCAGCGACACCAGGGCGCGCTGCACCACGAAACGCACCACGCCGTCAATGTCCAGCGGCTTCAGGTAGAAGGGCGGCTCGGGCGGCAGGATGGTTGCGCCCATGCGGGAGAGGGTCAGCATGTTTTCCAGGTGGATGGCGTGCAGCGGGGTTTCCCGGGGGATGAGCGTCAGAGGTCGGCGCTCTTTCAGCGCAACGTCGGCGGCGCGCAGCAGCAGGTTGGGCGTCAGGCCGTGGGCCAGCGACGCCACCGAGTTCATGCTGGCCGGCGCAATAACCATACCGGCCGTGGGGAAGGTGCCGCTGGCGATGGGCGCGAACAGGTCGCTGATGGCGTACTGTCGGAAATGGGGATGCTCAACCCAGCGCGCCACTGCGTCGTTGTAGGATTCTTCAAGCTCCTCCTGCCACACCATGCGAGCGGCGTTGGAGGCAACGGCAACCACCGGCGTTTCGCGTTCCAGCAGCGCGTCGATCAAATCGCGCGCGATGACGGCCCCGCTGGCGCCGGTGACGCCGACGATGACGGGGTTGGCTACCACGGCAGAAACCCCTCAAACGGCAGCGCCACCGCCAGTATGGTGAACCCCAGCAACTGCGTCGAGATGTACTTGTTGAAGGCGAACGCCTTGCCGATCCTGGCCGGCTCCCCCGACTTGACCATGTTGTTCTCGTAAACCAGCAGTATCACCGCCACCGCCCATCCGATGAAGTAAAACACGTTCAGGTTCAGCCAGATGCCCACTGCCAGTAATGCCGCCGCCGCCAGGGTGTGCAGAACCCGCGTGGTCCTGATGGCGTTGCGGACGCCGAACCGGGACGCGATGGAGTTGATGTTGTTCTCCCGGTCGAAGTGGTAGTCCAGGGTGCCGTAGATAGTCTCAAACCCGCCGGCCCACATCATCACGGCGAAGGTGATCAGGACGGGCTGCCAGTCCCACTGGCCCGTTACGCCGATCCACGCGCCGGTGGGGGCGATGGACAGCGCAAAGCCCAGCATCAGGCTGCACAACCAGGTGTAATACTTGGCGAAGGAATACAGCACCACGTAGGCGGCTGCCACCGGCGACAGCATCAGCGCCAGCGGGTTGAGCTGCCACGCCGCAACGAAGAAGATGGCCGCGCCGCCGGCTGCCATGCCGCCCACTTCCAGCGGTTTCAGGATGCCGGCGGGGATGTGCCGGCCGGCCGTGCGCGGGTTCCTAGCGTCCTCTTTGGCGTTGATGATGCGGTTGGCCGACATGCCCAGGGTCCGCACGCCCAGGAATGCCAGCGTAATCCAGATGAAGGCGTGCCAACCGGGCCAGCCGACACCTGTGGAGTAATGGGACGCCAACACCATGCCGATGTACCCGAAGGGCATGGCAAACAGCGATTCCGATACGTTAATGGCGTTAAGATAGTGCGGCACTTTGACCGCAACCGCACGGAGTGGGCTGGAATGCGCTGGAGCGTTCTGCATGACGTGATCATGGTAACATAGCGATGTCCGCCGAGAGACGCTATGCCTAAAGTTAGAGAAGCTATCAGGATTGTCGAGCGAGACGGCTGGGTATATGTGGGAATGCGCGGTAGCCACCGCTACTTCAAGCACCCGATAAAACCGGGAAAGGTAACCATCCCTGGGCATCCACGTGAGGATATGCACCCCAAAACGTGGAAAAGCGTTCTGAATCAAGCCGGAATTCGGGAGGGAAACCGATGAAACTGACCTATGTGGTGGTCTTTGAAAAAGGCCCCAACAACTACAGCGCGTACATCCCCGATTTGCCTGGTTGCGTCAGCGTCGGACGCACTTGGGATGAGATGCAGTGGATGATCAAGGAGGCCATCACCGTGCATCTTGAAGCAATGCACGAAGACGGCGACCCCATTCCGCCGCCGCAAATGTCGGTGGCAGAAGCTTTGTCCCATCATAAAGAAGACTATCCCGAAGCATTGGCTGATTATCCGGTGTCCGCTGCCGAACTGGAACGAATGGGCATAACGGACGAACCCGCCGCCGTCCTGGGGGTCGAGGTGGAGGTGGATTTTCAAATCGAACTTGCGACGGAGGCTACGGCGGAAGTCCCTCACTGACTAACGCAGGTTCGCCGGCGGAGTAATATCCCCCAGCCCCAACTCGCCCCACCGCTGCGACACCCGCTCCCGTATCTCCGCGTTCATCTCGATGTCGGGCGGCCATTCCCGGTGGTAGCCTTCCTGCGGGCCCTTGCGCGTCGCGTCGATGCCCACTTTGCTGCCGAACCGGGGCGTCGGCGATGCCACGTCCAGGTCGTCAATCGGTCCTTCCACCAGCACCAGGTCGGTGCTTGGGTTGATGTTGTTGGCGACGCGCCAGGCCACTTCCGACGGATTCTGAACGTCCACAAAGTCGTCCACCACCACAATCACTTTGGTCAAGCTGAGCAGGCCCAACCCCCACAGGCCGTACATCACCTTGCGGGCATGGCCGGGGTACTCCTTCTTCATGGAGACCAGCACCAGGTTGTGAAAGATGCCCTCGGCCGGCATGTTGACGTCCACCACCTCGGGCAGGATCAGCTTGATTAGAGGCAGAAAGACACGCTCGGTGACCTTGCCCATCCAGTAATCCTCGGTGGGCGGCCGGCCTACAAAGGTCGTCGGGTAGATGGAATTCCGCCGGCGGGTGATAGTCTCCACGTGGAACACCGGATAGGGTTCGGCCAGGGAATAGTAGCCCGTGTGGTCGCCGAACGGCCCTTCCGTCCGTTCCTCGCCGGGCGTAACGTAACCTTCCAGCACGATCTCCGCGTGGGCGGGCACCATCAGGTCAACGCTCACTGCCGGCGTCAATTCCACGCCGGCGTCGCGGATGAAACCGGCCAGGGTCATCTCATCCACGTCCGGCGGCAGCGGAGCCGATCCGGTCCAGATCGACGCCGGGTCTCCGCCCAGCGCGACCGCCACTTCGAGCCGGTCACTGCTGGCCCGGTAGTGCCGCGCGCCGACCTTGTGGGTCTGCCAGTGCATCCCGGTGGTGCGCGAGTCGAAAACCTGCATCCGGTAGATGCCGTAATTCTGCGTGCCCGTCTCGGGATCCTTGGTGATCACCAGGGGCAGGGTGATGTACGGCCCGGCGTCCTCCGGCCAGCACTTGATGATGGGCAGGCTGTGCAGGTCAACGTCCTCGCCGGTCAGCACCACCTCCTGGCAGGGCGCGTTGCGGACGGTGCGGGGCTGGTAGGCGCCGATGTGGGCCAGCCTTCCCAGGGTGCGCAGCTTGTTCATCAGGCCTTGGGGCGGGCCGCCCAGCGCCATGTCGATCATGGACTCCAGGCGTGCGGCCAAGTCATCGGCGTCGTCCACTTCCAGCGCCCAGTTCATCCGCCGCTCGGCGCAGAACAGGTTCATGGCCACGGGCATACCGTAACTCTGTCCACCAGGGCCGATGACGTTCTCAAAAAGCAGGGCCGGGCCGTCGGACCGCATCAGGCGGTAGGCGATCTCCGTCATTTCCAGCTCGGGACTGACCGGAGCGGAGATGCGACGCAAGTCCCCCTGGCTTTCCAGAAAAGCGAGAAACTCGCGCAGGTCTTGGTAAGGCATGTTGAATCAGCCGAGCGATGACGCCCGGCAGCCTGGTTATAGAAGACGTAGGGGCGGGTCTGAGACCCGCCCCTACCAGGCAGAGCGTCAGGAGTTGCGCATCTGCGAGAAGCAGTCGCTGCAGTAAACCGGCCGGTCGCCCCGTGGTCGGAAGGGCACCGTGGCGTCAACGCCGCAGTTGCTGCACACAATGGGGAAAGATTCCCGGGGGCCGCCGTATCCGCCACCTCCCCCACCGCCGCCGCCGTAGTTGTCGCGGGGCTGTCCGCGCCGGGCGTTGCGACAGGGCTGGCACCGCTTGGGATAGTTGGTGAACCCGCGGGATTGATAGAATTCCTGCTCGCCCACTGTAAATGGGAACTCTACGCCGCAGTCGCTGCATTGCAGAGTCAAGTCTGATAGTGCCACGATTTCCCTCCATTGGGTCGGTGATCACGATGCACACTGTATGGTCGGATTCGTCGGGCACAGTGAGTTTCGATACCCAAGAAGGCGGACCGGCGCAACCTGTTGAGAATTCACTATACTGGTAACCACGCACGCACGCAACGATTTCGGTACAGGTTTTGCGCGGTTAATCGCCTGCAAAGCGTCCATATTTCGCGCATTGTGCGGGATTACGCTACCGGCACGCTGGTCTAATCAATCGTAGGGGCGAATAAGCATCCGCCCCTTCCCGTTACTGCGGCTCCTCTCGGGTTACGACGGTTCCGCAACGAACACGGGTATCTTGCGTGTCGTTCGCCCCTGGTATTCCGCGTAGGGCGGGAACGCTGCCACCGACAACTCCCACAGCCGCACTCGTTCGGCGTCGTCCTCGACCTCGCGCACGCGCATGGCGTACACCTCGGTCTCGTCGCGGATTTCCACGTTGTTGTCGGCGCGCAGGTTGTACACCCAGACCGGATTCTTCGGCGCGCCGCCCTGGGACCCCACCAGCACGTAGTTGTCGCCGTCCTTGACACGCATCAGCGGCGTCTTGCGGATGGCGCCGGTCTGGTTGCCTCGGTTGGTGACGATGATGACGGGCAGCCCGGTGTCACGCAGCGTCGTCCCTTCGGCGCCGCCGCTGCCCTCGTAAAGCTCCACCTGTTCCCGCACCCAATCCCTGGTTGAAGGTATGTACTCGGCCATGTCTGATTACTCCCAAATTGCAGTTTCCCGTATGATAACCCGAAAGGCGTATAATGCCACCTGTGTAACGCTACGCCGCCGCTGACGCGATTTCGGCAGGAGGACAATCAGGAATGGCAACCCAAACTGAGGGGCCGGGGCGCGGGATGGCGCTGAATATGCCGCAGGACGTGTCCGACGTTGCCGCGCGGATTCAGAACGGGGGCGAGCGGATTCCCGTGGAAAAGAACGGCCGGACCGTGGCTGTGCTGGTTCCGGTCTCCGACCTGGCCGCGCTGGAAGCTCTTGAAGAGCGCCTGGACCTGCTGGATGCCCTGGACGCGCTGGCCGACTACCGCGCGCACGGCGGAGTCGAATGGCAAGACTTGAAGTCTGAATTGGGCATTTGACGTACCGAATAGTCATTTCCCGACCGGCACAGCGGGATCTCCGCGGCATCCGCGACCGGGAAGTCCGCCAGCGGATGGCCAGCGCCATCGAGGCGCTGGCCGAAAACCCGCGTCCGCAGCAGGCTCAAAGGCTGCGGGGCGCCAGAGAAGTGTGGCGCATCAGGGTCGGCGACTGGCGCATTTGTTACACTCTGGAGGCCGATCAACTAATCGTGCTGGTTCTGATCGTTGGTCAGCGCGGCGACGTGTATGCGTGTATGAACGACTGCGTCGTCGTTTAGGGTGAAATCGCCTCGGCTTCGCTGACGAATTCCTTGCACACGGTGCGCCGGCTTACTTCCGGGGAACGCTCTACGCATTCCGGGAGGGCAGCAAGAGTGCCAAGGATGGAGCATTCAACTTCGGGCAGTGGACTCTGTTCACAGTGGAAGCCGATACCACGGCCTGTCCCGCCGTGGAGCCAGAGCCTGAACCCACCCCAACGAGCGGTGACGGTTCGAAACGTTCCAGCCCCATCGCCTATGGCGAAAAATTCCAGGCTGGCATTTTTGATATGCAAATCACCGCAGTTGACACCGATGCTTGGCCTGAGATTCAAGCTGAAAACCGATTTAATGACCCCCCTCCATCAGGTAAACAGTTCGTGCTATGGACGCTTAGCGTCTGGAATCAGCGCGGTTCAGTTGACGAGCCAGAGTACGTTACTGAATCTGATTTTGAATTGGTAGGCAACAGAGGAGTGGAATACCAAACCTTTGAAGATGGAGTCTCTTGCGGCGTTACCCCCAATGATCTCTCCGAGAATTTGTACCGAGGGGGCATGGTCACAGGCACTGTTTGCTTCGCGGTGCCTACTAACGAAATTGGAGACGGCTTGAATTTGCATTACGAAGATTACCAAGGCGGCAACTACAGGGATGAGATCTCAGTATGGTTCGATGCCTTGCCGTAGCCAAATCAGCCGGTTTTTTGTGTTATTACCGGTAACCCGCGGAATGGTCTCGGTCCGTCCGCCTGGGTAAATGCGGTGATTGCATGGTACAATCACCGCAAATGGCGCGTAGATTTTACATATACGAACAACCCGATTGGCCTCATCTGTACTGCTGTATCGAGGATTTGGCTGTTCATTTGGCCGATGTTCGTCATCGTCAAGGACTTCTGCTGGGCAAGGCGTCGGAACTGGGCTTCGCACTCCGCCAGGAGGCAACACTCGCCGCGCTGACCGAGGAAGTGGTCAAGACTAGCGAAATCGAGGGCGAAACCCTGAACGCCGATTTGGTTCGTTCCTCGGTCGCCCGACGTTTGGGCCTCGATGCCGGCGGCCTGGAACATAATGATCGCAAGGTTGAAGGCGCGGTTGAGATGATGCTGGACGCAACTCAGCGATACAACCAACCACTGACCGAGGAGCGTCTGTGCCGGTGGCAAGCCGCCTTGTTTCCCACCGGGCACAGCGGAATGCGCCGCATCACCGTGGGCAAATGGCGCCAGGATACTACTGGCTCAATGCAGGTGGTATCGGGCCCTGCTGGTCGGGAACGAGTCCACTTCGAAGCCCCCGATGCAGCCCGCATCGACGGGGAAGTAGAGGCTTTTCTGGATTGGTTCAATTCCGCTACTAATACCGACCCAGTGATCAAAGCCGGGCTGGCGCACCTGTGGTTTGTTACCATCCACCCCTTTGAGGACGGCAATGGGCGCGTCGCCAGGGCTATCGCTGAAATGTCATTGGCTCGCTCTGACGGCGCCAGTCAGCGTTTTTACAGCGTCTCCTCTCAAATCCGCAAAAAGCGCGGAGATTACTACCGCACTCTGGAACGGACACAAAAGGGAAGCACGGACGTCACCCGCTGGCTGGATTGGTTTCTATATTGTGTCGGCGCAGCCATCGACAGCGCGGGGGTAACCTTTGCCGCGGTGACCTCCAAAGAACGCTTCTGGAGAAGTATTGATGAGATCGCCGTTAACGATCGGCAACGTGCGATGCTGAATCGTTTGCTTGATGGTTTCGAGGGTAAATTAACCACCACCAAGTGGGCCCAGATCGCCAAATGCTCTCATGACACGGCATTACGGGACATCAACGAACTTATTGCACATGGCGTATTGTTACGCAGTGAGGCCGGTGGGCCCCGCACCAGTTACGACCTGGTTGCGCCCTGGCACAACGCATAAAACATAAATCACCGAATCTCCCGTTCAACAACGTGCGCTTTCGCTCCGCAAAGTACCTGCGGCAAACCCGTTATAATGCCTCTGCACTTTTCTGGAGGCCCAATCCAACATGGACGGTAAGACCGCATTCGCCACTATCCTGGAACGCGAGGGCGTTGACGTCGTTTTCTGCTTTCCCAACAACATTCTGATCGATGCCTGCGCCGCCGCCGGCATCCGCCCCATCATCTCGCGCATGGAGCGCACCGCGGTCAACATGGCCGACGCCTACAGCCGCGTCAACAACGGCAACAAGAACGGTGTCGTCCTGGTGCAGGGCGGCCCCGGCATCGAAAACGCCTTCTCCGGCGTGGCCCAGGCCTACGCCGATTCGTCGCCTCTGCTGATGGTGCCCAACCATCCCGGCACCCGTCGGCACGGCATGTCCTCGGACTTCAACGCCGCCCGCAATTACGAGGGCGTCACCAAGTGGGCCGATTCCGCCAACCACGTCGAGCGCATCCCGGAGCTGATGCGCCGCGCCTACACCCAGTTGCGCACCGGCCGGCCCTATCCGGTGCTGGTGGAGATGCCCAACGACGTGCTGGCCGCCGAAATCTCCGAGGAGCAGTTCCACTACCAGCCCCAGCGCAAGCGACGCTCGGCCGGCGACCCCCGCGACGTGTCCCGCGTCGCCGAGCTGCTGGTCAACGCCCGCCGTCCCGTGATCTACGCCGGCCAGGGCGTGCTCTACGCTGAGGCGACGCCGGAGCTGGTGGAATTGGCCGAACTGCTCAACGCGCCCACCATGACCACCACGCTGGGCAAGAGCGGCTTCCCGGAGAATCACCCGCTGGCCCTGGGCGCCGGCGGCAACACCGGCACCAAAATGGTCGGCGACTTCCTCGCCCGGAGCGACGTGGTGTTCGGCATCGGCACCAGCTTCCAGAAAACCCTGGCCTCTGCGCCGGTGCCAGCCGGCAAGACCATCATCCAGTCCACCATCGACGAGAAAGACCTGAATGGCGAGTACCCCCTGGAGGAGATCATCGTGGGCGATGCCAGGCTGGTCCTGGCCCAGCTCATCGAGGAGGTCAAGGATCGGCTGGGCGCGGCCGGACGCCGGGGCGACGAGTCCGTGGCCGCCGAGATCCGGCAGGTGCGACAGGAGTGGCTGGCCGAGTGGATGCCCCGCCTGTCCAGCAACGACGCGCCCATCAGCCCGTATCGCGTGGTGTACGAGCTCAACGCCCGGCTCGACAAGGCCAACAGCATCGTAACCCACGACTCCGGCAACCCCCGCGACCAGATCGTGCCCTTCTACGCGGCCACCACGCCGCGCGGTTACATCGGCTGGGGCAACTCGACGCAGCTGGGCAGCGGCCTGGGCTACGCTATGGGCGCAAAGGTAGCCTTTCCGGAGAAGACCAGCGTTAACCTGATGGGCGACGTTGCCGTCGGCATGGCCGGCACCGACTTTGAGACGGCGGCCCGCGAGCAGCTGGGCATTATCACCGTCATCGTCAACAACGGCGCCATGGGCGGCTACGAGAAGAACATCCCCATCGCCACCGAGCGCTACCGCACCAAGTACGTCACCGGCGAATACGCCGCCATGGCCGCGTCCCTGGGCGCTCACACTGAGTACGTGACAGACCCCAACGAGGTCGGTCCCGCCATCGAGCGCGCCAAGGAAATCTCCGCCACCGGCCAACCCTGCGTCCTGGAAATCATCACCCGGGAGGAGCCGGTGTTTTCGCAGTACTACCGCTGACCGCGATGCCGCCGTGCTATCCTGTCGGAGCGAGGTTGTGCTATGAAGACCATCACCATATCGGTTGACGATTATGCCTACGGATACTGCCAACGCAACGCGGAGGCAGCGGGAATCTCTGTGGAAGAATGGGTAAGTGCACGATTGGCCACAGCTATACCCAAACGTGCGCCGCCCAAGGAGTTTGAACGCTTGAGGAGGTTACAGTCGGAAGTCATAAAACGCATCCGGAGCGAAAGTCCCGGATTCAGCGCTGCGGACCGACTGCCCCGCGAAGACCTTTACGACCGCGATGCGTTTCGCTGATACCAACATCCTGCTTTATGCGGCAAGCCCTCTGCCAGAAGAATTTGCCAAGCACCAAGTGGCGAATGAAATCCTCGCGCAGCGCGATCTGGCTCTGTCAGTGCAGGTGCTACAGGAGTTTTACACGCAAGCGACTCGTACATCGCGATCATGGTTTCTGACGCACCAGCAAACTGTGGATTTTATTCGACCGCTGCTGCGCTTTCCAGTACAGGATGTAACCCTTGATCTGATGCACAGCGCCCTTGCCATCCGCGCCCGGTTCGGTTTGAACTATTGGGACTGCGCCATCCTTGCCGCCGCGCGCCTGCTCGGCTGCGACGCGGTGTACTCAGAGGATATGAGCGACACGCAGGACTATGACGGCCTCCGCGTAATCAACCCCTTCGCGCACCTGCCCCAGCCGGCGTAGCCGAAAACGCCCGTGTCCGAGCTCCCCATCATCGTCATCGGCGGCGGACCCGCCGGCTCCTGCGCCAGCGTGTTGCTCGCCCGCCAGGGCCATCCCGTCGTACTGCTGGAACGAGACCGCTTCCCCCGCGCTCACGTCGGAGAGTCGCTGCTGCCAGCCAGCATCCCCATCCTGCAAGACCTTGGCGTGCTGGACAAGGTGCAACAAGCCGGCTTCACCATTAAACGCGGCGCGACCATGATCTGGGGCGCCGACCGCGAGCCTTGGAGTTGGCATTTCAGCGAGACCAACGCCAGCAACCCACACTCCTACCAGGTGTGGCGACCCGAATTTGACGCCATCCTGCTGAACAACGCCCGTCGTGGCGGAGTGGACGTGCGCGAGGGTTGCCAGGCAACGGGCGTCGTGTTCGACGATGCCGGAACCGCCGTCGCCGTTCGTTGCCGTCCCCCCGACGGTTCGGGCGGCGAGACCGAACTGCCGGCGCGCTATGTGGTGGACGCCAGCGGGCAGGGTGGCTTGCTATCCCGTCAGCTCGGCCTCCGCCAATGGGACGATTTCTTCCGCAACCTGGCCGTGTACGGCTACTACCAGGGCGGCGAACGCCTGACCGCGCCCGACGACGGCAACATCCTGATCGAATCTCAACCCGCCGGCTGGCTGTGGCACATCCCCCTGCGTGATGGTTGGGCCAGCGTCGGCGCGGTGGTGGATGCGGAGATCGGGCAACAGGGAGTGCGCGAACTTGGCCCCCAACGGTTCCTGGAATCGCAGGTTGCCGCCGCCCCGCGCCTGGCTGACATGCTGAAATCCGCCCGGTTCGTGTCCGGCCCGGAGGTGCTGCGCGATTGGTCATACCGTTGCCAATCGCTGCACGGCCCCGGCTACATCCTCGCCGGCGACGCCGGCTGCTTCATCGACCCGCTATTCTCCTCCGGCGTCCACCTCGCCCTCACCTCGGCCACCCTGGCAGCGGCAGCCGTGACGTCCGCGCTGGACGATCCAACCATCGCCGGGCCGGCGGGGCGGGTGTACCAGCAACTCTACTACAAGGAATACGGACACTTCCGCGAGCTGGCGCGTCTTTTCTACTCCAGCAACCGCACCGCCGATTCCTACTTCTGGGAGGCCCGTCGCCTGCTGGACAACGACCCGTCCCTGACGCCGCGCCAGTCATTCATCCAGGCTGTCGCCGGCCAGCCGGCCCGAGGCTACGAGCGGGTGGTGCTGTCCCATGGCCTGGCTCCCGCAGCCTTCGGCGACAGCGTAGCCGCCGTGGAGTCGGAGCGCTGGCGTCGCCAGGAGCAGGGTTTGCCCCAAGACGCTCCGCTGCGGCTTGCCGATGGTGTGCTGCTGCAACGCCAGCCGGTGCTGGCCGGTGACCGCTTTGTGTGGGGTGTCGGCCTGATTACCGACGGCCATCCGGAGGGCCTGCCGTGCAGCGCCCTGGTTGCACAGCTGCTCAACCGTCTGAACGGCAGGCGCACCGCCACCGATGCCATCGCAGACCTCTGCAACGGCATGGATACCGCGACCATCAGGCAAGTCGAACCCGCCGCCCGGCAGGCGCTGCAAATCCTCTACGTGGACGGCGCGATAACGGCATAGGGGCGAATAATCATTCGCCCCTGCACAACCTCGGCTTTGGTAGCCCTACGGCCTCACCCACGTTTCCGACCACGCACAGCATGCACTGCTGCTCTGCGCCGGGCCACGCATCTCCAGCGACACCACCCCGGGCAGGGCCCGGTCGCCCACGGTGATCTGAGCCTGCCGCGCCGGGAAGAAGCAGCTGTACACCCCGTGGGTGCGCCCCGATGCTTCGCCGGCGGGGTTGTTGAGCATGTAGGGAGTGAGGAAATCGTGCCAGCTCAGCACGACGGTTTCCGTTGACGCTACCACGTGCTCGTTGTAGGAACTGGAAATATCGCCGGACCTGCGGAAGCGGGCGTTGATCACCGGCAGTGAGGTGTCCCCAAACTCTGGGAACAGCATGGACTCGATTTCTTCCTGCACGTATCGGGTCATGGCGATGTTGTCTGAGTACACTCGTACCTGGTCGCCTTCCAGGTCCTCACTCTTAAGGAACAGGACGTGTCCGGCGCCGGCCGGCGTCCAGAGCACCCGCCAGTGGCTGGTGCGGGTGGTCTGCGGGCCACCGTCCTCTCGGGCAAGGCGGATGAAAGAGTTTTCTCCGGTTAGGCGTATCTGGACGGGATCAACTGGGCTGGTCATAGTTTGACTCTCCTGGCAACGTTGGTTTGAAAGGTGGGCGATCCGGATTGGTTTATAGTCCGTCCGCCGCCGCCCGCATCGTTTTGAGGTACTCGTTGCTGGCCCCTTGTATCAGCCGGCCGACGGTGTTGTGGAAGTAGCGCACGCCGAGTTCGAGGTAGTGGGGCACCAGGTTGTCCGGGCAACTGCACCCCGCCGTGATGCCGGCCGCCGCGATCTGCTGCACGCCCTTCTCCACCAGCGCTTGCACCTCCGGATGGGTCTGCTGGCCGGGGTAGCCCATGCTCTGCGACAGGTCGCCGGCTCCGATGAAATAGACGTCCACGCCGGGCACCTTGACCAGCTCAGGGATGTTCTCGATGGCCTCCACCTCCTCCAGCATCAGGCACACCAGCGTGTTGCGGTTCGCGTCGGCCACGTAGTCCGGCGTGGCCTGGTTGAACCCGTATTCCGCCGGCCGGCCGCCGCTGAACAGGCCGCGATCACCGTCGGGGTAGTATTTCACCGCCTTCACCGCGGCCCGGGCCTCCTCCGCCGTGTTGACGTGGGGCACCTGTACGCCCCAGGCTCCCCGGTCCAGGAACGGCGCGATGATCTCCGGGCGGTTGCCCACGGGCCGCACGATGGGCGCGGTTCCCGAGTACTCGGCGGCGCGGATCATATCCTCCGCCAGGTCCACCGTGATGCTGCCGTGCTCGTTGTCGATCAGCACCCAGTCGTAGCCCAGGAACCCCAGCATCTCCACCACCGCCGCCGATGGGAACGTGATCATTGAGCCGAACACCGGCTGGCCGGCGGCGAGTTTCGTCTTCATCGTGTTTTCGCGCATCTTGCAATTGTCTCCTGCTGTTGGTTGACCGAATCCTATGCCCGCCGCTGCCAACCGTCAACGACTGGTACTTCACCGAGCCTAGCCCCTCAGGTGCCGGTCGTAGAACAGCAACACCCGGTGCCACATATCCTGGGCGGGCGCCGCGCGGTAGCTGGGCCGGTAGTCGGCGAAGAAAGCGTGACCGGCGTTGTTGTACATCACCCACTCGTAGGTCTTGCCGTGCTGATCCAGCAGCGCTTTCATCTGCTCGGCCTGCTCGGGCGTAGGGTTCTCGTCCTCGACGCCGAATAACGCCAGCAGCGGGCAGGACAGGTCGGGCACCAGGTCCATGGGCTGTACCGGCCGAAGTTCGGTAGGTTCGTGGACGATGTGGCCGCCAGCCGAATCCACCGCCGCGTCGATGTTGCTGCTCAGGCACGCCATCATCAGGGTGTAGCGCCCACCGGAGCAGAACCCGATGATGCCCACCTTGCCGTTGCTGTGGGCCTGGGACTTGAGAAACGTTGCCGCGCCTTCCAGGTCATCCATGGCGCGGGAATCTGGCGAGGCGAACAGGGTGGCCAGCACGTTCTCCGGCTCCGGCGTGCCCTCGCGGGTGTAAAGGTCGGGCGCGATGGCCAGGAAGCCTTGCCCGGCAAAGCGCACCGCGATGTCCTTGTGGTGGTCCATCAGGCCCATGCCTTCCATGGTAACGATGACGGCGGGGTACGATCCCGGCGCGGCCGGACGGCTGTACAGCGCGTCGATCATCGTACCGTCGCGGCTGGCGTACTGGATCATCCCGGTTTCGAGTTCCTGTCCGACGAGTACCATGATTCACCTCCGACGGGTGGTTTGACGTTCACGTTGTGTCGATTTCCAGTATGCGTGTTTCCCCCGGGCTCACGGAGTTGACAGCTTCGTTTATCTCGGCCAGAGCGCGGCTTACGTGTCGCCGGCGATTTCCGGTGATGATGAGTATAGCGATGTTTCTGCGGGACAGGTTCTGCCGGTAGGGAATCCGCTGGTCGGCGGTGATCAGCAGTTGGCAGCCTTCGCTTTCAGCCCGGTCCAGGAGTTCCCAGTTGCTTAGGGTGTGCCAACTGAACTGTAGGGCGACATCCACCTGGTGGCCCGGCAGGTTGTTCCTAAGCAGTCTTGGGACATTGTTGTCCAGCAGTATCTTCATCGGCGAAGTGTTTCTCCAGGGATCGGATTTCGTGATCGAGAACGGCCTCGATCTGTTCCCGGGTGACGGCGCCGAAGTCGTCGATGAACTCGTCGATGGTTGGGCTATCCTTCAAGGCATCGAAGAGGCTCGCTACGGGCAGCCAGGTGTCCTTGAAGATCCATGCTCCGCTCACTTTGTCAGGGCGACGTTCAATGGCGTCACAACTGTCCCAGTGGCTCATGGCGTTGTCTCCTTCGCGCACTACGTGACCTTACGTCCCTGCCTCACCCAGCAGCGCCAGCTTTTCCTGGAACGCCTCAACGGCCCGCTGTTCGGGCACGCCCATGAAGAACCGCAGGCCCTGGACGTATTCGAGCACTTCCCTGGACAGCATCAGCACGTCGTTGCGGGGGCCGGTATCCTTGTACAGGTTGTTCATCCAGTCCTCCTGGCCGACGAACAGGGCATCCTGGAGGATCAGGAAGTCCTGCCGCTCCATGTCGTTGCGAGACATCCAGCGGTTGAAAACGAACGGCAGGCCGGTCCACTCCTGCCATTCCCCACCCAGGTCGTAACGGTGGGCGAAACCCCGGACGGCGCGGCGCCCGCGCAACCCCTGATTCCACGTGAGGAACCTGGCGTCATGCTCCGATTGGGCGTCCACGAAAGACGCGCCGCTGACGCCGTGCTTCAACTCCAGGATCACCCGCAGCAGTTGCAGCGATGTGGGATCCGGCTCGTTGAGGGCTATCGCGCCGCCGCTCAACTCGCCAATCTCCTTGTTTGAGAGCAGCACGCACGAAACGGCGTGATTCACCGAAGCCACGCAGAACCGCTGTATGGGCGACGCACTCGCCTCAAGACGAGGAACGTCCAGCAGCGGTATCGGCCCGGCGTCTATCGCGCCGTCTTCCAAAGCGTCCGCCACCTGGTTGGGTTCCATAGCGACCAGGACAACGCCGCGACGCTCCATATCGAAGTAAAAGGCTTCGCATTCCAGGTTGGGAACATGACCTACTGTGATGGGCATGGCAAAGATTCACTCCCTACGGTTTGTTGGGCGCCGACTGTAGGGGCGAATAATTATTCGCCCCTACGCAGCAAGCGTGATTTATTCCCACAATGTCGTTGATAAGGGTAGGGGCGAGGCATGCCTCGCCCCTATGGGCGCTACAGGCGCGAGGTATGTGTAGGGGCAGGTTTGAAACCTGCCCCTACGGAGATTCCGGGCCACCTGAAACGGGGGCCTCCTTTGGTCAGCGCTTACAGGCGCGGTCCCATGAAGGTCAGGGCCTGCTTCTGGAATACCTGGATGCGGTTGCGAGGTCCCTCGCAGACGAACACGCGGTTGTGTTCGTCCACCGCGACGCCGGTGGGCGCCCAGAAGTCCCGCTCACGCTCGAGGTTGGGAGCCCGCTCGCGCTCGTCCCACATCTCGGGGTTGGCGTCCAGCTTGTCCTTACCCCACTTGGAAACGGTGGCTTCGCCGGTCTTTGCGCCGCAGAAGTTGCCTTCCGGGTCGAAGTATTGCAACCGGTCGTTGAGCCAGTCGGCCACGTAGATGATGCCGTCCTGGTCCACAGCCACGTCGGCGGGCCGGTTGAACTCGCCATCGCCGGAGCCCGAGGACCCGAACTTCATCAGGAACCGGCCGTCGGCGGAGAACTTCTGGACCCGGTCGTTGCGCCAGTCGGCGATGTAGATGTTGCCCTGGTTGTCGATGTCGATGCCCCAAGGCGAATCGAGTTCGCCGTCGCCGCTGCCGTAGCTCCCGAACTTCATCAGGAACTGGCCGTCGGGCGTGAACTTCTGGACCCGATGGTTGTTGCCGTCCACGACCCAGACGTTGTCGTCCGCGTCAATGGCCACTCCCGCCGGGCGGTCCAGCTGGCCGTCGCCGCTGCCGACGTTCTCGTCCCACTTGCCGATGTACTCGCCGTCGCGGGTGAACATCGAAATGCGGTGGAGCCATTCGTCGGAAACGTACACGTTGCCGTTGCTGGCAATGGCCACGTTCACGGGCCAGACCAGCGAGCCGTCCTCGAAGTTGTATTCGTGGGGGCCCTGCTGCGGGACGCCGCGCGCGAAGGCGTTGACGTATTCCTCATCAACGGTGCAGACCGTGACGCGCGTGCCCTCGGGCCGGTACTCGGAAGACCGGCACAGCACGTACATCAGGTCGTCCTCGCCCCGGGCCATGTGGATCGGATAGGTGAACCCCGGCCCAAACTGCTCGCCGCGCCCGATAGTGTGGCTGTACTGGAGTTGGACGTGGGATATTCTCGTTGCTGTAACCATGATCGCCTCCTTGTGTCGGGCTGCGGGCTAAATGAAGTCCATCTGCTCGAAGGAGCCGTTCACGATGGGCTGGGCATCCAGGCCCATCCACTTCTCCATGATGGTGGAGTACAGGCCGCGGAAGTCGTTGTTGAAGTGCAGGTCGCCCTCCAGCAGCTTGTTCTCCTCCAGCGACGGGTACTCGCCGTACAGGCCGCCCTTCACGTTTTCGCCCACCACGAAGGCCACGCCGCCCGAGCCGTGGTCAGTGCCAGAGCCGTTGTCATGGACGCGGCGGCCAAACTCGGTGAAGACCAGCAGGATGACGTTGTCCCCAGCGTTGTGCTCCTTCAGGTCGTCGTAGAAGTCGGCGACGGCGTTGGAGGTCTCGGTCCACAGGCGGGTGTGGTTGGCCAGTTCGCCGGCGTGGGTGTCGAAGCTGTTGTACGGCGCCGTAGTGTAGAGCACCCGCGTGCCGAACCCGGCCAGGTGGGTCTGCGCGATGTTGCGCATGTACTGGCCCACGGTGTCGCCACCATACTCCACCGAGGAGGAATACATCTGCGGGGCGGTGCTCAGGATGTCCGCGCCTTCCAGCGCGTCCAGACCGGTCTGGGCGAAGTAGTCCAGCACGGGGCCCTGGCCCAGCATCGGCGAATACACGCGCGAGAACACGTCCAGCGCCTTGGTGCGCTGTTCCTCGATCTCAATGCCGGTCAGCACGCCGTAGGTCTCCAGGTTGCCCACGGAGGCAACTGGGACGCCCGGGGCCACCAGCGACCGGGGCAGGCCGCGGCCGAAGTTGACACCGGTCAGCACATTGGTCTTTTCCGGGTCCAGGTCGCGCACAGCGCGGCCCAGCCAGCCTTCGTCTCCAACCTTGTCCGGCTCACAGGTGTGCCAGATGTCCATGGAGCGGAAGTGGGACCGGCTGGGGCTGGGATAGCCCACGCCCTGGATGACGGCGACTTTGCCCTCATCGTACAGGCGCTTCATCGGCCCCATAGCCGGGTTGAACCCGATGTAGTCGTTGATCGGCAGAACCTGGTCAACAGGTATCCGCACGTTGGGTCGGTTGTCCAGGTACAGGGGGTCGCCGTAGGGGACGATGGTGTTCAGCGCATCGTTGCCCCCGGACAGCTGGAGTACCACCAGCACCGGATCTTTCTTGGTAGCTGTCATATCATTCCCCCTTCTGTTACTCGAACAGGTACTCGGTGGTGGCCACGATGGACTGGAGCATCTGCCCGACGCGCGTGCCGAACTCGTCGCTGCCGGTCCGCAGTTCGCCTTCGCTGTCCGCCAGGGCGACCAGCTCGTTGCGGGTCACGTCGGCCAGCTGGTAGTGGCCGAGCAGTTGCAGGCAGCCGTCCACCAACTGCTCGGACGAAATGGTGTCGCCCTGCGAGCCGAGGCGGTTGATGATGGCCTGCACGCCGCGATGGGAGGTGTCGCCCACGGCGTCGGCGGTGAAGTTGATGCGCTCCACCAGGGTGCCGCTGTCGATCCACTCGCGGCCGGTGTGCCAGCCTTCCACCGTCGGCGGGTTCAGCAGGTCCTGACCCATGTACCGGATGGTGAGCGTCATGGCGTTGAGACCGGGCCTGGGCATGTCGAAGTCACCAACGAGGCGCATGGTGCCCACAACGGTCTCGGTGGGGCTCTTCACCTTCTCGAACTGCGCGTTCTTGAAGAAGTCGGAGTTGAACAGAACCCGCAGCATGGAGCGGATGTCGTAGCCGGAGCGGAAGTACTCGTCCTCGAGCATCTTGATGGCTTCGGGGTCGCGCGGCGGCGTGTTCTGCCAGGCGGGAACCTGCGGCTCATCGGCGACGAAGAAGTTGTACATGTGCCGGGCGACGAACCGGGCAGCGGCCGGTTGACGAGCGACGATCTTGACGATGTCCTCGCCGTTGAAGTTGCCCGACTCGCCGAGGAAGGTCTTTTCGCCATAGTCGTGGTCCGACGGGTCATAGATGAACGCCGCCTCGTACTTGCCATAGGGGTAGCGCGGGATGGAGTTGGTGACCGTCCAGCCGGTGAAGGCGCGGGCGGCTTCCTTGACGTCATCCTCGGAGTAGTTGGCGTTGCCGTCCATGCCGACGCCCAGCGAGAAGAGTTCCAGCAGCTCGCGGCCCCAGTTCTCGTTGATGGCGTCCTTATGGCTCATGCAGTTGTCCAGGTAGAACACCATGGCGGGGTCGCGGGACAGCCCCATGAGCAGTTCCTCGAAGTTGCCGAACCCCAGGGTGCGGAACATGTCGAGCTCGATATTCTGCTGCTTGGGATACTCGCACTTGGCGTGGCCGGTGCAGAAGATGTGGTGCCAGAACAGGGCGATCTTTTCCTCAAGCGGCCGCTTGGTGTTGATCATCCGGTAGGTCCACTCTTCCTGCTGGCCCTCGAGCCCGGCCTTGGATACCCACTGGGGCTGGTAGCGCATCAGGATGTCGTCCTGGATGGCGGGCTGGCTCTCCGGGTTCAGCAGCTCTTCGACAGTGGCCTCGTAGCCCTTGGCGGCGCGCGCCTCGAGCTCCTCGTACGTCGCCCCAAACCCGGCGCGCCGCATGAGGTGAGCCATCAAGGCAATGTCTTGTTCAGCCATTTTTTACCTCCTGAGTCCGTGTCTCTGGCGTGACCGGGTGGCCACACACCAACAGTGACGAATTACGTCCAACTTTCGCGCTCGAATAACATAAATCGGTAGTTGTCCCCAGCGTCTCCCGAATGTTGGCAGCATTTCGTCAATTTTGCCGCAATCCTATCCCGAATGGCACGAAAGGTCAATGTTTTTTATCACGAAATAACCGTTCAAAGATGACGTATCCCTCCGCAAACACAGCCGTCCTACCGAAAATCAGCATGCGCCGGAAACGCCGCCAGCAGCGGCGACACCGTGTCGATGGTCGCCGAGCCGATGCTGCCGATGTCGGGGCAGCCGCACATGCCCATCGTCGCATCCAGCTCGTCGCGCAGCATTTCCAGCACGGCCTTGACCCCGGCCTCGCCGTCCACCGCCAGGCCCCAGAACAGCGGGCGTCCCATCAGCACTGCGCGCGCCCCCAGGGCCACCGCCTTGAAAATGTCGGTGCCCCGGCGAACGCCGCCGTCCAGGTACACCTCCGCGTTGCCGTCCACCGCGCGCACCACCTCGGGCAGCACCTCGATGGTAGCTGGCGTGGTGTCCAGGTAACGGCCGCCGTGGTTGGAAACGATGACGCCCTTCGCCCCGTTTTCCGCCGACAGCCGGCCGTCCTCCCCGGCCATGATGCCCTTCACCACCACGGGCAGGTTGATGCTGGACGCGAACCATTCCAGGTCGTCCCACGTCGATGCCACGTCGCGGATGTCACTGGGTCCGGCGGGAGCATCGGCGGCGAACTTCCAGCTGTGTGTGCCCAGGTCAAGCTGGGCGTAGTTGGGCGATTCCGCGCCCACGTAGTCGTTGCGGATGTTGCGCTCGCGCTTGGGCTTGATCTTGGCGTCCAGCGTCATGCAGATGGCCGAGTAGCCGGCCTCCTCAGCCCGGGCCGCCATCTCCAGGGTCAGGCCCCGGTCCTTGAAGAAATACTGCTGGAACCAGATCGGCCCGGTGGCCGACGCCGCCACGTCCTCCAGCGTCCGCGCTGCGTGGGAGCTGAGCACCATCAGCGTCCCGGCCGCGCCCGCCGCCTTGACCGATGCGATTTCAGCCTCCGGGTGCGCCGCCCCGTGGTTGCCGGCCGGGTCCAGCATCAGGGGCAGGGAAATCTCCTGGCCCAGCACGGTGGTCTCCATGCTGCGCCGGTCCACGTCCACCATCATGCGGGGCCGCAGCATGATGGAGTCGTACACCGCCCGGGTGCGGCGGATGGTTATCTCGTCGGTCGCACCCCCGGCGATGAAATCGTAATGCCCTTTCTCAATGCGTTCTTTGGCGATCTCTTCATACTCAAAAATGTTCACGGGTTCCGCAGCCATGCTGTTAACCTCTCTTGCGTTGACAAATACCGTCATTCCCGCGAAAGCGGGAATCCAGCGTCCGAAATCGTTAGGCGTCCGGCGCCTTCAGCATCGGCCAGAACGTGGCGGCGGCCCCGCCCATCATCCAGTCCAGGTCTTCGGCGGACAGCCACGGCAGCGCCGTCTTGCCCAGCGTTACCTGTCCCACAAAACCGCCCACCCGCGAGGATGGGAAGTTGGAACCCCACATCATGCGGCGCGGCGTGAAAGCCTCTATGACCCGACGAAACAGATCCTTGCCGTCGTCGTCCAGGTCGGCGTAGGGACCCAGGCTGGTGCTGGAATAGCGCAGGTGGGCGTTGGGCAGCGTAGCCAATTCTTCCAGCGCGGTGGTCATGCCGGCCTTGTCGTCGGAGCCACTCCAGCCCGCGAAGTGGTCGGGCGCAAACCGGACGTTGGGGTGCCGCGCGCCGATGTTCCGCATCCGGTTCACTCGGTCCGCCGTCCCGCCGCCGCCGATGGAAATCGGGACTCCCAGCGACGCCGCCCGCTCCCAAATGGCGTCGCATCGTGGATCGTCGGGCTCGGCTTGACTTTGCAGGCGCACGCCCCACATCCCGCGCTCGTTGGTCCAGTAGGACAGCAAATCCGCCGCGTCCGATGCCGCCGGGTCCAGGATGCCCACGGCCACGGTGCGCGGGGCGTATTGCAATGCGCTGTCGCACTGATAGGAGTTGTCCAGGCCGTAGGTGCCGTTGGGCTGTACCAGCGTGGCGCACTCCACGCCGGCCGCGTCCATCTCGACGATCAGGTCTTCAACGTTGTTGCTGACCTCAAGCGACCACCCCGTCGCGTCGGGATGCAGTGGGTGCGCGGCCTTGTCGGTGCTGACCACGTGGGTATGAGTGTCGATAATCATGGGCGTAACTCCTTGGTCGGGCGCCTGACTCTCGTTCGGATGCACAACTCCGGTTCGGATGCGTAACCCTGGTTCAGCCGAATGAAACGGGCACGCGCCATTCTACGACATGGACCAACGGTTGAAAAACCAAATCACTGACACCGGGCCGTTGCCGCCAAGTCCGGCTCAGACGGACCAGCGACCTGCCTCTCGCCAACCAACCCAGAGGAGGAAGCCAACCGAAACATCAAACAACATCCCGTTCATACTGTGCCTCCATGTAAAAACCGGCGCCTTACAGGCGCCGGCGCAATTCGGGTCTGAGGTCTGCTTTTACGGCGTACCGCTAACTCGCTCGAGCCCGATTGAGGGCGGCGGCGAGGCGGGACTTGCGCCGTGAGGCGTTGTTCTTGTGCAGCACCCCTTTGCGGGCAGCCAGGTCCAGCTGCCGCATTGCCTTGAGCAGTTCTTCTTCCGATTCAGGGGCTCCGGCGGCGATGGCGCGGCGCGCGCGACCGACGGCAGTGCGGGTGGCGCGGCGCACGCTCATGTTGCGGGCGTAGCGTTTCACGGATTGGCGGTGGGCCTTCTGTGCGGGCAAGGGAACGGCTCCTGTAATCTGATTCTCTGATTTCCAGGGCAGAATGTTATCAAAATTCGAACCAAATGTCATCCGTCAGTTGACAATACTCGCCCTGTTGCGGACAATTGAGACGCCAAACTCCGCGCGATCCCATCGCTTCCCATCGGGACATATCGTCACGCTTTGTCGAATCGCGCGCTGCAATTTGCCGAGTCCGGAGGATTCCCGCAATGCCTGAAAAGCAACTGATTTTTGACGAAGACGCCCGACAGAGCCTCATGAGCGGTGTTGACCAACTGGGGCGCGTGGTCGCCCTTACCCTCGGCCCCAGCGGACGGAACGTGATCCTGGGCCGCGTCTGGACCCTGCCGGTGGTCTGTAGCGACGGCGTTACCATCGCCAAAGAGGTCGAATTGCCGGACCCCTACGAAAACATGGGCGCGCAGGTTGTCAAAGAGGCCGCCGCCAAGACCAACGATGTCGTGGGCGACGGTACCACCACGTCGGTTGTGCTGGCTCGTTCCATCATCCAGGGCGGCTTTATGAACGTGGCCGCCGGCGCCAACCCCTTGGCCTTGAAGTCGGGCATCGACCAGGCCGTCAGCGCGGTCAGCAGCGAAATCAGCGCCCAGGCCGTGGCCGTTGAGAGTCGTGAGCAGGTCGCGCGCGTCGCTGCCCTTTCCGCCCACGAAGAGGCCATCGCCGAGCTGATCGCCGACGCCATGGACAAGGTCGGCCGCGAGGGAATCATCACCATCGAGGAGAGCCGCGGCCTCACCGACGAACTGGACGTCGTTGAAGGGATGCGCCTCGACCGCGGTTATCTCTCGCCCCACTTCATCACCGACGCCGACCGGATGGAAGTCTCCCTGGACGAGCCGCTCTTTCTGCTCACCGACCAGAAACTTTCCTCCGCTGCCGACGTGGTGCCCACCCTGGAGGCCGTGGCCCAGGCCGGCCGCCGGCCGTTGATCATTATCGCCGAGGACGTGGAAGGCGAAGCGCTGGCGACCCTGGTGGTCAACAAGCTGCGCGGCACCGTGAGCAGCCTGGCCGTCAAAGCCCCGGGATTCGGGGAACGGCGCAAGGCGTTGCTGCAAGACCTCGCCATCGTCACTGGCGGCGCGGTCATCACCAACGACGCCGGCATGCGCCTGGATGACGTGTCTCTGGAGAATCTTGGCTCCGCCCGTCGCGTCCTGGCCACCAAGGATGAGACCACCATCGTTGAAGGCCGGGGCCACGAAGACGACATCGCCGGCCGCGTTGCCGAGTTGCGCGTGCAGATCGAGGAAACTACCTCCGACTACGACCGGGAAAAGTTGCAGGAGCGCCTCGCCAACCTGGCGGGAGGCGTCGCCGTCATCCGGGTCGGAGCCGCCACCGAGCCGGAGCTGAACGAGCGCAAGAGCCGCACCGAAGACGCGCTGGCGTCCACCCGCGCCGCCGTTGAAGAAGGCGTCATCCCCGGCGGCGGCGTCACCCTCCTGCGCGCTCAGGCCGTGCTGGATGACCTGTTGGAGCGCGCGACCGGCGACGAAGCCGTTGGCATACGCCTGGTGCGCAACGCGCTGGAAGCCCCCCTGAACACCATCGCACAGAACGCCGGCTACAAAGGTGATGTGATCGTGGAAAACGTTCGCAACGGCGAAGGCGACTACGGGTTCGATGCCGACTGCGGAGAGTACACCGACGTGGTGGCCCGCGGGATCATCGACCCTGCGAAAGTTACCCGCTCAGCGCTGCGGAACGCCGGCTCAGTCGCCGGAATGCTCCTGACCACCCAGGCCGTCGTAACTGAAATACCCAGGTACGAGCCGCTGCCGGCCGACATCCAGGACTTCATGCACGACTAGCCGCACCCCAATCCATTCGGATTCCCAACGTAGGGGCGACGCATGCGTCGCCCCTACCGATATATCTACATCCTGCCTTTGGTTATGAACCAGCAACCTCAACTCACCGGCGCGCTCAGCCGGGCCGCCATCGCCGACCTCATCGCTGGCGATCCGCCCCTGCTTGAGGAGTATCGAGACTTCAACGTACACCTCCAGCCCAACGGGTTCGACGTGTCCGTCCGCTCGGTTTCCCATTACCATGCGGACTCCACGCCCGGCAGTATCGGTGTTCTCGACGCCGACCGGGCGCTGCCTGAAAACTCAATGCTTGCCTTCGATTCGGACGGCTGGCTGCATCTTAACCCCGGTCCCTATCTGATTACCCTCAACGAAGTCGTCAACCTGCCCCGGCATATCATGGCTCTGGCCCGTCCCCGTTCCAGCCTGCTTCGTTCCGGCGTGGCGATCCACACCGCCGTTTGGGATGCCGGCTACTCCGGGAGATCCCAGGCTCTGCTGACCGTCCATCACCCCGCCGGCTTCAGGATCCAGCGCAACGCCCGCGTCGCCCAGCTGGTCTTCTTTCCCCTGAGCACCGATGATCCGCAGGGATACACCGGGCGATACCAGAACGAGAACCGGTGAGCGCGACCCAACACGATGACGCGAAACCCGCCGACCTGCGCCCGTTGGTCAACCGTCTGGCGCATGAAGTCGGTTTCGATCTCGTCGCCGTGACCGACGCCGCCAGTTTCGATGCTGATCGGGAAACGGCCATACGCCGCATTGACGACGGGCTGATGGACGGACTCCCCTGGTTCACCAAAGCGCGCGTGGCACGGGGCACAAATCCCGATGAACTGCTCCCCGGCGCCCGCTCCATCATATCGTTGGGGCTCAACTACTACCCCGGCGCGCCGGACACGGCATCAGAGGGTTCTGGACTCGTTGCCCGCTATGCCCAGGCGCGTGATTACCACCGCGTAATGAAGCGCCGGATGCGCCGCCTCGTCATCGCCCTTTCCGAGCATCTCGCGCTGCAACCGGCCGACGCGGAACTGACGGCCCGCTGGTACGTGGACGACGGGCCGATGCTGGACCGCGCCGCTGCCGCTCGCGCCGGCCTGGGCTGGTTCGGCAAGAACGGCAACATCCTGAACCCGACCTACGGCTCGTGGCTGCTGCTGGGCCAGATCATCACCAACTTGAAACTGGAACCGGATGCGCCCCTGGCCAAGACCTGCGGCCAATGCGCCCGCTGCATCCCCGCCTGTCCCACCGACGCCATCGTCGCGCCCTATGTGGTGGACAACCGCCGGTGCATCAGCTACCTGACCATCGAGCACAGGGGCGCCATACCTCGAGATCTGCGCTCTGCCATGGGAACCTGGGTCTTCGGCTGCGACATCTGCCAGGAGGTCTGTCCGGTCAACCGCAAAGCCAAAGCGACCTCGGACCCCAACTTTGGCCGGCGCGACCTGACGACTCTGGACCTCATTGAGCTGCTGGACATGGACGAAACGCAGTTTCGTCAGCGTTTCGCCGGCACGCCCCTGATGCGCGCCAAGCGGGTCGGGATGCAGCGCAATGCCTGCGTGGCGTTGGGCAATCTCGGCGATGCGACGGCGGCGCCGGCGCTGGCGCGCGCACTGGCATCGGGAGATCCCCTGGTGCAGCGGCACGCGGCCTGGGCCCTGGGACGCATCGGCGGAGCCGAGGCTGTAGCGGCTTTGCGGATCGCAGAAAGCATCGAACCTGATGAGGATGTGCGGGCGGAAATTCGTCTGACGCTGGCCGAGTCGGACGCGGTCGCTGGATTCCCGCTTTCGCCGGAATGACGGATGGGTGGCGGGAATGACGGTATTCGTCAACGCTGCCTAGTTGTTGTCGAACTTCGGAGCGTCGGGGAGCGTCTGGCGGTTGCGGCCCCTGCCCTGGTTGCGTCGCACGCGGTTGTTGGGCCGCGTTCTCCCGGAAGGCGATTGCTCACTTGTCGCCGTAGCCGGTTCTTCGCTGGCCGTTGAATGTTCTTCAATCATACGGTCCGTCGCTTCGGGTGTGTGTCCATCCCTGGGTCGGGCGGTACGCACGGAGTCGCGTTCCGTGTTGCGGCGACGGCGTTCGCGTTGGGCGTTGACTCGTTCCGTTTCCGCTGCCAGCTCCACATCCACACGACGCAGGGCTTCCTCGCGTCCATGTTTCAGCTTCATCATTTCGGTTTCCAGCAGGAAGAAATCGCCCTTGGAAAGCAGGTGCAGGTTGCCCTGGAAGGCCATGTGCCAGTCTTCCGGCGGCCACTTCCGCAGATATTCCAGGCGGTAGGCGATCAAACCGGCGTCGATATATTGCTGTTGGTTCAGCACTACGTCGGGTTTGATGTGGATGAGATAGGGCCAGGGCGTCTTGCCTTCCTTGACCCAGGGAGTGGACCTGACCTCTTCGTATCCCCTGGTTACGGTGGCGGTGGCGGTGAACACGCGCTGGCCGCTGACGTAGTAAATGATGCGATCGCCGGGTTCAACCCGCTGCACCTTGCGTCGGTATTCGGCTTTCAAACCCTGTTGCGAAAAGCCCAGGTCCCGAGTGATGTCGAAGTTGTGATTGTTGCAATTAATCATCCAGAAGTTATGCGGCATATCTAGATCCCGGTAAATGGATGGCGCATCCGGAAATTGGGCGCATTTTAGCACACGACCGGACGGCGTCCGGCGCGCCGGCCCGCTGTGGCCAGTGCGCTGGACGCCGCCGTAAGGATACGGGTGGACGGTGCTCTATTTCATCTGCCGGCCCGGGTGCTTAGCTGCCGGGGGCATCGGCCTCAAAGCTGGCTGCCTGAATCGCCAGGCTGGCGAAATCGGACACTTCGTTCATTTCGGGCAGCAGCATCTGCACGCGGCGGGCCTCGTCGGCCACGGCTTGCAGGCTGCCCTCGCGGGCCCAGTAGCTGCCGCGCAAGACTTCGGCGAATTCGGCCACAACTGCCGACAGTTGGAAGGTTGGCGCGGCCTCTTCAAAGTCCATAGCCAGATCGCTGTGGGTGAACTCCTGGCTGAGCTCGACCACTTCGTTGAGTCCGACATCCTCGTAGCGCATGTACACCGTGCCGAGGTTGCCTTCGGCGCCTTCGCGGAGTTTCAGCTCGTAGAGGGCGGTGACGTTGTGTCCGGCGCCGATTTCGCCGGCGTCCACCGCGTCGTTGCGGAAGTCATCATCGGCCACGTCGCGGTTCTCGTAGCCCATGAGCCGGTAGCGGCTGACGACCCCGGGGTTGAACTCCACCTGCACCTTGGCGTCCTTGGCAATAACCTGGAGGGTTCCGGTCAGGTCCTCGACGAATATGCGGCGGGCTTCCGATAGGGTATCGACGTAGTAGTATGCGCCGTCGCCATCGTTGGCCAGCTGCTCCATGAGGATGTCGTTGTAGTTGCCCATGCCGAAACCGACGGTGGTGAGGGTAACGCCCTGGTCAACGTAGTCCTGTACCTGGCGCAGTATTGATTCATGGCCGGTGTTGCCCACGTTGCCAACACCGTCGGAGAGCACCATGACGCGGGTGATGCGATTGGAAGCCACTTCATCCACAGCCAGCTTGTAGGCGACCTTCAAGCCATCCTCGACGTAGGTGGAACCGCCAGGTTGCAGGGAGTCGATGGCCTGCAATATCTTGCCCCGTTCCCGGGCCTCGGTGGCTTCGAGCAGCACGGAACCACGGTCGCCGTAGGTCACGATGGCTACCTTGTCGTCGGAGCGGAGTTCGTCCACCAGCAGCCGGAGCGACTGTTGCACGAGTCCCAGCCGGTCTTCGCGAGCCATGGAGCCGGAAATGTCGATGGTGAACACCAGCGTGGCGTCCTGCCGCTGCTCGTCGAGGAGTTCTTTCCCCTGCAATCCGACACGCATGAGCCAGTGATTGCCGCTGCCGAACGGGGATGGCGAGCCGTCCACGTGGATGGCGAAAGCGTTTTCGGTGGGGACAGCGTAACCTTGATCGAAGTAGTTGACGAACTCCTCCACCCGTATGGAGTTCTGGTCGGGCAGGTGCCCATCATCGAGGAACCTGCGGGCAATGGTATATGACGCGGTGTCCACGTCGATGGCGAAGGTGGAGAGCTGGTCGTCCTCCGTGTCAATAAACGGATTGACGCCGTAGTGCTGGAAGAAGGTCAGGTCGTAGGGCTTGTCGTTAACGGTAGCCGAGCCGCCGATGGAATTAAACCCCTCGGGCTGGGATGGCTGTGAGGCCGGCATTGCCTGCTGCTGCGCGGGAGCGCTCGCAGGTTGCGCCGCCGCCATCGTTGGAGCGGGTACAGCCGTCGCAGCGGACTGGGCGGCCGCCGGGGCCTGGGTAGCCGCCGCAGCGGACTGGGCGGCCGCCGGGGCCTGGGTAGCCGCCGCAGCGGACTGGGCTTGTTGGGCCGCAGCGGGAGCGGATTGAGCGGCGGGAGCCGCCGGCGCGGGGGATTCCGCGCTACCGCCACAGGCCATTACGACCAGCAACAGCAGCAATAGCAGTGGCACCGTCAGCAGTGGAACGATTGCCTTTGACATTATCGGGTTCATTTCATCGCCTCCTTTGATTTGGTTTTGGCGATGTCAAGGTTAGGTGCTCACCGGCTGTACACCGAAGGACAGATGTGTAACACTCGGTTGATTTTATGATACAGGGCTGTATCTTTTGCCAGATTTCGGGGAACTTCTCACCTCTCACGTAAGCCGGTCGGGGATCAGCGATTCCGACCTGGCCCGACGTGTCGGTGTGAGCCGGGCGACCCTGATTCGCTGGAAGGAAGGTCTCACCGCAAGGCCGCGCTACCGTGATGACGTCCTCCGTTGCGCCGAGGTCCTGCGGCTCACGCCGGAGGAGCGGGACGAGCTGCTGATCGCGGCGGATTTCGAGCCGGAAGCGGCTCCGGTTGAAGCTCCGCCGGAGGAAACGGCGCACACTGAATTGCCGGAGCCGCCGGCAATTCCTGATGCGGCTCCGGTTCCTGGCCGCCCACGCCGGAGGTTCCGGATCGCGGTGTCGGCTGCGGTGGTGGTGGTGGCTGTCATCGCGGTTGCGCTGGCGCTGGTCGATTTTTCCGACGAGCCCGACCATACCGTAGCGGCAACTATGGAACCGACAGTTGACATTCCCGGCGAGCCGGAGCATCCGGTGACAGCAACCGCAGAACCGACGGTTGACATTCCCGGCGAGCCGGAGCATCCGGTGGCAGCGACGGGAGAAGCGCTGATCGTGATCGCGCCCTTCGCCAACTACACGGCAGGCCAACTGGAGTTCAACATCCGCGGTCGCCTGAGAGACAGCATATACCGTGAGATCGCCGCCGCCGGACTTGAGGGTATCAGGATCGACGATTGGACGGAAACCGTCCCCGGGCACCGGGCAGCATTGTCGGCCGCTGAGCAGTCGGGCGCGGCCATCGTGATCTGGGGGGAATACGACAGCGGAAGGGTGCTGGCCAACCTGACCTCAACCCCCACCGAGAACGAATCCCTCGGCCCGCAGGTTGTGGAAATTGCCACGTCGCCGTCCGGGTTGCCCACGGCCATCAACATCGACCTTACCGTCGAGGTGCGTTCGGTAGCGCTGCTGACGTTGAGCCAGGTGTATCTGCAACGGGGCGAGTATGAACCGGCCAAAACCGTGCTGTACCAGGCGCTGGAGCATCCGCCGCCGGACCCGGCGGCCCTGGCCAATCTGCGCTACCGGTTGGGGCAGGCGTATCTGGGCGGCGAGTACGCCGACCTGGACGAGGCCATCTGGCGGTTCACCGAGGTGCTGGAGGTACAGCCGAGGTCTGCCGATACCTACGGCAGTCGTGGTCTGGCGTATCTGGAGCGCGGGCGGCCGGGCGACGAGGATTTGGCCATCGCCGACCTCACAAGGGCGTCGGAACTTGCGCCCCATCTGGCGACGCCGTACTTCAACCGGGCGGTGGCCCATGTCACCAGGGGTAGGTCCGGAGATCTGGACAAAGCGCTGGAGGATATGGAACGGGCAATCGACGCTGGCGTTGAGGGGCCGGGGGTGTACGTGAACCGAGCAGCGGTGTACCTGGAACGGGGCCACGACGGCGACCTCGAACTGGCCTTCGCGGACCTGGAACGCGCCATCAACATAGACTCCGGCCTGGCGACGGCATGGGTGAACCTGGGCAATGCCCGGTTGCAGCGGGGCGAAGACGGGGATGCAGAACAAGCCATTGCCGACTTCACGAAAGCCATAGGCCTGGCGCCCAACAACGCGCTGGGGTATTACAGCCGTGCGTTGGCGCACTCGGAAGCAGAAAGGTGGGAGCTTTCAAACACTGACCTGCGGGCGGCGCAGGAACGGGGTCCGCGTAATCCGGAGATCAACAACGCGCTGTGCCGGCAGCTGGGCGTACAGCGTCGGCCGGAGGAGGCGCTGCCCTACTGTGATCTGGCGCTGGAGCGCGAGCCGGACGGACCGGTGCGGGACAGCCGGGGGTTGGTGTACGCCGTCATGGGTTCGACCGACGAGGCAGTGGCGGATTTAAGCGTTTTCCTGGAGTGGGTGGACGCTGCGGAGAAACCGGCCTGCCGTCTTTACTACCGTTCCAGCCGGGAGTCGTGGATCAGCGCGCTGGAGTCCGGCGGCGGTCCGTTCGACGACGCAACGCTCCGGGAACTTCGGCTGCGTCCCACCTTTGCGGGGAGCGCTCCTTGCTAGTGGGCGCCGGGGCGCCGCTCCGCAAGGCATTTGTCGGGGAACGGGTAATGTTGTACCATCCTTGCGCCGATAAACCGGGAGCCGACGAACCGGCAAACCGACCACCGGGAGTGAATCTATGGCCAGCACCGCACAACGTGAACGCGACATCGCAATCGTGGGCGTCGCCGAGTCCGACGTTATGGGCACCGTGCCCGACAAATCCTCGTTGCAACACCACGCCGAGGCTGCGTACAACGCGCTGGAAGACGCCGGACTGTCCCTGTCCGACGTGAACGGCCTGATGACCGCAGGTTTCAGCACGCTGGTGACCGCAGAGTATTTCGGCTTGCAGCCCTCTTTCACGGATAACACGTCGGTGGGCGGTTCGTCATTCGTGATCCACGTCGCGCACGCCGCCGCTGCCATCCGCGCCGGTTATTGCGACACGGTGCTCATCACCCACGGGCAGGCCGGCCGGTCCACCCGCGCCCCGGTTCCGCCGGACCGTAACCTTCCCGTCGCTCAGTACGAAACGCCCTACGGAATGATCGGGCAGCCCATCAACTACGCCATGGCCTGCACCCGGTACATGCACGAGTACGGCGAGGAGCGAACCCGTCAGGCGCTGGCGGAAATCGCCGTGTCCACCCGCGCGTGGGCCAACCTCAACCCGGTGGCCTACATGCACGAAACCCCCATGTCATTCGACGACTATCACAACTCCCGCTGGGTCGCCTGGCCCTTCCACCTGTTCGACTGCTGCCTGGTGACCGACTCCGGCGCCGCCATCATCGTGACCACGGCGGAGAAGGCGCGCAACTGCCGGAAGGAACCGGTGTGGGTGCTGGGCGCGGCGGAAGGCCACGATCACAACCTGATCAGCTTCATGCCCGACCACACGTCCACCTGGTCCCGGGAGACCGGCCCCCGGTCGTTGGAGCGAGCCGGCCTGACCCACGCCGACATCGACCACACCATGATCTACGACTCCTTCACCTACACCACGCTGGTGACCATCGAGGGATTGGGCTTCTGCGGGCCCGGTGAGGGGCCGGACTTTGTGGCCGACCAGCGCACTGCTCCCGGCGGCGATTTCGCGCTGAACACCAACGGCGGCGGGCTTTCCTACTCGCACCCGGGGATGTATGGCAGTTTCCTGCTGGTCGAGGCCGTCCGCCAGCTGCGCGGCGAGTGTGGCGACCGCCAGGTGTACCGCAAGGGTTCCACCGACCAGCCGGCGGCCACGAGCATCGTGAACGGCACCGGCGGCTCCCTGTCCTCAACCGGAACGGTGGTGTTGGCAACCGGCTAACCGTAAGCGTCGGGCCGGCGGCTGTTGTACAATGGAGCCGCTGAAAAGCATCGGGGAACGCTACTGGATAGCGTATTACCTGGTGTACGTCATCACGGCGGGCGTCGGCCTCTGGCGATACCGGCCATGGCAACAGTCGGGCAATGACGAGTTATACGCGCTGGTAGCTATCTTTGCCCTGGCCGCCGGCGTAGCCCTGCTGGCGGCAATCCTGATGGAGGTGATCGGTCGCATGGTACTGCTGATACCGGCTGAGATTAAAAGACTTAAAGAAATGGGCCGCAAAGAGGGTCGTGACGAAGGCCGTAAGGAAGGTCGCCAGGAAGAGCGTCAGCGTATCCTCAATGAGGTGGCGCAGCTCGGCGACCAGGCGTCTCCTGAGGAAGTGCTCAAAATCGTGAAAGGTCAATCCAACGCCAACGGCTCTAGATAAAGGCGATTGGAAATCGACCGGATTGGGATAGAAATCCGGCCTATCGCCTTGGGTGAGATTCTCTGGATTTTATGGATACAGTAATCATTGGCCTGCCCCAATCCGGCAAAACCACACTCTTCAACGCCCTCACCCTCGGCAAATCCGACGCCAGCGGCGCGTCGGGTTCCGCAACCGAAATGCACATGGGCGTGGTCAAAGTTCCCGACCCGCGCCTGGACTCCCTCGCTGAGATATACCACCCGAGGAAAAAAGTGCCGGCAGAGATTCGCTACATCGACCTCCCCGGCCCCGAGTCCATGGCCAAGTCCCAGGGCATCAGCGGACGCTACCGCAACATCCTCCAGTCCGCCACCGCTTTTCTCGTCGTAGTGCGGGCCTTCGCCAACGACGCGGTGGCCCATCCCACCGGCGAGGTAAATCCGGCCAAAGACCTGGAAACCATGCTCAACGAGCTGTCCTTCGCCGACCTGGAAGTTCTGGAGCGTGCTTCGACCCGTCTATCCGACCAGATGAACAAGACCAAACCCGCCGATCGGCCCGCCGCGATTCGCCAGAAGGACGCGGTGGACAAAGCCTGGAAGGGACTGGAGAACGGCATTCCCGTGCGCTTGCAGACTTTCACCGATTCCGAGCGGGCGATCCTCGTTAACTACCAACTGCTCACCGACAAGAAAGTGATTGCCGTGTTCAACACCGATGAAGGCGCGGAGGACGTGAGCATCGCCGACCTGGGCCTTGACCCGGAACTGACGCGAGGCGTAGGGACAGTGAGCATCAGCGCCCGCATCGAGGCGGAACTGGGCATGATGGACGTCGAAGAGGCGGCGGAGTTTCGCGCCGACCTGGATCTGGGAGAGCCGGCCACGAGCCAGGTCATCAACGCCAGCTACGATACGCTGGGCCTGGTATCGTTCTTCACGGTGGGCGACGACGAGGTGCGGGCCTGGAGCGTGCCCGGTGGATTACCGGCCGTCGAAGCCGCCGGCGTCATCCACACCGATTTCACCCGCGGTTTCATCCGCGCCGAGGTGATCGCCTACGACGACTTTTCCGCCTGCGGGAGCATGGCCCAGGGCCGCCGGGAAGGTCTGCTCCGCTCGGAGGGCAAGACCTATCCCGTCCACGATGGCGACATCATCAACTTCCTGGTCAATACCTGATGCCTGGTTAATCCCTGATGATAGATATTCGCCTGTACCGTTCCAGAGACTACGACGCCGTCCGCGAGGTGTTCAGCCACGAGCAGGACGACTTCTCCCAGAGCTATCTGCACACCGACGCGGACCGGCAGGAGTTCAGCGATTACTTTGAAGGGGCGCTGACCCGCGACCTGGCCGACATACGGCGCAGCTACCTGGAGCATCCCGGCAGCAATTTCTGGGTGGCCGAACGAGACGGTGAAACCATCGGGTGCATCGGCGCGTACCAGCGCAGTCACGAGGAGGCGGAGATCCGCCGGCTCGCCGTGAGCCGGGACGCCCGACGCCTGGGCATCGCCTCCCAACTGCTCGACCATGCCGAGGCATTCTGCCGCGACTATGGCTACGTCCGAACCACCGCGTGGACTTACAACCACATGCCCGGCGCAATCGCGTTCCTGCGCCGCCGTGGCTACCGGGAAATCGAGGAACACGCCTTTCCCCACACCAGCCTTACGCTGTACCTATACGCCCTGGAGCTATAGCCGGCGGGCGTGAGATCGTTCCCTGCCACTGCCCGACAATCGTAACGCTCACGCGTCCCCACTTTCCCCAAACTGTCATTGCGAGCGCAGCGTGGCAATCTTGCAGAGGCAGCAGACGTAGCTTCGGTAACGGGATCGCCACGTCGCTTCGCTCCTCGCGATGACAAACTGGGTACGCGTGAGAATCGTAACGAAGTTGACAGAATCGGACATTGACGATAGTATAAGTAACGATTAACAACTGGATACGCTGCTGGAACCCTTATCCAGACAGGCGGAGGGAACGGCCCTGTGAAGCCTGGCAACCAATCCCGCTCACCCAGTGGGATCAGGTGCTAATTCCGGCGTCCCGCGCGTAGTGTCGCTCTGCGGCACGTTAGCAAGCGGTATGACGAAAGATGAGGGGAGAACTGTACTGATGGGCTCTCCCGGCGTGGGTGAGCCTTTTATTTTTGTCTATCTATCAGGAAACGTCATTCCGGCTTTCGCCGGAATCCAGAAACCGCGTGTCCACCGTCGCCATGGGCTGACTTGCTGCCATGACCGAAATTAGACCTATCAACTGGACCGGAAGTAGTCTCCAGTTGCTCGACCAGACGCTGCTGCCTCACCAGCAGGTAACGGTCAACATCACCGACTATCGCACCGCTGCCGCCGCCATCACCGAGATGCGGGTACGCGGCGCGCCCGCCATCGGCGTAACCGCCGCCTATGCCATGGTCCTTGCCGCGGCGGAGTTGCAATCGCGAGAGCGCGATCATTTCATCGGCGCGTTGCGTAATGCCGGCGCCCACGTCGCTGCCGCCAGACCCACCGCGGTCAACCTCGGCTGGGCCGTCCGCCGGATGCTCAGGGTGGCCGACGCCGAACCGGACCCGGGCAGCATCCTGCCGCGCCTGGAAGCCGAGGCCCGCCGGATCCAGGAAGAGGACGAAAGCATCAACCGTCGGATCGGCGAGAACGGCCGGCCGCTGATGCCGCTCGACGGCCAGGGCGTGCTGACCCACTGCAACACCGGAGCGCTGGCCACGTCGGCCTTCGGCACGGCCCTGGGCGTCATCCGCGCCGGCTGGGAAGCCGGCGGGCGATTCCGGGTGTTCAACACAGAGACTCGCCCCTGGTTGCAGGGCGCCCGTCTCACGTCCTGGGAGTTCCAGCAGCTCGGCATTCCCGCCACGCTGGTGGCCGATTCCGCCGCCGGCATCCTGATGCAGCGAGGCGAAGTATCCTGCGTCATCACCGGCGCGGATCGCGTCGCCGCCAACGGCGACACCGCCAACAAGATCGGCACCTATTCGCTGGCGGTGCTGGCCCACGAGAACGGCATACCCTTCTACATCGCCGCGCCCACCAGCACCGTGGACCTGGCCATCGCCCACGGCGACCACATCGCCATCGAGGAACGCCCGGAGCATGAGGTGACGGGCTACGGCGCTACGCCAATTGCTCCGGAGGGAACACCAGCCTACAACCCCGCCTTCGACGTTACGCCCCACCGCTACATCGCCGGCATCATCACCGAAACCATGGTCTGCCGCCCACCTTATACGGAATCACTGCAACAGGCCGTGGACGCCGCCTGAGAAATCCCCTCTCCCTTGATGGGAGAGGGATAGGGTGAGGGTGAAAACCCACTGAACGACATGACAACATCTGCATCCATTGACTCACAAACCCGCCGTCGCATCGCCCGCACCGGGCTGACGGCCCACGACCCTACTCAAGCCAGCCCCGGCTACACCCTGTACGCCCCCCTGTCGGGCAATGGCGAGGTGTACCTGCTGGACAGCAACGGAGAAGTGGCGCACCGGTGGCAGATGCCCTACCCGCCGGGACTCTACGGCTACCTGCTGCCCAACGGCAACCTGTTCTACGGCGGCAAGGTCCGCGACGATGGCGGTTGGGACCTCTTCGAGGCCATGAAGCGGTTCAAGGGCGGCATAATGCTGGAAGCCGACTGGGACGGCAACATCCTCTGGGAGCACCGCGACCCGCACCACCACCACGACGCCCGCCGCACCGAATCCGGTGGCTGCCTGTACATGACCGTTGAGCGGATGGACGACGCGCAGGCCGCAAAGATCCAAGGCGGGCAGCCCGGCACCGACGCCGGCGGCATGTATGCCGACGTGCTGGTGGAGGTGGACGCCGACGGCAACCGCATCTGGGAATGGCACGCCGCCGAACACCTGGACCCCGACCGCCACGTCATCACCTTCAACGACCTGCGCGACGAGTGGAGCCACGGCAATACCATAGTCCCGCTGCCCGACAACCGGGTGATGTTCAGCTTCCGCAACATCTCCACCGTGGGCATCATCGACAAGGCCAGTGGCAACATCGTCTGGCAGATTGGCGACGAAACCCTGGCCCAGCAGCACGACCCGTCCCTGCTGGACAACGGCAACGTGCTGATTTACGACAACGGCTCCCACAGCCGTCACAACCCGCTGCCGGCCTCCCGCGTCATTGAGGTCAACCCCGCCAACAACGAAATCGTGTGGGAGTACCGGGACAACCCTCCGTTCAACTTCTTCAGCGCCTACATCTCCGGCGCGCGCCGCCTGCCCAATGGCAACACCCTCATCACCGAGGGACAACCTGGGCGCATCTTCCAGGTCACGCCGGCCGGTGAGGTGGTTTGGGAGTACATCAACCCCCACTTCGCGCCCAACGAGCAGGGCTACGTGGTCAACAGCGTTTTCCGCTCCACCCACTACCTGCCCGAGCAGATTCCGCAGTTGGCGAATTGATACGGTACGCGCCCCATGTACGTTGACCAGTTCGGCATATCCGCACAAGGTGGGAACCCTCCCTACGGCTGCCGCATTTCGCAGGGCCGGATTATCGCGTTGTCCCTCATCAGCATGGGCCTCTACTGGTTGTATTGGCTGTATCGCACCTGGGCGCAGTACCGCGACCATACGCTGGAACAGGCCGCCGAAACGGGCCAAACCCACTACCCGGTGTGGCACGGGCTGACCCAGCTGGTTCCGGTGTACGGTTTCTTTCGTTTCCACGCGCACGTGCGCCTGTACAAAGAGCTGATGCAGGAGCGCGGCGTAACGGACACGCTCAACACGGGCGTCCTGGTTACCGTGGTCGTCATCAACGCGGTGGCGGGTCTGGTGGCCGGCGCAATCAGGGGTGATTCCACCGGCTCTGCTGCGACCTCCATCGCCGGAATCGGATACCTGATAACTCTGATCACGGTGCTGGTGAGCCTTGCCGTAATCTGCAAGGTGCAGTCCAACCTCAATGACTACTGGGACGATATTGGCGGAGCGCCGTCCCTGAATGCCCGCTTCGGCAAGGGCGAAATTCTGTGCATCGCACTGGGGGTTCTCTTCTGGCTGGGAGCCATCACCGACTTCATCTGGTAGGCCAGACTCCAACCGTTTGTGAACATAGACCAAAGGATACCAACGTAATGCCCAAGCATCCCCAGGCGGAAATCGCCATCATCGGCGGCAGCGGACTCTACGAAATCCAGGGTTTCGAGGAAACCGCCGTGGTGGACGTTGACACCCCCTACGGCAAGCCCAGCGACGTCATCACCGTTGGCGAACTGCTGGACGTGCCGGTGGCGTTTCTGCCCCGCCATGGCCGTGGACATCGCGTCAGCCCCACCGAGCTGCCCTTCCGCGCCAACATCTACGCGCTGAAGACGCTGGGCGTGAAGCAGATCGTATCCGTCAGCGCCGTGGGCAGCCTGCAAGCCCGCCTGGAGCCGCAGCACATGGTGGTGCCCGACCAGCTGATTGACCGCACCCGCGGGCTGCGTCCCAGCACCTTCTTCGAGGACGGCGTGGTGGCGCACATTTCCTTTGCCGACCCGTTCTGTCCCGAGATGGGTCAAATCCTCGCCGATGGCGCAAAGGGCCAGGGCATCCCGACCCACCAGGGAGCGACCATGGTGGTGATGGAAGGCCCCGCATTTTCCACCAAGGCGGAGTCTGAAATGTACCGGGCCTGGGGCGGCGATCTCATCGGCATGACCGCGCTGCCCGAGGCCAAGCTGGCCCGCGAAGCCGAAATCTGCTACGCCACCATGGCCTGGGTCACCGACTATGACTGCTGGCACCCCGATCACGACGCCGTAACCGTCGATATGGTGGTGGAAAACCTGATCGCCAACGTCGCCAACAGCCGCATCATCCTGCGCCACATCATGCCGGCGCTGGCGGAACTCGGCCCGTGCGAGTGCCATACCGCCCTCTCCAACGCCATCATCACCGACCGGAACGTGATCCCCAACGAAGTGCGCCGACGCTTGCAACCCATCGCCGGCAAGCACCTCGACCCGCCCCCAGCAAGTTCCTAACGCAAAACCCCCGTCATTCCGGCGAAAGCCGGAATCCACAGCGAACCTTTACAGGAGGTAACAAATGCCACGACAGAATCCGGGGGAACCCTACTACCGGGTTGATTCTCCCGAAGCCCTGCAAATACTCAATGCCGACCCGGAGAACACCGTCGTCGTCGATGTTCGCCGCGATGACGAATGGGTCACCGGCCACGCATCCGGCGCAATCCACATCAACGTCGATGAGTTCATGGACCGCGTGGACGAGTTGCCCGAAGGCAAGAAGCTGCTGTTCATCTGCGCCGCCGGCGTCCGCAGCGGCGTCGCCTGCGAGTATGCGTCCGCCCTGGGCATCGACTCGGAGCTGCTCTACAACGTTGACGACGGCACCCCCTCGTGGATTGCCGCCGGCAACCCCACGTCCTACGGAGACGACCCGTAACTGACCAGGAGTCCGCAAGACTTCAAGGCCGCCGTTTTCAATGGTGAGGGCAACCGAGGCTCTTTCATCGAGCGAATGTTGGAAGTCCTCGCCGTCTCCCGAGTGGCGCACTAGACCACACTGACATCAAAATCCACCCCGTCGTTCCTGCGAAAGCAGGAACCCTGAAAATCCTTGCAACAGGAACATTGACTGTATGTCGCACTCTCTGGATTCCGGCTTTCGCCGGAATGACGGTGAGAGAAACCGGAATGACGAGAGCGACGCGGGAATGACGGTGGGGAGACATCAACAAATAAAGAGAGGTAAAACGATTTGACTGTTCAAAACACCAAAGGCGATGTTAAAGACCTTTCCCTGGCCGGCGCCGGCGTTGATCGCATCCGCTGGGCCGCCCGGGAAATGCCCGTCGTCAACCTGATCACCGAGCGGTTCCAGAAGGAGCAACCCCTGGCCGGCGTCAAGATGGCCGCGTGTCTGCACGTGACCACCGAGACGGCCAACCTGGCCATCGCCCTGAAGGCCGGCGGCGCCGACCTGGTGATCTGCGCCAGCAACCCGCTCAGCACCCAGGACGAAACCGCCGCCGCGCTGGTGCAGGAGTACGGCATCCCCACCTACGCCATCAAGGGCGAGGACAACGAGACCTACTACCAGCACATCAACGCCGTCCTGGACCATGCGCCCAACGTCACCATGGACGACGGCGCAGACCTGGTGGGCATCCTGCACAAGGAACGCAGCGACCTGCTGTCCAACGTTATCGCCGGCACTGAGGAGACCACCACCGGCGTGGTGCGCCTCACCGCCATGGCCGCCGACGGCCAGCTGAAGTACCCCATCATCGCCGTCAACGAGGCCGAAACCAAACACTTCTTCGACAACCGCTACGGCACCGGCCAGAGCACGCTGGACGGCATCACCCGCGCCACCAACATCCTGTGGGCCGGCCGCCGCGTCGTCGTCGGAGGCTACGGCTGGTGCGGTCGTGGCGTCGCCTCCCGCGCCCGCGGCATGGGCGCACACGTCATCGTGACCGAAGTGAATCCCGTCCGCGCGCTGGAAGCCGTGATGGACGGATTCCAGGTCATGCCGGGTGTCGAGGCCGCGAAGCAGGGCGAGGTGTTCATCACCGTGTCCGGCGGCTGGCACGTCATCGGCAAGCAGCATCTTGACGTGATGCCCGACGGCGCGATCATCTCCAACAGCGGCCACTTCAACGTCGAAATCGACATCCCGGCGCTGGAAGCCATGTCGGTCAGCCACCGGGAAGTCCGACCTTTCGTTGAAGAGTACGAAACCCAGGACGGACGCCGCCTGTACCTGCTGGGCGAAGGCCGCCTCATTAACCTGGCCGCCGCCGAGGGCCATCCCTCCGCCGTGATGGACATGAGCTTCGCCAACCAGGCCCTCAGCGCCGAATACCTGGTCAAGAGCCACAAGGACCTCTCCAACGGCGTCCACGTGGTGCCCCGCGAAATCGACGCCGAGGTGGGACGCCTCAAGCTCGAAACCATGGGCATCAACATCGACACCCTGACCGCCGAGCAGACCGCCTACAACGAAAGCTGGGAAGAGGGCACCTAACATATTATCCCCCTCTCCCTTGATGGGAGAGGGCCGGGGTGAGGGTGAAAATCACAATCATTGCCTTCTCCCCGCCCGTGCCAACCTTCCAAAACATCCGGAGGAACCGAAACCATGCCAATCCGATTTATGACCTCGCCCAAGTACCTGCTCACCTCCGAGTCGGTCACCGAAGGGCACCCCGACAAGGTTTGCGACCAGATTTCCGACGCCGTGCTGGACGCCGCCTTCAGCGTTGACCCCATGAGCCGCGTCGCCTGCGAAACCGTCGCCGGCAAGAACCTCATCATGGTCACCGGGGAAATCACCACCCAGGCCGACCTGGACTTCGACGCCATCACCCGCAAGACCCTGCTGGAGATTGGCTACACCGACGTCAAGTACGGCATCGACGGCCATTCGTGCGGCGTCATCCGCAACGCCAGCCAGCAATCGCCGGACATCAACGCCGGCGTCAGCACCGCGCTGGAAGCCCGCAATAACGGCGCAACTGCCGCTGACGCTCGCCGCGCCACCGGCGCCGGCGACCAGGGCATGATGGTAGGCTTCGCCTGTAACGAGACCGATGGCCTCATGCCCATCACCGTGGACCTGTCCCACCGCCTGGTGGAGCAGTTGGCCAAAGTCCGCAAGGACGGTACCCTGCCCTACCTGGGGCCGGACGGCAAGTCCCAGGTCACGGTGGAATACCGCTACGGCAAGCCCCACCGGGTCGATGCCGTGGTCATCAGCACCCAGCACGACGACGCCGAAGACCGGGCCGCGTTCAACGAAACACTGCGCTCCGACATCATTGAGCACGTCATCAACCCCATCGTGCCGGCCAACCTGCTGGACGCCGCGACCAACTACTACGTCAACCCCAGCGGCTGGTTCGTCGTGGGCGGTCCCCAGGGCGACACCGGCCTCACCGGGCGCAAGATCCTGGTGGACACCTACGGCGGCATCGCCCGTCACGGCGGCGGCGCGTTCTCCGGCAAGGACCCGACCAAGGTTGACCGCTCCGGCGCCTACGCGGCCCGCTACGTCGCCAAGAACATCGTGGCCGCCGGGCTGGCCGACCGCTGCGAGGTCATCGTCTCCTACGCCATCGGCGTCGCCGACCCCATTTCCGTGGCGGTTGAGACCTTCGACACCAACAAGGTGGATAACGATACCATCGAGGCGTTGGTGAACGAGCACTTCGACCTGCGCCCCGGCGCAATCATCGAAGACCTGGAGCTCCGCCGGCCCATCTATCGCAAGACGGCCGCATACGGACACTTCGGGCGCACCGACATCGACCTCCCCTGGGAGCGCACCGACAAGGCCGAGGCCCTCAAGCAGGCCGCCGGCGCAATGGCCGGAACCGCAAGCGACTAACACCGGTTAAAGAGTACCGTCATTCCTGCGAAAGCGGGAATCCGGCGAGTCCGCACGGTCACTGCGTTCTCCCTCGTGCGCGCCCTTCACCCTAGCGGTGAGGGGCGCATTTGCGTTGCATCGTTGCAGTCCTGTGGGCACCGCCACGAAAGATTCGCCAAATGCGATCATCCTGTATGTCCCATTCATCCCGTTCATCCCGGTAAAATCGAGTCCATCGCCGGAACGCCGATAGACCAAAGCCGGCGTATGGAAATGTGCTATGGACCGGATTATTCCTCTGCGCCGTTTCGCATCCTGGGTTATCGATAGGCTGATGTTCTTTGGAGCAGGCACGGCGATTCTCTATGTGATACACGAGCTCGACAGCTGGCTGGGTATCAGTGGCCCGGAGTCCGTGAACTTCGATGTGTACGATTTTTTCGCGATCCAAATGCCCCTGGCCGTAGTGATAACCTATGCGCTCTGGCTTCTGTTAATCATCAAGTTTGGGCCGCCGGGCCGCGTTTTGACGCGCACCGAGGTGCGACGGCATCGTGGCGGTTCCGCCGGCCCACCCCGAAAACTGGTCCGCGCCCTGATAAAAATCGGCCTTCATCTGACCCTGATCGGCCTGGTTGTCGATGCGGTCTTCATCCTGCGCGACCAGCAAGAACGACGCTCAGTATCCGACATACTGGCCGGCACCATGGTGACACCGCGCCGCCGCTGAACTAAACTGCCGCTATGCTAGAATCAATTTATGGTCACCCCCATAAAATTCGGCACCGACGGCTGGCGCGGCGTCATCGCTGACGACTTCACCTTCGCCAGCGTGGCCCGCTGCTCCCAGGGGTTGGCCGACTACCTTCGCGCCACCGGCTGCGCGCGCCAGGGATTGGTCGTCGGCTACGACACGCGGTTCGCATCCCGCGAGTTCGCCGAAACCGTGGCGTCGGTGGTGTCTGGCAATGAGATTCCGGTGTATCTGTGCAATGAGCCGGTTCCCACGCCCGTCGTCAGCCATCACGTGGTGCATCGCGGCGCGGCCGGCGGCGTGGTCATCACTTCCAGCCACAACCCGGCCGCCTGGAGCGGGTTCAAGTTCAAGTCCGCCGAGGGCGGCAGCGCCAGCCAGTCCATGACCGATGTCCTGGAGCTGTGCATAGATTCCTCCGGCGACCCCAAGAGATTGCCCCTTGACGAAGGCCGGAACCTCGGCCTGGTGCAGGATGCCGACCCAACGCCAGAGTACCGGGAATCCATAGCCGGATTGGTGAACCTGGACGCCATACGAGCCGCCGGCTTGAACGTGCTGGTGGATGCCATGCACGGCGCGGGGGCCGGTTATTTCGCCGACCTGCTGCGTGGTGGCGATACCTCGGTGGTGGAACTGCGCTCCGAACCCAACCCGGCATTTCCCGGCATGGCCCAGCCCGAACCAATCGCTCACAACCTCGCCGAGCTGTGCCGCCGCGTTCCCGCCGATGTCGCAGCCGTCGGTCTGGCCCTGGATGGCGACGCCGACCGCATCGGCCTGGTGGACGAAAATGGCCGTTTCGTCAGCACCCTTGAGGTATTCTCCCTGCTGGCGCTCTACCTGCTGGAACGCGGCGACCGTGGCCCGCTGGTAAAGGGCGTCACGGCGTCCCTGATGCTGAACAAGCTGGCCGACAAGTACGGCGTAGCCATCTCTGAAATGCCCGTGGGCTTCAAGAACATCGGCCCCCGTTTCGTCGCCGACGACGCCATCCTGGGCGGCGAGGAGAGCGGCGGGTACGCCTTCCGAGGCCACATACCGGAACGGGACGGCATCCTCAGCGGCCTGTACCTGTTGGAGTACATGGCCTCCAGCGGCCTCACCGCATCGGGCATGGTTAGCCGTCTTTTCGAGACCGTGGGCGAGCACCACTACCAGCGGCGCGACGTGAGTTTTGACCCTGCCGCTCGCTCCGCAATCATGGACCGCTTGACGAAATCCCCACTCACCGGACTGGCCGGGATGCCGGTCCGCAGCATGGACGAAATCGACGGCCGGCGGTGGTTGGTTGATGCCGGCTGGGTCGCCGCGCGCTTCTCCGGCACCGAACCGCTGCTCCGCATCTACTGCGAGGCCAATACCATCGCCAACGTGCAAAAACTGCTTGACGCCATGCAAGCGCACCTGGGGGTCTGAGCAAAACCGTAAGCGCCGCCCGAACGTATCTTGTAGTGAGGCCACATCATGGAAACCGCCAGTCCCCTTCGCCGGTTGTTCGCCACCATTCTAGACGGAATACTGTTCTTTCTGACCCTCATCATCGGCTACATCATCTGGTGGCTGATCGTCCTGGGACGTGGTCAAACTCCGGGCAAGCAGTTGCTGGGCATCTACGCGATCAAACGGGATGGAGGCCGGGCCGGTTGGGGAACCACGTTCGTCCGTGAGGTCGTCAAGGCGGTCGCCCACAGCTTCGTGATCGGGTTCTTTGCCGACGCCATCCTGCTGCTCCTGGACGATGAAGACCACCGCTCGCTATCCGACCGGGTGGCCGGCACCGTGGTAGTTCGCAACAATCCCGACGTGATGTAGTCCACGACGCCCTGTAGGGAGACGCTGTGATGCTTACCGACATACAGCAGCGGCGAATCATAGACTTCTGTCGCAAACACCACATCATCAAGCTCTGGCTGGTCGATGAGGCTTTTGACGAGCCGTTGCCCAACCAGTTGGAAACCGGGAATACGCCCACGGCAATTGTGACGTTCCGGCCCGGAAAAGTACCTGATTTTTTTAGTTTCCTTGATATGGAAGAGGAACTCAGGAAAACCACCGGGCCAGGAACCAGCCTTTATACAGAGGTTGGGTTCAACCAAAGAGAAATGAGTCTGGCTCGCGAATCTGCAATGTTCCACTATGCCGCTGCTCAGTGAGAATCTTGGATACATGCTCGCCGCCGCCCTAGACGCCATTAGAATCCTTGGTGGGTACGACCTGCACGAATTGCAGCAGAATCGCGAAAAACAGGCTGCCCTGTGTTACTTGATAATCGTTGCCGGGGAATCCGCTAATCGTGTCAGGGAAAGCGGAGAGCACGAGCAATACCCACAAATTCAATGGCATAGTTTGGCGGGGATGCGAAATCGGCTGGCCCACCAGCATCATCGTGTTGACTTCGATATTGTTGTACGAACCGTAAGAGTAAATTTCCCCCAGCTCGTCGCCTCCATTGAGGCGATACTCGAGGATATTTCATGACTACTCCAACGGAATCTCCAACCCAATCTGCTCCCCTCCTTGATCGTCTGCCCGTCAGACGCGGCATCCTGATCGCGGTGGGCATTGCTGCTGTCGCTTACGCCATCGCCGTCCTGGGCGCGCTCTGGCTGCGCAATGCCGAGGGTATCGACGGCGTCAACAGATTTGTCGAGCTGCTGTCGGGATCCTCAGGCAGCAGTATCAGCAACGAGGGCATCAAGCTGGGGTTCGCCTATGCGGTGGGCGCCGCGTCAGCTGTGAACCCCTGCGGATTCGCCATGCTGCCCGCCTACCTCGGCCTTTACGTCAGTGGAGGCAACCAGGACGAGGACCGACGCAACGTTGTCAAACTCGTGGGCAAAGCAATCATGGTCGGCCTGTCTGTGTCCGTCGGGTTCGTGGCCCTTTTCGGCGCCGTTGGCCTGATTCTGGGATTCGGATCCCAGGCCGTGGTGGTCGCCGCCCTGCCCTGGGTAGGGCTGGCGGTGGGCATCCTGCTCATCGGCGCCGGCGCGTACATGGCCGGCGGCGGTAAGATCTACACCAGCCTGGCTCAGCGCGCCGCCTCCCGCATCGGCGATCCGGGCCAGCTCAACGTACCGGGTTACGTGTTGTTCGGCGTCAGCTACGGGCTGGCTTCCCTGAGCTGCACCCTGCCCTTGTTCCTGGCGGTACTGGGAGTCGGCGCCGGCCTGTCTTCCGGGTTCCTGGAAACCCTGGGCCAGTTCCTGCTCTACGCGGCGGGCATGGGCAGCGTCATCATGGCGCTGACTTTGGGCATGGCCGTGGCCCGCACGGTTCTGATACGGTGGATGCGAGCCGCGCTGCCCTACGTGGGCGTGGTCGGCGCCTGGTTGATGGTGGTGGCCGGTACCTACATCGTCTTCTACTGGCTCACCCTCGGCGACTTGCTGTAATGCTGGGTGCGGAATCCTCAAAAGCGTAGGGGCGACGCATGCGTCGCCCCCTGAACTTGCTGGCCGGCCGTACTCGTTGGTTAGTCTCCCTGGGGAATTGTAAACACCGTTCGCCCATCCGCGTCGTGAGTGTGATTCGCCAGCCCGACCAGAATCTTGTTGGTCTGGTAGGTTGCCTCGTTGGTTTTCTGAATTTCGGACCGTATTTCGTTGATGGCAGTGAGCAAAGCATTGAACCTGGCATCAGATTTAGCTTCCAAGCTATCGATCCTGACCTCAGTCTTGGCGTCCAAGGCATCGAACTTAGCGTCAAATTTAGCTTCCAAGCTATCGATCCTGGCCTCAGTCTTGGCGTCCAAGGCATCGAACCTGGTTTCCAAGTTGTCAAACCTGCCTTCCAGGGTATCGAACCTAGATTCCAGGTGCTCAACCCGGTTGATCAGTTTGCCCAAATGAAAAATTCCCCTGACCAGCAGCACAATCAAGGTGACCCCGAGGCTCACCCCGGCGATAACTGCGATGACGGCAGCGACAGTCATAAACGTCCCCTCAAGAGAGCTTGTTGGACTGTATTCTACTACCGCTTGGTGTACTGCGGGGCTCGGCGGGCCCGCTTCAGGCCGTACTTCTTGCTCTCTTTGACCCTCGCGTCTCGTGTGATGAATCCGGCGCGCCGCAGCCCTGCTTTCAGGCCGGGATCGGAGATGACCAGCGCCCGCGCGATGCCGTGGCGGATGGCCTCCGCCTGGGCGTTCACGCCGCCGCCCTTGACCTGGGCCTGCACTCGGAAGCGGCCCGTGGTGCCGGATACCGCGAACGCCTCGCGGATGGTGGACTGCCAGGGGAGCCAGTTGAAGTACTCCTCCATCGGCTTGTCGTTGACGATGATCGCCGTCCCGTCATCGGGGTACAGTCGCACTTTGGCGATAGCCGACTTGCGGCGTCCCGTTCCGTAAAAATACTGCTGTTGCGGTTCAGCTTGCAACGTCATTAAAAACCTGCCTGTAGGTTAGGTGCTATGGCTGATTCTGGATTCCCGCTTTCGCGGGAATGACGGGTAGGAGGGTCGGGAATGATGGTTAGTTGGGTTGGGAATGGATGGGGGTTAGAGGCGTTTACTCGGCTGCGCCCACCTGGGCTTCGTGCGGATGCTGGTCTCCGGCATATACCCGCAGCCGGCGCATCATCTGACGCCCCCGCTTGTTGGCCGGCAACATGCCCTTCACCGCCAGGGAAATCACCCGATCGGGATGATCTTCCATCATGTCCCTCATCAGGAACGATTTGAGGTTCCCCACGTACCCGCTGTGCCGGTAGTACATCTTCTGCATCAACTTGCGGCCCGTGATGCGAACCTTGTCGGCGTTGATAACCACCACGTGGCAACCTGTGATCACGTGGGGCGTATAGGTCGGCTGGTCTTTGCCCTGTAGGGCGACTGCTACCTGTCGGGCCAGGCGACCCAGGCTGATCCCGGTGGCGTCGATTACTCGCCAGTTGTCCGGCACGTCTCCGGACTTGGCGAAATATGTGCTAGTGCGTTTCATGTTTGTCTTCAACCTTTGGATCAAAGAGGTGATGGTAATCAGGATAATGAACTGATTTCAGGCACAGTCCTTTGGCGGGCAGGGTGCGAATCCGGCGCTGGTTTGGCAGGCGTCCTGCCAGTGTTTCCGCCATAGCATGAATGGGCAGTGTCCCCTTGCCGATCTCGACCAGCGCTGCGTTCACGCGCCTGATTTGATGACGCAGGAAGCCGTTGGCGGCGCAGTCGATTGTAATGACGTCCGGAACGCTCGCGTGGCGGTTTGCCTCCCACCTGAGAACCCTGCGTACCGTGCTGCGGCCAGTCGGGTAAGGAGCCGACACGCGCCTGAAATCCCTGATCCCCAAAAGGCTGGCCGTGGCTGTCTGGATGTTTGCCAGTTCCAGCGGCGCAGTTTCCAGGTGGTGGGTCCGGCGCAGCAGCGGCGACGCGACTTCCCGGTTGAGGATGGTGTACCTGTACTCTCGATGCGCCGCGTCGTACCTCGAATGAAAGTCCAACGGCGCGTCACAGGCGGATAGAATTCGAATCGCCTCGGGAAGGTAGTAATTCATCGCCCTCACGAAAACGGCCGAATCCAACTCGCTCTCGGTGGCGAAGTCCACCACCTGTCCACAGGCGTGGGCGCCTGCGTCAGTGCGGCTCGCCCCGCGAACCCTGCTCGGAGTCCCAGTCAACTTGGCTATGGCCGTTTCCAGCTCGTTTTGTATGGTGGGCGCGCCCACCTGAGACTGGAAACCCGCGTAATCCGTTCCGTCATACGACACAACCAGGGCAATCCGTCGGGCCTTTCCTCTTGCGGCGTTCTCAGATGTCATATCAACGTTCAGCGATGGCAATCCCTCCTGCGAATCACACCAACTCTATGACGGCCATGGAAGCCCCGTCGCCCTGGCGAGGGCCCAGCTTGATGATTCGTGTGTACCCGCCGGGACGCTCGGCGTAACGCGGCCCAAGTTCGTCGAAAACCTTGGTTACGGCCCTTTTGTTCGGCACCTGGCTCAGCGCGATACGCCGGTTGTGCAGGGTGCCCTTCTTACCGTGGGTGATCAGCTTTTCAGCCATCACGCGGGTTTCCTTGGCTTTGGCCAGCGTCGTCGTGATCCGTTCGTGCTGGATCAGGTCCACGGTCAGACCTCGCAAAAGCGCTTTCCTCTGGTCCTTGTACCGGCTGAGTTTGCGTCCGGCGACGCGATGGGATGGCATCGTTATTCTCCGTCATCATCGTAGTCAAGGTTATCGTCATCATCGGGATCAAAAACCAGCGTGCCGCCGGTTATGCCCCTGACCTCGTCAACGTAGCCTTGTTCGGCCGACGACTCCTCGCCCGCTTTGCTGGAATTCACCCCAAGCTCGGCTAGTTTCCCTTGCAATTCTTCCAGCGATTTCTGCCCGAAGTTGCGGATATTGAGCAGGTCGTCAGGGCTCAGGTCCAGCACCTGACCCACCCGGTCCAGTTTGGCCCGTTTGAGACAGTTGAGGGTTCGGGACGACAGGTCCAACCGCTCAATGGGCATCAGGTACACTTCCGACGCCACGGGCAGGTTCGCCGTGTCCATGGGCGCGTCGCCGGGCCGGCTGAGCTGGTTGAACATGAAGAAATGATTCACCAGGTTTTCCGACGCTTCCTGGATCGCCGACAACGGGGTAATGGCGCCGTCGGTCCATACCTGCAATACCAGGCGCTCCCAGTCGGTCTGTGCGCCGACCATCATAGGCTGCACCGAGTATTCCACCTTGCGGACCGGGTTGTAGATAGCGTCCACCGGCAGCACGCCCACCGGCAGGCCGCCCATGTTGTCGTTTTGCTCGGCGCGCTGGTAGCCCTTCCCGGATTCAACGTTGAACTCGATGGACAGGGACACGTCCGGGTTGTCCAGCGTCGCCAGGTGCAGCTCCGGGTTCACGATCTGGAAATCGCTGGCGGTTGCTATATCCCCCGCGCAGACGCGACCCTCGCCGGTCACGTCAAGGCGCATCTTCCCCGGACGCTTGGCCAGCGCATGGATCCTGATGCGCTTGATGCTCAACAGGAGGTCCATCACCTCCTCTTTTACGCCGGGAATCACGGTGTACTCGTGCGGCACGTCCTCTATTTTCACCCACGTTACCGCCGTACCCTGGATGGAGCTGAGCAGCAGCCTCCGCAGCGGGTTCCCTACGGTGGTCGCGAATCCGCGTTCCAGCGGCTCCAGCGCAACGCAGGCGTAGGTGTCGGTGCTTTCGATTACCCTGATGGCAGGTTCGGGAGTTTCGGGTTCCGGTTCCCGCATTGGCGGGAGAATTTGAGTATTCAGCATTCAGTCGCTACCTCGAGTAGTACTCGACAATGAGACGGGAGTTGATTGTGTCCGGTAGCTCGTTGTCCGGTGGCAGAGATACAACTTCGCCTTCCATCTTCGAGAGATCCAGCGTCAACCAACTCGGCAATGTGCGCCTGGGCAGGCCTTCGGTCCGTTCGGCAAAAAAGTCTCTACTCTTTGAAGTCTCAGTCCAGGATATGGTCTGGCCCGGTTTGACCAGGAACGACGGGATGTCGGTCTTCCGTCCGTTGACGGCAAAGTGACCGTGCTGCACCATCTGGCGCGCCTGCTTGCGCGAATCGGCAAACCCGAAATGGAAAATCACGTTGTCCAGCCGGCGCTCCAGCGTCCGCAGCAGGTTGTTGCCGGAGATTCCAGGCGCGTTGAAAGCGTCGGTCATGTACTTGCGGAACTGGCCTTCCATGACGCCGTACATCTGGCGCGCCTTCTGCTTCTCTCGCAGGTGGACGCCGTAGTCCGACACTCGCCGGCGCCGGTTGCCGCCACCGCCCGGAGGCGTGTGGCGGCGCTCAATGGCGCAGCGCGGCGAAAAGCAGCGATCTCCCTTCAGGAATAATTTTTCGCCAGCCCGGCGGCAAAGGCGGCAAGATGGTCCGGTATATCTGCCCATTTCTGTCTTTCCGTTGTCGGTGTGATAATCCGTTGATGGTGTGAGATTCCGTCATTCCGATGAAGGAACGTCACCCCGTACTTGATACGGGGCCGGAATCCATTGATCCGGTTCCGCTACACCCGGCGGCGTTTCGGCGGGCGCACCCCGTTGTGCGGGATCGGCGTCACGTCCCTGATGCTGGTGACGTAGAGGCCGGCGCCCTGCAAAGCCCGAATGGCCGGCTCTCGACCCGACCCGGGTCCCTTGATGTAAACGTCAATGTTCCTCATGCCCATATCCACCCCTCGGCGCGCCGCCTGTTCGGCAGCCCTTTGGGCGGCGAAGGCCGTTCCCTTGCGGGAACCTCGAAATCCCACGGTGCCGGCGCTGGTTGACGCCACAACATTTCCGTCGGGGTCGGTCAAGCTCACTAGCGTATTGTTGAACGTCGAGTAGATGTACGCCCGACCCTGGGGGATCGAACGGCGTTCTCGCCTGCGGGCACGTGGTCGGGGCATTGTATTTCCTCTCCGTCAATCCTGTGCTTTCGTTCGTAATTCCCGTGAAAACTACTTCTTCCCGCCCGTGCGGCGACCGCGACCGGCAACCGTCCGCCGGGCGCCCTTGCGCGAACGGGCATTGGTGCGAGTCCGCTGACCGTGCACCGGCAGATTCCGGCGATGGCGCAGACCGCGATAACTGCCGATGTCGATCAGGCGGCGGATGTTTTCGTTGTTCTCCCGTCGCAGGTCGCCCTCGGTGATGTAGTCCTGGTCCACGATCACCCGTATCCGGTCCAGTTGCTCCTCGGATAGCTCGTTCATCCTCGGCGGCATGTCCATGTCCAGGTTGGCCTTGCCGACAATCTCAATTGCCTTGGTCGGCCCTATTCCGAAGATGCTGCGCAGCGCGATGTGCGCTCGTTTGCGGTCGGGTACGTCCACTCCGGCGATACGAACCATGATAATGCTCCTGAAAGTGAGGCTCTGGACTAAATTGCGCCATTCCGGCGAAAGAACATCGTCCCGTACTTGATACGGGGCCGGAATCCGGCTGCCGGGCAAACCAAACCCGGAAAGGCTACGGCTATCCCTGTCGCTGCGCGTGCTTGGTGTTGACGCAGATGATGCGCACTCTGCCCTTGCGCCGGATTACCCGGCATCGGTCGCAACGGGGCTTCACCGATGCGGAAACTTTCATAACTGGTCTCCCTTGCCCTTACTTGAACCGATAGGTGATCCGGCCGCGACTCAGGTCATACGGCGAGAGTTCCACCAAAACCCGGTCGCCGGGAAGCACTCGGATAAAGTGCATCCGGATCTTGCCGGAGATATGGGCCAGCACCTGGTGGTCGTTTGGCAACTCCACTCGGAACATGCCGTTGGGGAGCGCTTCCGTAACTTGGGCTTCAACCTCTATTGCTTCTTTTTTAGCCATAAAATGCCTGCTTTTGCCGCGCCATCCGGGTTAACCGATGGCCGGCGGTGAGTGGTAAGTTAGTCGTGAACGGAAAGAATCTTCGGGCCGTCTTTGGTGATGGCCAGGGTATGCTCGAAATGGGCGGACAATGATCCGTCGGCGGTTACCACCGTCCAATCGTCACTCAGCACCTCGGTGTCGTCAGTGCCCAGGTTGAGCATCGGTTCGATACAGATGCACATTCCGGGGCGGAGCAATTCGCCCTTGCCCGGTGTGCCGTAATTAGATATATGCGGTTCTTCGTGAAGGTTCCGCCCGATGCCGTGGCCGCCGTAGCCGCGAACGAGGCCATAGCCTCGCTCCAGGGCATAGGCTTCGATGGCGGCGCCGATGTCGCCGACCCGATTGCCGGGCTGGGCAGCCGCAATACCGGCGTACAAGCTGGCTTCGGTGTCGTCCATCAGACGTTGGGCCGCGGGGTCAACTTCACCCACGCCTACCGAGATGGCAGCGTCTCCGATGAAGCCGTCAATGATGGCGCCCACGTCCATTTTGATGATGTCGCCCTCTTTCAAGACGCGCTTGCCCGGAATCCCGTGCACGATCTCCTCGTTGACCGAGGCGCAGATGGTGCCCGGGAATCCCTGGTAACCGAGGAAGGCCGGCACGGCTCCCTTGCTGCGGATGTTCTTCTCGGCGATGCGGTTCAACTCGCCGGTGGTAATTCCAGGCTTCACCGACCGCTTGAGCAGCGATAAAGTGTCGCCGACGATACCGGCGGCGCGTGCCATGGCTTCTAGCTGCCGACCAGTCTTGATGTCTGGTCTATCTCGGTTCGGCGAAGGTGAGTTAGAAGCGGTTATTAGTTTTGTCCGGTTATTCACCATTTCGATTATACCTCAATCGTCAAGCCCAGGGCGTGGAGGAGGGATTCGTTGACCGATTCAACGGCCCCTTCACCGGCCACATCGGTGAGCAGGCCACGCTCCCGGTAGTAGTCTAACACCGGCGCCGTCTCCCGGTGGTACACCACCAGGCGATTGGCGACGGCTTCCGGTGTATCATCGTCGCGTTGGTAAATGTCGCAGTCGTCGGGGAAGGTATCGCAGCCGGATGGCGGAGCGCCCGTAGCCGGGTCGCGGGCGAATGGCTTCTGGCAGTAGCGGCAGATGTAGCGGTTGCTCAGCCGCCGAATCAGTTCGTCGTCCGCCACGCTGATATGCACCACCCGGTCGATCCCCTGGTCCCGCTGCGCCAATGCCGCTTCCAATGCCGCGGCCTGGTTGGTGTTGCGCGGGAAGCCGTCCAGCATAAAACCGCACCCTTTCGGCAGCATGGCAATTCGGTCCAGCACCATCCCTATGGTGACTTCATCGGGCACCAGCGCGCCGCGGTTCATGTACCCTCGCGCTAGCTCGCCCAGCTCGGTGCCGTTGGAAAGATGGTGGCGGAACAGGTCGCCCGAGCTGATGTGGTCAATGCCCAGTTGATCCTTGAGCAGTTGCGCCTGCGTGCCCTTGCCCGCCCCCGGCGGCCCGAAGAGGATCAATCTGAGGCTTCCCGTCGCTGCCACACCCGTCATCTCAGGAACCCCTCGTAGTTCCGCATCATCAACTGCGCTTCCAATTGACGCAGCGTGTCCAATCCAACGCCCACCATGATCAACAGGCTGGTGCTGCTGAGCGCAATCGCTTCAACGCCGGTGATCAGCGACGCGATGTACGGCACTATCGCAATGAAGCCCAGGAACAGCGCGCCTCCCAGCGTGAGACGGACAATAACCCGGTTCAGGTAGTCCTGCGTCGGCCGCCCCGGTCTGATGCCCAGTACAAACCCCCCGTTGCGTTGCAGGTTCTCGGCAATGTTCTGCTGCTGGAAAACCACCAGCGTGTAGAAGAACGTGAACGCCACCACCAGGAAGAACGCCAGAACCCAGTAGATGGGTCCGCTGGGGCTGAGCGCCGTCTGCAAGTTGCCGGCTGCGTTGCCCAGGAACCCTCCCGCGGTGCTCAGGTACTGTGCCACCGTGCCGGGCATAATCACGATTGAAAACGCGAAGATCAACGGGATCATGCCCGCGGAGTTGATCCGCAGGGGTATGTACGTTGACCCCGATTGTCTATACATCTGCCCGCCCCGGAAGATGCTGCGCCCGTACTGCACCGGTATCCGCCGGTGCGCCTCGTTGAAAACCACGATGAGGGCGATGATCAGCAACCCGATGATGGCAAAGAAGAAAATCCCGATGATGTTGTCGCGGGCGAGAAAGCCGGTGGTCAACAGGCCGGGGAAGCCAACCACGATTCCGGCGAAGATGATCAGGGAGATACCGTTCCCGATGCCCCGCTCCGTGATCTGCTCACCCAGCCACACCAGGAACATCGTGCCCGCAGTCATGGAGAACACGGCGGCCATCGTGGGCAGGAAAGCGTCTCCCGCGAACCCGACGTTGGTCAACACGTTGGCCTGTTGCAGCAGAACCAGCTGCGCGAACGCCTGGGCAATGGCGATGGGTACCGTGCCCCAATGCGTGATCCGGTTCATCTTGATGCGACCGGCCTCACCCTCACGGGACATATTCTGTAGCTGGGGTATCACCGGCGTCAGCAACTGCATGATGATGGACGCGGTGATGTACGGAAACACCCCCAGCGCCACGATGCTCATGCGCGCCAGCGCCCCGCCTGAAAACAGGTCAAGGAACTGTAGCAACTGGTTGTTGCTGAACAGGTTGCTCAACGCGGCCGCGTCAAGCCCCGGGATCGGAATGTGCGCAACCAGGCGATAGACGGCCAGCATCGCCAGCGTGAACAGGATCTTCGCCCGCAACTCGGGCACGCTGAAAGCGTCAAACGCCGCCTGAACCAGTCGCGGCCACCTGCCGCCGCTCTGCGCCTCGGATTGGATCATGCTTGCCGTAACTCGTCCGTCGTCAAATTATCCCGTCATTCCTGCCAAAGCAGGAATCCAGGCGTTGCTATAACTAAACCGTTCCGCCTAGATCTCTTCGACGGAGCCGCCGGCCGCTTCTATTTTGGCCCGCGCCGACGCCGTGAACTTGTGCGCCGCCACCGTCAGGGCATGGCCCAACTCGCCGTCGCCCACTATTTTCACGGGCAGGTTCGTGCGCCGCACAATTCCCAGGCCATGCAGCAGTTCGGGAGTAACCGTAGTTCCGGCTTCAAATCTCTCCTGAAGGGTGCTCAGGCTCACCAGGGCATAGTAGGTCTTGTAGCGGTTGTTGAACCCGCGCTTCATGGGAAGACCTTTGATCAGCGGCAGCTGACCGCCTTCAAACCCCGGCCTGACCCCCTTGCCCGAACGGGACTTCTGACCCTTCATGCCTCGACCGGCATAGCTGCCGCCGCCGGCTGCGTCACCGCGACCCACCCGCTTGCGATTGCGGCGGGCGCCCTTCGGCGACGATACCTCATGCTCCATCATAATGCGTGCTCCATTACAATGATTGTTTGCTCCAAATCGACCCGGCAATCGTGCTAACCGGGTTCAGGCTAATCCGCAGGTTCCACCACCACCAGGTGTTGTACCTTCTTCACCATTCCCATGATGGTCGGGCTGTCCTCATGCACCACCGAATGATTGAGCCGCTTCAGGCCCAGGGATTCGACAATGCGCTTCTGGTACGACGGCCTGCCGATGCAACTCTTCTTCCACGTAATCTTGATCTGCGCCATTTCTATGCTCATTCGCCGCTCTGGGCTGTTTCTTCGGCTGCTGTTTCAACGGGGGCGTCCGCCGGCGTGGACTCTTCGGCAACGGTCGCCTCGGCCTCTCCGGAGTCGGTTGCCGCCGTCGCTTCGGTGTCGGCTGGAGTCTCCGCCTCGACGGCGGGAGCAGACGCCTCAGGAACAGTCGCTTCAGACGCCGGCGCTTCTGCCGGAGGCGCGGCCGCGGCAGGCTGCGCAGCCTCTCCGCTCGCCCCGGTTGACCGGGCTGACGTTGACTCTACTGACTCGGCGGCGCCGTTGGCGGATGGCTGATTCAGTCCCAGCCGGTTGGCCCGTTCGGTCTCCGGATCCCTCAGCAGACTCAACGCTTCCATGGTGGCCTGCACGATGTTGATCGGGTTGCGCGAACCCAGGGACTTGCCCACCACGTCCTGCACGCCGCCCAACTCCAGCATGGCGCGCATCGCGCCCGCCGCAATGATTCCGGTGCCCAGCGGCGCCGGCTTGATGATGACGATTGACGCTCCCTTGCGCACGGAAATCTCGTGGGGGATCGTGCTGCCCTTGATGGGAATGGTGACGGTGCTTCTGCGGGCCACTGCGGTTCCTTTGCGCACGGCGTCCGGGATCGCCAGGGCCTTCCCCATACCGACGCCCACTTGCCCCTGGCCGTTGCCGACCACCACCAATGCGTTGAACCGGAGTCGCCGGCCTCCCTTCACTACCTTGGCGATCCGGCGGGTATGCACCACCCGCTCGTTGAATCCGCCGCTGTCGTCTTCGCGTTGTCGCTGTTCCCGGTCTCGGCCACGACCCCCGCGGCCGCCGCGACGTTCTCCGCCGCCGCCGCCACCTCGATCACTGCGCTCACCTCTGCGGGATGCTTGGGATACCATCAGAACTTAAGCCCTCCTTCCCGGGCCGCATCGGCCAACGCCTTCACACGTCCGTGGAACTGATAGCCTCCACGGTCAAACACGACGGACGTTACTCCGGCGGCAATGGCGCGCTCAGCCACCAGCTTGCCCACCGCTACCGACGCCGCCGTCTTGGGCGCAGAGTCGTCGCCGGCCAACTCGCGGCTGGAAGCCTGGGCCAGCGTGTGCCCCTGCGCGTCGTCGATCACCTGAGCGTAGATTTCCTTCAGGCTGCGAAATACGCACAGCCTCGGTCGCTCCGGCGTCCCAATCACTTTGTTTCTCACCCGGCGGTGTCGTACGACACGCAGTTTCCGGGCATCCTTGTCTTTAGGCATTTTCAGTTCGCTCTCAAATCCGTACTTCGGCACTTTGGAATCCCGTCATTCCCGCGAAAGCGGGAATCCAGAGCGCCCCGCTTTATACGGCGCGTCGGGCTGCGGCCTTGCCGGGCTTCAGGCGCAACACTTCGCCCTGGTACCGGATTCCCTTCTCTTTGTAGGCGTTCGGCGGGCGCACCCGGCGCACTTTGGCCGCCAACTGGCCCACCTTCTGCTTATCGACTCCGCTGATGTGTACCCGGTTGTTGCCTTCCACCTGCATGGTCAGCCCTTCCTCGGGAAACACGTCCACCGTGTGGCTGTACCCCACGCTCAGCGTTATGCCGTCCCCGTTCTGCTGCACGCGATAACCCACGCCCATCAGCTCCAGGGTTCGGTTGTATCCTTCGGTAACGCCAACCACCGCGTTGGCGATCAGCGAACGGGTCAGCCCGTGCAGCGAGTGATGAAACTTGCGCTCACTCAGCCGCTCCACGATCACCGCGTTATTCTCCACGGATACTTTGACTTCGGGGTGATACTTCTGGGTCACGGTCCCCCGGGGGCCGGTCACCACTATCCCGCTGTAAATCACCTCAGCAGTAACCCCGTCCGGCAGCGGTATCGGCTGCCGCCCTACCCGGGACAGCGGCCGTTCCGTGGGTGGAACCCGCTCCGATACGCCCGAACTGATCATTGTTTGGTTACCAGACATAGCAGACCAACTCTCCTCCGATCCCCTTGCGCCAAGCTTCGTAGCCGGTCATCATGCCCTGCGAAGTGGAAACGATTGCGATGCCGAGGCCGCCGTACACCCGGGGGATCTCGCCGCGCCCAACGTGCACCCGGAGACCGGGTTTGCTCACCCGTCGCAGCCCCCGAATGGCATTCTGGTCGTCATCTTTGTACAGCAGGTGAATCCGCATCGTCGGGAACTTCTGGTTCCTCGCCAGGTCCCAGTCGCGGATGTACCCCTGCGACTTCAGAATATCGGCGATCGCCGTTTTGATTTTGGACTGAGGCACCAGCACCGTCTGGTGCCGCGCGTGGATGGCGTTGCGTATGCGTGTCAGCATATCCGCAACCGGGTCGTTAATCGGCATCGCCGTATCGCTCCATAAACTTCGTTTCTTTCATTCCCAAAGCCGCTAACTTTCCGCTCATGGTGAGCTTGTCGAACCAGGTGTTGCCCCGATCAAGCCATCCTTCGACGAGCTCAGGATGAGCGGGATCGGGGTATTCATCGACTCCTCAATCGTATTACTCGTCACAAGCTGGCCTTGCGAACCCCGGGCAGCAGTCCGTCCAGCGCCATTTCTCGGAACGAAATGCGCGAGAGGCCAAAGTGCCGGATGTATCCCCGCGGCCGGCCCGTCGCGCCGTCCCGGTTGCGAATGCGGTTGGGATTAGCGTCGTGGGGCAGCAGCGCCAGTTTCTGCCGGGCTTCAAACCGCTCCCGCAGCGGCCTGGATAGGTCTCGGGCCTGCGCCAGCAACTCCGCCCGCTGCGCCGCGTACTTCGCAACCGTACGCTTCCTTCGTTCATTTTTCGCTATGGATGATTTCTTGGCCAAAATGCGCTCTCCTACTGCCGAATAAACGGCATCCCGAAGTGCTCAAGCAGGCGCGTCGCTTCGGCGTCGTTATCCGCGGTGGTCGTAATGGTTACCTGCAAGCCGCGCAACCTGTCCACGCTGTTGTAGTCGATCTCCGGGAACACGATCTGTTCCCGCAGCCCCAGCGAAAAGTTGCCGCGCCCGTCGAAACCCCGCCGCGAAATGCCGCGAAAGTCCCGTATGCGCGGCAGCGCCGTGATGATCAGCCGCTCCAGGAAGTAATACATGCGGTCGCCGCGCAGTGTAACGGCGGTGCCTATCGGGTTCCCCTGCCGCACTTTGAAGCCGGCTATCGAGCGCCGCGCCCTCGTAATGATCGGCTTTTGCCCCGAGATGGTGGTCAGGTCCCGAACGGCGCTTTCCATCGCCCGTCCGTTGGTCAGCGCCTCGCCCAGGCCGATGTTCAGGTTGATCTTTTGGATGCGCGGCACCTGCATCGGGCTGGAATAGCTGAACTCCGACACCATGGCCGGGACGATCTCATCCCGGAATCGGATTTTGAAGGTTGGCGGCGGCAGTTCCGCCGGCCCGGCGCCGTTGCTCTCGGGCTCTTCCTGTTGGCCCCGTTGCCGGCGCCCCCTTCCGCGTTCTTCGGTTTGTTGTTCAGTAGTCATGGGAATCACTCGTCCCGGCTGCGGAATTGCGTGCCCGGTTCGGTATAGTTGCTCTGGATCAGCTTGATGTTGGATCTGTGAATCGACGCTTCCTGTTGCACTCGCCCGCCCTGCCTGATGCCGGGCCTTGGCTTGTAGTGCTTGGTTACGATGTTCACGCCCTCAACAATCACCCGGTCCTTGTCGGAAATAATTTGCATCACGCGGCCGGTCTTGCCCTTGTCTTTGCCGGCGATCACCAGCACGTCGTCGCCCCGGCGAATCTTTGCCCTCGCCATCACACCACCTCCGGCGCCAGCGACACGATGCGCATGAACCCCTTGTCCCGCAGTTCCCGGGCCACCGGGCCAAAGATGCGCGTCCCTCTGGGCAGCTGGTTGTCGTTGATCAGCACCGCGGCGTTGTCGTCGAACTTGATGTAGGTTCCGTCCGGCCGCAGCAGCGGCGCCGCCTGGCGAACCACCACGGCTTTCACCACCGTTCCTTTGCGGACCGGTGAATTGGGCACTGCCTCCCGAACCGTGCACACGATGATGTCGCCCACCGACGCATATTTGCGGCGGCTGGAACCCGGTATGTTGATCAGCCGGATGCGCCGGGCGCCGCTATTGTCGGCCACGTGCAGCCTGGTATAACTCTGGATCATTTAGGCTTCCTCGTTTTCTTCAGCGACCCAATCGCTTATGTAGTCCGACTCCCCGGCGATGGGTTCAATCACAATATCGGTTTCCAGTTCAATCGGACGCACGTCCGCCACTTCCCGGCGGGACAGTATTTCCAGCAGCCGCCAGTGCTTGGTGCGCGAGATCGGTCGGGTCTCCTGGATCCTTACCGTGTCCCCAATCTCGCACCGGCTGTCGGGATCATGCACGTAGAAGCGGGTAACCCGGCGCATCTGCTTGCGATAAATCCGGTGCCGCTGCTTCCACACCATTTCCACCACCGCGGTCTTGTCCATCCGGGTGCTCACCACGGAGCCCACCCGAATTTTTCGCATCACTTTCGCCATTGTGAATTATCCCTTCCGTTTCCGTCCATTCGCCTGGGCAGCCGCCGACCTACAGTTCCCGCTCTCGCAAACACGTCAGCATGCGCGCAATGTCCTTTCGCGTCCTGCGCGGCTGGTTGGTGTCCGTGAGCTGGTTGGTGGCGTCCCTGAACCGCAGATTCATCAGTTCCTGGTAGGACTTCTCCAGTTCCTCTCGAATCTGGTCGTCGGTCAACGCCCGTATCTCAAACATCTTCATCGTGGCCTAGCCTCCGGAACCCGACAACAGCGAGTTCACCCGGTCCCGGTACACCACCTTGGTCGGAATCGGCAGCTTGTGCGCCGCGCGCTGCAACGCCTCTTCCGCCTGCTGAATTGGCACGCCGCCCACCTCGAACATGATGCGGCCCGGTTTCACTACGGCCACCCAGTGGTCGTTGGCCGCCTTCCCGCCGCCCATGCGTACCTCGGCCGGCTTCTTGGATACCGGCTTGTCAGGGAAGATGCGTATCCAGGTTTTCCCGCCGCGCTGCAAGTGCCGGGTGATGGCGACACGCGCGGATTCGATCTGGCGCGCCGTGATCCACTCCGGGCTCATCGCCTTGAGCCCAATCTGGCCGAACTCGACTGTGTTGCCCGTGGTGGCAGCGCCTCGCCGCTTGCCACGGCCCATCTTCCGGTATTTCGTCCTCTTGGGTTGCAACATGATCTCAGACTCCCAGTTCCGCGGCCAACTCGGCATCGGCGTCAGCGTCCTGGCTGGACACCCGAAACTCGATGCTGTCCAGTTCCGCGTCTTCTTCCGGCACCGCGGGCATGATCTGGCCCTTGTAAATCCACACCTTGATTCCAATCCGGCCCATTGCCGTGTGCGCCTCCGCCAGCGCGTAGTCGATGTCCGCGCGCAGCGTATGCAGGGGCACCTGCCCCATCATCAACTTTTCCGTGCGGGCAATTTCCGCGCCGGAAATCCGTCCCTTGGTAATGATCTTGATCCCCTCCGCTCCGGCCTGCATGGTCCGCAGCGCGGCCTGCCGCATCGCCCGCCGGTACGCGACCCGCCGGCTCAACTGGTCGGCAATGTTCCTCCCCACCAGGTACGGGTCCATCTCCGGCTGTTCAATCTCAACGATGTTCAGGCGCAACTGCCCGCTGTTCATCGTCTCCAGCCGCGAGCGCAGGCCCTTCACCCGGTCTCCGTCCCGCCCGATCAGGATGCCCGGACGCGCCGAGTGGATGTTGATGATCGTTTCCTGCGCCGTGCGGTCAATCTCAATCCGAGCGATACCCGCGTCGGAGAACGCGGCATATTCGTCGTGGATCGCCCTCCTCAGGCCCAGGTCCTGCTGCACGCCGTCCCGGTATTGAGCGCCGCCGTTGGCGTACCAGTGGGTTTTCCAGTCCTTGATGATCCCCAACCGGAATCCCAGGGGATGAGTTTTATGACCCATCGGCTACCCCTCCTCGATCTCGTCAACTTCGATGATGATGTGACTGGAGCGCCGCGTAACACGGCCAATCCTGCCCCTGGCCCTGGCCCGAAACCGCTTCAACGGTCGCGCCTGGTCCGCGGAGATGCGCGTAATGCGCAACTCGTTGCGGTTCATGAACATATTGTTCTCGGCGTTCGACGCCGCCGACTGCACCACCTTGGCCACTGAACGCGCCCACGGCGAGGTCATCAGGCTCAGGTGATCCAATGCGTCGTTCACGGTCATGCCGCGCACCGCGTCCATGATCGGCTTCAGTCGCTTGGGAGAAGCTCCCACCTGTTTGGCCATTGCACGTACCGCTGGCATCGCGTCACCTCACCCGGCTCGACCGCTCGGACCGCGCCACGTGACCACGGTAGGTGCGCGTCGGCGCGAACTCGCCCAAGCGATGCCCCACCATGTTCTCCGTCACGAAAACCGGAACGTGCCGCCGCCCGTCGTGGACTCCAAAATTCAGCCCGACCATCTCGGGCATAATCATCGAGTCCCGCGACCAGGTGCGGATAACCGTGGCTTCACCGGATTCGCGAATCCGGTTCACCTTCTTCAACAATTTTGGGTGGACGTAAGGTCCCTTTTTAACTGAACGTGACATGATGCAATGTTCTTTCGTCCCGCCGCGCAACGCCGCGGTGTGCCCTCATTCCTAGCGACGCCATCTTCGCCCGCGCACGATGAACCGGCTGGACGTCTTCTTCTTGTTCCGTGTCTTGTGACCCAGGGTCGGTTTGCCCCAGGGCGACTTCGGCCCCGGCATCCCGATGGGCGACCGGCCTTCGCCGCCGCCGTGCGGGTGGTCCACCGGATTCTTGGCGACTCCTCGCACGTGGGGCCGTCGGCCCAGGTGCCGCTTGGCTCCCGCCTTGCCCAGGCTTTCGTTCTTGTGGTCCGGGTTGGACAACTGCCCCACGCTGGCCCGACAGTTCAGCAATATCCGGCGCATCTCGCCCGAAGGCAACCGGATCAGCACGTAATCGCCCTCGCGGGAAAGCACCTGCGCTCCCGTTCCGGCGCCCCGCACCAGCTGCCCGCCGCGACCCGGCGTCAACTCCAGGTTATGCACCACCGTTCCCGTGGGTATGTTGCGTAGCGGAAGAGCGTTGCCGGGGCTGATCTCCGCGCCGGCCCCCGATTCAACCTTGTCGCCTACCTTCAGGTTCACCGGCGCAAGGATGTAGGACTTCTCGCCGTCGGCGTAATGCACCAGCGCAATCCGCGTCGTCCGGTTCGGGTCGTATTCGATGGTCTTCACGGTGGCCGGCACGCCGTCCTTCCGCCGCTTGAAGTCAACCTTGCGATACATCCGCCGCGAACCGCCGCCGCGATGGTACGCCGTGATGCGGCCCCGGTTGTTGCGTCCGCCCCGCTTCTGCAGCGGCTCCAGCAGCGTCTTTTCCGGCTTCTTGGTGGTGATCTCCTCAAAGGAGGGCCGCACCGCGTTCCGTGTGCCTGGGGTAATTGGTCGTAAATTCTTCAGTGGCATTGTGGTTCTCGCTGTCGTTTGCCTACAGACCTTCAATCAGGTCAATGCGATCTCCCGGCCGCAGCGTCACCACAGCCTTCTTAACGTCGGGCCGCTTCTTGAACCGTGGCCCGTATCGCTTCCGCTTCCCGCGGTTGATGGTAATGTTCACCCCAACCACTGTCACGCCAAAATGCTTCTCAATGGCCTGCTTCACCAGCGTTTTGTTGGCCTTGGGCGCAATTTCAAAGGTGTACTGACCCTCTTCGTGCAGCAGGGTACTCTTCTCGGTAATGGTCGGGCGGAGCAGCACCTCGCTGATGTTCATGCCTGGTCCTCCTCTCCGCCTGTGAAGCCGGCTATCCTCCTGGCCCGGAACCTCGGCGCCGTGCACAGTTCGCCAATGCGTCGGATGCCGTCCACCGTAATCAGGATCGTCTCTCGCTTCAACACGTCGTTGGCGTTCACCAGGTCCGACGGTACTGTCCAAACCTGCTTCAAGTTGCCGCCGGCCCGCACCACGTCCTGGTCGGCATCCTGGGTTACCACCAATACCGTCCCGCTGATGCCCAGGTTCTCCAGCAGACTTTTCATGGACTTGGTGCGCCCGTCCAGCTGATCCAGCGAGTCGATACACACCAGGCGGCCGTTCCGGATCTTCTCCGACAACACGCATTGCAGGGCCTTCCGCCGCATCGCCCGTGGCAACGCCTTGCGATAGTCCCGCGGCTTGGGGCCGAATGCGATGCCGCCGTGTCGCCACTGCGGCGACCTGATGCTTCCCTGGCGAGCCCGACCGGTGTGCTTCTGAATCCACGGCTTCCGTCCGCCTCCCGACACCTCGGCCCGGGTCCGCGTCGAATGCGTCCCCTGCCGCTGGTTCGATTGGTAGATCACCATGGCTTGGTGTACCAGGGTTTGGTTCATCGGCACGTCAAAAACGCCGTCGTCGATGTTGATCGTATCGATGGCGTTGCCGTTGCCGTTAACTACGGGCAGTTCCATTATGCTTGCGCCTTGCTCTTTCCGGTTTTCCTGATTGTCACCGGGCTGTTCGGTCCGCCGGGTATCCCGCCTTTCACCATCAGCAGGTTCCGTTCCGCGTCCACCCGTACCACTTCCAGCCCTTTGCTGGTCACTTTGCGGTTCCCCATGTGCCCGGCCATCTTCAGCCCTTTGAATACCTTGCCGGGCGTCGTGCCCCCGCCTATGGAGCCCGGCGCCCGCGCTCGGTCCGACTGTCCGTGCGTCCGCGGCCCGCCTCCAAATCCGTGCCTCTTCATCGTGCCCGCGAACCCGCGGCCCTTGGATTTGCCGCTCACATCTACGATCTCGCCGGGTTCGAATATATCTACGGAAATCAGTTGCCCAACCTCGTACTCGGAAACGTCGTCGGCCCTCACTTCCTGCAACCGCCGTCCGATCTGGCTACCTTTCAGGTGACCGGACTCCGGTTTGTTCGGACGCCGCACCCGGCCAAACCCCAGTTGCACCGACTCGTAACCGTCCTTGTCGTTGGTCCGGATCTGAGTCACGGCGCACGGTCCGGCCTCAATCACTGTCACCGGCACCACCTGCCCGGCGTCGTTGAACACCTGGGTCATGCCGATTTTCTTGCCGAGAATCGCTTTGAGCATTTTCTTCGCCTGTAATTGGTCAACGTCCGCCGCCAGCCCTTGGCGGCATCTTGGACACTGGATGAAACGGCGGCGGAGGCGCATGCCTGCCGCCGACGGGACTAGGATTTTACGACGAGTCTAAAATTTATTCAAGCCTGAAGGGTTGCCTTAACTGCGTGGAGTTGTGGCCTCGCACAAATCCAGACCCGTCATACCGGCTTTCGCCGGTATCCAGGAATCTCTGCCCGGCTACAGCTTGATGGAAATATCCACCCCCGCCGGCATGTTCAGCCTGGTCAATGCGTCAATCGTCTTGCTGGTCGGTTCCATGATGTCCAGCAGCCGCTTGTGCGTGCGTATCTCAAAATGCTCCCGCGAGTCCTTGTCCACGTGCGGCCCTCGTATCACGCAAAAACGCCGTATCTGCGTCGGCAATGGCACCGGCCCGGCCACCCTCGCCCCGGTCAACTCGGCGGTATCCACAATCTGCGCGCTGGAACTGTCCAGCACCTTGTGGTCAAACGCCTTCAAAATTATCCGCATTTGCTGCCTGGCAACCATAATTCCTTCTCTTCAGTTTGAACCCTTTCAAGCTTCCCGTCATTCCGGACTTACTCTTTCGTCATTCCGGCTTTCGCCGGAATCCAAGTTTTGTGCGCTGTCCGCTTTTCCCCTCTGCCGCGTCAGATATTCGCCACGCTCCGCAGCAGGTTCTCTGACACTGGTTCGTAATGCCTGAACTCCATGGTGTACGAAGCCCGCCCCCGGGTCAAAGACCGCAGCGCCGTCGTGTACGCGAACGTCTCCCCCAGCGGAATCATCGCGCTCACCGTTTGCAGGTCGTCCTGACCCTCAATGCTGCGGATCTGCGCCCGCCGGCCGCCCAGGTCGCTCAGCACCTCGCTGAGAAACTCGCCCGGCGTAACTATCTCGATCTCGAAAATCGGCTCCTGCAACACGGGCGACGCCCGGCGCGTGCCGTCCCTCATCGCCATCATCGCCGCCGAGCGGAACGCCATGTCCGAGGAGTCCACCGTATGGTAACTCCCGTCCACCAGGGTCACCTTCATGTCCACCAGCGGATAGCCGGCCAGCGGGCCGTTGTCCCAACTCAGTTTGACCCCGGCTTCCACCGCCGGGATGAACTGGCGCGGAATCACCCCGCCGGTGACGCCATCTACAAAGACGTTGCCTTCGCCACGTTCCTGCGGTTCGATTTCCAGCCACACGTGCCCAAATTGACCGTGCCCGCCCGTCTGCCGAACGAACCGTCCTTCCACGCGAACCGGCTTGGTGATCGTTTCCCGGTAGGCCACCCGTGGCTGGCCAACCCGTGCCTCCACGTCGAACTCCCGCCGCATCCGGTCAACCAGCACTTCCAGGTGCAGCTCGCCCATGCCGGAGATGATGGTCTGCCCGGTTTCGTCGTTGAAGCGCACCACGAAGGTGGGGTCTTCCTCGGACAGTTTCCGCATCGCCTCGCCCAGCTTGTCCTGGTCGGCCCGCGTCGCCGGCTCGATGGCCACCGACACCACTGGCTCCGGGAAATGCGGTGGCTCCAGGATCAGCGGCTTGTGGTCGCTGCATATCGTGTCGCCCGTGAACGTGTCCTTCAAACCCACGGCGGCGCAGATGTTCCCCGCCGTGATCTGTTGCAGCTCTTCCCGGTGGTTGGCGTGCATCCGCAGCAACCGTCCCATCCGTTCCCGGTTCCCGCGACTCACGTTCCGCACCGCTGCGCCCGCTTCCACCGAACCGGAGTAAATCCGCAGGAACACCAGTCGCCCCACGTAGGGGTCCACCACCACCTTGAACGCCAGCGCCGACAGCGGTTCGCTGTCCACCGGCTCCCGTATCTCCACGTCCTCGGTTCCGGGCACCACGCCTTCCACCGCCGGCACGTCCAGCGGAGATGGCAAATAGTTGATGATGGCGTCCAGCAGGGGGTCAATCCCCTTGCCCCGCATCGCGCTGCCGCACAAAACCGGCACCAGTTGCCGGTTGATGGTCGCGTTCCTCAACGCCGAACGCAGATCGTCGGCGCAAATGTCTTCGCCTTCCAGGTACTTGATCAACAGTGCTTCGTCCGTTTCGACGATCTTTTCGATCATTTCCTGGCGGTAGTCGTTGAAGTCTTTCTCAATATCGGGCGGCACCGGCATCAATTCCGGCGGATCCGCAACGTCGTCCCTGCCGTCGGAGTACATGATGGCCTGACCGTCAATCAGGTCCACCACGCCCCGGAACTCGTCCTCGGCTCCCAACGGTATCTGCACCGCCACCGGGTTGCCCTTCAAACGCCGCCGCACCGATTCGATGGTTCGCTCGTAGGACGCGCCAACCCGGTCCATCTTGTTGACGAAGCAGATGCGTGGCACGTTGTAGGTATCCGCCTGCCGCCACACCGTTTCCGACTGTGGCTGCACTCCCGCCACCGCGTCCAGCACCACGATGCCGCCGTCCAGCACCCGCAGGCTCCGTTCCACTTCGGCGGTAAAGTCAACGTGCCCCGGCGTGTCGATGATATTGACCTGGTAATCGTGCCAGTACGCCGTCGTCGCGGCGGCCGTGATGGTAATGCCCCGTTCCTTCTCCTGGGGCATCCAGTCCATGGCGGTCGTTCCCTCATCGACCCCGCCCACTTTGCGGATGCGGCCGGTCAGGTACAGCACCCGCTCGGTCACTGTCGTCTTGCCGGCGTCAATGTGGGCTATGAACCCGATATTCCGGATCTTCCGGGAGTCTGTCTTTTCAGCAATCATGCGTAAGCCTGGTTATTATCTACCTGTCGATGTGGTTAAGTGGCAAAGACCAAACAAGGGTGTCCGAAAACTCCCTCTCCCCGGCAGGGTCATACGATTCTCCCTCTCTCCTGGTGGGAGAGGGCTGGGGTGAGGGGGGTTCCCGCAAATTCCAGGTTTCAGCGCCGGTAATGCACGAACGCCCGGTTCGCTTCCGCCATGCGATGCAGTTCATCCTTGCGCCGTACCGCTGAGCCTTCGCCTCGCGCCGCGTCCATGAACTCGTTGGCCAGGCCCCGGGCCATCCGCATCCCGTTGCGCCCGCGCGCCCCGCGAATGATCCAGCGCATCGCCAGCGCCTCGCTGCGGCTCGTGCGCAACTCCACCGGCACTTGGTACGTCGCTCCACCAACTCGCCTGGGCCGCACCTCCACCAATGGGGTAGCGTTCCGCATGGCGCTGGAGAAAACAACTATCGGGTCCTGGCTCGTGTCTTGCCGCACCAGGTCCAGGGCGTCGTACACCACCCGTTGGGCTGTGGACTTCTTACCCTTGATCATCACCCGGTTGATGAACTTGGCCAGCTCCAGGTTGCTGTAACGCGGGTCGGGTTTGATTACGCGGGGTTCCGCGCGGCGTCGTCGCGACATATCGGTTCTACCTTGTGTTTTAGATTAAGCCACCCCCCAGCGCGGGGGGTGAAGAACGGTGTTTTTGTCTGGCGCCTTTTTATCCCTTGCGGGTTCCGTACTTGCTACGTCCCTGGCGGCGTCCGGAAACGCCTTCGGTGTCCAGGTTGCTGCGCACCACGTGGTAGCGTACGCCCGGCAGGTCTTTCACCCTGCCCCCTCGTATCAGCACCACCGAGTGCTCTTGCAGGTTGTGGCCTTCGCCGCCAATGTAGGCCGTAACTTCCACGCCGTTGGTCAGCCGCACGCGACAGATCTTCCGCAACGCCGAATTCGGCTTCTTGGGGGTCATCGTCCGCACCTGAATGCAGACCCCGCGCCGTTGCGGGCAGCCGGGACCCCACCGGGTCCGGTTCCGCAGCGAGTTCTGCACCCAGTGCAACGCCGGCGCCTTGGTGCCCTTGCGCACGTTCTTGCGGCCTTTTCGTACCAGTTGATTCACAGTAGGCATAATGTTCCTGCTTCGCGCCCGGTTCACAGACCGGCACAACGACGAATGATGTTATCCCTACCCGCCCGGTATGTCAACTCAAACAGCGATTTCGCTAATCGCCTACTCAAGTAAAGAGTTGTGTTTGTCGGACTGTCAGACCGGTCAATCCCGATAATATCTCCCCGGCGTGCAGAGAATCGGTTTGAACATGATGAGGATTTTCGGCCCGGTGATTAAGTGCCGGCCCGTCTCGGCGTCATACACGCGTACCAGCCCGAAAGGATTACCATCCCCACGGACGGGTTGCTCATCATCTCCCCACACGCTTGGGCCGTATTCAAGGACGCGGCCTTCATCCAGGTCAATCCATGCATCCAGGAGCGTTATGTTGCTATATCGCTGGTGGGTCACTACCCTGCGGGGTTCATCGCATGACGTCCAGGACCATGGTCCTGAGTGCTCTACTGGCAAGGCCCATTTCGCCTCCACCGTGAGTCTGCGGGTGCCTCTCTGCGCCGTATAACCGGAAACACGATGCACCGGCTCCCATTCCTGCCCGCCATTGATTCGTTCCACTATCCCCGAAGCCCGCAAAATGTCCGCGCCGGCCTGCATTTCTTCTGTCGTGGGATAGAATCCCCGCGGTCCTCCATTATCGACCTGACGAGAGGGATTGAAGCTTAATTGCCAGAGCGGGAAATACCACACGAGAACTGCAATGAGCGCTGCCAATGGAACAAGGATCTTTAGCAACGAGCGATGGGTCAGGAACGTTCCCTTACACCAATCACCAATTGTCGCCACCCTATTGCCGCGCTTGGGTGTCAATTTAATCCTCTTCGCTACTCGGTGTGGGCAGGTACTACGTTTCGGTAAGCATGGGCAGTAGTCTGTCGATAAGGCTTTCCACATCATCGAGACTTTCCGCAATGTCTTGGGCCGACATCTGGTCATCGTAGAAGTTGCCGTGGAGAGCCTCGGCTACCTGGAACCAGCGGTAGATATCCCGGTCGCCTCTCTCAGCCCGCAAGCGACTGGCAATCCGGGATAGGTGTCTGTGGCGCCCGTGTTCCCACCCGCGCCGGTCGGCGATGGCCTTGAGAATTTGGGCGGTGGCGCCCCAGCCCTTTTCGGATGCCTGCGGCAGGTCGCCGTCCGACAGTTCCTGTCTCGCTTGTGCCAGAAACTTCTCGCTGACTTGGTGATATTGCTGGGCGCTCACTTGGGGCTCCTCATGCTTCTTCTGTAGGCTAGCAACTTTGGAGTGCCTGAGCAACGGAACCCGTCAGACCCGCACATCCTCTCCATCCCGGTAAAAATTCCCTTCACACAGATGACACCGCCCTCGTTGACCCATGCCGCACCCATGTTCCATCATAGTATCGTGCACGTCAAACACCAACCACGTCTTGCCAGAGGTGATAACCCAAGGTCGTACACGGCCAACCCGTCAGAACCAAAATCGCATAATCGCTCTCGCCAGGACCAGCGTCCGGTCAATACCTAACCGGCGTGGTCGCAACGGGGCCAGCGCCTGCTCACACGCTGGGCGTTCGACGTTACCCCCTCTCCCCTTGTGGGAGAGGGTTGGGGTGAGGGGTATCATCCTCCCCTGTACGTCGTCCGCTGAACCTTGGGTGAGTAAAAATCCATGCGTAACCCTCGGCCGTGGGGCTGACAACGACCACCGGAAAACATCACCTCTGGCAAACACCGAATCATCACCACGTAGGGGCGAATAATCATTCGCCCTCGCCACAGCCCCGAGGAGCCAACGCCCGTGAACCCAACCCACCACCTGGAGCGCAGCCGACATTACCTCAGCTTCGTCCCCGGCAACATCTCCGCCGGGGACTACAACCGGGCCGCAAAGACCCTGACCCGGGCGGCCGGCCACGCCGCCACCGCGGCGGCCGTGCATTGGCATCACCGATATTACAGCCGGCGGCGACTCACCGTCGCCCTGTTCGGGTTGGTCTTTGAGGGCCGCCTCGCCTACACCCACCTGCGCACGTTCCGGGACGTTTACCAACTGCCGCATCGCATCGCCGCGTCAACGCCGGAGGTTGCCTGCCGGCTGTTGCGCCGCATGCGCCGCCAGGTGTCCCGCCTGATCGCCGCCATCGCCTCGGCCATGGCCAGCCAGCCCGACGTCCCCACCATGGAGCAACTCATAACCCAGTCCGCTCCCGCCATGCCGGTGACAGTGCCGCCTCGCTCGCGTTGACCCGCAGCCTGAACTGTGGCATAATTCGTATATCGTATAACAATTATACCAATACGCCATAATTTAGCAGCGTACACTTCGCCGCTCGATAAGGCTTGATAAGGAAGGGCTCCCAATATGTGGACCAGCGACGATTTAGAAAGTCTGGTCAAAAGAGAACTGAGCGACTATCGACTCATCGTAGTCTCCAACCGCCAGCCCTACGTTTTCAACATTGACCAGTACGGCAATCTGCACAGCGAAATGCCCCCCGGCGGTCTCACTGCCGCCATTGACCCGCTGATGCGCGCCAGCGGCGGCGCCTGGATCGCCCAGAGCAGCAGCGCGGCCGACCGTGAGGTAATGGACCCCAGGGGACGCATTCCAGTCCCTTACGAGTCCCCGGCTTACACCATGCGCTTGCTCAACATCAGCGAGGAAGAGAACCGGGGTTACTACAGCGGGTTCGCTAACGAGGGGCTTTGGCCGCTCTGCCATATCGCCCACACTGAGCCGATATTCGACTCTGAGCATTACGACTGTTACCAAACCGTCAACCGGCGCTTCGCCGACCTGGTGCTGGACGAAATAGACGACGACCCGGCCATTGTACTCATCCAGGACTACCATCTGGCCCTGCTCCCCCGTTACATCCGCGAAGCCAATCAGGACGCCATCATCGGCCAGTTCTGGCACATCCCCTGGCCCAACCCAGACATCTTCCGCATCTGCCCCTGGCAAGATGACATCCTGGACGGGATGCTGGCTAACGACCTGCTCGGTTTCCATATCCCCAGATATTGCCGGAATTTCCTCGACTGTGTCGATACCTATCTTGACGCGCAAGTTCACCCCGACCGCGGACAGGTGGACTACGGCGAAGAGACAACGCTGGTCCGTTCCATCCCAATCAGCATTGATTTCGACAGCATCGACGCCGAAGCCCGCACTCCGGAAGTCGAAGCGGAAATGCTTCGCCTCTCCCAACAACTGGGCCTGAACCGCGGCCGTATCCTGGGGCTGGGCATTGACCGGCAGGACTACATCAAAGGCATCCCCCACCGGCTGAGGGCCGTTGAACGTCTCTTGGAGCAATGGCCGGAGTACCATGGCCGGCTCGTTTTCCTTCAGGTCGGCGCTCCCAGTCGTACCGACATCGATGCGTTCCGGCAGCACAATATCGACATCGAGAACACCGTCAACCGCATCAACGAACGCTTCGGGCGCGACGATTGGCAGCCTATCCTCCATTGGCCGACCACCCTGCCCTCCCCCACCTTCTCCGCCCTGCGTCGGCTCGCCGATTTCTGCGTCGTCAGCAGTCTTCATGACGGCATGAACCTTGTGGCCAAGGAATACGTCGCTTCACGGGTCGATGATGACGGGGTGCTCATTCTCAGCGAGTTCGCCGGAGCGGCGCATGAGCTTGCCGATTCCCTGATCGTCAACCCATACGCTACGAAACAGTTCGCCGACGCCATCCACCAGGCTCTGAACATGGACGATGCAGAACGGCGCCGGCGGATGCGGAAAATGCGCGACATCGTACAGGAAAACAATATCTATAAATGGGCCGGCAGCATCATGAAGCCCCTTATGAAGTCCAGCGCCTCCGACCACTCCCGCCTCGTCTCAACCGCCTGACCGCGAAGCGCCTTGCCCGACTTAACCCAACCAACGGCGTTCCCCGGCTGGTCCGACCTCCTCCCCCAGGATGCAGGTCAATCGGGCATTCTTCTCCTCCTCGATTTCGACGGCACCCTATCGGAAATCGTTGAACATCCTGAAAGCGCCGTACTGCGCCCCGGCAACGCCGACCTGCTGGAATCCCTGAACCGAAAACCCGGATACACCGTCGGCATCATCAGCGGGCGATCCCTGGAAAACGTGCGCCAACGCGTCGGCGTCCCCGGCCTGGTGTACGGTGGCAATCACGGACTGGAGATTTGCGGCCCCGACCTGCAATACCTCCATCCCCAGGCTGCCGCCGCGATAGCGCATTTCGCTGAACTCGCTGCCCTGCTCGGTGCGTCCCTGGCTGAAATACCCGGAGCCCACGTTGAAAACAAGACCCTGACGCTGACCGTGCACTACCGCCAAAGCCCGGCCGAGTATCACGCTCGGGTCGGGGCCATCGTCGATGAAGTGGCCGAGCCCGCAATCGCAGCCGGCACAGCCCGGATAACCACCGCCAAAGCGGCCATCGAGTTGCGCCCCTCCATCCACTGGAACAAAGGCCGCGCCCTGGAGCTGATACGTTCTCGGCTCGCTCCCGGCGCCGTTCCCATCTACATCGGCGATGACGCCACCGACGAAGACGCCTTTGCCGCCGCCCAGGATGCCAAAGGTTTCGGCATCTTCGTCGGCCCGCCCGACTCCGCCACCCGCGCCGGACACCGGCTGGGTTCCCCGGCGGCAGTCACCAACGCGCTTGCGGAACTGGCCTCCAAAAGTCCCCTCTCCCTTGATGGGAGAGGGCTAGGGTGAGGGTGAAATGCAGAGGGTAAGATATAAAGCCTGCCCCGCACTCGATGCGGGGTGAGGGTGAAAAGCGGTTCAATCCAGTTGTGCTATTATTGGCGACGTCCGCCCGGGGCCATTGTGCCACTCTCTAGTCGCGGCGCGCTTTTGACTCCATGATCAACGCGATATTTTTCGATTTCTACAACACCTTGGTAAGATTCTGGCCGCCCCTGCCCCAGATTCAACACGCCGCTTGCCAGAACCTCGGCATACGGGTTCCCCCCGAAAACTTGGCCCGCGGCTACGCCATCGCCGACCTCTACTTCAACGAGGAAAACCACCGTATGCCCCTGGGGGAACGCGACACCGCCAGCCGCGACGCCTTTTTTGCTCGTTACGAGCAGATCATACTGGAGGAGTCTGGAGTCGCCGTTTCACTCCGCATGGCCAAACAGATTTGGGACATGGCCATCTCCGTTCCCAAGGAACTGGTCGAGTTCGAGGAGACCCGTCCCGTCCTCGCCGAACTTAAAGCCCGCGGCTACCGCATGGCGATCCTCACCAATCTGCGGCGCGACATGGAAGAACTCACCCGCCAGATCGGTATCCACGACTACCTGGAGTTCTGCATCACCGGCCGCGAGGTGGGTGAAAAACCGGCCACCGCAATCTTTGAAGCCGGCCTGAAACGAATGGCCGTGCCTCCCCACCAGGCCATGCACGTCGGCGACCAACCCCGTTCTGACGTCCAGGGCGCCCGCGACGCCGGCCTGCATCCCGTCCTCATCGACCGCGGCGGCTTCCACGCCGACGTGGCCGATTGCGACCACATCGACAGCCTGGAAGGTCTGTATCCCCTCCTCGACCGTCTCGCCATGTGTTGACCTGCCATCTCTTTGTCATTGCGAGCGTAGCGTGGCAATCTCGTTTTCATCTAAAACTATCGAACCTGTCATCACCGAGGTGCCGTAATGACCACCGCGCAACAGCCGCCCGCCCACAGCCATCCTGACGACCCCAATCCGGTCCACGTCATCGTCTGGTACGACTACATTTGACCCTGGTGCTACGTCGGCCTGGAACGCGTCGACAAACTTTCGGAAGAGTACGACATCACCGTCGAGGGCCGCGCCTACCTCCTGCGTCCCGATACCCCGGTGGAAGGCCGTGTCAGAGAACCCCGTCCCGGCGAATCCGACGATGAGCTTTCGGACCCACTGCGCACCCAGGCGCGGGAAGCCAACATCATCATGCGCCCGCCTCACTACACCCCCAACAGCCTCAAGTCCCTTCAGGCCACCGAATACGCCCAGGAGCATGGCAAGTTCCTCGAATACCACCATGCCGCCTACGAAGCCTACTGGGACCGGAGGGAGAATCTGGGGGATCCCTCGGTGCTCGCCGACATCGGAAGCAGCGTGGGACTCGACGGAGCTGAGCTGAAGGAACGGGTCGAATCCGGCCATTACGCTCAGCGCGTGGTGGACCAGTACCAAGAAGCCCTGGGCTACGGCATCCGGGGCATCCCCACGTTCGTGTTCGACAACCTCCTGTTCACTGGCGCCCAGCCCTACGAGGTTTTTCAGCGGGTGATGGACAAGGCCCTGGAAAACCGGGAATCCGCCCAAGCGTGAAGTTTCCATGACCACGCCAACCGTCGCCGCGCCCGTTCCACCCGCCGCGCCGCCGACTTCGCCACCATCGGGTCCCGCAGCCCCCGCCCGCCGCCGGTTCACCGTAGCGGAATACTACGCCATGGCCGAGGCCGGCATCCTGGCCCCGGATGAGCGCGTGGAACTGCTGGACGGAGACGTTATCGTAATGCCCCCCATCAATGAGTGGCACGCTTCTCGCGTTGGCCGCTTCACCAACACGTTGCCGATCCATTTTCAGGGACAAGCCATCGTTTGGGTTCAAAGCCCGGTGCGTCTGGACGACGCCAGCGAGCCGCAGCCGGACGTGATGCTGTTGCGGTGGCGCGACGACTTCTATGGAGGAGGGCATCCGGGGCCGGCGGACGTGCTGCTGCTGATAGAGGTATCCGACACTACCGTTGACTATGACCGCAGCGCCAAACTGGCCGCCTACGCCGCGGCCGGCATCCCGGAAGTGTGGATTGCGAGTCGGCGGGACCGGCGCATCGAATCCTACTCCGACCCCGCCGGCGACGCATACGCCACGGTCCGGTACTACGAACCCGGCGAAAGCATCGCGCCCCAAGCGTTCCCGGACGTGGTTCTGCAAGTTGATCAAATCATCCCCCCTGAAACCAACTGACTTCCCCAGCATGTCGTTGCCCGCCCGCATACCGTGTGCTAGACTGGCGGCGGAAAATTCCCTTTTGTAATAGATTTCACAAGTCAACGGACCTGACCAATGGACGCCGCTACCCGGTCCCTGATCAGCGACGCTGTCAACAATCAGTCGCAATCCACCGTTACCGTCCTTTCGTCCCTTCTGGCCGTTGAGGACGCCATCGGCTACATCCCCAGAGAGGCCGTCGAGGCCGTCGCGGCGCGCATGGACGCCACCATCAATGACGTGTGGGCCGTTGCCACGTTCTATCCCAACTTCCGTTTCCAGCCGCCCATGGAACACCGCATCGAGGTGTGTTGGGGCCCGTCGTGCCACGTAATGGGCGCCGACCGGATCATCGCCGCAGCCCAGGATGCCTTGAGCCTCCCCGACGAAGGCGATACCCCGGACGGCAAAGCCACCCTGCGTTACAACACCTGCCTCGGCGCCTGCGCCCACGCCCCGGTCATGGCTATCGACCACCACCTGGCCGGCCGCGTCACCCCCGAATCCGCTCGGGCAAAAATCGCGGCAGCCCTGGCATCCGGTACATCCCACTAATTTGGATTTCGTCGTGGCTACTCCCGCTGCTGCCGATTTCGATTCCATCCTCGCCGAGGCCGAACGCCGCTGGCAATCTCTCACCAACGGTGACCGCCCATGGATTCGGGTTGGCACCGGCCTCGCGGGTGAGGCCGCTGGCAGCTTTGAAGTCGTGAGCGCCGTGAAGTCTGCCCTGCAAGCAAACGGCGTGGCGGCAAATGTTTCCGAAGTCGGCACCCTGGGCCTGTGCTTTGCCGAACCGCTGCTGGACGTGCAGACGCCCGGCGGCCCCCGAGTGTTTTATCAGCGGGTCACGCCGCAAATCGCCGAGATAATCGTCAGCGAGCACATCGTCGCCGGGAGGCCGGTACCCAGATATGCCATCGGCTATTTGGGCGAGCCCGGCGCCGCCCCGGACGGCATCCCCGATCTCAACGATCATCCCATGCTGGCTCAGCAGCAGCGCATCGCCCTCCGCAACGCGGGCCACATTGACCCTTCGGACCTCTACCAGTACATCGCCAACGGCGGGTACGCCGCGTTGAACAAGGCCCTTACCGCCATGACCCCCGACGAAGCGCGCCAGGAGGTGCTCACTTCCGGCTTGCGTGGACGCGGCGGAGCGGCGTTCCCAGCCGGCGTCAAGTGGGGATTCCTGGCCGGCAACCCGGATCCCAACAAGTACATCCTCTGCAACTGCGAAGAGGGCGACCCCGGCGCGTTCAACGACCGGGGTATCTTGGAAAGCGACCCGGCCACCGTGGTGGAGGGCATCACCATCGCGGGGTATGCCTGCAATGCTAACCGCGGCTACGTATTCATCCGCCACGGCCACAACCAGCCCATCGACCGCACTCGCGCCGTCATCGAGCAAGCCTACGAACTCGGATTGTTGGGCCAGAACATACTGGGAAGCGATTTCTCCTTTGACGTTGAAGTGGCGCTCACCGGCGACTCCTACGTATCCGGCGAGGAAACCGCGCTCATGGAGGCAATCGAGGGCAAGCGTTCCATGCCCCGCTACCGTCCGCCTTTCCCCGCCCAGGTGGGAGTTTTCGGCCAGCCTTCCAACATCAACAACGTCAAGACTCTGGCCTACGTCCCCGAAATCATCGCCCGGGGCGGCGAATGGTTCTCCGGCATCGGCACCCAGCCCGACCCGGACAACCGCATCAACGGCAGCAGCGGCACCGCCATTCTCTGCCTCTCCGGAGACATCACTTACCCCGGCCTGATCGAAGTCCCCTTGGGTATGACGTTCCGGCAGGTGCTTTTCGATATGGCCGGCGGAGTTCCCAACGGAAAAAGCATGAAGCTGCTACAAACCGGCGGCCCCCTGGGGGGCGTGCTTTCCGCCAGCGACGCCAACCTCGACCTGGTTCTCGATTTCGACGTGTTCCGCGCGGCGGGGGCGATTCTTGGTTCCGGCGGCATCATCGTTTGCGATGAGGACACCTGCGCCGTCGATCTCACTCGCAACCTGATTGCCTTCTGTCAGTACGAGTCCTGCGGCAAGTGCTTCCCCTGCCGCATGGGGATGAGTCACCTGCTGGAAATCCTGGAACGCATCAGCAATCTTGAAGGCACCGAGGAAGATCTTGCCCTGATGCGGAACATCGGCGAGAACATGCAAGCCGGCTCCCTGTGCGGCCACGGCCAGCTCGGCTTCAACCCGGTGTCCTCTGCCTTGCGCTACTTCGGCGACGAGTTCGAGGCCCACATCCGCGATAAGCGCCACACCGGCGACTGCCCGGAACAGGTTTTTTCTCCCAAGTTGACTCGCAGATAACTTCTCCGTGACCGTATCTCGCTGCCCCGTCCAATCGCAGTTTAGGAGCCCATATGCCTGACGACATCACCATTTCTATCGACGGGGTGGAGATCAGGACCCAGCCGGGCAAGATGGTGCTCGAAGCGGCCATCGACGCCGGCGTGTATGTTCCCTACCTGTGCTACCACTCCGGCATGAAGCCCTACGCCGCCTGCCGGATGTGCGTGGTGGTCGCGGAAAACGAACGGGGCCGCATACCGGGGTTCCCGGCCGCCTGTACCCTCGCCGCCACCGATGGCATGACCGTGTGGAGCGAGACTCCGGATGTCAACGAGTTGCGCCGCTCCGTGATGCAGATGCTCATCGCGGAGCACCCCAACGGCTGCCTCACCTGCCACCGCGTGGACATCTGCGGCCCTTCCGACGTATGCCTCCGCCACGTCTCCGTCAACGACCGCTGCGTTACCTGTCCCAAGAACGAGCGCTGTGAGTTCAAAGATACGGTCCGGTATCTGGGGATGGAGCTGGAATCCCCGATGACCTATATGTACCGGGACATCCCCCTGGAGGTCAGCGACCCCTTCTACGACCGCGACTACAACCTCTGCATCACCTGTGGCCGCTGCGTCCGAGTGTGCGAGGAAGTGCGCGGCGACAGCGCCATCTGCTTCACCGAACGCTCGGGCAACGCCCTGGTGGGAACATCCTTCGGAACCTCCCTCCTGGAATCCGGTTGCGAATTCTGCGGAGCCTGCCTCGACGTTTGCCCCGTGGGCGCCCTCACCGAGCGTGAGAACAAGTGGGAAAAGGCCGCCAGCGTGCAACGAACCATCTGCACACACTGCCCGGTGGGTTGCCAGATAAACCTGGAAATCAACCAGCAGGGTCGGGTGATCCGCGCCATTCCTGAGTACAACTCTCCGGCCAATCGCGGCCAAGCCTGCTATAAGGGCAAGTTCGGTCTGGGCCACCTCACCAGCGGCCAACGGTTGCGCCGCCCGCTCATCCGGCGCAATGGGATCCTGGAGTCTGCCACCTGGGACGAGGCTCTGGACCTGATCGCCGAACGGCTGCGGCCCCACCGGTCGGGCGAAGGGTTCGGCTTGGTGACCGCCGCCGACAGCACCAACGAAGAGTTTTACCTGGCCCAGAAATTCGCCCACATCGGGATGAACACCCACAACCTGGATCATTCCGGCAACGTCCAGCCCGATTTGACCAGGGGCCTGGAGGACGTGTTCGGTTACCCCGGAGCGACCAACTCCATCTGGGACCTCAAAAACTCGGATTGCATACTGGTTTTCAACACCAATCTCACCGAGAGCCACAACGTCGTCGGGGTTCCCATCAAGCAGGCTGCCCGGGACGGCGCTTCTGTCATCGTGATTGATACCCGCGAAGTGGAACTGACGCGGTACGCGAATCTTTGGCTGCGGCCCCTGCCCGGCGCTGAGCTGCTCCTCATCGGCTCAATACTCAAAACCGTGTTGGATGAGGGCCTCATTGATGCCGAGTGGATGGCCGAAAACGTGGAAGACCACGACACTCTGCTCTACGAACTCGAACAGATCGACGAAGCCGCCATGGCCTCCACCGGGGTGCCGCACGACGACATTGTCCAGGCCGCCCGGCTTTATGCCAACGCTGCGAACGCAGCCATCGTGTACGGATTGGACAACGTACCGTCGGCTATCACCCGCGACTGCGTGGTGGGGCTGTGCGACCTGGCCCTGTTCACCCACAATGTCGGCAAGCCGGCCGGAGGGCTTTTCCCCATGCGGCAGGGCGCCAATACCCAGGGGGCGACCGACATCGGCTGCATACCCTATCGCTTGCCGGGCGGCGGTCCGCTTTTCGACGATGAAAACCGCGCCCGCGTTGAAGAAGTTTGGGGCGCGACCCTGCCATCGCCGCAGCACAGCATGGGCGTGGCCGAAATGCTGGCCGCGGCGTCCAACGGCGATATTCAGTCGATGTTCGTGGTTGGTGACAGCCCGAACTTCACCAACGGCTTGCTCGGTGATAGCTCCGCCGCCTTCGAGCGCCTGGATTTTCTGGTGGTCATGGACACGTTCCTCACCCCCGCCGCTCAGGTAGCGGACGTAGTGCTACCCCGCGTTACTTTTGCCGAAAAGGATGGGACGTTCACCAACCTGGAACGCCGCATTCAGCGCGTCCGTCCGGCAGTAACCGTCAAAAACAGCGACGCCAAACCCGAAGGCTGGGTGTTCGAGCAATTGGCCGAACGGTTAGGCATCACCGGAATCAGCTACAACGACCCGTCGGCGCTGATGGACGAGATCGCCTCGGTGACCCAGAACTACGGCGGCGTCAGCTACGACCGGCTGGCCCGGGAATCGGCCCTGGTGATGCAAACCGGCGTCGAATCGCCCCGGCCCACGCAGATACTCTATACGTCCCGGGAGGAGCGCGGCGTCCAGTGGCCGTGTCCGGTTGCCGACAGCCCATCCTCATCGGTTCTCTACGCCGACGGCTTCCCCAACGGCAAAGCGGAGCCGGGCGCGCCCCGCTTCCGGGTAGTCGATTGGCCCACCAACCCCGATTTCCCCGCGCTGCTGGCGCCGGGCCGGGTCCTGCTGCAACGGGAGCGAGACACGGTTATCGAGTCCGGCGACCTCGACCGCGGCGAACTCAATCGAATTGTCCGCGATGAGGAAGTGCGGCTCAATCCGGACGATGCTGCCGCCTGGAACATCCTGGACGGCGTTCCGGTTGCCGTTGCCACCGCCGCCAATCGGATCACCGGCGTCGCCAGAATCGACGCATTGTCGCCGCGAGGCGTCGTCGCCATCACCACGCTGTTCGGTGAACTTGCCGTGGAGTTGCAGGTGTCTGAAGACGTGAACCCCATGGCGCGCGTGCCGGGCTTGCTGGTTGAACCGTGCCGGGTGGAACTGCTGAACCAGTAATGAAATCCGCAACACCGGCGTAACATTTAAGGGGTAAGATGAGTCAGTTATACCCCAAATTGACGACGGAGCAAAAATGACCACCCTCCAATCTGCCGCCGCAAGTCGCGACCGTACCGTCAACCTCCCCCGGGCCCGCCTAGTCGAACGCGTCGATTACACTGATGATCTCATGGTCATCAGGATGGAACCGGAGGGTTTCGAGTTCAACTTCAAACCCGGTCAATACTGTACGCTGGGCTTGGACGGCATCGAGCGGGCATATTCCATCGTGTCGGCTCCCCACGAACCCCTGCTGGAAATCTTCGTGGAACTGGTTCCCGACGGCGAACTCACGCCCCGGATGTGGCGCATGGACATTGGCGATACCATGTCGATCCGGCCCCGGGCAAAGGGCATCTTTCTCATGGATCGATCCGCCACACAACACCTGATGCTGGGTACTGTGACCGGTGTGGCTCCATACGTCAGCATCGTGCGGGACTACCTCCACCGCGGGCACGCCGGCCATCACTTCTACGTCCTGGAAGGCGCTTCCTACCTGGACGAGTTCGTGTACGATTCGGAACTCTCCGGCCTCGCGGCCCGGCGCCCGGATGTCGTCACCTTCGTGCCGTCGGTCAGCAGACCCACCGAAGCCCGCAACGCCGCCTGGCAGGGAGAAACGGGCCGCTTGAACAACATCGTCGCGGATTACCTGGATAAATTCGACCTCAACCGGGACGACACCCTGATCTACGCCTGCGGCCATCCCGGGATGATCGAATCCAGCAGGGAAATCGTCACCGCCGCCGGCTGGCGCTGGACCGAAGAACGCTTCTGGAAAGAGTAAGTTCCGGTGCACCGATCGTCAGCGTGTAGGGGCGAATAATTATTCGCCCCTTTTGGTGCCTTTAAGGTGGCAACTGGCGCCGGCGTATTCCGCCAGTTTCCGCCACCCAAAAGAATCCCTCCCAGTCTCGCTCCTCTCGCAAAGTATCGGCCACAAACCCGATCAGTTCGGGGCCGGACAAATTTGCTGCGCGAAACGGAACCACTGCCGGGGGCGACGGTAAGCCCAGATGGTAGATCAGAGCGCCGAAATCGTTATCGGATGTGGCCAGTATCCGGTCTTCTCGCACGGCCCACTCCATAACATCCGGGTCGGGCAACCGTGGCGATTCCTCAACCGCCGCTATGACGTCGTGCCCGTAGTTGCGTAACAGTGTCGCGATAACGGGGGACATATTTTCGTCAATGACTAACCGCATCACCCATTACTGCCTGTCGCGTCCGACTTTCCTGGGACCGTCTCTGGGCCTCCTTCTACCCATTCCCAATCGCCGGTGTCCAAAAAGCTGGGTCCGTTCATCCAGGCAGGCTTGTCCCAAGCCAAGTTCTCGCTGGCGTAAAGGCAGCAGGCCCGGATGTCCTCAACCGTCAGGTTCGGGTAGTACTTGACGATTTCGGCCTCACCCGTCCCGCCTGCCAGCAGGCTGAGCACGAAGGACACGGAAATCCGCGTTCCTTGCACTGCCGGCTTGCCCAGCAGAATGTCAGGGTCGGAGACGATGCGCTCGCGTAGGTTCATAATGCAATCTCCAGTCAACGGCTCCCGTGTGGTTACCATACCCACTTTACCATTGCAACGTTCCCGGAACCGTCTCTAAAACCGGCAGCGACTTATCCTCCCATAGGGTAAAATCGCCTCATGTCCACGTCCACGGCCGGCGCGCGCCTTACTCCCGTCCGCCGCCAGTACCTCACCATCAAGCACTCCTACCCGGACGCCATCCTGCTGTTCCGGATGGGCGATTTTTACGAGTGCTTTGACGACGACGCCAAAACGCTTTCCCAAGCCCTGGAAATCGCGTTGACGGCCCGCTCCATGGGCAAGGACACCCGCATCCCCATGGCCGGCGTGCCGGCGGTTTCCCTGGAGACCAACCTGGCTCGCCTGATTCGCCAGGGGTACAAGGTGGCGATTTGCGAGCAGCTCAGCGACCCGGCGCTGTCGAAGGGAATCGTTGAGCGCGGGGTGGTGCGCGTGGTGACTCCGGGCACCGTCCTGGAGTCCGCGCTGCTGGATCAGGGCGCCAACAACTACCTTGCCGCCATCTGCGCTGCGAACCACAAGGCAGGCCTCGCTTACGTTGACGTTACCACCGGCGAATTTACGGTGGCTGAGATTCCGGTCGAAGCGTTGCCGTTGGAACTGGCCCGGCTGGAAGCTTCCGAGATACTCATTCCTCCGGGCTATGAACCCCCGACGGTCCCAACGGGCAGTGGTGGAGAGGCAACCGTTACCGAACTGGACGCTTCCGCATTCAATCCCGACGTCGCCCGACGGACCCTGCTGGACTATTACGGCGTACTTTCACTGGAGGGATATGGCCTGGAGTCAGTCGGCGTGGATTTATCCGATGTGGGGTCGGGACCGCTGGCCATGCGCGCCGCCGGGGCCGTAGTGGACTACCTGCGGTACACGTGGCAAGGCGAACGGCCCCCGCTGGCTCCGCCGAGAGTATGGGACAACGAATCCCACATGGTGCTGGACCCACAGACCCGCCGGAACCTTGAACTTTTCGAGGCGGGCCGCCGGGACTCTCAGGACTTCTCGTTGCTGGCTGCGTTGGACGGCACCAGCACCGCAATGGGCGCCCGGCTGCTGCGGCGCTGGTTGGGTATGCCGTTGCTTGACCTCGCAAGATTGCAACGCCGGTTGGACGCTGTGCAATTTTTCTTTGACGATGGGTTCCGGCGGGACGATACGGCAGCGGCGCTGTCCAACGTCGCTGATCTCGAACGGATTCTCACGCGCGTCCGAACTCAAACCTCCCCGCCGCGCGACCTGCTGGCGTTGCGGCAGAGCCTGGCGGCTGCCGAAAGACTGGCCCCCGTCCTGTCGGGCGAGCGCGCTGATCAGGTTTCATGGCTTGCTGACAACTTGCGCCCGTTGCCCGAAGTCAGAGACCTCCTGGACGCGGCCATTGCGGACGAGCCTTCGGCACAACCGGGAGACGGCAGCGTCATCCGTGCCGGTTTCTTCCCAGACCTGGACCGGGTCAGGGCCATGGCCAGCGACGCCCGGGGCTTCATTGCCAGCCTTGAGGCCAAGGAGCGCGAGCGCACGGGGATTCGGAACCTCAAGGTGGGCTACAACCAGGTGTTCGGCTACTACATAGAGGTGAGCCGCTCCAATCTGGAGTCGGTTCCCGACGACTACCAGCGTCGTCAAACCCTCACCGGCGGCGAACGCTACATCACGCCGGAGCTCAAGGAATACGAAAGCCAGGCGTTGGATGCCCGCGACCGGTTGGAGCAGTTGGAACGAAGCCTGTACCGTCAGGTCTGCCAGCAGGTGGGAGACCACGCCGAAAGTATCTCGCGTCTGGCGGCGGCAATCGCTCGCGTCGATGTTTTCGCCGGGCTGGCCAATATTGCCGTGCGCCACGGGTACGTGCGCCCGATTCTGGACGACGGCAATGCAATCAGCATCGTCGGCGGCCGGCACCCGGTGGTGGAGCGGGTGCTCGATCCCTTTGCCAATCAGGGAGGCGCATTCGTACCCAACGACGCGGCCCTGGACTCCGACGATGCCCAGATCATGCTGATCACCGGCCCCAACATGGCGGGCAAGTCCACGTACATCCGCCAGGTCGCCATCATCGTTTTGATGGCCCAGATCGGCAGTTTCGTTCCCGCCACGTCGGCCACTATCGGCCTGGTGGACCGTATCTTCACCCGTGTCGGCCTGCAGGATGACCTGACCACCGGACAGTCCACGTTCATGGTAGAGATGGTGGAAACCGCGGCCATACTCAACCAGGCAACCTGGCGCTCGCTGGTCATCCTGGACGAGATTGGCCGGGGAACCAGCACCTACGACGGGCTATCCATAGCTCGCGCCGTGGTGGAGCATCTCCACAACAACCCCCAGGTCAGTTGCAAGACGCTGTTCGCCACGCATTACCACGAACTCACCGAGCTGGCCGCCACCCTGCCGGGCGTGCGGAACCATCGGGTTGCCGTGTCCGAAGAAGATGGCAATATAGCTTTCCTGCATCGCATCGTGCCGGGGGGAGCTGACCGGTCATACGGGGTGCACGTGGCGATGCTGGCCGGGATGCCGCCTTCCGTCGTGAACCGAGCCCAGGAACTGCTGACGGAGCTGGAGCGGGATCAGCCGGGCAGCCGATCCAAAAACCGAGGCAAATCACCTTCGCCCCAACTGGCATTGCCCTTGTTCGCTTCGTACGATGACAACCTTGCCGAGTCCATTCTGGGGCTGGACATAGCCAACCTCACGCCGCTGGAAGCAATCAACAAGCTCTACGAATTGCAGGAACAGGCTCGCCAGGTCTGACGGGAAAAATTCCGTTTATGATATGCTGCCTTTGAAGTTCGAGGCGCTCTATCTGAGTGGAGAAAAGCCATGACAGACAATGCAATGATCTATTGGTGGCCGCGTTGAAGCAGCTGTCGCAAGGTGCGGGAGTTGCTCGTGCAAAACGGTGTTTCAGTAACCGAACGGGACTATTTCAAGGAACCGTTTACTGAACAGGAACTCAGTGACCTGGTAGCTGAAGTGGGGGAGCCGGGCGTAAGCGCGATGTTCGCCAGCCGAAGCCCGTCGCTGAAAAAGATGGGCCTCACCGCGGCGGAGCTCTCCGATGAGCGCAAGCTGGCCCTGATGCTGGAGGAGCCGAGGCTGGTGCGCCGCCCCATCGTCCGGTTGGGAGACCGACTCCTGATTGGCGCCAGCGTGAAAGCGATTACCGAGGCCCTCAGCGACTGACCGATAGACCAACCCTCACGGACCGCAAAAGCGACGACCTGCCATGAAAATCTTTTTTGACGTTGACTACACCATCCTGGGACTGGACGATACCTTGCGTCCGGGCACCATAGACACTTTCCAGAAACTGCTGGATGACGAGCACGAAATCTACATCTGGTCCGGGATGGGAGAACGATGGGAGGTCATTGAAAAGCACGAACTGGGGAGATTCGTGAGCGGGGTTTACGAAAAACCAACCCACCACTACCACGAACGCCTTGAGGAGCTGAAAGTACCTTTCGAGCCGGAATTCGTGATCGACGACTATCCGGAGATCGTCGCCGCGTTCGGCGGCGTTTGGGTGCCGCCATATTTCTTCTCCCGCAGCGTTGACCACGAGATGGACCGTATTTACCGGATCATCTGCGACTTCACGGAAACCGGGGATTCCGAGGATCGCCAGTACCGGGCCAAGGGCACCAAGGTGCCGCTGTTCTAATCGGTGGCACACTGGCTCCGGAATGATAGGCTGGAAACGCTGGAGGTAGCGCCATGGATCTGCTGGCTTTCAAAGTAGTGATCGAACCGGACGAAGACGCTTGGGCTTCGTATTATCCGGCATGGGAACACATAGGGGCGGCTACCGGTGGCGAGACGCTCGAAGAGGCTGCTGTTGCTATAAAGGAAGTCCTTGAAATGATCGTGGAGGAGATTGAAGAGGGCGAAATCGAATGGCCCATTGTCCCTGGTGAGGCTTGGGAGTTCAGCAAACCCAGCATCCAGGCCGAACCTGAGTTGATTCGGCTCAACTGTAGCCACGAACACCCCGGCGCAGTAGCTGAGCACGGCGGACTGCCGGTAACTGATTTGGAACCCGGCATCGACGACCATGACTCCTATCGCTTGCTCTACGTTGCTATTGATGACGTTTTGGCCGCGATACACGAACGCCGCACCTGGCTCGAAACCCGCACGGGCGGCCTCGTTTCAAGATTCTTTTCATCGCCCGCGAGCATAGCTGCCACCAACAATGCAGCGCAGTATGAAGTTGTAACGGCTCCCGTATCCGACGGGTAACGGCGCAATGCCTATTGACTACCGGCAAATCAGAAACATAACCGCCCGTGAAATTGAAAACGCCTTGTTTCGGGACGGTTTCCTGTTGACTCGTTCGACGGGCAGCCACCGCCGTTACTCTCACGAAGCCTCAGGGCGCAGAGTTTCGATATCCTGGCACAGCCGAAGCCAAACCTTCAAGCCCAGTACTCTGCGCAGTGTTATCGAACGTCAAGCCCGGTGGACTGAAGCCGATCTCATCCGCCTGGGCCTGATTCGTAACTGACCAACCGATGCCGATTCGCCAATTGCCCCCCAACGTAGCCGCGCAGATTGCCGCCGGGGAGGTGGTGGAGCGCCCCGCCTCGGTGGTTAAGGAACTGATCGAGAACTCGCTGGATGCCGGGGCGACTCGCGTTTCGGTATCGGTCAGCGGCGGCGGCGTCTCCGAAATCCGCGTGTCGGACGATGGTTGCGGCATCGCTGCGGATGAGTTGTCCCTGGCGTTTCGCCACCACGCGACCAGCAAACTCACCACGGCGGCTGATCTGGAAACCGTGGATACCCTGGGATTCAGGGGAGAGGCGCTGCCCAGCATTGCGGCGGTGGCCCGGTTAGTCTGCACCACCAGGGTTGCCGATGCGGATGCCGGTTCACGGATAGAATTTCGGTACGGGGAACCGACCGGCGAGGGGCCGGTGGGATGCCCGGTGGGAACCACGGCGCAAGTGGTCGAGCTGTTCGGGAACCTGCCGGCGCGACGCAGGTTTCTGCGTTCTCAGGCTGCCGAGGCGGCGCGCGTCCAGGAGGTTGTGACCCGATACGCGTTGGCCTATCCGAGCGTCAGGTTCACGTTGGCGACGGACGGGCGAGAGCAGATCAACACGCCCGGCAACGGCAATCTCCAGGAAGTAATCCTGTCGCTGTACGGCGGTGACGTGGCGGCCAGGATGCTGCCCGTGTCCCGCGCTGAAGATCCCGTGTCGATATCGGGATACGCCAGCGCCCCCGAACTCAGCCGGCATAATCGCTCCCACATGACTCTGCTGGTCAACCGGCGCTGGGTCTATCACCGCTCGATAATGTATGCCATTGAGCAGGCTTACCAGGGAACTCTGCCGGACCGTCGCTACCCGCTGGCGGTGATCAACGTTGATCTGCCTCCGGGAGAGGTTGACGTGAACTCGCATCCCACCAAGCGCGAGGTGCGGTTTCGGAACGAGAACCGAATCTTTGCGGCTACGCAGCGAGCCGTCAGCGACGCGCTGGTGGCCCACGCGCCGGTGCGGCAGGTGGCTCGTTCCTTCAGATTGCCGGAGGAACGACCCGCGGCCGTGGGCGGCGTTTCGACCTACCGCTCCGGACCGGCGCCGATGACTGGAACTGGAAGTCCGGAGGCAGGCGGCCTGGCGCTGCCGACCACCGGACTGGCTCCGGCCGGCGGATCGCTGAGGGACGTGCTGAGCGGGTTGCGGGTGGTTGGGCAGATTCGGCAAACGTACATCGTGGCGGAGGGGAACGAAGGGATGTACCTGGTTGACCAGCACGCATCTCACGAGCGGGTGGTATATGACCGGATCAGGCGCGGCGGGCAGCTAATGGGGAACGCGGCACAACCGATACTGGCGCCGACGCCGGTGGAACTGAATTTGGCGCAAGCCGGAACCCTGCAAGAGTACGGCGATATGCTCGCCGAGTACGGCTTTCAAGTTGAGCCGTTCGGGGGCGACGCGTGGCTGGTGAGGGCGATTCCGGCAACGCTGACCATGCGAAACAACCCGGACCCGGCGGAGGCCTTAATCAACTTGCTGGACGCCGTATCCGTGGAGCAGGTGGTGATGGAACGTGAGGACGCGCTGGCCGCGACCATCGCGTGTCACGGTTCGGTGCGGGCCGGGGACACGCTGAGCATGGATGAAATGGACGCGCTGTTGCGGCAGCTGGAGATGACGGAAAATCCGCACCACTGCCCGCACGGCAGGCCGACAGTGATCCACTTCACGCAGTATCAGCTGGAGCGGGAATTCGGACGGCGATAGGGTTCTGGAAGGTGTCCCCCCTCACCCCAACCCTCTCCCACCAGGGGAGAGGGAGTTTATCCGTAGAAGCTAGCGCCGGGGATCGGTGCGGGGGTCCTGCGCGGGATGGAACATGGATCCGGGGCCGGGAAATTCGCTGGCGGCTTCGGCGGCGTGATTGCGCCGGCCGAAAGGATTCAAACCGGCGACCAACGCGGCGCCGGCGATGCCAATGCCGAGCACACCCAGGAAGCGGCGGCGCGAGGTTCCATTGTGGGCGTTCTCGATCTGCTCAGGCACGTTGATGTATCTCCAGTTTGCGGTTGGGGTACGGAAAATCGTACCAACAGGCCCGCAGCATGTCAATGAAGCATGGCCGGCAGGCTCCCGCCCGAGGCGCGGGGTGACCCTTCGACGAGCTCAGGATGAGCGGGTAGTTGTTGCAGTTAGACTCCTTTACAGGCGATGGTGTGGGGGTTGGTCCGGTTTCAGGTGGGTTGCTGGTCAGGCGATGACGTGGTGGTTGGTTGAGTGTTTTTGCGGTTTGACTCCTTTACAGGCGATAGCGTGGTGTGGTCTTGGCTTGATTTTCCGTTTGCCAGGGTTTCCCGCCGAGGCGGACTCTTGCGAGCGGGCCGGTGTCAGTGTGCGGCCGGCTTGGTACGCATGGTAGTTTGCCCGGTATTTCCCGTGGCCCACGTCAACCGTCCATCCGGACCGATGACGCAGCACGGCGCGCTGTGGCTGACGCTGGGGTTGTAACGGCCACATCCGTGAAGCAACGGCGGACATCGGCAGTCCTGTAACCCTGGGTATGCGATTTTACTGACGGGGTGGCCGCGAGGCCCGAAACCCTGGCATGGGGTGTGTGATGCGTGATACGGATAAATGTTCTTTCGCCTGATGAATCCAGTATAGGTATTGGGGAAAGTGGGGCGCAAGGGGCGGGTGTCACTGTTGGGGAAAATTGGGAAATTGATTTCGGATTGGGGGCGGCATAGACCGGCGCGGATTGGGCGTGTTAGATTACGGCGTCATTTGGGAGTGAACCGATTTCCCGCCTCTGGATGCGGCGGGTTGGTTCACTAACCTCGCAATGTGGTCCGGGAGGGAGTATGCCCAGGGTAGCGGCTGACCAGTACGTTTCAAAGGTACGGATGCCGGAAGATATTGACCGGTTCTGGGAGGATACGCTGGCGGAAACGGCGAAGATTCCGCTGGAGCCTGAAGTAGTGCATGACCCGTTGCGGTCCACCGACCGGATCGACGTGTACGAGGTCTTCTTCACCAGCCTTGACCGGGTGAGGATTGCCGGCTGGTACGCGGCGCCGCGTGAGCGGGAGGGCAGACTGCCGGGACTGTTGCAGGTGCCGGGCTACAACATGGAGCCGCCGGTGCCCAAGGCGTGGGCGAACAAGGGCTACGCCGCGTTCAGCGTGGCCCCGCGAGGGAAATTGCGCAGCAACCGGCAGTTCAACCCCGGCTATCCCGGCCTGCTCACCTACAGCATGGTTGACCGCAACACCTACTCCTATCGCGGGTTCTACATGGACGCCTGCCGCGGCGTGGAGTTTCTGCTGTCCCGCGACGAGGTGGACGGCGAGCGGATCGGGGTCACCGGCCACAGCCAGGGCGGAGGACTCACCGTGTCCACAGCGGCGCTGCGTCCTGAGATCAAAGCAGCGGCGGCCGGCGCGCCCTACCTGTGCGGCTACATGGACGCCATCGAGCTGACCGACGCCTATCCGTACCAGGAGATCGCCGACTATCTTCGGATGTATCCGGACAGCCGGGAGCAGGTGGAAAACACGCTGGCCTACTTCGACGGCATCAACCTGGCCCACCGGATCACCTGTCCGATCATCGTCAGCGTGGGATTGCAGGACAGCACCTGCCCGCCGGAGACGGGGTTTGCGATGTTCGACGCCATCGCCAGCGCGGACAAGCGGATGTACGCCTACGACGGCCACGGCCACGACGCCAACAACCACGAGCACGGGGCGGTTGTGGACGACTTTCTGGCCAGGCACCTGCGGCCCTGATCGCTCTTGCGAGGAAATCCCCCTCACCCCAACCCTCTCCCGCCAGGGGAGAGGGAGTTTTAGGACACCCTCTCAAAGGGACATCATAGGACCTGACATCATGACTATGTTGAGCGGCGACGGACCCGACGATTTCGACGGCTACTGGCAGGATGCCATGGTGGAACTGGCGGCGTTGCCGTCCGCGCCGGAGGTGCAGGAGATACCACTGCGCTCGACGGATTTTGCCACGGCTTACGGCGTGTCGCTCACGTCGATTGGGCCGTACCGGCTGTACGCTTACCTGAGCATCCCGCGAGGGGAGGGTCCGTTTCCCGCCCGCTACTACCTGCCTCGCTACGGTAGCGTGACGGATCTGGTGCCGCAGGGAACGGCCAACGGCCAACGGCGGGAACACGTCACCTTTGCCATCTGCGTGCGCGGGCAGCGGCTGGCGGACCAGCCCTACGCCGCCGCGTTCCCCGGCCTGCTCACCGACGGCATCGAAGATCCTGCGGGCTACATCTATCGGGGCATCGTGGCCGACTGCGTGCGCGGCGTGGAGTACCTGGCGAGTCGGTCGGAGGTTGACGGCGGGCGCATCGCCGCCATCGGCAACGACCTGGCGTACACGACGGCGGCGTTGTCCGCACAGGTGACTCACCTGGTGTGTACGCCGGCCCTGCTGTATGACACCGTCGATATGGCCCGCCGCACCAGCGCGTACCCGCTGGAGGAGATCAACGACTACCTACGGCTGCATCCGGGACGGGAGGAGGCGGTGCGACATACGCTGTCCCATTTCGACCTGCGGCGGTTCGCGTACCGCGTCAACGCGACGACGCTGCTGATGGCCGGCGCGGACGGATCGGCGCTGGACGCGGCGGCGCTGGCTCCGTTGATCCAGGGGATGCCTGGGGAGGTCGAGGTCCACAAGGCGGAACACTCCGGCTACAAGGACGGGCGGTTCAGTGAGGAATGGCTGTCGCGTCGTTTCGGGATGGCGGAGGCGAGTTTGCCGGCGCATTGGCGGGGGTAGGGTGGGGCTTTGCTTGGCTCGCAACGGCGGGTCTTGAAGTGGGTACAGGTTTAGGTTATTGGGGGATGCACAGGAACGGGTAGGATGATGGGGCGTAGGGTCTAATTCACAGGATGAACAGGATTTTGGGGATAAGCAGGATGATGGGATTACAGGGTGTGCGATAGATGGCATCGCAAACGCTCAGACTGGCTCACGTCAGTCATCCCGATAGGAAAGATAAATGGGGATACGCATACAACCGCGAGAAATCGACTTCCCAGAACTGCACAAATTCGGTCCTGATCACGAAGGGCCCGACTTGGATCCCTTCCAAGGAGACCTGCTCGACCGTAAAGAGAAGATTGAGGTGCTGACCCGACTGGTCGGCAACATCGAAGGTCCCTGCGCCATGGCGGTGGATGCCGCCTGGGGAGCAGGCAAAACCACGTTCCTCAAGATGTGGGCGCGACACCTACGTCAACAGGGGTTCCCGGTGGTGGAATTCAATGCGTGGGAAACCGATTTTACTGGCGACCCATTTGTGGCGCTTTCTTCGGAAATAACCGGTGGTCTAACCGAGTGGAATGCGCCGACAGTCGCCGACAAGATCAAGGAAACCAAGGAAACGGCCAGAAAAGTTCTCCGGTGGGTGGCACCCGGAGCGATACGGCTCGCCAGCGGGTTTATCCCGGTTGTTGGGAACGAATTTGGAAAAGCGGCTGGCGATTTCGCGGAAGAACTGTTCACCGACTACCCAGAAGCTCGGCAGTCGATAACCGACTTCAAGGCCGACCTTGCAGAATTAGCAAACGAACTATGGGAGAATAGTGGCACTAAACCTTTGGTGGTGTTCATCGATGAATTGGACAGATGTCGGCCGTCGTATGCCATAGAGCTTCTGGAAACCGGAAAGCACATCTTCTCCGTTGACCATGTCGTGTTCGTTTTGGCGGTGAATCGGATGGAACTGGCAAAGTCTGTCAAGGTGCTTTACGGGGACAAGTTTGATGCCGGAGGGTACCTGAAACGGTTTTTCGACATTGACTTCTTGCTGCCAGCGCCTGATCGGGAACAATTCATCGACGGGCTGTTTGACACGGTTGGCATCAAGCAATACCTGACTCGCACCAATGATCGTTTGACACAAAATGTGGGTGGAGAGGCGCTAGAAATAATACGTCGGTTTTTCGGTAGGGACGAATCGGAGCTCAGTTTACGAACTATCGGACAAAGCATCCATCGGTTTGGTCTGATTGTCTCATCCCTAAGCGACGACGAAAAGGGATACGTGCGCACCCTGGCAGTGCTCACCGTGATGGCGACTATAAGCCCGTCGTTATACTTGGGATTTGTAAGTGGGGAACTCACGGACAAAGAGGTCGCTGAGGCTCTTTTCCACGACCATGGGCCTGAAGGATTCCGTGAGACACCCGCCGGAATCACAGTCGAGAGTACAATCATAGCAGCACGGGCCAATTGGCGTGACTTTTCTAATCAGCAGCCAGAAGATTTGGAGTCGCGAGCACCGCTCTTGTTTCATTACAGAGGGATTGCGGACAGACTCGCGCCGACTGATCGGGCCGAAAATGCTGCTTGGTGGCATGCCCGTCAAGTGTGTGGGTTGGCGGCGGATTTTCAACCCAGTAGATTGCAACGCGATGAACTGTTGGGGTTCGGACAGTCGGTCCAACGGTTTGAACTACTGTCCCCTGATTTGTTTAAGCAAGATGAGAATGCTTAGAACGCTACCGGAAAGCCAGTCCAGGCCCAAGTCAAGCCTGCACTTCTCTTTATGGGACAGCAGTTGTAACCGCGCGTGGCTATGCGCCGGCGGGGCGGCGTTTGATTATCCGGAGGAGCGTTTCGATTAGGGCGGTGGTTAGTGTGGTTACGGCCACCAGGCCGAGGGTGAAGGGGGCGGTCATCATGGCGGTTAGGCGGAAGGCTTCGGGGTGGATGCCGGCTACGCGGATGCCGAGGATGCTCACTGCGGTTACGAATACCGCGATGGCCGCGAGGAAGGCGATGCCGGCGAGTCCGACGCGTTTGGTCCAGCGGTAGGCGTTCATCTCTCCTCCTTTTGCTGCCTGATGGCGCGTGGGTTTTGTGGCAGCTTTGAGTTGATTGTAGCAGGGGTCGCCGGGGCGACTCGGTGGCGATTCCCACCCTCACCCCAACCCTCTCCCATCAAGGGAGAGGGGGCAAATGGAGGTTACTGCCTTTGCCGGCCCATCGGTGACGGGGAACATTCGGTTGCGCCTGCTCCGGCCCTGGGCCATAATACGGCCAACCGGGATGAGCAGATTTATCCGCTGCCGGCGGATACTGGAGGGACACCAAATGCCGCAAGCCGGGATTCCATCGGAACAGGAAGTGCTGGGCTGGTTCGACAGCCTGTCCAACTGGGGACGCTGGGGCGACGATGACGAACTGGGCACGCCGAACCTCATCACTCCTGAGAAAACCAGATCCGCCCTGGCCACCGTGGAGGAAGGCCACTGCGTCTCCCTGTCCCGCGAACTCACCTGGGACCCCGCCGTGGACGTGCCGGCGCCGCCCGTGCATTACATGATCGAGAGCGGCGAGGGCTGGGCCTCCGGCGACAAGGTGTCCAACCGCCCCTCCGCCGTGGCCATGGACTACATCGGCATGATCTTCCACGGCGTTTCCGTGACCCACGTGGACAGCCTGGCCCATTTCTTCTGGGACGGCAAAACCTACAACGGAAAGCCGGCCCACATGGTTTCGACCAGCCTGGGCGCCACCGTCTGCTCCGTCGAGCAGGCTCATAAGGGCTTCATCACCCGCGGGGTGCTGGTGGATGTGCCCTACGTGCGGGGCATCGACTGGGTTGAGCGCGGCGAGGGCGTGATGCCCGAGGATATCCTGGCCGCCGAGGAACGCTGCGGGTTCCGCATCGAGTCCGGCGACGTCCTGCTGGTGCGAACCGGACAGTTGCGTCGCCGCAATGTCGAAGGGCCGGTGCCCCGGGAGGCCGGGTCCACCGCCTGCCAGGCGGCCTGCCTGCCCCTGTTCCGGGAACGGGACATCGCGGTGCTGGGTTCCGACACCGGCAACGACGTGGGGCCGCCCCAGTATCCCGGCCAGCTGACTAACCCGATCCACCAGGTGGCGATCACCGCCATGGGGCTGTGGATACTGGACAACGCCAACCTGGAAGACGTTGCGGAAGCCTGCCGGGAGCGCAACCGCTGGACCTTCATGGTCAGCATCAACCCGCTGCGCATGCAGAACACCACCGGCTCCCCGGTGAACCCAGTGGCCGTGTTTTAGGAGATTAGGGATATGGCAGATGCCGGTGAATCAACCGTCTCCATGGATGACTTCCGCGCCCTCGTTCGGATCGCGGGGCTTCCCCTGGAGGACTCCGAATTGGAAGAGTTGCTGCCCCTTTACCAGTTCCTGAAGCAACGGGTGGACATGCTCCACGAGGCCGACCTGCCCCTGGGCGGCCAGGCCATGACCTTCCCGGCGGATTGGAGCCGGTAGGGGACCATCTCTGACACTTGAGGGGATTCGCATGGCCGTACCTAACGAATTGCACTATCTGACCATCGGCGAAGCGGCGCCGCTGATCGCTTCGGGGGAGCTGTCTCCGGTTGATTTGACGCGCGCGTACCTGGCCCGCATCGATGCTATCGATGGGCAACTCGATTCATTCGTCACCATCACTGCGGACTTCGCCCTCTCCCAGGCTCGGCAGGCGGAAGCCGAAATCCACGCCGGCAGGTACCGGGGGCCGCTGCACGGCATCCCCATCGCTTTGAAGGACCTGTACGACACCGCCGGCATCCGGACCACCGCCATGTCCCGCGTCACGCCGGACCGGGTGCCCGACGAGGACGCCACCACCGTCGCCAAGCTCTACGAGGCCGGCGCGGTGCTGCTGGGCAAGCTGGCGATGCACGAGTTCGCGCTGGGCGGGCCGGACTTCACCAGCCTGTTCCCGCCGGCGCGCAACCCGTGGAACACCGCGCACATGCCCGGGGGCAGCAGCAGCGGTTCCGGTGCGGCGGTCGCGGCCGGCCTGTGCATGGGCGCGCTGGGTTCGGACACGGGCGGGAGTATCCGCGGCCCCGCATCCATGTGCGGCATCGCCGGCATCAAGCCCACCTTCGGGCGGGTCAGCAACTTCGGCGTGGTTCCACTCTCGTGGTCCCAGGACCATTGTGGGCCGATGACGTGGACCGTGGAGGACTGCGCCATCATGCTCCAAGTCATAGCGGGCTATGACCCGAAGGATCCCACCACCGCCGACGTTCCGGTGCCTGACTACCTGACCGCCCTGCGCGACGGTGTGCGCGGCCTAACCGTCGGAGTGCCCCGGGAGTATTTCTACGAGGAGTCCCCGGGCGTAGATGCCCAGGTGATACAGGCCGCCGAACGCGGGCTGGAAACACTGTCTGAACTGGGCGCCGAAATTCGGGACGTGGAGATACCGCACATCAAGTACGCCCAGACCGCCAATCAGGTCATCATGATGTCCGAGGCTTACTCATTCCACGAGGCCAACCTCAAGACTCGCCGGCACGACTATGGGAACCTGGTGCGCAGCCGATTTCTGCTGGGCGGGCTGCTCTCCGCATCCGACTACAACCAGGCCCTGCGTATGCGTCGCGTCATCAAGGACGAGATGGCCGAGGCTTTACGCCAGGCCGACGTCCTGGTGACCCCTACCTACGCCTCACCTGCACCGCAAATCGAAGGTTATCCGGGGGCTACCACTCTCACTCAGCCCAGTTTCACCGGGCCGTTCAACGTGTCCGGGCTGCCGGCGGTATCAACGCCCAGCGGGTTGTCGGACGCCGGGCTGCCCATGGGTTTGCAGATAGTGGGTCGGCCCTTCGACGAAGCAACGGCTCTGCGCGTGGCCCACGCCTACGAACAGACGGCCCGATTCATTGACCAGAGGCCGCCGGTATAACCGGCCGCATTTCAGGCGCAATCAAATAATTGACGCAAGCAGCCAACAAAAGCCGGAATGACGAGAAAATAAACCGCCCAAATTGCGGCGCTACCCAGCGGGCATACCCTCGCGCGTACCCGCTTTCGCAGGAGCTGTCATTGCGAGCGCAGCGCGGCAATCTCGTTGCCGAAGGAGCCGTCACTCAGCCGGCGAGATTGCCACGTCGCTGCGCTCCTCGCAATGACAAACTGGGTACGCGTGAGGGGCATACCGTATTGACGAATCAGCAAAGATTAGCGTAAAACTATTTAGCGTTCCCGGAGCAATCTGTTTCCAGCGGCATCGCGGTCTGCGATGCCGCTGAGGGAAGCCTCTCGGCGGCCGGCGCGACACCCACCACGAATAATGGAGTAAAAATTATGGAATGGCCCCTGCAAGCATACTCAGTCAAGCTCAAGAGGAAGGTTGACATTGCCGAGGACTCTATGGAGTTGGTCACGATGAAGAACGGCCGCCACGCCCTCAGGGGCGTAGCCGTGGAGGACCGGAGCATCAACGTGTTCCGCATCCTGGGCAACGCCGAAGTTGAAGAAGTACGGGCGAAATTGGCTGAGAAGTAGGGAGGCGCTCTGCCGAATTGGCCCAGCCTTCGCGACGGTTAACGGGTCAGCCAACGCAAGACGCGGCCCGTCACCCCGTTGGTTAGCCTGTCGAGGTAGGCCTCCCACGCTACCTGTTGGCTCCCCGTGCCCAGCGACGGGTACGCTTGCATCACCCGTGCCACGTCGCCCATCTTCAGCCCTTGCTCACTGGCCAGAGCCCACGGCTGTAGCGCCTCGGCGGCGTTTCTGCCCACCACCGTCGCACCCAATACAACCCCGTTGCCCCGATAAACCACCCTGATAAATCCGTCGGTCGCGCCGTCCGTAACCGCCCGGTCAACAGACGCCATCGGCAGGGTTGATACCCGCGCCTTGTCGCCGAAACGCTGTAGGGCTTGCTCCTCGGTGTAACCGACGTGGGCCACCTCCGGGTCGGTGAACGTGGCCCATGGCGGGTATGCCGGACGCGCCCGAGAGCTCCCGGGCAGCAGCATGTTCCGCACTGCCATCGCACCCTGGTATCCGGCGTAGTGGGTGAACTGGAACCCGCCCGCGCAGTCTCCGGCGGCATAGATGTTCCTGGCGTCGGTGCGCAAGTAATCGTCCACGGTAATGCCGGCCCTGGTGTACGACACTCCGGCGTTTTCGAGACCCAGCCCGTCCACATTCGCCCGCCGGCCCACGGCGATCAAAATCGCGTCGCTCGCCACGTCCTTGCCGTCAACCCGCACGGTGATCCCACCCATGTCGCCCGAACTCACCGACTCCACTGCGGAGCCCAACCGCAGCTCAACCCCGTCGGCACGCAGCGCGTCCGCAACCACCTGTGCCGCCTCCGGCTCGTCGTTGGGCAGGATGCGGTCCAGCGCCTCCAGCAGCGTTACGCGCGAACCCAGCCGCTGGCAGGCTTGCGCCAGTTCACACCCAATCGGCCCGCCGCCGACTACAATCAGGCGGGATGGCAACGATTCCAGTTCCCAAAAACTCTCGTAGGTAAGGTAGGGAGTTTCACTGAGGCCGTCTATCGGAGGTACAAACGGCGTGGCTCCAGTACAGATCAGGAAGTATCTGGCGGTGATTCGCCGGCCTTCCACTTCTACGGTGCGCGCGTCCTCAAACTGCGCACATCCTTCGACAACCTCGATGCCTTCGGCCCGCAACGCATCGGGCGACTCGGCGGCGTAGATCTGCTCAATGACGCTCCGTATGCGAGCCATCACCGCCGGGAAGTCCACCTCGGGATCGCCGGCCCGGATGCCGTAGTTTCCGCCGGCGCGAATCGTATCAGCGACCCTGGCGGCGTGCAGCAGCGCCTTGCTGGGAACGCAGCCGGTCCAGGTGCAATCACCGCCGATGCGGTTGGCCTCGATCAGCGCGACCCGTCGCCCCAACCGCGCCGCAAATCTCGCGGCGGTCAGTCCGGCGGAGCCGGCGCCGATGATTGCGAGGTCGTAGTGCAACGGCATTTGTCCCTCGCGTCAAATCCCCCGCGAACCGCGTCAATGCGTTGCCACGCTCGGAATCAGTTGCGGGGCCTGAACAACACGTGAGTGGCCAATGCCCGCCTGGTCCTCAAATCAGTGGCCAATAGGTTGTTTATGGCGGCTTCGGCCCGCTCAATTGCGCGGATAGTTTCTGATCGTTGAAATACTGCTTGAGGGTTGTAATCAGCGTCGTGGCGCTGATTTTGCAGGGCTATAAACACGTGTCCAAAGTCTTGGAGGGTGTCAGGGAACAGCGCCATAGCCGAGGTTGAGTTGAACCGGCCCTTGGCCAGGCCGTGATCCAACGCGCGATATGCTCTTGTCCACTCCGGCGATTGCCGGAGGTCAGGTGAGGTTCCAATCAGGGAGTCTGCATTGCTGTATGCCAGTGCGTGGAACACAGCGTAGTATGCGGTACTGACGGCGCGGCGTAGCCTGGCCTGCTGGGGTCTCCCCCTGGTTTCGCCAAACTCCGGAGCCTCGGCAAGCAGCCTGGCAATTGCAATAAGGTGCTCCCAGTTCACACGCCTACTCGCCGAATGGGACTGCCTGCACGATTTCTGACCAGTCACTGTCTTCGGTTTGGTCAACATAAGTTTCGGTAGTGACTGCGGTGACGCCACATTGTTTCAGCGACCGGCTGTTTCTCCGGTAAAAGCCATTGAGCCACGCCGGATCCAGAAGGTTGCCATCGCCCGCATATACCACGCGGATGTGGCAGTAATCCTCTCCAAATTCGTCCGTCTTCGTTGTTACGGTGATGGGGCCAAACTTTAACTCTTCACCGAACCTGCCGGACAAATCGCTGTGAATGATGTCAGCCACCTTTATTCTTTGCTCTTCAGTGAGTTCCCTATCCATCGTGGCGGCCTCCGTTTGTCGGGACAATCCAATCCCTATGACGTTTTCATTGTACAAGTGGAACACAACGAGAGAAATACCATGCTCACCGCGGCCCCTTGATCTGGTCGGGCAGCCAGAGGGCAAGGTCGGGGAACACGATAATCAAACCGATTACGACGGCCATGCACGCCATGAATGGCAGCACTCCGATGTACACGTCGTTGATGGTGCCCGTTTCCACCGCCTGGCCGGTGTCGGCGACCTCCTGCCGCGCCACGTCGTGGCGGGCACCCTGCAACACGTACAGGCTCAAGCCCTGCGGGGGACTGATCTGCGCCGCCTCCAGCAGGATGATCATGATGATACCGAACCACAGCAGGTCCACCTCCGCCGCCCGCAGCACCGGCGATATGATGGGCAGCGTGGTCAGCATCATGGAGTATGCCTCCATGAACGTGCCAAGCAGCAGGTAGAATACCACCAGGAACAGCACGAGCTGCACCGTGGTCAGGTTGAAGCTGGCCACCCATTCCGCCATCGTCACCGAGATGCGCAGGTATGCGAACGCGAACTGCAAGGTGAACGCCGCCATCAGGATGAACAGGATCATTGCCGAGGAGCGCGCCGCCGACACGCAGGCTTCCATGGTCATCGCCACGATGAAGCGGCAGTAGTTGCGGAAGTGCTGGCCGCTGAACCGGTATTCCTCCCGCCAGTTCTCCAGCGTCTCCCTCACCTCATCCGAAAGCCTTGCCGAAATGCCAGAGTTCAGCACCATTCCCGCGATGTTTCCCGCGAACAGCCGCACAAAGTTATAGATGATAGCCAACGCCAGCGCTCCGCTTACGCCGAAACCCGCTGCCTCCGAAGGCGTGGCCCAACCGAAATAGATGCCGCCCAGCACTATGAAGATCAACGCCAGCACCGGCACCATGAGCACCGTGAACATCAGGCGCTCGACCCAGCCTTCCCAGCTCCAGAACCGCGCTCCGGACTGTCGCGGCGCGACGGCCGGCCAGATCACCGACGCGATGCCGATCATCAGCATGAACACGCCGGCCAGCAGTATGCCCGGGATGAACCCTGCCAGGAACAGCCGTCCGATGGACTCTCCGACCGTGAGTCCGTACAGCACCAGCAATATGCTGGGCGGAATCAGGATGCCCAGCGTGCCGCCGGCCGCCAGCGAACCCACCACCAGCCGCTCCTGGTAGCCCTGGGCGCGGAAGGACGGCAGCGCCACCCGGCTCACCGTGGCCGCCGTGGCGATGCTGGAGCCGGCGCAGGCGGCGAACACCGCGCAACTGGCTATGTTGGTGTGCATCAGGCCGCCGGGTATGAAATCGACCCAGCGGGACAGGGCGCGGTACATCAGGTCGGCGAACCCGCCGCGCAGTACGATTTCGCCCATCAGGATGAACAGGGGGATGGCCACCAGGTTGACGTTGGTGTTGGTCTCCCACGCCCGGTTGCCCATGATGTTCCACACCGGGTTGTCGGAGAACACCTGCAACAGGATCAGCGCCAGTGATCCCAGCGCGCCGGCCACGTACATCCCGGCGATAAACATCACGCCCATCAGGATGAATGCGACGGCAATCAGCATAGTTCAGTTACGGATTCGCGGGGATTCGACGCATTGGCATACGAAAACCCCGTCGCCCGGTCCACGGAAGCCTCCGGCAGGCTGGCGGCGACGAGGTGTAAAGCCCGCGCATAATAGCCGACGGGGTGGCCGGTGTCCAGAACGAAACCCGTAGGGGCAACGCAGGAATAACACGTAGGGGCAGGTTTGAAACCTGCCCCTACGGAGCGTGCGGCATCCTTCGACAGGCTCAGGATGAGCGGGGGTTACTTACCGTCGTCGATGCTTACGGTGATGATGGCGTTGGCGATCAGGGTGCCGTCGCTACCATCTTCGTTGAGGAGTTGCAGACCGCCGACCACTACGTCAACGTTGGCGCGTCCGTGGGGCAGGGAATCGGCCACTTCATCGGCGTTGACCTTGCTCGGTTCGGGCGCGCCGATGGTGACGTTGACCGTCATGTCATCGGCGGTTGCATCGACCAGGCGGGCAAAGCCGAGGCTGCTGTGATGGATGGCATCGAAGACGGCCCGCTTGGCCGCCAGAGTGTAATCGAGGCCATGGACGTCCACGCCCATGCCCATTTCGGTAACGCAACGCACGAGAGCCATGCTGAATCCTCCTGTGGATTGGGGGTTGGCTGCGGCCATTTAACGGCAGCGGCAACGGCAAGTCAAGCGCGTGTGCTATAATTCCGCCACAGTCGATTTATCCAACCGTCATTCCCGCCGGCGCGGGAATCCAGCGTTGAAACAGGTTAACAATCATGCAGTGCCAAATGTGCGGAAAGGCCGGGATGACCGGCAACAACGTAAGCCACTCCAATCGCAAGACCAAGACCCGGTGGAAGGCCAACGTCCACAAGCAGACCCTTGCCATCGACGGCAAGCCCACCCGCGTCAAGATCTGCTCCCGCTGCCTGCGGACCATGTACAAGCCGCCGCGCGGCCCCAAGGCCCGAGCGAGAGCCGCGGCAACTACCTAGCCCGCATTGGCCCGCCCCCCGGCGGGTCATCGCAACCCGAACTCATAGACTAGGGCGAGGGCGACATGACCACCGTTCCCGACCTGCCGCCGCCCGGCATTCAGAGCGACGCAGACCGTCGCCGCATCAGCCGGATTTTCATTGCGCACGCCCGCGAAGAACTGGCGAACGGCAGCCGGCTACAGGCCGGCGAAAAAGCGTGGGGCGCAGTGGTGCAGCCGTTCAAAGTCATCGCGGAACAGCGGGGTTGGCCGCATGAGTCGCACCAGGATGTACGTGAGGTCGCGAGGCAGGTCGTGCTCGAATACGGTCTTGACAACGACCAAAGTGAGATCCTTTCGGACGCTTACCGGGTCGGCCACGAGAACTTTTATGAAAATCATCGCCGCGCAGAAACGCTGGCTGCTATGATTGACCGGGTTGAGGGCTTGCTGCCGTACCTGATTGAGCTGACCGTCACGCCGCCGCGCCCGTTCACCATCACCAGCAACACGCAGTTGCGGCGGCTGCGGCGACTCACCGGCAACGACGGCCTGGAGATCGGGGATACTTCCCCGGTGGGTTTTTCCAGGAACCACTGAACGCTCGCCACGATCCGCTGAAAGCTAACGTCCGCGACAAGATAGGGCCTCCTTACATGACCACCGTTCCCGACTTGCCATCGCCCGGTATCCAAAGCGACGAAGACCGTCGCCAGATCAGCCGGATTTTCATTGCCCACGCCCGTGAAGAACTGGCGAACGGCAGCCGGCTACAGGCCGGCGAAAAGGCGTGGGGCGCAGTGGTGCAACCGTTCAAAGTCATCGCGGAGCAGCGGGGTTGGCGGCACGAATCCCACCAGGACATCCACGCTGTCGCCAGCCAAATCGTGCTCGAATACGACCTTGACAACGACCAAAGTTATGGTGTGTGGGAAGCGTATTTTATCGGCCACCAGAATTTTTACGAAAATCAACACCCTGCCGATACGCTGGCCGCTATGATTGACCGGGTTGAGGGTTTATTGCCGTACCTGATTCAGTTGACCGTCACGCCGCCGCGTCCGTTCACCATCACCAGCAACACGCAGTTGCGGCGGCTGCGGCGACTCACCGGCAACGACGGCCTGGAGATCGGGGATACTTCCCCGGTGGGTTTTTCCAGGAACCACTAGCCGCCCGGCGTTAACCCGGCCACGCTCTCCCGCATGGCCGCCATTGCTTCGGCCACCGACTGCTCGCGGTTGAAGATGGCAGTGCCGGCGACCAGGATTCCGGCACCGGCCGATACCGAGTCACGAGCCGTGTTGTCAGCCTTGACACCGCCGTCAACCTCAAGCTGTGTAGCGTACCCGTTTTCCTCAATGACACGGTAGAGGCGGCGCAGCTTGCCCAACGCCGACGGGATGAAGGACTGGCCGCCGAACCCGGGGTTCACCGTCATCACCAGCACGATGTCCAGGTCAGACAGCACTTCCTCCACCGACGCGATGGGCGTGGCCGGATTGATGGCGACCCCAACCTGACAGCCCTGCTCTTTGATGTAGCCAATGGTGCGGTGCAGGTGCGGGCAAGCCTCAGCGTGGACCAGAACCTGATCCGTGGTGTTCTTGACCAGGCCGGGTAGTAGCCGGTCCGGTTCGTGGACCATCAGGTGCAAGTTGAGCGGCAGGTCCGTTGCGCTGCGGATAGCGTCCACCACCACCTCGCCGAAGGAGATGTTGGGCACGAAGCGGCCGTCCATGATGTCCACGTGGATCAGGTCGGCGCCGGCCGCGTCGGCGTCGCGCACCTGCTGGGCCAGACGGCCGAAGTCGGCTGCCAGGACGGAAGGTGCGATCTGCACGTGGGCGGCGGTGGTGGTAGTCATGGGAAGAATCACCCTCACCCCCGCATCGAGTGCGGGGCAGGCTCCGACCCTCTCCCATCGAGGGAGAGGGGGCCATTTTCGCGCAGGATTCTTTTGGCGCGGGCCAGGCCCTCCGCCACGCGGTTGGGCGCGGTGCCGCCGGGATTATCGCGGGCCGCCACCGACGCCGCGGCGGTGATGGCGTACACGTCATCGTCGAAGTGGGGCGAGAATTCCCGGTACTCTGCCAGCGGCAGGTCTAACAGCGACTTGCCCTCGGCCTCGCAATGCTGGCACAGCCGGCGCATGACGCCGTGGGCCTCGCGGAACGGCACTCCCTTGCCCACCAGGTAGTCCGCCAGGTCGGTCGCCAGCATATAGCTTTCGCTGGCCAGGGACTCCACTCGTTGGACGTTCAGGGTCATGCCGGGCAGCATATCGGCGAACACGCGGAGGGTGGACAGCAGCGTATCGACCGTGTCGAAAAAGCCTTCCTTGTCCTCCTGCAAGTCCCGGTTGTAGGTGAGGGGCAAGCCCTTGAGCACGGTCAGAATTCCTATGAGACTACCGTACACGCGGCCCGTCTTGCCCCGGGCGATTTCGGCAAAATCAGGGTTGCGCTTCTGGGGCATGATGCTGCTGCCGGTGGTGAACTCGTCGGAAAGGCGCACAAAGTCGAACTCGCGGCTGGACCAGATGACGATTTCCTCAGACAGGCGGGACACGTGCATCATGGTGATGGCCGCCGCCGCGTGGAACTCGGCCAGGAAATCGCGGTCGGCCACGGCGTCCATGCTGTTGGGGCTGATCTCGCCGAATCCCAACGTCTCGGCCACCGCGTGGCGGTCGGTGGGATACGGAACGCCGGCCAGCGCGCCGCTGCCCAGGGGCAGCACGTCCATGCGGGCCGCGCAGTCGGTGAACCGCCCGACGTCGCGCTGGAACATCTCAAAGTAGGCCAACATGTGATGGGCGAACAGCACCGGCTGGGCGCGTTGCAGGTGAGTGTAGCCGGGCATCACGACGTCGGCGTGCTGCTCCGCCAATCCGGTCAACGCGCGCTGCACGTCTCGCAGCGCGGCGACGGTATCGGCGATGGCCTGGCGAGTGTACAAGCGCATGTCCAGGGCGATCTGGTCGTTGCGGGAGCGCCCGGTGTGCAGGCGGGCGCCGGCCGGGCCGATGAGGTCGGTGAGCCGGCGCTCGATGTTCATGTGCAGGTCTTCGAGGGCTGAGTCCCACGGGAAATCTCCTCCCTCAATCTCCTCCTGCACCTGGCTCAGGCCGGCGATGATGCGGTCGGCGTCGTCCTGCGTGATGATGCCCTGCCTGGCCAGCATGGCGGCGTGGGCTTTTGAGCCGGCGATGTCCTGCCGGTACAACCGCCGGTCGTAGTGGATGGAAACGGTGTAGTCGCTGTGATCGGTCATGGGCGATTTTCACCCTCACCCTAACCCTCTCCCGTCAAGGGAGAGGGGACATCAGGCGTTGAGGTAGGCGAAGCTGGCGGCGAGGTTGTCGAACACGTCCTCCGCTGATGGAATTTCCATGACGGCGGGGCCGCCGTAAGATTTGCCCTCCAGGATCTTGCGCATGGCGTGGCAGTCCAGGTCGCCGTCGTCAACGCTGCCGATGGCGACGCCGTCGCGGGCCTGCTTGAAGTGGACGATCTTGATGTAGTCGATGGGCAGGTTCGCGAGTTCGTCCAGCGGGTGGCTGTCGGGATGGCGGCGCAGTTGGTTGGCGGGATCGGGGCACAGGCCGAGGTATTGGCCTTCCTCGTCGGTGAGCTGGGCGCGGGCCTCGCTTACCAGCAGGGCCATGGAGCGCAGAGGTTGGCCGGAGTTTTCCATGGAGAATATCACGCCCTGCCGGGCCGCTTCGCGCACCAGCGGAGCGATGCGGGCCGCCGCTTCCGCCACGTCAGCCGGGGACTCCCACGGCGTGTCGGACGCGCCGGGATCAACGGTGCGGAGGTGGGGTGTGCCGCCGCCCACCAGTCGGGCGGCCTCCAGTTGCGACTGGTACAGGCCGCCGTTTGGGTCGATGTCGGTGGTGATGCAGGGCAGGGCCACGGCCAGGTCGAAGGTGAGGTCGGGGAAACGATGCACCACTCCGGCCATGGCTTCAAGGTTGGGCCGCCAGGCGTTGCCCTCGCCGGATTCGGCGGCGCCCAGGCAGGTCTGGCGCAGTTCGATGTGGCCTGCGCCTCGAGACTGGGCCTCGGCGATGAGGTCGGCCAGGTCGGCATCGTCAAGCTGGTTGCGCCAGGAGTTGGTTATCGCGCCGTAGATCATGGTAGCCTCCCGATGCTCTGGATTCCCGCCTACGCGGGAATGACGGAAATTGATAGTAGCGTTGCGTAGGCGGAAACTATACCCCAGCCCAACCGGAGGCTCAACTGCGCTATGCTAGAATTAGCGCAAATTTCCGAAATCGGAGGCGGCAAGATGGCCGAACTGTATAGCGAACGATGCACCGCGTGCCGGCGGGATTCGCCCCACGTTACCGATGAAGAAATCGCCGTGCTGCACCCGTCGGTGATTGAGTGGGCGTTGATTGACGAGTCGGGGATTCCCAAGCTGGACCGGCAGTTCAAGTTCCGCAATTTCGTGCAGGCCCTGGAGTTCACCAACGCGCTGGGCGAATTGGCCGAGTCCGAGGGACACCACCCGCGCCTGACCACTGAGTGGGGCCGCGTCAGCGTAACCTGGTGGACGCACAAGATCCGCAACCTGCACCGCAACGACTTCATCATGGCCGCGAAGACGGACCAGATTTACGCCGAGCATGCGCCGGCGGAGTGATGAATCGACGGATGGATTTAAACACCCGTAAGGAGCGGTTTTCACTGGCATACATCAATGCGGTGGCAACTTATGCCGACTGCGAGGTGATTGAGCCGAAGGTGGATCGGGGTAGCGTGGATGGCTTTCTGGTTGGGCCGGCCCGTGGGCGGGACCTGATCAGATTCCAAGCCAAGGCTACCGAGCAGAATGTAGTACGGGGGAACCAACTGCGTTTTCCCCTGCCAATACGTGATTACAACCACATACGCAACGCCGACGCTCCTTTCGTATTGATTGTGGTTCGGTTGCCGGACGATGAGAGTCAATGGTTGACGCAAACCGACGATGAGCTTTGCCTGCGCTATTGTGGCTATTGGCTTTCGCTGGCAAATTATCCATCGACCGCTAACACTGCTACGGTGGCGGTTCACATTCCATTGGCAAGCATTTTCAGTAGTTCGCGACTCACCGAATTAATGGTCCAAGCGGCAAGAGGAGAACAACTATGAAGGTGCAAATCAGCGACCGTGCCGCGCTGGAGTCATTAACCGCTGCCAGCTTGCGGACATATCTGGAAGCAGATGGCTGGTCTGACGCTGGCCACTGGGGAGAGCGACCTATCGTCATATACAGCAAGGAGCAAGATGCTCGTAAATGGGAGGTTCTAGTCCCACTCCGAGCTACCGCCAGCGACTACGGCGAGATGATGGGTTTGGCGGTTACCACTCTGGCGGAAGCTGAGGATAGGTCTCAGCTGGATGTGTTCAATGACCTAGCAGAGGTCGTATCAGATACGAACCCAAAGTATAGTCGCAAAGGGAACGAAGGGGGTACGATTACCAGCGGGCTGGGCAGGTTGGAACGTGTTGACCTTCGTAAGGAATGGAAAACCGAAGCTCAGGATTTCACGCCGTGGTTAACGCAGCCGGAGAACTTGGCGGTGCTGTCCCAAACCTTGAATATGGATTTGGAAACGGCGGGGCAAGAGGAAAGCGTTGGTCCGTTCCGCGCCGACATTCTCTGCCGAAATACGTACGACGATTCCTGGGTTTTGATTGAAAACCAGTTGGAGCGCACCGACCATACTCACTTGGGACAATTGTTGACCTACGCTGCCGGATTGAAGACCGTGACTATCGTCTGGGTTGCGGCAACTTTTACCGATCAACACCGCGCCGCGCTGGACTGGTTGAACGAAATTACCGATGAAAGATTTCGGTTTTTCGGTTTAGAGGTGGAACTGTGGAGAATTGGGAATTCGCCGGCGGCGCCCAAGTTCAACATCGTCGCCAAACCAAACGAATGGGTTCGGGCTGTCAGCCAAACCACCCGGCACCCTCGGGTTATTGACTTTACCGAACGCAACTTGGGCATCGTCCAGATGCGTCTGGAAGGTAAGAGCGTTAGCGAAGTGGCAGACCACTACGGGCTTGGCAATCAGCGTGTGTCGGACATTTACGGCGCCGTTAAACGTATGGCGCTCGGCGAAGCCTACGGACAGTTCGCCAAAGCAGCAGGCGTTTCGCAAGAAATGACCGACTATATCGTTGCCGCCATCGGCGGGGTCGAGATGTTTGACAGTTAGCAGAGCGGCAGAAGGCATAACCCCCAATCGGCAAGCCTGCTGTGATGCGATGGCAATCCAAGCTATAGGAGCCACCACCAATGAGAGTTGTCTATTCCCTAAAATCCCGCGACTTTGACGGCGTGGCCGCCGAGGCGGCGTGGGCAGAGTCGGCGGGCTATGACGGCGTGTCCACCAACGAGACGGCGCACGATTCGTTTTTGCCGTTGGCCGTGGCCGCCACGTCCACCAGCCGGGTTACGCTGGAAACCCACGTGGCCATCGCCTTCCCGCGTTCGCCCATGGTGGTGGCGTACACGGCCCGTGACTTGCAGGACGGCAGCAACGGACGGTTCCGGCTGGGTCTGGGCACGCAGGTGAAGGGGCACATCGAGCGGCGGTTCTCGACGCGCTGGACCGGCTCGGCGGGTTCGCGGCTGCGTGAGTACGTGCAATCTCTTAAGGCCATCTGGAATTGCTGGGACACGGGCAGCAACCTGGAGTACCAGGGCGATTTTTACCAGTTCTCGCTGATGACGCCGTTCTTCAGCCCCGGCCCCAGCGAGTACAACCCGCCCGAGGTGTACACCGCCGCCGTCAACGGGTACAACTGTTTGGTGGCCGGCGAGGTCGGCGACGGGCTGATGCTGCACAGCCTCACGTCCCCGGAGTACATCCGACAGGTGGTGCAGCCCAACGTGGCCGAGGGCGCGCGGCGCGCCGGCCGGAACCCGGAGGACGTGAATATCGTGGGCGGCGGCTTCATCGTTACCGGCCCGAACCAGGAAGCAATCCGGCAGCAGGCGGAGGTAACGCGCCGGCGGATATCCTTCTATTCGTCCACGCGGACCTACTTCCCGGTGCTGGAGTGCCACGGCTTCGAGGACATCGGCAAGGAGCTGCACCGCCTGTCGCGGGAGGGCAAGTGGGACGAGATGCCCGGCCTGGTGCCCGACGAGATGCTCAACGCCTTCGCCACCATCGGCGAGTACGACGAGATTGCCGGCAAGTTCCGCGAGAAGTACGGCGACCTGGTGGACGAGATGCACTTCTCGTTTGACGCGCCAACCGACGCCGAGCAGGTTCAACTGCAACGCATCGTGCGGGATTTGCAGGAGCTGTAGCAACTCATCAAAGGATTCAACGCAAGGCGCGAAGACGCAGAGGCGCAGGGGTTTGTGGATTCCGGCTTTCGCCGGAATGACGGATTATAGGCGGGAGTGCCGGCGGGAGTGATGGATTACAAGCGGACGGGATTCACGGTCCTTCGACAGGCTCAGGATGAGCGGGAATAGCGGTGTGGACGACCAACGGTTCAAGCTGGGCAGCGAGTCGGAGCTGACCTACCGGCTTAAATGGGAAGCCTGGGAGTGGCTCTACTGCGTGACCCGCTGCCGGTGCATCGGATTGGAGGTGCGCCTGCAAGGGCCGTGGGGTTCCATCGTTGACGTGGTGGGAATCGGGCCGAGTAACACGATACATGTGGTGGAGGTCAAGGTGTCCCGCTCCGATTTCGCCCGGGATAACCACACCGAGGCGGACATTGAGCGGCTGCGCAAACGCGCGGACTCCTTGGCGCGACGGATCGAGTTGGCGGACTCTCCAGGCTACCGGACATCGGCCGGCGATCTGGATAGACTGTTGCAAGAGCAGGAACGACTGCGCGAACGGTTGACGACGGTATCCACCAAGTTCCACGACCCACGCTTTTTGAGCATCGCCGATTACCACCACATCATGGCGCCCAGAGGCGTCGTGCTGGCGGAGATGCTGCCGGCCGGATGGGGCCTGCTGGAGCCCGGGCCGAGGGAGGTTGTGGAGGCGCCGGCCAAGATCGTGCGCAAGAACGGCGGCATCATGGCCAACGCGCTGCGGGCCGTGGCGCGGGCCAACGCGACGGCCATGATGCGGGCCCACGGCGTGCGATGGAGCGAGGACGGCGCAGAGTTCCCCCACAAGGACAGCGAGGCCATCCACTGTGCCAACCTTGCAACGTCATTCCGGCGAAATCCGGAATCCGGAGAGTCCCCTGGGGCAGCAGACAATCAACAACAGTAGGATTCGGATAATTGCAACTCGCCAGACGGGAGGAAATCATGCCCGACGTGACCATCAATCCCCAAACGACCGCTTTGTTGATCCAGGACATGCAGAACGAGTTGATCAAGGGCGGCGCGATGCCGGTGCAGCCCTACTCGGGCGAGGAGATCATCGCCAACAGCGTGCGGCTGCTGGAAAAGGCCCGCGCCGTGGGTATGCCGGTGATCTACGTGGTGGTGAACCGCCGGCCCGACCGTCGGGACGCGCCGCGTCCGCCCTTCGGAGCGCAGGCCAGCGCGGCGGACGCCGGGCCACGCCTCACCGCAGGGACGCACGACGCGGAGGTGGTGTCGGATCTGGCGCCGCGCCCGGAGGATCCCGTCGTCATCAAACACACCACCAGCCCGTTCAACACCACGGACATCGAGGTGTACCTGCGGCGGTTCGGCATCACCACGCTGATCCTGACCGGCTACTCCACAACCGGCGTGGTGGAGGGATCGCTGCGGGACGCCCGGGACAAGGACTACGACTGCATCGTAGTGCGCGACTGCTGCGCGGCGGGCACGTCCACCGAGCACGACGTGTGCATGGACATCATCTTCCCGCGCATGGCGTGGGTGGCGACGGCGGATGAGGTGATTGGGGGGATTGCCTAGCCACTAGGCTCCCGGCCTTGGAGTCCTATCGTCCAGCTCGTACCAATACACCTGTCCGCTGTCGATGAGGTCTTGAATTTCCCGGTCGTTGCGGATGCTGGCGATGGCCGGGCGGGCGGAATGTCCCGTGAATCGGGTCAGGAATTCGGCGTTGCGGATGGCGCGGCTGGTATCGCGCCGGTCGGCTGTGTATGAGACCTCCATCGCCACATAGTGAGTAGCCCCGTCCTCGTCAGTGGCTTCAATGACGATGTCGGCGCGTCGGAAGCTGCGCAGCGACGGCGTGTCGATTCCGCTGGTGTCAGCGGCCAAGTGCATTTCCAGCAGATCGTCGTAGGTGAGACTGCGGACCAGCTTGAAGCCCATCTCCCGAGCGATACCGGGGGCTTCACGCGCAGTTTTGCTAACGGCATGAGTATCTTTCATTTCAGAAATGTCACCCTCCATCCTGGCAAACCTGCGGTCGGTCCGCTCCATGAAACCTTCCACCCGCTCGTTGAACTGCCGCTGCTCGTCAATGAACTGATCCGTTCTCGCGTTGTGTTCGCGCTGCTCGTCAATGAACTGCTCGGTAGTCGCCACGAAACGGTCGAATCTGGCGGGCAGGTTCATCAGTTCCTCGGTGAGGATTTCGCGGCGCACGGCTTCCTTCCACTCCGGGTTTTCGCGGAGCGCGCGCAACAAGTCTTCCGATGTACTGATGGTGACCATGGTCAGCTACTCACCTAACCCATTATACGCCAACTGCCCGCCAGCCTAACGGTTCAGCAGCCACCATTCATCGCTGCCCAGGTTGAACCGGATGCGGCGGAATCCCTCCGCGAACGGCTCGCCGCAGCGTTCACCCTGGAGGCGGCTACCCTCGGTCATGCGATCCAGGCGCTGGGAGCGCGTCCGGGCGCTGATCTGGGATTCGTGCCGGCTCAGGGCCTCAGCTTTCATCAGGATGTGCTGCTCGGTGATGGATACGAAGGTGTCGGGGCGCTCGGAACCCCAGAGCAGCGCCTCCCGCACCTGGTGAGGCTCCAGTCCCTCCTCGGTGATCTGCTCCGGGAAGTCCAGATAGCTCCAGGCGTAGGAGAAGGCGGCGTCGAGAGCCGCCTGTCCGCTGTGGCGGTGGTCCCGGTGGGTGTGGGAGGTTACGCGGTATGGGTCAATGCCGAATACGACCTCCGGCTTGTGCTTGCGGATCTGGCGCACCACCTCGCCGCGGTACTCGTGGGTATCCTCCAGTTCGCCATCGCCGTAGCGCAGGAATACCACCTCGGCGACTCCCAGCACGTTGGAGGCGTTCTGCTGCTCGATTTCGCGGGTGGCGGCCAGCGTTTCGGGGGTCAAGGAGCGGTCGCCGGTGCCCTTGTTGCCGTTGGTACACATCAGGATGACCACCTTCGTGCCCGATTCGGCGATCCACTTGGCCATGGTCGCGCCGCAGCCGCCCTCGGCGTCGTCCGGATGGGGAGTAACCACCAGGGCGCAGCGCGGGGCCTGTTCCATAACGTAGGGTTCGGGGGCGTATTCCTGGTTGGGGTAGCCCCAGCCGTCGATTCCGTGGGGTCGGCTGGTCATGTTGATTCTCCGTGGTTTTGTGCAATGGGTAGGGGCGAATGAATATTCGCCCCTACGTGGTCGGGATTCCGTCGTGACGTATCGGGCAATGGGTAGGGGCGGGTTTGAAACCCGCCCCTACGGTACAGGGCTTGTTGAGAGGTTAGCCGCCCATGTGGAAGACGACCATTTTGAGCTCGGTCATTTCCTCGATGGCGTAGGCGGGGCCTTCCTTGCCCATGCCGCTGTCCTTAAGGCCGCCGTAGGGCATCACGTCGGCGCGCCACTGGGGCGAGGAATTGATGTGCAGATTGCCGGAGTGGACTTCCTGGGCGAACTTCATGGCCCAGTCCACGTTCTGGGTGAAGATCCCTGCGGAGAGGCCGAAACGGGTGTCGTTGGCCTTGGCGATGGCGTCGTCGATGTCGTCAAAGGCGCTGACGGCCACGGCGGGGCCGAACAGTTCCTCGCGGGAGATGAGCATCTCCGGACGGGCGTCGGCGACGACGGTGGCGGTGTGCATGGTGCCTTCGCGCCCGCCGCCGGCGATGACGCGGGCGCCCTGGCCCACGGCCTCGGCGATCCAGCTCTCGACACGCTCGGCATCGGTCTGGCGGATCATGGGCCCCATCTTGACGTCCTCGTCGAATGGGTTGCCGACGCTGAATTCCTGGGTGGGCTTGACCAGCGCGTCCAGCAGGTCGGCGTAGATGGTGCGGGCCGCGAAGACGCGCTGCGTGGAGATGCACACCTGGCCGGCGTTGGCGAAGCCGCTGGACACGGTGGCAGCAGCGACCTTCTCAATGTCGGCGTCGGACATGATGATGAGCGGGCTGTTGGAGCCCAGCTCCATGGTGACCTTCTTGATGCCGGCGTTGCGGCAGATCTGGTCGCCCACTTCCATGCTGCCGGTGAAGGTTATCTTGCGCACGTCGGGCGAGCCGGTGATGGCGTCGCCGATCTCCGCGCCGGAGCCGGTGATGGTCTGGATGGCCTCTTCCGGCAACCCTGCTTCCAGCAGGATCTCGGTGAGCTTCAGGGCCGACAGCGGAGTGTCGCCGGCGGGCTTGAGGATGACGGCGTTGCCGCCGGCCAGAGCCGGCCCGACCTTGTGGCACACCAGGTTCAGCGGGAAGTTGAAGGGCGCAATGGCGGCAACGATGCCCACGGGCACGCGGATGGTGAACCCGAACTGGCTGACCACGCCGGGCGCGGCGTCCAGCGGAACGGTCTCGCCGTGCAGCCGTTTCGCTTCCTCGGCGGAAAGGGTGATGGTCTGGATGGCGCGCTGGACCTCGCCGCGGCCCTCGGCGATGACCTTGCCCTCCTCGCGGGTGATGGTCTCGGCCAGGTCGTCGGCGCGCTCGTCCATCAGGTCGGCGGCGCGCTTGAGGATGCTGTACCGGCGATGGGCGGGCAGCTTGGCCATGACGGCGGCGCCCCGGGACGCGCTGGCGATGGCGGCCTCCACGTCGGCGGCGGTGCCGCGCGGCACGGTATCGAAAGCAGTCTGGTCGAAGGGATTGATGACGGGCATTTTGTTATCGCGGTCAACCCACTGGCCGCAGATATACATCTTCATGGTGAGGTCTCCTTGAGCTGGGGTTCCGGGCTTGACTTCCGGAGCGAACCGGGGAACATTGCGCCAACGAAGCGTTAGGTAACGGAAATTGTACTACGGGAACGGAACAGCATCCAAACGGAATAAATCAGTGGCGGTGGTCGGCAGGCGGCGCGCCCCAGCCGCCACCGCCGGGGGTGCGGATGCTGAGGATGTCGCCGGCCTCCACATCGAGGGTTTCCTTGCCGGCCAGGTGGACCTCCTCGTAGCCGCCCTTGAGCAGGACGTTTTCGCCGTGGTGGCCGTGGTGGCCGCCGTGGTAGCCGGGAGGCGCGTAACGCCGTCGCTCGGACAGCACGGTGACGCGGGCGGGGCTGAGGAACTCGACGTCGCGGATGAGACCGTCGCCGCCCCGGTGCAGGCCGTCGCCGCCGGAGCCGCGGCGCAGGGCGTAGCGGCGCAGGCGCAGAGGGAAAGCGAACTCAAGCGCCTCCACGGGCGTGTTCATCGTGTTGGTCATGTGAGTGTGGATGCCGGAGATGCCGTCCTTGTCGGGACGTGCGCCCATGCCGCCGCCGATGGTCTCGTAATATACGTAGGGCTTGTCTCGGGAGATGTCGTGGCCGCCGACGATCATGTTGTTCATGGTGCCCTGGGATGACGCGGGAATCTTGTCGGGCAGGGCCTGGCTCATGGCGGCCAGCAGCACGTCGGTGATGCGCTGGGAGGTCTCGACGTTGCCGCCGGCGACGCCGCGCTGAGGCAGGGGATCGACCAGGCTGCCGCGCGGGGTGATGACCTCGACGGGGCGCAGGCAGCCCTGATTGGCGGGGGCCTCGTCACCCACGACACAACGGACGACGTAGAGGCTGGCGGAGACGGTTACGGCGCGAGGCGCGTTGATGCAACCCGGCCGGTGGTCGGCGGTGCCGGTGAAATCAATGGTGAGACGGTCGCCGGCGACGGTCACGGCGACGGTGATGGCGACAGGCTCGTCGGTCTGGCCGTCGTCGTCCATGTAGTCGGTGACGCGGTAGGTTCCGTCGGGTATCTCGGTGATGCGGCGGCGGGTGAGCCGCTCGGAGTAGTCGAGGAGGGCGGCCATGTGCTCGTGGGTTTCGGCCAGGCCGTAGCGCTGGGCGATTTCGGTGAGGCGAATGTCGCCGACGCGGATGGACGCGATCTGTGCGGCCAAATCGCCCTGGCGGTCGTCAGGCGTGCGGGAGTTGCGGCAGATGAGTGCGATCAGTTCCTGGTTGATGCGTCCCGCGTCGGAGAGTTTGAGGGGCGGGATGATCATGCCCTCCTGGTACAGCTCGGTGGACAGGGGCATGGAGCCGGGGGCCATGCCGCCGACGTCGGAGTGGTGGCCCCGGTTGCTGACGTAGCCGATGAGTTCCTGGCCGTCGTCGGTCTGATCTGTCAAAGGACGTGTGTATGCCGGGGCGACGAGGGTGATGTCGGGCAGGTGGGAGCCGCCGAGGTAGGGATCGTTGAGGATGATGATGTCGCCGGGTCGGAGGCCGTCGGGGAAAGTCTGGAGGGCGGCCTGCACCGAGGCGGGCATCGCGCCCAGGTGGACCGGCTGGTGCGCGGCCTGGGCGACCATTTCGGCAGCGGGATTGAACAGGGCGCAGGAAAAGTCCTGGCGCTCCTTCATGTTGGTGGAGTAGCTGGTGCGCTGGAGGGCCACCCCCATCTCCTCGGAGACGGAGATGAACATGTTCTTGAAAACTTCGAGGCTGATGGCGTCAACTGGCATAAGGTTCTTGCCCTTCGTAATCCGGTCCAGGTAGAAGATTAACGTCTTCGAGGATAACGGTGCGGTCATCCTCGATTATGGAATAGAACAGCTCAATATAGGTGAGAGAGCGCAGCGAGCGAGGGAAACGAATAACCAGAACGTTCGCCGCTATTTCTGGCACCGGTTCACCTCTGTGAGGAGCCCGTAACAGCATTGTGCGGGCGTAAAAGTCCAGGCTGGCCTGATGCTCAACAGGGTCAAGCCAACCGGCCGCTACGCCGGCGTCCCATGCTGACCGAAAGGCGTCGCTCTGGACGACACGGTATCTATCACCGCCGGCGGATGGCATCCGCGATTGCCTGTCCACGCCGGATAGAGTTTTGGCTCAAGGGTGGGGCCATGATGCCGGCCAGTTCGTAGTCCATGGGCTCGCCGTCTTCTGTAGCTCGCCAGGCTATTTCCTGGTGAGAGTAACTCTCAATGGCCGCGGCGTTATAGTCTGCGAAGCGTTGGATCTGTTCATCCAGGAGATCGAGTTCCTCGCGGGATAGCAACTCCCGGTTTGCCGGCCGATTACTCAATAGCCGATAGCGATGGTAGCCGTAGCCCATGCTTTCGCGAAGTATTGCAGCGGCTCCGGAATCTTCCATCTTCTCCCTGACTTGATACCAGTTGTCAGGATATGGTCCGTGGGGAAAGTGGCGGTAGGTTGTGCCGGTAATCGGCTGCCCTCGATCTTGATAGGCGGTGCAGTCGGCAAAATAGAGCAGCTTGACCAACTTGGTCATCCCCAAATTCGGATCATCCGCAGAGCGCTCGAGCACATACAATGCAGCCTCGACCAATTTGTCGAGATCTTGCTCAAATCCTTCCTGCGCCATGACATCGCCCCCTGTTCATCGTGCAGAGGATAATTGTGGAAACCGATTGTAGGCCGGATTCGGCGAATTGACAACGGGCATCCCACAGGGTCATTTGCTACAGTCCCGCCAGCAGGTCCGTCGCCCCCGGCGGCGCTGCCAGTTGGTAATATTCGGCGCCCATGAGGCCGGCCATGATGTCCGCGGGCAGCTGGAAGAAGGGGCCGTCGTCGCTGATCTGGGTGCGGTGGCACTTGAGGGATGCGATTTTAGTATCGACGTAGGGCGACACGTCCACGGTGGTGGTGACGTCTTCGTCGGGTGTGCCCAGTGAGTCGATGGCGTCCACGGCGAAGGGCGGCTCGATGCCCCGGTCGAGCATCTCCTGCCACCAGCGTTGGAAGACGCCCCGAGGGAAGCAGACGTAGTAGAGCAGCGGCGTGAAACCGTCGGGGTCGGAGACGCGCTGCACGGCGGCGGTGGCGTGGGCGCACATGGTCTTGTGGTCAGGATGTCCGTAGCCGCCGCTGGGGTCGTGGGTCAGCACGACGTGGGCGTTCGTCTCGGAGATTACGCCGGCCAGCAGGTTGATGACGGCATCGGCGTCGGCGTTGCAGTAAGCGTTGGGGTGGTTGTTGGAGTCCCAGCCGTCCATCCCGCTGTCGCGGTAGTCGAGAAAGCGCAAGTCGTCGATGCCGGTAATGGCCATGGCGTTGCGGAGTTCCTGCTTGCGGACCTGCCAGAGGTTTTCGGGCGTGGCCAGGGACGGGTCGCTGATCTCGCCGAGGTCGCCGTTGGTGGCGCAGATCAGGGTTACACGGGCGCCGCCGGCCGCCAGCTTTGCCAGCAGCCCGCCGGACGCAAAACCCTCATCATCCGGGTGGGCGAAGCAGGCGAGGACGGAGAGGCGTGAGAGGTCGGTGGTCATTGTGGGGCGGGCTCCAGGATCAGGATGGCATAGGGGTCAACTTCGCCATTCCGGCCGCGGTGCGACGATGGCGGCGTTAACTTGGGTTTTAATGATAGGCAGTGGCCGCGTCGCGTCAACAGACGTAACGGCGCATCAATCATTCACAGCGTTTTCCGTAATATTAATGCTTTGTGATATGTTTCACGATTATATAGAGCCAAATATACTACGATTCAGGTTGTATATCGCGCCAAACGTTGCTATAGTGCCGAAACGAAATGGCAGCCACGATCAATACGATATTCGTATCAAGCAGCCCTGCTCTTGATGTTGTTGCGGAATGAGGTGCGATTGTGCAGCGTTTTATCGTAGTCCGAGTCTTTCATTCCCTGATCGCCCTGGTCGCCATCAGCATAATTGTCTTTGGATTGGCGAGGATAACGGGAAATCCGCTGGACGTGTTGCTGCCCATCGAGGCAACCCAGGAGGATTTCGACCGGGTGGAACAGGCTTGGGGACTCGATAAGCCGCTCCCCCTCCAGTATTTCAAATATGTCAGCAACGTCCTCCAGGGCGACTTCGGCGACTCCTTCAAGTGGCAGGACAAGACCGCCAGGGAGCTGGTGGTCAGCCGCTTCCCCGCCACCCTGCAACTGGCCTCCCTTGCCCTGGTGATGAGCATCATCCTGGCCCTGCCCATCGGGGTGATCGTGGCCGTCAAGAAGGACACCGGCATCGACTACCTTGGCAAGATTGTGGCCCTCCTGGGCCAGTCCCTGCCCTCCTTCTGGCTCGGCATCGTCCTCATGTGGATTTTTGCCGTTCAGCTGGACCTGCTGCCCACCTCCGGCAAGGGCGGCATCAAGCACATGATCCTGCCCGCCGTGGCTCTCGGCTGGTTCCAGGTGGCAGCCATCATGCGCCTCACCCGCTCGTCGCTGCTGGAGGTGCTGGACACCGAGTACGTCAAGCTGGCGCGCATCAAGGGACTCTCCGAGCGCACGGTGATCTGGAAGCACTGCCTGCGCAACGCCCTGATCACCCCGCTGACCTACTTCGGCCTGATCCTGGGCAGCTTCCTCACCGGCTCGGTGGTCACCGAGACCGTGTTCGCCTGGCCCGGCGTGGGCCTGCTGGCCATCGACGCGGTGCGCGCCCGCGACTTCCAGGTTGTCCAGACCGTCGTGCTCTTCTTCGCCACCATCTACATCCTCGCCAATCTGCTGGTGGACATCACCTACGCATACCTCGACCCGCGCATCCGCTACGACTGACGGCTGCAAGTTGACCCTCTCCCACGACCGGTAGAAAAGGAGAAGCATGGCTAACATCGCACTGCCACAGCAGCTTCCGTCGCCCAGCATTTCAGGGACCTGGCGAATCGCCCGACAGGTGCGGGAATACCCAATTTTCCCCATTGCGATATTGCTCATCGTGTTGGTCATCCCCGCCATCTTTGCCGGCCAGATTGCGCCACACGACCCTCTCAAGGGCAGTCTGCGCAACCGTTTGCAGCCCCCGGTCTGGACACCAGCGGAAACCGTCAACGGCGTCGAGGTCAAGCCGGGCGGAACCTGGCGGCACATATTGGGCACCGACAAGCAGGGCCGCGACATGCTCAGCCGCATCATCTACGGGGCCCGCGTATCGCTGACCGTGTCCCTGATCGCCGTGTTCATCGCCGGCGTTATCGGCACCTCCCTGGGCCTGGCCGCCGGCTACTTTGGCGGCAGCCTGGATCACCTGGTCATGCGGATCGTCGATATTGGTTTATCCATACCGGCAATCCTGTTGGCCCTCGTGCTGGTGTCCGCCATCGGCGCCAGTTTCGGTACGGTCATCGCGGTCATTGCCGGCATCTTCTGGTCCCGTTATGCGCGCATGGTGCGTGGCGACACGCTGAGCATCAAGTCCCAGGACTTCGTGGCTCGCGCCCGGGTTGCCGGCGCGTCCAACGCCCGGATCATGGTCCGGCACATTTTCCCCAACGTCGTCAACACCGTGATCGTGCTTGGAACCCTGGAAATCGGGCAGGTGATCCTGCTGGAAGCTACGCTCAGTTTCCTGGGCGCCGGCATCCCCAAGCCAACCCCGGCCTGGGGCCTGATGGTCTCTGACGGCCGGGAACTCATCGTCGACGCATGGTGGGTCGCCATGTTCCCGGGTGTGGCCATCCTGTTGACTGTCATGTCCCTGAACTTGTTCGGCGACTGGGTGCGCGACAAGCTCGACCCCAAACTGCGCAACGTGTAATCGCCCCGACCATAGGTTGTAAAGAGGAGGTATCGATATGAGGTCAGGTCTCAACCAATCCAGGATTCTGTTGCTCTTGCCGATGATCGCACTCCTCGCCCTTATCGTGGCCTGCGGCGGAACGGCCACCGAACCCGCCGCCGCGCCCCAGCAGGAAGCAGCCGCCACTACAGCGCCCGCAGACTCCGGATCCCAGGCGGCGGCTCAGCCGGCGGCCACCACGCCCCCGCAGGCGCCGGCAGCCGCCACCGCCATGCCCGAAGCGACCGCCGTACCGCAGGCCATGGGCGGCGAACCCAAGGTTGACCGCCTCCGGATTGCCTTCACCATCCCACCCAAGGAAACCAACCTGCCCTGGACCGGCCCGCGCAGCCTGCTGACCCAGCTCAGTCCCATGGTGGAAACCCTGCTGGACATCGATCCCGACTCCGGCGAGTACATCCCCATGCTGGCGTCCGAGTGGGAAATGGCTCCCGACGGCAAGGCCTGGACCATGCATCTGCGGGAGGACGTGATGTTCCACCAGGACTTTGGCAGCTTCGACGCCAAGGACGTGGTGCATATGCGGACGATGATGGGACCGCGCGAGGACAACCTCAACAGCTTCCGCAACACCTGGGCTACCACCGTCGCCGACCTGGAAGTTGTCGACGACTACACCGTAATTTTCCGCCTGGCAAAGCCCGATCCCGCGCTGGACTTCTTCTTCTCCCTCAGCGGCGACCTGGTCATGCTCAGCAAGGATCAGTGGGACGCCGAGGGTCAGGAAGGCGTTGAGCAGCGCATCATTGGCACGGGACCTTACCAGTACGGTGAGCGTGAGGTGGGTCAGTCCATCGTGTATGAGCGCGTGCCCTACGAACACTGGCGCATACCTCAAGCCGACTTCCGTGAAATGGAACAGGTGTGGGCTCCCGAATCCGCCACTCGCCTTGCCATGCTGCTCACCGGCGAGGCCCAGATGGCGGAACTCCCACGCGACGTGCTTGTTCAGGCTGTTGCCGAGGGCATGGAGATTTCCCAGAGTGGCCTGGGCGCCATCCTCACCTGGATCAAACTCGGCGGCCAATACTACACCTCCGGCGACGAAGCCTACGTACAGGCCAACGCCGCGCCGTGGGAGGTGACCAGCGACTCCGGACGCTTGGTCCGCCAAGCCTTGAACAAAGCAGTCAACCGCGACGACATCAACGAGTTTATCTTCAAGGGGGGCGGGGAACCCATGCTGTTGCACGGCTACCATCCCACTCTGCCCGGCTGGAACACGGAATGGGAGGATCGCTGGGAAGAGGAATACGGATACGACCCCGAGGCGGCCAAGGAACTGCTGGCCCAGGCCGGTTATCCTGATGGGTTCAAAATGAAGATATACGGTTCCCACACTCTGCCCGGCGTCCCCGAACTTCCCGACATCGCCGAGGCCGTCAGCATTTTCTGGACTGAAATCGGCATCGACGTCGAGATCGTCAGCCTCGAGTTCTCCGCGGTTCGGCCCCAGTATCGCACCAAGCAGTTCCACGGCTTCGCGGCCCCGTTCCGCACCGTCCGCCGCCCCCTGCAGGAACAGATCCGTATCTTCAACCTGCCGGATGGGGTGGTCCACCAGTACGAGACCGATACCATCTCCCAGACGTGGGAGGAACTGTCGCTCACCCTGGACCCCAGCGAGCGCGACCGGCTGATTCGGGAGATCGGAAACGAGAAGTTTGACAACTTCGCCATCGTACCGCTGCTCTGGATCTTCTTCCAGGTGGCCATCGATCCCGACATCATCGCCGAGTACAAGTTCCCCGGCACGGCGGCCAGCAACTTCAGCCACCTGGAGACCATCAAGGCGGTGAAGCAGTAGCCGCCACGTTAATCCGGCAAAACGCAAGTAGGGGCGGGTTTGAAACCCGCCCCTACGTCGTCCGTCGCGCACGGCGCCAAAAATGACCCGTTATGAACCCGCCACTTCCATGAGCGCCATTTCAAGCTCCGCCAGCGTGGCAAATCCCTCGAACCGCTGGCGGACTATTCCGTCCGCGTCCAGCACGAAAACCCACGATTCGTTGGTCCACTCGGGAATACTGGTTAAGCCCCATTCGTCGGCGGCGGGCACCAGTTGGGCCTGGCTCAAATCCCCCTGGATCTCGGCGGGATTGTCATACAACTCGACGTGGATGTAGTTGGCCGCGCCGGGATGCGCCGCCCGCAGTTCGGCCACCGTGTCCACCTGCGGCCCGCAGGTTGGGCTGGTGCAGAACGCCGGCGTTGCAAACACGATCACGCTGGGCTTCCCCGACGCAACCGCGTAGGCCACCGACACCTCGTAGAGGCCGGCATCGGGCTGGTAGGCGGTGGTAACGTCGGGCAGATCCAGTCCGTCGCCCAGCGTTTTGGTTTGGCTGGCCGGCGGCGTATCCCCCACCGACGGCACCGGAACGTCCGCCAGCACCTTCACCGGAATGTGCGCCTCACCCTCCACGTCGCCGCCGATGGGCGTGACGGTCAGCAGGTAGTCGCCCGCCTCAGGAAATTCAATCGGCGCGCTGTACGACCCGCGCACTCCGTAGGGCCACTCGTTGTAGTCGGCGGTGATCTCCGCTACCGGCTCGGAACCCTGCTGGCCCGTCACCGTTATCTGGGACTGTGGCGCTTTGACCAGCGCTTTATTCGTGGACAATAGGAACGCCACTCGCTGCGTGCCCACCTCCAGCACCTTGGTCGCCAGGTACGGCTTGATGGCATCGTTGCTGTAGTCCACCGTGGGCACCACCACGACCGGAACTGCGGTCGGCGCCGGCTCGGCGGCCGGGCTCGCGCAGGCGATGGTAGCGATGCACAGCAGGACGGCGATGGCTATTCCTGCCGACTTCTGGATTCCGGCCACGTATCGGAGTACGGGGTGACCCCGTGTCGAGCACGGGGCAGGCTGTTCTTTCGCCGGAATGACGGCTGAAAGGAGATTGCCGGCTGCCGGTGATGGCAATGGAAGGCGCAACATCACGGCCCCTCGGCGTAAACGCCAAACGTGAATGCGAACAGCCCGAAGTCATCCGAGTCGGACCGCATGGTCAGGATCGAATTGGAGAGGTATTGCGGGTTGTCCACCAGCGCGTACATCCGAGGCTCGTCCACCAGGATGTAGGAAACACCGTTTTCGTCCCACTGCACGTCCTCGCCGGCGTTTTCCGGCGTCATCATCGCGCCGTCCACCGTCATTATCACCCGGTACGGCTCGCCCGAATCCGACGTCAGCACCGCGTTGACGCTCTTGGCCGCATAGTTGAGAGCCAGGTAATCCTCCAGGTTCTCCGTCATGCGGGCATGGCGAATACGCTCCGGCTCCACCGACCATTGGCCCTGGAAGTACATGGCATGGGGCTGGATGTCCTGGGGAACCATCACGTCAATGGTGGCGATGGTGTGCTCGGTCCGGTCCTCTGCGTTCAGGATGGCGTCGAAATACTCCTGCTGGGCGACATACGGCGGCCGGCCGGCCCGCGCGGTGAGGAAGTTGCGATGCCAGCCCGCGTACAGCTCCGGCGTCACGGCGGCCCGCCCGCTCTGCCGCGCCGACTGGAACGCCGCATCCCGGGCCTGGTCCTGGGGCGCGTTGAACGGGTCGTCCGACAGGTCGGCGCCAGCCTCCACCAGGGCGTTGCGGATGCGTTCTTCGGTCTCGGCGTAGGCGCCCTCGCCAAAGTGGGAGTAGATCATCTCGCCGCGGACGTTGTACAGGTACTTGGCCGGCCAGTAGCGATTGTCAAAGTTGCGCCAGGTGGTCATGTTGTTGTCCTGGGCAACGGGCCAGCCCACGCTGTGCGTCTCGATGGCGTCGGCGACGTTCTGGTAGTCCTTTTCAAACTCGAACTCCGGCGTGTGGATGCCCAGGATTACCAACCCGTCGTCCTCGTACTGGGCCCACCAGTCGCGGAGGTAGGGCAGGGTGCGTATGCAGTTGATGCAGGTGTAGGTCCAGAAGTCCACCAGCACCACGTTGCCCTCGCCAGCCAGCTCCGCAATCTGGAGTTCCATCTCCGTATTCAGCCAGGCGTCGATACCCTCAATCGCCGGTATGTCCTCCGCCGACTGTATCGGGACCGTCTGCGGACGGGCGGGCGCTGAGGTGGTCGTCGGGTCAGCCGGCGCCGGCTGGTCCGGGGCTGCGGTGGGTTGTTCGCTGGTTGTTCCATCTGATTGGCTGACACTGGTGTCCGATGACTGGGCGGTGACCGCCGGTTGCTCAGCCGCCGTCGCTGCGGGGGCTGTGGCAGAGGCCACTGAGGATGATGGGGCGGGTTCCGCGCTTGGGCCGCAGGCAATCGCTGCGACCAGAATCAGCGCCGTCAGAAAGACGACGCCGGGCATGATGCGTCGCATTTGGAAAAGCATGACGTTACTCTCAGGGGCGCGTGTATCTAACTCAGATACGCGGGATGTGGGGCTTCGGATTGGTCACCAGCAGGAAACAGTATAACCCCTGCGGGTAAAGCCCTTTTTGGGCCTCACGCGTACCCACTTTCGCCCGAACTGTCATTGCGAGCAAAGCGTGGCAATCTCGTTGGGGCAGCGGTCATCGCTACTGGAACGATATTGCCACGTCGCTGCGCTCCTCGCAATGACAAAGTGGGTACGCATGAGCTTTTTGGGCATAACCGGAGTTTGTGCTACTATACGCCGAAACGTGTCCGCACCTGTCGGACGATGGAGGAAATTTCAATGGCAACAATGATTGACGGTGAGTCCTATCTGGGCAAAGTCATGGTCCGGCCGCTCAGCAAGCAGGGCGACGTAACGATGTACCTGTGGCCCCTGCGCTGCCTGAAGGCCAAGTTCGGTGGCCCCACCTTTGGCGTGGACGTCCAGGGCGTAGAGATCATCCGGTTCGACCCCCACGGAGCCCGCGGCCACTGGCACAAGGGAGGCTACGACAAGTTGGGCGCCGGCGGCTCCCACGTGGACTACCCCGCGGACGTGATGGAAAGCGAGGCGCAGCTCGACTGGTCGCTGGACGTGCTGCGTGAGCAGACGGGAGCCTACCTGACCGAGGCCGGCTATCCGGAGGCCGCCGCCAACCTGGACGCGGAACTGGTGAATGCCGCCGCCGAGGCCATCAAGTCCCACCTGGCGGAACAGGGCGACCTGATTCCCGACGCCATCGCCAAGGACCTGATCGCCGCATAGACCGGCTGGCAAATCCGGTTCAGTCATAGGGGCGAATGATTATTCGCCCCTACACATTTTTCACGCCGCCGAATTCGGTATAATGATGGTATGACCACCGTCCATGACATAGCCGACGTCGTTCGCATCATACGCGAACAGCCGGAGTGGGCCGACACCATCCGCAGCATTCTGCTGAGCCGGGAACTTCTAGAGTTGCCGCAGCGCTTTGCTGAATACGCAGAAGCAACGAACCAGCGATTGGAACGGCTGGAGACCGCGCTGGCCGAATTCGTGGAATCGACCAACCGACGCCTCGAAGCGCTGGAAGGGGGGCAGGCGAAACTCGAGGAAGGCCAGGCCAGACTGGAAGGGGGGCAGGCGAAACTCGAGGAAGGCCAGGCCAGACTGGAAGGGAGGCAGGCGAAACTCGAGGAAGGCCAGGCCAGACTGGAAGGGAGGCAGGCGAAACTCGAGGAAGGCCAGGCCAGACTGGAAGGGAGGCAGGCGAAACTCGAGGAAGGCCAGGCCAGACTGGAAGGGGGGCAGGCGAAACTCGAGGAAGGCCAGGCCAGACTGGAAGGGAGGCAGGCGAAACTCGAGGAAGGCCAGGCCAGACTGGAAGGGGGGCAGGCGAAACTCGAGGAAGGCCAGGCCAGACTGGAAGGGAGGCAGGCGAAACTCGAGGAAGGCCAAGCGGAAATCAGGGCCGATATGAATGAAATGCGTAGCGATATTTCCGCCATACGAGAAGACCTGCGACCATTGAAAGCCTCGCACGCTCGCAATGGAGCCGAACGTGGCACCAGGCGTATTGCACGTACAATGAACTGCTTTCAGGTCAGGCTGCTCAACAGCGACGACCTGCACCGATTATTCGCTGGGATCGACTCGAATGAAATATCACGGAGCGACCGCGATAGTTTTGAAGATGCGGATATCGTCATTGTCGGGGAACACAGGGAGACCGGCGAAACACATTACATTGCCGTTGAAGCCTCGTTCACCGCGCATGAGGACGATACCCGCCGCGCCATCCGAAACGCTGATTACCTGGCGCGGTCCACAGGCCAACCCGCTCACGCCGTCGTAGCATCCCGTGTGATTGATCCCACCGTGGAATCGGTATTTACCAGCGGACGGGTGCATTGGTACGAGATTCCGCTCAGGCACCTGGAATCCGATTAACCGAACGTCAATGTGTCCGTGTAATAAGGGGCGGGTTTGAAACCCGCCCCTACCATTTGAATACCTGCATCCCGTCAGGGCGTAATCCGTGTCCCGATGGGCCGGCCGTTCACGCAGTCCATTACTGCGCCCGGCTGCCGCCCGTCGATGATGTGGGCGCTGGGCACCGCCCGGTCCGCGATGGCGTCCAGGCACGCCGCCAGCTTGGGCAACATACCGCCCCGCGCTACGCCGGACTCGCGCAACGCCACCGCCCCTCGTGCGGTCAACCGGGGAATGACACGGCCCCCGTTGTCCATCACTCCTGCCACGTCGGTGAGAAATATCATGCTCTGCGCGCCCATGGCGTGGGCAAGCGCGCCGGCTGCGGTGTCGCCGTTCACGTTCAACGGTTGTCCGGCGTGGTCGCTCACGTCGCTCACGTCCACCGCGATGGGGGAGATCATGGGAATGAAACCGGACGACAGGATAGCGTTCACGGGCGTCGGGTCCACCGCCACGATCTCGCCAACGTAGCCCAGGTCGGGGTTGGCGACCTGGGCTTGGAGCAGGCAGCCGTCCATGCCGCTGATGCCAATGGTCGGCCCGCCCAGTTGCTGCATCTGCGCCGTCAGCTCCTTGTTCACCAGGCCGCCCAGCACGGCGACGACGATCTCAAGCGACGGCGCGTCGGTGACGCGCAAGCCGTTCACGAAGTTGGGCGCCAGATTCTGCCGTTGCATCCACTCGCTGATGACGTTGCCGCCGCCATGCACGATCACGATGGGCTTACCATCGCGGTGCAGGGCGACAAGGTCTTGCAGCGAGGTGTCGTTGCCGCCCAGCGTACTGCCGCCGATTTTGACGACGATGGGCGGTTCGGCTTGCGATTGAGACATGTAACGTGGTGAGCTTGTACAATTATGGATTCCGGCTTTCGCCGGAATGACTGGGGTAAAGTTACGTGGTGTACGCGCTGTTGATGATGACGTACTCTTCGGTCAGGTCGCAGCCGTAGGCCGTGGCGGCTCCGTCGGCCAGGTTCAGGCTCACGCGGAAATCAACGTGCTCGCCCGACATCAGCGCGACCACCGCGTCCCGGTGGAACGGGATCGGCGTGCCGGCCTCCATGATGCACACGCCGTTGACGAACAGGTCAACCTTTTCCTCGGTGGCCTCGGCTCCGCTGCGCCCCAGCGCCATCATCAGCCGTCCCCAGTTGGGATCCGCGCCGTACACGGCCGATTTGACCAGATTACTGCCGGCAATGGTCTTGGCAGCGATGCGGGCGTCGGCGTCGCTGCGCGCTCCGTCCACCTGCACGGTGATGAGTCGGGTTGCCCCCTCACCGTCGCGGGCCAGCATCCGCGTCAGGTTGGATGCCACCTGGTGCAGCGCGGCGCGCAGGTTGTCGGCGTCGGGTGACTGCTCGTCGATCACGGGATTGCCGGCCTGCCCGTTGGCGAAGGCCAGGTAGGTGTCGTTGGTGCTGCTGTCGCCGTCCACGGTGAGCATGTTGAAAGTCTCGTCGGCCACCGCCCTGACAGTGGTTTGCAGGAACCCGGGGTCAACGGCCGCGTCGGTGGCCGCGAAGGTCAGCATGGTGGCCATGTTGGGATGAATCATGCCGGAACCCTTGGCCACACCCCCCACGGTGATGGTCTGGCCGGTGGACGCCACGAAGGACACCGCCGTCTCCTTGGGATGCGTGTCGGTGGTCATCATGGCGCGCGCCATTTCCGGCCCGCCGTCGCCCTTCAGCGCAATCTCGGTGACGCCGGAGCGAATCAGCGACATGGGCAGCTCCACGCCGATGACTCCGGTGCTGCACACCAGCACGTCCTCAGCGGTCAGCCCCAGCTTCTCGGCGGCCAGTCGGGTCATCTCCTCGGCGTCCTTGTAGCCCTGCGCGCCCACGCAGGTGTTGGCGATCCCCGCGTTGACGATCAGCGCGCGGCCCCGGCCCCTGGCAACCCGCTCCCGATCCAGGTCAACGGTGGCGGAGCGGATGGCCGACGTGGTGAACACGCCGCCGATGGAGCACTCTGTTGAGGATACCAGCATGGCCAGGTCCAGCTTGTCCTCGCCTCGGGTTTTCAGACCGATAAACACGCCGCCGGCGGAAAAGCCCTGGGCCGACGTGACGGTGCCGTTGGGGATGGGAGTGATCTCTGCGCTGGCGGGCATGGTGAACGCGCTCCTGAGTAGCCGTGAACAAGTATCAAAAATGCCGAATCAATATACCACAGGCGGCAGCCCGGGAATCGGGATTATCCTTCGCAGAGGTCGGTGCGGTTGAGCAGGTTGCGGTGGGTCCGCGTCACTCGGGTGATTTCCTGCGGTGCATACGAGCGAACTCTCCTACCTCGGTTGGTGGTGTAAATCTGTCCCGGCGTCCCCGGGATGATGTCTGGGTTCGCAAAATCCCGCTTCAAGTCTTCGTCGTTGGTAAACAGTAGTCGTGCGCCACTGAGCCTCGCCAATGCAAGCACGTGGGTATCGTTTGAACGGGGCCGCAACGCTCGGACGGTTTCTTCCTCGGCATCCACCAACGTATTATCGATCCTGCGGGCCCGCCCGGCACCGAATCTGTCGGTGAAAAATTGCAGGTAGTTGGGATTTTGGGCAAGTTCACGATGCAGACGGCCACCGGCCACGATGATGCCGCCATTTCTGCGGCCCAACCACCGCAGAAAATAGAGAGCCGGCTCTGTTGGATCATCCCCGAACAACTGATGGATGACGTCGTTGTCTATGATGGCGCACATCTACGCCCAAATCGACCTCATCATCTCATCGGTGAAAAACTGCCGGTATCCCGGCGGAGCGTCCAAAACGTTGCCGGCCTTGTCAATTCGGATCGAGTGAATCTTCACCGCCAAATCACCCGGCTCAAAGTACAAGATGGAAACGTCCTCCGGTTTGAGGTCGGTCGTGCCGTCCCGCACATCCATCCGCACTCGGTCAATGATGTAGTCGCTGTGGGTTTCGATGACCAGTTGCCGGCCGCCGGCCGCAACGTTGCAGAACAGGGTTCCCAGCGCGGCCTGGGCCTGGGGGTGCAGATGGGCCTCAGGCTGCTGCAGCAAAAAATTCCAGCCTCCCTCTAATCTGAGAAGTTCAGTCAGAATCGGCAATACTTGGCTAACTCCATAGCCTACATCGACCAGATTCCTCCAGCGCCCTTTACGTCGCCTTGATCGGGGACCTACGTGCTTACGCACCTGTATCTGGAACGGGTCGCCGTCAGATTGTCCGAACGATCTGACTTGGAGTTCGTCGAATAATTCCGAAGATCTGCCGAATTCTTCCAACCGATTTTTTAGAGTATGCCAATGATATTCATCGTTCCGTGATAAATACGCAAGGAAGCTTGGGACATGGTCGCCTTCGGACTCATATGACAACAAAGACGGATTGTACGTACGGAGAGGGCGAGATCGAGTTGGGGCGTTGGCATAGGGTCTTGGAACGAAGTTCTTTCTAGTACGGACGAGACTGAAGAACCTTTGCAAAGCATCTAGGCCAATCTCGTCTCCAAGGGTTTGGAATCTTTCTAAAGCTTCCACCGGCGCTAATCCACTAAACCCCACCACCGCACTCTGACCCAATGCGCACCAAGGACCTTCGCCAATACGATATTTCGCGGACTCTTCATCAACCGACTGGGCCGTCGGCATACGCACAACTAAGCGTTGGTGACCGTAGTCACGGACAATCGGAAAAGGTGCTGTTTGCCGCTTACTGAACTTCGTAGCAAACGTCACTACGTCGTCGCTGGTAGTAGGCGGAGTCCTATGCACGAAGCCTGCGGAAAAGTATCCTGCCGCCTCAGTACGGCCGCCAGGTTGGTAAACGATTTCATCGAATGAACCCAAGTCAAAGGGGTCTTCTCGAAAGTTAGGCACTACGTCCCGAAACGCCACGTCCCACAGGGCGCGGATGAGGGCCAGGAACGACGTTTTGCCGGTGCTGTTGGGGCCGACCAGCAGCGTCAGCGGGGCGAGGCGCGCCGACTGCTCCTCGCTGCCGAAGCAGCGGTAGTTTTGCAGGGTGATGCGATCCATGGGGCTAGTGTAGCACTAACGCTAACCCCGGTTCTGGCGTTCCTCGAAGGCCGCCGTGATGGTCAGCTCGGCGCGCTTGCTGTGGATGGCGATGAACTGCTCCAGCCGGCGGATCTCCGCCTCGGTCTCGCCGGACATGGGCTGACGGCCGGTTTGCTGTTTCAATCGGGCCAGGGCCTTGCGCGCCTCGTCCACCTGCTGCACCGATTCCAGCGCGGCCAGCTCGTCCTCCGCCGCCTGCTTGATGGTCAGCAATCGCCGCCGGTTGTCCTCCGCGTCCCGCAGCCGCTCCTCGATCTCGCCCATGGCCGACAGGGCCATGTCCAGCGGCGCGCGTCCGTAGATGGTCTGGCGCGGCAATCGACGCAACTGCGTCCGGAACTGGGCGATGGACGCATCGAGTTGCTCTTCCTTGTGGCGGATCTCGGCCAGCGACAGCCGCAACGCCGCCATGGCCTGTTGCAATTGGGAAACTGATGACATGGCTACAGATATGCGTAGGGGCGAATGATTATTCGCCCCCACCGTTTGGATGTTGTGTATATTAGCCCTTGAAGCCGACTTTGGGAAGCACTCGACCCAGCGCCTCCAGCACCTCGGCGATGTCCGACTTGTTGACCCAGCCCAGATGCCCAATGCGGAAGCAGTGGCCGGTGAGCTTGCCCTGACCACCGGCCAGCACCACGCCCTCCTCCTCGCGCATCATCGCCATGAACCGGCCGCCGTCGATTTCCTCGGGCATCTTGATGGCCGTTACGGTGTTGGAGGCGCGGGCCTCGTCGTTGGCCAGCAGCGTCAGGCCCAGCGCCTTGACCCCGGCGCGGGTGTACTCGCCGATCTCGGCGTGGCGGTCGTACACCGACTCCAGGCCCTCGCCCAGGATACGATCCAGGCCCAGCCGCAGGCCGTAGAGCAGCGCCACGTTGGGAGTCCACGGCGTCTGTCCACGAACCAGGGAACGCTCGGCGGCCATCAGGTCGAAGTAGAACCGGGGCATCTTGGCGTCCTTATACGCCTCCCAGCCGCGGGCGCTGATGCTGATGAACGCCAGCCCAGGCGGGATCATAAAGCCCTTCTGGGAGCCCGTCGCCACCAGGTCGCAGTTCCAGCCGTCCACCGGCAGCGGCAGGCAGCCCAGGCTGCTCACCGCATCTACCAGCAGCAGCTTGTCGAACTCGCCCTTGACCACGCGGGCGATGGATTCCAGGTCGTGAGTGACGCCCGTGGAGGTTTCGTTGTGCGTCACCAGCACCGCCTTGATGGACGGATCTTTCTGCAACTCGGCGCGGATGGCCTCGGGGTCGATGGCGTCGCCCCACTCGAAATCCATGCGCAGGACGTCGGCGCCGTAGGTATCGGCGATCTGCACGAAGCGGTCGCCAAACGCGCCGGCGGTGCACGCGATCACCCGGTCGCCTGGCGAAAGAGTGTTGACGACGGCGGCTTCCAGCGCGCCGGTGCCGCTGGCGGTGAGGATGTACAGGTCGTCGGTGGTCATAAAGACCTGTTTCAACCCCTCGGTTGTGGCCTCGATCAGCTCCTTGAACTCGGGCCCCCGGTGGTTGATCATGGGCAGCGACATTTCCTCGACGATATCGTCGGGGATGGGCGTCGGGCCGGGGGTACGCAGGTTTTGCGGGGCAATCTTGGTCAAGGTCATAGAGAAAACTCCTGGGTCCGACAGGGCGGACGGTTTCAAGCGATTACGCGGCGCATGGCAAGGTCATACATCACAAACGGCGTCGGATAGCAACGCCGCAAAGCACACACGCGACGGTTATTATACCAGAAATTACGAAATCTGTCAGGTAAACCCTGTGTTGATGCAGGGTCTTTCGATTATTAGGCGACCGCGCCGATCAGGGCGAGAGGACGTGATGGGTGAACGGCGTGGCGACGCAAGGCGGCGGCGATGTTGGTTTCGCCAGCCAACCGGATCACACTGATGGTCAGATTGCGCAGGGCGGCCATGATCTGGGGTGCCGAGCCGGTGCGCACCTGGGACCGGTCTTCGTCGAAGGTAACGTCCCTAACCCAGTGCACTCGGTTTTCGATGCCCCAGTGTCCCCGCCATAAGGCAAGGAGCCTTTCGGGGTTGGCTTCAGCGGGCGGCAGGCTGGTCACGGCGTAGGCCAATTCCCGGCGCGGTTTGCCCTTGGTGTGGACGCTACGTTCCAGTCGGCAGACCTGGGCCAGGTGGGGCCAGTCGCTGTAGCCCACCAGCAACTCGGAAACCCAAAGCCGCCTTTGTTCAATGCGATCACCGTGCTGGTCGACTTGCACCGCCTGGGCCGCTTCCGGTTCCCCGTCCCAGATGGCCGTGATGTCCTCTAGCAAGGTGGGCTGGTTGCCTTTCACGGCAAAGAAGTAGTGCCCCCTTGCGCCACCACCCGCTGGCATACCTCCCGTTGGGTGAACTGGGCATCGCCGGTTATCACTCGACCCTGCAAGTCCAACTGTCCCAAGAGACCGGCGACGGCGTCCAGCTCATTGCGCTTCTCACCCACCGCCTGCTGTCCCACCACGATCCCAGCCTGATGGGCGTAGGCCGCCACCAGATGCACCCCGGGCAATTGATCACCGTGAATGCCGCGCAACGCCTTGCCGTCAATGGCCACCGCCTCATCTTCAGACAGGCCCCGCTCCTGCAGCCATTGTCCCAACTCACGCTCAAAGGCCTCCCGATCCAACCTGCTGAACACCTGATGCAGCGTGGACACGCACGGCGTACGCTCCCAGGTGAACCCCAGAGCCTCCGATACCTCCTGCCCCTGGTCTCGACCCCACTGGCTGATGGCGTACAGACTGCGCGCTCCGCACAGCATGGCGCACACCGCCAATCCTAATATCGCCCCCAAAGGATGCCGCTTCCCGTGCACGCTGCGCGGATCCGGCACCCGGCCCAACACCTCGATCAACGACAAACCGTCCCTTGCGCCTTCCGCCGAACTCATGGATCACCCCCATAACTGTGAATGACCCGACCCTACATCCCTTCTCCCTCTGCCTCCAAGATTGCAGCAGCGCCCGTTTACTGGATAATCGAAAGACCCTGTGTGTTGATGATAGTCCAAAGGCGGCAGGCATACTCGTCGTACAATCGTCATTCCTGCGTTCGCCGGCATGACGGCCCGGGCGCCGCGCGTACTCGTATCCACCCGTTGTAGTACATTACCATCAAATCGCCGGCCAAAAACCGCCACACACCCAACCGGGAGCGAGACCATGACTACCGCAGAACCCATCCCACGCGGCGAAATCATTCAGCAAATGGACGGTAACTACGAATTATTTCCTGTATCCACCAACGAGGATACTCTTTTCGGCATCCTCAACGACTGCCTGGCGGAATGGGAGCGCATCCGCATCGGCCTGCTGATCCCCGGCGCCGTCTGGGAGATCAAGCCGCCGCGCCAGCCCCGCATCGGCTACTTGGACGGCTACCTCACCGTGGACTTCCAGGAGTGGCATCTCCACCTCTGCATCGGAGAGCACAAGTCGGCTCCGCCCGAAGTCGCCCGCCTGAGACGCACCTCCCGCGCCGAACTATACCGCCGCCTCAATCCCGACCGGCAGCCCACCTCGTGGGGCTTCCGCCTCTTCAACGGCGGCGACCAGCAGCAGATCACCGTCCTGCTGCCCAACCCCCACCTGGACGAGCATCAAAACTACGAGGAGCAACCCGTCTGGGACCGCCTCTACCTTTGGGACCGACTCCGCCACAAGTACCTGTCACAAGGCGAGGATCCTGTGGATCGCTCAGCGGCCAGGTTCTTCCACGGCTGAGAAGCGTCTGATTACCCCCTATCTTCCGTCCATTGGCAGGGGCAGAAATTGTGTATGACGGGCGTCTGTAGGGGCGAGGCGTACCTCGCCCCGATGACCACCGGCAATATCGCCGAGCTCTATTGCCTTCGGTTGCGTAGGGGTGAACGACACGCCTAGCTTTCGTCCACCGAGTACACCCGCACCGCCGTGTCGTGGAACATGGCTGCCCGCTCGCTGGCCGAGTAGCCCGTGGACAGGCGCTTGAAGGCGTTGTACATCACGTTGTAAGAGTAGGACACCTTGTCCACCGGGAAGTTGCTCTCGAACATGCAGCGGTCAGGCCCGAACTGCTCGATGCAGTAGTGGACCAGCGGCGCCATGTCGTTGGCGAGTTCCTCGGAACTCGCGGGAACGTCCCGCAGGTGCCAGTCGAATCCCGTGCGCGGCATCCCGATCCCGCCCAGTTTGATGACTACGTTGGGACATTCCGCCGCCGCCGCGATGCCCTGTCGCCAGGTCGCCAGCGTCTCATCGCTGTTGGAGTAGGGGCCGACGCGCAGCAGGCCGCCGATGTGGTTCAGGATGATGGTGAGGTCGGGCACGGCCTTGGCGAACTCGGCCAGCTCAACCATCTGCGGGAAGTACATCCAGCCTTCCAGCGTGAGGCCCATGCTGGCGAGGACGCGGGCGCCGGCGCGGAAGTTGTCGCTGGACATCTGGTTGGGCATATTGTGCGCCGCGGTGTTCTCAACCTCCGGGTGCGGGTCCCACGTCACCGAGTGGCGGATGCCGCGGAACCGGTTGGGGCTGGCGGCCTGCAACGCCTCCAGCACCGGCTTGACGCCGTCGCCCAGGTTCAGGTTGGCGTGTCCGACGATGGACGCTGCCGCGCGTCCCGTGCCGTAGAGCCCGCTGGCCGAAGCCGCCGCCAGGCCCTGCACGAACTCAACCTCACCCACCGGACGCATCTCCTCGGGCCCGGTGGTGCGGTACATGGAACGGGCCTCGACGAATACGGTGGAGGTCACGTTGTGGCCGCTGTTCATGTCGGCAGCCAGTTCGTGGAGCAGGTAGCGCTGGTAGGGAATCCGCTCGGTGCGGTAGTCCCAGAAGTGATGGTGCGGGTCGCAGATGGGGATTTCGGGCTCCAGCGCTTCCTCCTGTCGGAGCGCGTGCCAGTCATTGCCTCCGAATGGCATATCAGGCCTCCTGTGTTCAGTGCTCGTGTTCAATAAGATGGCGCCGGCAGCATCGGGTAAACCGACCGACCGCCGACGCCGGAATCATAACACAGGGGCAGCGCGCTCCCTCACGCCGGAATGATCCGGTCAACCTCCAGAGCGATGTCGGGGAAGTGCAAGGGAGCGACGCTATTGCCGGCCTCAAAATAGCGCACGGTGGCGTATCCATCTTCGGTTGGATCGGTATAGGATTCAACACGCCGGTTACTGAGGTTAGAAATCCACACCTCAGGGATGCCCGCCTGCGCGTACAGGCGCAACTTCACGTTACGGTCAAATTCAAGGGTGGAATCCGCCACCTCAATCAGCAGCAGCACGTCATCCGGGCCGGGGTGCCCCGTTGCATAGTAATCGTCTCGCCTTCGCAGCAGCGCTACGTCCGGTTCCGGCTCGTTGTCGTCGTCCAGCCGTACCGGCCCCTGGACTCGCACATTGGCCCTGCCCTGCAAGCGCAACGTGAACATTTCGACATGCCCATCAACGCTGGATTGATGACGGTTGCCAATAGGCGCCATTACGACTATCTCCCCGTCCAATAACTCCACTCTATCGTTCTCGGTCAGAATGCCGGCCTCAGCCATAGCGTAGTATTCGCCAACGCTGAACCGACGGCGCTGGCGAGTTTGAGCCACCTCTGGGGGCGGCGCTGCTATCTGCGTAGTCATGTTGAAAACCTCATCCCTGTGCTGGCGCGAAATCCGCCAGCAGGATAACGCGGCTGGCGTGCTCGGTTCCGACCAATGCGTCGTAAAACCTCCTATCCGCAGTTATAACGGTACCATCTATCCGATAGGCCAGCGCCAAGTACATACAGTCGTAAACGGGATGATTCACCTCGACAGCGAATCTCAAAGCATCGACAACCAGAATTCCGTCATCGGTCCATTGTACTGGCTGTTCCGTTGCTGAAGCGATCAGTCTGTCGGTTTGGCTTAGTAAGGATTTGGCCCCGACGCACTTTGCTCCATAGTGCGTTGGCGATTTCCGACACCATTAATCGCGGGGCATGGAGCTCATTGCCCACCAGTAAGGTCTCCGCCTCCAGGGAGTCTTCCTCCGCGACTATCCATTTGACCGCCACACTGGCGTCTGGCACTAATCGCACCATAGTCTCCCGTGGTCGCTATCACGGTCTGCCCGAATTAGAACTTCCGCAGGCGTTTGGGGTCGCTCGGCGGTCAGTTTTCGCAGGTCTCTCGCACGCCTCAAGAAAGCTTCTCGCTTGGCTTCCATCATATCTACACCTGTGTCGTCTTCTACCTCCCGCGCCAGAATATAACGCGCTTCTTCTTCCAGCGAGCGGTCATTCGCGACCGCTTTTCGTTCAAGTCGCTGTACGAATTCGTCGGTCAAGCCCGTCACCGTTATGCTCGCCATGATGCGCCCCCATGCTGGTCAATGGGGTTATGATAGCATGAGCCTGTTTCCAGTCTTGTGAGACCCTCACCATCACCCGCGAGAGCAAACACCCCATGACCACCCCTACCCCCCGCACGACCCATCCCTACCGGATGTACGACGCCATCGTGTCCCAGCCCGAGGCCATCGCCTCGGTAATTGACTCGCAGCGTGAGCAGTGCGCCGAGGTCGGCCGGACACTCGCCACCAAACGCCGCATTCACGTCGTCGGCATCGGCACGTCGTGGCACGCCGCGCTGGTTGGCGCGTCCATCCTGACCGACGGCCCGGAGGCTTTCGCCCACAACTCCTTCGAGTTCTGCACGGCAACCCCATCAGTCACCGCCGATGACGGAGTCATCGTCATCAGCCATCGGGGTACCAAGCGCTCTTCTTACGACGCGCTGGACGTGGCGGTTGCGGCCGGAGCCTACACCGTCGCCATCACGTCCACCGACCCGGGCCCGCGCATCCAGGTTGCCGACGCCGGAATCCGCACCGTGGAGCAGGAAACCTCCGCCGCCTTCACCGTCAGCTACACCACCGCCCTCACCGCGCTGGCCATGCTGAACCTGGCCATGGCCGGCAGCCTGAACGATGCCGACAACGGACTGGCTGACCTGCCCCAACAGGTCGCGCAGATACTCGCCGCCGAGGACGACGTGAAAGCCGTGGTCGCCGACCATCAGGACAAGCGCCGGTTCATCTCCGCCGCCTGGGGCGCCAACACCGCCAACGCCTACGAGGTCGCGCTGAAGATCAAGGAGACCAGCCGCGCCGACTGCGAGGGCTTTCAGATCGAGCAACTGCTGCACGGCCCATTCTGCTCGCTGGACCCCGACTGCCTGCTGACCGTCATCGCCACGCCGGGCGATGACCGGGGCCGCGCCCTGGATCTGACCAATGCCGCCTCCGCGCTGGGCGCTCCGGTGTGGGCGCTGAGCAACCGCCCCGATAGTGGTCTGGCGGAGGCCGGCACGCGCATATTCCCGTTGCCCGAAACGCCAGCGTATCTGACGCCAATCAACAGCGTCGTGCCGCTGCAACTGTTCACTTACCACCTGGCACTGGCGCGGGGCACGCATCCCGACCTGTTCCAGCAGGACGTTCCCGGCCAAGCCGCCGCCCGCGTCCACTACGATTTGTGATGCACCGTTCCCTTATATTCACGACCGTATATCCCGCGCGTAGGGGCGGGTTTGAAACCCGCCCCTACCACCACAAACCGAGGAGATTAACAACATGTCCACCAACCAAGACGCCCAACGCCTGATCGACGAGGCCGCCCAGACCCGCGGCTACACCCTGGAGATGCACCGCATCAACGCCCTGGCCGACCCCGAATGGACGCAGAAATACGGCGAGTTCATCGAGGCCACCTACACCGGCCAGCGCCTCCTGGACCGCAAGACCAAGGAGCTGCTGCAAATCGTCGTAGAGGTTGCCCTGCGCGCCGATCAGGAGCAGATCCAGGCCCACATGCGCGTCGCCCTGAACGAAGGCGCAACCCCCCGCGAAATCCTGGAAGCCATGCAGGCTGTAATCGCCCCCATGGGCGCACTGGCGTTCCGGAGGGGCGTGCAGGCCTGGGCCGCGGAGACGGGTTTTGAGTACTGACCCGCAACCGCCGCGCCTTCGCAACGGAGGCCGCTATGTTCATCAAATCGCTGCACCTCAAAAATATCCTGTCGTTCAAGGACACCAAGCTGGACCTCCAGCCTTTGAACGTGCTGATCGGCCCCAACGGTTCCGGAAAGTCCAACCTGATTGACGTTATCGGATTGTTGCAGGCGGTGCCGGGGGATTTACCGGCGTTTCTGCGACGCAACGGGCCGACGGGGGATTGGGCCTGGAAAGGGCCAGGGAGGTCGGAAACTCCTTTCCAAATCGCCAGGATAGAATCTGAATTTGGACCTACGCCGCCTCGCATCTACAAATTGGGTATCAGTTTGCAGGATGATCGCGTTCATTCCTTGACCGAGCGGCTTGACCTCGTTGAACTGGAACAGGATAAAAAAGTCCTTGCCAAGCCCTTTTTCCAAGCATCAAACGAGAGCGCCCGGCTCTGGCCAACACGACCAGACGGCATGTTGGCTGACTATGGCGACCAGCAGGTACAGGCCGATATTCCTCGCGGCAAGTCGGTGTTGAGCGAGATACGCAACCCGACGGAATACCCCGCGCTCACTGAGACCGCCCGTATGCTCTCCGCGGTAAGGATTTATCGCAGTTGGCACGTTGGCCGTAACAGCTCCGTTCGACACCCCCAGCGCACCGACGGCGACCCGAACTTCCTGGAAGAGGATTTCAGCAACCTTGCCTTGGTGGTGAACGATTTGCTCAGCCGCCGGCTGGAGCCGTCGTTGAACGATTACCTCAAGCGGTTCTACGAGTCCTACGAGAGCCTGCACCCACGCATCTTCGGCAACACCATCGAGTTGATCGTCAACGAGGTCGGCATGTCCGGCGCGTTGCCGGCCTCCCGCCTCTCCGATGGGACCATCCGGTTCATCGCGCTGCTGGCCATCCTGTGCCACCCGGAGCCGCCACCGCTGATCTGTATCGAGGAACCAGAGATCGCCATGCACCCGGACTCGCAGGATCTGGTTGTTGAGTTGCTGAGACAAGCTTCAGAACGTACTCAATTGATCGTGACCACCCATTCGCCGTGGTTAATTGATCGGCTGTCTGCCAAACCGGAAGAGGTAGTAGTGTGCGAGCGAGATCGGCACCCTGCAGACGGAACCCAGTTCAAGAGATTCACCCGCAAAGATCTGGAAGACTGGTTGGAAGATCAACCGCTGGGCGAAGTCTGGATGACCGGCGCCATGGGCGGGGTTCACTGAACGCTACATGGATGTGTACCTCGAAGGCGGGACCCACCTACGACGTCCTATGCGAAACTTTCTCCGCAGAGCCGTGGGCAGCAACGTTGACATCGACGTGGACGCTTGCCGCAGCAGGGATAGAGCAATCGCGCGTTTTGGCAGAGCGTCATCACCAGACTCTCTGCTTTTGATCGATTCAGAGGGCGACGACCTGCAACAGTTACGACAGACCGTGGTTTACCGCACCCGTCTGCCAGCCGTTTCGGAACGCACATTTTTCATGGTCCAACTGATGGAAGCATGGTTTTTGGCAGACCTTGAGGCCCTGCAAAAGTATTATGGGCCGAGATTCAACTCCCGAATCCTGCGCAACAACCCCCAGCCAGAGGCAGTTCTCAAGAACGACGTCATACGTCGATTGCGCGATGCAACCAGGGACACGCCCAAACGTGGTTATGATAAGACGGCCCATGCCCCTGCCATCCTGAATCAACTCAACCCCACCGCCGTCTATGCCGCCTGCCCCAACTTCGCCCGCTTGATTGACTTCTTCTGTGGGGATGCCGACGTCAGTCGTTGACGCTCAGCGCGCCGCTATCCTACAATCATCCTCACGGCCCGATGGCCCTGTTTCGTAACCCTGTGTACGGGAGTCGTAAGCCCATGGACGGCGACAGCATTCGTAGTTCTTTCATCCGATTTTTCGAGGAGCGGGAGCATCTGCACATGCCTTCCGCTTCTTTGATTCCCGCCGGCGATCCTACCCTGCTCTTCACCTCGGCCGGCATGGTGCCCTTCAAGCCCTTCTTCATGGGCGAGCAGACCCCGCCGCGTCGCCGCCTCACCAGCTGCCAGAAGTCTTTCCGCACCACCGACATCGACGAGGTGGGCGACCACAAGCACCTCACTTTCTTCGAGATGCTGGGCAACTTCAGCATCGGCGACTACTTCAAGCAGGACGCCGTCGCCTTCGCCTGGGACCTCTGCACCGGACTGTTCGGCCTGGAGCCGGAGCGCATGTACGTCACCGTCCACCTGGACGACGACGAAGCCTACGACATCTGGCACGACGAAATCGGCATCCCCCCCGAGCGCATCTACCGCTACGGCAACAGCGACAACTGGTGGGGCCCGGCCGGCCTGGAAGGACCCACCGGCCCCTGCTCCGAGCTGCACTACGACGGCGGCGTGGAGAAGGGCATCGGCCAGCATCGCGAAACCGACGAGATGATGACCCCCGACGAACTGACCATCCTGCTGCGCCGCGAGGCCGACGAGGGCATACCTGCCGACCCGGGCGGATGCCACCCCAACTGCGACTGCGAGCGTTTCGTCGAGCTGTGGAACCTGGTGTTCATGCAGTTCTACCAGGACCTTGAAGGCGTGCGCACCCCGCTGCCCGCCCCCAGCGTCGATACCGGCATGGGCCTGGAGCGCGCCGCCGCAGTCTTGCAGAACAAGCCCAACGTCTATGAGACCGACCTGTTCCGGCCCATCATCGACGCCGTGTGCCGCCTCACCGGCCGCGAGTACGGAGTTGAGGCCGATACCGACTACGCCCTCCGCGTGGTCGCCGAACACGCCCGCGCCGCGTCGGTCCTGATCAGCGACGGCGTGGTGCCCTCCAACAGCGAGCGGGGCTACGTGCTGCGCCGCATCATCCGCCGCGCCATCCGCTATGGCAGGCAACTCGGCCTCGATCGCCCCTTTATGACCGAGGTGGCCTCCGCCGTCATCGACCGTTTCGCCGCCGCCTATCCCGCGCTTTCCGAAAACCGCGACTTCATCCGCCGCGTTGTAGGAATCGAAGAGGAACGGTTTGCGGAAACTTTCGAGCGTGGCAATAACATTCTGCGGAATATATTGACCACAACTCCGCTGGAAGACATGCAACTCATTTCCGGCAACGATGCTTTCGTCCTCTACGACACCTACGGGTTCCCGCCCGAGCTGGTGGACGAAATCGGCCGGCGGGAGTACGGCCTGTCCGTGGACATGGACGGCTTCAACGCCGAGATGGAGGCCAAACGCGAGCGCGACCGCGCCGGCCATCAGGTAACCGGCAGCATGGAAATCGTCACCGCCTACGAGAATCTGGGCGCCGGCAACACCGCTTTCGACGGCTACTATCAAACGTCCATCGAGTCCCGCATCCTCGGCATCCTGCGCGACGGCGAAGCCGTGGGTCAGGCCACCCAGGACCAGCAGGTCGAAATCGTCCTCGCCGAAACCTGCTTCTACGCCGAGGGCGGCGGACAGGTCGGCGACCGCGGCATAATCGCGGGACCCAACGGGCACGTGCAGGTAGAAGATACCCAAAGCCCCGTGGCCGGCCTCATCGTCCATCGCGGCAAGGTGGCCGAGGGCGACATCGCGCTGGGCGATGCCATAACCGCCCAGGTTGAGGCCGAACGCAGGCTGGACGCATCGCGCAACCACAGCGGCACCCACCTGCTCCACGCCGCGTTGCGCTCCATACTCGGCCCCCACGTCCGGCAGGCCGGCTCCCTGTGCGACACCGGACGCCTGCGCTTCGACTTCAACCACGTCGGCGCGATGACGCCCGACGAGCAACTGGCCGTGCAGAGCCTCGCCAACCGTAAGATCCGGGAGAACCTGGCCGTAACCGCCCACGAGACCACCTACGCTGACGCCGTGCGCGAGGGCGCGCTGGCCTTCTTCGGCGACCGCTACGGCGACGTGGTGCGCGTCGTCCGCATGGCCGGCTCCGGCTCTGACTCCAATTCCGACGGGCACGAACATGCCGATCCTTTCAGCTTCGAGGTCTGCGGCGGAACCCACGTCCACGCCACTGGCCAGGTCGGGACGCTGGTCGTTCTGGGCGAGTCCAGCATCGGCGGCGGTATGCGACGCATAGAGGCCGTAACCGGACGCGCTGCCGAGGAACTGGTCGTCCAGCAGTCGGCGACCCTCCAGGCAATTTCCCAGAAATTGCAGGCTCCCGTCCATGAGCTGGAGGCCCGGCTGGACGCCTACATGGCCGACACCGACGCCTTGCGTCGCCGCCTCGCCGAAACCGAGCGCGTCGGCCGGCGCGCCGAAGCCGAATCTCTGCTGGGCCGCGTCCGCGACGTGGACGGCGTCAAACTGGTAGCATCCGTGACCTCCGCCAACAACGTGGAGTCCATGCGCGAGATGGGCGACTACCTCAAGCAGAAACTGGACAGCGTGGTGGTGGCCCTGGGCGCGGTGATCGAAGGCTCCCCCATGATCGTAACCATGGTCACCCCCGACCTGGTGAGTCGTGGCCTCCACGCCGGCAACATCGCCCGCGACTCCGCCAAGCTCATGGGCGGCGGCGGCGGCGGACGTCCCGAAATCGCGCAGGCCGGCGGCCGCCAGCCCGACCGCCTGGGCGCAGCCCTCGACGCGGTGAGCGGCCTGGTGCGTGATGGGCTAAACTGATAAACACACTCGCCGGCAGACGGTTGACACCAACATCCCCTATGAACTCTGCCACGAATTACGACGCCAAGGCCATCCTGGTTGCCCGGTCGGTAGAGCAAATTGCCACACCGGACGACATTTTCCTGTTCGGCTCCCGGGCCCGCGGCGATTGGGATGAAGCCTCGGACATCGACATATTCACCATCGCAGATTCCAAGCCGGCCACGAAGGAGCGTCATCGCCGCGCCCTCAAAGCCGGCCAGGACCGGGCGCTGGAAATCTACGGGCGCCCGGTCAAAATCGACCTGGTCCGCTACAGCCCCGCGGATTTTGAACGCCTCCGCAGCGCGCGAACGCACCTGACTTACCACGCCCTCAAAGACGGGATCAACATGAACTGCGAACCGGCCGCGCACAGCGGCCGCTACCCCGAAGTCGAACCCGACAACCGGCCCGACGTGGAGCAACGCTTCATCAACTACCAGCGCCAGATACTGGCCGCGGAAGCTCTCCTGGAACAAGGGTTGGGCTATGAAGAAGTCGGTCAGCAGTTCCAACGCTGCCTGGAAAACGCCTGCAAGGGGTTCCTGGCTTATCTGGAGTACGACGACGGCGCCGGCAACGCTTGGCGCCGCACCCATTCACTCGCCGCGTTGCAGGCAGCCATCCGCACCTTGCCCAACGGCCAGCGCATATTGGGTGATGCCGATTTCGCGTTTCTGGATGAATACGCCATCGACGCGCCATACGAGGGTATCCAGGAACCACTGCCCGACGAGTACGAGGTTCTGGAGTCCATCAAGGCAACGGTCAACGCCATGATGGCCTTCATAGCCGCCGCCTCCGGACAACCGTTGCCCACATACACACCGCCCGGCCCGAGAAGATGATCCCCGACTCGGCGGAAGCCGACGACATCGATCCCATAACATTGCCCCAGGCCGGCCGACTCCTCGCCCTCGACGTGGGCGACCGCCGCATCGGCCTCGCCGTCAGCATACCGCCCGGCTCGCTGATCCTGCCGGCGGGATACATCCAGCGACGCAACCGCCGCGCCGACATCGCCGCCATCCTGGACGCCGCCACCACTCGCGACGCCGTCGCCATCATCGTCGGCATCCCCTACGACGCCCGCGGACGCCCCGGCGAGCAGGCCCGCAAAATCCAGTCGCTCATCCGTGCCCTGGAACGCGCCGCCGACATCCCCGTGCTGACGGTTGACGAATCATACACGTCCCAAGCGGCAGAATCCGAGCTGCGCCAGGCTGACCCAAGCGCACCACCCAGTCGGGGCGACATTGATTCCGCCGCCGCCGTCGCCATCCTCCGCCGCTTCATCGGAGGGTAAATCAGATTATCCTGCGGAAGGTCTTCGAGATTGCCGTTGGCTCAGGTCCTCAATTACCGGCGCAATGGCGGTTACATATTCTCTCACTGCCTTCGTGGTCGCCAGTTTTTTCGATTCACCCGCCGCAACTTCAGCCGCCGCCTGGTCCTGAACGTAGGCAGGAAAATGCATTACGGTCATAGCATCGTTGACGCTGGTAATGCCGTCTTTCACCAGTTGGGGGACCGCCGGTACAGCTGTGCCAGCAATCCGAACTGCGTTCTTTCCACCCTTGTCGCTGACGCCTGCCATGGCGATTGCTTGCTTGTGGCTTGCTCCTTGCTCGCGGTACTCGACCACTAGCATCTGACGTTGACCTTGTGTAAGGGGTTTCGGTTCATCGTCAAAAGTGGCCTGATTCGCGTTGACGCCATCGAGCAGGGGCAAAGGTTCTTGATGAACCTCCGGCGTCTCTGGCATTTCTCCACCGTATCGCAACCGCTTCTTCTGCCGGGAAAGTACATTGGAAATTGCGGCCGGCGTCAAACCATATTTTTCTGCCAGCTGGTGATTATCCATTTCCCCACCTCCGACGTAACTGTCGGCAAAAATGGCAGCGTCTCGCTTGGCGTTAGGTCGGCGGTGCGGTTGGCGCTTCGGTACTGATGACATGATGCCTCCATATCTGAATAGCATCAACACGATAACATTTATCACACTTATCATTAAGGGCAAATGTACCCTACATATTGCCAGCGCCTGCCCGTAGCCAACCCGGTAAAATTCCTATATCGTAGCTTCAAGCCATGTCGCCATCCATAGATATTGCGTCGGTCGGGTTTTTGGTTCTCAGTTCTGGAAAAAGTGAAAAATCACGGTCGCGAGTGAGCAGCGTGTCAACATCGTTAGCAATGCAGATTGCAGCGATGCGAGCATCGTGAACTACCCCACCAACCACACCGGGTCTCTGTGCAAAGCCGCTCAGTATCTCCAAGAAGTAACCCGTTTCTCCAATCAAACGATTGGATGGCGAATTAGTCCATGCTATCAACTGCCGCCAAGCCTGTTCCGGTGTTGATACCGCATCACGCCAGATTCGAGGATTAGTTGCCACACTCAAAAATTCGTAGCAACAAGGCCACGGGATTGCCCAAATCTCGTTACCCTCGGCTAAGGTGCGTAATATCGCCGCCGCCGCTTGATGCGCTTGTGATTCTCGACGGTGGGCATAAACCAGGATATTGGTATCTACGGCGTCCAATCCTGCGATTCCTCACCGTAAATCATCGAGCGCAACTCCGCCCACGAATGTCTCTTGATGGGATCCGGCCCGCGATCATCGCCCACGCTGCAATCCGGCAGCTGGTAGCCCACGCTGGACGGCGCGGTTTTAGTTGAAAGGACGCGGTGGAGACCATCTTCCACCAACGCATCTAGCGGCTGTCCTGTTTTCTTGGCATAGCGTTCCGCCTGTGCCAGCAGTTCGTCCGGGATGTCCACGGTAGTCTTCATACCGGCCATCCTAACCGCGCAGCGCCAATCCGGTCAACCGACAACAGCTGGTACGAAAACTCCATCGGCGCCCCGTTTGCTATACTGCCGGCACACCATAGCCGGGCGCGATAGCGTCCGGAACCAAAGGACGTGTCTCAATGACCACCAACTCCCTGCCCGCAACCCTCGGCGAACTGCGCGAAAGCGGCTACCAAACCGTTTCGGTCCGAGAGGAAATCCGCCGCAACCTGATCGCCAGGATCCGCGCCGAGGAGCCGGTGTTCCCCGGCATCATCGGTTTCGACCAGACCGTGATCCCCCAGCTGGAGAATGCCATCCTGGCCGGACAGGACATCATCCTGCTCGGTGAACGCGGCCAGGCCAAGACCCGCCTGATCCGCGAGATGGTGAACCTGCTGGACGAGCATCTCCCGGTCATCGCCGGCAGCGAGCTGAACGACGACCCGTATAATCCGCTCAGTCCCGACGCCAGGCAACAGGTTGCCCAAATGGGCGACGACACCCCCGTGGCCTGGATCGGACGGGATCTGCGCTACTCCGAAAAGCTGGCTACCCCCGACATATCCATCGCCGACCTCATCGGCGAAATCGATCCCATCAAGGTCGCCGAGGGCCGCCACCTGTCAGACGAGACCGCCATCCACTATGGCCTGGTGCCCCGCACCAATCGCGGCATCTTCTGCATCAACGAACTGCCCGATCTGGCTGAGCGCATCCAGGTGGGCCTGTTCAACCTCATGGAGGAGCGCGACGTCCAGATCAAGGGCTACCGCATCCGTATGCCTCTCGACGTGTTCGTCGTCGCTACCGCAAACCCCGAGGACTACACCAACCGCGGACGCATTGTAACTCCCCTCAAGGACCGCTACGGCGCGCAGATTCACACCCACTACCCGCGCACCATCGAGGAAGAAATCGACATCATGGAGCAGGAGCGCAACCTGTTCCCCGACGAGGACAAGGTGTACGTCCCGTCCTTCATGACCGAGATCGTGGCCGAGGTTACCGCCCGCGCCCGCGGCAGCAACGAAATCAACCAGCGCTCCGGCGTCAGCGTCCGCGTGTCCATCTCCAACTATGAGACCCTCATCAGCAACGCCCTGCGCCGCAGCATCCGCTTGGGCGAGTCCATCGCCTGCCCTCGCGTCAGCGACCTGCCGTATCTCATCGCCTCCCTGGGCGGCAAGATCGAGATGGAGACCTTCGGCGAAGGCCGCGAGGACCGCCTGGTCGAAGATCTGACCAAGCGCGCCTCTCTGGCCATCTTCACCCGCTACTGCAACCTGGACGAGCTAGACGACGTCGTAACATCATTCGACCTGGGCAACGCCGTGGAAACCGGCAGCGATGTACCGGCAGCATCCTACGCATCGGCCCTCGCCAATGTGGACGGCCTCGCCGCGGTCGTGTCCCGGCTCACCGGCGACGACCAACGCCCCGAGGTTCAGGCGTCGGCAGTGGAATTCGTGCTGGAGGGGCTACACCTCAACCGCCGCCTCAACTGCGCCCGCACCCCCGCCGGCGGCTACCGCTACGCCCGGTGATTACCCGCAACTGCTCCGCCGAGGAGGATTGCCATGACCACGCAAAACATCGCCGCCGCGCCTCCAGTCTCGCTGGAAGAATACGCCGCGCTGCCCAAACACCCTCGCTATGAGCTGGTCAAAGGAGTATTGGTCGAACTGATGACAGCGTCCCGAGGACACGAAAGAACTGCGGCAAGGGTAACTCGTTACATGGATACTCATGCCGACCTGTACAACTTGGGCGAGGTGTACACCAGCAACCGCGGCTACGTTACCGGCCCGAACTCTCCCGCTACCTCCCGCATGCCCGACGTTTCTTTCGTGTCCAACGCCCGCCTGAGCCAGCCCGACTTGGCTGGAATGCTCTACGACGGCGCCCCCGACCTGGCCGTCGAAATCCTGTCCGAGAGCAACACCCCAGCCGAAATCGCGCAGAAGATTGACGAGTACCTCAACGCCGGCAGCCAGGCCGTCTGGGTCATCGACATCGACGCCCTCGCCATCACCATCCACACCCCCAACGCGCCGCCACTCACCCTCACCCACGCCGACACCATCGACGGCGCCAACTACCTCCCCGGCTTCGCCTGCCCCGTCGCCGACCTGCTCCCGGCTCCATAACACCGGAGGCTCACCCATGACCACCCAGAACATCGCCGCCGCGCCTCCGGTCTCGCTGGAAGAATACGCCGCGCTGCCCAAACACCCTCGCTATGAGCTGGTCAAAGGAGAACTGGTTGAGCAGATGGTCGCATCAGAAGAGCACGAATATACCGGCTCGCTGGTTGTCATTAGGATTGGCAATCACGTGTTATTGAACCGGCTGGGACGGGTGTACTTGAGCAACCGCGGCTACGTAACCGGCCTGAACTCTCCGGCCACCTCCCGCATGCCCGACGTTTCCTTCGTGTCCAACGCCCGCCTGAGCCAGCCCGACTTGGCTGGAATGCTCTACGACGGCGCCCCCGACCTGGCCGTTGAGATACTTTCGGAAAGCAATACGCCGGCACAAATCGCGCAGAAGATTGACGAATACCTCAGCGCCGGCGGCAGGGCCGTCTGGGTCATCGACATCGACGCCCGCACCCTTACCGTGCATACTGCGGATGCACCGCCCCTCATCCTGACCGAGGCCGACGCCATCAACGGCGCCGACTATCTCCCCGGTTTCGCCTGCCCCGTCGCCGACCTGCTGCCGGCCAACGACGGCTAGACCAGCGAGGCGCGTCGGCCCAGCGTGATCCCGTCGGGCAGCGCGATGGTCGCCTTCAGGTTGCGGAATAGCAGGAACCGGCTCACCGACACGTCCACTCGTTCGGCGTAGTCCGCGATACCCGGAGCCATCAGCAGTTCAACGTCTCCCTGCTCCGCCCGTTCGTAGGCGTCCAGGTTGCGACGACGGCGCACGTTGGTATCGACCGATACCTCAACCGACTCGCCGCTTCAACCCTTCCAGCAGATCAGGTCAATCACGGCCCGTCCGCCCTTATTGCGAATGAACTGGGCGGCCTCGGCCGTTATTTCCAGCTGTGCGCTCATATCGTTGCCTTCTAATCCAGTGGTTGCCCATCCCAGGGCGCGTCATGGTCCAGGTAGCGGCGGGGAATATCGCCGCGCAGGGCGGCGCGAAACTCGTCGGCGCTGTTGAATTTAAGCTGGACTATAGCAATTTCTCCCATCAGCGTGGCGCTTATGTCCTTGTCCCCATGAGAGACTTTCACCCGCAATCCCAAACCGGGGTGGCGGAAGTAAATATGGTCACGGTTACCTTGCTCAAACCCCATCCGGCGCAGAAGGCGCAACAGTTCCCGTGTTTTAACGTTGGCTATTCGAACCATCCTTACGCAGGGACCCAATTGCGGGCCGGCGTCACCGACCTGATCCAATAGGTAAGCCCTTCCGCAACAATCTCCGAAATCAATCTGTCCAATGCGTCTTGGAGCTCCCGGTCGGCTTTGACCCTGTCGGGCTGGTGGTACAAATACACCGCCATCGTATCCGCAACGTCAATCAATACCTCTTCTTCCGTATCACCTTGGCCATGCGCATGGTCAATGGCTGGACAAACCGCCGCGTAGCACTTGGAACCATCGGAAAGATCGTCAAGCCAAACAACAACATCGTATTCCATAGCCACGCCTCCTCTGCTGTGCATTATTATACCGTCGCCAACAGCAATGCGTTCCGCGCCTCAATCGCCGCCGGATGCACCGGAACCCCATTGTCCAGCAGCCGCGCGATGTTGTTGGTGAGGAACATTATCATCGCCGCCGGCAGGTCGCTCTCCGCCAGTTCTCCCATCTCCGGCTGCCAGGGGTAGCGCTTGAGTTTGACGGGATCCAGCTTGTCGGCCAGAAAGATGATGTGGCCGATGGTGTCTCCACCCGTCGGGTTGCCGGTGGTATGCCAGTAGATGGCGTTATAGAGCTGAGGATGGCTCAGCCCGTCCTCCCGCTTCAGCAGCTCCGCGCCCACCGGCCCGTGCAGGATGGCCGGGTTGCGCCGTTCGTATTCGGTCACCGGAGGCAGGTCATAATCCTCCATCCGTAGCAGGTTCTCTGCGCCGGAGAAGTGCCTGGTGGCGTCGTGGGCCAGCGCGGCCAGCCCTACGGCGTCGGCATCCTGCCCATGCGTCTCGCACAGCCCTCTGGCGATCTGCTCCACCCGCTGGCAGTGCTCGGTGAGTCCGATGGGCAGGCGGAGCATCCGGCGATGGATCCGGTCATAAACGCGGCCGGGTATTTCAATGGTGGACATGGGGTTATCACCCTCGCTCGTACTGGCGTTGAGCGTAGGGGCGAATAATTATTCGCCCCTACTGTTTGTGAATTCCGGCTTCCCTGGGCATAACGATCGCGTCAGCCCATCTCGCCCAGGGCGCGGCCGCCCAGCAGGTGCATGTGGGGCCACGCGATGGTCTGGCCAGCGTCCTCGCCGTTGTTCATCACCAGCCGGTAGCCGCTGATGGTAACGCCCTCTCGCCGCGCCATCTCTGCCGCAACGACGAACAGGTGCCCCATGATGCCCTCCATGGCAGGACTGATGTAGTCCAGGCCGTTAATGGGCATGTTGGGGATGATCAGCAGATGCACCGGCGCCTTGGGGTTGATGTCGCGCACGACAAAGCAACGCTCATCCCGGTAAATCACGTCGGGATGCAGCGGGTCCCGGGCCATGGCGGCAAAAGGCGAACTGCGGGCGGGGGTCATGGTCATCGTTCAAACTCCTTAATTGGTAACCAATCTGTCATTGCTAGGAACACAGCGACGTGGCAATCTCGTCGAAAGCACGTATCTAGTTCGAGATTGCCACGCTGCGCTCGCAATGACAGCAAATTACGCCGCCTCAATCTCCTGCAACGCGATTTCCTTATGGTCGTGGACGCTGCCGTAGGATAGCTCCTGCACCTTGGCGCGGCGGGTGTACAGCTGTAGGTTGTGTTCCATGGTGAAGCCGATGGCCCCGTGACACTGGTGGCCCAGCGAGCACACCCGCTGGTAGGCTCCGCTGCACCACGCCTTGGCCACGGCAACCTCCCGGCGGGCCGGCTGGCCTTCGGCGATGGCCCACGCCGCCTGGTACGCCACGTGCCGCGCGCCCTCGACGTCGGTGGCCATGTTGGCGCAGTGATGCTGCACGGCCTGGAAAGTTCCCACCGGCCGGCCGAACTGCGTGCGCTGCTTCACGTACTCAACCGTCATATCGACTACCGCCTCGGCACCGCCCACCATCTGCACGCAGTGGGCCGCCGTGGCCCGCGCCAACGCCCGCTGGATAACCGGCCAACCCTCGCCTACCTCGCCCAGCACGGCGTCCCCGGACACCGACACGTTGTGCATCCGTATCTCGCACAGCCGCTCGTTGCCGATGGTGCTGACCTGTTCGATCTCCACGCCCGGCGCGTTGGCCGGCGCCAGGAACAGCGTGATTCCCTGCTCGGGGTCATCACCGGCCGGCATCGTCCGAGCAGCCACGATGATGGTGTCGGCGGCGTGGGCATCGGGCACGAACAGCTTGGTCCCGTTGATGACGTAGCCGTCGCCGGACGCGCTGGCCTGGGTCTCAACACCCCACGCCTCGGTGGTGGCCGACGGCTCGGTGAGGGCCAGGGTCAGGCGCACGGTGCCGGCGCAAACGCCGGTCAGGATGTCCTGTTTCTGAGCGTCGTTGCCGGCGTCCAGCACGGTCAGCCCGCCCAGCACGACAGTGGCGAAGAACGGAGCCGGCAGCAACGCCCGACCCATCTCTTCGACTAACACCGCCAGATCCAGGAACGACCCGCCGGTGCCGCCGTATTGCTCGGGAAACGGTATCCCGGTCCATCCCAAGTTGACCACCTGACGCCAGATGTCTTCGCTGAAGCCCTGCGCGTCATCTTCCAGCTCGCGCACCAGCGTGAGCGGGCATTCCTGGGCCAAAAATTCGCGGGCCGAGTTCTTCAGCATCTGCTGAATCTCGCTGAGTCCCATATCCATAGGGAAAGCCTCCCGCCGCGGCTCACCGCAAGGGCAAATCCGGGCGAAGCAAGAAGGATTTGAAAGTGCAGCGAGTATAGCGCACCCGGCAGAGAGCGGCAAACCAGGACGTTCCTCATTGCCGCCCAACATCGCCCGTGTGTACAATGCCGGCGTCAATCCATTCCATCCCGCCGTCCCATCAAATCCCAAGGAGGCGCCCCCATGTACCAACGGCCAACCCTCAGCCTCAGCCAGGTTCGCAACGCCATGAACGCCATGCTGGACCAGGCCCAGCAGGAACCCGACCGCCCGCTGGCCATCGCCATCGTTGACGCCGATGCCAAGCTGCTCAGCTACGCCCGCATGGACAACTGCCGCGCCCTGCCCCAGCGCATGGCCGTCAGCAAGGCTTACACCTCCGCCATGTCCGGCTCCGACTCCGACGCCTACGCCCAGCGCCTCAAGAACGAGGGCCGCAACATAGCCGACTTCGGCGATCCACAACTGGTAGCAGTCCAGGGCGCAGTGGTTGTCCGCGATCCTGAAACCGACCTGGTGCTGGGAGCCATCGGCGTCAGCGGCCTAACCGCCCAGGAAGACGAGGACCTGGCCCGGCTGGGAATGCAGGCGATGGGGCTGTAGCGTTCCGTTCGACCCAATTTGTCATTGCGAGCGAAGCGCGGCAATCCCGCTAAGTAACGGAGTTCTCGTAGAAGCGAGATTGCCACGTCGCTTCACTCCTCGCAATGACAGTTCCCCTGTTTCCGGAGGCCCATCCCATGCCCAACCCACGCGCTGAATTCTCCTCCATTTTCGACCGGCCCCGGCTGACCTTGCCCGACGGGGCGAAGGTGGCCGTCTGGTTCATCATCAACGTGGAGGAATGGGACATCAGCCAGCCCATGGCCCGCACCGTGCTGCCCTCGCCTCAGGGCGCGGCGGTGTCGCCCGACATCCCCAACTACTCGTGGTACGACTACGGGATGCGCGTGGGGTTCTGGCGCATGAAACGCATCCTCAACGACTTCAACCTGCCCTGCACCATCAGCCTCAACGCTGCCGTCTGCGAGGAATACCCGCAGATGGTGCAGTCGTGCCTGGACAGCGGCTGGGAACTGCTGGGCCACGGCTATATCCAGCAGGTGCTGCACCGGGAACCCGACGAGCGCGCCACCATCCGCAAGACCATCGAGGTGATCCGCGAGTTCAGCGGCAATGCCCCGCGCGGCTGGATGGGCCCCGGCCTCGCCGAAACTTACGACACCCCCGACATCCTGGCCGAGGAGGGCATCGAGTACGTCGCCGACTGGGTCAACGACGACCAGCCCTACGAGCTGAAGGTCAAGTCGGGCCGGCTGGTCGCCCTGCCCTACACCGTCGAACTCAACGACATCCCAATCTACCTGGTGCAGCACCACTCCGCCCCCGAACTGTTCAACCGCACCAAAGACGTGCTGGACGTGATGCTGGCCGAGGGCGAGGACAACGCCCGCGTCTTTGCCATCTCCATGCACCCCTACATCACCGGCGCGGCCCATCGCATCGGCCACTTCCGCAGCCTCGTCGAGCACATCACCCAGCAGGAAGGCGTAACCTTCTGGACCGGCAGCCAGATCCTGGACTGGTACAACGCGCAGGTGGGCCATCCTTTGCCATAGGGCCTGATTTTCAGAGGAGGTTATAGCCATGATCAATACCGACGACGTAGAGTTGACCATCTCCCTGCGGCATGATTTAGCGCACACTATCAAGCGCTATGCCGAGGACGAGGGCAAGACGCCAGAGGAGTTCATCGTGGACGCGCTATGGAAGCTGCGGAAAGAGCGCGGCATGAGAGATCTGAAACGAATACAGAGCTATTGGAGTCAACGCGCGGAAGAACTGGGCATCTATAGTGAAGAAGACCTCTTCCGGTATCTTGAATCGTGAATGTCACCTTCGATACTAATGTGTTCGTATCGGGTTTCACCAGGCCGACGGGACGCGCCGCGGTTGCATTGGCCAAAATTGTCGCCAACGTTGATACTCTATTCGTATCACAGCATATCGTTGACGAGTTGCTCAGAGTCCTGTCGGAAAAATTCGGCAGAAACGACGATGAGTTAGCAATAGTTATCGCATGGATGGAACGGAACACCCACTTCGTTGCGCCCACCCAAACCCTCCACATCCTCGCCGACGAACCTGACAATCGCATCCTAGAATGCGCCCTGGTCGCAGGCGCCGATCTTATCGTAACCGGCGACCGCGCCATGCTCGCGCTGCAACGCATCGGTAATACCAGAGTTATATCCCTTGCTGAATACCTTGATACCGTTGATAACTCGTTGACAAGCGGTTGATATACTATTACATGGCGTTAACAGTTCCGTGCATAATTCCAGCACTGCCGTTGACAGCAGCCAACGCCGGCCAATTGCTCGTATAGCATATCAGTTCGCTTCCTCTTTATCAACGTCCCACGCCATGCAATTCGCATATCCGTCAACGGGTTACCAACGATGTTCCACTCGGCGTAACGCTAGTTGCCAACGCCATCGACGCCTTTACTATGATTGTTACCTACCTATAGGCAGACCCTTAAATCATGATTGACACCGTAAGAATCAACGTCAAAGCCGGAAACGGAGGTGATGGCTGCATCAGTTTCCTCCGCCTCAAGTACCAGCCCCGTGGTGGACCGGATGGCGGTGATGGTGGCGATGGCGGCAGTGCCTACATCGTAGGCGACAACTCCATTAACACCCTGCTGCACCTCAAGTTCAATAGCACCTTTTATCTGGAGCGTGGAGCCCACGGCAAGGGCAAGAACCAGCGCGGCGGAAACGGGAAGGATCGGCACATACCTGTTCCCATGGGAACCGTGGTCTGGCGCATGAACCCCGACGGCAGCAAGGACTTCCTCGCCGACATTACATCCGAGCAGCCCGTCCTCATCGCGCAAGGTGGCCAGGGCGGTTGGGGCAATGCCCGGTTCGTTTCCTCGACCAACCAGGAACCGATGCTGTCTGAGTCGGGCAAGAAGGGCGATTTTTCGGTCCTCTGGCTGGAATTAAAGCTCCTGGCCGACGTCGGCCTGCTGGCCAAGCCCAACGCCGGCAAGTCCACCCTGATCTCAAGGTGCTCCGCCGCCAAACCCAAGGTGGCCGACTACCCCTTCACCACCGTGGAGCCGGTGCTGGGCGTGGTGACTCATGGCGGGCAGGACTTCGTGATGATGGAGATTCCCGGCCTGTTGGAAGGCGCGCACCGCGGCATCGGATTAGGCCACCAGTTCCTGCGCCACGCTGAACGCGCCCGGGTCTATGTCCACCTGATCGACGGGCAGTCCGACGACCCCGCCGGCGACTTTGTGATGCTCAACCGCGAGCTGCTCGAGTTCAGCCCTATGCTCGCCGCCAAGCCCCAGGTCCTGGCTGTCAGCAAGCTCGACACCACCGAAACCTACGAACTCCGCGATGTCATCGAGGAGGAATTGCGCAACGCCATCGCCGGCATGAATGAATACCCATCCGCTCCCGAAGATACTCCCATCCACTTCATATCGGCGGTGTCCGGGGAGGGCGTGGATGGGCTCTTGGGGCAGCTGGCCGGCATCCTTTCCGAGGCTCCGCGCACGGGCCTGGACGAGTCCGAATGGGAGGGTGAACCCGTAGTCGCAATAGGGGATACCACTCGACGCCAACGTCCACCCATGGGGTTCTATCTCGACGGAGACGTTTACGTGGTCGAATCGGAACGCTTGGAAAGCCTCACCGGCCGCGCGGACATGCGAGACTACCGGGTCATGCTCCAACTCTGGCGGGAAATGACCCGCCTGGGGATTGCCCGCCAACTCGAAGAAGCCGGCATTGAGCCGGGCGACACCATCCGCATCGGCAACGCCGAGCTGGAGTGGTTCTAGTGGCGGACGGCGATTCCAGCCGACGCATCGGCATCCTGGGCGGCACCTTCGATCCACCCCACCTCGGCCACCTGCTGATCGCGGAAACCGCCCGTGTAGCGTTGGGGCTGGAGTCGGTCCTCTTCGTGCCGGCCGGGGAACCCTGGCTCAAGTCGGGGCAACGGATTACTCCGGCGACCGACCGCCTGTGCATGGTGCAACTGGCGGTGGCCGACAACCCCGACTTCTGCGTGTCGGACTGTGAGATTCAGCGCACCGGCGCGTCCTACACCGTGGACACTCTCCGAGAGCTGCGATCCTCCTACCCCCGGGACACGGGCTTCTATTTCATCGTCGGTTCCGACGTGCTTGACCAGTTCCACCGCTGGAAGGAACCCGATTGCATCCTCCAACTGTGTCGCCTGGCGGTCATCGAGCGGCCCGGAGGGCCTGAGGATGGTGTTGCCGTATTGGCTGAACGGTTCCCGGACGCGGCAGCATCCGGCGCCGTGGTATCGGTTAGCGGCCCACGCGTCGATTTCAGTGCGTCGGAGCTGCGCCGTATCCTGTCCGCCGGCCAGTCCGTCCGCTACCAGCTGCCCGACCCGGTTGCCGAATACATCCGGCAACATGGCCTGTATCACAACTGAATCTGACGGGAGCGAAACTAATGACAACCAACCGGGGGGAAATGGCAGACAGGCTTCTAGAACTTGCGCTGGAACGGGGCGCAATCCGCTACGGCGACTTTACCCTCTCATCGGGACGCAAGAGTTCCTACTACTTCGATGGGCGCTTGCTGAGCCTGGATCCGGAGGGGGCCTACCTGCTGGGTCATGCGCTGCTGCCCCTGCTCACCGACGCCGGCGTCGAGGCCGTGGGCGGCCCGACGCTGGGGGCCGACCCCATCGTGACGGCGGTGGCCACGGCATCCTGGCAGCAGGGTACGCCCATGCCGGCGTTCATCGTGCGTAAGGAGGCCAAGGGCTATGGCATGGGGCAGATGATCGAGGGGCCGCTGCCGCCGGCCGGCGCGTCCGTGGCCATCGTCGATGACGCCTGCACCACCGGCGGGTCGCTGTTCCACGCCATCGACGCGGCGGAGGAGGCCGGATACAAGATCGGGTTGGTGCTGGCGGCCCTGGACCGCAACGAGGGCGGCAGCGACGCCATCCGCGAACGCGGCTACCAATTCGCCTGCCTCCTCACCGCCGGCGAGGATGGCCGGATAACCGTTGACAGCTCCGCCGGATGGTAACTATGCCCACTGTATTGAGAGTCGGGCCGTACCGCTTTTCCTTCTATGCCGGAGACCGGGCTGAACCCGAACACGTCCACGTGTCTCGCGATAATCTAATAGCCAAATTCTGGTTGAATCCGGTAAGATTGGCCAGAAGCGGCGGGTTCAGGCGCGCAGATATTCGCAGGATTCAGTCAGTAGTAGAGGCCAACCGGGAAACGTTGTTGGAGGCATGGTATGACTATTTCAACGGTTAGTTTGGGCGTCCCATTGGCCACCACTGTGACGGCTACTGATGACACGCTTACCGCCGATCTCAGTGATGGCCGGACAATATCAGTGCCTTTAGCCTGGTATCCGCGGCTGTTGGACGCTACGCCCAACGAGCGGGATAACTTGCAGCTAATCGGGAACGGCGAGGGTATTCACTGGCCGGATCTGGACGAGGACGTGAGCGTTGAGAATCTCCTGCATGGTCAGCCATCGGGCGAAAGCGCGGCCTCGTTCCAACGGTGGCTCGAAGCCAGGCGCAAGGGAGAAAGCCTTACGCTGGATAAGTTGCGTCCTGAAAAGTGATTTGCAGGTGCAGCCCGTCCGACTACCCGCCCGGCCCAGGCTTCTCTCCTCCGAACAGCAGCGGCTGCGCCGTGATCACCGCGCTCAACCCGTCAGCGTCGCCCGACGCTACGCTGAGCCGTCCGCCAATCTCCACCGCGCGAGTGCGCACGTAGCCCAGGCCGATCAGGTCTGGCCCGTCCGCCGTTGGAATGACGGTTGCCGAGGTCACCAGTCCCATCGCGTCGCCGGCCGCGTCGTTGAGCCGCGCGCCCGGCAGCGCCGACGCAACCTCCGACACGTCGCCGCCGTCCGATTCAAAACGCAGCGTCACCAGGTATTTCTGCACCTTGTGGTAGGTGTCCAGGCGGGCGATGACCTCCTGGCCGATGTAGCAGCCCTTGTGGAAATCGATTGCGCCGATCAGGCCGGCCTCCAGCGGGTTGTAGGTGTCGCTCATCTCGGAACCGTAGGCCGGCTGCCCGCTGGCGATCCGAAGCGCTTCGGCGGTGGGCGCGCTGATGCTCACGGCACCGGCGGATTCAAGCGCCGTTCGTACCTGGTTGGCGGTGTCGCGGTCGGAGCATATCAACTGGTAGGTGGCGGGACGCTCCGCGTCGGCCGGCAGCGCTATGCGCATCCCGTCGATGCCATCAACGCTATCCAGAATTGCGCTCGCCTCCGGCCCCGTAATCGTCAGCATCGCCGTGTCGCCGGTTACGTCCTCAACCTCCAGGTCTTCCATGATGGTGTACTTGTCCAGGAACTCGATGACGTTCTGCTGCTGGCCCGGGCTGGTGAGCATCAGCTGGTGGTCGTCGCGGTGGATCACGTACACCAGGTCAACGATCCGTCCCCGGTCGCTGGTCAGCACCGTAACGGCCACCTCGCCGGCTGCGCCGGCCGGATCAACCAGGTTAGTGGAGAGGCGGTTCAGCAGGTCGCGGGCGTCCTCGCCGGTGAGGCGGAGCCGACCGGCGTTGCTGGGAAAGACGGCGGCCCGCTCCGTGGCGGCGCGGAACTCCTCAGCGGTGTGGGTATCTATCGTGGCGGTGGTAGTCATCATGGACCTCGCAATTAGTAGGGGCGGGTTTCAAACCCGCCCCTACGCCATCGGAAATATGGTGAGCCGCGTGTCAGACGGCAAACGAGGTGCCGCACCCGCAGGCTTTCTTGGCGTTGGGGTTCTCGAACACGAAGCCCTTGCCGTTGAGTCCGTCCGAGAAGTCCAGCTGTGTGCCAACCAGGTAGATGTAGGATTTCTTGTCCACCATCACCTTGACGCCGTACTGCTCGACGATCTTGTCGGACTCGCGTTCCTGGTCGGTGATGTTGAGGTCATAGGTGAGGCCGGAGCAGCCGCCGCCCTTGACGGCGACGCGCAGGCCAATGTTGTCGGTGATGCCCTCTTTGTGGGCAAAGTACTTGATCTTCTCGGCGGCCTTCTCGGAAATCTCCACGGTAAGCTCGACGCCGTTCTGGGTAATGGGCATATGACAGGAACCTCCCTGCAAGGGTTGGTTGATGGTTTGATTTTACGCAAATTGGGGTAACGGCGTCAATCAAGGTTGAGGCTCACTCCGCCTGCAAACTCCGCAGCGGAATTTCGTACCAGTGGACAGCCCCGTTCGCAATCAGACTCTGTACATCGTAATCATTTCTGACACTGGCGATTACGGGGTGCGATGGGCGGCGGGTGAACTTGGCCAACAGACTTGCGTTCCTGGCCGTTCGGTTCGTATCGCGTCGGTCGGCAGTGTAGGATATTTCGACTGCAATGTAGTTGGTGAGGAACGAGTTGTCTTTTGCCTTTATCACCAGGTCGGCTTTCGCAAAGCTTTCCAGTTCGTTTCTGGCGACACCGGTGTCCGAATTTTCACGAACCATGTCCTCTAACTCGCCGGCGGAGAGTGTCCGCTCGAAGATCAGGTTCAACCCCGATGCGATGACGTCGGCGCGTCGGATAGTTTCCGTGCGAGCGTGGCCGCCTTTTACCTCCGCGATGTCGCCTTGTATTGTGTCAAGGCGGCGGTCAACACGTTCGAAGCGGCGGTCAACGCGCTCGTTGAACTGGCGCTGCTCGTCGATGAAGTCTGTGACCAGAACGGTCAAGTTTTGCAGCCCTTCGGCCAACTTCTGTTGTCCTTCGGCCAGGCTTTGGATGGTGGGTTCGTTCTCGGAAGTCATCGGGAGAGACCTTGCGTCTTAACGGGCTAATCCTAGTCCTAATTTACCACATCGGAGGAAGAAGCGCAGAGCTAGAACAGCGGCCGTTGGGGGTTGTCGCGGTCAACCGGGGCGATGTTGGCGATGGCGTCGAACCATTCATCCGCGGTGTGGTACGTGCGGTGGTTGAAGTTCCGCAGGAAGGGATGGTCCAGTCCCCCGTCCTCCGGGTCGGCGTACATCAGCACCGGACGGGCCGGCTCCGCGGTGTGCGAGGCATACATCAACTCCGAGTACATCCCCGTGGATAGCCTCCCGCCCATGGTGATCCGGTACGCAGCCACGCACTGGGCCTGCTCCACCATCGTCAGGTCCCGGTGCCGCACCTGGTTCTCCATGTCGTCCCAAACCTCCAGCGCCTCCCTCGGATCCAGCGTCATCGGAAACGCCGACGGCAACCCGTCTTTCAGCGTGCCCGCGTTGTCCAGCGGCCAGCGGGCCTCATCCGCGGTGACCGTTATCTCCGTTATGCCATCCGCGCACGCGGCCCGCGCCTTGTCAAACACCTGCGGCGTACCCTCGTCCAGCGTCAGGGGGTCAAACACGATGAAGCGCCGGTGCAGTTCCCGTCGGATGGTGTCAACGCTGGCCCTCCGGTCGCCATCGTAGCGAATCGCCGTGATGGGGAAGCTGGAATACACCACCGGATACCGTCTCCGGTGGAAAATCAGCCGGTACAGCATCTCGGCGGGATGCTTCACGCCCACCACGTAGTGGGGAATATCGCGCCGCTCGTACAGGTTCCGCGCCAGCAGGTCCGCCATGGCGATCTCCGCAGATCTCCAGGCCAGGATCTCCCGCAGCCGCAGCCGGAAGTTGGTGTGCTGCTCGGCATCCCGACGCGCCAACGCGGCGTGGATGTCCAGCATGTCGTCCACCAGCGTTATGATGCAGTCGGGCCGCCACCGCCGGATGGTTGGAATGTCGATCAGGGAAAACTGCCGGCCGCTGGTGTAGTAGGTCAGGTGCGTCGCCAGCAGGCTGTGCCGGGGATCCAGGTCCTCCATCTCTTCGGCAATCGCCAGTCCGGCCCGTTGCCATGCCCCCAGTTGGTAGCGCGGTCGGAACGCCGCCAGCGTGCTGGCCAGATCGTCGCCCTGCTGCGCGAACACCTCCTCCACGCTCGCCGCGAACAGCTCACGCGCGTCCGTCGCGCGGCGTGAGACCGGGTATTCGTCGGCGCCTTCGGGTGGGGCGATGTCGCCGTTGGCCCGCAGCCGGTCAATCAGGTTCGCAACGACAATGTCCTTGTTGACGCCGGAGATTCCGGCCAGCAGCGCTCGCATGCCATAACGATGCCCCCTGCCGGCCCATCTGTCAAGAAAGCCGCAGCGCTCCCCGTGTTATCATGCCTCCTGCAAAATGTCCCCACAACGGCAGGAGGTCAGAGCAAATGGCGACGGGCGCGCAAGCATGGACGGAAGAAATCGTAGAGGCGGCCGGCGTCAGCCTCCAGATGGTCAGGGGCGGCCGCGGCGCACCCCTGCTCATCCTCCACGGCGAGCTGGGACACCAGGGCTGGCTCCGCTGCCACGACGCCCTCGCCCAGGACTACACCCTCCACATCCCGTCCCACCCCGGCTTCGGCGCAACCGAACGCCAGGAGTGGATCATGAACATGCGCGACCTGGCCGGCTGGTATCTGGAAGCCATCGACGACCTCGGCCTCCAGGGCGCAAACCTCATGGGTTTCTCCCTGGGCGGATGGCTCGCCGCCGAAATGGCCGCCATGTCGCCGGACACGTTCAACAAGCTGGTGCTGGTCGCCCCCGCCGGCATCCGGCCTCCAGAAGGCGAGATCTACGATATGTTCCTCGCCGTAGCCAAGGAGTTCCTCACCGCCGGCTTCTACGACACCGCCAGCGCTCCCGAGTTTCTGGACATCTGTCCCGATGAGGTATCTCCCGAGCTGGCTGAGGCCTGGGAAATCGCCCGCGAGGAAGCCTGCCGCCTCAGCTGGCGGCCCTACATGCACTATCCCGGTCTCCCCAACCTGCTGCACCGCCTCAAGCGCATGCCCACCCAGATCATCTGGGGTCGGGAGGACGAAATCGTCCCCGTCAGCGCCGGCCCGGTGTTCAACGAGTCTATCCCCGGCTCCGGTCTAACCATCTTCGACAACTGCGGCCACAACCCACACATCGAAAAGACCGACGAATTCCTCGCCACCGTCAAAACCTTCCTCGCACCATGACCACCCACACCATCAAAGCCGACCGGCGCGCCATTGAAGTCGCCCGTGAAGTACACCGGATGGCCGAATCGGAGCAAACCATCCTGTTCGGCTCGCGCGCCCGCGGCGACCACCGCCCGGATTCGGACATTGACGTTCTGATTATCAAGGACCCTTCGCCGCCGGAGGATTGGCTGGAAGACCTGCGCGACCGGGCCAGAACGGTGCAAATGTCGGAACTGCCGGAGGCCTCCGGCATCGACGTCATCTGCATGACCGCCAGGGAGTTCGACACACGCCGCCACCTGCTCAACAACCTCGCCAATTCCATAGCCAAGCAGGGATCTCCCATCATGCCCCAAACCCCTGAACAAGCCGAACCACCCGAAGAAGCCATAGATTGGGACGACATCAACGGCAAAATGAGAGATGCCACCGGCGCCGCTGATGGATTGGTAGCAATCGCCGGAGCCGGAATACTGGACGCCATGGACGACAAGCAAATTGGACGCATGGGTCAGAACGCCCTCGAAAACGCCTACAAAGCGGTCCTGGGCGCTCATGGCTTCGAGTACCCCACCAGCGGACGCGACGGCCACAACCTCCGCATCATCACCGGACTCATCCGGCAACACCGGATAATACCGGACGATGCTCCCATGCCGGGCGAAGAACACCGCTACCTCACCGAGTTCGGCGGCGCGGCCCTCTACAGCCACGAGCATCTCCCCCTCGACAAAGCGGCCATCGCCCGCGACGTACCCCAGGCCGTCGTCGCGTTGCAGGCTTTGGTTGAAAGCGCAAAAGCGGCCGAATAGAGTGGAATCGCCAATGACTTCAGCGTTGGACAACGTCGGCATCCTGCCCCGAACCGGACGGGCCGACCCGTTGGCCGTGGCAGTAGCCGACGCCGTGCAACGCTCTGTTGCGCCGGCGCAGGTCATCCTGTTCGGTTCCCGCGCCCGTGGCGACCACCGGCCCGATTCTGACATTGACCTGCTGGTAGTGGCCGGCGATTCCAACGTCGCCGGCTCCGAACTACGCGCCAGGCTCGCAGCCCGCGAATATCTCACTGCTCGGGAAAGTGACTTGGGCGTGGATGTGGTCGTCATGACCCGCTCGGCGTTCAGTCGCGCCCGGCTGGCCAACCAACACGTCGCCGGCCAGGCTTTCAACCAGGGAATTACCATGCGCAACGACAACCTCGATTGGGCCGACCCTGAACCGGACGGTTATCCCGACCACTGGCCCGAAACGGTTCGCCGCCTCCAAACGGTCGAGGAATGGCTGTACCACGTCAACGATATGCTGCTAACAGGATCAGGCCCGCAGCGAATCCTGGGATTTGGCGCGCAGCAGGCGGCCGAAAACGCACTCAAAGCCTGGCTGTCCACTCATAACCTGCCTCGCAACTACGGCCACGAACTCCGCCCCCTCTGGGATGAAATCATGGGCTTGACGGAAACGACAGACCCGAACGTCCGGCCCACTGTCGCAGCGGTGGAGAGCCTTTTCTCCTACACTCGCTACGAGGACCCGGATAACCCGGATGTGCATCTGGATTGGCTCAGCAAATACGCCGTTGACTATCGCTATGCCGGCCTATCACACCGCATGACTGGAGAAGAAATGCTTGAGTTTGGTGATTTGCTCAATGCCGCCATTTCCTCAGTGGTTGCGCTGGTACACCTGCGCAGCGGCACGACACCCGCCGATGTATGGCCGGACGGCAGCCGGCCCTGGTAGTAAAACTCCCACGGTACGACCCCGCTCTACCCTGTGTTAGAATCCCATCCATAGCCGGAACCGGCCCCCGTAACCTGCCTCCCGGAACCCGTCTCGGGCAATGCCACAAGGAGACCCAACATGTTCATCGGATACTTCACCGAAAGGCCGTACCAGGACCCCAAGTCCGGATACTTCGGGGCCACCGGCAAGTCCATCATGGACCTGAACGTCAGCAACGACATCTACGACGCTCAGCTCGGCTCCGACCTCTACAACCGTTATCTCGACGAGAAAATCTACGCCGAGGAGATGGGATTCGACGGCCTGATGCTCAACGAGCACCACAGCACGCCCTTCTGCATGGGCGGCGCGATGAACGTCGAGGCCTCCATCCTGGCCCGCATCACCCAGCGCGCCAAGATCGTCCTCCTGGGCAACATCATCCCCATCTGGGATGACCCCCTGTGGCTGGTTGAGCAACTGGCAATGATCGACATGATCTCCCGCGGCCGCCTCGTATCCGGCTGGGTGCGCGGCACCGGGCGCGAGAGCGTCTCCCACAACGTCGAGCCTCACTACAATTGGGAGCGTTTCAAGGAAGCCCACGAGCTCATCGTCAAGGCGTGGACCACTCCCGGCCCCTTCCGCTGGGAGGGCAAGCACTACCACTTCCGCCACGTCAACCCCTGGGTCCGCCCTTACCAGAAGCCCCATCCTCCCATCTGGCTCCCCGGGGTGGTCAGCCGCGACTCCCTGATGTGGGCCGCCGAGGAGCGCATCCCCTACATCATGCTGGCCACCGAGATGGAACCCACCCGGCAGGCGTTCCAGCTCTACCACGACCGGGCCGCCGAGCTGGGCTACGAGTCCGGCCCCCAGAACATCGGCTACCTTTGGAAAGTCCACGTGGACGAAACCGAGGAACTGGCCGAGCAGACCGGACGCAAGTACGTCCAGGGCCCCAGCAACCCCTTCCTGGCCGGCAATGAGGGCACCACCAACCAGGCCCTGCTCCAGCTGCCCGGCCTGACCTCCCGCCGGCGCGTCCTGCCCACCCGAGACGTGGCCACCGCGGCCCGCGGCGGCAGCGCCGGACCCGGCGGCGTCCTCTCCCGTCCCTACGAGCAGCAGATCGCCGACTACACCATCATCTCCGGCACCCCCAAAACCGTCATTCCCAAGATCCGCCACGTGCTGGAGACCATCCGCCCCGGCAGCATCTTCTTCTGGGACGGCGACGGCGCGATGACCCACGACGACGCCATGCGCAGCCTCCGCCTCATGGGACAGGAAGTCCTCCCCGCCGTCCGCGAAATCGCCGACGAGCTGGAACTCCCCGGCCCCTTCGAGGTCGATCCCGCCACCGGAAAGCCCTACGTGGCCCAGGTCAACGGCCCGGCTGACATCCCCGCGGAGGCGGTTATAGCCGACGACTAACCGCTCAGGCGTCCTGCGCGGCCAGGAGCCTGGCCGCCGTTTCCCTTGCCTCGTCCATCGTGCCGACTATCTGGTCTGCGGGGACGCGCTTCAGGATGTCCAGGGCGATGAGGTTGCGGGCGGGCATACCCGAAAGCCCCATTACGATGCATTCAACGTCCTGGAATATGGCGGTGTCGATGAGTTGCTCCACCACCAGGGCCGCGCTGTCGTCTATGTGAACGGTGTCGGAGAAGTTGAGGATCACAACCTCGTGGTCGCGGATGTCTTCTCCAATGGTTTCGATCAGCTTGCCGGAGGAGGCCACGGTAAAAGCTCCTCTGAGCGCCACCATGCCCACCCGCGCGGTGAAGTCGTCCACATCTCGCTGGTCATCGACATTGCCAAAGAAAATCTGGTCGAGTATGGGCACCGATATGACACTGTCCAGCTCCAGGCGCTCGAACTGACGCGCGCTGGTCACCGCAGCCGCTATCATGCCCACGGCTACGGCGGCGATCAGATCAAGGAACACCGTCAGCCCGAGAGTGAGCAGCATGACCGCCAGGTGTTCACGCTGCACCCGGTGCATCCGGGCCACGAACCGCCAGTCTATGGTGTCCAGCGCGACTTTAACCAGGATGCCGGCCAGGACGGCGTTGGGTATCAGGGCAACGTACTGGCCCAGCAGCAGCACCATGACCGCGAGAATGCCTACGGCAATGACCCCTGAAACGAAGGTCCATCCGCCGGCCCGAACGTTCGCCACCGTGCTCGGAGTGGCGCCGGATCCGGGCAGGCCCCGGATAAATCCGGTGATGACGTTGCCCAGGCCCTGGGCCAGCAACTCCCGGTTGGGGTCGTGCCGGGTGCGGGTCATCGAGTCCGCCACCAGCCCGGTGAGCAGGGTGTCCACGGAGCCCACCAGGGCAATGACCATCGCCGGCTCAATGGCGCGGGCGATCCCGCCTGCGGATAGGGCCGGCAGCTGAAAGGCTGGCAGATCCGTAGGCACGGCGCCGATGACCGGCGCGTCGGTGAGCCAGAAGACCCCCAAAAGCGTCCCAACCACCAGGGCCACCAGGGTCGAGGGCAGGTACTTGTCGAATCGATCAGGCCAGAACAGTCCAACGGCCAGCGTAACCACGGCTATGCCCAGCGCGCTGATTTGGAAGTGATCGAGTATATCCACAAAGTTCAGGAGGGTAGCGATGGTCCCTCCCGGCACGGCCGGCGCTCCCAGAAAGGGCAGGCTCTGGCCCACTATGATGATCACCCCGACGCCGGTCATGAACCCCGATATGACCGAGTAGGGAGTGTAGGTTACGAAGCGCCCGATTCTCAGCAGGCCGAACATTATCTGGATCAGTCCGGCCAGTATGACGATGGTGAAAGCCTCGCCGATATTTTCGGCGTGGGCGGCGACGATGGCCGCCATGGCCACGGTCATCGAGCCGGTTGGCCCCGATATGAGCGACCGGGTTCCGCCGAACACGGCGGCAAAGAAACCGACCGCGATGGCCCCATAAATTCCGGCTGCCGGACCCAGCCCCGCTGCCAATCCGAAGGCCAACGCCACCGGCAGCCCCACCACCGCCGCGGTGACGCCCCCAAGGACGTCACCGCGGAGAGTTCTCAGATCGTATTGCGGGCTGGAAAGAGAAAAGCGATTCAGCAAGAGAAAATCACGGCGGGGAAGGCGAGACTCGAACTCATACGTCCGAGGACGGATGATCCTACCATGAAAATTAATTCCCCGAAACAATGACACCCCGCCCATTACATCAACCCGCACCCAGGTTCTATCCTACATACGTCAGGTTCCCCAACCGGTACTCGAGAACCGCGCGGGGTCGCCGCATCGCTGGCAGCGGCGTCTCACCAAACTACTCAATCTAGCGAGGTGTCAATTAGGTTCGGGTCGCTCAACGGCCTGTCGGTAACTACAGCAGAATCGGTTCCCCTGGGGCCTAAATCGAAACCAAGGTGAAACCCACATCATTCGTAGGTAGAATTGAGAGCAATCGGAGCAGCAGGCTGAGAAATGTTAGGGGGTTGAAGTTGGGAATGAAAGAGATGGGAGTGCTGCTGGTGCGGTGGCGCATGGACGAGGCTGAGGTACGACGGCGGATGTATCGAGCGGCGACGCCCCGGGAGCGAGAACGCTGGCACGCGGTGTGGCTGCTGACCCAGGGTTGGACCGCGGCGGCGGTGGGTCGAGCCCTGGAGCGGGATGCCCACACCATAGGCCAATGGGCCCGGGCCTTTGCTGAGGGCGGACCCAAGGCACTGGTTTTTGAGCAGACTGGTGGTTCCCCCCCGCGTTGGACGTGGAGCAACGAGGCGAGCTGAAGTCGGCGGTGCAGCAGTTACCGTCGCAGGCGGGTATCGGACTATCCAACTGGAACTGGAAGGGTGTGCGGCAATTTGTGGCGGACCGTTTCGGGTTGGCGCTGAGCCGCAGCAGTTGCCTGAACTATCTACATCGGCTGGGGTTTGTGCTGAAGCGTCCCAAGAAGCGGTTGCTCAAGGCGGATCCAGCGCGGCGGGAAGCTTTTGTGAGAGAGTATGCGGAGTTGCAGGCGACGGCGGCACGGACGGGAACCAAGATATTCTTCGCCGACGAGGCGCACTTTCAGGCGGATGCCGATCTACGGGGCAAGTGGGTGCTGAAAGGAGAACCAGCCTTGGTGGATTCCACCAGTCCGCGCCGCGGCGAGAAAGTAAGCTATTACTCGGCGGTGTGCCTGGAGACTGGGGAGGTGGAGGTGATGGAACTGGAGGGCAACAGCAACGCCGCCACCTCTACTGCCTTCCTGCGGCAACTGCGGGGACAACACACCGAACCGCTGATCGTGATTTGGGACAATTCTCCAGCCCATCGGGGCGACGCGATCCGTGCTTATCTCACCACTCCCAACCTGAACCTGCGCCTGGTGAACCTGCCCAGTTATAGTCCGGACTTCAACGCTGACGAGGCCATCTGGGGATGGGTGCGCCAGGAAACAACCGCCAACCTGTGCCTGGGAACCCGTGCCGCAGTCCGGGAGAGAGTGGGCGGCTTTTTCACCGATCTGAGCCAGCGACGCGATGCAGTCAAACGCCGCTGCCGTACCGCGCTGCAAGCGAAAGCCGACGAATTGATTGGCGACACGCAAGCCAACCCTCTCCGCCCTGCAAATGTAGATCTCACCTTGGCTTCAGTTTAGGATCGTCTTATTCAGCGATTATGCTCCCGGAACCCGGCGGGTGTCACCACCGCACCGTGCCGCATAGCTACGGCTCATTGAGTCGGAGAACTGCGGGCACACGGAACCTTAGGACTCCAACTTTCTGCGCAAGCAAAAACAGTGTTGGCCGTGCTCCGACACGCAACCCGAACCTTCAACCTGACGCCGAAAAATCCCAAACCCCACGCCACCAACCAAAAGGAGAAACCCGCGAAAACACCGCTCAACAAAAATCCCCGAACCCATCGGGGATATTACGCCTGGATGGTGGGGAAGGCGGGACTCGAACCCGCACGCCCAAGGGCACATGATCCTAAGTCATGCTCGTCTGCCAATTCCGACACTTCCCCCTTGGGACTGCCGCCGGCCGGTGCGCAGCCGGCTCCACCGGTCGGGGAGATGGTGACCCGCCTCGGGGTCGAACCGAGAACCTGCTGATTAAGAGTCAGCTGCTCTGCCAGTTGAGCTAGCGGGCCACAGGCGGCGCACGAAGCGCAAGATGTAGGCTATCAACACCGGGTAGGGAGTGTCAAGAAACCGGCGGCATCTCCATGTTTATATTCAGTGCGTTGGGGGACGCGAGATGCGAACGTGCCTGCCCTGTACGGTAATCACAGCGCGCTCTTCAAGTTCTGACCTGTACTGTTCAATTAGCTCTGCGATGATTTCGATGCGCCGGGACGCTCTAACGTCAGGTAAACGTATGAGTCCGGCATGTGGAACATTGTGCAAGTAAAGCAGCTCCCCAAAATCTTTGTCTATCGTGACCAAAATCCTATTCTCAGATTCCGCCAGCTCCAGCAAGGCCCGGTCGCCGGGGTCAGGGCCAATGGTTTGGGCCGCAAGCGCGTCATGCCCGTTACTGCGCAGCCAATCGGCCAGACGACGGCCGGCGCACCTATCAACCAGAAAGCGCATCACTCGGCCACTGAAACCGTGGCCAGCGTGTCCCTGGCTATGACGGCGTGGGCGTAGGCGACACAGGCGCGGATGTCCTCCGGTTCAAGTCCAGGATAATCGTCCAGTAACTCGTCTGTAGTGGCTCCCTGGCTCAGCAGGCTCAGGATAAGCTCCACCGATATTCGCATGTCGCGGACAATCGGTTTCCCTCCAAACACATCTGGGCGGGCCGTGATGCGCTTCAGTAATTCCAGATTATCGGGCATGGCTATCCTCTCCCGTATGTCTGGCGTCTATCGCCTCACCAATTAGCCGGGTCACCGCGGCATAGGCATCCAATAGCTAAGTTGGGTGGATTCAGGTATCTGGAACAGTGGAATCAGGAAGTTGCTCCGTGTGTATAGGTCACACCAGTTGGGCAAGGAAGCTGATTTTGTTGCTGCCCATGCTGCTATCGCACACAGCGTTGCGTCCACTTTGTGGCTATCCTGTTTGCAAACCTCACATTCGTCCCGTTTATGGCTTTCCGGCTTTTCGCAGGTAATCAAGTCTTTTGTCAAGCGATCTGCCGTTTTTACCAAGTAATCTTGTCCGGTATGTGCAATCAAATAGCGAAATGCTTTAGGGTGGGATTCCGTAATCTTCGTGTCCTGCGCCCAAGGCATTTTAACGAGCTGCGCGACCAGTAGGCCGCCTTGTAACGTTGCTGCACCTTGCAAGCTGTTGACTTCCTGAACCGTGCCACTCACGGATCCAGGGAACTTTTTGCGGGTCAATGCGTCTCGTAGATTCTGGTCGATACTTCGTTTGCCTTTTCTCCTATGTACAAGCAAGGGAGCATCTATACCCACAGCTGGGATACTCACATTAGAGCAGGCCTCGACTGCTCTGTTCACCTGCGTCACAGCGTCCTCGGCATGATCTGCCAAATCAAATGCCAAGCGCTTAAGGCCATCATCAACCTCCTCGCAAACGCTCCATCCGAAGGCATTATTACCGCCCGGGTCAAATCCCAAAAAAAGATTGGTTGTCATACGCCCTCATCATAAATCGACGATGTCAAGAAACCGGCGGCGCCTGGTTCAGGCCGGCGATCCGTTCGCACCACTGGGCCGCGCCCAACACCTGGCCTTCCTGCGCCCACGGGCCGCCGAACTGTACTGCCATGGGCATCCCCAGCTCGCTCAGGCCCGTGGAAACCACTACCGTCGGCAGGCCGGCCGCCGTCCACGGCTGCTGGAACGCCGCGTCGCCCGTTGTGTTCAGGTCCCTGGGCGCGGGAGCCGGCGTCGCCGGCGTCATCACCACGTCCACTCTGGCCGCCAGTTCGCTCATGTCGGCGCGGAACTGGCGGCGCAGTCGCTGGGCCTTCAGGTAGGTGGAGGTCGGAATGATCATCCCCATCTCCATGCCGGCGCGGATGCGCGGCCCGTAGTCGGCAGCGCGTATCCGGTGATTCGCCTGGTGGAACCCAGCGCACTCCACGTTCATCACTACGCGCTGGAAGCTGTGTACTCGCGCGAAACTGTCGGGCAGCGGTATCTCCTCGACCTCGGCTCCGGCCTCCGCCAGTTGGTTGGCGATGGCCTCCGTATGCGCCCAGATCTCCGGCGTGGCGTAGTCCTGGTAATACTGGCGCACCAGCCCGATGCGCGGCGGACGGTCGTGCTCGGCCATCTGCGCCACGAAGTCTGGCACGGGCTCCCGCAGGCTGCCGGGATCGTTGTCGTCCGCGCCACTCAGCACCGACAGCATCAGCGCAGCGTCCGCCACCGTGCGCGTCAGGATGCCCACGTGGTCCAGCGACCAGCTCACCGGCGCAACACCGTACCTGCTGATGCGCCCGTAGGTGGGCTTCAGGCCCACGATGCCGTTGTAGGCCGCCGGCCGGCACGTGGAGCCGCCGGTCTGCGAGCCCAGCGCCGCCGGCACCATCCGCGCCGCCACCGCGGCCGACGACCCGCTGCTGGACCCGCCGGGTGTGTGCGCCAGGTTCCACGGGTTCCGCGTAGGCGATGGGTCGGAGGTTGCGAACTCGGTGGTAACCGCCTTGCCCAAAACGATCCCGCCGGCTGCCTTGATCTTGGATACCGATGTGGCGTCGAAGTCGGGCACGAAATCAGCGTACACCTTGGAGCCGCAGGCGGTGAGCATCCCGGCGGTGTAAAAGATGTCCTTCAGGCCGACGGGCACGCCGTGGATGGGGCCGAGTATTTCGCCGCGCCGCGCCTCCGCCTCCCGCTGCCGGGCCACGGACAGCACCGCGTCCCGGTCGATGGTCACCCACGCCTGTAAATCGCCGTCCAGCGCGTCAATCCGCGCCAGCAGCGATTCCGCCAGCGCCACCGGCGATATGGTTCCTTCGCGAATCTGCGCGGCGGCCTCCGCCACCGAAAGCTCATGAAGTTCAGGCATCATTCAACCTCTTGCTTGCGGGTGTTACAGATTTTCCTCTGCCCTTTCGACTGATGCGGGCCACGTAGGGGCGGGTTTCAAACCCGCCCCTACCCCGATCCGGGGAGAGGGTTGGGGTGAGGGGGAGTCATCGGCGCCTGCTTATTCCTGAAACAGCGGCTCCAGGTCGGGATGCACCTCGGCGCCCTCAACGTCGTAAATCTGCTGCGCCGCCGTCCGCAGGTACGATTCCAGCTCCACGGCGCGGTCCTCGCCAAATTCCACCACCGCCCGCCGGCGCAACTCCTGGTAGATTCGTTCCTGGTCATCATTGCTCTGGCTCATATCGTCGGCACCTCGTCGCCAGTGTAGCCCCGGCAGCAATCCGGCCGGCTCATCGGATTCTAAACGCGGCCACCCGGTAGGGGCAACCCTCGTGGTTGCCCCTACCGACCATTCCCGCTCATGGTGAGCCTGTCGAACCACAGGCTACCGTCCTTCGACAAGCTCAGGACGAGCGGGTAGAGTTAATACCGGTCAATGCCCCCGCCCCAACCGGTCTGCCAGGGACTCCGGCAATCCCGCCTCCCGGATCTTGCGCTGCGCCGTCCCGATGTCGTACTCGACGCGATGGTGTTGCAGAACGCCGGCGTCGCCAACCCCGCTGTCGTACAGCAGATACGATGCGCGCCAGTCGCCATCCCGGGGCTGTCCGACGCTGCCCGGGTTGACGATCACCCGTTGGTCGGGACTCAACGCAATCGGCTTCGTCGCATCCAGCAACGCCACGTCTGCGCCAGCCTCGTGTTCCGTCCACACTATCGGATAGTGCGAGTGGCCCACCAGACAAAACGGCGTTCCCAGCAGCGCGAAAGTCGCCAGCGCTGCCGGCTCGCTGATCAGGTACTCCATCACCGGATCGCGCAGGCTGCCGTGAACGTGGGTGAAATCGCCGACGGTTCGCACCTCCGGCAGTTCGGCAAGATATGCCAACTCGTCATCGGTCAATACGTCCGCCGTCCACAGCGCCGCCGCCCGCGCCGCGCCGTTGAACAGGTCGGGGTTCAGCTTCCCGGTAACCGCGTGGTCGTGGTTCCCCGCGATGGCAAGGTGTGGCAACCCCCGCAGCTGCTCAATGCACGGCCCGGGATCCGCAGCGTAGCCCACCAGGTCGCCCAGGAACCACACCACATCGTACCCACCGTGCGCGTCAGCATCCGCCAGCACGGCGTCAAAGGCTTCCAGGTTGGAGTGTATATCGGACACAATCAGGGCACGCATGGGCCGTATGGTAGCATGGCGGCGCATACCGTAGGGGCGGGTTTGAAACCCGCCCCTACACCAGGATGTGTACACCCGTGGACGCAACAAACAACCTTGCTGACCATCGTCGCCGTTCCATCCGCCTGTCAGGATACGATTACAGGCGAGCAGGCGCGTATTTCATCACCGTTTGTACCCACAACCGGACGATGTTGTTCGGAGAAATACGAGAGGACGAGACTATCCTCAACGATGCGGGGCAGATGGTTCGGGAATGTTGGGATGCCATCCCCAACCACTACCCCCACGCGAAAACCGATGCGTTCATAGTCATGCCCAACCACGTGCATGGCATCATAATGTTGGTCGATACTCACGACGTAGGGGCGGGTCTCAGACCCGCCCCTACACCGGCCGGCAACAAACGCCATCCACTATCGGAAATCATCCGGGCCTTCAAATCGTTTTCCGCCCGTCGCATCAACGAACACCGCGGCCTCCGTGGCGTCCCCGTCTGGCAACGCAACTACTACGAACACGTCATCCGCAACGAATCCGCCCTCCATGACATCCGCCATTACATCGTAAACAATCCAGCCAAATGGGCCGACGACCCCGACAACCCTCGCAACATTCAGAAACTGAGCTAATCGTATGGTCCGTAGGGGCGGGTTTCAAACCCGCCCTTACACCGTCGGACGTCAACCTTGACAGGAGAACATCCACCATGCCCAAACCCACCGTCCACATCATCGCCACCGGCGGCAGCATTGCCGGCGTCGGTCCCGACCGTATGGATTACATCCGGTATCCCGAAATCGGCGACCATCTTACCATCGACCAGAACCTGGCCCGCGTGCCCGAGATCGCTGAGAACTTCAACGTCATCGCCGAGGATATGGTGAGCGTCGGCAGCACCGCCATCGGCCCCGCCAACTGGATCGCCCTGGCCGAGCGTATCCACGCCATCGACCGCGATGAACCCGACACCGCCGGCGTCGTCATCACCCACGGAACGGCGACGCTGGAAGAGACTGCCTACTTCCTCCACCTTACCGTCAAGACGCAGCGGCCAGTGGTCATCACCGGCGCGATGCGGCCGCCCACGTCCATCAGCACCGACGCCGACCTGAACCTGCTGGACGCCTGCCGCATCGCCGCCACGCCGGAATCGGCCGGCATGGGCGTGCTCACCGTGCTCAACAACCAAATCCAGTGCGCCCGCGAGGTGTACAAGCACAATACCCTGCGCGTGGAGACGTTCAAGCCCAACGAGCTGGGATTCCTGGGCTACGCCGATTCCGACCACCGCGTCGTGTTCTACCGTCGCCCATACCGCAAGCACACTACTGACACGCCCTTCCGCGTGGACGGCATGACCGACCTGCCCCGCGTGGACATCGTTCACGCCTATGCCGGCGCGGACGGAATGCTGATTGACGCGGCGCGAGCGCATGGTTCGGCAGGGTTGGTGGTCGCCGGATTCGGCGCGGGTACGTTTCCTCCTTCCTTCATCGCCGCCGCCGAGTCCGCCGTGGCCGCAGGGATGCCCGTTGTCCTCGCCAGCCGATCCGACGCCGGCCGCGTGGTGATGACACCGCGCAAGGACGAGCAGGGCTTCATCGTATCCGACAACCTCATGCCCCAGAAAGCGCGCCTCCTGCTCATGCTCGGCCTGACCATTAGCAATGATCGGGACACACTCCAGCAAATGTTTTACGAATACTGATACCCCATTGCATTTACCGGCGTGTATAATGCGGCCCATTCCCCCAGGTAGCGCGTAAGGAGCAATCCGATGGCAAGTGCAGCCGGCATCAGTCCTTCCCAACCACAAGCCCAGGACGTGGAGCCGCGCACCAAGGGCTCCGTGATGGCGAGCACGCTCATCGGAGCGCACGCCTTTGAGCATCTGTACGCCCACAGTATCCCCCTGCTGGCCACGGTGATTGCCCTCGACCTGGGGCTGGGCGCCTTGCAGGTGGGACTGATCGTAGTGGTGCGGTCCATATTCGGAGGGCTGACCAGCGTATCGGGCGGCATCCTGGTGGACCTGTTCCACCACCGGGTGGCGTGGGTGCTGTCCATCAGCACCTTTATGATCGGTACGGGCTACCTGCTCATGTCCATCGCGCCCACCTTCGGGCTGATAATCTGCGCCCTGGCCCTGGGTTCCATGGGCAGCGCGTTGTGGCATCCGCCGGCGTTGGGTCTGCTGGCGCGGCGTTTCCCGCAGCGGCGCGGACTGTTCATCTCCATGCACCGCTCCACCGGCAGCATCGGCGACGTGCTCGGGCCGATGGTCGCCGGCGCGCTGGTGCTGGGCGCGTTGGCTTGGAGCGCAGGCGAGGCTGAAGACATCGTAACTGCCGGTTGCGGAGCGCTGCCCTTCTGCTGGCAGTTGCCCTGGCCGGCCATCAGCTGGCGGTGGGTGCTGGGAGTCAGCACTCCGATCATGTTCATCTCCACTGTGCTGATATTCATCCTGCTGCGCAACGCCGGCGGGGAGCGTCCAGTCGGGGTTGACGTAGGAGCGCGCATCCGCACCAACTGGGCGGGCATGAAAGACGCCTTCCGGGGCACCGGCATGTGGGCTATCTTCACCGTTTCGGCGGTGCGCGGCATGGCCGACCGCTCGCTGGTCTTCCTGATTCCGCTGTATCTGACCCAGGCGCTGGGCGCCAACACCTTCCTGGCCTCGGCCCACGTCGCGCTCATGGTCGGCCCCGGCATACTGGCCGGTCCGCTGATCGGCGCGCTCTCCGACAAGATCGGCCGCCGTCCGCTCATCATCTTCATCATGGCAGCCACCACGCTGCTGACCCTGGGAATCATCTGGGCCGGCCAGTCGCACGAGGTGTACACCTTCTGGATCACCCTCTTCGTGGCGATCTACGGCCTGATGAACTTCTCCGTGAACAACCTGACCCAGGCCGCCGCTGCCGACATCGCCGCCGGCCGCCGGCTGGAGTCCAGCTTCCTCGGCCTGATGTGGGGCAACAACACGCTGTTCGGCGCCGTCGCGGCCGTGATGATCTTCGGCCCGGTGGAATGGTTCGACTGGCAGTACGGGTTCTACATCGCGGCGGGCATCTACTTTGTGGGACTGCTGGTATCGCTGCTGATTCCAGGCAAACCCCGCGAACCCGAAGCGGTAGCGGTCCCCGCCTGATCGCCTGAATACCCCTGACCGCCAACGTCCGTAGGGGCGGGTTTCAAACCCGCCCCTACCTCGCGCAGACCGATTCCACATGGCCCACGCATCCGCTCCACCGCAGCCGGCATCCGCAGCGTCTGGCGACGGTGGCCGTCGCACCGGCAACCGGGTGATGGCTTCCACCATCATCGGCGCTCACGCCTTCGAGCACTTCTTTTCCAACGCCATCCCACTGCTCACCACCTTCATCGCCACCGACATGGGCCTGAGCGCGTTGCAGGTAGGCGTCATCGTCGCCGTGCGTTCGGCCTGCGGCGGTCTCACCAGTGTAACGGGCGGGTTCCTGTCCGACCTGTTTCACCACAGGGTGGCGTGGGTGCTGTCCATCAGCGCGTTTCTGTCCGGCGTTGGCCTGCTGCTGATGGCGGTGTCGCCGTCCTTTGCGCTGCTGCTATTTGCGTTGGCCTGCGCGTCTTCCGGCGCGGCGCTGTGGCACCCGCCGGCGCTGGGATTGCTGGCGCAGCGGTTCCCCAACCGTCGCGCGTTATTCATATCCATGCACCGCTCGACGGGGAGCGTTGGCGACGTGCTCGGCCCCATGGCCGCCGGCATCCTGCTGCTTGGCGCGTTGCAGTGGGAAGCATCTGATGGCCTTACCGTGGGCTGGAAGTTGGAATGGGAACCTATCGGCTGGCGGCTATGGCTGGCCATCAGTTCGCCGGTGATGATCGTCTCCGCGTTCATCATCTACGGACTGCTCCGCCACGCGGGCAACGCGCCGCCCCTGAACATCAACGTCGTCCAGCGGATGCGCCACCAGTGGGACAGTACCCGGGTGGCGTTTCGCGGCACGGGACTGTGGGCCATCTTCGCGGTGTCGGCGGTGCGCGGCATGGCCGACGGGTCGCTGCTGTTCCTGGTGCCCCTCTACATGACGCAGGCGCTGGGGGTCAACTCGTTCCAGGCGGCGGCGCATCTGGCCTTGATGGTCGGGCCGGCCATGGTGACGGCGCCGCTCATCGGCGCGCTGTCGGACAAGGTGGGGCGCAAGTCCCTCATCGTGTTCCTGATGGCGTTCACCACTGTCCTCACCATGGCGATCCCGCTGGGCGGGCAGCAGTATTCGCCGTGGATCACCGTATGCGTCGCGCTGTACGGCTTGCAGCACTTCACGGTCATCAACCTCACGTCGGCAGCAGCGGCGGACGTGGCGGCGCGGTATCGGCTGGAGTCCAGTTTCCTGGGCCTGATGTGGGGCAATAATGTGCTGTTCGGCGCGGTGGCCGCCGTGTTCATCTTCGGTCCTATCGAGTGGCTGGACTGGCAGTACGGTTTCTTCATCGCCGCCGGCATCTACTTCGTCGGCCTGCTGGCGTCGCTCATGATCCCCAGCGACCGCCGCGGGCCCGAACCGGCCGCCGCCTCAGCATAGCCGAGCTATGCAACCGCTATAATGGTTGCAGATCCGCCGATCCACTGCTGCTCCTGGCCTCCTGACCATGACCGCCATCCGCATATCCGGTTTGCTGCTTCTCCTTACTGCCATCGCTACGGCGGTGTCGGTGATGACTCGTCTCAACAGCAGCATGGAGCCGTTGGCCGGCAGCCCCATCCTGCTTCCCATCATTCTGGACACCGTTCAGTACGTCATCGCCGGCGCCGCACGCACCCTGTCCGGCATCACGATGCTGGCGGCGGCGGTGTACCTGTGGATGGCGCTGCGAGTCAGCCACCCGCAGGCCATGGGCCTCGCCGCCGCGCTGCTGATATTGTCCGGCATGACCACCGCAGTCTCCGGCGCGGCGATGCTGGGCCTGGCTTTCGGCATACCGCAGGCGGCGGACGGCGCCGCGACGCTAGTGGCCTGGGGCGTGCCCGGCTGGCTGGAGCTTGTGGACGGATTGCGCTGGATCGCCGGCAAGGTCGGCTTCACCCTCGCCGGATTGGGCCTCATCGCGCTGGGCCCGGTGCAGTGGCGAATGGGCGGGCTGCTCAAGATCAGCGCCGTAGCCGACGTGATTATTGGCGTCGCCATGCTGTTCATCTGGGTTGACGCCGCCACCGTGATGCACCGGGTTTCCGGCATCGCCTTCCTGCTCTGGCTCATTGTCACCGGGATTTGGCTCACCTTGGGTCTGCTCAAATCCCCGCAACCCACAATCGCTGAACCCACGTAGGGGCGAGGCATGCCTCGCCCCTACACCGCTACTATTCCACAGGAGTTCAATACTATGCCCACCCGTGAAGACAACCTCGCCACCGTCCGCCGCATCCGCGATGAGCTAACCTGCCTGCTGGAGGGCATGGACTACTGCCTGGATTGGAAGGACGGCGATAACTGGTGTGCCCGCGAGGTGCTCTATCACCTGGTGGACACGCCGGAGGGCGGCATCGGCAGCGTTATCGCCGGCGTGCTCAATGGCACACGGGAGGAGGTAACCATCCTGCCCGACGCCAACAACATGACGCCCGAGCGCACGGCCACCGACATTGACGAAGCGGTGGCCGGCCCACTGTCCATCCTGCAAACTGCCGAAGACGCCATTGCCGCCGCATCCGACGCCGACTTTGTGCAAAAGACGGCCATGGCCCACCTGCCGCACCGCGACATCCACGAGACCCGCACCGCGCAGGCGTTCATCGACGGCCTGGAACGGCACTGGGGCGAGCACCTGAACCAGCTGCGAACGATACGGGAGACGCTGGGCATGTGATCCCAATCACCTTGACTCGCCATTCCTGGCATTAACCCATCATCTCGCCGCTATTACCCCGTCATTCCCGCGAAAGAACGTCATCCCGTACTTGATACGGGGCGGGAATCCAGAATGACCATGTTCGCACTCGTTAGAATTACAGCGGTATTACTGGCGGCCGTTTTGCTGGCCGCCTGCGCCGGACGCCCCGACGCCTTGAACGTCGGCTTTTATGCCTACTTTGCGCCGGTGAGCTACAGCGCCGACGAAAACCCAGATGCGCCCGGCTACAACACCCACATGGGCTACGAAGCCGATTTATTGACAGCGCTGGAGGCGATGGAAGGATCAGCGTTGTCGTTCAACCGCAAAGCAATCGCCGAATGGCCCGGCATCTGGCTCCGGTCCGCCGACGACAACTATGACATCGTGGGCGGCGGTATTACCATCCTGGACTCCCGCACCCGCGACGAAGGTGGCAATACCGTGGTTGCCTTCACCAACGGGCATATAGCCTTCCGGCAGTCGCTGCTGGTTCGCGCCGAAGACGTGGCGCGACTATCAAACCACGACGCGCTCACTTCTGAGGTGCGAGTTGGCGTACTGGCCGGCACCACTGGAGAGGCCCGCCTGCTGCAGCTGACCGGCCTGGCAGACGACAACGGCGTCCTGGCCGCCGGAACTCGGATAGAAACCGGAGCCGGCGAGGCGGTGGCCGACGGCAGCGCCGAATACACCATCACCGCCGCCATGGCGTCCCCTCGGCTGGAGGAGCGACGCCATCTCTACCCGCCCGACGATTCAATGCCACAAGTGGTTTATCTGGGCGACGCATTGGGCGAGCGAGAACTGCTGGAGGCCCTGGCCAACGGCGATATTGACGCGCTGGCCCGAGGCGAAATCGGCAACACCGACGCCACGCAGGAATCCGACGGCACATTCGCGGTTACGGCGCTGGACAACGCGGTGGAGTACGGCGGTTTCACCGTAGCCGCCGACGATGCCGAGCTGCTGGCCCTGCTGAACGAGCGCATCAACTATCTGACCGACAACCGTCGTATCGGCTACGCCGAATGGCGGGCTGACCCGACGGTATTCATGCAGCGCGCGGGGCAGTGGCGCAAGTGAAGCTCGCCGCCGTTTGACACCCTACCGCCCTTATGTCTATATTCCGGCTAATAATATCGATCACGCAAACTGGAGGTAATTAAACATGGCAACACCACGAGGACGAGTCAGTGTCGATGCCGGCAACGTAGGCTTCATCGTGCAGCATGAGCTGTGGGACGGCAACATCCAGGACCACTCCGACCAGGGCGTTGTGATCCTGGTGCAGGTGGGCGACGAGACGGCGCTGCGCTTCAACTGCTTCGACATCGAAAAGAGCTACGTGTACGCTCCCGACGGCAAGAACATCCAGTACCGCATGGACCAGACCACCGACGGCAACCCCATCGGCTGGTCGGTGCGCACCATGCGCAGCAACCTCGGCACCATGCTGGATGCCGCCGGCTACGCAGACGCCGCCGCCGGGCTGGACATGAACGCCGTGAACGCGGCGCTGGACGAGGTGGACAGCACCGCGCGCGTCAAGTTCGCCGCCGACCGCAACACGGTCAAGCACAACCGGGGCACCGACATCATCGAGGCCGGCAACATCCGCTTCGGGCTGGAGATGCGCCGCCAGGCTTCGGGCGACGGCGGGCTGGCCATCCACGTGCTGAGCGACCTGGCCGGCAACACCGGCCGCGTCTTCACCGAGGAGACCGAGCTGCTGGCCTTCGACTGCTTCCGCGACGAGCCGCACTACCACTACGGCCCGCGCAACAAGAACCACCGCATCTTCTGGGACAAGACGCTGGTTCCCGACCCGCTGGGCTGGTGTCTCGACCAGTTCAAGACGGGCAAGCTCAAGGCCATGATCGAGCGAGCCGGCTACCCCGGCGTCGCCGCCGACCTGGACGACGACGTGCTGGCGTCAGCCATCCAGCGGGTGGAGCAGCGCGGCCGCGAGATGGAAGCCACCGGCATCCCCGCCGAGGTAACGCCGAACATAGTACAGTAAACCGGGACGCGCAGGACCCGAACGGCGTAGGGGCGACGCATGCGTCGCCCCTAATTATATCGGGCCGCCCCAACCCAACCGTAACCACTCGGCAGGAACGAGCCGCTCCCCGCCCGGATCAACCAGCAGATTGAACATTCCCAACGCAGACGACCCCAACAGGTAGTTGTCGTCCGGCCCAAAAAGCACCGGGCAAGGTCGTTCCTCGCCATCAATGTGAAAACGGGCGACGCCAAAGCCGTATCTGGCCCGGCTCCCATCAGCCAGGATACAGCCAATTTCCTCGATCGGTTCGATGTTCAACCCGTTAAGCAAGGATGCCGGTAGCATGGAATGAACCACGCCGGCGTTAACAATCGGCCTGGCGGGTATCGCGTCGCCGCCGTTGGGATTGCTGACCCACATCTCCACTTTGAGCGTTGACGTATCACTCGCCTGGACGCTTGGAATGGGTATATTCAGCTTGGCTTCGGGGCGAGGCAACGTATCCTGAGGCAAAGCAGCGGCGGTAGTCTTAACCGTCCGCGCGACCGCATCCGTTTCCAGGTCAATGTCAACGACTAGCAGGTAGCCATCCTCCGGATTCTCAATCGCGTCCCGCGATGCCATCTCGCCGGAAAGCACAGCGTGCAACCGCGCTTCACTCAACGGCAGGCAGAGCCACCGCTCCAAAGCATCATCCTCGTCGTTCCACCAGGCCAGATACAGTTCCCCATCCTTGCCACGTTGCAGCAGGAGCCGAGGACCATTGTAGTACGCGAGCTCCTCATCAAACGAAAACTCGTCCCAAGGCAGGCTCGGCAGCAGCATTCCTTTGATTACAGACAGCATCTCGCCGGCTCCTTCCGTCGTTCACAGAGCGGTTACGCCAGTAGTGGCGTCAGTTGGGTTGTATCCTTCCGGATGCCACCAAGTATGATGTGATTCAAATCCACCGGGCGTAGGGAGAACTTTCCCTGCATCTGGTCCTAGCGCTAAACGTGCGATCTTATCGCCAATTCGGGTATTCTGGCGCGCACATTGCACAGCATCATTTTCGTGAGCATAGACTGACAACCCAATTGTCTGACATTGAGATGCCCCGCGCTTAATCCTTCTGTCCGCCAATCGTCGGTCACGGTGATACAGCGATACAAAATCGCTCGGTTGCGGAGGATCATTTTTGACGATGCAGTAATAGACTCCGTTGGCAGGCGCTGCCTCTTCCGGCGGACAGTCATCGGGAAAGTCGGCCGGCCACCGTAGCGCCATAGGCTTACCCCTCTTCCCCTATCTTCAGCAGGCTCAAAAACGCCTCCTGCGGCACCTCCACGCGGCCGACTCGCTTCATGCGCTTTTTGCCTTCCTTCTGCTTTTCCAGGAGCTTGCGCTTGCGGGTGATGTCGCCGCCGTAGCACTTGGAGAGCACGTCCTTGCGCATGGCCCGCACCGTCTCGCGCGCCACGATGCGGCTGCCGATAGCCGCCTGGATGGGCACCTCGAACATCTGGCGCGGTATGGTGCTGCGCAGTTTCTCGACGATGCTGCGGCCCTGCACCACGGCGTTGTCCCGGTGGCTGATCATGCTGAGGGCCTCGACGGGCGTCTGGTTCACCAGGATGTCGATGCGCACCAGCGGCGCGGCCCGGTAGCCCTCGAAAGTGTAGTCCAGCGAGGCGTAGCCCTGGGTGCGGGACTTGAGCTGGTTGTAGAAGTCGGCCAGCATCTCGGCCAGCGGCATGGTGTATTCCATGACCACGCGGGTCTGCTCGGAGTCCGCTGATCCGTCGGCCTGGCTGCCGCCGATGCCCTGGATGTACTCCATGCGGCGGAACTCCGAGCGGCGGGCGTGCATCAACTCCATGACCGCGCCGACGGAGCGGCTGGGCGCAACGATGGTCACTCCCAAGATCGGCTCCCGAACTTCGGAGATGGCGTTGGGCTGGGGCAGCAGCGACGGGTTGTCCACACGGATCACGTCGCCGTTGGTGAGCAAAACCTCGTAGGCGACGCTGGGGGCGGTCACGATGAGGTCGAGGTCGTACTCGCGCTCCAGCCGCTCCTGCACGATTTCGAGATGCACCAAGCCCAGGAAACCGCAGCGGAACCCGAATCCCAGCGCGCCGCTGTTCTCCGGCTCGATGGTGAGGGAGGCGTCGTTGAGTTTGAGCTTTTCGAGGGCAGCGCGCAGGCGCGTGTAGTCCTCGCCGTCGGCGGGGTAGAGACCGGCGAACACCATGGATTTCAGTTCCACGTAGCCGGGCAGGGGCTCTTCGGCGGGATGGACGTGGCTGGTCAGGGTGTCGCCCACAGCGCACTCCTGCACATCCTTGAAGCCGGTAGCTACGTAGCCAACCTGGCCGGCCTGGAGTATGCCCGTAGCCGTGGGTTCGGGCGCAAACACGCCGACTTCCATGATCTCAACCGTCCGGCCCGAGGACATCACCCGCAGCCGGTCGCTGGTGGAGATGGTTCCGTCGGCGACGCGGACGTAGGCGATGATGCCCTTGTAGGTGTCGTAGGTAGAGTCGAACACCAGCGCGCGGAAGGGGTCGTCCCCCCCGCCATCCGGCGAAGGCACGCGCTCCACGATGCCGTCCAGCAGCTCCGTGCAGCCGAGGCCCGACTTGGCGGATACGAACATCACCTCGTCGCGTCGGAAGCCGAAAATTTGCTCCATCTCCGCCGCCACCCGCTCCGGTTCCGCGGAGGGCAGGTCAACCTTGTTGATGACCGGAATCATCTCCAGGTCGTACTCCATGGCCAGCAGGGTGTTGGCGATGGTCTGCGCTTCGACGCCTTGCGTCGCGTCCACCACCAGCAGCGCGCCCTCGCAGGCGGCCAGCGCCCGCGATACCTCGTAGGAAAAGTCCACGTGGCCGGGGGTGTCGATCAGGTTGAGCTGGTACTCGCCGGCGTGGTCGCCATCCTTGACGCGGTGCGACATGGTCACCGCCTTGCCCTTGATGGTTATGCCGCGTTCCCGCTCCAGTTCCATCTGATCGAGGAACTGGGCCTTCATATCCTGGGGCCGTACCGTTCCGGTGATTTCCAGCAGGCGGTCCGCCAGGGTGGATTTCCCGTGATCGATGTGCGCGATGATGCAGAAGTTGCGAATACGCTGCTGATTCATAATGCCGTCCTTTCAACGTACATCATGGTAGCACGGGCCGATTCGCTGCGCCAATTGGAACCGCTGCTCATGTGGGGCAGCAACACAGCGGGAACCACTAAGGGCAGAGCAGATCCTGAGCCGCTTCACCTCCGTCGGACTGCCGGGCCAGGTCGCACACCGTATCGCTACCCTGGTTCACCGCCGTAATGTCCGCGCCGGCGTCTATCAACAGGCTCAGCAACTCCAGCAGCGTTTCAACCCTCACCTCCGAGGTGAAATACCAAGAGTCGCTCGCCTCTACTATCAGGTGCAGCGATGTCCTTCCCCACCAGTCCGCAGCGTTGACGTCCGCGCCGGCATCTAGGAGCAGAGCGATGACCTCCGGGGACAGTCCGTCCGTCGCTAGGAGCAAAGGCGTATTTCCCTCATGATCGGCGGCGTTGACCTCGGCGCCGGCGTCCAGCAGCAGCGCGATGGCATCGGCGGAGGGCGACCCGTGCCAGACAGTCGCCAGGTGGAGGGGCGTCCTTCCCTCCCGATCAGTGGCGTTGACATCCGCGCCGGCGTCCAGCAGTAAAGCGACGGTTTGGGACGTGGGCGACCGGTCCGCCGCCCAGTGCAGGGGTGTTTGCAGCCCCTCATCGACAGCGTTGGTGTCGGCGCCCGCGCCCGCTTCCAGCAACAACTCGACAATTTCAGGGTTGCTTCCAAACCCCAACGCATAGCTCAGAACCGGCGTCCCGTTATCATCCCTGCCTGCGGGGTCTGCGCCATGGTCCAACTCGGCCTGTACCGATTCAACCGTCGCGTCGCCTTCCCAGAACTCTTCGGAGCACAGCTTGCCACAGGGTCCGGACGGAGCCAGCGTTGGCTCTGGAGTGGGCGAGGGCCATGGCGTCGCGGGAGAGACATTCTGCGACTGGGTTGCGCTCGGCGCAATCGTAGGTGTCGGCAAGGTCATGCTCGGAGTAGGCAACGGCCGTGGCGTCCAGGCAGGAACCCTGGGGGTCGGGGCAGCTATGGGCGCAACGGCGGGCGATGGCGGCGTAAGCTCCGGTCCGGTCGAAATCGAATTTGAATTGACGGATCCTATCGTGACCCATAGGCGTCATTTCAGTGAGTCCAGAGTTGGCTATGCTATCATCGTCCAAAGGGTGACAGGCCGCAAGAGTACCTGGTGGCGAGGCTGCGGGAAATGGGAATGGCGGCGTAAAGGAGGATGAAAATGAAAACCGTAGCCGAAATTCAACAGGCTATCCTGGAATTGCCTGAATCAGATTACGCCCAATTGACCCGTTGGTTTCAAGAACGGGACTGGGAGCGGTGGGATGCGGATATTGCCGAAGATTCCCGTGCCGGCAGGTTGGATTATTTGGTCAAGCAAGCCGACAAGGCCAAGGCGGACGGTACGCTGCGTGAGTTGTAGGGAGCACGAGGCAATATGATCATCCTGACCAGGTTGGCCCTCCGCAGCCGGGCCGTAACCGTCATGGCGCTGGTACTCATCCTGGTGGGTGGCGTCTATGCCTACCAGCAGTTGCAGCAGGAGCTGTTCCCCGAAATCAGCCTGGGGGTGATCAACGTCTCAACTTCCTTCCAGCAGGGCACGCCCTACCAGGTTGCCCAGGAGGTTACCAAGCCCATCGAAGACGTGATCATCGGGATGGAGGGACTGAGAGAGGTCACCTCCACCTCCCGGGGCAGCCGCTCCACGGTGCGGGCCAGCTTTGAAACCAACGCCGACCTGGAGGCGGCCGAGACGGAAATCAACAGTCGCGTGTCCGCCCTGCGCCTGCCCGACTCCGCCGGCGACCCGCGAGTGTTCGCGCTCTCGCCCAACCAACGGCCCGTGATGGAGTTGAGCATATCGGGACAGCGCGACGTGCCCGAACTGCTCCGCATCGTGGAGCGGCAGATCGCGCCGCCGCTGCAAACCATCCCCGGCGTGTTCGAGGTGGACATCGAGGGCGGCGTCTCCGAACAGGTCTTCGTCACCGTTGACCCCACGCTGCTGGAAACCTATGGGCTGACCATCCAGAACGTCATCGGAGCCTTGCAGGGCAACTCGGTGGACGTCACCGCCGGCAGCATGTCCTCCCAGGACGGCATCGTCACCGTCCGCGCCTTCCACGGGTACGCCAACCTGGATTCGATCCGCAACCTGCCCGTGGGATTCGCCCGTCCCGACGGTCCGGCCGGCGCAAACCGCAGCGCCGCCGCCGATGCCACCGCCACGCCCATACGCATGGTTGACGTGGCCGACGTGCGCGTGGCCACGCCGGAGGCCAGCACCGTCTCCCGTACCAACGGGCAGCCCAGCGTGAGCCTCAACGTGCTCAAAACCCCCGAAGGGAACACCATCGACATCACCCACGCCATCGACGACCTGCTGCTGGAGCTGGAAAGCGAATTGCCGCCCGACCTGAACATCGCCGTGATGGACAGCCAGGCGCCCCGGCTGGAAGAGGAACTCAGCAAGGTCATCGGCCAGGGCGTACAGGGCTTCGCCTTCGCCGTCATCGCCGTGTTCGTGTTCCTCCTCCAAATCAGGCCCGCCCTGTTTTCAGGCGTCATCAACACGATTCGGCCCACCGTGATCATCGCCCTGTCGATTCCCCTGAGCGTGATGGTTACCATGCTGGTCATGGCGGTGTTCGACTGGAACATGAACTTCATGAGTCTGGCCGGCCTGGCCATCGCCGTGGGGCGCATCGTGGACGACAGCATCGTGGTGCTGGAGAACATCTACCGGCACATCCAGAACGGCAGTCTCCGAAGCGTGGCGGTGATTGAGGCCACCCAGGAGGTTAGCCCGGCCATCGTGGCGTCAACGCTGACCACCGTGGCCGTGTTCATACCGCTGGGATTCCTGCCGGGCGTGGTGGGCCAGTTTTTCCTGCCCTTCGCGCAGACGGTGTGCGTGTCGCTGGTGGCATCCACGCTGGTGGCGCTGACCGCGGTTCCCGTGCTGGCATCCTGGTTCCTGCGCCAGGGCGACATGACCATCAACCCCGACACGCAGCCGGAGGATACCCTGCTGCAAAAGATCTACACGCCGGTACTGAGGCTGGCCCTGCGGTTCCGGTTGCTGACCGCGATCCTGAGCATACTGGTGGTGCTGGCCAGCCTGACCCTGATCCGCCAACTCCCCATCGAGCTCTTCTCCCAGGGCCGCACCGAGGGAATCCGAATCGACCTGCGCCTGAGCAACAACCCCTCAACCGGCCAACTGTTCCAGGAGGTACGCAGCGTCGAGCGCATCCTGGACGATTTCGTAGCCTCGGGCGTCGTGGAAAGTTACCAGGTAACTCTGGGCTCCGGCAGCCGGAACTTCGGCGGCGGCGCGGACGATTCCTTCGACCGGGCCGGCTTTACCGTGGTCCTGCCGGAGGATCCGCCCGCCGACGTGGACGAGCAGATCCGCAGCGCCCTTCCCGAAAAACCGGGCGTTACCGCGCAGGTGTTCGCCGATTCCGGCGGCCCGGGGCGTGGCGGCGGCATCCGGCTGACCCTCACCGGCTCCAACTATGAGGACGTCCGCGCCGCTACCAACATCCTGGAGGTCGCCATTGAGCGCGACCCCGGCGTCCGCAACGTCAACACCAACGTCGTGGACGGCGCCGAGGAGTTCACCATCGCCATCGACCCCAACGAGGCGGGACGCTACGGCCTGTCCACGGCCAACGTCGCCGGCCAGGTCCGCACCTGGCTCCGGGGCAGCGAGGTCACGGAGGTTAACCTGGGCGAGGAAACGCTGGACGTGGTGGTTCGCGGCGCGCCCGATGCGGTGGACGACACCGAGGACATTCCGCTGCTGCCCATCTCGGGCAGCGGAGGCGTAATCCCGCTGGGAGCCATTTCCGATGCCGGCTACACCGTCGGCCCCAGGGCGGTCACGCACTACAACGGCAATCGCTCGGCCACCATCTCGGGCCGCCTCGCCGGCCGCGACGCCGGCGCCATCGGCGAGCGCGTGGACGCCATCGTGGCCTCCACGCCGCTGCCGCCGGGGGTCGGCGTGCGCTCCGGCGGGACGTTCAGCGACATTCGGGAAGAGTTCAACAACGTGTACGTGGCGATGGCCATTGGGGTATCCCTGGTGTACCTGGTGATGGTGGCGACGCTGGGTTCGTTGAAGATCCCGTTCATCATCGTGCTGAGCATGCCGCTGGCGGTGGTGGGCGCGCTGATTGCGTTGGTAATCACCGACCGCTCGCTGAGCCTGCCGGCGTTGATGGGATTTCTGCTGCTGGTGGGCATCGTGGTGACCAACGCGATTGTGCTGCTGACCTTTGTGCAGCAGCTGCGGCAGCGGGGCGAACCTCCCTATGAAGCCGTGATGTCGGCCAGCCGCATCCGCCTGCGTCCCATCCTGATGACTGCCTTCACCACCATCCTGGCACTGATCCCGCTGTCGCTGAGCGACTCCGCCGGCCTGGTGGGGGCGGAGCTGGCCACGGTGGTGATCGGCGGCCTGATCAGCTCCACCTTCCTGACCCTAGTAGCCGTGCCGGTGGTGTACCTGCTGTTCGAGGAGTCGGCGCCCAATCTGTACGCCCGTGTGCGCCGCCTCATCTGGCGACGGCCGGCAGAGTCGCCCGGGGGAGACACGGACGCGCCCCTGGAACCGGGAGCCGCCCCATCCGACTGAATGATTTTGGGGTGACGGGGGTAGGGGCGACGCATGCGTCGCCCCTACAACGTACCGGGTCGCCAATACGGCCTGCTATGCCAATGCAGTCTGCTATATTGGAGTAGCTTGCCTCCCACACGCCCAACGTCAGCGGGAGCATAATCATGCTCACATCCCTTCGCCTGGTCAACTTCAAGAACTTCGCCGATGAGACGCTGAATCTCGGCCCCTTCACGGTCATCGTCGGGGCCAACGCCAGCGGCAAGAGCAACATCCGCGACGCCTTTCGCTTCCTGCATGGGATTGGCCGGGGGTACACGCTGGCGGAGGTCATGGGCGGCAAGCTGGGGCCGGGCGGCTACGTTGAGTGGGATCCAATCCGGGGCGCGCCCAATGAGATTGTGCGATTCGGGCAAGGCGATTCCCCCGGCAAGGGCGAATTTGCTTTGAGCATTGGGATGCGCCGGAGCGAGGAAGAAGATACGGTTTTTTCGGCAAGAGTCGGATTCAACCCCGACGACCCGAACGGATTCCGTTGGTTATCAGATGACACGCTCGTCAATGGGCAACCGGCCATGGGATCAGTGTCATTTGCAAGTCAATGGCATCGTATATCGGAATCGCCCCGACCCTATCTGACGCGGAACTTTGGCGATGAGTCGCCCCATGATGACGTGCGTCTCCACATCCGTTCCGTGCTGGAAAACATGCGCTTCCTCGACCCGTCGCCGGCGCAGATGCGTGAACCCTCCATCCCCGGCGCATCTACCCTCGGCGACCACGGACAGAACCTGCCCACCGTCATCGAATCCATCTGCGCCGACGCCGACCGTAAGCAAACCCTGCTCTCCTGGTTTGAAGAACTGACGCCAATGGACGTGGCCGGCTTTGAGTTTCCGCGCGACCCCAGCGGGCGGGTGCATCTGCAAATCGTAGAGCGCAACGGACGCAAGGTGTCAGCGTACAGCGCATCCGACGGCACGCTGCGCTTCCTCGGGATACTGGCCGCGCTGCTCAACGAGGACGCCGGCGGCATCTACTTCTTTGAGGAAATTGATACCGGAATCCATCCCAACCGCCTCTGGCTGCTGCTGGATTGGATCGAGCGGCAGACGGCCAAAGGCAAGATGCAAGTCATCACCACCACCCATAACCCGGCGCTGCTGGACTGGATCAGAGACGAAACATTTGAGCATACGTCCGTGATCTATCGAGACGAATACTGGTCGGACAGCGTGATTCGCCCGATAGCCGATCTGTACCACCTGCGGGAACTGCGGAAGTCGCGGGGATTGGGACGCCTATTCACCGGCGGCTGGCTGGAAAGGGCGATGAAAGCGTCTGAAGGTGATTTCGACACGGACCACCTGGATGATGACGACGAGGATGACTGGGGGATGGACGACGAATGAACGCGCTCATCATCCCCGAAGACTTCCGCAAAGACCAATACATCCTCGCTACTCGCCGGCCTGGACTTGCCGAGCGAATGGCGCTGGGCGGACGTGCGCGCCGAAATTCACGTCAAGGAGCAATACTTTGAACCTCTGGCGGCTTTGCGCGGTTTAGCGAACTCGCAAGGCGGCGGACGCAACGCGCTGGCCGAGTTGGCTTCACGCCGTATCCCCGCCATCCGCCGCAAATGCCCCGAGGATTTCGATGCGCTGGCTTTGAGGCTCGAATCCGCAGCGAATCCCGCCTGAATCCGCTGCCTGGTGTTTGGTGTTACAATTCCCCGCAGACTTTTTTGCCGCTACCCATTTCCATTCCACCAAGAGGAGCTATCCGTGCCTACCTACGTCGATCCCTCCGCCTGCAACGCCTGCGCCGGCGTCCACGGCGGCCCCCAGTGCGTCTATATCTGTCCCAACGACCTGATGGTCCTAGATGATATGGTCAACAAGGGCAGCAACCAGGAACCCGATATGTGTTCCGAGTGTTACGCCTGTGTCAAGCTCTGCCCCGAAAATGCCATTCATGTCCGCGGTTACGCGGACTTTGTTCCCTTAGGGGCCGAGGTGCAGCCCCATTATGAGGGACAGGACATCGTCTGGAACGTTACCTTCCGCGACGGACGCACCGAGCATTTCCGCTTCGCATCCCGCTCCACTCCCTGGGGCAGCATCGATCCCTACGCCGGCATCAACCCGGCCGACCGCGACGCCCTGCGCACCACGGCCCTGTTCGGCGAACCCGAATACCTCATGTTGCCCGATTCCGCCTAGCGAGATGACTACCGCAGCCAACACCATTGCCTACCACCGGGAACGCAGTTGGCATTTCCTGGCCCTGGTGGATGACGAACTGGCCCGGGGCGAACTGGAAGAGGCCAGCAACAAGCTGTGGGGCGCGGCTGCTCACGCCATCAAAGCCGTCGCCGAAAGCCGCGGCTGGGAACACCATGCTCACGCTTTGCTTGAAAGCGCCGTCCTGCGATTGATCAGGGAAGAAGGCGCGCCGCCACACATTGAAGGGCAGTACTACATTGCCTCGCACTACCACCAACGATTCTACGGCGGCCCGCCAGATGTGGGTAGCATACGCTACGGCAAGACGGTAATCGCTGAATTCGTCCAAACCCTTGAATCCCTACCACCACCCAATCTTGTCCCTTGACTGAGACCCGCAACCGACCTGCTATACTGCCGCGCGCCGCTTTCAGCCGCATCCGACAATCACAGAGGAGAAACCCCGAAGATGCCTGAACCCACCACTCGTATCGTTGAATCCGACGTCCTGATCATCGGCGGCGGAATGTCCGGCTGCGGCGCGGCCATCGAAGCCCGTTACTGGGGCGGCGACGACCTGCGCATTGTCATGGTGGACAAGGCCGCCACCGACCGCAGCGGCGCCGTGGGCGAAGGGCTGTCTGCCATCAACATGTACATGGGGATGCGACACGGCTGGAACCAGCCCGAAGACTACGTTGAGTACGTCCGCAACGACATGATGGGCGTCTCCCGCGAGGACCTGGTTTACGACGTAGCCCGCCATGTGGACAGCAGCGTGCACATGTTTGAGGCGTGGGGATTGCCATTCTGGTACGATGATGAGGGCCTGTACGTGCGCGAGGGGCGCTGGCAGGTGATGATCCACGGCGAAGCTTACAAGCCCATCGTGTCCGAGGCCACCAAGAAAGCCATCGGCCCGGACAACCACTTTGAGCGCGTTTTCATCTCCCATCTCTTCACCGACGCTGACGATCCCAACCGTATAGCCGGCGCAGTCGGATTCAGTGTGCGTGAGGATGTCATCTATATCTTCAAGGCGCGCAGCGTGATCAGCGCGGCCGGCGGGGCGACAGCGATCTTCAGACCCCGCAGCGTGGGCGAGGGCATGGGTCGCACCTGGTACTCCATCTTCGATACCGGCTCCGTCTATGGCCTCATCATCCCCGTAGGTGGGGAAATGACCCAGATGGAGCACCGCTTCGTGCCCAGCCGGTTCAAGGACTCCTACGGCCCGGTGGGTGCCTGGTCGCAGCTGTTCCGCGCCGACCTCACCAACGCGGCCGGCGAAAACTACTTCATCAACCGCCTGCCCGAACTGAAGAAGTACGACCCCTACGGTTCCGCCTTCCCGACGCCGACGCCCCTGCGCAACCACCTGCTCTGGACGGAGATCCAGGCCGGCAACGGCCCCATCATGCTGAAGACGCCCGAGGCCATCGACGCCCTGGCCGCCGGCGACGAGGACCGCAAGCGCGACATCATCGCCGAGGCGTGGGAAGACTTCCTGGACATGACCATTTCCCAGGCCATCCTCTGGGCAGCCCATAATATCGCTCCCGAAGAGCGTCCTTCCGAGGTCGTCCTGGCCGAGCCATACATCATGGGCAGCCACAGCGGAGAAGCCGGCGCGTGGGTCAGCGGCCCCGAAGACGTGGCGCCCGACGGCTACCACTGGGGTTACAGCAAGATGACCACGGTGAACGGCCTCTTTGCCGCCGGCGACGGTGTGGGCGCGTGTCCGCACAAGTTCTCGTCCGGTTCCTTCACTGAGGGCCGCCTGGCCGGCAAATCCGCCGTGGCCTACGCCCTGGACAACACCACGCCGCCCAAAGTGGACGACCGCAAGATCGACGAACTCAAGCGGCAGGCGTGGGCGCCCATGGTCACCTTCGAGGAAAACCAGTACGCCTCCACCAACCCGGAGGTCAACCCCAACTACTTGCTGCCGCGCCAGGGGCTGTTCCGCCTGCAAAAGCTGATGGACGAGTACGTAGCCGGCGTGTCGGCCGGCTTCACCACCAACGAGTCCACCATGCTGCGGGGCCTTGAGCTGATGGGCATGCTGCGCGAGGACCTGGAGAAGCTGGCCGCCCGCAACCGCCACGAGTTGCTCCGGTGTCACGAACTGATTCATCGCGCCTGGGTCGCCGAGGCCCACCTGCGCCACATGCTGCACCGCAAGGAAACCCGCTGGCCCGGCTTCTACTACCGCAGCGACTACCCTGAAATGGACGAACCCAACTGGCGCGTCTTCGTCAACTCCCGCTACAACGCCGAAAAGGGCGAGTGGAACGTGTTCACCCGCGACTGCCCAAGGGTGTTTTAAGGATTGGTGACACTTGCCCGTTACGGGTTGTCCCTTGCGGTCGCTACAATATGGGCCATCCTTGTACTCATGGAGGCCCAAAGATGAGCGACGAAGCGACGATGCCCGATCCGGTGGAGATGCTTCGCAAAACTACGCTCCGGGTGAAGGAAGTGGTGGCCGGCGTGGAGCAATCCCAGGCCCAGTATCCTACGCCCTGCTCCGAGTGGGACGTGCGTGGCATACTGAACCACCTGATCGGCGGCCTTGAATTCACCGCCGGCTGCATTGCCGGCAATCCGCCCAGCATTCGGGTTGCCGAGGCCGACAGCAGCTATATCGACGAGCCGAACGTCTCCGTGCTGATTGAGGCGTACCACACTCTGCTTGACCGAGTATTGCAGTCCGGCAGTGAACCGGGCGCGCTGGACGGAATCGTCAGCACTCCCTACTTCGGCGAGATGCCCGTTAGCCAAATCTTCGTTGGCACTACCATGGACCAGTTCATCCACGGCTGGGACCTGGCGAAAGCGACGGGCCAGGACACAACCCTGGATACCGGCCTGGTGGAGTTTGCCTACGGTATGCTGGTGTCCGGCGGTTTCGCAAATATGGGTCGGCAGGCCGGTTTCGTCGGCCCGGAGATTGCCGTACCCGATAACTCCAGCCCCCAGGACAAACTGATTGCCTACATGGGCCGCCAGCCGTAGAGAATTACGCGATGGCCTACGACGCAACGCTGGCGGAGCGCATCCGGGGGACGCTGCTAACGCAGACCAACATCGCCGAACGCAAAATGTTCGGTGGGCTGGCCTTCATGCTGAGCGGCAACATGTGCTGCTGCGTTACCGAGCACGGCCTGATGGTGCGCGTCGGTCCCGACGCCTACGAGGATGCGCTGTCCCAGCCTCACGCCGGGTTGATGGATCTCACGGGCCGGCCCATGAAGGGCTGGGTGCTGGTACAGCTCGAAGGTTTGGCATCCGACGCCGCTTTAGCTCAGTGGGTGCAGCGGGGCGCTGCGTTTGCCGCGACATTGCCACCCAAATAGCAGGAGAGTGCCACCATGCAAGCCATCGACATGCACATCCACGTACCCCGCGAACCTGGCCTGCCCGAAATCGAGATTGAGGCCGAGCTGCTGCGGTATTTCCGCGCTCCGCCCCCGCCCGCGGACCCTGCGGAAATGGCCGACAAATACCGCGAGCTGGACCTGTTCGGCGTGATCTTTTCGGTGGATACCACCACCAACACCGGCGAGAAGCCCGACAGCAACGACTGGGTGGCCAGCATAGTCAACGACCACCCGGAGCAGTTCATGGGCTTTGCCTCCGTTGATCCCTGGATGGGCAAAGCGGCCTGCTACGAACTGGAACGCTCGGTGAAGGAGCTGGGACTCAAGGGCCTGAAACTGCATCCCATACACCAGGCGTTCTTTCCCAACGACACACGGTTCTATCCGCTCTACGAGGTTGCCGACGGCCTGGGCATCCCCGTCCTGTTTCACTCCGGTTTTGCCGGCGCCGGCTCCGGCACGCCGGGCGGCAGCGGCCTCAAACTCAAGTACAGCAAGCCCGTACCCTGCTTTGACGACGTAGCCGCCGACTTCCCCAACATGACCATCATCATGGCCCATCCCGCCTGGCCGTGGATCGACGAGCAGATCGCCGTCGCCCTGCACAAATCCAACGTGTTCCTGGACCTCTCGGGCTGGATGCCCCGGTTCATCCCCGAGACGCTGATCCGCGAGACCAACACCCGCCTACAGGACAAGGTGATGTTCGGCTCCGACTACCCGTTCATCCAGCCCGACAACTGGCTGGCCGACTTCCAGAACCTGCAAATGCGCGACCACGTCATCCCCAAAGTCCTGCTGGAAAACGCGCGCCGGGCACTGAACATCGCGGCGTGATTGTTGCTGTGCGCCGGGTCCGCTTTCTTGCAGCCGGCGGACTTCTCCATTACAGTTACAGTCAGAGACGGCTACGTATGTTGGACTTCGGCAGAATCGCCGGCTTCGAGTGGGATCGAGGTAACGCCGGGAAGAATTTCTACTTGCACGGCGTAGAAGATGTCGAGGCGGAGCAAGTTTTCTTAGACCCCCAGTTGGTTCTCTTGGATGACATTGACCATAGCCAAGATGAACCGAGATTCAACGTTCTCGGTGTCATTCCCTCGGGCCGTTTCTTGCATGTAACTTTCACGCTACGCGATTCCAACACAGTCATCCGCGTTATATCCGCTCGGGATATGGAAACTAGTGAGGAGATTAGATATGTCCAAGAAGGAACTTAAACCGATTCCGTACTTTGAAACCGAAGACGAAGAGCGCGCTTTTTGGGGCAGCCACGACTCCATGGACTACGTCGATTGGAGCAAGGCCAAGCGCGTCCAGTTCCCCAACCTGAAGCTGTCCACGCCGGAGGAACTGGAGCGAGCCACCGAAACGCCCGAGGCCCGGGACAACGCCGCCGCTGGCTAACCGCGTCTATCGGCTGCCGTCAACTCGCAGCGCGGTCAGCGTTCCGCCGGCGGTGGGCGCCAGCAGCAGATCCCCGGCCACGATGGGCGGGGCAGTCACCGCGCCGTCCAGCGTAGCAACCCACTGTTGCGAGCCGTCCGCGACTGACAATGCGGTGATCCGTCCGTGCTCGTCGCCGACCAGCGCCACCGGGCCGGCGATGGTGGCGGCCGTGGTGATGTCAACGGCCAGGTCCGTCTCCCACAGAATTGCTCCGTCGGAAACGTCCAGGCCGGTCACCAGTCCGCTAACATCGGTAACAACGGCGGTTTGACCGTACACTGCGGGCTGGTAGGGTTGCTTGCCGGACGTCCTGGTGGACCAGACGGTGCCCTGCTGCACCGGCGGCTGCTTGGCGAACCCCCACACGGCCAACTGCGTGCGCACGTAATAGATGGGCCGTTCCAGCGGGTAGCGGTGCCCGCGATAGTCGATGCCCCACACCCGCGCCCGGTTGCCGTCCCGCCGGACACCGTTGCTGCTGACGTGGAGCAGGTCGTCGGTCACCACCGGGGCGCCGCGCGTCCAGCGTCCCTCGCCGGCGTTGTAAATCATACGCAGCTTGCCGGTGTTGACGTTCAGCACGTGAATCCTGGCGGCGTTGGAGGTGGCGATGAGCAGGCCGTCGTTGATGGCCGGCGGTGCGATCACCCAGTCATCCAGACGATAATCCCACAGGGTTCCGCCGGTGGCGGCGTCCAGGGCCAGCAGGCGGTTGCGGTCGGTTTCAGCCACAAAGAGGCGGCCGTCAGCCACAGTCGGCGATGGCAGGGAGGCCACCGGCAAACGCTTTGACCAGACCACGTCGCCGGAGTTATCGTCCAGGGCCGCTATCACGCCGGGCTTGAACACCACGAACACCATACCGTCTGAAACGGCGGGAGTGATAGCGGCGGTCAAACCTGAGTCGTAACGCCAGAGTACGGCCCCGGTGTTGCGATCCAGGGCGACGACGCTGCCATCCTCCGCCGTGACGAATACGCGATCACCAGCCACGGCGGGCGACGCCACGACGGGCGCGCCGGCGGTGTACTCCCACAGAGGTTGAGGCGAGTCGCCAATAGACCCGAACGATCCGATAGTAGAGGAAGCGTTAGCCACGCCGCCGCCGGCCTGGGGCCAGTTGCCGGGAACCGGCGCGACGGAAGTGTCTCCGATGGCGGTGGTCGGCTGCGGCGGATCGGGCGGCAGGCCGGTGTAGGCCCACAGGACGTACATCAACACGCCGAGCAGCGGCAGCACGATGATGGCGACGCGCACCAGGCGGTTGCGCAAAAAATCGAGGCGAACGCGGCGGGAGCGCCGCTGCGCCGCGTCAACATCCAGCGCTTCCAGGCCGGAGAACGCGCCGCACTGGGCGCACCGGACGCCCGGTTCCGACGGGTCGTTGACGTGGCCGCAGAAACGGCAGAGGAGAACCGTGTCAGAAACACCCTCTCCCCTGGTGGGAGAGGGTTGGGGTGAGGGGGTTGTTGCCACCACTTCCTCGCTCATATTTTGATGCCTGCCAAAGAGCTAGAAGGCCGGGCGTTGCAGCACTGCGGGATCGATGCGGCGGCGGATGCGCTGGCCGTCAGTGGGATCGCCCAGCAACTGGCCGTTATCGACCATCACCTTGCCGCGCAGTATCACCGTGGTGGGCCAGCCGAAAATCTCCCAACCCTCCCACGGGCTGTAGTCCCGCAGGTGCAGGTCGTCCATGGTCAGCCGCTTGTGGATGGTGGGGTCGATGATGGCGAAGTCGGCGTCGCTGCCCGGCGCGATGACGCCCTTCTGCGGGTACATCCCCAGCAGGCGCGCCGCGTTGGTCGCCGTGATGTTGGCGAACTGGGTCAGGGACATGCCGCGCCTAACCACGGCCTCAGTGTAGTTGACGCCCATGCGGATCTCGATGCCGATGTTGCCGCCCCGCATATCCTGCACGTTGAGGCCGGCCGTCTTGTCGATGTACGTTGTGAAGCTGCTGTCGGTGGCGGTGAAGGTCAGGTTGTTGCCCAGCAGGCCGCTCCATAGGTCGCTGCCGTCCTCGGGGTATTTGAGGGACGGATAGGTGTGGTACTTCATGCCGTCGGGTTCCCGATACTGCCAGGCGTTGAACGACAGGGCCAGCGTCAGCACCTCGCCGTACACGGCCTGGCCCCGGCTGCGGGCGGCGGCCACGGCGTTGACGCCGTCGCTGCCGGTGACGTGGACGAAGTACATTCCCGCGTCGTTCTGCTCCGCAATCCGTATCACGTCGCGGAAGGCCACGTCCTCCACCTCCTTGGAGTGAATCAGGTGGGCGTTCCACCAGTCCCACATACCCCGCTGATGGGCCAGCAGGTAGTTGTACATCACGATCTCGTCGTCCTCGGCGTGAACGGCCAGGACGCCGTCGTGGCGGGAGAGCTGGGCGGTGAGGTCTGTGAGGCGTCCGTTGTCGATGCGACCGACGGGCGTGAGGCTCAGGGGCGGGTCCGCCGGCGGGCGGATGTTGGTGGTGAAGATCTTGACGCTGGGAAAGTCGTTGTTGATCAGCTCGCCGACGCGGGCGATGCTGTCGGCGGTGTTGCTGCTCCGGTAGATGACGTGGGCGGAATAGTCGGCGTAGGTGTTGCCCTCCCACACCTTCATAAAGTCCAGGACGCCGCCCACCAGCTCGCCCTCGTTGGGCGCCGGGGCAAAGTCAACGACGGTGGTGGTTCCGCCCCAGATGGCGCCCAGGGAGTGTTCCAGCGGGCCGGCATTGGGCACGCCGGCGACCTGCTGGTGTACGCCGGACTGCACGTTGGCGGCGGCGTGGATGTGGGGCTCGATGCCGCCGGGTGTTACGATCCGTCCGGTGGCATCGATGGTCTGCGCCGCCTCGTCAATGAGGGTGCCGGGCGCGCCGATGGCGACGATGCGGCCATCCTGCACGCCGATGTCCACGGCGGTGGCCTCGGTGGGCATGACGACGGTGCCGCCGGTGATGAGCAAGTCAAACATGGTTAGCCTCCTGCGTCCGGTCCGCTTTCGTCCAATTGCTCCCGCAGCCGGCGTATGGTTTCCTGAGCGGCTTCGAGTTCCGCCAGAGCATTCTCCTTGGCGGAACGGGATGCTTCAAGTCTCTGCTGCGTTCCCGCCAGCCTTTCCTGCGTTCCCGCCAGCGCCTCCTGTGTTCCTGCCAGGGCATCCTGTGTTTCCGTCAAGGCATCCTCGGCGGCCTGCCGATCATCATCCGCCGCGTCGATGTTGCGGAGGAATTCGCGGGCGCTGGGATCCCAGAACAGCAGGTAGCCGCTGTCCCAGACCAGCCACAGGTCCATGACCTCGCTGTAACCCCAGATGGAGCCGTCCGGCTCGGTTTGCGTCGGAATGGCCTGATACTGCCCATCCACCAGCTGGTCGCCGCTCATTGGGACGCCGTGGAACTCGCCGCCGGTGGGGTCAAAGCGCCAGTATTCGCCGATCCCAATGCGGGCGTAATCCCGTCGCTTGACCACCATGTCTCGATATCCCGTTGTTTTAGAAGCGATCTCCAGCGCGAAATCCGGCGGCTTGTCGGCAATCCACGTCATATAGCCGTTGCGCGGCCAGATGGCGCCAACGTCCACGTCAAAGGCAACGTAACAATCGGGTTCGTAGCGGTTGTTCAGGTTGCCGCGGTCATAATAAAGATGGCTGTCGCCCGAAATCAGCGTAGTTTCCCAATTGGGCTGCTTCCGTAGATGACGGCGTAAAGTGCTCATAACGTCGGTGAAGTGCGGTTCTTGGTGCATGGCGTCGGGCAGCGGCGGCGGGTCGGGTGAGATGAACGTGTCGGGGTCAACCCAATCCGGGATAGGGTCTCCGGGTTGCAGGTCCAAATGCTGCAGCGTTATGGTTTCGGTGGTCATGGTTCGCCTCTAATGATTGCCGGCCGGACGGTTCGATAGTACCACATGAACCACTGTAGCCGGCTGCGGCATCAGCCAGTAGCGTTGCAATTTAGGTGGTCGAGTTACAGCAGACGATGCAAACCGTGTAGGGGCAGGTTTCAAACCTGCCCCTACGGACACCGAAACCACCCACAACGGAACGCTGCCGCATCACCCCAGCGCCTGGCCCAAATCAGCAATCAGGTCGTCAGCGTTTTCCAGGCCGACGGAGACGCGGAGCAGGTCGTCGGGCGTCGTCGAATCCGGCCCCTCGATGGAGGCGCGGTGCTCGATGAGGCTCTGGGTTCCGCCCAGGCTGGTGGCGCGGACGAAGAGGCGGACGTTGGCGGCGACGCGCATGGCGGCGTCCCGGCCGCCGACGACCTGGAAGGACAGCATCCCGCCGAAGTCGGCCATCTGCCGTGTCGCGACGTCATGTCCCGGATGGTCGAGCAGCCCGGGGTAGTGGACCGCTGCGACGTTGGGATGGTCGTGCAGAAAGCGGGCAATGCGGCCGGCGTTGGCGCAGTGCGCCGGCATGCGGACGTGCAGGGTGCGGATGCCCCGCAGGGTCAGCCAACAGTCAAAGGGGGACGGGACGGCGCCATACACATTCTGGATGAGGCGGATGCGCTGGAAGAATTCGCTGTCGGATGCGCCGACCACCGCGCCGCCCGTCGCGTCCTCGTGGCCGCCGAGGTATTTAGTGGTGGAGTGGACGACCAGGTCTGCGCCGAGGTTCAGGGGGCGCTGGAGCATGGGGCTGGCCCAGGTGTTGTCGCAGGCGCACAGTGCGCCAGTGGATTGGGCGATGGATGCCATCTCCGAGATGTCGGTGATTTTGAGCAGCGGGTTGGACGGAGTTTCGACCCAGATGAGGCGGGTGTTGGGCTGGACGGCGCGACGCACGTTACCGGCGTCGGTCATATCGACGAAGGTGGTTTGCAGTCCCCACGGAGCGAAGACCTCGCGGAGCAGGCGGGCGGTGCCGTGGTAGCAGTCGTCTGGGGCGATGACGTGATCTCCGGGGGCCAGGGCCTGGAACACCGTGGCGGTGGCGGCGGAACCGGATGCGAAGGCGGCGGCTACAGCGTCGCCGGAATCGCCGCCCTCCAACAGGGCCAGCAGATGCTCCAACGAACGGCGGTTGGGGTTGTCGCTGCGGGAGTAAACGAAGCCGCGCGAGTAGTCGCCGTCGGGGTCGCGCTCGAAGGTGGTGGACAGGTAGATAGGCGGAGCGACGGCCCCGGTGGCGGGGTCGGGGTGGTGGCCCGCCTGTGCGGCGACAGTTTCAAATTCCATTATTTGGTCCTTTGCTATTTCTACGAAACACGGTCGGATTTACTCTACTTCAGCCGCGGAACCGTCGGGGTTGATGTTAACGCCGACGATGGGAGCCACTACTTCGTTGAACAAGCGGACGGCCTCGGAGTCGGGGCCGCCGGCGCGCTCCACCCAGCGGGGCAGAACGCTGTTGAGATGAGCTTGCAACATCGCATCGTGAATTTCCGGAGACAACTCGGCGTGAACCATGCCGTTCTCGGTATGCGTGGAGATGGCTTCCTGCGTCCATTCCATCGACGCCAGCTCGCTTGATTTTTCCCGATGTCGATTGCCTTCTTCGATGATGATGGCCTGCAAATCCGAGGGAATGGAATCCCACCGGTCTCGATTCATAACTATCCAGGAAACGCCGGCCGAGCCATTAATCGGGCCGTGCAGATAGTCGGCTACCTCGTACCAACGCTGGCCGGCGCCGCATAAACCGCAGGAGACGGCGGCATCCGTCGTCTGATCTTCCAAAGTGCCGTACACGTCGAAAAAGTCCGTGACATGGGGGAGAGATTCCATTCCTTCCAGCAAGTCATGCAACACAACTCGATAACTGCGGGTTTTCAGACCGACGAAATCATCCGGCGAAAGCAGCTCTTTGGTGGAAAAGAAGAAGTTGCCGTCGGTGTAGTGTTCGGTGATGACCACGCCATCAGTCGCCCGCTCAATGATGCGGCGCACGTCGTTGCGGGTGGCGTCAATGACAGCGAATTGGGTGGCGGAGTCGGGGTAAAGCCCCCACAGGTTCACCGCTTCCAGCATGGCAAGATCGCCGGAGACGTGGGCGGGATAGACTTCCGCTGCGCTCAGGCTGCGGCTCTGGAGCAGGCTTATGGCGTCAGCGTCGTACAATCCTAGTTCTGAGTAAGACCTGAAATTGAAGATCACGCGGCTGTTGGTACGTTCTTTGACTCGCGCTCTGAATCCGTCGAAGCCGTCAACTTCCTGTGCCGCGCCAAGCAGTCGGCAGGGATTGCGAACGTCGTCGATGCAGACGACGGGGATGAGGAAGTCATGCTCGGCGGCGGCTGTGGTCCAATGGCTCCACCTGGACCATTGCGTCGTCTCTCCGGCCATTTCCCGGCCGGCGATAACCCGAAACCAGTAATTCTGAGCAGCCTCCAGTCCGTCGATAACCGCTGAATCGGTGTCGCCGAGCGTCCACTTGCCGCCGGTGTTGTCCCCCCTGACCGACCAGACCCAATGCACGGTAGCGTTGGCCGCCGGCGTCCAGTTCAGAGAGACCTGTCCGATGTCGGGGCCGGACTTCGCAGTCAGTCCCGTCGGGTTGCCCAAAGGCGGCGGGGTTGCGGGAGGCGGTTGCCATTGGGCAAAGGTTGCTCCATGCAAAGGCGTGAAAGTCGCCAGAGTGGCCAACGCGATGATGACTGCCGCCGCCAGCGACGATGCCATGAGCCAGACGCATTTTCGGGTTCTGTAGATTGGCATCGGCAGTCAACGAATTTTCGGTCGCGCCGGGGCGAATAATCATTCGCCCCTACCGTTTGGCCTGGTGTCAGTGAGAGCTAGACCCCCGCCTTGATGAATTCGGCAACGCGCTCGCCGATCATGATGGTGGTGGCATTGGTGTTGGCGCGGATTACGTCGGGCATTACCGAGGCGTCGGCGACCCGCAGACCATGCACGCCGTGGACCTGTCCGTGCTGGTTGACCACGGCCATGGGGTCGCTGTCCGGCCCCATCTTGCAGGTGCCGGCGATGTGGTGCTGGGTGTAGGCGTTGCGCAGGATCCAGGCGTCCAGTGCGTCGTCGCTGACCAGATCGGCGTCGGTGGGATTCAGCCGCTCGACGATGAAATCGCTGAAGGGCGGCTGCTGGGCGATTTCCAGCGCCTTGCGGACGGCCTGACGCATCCGCTGGCGGTCATAAGGATCGCTGAACAGCTGGTAGTCCAGGTCGGGCTGCACCGTGGGGTTGGTGGACTGGAGCGACAGGCGGCCAAAGCCCACGGCGTTCTGCAATCCGACGCTCAGGCCGAAGTGGAAGCCGGAGCCGTCGTAGGACACGCTGGCCGGCCGGTGTTCGCTGGTCATCAGCGTGGGCGTGATCTGGAAGTCGGATTTCGTGGGTGAGTCGTCGGCGCTCCAGCGTAGGCCCACCTGGATGTTGGGCGCGAAGGTGTCCGGCTCCTCGCCCTCGCCGCGGAACAGGATGTACGCGGCAGGATGGTCGCGGAAGTTCCTGCCCACGCCGGGCAGTTCGTGGTTCACCGGAATGCCCACCTCGCGCAGGTGGTCGGCGGGCCCGATGCCCGACAGCAGCAGGATCTGGGCGGAGCCGATGGTGCCGCTGCACAAAATGATCTCGTTGCCCTCCACCGTGAAGACCTCACCGCCGCTCTGCACCTCCACGCCCACCGCTCGCGGTGAGCCTGTCGAACCATCACGATCCAGGATGACCCGGTGGGCGTGGATGTTGCCCCGCACGGTGAGGTTGAGACGATGGCGGGCGGTATTGAGGAAAGTCAGCGATGTGCTCATGCGCACGCCGTCGATGTTGTTCATGGGGCGCGGCGAGATGGCGGTGTAGCAGTCGGGCGCGTTCTGGTCGGCGTGCTCGGGGATGCCCAGGGCAACGCAGGCATCGTAGAAGGCGGTGTTGAAGGGCAGCCAGTCCTCGCGCTTGGGACGGCGCACCGGGAGCGGCCCCTCGGAGCCGTGGAAGTCGTCGCCGCCGAAGTCCCAGTCGTTTTCCAGCTTGCGGAAGAAGGGCAGGCAGTCGGTGAACTTCCACTCGTCGTTGCCCCACTCGGCCCACCGGTCGTAGTCCTCGGGGATGCCGCGGAAAACCACCTGGCCGTTGATCGACGACGAGCCGCCCATGGCCCAGCCCCGGGGAATGACCATCGGCTCGCTCTGCGAGGAGTTGGCGCGTCCACGCAGGTCCCAGCTGTGGGGGCCGTAGGCGGAGAGCCAGGTGTTGTTGCCCTGCTTCAGGTCCTCGGGCAGATGCTCAAAGTCGGGATAGTCGGGCCCGGCCTCCAGCAGAATCACCGACTTGTCGGTCTGCTCGGACAGCCGCGTGGCCATGACACAACCGGCGGAACCGCCGCCAACCACAATGTAGTCGTATTTCATAACGAGGGATGCTCCTGCAGGGGATAGGTACGGCGGGGATTTTAGCACGGGGTGACGCAATCATCCCGAAGTTATGCGGTGGCGTGTGGCGCAGTTGGTATAATGCCGGCCACTACGCCCGCTGCGATTTTGAAACGTTAGCGTATGACGGGGTGCGGATATGACAACGGCTGCCAAACCGAAACTACTGACCGCCGACGACCTGCTGAGGCTGCATAGCGAGGGCGTGAAGGGCGAACTGATCATGGGGGTGTTGCACAAAAAGGTGTCTAACGGACTGGAACACGGCGAAATCGCAATGAATTGGGGAATTTTATTGGGTTCCTTTGTGAAGCCGCGCCGGCTGGGCCGGGTATTCCGCTCCGATACCGGCGTGCAACTGGAGCATGACCCGGACACGGTGCGGGAGCCCGACGTAGCGTTCATATCCGCCGAGCGTATGCCCCTGGACGTGCGCGAGCGACGGTACGCTCAGGTCGTTCCCGACCTGGTGGTTGAGATAATATCCCCCAACGACCGGCCGCTTCCGGTATTCGACAAGGCGCAGATGTGGCTGCGCCACGGCGCCCGCCTGGTGTGGATAACCGACCCCGAGGCACGGACGATTACAGCCTTGCCTCAGTCCGGCCCTGCGCGCACTTATACCGAAGACGACACGCTGGACGGCGGCGATGTGCTGCCCGGCTTCACCTGCGCCGTGCAGGATATTTTCGCGGTGTAGCGGGCAGTAGCCGTGTGGTACGGGACCGAGTCAGGCAATGCACGCCGCCCGCGCCCGCGCGAACACCGCGTCCAGCATCTCCACCGTCAGCCGCCCCGTCTGGGTGTTCTGCTGGCTGGGGTGGTAGCTGGCGATCAGGAGGGGGCCGCCGTCGGGCAACTCGGTGGCGACATTGTGGCCGAATGGAGGCTTGCGATCCGGCGGGGTGCGCCCGGCGGCAGCCCAGGCTCGCAGGAAGGCATCGAAGGCGATGCGCCCCAGGGCGACCACGGCGCGGAGATCCGTCAACAGTTGAATCTCGCGGGTGATGTACGGGCGGCAGGCGGTCAGTTCGTCGGGGCGGAGCTTGTTCTGCGGCGGGGCGCAGCGGGCGGCGGCGGTGATCAGGGCGCCGGTGAGCTCCAGGCCGTCGCCGATGCGGATGGACTCCGGCTGGTTGGCGAATCCGGCGCGGTGGAGCGCTCCGAAGAGCCAGTCGCCGCTGCGGTCGCCGGTGAACATGCGGCCGGTGCGGTTGCCTCCGTGGGCGGCGGGGGCCAGGCCGACCACCAGCAGGCGGGCATCAGGGTCGCCGAACGCGGCCAGGGGACGGCCCCAGTAGTCCTCGTCGCGGTATATGCGGCGCTTGACGCGGGCGGTCTCCTCGCGCCATTCGACCAGGCGGGGGCAGTTGCGGCAGTTGATGACCTGCTGCTGGATGTCGCTTATGGTGGCGGCGTTGGCAATATCACCCAAGGCAGTACCCCACGGCGAACTTTACCGGGATGAACAGGATGAATGGGATGTTTGATAATGGAAATGCGTAGGTGCGAATAATCATTCGCTCCTGCCCTGGTTGCTCACTCGTACCCAGTTTGTCATCGCGAGAAGCGCAGCGACGTGGCGATCTCGCTGAATTGGACGACATTCCTCCGGCGACGAGATTGCTACGCTTCGCTCGCAATGACAATGTAATTGAAACCGGAGGCGCGGATACTCCGAGCGCCGTTGGTCGTGGGTGTCGGTCAGCGTTGCAGGAACTTGAGGATTTTCGGGTTCACTTCCTCGGGGCGCTCCTGGTGCATGAAGTGGCCGGTGCCGGGGATGATTACCTTTTCCAGGCCGCCCTTGAAGTATTCGTACATGCCCGAACTCAGAAAGGACTCCAGCCGGCGGGGGCGGTCGCGGGTGCCGTGCAGGGCGAGGGTCGGCACGGTGACGGGGCCGGCGCTGATGACCGCCTGGTCGGCGCGCACCTGGTCGTCCACCTGGGAGGCGTCGTAGCGGGCGCGGTAGTAGCCCAGCGCCGCCTGCACCACGCCCGGCTTGCGGAAGGTGGAGCGGATGCTCTCCAGCGCCTCGGCGGGGATGTCCCACTCGGGCGAGGCCCAGCGCCACCATCCTTCCACGAAGGCGTAGTCGTTGTGGGAAACCGCCTCCTCGGCGTCAGGCCGCTGGAAGAAGAACCCGTGCCAGGTGCCCCGCAGGTACTCGAACTCCATGCTCAGCTCGCGGCTCACGCGGCCGGAGGCAATGGTAACCAGCTTGATGACCTTTTCCGGCGCGAGGGCGGTGGCTCCGACAACGGCGCCGGCGCCCCAGTCGTTGCCGATTAGGTAGGCGCGCTCGGCTCCCAATGCGCCGATGAGTTCCACGGCGTCGCGGGCCATGAGGGCAGAGTGGTAACGACCGTCGGCCGGCGCGGAGGTGGGAGCGTAGCCGCGCATGAAGGGCGCGACGGCGCGGAATCCGGTGGCGGCCAGGTCGGGCAGCAGGTGGCGGAAGGAATAAGCGTGGTCAGGGAACCCGTGCAGACAGATGGCCAGGGGGCCGTCGCCCATTTCGAGGTAGTGGAAGTCGATGCCGTTGGCGTGTACGGAGCCAGTTTTGAAATCAGTCATTGTGCCTCGCTGGTGAGTCAGAATTCGCGGATTTGGGGGAGGACTGCTTTGCCGAACAGTTGGATTTCGGCGATGACGTCCTTGTGGGTGAGGCCAGGTTGCTGGAAGGCCAGATCCACGACGCCGACGCCGCATTTGTCGTGGTATTCGCGGAGCTGCTGGGCCACGGTGTCGGGGCTGCCGACGAAGTTGAGCATCCGGATGGTTCCGCCGGTGCGAGAGCGTGGGGGCGCGCTTGATCCGCTCATCCTGAGTCCGTCGAAGGATGCGCCGGTGGCGCGGGCGGATTGCACCGCCTGGGACAGGGAACGTCCGATGAACGTGCCGCTGCCTCCGCCGGCGGCTTCGACACGATCTCTGAGCCGGTGCGCCGCGGCGTCGGTTTCGGCGAGGCAGATGCCGCCGCGATACACGATGTCGTCGGGCGCGGGATGCCAGCCGGCTTCGTCGCACCAGTCTCGATACTGCCGCACCGTGACGGCCATGTCGTCGGGGTGGTCGTAGGAGACGCCCAGGCCCAGGCGGTTGGCGGCGGCGTATTTGACGGTGTCCGCGCTGCGGGTGGCCACGATGAGTGGCGGCAGGGGCCGCTGCACGGGCTGGGGCCAGACGCAGACGGTGCGGTACCGGTAGTGCCGGCCTTCCCAGGAAAAGGGTTGTGGCTCGGTGAGTGCCTTGAGCACCAGGTCCATGGCCTCGATGAGGCGCTCGCGTCCCTCGGCTGGGTTGAGGTCGTACACCTGGTCCTCGCCGGGGGTGCCGCGCATAAAGGCGGCGATGAGCCGGCCGGTGGTGAGGTTGTCCAGCATCCCGATTTCCTCGGCGGCGCGGATCGGGTTGTTCAGGGGCAGCAGCTGGCCGAGCAGGGCGATGCGGGCGGTTTTGCAGCGTTCGGCGACGGCGGCGGCCATGACGGCCGGGTTGGGCGTGGTGCGGTTGCCGGAGTAGTGGTGCTCGGAGAGGCTGATCCAGTCGAAGCCCAGGGATTCGGCCAGTTCACATTCGGCCATGCCCTCCCGGTAGGAACGCTGGGATACCTCGGGGTCGTGATAGGCGGGCGGCACCGGCCAGCCGGCGGGGAACGTGTCCCGATCCGCGTAGCTCATGCAGCCGAAATAGGATGCTTTCATGGATCCCCCACCGTGGTTCCTGGGTACTTGGGATGGTAGGCAGGCGGGCAGATGCCATAATAGCACGGGGCTAGGCCGGGAGGTCCCAGCGGAGGAGTTGGCGGCACGGTCGGCCTGGACGATGGTGGGGAAGCAGGCGACGATGGGGAGGGCGGCCTGCTGGCGCGGAGAAATTGCGGAAAGGTGGATTTCGCGTTCTTTTCCGCTCATTTCCGCCAATTCGGGCAGGGCGGGGGACGAGTCGGAGGGCTGAATGGGAGCCGAGAGAGTGGTTCGGGGCGCGGATTCAGTGGTTTTGGCGGGCAGATGAGCGGGTTCGGGGGAGCGAATGTTTGCGGCGCTAGGACGTGGGCATGGGATGGCTCGCGGCCTGGGTGGCGGGTTGGATTTGGGCTACCGGTTAACATGGTATGGATGGGTAGAGGGTGGGAGCAAGGGGGAAGTGTCAGTACGCCGCCGGGCCGATGGTACAATTTCGATACTCGCCGGTAGCGTGTCGCCCTCGCTCGGCCTGACTACGGAGGCTTGCCATGCCCACGGCCAAACCGGAAACGCTCGAAAGAATCGTCAACATTATCAAGGATGAGTTGCCCAAGCGCCTGTCCCCCGAATTCCGCATCAATGACGTGAAGGCGGAAAACCGTCCCGGACCAGAGGCCGAGGACTTTGTCCATGTCTTCGTAATTCTTGAAGACGACCATCCAAAACTCGAAACGCAAATGAGGATAGATTTCAGGAGAAAGATGCGTGATCATTTCTATGAGGTCGGAATCGATGACCCTCCGGTCATTTCCATTGCAGACCGGAGCGACTTCATCCGATGACCACGCCCGATAGCGCGCCGCCAACCCCGGTTGACTGGCGAAACCTCATCCAGGTGGGACGAGACCTGCTCAACCCGCAACAGTTGGGACGGCTTCCCACCGACGAACACGTCCGCAGAGCCGTCAGCAACATCTACTACGCTCTGTTCCATGCGCTGGCCGAAAGCAACGCCAGCGCGCTCATCGGCCCACCGGGCGACGCGCTAACCGCCGCCGCCTGGTCGCGGGTGTACCGCGGCCTGGACCACGCCACAGCGCGCCGGGAACTACTGAGGCACCGGCAAGAATTTTCTATCCAGGCCCGGGATTTCGCGGACGCGTTCGCCGATATGCAGCAGCTCCGCCACGAGGCTGACTACGACCACAACGCTGCCATCGCCATCAACCAAGTCAGCGCCAGGCTCGACGAGGCGGAAGCCACAATCCTCAACTACTTGCAGTCAGCATTGAGCGAGAGAACATACATCGCCACCTTGACCCTCATCAGGCCACGTTAGGCGAGACATCCGAACCACCTGAAACGGAACGTCTCCGCGTCACTCGCCCGGTTGCCAAGCGGGGGATGCGGGGGCGGCCTGGGCGATGGTGGGGAAACAGGCGACAATGGAGAGGGCGCCTGCTGTCGTGGGGAAAGGGCAGAGCGCCAATGCAGCCTTAACCTGCCACTACAGTGGTTCCATGAAGACCACTGCGGCACGGTTGCGCAAGCGCCCCAGTGTCGCTAACCTGACAGAAGCAGCAGGAGAATCCCCAAGTGACCACCGAACGATACCGAGAGGCAAGCGAACGCCTTCTGGTACAGGCCCGAGCGGAATTGGCCGCCGGCGATCTGCCGCAGGCATCCGAGAAGGGATGGGGCGCGGCTGTCCGGACGCTGAAGGCCATCGCCGAGCAACGCGGCTGGGAACACCATCGTCATCGTCATCACCACCGGGCGGCTAACAGGCTGCGCTCGGAAACCGGTGACGCTGACATCCGTCGTTTCTTCAACTCCGCCAGCGCGCTCCACGAAAACTTTTATGAGGACGACATGGAGCCCGATATGGTGGCCGAAAGCCTTGACGACGTGGAGTCTCTGCTGTCCAATCTGACCCCCTGCTGACTCAGGTGTAGCGCCGCCGGTTGCGAACCGTCGAGTAGCGAAATCGCCTCAATTACTGGCGCGGTTGCCAAGCGGGGGGATTCGTGCCAGAATCGGCGAAACTCAGCAGGGGATGAAACGATTATGCAGTTGCGAATTATGTCGCCCGCCGCGGCGCGGGTGGATTTCAAGGTTCCTCCGGCTCCGCGCCTGGACACGTTGGAAGGCAAGACCATCGGCCTGTACGACAACATGACCGGCGGCGCCGGCGTGGCCGTGGACCGGGTGGCTGAGCATATCGGCCGGCGGTACTCCAACGTTAAGTTCGAGAGCTACGGAGGGCCCCGGCGCGATGGCCGGCCGGCGCTCAGTCGCGGCGTACACATCGACGAGGCGGAGGCGGCAATCATCGCCAACGAGGTTGACGCGATGGTGGGTGCGGCGGCGCATTGAGGGGGCTGCACGTCGTGGCTTGCCCACGACATGGTAGCGATGGAGAAGGCGGGCATCCCCGCCGTCGGCATCGCAGCGCGCAGTTTCGCGCGGGCCTGGCAGTCCTGTGTAGATGGCTGGGGACAGCCGGCGACGGCGTTCGTGACGATTCCCCACGCCTGCACGGGGCAGCAGGCCGACTACATCCACAGCATGGTGGATGAGCAGATTGACAACATCATCCTGGGGTTGACCCGGATGTCCACGACGGCGGACCTGTCCAGCATGACCAACGGGCACAGCGAGACGGACGTGTTCACGGTGACGCTGGACGAATCGCCGTGGGGTATTGACGCGGTCAACCGCTTCATGGAGGAGCGGGACTGGAGCGATGGGATGCCCGTGGTTCCGCCCACGCCGGAATTGGTGGAGGCGATGCTGAAAGGCACCCGGCGCGCCCCGCAGGACGTGGTGATGGTGATGGAGCCGGGGTTTGGCCTGGCGACGGTGGAGAAGATCGCCATCAATGCGGTGATGGCGGGCTGCCGTCCGGAGCAGTTCCCGATACTGCTGGCGGCCATCGAGTGCATCGCGCAGCCGGAGAGCAACCACCGGGACATGCAGGTGTCGGGGCATACCGAGGCGCCGCTGATCCTGGTGAACGGGCCGATTGCCGACCGGGCGGGCATCAACTACGGCACGTCAGCCATGGGGCCGGGCGTGGTCAACAAGGCCAACACCGCCATCGGGCGGGCGCTGCGGCTGTGTCTGATCAACATCGGCTACTGCAAGGCGGGCGCGGGCGACCCCAACTTCATCGGGCTGCCCACCAAGTTCGGGATGTGCATCGCCGAGAACGAAGAGGTCAGCCCCTGGCAGCCCTATCACGTGGACAAGGGGTTCCGGCCGGACGAGAGCGCGGTCACGGTGGTGACGGTCACGGGGCCTACGGACGTGCTGGACAACGCATCGAAGAACCATCTGGACACGCTGAACAACATCGCGTCCATGATGTTCTACCGGCACGCCGGCGGCGGAGCGTGGATCAAGGGGCGGCAGTCGGCGCAGGTGGGACACTCCAACCAGCGGGTCTCCTACCAGGGGCCGTATCATCCGATTATGCTCAGTCCGTCGCGCGCGGTGATTCTGAACAACGCGGGGTTCAGCAAGCGGGACGCGCAGGAGTGGCTGCACGAGCGCTGCCGGGCGTCGGTGCAGGATGCCATCCGCGCCGGCGTGCCGACGGATGAGAACGGCAAGTGGCTGGCGCATCCGGAGTTGCAGCACCTGGCCGACGATCCGGACGCGACGATTCCCGCGCTGGAGGATCCGGATCAGTACCTGCTGTGGGTCACCGGTGGTTCCACGCACTACGCCAACTTCTTCTACGGGACGTATGGCATAGCCACGGTGCCGGTGGAGGATGTTGGGTAGCAGGAGCGCTCTTGTACTGGGAGGGGTCAACATGAGAAATCACAACGATACGCCAAGTCAGCCCCGGTTTGACCGGCCGGCAGAGTCTTGGGGTGGCATGTTGCCCCCTCCGGAGGTACTGAAGCGATACGAGGATATAGTTCCCGGCGCGGCCAGCCGGATACTGGAAGCCGTCGAGCAGGAACAGCGACACCGCCAAAACCGGGAGCGTGAGGCTCGTGAGCGAGAGACGTTCGCGCTGGAAACCGCGCAAGAGGCTCAGGTCAAGGGCGCCCGGTGGCGTTTCATCAGTTTCCTGATCGTTTATGCTTTATCCATACTGGGTATTGCGGGCGGTATCTACATCATTCTGGTTGGGCACCAGTGGTGGGGTGTGGCGCTGTGCATCGCTTATATCGCTGCGATGCTGGCGGCATTCGTTTTCAGCGCCAACGCCCGGAGCTTAAATCGACTGCCCAGAGCGCGGATGTCCGAGTCAAATGAACGAACCGGGTGAAGCCAATCCGGAGCACCAGCCCGACGATAGATTGGCAGAGAATGGTAGTGATGAAGCGATTCCCTATGGGGAAGATTCTCTGCCTTCACCGGAAATGCTCGCACAGTACGAATCGGTCCTGGACGGCTTGGCGGAACGCATCGCAAGCAACTGGGAAAGGTCACAGGAGCACCAGCGCAACCAGGAAGAGCAAGAAACAGCCAACGAAAGGATGGCGCTCGAAACTCATAGACAAGTTGCTCACTGGAATTTTTCGGTACGCATCTGGAGTTTAGTCATCGCCGCCGTTATTGGCATAGGCGGCTTAATCGCCGGCATTGTACTAACGATTATTTACGGCTGGAGTCCGGCTAGTCTGGTTTCCCTTTTAGCCGCGTTGGCGGGGTTGGTGGCAGTCATCTATGGCAATGTCCGCCGCGACGGTCAAGGTCCCCCGGTGTCGTAGCGTCGTTGCACCAATGCAATCACCAACCTGCGCTTGAACAGATGAACAGGGTAAGTGAGGGTGAACCTGCCGCCTGTCTTGCCGTACCATGCGGCGTATGGTAATTTGTCCGCATCAATTTCACGCCGCTGGATAGCGCGGGCGTGTGCTACGCGTACGCAACCAGAGGAAGGAGCGCTGCCGTGGATCCGCTACTTGAAGTTAAGAATCTGCAAACGTACTTCTTTACCTACGAAGGCGTCGTCAAAGCGGTTGACGACATTACCTACGAGGTGATGCCCGGCGAAACGTTGGGGCTGGTGGGCGAAAGCGGATGCGGCAAAAGCGTAAGCGCGCTGTCGCTGATGCGGCTGATTCCCGACCCCCCCGGCAAGACCATTGGTGGAGAGGTCCTGTTCGACGGGGAAAACATTCTCGACGTTGACATGGACGACATGCGCCGCATACGCGGGGCCAAGATGGCCATGGTGTTCCAGGAGCCCATGACGTCGCTGAACCCGGTGCTGACGCTGGACCGCCAGCTCACCGAAACCATCCAGCTCCACATGGGCAAATCCCGCGATGAGGCCCGCCAGGACGCGGTGAACCTGCTGGCGCAGGTGGGCATTCCCGACCCCGAACGACGGATCCGTCAGTATCCGCACCAGTTCAGCGGGGGGATGCGCCAGCGCGTGATGATCGCCATGGCGCTGAGCTGCAATCCCAAGCTGATCATCGCCGACGAGCCGACCACGGCGCTGGACGTAACCATTCAGGCGCAGATCCTGGAACTGATGAAGTCCCTCACCGAAACCCTGGGCGTCGCGCTGATCATCATTACGCACAACCTGGGGGTGGTGGCGCGCTATGCGGACCGGGTGAACGTGATGTATGCCGGCAAGATCATCGAGCGTGGATCGGCGCTGGAGATTTACACGAACCCGAGGCATCCCTACACGGTGGGTCTGCTGGACTCGGTGCCGCGGCTGGACCAGCGGCTGGTGGACGAGGAGGGCAACGCCGCCAAGCTGGTGCCCATTGAAGGGCAGCCGCCGGACCTGGTGAACCTGCCGCAGGGTTGCTCCTTCCGCGCCCGCTGCCGTTGGGCCGTGGACAAGTGCGCCACCGAGGCCCCACCATTGATGCAGGTGGAGAGCAGCAACGGAGCGGAACCGCACGTTTCGGCCTGCTGGCGTTCGGAAGTGCTGGGCGTGGAGGCCCTGAGCTACGCGATGGGAACCGCGTAACCGAAGGCTTTTCTGGATTCCCGCTTTCGCGGGAATGACGTGAAAAGGCCGGAATGACGGTTATGGAAATGGAGTTTCAGAATGACTACTGCCGAAATGCCGCAGACCGCCGAGACGCAGCCGGGCCACGGGGACGTACTGCTGGACGTTCGGGGCCTGAAAATGCACTTCCCCGTAACGTCGGGGATACTTTTCCAACGGGCGGTGGCGCACATCAAAGCCGTGGACGACGTGCATTTCACGGTGATGCGCGGCGAGACGCTAGGACTGGTGGGAGAGTCGGGCTGCGGCAAGACCACCACCGGCCGATGCATCCTGCGCCTCTACAAGCCCACGGACGGGGAGATCTGGTTCGACGGCATTGAGATCGCCAACGCGCGCACCAATCAGATGCGAGCGATGCGTCGTCAGATGCAGATCATCTTCCAGGACCCGTACAGTTCGCTGAACCCCCGCATGACGGCCGGCAACATCATCGGCGAGCCGTTGGCGGTGCATGGGCTGGTGAACAACAAGCGGGAGTACCGGGAGCGGGTGGCTGAGCTTTTGAACAACGTGGGCCTGAACCCGTACATGGCCGACCGGTTCCCCCACGAGTTCAGTGGCGGGCAGCGCCAGCGCATCGGCGTGGCGCGGGCGTTGTCGGTTGACCCGTCGTTCATCGTGTGCGACGAGCCGGTGTCGGCGCTGGACGTGTCCATCCAGGCGCAGATCATCAACCTGCTGGAAGACCTACAGGAACGCTACGACCTGACCTACCTGTTCATCGCGCACGACCTGTCGGTGGTGCGACACATCAGCGACCGCGTGGCGGTGATGTATCTGGGCAAGATCGTGGAGGTCGCCGACCGGAACGCGATCTACGAGAACCCGCAGCATCCCTACACCCGGGCGCTGCTGTCGGCGGTGCCGATTCCGGACCCGGTGCTGGACGCGCAGCGTGAGCGCATCATCCTGTCGGGCGAGGTGCCGAGCCCGCTGAATCCGCCGAGCGGTTGCGTGTTCCACCCGCGCTGCCCGCTGGCGACGGACGACTGCATGAGGGTGATACCGGAGGCCCGGGAGGTGCTGCCGAACCACATAGCGGCGTGCATCAACGTGCCGGGGTACGGACCGTATTGATGTTTGCGGAGTAAGAAAGTCGGTGCAGGGGCGACAAAACTGTCGCCCCTGCATCATTTTGACAACCCCTGCCGGCAGATTTATCATCTGACTATCTGCGAGGTACGATTATCGTGACTAGGTGGGACAAAATCTTGACCCTTGCATTGCTGGTCTTCCTGGCCGGCGTCTTTGTAGTTTTGCTGGGCGAGTACTTGGTACCCGACTGGTCACGGGGCGCTATATTGGTTGGGGCCTCATTGATGAGCGTCGGCGGGTTCGCGGCGGGGATTTCGGGCTTAGCTGTGCTCCTGGGTACCAACGTTCGCACCTAGAATGGAGTTGTTTCTATCGACGGTGAAAGTACTGCTGGTCGTAGTAGCAATCTTAATTGTCGTCGGCTCGGTAGCGCTTTTTATTATCGTCATCTTGACTGCGGTAAACGCAGATCCTGTTACAGCGCTCCAGGTCGTCGCCGCGATATTCACCGTAACTGGCGGGCTCTGGTTTTTAGTTCTCCGTTTGTGGAGATGGATCATTGGCCGGCGCCAGAACAAATAGCAACTGGGGAGTATCTTCTCGATGCGTCTTGAAAACAAAACTGCTCTTATTACCGGCGCCAGTCGGAACATTGGCGCCGAGATTGCCCGCACCTTCGCTCGCGAGGGGGCTGACCTGATTCTTAACACGCGGCAGTCGGCGCAAGAACTGGAGTCAGTGGCCGCCGAGTGCCGGGAGCTGGGTGTCAAAACCCACACTGTCATCGGCGACGTGTCCGATCCTGACCGCGTTGCGGCTATGGTGTCCGAAGGAATTGACGCCGTGGGTACCGTGGACGTGCTGGTGAGCAACGTAGCGGTGCGCCCGCACAAGCCGTTGCTGGAGGTGTCGGTGGAGGAATGGCAGGACGTTATTGCCACCAACCTGCACGCATCGTTCTACCTGATGCGCGCCGTGCTGCCGGGGATGCTGGAGCAGGGTTCCGGCAGCATCATCGCGCTGGGCGGGCAGGCTGCGATCACCGGGCGGCCGGAAACCGCCGTGGTGACCACCGCCAAGACGGGACTGCTGGGGCTGATACGCGCCGTGGCCGCCGAATACGCGGGGCAGGGCGTGCGGGCCAACCTGGTGAATCCCGGGGCTACGAATACTTCACGGGAGCATCCGGAGTGGTATCCGGAGTTCCAGGAAGTAGCGCGAGGTTCCTCCGAACACCTGAAGTCAATTCCGATGGGACGGCAGGGCACGGTGCAGGACATTGCCAACGCCTGCCTGTTCTACGCCAGCGACGAGTCGTCGTACATTACCGGCGACCGGATGAATGTGGTGGGCGGGCGGTATATAGTGTAGGGACTACCCTGCGTAAATCTCCACCCTCACCCCGTATCGAGTACAGGGCAGGCTCCAGCCCTCTCCCATTAAGGGAGAGGGGGTTGGACTCGCTCGGTTTTGGACCAGACGAGGCTGGCTGCTCCCACCAGCCCCTGGCTGTCGCCCAGGGTTGCCGGAGCCAGGCGAAACTGCCGGTGGCCGGAACTCATGGCGCGGCGGCGCATACCGTCCTCGATACGATCCAGCAGGTCCAGTTGCAGCAGGCCCTGGGTTACGCCGCCGCCCAGGACGACCACGTCGGGGTTGAACAGGTTGAGCACGTTGCCCATGCCCACGATGATGGCGGCGACGGCGTCGTTGACTACTTCGATAGCCACCGAATCGCCTCGCTCTGCGGCGTTGAACACGTCCTCGCCGGTGATGGCGGCGTTGGTTTCGTAGGCTAGTTGCAGCGGCGCGCCCGGGGTCGCGTCGCCCAGCCGGGCCTGAGCCGCTCTGCCGATGGCGGTGCCGGAGGCCAGGGCTTCGAGGCATCCGCTGTTGCCGCAGGCGCAGGCCGGGGCGTCGGCGCGAGAGTCGATGGTCATGTGGCCGACCTCGGCGGCGGCGCCGGCGGCCCCGATGAACATCTCGCCGCCATCGACGACGCCGGCGCCAACGCCGGTGCTGAAGGTAACGAACACCAGGGTGCGGGCCGGCCGATCCCGTGGAGTAGCGGGACGCCCCGCCCCGTAATAGCACTCGCCGAGGGCGGCCAGGTTGGCGTCGTTGCCCACCCACACCGGCATATCTAGCATGGGTTGCCAAACGTCGGGCAGTGTCACCCCGTTGAGGGCGGGCAGGTTGGGCGAGGAGAGGAGCATGTTGGTGGTGGCGTCGATGGAGCCGGCCAGGGCGATGCCGGCACCGGCGATGGGGCGTTGGCCGGCATTGTTCATGGCCTGGAGCAGTAGCGCGCCGGCGGCCTCGACCAACTCATCTTGGAAAGCGCCGGGTTGATTGGCGACGCGACCCTGCCAGATGGGTTGTCCCTGTCGGTCGATGATGGCGGCGCGGGCCCAGGTGCCACCCCAGTCCATGGCCAAGGCGACGGGGGATTCGTTTGAATCAATTCCACTAATATGTGAGCTCATGACAACCAAATTGTACCACTATATATTGACATAAGATTATACACTGAGATAGATTAGATTCGGCATGTACCACGAAACCATCAGCAACATTGAGATGATTAACTATGGAAATGGAACAGGTTTTGCTTCGGTCTCTTCAGCGCATCCGATCTGGAGCTTTGCAGAACGAAGCTCAAGTGAAGCAAGCAGTGATCCTACCTATCCTCCGTGCGCTGGACTGGGACGACAGCGACCCGAGTGAGTTCGTGCCCGAGTACCCAGTGAGTTATGACGACGGAGGGTACGGTCAGGTAGATTACGCCTTGATCGGAAAGCGGGGTCCGCTGGTTTTTGTGGAGGCCAAAAAACTCGACCATGCCAACGACAGCGGCGTAGATCAGGTCTTCAAGTATGCCGCAAATCGCGGCGTACCTTTTCTGATCTTGACGGATGGCAATGTCTGGGATTTTTATCTCAGCATGGCTGATGGTATTCCAGCGGAACGCAGGTTTTACCATATGGAACTACAGCGGGAAGACAAGATAACCGACCACGAGCGGTTCCTTGAAAAGTTTCTACATAAAGATTGCATCGTCAGCAATACCATGGAAATCACATCCGCGGCAGGACAACTACGGGACGGCGGCATCCAACGAGAAGAAGCTCGTAATGCCATCCCCATTGTTTGGCGGAAGATGCTGGAAACGCCTGACGAATCGCTTTCCAGTTTGATTGCGGATGCAGTGCAAGGTGAGTGTGGCACACAACCTGAGCTTGACGATGTCGAAGAGTTTTTGGGTCAAATTCTGCGTTCCAGCGGGCTTATCTACCAACCCTCTGCTGACACGGGATCTCAGTCAACCACACAGCCGCCGACTACGGCTCCTAGTACCACCCAAAAGCACACCACGAAAATCGTTGGTTTCGTTCTTGACAACAAACCAGTCGAAACCGGAATCGGAAATCGAACATTGGCAGAGTTGGTGAAAGAGTTTCAGCGACGCGACTCCACATTCATGGAACGTTTTTCTGCACTGACATCTGGACGAACTCGACGACTGGTATCTATGACCCGCGATGGCCTCTACGACGCGGTCCACCTACGAGATTACTCGTTGGACCTCGAAAACGGCTGGTGGCTTGGAACTAACATTGGGTCAGGGCCGATTCGTAAACATATAGCAACGGCTTGCGATATTATGGGAGTGCAGTTTGGCTCGGAACTGACGTTAATTGAGCGTTGACGTCGGTAATGTGACGACGTCCATATGGCGGTGATCCACCGCCGCTTGATTCGGCCTCCGCCAGTAGGCTGTCGAGGGTCATCCGCAGTACGTCCTCGGGCATGGGGCCTACGTACTTGCGCCGGATGATCCCGTTGGCGTCAACGAAGAACTTCTCGGGGATGCCTCGGACGCCGTAGTTGAGGGCGATGTCGCCATTAGAATCCACGCCGGCCGGGTACTCGACGCCGAACTCCACCAGGAAAAGTTCCGCCGAGTTCTCCGTGTCCCAGACGTTGACGCCGATAAACTCCACGGGCCGGCCGGCGTAGGCGGCGTAAGCGCGGTTCAACGCTGCCGACTCCTGGCGGCAGGGGGCGCACCAGGATGCCCAGAAATCGACCATGACCACCTTGCCGCGCAGGTCGGACAGCCGTATGGGGTCTCCGTTCAGCAGTTGTAGTTCGAAGTCCTCAGCCTGGGAGCGTTCCACCCGGATCTCGCCGAATTGCTGGTTGATGCCGGTTCCGGGGGGTTGGCCTCGCTGCTGTGACGCGGCCCAGGCCAGCAGTGCGAACAGGGGGATGAGCGCGGCCGCCGTCCCCAGGATGATCCAGTTGCGGCGGGACATCAGGCGACGGATTCCGTGGGCCGTCGCCACACGCCCCAGATCAAGAGGCAGGCCAGTAACGCAGCGACTACCACGGGGATGGCAGCGTACCAGAAGCGGGCTTCCGACAGGGGATTACCCAACCTGGTGATCCATGAAGGTTCGGGCAGGCCGGACAACAGAAGGTCAACGCCGGCGCCTGGAGCCAGGCTTTCGGTTCCCCAGACGCGGTAGGTTATTTCGCCGAGGTTCAACGGTTCCTGGGCGGGCAGTCCGCCCACGCCGATGTCGCCGAATTCTTTGGGAATCAGGACACGCAGGGACTCGGCGCCCTGTAGGGTGTTGTCGCGCCAAGCCAGCGTATCACCCTGGTAGGGCACGGTGAAGGTGAAGCTGACCTGGTGTCGGCCCGGTTGCACCGGGGCGGTGATGGCGAAGCCCGTGCCTACCGGTATGACCTCGCCGCCGACCAGATCGGTGGACACGTCGAGATTGGCAGCTTCGGCGGGCAGGGAGAAACGCAGGAAGCTGAACTGGCCGATCATGGGTGGGGCGGACAGGTCGGGGACCAGGGTGGTGTCGCTGCGGTTTTCCAGGGTGAAGAGCTGCACGGCGGCCATGCGGCGCGTGGCGGTGTCGATGCCGGCGATGATGATGGACTGCTCGGTGGTGGCGACGACACCCACGTCTCGCGTGAGCTCGTACACGGTGAGTGAGACCGGGTCAGACGTTTCCGATGGCGATAGTACCTCGCTGTACCGGGTGCCGCCATAGATGGCGACCACGGCGGCGCTGCCGTTTTCCGGCGTGGGCGGCACGTCGTCAAAGCGGAACGCGCCGTCAGCATCGGTGGTTGTTTCGTAGGTGTCCACGGAGCCGGAATCGACGCCGAACTGGTGGAGCAGGACGGTGGCGTTGGCGGGGATTGCGCCGCCCTGGGTTCCGTTGACCAATACGCCGGATACCGGGGATGTGGCGGACGACTGGGAATAGAGCGCAGCCGGCGTCATAGCCAGCAGAATTATGGCCACCAACGCGGCCAGTATGGGCAACCGGATAAGCAAGGCGGGGTTACTGACCGCTTTGGCCGTTGCCGTTGCGCTGCCGGCGCAGGTTGGCGATTTCGGCGGTGAGTTCGGAGAGGGCAGCCATGAACGCGCGGTGTTCCTGACGACGCTCTTCTTCAGAGCGGCGAAATTCCTCTTCCCATCGACGTTGGCGTTCGTCCGCTTGGCGTTGGCGTTCGTCGGCTTGCCGCTGGCGTTCCTCCATGGCCTGTCGCCGCTCTTCCTCAACCTGCTGACGATACTCTGCCAGCCGCTGTTCCGCTTCGTTGGCCCGCTTGGTTTCCGCGGCAATCACCGCGCGCATCTTGGTGAACATATTGTAATTCCAGACTCCTCCCGCGGCCGCGGTAATCGCCGAGTAGGTCAACATCCGTCCGAAGATGTCAATGTCGATGTACCTGGCAATCGTCGCCGGGTTGCAGCCGATGCTTGCCGCCAGTTCCGCCGTGCAAGGCGTATTCGTATAGTACCAGATAACCCATGTTATCGCCGCCGTAACGATGGCGAACAGCGCCGGCGCTCGCCCTACCTCCCAAACATCCCGGATGCCGGGCCGTTGGCTGTCCAGTTCCACCGGCGTGGGTTGATTAATCATCCCGCTCGCTTCCGGATTCCCGGTCCATGTCTCGCAGCAACTCCGCGGCCTGGCGGCGGTACTCGTCCAGCTGCTCGCGGTAATCGTCGTCGTTGACGCGGCCCAGGCTGTGGTCGGTTTGCAGGGTGCGGATGGCGTCGTACACGGCGTTGAGCGCGGCGGCGTGTTCGCCGCCCGGAGTTTCAGGCGGATCCGTTCGAGGTGGCGCGTTGCGCCGGCGCGCCAACAGCGGCCAGGCCACTACTGCGATTATCAGCAGCGCGACGGCGATGGCCAGGCCGAGTTGCATATTGCCGGGCTAATCCGCGGAGCCGGCCGTGACCGCCGGCGCTACCACCGGACGGCGCACCGGCGCGCGGGCCGGCCAGAGAGCGATCACCGTGCCCAGAATCAGCACCGGGCCGGCTACCCACATCCACCACACCAGCGGGTTGACCAGGATGCGGAACCCGACGGCGCCGTCCTCCCGATTCTCGCTGGGCACGACGTAGAAGTCCTCGACAGGGGTGGAGCGGATGGCGGCCAGGGTGGAGGCCATGTTGAACTCCGGGTGGAACGTGCGGCGTGGGTGCATCGCCTCCAGGAACTCGCCTTTGTGGTACACCTCGACGGTGGTGCGATACTCGGTGCGATCGGCAAAGGCCAGCGTGGTGGTGTCCACGTAGGCCATGCGGTAGTCGCCGACGGTGACCTCGTCTCCGGGGAACATCACCACGTCGCGCTGCACGCCGTAGAAGGACTGGCCCACCACGCCGAGAGCGACCATCACCACGGCCAGGTGAACCACGTAGCCGCCATAGCGGGGGCGGTTGGCGATGATGAGGCGGACGAATCCGACGGCCGGGTTGTCGCCGACGCTGCGCCGTCGGGCCAGGGTTCCCCGTGTCCATTCGGCCAGGATGCTGGTGGTAACGAGGGCGCACAGTGCGAACCCAACGACGGCGTAGGGTTGGCGGACGCCCACGGCCAGCAGCGCAACCGCCGTGATCAGCGCCACCGCTCCTGGCAGCAGCAGCGCCCGTCGCAGCGATTGCAGGTTGGCGCGACGCCAGGGCAGCAGCGGCCCGACGCCCATGAGCAACACGAGGACGAGCATCAGGGGGCCGTTGACCTGGTCGTAGAATGGCCGCGCGACGGTGATTTCCTGCTCGGCGAACAGGCGGGACAGCAGCGGATACACCGTGCCCCACAGGGTGGCGACGGCGATGCCCAGCAGCAGCAGGTTGTTGATGAGGAACGCCGCCTCCCGGGACAGCATGGAATCCAGGCGCTGCGCGCTGCGCACCAGGTCGTAGCGCCAGAAGAATATGGCCATGGGCACGATGACGCCGAACGCGAGGAACAGCAGGAACACCCAGCCCAGGGTGGACGCGCCGAAGGAGTGTACCGACGGCACCGGGCCGCCCCGGTTCATGAACATCCCGTAGAGCGCGAATCCGAAGGCGATGTTGATCAGCACGATGTTCCACATCCGGAACATGCCCCGGCGCTTCTGCACCATTATGGAGTGGATGAAGGCGGTCAGGACGATCCAGGGCATGAAGGCGGCGTTTTCCACCGGGTCCCAGAACCAAAACCCGCCCCAGCCGAGGATGGTGTAAGCCCACCAGGAGCCCAGCAACAGGCCCGACGCCAACAGCGCCCAGATGCCGACGCCCCAGGCACGGCCGGCGTCGATCCATTCGTCGCCGCCCTTGCCTCCGATTAAACTGCTCAGCGAAAAGGCCATAGGGATGCTGATGCCCACCAAACCGGCCATCAGCGCGGGCGGGTGGAAGAACATTCCGAAGTGGGTCAGCAGGGGGTTGATGCCCTGACCGTCGGGCACTGGGAAGGGGAGTTTTTGGAAGGGGTTTGCCATGAATCCCATCACAGCTAGGAAGAAGACCTCAATGAGCATGAGGATGGCCACCGTCCACGGGAGCGTGGGCCGCGTGGACGCCGGGGCCAGCCAGATGGCTAACGCCGCCATGACGGACAGGGCGAAGGCGATGTAGAGCAGCGACCCCTCGTTGCCGGCGTAGAAGGCTACCCAGGTGTAGATGTTGGGCATGGCGACGTTGCTGTGGGCCGCGACGTAGGCCAGCGAGAAATCGCGGGTGATGAACGACTGCACCAGCGACAGGGTGGACACCAGGAGCACCACCACGAGCACGTAGGATGCCTTGCGGCTGCTGTCCAGCAGGGCCGGCGATCCGCGCAGTTGCCCGGCTACCGACGCGGCGAAAGAGTACGTCGCCAGGGCCAGGGCCATCCAGAGGCAGGCGGCTCCGAGGTCAGCCATGGTCCCCCCTCAAAAGTCTCCTCTCCCTTGATGGGAGAGGGTAAGGGTGAGGGTGAAAACCCATGAGCAATGCCCCCTCACCCCAGCCCTCTCCCACAAGGGGAGAGGGAGCAATAGAAATTCTGCACACCGCGTTATTGCCCCGCACTTTCATCACATCTATCCAAGTCCAGGTCCCGGTCCACCGCCGCGAGGTAGGGTTGTAGGTCGTCGGTCTCGCCGGCAGCGTCAGATGGGTTGTCGTCGGAGCGGCGGCGCATGGCGCGCAGGGTCAGCAGGCCGCCGGACAGGGCGGCTACGACGATAACGCCGGGTACGATCCAAGCGATAAGGTTGTAGCCGGAGCGGGGTGGTTCGGCCAGCACGCCGGGACCGTAGCGTTCGGGGGCGGCGAACCAGTCGAGGACTTCCTTACGGGTGGCGCCGCCGGCGAGCAACTCGCGCACCTGCGCCCGCATCTGCTTGGCCAGGGGAACCTCGGTCTGGTCGATGGTCTGCGCGGGGCAGACGGGACACATCAGCATACGGTCAATGGCCTGAGCGTCCGCCTCGTCATACGCGCCGGCCTTCTCGCCGGATTGGGCGTAGGCAGCCCCGCCGGAGAGCAACAAGCCCGAGGCGACAACAATGGAGACGACAGCGATGATCCTGTTCATTGATCTGCTGCGCTGGCAATCGCCAGAAATTCGACGGGCCTGATTATCTCTATGCCGCGAAAGGGGTTCATCACCAGCAGGTCATCATCGCCGGTGACGATGTAGTCGGCCTCGCCGTTGACGGCCAGTTCGAGAATATTGTCGTCCTTGGGATCCCGGCAAGCGCGCACCGGCACGGTGATTTCCACCGGTTCAACGCCAAGCATCAAGCTCCGCAGGAACTCTTCGCGCCTCCCTGGAGCGACGTAGCGGTCAAACCGAGGTCTCCGGAGCACATTATCCAATTCATCGTTCAACGCCCGGGACATCAGGACCGTGCCGAGACGCAACGCAATGGTCAACGCTCTCCCTGGTACGGAATCATCGGACAATGTTGCGCTGACGACGGTATTCGTGTCAAACACGAGACGGGGCCGGGGCGTCATTCGTCCAATATGGACTGGAGTATCTCCGGTGTTAGCCCATTCTCCTGGGCCTCTCGGCTCAGCTCCTGCATGATCTCTTCCAGTGGCCTCCGGGGGCCCATCATTCTGCGCAGGTGCATATTAATCAGTAGATCCATCCTGCGCCGGTCCATGTCCGACGCCGAACGGTATTTTTCGGCTATTTCGGCATCAACCGCCACCGCTATGGTTTCTGTATTATCTACCATCGCCAAGCCTCCCGGTGAATTGAGGGTTGCCATTCAAGGGTAACACGGCAAGACGTCGCCGTGCAGGGAGGCGGAATGGTCCGAACTACTCACACGCTGCCGCATTGCCGTCCTGGATGCAGCCTTCCACGTAGTCCAGCACCAGCTCGATCTGGTTTTCGGTGAGCAGCTTGGAGAAGGAGGGCATGATGTTGACGCCGCCGGTGAGGACGCCGCGCAGTTCGTCTCTGCTCAGTCCGGTAGCGGCTTCGGAGGTCAGGTTGGGGTTCAGCAGCGGGGCGTCGGTGGCCTGGTAGCCGTAATCGACGATCATGCGGCCAAGCACCTGGCCGTCGCCCTGGCCGGTTACGCCGTGGCACATGACGCAGTTGGTCTCGAAGATGTGCTTGCCGGAGCCGGCGAAGGACGTGGGCTGCGGCGGCGTGGAGCCGTACCACGGCACCGCTGACGCCGGCGGGCTGAGCCGCGGCGGCTCGTGGGCCTTGTGGGACGGCTGGTAGTGCATTTCGTAGAAGATGTCCAGGGGATACGAACCTTGCGAACACCCGACGGCCAGCATACCGGCCACGATAGCCAACCCGACCAACGGCAGCAGTCGCCCGCGCATCAGTTTAGTTCGTGTCATCAAAGTTCTCATTTCCGATCTTGGTGAAGATGATTGCAGATAGCCGCCGGATGCGGGGATCAGCGGGTGGCAACGTCCACTGCGCCGGCTTCGTTGAGTATCTCGGTGACGCGGGGACTCTGATCTGCGCCGGCGTTGACGAGCAGCCCGATGAGGCCCTGGCTGATGCGGTCGTCGGACATGGGGTTGCGCAGGTTGGGACGCAGGGCCAGCGCCACGCCGACGACGGTGAACAGGATTGCGCCCAGCAACGCGCCGGTGTAGCAGATGACGGCCAGCGGCGGCATGGCCAGGATGGGTTTCTCCGCAATGGTCATGGGCACTGCCATGGGGGACATAGCACCAATCACGAGGGAGACGATGAGGCCGATGAGGCCGCCAAGCAGGGGCCACACGTAAAGCCGGTGGCGCTCCATACCCTCGCCCAGCGCGCCCTCGGGATAGGGCACGTCGGTGAGGAAGTTGTAGTCGGATTCCGGGATGCCGGCCGACTTGAGCGCGTCGCCGGCGTCAGCAGCCGCCGAAGCGTCGTCGAACAGTCCCAGAATTGCTTGCGTTGCCATGGATAAATCCGCTCGTTACGTTACTGATCCGTTTTGACTTCCACCGCGCCGGCGGAGTTCATTATCTGCACCACCTCGTAGCGCTGCTCGGGCTCGGCGTTGACGCGCAGGCCGAGGAATCCCTGGGTGATGCGGTCGTCATACAAGCCCAACTGGAACTTGGGCAGGCGCGACTCGAAGACGATGCCGATAACGGTGAACAGGATCGCGCCCAGCATGGTGCCTTCGTAGCACACGATGGCCATGGGTGGCAGGGACAGTACCGGCTTGCCTCCCGTCACCAACGGGTACGCCACCTGGGTCATGGCGGTAATCATAATGCCGGAGGACAGACCGAGCAGCGCGCCGATGAAGGGGTACAGATACAGGCGGTGCTTTTCCTCCCTCTCGCCCAAAGCCCCCTCCGGGTAGGGCGAATCGGTGAGGAAGTCGTAATCGGTGTCGGGAATGCCGGCATCCTTGAGCGCGTCGCCGGCGTTGGCGGCGGACTCGGCGTCCTGGAACAGGCCCAGGATGGCCTGCTTCCGGCTGGGCGGGTACATCGCGTCCCGCATCCGCTGCATAAATCCGGGCATTGCCATGGCGATAACTCTCTAGTCCTCTCTGAAGGTGGCGGTCAAAGTGCGGCGGCCAACCTGCATTTCCGTGCGCAGGATGTCGCCTTCCTTGATGTCGTACAGCGGCACCAGCGGGAACACGCGGCTGAACAGCAGCATCAGCATGGATACAAAGGCGAAGGTCGCGCCCACGATGAGGGCTTCCGGCCACTGGGGCAGGTAGTCGTTCCAGGTGAAGGTCTGGAACTGCTTGTTGGCCTGGCCGGGCACAAACAGCAGGTAGCGTTCGAGCCACATTCCCACGTTCACGGAGATACAGGCGGCGGACATGATCCACAGGTTGCGCCGCCACGCCTTGGGCAGCCACAGGATGACCGGCAGGAAGTAGGTGATGCCGACGAATACGATCATCCAGATATTGTAGGCGACGCCGTAGTCGCCGGGGAGGAATTGCAGGGCGCGCACGGCCAGCTCGTCGCCTTCCAGCCCGTAGATTCCGAAGATGATCTCCATGACCAGGAAGTAGAACCAGCCGGTGGCGACGACGATGAGCAGACGGCCCAGGGCGTCGATGTGCTCGTGGCGGATGTAGTCCTGCCAGCCGTAGGCCCAGCGCAGCAGGATCATGGCGAACACCACGGCGGAGACGCCGGAGTGGACCGCACCGACCACGAAGTAAGGGGCGAAGACGGTGCTGTGCCACGACTTGATGGCCACGGCCATGCCGAAGTCCCAGGACACGATGGAGTGCACGGACACGAACACGGGCAGAATCAGCGCGGAGAGTAGAACGCCGGCGATGATCTGGAGTTTCCACTGGCGCGGGTTGCCCTCCCAGCCCATGGCGAGCAGGGTATAAACCAGCTTGGGCCAGCCGGTGGTGCGGTCGCGCAGCACGGCGAAGTCGGGCACCAGCGCGATGATGACGAACAGCGTGGAGGAGGTGAGGTAGGTCAGGATGGCGGACGGGTCCCACACCAGCGGGGTGCGGATGTTGGGCCAGATGCCGCGGGCGAAATCGTAGGGGAAAGCCCAGTAGAGGATGCGCCAGGGGCGTCCCGTGTGGATGATGGGCATGATCATGGCGGTCATCAGCGAGAAGATGGTCAGCACTTCGGCGGCGCGAGTGGCGGGACGTCGCCATTCGGCCTTGGCCAGGCGCAGGATGGCGGAGAGCATCACGCCGGCGTGGCTGATACCGATCCAGAACACGAAGTTGGTGATGAAAAAGCCCCACACCACCTTGTAGTTCAACCCGGTGATGCCCAGGCCGGTGTTGATCATGATGCCGACGGTGATGGACGCCGCCAGCACGATTGCGCCCAGCAGCGACACCACCGGCCAGAACCAGCGGGGCGTTTCCAGTATGGACCGCAGCAGGTCCCGGTTGATCTGCGCTGCGGGTAGGACTTTGCCTTCCTGCATTTTGACTTACTCTTTAGGCTTCTGGATTCCCGCTTTCGCGGGAATGACGGATGTGGCTGTATTGGCTCATTTTACTCAGGTTTAGTCAGCACCAGGTATCGGCCGCGGATGAGGGTATCGACGCGCTGGTACATGGAGCCTTCTTTCATTTCCCAGAGGGACAGCGGCGGCAGCAGCATCATGCCGATGCGGAACACCAGCAGCACGATGCCCACGCCGCCCAGGATCATGAAGATGTCCCACGGGTCGGGGAACATTGCGCCGGGAACCGGCAGCAACAATGCCGGGAAGGAGAAGGCGTCGGATGGCAGGTAGTACAGCCCGCCCTCAACCGCCGGCGCGGCGGCAAAGGCAGCCGCGAAGATGCGGATGTGCCAGAGCATCAGGCCGATGACGATGAAGATGGCGGCCAGGGGCGCGCCCCAACCCTCGCGCCGGGCGTGGTTGGACACCAGGATCGGGAAGGGTATGAAGAAGGTGAAGAAGAGCTGCGCCCAGAAGATGCCGATGTAGGAATCGAACATCAGGTAGTTCAGGATGGCCTGCTCGACCTCAAGACGACCGTACCAGTAGGTGATGAAGAACGCGAACAGGTGGTAGGTGTGCAGGAGGGTAAGGCCCAGCAGCACTTTGCTGGCCGCCCAGAAGGGGGCCTGGCCGATGAGATCGCGGTAGCCGCCCCAGCGTCGCATGGCGTAGGCCACCAGCAGGATGCTGGCGAGGCCGCCCTGGAAGCTGATCACGGTGTAGAAGGGGGGCAGGATGGAGTCCTTCCAGCCGGGGATCATGGCCATGGCGAAGTCGCTGACCACGAGGAACTGGACGAACACGACCATCATGAAGTACAGCGCGCCGAGGATGGCGAGGCCGCCCTTCTGGATTTGCCACTGGCGCTTGGTGCCGTACCAGCCGCCGGCCAGCCGACCGTAGAGAGAGGCGCGGAAACCGGACACCAGGTGCCGGCTCTGGGCCATGTCGGGCAGCGCGGCCAGCCAGAGGATTGCCACGGAGCAGAAGGACAGGCCGATCATGCCGGCGAGGAGCCAGCCGGAGGGGTTGACGAGTTCCTGGAACCAGATGGACCGGCGCACCATCTGTTCGCCGCTTTCGTGCATCACGCCGATGTCGGGCAAGGCGATGAGCGCGGGGATGAACAGCAGGATATTGACGATGCTGACCAGAGAGAAGATCTCGGCGATGCGAGACAGAGGGCGGCGCCAGTGGCTCTTGGTGAACCGGAAGGCGCAGGCGGCGAGCGGCGCGGAGGCCGTCAGCGTGAATACGAAGGCGAAGGCCGCGACGTAGAAGCCCCACGCGCGATGGTCGGAGAAGCCGGCGGTGAATGCTTTGAGCAGGAAACCGACGATACCCAGGATGGTAAGAACCGCGCCGGCGTAGAACACCATGCGCCAGATGCCCGGCGTTGTGCGTTGCCGTTCGTTGACATCGGCCACCAGCCCCGGCCCTTCCGGGATGACCCACATTTCCGGCCCGAAGTGGCCGTGCTCGTGAGAGTCGTGGCCGTGGTCCGCCGCGGGAGGATGCGCCTGGGTTTCGCTAGCCATCAGTGTCCACCCTTACCCGGCAGCGGGTATTGGTCAACTTTCTTGAGGTAGATGACGCTGGGCTTGGTGGCCATTTCCTCCAGCAGCCGGTAGCCCCGGGTCTGGCGGTCATGTTCGCCGTGGCCCGGGTGCGCGTTCACGTCGTCGAAGTACGGCTTGATGGCGGCGTTGGGATCCAGCAGGTCGCCGAACATCAGGGCGTTGGTGGGGCAAGCCTGGACGCAGGCGGGGTCGTAGTTGCCGCCGGCGATGGTCTCGTCGTTCAGGCGGTTGCCGCCCTGGGCCTCCACCTTGAGCTCGCCGCGGCGGATGCGCTGGACGCAGAAGGTACACTTTTCGGTGATGCCGCGAGTGCGCACGGTTACGTCGGGGTTCAGTTGGTTTTCCATGCGGGCCGGCCAGTTGGGATGCCAGTAGTTGAACATCCGCACCTGGTAGGGGCAGTTGTTGATGCAGTAGCGGGTACCGACGCAACGGTTATAGACCTGGACGTTGAGTCCTTCCTCGTTGTGGTAGGTGGCGTACACCGGGCAAACCGGCTCGCAGGGCGCGTTTTCGCAGTGCTGGCAGAGCACGGGCATGAAGCGCGCCTTGACGTTGGGGTACTCGCCCTCCCAGTAGCGCTCGATGCGGATCCACTCGTAGGCGCGGCGCTGGAGGAAGTAGTCCTTGGTGTTGATGGGGATGTTGTTTTCGGCCTGGCAGGCGATTACACAAGCCTGGCAGCCGGTGCACTTGTCCAGGTCGGCGACCATTCCCCATTTATGTTCGTGTTGAGCGTTGGGCATTTCTCAGTTGTCCCCAGGGCTTCTGCATTGCCGCTCGTGGCGAGCCTGTCGAACGATGATCCTTCGACAAGCTCAGGATGAGCGGATGGGCGATTTTGTCGTCCCTAGTGACCTCCTCCCTCTCCACTGACGGTTTTGAATACCTGCTCGGCGGGATGCTCACCGATTTCGCGTGAGGTGTAACCACCCTCCAGTTTGGAAACGGCCATGCTGTCGCCGGTGGGTGTGATGCTGCAACGGTTGCCGCTCCAGGTCACCCCGCCGGCGTCGTTGCCGGCGACGGCCAGGATGGACACGACGTTGCTGCTCTCGCGGGAATCGCGGCCGGTGGCGAATTCGGAACCGGCGGTGCGTCCGCCGCCCATGGGCACGGCGGCGATGTTGGGGGGCATACCGGGGTTGAGATAGGCCAGCGCCTGGATGGTTCCGGAGGAGGTGGTGATGTTGACCACGTCTCCCTCCCGCAACCCCATTTCGCGGGCCTGTTTTTCGTTGATTTCGACCCACGTTTGCCAGGCGACGGTGGTGACGGGGTCCGGCGCGTTCTGGGCCCAGGGCAGGTGGGCGTTGCGGCCATCCAGCACGGTGTTGTGCGCGAAGGGCAGCAACTGGAAATTGCCGGAGCCGTGCATCTCGGCCGGCGCGGCCATGTTCACGATATCGCTGAGCAGGTTGCCGGACGGGGATGCGCCGCGCGCGGTAGCGCCTTCGTCCCACCAGCCGCCGTTTTTGAGCGTCTCGGTGAGGTCCGCGCCCAGCGTTTCTTCCACGTTGGCCCGGATTGTGGCCTCGTAACTCTCGGCTGGCATGGCGTCGGCGCGGCCCAGAGCGGCGGCGGCGTTGATCAGCACGTCGGGGAAACTGCGCGGGTCCAGGTCGGGCAGAGGGTTCACCACCGGCTGCTGCACCGCGTACACCTGGTAACCGGGCGCGGGGTTGGGGGTGTCGTCGCCCCAATCCTCCAACGCTACACGGTCGGGGATAAGCAGGTCGGCCATCACGCTGGTGTCGTCGATGAACGGGCTGGCGCTGATGATGGCGACGTTCTCGTTGCGCAGGGCGTCGGCCATGCCCACGCCGTCAGGCAGGCCGTGTACCGGGTCGGCGCTGTTGACGATGACCAAGCCCGTCGCGCCGTTGGCGATGTCGGCGGCGATCAACCGCCACTCGTCCAGGGAGACCAACGGAACCGGGGCGGGACTGGAGATTGGGCCGTCGGGATTGGGCAGCAGTCCGCCCTCATGTCCCACGTTGCCCATGACGTGGTTGAGCATCAGGACTGCGGAGGCGTTGAACCTGCCGTTGCTGTAGGCTGCGGCCTCGCCGCCGCCGCCGATGGCCAGGCCATGATGGGCCGCGTAGTCGTGGGCCATTTCGTGGAAGAAGTCGTTGAGGGACTTCCCGCCCAGCGCTTCGGGCGGTATTCCCAGAATACCGGCGTTGGCGTCGGGAGCGAATTGGTTGAGCGCGCCGGGGCCGGCCTCGCCGGTGATGGCCTGCACGTAGGACGATTCGGGATGAGATTGGGCAATGCCCCAAGCCATGGCCATGGCCGCGTAGCCCTCGGCGCCGGGGGCGATGGGCACCCACTTGTCGGCGTTGGCCGCCGTCATGGAGTAGCGAGCGCCGAAGTGAACGTGCGTGCCCCGGTGTCCGTGGGTGTCGGAGCGGAACTTGCCGTAGGCGACCGCATAGGCGGTGGGGCTGCCCCAGGTGGACAGGAAGTCGGAGCCGAAGCTGATCAGCGAATCGGCGTGGGCGATGTCGTGGTAGGGGAGGTTGCCACTGCCCATCACGTTTTCAACCGCTGCGCGATAAGCCGCGTCGTCCGCCGCGCCGCCGAAAGCCACGTGCCGGCCGCCGAAAGCCTCGGCGAAAGCGCCGCAGATCCGGGCGAAACTGGCGCAGCGGTCGTCGGTCACCAGCAACATTCGGCTGCCGTTGGTGTCCACGGCGGCGTTGAAGCGGTTCAGGGCTTCATCCCAGGTGATCGGACGGAACTGGCCGGAACCGCGGGGGCCGGTGCGCAGCATGGGGCCGGCGATGCGGTCGGGGTGGTAGAGGGATTGCAGCATCGCGTCGGCGGCGGCGGATTGCTTGCCCTGGTTAGTGGGGAACCGGGGGTTGCCACGCACCTTCTTGGCGCGGCCTTCCATCACCCGCACGAGGACGCCCTGGCCGCCGGGTACGGAGGTGTCGTAGGTGGCGTACCAGTTGTCGCGGCCGCTGACCAGGTCTTCGGGAATGAGCGCGGGGCTCTGCACCCTCAGCTCATCGTCGAAGAGGTTGCAGGCAATAGCGCCGGTGGCGGCGATACCGGCCCAGGCGAGGAAGTTGCGGCGGCTAAGTTTCATTGTTTCAGAAGGGTTCGGGGTTTGGTCGAATGATTGCGGGGTTGCGGCGTTTTCCGTTGTAAGAGTGCGGCCTACTTGTGACAGACGGTGCAGTCGGTACTTACGCTGTTCTGGCGGTGGCAGTCCAGGCAGGTACCCATCTTAAGGGACTGGCCGTCCTGGGGTTGCACCTCCTCCATGTGGGCCACGTCGCCGTGGCAGACGGAACAGGCCTCCTGCACCGGCACGGGCAGGTTCATGGGCTGCTCGTCGCCCATGGGCAAAGTCACCTGGCGCGGCTCGCCCTGGGTCAGGAAGCGCAGATGGGCCTCGTGGACGAACCGCACATGGTCGGGCATCCGGTGGACCCGCTCCCAGTCGATGGGGCGAGGGTCGGGCTTTTCGTTGTATCGGTCCAATACGCGCTGTATGTTGCTGAGCGACTCGTCGGTGATCTTACCGATCTCCGGCTCTGCCGCAATGTGGTCGGCCTTTACGTTTCCGCCGTTGACCTGCTTGTGGCAGATGACGCAGACCTCAACAGCCGGTACGGTTGCCGCCGCTCCGGTGGTTACGTTGCGGTGGCAGAATTCGCACTGGATGGCATGGCCGCCATCCTCAACGGCCCCCGCGTGTACGGTGTGCGGGAAGGGAATGGGCTGGTCGGGCGCGTTGCCCCAGCCGAAGGGGGGGGTGGAGAACCAGGAAATGAACAGCACCACCACGATGAAGGCTACGATTGCTGTCGCCAGCAGCCCTGCCAGGGCCATAGGGATGAGTTGTCGGGTTGGCGGCAGAGGCGGCATGGGTGAATGGTTGTGACGGTCGGGGTGGTGGTTGAATCGCTGCGCCGCAAACCGGCGTCGGACTCATACTGTGGTATGGATCGCTATACGAACAGCCTGTGCCACACGCCTTGGAAGGTGACGGGGGACTGCATTATGGTCAAAACCATCATCGCTACCGCGCCACCCAGGGCAGCGAGGCCGATGACGGTGATAGGCAAGCGCAAACGGCTGAGAACCGCCGGATAGGTGCCCGTCTGGACGCCCGAGGGAATCAGCCCGTGAGCTATGAGCATGCTGAACGCAAAGATGATGATGAGCGGGAAATAGATCCACAGGTAGGTCAACCACAGGTGAACGTTGTGCCAAAGCAGCGCGTTCATAGCGTTGGGGTCGGTCGGCGGCATTGGGTTGATAAACCTGCGTTTAAGGCTTCTGGTTGCTGGTAGCGCCCCGCTGAAAACCGATTTTTAACCCTCGTAAAAATCGCCTCCCGTTTTGGGCTGGTGAAAATTATCACATTCACTATGACGTGTCAACAAGCCGGGCGACCTGGTAGTGTCTCAGTTTGAAATTGAACCAATGCTTGCGTTTGTCAATACCTTTGCAGTATAAGGGGGTTGGCTGCAATAGGAGGTCGATTATGCCTACCGGACCGAGAGGCGAAAAACGCCCGGCGGATGTCATCGGAGCCGCCGTCATGGTCGCCAAGATAGCGACGGGCGAGATCGAGGAAGAACTGACAACGGAGCCGCAGGATACCGGGCCGAAACGCTCCGCCGGCAAAAAGGGCGGCAAGGCCAGAGCTGACGCGCTGACGGCGGAGCGACGGGCGGAGATAGCCGCCCAGGGCGCGGCGGCCAGGTGGGGGAGCAACACCGATTCCGAGGCGGCATGATGCCCGCCGCACATAGCAGCGTAGCCGCTGCTGATTCAGCCCCCCCCTTAGAGGGGTAGGTATGGGCCGAAATTGGCCTGGCGCGTAACTTGGAAAGGCGCACGGGCATCCGGCATTCTGGTGTCATCACACCCCCAGATACCGGAGACCCTCGATGCGCCTTCCCCGAGAAACCTATCAGATTCAGCAAGCTATTGAAACGCATTTACCTCACCTATCTCAGCCACAATTGACCGGCTTGGCGCTGTGGGTTTGCGGGGCCATCCTGGCCGGCAGCGCCTGCCAGAACGCCGTGGCCTCCGCCCTCTCTCCCTGGCGCAAGTGGAACAACCTGCGCCAGTATCTCCGGGAGTGGCTCTACGACGGCAGCGACCGGACCAGCCCCTGCCAGACTCAACTGGACGTTACTCTCTGCTTCGCGCCACTGCTCAAATGGGTCCTGGCCTGGTGGCACTCCGACCGCCTGGCCCTGGCCATCGACCCCACGCTCAAGGGCGACCAGACCACCGCCATCGTCATCAGCGTGGTGTACCGCAGTTGCGCCATACCCGTGGCCTGGCATATCCACCCCGCCACTCAGAAAGGCTCCTGGATGGACCCCACGGTGGAACTGCTCAAGGAACTGGCCCCGGCGATTCCACCCGAAATGACCGTCATCGTGCTCTGCGACCGGGGCATCTCCAGTCCCAAGCTGTGGCAGCAGATATGCACCCAGGGCTGGTACCCCTGTATGCGCTATAGGAAGAACATCACCTTCTGCGCCGACGGCGGCAAGCGCTTGCCCGCCCGCGCCTTTGTTTCCCGCCCCGACACCGCCTGGATCGGCCGGGGCACCGCCTTCGGTCCTCCCGCCGCCCAGCGCCGTTGCACCCTGCTGGTGGTCTGGTACGTCGAGCAGGAGGAACCCTGGATCATCCTCACCGACCTGCCTCCGGAGGAGGTCGGGGTGAGTTGGTACGCCCTGCGCTTCTGGATCGAGCTGGGCTTCAAGGCCCTCAAGAGCCTGGGCTGGAAGTGGGACAAGACCAGAAGAACCGACCCCACCCGCATCTCCCGACACTGGCTGGTGCTCTCGGTGGCAACACTGCTGGCCCTCGCCTACGGCACCCGGGTGGAGGACGCCAACGATCGTGGCATCGCCCCAGGCAACCTGCGGGCGCCGCCCAAGACTCTGGCTCCCAATCATCGGGACCCTTGGACCCGTCCGGCGCGTACCGTCAGCGTGATCCGCCACGGCATCGACTGGCTTCGGCGCTTGACGCTCAGGGGCAGGCTCTGGAGCCGCGTATGGCTGCTCCCAGAACCCTGGCCCGAACCCAAAACAGGCTTGGAGATTACCCATCATGCGCCCCCGTAAAAGCCTATACCTACCCCTCTAAGCCCCCCCCCCGACCTTGAGGGCATCAATCGCTTACTGTACAGCGATGATTGCCTGAACGTTCTCAATGACGAACTGGCGTTGCCGACGGGCAGCGTTGACCTGATTTACCTGGACCCGCCGTTCAATTCCAAGAGCATCTACAATCTGCCCTTCGCCGGCAAGGACAAAGACGCCCGCCCGGTCGAGGCGTTTACCGACACCTGGACGTGGGGCGCACGGGAAGACGACCTGCTGCGGGAACTGTCCGGCGGCCCGCAGTCCCGCTATCTGGCCGATATAGTCCGTTTAGCGCAGGCATTGGAGCGCGGCGCGAAGGCCGGTCAATCCAGCCTTGCGGCGTACCTGGTCAACATGGCGGTGCGGCTGCTGGCCATGCGGCGGGCACTGTCGCCGGCGGGATCGATCTACCTGCACTGCGACGACACGGCAAGCCACTACCTCAAACTGTTGATGGACGCCATCTTCGGGCATTCCCCGTTTCACCAGCAAATCGTATGGAAGCGAAACAGCAGCCACAATGACAGCAAAACCTGGGGCCGGATTTGCGACATTCTGCTGTTCTACGGACAGGCCATCAATAAGGACGCCGTTCGCGTGCCGCTAGACCCGGATTATGTCGATAAGGCGTATCGGTACAAAGACGAACGGGGAGCGTTCAGAGTAGGGGATTTGACCGCCAAGAGTTTGACCGGCGGCGGTTACTACTATGACTTTCACGGGCATCCCGGCCCGTGGCGTTACCCCGAAAAGCGAATGCTTGAACTGGAAGAGCAGGGATTGGTGTATCTGCCCAAAAAACGGAGCGGCGTACCCGCGTTTAAGCGTTACCTGGACACTAACAAAGGCCAAGCGCCGCCGAACCTATGGACTGACGTCAACAAGTTGGAAAACCCCACTGTAACGCCGGAGCGTCTCGGCTACCCGACTCAGAAACCGTTGGCGTTGCTGGAGCGGATAATCAAGGCCAGCAGCAACCCCGGCGACCTGGTGCTTGATCCTTTCTGCGGATGCGGGACGGCGGTACACGCTGCCGAACAGTTGGGGCGCCGGTGGGTCGGCGTGGATATATCGGCCTTCTCAGTCGGGTTGATGCGCAATCGCATTCTGGGCAACTTCCCACAGCTCACTACTGACGACGTGCTGGTGCGCGGCGTTCCGGTCAACGTGGCCGACGCCGAGGAATTGGCGGAGCGGGACAAGTTTGAGTTTGAAAAGTGGGTATGCGGCGCAATCGGAGCGGAGGGGATGTTCCACGACCCTGGTACGCCGGGCGCGGATGGCGGCGTGGACGGGGTGTTGAAGTTCTACCCGTTCCGCATGGGCCGCAAGCCAAAAGCGGAGTTCGCCATCGTCCAGGTCAAGGGCGGCCGGGTCACGGCCGACTCGGTGAAGGCGCTCAAGGCTACGGTGGACAAGTACGAAGCGACGGCCGGCGTGATGGTGTGCTTCAACCGCTATATGCGGACAGTTGAGAATCAGCGGCCAAAGGCGACATTCCGTGACGACAGCGGAACCTACCCCGTAATCCAGGGTTTGAGTGTGGAGGAACTGTTGGCCGACCAACGGCCTGATCTGCCGCTGTACGGCTACCGGCCCCAGGGCGGCCGGGTGAGAGACCAGGCTGAATTGCTAATTTCGTAGTGAACTTTTGCTTGACAGATAAGTGGGTTTGCCCTACAATTCGGGCATGGTAAATCGACTGTCAAACGACAAACAGGCGCAGATCCTCAACCTCCTGGTGGAAGGTTCGTCCATGCGCTCCATCAGCCGCGTAACCGGCGTGTCCATCAACACCGTCACCAAACTGCTGGTGTCCGCCGGCGAAGCCTGCGCCGCGTTCCACGACCAGGCAGTCCGCGACGTTCCCAGCCGCAAAGTCCAGTGTGACGAGGTTTGGAGTTTCTGCTACGCCAAAGAGAAGAACGTTGAGTACGCAAAGGCTGCTCCCGCCGAGGCCGGCGACGTTTGGACCTGGACGGGCATCGACGCGGACAGCAAGTTGATTGTGTCCTGGCACGTCAGCCCTGGCCGGGATTCCGACGCGGCCATTGAGATTATGGACGATATGCGGGAACGGCTGGCAAACCGTGTCCAGATCACCACCGATGGCCTGAAGTCGTATCTGGAAGGCGTGGAAGGCGCGTTCGGCGGCGACGTGGACTATGCCCAGCTCATCAAACTCTACGGGCCGTCGCCAACGGAAGACCAGCGGCGGTACTCGCCCGTCGAGTGGGTCGGGTCGCGCCGGGAGAAAATCACCGGCAATCCCGATTGGGACGCCATAAGCACGTCATACGTTGAGCGGCAGAACCTCACCATGCGGATGGGGATGCGGCGGTTCACCAGGTTGACCAACGCTTTCAGCAAGAAACTGGAAAACCACTGCCATATGCTCGCCCTGTACTTCGTGCATTACAACTTCTGCCGTCCGCATACCACGTTGAACAAGCGGGCGGGCGGTTACAAGACGACGCCGGCGATGGCAGCGGGATTGACCGAGCGGGTGTATGATATGGCCTGGCTGGTGGACCTGGTGAACGCCAATCAGCCCAAGCCGAGCAAGCGCGGACCCTACGGCCCTCGCAAGGCCGCAAATTCAAAGTGAGACACTACCGGCGACCTCACGCGTACCCAGTTTGTCATTGCGAGCGTGGCGTGGCAATCTCGCAGAGTGAGCGGAGACACCTTTGGCAACGAGATTGCCGCGTCGCTGCGCTCCTCGCAATGACAGGTTTCGGGAAGTGGGCAGGAGTGGAGGAAAGGTTGGTTGCCGCTGGCGGTTGGGCACGATAATATGTCGGCATCCTTCGACAAGCTCGGGATGAGCGGAAGATAGGCTCGCTATGAGGAGATAAGCTCAGGACCGGCGGGTTACAAGGACAGGACGGGCGGGTGGTTCCGGCCCATCAATCAATGACAGGCAATGCAGGTGGGGTATGGCAATCTATCGACTATATGCGGGAGACGACGGGCAGTCGCATATTGAGGAGACGAGCCTGGCGGAGCATCCGGAACTTGGAGAGGCGCAGGCCACGCAGTCCATCATGTTCCGGGAATGGCCGCCGGGCCATTTCATCGACTGGCATCCGGCTCCCCGGCGGCAGTACATCATTTCGCTGCGCGGCGAGATAGAAATCGGCCTGGGCGACGGGACGACGTTCCGCTACGGCCCCGGCGACGCCCGGCTGGTCGAGGACACCACGGGCCAGGGACATACCACGCGGGTGGTCGGCGACGCGCCGAGTTTGACCGCGGTGATTCCGCTGGCGAGTTAATGGACGAGCAGATCGGCGGAATTGTGAACGAACGCCCCCTCACCCCGACCCTCTCCCACCAGGGGAGAGGGAGTCTTGGACGCGCTCCAAGGCAAGGATTTTCCTGGATTCCGGCTCAAGGCCGGGATGACGGATCTGATTTGGGCCAGAATGACGAATCTAAATTTGAGAAGGACAGCAACACACAGGAGGCAATACGATGGGACAGATAGTACGGGTCTATACTGGCAGCGACGGAGAGAGCCATTTTGAGCACCTGACGCCGGACCAGTTCGCCGACATTGCCAACAACGTTGGCCCCGGCGACATCACGGTCGGCCGCCGGGAATCGCCCAGCTTTTCGGACTACCACAACGCGCCGCGCCGCCAGTACGTGGTGAACATGAATGGCATCGCCGAGTTTGAGGTTGCCGACGGCACCGTCGTCCGAATGTTCCCCGGCGACGTGCTGGTTGCCGAGGACCTGACCGGACACGGCCACATCGCCCGCAGCATCGGCGACGAGTTCCGGGTGTCGCTGGCCGTGCCGTTGGCGGAGTAGTCAGGGCATCACTTTCACCCTCACCCCAGTCCTCTCCCGTCAAGGGAGAGGGAGTTGATTTAAGGACGTGCCTTTATGATTGTACGGATTCATACCGGGGATGATGGCGAGTCTCATTTCCATGAATTGACGGCGGACGAGTTTGCCGACATCGCCAACGACGTCGGCCCCGGCGACATTACGGTGGGGCAGCGGCCGGCCGGGTGGTGGCAGGACTACCACACGGCACCGCGCCACCAGTACGTGGTGTTCATGTCGGGCGGCGCGGAGATCGAGGTGGCCAGCGGCGACAAGCGACAGTTCGGGCCCGGCGACGTGCTGGTTGCCGAGGACCTGACCGGGCACGGCCACATCATCCGCAACACGGGCGAGGAGCCGCGGGTTTCGCTGGCGGTGCCTTTGAAGTAGCGCCCGGCAACGACTCCGAAACGCGGCATCAATCAGAGTCTATTTATGCTCCCTCTCCCCTTGTGGGAGAGGGCTGGGGTGAGGGGTATAGCCTGCTGAAGGATAGTGCCCTACCACACATTTTCACCCTCACCCTCTCCCATCAAGGGAGAGGGGATTTCTTGCGGAATAGAAAGGCCCTGTTGCGTCAGCCGTTCAGGTTTGATGCCACGTAGTCGTGGAGTTCCTGGAGGACGGCGGCGTTCTCTTCCAGGGTGAACTCGTCCACCAGGTAGTCGTGGGCGCCGGTTACGCCGGTGACGGCGCCGGCATCGACGAGGTAGCGGATGCAGGCGGTGTCGGTTTCGATGTCGGGGAGCAGGTTGCGTCCGGCCGCCACCGACAGGGCCGCCACCAGGCCGTAGCCGCCCCAATTTGACGTGCTGGACGCGATGAGGTGGTTGCAGGTGGTGATGGCGGGGTAGTCGGGCAGCATGTCAGCTGCCTCGACTACGTCCAGCAGGTTGCCCATGCCGATTTCGTTGCCGCCGTCGCCGATGCCGATGGACGGGATGCCAAGTTCAAAGAGGCGGTCGATGCGGGCGGTTTTGTCCGAGATGTCCACGCCGCGCATGTTGCGATAAGTGCCGTGGGCATCGGGGGCGCAGCGTTCAATGGATACGACCAGGGACGGCTCATGCTCAGCGACGGCGTTGCGGGCGGCCTGGTAGTTTTTGGCGGCGTCTCCGGTAATCGGGAAATCTATTACCGGAGAGGGATCGCCCTGTTGCGAGAGCCAGTTGGCCATCATGCCGGCCACCGGGTCGTCGGCGGCGTAGGCTACGGGGTGGCCGAGCTCGCGGATGGCGTTGCCGATGGCGAAGGCTCCGGGCGGGCCGTCGGTTTCGGGGGCGTCGCTCATTATGATGTAGAAACCGGTGGCGATGATGACCGGGCCGGGGTGTTCCAGAAGGTACTGCGCCGCCTGAGTGCAGAAGTCGTCCGGTAGATGAGGACGCAGAGCGTTAATGCCCCGGCGGTCGTGGTTGAGGATGATGTCTTCGATAGTTGGCATTTATGTGTCTCGCTTGGGGCGTGCAGGCCCCGCAGTCGTTGTTGGAAGGGTTTCTGGATTCCCGCTTTCGCGGGAATGACGGTGGACCTGCGGGAATGACGGTGAGGGTGTGCGCAAAGGGTTTCCCCTCACCCAACCCTCTCCCACCAGGGGAGGGAGCAGATATTTAGATGACGGCGTAGTCGGAGTCGCGGCGGTCGGTGATGAACATTTTGCCGGGGGCGTGGGTGATCATCAGCGGGGGCTTGCAGTTGAGGGCGACGGCCTGGGGGGTTACGCCGCAGGCCCAGAACACCGGGGTTTCGCCGGGCCGGATTTCCACGGCGTCGCCGAACTCCGGGGCGTCGATGTCGCGGATGCCGATGGCCGACGGGTCGCCGATGTGGACGGGCGCGCCGTGGGTGTCGGGGAACCGGGAAGTAACCTGGACGGCGCGGACGATTTGCTCGCGGGGGATGGGGCGCATACTCACCACCATGGGGCCGGAGAACATGCCGGCCGGACGGGTGGGTATGTTGGTGATGTACATGGGGACGTTGCTGTTGGCTTCCTGGTGGCGCAGCGGAATGCCGGAGTCGGACATGGCCGCCTCGAATGAGAAGCTGCACCCCAGCAGGAACGAGACCAGGTCATCGCGCCAGAAATCGGCTACGGACTGGTACTCGCCGGTCATTTCGCCGTGCTCGTAGATGCGGTAGGCGGGCACGTCGGTGCTGATGTCGGCGCCGGGGGCTACGAAGGACGGCTCCACGGAACCGGCTTCGATGACCTCCAGGATCGGGCAGGGCTGGGGATTGCGCTGGCAGAACAGCAGGAAGTCGAAGGCGAGGTCGCGGGGCAGGACGGCCAGGTTGGCCTGGACGTGTCCGTTGGCGAGGCCGGAGGTGACGCCGTCGTACTCGCCGGCGCGGATCAGACGGCGGATGTCCGAGGGCTGGTTGGGCAGCGTTTGGATAGGCGGCAAGGTGGCGGTGGTCATGGGGGTTCTCCGTGGGGGACGTCCTTCGACAGTCTCAGGATGAGCGGTGTTTGTGGATTCCCGCTTTCGCGGGAATGACGGGTAGAAGAGACAGGGAATGATGGGTGGAAGAGGCCGGGGAATTACGGTGGGCTATGCTAGAATTGCGCCGACGGCAAGTCATAATAGACAGGGGATGCGCCAGCGTCAATTTTGGGCCGGCGGACGGCTGGCCTGCTGCCGCAATGGTATGCTTTGATCCATCATCCAGTATAGTATCGTTCCTCTATCTTGCCAGCACAGTCCGTCGAGGTTCAGCATGACCACCACACGCCCGGCCGACCTGCCGGCTGCCCCGGACGCATTCTTCTGTCTCCCCGACATACCGCAGAAGCATCCCGACGACATGACCTCCGTAAAATACCTGCACGAACCCGGCCAGACGCACCACTTGTCGCAATACCTGGGGAACCCCGACACCACCCTGGTTACCGGTGAACGCTACCTCGTGCCGGGGCCGGACTATGTGGCCAATGAAAGCCGCTACCCGGACCTGCTGGTAGCTTTCGACGTTGACCCCGCCGCCTACGAGGCCCGCAACGGTTACATCGTATCGGAGCAGGGCAAGGCGCCGGACTTCATCCTGGAGGTGGCGTCGCGGCGCACCGCCAGCGATGATCTGGAGGGGAAGAAGGATTACTACGAGAGGTTGGGGGTGTCTGAATACTGGCTGTTTGATGGCAAGGGGGAGTTTTACGGGTTCACACTGCGGGGCTACCGACTGGAAGGGGGGCGCTACCGGCCGATAGAGGTAGGAGAACTCCGTCCTGGAGTGATGCAGGGATACAGCGCGGCGCTGAACCTGGACTTGAGGGCGGAGGATGGCTACCTGGGTTGGCATGACCCCGCCACTGGAGAGCACATCCCAACCTTTCAATCGCAAACGGAGCGGGCCGAAGCCGCCGAAGCGAGGGCCGAATCAGAACACGCTGCTCGCATCCGAGAGAGTGCTCGCGCCGAGACCGCCGAAACGCGGGCGCAGGAACTGGAAGCCGAGATTCGCCGGCTGCGCGAGGGCCGGTAGCGTTAAACATCGTGGGATGACAGCGTGTACAACGTATTCCTACTGACACGTCCCGGCGAGGGGATGGTGTCGCTGGTGAAGCAGATTGACGCCTCCGGCCTGTCGTGCCGGGCGGGCAGCGATATCGCGGAGCTGGACGACGTGGCGCACACGACGAACCTGGACGTGGTGCTGCTGGACATGGCGGCGGTGGGAATCGGCGCGCAAGCCGTGATTGAACAGATCAGCCAGCTGAGCCTGCCGACTATGCTGGTGGTGGATGCCGGCTTTCTGGCCCAGTACGATCCGGCGATCAACCCGGACGACTTCATCATCGCGCCGCTGAACGCCACGGAATTGATGGCGCGGGTGGGGCAGATCGTTTTCCGGCGCAATGGACGGAACACCGATCAGGTGGTGCGCGTGGGCGAGCTGACCATCGACCTGCAAAGCTACGAGGTGTCGATGGCGGGCCGGCGCATCTCGCTGACGTACAAGGAGTTCCAGCTGCTCACGCTGCTGGCGTCCAATCCCGGCCGGGTCTATACGCGGGAGGCGCTGCTGAACCAGGTTTGGGGGTACGACTACCTGGGCGGCACGCGCACGGTGGACGTACATATACGCCGGCTGCGCTCCAAGGTGGAGGATCCGGACCACCTGTTTGTGGAAACGATCTGGAACGTGGGGTACCGGTTCCGGGACGTGGGGGCGGAGGGATAGGGAACGGGCCGGTTTGAGGAGGTTCGCACCCTCACCCTAACCCTCTCCCGTCAAGGAAGAGGGGACAAAAAGGTTAGTCGCTGATGTGGGCCTGGACGCGGTTCAGGAAGCGGTCGCGTTCGGCGGCGATGCCGGCGTGGCGCGGTTCCTGGAGTTCGGGGTCGGCTTCGATTATTTTGGTGGCCTCCTGACGGGCGATGGCGAGCAGGTCCTGGTCGAAGACGTTGGCGATGCGCAGGACGGTCTGGTCGCCGCTCTGGGTGGTGCCGAAGATGTCGCCCTCGTGGCGCATCTGCAAGTCAATTTCGGCCAGCTTGAAACCGTCGGTGTAGTCGGCGAGGGCGGCAAGACGCTCGGCGGCGCGTTCCGATTCGGACTCCGACATGAGCAGGCAGTAACTCTTGTGCTCGCCGCGTCCGACACGGCCACGGAACTGGTGGAGTTGGGACAGGCCAAAGCGATCCGCGCCGTCGATGAGCATCACCGTAGCGTTGGGCACGTCGATGCCCACCTCGACGACGGCGGTGGCTACCAGGATGTCCAACTCGGCGTCGCGGAACTGGCGCATAACCTTGTCCTTCTCCCGGGATGCCAGGCGTCCGTGCATGAGGCCGACCCGCAGATCGGGGAACACTTCCTCGGAAAGGCGCTTGTGCTCGTCGATGGCGGCGCGAACGTCCAGCTTGTCCGATTCTTCCACCAGCGGGCAGATCACGAACACCTGGCGGCCGGCGGCGACCTGCTGGCGCAGGAATCCATAGGCGGCCCGGCGTTTGTCCTCCGGCACGACGCGGGTGAGGATTTCCTGGCGGCCCGGCGGGAGTTCGTCGATGGTGGAGATGTCCAGGTCGCCGTACAGAGTGAGTTGCAGCGTGCGCGGTATGGGCGTGGCCGACATCATCAGCGAGTGGGGCTGTTCGTCTCCCTCGCCCCGCAGGGCGGAGCGCTGTTCCACTCCGAACCGGTGCTGCTCGTCTGCGATGGCCAGGGACAGGTTGGGCAGCTCCACGCCGTCCTGAATCAGCGCGTGCGTGCCGATGATCAGGTCAAGGTGGCCCTCGGCGGCCATGCGCAGCAGCTCGCGGCGGGGCGCGGCGCGGGTGCTGCCGGTGAGCAGCCCGAAGGTGAAGGGACGGGGTAGGTTGGGCAGGTAGGCAGAGAGGATGTTGGGCTGCTGCAAGGGCTGGTCGAATCCCTCCAGCAGCTGGCCGATGGTGCGGAAGTGCTGCTCGGCCAGCACCTCGGTGGGGGCCATGAACGCGGACTGACGGTGCGCGGATGCCACGGCGAGAATCGCGGCCAGCGCGACCAGGGTCTTGCCGCTGCCCACCTCGCCTTGAAGCAGGCGGCTCATGGGCGGCGGGCCGCGGCCCATATCCTCCAGAATCTCGGCAACGCAACGCAACTGTGCGGCGGTTGGAGTGAACGGGAGGCCGTTGAGGAAACCGTCCACGGTGGGGGCATGGTACTTGATGGGCAGGCCAACGGCGTTTCGCTCACGGTGGCGCCGGCGGCCCAGGATCGCCAGCTGGAAGGCCAGGATTTCGTCGAAAGCCAGGCGACGACGGCCCCGGTCGGCAGCGGCGGAATCTGAGGGATAATGCACGTCGCGGATGGCGTCGGGCAGGGCCGCCAGACCGGTGCGTTGGAGCACGTCTTCGGGCAAAGGGTCGGTGATTGCGCCGGCGGAGCGAGTGGTGGCCAGCCAGGTCAGGCTGCGCAGGTTGCGGGCGGTCATGCCCTGGGTGAGGCGATAGACGGGGGTGATGCGTCCAGCGTTGAGCGGCGGCTGGCGGGGCGTGATGACGTCGTACTCGGGGGACGATATGGACAGGCGGCCACGGTGGATTTCCACCTTGCCGTTGACGACCATGTGGTTGCCGGGTTTCAGGGAACGGGCGAGATAGCCCTGGCCGAACCATTGGAGTTCAATCTGCCCGGTGTCGTCGCTGAGGACGCCCTCGGCGAGCTGGAGGCGACGTTGGCCGACGTTGGCGGAACGGATGTCGGTCAACCTGCCCTCTACGGTGAACGTACCGCCGGGGTAGAGGTCGGCGATGCTGGCGACGTCGGCGCGGTCGTCGTGGCGGCGAGGGAGTGTGTAGAGCAGGTCGCGGACGGTGCGGACATCCAACTGCTCCAGGCGTTGCACGGTTTTGCCGTCCATGCGGCGCAGGGATGAGACGGGTTGGTCGGGGTCGACGGGGTTGGGGGCCGGGGTTGGGGGCGCGGGCGGACGGCGGCGCGTCCTCACGGGCAACAGAGTTTCCTGCGGTGTGAGCAGGGTCGGGGCAAGGGGGCGTCCTTCGACAGGCTCGGGATGAGCGGAGGGGATAGGCTTGGGACGGGGGGGTTGCTCCGCCGGCGCGGTGGGTGGAACGGAAGCGGGTACGCCGTCCAGAACGGCCTGCCAGCCGGCTACCCAGGCACGGCGTTGGTCTGGATCGAGGTCGCGGTAGGGTTGCTCGATGAGGCGGCGTGCCCGGGCGTCGTCGGCCAGGTATTCCCGCAGGTCGGGTTCCCAGCGCTCGATGAAGCGGCGGATGCCTCCGCTGACGGCATTGTCGGCGTAGCCCTTGTGCGCTTCCAGAGCCAGTATCTTGCGGAGGGCGTCGCGCCAGAGGGGTTCGTTTTCGCGGCGGTTGGCGTCCATTGGTTGGATTATACGCCGTTGAGCGTCAGCCGTTGCGCCAGCAATTCTCACCCTCACCCCAACCCTCTCCCGTCAAGGGAGAGGGGGTTGAATAGCGCTGCCTCTTTGGGCCTCTCCCACTGAAGGCGACGTACCTTCTATCGAGAGGGAGGGAAACTAGGGAAGGGTGGATATGGCGATGGCGCCGGGACCGACGTGGGTGCCGATGGCGGAGCCGACCTGCGAGGTGTAGGCGTTGTCGGGGGATACGAGGTCGGACAGGCGGTTGCGGATTTCCTCGGCCGGCGCGGCGTCGGTGGTGTAGGCGACGGCAAGCTTGGACACGGATCCCCCCTGCTCGCGCACCAGCTCTTCTAGTCGCTGCAAACCGCGCCGGAGGTTGCGGGGACGGTCAACGGGGAGCACCTCGCCGTTGGCTACCTTCAGGATGGGCTTGACCTTGAGGATCGAACCCATGAACGCCTGGGCTTTGCCGATGCGACCGCCCCGCTGGAGGTATTCCAGGGTGTCCACCATGGCGAGGCTGAAACTGGAGGCAGCGCGGGCAGTGGCAGCCGCGGCTACGGACTCGGCCGTGGCGTCCGGAGCCGCGGCGTCCTCGGCGGCGGCGATGACCTGGAGCATGTGGCCCACCGAGGCGGTGCCGGCGTCGATGACGGTCACGGCCCCGTCGTCGAACTGAGAGGCGGCCTGCACCGCCGAGTTGTAGGTGCCGCTGAGCTGTTGCGGCACGGTGATGCAGACCACCTGATCGCCGGCGTTGACCAGGGGTTCCAGTCGTTCCGCAAAATCCCTGGGGGTGGGCTGCGACGTGCTGGGGAGTTGGGATGAAGATTGGAGGCGGGCGTAGAACTGGGTGGGATTGATGTCGATGCCCTGGCGGAAAGACTCCTCGCCAAACAGGACATAGGCCGGCACCAGGGTAACGTTCAGGCGTTCGGCGATGTCGCGGGCGATGTCGCAAGTGCTATCGGAAACTATTTTGACTGCCATGGTGGTAACTCCTAATGCAGGTTATTGAGTAACTGTTTCAAAGTAGGTGGAAAGCCAGGCGTATAAGCGTCATCCCTGTGAAAGCAGGAATCCATGCTAACCCCAACGGAAACAATTTCGGTGCGGCATGGAGTTTTTGGATACCGGCTTTCGCCGGTATGACGGTGTTGACAGCAGACGGTCCCCTTAAATCTTAACCGTTACGTTATTGATGATCAGTTGTTATTCCACGGACACTAGATAGGGGTAGTGGGGCTGGCCGCCGGCGTACACGTCAACCTCGGCGCCCGGGTACGATGATTCCAGCGCTTCCTGCAAATTGGCGGCCTGCGCTGCGTCGGCATCTTCGCCCCAGTACAGGGTGACAATGCTGTCTTCGTCCACGGATGAGTGTGCGATTCCCTCCTGAGCGGCACTGGCGGCGTCTTCGGACAGGGCCACCAGGTTGCCGTCGAGGATGGCCATGAACTGGCCCTCGCTAACCGATTGGCCGTCAACTATGGAGTCGCGGACGGCCTGGGTGATTTCCAGGGTTTCAATGGATGTGCTGGCCAGGTCCATGCTGTTGAGATTGTCGGTGACCGACACCTCCGGGTTGAATCCCAGCATGGCGGCGGTGCCCTGGGGCATGGAACGGGTGTTGACCACGTGCAGGGTTATGCCCTCCGTTTCGGCGTCGGCCGCCTGTGCTGCCGTCAGGATGACGTTGGAGTTGTTGGGCAGGACGATTACGTCCGTGGTGCCCACGGACAGCGCCGCGTCGATGATTTCGCTGGCGCTGGGGTTGAGGGTCTGGCCGCCGGGAACGATAGCGGCGCAGCCGGCGTCCTGGAACAGGGCGGCGATGCCGGGGCCAGAGGCGACGGCGACGACGGATACGCCGGGCCGGATTTCCGTGGGCCGGGCGCGTTCGCGGTGGCCGGTGGTCCAGTCCCGGTTCTGGAGGCTCATGTTGTCGATCTTGACTTCGTCAATGTCGCCGTGGGCTATGCCGAACGTGAGCGCCGCGCCCGGGTCTTCGGTGTGGACGTGAACGCGGACGGCGGAACCGCCGCCGACGATTACGGTGGAGTCGGCGATGGCGTCCAGGCCGGCGCGGAGTATGTCAACCTTCAGGTCCTGCCCGTGGATTACGAACTGGGTGCAGTAGCCGAATTCCTCTTCTTCGTGGGCTTCCAGGAAATCGGTGTCGATGGATACGGAGGCAGTCTGCGTCGGATCGATCAGGTTGCCCATGCTGCGGAGGCCCAGGTCGTGGGCGGGACCCATGTCGCCCTGGAGGTGTTGCAGCGCGCCGCCGATGATGGCGACGACGCCGAGGCCGCCGGAATCGACGACGCCGGCCTCCTTGAGCACGGGCAGTTGCTCGGGCGTAAGGGCCAGGGCTTCGATTGCGCCGTCGTAGGCGATCTGCCAGAGGGCGATAACGTCGCGTTCGCCGGCGTCGTTGGCGCGAACCGAGGCGTCGGACGCGCCGCGGATTACGGACAGCATGGTGCCCTCGCGGGGCTGACTGATCGCGCCGTAGGCGGAATCGGTGGCGGAGCGGAAGGCGGCTACGGCATCGGTGGTCTCGATGATCTCGGAGCCGGCCACGCCGTCGGCAAAACCGCGCAGCAACTGGGACAGGATCACGCCGCTGTTGCCGCGCGCGCCCCAGAACGCGCCGGTGGCGATGGACTCGGCGACTTCCCAGGCGGCGCTCTTGTCGGCATCCTTGTTCATCTGCTCAATGCCGGCGCGGAGGGTGAGCAGCATGTTGGTTCCCGTGTCGCCGTCGGGCACGGGGAATACATTGAGGGCGTTGGCGGCGTCGCGGTAGAGTTCCATGTACGCGGCTGCGCCGAGCATAGCCTGTCGCAGGTCGGAACCGTAGAGGACGGTGGTGCTGGTGGTGGTCATAATTAACCTGGCGATGTCAGTATGGGCAGAGTATAGCATGGAGGGTTATGGACTACTCTCCGGCCTGTATAACGACGCGGCCGCCCCTCTTTACCTGGATGTTCAGGTCGTGGCCGTCGAGTAGCAGCATACCCGCGAGTGGGGCGATGCCCGTCGCGTCAGCCTTGATGTCCCTGGGTTGGCCGTCCCACAGAACCGTAAAGTAGTGAACGTCGCAACTCACTTTCATAGGCAACATTCACCGCTCCTTCGATCACTCAGTCCTCCGCAAGGAACCGGCTCCGAAACTGCGCAGCGCCCGGTATCCGACGCGCTCGCAGAGGATATTGACTGCGCCTGTGTGCATCGTAAGCAGGCGGTCCACCGCGGCAATCTCGCTGTCGGCGACTGCCCAACTCCCGCTGTCCACGTCAATAACGACGTATTCGCCAAAGTGGTCAGATTCTACTTGGGGCAGTATGTCCCTACGGTAAATCTCCCGGCCCAGACGGGTGGTCTCTTCACTTGGACCGCGGGGGCATGGCGGCTTCTCCGCTGTGACCGGGCTTTGTTATTTTCGTGTCTCTCATACTTCCCCTAAATATAACAGCGCTTCCTATCAGGATGTTGAAATGGGAGTGGTGGGACGTGGAAGGTGTGCAGAAAGACCGCGTTGTCGGCATCAGGGCACTCCGTCTCCGGCACTACTCACAGGCACCCTTGCATCCTCCGGCGCAGCGTTGCTTGCGTCGATTCAACCCTGTGTTATCCGCACACGGTGCGTATCCCGAGGAGAGCGTTGCCCGGACAGTTCATCGAAGATCTCGGGTCCCTGATCCCGCGGTGAGCAGCCGATGCACCGCCCAAGTGAGTACTGAGTTTCGGGGAGCGTCGTTTTTGTGACGTCGGCGCTGCCGACTGTCCCGAATGCGTGGACGAATACAACCTGCCGGAACTCGGAGAGACCGGCGACCGCTGAAAGGAAGCTGAATTCGGAGACCTCAATCCAACCGTGGAGTTCGCAGCCCGACTTGAGTGGACGTACTTCCCGCGAGCCGCAGAAATGACCTGGTTGTACACGGGCAGCTACCGAGTACAATACCCGGCGCCGCGGCGGCGGCTTGATATTTCACCGGAAGGACAACATGCAATCCACCCTAACAGCCCTAGCCGGCGCGATTTTGTTGAGTGCTACTCTAGTTGCCTGCGCCAGCGCAGGGCAGCCAACTCAAACACCATCGCCAACTGCCACTACGGCGCCCACCCCTGCTCCTACTCAGACGCCGGTCCCCACTCCAACCGCCACTCCCGCTCTTCTCGCTCACGCTCCAACACCAACGAGAAACCCCGCGCCTACGGCTACACCAACGCCTACAGCTGAAACCGTCGCCATCACGGTGCCGGCGCCCGAAAATTCGCAAGATCCAACCGCGGCCAACCCTGTGAACCTAGATGAGTTTGTAGCCAGCCTCAGCGAGCCCGAGCGGTCCTGCGTTGATGAACACACCTTCGGAGGCGCAGAAATACTGCAGAGTAGGCTCGAGTTTGCGGGATTGTCGATTCTGATCGGGGAGAAAGCTCTGGTGGAGTGCCTGGACGACGAATCAGTCAACATCCTGATGACGGCGGGATTGGCCGCCGGGCTGGGACCCCTCAGCGCAGAGACCTCGACCTGCATCAGCGCCGGCTTGACGGGACTCGATCTCCACAACAGACTAACCGGGGCTGACGAGAGGGCGCTGATGGTCAACGGAATGTTAGCTCACGCGATTGTCCTGTCCTGCCTCGATGATGAAGAATGGCCAAATGCCGATTCGATCATGAACGTTGACGTCGTTCCGGACGACCAGGAGCGAATTCATTGCATGGTGGAGCATTTCGGCAGTCCTGAAGAACTTGCCCAGGCGTTCCGGCCTGCCGACGGCTACCTGCCAGAAGCCTTCTTTCTGGCGGTGAGTCAATGTGGCCTGCTAAGCGAGGACGGACCGTAGTGATCCGGCATACGAGTGTAACTCTACCGCGAGAGAACACACGAGGCTTGGCACCTGCCCTTCCTGGCCAGCCTGGCCTCTGGGTCGGTGGTGGACCGATGGTTCTCGTTGCTGCGCCGCTCTCCCCGAAAGTCCACCTCCGGGTTGCGTCCACCACCCTCTGACGGTGGCTCGTCCTCATCTTTGGGGCGGAAACTCTTCACCGATGCCCACGCTTCCAACAGCGTGCCGTCCACACTGAAGTGCTCCTCCGACAACAACCTCTGCTTGCGGGCCTGCTCCACTATCTCCAGCAGGAACTCCCGGGCCACGTCAGCGTCCAGCAACCGCTGTCGGTTCTTGGCGAACACCGAGTGGTCGAAGCCGTGGTCCATGATGTTCAGGTCCAGGAACCACTTGAACAGCAGGTCGTACTCCAGTCGTTTGCAGAACTGCCGCTCGCTGCGCACCGAGAACAACGCCATCAGCAGGCAGGCTTTCAGCAGGTGCTCCGGCGGTATCGACGCCCGGCCATTGGCCGCGTACATCCGGTCGAAGGTGGGCGACAGTTTGGCCAGGTCCCGATCCACCATGGATTTGATGCGTCGGATGGTATGACGCTTAGGCACCAGGGCGTCGGGCGTAACCGCCGTCAGCATGGTGGCCTGGCGCGCTGCTTTGCCTCTCATCATCAACCTCCCTGCCGAAGGTGTCCCATCCTGCCACCCGACACCGCGCCGCCGTGATTTTCAACACCCTGCTATACCGATGATTCTAGCATTTCGCGAGCAGTCCCAGAGAACGAAATACGACGGCTTGGGTTACCGGCGCCGGGTGCTTGGAGAAAATATGCGGTATCATAGGGCCGTTATGGCTACGGCGAAAGGAACGAACGAGGTGATTGCGGACGGAGCGGGCAGCGCCGATGAGCGCCCGGTGTCGCCGGACGCGCGGGGTGAGGAACGGGAGCAGGAAACGCGGCTGCGGCCGGCGCGGTTGGGCGACTTTGTGGGCCAGCCGCAGGTGAAAGAGAACCTGAGCATCGCCATGCAGGCGGCGCGGATGAGGGAGGAGCCGCTGGATCACGTGGTGATCTACGGGCCGCCGGGGTTGGGCAAGACCACGCTGGCGAACATCATCGCCAACGAGATGGGGACGACGATCAAAGTTACGGCGGGGCCGGCTATCGAGCGGGCCAGCGACGTGGCGTCCATCCTGACCGGCTTGCAGCCCAACGACGTGCTGTTCATCGACGAGATCCATCGCTTGAACCGGGCGGTGGAAGAGGTGATGTACTCGGCGATGGAGGACTTTTTCCTGTCGTGGGTGGTGGGCAAGGGACTATCGGCGCGGAGCATCAACCTGCGCATCAACCCGTTCACGCTGGTGGGGGCGACGACGCGGTACTCACTGGTCAGCGCGCCGCTGCGGGACCGGTTCGGCTCAGTGTTCCGGCTGGACTACTACTCCGACGAGGACATGGCGACGGTGGTGCGGCGGTCGGCGCGCATCCTGGGCATCGAGGCGGACGACGAGGGGATCAACGAGGTGGCGGTGCGGTCGAGAGGGACGCCGCGGATCGGGAATCGGCTGCTGCGCCGGGCGCGGGACTACGCGCTGGTGAAGGCGGACAACCGGATCACCGGGCCGGTGGCGCGGGAGTCGCTGGACCGTTTGGGAGTAGATGCGCGGGGCTTGGACGAAACCGACCACCGGCTGCTGACCAGCATCATCCACAAGTTCAACGGTGGCCCGGTGGGTCTGGACACGTTGGCAGCGTCCATGAGCGAGGACGCCAGCACGGTGATGGAGGTGTTGGAGCCGTTCCTGCTGCAACAGGGGTTCCTGGAACGGACGCCGCGGGGTCGGATGGCGACGCGCCTGGCCTACGAGTACATGGGCTGGCCGTGGGCCGGCGGCAACGACGATGGGCGACAGGCGCAGCTGTTTGGTGGTGGGTAGGGACGTTTTTTACATGGATGGACAGGATTTACAGGATAGAGTTGTGGTCGGCTCCTGAAACCCGTTATGGCCCGCGCGGCGCGGCTAGGAACTCGGCGTCGTTGATATATGCCGCGGTCTCCCTGATGCGTCGCTCGGTTTCCTGGTTGCAGCGCCCATCGTAGAAACAGGCGCCATGCAACTGACTCTGGCGACTGTAATATCGGCCCTGAAGTGATCGGGTTGCGGGCCGCAGGCGGGCCAGGTTATCCAAGCCGTCCGACGTTGCGGCGGAGGTTACCGGTTCCTCTTCGGTCAGTGTAAGTATCAGGGCATCGGTCGCTCTTTTGGCAGCGCACCAGGCCTTCTCGGCCGCGTCGCGGATGTCGCCGGCTTCCAGGCGTTCGATGGCTTGGGCCTGCATTTGTCGCGCGTCCGTAAAGAGCAGGGCAACGCGGTCACGGATGGCAGCGGTCGTAGTCAAGGTAATCTCCAGGGAAGGCTTTGAGCATATATTATCAGCATCTACGTTTTGCAGACGGTTATGTACGTCCAATTTTCCAGGATCATGGATCAGAGGTGTTGATAATTTACATAACACAAATATTTACCAGCAAGCCGCTGCTGTTCAATAGAGGATATATTTGACATAATCTATCAAAACTGCGGATGCTGAGCAGGCTGCGTCTTGAATGTTATGGACTGCCTGCTTACAATGGTTCGAGTTTTTCTTTCCGGCCAGGAACCGCCAACGTGACCTCTGTTGTAGTTTCCACTCCCTCCATCAGCCGACGCTTGCCGTCTTTCGAGCGGCTGTTGGCCGGCGATGCGCTGTCCGATCTGGATGCGTTGGCGCTGGTGGATGTTGACCGCGCGGGGATGGTTGAGCTGTGCGGCGCGGCGGCGGAGTTGCGGGACAGAGGAAGGGGCCGGGTCATTACGTTTTCGCCCAAGGTGTTCATTCCGCTTACTCGTCTCTGCCGGGACTTCTGCGGGTACTGCACCTTCCGGCAGTCGCCCGACGAGGCCGATGAGTTGTTCCTTTCAGGCGACGCCGTGATGTCGGTGGCCCGGGCCGGCGAGCGGCTGGGCTGCACCGAGGCGCTGTTCACCCTGGGCGAGCGGCCGGAGCAGCGATACGCCGAGGCCGGTGAATGGCTGGACGCCCACGGGCATCGCACGACGTTGAGCTATCTTTCGGAGATGTGCCGGCGGGTATTCGACGAAACGGACCTGCTGCCCCACGGGAATCCGGGGACGATGAGCCGCCGGGAGTTGGAGGCGTTGCAGCCTACGAACCCGTCGGTGGGGATAATGCTGGAAAGCTCCAGTCCTCGACTTTACGAGGCCGGCGGGCCCCATGAGTTTGCGCCGAGCAAGCGGCCGCGGGTGCGGCTGCGCACCATGGAACTGGCCGGCGAGTTGGGGATTCCGTTCACCACGGGCATCCTGATTGGTATCGGGGAAACGCGGACCGAGCGGGTGGAGTCGCTGCTGGCGATCCGCGATTTGCACCGACGGTTCGGGCACATCCAGGAAGTGATCGTGCAGAATTTCCGCGCCAAGGCCGATACGCCCATGGCCGACGTGCCGGACGCCGCCGGCGACGAGCTGATGTGGACGACGGCGGTGGCGCGGCTGATTTTGGGTGAACGGGTGAACATCCAGGTGCCGCCCAACCTGAGCGAGGACTACGAACGGTACATCCACGCCGGCATCAACGACTGGGGCGGCGTTTCGCCGCTGACCATTGACTACGTGAACCCGGAGGCGCCATGGCCGCAGCTGGCGGAGTTGCAACGGCGCACCGAGGCGGCGGGGTACGAACTGCGGCCCAGGCTGCCGGTGTACCCGGAGTATTTTGCCAACGGATCCGATTGGCCCTTGCCGCCGATGCTGAAAGAGAAACTGCTCCGCCTGACTGACCAGGACGGATACGTGAAAGGGGGAATACAACGCTATGCCCGGAATGATTGACCAAGATATGCCTGGCAAGGAAACTCCGGCCACACTGACGGCCCTTATGGGTGGGTTGAAGTCGGATGCCGCCGACGTGCTGAACCGGGCGTTGGCCGGGGAGGACATCACCATTGAGGAAGGGGAGTTGCTGTTTGCAACCTCGGGAGCCGAGTTCACCGCGATGATGATGGTGGCCGACGAGCTGCGGCGGCGCGCGGTGGGCGACCTGGTGACCTACGTAGTGAACCGGAACGTCAACTTCACCAATGTGTGCATCAAGCGGTGCGGCTTCTGCGCGTTCAGTCGGGACTTCCGGGAGGAGGAGGGCTACTTCCTGCCGGTGAGCGAGATCATCCGGCGGGCGAAGGAAGCGCAGAACTACGGAGCGACGGAGGTGTGCATTCAAGCCGGCTTGCCCCCGCAGATGGAAGGCGACCTGTACATCCGGCTGTGCGAGGCCATCAAGGAAGAACTGCCGGACATGCACATCCACGGCTTTTCGCCGGAGGAAGTGCTGTACGGCTCGATCCGCTCGCGGTGCAGCATCCGCGAGTACCTGCAAGGGTTGAAGGACGCCGGCGTGGGCAGCCTGCCGGGGACGTCGGCGGAGGTGCTGGACCAGGAACTGCGGGACATCATCTCGCCGGGCCGCATCACCGTTGACCAGTGGATTGAGGTCATCACCAACGCCCACGACCTGGGCATCCCCACCACCTCGACGGTGATGTTCGGACACCGGGAAACCAACGCGCAGATTGTGCGACACATCGCGCTGCTGCGGGACATTCAGCAGAGCACCGGCGGGTTCACCGAGTTCGTGCCGCTGAGTTTCGTGGCGTCGGAAGCGCCGATGTACTTCAAGCAGACGGTGGAGGGCGTGCGCTCGGGGCCGACGGGCATGGACGTGATCAAAGTCCACGCCATCGCCCGCATCATGCTGAACAACTGGATACCCAACATCCAGGCGTCGTGGGTGAAGGAAGGCAGCCGCATGTCGCAACTGCTGCTCACCGCCGGCGTCAACGACCTGGGCGGAACGCTCATCAACGAGAGTATCTCCACGTCGGCGGGGGCGATGCACGGACAGCTGATGCGTCCGGGTGAGTTCCGGGGCATGATCCGCGAGGCGGGCCGGACGCCGGCGGAGCGTTACACCACCTACGGGCTGCGCCGGATCTACGGCGAGACCGACGAAGTGCTGGACCCCCTGGACCTGGTGGGCGACAACGTTGAGGAGATCTTCGGCTCCTACAACCAGCTGGTGCAGATGGACAGCTACCGCTTTGAGCATCCCCGCCACGAGCGGGAGCGGGCTGCGGCGGAGCAGTCGGCTTAGGTTGAGTTGACATACAAACCGTCATTCCCGCGCAAGAACAGCCTGCCCCGTGTTCGACACGGGGCCACCCCGTACTCGATACGGGGCGGGAATCCAGAATGCTTTGGCAGATTCAATCCCAGCAGGGGTGCGACATGACCACCGCCAAGCCCTTCCTTGCCACGTCCCCATTGCCGGCGGACTTCCAGTTGCCCGACCCGCCGGACAACCCCGAAGACAAGATGACCAATTTCGACCAAATGGCCGCCACCGGTGGCGCCCATCACCTTCGCCAGCACTTGGGCAACCTGGACACGACTCTGGTGGCCGGGGAGCGTTACGTGGTCATCCGCCCGACCCGGGGCATGGCGGGCAGCCATTATCCCGACCTGCTGGTGGCTTTCGACGTAAACCCGGCGGCCTACAGGGCGAGGAACGGGTACGTCATACCGGAGCAGGGGAAGCCGCCGGACTTCGTGCTGGAGGTAGCGTCCCCGAACACGGCGGAAACGGACGTCACCGACAAGCGAGTGGACTACGCGGAGCTGCTGATACCGGAGTACTGGCGGTTTGACGAGACGGGCCAGCATCACGGGACGCGGCTGGCGGGGGACCGGCTGGTGGACGGGGAGTACGTCGCCATCGACGTCGAGGAGTTGCCGGACGGGAGTTTGCAGGGATACAGTGCGGTGCTGAACTTGTGCATACGCTGGGAAGATGGTCAACTACAGTGGGTAGATCCGGCCACGGGCGAGCACATCCCCTCCTTCGACAGCGAACGGGCCCGCGCCGACGCCGAGCGCGCCGGCCGCTTGCAGGAACGGACCCGGGCCGACGTCGCCGAAGCCCGGGTCCGGCAGCTCGAAGAAAAACTGCGTCAGCAAGACCGTTAGAAATGTCAGCAGAGCCTAACCAAACGGGTGAACGGGCGCCGGGTAAGGTGCTGGCCTTGGCCGGCGGCGTCGGCGGGGCCAAGCTGGCGCTGGGTCTGGCCAGGATACTGCCGCCGGAACGGTTGACCATCGTGGTGAACACCGGCGACGACGAGGAGTTTCACGGCCTGCACGTGTCGCCCGACCTGGACACCATGACCTACACCCTGTCCGGCTGGTACAACCAGGAAACCGGGTGGGGCGTGGCCGGCGATTCGTTTGAAACGCTGGCCGTGTTGAAGCGCTTGGGAGCCGATGCGTGGTTCAACCTGGGCGACCGCGACTTTGCGATGCACATCCGACGGACGGAGCTGCTGCGGGGCGGCATGACGCTATCCCAGGTCACGGCGGAGTTGACCGGACGGCTGGGCATCGAGCATCCCATCGTGCCCATGAGTGACCAACCGGTGCGGACGGTGCTGGAAACGGACGCGGGAACACTGTCGATGCAGAAATACTTCGTGAAACATCGGGCCGGCCCGCAGGTGCGGGCGATCCGGTACGCCGGAGCGGAGGGCGCGCAGCCGTCGCCGGGGTTCGCGGAGGCACTGGAGTCTGCGGACACGATAGTATTCTGCCCGTCGAATCCGCACCTGAGCGTTGCGCCGATACTGGCGGTGCCGGGAGTGCGGGACGCTATCAGCGGGCATACGGGCTGCCGCATCGCGGTGAGTCCCATCGTTGGCGGCGACGCGGTGCGCGGACCGGCGGGCAAGATTATGGGTGAGCTGGGCGCGGAGGTTTCATCGGTCGGAGTCGCCAGGGAGTATCAGGGTTTGTGCGACGTGCTGGTGGTGGATACGCAGGACGTTGCGCTTTCGGAAGCCATAGCAGCGGTGGGGATTACGCCGGCGGTGACCGGTACGATAATGCAGACGGACGAGGATAAAATCGCGCTGGCGAAAACGGTGGTAGAGTTGGGATGCCGGTGGATTGGACAGAACGGCCCCTCACCCCGGCCCTCTCCCACCGAGGGAGAGGGAGTTTAGAGTCGGTGGAGTGAACCAGGATGTTGACGGAATCAGTGAACAACGAGAATCCATCGGTGCTGCCGGTGGTGCCCATGAAACCGCTGTCCCAGTGCAAAACGCGGCTGGAGCGGATCATGGGGCCGCAGGATCGGGCCGACCTGACCATCGGGATGCTGCGACGGGTGCTGCTGGCAATCCGCGGGGCCGGCGTGGATCCCTTCTGGGTGATCGGCGGCGACGACCGGATACGGAACATGTCCCGAACGCTGGGCGCGGTATGGATGGAGGACCTGGGCCGGAACCTGAACGACACCATCACCAAGGCGTTTGAGAGCGCACGGCTGCGGGAGGTCTCCGCGCTGTATCTGCCCGGCGATCTGCCGTTCATCAAGCCGGGGGACATTCACCAACTGATTCGCAGCGCGCAGCATCAACACAACGTCACGCTGTCGCCGGCTCGGCGGGACGGCGGCACCAACGCGATATTAGTTCCTTATGATCTGATCCCGTATTTCCGGCCCGAACTGGGCAGCAACAGCTTCCGCAAGCACGTTGGCACTGCGGCGCGCATGGGCGTGTCGGTGGCGTTCTACTACAGCGGCGGCATGGGGTTCGACCTGGACGACGGCTCGGACCTGGAGGAATACGAACATATGGAACCGGGGCTGCTGGAACGGTTGATGGGACGGAGGCCGGGCGATATTAACCGCGCGCCGCTGCAACTGTGAGCGGAGTTGCGTGGTTACAATCACACCTCCGTCATTCCCGCGAAAGCGGGAATCCAGAAATACCCCGCACCGGCAATGTTGAAATCGGGCAAGGATTTCCTGGATACCGGCTTTCGCCGGTATGACGGTGTTGGTGTAGGATTGCCTACTCAAACCTGAGCAGTTACGAAACAGGAATGAAGAGTTCAAAGCTACGCAACCCGGCAAATTTCATGCGATGCGATATTGGTAGAGACAGAGTGATGTCCGACAAGGTACAAATTGGCTGCTTGCTGCCCACGCGGGGGCTGCTGCTGGAGGACGACAAGCCGACGGACGCCGAATCGGTGTTGCGGCTGGCGGCGTGGGCGGAGGAGGCCGGACTGGATTCGGTGTGGGTGGGCGACAGCCTGACTGCCAAGCCTCGCCTGGAGGCGATGACGACGCTGGCGGCCATCGCGGCGCGAACGTCGCGGGTGCGGCTGGGGACGGGGGTGATGCTGATGGCTCTGCGGCATCCGGTGCTGCTGGCGCAGATGGTGGGGACGGTGGACCTGATTTCCGGCGGCCGGCTGCAACTGGGCGTCGGCGTGGGCGGCGCGTTCAACGCGATGCAGCAGGCCGAATGGCGCAACGCACAGGTGAACCAACGCACGCGAGCACCCCGACTGGAAGAGATGTTGCAGGTGATCAAGGGCCTGGGCAAGGACGAACCGTTCAGCTTTGCCGGGCGACATTTTGAGCTGGACGAAGTGGTGATGCAGCCCACTCCGGTGCAGGACCGCGGCGTCCCCGTGTACCTGGGGGTGCACTGGCACGGACGGGGTGACGGCCAGGGGGCGCAGCGGGAACGGCAGGCGCGGAGGGCGGCCAGGTTGTCCGACGGGATAATCTCGATATCGGCGACGCCGGACGAGTTTGTGGAGATGAATGAGACCGTGGACGGTTACTGCGCGGAGTATGGCCGTGATCCGGATGCGATGTCGTCGGTGATGTACCTTACCGTGAACATGGACGAGGACGTGGCGCGCGCCGAGGCGGAGGCGGAGGACTGGCTGCTGGGGTACTATGGCGCTAACATCTGGGGCGACCGCTGGGGGCCTTTCGGGGACGCCGAGCGGGTGCGGGAGCGCATCCACGCCTACGCTGAGGCGGGAGCGGACCAGATAGTGGTGCGGTTCGCGTCGTACCGGCAGGAAGAGCAGATGCAGACGTTCCTGGAACAGGTTGCGCCGGATTTCAGCCGGTGACTGTTTTGTCGATGGAGACCGGTAGGGCTGTGGAAACTGTCATTGCGAGCGCAGCGTGGCAATCTCGTCGGTTCAATAGTCATCGCTTCGGGAACGAGATTGCCACGTCGCTGTCGCTCCTCGCAATGACAGCACCGGCCTCAACTATTAACAGTCTTGGACAGGATACACAGGATTATTGAGGTAGCAACGTGTACCCGATTGATTTGACCGGCCGCAATGCGGTGATTTTTGGCGTGGCCAACGACCGCAGCATCGCGTGGGCGATTGCCCGGACGCTGGCGGAAAGCGGCGCTAGGATTGCGCTGACCTATCAGAACGACCGGCTCAAGGACCGGGTGGCGCGGCTGGCGGATACGCTGGACGACGCGGTAATACTACCGTGCGACGCATCCGAAGACGGGCAAATAGCGGAGGTTTTCGAGAATCTGCAAGCCCAGATGGGCAGCCTGTCGGTGCTGGTGCATAGCATCGCCTTCGCCAACCGGGAGGACCTGTCGGGTCGGCTGGCCGACACAGGCAGGGATGGGTTCCGGCTGGCGCTGGAGATCAGCGCGTTCACGCTGCTGCCGATGGTAAGGCATGCGGCGCCGCTGATGACGGACGGCGGGAGCGTGATCGCGATGACTTTTCACGCATCGAGCCGGGTGTATCCAGGGTACAACGTGATGGGAACGGCCAAGGCCGCGCTGGAGCACGAGGTGCGTCAACTGGCCCACGAGTACGGTGGTGACGGCATCCGAGTCAACGCGATTTCCGCGGGGCCGGTCGATACGCTGGCGGCGCGGGGGATCAGCGGGTTCCTGGACATGAAACGCGCCCACGCGGAGCGGGCGCCGTTGCGGCGGAACATCACGGCGGACGAAGTGGCGAAAACGGCGCTGTTCCTGTCCAGCGACTTATCGACAGGGGTTACCGGAACGGTGTTGCCGGTGGACGCCGGCTACCACATCATGGCGGTGTGAAATAGTTCTCGTCATTCCCGCGAAAGCGGGAATCCAGTACCGGAGTTTGCAGCTACGGCCGAAATGCCATGCGCCCATCGACCTGTGGATTCCGGCCTGCGCCGGAATGACGGCCTTGGTCAAGGGCCCCTAAATGGCTTCGAGCTGGGCCTGGTCGGCGGCGGCTTTGTCGCTTAGCCCCAACTCGCTGTAGGCTTTGGCGCGGTTGGCCCATGCGTCGCGGTAGCGTGGGTCGAGAGCAATGGCCTTGGTGAACTGATCGACGGCTTCCCGCACGCGGCCCTGGTTGAACAGGGTAAGTCCCGCCTCGGTCATGGCCGACGCGGTCAGGGGTCGGGTGATCTTGTTGGGCATCGCTGTGAAAGCCGGCGCCGGGTCGGGTTCGGGCGCTGCGGGTTGTTCAGGGGCCGCGACCGTTTCCGACGTCTGTTCGGAGGCCAGCACCGGGTCGGCGGCTGCCGCGGGAGCGGGTTGTTCGGTGGCGGGTGCGGACGAGGAAGGGTCCTCGGTGGTTGACGCAACAACGGGTTCGGGCGTAGGCGACGTTTCCGGTGTTGCCTCATCGGTGGCGTAGGGCCGGCTCAATTCCCAGCCGCAGTTGGTGCAGAAATTGGGGCCCGGCTCGTGAGCGTGCTGGCACCGGGGGCAGTACACGTTCGGGTCTTGTTCGGTTTCGTCCCCGAGGGGCTGCCTAGCCGGTAGGAACACCAGGGCCACCATGGGCGCCATGCACAGGATGGTGAGGGCTTCGGGCAGGGAGTCGATCAGGTAAACCGCGATTGCGGGGAGGGCAGCGGCTCCGGCCCAGAGAATGATGCTGCGGCGCTTTCTGGAAGCCAGTCGAGCCGTCCATAAGACGACGAACAAGACCGACAGAATTTGCAGAATGATGTCCAATTCCAAGATACTCACCCGGTATCCGTTGGTGCGGATTTTCATTATAACCGGATTGCGCCAACGACGGCAAACCGGCCGATAACGGGACAGGCCAACGTGGATGCACAAATTGACAGTGGCAAACTGGCGATGCTATCGTACAGTTTACCAAACTACAGCGTAGCAGTGTAAAAACGCGCCGTTTCAGAAAGCAAACCGACCGGTGCGACGAGAGGGAGAAATCAGATGGATTTGACGATTTCCGTGCTGAAAGCCGACGTGGGTTCGATCGGCGGTCACACCAAGCCATCGGACCGCATGATGGATGCCGTACGGGCCGCCACGGACCGGGCCATCAGGGACGGGTTGCTGATCGACGCCTACGTGGGGCACACGGGCGACGACATCTGCATCACCACCACCCACACGCGGGGCGACAACGACGAGGCGGTGCACCAGTTCGCCTGGAACTCGTTCCTTGAGGCGACGGAGATCGCGCGGCAGTACGGCCTGTACGGGGCAGGCCAGGACCTGCTGGTGGATGCGCCGTCCGGCAACATCCGGGGCGCAGGTCCGGCGGTGGCGGAGATCACCTTCGACCACGATCCAATCAAAACCAACCCCATCCGTCCTGCCGAGTCGTTCTTTGTGCTGGCGGCGGACAAGTGCGGGCCCGGGGCTTACAACCTGCCCACGTTCCTGGGGTTCGCCGACCCCATGTACTGCGCAGGCCTGATGCTGCCGCGCCTGGGCGACGGGTTCACGTTCAACATCATCGACATGGACAACACGGACGGCGACAGCATCATCTCGCTGAACGCGCCGGAGGACTACTACAAGATCACGGTGCTGCTGCGGGACAACGAGCGATTCGCCATCGAGAGCATCGTGTCGCGTTACAGCGGCCAGACGGCCGCGGCGATTTCGGCGACGCGGCTGCATAACATCGCGGGCAGCTACACGGGCAAGGACGACCCAGTGGCCGTGGTGCGCAACCAGGGCATCTTCCCGGCGCCGGAGGAACTGATTTCTCCTTACACCAAGGCGCACTTCATCGGCGGAGACGCCCGTGGTTCCCACGTAATGCCCCTGATGCCGGTGCCCATCAACACCGCCGTTACGGGGATGTACTGCCTGCCGCTGGTGTCCTGCGTAGGCTTCAGCATCAATGGCGAGGGCAAGTTCTCGGAATCCTCCACCGACTTCTTCGACAACCCGGCCTGGGATTACACCCGGCAGTTGGCCCAGGAGAAGGGAATCGCCATGCGCTCGCAGGGTTGGTCCGGCGCGGCCATGCTGCCCTACGGGGAGCTGGAATACTCGGGCTTCCGGCAGAGCATCGGCGACCTGGTGGCGCGGTTCGCCATCCGCGCCAACGGCCACCAGCCGGCGGAAGCGGAGGCAATGGTCACCGGCGACGATGACTAGCGGTTTTTCGCATTGACCCAAATAATCGGGGGCGGGTTTCACACCCGCCCTTATTGCCAAAGACCGATGCCGGGACCAGCGTTAAGTTCATCTGCGGAGGGGAACGAAATGACTACCACCAGTACCCTCGCCAAAACGGTGGCAAATGTTGCCAAAACCCATCTAAAGGATGAACTGCGTTCCGTAACCGTATATGCGGCTCCGATGACGGGGCAGTATGGCGACGAGTGTTATCGCCTGTGGGTCTTTTACGATGGCCGAGTGGAAAGGCCGACTCCCACGCTGATGACAAGCCTCTACTGGCGCATGAGGCCAGACTTGCTTGAGCACGGCATTGAGAACAGCATCATTCACACTTTTGATGACAAAACGGCAGCGGATTCTGCGATGGCGCTTGGGGAGATCCCGGCGAATGCCGAGATCTCCCCATGAACTGGGAAGCCCTGATCGCAGTAAGCAAGTTGCTGGCGCAAGTAGAAGACAGTTCCGATTTAGACGCTGCAACCCGAGCGGCGCAACTCAACAAAGCAGTCAGCGCGGCCTATTACGCGATGTTCCATGCCTTAGCGCAAAACAATGCGGACCGGCTGGTCGGCGATTCGGAGGCAGACCGCGATTCCGCTGCATGGCATCGGACCTACCGCGCCCTCGAACATCGCACGGCATATAGGCAGCTGAACGAAAACCGAGTCGCAGATTTCAGCAGTCCGGTGAGGGTGTTCGGCTCCGCTTTCAGAACGATGCAAGAACTGAGACACAGAGCCGATTACGAACCCCGTTCTCAGTTCTCCCCTGCCGTAACCCTGAACTTGATCGCGGAGGCGGAATCGGCCATAACAGACTTTTTGACCGCAACCGCCGCAGAGCGCCGCGAACTCGCGGCCCATGTCCTGTTTCCAGCGCGGGCCTGACCGCGCCACGGAGCGCCGGTCAGCCGTTGAAAATGCCGTGCCTCTCGAAGATGTTGGCGAGTTCGGCGATGCCTTCGGAGACGGTTTCGGCGGTGGGATGGCCAAAGCAGAGGCGAGCCATGTTTGCGCCGTTGCCTTCGGGCGAGAACATGGAGCCGTTGTAGTAACCCACGCCTTCCTGGAATGATTGCTCCTGGAAGCTGGCGAGGTCGGTGCCCTCGGGCATGGTGAGCCAGACGTACAGGCCGCCCTCGGGCCGGGTCCAGGTGGCGCGGTTGCCGAAGTGCTCGCCCAGCGCGGACAGCATGGCGTCGCGCTTGACACGCAGCGCCTGGTTCTCGTCGTCGATGTGGTCGTACATGTGGTTGCGCAGGTATTCCTCGATGGCGAGGGCGGCGAACTGGTTGACGCCGCCGGACTTGAAGCTGAGGGCGCGCTGGCGGACTTCTTCGGGGGCAACCAGGTAGCCCATACGCACGCCGGGCGCGATGATCTTGGACATGGAACCGACGTAGAGAACCTGGCCGGTGTCGTCCATGCTGGCCATGGAGGTGACGTCTTCACCCTCGAAGCGGAGGTCAACGTAGCAATCGTCCTCCAGCACGGGGACGCCGTGGCTCTGGCAGATTTCCAGGGTGCGCTGGCGGCGTTCCAGGGTCATGGTCCAGCCCAGCGGGTTCTGGAAAGTGGGGATGGAGTAGAGGAACTTGACCCGCTTGCCGGCGGCAGTCTGGGCGCGGATGGTCTCGTCCAACGCCTCGGGGATCAGCCCCTGCTCGTCGCACTTCACGCCGACGACCTGGGCGCTCCACAGCCGCATCTGGCGCATGGTGCCGAGGTACACGTACTCCTCGGTGAGCAGCACGTCGCCGGGATCGGTGAGGGCCTGGATCAGCATGTTGATGGCCTCGCCGGAGCCGGAGGTGAGGATGATGTCCTCGGCGGTCACGTCCATCTCGCGGTCGCGGCGGAGCTTGTCGGCGACCAGTTCCCGGAGCGGGGGATAGCCGGCGGCAACCGGGTAGTAGGCCAGGTCCCTGCCCTCCCGTTCCAGCGCGACGCGAAGCGACTCAACGAGACCTTCCAGAGGCAGAGTGTCCGGGTCGGGGTAGGCTACGGCAAAATCGTACTTGGCGTTCCGGTTTGCGCCCCGGGTGGTGATGGGGGCGTTTGCGGCGAACAGGGAATCGTAGTTGAACTGGGTCATGGGTTGTCTCCTGTGTTAGCGCTCTTTTGATTCGCTCTTTCAAATGATTCCATAATGCCGTTTACCCACATAAATAGCCCGAAAACGAACACAATCACTCTGAGAAATTCAGGCAAAACTGTCAGAAAAGCCGCTATCGGAATTGCAATGAAAAGAGATAGAACACTTACAACAAAGCCATAGTTGCGCTGATAATGCTGATAAACAAACCTGATCACGACGTAACTGGGATAAAATACAGTAATCACAAATGTAGTAGCCCATATCATCCATATATGTTTCTCTGTAAACAGTGTAATGACAGTAGCGTCCGTTTCGTTACTCAAGAGCAACAGTGTGCCTAACAGCCCTCCGATGCCAATCGTTGCAGACGCTAGATATTGCCGCTGCCTCAAAAAAGTCGTAGTGATAACCATAGCAACGCAAAACATTATCAGATTACCACTCTCACCAGTTTGCGTTTTATCATTAAATGCGACTATGAACGCAAATAATACTACTAAAGCGTTGGATATTATCCACCATCGCTCTAATAATTTCAAAATAGATCCTCTTGCGGACATTAGGGTTGATAGCATTAGTGGAACCTCCAAATATAGGGTCGGCTACGCTCATGGCGGCTACCGTTGCGCCCCAAACCATTTCAGCTACGGCCTGCCCTTGGCGCGGCAGCGTTTCCAGCACAGCGAGTGCGGCCAGAAATTCGTGCGCCGATTGCAGGTGTTGCCTACGGTCCATTCACCGCTGCGGTCTTATTCTTCCGATGCCAGAAGGTCGATGAACTTCTTGACCAGCGGCAGGCTGCGTACGTAATCATCCGGTTCCCAGAACCTAGTAGGAAGGGCGCCATCCGGGGAGGTTTCGGCGCCATGATGCTTGAAGCAGTACACGGTTATGAACAGGAGTGAATACACCGGGAGCGGGTCATCAATATGTTCCCGTATCCACTTCATATCCTCCACCGCGGTTTTCGCCGGCGGCCTCACCCCGTCCAACCGATAGATAACGTCATGAGCGTCATCGTGCGTTTCGCAAACCCAACCGCGGCTTTTCGCAACGGCGTGCAACGCAGTGAACGCCGCCTGATATACATTTGCGGAACCTTCCCGGTACTGGCCGGCGGCGATTTGACGCTCGCCTTCGGCCAGCAGCGCGTAGGCGGTGTCAATGCTTTCCGAGTGAGTGGGCGTTGTGGTCATGCCATGGTTCCCGGCTGTAATCCATTCGGATTTTAGCACGCCGCCGCGTCGGCAAGGCGATCGTTATTCCGCCACCCGGATTCCCAGGTCGCGCAGTTGAGGGAAATCTACCGGCGCGGGGGCCCCGAAGAGCAGGTCGGAGCCGCTCTGGGTCTTGGGGAACGCGATTACCTCGCGCAGGGAGTCGGCGCCGGCGAGGATTGCAACGAGGCGGTCGATGCCGGGGGCAATGCCGCCGTGGGGCGGCGCGCCGTAGTCGAATGCTTCCAGGATGTGGCCGAATCGCTCCTGCACCTGCTCCGGCGTGTAGCCCAGGATTGCAAAGACCCTTTCCTGCATCTCCCGTTGGTGGATGCGGATGCTGCCGCTGGCCAGCTCGGAACCGTTGCAGACCAGGTCGTAGGCTCTCGAAGGTATGGCTGAGAGGTCGTCGCCGTCGAGCATGGCCTCGCAGCCGGGCGCGGGCGCAGTGAACGGGTGGTGTGTCGAGTCCCAACGCTGCGCGTCGTCGTCCCAGTCGAACATGGGGAAGTCGGTCACGAAGGCGAAGGCCAGCGTGTTGGGGTCGGCGAGCTCCAGTTGCTCCGCCAGGTGGGACCGCATGGATGCGAGCCATTGGTTGGCAAGCTTGGCCGGACCGGCCATGAGCAGGATCAGGTCGCCGCGATTCGCGCCGGCGCGCTGAGCGAGACGGATCACCCATTCGGGTGGCATACGCAGACCCGGCGATAGCAGCGCGTCGCCCTCGGCCAGGGTGTCCAGCGGGCCATCGCCGGCGAGGCGGACGTGGCTCATACCGGCGGCTCCGAATTCCTTGGCGGTCTCTTCCATACGTCGCATGTCGGAGCCGGAGAGCCCGCCCTGTCCCGGCACCGCCATGGCCTTGATGATGCCGCCGCGGTCGAGGATGCCGTGGAAAACGCGGAACTCGGTTTCGGCGGCGAGGTCGCTAACGTCGGCCATTTCGAGGCCGTAGCGGAGGTCGGGCTTGTCGCTGCCGTAGCGGGCCATTGCATCGTCGTAGGACAAGTAGGGGAAGGGGGTCTTGACCTTGAACTGGGGAGTCAACTCGCGCACCAGGCCGGCGTAGAGGCCCTCGATGAGATTGAGCACGTCGGGTTCGTTGACGAAGCTCATTTCAAGATCGAGTTGGGTGAATTCGGGCTGGCGGTCGGCGCGCAGGTCTTCGTCCCGGAAACAGCGGGCGATCTGGAAGTAGCGCTCAACGCCGCTGACCATGAGCAACTGCTTGAGTTGTTGTGGCGACTGAGGCAAGGCGTAGAAATTGCCCGGCTGCATGCGGCTGGGCACGAGGAAATCGCGCGCGCCCTCCGGCGTGCTCTTGATGAGGATGGGCGTTTCGATTTCGAGGAAGCCGTGGTCGTCCAGGTAGTCGCGGATGTACTTCACGGTGCGGTGGCGCAGGCGCAGGTTTTCCTGCATCGCCGGCCGCCGCAGGTCCAGGTAGCGGTAGCGCAGGCGCAGGCTCTCGTCGGCTTCAACGTCGTCGGTGATGTAGAACGGGGGAGTCTGCGACTGGTTGAGGACGGCGACCTCGTTTGCCATCACTTCGATGTCGCCGGTGGGCAATGCCGGGTTCTCGGAACCTTCGGGCCGCTTCTGGACGGTGCCCGTGACCTGTACGCACCACTCGGAGCGGAGGCGTTCAGCGGTGGCGTAATCGTAGCCGGACAGGTTCTCGGGGTTGAGCACGACCTGGACGAAACCGGAGCGGTCGCGCAGGTCAATGAAAATGATTCCGCCGTGGTCCCGGCGTCGGCTCACCCAGCCGGCCAGGGTGGTTGCGGAGCCGTCGTGGGCGGCGCGCAGTTCGCCGCAGTCTTGGGTCTTCAGAGGATCAACTCCTTGGCGCGGGAAAGAATGTTTCCGGTTGTGATTTCTGGATTCCTGCTTTCGCAGGAATGACGGGGTGAGGCAGGAATGACGGGGTAGGGCAGGAATGACGTGGTAGGGCAGGGGTGATGGAGTGGAGCAGGAATTACGGAGTAGGTTTGACAAGCATTTGGATTGCGTGTCAGCCCAGGAGGTCGAGGACGTTCTGGAAAGGGCTTTCCGTTGCCATGCCGCCGCCGGCCACGGCATCGGCCAGCGCTGACGGGTCGGATACCGGGGGATAGCATACCGTATTGAGGCAGACGTGGGCCTGGGCCGGCGCTGCGCCGTTTTCGGCGGTTGCCAGCTTGATGAGGAGGTTGGGGGTATCCAACTCCATCGCGGCGGCGAGCATGGCGTCGGCGTCGTGCGTTCCGGGCCGACCCTCGACGGTTACTTCAACCACCGGATTCAGGTAGCGGTCCACGGCGATGGCGTAGTCGGCGGCCAATTCGCCATAGTCGCGGTTGGCTTCAACATAGGCGCTCAGCGTGTGGTGGGCCGTATGGAGATAACGTTCCTCAAAGGTGACGTGGCTGAGCCGCATCATGCCGAGAGCGGCGGCGACGTTTTCCGCCAGTGGCTTTTCCCTGATCTGGAGATAGCCGGGGCGGTCGGCGGTATCTTCGATGTCAAAGAACCCACCGCGTTGGCCATCCAGGAACCGTTCGTACAGGACGCTGGCGGCGTATTCGGCGGCTTGGCGATAGCGTTCGCCGGAGGCGGGCGCTGCATCGTGGCCGTCCAAAGCGGCGAGAAGGAAACATGCCCAATCGACCAGCAGATCGCCGTCTTGGGGGGATGCGACGCCAGTTGCAGGATATACGTGGGACAGGCGGCCGGACGTTGCAGAGTCTAATTGAGCATCCAGCATTTTGACGGCGATGTCGGTCAACTCAGGCCGGCCGAGTTTCCATGCAGCCGCGAATAGCATTGAGGATGCTTGGGCGCTGAGATGGGCGTAGGAACAGGGGTCAACGGGCGGCGGCGGGATGGCGGCCCGCACCTGGGCTGGCTCTGCAAAGTAATCTGAGTGGGCGCCCTGGCTGCCGCGGATTGCGAGTACCTCGGAATCCAGCAAGGCGCTCAGGATGTAGTCGATGGTTTCGCCGGCGCAACGCGAGTAGTCCGGGCGTTGCAGCAGGATGCCGGCGTCCATCAAAATATTGGACAGGGCGATGTTGTCCTCAGCCATCTTTTCGTGCTGGGGTTGCGTCCAATCGGCGGACATGGTGAAACGGAAGAAACCGCCGTCGATATGGTCGTGCAAGGCTCCGCCAACCAGCGCATCCAGGCTTTTCTCCAGCATGACGCGGAAGAAGGGTTCGCGGGTGGTTCGGTAGCGGTGGAGCAACAAGCGCAGCATAGGCGCGGCCGGAAACTTGGGTTCGGCGCCGAATCCGCCGTTGATGGGATCGTAGGTTCCGGCGACGCGGCGGGTGATGGTGTCAACCAGCGCCACATCGGGTTCCTGTCCGGCGGCGGCGCGGGCGGCGTGTTCGCGGCGTTGGCGCCGGATGTCGTTGCCCTGCTCGTATAGCTCGGGCTTGCGCTCGGCATAAGCGCGGCTGACCTCGTCGAGCATGGCCAGAAACTGGTCGGCGGGCAGATAGGTTGCGCCGGCGATGTAGCCGCCGTGAGGGGTCAGGAACGAGGTGGTGGGCCAGCCGCCCACGTTGTAGCGGGCGTTGACGTCGGGGCGATGGTCGGTGTCCACCCGGACGGGGATGAAGCGCTCGTTGAGGAAACGGGCTACGTCCGGGTCGGAGTAGGTCGTGTCGTCCATCTCGTGGCACCAGTAGCACCACACGGCGTTGATGGACAGCAGGATGGGACGATCATGTTGCTGGGCAGCGGCAAAGGCGTCTGCGCCCCAGGACTGCCAGGCGACCGCGTCAGTCGTTGCTGAGGATAACACTGCCCGTCCGTCCCTCGTATGCCATGTTGAAGTGTTGTAGGAAAGTGCGGCCGATGAGCGCGAAGTATCTATGCTCGCCAGCGGTTATATGAACGCCGGCAAATGGCCCCAAAATAGTAAAATGCAACTCGGGGATGTAAATTTGAGCCATATACTCATTGACGTCAAGCGCGCCACCCACTCCTGATACTTGCTGGCGGCCAACAATGGGTAGATTCAACTTCGACGCCAATTCGTCATCGATGCAACTCTCTAACGCTCCTGTATCCACCAGGGCTTGGAATCGGTTCGACGACAGGGTGGGCCGGAGGCCGGGGCCGGGCTGAAAGTCAGGGTCAATTCCGATTTCTACAGTAATAGTCGGGCCGCGCAGCGTCAGTTCATAAGGATCCGTGAAGCCACAGTTGATTGCCGGCATATATGCGACCCCTATCGGCTAACGTATGGGAGCCGTAGCACTTTCTTGACTCCGACTTGCTTGATTAGATACGGGCCGCGTCCAAACCGCTTCATGGCGTCATAGCCGGCATCCTGAAAGTCGTCGTAGCTCCCCACTAGCTCCTCATCATAAAAGACCACCCACTTTCGGAAATGCTTGGATTCCAAATAACCCCGAACCTTTTCGTAAGCGGCGATGTTCTCATCCAAAGTCGCAACCATAGTGCGCCTCCCTCACTGCTGCGACTTTGACGCTATCACGCTGCCGGGCCGGTGTCAATTAACGGTCAGTTTAGCGTGTGCGCGGGTTGAAGGCGTCGTTTACCGCGTCGCCCAGGATGTTGAAGCAGAAGAACAGGAGCGTCACCGCGCCGATGGGGAACAGGATCAGGTGCGGATGGTTCAGCAACACCTGGGGGCTGCCGTTTTCAAACAGCATCCGGCCCAGGCTGGGCGTCGGCGGGAAAACTCCGACCCCAATCCAGCTCAGCACCAGCTCGGCGCCGGCCACGCCGGCCAACCCCGCCGAAACCGACACGATCAGCGGGCTGAGGATGTTGCGCAGCATGTGCACCCGCAGAATGTGGGCGGTGGACGCGCCGGTGACCAATGCGGCTTCGATGTACTGGCTTTCCCGGGCCTGCAAAACCTGGCCTCGCACCAGCCGGGCCATGCCGAACCAGCCGAAGATTGCCAGGCCCACGGAGATGATCATGAAGTCCAGCACGCCGAGGCGAATAATCCAGTCCAGGCCCGTCGCATCTTCGAAAGCCTGAACCGCAGTTAGCAGGCGAGGCCGGAACGCGGAGACGAAAATGAGGAGGAGCAGGATTTCGGGGAACGACGAAGTTACCTCTCCCGTTCGCATTATGATGGCGTCAACCCACCTCCCCATGTAGCCGCTCATCAACCCCATCACCACCCCCAGGACCAGCGTGCCGCCCAGCAACGAGGTGATGGTGATGATCACCGTGGTGCGCACGCCGAAAATGACCCGGGTGAGCATGTCGCGGCCCTGGCGGTCGGTGCCGAAGGGGTGGGCCAGCGAGGGACCCTGCCGGGTGTTCTGAAGGTCCACCGCCCTGAAATCGTAGGGCGTTATCAGCGGCGAGAACAGTGATCCCACGTACATGAAGACGATGATGGACACGCAAACCATTGCCAGCTTCTTGCGATACAGGCGCCGGAACGCCAGGCTCCAGTAGCTATGGCCGCGGATGGGCTGAGCATCCATCTCCAGAATCTGATCCCCGGAGAGTTCGCTTTCGGCCCAGTCCAGCTGCTCGGTCTGGGAGTCGCGAGTGGACACACCGGAGCGGTCAGGCAACATGGCCGGCTCCCAGCCTGATGCGCGGGTCGAGCATGGGGTACATCAGGTCAACTACCAGGTTCGCCAGCACGAAGAAGGTGGTGGCGATGATGGCGAATCCCATGAGCACCGGGTAGTCCCTTGCGTTCAACGCCTCAAGGGACAGCCGCCCGACGCCGGGAATCCCGAAGTAGATTTCCACGATGAAAGTGCCGCCGGCCAGGCCGGCCAGGATGAACCCGAAACTGGTGGTCACGGGGATCAGGGCATTGCGCAGAATGTGCCGGTACCGCACCGTGAGTTCGGGCAATCCCTTGGCCCGGGCAGTGCGGACGTATTCCTGTCCCAGCACATCGAGGACGCTGGCACGCACCAGACGTACCACGATGGCGATGCCCGGCACGCCCATGACGATAGCAGGCATGACGATTTTGGGAGAGAAAAACCCTCCCCATCCACTGGTGGGGAGGACGTCCAGGTGCAGCGCGAACACCAGCAGCATGACCGGAGCGGTGATGAAAACCGGCAAAGATTGAAAGGCCAGGGCGATGGACACGATCAGATTGTCCCAACCGGTGCCCTGGCGCAGGGCGGCCAGCAGACCCACCGGGATGCCGACGCCAAGCGTGATGATGATGGCCGCCAGGTTGAGTTGCATGGAGACCAGGATGCGCGTTCCGATAACTTCCCGGACCGACTTGCCCCGGAATTTGAAGCTCTCGCCGAAGTCCAACCGGGTTATCACGCCTTCCATGTAGCGCGCGTACTGGATGAACAGGGGGTCGTCCAGGCCCAGCTTGGCGCGGATGCGTTCGCGCACCTGGTCGTTTTGGTGCTGTCCCAACCAGATCTGCACCGGATCGCCGGGGCCGAGCCGCAGCATGGCGAAGGTGATGAAGGTGACGATGATCACCAGGAACGGCAGCCAGATCAGCCTTCTGATTACGTAAATGCCCATAGGATAGTGTTCGTTCCGGTCACTGGATTCCCGCTTTCGCGGGAATGACGGTACTTGTCAACGCACTCACGGTACTGGTTACACAGTCTCGATAGGGGCGAAGCATGCCTCGCCCCTACATCGTCGATGGGGCCAACGTTACTGGTTGAAGTAGATGTAGCGATACTTGGGTATGCTCATCTGGAGCAGGAAGTAGTCGGATACCTCGGGCTTGATCAGGGCGTAGCCCTCGCCGCGGTACCAGGTCCAGACCCAGGGAGCGTCGTCCAGGACCATCTGCTCGACCTGGTTGTAGATCTCGAAGCGGCGGTCGCGATCGCGTTCGGTGCGGGCTTCTTCGAGGAGACGGTTGACCTCGGGGTTGTTGTAGGCGGTGTGATTGTTCTGGCTTTCGCCGTGGAACAGCAGGTCCAGGAAGTTCTCGGGGTCGGGGTAGTCGGCAATCCAACCGAGGGAGAACATCTGGTACTTGCGGTCGTTCACGTCCTGCAGGAAGGTGGCCCACTCGGTTTGCTGGATGTCGATCTCGATGCCCAGGGCGCGCCATTGTTCGAGCATGACTTCCAGATAGGTGGGAATGGTGGCGCCGAAGCTCCCGGAAATCGTGAGGGTGATGCGCGGGAAATCGCCGCTGGCCAGCGCGTCGGCGTAGGTGGAGCCTTCCAGCAGTTCCCTGGCCAGGTCGGGGTTGAATGAGTAGCCGCGCAGGTTCTGGCTGTAGGACGGGAAACCCGGCGGTATGACGCCGGTGGCCTGGGAGACGCGATTATCCAGCACGTTTTCGGCGATGCCCTGGAGGTCGATGGCGTAGTTCATGGCCTGTCGAACCTTGGGATCGTCGAAGGGAGGTTCATTGACGTTCAGGCCGATGTAGAAGACCGAGAAGTCCTGAGCGGAACGATGCAGTTCGGGGTTGAGGGGGTCGTTGGGGTCCAGCAGACGCGGCAGGTCGTCGGTGCCGACGCCGGTGAGGTGGATCTCGTCGTTCTCGTACATGATCATGGCGGTGCCGCCGCTGAGGATCATGTGGACGCTGTCGATGTGGGGCGGCCCCAGGTGGTAATGCTCGTTGCGCTCCAGGATGAGCAGTTCGCCGATGTCGTACTGGGCCAGCCGGAAAGGTCCGGTGCCGTTGGGCTGGTCAAGCCATGAGCCGTCTTCGGTGACCTGATCCTGGTCCAGCACGTAGGCGGTGGGGTAGGAGAGCTTGGCGAGGAAGTAGGCTTTGGGAGCGTCCAGTGTGAACTCGACGGTACGGTCGTCGATGACGCGAACGCCGCTGACTTCACCGGCTTCTCCCGCGAGTTTTTCCGCGACGCCGACGATGTCGCCGAGGTAGGTTTCGGCGGTGGTGGAAAGGGTGTCGGGGTGGGCGGCGCGTTCGATGGACCACTTGACGTCATGGGCGGTTACCGTGCTCCCGTCCTGGAAGCTGGCGTTATCCCGCAGCACGAAGGTGTAGGTGAGACCGTCGTCGCTGACCGAACAACGCTCGGCGAGGTCAAGGACGGGTTGGTAGTCCAGGCTGAGGGTGACCAGGCCGCCGAAAACCTCGTTGGTGATGACGCTGGAGGTGGCGTCGCTGACGAGGTGGGGGTCTATGGTCGGTGGGTCAGCGTAGAGCCGCACCAGGGTGCCGCCCTGAGTGGGCCGGTTGTCGAAGGTCAACTCTGCCGACGGCGCACAGTTCTCGCCGGCCACCGGAGCCGCCAGGGGTGCGACGGTGGGCACGGCTCCCGAGTCGGATGCCTGGCCAGGCGTGGACACGCGGGTCGCCGCCGGCGCCGGAACTTCGGTTGCGACTGCGGCACCAACTGGCGCTGATTCCTGGGTTGCGGTGGGTTCCGCCGCGCGTATCGGCAGCGTCGGCGCAGGTTCACTGTCGGCGCTGGGCGCGGCGGTTTGAGGAGCGCTACCGCCTCCGCAGGCGATTATCAGGACCAAAGTGGCGAGTATTGCCGGCAGAACCAAAAAACGTAATGAAGTGGGAATCATGATCTCCTCCCGGGCAAAGGGTTGTTGCTATGCGACGATACGGAAGAGCGCCCGGAATCGGATTGATTTTATACAGCGAAGGGCTTTGTTTCAAATCCAGCGTTCATCGGGAGCGGGGAGTTGCGCCGGCCAGCAGACGTTGCAGGTGGATGAGCCCCTGCTGGCGGCGGGCGTTGTCGGCGATGCGGCCCCATGCGGGTTCCTGCAAAGCCGCGGCGAGTTCGCGGGTGATCTCGTTGTCGGACAGCGTGCCGTAGCGCCGGTATAACTCCAGCATTCGCTCCGCGCCGGCGTGGTCGCCGGCCAGTGTCCCGTAGCCGTGCAGGAACGGGAGGGCAACGTTGACGGCGATGTCTCGCGCTCGCGCCGTGCCGATGGGAGCGGGTTTGCCGTCGCCGGACGCCACGGTCAGCATTTTCGTCAGGGTTTTTGGATCGCCGTCAGCGGCTGCTCCTTGCAATCCGGCGATCAAGCCCGATTCGCAAAGGCGCGCGACCAGGATGGCCGCGCCCAGGATGCGCCGGCGCGGATGGTTGGGTGGTCGAACCCGGAACAGCCGCCACTCTTTTGAGTCCAGCGGCGGGCCGAGTCCGGCGGGAGTGGGTCCGCTTTCAAACCCGGCCAGCCGGAGCAAGCACCGGGTCAACGCCGGCTCGCGTTGATTATCGGGCAGCCGGAGGGCGGCAGCAGCCAGAACGGCATAGGGCGCGGCGGTTGCCAGCATCAGGAACGGATGCCGGTTGTGCCGGTAGCCCAGGGCGTCGCAGATTGATTCCCACAGGGTTTGCTCGGGCGATTGCGCCGACATCAGCATCCCGAGCCGTGAGCTGTGGGACAGAAACCGCTCGTCGCCGGCGCGGTTGAGGAGTGTTGCCATCTGCTCCGGTCGTTCCGGCCGGCGATAGCCGTGCTGGGCAAGAATTTGCCAGAGTTGGCTGCGAACGTCTTCCCCGTCATCGTTCGCCGTCGAGTTGGCGAGGAAATCGGTGAGATTCACCACGGGAGGAGCGCTGCCGCCGTCGGTGCGGGACGGTTCGGCATCGGATTCCAGGGCGACGTGTAGCACCACGCCGTTATAGTTGGGGTCGTGATGGTGGCCATGGGATTGCCAGTCCCGTTGGCGAAGGTGAACTTCCACGTCGCCCTGCACGAGTCCCTGGCCCTCCACCATCAGCAGGGCATCGCGGAAATCGGGGCCGGCGGTGACACCGGGTCGGCCGGGATACAGGACCCGGATGCGTGTGCCCGTTTCAGTATGAAAAGCGCGGTGACGCGCGGCGCGGCGTTGCCACAGGAGGGCCAGCTGCTTTTCCGAGATGGGCGCGATAGGGTCAGCGGCGTCTGAACGGGTGGATCGGTTGTGGCGAGGCGGATTCATCGGAAGTACCTGCCACAAGGTTTAGCATCCCTAGCGTTGTACCGTCCAGGGGCCGGTGTCACCTGTTGCAGCAGGTTGACGACGCGACGCCCGATACTCGCCGCGCCACCAGAGCAATGCGCCGCACAGAGCGGGCACTGCGATTGAGAGAACAGCCAGTATTATGGCGATACCCTTTTGATCCATGCCTGTCACCGCATATATCAGCAGGCCGAGGTTCCAGACGGCGAGCAGCAGGAACAACAGCGCCGCCCAGCGAGCTCGCCACATGCCGCCCAGGCCAGCCACCATGCCGGCGATGGCGGCGGCCAGCACGATGCTGACCATCTGGGGGCTGACATCCTGGGGAAAACGCAGGAACAGCTCGGTCCAGGCCAGACATTCGGTGTGGAAGACGTACTCGCCGATCTGGGCCGCGCCGCAGCGCATACCGACGACTTGGGACCAAACGGTCTGGCACAGGCCGCCGGCCAATCCCAACAGCAGCGCCAGCAGGCGGACCATCAATTGTGTGCTGGTGTAAGCGCCCATCGTTGCCTCGTGGTTGGAAAATATCTCCTGTATTGTACCTTGCGCGCCGAAAATTCAGGCGGGCCCGAATGAAGCGACTTGGGGTTTTCTATTGTCATTGCGAGCGCAGCGCGGCAATCTCGTCGGGGCAATGGAGGCCACTCCCGGAACGAGATTGCCACGTCGCTACGCTCCTCGCAATGACAGTCTGGTACAAACCAAGTGGTAGAATGGCGCGAATTGAAGGACCGTGGAGGGATTATGACGGCCAGCAAAATTACCATCGGGAACGTGGAGATTGCCTCCCTTTCCGACGGGTTACTGGAATTCGATATCTGCAACTTTTTTCCGAACATTCCCGCCGAAGAATGGGAACCGTTCCACGACCACCTGACGCCGGACAGGAAGGTGAGCTTCAACCTGGCGTGCTTCCTGGTGCGTTCGGAGGGCAGGACCATCGCGGTTGACACCGGCTTGGGCGCGAAGGATACACCCGAAACCCCCTGGGGCGAGCTGTTGGACGACATGGAACGCAACGGCCTTTCGCCCAACGACATCGACGCCGTGGTGATGACCCACCTGCATCGGGACCACGTGGGCTGGAACACGGTGCGCGACGATGGGGGAAGGCTCAAGCCCACCTTCCCCAACGCGCGATACTACTTCAGCCGGGTGGATTACGACGCGAGCCACGACCCGGCTTTGCAGCCCGACCGGTTTCCCAACGCGCCGGATTGCGTGTGGCCCATTGCCGAAATGGGTTTGGTGGAATGGATGGAAGGGGAGTTCAGCATCACGAGCGAGCTGACCACGCTGCCGACGCCGGGGCATACCCCCGGCCACATGAGCATCATGATCAACTCAGGCGGCGAGCGGGGGCTGATCCTGGGCGACGTGCTGCACAACACGGCGCAAATCCAGCAGACGGACTGGGCATCCCGTGCCGACATCATCCCGGAGCAGGCCATCGCCACACGGCAAAGCGTACTGGACCGTCTGGAGAGTGAAGGCATCCCGGTGGCGGCGGTGCATCTGCCGGCGCCCGGGTTCGGGAAGATCGTGCGGTTGCAGGGCAAGCGGTACTGGCAGGCGATCTGATCACGACTTGACTTCGGTACGGGACGTAAGGGCGGGTTTCAAACCCGCCCCTACAATTGCTCACACGGTCATAATCGATGGGGCGCGTGGATTCCGGCTTTCGCCGGAATGACGAAATGAAATCGCAGCGGTTCTTCTACGGTTGGGTAATCGTGGCGACCATGTTCGCCGTCAACTTTTCGACGATGGCGACGGGGACGCTGAACTATGGGCTGTTCGTGTTGCCGATGCAGAGCGAACTGGGCCTGTCGCGGGCGACGTTCGGGTGGATGCAGACGACGCGGCGGATGTCGGCGGGCGCGCTGAGCTTCGCGGTGGGCTGGCTGATCGACCGCTATGGGCCAAGAGTATATATCCCGGTGGCGGCCCTGATGATCGGCGGCTGCCTGATCCTGGTGGGAATGAGCAACCATGCGTGGCAGTTCATCCTGCTGTTCGCGTTGGTGGGCGTATCCGGACTGGCCGCTCCCAACGGGCTCGTCACGTCAGTACCGGTAGCCAAATGGTTCGTACGGAAGAGAGGCCGCGCGCTGGCATTGTCAACCGCCGGACTGGGGATCAGCGGCATCGTGTTTCTGCCGGTGACCCAATGGCTGATCGACGGCTACGGATGGCGCAGTTCGTGGCAGATACTGGCCCTGCTGTTCATGGTCATATCCATTCCGGCGTCGGCGCTGTTCCTGCGCCGTCAGCCCGAGGACATGGGCCTGCGCGTGGACGGCGACCCCCCCGATGCGCCGGAGGACGACGCGCCCCTTTCGGGACCGCGGAGGTCAACCGGGGATGAGCCGGTCTGGACGGTTCACCAAGCCTTTCGGACGGCGACGATGTGGAAACTGGTGGCCGTCTTCGCGCTGGCCGGCGTGGCCCAGGGCGGCGCCAGCTTTCACCGCATACCGTACTTTGTGGAGAAAGCTTACGACCCGCTGCTGGTGTCGTGGTCGTTTGCAGCGGACGCCGGCGGAGCGGCGGCCCTCGCGCTGGTGTCGGGATGGCTGGCCGACCGCATCCCGATCCGGTTCCTGGCAGCGGTTTCGTTCTCGGGATTCATCGTCGCCATCCTGCTGATGATTTATGTGGCCTCGGCGGAGATGATGTTTCTATCCACCATCGTTTTCGGCTGCTCCGTGGGGGTCGGCATGATCGTGCATACGTACATCTTTGCGCCCTACTACGGGCGGGCGTTCCTGGGGACGATACGGGGCATCGTAATGCCCATCAACCTGCTGAGCGCGGGCCTGGGCGCGCCGCTGGTAGGCTACCTGCACGATTACGCGGGGTCGTACCTGCCGGCGTGGTGGACGCTGCTGGTCATCTACGGCTCCTGCTCCGCGCTCATGCTGACCGCGCTGCCTCCGCGGCGGGCCGACGGCGCAGATCACGTTGCCGGTTGACGCGCGGTGCGCTAGCATAGCGACAATATGGGGGTGAACGCGATGGTAGATGCTAGCCGAGCCAAAGTGGCAGAAGATGAAAACTGGGTCCTGGCACAGGCTTTTTACGAAAAGGAACTGTTGCCCAAACTGCTGGCTACTGCAAAGGGGAAAGTTCTCGTTCTAGACTTGGAGTCCCGCGATTATGCGATTGGCGCCGACCTGCTCGAAGCTGACACGCTGCTAAAAGAACGGCGCCCGGGTTCCTTCGGTTATGCATTCCGTATCGGCTACCGCACGGTGGGTTCTCTGGGTGGCGGAAGCCTCAGGGAAATCGAAGCGTGATTACTGGAAGGGTAAACGAGTACAACGAGGCGATAATATCGGTTCGAATGCGCGGTCATCTGCCTTCACTGGAAGCCGTCATTGATACCGGGTTTCAGGGAGCGGATATGCTCTTACCAAGAGCCGTTATCGAACGGCTCGGCTTGCCTCCGGCGGGAATGCTGACATTCCGGTTGGCGAACGAACAGGAAGCGCGATTCGCTTATTACGATGGAGAAGTAGTGTGGCATGACGGCTTCAAGCAGGTCAAATTGTTGGAGTCAGAAAACTCGTACTTGGTGAGCGCGGACCTGCTCGCCGGGAGCCACATCGAAATCGACATGATTCCCGGCGGGCCTGTAACCATTGCCGAACTCCCGTCATCCTGAAAACGCCCTCTACCGCCCCTGCCCTCGGTCCAGGTAGTCCTGCGCCGACCCCAAGCCCTCCAGCGCCAGACCGTAGCCCAGCAGGTCATGGAGTTCGCCCTTGAGTTTCTGGGTTAACAACACGCGGGAATAGCGCAGCACCAGGCGCGGTTGGCGGGCCAGATCACGAGCCAGTTCCCAGGCGCGCGGCAGCAGTTCGTCCGACGGCAGCACCTCGGCGACCAGTCCCAGATCCTGCGCTTTGGCGGCATCCAGCGACTGCCCTGTGAGGAGGAAGTAGCGGCCCCGGTTGATGCCCAACAGCAGCGGGTAGATGATGTGCATACCGTCGCCCGGAGTGAGGCCGCTCATGAAGTGTCCGGAGTCCTGGAACGTGGTGTGCGGCGCGGCGAGGACGATGTCGCTGAGCAGTGGCAGTTCCGAGTGTCGCAGGGCCGGGCCGTTGATGGCGGCGATGATTGGCACTTCGATGTTGAGCAGGTTGCCCAGCAGATGCTTGCCCTCCCAGTAGGTGGAGTCCCATTGCTCGGGGGTGCGGCGCGGCACGGTGTCGCTGCTGCCGGCCGGTCCGGTGAACCCGTCGCCGGCCCCAGTCATGATGATGACCTTGTTCTCCACGTCGGTGCCGATGGTATGGAAAACCTCGGGCAGTTCGGTGTGCGGGCCGGCGCCCCATTGCAGGGTGTCGCCGTCGCTGTGCAGGGTCATCTGCAAAATGCCATCTTCGCGCTGGAACCGCGCGTATTGGAATCGGTCCTGGTAATCTTCGAGCCGGGCCATTTAGGGCCTCCTTTGTGGCGGTATATTCGCTGCCCAGTATAATCAAACCAATCCCGCCACAAGGAATTTTGCATGGTTGAAGACAATTTCAACATCGGGCCGCAGTACATCGAGCCCCGACAAATCGACGACGCGCCGGGCGACGGCATGTCGGCGCTGGACACGCGGCCCCGCACGATGTTCCGGGTGCCGATATGCACCAATATCGACGAACTGGACGCCGACGTGGCGTTCATCGGGATGCCCTTTGACCAGGGCACCTTCGGCCGTCCGGGGGCGCGCTACGGGCCGGACGCCCTGCGCGACGCTCCCCGCGCCTATTCCTACCTGGACCCCTACGGCCACGGCAGCGACGCCGAGGGGTTCTTCGACGCCGACGCCGGCGACGAACTGCTGCGGGGCGTCACCATGGCCGACTGTGGGAACGTGTCGGTTTCGCCGTCGGAGGTGGTGCATAACTTCCAGCGGCTGGCCGGCGTGGTGCATCGCGTCGCCCGACGGGGCGCTATGCCGGTGATACTGGGCGGCGACCACGCCATCACATTCCCGGCGGTGGCGGGCCTGGCGCAGTTCGCGCCGCTGGACATCGTGCATTTCGACGCCCACCTGGACTACACCCACCACTACCAGGGCGCGCTGCTGACCCACGGTAGCCCCATCCGGCGGTGCCACGAGCTGGAGCATGTGGGCAACATCACGTCCGTCGGCATACGCTCGGTGCGGCGCGGCCCGTATGAGGAAGCGGTCAGCCACGGCAACGGCATCATCACGCTGCGGCAGTTCCGCGAGATGGGGCCGGAGGCGGTGGCGGAGAGCATTCCCATTGGCGCGAACCTGTACATCACCTTCGACGTGGACGCGTTGGACCCGACGCAAGCGCCGGGGACGGGCACGCCCGAGGTGGGCGGCCTGTTTTACGACGAGGCCCGCTGCTGCCTGGAAACGCTGGTGCGTCGTTCCAACCTGGTGGCGTTCGACGTGGTCGAGGTCGCGCCGCCCTACGATGTGTCCGCGCTCACAGTGCAGGTGGCCGCCCGCCTGATCATGGACATACTGGCTGCCCGGTTTCCGTCCAGATAATCGTCAGAATCAGGATTCTCACGATTGGCGGATTTACAGGATTGGAGCCGTCCGGTGGAAGAGGGCTCTCAATCCTGCAAATCCTTGAATCCGGTAAATCCTGATTCTGACAACATGCCTAGTCGCCCCGCAGGATGAACTCCGAAACGCGCTCGCCGATCATCATGGTGGTGACGTTGGTGTTGGCGCGAATGCAGTCGGGCATGATGGATGCGTCCACCACGCGGATGTTCTCCAGCCCGTGCACCTTGCCGTGCTGGCTGACCACCGCCATGGGGTCGGATGCGGGGCCCATCTTGCAAGTGCAGGATATGTGCTGCGCCGTCGATACGTTGCTCCGCAGCCAGTGGTCCAGAGCCTCGTCGGATTCCAGGTCTGAGTCCCGCGGCTCGATGCGCTCCTGGATGATGTTCTCAAAATCGCCGTGCTCGCCCAGTTGGACGGCGATGCGGACGCCGTCGCGCAACCGCTTGCGGTCAAACTCTTCCTGGAGGTAGTTGTAGTCCAGGTAGGGCTGCTGGTGCGGGTCGGTGGAGTTGAGGCGCAACTCCCCGGCACCGACCGCCAGGTAGATGGATACGGAGGCGCGGATGCCCATGGGCTCCATGCGACCGCCGCCCCGGATGACCTGCTCGGTGGCGAAGGACGAGAAAATCATGATCATGTCGTTGCGCAGGTCGGAACCCTCGGCGGTGTACTTGAGGCACGTCTGGATGCGGGGCGAGAATCCGTCGAGGTCAAACCCCGGAACGGTCCGCCAGGTTACCGGCACGATGGGATGGTCGCGCAGATTCTGACCAACGCCCGGCAGGTCGTGCACCACGGGGATGCCCATGCTGCGCAGATGGTCGGCGGGGCCGACGCCGGAAAGCATCAGGAGCTGGGGCGAGGCGATTGCGCCGCCGCTGAGGATGATCTGGTCGGCCTCAACGGTGAACACCTCGCCGCCGCTTTCCACCACGACGCCGGTGGCCCGGTTCCCGTCGAAGATGACGCGGTGAACGGTGCAGTTGGGCCGCAGGGTGAAGTTGAGGCGATGGCGCGCCAGGTCGAGGTAGCCCAACGCGGTGCTCCAGCGGATGCCGTTGGGGTTGTTGAACGGTGTGGGGCCGATGCCCGTAGAGTCGGGGCTGTTGTGGTCGTCGGTGTGGGGGAACCCGTAGGCCCTGGCGGCGTTGTAGAAGGCGGATTGAGCCGGCAGCCACTCCTCGCGCTTGAATCGTCGGGCGATGATGGGGCCGTCGTTGCCGTGAAAGTCGTCAGAAAAGTCGGTGTCGGTTTCCAGACGGCGGAAGCAACCGAGCAAGTTCTGGAAAGTCCACTCGTCGTTGCCCATGGCGGCCCAGCCGTCGTAGTCCTCGGGCACGCCGCGCAGGAACATCTGGCCGTTGATGGCGCTGGAACCTCCGGTGACCTTGCCGCGCGGCACCATGATCTCCGGGTTCTCGGCGGTGCCGTACCCGGTGAACTGCCAGTTGTGATCGCTGGTCATAACGTCGGTGGCGGTGGCGTAGCCGAACTTGACCTCGCTGGGCAGATGGTCAAAGTTGGGATAGTCGGGGCCCGCCTCCAGCAGCAACACCGAGCGGTTGGGATCCTCGCTCAATCGGGTGGCAATGATGGAACCGGCGGAGCCGGCGCCGATTACGATAACGTCGTACTTCACGATGGATCTCCTTTCTTGCATGGATAGACAGAATGTGCAGGATGAGGGGATTTTACACCGATACGGGGAGAATCAGCAGGGTCTTTCGATTATCCGATGTGTCATTGCGACCCCGCACTTGATGCGGGGGTGGCAATCTCGTTTCGACTGCACAGGTCTGGCTGGATTGCCACGTCGCTACCGCTCCTCGCAATGACAATCGAAAGACCCTGGAGAATTAGGCTACCAATACGCTCAAACCAATGGTTGCCGCGATAATCAGGCTTGCGCCGGCCCATTGCGTGATGCGCGGACGTTCGCGGTTGATGCCGACCGCCAACGCGATGGTGACCAGGGGATGGGCTGCCGCAATGGGCGCAACCAGGGATACCGGAGCCGAAGCGACGCCCAGGTTGTAGCCGACATAGCCGGCAGCGTCCACGACGCCGATCGCCGCCAGCAGCGCCCAGCCGTTGAAATCCTGCGGCCGGCGAATTGGCATCCGTTTGGCCAGGGCGAAAGCGTACGATGGTATTGCGGTGAAGGCTCGTACCACCAGGACCGCCATCATGGGGCCGGCCGCCGCAGTGGCGTGATCGAACAGAGCCATGGCCACGCCGATGCCGAGCATGGCAGCCAGGCCCCAGGGCAGGCCCGAACTCACTTCGGATCCGGACAACGGGCCGGCGGACAGCAGCAGGATGCCCAGCAGAACCGCCGCCATCAGCGCCATCTGCCCGGATCCGACGGATTCGCCGAACAGCGCCACGGCGATGAGAACCGTGATGGCGAGCCACGCTGACGCCGCGCTGCTGACGACGGTTACTGCCCCGCGCGCCAGGCCGGTGTAATAGACCAGGTAGCCGAAACCCAGGGCCGCGCCGGTCAACGGCGCCCACAGAATCAACCCGGCTACATCGACGCTCAGCCGTCCGGTGGCGGCCTCGGCCACGACGAAAGCCAGGGGCAATGCCAGCCCGATCAGCTGGGTCAGCAGAGTGACGCTGACACTACCGATGCGGCGCGAGGCTCCACGCGCCAAATAATCGGCGATCCCCCAGGCCAGCAGCCCGGAGAACCCCCAGTAAAATCCGACCGCGGGCAGGTTCACCCTCACCCCAACCCTCTCCCATCGAGGGAGAGGGAGGATCGGGACGGCTCGTCAGATGGGCAGTTTCGGTTCGTCGCCGTCGGGCACGTCGATGTCGAAGGCGTTGGCGTTGAAGGCCAGCAGGGAGTAGTAGCCCATCAACGTGGAGATCTCGGTGACCGTCAGCGCGCCGTAGCGGTCGATGGCAGCCTGGAAGGTGGCTTCGTCAACCCGGTGGTTGTCAAATAGTTGGGTCACGTAGTTGACCACGATTTGCAGGTCGTCGGACAGCTGGGGCAGCGGCTTGCCGTCGCGCAGGTTATCGACAAACTCGTCGCTGATACCCTGCTCGCGGGCGCGGGCAGAGTGGGCGTGCCAAATGTACTGGCAGTCCATGTTGCGGGCAGTGAGGATCATCACCAGTTCCTGGATTTGCTTGGGGAGGGATGATTCATCGCGCAGGTAGTTGACCAGATAGTTGGAGCGACGGCGCATTTCGGGGCTGTTGATCATGGCGGAGCCGGGGCCGCTGTCCACCACGCCGCCGGAGTTGGCGGTTTCGTGGTCAAAGGCTTCGCGGAGATTTTCGGCGACCTGGTCGCGGGTAAGGATCGGGGTTCGCATGGCGTGCCTCCCTGGGTTTTGGTCGATGATAGACGGCAGGCGAGCCGACGGCAAGCGGCAGTGTCCTTTCGCCGTCAGGGGGAGAAAGGATAGGATAGGCGCAAAAGCCTGATGCCACACAATTGAGGGGCGACCGCCATGCGAGCATTGATCCAGCGGGTAACCGAAGCCTCGGTTTCCATTGACGACCCGGATGCCGGCAATATCCACGCCGGTAGCATCAACGCCGGCCTGGTGGTCCTGCTCGGCGTTGCCGAAGGGGATGACGACGCCGATGCCCGGTACCTGGTGGACAAGATTGCGAACATGAGGATATTCGCTGACGATCAGGGCCGGTTTAACCTCTCCGCGCTGGACGTTGGCGGCGAGCTGCTGGTGGTATCCCAGTTCACCCTCTATGCCGACACCCGGCGGGGGCGCCGGCCCGATTTCACCCGCGCCGCCGGCCCCGATGAAGCCAACCGGCTGTACGAGCTCACGGTGGAAATGTTTCGCGAAAAGGGGCTGCGGGTGGCTACGGGCCGGTTCCAGGCCTATATGAAAGTCCGGCTGGTGAATGATGGGCCGGTCACCATAATGGTGGACAGCGCAGACCGGGGCCGGCCGAGGAACTCGTAGGGGCAGGTTTCAAACCTGCCCCTACCAAAAAAACCGTCATTCCGGCGAAAGCCGGAATCCATCTACCGGTGCCAACCCATCCCCTTGTACATGCCGCGCAGGTAGGCAATCTGGCCGCCGTGGGACACGCAATCCCACGTCATCTGTCCCAGCGCCGCCGCCACGGTGCGCGGCTCCGACACCGGCGGGATGATTTTGGCCTGCTGCATCTGCGCTTCGGTCAGGCCGGGCAGATATTCGCGCAATGCGGCGCGCACTTCCTCGAAGTACTCCATCTGGCGGGTGCGCGATGGCGGCTGCCAGTCGCATACCATCTGGTGGTTCCAGCCCAGGCCCCGGTTCTCGCCGTCCGCGGGCATGGTGAAGTGTTGCTCCCAACTGCCGGTGTCCCAAATCTGGGGAAGGTCCCGCAGCCGGGTATGGATGAACGAATCGATCACCCGGGACAGGTGCCACAGGATCCAGGCCACGGAGTTGCAGTCATCCGCCGGGATGCGGTGAAATTCCTCATCCGTAAGGTCCTGAAGGGCCAGGTCGATGGTGGTGAAGTTGTTCTCCAGGGCGGATATGAGACCGTCGGTTGCGGCAGGCATGGCGAGCCTCCTTCGGAAGCGTGTCTATAACCCCCTCTCCCCTGGCGGGAGAGGGTTGGGGTGAGGGGGCGTCTCCGACAATCTAGGTGATCTCCGGCTGGACGCCGTCCGGAAGATCGACTTCAAACGCGGACAGGACTTGTCCCACCAGCATGTAGTGTCCGATCAGGCCCGTGATTTCCACGGTTTTCTGCGTGCCGAAGTGATCGCGAACCGCGTTGAACGTCTCGTCGCTGATCTTGTGGTTCTGCGCCAGTTCCTGCACGTACTTCACCAGTGAAGCCTCGATGCCGGTCATGCCTTCCGGAGCCTTGCCGGTGGCGATTGCGCTGACCACGTCCTCGGAAACGCCGGCCTGCCGGGCGAGACGGGCGTGGGCCGAAAACTCGTACTGCTGGCGAATCTCCCGCGCCGTGGCGCAGATGATGATCTCGCGCTGCGCTTCGGTGATGTCCAGCTCAAAACGGACGTAGGTGCCGGTGTGGGCCACCCGCGCCGCCAGGTCGGGGCTGTGCAGCAGCACGCCGTAGGGTCCGCGCACGCTGCCCCGGCTGCTGGCGATGGAGTCGAAAAATTCCTGGTGATCGGGGGCGAGCTGATCGCGGGTGATGTCGTTGAGACGGGCCATGAGTTTGGGCTCCTTGCTGATTGGCGAATATGGTGCTGGCAATATACCGCCGGCAGGGTTCGGTATTCAAGCCGGAGCCAGTACCCCGTTCCTGCACGACCGGCTACTGCGGAAACTCCAGGTCCAGCGATATGTCCAGCGCATCCGTGGAATGGGTCAGGCCACCGATGCTGATGAGATCGACGCCGGTTTCGGCCACCGCCCGCACGGTGTTCATGTTGATGCCGCCGGAGGCTTCAATGGAAGCGCGGCCATCTATGATGGCGACCGCCTCCCGCATGGTGTCCACGTCCATGTTGTCCAGCATGATGATGTGGGCGCCGGCGTCCACGGCTTCGCGAACCTGCTCCAGCGATTCCACTTCTACCTCGACCCGAATGGTGTGCGACGCCTGCGCGATGGCGTGGCGCACCACGGCGGCCAGCGGCTCTTCCAGGGAGGCGCGCGCCTCCAGGTGGTTGTCCTTGATGAGGATGCCGTCGGCCAGGTTCAGGCGGTGGTTGTGGCCGCCGCCCATGCGCACGCTGTACTTGTCCAGGAAGCGGTGACCGGGCGCGGTTTTGCGGGTATCGACGATGCGGGCGCGGGTGCCCGCCACGGCGCGCACGTATTGGTTCGTAGCGGTGGCGATGCCGCTCATCCGCTGCATGAAGTTCAGCGCGGTGCGTTCGGCCCGCAGGATGGAAGCCGCCGAACCGCGAACGCTGGCGATGTCCGTCCCCGGAACCAGGTCGGCGCCGTCGTTCAATAAGAGGTTGACCTCAAGAGCGGGGTCGATGCGGTGAAACACCTCCTGAGCGACTGCTCCACCGGCCAGGATGCCAGTGGCCTTGGCGCGCAGGATGCCGTCTCCTACGATGCCATCTGGTATGAGCGCCTGGGTGGTGGGGTCGTTGAACGCCTGGTCTTCAGTGAGGGCGGCGTTGATGAGGTTGAGCACTTCCGGTGGGAGCATCTGGGTCATGTTGGCCTCGCGTGCTGCCAGAGCAGGGTTTTATGAAAGTTTGCCACGCCCCGGCCTCGCCGGCAATCGTGCATCGGCAATAGAGCAACTCGATGGGCTATACTGACCCGGCGCGTTTGGCTCACCGTACAAAACAGCCGAAAATACGCAGACACCGACCAATGCCATACTCCGCCCGTTGATACTACAATGCCCCCGCGCAACACCAATACGATGCGCGTTTCCGGCGGCGATGCGCGCGGGATCAGGCTGAAAGGCCCGTCGGTGGCCGGTGTTCGGCCCACCACGGAGCGTGTTCGCGCCGCCATATTTAACATACTCGACGATAAACAGGTGACGGGTCGCGCCGTGCTGGATCTGTTCGCTGGTACCGGCAGCCTCGGAATCGAGGCCCTGAGCCGGGGAGCGGCCTGGGCCGATTTCGTGGAACGGAACCGGCGGCAAAGCCTCGACTTGCAGGACAACCTGACCCGAGCGGGCTATGCTCACGCCGGCAAGGTGTACTGCGCCGAGGTTTCCCGCTGGCTGGAGCAGCCGCCATCTAACGTGCCTTCGACAAAGGCATACGGTCTGGCGCTGCTGGACCCGCCGTACCGGATAGGAGACCCTGCCCCCATTCTGCGGGCCGTGTGGGATTCGAGGATGCTGGATGCGGAAGCCACAGTGGTGGTGGGGCACAGCAGCCGAATTACGTTGCCCGAACAAGTGGAGGGCTTGGGCCAATACGATAGCCGCCGCTATGGAGACAATGCAGTAGCATTCTACAGTTGCCGGCCCTGATGAGCGGCAACGGGCTGACGCTTTATTCCGGCGCAGACCGGAAAGGCAGGTTTGGGAGAATCGCCGAATGGTAACCGCTTTATACCCGGGCACTTTCGACCCGGTGACCATGGGACATCTGAACGTGGCGACACGTGCCGCCCGGCTCTTCGAGCGACTCATCGTAGCCGTGTACGATACGCCGTCCAAGAGCCTACTGTTCAATACCGAGGAGCGGGTCTCGTTGTTGCGAGAGGCGGTGGCGGACATCGGCAACATCGAGGTACGCCCGTTCAACGGTCTGGTGGTGCAGACCGCGCGGGAGGCCGGCGCCGTAACCATCATACGTGGCTTGCGCAGCGGGCCGGATTTCGAGTACGAATGCCAGATGTTCTTCATGAACCGTCGCCTCGAGCCCGATGTGGACATGGTTTCGCTGATGAGTGATCAGGAACATACCTTCATCAGTTCCAGCCTGCTCAAGGAAGTCGCGCAGCTTGGTGGCGACATCTCCGACATGGTGCCACCCAACGTGGCGAGCGCCTTGGCCGAAAAATTCCAGTTGCCGCAGCGGTAGCCGATACCGGCAATCCTATCGCCGGCGCAAGGAGGACATCATAGATATCAACAACATCATCGACCGCATTGAATTACTGGTCGAATCAAGCAAGTCAGTGCCCCTCAGCAGCAACGTGATGGTGGACAAGGCCAAGCTCAACGAACTGGTCGCCCAGTTGCGCATGGAAATTCCCCAGGAAATACGCCGTGCCGAAGAGATGCTGTCGCATAAGGACAACATAATTTCCTCCGCGGTTTCGGAAGCCAACCAGTCGCGCCAGAACCTGGAGCAGGAATTCCGCAGCCGGCTGAATGACCATGAATTGAGTCGCAAGGCCGAGGAGATGCTGCGCGATGCCGAGGCAAGGTCTCGGCGGATCATCGACCAGGCTGAACAGGAAGCGGAAAACCGTCGCAACCAGGCGGACGCCTATGCCCTCCGCACTTTGCGGGAATTGGAACGCGAACTGAGCGCCGCCACCGGTTCCGTCCGCAAGGGCATTGACGTGCTTGCCGGTTCTGCGCTGGCTGCTTCCGCGCAGCCCAAACCCGACATTCCGTCGCCGGAGGACTTCGCTCCCGAGGATATCGAGGAACGCATCCGTATGCGCTGACCGTTGCCGGAAAGCAGGGTCTTTCGATTATCCAGTAAACGGGCGCTGCTGCAATCTTGGAGGCAGAGGGAGAAGGGATGTAGGGTCGGGTCATTCACAGTTATGGGGGTGATCCATGAGTTCGGCGGAAGGCGCAAGGGACGGTTTGTCGTTGATCGAGGTGTTGGGCCGGGTGCCGGATCCGCGCAGCGTGCACGGGAAGCGGCATCCTTTGGGGGCGATATTAGGATTGGCGGTGTGCGCCATGCTGTGCGGAGCGCGCAGTCTGTACGCCATCAGCCAGTGGGGTCGAGACCAGGGGCAGGAGGTATCGGAGGCTCTGGGGTTCACCTGGGAGCGTACGCCGTGCGTGTCCACGCTGCATCAGGTGTTCAGCAGGTTGGATCGGGAGGCCTTTGAGCGTGAGTTGGGACAATGGCTGCAGGAGCGGGGCCTGTCTGAAGATGAGGCGGTGGCCATTGACGGCAAGGCGTTGCGCGGCATTCACGGTGATCAATTGCCCGGGGTGCATCTGGTGGCGGCCTACGCCCATCAGGCTGGGATCGTGGTGGGACAGCAGGCGGTGGGTGAGAAGCGCAATGAGCTGGACGCCGTCGCCGGTCTCTTGGGACAGTTGGACTTGCAGGGTCGAGTGATAACCGGCGATGCCCAGTTCACCCAACGGGAGGTATGCCAGCGGGTGGTGGCGCAAGGGGGCACTACTTCTTTGCCGTGAAAGGCAACCAGCCCACCTTGCTAGAGGACATCACGGCCATCTGGGACGGGGAACCGGAAGCGGCCCAGGCGGTGCAAGTCGACCAGCACGGTGATCGCATTGAACAAAGGCGGCTTTGGGTTTCCGAGTTGCTGGTGGGCTACAGCGACTGGCCCCACCTGGCCCAGGTCTGCCGACTGGAACGTAGCGTCCACACCAAGGGCAAACCGCGCCGGGAATTGGCCTACGCCGTGACCAGCCTGCCGCCCGCTGAAGCCAACCCCGAAAGGCTCCTTGCCTTATGGCGGGGACACTGGGGCATCGAAAACCGAGTGCACTGGGTTAGGGACGTTACCTTCGACGAAGACCGGTCCCAGGTGCGCACCGGCTCGGCACCCCAGATCATGGCCGCCCTGCGCAATCTGACCATCAGTGTGATCCGGTTGGCTGGCGAAACCAACATCGCCGCCGCCTTGCGTCGCCACGCCGTTCACCCATCACGTCCTCTCGCCCTGATCGGCGCGGTCGCCTAATAATCGAAAGACCCTGGCCGGAAAGTCGCTTGCTTGACACTCCGGTAGCAGTGGGGTATAGAATCTAATCGGCCGGCCGGCGAAATGCCGGCCTCATGGCCAACTCGCACCGGACGCAGTCGTTGGAGCGATGCAGCAGATGCGTGAATTGGTAATAGACAGCATCCGGATCAGCCAGATGAACTACCAGAGAGTGGTAGTTCTCAAAGAGCTGGCGACCAACCTGTTCCTCCTGATCTGGATCGGCCCCACCGAGGCCGAAGCCATTGCGGTGAAGATGCAGGGCATGAGCGTTCCCCGGCCCCTGACCCATGACCTGCTGGTCGATCTCGTCAAGTCAGTGGGGGGATCAGTCGAGCACATTCTGGTCAGCGACCTGCAAAACGAGACCTTTTACGCCCGCATCGTCGTCAAGATAGGCGACCGGCTGCACGAGATCGACTCGCGCCCCAGCGACGCTATGGCGGTGGCCGTCCGCGCCGAGGTTCCCATCTACGTCTCCGATCAGGTGATGGACAAAGCGGCCATTTCCATGGATGAGGAAACCGGCCAGCCCGTAACTGCTTCGGGAGACGGCGAATCGGCTCCGGCCGAGGTGACCGAAGAGGAGCTCCAGGGTCTCTCCGCCTTTACCGATCTCATCAACGAGCTGGACATGGAAGACTTTGAGCGGAAGTAGGGCATCTGCATCACGCACCGTCATTCCGGCGAAAGCCGGAATCCAGTAATATTATTAGACTCCGGCTTTCGCCGGAGTGGTGGATTATCGCCCTAACCACTAACAATGAAACGTAGCCCCGATCCCCAAGCGGCGGGGCTTTTTCGTAACCGCCGTTACGCTTTCTGTAAAATTACCGATTGACACGTCAGAAACCCGATGCTACCATGCCTGCCGTTTGGAATCGGAAATGCCGCAATGGTTGATTGTTGCCCTGCGGTTAACCGGTCTGGGATGGTATGTAGCCGCGTGCATTGTAGTGGGCATAGTTGGAGGCGTATGGCTGGGCAAACTGACCGGTCAGGTAGCATTGATGGTGTTGGCAGGAACCGTGCTCGGCAGCGTAGTGGCCTTCTACGGGGTGTACCGTATGGTGCTCCCCGCTATCTATGGCTCGCGGCGCGGCCCTCAGGCTCCTTCCCAACTGCCGAACCAGGATTCTGACCACGGAGGCAACGGCAAGTCGTGACGACTAAACGAGTACTGCTGCTGATCGGCGTCGCTTCGGCGGTTCTGCTGATTGTTGGTTTCGTGGTTGGCGCGGTTGGTTCCCGGATGTTTGGTCTGGGCGACCCGTTCCTGTCCCAGCCGGGAATCCACCTCGCTCCGGACCCGGTATTCCCTGCCAGCGTTCGTGACAGCGTCATCGGTTACCGCGTGGCTGAAAAGAAAACCGACGGCCACGGGGAAGCGAAAGCGGACCACAGCGAATCCGACGGCAAGGACGAGCACAAAGCAGAGCATCACGGCCTGGGCCTGATGCAGTTCGCCGTTACCAATACCATGCTGTCGGCATGGCTGACGAGCATCATAATGCTGGTGTTCTTCATCGGCGGGGCGCGCAACCCCAAAGTCGTTCCGAGTCGGTTGCAGGCGCTGGTTGAAATGCTGTTTGAGCTGGTGCTGAACTTTGCGAGCAGCATCCTGGGGCCGGAGATGGGACGCCGGGCTTTCCCGGTGGTGGCTACCATATTCTTCTTCGTCCTCTTCAACGCCTGGATTGCGATTTTCCTGATCCCCATTTACCAGGCTCTCGGCTTTGGCGCGCACGTGGGCGGCGAATTCAAACTCGCGACACACCTGGTGCGTCCCGCCGGAACCGACCTGAACATGCCGCTGGCGCTGGCGCTGGTATCCTTCGTATTCGTAGAATACTGGGGGTTCCGGTCCCACAGTTTCGGGTATCTAAAGAAATTCTTCGCCTTCGGAAACCTGCTGCGCGGTCGTCCGTCCGGCATCATCGACGTTTTCGTCGGTTTGCTGGAGTTGGTCTCTGAACTGGTGCGCATCGTCTCCTTCACCTTCCGTCTCTTCGGAAACATGACGGCCGGCGAAATACTGGTGGTGATGATCACCTTCCTGGTCCCCTTCGTGGCAACCCAGTTCGTCTTTGGGCTGGAACTGCTGGTGGGGCTGATCCAGTCGGTAATCTTCGCCGGTCTCACCCTGGTGTTCCTGTCAGTTGCGGTGAGCCACGAGGAACACTAGAAAGCCACAACCAACGGGTCCAATTGTCCCGGCGCGTTACCGCGTTGGGGACATAAAAACAAGGCCACCTTTGAATCGGAGGATTTTCAACAATGGCACTTGACCTCTCAATGATCACGACACTGCTTTCGGTCGCGGCTCAGAGCGGCCTGGGCGACATCGGAGCCAAGTACCTGGCGGCCGGATTGGCAATCGCCATTGGTGTCATCGGCCCCGGCGTGGGTATCGGCATTCTGGGCGCCGGAGCCATGGGCGCTATCGGGCGCAACCCCGAAGCCGCCGGCTCCATCACAACCAACATGATTCTGGCCATCGCGTTCGCCGAGGCGTTGGGCATTTACTCGCTCATCGTGGCCGTCATCCTGCTCTTCGTGGTGTAGCAACATGGAACTGGGCTTCAATGTACCCGCGTTGATCAGCTACCTGATCAACTACATCATCCTGCTGGTGTTGCTGGGGGCGTTGGCCTACCGTCCGCTGCTGAACGCTCTGGACAACCGGGTGGAAAGCATCCGGGAAAGTCTGGCCGCCGCAGACCGGGCCCGGGAAGAGGCCGCCACGTCCCGTTCCGCCATTGAGGAAGAGCTCAATGAAGCGCGGCGCGAGGGCCAGCGTCTCCTGGACCAGGCCCGGGAAGCCGCCGAGCGATTCCGCGAGGAAGAAATGGACCGGGCGCGCCAGTCCGCGGAGGAATTCTCGGAACGGGCGCGGGCCGACATCGCCCGCGAGCGCGACGCCGCCATCAACGAAGTGCGCGCGGCATTCGGTGATCTGGCCATCACCGCCGCCGAGCGGATCATCCGCCGCACGGTTGACCGGCAGGCCCATCAGGAACTAATTGACCAGGTGCTGACAGAAGGGGAGCAGGCGCTCCGCCGCAACTAATCCGTCCGTCGCATCAAAAATCGTCATTCCCGCGTAGGCGGGAATCCAGTCGGGAGGACAACTGCCGGAGTGTCGGCAGTTCCATCGCCGGCCGCAGAAAACAGGGAGGCTGCAAGCCGTGGCAAGTCGTTTGTCGGGGCAGCGCTACGCCCAGGCCATCTTTGAGTTGGCCCTGGAAAATCAACAGCTCGAACAGTGGGACCAGGACCTGCGCCTGGCGGCCGACGTGCTTGGGGACGAGGAATTTGCCCTGTTCCTGGGACACGCCGACGTACCCCAGGAACGGAAAATCGCCGCCATCGAAGCGGTCCTTTCCGAGGCCCACCCGTTGGTCCGCAACCTGGTGTCTTTGCTGGTAGGTCGGGGCGGTGTCTCCGTGATGCGGGACGTCCAGGAGGGATACTCCCAACTGCTGGACGACCACCTGGGCCGGCAACGGGCCGAGGTTACTACGGCAGTTCCGCTGGAGCCGGCGGAACTGGAGCGCATCACCGACTTCGTCAGGCAGTTGGTGGGTCGCGAGGTCGTGCTGAGCGCCCGGGTTGACGAAAACATCCTCGGCGGTCTCATCGTCCAGATTGGCGACCAATTGCTCGATGGAAGCACCGCCTCGGGTCTCGAGCGGATGCGCCAGTCGGTGCGGGCACAAGTGGCCTGACCTTTGTGATTGGAATGACGAACACGGCTCGGCGCCGGCGCCGCAACTAAAGAAACAAGGAGACTCGCCGATGGCAGTCAGGGGACAAGAGATAGTATCTCTAATCAAGCGACAAATCGAGGAGTTTGGCGGCGACCTGACCCTCGTGGACGTGGGCACCGTAGTGCAGGTCGGCGATGGTATCGCCAGTATCCAGGGATTGCAGAGCGTCCGGTCCAACGAGTTGCTGGACTTCGGAAATGACGTCCTTGGGCTGGCCCTGAACCTGGAATCGGACATCGTGGGCGCCGCAATTCTGGGCGATCCCAACGCCGTGAAGGAAGGCGACCGGGTCCGCGCCACCGGCCAGATTATTGAGATCCCCGTCGGGGAATCTCTGATCGGTCGCGTGGTTGATCCCCTGGGCCGCCCGTTGGATGGCAAGGGCCCCGTTGTTACCGAACAGACCATGCCCGTCGAGCGCACCGCTCCCAACGTGGTGGTGCGCAAGTCGGTGGATACCCCGGTGCAGACGGGCATCAAGGCCATCGATGCCATGATCCCCATTGGTCGGGGGCAGCGTGAGCTGATCATCGGCGACCGCTCCACGGGCAAGACCGCCATCGCCATCGACACCATCATCAACCAGAAGGACACCGACCTGATCTGCATCTACGTCGCCATCGGGCAGAAGCAGGGCAAAGTCGCCCAGGTCGTTGGCATCCTTGAAGAATACGGCGCTATGGATCACACCATCGTGGTCAACGCCGGTTCCGCCGACTCCGCGCCGTTGCAGTTCATCGCGCCCTACGCCGGTTGCGCCATGGGCGAAGCGTTCATGGAAGAGGGCAAGGACGTGCTGATCGTCTATGACGACCTCACCAAGCACGCCTGGGCCTACCGTCAAATGTCGTTGCTGCTGCGCCGTCCCGCCGGACGCGAAGCCTACCCCGGCGACGTTTTCTACCTGCACAGCCGGCTGCTGGAACGGGCCGCCCGCTTGGACGACGAAAACGGCGGCGGTTCGCTGACCGCCCTGCCTATCATTGAGACGCAGGCCGGCGACGTGTCGGCGTACATTCCCACCAACGTTATCTCCATCACCGACGGCCAGATTTATCTGGAGCCGGAGTTGTTCAACGTCGGCATCCGGCCGGCGGTCAACGTGGGCCTGTCGGTGTCCCGCGTGGGCGGCGCCGCCCAGACCAGGGCCGTGCGGCAGGTGGCCGGACGCCTGCGGCTGGACCTGGCGCAGTACCGCGAGCTGGCGACGTTTGCCCAGTTCGGAACCGCCGACCTGGACGCAGCCACGCGCGCCCAGTTGGCCCGGGGTCAGTTGGCCACCGAAGCCCTGAAACAGGGTCAGTACCAACCCCTGAACCTGGGCGACGAGGTATTGGTTCTTTACGCAGTGAACGAAGGGTTGATGGAGGACGTTCCGCTGGAACGGCTGGGCGCGTTCGAGGAGCAGATGCTGCGCCACCTGAACGCCACCCATCCCGAACTGGGTCAGGCCATCCGGGAATCCGGCAACCTCCCGGACGAACTGAGCGAGCAGATCACCGCAGCCGTCAACGAATTCAAACCGACCTTCAGCTAACCGGCTCCCTCTCCCTCGATGGGAGAGGGCTGGGGTGAGGGTGATTATCCCTGACCGGCCATCCGATACCATTGAGGCACCATGCCCAGCGTAAGAGACATACGGCGGCGCATTCGCAGCGTCGAAAACACCGGCAAGGTAACCAACGCGATGTCGCTCATCGCGGCGTCCAAGATGCGGCGCGCGCAACTGGCGGTCACCGATGGACGGCCTTACGCGGAGAAAATTCACGACGTGATTGCGCTCCTGGCGGCTCAGCCCGCCGGCGACGACGATGCCGCGCACCCACTGCTCCAGGTACGCCCCATCAACAACGTGGGCATGGTGGTGGTCACCCCTGACCGTGGACTGGCCGGCGGAATGCACGCCACCATCAACCGCAGGGTGGCGCAATTCATCCTGGACAGCGACGCCGTTGTGCGGAGCATCGTAGTTGGCCGCAAGGGGCGCGACTTCATGGTGCGCTACACCGATACGGTGCAGGCGGTATTCACGGATCTGAGCGACCGCTTGGCGCTGGCCGACACCACCGCAATCTCGCGGCTGGTTATCGACGGATACACCGAGGGCGAGTTCGACGAGGTGTACCTGGGGTACATGAGATTCGTTTCCACGGTGCAACAGGAACCGGTGATCGAGCGCATTCTGCCGGTGGAGCCGGCGGAGCTGGAATCGGCGCAGCGGGTTGGCTTCATCTACGAGCCGGATCCGGCCGCAGTGCTGAGCGCGCTGCTGCCCCAGTTCGTGGAAATGCAGGTGTATCACGCCATCCTGGAAAGCATCGCCAGCGAACAGTCGGCCCGCATGGTCGCCATGCGCAACGCCACCGACAATGCCAACCAGTTGGCCTCCGACCTCACCCTGGTAATGAACAAGCTCCGCCAGGACAGCATCACCAACGAGCTGCTGGACCTGGTAGGCGGACAGATCGCGCTGGAGGGATAGCGTACTGTTTCCCTTTGGCGATATTCCAGCCGAGCTGTACCGGTGGTTTCTGTTCACTTACGGCATTAGCTCTGTTGCCCGGCTAGGTGTTGAAACCTATAAGCAGATAGCCGTTCTGAAAATTGCTTGGTATGATGTTCCTACAGCGGCTATATCCATACTAGAACAGAGTGTCATTCCACACGTTTTGATGGCTCTGGCTGCTGCGGAGGTGATCAATATGGTTCTGGGAGCGCTCATGAAGAGGAAAGCCCGACTGGAAGGTCGGGCGGAAGGCCGAGCCGAAACCAATCAGGCTTGGCGTGAGTGGCTGCAACGCAAAACAGAAGCCGAAAGAAACGGCGAGCCATTTGATGAGCCGGCACCGGACGCTATCCAAAACAAACTATAAAGATTTTACCCGCCAGCCAATCGGGAGGACGACCCAATATGCCCGGACAAATTGCCCAAGTTATCGGTACGGTGGTTGACGTGGAATTCCCCGCCGACCAGCTTCCCAACCTGTTTGACGCCCTGGAGGTGGACAACTCCGGCGAGCGTCTGGTGTTGGAGGTGCAGCAGCACATCGGCAACCACTGGGCGCGTTGTCTCGCCCTGGGTTCCACCGACGGTCTGGCCCGCGGAACCGAGGTGAACGATACCGGCGACAAGGTTGCCGTTCCCGTTGGCCCCGAAACTCTGGGGCGCCTTTTCGACGTAACTGGAACCCCGTTGGACAATCTGGGCGCCGTTGAAGCCGGCCAGTTCTGGCCCATCCACCGGGACCCGCCCGCGTTCGACGACCAGAACCCCAACGTCGAAATACTAGAGACGGGCATCAAGGTGTTTGACCTGATCACCCCGTTCCCCAAGGGCGGCAAGGTAGGAGCTTATGGCGGCGCCGGCGTCGGCAAGACCGTCATCATCCAGGAGCTGATCCGCAACATCGGCGCAGTGCATAGCGGCGTATCAGTGTTCGCTGGCGTGGGCGAGCGGTCTCGCGAGGGCAACGACCTGTGGCACGAAATGGAGGATTCCGGCGTGCTGGGCAGCACCGTCCTGGTGTTCGGCCAGATGAACGAAACGCCCGGCGTGCGCGCCCGCATCGGCCTCACCGGCCTGACTATGGCCGAGTACTTCCGCGAAGAACAGAACCAGGACGTGCTGCTGTTTATCGACAACATCTACCGCTACATCCTGGCCGGCATGGAAGTGTCCGCGCTGCTGGGCCGGATGCCCTCCGCGGTGGGCTACCAGCCGACCCTGAGCACGGAGATGGGCGCCTTGCAGGAGCGCATCACGTCCACCAAGAGCGGCAGCATCACGTCCTTCCAGGCCATTTATGTGCCGGCCGACGACTACACGGACCCCGGCATCGTCACCACGTTCGGACACCTGGATGCCGTGGTGTCGCTGGAGCGCTCCCTGGCCTCCCAGGGCCTGTATCCCGCCGTGGACCCGCTGGCGTCCTTCGCCCGCATCCTGGAACCCCGCGTCGTGGGCGACGAGCACTACCGCGTGGCGCGCGGCGTGCAGCAGGTATTGCAGCGATACCGGGACTTGCAGGACATCATCGCCATCCTGGGCATTGAAGAGCTGTCCGACGAGGACCGGCAGATCGTGTTCCGCGCGCGCCGGATTCAGCGGTTCCTCACGCAGCCCTTCTTCGTGGCCGAAACCTTCACCAACCAGCCGGGCAAGTACGTCGCCCTGCGCGACACCGTGCGCGGGTTCGCGGAAATCCTGGAGGGGCAGCACGACGACCTGCCGGAGCAGGCTTTCTATATGGTCGGCACCATCGAAGAGGCCGTTGAGAAGGCCGAGCAGATGAGGGCTGCCGCCTAGCCCCATACGCCACCTCCTAACAGTCATTCCCGCGAAAGCGGGAATCCAGACTCCAACCAGGCTAGGAGCACTATCCATGCCCATGCAGCTACAGATCATCACCGCCGAGCGCGAGGTGTTTTCGGGTGAGGTGGATGCGCTCGTTGCGCCGGGGATGGAAGGGCAGCTGGGCATCCTGCCCCGGCATGCGCCCTTGATTACCATCCTACAGCCGGGCGAACTGATGGTCCGTTCGGGCGGTGAGGAGTCGTTCCTTGCCCTCTCCGGTGGTTACATGGAAGTGCTGGGCAACCAGGTAATCATCCTGGCCGACGCCGCCGAGGACGTTGACGAGATTGACGAGACGCGGGCGCAGGCCGCCATGGAACAGGCTCAGCAACGCATTGCCAACCGTGAATCGGACGTGGAACTGGAGCAGGCGGTGGCGTCGCTGCGCCGGGCGCAGGTGAGGGTCACTGTGGCTCGCCGTCGACGCAACGCGCCTCACCGCTCGATGGCAAGCCGCCAGCCCGGTATGGGAGGCTAATCGGCTCCCTGGTGACCGTTGGCCGTATGCCCCTGATCCGCTAGATAGTACGTCATCGACTGTAGGGCCAGCACCGGGTCGATGCTGCGCACTCGCACGCCGGGCGGCACCTGCGCGTTGATGGGCGTGTAGTTCAGAATCGCCCGTACCCCGCAGGCCACCAGTTGATCCACCACCGATTGAGTGTGAGCGCTGGGAACGGCGACGATGGCGATGGTGATGTCGCGCGTCGTTACCGTCTCTGCCAGGGCATTCATGGGCTGAATCGCAATTCCGCCCACTTCCTTGCCGACGTTATCCGGATTGTTGTCAAACGCCGCCACCAGGTGAAAGCCGTCCGGATTAAATCCAGGATAGTTGAGAATGGCGTTGCCCAGCCGCCCCACGCCGATTACGGCGACGTTCCACTCGGCATCCAGCCCCAGGATCTGTTTCAGCTCGGTGAGCAGGTGGCGCACGCGGTACCCGCGACCCTGCTTGCCGAACCTGCCGAAATAGGACAGATCCTTGCGGATCTGGGCCGGCGTTACCTGTAGTTGCGCGCCGAGTTGCTGGGAGTTGGTGACCTCGATGCCCCCTTCGAGCAGTTGCGTCAGAGTGCGCACGTACTGGGGCAAACGGTCAATTACAACCTCTGGAACCTCTAATGCGGACACCGGGGTTCCAGTGGGAGCGTCAAAATCTCGCGGAACTGTTGTCATGGCGACGGAATACTTATGTTGAACGGTTATAACGTACGAACTTTTCAAAGTATGTCGTTAACGTTGCATTTCGTTGACTCCATTACCTGCGCCAACGAAATATAATCTATCGGGCGAATTTACTGCCGTCAATAGCCGTCCGTACCGGCAATGCATTTGTGATTACAAAACCGGGGCAAAATCAATTGAGAGGAGACCTTATGCACGTGGGAATCGTGCGCATCGCGCTCCGCGCGCCCAATAGCCACAGCCTCAAGGACCGGAGGCAGGTGTCCCGCAGCCTGATCCAGCGGATACGGGGCCGGTTCAACGTGTCGGTGGCGCAGGAAGTTGGGGCGGACGGCGATGCCTGGCAGAGCGTAACGCTGCTGGCGTCCTGCGTGAGCAGCGACGCCAATCATGCCGATGTGGTGCTCAACGATCTGGTCGAGTTCATCGAGAAGAGCCGGCCTGACGTGGAACTGATCGATTACGGCACCGAGGTAATCAGCGGGGTTTAGCCCAAATTGTTTAGCCAGCCGCACAGTGCGTTCCAGAACTCAGGCTGATCCCCGATGTCCAGGTGGTCGGCGGCGGGGATTTCGGCGAAACGCTTGGGTTCCGCCGCCGCGTTGAACAGCTTGCGGCCCTGGGACGGTGGCACCAGGGTATCCTCCGCGCCGTGTAGTATGAGCAGCGGGCAGCCGATCCGACTCACGTAGGACATGGAGTGGAACTTTGGCCCCACCAGCCGGCCGCCCAGGGTCAGCACGGGATGAACCAAACGGGCCATGTCGGTAAGGGATGCGAAGGGCGCTACCAACGCGGCACCTTTTGGGGATGACGTTTCTGCCGCCAGGCGGATGGCCACCGCCGCTCCCAGCGATACCCCAAGATAGAGGATACTGCCAGGGTCCGTATCGTAGCGTTGTTGCAGGTGAGCGAGAGCGGTACGAGCGTCAATTGCGGTGCTGCGCACCGAGGCTTTGCCCTCGCTGTACCCGAATCCGCCGTAGTCGAAGCCGAAGATGTTGGCGCCGGTGTATTTCCTCACGGCCCCAAATTCGCCCACCCGAAGGCTGAGGTTGCCGCCGACGCCGCCAAACCACAACCACGTCAGATCGGCGCGGCGGTCGCCGGGGATGTGCCAGCAATGAAGGCGGCGACCGTCGGGGGTATCGGCCCAGCTTTCATCGTAGTCCATGCCCAGGTCGGTGGGCAGCGCGTCGCAAACCGGCCTGGGCTGAAAGAGCAGCCGGCGCTCCAGAATTTCGATCAACATACCGGCGTAAAGTACGGTTCCTATCGGCGGCTACTCTTCGTTACTGTAAGGTTCGGGTTCGTTGAATTCCTCGCCCCGCGCCTCGGCTTCCTGCCGGCGCCGGAGCCAAGCGCGCCAGTTATCGTTGGCTTCGGCCCGACCTTCGGCCCGACGTTTTTCTTGGAGAGGTGTTACCCATTTCTCTCTTAGCCAGTCAGCGATTACCATGGTTCCTCCCGTGATTTCCGCCGTGGTCAATGCCAACCCGAAGGCCGCTGCGTGGGCGATTGCAAAGCCCAACATAACCGACATCGCGGTAGCCGATGCGCTGACTGAGCCGGTTGCGTTCTCTGGCACCGCTACAGCCGGCCCGCCGGATACGTGATGCCATATTACCACCCCATAGCCAATCAGGCTGAAAACAACGAACGATACCAGATAGGCCCGCCGGCGGGCCGGCGTTACGTTGAACAGCGATTCGGTCTGCTCCGGCCTTTCATTAGCCATACGCTGCTTTTGAGCCGTCTGGCGGCCGGAACATCAGTCGTCGGCGAGGCTGTCGGCCAGGATTTCCAGGACGTCGCGAGCTTCTTTGACCTCGGAGTGGCCCTTGGACTGGATGCCCTCGGTCATCATCTGGAGGCAGAAGGGGCAGGAGACGCCCACGGTGTCGGCGTCGGTTTCCAGGAAGTGGTCGGTGCGAACGTGGTTGATGCGCTCGCCCTGGCTCTCCTCAATCCACATGTGGCCGCCGCCGGCGCCGCAGCAGAAACCGCGTTCACGACAGTGCGGGGACATCTCGACCAGTTGCAAGCCGGGGATCGCTTTAGCGACGTTGCGGGGTTCGTCGTACACGCCGTTGTGCCGACCCAGGAAGCATGAGTCGTGGTAAGCCACCGACACGTTCATCATCTTGACGGGCTTGACGCGGCCCTGCTTGATCAGGCCGTCCACGAACTGGCTGTAATGCAGAACCTCGTAATCGCCGCCGAACTGTGGGTATTCGTTCTTGATGGTGTTGAAGCAGTGGGGGCAGATGGTGACGACGGTCTTGATGTTGTAGGCGTTCATCACCTCGATGTTCTGCTGGGCCAGCATCTGGTAGAGGTATTCGTTGCCCATGCGCCGGGCCGGATCGCCGGTGCAGGATTCTTCCTCGCCCAGGATGGCGAAATCTACGCCGGCGGATTTGAGGACCTTGACCATGGAGCGGGCGATGCCCTGGCTGCGCTGCTCCAGCGCGGCGGTGCAGCCCACCCAGAACAGCACCTCGGCGTCGGGTTTTTCGGCGATGGTGGGCACGTTGAGGCCCTCGGCCCAGTCGGTGCGGGCGAAGGTGGTGCCGCGCCACGGATGGCCGCGCTGCTCCATGCTGAGCAGGGCGTTCATGCCGGTTTCGGGGATGCGGGATTCCTCAAGGACCAGGCTGCGGCGCATGTCCATGATAGTGGGGACGTGCTCCACGACCACGGGACACTCTTCCATGCATGCGCCGCAGGACACGCAGTCCCAGATGGCCTGCTCGGGAATTGCGCCGTCAATGATGGGTATGGGTTCCACGTGCTGCGCGTCGCGCGGCCCCTGGTGTCCGATGGCGATCATGTGCTCCTTGAGATTCTCAACGATGTGCATGGGGGAGAGAACCTTGCCCGTCGTGTTGGCCGGGCAGGCGTCGGTGCAGCGGCCACACACGGCGCAGGCGTAGCCGTCGAGGAGTTGACGCCAGGTGAAGTCCTGGACGCGGGACGCGCCGAAGCGGACGTCCTCGTCCATGCTGTCCAGGTCAATGAGAGGGATCTGCAATCCGCCGCGAGGCTCCAGGTTACGGAAGAAGGCGTTGACCGGGGCCGCAACCATGTGGATGTGCTTCGAAAATGGGATGTAGAACGCGAACCCCAGGATGATGAGTAGATGTACCCACCAGAATATCGCTTGCAAGACTCCGGCCGCGCCAGCAGACATACCCATGGCGGTCAACCCGCCGCCGATAGCGCCGCCGATGGGCACGTCGGCCTCCGGGCCATGTCCGCCGCTGGCTACGTAGAAGGAATGAACCAGCAACGTGGCAACCATCAGGCCGGCGGTGAGGCCGACAATGACCACCGATTCGCCCTTGCGGGTGAGATCGAAGCTGAGCCGATGGGGCTGGGCGATCCAGCGTCGGAACAATGCCCAAACGAGGGCGGCCAGCACGACGACGGCGAGAATATCGAGGTAAATGCTGTACACCAGGACGCCGGTGGGGGTGAGGATGGTCTCGCCCAAGGGGCGCCAGATTGAGCCGCCGAAGATGAAGATCAGGTAGGACAGGCTGAAGGACAGGAATCCCCAGAAGATGGCGGCGTGGCCGATGCCGGCCAGATCAATGCGGCGGGAGCGCGGGTCGGTGCGTCCGACGCGCTGGAGCACCTTGCGCTGGCCCAGTACGATGGCGGCAGCGCCAATCAGACGGGTCAACGGACGGTCGAAACGGGAGGCGGGCGCGCCCTGGAACACCAGGCGGAACACCCGGTAATACACGGCGTAGCCGGCGACGGCGAAGGTGATGGCGGTGAGGACGTAAACGCCCACCCAGACGGGCAGGACGCCAAAGAGAGCATCGGGGGGAACCATAGACAGACCTGTAGCGGCAGCGCCGGAGTTGTTCCGGCAGGCCAGTGTGAAAATTGGCGGCTAGTGTAACACGGTGATGCGCCGCCGATTGCATACCAGGGTCGCCAGGGCAGAGCCTTTCGGTTATCGGTCTAAACCGGCAAAAGCGGGGGACTGGAGGGCTGAGGCGGAAGGTCCCAGCGGAGTAGTGGGAGGTAGCGGTCGTTCCCGGCCCAGGGCAGGAGACTGAGCACTATGGTGTTGGGGTAGGGGATTTCGCCTTTCCGTCGGGCGTCGTCGAGGTAGCGGTGGAGGCGGGCGAAGGTGGGGAGGCGGAAGCCGGCTTTGACGACGCGCTGGATGACGTCGGACGGTTCCGGGGGATCGGATGGAGTCCAGTCGTCGGCGACGGCTGCGGCGACGCGGCGGAGCTTGATGATGGCGAGTTCGGGAGCGAGTTTGCGTTTGAGGGCGTCGATGCGGCGGCGGAGTTGGGAGATGGTCATGGAAGTACCTCTGACGGGGGAGTCATTTACATGGGTAAAGGGGATGGACGGGATTAGGGATTGGATGGGATGGCGGGGCCCCGTATCAAGTACGGGGTGACCCCGTGTCAGGCACGGGGCAGGCTGTTATTTTGAGGGAAACCCGCTAATTTCCGCTCATTTTCTATCATTTGAGTAGGGGAGGGGCAGGTTCGTGGAGGTGAATGGGGGTGGATTGGGAGGGTTTTGGGGGCGATTTGGGCGGGCAATGAGAGGATTGGGGGGAAGGGCATTGGTCGCCCGGGGTTGAGGGTGGTGTCCGCACTGGAGGCAAAGCCAGTCTGCGTTGCGCCGATTTTCATAGTTGACGTAGAGGTCGCCTCCGCAACGGCGGCAACCCCGAAAGATGTACCTGGTCAACAGCAGCTCCTGTAACCGTAGTCGGGATTTTTGGCCCTCCGATCAGTTTTGGAGCAGCAGAATCATTATAGAATAAATGTTTGCTTTCGGCAGCAACGGTGGTGTCATCACGTTGACAGAATTGCCAACCAATGACACGATTAGCGCACAGAGAATCGCAACGACAGGACGATAACGAACATGCCGCCTGCGACCTACACGGAAGCGCCCACACTCCGCGACCAACGCATCGCCAAGCACCTGGCGAAATGCCGGGAACACTGGCTGAAAGCCCCCGTTTATCTGGCGGAAGATGACCTGTGTCAGGCCGGTGAAAAAGCCTGGGGCGCCGTCGCCCAGATGATCAAAGCGGTAGCCACCCATAGGGGTTGGCGGCATTTCGGACACAATGACGTGTTAGTAGCAGCTCGTGAGGTCGCCGACCGATCGGAAAACCCCGTTACAATCAGGGAATCCATAAATATAGTGCGCACGATGCACACCAATTTTTACGAAGTGAATTTGGACCGGGCAGATACGGAGTTGGGATTTTCACGAGCCGAGACGTTGCTGCAAACCTTCTGGCAACTGCTGCCGGAGCGGTACACGGGCGGGCTTACGTTTGCCGAGTGGCTAGCGGCGGGGGACTGAATCAAGGCCCCAGAGGGGGCGTCGCGGTCGAGTTTTCACCCTCACCCCAGCCCTCTCCCATCAAGGGAGAGGGGGCAAATGAAAGTTACGTATCCGTACCAGCCTATCAAGGGAGAGAGGGTAGTCCGGTCGGAGTCAGGCGGTGCGCTGCCGGCGACGTCCGACGAAGTCGGTGGCCCACATGGCGCAGACGGAGGCGAAAGTGAAGGCCGCCGAAAGTATGAAAGCCTGGACGTAGTTGCCCTGGATGTCAAACATGATGCCGCCGATGACGGGGCCGAGCAGGATGGCGGAGCCGCGTCCCATCTCCACGAACCCCATCACGGTTCCCAGGGATTCCGTCGGAAACAGATCGGCGGCCTTGGCCCCGACGATGAGGCCGCTGATGCCATCGGTGAGGCCGGCCATCATCACGTACACCGCCAGGGGCCAGAAGCTCGTCCCGTCTCCCAGATAGACGACGAATATCACCGACCCAGCGGCGATGCTCATGCCCACGGTGTACACCGATTCGCGGCCCCAACGGTCGGTGGCAATGCCGACCATCGGGCGGGCAAAAAGGCTGACCAGGCCCACGGCGCCTATGGTGTTGGCCGCCAACTGTGTGCTGTACCCCGCCAGCACGAAGAAAGTGACCAGGTGGACCCGCAACAGTTGCACGCCGGCGGAGCCGGTGATGCGCGTGAGCACCAGCAGCCACATGGCCGGGTCCCGGACCGCGCTGCTCAGGGCCGGCGCGCGCTGGCGCTGGCCCTGGCGACGGCGTGCCGGCGCATCCGGATCTGCAACTGAGACCGCCGATCGCGCCGGGGCCGGCGGCGGCTGTTGTTCCGGCGATAGAGGAGGCCGGCGCTGGAGCAGGCCGTTGGGCAGGGCGATCATGACGGCGAATATCAATCCGAAAATGCGATAGGCCCAACGCCAACCCAGGGCGGCGCTGAGGTAACCGGCCAAAGGCGCGAAGATGGCCTGACCAATGGGGTTGCCGCTGTCGGCCAGGCCGAGCATACGCCCTCGAGTTCGGGGGAACCACGGCGCGAGCGTCGCGGTCATTGAGAACGACGAGATGGTGGTGTGGCCGATGCCGGCGAAAATGCCGTAGAAAATGAACATCTGCCACAGGTCGGTGGCGTAGCTGGACGCCCACCAGGCGAACAGGATGACGAGACCCGCCAGGGGGAAAATGACGCGCGCCCCCCAGCGGTCGAGCAGGATGCCCAGCACCGGGGCGGAAAGTGCGCCAACGAGGCCGGCGGTGCCGAAAACGGCGGAGGTGTAGGTTGCGCTGCGTCCGAAAGCGTCCTTGAGGACGTGGAAGTACACGGACTCGCTGTTCTTGGTGCCGCCCTCGACGGTGAGGTTGCCGAGGGAGAGTACGAAGATGACCCATCCGTAGTGGAGGCGGGAGCGGGCGGCGGCAAGCATTTGCCGATTATACACGCGCCCTGTCGTATAATGCGGCTATTCGATTTTCGGAGTCATCGTACCCATGGCCATTTTGAAACCGTTTCGCGGCTGCCGCTTTGATCCCGGCGTGGTGGGCAGCCTTTCCGACGTGATCTGCCCGCCCTACGATATGATCGGGCCGGAGTTGAAGGCGGAGCTACAGGGCCGCAGCGCGTATAACGCCGTGCATCTGGAGGGGGGTGAGCAGCCCGACCCGGTGGATCCACAGGCGGGATACCGGCAGGCGGCGCAACTGTTCCGGCAGTGGCTGGCGGATGGCGCGCTGCACCAGGACGACGGCCCATGCTTCTACCTGATGCGGCACGCCTACGACTTCGGCGGACGCCGGCGGCAACACATCGGGCTGTTCGCCGACGTACTGGTGGAGGACTACGACGCCGGGGCGGTGCTGCCCCACGAGTTCACCCGGGAGCCGGCGGTGCTGGACCGGGTGGCGCTGCTGGACGCCTGCCAGGCCCAGTTCAGCCCGATCATGTCGCTGTACCGCGATTCCGAGGGTGACCTGCAACGCATCTTCGACGGCGTGCTGGAAAACGCGCCGGACGCCACCGGGACGACTCCGGCCGGCGGGAACGCGGAGCTGTGGCGCATTGCGGACGCGGAGACGCAGGCGGCCATCACGGAAACGTTTGCCAACCGTTCGGTGTTCCTGGCGGATGGCCACCACCGCTACGAGGCGGCGCTGCGCTACAGCCGCAGCCAGGCCGGGGAAACACATCCGGATCAAGGGGCGGCGAGCAACTACGTGATGATGACGCTGGTGGAGTTTGACGATCCTGGTCTGCTGCTGCTGCCGTATCACCGGGTGGCCGGAGGTATGACGGAGGAACAACTGGCCGACGTGCGGGCGCTGATGAACGGGCTGTTTGATTCGCGGCCGCTGAATCCCGAAGTAACGCCGGCTGAGGCGGTGAACGAGGTGGCGCGGGTTGGCGAGAACGCGCATTGCTTCGCGGTGTTCTGGGCCGATGCGCCGCCGACCCTGCATACCATGCGGGCCGGAGTGGACTGGGAAGGCTGGGGTCAGCTGGCAGTATCCGAGGCGTGGGTGTTGCAGGAACGGGTGCTGGGGCCGGCGCTGGACGACACACTGGGGGAGTGTATCGACTATAGCCCCGACCACGACGGGATCGTGCAGCGGGTGAATCTGGGCGAGCAGCAGATGGCGATTCTGCTCAAGCCGTTCCCGCTGGAACCCTTCCGGCAGATTGTGAGCGCGGGCAATCGATTGCCGCCCAAATCGACGTTTTTCTACCCCAAGCTGCCGACGGGGCTGGTGATCAACCGGCTGGACGGGAGCATTTAGGTAGGGAGGTTATGCAATGACGACGACAGCACTTGCCCCTGCCCCAGCGCCGGCAGCGTCGCCAGCCCAGCAGAAAACTACGCCACATCGGCGGCTATTCACTGTGGACGAATACTGCGCCATGGCTGACGCCGGCATCCTGTGTGAAGACGAGCGCGTTGAGCTGCTGGACGGAGAGATAATTGTAATGCCACCCATCGGAGAGCCGCATGAGGACAGTACCGATATACTCAACAGTGACCTGAGCCACCTGTTGCGTGGACGAGCCAGAGTGCGCGTCCAGAATTCGGTCAGGCTGGATGATTACGGCCTGCCGCAGCCCGATATAGCAGTGGTGCGAATGCGCGACGATTACAACCGTCGGCGTCCAACGCCGGAAGACGTGCTCCTGCTGATTGAAATCGCCGACAGTTCCCTACGGTTGGACCGGGAAATCAAGCTGGCCCGCTACGCCGCCGCCGGCATTCCGGAGGTTTGGATCGCCAACGTACCGGCGCGGCAGGTGGAAGCCCACTCCGATCCGGTGGATGGCTCATATCGGAGCCGGCGGGTGGTTACGGCGGACGGTAGCATCAGCCCGTTGGCGTTCCCCGACGTGGCGTTGGCGGTGGGAGACTTCCTGCGCGCATGATGGCGTCGCAGGGCCGCTTGTTTGGCCGTGCAACCTTTGTTACAATTCCGACGCACGAATGGCAAGGACGGTTGGAGACGTCGCATTCGTCGGTCCCTGGCCGCACCAGCGTCCTTTGCGTAACCAATGGAGGAGGAGATACTATGCCGTCGTTCTGGGAAAACATCAGAATGCCAGACCCAACGGAAGATCGCGAGTCCGGCGCCAATATCGCCGAGGCCGGAGACATGGCCGCTTACGTGAGCTTCCCAGCGCCCAGCGCGGGCACGAGCCTGCCCGCGATCATCGTTGTCCAGGAAGCGTTTGGCGTTAACCAGCACATCCAGCGCGTCGCCGACCGGTTTGCCGCCGAGGGCTACGTGGCCGTCGCTCCCGCCATGTTCCACAGGAACGAGCGCAACCCCAACCCGAGCCTCGGTTACACGGCCGACGATTTTGACGCTGCCATCAACACCTATATGCCCGAACTGAGCGGCGCTGGCATCATCGCCGACATCAACGCCACCATCGACTACCTGCAGCGCACGTATCCCCGCACCCGCGGGCAGAAGATCGGCATCGTCGGCTACTGCATGGGCGGCCGCGTGGTCTATCTGGCCGCCAGCGCGTGCGATGGCTTGAGCGCGGGCGTCGTTTACTACGGCGGGGCCATCATGGGCGCCTACAGCGACGGGGTCACTCCCATCGACGGCACCGCCAACATCAGCATCCCCCTGATGGGCAACTTCGGCGATACCGACGGGAACCCGACGCCGGCCGACGTGGCGCAGATCGCGGAAGCGCTGACCGCCGCCGGCAAGGCCCACGACTTCAAGTCGTATCCCGACGCCGGCCACGGTTTCAACTGCGACGACCGGGACAGCTACAACGAGGCTGCCGCCACCGACGCGCAGGCCCGCACCGTGGGGTTCTTCAACGAACACCTGAAGTAAGCGCTCGACACGACGCAACGCAGTTGCTGCGAAACTACGGCCCCCTTGCCGGTGAGCGAGGGGGCCGTTATGATGCAACTGTAAGTTCACCAGTTCGCGACCGACAGGAGACCATACGATGACCACATATTTGGTACGGAATATGGACGCCTTCAAGGCTATGCTGGGTAAACTTGAGGAAGGCCACTGCGGGAAGTGGGCAGTCATCCACAGCGGCGAACTGGTCGGGACCTACGAAACTGAGGAGGACGCCGCAAATGCAGCTGATGGCTGCCAAGGGCCCAGCCTCATCAGGCAAATTTGTCCACCGCTGACCGCAACCTACGTTGCCATGCCGGTATTCAACGATGATTGCTGGGACGAGAACGGCAACCTTGACCTGGATAAATGGGCGCAACAACCCGAGCCTGCGGTGTACCATCGTCCCATGCTGTCCTACCCTAAAGGTTATTGGGTTGATGACAGCGGCTAGTTGTGGATTTGAAAATAATCCCGGTATGCTGGTGCGCGTCGGGCCGACATTGACGGCGCAAGTTGGCTACGATCCGAGTTTTATGCCGTCAACCGGAAACCGTCCGGAAATTTCGATATGGCCCTGTGAGGCACTGGTCGATACCGGCTCCGTTGTTACCTGTGTTGACGTAAGATTGGCTGACGCGCTGAATTTGCCCGTCGCAGGGCAATCTGAAGATGTGTCAAGTATTCTCGGCGCCGGCCGAGTGGTTGACTATTATGCGACCATCCATTTGCCGGAACTAGACGCTACGTTCTCTGGCCGTGTAGTCGGCGCACATTTGGAAGCCGGCGGACAACGCCATTCAGTCATCATAGGTCGTGATTTTCTGAGGCAATTCAAGCTGATTTATGACGGGCGAACCGGCGAGGTATCCCTGAGCAACGACTGACTCTGCCCGCGAGTCATCCTGAGCTGTCCCCTCAGGCCCCTTCCGGCGGCTATCGGAGGGGGTTTTTGTTGTCACATTAAGTTTACGGAACCTTTACCGATCCTTAATTTTGCGGCAACAGGGGCGCAACACCAGCCTTTTACATTGGTGGGGCGAATCCGCTAATGCGTGGCCTGAGAGCCACCGGGAGCAGCCCCATGAACAAAGTCGAAGCACTCAAGGTGGAAAAGGATGGCCTGGACATCCTGAACGACATTCCCACTTTCAGCAGAGAAGGTTGGGAGTCCATTCCGGCGGACGACCGGGACCGCCTCAAGTGGGCGGGCATCTTCTTCCGGCGCCAGACCCCGGGTCGTTTTATGATGCGGATTCGCATTTCCAACGGCATCAGCAACTCCGCCCAATTTCGCGCCATCGCCGGCATCAGCGACGACTACGGCAAGGGATTCGCCGACCTCACCACGCGCCAGCAGATTCAGCTGCGGGAGTTCAGCATCGAGCAGGTGCCGGACATCTGGGAACGGCTGGATGCGGTGGGCCTGATTTCCCTGCAAACCGGCATGGATAACATCCGAACCGTGGTGGGCTGCCCGGCTGCCGGCCTGACGCCGCACGAGCTGATGGATGCGTCGCCCATCGCCCGGCAGTTTACAGATATGTTCGTGGGCAACCGGGAGTACACCAACCTGCCCCGCAAGTTCAACGTGACCATCACGGGATGCCTGGAGAATTGCACCCACGTAGCAACGCAGGACATGGCCATGACGCCGGCCGTGAAGACGGTTGATGGTGAGGAAATCGCCGGTTTCAACGTGGCTGTGGGCGGCAAGATGGGGTCAGGCGGCTACACGCCGAACACGCCCTTGGACTTGTTCGTTGCCCCGGACGAAGCCGCCGAGATCTGCAACCACATCGTGCTGATTTTCCGCGACCACGGTTCGCGGGAAGCCCGCAACAAGGTTCGGCTGGCTTTCCTGATCGCAGAATGGGGAGCCGAAAAGTTCCGCTCCGAAATCGAAGCGCGGGCGGGACGGCCTCTGCTCACCGCGGGCGAAGACGCCGCTGGGGATTCGCGTACCAGCCACATCGGTATATTCCCGCAGCAGCAGGCCGGACTCAACTACGTCGGTCTGTGCGTTCCCGTGGGTCGCATTACCACGGCGCAACTGCGGGGCGTGGCCGACCTGGCCGATGAGTACGGCGATGGCGAGATCCGCATCACGCCGGAGCAGAACCTGATCATCCCCAACGTGCCGGACGAGCGCCTGGACGCGCTGACCGCCGAACCCCTTTTGCAAACGCTGTCCTACCGACCTTCGGACATCACGAAGGGGACGGTGAGCTGCACGGGCATTGACTACTGCCACTTCTCGTTGATTGAGACCAAGGAGCGGGCCATGGAAACGGCGCGCGCGCTGGAAAAGCTTCTGCCTAACATCGGGCCGTTGTCAGTTTATTGGTCCGGTTGCGCCAACGGGTGCGCGAACCACGCCCTGGCCGACATTGGGCTGGTAGGCAAACGCATCCGGGTGGACGGCGAGATACTGGAAGCGGTGGACATTTACCGGGGCGGCGAAGCTTTGCCCAATGGCAACGGGAAACCACCGGCTCCGGTGATGAGCAACGTAGCCTGCACCGAACTGCCCAAAATGCTGGAGGAAATGCTGATGCGAGACGATCCCAGCAGCTGTTGAAAAATCCTCGCATCACAATCGGTAGGGGCGGGTTTCAAACCCGCCCCTACGCTACGCACTATCGCCAACCGTCCGGCGGCTCAGGAGACGGGCGGGCGGTGCTGGCTCCAGGGTTGGGCATCCTCAAAGGCGGCCATGGCGCGGAGTACGCGACCCTCGGCTCCCGCCGGGCCAACCAGGTGCAGGCCGATGGGCAGGCCGGCCGCGGAGAATCCACAGGGCACGCTGGCCGCGGTCTGGCCGCTCATGTTGATGGGGAAGGTGAAGGGCAGGTAGCCCCACCAGGGTTCAACGGATCGGCCGGCGATGCTGGTGGGATGTTCGCCGATGGGGAAGGCGGTGACGGCCATGGCCGGCGTCAGCAGCAGGTCGTAGGTGTCGAAGAAATCGGCGAAGCGGCGCTTGTGGCGGTCCACGTAGGCCAGGGCGCGGGAAAGGTCGGCGGCGGAATACCGGGATGCCGCGTCGTAGGTGGCGCGGACGTAGTGGGTGAGTTCGTCGCGGCGTTCGGGGTAGAGGTCGATGTTAGAGGTGTAAGAGGCGGTCCCGAAAACGGTTGAGAACGCGGGGAATGGATCGCCCTCAATCTCCGGCGCGGCTTCTTCAACGATTGCGCCCATTTCCTGGAAGACCTGGGCGGCGGCGCGAGTTACCTGCACGACCTCTGGATCGACTGCGGCGTAGCCCCAATCGTCGCTCCAGGCGACGCGCCAGCCCTGAACGCTGCCTTCCAACGCGGCGGTGTAGTCGGGCGGCGTGTCGGTCATGGTGTTGGGGTCGCGGGAATCGGGGCCGGCCAACACCTGGAGCAGCAGGGCGGTATCAGCCACGGTGCGGCTCATGGGGCCGGACTGGGAGAAGTGGTTGACGGCGGAGCCGCCGTATCCGCCGTAGCGGGGGACTCGCCCGTGGGATGGCTTGATGCCGGTGACGCCGCTGAAGCTGGACGGGATGCGGATGCTGCCGCCGCCATCGCTGCCGGTGGCCAGGGTGCAGAGGCCGGCGGCCAGCGCCGCCGCCGCTCCGCCGCTGCTGCCGCCGGGGGTGTAGTCGGTGTTCCATGGGTTGCGGCAGGGTTCGCTGACGAGGTTCTCGGTGGTGCCGGACTGCCCAAACTCAGGGGTGTTGGTCTTACCCAGGATGATGGCGCCGGCCGCCTTGACGCGCTCGACGACGATGGAGTCGATCTCCGGCACGCGATCTCGGAATATGGCGGAACCCAAGGTGGTGGTTACGCCCTTGGTCAACTCCAGGTCCTTGATGGAGATGGGGATGCCATGGAGCGGCCCCAGGGTGTCGCCGCGCCGGACGGCCTCATCGGCGGCGCGAGCGTCGGCCAGCGCCTGATCCGGGCAGAGGGCCAGGTAGGCGCTGAGCTGGGGGTTCAGTTCGTCGATGCGTTGGTAGAACAGCTCGGTGAGTTCCACGGAGGAGATTTCGCCGGCGGCGATCATGCGCCGGATTTCGGTAGCAGTGGTGAAGGCGAGTTCGGAATTCATAGGTTGACTCCTCAGAAACAATCATGGGAGATTCTCGATCGATTTGCTTCACGTCAGATTCGACGCCGGGAATCCCTAAGACGCACGGCTCGACCAGTAGTACATGTAAACTTCAGGGCGTCTGCCAATCCCCACTGGAATCTTCGAAAAGGATGGGTCGCTCTTCATCCGAGTCGCTTCATCTTCTGTAGGCAAAACATCCGTAGGCCAAACCAGAACCGAATTCCCCGAGTCATCAAGGCTGAAAACCAAGCTTCGGGCTTTCTGCTCAACGAGGGATGTTGTAATCACCAACGACGTTGCTCCACCAGCATCGTACATCGGCGTATCATAGCTTCGCTTGCCGGCGTGCGGGTCATATGGCAGCCATGGACCCCACTGGCAATGGGTACCACCATCGGGTAACAATGTAGCTTGCACTCGCACCGAACCCACCTTTTCAAACGGGACTTCCAGATCGCCACGAGCTTCGTTCAACGCTGCATAAAAAGCATCGTTGTGCTCTGCGGTAAAATACTGCAACCGTACGCCGAGCGCCGAATCCCAATCCCACATCTCTGGGACTGGCAGCGGTGGTAATTCCTCCTTTACCTTCTTCCGAAACGGCCACATAACAACCTCCGGACAAATGGACGCTTGACAGGCATGGATGCTTTTGCTAACGTCGTGTTGAAACTTCCCCGCCGTCCGGGCCCCGGCTCGCACTGGCGGGCGTTTTTATGGGGGTCTGATGGCTGAACGGGTCGCGCTTTTCGTTGACTACCAGAATGCCTATATGCGTGCCCGGGATGCGTTCCACAACCCGCGTGAGGATCCACATTGGATGGGGCAGATAGACCCTGTTGCGTTGGGGAATTATATCATTGAGAGTAAAGGCGTTGGAGATCGCGTGCTTCACCAAGTGCGTATGTATCGTGGTATGCCCAATCCCGAGTACGACGCGAGAGGTTATCGAGCTGCCCGACGCCAAGTGGCTGCGTGGGAACGCAGCCCGTTGGTAACGGTAAGGACCAGGCCGTTTCGTTACCCGCGAAATTACCCGGAATCTCGGCCCCAGGAGAAAGGCATTGACGTACAAATCGCTCTCGATTTCGTGATGATGGCAGTTCGGGACGAGTATGACGTTGGAGTTCTTATGTCCAATGACACCGATCTTCGTCCAGCACTGGAGGAAGCCATCTCTCTGGGCGCCGTAGTGGTTGAAGTTGCCACCTGGCAACCACGAGAAGGCAGGCCGCGTCAGCACCTTCGCTTGCCACAAAGACGGGCGGCCATCCAACCATTTTGTCACTGGATTGGGTTGGATGCATATACGAGAATCAGCGACGACACCGATTACGCATCATAAGGCTGAGGCTGTGGAACATACCGTTGGAATCATTGCTAACCCCGCCGCCAGCAAGGACATTCGCCGGCTGGTGGCGCAGGGCCGCGTGGTGCCGGACTGGGAGAAGGTGAACATCGTCCGGCGCGCGCTGATCGGGCTGCAATCCACCGAGGTGGACAAGGTGGTGGCGATGCCGGACAGCGGCAACCTGTGCCGGCGCGCCGCCGACGATTCCAGCATCAGCATCCCCATGGAGATGTTGCCCATGTCGCCGCTGTACACGGAGGGCGACACCACGCGGGCGGCGGCGATGATGGCCGAGATGGGCGTGGGCTGTCTCATAACCCTGGGCGGCGACGGCACCAACCGGGCCGTGGCGGTGGGAACGAATCAGATCCCGCTGGTTGCCATATCGACGGGGACCAACAACATATTCCCCGTGATGGTGGAGGGTACGCTGGCCGGCATCGCCGCCGGCCTGATTGCAGCGGAGCGGCTCAGCGCGGCGGACGTGGCGATAGTCAGCAAGACGCTGCAGATCCACGTGAACGGCGAGCCTCGCGACCTGGCCCTGGTGGACGTGGCAGTCTCTCGCGAACGTTACGTGGCGACGCGGGCCATCTGGGACCTTGCCACGGTGTACGAGGTATTCCTGACCCGCGCCGAACCCGCCGGCATCGGCCTGTCATCTATTGGAGGCCGGCTGCATCCCCTGTCGCTGGCGGACGTGGGCGGGCTGCGTTACCGACTGGCGGGGCGCGGCGCTGCTGACGCGAATACCACCATCATCGCGCCGGTGGCGCCGGGCATGGTTGAGCCGGCATCAATCGCAGGGTGGGGTTTGTTGCACGAGGGGGTGCCCGTGGCGCTGGAACGACGCTACTGCACGCTGGCGCTGGACGGCGAGAGATCGCTGGTGTTGAGTCCGGATGACGCGGTTGAGATCGTATTGGCGCGGGACGGGCCACCCGTGGTGCAGGTGCAGCGGGCATTGCTCAGGGCGGCGCAACTGGGCCTGTTCAGTTATGCCTGATACTGGCCGGGCCTGATGCTCGCCGGCTGGGAGTTGGTCATCGGCCTGGCGGCGTTGCTGCTGGGCTCGTTCGTGTTCAGCGCGGTGGGTTTCGGCATGGCGCTGGCGATGGCCCCGATCCTGCTGCTGATACTGGAGCCGCGGCAGGTGGTGGTGCTGGCCAACACGATGATCGTGCTGGCGACCGTGATGATCCTGGCGCAGACCTGGCGGCATTACCGTTGGAGCCAATCGTGGCTGTTTGTGGTGGCCGGACTGCCGCCGGTTGCGCTGGGCGTATTCCTGCTGAACGTTGCCGCGCCCACCGTGTTGCGTACGGCCATCGCTGCGTTGATCCTGGTGATCGCAGTGGCGAACCTGTGCAACGTTCGGATTCCGCAGGCTCGGACGCGGTGGGCCGCCGTGGGGTTCGGGTTCGCCACAACGCTGCTGACCACGACCTTGAGCATTGGGGGGTTTCTGGCCGGCATCTACGCCATCGAGCAGGACTGGTCGAGGGAACAGATGCGGGCGACGCTGGCGGTGTATTTCCTGCTGGCCGGCGTACTGGGACTGGCTCTATACGCAGCGACGGGGCTGATTCCCCAAGAGATGGTGTACGACATCGGCGTGGGAGCGCCGGCGGTAGTCGCCGGGGCGCTGGCCGGCGGTTGGGTGTCCCGCCGGATGAGCCTGGAAGTGTTTCGTTACGCCGTGCTGTTCGTGATTATCGGGGGATGCCTGGCGCTGCTGGCGCGGGAGGCGCTGCGGTGGCTGTGATAAAGGGAAAGTTGTTCAGGATGAGAGGTCGTGGAAGGCGGCCAGGGCGGCGGTGATGCCGTCGCCGACGGCTGCGCCCAGCTGCCGGGTGGATTCGGCGCGCGCGTCGCCGCACACGTACACCCGGGGGATGTTGGTGCGCATGTGGATGTCGGCGTGGATGTGGCCCAGCTCGTCCATGTCCAGCTTGTCCTGGAAGGCTTCGGTGTTGGGATGGAAGCCGACGTACACGAAAGCGGCGGCGGTGGGGTAGTCGTAAATCTCGCCGGTTTTCAGGTCCTTGACGCGGGCGGCCTCCAGGACGTCGTTGCCGACGAATTCCTCGACGACGTGGCTCCACAGCCACTTGTACTTGGGGTTGGCGAAGGCGCGGTCCTGGAGCACCTTGGTGGCGCGCAGTTCGTCGCGGCGGTGGATGATGGTAACGGAGTTGCAGATGCCGGTGAGGTAGAAGCTCTCGTCCATGGCGGAGTCGCCACCGCCGATGACCACCACGTCCTGGCCGCGGAAGAAGTTGCCGTCGCAAACGGCGCAGTAGGAAACGCCGCGACCGCCGAACTCGTCCTCGCCGGGGACGCCGAGCTTGTTGTGCGCTCCCCCGGTGGCGATGATGAGGGCTTTTGCGGTGAAGTCGCCCTCGGAGGTGCGGACCAGTTTGCGCTCGTCGTACAGGTTTTCCACCGACTCGACTTCGGCGAACTCCATTTCGGCGCCGAAGCGGTCGGCCTGTTGGTACATTTCGTCGGCCAGTTCCTGACCCTTGACGCCCTCCCGGAAGCCCGGGTAGTTTTCGATCTCGTCAGTGATCAGCAACTGCCCGCCGGGGCCGATGCTCTCGATCATCAGGGTGCTGAGCATGGCGCGGGTGGAGTAGAGTCCGGCGGACAAGCCGGCGGCCCCGGCGCCCAGAATCACAACGTCGTAATCCTTTGCCATCGAAATGATCCCTCCTGTCGGGTGGTCAGGTGCTGGATTCCCGCTTTCGCGGGAATGACGGTGGAGTGCGGGGGTGGCGGTGGAGTTATGGGAAAGACGGTGAAATATCAGCGATTTGCGCCGAATCGAGCGCGAGCGGACCGGCGCACCGAGGCTTCGCGAACGTAGTCAACGGAGTGGCGAAGACCATCCTCCAGTGTTGTTTTGGGTTCCCAGCTCAGTTCTCTGGTGGCCCGGCTATGGTCAAGGGCGATCTTGAGCACTTCGCCGGCGCGCCTGGGGCGGTACACTGGTTCCTGGCGGAACTCGGTACACTCCTGAAGCAGTGAGTAAATCCGGTTTATGGTCACTGGCTCTCCGGCTCCTATGTTGTAGATGCGCCCGTCTCCCCGGTACATTGCCGCCAGATTGGCCTCGACTATGTCGGACACGTACACGAAGTCCCGTTCCTGCTCGCCATCGCCGTAGATGTTGGGGCTGCGGCCCCGGAGCATCAAACCGGCGAAGATGGCGATGACGCCGGCCTCGCCGTTGGGGTCCTGGCCCGGCCCGTACACGTTGGCGTAGCGCAGGATGGTGTATTGCAGGCCGTAGGTGCGGTGGAAGAGTTCCAGGTACAGCTCGCTGACGTATTTGGACAGAGCGTAGGGAGTCAAGGGATTGACCGGCGTATCCTCATCGCACGGCACCGTATCCGGGTTGCCGTAGATGGCGCCGCCGGTGGAGGAAAAAACGATTTTCTCCACGCCTTCCGAGGCGGCGGCGTCGAGCAGCCTGATGGTTCCCAGCACGTTGGAATCGGCGTCGGTCACCGGATCCAGAGTTGACTGTCGCACGCTGCTCTGGGCGGCGAGGTGGAAGATAATCTCGGGCCCCTCGCGCTGGACAATCTGTTTGACCCTTTGATCATTGATGGGCGCGTGATAGAAGGTCGCCCGGTGGTCGAGGTTGCGCAGTTGACCGGAACTGAGATCATCCACTACGGCTACGGAGTAACCGTTATCCAGCAGGCCGGTCACCAGGTGCGACCCGATGAAGCCGGCCCCGCCGGTGACCAGGACTTTGGTGGATTCTGTCATAAGTTGGAGGCTTTGCTTTCAAGCGAGCGTTGCCGCCACGCTCATTACGTATATCGTAATTGAAACGGGCAGGCGCGGCAAGGCGGGATAGTTGGCCGTGCGCTACCTGCTCTCACGCAGCCGGCGCAGCTCGGCCTCCAACTCCTGCACCCGGGCTGCTTCCCGGAGACGGGCGGCGTGTTCCGCATCGGCGCGGGCCCTTTCCGAGGTGAACGTCGGGATGTGCTCCTCCGTGGCCGGATCGTGCCAGCCCAGGTACTGATCCGCTGCCCGCAGGTTCAGGTTCAGCGCCGCGCTGTATCCCTGAAACACGCCGGGCGCGATTTCGTCCACGGGTATCGGTTCGTATCCATACTCTGTCAGACGATAGCCCCGCAGCATGAAACCGTAGAACCGCCCTTCGCCGTCGAACAGCCAGTATTCGCCTACGCCAATAATACGCTCGTAGTAATCCTTCTTGCCCTCCAGGTCGTCGCTGGCGGTGCGTCTGGACGCCACCTCCAGCACGAAGTCCGGTGGCTTGCCCTGTTCGCTGACGATATAGCCGTTGCTGGCTCTGTAGGCGGCGGGGTTCACGTCGAATGCCACCAGCAGGTCTGGATAGCGGCTTTCGCCGGCGACGTAAGCCGGCCCCGGCACGATGTAGCGTTCACCGGTGACCAGCGTGGTTTCGGGGTTATCCAGGTATTGCAGCAGATGGTGCGTCTGGCCGGGTTCATGCAGGTATTTTACGGAGGTCATGTCGTCGGGATGCTTCTGGGGGATATCGGGAAGATAGAAGGATTCAGCCGGTACATCCGGCAATTCGGCGGGTCGTGTGGTGGTCATGCTGAACCTCAAAGGGCGAAGCTGCGATGCGGCATTGGCCCGAATCATACCATCCAAAGGATAGGGGCGGGTTTCAAACCCGCCCCGGCATCGTTGAGGGTTGGCGCGGATTACTCCGCCACCAGTTCAAACTGCCCGGCATCGTTGATCCGTGTCAGGAACACCGCGTCGGAGCCCTGGTTGTCGCCAGGCCCGTACTGGAGCTGGAGGCCGGCAATGTCGATGGGAGGAGTGTTTTCACTGAAGACGTTGAGGAAGCACTGGCGGGTGATGACATCCGCGCCGCAAGCCTCCAGACGCTCAAAGGCCAGACGTCCCGCAATATAGCCCTCCAGCGAGATGAACCCGGGCTTGGCTTCAGCATCGTAAGCGGACAGGGCGGCGAGATAGGCGGCAACCAGTTGGTCGCTTTTGTCGCTGGGCAGCGGCACCACCTGGGTCACGTACACTTCTGACGTGGGCTCGTCCAGCTTCACAAGTTCATCACGCAGCGCGTTGCTGCCCACGAAGGACACGGCCATGAAGACGGGATCATCCATCATCCGCATGCGCAATTGCTCGATGAATTTGGCCGTCGGAGCGTAGGCTCCGATGATGATTACCGCGTCCGGCTTGGCCTTGTTGATGCGGAACGCCGCCGCTTTCACCGCAGTGGTGTTGCGCGGGTAGTACCAGTGCGCCACCAGGTCCATGCCACCCGCATATTCAGCGCCTTGCGCACTCCTTCGAGACCGTCCTGGCCGTAGGAGTCGTTCTGATACAGCACGGCTACTTTAGTCTTGCCCATCCCCTCCAGGTATTCCACCATCCGCTCGGTTTCATCGTGATACGAGGCGCGCACGTTGAGGATGAAGTCCTGGTCGTCCTCTCGCAGCAACTGCGCTCCGGTGAATGCTCCGACGAAAGGAACACCCCCGGCCTCCGCCAGCGGCAGCGCGGCTCGGGAGGTGGGCGTGCCCACGGCGCCAATCAGCCCGAACACGCCGTCCTGGTTAATCAGCTGCCGGGTCTTGGCAAAGGCTTGGTCGGATTCGTACATGTCGTCTCGCGTCGTGAGGCTCAGCTGGCGCCCATGAACGCCGCCGTTGTCGTTCGCCTCCTTGAACGCTGCATTGATCCCGAGTTTCATCCCCAGTCCCAACGCCGACGAAGGCCCGGTCTCCGCCGCCGACTGCCCGAACTTAATCATATCGGCGGTAACGCCGGGAGTTTCGGTGGGCGCCGCTGGCGTGGGAATTTCCGCTGGCGTCATCCCCTGGGCCTCGGCTGCCAGCGCACCAAGATTGGCCTGCAGCTGGGACAGGGCGACGGCGTTATGCGCGATCAGGGCGCGTTCGTCTGCCGTTAGTTGAAGCCGCTTTTCCAGCTGGGTGAAGCGACTGCGCCCGCCAGCGACCAATGACTGGGCGCCGTTGACCGCATCCTCTTCGTAATCCGACATTGTATCGATGTTCTCCGACAAGTATTCAATGTCACGCTGGATGAACTCTTCCACCGACTCGTAGGCTTCCTGGTTTCGCGCCACCACCGCCGGGTCCTGCAAGCGCGCCGCCACCAGCAGCAGGGTACGCGCAAGCCTCACGTTAGACGCCAAACTCTGCAAATGCGAGTAACGAAGCCGGTCAGCTTCCGAGACACTGGCTTCGTCCATCATCAGAACGTCGAACTGGTCGTCCGAGCTTACGGCAATGGACGAGACCAATTCGGCGGCATCGGAAGCCCGGTTGCCGTCTTGCTCGGCGGCCAGCGCGCGCAGCAAAGCGGGCCGTCCGGCTTGTATCTGCTCCGCGTTGGCAATCAGGTTTCCAACCAGGCCCTTGATGCTGGCGACCCGCATCGCGTCGCCCCTGCCTTCCAGCAGCGGCAGCTGTTCGTTCAGGCTGGCTTTGTGTCTGGCTAACGCCGCCCTGTCCTGACCGATGGAAGCTCGCGTCATGCTCGCGTTGGTCGGAACGGAGCCGACGCTGACCAGCGCATTGGCGTTCTGGGCAATAGACAACGTGGCCGCGAGAACATCATCAATATCTTGCAGTATCCATCTCTCCCAGCTCGACCAATCGGACTCTGTGTCGGGGCCGCTTCTGCTTCGCACGGCAAATGCATACTCGGCTCCCGACCTGGGACGATTGACCGTCAAAGTGTATGAGGCCGTCTCACCACCGTCGATGTCAGCGGATTGAATGTATTGCTCCCAGTCCCCGCCGGCATCATATACCACCAGGGCTGCGTCCACGTTCACCCACTGGACGCTGTAACCCGTAGCGCCGTCCACGGCGTCCCAGGACACCACAACCTCGCCCGTAGTGTCGCCGTCGGCCACCTGCACGTTGGCGGGAGGTGACAAGTTAGTCTGGGCGTGGGTTTTGTTATCCAATGCCAGCCATCCAGCAACGGCGGCCAATGTGACCGCGGCGATAACGGCGATGACCGGAAGTGTAATTCTTTTTATCTTCATCTTGTTATCTCCACCACTATGAACAGGATATGCAAAACTCTGACAGTCTAGCATATGCGCTTGCCTCCGCCTTGCTTCTTCCTCCAACATTGAAAAGTCCTTTTCCGTGGTTTTGGAGTTTGCTTACTCCAGTTCCACCGGAAAGGGGCTTCGCTTCGCGTTTGGCGGCCGGGTTATTCAGGCGCTCCCGATACGCTCGTTCGGGGCCGATGCTATCGGCAAGCGCTTACTCGCCTTCCTACTCGATTGCGGTCAGGGACACCTGGTCGGAACCCTGGTTGTCCATGGGCCCAAATTCGAGCTCAAGACCGCTGATGTCTATGGTTGTGGCTTCAGCAAAGACGACAAGGAAGCATTCCCGGGTGACGTCGGGACCGCACTCCTGCAACCGAGCGATGACCAGACGACCCGCGATATAGCCTTCCAGCGAGATGAACCCTGGTTCTGCCTCGGAATCGAATGCGGACAGGGCGGCCTGATATTCAGCAACCAGTTGGTTGCTTTCGTCGGTGGGCGAAGGAACCACCTGGGTTACGTACACGTCCGACGTGGGTTCATCCAGATTCACAAGCTCATCACGCAGGGCGTTGCTGCCCACGAAGGACACGGCCATGAAGACGAGATCATCGGCAAGCCGGATGCGCAACTGCTTGCACGCCGGCCAGCCCGTCCTGTCCGTAGGAGTCGTTCTGATAGAGCACGGCTACTTTGGTCTTGCCCATCCTCTCCAGGTAGTCTAGTCCACCATCGTCTCGGTTTCGTCGTGGTAGGAGGCGCGCACGTTGAGCACGTTGGTTTGATCATCGCGTCGGAGCAGCTGCGCTCCGGTGAAGGCCCCGACGAAAGGAACATCCCCGGCCTCGGCCAGCGGCAGTGCAGCGCAGCGCGAGAGGTGGGTGTGCCAACCGCTCCGATCAGCCCGAATACACGATGCCTCTCAATCAGCTGCTGGGTTTTGCCAAACGCAAAGATGTCTTCGTAGTCGTCGTGGAGCGTTGTGAGCGTCAGCTGGCGGTCGTTGACACCGCCAGCCTGATTCGCCTCGTGGAAAGCCGTCTGGATGCCAAGTCGCATCCCTTCACCCAACGCAGCAGCAGGCCCCTCCAATGCTGCCGATTGCCCGAATAGGATCTCATCATCAGTAACGCCGGGGTCCCCGGCTACTTCCACAGGCATAGTTGACGGTTGGGGTTCGCCCTGAACGTCGGCCGCCAAGGCGTCAATTTCAACCAGCAGCCGTTGCAGGATATTGTTGTTTTTCGCAATCAGGGAGCTTTCACCCGTTATCAGGTTGATCCGACGCTCCGCGCGGTCGAATATGTTGCTATCGCCCTTCGCTTCGTCGAGCACTAGGCGCGAGAGCCGGATCAGTTCTTCGAACTCGGGGCCACCGTTCGCCGACAGATATTCAATGTCTCGTTCAATGGGAGCAGACGCCGTGCCATACAACTCCTGGATTCGTCCTACCAACCAGGGAACCTCCACATTGCCCGCCCCTTGCAGCGTAGTAGTGGAGAGCCCCAGGTTTCCCAACAAGTTTCTCACATGGGTGTAAAGCAGTATGTCGTCCTTGGAGAGTTCGCCTTGAATTTTCTGATTGTCCATCCGAAACGGCGTCCACCAGACGATTGAACTCATCGTCCACGATGGTCTCGGCGGCAGGGTTAATATCTATGTGTGATGCGGTTGGCGCGCTCGCCATGGCCGATCTAGGCCAGGATTTCCAGTTGCGCGGCCAGGGCGTCCTTATGGTCGGCTACCGCCGCCGCGGATTCGCTAAGTACAATGCGTTTCATCTTCTTCATCTCATGATCTCCACCGTCACCGACGGCAATAAAAAAGGCGCGCAATTTTGGCAGACTGAACCGGCAAACTGCGTTGCCTTGACATACCGCTACCCCTGTAACAGAATGGCGGCAATTCATTTATATCGGAACGACCGCACAGGCCGGAACGACTGCACAGGAACGAGAGTATGACAACAGTTCAGAATGGTTCTCGCACAACCGTAAATGTCAACGGGACTGCCGTCGAAATGTACACCGGCGGCGACGGTCCGCCGCTGGTTTTCTTCCACGGCGCCGGCGGATCCAACGGATGGCAGCCCTGGCACGAAGACCTGGCCGCCGATTACACGGTGTACGTGCCCAGCCAGCCCGGCTTCAATGGCACCGAGGCCCCCGCCTGGGTCAAGACCATCAACGACGTGGCCCACTTCAACCACATGTTCATCGACGCGCTGGGCCTGGAGGACATCGTGCTGATGGGCTCGTCCATGGGTGGTTGGGTTTCCGCCGAGATGGCGGCGATGGGCGACCACAACATCGATGCGTTGGTCCTGGTGGACGCCGCCGGCATCAAGCCGCGCGAGGGCGAGATCGCCGAGATCTTCATGGTCTCCGCCGAAACTCGCCTCAAGCAGCGGTTCCACGATCCCAGCCAGGTTGAGAACTACGAAAACTACGCCCGGGAACTGTCGCCGGAAGAGCAGTTGGTGGTCCACTCCAACGCGATCACGGCCTCGCAACTCTGCTGGAAGCCCTATCTGCACAACCCCAGCCTGCCGCACACCCTCTCCCGCGTCGATACCCCCACGCTCATCGTATGGGGCAACGAAGACGCGATTATTCCGGTGGAGTGCGGCCACCTGTTCCAGCAGGCGATCCAGGGCAGCCAGCTGCGGATCATAGACAACTGCGGACACTCGCCGGCGGTGGAAAAGAGAGGCGAATTCGTGGCCGCCGTGAAGGGGTTCCTGAACAGCCCGCAGATTTCCGCTTTCTAATCGTCGCGAACGCCCAAACAAGGAGCAAAATCATGGCGCACGAACTCGAAGTATTCTGGTTCTCGGAACAGCCCTACGGCCACGTTACCGAGGATGACCTGGCGCCCTACGAATCGGGGCGAATGCACTTCCCCAACACCTATTTCGACCCCGAGAAGGCCCACGTCCTGTACTCCAACTACCACGACCAGTACGAACTGGCCGATCAGGTCGGCTTCGACGGCATCATGTCCAACGAGCACCACAGCTCGTACTGGTGCATGAAGCCCTCGGTGAACGTTGACGCCGCTGTGATCACCCAGCGCACCAGGAATGCCAAGATCGCCATGCTGGGCAACGTGATCGCCGTCAACGATCCGGTGAAGATGGCCGAAGAGATCGCCATGCTGGACTGCATCAGCGGCGGCCGGATCATCTCCGGCTTCGTGCGCGGCACCGCGGTCGAGACGCTGCACGCCGGCTACCCACCCACCGAGAACCGCCCCCGCTTCGAGGAAGCCCACGACCTGATTGTGAAGTGCTGGACCGAGCCGGGCCCCTTCCGCTGGGAGGGCGAATACTGGCCTCACCGCATGGTGAACCCCTGGGTGGTGCCGATCCAGAAGCCGCATCCCCCGGTATGGTTCCCCGGCACGGGCAGCCCCGAGTCGGTGATCTGGGCGGCGAAGCACCGCTACCCGTACATGAACCTGGGTTCCCTGCTGGACCTGACCAAGCAGCTCAAGGGCATCTACCACGAGACCGCCGCCGAGGAGGGCTACGAGGCTGGCCCCGAGCACTTCGGCTACCTGATCCGCTGCCTGGTCGCCGACACCGACGAGCGCGCCCAGGAAATCGGTCGTACCTTCCTGTGGACGGAGAACCACCGCAACCGCGGGCCGATGGAGTTCAACGACCCGCCCGGCTACCAGTCCCGCGAGGCGTTGCGCATCAAGATGTCGCGCCCGTTGATCGGCACCGGCACCATGGGTCGGCGCATGACCTACGAAGACCTCCAGGCCGCCTACAACATCATCGTGGGCAGCCCCGAGACGGTAACCGAGAAGCTGCGCCACATCCGCCAGGACCTGGAGCCCGGCTACATCCTCATCTACGGCAACGAGGGCCACATGCCCCACGAGGACGTGATGCGCTCCGTGGAGTTGCTGGGGACGAAGGTGATACCCGCGCTGAAGGAAGGGTAAGTCAAACGGTCTGCCTGACCAATCGCAGGGGCGGGTTTCAAACCCGCCCCTACACATTTGCCCGATAAATACCGCCGGCTACTTCCCGTTGCGTTGCTGCGACCCGTCGGGGTAGAGGTCGTCCCATAGCGCGTCGCGCCAATCGACGCCCACGGGCAGGATGGCCTGGGCCGGGCGCAGCATGTAGTAGTTGTCGCCGGCGCCGGGCGGGACGCCGCCCTCGGCCACGGTGCGCGTAGCCTGGAGCAGTTGGCGGCGGGCGTAGATGATGGCCATGTCGGTGCGGCTGAGGTTCTCGCGAGTGCGGTCAACGACGTAGCCCATGCTCTCCTGCACGGCCACGTCCTGGGCGTTCACGCCGTCGATGCCGCTGAAGGTCTCGGTCTTCTGCACGGCGCGGTCGATCATCCAGTTGTTGTCGCGGTTGACCCTGGTGCGGAAGCTGTCCAGCATGTGCTCGGGGCCGCGGCCGTAGCTGCGGTCCATGTCGGTGCGTTCCTCGGCCTCGATGGGGTCGTCGTAGGACAGGTCCCAGTTCCACACCATCACGCTGTGGTCGTCCATGGGGACCCACATGTGGCCGGACGCCAGGAAGCCCACCGGCCCCGGGCGACCGCGATATCCGCGCTGGCTGGCGCGGATCTGGTGGAAGGGCATGATGAAGTGGTAGGCACGCACGTGGTTGCCCTCGTCGCCCAGCGAGCGGATGCCGGCGTAGCGGTAGCCGTAGTCGGTGATGTCCACCTCCAGTTCCGGCGGGCGGCCCTGCACGTGGGCCGAGTCGATACGCAGGCCGGCGTGCTTGGTGTCGGTGCGCAGCGTCCGGTGCAGGATGGTGGCGTGGGCGGAGTCGATGCCGCCCTCCAGCGCCTGGAGCCAGTTGCACTCCTGGATGTTCTTGGTGACGTGGCGGTGAGTATCCGGCACGGCAGCCCACTCGAACTTCGGCGGTGGCGGCGTATGCTCTTTCGGCCCCATGTAGGCCCAGATGACGCCGCCCAGTTCCATGGTCGGGTAGGCGGTGGTGGTCATCTTGGACGGGAAATCGCTGTCGGACGGCTCGTTCATCATGTCGGTGCACTGGCCGTTGACGTCGAACTTCCAGCCGTGATACACGCAGCGCAGGCCGCACTCCTCGTTGCGTCCCAGCCACAGCGACGCCAGCCGGTGGGGACACAGTTCTTCCAGCAGGCCGATGCGTCCATCGGTGTCGCGGAAGGCGACCAGCTGCTCGCCCAGCAGCTTGACCCGGACCGGCTCGCCGTCGGGTTCGGCCAGCTCCCACGAGAGCAGGGCGGGCATCCAGTAGCGGCGCATCAGCTCGCCCATGGGAGTCCCGGGGCCGACCTGAGTCAGCGCGATGTTATCAGCCTGCGAAATCATGGCGGCGTTACCTCCTGCCTGCGGTTGGGGTCAAGTTAGGCCGGCCATGCACGGCAGAGGCCGGACCGATTCTAGCAGTTCAGGCCGGCATTATACAAAAAACGACCGGGGGGTGGGGGCCGGCCGCGTCAGGCGTTATAAACGCCGCTCGTTGCAATGGTGGAGGCGCTTTATCGGGGCGGCTCATCCAGTACGATGCCCTTAGCCTGGGCCACGCGCTGCGCGACTTCCGCGATGATCGGCTTTTCATCGGCGCGAGCTTCGGCTTGAATCGCGGCCAATAGCTCCGCTTGAATCTCGGCTCGTCGCTTCGCCATGCGTTCTTTGTGCTTTTCCCAGGCCCAAAACATAAGATTGACTCCTTTTTCCACCAGTACGGCCAGCATGGCGTATAGCATTGCCCCAACTTCCGCCATCTCCCCTATAGTGTCTCACTTTGAAATTCACGGGTTCGAACGCGGCTTGCAAGGGCTGCGCTTGCGTTCGCGTTCGCTGTGTCCATCCTTATCGGCTCTACGTAGGGGTCCAGAATTTCTCAACTTCAATCAGAGTGCAACCCCGGACTTTGGCTATGAGTTTGCACGATTCGATGCAGTCACGGTAATCTGCCTCACTCAATCCCCCAATACTCCTGAATGACCTCAAGCCCTTAATGATATGCGGGGATCCTCGGAACTCGCTCCGTAGGTTCCGAACCAGATTGTTGTCAAACGCCGGATGGATTAGATTGTCCAAATTTTCCCTGCCGAACCCAGCCAAGTAACAAGTTGTCTTGAGATAGATGGCGATCATCTTGGCAGCCCATCCAAACGGCATGGATTTGGGCTTGCCCTCCTTATCCTCGTATGTAGCCTTCCGTATGTCATGGAGTGCTTTAGCGTGCCACTGGTCGAAGTCACCTTGTTTGATACGTCCGAGTCCAATATCGAATAATAGTGCGTAATTGAGTTGACCGAGAGCACAATCAACGCTCTTTTGACTCCAACCCCTCATAGCGGATTGAGCGGTCCAGTAGCCAAAGCGATTCGCAATTTGCCACTTCACTGGTTCCTCTTTCCAGTCCAACATAGATATTCCCCCGTTCGGTTCATCAAAGCGGGTTTAGGCATCATCTCTTTGATGAATGAACGTGGCTTGTAGAACCACGTTCAAACTCGTAAAATTCAAATTGAGACACTACCAAGTTGTGCAATGGATATAATCTTTGATATTCAACACCCCTCTAGTCAAAGATATCCTTTCGCAGTTCGCTGTATACAGTCGTACCTGGCTTAACTAACGGTGCAAGCGTTACGCGCGCAAACTCAGCAGCGTTGTTGCCGCATTGCGTAAGGTTCAACGATCTCTTGCACTCATTGTATATCTGTCCGCTTGCTTGTTTGAGGTCGTCGTGAGGTCCTCTTGTCGATGCAAGAATCCGGCGTTTCGCTTCAAGCAGTCCCTTAACTCTTCCCTCTCGCCCCACTGATTCGGCGAGTGCTGCAAGAACTTCATCGTCGTAGAGGTAAGATTCCAAGTTGCGCCGCGAAAGAACCCTTACACCCCTTTCCCTTTCCTCAGATATTGTGACATCTGTCCTATCGTCGCGGTCAACAAGGCGGATTACTTCTAGACCATTGACAATCGAGTGAAGTATCTCGACCAATCCACTGTTGTCGTTCAAAACCTCGTTGTCTCCTCCGACAGAAACAAATCGGGTCTCAGGGAATTCGTCTGCAAAGATGGTTTCATAGCACCGGGCGTCGTGGCTATGGTTTCTGCTTGGACGACTCGTCAGAGGTTGGCCTTCACAAAGGACGACCTTGCTAGGTGCCACGAGAGCGGACAAGTCATCAAGGGCTACTTTGTAGGCGGATTGCCAAAATCGGCGATTTGGAGTTGTCGGTTCAATGATCTGCAATTGGTCGAAGTCACGGTCTCCAAAGTCAAGAAATACGACATCTCCAAGATTCCTCTTCTCAATATCAATGGCCTGTCGCATCATTCCGATGGAATGAGTTGCCAAGAATAACTGGCAATGGGCGGGCATGAGACCATAAAGTGCTTCCAGTAGGTCAGCCTGAAGCCGTGCGTTCATGTGCGACTCCGGCTCGTCTATGCAGAATATGGTGTTGTCGTACTCTCGCTTGCGAACAACGATGTCGAGTATAAGGTCAAACGCTGCTTTTTCACCGCCCGAGAGGTTCTTAAATTCGAAACCTCTACTGCTCCCTTTGGTGAATCTGAACGTCCCATCTTCGAGTGGATGCTCTAGGCTGTGGAGCTCAATGTCGGGGAAGACACTGGCGAGCGCGTCTCTAATCTCGCCTATTATCTGTTCTCTGAGCTCAGGAACCATCATCTGGTCGTGTTGACGGTCATACAGACCGTCCAGCGATTGCGCTACCATCCGTTGGTAATTCCTGCTGACGGCTGCATCGTTATCGATCATTCGTTGTACGCGCTCTTCGTCCAATGATGATCCGACCCTATGAAGTTGTTGGATCCTAAACTCAGGGTCGTTGCGGTATGCAGATCGTATGTAGAAGATTTTCTTCTTTTCGCCGTCGTTTTCGGGTACTCCTTCGTGGAAAGTTACGTCGACTTGGTCGTTAAACCTATCAGTTGGAGACGTAACTTTGCTGTGGTAGTCCATTTGCCAATCAGGGTTTTGCCGGGGTCGCTTTGTCCGGCGGTGCCAAATGTTAAAAGCATCAAAGAGAGAGGATTTCCCGCATCCGTTCGGGCCGGCGAGCATTATCAGGCGCGCAGTGGACGGAATATGTTGGATGGTCAAGTCGGTGAATCGCTTGAAATCCTTGATTGCTGCTGATTTCAGTTTCATGGTGTGGCTGGTTCCTTGTTTGGAGATTGGCCGATGAGTAGAAGGGCTAATCGAACCTCACTCTCGGCCTCGCCGGGTGGTTCGCCATCCGACTATCCGCCGCCAGCTCCGCCGTTTTGGATGCCCGCGCCGCTCTGGTCTCGGCCTTGTGCGCCAACTTGATCTAGCCGATGTGCTGCTTGTCCTGGAAATCCGGCGTCGGCATCGTTTTTGCTCCTATGGAATCCAGAGGCCCAACTCGCGGGCCGCCGTTTCCTGCTGTTCGTCCAGGGTGATGAACGCCAGGCTGGGGATTAACTCAGCGAAGAAGAGTGCGGTCGCCAAATGCCACAGACGACCGGCGGGCAGATTTGCCACTCCGGCAATGGTCGTCATTTCACTTGCCAATGGACGGTTGGGCATAATCCAGCGTATGTCAGCCAGGATATCGTCGTCGAAATGCCGCCCTTGACGCTCAAGCGCCTCACGAACCTCAGCCTCCAACAGATTGGAAGAGAACAGAAAGTCAAAATCTTCCAGCCGGCGGAGTATGGTATTGGCCACGGGCTGCTCCTCTGCATCAATGGGGAGCAGCGCAGTAGTATCGACATAGGCTCCCGACCGCTGATGAGTGGTCATTCCTGGTCAGCCTCCCGGTGGCTCCGCATCTGCTCGTCAAGAAATCGCAGCATGGGGCCGCGCGGTCCTCTGCTGCTGGACACAATGCCCTGCGCTTCTAGCCTGGCGATCTGAGTTGCCAAATCCAGGGGTTCCATATCTGCAACCGCCTTAGCGTTGGGGGCGCCGGACAAAATCCCTGCGGCGCGCAGTTCTTCAAGCTGCTCTTCCAGGCGGCGCGTTTCGTCAAATTCTTCCCGATTCTCGTTGCTCATAATGCTGCCTCCTGTGACTGCGCTGGGCGCGAATGTGCCGCTTGCCAGCGTGGGCAGGGCAAGACCTCCGTTCCGCCGGCGATGGATGGGAACAGATGATAGCAAGGGCAAGCGTCAGGCTGTCAACCCGCCACAGGCGGGTCACCCTCACGGCTGGCTAACCGCCCGGCCCCCGGTCCCGCCCTGCCGGGTGGTTCGCCATGCGGTTCTGTGCTGCCAGCTCGGCCGTTTTGGATACTCGCGCTGCTCTGGTTTCGGGTTTGCGCGCCGACTTGATCCACCAGAGGATGTTTTTGCGGGATGATGGCGGGAAGTTGTCGAAGCAGGCGCGGGCTGTCTCGTTGTCCGCCAATGCTGCGGCCAGGTCGGGCGGGATTACCAGGTCCTCGATCTCGTCGTACATCGTCCACGCGCCGTTGGACTGCGCCGCCGCGATTATGCTGGCGCCGGCCTCGGCCATCCGACCCTCCCGCATCAGGCGCGTGGCCTTGTCCTTGTTGACGCGCGACCACGGACTCTTCGGATTCCGGCGGGTGAAGAGCCGCATGTACCGTTCGTCGTCCAGCGTGTTGACCCTGGAGTCGATCCACCCGAAGCAGAGCGCCTCATCTACCGTCTCGCCATAGGGCGCGAAGGGCTTGCCGGTGGCCTGCTTCCACGAGACCAGCCAGATGCCGGGAGAACTCACGTGGTACTGCTCCAGCCAGCCGCGCCATTCTTCCCGGGACTCCACCAGCAGCATGGGCCGGCCGTCGCTGGGGTGAGCGCCGATTTCTTCGATCATCAACGTGCTCCGGCGCTCCCTGTACCTACTTTTCACAACCTGTCATTGCGACCCCGCACTTGATGCGGGGGTGGCAATCTGGTTGCCGAAAGAAGCGCCTCTCAGTCTGCGAGATTGCTACGTCGCTACGCTCCTCGCAATGACAGGTTGTGGGTACACAGCAATGACAAAAGCAGGTACACGTGAGATCGCGGTATTTTACTCGGGGCGCATTATACTCGCCAGCTCCGCGAGGTTGGACACCACCAGGTCGGGCGTGGCGTTGGTGTGGCGCGTGCCGCCGCCGCGGTCGGGTCGGTTGACCCACACGCTGGCGATGCCCATGCGGTTGGCCGGCCCGATGTCGTGGTACAGGCTCTCGCCGACGTGCAGCCACCGCTCCCGGTCGCATCCCATGCGCTCCAGGGCGATGTTGAACCCGCGCAGGTCGGGCTTGTAGGCCCCCACCTGCTGCGACGTGATGACCGCGTCGAATTCAATCCCCAGCGCCCGGGCCGAGCCGGCGAACAGGTCGTCGTCCACGTTGGAGATAATCGCCAGGCGGTAGCGCGATTTCAGGGTGTTCAGCGCGTCGGCGGCGTCCGGGAACACCGGCCAGTTGGGCAGGCTGTCGGCCAGGCAGCCCAGCTCCGACTCGCTGAACTCGATGCCCAGCTCTACGCCAATCAACGCCATCACGTCGCGCAGGACGGGCCGGTACTCCCGGTAGCCGTGCGCCGTCTGCGCTTTCGGTTCAGCATCCGCGAACAGGGCCAGGATCTCCGCCGGAGTCCTGGATACGCCGTGCGGCGTCAGCGCCGCCGCAACCGCCGTGGCGATGCCGGTCTCCCAGTCAACCAGCGTCCCGTAGCAGTCGAAGCTCAGCCATTCGTAGCGGTCGAAATCAAGCACTGCGTCTCCCGTTCAGTCATGTCTGCCATTCGCCGAAACGAGCAGGGCGGCCTGCTCCATCCGCCGGCGCTCCAGCCAGTTGGCCGAGGTTTCCGACGCCTCCGGCTCGTCATCGAAGAACCCGTGCCCCCGCCTGGCCGCCTGCATGGCCTCGTAGAACAACAGCCACACGATGTGGCGCACGGTCTCGTCGGGGACGCCGTTGGCGTGGAGGGAACGGGGGTTCAGGTCGGGAACGGCGTTGACGTAGTCCACGGCGTAGAACCTGCCATCCTCGTGCAGGCAGATCTCGCTGCTGAACTTTTTCATGCCGGAGACCCGGGCAACCTTGCGCGTTATGCGCCGCAACGGTTGCAGATTGTAACGCTTGACCTGCGCCGGCGACACCATCTCGTACTCATGGGTCTCCGGATTCCACCAGCAGGGAATGACCTCGCGGCAGATGTGGTAGAGGCGGAACCAGCCCATGTGCTCGCCCAGCGGTTGCATTTTGAGTTGCTGCTGGATGAGAAAAGCGTCGGAGTCCGGCGCCTGCGCCTGGGACATTTTCAGGTCGTATTCCGAAGTCGCGTCCACGATGACGCCCGCGCCCGAATCTCCCTGGGCCGGCTTGACCACGAAGGGCACACCCACCCGCTTGCGGATCTCCTTGGTGATGCGGAACCTCTCCACCTCGCTGCCCGCCACGATGACGGTTTCCGGCGCCGGGACCTCGTGCTGCACCAGCAGCTTGTGGAGTTTGGCCTTATTTGCGGAAAAGGCGGTCAGTTCGGGGTCGTCAATCACCACGCCGCCTTGCTCCTTCACCTCGCAGGCCAGCCTGGTGTACACGTCGGCGGAGTCGGTCTGGTTGGCGGTCAGGTCCAGCAGGGCGCGCACGGCGATCTCCCGGGTCTTCAGCTTGTCCAGAAATTCATGCGCCCACACGTCGTCGGCGAGAAAGAAGGTTAGGTCCATCTGGCCGCACAGCTCCCGCATCCGGTGCGCAAAAAAGTCGTAGTTCGATAACTGACTGGACAGCACGATGTCGTAGGTTTTTCTAGTCACCAGTATCCTCCAAATGGAGCCAGGGATGGTCGTTATGGGGGCGCCGGCCTGAACCGGAGCATACATAAATGCATAGATTGAACAAAGTATAGTCAGCCTTCGGCGAGGGCCTGAACGGAACCGCAAGCGACTTTTGACATAATTTACGGATTGCAGTGGTTGCGCGATGCTAGAATCGGCGGAACCCTGGCGCAGCGCAAGACGGAGGTGGACGAAATGGCAATCACAGTGGGCATGGGCAACTACATCTACGAGTATCAACCGGAATGGCCGCGCCTGCCGGTTGGCCAGGGCTTCCGTGGCATCAGCGGCGTTGCCGTGGACAGCCACGACCGGGTGTACGTGTTCCAGCGGCAGGGGCCGCCCGTGCTGGTGTTCGACCCCGACGGCAACCCGTTGGCGGCCTGGGAGCGGCGCGATGGGACGCCGGCCGACGCTCATCACATCCACGTCGGCCCCGACGACTCGGTGTACCTGGTGGACCGGGACGCGCACCAGATCCTGAAGTACGCGCCCACCGGCGCGCTGCTTGCCACCATCGGAACGCGGGACCGGGCCGCGTTGCAGGCGCCGTTCAACCATCCGGCGGACATTTGCGTGGCCCCCTCGGGCGAGTTGTACGTCGCCGACGGCTACGGCAACTCCAGCGTCCACCGGTTCGCGCCCGACGGGACGTTGATTGCGTCCTTCGGCAGTCCCGGTCGCGGGCCGGGGGAGTTCATCGTGCCCCACAGCATCCGCGTGTCCGCCGATGGCCGCGTCTATGTGGCCGACCGGGAGAACAACCGGGTGCAGGTCTTCACCTCCGACGGGCAGTTCCTGGAACAGTGGACTGATTTCAAGTGTCCCATGGGCATCCACATCGACGCCCAGCAGACGGTGTACGTGACCGACCAGGTACCGCGCCTCAGCATCCTGAGTTTGGATGGCGAACTGCTGGCCCGGGGCCGCACCTTCGAGTACGCCCACCAGGTGTACACCGACTCGCAGGGCAACATCTACGGCGCCGACACCTCCACCCAGCGCGTGCAAAAGCTGGCGCGGGTGCGGTGATTAGCATGGATGGGCCAACCGCCGGAACATCATCAGATGGTACAGGTACACTGCGCTGCGCGATAGAGTACCGGATGAAAAGCGTATGGTTCTGCTTGGCGCGAATTTCCGCGACGAGGAAGGCCGCAAGCGCAACCGGGCCCAAGAAGCCGCTGGACTATTTACGATCCAGGTGATGGCCGTTGTAGCGACTGCCGTTTTGGTCGTATGGGCCAAGCTCTGACGGTTTGCAGCCAGGCCATAAACCGCCGCGATGGCCGAAAGTACTCCAGCGTCGCTACATGCTTGTTCTGGAGGCAGGAAACAGGCGCGGGGGTATCGGTGCTACTGGAGCTGGAGCGGGCGATGGGATTCGAACCCACGACTTTTTGCTTGGGAAGCAAACACTCTACCACTGAGTTACGCCCGCTCGGGGCACGAAGCAATAGAAAACATGGTCTCGAATAATATCACAGGGCCATTCCGGCCCTCAACCTGTGTTGGAACCTCACGCGCACCCGGTGTGGTGGCGTGCGACGCTAAAGAGGTTGTCTGGTCAGTCAGGAGGCGATAACATGCTCGAGGCCGAGTACGTGTGCAACTTCGTCCAACGAGAATGCGAGGTTCTGGTGGACCAACTGGAGAAGATCTACATCGACGTGGACCTTCTCGTGATGGATTTCTCGTCGCTCGCGGTCCGGCGATCCAATGAAGATTACTCCCTCATCGCCATCAGCAAGGGCATGCCCTTCCCTGACCCGGACTCCTATAACATTTCCCTTTTCTTCTCCGAGGAGGAAGGAGGCAGCCTGTACACGGGGTTGCCCGACTCCAGATGGAAGGAACTCTTCGAGCAGCAGGTGGGCCTGAGTTCTCAAGAAGAACGTGCGCCCATCCTGCGGGAGATGGCGAAAATCTTCTACGAGGACGCGGTCTGGATCGGGGTTATCAGGCCTGGGCTGCTTCAGGGATACCGGGGCAACTGGCGGGGCTACGTACCACCCCCGATGCACGCCTCCAACTACACCCTTGAAAGCACCTGGCTAGCCAGATAATCGAACGGATCTGAAGCCGGCAGGAGGTCAAACTGGCCCCTGCCGGCTTCCAGGGCGACAGCGTGCGCAAGTACATTATCAGCTGCTGGCCATCGCCTTGGTGGCTGCATTCGGCCAGTCATTAACCAACGTGATGTTGGCCCTGACAGTGGTGTTTTTGCCACGTATCACCAGGGTTGTGCGTTCCGCGGCCCTCGGTGTCAAACAAACTCCCTATATCGACGCCGCCAGAGTCACAGGAGCAAGCGACCTTCGGATCATGGTGCGCCACATCTTGCCCAACACCTTTGCTCCCCTCATCGTGATTGCCACTTCCTCCGTAGGTACTATGATAATAGTTGAGGCATCCATCAGCTTTTTGGGTGTGGGGACACCTGCCGATGTCATCTCCTGGGGATCTTTGCTCAGTGGTGAGGTGCAGCAGTTCTTCGCCACAGTTCCCTGGATCGGCCTCTTCCCCGGCTGCGCCCTGACGCTAGTGGTGTTTGGGATCAACGTCTTTGGCGACTCGCTCCGCGATGTCCTGGACCCGCGGCTTCGAGGAACCTAGACCCGAGTACGATTTGGGCCTTGCGGGATCTACCCTTACTCCCAGACACGCCAGTTGGCTCAACATGGCAGAGATCGAATTCAGCGTATTGACCCGAGACTGCTTCGGGGACGCCACGGCGACGATGTGACCTTGGCCCACGCCGTCGACGCCTATCAGGCACGGCGCAACGCCGCCAAGGCCACCATCAAGAATGTCAATTGCTGATATGACCCAATACTAGTCCCGTGCCGAGACCCTTAGGGCCTGTTTACAAAGCCTGAATTTACATCAGGCGTTCTCGCTGTCAGCGCACCAGCCCCGATAGCAACTATCGGGGCTGGTCAATTTAACACGACCTTGCTACACGCAGCCGAATTTGCTTCAGGTTTATTCCCGATGATAATATCGGCCACGTCACAGTCAATCCCCAATCATTACCCGCTCACTTCCAACATCGCCCTCAAAGGGCCATCGCGCGGCGCAAGTCCATCCCATGGATTGAGGCATCCTGCCTCTCTCTGCGGGCTTGCGCCTTTGGTGTGCGGGAATGGGTTGACTGTGACGAGTAGCCTTTATCCAACTCGCAGAGGGAGGTTCCATGACCACAGCCAAATCATTTTTCCCGCTGTTATCCGCAAGCGTCCTGCTATTCGTGGTGATGGTGATGGGCACAGGATGCGCCTCTTCAGATTCTGCCCCAGCTCCTACCATTGCTGCACCGCTGGCAAATGCCCCACTCCTCACAACGCCAACTTCAGTGCAGGCTACAACAGCCGCACCGACTCCGGAACCAACTGCCACGACTGTACCAACCAAAACTCCTGCGTCGTCTATCATAGACATCAATGACGACTGCATCGGTTGTCCGGTCGTAATGCCTCATGCAATACCGGCAAGCAAACAAGCAGTAATGATGGCCTACGCTGACAAACCGGGGGCTTACAGCCACCGCGACCCAATCTTGCTCGTTACTTGCTCGGATGGGTATGACATATCAGGAGCAGGCGGTGTCTTCCGACCAAAAGAATCAGGTAATAACTACCAGCCGCAAGGCTCACAAGCAAGGGAGATCATCGTGAAAGGCGGTCCCGCGTGGGTCCGAAACGAAGGGAAATGCTATGCCATGACTTCTGTCTATACCGGCAGGAAAAGGTTTTGCATGGAGATTATTCCCGGAGGATGCAGATTTGGGTCGGGAAACAACGTTCGGCTGCTGACGTTCGAGAGAACAGGCAAGTACACTGAGTTGACTCACCAAGAGTACGAGGAGATGAAAGAGTACGCCAAGAACGCTAAATATCCACCGGCCAAGCCAGAGCCGACCGCGACACCAGAGCCTACGGCGACACCAGAGCCTACGGCCACGCCGGAGCCGACCGCGACACCAGACCCTACGGCCACGCCGGAGCCTACGGCCACACCAAAGCCTACGGCGACTCCAAAGCCGACACCGACGCGGATCCCCGTTTCATCCATGCACAAAGGCTGTTCTAGTTGCGCTGTAGTGATGCCTTTCGCTATACCCGAAGCACAACAACCAGTAATGGAAGAATACGCCAAGCATCCACGATCATCGGATCACCCCGATCAAGTAATCGTCGTTACCCGTTCCCAGGGATACCTGGTAACCGACCAACAAAAGGTGTTCGGACCATTCAGCGACAGCGGCTATCGGCAAGCCCTGGTTGTTGAAAGATCAGGAGAGTGGACTACACCTGAAGACACCGGCTTACCCTATGCCATAACCGCCAAATACCTTGGGCAACAAGCCTACTGCATCGACACTTGGGCAGGAAGCTGCGGCGTAGGACAGGGAAACACAATCCACATCCTTACCTTCAAAAAGACCGGCCAAATAACTGAACTCACTGAGGAGGAATACCGAGCGATGAGGTTTTACGCTCAGCACTCAAGGTATTCCCACACGCCCGACGACTAACCCATCAGGTAAGCCTCGCTCAAGGCTAACCACTGTTGAACCGGGCTGACCGGGCTGGTAGTATCCGGCGAGGAATCTACATAACGAAAGGCCCGACTTACGTCGGACCCTCGCCGGAACTCAAAAGGGTTGACACACCCTGAGTGCCTATGTCTTGACCAGACATCCCTGATTATCCGGGGCAGGCCGGCAAACGTCAACCCTTCTGGGCCTCGGCTCAGGAAGGTAGGCATGACCAGTCGGCTCGATTACCACCGTAGTTCAATCGAAGACCAAAAACGCCAACTCAAAGAACGACACCGCAACAAGCGTCGTCGATCCTCGTCAACTCGAAAGACTGGCGGATACCAGCGAAAGAAATCCAATGGTGGTTCACCAATTCCGGAAGGGATAAGCGCCGTGATACTCAACGAAATGTAGCCATGTGCAAAATTCGGTGGTAGATTAGTACTGTGGAGGAATTCGTCATGTAAGTGGCGGAATGCGTAAATGCTATAATGGCCGCAACCTAATTGGTGGAGAGTAATCATGCCGAGCCCTCTTGAAATTGCGCATTCTGGTGTGCGAGACGGGAAATTTGTGCTCTACTGCATTTCCGAGGTCGAAGACGGTCGCTACATCGTTTTCACGCTGGTGACGGAGAGTCTGGTCGAACCCTTTGTAGAACCAGACCGAGAAACGGCACTCGAAACGGCTCGTAAGTTTTTCTATGACACCGAATAGCCGGCGTGAAATCTCACGCCGGCCATGTTCTCGTCTGAGAACGGTTGAGGTGGCTTAGCGCCGCGTAACCCGGGTGGTCACCCGGGTTTGCACACGCACTTTGACCGTGCGGGGCGGCAGTTTCACCTTGATCGTTCGGGTAGCCATGGCTTGCCTCACTATCAGGTTGGTCTCACCAGCATGAGAAGGCATTGACCTGAAGGCGTTGCCCTCGCCCGACTTGACCCCCGGATATACCGATGGCAGAATTGCTGTCGGTTTTTCCTGAACCAGGGAGTCCCCATGCCAGTGGGGGTTGCCAACACGAAGCCCCGTCGGGCATTTCCGGCGGGGCTTTGACACGCGAACCTGTAGTCTGCTAAAATAGCAACCGACAGGAGAGCCATCCCAAGCCCTACCGTCAACTGCCTCGGCCTACCCGCCGGGGCTTCTTTATGTTGACGAGGCTATTATATCACAAAGCACGATTGTTCAAAACAGCCGCAGTTGAGTCGGCACCGCCACCCGAACCAGCGCATCTGCCAGAGACACCAGCATCTGCATCATCGCGTGGAGCCTGATCTTGGCCAGCCCCATGTAGCAATGCCGCTCCAGCCGGCCCGGATATTTCCATCTGCTGAACAGCCGCGGCCATGCACGAGATGACCGACCTGTACACGGCCGGCGTGGGCAACCTGGACGGCGAGACGCTGGCCGCTGCCGTTGACCGCATGAGCGAGATTGACCGATTGGCCCGACGCAACAACCAGTTGATCGCGGCGTTCTGCCGGTGATCGAGCGGCCTCTGTCGTCTGGCCAGTGCAAAAAACCTTGACAGAATTTACCAGACCGATTACGCTGGGCGTCCAATGCCCAGCGTAATCGGTCTGGCTAAAGGTTTAGGATTACGAAAATCATAATCCTTTAGCCTGAAATTTCTGAAACATTCAATGCTGCACGGAGGTAAAGAATGCCTATTCTCATGGAGAGGCTTGACGAAGGAATGTCGGTTGTCATTCCCGAATCGTTCGCTTCTGAACTCGGTCTTGAACCGAACTCCCAAGTCGATCTGTCATTGTGCGGGTCTGCGATCATGATCCGCCGAGCGAAAAACGGTCAGGACAACCTTGAGGCGTTACTGGCGCTGGTAACTGACGAAAATCTCCATGGCGAGATCAGCACCGGGGATGTAGTAGGTCGGGAATTATGGTAATTCCCGACTCCAGCGTTCCAGATTTTGGGGACGCCGTGTGGATGGATTTCGATCCACAGAAGGGTCACGAACAGGCAGGGCGACGCCCTGCCATTGTACTGTCACCTCGGGCGTACAACGATAGAGTTGGTCTAGTTTTGGTTTGTCCGATAACTAATCAGGTGAAGGGGTATCCCTTCGAGGTTGATATACCCGACGGCTTGGCCGTGTCAGGCGTGGTTTTGGCTGATCAGGTGAAGAGTATGGATTGGCGCGCTCGCAGAATTGATCGTATTGTGTCTTTGCCGGATGATACAGTCAATGAGGTTCTTCGTCTGCTTGGCTATTTATTGAGTCGGCCTTGATTTTCTCACTGGCCCGCTGACGCAATCCGCCGGCCCTGCTACGAATCACGTCGCCGGGGGCGGCTTACCCCGAGTTTTGCACAGTCCTACGAAATGCGTTCATCCTGGACAAACCATCGGCAGCTGTCCATCCTGAAATCCAGCAGGCTCAACCTGCCGACGATACTGCGACGGTCCGCGCCGACCATTCCGGGTTCCAACGTACCAGGCAACCAGCGACACCATTCCAGCGAACATCTCGCCGAGCTTACAGTACCGCGTCGCCATGCCGCGGAACTGCTTGGCATCGGCAAAGGCGTTCTCGACCAGATGCCGAGCCTTATAGGACTCGGTATCGTAATAAAGTGACGTCCGGCGGTTTGATCGCCCGGGAATCGTCGCTACAATGTCACGTGAGGCCAGTAGCAGACGGACGCTATCGCTGTCATAAGCTTTGTCCGCCAGCAACTCGCTGGTCTCCGCATCGGTAGCGTCGTCGAGTAGAGCGGCCAACTCATTTACCTCGGCGGCGTTACCTGGTTTTAAACTGAACTTCGCAAACCTCCCGGTACGATCCGTAAACGCGACAATCTTCGTAGTCAGCCCACCGCGACTTCTTCCAATCGCTTGAATGGCTTGGGACTCGTCCGGTGGGCGTCCTCTTTTGGGGCGCCAGTGCCGTGTTGGTGAACCTTTACAAAGGTTCCATCCACCATCACGACGTTCAGATCGAGCAACTTGCTCAAGGACGCGAACACCGCGCCAAAGATGCCGGCGCGGACCCAGCGATTGAAACGCTGGTAAACGGTGTACCACTTGCCGAACTCGGGCGGGAGATCCCGCCAGGGGGCGCCGGTACGGGCAATCCACAGGATGCCCTCAATCGTCATCCGATGACTCTGGATGTACGGACGGCCTTTCCCGCGTTCAGCCGGCAAGAGCGGAGCAATCAGTCTCCACTGTCGATTCGACAGCCATTTTCGGGCCACTTGCTATACCTCCGATCACAGGCATGAAGCCAGATTTTCACGCCTGCGGAGTATAATACACATGTTCCGAACATGCCAGCATTTTGAACTCAAATCAGGAGGAATTCATGCTAAAATCAGCCATCTTCAACGAAGGAGACCAGACACCATGACAGCTGCCGAGGAACTGCTCTACGACCCGGAGGAACCTGAAACCATGCCAATGTTCCAGTACAAAGTAACTGTCCCCGGCCAACCAGCCAGGAACTTACTCGCCTACGGAACCGACGAAGCGCAAGCCCTGGGACCAGTTGTCCATGCGCTTCGTGGAGAAGCCGAGGTAGGAACTGCCCACCTACCGAAGATAACTCACGTAGGAACGTTTCCAAATCCTACCGTGATTGAGGTCAACGGCACAATAACTGCCATCTGACCAATGACGGACCTTTGTAAACAGGCCCTAGCGTCTCCAGCAGCGCGGGACCGTTCCTCCCGCCGGACGTAGCGTGGAGGCATTTTCGGGGGCAACGCAAACGATTACGTTCAGGTCGTGAGTCGACATGGCGGCCTCGGCTATTCCGCGCCGCGCAATCGCGGGTCCCAGACGTCTCGGAGGGCGTCCCCGAAGAGGTTGAAGGCCATCACAACGGCAGTGATGGCGAAGCCTGGCCACAAGCCCAACAAGGGTTGGATGATCATAAACTCGCGGCCTTCCCGTGAGAGCATACCGCCCCAAGTCGGGGCAGGAGGCGGTACGCCGAGGCCGAGGAAGCTGAGAGAGGATTCTGCAAGGATGGCGGCCCCTAACGAGACCGTCGCAACGATGATGATGGGCGCCATGACGTTGGGCAGGATATGACGTGCGCCCACGCGGACCCTGCTGGCGCCTATGGCGGTTGCGGCCACGATATACTCGTTCTCCTTGGTGGACAGGACGGCGCTGCGGACGAGGCGCGACGTGCCCGGCATGGAGCCGATGCCGATGGCGATGGACACATTGACCAGACTGGGGCCGAGCATGGAGACTAAAACAAGAATCAGCACAAGACCGGGAAATGCGATCCATGCGTCGACGAATCGCTGGACATACAGGTCGAGTCTGCCGCCCTGGAACCCGGACACCAAGCCTATCAATGCGCCTCCGGCCGTGCCGATCGCTACCGATACGAACCCCACGGTGATGGAGACCTTCGCGCCGTGGACCATGCGGCTGTAGATGTCCCTGCCGAGATGATCGGTGCCCATCCAGAAGTCCAGGCTGGGCCCCTCCAGAATCCGGCCGGCGTGCTGGTACAGCGGGTCGTGCCTGGCAACTACGGGGGCCAACAGGGCGGCGGCGAACATGAGCAGAATAACGACCGCAGAGATCCCTCCCAGGGGCCGACGCCGTATGAAGTCGCGGCTGGCGCTGACCGCCCGGTTAAGCGGGTTTGCCGGTGTTGTTGCCGAGCCCAGCCGGGGCTGTTCCGCCTGTTCTTGTCGCATACTCCACCAGACTGCCTAGCTGTAGCGGACACGTGGGTCAAACCAGGTGTAACTGATGTCCACTATCAGGTTGATCACCATGATGGCAATCCCGTAGAAGAGCACGTTAATCTGCAACTGGGTCATGTCCGAATTGTTTATGGCTGTGATCATGGACCGTCCGACGCCCGGCAGCCCGAAGATGTTCTCGATGATGATGCTGCCGTTGACCAGACCGGCAATGCTGGCGCCCCAGATGGTGATTACGGGGATCAGGGCGTTCTTCAGGACGTGGCGCACCAGCACGATAGCCTCCGACAGACCCTTGGCCCGAGCGGTGCGCACGTAGTCCTGACGCAGCACTTCCAGCACCATTGAGCGGGTCATCCTCATCTTGGTGGCCGAACCGTTCAGGCCGATGATGGCGGATGGGAGGAAGAGTTGCTTCAGGTTGGTTATCGGGTCTTCCCAGATTGGCACATAGCCAATGGGCGGAGCCCACAGAAACCAGTAGGCCCCAAAAATGATAACCAGGGTGGCAATCCAGAAGGACGGCGCGGCCAGCATAGCGATGCTGGTGGTGCGAAGCAGGTAGTCGAGCCACGTATCCTGCCTGATGGCCGAGAAGACACCCACGGGGATGGCAATGCTGATGGACAGGATCTGGCTGAAGATTATCAGTTCAATGCTGATGGGGATGGCCCGCAGCAGTTGGTCGATGACCGGTCGACCCGTGAACAGAGATACCCCGGGGTCGAATTTGAGCAGTCCCCACAGCCATTCACCGTACTGGACGTAAAGAGGCTTGTCGAGCCCGAGCCTCTCGCGCATGAGTTCCATCTGCTCGGGCCGGAGGTTGGTGCCTTCCTCAATTTGGGCGAGGACGGCGTCCCCCGGCACGATGTGCATCAGGGCGAAAGTAAGAGTCACCACCAGGAAGATGGTGGGGATTATCAGCAGAATGCGCTGAACAATGTAACCCGTCATCCTGGCGGCTCCTCAGTTACAAATGGCGCGCCCTGCCGGTTGCTGGGTGGAGGGCGCGCTGCCTGGTGTCTGTAGTAGGGTTGAACGGCTCCCACTGGGGGGCGGACTCTATCCGCCGCTCCGCCCCTGCCGGCAAAGCGGTATGGGCGGCGTTCTCCGCTGGGACCCGTTACCTGGCGAACCAGATGTACTTCTCGTCCGGCTCGTCGGATGCCACGTCCGCGATTGCTGCGTTCTCCACCCAGCTCTGCACCAACTGTTGCACCATGCGGGACGGGTTGGGGATTATACCCAGGGCCTGCTCGGCGCAGTAGCGAGAGAACTCCTGCAGAATAGCCCCGCGCTTCTCCCGGTCGAATTCGACCTCCTGATCTGTCATCCAGGCCGTTACCTTGGGGTCGTCCACGCGCATGAAATTCCTGGGGCCGCCGGGAACGTATCCACCGAGCATTTCGTCCGGCTCGACGCCGGTGCTGTGGGGCTGCTGCACGGTGTCGAAGTTACCCTCTATGACCGTGGCCCGGCCCTCGCCCACAGGGACTGGGTTGATGGTCACGTCGAACCCCGCCGCTTGCAGGTCGGCCTGGCGCATCACGGCGATGTCCTGGTTGTCCTGGCTGTAGCCGGTGAAGGTCATAATCTCGAACTTGAACTCGCCCGGACCGTAGCCCGCTTCAGCAAGAAGCGCCTTGGCTCTCTCCGGGTCGTAGGTGTACAGACTCCTGAGCTCGTCCTGTTCCAGTGAGTAGCCCCGAAGAGCGCTGGGGATGCAGGCGTTGTACTTGCCGCCACCGTTGTAAAGATCCTGGATCACCCGGTCGTTGTTGACGGCGTATGACACCGCCTGGCGTACCTTCACGTCCTGCCACTTGGGCAGTTCCATATTGAACATCAGGCCGCTGGTGGTGTTCGCCAGCCCAGTGGTCTGCCGCACCTTCACGTCCGGAAGGGCCTTCTGGATTCGTTCCAGGTCTTGGGGCCGCCTGGGCTCATAGAAGTGGATCTGACGAGAAACGAAAGCCGCTTCCTGGGCCGACCGGTCGGGGATTACGAACCAGTGGATTTCGTCCAGGTATGGATAAGGCTGCTCGAAGTAGTCCGGGTTCCTGACGTAAGTGTAGCGGCTGCCTGGTTCTTCCCGATCGTACAGGAAGGGCCCCGTTCCGACCAGGCTGTCCTGGGCCACGCCGAAGTCAGCGCCCTTATAATCCACGAACTCTTGGTTGGTGATCCAGGCTGCCTCGCCGTCGGCAACACGGTAGAGCCAGGACGCCAGCGGCCTGTCGATGGTCTGGACCACGGTGTACTGGTCGGGAGTCTCGACGCTGATGAGGCCGTCGTAGAACCCGGCGAACCGTGAGGAGTCCTCGTGCATCCGCTTCCAGGCCTGTTTTATGTCTTCGGAGTTCAATTCTCTGCCGTTCAGCGGTTCCCGATTGTGCCACTTCACGCCCTTGCGCAAGTGGAAGGTGAACACCGTTCCGGAGTCGTCTATGTCCCAACTCTCGGCCAGGTCAGGGTAGAATATGAGGTCGCCATAGCGAGCCTCTTCGGGCCAGGCCAGGGACTTGTACCTGATAACCCTGTATGGGTCAGGTGCACGTGGTTCGTCAGCAGGGAAAAGCTGGTGGCGTGGGGGTCGAAGGTGGGAGGGTCGGACCGCTGCGCCATCGCCAGAATCCCGCCGTACACGGGCTGTCGCTCGACGGTGGGGGTAACTTCCCGGACGACCTCTTTGACGACCTCCTGCGGGACCGCGACTTCCTTCACTACCTCTACCTCTTTGACGACTTCCTTCTCAACCACCACTTCTTTGGGAACTTCCTTCTCGACCACCACTTCCTTGGTGACTTCCTTGATCACCTCTTCCGTAACGACGACGGGCTCAGCGGCGGCGCCGCCGCAGGCCACAGCAGCCAACAGGCCCACCGCGGCAAATACGGTTCCGAGAAATCCCCATCTAGTCCTTAGTAACCTGAACATTGCCCACCTCTTACCTTGGTGTTGCCCTGGCCGCAGTCGCGCAGGCTTTACGATGCAAAAAAATTCGTACAAGCTGGACTTCACGCATTATGGGGCGCTACGTGTGAGGATGATTGAGAGCGGATGATAGGTGCAGCCGCGAGTTCCCAAATGTCTGGAGTAACCTCCGACAGTGAAAAGCATCCAGCAACTGCCACATGTGACAACGTCCCGGAGCGAGATCGTTCACTGCTCTTTTCGGTTTTTGCTTAAAGTCCAGATAAGCAGTCCGACGGACAGGCCAATGGGTTGGGTCAGGTTAACTCTCCAGGCCGAGTATTGTCAATATCAGCAGCAGAGGTGCTAACCGCCGACGGATTACCGCCACAACTGTGCAGAACTGCGCAGGAATTCGAGAATCTCTATGCTCGGCCATACACGATGCGCGACATCCAGGCGCGTACACAACCCTTCACTAGTACTGGATCATAGTAGTGTGGTGTAATCGAAGTTTATAGCAATAGTGTTGATGATTAGGTATCCTCCGGGTCAGGAACCCAGATGGAGGATGCGCTGGCAATTGGACGACCGATGCCGCCGGTGATCTTGGACGAGGTTGAACGGGAGACCCTGGAGCGGTGGGTGCGTCGCCCGACTCGGTCGGTTACCGATGACGACGTGGAGCGTGTGATCACCTTGACGCTGGAGACGACGCCTGGAGACGCTACCCACTGGAGTACCCGGTCCATGGCGCAACGTTGCGGACTGAGCCACAACACGGTGGGACGAATCTGGAGAGCCTTCGGGTTGCAGCCCCACCGCACCGAAGTCTGCAAGCTGTCGTCGGACCCCTTCTAACAGGTTTTCTTAGGTCGTCCGCCCTTATTTTTCGGGGAGTCCATGTACGACTCGATGGCCGCCTCTGAGGTAACTTTGAATCCCCCGCCAACGGCTGGAGCACGAAGCCGCCCGAGACATGGGATCCGGCCACGGTTCATCCACATGGAAATGTTAGCGGCGAGCACCCCGTACTTTTGCGCTGCAGTTCTAACGTCAAGCAATCCCTCGGGCAGTTCGTCGTAGATGATCTCCGAAGGTTCGCTCGAGACAGCATGAGCACGTTGACCTTCGGCGACCTCCGAATCCGGCGGATCCTGGTTCTGACGTTCCGCGTTCACGCCTCCACCGGCGCTGCCACCGCGCTCTCAGACTCCTGGAAGTCCCGCGTCAGCTGGGCCAGCAGGAAGAAGATGTTCTCCACCGCGTTGGTGGCATCCACAATGATGCGTTGCTGTTCGCCGGCGTCCTCGGGCGTCAGGGCCAGGTAGCGGGCGCGCACTTCCTGCATCAGGACCCGACGGTCGCCCATCAGCTGCTCCACGAAGTCCCAGCCGTCGGGGTCGTCCTCTTCCAGGGCGTCCAGGAAGATGAGCAGGGCCGCGTCGGTGCCCTCCACCACGCTCATGCGGAAGGTGTCCAGCGTCAGGTCGTCCTCCGGCAGCCCGCCCAGCACCTCGGGGATGGTGGAAAACTGTTCCTCCAGCCAGGTGATGAGCTTCTGCCGGCTCAGCACCTGGTTGCGCCGTTCGCTGGACTGCCCGGGCCGCTGGCGTCCCAACTCATCCAGGAACTCGTCGATGCGGGCGTTGACCTCCCGCGCCCACTCGCGGATCGCGCCGGCGGGTTGGCCCTCCCGCGCCTGCTCCAGGTAGCCGGAGAACATCCCCAGCACCCGACGCTGCTCCAGGTGGGTCAAGTCCAGCGCCGTTTCCACGTCGTCCATGGCCTGGTCGTGGATGTACCAGGGTTGCGACTGCCGCTCTGCTACGCTGGCCGGCCAGATGCGGGAAAAGAGTCGCATCGTCCAGTCCGGCGCGGCCAGCACGATGATGCGCGACGGCATCCCGAAGATGATGACGGACACCGCCAGTTTGGGGCCCAAACCGATGTCCAGCATCTGGAGGAACGCCAGCACCAACGGGATGTTGGCGTACACCTCTATATACAGGAGAGCCACCATGATCGCCGCTGAGAAGAACACCTGGCACGCCCAGAACATCCCCAGCTGCCGCGCCGTGCCGCTGAGTCCATAGGACACTACCGTGACGCTGATGGCCAGGCCCACGTAGGAGCCGTACATGTACATCAACACCTGCTCGGCTCCCACCACGCCGGCTGCGGCCAGCCCGATGCCGAAGGCCACCACCGGCACCAGCGCCTGCACGATGAACGTCAGCAGCGCGCCGATGATGAAGGACAGCAGGATGGAACCCGCCGACAGGTCCAGGCCGGCGCGGAACCAGGGCTGATCCGCCAGCGGCGCCGCCGATTCCTTGATCAGCACCAGCCCGAACAGCAGCGCCGCCACGCCGAACAGCATCGCCCCCGCTTCGCGGTAGTTGCCCCTGCTGAACCGTGTGATCACCACACCGCCGACGCCGACGCCGAACAGCGCCGCCAGCCGGATGTCCACCGTCACGATGAACAGGATCAGCCCGACGCCCAGCTGCGCCCCCAGCGCGATGGGATAACCCTGCCGCGCCGAGATCAGCCCCGACCGCAGCATACTGATGGTGATGAACGTAACGGCCGGTGAACTCTGGGTGATGGCGCCGGCCAGCGTGCCCCAGGCAAAGCCGGAGAAACGGTTGTCGGCCAGCTTGCTCGCCAGCATCCGCAGCCGCGGCCCCACCACGGCCTTCAGGTTCTCCGAAAGCAGCCACATCCCGAAGAACAGCAGCCCAACGCCGCCCAGGATGCCGCCCAGCACTTCAACCATATAGTTATCGAGCTCCAGTTAGTATAAGAAATATGAGACCCGACGGCATTATCAATCCCCAACGCGGGATATTCAACCCGCCGCTGCGTCCTTCGACAAGCTCAGGATGAGCCACCCGCCCCATCTCCCCACGGCACCTCCGGCAGGTTGCGCTCGCGGCGCACTTCGTTGATGGTTAGCACGCCGCGATCCAGCAGGGCCGTCTCCCGCTGGACGCGGCTGGCCTCATCTTCCTGCAACGCCTCGATGGCCGACAGGTCGAACTCGACCCGCAGCTGCGGATAACCCAGCTTGGGTAGCAGCGCCCGGTTCATCTGGTCCTCCAGGAACCGCACCTCCGGCACCACCGTGTTGCGCCAGAACAGCCGCTCCGACGCCTGCACGTTGGCATACGTCGCCCGCTCGAAGTCGCCCAGCAGCAACTTGGGCACGCCATACGTCCGGCTCACCTCCTCCAGGCTCCAGCGCAGGCCCTGGATGAAGTCGATGTCCCGGTGCGACAGGCCCAGCGTCTTCACGTCGCGCACCGCTGAGGCCACCGCCGGACGGTGCGCGTTGCCGGGACCCTGGTAGCGCTGCTCCCAGCGGGCGTAGAACTCCTCCAGCTCGGTGTCGTTCAGCTCGTGGTTGGTGAGCAGCAGGAAATCGGGGCGAGCCGAGTTGCGCAGCAGGTGGCGGTTGAAGCGCAGACCCTCGTGGCCCATGTCCGCCGACAGCCGCGCCGGCGCCAGCGGCGACAGGCCGGCCAGCTCCTCCAGCGGGTTGAAGTAGCGCAGCCACACGATTTCGTCCGGCGTGTAGGCCACGTTTTCGCTTGGTATGGAGCTCGGCGATCCCCGGTACACGAACCCCCGCACGTACCGCTGCCGGTCGGGGATCACCGCCATGCGGTCGGGACGCAGCGGCCACAGCTCCGGCTCGCCGTCCTCGCCCCGCTCGATGGCCCAGAAGGCCGACCCCCACAGGCACAGGTAGATCTCCGTGGCCCGCCACAGGTCGGCGCGGGTGTACCACGGGTTGACCCGCTCCAGCAGCCGCGCCGCCGGATGCGACGCCTCCACCGGAACCCGCCGCTCAACTCCCTTAACGGAACTTGCCCCCGCTCCCATGGGGAAGCCTGCCCCCTCTCCCTTGACGGGAGAGGGTTGGGGTGAGGGTGAACGTTCCTCCACCCGGTACACCCGCAGCGGCGGCCGCGTCACCGCCTCCGCGCGCAGCCGCACCGCCGCGTACACCGACGGCGACGTGGCCATGTAGCGCCCGTACTCCGGACGCGCCCAGCCCTCGCCGCCGGCGCCGATTCCCGCGCCGTCGCTCATCCGGAGCGTGTCAAAAGACGCCGCCGCCGCCCGATTCGCCCGCTGCACCACCGCGTTCCTCCGCTCATCCCTACCCTGTCGCATGGCCCCCTCTCCCCTGGCGGGAGAGGGTTGGGGTGAGGGGGCGTCTCCCTGCCCGCTCATCCTGAGCCTGTCGAAGGATGCCTGAAACATCTTCCTTATCTGTAGCACCGTTGTATTTCTCCTTAATATACGTGCGCGTTAACATACGTGCGCGTTGCGGTGCAGGGGCGAATAATTATTCGCCCCTACGGGATACGTGGTGTGTGGTGGTGTAGGGGCAGGTTTCAAACCTGCCCCTACGGATATTCCTGCCACTATGCGCCAACTCGCCAATCATCCTGTCTATCCTGCCCATCCATGAAAAACTCGTCGAAGAACGAGTCGCTCCGCTCGTCCAGGAACGCCAGCATCAGCGCGTCGGCCTTGTCGGGCGAACCGACCCCGCGGTTCTTCATGCTGTCCTTGCTCTCCATCAGGAGGCGGCCCCGGCTGTCGTAGCGGTAGCGCAGCGTGGTCAACTCCGCCATCAGCTCCGTGTCCCGGGGTATGCGGATGCGTCGGTCGCGGAACCGGCGGGCCAGCCCCTGGTAGCCCTCCGCCCGCAGGTTGGCGCACGTCCGGTCCCGCCGGGGACGCTCCGCGACGTTGACGCCCCGGGCCGGCACCCCCTGCTCGTGCAGCCGGTCCGCCAGCCCCGCGCCGATGCCGATGGCGTCCACGTTCACCGCGTCCGGCCGGTGTTCCCGCACCGCCACCATCACCTGACCCGCCGTCGCCATCGTGTCGATGCGCGAAAAGGCCCGTATCGATACCACCGTGTCCCCCCGCCGCGCCACCACCACGCTCCGGTCGCTCCCGTACCGCGCCACGTCCACGCCGATGACCACGCGGCCAGCGCCGCCCGTAGGGGCAGGTTTCAAACCTGCCCCTACACCGTCATTGGGTCCCCCAACCACGCTGCCCCCCGGCAAAACACCCCAAACGGATCATTCCGTAGGGGCGAGGCATACCTCGCCCCTACACCGCCGGAAACGTCCCCGTCTCCCAAAAACATCCCAAAATCCTGTCCATCCTGTCCATCGATGTGAAAACCCTCCCCCTCGTACACCGCCGCCTCAATGTCCTCCATCGCAATCAAGTTGTCCTCTCCGCGCCGGGGAAACTCCCCCAGCACCCGCGACCGGTACCGGTCGCTGTCCTCGCCCCAGACGCTCCGCCGTTCCTCCACCCACTCCGCCGTCACCAGCCCCGGTATCTCCACCTCGCCCGCCGTCACGTTGGGCGATTCCAGCGCCGATATGGTGAACGTCCGGTAGATCCCCAGCTCCTCGTGAAATGCCCGGTGAAACGACCCGTCGGTCCGCGTCGGGTTGCCGATCAGCAGCAGCCGGGGATTCTCCGACGTCATCACCGCCTCCACCGCCTCGTAGATTTCCTCGTCCACTCCCTCGGCCTCGTCCACCACCACCAGCACGTTCTCGCAGTGGAACCCCTGGAACTGGTCGGCCCCGTCCGCCGACAGCCCCAGCGCGTAGCGGTCCTCCGCCAGGTCCCACCGCGTGTCCAGCAGCGTGCCCCCCAGCAGAGCCGACGCCCGCCGGTGCAGCCGGCGGATCTGACGCCACAGCACGTGCCGCACCTGCCGGAACGTCGGCGCGGTGCTCAGCACGATCCCGGGGTCGTGGTGGTGCAGGTACCACAGCACGGCCACCGCCGCCGTGAAGTCCTTGCCCAGGCCGTTGCCCGACTTCACCGCCACCCGACGCTCCCGCGCCAGCGCCTCCAGAACCTCGCGCTGCTTGGACCATAGCCGCACCCCCAAAACCTCCCTTGCAAACCGCACCGGCCCTATCGCCTCCCCGTCCCCCGGGCCCGTAGGGGCGGGTTTCAAACCCGCCCCTACACCGTCATCGTCGCCACCTCCCTCGCCATTTCCGCATGGGCCCGTAAGGACAGGATTCAAACCCGCCTCTACACCGTTGGCATCGGCGACGTGGTTTCCGCATGGGCCGGTAGGGGCGGGTTTCAAACCCGCCCCTACACCGTTGGCATCCTCAACCCCGTCCTCCAAACTCCTATCCTGTCCATCCTGTTCATCGATGTAAAACCCCTCAACGTCCGTCGCCGGCCGGCCCAGCCCTAACCTCCTCGGCTCAGCAGCCCCCTCTCCCTTGATGGGAGAGGGCTGGAGCCGGCCCCGCGCTCGATGCGGGGGTGAGGGTGGCGGCGCAGCGGCGACGGCTCTATCCCCGGCGACCGCGCCGCCGCCGCTGCCTCATCCGGCGGACTGAACAGGAACCCGCAGTCCCGGCACCGGTACACCGTATGGTCCTCCCCCGCCAGCCGGGCCAGTTCCAGCAGCGCCTCCGATCCGCAACGTCTGCAATTCAACTCGTACACGTAAACCTTCCTGGCGCGCCGTCCGATTCCAACGGACCTGGCGCAACGGCAAAAATTCATTCGCCAACCATCGCTGATTAGCGAACGTATGTACAGATTATCGGGATGCGAGGCGGGGCGTCAACGGGCGCGCGTCACCTCTCCGAGCGTGCTACCATGTCACCAACAGAGGTGAAAATCATGACGGCCATGCTGATTTTGCTTACCATCGTGGCGGCTCTGCTGTGGGTGGCAACCTTCGGCCTATTCGGATACTGGCTGAAAAAGACTATCTTCAACGGCCGCCGGACGGCCAACAACCCCGGTCCGGCAAACCGGGAAGCGGCCCCATGATCCGAATGATCATCCCCATAGGGGTGGTTCTCCTGCAACTGTCAATTTTCCTGTCGGCGTTTGTTGCGCTGGGTTGGGTCAGGGCGACGGCCGGCGACCCTCTGAGTGAAGCCGACCGGATCTTCGTCAACGTTTGCCAATCCATTATGGATTTTACCGGGCCTTCTCTGGCCGGAACCTTTACCGGAGTAGCCGCAATACAACTCGGCGCGTACTACGGCGATCAGGGCCGGTCGTGATCCCGGCGATCCATTCAACGCATCGCATATTCAGAGCGACCTGGAAGAACTGGCCGGCGCCATCGCGTTCGGCGATTCGCAAGGAGAAACGGCATGAGTCAACTGGATAGCATTCTGGATGGATAAGGATGCCCAGGGGTCTTCCGCACGGGTGCTGGAAACGCTGGACGAAGAAGAAACCGGAAACGTTGACGTTCCAAGTAACCGGTTGGCGACGGACGTCCAGGCCCAGCGGTTGAAGCGCCTCTACAACCTGGCTCGCAATTCCGCCCTCAACCCCGACGCCACTCTCGATAAACTCGCCAAAGCCCTGGAATCCTGACGGCGTCGCCTAAAAAACCCTCTCCCTCGATGGGAGAGGGCTGGGTGCGGGTGGTATTCACCCACCCATTTCCCAATAATTCCTCAAAAATTCGCCCACTCCCGTAATACTCCCGTAATACTTCCCGCGCTACAATAGGCCAGTGTTATTCTCTACTGCCGTTACCCACGGCCGGCCCGACACGCCGCTCATGGTGATCTTGTCAAACCATCATGGCAACACATCCGCTCATGGTGAGCTTGTCGAACCATCATCCTGAGCTTGTTGGTTGAAGGACCGGCCCCAACAACGGCCCCACCGCATCATAAGGAGGTGCCAACGCCCATAACTGCCTAAAGTCGCCCCCTGCCCGCCCGCGGGCAATACTGCCGTCATTGCGAGCGCAGCGCGGCAATCTCGATCCGGCCCCGGAAACCAACGGGCCGAGGGCGCGCCGATTTCACATCCAAAACGCAAATGGCAATCTCACAAGGAGATTTTGTCAAATGAGTAGAAAAACAAGAAAATTGATGTGGTCAGTGCCACTGATTGCGGCGGTAGCCGTGATCGGCGCGCTGGCCGCCTTCATGACGCTGACGCCCAACGGGGTGCTGGCGCAACAACAGGAAGTCGCCCCGGGGACGCCCCTCAATCTAATGGCGGCTGCCCTCGATCAGACAACCATCAAACTGACGTGGGAGAAGCCCGCGGCTGGCGACGTCGGACTGCCCGACGGCTACCGCATCGATTACTCGGACGAAGACGGCCTGGTCTGGTACAACCTGGTGTCGAACGTCGCAGCTGGCGATACCGAGTACGTCGACAATGAAGGGCTGATGGCCAGCGAGGAGCGGCAATACCGGATCTTCGCTTTCAACACCGGCGGCAGCAGCCCCGCGCACGACCCCGTCAGCGAAACCACCAAAGCATCCATGAAACCGGATGCCCCAACGGCTCTGCTCGTAGCCCCCGGAACCACGGTAGCCACTACGGGACTGCACAGAGACAATGAATGGCTGGTACTGACGTGGAGAGCGCCGGTAAACCCCCCGGGAGCGCCGGTAAAGACATACCGCGTCCAGGTGTCAAAGGATGGCAGTAGCTTCACCGATCTCGAACCGAAGCTATCCGCCAAAGACGCCATGTGCTCTGGGACTAATGTGGACTGCGAGTACACGCATAAGGGCCTTCTGGAGAGTACCACACGGCACTACCGGATCTATGCGACCAACTCGGTCGGCGAGAGTTCCGCCTCTAATAAGGGCTCCGGAAAGACCAACGCCGGGAATAACCCAGGTGCAGCGCAGAATCTGAGAGTCTCGGTGACCCCCGCCGGCGGGATGACTCTGTATTGGGACTTGCCTGCCAATATATCTGCCAACGATACCGCGCCAAGTAGTGGCTTAGATGCCGCTATGCACGATCCCAACGGCGCGCCTATCCTCGGGTATTACGTCATGGGCGCCGTAAACGCTGACCTTGCTGCCACTGCTGAGTTTGACAGTGATGATGCTGATACAAACGCAGACACCACGATTTCCAGGAACGAGGTCTACTATGTAGAGGCCAACACTGACCTGACTCTCACCGACAGCATTCTCAATACGCTCGCCAAATTCGACGGCAAGCCCAATCCCACTGCTGATACTCCGTCATACTGGGCTTTCCGGGTGATGGCGGTGAATAAGGTTGTCCAAAGAAAAACGGCAGACGGCACCATCGATGAGAATGATGGGACATGGTCCGATGGAATCGTGGTGAACAACGCGCCAAACACCCCTAGTACCGCTGCTGCGGAAACACTTCTCGGCACTCCCACAATAACCAAGGTGGCCCTCCACGCGCCCAGCAACCAAGGTCGGACGGGCATCGATTTGGGTTGGAGCGTCACAATCCCCACCGGCGGCCCTAGTGAGCGGTATCGGGTTGAATACTCGACGGACCGCATCGACTGGAAGGACCTCCCTACCGGTGTCGATGCTATGTTTGCGACATACGATGCCGACGCCGAAAGCTGGACGGGATATGCAGAAGGCGGGGATACCGGGGTTCACCGTGCACGCACCGCCGGAACGCAGTACTACTACCGGGTGTTTGCCCTTCAATCCGATACCAAGGGCACTGATGGGAGAATACTGACCAAGGTATCGCCACTGAAATCGCTGACTACCTCAACGCCCAACAGGCCTGAGGCTCCCACTTGGAATACTGACCCGAATCCGCTCTCCGAGACTGAGCTGGAGATGTCTTTCTGGCTGAGCACTGATGCAACTGCCACGGCTCCTGCTGCTGACGGCACTAACAAAGCGGGATCAGGTCACGAAAGAGCCGGCTTCGGCGCACTCAAGGGCTACCGCGTCGAGGTTTCGGCCGACGGCAAGGACTGGACCAAGTACCAGCCGATTGTGATCACTCTCAAGGGTGAACCATACTCGCACACGTACTCGGTCAAGTACAACGAAGATACCGGCGCCCCAACGTTGACCGAGACCAGGGTAGCCACACCCATCCACGAGGTCAAACTCAAACACACCGGTCTGGCCCAGGGTACGACCCGGCATTACCGGGTGTCCACGAAGAACAATGCCCCGGGCAGTCTGGGTTACAGCGAACCTTCCGCCGTGATGAACACCAAGACTTTCGCTGCGCAGGGTGCGGACGATCCGGCCTGGTTGGTGGCCAAGGCAAAGGGCCGGGACACCATAGAACTGCTCTGGACCGCTCGCGCCGATGACATCACGGCTGCAAATATCAAGGGCTACCGGATCCAGTCCTCGCCGCTCAACGCCCAAGGGTCGTGCGCGGAAGATTGGACCGACTTGATGAAAGACACCATGAGCACCGCCACGTCGTACACCCACTCCGACCTGATGCCCGGCGCTGAGTTCTGCTACCGGGTCTTTGGTATCAACGTGGTTGGTGAAAGCACCGGGTTCATTGGATTCGGCGACGCCTACATCAACACCAACGACAACGACGCCATTGCGATGACCTATCGGGCCATGGCGCCAGGCATGCCGATGGCTCTGACTGCAACCGCGGCTAGCGACATGCAGATCGACCTGATGTGGCAGGCTCCCGCCGACGACGGCGGCGCTGGCAGCATCGGCTACGTGCTGGATCGGAAGAGCGGTGATGGCATGTTCATGACCATCGCAGCGACTGACGCCGCTTCATGGTGGAACACGCTGGACTGCCCGATGATGAACGACGCGGTTCCTGCCGACAGCACCCCGGCTCCCGGGGCTGACGACAAGACCTCGCCTTACTGCAAGATGTACGACGGCCTGATGGCCGACGCCAAGATGGTGGTTGACGCCACTTTCATGGCGAACTACGGCACCATCACCGGCATGAGCTACATGGACATGGGCCTGATGGCCGAAACCATGTACACGTACCAGGTCAAGGCGGTCAACGCCAAGGGCGCCAGCATGCCGTCCGCCGAGGCATCGGCCACCACGCAAACGACTCCCGTAGTGGAGCCGACCAACAACGCTCCTACGGCCCCCACCGCCAGCCTGCCCGCCCTGACGGTTATTGTTGGTATGACGGCCATGGTCGCGAGCACCATCACCGACGCTGACGCGGATGACACGCTGACGTGGACCGAGATGTCCTCTGACGACATGATCGCCAGTTCGACGGTGGACAACATGGGCATGGTAACCATCACCGGCGTCGCAGCCGGCCCGGCTACCATCACCGTTACCGCCACCGACGAGGCCGGAGAGTCTGCCTCGCAGACCATCATGGTCACGGTGAATGCCATCCCGCTGATGGCGCCGACTATCACGGGCACCAACCCCGTGGGCAGCGGTATCGTGCTCGTGAGTTGGGATTCTGTGGCCAATGCTACCGGATACTTCCTCATCGCGACTAACCTCACTGACGCCACTGCCCCAACCCATACGGCAGCAGCGATGGCTGATGCAAAGTCCGGCCAAATCCAGGGCCTGACGGTCGGGGATGAATACCTGATCTTCGTCGGTGCATTCAACGACGACCTGGAATACGAGCTCTCGGACTACGTGAGGATCACGGCCGAGTAATCGCCGCCATCCGGAAGACTGACAGTTCTGGGCTGCGCCAAACGGCTGCCGCCGGTGGACAGCCCGGAACAAATCAGAAAGGCAATCTCAAAGGAGATTACAGCAAATGACTAACCAAACCAGAAAGCGCCCCTGGCTGGCGGCTATGACGTCGTTGGCCGTGTTTGGAGTGCTGGCTGCAGTGGTGGCGTTGTCGGTGATGACACCACAGACTGCCCTGGCTCACAATTGCGCTGATGAGCATCCCGAGGACTTGGTCGCACGGGCCGAGTGTGTGCGCGATCACGTGGCGGCCGGCCTCGACCCCACTGACCCCACTGACCACACTACGCCGATGCCGGAGCCGATGCCGACCATCGAGTTGACCGCGCCGACCATGGTGAGTGTGGCTGCCTTGGACAACACGATGACCGTGCGGTGGAGCCCGCCGCAAGGTTACGACGAGGACGCCAGGGTGGTTGGGTACGAGATTACCCAGACGCTGTACGTCCAGGACCAGAACAACCCTATAGCCAGCACGCCTCCGATGATGAAGGAGGTTGAGGCTGACGACACGGAAGTACACTTCTGGGGTCTTTCCTACAGCACCTACTACAGCCACACGGTGGAGGCGATTTTCGCCTATGAAGACGCCGACGGCAACCCAATGATGGAGAATGGCCCGGTTTCCCCAACGGTGACCAAGCGCACCGCGGATTCGGGCGGGATACTCTATCCTGCGGAAACGCCGCCGACCATGCCTATGAGCCTGACGACGACTTTCAACGTGGAGGACGCGCAGATTTGTCTGCCGTTGCCTGTCTCCGGCAGCGTGGGCCACGTAGCCCTGGCCTGGGAGGCTCCGTCCGACGCCGGACAGGGTGCCCCGCCGAATCTCGCTCCGGGCGACTGCGATGGAGATTGCAGGAACGTCACGCCGCCCCACACCGGCGGGGACAACGCGGGCATCGCTCTGCTGGGCGCCGACGCGACCATCGTGTCGTACATCGTGGAACGCCGCACGGACGGCGGGTCCTGGACCAGAATCGCAATAGTGGAGGACCAGCTGTACTACGCCGACACCACCGCGATGTCCGGGATGACCTACGAATACCGCGTCAGCGCTCGCAACAGCGTTGACCTGGTGGGTCCCCCGTCCATGACCGATGAAATTGAAATTGGAGGGACGATTAATCCTCCGGCCCGCCCCAGCTCGCTGGTAGCCACGATCAAGTCTCCCACCGGCGACGACCTGATCGATGACGTTGAGCTGCAGTGGGACCCGCCGCTGGGCGACTGGCGCACACCCGCGGATTCCGGCGCTGATCTCGACAGCGAGATGGTGGCATACTGCGTACAACGTCGGAATGGCAGCGATAGCTGGATGACGCTGTACGTGCAGCCGCACCAGTACTCTCCTGATGGCCTGAACTCGGTGCTGACCCAGGAATACACCGACGGCGACGCGCCGGAAGGCGGCGTGACCTACCGCGTGGCGGCAGTGTTCGCCCACGTCGAAGCTGACGGCACAGTGATGGCGGTGAAATCCGGTCCTTCGCTGTGGAACGAAGCCACCGAGGTCAAGACTGCCAGTCATGTTGCGCCTCCCGAACCCCTGGGTGATCCAGTCGGATTGACCACCGCCCTCACCAGCGGCCCCTTCGGCGGCACTGGCAGTGTGACCATCACCTGGACGCCGGCGGCAAACGCCACCGCGCAGTGGGTGTACGCGCACAGCTACACCACCGGCAGCGGCGATTACGTTGACTCGTTGGATGGTGAGGCTATGTCCACAACCGTTACCGGCCTGCCCAGCGGTGAGTATGCCTTCATCGTTGTTGCCGGTCAGGAACAGACAGACGGCACTTGGACGTACAGCAATTGGAGCAACTGGTCGGGAATCGTGACCGTTGAGTAGCCCGATTAGAGCCGATGTGAGGAACAATGCTGTTATGGGAGCGCCCCGCAAGGTGCGAACCGACCGGAAGCGCTCCCCGGCAGCAGGCAAAAACAATCTCACAAGGAGATTACAGCAGATGAGCAACACAACCAGAAAGCACGTCTGGCCAGTGTCGCTGATGATTGGCGTCGCCGTCATCGCGATGGTGGCCATGATGGTAGCGTTCGCGGCATCGCCCGGGTCCGCGGCGGCCCAGGCCCCGCCGCCGCCGCCGCCGCCCACTGGCACCGACGCGGGTCCCACCGGCGCGCCGCCGCCGCCGCCGCCGCCGGCAACGCCGGAGCCCACGCCGGAGCCCAACCAGGCCCCAATGGCTATTGACGGCGCCAACATGCTGAGCATGGCGGAAGGCACGACGCGCACCCTTGGCGTGGATCAACTGTTTGAAGACCCTGATGAAGACGACACATTGTCCATTACCGACGCCTACGTCAGCAGCGGCAGCGTGACCGTGACATCCAGAGCGGGACGCGTGACCATCATGTCCGGCGATCGGTCGGGCGAGTCCATGGTTACGGTAATGGCCGAGGACAGCCACGGCGCTTCCGCCTCCATCACCATCACCGTGACGGTGGAGGACGATTCGCCGGTGACGGTCCCCATCGTCGTGATGGACGACGCCATCGAGAGCAGCAGCACTACCGGCGGCTCCAGCGTCAAGCTGACGCTGACCATCGGAAACCCGGGCGAGCTGACCGCGGGCAGTTCCGTAGTTCTCTACCTGGAGGACGACTTCCAGGTTGGCGACATCGACCGGGGCCAGGTTTATTTCGTGGGCCGGACCACGGGTCGCGTCTATGTGACCGACTCCGTGGCCGTTGACGACGACGACCACTTTGGCGGCGACGACGACTGGGATCTCCGGATCTACGTCCCCGACATGAACCCCGGCAACGACACCGGCTTTGACGACTGGTCGGCCGACGACGCCAAGAACCTCCGCCTGGTGCTGGACAAGGCCGGCGTGAAGAACCCGACGGAAGCGGGCAGCCACAGCGTGGGCTACACGGTCCTCGCCCCCGGCGCCAGCGTTCCCGAGTTCGACGCCGACAACACGGCGCACGTCAAGCTGAGCGACCTGGAGACCAAGGCCAAAATCAGCCTGTCCGATGAGGACGCCGGTCGCGGCAAGGAAATCACCATCACCGGAACCGGCTTCAACAACGGCGTGGGCGCCGAAGCCAGGGTCCTCGTCAAGAAGACCGGCGACGCCCCCAGCTGCATGGACGTCATGACCATGGGCGAGAAGTTGGGCGAAGCTGTGGTGGGCAGCGACGACAAGTTCACCATCACCTTCACCGTCCACCAGGACGAGTTTGACGGTGGCAAAGTCAACTACATCTGTGCGGCGGACTCCGAAGCCGGCAACCCCCGCTTCGCCAGCGCCGTCAAGGAGTTTGAACTGGAGGCTTCCGTCTCCGTCAGCCCCACTTCGGCCAGCTACGGCGACGAGATCACGCTCAAGCCCCGGGACTTCGGCGGCGACCTGAGCGAGATCAGCCTCGGCGCCACCTGCACCTGGACCGCAGCCAGCGGCGACACCGACTGCTTCACTCCCACCAGGGACGGCAGCGACTACGTCTTCGACCTGCCCGGCGGCCTTGACGCTAGCATCCAGATCGCGGTCAAGGGTCCCGGCGGTTCGCCGCGCAAGACCACTTCCCTCAGCGTGGAGGCTTCCACCTTGAAGCTGAGCCAGTCCGAAGTGGCTCCCAACGCGAGCGTCATCATCTCTGGCAGCGGGTTCACCGAAAACTCCACCATCCTGGTCAGCAACATCACCATTGACGACGAGCCTCTGGTGGTGGACAACGCCGGCACCGAGGGCAGTGGAGCTACCCGCCACGTCAAGACGACCAGCTCCGGCGAGTTCTCGGCGACGGTTCGGGTGTGGACTGCTTCCAGCTCCAGCAACAACCCGACCCTGGACGACGATACCTATACCATCAAGGTCGTTGACCAGGGGGGCTTTGAAGGCGAGGCCGACGTGACCATCCTGGAGCCTACTCTCACGGTGACGCCGGAAACGGCCAGCCCGCGCGACTTCATCGTCATCAGCGGCGAGAACTGGCCCATCAGCACCGCCGACCAGGATAACTCGGTAACCATCACGGTGGACGGTCGCACCCGCAACGCCGACATCGGCAGCACGGGCCGCTTCCGCTACGAGTACCAACTCCGTAGCACCATCAAGATCGGCGACGAGCACGAAGTCACGGCTATCTACGAAGACGGCGAACGCGACGACATTGAAGAGGATACTACCTTCAACGTTGCGCCGGCCGAAATCACCATAACTCCCGCAGCGGCAGGTCCCGGACAAACCATCTCGATTGGAATCCAGGGAATGCCTCCGTACACGCTGGTTGACCACGTCAGGATTGACGGCGCTGACCGCCTCGGCGGCCGCAACGTCAACACCGACCGCGAAGGCGACGCCACCGTGTCCGACATCCTGGTGCCCTTCCTGGATCCGGGCTTCTACCCGGTGGAAGTGAAGGTTGGCAACGAGACCCGCGTGGCCCAGTTTGAAGTCCTGACCGAAGCCGGAGTCCCCGGCGTGGCCTCCACGCTGCCCGACGCGGTTTCCGGCCTCGGCGACAGCCTGGAAGCCATCTTCCACTTCAACAACACCAGCAAGGAGTGGACGTTCTTCGACCCGCGTCCCGAGTTCGCCGACCTGAACACGTTGACCGAGCTCCACGCCGGCCAGCCCTACTGGGTCCTGGTCGACCACAGCCATGAAGACGTGGACTGGAACGGCCGCCTGGTCGACTTCACCTGCGCCGCCGACGACTGCTGGAACCTGGAAATCTGGTAAGGCCCCGTAGGGGCGGGTTTCAAACCCGCCCCTACACTGGCAATCCGTTTCACCAAGCGGATACGTACAAAGGTTGAAAGGCAATAGCAGCCAACAGCGAGAAAAGGCCCTCACCCCAAGCGCTCATGGTGAGCCTGTCGAACCACAGGCGGGCGGGGTGAGGAACACCCAAAAGCAGGAGCAAATGATATGAAGAGATTAGGAGCATTGGCGGCTGCGGGGCTGATCGCCCTGCTGCTGGCGTTGCCCCTGGGCCTGGTTTCAGCCCAGGACGGAGCGCCCAGCGCCAACCTGCCGCCAGCATTCCTCTTTGGCACCGCCATGGCCGACGGCCTGCCGGTAGGCGAAGGCACCATGATCGTCGCCATGGCCGGCGACCAGAAGGTCGGCTCCACCATGGTGATGGAGAACGGCAAGTTCGGCCCGCTGGAGCTCATGCAGCCCACCGGCGGCGAGATGATGGTCAGTTTCATGGTCGGCGACCGCACGTCCGAGTACATGTACGAGTGGATGTCCGGCGGCCGTGAGATCGTCATGCTGGACGCCAACCTGACGGGCAGCATGTCCATGCCCGAAGTGTCCGACGGCAAGGACGGTCCTCCGGGTCCTCCGGGCGTCCCTGGCCCCGCCGGTAGAGACGGAGCCATGGGTCCCGCCGGCGCGCAGGGTCCCCAGGGTCCCGCCGGCCCCGCTGGCGCTGCTGGCGCCGCCGGAGCCCAGGGTGAACAGGGCATCGCCGGGCCTCCCGGCCCTCCGGGCTCCCAGGGTCCCGCTGGAGCCGTCGGCCCCGCCGGCGCCCCCAGCCCCATGGGCATCATCGCCCTCATCGTGGCCATCGTCGCTGCGGTGATCGGCGTGGTCGCCATCATCATGGCGCGACGCCCGGCCGGCGGCTAGCTAGCCTGGCCTGACGGCAAAGCGCAAGCAACGGGGGCGGGTCTCAGACCCGCCCCTACGTCGTTAACCGCTCATCCTGAGCCTGTCGAAGGACCCTGCTATCCCCCCGGCGTCCACTTGTAGATGTTCGCCAGCGTGCCGCCCATCAGCACCTCCCGGTCCGAGTCCGACAGCGTGTCGGTAAGCCGGAACGCCTCCACGCCCTGCTCGTAGGTCAGCAGTTCCACCGCCCGCGTCCAGTCCGTGCCCCACAGGCAGCGTTCCAGCCCGTAAGCGTCGAAGATGCGATGCACCGGCTCCCAGATGTCGGGATAGGGGAACCCCGCGTGGGACAGCGTGCCCGCCCCCGAGATCTTGATCGCGACGTTGTCCAGCTCCGCGCACGACAGCACGTTGGGCAGGTCGGCGAAGGGCTCGTCCGGCGGCGGCGGGTTGAACGGCTGCGCGATGCCCAGGTGGTCGATGATGATCTGCGTGTCGGGGTTCTGCTGGGCCAGTTGACGCAGCAGCGGCAGCTTGCCCGCCGCCATGATGTTCACCGGCACGCCGGCGCGCCCGCCGGCCGCCAGGATGGCGTTCAGCCCGGGGTGGTCCGCCTCGTAGTCGTTGTTGGCCAGCATGATCCGGCAGCCCACCACGCCCGGCGTCGATGTCCACGCCTCCACGTCCGCGTCGATGGTCTCCGAGTTGGGATCGAAGGGCCGCACCAGCCCGAACTTGGTGGGATGCTGCGCGTACACCTCCAGCGCGTAGCTGGCGTCGTACCCGTAGATCGCGAACGGCGAGATCAGTATCGCGCCATCCACACCCACCGCGTCCATCGCGGCAACCATGTCGTCCCCCGTAACCTCCTCCGGCCCGGTCAGAAACCCGACCCACGGGCGTTCCGGCGTGTTCCGCTGGTAAGCATGCACCTGGCAATCAATCGTCAGCGCCATCGTCTTCCTCCTTGCATCATTGTCATAGCGAGCGCCACCCACCTGTCATTGCGACCCCGCACTTGATGCGGGGGTGGCAATCCCGCCGCCTGCGCGGATGATACCAGATTAGAACCCCCTCTCCCTTGATGGGAGAGGGATGGGGTGAGGGTGGAATCTCAACCTCGCAGAGTCATCCTGTCTATCCTGTATATCGATGTAAAACAAAACCCCCAACTTGCGCCATCGTAGGCCGCCGGCTATGATAACCGAGGCCACCATTCCAAACCGCTCATGGTGACCCTGTCGAACCATCACCCTCACCCCAGCCCTCTCCCATCAAGGTAGAGGGGATTGTACGAAGGACTTTTGACGCTATGACTACTGCAACGCAGCCCTGGACTTCCAGCATCACCGACGTGGCCGGCTCCAACGTGGAGGTCGTCTCCGGCGGTTCCGGCTCCCCCCTCGTCATCCTGCCCGACGAGTTGGGACATCCCGGCTGGCTGCGCTACCACCAGGCCCTCGCCCAGAACCACACCCTGCACATCCCGTCGCTGCCCGGCATCGGCGGCTCCGACGTGCTGGACTGGTCCATGAGCATCCACGACCTGGCCATCTGGTACCTGGGCGCGCTGGACAAGCTTGGCCTGGAGGGCGCCGACCTGATGGGCTTCTCCCTGGGCGGCTGGATCGCCGCCGAGCTGGCGACCATGTGCCCGCAGCAGTTCGGCCACCTGATCCTCGTGGGCGCCGGCGGCATCCGTCCGCCCGGCGGCGAGATCTACGACATCTTCGAGGTCACGCCGCCCATGTACATCCGCGACTCGCTGGCCGACCCCGACGGCACCCCCGAGTACCGCACCATCTGTCCCGCCGAGCCGGAGGAGGACATCCTGGAGCGCTGGGAGTTGGGCATGGAGGCCACCTGCCGCGTCGCGTGGCGTCCCTACATGCACGACCCGGGCCTGGTGAACCAGATCTACCGCCTGGAGCGCCTCCCCACCTTGCTAATCTGGGGCGCGCAGGACAACATAGTCCCCGCATCCGCCGGCGAAGAATACCACCGCCGCATCCCCGGCAGCCGCCTCGAAATCATCCAAAACTGCGGCCACCATCCCGAGCTGGAGGCGACGGAGCAGTTCGTCACCCTGGTGGAGGGGTTCCTCGCGTGACTCTGACGGATCCTGACACTATGTCTGGACACAGCACGGCGGTTTGTTTGACGGATCCGGAATCTCCCTCACTGGACGGTTCGTTAAATCCAATTGTTATAATGGAAACAACGACTGTACAAAAAGGGACAGAAGCGGCTGCGTCCAAATGAAGAAGAGGTCAGCGGTTCTACGCTTTTGGCTTATGTGGCAAGAATGAGCCCGAGGCCGATACGCCACCGGTCCGTGTCGTGACGCGTCCACACGCTACATTGCAGCAATTGACTAATGACTACCATCACAGATAATTCAGGTTCGCAAAAAGGTCTTGACCAATGGCAGGTCGAGCATCTTAGAACAACTGCGTTTTTCCTGCCGCACACCGAATCCGACGTCCGAGAAGGTTGGTGGGAGTCGGTTGTTGGGACACCACCTGAAGAAGAGCGACGGCGTCCTCAGGAAGGGTCCATCCGGCAAATCGGCAGATTGAGCGGAAATGTGCTGGCTGTCGAATGGCGTCCCGAGAGGGTAGATTGGAGATTGATTCCCCCAGGTAGAGCTCCGAATCAACCCCGTTCGGGCTTTCCTGTGATCGGTACGCTCTCAGACACTTTGGACTCATTTCTGGAACTGTCAGGTAAAGGGTTAGAACAGTGCGGCTCGGTAAACCGTGTAGCTCTGGGCATGGTTCTCCTAATACCAGTCGATAACATTGCGGCGGCGTACACTGGGTTGCAAAAATACCTACCGAACGTCAAGATGGATTTGGATGGCGCAGTAGATTTTTTGTATCAAATCAACCGCCCCAGTATATCGAGAGAGGTCGATGGGATTACGATCAACCGTTTGACAAAATGGTCTGTTTCCATCAGTGGGTCCATCGCGATTTCACTGGCGCCAGCTAGTGGAATATTGGTGCCGGATCCTAATCCTCATTTCGCTAGCAGGCTAGAATTGGACATTAATACTGCACCCACAGCATCCCTCATCCCAGCCGACAAGATAACAGCGCTATTCGGTGAATTGGCGCGCTTGGGAACCGAGATTGCGAACAAGGGAGACATCCCATGACGACACCACGCCATCGTGTGTACCCACCCCCACTTTTGGCGGACGACTGGCCCTTCCAAAACAGAACGCATAGCGGAGATGCTGGAGTAGAGGATAACATCGTCATCGTCCCGCCAAATCCCGATCCAAGACAATATGACGGAAGCGACCAGCATGTGTCCTCCGCAACCGTTTTTGGCATCACGAACAGCGATGTTTTGGTGCCCGATGTGATGTTGGATCAAGAACAACTCAGGGTGCGGTTCGCTGCCCCATTCCAAGGTGTTCGCTTGTTAGGATCAATTTCCTTAAAAACGAGCAGGCATACGGATGAAGCAGACCCAAAAGGTGTTTTGATTAGTTCCGATTCGACCCTGTTGGACGGTACGACGCCCATTGCCGAAGGTTCCACTTCCCTAGCGGACAGCAGCGCGACAGAACAGGCATTAGACGTCAGCTTCGATTCTCTGTTTGACAGCGCCGAAGATGAAACATTTTTCGATGGGGAAGATGGTCCATTCAATCAAGGGATAGCCTTGGCGATTGAGGTGTATGGGCAGGTAGCTGTCCGATCTTTCCATAAAGCCTTGATGAGCCACGCTCAGAACGCGGAAGTCGTCGAGGAGGCACTGAGGTCAATCGGTTTGATTGAAGATGTAAGGACCCACCACAGCAGGTTAGCGATTTTGATTTCTGCACTGGATTCGCAAAATCCAAGGACTAGGGACGCTGCTTCGGTGGGGATTGCATCAATGGATGACCCTGCGGCAATACCGAGCATCAAGCGCGCGTTACACCGGGAAACTTCTGTCCAACTAAAGGAAAGTTTCCGGTCCACGTTAATGCAACTGCGAGAAACAAATGACGACCTTATTGCGGCAAATCAGAAAAGGGCGCTGGTTGGAGCGGCCTGATCTTGGTTGGCTTAAACCGGGAGAGCTGATAGCTGACCCGCTGGGTGATCTTGCGACAACTGGCGGAAGCCTGTCCGTTTTTGAAGTGCCAGACGATGGGGAGAATCAGAGGGTTATTACCGCACTGGCAGCCAATAAGCTGAATCCTAGTTCGTTTGATTACGTACTTTTCGATGATTCGTGGCTCACATCCAATGGATTTGCGATATCACAGTCCCAAGGGAAGACCCCAGATGGCGTTGTCAATGGCCTACACTACGACGTAATCCACTTATCAGCTACTAGCCTGGTTAAAATGGCCCATATCGTCTCCGCCGGCAGGCTCTGCCGTGTCCAAACAAAACGTGTAAAAGAGTGGATAAAGTCTGCCATAGACAATGGCGATTTGGATACGAGCAAGATGCAAGCGAATATGTTGGACAGTTTGCAATCCTAGTCGCAGCACGGCAAGACTAATACACCAGACGGCGCACCATATGGTACGCCGATTTGCGGTCTCGTGATTCCCCCACGGCTCTAGTGCGCAATCGAACTCGGCGCGAACCCCCCGTACCTCGGGTACTGCGAGCAGATGAACTCCAGGTACGACGGCTGGCCCTGCTCGTTGGCCGCCAGCGCCCGCTGGAACGCCGGGATCACGTCCGACGGCTCCGTGACCCGCTCGGTGTACAGCCCCAGCTCCGCTACGGCCCGCGACATGTTCACGTCCTCGGGACCTAGCACCCGGTGAGTATAAGGGTCGTGTCCGTCGCCCCAGAACCCGGGGCCGTAGCCCGCAAACCCGCCGTTGGCCACGTGCGCCACCGTGATGCCCAGGTTCTGCCGCACCGGAACCTCCAGGTTGCCCAGCATGTAGCCAACCCCCGCGTCGCCGGTCACCGCCACCGACTGCCGGTCGGGATACGCCAGCTTGGCCGCCATGGCGCCGGCCAGCCCGAACCCCAGCGTCGAGATGTTGCCCCAGCCCAGGAACCCGCGCGGAATCAGCGTGTCATAGACCGTGCTCAGCTGGTCCCGCGTGTTGCCGGAGTCGTGGGTCACGAAGGACTTGTACGGGTCCAGCACCTTCATCATGTCGCCGAACACGCGGTACGGGTTGATCGGCGCGTCGTTGGACGCCATCGCCTCCCGGTACTCGGCCAGCCCGGCGTCCCGCGTCTCGCGCACCTCGGCCACCACGTTGCCGGCGGGACGGCTCGCGCAGTCGGTGCGCCCCGAAACCTCGTTGGCCAGCGCCTGCAAGACGAACTTGGCGTCGCCCAGCACCGCGTGATGCGTCGGGAAGATGCGGTTCAGGTGGAACTCGTCCAGGTTGCACTGGATGATCGTCTTGCTCGGCGCGTTGGGGATGCCGTGGGTGAACCGCCCCGGCGACAGGCTGCTGCCCACCGTCAGGATCACGTCGCTCTTGTTCAGGTACGCGATGGGATGCTCGCCGCGCACGCCGACGAACAGCGGATGGTTCTCCGGAAACGCGCCCTTGGCCTTCAGCGTGGTGATGACCGGCGCGTTCAGCGACTCCGCCAGCGCCACCAGCTCCGACGACGCGCCGGCGTAGATGACGCCCTCGCCGGCGTAGATCAGCGGATTCTGGGCGTTCATCAGCAGGTCGATGGCCTGGACCACGTCCGACGGGTCCGGCGCCGATTTGTACCCGCGCACCGGATAGTACGGGTCCACCGTCTCGTCGTAGATGCCCGCCGCGTTGGGCACCGCCAGCACGACGGGTCCAGGACGGCCGCTGCGCAGCATGGAGAACGCGCGACGCAGGAACTCCGGCGTCCGCTCGGGACGGTCGATGTAGCCGAACCACTTGGTAACGGTCTTGAGGCTGGTGGTCACGTCGAACTGTGTGTTCTCGGTGCTGCCGGCCGGCACACCGTCGGTGATGCACAGCATCGGCGAGTTGTCCTCAAACGCCTGGGCCAGCCCGGGATACGAGTACTGCAACCCCGCGCCGTTCACGCCACCCTGCACCGTGCAGACGCCGATGCGGTCGCCGCCCGTAACCCGCGAGTAGGCGTCGGCCAGGGCCACGGCGTAGCGGTCGTCGCGCATCATTATCATGGGCACGCCCTCGCGCCCCAGCGCGTTGTTCACCCGGCAGACGGGAAAGGTGGAAACCCACTCCACGCCCTCCTGCTTCAAAATTCGCGCAATAGAAGTGGCAACATCAATACTCATACTCAAAAACCTCGTGGGGAGTTGGGAATGCTCCGCGATTGTACCATTACGGGGTTTGCGGCGATGGTTGTGCTAAACTGGCGTCGAAACGGCAGCGAGGCAAGGATGTGATGTTTTGGGCATTCGAGCAATGGCGAGAGAAATGGTTGGCCATAGGTCGGAATGAAGGAATGGTCGAAGGCTTGGCCAAAGGTAAAGCCGAAACCGAGCGGCGCTACGAGGCGTGGCTGGCAAAGGTAGCCCGAGAGCGAGACATTCCCCTTGACGATCTGCTTCCTCCCTCGGAAGGTTACACCAAAGGTTTCGCGGAGGGGCTGGCCACAGGCTACACCGCTGCCAAGCTGGAGTTCGATGAACAGCTAGCGCGCGTAGCTACAGAAAAAGGCATCCCTCTGGCCGAACTGCTGCCACCGCCGGACCAGAGGCAGGCATGACAACGACCATGCAGCTCCAATGCAAACCCGAAGTTGCTCCCGATAACGCAGCGCTTTGTCTGTCTGCCCATGCGGAGCTCCCTGCTTCTGCCGGGCAGCCGGTGGTGGCGTGCGAAGACAATCTGGCCTTCATGCAGCGGCTTGAAGACGCGCGATTGCAAATGAATCTGATCGTAACGTCGCCGCCGTACAACCTGGGCAAAGATTACGAGACGAAATCATCCCTCGATGAATATCTGCACAGCCAAGCTGAAGTGATCAGGCGGTGCGTCCGTTTGCTGCACCCGAAAGGCTCCATATGCTGGCAGGTTGGCAACTACGTCGATAACGGTGAGGTGATTCCCCTCGACGTGTTGCTGTACCCGATTTTCCGCGCGGAAGGTTTGAAGTTGCGCAACCGTATCGTCTGGCACTTCGGCCACGGCCTCCATGCTTCAAAAAGATTGTCTGGTCGCTACGAAACGATCAATTGGTGGACCAGCAGCGACGACTATACGTGGAACCTCGATCCCATCCGCGTTCCCGCCAAATACCCGGGCAAGCGCCACTACAAGGGCCCCAACGCCGGCCAACTCTCAGGCAACCCAAAGGGCAAAAACCCCAGCGACGTCTGGGAGTTTCCCAACGTCAAAAGCAATCATCCCGAAAAAACCATCCACCCGTGCCAGTTTCCCGTTGAACTGGTGGAGCGCCTGGTGCTGGCAATGACCGATGAGGGCGACGCCGTGTTCGATCCTTACATGGGCGTCGGTTCATCCGTTGTGGCGGCGCTCATCCATGACCGGGTTGCATACGGTTGCGACATAGTTCCCGAATACGTGGAAATCGCCCGACAGAGGGTCAAGCAGTGGCAGCAGGGAACCCTCAAAACTCGTCCCATGGGCAAGCCCATCTATGACCCTTCCTTGCCCAAAGGGGGGCACGCATGAGGATCACTGCCAAGTATTCACACCTCAATGGTGAAGAATATCTCCGGGTCCATCAACCTCGACTCTGGAAGGAAGTGCAAACCGTTGTTCGAAAAGTCAACGCGGCAAACTGCAAAACTAAGATATCCCAAGAAAAAGCGACAAAAGGGCAGACGTTGTACTCCCCTACCGAGTTAAACAATGCCTTCAAAAAAGAATTCGAAGCATTAGGGTGGAATCAAGAGCGGCGGAGGTTTTGGGTAGCATCCGATGAAAGACTCATGCGTAGGATTCAACACCTCAGTGCCAATGAGCAAAAGCTAGCAATACAAAATGCGGGGCACACTCCCATCGGTTCTTACAATCAAACCGATTTCGTCAAAAACCGAGTCGCGGTCGAGGTTCAGTTCGGGAAATACTCCTTCGTGGCTCACGACCTGTTCGTAAAGCACCTCCACTTCTACGTATCCGACGTGATTGATGTGGGAATCGAGATTCTCCCCATGAAAGCGATGGAGCGTGAGATGTCCTCTGGCGTGCCTTACTACGAACGCGATTTGGTCAACGTGCTGCGGCAAGGCCGCGGCGTCCCAGCTGTTCCCCTGGTCCTGATCGGCATAGTTCCGTGAGCGCCGTCCGCCGGCAGCCCATACTATGCATCCATGCAAATGCGGGCGACACCCCCGCCATGATCCGTGATACTCGTCATCACGCATTATGCCTTGCGCCCATATTCCCAAAAGGCGTAGAATAAGCGCCGCCACCGAACCCGTCCGCTTCCGGTCCGCATCCGGCGGTTCCGACCATTGCGGACTGTATTTCTGCGCTTTGTTATGACCAGCCAGGCGCCGCCGTCCGGCGGCTCGCGTTTCGGATTCCGCCGGCCCAGCATCTACTACGGCTGGTACATCGTCGTCGCCACCGGCTTCGTGATGACCATCGCGACGGTGCCGCTGTTCCACGCCATGACCCTGTGGGCCGTCGCTCTGGAAAACCAGTTCGGCTGGCCCCGCGGCCAACTCTCCCTGGCGTTGACCCTCACCCGCATCGAGGGCGGCCTCATGGGTCCCCTGGAGGGCTACCTTACCGACAAGCTCGGCGGCCGCAAGATGGTCCTCATCGGGTTCCTCATCCTGGGCGTTGGCTTCCTCATCTTCTGGCAGATCGACGCCGGCTTCTGGCCCGTCGCGCCCCTCTACATGTTCTACCTGGCCTACATGGTCATGGCCGCCGGCCAGGGCATGGGCAGCTGGGTGCCCATGATGACTACCATCAACAACTGGTTCTCCCGCCGCATGGCCACCGCCATGGGCTGGGCCAACTTCATGAGTCGCGGCGGCGCGCTCATCGTCATCCCACTCATCGACCTCGGCATCAACGGCAGCGTCGGCGTTCCCTTCACCAACTACACCCTGAATATTGGCCGCACCATCGGATGGGAAAACTGCGCCCTGATCCTGGCCGTCGTCATCCTGGCCGTCGCGGGACCGCTGGCCTACCTCATCCGCAACCGGCCCGAGGACATGGGACTCCAGGCCGAGGGTACTGCCCCGGCGCAGCAGGCCCGTCGCGGCGCCGCTGCCCAAACGCAGCCCCAGGGACTCACCGCGCAGCAGGCGGTACGCACTCCCGCCTTCTGGCTCATCGCCGTCGGCCACGGCATGACCAGCATGATCATCCTGGCCATCTTCACCCACCTGGGCCTGCTGCTCAAGGACGCGGGACTCCAGGAATACGCCGGCACGGTGGTCATTCTCTACACCATCATCTCCATGTTCTCCCAGCCCCTGGGCGGGTACGTCGGCGACCGTTTCCCCAAGCGCATCGGCCTCTTCGTATTCACCACCATCCAGGCCAGCGCGGTGGTGCTGCTCACCTTCAGCACCGAGCTGTGGATGTTCTACGCCTTCGCCGTCATCTTCGGCATCGGCTTCGGTGGCCGCAACCCGCTGACCACTTCCATCCGGGGCGAGTATTTCGGACGCGGTAACTTCGGCAAGATCCTGGGCATCAGCACCATCCCCATGAACGGGCTGCTGCTCATTTCCAGCCCCTTCGCCGGCTACATGTACGACTGGACGGGCACCTACACCGTCGCCTTCCTGGTGCTGGCCGGCTTCAACTACGCCGGCGGCGTCTGTTTCCTGTTCGCCAAGCGTCCCCAGATTCCGACCACCCCCGAGGCGACGCCCTCCGCACCCACCACGGCGCCAGCCCCCGCCGCCGGCGATTCCTGAAATCCCCTCTCCCTCGATGGGAGAGGGCTAGGGTGAGGGTGAATACTTGCCCGATACCATCCGCTCATCCTGAGCCCGTCGAAGGATGCGCCCTCCACGTCCGCGCCGCCGCCATCAGCCCCGCCGACACCAGCGCCACGCCGGCCAGCGCCAGGAACACCTCCCGGTACGTGCCCGTGCTGTCGTAGGCGATGCCAGACACCAGCGGCCCTACGGCGAATCCCAACACCTGCGACGCCCGGCCCACTCCGTGTATCGCCCCCAGCGACCCGCGCCCGTAGTTGGCCGCCCACATCAGCGGCGCCAGCGTGTTGATTCCCGTGCCGATCAACCCCATCAGGATCACCACCACGTAGGTCTCTGCCAGCGTATCCGTGCCTACCAGCAGCGCCAACGCCGCCGCGCTCATCAGGTACAACGCCGCCATCAACCACCGGGGCGACATTCGGTCGGCGGCAATACCCGACAACATTGCGCCCGCCGCCCCCGCCGTGGCCATCACGCTGATTGCGCCCACCGCCGCCGTCGCGTTCAGTCCCCGCTCCGTCAGGTACGGCACCAGGTGCAGCCCGGGGCCGGATACTGCGTTGCTGCCCAGGAACAGCGACGCCAGCGCGATCCAGAACGCCGGCGTCCGCGCCGCGTCTCGCAGCGTCCGCGACTGCTCTTCCGCCGCGACTTCCGTGGCCGGAGTCTCGCCGTCGGCTACGATCCGCTCATGCTCGGCTACGGCCCGATCGCGCTCGCTTACAGCCTGTTCATGGTGGCTTACAGTCCGCTCGTGGTGAACCTGTCGAACCACGAGCGGACTGTCGCCGTCCACGGCCAGCCCCATATCCTCCGGCTGCCGGCGCACCCACAGCGCGCACGGGATCACGCCCAGCGCGAACATCGCCGCCGCCAGCATCAGCCACGCCGAACGCCATCCCCACTGGCCGATTACCAGTTGCGTCAGCGGGGCCAGCGCGATGACGCCCACCGTCTCCACTAGGAACACCAGGCCGGTGGCCCGCCCCCGGTAACGCTCGAACCACTTGCCGGCGGCCACCGACGTGCCGATCTTGACCCCGCCCTGGTCGGCGATCCGCGACACCGTGAAGGCCACGTAGAACCCCAACAGCGTCTGCATCAACGACAGGTACACGCAGCCCAGCCCGATGATGCTCCCGCCGATCACCAGCGTCAGCCGTGCCCCGAACCGGTCCACCAGCCGCCCGATGAACGGCGCCAGCGCCGCCCCCAGGATCGCACCCGCCGTCGTCGCGCCGGCAATCTCCGTGCGGCCCCATCCGAACTCCTCCGACATGGGCACCACAAAGATAGTCAGGATGGATATGGCCGACGCCGCGTTGGCGAACCCGATGCTCCCCGACGCGCCGGCAACCACCCACCCGTAGTACAGCGATTTCGGCCAGAGCCTCATACCTACCCAACGTGTCATTGCGAGGAGCGTAGCGACGCGGCAATCTTGTTCGCCGAGCTTCGGTGCATCAGACTCGTCATTCCGGCCATACTCTTGTCATTCCGGCCTCCCATTCGTCATTCCGGCCTTGAGCCGGAATCCAGGAAATCCTTGCTCAGCTGACGTTGGCCCATACGCGGTATTTCCAGCATTCTGGTCGCGTATAAAACCCAAAGGGGTGGGCATCCGGCCCACCCCTGCATTTCGGCTCCGAAAGCCCGAGACTAACCCAAATCGGTCTCGGTGATCTCGATATTCTGGATGGCCAACCGCTCCGTGGGCTGGCTGTTCTCGCCGCCGCGACTCTGGCGCACCGGCGAAGTCGCCAACGCATCCAGCACGTCGTCGCCGTCGGTCAGCATCCCAAAAATCGTGTAGTTGGGCGGCAGGCCCACGTCGGCCCCGTGGACTATGAACCACTGGCTCCCGTTGGTATTCGGCCCGGCGTTGGCCATCGCCAGCGTTCCCCGCGTGTAGGAGCGCGTCACTTCCTCGTCGCGGAACCGGTAGCCCGGCCCGCCGGTGCCGTCGCCACGGGGGCATCCGCCCTGGATCATGAACCCGTTGATCACCCGGTGGAACTGGTTGTCTTCGTAGAAGCCGTCGCGAGCCAGGAACACGAAGTTATTGACCGCACGAGGCGCCACCTCCGACAAAAGCTCGATGGTCATGTCGCCCTTGTCGGTCTTGATGATGGCATGATAGCGCTTGGTCCCTTCGATCACGAGGCCGGGAGGGTTTTCGTACTGCTTGGGAGGCATTGATGTGTTCTCCTGAGGGTAGATTCTGTGGATAAACTGCGGGGATTATACCCCACTGCAATCACACCATCCCCGTCATAAATCACGCCATCCCCGTCATACCGGCGAAAGCCGGTATCGTGTTTTATAATAGTAGTAGAGGCGAGTGCCGCTACTCGCACCAACCCACTACCTCACGCCGCTTCGCTCCATCCACCCATAACTCGTTCAAAGAGGAGGCGATGCAATGGACGTTCTCAACAAGATGGTCAAATACGGCCACGAACAGGTCACGATGTACAGCGACCCCGAAACGGGCTTGCGAGGCATAATTGCCGTCCACGACACGACGCTCGGCCCCTCCTGCGGCGGCACCCGAATGTGGCCCTACGCATCCGAGGCCGACGCCCTGGCCGATGCGCTGCGCCTGTCCCAGGCCATGACCTACAAGTCGGCGGCGGCCGGCCTGAATCTCGGCGGCGGCAAGGGCGTCATCATCGGCGACCCGCGCACCGACAAGACCGAAGGACTGCTGCGCGCCTGGGGCCGCTTCGTGGATACGCTGGGCGGACGCTACCTCACCACCACCGACGTGGGCACCACCGGCCGCGACCTGGAATCCGTCCACCAGGAAACCGAGCACGTGGTCGGTCTGGACGTAACTCTTGGCGGTAGCGGCGACACGTCCATCATGACCGGCCTGGGTATCTACATGGGTATGCGAGCCTGCGCCGCCCACGCCTGGGGCTCCGACTCGCTGCGCGGCAAGACCGTCGCCATGCAGGGGTTCGGCAAGGTGGCCTCCCACACCGCCGAGCACCTGCTGGAGGATGACGCGCAGATTTTCGCCACCGACATCAGCGATGCCGCGCTGGACAAAGCTCGGCAGATGGGCGTCAACGTGGTTGGCCCCGACGAAATCTACGATACGGAGTGCGACATATTCTCCCCGTGCGCCCTGGGCGGCGTCATCAACGCCGAGACCATCGACCGCCTGCATTGCAGCATCGTGGCCGGCGGCGCCAACAACCAGTTGGCGACCCCAGAGGATGGCGAGGAACTGCACCGCCGGGGCATCATCTACGCGCCCGACTTTCTCATCAACGCCGGCGGCATCATCAACGCCGCCGCCGAGATCGGCCAGCCCTACAACCCCGACCGTTCCCGCCAGCAGACCGAGCGCATCTACGAGCAGATGGCCGCCGTCCTCACCACCTCCGGCAAGAAGGAAATCTCCACCGCGCGGGCAGCCGATCTGCTGGCAGAGCAACGTCTAGCCTCCGTGCGCGGCGTCCGCCACGTCTGGCGCGGCTAACGATACCCCGTCATCCCCGAACAACCCGTCATTCCCGCACAGCCCGTCATTCCCGCCACAACCCCGTCATTCCCGCGTAGGCGGGAATCCAGCAGGGGCGGGTTTCAAACCCGCCCCTTTATTGCCCCTGATACACCACCGTGTCCGGTCGGTACACCGCCCACGAGAACCACAGCTGCCCGATGCGTCCGGGAACCGGAGTCAACTGCGTACCCTCCAACGGGCCGCTCACTGCGCTTCCAAAGATGTTCCAGACGCTGCCAGTTTCGCTGTCAGTGATGACGCCATCAGCGTCGCCGGAGAACGTCAACGTTTCCCCGTCCGACGTCACCGGCGAGAATATGCCGGCGGCGCCCACGTCCCGGCCTGACCTCACCGAACCTGCGTCCAAAGCCGACGCCGTGCCAGGCGTCCAGAAAACCACGATGTCCTCTCCGCCCACGGTCGTGGACACCACCCGCTCCTCGGCCAGCGTGGTGAAGGATACGGCCCACGCATCGTTGCCCCGCTCCAGGGCTACGACGCGCTCTACGGCGGGCAGGCGGGGGTCTTCCGCGCCGTCGAACAGGAAAGGCGAACTGCCCGGTCGGTCGTAACCCGCGTAAGGGTTGCTGCCGTAGGGCCGCCCTGAATCGGGCCGAGACAGCACCTGCCCGTCCGGGAACATGACCTTGAAATCGGCCCACGACGTAATCGACAGGTACAGCTGCTCCAGCTTGTGGCCGGCGTAGTGGCCGATGACACCCTCGCCGCCGAATTCCTGCCACCACGATTCGGTCTGCCGGTCGTACATCAGCAGATTGCTGTCCCGCAGCGCTCCGGTCGTCCCAAAGTCCAGTATCTCGCCGTCAACCGTCCGCCTGAACACGAAGGCGGTATTGCAGAGCGGTCAAAACGTGATGACGACGGGTTCACCCCCCACCGTATCGTTGACCAGCTCGTGCCACACCATCACCTGCACGGGATAGGCGCGGGCGTCGCCGTTCAGGTCCACCACCTGCACCGCCTCCACGTCGTCGAGCCATGCGCCGGCGTCGGCCACCGATTCAAACTGCGGATCGTCAATGGAAGGAATACCGTCTTTCGGCGGGCCGCCGGTCATTATCTCGTCGAACGATATGGTGGTGCGCGTGAAGTCGGTATCCCATGAGGCGCGCAGCAGGTTCTCATACTTGGAGCGGGTGCGCTCTGCCTCCTCAACATCAATCATCATCACGCTGCCCTCCGGCGATACCGGAATCGACGTGGCCGTTGGCAGCATGGTGGCCGCTGATTCCACCCGCGCGGTGGGCAACGGAGCAATTGGACTGCTCAGCGCCACCGTTGGCATCGGAGTGGCCGTCGCAAGGGTCGGAGCGACCGCGTCCGTGGGAGCTAATGGTGAGGCCGATGATCCCGCGTTGGGCGATTCCTGCGTCGGCGCACAGGCCAGCAGCAAACCCGCCAGCAGGGCGAGCATGGGCAACAGCAATAGCGTGCGTCTGGTGTTCATTTCATTCAACATGCGTTGTAAATCAGCGGAGTCCATGTAATACTGCACTGACCTTATACGCCATATATCATGCAAAAGGATTCATCCCAATGACGACGCCCGGCCCAACCTTGGAAGACCGCGTGACCATACTGGAAACACGCTTGGACACTATCTTGCCCACTCTGGCCACCAAGGAGGACATTGCTGGGGCGAAAGCCGAACTCGTCACTGAGATCGCCGATGTTAGAACTGACATCGCTCGTTTGGAAGGGAAAATGGATGCCATGAACGAGCGTCTGGAAGGCAAGATCGATACCTCCAACGAGCGTCTGGAAGGCAAGATCGATGCAATGGGCTATCGGCTGTTGATTGGGGGCACGAGCATCGCGGCAGCGGTGGCGGCGATTGCTGTGGCGGCGGCCAGATTCTTGTGAGATGAAATCCGAGAGACCGGCGAAGTTATGGCCGGCCTCCCGTTTTTTCGCCGTGATTGAAGCGGCTCGTTAGCGGCCGCGCAGGCGCGGGTCGAATACGTCGCGCAGGGCGTCGCCCAGCAGGTTGAACCCCATCACCACCATGAAGATGGCCAGGCCGGGGGATATGGCGAGCCACGGACCGGCTTTAACGTGGGCCGAAGCCGCGCGCACCAGCATCCCGCCCCAACTCGGCTGGTCGGGCGGCGTGCCCACGCCCAGGAAGGACAGCGAAGATTCGATGATGATGGCGAAACCCAGATAGTACGTCGCCAGCACCAGGTAGGTGGCGAAGCAGTTGGGTACGATGTGGCGCAGGATGATGCGCCAGGGCGGAGCGCCGATGGCCGTCGCCGCCGTCACGTAGTCCAACTCTCTGAGCGACAGCACTTGTGAGCGCACGGTTCTGATCACGGGCGCGATCATGCCGATCACGATGGCCAGGATCACGGTGTTCAACGACGGGGTCACCACCGCCATAATCGCCAGGGCGATCAGCAGGCCCGGCAACGACATCAGGGCGTCCACGATGCGTTGCGAAACGGTGTCCACTATGCCGCCTATGTAGGTGAGCGCCACTCCGATGATGAAGCTGCCGGTGATGCCCACGACCACGCTGCCCAAACCAACGTACAACGAAATCCTTGCGCCGTAAATCAAACGGCTCAACACGTCCCGGCCCACGTAGTCGGCGCCGAGCAGGTAGTTGGCGTTGGGCGCCTCCCACGGCAAAGCGGGTGTGGATCTGGGATCGTAGGGCGCCAGCACCGGCGCCAGCGCCGCCACTATCACGAGCAGCAGAACAATCAAGCCGCCGACCGCGCCCAGTGGCTTCGTGCGAACGAAACGTATGAATCCAGTCCACGAACGCGCTGCCAGCCCCGGGGCTGGCAGCCCCTCGCGGGTTAGAGTTGCCTGTTCGGTGGTTTGATCAATCATGGCAACACCTGTCGGTGGGAACAACTGTCGTCAGCATCCAGCAACCTCTTCTGGCTATGAGTAGCGGATCCGTGGGTCCAGGATACCGTAGAGCATATCGATGATCAGATTGAGCAGCAGGACTACCGCCGCGGTCATCAGGATAACGCCCTGGATCACCGGGAAGTCCCGGTGGTTGATGGCGTCAATCAGGAAATTGCCAACGCCGGGGACGACGAAGATCTGCTCAACTATGATGACGCCGCCCAGCAGTCGGCCGAACTGGTAGCCAGACACGGTGACCACCGGAAGCAGGGCATTTTTCAGCGCATGGCGACCCACCACAACCCACTCGCGCAAGCCCTTGGAACGCGCCGTCCTCATGTAATCTTCGCGCATCACCTCCAGCATCGCCGACCGGGTGACGCGGGCGGTGAACGCCATGTCATGGAACCCGATCACGGCCGCCGGCAGCACCATCAATTTGAGGTTCTGCACCGGATCTTCCCATAAATGGGCGTATTCCAACGGCGGCAGCCAGCCTGTCCCATACACCAGGGCGTAGATGACCAGCACTCCGATCCAAAAAGTGGGCATGGCAATGCCCAGCAGGGCGATGACTCGGCTGGCGTAGTCGAGGCCGGAGTCCTGCTTCATCGCCGAGAGGATGCCCAGCGGCACCGCGGTGACAAATGCCATAATGATGGCCAGCACTGCCAGTTCAAAGGTTCTGGCGAAGCGCTCCACCAGCTCCAGGCCAAAAGGCTGCCCGTAATAGAGGGATATGCCCAGGTCGCCGCGCACGACGCCCCACAGCCAGTCGGCGTACTGTACGTAGATGGGACGGTTGAGGCCCAGATCTTCGCGCAAGCGCTCAAAGTCTTCGTTGGTGACCGTCCCGCTGGCGTCCTCGCCGGTGAGCAGAAAAACAGCGGCGTCTCCTGGGACTATGGAGAACAGCCCGAACACCAGAATGGTGGCCAGCAGCATAGTGGGAATGAATAAGAGAAATCTTCTAATCAGATACTGAGACATTCCTCAACTCCTGCCGGCGTTACCAGCAAAGCGATTCTCGTTATTGTACACAGTTGGCCGGCCCTTTTCGGATGGGAGCCGGCCAACTGTTGTATGGCTGGTTGCGCCAGGCGCGGACCGGCTTATGGCCGGTAACCGCGGTCAGCGTTGGCGTTGTGGTCGCAAGCGGAGGCTTCGCCGCCGGCCCACCACACGTGGTCCCACTTCTTAACCAACTGCACAGTGGGCGGGTAGTGGTAGTTCTTGATACGGCAGTCAAACGCGCCGCCGCTGGAGTACCACAGCACGGGCAGCCAGTGGCTTTCGCCCTGGTGCAGGATTTCCGCCAACGCTTCCAGGTGCCCCTGCCGAACCGCCGGGTCAACTTCCTCGTTTTGCAGCTTTATCAACTCGTCAACGTCGTCGTTCTGCCAGTTGTGCGGATTGCGCAGCACGTCTTGTAGGTAGAACTGGTTGATGATGTCGCCCGGGTCCCGCAGGATGACGCCCGTACCCACGCCGTCAAAATTGGCCACGCCGTCGCGCAACCCCACGTACATGGTAGCCAGGTCGGTGGGTTGAATGATGATGTCTATGTTGAGGTCTTCCCGCAGTTGGGGGGCCACCGTCTCCGCTGTGGATAGGGAGGGGTTGGAACTCACCACGTTGTGTGTAATCTCGAAACCGTCGGGATAGCCGGCCTCGGTGAGCAACTGTCTGGCCTCGGCCAACGCGGCCTCACGGTCGCCGTAGGCAGCGTTGTTGGCGCGCAGGTCTTCCAGGTCTTCCACTACGCCAGGAGCGAAGAAAGTGCCGGGCTGTCCAAAGCCCAGGATGGCCTTTTCAACCGCGTTGTCCCGGTCGATGCCCAGGTACATTGCGCGCCGAACCCGCGGGTCGTCAAAGGGCGGCTTCTGGTGGTTCAGGAAGAAAGCCTGGACACCGGAGGCTTCCAGAATGACGGCGCGGACGCGACCGTTGGTGTCCTCTTCCAGGCGTGCCATGTCTTCGGGGCGGTTGCTGCCGGTGACGGGCTGGTAGGAACCGTAAACCTGTCCGGCCTGCAACGCCGACAAACGCCGGGCGGTGTCCCGAATCAGGAATATCTTGAGGCCGTCAAAGAAGGGCCGACCGGCCTTGAAGTAGTTGGGGTTGGCGTCGTAGGAATATCCCGAGTCCTTTTCCCATTCGCGGAGCATCCAGGGGCCGGAGCCGATCAGGCTGTCGGGCGTGCCCGCGTTGATGGCGGCCAGAGCCTCGGCCTGGGTCTTGCCCGTGTTGGCCTGTTCCTGGGTGAGGTTCTCGCCCACGTGCTTGGGATAGACCTTCATATAATCGGAGGCCAGGTTGGGCAGGAAGCCGGCGGCGGGGAACCGCAAGGGAATCTTGACCGTCTTGGCGTCGATGGCTTCGGCGGTGCCGTGGACCACGAAGTTGTTGAGGAAGCCGGTGCGAGCGCGCAGCACGCCTTCCTCGACTTGCCCCAGGGTGATGCGGTCGATGGAGAATGCTACGTCCTCGGCTTCAACCGGATGTCCGTCGGAGAAGGTGGCGTCGGGGTGCAGGTTGAAGGTGTAACCCACCTCGCTGCCGTCGTCGTAGAACTCCCAACTCACCGCCAGGTCCCCAATGATCTCGTTGGGGTTGACCGGGTTGTACTCCAGGATCTGGTTGAACCGCGGGCCCGAGGGAATCAGCACGGTGTTCATGGAACCGCCGTAGTGAACGTCCCAGAAGCCGGGGTTGCTGGTCGCCACCAATGGGAAGTCTCCACGATAGTGTTGGGCTTCGCCCTCCTGCCACCAGTCCGGTCGTTGGTCAATCGCCACCATGGCGGTGGGCACCGGCACTGCGGTGGGCGCCACGTTCAGCGGAGCGGTCGGCGTCGGCTCCACTGCGCCCGCGAAGGGGTTCAGTGTTGGAGTCGCCGCGGCCTGCTGTGGCGCGCTTCCACCGGTGGTTGCTCCGCCGGTGGTTTCCTGCTGCGTCGGGGCTGCTCCACCGCACGCCACAATCACCACCGTGAGAGCCAACGCCCCGAGCGCGAGCAACGTTCTTGGATGCCAGAATCTTCGCAAATCCATTGAGTGAAACCTCCCGGAATGGCACTCTTGTACTGAAACGGCGTCGTGCCGAATAAGAAAATAATTCGCGGCAGTGCGAGGCTGCCAGCGGGGAACGATGCTACTTATGCCGAGGGTGAATGTCAAATGCGATTTGTAGATACTGCGTTATAGATAACATCACGTAACCGGATGGCTATCATTCGGATGAGCGCGTTCCTCCAACCTGACGGATTCCCCGAAACCGTCTATAATCCATGCGAACACGGGTATCCGGTTTATGCCAATAAACGAGCTCTACAGGCCGCCCCGGTACAGGAGACAGCACAGCCATGGCAGCAAGAGTCCTGGACGTTCATGCTCACATCACCCCCGGCAGCGCGCTGCGGGCGATGCAGAGCGGCGACAACTGGTTCGGCATCAGCGCTCCCGCTCTCTACAATCAGCATCGCTATAATCCCCGCACCTTCTGGACGCCCGAACAGCGCATCGCTGATATGCAGTCCCTCGGAGTGGACCTGCACGTCCTGTCCAGCAACGCCAGTTTATACTTTTACGACCTGGACACCGACCAGACCATGGCCATGCACCGCGAGTGCAACGACTACGTCGCTCAGCTCTCGGAGGAATACCCGGACCGGTTCGCCGGCCTCGCCCACCTGCCGATGCAGGACGTCGGCGCCGCCATCGAGGAACTCACCCGCTCCGTCGAGCAGCTCGGACTCAAAGGCGCAATGATCGGCGACCAGGTCAACGGGCGCACCTTCGACGACCCGTATTTCAATCCGCTGTGGGCCACCGCCGAACGCCTGGGGGCCATGTTCCTCATCCATCAGGGTGGCGATACGGTGGTCTCCCCGCGCCTGGATCGATACCACCTGCCCAATACCATCGGCAACCTGGCCGACCGCGCCGTTACCTTCGCCTCATTCGTATTCGGCGGCGTCATGGATCGCTACCCCAACCTCAAGATCTGCCTCTGCCACGGCGGTGGCTACGCCTGCTACGGCATCGGACGCATGGATCGCGGCTGGCAGGTTCGCCCCGAGGCCCGCGCCAACATCGACCAGCCGCCCAGCGCCTACCTCAACCGTTTCTACTACGACTGCCTTACCCATAGCGAGGAGGGCCTGCGCATGCTCATCGACATGGTGGGCATCGAGCGGATCGTCTTCGGCACCGACTGGCCCTTCGATATGTGCGCCGACTGGCCGGTCTCCTGGCTATTGGGCCTCGAAAGCCTCTCCCGCGAGGAAAAGGAGTCAATCCTGTTCGGCAACCTCGAGCGACTGCTCAACATCTAGCCGGAATTGGAACGTCATTTCTGCCCCGCTCTCGTCATTCCGGCGAAAGCCGGAATCCAGAATCTCTTGCCACAAGGATGTCCTGGATTCCCGCTTTTGCGGGAATGACGGTTGAAAGGGTGGAATGACGGATTAACACTTCAACTCAACAACAGTATTCACTCACACGGAGGAAAACTAATCATGGGACTCATCGCCGACAACATCCGCCTCAAGGCCATCAACCACATCACCTACAACGTCCGCGACAAGGACATCGCCCTCAAGTGGTACGAGGAAGTCCTGGGCGTCAAGCAGATTCCGAAGATGGTGGACAACGACAACCTGTACTGGCTCCAGTTGCCCAGTGGCGCGATGGTCCACATCATCGAGAACCCCGACGCGCCCTCCGCGCCGTCCCATCACACCGCCTTCGAGGTGGATGACATTTCCGCCGCCCGCGACGAGTTACAGAACATCGGCGTCGAATGCACCGACATCCAGACCCGCCACGATGGACAGCAGGCGTTCTACTTCCACGACCCGGACCACAACCGCCTGGAAATCTGCACCAAGTCCGGCTTCGGCGTACTCGTCTAAACCGCCTGGCAACCCGAAAACGCGCGTAGGGGCGGGTTTCAAACCCGCCCCTACACACTGTCGGCTTCGCGCGATACGGTTGACTCCTGCGCTTGCGTTTCACAGCAGCTCTGAAAGCCTGTACTCCTCAGCGTATGCGCTCAATAGGGCCAGTCCGGGTTCTGCGTTGTCCATTAACTCCGGCAGCATCTTGTCCACAGCCGGGGTTTCAAGAATAAAGTCACGCAGATTTTCCAGCGCGCGATGATGATCGCCTCGTTGCATGACATGCAAAACGCTGATTCTCGATACCGCAATATAGTCATCCCGTTCCAGTATTTCAAACAATCGGATAGCGCGCCGGTTTAGGATAGCCACAACATCCTTATGGATTTCCACCAACAGGGCACGTTCAGTTTGCCAGATTTCCTCCTGATTCATGCCGGCGGCTCAGGGCTGGATGGCCTGCTCTGCGCGAACCGCTCCCAGTCGCTTCGCTCGACTCTCATGGAATTTGGCGATTAAGCGATCAATTTCCTCGGCTTTCGCCTTGCCGAACGCTTCCAACTGTGCGATCTCATCCGCATGCTTGATCAGCAGGGCGTCAATCTTGGGGTCCCCAGTCAATTCTGCCACAACATCACCTCCTTTCGGGACGCTGACTACATTGTACTTGATCGCAAGAGATGGGATGGTAACTACGGCCTCCCCATGGAATAGCGGTTCAGAATCCCCAGGTACGCCCGCTGCCCCTCCACGGCAATCGCCGTCCGGTCGGCCAGATACTCCGCCCAAACCGACTGCGTCAACGCCGTAGCCTTGCTCGACGGATTGTAGGGATTGGCCGGATCCAGCCCTGCGAACGCCTGCATCCGTGCGCCGATAGACTGTGGACTGCGCTCCAGCGCGGCGGCCAAAGCAGCCACCTCACGGCTGTCGCGCGCCACCTTGCCCCGGTACAGGTGCAGCACCGCCAGGTCTTCAATCCGTTCCCATTTGCGTGCGGGAGGCATGAAACGATTTCCTTATGCGTAGGGGCGGGTTTCAAACCCGCCCCTACATTTTGCCAACGACGGTTCTACCGTCCTTCCTTGATGAACTCGGCGACGCGCTCGCCGATGGTCATGGACGTGACGTTGGTGTTGGCGCGGATGCAGTCGGGCATCACGCTGGCGTCGGCGACGCGCAGGTTGGTCACGCCCTTCACGTGCCCAAACTGGTCCACCACGGCCATGGGGTCGCTGTCCGGCCCCATCTTGCACGTTCCGGAGATATGCTGCGACGTGGTCACCTCGCGGGCAACCCAGGCATCCAACGCCTCGTCGGTTTCCAGGGCGTCGGCGGGAGGCTCAATGCACTCCTGGATCAGGTTCTGGAACTCGGGATGGTCCGCCAACTGCATGCACAGGCGCACCGAATCCCGCAACCGCACCCGGTCCGACTCCTCCTGCAAGTAGTTGTAGTCCAGGAAGGGCTGCTGGTAGGGATCGGTGGACTGCAATCGCATGTGTCCTGCGCCGGCGGCCAGCTGGATGCCCGTGCTCATGCGGATGCCCAGCGGCACCATCCGGTCGCCGCCCCGGTTGATGCGCTCGGTGGCGAAGGACTGCATGCTGATCTTCATGTCGTTGCGCAGGTCGGAGCCGTCGGCGGTGTAACGCAGGCACAACTGCGAGCGCGGCGCCAGCCCGTCCAGCTCAACCTCGGGCTTCGTGCGCCAGGTGCACCACACGGTGGGATGGTCGCGCAGATTCTGGCCCACGCCCGGCGCGTCCTGAATCACCGGTATTCCCATCTCACGGAGGTGATCCGCCGGCCCGATGCCCGAAAGCATCAGGATGTGCGGCGACCCGATGGCCCCGCTGCTCAGGATTATCTCGTCGGCCTCGGCGGTGAAGACCTCGCCGCCCGATTCCAGTTGCACGCCGGTGGCCTGGTTGCCGTCGAACAGGATCCGATGCACGTGGCAGTTGGCCTTGATGGTGAGGTTCAGCCGGTGGCGCGATTCGGCCAGGTAGCCCAGGTTCGTGCTCATGCGGATGCCGTTGGGGTTGTTGAACGGAGTCGGTCCAACGCCGTAGGAATCGGGGTGGTTGTGGTCCCAGGTCTCGGGGAAGCCGGCGGCCACGCAGGCGGCGTTAAAGGCGTTCTGGGCCGGCAGCCACGACTCGCGGGCGAAACGGTGCATCACAATGGGCCCTTCGCCGCCGTGGAAGTCGTCGTTGCCGTAGTCGGTGTCGGTCTCGATGCGGCGGAAGATCGGCAGCAACTTGGTGTATTCCCACTCGTCGTTGCCCTCGGCGGCCCAGCCGTCATAGTCCTCCGGCACGCCGCGCAGGAACACCTGCCCGTTGATGGCGCTGGACCCGCCGGTCACCTTGCCGCGCGGCACCATGATCTCGGGAGAGGTGTCAGTGCCCTTCCCGACGAACTGCCAGTTGTGGTCGCTGACCATGATGTCAATTTCGGTGTTATAGCCGAACTTGACCTCTTCCGGCAGGTGCTCAAACTCGGGATAGTCCGGCCCCGCCTCGATCAGCAGCACGTGCTTGCTGTGGTCCTCGGTCAACCGGCTGGCGATAATCGATCCCGCCGACCCGGCTCCAATCACGATATAGTCGTATTTCATACTCTACTTGCTCCTTTCGGCGCTACAGGCATCGTACAACGCGAACATCACCGCAGCAGCGGATTCAGTGCTCCCGCAATCATATACAGGGCGGATGGCACGCGCAAGCGCAACGGCTGTACTCACCGAACGCGATTGGTGCGTTCTCCGAGACTTTCAGCGGTGAAACTGTCAACCGGGTTGCATAGAATTGCTAGCCATTTAGAATACTATCCGTCAACGTCTCCGAACGGCCCAAAGTTCTCAGTTGGCCGATACGACCTAAACTGCCACCGGAAGCAAGGGGGCTCAATTGCAGAGTTTTGCGAAAGGCGTCGGCGTCGTTTTGACCCGCGCAGTCTTTTGGCTGGTGTCGCTGGTGGTGATGCTGGCCGGCGGCTATATCGTCGCCGTGGGCACGCCATGCCTCTGCGCCGACGTGAACGGCTTCCTGCTCGGAGGCGGCCTGGTTATGATCGTGTGCGGGGCAGCGATGCTGCTCTGGTCCAGAGAGCTGGCTCGCTTCCTTCTCGACAAGCTGGGCGGCCTGGCGGCCCAGGAGAAGTAGGGGCGACCGGCCGGTCGCCCCTACAGACGCAAACTACCTGAATTACGCTGTTGTCTAAATCTGCCGCAGCTTGGGATCCAAACGATCCCTCAGCCAGTCTCCGAACAGGTTGAACGCGATCACTACCATCGTAATCGCAACGCCGGGGATTATGGAAATCCACCACGCCGTAGCGACCTTCGCCCGGCCGTCGGCAACCATCTGCCCCCAGGAAGGCGTGGGCGGCGGAATTCCCGCGCCCAGGAAACTGAGCGACGCCTCGGTGAGAATCACCAGCCCAACGTGCAGCGTCAACATGACCATGAAGGAGTTGAACACGTTGGGCATGATGTGGACGAACATTATCCGGACGCCGGAGCAGCCGTGAACCCGGGCCAGGGCGATATAGTCGTTGTCCTTGAGCGAGAGAACCTCGCCTCGGGTAACCCTGGCGAATCTCGCCCATAGGATGAGGGTAACGGCGAGAACCACTGTCACCAGTCCTTGCCCCATGGTCACGGCCAGCAATAAGGCAAAGAGGATGGTCGGGAAGGCAAGGGTGGCATCCACCGCCCGCATGATCAGGGTATCCGTCTTGCCGCCGGCATATCCTGATACCAGCCCCAGGACACCTCCAATCGCGCCCCCGGCCAGCAGGGCCGCGAACGCCACCACCAGGCTGACCCTTGCTCCATAGATCAGCCGGCTGAGAATGTCCCGGCCCAGTATGTCCGTTCCCAGGACATACTGAGGGGCGCCCCTTTCCTGCCAGGCCGGCGGGCGAAGCTTGTCGCGCAGGGACTGCTTGGTGGGGGAGTGCGGAGCAATGATTGGCGCGAATATCGCCGCGAACACCATCAACGAAATGATGATCACGGGAATCCAGGGCAGCTGCTTGAGTTCGTCTTTGAGCCGCGACTGCCGCTCGCTGGACTCTGGCAGCGCCGGCGCGCTGATTTCGGTACGGCTCTCAGCCATAATGCACCTAGTCGTATCGTATCCTTGGGTTCACGTAAGCATACAGGATATCCACCACCAGATTCACGCCGAGGATTATCACCGCGTCCAGCAGGATAACCGCCTGGAGCAGCGGGAAATCCCGTTGCGCCACGGCGTCAATGGTGAGCCGGCCTATGCCCGGCCACGCGAATACCGTCTCGGTAACGATGGCTCCCGTGACGAACCCGCCCACGAAGACGCCGAACAGCGTCAGCACCGGAATCAGGGCGTTGCGGAGGCAGTGCTTCCAGAACACCTTCCACTCTTTCACTCCCTTGATTCGGGCCAGCTTGACGTACTCGGTGTCCAACACTTCCAGCATACTGGAGCGTATCAGCCGCATCATTCCGGCTATGGAAAAGGTGCCCAACGTCAGGGCGGGCAGGATGTAGTGACTGGGGCCTCCCATCCTGCCGGGAGGCAGCACGTCAAGCCACACGCTGAATACGTAAATGCCGACGATGGCGATCCAGAAGTTGGGCGTGGCCACGCCGAACACCGCGATGGCGCCGGCGACCTGATCTATCCAGGTCCCCCGTTTGATCGCGGCCACGACCCCCAGGGGGATGGCGACGCCAACCGCGATGAACATGGACAGCGGTAGTAGCTTGAGGGTGTTGGGCAGCCGCTCGAAGAACAGATCCGCCGCCGGCTTCTTGTACACGAGAGAGTCGCCGAAGTCGCCGCGGACAATGCCGGTGAGGAACACGAAGAGCTGCACGTGGTAGGGGCGATCCAAGCCCAGGTTGCGCTCGATGAACTGGCGTTCTTCCTCGGTGGCGTCCTCCGGCACCATCAGGTCGGCGGGATTGCCGGTGGCCCGGGCGAGGGCGAACACGATCAGCGCGACGATGAAGAGCAGGACAACACCCTGCAACAGCCGGTTGAAGATGTATTTCTGCAAATCCCCGACCTCAGAGAATGGCGCACGCCGGGCCGCTCATGCAGTTCCCGGCGCGCCTGGCGTGAATTAGCCCGAAGCTGCCCCGATCCATCGCTGTAACCGTTGGATACCGGGCCGGCCTCCGGTTACTGCCAGGGGTTACCCTCGGCGTGGGGAATGCGGTGGAACACGTCGCCGAGTTCGCCGCGCCCGTAGATGCCCTGCCAGCGCCCCACGGTCTCCGGGTTGGAGGCGTAGAGGCTGACGCCCTGGACGATGGGGACGCCGATCCACTGGTCGGCTATCAGCTGGATGATGGCGTTGGTGGCCTCGGCGCGCTTGTCGTCATCCCGCTCGGAGATGGCGATCTCGTGGAGCGCGAGGTATTCCTCGGCCAGGGGCGTCATGTGATTGCGGTCGCCAAAGGCGTAATGGCCCTGGTCGGGATGGAAGGTGGTCGCGTAGCGCGGCACGGGCAGGGGCCGTCCGGCGTTGCGGAAGATGCTGACGGCTCCGTTGAAACCTTCGCCCCATTCATCGTGACCCGGCGCGCGCGTCATCGGACTGAACACGCCGCCCTCGATGATCTTGAGGTCGGACTTGATGCCGATTTCTTCCCAGAATCCGGTGACGGCCTGGCTGAGGTCGTTCATATACGGGGTGCCGGAGAAGTTGGTGCTCCAGAAAGTGACCTCGAACCCGTCGGGGTAGCCGGCTTCGGCCAGCAGCGCCCGGGCGCGGTCCGGGTCGTACACCAGGGCATCCTCGCTCCACTTCTGCCACCGCGGAACGTCCACGTCCACGCTGGTGGGGAAGGTGGCGAAGGGCATGGATGGCCGCCCGTAGCCGTTCAGGGTGTAGTCGATGATGTCCTGCCTGTTGATGGCCAGGGACATGGCCTGCCTGACGCGAACATCGCCGATGGGCAGAGCCTGGGCCTCGTCGAAGTAGAGGCCCCAGAACTGGTAGATGAACATACCCACGCCCTCGATGATCGTGAGCTGGGCGCCGGCGGCTTCCACTTCGGGAGCGGACTCCGGCACCAGGTCGATGAGGTCGGCCTGGCCGGTGCGGACCATGGCCAGTTTGGTGCTTTCCTCAGGAACCAGCAGCAGGCTCATGTTGGCGAAGTGAGGCACTCCACGGTGGGACTTGTCGAAGGCTGTATAGCTGAAGTAGTCGCCCACAGAGTGCTCGGCGTACATCCAGGGGCCGCTGCCCACCGGATCGGCTCGGAAGCCCTCGTCGCCCACGGTTTCGATGTATTCCTGGGGCATAATCTGGCCGCCCTGGAACACCGCCCGGGTAAGCAGGCTCCAGAAGTGGGGCTTGGAGCCGTCGGTGTGCATCCGCACGGTAAGATCATCAACGATCTCGATGGCATCCTCGGACGGCTGCCTGAGTTGCCGGTTGAGGCGGTTACCGTCACCCACCACGCTTTCCTCGTGGTACATGGTGCGCTCGATGCTGAACTTCACATCGTGCGCGTCCAGCGTTTCACCGTTGTGGAACACCAGGTTGGGCGCGATATTGAACGTCCAGCTGCTGCCATCGGGGTCAATTCCCCATTCCTGGGCCACGCCGGGGCCGACGCCGCCGTATTGGGACTCGTAGTTGAAGCCAAGCAGCGCGTCATAAATGGGCGCCTGGTACTGGGCATGACCGGCGCGAGTTTGCAGGATGGGGTCGGTGGTCTGCGCGCCGAGATTTTCCAGGGCGACGGTCAAAGTGCCGGCGGGTTCGGCCTGCTGGCGAACCACGTCCTGCACCGGCGGCACCGGGGTGGCTACCACCAGGACTTCCTTGATGACCTCTTTCTCCACCTCCACCTGTTCGGTGACTACCTTTTCAACCTCCACCTGTTCGGTCACGACCTTTTCAACCTCGACCTGCTCGGTCACGACACGCGTGACCTCGACGACCTGAGGATCCGCAGGGGCGGCGCCTCCGCACGCCACTACCAGCGCCAACGACAATAACAACGATCCAATCCAGACTGCCTTAACTGACATTCGCCACCTACCAAGCTGACTCGAATGCACGCCCTTGAGCGTACCGACGGCGAATATTACCCGTCAGGGTGGTATCAGTCAACTTTTTCGTTCACCGCTAATTGAGGCTGTCGGATCGTAAAAACCACGCCCGTCGCCCTGATTTTACGGGGCGACGGGCGTGGCAGGCGGGAAAACAATGTCCGGCGATATCCGTCTAGTGCATCACCAGCCCGCCGTCCACGTTGATGGTTTGGCCCGTGATGTTGCGCGCGCCGGGGCTGGACAGGAACGCTGCCATCGCCGCGATGTCCTCCGGCTCGTTGGCCCGCCCGATGGGTATGTTCGACGCCCGCTGCGCCTGCAACTCTTCAACTGATAGTCCGGCCTCCGCCGCCCGCTGCTCCATCGTGGTGGTGGACATGGCGGTGATGGTTGAGCCCGGGCAGATGGCGTTCACGTTGATGTCGTAGCGCGCCAGTTGGTGCGCCGCGATCAGCGTCATCGAGATCACCGCGCCCTTGCTGGCGGCGTAGGCCGCGTTGGACGTGCCCCGGTAGCCCTTGCCGGCGATGGACGCGATGTTCACGATGCGCCCACCCTCGCCCTGCTCGATCATCTGCTTTGCAGTGCGCTGCATCACGAAGAACGCGCCCCGCGCGTTCACCCGGTGGATGCGGTCCCAGTCCGCCTCCGTAATGTCCATGATGTCCAGGTAGCGCGTGACGCCGGCGTTGTTCACCAGGATGTCCACGCGGCCCAGCGAACTCACCGCCTCGGCGATCACCCGGTCGATGTCGTCGCCGTCGCCGATGTCCGCGGCAATCGCCACGCTCTGCCGGCCGGTGGCCCGCACGTCCGTCGCCGTCTCCTCCACGTTGTCGGCCATGATGTCCGTAACCGCGACGTTCGCTCCGTCATTAGCCAGCGCCAATGCCGTGGCCCGACCCATCCCGCGCCCGGCCCCGGTTACAAGAGCTACCTTTCCTTCCAGAGACATATTGATTTCCTCTCCATCCTACGTGGGTAGATTATTCCTTTCTGTAAGAGGTTCCAAGATGTCTAGCAGCGTCGCCACTTCTTCAAGTGAGCTGGCAATATCGTCGGCATGCAAAAACCTCTTTCGCTGGTAGAAGTTGCTCTGCAATCCATTGGCAATTGCTCGGAGCGTTCGGAGCCGATCATCGCCGGTCAGCTGGCCGGCTTGATACAGCACCTCGCCAAAGTGTTCATGCTGGTTGTACTGCCAGCCTTGAGCAGTAGCCGCGGCTTTAGCCATCCAGGCCGCCGCGCCCCAGCCTTTTTCCGAAGCCTGATGCAGGTCGTCCTCAGCTAGATAGTGATGGCTGCGTTCCAAAAAATGACGAGACTGCAAGCGGTAATCCTCGATGGTTTCTCCGAGTTCGTCATACGGCTCCATGGGCGCCATTTGTGTCATGGGCCAACCTCGCCAAGGAATCAGATTGAATGAGCGTTGTGTCAGCAACCTTGGTCAGTGTATCAGTTGCGGTGATGACTGCCGCTAGCTTCACAGCGCCCGCAGCAAGTCCTGGTAGTTCTCCCGGCCCGTCCGGCGCAGCTTGTGGTCGTCGGTGATCTCCATGTCGCCGGAGTCTTCCAGCAGCTCGATGTGAGCCACCACTTCCGTTAGGGCCGCGAAGAAGTTGCCGCCCTCCAGCTTGCGCCGCTCGAAGGTCTGCCGAGTAACATCCTCCAGCGGTTGCGGTTCCGGCCCCGCTGTCACCAGGATGCGCCCCAGCCGGCGCGCGTGGAACCGGATCAGGTCCGCCGCCCGCTGCGTGGTCTGGAAGTTGAACTTGTGGTTGTTGTACAGCCGATGGGCCGGCAGCACCGCCACCTCCGGCCCCAGGTCCGCCACCCGTTGCAGCGACTTCAGGTACGTCAGCAATCCGAAGGAATCGTCTGGGTCCTGGTAATGGACCGGCAGGCTGCCGAGCACGGCCCGGTTGAACGCCGTTTTCATAGTCGGGTGCGGGCTGATCTCCGGCAGTACGTGGTCGCCGGTGAACACCATGCCGCTGCCCGGCCCGTTGTCGATCACGGCGCAGATCTCGTCGGGCGAATGGCCCGGCGCGTGCATGTACTTCAACTCGCCCTGCTGCTCGCCGTGCCCGATGTGATGCCCCACCTGGTGGGTCTTGCGCGACGCCATGTAGCGCTCGCGTTCCTCCGAGTTCGAATGGGTGAATCCGTTGGCCTTCGCCGTTTCCCACATGGCCTGGTGGATGGGCGATGACGCCATGAATTGCAGGTCGCGCGGGTCAAAGGGCAGCAGGGGCTGGTAGATGTCGTGCGCCCATAACTCGGCGCCGGATTGCTCGATCACCCGCGCCACACCACCGTCGTGGTCGGCATGGCCGTGGGTGATGATCACCCGCTCGATGTCGCTGACTTCCAGGCCGCCCAGCGCCATACCCGATTTCAACAGGTCGAACGACGCCTCAGCCCCAGGGTCAATCAGCGTCAGCCCTTCATTCTCAAAGATGTACGCCCAGGTCGGCCCGGTGTGCGAATGTCCTTCCTGCGGCACCGCCACGGTGTGAATCGTTCGGCCGTGGGCATCGGTGAGACGCAGCGTCATGCCGTTGCCGGCCGAGTCGCCGTTGCGGAGGACATCCACCTCCGTGAAGTAGTCGGGCATCTGGACGTTCCTCCTCTGGAATCCCCCGCTCGTGTCAGGGATACCGGGACAGCATTATACTCCGTTGTCGCCGGCGGCGGGGCGAGTGATAGAATTGGGCCGGTGATATGGTTCCACAACACGCTCACTGAGGGTAGATGATGACTGCAACCGGAACTGCAATGCTGCCCTACGTCAAGCGCGGCGAAATCGACTACGCCAGCCTGGACTACAACCCCGACGAACCGGAGCCGATGCCCGACGCCATGGAACAGGAACCCGTTGTCAACGAGATTCTCAACATCCTGGCCAGCCGCTTCGCCGACTTCTGGCAGAGACCCGACGTATTCATCAGCAGCAACACCATACTCTGTTACGACCCGTCGAACCTCAACGTCCGCCGCCAGCCTGACATTTACCTGGCGTTCGGAGTTGATCAGGGCGCGATCCGACGGCGTCGCATCTACCTTCCCTGGGAGGCTGGCAAGCCGCCCGATCTGGCCCTGGAGGTGGGATCGGAAAGCACCGGCTCGGAGGATACCGTAGCCAAAACTCGGGTGTACGCCGATATCGGCATCCCCGAATACTGGCGATTTGACCCCAGCGGCGGCGAGCATCATGGGGAATCCCTGTGGGGCGGAGTGCTCCGCGACGGCGTGTACCTTCCTGTTGAGCTCACTACCGAGCCCGACGGCATCCTCAAGGGCTACAGCGACCTGATGGATCTGTACCTGGCCTGGGACGACGGCTGGCCTCGCTTCTACGACCCTGCCACCGGCGCCTACCTGGATAACTGGCGGCAGGAACGGGCCGCTTATGAAGCCCAGCGGACCGCTATGCAACAACGGATAGACGAACTGGAAGCCCAGCTCCGCATCCGGCCCCCCGAGGGCTGACGCCGCCTGCTATAATGCCGCCTAACAAGACCTGTCAGGCGTCAGTACAGGAGGTTTTGCGATGCGGTTGGAAGGCAAGGTTGCGCTCATCAGCGGAGCGGCCAGCGGCGTTGAAGGCGAGTTGATGGGCTTCGGCGGCGCGGCGGCCAGGATGTTCTGCCAGGAAGGCGGAAAGGTCGTGCTGGGAGACATCAACACCGAGAACGGCGAGCGCACCGCCGAGCAGATCCGCGCCGCCGGCGGCGATGCCACGTTCGTCAAGCTGGACGTCACCAACGAGCAGGACTGGATCGACGCCGTTGCCGCCACCGTATCGGCCCATGGAACGCTTAACGTGCTGGTCAATAACGCCGGCACCGGCGCGCGCTACACCGTGGAAGAAACTACCGAAGAGGCATGGGATGGGCAAATCGACGTTCACGCCAAGGGCACTTTCCTCGGCATCAAGCACGGCGTGCCGGAGATGCTGAAGGCTGGCGGCGGTTCCATCGTCAACATATCGTCAATCTACGGCATCGTCGGCAGTCCCACATCTACCGCCTACCACGCCGCCAAGGGAGCCATCCGCCTGCTCACCAAGTCCGCCGCGATGCAGTACGCCGGCGACAACATCCGCGTCAACTCCATACATCCCGGCTACTGCCACACGCCTCTGACCACCCGCAGCTACGACAACGAACGGCATTTCGCGTGGATCAACGAGCGCATCCCCATCGGACGGGTGGGCAACGCGGACGACATCGCCTACGGCATCGTGTTCCTGGCGTCCGACGAGTCATCCTTTATGACCGGTTCCGAGCTGGTCATCGACGGCGGCACCACGGCGCAGTAGGGGCGAATAATTATTCGCCCCTACCCAACGCAACGGGAGCGTACCAATCATGGCGGTATCCAGAGAACGGGTGCTGTTCAAAGAGCACGGAGCGCTGGTCACCTACGAGCGGTTCGTCGAACCCCAGGGCAAGGAATACCGCATCGAGGACATCCTGTCCGTGGAGATGGAGATCGTTGAGGAGGAGGCGGACCGGCCGCCCATCCGTTGGTGGCGCACCGTTGGCGGCGGAGGCATCATCGGCATTGCGGTGGCCGCGGTTGGGGGATTCGCCGGCGCGTGGCTCACCATGGGCATATTCGTGGTGCTGGTGGCCGTGGCCGTCACCTGGTGGAGCAACCGCATCCGCTCCAACAAGTTCAAGGTCTATCACGTCATCGTCACGTTGCCCACCAACCGGGAAGACCGCCAGGAGCACCGCATCGTATCCTCCACCAGCCGCTTCTTCAGCGAACGTCTCAAGGTAGCCCTGGAACGGGCGATGATCGAACGGCCGGCGCGCTACGAAGGACGGTAATCAGCTCACGTCTATCACCACCTTGCCCACCGTGGCGGCGCGCACTGCCTCGTGCGCTCCGGCGGTGTCCCCCAGCGGGAAGTGCGGGCCGTCCATCCCCACCAGTTCGCCCGACGCCAGCCAGCGGTTGGTGTCCTCCACGCCGGCGGTCTTGGCTTCCTCCGGCATGTCGTACACCAGGACGTGGCGCACGTTGACGTTGCTGACCGGGAACTGAAACGGTGGCGCCGGCCCGTCGCCAGCCGCGTAGATGGCGATGCTGCCGCTCCGCTTGACAATCCGCTGGCTCACGCCGAAGTTGCCCGAGTAGTCCACTTCCACGATGAGGTCAACGCCCTGGCCGTCGGTCAGCTCCAGAATGCGCGCGGCGGTGTCCTCGGTGCGGTAGTTCACGGTGTGGTGGGCCCCCGCCTGCCGTGCGATTTCGGCCTTGGCGTCTCCGCTGACGGTGCTGATGATGGTTGCCGCGCCGCCGATCCGCGCCATCTGCAACGCCATGTTGCCAACTGCTCCGGCGCCGCCGGGCACCAGTACCGTTTTGCCGGTTATCGGACCGTCGGCGAACACGCAACGGTGCGCCGTCAACGCCGGCACGCCCAACCCTGCGGCCAGGGCGAAGTCCACGTTGGCGGGCATCGGAACGGCTCGGTTGTCCGGCTGCACCGTGTATTCGGCGGCGGTGCCGAAGGGCCGGCCAAATTGCGACTGGTATAGCCAGACCCGCTCACCGACCCGTGATTCCGGTACGCCTTCGCCCACCCGGTCGATGATGCCCGCTCCGTCCTGATTGGGAATGACGCGGGGGAAGGCCGTACCGGGGCCGGCATTCTGCCGGCGTTTCCAGTCCGACGGGTTCACTCCCGACGTTACGACGCGCACGCGCACCTCGCCGGGCCCCGGCTCAGGATCCGGCATCTCGCCAACCTGTAACACGGAAGCGTCCCCGTTCTCCTCATACCAGACTGCGCGCATAAAATCTCCTCTGTTCACGTGAAGAAGTACGGATAAGAATACATGAACTCACGTAGGGGAGAATAATCATTCGCCCCTACCACGACAGCGTCGGACTGTTGCCAGTGCAATCAGCCCTGCCGGCGCGGCCAGCAACGCCAGGGATGCCAACTGCGCGGGAATGCTGCCCGATTGCTCCGGCGCCGCTCCGCAGCCTCCGCCCGACGGCGTGGCCGGGGCTGAATGTGTCGGCGGTGGTTGTGGCGTGTATGTTGGCGCGGGCGCCGCGGTCGGAGTCGGACGGCGCGTCGAATCTTGAGGCGCAGTGGTGGGGGCCGTCTCGGTGGATGCGGGGGCTGCGCTCTCCGGTTGCGTCCTCCGCGTCGGCAGCACCTGCAACGGCGGCGGTGGCGGAGTCGAAAGGTCGCGTGGAGCCAGGCCCACGCTCTCACGCCACTCGTTGTCCAGCTCCGGCACCGTTACGCCGTACGCCGCGTCCAGAGCCTTGTTGAAGTTGTAGGTGGTCCGGATGATCGCGAAAAACTCTGCCATCGCGCTTGGGTCGTAGGCATCCAGCATGTAAGACACCACCGCGTGGCCCTGCCCATAGGCGCGCAGGGTTTCCTGGGGCGTGCCGGCGAAAGTGCGCAGCCCCGATAATGGAGGCACCCGGTCGTTTTCCACCGCGAAACCCATGTAACGCTCGTACTCGTTGTCTGCCTGGCGTTCCGAATACACCGCCAGCCCCTCGTTCAACCACGCGTGGACCTGCGAGTACGCGCTGCCGGCGGCGTCGGCCACCAGCAGGTGCGTAAACTCGTGGGCTGCGGTGGTCAGGGTGTTGTCGCCCACGAACGGGTCACTTGATCCGTCCACCAGCAGGGTTCTTTCGTTGGAGAAAGCCTGGCCCAATGTTCGTAGATGGCGGGCGGCGACCTGCGACGAGGGTCTCAGCGCTTCCCGCATGTGGTCATAGTTGGAATAGACCACGATGCTCATGGGTTCGGTCAACTCCACTCCCAACAATGGCCCCATGTACTCGTAAGTGTCGGAGGCGGTTGCCAACACCGCCTCCGCTCGTATCTCGGAGAGTTGGTCGTAATCGTAGTAATAGACGTCGATCAACCCGGATGATTTCACGTCCCATTCCAGGCCGTTGTTGAGGTACACGATGGTTTCCGGCTCGGTCTCAAACTCCTCTCCGGTGGCAGTTGTGATCTCGAAGTGGTATTCCAGCCTGGTGCCGGTGGGGATGTACTCGTTGGACGTTTTGCTCTGGAACAGCGCCTCGCCGGATACGGCGTTGCCCGGCTCGAATTCCACCGCCCGGTACGTCGTCTGGCTGGACTGACCCAGTTTGCGCACGTACACCCTTATCTCCTCAATGTCGCTCGCGCTTTCGGCGTCGACGTAGAACCGCAGGCCGTCGGGAAACTGGTTTTCAACCCCCTGGTGATTCACGGTCACAGCGTCTTGTGCTGTAGATTTCGACGGCAGCGCCAGGTAGAAACACGCGGCCAGGATTGCCACGAGAGCAACTGGGATAAGCAGTGACGTTTTCAAGCTGATAGTTCCTTGTGTTGATTCTTCGCTGTTGATACGTCCGGCGAATGATTTGAGGTTTTATCGCCGGTCACAAAACTGATTTTGAGCTTGGTGCCAGTGGCTTCTGCCACCCGGCGCAGGGTTTTTACCGACGGGTTGCTGTTCCAGCCCTCCAGCCGCATGATTGCCGTCACGTGGATGCCCATGCGCTCAGCCAACTCGTCCTGGTCAATGTCAGCGTAGCTGCGCGCATCCAGCAAAGCGTTGATGAGTTCGTACTGCGGCTCCGTGGCATCATATTCCACTCGGTAACTGGCGCTCTCACGATACCATTTTTCGTGGAGTTCACTTACTTTCGTCATTGCAATATCTCCCCGGCTCTCTGCGAAGCCAATCGGTTTTCTTGACGAAGACTCGTACCACCACAACCCGCCGACCCCGTACCGTAACGTAAAGTGCCCGCGATATGCCGTCTCTTCCGCGTAAGCGCATTTCCCAGAGCTCGCCTTCCAAGTGCCTCACGTATGGCATACGAACCTCTGGCAGGCCGCGCGCTTCAATCATCCTGCTGATGCGAACGAAATGGTTTCGCATATCATCCGGCAGCGTCTCAATTTCTGCATCTACCGTCTCATTCAGTGTTTCCACCGTCCAGGCGGCACTACGGTCACTAGACATATCAGCCCCGTTCTTGACCGTCCATCCGGCCCGCCCTACAATCTTACCGTCGCAAAGGCCCTTTCGGTAGTGTAACCGGATGCATTCGTTGACCATTATCCCGAAAACTACGGTGGCGAAAACTATGCCCATCAAAGTCGGTCGTGTGCCGTACCTGGAATCTGAACCATTCTACTTCGATATGGAGCGACGGGGCATCGAGTTGCGCCAGACCACGCCCCGAGAACTCGGCGAAGCCCTGGCCAATGGCGAACTGGACGCGGGCCCGGCCCACCTCTCCGACGTGTTCCGTCTGGAAGACCGTTTCGAGCCGGTTAGTGGATTCTGCTTTTCCACTCAGTCCCGTGCAGTGAGCGTGTCTCTCTATTCACAGCTCCCCCTGGAAGAACTCGGCGGCGTCACCATCGGCATTTCCGACGAGGACGTCACCGCGGCCAAACTGCTGGAGGTACTGCTGCGCCGCAAGTACGGCCTGGAACCCGGCGAGTTCGCCGCCAGGCCCGGCGACGTCATCCGACCCGACGAGACATTTGATGCCTTCCTGCTGATCGGAAACCGCGCTCTGCGCCGCCGTCGGGGGACCCGGGGTTTCGCCCACCGCTTCGACCTGGGCGCCGAATGGAGCCAGTGGACCAACCTTCCCTTCGTATTCAGCCGGTGGGTAATGCGCAAGGACCTGGATGACCGTGACAAGGCGACGTTGGAGGACTCCCTATACGTGGGGCTGGAAGAAGGCGTCGATGGCTTGTACCACCTCAACGAGCCCCGCGACGAACTGTTGATGCTGCCCCGCGACGTGGTGGAATACGTCCAGGGCATCCGCTACTACGTGGGCCGGTCCGAGCAGCAGGCCATCGCCCGCTTCCGGCAATACCTCGAAGAATTAAACCCCTGAGACAGTGTCTAAAACTCCCTCTCCCCTGGCGGGAGAGGGTTGGGGTGAGGGGGACTCGTTATTGAAGGTAATCGACCGCAGCGGCACGGCAACCGGCCGGCCTGCTTTCATCTGCGACTACTCGCCACCCCGATCCGGTCGTCCCGAAGACATTCCGGCTCCGCCCGGCAACGTCGATTTCGTTTCGGCAGCCTACAATCCCGGCCGTGCGGTGCGGGTCAACTCGGTGGCGATGGCCGCCGTTCTACGCGACCGGCATGGCGCGGATCCGATCTTCACTCTGGCCACGCGCGACATGAACCGCCTGGCGCTGGAATCCCTGCTGCTGGGAGCCCAGGCCCTCGCATTGGAAAACGTCATCGTCGTGGCCGGCGACCCGTTCGCCCCGCGTGATGCGGCGTCATCGGTGCACGATTATCGACCTACCGAACTGATCGCGGCCATCGCCAACCTGAATCAAAGCGTTGACTATCGGGGACGCGCCTTACGAGCGCCCACCGATTTCTGCATCGGCGCGACGGTGGACCTGGGCCGGGGCATTGAGGGGGAGGCGCTCCTGGCTGTGCGCAAGATCGAATCTGGAGCGAACTTCCTCATCACCCAGCCGGTGTTCGACCCCGACGACGTCGGGCGATTCGCCGACGCCTGCGCCCATGTATCCGGCGAGGAGTTGCCCGTGCCGGTGTTCTACGGCGTGGGACTGCTGGAATCGGACGGTGTTTCCTTCGCCAGCGTGCCGCAGCGGGTCACGGACGATCTGGCCAGCGGACGCTCCGGCGTGGACATCGCGCTGGAAGTGTGGTCGGCGTTGCAGTCAGCAGGCGTCGGGGATTGCTACGTGGTCCCGCCGATACGCCGCAGCGGAGCCAGAAACTACGCGGCCGCCCGCGAATTCATCCAACGGGCGGCCGGAGAGTAGATAATCGGCATTGGCGGGCTATTCCGAGTTTCCCGCTCCGTTCAACTTGCTAATGACTTCCGGCGGGAGCTGCACGTTGTGCTCCTTCAGCAATGCAACGATTTCCGCCCGCCCAGCCTCGCGGCCTTCCTTACGACCTTCCTTACGACCTTCCTCACGGCCCTTGGCCATGGCCTTCTCGTCCTTGGCGCGGGACCATCTCTCAACGGTATCTTTGGCAGCGAAGAACATGAGCACCCCTCCATACAACACCGACGCCGTCGGAAACAGCAGCGCAGTTGCTACGATGATTATACCAGTTTCGTTGGTGGCCAGCCGGTTGAGGAAGCCGAGCAATGGCCACCCCGCGCAGGCGGAGCATTGGTTGAGCGCAATCGCCAGCCACATACTCGCGCTGATCGATACCGTACCCTCGAAAAATCGCCAATGCCACCGGCGTTCACCGCTGTTGGTCATTCGCTGCGACTCTGCGCCATGACCCTATGGCCCCCAGGGCGGCGCGGCGGCAACGTCGCCGTCGCTTACGATGTCCACCACCGCCGGACGGTTGGCGCTTACGGCCTGGTCCAGCGCAGAATTGATCTGGTTGGGGTCGGTGACGCGGATGCCCAACGCGCCCATCGACTCGGCGATCTGCGCGAAGTTGGTGTCGGTGAACCGCCACAGATCGGCGGAGTTGTCGTTCTCTCTGCCGGCGTAAGCAGCCTCGTCGCCCCGGCGGTCCTGGTTCAACCCGCCGTTGTTATGCACGACGATAACGGCGTTGATGCCATAGCGCACGGCGGTCTCCAGCTCGCCGATGTGGTACCACATGCCTCCGTCGCCGGTCCAGCACACCACCGGGCGGTCGGGTACGCCGCACTTGGCGCCCAGCGCGGCCGGCAGACCCCAGCCCAGCGAGCCGGCGGCCCGCAGGTACGACTGGTCAGGATGGTGCAGCTCCACCATGCTGCCCGTCCAGATGCCGGCATGCCCAGTGTCGGCCAGCAGAACGGCGTCGGAGGGCAGGAAGTTGGTGAGTTCCTGGCACAGACGCTCGGGGCGAATCGGCACCGCGTCGGAGTTGAGCACGTCCTCGTGCTCGTCGCGCCAGTTCTGCACGTGCTCCTGGGCGCGGGACACCCAGCCGGCGTTGCCGCCCGTCTCCTCCAGTACGTCGATGAGGCGCTCTAGCGTGCGCTTGGCGTCGCCCAGCAGTCCGTAGGCGTTGGCGTATGACCGTCCCAGCTCGCTGGCGTCGATGTCGATCTGGATGGTGGGCGTGCCCTCGGCGGGCAAACGCCAGTCCAGCGTCACCTGGCTGCCCGTGTGGCTCCCGATGAACAGCACCAGGTCGGCCTCCGACACGACGCGATTGGCGGACCAGCGAGAGTAGCTGCCAACGACACCGACGGAAAGCGGGTGATTCTCGGGGATGCAGCCCTTGGCGTTCAGGGCCGTCGCCACCGGAATGTTCAGCATCTCGGCCAGCCGCGTCACCTCGGCCTCCGCGCCCGACGCGGTAACGCCGCCGCCGGCCACGATCACTGGACGCTCCGCCTGCGACAGGATGCGCGCCGCCTCGCGGACCCGCTCCGGCTCCGGTTCAGGGCGGAACGCCGGCCGCTGCATGAACGGCTCCTCCGCAATCACGTCGATGTCCAACTCGCCATCGGTGATCACGTCGCCGGATATGCCCGAAAAGTCCAGGTGCGCCGGCAAGGTCTGGCCGGTGGTGACCTCGCGGAACGCCTGGCGCAGCAGGTGGGGCAACTGATCCACCGTCTCCACCTCAACGCTGTACTTGGTCACCGATGCAAACGGACGCGAGTGCTCGATCTCCTGGTACGAATTGCGGTGCCGGTGCATCGGCGGCCGGTGGCCGGTGATGGCGATTACCGGCGAAACGCCCAGGTAAGCGTCCTGCAATCCGGCGGCCAGGTTGGCCGCGCCCACCGACTGGGCGAAGCACAAGCCCGGCTTGCCGGTGACGCGCGCGTAGGCGTCGGCCATGTATGCCGCAGATTTCTCGCCGTGGGAGATGACGCGCTTGATGCCAACGTCCTCCATCTCAACGAGGGCGCGGCGGATGATTGCGGGAACAAAGAAAACGTGGGTAACGCCGTACTCGCGCAGGGTTTCAGCGAGGAATCGGGCGCCGGTCATTCTGGGCATGGGGAGCCTCCTGTTTAGTAATCCCTCTCCCTTGATGGGAGAGGGCTGGGGTGAGGGTGAAGTCGTTGCCAGCGAAAGTTGCCCCTCTCCCGCTGAGGGAAATGAGGGGTAGATGAATCCCCTCTCCCTCGATGGGAGAGGGTTAGGGTGAAATCCTACACTGGATGCCCGATACCTACCCAGTCAGTCCTCTGGGGGAGAGGGGAAAATCGGCGGACTGCGCCGGCTACACCCCGCGTTCGTCGAATACTTCCTTGGCCACGCGGACGGCGTTGGCCGCCACCGGCCAGCCGGCGTAAAACGCCATGTGCGCGATGACCTCGGAGATTTCCTCGCGGGTCACGCCGTTGTCCAGCGCGCGCCCGATGTGTCCGCGCAACTGGTCGGTGCGATACAGCGCGGTCAGGGTCGCCACGGTGATCAGGCTGCGGTCGCGCTTGGACAGTTCGGGACGCTCCCAAACGTCGCCGAAGAGCACGTCGGCCGATAGTTCGGCCAGCTTGGGGGAAATTTCCTGCATAACGGTTCGGGCTGCGGGCTGCGTCATAACGCCTCCTTATGTTTTTGGCGTGGAATATGCACGGCTGGCAGTTACATAACATGCCTGCCATCGCTGCCGGCAGTATAGTACGGAACCCCGACAAATGGGTAGGGTCATCATCGGCGCTCTCCTAACCGGAAATTTCAACCTGGTACCTGGCCTTGTAGAAATTGACGGTAGGCATAAACGGCAACGTCGTTCACATAAATGCGAAAGCCGCCTTGCGGCGGTCTCGCTGCCCTGCCACCGAAGCGGACAGGGGAGCACATAGGTATTGCAGGCTTCGTAGCCGTGAGTATCAACACAGATACTTGCCGTTTCCAACACACTGCCCCACACCTCGTCAACCGGCCTGCGTATCGGCAGCCTTCTTCGCCGGCGGCAGTTTGGCTCCCGGCGGATGCCCTTTCGGCGGCCTCTGCTTGGGGCCGGCTCCTCTGATTACTTTCACTTTCCCATTGGTGTACGGCATACGCACCTCCACCCAGGGCTTGCAGCAGCCGGACGATGGCCAACAGGCAACGTCCGCCTTTTCCAGTCAACCGCCGCTTGGCTGACGGCGTTGCCGATAAAGCTCTGTAATCGCTGACGCAGACGAATCAAGCCCTGGAAAGAGCGTTTCATGCGTAACGTTCAGCAGACGCAATTCCTCAATAATATGGGATTTACTATTGGACGGTACGGTCAACGAGTAATAAGCATAGACGGGTATCCGCGTATTCCATTCCGAAATTTCGTCTCGCTCAAATCGCTCGTGAAAAGCCGATGCTAAAAAGGCGCCTGACTGAGACCTGACACGCTCGGATGACTGCTGCGGCTCAACGACGAAAACGCGATAAAAGTCTCTGGGGTCAATCCGCTCCTCAAAATAGGGCTTTTCTTCTCTGATCAACTGGTACAGGTGTCGCATCATTCCAAGGTAGAAATATGGAGTGGTAAAGGTGTCGTCTTGCCAATTCCCTTTCTTGGTCAAGATTATATTTTGTTCATCATGGGATAGCTTGGCAAAATTTGATACGACGCTGACGACATCGCTGTTGAAACGCTTAACCATTGACCGGGGCGCCGCGAAAACATACAACCGTCCGTCTTCCTTGGCATCGACATAGCTCCCGCAAGCGTTGAACAAGGCAACTAGCGGATTCTTTGAGACATCTAGGAAACGGGTTTTCAGTTCATGGTGCTGAGCCAACACCCATTGCCCCAAGGCCGAAGAAATCCCACTAAACTCCTCTGGCCGTCGTGAAATTAGATCAAGGAGCATATCGCTCTCGTCTATAACGAAGCCTTCGCGTGTTACAGAAGGTCGCAATTCCCATCCACATTTGGGCTCGCCACGAAAGTAAAAGAAAATTTCCTCCGCATAGTCTATATGATGTCCTTGGAGTTTTTGAATCTCTGACAGCAGGTTTGCGACGGAATTGATGTCGTCCAGCGCACCTTGGTATTGGCTGGGTGATACCGAACTTACAGGATAGAATTTTGATTTCCAAAACTCTGTGCCGGCAAGGTTAGTGCCAGTAAGCACGGTTCCGTCAAGAGTTGTATTGCACAGTATAGCGCCCGTAAGATCGGCGCCCGTAAGATCGGCGCCCGTAAGATCAGCGCCCGTAAGGTCAGCAGAGGCAAGATATGTACCGCTGAGGTTGGCGAAGCTGAGGTCAGCATCCCTGAATTTGGCAAAGCGCAGGTCAGCGCCACTGAGGTTCGCGCCATTGAGGTCGGTACCACGCAAATCAGCGTTTCTAAGGTTGGCGCCAGTGAGGTCGGCGCTACGAAGGTTAGCGGCCATAGAGTTTGGCGTCCATCAGCATGGCATGGCGTAGTTTGGCATTGTGGAGGTTAGCGTCGCGCAGGTCGGCTTCACCGAGGTCAGCGTCGCAGAGGTCCGCATAGCTGAGGTCAGCACCGCTGAGATCAGCTTGGTAGAGGCTGGCTCTACCAAGGTCAACCATAATAAGCCTGGCTTTGCTCAAGTTGGCTTTACCGAGCGCTATTCTTCCGGCATGGTCAACTTTTCCAGCATTGGAAAGAATCTCACGAAGGTTGGCTTCCGAAAGCTCGGGGGTGAAATCACATTTATCACGCCGAGCGTTCCAAGCCTCAACCCCTTCTAGCAGCCACTCTATGTGCTGTTTGTTAGCCATCAGAAAACCTCCTAACCGCTACCTGCCTGCAACAACGATTGTACCACCCCCTCCACCGCCGTCCCCTCTGCCGACCCGCGCAGCCACGCCCGCAGCTCCCGCCGCGCGATGGTCACCGTCACTCCCTCACCGCGCTCGGAACGCAGCTCCGCCAGCCGGCCCGATGCTCCCAGCGCCGCCGCCGCGCCGGCCTCCGCTATCTCACGATGCAGCGGGTTCGCGGCGTCATACTCCGGTATCGGCAACTTCCATAGATGCTTTTGTAAATCTCGCGCCCCGAACTGTCCTTTGGACATAAAGGGCTGTACCGCTTCGTACAGCGCATCGCTGTTGATTATCGCCAGCAGATAATTGGCTTCGTGCATATCTCTGCAAGCGATCCAGAATAGCTTGTAGTCAACTATTATGTTGTTGTCATCAATCAACGCCGCTGTGGGTTGCCCAGCAGATGTATAAACTACTCTCACTGGTCTGCCATCTCGGTTCGCCTGCCATTCCAGTTGTGCCGACAGTTTGCCGTAATAGTCCAATTGCCCGCGCAAATCCAGCTTATTGGCTGGCCGTTTATTGTCGTCCCACATTTGGTTGATGGATTGCCAGCGCCCGCGCATCCGACGTTCCAGGCCACCCAGCCGGATACCGCCCGTCCCGCCGGCATCCGTCGGTATCTCGTATTCGCCATGTTTCACCGGCAGGATGGCCTTTAACGGCTCCAGCGTTGCGTAGGGAACCAACGTTTCACCAAGATATACGTCGTAAAGGTGCCGGCGTTCAATCGTCTGTTCCGTGATGGCGGTCAGATCAAGATTACGCCACGGCGCTTTGTCTTGCGAACCCCGGCGCGGGTTGACTGTTACGGTCTGGCCGGCCTGAACTACGGCAGTGTTCTCCGTCTCGGTGACAAAGAACAGGCAGCGCGGCACTATCACCGCGCCCTGTCGAGTATGGCCTGCGTAGGGCGAATCTCCACTTACCGACGTATCGGTTATCCCGCTGGACACCCGCCGCACGTCATCCGCGCCGGCCTGGCCTATCCACTGCTCCACCGACTCGTCCAACGCCGTTCCGTCAACTCCCTCTCCCATGCGCTCCGCAAACACCACACACGACGCAATCGGGAAGAACGTATTTGGTTCCAGCCGCTCCAGATCCCACGCCGTCCTGTGCCCAAAGTTCACCGCCAGCTTGCGCTCCACTTTCCGACTGACGTTGCCCTTCGCCGTGAGCGGATGATGCTCCCAGGTTCCCGTGCGCCACTTGGCGTACTGCCCCGCCTGCAGCGCGCTGTGCGGCAGCACCATGCCGATGACGCCGCCGTCTCGCAGATACAGGTCAACGCTGCGGGCGAAGAACAGGCCGGCCACGTCCTGGTGGGTTGCGTAGCGTCCGCCCTGCCAGATGCCGTACAGACTCTTGCTCTGGTTTTCCAGCTCTTCGCGCAGGATGTCGGCGGTTTGGTTGTAGTTCAGCCACGGCGGGTTGCCGATCACCACGTCCACCTTGGTGCGGCTCAACGCCACCGGGCGCACCAGGTTGCGCGTGTAGTAGGCCCAGATGTGATCGCGCCCCTCGTCGTGCAGCCGTTGCAGCGTGGCGATGGTGTCGGCCAGCGTCGCCCGCTCGTTGACGTCGACAATGCCATGGTCGTCCAGGGCGATGAGGGGATCGTAGCCTGCCTCAATATCGGCGGCCACCTGGCTCATCAGCGAGTCGAAAGCGTCGGCCCGGTCCACCAGCGATATGGGAAACACCAACTCGTCGTAGGGGCGGGTTTCAAACCCGCCCCTACCATCGCCGTTCAAGGGTTCAACCTGGATGGTCACCTGCTGCCCCGCGAACAGATCGCCGGCGCGAAAGCGCAGTTGCAGCGCGTCGCCCAGATACACGGGCACCGAACCCGATGCGTCGTATCCGGCCCGCACCGCCGCCTCGATGGCCGGCCGCGCCGCCAGCGCCCACGCCGCCCGCGCCAGATGCACCGCCACCGGATGCACGTCAATCCCCGTCACCGCCACCCGCAGCCGGTCAAGCAGCTCCTTGGGGTGTAGGGGCGAGGCATGCCTCGCCCCTACGTCGGCATCGGTGGCCGAATGTGTTCGGGTAGGGGCGGGTTTCAAACCCGCCCCTACGTCGCCGGCGGCGTTCAAGAAGTGGGCGACGGCTTCTGCAATAAACGTCCCCGACCCGCAGGCCGGATCCAGCGCCCTCTGATTCAGCGGGTCGTCAATCAGCTCCCGCACCATCGTCCGCGCCAGCCACGCCGGGGTGTAGTATTCGCCCAGGGTGCGCCGTTCCTCGGGCGGGATGACGGTTTCGTAGAGGATGGCCGCGATGTCCGGCGGGGCATTCTGCCAGTCGAACCGCGCAATTCGGCGGGCCAATGCTCTGATCACGTCCTGTCCGCCCACCTCGTCGGGCCAGGCAAAAAAGTCCGATTCGATGATGCCGCTCAGCCCGGTGGCGTCGCGGAACCGCCGGCCTTGCAGCAAGTCCGACGGGTCGGTTTCCGCCACCTGTCGCAGGTCGATGCCGAATGACGCCTGCACTGCCATGCCGATGACCAGGCTCAGGTAGGTGTGGCGGATGAACAGGTCATCCAGCTCCGCCGGCTCCCGGGCGATTTCGCCCAACGCGGCCCGCAACAGGTTCTCCCACAGCCGGCGTTTTACCTGGATGGTTTCGTATTGGGCAGCATCCCCATACAGCCGGCCCAGCGCGTCAATATCCCGCTGGTAGGCCGGACTGCCCGGCCCCAGGTACTGCTCCACGTTGGCCCGGTCCGCCGGTATGCTGTCCAGCGACAGCAGCGCCCGGTCGCGCAGCCATTCGTACAGCGGCAGCCACTGCTCCGCCGATTCCAGCGCGAACCCGTAGGGCGGCGTCGTCCGCACCGGCCCGGCCTCCGGCCAGCGCAGCAGCCAGTACCGTCCGTCGGTGAGGATGCCGGTGCGCACGCCCTTGCCGGCGGCTTTGGAAAGCTCCAGGTACTCGTCCAGTTGCTGAACGTTGATCGGGTCGGGGTTGAAACCGCCGGCAGTGCCAACGCGACGCTTGAACTCGATGAAGGTGTCCAGCGCGGTGAGGTCAACAGCCCGCCGGCTGGCATCGCTGGGCGGGTTCTCCTCGATGATTGCGTCGCCGTCGGCCAACCCGGTAAGAATGAGGAAATCCCGCACGGCGGTGGTGATGTTGGCCTCAGCCTCAAAATTATCATGCCGCCGCAGAATGGCCGCCGCCGCCTCCGCGTACCGCCCGTCGCTGGTGTCCAGATGCGTGACCATGCAGCGATTCTAACATCAACGTAAAAGCATCCCCCTTTCCCCTGGCGGGAGCAATATCATTCGATTGTCATTGCGAGGAGCGGTAGCGACGCGGCAATCCCGTCTCGGCGCTTTGCAAAATCCTTGCCGGTGGCAATCTATCGTCTGAATCAAGATTTACCGGATTTTAGGATTATCAAGATTGAGTAGATGAGGTAGCGTTGCAAGTTAGGTGGTTTTGCGTGTCCGTAGGGGCAGGTTTCAAACCTGCCCCTACACCGCTTGCATCATATGATGAAACTTGACCACCTAAAACGGAACGCTACGAGTAGATGACTCTGAGTGTGAGCGTAATCCTTATCAGCCTGTCCGTTGCCTGACACGGAGCCACCCCATACTTGATACGGGGCGCCGTCATCCCAATCCCGAAAATCCTGTAATCCTGTGAATCCTGATTCTGACAATTCCCATCAATATCCCGGTCGCTGTAAATCATTACCACCAGCCCTTAAGTATCACGTTCTGATCCTCTTTGGGCACGACAATATTGCGGCCGGACACGCGAGTTTCGTCCGGGAGTTGAACCAGCCACCTGCCATCATCAAAGTCGGTGGTGATGAACGCCTTGAGCCACTTATTTTCCTCGTTGACCGCGTAGTCCGGCATCCACCCGCCGTAGGCTTTGTCGCCGATCTGGAACTTGACGTACCGCTCGTCGGGCATCATACCGGGTCCGACGTAGTCCAGCTGGATTTTGACGCCTTCCGGTCTGTCGCGGTTGCGTCCCCAATCATATTTTTGGCCCCTGCCATTGCAAACCTCCTGCTGCCATAGTGGGCGCAATATAGCCACTGACCAACATACGGTCAACGATTCACTGTCGTGCATACTTTCGCACTCCCACTCCCCTAAAACGCAGGGTCTTTCGATTGTCATTGCGAGGAGCGGTAGCGACGTGGCAATCCCGTCAAACCTGTGCAGTCGAAACGAGATTTGCCACGCTGCGCTCGCAATGACACACCGGACAATCGAAAGACCCTGCCCTAAAACGGGCGCTGTTTGACACCCCCAAACGGCGACGCATACACTGTCTCCGGTTTTAAGCATACCCTTTGCGATTCCCAACGGAGGACGGCCACATGACCACTGCCCATACCCAGAGCCATGACCACAATCACGATCACCCCCATACCCACCCGCAGGCGGCCGGCGACATGCGCGGCGCGGCCCTGGCCCTGCTGAACAGCCTGGACGCCAACCAGAAGTCCGCCATCAACTTCAGCTACTACGACGGCGAGCGCATCTTCTGGTACTACCCGCCGCTGAATCGCCACGGCCTGCAACTCCGCGACATGAACGAGGAACAGCGCAAGCTGGCCTATGCCCTCATGGCCACCGGCCTAACCGAGGACTCCAACCGCAAGGCCCAGCTCATCATCGAGCATGAAGCCGTCCTTGGCCCGCTGGAACAGGAACGGGGCCTCATCACCTTCGTACGCGACCCCCTGCTCTATGCCTGGACCATCTTCGGCGACCCCTCCAACGATGGAGAACCCTGGGGCTGGCGCGTGGAGGGACACCACGTATCCCTGCACTACAGCGTCTGGGGCGACCGCGTGCTGTCCATGACTCCCTTCTTCTTCGGCGCCAACCCCGCCGAGGTGCCCAAGGGCCCCAAGCAGAGCCTCCGTATCCTGGGCGACAGCCAGGACATCGCCCTGGAGCTCATGGATAGCCTGGACGCCGGCCAGAAGAGCCGCGCCATGATCTACGACGAAGCCCCCGCCGACATCATCACCTTCAACTCCTCCCGCGCCTCGCTGCCCAAAGAGGAGGGCCTGCCCGCGTCCGCCATGTCCGGCACGCAGCGCGAGATGCTGATGACCCTCGCCAGCGAGTACGTCACCCGCATCCGCGCCGACCTGGCCGAAGAGAAGCTGATCGCCCTGCGCGAGGGCGGCCTGGAGCAGATCCACCTGGCCTGGGGCGGCCCGATTGATCGCGCGCAGCCCCACTACTACCGGCTGCACGGCGGCGATTTCGTCGTCGAGTACGACAACCGCCAGAACGGCGCCAACCACATCCACTCCGTCCTCCGCGACGTCAACAACGACTTCGCCGCCGACGTAATGCGCGACCACCTGCTCATGTACCACGTCCTGTAAGCGGGTGTCTAAAAACTCCCTCTCCCCTGGCGGGAGAGGGTTGGGGTGAGGGGGAGAGTCCTTCCTTCCAACCACCTGAATTGCAACGCTACCGCGCTGGTTCCGACGGTTACGCGTCCGGTCGGCGGCGGTATATCAGAACTGCGCATCAACTATGGGCCTGGCTATCGGGTGTATTATGTGCAACGCGAAAGGCGGTTGATTATCTTGTTGGCTGGTGGCGACAAAGATAGCCAGGAGCGCGACGTCGTCCGTGCGCGCAACTTGGCGCGCGAGTTGTGATTTGAGGAGGCAGCAATGGCAAAGGTCAAAACGCATCCATGGGATCCGGCAGATCACATCGTGGACGGAGAGCATGTTCTAGCTTACCCCCACGTAATCACGAAAGAGGAATACGACCCGTATGTAACGCCTTATTTCTTGGACTGCATCACCCGCTCCAGGGGCGTGGCCGAGATTGCCAGCCTGGTTTGCCACGAATCCGGCGACGGAAACCGCTCCGTAACGATCACCACCATAAGCGGGGCTAAGGAAACCATAGCCCTCGCGCCCGAGGTCGATGTGGATAGCATCCGCAGGGCTCTCACTCCGGCCCCCGCGCCCGCGCCCGCCTCACCCTGAACCCGCCAGTTTCCCATCGCAAATATGACACGACCTTGGGGGAGCGGTTATACGCCGCTCCATCTTGTTTTGCAATAATGCTCTGCCACAACTCTGTGCAGAGGTCATCATGGAAACCCACGAAATCGTCCAACAAGCTCGCGACGCCGGGGTCAAGCTGGTCATGTTCGCCTACTGCGACAACAGCGGCATCATTCGAGGCAAGGCCACCCACGTGTCCGGCCTCGAACGCCGCCTCGAATCGGGCATCGGCGTTACCACCGCGATGCAGGCTATGGGCGACATGGACCGGTTGCAGGTGATGGACGGCATGGGCCCGGTCGGTGAGTTTCGCATGATGCCCGACCTGGATACTTTCACGCTCCTGCCCTACGCCCCAAAGCGCGCCCTGGTCCTGGTGGATATGATCACCATGGACCAAAAGCCCTGGGCCGCTTGCCCTCGCCACTTCCTCAAGCGGATGCTGGCGCAGGCCGAATCTATGGGCATAACCTTCCAGGCCGCCTTCGAGCCGGAATGGTACCTGGCCCGTCGGGACGGCGACTCCTTCGTCCCCATGGACGAGAGCCTGGACAACTCTACCCTCGGCGCGGCCATCGCCCGGGAGGTCGTTGACGACGTGGTGGACGCGCTGGAAGTCCAGGGCCTGCAAATCGAGCAGTACCACACCGAGGTCGGCCACGGCCAGCAGGAGTTGAGCATCACCCACACCGACGCCCTGCGCGCCGCCGACAACCACATCATCTACCGCGAAACGGTGCGCAACGTCGCCTGGCAGCACGGCTGGCTAGCGTCCTTCGCGCCCAAACCCTTCCCCGACCAGGCCGGCAACGGCAACCATACCCATATCAGCGCCTGGGACGCCGCCGGCCAGCGCAACCTCTTCTACGATCCCGACGATGCGATGCAGCTCAGCGAGCTGGCCTACCATTTCATCGCCGGCATCATGGAGCATCTGCCGGGGCTTACCTTGCTCACCGGCCCCAGCATGAACAGCTACCGTCGCATCTCGCCCGGCTCGTGGAGCACCGCCTACATCTGCTACGGACCCGACAACCGCGAAGCCGCGCTGCGCGTACCCTCCCGGTTCTGGGGTTCCGAGATGGCGTCCACCAACCTGGAATACCGCCCGGCCGATTCCAGCTCCAACCCCTACATCGCCCTGGCCGGGATCATCGCCGCCGGACTCGACGGCATAGAGCGTGGCCTGACGCCAGCCGACGGCCTCCGCATCGACGTGGACCCGGCCCGCCTCACGCCCGACGAATTGGCGGCCCGCGGCATCCGGCGGCTCCCATCAACCCTGCTGGAGGCTATCCACGCTCTGGAGGCCGACACCGTGCTCACCGACTCCATGGGCCCGCTGCTATCCGACTCATACCTCACCGTCCGAAAAGCCGATTGGGAGCTGTTCTCCCAGCGCGACGTGGACTTTGAAATCCGCCACCACTTCTACAAATACTGAAATGGAACGGGCTTGTTGCGTCGATTTGTTATCATATAGTTGCGCATTCCAAAAATGACCCATAGCAGGAGCCACCAAATATGACCACCATACTCGACCGCATAGACCCCGCCGTCGCCGCCGCCATTGAGAATGAGAACCGCCGTCAGCGCGACTCCATCGTCCTGATCGCATCGGAAAACTACGCCAGCAAGGCGGTGCTGGAAGCCCAGGCCCAGTTGATGAACAACAAGTACGCTGAGGGCTACCCGGGGCGGCGATACTACGGCGGCTGCGAGTTCGTGGACGTGGTCGAGACCCTGGCCATCGACCGCGCCAGGGAACTATTCGGCGCGGAGCACGCCAACGTGCAGGCCCACAGCGGCGCTCAGGCCAACATGGCCGCTTACTTCGCCGTGCTGGAGCCGGGCGATACCGTCCTGGGTATGCAGTTGGACATGGGCGGCCACCTCACGCACGGGGCCGGCGTCAACTTCTCGGGGAACCTCTACCAGTTCGTGCCCTACGGCGTCGATCAGGAAACCGAGACCATCGACTACGACCAGGTTGAGCGGCTGGCCAAAGAGCACAACCCCAAGCTGATCGTCGCCGGATGCAGCAGCTACTCGCGGGTGCTGGACTTTCCCCGCTTCCGCGCCATCGCCGATTCCGTCGGCGCACTGCTCATGGTGGACATGGCGCACATCTCCGGCCTCATCGCCGGCGGCGCCCACCCCTCGCCGTTCCCCCACGCCCAGGTCGTGACGTCAACCACGCAAAAGACCCTGCGCGGCCCCCGCGGCGGCATGATCCTCACCGAGGAAGAGCTGGGACGCAAGGTTGACTTCGCCGTCTTCCCCTACATGCAGGGCGGGCCGTTCATGCACGTCATCGCGGCCAAGGCCGTCTGCTTCGGTGAGGCCCTGCAACCCGACTTCGCCCGCTACGCTCACCAGGTGGTTGCCAATGCCCAGGTGATGGCCCAGGAGCTTTCCGAGGCCGGCGTGCGCCTGGTCGCCGGCGGCACCGACAACCACCTGATGCTGGTGGACCTGACTCCGCTGGGGATCACCGGACGGCAGGCGGAGCGCGCGCTGGAGTCCGTGGACATTGTGGCCAACAAGAACGCCATCCCCTACGACCAACTGCCGCCGCGCACCGCGTCCGGCCTGCGTCTGGGCACCCCGGCAATCACCAGCCGGGGCATGGGTGAAGAGGACACGCGGGAGGTTGCCAGGCTCATCGTCCGCACCCTGGGCAGCATCGGCGACGAATCCGCCATGTCGCAAATCCGCGACGAGGTTCGTCAACTGAGCAACCGCTTCCCCGTCCCAGGCCTGGATGAAGAGTAGGTATATCCCCTCTCCCTTGATGGGAGAGGGCTAGGGTGAGGGTGAAGTCTGACCCTGCAACACCGCTAAAATGGCCTCGCAAACCCCATCCGTTTCGTTCAAAACCTGGCTGTTCCAGAATCTCATGACTCTGAAGCCTCTGGACTCTAACCACCGTGTGCGTTGCTCGTCGTATGCCTGATGAGTTTGATGTTGACCACCATCGATCTCGATGATGAGTTTCTTGTCTAAACACGCGAAGTCCACGACGTAACAGCCCAGCGGAACCTGCCGCCGGAATTTATAGCCGGCCATTTGACGGTTGCGCAGGATTGACCAGAGTTTGTGCTCTGCATTGGTCGATTGGTGGCGCAGTTCGCGTGCTCTGGCCGTTGAGTACATCACCCTCACCCCAGCCCTCTCCCGTCAAGGGAGAGGGAGTTTCCTTCCCACGAACAGGTTGCCGCCGAAGCCGCCTTCGTAGGCGTTGGTTTGGATGTATTCCGCCTCCAGGCCCGCCGCCTCCAGGAAACTCAACCAGGTTTCGGTTGGGAACAGGCCGCCCGTGTGCCGGTCCACCTCCACCCGGAGTTCCCCGCCTTCGTCGATCACGAATACGAACACCGACTCTACGGTGGTGGATCCTGGGCGCGGCTTGCCCATGTACTCGATGAAGGTCACCGACCGGTCCTCGGCTTCTTTGGTCCATTCCACCACCCGGGGGCCTTCAAAGGTTTCCTGCACGCAATCGGGCGCCAGCAACAACAGCCCGCCCGGATTCAGGTGTACTGTTGCGGTGGCAATCGCGGCCTGAAGGTCGTCCTCGGTGGTCATGTAGTTGATGGCGTCGTGGATTGCCACCACGTCAAACGCATGACCCAAGCGCACGTCGCGCATGTCCCCCAGGTGATGCAGCGTCTGCGGGTTGAGCTGCCGGGAAATTTCCAGCATCTGCGGCGATAGGTCCACGGCCTCGGTGATGAAGTGCGCCGTCAGGTGCGACAGCAGGTGTCCTCCACCACAACCCAATTCCAGCAGCGTCGGCAGCGACTGCCGGTCCGTTGGAGCGGCGTCAAGACTGCCGCGTATCACGTCCAGCCATTCCTGCGCCTCCACCATGTATTCCTCCGGCGGGCTGATGATGGGCCAGAGGTGCGCCAGGTCGCTGTACAGCCGGAGGGTCATTTGCCGGTCATGCTGCCATTGAGCCGATGCCATAGGTGTCGATGTAGAGATATTCTCGCACCCGCGCCAGCCAGACGCCGGAGTGCGGCGCATTATTGTACAGCCAACGCTCCAGGTTGCTGATCACGACGCCTGTGTCCAGCTCAATGTAAGGACAGCCCAACGCTTGCCAGCGGGCGATCATCCGCCCGGCATCGGACGGCAGGTCCGGCGCCACACAAGCGGCGAGAGTTGCATCGTTGTCCATCATCGCACGACCTCCTGTTCTATACAGGATAATTGTACGGAACAAAAATGCGAAATGCAACCCAGGATCCGGCTCACGCGTACCCAGTTTGTCATTGCGAGGAGCGCAGCGACGTGGCAATATCGCCGGCTGAGTGACGGTTCCTTCGGCAACGAGATTGCCGCGCTGCGCTCGCAATGACAGCTCCAGCGAAAGCGGGTACGCGCGAGAGGATCCGGAGCAGGTAGCGTTGCAATTTAGGCGGTTTTCATTCAAAACTCCCTCTCCCCTGGTGGGAGAGGGTTGGGGTGAGGGGGAGCGCCTCGGCAAACCACCTGAAGCGAATCACGACCGGGGGTGGCTGCGCCGGTATTGCTCGCGCACGTGGGAATCGGTGAGGTGGGTGTACACTTGGGTGGTGGAGATGTTGGAGTGTCCCAGGAGCTCCTGCACGTGTCGCAGCGAAGCGCCATTCTGGAGCAGATGGGTGGCGAAGCTGTGGCGCAGCGTGTGAGGCGTGATTTTAGGGTCCACGCCCGATTTCTTCGCGGCGGTTTTCAGGATGTTCCAAACCCATTGACGGGTGAGTCGCTCGCCCCGGTTGTTGATGTAAAGCGCGGTTTCGCCCTTCTTGTTGGTGATGAGCTCGGCCCGCGGCCCGCCGATGTACTCACGCAGATTGGACAGGGCTTCGGGATACAGATATACGATGCGTTCCTTGGAACCCTTGCCCCAGGCCCGGATGAAGCCCTCCTCAAAGTCGATGTCCTGCACGTTCAAGGCGACCAGCTCGCTGACCCGCACGCCGGTGGCATAGAGCAGTTCCAGGATGCTGGCGTCGCGGCGGCCTTCCGGAGTACCAGTATCGGCGGCGGTGCTGAGCAGGAGTTTCACGTCATCTTCGGATATGAACTTGGGCACCGAACGCCCGACGCGAGGGGAACCGAGATTTTCGGTGGGGTCTTCGCTGATCAGCTCGTTGGCGCTGAGGTAGCCGAAGAAAGAGCGGACGGCCGCTACTTTACGCGCGGTGGTCGAATCCCGGTATTTCTTTTTGTCCCGAAGCTCACTGATGTATGCGTTCAGCAGGTCCAGGTCCACCGACCGCCACGCTTCTGCGTCGTCATCGGAGGCTTTCAGATAGCCGGCGACGAACTCGCGGAACTGGTTCAGGTCGTTGCTGTAAGCGTCCAGCGTGTTCTGGGAAAAGCCGCGTTCGACGACTAGATGCTGAAGGAAGGCATTTACGGTCTCTTTCATAATCTTCACCATCAGCCTGCTTTGGATCGCCTCTCGACAGCGAGGAGATTCCAATGATCCGGCAATCTGCTATTCCGGCAATGCGGGGGAGCGAATGCTATTATTGTAAATCATTATGATCGAGGCATACTTGGGGCCCTGCGAGATTCGGCCATTTTGCGCCCCGGAGCGTCCATGAACCCGCCAGTCATCCTTTCCGTCGCCACACAGGCTGCTGGGCAGCCTGCCGACCTGACCTTTCTGGCCTACCTCGATATATGGATCATCAGCGGTTTGGTCCTGCTGGCGGTGGTCGTGGTGGTGGGCAAACTGATCTGGGGCAAACTGCGCCGGCGCGACGAAGAAGAGTACGACTACGATTGGTACTACGACGACGAGTACGTTTTGGATGATGGGCATGAAGATGACGACTACCGGGAAGGAAGGTAGAATGTCAGCACAATGGGCGTTAAGCTGGAGGACCAACTCGAGTTGACGGAAGAAAGCCCTGTTGAGTACCGCGCGGCGGTTGCCTACGCTGGAGAACTGACACCATGGCAACGACCACAACGGATGCAACGGAATTGCTGTCCTCCGGCCTGTACTGGCTGGACGACGTGCGGCGTCTGGCCGGTGTTCCAACTGCGGTGTCCCGCAGGTTCATTCGGCGGTACAAGGGGCAACGAGGACTCTGGGGCGGCGGAGAGCAGCGGCTGGGAAGGTATTACTACGCCACGTTCCGGGACTTGATAGAGTTACGCTACGTCAACGCTCTGCATCTTGCCGGCGTGTCGTGGCAACGCATCGGTCGAACCGCCGAATATGCCAGCGCGCGCTTTAGAACTGATTACCCCTTCTCCGACAGACGTTTTCAAACTGACGGCGCGGAGATCTTCGACCGAACTGACGCCGGACTGGAACAGGTTTCGGGCCAGGGACAGTTGGCGATTGCCGCAATTATCGTCCCTTCCCTGTTTGAGCCACTGGACTATGTTGGCGATGCGCCGGCGCGGTGGTATCCCGCCGAGGAATGGGGGCTGGACAGTGTGGGTAGGAACGTGATGGTTGACCCGCTGCTTTCCTTCGGCGCCCCGGTAATTCAGAAGCGCCACATTCCCACCGATACGCTGTACTGCAACTTTCTCGGTGAAGGACGCGACGCGAGTAGAGTGGCGCTAAGTTACGAAATTTCGGAAGCGGCGGTATTGCAGGCAGTAGCGTTTGAGCTGGAATTGGCGCAAAGGGCGGCGGATGTCGGCGGGTGAATTATCTGCTTGACGAAAACACGCCGCTGTATCTGATCCGGGCGATTGCTGCCTTGCACGCGCGAGATTACCCCGGCGACGGCGTTTCCTCAGTCGCCAACCTGGGATTCGCCGGCGCCGGTGACGCTAGTTGGATCTCTTATCTGGTGCAGAGCGGGGAACCTTGGACGGTAATCACCCGTGATTTGATGCGCAGAGAACGGTCATTGTTGCGAAGCGGCAACCTGACTTGGTTTCTTCTGCATCGCGGTTGGGCCAATATGCCCTATTGGGAATTGTCGTGGAAGCTGATCAAAACTTGGCCGGACATTGTGAACGCCGGCCGGCAGTCGGCGCGACAAGTTTTCACGGTTGCTCTCAACGGCAGGATACGACAAGAGCGTTAGGCTAGGGGTACGGTTAGCGCAGCTGCACCACCGTCACGCCGGCCGCGCTCCCGCCCTCGCCCGGCTCCGTGGTTGCTACTAGCGGGTGGCCGGTCAGGTACTCGCGGATGGCGCGGCGCAATGCGCCCGTTCCCTTGCCGTGTACGATCTTGAGCGATGTCATGCCCTCCAGCGCGGCATCGTCTAGCAGGGAATCTATGACGTTGAGAGCCTCGTCCACCCGGTAGCCGTGCAGGTTCACCTCCGGGCTCAGCGTGCGCTTGGCCTCCGGGCGACGGTACACCACACCGGCCTGCTCTGCGGCGGGATGGACTCGATCCGCCGCCCGGTCCAGCTGGTACACCGGCAGCCGGGCGCGCATAGTGCCGATGACGACCTCGATCTCCTGCTGGTCGTTGGGCGGCGTGACCACCTCCACCGGGCGGGACACACCGCGGATGTACACCCGGTCTCCCACGCGCAGGTCGTGATACCAGGGCGGACGCTCCACGGGGATCGGCGCCCAATCCGGCGATACCACTTCCCGCTGGGCCTCGGCCAGGCGCTCCCGTTCCGCCTGCAAATCGACGTCCGAGCGTTGGGCGTCCCGGCCGGCAGCGGCCTGACGTTCCTGCTCCCGCCTCAGCGAGCGTTCGGCCTGGCGGATGCGTCCGGCGACCTCGGCGATTTCCTCAGCGAGGTCGCGGCGGGCATCTTCCACCAGTTGGGCCTTGGTATCCTCCACCGCCTCCAAACGCTCGGCAATCTCCTGCTCCTGTTGTCGAGCGTCCGCCAGCGCCTGCTCGGCCTGCTGGCGCAGTTCGGACACCGTGAGCCGTTCCTCCTGAAGCTCCTGCAAGAGCCGGTCGGTCTGCACGTGGGACGGCTCCAGGTGCGTCTGCGCGCCGGCGATCACGGTCTCGGGCAAGCCCAGCCGTGATGCGATGGTCAGGGCGTAGCTGCGGCCCGGCACCCCGTGGGTGAGGCGGTAAGTCGGCTCCAGCGTGCGCGGGTTCAGGTCAACGCTGGCGTTGACCATCCCCGGCTCCTCCTGGGCCAGGCGAGCGACGTTGCGGTGGTGCGTCGTCGCCACCACCGTCGCGCCGCAATCCCGCAGGTGGGACAGCAGGGCGATGGCCAGGGCCGAGCCTTCCTCAGGGTCAGTGGCCGAACCCAGCTCGTCAATCAACACCAGTGAGCGCGGGGTGACCACGTCCAGGATGCGCTGGATGTTGCGTATGTGGCTGCTGAACGTGGACAACGATTCAAAGATGCTCTGCTGGTCGCCGATGTCGGCGTAGATGCCGTCGAAGAGCGGCAGGTCGGCCTCGTTGGCCGGCACCTGGAGGCCGGCATGGGCCATCATCGCCAGCAGGCCGACCGTCTTGAGGGCAACCGTCTTGCCGCCGGCGTTGGGGCCGGTGATGAGCAGCACCGGGTGGTCGGCGTCGATGCTGATGGTCGTGGGCACCACGTCTCCGGTGAGCAGCGGATGGCGCGCGCCGCCCAGGTGGAGCCGCCTCGGTTCATCCGCGTCCAGCAGGTTGGGAGGCACGGCTCTCATGCCGGCGGCGTAGCGACCCTTGGCCACCGCCAGGTCCAGGCGTCCCAGCAGGTGGGACATCAGGTTGATGTCCTCGGCGTAGCGTCCCACCAGGGACGACAACTGCCGCAGCACCCGTTCCTCCTCGCGCTGCTCGGCCAGGCGAGTCTCCCGCCAGCGGTTGCCCAGGTCGATGGCGGGCATCGGCTCCACGAACACGGTGGCGCCGCTGTCGGATACGTCGTGAACGATGCCGGGGGCCTGCCCCTTGAAGTCGTTCTTTACCAGCAGCACCATGCGCCCGTTGCGCTCGGTCACGATGTTTTCCTGCGCCACGCCGGAACGCTGGTAGCGGCGCAGCATCCGCTGCATCACGTCGTTGAGCGCGGAGTATGACGAACGGGATTCCCGGCGCAGGCGGGACAGCTCGGGCGTTGCGTCGTCCAGCACCTCGCCGGCGGGACCGATGGCGCGATTGACCGCGCTTTCCAGATCGGGCAGGTCGGGCAGGTTCTGCGTAACCGTAGCCAGGAGGGGCAGATCCTCCCGGTGGGACAGCGCGTTGCGATTCCAGCGGGCGGCGGCGGCCAGCGCGCCGATGTTGCGCAGTTCCTCGCCGGTCAGGACGCCACCCAGCATGGCGCGATGAACGGCGGGACGCAGGTCGTCAGTGGGACCGAGTTCCAGGGCAGCGGCGGTGTCCAGCAAGCGGCGGGCCTCTGCGGTCTCCTGCTGACGCACGGCCACATCGCGCGCGTCGGCTGATGGTGTGAGCTCGGCGGCGGCTTCCGCGCCAACGGCGGTGCGGGTCGCGGCGGCCAGCTGCCGGCGTATTTCGTCAAATTCCAGCAGCCCCAACGCAGGTTGGAAGCTGCCGCCGGATTCTGAATCGGTAGGTGTGGGCTGTTCGTCCGCCTGCTGCATGGCCGAAATTATAGCATTGGCCGTAGGCAGTTATTCCAAACCCACCTTGCTATGCTTGGGTTGTAATTTAGGTGGTTTAATATGCCGTCATTCCGGCGAAAGCCGGAATCCAGGAAATCCCAATCAGTGCCATCCCGTCTATCCTGTACATCCATGCAATCAAACCACCTAAATGTGACAATCGCGGTAGCCTTCCAAATTGCCGGTTAGTGCATGGTCTCGGTAGCGTGATGGCAGCGTTTCGTCAGCAGCCAGTAAATCGACAATCGGTTGGAGTGCGGTTTCCAAAGTCGCGCGGTTTCCGGCCTCTCATTTCTCGTCGGTAATCGCGCCTGAACGACCTGAGCAGGTTAGTCGTCCTCATCGTCATCCGCATTCAGGTAGGCCATCAAGTCGGCAACGTTGTCAAAACTGACCATATCACCACTATCCGCAGATCTTATCTCCGCTATCGTCTCTGGGTCGAGTGGGATGCAGGGGAAGGGCAAGGCTTCTTCGGCGGCGATGTAGTGCATCATCAAACCAAGAGCGTCGGAGATAGTGATGTAGTGTCCATCCAGGACCGCGGCCACTTTGTCCCACGTCTTCCGGTCAATGTCGGCGCTGGCCTCAATTTTAATCGCGTTCACGTTCACGTTGGCAACCCTCTACATCGTTTGGATACAGTATATCCGACGCTAATCATCCCACCGCAACGGATAAGCGCGGCACTGGTACAGCATCGCGCCTACTTGATCCAATGCGGCCCGGTTCGGTTCCCGCACGTCCAGCCGGCGTTGCAGCGTGATGGACGCCAGGCGGCCCAGCAAATCGCACTCCTTGACAAAGCCGTTGACGGTGGTGGCCTCGCCGCCCAGCGCAACGTAGTCCAGCCGGTCGAGCCATGGCCGCCACTGCCGCTCCAGCACGCCCGACGCCTCCACGTACAGCCGGTGTATCTGGTTTTCGCGCACACGCCGGAACCGCTGCTGGGACGTGCCGCCGGCGTGATGCCGGCTCTTCACGTAGCGAGTGTCCGTCTTGGAAACCGCGAGTTGCTGCCCCTCGTACACCGCGATGGCGTAGCGGCCCAGCCGCACCAGCGCGACGCCCACCGTGAAACGGGACGCCAGCAGCGCGCGCAGCGGTTCATCATTGATGCCCTCGTCCAGGGCCGTCGCATCCATCGGAAACGGCGGCAGTATCGCCAGGCCCGCGTCGCCAACGCGAAACGCCGCGAGGCCCGTGGATGAGCGCAGCAACTGATTGCTCGCCCGCTCCAAAGCATCGACCCACGCCGGGCCGCCCTCTCGCCTCAACAGCCCCGCGATGTCTGCGCTGTCTGTCCCAATGGTTGCCGGCAGATGCAGGGTCGCCGCCTGCGTCCCTGCCTCCGCCGACTCGCGCAGTTGGTCCAACACACGCTGCATCCGTCGCACCGGTAGGGTTTGCCCGGGCCGCACGTTGAAACTGAAAGTGTCGTTGAGGGAAGGCATATTCAATGATAACCGATTGCGTTCATCCCAGCGATTGCCCTGCGTGCGCAAGGTAGCGTTCCAATTTAGGTGGTTTAGTTTCCGTCATTCCCGCCCCCTCTACCTGTCATTCCCGCCCCCTCTACTTGTCATTCCGGCGAAAGCCGGAATCCAGGAATCCCTTGCACCGAAAATCCTGTCCATCCTGTTCATCGATGTGAAGAAACCGCCTAAAACGGAACGCTACCCCGTGTGCAATAATGGCTCTGCCCCAAAAGCACAAATATCCGCAGGTGATTTGCATGGTTTCCCACGACCCACCATCCAACGACGCCAATCTCTCCCCAACCGAACGGCAGCAACGCGCTCTGCGCCGGCTGGACGAAGGCCACGCCGCGTTGTTGGAGGCGCTGGCAGGCGTTGGGCAGGCGGAGGCGTTCCTGGGCTCCCGCTGGTCGGTGTGGGAGGTGATGCAGCACCTGCTCACGGAGAACTTCGTGCAGGCGTTGGAGGAGATCGCATCGGGTGAACGGGAGATGCTGCCGCCGTTCGACGCGCGCGAAGACCGCATCGCCGCCGACGTGGCCCGCCTGGAAGCCAACTACCAACGGTTCCGTAGTCTCATAGTCGGACTGTCGCCGGCACAGCTGGACCTGCCCGCCACCCCCTACAATCCCGAAAACAACTACCCCGCCCTGTCGCTGCTCGACCTGATTGAACGCACCTCCGGACACGAGGGCAATCACGCCCGCCAGGTGGTGGAAACCCGCCGGTTCGTAGATGCTTTCCGTTCGGCGGAGCGGGCGGTGACCGTAGCCGGACTTGGGACGGGAGACCCTGCATCCGTCCCGATCCAGACGCGGGAAATGCTCGCCAACGCCGATTACGTCATCGGATCGCCGGCTGCGCTGTCGGTAGCACGCCCCTGGATCCGCTCTGTGGAACTGCCCCTGCGTGCCGACAACCGCGCCGAGTTGGTCAACCGCACCGTGCGAGACATCCGCGCCGGCCTCTGGTCAATGGTCGTAACCCTGGGCGACCCGGCCGAGTCCGCCCCTGGCCTCCTGACCGAACTCGAAGCGGCCATCAACACCGTCTCACTTATTCCGGCTCCCGGATATTACCGGCTCGCGCTGGCTCAGGTCGGCCTGTCGCCCCTGGCAGCCGTCTGCGGCTCTGTGGAACGAATCGATGACGTTGCGAACCTGTCGGCCTCCGACCGGACCGTGGTGGTCCTGGGCGCTGACCACGCGGGCGTCTGGCGGAAGGCAGCTTCGTCCCTGGTGTCATCCAGAGTGCCGGCTGGAACTCCGGTCAAGCTGGTCGCGGGCCTATCATCGGATGGCTCAGTGACCTCGACGTCGCTGGCTGAAATGATCGGGAAAGAGAGAGACGTTGATGCGGCGGTTGACTCTGCCCTCATCCTGCGGTTCGGTAGTCGGTAGGCCGGCGGTATGGTAAATTTTTAGGACAACGGCCAGCCGGACAGACTACCGCCTGGCAATGGAGGATATGCAATGGCAGAGCGGATAGGATTTGTTGGGTTGGGTATTATGGGCAAGCCCATGGCCCGCAACCTGATGGCGGCCGGCTACGAGTTGACGGTCTATGACATCGTGGGCGAGCCGATGGAAGAGCTGGCTACCGAGGGCGCGACGCCGGCGTCCTCTCCGGCGGGCGCGGCGGCGGGCAACGTCCGCACCATCACCATGCTGCCCGACTCGGCCGACTCCGAGCGGGCTATCCTGGGACCCGAGGGCGTGCTGGAAGGCGCGGAACCCGGCTCGGTCATCATCGACATGAGCAGCATCGCCCCGTCCATGTCCCAGAAAATCGGCGCGGCCTGCGACGACAAGGGCGTAAAGTTCCTGGACGCGCCGGTCAGCGGCGGCGAGCCGGGCGCCATTGCCGGCACCCTGGCCGTCATGGTCGGCGGCGACGAGGCGGTGTTCGACGACTGCAAGGCCGTCCTGGACGTGATGGGCGGCAACGTGGTGCTCACCGGCGACGTTGGAGCCGGCAACATCACCAAACTGGCGAACCAGATCATCGTGGCCGCCAACATCGAGGCGCTCAGCGAGGCAATGGTGCTGGCCCAGAAGGCCGGCGTCGATCCCGAGCGGGTCTTCAACGCCATTCGCGGCGGTCTGGCCGGCAGCGCGGTGATGGAAGCCAAGGGGCCCATGATGCTGGACCGCAACTTCCGCGCCGGTTTCCGCATCCGCCTGCACCAGAAGGACCTGCGCAACGTGCTGCAAACCGCCGGCGAGCTCAACGTGCCTCTGCCCGTAACCGCCCTGGTCCAGCAGATGCTCGGCTCGCTTATCAACGATGGCGAGCAGGATGCCGACCACTCGGCCATCCTGCACTTCATCGAGCAACTGGCCGGCGTAGAGGTGATGCGCGGCGGCTAACGATTCATGTGGCACAGCGCTCGGCAACGGGTGAGCGATTTTGCGGCGGATTGGGCCGTCCCAATCTGCATGGGTCTTGCCACCGGGGTCGCCGTGTGGCTGGTATGGCACTTCACCAAGCCGGAGTGCACGGCGACCGCAGCTGCCAATGGGATATGCAATCCGGGCATCGTCGCCCGTTACATCACCGTGGAAATCCTTCTGCAATCCGGGGGCGCCGCGCTGGCCGCGGGCGCACTCAAGGGAGGTTACGACAGAGCTATGATGCGCAGAATGATTAACGAGGAACGCGAAGCGCGGCAGGCTGCCGAACAGCACCTCGCCGAACAGATCGCCGAGCAGCGCAAGCGTAACGATGAGACCTTCGCCTTGCTCACCGAGATGTTCAACGAAATTCGCTCAGACCGCCGGGAGGAAGCGGAACGTCGTCAGCAGGAAGCGGAGCGTCGTCAGCAGGAAGCGGACGAGCGCCGTCTGCGGGAAGCGGAAGAACGTCAGATATTCCTCTCCACCCAGCAGGCCTTGCTGGATACCATCACCAGATTGGCGCGGCGGAGTAACGGCAACGAACCGCCGGAAAGCCAGGACTAATCAGGAAACCGCGAGCGGCTCCACTCCAGGGCGGCCCGCAGTCCGCTTTCCTCACGGATGCGGGCGAACTCGGCATGCTCCGGCGTGTCCGCCGTGTCGAACTGCGTCATCAACTCCAGGTTGTGATTGAGCGCCGACAGGAACCCTGCGGATTCCAGGGCGCGGTTCACCGACAGCTTGGTCGTCTTGATGCCTATGGCCGAGATGCCCCGCATCTTCTGCGCCACCCGTTCGCACTCCGCCATCAGGTTTTCGTGGGGCGCCACCCGGTTCACCATGCCGATGCGCGCCGCCTCGTGCGCGTCGACGATGTCGCCGGTGAGCATCATCTCTTTCGCCAGCGCCAGGTTCAGCGAGTACGGCGTGATCAGGAAGGGCGCGCCGTAGCCCAGCCGTATCTCCGGCTCTCCCAGCATGGCCCGGTCCGACGCGATCTTGACGTCGCACACCTGCACCAGCTCGCACGCGCCGCCCAGCGCGTACCCGTTGACGGCCGCGATCACCGGCTTGCTCAGGTTCCATACCATGAGGAACGTCTCGATGTTGTGCTTGAGCCGCGAACGCCGGCCATCCACCGATAGCGGCTCCCCACTCGGCCCGCTGGCCTCGCTCTCAATGTCAAACCCGGCGGAAAACGCCCGGCCCGCTCCGGTCAAGATCACCACCCGCACGTCCGGGTCCGCCTCGATGGCCTCCATCGCCTCGCGGAACTCGGAAATCAACGTCGGGCTGAGGGCATTCAGCTTCTCGGGGCGGTTCAGAGTCAGATAACCAATCCCGTCGCGCTCATCGTACAACAACGTTTCAAAAGCCATATCGCTCCCTCGTCTGGGACCATGCTCCCTCTCCCCTCGCGGGAGAGGGTTGGGGTGAGGGGGTGTCCCTAGGGGCCGACTATCTCCACCGACTGAATCACCACCGGGTTCTCCGGCGTCGAACCCTCACCACCGGGCAGAGTCGGGGCGGTGGCAATCGCGTCGATGGTTTCCAAGCCCGCCACCGCCTGCCCGAAGATGGTGTAGTTGGGGGGCAGCGGGTAGTCGGCGTGCATGATGAAGAACTGGCTGCCGTTGGTGTTGGGCCCGGCGTTGGCCATCGCCAGCACGCCCCGTGAGTACGGGCGCTGCACCGGCTCGTCGGCGAAGCGATACCCGGGTCCGCCCCCGCCGGTGCCGGTGGGGTCGCCGCCCTGGATCATGAACCCCTCGATGGTGCGGTGGAAGATCACGTTGTCATAGAAACCTTGCCGCGCCAGGAAAACAAAGTTGTTCACCGTGTTGGGCGCTTCTCCGGCCAGGAGTTCCACCGTGATCGTACCGGCCGACGTGTTCAGCACGGCGGTGTAGGACGCCGCCGGGTCGATGGTCAACGGAGGCGGCGAAGACCACTGTTTCACCGAGTGGCCCTGGTTCACCATGACCTCGGGTGTGGACGCTCCCGATTCTGAGGACGCCGCGCTGGTGTCAACAATCTGAGTTGCCTGGGGTATCTGGGTTGCGGCAGCCGGAGCGGCCGTGGGTTCCTCAGGTTGGGGGGCCGTGGGATTTGGGATAAACCCGCAGCCCGCAACCACCAGCGCCGTGAGGGCTGAAACCAGGCAAATGGCAAGTATTCTGCGTGCGCTCATGTTATGCGACTCGGCCTCTAGTAGGGGCGGGTAATCTTGGCGACTTCCTTCAAGGCTTCCAGGGAAAAGTCGGGCGACTGGCACAGGCCGATGGTCTTCTGCTCGTAGTCGGCGATGGTCGCCACCATGTCGGGAATCCGGTCGGCCAGCTCGAAGGGAATGTTGGTCACGCCGTGCTTGTCGCCGTGCAGCAGGTCGCCGGTGGAAACGGTCAGTCCGCCCACGTCGATGGGGATGCCCATGTCAACCATGTGTACGTAGGCGTGCGACACCGACACTTCCTTGGCGAAGAACTGGAAGCCCAACTCGCGCACTTCGTCAAGGTCGCGCACGGTGCCATCGGTGGCGACGGCCAGGGCGCCCAGTGCTTTGTGGATGTTGGACTGCACCTCGCCCCAGTACGCGCCCAGCGGCGGGTTATCAATGTCGTGCAGCACGATGAAGCGCGGTTCCGGCACCGATACGATCAGATCCCACCAGTCCTCGCGTGGCACGCTGCGCCCCTCGGGACGGTTGGCGGAGATCACGCCGGTTACGGCATAGCCGACGATGGGCGGAAAATCCTGGAACACCGTCTTGATCTCCGGCAGCATGAAGCCGGAGTTCTTGGGCCGGAAGTTGAACCCCTCAATGGCGTTGCAGATGCTGGGCGAGTCAATCTTGGCAAGGGCTTGCAGGGTAGCGTCGCTGACGGTCTGGTACAAAGCCGGGCCTCCTGGGTTTGCAAACAGTGTACGCGCCGGCGATGCACCGGCGCGGCAAGAAGCATACCACAAAACACCGGAACGGTTTGGGAGATAGATTAGTCAGTCAGGTTATCGGTTAGCCGAGTGCCGCATTCTACCAAACGGATATTTTGCCGATCTCCTCGGAAATTCACTCGATTGCCGGGCTTCCTCAATTCGTCAGATACACCTCGCCCCACCAACCTGGGGCGGCAACCGCCTACAGGACTAAACCTGTAATGAATGCCTTCCGGGAGCAACTCGTCCGCAACAAGTATCCCGCCCCCAATCTGCGCCACGAAATCGCTGACTTCCTTACGGCCGGTGGTCAATTCGACCGGAACGACCCAAGGGCCACCGCCGGCGTCGTCGCCCCCAACATACAAATAATCGCAACGCCGTTGGTCATCGGGAAGACGCCATTGACCATTGCGAACTCCGAAGGTAGGCGCATCTATTTGGATCAGCACGTTGGGAGTCGGTATGCCTGCTAAAGACAATGAACAGCCACTGTCGCTACAACTCGTCGTTTGGCATCCTGGATCGGTTTGCGCTCTAACTGCCTCGACCGCAGTTGCGGGCATTATTCCTCCCTCAGCCGCTCAATTCTATTGAATATTCTCGCGTAACGGTTGTAGAGTTCGGTCGTAACCAACCCTGCATCGGATGGGAACTTGCCCACCTCTTCGTCGAAGCGCAACTCCTCCACTATCGACCCGTCCTCGGTAGGTTGAAAAGACCAGACGCCAAGTTCCTCGGGAGTCAGAGCAAGGCCGTCTCCGTCAAGACCATCACGACGGTCCTCGGGGAGCTCCGACATCAGCACCAGGTTCGCAAGCTCCTCCAATATCCACTCGCTATGCGTCGTGATGATGATGCGTATCCCAGCCTTGACCGCCGCCGCCAGCAACCGCGTCAACTCAACCTGCATGGCAGGATGCAGGTGAGATTCTGGCTCCTCGATAATGAGCGTGTCTCCGGGCTGGACGACGTGGCGGAGGTAGAGGACGACGGGGGCGTTTTCAGAGACCATTGACGAAGTGTTCGCCAGTTGCATATCTCGCTCCCAGCCGTAGGGCCGGTACAGGAATTCCGGATAGCCGACCGGATTGCTCGCAATGCGAATGTCGCCGCCTACTACGTTCCGCTCCAGATCCAGCGCGAGCGGATAGTCCGACGCTTCTCGTTGGTTTCGCTGATTGCCTAAACCGACGATTCGCTCCAGAAAGTCCCCCAAGAGACCGGAGAATGTCGGGGCTGTCGATGGCTGCGATGCGCCCGCTATTAACGACTGCACTATTGTCTGGTGGGTGTGCATCAAGTTGGCGCGGCTGGTGAGCAGATATTGGGCCGGCTGGCTTAAGGGGCCGGTGCTGTTAGTGATAACGTCGCTGGCTACACTATGAAGAATCAACCGCGCATCGTATTCAGGTGTGTCAGAGTGCCAGCGGGTTAGACTACTCGGCGTGAATCTCAGCGGCACGCCTTGCGGAATTGAAACGACCATGTTGGTGTTTTGCCGGCTTGTCCCAACCTCGTATTTGAAGCGACTGGCGTTCCGCTGCGTGTCAGCGGTTTTGCTTTGCAAGGAAAACCCTGCCTTGACGTCGTTGGCATAGCGGGCCAGGCTTTCGGATTTGTCGATCCCGAAGCATCGTACAATTTCACTGTCGAAAAGCAGGCCATGGCGATTAATGGCATCGATTGTGGAATGAACCAGCCCGGCAATCGCATCCGGTACTTCACATGAAGCAGACGGTTGTAACTCGCCAATGTCTTGGCGCACGGCGATTTTGCCAGCCCAATCATAAATGCTAGCAATGTCGTCCTCGGACAGAGCGGGTTTTTCCAGTTGCACAAAAACCGAGCCGAGCGGCTTTTCGAACGGAAGCCTGCGCCCGGGCGAGTCGATAACAGGGTAGCTATGGAAGAACTGGTGCAACGCATAAATCAGCGTCGCCAGGTACGACTTACCCGTGTTGCTCGGCCCCACGAACACCGTGAACGGGCGCAACTCAATCCGACCCTCGGCGATGGGCCCGAAATTGCGGACTGATAATTCCAGGGGTTTCTCGTCGTTTGTCGCAGCCATTATGAACGCTCCTCAACGGGAGTCGCCTTCTCATCGTTCCTTGCAATTCTAGCAGACACCATCCGCATCATCCTGTTTATCCTGTGCATCGATGTAAGAACTAGTTCTGTACCCGTGAACGCCCGCCCGGTTGACACCACCCCAATCCCCACGCAAAATACCGCCATCACACACCGCCTGCGCCACGCTTATACCTAATACCGGCCACGCCTATTTTAGGAGATGACGAAATGGCAGAAATCCTGGGCCTTGGCCTTACGCACTACCCACCCTTGATCGGGCCGGATGAAGACAAGAACATCCCCCTCAAGCGCACTCTGAATAACAACAAGAACGTGCCCGAGGAGATGAAGAACCCCAGCGCGTGGCCCGAACCCATGCGCATCGAGTACGGCGAGGACGAAGGCTACGCGTCGTCGCTGGAGCACCGCGCCCGCCTGGTCGCCGGCTTCCGCCGTATCCGCGAGGAGCTGGACGCCTTCAACCCCGACTTCGTCGTCATCTGGGGCGACGACCAGTACGAGAACTTCCGCGAGGACATCATCCCGCCCTTCTGCGTCCTGGCCTACGACGACTTCGAGTGCCAGCCCTTCGGTGTGGAAGGCCACGCCGGCCGGCGCAACGTCTGGAACGAGCCGGCGGGAACCACCTTCACGTACCAGGGCAACAAAAAAGCGGCCACCGAGTTGGTGTCCGGCTTGATCGACCATGGCGTGGACATGGCCTACGCCTACCAGCCGCTCCACCAGCCGGGTCTCGGCCACGCCGTGCTCAACACCCTGCTCTACCTGGACTACGACCGCAAGGGGTTTGACTATCCCGTGGTCCCCATGCTGGTCAACTGCTACGGCAGCCGCGTCATCCGCAACCGGGGCGGCGCCATCGAGTACCTGCCGGATCCCGACCCGCCCGGCCCGTCGCCCAGGCGCTGCATGCAGGTCGGCGCCGCGACCGCCAAGACGCTGAAGGACTCGCCGTATCGTGTCGCCCTCATCGCGTCGTCGTCCTGGTCCCACGCCTTCCTGGTGGAGAAGAATTACTGGCTGTGGCCCGACGTCGAGTCCGACCGCGCCCGCTTCGAGGAGCTCAAGGTCGGCGACTACCAGGCGTGGAGCCGCATCTCCACCGACCAGGTGGAGGACGCCGGCCAGCAGGAAATGCTCAACTGGATGTGCCTCGCCGGCGCCATGGACACCCTGGACTACAAGCCGGAGATCCTGGACTACGTGGAAACCTACGTCTTCAACTCCAACAAGTGCCTGGCCATCTTCAAGTAGGGGCAACCCTCGTGGTTGCCCGCGTAGGGGCGGGTTTCAAACCCGCCCGCACCCCTGGATTCCGGCTTTCGCCGGAATGACGGTTGTATTGATATAGATAAGGAGGCCAATCATGGCAGAAATACTTGGCTTGGGACTGACCCACTCCCCGTCGTTCATCCGGCCCGACGAGGACGGCGAGTCATCCCTCAAGCGCACCCTGCGCACCAACGACAACGTGCCGGCGGAGATGAAGAACCCCTCCAACTGGCCGGAACCCATGCGCATCGAGTACGGCGAGGACGAGGGCTATGCCTCGGCGGTGCGCCTGCGTGAGCGAATGGTCGCCGGCTTCCGCAAGCTGCGCAAGGAGCTGGACGCCTTCAACCCCGACTTCGTGGTGATCTGGGGCGACGACCAGTACGAGAACTTCCGCGAGGACATCATCCCGCCCTTCTGCGTGCTGGCCTACGACGAGTTTGAGTGTCGGCCCTTCGGCGAAGCGGGCCACGCCACCCGGCGCAACGTCTGGGACGAACCGGCGGGCACCACCTTCAAGTACCAGGGACACAAGGACGGCGCGCGCTCCCTGGTGTCCGGCATGATCGACCGGGGCGTGGACATGGCCTACGCCTACCAGCCGCTGCACGAGCCGGGCCTTGGCCACGCCATCCTTAACACCATCCTGTACCTGGACTACGACCGTCAGGGGTTCGACTACCCCGTTGTGCCTATGCTGGTCAACTGCTACGGTAGCCGCGTCATCCGCAATCGTGGCGGCAGCGTCGAGCACTCGCCGGATCCGGACCCGCCCGGCCCGTCGCCCAAGCGCTGCATGGAGATCGGCAAGGCCGCCGCGCAGGCCATCAAGGAATCGCCCTACCGCGTCGCGCTCATCGCGTCTTCCTCATGGTCCCACGCCTTCCTCACCGAGAAGCACCACTGGTTGTACCCCGACATCGAGTCCGACCGCGCGCGGTTCGCCGAGATGAAGGACGGCGACTATCAGGCCTGGGCGCGCATCTCCACCGAGCAAATCGAGGACGCCGGCCAGCAGGAACTCCTCAACTGGGCCTGCCTAGTCGGCGCCGTGGACGAGCTCGGCTACAAGGCCGACATCGTGGACTGGTACGAAACCTACATCTTCAACTCCACCAAGTGCCTCGCCGTGTTCAAGTAGGGGCGACGCAAAACTCCCTCTCCCCTGGTGGGAGAGGGTTGGGGTGAGGGGGATCCTTCACAATTCCATCGCCCGCTTGCGTTTCACGTCCGCCTGTTGGACATCCTCGAAAACGGAACGCTGTCGGTTGCCCATGTCGCTCCGGTCACGCCCATCAACCGCGTAGGGGCGAATAATCATTCGCCCCTACAACGTACCAACCACCCACACGCCCGTAGGGGCGGGTTTCAAACCCGCCCCTACATCGTTGAACAAACCGCAAACCGTTCACCCGCGGAACGGCTTGAAGAACTCCCGCACCTCGTGGGCCAGCAATTCCGGCTCCTCCAGCGCGGCAAAGTGGCCGCCCCGGGGCATCTGCACCCACCGGCGCACGTCCCAGGACCGTTCCGCCCACTCGCGCGGCGGCTTGGCGATCTCCTGGGGGAACATGGCCATGCCCGCCGGCGTGGGCACCTTTTCGCCCTCCGCCATCTCCCACACGGAACTCTGGTTCTCCTTGTACATCCGCACCGACGACCCGATGGTCTGTGTCACCCAGTAGATGGTAACAGTGGTCAGCAACTCGTCCTTTGTGTACGTGCTTTCCACGTCGCCATGACAATCGCTCCACGTCCGGTACTTCTCCACGATCCATGCGGCCAGGCCGGCGGGGGAGTCGTTGAGTCCGTAGGATAGCGTCTGCGGCTTGGTGCCCTGGATGTGGCTGTACCCGCCCTCGCTCTGTTGCCAGCGTTCGCGCTGGTCCGAGTGCGCCTGCTCCGCCTCCGTCAGCGGACGCGAGCCGGGGCCGAGGTAGGGAGTGGGCCGCGTGATCGACGTCAGGTGCACCCCAATCATCTTGTCCGAGTGCGCGTAGCCGAGACGCGACGTGACACCGGCGCCAATGTCGCCGCCCTGCGCCGCAAACTTGGGGTAGCCCAGGTTCTCGGTCATCAGCTTGGCCCACAGATCCGCCACCTTCTGCACCTGCATCCCCGGCTCTTGGGATGCTTGCGAGAACCCGAAGCCCGGCAGCGACGGCGCAACCACGTCGAAGGAGTCGGCCGGATCCCCGCCGTGGCCGCCCGGGTCGGCCAGCAGTGGGATGATCTTGGTCATCTCGAAAAACGTGCTGGGCCAGCCGTGGGTGATCACCAGCGGCATCGGGTTCGGCCCCGTCCCATCTTCCTTAATGAAGTGGATGCTCAGCCCATCGACCTCCGACTTGTAGTGATTGAAGGCGTTGAGCTGGGTTTCCTGCGCGCGCCAGTCGAAATCCGTCCGCCAGTATTCGCACAACTCCTTGATGTAATCCAGATTGGAACCGTACTCCCAGCCGGTGCCGGGCATCTCGTCGGGCCAGCGGGTCAGGCGCAGCCGCAGCCGCAAATCGTCCAGCACCTCGTCGCTGATTGCAATCTCAAAGGGCTCCATCGCTCCTCCGTATGTTGATCGTCAGTTGTCATTGCGAGCGCAGCGTGGCAATCTCGATGGCATGGAATCCAACCACGCGGCTATCCCGGCGGCGTAGGGGCGAATAATCATTCGCCCCCGTCTTGTCCGTTCGGCGTATTACGTCTCAATCCGGTACACCCTCACCGCCGTGTCGTGGAACGCCGCCGCCCGCTCGGACGCCGAGTACCCCTCCGACAAACGCTTGAAGGCGTTGTACATCACGTTGTACGAGAACGACACCTTGTCCACCGGAAAGTTGCTCTCGAACATGCAGCGGTCCGGCCCGAACGAGTCCAGGCAGTGCCGCATCCAGTCGCCCACGGAATCGGCCAGTTCCTCCGACCCGATGGGCGTCTCCCGCTCGTGCCAGTCGTAGCCGATGCGGGGCATCCCGATGCCGCCCAGCTTCATAATTACGTTGGGACACGCGCCCACCGCTTCTATGCCGCTGCGCCATTGTGGGATGACCTCGTCGTCCCGGTTGGCGTAGGGGCCGGTGCGCATCATCCCGCCGATGTGGTTCAGCACGATGGTCAGGTCGGGGATGCGCTGGGCGAAGTCTGCTAGGTCGGGCAGCTGTGGGAAGAACACGGTGGTTTCCAGGATCAGGCCCATGTCCCTCAGGACACGGGCGCCGGCCATGTAGTCGTCGCGCTGCAAACAGCCCTCAACCTCCCGGTTTTCAACCTCCGGATGCGGGTCCCACCCGACGGAGTGGCGGATGCCGCGAAATCGGTTGGGGCTGGCGGCTTGCAACGCCTCCAGCACGGGCCGCACGCCGTCCCCCAGTTTCAGGTCGGCGCGGCCGATGATCGCGGCGGCGGCGCGGGCGTCGCCATAGCGTCCGCTGGCGCTGTCGTCGGCGATGGATTGCACAAACTCCACCTCGCCCACGGGACGCATCTCCTCCGGCCCGTCGGTGCGGTACTCCGAACGCGCCTCGATGAACACGGTAGAGCGCACGTTGTGGCCGCTGGTGATGTCTGCCACCAGGTCGGGCAGCAGGTACTGTTGATAGTCAACGGGTTCGGGCCGTTGCACCCAGAAATGGTGATGAGGGTCGCAGATGGGCAGTTCGGGTTCGAGGGTGGGTTCGGCGGTCAGGGCCAGCCATTCGTTGCCACGGGGCGACATGATCGTACCTCCTGCGTGGTCTAGTTGGGGAACCACATCACCGACGAGATCTCGCTGAACTCCCGGTCAAACTTGCTCCACGAATTCCCCGCGTCGTCCGATTGGTACAGGTAGCCATACCGGCTGCCGGCCAGCAGGAAGTCGGGATTCTGCGGCTGCGAGTTCACCACCCACATCGCCGTGTTGGGCGGTACGGGCAGGTCCAGGTTGTTCCACGTCGCGCCGGCGTCGTCCGACCGCATCACCACTCCGGTGGATCCGGGCGTAGTGTCGCCGAACGTGGTGAAGATGGTCTGCGGGTCGTCGGCCTTCACCTTGATGCCGCGCGGATAGCCCAGCGGGAAGTTCTGCCGCACGTCCAGGTTGCGCCAGGTGCCTCCGTCGTCGTCGGTGAGGAACACGTCGTCGTTCACCATCACCACCACCCGGTGCGGCGGGCCGGAGGTCACGGTGACGTTGTGGATGTCCAGGTTGGGAATGTCCTGGTGCGGCACGGTCTCCCAGGTGTCGCCGCCGTCTGCGCTGTGGCGCAACCCGTCCACCTCAATGCCCACCCACACGCTGTTGCCGTTCGTCGGGTCGATGGCGATGCCTGTGACGCGCGGAACGCCCACGGCGGGACATTCGGCGGCCACTTCCACCGGTCGCAGTTCCCACGTGGCCCCACCGTCCTTGGAGCGGTAGATCTGGCACGGGTCCGGCGTGCCGGTTCCGGCAAAAGCAATCTGCGGGTTTGAAGGATCGAAGGCGATGGCCCACACCGCCGTCCCGTCCATCGGCGTGCTGACGCTCCGCCAGGTGTCGCCGTTGTCGTCGCTCCGGATGATGCCCCGGTCGCAGCCGGCCAGCACGCTGCCCTCCGCGCCGGGTATCGGCGTCAGGCAACGCACCACTGCGTCCGAGTGTATCCCTTGTGTGATGCCGACGCGCCGCCAGGACTGGCCGCTGTCGGTGCTGCGCATGACTCCCTGCCCGGCGGTGCCGACCAAAATGGTAATTCCGTCTGCCATGGTAACGCCTCCTCGTGTGTCGGATACGGTACAGTTGCCGCCATCATACCGCCGGCGTGGGTAAGTGGCTAGGGGCGAGCGGCCAGTGTAACTGTTCGCATTTTATGTGGTCGCCCCGCACCAAACCCGTCATACCGGCGAAAGCCGGTATCCAGGAAAACCTCCTAAAAGGCCATCGTGAGTAGGGAAAGAACTTTCCGGATTCCAGGTCAGGGCAGGTTGGCGTGGCGATGCAGCCGGCCCTAGCCCTCAAGGTTGCTCCCCCAACAGCCGGCGGCAAACACTTTCCACTGTGCTAGTCACCGAAGTCGGGGCGACGACACGGAGATGCTCCTCGACGATGGGCTGCCACCCAGGCAACATCCATTCGTACACATCGCGCCAGGCTTTGGCGCCATTGGCAGGGTCAGGAGGCGGCTGTCTATCGGCTAGTCGATGGAAAATGATCTCTTCCGGTGGATCCAGGTGAACCCTGACTGGAATTAGGTTGCGGTCCTGCGCGATCCTTTCCAGTGGGTTGCGTATCCAGTCTCTGAGGCCCGATGAGTCAAAAATCACCACCTGCCCCAGGTCTAGTAGTTCCTCAACGCGCCGGTTAAGGGCTTTAAAAAGACGCTGGTTCTCCGGTCCGTTATAAAGGAGTGGGCCTTCCACGATGGCGCGACGATTTTGGTCGCTATTCAGGACCACCGCGTTGCAGCGTTCCGCGGCCAGTTGGGCGAAATACGACTTGCCGCTACCGGGCAATCCGTACAAGACGACCAAGCCGGGCCGCCCCGGTTCACTTGTTGCAGGCGACAGCGTCCGGACTATATCCAGGTCGCGGTGAAATCTCTCTGCGGACTGTTCTTCGTCCAACTCAAATCAGTCCCCGTCACCCGTGCCGCTTGGTGCTGGTGCCGGCGCCGGCGCGGCGTCGGGCCGCAACTCGGCGGGCAGGTCGTTTTCCCAGTCGGGCAGTTGGTGTGAATGCGTGGTCGGCAGGAACATGATCGAGACGACACCCAGCAGGCTCATTATGAACGACAGTATGATGGTCGCACCGTATCCGTCGGTGATGGCCAGCAGCAGCGCGCCCAATCCCGCCCCGCAGGCCATGCCGGCCCCGGCGCCCATCATCTGGAATCCATAGGTCGTCCCTATGGGGGCGTTGCCGTAGTACTGGCGGTTGATGATTGGGAACGCCGACATCTCGCCACCGAACCCGATGCCGAACAGGATGGCAAACAGGTAGAACATCCACACTTCGGGATACCACTGCACCGCCGCATACAGCACCAGCACCGGCGCAACTTGCAGGAAGAAGCATACCGCCATCACCCACTTGCTGCCCAACAGATCCGCCGCGACGGGTACGCCAAAGCGCGTCACCGTGCTCACGATGCTCATGGCAGCCGCCGCTCCGCCGGCGATGGCCCCCGCTATCAGCAGCGCCGGGTCCCCGGTCGGCAATGATTCCCAGTTCGGTTCCAGTCCCGCCACGATGATCTGCGGCAGGAACACGATGATGATGCTGTGCCCGGCGCAACCCCAGTAGTGGATGCCGATCAAATTCCAGAAGGCCGGCGTTTTGCGAACCTGTTGCAGGAACACCTTCGTCCGTTCCTTGGCTTCCTGGCCCGTCATAGCGACCCGCCGGCGCGGGGCGGGACCGGTGCCGTCGTCCCCCAGCTGCCGCAGTCCAACGTCCTCCGGGCTGTTGTAGAAGATGCGCGTCAGCAGCAGCAGTATGATCCCCCCGAGCACTCCGGGAATCCAGAAGGCCATGCGGATGCCCAGCACGTCGGCGCTGCCCAGGAAGGCGAGCCGTTCGCTCCACACTACCCCGCTGCCCACGCTGAACCACGTCACCAGTCCCAGCATCACGGGCAATGCCACCACCGGCCCGAACCCCTGCGAGGACTGCAACAGGCCCATGCCGACACCCAAATGCCTGCGGAACCACGATGTGACCGCAACCGTCAGCGGAACCTGGAAAATGCCCATGGACGCGCTCAGGATTACGCCGAAGAACAGGAACAGGTGCCAGACCTCGGTCATGAATCCAGTTAGGATCATCCCCACTATGTACAGCGACGCCCCCACCGTCATGGTGAACCGCGCGCCATACCGGTCTCCCAGCCAGCCGGCCGGCGGGCCGAAAGCTCCCGAGATCACCCATTGCAGGGAAAATGCCAGCGTGATCAGCCACACTTCCCAGCCGAAGCCCACGGCGATAAACGGCACCAGTGCCGGGAATGACATCCGGAACGAAGACGATACCAGACGCATCAGGGCTGTAATCGTAACAATCACCCAAGCGTAATGAATGTGGCGACCGCCGATCGCCAGTTGGGCTGGGCGCAGGTTCAACGTGGCCATAAATCTCTCTCCCCGAACTCGCGGAGTATGCGCCCCGCGTTAACGGTATGTCAAGAAAAAGGCCCGCTACTATCATTAATCGTTATAGTGTGACCCTTCCGGTCGTCCCTCAGTGCCTTTCAAATATTCCCGCCATCCGGCCCGCCTCCCGCCATCCGGCCCGCCTCCCGCCATCCGGCCCCTCCTGCCATCCGGCCCGCCTCCCTCCCGTCATTCCGGCCACCCATCTCGTCATCCGGCCCCCTCCCGTCATTCCGGCGAAAGAAAGTCACCCCGCTCACGCGTACCCAGTTTGTCATTGCGAGGAGCGCAGCGACGTGGCAATCTCGCCGGCTGAGTGACGGCTCCTTCGGCAACGAGATTGCCGCGCTGCGCTCGCAATGACAGCTCCGGCGAAAGCGGGTACGCGCGAGAGTCACCCCGTACTTGATACGGGGCCGGAATCCAGAAACTCTTTCCGACAACGCCTCCAAAGCCAATTTCCCAATTTTCCCACAATAGTGACATCCGCCCCTTGCGCCCCGCTTTCCCCAATCCCTATACTGGACTCATCAGGCGAAAGAACATTTATCCGCATCACGCATCACACCCCATGCCAGGGTTTCGGGCCTCGCGGCCACCCCGTCAGTAAAATCGCATACCCAGGGTTACAGGACTGCCGATGTCCGCCGTTTCTCACGGATATGGCCGTTACAACCCCAGCGTCAGCCACAGCGCGCCGTGCTGCGTCAACGGTCCGGATGGACGGTTGATGTGGGCCACGGGAAATACCGGGCAAACTACCATGCGTACCAAACCGGCCGCACATTGACACCGGCCCGAAACCCTGGCAACAGCAAACAAACCAACCGCCACGCATCGCCTGTAGAGGAGCCCAACCGCAACAACACCCAACCAACCGCCACGCATCGCCTGTAGAGGAGCCCAACCGCAACAACACCCAACCAACCGCCACGCCACCGCCTGATAAGGAGCCTAACCGCAACCACTACCCGCTCATCCTGAGCTCGTCGAAGGATCATCCTGAGCCTGTCGAAGGATCACCCCGCGGAACGTCCGCCGACGTCAAACTCCCAAGGTCGGGGCAACCGTAAGAGTTGCCCCGACCCGTCGGGTTTGCTGGTTGCCCTTTCATCAAGGGGAATCCTGCCTCCAACCACGTCCTGCATCCCGACAATCAAAAGGCCCTGGGTCGTCCCTCATGTTGTGCTGCCTGGGCCCCTGATGTGCGATACACTACTCAGCCATAAACCGCTCTTGAGCAACCGTATCCACCCATTCCCGGGAGCCCACCGCGATGCCAAATCCAATAGGACCTGACCTGTTCCGCCACTTGACCAGTGTGGGCGATCCCACCGTTTCGCCGGATGGGAGCAAATGCTCGTACGTACTGTCCTGGATTGACGAAGCGAGTTCGGAAAGTCGCTCTCGTATCTACCAGGTCGGGTTGGCTGACGACGGCGACAAGTCAACCCCCCGGCCTTTCACCCGCGGCAACTCCGATACTCACCCGCGCTACTCCCACGACGGCGCATACTTCGCATTCCTCCGGCCCGACGATTCCCCGGATGCCCACCGCCAGGTCTGGCTCATGCCGGCCGACGGAGGCGAGGCGGTCCGGCTTACCGATCTCCCATTTGGCGCCCGTGAATTCGCCTGGTCTCCCGATTCATCCCGGCTTGCGGTGGTGGCCGACGTCACCCCAGACCACTCCCGGGACCCGGACTCTCCAGAGAACCAGCCAAAGGAAAGGTCAGTGCGGCGCATCCGTTACCGCCACGACGCCATTGGCTGGCGTGGCGACTCTCATTTCCACCTGTTCCTGGTTGACGTGACCGATGGCGACACCACGCAGATCACCGATGGCGACTGGGACGACATGGCCCCCGCCTGGTCGCCGGATTGCAGCCGCATCGCCTTCATATCCGGCCGCTCCGGATCCCGCGACGTTACCGCCACCAACGAAGTGTACGTCCTTGACCTGGATGACGACCACGAGTTGGATTATCCGGAACTGTGGTCGCGGGGCCTTACCGACGCCGCGGCAGTCGCCTGGTCGCCGGATGGTCAGCGTTTGCTGGCCGTCGGCGGCGAGGGTGAGGGATTGATGGTGCTGTGGCAGGCGTACCTCTACATCCTGGAAGAGAACCAACCGCCCCGCCGCTTGACTGACGACAGCATCCGTCCCTGCCTGGGGTATCCGGGCATCTACCCTCCGTTGGATCTGCGCTGGACAAAGGGCAAGGACGGGAGCGGCGACCGGATCATATTTCTCGCCGACTCCTGCGGAGAAACCCGGTTGTATGCGTTGGATGCGCCTTGCGACGATGACCCGTCCCAACCGGTCGTCCTCACGGGTGGCGGCGAGTTGTTGTCCGGCGTCGCCATGGACTCAAAGGCATCGCGCGTTGCCCTCACGGCGTCCGGTCCAGCCGATCCATCCGACCTGCATCTGGTGAAGCCGGGCGGACACCGCCGGCGCATCACCGAACATAACGCCGCGTGGCTGAATGACCATAAGCCGGCCCCCATGGAAAAGTTCAACGTGGAAACCGACGACTACGACATCCAATGCCGTCTCTACCACCCGCCCGATTTCGACCCAACCGTCAAATACCCGCTGGTGTTGGAGATTCACGGCGGTCCCAACGGCGCGTTCTACGACTCTTTCGTCCCGTGGCATCAGGTTCTCGCCGGGGCCGGTTTTTTGACCCTGGCGGTGAATCCTCGCGGGTCGTCCACCTATGGGGAGGAGTTCGTCAACGCCGTCCTCGGCGACTGGGGCGGCGAGGACTACCGCGACCTGCTGGCGGCCCTGGACGAGGTCTGCCAACGCGACTATGTGGACACCAATCGCCTGGGCATCCACGGCTACAGCTACGGCGGTTACATGACCACCTGGGCCATCGGGCACACCACCCGTTTCCGTGCTGCCGTGGCCGGCGCTCCCTGCATCGACCTGTGGAGCATGTACGGCACCTCCGACATCGCCACCAGCTTCGGCGAAACCCAGTGGGCCAACCGTCTGGCTGGCGGCATGTCCATCAGCCGCCCGCTGGTCAACGAGCTGGCGGAGGGCGTGGACAGCATGGCCTACCGCCTGTTGCAGCGTTCCCCCATCACCTTCGCGCCCCGGGTGGAAACGCCGGTCCTGCTGCTGCACGGCGAGGCCGACGCCCGCTGCCCCATCGGTCAGAGCGAACAGTACTTCCAGGTGATGAAACGCCTCGGCAAAGAGGTCGAAATGGTCCGGTTCCCCGGCTGCGCCCACGGTTTCCTGCGCACCGGACACGTCGCGCTGCGCCAGGCCTACCTGGAGCGGATGCTGGACTGGTTCCAACACTGGCTGTAACCGATAGGGGTTGACATTCAACCCATTCGCATTTATGATAACAAAAATCGCAGCCAATGATGATGCGGCAAATCATTATGGGAGGAAAGCAACGATGGTTACTGTCAACGAACGACCGATCAGCGCACAGATTGACCTACGATCCGGGTTGCTTAGCGAATGGGTGGAGCAGGACATGGCCGACGTGCTGACCGAATTCGGAGCACGCATGGAAGACGCCGCGCCGGAGCGAGTCCGGCACATCCCCCCGCCGAGCCTGGCCTACGGCATCCCGATGGCCGGCGTGCGGTACTATACCTACGTGCCGGAGCGTTAACGCTACAGGAGGGCGGCGCGTTTCCCGGGGCGGCCATCACGGCCGCTCTTTTTTTGTGTCCGACAGGTTCGCACCTTCGCAGTTTTAAAATCCGATCTCTTGACTGATAACGAATTATTTACTATGATATAAAGCGTATCAAGTCTGTTGCGATAATTATAACCAATGAGGAGGAACCAGCGATGATTGCCATCAACCAACCCCATGACGTTGCCGAATTCAACGTTCCCGCCGGCCTGCTTGCGGAGCGTATGGAACAGGACCTGGCCGACGCGCTGAACGAGTTCGGCGCCCTGCCGCTGGACGGCCATGCGGATCAGGCGGCTGAAGCCCGACCGACGAGCTTTGGCTACGGGATTCCGATGGCCGGCGTGCGCTATTACAGTTTCACCGGCCGGAACGAAGATTAGCGGACGGACAGCCCCGCCACCGCATCAGAACCAGTTGGCCTTGTCCACCACGTTGCGGAGTTCCCGGCCTTCGTTGAAGCGTTTGCAGTTGTCGATGAACAGCTCGGTGCGCCGCTGTTCGAGGTAGGGGCCGTTGCCGGCGACGTGGGGCGTGATGAGGACATTGGGCATGGTCCACAGCGAGTGTCCGGCGGGCAGCGGCTCGATCTGGAACACGTCAAGGCCGGCGCCGGCGATATCCCCATCCCGCAGCGCGGCTACGAGATCGTCGAGAATGACGGTGGCCCCGCGCCCGATGTTGATGAAGAAGGCGCTGCTCTTCATCGCCTGGAACTGTTCCAACCGGAACATTCCTTGTGTCTCCGGCGTTTCGGGTACGGTTACGATGACAAAATCAGCGCGGGGGAGAACATCCAGTAGCGCGTCGGGCCGGTGCAATTCGGCCACCCCCGGAGTGGGTTCGGGCAGCCTGGGATCCACGGCCAGCACGTTCATGCCGAACTCGGAGCAGAGACGGGCCGTTTCTCCGCCGATGCCGCCGACACCCACGACGGCGACGGTGGCCTCGGGCAGATAGATGGTCTGGTAGCCCTGCCGCCACACGCCTGCAACCTGCTGGGGTATGTACACCTGCAACCCGCGGGCGAAGGCCAGCAGCAACGACATAATGTGCGCGCTGATGTGGTCGTTGTAAATCTCCCGGGTGTTGGTGACCACCACGTCGCTTTCGATCAGAGACTCGTGGTAGTAGCCGGCGCGGGGCCCGGCCTGGGGACAGGCGATCCACTTGAGGTTGTGGGCGCGTTCCAGCAGCTCCGGCCTGATGTCGCCGAAAGCGGCGTCGGCGTCCCCGATCACCTCCATGGCCTCGCCCACGGTGGGGCACACTTGCACGTCGATGTCGGGTATTTCCTGGCGCAGCAGGTCGGGCCAGTGTTCCTGGTAGTTGGGTGGGCAGATCACCAGCTTGAATGCCATGGGTCTCATCTCCGGTCGTGATATCGTTTCTTATCCGGCATTGTAAACCGATATTACGTTAGCGGTTTAGCCCCAATGGCTTCTGCGGATTTGCGATATACTGCGGCCATCCAACCGGCTATGTCTGGCGCTCCTGAATTGCGCCGGCCGACGCCGAATACCTTTCAATCGTCATTCCTGCTTTCGCGGGAATCCAGTTATGGAGGCACCTGAAGTATGCTGGACTTGATTATTCGCGGCGGCCAGGTGGTCACGCCCTGGGGTGTGGGCGACTGGGACGTCTGCATCCAGGGCGAGAAGATCGTCGCCATCACCGCGCCCAACACCATGACGGACGACGTAGTCCGGGTCATTGACGCCACGGGCAAGATCGTCGTGCCCGGTGGCATCGAGCCCCACGCGCACATCGACGCGCCCATCATGGGGCCGGGCAATCTGCGCACTGCTCCGCCGGAGCAGGTGAGTCGCGCCGCGTTGTTCGGCGGCACCACAACGCTGTTGGACTTCGCCATCCACCATCCCGGCAACACCATCGACGAGGCTATCCAGGAGCGCACCAACTCGTGGCGGGGCAACTCCTACGCCGACTACGCGCACCACCTGATGCTGCTGGGCGAGATTCCCCAGCGCACGCTGGAATCGCTGCACGAATATATCGAAGGCGGCTGGTCCAGTGTCAAAATTTTCACCACCAACATCCGGCCGCCGGAAATGTCGGGCGAGCCGCGCAAGGTGGGCATGGGGCACCTGCACGACCTGATGGAGGTAATCCAGCGCAACGACGCCATGCTGCTGGTCCACTCCGAGGACGACGACATGGTGCAGTACATGTACGAGAAGCTCCAGCGCGAGGAACGCAACGAATGGTGGAACATGCCGCAAGTCCACAGCAACGAGTCGGAGGACGTGTCGTTCCGCCGTGTGCTGCGGGTGGCCGAGTGGACCGGAGCGCCCGTCTATTTCGTGCACGTGAGCGCGCGTGAGGGCATCAACGCCATCGGTGAGGCGCGCAACCGTGGCGTGCCGGCCTACGGCGAGACGCTGCACAACTACGCCTGCTTCAACGCCAACAACTACAAGGAAGAGGACGGGATGAAGTACCACACGTACCCGTCCCTGAAGTCGCCGGAAGACGCCGCCATGCTGTGGAAGGGCATCGCGTGGGGCGGGCTGCACACGATGGCGACGGACGAATACTGCACCAACTGGAACCTCAAAATTCAAGGGAAGTCGGTGCGGGACGTAACCGGCGGGCACAACGGCGCGGAGACGCGGGTGGGCATCACGTACAGCGAGGGCGTATCCAAGCGGGGGATGTCGTTGCAGCGGTTTGTAGATGTAACGTCGGCCAACTGCGCGCGCATCATGGGGCTGTACCCGCGCAAGGGCGCCCTGGCTCCCGGCAGCGACGCGGACATTACCCTCATCGACCCGTCCATCAAGAAGCGGCTGACCATGGACGACTTCCACATCAGCGACTACAGCATCTGGGAAGGCTTCGAGATCGAGGGCTGGCCTGTGTTGACCATCATGCGGGGCCAGGTCGCCGTGGAAGACGGCCAACTGACGGCGCAGGCGGGTCGGGGCGAGTGGATTCCCCGCAAGATTGACCGGGAGGTTACGAACCGGCCGATTGGGTAGTCAGAGCGATCCTAGTAAGGGAACGTGGGGGCGAATGATTATTCGCCCCTACCCAACGACATCTATTCATCACCCAGTGGCGCAACATGAAAAAACGAACCAAGCGCAATATCAAAGAACTGCTGCTTGCGCCGGAAGCCCGAACCGAAAATTTGACGCCCCCTCGCTCAGAGATGGCGTTCCGAGAGCCGTCCGATTGGATAGATTGGACTGAAATGAACCTGCGACAGTGTAGGGGCGAATAATCATTCGCCCCTACAACTTGGCTACCTGTACGAGCGGTGGCGCCGAATCGTTCCTTGGGCATCGGTCAAGGTATCAGGGAATTGAGACGCCCGCAGCACTGAGGTGTTGATTTGCGGTATGGCCCGGGACGCTGCTCTCCTCAACTCGCTGCTCTGACGGTTGGCCCGGTATGGGTTAACGGTAACGACTGTCTTGCCCAGCCTGTCAACAGCCATCTCGATAGGTGTGGTCAAATCGGAGTCGTTGGACACCACTATAGCGGTGTCGTACTTACCCTCGAAAGCGTCCAGCAACAGGTACGATGCTATGTTGACGTCGGTGCGTTTTTCCTCAAAGACCCCAATGGTTTCGATTCGTGGGGGAGTCGATTCAGGCAACACAACACCGGTTTTGGTTCTCGTTGCCATGCGGCCTTCGTGGATCATCAATTTGGGAACGGTTCGCAACGCCCGAAAATACACTGCCTGACGCGCCGGTGCGTCGGGGTCCAAGTGAGTTCTGACGGTCAACGCCGAAAAATATCGGACAAGGCTGATTTCATCGTGTGGAACTAACCTCTCCACCATGGTTAATGGATTCAGCCACTTCAGTGCCGGGCGGTTTTTCAAAGCTCCGTAATACAGGTTTAAACCGTCGATGTACGCTATCGCGTCAGCCATTGGTTGTCCTTAAATGCGTAACCGCCCCAGAGGGCGGTTCGCTGCCCATCCGTCGAAACAGGATGGGGGGGTCAACTGATATGTTACGCTAGCCCGCCCATGTCGTCAACCTGCCTTGCGCACACGCCGCGCCCAAGCCTATACTGCGGCAACCCCATCATTGCCGGCGCCGCGTAATCGCCGGCCCTTTGTCGATCAGGGTGATAATTGCCGGATACGGGTACATCAGCGCCGACTATTTCAACGTTGCCCTCTGCGCCATTGGAGGGCATTCGCGTCGTTGAGTGGGGCGAGATGGTGTCCGCCCCGTTCTGCGCGAAGATCCTGGCCGAGCTGGGCGCTGACGTTATCAAGGTTGAGCCGCCTGACGGCGATCCGGCCCGGCGGCGCGGCCCGTTCCCCGATGGCATTTCCCATCCTGAAAGCAGCGGCCTGTTCCTGTTCGCCAATCAGGGCAAGCACGGCATAACCCTCGACCACGCAACGGGTGATGGCTTCGACCGATTCCACCGTCTGCTGGAAACCGCCGACATTCTGGTTGAAAATCAGCGCTACCCGTGCCTGGACCAAGCCGGCATCTCCGCCGAACAGCTGTCGAAGCATCATCCAAACCTGATCGCGGTTTCGATCTCACCCTATGGCCGCACCGGGGATTACCGGGAGTACGCCGGTTACGATCTGCAAGTCAACGCCTTGAGCGGCATGAGCTTCGGCACCGGCCACGCTCACCGGGAGCCGCTGACCACGCCCGACCAACAGGCAGGCTTCCTGGCGGGAGTGGGCGGCGCGTTCGCCGCCATCATTGCGCTATTGGCGCGCGAGTCCGCTCAGGCATCCGGTTATGGGAATGCCGGACAGTACATCGACGTTGCGGACTCGGGCATAATTGCCACGTTGCTGACGGGCTACCACCTGCCGACATTCATCTACCGCGGCATCGCCGGTTCGCGCTCGGGCAACCGGATGCGGTTGGGGCTGTTTCCCAACTGCGTGCTGCCCTGCCGGGACGGCCACGTGTGTATCGACGCGCCGCAGATGGAACAGTACCAGAGATTCCTCAACTTGCTGGGTAATCCAGACTGGACGGACGACCCTCGCTACCGCGACCGTCGCGCCATGAGCGACCGGTATCCCGAAGAAGCGGAGAACCTGATCGCTCCGTGGTTCATGGAACACAACAAGGACGAGATTCTACGGCTGTGCCTGGAAAACCGGATTCCCTGCGCGCCGGTGCTGACGATGGACGAAGCCCTCGAATCGCCGCAACTGGTGGCCCGCCAGTGGTTCCGAGAAGTTGACCACCCACAGGCCGGGCGCCTGAAGTATCCCGGTCCGCCGGTGCGTCTACACGGGTCGCCGCTCAAAGTGACAGGCCCCGCGCCCATGTTGGGGCAGCACAACAATGAAGTTCTGGATGACCTGCCTACCACCTCTCCCTCGATGGGAAAGGGCAGGGTGAGGGCGACATCGAAAAAGCCACCAACGGCGTTGCAGGATGTTCGCATAGTTGACCTGGGTTCGGCGTGGGCCGGGCCGATGGCCGGGCAACTGCTGGCCGACATGGGCGCACAGGTCATCAAGGTGGAAAGCCGCGCCCGCATGGACGGGATGCGCCTGGGCCGCCCCATGGTGGGTGAAGATCTAACGGGCGGCGACCGAGGGGTATGGCCGGAGCTGCAACCCGTTTTTCACGGCCTGAACCGCAACAAGCTCAGCGTTACGCTCAACCTGCGCACCGACGACGGACGGGCGATTCTGCGCCGGCTGGCGTCGGTGAGCGACGTGGTGTTATCAAACTTCTCGCCCGGCGTCCTGCAACGTCTGGGCATGGACTACAACAGCCTGAGCAAGGCCAAGCCGGACATAATCGTAGCAGCGATGCCGGCATTTGGCGATACCGGCCCCCTGAGCCATATGGTGGCCTATGCGCCCATCATTCAGGCCATGTCGGGTATGATGAGCCTAGTGGGTTATCCGACGGAGGAGGGTGAACCGTTGGTGGGCGAACTTCAGGCGGCCTGGAGCGATACGGTGGCTGCTCTCTGCGCCGCGTTGGGCGTTGTGGCAGCCCTGCGACACCGCAACCGAACCGGCTGCGGCCAGTACGTGGAAGCGGCACACTTGGAGGGAACGGCGGCCCTGCTGGGCGTACCGATGTTGCAGTACCAGATGACGGGCAATGTACCGACGCCCCTGGGCAACGACGACCCTGACTTCGCGCCGCACAACAACTATCCATGCGCGGGCGAGGATGCTTGGGTGTCCATCGCCGTGGGCGCCGATGCCGAGTGGCGCGCCCTGGCCGGTATGCTGGGCGACAACGGGTTTGTGGAAGATCCACGGTTCGCCGATGCCGCGTCCCGTTGGCGGAACCGGCGCGCGCTGGATGATCTGGTTGCCAATTGGACCCGCAACCGGACATCGGAGGAGGCCGCCAGCCTGCTGCAATCCGCCGGCGTCGCCGCCATGCCGGTAATGAACATTGCCGACCAGTTCGCGGACCCACACCTGAACGCGCGCGATACCTACGTGGAGATAGACCACCCGCACGTGGGCGCGGAGATGCTATACGGGGTTCCGTGGCGTTTCAGCGATACGCCGGGGTCGGTTCGCGCGCCGGCCCCGCTGCTGGGACAGCACAACGACTACGTGCTGTCGGAAGTCCTGGGCTTGGACACTGACCGCATCGGCGAGCTGGTCGACAAGCAGGTGGTGTACTGATGAGGTTGCGCCGCCCCAAGATTTTCTACGGCTGGTGGATCGTACTGGTCAGCCTGATCGCCGACGGGATGAAGCACGGCAGCTTCAACCGGGGATTCACGGTCATGTACGTTCCCGTGGAGAACGATCTCCTGTTTCCAAAGGACGTGCTGGGGTTCAGCCCGCAATCGCGGACCTTGCTGGGACTGGCCGAGGGCCTGGGCCGTTTCATGGGCGGCGTGCAGGGACCGTTGATGGGTTATTGCACGGACCGTTTTGGTCCGCGTGTGATGCTTGCCTTTGGCGGCCTGATGTCGGGCCTTGGCTTCATCCTGCTGGCCCAGGCCACCAATTTCTGGTGGTTCCTCTTCATTTTCGTGGCGTTCCTGTCGGTAGGGTTCCGCTCGGGATACAACAACGCATCCATCGCAGCAGTCAACAACTGGTTCTGGCGGCGGCGCGGCCTTGCGATGTCGATTGTGAGCATGGGCAACGGATTGGGCGGGGCGTCAGCCTACCTGGTGGGCCTGCTGATTTTCGTCGTGGGGTGGCGGGACGCCTGCACTATTCTCGGGATTACCATCATCGCGGTGGTGATTCCGCTGTCGTATTTTCTCAAGCGCGCACCGGAGGAAATGGGGCTGCTGCCGGACGGCGACCCACCGGAGTTAGCTGCCGCGGCCTCTGAAAGCCGCGGCAGGATCCAGCGGCGGCGGGGAACGCAGGGCGGGGAAAACGATTTCCTGGCCGGGGAGGCGATGCGCACGCCATCCTATTGGCTCCTGGTGATGTCCACGGGCTTCCGCAACATCGTCCACGCCGGCGCTTCGTTCCTGATGGCTCCGTTGATCATCTGGTTCCTGGAGGCCGGCGTGCCGGTGGATCCCGCGTCGGATCAGGGGCAGCGATTTATCATCATCGCGGCAGCGTTCGTCAGTTCGTTTTCCGTGGTCAACATGATTTTCAACCCCTGCATGGGATGGCTGGGCGACCGGGTGGACCGGCGCAAGCTGAGTTCGGTGTGCATGCTGTCGGGCGCGGCGGCATTGGCCTCCCTGATCACGGAAAGCGGAGAAATATGGCAGGTGGTCGTGTTCGTCCTGCTGCTGGCGTTTTCCGAAAGCGCCAATCCGCTGAACTGGGCGATCATGGGCGATTTCTTTGGGCGGCGAGCCTACGCCACGCTGCGCGGCTGGCAGCATCTGCCCGACCAGTTGGCATCGATGTGGACGGCCATGTGGATGGGAGCAATCTACGACTATACCGGCAGCTTCTACTGGGCGCTCTTCCCGCTGGTGGTTCTTTACATCGCCGCGGCCATCGGCTACTGGTTCCTGCCGCGTCCGCCGCTTCCCAGGCGACTGCGGCTACAACAGGAGCGCGAGGAGGCGCGGCAGGCTCGGATGGAGCGGGCTAGCGGCACCGCCGCTCCGGAGCCGGCCGATTAGCATTTTCTACCGCTACAGTAGGTCGTACCGCATCGTGACCCGGGCGATCCAGTTTCGGGGACGGTTTTCCAGCGGCCCGCGCACTATGCTGAATCCGGCCCGTCGGAACATGGTCTCCGTGCCGATATAGGCGTTGTCGTCGCCGGTGCGTTCGTTGCCGGCTCGTGGGTACGCCTCCACAGCGGGCGCGCCGTGCTGCGCTGCATACTGTACCGCCGCTTCGATCAATGCTACCGCGATACCGCGCCCACGGGAGTCTTTCCTGACGGTCACGCACGGGATTACCCACACATTGATGTCGTCAAACCTGGGGGTTGCGCGGGAACGATCCACGCGGTTCAGCTCATGACGAGGCGCGACTGCTATCCAGCCCACGGGCTCATCGCCCTCGAAAGCCAGCAGGCCCGGAGCAATATCCTGCCCGGCCAACTCTGACATGACTGTTCGCCGGCGTCGGCTGATGGAACCTTCGCCCGGCAGCGCGATCGTTTCGGCCTGCGTCAAGCGTGGGAACATGCACCAGCAGCCCGCGCCGAAATTGCCCCGCAGCACGGCGCCAAAGTCATCCATCAACTCCGGGGTCAAGGGGCGGAAAATAAGGTTGTCAGTCATGGACAGCTCCGTAACCTGCGCTATGGTAGCATCGTACCGGAAATCCACGCCCTTTTCCCGTTCAAACACAGCCATTGTAATTTGCATTGACTTCCACCTCACTGACAACACACGAGCATCTCGCCGAGCTACTCGCCGGCAATCTGGCCTTCCAGTCTCCGGTGCGGGAGGCTCACCCGCTACACGCGCTGCACCCCTTCGCGGCGCGCTTTCCGCACGGGCTGGCCGGCTACTTCATCAACGGCCTGACGCGGCCGGGCGACACGGTGCTGGACCCGATGTGTGGCTCCGGCATAACGCTGCTGGAGGGCTGGCTCGCCGGCCGCTCGGTGGTTGGCGTTGACCTGGATCCGTTAGCTCGACGCCAGAGCGCTGCCCGCACCACCGCCCTCGACCTCCACGTTGTCCGCGATGCCGGCCATGCTACCCTCCGCCGTGCCACCAACCTCTATGCCGGCATCGGCGATCCCGCCGACCCTCTGACCGCAATCAGGGATGGCATGGACGCTGCCACCCGGCAATTCCTGGACTACTGGTTTTTCCCAGAGACTCAGCAGGAGCTGGCCGCTCTCATCCTAGCCATCCGCGCCGAGCCGGATGCCAACCTGCGTAACCTGCTGGAGGTGATCTTTTCCTCCACCATTGTCACCAAGTCCGGCGGCGTTTCCCGAGCCCGGGATTTGGCGCACACGCGGCCCCACCGCATCGCCGACAAGATGCCAAGACGGCCTATCCGTGTTTTCGCAGACCTGCTGAATCGCGCTGCCGACGCCTACGCCGCTGTCAACCCAGACACGGTGGGCGAAAGCCGCATCGTTGCCGGCGACGCTCGTGTCCTGCCGCTGCCCGACGACAGCGTGGACCTGATCGTGACGTCGCCGCCTTACGCCAACGCCCTGGACTACATGCGTGCGCACAAGTTTTCGCTGGCGTGGCTTGGCGATCCGATTCCCAGCCTTACCGACCTGCGGGCACAGTACATCGGCTCCGAATCAGTGGGCAATCGGGCCGAGCAATCCGTTTCGGCCGGATTGCCCGCAACCGTTCAGTCCGTCGTTGACCAACTGGCCGTTAAAGACGCCCCCAAGTCCCGCGTGCTGCGCCGCTACTTTGCCGATATGTCCGCTGCTATCGGCGAGATGACCCGTGTGCTGCGACCCAGCGCGGCAGCCATCATCGTAGTCGGTCCTTCGGTGATGCGGGGCATTCTGATCCCAACCCACCAATGCCTGGCCGACATCTCCGCCTCCGCCGGTCTTGACGTGGTGGGCGTCGCGCCCCGCAACCTCGATCGGGACCGGCGCATGATGCCGGCGCGGCGCGGCGGCCAGGCGGAAACCGCCAGCGGCATTGAACTGCGGCAATACACCGAATACGTCATCGGCGCGGTTAAGCCCTGATTTGCCCTCCCGCATACCCGGAAACCTACTGCCAAACGGCAGCCCGGTTTATCCCGGAACGGCTATCTACCAGATGTTGTTTTGCGACGCCCGAGGAGGTCCGGATTGGTCCCCTGTTGGACACCCCGACCGATTCAGAACATCGTTGCGATATTCCGCAAAAGCGGACGGCTCACGATTGGGGTTTGTACGCTTTTTCAAACGGCGGAGAATTTTGGCGCTTTCAATGAAATAAGGCGGAACGGGATATCTACGAAGCCACCTAGCGGAGGGTGATTCACCCCTCTAACATAGTCGGCCATACGACGGGAGAGTTCATTGACATGGCCGATTTTTCCGACCCCGCATCAGTCTGGCAAGCCGTGCTCGGCAGGTTGCAAATGGAGATGCCCAGAGAGCATTTCAATACGTTCCTGCGTCCGTGCGTCGGGCACAGTTGGTATGACGGCGACCTTGCATCAGGTACGGGGCCGGCCCTGGTGGTGGCGGCCTCCAGTTCATTCGCGGTGTCTTGGCTGGAGTTGCCCCTGCACATGGCAATGGCCCGGGAAGCGCTTACCAAAACGCTGGGCCGGGAAGCAGGCATCCAGTATCGGGCGATGCCATCGGTGGTGGCCAGCGACGATGCAGCGGAGGAGATAGATCGCGTTCGCGTCCAGTCCATTACTGCGGCGCCGGCGCGTCGGACGCGGGCGCCGGTGCCCGACGGCTATGACCTGGGGCGGAATACATCGACCTCTGGCGAATACGATTGGGATGTGGTGAATGCAGCCACCTGCAATCCTCGCTACACCTTTGAAAATTTTGTCGTGGGTGAGAGTAACCAGTTGGCCTACCATGCGGCCAATGCCGTGGCCGGTGGAGGAAGGGGTTCAGCGGACGGCAGATCGTCCAACGGCTACAACCCGCTGTTCATATACGCCGGCCCGGGCATGGGAAAAACCCATCTCCTCCACGCCATCGGCAACCGAGCGTTGGAGCAGAGCCGTTCAGTCCTGTACGTAACCTCCGAGCAGTTCACCAACGAGTTCGTATCGGCCATCCACCGGCGGGCGATGCGCGAATTCCGCGACCGTTACCGGGGACTGGATTTGCTGCTCATGGACGACGTGCAGTTTCTCGCCGGCAAGGAGCAGACGCAGGAAAGCCTCTTCCACACGTTCAACGACCTGCACCAGGCCGGAGCGCAGATCGTGCTTACCAGCGACCGGCCGCCTCATACCATCGCCCCGCTGGAGGAGCGGTTGCGCTCACGGTTCCAGTGGGGTTTGCTGGCCGACATCCAGCCGCCGTCGCCGGAGATGCGGCTGGCCATTCTGCGGGCATGGGCAGCGGCTCAACGAACCAACGCGCCCGACGAGATTCTTGCCCTGATTGCCCAGCGAGTCAGCCGCAACATCCGCCAGTTACAAGGAGGGTTCAACCGCGTCATGGCCATGGCGCAGTTGATGAATGCGCCGCTTACCCCCGAATCCGTCGCAGAGCAGCTGGACGGCATCGCCGGGCCCGACCCGCGCGCCGACGTTACGCCGGAGCAGGTATTGGACGCCGTGGCACGGTTTTATGGCCTGAGCGTCGATCAAATCCTGGGGCGTGGTCGCACCGCGACGGTAGCCCAGGCGCGGCAGGTCGTCATGTATCTACTGGCGGTCGAGTTGGGCATGCCTCCGACCGCCGTGGGCAGGTTTCTGTCGGGACGCAATCACAGCACCGTGATTCACGGCGTGGAGAAGATACGCGCCGCCATCGCCGGCGACGAACGCCTACGCCAATCCGTTAACAGCATCAAGGGCGCGCTATTGGATGGCTCTTGATCGAAAAGCAGTCCAAAGGGACTGTTATAGTAGCTACGACTCGTGCTGATCCCAAACTTGCATCTGGATTCTGCGGAGGCAGACATGACAACCGAACACACCCCAACCATCCGCACTGTCGTCGGCACCGGCGAGGCCGGCTACACCGGCGACGGCGGCCCCGCCACCGACGCCACCCTGCGCGAGCCGTTCCTGTGCGCCTTCGACCCCGCCGGCAACCTGTTCTTCTGCGAGGCCCGCAACCACATCGTGCGCCGGGTAGATGCCGCCACCGGCATCGTCACCACCGTGGCGGGAACGGGTGAGCAGGGCTACACCGGCGACGGCGGCCCTGCCACCGACTCCACCCTCTACGAACCCTACTCGCTGGAAGTTGATGCCGACGGCACAATCTACATCGTGGACCGGCTGAACGCGGCCATACGCAGGGTGGACGGAGCGACCGGCATTATCACCACAGTGGCCGGCACAGGTGAGCCGGGATACTCCGGCGACGGCGGGCCGGGCAATGAGGCGCAATTGCGCGAACCCAACGACTGCTTCCTTGATGGTCGGGGAGGACTGCTGATCGCCGACATCCAGGACCAGCGGATACGACGCATCGACCTGGGCACGGGCATCATAGACACCTTTGCCGGAAACGGCGAGAAGGTTCGCGGTGGCGACGGTATGCCAGCCAACCAGGCCAGCATCCTGGGAGCGCGGGCCGTTTGCATGGACAGCCGGGGCAACACCTTCATCGCCGAGCGGGAGGGCAACGGCGTGCGCATCGTGACGGCCGGCGGCATCATGGGCACGGTGGCCGGAGCGGATGCCGAGCGGGGGTACAGCGGCGATGGAGGGCCGGCCCTGGCCGCCACCTGGGGCGCGCCCAAAGCCCTGCGCTGCGACGCCAACGACAACATCATCGTGGTGGATACCGAGAACCATGCCATCCGCCGCATCGACGCCAACACAGGCATCGTGACCACCATCGCCGGCGGGCACCTGGGCGGCGACGGTGACGGTGGGCAGGCCACCGATGCGGGGATGGATCGTCCTCACGGCTGCGGCATCGCCGCCAACGGTGCGATCTACGTTGCCGACAGCAACAACCACCGGGTGCGGGTGGTGGAATAATCGCTGGACAACGGATTCCTTGACACCAACCGCCCTTGTTGGCTACGATGAATCTACGGTTCTCGCATCGGCAACGGTGTGGTAGCCGGCGCAGTGGGGATATAGCTCAACTGGGAGAGCGCGGCGTTCGCAATGCCGAGGTTGCGGGTTCGAGCCCCGCTATCTCCACCATCACCTTCAGCCTGCCCCTGTAGCTCAGTTGGACAGAGCGGCGGCGTCCTAAGTCGCGCGTCGGGGGTTCGAGTCCCTCCAGGGGTACCACCATATCCAATACTGCGAACTCCGCCATTCAGGGCGATTTCGGCGGCGTCCGCTCCCCCTATTGGACTATCCTCCGGCGTGGGGATGGTGTAGATAATTGTCGCCCCGCCGGGCCTGACCAGCACCTCCTTGACGAATGACCGCACGAAGGCTTTGGTCTCGGTCAGTTCGCTGGTCCTGAGGAACTTGCTCATGTCGCTGGCAAAGGCGGCGATGGTTTCGGCGCTGTCCAGCAGTTCCCGCCTCTGGGCCAGGACGGCCCGCGCTTCCTCGGCGGCGGCCTCCAATTGCTCCCGGCGATGCCGGTGTGCCAGGATGCGCTCCGAGGCATCGGCCATGTCCAGGTCGGTGCTCTCCACGAAGTGCCAGATGCGGTCCAGCTTCCGCTTCACCTCTTCCAACTCCGCCTCAATAGTTTCCAGGTTCTGCCGCTGCTCCCGGGCCACGCCGTCCATCTCCTCGTCCAGCAGCTTCACCAGGTCGCGGATGTTGGACTCGGTTAGGATGTGGTCACGGATGTTGGAGATGATGATGTCCTCGAAGGACTTGGCGTTCAGCCTTGGGGTCTCACAGGACCCGCTGCCCAGCTTGAGGATGGACTGGCAGACGTAGTAGGTGTATTTGCCGCTCTTGGCTTCGGAGGCGGAGAGGGCCTTGCCGCAGGTCTCGCACTTGGCCAGGCCGCTGAGCAGGTAGGGACTGGCGGCACGGCGGGGATGGGTGATCGCGGGGGCGCGGGATTCCAGCAGCTTCTTAACCCGCTGGAACTCCTGCTGGGAGACAATGGCGGGGAAGGCGTCCTCCACCCGCACTGGCTCCTGGCCGTCTTTGGCATTGGCGCCCCAGACCAGAGTACCGGTGTAGGCTTCGTTGGTGAGGAGCTTGTGGATGACGGTCTTGGTCCACCGCTTTCCATGAGAGGAGGGAATGCCCTCGGCATTCATGGTCTTGAGGATGTCCAGGGTGGTCTTGCCCTGGAGGGTGAGGTCGAAGATGCGCCTTACCACCGCGTCGTGGGGCGGGTTGAGTTCCAGGCGGGGGCGCTTCTTGGCGCCGTCCTGGACGTAGAGCCGCCGGTAGCCGTAGGGGGCGTAGGTGGTCATCCAGAAGCCCCGGGAGGCCGCCTCGCGCATACCCCGCGTCACCTCCTGCGCTAAATTCTCCGAGTAGAACTCGTCCACGGACTCGATGATGGCCTCCATGAGTTTGCCGGTGGGGGTGTCGTCGGCGTGCTCGGTTATGGAGACGACGCGGACGCCTTTCCTGCGCAGCATGGACTTGAAGGCGACGGCGTGCTCGCGCTTGCGGGTGAACCTCGAAAATTTCCAGACCAGAATCTCGTGAAAAGGGGCCTCCGGTTTGCTGGCTTCGTCCAGCATCTTCCTGAACTGCGGCCGGTCGGCGACTCGGCCGCTCTCGGCCTCGTCGATGTACTCGCGGACCACCAGGTAGCCGTTCTTGTCGGCGTAGTCGTGGAGCGCCCGAAGCTGGGCGGCCACCGACAGGTCCACGTCCTGGCGGTCGCTGGAAACGCGGGCGTAGAGGGCTACGGGGGCCAGGTCGGTGTTCTTACTCATGGCTGTGTCCTCCTTGATCATCTTCCCGTTCAGACTGCCGGGAGCGCAGCCGTTCCCGGCGCTGCTCCCGGCGCAGTTCCCGGTCTTCCATGTAGAGCCGCAGGGCCTCGCGCACCAGTTCGCTCATGTCGCGTCCTTCCTCACGCCTCACGGCATCCACCTGCTCGAACATCTCCGGGGGCAGGGAGAAGGTGATGGTCTTTCTGCGTGGTGGCATGGTCTCTCTTTTTTGCTGGTCGTTGTAATCACTTGTCTTACATTTGATTATCGGACATCCGGCCCGCCCCGTCAAGGCGCGGCGGCCACCGCCCTCTGGCTGAACCCGGGATAGGGCCGTCTTTGACGGCCCAACTGCGGCTCCAGGACGCTGCGGCTCTCCCACGGCACGGCGACGACGATCACCTTCGCCAGGCGTCCCTTCCACAGGACGGGTCTGGCGATGGCGGCCAGGCCATCCCCTTCGGCAAACTCCATCTCGCCGCTGTGGGCCGCCCTCTCCGCCAGGCAACCGCAGGGCAGGGCCTTGTCCTTGCGGGGCATCCCTCCCCGCCGTCCGTTCAACAGCCAGGACCGGCGCGCCGCGAAACCCGCTGTCCGCTTCACCACCCTGGCCCGCAACACGGCGGGCCCCGTCCAGCCCGCCGGGTCGCCCCGCTCCTCTCTCTCGTACAGGACCACCAGCAGGGGCGGGTCCCGCACCACCTCGGCCAGCCGCAGGGCCGCCGAGGCGTAGGCGCAGCCGAAGACATCGTGGAGGGTCGCCACGTCCAGCCCACTGGCCTGGGCGTAGGGCAGGAAGATGTCCGGCTGCATCAGCGCCGCCGCCGCGAACCGTTCCGCCTGCCGGCAGATCACGGGGTTGGGCCCGGAGGGGACCGGCATTCCCGGCGAATGGATTTCGTCCATGCGCTCCAGGGTGATCTCGTACATTTCATGGAGCACCGTGTGGGCCTTGGAACCCTCCCACAGGTCATCCCGGTGGTAGATGTGGTACTCGCCTCCGGGCTGGCCGATGTGGGCGCCCCTGAGCCCGTCCATCTTCCCCTCCTGCACCGTGCCGAACCCGGCCCGCTCCGCCAGGGCGGTCAACTCCTCCAGGGTGGGGCGGGCCGACAAACGGAAATAGTCCACGAAACGGGCGGCCAATTGCTCCAGGTCCAGGGCTTGGGGGCAGGCGTCGTCGTCCAGCAGGATGCGGCAGAAGCCGCCCAGGGTGTTCTCCATCATTCCAGCAACCTCTTGCCGGTGAACTTTTCGTACATCTCCACTATGAACCGCTTGGCGCTCAGCGTCATGGGGCCGTCAGGCCGGGTGCCCACCCGGAAGGCCGGGTCGTCCAGCACGAAGCGGTAGGCCCGCTCCACGTCCATCACCTCGTCGCTGTAAGGCCCGGGTTGCGGCCCGTGGCCGGCCCGCTTCAGCAACTCCTGGGCGTCTACGTTGTAGAGCTCGGCAAGCTTGCGGACCACGTTGGCGCCTGGCTGGCTCACTCCCCTTTCGATCTGGGACAGGTAGGAAGCGGACACGCCGGTGCGCCGGGTCACCTCCCGCAGGCTGACCCGGCCCCGCAGCCGCTTGAGCAGGGCGCCGATGTCCTCGTAGCCTTCATAGCCCTGAGCGTCTTCCCGCAGGTCTTCCGGTTCCATGCTGTCGTCGTATTGGTCCATGCTCGCCACCCCGCTGGCCGGCTTCCCGACCCGAACAGTAGTTGTCTTTCTGCGGGTTGATTGTTACATCAGAGTGAACACTTTGTCAAAAAGGCAGTGGAAAGACGTTTCTTCCATTGCCCACGCCGATATGCGGTTGCTACACTCACCAGTACAGAACGGATTTTCTAATATCCAGCCCGAGTATAACCCACCGGCCTATTCCGGGCTACCCTCGGAAGTCACGCCGGTGCCCATAGAGAGAATGAACCTTGACTAGAAAGCGAAGACTCACCGAGGACCAGGAGCACCAGCGCCTGGACGGGCTGCGCATCCTGGCCCGCATCATCGCCCGCCACTACCTGGCCCACCCCGAAATGTACCCCCAGCCCGTTGACGCCGCCGATGACCACGCCGTAGAGAGCGGAAACGCACAGGGGCAGGAGGACGCGGCGTGAAGCGCAAGAAATTCCCCTTCCGGGCCCGCCTGGACCCGGACAAGGCCTGGGAACGGCTCAAGGTGCTCAACATGAGCCAGAACGACCTGGCCCGGCTCATTGAGCGGTCCCCCGGCTTCGTCTCCGACCTGTTCAACGGCCGGCGCTATGCCTCCGGCGAGACCCGCCGCCGCCTGATGGAAGTCTTGGGCGTCAACCAATTCGAGGACCTGTTCATTCTGGAGGAAACCGATGAGTAGAGATCAGGATTGCTCCGGCTGCCGGCTGTTCCCGCCGGGCTTCGCCATGATGCCCGAGGACTTCCCCCGGAAGCTGGTGGCCCTCAAGGAACTGACCGGCCTCACCTGGGAGGGAATGGCCGACGCCCTGGGGGTGGACCCCCGCCAGCTGTTCCGCTGGCGCAAGGAGGACGGTGAACCCAATGCCGGGGCCATGCTGTCCCTGGTGCGCCTCGCGGTCCGGGTCCCGGGCGGCCTGGCCCTGCTGATAGACGAAGACGTGACCGTAATCTACCGACCGAGGAGGTAACTGGATGACATTGGCAGAGCGAAACCTGTTGGAGGACTTCCGCATTCCTCCCTGGCCCGAGGACTTCGGGCGGCGGCTGGAGGGCCTGAAGGCGCTGTCCGGACTGAAATGGCAGGAGATAGCGCAGTTGCTGGGGGTGAGCGGGCGGGCCATCCTGCTGTGGCGGAAGGGCGAGCGCAAGCCCTCCGGGGCCAACATCCTGGCCATCACCGAGTTCGCCCGCAGCATCCCCGGCGGCATCGAGCTCTTGTGCCAGGGCGACGCTGGCGCCTTGACTCTATGGGCCGGGGTTGGCGACGCCGGGGTTGATGGTGGTGAGTAGCGCCCTGAACGGCGCGGAACGGGATCGTTACCTGCGGTTTCCCGCTCCGTCCCTGCCCCAGGATTTCCCGGTGCGGTTGGGCCGGCTGGAAGACCGGTCGGGGACTTCCCTCGAAGAGATGGCCCTGGCCGCCGGCCTGCCCGCCCGCCAGGGGCGGCTGTGGCGCATCGGGCGGCCTCCCAATGACGACGAGATGCGGGCCATCGTGGAGTTCGCCTGCGCCGTGCCCGGCGGTATCGCCGTGCTGCTGCTGGACGCATCCCAGCCCTGGCCGGTGCGGGAGTAGATAGTCCCATGAGCCGCCGCCAGCAGTGGGTCTATCACATCGAGCCGGAGGAGTTCCCGCCGGACTTCCCTGACCGGCTGGACAACTTCCGGCAGGCCGCCGGTTTCAGTTGGCGGGGCCTGGCCCGGCGGCTGAAAGTAAGCGCACGCCTGGTGTTCCGCTGGAAGGCCGGGGCCGCCCCAGGCTCCGGCCACCTGGTGTCCCTGTTCGGTCTGGCCGCCGCTATGGGGCTGCTCCACCTGCTGTTGCCGGAGGCGCGGGAGCCGGAGGGTGGTAGCGACCTGCTGGGTGATTGACGCGAGTCTTCGGGACCCGCCGCAATTGCAAGGCCGGACTGTTTCCTCAGTCCGGCCTTTCGCTCAGCATAACCCATCCTTTCCTCGCTGGCCTTCTGAGTGGTTGCATGGGTTCTGGGACAGGTTTCCCCATTCCGGCAGGAACCGTCTCAATGGGTCCCGCGATTACCGCGCTCAACAGGACTTCCATGGCGGTTAGAGACACCGCCGACCACACCTGGCTCAGTTCCAGCCCCCCAGGAACGACCACCGCCACCAATATCACTGGAAAGAACAGTCTGCAAGACGGGGATGGGCCGCCGCACATGGGGGGTAACATGAAGGGTTTCATGGGGGGCGACATGGAGGGTAGCGGCCTTTACCGGACGTGGAAAAGTCCTCGCCATCCAGTCTGGGAATACCTCAGTAGCCGATTGTCCGGCGTCACGCGCCAGTCAAATCGGCCCCGCGCAACTCCGGGCATTCCGGGTGTTCACCGCGTCCTGGTCAGGGTGAGTATGGCGATTGCGGCACGTTCGCTTCGGCTGACCTGAAGGAAGTCCACGATGGCGGCTTCTGCTTTGTTCAGCCAGGTGGCCGCCGTCCGAGCGGTCGGACTTGCCCGAGGATTGTAGTCCGCGTTGTGGCGCTCGTTCTGGAGATCGCGGAACAGGTCGGCGAAGACCTGGGCGTCGGCTGGCAGGTAGGCGCGGTTCTGTTGCAGTTGAGATTTGGCATGGTTGTGGTCTAGACCCCGGTAGATGCGAAACCAGGCCTCGGCGGTCAGTTGGTCATGGGCGGGACCGATGAGCGCGTCGGCGTTGCTGGCGGCCAGGGCGTGGAACGCCGCGTAGTAGGCGGTGCTGATGGCCCGCCGGATGGCTCCGGTCGAGGGTTGAGTGGCCGGAGGATGGGGGATGAGGGTTCCCCGTCCAACGGCGATGAGTTCCGCCCAGTTGATTGGAGCTGGGGGTTGAAAGGCCGGCTGGGTCGCCCCGGTGGTCATGCCGGAATTTCGCTCCGGTCCGCGTAGGCGATGGTCGGTCGGTCGAGGCCCCGTTCCGCGCACAGCGGGTCGATGCGCAGGGAGAATTTGTTGAGCGCCCGCGCGTCAAGTTCGGGATGGTCGTCCTCGAAGATTACGGTGGTCCTGATGTAATCGTCGCCGTCAGGACCGGGCAGGGATTCCGAGGTTACCTCGGCGATGACGAAATCAGCGGGCAGGTAGGCGGCCAGCTCCATGCGAACCAAGTCGGAAATGTGGGCCAGGGTTGCTTGAGATGCGTTCAATGCTTGGACCTCCGCGCCGGATTATGTAGTGAGATCTTATTGGCGCCTGGGCCGGAAGGTCAACCGGCACCGGTGGGTCGCCGTGAGTTGTGATGACAAATCGGTATTCTTGCTGATAGGCGTACTGAGAACGCTTGAGGAGTTGAAGTAATCCATCAGGAACAACACGACAGAGGGCCGGACGTTCGATTTCGTCCGGCCCTTTTCTCTCGCTTCCAAATCTCCCTGCCTTTCTTCACCTTCTGACCACCCCGTGGGGGTCGTTCCTTGACGCCCTGCGGTTCAGAGCACGGTCCAGGACGGTGAAGATTCCGGCGCTTTCACCGGAGTCCGCACCGCTGGCGGAAGGTTCCTCCCGCCACAGCAGCGCGTGGGCCACCAGGCTGGCAACCTGGAGCAGGCAGTCGGCGCCGGGGTCCCGGAAGAGGGGGCCGCCGATGATCCGGTCGATGGGAAGGTTGCGGGTGTGCCAGCCGTCGCCGCAGGCGCCGACGCGCACGGGCACCGGGTTGTAGCCTCGCAGCCGCCCGTAGGTACTGCTCACCGTCTCGTCGGGTTCCTGTCCGAAGACGAGAAGGGCGTAGCCGCCTTCGTGGGAGGCGGTGGCATTGATGCGGTTGAAGAGGCGGTCCAGGGCGACCCGGCGATGGGCCGGCGTTTCGTCAATCTTCAGGCAGACGTTGATCACCTGGACGCCGCCGGTCTCCACGGCAAAGTCCTCGACAACGTGCAATCCCTCGGCAGCCGCTTGCGCCCCGAGGAGGGATGCCGGGTGCCGGCGACACCCGCGATGGCAGACCGGCTTGTTTTGCGGGACACCGCAAATCAGGTCGCAAGGGCGCAGTTCGCCGTCGGCGGAGATGCCGTAATAGTGTTCCAGTTCCTGCCGCCAGCGCAGCACGCGGCGGTGCAGCCGGTTCCAGGCCCGAGGGTCCACACCCAGGGCTGAAAGGACGTGGCAGCGGTGACCCCGGGTCTCCATCACGTAGTAGATTCTCATGGGTTCCTCCTTGTCGGTTGGGGATGGCGGCTCACCGGGGTTCAAAAGCGTAGTCCGGCGGGTCGCCGCTGCGGGCAGTCCAGGCCCGGCCCAGCGGCCCTACGCTCTGCACCAGATCACGGTGGGAGGCCAGCAGCGGCACCCTGACCCGCGCCCGTTCCATCTCTCGGGCGGCGACTGCCAGGAAGTGGGTCAGGGCGATGTCGTCGTCGAAGACCACCAGGACCTGGGGCTGGGCGCCGTGGTCGTCGGTGGGCCTGGGAGTGGCGTAGTAACGCAGGTAGGGGCCGATGCGGGCGGCCATGGTGGCCGGCCGTACCGCCCGGCGCTCCCACTCCAGGAAGAAGGGCCATACGCCTTCGACTCGGCGGATAATTCCAAAGGCGTCGGGATGCACCGAGCGGAGCTTCCCTTCGTGCCGGAAGTAGCGGGACGCCCGGCGGGGCGGGTCCAGTTGCACGATCTCCCGGGAGCGGGCACGGGCCTGGCGGCACAGGGCAGCGACAAAGGCGTGGACGGCGGCGGTGTGCTCGACGTTACGGAGCAATTGACGGGTCCGGGTTCCGGCGACGTTCCGCCAGTCCAGGGGGGCGTCGGGGTCCAGGGGCCGGGCGCTCCACCGCTTGCGGGCGTCGCCCACCGAGGTGCGGTCCCGGCGTGCCAGCATCACCAGCCCGCTATCGGAGAGGGCCAGGCGACGCTCGCCTTCCACGGCAACGTCAACCAGCAGGCGTAGCTCCGCCAAACGCCGCGTAATCTGGGACAGGCGGGAGCGTTTTACACCCAGCATTGCGCCCAGGCGCTGGGGCGACAGCCAAGGCCAGTCGGCCAGCAGGTCCACGGCCCGCTTCTCCACCGGCTTGAGTAGGGACGGCAACAGGAAGCCAGCCGCGGGGTCGAGGGCATCGGGCATTGCGGCCCGTTGCGGAGGTTTCCTGATAGGCCAGGAGCGGGGCGGCCCGGTGTGATCCAACGCCGTCGCCAAATCAAGGGGCGCGGGGCCGGAGGGAGTGCGCCAGACGGAGACCCCGGCCCCGGCGGAAGCGGCGTCGCCCTCCAGGGCCAGGAAAACGGGTGTGGGCAAAGCCGCCGCCAGTCTGCGGGCTTGGCGCAGCCGCACCTCGTCGGGCAGCAGCATCAGTACGGCGCTGGTGGGCGCCGACTGCCCCAGCCGCCAGAGGCGCTTGGCAAAGGCGGTGCGGTCGGCGGTGTCGCCCTGGCGGACCACCTCCAGGGTCCTGCCGTCGGGCAGTGCGATAGCGGCGTCCAGGGGCATGGCCCGATACCAGCGGAAGGCCAGCGGGTGAAACACCTGGTTGATGGCTGACGCCAGCCGGTAGATGACGGCCACGGCGTCCAGGCGTTCCAGCAGGCCCCGCCGCCACTGCTTTGACACGGGCACCAGGAAAAGCGGTTCCTCAAGGGATACGCCATCCAACTCGGCCAGCCGCTCCACCCCGGCGGCGGTAAGAAAATGGCGTCGGGTGGGGGCTACTAGGGGAGATGCGTGGGGGACGGCTTCCACCATCCCCCGGTCTTCCAGTTTTGCAACTGCGTCGTACACCGCGCCCCGGGACCAGCCGGTGAGGGCGGCCAGTTCCAGCCGGTCCAGTAAGGGCATATCGGCCAGCCACCGCAATGCGTCGGCTTCGCAGAGATTGGGCGTCATTCACGGTCCTCCTCGTCGCCCGCGTCCGCCTGCTGGCGTTCAATGAGAAGTTGGCGATACTCGCTGAGACCATCCCCCTCGGCTTCGGCCTCGTCGTCCGCGTCGGGCTGCACTTCGTCAGACTGCTCCGGCTTCGTCCCTCCGGTGGGAGGCTGGAAGTGCTTGCTGCGCGGCTCGTTGCGACCCAGGTTCTTGGACGCCTCGCCCTTGCCCTGGTCCGGCGGCGGGTTCTGGCTCCGGCGAATGCGCTCCACCTCCCGGCGCCACTCCTGGACCCGCTGGCGGCCCCGCTCCTGCTGGGCGGCGATCTCCGTCTCCGGCGTGAGATACGCCGAGGCGCCGTCGCGGATGCGGTGGGCCACCGCCAGGCTGCCCGGCTCGGGCTTCCGCACCATCATGGAGAAGGGCGGCATCCGCTCGGTGCCCACGGTGGCGCGGACGTAACAGTGGTGCACGTCCAGGGATACCACGTCGTCCTCGGAAACGTGGTCCTTGCCCAGCTCCCACACCAGTTGCCGGGCGTCGCTGCCGGCCACCTGGAACACGGCCAGGCAGCCCACGTTGGCCAGGATGGTGTCGCGCATGGTGTAGGACAGGTCCTCCAGTTTGGCCAGGCTCTGGGTCGCCAGGATGAAACTAGCGCCGAATTTTCCAAGCTCCGACAACATACTTTCGTAGTCCACGCCGGGCATGGACTGCATCTCGTCAACCACGACCAGGGCGCCGCGTCGTTCCTGCGGCGGCAGGCTGCCCTGCTCCCGGATCACCGCGTCCACCAGGTTGAGCAACGACGCGCCAACCAGGGCGGCCACGTCCCGGCCCACGGCGCCCTGGGCGGTGGACACCAGCAGCACGCCGCCCTCGCGGATGGTCTGCCGCAGGTCGATGGTGGAGCGGGGCTGGCCCAGGATGGCCCGGGCCTTCTCCGAGGAGGCGTAGTAGGAGAGCCGGGTCTGCACCGGGGCCAGGGCGTCGCCCTGGTAGTCGCGGCGCCAACTGGCGAATATGCCGCCCCACCAGTCCAGCAGGAAAGGGTCAGAGACCCGGGTCAGGACGCCGGTGCGGTAGTTGTCGTCGGACAGCAGAGACAGGCCGTCCAGCAGGGTGAACTGCTCATCGTCGGCGGTGGTGGGGTGCTTGTTGGCCTCGTGGAGGCTCTTGACGGTGTGCTCCAGGATGGACTGCATCCGTGGCCCCCACTGGTCCCAGAGGCCGTGGGCGACCCGCACCACCGAGTCGGCGGTGCGGTCCCGGTCGGCGAAAACGCGGGCGTCCAGCAGGTTGATGCCGGGAACGCCGCGAGGGTCGGCCAGGTCGATGAGCTTCACCTTGTCGGCGATGGCCTCCGGCACCTGCTCCAGCAGTCCGGCTACCAGGTCGGCGTGGGGGTCGATGACCACGATGGCGTCGTGGTCCCGGCCTGCCGCCTTCTCCCTGAGCTTGTGGCTGACGATGTGGTGCATCAGGGTGGACTTGCCCATGCGGGTGCGGGCCACGTAGAGGTGGTGGCGGCGCAGCAGGTCCTCGGGAAAGTGGATATCCCTGGACCGGCCCGCCGTGGTGTCGCCCACCAGGGCGCCGCCCCGGACGCCCTTGGCCGAGGGCAAAAGGGCTCGGGAACCGGAGCGTTCCAGCAGGGGCGTCTCGTCCCGGGCGCCGGGCGGGTGCCACAGGGCCGCCGCCTCGCGGACGCCCAGGACGCTGCGCTTGCCGAAGAGACCTGGGCCGGCGGGGTGAAGGTTCATCACGGGAACGATGGGCCGGACCCGGCTGGCCTTGAAGCGCGCTCCGGCGGGATGGTCGTAGTGGCGGTAGGCGGCGGCCACCGGCTCCAGGACTTCTTTCGCCCGCTTGAGTCCCTCCTTGGGGTCGGGGTCTTCGGGCAGCACGGCGATGAGCTCCAACTCGCCGTCGAAGGCGATGCGGCCCACCTTCTCCTTGATGATCAGGGGGTCGTAAACGCGGCTCCGGGCCTGCTTCCAGCGCCACCAGCCCCAGCCTGCCACGGCCAGGCCCAGGGCGGAACCGGCGGCCAGGAGCGCCGTCTTGAGGATTTCCCCCTGCTGCACCCACAGGTAGCCCCGCAGCGCAACCAGGGCGGCCACACCCAGCACGGCCATGGTCACGCCGTCCAGTTGCAGGGGCCGGGTCTGGTAGGTGTAGGAGGGGTCGGGGCGCTGGTAGCCAGGGTTGCTGAAGGCTTTCTGCTGGTGGGCCTGGGACCAGTCGGGACCCAGGGAGCGCAGCAGCAGCCGGGCCAGGACCCGCTCGCCGGGGCGCAGGTTGGACAGGGCGCCGATGATGGCGATGAGAGGGTCGGAGCCGGGGTCCAGCAGGTCGTCGTCCCGGAAGGTGCGCAGGGGCACGTAGTCCGGCCCGGAGGCCCGCAGGGTCATGCCCCACGCCTGTTCGCCCCGGTGGACGAAGATGGGGTCCTCGTCCACGGACACCTCCTGGATGCGGGCCTGGGGGTAGTGGGCGGCGATCTGGCCACGCACCACCTCCCGGTCCAGGCAGCGGGCCAGCAGGGTGACGCCGTCGGATGTGCCGGCCAGTTCCAGGGAGAAGGGTTCGGGGACGGCGATGGACTGCAGCAGGTTCTCCACGCCCAGCATGGTGCGCTCGCCGGTGCGGGGCGGCGTCACCGCGAGGAGCACCGGGGCGCTGCGCTGGGGGTTGCCGAGAAATATCCGCCTGGGGTTCAGTTGCAAATTCATACCTTCCTTCCTTTCGCTATCTATGGGTTCGGTGTTGGTATCTGTATCGTTGGCCCTTACCGGCTAGTGCCTGGGGCCGGGCCGCCACTCGATGACCTCGGTTTCCTCGGGGGTGGCCTCGATGCGGACGGGAAAGCGGTTGCCCCTTGCCAACAGCAGCCCGTCGCCCCGGGGACAGGACAGGAGCCAGCGTTGCAGTTCTTCCGGCAAATCGAAGGCTTCGCCCACGGTGCTGATGGCCGCCGCGTCCTGCTGGAGCAGCAGCTTGAAGGCGGCGTTCTGCAACAGCGCTCTTCCCGAATGTCCGGTGATGGTGCGGGAGGAATCCTCGGAGAGGAGGTCCTGCACGTCCTGGGTGATGAACTGCAATCCCAGCCGGTGCTTGCGGGCGCGTTTCGCCATCGACACCATGAATGCCGCGCCCTCCGGGTGTTGCATGATGCTCCACACCTCGTCCACCACCAGCAGACGGGGACGGGGGTCCTGGGCGGCGGCGGCCCACACCGTCTCGGTGCAGACCATGGCGGCGGCGGGACGCAGTTCCGGCTCCAGCAGGTGCAGGTCGAACACCGTGACCAGGGCTTCGCGGGCCAGCAGGTCGTCGCCCTCGTCGGAGAGCAGGTCCCGGAGGCTGCCGGTGGCGAAGGGCCGCAGCAGGTGGGCGATTTCCGGCGACACCCCTTCCAGGTAGCCGTAGAAATCACGGAATCCGGTCCGCTCCCGTTTTTCGGCGTAGTACGAGGCCAGAGCGTGGTCCAGGCTGGAACGGCGCTCGGCGGACAGCCTTTCCCCCACCATCACCTCAATGAGCCGTCTGAGGCTGCCGATGCGCTGCAACAGCTCCTCGCTGTCGCCCCGGTCGATGACAAAGGGGTTCATACCCTGGCCGGGCACGCCGGGAGAAAGCACCCGTCCGCCGGCGGCGCGGGCCATGTCGGTGTACTCGCCCTCGGGGTCTATGACGTAGGCCCTGACGCCACGGCAGACGCCGCGCAGCACGCCCAGCTTGGTGGCGAAACTCTTGCCGCTGCCGGAGCGGGCCAGGACGGCGGTGTTGGCGTTGAGGTGGGTGCCGTCGAAGGGGTCGTAGACGATGGGAGCGCAGGCCCGCAGGTCGATGCCGTAGAGGGTGCCGCTCCTGGTGTCCAGGTCCGGCGGGGAGAAGGGAAACAGTCTCGCCAGGCTGGAGGTGTCCAGCGTCCGCCACGTCGCCACGGCGTTCAGGCCCAGGGGCAGGGTGGACAGCAGTCCCTCGCGTTGCCGGAAGGCCAGGTAGTCCAGCTTGCCCAGAGTGGCGGCGAAGTGAGCCCGGGCCTTCTGGGTCAGGTCCTTCAGCGTGTCCAGGTCGTCGGCGTGGAGCGTCACCGACAACGAGGCGTGGAACAGCCTTTCCCTTCCTCTCTGCACCTCGTCGCGCAGGCGGGAAACGTCCTCCAGGGCAATCTCCGCCTCCGGGGACATGGAGCGGCCCCGCTTGAAGGAGAGGGACTGGGCGGACTCGAAGCGGACCTTCTGCCACTCCAGGGTGCGGGCGGCCTGTTCCGTGGGGATGGCGCCCAAATGCACCGACAGGTCCATGGCCGCTCCGGCGGCCATCAAGCCTTGCAGGAAACCGGGGGCCAGGCTGCGGGGCCACTTGCCCAGGTGCAACGAGCGGGTCAGGTGATTGCCGATGCGGATGTCCCGGCGGTTGACCTCGACTTCCATCTCGGCTTCCTCGTCCCTTTCATCGGGTGAGCCGCCCAGGGCGCAGGCCAGCAGCAACAACTTGAGGGAATTTCCGCTCAGTGGGAAGACGCCGAGACCGGCCCGTACCAACAGCGCCCGCAGCTCGTCGGCGCGGCCATGCTCGCAGACGGCGTAGAAGCGCCGGTCCAGGATGCCCTCCCGGGTTTCCAGGGTGGTCAGCAATCGGCTCAGGCTGTCGGCGGCGTCCCTGGTCCGTTGAGGCAGGTCGTCCGGCTGGGCCTCGGTCAGCTTGTCCCTCAAACCCTGCAACACCGGCGGGTGCTGCCTGACCAGCAGTTGCACCGGGAAGTCCACCGCGTTCAGGGAACCGGCGAAGGCGCCCAGCTTGGGTTCGTCCAGCTCCAGCCCCATCACCTCCACCACCGACAGCTTCACCCCGTCCAGCCGCACCGGGCCGTCATCCTCTAGATGGGACAGCATGAAGAACAGGGACAATGGGGGCGGTGGCTTGGGTTCGGCGGGTTCCGCCGTATCGTCAACGGTTTGCGATGGGGACCGGCCCGGCGGCCAGCGCCGGGCCAGTTCCTTCGGATTGGGTAACGTCAGTTTCAACATTCACACCTCCCGGTTGTGTTATGGGCCGGGCAGAACTTCGATGATCCTGCCGATGATGCCGGTGGCGATGCCCTTGGCCAGCAGCACCACCACCAGGCCGACCACGGCCATGATTGCGGCGTTCCTGGCCCGGCCCCGACCCTCGCCCTCGGCGCCCTCGGCCATCAGCAGGAACCCGGCCCAGACGATGCCGAAGAAGCACAGGCCCGCCCCCACGTAGGCCATGCCGGTGAGCACCGCGTCGAAGGCGGCGGTCATCGCGTTCATTTCGTCCTGCGCCGGAGCGGCGGCAACGGACACCAGGGCCGAGGCGCCGGCCAGCAATATGGCGGTCAGTTTCCGGGCCATAGCCAGCTCCACCAGTTGGAACCGCCCACCGGCGTCTGCTCCGCCCTGGGCGGCGGGGGCTTGGGGGGAGGCACGTAGAGGGCCTGGTAGGGGGCATCGGCCCCGAGGTTCACGGCCGGCGCCGCCTTCGACGCTGCAACCAGCGGGATGCTCTCCGTCCGGGTGCGGGTCACCGGGGAACGCTGGTTCTCCACGGCCCGCACGTGCTCCGGGTGATGGACGTAGATGCGCACCGTCTTGACGGTCGAGCTTTTGCCGCAGCGGCATGTCACCCGGCGGGTGTACACGTCGGTGCGGGCCGGGTGGTGGACGGTCTGCAACATGGGCGGCCGGGGGACGTTGAGGGTCGCCGTCAGGTCCGCCGTGATTTCCAACTGGCTGGTCGCCCGTCGGTTCGCCACGGGAAGGGTGAAGGCGGTCTCGCCGTTTGGAACGAAGGTCGCCGTGGCGCTGTGGCCGCCCCAATGCACGGTGACCGTGCCGGTGATCCCGGTTACGGTGGCGGCCAGCAGGGCCGGCACCGACTGGCTGAAGTGGCCGCCGTACACCGGCAGGTCCTCCTCGTGCCGGGTCTCGGCGATGCACTCCGAGGCGATGACGCCCCTGATTTGGCCCGGCGTCCACTCCAGGGAAATGACCTCCAGGTCGCAAAGCTCCCCGTCGGCCTGGGGCAGCGGGTAGGGGATCTGGCGGCTCTTCAGCGACGCCGCCCCGCTCCGGCCCAATGCGTCCTGCCAGGAGAAGGTGAAGGAGGGCGAAGGGCCGTCCAGGGTCAGGTTGTAACCCTTGCTCTCTCCTTCCCGCAGGCTGGTGTTGAAGCCCATCTTCAGGGTTTTGCCGGTGCGGCCGCCGAAGACCCGGCCCTTCAGGTCCAGGTCGTGGGCCGCCCGCAGGGTGACGACGGCAGTGTCGCCGGAGACCGCCAGCCTCTCGATGTAGACGCGGCGGCCCGGCACCGGGTCCGGCGGCTCAAAGTAGATTTCGTCCAGCCGCCAGGCGTCGCCGTAGGGGTTGTCGTCCGGGTCGTCGGCCAGGGCGCTGCCGGGCAGCAGCACCAACGCCAGCAGGCCCAACGTCCCCACCGCCAGGAAGCGGCCCCAGGGCTTCCTGGTCCTGGTTCCTTCAGCCGGAGTCTGGGGGCGATTTCCCGCCTCCTTGCGGCGACGGCCCTTGCCGAACCAGCTGTGGGGCCGGAAGGGACGGCGCCCCTTCTGCCGGACTGCTTTCACCGCCTTGCCCACGCCGGAGGCGGCCTTCTTCGCCAGCAGCCGCAGCGGGTCGGGCCTGGCCTCGGGCTGCGGGGGCGGCTCGCTGATGGTCAACTGCGCCGGGGAACCGGCGTAGCGCCGGGCGCCCAAGTTGAATTTCAACAGGTCGGCGGCCACCAGGGGCAGCCCCCGGCCCCCCACCTTGCCCACGGTCATGGCGATGCCCACCACGCCCAGCACTATCGCCAGGCCCAGCTTCAGCCCCGAGGGGCCGAAGGGAAAGTAGCGATAGACGCCGTAGGCCACGGCGCAGGTCGCCACCACCGCCACCACCTGGGGGAAGGTGAACCACAGCAGCGCCTTGTCCTCGGCCTGCACGTGGGTCGGTACTTCGTGCTCTCTCATGCCCTGCCTCCTAATTGGGTGTGGGTACGCTGGGGTCCACCGGGTTGCCCACCACGGCGTTGATCACCAGCGCGACGACGCCGTAGGCCACCAGGGCCAGGACCACGCCGGCCAGGGCGGTCATCATGGCGCTCTTGCCTCGCTCCATCTGGTTGGGCGCGCCGGAGGCGGTGAGGTAGAGGTAGGCGCCGTAGATGAAGTAGCCCACGCCGACCACGCCCACCAATCCCAGCAGGATGCCCACCAGGTTCGATATGGTCTGGGTCAGTTCTCCCATAGGTTTCTCTCCTTTTCGCTGCCGTTTCAGCGATTGCTCGATCTGCTTGCAGTCGGGTTGCTCTCGCCGGTTTACTGGCACATGGCGCACCTCCGTCGGTGGCTGGACGGCGGGAAGGTCTCCTCGCCGGTTGGTGGTCGTGATTTCGGCTACGGCCCCTGGCTGCGGGGCGTGGGTCCTCCCTGGCCTGCCGGGGTGGCGTTCTGGGCGGCCGAGTTCGCCGCGCTTCCGGCGGCGCTGGCCGCTCCGGTGGCTCCACCCGCCGCTGCCGCCCCTGCCGCCGCGCCCGCCGGGCCTCCGGCGGCTCCGCCCCCAATCAACGCCAGGGCGCGGGCCGAGCGGACCATGGAGCCGGGCAGGGACATCCCGAAGTAGAGGGTGTGCAGCCAGGCGTCGAAGGTGCCGTGATTGCCCAGCATCGAGGGGACGCGGCTCGCCAGGTACATGAAGGCGATGGCCATGAGCAGCTTCCAGACCAGGTCCTGCACCGGCTCGAACTGGCCGATGGCGGCGAACTCGCCCAGGAAGGCGAAGCCCAACGCCACGGCGATGAGCTGCACCGCCTGCTGGAACACGGTGGTCATAAACAGGCGCAGCCAGTGGCGGCCCCAGCCCGCCGTATGAGGCAGAATCCACAGCCCCAGAGCGATGGGCGCCAGCGCCAGCAGGATGTCGATGAGGGCCAGGCGCAGGATCATCTGCACCAGCAGGTAGAGCAGAAAGAAGCCGAAGACCAGGTAGAGCAGGGCGATGAACACCGCCAGGCCCACGCTGCCCGTCTCCACGGCGGCCAAAAGCGCAAACAGGGGCGCCCGCAGCAGGTCGCCGGGGGTAACGTTCAACGTCGCGGCGATGAACTGGGAGGCGGCGTGGGCCACGTCGATGACCAGGGCGCACCACCAGAGGGACGACGCGGCGGCGGTGAGGCCCAGCACCAGGCGGGGCACCATCTCCCGCCAGCCTGATTGATGTCTGCCGAGATGCTCCTGGACGATGAAGCTGAGCCCCATCCAGCCCAGGATCACGGTGAGGGCGGCGGTGGTTACGGCCCAGACTGCCCACCACGCCTGCTGCACGAAGGGGTGCAGGTAGGTGAGGTGCGGAGGGGTTCCGGTGAGGATGTCTCCCATACTGCCTAACCTCCCCCGCAATCGCTGATTTTGGTCTGGAGCACCCCCTGCACCACGCCGCACAGGGTCCCGTGGACGCCCTGGATCACCCACTTGGCGGCGGCCCGGGCCCAGCGGTCCGGGTCGAGAGCGCCCAGCACCCGGTCCCACAACCCCTTGGGCTGGTGGACGGGGATCAGGGCGTAGAAGACGTGGTGGTCGCCGCCGCCAATGCGGGGGACGGCCAGCATCAGCAGGAAGGGCTGCTCGGGGTGGAGGTCGGGCTGCTCTTTGAGGGCCGGGTAGTCGAAGGTGTACTCCCAGCCCTCGGCCAGCTTCTTCTCGCCGCCCTGGACCCGGTAGGTGTTGGTGATCCAGTCGCCGGTGTCCGGGTGGCGGATGGCGTAGTAGAGAACGCTGACCTGGCGGTTGAAGATGGGGCGGGCCACGAAGTCGCCCTCCTTCTTCCGCTCCACCAGTTGCCGGTCCCGGTTGACCAGGATCACATCGTCAGAGGGTGGCGATTGGGCCAGGGCCAGGCCGCTGGCGGGAATGGTGACGATGGCCGCGAGCAGCAGCGCCGCCGCCAGCAGCGCCAGCCGCCGAGGTCTGCCGGACTTGGGTAATAGACGCCGGAACATGGTTGCCTCCTTGCGGTCGTATTGAGACCGGATGTTCGACAACCAAGTCTGGCGACGGAACCCGCTCAGCGGAATGTCCTATAAGGGGTGACGCGCGCGTCACCCCTTTTAAGGCATGGGATTTGGACAGGCCGGTGTGGTGTCATACCCGTGTACAGGGAATTGATGCTGGTGGGCAGGTGTCCAATTCTGTCCAGTTGAACCTGAAATCGGGGGAAATCAGCCCCTTGTATTTTTGAGTGGGTGGGGTAGACCGGTTGCCCCTGGGTCATAGAAGGCCGTCCGATAGCGAGGGTCGCCCCACCCTATTGGAGTTAGAGCCCGAACAGTTGCCTGGGTTAACCAAGCCCGCATCGTGCAAGGACGGGCCGGCAATCAACAGGAGGTGATCATGGAGCTTGAAGGAGTCTACGTAGGCATTGACGTGGCCAAGGCCAAGGTTGACGTCGCAGTCCGTCCCACGGGTCAGAGATGGGTTGTCTCCTACGACGAAACCGGAGTGGGAGAACTGGTCTCCCAGTTGGAGGGCCTGGGTCCCACCTTGGTCTTGCTGGAGGCTACCGGCGGCTTGGAATTGCCGTTGGTGGCAGCTTTGGCAATCGCCGAGCTGCCGGTGGTGGTCGCCAACCCGCGTCAAGTCCGGGACTTCGCCAAGGCCACCGGAGCGCTGGCCAAGACCGACGCTTTGGACGCGGCGGTCCTGGCTCACTTCGCCGATGCGGTTCGTCCCAAGGTGCGCCCGCTGCGGGACGCCGAGACGCAGGTCCTCAACTCGTTGGTAGCCCGCAGGCACCAGGTGATGACCATGCTGGTCTCCGAGAAGAACCGCCTGGGAACCGCCGTCAGCGCCGTGCGCCCCCGCATCGAGGCCCACATCGCCTGGCTGGAGCAGGAGCTGACCGACCTGGACCAGGGGCTGAGGCAGACGCTGCGCCGGAGTCCGGTGTGGCGGGAGAAGGACGATCTCCTGAGGTCTGTCCCCGGCGTGGGTGAGCAGCTCTCCCTCACCTTGCTGGCCTGTCTCCCCGAACTGGGCACGCTGGACCGTCGGCAGATCGCCGCCCTGGTGGGCGTGGCCCCCTTCAGCCGGGACAGCGGCACGATGCGTGGCAAACGCACCGTCTGGGGCGGGCGCGCCCGAGTGCGGTCCGTCTTGTATATGGGAGCAATGGTAGCCAGCCAGCACAATCCCGTCATCAGGAACCTCTACCAACGACTGCTGGCCGCTGGCAAGCCGAAGAAGGTCGCCCTCGTCGCCTGTATGCGAAAGCTGCTCACCATCCTCAATGCCATGATCAAGCATCACTCGCCCTGGCGCGACCTGACCGCTAATGTCGGTCATGCCTCTTGACATTCAAGACAGTTGCTATCGGACGGTTTGAGCGAACACTTTGGTTCCAGGGCAGCTTCCAGCCCCTGTGGACAGGGCCACGTATGAAATCGGACAGTTGTCCAGCGGCAATGGAGGGGGAGTTTGGACAGTGCCACGAAGGAAATCGGACAGTTGTCCAGCAAGGAGGGCAAGGCGATGGCGGAGAGCGAACAGTACCCGGAGGCCAGCCGGAGCCTGGACAGCCTGCGGGAAATGAGGCTTGTGGCGCTGCTGGGGGACCTGATCGGCGAGCAGGGCAAGACCCAGGCGGCGGAGACCCTGGGGGTCAGTCCCCGGACGTTGACGCGGTATGAAGAGTCGCGGCGCCTGACGCCCACGCTGGCCGGGGCGCTGGAAAGGCACCTATTGGAGGGGGGCGGGTCGGCGGCGGCCACCCAGCGGCACCGGCTGGGGATGCTGGAGGACGGTCAGAAGGAGTTGGAGCGGATGATGGGTGAGGGGCTGGCTGCGTTGCGCGAGGACGGGGAAAAGGCCCAGGAGGAACAGGCCAGGGCGCTGGCGGAGTTGGCGCGGCGGGTGTCGGCGCTGGAGGCGGTGGGCACTAGCGCGGCGGTGAACGGCGGAGCGCCGAGGGGTGGCGGCGTGGCGAGTTCGCAGCCTGACAGTCAGGGCGTGTCGGCCAAGCCCGTGGTCCAGCGGCCCCGGCGGGTTTATACCGACCTGGTTACCGCCGAGGCGGAACCCGGCGAGGAGCTGGTGTACGGCGACGCGGCCACGGCGGTGATTGTCCAGTGGCGGGAAGCCCGGGACGCCTTCGCTGCGGCCAAAGACGCCATGGAAGTGCTCAACGCGCGGGAGCGGCGCCTGGAGCTGGAAATCGAGCTGGTCGAAAAGCATGAACTCACCCTGCCTCCGGCGACGCGGCCCTGGGACTGGGGCGACCGGCGGCAGGAGGTCCGGCGCCGGAATGAGCTGCTGGATGAGGCGATAGTGGACCGCAAGATGCTCCGGCTGCGCCGCTTCCTCACCCTGGGTTTGTGGCGCAAGTAGGCTGCCGGGGACACGATCGGAACGGCCATTCCGTTCCTGCGACTCCGTTGCGACCTGGTTGCGAACACTTTGGCCGACCGGGGGCGGAAAGGCGGGTTTGGGGGGTTCTTTGGCTCATGGGTTCGTAAATAATTGAATGCGTTGTCTGGCTTTTTCCAGTGTTTCCAGCCCAGAAAACTGGAGGGTCCATCCCCGACCCGGTGCGTTGTTTCGGGATCGAGCCCTGCTCTCCCGGCGGCGGATCATCAGGGGATAAGCGCCCGCCCGCTGCGTGATGCGGAACCGGGGTCGAGCATTGCTCCTCCGGCGACCGATTCGATGCGGTGCACTGGTAGTCTCACGATCACATCATTGCCCAGGAGGTGGCGAACCGAACCAGGAACCCAGGCCAGGAACTCCGGCCTCTCATCCTCACTCGCGGAGCGGCTGAACCGCTTCGCCTTACCCCCTTCACCCTGCGGTTGATGCGCTGACGGCGCCTCGGCCGCTTCCTCACGCCTGCGGTTTGACGGCTGAGACCAACCGGACCGCGGCCCTTTCCCTGCGCAGCCCCCCAGGACGTTGAACATTCCCTGGGCCGGGCTGCGTCTGCTTTTCTCCCCCACTTCGCTCCGTTTCCCGCGCCAGGCATCCGGCCCGGGACGGAGTCCGTCTTTCCCAATCCCCATTCAATCACCACGGCCCGCGCTCCCCGGATGCCGCGTGGGTCAGGAACGCAAACGTCAGTCACAGAAACAACAAAGGAGGCGAACATGACAAGCGTGATGCGAACAATCTCGGCGGCGGTGAAGGTGGGCCGGTTCCTCTGGCGGCACAAGCGGCTGACCCTGGCGCTGGCGGTGGGCCTGCTCATCCTGGGGCCGCTGCTCACCGGCTCCGGCGGCGGAGTCTTCTTCCTCAATCTCCTCGGCCTGGGCATCGCCGCCCTGGTGGTGCGGCGCATTGTCCAGGCGGGGAAGGGCAGGCCGGCCGGTTGCCGGTGCAACTGCAATCGGCGGAATTCACGACAACAGGGAGGTACGCCATGACCACGATGACAATGGAAACCACGGCGTCGGTCCGCCGGTTGGAGGAACTGGTGGACCGGCTGCTGGCGGCGCTGCTGGGCGGGGAACCGGAAAACCCGCTCAGCCTGGCCCGGACGGTCCACGAAGCCCGGCGGCTGCGGCAGTCGGGCGACCTGGACGGGGCGCTGGCAGCGTTCAACGGAGTGAACGCCGCCAATGCCTCGGACTCGGAACTGCGGTGGCTGTACGCCGAGTGGCTGGACATCGCCCGGCGCCGGTTCGCCGGTGAAAGGACACTGCTCTACAGCCCGGCCACCGGCAGGGCGGCGGCGTTGGTTCCCGCTGACGGCGATATCGCCTCGCTGGAGGTTGCCGCCGTCCTGGGAATGCGCTGGCCGGTGGGCAAGACGGTCTCCCGGCGTAGCCTGTGGGGATTGAAGCCGCTGGCCAAGGGAGGTTCGTGATGGTAGCAGCTCACACCAAGGCGGACTTCGCGGAACTCAAGGCGCGGCATCCCCTGGGCGACATGGTGGAGGCCGCCGGTGTCGTCCTGCACGGCAAGGGCCGGGTCCGGCAAGGCGTCTGCCCCTTTCACGATGAAGTCGAGGCCAGCTTCACGGTGTACGGAGACAGCGAGAAGTTCTGGTGCTTCGGCTGCGGGGCCCGCGGCGACGTGCTGGACTTCGTGGGACGGATGGAGGGCCTCACTCTGCCCGAGGCAATCCGGCGCTTGGACGACGGTTCGGGAACGGTGGTTGCGACTTCCAACCGGCCAACCCCGGCACGGCCAACTGCCCCTGCCACGCTGCCTCCCCGCGATCCGGCGCTGTTAGCGGCGGCGGTGCGGTTCTACGGCGGGCAACTGCGGCGCAGCTCGGTGGCCCTGCGATACCTGGCCTCGCGGGGCATCGGGTTGGACGCTGCGACGCGGTTGGGTCTCGGCTACGCCACGGGCGACGGGCTGCGGGAACACCTGCAAGCCGCTGGGTTCGACGGCGCCCGCCAACGAAACTCCGGCCTGTTCCTGGAACGCGGCGCGGAGCGGTTCGCGGGGACCATCACCGTGCCCGACGTGGCATCGGGCCGGGCGCGGTGGCTCACCGGACGGGCGGTGCAACCCAACGCCAGGCCCCGCTTCCAGGCGTTGCCCGGCCCCAAGCCGGTGCTGGGCCTGGCTGCGCTTGGCCCGGCGCCATCCTGGGTCATTGTCGCTGAAGGCGTCTTCGACTACCTGACGCTCACGGCCTGGGGCTACCCCGCCGTGGCCGCCCTGGGGACACAGGGGATGGACAAGGTGGCGGCGGCGCTCAGGGGCTGCCCAAGGGTCTTCCTGGCCTTCGACAACGACGACGCGGGCAACGCGGCGGCGGCGAGCCTCAAGCAACTGCTGGGCAACCGCGCCGCCGTGGTCAACCTGCCCCCAGGCGTCGCCGACCTGGGCGAGTTGGCAACGCAGCCCAACGGCCAACTGCGCTTCCTCCGCCTGCTGGCTCAGGCAGCCCGCTCCGCCCGCTGACAACTTCCAACCAACCTTCCTCTTCTACTGGCCCGCCTTCACCGGCGGGCCTTTCCTTTTCCCAACCAACTCAACGACACGACGGGGCCTACTGCCCCGCTGACTGCTTCCCTGGCGGGACGCCGCCGCAACCAACGGCACACCCAACATCTAAACGCAAAGGAGCAACATCATGGGTAATGGCAACAACCAGAACGGCAACGGACACCACCCCAACGGCAGCGTCAACCTCAACGGCAACGGCCAGAACGGGCACAAGGGCGGCAACGGCGTCGCCGACATCGGCGGCCACGACCTCCTGTGGGACGGGCTGCCCCCCGCCGTGGTGAGCGCCCTGGAGCAGCCCCTGGACCCGGCCCTGGTCTCCCGGCGGGACGGCCGGGGCAACCGCCAGTACGACTACATCGAGGGCCACACCGTCATCGACCAGGCCAACCGGATCTTCGGCTTCGGCGGGTGGGGATACGAACTGGTGGGCGACGTGGGCCTGCGCCGCATCGAGAAGGTGGATGTCAGGACCGGCGAGGTCAGGGTCTCCTTCGCCTACAGCGCCCCGGTGCGGGTCAGCGTGGTGGGCGCTCCGCCCCGCACCGACATCGGGTTCCACATCGTCGCCGAGGATACCCCGGAAGGCCACGACACGGCCTGCAAGGGCGCCGTCACCGACGGACTGAAGCGGGCGTTGCGCAGCTTCGGCGACCGGTTCGGAAATGGCCTCTACGGAGACCAGCCTGCGGCCAACAGCAGGTCTGGCGCGCAGCCGTCCAACGCCAGGAGCAACGGCAACGGCAACAACTGCCAGGGCAACAGCGGGAATGGGCGGCGGGACGGTTCCTACCTCCAGCAGTTGCGGGGGCGGCTCATCGATCTGGGCGCGAAGCAGGGCTACGACGAGGACCGGGTACGGGAGGCGGTCAAGAAGCAGACCGGCAAGGACCTGGACGACCTGCCCGCCGAGGACCTCAAGCCCCTGGTGGAGAACGCGGCCAAGAAGGTCAACGAGGCGAGGAAAGCCGAGGGCGGCAATAGGTAGAACTCCCTCGGCAAAACACCATCCGGCGGGGCCGCCTGCAATACGGGGCGGCCCCGCTTCCCATTTACAGGAACAAGGAGGCAAGAACATGACGGCAACCACCATGCACACCCCCTGGGGGTGGCCCCAGGACATCGAGGAATTGGCCGAAGGGGTCTGGCGGGTGTCCACCGCCGGACACGGCGGGCTGAAGCTGAGCCGGGAGCGGTGGGAGGAACTGCCCGACCTGGTGCGGGACACCTTCCTCAACCCCTGCTTCGCCGAGGAGGACTGCGAGGAACCCATCGCCCGGATCCTGCTGGGCCTGGGCGACGAAAGGGAGCGGGAACTGGCCCTGAAGATAGCGGGTTATTTCGACCGCTACTCTCCGGCGCTTCCCTACCTCGGCAATGAAGGGGGATCGCCATGACCGTCACCCGAAGCCGGCCCCGCTGCCTGCCCAGCGTGACCACCAAACTCGGCACGGAGTTGGGGAGCCTCTACATCACCGTGGGCCTGGACGAAAGCGGCCAGCCCTTCGAGGTCTTCGGCTCTCTCGGCAAGGCCGGCAGCCTGCAACACGGGATGACCGAAATGGCCTGCCGCCTGGTCTCCCTGCACCTGCGACGGGGCACGCCGCTGGCTGAAATCATCGGGCAGATACAGGGCATCACCGAAATGCAGCCCTGGCCCAACCGGATGGAGGACGGGCGCACGGTGTACGTGAAAGGGCTGGGCGACGCCATCGCCCTGGTCCTGCGGGACTACCTGGCAGCGCAGGCGGATGTGGAACCAGCGGAACTGCCCGTCGCCGCCGACTAGCGGCGAGAAATCGACCAAGAAGGCGCACGGGGTCGTCTCGAATACGGGACGGCCCCGCTTCTCATCTACCGGACACCGAACATGATGGAGGAACGACAACCATGACTATCGCCATTGACAGGCAGACCGACGTTTACTCCCGACCCAACGCCCGCTTCGACGGCGACGGGACCTTGGAGGTCCGGGCCTCGGCGGTGGGCAACTGCCGCCGCGCCCTGTGGTACGAGGCCACCGGCCACGAGGTCACCAACCCCCGCAGCGATGATTCCCTGACCATGCTGGAGGCGGGCAACGCCCTGGAGCCGGTGGTGCTGCGGGCCATGGAGCGGGCCGGCTGGGACATCACTCCAACGGACCGCGACAACCCCCGGATGGTCTCTCTGCGCCTCGGTCCAACCCTGGCGGTCAGCGGCCACGTGGACGCCGCCGGCGTCGCGCCCATCTTCGGGAACGAACCCAGCATCGTCGAGGTCAAGACCCGGGGGCCGGAAGCCTACAAGAAGTGGCGGACGCTGGGCGCCGAGCGCAGCCACCCAGAATCGGTCTGGCAGGCGGCCTTCTATACCTACGGAGCCTATGACGAAGCCCGCGACGTGGTGATCGCCACCCTGGACACGGGCGGACGGACCTGGGACTACGAGGTGATACCGGCCCATAGGGTGGAGCGGGCCTTCGAGCGAGCCTGCGCCCGGCTGGGCGAACTGGCGGCCCACCACCTGGTCAACGGGCCGGACCCGGATGTGCTGCCGGAGCGGGACTTCACCGCCGACGACTGGCAGTGTAAGCGCTGCCCCTTCCTCAACGCCTGCCTGCCGGGGACGGCGGCGGTGGAACCGGAACCAGTTGACGAACCCGTCGAGCCGGTTACCGACGACGAGGCCCAAGCCGCCTTGCGGGAGTACGAACAGGCCCAGGAGATGCTGAAGGCCATAGAAGAGGACAAACAGTGGGCGCTGGGGATGCTGCGGGCCTGGCTGGGCCAGCGGGGTGAACAGAAGGCCAAGCTGGAGGGCCGGGAGAAGACCCGCACCGTGGGGATGGTGAAGAACACCCGCTACAACGTGGACCACAAGCGGCTGAACGCCCTGCTGGACCCGGAGGCGCGGGCCGAGATCGTCACCGAGAACGTCTCCCACTACCTGCGGGTCAGCTAGACGAAACCCGACGCTACCAACTTGGCAGCGCAACACGGGGCTGCCCTCTTCTAAAGGAATGGGCGGCCCCGCAAGGTCAACCCTAACTCACAGAGCAAATGGAGGAACAATCATGGCGAAGACCATCAACAAGGTGGAATTGTTGGGACGGGTCGGAAACGACCCGGAGATGCGCTACACGGCGTCGGGCATCGCCGTTACCCAGCTGCGCCTGGCCACGGACCGGGGCCGGAAGAACGGCGAGGACGCCACCGACTGGCACACCGTCGTGGTGTGGGACAAGCTCGGCGAGGCCGTCGCTCAGTACGTGGAGAAGGGCCAGAGGATTTACGTCGCGGGTCGTTTGGTTCAGAACTCCTGGACCGGCGACGACGGTCAGCGGCGCTACCGCACCGAGGTCCACGCCCAGGACGTGGTGTTCCTGGACTCCTCCCGCAACGGCAACGGCGGCGCTAACGGCAACTACGCCAACGCCGGCGCCAACACCCAGGACGACGACCTTCCCTTCTAACCGGACCACGGAATAGCGACGCCCGCCACCGGCGGACGCAACACGGGGCCGCTCCCTGGCAATAGGGAGCGGCCCCGCTCTCGTTTCCCAATCCTACTTGTAAGGAAGTGAGCCATGCTCCGCAAGAAGCAGACCAAGACCGACGACACCCCCGCCGTGACCCTGGAGGGCCACGCGGTGCTGGAGGCTCTGCGCTCCAACCTGGACCTGCTGGGCGAACTGGCGGCCCGCTACGAGGTGTCCTTCCAGCCGGAGCGCCCCGCCGAGATGCCCGTCATCAGCTGCCCCCAGGACGTGTTCAACCTGCTGGGGCCTGAGATGTCCCTGCTGGCCCAGGAACAGCTCAGGGTGCTGCTGCTCAATACCAGGAACGGCGTCATGGCCCAGCGGATTATCTACCAGGGCAACGTCAACAGCTCCATCGTCCGCCCCGCCGAGGTGTTCCGCGCCGCCATCATCGACTCGGCCCCCAGCATCATCATTTCCCACAACCACCCAAGCGGCGACCCGACCCCCAGCCCGGAGGACGTGAAGATCACCCGCGAACTGGTGGAAGGGGGAAAGCTGCTGGGCATCGACCTGATGGACCACATCGTCATCGCCGGCGACCGGTACGTCAGCCTCAAGGAAAAGAAGCTGATGGACATCTAGCACCGGCGCTGCCCGAGACCGGCGACGCACCGCCGGTCCTCACGCGGGGACGCGATTCCCCGCGCTGCATCCTCAACCCACTACTAAAGGAGACCATACATGCTGGCAACCCAAGCCACCATCAACCCCGACGACCTCTTCACGGTCACGGCGGGCGGCTACTCGGCCACCGCCGACGCCTTCGCCCGGGACCCGGACACCGAGGGCCTCTGGTTCCTCTCCATGGTGGGACCCCAGACGGCGCTGAAGGCGATCTGGGCCTCCCTGCTCAAGCAGCCCCCGGACCCGGCCTTCCTCATCCAGGGCACCGAGGGCATGGCTTTCAGCGGCGGCTACCGCCGCTGTATCGTACCGCCGCCGACCGTCGGCACCTGGACTACCAGGATCGCCCGACTGCCCTCCTCTGGCGGCTGGCACGCGCTGGTGTACACCCGGATGGCGGAGTTCGCCTTCGAGCGGGACTCCTTTCTGCTGCTGGCCCCCAGCGAGGAGGAGGCCCCGGCCCTCTACCACCGCTTCCTGGACAAGCGCAGCCCCCTGCCCCTGCACCACTCCTGGGCCAACTGGCTCTGGCGCAAGGGACTGCGGGACGAAAGCATCAAGCCCCTCCAGTCGGTTGGGGTCGTCGCCTACTGGTGCGCCCCCGACGCCGAAAGGCTGCGCGAGGACCTGTCCGACGCCGTGGCCATGGGCCTGCTCACCCTACCTGAAAGCGCCGCCTGCGGATAGTCGGGCCAAGGCAACGTCAACTACAAAAGAAAAGGAGACCAACGAATATGGACAGGACGCTCAACCCGGTCAAGCGGGGCAACAAGCGCCGCCGGGCGCGTAACGGGAAAGCCTGGCAGCTCTACTCCCCGGACGGCGACACCTGCCGGTTCTGCCCCCACGGGGCCGCCGACCACCTGACCTCCTCACGCCAGCCCCACTTCTACCGGCCCGCCACCGAAGCGGAGCGCCGCGACCCCTTCGAGAAGCTCTACCGCCACGACCTCCCCAGCGGCGACTCCGTGCTGGTGAAGCGCATCGTCGTCGCCAACCGCGCCGAACTGCTCACCGCCTTCTGCGTCCAGTGCGCGAAAGCCAAGGACACCAGCCAGGTGTTGTGCTACCAGCGGACCCTCGCCAAGGGCGAGGTGGTGGGCCTGAAGACCGGCAATGAATAGACCCAAACCCGACTACAAAGGAAAAGGAGAAGAACCATGAGACTGGCAGCCCAGGCGAAAGGCGGCTACTATCCCACCCCGCTGCGGGTGGTGGACCTGCTCGCCGAACTGATTGACAGCCCCGCGGCCTACGGCCGGCCGGGGCAGACGCTGCGCGTCCTGGACCCCTGCTGCGGGGGCGGCGACGCCCTGGCGCAACTGGCCGACGGCCTGCGCCGGACCAACTCCCTGCCCGTCGAGACCTACGGCGTGGAACTGCACCGGGACCGGGCCGAGGAAGCCCAGGGACTGCTGGACCGCGCCCTGGCCTGCGACCTGTTCGCCACCTCCATCGCCAACGGCGTCTTCGGCGTGCTGCTGCTCAATCCGCCCTACGATTACGACTCGGAGGACAAGCGCACCGAACACGCCTTTCTCACCCACTGCACCCGCTACCTGGCCGACGGCGGCCTGCTGGTGTTCATCGTGCCCAAGCAGCGGCTCTCGGTGTCGGCCCGTTACCTGGCCTCCCACTACCGGGACCTGCGTTGCTGGTACTTCCCCGAACCGGAGCGGGAAGCCTTCGACCAGGTGGTGTTGATGGGCTATCGCAAGGCCGAACCCAGCCCCGACGCGCGGGCCGAAGGGCAGGTGCGGGCCTGGGCCGAGGAAGAGCCGGAGGAGCTGTACCACGGGGCCTACCGGGTCTATGACCCGCCGGGCGCCGTAGGCGGCGACATCCTCTTCGCCACCCGCACCGTTGACCCCCTGGCGGCGGTGGCCGAGGCCCGCAAGAACGGCCTGTGGGCTAGCCCCGACGTGACCGACACCCTGTGGCCGGTGGGGGACAACCGGACCCGTCCGCTGATGCCACTCCGCCGGGGCCATCTGGCCATGCTGGTGGCGGCGGGCTTCCTGGACAACCTGGCGCTGGAGGCCGACGGGCGGCGGGTGCTGGTCAAGGGACGCACCGGCAAGGAGAAGGTGCTGGCCGAAGAGACCGAGAACACCGAGGTGTACCGGGAAAAGCTCAAGACCACCGTGGTGGCCCTGGACCTGGAGAGCGGCGACATCACCGACATCTCCGCCTGACCCGACGAACACAACCCCATTCATAGAGGAAAGTAGCCATGCAGATGACCCTGACCCTGGACGCCTGCGCCCGGTGCGGGCAGCCCATCCTGCCCGGCCAGCCGGTGAAGCAGACCGCCGCGGTGGACATCATCGACGGCCGGGTGGTGGCTTCCACGCCGCGCTCCTGGCACCTCAAGGGCGGCTGCCCCGACGACGGGAAGTCCGTCAACCCCACCGGCTAGACGGCTGCATCACAGCCGCGACACGAAGTCCCCGCCCTTCCCTACCGGGAACCGGCGGGGACTTCGCTTTTGCAACCCTCCAGCGCATCTACAACAAAAGGAGAATACCCATGAACCTCGGAGAGTTCATCGACACCTTCAAGGACGCCATCGCCCGAAGGGTGGTGGAGTCCTACCCGCCCCTGTACCGGCCCTCGGAAACCGAAACCAGGCTGCCCCACCTGCTGCGAACCCCCCTGGGAGCGCAGGCCGACGCCATCCGGGGCGCGGCCCTGTCCCTGCAAGCCCACCGGGGCACCACCGTCGTCGGCGAAATGGGGACGGGCAAGAGCTTCATCGGCGCGGCGGCGGCCCACGCCGCCGGGTTCCGGCGGGCGTTGATCCTCTGTCCGCCGCACCTGACCAAAAAGTGGAAGCGGGAGGTGGAGCAGACGGTACCCCTGGCCCGCACCGCCATCGTCACCTCCATCACCGACCTGGAACGGCTGCGCCTCTCCGCCGGGTCCGGCCCGCTGTTCGCCGTGATGAGCCGGGAGCGGGCCAAGCTGTCCTACCGCTGGCAGCCCTCGGTGGTCCAGCGGTGGGCCACGGAAAACGGCCGGCTGGTGCGGGATGACGAAACCGGGGAGCCCTTCCGGGTTCCCTGCTGCGCCACCTGCTACGGCCAGGTCACGGACAAGGACGGCGTGCCTCTCACCGACGCCGAGTTGCGCCGCCGCAAGCGCAACTGCGCCCGCTGCGGCGCCCCCCTGTGGCAGGCAGACGGCTCCGGCCCGCGCCGGTATCCCCTGGCCGACTACGTGAAGAACCGGATGCGGGGCTTCTTCGACCTGCTGATCGGGGACGAGATCCACGAGTACAAAGGGCGCGGCTCCGCCCAGGGCATCGCCGCCGGGGTGCTGGCCGACGTCATCGGCAAGTCCCTCAGCCTGTCGGGAACGCTGATGGGCGGGTATTCCTCGACCCTGTTCCACCTGCTCTACCGGTTCAGCCCGGAGTTGCGCGCCGAGTTTGGCCACTCCGAGGAGAGCCGCTGGATACAGCGCTACGGCTTCCTGGAGGAGACCGTGCGCTACCCCGACGATGACGGCGCCTTCGAGGACGGGCGTACCAGCCGGCGCAAGGGGTTCCGCAAGACGGTCAGCGAGCGGCCCGGCCTGGTGCCGGCGGCCCTCTTCCACATAATCGGCAACTCAGTCTTCCTCAAGCTGGCGGACGTGGCTTCCGCCCTGCCGCCCTACGAGGAACAGATACTCCTGTCGGGGATGGACTCGGAGCCGGACCACACCGGCCACTCCCAGCGCAGCGCCTACAACCACGTCTTCGCCGAGTTGCACGAGGCCCTGGTCAAGGCGCTGAAGAAGGGTTCCAAGCGCCTGCTGGCGACTTACCTCCAGACCCTTCTCGCCTACCCCGACGGCTGCACCCACGGGGAGACGGTCTTCGACCCGGCCAGCGGCAAGCTCATCGTCCAGGTGCCGCCCCTGTCCGAGGAGAAAATCTACCCCAAGGAGCAGGCTCTGGTGGACCTGGTGGCGGCGGAACGGCTGGCGGGCCGGCGGGTGCTGGTGTACGCCACCCATACCGGGACCCGGGACATCACCGGACGCATGGACGACATCCTGACCCGGCACGGGTTCAAGGTGGCGGTTATGAAGGCCGACGCCGTGGCCCCGGACCGCAGGGAAGCCTGGGTCGCCGATAGGGTCAAGGAGGGGGTGGACGTCATCATCTGCCATCCCCGCCTGGTGCAGACCGGCCTGGACCTCATTGACTTCCCAACCCTTTGTTGGTTCGAGACGGATTACAGCGTGTACACCATGCGGCAGGCTTCGCGGCGCTCCTGGCGCATCGGCCAGCGGCAACCGGTGAAGGTCATCTACATGGCCTACCGGGGAACGCTCCAGGCCGACGCTCTCAAGCTGGTGGCCAAGAAGCTGCAATCGTCGTTGGCGGTGGAGGGGGAGTTGCCCGAGGAGGGGCTGGCCGCCTACGGCGACGATGGCGACGATCTGATGATGGCCCTGGCCCGGCAGGTGGTCAGCGGGGACGCCCAGGAGGACGCCGAGACCCTGGAAGCGGTCTTCGCCCAGGCCCGGGACGCCGAGGCAGCCGCCGAGGAGTTCCTGGTGGATGACGGCTGGCAGGCGGTGGATGTCGCGCCGGAACTTGAACCGGTGGCGGTGGAAGTCCACGTCAACGGCAACGGGCGCAACGGGCGCAACGGGCATCACGATGCCCCGGTGCCGACGGAGGAGTTGGTCCTGGGCAACGGCAACAGCCACCACGCCAACGGCCTGTCCTCTACCGGAAATGGGAGCAACGGCCACGGCCAACAAGAGGAACCCGCCGAAGGGCAGCAGTCGCTGTTCTCCTGGGCCGAGTTCCTGGCCGACGAACCGGTCCGGCCCAACGGACGCAACGGCAAGTCGAAAACCGCTTCCGCCTCCCTGTTCCAGTGGGCGCTGGAGAAGGAACAGGAAGAGGAACGGGAGAAGGAGCCGGTGGGCGCGGGCCGCTAGACGCCAGCCGTCACGCCCCATCCGATGAAAGGGGACGCCGCAGCAAGCGGTGTCCCCTTTTCGCAATTACGGCCTTCCTCAAAGGAACGCCGCTCAAGGCTACCAACCGAAATGCAACCAACGCAAGGAGAAAAATCATGGCACGCATCTTCGTGTACGACGACCGCGAGTTCCCGGACCCGGACCCCGAAATGAGCGTCGAGCAGGTGAAGGCGACTTTGGCCGACTTCTACGGCGAAATCGCCAACGCCTCGGTCAAGGAGACCAAGCGCGGGGAGGACACCATCATCGAGTTCCAGCGGCGGGTGGGCACCAAGGGCGCCGACGCCCCCGCCCACAGCTAGGGAGGCAACAACATGGACAACCAAACCCTAGCCGGTCTGCTGGCGGCAACCCCGCCGGCGGACCTGCGAATCATCGAGCTTGCGGCGGAGCTCACCCTTCCCGATGGCGGCCTGGACCTGGACGCGGCGGCGGCCCGGCAGGCCGACGTGGAACTGGCCTGCGCCCAGGCCCAGGACTACGCCGCCGCCACCCGGCGGCTCCTGGAGGCGATGCGGTGGCAGTTGCGCCCCCGCCGCTCCTGAGCGGCCTTTCCGAAACGCTCCTGCGGCGTCCGCCGTCGCTGCGGGAGCTGGTCACCCTTATCGGCTACGCCGAGGACTACGCCTGGTTCACGGCCCTGGTGCGCCGCCTTTTCCCCAACGAGGCGGAGGCGGCGCTCTCGGCCCCCAACGTGGGCGCCCGGGTGGAAAACTTTGCCCGGCTCTTCCAGGAGCGCCACTTCCCCCTCTATGCCCCCTACCTGGAGTTCTGCATCGACGACGGGGACGACCCGCCCTGGAGCTGGCTCAGGCGGGGCATCCCCTTCCAGCTGATGGGCTTCGGCTACGACGGCCTCCACGAGATGTGGGAGGGCTACCGGGAGGGCCTATCGGCCCTGGCGCTTTTGGCCCAACCCCCCGACGCCTACTACGACGAACCCGGCGGGCTGCGCACCGCCTGGCTGGAGTGCGCCGCCCAGCACATCCGACAGGAGACGCTGGAGCGCATTCCAAGAGGCGGCATACCTCTGCACGCTCTCACCGAAGCGGTGCAGGAAACCGACTACGCGGGCGCGGCCCAGGCCGTCGCCTGGCTGCGGTCCGAGACCGGCAACTTCTTTCTCGATCACAATTACGAGGACGGCGACTACGACGGCTTCTCCGACCCCTGGGAGGAGGAAATCATCGCCGATGGAACCCAGGAGTGGCAGAAGGCCGACCGGCTCATGGACTCGGTGCTCAATCTGGCCGACTGGCTGGAACAGGACCTGCCGGCCAGGTTCGCCGAACTGCTGGACTTCATCCTGCCGTGCCTGCCCGAACCAACAACACAACAGGAGGAAAACGATGACGGCCACCAATGATGTCGATTGCACCCACTGGTCCCCGCCTGGACCGGCGAACCTGCCCAAAGACGAACTCCAGGCGCAACTGGAGGTCTACAACGAGACCATCCTGCTGCGGGGCTTCGAGGGCGACCGCACCTGGGTCAGGACCGTCTCGGCGGACGAGATCGCCAACGTCTTCACCCGGCACCTGGGGTTCGCCTCGGGGCTGTTGCCCGAAAACGCCCTCTGGTGGAGCCAGGGGGAGACGGGGCAGATGGTGGCCCTGTGGCGCCCGCCCCAGGTCTGGTCGGTGGCCCTGCAACGGGAGGCGTTCCAGCCTCCCGCCCGGCTCCGGCTGCCCATGCCGGGGCTGGTATTCGTCTGCTCTCCGGCACGGGCGCCCCGGGTCTATGCCGCCCTGGAGCGGCCCACGGACTCCGAGCAGCAGCTCTACCGCGCTCCGGCCTTCAACGTCTTCCGGGACGGTCGCACCTGCCCAGGCAGCCACCGCTTCCCCGAGGAGGTCGGAAACATACCCGAATCCTTCTTCCAGTCCTTCTTCTCCCTTACCGGGGACACGAAGGACCGGTCGAAAAAGCACCCCGACAACCTGCAAGCCCTATGGGAGGAACTGGATGGAACGGCTGACTACCCGGATGAGGACCTGGTTGCCCAATGCACCGTGGGCCGCGTCATGGTGGCCTCGGAAGGACGGCGGGGCTACTTCTAGCCCGGCGCCCGAGCCCGTGGGCTACCTGGTGAACCGCCCTGGTGGTCTCTCCGGTTCTCAGGGAGTGGGCTACGACTACGTTCTCGGAGCGGGCGGCCTCTACGTCCAGTCCGAGAGCGCAAGCCTGACGGCGCGAATACTGGTTGCTCCCGCCGAGGTGCGGGGGCTGGCGCACGTGTCCGAAAAGCTGGAACTGGCCCACGGCCCCATCCCGGCCCACGCCTTCGAGCTGGGCTTGGCGTGGATGCTGGCCGCGCCGGACGCCGAGCGGTTCTTCGCGGTGCGCTGGGACGGCGACGCTTTCCGGCTGGTGGTTCCGCCGCAGGAGGGGACGGGTTCGTCCCTAACCTACGAGCCCCCCACGGGGGTGGTCGCCGAGTTCCACTCCCACGGCAGACACTCCGCCTTCTTCTCGGCCACCGACGATGGGGACGAGCAGGGCTTCAGGATTTACGGCGTCGTGGGACGCCTGGACACCCCAACGCCCGAGTTGACCCTGCGCCTCGGCATCTACGGCCACTTCGCTCCGCTGCGCTGGCCCCAGGTCTTCGATGGCCCGCCCCCTGGCTTGCTGCTGGCAACGGAAGAACCGGAACCGACACCAAGCTACCCATTCCTATAAGGAGGTAACGACCATGCCCTACTACCTGGACAACGAGTTCCTGCTGGACAATCCCTGGATCACCGTGGTGGGCTGCGGCGGCACCGGCGGCTTCGTCGCCGAGGGCCTATGCCGCCTCTTCCAGGGCCGGGACGCCACCATCGTCCTGGTGGACCACGACCGGGTGGAACCCCACAACCTGCTGCGTCAGAATTTCTACCCTGGCGACGTGGGCAATTTCAAGAGCAAGGCTCTGGCCGACCGGCTGGCCCGGGACTTCCGGCGTCCCATCGGCTACTCGGTCTATCCCTTCCGGGAGGAGGTCCAACCGCAGGGCAGCCGCTACCCCGGCCTCTCCTCCCACGAGGGGCTGGTCATCGGCTGCGCCGACAACGCCGCCGCAAGGCGGGCCATGGCCGAATGCCTGCCTTCGGACCCCTGCCGCTGGCTCATCGACGCCGGCAACGACACCAATTGGGGCCAGGTGCTCGTCGGCAACGTCGCCGAACCGGTGTTCCTGGAGGAACCGCCCTTCACCGGCGACACCTGCCACCTGGCTCCGGCGCCCACGCTGCAACGCCCGGACCTGCTGACCGCCGTGTCCACCCGTCCGCCCGATGTAGACTGCGCGGCGGCTTTGGACCTAACCGACCAGGACCCCACTATCAACCAGATGATGGCTTCCCTGGTCCTGCAGGTGGTCCGGCGCATGGTGGCGGGCACCTGCCCTTTCCTGGCCCTCTACCTGGACATGGACCAGGGCACGGTCAGCCCCAGCTACGTCACCCCGGAGGCGGTGGCTCGGCTGGTGGCGCGCACCGACGCCCGGTGAACGGCGCGATCAACGATACTCAGAGAACCGACAAGGAGATGAGCAACCATGCCTGACCAGAAGGAAACCACCGCCACCGTTTGGCAGGACCACCACGCCGGTAAGCGGGGACACCAGTTGATGACGGAGAAGCTGGCGGAGATCATCCCCGCCATCTACGCCAATGAGAAGGTCGCGGACTACGATACCGTCCTCGCCCGCGCCAAGCTGTTCTCCCCGTACTCGAACTGGACCTGGTACATCACGGAGATGGACGCGGAGACCGGCCATTGCTTCGGTTTGGTCGAAGGGTTCGAGCGCGAGTTGGGCTACTTCGACCTCACCGAGTTGGCAGAGACCACGGTGTTCGGCGACGTTCCCGCCGTGGAGCGCGACCTGTACTGGCAGCCCAGGACCCTGGGCGAGATCAAGCGTGGGTCTCAAGGGGACCCGTCGCACGGCGAAGGAACCAGCGAAGGAGATAACATGGCTGACGAAACTGGAAGCGAAACCCAATCCCAGGCGGTGGTGAACGTCGCGGAGTTTCTCTTCGGCGGGGTGATCGAGGAGACGGCGGACGACGACCCTACCGAAACCGCTGAGCAGGTTCCTGCCGGAGACACGACGGACGACGCGGGCGACCTGGAAACCGCTGAGGGACCGGAAGCGGAGACGGATACGGCTGCCGACGCACCCGATGATGCAGAGGACGGCGGGGAGCAACCCCCTCTGGCGGAGACGGAAACCTCGGAGGAGCTGAAGGTGGTTCTGTCCATCAAAGGCGGGCGGGCCACCATCGGGGTACAGCAGCCGTCGGCAGACCCGCACATCGAGTCCTTCGACGATACCGACCTGTTCGGACTGGCCGACGAGTTCCCGGCGGTGGTCGCCCGGGCTAAAGCCAGGTGGGAGGAGGAACCCAGGTATCCCGCCTATGTGAAGCCCGCACCACCACCCAGGCAGCGGAACCGCCGCCAGCAGGCTGCGGCCCAGGCAGCGACCGCCAAGGGAGAGGCGGAGGCGGAACAGCAGCCGCAACCTGAAACGCTGCGGCTTTTCTGACCGCCAGCCCTGCACAAGCCAGGGGGAGGACGCCGGTGTTCGGCGTCCTCCTCAGGCGCGGCCATGTATGGAGCCTTTTTGCGTTTAGGCCCAGTCCGGCGCACTTCCTAACGCCAAATCAGGCGGTTGGACGGACTAAGCTATGGACTCTTCACCGAATTGGGTAACCGGGCGAAATCGATCTATGCTTATCGTCACCGCTTGAATCGGAGGACGAGAACTGAAACGGGGTTTGGCAACTGGCGCATACTGGTTTATCGAGAACGAGGGGCCGTCGGAACCGCTTCTTACCGCAAGAAGGGCACTTGAACAAGTCCCTGAAGCACTTAAACTCCTCCCATCTTGCCTTGTCGTCTCCCACTGAGCCGCTCTTGTATGGGTTATCTGAGTGATGGCTACCCAAGTTCTCCACGACGCCCTTTTGCAGACTGCTAAGAAAGCTGCCCGAGACGCTTGGTACTTGGGGAATAGAAATCCCTAGACCCTTGAGGAAGCTACTCAACGAGTCTGCGAGTTCACCACGCTCATATTGAAATGCCCTTTCGGGAGGACGTAACACGACCTTCGTACCGAATTCCCGGCAGATTTGAAGCAACCACTCTTCCTCGGCTTGCCTAATCTCCGCTGCGGCGCTTTGGTTTGCGTCCAGTTTAGCTTCAATGGCTTCGTCCGGAGTCTTATGGTCATGGAAGACAGGCCCAAATCCTGCCCTGACTTCTGTGACCCTCTTAAATATCCAGCGAGCCTCGGGCAATTGATCCTTCAGCAAGTTGAAAAACTGTTCGTCATGTGTAACCAAAACGATCTGGAAGTCGCTGAACTGGTTCGCAAGGACAGCCGCGATATTCTTCCGGTGGTCTGCGTCGTACGAGGTGACTATGTCATCGAGAACGATGATGGGAGCGGCTGAATTCAATAGGCGGATTGCCGCTAGCCTGAGTGCCAAGGCCAGAGTGTGAACCTGAGAGTCGCTGAGGTAGCCACTTGGGACAACTCCCTGTCGATTCTCCGAGAAATCGATCACAAGCTGGGCGCGCTGTTGGTCCAGGTCCTCTTCTTCAGGGAGCTCGATTCTGATAGGCGGGGCGGCCCCGGGGTCCCCTTGTATCCCTCCGTATATCGTGGCTATTTCCGCTTGCAAGTTAGCGATCACACTTTGGGTGTGGTCCACTATGTCCTTGTTGATTGCGTGAGTCTGACGAGTGAGTTCCTCAAGCAGCAACCCTAATTTCTGCTTCGTTCGGTCTATCCGTTTCAGGTCGGACTTGATTCTTACAAGCTCCTCCAGCGTGCTGAAAGCCTTGCCGTAAGTGTGCTCACCCTGCTGGTTCTTAATCCGCTCTACTTCACCTGAGATAGAGGAATGAATTGATTGCAGATTCTCGATGGCAGTGTTATTGCCAGGCGCCTCCGCGCCGACCTCCCAGGATTTCAGGGCCTCTGAATAGGCAGTGACGGCGTCCAGTTCATGCCCTTCTTCTTCAAGGAAAGAAACAGCGGTTTCAAGGCCCTTCGACAGAGAAACCTTCGCTTGCTTCAACCCCTCCTCCGCGACCTCCAGCCCCTTGTGCGCCTCCCTGTAGCGACCTAGTTCGGTCAGCTTGTCAGACAGATTGGCGTACACTGCCTGGCGGGTTCCGAGGGGACTGGAGCCAAAGTCGGTTTCGCAAACAGGGCAAGCATCAAACTCTACATTGTCGTCGAATAGGGCTTTGGCCCGTTCCCAGACTTGATTGAACACAACATTGCTTGCTTTGGCTCGTTCTTCCTCCTCCAGCACAACCGCATCCCGATGGATTGCGACCGCCTTTTCAAACGAGGCCACCTGGCCGGCTTGTCCCGCCCCAGGCTGTGGGGTAAGAGCTTCGATAAAGCCCAAGAGTCGATTCAGCTGTCCAACCCCCGTCTGCTCTAACTCCTCTGCCTTTCGTTTATTCAGTTCGTTAACAGCGGGGTCGTGGGAGGCGATTTCCTCCACCCTGAGGCCGCTGTCCAAGGGACCCAATACTTCTTCGTTGAACCAAACCAGGATGGCGGATTCGTCCCAGGAAGGGATTGTGTTTTTTGTAACGCGCTTAAGGTCGCGAGAGCGCTCGTCGACTTCCGAAGTTGACTCAAGCCTTTGTTTGACCTGGCTGCGAAGCGACCGGAAGTTTTGTTGAATGGCCAGGAGAGGGTCTAGGGCGAACCAGGCTGCAAGTTCCTTATAGCGCTCTCCGGGCGTTGTGTCCTCCACGAACCCTCTCAGCTCGTAACCCCGAATTATAAAAGGTACCTTGACTGTTGAAATCACCCGTTCGGCTGCTTCGGTTCGATTAGTTGAGGCTGGGCGGTCGGCGTCGAATTTGTCCTGCCCCTGCTTGAACCATAAGTGGACGGACGGGGTGAGACCCTCCTCGGTGGCGTCGACATGTTCGATGGCGAGAGGGCCGGCATTGCTTTGGAATGTTCGCTTGCCCAGTCGCTTCAATGTCGCATCTTCGGAGAAATAGAACTCGAAGGAATCGACTAGGCTGGACTTGCCCCCGGCGTTGGGTGCGAAGACCGCAAGACTTAGCGGGGTTGCCCCGCGGGCAAGAGAAATCGTTTGGGGATGAAGATATGCGCGAAATCCTTCAACTTTGACCCGTTCGAGGTTAATCGACGGAGCTTTCATCTGCTTCTCCTCTCAGCGCCGCGAGGGCCTCGATCTCATTGACTGTCTGTTTCACGGCATCGCTGGCCGGAAGCAGGGTGAGGATGTTCTTCTGCAAAATGTCGAGCAAAGCGACATCAGTTTGGTCTTCGGTTTTAAGGGCCGCGACACTATTGGCAAGAAGCTCGTCAATAGTTCCAGCAGCCGGAGGCGTATCTGCATCCAAAGGTTCGATCTCCAAGTTTGGCAATAGTTAGTCCGATATTTTATCATATCAGACGATAATCTTGAATTGGCTCGTTGAAATTGTCATGGTTCTAAGGGGCATTGAACGTCGAGGAAATTAGGGAGAATGACCTGTTCAGCGTTGGGTACTAGACCGTCACAACAAAGGAAGACCACCACCAGAGTCGCGGTGGTCTTCCCTGGGTTACCGTTGGAAGGCAGTGGGAACTGGTCTGGTAATCCGGCGGCCTACTCCAATTGCCTCTGTATGCCGCCCTTTTTGCGTTTGAGGGTGGTGGACCGGTCGGGCTTCCGACCAGCCGACGGCGGCTCCATGATGAACAGCACCTCGAAGTCGTCCACCTCCAGGACCTCCATCAAGCGCCTCCGAGCGCGGGGCGAAGGGCTGCGCTTCCCGTTCATCAACATCGACAGGTGGCCCGGGGAAAACCCGCACCGCCGGGCCAGCTCGTTCTGGGAGATGCCCAGTTGGTCCAGCAACTCCCACACGGCCACGGGGTTGAGCCAGACCCGGCGCGCGTGGGGGCGGCGTCTCATGCCAGGGACTCCTTCCCGACAGACTGGAAAGGCAGCGCTCACCGGGAGGCGGGTATGAGCATACTCTTGCGCTTTTCGCCGTCGGCCTTCGGGTGGTGGATTCGCTGGGGGAAGTCGTCGGGAAAGACCTTGGTGTCCCTGAAGTAATTTGTGCGCTGTTTTGACATGGAGCCGGTCCTTCGCCTGTGTGCGTCTGCGGTTCTCCCGGCGCATCCGGCGGGATGATTGGGGAGGTACGCCAGCGGGGCCGCCCCGAGTCAGGGACGGCCCCGCTCCACCCGTTGCGACGGTGGCTGCCGGTGGCGGTTCGCTATTGCGTCCGCCGCCGGTTCACTGGGTCGTCACGGGGCCGGACAGGGACAGGGAGACCTCCTGCCCGTCGGTCCAGGTCGGGGGGTAGTTCCAGTACAAGACGTTGTTGAGAACGCTGTCGACAGTCGCTGTGGCGAAGGTATACCTGCGACCGCTCGCCCACAACGTCAGCCCGTCGAGGCGAGCCTTGGCCTCAGCGCCGGTCAGCCCGTCGAATTCTATGGACAAGGCATTCCTGAACGTATAGATGGCAGACACCGTGTAGGTGTTGGTTACATGTTCGAAGCTATCCTCGGTGAGGACGCTCACGTCTGAGCAGTCGTCCTGGGTGACCTCCCGATCGGAGCAGCCGATAGCCAGGCCGTTTCCGCTTGTATCCGCCGTCAGCGTCGCGGACCAGATGGGCGGTTTGACGGTGATGACCGGGGAGATGCCGTAGACGGGCAGCTCGGTGGTGTTGGCCGGTACGTTGACGCCGGGCGTCGAACCGGCGTAGCTGACCTGGCCCCCGGGCGCCTCCCAGGGCTTGCCGACCCCGACGTATTTCGCGCCGGCGTAGAAGCGATGCCAGGGGTTGTGGTAGGGGACCTGCCACGAGCTTCCATCCCGCAGGCTGCCGGTCCATACCTGGATGGTGTCGGAATCGGGGTACGCAGTCCCAGTTTCGTCGCTCGGGTACACGTCGGACCAGTCGTCCTCGAACAGGTCGGCGCTGACGACTAACTCGTTGCTTCCTAATCTGCCTCCGCTGATCCAGTACACCGGCACGCGTTCCCCGGCGTCAATGTTGTCGCGGGCGTGCACCGCGGCGGTGGAGACCACCGCCCGGAACTGGTCCTTGAACGGTCTGATCGTCCGCGGGCCAGAGGACACCTGTTCCTGTACGAATTTGTTGTAATGACTGATCTGGCTGGATGTTGCTTCGGTAGCGCCGCTGGTCACGAACAGCAGGCGGAAGCTCTCCCCGGGCTTCACCAACGGCGTCTTCCCGTCAACGTCTGTGGGGATATACGCCCAATTGTGGGGCACGGTCACCCCCCGGGGCGGCCCCGGCGGCGCCTCGGGCGTGGCGGCGTTGGACACCGCCGATGCGGGTCCCCAGCCGTTGTCATTGCGGGCGCGCACCTGGAACTCCCGTGCCAGGCCATCGTTGGACATTAGGGCCGACACCGTGTACTCGGTGATGTCGGCAGGGGATGAGTCCATACCGTTCTGCCCCCGTATCCGCGTCCATGGGCTCCAGCTCCCGCCGTCCTTTATCCCCCAGCGGTACTGGTAGCCGGTGATGCCGTAGTCGTGGCTGTGGTCCCAGTGCAGGATCACGGAGGCGTCGGCGGAGTTGGCGGTGAGCCCGGTGGGGGCCGCCGGCGTCTGCTTGGGCCTCGCCTCCACCCGCGCACCCACGCCCTTGCCCCCGGCGTTCACCGGCCGCACCTCGAAGCGGTGCAGGGCGCCGTTGGTCAGCCCGCTCACCGTGGTCGAGACCAGGTCCACCGACCCGTCATCCGACACCACGTCCCGCCACGGGGTCCAGTCCCCCCAGGAACCGGAGTCCCGGACCCGGTACCGGAGCTGCTGCTTGCCCCGCGGCACCTCCACGTTGTCCACCTCGTCCCAGGTCAGCCACACCTCGCCGTCCCGGGGGACCGCCTTCAACCCGGTCAACTGCGGCGGAGCCTGCTGCCGGCCGCCCAGGGTCAGCGACAGGAACACCTTCTGCCCGTCGCTCCAGTCCACGCGCGGGTCGAAGGGCCATCGGAAATCCAGGCCACCTGCCGGGGCGTCGCTGAGCGCAAAGGCGTGGCCGTCCACGTCCATCACGTTCAACGTCAGACCGGCGAGGGCGTCGTTTCTGGTATCTCGGCCTGACAGGTCGACTATTTCCAGGATAAGTTCATTCTTGGCGCTTTGCCAATTGAAGGAATCCACCGCATAGGTGACGCCTCCGTAACTGAAGTAATCGTCGTATTCGAGGACGCGCCGCTCCGAGCAACTGTCCTGGCCAGGGTCTTTGCTGTCACAGCCGTAAAATATGCCCAGATTATCCACCGTCAGGGTGGCCCACCAGACCGGCCCATAGGGGGAGGTCGGCGGGGGCTGCCCCACGGTCAGCACCGGCGAGATGCCGTACAAGGGCTTAGCGAGGGTCTTTGAGGCTACATTTATGCCCGTCCCCGTGGTGACCGCGCTGGCTTCGCCCAGCTCCTTGCCGAGGACATCCGGCTTCCCGATCATGATTGTGGTGTCGCCCACCCGATAACCCAACTGGCCCGTGCCGTCGGGCTTGGTGCCGGTAAGGATCAACCACCCCGAAGAGGTCATGGAAGCGCCGCTCTCAAAGGAGGGATACTGGGCCGAGTCGCTGTTGTGGTCCCAGCTTCCGTCATACATGTCGGCGTAGCCGTCGGCCACCTTGACGCCGTTGGTCCAGTAGATCTGGGCGTTTCTGCCCAGATCGCCGCTCTCGGTGTAGGTATTATCCGCAGCGCTGTGGTCGGTGCCGCTGACGATGGCGCGGAAGTGGTCCTTGATCGGCTTGAGGGCGGGGACGGCGTTGGCCCTGCCCTGCACGTGGGTGTTGTAGGCGCCGACGGTGGTGCTGCTGGGGGTGTGGTTTGCCGAGGTGATGAACATCAGCCGGAAGTTCTTGCCCGGGGGAAGCAGCGGCTCGCCGTCCCCGTCCCTGGGGATGAACGACCAGTTGTAGGGCACGTAGCAGCGGGTGCCGGTGTCCGTGGGCTGGTCGCACAGCGGCTCCGTTACCCGGTAGTTCAAGTCGGCGGCGGTGGGCGGCCGCGTCAGCGACAGCGAAATCTTCTGCCCTTCGGTCCAGTCCGTGGCCGGGTCGAAGGACCAATATATCTCGGGCCCAGTACCACTAAACAGCACGCCGTCGGGGAAGGCAAACGCATTCCCATCTGCGTGCAGCGTCAACGGAGCCAGGGTGGTTTTGGCCTGGGCTCCTGTAGAGAATCGTATGAACAACCGATTGGTCGAAGAATACCAATAGAGAGACTCGACCGTGTAGGAGACGCCACGATAGGTGAAGGCATCGTCGGTCAGGACGCTCGCGGTTGAGCAATTGTCCTGGTCTTCGTCATGGTTGTCACAGCCAAAAGCGGTTGAATACTGGTCCACCGTCAGGGTGGCGGACCAGACGATGGTCGCCAGGGGCGTGGCGGTGGCCGCGTCGGACTGGGCGCTGTTGCCGGCGGCGTTCACCGCGCGGATGCGGAAGGCGTAGGCCGTCCCGTTGTCCAGTCCGGTCACCGTGTGGCCGGTGGTGCTCGCGCCGCTGCCCGAGATGTCCATCCAGGCGCCCCAGGCCCCGGCGCCCGCCTTCTGCTGATACTGGTACCTGGTGATGCTGAAGGCGCCGGGGGCGGTCCATGCCAGGGCGACCTCGCCGCTGCCCGGCGCAGCCGTGAAACCCGTCGGCTTGGCGGGAGGAAGGGAACGTTCGGTCAGCGACACCGAAACCGTCTGCCCGTCGGTCCAGGTGAGACCTGAGTTCGTAAACGAAAGTTTATCTGTCGGTCGACTGTCAGAAAGAGCAAACTGAGCGCCGCCGACATGCAGGGTCAGCACATTCCGAGCGCTTACCGGGATATTCGGCTCAGCAAATACCTCTAACGGCCTCTGCCCGCTAATGAGATTAGTGGGTATCTGAAAAGCTGTAATCTTGTAATTCGTTCCTGAGTATGCGAATCCATCCTTGGATAGCGCTGTGGAGCAGGCTGTATGGCTGGCGATATCGTTAGTACACCCGAGCCACCCTAGCGTTGTGTCCTCATCCACCGTCAGGGTGGCGGACCAGATGGTGGTATCCGGCGTTGCCGTATGTACCGTGATAACCGGCGAGAGGCCGTAGATTCGCCCTGGACCTGCCTTTGCACCGGCGCCCTTTAGGATGCCAAAGGTCCCTCCATCACCGCCGGAATTGACGAAAGTATCTCCAACGGCGCGGTTTTCTTGCTCCGTTCCATCTGTGTTACAACCAACCCAGGCTAAATCCGCGCCAGCGGAACCGGCGGACTCGGTCTTCCGGTCGGCGGCGGCGTTATTGCTCCAGGTGCCGTCGTAGAAATCCTTGTAGTGGTCGGCAATCTTCTTCCCGCCCACCCAGTAGATGGGCACGCCTGTTTCGGTTTCGGTCCAGGTGGTGGCGGTGTTGGTTTTCGCATCGACCGTGTCTGTGCAGGCCAAGGCACGGAACTGGCCCTTGAAGGGCCGCAACGTCGTATTGTTGTTCGCCGCGTTCTGAACGTGGGTGTTGTAATCAGCGATGTTGGTGGAGGCCGCGTTCCTCTTGTTGGAGGAGGCGAACAGCAGCCGGAAGCTCTGCCCGGCGGTGACTCCAGTGGGAATCAGGGTCCAGGTTGACGGAACCGTTTGCGCGGTGGGCGTGGTGGACTGGCCCTGGCCTTCCAATGGGGCGAGCACCGGGCTGGCGGTCCCGCCGCCGGCGCTCTTGCCCGTGCCGTGGCCGTCGGCGTAGCCGGCCGTGGCCCGCAGGTAGTGCGCGGCGTCGTCCTGTGTCGCCGTGTAGGAGGCCCCGGTCGCGCCGTCGATGGCCTGCCAGGGGGTCCCCCCGTCGGCGGAGCGGGCCCAGGTCCAGGCCACGTCGCCCGACACGATGTCCGGGTCCAGCAGGACGGCGCGCAGTTGGCCGCCCACCTCCGGCGGGTCGGTCTCCGACAGCAGGGACACCACGCCCGCCTCGTCCACGTTGCCCACGCTGACGGTGACGGCGATGGTGGCGTCCACGGTGGCGTCGGCCTCGCCGGCGGCGTTCTTGCCGTCGCTGACGGTGAGCGTCAGCGAGTGGCTGGTCTGGGTCTCGTAGTCCAGGGCGCCCGCCACCGTTATCTGCCCAGTGCCTGCGCCGATGGCGAAGGCGTCCGAGCCGCTGAGGGCGTAGGTCAGGGTGTCGCTATCGGCGTCGGTGGCGGTTATGGCGTTGCCCACGTTTGCGCCGACCGTGGCATCTTCGTCCACGCTGCGGGTCGCCGTGCTGCCCGCATCGAACTGGGGCGGACTATTGGCCGGGGCCGGGGGCTGTTGTTGCTGCTGCTGCCCGCCAGCGGGCGCTTCCCGCGAGCCGTCCACCTGGTGCCCGGCCTGGTCGGCCAGGGCCGGGTGTGAAAGGACCGCGGCGTTGCCGTCGGCGTCGGTAATGCTCCCGCCGTTCAGCCCAAGCTGGTCCGCCCCGATGCTGACGCCATTCGGGTCGGCATCCACCTTCTTGACCTTATAGGCGAATCTCAGGGTTGCGCCGTCGGCGCCGGAGTACCGGGCCCAGCGGTTGCGCTCGCCCACCTCCAGGCGCACCCGGGGCTGGCCGTTGACGGTCACGGCCTTGCTGAAGGTGACGGCGACCACGATGGCCTCGTCCAGGCCGTAGGCGTCACCGCTTTCGGGGTTGCTGACGATAACCGGGCCGGCGGTGATATGCGGCGGCTCGGGTTCCGGGGCGGTCACCGGGCTGGCCGTGGCCGCGCTGGCGCTCTTGCCTGGGCCCTGGCCGTCGCTGTAGGACGCGGTGGCTTGCAGGTACCTGCCGGCGTCGTCCGCCGACGGGGTGTAGGTTTGGGCATTGGCCCCGGCGATGGCGGTCCAGTCCGTGCCATCGGCGGAACTGGCCCAACTCCAGGTCTCCCCGCTGATTCCGCCGTCCGGGTCGCTCAGGCTGGCCGACACCCGACTGCCCGCCTGCGGCGTTTGCGGGTCCAGGGATACCATACCCGGCTCGTCCACGTTGACCACGCTGACGGTGACGGTGATGGTGGCGTCCGCGCTGGCGTCGGCCTCGCCGGAGGCGTTCTTCCCGTCGCTGACGGTGACCGTCAGCGAGTAGCTGTCCTGGGTCTCATGGTCCAGCGCGCCGGCCACGGTGATCTGCCCGGTGCTGGCGCCGATGGCGAAAGTATCCGAGCCGGTTAGCGCGTAGGTCAGGGTGTCACCGTCGGCGTCGGTGGCGGAAATTGCGCCGCCCACGTTGGCGCCCACCGTCGAGTCCTCGTCCACGCTGCGGGTTGCGCTCTCCCCATCATCGAACTGCGGTTCGCCGTTGGCCGGCGCCGGTTCAGGGGTCGGCGTGGGCGTGGGCTCCGGGGTAGGCGTGGGTTCCGGCTCGGCGGGTGCCTCCGGGGAGCCGTTGACCTTGTGGCCGGCCTGGTCGGCCAGGGCCGGGTGCTTCAGGTGCGCGGCGTTGCCGTCGCCGTCCTCGATGGTTCCATCGTCGGCTTTCACCGCGTTCTTGGGGATGCTGATGCCGTCCGGGTCGGCGTCCGCCTTCTTGACCGTGTAGGCGAAGGTCAGGGTTGCGCCGTCCACGCTGGCATACCGGGCCCAGCGCTTGCGCTCGCCCACGTCGAGACGCACCCGGGGTTCGCCGGTGACGGTCACGGCCTCGCTGAAGGTAACCGCTACCGAGATGGTCTCGCCTTCGCCGTAGGTGTCGCCGCTGGCCGGACTGCTGGCGATGACCGGTCCGGCGGTGATGGTGGGGCGGGAGCCGTCCTGGGCCTGCGCCGGTTCAGCCGATGGCAGCCACAGCAGCGCGGCGGCCAGGGCCAGCAGCGCCAGGGTGAAGAGGGTCAGGATGCCCAACATTCGGGCCGGCCGGCGGCCGGCAGTGTCGCCTGTCATTTTATTCACCCCCCGGAAGGTCGGGGGGGGGGGCCTTAGAGGGGTAGGTATAGGCTTTTACGGGGGCGCATGATGGGTAATCTCCAAGCCTGTTTTGGGTTCGGGCCAGGGTTCTGGGAGCAGCCATACGCGGCTCCAGAGCCTGCCCCTGAGCGTCAAGCGCCGAAGCCAGTCGATGCCGTGGCGGATCACGCTGACGGTACGCGCCGGACGGGTCCAAGGGTCCCGATGATTGGGAGCCAGAGTCTTGGGCGGCGCCCGCAGGTTGCCTGGGGCGATGCCACGATCGTTGGCGTCCTCCACCCGGGTGCCGTAGGCGAGGGCCAGCAGTGTTGCCACCGAGAGCACCAGCCAGTGTCGGGAGATGCGGGTGGGGTCGGTTCTTCTGGTCTTGTCCCACTTCCAGCCCAGGCTCTTGAGGGCCTTGAAGCCCAGCTCGATCCAGAAGCGCAGGGCGTACCAACTCACCCCGACCTCCTCCGGAGGCAGGTCGGTGAGGATGATCCAGGGTTCCTCCTGCTCGACGTACCAGACCACCAGCAGGGTGCAACGGCGCTGGGCGGCGGGAGGACCGAAGGCGGTGCCCCGGCCGATCCAGGCGGTGTCGGGGCGGGAAACAAAGGCGCGGGCGGGCAAGCGCTTGCCGCCGTCGGCGCAGAAGGTGATGTTCTTCCTATAGCGCATACAGGGGTACCAGCCCTGGGTGCATATCTGCTGCCACAGCTTGGGACTGGAGATGCCCCGGTCGCAGAGCACGATGACGGTCATTTCGGGTGGAATCGCCGGGGCCAGTTCCTTGAGCAGTTCCACCGTGGGGTCCATCCAGGAGCCTTTCTGAGTGGCGGGGTGGATATGCCAGGCCACGGGTATGGCGCAACTGCGGTACACCACGCTGATGACGATGGCGGTGGTCTGGTCGCCCTTGAGCGTGGGGTCGATGGCCAGGGCCAGGCGGTCGGAGTGCCACCAGGCCAGGACCCATTTGAGCAGTGGCGCGAAGCAGAGAGTAACGTCCAGTTGAGTCTGGCAGGGGCTGGTCCGGTCGCTGCCGTCGTAGAGCCACTCCCGGAGATACTGGCGCAGGTTGTTCCACTTGCGCCAGGGAGAGAGGGCGGAGGCCACGGCGTTCTGGCAGGCGCTGCCGGCCAGGATGGCCCCGCAAACCCACAGCGCCAAGCCGGTCAATTGTGGCTGAGATAGGTGAGGTAAATGCGTTTCAATAGCTTGCTGAATCTGATAGGTTTCTCGGGGAAGGCGCATCGAGGGTCTCCGGTATCTGGGGGTGTGATGACACCAGAATGCCGGATGCCCGTGCGCCTTTCCAAGTTACGCGCCAGGCCAATTTCGGCCCATACCTACCCCTCTAAGGGGGGGGCTGACAAGGGTATGTAAGACGTTTTTAGGTAGGCGCATGGTGAGTAATCTCCAGGTTGGACTTGGGTTCGGGCCAAGGCTCTGGCAACAGCCAGAGTTGGGTCCAGAGGCGGCCTTGGATGAGCAATCGCCGGAGGCGTTCCATGCCGTGGCGGATCACGCTGACGGTGCGGCCCGTCCGGCGCCAGGGGTTGCGATGTACGGGAACCGGCGTCTTGGGCGGCGTGCGCAGGTTGCCTGGGTCAATGTTGCGGTCGTAGGCGTCCTCGACCCTGGTGCCATAGGCCAGGGACAGCAGGGTGGCCACCGAGAGCACCAGCCAGTGGCGGGAGACGCGGTCTGGGTCGGTGCGCCGGGTCTTGTCCCACTTCCAGCCCAGGCTCTTGAGGGCCTTGAAGCCCAGTTCGATCCAGAAGCGCAGCGCGTACCAACTGGGTCCCACCTTGTCGGGCGGCAGGTCGGTGAGGATGATCCAGGGTTCTTCCTGTTCGAGGTACCAGACCACCACGAGAGTGCAGCGGCGCTTGGCCTCGGGGGTGCTGAAGGCGGTGCCCTGGCCGATCCAGGCGGTGTCTGGCTGGGAAACGAAGCGCTGGGCGGGCAGGCGTTTGCCGCCGTCGGCGCAGAAGGTGATGTTCTTCCGGTAGCGCATACCAGGATGCCAGCCCTGCTCTCGTATCTGGTTCCAGAGCTTGGGGCTGGCAATGCCCCGGTCGCAGAGCACGATGACGGTCATTCCCTCCGTAACCGCCGGAGCCAGTTGCTTGAGCAGTTCCACGATGGGGTCCGACCAGGATCCCTTCTGATTGGCTTTGAGGATGCGCCAGGCCACGGGAATGGCGCAACTGCGGTAGAGGACGCTGATGACGATGGCGGTGGTCTGGTCGCCCTTGAGCGTGGGGTCGATGGCCAGGGCCAGGCGTTCGGAGCGCCACAGGGCCAAAACCCACCGCAGCAGGGGCGCGAAGCAGAGCGTAACGTCCAACTCAGTCCGGCAGGGACGGGCCCGGTCGCTGCCATCGTAGAGCCACTGGCGAATGTACTGGCGCAAGCTGTTCCAGTTGCCCTTGGCGGAGAGAGCCGAGGCCACGGCGTTCTGGCAGGCGCTGCCCGCCAGGATGGCCCCGCAGACCCACATTGCCAAGCCGGTCAATTGTGGCTGGGAGAGGTGAGGTAAATGCGTTTCAATCGTTTTTTGCATCTGATAGCATTCTCTGGGAAGGCGCATGGGGGACCTCCGGCACCTGGTTTCGACACACCCAGAATGCCGGAAAGCCCGGCGCCTTCCCAAGTTAAGCGCCGAGCCAGTTTTAGCCTTTACATACCCTTGTCAGCGGGGGGGGTGACAGGGATAGAAGCCTCGCGTCCACGATTTTTCATCTCAGCCTCCTGTATGTCCGCCGTACCCTGGGCGCCTACTCTCTGCCGTCCACCTTGTGTCCTGGCTGCGGGTCCAACGGATGGTGGGCCAGGTACGCGTCGTTGCCCTTGGCATCCTTGATGGTGGCGCCGTCATCAAGCTGAATGCCCGACCAGTCGGTTGCGATGCCCTCCTCTGCCGTAATGCCGCTGGCGACTACGTAGGAGAAGGTGAGCGTGTTCGTGCCCGAACCGCCGCTGTACTGCGCCGACGGGTCGCCGTGGCGGTTGGGATCGACCCACAGCCCGATGCTCGGCGTCCCGGTTACCGTCACGTTCGTGTTGAACGCGGCAGAAATCGTTATCGTCTCTCCGGCCCGGTAGGTATCGCCCTCGGCCGGCGCCGAAGTGATGGTCAGCCTCCTGCCGACGACGTATGCGCTGGGGACCATGCGGCCTGTTGCGTCCAGGGCCGGATGCGCCAGGCTGGTCGTCAGGTTGTCGTACGAATCGCGGACGATGGCGCCCGTTGGCAGCTTCACGCTGTTGGCCGGGATGGCCATGACGCCCTCGTCGCCCTCCTGCACCATGTAGGTGAACGTCCACAGGTAGTCCCAGGGCCTGGAGGGGTCGGTGGGGGGCACATACGCGGCCGTTCTCGTCTTTCCGCCGATGGTGAACTCCAAGGTCGGCGCCGGCCCCTCCAGCTTCACCTGTTTGCTGAGGTTGACGCGCAGGCGGACCTCCTCCCCGGGGACATAGACGCTCTGCGCTGTTATGAAGGAGACTTCCCGAACGGCCGCGGGCGTAGTGTCCGCTGCGCTGCCCGCCACCTTGTGGCCCGGCTGCGTGGCCAGGGGCCCGTGTTCGAGAGTCGTCATACAGGGCTGGCACGGGGCTTCCCGTGCCACCTTCGCCCGGTTGTCCGCGCTGTCGGTGACGGCCCGATCGCCATAGACGAGGAGCATGTTCGCGGAGGTCCTGATACCGTCGCCGTCCCGGTCCTCCGGCCGCACCCGGTAGCCGAGGGTCATTTGATTGGTGCCCGACCCTCCCCAGTAGGCCATCTCCTTGCGGTACCGGCCCATCCAGATACCCATTCGCGGAGGGCCGTCCACCACCACGGGCTCGCTGAAGGTCACCCGAACGAAAATCGTCTCGCGGTCGCGGTAGGTGTCGCCGGATGCGGGGCTGGACACGACCGCCATGCCGGTGACGGCGGGGCCTGTGCGGTCGTCGGGGTACACGTCGGGGCCGCCCACCTTGTGCTTGGCGTCCGCCCACATGTACTTGTGCCTCAGGTCCGCGTCGTTGTCGGCGGCGTCCCGGATGGTCCCGGCGGCACCCCCCTCGGAGCAGCTCAGCCGCAGCGGCCAGTTGGCGGCGTCGTAGCCGTGTACGCCCACCCCCTTCCTGCTGCGGTCGCCCATCGCCACCTCGTAGCTGAAGCGCAGGCTGCCGGTGCCCGAGCCGGATGCGTAGGCGGCGACGCGCTTCTGCCTGTCTTCCTCCGCCTTGTCCAGGGTTCCGTAGTAGACCTCGTTCACGTTGATAAGCAGGCACGGCGTGCCGGTCACGAAGACCGGCTCGCTGAAGGTCGCCTCCAGCGTGATGGTTTCGCCGGCGGCGTAGGAGCCGTGGGCCTTCGGCGTCGAGACGATGCTCAGGCTGGAGACTGTGGGGGCGGTATTGTCCGACTCCTCCTGCCGTTCACCCCCCGAGGGGTCCGGGTCCGGCTGCGGGTCGGGATCCGGCTCGGCGGGGGAGCCCTGCACCTTGTGTCCGGCCTGGTCGGCCAGGGCCGGGTGCTTCAGACGCGCGGCGTTGCCGTCGGCGTCCTCGATGCTGCCGCCGTTGGGTTTCAGCGAGTTCTTGCCGATGCCGATGCCGTTGTCGTCAACATCCACCTTCTTGACCGTATAGGTAAATGTCAGGGTTGCGCCGTCGCTGCCGCCGGAATACCGGGCCCAGCGCTTGCGCTCGCCCACCTCCAGGCGCACCCGGGGTTCGCCCGAGACGGTGACGGCTTCGCTGAAGGTGACGGATATTTCAATGGTTTCTCGCTGGCCGTAGGTGTCGCCGCTGGCCGGGCTGCTGGTGATGACCGGGCCGGAGGTAATGGTGGGGCGGGAGCCGTCCTGGGCCTGGGCGGGTTCAGCCGGCGGCAGCCACAGCAGCGCGGCGGCCAGGGCCAGCAGCGCCAGAAAGGGCAGGCAACGGCCCGGTCTGGAAATTCCGTCCTTGATGGCGGCGCATTCCGCCGCCGCTCCCCGGAAGGTCTGACTCGAACGCAACCTGCTGCTGAACACCGTCCTATCCTCTACTTTCCGGCGCGGCGGTCGCTGCAGGGGGCGCCGCCGCTGCGCCGGGCATATCCGGCTGGGCTGTCGCTTTGGATCATCACTGCCGGCCAACATGAACGATATTTCGGTGCATATTGTGGGGGATAATTGTGAGACAAGTCAGTAAATTATCAGTGGAATTTAATGTGTAATTTTCGGTGAAAGCGGATTTCTTGTGGTGAGTAACGTGCTATACTAACCCCGAACTCACCAGTGCACAGACGCGGGGTGCAAAGATGAACCAAGCGGACCAGCCGGGACCCGAGGGCCGGGCGCCGGGAGACCGCCTCTCCCGCCTGAGCCAGGCCATGCTGCGCATCAACGAGAGCCTGGACTTCGACACCGTCCTTCAGGAGGTGGTGGACAGCGCCCGGTCCCTGGCCGGCTCCCGCTACGGGGCGATCACCGTTTGGGATGAGGCCGGGCAGCGGCCCGACTTCATCGTCTCCGGGCTGACCCCGGAAGAACACCAGGGGCTGTGGGAGATGCCCCAGGGCCTGTGCTTCTTCGAGTACCTCAGCGGGTTGACCACGCCCCTGCGGCTCGCCAACATCACCGGCTATCTCGGCGCCCTGGGAATGGGGGAGTTCACGCCGCCGATACCGGTGTCCTCCCTGCTGGTGGCGCCCATCCGACACCAGGGGGCAAGCGTGGGCACCGTCTACCTCGCCCACGAGGCGGAGGGGCGGGAGTTCAGCCAGGAGGATGAGGATACCCTGGCCATGTTCGCCGCCCAGGCGGCCCTGGTCATCGCCAACGCCCGCCGCCACCGGGAGGAGCAGCGGGCCCGGAACGACCTGGAGACCCTGGTCAACACCTCGCCGGTGGGCGTGGTGGTCTTCGACGCCGGCACCGGGATGCCCACCCTGGTCAACCGGGCGGCGCTGCGCATCGCGGCGGGGCTGAGCGACCCGGGCCAGAGCCCGGAGCAACTGCTGGAGGGGTTGACCTTCCGGCGGGCCGACGGCCGGGAGGTCTCCCTGAGGGAGTATCCCCTGGCGGCGGCGCTGGGCTCGGGGGAGACGGTGCGGGCCGAGGAGATCGAGATGCAGGTCCCCGACGGGCGCCGGGTCAGCGCCATCATCAACGCCACTCCCATCCTGTCCGAGGAGGGCGTCCCGGAGTCGGTGGTGGTCACGGTCCAGGACCTGCCGCCCCTGCGGGAGCTGGGACGGCAAAGGGCCGAGTTCCTGGGCCTGGTGAGCCAGGAGCTGCTGGCCCCCCTGACCTCCATCCGCGGCTCCGCCGCCGCCGTGCTGAAGGACCTGGCCCGGCTGGACCTGGACAAGACCCGCCAGTTCTTCGGCCTCATCGAGTGGCAGGCCGAGCGGATGCAGGGCCTGCTCTGGGACCTGCTGGAGCTGGCCCGCATCGAGGCGGGGACGCTGCTGCTCACCCCGGAACCCACGGACCTGGCTTTTCTGGCGGGCCAGGCCCAGGCGTCCCTGCCGGAGGGCGGGACGGGCAATCCGGTGGAGGTGGACCTGCCCCCGGACCTGCCGCCGGTGGCCGCCGACCGGCAGCGAACGCTCCAGGTGCTGGACCGCCTGCTGTCCCACGCCGCCGGCAATGCCCATGAGGGCTCGGTGATCACGGTGAGCGCCCGCCTGGAGGACTCCCACGTGGCGGTGTGCGTGGCCGGCCGGGGGCAGGACCTGCCGCCCCAGCCCTTGCCCCTGCTGTTTCGCCGGCGCTCCCTCGCGGGAGGCGGGGGCGAGAGCGTGAGCGGGGGAGGAGACCTGGGCCTGGCGGTGTGCCGGGGCATCGTGGAGGCCCACGGGGGCCGCATCTGGGTCGAGAACGACGGCCCGGGCCTGGGGTCCCGCTACATCTTCACCCTGCCGGTGGCCGGGGAGGCCGCGACGGGCCGTGGGGCAGCGGCGGGCCGGGCTTCCGCCTACGGCCGGGCTTCCGCCTACGCCGGTCGGGCCGCCCGGGGCCTGGGGCGGGTGCTGGTGGTGGAGGACGACCCCCAGGCGTTGTGGCATATACGCCACACCCTGACCGAGGCGGGCTACACTGCCATAGCCACCTGGGACCCGGAGGAGGTGGAGCGGCTCATCGCCGCGGAGCGGCCCCACCTGGTGCTGCTGGACGCGGCGCTGGCCGGGGCCGGCGGGCCGGGGCTGGTGCAGCGCATATCGGAGGCCACCGGCGCGCCGGTGGTGCTGCTGTCGGGACGCGGCCCGGCCCCGGAGCGGGAGCTGGCCTTGGCCTTCGAGAGCGGCGCGGAGGACTACATCGCCAGGCCCTTCTCCACCACCGAGCTGGTGGCCCGGGTGGGCGCGGCGCTGCGGCGGAGGGACCCGCCGGCAAGGGAGCCGGACCAGGGTTCCTTCCACCTGGGGGAGCTGGCCATCGACTACGCCCGGCGCCGGGTCACGGTGGGCGGCCGGGCGGCGGGACTGACCGAAACGGAGTACCGGCTGCTCTGCGAGCTGGCGGTGAACGCGGGGAGGACCCTGACCCGGGAGCACCTGATGAACCGGGTCTGGTCAACGCGGGAGCCCGGCGACTCCAGCATGCTGCGGGGCTACGTGAGGCGGCTGCGCGAGAAGCTGGGGGAGAGCGCCGACAACCCCAGGTACATCTTCAACGAGCCCCGCGCCGGCTACCGGCTGGGAGAGGCCGAAGAGCCGGAGGAGGCCACGCCTTGACGACGGGGAATGCCACTTTGCAGTCAGGTGTCCACGATCTGGGGCGGCAACCTTCCATCCGGTGGCTGCTGGCAGCGGTCGGAGCCGCTCTGATTCTGATCGGATTGGCGGCCTGCAACGGGCAGCCGGATGGGACTCCAACGGGCCAGGGGACAGCCTCGGACCCCGCCCCTGCGCCCACGGCCCAGGAAAGCCCCACGCCCTCGCCTACGGTCGTCGAGACCACTACAGCATCACCCACGGTTACCAAGAATCCCACGCCAACGACGACAGCCACGGCCGGCCCCACACCCTCGCCTACGGTTGGCGAGAGTCCCACGCCGTTGCCGACGGTCGTGCCTCCCGGTGTGCGGAGGCCCTTGGATGCCGACCCCTTCGTCAGGTGGAACGGACTGGAGCCGCAGGACTGGTGGATGGAGTCGAACCCGTACACCTGCCTCTCTCCCGAGAAGGACACGTCCCCCTGGATAGAGGCCGGTATGACCGACCTGGGCGGCTCCGACCCCCTGTCGCTCATCCGGTACTACGGCAACGGCAGCTACCTCCGCTACGGCTTCATGGGCTTCGGGGGTTGCACCCCTATGAAGAAGTACCCGGACCGGACGTATCTGGACCCGCCGGTTGACCCCACCTACTACACCTTGGGTGACCTGGACATCGCGGTGGACATCGCCCGGGTGCCGCCGGACGCCCCCGGCTGGTTCGAGGACGACGGGAAGCGGGAGACCATGACCATGGCCGAGGCGGTGAACATCCTGAACACCCACGTCGCCGCCTACTTCGGGAAGATCTCGGAGGGCAGGCTCAGGATGCGCTTCCACGCGGGGAACGACTTTGCGTTGGAGGGAGAGGGTTCTCCCAATGACGTGCACGGTCAGCAGATGCGGCTGGCGGGCGTGATGGACTGCCGGGGCCAGGCGGCGGAAAGCTACCCGTGCGATTTGGGCGCACCCGGCGGTCTGAACCGCATCCTGCTGACCGACGTGACGGCCGACACCGGCGGCGACGCCTTCAACGGCGCCGCCCGGATGGGCCTGGTGAGCCTGCGCGAGGCGAACATGGAGAACCTGGTGCACGAGATCGGGCACGGCTGGATGATGTGGCCCCACTCCTACGCCGAGGTGCGGTGGGACGAGGATGAGGACAATCTCCCCAACCCATACAGCAACACTATCGACTTCATGTCCACCCTTGTGCCTCTGGGGACATCCGGCTGGCACCAGGACATGCCCTCGACCCTTGCGGTGAACCGCTACGCCGCCGGGTGGATCGACCCCGAGGAGGTCGCGCTGCACCTGGGCGACGACGGAACGTACACGCTGCGACCGCCCCGGGAGAGGGGCAATCAGTTCCTGGTGATATCGTCGGGGCGCAAGCACGCCTTCACCACGGTCGAAGTGCTGGATGAGCGAAATCCCGCCTACGTGGACGGGTATGACGTGGTGTATACGCCTTCCGGCGACCGTCGTCCCCTCCGCTATGACGGGGTGTTGGTGAGCCGGTACGACCAGTCCACCGGCGCGGGGATAAACGCCCGCTTCGGTCCCGCGCTGTACGACGAGCGCAACCCCGACTTCTCCTCGGACGTAAACCGGGGCTACGACGACTTCTCGGTCATTCAGGACGGCGAGTCCCGCGACATAGGCAGTGGGATCCGGCTTGAAGTGAAACGCAACGACGACGGCAGCTACGACGTGAAGGTGAGCGGGGGCCGGGTTGCCGAGTTCACGCCGTGGTGCAACCTGATCTGGTTCGAGTTCGGCACATTCGACGAGGGCTGCGCCCTGCATGAAGGGGGATAGAGCGCGTCCCTCGGGTTGCTGCGCTGGAAGCTCAGCGAGAATCGAAGACGATGAGGCAGACCGGGATGCCACGGGCTTCGGGGCATGACTACTTGTAGAAAAGAGGAAACTGTATGAGCTCTAAGGGTGCCAGAATCAAGGGATTCAAACGCTCCACGGAGCTGACCGTTCGGGTGGCACACCCTTCAGGGGTCTGGGGCGCCCTGATGCGTGCCCTGCCGCTGCGCCTCCTCCCGCCCCTCCTGGTCCTGTTGGCCATGTCGGTCGTCGTGGTGGTTGCCTGCACCGACGAAACGCCGACGCCCACCCGGGAGCCCACGGCAACCCCTACCATCACGCCGGTTCCTACGGCGACGCCTACGGCCACACCGGCGCCTACGGCAACGCCTACGAACACGCCGGTGCCCACGGCGGCCCCGGCGCCATTGCCCGACGCCACGCCCACGATCGACACCAAGGAGAGGCCGGCGGACGATCCGTTCTCCTATTGGAACGACGCACTGGAGCCCCAACCCTGGTGGCGCGAATCCAAGCCATACACGTGCGTGCAGCCCGCCAAGGAATCGTCCCCGTGGATACAGGCGGGCATGACCGATCTGGGCGGGGCCGACCCGCTATCACTTATCAAATACTTCGGCAACGGCAGCTATATCCGCTACGGATTCATGGGCTTCGAGGGCTGCGCGCCCATGGCCAAGTATCCCGACCGCACCCATCTGGACCCGCCCGTTGACCCTACCTACTTCTCCCTTGGCGACCTGACGATCACCGTAGACATTGCCAGGGTGCCGCCCGACGCCCCGGGTTGGTTCGAGGACGACGGGCGGCGGGAGACGATGAGCATGGACGAGGCGGTGAACATCCTGAACACCCACGTCACCCCTTACTTCGAGAAGATCTCCGAGGGCAAGCTAAGGATGCAATTCGTGCCGGGGAACGACTTCCCACTGGAGGGCGAGGGCTCCCCCAAGGACCTGCACAATCAGCAGATGCGGCTGGCCGGCGTGATGGATTGCCGGGGCAAGTTGGCGGAATACCCCCCGTGCGACGAGGGCGCGCCTGGCGGCCTCAACCGCATCATGCTGACCGATGTGACCCGGGATGCCGCTGGCGACGCGTACAACGGCCACGCACGGTTTGGCCTGGTGAGCCTGCGCAAGGCCGACATGGAAACGCTGGCGCACGAGATAGGGCACGGCTGGATGATGTGGCCACACTCCTACACCGAGATCGTGTGGCGACCCTACGACCCGGACGGCGAGGTCGAGGAGCCCGACCCTTACAGCAACGTGGTCGATTTCATGTCCGCGCTGGTAATATCGCATACCCCGGCCCTGGGGTGGCATCAGGACATGCCCTCTACCCTTGCAATCAATCGCTACGCCGCCGGGTGGATTGACCCGGCTGAGGTTGCGCTGCACCTCAAGGAATCGGGGACCTACACGCTGCAACCGCCCCGCAAGAGGGGCAACCAGTTCCTCGTAATCTCATCCGGGCGGCCCTATGCCTTCACGACGGTTGAGATGCTGGATGAGCGCAACCCTGCGTATTTCGACGAAACCCACCTGGTTTACGACCCGGCGCGAGATAGCAAGCGGCCCTTCCGCTATGCGGGGGTGCTGGTAAGCCGCTACGACCAGACCACCGGCGCCGGGGTCAATGCCCGCTTCGGTCCCGCCCTGTACGACACCCGCAACCCCAACGCTGCGACGGACGTGGGGTGGGGCTTGGACGACTATTCCATCATGCAACACGGCGACCGGCGCGACATAGGCGGCGGCGTTAGCGTGGAGGTGTCCAGGCGCGACGACGGGAGCTACGAGGTTGCCGTTACGGGCGGCAGGGTGGCGGAGTTCGAGCCGTGGTGCACCCCCATATGGTTTGGCGGGCACGGCGAGTACGATACCGGCTGCCTGCTGGAAGGCAGGGTGGGGGCGGGAGGCTAGGCCTGAGGTGTACACGCCATCTGGCGACCGTCCCTACTGGTATGACGGGGTTCTGGTGAGCCAGTACGACCAGTCCACCAGCACGGGGATCAACACCCGCTTCGGTCCGGCGCTGTACGATGAGCGCAACCTCTTGGCAGGCCCACCAGACTGGACGAAATCAAGAACCTCTCATACAAAAAACACAATTGCAACGGCAAACTACATTACTCGCGGACGGGAAGGAGATCGCCGGTTACACCGGATGCAACGCCTACTCGGGCAGCTACGAGGCGGGCGAGGGATCGTTTACCATTTCAGAGTTGTCATGTACCGAGGCCGGCTGCCCGGGTCCCGGTCTTTTCGAGCAGGAACGCGTTATGAAAGACATCCCGATTGGCGCGGAGCGATTCTCCGTAGACGAGTTACGGTTGAGGATTGAGAGTGCTGAAGGGCTTGCTCTGGTGTTTGAGAGATGAACCGTCCCGGGGCGGGTCGGTGGGGCTGGCGACCACGGAGTAAGCGGTGCTATGCCAGGTGGCGGTGCAGGACAGGCAGGTGATGGCCTGCGACGAACTGCACCGGCGAGGCGTGGAGCCCAGAAAGGGTCGGTGAGGACTGGCTGTTGCGGGACGTGGTGGACAGGCTACGGCATGAGCCGGGGGACGCCGCCGCCAACACCAGGACCATCCGCACCAAGCCGAGGATGGGGTACCGGATGGCGGTAAAGTAGAGGGAGAACTGGAGAAAAAGTAGTCCAAGGTGATCCTCGAAGGCTTGCGTTCTTCTGCTTCCGAGGGCCAAAATAGTGGCGCATAGGGCTTCAATTCACGGGTTGCCCTAGACACATCCCGAAGTCGATGCTATCCACTGAGGCCCAAATGTAAGCCCAAGCTAGGCCATCTGAGAGTCGGACGGCGAAGCCGGGTTCCGCATTCCCGGTTCCCGGCATCCCGTTCCCAGAGGTCCAACGTTTTCTCCGACGAGTTGTAGTGAGGCGAGCTAGCGTCTAGCATTTCGGCATGAATTGAATGAACCCAAAGTGACCGCGCATGGGCGGCGCAGTTTTCCGTCGATATCGTGCCCGGCGAATAGAGGTTCTTGATCGTGGCCCATTTGGTGAGGCATTCGACAGTTGCATTTGTCCTGAGTGCCAGTAAGCTGTTACTCGGAAACTGGCACGGGCAACAAATAACTTCACCTACCTCCGGGGACTTCCGGTGGGCATATAAGCAGCTGACTTCATTGTAACTTGTTAGCTCATGATAGCATCGTGCCATTTGCGGACCGAGGGCCCGGGAAGATGTGAACGCCAATGAAGGCCGAAATTCTACTTTTTCCGTATGACGCGGCAGAAGATGGGAGCCTATTCCATCGCCTGATCGATGAGCTTAGTTCGGGAGGTTGGACAAGGTTGCGGGCCGCTGTAGCCTTTGCCAGAGTCTCCGGCAATTCCGGGGAACTATTGGATGCATTGGTCAACTTCGCGTCCTCAGGAGGAACCGTGAGCTTGACCTTCGGCGCGGATACGTTCGGAAGAGATTCTGGCAGCGACTTGCAGGCAATCGAACAATTGGTCGGCCGATTGGAACCATATCCGAATGCAACTGTTTACCTATACCACGAGAGCGGACGCACGTTCCATCCGAAGATCTATCTCCTCGACCACGAGGTCAATGAGGAGGCACTCATAATAGTCGGCTCCTCTAATTGGAGTTATGGGGGTCTTGCAGACAACATCGAAGCGAATATACTGATTTCCCTTAGTCTTAACGTCGAGGACGAAAGGGAATTATACGGTCGTTTAGAGTACTGCTTTACAAACTATTGGACTGAGTCATGAGCGAAGAGGTTGGAAAGGGTTTTGCTCGGCGGGTCACAGAGTCAAATCTTGCGAGATTTGCTCCGCTCCTTCGTGACCTAACCAAGGAAGCGACGCCGTCCGCTTCAGATGAGAACGACCAATCGGAGGCACCGCCTGACCACAGGACTGACGAGTTGGCAGACGCGCAGTCCCTTTTCGGAGGATTGAAAGTACGTGTCGCGCTCCCGTTCACGTTCCCACGAGGCCCGTCGAGGCCAACCACACCAAGAAGAACCTCCTCGGGCGAGACTGGCTCGACTGAAGACGAGGAAGGTGAGGCTTCCCTCGTTAACTATCCCATTCTAGTCGCAGAGATTCCCGGGCCAGGCAGATGGACACAAGCGAGTTTTAGCAGGGACGTATTCCTTAACTTCTTCGGAGGTGCAGTTATTGCCCTCACTTATCTCGATGCTCAAGGAGAGGCTAAACACGAAACTGCGAATCCTATAGTGAAAAAGAGCAGCAATTACTGTTACGAATTGGGGGCGGCAATGGGGTTAGATTACCCGAATAAAGACGATGGGCGACCCATAGGCGTGTTTTTGCGGTTGGAACCTCAACAGTTCCAGTACACGATTGTGATGCCTCATGATGCGGACCATACAACGTTGGCCACGTTTCTTACGAATCATTGGGAGGGACCGGCTGGCCGGATGCGCAGAGTTAGAACTGATCTAGACACGCTTCATCAAACATGGCCTTCGGCTCCACTACCACTGGTAGTTCCCGACGTGGCTGCCGGTTAGCAGAACCCAGCACCGCGTGCTAAGGGAGGCAGATAACGAGAGACTCGGCGAATTGGGTTCGGGCTTTATTCAATCGAGCATTGTTCAGTTTGTTGTGCGAAAACGGTCCCACTCTCTCAACCTTCACGCTGCTGAATTCGATTTCGGCTAAAGAGGTGATTTCTTCGACCGTTAACAGGCGGGGTCTGGCGTCACTTCCCTGGCGATAGGGCGAGTAGGAAAGAACCAGAGGTAATCCTTTGCGGGCCACCCCTGCGAACAAAGTTGTAAATGCTCCGGCGGCCTTAGAAGGTATGCAGAATGGCGACTGATGCCGACGGACCCGGTAAACTCCTCGACTGACACGCTCAACTCCGCCTATGCGAACCCTGGAAACGGACGGATTATCCCGTAGTGACATGGTCTCCAAAACGTGGTAGTAACGACTGTAGTGGTCCCTAGTGTACGGCGGGTCCGCATACACGACCGTCGTATCGTTTTCCATTGATGCGAGGGCTTCAGCGTAATCTGACCTGATCACTCTGTGAGGTCTTTGGGACCTGGAGACGGCCAGGTAACGTTGTAGCCATTTGTGGAAAGTCGCCTGCACGTTGGCTGAACGGTCTTTTTGGATTTTGTCCAGCAAGTTTCGCTTCGTGGCGCCGTGCTTGTCCTTCGGACGGATCGGCTGAGCGAACTGCTTGCCGATGGTGTTGACGATCTCGCTGGCTGTGCTCAATATTGCGGCTAGCATCAGGTCACGGCAATGTAAGGGGGCGGAAAATGCAGCATCAAGCAATCCATCAAGTTGGACCGCTTGAGAGTATGAGAAGTAGACGCCTCCGAACATGCGAGTCGTAAGCGAACTGCTGGAGTCGCCCAGCCCAGCCTCCTTCAATCGCAGTGCGGTCTCGGTGAGAGCCTCTCGCAGAGCTTGGCTCCCGTGGAATTCACCAGACAAGAACCGTATGAGAGAGCAGTGCTCAAGGAAATCGTTGAGCTTTTCAGGGTACCCTGAGAGGGCACAGTTGATGCTCTCCTGTTCGTGATGAACAATTGCCGCAGTCGCATACGCTAAACTTGACGTGTCTCCGGGTTCCAGCCTTAAGTGCTGGCTCCCGTTTACAGCGATTGGATGGACAACCGCCGAGCACAACACACGCGAATACTCTTGGATATCCACCGCGGTTACACTTCGGGTCCGCGCGAGGACGCCGGAGACCGTCCCAGATCCAGCAAACAGGTCATATACCCGCCCTTTACTGGGTTCAACCTTGTCGACCGCATCCACAATTGCGTCGACCATGCGTAGCTTACTTCCAAGGTAGTGAATTGGCCGAAAAGTCCGAGTGTCATGCCCTAAGCCACCCGGAGAACCCTCCGGTGGAAACAGTCGCCGTTGTGTCGCCGACTCAGGCGTCTGTGGGATAGCGTCGACGCCACCAGGGGTCGGCAACGTCTCGGGTACCCCTTCGCCCCCATTCTGAGCTTTCAAAGACATAGTAAACGAGGTTCTCAAATGCTCAACCAAACCGATGAGGCCGGGATACCGACCACTCTCAAAAACAGAATTCACCTAACTGAACTCGGATTCGAATGGCAGGCTGAACTGTCCTATGGCGACAGCAGCGCTGGCAACGCAATTATACACGGCGACAGCCTCTCGGTGCTGGACGCCCTGGGGACTGCCTACGAGCGTCAGGTACGTTTGATTTACATCGACCCACCTTACAACAACCAAGAGGATTACTGGCACTATCTGGACCGGTCCAGTCATGAGACTTGGCTAAGCCAGATGGAAGTCCATCTCGGGACTTTAGCGCCATTTCTATCTGAAGAGGGGAGCATCTGGATTTCGATAGATGATAATGAAGTTCACTACCTGAAGGTTGCAGCGGACAAAATCTTCGGTAGGGATAACTTTCTGTCAACCATCGTATGGCAGCATAGAACCACACGGGAAAACAGGAAAGTGTTTTCCAACAATAACGAGTTCATCCTCGCCTATGCAAAGAACTCCCGAGTCTTCCGGGAGCACAGGAACCTGCTGCCGACGAATCAAGAGTACCTAGACAGGTTTAGGAATCCTGACAATGACCCCAGAGGGCCTTGGCAGTCGGTATCGGCCAACGTACAGGCGGGGCACGGTACACCAAGTCAGTTCTATGAACTGGTCGCACCCAATGGTAAAAGACACGTCCCTCCCAGCGGTAGGTGCTGGGTCTATACCAAATCCAAGATGGAGCAAGAAATCGCCAAGAACAACATCTGGTTTGGCCGTGATGGCACCGGGGTTCCTAGAATCAAACATTTTCTTGCCCAAGCGAACCTCGGGCTGACGCCTCATACCCTGTGGACAGCAGAAGAAGTCGGAACCACTGACCTTGCTAAGAAGCACCTACTTCGGCTTTTGCCGGATGAGCAGGTCTTTGATACGCCTAAACCCGAATCGCTGTTAAGCAGAATACTGGGCATCGCAACGAACCCCGGAGATCTCGTGCTTGACACATTCTTGGGCTCCGGGACCACTGCTGCAACCGCACATAAGATGGGGCGGCGTTATTTCGGCGTAGAAAGTGGTGAGCACACAGTCACCCACTGTGTTCCGAGGCTGAGGCGCGTTGTAGACGGTGAGCAGGGAGGGATTTCACCTGAATTCGCCTGGAAAGGAGGAGGTGGCTTCGACTTCTTCGACTTTAGACCTGCAATCGGATGGGCTAGTAATGGCCACCAGAAGATTTTCACCAATGGCCTCGATTCTTGATGTGTCACCTTCGCGGACCGAACTGCGAATCCTGATACCGGGTACAGTACCAGACGTGACGGCTTGGAGGCCCGGCTCCGGGCTTGCCTTCGGTGCAGTGTGGGTGGATAATGTGAGTGCGAACTAGCGGTGTCAGCGGTGTGCCAAAGGTCGGTTGCTTGCCCCCGGACACACCGAGAATCTCAGGTTGGCTTCACGGCGCAGTCGGCTCAGCGTCCCTCGTTAGTTTAGAGGGAGACCTCCCACCGGAAAGTTCGCATCACGGTACTCTTAGGGGTACTTTTTCTGTCTTCTAAAAAAAGCCTGCTCACAACGAGCAGGCTTTGGCGTAACAATCCGCGGCAATGCCGTCGTCAGTGGTAACACGCCGCGTCGTGGTGCGTGCCGGGCGGCACGTCCAGCACCGGGTTGGTGTCGAAGAACCCCACGGGTTTCAGGCTGAATCCGCAGCAGGCCACCGGCGAGATGGGCCAGTCCTCGGGTCTGGGCACATGGTGGTAGCCCAGGGTGTACCAGACTACCACGTCGGTGTTTTCTACGTTCCGGTCGTTTTTGGTGTAGTTGGGCAGGCCGGCGCCGCCCGGGTGCTGGTTGGGGTACGGGCCCGTAGCCGATATTTCGTCTCGATGGTAGGGCGTAACCCATAGGTGTTTGGTCATGAAGCCGGCGCGCTTGATGATGCTGGCGTCGGGATGCGCGAAGGGCAGGATGTTCTCTCCCGGCATGAGCTTGTAGCTGACGGGCTGGCCCAGGCGATTGGCAACTGCGGCGTTGGAAACCAGCCAATAACGGCCCCGCATCGGGTCAATCACCCGCTGGGCTTCTAACTCCGTCCGTAGGGCGGTCTGCTCAGCGTAGAATGCGTTGCCGTGGGGATTGTCAGGACCCGGCGGCTCGGCCACCGTGTTGACCTCGTAAACCGTGTTGTCCTCGCCGTCCACGCTCATATCCATTCTGAAGTTAAAGAAGTGCTGGTGGATGTGGGCGTTGAGTTGGGGCGCGACGATAGTGCCGTACTTGGGAACCTCGCCCTCCGGGATGCCGGAGGTGTTGATGATGCCGGTGAGCTTGATTTCCATCTGGACGGTTCCGTCCTGGTAGAAATACCAGAAGAACCCATACTCGTAGTTGCCCACGGTGGCGACGCTGGACACCACCAGCCGGCGCGAACGGCGAACCTCGGGTTGCCCGATGCGCCAGTCGGTGTGCTTCCACAGGATCCCGTAGTCCTCCTCGTGCATGCACACTGCATTGGGGATGGTGAAGGGCTCGCCTTTGCCGGTGTTCATCACCGCGTCGAAGTAGTAGATTTCGCCCAGGCAGTCGCAACCGAGGGTCAGCGAGTTGGTCAGGGAGCCGATGCCGTATTCGCCGGCGTCGAAGGCGTTTTTGCGATAGTGGTCCGTGCCGGGTTCGCCGTAGGGAACCACCATGTCGGACAGAGCGGCGCGGTACAGGATGGGGCGGACGCGGCCCTGGTCCTCGTAGCCGACGGTGTGTATTACCAAGCCCTCGCGGGGCGTGAACCCTACGCGCAGATGCCACTTCTGCCAGACGACTTTCCAGCCGTCCACCTGGAAACTGGGGCCGTCGGGCTGGGTGATTTCCAGCGGCTTCAGATCGTCGCGGAACCGGTCCACGAACTCGGCGGAGTAGTTGCCGGCCTCCGGAGGCAAGGGCATCATGCCGTAATCATCCACCCTCACGACCTCCATGCTGTTGAGGTCCACCACGGCGGTGACGCCCTCGATGGGGCGGGCATAGCCGTTGTCGGTGGGGGTGGAGCGGGCGAAGTTGCGGCAAAGGACCAACCGGCGGCCTTCCTCGTCCTCGTAGCCGTAGTTGCCAGCCGACCAGGGATCGACCATAACGAGGCTGGGGTCGGTGATGCCGCGCTTCTTGATGGCGGCCTGGAACCGGGGATCGGCCTGCACGGCAGCCTCGCACTCTATGAACTCGTCGAACATGACGCGGGGTTGCACGCCGGGGATGTGCTGCCATGAGACGACGCGCCGTTCGTCCAGAGACACCACTGCCTCGTAGGTGGCGGGGCCGTCGTTGTCCAGCACCACTATGAACGCCTCCCGGCGGATGGAATCGCCGGGCTGAAAGCGAAGCACCGCGTCTTTGTCGGGCTCTCGCAGTACCACGGTCTCGAAACGCACACGGGGGCCCAACTGACGCTGTTCCTTCAGGATGGCCGACGCCCCGGCGATCTCCTCGGCGGTCAGCGGGTCGAGCGGATGGGCGGACGCAGGCACGGACGAGGCTTGCGCCGGCGCCTTGGTGGAAATGGTCATGTTGACACCCTCCGGGTCGTTCGTCACTGCTGGGCTATGCCGGATGCCCGGCGCGTTGGACGTTAGCAGCGGCCCGCCGAGGGGTCAAGCGACCAGCTCAGGGCTGCCACCAGCTCAGGACACGCCCTATTATGCTACAGTCTCGACGATGGCGCGGCGCACGCCGGCGATGGCAGCAACTTGATACGTCGGGCCGACACCGCTCATCGGCCATCGGAGGGACTATGGTAAGGAATGATAGCGGAATCCACCTGGTGGGGAGCGTCCCGCTGCCTGACGCCGAGTCGGTTTTTCGCACCGTGAGCGGGGCGCTGACCCCGTTCTTGCGCCGTATCACCGACGGCGAGACCGGGCGGCGCGGCCGGTGGATCTGGTTCCAGCGGGAGATGTTGCTGGAGCATCCCGGCATGGAGGTGGACACGGACGAACCGCCTTATGCGCTGTACCAGTGGGATGGGCAGTTGCTGCGGGAATCGCCCTACATCCGGTTCAAGCCCGGCGTTGACCATGCGACCGTGCAGTTTCCCACCGGATACGCGGAGGCGGCGTTGGAATCGTTCGACCTGTACGCGCGCTTGCAGGACGACGGGGTAATCGGGCGCGACACGCGGTTCCAGGTATCGCTGCCCACGCCGATGGCTACCGCGTACATGTACGTCAGCCCCGATGCGCGGGACGATTACATTCCCGCTTACGAGCGTTCGTTGCTGTGCGCGTTGGGCGAGATTGTGGCGTCGGTTCCCCACGACAAGTTATCCATCCAGTGGGACGTGTGCCAGGAGGTGCTGATCTTCGAGGACTACTTCCCGAACCGGCCCGAAGACTACAAGGCGCAGATATTCGCCGAGTTGGGCCGGCTGGGCAACGCGGCGCCGGATGCCGTGGACCTGGGTTATCACCTGTGCTACGGGTCGCCCCGGGACGAACACCTGGTGATGCCGCAGGACATGGGGGTTCTGGTAGAGATTGCCAACGGGGTTTTGGCGGGATTGAACCGGCGGCTGGACTTCATCCATATGCCCGTGCCGCAGGACAGGTCGGATGCAGCGTACTTTCGCCCGCTGCGGGGGCTGGAACTCCCGGACGAGACCGAGGTGATGCTCGGCCTGATTCACTATGACGACGAGGAGGGGGACTGCGACCGGATTGATACGGCGTTGCGATTTCTGCCATCGTTCGGGGTGGCGACCGAGTGCGGTTGGGGCCGCACGGACCCGAACCGGGTGCCGGGCCTACTGGTAAGTCACCGGCTGGCGATTGATTACCTGATTAATGGGTGAGTTGACGGCGGTGGCAGTCATGGTTATACCCCTCACCCCAGCCCTCTCCCGCAAGGGGAGAGGGGGCTTTTGGACCGTTCTCACCATGAGGGGCGGCACGGCATCCGCTATAATCCGGCCAACCTGCAAACGATTGGGGTTATACGATGGAGATTAATGGCGGCGTGTTCATAATCACGGGGTCGGCGACGGGGTTGGGGGCGGAGGTGGCGCGGCAGCTGGCCGCGAAAGGCGGCCGCGTGGTAATCAACTATACGCGGAGCGAGGCTGAGGCCAAAGCATCCGCGGAGGCGTGCCGGGCTGCCGGCGGCGAGGCCATTTTGTGCCAGGCCGACGTGTCGGTGGACGAGGACTGCCGGCGGATGGCATCGGCGGCGCTGGAGCAGTGGGGACGCATCGACGGGTTGGTGAACAACGCTGCCACGTCGGTGATTGTGCCGCACTACGACCTGGAAGGCTTGGCTTCGGATGACTTCCGGCGCGTCCTGGATGTGAACGTGATCGGAGCGTTCCAGATGGCGCGGGCGGTTACGCCGGCCATGCAGGAGCAGGGCAAGGGCGCCATCGTGAACATCTCGTCAGGCTCAGGGTTCAGCGGGTCGGGTAGTTCCATCGCCTACGCGGCGTCCAAGGCGGCGCTGAACGTGATGACGTTCTCATTGGCGCGCGCTCTTGCGCCGGAGATACGGGTCAACGCGGTGTGTCCTGGCGTGATGCAGACGCGATGGTGGCGGGATGGCCTGGGCGACGGCTACGAGGGGTTCATTGAGCGGTACGCGGCATCTGCGCCGCTGCAAACCGCTGGCACCACGGAGGCGGTGGCCGACCCGGTGGTGTGGCTGCTGGAGGGCGCGGAGCACGTGACGGGCGAGACGATATTGGTGGATGCCGGATCGCATTTGGGGCCGTCGCCGCGGCGGTAGAGAGGAATCAGAACAGCAGGAAGACCAGGAAAGCAAGGAACAATATCGCTGCAAACGCCAGTCCCGATACAAGCACAACATCGCCTTTTGTTACCCCTCGGCTACCCTTGTTTCCCTTGGCGTCCTGCAACTTGCGCTGGGTTCTGGCGTGCATGAGGTGTTCGTCAGGATGATGCGGGGGCGGCAGCATGGTCATGGTACTTCTCCTTTGAGCAGGCTGCGGCAGTAGTCGCCGATTTCGTCGCGGACTTTGCGGAATAGGTTTTCCAGTTCCGTATCGCTCAGCTCCGGTTGGTCGGGGTCGGTGAAGCCGTGGTGGAGGGTACGCTTGGCGCCGGGGAGTACGGGACAAACTTGACTTGCGGCGTCGCACACCGTTAGCGCCAGATCGTAGTGATTGGCGGCGTAGCGGTCAATGTGGTCAGAGGTGTGGGCGGAGATGTCGATGCCGACCTCGGCCATGACCTTTATGGTGAGCGGGTGGATGCCTTTGGGATTAGTTCCGGCACTGTCCACGTGGATGCGCCGGCCGCCGAGGTGGGCGAGCCAGCCGAGGGCCATCTGCGAACGGGCCCGGTTGCCGGTGCAGATTACGAGGATACGGAACGGTGGCGTGTCCATCCTTCGACAGGCTCAGGACGAGCGGAGGGGATCCCCCTCACCCCAACCCTCTCCCACCAGGGGAGAGGGAGCAGGCTATTTGAACAGGGCGGCGATGCGCTCGCCGACGGTGATTTCCTCGCCGGGGTTGAGGCCGAACATGTGGATGGTGATGAAGTCGTCTTCGTCGCGGACGCGGGTCCAGACGGGCGGATCGCCGTCCTTGAGGCGGTCGCGGAGGTCGTAGATGTCGAAGCCGGCGACGGCGGGATCTACCCACAGGTTGAGGCCGTAGGCGTGGTGGCCGATGACGTTGTCGATCAGTTCGGCACGGAGGCCGGGGATGCCGGCGACGGCGCTGAGGATGGCGCGGCTGCGGCGTTCGGAATCGGCGAGGCGGTCCTCGTGGTTCATGGTCATCCAGTGGCGGACGGCGGCCACCGCGCCGATCATCTCCTGACGGTCAACCTTCTGGGGGCGGCCCACGCCGCGCACCCGCCGGCCTTCATAACTGGCGAAGGCTTGCAGGCCGATTTTGCGGATCATTTCCTCGGAGCCCAGGGCGAGGCCGGTTGACTGGGGCGAGCCCATGTACTTGGCGGCGATGCACTGGAAATCCGCGCCCATGCGGATGTACTTGCCGAAGTTCTCCAGGGGGTAGATCTGGCCGGCAGCGTCCACGGTGACGAGCACGTCTCGGGCGTGGGCGATGGCGATGGTGTCCTCCAGGGACAGAGCGTTGGGGTCGTGTTCCTGCTCCACGGCGTAGTAGTGGACGGCGGCGGTGTTGGGGCCGATGGCGTTCTCCAGGTCCTCCGGCGTGGTGCGCTCCTCGGAGCCGAACATAACGAGATTCGCGCCGGCCAGTTCCAGGCAGCGGTCGTACCAGTAGCGCTGGCGGGTCTGGATGAGGACCTCGTTTTTCATGCCGGCGGTGTTGGGGAGTTGCTGGATACGGTCGTCGTCATCGCCGGCCATGGCGGCGGCGGTGGCCAGCATGAGGGCGGAGCCGGCCCCTGAGGTGATGTAGGCAGCGGGGACGTTGACCATGCGGGCGATGGCAGCGCCGGCGGCTTCTTGCAACTCCATGAGAGGGATGTACGCGCCGTCGGCCTGGGCCATGGCCTCGCGCACTTCGGGGATGGGCGTGGATCCGCCCAGCATGGTGACGCTGCCGGTGGCGTTGATGACGGGCTTGGCGCCCAGTTCCTTGTAGATGTCTCCCCAATCGGCGGTGGTCATGGTTGGGCTCCTTTGGGCGGTTTGAGGGTCAGAATGAGTAGGTGGAGTAGATACCCCTCACCCCAGCCCTCTCCCCTTGCGGGAGAGGGAGAAGTTTATGGATACCTAGCGGTGGCGTGGTTGGATTGGGTCATCGCTGCCCTCGGGCGGGACGGCCCAGGGGTTTTCGCCGGTCAGACGGGTGATTTCTTCGTAGATGAGATTCAGGTCGTCGGTGACGCGGTTGGCCATATCGGTGTAGTCGGAGACGGGGGTTAGCAGGGGGCCGTAGCGGTTGCCACCGGCGAAGTTGTTGAGCTGTTCGAGATCGCTGTTGGGCCGCCAGTTCAGGTTGGGGTCGTTAGCGCGTATCTGCGCCAGCAGCCGGTCGAGTTCATGAACGTGGAGGTATTCGTGCCCTTGCGCTGAAATCAGGGCTTTCATAGCATGTTCCAGCGCTTGCTGCGCATTGGATACGGTAATTCTGTTGCGCGTACCACTGTCCAGCATTACGTGCATGGCATCGTAGTACATGTTTGCGTGGGCGATGCGGAGTTGGCGTTCCATAGGCTCATCGCTGTGGTTGGGGTCTTCGGTAACGTAGTTGCAGGGGAAATCTGCCGGGTCTCGGGGGATGATTGCACCGTCACGGCGGGCGAACCGGGCGACGTGATTCAGGGTGTGGACGCTTTTGCGCTCGTATTCGGCCCGGGACAGATAAACGAAGTCAATGCCAACCTGGTCCTGGTAGGCCTGGCTGGCCAGTTCCGTGGCGGTCTGCTGAATCTCTCTCATCCGCGGTATCAGATTGGACGTATCCGGCTCGATAATCATCAGGTCAATGTCGGAGCGATCGGTCCAGTCGCCCCGCGCGCGGGAGCCGAAGAGGATTACGCACTCGACGTCGGTGGCGTCGCGCAGCGCTTTGGCGATGTGCAGGGCCCGGGCGTCCGGGCCGGCGCCGGTGTGGGCGGGTACGGGTTGCGCTATGTCGGCGATTCGGGTGGTCATGCGCGTTACGGTCCCTGCCGGAGTTTGGGGTGGCTGATGGTTATTCTACCAGCGCCGCTTGCCGTAGGGCAGGTACGATGATGACAATGTCGCTTCAGCAACGAGTGATACCCCTCACCCAACCCTCTCCCACAAGGGGAGAGGGCTATTTTCATAGCAATGACGCTACTCGCCGGTGAAGTTGGGTGGGCGGCGTTCGCGGAAGGATGCGGCGGCCTCGGCTACGTCGTGGGGGGCGCGGCGGGCGAAGACGATGCTGTGGGTTTCGTATCGCAGTTGGTCGTCGAGGTCAACGTCGAGGCTGCGGTGCATGGCGCGGCGGGACATCTGCATGGCTACGGGCGGCCAGAAGGCGATCCGGCGGGCCAGTTCTTTGGCGTCGGCCAGCAGGTTTTCGGCAGCGCTCATGCGGTCGAGCAGGCCGAGACGGTATGCCTCATCAGCGTCCACGTTGCGGCTGGTGTACACCAGATCCATGGCGCGGCTGACGCCCACGATGCGGGGCAGGAACCAGGAGAGGCCGGAGTCGGGGCTGAGGCTGCGCTCGATGAATACGGTCTTGAATCGGGTGTTCTCGCAGCCGACGCGCATGTCGCAGGCCAGGGCCAATCCCATGCCGGCGCCGGCGGCGACGCCGTTGACGGCGGCGATGGTGGGCTTGTCCAGGTCGCGGTAGATCATCTGGGCTTGTTTGCCGACCCAGTTGTACTCGTCGAGACGCTCGGCTCGGCTGGGGTTGTCGGGCCGTGAGCGGTCGGCGGTGAGATCCGCGCCGGAGCAGAAGCCGCGGCCGGCGCCGGTGAATATGACCACGCGGATGTCATCATCATCTCGGAGTTCGGAGCAGGCGTCCATCATTTCCAGGTGGAGGCTGCGGTCGATGGCGTTGAGCTTTTCGGGGCGGTTGAGGGTTACGATGGCGATTTGGCCGTCGCGTTCGAGGGTGAGGTTGTGGTAGGGCATGGGGGTGTTCCGAGGGGGTTTTAGCGCAAAGGCGCGGAGGGAGGGATACCCCTCACCCAACCCTCTCCCACAATGGGAGAGGGCTATTTGCGTAGCAATGATGGTGGTGTGGGATCCTTCGACAGGCTCAGGATGAGCGGGTTGGGTTGAGTTGGCTCAGTACAGGCGGGTGAGGTATGTTCGGAGCGAGCGGGTGCGGAGTTTGGGATCGGGATTGCCACGCTGCGCTCGCAATGACAGGGGTGTGGGCTCACGATGACAGACACGGGGGGTTATTTTTCGGCGAGCATATCGACGATGAGGCCGAGCATGATTTTGGTTCCGCTGACGAGGCTCTTGATGCCGACGGACTCGTTGGCGCCGTGTACGAAGTTGAGCATGGGGTCGTCGTCGGGGTGGGAGCCGGAGAAGCCGTAGGTTACGGTGCCCAGGGGCCGGGTGAACCGGGAGTCGGTGAACCCGTTGCTGATAGCGGGAACCCACTGGATGTCGCCACGCTGGAGGGCCTGGGAGGTAACGCCGCGGATGCTGGAGGCCAGCGGCGAGTCGAAGGGCGACGAGTTGGGGCGGGCCATGTAGTCCACCTCGTAGGTTACGCCGGGGATGTCGGCGAGCACCGCGTCAATCTGGGCGCGGACGTACTCCTCGTCCTGATGGGGCAGAGTGCGCACGTCGCAGGTGAGGCGGATGGACTCGGGGACGCTGTTGGACTTGATGCCGCCGCGCACCATGGTGGGGGTCAGCGTCATGCGGGAGAGGGCGCGGAGCATGGAGGCGAAGCGGGGGTTCTCCGGCTGGATTTCGGCGATGATTTGGTCCACGTTCTCGGGCGATGCCTTGTGCTCGATGGCGAAGGTGGAGAGGTAATCGAAGATGCCGGTGGAGGTGTCGCGGTCGGGTTCGTACTCCTCGATGGAGGAGAGGGCGCGGTTCAGGCGGTACAGCGCGTTGGTGCCCTGCCAGGGCAAGGAGGCGTGGGCGCTGGTCCCCTTGACGTCGATTTCGACCTGGAGGCGGCCCTTTTCGCCGACGCCGAGGATGTAGGTGAGCGCGCCGGCGGCGGGAATGGGGACGCCGCCGCCCTCGTTGACGGCATAGGGGGCGGCCAACTGTCCGGGATGGTTGTCGGCGAGCCAGCCGAAACCGAAGCGTCCGCCGTGCTCCTCGTCGGCGCCGGCGGCCAGGATGAGGCTGTCGCGCAGGGGGATGTCGTTGCGGCGCAGGATTCGGATGGCCATGAGCTGGGCGGTGAGCAAACCCTTGCAATCCGAGGCGCCGCGCCCGAAGATGCGGCCATCGGCGACGGTGGCGCTGAAGGGATCGAACTGCCACTCGTTGGGGTCCTCCACCGGCACGACGTCGGTGTGGGACATGAACATGAGGCCGGCGTTGCCGGAGCGTCCCTCGACGCGGGCGATGAGGTTGCCGCGGTTGGGAGACGACTCGATTATGTCGGACGGTATGCCGTCCCGAGTGAGGAAATCGCGGGCGAGTTCGCAGACGGGGGTCTCGTTGCCGGTGGGCATGAAGCCGGTGTTGACGGAGGGGATCCTGACAAGGTCCTGCTCCAGGGCGATGATGTCGTCCTGTGCGGCGTCAACCTGGGCGAAGAGATCGGCAAGGTCTGGGGTTGGCATGGCCGGCGTCCTCCAAACTGTAGGGTGCCATGGGTTAGCAGGCCGCAGTGTACGGAGGGGGCCGGGTGGTGTCAACGACGGGGGAAACGATACCCCCTCACCCCCGCATCAAGTGCGGGGCAGGCTCCAACCCTCTCCCTTTGCGGGAAATAGGGGCTATACCCCTCACCCCAGCCCTCTCCCACAAGGGGAGAGGGAGTTCAGGTACGTCGTTGGTAGTGTTTCGGTGGGCTTTCTCCTTTGTCCTGCGACGGGCTCAGGATGATGGTTCGACAGGCTCACCATGAGCGGTGGGTTGGCGAGAGGCAGGATTCCCTAGCATCGTTGTCAGCATACGGCCGGATTGGGTACGCATGGTAGTTTGCCCGGTATTTCCCGTGGCCCACATCACCGGTCCATCAGGATCGATGACGCAGCACGGCGCGCTGTGGCTGACGCTGGGGTTGTAACGGCCATATCCGTGAAGCAACGGCGGACATCGGCAGTCCTGTAACCCTGGGTATGCGATTTTTACTGACACTGACGGGGTTGGCCGTCGATGCTGGAATCCTGCCTCTCTGATTTTTGGGTTGCAAACACGTGTTTTATCTAGATGAATCAAGGATACGGGGTTTTGCAATGGAGACGCAACGGCGTGGCGTCACTGTTTTTCATGGATGCACAGGATGTACAGGATTCGTTTTGAGGGAACCATGAACGGCAGATTACTTCGATCCGCCTGGGGTGGCGCTGTGGCAGAATAGGCAAGATGGATTCCGGTTTATGGGGTTCGACTGAGGATGGACGCGATGCCTGACGCACGGAACATTACGACGATAACGTTCGACATGGACGATACGCTGTGGGATTTTCAGCGGGCCATGGAGCGGGCCTTGGAACTGACGTTGGAACAGCTGAGGGTCATGGCGCCAGGAGATGCAGCGCGGAAACTTACAGTCCAACAGATGATGGAAATTCGAGATGAGGTTGCGTCGGAGTTGGGAGAGGGAGCAACGACGCAGGAAGAAATCCGGTACACAGCCATGGTCAGGACCGTGGAGCACGTCGGATTTCGCGCACGGGGAGCGGCGGAGGAGTTGTACCGGCTTTACTGGGAGGCGCGGGTGGCCGGCGCAAGGCCTTTCGACGACGTAGCCGGCGTTCTTGAGGCGTTGCGTGGTCGTTTTCGTCTGGGAATCATCTCAAACGGGAACAATACACCGCAGGCGGTGGGGATTGATGACGTTTTCGACTTCACGGTATTCGCGCACGATTGCGGATTTCCCAAACCTGATCCGCGCATCTTCGAGTTTGCGCTGGCCAAGTTCGGCGATAAGCCGGAGAGCGTGGCGCACGTTGGGGACTCGCTGCAAAGCGACGTTCGAGGAGCGAACGATTACGGTATGGTCAGCGTTTGGTTGAACCGGGACGGCGTCGCCAACGAGGCCGGGATCGTGCCGCACTGGGAGATAAGGGACCTCACTCAGTTGTTGGACATCGTTATCTGAATGACGGTTCCTTCGGCAACGAGATTGACACGCTGGGCTCGCAATGACAAGTTGAACAAAGCGGGCACGCATGAGGGGGTTGGGCGTGTTGCCGTTGGTGACTGCCCGTGCTAACCTGCGTGGCGCATTGTGCGGAATAGAAACGCTTGTCTCTGCGGCAGCAGGGGCGGAGAGGCTGTGAAATGAGAATCACCGGCGGAACCACGAGAGTGCTCCAGACCCCAGCCGACAATCCGTTGGTGGTGGGCATTGACCAACCCGGCACGCGAGAGTTCGTAACGCTGGAGCTGCATACGGACGAGGGGATTTCCGGGGTTGGCCTGACCTTTTTCGGTGGGCCGCTGGTACACGCGCTGCGCCGGGCCGTGGATGACCTGGTGGAGCTGGCGGTGGGCGAAGACCCGATGAATCCCGAGGCGGTTTGGGGCAGGCTAATGGATGCCTGCGCCTCTGCGGGGCCGGAAGGCGTGCTTTCGCTGGGGCTGGCGGCGGTGGACATGGCGGTGTGGGACATCAAGGGCAAGGCGCTGGACCAGACAGTGTGCAGCCTGCTGGGCGGCTACCGCGACCGGGCACCGACGTACGCCAGCGGGGCGTTGATGCGGCCCATGGGTCTCGAATACCTGTCTGAAGCGGGGCCGCGGCTGGTGGAGCAGGGCTTCCGGCAGATGAAAACGCAGATGGGCGCGGAACCGACGGCGGCCCGCGAGGTTGCGCGGATACGCACCCTGCGCGAGGGAATCGGGCCGGACATTGACCTGATGTGCGACATCAACCAGCTGTGGAACGTGAACCAGGCGATCCAGATTGGCAGCATGGTTGAGGAGTACAACCTGTTCTGGCTGGAGGACGTGGTGGCGCGGGACGATTACCAGGGATTGGCGCGGGTTGCCGACGCGCTGGTAACGCCGATCTGCGCCGGCGAATACGTCTATGGCATCCGGCCCTTCCGCCACATGGTGGAGCAGCGCAGCGTCGATATCGTGATGGTCGATTTGCTGCGGGCCGGCGGGATCACGCCGTTCCGCAAGATCGCGGGTATGGCCGAGGCGTTCAACCTGCCGGTGGTGTCGCACCTGATTCCCGAGGTGCAGACGCATACCATCGCCGCCATCCCCAACGGGCTGACGGTGGAATACATGCCGTGGTCGCTGCGGCTGTTTGACGAGACGCCAGACATTGTGGACGGGGAGATCGTGGTGCCGGACCGGCCGGGGCTGGGGCTATCATTCAGCCAGGATGCCATCGCGCAGTACGAGGTGGCGTGAGGTTGTCGGAATCAGGATTTACCGGATTCACGGATTTATCAGGATTAGCGCGAGGTTAACGGTCCCCCTCACCCCAACCCTCTCCCACCAGGGGAGAGGGGGTTGAAAACCTTCAGGGAGAGTCGGAATCAGCACATGGAGGAATAGACCAATGGCTGCTTATCAACTGCGGATTTATACTATCAACCGGGGCATGATGGACTCGTGGCTGGGGGTGTTCAACGAGCATATTCGGCCGCTGCACGACCGGCTGGGAATTCCGGTGGTGTCCAGTTACGTGAACGCGGACCGGACGGAGTTCATCTGGGTACGGCGATTCGACAGCGCGGATGAGATTGCCGAGAAGGAAGCGGCCTACTTCGCGTCGCCGGAACGGTCGGCGCTGGGTGACCGGCCGACGAGCCACATCGCCAAGATGGAAGTGCGCGTAATGGACGGCGTGGCGGAGACGGCGGGGGTGGCATAGCCCACCAGTCCGCCGGACCGTAGTTTTGGCGCAATGTGTAGGGGCAGGTTTCAAACCTGCCCCTACCTGCCGACAAGCGCCTAAAGTACCTTGACCATCTCGCGGTGAGGGATGCCCTCTTCGAGGAACATTTCGCCGACCTCTGCGTAGCCGTGTTGGGCGTAGAAGGACTTGACGTATTCCTGGGCGTGGAGGGTGATTTGCCCGAAGCCTAACAGCAGGCCCTGTTGTTCCAAGAACGACAGCACCATGCCGCCGACGCCGTTGCGTCGCCAGTCGCGCTCGACGGCCATGCGGCCGATGTGAGGGCCTTTGCCATCTACGTCGGGGAGCAGGCGGCCGGTGGCAATGACCGTGCCCTGATGCAGGGCGACGGCGTGAACGGTGTCGGGCGCAGAGTCGGCGTCATCGACCTCCACGTCGGCAGGGATGCCCTGTTCGCCGACGAAAACGCGCATGCGGACGGTTACGGCGCCCTCGAGTTCGGCGGCGGTTTCGACGACCTTGACGGTGATGTTGGGTGTTGAATCTGCGGTAGGCATTTGAGATTGTGGTGAAACCCCCTCACCCCAGCCCTCTCCCACCAGGGGAGAGGGACTTTTGGGCGGAATGCCATTGCGCGTTGATTTCATTCCAGTACGTTTCGTACTGCTGGCGCATATCCGTCTCCGTCGCGCCGCCCCAATAGCCGGGAGATACCAGGGGCAGAGCCTGCTCGACCCGGATCAGGGCAACGGCCCTTACGCTGTCGGCCAGGCCCTGTAAGGTCGTCGTGCCGTTACGCATACGGTCAACGACGGTATCGAATACAGCATCGCCCCGGTGAATTTTGGCGATGCCCTTGAAACGGTATCCCTTGCGGGCGAACACGTCGAGGGTGTTGATTTCGATGGCCGGGTTGTGTTCGAGGTTGCGCATGGTGCCGGGGGAGGCGAGGTCGGTGAAGAGCACGTGGTCGTCATCCCAGACCATCACGGTGCCCTTGGGGGAGAGGTTGGGAGAGCCGTCGGGGCAGACGGTGGCGACGAAGATCAACCGCTGTTCGGTGAGGGCCTTTTTCATTGGTTCGGTCAGGATGCCCATGTTGCCTTCGTTCCTTTTTTGGCGCGTCGTCAGAATCAGGATTTAGCGGATTTTAGGATTTGCAGGATTGGAGTTACGCAGGAGTCCAGAAAGTCAAGGCATTGGTCAACGTGATCGGGGCATAGGCTATTGGATTCCGGCTTTCGCCGGAATGACGGCAATACGACCTCGGAATGACGATGACAAGACCGCCCTAATGCAACTTTACCCAGCAAACGCTCGTAATTGACATTGTACCCGCCCATAGTTAGCATTGCATCAAGTTCCGTAATCGCTCCTTTTCCGCCACCAAGAGGAGGCTCCGTCATGTTCGTGCAGCGAGATTTGACCGATACCGTTCCCACCCGCGAAGGCAATATGCACTTCGTCAAGCAAGGCACCGGCTATCCGCTGGTTATGCTGCACCCGCTGGGCACCTCAACCTGGGCGTGGAGCACCGTGATTGACGCATTCAGCCAGCATTACACCTGCTACGCTTTCGACATGCTGGGGCATGGGAAGTCGGACAAGCCGACCAGGCATTTCAACATACCCGACTATGCCCAGGCGCTGGACGACGCGTGCCAGATATTGAACATTCACCGGGGGCACTACGTGGGCAACTCGGTGGGCGCGGTGCTGGCCACGGAGATGGCGGCGTCTTTCTCGGACCGGCTGGACAAGCTGGTGCTGGTGGGCGCGCCGGTGTGGGACGCGCGGTCCGCGCCGGAGCGGATCGCCGAGGCCGCGGCTGGCTACGACGCTGACGGTATGCCCGTCCCGCGCACTATGGAGCAGGCCAAAGAGTCAACCACCTTTGCAGAACCTCGACAGGAATGGGTGGATGCCCAGAATGATACGCGAGCGCAGGCGGGGGCGTGGGTGAAGAAACTGCACGAGTCGCTGGCATGGTACGACATTATGACGCGGCTGCCCCAAGTGAACGCGCGGGAGACGCTGGTGCTGTATGGTGAAGTGGACCGGCTGAGGGACGGGGAAGAACTGCTGCACAACAACATCGTGCGGGCCCGGAAGCACATAATGCCGGGGGTAGGGCACATTCCGCAGATTGAGGACCCGGAAGGGTTTGTTGACGCGGTGTTGTCTTTCCTGAAGCCGGGCTCATAATAACCGAATTACGATGTCAAGTATCTTTGTCCAGCCCCGGGGCCGGGGCCACCGGTTACTGCGCACTGCTCGACGCAAGACGGAAAGGAATTTGCCGTCTTTAGTCGTGCTTGGCGTTGGAACCGCAGGGGCGCGGCGATCTTTGATGTTTCTACAGCGAATGTCGGAGTTGTCTGAGATTGGACGGGTGCAAAGCGCGGTATTCTACGATTGCAACGAGATTACGGTGAACTACGTCCAGGGCTTCCTGCGGAAATTCCTGGGCAGGTCAAAGCATGGCACGGGCGTACAGGTACTGTTTCCGAATTACATTCCGATGGCCAACGGTTTCATGCGGGATCCCAGACTGTTCGAGGAATACGAAGGGCCGCTGGAGCGCGACATGGACAACATCGTGGGCCAGCTCATAGCGCAATCGGAGCGGTCGGGCCGGAATCCCGAGGCGATAGTGGAATTCATGGGTTTTTCCGGTCATTCCGTGTTGGGTGGTCTGTTGCACCGGAAATTGCGTGGAGCATTTCCCGGCGCGGTGATTCTTCCGATACTGAAATTGCCGGAAGACCACGTTTCCGAAGAGTGGACCCGGCGATTCATCTGGGAACGCTACGAAAGCCTGCTGGAAGGATCCGATTGCCTGCTGACCGGGCAATCGGGCGGCAGCTTTGGTGAGGAGGACATGAGGCTGGCGACGGGCCTGGCGGGGGTAGAGGTTGCGGATTTCGACGAGGAAGGCAACACCGATAGCCCGTTGGCAGCGGCGTGTCAACGGCTGGCGGCGGCGTCGGGCGGTTGGCTGGGGATGGCGGCGGTGAAGCGGAAGATGCCGGTGATGAAGAAATTCGAGTGGCTGAGGTTGCCGCCGTGGTGGCGGGAATACGCGGCGGTGGGACCGGAGGAAGAACTGCCGATGGCGGTGGGACACGCCATCTGGTCAACGCTGGACCCGCCTTCGCAGATGGCGGAAGGGATCAGCGACCTGAACCACGTTCCACAAGAAGTGGTGGTGTCTTTACCGGTTCATCCGGACTCGCTGGAGCCGGTGGCAGCGAACGCGGCGGACGTGTTGGATCGCAGCAACCTGTTCGGGCAGTTTCCGAACATGGACATCGCGTTCAACACGGCGCGATTCGTGGAGGGACTGTCTGAGGATCCATACATGCACATAACGCGGGTTTATCCGGTGCAGGGGGAGCTAGCGCCGGTGATGGACATTCTTCATCCGGGCTACTCGCCGGAGAAGCGGTCGGTACCGGTCAGACACGAGACCGGTTTCGGGACGTATTACCACATGGATGCGGTCGGCGGCGGGAATGCGCCCGACGAGCGCGACGATTCCGGTGAAGAATGGAGGCAATATGTACGCTATATTTAGTGATTTTACGATAATTTCCCCAAATGACTGTTTGGAAGCGTTATTTGACGCGTTCCTACGCTATCAACTATAATATGTGTAGGTAACGACACGCCCAGCGTTTGGCGCTGGGGTAATTTACAATAACTAAATCCCATCATTTATAACTTGACCGGATGTAGTTCAACTTTGCAACGCGAACTACTGAGGCAGAATCGGGACTACCCAAGCTGGCAAGGGGGGTTCAACAGCCATGCCGCCAAAATTGCAAAATCGAACTTTTCACATCCGTCGGAACAACCCGCATCGTTTGGGCTCGCAGCAAGACCATGACCGCGACGGGGTTCCGCCGCCCATCGTATCGGTGGCAGTAGGCACCGCCGGGTATAAGCGCAGTTGGAAGTGGGCCCAGCGAATGGGCGAAGCAGGCGTGCTGGACCGGGTGCAGAGCCTGTTGATGTATGACTGCAACCAGGGCTCCATTGACGCGATTGACGCCGAAACGCAGGCGATGCGCCGGAGGGAACGGTTCCCGAGCCTACCGGTAATAGTGCCCGGTTATCTGCCGAAGGTGGACGGTTTTCTCCGAGACCCCAACGCGTACAAGGACTACTTCGGGCTGATCCACCGGGACATGGAGCGGATGGTTGACACGGTAACGCGCCGCTCGGAAGAGGTGGGTTCCCCGCCACAGATAATTCTTGAATGGCTGGGTTTCGGAGGCCACGCCAAGCTGGGAGGCGTGCTGCACCAGATGCTGGTGGAGAGGTTCCCGGACGCTCTGTTTTTCCCAATCATGCTGATGCCGCGGGAGCACGTTCTGGAAGAGAATATGCGGCGGGAGACGTGGGGGGCCTACGAAGAGACCATGGGGTTGGCGCGACCCAAGACAATCGGCAGTTCCAACGGCGATTCGCACCAGATACGGGGTTACCCCGCGCTGGTCACCGATAACAGGATATCCCGCGATTACCAGCGATTGGATAACAGGCTGGCGATTGGGCTGGCTTCCATGGAAGCCGGGATGCGGGACCGGGTTGACAGCGGTTCATTGTCTGAGACGGTGGCGAGTTTCGGCGGGTATTCAAACGGCTGGTTTGGAATGCGCGTGATGAGCCGGCGGCTGGACGTGAACAACGTGCCGCAGCAGAGCCCGCGCTGGCTGCCTAGCCGTTTGCGCCGCTCGGAGTTGGTGGTGGTCAACGACGACGCCAAGCAACTGTCCTGGGCCACCAAGAAGGCGATGTGGGATATTCTGGATCCGAACCGCAACGACATGAACCTGGCAAACCATGACTTCATTCACGGGGAGGCAGTGATGCGGATGGTGATTACGGTTCCCGTTGAAACGGAAGGTCTGGCCGAGATTGAGTCTGACGTGCGGGACCAACTGGACCGTGAAGACTTTGAGCTGGCGTACCCGAATCTGACCTGGTCCTTCGCCTCCGCCAACTTCCAGGAAAGCCCTGGAGACCGGCACATGCACGTGTCGTTGCTGTACCCATTGCAGACTGGGAATATATACAGCATAACGGACATCATGCATGACACCTACACGCCGGCGCATATGGCGGACGGTCTGGAGCAAACGGGGTTCGGCACGGGCCACTTCATGGCGCCCAACGGCTACAACATGGAAACCCAGTTCGGGTACGTGTCCCGGGGACAGCAGGTCAAGAACGAACGCGAGAGGCAGAGCCGGGCCGCGGCCATTACCCAGGAAAGGCAGTATGACAACGGCCACGAGAATGGGATGGGCGGATTCCGACCATAGCTTCGCGTTTTGGTCCAATGACTCAGGGGCGGCCAACAGGTCGCCCCTATACGTTTTACGATGGATTTCGCGAATCAGTTGTCGGCGGCCAGCGACTCTTTACGGGCCTTCTCCTGGAAATGGGGGATGATGTACTTGCCGAAGAGCCGCAAGGACTCCATGACCTCCTCGTGGCTGACCGGCCCGACCTGGAACAAGGGCATGATCTCGTCAACGCCCATGCGCTCGTAGTCTTCAATGTACTTGATGCAGTCGTCGGGGTTGCCGATGCAGAAGCGTCCGCCGTCATCGATGAGGGAGCGGGAGGTTATTTCGTCGGCGCGGGCGGTGTCGGCGTTGACGGCGCGCTGGTAGTGCCACTGGTAATCGGGCGGGACGCGAGCCGGGTCGTAACCCTGCCAGACGTAGGAATCGCGGATGCGCTGTTGCTCGCGGTACCAGTCGATGATGGTTTCGGCGCGCGCAAAGGCTTTTTGCCGGTTTTCCATGCAGAGGCCGACGGTGTTGCCGGCGACGCGTGGATAGACCAGCTTAGTGGCGGGTTCGGGGTTTTGGATAGCGTCCCGGTAGATTTGAATGAGGCCCTCAGCCCGGTCGAGACCGACGCTGGTCTGGGCGAGACAGCCCAGTCCCTGGCGTCCCACCTTCTCGGCGGTGAATTCCTGGCTGACGGCCTGCCAGATTGGCGGATGGGGTTTCTGAACGGGCTTGGGGATTATTTCCCGGGGCGGGATGTCGTAGTGCTTGCCCTGAAAGGAGAAAGTTTCTTCCGTCCAGGCCCCCGGGATGATCTGGAGGTATTCCTCGACCATTTCCGACACGTCGGGCAGGTCGGCGCCGTAGGGTATCATCTGGTAGGGGTAGCCGGAACGTCCGATGCCCAGGTTGACCCGGCCGCCGGAAAGGATATCCAGCGTGGCCATTCGGGAGGCGACGTGCAACGGGTGGTGCAATGGCGCCAGAGTCACCGCGATGCCCAGGCGCATGTTGGCGGTTCGCTGGCTGAGGGCGGCCAAGGTGATGTCGGGAGCGCTGGAGTGGGACCATTCTGACCGGAAATGGTGTTCCACGAACCAGACTGAGGTCATACCGATTTCCTCGGCGAAACAGACCTGCTCCACCATTTCCTGGAATTTTTGGGATTCACTGCGGTCGTCCCAGGGTTTGGGCACCTGGATCTGATAAAAGAGGCCGAGGTCCATACTGTTACGCTCCTGCGGTGTAGGATTGAGGCATTGTATCAGAGTAATTGTCTGAATCAGATTTACCGGATTGAACCGATTGTGCTGGGCAATCTTCGTCCTACTCGACATTTCCGATGCACAGGCATTCCGGATTCCGGCCCCGTATCAAGTACGGGGTGGCCCCGTGTCGAGCACGGGGCAGGCTGTTCTTTCGCCGGAATGACGGATTAAGGACGAAAGGTTTTGCACAGCCCTAAGCACCCAGGGCCATTCGATTGTCGAGTGTGTCATTGGGAGCGCAGCGTGGCAATCTCGTTCCGACCGCTCACAGCTCACGGGATTGCCACGTGGCTACCGCTCCTCGCAATGACAATCGAAAGGCCCTGCCTAAGTACACTTTCAATTGACACTGTCGGAAGGGCAGCCGTAGAATTGTGCGGCGATTGAAATGGGGCGCCATGTTTGATTGCGCTGCATTTCAAGGCCGACTGATTGATGGATACAAGGAGAAGGCAAGCTATGGCAACGAAAGCCTTTTTGCTGGTTGAGACTGCCGTGGGTCGCACGCGAGACGTGGCGAACACGTTGAGGGAGTTGGACGGCATTGAGTCGGTGGACGTGGTAACCGGGCCCTACGACATCATCGCGATCATAACCGGGGACGATATGTCGGTAGTTGGCGGGTTGGTGACGGAAAAGATTCATACGGTGGTGGGCGTGGTGCGCACGGTAACCTGCGTGGCGGTGGATGCTTGACGGAAGCGGGGCGTTTGAACGGGATCCGATATAGCGATCCCGGCCCCCTCACCCCAACCCTCTCCCACCAGGGGAGAGGGAGTTTTAGAGATTCCCCAGGGAGACAAGGAGGCATCGGTGGAGTATCGCTTTACTCCGGGTGACGAGCATTTTCGGGGCGAGTTGCGCCAGTTCATTGAGTCGGAATTGCCCGATGACTGGGAAGGCGGCGGGCGCTGGCCGGAGGAGTACGACTGGGATTTCACGATGCACCTGCGGGGCAGGTTGGCCGAGAAGGGATGGCTGACCATGCACTGGCCGGAAGAGTACGGCGGACAGGACGCCTCGCCGGTGCGGTCGGCGATTTACAACGAGGAGCTGGCCTATCTGCGGGCGCCCGGCCGGGACATCTTCGGGGTGAGGATGCTGGGGCCGACGCTGATGATTCACGGCAGCGAGGAGCAGAAGCAGGCTCACCTGCCGCCCATTGCGCGGGGCGAGATTCAATGGTGCCAGGGGTACAGCGAACCGGAGTCGGGTTCGGACCTGGCGTCGTTGAGAACCAGGGCGGTGCGGGACGGCGACGAGTACGTGATTAACGGGGCGAAGATCTGGACGACGCTGGCGCACCGGTCGGACTGGATCATGTGCCTGGCGCGGACGGATCCGGAAGCGCCGAGGCATCGTGGCATCAGCTTCATACTGGTGGACATGAAATCGCCGGGGGTGGAAGTGCGGCCGGTGATCAACATGGCCGGCGGGCACGAGTTCAACCAGGTGATATTCGACAACGTGCGGGTACCGGCCAGCAACGTGGTGGGAGAGGAAAACCGGGGCTGGTACGTGGCGGTGACGCTGTTGGACTTTGAGCGTTCGGGCATTGACTATTCGGCGATTGCCCGGAGGCTGCTGGACGACACTCGGGAGTACGCGGGCAAGTTATCGCGGAACGGCGCCAAGGTTACGGAGATGCCCTGGGTGCGGAATTTGCTGGCGGACCGCTACGTGGAGTGTGAAGTGGCGCGGCTGATGGCGTACAACGTGGCCTGGATGCAGGGCGAGGGTTTGGTGCCGAACAAGGAAGCGTCGATGAGCAAAGCCTTTGGCAGCGAGACGCTGCACCGGTCGGCGAACGCCGTGCTTGAGGTGGCAGGGCTTCCTGGGGCATTGGCGCGGGATGAGGAGCGAGCGCCGTTGAAGGGTCGGCTGCCGGAGAACTGGATGATCAGTTTCTCGCACAAGATTGCCGGGGGGACGTCGGAAGTGCAGCGGGGAATTGTAGCCGGGCGAGGGCTGGGTTTGCCGCGGGGGTAGGGATCAGGTTTTCGGACGCGGGGCGGCCCTATTCGTCTTCGCCGGCCAGTTTCCGGATGAGTTCCGGGGTGAGGGTTACGCCGGCTTCCGCCAGAACTTTGTTGATGCGCTCGCGCTCGGCCTGTACGCCCTCTTCCATGCCTTCCTGCCGGCCTTTTGCCTTGGCCCTTCTCTCGACCGCTTCTTTTGCTGCAAAGAACACTGCGAAACCTCCATAAAGCGCCGCCGTGGCGGGAAACAGCAGCAGCGTTGCCATTATTATAATCCCGTCTTCCCGCTCTGTGAGACTTTTCAGAAAGCTCAGCAGCGGCAGCCGGACGCATAGAGTGCAACCGTCAACCAGGACTGCCAGCAGCATATTGACGCTGATTGATACCGAACCGTCAAAGAATCGCCAAGTTGAGTGATTATTATTTTCCATCACTTTTAGACCGTTAGGGAGGCGAAGGCGACGGCCTCTTCGGGGGTGAGTTCCCGCATGGCGCGGCGACAGCGGTTGAGGATGCGGAAGATGGTACGGGGGGTTACCGAGTACCGCTGAGCGGCCTCTGCTATCGACAGACCTTCGGAATGGATTGCGGCGGCGATACGCAAGTCGCTGGCCAGTCGGCGGTAGGTGGTGAACCAGGACATGTCGTCGAACTTGCAGCGGGACAGGGGACATTCCAGACAGGTGCGGGCGACCTCGCATCCGTTATCGGCGTAGTGGACGATACCGGGTTCCTTGCTGCGGCGTTTGTCGGGGGCAACGGCGTTCACTCCGTACATAAGCGCTCCGAAACGTGCGTTCTTTATGGAGTCAGATTATAGAACCTGCGTTCCTCAGCTGTCAATCGATTTTAGAACCTATTATCTTTATGCAGTGTGCGAGCGGCGAGGACATTGCCATTCGTTGCACCGACCGTGCGGTGGACGGAGTGAGCAGTCGATTGATGTGCTAACATCAACAGGTAAGGTGGTATTACGATGCTGAGATTTCTCTGGCCCCTGCTGCTCATGTTCGGCCCGCAGTTGGCGCCGCGCGTGATCAAATTCGTCCGCGCGGTTTGGCTATTGCACAAGGACAGCCGGGTGAACATTCTGCTCAAGCTGCTGATTCCGCTGGCGCTGGTTTACGCGGTTTGGCCGTGGGACTTCATTCGGGACCACATTCCCTTTGGGCTGGGGCGCTACGACGACATTATTATTTTCGGGTTGGCGCTTTTCATATTCTGGAAGCTGTGCCCTCCTGCGGTGGTGCGGGAGCACATGGGGGATCCGCCGCCGCCCCGACCGGAGGACCGGGATCCGGACAGCGTGGTGGACGGCGAAGCCCGGCCCACGGAAGACGGGGAAGATCAAAGAGGCGGCTAATGCACGCCGGATGGGACGTTCGAGCAGGGGCGGGTCTCAAACCCGCCCCTACACACAGGTGCGGTGATGTTGGAACACGTTGATGCGCACGGAGCGCAGGCTTCGGCGGTGGAGGGCGGCGGCATATCGCTTTACGCGCACGTGCCCTTTTGCCTGAGCAAATGTCCCTACTGCGATTTCAACACGTACCAGGGCATCGAGTCCCAGTTTGGCGATTTCCTGACGGCGGTTACGAGCGAGATCCAGGCGTGGGCGCTGGCGCTGGGGCGGCCGGCAGTGAACACCATTTTCCTGGGGGGCGGGACGCCATCGTACCTGCCCGACGGGGACGTGAGCCGGATTTTGGAGGCTATCGCGGATGCGTATCCGGTGCGTGGCGACGCGGAGATAACTGCCGAATGCAACCCCAATGACCTGACGGCGGCGAAATGCGCGGAGCTGCGAGCCGCGGGGATCAATCGGGTCAGCATGGGCGTGCAGAGCATGGACAATGGGCTGCTGGCCATGCTGGGGAGACGGCATGATGCTGCCGAGGCGGTGACGGCGCTGGAATCCTGCCGGCGAGCCGGGTTTGACAACGTGAACCTGGACCTGATGTACGGGCTGCCGGGCCAGTCATTGGAGCAGTGGCAAGACACGGTGGAGCGGGTACTTGCGCAATTGCCGGAGCATATTTCGATGTATTCGCTGACGCTGGAGGAGGGGACGCCGCTGAAACGCTGGGTTGAGCAAGGACGCCTGCCGGAGCCGGACCCCGACCTGGCGGCCGATATGTATGACCTGGCCCGATCAGTTCTGGGGGACGCCGGTTATCAGCACTACGAAATCAGCAACTGGTCTCGAGCGGGGCGTGAATCGGAGCATAACCTGGCCTATTGGCGCAATTTGCAGTGGCTTGGCGTGGGGCCGGGCGCGCATTCCTCGCTGCGCACGGCAGGGTCCGTGGGCGGCTGCCGGTTCTGGACGGTGCGGTCGCCGAGGGAGTACGCACGGCGAGCGGCGGAGTGGGTTGGGAACGCCAGCCGGTGGGAGTTGGCGACGGCGGCCGGGATCGAGGGTGTACCCACGGTGGACGGGTTGGAGGTTATCGACGAGGCTACGGCGGCGGCGGAAACGATGTTTTTGGGATTGCGCTTGCTCGATGGGATGGACGTGGGGGAAGCGTCGGCCAGGGTCGGGATTGACCTGATGGCTCGGTACGCGCAAGAGTTGAGGGAGTTGACCGAGGACGGGCTACTGGTGTGGGAGGAAGGCGGACGGCTGCGGCTGGCGGAGGGGGCGTACCTGGTGGCGAACCAGGTTTTTACGCGGTTTCTAGTAGAATAGCCCGCATGGATTTCACAATAAATCCTCTACCCATCCTGAAGGACCTGTGGGGAAGGCTACCCCGCAAATTGCTCATTCTCATCGGTGTGGGGATTTTTGTGCTGGGAGCGATGGGAGGGTTGCTCTATGTTCGGAGTCAAGTCAGCGACGATCCGGCGACCATACTGACCCGGCCTTTGTCGACCAGCGTAGATGCTGCTCTTATCGTATTCGTCGGGCTTTTGGTGGTTATTGCTATTGCGGCGGCGATTTACGCGGTTTGTTACCGAGAGAGGTGATCATTTTCCAGATAAGGTTCCCGACCATGATCAGCCCCGTAAATATCCATGCGATTACTGCCAGCATCAGAATGATGGTGCCAGCGACGATCACGCCGGCGTTGTCCGGGCCTATCAAATAGGCGCCAAAAAGTATCACCACTAACCCTATGGCGGCAACACCGCCGATAGAGAACAGCACAAAATTCAACCAGTTGCTGGTATTCGAGTTCTCTCTCGGTCTTCCGGAGCCAGCCGGCGACGCTCCACCGGACACAGGCTCTGGGGCGTCGTTCGATGGTGAACTCGCCTCGATTGAATTGACGGGCATGTTGGGCGTTGACATTTTGCCTACCTCAGAATTCATCTTACCACTTGGCAAAATAGGCTGACAAACACCCGTCCGCCCGTCCCTGCGCTACGGGCTATGCTAAACTGCCGGGCGTGTCCGCCCCGGGCGGACAGACGCTTTGATTGCAGATTAGATGCGGAGGCATTTTATGGCGGCGCAGCCTTACACCATTTCGGTTTCGGATGACGTTTTGGAGGACCTGAGGCATCGTCTGATGCACGTGCGGTGGCCGGATGAGATTCCCGGGGCCGAATGGGATTATGGGTCCAACCTGGACTACATAAAGGAACTGGTGGCGTACTGGCGGGACGGCTTTGACTGGAGGGCCGCCGAGGCCGGGCTGAACGCTTTCGCCAACTTTTACACCACCATTGAGGGCCAGGGCATCCATTTCATCCACGAAAAGGGCAAAGGGCCCAATCCCATGCCGATCATCGTGACGCATGGCTGGCCGGGTTCGATCTACGAGATGCACAAGATCATCCCGATGCTGACGGACCCGGCGAGCCACGGCGGAGATCCTACCGACTCGTTTGACGTGGTCGTTCCGTCGATGCCGGGGTACGGGTTCAGCGCGCAGACTCGGGAGCGGGGGATGAACACCCGGAGGATCGCCGAGCTGTGGGACAAGCTGATGGCCGATGAGCTGGGCCACTCGCGTTACGCAGCGCAGGGCGGCGACTGGGGCGCCGGGGTGACCGCTCGGTTGGGGTTCCATCACTCGGACCACGTGCTGGGGATTCACACCACATCGGTGACGCAGGCGATCCCTTACCAGGGCGCGAGTCTGCAAGGGCTCAGTATGCGCGAGCGGCTGGAGCAGGTGATTGGCACGCCGCAGGGCGGTTACCGGAGGGATTTCGCGTCCGGTCTTTCGGACGAAGAGCTGGAGATGATCGACCAGCGGGTCTCCTGGGCGGCGGCCGAGGGCGGCTACGCGCATATCCAGGGCACCAAGCCGCAGACGCTGGCGTATGGTTTGAACGACTCGCCGGTGGGATTGTGCGCCTGGATCGTGGAGAAATACCGCACTTGGAGCGACTTGACCCTGGAAGACGGGAGCTTGGGCGACGTTGAGAGCGTGTACACCAAGGATGACCTGCTGACCACGGTGATGATCTACTGGGTTACGCAGACCATCAACTCCAGCACGCGGCTGTACTACGAAAACGGGCGGACGCCGTGGTACTTCGGGCCGGAGGATCGGATCAACGTGCCGTGCGCGATTGCGGTGTTTCCGAAGGAACTGTCCACGCCGCCGCGGTCTTGGGCCGAGCGCACCTATAACGTGCAACGCTGGACCGAGATGGACAGCGGCGGCCACTTTGCGGCGCTGGAGAAGCCGGCCGAGTTGGTGTCCGACATGCGCGAGTTCTTCCGCGGGCTGCGGTGAGAGAGACACTCTATACCCGATCTGTTGATGAGCCGGAGGTCAGATGGACGACACACTGGTCATACAATGGACAATCATCGGCGTTGGCGGCGGCCTGGCGGTGTTGGTCGTTGCGGCAGCTTGGGCGGTAGTACGACTCATCAAGGCTGAGCTGCGGGCAGAAATATCGGAACTGCGGGCTGAGATGAATACCAACGATTCGAGCTTGCGGGTGGATATGAACGCCAACGACGCGCAGTTGCGGGGGGATATGGCGCAGTTGCGGGGGGATATGAACGCCAACGACGCGCAGTTGCGGGCGGATATGGCGCAGTTGCGGGCGGATATGAATGCGCATGTTTCCCGGCTGGAAACCGCGATCTCCGGCCTGCAACAGCAGATTGTTGCCATCCGGCAGATGCTGGCGCGCTTCGCTCTCCATAGACACGGAGACGACGGGCTGCCCCTGGCGCCCCTTACGGACTCCCTGGATCCACCAGAAGGAAATGCGAGCAATGGAGAGGGTAATGGCTAGGCTGACATCACCCGCGAAACCCGCTAACATTACGGTCATGCCTACACTGACAACTCACCCCCACAAGGAGGGATCCGTTAGATGATTACTAAATTTGGCAGCCTTTGGGCCGGCAACGTTGACATGGACAACCCCGGGTACCAAGGCACACCGGCCAATGACCGCTGGCTATCGGACGAAGAGTTGGCCGGCGGCGGGATTGAAAAGGCTGAAAAGATCGCTATCGCCATGGATCGCCTGGGTTACGATACATTCTGGGCGGCGGAGCACCACTTCCAACGGGAAGGGTACGAAGTAATCCCCAACCTGCTGATGCTGTGGGTGCATCTGGCGCACCTGACCGAGAACCTGCGCTTCGGCTGCGGCTTCAATATCAACCCGATGTGGAATCCGCTGCGCCTGGCCGAGGACTACGCGACGGCGGACTGGCTGACCGACGGTCGGGTCCGTTTCGGCGTGGGTCGGGGCTACCACACCCGCGAGGTCGAGGCGTTCGGCGCGCCGATCATGGACCAGAACGCCAACCGCGAACTGTTCGAGGAACAGGTTGAGGTCATCTGGAAGGCATTCAACCAGCGCAGTTTCTCGCATCACGGCAAGCACTACAACATCCCGCCGAACGTGCCCTATCGCGGGTACGACTTGGAGGAGATCACCCTGGTGCCGCGACCCAAGTATGACGTCGAGTGGTGGCAGCCGGTGGTGTCGGCCAGCGACCGGGCGATCAACTTCATGGCCAAGTGGGGCATCAAGGGGATCATCGGTGGCGGCGCGGCCACCGGCGGCGCCAGCGACGACGTGATCCACCGATGGCAGGCGATACACGCCGAACACGGCAAGGAATGGGAGCTGGGCGAGGGCCTAGCCGTTGGCTATTCCGTGCAGATCGCGAACTCCGAACAAGAGGCCATGGACCAGGCCCGTTTGTGGATGGAAGAACGGGTCAAGATGTTCGGGCCGTTGGGGTTCATTGCTGGCCTGACCCAGGAGCAACTGGATGCGCTGAACGCCTTTGGCCGCCCGGTGCCGCAGGGACTCAAGATGCCGACCATAGAAGAGTCGGTGGCCGCCGGGCAGTACCTGGTAGGGCCGCCGGACCGGATTACCGAGCAGTTGATGGAAGTGCAGGAGAAGTACCCAGGTCTTGAGGAGATCAACATCGGAGTGACCAACATGGGAATGCCGACCAGCGCCTCCATGGACCAGCTGGAGTGGTTCGCCCGGGACGTGATGCCGCACTTCAACACCAAGCAGGGCGCGGACAACTAAACCGCGATTTCCGGCGCAATTCGGGCCGGCGGCTGTGAGTCGCCGGCCTATTGATGTGCGTTTTGACCTCTTCACTCAACCACAACCCGTTGCCAACCACGGTGGTCGGGACAACCACGTGGGGCACTACGCTGGCCATCCTGTCCGCGCGTGCCGGCGTCCCGGTGCGTTTGTTGTGTCGTACCGAGGACGAAGCCGATGGGTTGCGGCGGGCGGGGGAACACTCGCGAAGGTTGCCGGGTGTCGCATTCCCGGATTCTCTGATACTGGAGGATGAGCCCGCACGTGCGCTCGGCGATGCCCGGCTGGTAGTTATCGCAGTGCCGTCGGAACGGTTCCGCGATAACATTCGGCAGGTTGCGGAGAGCGTGCCTGCTGACGCGGTGGTGCTCAGCGTTACGAAGGGTCTGGAATTGCCCGCCGGGCGGCGGATGAGCGAAGTGCTGGCCGAGGAGCTGCCCAATCATTCGCCGGGCCGGTTTGCAGTGTTATCCGGTCCCAACCTGGCGGGTGAAATAATTGCGGGGAAGCCGGCTTTGACAGTAGTGGCAGCATCCGATGAATCGTCCCGCGAGATGGTGCAGGATACTCTGATGTCGCCGGCGTTTCGGGTGTACACCAGCGACGACGTGGTGGGCGTGGAGCTGTGTGGATCTTTCAAGAACATTATCGCGTTGGCAGCGGGGATGGCCGACGGGTTGGGCGTTGGCGACAACGCCAAGGCCGCGCTGGTGACGCGAGGGCTGAGCGAGATCGGAAGGTTGGGGATAGCGGCGGGCGCACAGCTCATGACCTTTGCGGGGTTGGCGGGGTTGGGCGACGTGATGGCGACATGCAGCAGCCCGTTGAGTCGCAACCGGCGTGTGGGTGAGGAACTGGCGAAGGGGAGGACGCTCTCCGAAATCCTGGCCGGCATGGATGCAGTGGCGGAGGGAGTGAACACCACGGTGGCCGCGCTGGAAATGGCGGAAAAGCTGGAAGTGGATATGCCGATCACGCGGCTGATGTCGCGGGTGCTGTTTGAGGGGCTGCCGGCGGAAGAGTGCATACCGGCTCTGATGGAGCGGCCGCCACGGGCGGAGTGGTAATCGCCTCGTTGAAACAGGCGCGGGCAAAATTGGGGCAGTCGGTTAGCGCAACTCGCGCGGCAGCGTAAACGTGATGTCCTCCTCTGCGCCCTCCAGGAAGGTTACGCGCTCGGGGCGGAGGGATTCGATCACGGCTTCGACCAGCACCTCCGGAGTGGATGCGCCCGACGTGATGCCGGCGCGCCGGCATCCAACGAGCCAGTCGGGATCGATTTCGTCGGGGCCGTTGATGAGGTAGGCGGGGGTGCCGTTGGCTTCGGCGACTTCGCGCAGGCGGTTGCAGTTTGACGAGTTCTGCGCGCCGATGACCAGCACGACGTCAACCAGCCCGGCCATCTGGGTTACGGCGTCCTGGCGGTTGGTGGTGGCGTAGCAGATGTCGTTGCGGACGACTGCGGCCGGGAAACGCTCCTGGATTGCGCCGATGGCGCTGGCGGTGTCGCCTACGGACAGGGTGGTCTGGGTTATGACGGCGACCTCGGTGTCTGCGGCCCACTCGATGTCGGCGCTGACGGGCTGTTCGGACAGCGGCGAGGCGTCGTTGATCAGCGTCATGGGCGCCTGCCCCATGGTTCCGCGGACTTCCTGATGGCCCTGGTGCCCCACCAGCAGGACACGTTTGCCCTCGCGGTGGTATTTCTTGGCCTCGTTGTGGACGCGGGTGACGAGGGGACAAACGGCGTCGATGACGCGGAGGTTGCGTTCGTTGGCGCGCTCGAAATCCTCGGGCGGCGAGCCGTGGGCGGAAAAGACCACGAGGGATCCCTCGGGCACCTCGTCAACTTCCTCGACGGTGATGGCACCCTTACGTTCCAGTTCGGCGACCACGTAGGGGTTGTGGACGATCTGGTGTTTGACGTAAACGGGAGGGCCGAAGCGTTCCAGGCATTCCTCGACCACATCGATGGCACGGACGACGCCGGCGCAAAATCCGCGCGGCGAACTCAGTATCACTTCAACCATCTTTGCATCCTTTTTGGTTGTGATTATTTCGTTCCGGCCTGCGGTTGTTTCAAAACTCATTCAGTACGATCCCGTTGATATTGATTGTTGGAGTCGGAACAGCCCCCTCACCCCAGCCCTCTCCCACCAGGGGAAAGGGAGTTTGGATACCCTCTTTACGCGCTGTCGGGAGTCCATCCCCACGGACGCGGGCCCCAGCCGGCCTCGAACACCTCGCCGCGCTTGACGGACAGTACCGGCACGACGGCGCGTTCGGATTTCCTGCCATTGCCGAGGACATCGTACACCACCCAGTCGCCGTCCTCGATGTCCAGCACTGATATATCGGCCTGCTTGCCCACGGTCAGGCTGCCCAGGCGGTCTTCTTCGCCGATGGCGCGGGCCGGGTTGATGGTACACATTTCCACCACCCGGTCCAGAGTGAAGCCCATGGCCAGGAAACGGGTCATCATCTCGGTCATGCTGTGGACGGTGCGGATGCGTCCGGGGACGGTGAGGTCGGTGCTGATGCAGTGGGGTTCGACACCCTGGTCCAGGACGCGCTCGCCGATATCGAAACTGAAGTTGGCGCGGCCGTGGGCGGTATCGAGCCAGACGCCGCGTTCGTGGGCCTCGCGGGCCTCGGGGACCAGCTTGCCATCGCCGTCCAGGACGCCGCCAGGGTTGGCGGTGAAGAAGTGGGTGACAATGTCGCCGGGCTCCATGATGGGGAGCAGTTCACGGATGACCTCGGCGGGGTAGCGCTTTTCGGTGTCGCCGATGTGGACCATGAGAGGGACTCCGGCCTCCCGGGCGGCGCGCTTGGCCTGGCGAGGCATCTCCATGCCCATGATTTCCAGGGCCGGGGAGACCATGCGGGCCTTGATGCCGCGAATCGTCCCGTTGCTCTCCTCCACCACCTGGATGGTGCGCTCCAGGTCGATGCTGCTGGGGGCGAATATGTCGGGAGTGGTGGCCAGGCCGGTGCGACAGATGTGGAGGAAGGGGAGGATTTCGGTGTGATTGTTGGGAATGATGTGGGCTGGGAAGCCGCCGTAGGTATCGCAGCCGCTGCTGCCGGCATCGACCATGGTGGTGACGCCGGCGCGGACGCCGCCGAGGTCGGCGTTGACTCCGTTGCCGTTGACGCCTTCGTACACATGGGTGTGCAGGTCGATGAGACCAGGGATCACGTATCTGCCGGCTACTTCGACGACACGGGCGGCGTCTTCGGCGGGCAGGTCGGCGGCGACGGCGGTGATCTTTCCGTCGGCGATGCCGACGTCGAAGGCGCCGTGGAGACCCTCAGTAGGGTCAATGACGGCGCCACCCTTGATGAGCAGGTCGTAAGCTGGCATGTCGGGGTCCCTCCGTACCGACGGTGTATTGCGACTGCCGGCGAAAGGATGCGGACGGTCGCGAGCGAGTGCCAGCGTAGTCAGTGGCATCCGTAGTGTCAAGCGGGAGCGCGCAACTGGGATATCTTGCCACCGACTTTCGCTGTTGCGCGGGTGGTACACTGGTAGCGTCTGGTTAGTCATACTACAGAGCAACCATTCTTTCGTACTGGAGAGGTGCGCCATGCCGCCGGAGATTCGCGCCGTTGGAATCGAGGGACTGCCCGAGGTGCAGGCCGGGGACGATCTGGCCGCCCAGATCATTGATGCCGCGGCTGCCCAGGGTACGCCCATCGAGGACGGCGACGTGGTGGTGGTGACGCAGAAGATAGTTTCCAAGGCCGAGGGGCGCGTGATGACCATTGACGAAGTGGAGGCGTCGCCGCTGGCGGTGGCGATCACCGAGGGACACCGCCGGGATCCCCGCCACACCGAGATGATCCTGCGCGAGAGCCGCCGCGTCGTGCGGATGGATCGCGGGGTGATAATCAGCGAGACCTACCATGGCTACATCTGCGCCAACGCCGGCATAGACGCCTCCAACATCCCGGGAGACAACGCCATCTGCCTGCTGCCGGTTGACCCGGACGCCTCGGCGCGACGCATCCGCGACACCATCCGCGAACGGCTGGGGGTGGATGCCGCCGTGCTGGTATCGGATACCTTTGGGAGGCCGTGGCGCAACGGGGCGATCAACGTGTCCATCGGTGTGGCCGGATTCAACCCGGTGATCAGCTACGTGGGCGAGTTCGACCCCCACGGCAACGAGCTGCACACCACGACCATCGCGGTGGCCGACGAGCTTGCGGCGACGGCGGAGCTGGTGACGGGCAAGCTGCTGGGCGTCCCGGTGGCGCTGATCAAGGGCTACCCATACGAGCGGATGGAGGACGCCGACAGCCGCACCATCGTGCGAGACCCGGACAAGGACCTGTTCCGGTAGTTTAACCCTCGCCTCGTAAACGTTGTATTTCCGCTTGCAGACGCTCGATTTCATCTCGCTGGCGAATGATGGTCTCTCTGGTATGTTCGTATTCCTGGCCGGTGGCCGGGTTGTGAACGTGGAACCGTTGGCCGCGCCAGCGGAAGTTCAAGTTGAGCACAAGGCTGGTTGACCCCTCGCTGCCGTCGTCGTAGGGGAGCAGCGGAAATCGCTGGTACTGGCCGTTGACCAACCGTTCCCCGATAATAGGTTGGCCGTAGAAGTCGCCTCCGGTGGGGTCGAACCGCCAGTACTCGAGCACGCCAATGCTCCGATAGGTTTCTCGCTTGTTCGTGTTGTCGTTCCTGTAGGTGGAGTGCGGAGCCACCTCTATGACCACATCCGGCGGCTTGCCGTTCTGTACGGGATCGTAGCCCACTCGGGCCCGGATGGCGGCGGTGTCCACGTCGAGAGCCACCAGGCAGTCGGGGATTACGTGGGGCGGGGGGCCGCTCGCGCCCGGCCGGGCCGGAGCGTAGTAAATTGGAATCTGGCTGCCGATGAGGATTGTAGGGTGATAGGGGTAGTGGTCCCCCGGCGCGAGTACGGACCAGAGCTTGGCTTGCAGGTCGTCCGCGGGTGGTGTTTGCTCCATATCCCTGGGCTCCGGCGGCAGGTCGGGGTAAGGCTCCCAGGCGGCAGCCTGGCTAGTTTCGGGTTTCGTGGTAGTCATCAGCGGTTCTCCCGAATCGTGGCGGCGGAGGCGTTGCCGGGACTTATTGTACTGTGCATCACGTCGCGCCTACAAACGCAGCAGTTGCTGCTGTGGCGTCGGAGCCGCAGGCGGGGCGTCCTCGCCGTCGGGTTCTGCGGCCTCGGCAAAGCCGGAGACGCCGACGCCGAGCAGCCGGAACGCCCGGCCGGGTGTCATCTCCCGTTCCAGCAGGGTCCAGGCGGTGGCGAGGATGGCAGCGTCGTCGTTGGTTGGTTCCGTAATGGTGGTCTGGCGGGTGAAGGTGGTGAAGTCGGAAAGGCGCATTTTGACCGTAACGGTGCGGCCCGTCAGCCCCTTGTGATTGAGCGAAGCGGCCACGCTGCCGGACAGACGCTCCACGACCGGGCGAATGTCCTCGACCGCGCTCAGGTCGTGTGGGAACGTGGTCTCGCTGCTGATGGACTTGGCCTCCCGGGAGGTTTGCACGGGCTCATCGTCGATGCCGCGAGCGCGGTCGCGGATGCTGGGACCGCGTTTGCCGAACCGCCGGGTGAACCAGCTATCGGGCATCGTCGCGAGTTGCCCGATGGTGTGGATATCGTCGTCCCGCAGCCGCGCCGCCGATTTGGGCCCCACGCCCATCAGAGCGCCCACCGGCAGCGGGGCAAGGAACTCCGCCTCTGATCCCTCCGGCACCACCACCAATCCGTCGGGCTTCTGGAAATCGGAGGCGATCTTGGCGACGCACTTGCCGGTTCCCAAGCCTACGGAGACGGTCAACCCCACTTCGTTGCGGACGCGATTCTTGATGTCTATCGCGATTGCGATGGGGGGCTGCGCCGCCGTCGCTTCGGTGATGTCCAGGTAGGCTTCGTCCAGCGATACCGGCTGGATGACGGGAGTGACGTCGCGGAAGATGTCCATGATTCGCGCGGACATCTCCCGGTAGCGGTCGAAGCGAGGCCGCACGATGATGCCCTCGGGACACTGGCGCACCGCCGTGGCCATGGGCATGGCGCTATGCACGCCGAACTTGCGGGCTTCGTAGGACGCGGTGGCGACAACGCCGCGCCCCTCGGGCCGGCCGCCGACCAGCACCGCCTTGCCGCGCAGCTCGGGGTTGTCAAGCTGCTCCACGGCGGCGTAGAAAGCGTCCAGGTCGGCGTGGATGATGTGGCGAACCATTTGGATCACACAGGCGCGCCGGGGAAACGTTAGCCGCGCTGCGCCAATTGTACCCCCGGACGCGCAGCGGGCGCGTGGGACGGATGTCAACCGATAATCGACAAGCCCGATGATGGGTAACTACCGCAGCGGTTGGAAGGCTCGGATTATCAACCGGGATGTCCAACTTGAACGGTTGGAGTAGCACATCCATCAGAGCCGCCATACGGATGGCACAACTTCCAGGAAGGCGCTCTCATGCTAGAATGTCGGTAAGGAGCGGTAGACATGACGTTCAATGAAGAGGACACGCCGGCCATCGGCCGCGCCATCTACCACGAAAAGATCCGCCCCACCCTGGGGCCGGAGCACAAGGGCAAGATCGTGGTCATCGACGTCAAAAGCGGCGACTATGAGATTGCCGACCGGCACATAGACGCCGACTCCAAGTTGCGGAGGCGTCGCCCGGACGCTTTCACTTGGGAGGAAAGGGTGGACGTGCCGAATACGTACAGAGTCCACCCCAGCGTTGCGACCAAGCCGCTGTGCCTATGATTGCAGGAGAGGTGATACGGAACCCGGACGGCGGTTTGGAGGCTTGGGTTACCGTGCCGGTTATGGACGCTTACGGTGAACCGCAACCATTTGAAGTCATCGTGGATACCGGTTTCACCGGCTGGCTCACGCTGCCGGAGTCAGACATCCGCCGGCTGGGATTGGTTCACGCGGGTCATCGGTATAGCATCACGGCCAGCGGCAATGCGGAAAGGTTTGAGTTTTACAGAGCGTGGGTTTCATGGCACGGTCAGCTGCATTGGGTAGAGGTTTTCGAGTCCATTGATCAACCCTTGTTGGGTATGGAGTTTCTGGAAGGCAGCCGGGTTGCGGTGGATGCCTGGGACGACGGCAACGTAATCATCGAAGAGGCCAACCTCCCTGACCGGCAGCCTACGTTTGCCCCTATGTAACGGAACGGTTACACTGCTGATCGTTGCGCGCTGGCCCGCCTCTGGCGGGTTGAATTTTGCGCGACCGTCAGGCTGATCAGTGGCCGTATCAGAAAACGCAGGCGCCGTACCGCGGCAGCAGTCGCCGGGCGGTGGGATTTACTATGGCTGGTGGATGGTGGCCATCACTTCGGTGATGTCCTTCTTTGCCAGCGGTATTTTCTTTCGCGGGTTCGGCGTGCTGGTCATTCCCATCCGGGACCAGTTGGGCATAACCCAGGCCCAAACCAACCTGATCTTCTCCATCGCACGCGCCGAGGGTGGGCTGGAAGGGCCGGTGGCCGGCTGGCTGATTGACAAATGGGGCAACCGCGCCGTGCTGGTGCCCTCGTTGCTCATCGCCGTAGTCGGGTACGCGATCATGGCCTTCTGGCTGCCCGGCTTCTGGGGCTTCGCGCTCATCTACCTGGGCCTAGTGTCGCTGGGCAACAGCATGGCGTTCCAGCACGCCTGCTTCGCCGGACTCAACCAGTGGTTCCAGCGGCGGCGTTCGCTGGCGATCTCGATCCTGGCGGCGGTGTCTTCCCTGGGCGGGCTGGCGCTGATCCCCACCATGAACCTGCTGATCGACAAGTCGAGCTTGCGGTGGGGCCTGATCGCGTCGGGCGGATTTTACGCGATTATCCTGCTGCCCCTGTGCATCTGGTTCCGCAACAAGCCCGAGGACATGGGCCTGCTGCCCGATGGAGCGATACGACCTCCGACGGCGCGAACCGGCCGGGGCGCTGCCGCGGCGCGCCGGGAGACCCGCGACTACACGGTGCGTGAGGCGCTGCGGACGCAGGCCTACTGGCTGCTAATGTTGGGCGCCGGCCTGCGTCAGACGGCCACGCTGGGCATACTGGTGAGCCTTTTCCCCATCCTGGTTGACGACAAGGGCATGAGCACGCAGATGGCGGCCAACCTCATCGGGGTAATGTCTTTCATCAACTTTGTGTCGCGCCTGGCGTTGGGATACATGGGCGACCGCTTGTCAAAGAAAGGGATCATGTTCTTCAGCCTCACGGTGGAGGGGATCGGATACCTTTTCCTGTGGCTGGGGGACTGGCAAACGGCCGTCGGCATCACGCTGGTGCTGGCGTTCATCGTGTGCGAGGGGATGATGGACGGCGCCGGTGTGATCGTGTGGGCGGCGCTGGGCGAATACTTCGGCCGAGACCGATTCGCCACGCTGCGGGGTTACATCACCTTCGCCTACGCCTGGGCGCTGGTGGCATCGCCCGTCTATGCCGGATGGGTCGCCGACCGGTTTGGCAACTACGACTACGCGATCGTGCCCGGCGCGATTTGCGCGTTTGCGGCGGGGGCGTGTTTCCTGTTCATCAAAAAGCCGCCGGAGCTGATGGCGGAGGCGTCGGCGAGCGCCGACGATTAGAGTGGCTGCCAAGCGTGCGTGCTACAATGACGTTCACCGTTTCTTGCGATGAGCAACCCCCGGTAAACTGCAATTATTCGGGGTACTCATGCTTCCGCTGAACATCACATGGTCCGCGGATAAAAAATCACCTGCTAAAACGACAGCGGGGCGTGGCTTTTGAAGACGTCTATATTGGTCTTCGTGGAGGCGGCGCTTTGAGCATTGTGTTCAACCACAATCCGGAAAGGCATCCTGGTCAAGATCTGTTGCTAATTGTGATCCGTGGTTACCTCTACGCTGTCCCTCATGAGAGGGTCGGCGATTCGGTTCGCTTGATAACCATCTATCCTGACGGCGAGCGGATGCGCAGATATGGCCTCAGAAGGGAGGCGTAGATATGTGCGAAATACACTTGAAGTACGAGTACATAGACGATGAAGAACGCGAAATCATCGAGTCTTACTCGCGTGGTGAATGGACTCCGTTAAGTCCTGAAGAATCGGCACGCCACATTGCGATGCTAAAAGACGCAGCGCAACGGCCCCCTCTTATCACAAATGATTTTACGCCACCCGGTTCCCCTGAATCCTCCACGAAACCCGAAAAAGGGAGCAAGAAAATGTCCACCATCCTGGAGCAGTACATCGCCACTCACCCCGGTTCCGCAGAGCGCTACCGGGAAGCCGTGGGCATCTTCCCCGGCGGCGTTACCCACGACAACCGCTACGCCGAGCCGTTCCCGCTGTACATCACCCACGGCCAGGGATCGCGCAAGTGGGACGTGGACGGCCACGAGTACATCGACTACGTTTCGGGCCACGGCGCGTTGATCCTGGGGCATTCGCACCCCGCCATCGCCGATGCGGTCGCTGAGCAGATCCGGCGCGGCACGCACCTGGGCGCGTGCACCGACGAGGAAGTGCGCTGGGCACGGGCGATTATGAACCTGATGCCGGCCATCGAGCGCGTCCGTTTCCACAGCAGCGGCACCGAGGCCACGCTGATGGCGATGCGGCTGGCCCGCGCCTACACTGGGCGCAACAAGGTCATCAAGTTGCAGGACCATTTCCACGGCTGGCACGACTACGCCATGGCCGGGTCGGATCGTCCCGCTCCCGGCATACCCGCTGAGTCCTGGGGCAGCATGGTCATTGTGCCGGCCGGCGACCTGAACGCGGTGGAGCAGGCCATGGAGCGCGATTCCGACATCGCTGCCATCATCCTGGAGCCTACCGGCGCGCACTACGGCCAGCTTCCCTTCGACGTGCCGACTTACCTGGCAGGGCTGCGGACGTTGTGCGACCAGCACGGCGTGGTGCTGATCTTTGACGAGGTAGTGACCGGGTTCCGCGCTTCGTCCGGCGGCGCGCAAGTGCGCTACGGCATCACGCCCGACCTGACCACCATGGCCAAGATCGTGGCCGGCGCGCTGCCCGGCGGCGCGGTGGGCGGCAAGGCCGACATTGTCGATATGATCGCCCAGCGCGGCGATCCCGAATGGGATAACACCGAGCGCGTCTATCATCCCGGTACCTTCAATGGCAACCCGCTGTCCGCGGTGGCCGGCGCCACCTGCCTGGAGATGATCGCCGCCGAGCCCATCAATGAGCGGGCTGACGCCATGGCCGCGCGGCTCAAGGCTGGCCTCAACGAGGTGTTCACGCGCATGGAGGTCAGCGGCCATGCCTACGGCGTTGCGTCCATGATCCATTTCACCCTGGCCGACGGCGACTTTGACCGCGAGTTCGGTTCGGACGTGAACCGCCGCATCAAGGTTGCGGCCGGATCCGCTGCGGTCACCGGCATCAAGCGCGCATTGCAGAACCACGGCGTGGACATCATGGGTCGGGACGCCTTCCTAGTGTCGGCAACGCACAACGAGGCGGACATCGACGCCACGCTGGCGGCCTTCGAGGCGACGTTGGCGGAAGTGCGCGCGGAGGGGTTGGTGTAAGATTGGAACAGCCGCAGGCTGCCATTGTTGGAACGAGGATTGCCAGACCATGAAACTGAAAATCACGGCATTGATATTGGCGGTTCTCGTGGGATTTGCGGCGGCCGGGATGACTTTTTCGGCAACGCAGGACTTAGGATTTTTGCGGGCGCTGCTGTCTGCTGTACTTGCCGGCACGGCGGGCATTTTGCTTGTCGCGCTCATGGTCATTGCATACCACAGCATGGAACCACGCAAATGAGTAGTCTCGCCAGATGGTTTTGTTCCGGCGCAACCGGTGTCGGGTTTTTCTGCCTGGCTTTCTTTGCAGTGCTGGATGAGGGACCGCTGTGGGCGGTTTCCTTCGCAGTCCTGATGGGTTTGCTTGGCGCCGCTATTACGTTGGTGGTCATCGCGGTATTCGCTGAGCTGGGCAGCTGACATGAACACTCTGTATGCTATATGGATTGTGCTGTTCTTCTTCGGAGTGGTCATGGTCAGTCTCGATTATGCCGCCGAGACAGTGTTCGAAATCGGCGGCATCCCAGCGTTCGGCGTGATCGGGGCAGCATTGATACTGCTTGTCATTAGCTCAATCCTGAACTGGATATTCAAGCAGGCTTGGGCCGCCAGTAACGAAATCGACATCGGAGGATGAGGGAAATCATGGCTAGTTTTTGGGAAAAGATTACCGTCAACGGCGCGGAGATGGATATGTACGCCAGCGTGCCGTCCAGCAGCGCGGGTTTCAGCGCACCGTATCCGGCGGTGGTGGTGGCTCAGCACGCCACCGGCGTTGACGCCTTCATCCAGGAAATCTGCGACCGGCTGGCGTCCGAAGGTTACGCCGCCGTCGCGCCCAACCTGTATCACCGACACAGCGAGGAGGCAATCGAGGCGTCGGCGGCAGGCGGCCCTCGCCCGGCTCCGGCAACGTTGCTCAGCGACCCACACATCGTGGCCGATATGAACGCCTCGGTGGACTGGCTGCTGAATCATGACGCGGTGCAGAGCGACCGGATTGGCGTGACCGGCTTCTGCATGGGCGGGCGCGTGGCCTGGTTGGCCGCCGCCAGCAACTCCAACTTCAAAGCCGTTGTACCCTACTACGGCGGCAACCTGATGACGACCTGGGGCGCCGGAGAGACGCCGCCCTTTGACATGGCCGGCAACATCAACTGCCCCATGCTGTTCCACTTTGGCGAAATTGACGCGAACCCTTCCCAGGACGACCTGAAAAAGCTGGACGCAGAACTGTCCCGGTTGGGCAAGGAGCACATCTTCCACACCTATCCCGGCGCCGACCACGCCTTCATGAACCCCGCCGGCGGGAGGTACAACGAAGATGCTGCGGTAGCATCCTGGCCCCGAACACTGGAGTTCTTCGCCCAGTACCTGAAAGCTTAGTGGTATCGTAGGGGCGAATGATTATCCGCCCCTACGTCAGTCATAATCCTCACGAAACACAGGAGGTAACGTCATGGCCAGTTTCTGGGAAAAGCTCACCGTTGACGGCAGTGAAATGGACATGTACGCCAGCGTGCCCTCGAGCAGCGCGGGCTTCACCGCACCCTTTCCGGCTGTAATCGTCTCTCAGCATGGCGGCGGCGTGGACGAGTTCATCCGCACCATCTGCGACCGGCTGGCCGCCGAAGGCTACGCCGCCGTTGCGCCCAACCTCTACCACCGCAACTCCGACGAGGTGATGAACGCCGACCCGCGTCCGCGTCCCTGGGACGTGCTCAGCGACCCGGACATCGTCGCCGACATCGGCGCCACGGTGGACTGGCTGAGGAATCACGATGCGGTGTCGGACCGCATCGGCATCACCGGATTCTGCATGGGTGGCCGCGTGGCCTGGCTGGGGGCGGCATCCAACCCTCACATCAACGCCGTTGCCCCATACTACGGAGGCAACCTGCTGGTGACGTGGGGCGCGGGCGAAACGCCGCCCTTCGAATTGGCGGCGAACATCAACTGCCCAATGTTGTTCCACTTTGGCGAGGTTGACGAGAACCCGTCGCAGGACGATATGCGGAAGTTCGACGAAGAGTTGAACCGCCTGGACAAGCAGCATCAATTCTACGTGTACCGCGACGCCGACCATGCCTTTATGGACTTCACCGGTCCTCGCTACCAGAAGGAAGCCGCCGACCGGTCATGGCCGCGCACGCTGGAGTTCTTTGCGGAGCACCTGAAAGCCTAGCCGTCACGACGTAGGGGCGAATAATTATTCGCCCCTACAACGGAAAACCACTCGATTGGAGGCGCTGAGCGATACCCACTACGGTTGCGCATCAGCGGGGGTCGTCGGCCGGCTCAGCCCAATATCGCCCAAGCCAGCGTGATCACTCCCGCCGCCACGAGCGACCCGGCCCACAGCAGGTCCAGGTTGATCCATCCCCTGCGGAGGAACGCCAGCCCGACCCGGTAGTACACGATTGCCGCTATAGCCAGCATCGTCGCCAGCATCACAACCGTGTGCATCAGCAGGCCAACCAGCCACCAGACCGGCGCGTCCGAAAGCGACAAGAACCCCCCATGCTCGCCCAGGTCGCCCGCCAGTCCGGCAGCAGCGTCCGGCCCCGTCAGCGACAGAACCACCGGCGCCAGCATCAACCCGGCCCCATGCGCCGTTGCCATCAGGAACGACCACGCGATCAGGTCCCGTCCGCCCACGTTCATCCCAACCCACCTGGGATGCCGGTAGTAGAGCGCGAGTCGAAACAGCCCGAACCCCAGCAGGACCGCGCCGGCGGCAATCCGCACCCATCGCAACGGCAGAAAGGCCCCCACCAACGCCAGTGCGACCAGGACCACCGCTACCGACGCCAGGTGCCCCACGGCGATGTATCCCGTGGCCGTGCAGAGTTGCGCCGGCCGTTGCCGTTGCAGCGCCAGCGCCACCGCGAACAGCCAGCCCATCCCCGGATTCAACCCGTGGAACACTCCCAACGCCGCGAGACCCAACCACGGCCCCAGCGAAGCCAGGGCCGCCGGGTCGGGGATGAGGGCGTGCAGCAACACTGCCGAAACCGGCGGCCCGAATTTATATGGTTGGCAACTCTACGGGAAACAGAAGGTGTCGGAGGATGCGTCGCCGCCCTGGAGACGCACCTGGTGGCTGCGGGTCTTGCCGTAATCCACGAAGAAGTCCCGGTTGATGGCCATGCCGCCGGCCGGATCAGCGTCGATGCGGCAGAGCCAACCGTTCAGGCCGTCGGGATAGAACTGGTCGTCCCACGAAGAATAGAGCGAGTTGGTGAGGTACACGCGGCGTCCGTCGCGGCTGATCTCCACCATCTGCGGGCCGCCGGTCAGGGTCGCGCCGTTGGGATGGGATGCCTTGCGGACCACTCCGCCGATTTCCAGCTCGCCGGTCTGTACCGGGTTGAACGGGTCGGAGACATCGTACTGGAGCAGTTTTCCGGTTCCCCAGCAGGACACGTACAGGAATTTGTCGTCAACGGAAAGGTCGATGTCGGTGACCAGCGGCGGAACCGCGACCAGGGGCTGCAGCGCCGGCGGCAGGTCGGAGGCGTCGGCGGGCTCGGCGGGTATCGAAATAATCTTGTGCGCCGCCCAATCCTCGCCGTCCCGGTACCACAGGAAGATGGAGCCGGAAAGGTCCTCGGTGCTGACCACCACGCCACAGAAGCCGTAGTGCCGCGTGGGGTTGTGGGCGGGACGCAGTTCCAACGCCATCTGGTGCTCGGCCCCCAGGTCAATGGCCTGGCGGTGAGAGCGCCGGCGCATATCCCAGAAATGGAGCATGTGGCCGAATTTCTGCCCGACCACGTCCTCCAGCCGCACTCCATGCTCGAACATTTCGGGAGTGCCCCATTCGCTGGTCATCATGGTGTCCAGGCCGATGTGCCACCAGAAATCGTAGGCCAGTTCCTGCGGCCCCCGGTCCAGTTCCCACGGCCCGATGGGCTCGAAGGTGTAGTGGTCAAGGAGCATGATGCCGCCCGGCCGGTCGCCCTCCGCCGAGCCCAAGGCGCTGACGTAGATGGCGTCGGGCCCGCAATGCACCGTGTGCGGACGGGAGTAGCCGGCACGCTGCACCTGTTCGGTCTCAATGGTCTTGACGATGCGGGGCCGTGCCGGGTCCGGTTGCGTGTCCAGGATGTAGATGCGGCTGTTGGCCAGGCTGGGAACCACCAGATAGCGGCGCTCCAGATGGGGATGGGCCGAAGACGGGCAGAGGGCTGCACTGCATGCGTTCCAGTTGAAGTGGTGCAACTCGTCGTCCAGGTAGGGCATTGGCACCGAGTGGACTACCTGTGAATACGACGCCGAGTTGGGATCGCAGTCCACCACGGTCATCGCATCCGGTTCGCCGGAATCGGGGTTGAGAACGGCGACGTACGCCAGCCGCTCCTGGGGAGCCTCCATGGCCAGTCGTGCCGATGGATAAAATGTGGGGTCCGGTCTCCAGAGCGCCATCGATGTACTCTCCAAATTGGTTTTGTCGTTGATAATTTCAGAATCCCGGCAATATGACAACGTCGGATCATTCTATACGTGTACCCAGTGCCCGGCAATGTATGGGTTCGGTTGGTCGGTGCGCGACGGCCGGCCCCACTCATCGGCACCGCAAATTCCTCGAACCGGCCAGTGGAGTATAATGCCACGTATCATCAAACCGAGGAGTATCCCCAATGCCCCGAGTAGCACTTGACCTTGAACAGAAAGACGACCTGGCCGTCATCAAGTCCGACGGCTGGCGCGTGGCGCAGGGTCTGGAACCCGGCGAGCCCAACCAGGGCCTGGTTGCTGAGAAGCTCGGCAGCGATGCTCGCCTGCCGGACTATGACGATTCCGGCTGGGGGAGCGGCGCGGACATTCAGCAGCGCTATTCCGTCGGCCTCACCTTCGCCTGGTATCGCCTGCGATTCACGATGCCGGAGACGGTGAAGGGACAGGACGTGTCCACCTGCCGGGTCTGGTTCGAGACCAACGTGGACAACTACGGCGAAATCTTCGTCGATGGCAAGATTGACCGCAACATCGGCGTTGTCACCGGCAACAACACACCGAAACGTGTCCTCGTGGAGGAGCCGGGTGATCCAGGCAAGGAGCACGTTATCGCCGTTCTGGTCGCCAACGCGCCGCTGGGTGAGCCGGTGGGCGCCATCTTCATGCGCTACGCCTACCTGGCCTTTGAGACGGCGCCGCCCGCCTAGTTTATACGCTCAAATACCCCTCACCAGTCGTTCCGGCGGGAGTCGGGGTGACCGAACCAACCCTAATGGAGGCATAGTCATGGCCACCCGCTCTTTTGCCGGCACGGTGAACGCGCCGGATTTCCCCGACAGCGTCGAATGGATCAATACCGACCGCTCGCTGAGCATGGCCGACCTGCGCGGCAAGGTGGTCATCCTGGACTTCTGGACCTACTGTTGAATCAACTGCGTTCACGTGTTTCCGCAGTTGCGGAAGATGGAAGAGAAGTACGCCGACGAGCTGGTGGTTATTGGGGTCCACTCGGCCAAGTTCCCCAACGAGAAGTACGCCGACAACGTGCTGCTGGCGGCCCAGCGCTATGAGCTGAAGCATCCCATCGTCAATGACGCCGAGTTTGAGGTGTGGCGGCAGTACGCCTGCCGCGCCTGGCCGACGCTGATGTTCGTTGACCCTGAAGGCAAGGTAATCGGCAAGCACGAGGGCGAGCTGCCCTACGAGGCTTTTGATGATCTGATAGGGCGGATGGTCGCCGAGTTTGACGAACAGGGGTTGATCGACCGGCGGGACCTGGGACTCAAGCCGGAGGCCGTGGAGGAAACCGCGCTGGCTTTTCCGGGGAAGGCGCTGGCCGACGGACCGGGCAACCGCCTGTTCATTGCCGACACCAACCACAACCGCATTGTGATCACCGACCTGGACGGGCAGGTGCAAGCCGTAGTTGGTTCGGGAGCTGAGGACTTCGCCGACGGGGGCTACGCCAGCGCGGCCTTCAACCATCCGCAGGGTATGGAACTGGTGGGCGATACGCTGTACGTGGCCGATACCGAGAACCACGCCATACGCCGGGTGAATCTCGCTGCCGGAACAGTGGATACCATCGCCGGCACGGGGCAGCAGGGACACGACCGCCGGGCGTCCGGCCCGGGACCACAGATTGCGCTGAGCAGCCCGTGGGACCTGACGCATCACGACGGCACGCTGTACATCGCGATGGCCGGCGTTCACCAGCTATGGCGGCTGTCGCTGGCCGATGGGACGGTATGCCCCCACGCCGGAACCGGCGGGGAGAACATCGACAACGGCCCGTTGGCCCAGGCGACGCTGGCCCAGCCCAGCGGCATCGTGGTGGGCAACGACCGGGGCGGCAGTCCCATCCTGTACTTCGCCGATTCGGAGACCAGCAGCGTGCGCAGCGCCGGCATCGACCCGGTGACCGGCAGGGTGGCGACGTTGGTGGGCGTAGATCTGTTTGCCTTTGGAGACCGGGACGGGGTGGAGCATCACGTGCGGCTACAGCACCCCATCGGCATCGAGTGGCACCAGGGCGAACTGTTCATCGCCGACACCTACAACCACAAGATCAAGAAGGTGCTGCCGCTGACCCGCTCGGTGCAGACGGTTTTGGGTTCCGGGGCGATGGGCCTGCACGACGGGGTGGGCAAGCTGGCGACGTTCAGCGAACCCAGCGGCCTCAGTTTTGCCGTTTTTGAGAATGGCCGACAGCCGCTGCTCTACATCGCGGACACCAACAACCACGCCATCCGCGTCGCCGACTTCCAGGCCGACGAGGTGCGGACGTTGGAGATCACGGGGTTGTCTTGACGACTGCCGAGCCATCGGGCACCATGAATACGTCAATTCACGACCACAGGAGCATCCATGACATCCCCGAAGGCCGATCCGGAATACGCCGTAAGCCTCGACGACAGCATCACGCTGATGGCGAGCAAGATCATTCGCGACGTGCTGGTCACCCGCGGCGAGCCGATACGGCGCGCCCAACTGTGGCAAGCAGTAGAACTGGCGATGGGAGACCGGAAACCCGATGTTGACGGCGTGCTGAAACGGGACTGGTTCAACAACCAGGGAACCGGCCCGGGTCGGTGGGAGTTGACCGAAGCGGCCGAGGCCGGGGAATCGCCGTTCACGGACGCGCATGGCACGGTGAACCTCGCCATGGTGGTGGGCTACCTGCGGCTCTGCCGGGGCGAGGCGCCCTACATCGGCGACGTGGGCGACTTCATCAAGATCTGCCGCGATGACCTGGAACTGGATGCCAACTGGCTGCTACAGAGTAACCGAGCCATTGGGTGATCCGTCGGCGACATCAGCCGGAGAGTAACTGCGCTTGGGATTTCTGGATTCCCGCCCCGTATCAAGTACGGGGTGACGTTCTTTCGCGGGGATGACGGTAAATAGTGGCTCTGCCTAATAACCGTCGTAGCCTCCGGCAAGGCTGATTGACAGCACCCGGTCTCGGCCGGCCAGGTCGGGCTCCACGGTGATTTCGGCGTCGGGAAACGTTTCCGAAGCCAGGCGTTGGGCTCCGTCCATCTGCTCCGGGTCCATTTCCAACAGGATGACGCCGTGGGGTTTCAGCTTGTCTGGTTCGGCGGCCTGGGCGATCAGGCGGCGGATGTGGTCGAGGCCGTCGGGGCCGCCATCCAGTGCCGCTACCGGCTCCCACTGGATTTCCGGCTGCAACGTGGGGATGCGGTCGGTGGGCAGGTACGGCAGGTTGGCGGCGATCACATCCACGGGCTCCGGAAGCGATTCCAGCAGGTCGCCCTTCAGGAGCGTCACGCGGTCGGCGACGTTGTGCATCCGCACATTGTAGGCGGCTACGTCCAGCGTGGGGTCAAAGGCGTCGCTGGCGTAGATGCGGGCGGCGGGCAGGTGGATGGCGAGGTTGACGGCGATTGCGCCGGTTCCGGTGCCAACGTCCGCGATGACCAGTTCGCGGCTTTCCATGCCCATGAGGGCCATAAACAGGGCGTGTTCTACCAGGGTTTCGGTTTCGGGACGCGGGATGAGCACATCCTGATTGACCAGCAGGTTGACGCCATAGAACTCGCGGTAGTTGAGGATGTAGGCCAGGGGTTCTCGGGTAAGGCGACGCTCCACGATGGCGGCGAGTTGGGCCTCCTGCTGGGGGCCGACCTGGGATTCCTGCTCGGCGAAGATGGCCTGGCGTGGCATTCGCATGACGTCCATCACCATGACCTCGGCCTCCAGCCGGGCGTCGGGGATGCCGGCCGATTCCAGCGTGCGGTGGGTCGCCTGGATTACGTCGCGTAGGCTGGGCATGAACGATGGGAGCTCCGGCGGGCTTTTATGGGGACGCCAGGCGCCCGGCGTCGCGGATGTAGTCGGCCGTTTCCCGTATGCGGCGTTCCGTGTCCGGCCCGCACATTCCGTTGTAGAAGCAGGTGCCGTGCAGATAGCTGATGCGGGTGAAGTACCGGCCTACCAGATTCTCGTAGGCGTTGGACGCCCTGGCCAACGCCAGCAGTCCTTCGGTGGTCATGGCGGTGGTTGGCGGCTCCTCGCCGGTTCTCGCGAGGATCAGGGCATCGGTGGCCCGCTTAGTGGAGCACCAAGCCTTTTCCGCCGCGTCCCGAATGTCGCCTTGTTCCAGCCGCTCGAGAGCCTGTGAATGGACATTGCGGGCGTCGGCGAAAATAGCGGCGTAGTCTTGTACTGGGGTCATACAGTTATGCGGATGCCAGACGCTCGGCGTCTCGAATGTAGTCGGCCGTTTCCCGTATGCGGCGTTCCGTCTGGTCGTTGCAGAAACCGGCGTAGAAGCACAAGCCGTGCAGGTTGTGAATTCGGCTGTAGTAACGTCCCTGAAGTTGGCGCACGTCGGTTATCCGTCGGGCCAGCGAATCCAGATTATTGGTAGTGGCCGCCGTGGTTGATGGCGGTTCCCCGGTAATCGCCATAATCAGCGCATCGGTAGCGCTCCGGGTGGCGCACCAAGCCTTTTCGGCCGCGTCCCGAATGTCGCCTTCTTCCAAGCGCTCAATGGCTTGGGCATGGACATCGCGGGCGTCGGCGAAAATGGCGGCAGAATCCTGAACTGGGATCATTGCGGTAACCGCTTACGAGTGGACTTTCACCGGAAACAATTTCCACCCTCACCCTAGCCCTCTCCCATCAAGGGAGAGGGGACAGATCAGGCGGAGATTGCGGCGAGCCCGCGCTCCTGGTCGTCGGAGATGAGGCGTTCGATGATCTCGTTGAGGCCGCCGTCCATCAGGCGCTGGATGCCGTGGGTGGACAGGCTGATGCGGTGATCGGTGATGCGATCCTGGGGGTAGTTGTAGGTGCGGATCTTCTCGCTGCGGTCGCCGCTGCCGATCTGGGCCTTGCGGTTGCTGGAGATCTCCGCCTGGTGGCGCTCCTGCTCGGCGGAGTAGAGGCGGCTGCGGAGAATGGTCATCGCCTTGGACTTGTTCTTGTACTGGGAGCGTTCGTCCTGGCAGACGACCGTGATGCCGGTGGGCTCGTGAACGATGCGCACGGCGGTAGCGACCTTGTTGACGTTCTGCCCGCCGTGGCCACCGGCGTGGAAGATGTCAATGCGAAGGTCGTCCTCCTTGATGTTGACTTCGACCTCATCTGCCTGGGGCAGTACGGCCACAGTGGCGGTTGAGGTATGGATGCGGCCCTGGGCCTCGGTTTCGGGGACGCGCTGGACGCGGTGAACGCCGGCCTCGAACTTCAGCTTGCTGAAAGCGTTGCGCCCATCCACGGAGAAGGCGATGCGGCTGAAACCGCCCAGGTCGGACGGGTTGGAATCGAGGATGTCCACGCTCCAGCCCTGTTCCTGGGCGTAGCGCTGGTACATGCGGTAGAGATCGGATGCGAACAACGACGCTTCCTGTCCGCCGGCGGCGGCGTGGATCTCGACAATTACGTCACGTTCGTCGTTGGGGTCTTTGGGCAGCAGGGCGATGCGGAGTTTCTGGGCCAGTTCGGAAAGGCGGTTTTCCACATCGGTCAATTCCAACTGGGCCATTTCGACCAGCTCGGGGTCGCCGCCCTCGGTGATGAGAGCGCGCAAGTCGGCCTGCTCTTCGGCAAGGCTGTGGCGCTGCACGTCGATGGCGACGAGGTCTTCGAGGCCGGAGCGTTCACGATTCAATTCGCCCAAGCGCGCGTAATCGGCGGCGACTTCGGGTTGGGCCATCTCGGTTTCGATGGCGCGATACCGCTCCACAATGGGCTGCAACTTGTCGAAGATGTCGGCCATTACGCTTACGCCCGCCTGAGAAAACTACAACCAAGTATAGCCCACCGTTCAGAAAAACGGCAAGGTAGGGTGAGGGCTCGCGCGTACCCGCTTTCGCCGGAGCTGTCATTGCGAGCGCAGCGCGGCAATCTCGTTGCCGAAGGAGCCGTCACTCAGCCGGCGAGATTGCCACGTCGCTGCGCTCCTCGCAATGACAAACTGGGTACGCGTGAGAGGGTGCGGCGGTCAGGCGGTGAGGATTTCGCGGAGACGGCGAATGACGATGTCGGTTTCGGGTTCGGTGAGGTTCAGAGGATCAACCATGAGTTCGTCGGGCGGGCCGAGCTGTTGCAGGAATATGGGCGGGTCGCCCTGCTGGAGGGCAGCGTTGACCTCTCGGGGCGACGGACCGGACCAATCATCGCCGGCAAAGTTCAGCACGGCCGTGGGGATCAGGTGATTGATGTTGTCGTGCTCCAGGGTGACGCGGAGACCCGGCACTTCGACGAGGCTGTCCACCACACGCTGGGCGAGGCCGTGGTAGTAGGCCATTTCCGCCGCTTCGTCCTCCTCCACGAACATGGCCAGGGCGGTGACCAGGCCCAGGATCTCCTCCTTGGCGACCTTCATGGAACGGCCGAGGAACTGGGCGGGGCTGGCGTTGGCCAGGGCGGCGTCGATGAGATCGGCGCGGCCGCACAGGATGCCGGTGCCCTGGGGCCCTCTGACGCCCTTGCCGCCACTGAATATGACCAGGTCGGCGCCGTCGCTGAGGTAGCGTTGCAGGTTGGAACGGGGCGGCAGCATGGACGCGGCGTCCACGATGACCGGCACGTCGTTGGCGTGGGCGATTTCGCAGACCTGATCCAGGGGCAGTACGCGGCGGCTGGTGTAAGGGGCGCAGAGGTAGGCGACGGCGGCGGTGCGCTTGTTGATGGCAGCCTCCAGTTCCCAGCCGTGACTGAAGAGATAGTTGCCGACCTCTACAATCCTGGCGCCGGCGGCGCGGTAGGCGTGGTCGTAGGGGAAGCGGTGCATGGTCTGGATGATGATCTCGTTCTTCATGCCGTCGGTATCGGGCAGGCGGTGCATTTTGGCGGGGTCGCTGCCAGCGATACAGGCAGCGGCCTGAAGGAGCAGGCCGCCAGCGGCTCCGCTGGAGACCATGGCAGCCTCGGCCCCGACCAGTCGTGCGATCTCTTCGCCAGCCCTGCGGTTCAGTTCGTCGATGTTGACCATGACGCGTGCGGCGCCGGCCATTTGCTCCAGCACCTCCGGCCGGGTGCGGGTGCCGCCGAGGCGGGTGACCGAGCCGGAGGCGTTGATGATGGGGGTGACGCCAAGGTTGCGATAAGCCTGTTGGGCGTCGGTGATGTTCTGGTGGTTCAAGGGGGCCTCCGATCAGTCGTGGCTTTGCCGGATGGCGCGAGCGCGGTCAATGAGGCGCTGCGCGTCGGCTACGGTGCGTTGCCGGTAGTTGGGCATCTGGGTGAGCGGCGGATTAACGCGCCCGGTCAGGTATTCCTGATGGCCGGCGTATGCGGAATATACGTCTGGCGATATGCTGAGGGAAAAGTCGTGGAGTTCGGAACCCGGCAAACGGCGTATGGTTCCGATGAGGTGGGCCAGGTTGTGGGTGGAGGGATAGGTTGCGCCATGAGCGGCAATTACCGCTTTCATGGCGTGTTCCAGGGCCGAGTGAGCGTGTTGAGCGATCATCAGGTCGCTTTCCCCCAGATCGTCCAGAGTTTGGAATACTCGGAGGTGTTGCTCGGCGTGGTCAAGCCGGTTTTCGTAGTCCTCCCACACATATTCGTACTCCGATTCGTCGAGGTTATCCGCATAGCGGCTGCGGTAATTTTCGGGATGGCGAGACATTACTACGCCGTCCAGCAGGGCGCGGGTGGTTATGTGGTTGACGTAGCGGGTGTTCTCGTGGAAATCCCCGTGGGAGAACCAGACCAGTTGGACGGGAATCGGCCGCTCGTAGGTCGCCTCGGCAATTCTCTCAGCCCACTCGGTGGCGCGGTCTTTGTAGGATTGGTCGGGCACACCCGGATTGACCTGCATGATGTCGATGTCGGAGCGACCTTCTTCGTAGTCGCCCCGGGCCCGGGAGCCGAACAGTATGGTCGCTTGCGGCTGTTCCCGTTGGTGCAGCGCCTGGGCTACCTTGAGCGCGCGCGGGTCGCAGTTGGTCTCGGTCATCGTCTCGCCTCACTGTGCGCCATTGAGGTGGAAACTGGCTCTTTGAGTCATTATAGCAAGGGTCTGTGTTGGTCTATGGTAAGATTCTCGAGCTGTTCAAACTTGCCATAAACACTATTTGGAGGTAGCGCTGTGACCACCGCCGACCGATTGAACGTGATTTCGCTGGGGGAGGCCATGTTCACCCAGCGGGCGATTCGCCGCTTCAAGCCGGACCCGATTCCCGCCGACGTGATGGAGGACATCATGCAGTCGGCCATCCGCGCGCCCAACGGCGGCAACAACCAGGGCTGGCATTTCATCGTGGTGCAGAATGAAGAGATGCGGCGCAAGCTGGGCGACCTTTACCATGAAGCATGGTGGGCCAAGCGCGCCGACGCTGGCATCATGGGGCCGCAGGACATACCACCCGGCCGCAACTCGATGCGATCGGCGATGCGGCTGGCCAACGAGATCGGCGACGCGCCGGTGATGGTGCTGATCTGCGCCACGTCGAAAGGGGCGCAGGCGGCCGGGTCGGTGATACCGGCGGCGCAGAACATGTTGCTGGCGGCGCGAGCCTTCGGGATCGGCGGCACCATAGCAACCCTGCATCCGGTGGTGGAAGAGCGGGTACACGCGCTCTTCGGCATACCGGGAGAGGCGCAGGTGGTGTACTGCATGCCCTTTGGCTACCCGCGGGGCAACTTCGGGCCGGTTACGCGGCGGCCACTGAACGAGGTCTGCTCCTACGACCGATGGGGCGCGCCCAGGGATTAGGGGAGCGGACGCATCCATTGACGGGTACATCCTTCGACAGGGTCAGTATGAGCCGCCGGGGGGCGGGTTTCAAACCTGTCCCCGCTAGCGAAACCGGCAATCGTAATGGTGTTGACCGGCAGCGGAAGCGTTGATACCATCCCCGCCAGATTATTCGTCTAGTCCACTATGTTGGGGAGTGTCGATGCTGCTGACGCCTACCTTTGCTCGATTCCTGCTGCTCGCCGTCGTATCGGTCTTCCTGGGTCTGCTGTTGGTCGCCTGCGCCCAGGAGGAAGCTCCGACCCTGCGGGTTGGCGGCATACCCGACCAGGACGCCCAGCGGCTGGCGCGCCGCTATGAGATCTTCGCCGACTATCTATCGAAGGAGCTGAATGTTCCGGTGGAATACGTGCCCAGCGTGTCCTACTCGGCGGTGGTGACGGCCTTCACCCAGAACGACGTGCAACTGGCCTTCTTCGGCGCGCTGACCGGAGTGCAGGCCCGTATGCAGAACCCCGGGGCCCGGGCCATCGTACAGCGGGCTCACGATGCCGAGTTTCACTCCAAGTACGTTGTGCGCGGAGGCGATGAGTTCGCCGACCTGAACAGTCTGGATGATCTGGTTGGCAAGACCGGCGACCTGACCATCACCTTCGGCAGCGAGAGCTCTACCTCCGGCCACCTGATGCCGCGGTATTTCCTGGGCGAGGCCGGCATTAACGTTGCCAACGATTTCCGCACACCACCGGGATTTTCCGGTTCTCACGACAAAACCTGGCAGCTGGTGGCGGCCGGTTCCTACGATGTGGGCGCGCTGGCCGAAGACGTGTGGGAGCGGGCGGTGACGGAAGGCAATGCCGACCCCACCAAGGTGCGAGAGTTGGACACCACGCCGAACTATTTCAACTACAACTGGACGGCCCGGGCGGATTTGGACGAAGTGTACGGCGACGGATTCACTGACAAAGTGCAGGCGGCCCTGTTGGCGCTCAACACCGCCGAGCACGGCGATATCCTGGAGCTGTTCAGCACTGAACGGTTCATAGCGACGGAAAACGACAACTACCGGGCGATTGAGCAAGTGGCTAGAGAACTGGGCATAATTCAATGACTGCAACCGGTGTCCGCCTGCGGCGGGCCGGTGAGCAGTTTGCTGTAGCCAAGCCGCTGGTAGCGATTGATAGCGCGTCGAGGGTTTACGGAACTAACCGGGGCCTTGCTCCGCTGAGCCTTGCCATCCATGCCGGCGAACGGGTGGCGCTGGTTGGCCCCTCCGGAAGTGGCAAAACCACGCTGTTGCGTCTGCTGGCCGGCGCCCTGGTGCCCGATCAAGGGCCGAGCGCGGTCGTTATTGATGGCAAATCCCCCGCGAGCCTGAAGCCGGGCCGGGAGTTGGCCTCGCTGGTGGGCATCGTTAGCCAGCGTTTCGACCTGGTGCCCCACCTGCCGGTGCTGCACAACGTGCTGGCCGGCCGTCTCGGCCACTGGAGCCTGGCCCGCTCGATACTGTCGTTAGTCTGGCCCATAGAACGCCGCGTCGCTCAGCAGGCGTTGGCGCGGGTCGGCATCGCCGACAAGATCAACGAACGGCCGGGACACCTGTCCGGCGGTGAGCAGCAGCGGGTGGCCATCGCCCGCATGATGATGCAGTCGCCGCTGGTGATTCTAGCCGACGAACCCGTGGCGTCGCTGGATCCGGCCCGCGCCGAGGAAGTGATGGAGCTGCTGGTGGGCCTGGTTGCATCTGGTATGGGGTACGGCAACGGCGATGACGTAAACAGCCAGCGCACCCTGGTCTCCAGCCTGCACACGGCGTCGCTGATCCGGCGGCATTTCACGCGGGTGATCGGCCTGCGGGAGAGCAGAGTGCAGTTCGACATACCCGCTCCGGAGCTCACCGACACCGTGCTGGACGATCTGTACGACCTGCGAGATGAGGCCGACGCTATGGAACCGCTGGCCGGCCTGGCGGCGCGGGACGGTTAATGCAATGCTGCGTGCTATGATTGCCGGGAACAGGATGAACGGAGGCGAAGGCGATGACGACGGACGATAAAATCCAATACGATTACGATTCCCTCTCCGAAGAAGATAAGATGCGCTGGTACGAAGAAAAGAAGCGCAAAGCGGAAGAAATCTACGAAGCGGAGATCCGCCATTTGATTGGGCCGGAGGACGAGGACAAGTACGTGAAGATTGACGTCCTCACCGGCGACTACGAAATCCACGAAAACGCAGCCACCGCCTCGATCAAGCTGCGCGAGCGCCGGCCGGATGCGGTGATTCACACCATGCACCGGCATAAAACGCGCGTCATTCGCTGGGTCACTCCGCGCATTGTCCGGAAGGAGAAGGCAAACGAATAATGCATTACGGCACCGTCAACGACACCATAGATGCTGGCTTACCCCTTACCGTATTGGGTGATAACGGCACTGCCGAGCGCATTGACTTCCTTATAGACACTGGATTTTACGGCGAAATAACCTTTCCGCAAGACATCGTGAACCGGCTCAATCTACCGCTGAGTGAATGTGAGGAAGCAGAGATTACGTTGGCCGGCGGATCTAATAGAACTTCCCGCTTGTACACGGCCCGCATTTTCTGGCACGGCAGAGTACGGCAGGTTGAGGTGTTGAATTTGGATAACGATCCTCTGATCGGCATGAGGCTGCTTTCCGGCAGCAACCTCAGCGTTGACGCCGTTCTCGGCGACGCGGTAGTTATTACGGAACTGTCTGCCCCGGCCTGAATCGGGGTGAGACTGTCGACCACCGATGCGGCTGCAAACCTGGCTCACCGGCCCGCGCCTGCTGACGCTGGGCATCGTGTTCGCGCTGGCCTGGAGCCTGTCGCGGGTGGACTGGCAGCAACCCATCGGCCACACCGGAGGCGGCGCGGCCGCGCTGAAGGTGCTGCTGGCCCTGTTCCCGCCCGATCTGTCGCCGGAATTTCTGAGCATCTGCCTCGTCGCCAGTTGGCACACGCTGGCCTACGCGCTGGCCGGCATGTCCATCGCGGTGGCGTTGGGGCTGCCCCTGGGAGCGCTGGCGTCGGGAGTGTTGGCAGCTCCGTCGGAAGGGACAAACTTGCGGCGCTTAACGTTGATGGCGTCGGTGCGGTTCCTGCTGGCGGCGATGCGCTCGGTGCACGAACTGGTCTGGGCGCTGCTGTTTGTGGCCGCCGTCGGGCTGTCGCCCATGGCCGCGATACTGGCCATGGCGATTCCCTACGCGGGCATCCTGGGGCGTATCTACGCGGAGCAGTTGCAGGACGTTCCGCCGGAGCCGGTGGCTGCGCTGCGGACCACGGGCGCATCGCCGGCGCGTATCCTGCTCTACGGCTACCTCCCCATGGCGCTGCCCGACCTGTTGAGCTACACCTTCTACCGCTTGGAATGTGGCATCCGGGCCGCCGCCATCATGAGTTTCGTGGGCATAGACGGCATCGGCTTTCAGATTGAGCTGTCGTTGGCCGACCTGCTGTTCCGGCAGGTGTGGACGTTGCTGATATTCCTGGTGGCGCTGGTGGTGGTGATTGACTGGTGGAGCAGCCGCGTGCGTCGGAGCATGGCGTACTGATGGAACGCATCGGCGGGGAAAATAAGCGGCCGGCGAGAGGCGTCGCAGCGCGCATCAACGTGTTGCGCTGGTCAGCGTACGCCATGGCGTTGCTCATCGCGGCCTCCTGGGCGTTCATACTAATGGACGGCAACAGCGGATTCGGCGACCTGTTTAGGGAACGCACGTGGCAGAACGCGGGACAGTTCTTTGCCAGTCTGGCCGGAATGGGATCCGAAGGCCCGTCGCCGTTCGCGCAGGCAGCGCGATGGCGTGAAACAAGCCAACTGGCACTGAACACGTTGGCGATGTCGGTGCTGGCGATGGGCATCGCTGGCGTGGGCGCGCTGGTCCTGTTGATGCCGGGGGCTCGCAACGTCAGCGACGGTACGCTGGGTGGCGCGCCGTCCCGCACGGGTGCGGTCGTCTATGCGGCGGTGCGGGTATTCTACACGTTGACGCGGGCCGTCCCTGAGTTGGTGTGGGCGATGCTAATCGTGTTTTTCCTGTCGCCAGGGATCATTCCCGGCGCGCTGGCCCTTGGCATCCACAACCTGGGCATCGTAGGCCGCCTGACCTCGGAGGTGGTGGAGAACCTGGACCCGGCGCCGGCCCGAGCCTTGCGAGCGGCGGGCGCATCCAGCCCCAAGGTACTGCTGTACGGCGTGTTCCCGCAGGCGCTGCCCTTGTTCCTGACCTTCCTGATGTACCGCTGGGAGGTGGTGATCCGCACCACCGTGGTGGTGGGATTCCTCAACGCTGGCGGACTGGGGCGGGAGTTTCGGCTGCGGATGTCGTGGTTCCACTACGACGATGTTGCTCTGCTGCTGGTGTGGTACCTGCTGCTGGTAATCGCGGTGGACGTGCTGAGCGCGCAGATGCGGCGGCGGGTGCGCTGGGATTAGATTCACTACGTCCCTGCTTCAGCATCAAATTATCGCTAGCCGCGCTGCGGGGTGGAATTCTAAACTTTGCTCGAGACGCTGACGGTTACCACGTCGAGGCCGTGATATTTCTGGTGGCGGACCTCGGAGGCGTAGTGGCGCAGGAGGCGGTAGGGGATCTCGCCCTCGTTGGGTTCGGGCGGCAGTTCGGCGAGGCGGGCGAGACGGTCCTCGACGTTGGCGCAGGGCAAGGCTGAGGCGAATTCCAACTCCATGTTGCCGGAGTCCTGGCGGGCGCGGACAGTGAGGCGGGTGGGCGCTCTGCCACCTCGCGGGTCGGCCCGGGCGACGATGGCCAAAGTCTCTTCGGCGGCGGCGGTTACGCGATTGACGGCTGCCGGTTCGCAATCCAGGCGGTCGGTGAAGGCGCGCAGGAAGTTGTACAGCTTCCGGGGCGCCTCCTCGTCCAGGGCGAGCCGGAGGCGGCGTCCCCGGTGCGAGGTGAGTTCAAGCGCGGCGGCCATGAGCACCGCCATGATGCCGCCGGCGGTCATGGCATTGCCCAGCAGCACGGCCCAGAAGCCATCGCCGATCAAATCGGGGAAGATCAGCCCATTCTGGAAGCCCACGCCGACCCAGAAGGAGATGCCGACGACCACGGCCTTGCGGTGGTCGAGGCCGTCGCGGAAGACGATGCGCATACCCTGGACGAACAGCAGGGCGAAGAATACGGCGATATATGCGGCGGCCACCGGGCTAGGGATGGCGATCAGCAGGGCGGTGGCCTTGGGCAGGAAGGCGAGGACCAGCAGGATGACGCCGATGGCGATGCCAACCCGACGCGCCGCCATGCCGGTGATTTCGACCAGGGGGATCGTGCCGGAGTAGGTGGTGTTGGGAAGGGTTCCGGCGATGCCGGAGAGGAGGTTGCCGAGGCCGTCGGCGTTGAGAGCGCCCTGCACGACGCGATAGTCGGTGGCGGCGGGGCGACGCCGGGACACCCGCTGGATGGCCACGCCGTCGCCGATGGTCTCAATCGCGCCGACGATGGTGACAGCGATGAATGCGGGCAGGAGGGCCCAGAACTGGTGGCCCGGCGTAAAGTCCAAGCCGGGCCAGGAACCCAGGGGAACGCCGAACCAGGGCGCGTCCAGCACCAGCTGGAAGTCATATAGGCCCAGGGGAGCGGCGACCACGCAGCCGACGGCGGTGCCAATGACCGGGGACCAGAGCCGCAACGGCTTGGGCCCGCGGAGCGCCAGCGCGAGGATCGTCAACAGGGTTGCTACCAGAACGGCGGGGGCGGCCATGCTGGGAGATCCCGCAGGGATCTCGGTCAGCATATCGAACACGATGGGCATGACCGTGGCGGCGATGAGCATTATGACCGTGCCGGTGACCACGGGAGTGAAGATGCGGCGCAGTGTCGGCAACCAGGCGGCGAGCAGGAACTGGACCAAGGAGGAAACGACGATCAGGCTGGCCATCAGGGCCGGACCTGCCTCCACCAGCGCCGCGATACAGACCGCGATGAAGGTGCCGGAGGTGCCCATCACCAAGACATGGCCGGCGCCGAACCTCCAGAAGCGGACCGCCTGCAGGATGGTGTTGGCCCCGCTGATGAGCAGAGCGGCGAATACGCCCCAGGATATGTACTCGGCTGGCTGCTCGGCGATGCGGAAGACGATCACCACCGTGAGGACGATGCTGCCGAGCATGACCAGCGCGCCCTGGAATCCGGCGCCGATCAGGAGGGAGTTTGGTGGGTTTTCGTTGGGTTCGTAGCGGACGGTCTCGTTTATAAACGTTTCAGCCATGAGTTATGCCTGTCAAATCGTGTATCGGAAATCGAGGGTTCAGTTTTGTTCATTACCTGTATCTTCACTGACGTTATTACATTCACGTTTTTATAGGTTCCATTATTGCAAGCGAGGTCGGGAATGTGCAAGTTTGCGAGTGGAGGTTTGAAGTCGCTGAGTATGTATAATGTTCTCAGACCGACCTTGATATGGGGTGACCATGACGACCGCAACCACTTACCAAGCCGCCGGCCGGCACCTTCTGGCGCAGGCACGTTCTGAGTTGGAGCGGGGAGACGCCAGGCAAGCGTCCGAAAAGGGTTGGGGCGCTGCGGCTCAGATGCTCAAGGCTATTTCCGAACGACGCGGCTGGATGCACAAAAGCCATGCGGCGTTCTTCGCGGTCATTGACCGACTGGCGAACGAGACTCACGATGATGACCTGCGCCGTCGGTTCCACGCTGCGAATAGTCTGCATACCAACTTCTACGAAAATCTAATGGACGTTAGTACAGTGCGGGTAGGCTTGGACGACGTAGAGCGGTTGATGGATTTGCTCGAAGCGCTGGATTGATACGACTTACCCAAAACCTACGCTAGTCGCGCAGCGCTTAAAGTTTGGAATTTGTAACTTTGTCGAGGGACATCGCATTACCCGTCCGGTCCATAAACCTCCGTGTCCGGGTGGTACTGGAACCAGCCGAACCAGAACGAAGTGATGCTGGGGATGCGCGGCAACCGTTGCGCAGGGTCCGCATCGGCGATCAGAGCCTCCTCGGTAACCGTCCAGCGCACTCCGGTATCGTCCACCAACGCGGCCGGCGCCAGGTTGGGATTATCGTCGTCCGTCGGCGCGAAGGTCAGATCGCCGCGCTCGTAGATGCGGCCGGCCCTCGATTCGGGCGACGCCACTACTGTTACGTTCATCCCGCCCACGGTGTCGTTGACCAGCCGGGTATCCTGCAAGTCCTGCACTGTGTAGGCTTTGGCCGATTCGCCGATAGACAAGCCGACCACTACAGTTTTGGGTTCAAAGGTCTCATCACGGAGCCATACCGGGAACATTACCTCATCGGAGGTGAAGTAGTTGTAATAGATGGCGAGGGGGTTGTCCTCGGGCACGTAGAACTCGGCGGGATAGACGCCGGTGTCCTGCGCCAGTACCGTGGTGTCGGGGTGCTCGTCCCACCATTCGCCCCACGTGGTGACCACTGAGGGGAAGAAGGGTTGACGGATGCCGGATTCGGCCAGCGGCCCGATGACCGGCTCCCCGATGAACTGGTTCCACAGGGAGCGAGTGGCCCGGTCGTACATCACCTTGTTGCTGCGGTAGAGCAGGCCGGAGGTGCCGAAGGTGGTGGGTTCGCCGTTGACGATGCCGGAATACACGATTCCGGTGCCGCAGAGGGTTCAATACACCAGCGAGATGGGTTCGCCGCCCAACGTGTCGTTGGCAAGCTCGTGGGCGTTCATCACGCGGAGGGGGTAGGCGCGGTGCTCGCCTTTGATGGAAACGCCAAATACCCGGTCATCGGGCCAGAGGTAGGTTGCCTGCTCGGGCAGTACGTGGGGTGGGTGCTCCAGCGGCGGGATACCATCCACCCGGACACCGCCCCAGACGACTTCGGTGAGATTGACGCGGGAATGCTCAATGCCGGGTTCCAGCAGGGCGGCCATATCTGGGTCTATTATAGCCAGACCGTTCACTTTCCAACGCCCGTAGTCGGACGGCGGGGCGTATTCATCCTCCCGTGCGCCGACGTATTCGCGCCACCGCCGCCGGTCAAAGTCGAAGTCCTGCCCGGTCAGCTCGGTGAGAGTGTCCAGGCCGGCGCGGGCGACGTCGAGGTTGAAGAACTTGAGGGCCTCCAGGATGACATAAGCCTGAGACTTGTCATCATAGAATACGGTGTCCTCGAGGGCGGCCAGTGAGTCGCCGGGATCGTGTCCGAGGCCGTCCCAGATGCCGTACATGGTACGGTTGGGGTCGTAGGCGCCGCCACCCGGCACCGGGCGGAAAGGCGATTCGGTTGGAGTATCGGTAGGGACGGAGCTGGATTCGGCGATGGGCGATGTATCCGTGGCCGGCGGCGGCTCGGTCAACGCCAGCGATGGTTCATCACTCCGGGCCGGCTGCCCGCACGCCGCGATGATTGCAGAAGCTGCGAGGGCGACAGCCAACACGCCACCCCAACGGGAAATTATTGGCGAGGGCCTCATCCGTACCTCCGAGACTGACCAAAGCTTACTCTACGGCTGTACCTAGAGTACGTTTGGCCGGTCGCAGAGGATTAATCGAACTGGTAGGGGTAGATGACCTGGATGACGCGGCCGTCGCGCAGGGCTTCAACATAGCTGTGGGGCACGCCGGGCTGTTGGAGCCAGCGACGCACGAAGTAGGCGCAGATGTTGACCAACTGCGCGCCGACGCAGGATTCGGGGGGCGCGACAATCAGGTCGTCGTAGATGGACGGCGCCACCGTATCTGATTCGTCGCTTAAAAACTCGGCCAACGCTGCGGATATGGACGACGATTCGGACCCTGCCATCAGCATCGCGTAGTCGTTGACGTTCCAGACCGATTGCATGATGTCGTCGGGGTTCATCTGGGACATCACGTTCTCATCCAGGAACATGGTGAGCGCCAGGAGGAATCGGCTGAAGGCCAGGCGGGACGGGTCGGTGTCCCCGTACAGGGAGTTTCCCTCGGTGGCAGCGGCGGTGACGTATTCATCCTTGTTGATGTAGGAGACGATCAGGGGAATTTCCCGCCGGATCAGGATGCTGAGGCAGTCCTGTATCAACTCGGCACGCTGTTCCGGACGCCAGGTTCGGAAGGGGCCGGTGCCCTGGTACACGTGCCTGGGGCTGATGTTCGCCGGCACCCCGTCGGCGCCGGGAGGGCTGCCGAAATGACGACGCACCAGCGCTTCGTACTCTCCGGACATCGATATGTACTGACTTTCCTGGACGAGGAGACCGGCGTGGATGTGGTGGGGTTGGTTGGGGTCGTTGGCGCTGGCGCCCGTAAGACCGGACTCACTGAGGAAAATCATGAACATGTGGGGCCTCCTGGAGCGGCGACAGGATGCGGCAAACGGTAAAGGGCGGGGGCGGGTATCTAACCCGCCCCCGATGGCCAGTTCGGCGTGGTCAGGACGACACGGTGCGGAAATCCACGTGCAACACGTCCCCGGTGCGGGGATCCCACTGGATTTCTGACGCTTCGGCGATGTACGCGCCGGATTCACCGGCGATGCTGAGATCCAAAGGCTGACCGAATTCACCGCCGGCCCGGCTGATGGCGCGCAACAAGGTTCGGACCTCGCACTGGAGGGCGCGGGGTTGAACGTCTCGGCCGTAAAGATGTACGGGCACGATGCCTTCACGGCGCAGGGCTTTCACCTTTTTGCCCAACGTCGCGCGGGGTTCAAGTTTGAGGGAAACCGCCTGGGTGGTCATTGTGTCGGGAACTCCTGGATACGGATGGCATAATGAGCAGTATGGCCCATATAGTGAGCGCATATCATAGCACATGCCGGGTCAGGGCAGCGCAGGGCAGCGCTTCAAGGCAGGGCCATTCGATTGTCATTGCGAGGAGCGGTAGCGACGTGGCAATCCCGTGAGCTGTGAGTGGTCGGAACGAGATTGCCACCCCCGCATCAAGTGCGGGGTCGCAGTGACACACTCGACAATCGAATGGCCCTGATGGCTATGGGCGGCGGTGGCGCCGGAGTGCTAGAATTACCAACCGTAGCTATTCGGGTTGGGAGTGTATTGACATGAGCACATCGTCGTCATCAGCAGCATCGCGTCGCAAGCGCGTCTATACCAAATATGGAGACCAGGGGGAGACCAGCCTGCTTTACGGCGGGCGTGTGTCCAAAGCCAACCCCCATACCGAGGCGTATGGCATCACGGACGAGGCGGTCAGCCTGATGGGGCTGGCCCGCGCGCTGACCGACGACGACAAGGTGAAGAACATCCTGCGTGATCTACAGCGGGAGCTGTTCACCGTGGCGGCCGAGTTGGCCACGGACCCGGAGAAGTACGACCTCTTTCACCAGCACTTCAAGCCCGTGACCGAGGAAATGGTGGACAACCTGGAAGAGACTATTGACGAACTGGAAACGCACTTCCAGATGCCCCAGGTGTTCATTCTGCCCGGCGGCACACCGTCGTCTTCGGCCATGGACTCGGCGCGCACTGTGATTCGCACGGCGGAACGCCGCGTCGTGGCGCTCTCGGAGGCCGGCGGCCTGACCAACCCGCTGATTCTCGCCTACCTGAACCGGCTGGGCGATCTGCTCTTTGTGCTGGCCCGCTACCACGACCGGGACATTCCCATCGAGCGGGCCACCGGCGACCGGGTCTGACGGCAAGATGGCCGAGTCTGCCAAACCCACCATCGTCATCATCGACTATGAATCGGGGAACCTGCGCAGCGTATCCCGCGCCGTTGAAAGAGCCGGCGTAACGCCTGAGGTGACTTCAGATCCGGCTGCGGTCGCCGCTGCCGATGGATTGATCGTGCCCGGGCAGGGTTCCGGACCGTCGGCGATGCGGGCGTTGCAATCGCGTGGTTTGGTGCGCCCGCTACTGGACTACATCGCCAGCGGGCGCCCTTACCTCGGCGTCTGTCTGGGCCTGCAACTGCTGCTGGACGCTACCGACGAGGGCGACGCGGATTGCCTGGGCTTGGCGCCGGGACGGGTGCGTCGCCTGCCCGATGGCCTCAAGGTGCCGCACATGGGATGGAACACGGTGCGGTTCCAGCGGGAGCATCCGCTGTGGGAAGGCATCCCCCAGGATAGCCACTTCTACTTCGTCCACAGCTACTACGCCGACCCGGTGGAGGGAAGCGACGTGGCGGGCCTGACTGAGTACGGCGTTGAGTTTTGCAGCATCTACGCTCGGGACAACGTGGTGGCGACGCAGTTCCACCCGGAGAAGAGCGGCGACAACGGGCTGCGGATTTACGCCAACTTCGTGGAGCAGGTCACAGAAGAGTGCAGGAGGTGATGCTGTCATGACTATACCTGAAATCGATTTCGATAAGCGCAGTGAACTGGGCTGGAACATATACAACGCTAAGATCAAGCATCTGGTGGAGCCGCAGGAAAAGGGCAAGTTCTTGGTGATTGACGTTATGACGGGGGACTACGCCATAAATCGCGACCTCATCGCAGCGGAGGATGAATTGGAAGAACGGCAACCAGATGGTGTCATTTACACGATCAGGATCGGATACCCGGCGGTTTTCAAAATTCCCAGGATACGGTAGCGATTAAGGGGCGGGTGAACGGTGACCGGCGGATGGATCGGCAATAACCGGGAATTGGTAATGCCGTTGAGATTGCTTGACGTGAATGAACACGTTCATCGCATTGAAGCCAACATCGACACCGGGTTCAACGGACACCTGACGCTTCCGCCGGGTTTGCCACACCTGTTGGGCTTCATATCGGATAAGCCGCTGGATCTCACTATGGCAAACGACCAGACGGAAAGGTTTCCCACTGGGCCGCTGCCGGCCGGAGTATCTGGATAGACCCATGGAAATAATACCGGCAATCGACCTGCGGGGTGGCAATTGCGTCCGCTTGTACCAGGGCGATTACGAGCAGGAGACGGTGTTCTCCGACGACCCGCTGGGAGTCGCGGAACGCTGGCAGGCCGAGGGCGGCCAGCGTCTGCACATCGTTGACCTGGACGGCGCGCACTCGGGCAATCCGGCTAACCTGGCCGCCATCACCGCCATCACCCGCACCCTGACCATCCCGGTGCAGGTGGGCGGTGGCATCCGCAGCGCGGAGACAGCGGCGGGCCTGTTCGACGCCGGCGCGGCCCGCGTGGTGGTGGGAACCGCCGCCGTCTCGAATCCCGAACTGGTGGAGGAACTGTGCCGTCGGTTCGGAAGCGAGCGAGTAGTAGTCGCGCTGGACGCCCGCGACGGCCTGGTGGCGATCCACGGCTGGACGGAAACGTCGGCAATCACCGCCACCGACCTGGCGCAGCGCATGGCCGACCTGGGCGTGGTTCGCTTACTCTACACCGACATCTCCCGGGACGGCACGCTGGAGGAGCCGAACTACGCGGCGACGGCGGCGCTGGTGAGGGACAGCGGGCTGGCCGTGCTGTCCGCCGGCGGCGTGGGCGCGGCGGAGCACGTGGCTCGTCTGGTTCCTACGGGAGCGGAGGCGGCGATTATTGGGCGGGCGCTTTATACGGGGGATGTTACGATAGGGGAGGCGTTGGCGGCGGTGGGGTAGCTGTTGCACAACCCTAACACTAAGGCGTCCCTGCTCCGCCGCTTACGTTGAGACGGACCAGGCGGCGCAGAATTTCGTCATCCGCCAGATCCGACGGCCAGCCGTAGGCGTCGGCTGCTGCGGCATCAAGCTCGGCGTGGGCGGTTTGCAGCCAGGGCGGGTTTTCGTTGTACAGGGCAGTCATGGAGCGGCGATAGGTTCCGTTGGGGCGGCAGACGTTGCGCCGCTGCTCGTCCAGCGTCCGCACGGCCTGCGCTACCGCCGCCCGTTGCGATTCCGTTGGCGTCGGGAAGGGGAATTTCTCGAAGCACTCGCTGATGATGTATCGCGGACGGCTTTCCAATTGGGTGCCAACTGCCGCAGTCCAAACCTTGTGGAAACGGCTTTCCAATATGCCCAAGAAGTAATCATCCTCGCGTGCGAATATGGTAACGGTCTTGTCTGATGTGACGTCACCATCTATGTATTGGAAATAGCGATGTTTAGATACTTCACTGGTGCCAATGTAACGTGTTAGTGGCGCGATAGATTCCCTGAGCTCTACCCGATTCCTGCTATGAAGCCACCATTGTTCCCGCAACCGTCGTTCACGGCTGTTTGTCCTTGTGGGTTTCACCACCGTCAGGCAATGTTGGTATGGCAAGTTGTACAGTCGTGCGTCTGATTCCGACATCGCTCCAAAGTCAATTAGCCAACGCTCTTGCCACTTGCCGTTCAAGTCTCTGCCGATGAGATAGGGTTTAACTACATCGCTGTTAGGTCTGCCGTTTGGATTGCTGTCGTCTAGCACCGGAGCCGCGTCCTGCGGCGAGAGTTCAAAAGGCCCGCCTTTGCTGACGCCGGCAAAGCAGATGCCGGCGTTCTGCGACAAACGTTGCGCTTGGTCCAGGTTCACGGCGTTGGTGAGGCGGGTGTCGATGTCGGTGGCGGGGTTGCCGTTGAGGGTTCTGGCGGTTTCGCTGCCGTCGTCGAAGCAGACGATGGACACGTGGACGGCGGCGGAGCCGGGTTCTTCCGGTTTCCATTGCAGGTCGTCGTAGGCGGCGAAGATGTCCCCGGTTTCCTTGATGCGTTCCAGGGTGCGGCGGTTGCTGCTGAAGCGTATCGCCTGCGTGGCGAGCAGGCCGGCCCGTTTCGCCTTGCCGGCCGCAATGTGCGCCCGCGCCTGCTCAAACCAGTAGCAGCACAGGTCAACCGCGCCGTCCAGTTCGCCGGAGTAGGTTTGCCGCAGTCGGGTGGTGTATTCGCCGCCCAACTCGGTGAGCATATCTTTCGCGCCCAGGAAGGGCGGGTTGCCGATGATGTAGTCGGCGTCCGGCCATTGGGCTTTGACCGTATCGCCATCGCCATTGACCAACAGGGCGGCGTCGCGACACTCGACGCCGTGAATGTTGTCCAGTATGGGGCGGTTAGTGTAGGCAAATCCGTTGGCCTGATGCCATTGGATATAGCCAATCCACAGGGCGGTTTTGGCCAGTTGCGCCGCGTACTCGTTGATCTCCAGGCCCATCATCTGAGCGGGGTTCACCAGCGGCGGGCCGGGCGCGGCCCCGAGGGCGGTTTGGCAGTCAATGGCCTGCCGTTCCAGGTCGAGCAACGCCTTGAGGGTTACGTACAGGAAGTTGCCGCTGCCGCAGGCAGGGTCGAGGACGGTTACCGACGCCAGACGACGGCGGAAATCCTCGAGGCGTTGGCGAGCGCGGGAATTATCAGAATCAGGATTTAGCGGATTACAGGATTGCCAGGATTGTGGGCCGTAATCCGGTAAATCCCGTAATCCTGGGAATCTTGATTCTGACGATTCTCCTCCCTCCAACACTCCCGCCAGCTCTGCCCGGACGGCCTCCCATTCCCGTTGCAGGTCGTCCAGGATCACGGGCTGCACTACGCGGCGGATGTCGGCCTCGCTGGTGTAGTGGGCTCCCAGCGGGGCGCGTTCCTCGGTGAGGCCCAACGCGCGCTCAAACAGGGTGCCGAATATGGACGGTTCGATGTTGCTCCAGTTTTTGGCCGCGGCTTCTGCCAGCCTTTCCAGGGCGGCGGTGTTCAGCGTGACGTCGGGAACGTGGGCAAACAGTTCGCCGTTGAAGTGTTCAATGGTCTGCGGGCCGAACAGGCCGCCGTGGTTCATTTCGGCGAACAGGGTTTGCGCGCCCTGCCGGAATCGATCCGGCTCCCGCCGCTGGTTCACCACCAGCCCGGTGAACGCGCCGTCCGGCAACAGGCCGGCGTCCTCGGCGTAGAGGCAGAATATGATCTGGTTGAGGTACTGCGCCAATTCGTGATGACCGTAGCCGGAACCGGCCATATCGTTGCTAACCGCCTGGAACAGGGCAGCGGTTTCTTTGGTCACATCGTCGCGGCTCTTGCCGGTGTTGAACCAGTCAGGGTCGGTGAAAATCCGCTTGACGACGGCCAGGGTTTCCGGTTCCGCAAGGTCTGCGATGCGGATTTCACGCTGCACGCTTTCCATGCCGGGAAAGTTGGTGCGGATGCGGATGACGTTGAAGGCGGACACCACCAGCAGGGGCGGGGTTTTCAGGTACATGGAGTATCCGAGTACCTGACGCATAGCCTCGTCCAGCTGCCCCTCCCCGGTTTTGAACTCCCAGCCGAAATGATTTTCGTAGTAGGCGTCGGCCTTGCCGGTTTCAACCCGTTGCTCAAAGGCATAGGTCAGGCCGTTGAGCTCACCCATTGGCTTGGGATGGTCGATGAGATCGCAGAGGTCGTTGAACCAGGACTGCGCGCCCTGTTCCTCGTTCAGAGTGGTGTTTGCCCACGTTGCGATGAAATGTTCGGGCTGCATGGGTATATCCTACGCCCATTGCCGAGCCGATGACAAGGAGTTTGTGTCACCTGACGTAGGCCAAGGAAAACGAACGGGGCGGGTACAAGGCCCGCCCCTACGAACGCCTGCGAGTGTGACGAGATCAGTCGGCGGTGGTGGCGGCCGACTTCGTCGCTTCGGCGGCAAGCTTTTGGGCCGCGTGCAATGCGTCTGCACCGAAGTAGTTGCGCAGCATGGACTCACCATCATGTCGGTCTTCGGCGTCGCTTGACTGTAACAAGTCGGTACAGTATTGGTACAGCCCGTCGCCGAAATCACTGTCCTCTGCGATGCGTTCTTTAATAAATTCCCGATAGTCCCGTGTCATAAGCCCTCCTGGCCCGAGCACAGCCCTATTGGTAACTTTGCCACACCTGATAGGCTCTTTCAATATCTCTGCGCTGGCTAGATTTGTCGCTGCCGCCCAACAGGATGATTAATGCAGGGCCATCCCAAGCGAAGTAAATTCGTACTCCGCCGCCGTAGGTTTCCCGACGTTCGTGAACACCGGGAAACCCTCTAATTGGACTATAGTGGCCCAGGTTGCCGTCCCGCATTCGGTCTATCGACCGCGCTACACGGTTTGCGACGGACTGGTCCAAGGTGCGATGCCAAGTCTCAAACTGTGCCGTAGTACGTACTTGGTACTGCATCAATCATGGCGAACCGATGTTGGTTGAGCCAAAGACTAATCCGCCGTAGTTGTTGCCGTCTCTGCGGCGGTGGCGCCGTTCACGATGGGTTGGTTGGTGCGGGCGTCCACCTCGAAGGGGGAGTAGAGCTCCAGCTCTTTGCCCATTTCGCGGACGGCGGGGATGACTTCCTCGCCCATGAGCCGCAGGCTGCGCATCTGGTCCTCGTGGGTCATGGCGCCGTCGCCGTCCCAGAAGAACACGGAGCCGGGGCGCAGGTATTCCAGCACCTCGCGGATCTTGGGAATGACCGTCTTGGGGGTGCCGGTGATGATGGTGCTGTCGGCGACCTGGTCCTCGAAGGGCCGGCGGTTGGTGCCGAAGCGTCCGGCGGGGCCGAAAGCAGCGGCGGACAGGCGGCGGGACGTGCGGGACGTGTGGCCCGGGAGGTTCATGATGGCGGGGTTGATGCCGCCCTCGTTTCCCGCGAGGAACGGGTTGCTGACGCCGGAGAGGTACTTGCGCCCGACTTCCTCGGCCAGTTCCTCGGTCTCGTCAACGTGAACTTTCCACAGATAGGCGACGTTCTGGGTGCCGGACTCGTAGCCGTTTTCGGCGGCGGTGTCGTGGTAGAGCTGGAATGCTTCGCGGGTGGGCTCCAGCCGGGTGGCCAGCAGGACCAGCGGGTAGCGATGCTCGGCGCACCACTTCACGGTCTCGACGGACACGGTGGACGGGATCCAGATCTGCGGGTGGGGTTCCTGCAACGGCTTGGCCCAAGGGTTGACGTAGCGATAGTGGAAGTGCTTGCCCTCCCAGCGCCAGGGGCCGGGCTCGGTCCAGGCCTTGATGATGAGGTCGTGGGCTTCCTCGAACCGCTCACGGTTGAAGTTGGGCGGCGAGTTGTGGGACCAGCTCTCGCGTCCGCCGCCGCGCACGAAGCCGGACACCAGGCGGCCATGGGAGATCATGTCGATCATGGACAGTTGCTCGGCCAGCCACAGGGGGTCGTCCCAGATGGGCAGCACGTTGCCCAGGATGATGATCTTCACCTTCTCGGTGATGCGGGCCAGGATGGACGCGCCGACGTTGGTGACGCCCTGCATGCAGAAGGGCGTCGAGTGGTGCTCGTTGAGCATCACGGCATCGAAGCCCATCTGCTCGGCATAGACTTTTTCGTCAAGGTAGCGGTTGTAGAGCTGGGCGCCGATCTCCGGGCGGTAGTGGGAGTTGGAGATACCCAAGTCGGTGCTCTGGGTGCCCATCAGGCCGGAATTTTCGTCCTGCCAGGGCTGTTCGGTGAAATGGCCAATCAGCATAACGGCGGCTCCTTTGCTGGGAAACGCGAATGGGAATAGGGTAAGTGTGATGGCGGCAGTTTAGCAGGGGGCGGTTGCGGCGGCAAGGACGGCGGGGCTACATGGGTTGAGGGCGTTGACGGGGCGGCGGATTTGGGAGAGGGTCATGGGCTTACCTCCGAGAGGGAGTTATTTACATCGATATACAGGATGGACAGGATTTTGGGATTTTCCGCTCGTTTCCGCTCATTTACGTTCGTTTGAGTAGGGCGTAGAGCGGATGGTTGGGGCGGATTGAGCGGGTTCTGGGGGTGATATTGGTGGTTTTGGCGGGCAGGAGAGAGGATTCGGGGGCGGTGGTTCGACAGGCTCACCATGAGCGGGCTGCGGGCGATTTGGATGGTTTAGTTAATTTATGTTAAATGGTACGGACAGGCTGAGGTTAGGGGCAAGGGGGAAGTGTCACTGGATGGTCGTCCGCGAGAGGCGGGCAGACGATCAATACGGGAATAATCGAAAGGCCCTGGATTGGCGGTATAATGTGAAAGGCGGCAGAGAGCGTCTATCAGCGCAGGAGATTGTCATGGCCACCATCCAACTGACGGTTCCCGACGATGAGCGAGACCACTTCGCCGAGCAGGCGCGGCGAGCTGGCAAGCCGCTGGATGCCTGGCTGCTGGACGCGGCCCGTCAGCACGCCGGCACTGACCGGCGTTTCAAGTCGCCGGAGGAACTGCAAGCCTTTTTCCAAAGGTGCGAAACGTTGCCGGGGCCGGAGCGGGAACCGGATTGGGAAGAGCACCTGAAGAACATTGAGGAATCGCGTCGTCAGGGGTTGCCTGAAGAATGACGTTCGTTGACTCCAACGTATTTATGTACGCGGTGGGGCGGCCGCACCCGCTCAAGGCCACGGCCCTGGCCTTTTTCCTAGCGGCGTATGCGAACGGGACGCTCTTGTGTGCCTCGGCAGAAGTGTTGCAGGAATTGGCCCACGCCTACCTGCGCGTGGGAAGACAGGAGACCTTTGACGCAGCGATGGAACTGATGTCAGGCTCTGGCGTGGAAGTATGGCCCCTGGAGGCGGCGGACGTGCTGCTGGCGCGGCGGTTGCACGATCGACATCCCGAATTGCAGGCCAGAGATCTTTGCTACTTGGCGAGCTGTCAGCGGCGCGGAGTGAGCAAGATCATGACCTTTGACACCAACCTGGCAGTCGCCAGCGTCGGAGTGGATGGGCCGGCATAGGACCGCTAAACACGGTATGGGGTACTGGCCGCGGCGAACTAAGTTCTGAAGAATATGCCCGCGTTGAATAGAGGATTATGCACTAGTCTGAGTACACCTCATCCAAGACCGCACCGATACAATAATGAAAGGCGCTTTTTGCGGAGCTGAGCCCGTGCAAGTTCCCTTCGAGGTATCTCCATTCAACGAAGTCGTTCCTGTGCTCTTCCAAAAATGCCAGAAGGCTGGCAGGTTTAGGCCAGATATTTGAGTCGTCACTTACGTATTCCATGAAGCGAGTCGAAAGACTCGCTCTCGTTTCAGGCGACAGTGAGCGGAACAAGCGCAACAGGTCGTGAGTGCGTAGGACCTCACAGTCTGGTATTTCTCTCTGCTTTAACCCTTTCAACGCCAATTCTGTAGTAAGAGGTAGTAGGATGTTGGAAGCAAGCTCCATCCCCAAGTAGTGGGCCGTATTCTTGGATTCCAGTAGGCCCGATTCCGGCATGAACGAGAATATTGCCCACTGCAAAGCCATTGCTGGTTTGTCGAACGTCATCAATCAACTCCAAATGAGGGACCTATCTGCCCCGTTGAATGGGAGGTGAGTATAACCACGAAGACATAGAACCCAGCAATGACCATGAAAACCAGAGTGCTGAATATCAGCGTCAGCGCGGCACTTCGAGCCACGCTTTTAACCGTCTCCAGTTCCGTGCCATTCTGAGTAACACGCGCCATTTCGACGCTCATTGCACCACTACTCTGTATCGTCCGCTGAATCGCCGGTTATGCTCCCTGCCCTTAACCTCCCGGCCCCGCACGGTGGTTAGCCATCTGGTTCTCCGCCGCCAGCTCTACCGTCTTGGCAATTCACGCCATTGGCGGCTAACGTCCGATCACCAGGTCGTGGAGGGTTACGAAGCCGATGGGGCTGCGGTCGCGGTCAACTACTATGGCGCGGGAGATCTGGAAGCGCACCAGCAAACGCACCGCGTAGCGCGTGAGCATGTCCGGGGGCAAGGTCAACACCGGCTTTGACATGATCTCGTACACGTTGACCCGGTTGGGCGAACGGTTGCGGGCGATTATCTCGCGGGCCACGTCGGAGGCCAGCACCAATCCCACTTCGTCGGTTTCATCGCGCCGGTTGACGACCAGCGCGTCAACGGCGTGTCGCTTCATCAGCGCCATCGCGTCGGCCACCGTCGCCAATCCGTCGATGCTGTGGAGTTCCGGGGCCATGACGTCCCCGACCCGGACCGGGTTTTGCGCGTTCATAGGTCGTATTCCAGCTCTTCCTGAATGGTGGGCAATTGGGTGAGGAGGCCAACGGCGTCTTCAATGTCCAGTTGGAACGCGATGCCGGCGCCGTGCTCGGTATCGAGTCCTGCGGCGTCCTGGATGCGCTCCAGGATGTCCCGGGCGCGGGTTTCCAGGACCAGGAACAACGCCATGTCCCGCATCTCCTCCAGGCGCAGACCGAAGAAGGTTTTCCCCGGCCGCAATCCCTCGCCCCGCACGCTGCTTATTATGGTAGCGCCCGTGGCGCCGCCGGCTCGCGCGGCGTCCACCACCACATCGGTTTTATCGTCGCTGACCAGGGCGACAATCAGTTTAAGCCTCATGGCTCTGCCTCCTCCCGACCGCCGGCGGTTCTCCTTTGACCCCACCAGGATGCAACTATAGCGTAACCCAGGACGGTCATTATGGGAAATACGCTGGCGAAAGCGATCAGCCCGAATCCGTCAATCAGCGGGTTGCGTCCCGGAATGCTGGCGGCCAGCCCCAGGCCCAGGGCGGCGACCACCGGCACCGTGACGGTTGACGTGGTGACGCCGCCGCTGTCGTAGGCGAGGGGTATGATGGTGCGGCCGGACCGGAAGGTCTGCACGATGACGATGGCGTAGGCGGCGATGATGTACCAGGGCAGAGGGGTGCCGGTGACGATGCGGAAGCAGCCCAGGGACACGCCAATGGCCACACCCACGGCCACCGCAATCCGCAAGGGCCAGGCGCGGACCGTGCCGCCGGAAACCTCCTCGGCCTTAATGGCCACGGCGATGAGCGAAGGTTCGGCGACGGTGGTGGCAAAGCCAATGGCCGCGCCGAAAGCGTACACCACCAGGTAGTCTCTCCAGTCCACCGCGCCGGCGACGCTATGCGCTCCGTTGGCCGCGTGAGCGGTGAGCTGGAAGGCCATGGTCTCGCCGATGGGGAACAGGGCGTTTTCGAGACCGACCAGGAACAGGGCCAACCCCAGCAGGACGCACACCAGGCCGGCAAGGGTCCGGCGCAGGTTGGGGAGCCGGCGACGCAGGACGAAGACCTGGAACAGGGTCAGGACGGCGACGATGGGCGCCACGTCAAACACCGTGGACAGAAGGGCCGGCGGCAGGGTATGGAGGAAATCCGGCATCAGGCAACCATCATCGGAACCTCACGCGTACCCAGTTTGTCGTCGCGATGAGCGCAGCGACGTGGCGGTCCCGCTGGCGTTGCAACGGCCGCGGCATCGACGAGATTGCCACGCTTCGCTCGCAATGACATTTTGGGGAAAATGGGTACGCATGAATCATCGGGCGACCATGCCGTAGGCCATGACGCAGATCATGGGGGTCAGGCTGGCGAAGGCGATCAGGCCGAAACCGTCCACCATGGGATTGCGCCCACGGATCGACGTGGCAAGGCCTACGCCGAGGGCCGTTACCAGGGGAACGGTGATGGTGCTGGTGGTGACGCCGCCGGAATCGTAGGCGACGCCGATGATCTCCGCAGGTGCGAAGACGGTCATCACGGTCACGAGGACGTAACCTCCGATGATCAGGTGGTGGATGGGCCAACCCTTCAGGATGCGGATCACGCCCAGCAGGATGGCCAGGCCCACCGAGATGGCGACCACCAGGCGCAGTTCGAGGGCGTAAGAGGTGCGGGCGCCGTCGGTATCGGAGATTGCGCCGGTCTCCGCCGCCACCTGGGCGGCTTCGGCGGCGACGGCGATCAGGGCCGGCTCGGCGACGGTTGCGCCAAATCCCAGGCAGAAGGCGAAGGCCAGTAGCGCCGTCAGGCTGCCCTTGTTGGCGAAACCCCGCGCCAGCACCTCGCCAAGGGGGAACAGCCCGCTCTCCAAACCCTGGATGAAAAGCCCGAGGCCGACGCACACGCAGACCAGCCCGACAATCACGTTGCCCAGGTTGGGGAAAGGCTGTTGCAGCACCGCCAGCTGGAAGACCGCGATGACGATGATGATGGGCGCCAGGTCCCGCAACGTGTTGACGGCCCGGCGCAGCATTGGCGTCAGGAGCCGGGCGGAGTTTTTCATTGGCAACAGTTCAGACAGGCGGCCTAATTGGCGGAAAGGGGTTCGGGGACGCTGGCGTTGCTGCCGGTGATTATGCCATATAGTTTGAGCAATTACTGATTTACCCGTTGGCTGAGGTGGTTTGATCATGCTGATTGTAGATACCCACGTTCATATTGGACACGACCATTACGAACCCGTTGAGATGCTGCTGGCCCAGATGGAGTTGAACGGCGTTTCCAAAACGGTGCTGGTGCAGTCCACGGCGACCTTGGACAATTCATACGTGCTGGAGTGCATCCGACGATTCCCCGGGCGTTTCTCCGTGGTGTGTCGGGTGGACGTTGACGATCCGGCGGCGCCGGACACGCTGGACAGCCTGCGGGCCGCCGGGGCAGAGACGCTGCGCATCCGCAACTTTCACCGCTCGCCCGGCAACGACCCGCTGGCGATCTGGCGGGCCGCCGCCAACCTAGGCATGTCGGTGAGCGTGGGCGGGCCGGCGGAGGGTTACGCATCTGCCGAGTTTGACGCGCTGGTGGCGGAGCTGCCCAGCCTGACGTTCATCCTGGAGCACCTGTGCGGCATGGGCATCCACGCCATCGGCGCGCCGGAAATGCCGCCGGAATCGACGTACCGGCAAAGTTTGGAGCTGGCGCGGCATCCCAACACGGTCATCAAGATTCACGGCATGGGTGAGATCAGCGACCCGCCGTTCCCGTATCGCAACACGCCGCCGTGGGTGCGCATGGCCTACGACGCCTTCGGCCCCGACCGCATGGTTTGGGGTTCCGACTGGCCGCGCTGCACCAACCGGGAGGGATACCGAAACTCGCTGCGGTACACCATCCAGCAGATTGAAAGCTGGTGTCCGCGGGAGGATTTGGGCAAGATATTCGGCGGAACCGCGCTCAATCTATGGAGGTTCCAGTGATTAAACACTGTGTCATCGCGATATGCCTGCTGGCGTTTCTGGCCGCTTCGGCGTGCGGCGGGGAACCGCCACCGCCGGCGGGGCCGGCTGCCACCACCGCTGTCGTTCAACCGGCGCCCACCGCGATGGAATCCACGGCGGCGCCGACGGCAACCGAAGCCACGGCCATGAACAACCCGGGCCTCAGCCGTCTGGAGATCGTGCGAGACCGGGGAACGCTGGTGTGCGCCAGCGTCAACAACGTAGCCGGCTTCGGCTTCCTGGACTCCGGCGGCAACACTGTCGGATTTGACGTTGACCTGTGTCGCGCAGTCGCCGCCGCGGTGCTGGGCAATCCCAACGCGGTGGAGTTTCGACCGACGACCGCCGCCGAACGCGGCCCGCAGATACAGTCCGGGGAAATCGACGTCATGTCCCGCAACACCACGTGGACCAGTACGCGAGACGCGACGTGGGGCAACTTCGCTCAAACCATGTTCTATGACGGCCAGGGCTTCATGGTTCCCAAGAACCTGGGAGTTGCCGCCATGATGGAACTCAGGGACGCGAAAATCTGTGTGCAGCAGGGTACGACCACGGAACTGAACATCCAGGACTTTGACAATCAGAACAGCATGAACTTCGACATCGTGACGTTCCCGGACAACGTTTCAAGCAACGATGCGTACCTGAGTGGTCAGTGCGATTCGCTGACCACCGACCGCTCCGGCCTGGTCAGCACGCGCGCCGGTTTCCAGAATCCCGACGACCATATCATCCTGCCCGGCACCATATCGGAGGAGCCGCTTGGGCCGTTGGTTCCCCACGGCGACGACCAGTGGTTCGACATCGTGAAAACCGTCATGGCCATCCTGATCTACGCAGAAGCCTACGGTGTAACGTCCGACAATATACCGACCGTTGCCACCGGCAACACCAGGGTTGACCGGATCTTCGGGCTGGAAGGTTCGTTTGGGCAGGAAGCCCTGGGTTTGTCGGACACCGTTGCCCAGGACGTGATTCGCGGGGTTGGCAACTACGGAGAGATTTACAACCGCCACCTGATACCGTTGGGTCTGGAACGGGAGGGCAGCCGCAACGCGCTGTGGGCAAACGCCCCCTGCATCGATTGTCCGCGAGGTGGACAGATTTACGCCGCGCCGTTGCGGTAATCGGGTTATGCTGACTCCAATGGGTACAGATTGCGTAGAACCCGTTCCGACATTCAGCGTATGAGCGCGCGCAAGCGTGGTACAATTGCGCCGTTTGAAAGTCGGCGGTCTCGCCAGGATAGTATTCAGGAGGACTATAGGAAATGAAACGAATCATCAAATATGTTGCCGGCGCAACCTTAATTCTCGCGCTGGTGGCCGCAATGGCCTGCGGGCAGGAAGAGCCGCCGGCGCCTCCCGCGCCCGCCGCTACCGAACCCACCGCCGCCATGACGACGCCCACGGAGGCGCCGATGGAAGCCACCGCTGCGCCCACGGCTACCGACGCCGTGGCCGGGAACAACCAGGGAGAGAGTCGCCTCGACGCGGTGCGCGCCCGGGACAAGGTCATCTGCGCCAGCCGCAACGACGTGCCCGGTTACGGTTACGTTGATGACAACGGCAACAACGTTGGCTTTGACATTGACCTGTGCCGCGCCCTGGCCGCGGCCGTTCTCGGCGACCCCAATAAGATCGAGATTCGCCTGATCACCGCTGCTGAGCGCGGCCCGACCATTCAGTCCGGCGAAGTCGATATGCTGGTCCGCACCGTTACCTGGACCACCTCCCGCGACGCCCAGTGGGGCAACTACGCCCAGACCATGTTCTATGACGGTCAGGGCTTCATGGTGCGGAAGGACTTGGGCGTCAGCAGCGCGCTGGAGCTGCACGACGCCAGCGTGTGCGTGACCCTGGGCACCACCACCGAGCTGAACCTCCAGGACTTCTCCAACCAGAACGACCTGCATATCGAAGTGCTGACCTTTGAGGACACGCCCGCCGTGGTCGCGGCCTACGAGAGCGGCCAGTGCGACGCCTTCACCAACGACCGCTCCCAGCTGGCCGCGTTGGGCACCGGATTGCAAAATCGCGCCGACCACGTGATCTTGCCCGAGACCATCTCCGAGGAGCCCCTGGGCCCGGTGGTCCCCCACGGCGATGATCAGTGGTTCGACATCGTCAAGACCGTCATGGGCATCCTCATCTATGCCGAGGCCTATGGTGTGACTTCCGGCAACGTCCCCACCGCCGTCACCGGCGACACCAAGGTTGATCGCCTGATGGGTCTGGAAGGCGCCTTCGGGCAGGAGCCCCTGGGACTCAGCGAGACCGTGGCCCAGGACGTGATCAACGCCGTGGGCAACTACGGCGAGATTTACTCCCGCAACCTTGGCCCCGATGGCATTGACCTGCCGCGGGAGAACGGCCGCAACGCGCTGTGGGCCAACGCTCCCTGCCAGGACTGCCCCAAGGGCGGCCAGATCTACGCCGCGCCGCTGCGATAGCCACACCGGCCGGAATCTCTGGTAAACGTAGGGGCGGGTTTCAAACCCGCCCCTATTGAGTGTCTGGAGCGCCTGCGATGCGATAGAATGTCGCCTAACGCAGGCAAGAAATGCAGAACCGCACCACGACATTACCCCGCATACTCACCTACCAGGGCATTCCGGTCTGGCGGCACGCCCAGATCATCCAGTGGGCCGCGCAGATCGCGTCCGCGATCCTGGTGGTGGCGCTGGTCATGTGGTTCTTCGGCAATATGGCGTTTGCCATTGAGGACCGGGAAATCCCCTTCGGTTTCAGCTTTCTATCCCGCGAATACCAGACGCCCATCGGCGAGCACGTCATTCCCTACGAGTCCTCGGACAGTTTTCTCTACGCGCTGATCGTAGCCGCCACTAACACCCTCGTGGTTGCGGTCGCCGGCGTCATACTTGCCACGTTGCTCGGCATCTTCATCGGCGTGTGCCGCCTTTCCCCCAACTGGATCGTCTCCAAGCTGGCCACGGTGTATATCGAGTTTTTCCGTAACGTCCCCCTGTTGGTGCAGCTATTTTTCTGGTTTTACATCATCCTGGCGTTGCCGAGGGTGCGCGAGGGTTACGTCATCGCTGATCGGCTCTACGTCAACAACGCCGGAATATCGTTCCCCGGGCCGGACGCGAGCGGCGTTACGGTGGCGGTGGTCTGGTTGATGTTGGCGGTGGTTGCGGTGGTTGTGGGGGTGATGGCGCATCACCGGTTAGTTCGGCGCGAAGATGAAACGGGCAGACCTTCGTATCCGCTTGTATTCGGTTGCGTGACAACCGTTGGCCTCGCGGCGATAGCGTGGCTCATCCTCAGTGGCGTATTTGGTGATTCGCCCTTCTCAATCTCGACGCCGGCGCCCCAAGGTCGTTTCGGTCGCATCGATGGCGGAATAACCATCCGGGCCGGAATGCTGGTGCTGCTGGTTGGCCTGGTGATCTACACGGCGTCGTTCATCGCCGAAATCGTGCGCGCCGGCATCCAGTCCGTGGGCCGCGGCCAAACTGAAGCCGCCCGTGCCCTCGGTCTCTCGCCCACTAATACCCTGCGGCAGGTCACGTTTCCCCAGGCGCTGCGAGTTATCATCCCGCCGTGGATCAGCCAGTGCCTGAACCTGACCAAGAACAGCAGCCTGGGCGGGGTGGTGGGCTACACCGACCTCACCAACGTCGCCATCACCATGACCCAGACCGCGCCGGCCATAAACATTTTCCTGATGCTCATGGCCGCATACCTGGCTATGAGCCTGACCTGGTCGCTCATCGGCAACTTGTACAACCGACACATCCGGTTCACCGGTTAGCAGATGGCCGCCGAAACCCAAACTACCACCGCAAACGCCCTGCCGCCTCCGCGGACGGAGGTCGGCGTCGTCGGTTGGATGCACGCCAACCTGTTCAGCAGCCGCCTGAACTCGGCTCTGACGGTGGTATCGGGCGCGCTGGCCCTGGTCATCCTGTGGTACGGGCTGCGCTGGGTTTTCTTCTCAGCAGACTGGACGGTGGTCAAGACCGTTGGCGGGCTGTTCCTGATCGGCAGCTACAACACCGAGCTGGCCTGCCCGGGACAGAACTGTTTCTGGCGTCCCCAGGTATCCCTGCTCATGGTTACGGCCTTGTTGGGGTTGATCTGGGGCATCCTTGGCGCGGGCGTGGCCAGGAACATAGCGATCCTCGTCGCCGTGGTCGCCGCGTTGTTCGCATTCCTGCCTTACGGCCTGGACCGCATGGGGTGGGACGTGCGGATTCTGCTGCTGGCCAACCTGCCGACGACGGCGTTGGGCTGGGCGCTGGCCAGGTACACGCCGCTGGGACAGGCGAAATGGGCAGTCGTCTGGGGCATTGCGGCCTTCCTGATTACGCTGATCTTGCAGCGCGGCATCCCCAACGTACCGGGCCTGCAGCCGGTATCCGTGGTGTACTGGGGCGGGTTGACGTTGAACCTGATCCTGGCAGTGGGCGGAATCAGCCTGAGCCTGCCCATCGGGATTGCCCTGGCCCTGGGCCGGCGCAGCAATCTGCCGGTGGTGAAGCTCCTTTGCATCGCTTTCATCGAGGTGTTCCGGGGGGTTCCGCTGATCACCCTGCTGTTCATGTCCCAAACGCTGGTGCCGTTGGCGTTCCCCGAGGACTTCCCTCAGAACTCGCTGTTCCGCGCCGCCGTGGTGATCACCATGTTCAGCTCGGCGTACATGGCGGAGAACATTCGCGGGGGTCTGCAAGCGCTGCATCCCGGACAGGCGGAAGCCGCCCGCGCCCTGGGTTTACCAGGCTGGCAGACCACGCTGATGATCTCGCTGCCGCAGGCCATACGGAACGTCATCCCCGCCATCGTGGGCCAGTTCATTGCGCTGTTCAAGGACACCAGCCTGGTGTACATCATCGGGATGGTGGACATCGTTGAGATGGGACGAGTGTTCATAAGCCGGCCCGAGTACATCGGGAGCGCCAGGGAAATGTTCGTGTTCCTTGCCGTGGTGTTCTGGATTTTCTGCTACGGGATGTCCTACGTCAGCAGGCGTATTGAACGTCATCTGGGAGTTGGGCAGCGATAGGGCGCCCTCTGCTAGAATATGGCCAGGCGTCAGTATGATAAACAAGCGGTTACTGGTGTGGGCGCTGCGTCTGCTGTTTTACATCTGCTTGGACGCAGTGGCTGGAACTGTAATCTACGCCATCAGCGTCGGTGAGCCTGGACTTACGCCGGGGCAACTGGCGATTCGTATATTGACCGCCATGGGGTTGGCCAGCGCTATAGTAGGAGGGCCGGACATTATGCTTTACTGGCAGGAATCAGGGCGGCGCATCAAAGCCGAGGAGGAACGCGACGCCGCAGTGGAGAACGCTAAAACCGCCACCAAGGAACGCGATGCCGCCCAACAGGAACGCGACGCTGAACAGGAACGCGCCACCGCTGCCGAACAGGAACGCGCCGCCGCAATCAAGCGGGCAGACGCGCTAGAACAGCGGCTGGATGAGTTGAGCGCCGAAGTGGCACAACTGCGAGCCGAACGTTCCACCCGCCGCTCCCGCCGCCGTCGGCTCCGCAACAACGGCCAATAGGCACGCATTCACCGCAATGGAGGGCCCCAAATGGCCACCAACGGACACACTGTTATTGATGAAGAGATCATCGTTTGCCGCGACGTGCATAAATGGTTCGGCAACTTCCATGCGCTGCGGGGCATTACCACGTCCGTGAAGAAGGGCGAGGTGGTGGTGATCATCGGCCCCTCGGGATCGGGCAAATCCACGTTCATACGCACCATTAACCGGCTGGAGCAGCACCAGCGCGGCGACATCTTCGTTGACGGCATTGAGCTGACCAACGACGTGCGCAACATTGACGCCATCCGCAGGGACGTGGGTATGGTGTTCCAGTCTTTCAACCTGTTCCCGCACCTTACGGTGATGAATAACATCACCCTGGCGCCCATCAAGGTACGGCATCTGCCGGCGAAAGAGGCGGAGGGCATCGCCATGGAGCTGCTGGAGCGGGTGGGCATCCCCGAGCAGGCGGACAAGTACCCCGCGCAGCTGTCGGGTGGACAGCAGCAGCGGGTCGCCATCGCCCGTGCCCTGGCCATGCAGCCGAACATCATGCTATTCGACGAACCAACGTCGGCCCTGGACCCGGAGATGATCAAGGAAGTGCTGGAGGTAATGCGGGAGCTGGCGGCGTCGCAGATGACCATCCTGGCGGTGACCCACGAGCTTGGTTTCGCCCGCGAGGTGGCCGACCGCATCGTGATGTTCGACGAGGGCATCATCGTGGAAGACCAGCCGCCGGACGAGTTCTTCAACAACCCGCGCCACGAACGGGTGAAGCACTTCCTGTCGCAGATTTTGTAGGTGGAAAGAGGACCCGCTGAGGCAAGGTTTGTGGATTCCCGCTTTCGCGGGAATGACGAGTGAACGGCGGGAATGACGGGTGGACGGCGGGAATGACGAGTGAACGGCAGGATAACGGGTGAATGGCGGGATAGTGGACAGATGGAATTGGTGAGGAAATTCCGCCGCTGGGTCTGGGCCGGCGGCAGCACCGAAGCCTACTGGGCCCGTGAGCGTCGGCTGCCCTTCTGGGAACATCCGTGGTTCACCCGCGTCTATCGCATTGCGTTACTGTCCGGCTGGGTGGCGGTGATCCTGTTCTTCCTGCTGTGGAATTTGTGGTGGGCGACGGGGTAGGGGTAGCGGAGGGCGTCAAAGGGGATTGTCACTTATGCGTGCCCGATTTGGGGAAATAGCTGGCGTCAGCGTCTGGCCGGTCGGTAATCCCTGGGGTCGAGGCAGTCGTCGTACATCGCTCGGTCTATATGAACCCAGGTTGTGCCGGGGACGCCGCGGGGTGAAACTCTACCCCGGTGGAAAGGGAAAGCGGATTCAAAGGAGAGCGTCCGGTTCTGCGACGCGGCAATTTGCTTGGCCAAGCCGACCGCCGGGCCAAAATCGGAATCCTGGCTGACGGTGATAGCCACATCGAAGCGGCGCTCGTGGGTAGCCTGCACCAAATCCAGAGCAAGGCTTACGTCAACGCCTTTTTCCTGGCCGCCCCGGTTGACCTTGCCTTGATAAACGTAGATGCCCCGGCGGGCCAAGTATCTGATTTTGTTGGACCAAAAGTCGTGCCAATATGAATCCTCAGACCGGTTAGGGACACCGGTATAGAAACGAATTTCGGTCAGGGTGCGGCCCGCTTGTCTGGCAACCAGAGCGTTGGCCAGTTTTTCAACATCGTAGCTTGGCCAAGCGTAAGGAGGCGTGGGATGAGACACGCCGGAAAGCCAGGCGGTCTTTGCCAAATGGTAGAGGTTTTGACCGTCGATGAAAACTATGGCGTCCATAATAAAAAACACCCGCCCGGGGAAACTGGCGTAGGCCAGCTCGTGCGGACGGGGGACAATTCAACTATAGTCTATGCCGTTTTCGGGCTGCCGTCAAGCGCTTGGCGTGGCCGCCGGCTCACTCCCTGCCGCCGGCGTGCGGCCCTTCGCCGATGTTGGCCAGAATCCGGTTCTTGAGCGGCTCTATCAGGGCTTCGGTATGACCTCTGGGCCACGAGAGATGCAGGAAGTGGTTGGTGTCAAAGTGCAGGTCATCAAGTTGGTCATCCCGGCAGGTGAATATCACGGGTATGTCCAGCCCTTGAGCGAATCCCACTTCGTAGTACACGGAGCCGCGGACGCCGCCGTCGCCGTGGGTGAAGTCGGCTATCACAAACCGGGAACGACGTATTTCTGCGATGATTTGGTCATCGATCTTGCCCAGAAAGTCCGGTTTTTGGTCTATTCGTAGTGGCTGATAGCCTGCTGCTCTCACTGCGGGCGCGATGGCCCTATCGTACAAAGCATCCGTAGCCTCATTGAACCACAGGGCTACGAAGCACTGATCTGACTTGACCTCAATTTGGCGCTGTTCCATCGCAATGTATCCATTCGAGGTGACTTTGCAGATGTACGATCCTCCCGTAATTGCAATGAATTGATTGTTTCTTATTGCGCCCGAATGTATTTCTATCAAACCCTGTCGAGCCAAGCTATCAGTGAGCATTTCAAGCTCATATAATTCCGTGGATTCGGAGTATGCGAACGAAAATCGCTGATTGAGTAGGGCTCCCCAACCTGATGGTCTGAAATCATCGAGATACCCCATGTCAATAAGGGCACCAACTTTGGGAGTACGACTCATCAGATACCGCAGCAGGTTGTCGAGTTTTTCGCGCATCGACATCCTGTCGGCTGACCTAGCTTGGGCAATGGTAGCCGCAGTGATGCTCGGGCGAGTGTTGCAGAGGAGCCGTTCCCGAACCAGTATTGTGGTCAGACGCGTCTTTTCGTCGTCGGTCAGGTTGCCGAGCTGGTCTGCCGCGTCGTCGTGAAGCTGGTAACTGCCGCCGGCTCTCGGCGAGTCGGTTACTATCACCGAACCCTCATCCTGGGTTATTGATTCGCATTCGGTTCCCCAAATCGGGCATTGTTGGTCTTCCACGATTATCCCCTTGTATAGTGCTAGTTATATTGAGCCTCGGAATCTGACATCTGCTGTGCGGCTAGGGCGGCCTGCGCCTGGTGGGTGGGGCGTCGGGTTACGGCGGGTTCGAGGAACTGTGCGTTTTTGCTGGTGGGCTGCCAAGTGTGGCGGAAGTGGCACCGGGCGTTGTAGCGCCATTATATCAACCGCGACCCGCCATTCGAGTACAATTGATCGCATGGCTGATTTGCCCTTGCTCTGTTCCTACGGGTAAAATCGCGGCGTTCGCCTCGTTGCGGACGCACCCTCTCATTCCAAGGAGAGCAGTTATGCCCAAGCAGCAGATGCAGATTGGCGTTGTTTTTCCGCAGACCGAGATCGGTTCCGACCCGATTGCCGTGCGCGATTACGTGCAGGCTGCCGAGGAGCTGGGCTTCGCGCACATCATCGCCTACGACCACGTGCTGGGCGCGGATACCGATTACCACCAGCCCTGGACCGGCAGCTACACTAAGGAGAGCATGTTCCACGAGATTTTCGTGGTGTTCGGCTACATGGCGGCGCTGACCACCAAGGTGGAACTGGTGTCGGCCATCGTCATCCTGGGACAGCGGCAGACCGCGCTGGTAGCCAAGCAGGCCGCCGAGGTGGACGTGCTCAGCAATGGGCGGCTACGGCTGGGCGTGGGCATCGGCTGGAATCCGGTGGAGTACGAGGCGCTGGGCGAAGACTTCACCACCCGCGGGCGCCGGGCCGAGGAGCAGATGGAACTGCTGCGCCGCCTGTGGACGGAGGAAGTGGTTGATTTCCATGGCCGTTACCATAACGTCACCAACGCCGGCATCAACCCGCTGCCCGTGCAGCGGCCCATACCGCTGTGGATGGGCGCCGGCAGCCGGGCGCGGGGGCCGATTCCACCCGACCAGGTGCTCAGCCGCGTGGGTCGGTGCGCCGACGGCTGGTTCCCGCAGTTCGATGCCGACCACCCCGACGCCGCAGCCACCATCGCCAAGGTGCGCCAAGCCGCCGAGTCCGTGGGACGTGATCCCGACGTCATTGGTATGGAACCGCGGGTCAACTACACCGACGGCGACCCCGAGTTCTGGCAGGCGCGGGCCGAGACCTGGCGGGGCATGGGAGCGACGCACTTCTCCATCAACACCATGTCGGCCGGCCTGGCCACGCCCGACGCGCACATCAACGCCATTCGGGAGTTTCGGGAAGTAGTCAACGGTTAAGGGACAAATCTGGATTCCGGCTCAAGGCCGGAATGACGCAGGTGGGCCGGAATGACGATTTTGGTTGGGGACGGAAGTTATATCTTTTAACAATTGCGGTAATTGCCCCCACGAGGATTTTAGAAATGGTTACGACCACGCCGAAAGAGCCAACCGTCGAGGGTCCGGACACTCCCAATTACGAATCCGGTATGCCGATGGCTGCCGGCAGTGAACTGCGGTTGAACCTGAAGGCCCTGGGCGTTGACGGCAGCGCGCCCGATTTCGGTGAGCGTTTGTGCCAGTTATCCCGGGACAACGAACCCTACGACTTCCAATTTTCCGCCCAGGGAGAACTGATCGTAATGGCGCCGTCAGGTTCGGATAGCAATCTCGCTGAGAATCCCATCAACCTTGAACTAGGTCTCTGGAACCGCCAAAACCCAGGCGCGTGTTTCTCCCAAACTTCCATGTTTCAGCTCCCTAGTGGCGCGCTGCTGATGCCTGACGCCGCCTGGATTACCCAGGAACGATTCGACAACCGCACGGAAGTGGAACGGCGCGGCGCTATAAATGGTGCGCCTGACTTCGTGGTAGAGGTACGCTCCCTGAGCGATCGGCTGCGGCCACAGTTGGCCAAAATGGCGGAGTGGATGGAGGGCGGCGCACGCCTGGGCTGGTTACTGGACCCTATCGAAAGGCGCGTCTATATCTTCCGCCCTGAGCTGGAGTTGGAGATTTTGGAGAACCCGGCGATGGTGTACGGAGAGGACGTTTTGCCTGGCTTCGTTTTTGAAGTTGGGCAGTTGATGTTTGGGCAGTAATCACCCTCACCCCAGCCCTCTCCCGTCAAGGGAGAGGGAGCATAATAAGGAGGCAATAACCATGGGCAGGCTGGACGGCAAGGTGGCATTGATCAGCGGCGGCGCGCGGGGTCAGGGCGCGGTGGAGGCGCGGATGTTCGCGTCGGAGGGCGCGTGCGTAGTGTTTGGCGACATCCTCGACGACGAGGGACGCCGGGTTGAAGCCGAGATCCGGGAGTTGGGCGGGCAGGCGACCTACATACACCTGGACGTTACCAGCGAAAATGATTGGGCCGACGCCGTCAACGCGGCCGTTTCGGAGTACGGCAAGCTCAACGTGCTGGTGAATAACGCCGGGATCGTTCTCGGACGCAGCATCGAGGAGATGACGGTGGAGGAATGGGACCGGCTGTTTGACGTGAACGCCAAGGGCGTGTTCCTGGGCACGAAGGCTGCCCTGCCGGCGCTGCGGGAGGCCGGCGGCGGCAGCATCGTCAACATCTCCTCAACTGCGGGACTGGTGGGCAACGACTATAACCTGGCCGGCTACAGCAGCACCAAGGGGGCGGTGCGCCTGTTCACCAAGTCCACCGCCATCCAGCACGCCGGCGAGGGCATCCGCTGCAACTCGGTGCATCCCGGCCCCATCGACACGCCGATGCTGCGGGAATCGCGAGCCAGCCGGGGCAGCGGCCTGAGCGATGAAGAACAACGCCGACGGGTTCCGTTGGGACGCATCGGCCGGCCCGAAGACATCGCCTACGCCGTGGTCTATCTGGCGTCCGATGAGGCGTCGTTCGTGACGGGCAGCGAAGTCGTAGTTGACGGAGGCCGCACCGCCATGTAATACGTAGGGGCGACCCTTGTGGTCGCCCCGTATCTGCGCTGTTGAAAATGGTCGGGGCGGCCAGATTTGAACTGGCGACCCCCTGCACCCCATGCAGGTGCGCTACCGGGCTGCGCTACGCCCCGCCCCGACAGTGACAGCATATCACGAGACACAATGATAAGCAACGCGCATTCCGTTCCAAGGCCTCTTCAAAGTTAATTCCGTCATTCCCGCGCAAGCGGGAATCCAGAAGGTCGTTGTGCTCAGGATGTCCTGGATTCCGGCTTTCGCCGGAATGACGGGCCAGGATGAAAGGCCGCTGCCCTCGACTTTGGAAAGGCCCTAGTTCCGTTCACATACGCGAGATTGCCGCGCTGCGCTCGCAATGACAGTTTTGCACAGCCCGATTTGGTCGATACATAAATGAGACAGGACTGCTACAGCATTCTGGGTGTTCCACGGACGGCGACTCCGGGCGAAATCCGAGCCGCTTACCGACGCTTGGCCCGCCTGTACCATCCCGACCTGAATTCAGGCAGTGAAGCGGAAGTGCGGATGCAGCAGATCAACGAAGCCTACGCCATGCTGTCCGACCCGGGTCGGCGTCGGCAGTACGACCTTCACGGCACGGTAGGATCGACGCCCGCTGCACAGCGCCGGCCTTCTCGAACCGGGCCTCGCCGGGGCACCGCCCCACCGCGAGAATACGTCCCTCGGCGCGGCGAGGACCTGGAAGTCTGTATTCTGATCAACTCGGGTGAAGCGGCTCGCGGCGTACGCAAGACATTCGTAGTGGACCGCATGGAAACCTGTCCACGCTGCCGCGGCACCGGACTGGAGCCGGAAGAGATTGCCATTGCCGGACGCTGCTGGCGTTGCGGAGGAGAGCAACGGCTGAGCAGAACGCTGCCGCTGAACGCTACGATTCCCGCCGGCGTCGCGGACGGTGGCCGGCTGCGTCTGCGGGGACAAGGGAACGCCGGGATTGACGGCGGAGCCAACGGCCACGTGTACATCACCGCCCGGGTCGCGCCCAACCGGGGGATGGGGCACGCTCTACGCTTCGTCCTGCGCCATCTGTTCGGGTAAAGATCCTTACCCCAGGAATCGATCAATCAGAATCACGGCTGCGCCAACGGCGATGATAAGGCTGCCCAACCGCAACAACAACCTGGTCTCCATATGAGCAAGGTCGGCCTTGGTAGCAAAATGCTCTTGAGATCCCTCCATACGGGCGAGACGCTCTTCAATCGTAGGCATATAATCCATTCCCTTGCTGATTAGGATTTACAGCTTCCTGAACGTAGGATACCATGAAAAATGACCCTGAAATCAGTGCCTGACTACCGCATTCTCACCGACTATCTGCGCCGATGGCTGGCCGCCGCGCCGTCTGCCGGCCTGGCCATCTCGGTAACGGACCGCCAGCGGACGCTGTACACCGCCGGATTGGGGTACGCAGAGCTGGCGTCCCGCAGGCCGGTAACGGCCGACACGACTTTTCAGATTGGCAGCATCGGCAAGTCCATGACTGCGCTGGCCGTTCTCCAGTTGGCGCAGGCGGGCCGGCTGGACCTCAACGCGCCGGTCAGCACGCATCTGCCCTGGTTCGCTATGCCGTCCCGGTTCGGGCCCATCACCCTGCGCCATCTGCTGAGCCACACTGCCGGCCTGCCGGCGGGAACGGACTTCACGCCGGCCGCCCGGTACGAGGGCTTCGCACTGCGGGAAACCGAGGCCGCTTGGGAACCGGGCTCCCGCTTCCACTACTCCAATACCGGCTACAAGTTGCTGGGTTGGCTGCTGGAGGACATTACCGGGCAGGACTACGGCAGCGTAATCCGTCGGCGGGTACTGGAACCATTGGGCATGGCCGCCACCGAGCCGGTGATCACCCACGCAACGCGCCACCGCATGGCCACCGGGTACGTGCCGCTGCACGACGACCGCCCCTGCCGCCAGAACGACACCCTGATTCCGGCCACGTGGATGGAATATCCCGTCGGCGACGGCAGCCAGGCATCGACGGCTGCCGACATGGCCCGGTACGCCCGGGTGTGGCTCAACGGAGGGCGCGGCGAGCTTGGTTCGGTGGCATCGCCGGCGCTGTACTCGATGATGACCAGTCCCGCCATCTCCATGTCTCGCGGCGACGCTTACCAGCACGATTACGGCTACGGATTCGGCATCATTTCCCACCAGGCCGACGGGCATCACTTCATCGGACACGGCGGCAGCACCGTCGGGTTCCGCGCCATCATGCTCACCGACCAGACCGACGGCCTGGGAGTTGTCATCATGTGCAACGGCTCGGACGTGGACACCTACGCGCCGGCACGCTACGCCCTACAGGTTGCGGCGGCCATTGGCAGCGGCCAGCCTCCACCTGAACCACCCTCAATACCGGACCCGACACAGGTAGCTAATGGGCAATTGTATGCCGGGACTTACGTGGACGAAGGGAACGGCGGTTCTCTGTCCGTGAGAGCAAGAGGAGATTGCCTGCTGGCAAATTGGACGGGTGGCGAGGACATCGTACTGGAGCATATTTCGGGCAGAGCCTTCTGCGCGCCGCGTGATGATTTCGACCCGTTCCCGCTGCGCTTCCGCTCTGCCGAAGACGGCGGCGACGGTGCCCCGATGATGGAAATCCATCACGGGCCCGCCGTGTACGTTCGAGAGGGCAACGCTCCGTTGGAGTCGGAGTTGCCCGGCCCGCCCGAGTGGGCCGCGTTCCCCGGCCACTACCGCAGCCACGCGCCCTACGTCTCGAACTTCCGCGTCATCTTGCGGCGTGGGCGGCTGTTTTTGGCATGGCCCAACGGCGGCGAGGAGGCGCTGACGCCGCATCCGGCGGATGACGGCCCGTCGCCGAGATTTCTGGTCGGCCCGCCGGGTGAACCTGCTGCGGAGTGGCTGCGGTTCGATACGGTGGTGGGCAGGCGCGCGCTGCGCATCGTCTGGGCTGGCGGCGGTGGTTTTTATCGCGTGTAGGGACGACTCTTGTGGCCACTGGATTCCCGCTTTCGCGGGAATGACGGTAATTGTCAACAGTCCCTAGCGCTCACGGGGCACCAGTTTGTCATTGCGAGGAGCGTAGCGACGTGGCAATCTCGTTGTGGCAATGGTCATCCCTGCGGCAACGAGATTGCCACGCTTTGCTCGCAATGACAGGTTACGGAAAGTGGGTGCGGCTGAGGCCCTAGCGGATTACCAGCACCGGCAGGTTGGAGTGGCGTATCACCCGGTCGGTGACGCTGCCCAGCACCATTCGGCCCACGCCGCTGCGCCCGTGGGTTGTCATCGCCACCAGCGACGGTTGGACGCTGGCGCGCTCGATGATCGTCTGCGCGATGTTGTCGCTCACCTGGTGTTCCGTGGCCACACCGTGGGCGTGGTCGATGCGCATACGGTTTCTGACGTCGTCCAGATAGGCGGACGCCTCTGTCGCGTCCTCGGCGGCCAGCTCGTCGGGGTCGGCGAGGTTGAAATCGGGAACCGCGCCCATCTCCGGCGTGGCCAGGTTGATCTGCTGCCGGTAGTGCCCCCCGGTTGAGGTAATCCTCAGCACCGTGATGCCAGCAGAGAGGGTCCCCGCCACGCTGATGGCGTGGGGAATCGCCAACTCGGACAGAGGCGAACCGTCCAGCGGCACCACGACGTTCCTCAAGGACGTTTCGGGAGAGGCCGGCCCCATGACGTTGGCCCGCACTATCAGCATAGGGTTCGGCGTGGTGTGCAGGACCTTGTCGGTGACGCTGCCCATGACCCAACGGGAAATACCGCTGCGGCCGTGGGTGGACATCACCACCAAGGCGGTGGGTTCGGCGCCGGCTATTGCCACGATCACGTCCGCCGCCGGGCCACGCTGCGCCACCACGCTGACGTCATGCCCTTCGCCTTCCAGCCGTCGCCGCTGGGACTCCATTGATACCAGGACCTTGGCGCGAGACCCCTCTTCCAGGGTGCTGACGACCGCTTGCCGATTCTGTCCGCCCAGGAGACCGGGCGGCAGAATGTCGTAAGCCTGCACCAGTTCGATAGGCACACCCAACGATCCTGCAACCAACTGCGCGTAGGGCAGAGATTGTTCGGAAAGTTCGGAACCATCCAACGGAACGATTACTTTTGAGTACATGGTGATCGCATTCTCCAAAACCAATTAGCTTCCTGTCCCTTGACGGGAGAGGATTGAGGTGAGGGTGACAGACAAAATCCCCCTCATCCCAACCTTCTCCCACCAGGGGAGAAGGAACTTCTCCGGTAATTTCTAAGCGCTTACGGTTGGTGCAGAATCCGCCCGCACGCGCTACAGGGAACCTGCCGGGACTTGTCGCGCAGTTGGCGCATCACGTTGGTGGTGAGGGTCATGCGGCAGGAAACGCAGACGCGGCCGTTGTCCACCAGGGCGATGGCGGTGCCCGCTTTGGTGCGGCGCAGTCGTTCGTAGCGTTGCAGATCGGCGCCGGGCAGGCTGGCGGCCAATGAATGGCGGTCGCTCTCGGCTGCTTCCCGCTCCTGGGCCAGTTCCGACAGGCGATAATTGAGTTCGGTGGAGGCCCCTTGCCAGCGGTCTTCGGCATCCTGCATTTCGGTGCGGGCGTTCTGTGCGGCTTCCTCGTGGGTGCGCTGTTCTTCCTCCTGATCGAGGATCGCTTCGTCCAGTTGGTTGATTTGATACCGGGCCGAGTCAACTTCCCGCTGAATGGCGGAGAGGTCTCTGCGGGAGGCATTGCCGCCGTATAGCCGGGACTCCAGGCCGGCCAACCGTTCTCGCAGCCGGTCAGCCTCTTCCCTGCGACCATGAAGGTTGTCGGCGATGGCGACCGCGCGCGAGGAGTGGCGCTCCGCTTCGTCCGTCAGGTCGGGTCGATTGACGCCGGCGGCCAGACGCTGTTCGACCCGCTTCCGTTCGGTATCAATGCCGTCGATCCGGTGGTCGATTACCTGGAGATTGTACAGCTCTCGCGGGGTAGTCATGGTGGCCTAATCTGCTCCGGCGTGATTATTTGGGCGAAAATGACGCCGGGGGTTAGTCTATCAGGGTCACCGCAGATTTTATAGCGGCGACGGCCGGCAGGGTCTTTCGATTGTCATTGCGAGGAGCGGTAGCGACGTGGCAATCCCGTCAGACCTGTGCAGTCGAAACGAGATTGCCACGCTGCGCTCGCAATGACACACCGGATAATCGAAAGGCCCTGGACGGCCGGCGGGCAGCGTTGCAATTCAGGCGGTTTGAAGGAAGGACACCCCCTCACCCCCGCATCAAGCGCGGGGCAGGATCCAACCCGCTCCCGCAGGGGGATAGGCAGTCGGCGCGTATTATTATCGGAGGCACCGCTGCAAAAGCAATATAGACTTGACTTTTAATTTAGTATGGACTAATATGATCGTACAATCGATACGTAGCCCATGTTGACGTATCGCCGTAGCGTGGATGCAGAGGAGAAACAAGGGCTGCCTAAAAGAGTTGGCGCGCTACCGTAGCGGCCGGTAACGCGCCATCCTTGCCCATTCCGGGCTGCTGGGCTTGTCGGACCCTCCTCCCGGCAAGTCCAGTGTAGCATCACGAGTGGGATCCCGCACCGGTTAGCGCAAGTCGTCAGAGTACAGCGACAACCAAACCTTCACTCGTCCCTCTCCGGCTGGCGCGACCACCAGTGATCCAAACCAGAGATTGCCCTTGCCGTCGCGCACCGTCCAGATGATCCAGGGAACCGGGTTTTCAAGGCTCTCACCCTGAATGTTCCAGCTGGGATGCTCCAGTTGGCTGCGGTAGCGACTCAGGACTGCGCTTGCCGGCTCATCCGTCTCCAAATCCTTCTCCCCCTGGATGTCGTAAGTACCTTTAGAGCCGGCGCTGCGCCCGAAGCCGTCGAAGAGCCGGTCCAGGTCTGGATCGGGGACAGGTTCCCAGGCGGTGGAGTCCATGCCGGGAATCTCCGGGAACGGCGGAAAGTCCGATTCGTCTTCAGCCGGGGCATACGAACCACAGGCCAAAAGCACACTCGCGGCGAAAATCGCCAATAGCAGAAAAATGTGCCGGATCATCAAATGTCTCCTCAACTTGGGCCGGGGGATTCACGCCGGGCCTGTCGTATGACGACTATGACGGACGCCGCCATCAGCAGGGAAAGGCCGGGTACGAGAATAGGAACGCCCAGCGCAACCATGGCGTAGTAACCTGCGGCGGCAGCCGGGTTGGGATGGCGAATTGCATAGGGATAGGGGCTGACGGCATCGGCACAGTACGCCATTGCAGCGGCGACAAAAGCGGCCAGGCCGACGGCGCCGGCCGCCAGCGCGCCGGCGAGAATGTCGCTGCGACGCCAGCGGCAACGGGCGACATGGCCCAGCGCCGCCAGGACGCCCATGAGCACGAGGGCAGACAGGGCAAAAAGGGCCACCGCTTCCCCGGGTGAGGGCAGGTTGAACATCTGAAACCACGGCAAGTAATGGCGCGACAGGCTATTGCCGAGATAGAACGCTCCCAATCGCAAGGGCACGACCAGTACAAGGGGCACGGCGATTGAGCCGGCCGTCCACAAGAGTTTGCTGAGAACCCGGCGGCGCGGGCGTCCACCGGCAGCGTCATCGTCATGGAGTACGGCGACGATGATGCCCACGACGGCCGCTACTGTGACGTCGATTACTCCGGCCAGCGCAACCGGAAGGAGCAGAAACTCGTAGGTTTCAGCATAAACTTGCCTGGGGTTGCCGGGCCACAGGATGAAGCCCAGGAAGGGGATTGCCGCAATCACGACGGCGATGGTTCCGGCGGCGATAACCGGCAAAGCCGCAGCTTCCGCGCCGTTCCGGGTGAGGCGCCGGGCGAGCGGCGTTATTCCGCCGGCGAACAGGACGGCGCAGAGCAAGCCACATGCTCCGGCAATCAGCGCTGCGTCGCCCTGGAACAGCGTATCCGCCGGGCTCCGACCGACAGGCCACGAAGGGTCCCACCCGTGGCGATTGTCCAGGAACTCGCCGACCGCCAAGCCCGCGGCCACGCCGGCAAAGACGGCGACAACGGCTCTTAACAACGTTCCGGCCTAGCCCTACTGGCACACCAGGGGCCGGACTTCCCCGGTAAAGGGATCGAAGGCCAGCTCGGCGTACTCGCAGGCGGTCAGCCCGTCGTATGAACGGGCCGAAACTTCCGCGCCGTTCGCAACCAGCAGTTGGATCATCTCCACGCTCCTGGCCGTTTGCGCCGCGAGGCCCCCGGCGGCGAACAGGTCCGAATTACGCGCTGGGCAGCAGGCGGCATGCATCAGCGGAGTCCAGCCGCCGTGGTCCCGGGCGTTGACGTCGGCGCCGTAGTCGAAGAGGGCGAGCAGGACCCCGGGTTGCGGCCCATACTGCGCGGCGGTGTGCAGCGGGGTCCAGCCCAGGTCGTTGCGGGCCGACACTTCCGCTCCCTGGTCCACCAGCAACGCGATAACCATAGGATCATCGGACATGATCGCTGCGTGCAGTGGCGTATCGCCGGGATCCGACTGGGCGCCGATATCCGCATCGGCGCCCAACTCCAGCAACGCTGCGATCACCGGAGGTTGCGCCCGGCGCGCCGCAACGTGCAGCGGCGTTTCCCCCTGCCTGGTTCTGGCGTGGATATCCGCATCCAGGTCCAGCAGGAGTTCGATGGCTTTCGGGTCGGCCCACGGGCTGCCCACGGCCCTATGCAGGGGAGTTTGTCCGTTATCGTTAGTCCGATTAGCGTCATCGCCGGCGCCCCGGTCCAGCAGCGCACGGATGACCTCATGCTGGCTTTCGCTACTGCGAGCCGCGTAATGAAGGGGAGTGTCCCCGTTGATCGCCACGGCCCGGATGTCCGCGTTGGCCCCCTGGTCCAGCAACAGCTCGACCAACTCAGGTTCGGCCGACCCCGCCGCCACGTGCAGAGGGGTTCGTCCCATCGGGCCGCGGCGGGAGACGTCCGCTCCATGCTCCAGCAGGAGCTCCACGGCGGGCCGGTTCGACTCGGCGACGGCGTTGTGCAGCAGGAGTTCATCCTCCGCTGCGTAGATATGGACACCTCGGTCGAAGAACAGGGCCAATACGTCGGGGCCGGAGTACTGCACGGCTTCGCTCAGCAAGGCCGAACGCAGTTCCTTTCCGTCCTCACGGCCCTCACTGTGGTCGAGAACCAGTTCAATCACATCCCGGTCGCCGTACTGGGCCGCCCATCGCAGGGGCGCCCTCACGTACCCGTTTTGTGGTTTGGAAAAGATGTCGGCCCCGCGCTTGAGTTGTTTTTCCACATCGGATGCGTCCGCGGTTGCCCAAAACTCCTCCTTGCAGAACTGCCCGCATCCCACCAGACCGGCGCACCCGGTGGAAAACGTTGCTGCAATCACAAGCATGCAGAGCGCCGTTGTGAGCCTGATTGTGAAGCCGCCGATACCGGGGCCCGTGCCGATATTATGGAGCAAAAACCCTCCATTGTGAGAGCCGCAAGGTGGCGTGTTGCGGTTTGATTAGTGGAGAGAGACCACGCCGGCGGTTCGACAATAGTATATATCGGGCCGTCCCGGCGGGTGTATAGTTAGCACCGTCATGCGGATACTCCACTTCTCCGACCTGCACATCGGCGTCGAAAACTACGGACGCACCGACCCGGGCACGGGGCTGTCCACGCGCCTCACCGATTTCCTGGAGGCCCTGGACGAACTGGTCGAATACGCCCTGGCCAACTCCGTGGACCTGGTGCTGCTGGCCGGCGACGCCTACAAGGGCCGTGACCCATCACAGACGCACCAGCGGGAGTTCGCCCGCCGGCTGCGCCGCCTGTCTGCCGCCGGCATCCCCGCGTTTCTGCTGGTGGGGAACCACGACCTGCCGGCGGCGTCCGGACGCGCCCACGCCGTCGAGATCTTCTCCACGCTGGACGTGCCCAACGTGTACGTGGGGGCCACCATCGGTAATCAGACCGTGCCCACGCCGGCCGGGCCGTTGCAGATACTGTCGGTGCCCTGGCCATCGCGGGGCGCGATGCTGGCGCGGGACGAATCCCGGGGCCTCGGCATCGAGCAGATCCGGCGGGAAATCGAGCGGCGCATGACCGCTGCCATCGCAGGGCGCGCCCAGGCGTTGAACCCGGACATTCCGGCTATCATGGCCGGCCACGTGACCGTCAACGGGGCGACGGTGGGCAGCGAGCGTTCCATGATGCTGGGCAACGACCACGTGCTGAACGTGAGCGCGGTGCAGCAGCCGCAGCTGGAATACGTGGCGTTGGGACACATCCACAAGCACCAGGTGTTGCGTCCGCCGTCAACGGACGGACCGCCCGGCTTGGGGCCGGCGGTGGCGTACTCCGGCAGCCTGCAGCGGGTGGACTTCTCCGAGGAGGCTGACGAAAAGGGCTTCTGCATCATAGACATCGACCCGAACGCGCCCCAGGGCCGTCGCCTCACCGACTTTCGTTTCGAGCGCATTGCCGCCCGCCCGTTCGTAACCGTTGACGCCAACGTGCCGGAGAACGAGGACAACCCCACCGATTTCGTGGTGCGGGCCATCGAACGGCGGTCAGTGGCGGGCGCCATCGTGCGCCTCCGCCTCCGCCTGTCGGGCGAGCAATCGGCCCGGGTGCGGGACGTTGATCTGCGCCCCGCGCTCTCGCCGGCCCACTACGTCGCCAGCATCGCCCGCGACCTGACGGACGAAGCGCGGCGACGTCTGGACACGGAACCGGGCGACCTGCAACCGTTGACGGCTCTGCGCATGTACCTGGAAAACCAGGGCATCAGCCCGCAACGGCAGCGGATATTGCTGGAGCGCGCGGAAGAGTTGCTGGCGTCGGTTGAGGGGGACGAATGAAGCATATATCTGTCACTCCGGCGAAAGCCGGAGTCCATGAAACACTACTGGATTCCGGCCCCGTATCAAGTACGGGGTGACGTTCTTTCGCCGGGATGACGGCTAAATGTCAAGGCTCCCTAACGCCACCATCACCGCCGTTCCCGGCATCGCCGCCGGCCACTGGACGGATGCCGACGCTGCCACCGGCTGCACGGTCATCCGGTGCGGGGATACCGCCGTCGGCGGCGTGGCAGTGCGGGGCGGCTCGCCGGGCACCCGGGAAACCGACCTGCTGGACCCCATGCGGCGGGTGGACCGGGTTCACGCCATCCTGCTGAGCGGCGGGAGCGCGTTCGGATTGGCGGCAGCCGACGGCGTGCAGCGGTGGCTGGAGGAACGCGGCATCGGCTTTGAAACTCCCCACGGATGCGTACCCATTGTTCCGGCGGCGATCCTCTATGACCTGGGCGTGGGCCGGGCCGACGTGCGGCCTGATGCGATGGCGGGATATGCGGCTTGCGCAGGGGTGAATGATTATTCGCCCCTACTTAGCGGCTCCGTGGGCGCCGGAACCGGCGCCTCCGTCGCCAAAGCGCTGGGGGCGTCCGGCGCGGTGAAGGGTGGCATCGGATCCGTGACGTGCGTGCTCCCCGACGGCATCTCGGTGGGCGCCGTCGTTGCAGTGAACGCCTGGGGCGGCATCCACGACCACCGGGACGGCAGGCTGATCGCCGGCCCGCTGCGCGACGACGGGACGATGGCCGATCCCGTGGCAATCATCCTCGATGGAGAATACCCGCCACGCGATACTACGATGACCAACACCACCATCGGCGTCGTCGCCACGGACGCCACGCTGGACAAGGCGCAGGCGAACTTCGTGGCGTCGTCCGCCCACGACGGCCTCGCGCTCACCATCCGCCCGTGCCACACCACGGGCGACGGGGATACCCTGTTCTGCGTGGCGACCGGACATAACCCGACGCCAGTGAACCTGACTGCCATCACTGCGGCGGCAACCCACGTCGTCGCGCTGGCGGTGATGGACGCGGTGTGGTCGGCTACCGGGCTGGCGGGTATTCCAGCGGTGAGCGAGCTAGGCTGAAGTCTCATGCGTACCCAGTTTGTCATTGCGAGGAGCGAAGCGACGTGGCAATCTGGTTCCCGTAGCAGTGGCTTTGCCCCAACGAGATTGCCGCGCTTCGCTCGCAATGACAGGTTGCGAAACTTTGTACCCTCTGGATTCCGGCTTTCGCCGGAATGACGGTGTTGGAGGCGGGAATGATAGGGTATAGGCAGCAATGGCAGGATGAAGACTGACAATGTCATCTGAACAGGACAACACACGCATCGGTTTCGTCGGCGCCGGCACGCTGGGCCGGGGGCTGGCATTGGGGCTGGACGCCGTGGGCTGCGACGTGGTTGCCGTGTCCAGCCGCACGCGGGCCAACGCGGCTTGGCTGGCGGAGAGGATTGATGGGTGCGTGGCCATGGAGACGGCGCAGGACGTGGCGGACGCTTGCGACCTGGTGTTCATCACCACGCCGGACGGGGCGATTGCGGAAGTAGCGACGTCGGTGAGCTGGCGCGCCGGCCAGGGCGTCGCTCATTGCTGCGGCGCGGCGTCTATCGAGCTGCTGGACGCGGCCGCCAACGCCGGCGCAGCGGTGGGCGCGATGCACCCCTTCCAGACTTTCGCGGCGCTGAGCGACCCCACCGAGGCGGCCCGTCGGTTGTCCGGCGTGACCTTCGCGGTGTCCGCCACCGGATGGCTGGAGGCCTATCTGCCGTCGCTGGCTGAGCGACTTGACGGGCGGGCCATCGCCATCCCCGACGAACTGCGTCCGTTGTATCACGCCAGCGCGGTGCTGTCCTGCGGGTACGTGGGCACCCTGCTGGACGCCGCCGTGGGCCTGTGGGCCCGCATGGGTTTCACCGAGGAGGACGGGGTGCGAGCCGTGGCCCCGCTGTCTCGCGCCACCATCGAGGCCATCGCCGCCGCCGGGCCGGTCAACGCCGTAACCGGCCCGGCAGTTCGGGGCGACGCCGACACCATCGCGGCGCACCTGGCGCTGCTGTCGGAGCACGCGCCGGAGCTGGTTGCGCTGTACCGGGAGCTGACGCTGGCATCCATCCCCCTGGCGCGGGCGAAAGGGGTTGGGGAGGGAGAGTTGGCGCGACTAGCCTCTTTCGACCCGCAGTGAGGCCGGTTCAGCGCTGGCCGGCAAGGGTTGCGATTGCCACCATGGCGCGCTCCTGCGGGGATGTGGCGTTGAATCTGATGATGGCCCGTTCCGCAGCGTCGATCCAGGTTATGACTTCATTCTGAGCAAAGTGTGCGCCGGGATTGTAGTCGGCGTTCTCACGCTCAGTCTTGATACTACCGATTACGTAAGCGAAATTTTGTATCGGCGGGCCGAAGAGATGGGGCCAACCGTGCAGCGGGTTCTCGGCGCGGAAATGGCGGAGCGACCGGTAGGTTGTAATCCAGCGGGATTCGTTGGCCGGCGTCCTGGGGCCTACGATAAGGTCGGCATTGCTGGCCGCCAGGGCGTGAAACATTGCGTAGTAAGCGGTGCTGACGGCCCGACGCAACGCACCCTGGGTGGGCTGGCCGACGGCGAGGAGGCGGCTGACATTGATGAGTTCTAACCAATCCATGGCGTGCCGTATTCCTCGGTGTCAACCTGGGGGATGTACGAAATGGACGGGAGGGCGTGAATGTCGGCGTCGAGCATGGCCCGGTGAAGGTAGGGGAGGTAGGAGTTCAGCCGGTCAATGTCCAGAATGTTGGGCAGGCCGTCGTAAATCACCCAGACTTTGAGGAAGGGGACGCCGTCGAAGTCCTCGGTGGGCTTGGTCCACACTTCCAGGTAGGGCAAGTTGCCCTGGTGATGGTCGTCCAGGGTTGCCAGGATGATGCCTTTGGCCTGTTCTGCCTGTTCTGCCGTGATGGTCATGGTGTGCTCCGGTGGGCGCAGATAGCGCGTATAGTCCAGACTGTATAATCATATCAGAGGCTAGAAAATGGCAGAGCAACAGCCAACGATCAGGCAGAATCCTGCGAGCACTGAACAAAAGCTTGGATTCATCTTTGCATTCGTGATCATATTTTTCGAGTCAGCAGTCTTGCTAACTTCGCCCGTATGGGAAGGCACCGCCCCAGCGTGGGCTAAAGAAATAACTTCCCAAAGGGGCCATTTTTGGCTACCGCAGCGGCAGTGACAATGCTCCTAGCACTATTACTGGCCTGGAATCCGAGTGAACTACCGAAGTACGCTACCTTAGGCAGTGCTGTACTCAGTCTTGCCGCCACGCTACATAGCATAAACATGGACAATCTGATTACAGGGCTGGCTTTCCTATCTCTCGCGTCTCCAATATACATAGTTACGATACCTACAATCCGATGGCCTGAACGTGGCGCTGATTGGATGGCTCTGTTCGGAATGTCGTGGTTTATATCTATAGCAAGCGTATCGGCAATACTGGGCGTGCCTGCGCTAACGGATATCTCTATAGATATCGCTATTGACATTGGCGCCACTTCTTCCATTGACGTAATTATTCTGTTAGCGTTGACTGGCCCAGCTTTCTGCATGTTAATAATAGTGTTGAGGCTTATATTGCCAATCATAGCTCATACAACTAACAATCCACGGTCTCTCATTCTTGAATTTTACGCAGTGCATATAAGGCACTTGCTGAGACGAAATGAGCCTCGATCATACAGGAGACAACGTGGGCGGGAGCAAAAACGGAGGCGGTGACATAATTGAACGCCATAGCTACGGAGCCGCAAAACGTATGGAGCGAACAGGTCGGAAAAACGATTTCAAGGAGATGGTAAAAGCCATTTCGCCCATGGGTGAGCTCTTCATCATCTAATCATCAAACCCAACCAGTCGCCGCCGGCGGGCCGGGCTGATACAATCGCCCCACTATGGCGACTACTATCCGACAGTTGGCCCAGATGAAGCGGGACGGGGAAAAGATCCCCATGGTCACCGCTTACGACTACACCGCTGCCCGCATCGCTGATGCTGCCCGCATTCCCATCATACTGGTGGGGGACAGCCTGGGCATGGTGGTGCTGGGCTACGATTCCACCATCCCCGTCACCATGGACGACATGGTGCGCCACACCCGCATGGTGAGTCGCGGCGCGTCCGACGCCCTGATCGTCGCCGACCTGCCCTTCATGGCCTACCAGGTTGACGCCAACGAGGCCATGCGCAACGCTGGCCGGCTGATGCAGGAGGGCGGCGCGCATACCGTCAAGATGGAGGGCGGCGTCGCTATCGCCGATACCGTGCGCCGCATCGTGGATGCCGGCGCGCCGGTCATGGGACACATCGGCCTCACGCCGCAGTCGGTGAACGCGCTGGGAGGCTACCGCGTGCAGGGACGCACCCGCGCCGCGGCCCGGCGCCTGCTGGACGACGCCCTCGCCCTGCAGGACGCCGGAGCGTACTCGGTGGTGCTGGAATGCGTGCCCAGCCAGTTGGCGCGGGTAATCACGGAGCGGCTCACCATACCGACCATCGGCATCGGGGCGGGCCCCGATTGCGACGGGCAGGTGCAGGTGTTTCACGACATGCTGGGGCTGTTCTCCGACTTCCTGCCCAAGCACGCCCGCCGCTACGCCACGCTGTCCGACGAAATAAACGCGGCCTTCCGGCAGTATGCCGACGACGTGCGCGCCGGAGATTTCCCCGCCGAGTCGGAAAGTTTCACCATGAACGAAGCGTTGCTGTCCGACTTACTGGATGGCTAGCGTAGATTCTCAAAACAACCGAACTCAGGACGGCAGAGCCAACGCTTTCGATGTCCTGATTCGTCGCAACGGTTGGTTCCTGCTAACGTTCTACTCCTGCTGGACAGCTTTGGCGGGACTCTTGAGCTATGCGCGCATAGCGACTGAGGAAAACCTGCCGCTGGCCTGGTCTGAAATTGTTATAATCGTCATCGTCGCCGCCGCTGTAACCGTCGGTGTCGCATTCCCGCTGGCTTTCGGAATCGTGGAGGGAATACCAATGGTACTGGCAAAATTGTACAAGGACAGTGTACGAGAGGAGGCCCGTAGGGAAAGGGACCAGGCTTGGGAAGCGTGGCTGGAACGCCGCGAAGCGGCGGAGCGCGATGGCCGTCCCTTCACCGAACCGCCACCCTCACGCAACGGAACGCATAACGAAAACCGATAAGGAACCCCGAATATGCCTCGACTTGAAGGAAAAACCGCCATCGTCACCGGCGCCAGCCGCGGCATCGGCGCTGAGATCAGCCGCCTGTTTGCCGCCGAGGGCGCCCGTGTCATCTGCGCCGCGCGCACCGTGAACGAGGGCGACCACCCGCTGGAAGGCTCGCTGGCCAAGACCATTGCCGACATCAAGGAAGCCGGCGGCGAAGCGACGCCGGTGGCCGCCAACATCTCACTGACGGAAGACTGCGAGATGCTGGTGTCGGAGGCGCGCCGCATCTACGGCCCGGTGGACGTGCTGGTGAACAACGCGGCGCTCACCTACTATCTGCCCATCAAGGACTTCCCCATCAACCGGTGGATGCGGTCGTGGGCGGTGAACTTCCACGCGCCGTTCATCCTGAGTCAACTGGTGCTGGCCGACATGATCGAGCGCAAGTCGGGCAGCATCGTCAATATATCCTCAGGCTCCGCCGTGGGTCCCGGTCGCGGACCCTACACCACGCCGGCCAACAATGGAACCTGCTACGGCGCAGAGAAGGCGGCGCTGGAGCGGTTCTCTCAGGGACTGGCCCAGGAGGTGTACGAGTACGGCGTCTCTGTTACTGCCGTGGCTCCGTCCCTGGTGGTGCCCACGCCGGGCACCGTGTTCCACCATCTCGTTGAAGGCATGGATGACCCCAGGGGCGAGCCGCCCGAACTGTTGGCCCAGGCCACGCTGCTGCTGGCCTCAGAACCCGTTGATAAAGTCACCGGCCGCGTGTGCTACAGCCAGCAAATTCTGCTGGAATTTGGGTGGATCACCGAAGGACGCGGCTGGGGCGTGGACGACACGCGGGGCCCGGGCAGCGGCTACAGCCGAATGTGATACTTGGCGTGATAAGATTGCTCCATTCGCTTTCCAGGAAACATTGGGATAGTGGGATAGTATGTTGCGAACTCTTATCATAGTGGTCGTTATTGCCGTTGCCATATCTGCTGCGCTGGCCTGCGGACAGGCTTCAACCCAGCCGCAGGACGTTGGCGCGCGAGCCGTCGCGGCGCTGGTTGGGCCGGACGGTTCAGCCATGGGCGTAGTCACACTGACGCAAACGCATCACGGAGTACTGATAGCGGCGGAAGTGAACGGGCTGCTCCCTGGCGGGCACGGCTTCCACATCCACACCGTGGGAACTTGCTCGCCCAATTTTGCCGCGGCCGGGGACCACTTCAATCCGGGCGACGTTGGCCATGGTTACAATAACCCCGCTGGCGTACACGCCGGCGACCTGCCGAACATCTACGCCGGCGCCGACGGCGCAGCGCGGGCCGATTACTTCACCGCTGCGGTTACCCTCGACGCTGACGCGGACCTTTCCCTCTTTGACGCCGATGGTTCAGCAATTATCATCCACGAAAATCCGGATACCTATGGCGAAGACGCCGGCGCCGGCGGGCGCGTGGCTTGCGGCGTCATAACCCGATACTAACCGCCCAGTTTCGCCAACAGTCTGCGGCAATCCTCCAAACTTTCAGGAGATTACTATCATGGAATTCCAGTTCAGCACCGAGGACGCCACTTTCCAGAGCGACCTCCAGCAGTTCATCTCTGAAGAATACGTGCCGGAATGGGAGCTGGGCGAAAGGGGCTCCGGCGAGGAGAACTGGCAGCGTACCCTGGACGTGCGCCGCAAGCTGGCCGACCGGGGCTGGCTGACCATGCACTGGCCCGAAGAGTACGGCGGGCAGAAAGCATCGCCGGTGCGCACCGCCATCTTCAACGAGGCTATGACCTACCACCGCGCGCCGGGGCGGGACAACTTCGGCGTGCGCATGATGGGCGCCACCCTTATGATCCACGGCACCGACGAGCAGAAGGCCGAGCACCTGCCACCAGTGGCCAAGGGCGAAGTCCAGTGGTGCCAGGGTTACAGCGAGCCGGAGTCCGGTTCCGACCTGGCCTCGCTGAGCACCCGCGCCATCCGCGACGGCGACGAGTTCGTCATCAACGGCAGCAAGATCTGGACGTCCATGGGACACCGGGGCGACTGGATCATGCTGCTCACCCGCACCGACACCGACGCGCCCAAGCACCGGGGCATCAGCTTCTTCCTGGTGGACATGAAGACGCCCGGCATCGAGGTTCGGCCCATCATCAACATGGGCAATCGGCACGAGTTCAACCAGATTATCTTTGACAACGTGCGCGTCCCCGCCCGCAACATCGTGGGTGATGAGAATCGCGGCTGGTACGTGGCCGTTACGCTGCTGGACTTCGAGCGTTCCGGCATCGACTACTCCGCGGCGGCGTTCCGGCACCTGGACGATACTCGAAAGTGGGCCGACGGCATCTCGCGCAACGGCAAACCACTTAGCCAGGAGCCGTGGGTGCGCAATGTGCTGGCGGACCGCTACATCGAGTGCGAGGTGGCGCGCCTGATCGCCTACAACGTGGCGTGGATGCAAGGCGAGGGCCTGGTGCCCAATAAGGAAGCGTCCATGTCCAAGGTGTTCGGCAGCGAGACGGTGCAGCGCACCACCGCGTCGTGCCTGGAGGTCATGGGCATGTACGGCGGCCTGCGCGACGACAAGTGGACGCCCATGGAGGCCGACATGCAGGAGCACTGGCTGCGGGCGTTCTCCCACACCATCGCCGCGGGCACCAGCGAAGTGCAGCGCAACATCATCGCCAGCCGGGGGTTGGGCCTGCCGCGCGGGTAGGCGACGCCATAGGCACGGATTTCACCATGCCGTACAGCGCGGACGAAATCAAGCTTCATTTGCGCTTGGGCGAGGATAGCGCGTGGGAATTCAAGCAGATTGAGTTCAACGGCGACCGTCCCGTAAGCCCGCGCCGCGATGACCTAGCCGATGAAATTGGCGCATTCGCCAATGTTGCTGGTGGCGTCCTGCTGTGCGGGGTCACCGACGCCGGCGTCGTGACAGGCATGACCCGTAGTCAGATGGACAACCTAGAGCGCCTGCTGGTGGAAATCGGATGGGACGCTGTGAAACCCCGCATAAACATCATCCTCTTCCGGCAGGAGATTGACGACAAGGCAGCTTTGTTGGCTGAGATACCCGAAGGTTACGCTGCTCACGAAAGTCCGGGCGGCGTTTGGCAACGGGTAGGCAGTTCAAAGCGATTATTGAACACCGACGAACAAATGCGATTGGCTCAACGGCGCGGTCAGGCGCGTTTTGTCTGGTACGACGAACAGCCGGTGCCTAATACGGGGTTTGCCTCGCTGGATGAATCGCTGTGGCTGCCATTGCTCAGCGCGACGGGTAGAGCGGACCCGGAAATAGTGCTGACCGGCATGCACTTATTATCTGTTGACGAGCATAACGTGGTACGGGCTACTGTAGCTGGACTGCTAATCTGTAGTAGATCGCCGGAACAATGGCTACCCAACGCATACATCACAGCCACCAGGTATCGGGGAACGGATCGGGCGTCAGGGCAAACCGATACCCAAGACATTTCTGGGCCTATTCAGGACCAGATAAGGCAGGCGTTGGCATTTGTAAGGCGCAATATGCAGGTTTCTGCTCGCAAAAATCCGGCACGAGAAAACCTGTCCCAATATAGTGAAAAGGCGTTATTCGAGGCTATTGTCAATGCCGTAGTTCATCGCGACTACTCGATTAAAAGCGGGCGCATCAGAATAGCAATGTTTGTCGACCGTATTGAGATTAACTCGCCGGGTAGCCTCCCTAACAGCCTGACTATTGACAGTATGATGAGCCTACAGGCGACCCGTAACCAGGTATTGACCTCTATATTGGGGCGCATTCCGGTTGCCGGCATAACCGGAGTCGGTGAGCGGGAGTACATCATGGAACGGCGAGGGGACGGGGTCAGCATCATTCACGGTGAGACGCGGGAGCTGAGTGGGCAATCCCCGGTTTTCGAACTCATCAACACTGCGGAACTACGTGTAACTATTCCGGCAGCCAACCTGTCAGAATTGATCGCGGTTCCGGAGGATGTTCACCCGGCTATCGAGGCCACCATCGAACGGCCTGAGACAGGCATGCTTCTCGAGACTGCGGGCATTGGCATTGCCCAAAATGCTCGCATATCGGTAGGCTCTTACGGCAAACCCGTCGCTGATGCTGACGTGCTAGTTTTGTTCCCCAACAAAACTTGGCAAGCTACCACCACCGATGCGGACGGTGATGCGTGGGTAGAACTGTACACAACAGAGTTGCCCATGACGGTGTTCATAGCCGCCACCGGATATCATGCCAACTTCCAACGAGATTGGCGGCCCGCGTCCGGATCTGTAACAATTGCATTGGAGCAGATGTCCGATGGTGGAGCTGTAATATTTCCCAATGGAACGGGTAGCTTGCCCGGTTTAAATGGGCGACTAAACCCGATTCGAGATACGCATGACAGAACTTACCTGTACGCTACTAACATAGCCATTAACCGTGGGCAACAGCAACCCGTTCACTTCGTGCTAGGCGCAGAATTGACGCTGACCGACGCTTATGGGAACCAAGCGGCTGTACGCATTCTCGACATAGTGGGCAGGTCATCGCTGGTAGAATATCGCCACACATCCAGCGCATAATACCGCAGTACCGGAGGCAAACATGATTCGCGAACATGACATGATTGCGCTTACCGAAGACCTGACGGAGCATGGCCTGAAAGCAGGTAGGACTGGCACGGTGGTTCACATTCATCCGCAGGGCGTGGCATACGAGGTGGAGTTTTTTTCGCCGGCCGGGAATACCATCGCTGTCGCCACTGTTGAGAAAGCGCAGGCTCGCCCGGCTGCACCGGAGGAAATTGAACCGCTGACGGTTGATTACAACTGGGTGCAAGACGGCATTGCCGTCCTGACGCTGACCAACCCGAAAAAGCGCAACGTGTTGTCATCGCGCACCCTGGCAGCGTTGGAAGAGTGGCTGGGTTGGATTGCGAAAGATCCCGAAGCCCGCGTGGTGGTTATACGCTCAGAGGGGCCGGTGTTCAGCTCGGGGCATGACCTGAACGAGCTGGTCAATGGGGAGGCCGAGGACTACACCGCCGTCTTTGATGCCTGCACCCGCGTCATGGAGAGTATCCGCCTGCTGCCCAAGCCGGTGATCGCGCAGGTGCAGGGGCTCGCCACCGCCGCCGGCTGTCAACTGGTCGCCACCTGCGACATCGCTGTGGCAGCAGACACCGCCGCGTTTGCCACGCCGGGCGTGCAGATCGGGCTGTTCTGCACCACGCCGGGCGTCGCTGTCGCGCGTTCCGTCATGCCCAAAAAGGCCATGGAGATGCTGCTCACCGGCCGGCCCATTTCGGCGCAGGAAGCGCTGGAGTTCGGGCTGATCAGCCGCATCGCGCCGGCGGAGGAATTGGAAGAACAGGTGATGGAACTGGCCAGGCAGATCGCCGCCGCCAGCGCTCAGACCCTGGCATTGGGTAAAGCGGCGTTCTACCAGCAGATCGAAATGGACCGTCCGTCGGCATACCAGTTCGCGGGCAAGGTGATGGTGGACAACCTGTTGGAAGACGACGCGCATGAAGGCATCACCGCCTTTCTGGAAAAACGCCCGCCCGTATGGACAACCTGACGGCTTGGAGACAATTATCTACACGGATATACAGGATGAACAGGATATGGACGATTAATAACCAGAAAAATCCTGTTCATCGATGTAAATAGATTCCGGATTTCGCCGGAATGAAGTGGGTGATAGGGAGTCAATAATGGCGTTGCAGGAATTTATCAGGGAATCTTTTGACAACAACTGGGAGTGGCTGGTTCGCTACGTGGACGGGCTGACCCAGGACGAGATTGAGTTCACCCCCAACGAGCAGTGCCATTCCATCGGTTTTATCGTGTGGCACTATGGGCGCGCGCTGGATATGTGGGTGCAGTCGCTGGCCAAGCAGGACACCCAACTGTACGAGCGGGAGTGGGCCGAGCGTCTCGGTTTCGCGCCGGAGCCGATGAACGTGGGGTTCGGCTACACCGTCGATGACCTGACCAACTGGAAGTGCCCCGACAAGGCCCTCTTGATGGAGTATGCCGACGCGGCCCGCAACAACCTGCTGGAATTCCTTGCCCAGCATGACGACGATTCGCTGGTCAACACCACCATGACCAACCGCCGCGGCGAAAGCATGGCGGTTGCCGACATGTTCCGCCTGCTCATCTGGGAGGTGAACCAGCACGGCGGGCAGGCCGGCTACCTGCGGGGGATGCAGCGGGGGTTGGGGCAGTAGGAATGGTAATTCCATGATTACGCTGCGCCCTTACCAGCAAGAGTTGCTGGAAAAATCTCAGACCGCGCTCGCCCTTGACGGAGCGAGGGTAATGACTCAGTTGCCCACCGGCGGCGGCAAAACGGAGATTGCCGGCGCGCTGCTGAAGGATTTCCTGGTTGACGGACGCAAGGCGGTATGGCTCACGCATCGGGAGGAGTTAGCGGATCAGACCGAAGAACGGCTCAAGCGAAATTGGATCATCTCCGCTCTCCACGCTACCGAGATATGGCGGCAACGTAGGCCGGCGCCTGATATGTCCAACGGTGTTGCGATACTCAAAGCCCAGACCGTGAGCCGGCGCAACAAAGATTCGGCGATAGTTTGGGATAACTATGGCCCAGACGATTTACTGGTCATTGATGAAGCGCACCACGCCCCGGCTACCGGCTGGGAACGGGCCATAAAGCAATGGCCGGGCAAGGTTTGGGGTCTCACCGCCACACCATGGCGATTGACACAACGGGAAGGTTTTGACCACCTGTTCCACGTGTTAGTTACAGGGCCGCAGACATCCGAAATGCAGGAAAATGGGTACCTGGCGCCTTCACGCATATTCGCGCCAACGCCGGATGACAGTATCAAGGGCGGTGAAGTCGGTCAGCTAGGCGATTTCACGGAAGGTGGCATTGAACGGGCAAATGAGCAGCTGGTGATGACCACTCTAGCCGTTAATTTCTGGCGAAATTTGGCCGAGGGCAGGCAAACCGTCGCCTATGCTGTTTCCAAAGGACACGCTGCCAATCTCGTGCGAGTGTTCGGGGATTGTGGGATCTCAGCAACGTCCATACTTTCCGATACGCCGCAGGATGAGCGGGAGCGGGCGATAGCAGATTTCAAAAATGGCAACCTCATAGTCCTCGTGAATGTAGCCGTAGCCACAGAGGGCTTCGACTTGCCCGACGCATCTTGCGTGATGATAACACGCCCTACCAAGAGCCTTGCCCTGTATCTGCAAATGGTAGGTCGGGGTTTACGTCCCAAAGATGACGGTGGTGACTGTCTCATTTTGGACTTGGCAAGCAACGCCGAAGAACATGGATTACCTGAAGACTATCGTGAATGGGCCCTAGTCGCCCGTGGCAATCCGGCACCCGGTGATCCACCGGTACGCTATTGCCACGAGTGCAACTTGATGGCGCATCCGGCGCACCACAAGTGCCCGGAGTGCAACGCGGATTTAGGTAAACCCTGCCTACGTTGCGGCAAGTTCCGCCCGTGGAGCCGGTGGACCGTCGACTGTCCGGTGGAGCATGAAGCGGTATGCGATCGCTGTCATGACGACATACATAGCAAGCTGCGCATTGGCCGATTCAATCGCAATCAAGACAGCTTATCTTACGCAAAACGCGCCGAGGAGTTCCACAAAGATGGAAATCTGGAAGCAGCACTGGCGGATTATTTCTTTGCCATTCACGCCGCCAAAAAGGAAAATCGTCCGGGTCAACTAGCCATGTGGCATACGTATCGAGCCGCTGTTCATTCCGAAATGGGCAATATAGATTTGGCGGAAGTAGACTTCTCGGCGGCAGAAAGCATCTGCGACGGTGGCGGCTTGCTGACCGCTGTTGCATCGTTGTTTATGTACCAAGAGCGAGCGAGAATGTACGATGGCCTCGGTTACCACGACAAAGCAGACATTGATTATCAAAACGCACAGGGAGTGAAGGACATACTGAACAAAGCGGTTGAGGCACGCTCACCCTAATCACTGCAACGCAGCGTCGGTCATGTAACATGGAGGCCAGTTCCATCCGGGGGACGCGAAATGAAACGAAAAGGCATAGTCAAGGGACAAACCATCGAGTTGGACGAACCTCTTGGCCTGCCGGAAGGCCAGCAAGTGGAGGTTGAGGTTAGCACGTTCGAGGCGGTTGACCTTGAGCAATGCGGTTTCAAGGTCATACCAGCCGGTGGCAACGTGGTTACCAGGGAAATGGTGAACAAAATCCGGGATGATTTGGGGATTTAAATTGAGAATCCTTTATGACACGAGTTGCTTTATAGCAGTTCTGGGCAGGGGACACAGGGCTCATGCCGCCGTAGCCGCCACCATGGAACTGGATGACTACAGGAGAGCTGGATCATGGTTGAAGTAGCGGGAGCAATTCTGACCGAGCACTGTTACATCATCAAGAAAAAGGGCACTCTTAACGGAGAGCCCATTGTGAAAGGCACGCGAACTCCGGTGCGCGCCATTGTAGAACTTTGGCGCTTGGGATACACGCCGGAAGAGATCCGCAGCGGGCTGCCCCACCTGAGCCTGGCCGCCGTGTTTGACGCCCTCAGTTACTACTGCGATCACATCGAAGAGATAAACCGGTATATCGCAGAAAACCGGGTGCCACCCGAACTGGTCCATCCGAGCGTCAGGAACGTGTGAACGGCGAACTGTTCATATCGATTTACCTTGACGAGGATGTGCATATCGTTATCGCAGAGTTGGCCGCCGCTCGGGGATTCAGGACTGTAACAGCGCTGGACGCGGGTCAACTGGGCAAGCCGGACACTGAGCAGCTTGCGTATGCCGTGAACCGAGGTTTGTGTTTGGTAACGCACAACCGCAGGGATTTCCAGGAACTGCATCACCAATACATAGCCGAAGGTCGTGCTCACGCAGGAATCATCATTGCGGTTCGCAGGCGGCCTTACGAAACTGCCAATCGCCTGCTCCAACTGCTGAACACGGTCACCGCTGACGAGATTCGCAACCAATTGCTTTACATTTGATGCGTGGATCGTCCACGCTATCGGATCTTGTAACCAACGTACAGGAGAAGTCACCATGCCCACCAGCACTTTGCAATATCGCTACGACCCCCTGCACCAGGACATTGTGTGCTCGGAGGCCGCCATCAACGACCTCCCGCGCATCCTTGACAGCCTGGGCGGCAGCCGCGCGATGATTACGTGCGGTCCTACCATTCTGGCCGCGTGCGACGTGGTGCCGCGTGTGCAGGAGGCGCTGGGTTCACGGTACGTCGGGACATACTCCGGCGTTGCGCCCCACTCGCCTGTTGATACTGTGGAGGCTGGCGCGGCAATGGCCGAGGAGGCCCAGCCCGACGTGTTCATCAGCGTCGGCGGCGGCAGCACTCACGATACCACCAAGGCCATCGCGACCCTGCTGGCCGAGGGCGGCGACATCCGCGACTACGCGATCATTTTCGAGCCGCCCGACAAGATCATCGTCCCGCCCACGCCGTCGCCCAAGCTGCCCATCATCAGCGTGCCCACCACCATGGGCTGTGCCGAATTCAGTCGCGGCGGAGGCGGCATCACCGATCACCAGCAGGGACGCAAGTTGAGCATCGCGGGAGACGGAGTGACGCATCGCACCGTGGCAATCGACGGGCAGGCCCTGGCGACTACGCCCCTGCGCATCCTGGTGTCCACAGCCATCGGTCAGCTCCGCATCGCCATCGAGACGGTCTATTCCACCGGGCGCAACCCCATCGGCGACGGCATGGCTCTGCACGCCATCCGCCTGCTTTTTGAGAACCTGCCGCGCTGCAAGGACGGCGACATTGACACCCTGCTGACCACTAAGACTGCCTGCGCCATGGCATCCCTGGCGTCCTTCGGCGGTTTGGGTCTCAATACGGCGACGTGCCACCACGTAGGCGGGCTGTACGACGTGCCCCACGGCGAAGCCAACGCCATCCTGCTGCCCCACACCATGCGCTACAATCTGGACGCCTGCGCCGACCGGCAGCGCATGATTGCCGAGGCCATCGGAGTCGCCAACTCGACGATGACCGACGAGGAGGCCGGCCTAGCTGCCGCCGACGCGGTGGACGAGCTGTGCCGGGAGCTGGAGCTGCCCCGCACGCTGCGCGAGGTGGGCGTCCCCGAGGACGGCCTGGAATACATCGCCACGGCGACGCTCAAGGACCGCAGCCTGAGCACCAACCCGAAGCCCGTCATAGATGCTGGCCCAATTATGGAGGTGCTGCGGGCGGCTTACTGAAGCGCTTCACGTGCCAAGCTATTCAATTAGCCGGTATATATCTGACGTTCGCTGTTTCCGCTCTTGCCGAATCTCTGGGGTCAATGCGGTAGCCGGCAACCACGGCGATAGTGTCAGCCTCGAATACGGTCGCCAGCGCATCGGCCGATTCGCGAGCGCGTTCAATATCATGCGCGTCGATTGTGGCAGATGCTTCCACGGCCACCAGGACCGCGGAATGGGTGTCCAATTGCTGGGCGCGCATGATGAAGTCGGTTCGCTCGATCCGCCGATACTGATCTCTGCTGATGCGTCCCTCTCGGTATGCGTCTTGGATCTCATCGGCAAACTCGTTGATTGGCTCCTGCAATTGGCTCTGCATTATGCGCGGTCGGATTAGGTCCAACCGCTGGCTGACAATGGACCTGAGATTCCGGTGTAGGCGGTTTTCCAGATCGCTGCCCCTGAGATAACCCATGTCGGACTTCAGTTCAGCGACGTCGGTTTTCAACTGAGATACATCGGACTTCAGTTCAGCTATGTCAGCCTTGACTTCGACCATGTCGGCCTTCAGCGCGGCGATGTCGATTTTCATCTCGGCAACGTCTTTCTCGATAGCATCCAGGCGGGCTGGCATACCAAGAAACTCGTTGGTGAGCATGGCGCGCAGCAACATCTGCTGGGCCGCCGGGTTTGCCTCCAGCTCAACGAGGATGCGCGCTACCAGCGATTGGGGGTCTAGTTGGGTTGCCGTTTCAGTGGCCATAACCTGATTTTATCACCTTAGCGCGATAATACAGCGACAGCCTGCTGAATCTCACAAGTTCTCAATCGCCAACGGCTCCACCGGGTCAGCCAGCTCGAAGCCGAACACGCGCGAGTAGAAGTACAGTTCCGCCTCCAGCGCGCGCTTGATGTTCTCGGCGCGGCGGAACCCATGCTGCTCGCCCTCGAAGGGCAGGTAGGCGCAGGGGATGCCCTTGCTGCGCACCGCGTCGAACATCATCTCGGCCTGGTTGGGCGGGACGATTCTGTCCTCCAGCCCTTGAAGCAGGATGATGGGGCATGACAGACCGTCGGTGTGGTTGATGGGCGAACGGCTTTCGTAGGTGTCCTTCCCCTCCGGATACGGCGCGACCAGCCGGTCCAGGTAGCGCGATTCGAACTTGTGGGTGTCCGCCGCCAGCGCGGTCAGGTCAGAGACGCCGTAGTAGCTGGCGCCGGCCGCGAAGACGTTGCGGAACGTGAGCGCCGCCAGCGTCGTGTACCCACCGGCGCTGCCGCCCCGGATCGCCAGGCGGTCGCCGTCGGCCAAACCCTGATGCACCAGGTGCAGGGCGGCGTTGGCGCAGTCGTCCACGTCCACGATGCCCCAGTTGCCATTGAGCAGTTGACGGTACGCGCGCCCGTATCCGACGCTGCCGCCGTAGTTCACGTCCACCACCGCGAACCCTCGACTGGTCCAGAACTGCACCGCCATGTCCAGCGCGCCGGACGCCGCGCCCGTCGGCCCGCCGTGGCTCAGCGTCAGCAGCGGCGGCAACGCGCCCTGCGGCGCCTGATACTCGGGGTTCTTAGGCGCGTAGTACAGGGCGTAGGCCGGACGGCCCTCGTTGGATGGGAACTCGACGGTCTGCGCTGGCGAGACGTAGCCGGCGTCCACGTTGGTCGTTGACGCAGCCTTGAGCGTGTCCCAATATCCGTCGTTCAGGTTCACCCGCATCAGCGACAGCGGACGCTCGGCGTCGCCGGCCACAACCACCGCCGTGATACCCGACACGACCAGATCGCCCCGGCCCATCTCACCCGCCGGGACGTTCAACGCCTGCATGATTCCGTTGTCAGGATTCAAACGGTTCAACGACCATGCGCCCCGTCGGTTCACCGCGCAGATAACGTCGGCGTTGCCGGCGAACCCATAGGTGCGGCTGGCGAATACCCACTGCGGACGGCCGTACTCAGCGTCGTCGGTGTGGAGCGCCTCCGGTCCGTTGTCTCCGTTCCGGTAAAGATTCCACCAGCCCGACTCGTCGGATACGTAGTGGAGGACGCCGGACGGCGACCACTCCGGCTGAAACACCGAGACGTGCTCGCCGCCGGCCACCAGCGTTGCTTCGCCGAGCGTCCCATCGTCCGTTACCGGCGCAGTCCACAGATGCGTTCCGTCCCAAGGCATGTTGGGATGGTTCCACGCCAGCCACGCCAGCCTCCCGCCGTCAGGGCTGAGCCGCGGCGACGACACGAAATCCCAGCCTTCCGCCAGTACGATCTGGTCGCCCACGCCATCGGCCGGGAGTGCTGCTATGGCATTGGTGGGGTTGTCGGGATCCGAGTGGTCCTCGCGCACACAGATTAAGCGGTTTCGGCGTCGGTCCAGGAATGCGTCGGCGTAGCGCAACGGCGCGTCCGGCGTGATGGGCGCCGGTTCGCCGTCCGGTTCCTGGCGGTAGATGCGCTGGTCATCGAAGTTGGAGAACCATACCGTGCCGCCGTCGGCGATCCACGCGCCGCCGCCGTACTCATGCACCCGAGTTCGGGCGTTGAACGGCGCCGGATTCACGTCCGAGACAGCGCCGTCCGGCGTCATGCGGACGATGACGTTGCGGCCGCCCTCGGCCGGTCGGCCTTCCGTCCACAGGATGGCGTCGCCGTCGATGGCGACGTGACCGATGCTGATGGACTCCGCGACTATGGAGTCCGGCGTGATGGGAGAACGCCAGGAACCGTAGGGAGCGATGGTGGGGTTGTTGGTAGTCAAGGCGGGATCTCCAAATGCAGGTGTCTGATTACGAACGAATCACAACTGTCATTGCGAGCGTAGCGTGGCAATCTCGACAGGTCCGCGACGGCCCCCACGAGATTGCCACGTCGCTACGCTCCTCGCAATGACATCACGCGACCGCCGGCATGACCTCCGACGCGACGGTTTCCATCGCGGGGAACACCTCGGCCGGATCGCCGGAGTAGGGAGACACTACGATGCGGGAAACGCCGATGTCCCGATAGGCTTGGGCATTGGCGCGCATTTCCGACGGGTCGGTGCCCAGCGTGAACCGTCCGGGCCGGCCGCCCTGCAACGGGACGCTGACCGACACCGGGATGGTAGCCGGATCGCGGTCGGCGCGCTCCGCCCGTTCGTGCAGGTAGCGGATGCCCTGGGCCAGTTCTTCCGGCGGCATGGCGGTGGGATGCCAGCCGTCGCCGTGGCGGGCGGCCCGGCGGATGGCGGCGCGACTGGTGCCTCCGATGATCAGGGGAATGCCCTCGGGACGCACCGGGCGCGGCGAGAACGCCATGTCCGCGAACTGGAAGAATCGGCCCTCGTATTGGGGATCGTCGTCGCACCAGAGGGTTTTCATTATCTCGATGGACTCGTCGGTGTACGGGCCGCGCTCGGAGAAGGGCACGCCCATGGCCTCGATCTCGGTGTCAATCACGCCGACGCCAACGCCCAGCGCAACGCGCCCGCCGGATAGCTGGTCCAGGGTGGCGGCCTGCTTCGCCAGGCGCATGGGGTTGTGGTAGGGCAGCACCAGCACGCTGGTGCCAAGGATGACGCGACTGGTCTGGGCGGCGGCGTAGGTCAGGATGGTCATGGGGTCGTAGTAGGGGCGGTTGCCGAGACGCTCGTACACGTAGCTGACGTTGAAGACGTGGTCGCTGGCCCACACCGAGTCGTAGCCCAGTTCCTCGGCGCGGGCGGCAACGTTGACCACGTCCTGCACGTTGGCCAGGCCCTGGTTGTTGGAAAGGGAAAAGCCGATGTTCATAGTTTCTCTCCTGTGGCCGCCGTCGCTTACATGAACAAGCCGCCATTGACCTCAAGCTCCGCGCCGGTCACGTAGTCGCCTTCGGGGGCGCATAGGTACACTACCATCTGGGCCACCTCTTCGGCCTTGCCGAACCGCCGCAGCGGGATCTGATTCAGCAGGCGCTCCTGCACCCGCTCCGGTATGGCCGTGACCATCTCCGTCTCGATGAAGCCTGGCGCCACCGCGTTGACGTTGATTCCCTTGCCAGCCAGTTCTTTGGCCAGCGATTTGGTCATCGCGGCCACGCCGGCCTTGGACGCCGCGTAGTTGGCCTGGCCGAAGTTGCCGATCTGCCCGATCACCGAGGTGATGTTCACCACGCGCCCGTAGTTCTGCTCCACCATCCCGTCCACGAACACCTTGGTGCAGTTGAACACGCCGTCCAAGTTGATGGACAACACCTTGCGCCAGGTGGCGTGGTCCATGTTCACGAAGGTTTTGTCCGACGTCACGCCGGCGTTATTCACCAGGATGTCCAGGTGGCCGAACTCCTCGAGAACCTGTTGGGCCATTCGGTAGGTATCGGGGAAGTCGCTGATGTCCGCCGGGGCCAGGATCGCCCGCCCTCCAAACTCCTGAATCTCCGCCAGCAACTCTTCCGCCGCCTGGGAATTAGACAAATAGTTGATCGCAACTGCTGCCCCTTCCTGAGCCAGCGCAAAGGAAATGGCCCGGCCGATGCCGCGTGATCCTCCCGTAACCAGCGCAGTTCGTCCTTCCAGTTTCATATCGCTTACCCCCTTCGTTGCCGTTAACCCTCGGGCGCGTACCTATCCTGGCCTCTTTGCTGAATCTACTCCCATCGTATCGTGATTTACGCAACAAGTCTGCACGTGGCGCTAGTCGGGCGCTTCGGTCTCTGCGCTCGCGGCGCTGCGAGCGTTTCTGCGCCGGCTGCCCCCGCCGCTGCGCGCCGCTTCCTGCTCCTTGCGCAGCTTGCGGATATCGTCCTCCAGGTCGTCCAGCCGTTCCTCGATGCCCAGTACATGCACGAACAGGCGGTTCATCTGGCTGCGCGACGGCATGTTGAACGTCCGCAGCATGGCGTCGATCTGCGGGTTCGCCGCGTCGGCCATGCGCTCCTGGGCGTGCAGCCCCAGCTCCATGTACTTGCCCAGCGCCCTAGCGAAGTCCTCGGTGCTCATGGTGTCGGCGAACGCCTTCGCCATCGCTTCCAGCTGCTCGTTCCACTGCTTCTGCACGTCGCTAAGTGTCTGAGGGGCCGCTCCCGCCGTGAAGGCCCGGCTCCACTGCTGCAGCCACATGTTGAAAAACTGCTGCCACATGGCGGTCACGTCGTTGCCCCCGAGGGGTGGCGCGAATCCTCCGAACCCGGGCATCCCCGCGCCAGGCATTCCCATTCCCGGCATCGCGCCGTTGTTGGGCGGCCAGAACGGGTTGGGCGCCCCGGACGCCGCCTGCTGCCACAACTCCGCGGACTTGCGGAACATCTCCTGCCATGCTTCGAAGGGGTTGGCCGTGTTCTGCGCGCTCGTCATTCTTTTTCTCCTGATACTCCCCCGGCCCTCGCGAGGTATGGGGTAGATATTGGGCATTCTGCTGAGTTTTCACCCTCACCCCTTACCCTCTCCCATCAAGGGAGAGGAGGTATCGACGTTTGACACCGGCGAGGGCGATTGGCCTATTCCACCCGCTCGGTGACCCACTCGTCAATCTTGGGCCACAGCGTCTGGTTGGCCTGCCGACCAGAGAACACCGAGATATGACCGCCCGGCAACTCCATGAATTCCTTGTCCTCGCTGGATGCCACGTCCATCAGGCCCCGCGCCGCCGGCGCCGGCACGATGAAGTCCTGGCTGGCCGCCACGCACAGGAGCGACTGCCGGATTCTCGACAGGTTCACCTTGTGTCCGTTCAGCACAAACTCGCCGTTGACCAACTCGTTCCTGCCGTACATCTGCTTGGACAGTTGCCCGAAGAACCGTCCCGGCATCCCGATAAAGTCGCTGGCCCAACGACTCATCGCCTTGTAGTTGTCCACGTAGCCGGGCCGATTCACGTTGGCCCACAGGCCCGAGAGCGCCTGGGCATCCAGTGTGGGGCGAAGCATCTTGAAGCCGGCGCCCATGAGGTTCGCCGGCAGCACGCCGTAGTGCTCCACGATGAGATCGGCCGGGAAGTATCGCTCGTCCAGCCACGCGCGGAACATCCCGCCTTCCTCGAAGTTGATGGGCGCGACGATGGCCACGAAGTTCTTCACCGGCGCGTCAGGATGGGTCGCCAGGTACGTCGCCGCCAGCGTTCCGCCCAGGCAGATGCCGTTGAGCGTAATGTCGGTGGCGTCCGATGCTTCCAGGGCCCGGTCGATGGCCCGGGGGATCAGCTTAAACACGGCTTCCTCGAAGCCCAGCTCCTTGTCCTCGGCGGCGATCTCGCCCCAGTCCAGCAGGTACACGTCGTGTCCCTGGTTGGTCAGGTATTCGATCATGCTGTTGCCGGGCAGGAGGTCCAGCACATAGGGACGGCTGATGCCCAGCCACGGCACTATCAGGTAGGGCGTCCGGTGCTTGATCCGGTCCCGCTCGCCGTAGCGCAGCAGGCGCACCTTGCCGCGTTTCCAGACGACCTCGTAAGGCGTGACGTCGATGGGCGGCTCGGCGGGGTTGATCACGAAGGAATCAACCATCGCCTGGGCGCGCTTGAGGTGTTCCTGCATGTCTTCCTGGAACTGGGAAACAAACTCTGCCTGGCTGACCACCGGCGTTCCTCCTTGGCGTTTATGCCATCAATTGCCCCTCTCCCGTGTCGAGAGAGGGGTGGGGTCTCGGTACGGGAATGTCCCCGGGCTTCAGGCTTCCGCGTTGGGAGCCATGCCCCTGGTGGTGTCCAGCAGCCACTCCATGTACGCCTCGCCGTATTTGACGGAACTCTTGGCGAACTCCTGGCTCGATTCCACCATCTTCACGTTGGCGTCCATCATGCCCGTGATCAGGGTGTTGCTCTGCTGCATGCCGGTGTTGAAGGCGGCAAACCCGCTGGTCATCACGTCGTTGTACGCCTTGAAGAGTTCCTGGGTCTTTTCCATTACTCTACGCTCCTGTGGTTTCGGTTTATTTACGATTACGGGGCAAGGGACGTCCATCACCCGCGTTGCGTTTCGTCATCTGATTGCGGCGTTGGGGTCGGCGCAAACCCGAAGGCCTGCGCGTACAGGTCGAAAAACCCGTTGATCATCCGTTGGTAGCCTGACACCACTTCCGTCCAGCCCTGCAGCAGTTCCTCGCCCGCGTCGGTGATGCTGTACACTCGCCGGGCCGGGCCGCTGTCGCCCGCCTCCCATTCCGACGACACAAAGCCCTGGCTCTCCAGACGGCGCAGCTCCTTGTACAGGGTCGGGTGGTCCACTTCCGAAAAGCCCATACGGTTCAGGTGCTGCATGATCAGGTAGCCGTGCAGGCTCCACTGCTTCAGCAGCAATAGCACCCACGGCGTCATGAAGCCCCGGGGCAGCTTGGGGTTGATGGTCTGCTCAACTCCTTCCATATATGTACTTTTACCACATAGGTGCGTGAATGTCAACCGGAGGCGCCCGCTGACCGGGCCTTTCGATTGTCATTGCTAGGAGCGGTAACGACGTGGCAATCCCGTCAGATGTGTGCGGTCGGAACGAGATTGCCACCCCCGCATCAAGTGCGTGGTCGCAATGACAGAACTCTGAAAATAGGCATCAAGGGCGATATGTTATGATATTCGTAATATTTTATCGTCCCCGGGCCAAGCGCCCGCTGCACCTCAATGGCTAGAGGTTACGATGCCACGGCTGACCCCCCAGGAAGTTGACGATTACCTTGCCGGCGCCCACGTGGCCCATTTCGCCTCCATACGGCGAAATGGGAGCCCCCACATTTCGCCGGTCTGGTATCAGTGGAAATCGGGTAGCGAACCCGAAACCGGCACCGTAACCGTCGTATCCGGCGATTCCGCCGTCAAGACCCGGAACGTCCGCCGGAACCCCAAGGTCTCCCTCTCCGTAGCCACCGACGAGTGGCCTTACCAGTACGTCATTCTTGAGGGCGACGCCACTGCCACCACTGACGACATCAAGGAGGCGGTGCGCAGCATCTTTTCACGATACGAGGGCGACGAGCGCGGCGAGGAAGACGCCAACGAACTGACCCAGGGCGATCAGAAGCTCGTGGCCATAGTGATCAGCGTCAAGCGCATCCTCTCCTGGAAGGGAGATGGCGAGTAATTCCACACCCGACGTCCCCCAAACCGCCGACGCCGTGATCATCGGCGGCGGCGTCATCGGTTGCGCCATTCAGTACAACCTGGCGCAGTTGGGCGTCCCCAACACTGTACTTCTCGAACGCGACGTGCTCGGCTCCGGCAGCACCGGCCGCTCCCAGGCCATCTGTAGGATGCACTATTCCAACCCCATAACCACCGAGCTGGCGTGGCAGAGCCTCCAGATTTTTGCCGATTTCGATGTCCGTGTGGGCGGCGCTTCGGGCTTTGTGAATACGGGCTACCTCGTGGTGGTAAATGAGGCCGACCAGGGCGGCCTGGAGCGCAACGTCGCCATGCAACAGGAGCTGGGCGTGCCCACCTCGGTGGTGTCCCGGGACGACCTGGCTCGCCTGGCGCCCATGGTGACCCTGTACGATGACGAGCGCGCCGCCTGGGAGCCCGAATCGGGTTACGCCGACCCTTACCAGGTCACTGTTTCCTACGCCGCCCGCGCGCGGGAAGCGGGCGCGCTGATTGTAACCCGCAACCCTGCCTCGGGCATTGAAACGCACGGCGACCGTGTGCAGGCAGTGGTCACGGCGAACGGCGAGCGCATTGCCACCGAGACCGTCATCGTCGCCGCCGGCCCCTGGTCGAAACAGGTTTTGGCCCAAATTGGCGTGGACGTTCCCCTGATGCCAGTCCGCCACCAGGTCGCCACCGTGGCTCGTCCCGTGGAGGCGGTACCGCACCATCCGACGGTTGGCGACATCAGCCAGTCCTTTTCATTCCGGCCCGAAGGCTCCAACTTCACCACCATGGGATTCGGAGACGACAACGAACAGTCCGACCCCGACGTTTATCCCCAGGGCCTGGAATTGTCGGAAGCGGCGGTCGCCCGGGCCAAACTGGCTCGCCGCGTCCCCGGCATGGCCGACGCCTATTACCGGGGCGGCTGGTCCGGCCTGTTCACCACCACGCCCGACTGGCATCCCGTGCTGGACGCCGTGCCCGGCGTCGGCGGCCTCTACTGCGCCATCGGATTCAGCGGCCACGGGTTCAAGCTGTCCCCGGCCATCGGCAAGTCCGTCGCCGAGCTGGTGGTGGAAGGCCGCGCCCGCGACGTTGACCTGACGCCGCTGCGGTTCACCCGCTTCGCCGAGGGCGACCTGCTGGAATCCAGCTACCGCTACCGGGTACTGGCGTGACGGCGCATCAATTTGATGACAATTCCCCCTTGACGGCAAACGTGCTGAACGGCGACGATTAGCCGAACACGCCGCGTTTCCCGTGAGGAGGACCAGATGAACGAGTCGGGATTCTTGCTTCCAAACCGAATCTATGAGGGGGACGCCAGACAGCTAATACAAAAAGTTGAGCCGCAGTCAGTCGCGTTGAGTTTTTGGTCGCCTCCGTATTTCGTCGGCAAGTCTTACGAGACTGATCTGGACTTCGCCGATTGGTCGGACTTGCTGCGGGAGACGATTGCCGGCCATTTCCTGGCAATCGCGCCCGGCGGTTTTCTGGCCGTCAACATCGCCGACATTCTGGCTTTTGAAGACCCTGATATGCCCCGCATCCAGGCCGATAACGTCAGTGCCAAGAAGGTGAAAATCACGCGGGAGCAAGTGCTGGCCGCGCGGCAGGCCAATCCTGGCTTTGACAAGTATCAACTGGCTGCGCTGCTGGGTTGTAGCGAGCAAACCATCGACCGCCGCCTGAAAAACAACAACGTGCGCGGTGGCAAATACGCGCCGCAGACCAGGGTACAACTTACTGCCGGTTTGGTTGAGCAGTGGGCCACCGACGCCGGCTTTTACTTGTATGACCGACGTGTGTGGGTCAAAGACCCGTGTTGGGAGAACAGCCGTTGGCACAGCCTGTCGTACCGCTCGGTGGACGAGTGGGAGCATCTCCTGATTTTCTGGAAGCCGGGCATAACTGTGGTGAACCGGGAGCGGCTGGACGCCGGCGAGTGGGCCGAGTGGGGTTCCCGCAGCGTGTGGCAAATCGCCTCGGTACATTCTAACAGCGCACATGAGTCGCAGTTCCCAATCGAGCTGCCCCGCCGAATGATCAAGCTGCTCACCGAACCGGATGATCTGGTGCTGGATTGCTTCCTGGGTAGCGGCACCACGGCGTTAGCGGCTATAGAGCAGGGCCGGCGGTTTATGGGGTTTGACATCAGTGGGGACAGTGTGCGGTTAGCGGAAAAGCGTGTTGCCGAGGCTCTGGATACGGCCAGGATGTTGCTATGACATTGTCTGCAAACGAACTTCGGGCCAATCTTGACGTCTCAAACCTCAATGCTATCCGCACAGCTAACAATACAATTTGGCTGGCCGGGCGCAATGAGCCCTCACGTGGTGAGGCTTTTCGGGTTAGAATAGGTTTGGCCGCACTGAAAGAAAAAACTAACTGGCGAGTGCAAACCGTCGCCGCTGACCCAGCCCAGCCCTTTACTTGGGATGATTAATTCGATCCCACGGAGCTATCCCGAATGGTAACCAACTTTCAATCCCATTACATCCCCAACACACCTGCCGAGCAGGACGACCTGCTGGCGGGCATTGGCCTGCGCAGTATCGACGAGTTGTTCGCGGACATTCCGGACGGCTACCGCAACCCGACGCTGGAACTGCCGGCGCCACTCTCGGAGCTGGAGATCCAGCGCGAGCTGAGCGAGTTGGCGGCGCGGAACCGGCCCCTGGCCAGCGGCCCGTCTTTCCTGGGCGCGGGGTCCTACCACCACTTCATCCCGTCCATCGTCAAGGCGATCATGACCCGCGGCGAGTTCCTCACCGCCTACACGCCCTACCAACCGGAGGTGTCCCAGGGCACCCTCCAGGTCATCTTTGAATTCCAGACCATGATCAGTGCCCTCTACGGTATGGAGGTCGCCAACGCCGGCATGTACGACGGCGCAACCAGCGTTGCCGAGGCCGTGCTCATGGCCTGCCGCGTCACCCGCCGCCAACAGGTCATCGTCGCCGACACCGTTGCTCCGGCCTACCGCCAGGTCATTGCCACCTACTGCCAGGCCCAGGGCATTACCATCGACGTCACGCCGGCTGATCAGGTCGCCGGCGCGATCACCGAAGCCACCGCGGGCATTGTCGCCCAGTACCCCAACTTTTACGGTTCGCTGGAAGACCTGCAAGCGTTGGGAGAGGCAGCCCACGCCGACGGCGCGCTGCTGGTGGTGTCCGCCGACCCGCTGGCCATGGGGATGCTGAAACCGCCGGGCGAGTTCGGCGCCGACATCGTTACCGGAGAGGGTCAGCCCCTGGGCATCCCGCCGTCCTTCGGCGGCCCGTACCTGGGCCTGTTCAGCTGCAAGCAGCAGTACATCCGTCAGATGCCCAGCCGCCTGGTGGGACGCACCACCGACACCGAGGGGCGCACCGGCTACGTGCTGACCCTGCAAACCCGGGAGCAGCACATCCGGCGCGAACGCGCCACTTCCAACATCTGCACCAACGAGGCCCTCTACGCCCTGGCCTCCTCGATCTATCTGGCCGCCATGGGCCGGAACGGACTGCGCCAGGTGGCGGAATTGTGCTACCACAAGGCCCACTACGCGGCGGACGCCATTGGCAAGCTGGGCGGCTATTCCCTGGCCCAGTCGGGTCAGTTCTTCCAGGAATTCGTGGTGTCCTGTCCCACCTCTCCGGCCGAGGTTAACCGGCAACTCATGGAGCGCAACATTCTGGGCGGCCTGGACGTCAGCGACCGGTTCGACAACGGGATGCTGCTCTGCGTAACCGAGATGAACACTCGCGCCGAAATCGACGCTCTGGTCTCGGCCCTCTCGGAAATCGGGTAGCGGAGCAGTGGCGATGTGGCGATTGCGCACCACCTACGTGGACGACTGGGAGGACCTGGAAATTGAGGAGCGTTCCCGGGCCAGAATTTTCGGCGTCTCCATCAATCCGATAATCGCGTGGGTAGCGGCCGCCGTCACCTGGGTGCTCTTTCTGGTCCTGTTCATCAGCAGCCAGCAGGACTGGTACTTCCAATCCCCGGTCGTGCGGTGGACTATTTGGTCGGTTTGTATCGCGTTAATGTCGGCCACAACCTTCGTGTGTTTGGTGAGCGCCAGAGCGCTGATCAGATCCGTCCGCAGGTCGCGCATTCAATTGGCGAAACTGGACGGCGCCACTGACCTGGAGGCGCGCCAGGAAGGCGATCGGTTCATACGGCGGAACGTGTACTTGCGACTTGCGGTGTACTTATCCTTGGGGTTGGCGATTTGGTTGCTGCTGGGCAGTCCTTTCGTTTTCGACTGGGCCGGGCCGATCCCATACCTGAGCGGCATGGCCGTATTCGTGGCCAGCGTCATGCTCTTCGCATCGGGGCAAGCCGGCCGCATTTGGGAACGGCTACGCAGGCGCGTCATGGGCGCACGGTAGGCGACATGGTGAACCGCGACAAATCCGAGCTCGACCTGGTCCGTCGATACTACGACCCGGACGACTTTGAGGACACTCCGCCGCTGCGCAACCGCGTATCGTGGTTTGGTCTCCGGCTGAGAGTGAGAACCGTAATCGTAGTCGGCTTTGGCAACGCCGCTCTCATGGTCGCCCTTGTTGTGCTCCAGTGGCAGTTCGGCGACCGGATTCCATGGCTGCCCGCCGAGGGCATCTGGTTCGACATCGCGTTCCTGGCGTTTATTTTCGCCATGTCCTTCATATCGTTCACCATGTTTCGGGCGGCCACCAATATGTTCCGCCAGGAGATCCGCGAAATCGACACCCGGATGGCACGCCGCGACCATGCCACCGAAGAAGAAGTCCAGAAATTCGTGCGTCAGTCGGAACGGGAGATGGACCGGCGCATGACCCGCCGCTGGATCGTGATACTGGTGGTGATCGTTCCAGTCTTCCCGATATTTGGCACCAAGCTGATATTTCCCTGGGGAGGCATGGGAGCACTAGCCGGCGCCGCCTTCCTCACAATGGTGTTGATCTGCGCCGGAATCTACTTCTCGTCCGATGTATCGAGATTGCTCGGCCGCCTGGGGCGCAGGATGCGGAACTGATTGAATCGCCTGACTCCTCCCCGACACCTATAACCTCCCACTGGAGACGATCTTACAATGATGAACAAAGGCGGAAACCGCGATACCACCAGGATGCTAATGGACCGCAGCGTATCCGGTCGTTTGGGCGTGATCACGCCGGAACTGGACGTGCCTGCCGCTCCCATGCCCGATGCCGCGTACCTGCGAGATTCCCTGCCCCTGCCCGAGGTGTCGGAGCCTGAGGTGGTGCAATACTTCACGGCTTTGAGCCAGCTGAACTTCAGCATTGATACCCACTTCTATCCGTTGGGGTCATGCACCATGAAGTATAACCCCAAGATCAACGACGAAGTGGCGTTCCTGTCCGGGTTCGCGGGCATCCACCCGCAGCAGCCGGCCGAACAGTCGCAGGGGGCGCTGGAGTTGCTGCATCGACTACAGGAATTCCTGACCGAGGTGACGGGTATGTCCGCCACCAGCCTGGCTACGCTGGCCGGCGCCCATGGTGAATTGGGCGGCGTCCTGATGATGCGGGCCTATCACCTGGCGCGCGGCGACTCGGGACGCACCAAGATGGGGATACCAGACAGCGCCCACGGCACCAACCCGGCGTCGGCGGCGATGGCCGGCTTCGACGTGGTGACGATCCCCTCCGACGCCGACGGAAATACCGACCTGGCCGCCCTGCGCGAAATCGCCGGCGATGACCTGGCTGGCGTGATGATCACCCTCCCCAGCACCCTGGGCCTGTTCGACACCAACATCCTTGAGGTATGCCAGGTGGTGCATGAGTGCGGCGGTCTGGTCTATGGCGACGGCGCCAACATGAACGCTTTGCTGGGCCGTGCCAAGCTGGGCGAGCTGGGCTTCGACGTTTGCCACCTGAACCTGCATAAGACCTTCAGCACACCCCACGGCGGCGGCGGGCCGGGCGCCGGCCCCGTGTGCTGCGGCGAGATCCTGGCGCCGTATCTGGCCGCGCCGGTGGTGGAGCGTACCGACGCCGGTGAATACACCTTGTCGGAGCCGTCGGAGAGCATCGGCAAGATCAGCGGGTTCCACGGCAACTTCGGCGTCCTGGTGCGGGCCTACACCTACATCCGCACGTTGGGCGCAGCCGGCCTGCAATCCATCAGTGGCAACGCCGTGTTGAACGCCAACTACATCATGCACGCGCTCAAGGACATTTACGCGCTGCCCTACGACCGCATCTGCATGCACGAGGTGGTGTTCTCCGCCGACCTGCAACGGGAGCGCGGCGTCAGCGGCCTCGAAGTCGCCAAGCGGCTGCTGGACTACGGGTTCCACGCGCCGACTATGTACTTCCCGCTCATCGTCCACGAGGCGCTGATGATCGAGCCCACCGAGTCGGAGACCAAGGAAACGCTGGACGCCTTCATCGATGCCCTGCGCGCCATCGACGCCGAGGCAACCGCCAAACCGGAACTGGTGCAGCACGCGCCGCATACGACGCCGGTGTCGCGCCTGGACGAAGCCACGGCGGCGCGGCGGCCGGTGCTGCGGTGGGAGCCGGCGGCAGCGGATTAGGCTGGCGTTAGAATCGCCAGCCAAGACGATCTACCATCATTTGCCGATGGTTAATGCACTCCAGTCCATAGTAGTGACATACGTAAAATATCCTGTCCCTTTTGGTCAGGTCTTGGCTCTCTTCGGTAACGACGATAGAGAGGACAGGCGCCACCAGACCCTTTGCGATTAAGTAAGGATCGGCGTCAACGAAGCCTCTTGTCGTTTTGCTGCGCCAACGGTTACTGGATGAGGTTAGGGCATTGTTGGCAGTCATTTCCTCGACTAGATATTGCTCATCCTGCGTTGGTGAGGCAAAGAACTGTCGGTTGAGATTTTCGAGATACGCCACCGCTCCCGCGACTCGTCCTAAGGCCTGCAACTCCGCTCTGACCGCTGCGACGGATATTGCAAATCCCGACAAAACCAGCCGGTCAAAGTATTCCCACAGCGTGGGAAACAGCGGAGGATGAAACGCTGAAAAGATTTGGCTGATTGTGCTGGTGTCCAAGATAAGTTGTTCTACCTGGAGGTTATGGTTGCCAAGCATATCCCGCCAATTCGTCGAGGTGGATTCCTCTCACCCCTAGAAATGCCGCGATGTCCAGTTCTTCGATATGCCCTTCTGCAAAAGATTGAAACACGGTGCGGATATATTTTTTACCCAAGAAAGCCTTCTGAAAATCATAGTAGCCGCGTCGGCCCCTGACGCTTTCATCTGTGGATGGCATTTCGAGCATCAATGAATCTCTGGAGTAGCACTTTGATGCGTAAGCCTCAAATTCCTCTCCAAATACGTGGCAAGTTTTTTCAGCGTCTTTCTCTGCACCGGTTAACGCTTTCAGGTAATGCCTTTTGTCTTTACGCTCCAGGTAGTTGAAATCAAGCAGCAGGTGTGCCAAGCCGTTAAACAGAGTGAAAATCTGCCGTTCTTTTGTTTCACCATGGTTCACGTAGATGACCGGATACACATCGTCGCCCAGGCAAAAGCCGGCCAGGTCTTTCTGGCGGAATGACCGCTTGAATACCCAGACTCCGGCATCCTCAACCAGGCTGCGAAAATCCTCAAAAGGATGGGATAGGTTGGATATTCCTTCCGGGTTTTCGGGGTCGATGCCAAGGTATTCCCGAACCGCCATCGCTAGTTGGCCTGGATTGCCGGCGTCTGCAAATCCGCGCAAATCACGCAGGATAAACCGTTCCCCAGTCCCGTCCGCCCCGAGTAGTTCTGTCAGATCATCCTGCCGGTAGCGAGCCTGTCGCACGGCGTACAACGTATCGGGGTGAAGGTCCTCCAGCATTTCTGCTGGCAAACGGTGGAAGCGCTCGGTAACGGTTTTCTCCTCCGGCGGGTCTTTGAAGAAGAAAAACACCGTGCCCCGGTGATAGTCTTGGTGAGATAGCTGCTCGAACTGTCTCCAGGTTGGGAAGGACTTGCCGGACTCCCATTCTCGTACCCGTTCCGGCGACACACGGCGGCGGCGGGCAATGTCCTCTACCGAATAGCCCGCCCGCTCCCGTGCCCAGCGCAACAGTTCCGGGTTGATCGCCGTCGCACGGATAACCATAGCCGTCCTCCAATCTGAACCGTCCGGGAAAGACTGATCGGGCGTCTCCCGGGCGGTTTCAGTGTAGCAGACGTATGAAACGCGCCCTATCCGCCCTGCTCCTCCAGCGCGCGTTGCAGATCGGCGGGGTCCACCTGCACATCGATGCCGGCGCGTTCCGATTGGAGGAGCATGGCGACGCGGGAGTCGCGGCCGGCCCAGCCGCGGTTGAGCGCCTCGGTCATCTCGGCCAGCGTGGTGTTGGCCAGTTTCATGGGAACGTCGAACTCGCGGCCCACCGCTACTGCCAGGTCAACGTCCTTGCGGGCCAGGCGCAGGGCGAAGTCCGGTGGATCGTAGTCGTTGATCAGGAAGTGCTGGGCCAGACCCTCGAACATCCCCCGGCGTCCGCCGGCGCCCTTGCGCACGGCAAGCCACAGGGCCAGGGGATCCACACCGGCCTTGATGCCCATGGTGAATACCTCGGCCAGCGCGGTCTGCACGATGTAGCCGGCGCAGTTGTGCACCAGCTTGGCCACGGAGCCGCTGCCGATAGGCCCAACGTAGTAGGCCGCGTCGCCGATGGAGTCCAGCACCGCCTTGTGCTGGTCAAATACGGCCTTGTCGCCGCCGACCCAGATGGCCAGGCGGCCACTGGCCGCGCCGGCCGGGCCGCCGCTCACGGGCGCGTCCAGCACGTTGATGCCCTGGGGCGCGACCCGGTCGTGGATCTGCCGGATCAGCGTTGGGGAACTGGTGCTGAGGTCGAAATAGGTCTTGCCGGCGGACATGCCGGACATGATGCCGTCCTCGCCCAGCGAGACAGCTTCCACCTCGACCGGCCCCGGCAGCGACGTGAACACGATGTCGGTGGACTCGGCGACCTCCCGGGGCGTGTCGGCCCAGGTCGCGCCGGCCTCCAGGTGCTGGGTGGCGGCCTCACGGCGGATGTCATGGACAACCATGTCGTTGCCGCCGCTGAGGCAGTTGTACGCCATGCTGGCGCCCATGGTGCCCAGGCCGATAAATCCTACTTTTGCCATAGTCGGTAATCTCCTGTCAGAATCCAGATGCGCCGGCCCATTGAATGGTCCGGCCGGCGTAATTCTAACAGAGCGCCGAAAGGCCTGATGATAAGCGGATTGAAACTAGGCCTGCGGTTGGTGATCGCCCTCAGTATCAGGTGGCGGGTCCCGGCGGACCGGGGCGTTTTCGCCCAGCACGATCCTGCGCCCGGTGTCGGTGACGCGGTAGTGCCCCGACCTGCCCTGGATACGCTCCAGCCACCGGAACTTGGTGCGTGCGGCGTTGCGCAGCGTTTGGACGAAACTGTGCGGAATGGGCCACCCGGCCAGGGTGAAAAGACGTTCGAGTTCTTCGGGATCAACGCTCAGCACGTTCAGGTGGCGGTCAGCAGCCTCCGCAGCTACCACCACGCGCCGCATATCGCCCAGCGGATTCACGCGCTGGCAGAATGCGATGTATTCGTGTTCGTCCGGCGTTGACGGTCGGTAAGCCGGGGCCGGAGCAACCGCCGCTGCCGCAACCGGAGTCGGTTCAGCCGGGGGTGGCGGGCGCTCGACTACCGACGCTACGGTCGCGGTCGGAGCGGGCCCATGGTTGCCGTTGCTGACTCCATTAGAAACTGTACGCGCGCCGTCGGCGCCATTTGTCGCCGGGGCCGCCGGCGTCGGCTGGGTCGGCGCAGAACCGTGTCCGTTGGTTGGTGTCCCGTTGTGATGAGCAAGGGCATCGGGGGATCTGCCGTTCACCTCTCCAATTGGCTGCTCAGCAACCCCGTTCAGGTGCGGCATCGTCGAGTAGAGCACCTCGCGCACCAAGTCCTTATCGTCGGCCTCAATGGCCACCTGTGCGCCCGACGGCAATGTGATGTTGAGCTTAATCATTCCCTGCCACCCAGTCACAAAGACGCTGTTGCCGCTTGCGCTCCAAAATTCAGCCGGACCCGCAACGCGCAACAATAATGCAATAGTAATGTACCGCCGCGGGTTGTGGCAAGGCGAACGGATGGCGGGTTTAGGTCAATATCAGGTGCCGCCAGCAGGGCTATCGTAGTGGATTACTTCCAGTCCCGGGAGGCTTCCAATAACCCGGCGACATCAGCCCAGCCAAGTTACGAAAAACGCTCCGGCGGCCAGGAAAATCAGGAACCCCAGCACGTCGGTAAACGTGGTTACGAACACCGCGGACGACACCGCTGGATCGATGCCGAGCCGCCGCAAGAGCAGCGGAACTCCGGCGCCGGTGAGCGCCGCCACCAGCAGGTTACCCACCATGGCGACGGCCAGCGCAATGCCCAAGCCGATGCTGCCTTTCCAGATCCACCCCAACGCGCCGGCCAGCGCGGCCAGAGCCAGCCCGTGCAACAGCCCCAACAGCAACTCCCGTCCCAACAGCCGTAAGCCGGCTGCCGGCGGCACCTCGCCTATTGCCATGCCGCGCACCACCAGCGTCACTGTCTGCGTGCCGGCAATGCCGCCCTGGCCGGCGACCACCGGCAGGAACACCGCCAGCATGGCGATGGCCGCGATGGTGGACTCAAAGAGGTTGATTACGCCGGCTGCCGCCAGCACCGTCCCCAGGTTCAGCACCAGCCAGGGCAACCGGTGCCGCACTGACAGATGCAGCGGGCCGAAAACGCGCTCCCCCGGAGCCGAAGCGATCCTCAGCATATCCTCGGTGGCCTCGTCCTCCGCCACGCGCATGGCTTCCTCGGCCCGGATCACTCCCAGCACGCGCCGCTCGGCGTCCACCACGGGCATGATGCTCAACGAATAGCGGGACATGGTCCGATGGACCTCCTCCTGATCCATTTCCGGCGATACCGACACCTGGTGATGGTCGTGCTGGCTGGCCAAGTCTTCCACCAGCCTGGCGGTGCTGGACAGGGCCAACTGGGCGATGCTCACGTAGCCGGTGAGACGGCGTCGCTCATCCAGAACGCAGACCCAGCCGAACCCCTCCGCGTCTTCGCCGAATAGCCGCAGCGCGTCCAGGGCGTTGCCGGCCGTCACGTTGTTGCGCACGCGGGGGAAGTCCGGCGTCATCATGCCGCCGGCGGTGTCCGGCGGATACTGGAGCAACGGCACGACATCCTGCGGCCGCTCCAGCTCGGCGATGATGGCTGCCGCACGCTGGTCAGGCAGTTCCTGGAGGATGTCAGCTACGGTATGGGAATCAACGTCGTCCAGCACGTTGGCGGCCCGGCCTGGGTCGAGTTCACGGGCGACGACGACGGCGGACTCGGTGGGCGTTTCGTCGATAATGTCGGCTAGCTCGTCCAGGTCCAGCAGTGCGACCAGCGTGCGCCGCTCGGAGCGCGAGGCGCGCGCCAGCAGAATGCCCTGGTCCGCCGCCAGCATTTCCCGAAGTATGGACACGGCGGCGCCCACCCGGTCCTCACCCAGGGCCATGAGCGCCGCCTCACCCAGCGAATCCCGTCCGATGGCTCTGCGGCCGTCGGCTCCGTACTCCGACGCGGTAGTGGGTTGTGGGTCGCTCGGTAGCGTCATGGGGTTATTGAGGGACTGCGATGCAGGTCCGGCGACATGGAACAGCCCCTCACCCCAGCCCTCTCCCGCCAGGGGAGAGGGGGTTGCTTTAAATAGTCTGTTTCAGTCTCACGGCGAGGGAGCGAGTTAAACCGGGGACGGCGGCGATGTCCTCAACCGTCGCTTCCTTGATCCCTTGCAGGGAACCGAAGCGTCGCAGCAGCATCCGTTTGCGCTTGGGGCCGATGCCCGTGACCATGTCAATAGGCGATTTCAGGCTGCCCTTGGAGCGCAGGTTACGGTGGAACGTGATGGCGAACCGGTGGGCCTCGTCCCGTATCCGCTGCATGAGGTACAGCGCCTGCGAGTCGCGGGGCAGCACGATGGGCTCCGGCGTGTGGGGCACGAAGATCTCCTCGTTCTCTTTCGCCAAGGAGCACAGAGGAATCTGCTCCAGCCCCAGGTGCAGCATGACTTCCCGGGCCGCGGAAAGATGTCCCTTGCCGCCGTCGATGATCACCAGGTCGGGCATGACGCCCCAAGTGTCCACCTTGCCGTCGGGATCCGGGTTGGCAATGGCCTGGCTGAGCCGCTTGAAACGCCGGGTCAGCATTTCCTTCATGCTGGCGTAGTCGTCCACGCCGTCCACCGCCTTGATCTTGAAACGCCGGTAATCGCGGGTGCGCGGCTTGCCATCGTCGAAGACCACCATGCTGCCCACCAGGTTGCTGCCCTGGATGTGGGAGATGTCATAACACTCCATGCGCACGGGAGCGGCCGGCAGGCTCAGTTCTTCTTCCAGCTCGGTCAGGGCGCCCTGGATGGCATCGGTGCGATGGAGCCACTTGGCCCGATGTTGCGCCAGACCCTCCGCCGCGTTTTCGGCCACCACCTGCACCAGCTGGCGGTTTTCGCCGCGCTGGGGACGGTAGAGGCGAACCGCGCCCCCGCGCCGGTCGCGCAGGAAATCCTGTAGCAGTTGCGCATCCCCTTCGGGAGGGTCGTGCTGGATCATGATGGTGGGCGGTATCTCCAGCGCGTTGGCGTAGAACTGCTGGACGAACTGGGCGATGATGGCGCCGGGTTCGTCGTCTTCCGGCCCCTCCATGAAGAAGTGGTCGCGCCCGATGAGCTTGCCCCGCCGGATGAAGAACGCCTCAACCCAGGCCTCCCGGATGCGCGAATCGGGGTCGGCCACGGCCACGGCAATGGCGTCCAGATCGGCGGCGCGCCCGGAGTCCACCTTGACGGTGCGCTCCTCCTCGAATTTCTGGATGGCTCCCATCTGGTCGCGGAGCACGGCGGCGCGCTCGAATTCCATGTCCTCCGACGCCTGCTCCATCTTTTCCCGAATCTGGCCCGTGACGGTCTCGGTGTTGCCCTCCAGGAACAGGATCACCTGCTTGATCACCTCGTCGTACTCTTCGCGGGTGGCCAGGCCGGCGCAGGGCCCCACACAGCGGTGGATGTAGTATTCCAGGCAGGGGCGCGGGTCGGTTCCGGTGATCCGCTTGGTGCAGGAGCGGTACGGGAATAGCTTCTTGACCAGGTCCATGGACTGCCGGACGCTGCCCGCGCTGGCGAACGGCCCGAAGTAGCGCGCTCCGTCGGTGTGGGCGCCCCGCGTGATGTACACTCGAGGAAACTCCTCCGCCAGGTCAACTTTCAGGAAGGGGTACGTCTTGTCGTCCTTCAGCCGGACGTTGAAGTAGGGGCGGTGGCGCTTGATCAGGGTATTTTCGAGAATCAGCGCCTCGGCCTCAGTGTCGGTTACGATGTACTCAAAGTCGGCCAGCTCGCTGACCATCCGGCGCGTCTTGCGGTCCAAGCCAGCCGGCGAACCGAAGTAGGAACGCAGACGATTCCGCAGCACGGCGGCTTTACCCACGTAGATGACTGCGCCCCGGGCGTTTTTCATCAGATAAACGCCGGGACGCTCGGGCGTCACCAAAAGGCGATGGTCAAATTCCTGCCGTACCATTGGTAATTATCTCGTATCTCCCGCGAAAGCGGGAGCCCAGGCGCTTTCGTGACTTGTTACGCCGCGCATAATGCGAATTCCGGGTTCCGGCGAAAGCCGAAATGACGGTTAGTGAACACCGCCTAGATTACGAAGGAAACGGCGATCAGCGCGACCACCAGCACCCCCGAGAATATGCCAATGCGTTTCAGCTCCGACCCCACGTGGTTGTATGCTGCGGGACGGTCGAAGCGTCGCCCCCGAGGCTGGGTTTCGGAACGGCCTGCGGGCTGGCTCGCCCCCGCGGGAACGGCGGACGCCGCCGGGCTCGCTGCCGGCGGGACCTCGGCCGGAGTCAACGCCGGCTCTGCAACGGCGGTTGCCCTTGCGCCGCCGGGCGGATTGCTGCGGTTGGTGTTGGCGTTGTTGTTGCGGCGGCGGCGCAGGTTGTTCTGCCGCGACGCTATTCGTTTGCCCTTGCTTGGCATTGCGACCTCCGGGCGCCGCGATGCCGGAAGGCGTTCGTCAGCGCAACTTGCAGTCAGTGTATGAATGGGAACGGCAATTGAACGGTATGGCCGTTTTCATGTTTCCATGATACCAGCAAACGGGGCTTGATGTAGGACGGTGCGATTGCGGATTCGCGCCGTGGTCAGCGGCCCTCGCGGATGAAGTCGGCGGCACGTTCGGCCATCATGATGATGGTGGCGTTGGTGTTGGCGCGAACGATGTCGGGCATCACGGCGGCGTCGATGACGCGCAGGTTCCGCAGGCCGTGGACGTTGCAGCGCTGGTCCACTACGGCCAGCGGATCGGACGACGGCCCCATCTTGCAGGTCACCGAAGTGTGGCCGGCGATGCCGGCGCTCTGCTGCAGCCAGGCGTCCAGCGAGTTATCACTGGCCAGGTCGGCGTCGGTGGGCGACAAACGCTCCGCCAGCAATTCGGAGAAAGCGGGATGCTCGAAGATGGCGCAGGTGCGGCGCACGGCGTCGCGGAACCGCTCGGTGTCGCGCGGGTCGGTGAGGAACCGGAAGTCCAGGTGCGGCTGCACGTCAACGTCGGCAGAGGTGAGGGTCAGCAGACCCTCGCTGTAAGGGTATTCCAGGCGGCACCCCACGCGGATGTCGGGGGCCGTGGGGCTTTCAGGATACGACGTGGTGGGCTGCACCTGAATGTCGTTGCGCTCGGTGGACCCGGCGGCGGTGAAGCGCAGGCCCACCTGGTTGCGCGGCGCGTCGGGCGAGAGGTGATGTTCCGGCTGGGAGCGATACACGATGGACACCGACGGGTGATTCTTCATGCTGCGGCCCACGCCGGGCAGGTCGTGGACCGGTTCGATGCCCACGTCGCGCAGATGCCCGGCGGGGCCGACGCCGGACAGCATCAGCAGTTGCGGCGAGGCGATGGCGCCGGCGCTGAGGATGATTTCATCGCCTTCCACGACGAAAGATTCGCCGTCGCTCTCTACCTCCACGCCCACCGCTCGTGGTTCGACAGGCTCACCATGAGCGGTGGGCGTGGAACCATGAGCGTCGGGGGCCGAACCTAATCCGTCATTCCGGCGAAAGCCGGAGTCCAGCGAACCCTGTGGGTCAGGGGTCGAACCGTCGTCAAATACGATGCGGCGGACGGTCACGTTGGCGCGGATGGTGAGGTTCAGGCGATGGCGGCAGGCGTCCAGGTAGGTGATGGCGGTGCTCATGCGAACGCCGCCCGGGTTGTTCAAGGGCACCTGTCCCACGCCGGTGGCGTCGGGATGGTTCATGTCGGGGTCGTCGGGGAAGCCGGCGTCGCGGCAGGCTTGGTAGAAGGCGGCGTGCAGGGGTAGCCAGTCCTCGCGGGCGTGTCGCCACACGGGGATGGGGCCGTCATTGCCGTGAAAGTCGTCGTGGATGTCGGCGTCCGCTTCCAGGCGACGGAAATAGGGCAGCGTCTTCTGATAGCTCCACTCATCGTTGCCGGCGGCGGCCCAGGCGTCGAAGTCCTCGGGAGCGCCGCGCAGCACGATCTGGTGGTTGATGGCGCTGCTGCCTCCCGTCACTTTGCCACGCGCCACGTGGATGGGCCGCGGGTTCTGCGGCGTGGACAGCCCGACGAAGGACCAGTTGTGCGCCGCCCCCTCCTCTGAAGCGGCCTGGTTCATGTCGTGCTTGAGTTCGGCGGGTAGCTGGTCAATGGTGTAGTCCGGTCCCGCCTCCAGCAGCAGCACGGAGCAGTCGGCTTCCTCCGACAGACGGTTGGCCAGCACGCAGCCGGCGGAGCCGGCGCCGATGATGATGAAGTCGTATTTCATGGGAATGTTCCCCCTCACCCCAGTCCTCTCCCGCCAGTGAAGAGGGAATTTGGAACCATCGCTATTTCACAGCGTCGGGTGATTCACCGTCCTTGCTTACGCGAGGAGAATCCGCGCGTCAATCACTGCGGCAGCAGCGGCTCCAGCTTGTTCAGGAGCGCTTCCACGCGGTCCAGGCTTTCGGCGATGTAATCGAAAGTGAACTCGTCCTCGTAGAAATTTTCGTGAAGCAGGTTGGCCCTACCGAAATCGTCCATGATGGTCCCGTCGCCCAGCTCCGCGCGGAGGCGTCCAACCGTGCGCAAGTGGTGGCGGTGCCGGCCATGTTCCCAACCCCGCTCTTCGGCGACGGCCTTCAGCATGAGTGCCGCGGCTCCCCAGCCCTTCTCAGAGGCTTGCCGCGCGTCGCCGGCGGCGAGCTCGGCCCGGGCCTGGGCGAGCAGATGATGGCTTGACTCTCGATATTTCTGAGTGGTCATGTCTGGCTCATTCTACCATCATGCCGTCGCCAGCGACGCGACGACCAGCCCAGCACGCTGGACTGGCCATCAACGCGCTTGCGGATACGCTGCGCCGAGGGGATTGCCGCGCTGCGCTCGCAATGACAACCGGCGGCGGTTAGATCTGGATTCGGTAAACCCGCGCGGCGGTGTCGTGGAGCAGGTTGGCGCGCTCGGTGGGGCTGTACTGGCTCGACAGGCGCTTGAAGGCGTTGTACATCACGTTGTACGAGAACGATACCTTGTCCGGCGGGAAGTTGCTCTCGAACATGCAGCGGTCGGGGCCGAACTGCTCGATGCAGTAGTTCATCAACGGCGCCATCGCCTCGGCCAGCTCCTCCGACCCAATAGGTCGGTCCCGCAAGTGCCAGTCGAACCCGTAGCGCGGCTGGCCCACGCCGCCCAGCTTCATCACCACGTTGGGACACTCCGCCAGCTTAGCGATCCCGTCCCGCCACGCTGGCATCACCTCGTCGTCCCGGTTGGCGTAAGGCCCAACCCGCATCAGCCCGCCGATGTGGTTGGAAACGATGGTCAGATCCGGCACGGCCCTGGCGAAATCCGCCAGTTCGCCCAACTGCGGGAAATAAACCACGTTGTCGTAGGCCAGCCCCCGGCTCGCCAACACTTGCGCCCCGGCCCGAAAATCCGGGTTAGCCAACTGCCCGTCGAAACTGCGGCTCTCCACCTCCGGATGCGGGTCCCAGCTCGTGTTGTGCCGGATGCCCCGGAATCGGTTGGGGCTGGCCGCCTGCAGCGCGTCCAGGACGTGGGCCACGTCGGCGCCCAGGCTCAGGTTGGCGTGCCCCACGATAGCCGCCGCCGCGCGGCCCGGCCCGTACAGTCCGCTCTCGCTGGCCGCCGCCAGCCCTTGCACGAACTCCACCTCTCCCACCGGACGCAGCTCCTCCGGCCCGGTTTGTCGGTACATCGACCGGGCCTCCAGGAACACCGTGGAGCGCACGTTGTGACCGCTGTTGATGTCCGCAGCCAGCTCGTGCAGCAGGTACCGCTGATACGGCACTCGTTCCGTTCGGAAGTCCCAGAAGTGGTGGTGCGCGTCGCAGATGGGCAATTCCGGTTCCAAAGTCTCCTCTGTGGTCAGTGCCAGCCAGTCGTTATCTCCGTACGGCATAACAGCGCCTCCATGCCGGTGTGTTTCGCCCAATCCTAGCACACCGGCCGGCAGGTCAGTCGGCCGCTGCTGGCATTGCCGCGCCGCGGGCCGCCAGGGCGTTGTCCATTGCCGTGCGCTCAGCGCGCTCGGTCTCCGGCGAGAACCGCACTACGAACACCAGCGCCGACGCTATCAGCACCACCACGCCGACGATCATCAGCGCGTCCGTGTAGGTCAGATTCTCCGCGCGGAACAGGAACCCGAAGGCCACCGCGCCGGCGTTGCCGCCCGCGCCCACGATTCCAGCCACCGAACCCAGCGCCTTGCGGTTGATGAACGGCACTACCGAGAAGGTCGCGCCCTCCGACATCTGCACGAACAGGCTGAACACGATCATCGCGCCCACGGCCAGGAACAGCGTCGCCATCTGCGAGAACAGGATCAGAGCCAGTCCTTCCACCAGCAGGACGGCTCCGAGGAACATGACGCGGCCTTTCAGTCCGAACCTGATGCCCATCTTGTCGCCGAAGATTCCGCCAAGCGTGCGGGCGAAGATGTTCATCAGCCCGAAAGTGCCGGCGATGATGCCGGCGGTGGCCAGGTTCAACTCAAAGCGGTCGTAGTAGTACAGCGCGGCAATGTTGTTGATGGTCAGCTCGACGCCGAAGCAAGCGCCGTAGATGACGAACAGCGCCCACACCCGGTAGTCCCGGGCCGCTTCCCAGAAGCTTCCCTTGACCTGTGCAGCCGATGGCATCATGCCCCGCGCCCGCAGGTCCCGGTAGTTGCCGGCCGGGCTGTCCTGCGTGAGGAAGAAGTAAGCGATGCCCATGAGCAGCAGGGCCGCGCCCGGTATCACCATGGCGACGCGCCAGCCCCAGACTTCGCCGACGCCGAACATCAGCACCAGCGCAAGCACGAATGGCATCACCATCTGGGTAACGCCGCCACCCAGGTTGCCCCAACCGGCGGTGGTGGCGTTGGCCGTGCCGACCACGTTGGGGGCGAACATGACCGAGGTGTGGTACTGCGTGATCACGAAGGACGCGCCGATTACGCCGATGGCCAGGCGGAACAGCAGGAAAGTCTCATAGTTCTGCGCCAGCCCGATGCACATCACCGGAATTGAACCCAATACCAGCAGGCTGCTGTAGGCCAGGCGCGGCCCGATGCGGTCGCACAGCCAGCCAATGGCCAGGCGCGCCACGATGGTGATAGCCACCGACGCGATGATGGTGTTGCCGATCTGCGCCTTGGTCAGCAGAAGGTCTTCGCGCACCACCGCCATCAGCGGCGCGATGCCGAACCAGCCGAAGAAGCACAGGAAAAACGCGAACCAGGTCAGGTGGAACGTCCGCATCTGCGGCGTCGCCAGGCTGAACAGCTTGATGCTGGTGGCTTTGCCGTTTTCCAGTGCGGACCCTATTGTGGACAATTTCTCATCTCCCGTCTTGCCGGATTCATTGGAGTTCACCCTCACCCTAGCCCTCTCCCATCAAGGGAGAGGGTACTTTTACTTCGCCCCACACGGTTTGCAGTAGCGATGAGAGCCGCAGCTCCGCGCTGGGGTCGGCCCGGTTGCCGCTCAACGCGGCCAGCGTTTCCGGAACCGATTTCAATTCCATGGCCTTGATCGCGCCGATAAGTTCCGGGCGCGTCAGGGCAATGCTGGGCACGTAATAGTCCGCCGGCGGTTCGTTCGCCTCTTTGGGCCCGCCAATCAGGTCCAGCACCGCCTGCACCTGCGGTTTGCAGGAACCGCAGCCGGAACCGGCCCGCGTCGCGTCGCAGACGGCTTTCAGGCTGCCGCAGCCCTCTTCCGCCGCCGCCAGGATGCGGCCCTTGGTCACGCCGTTGCAGTCGCAGATGCGCGCGGCGTCGGGCAGCTCCTCCACCCTCACCGGCGGGCCGCCGTCGCCGACCATGGGAAACAGCAACTCCGAACGGTTCTGCGGCAACGCCTCTTCCCGGTCGAAGGCTTGCAAAATGCGCGGCGCAGCTGACCCGTCGCCCAGCAGAATTGCGCCGGTGACCTTGCCGTCGCGCACGATGACCTTCTTGTACACGTGGCGGTTGGGTTCCACGTAGGTGACCACCTCGTCGTCCTCGGTCAGCGCGTCCTTGTCGCCGGCCACCGCCAGCTCCACGTCCATCACCTTGAGCTTGGTGGCTACGCGCGAGCCGGTATAGGCGGCCTCAGCGTTTTGTCCGGCCAGCCGCTCCGCCAGTACCCGCGCCTGGTCCCACAAGGGGGCGACCAGCCCGTAGGTCTGGCTGCGATGCTCGGCGCACTCGCCGATGGCGTAGATGCTCTGGTCGTTGCGGCAGGCGAGGCTGTCGTTCACCAGGATGCCCCGCCGCACGTGCAGGCCGGCCATGCGAGCCAGGTCAACGTTGGGGCGAATGCCGGCGGAAATCACCACCATGTCGCAGTCCAGGGTTGTCCCGTCCTTGAACTCCAGGCCGGCAACGCGGTCGTCGCCCAGGATGGCTGTGGTCAGCTTTTCCAGGTAGAACTGCACGCCCGGTCCTTCCAGGCTGCGCATCAGCAACTCGCCGGATTGAGGGTCAAGCTGCTGGTCCATCAGCCATGCCATCAGGTGTACAACGTGCACGTCCATGCCCCGATTCATCAGGCCCCGCGCGGCTTCCAGCCCCAGCAGCCCGCCGCCGATGACGGCCGCCGACTGCGCCCCGCAAGCCGCGTAGTCAATAATCTCTTTGCAGTCTTCCAGCGTGCGGAACACGAACACGCCCTTCTTGTACGCGCCTTCATCGGTAATCAAACCGTCCATGGGCGGCACGAAAGGACTGCTGCCGGTGGCGATAACCAGCTTGTCGTAGGGCATCAGCACCCCGCCGGCTCCATAGGCCATCTTCCCTTTGCGGTCGATGCCGATGACACGCACGCCGGTGTGCAGTTCCACGCCGTTGGCGGCGTACCAATCAATCGGGTTGATGAAGATGTCGTCGGGATTGTGAGAACCCGACAGCACCCCAGACAGCAGGATGCGGTTGTAGTTGCCGCACTCCTCCTCGCCGATCACGGTGATGTCGTATTGCTCCTGGCCGCCCAGCGCGACCATTTCCTCGACGAAACGGGCGCCGGCCATGCCGTTGCCAATGACTACCAGTTTCTGTTTGTCGGTCATGTCGTGCTCTCCGTTGCGTGATGCCGCTGGCGGGTTACTGGATTCCGGCCCCGTATCAAGTACGGGGTGACGTTCTTTCGCCGGAATGGACGGGGGAAATGGCCTCAATCCGCGCCGCGCAAATCTTGAACTCCGGCATACGGCTGGTGGGGTCCAGCGCCGGATTGGTCAGCCGGTTCACCGCCTGCATCCCGCCCCAGTGGAAGGGCGCAAACACGGTGTCCTCGCGGATGTTGCGCGTGATCTTCACCGTGAAATCCGCCGCGCCGCGCCGGGTGGAAACCCGCACCGGATCGCCGTCGCCAACGCCGTAGCGTTGTGCAGTCAGCGGGTGCATTTCCGCCATTGGCGACGGCGCCATGTCGGCCAACTCCGCGATCCGCCGCGTCTGCGTGCCCGACTGGTACTGGGACAGGTTGCGGCCCGTGGTCAGATACAGCGGATACTCCGCGTCGGGTTCCTCGGCCGGCGCCGTGTGGCGTACATCGTGGAACCGCGCCCTGCCGCTGGCCGTCGGGAATCCATCGGTGAACATGCGCGGCGTGCCGGGGTGGTCAGGGCCAGGGCACGGCCAGAAGACGCCCCGCGCTCCGTCTGAGTATTGGGCCTCAATTTTGTCGTAGGTGATGCCCGAATAGTCCGCCGGCCCGCCGGCGGAAGCGCGGCACAACTCGGCGAAGATCTCGGCGGTATCGGCGTAGTCGAAGTGGCTGCCCTTGCCGAGCAGCCATGCCAGCTTGCAGATGGTGGTTATGTCGTCCTGCACTCCGGCCGGCGGCGCGAATGCCCGACGCCGACGGATCACCCTGCCCTCCAGGTTAGTCATCGTCCCCTCCTCCTCCGCCCACTGCGCCGACGGCAACACCACGTCGGCCAGCGCCGCCGTTTCCGACAGGAAGAAGTCGGAAACCACCAGGAAGTCCAGAGACTTCAACCGCTCCTCGATGTTGACGACGTTGGGCGCCGATACCGCCACGTTGGAACCCATCACCAGCAGCGCACGCACTCCGCTTGATCCATCGGCGTCCGGGCGGCCCAGGCAGTCCAGAAGCTCGTAGGCCGACTTCCCCGGCCCGGGTAGCGATTCTTCGTCCACGCCCCACACGGCTGCCACGTGGCGGCGAGCCGCCGGGTCGGTAATCAGGCGATAGCCGGGGAGTTGGTCGGCCTTCTGGCCGTGTTCGCGTCCGCCCTGTCCGTTGCCCTGTCCGGTGAGGCAGCCGTAGCCGCTGTTGGGCTTGCCCACCAGCCCCAGGGCCAGCGCGACGTTGATGAACGACAGGACGTTGTTGACGCCCTGCGACTGCTGCTCAGTACCTCGGCCGGTGAGGATCATGGCCGACGACGCAGAACCCAGCATACGGGCGGCCCGCAGCAGTTGTGCCTCCGGCACGCCGGTGATGCGTTCCACTCGTTCCGGCCAGTAGGTCGCTACCAGGTTCCGCACCGGCTCGAATCCCTCGGTGCGCTCCGCGATGTAGTCAGTGTCGATCAGGCCGTCGCGCACCAGGATGTGCAGCAGACCGTTGGCGAGGGCCGCGTCGGTTCCAGGAATGAGGCGCAGGTGCAGGTCGGCCCGCTGCGCGGTGAGAGTCAGGCGCGGGTCAGCGACGATGAGCTTGCCGCCGTTTTCCCGCTGGGTCTCGAAATACTGCATGATGGGGGGCATGGTCTCGGCAGAGTTGCTGCCCAGCATCAGGATCGTTTCCGCGCCGGCGATGTCTTCCAGCGGGAAGGGCAGGCCGCGGTCGATTCCCAGCGCGCGGATGCTGGCCGCCGCCGCTGAGGACATGCAGAACCGCCCGTTATAGTCGATGTTGGGCGTTTGCAATGCGACCCGAGCGAACTTGCCCAGCAGATAGCTCTTCTCGTTGGTCAGCGACCCGCCGCCGAAGATTCCCATCGCCTGCGGCCCGTAAGCGGCCCTGGTGTCGCGGAAAGCCTGGGCGATACGTTCCAGCGCTGCTTCCCAGCTTGCCGGATGCAGTTCGCCATCGGCTTCGCGCATCAGGGGCGTCCGCAGCCGTTCGGGGTGCGCCAGCGCCGCGCCGGCGGTCCAACCCTTGATGCAGAGGGCACCCTTGTTCACCGGGAAGGAGGCAGACCCGATGATTTGCAGATCGTCCGGCGTTCCCGCCAGATCCATGCCGCACTGGAACGCGCAGTAGGGGCAATGGGTGGTGGTTGCCCGTAAGTCCGGTTCTGCCGTGTGCTCTGAATTCATGATGGCCCTGCTCCCGTGCTGGTAAGCAAGGCCATAGTAGTCGGAAAGTTTTACGGCCCGGTTGCCGTTCAGTTACGTAGTGGTTGCGCTTCCGTTACCGTTTTATAAAGCGGACGTGAACGGGCGGTTACGGCCCTTGCCTATTGGATTAGGCCCGGTCGAAATCTGCCCTGGAGATTCCCAGGTTTCTCCTTATCCGGTGGAGGGTTCCGGTAGCGAGGTCGCGATTGCCGTGCCTGGGGATAGGGGTCAGCTGTCCGTTAGCTGGATTGATCCACATTTCGTGAGACCCGTCGGCTTGGCGCTGAAATTGGCATCCCAGATTTTCCAACTTTCTGCGTAGTTCCTTATAGGTCATGGCAGGTCATGCGGTTACTGTCAAGGTTCCTTCGGCGCTGCGTAAAGGTGTTATCTCCGGAGGCAGTGGTTGCTCGTTTTCCTTGCGAAGTTGAATGATGGTCTGCGCTACTGCCACCAGGCTTTTCAGGGCTTCTTCCGGAGTTTGTCCCCAAGCCATGCAGCCTTGCAGGGCCGGAATTTCGGCTAGATACATCCACCCCTCGCTTTCCTCCGGCTCGTGGAGCACATAGTCCAACTGGTATATGTCCATCTCTTTCTCCCGTTCGGGCATCCCGGCTGTGACGTTCTTTCCATTCCTCATTCAACGGCAACCGACGCTTGCCCGGTGGCGCAAATGTCTCGCAGGCAACACTCGCTACAGCGCGGCGTGTTTTTGGTGCAGGCTTCCTTGTGGTGGCGGTCCAATAGCGCGTGGAACTCATTGTACACTTGCACATCCTCGGGGACGCCGGCGTGAAACATGGCCTGCCAGCCGGCGTAGTCATCCCTGCCCTCCGGCGTCAATCCCACGCGACGCATGATCCTGATGGTGTAGGCGTCGATGACGAACGAAGGCTTTTCAGCCGCGTACACCAGGATGTCGTCCGCCGTCTCCGGCCCGATGCCGTGGATGCCCAGCAACTCACGCCGCAGCGGCTCCGTGTCCGCCGCGAACATCGCGTCCAGGCCGCCGTCGTAGCCCTCGCATACGTGGGCGGCAAAGGCTTTCAGCTTGCGCGCCTTGGAGTTGTAATATCCCGACGGACGCACCAGCCCCGCCAGAGTGCCGATTTCCATACTGTGTACGGCCGGCCAGTCGTCAATGCCGGCAACGCGCAGGTTCGCCAGCGCGAGTTCCACGTTGCGCCACGCCGCCGCCTGGGTCAGGATGGCGCCGGCGATCATCTCGAAACGGCTGTCGCCCGGCCACCAGCCTTGGGGCCCGTAGGCTTTCAGCAGGCGGTGATACATCTCCATCAGCAAGACCGAATTGTCATCCACAGATATATCCCGTTTATCCATGTAAATAAAACTTACAGCAGCACCGGAATCTCGTCCGCCAGCGTGATGCTTTGCTCATCAACCTGGCAGCGGTAGGCCCAGACCTCGACGCCTCTGGCCGCCGCCGTTCTCAACGTCTCCCCCAGCAGCGGGTCGGCTTCGTCATAAGGCGTAAACGCTTTGGCGTCGGCCCGCTGGATCACGAAAATGACGCCGGCCCGGTGTCCCATGTCCTTCGCGGCCATCAAGCTGTGCAGATGCTTTACGCCCCTGAGCGTAGGAGCGTCGGGAAACAGGCCCACGCCGTCCTCCACCAACGTAACCGACTTGGTTTCCACATAGCAGGACCCTTCCGGCCCTTCCAACAGAAAGTCCAGGCGGCTCTCGCCAAACGTGTTTTCCGGGCGGACGTTGGGATAGCCGGCGAATTGCGGCAGCCGTCCTTCGGCGATGGCCTCCGCAACCAGCTTGTTGGGCAACCGCGCGTCAGCAGATGACAGCGCGTCCTCGGTATCGACCAGCGCCAGATCGTAGGCTGTTTTGCGAGCCGAGCCGGCTGGAGCGGGATTCAGCAGCACCCGGTAGCCTGGAACCAGCAATTCACCCATGCGTCCCGAGTTGGGCACATGGACCAGGTATTCGCGCTTTTCAACGTCCACCAGCGCGGCGAAACGGTTCAGCCGCTTGATGAACCTGCCTTCGACCAATGGGGGAAACCGCAAAGCCGCCCTCCATGAGCAGCAAAGCCGCAGACTTGGAACACGGTCATAGTAGCAACCGCTCCAATGCTGTCGCAACGTCTTCTCACGCGCGCGTTTGTCATCGCGAGGAGCGTAGCGACGTGGCGATCTCGTCCTCGTAACCATGCCGCTGGCCCAACGAGATTGCCACGCTTCGCTCGCAATGACAGTTCAGGCGAAACTGGGTACACGTGATCAACTACTCCCCTTGTTTCGCCTCGCCGTTGGCAATATGATTGCGGCCAATGCAGTCAACACGTTCAAGGTGATGCCTGATGGTTCAATGCTCTTTCCGCCTTCCCAACGCCGACTACCTCGGTTTCCCGGCCACCACGGAGGCGATCCTGCAAACCGCCCTCAAAGCCGAGGAAGCGGGGTTCGACGCCGTGTTCGTCAACGACCACGTAATCGTTGACGATTCTTCCCGCAGCGAACCCTGGCGGCAGGTGTACGATCCCCTGATGACCCTGGCCTACGTAGCGGCGCGCACCGACCGGATCCGACTGGGCACCTCGGTGCTCATCATGCCCTACCGTAACCCCGTCGTAACCGCCAAGATGGTGGCGACGCTGGACCAACTCTCAGACGGCAGGGCCATCGTGGGCGTGGGGTCGGGCTGGAATGAAGTCGAATACGCCGCGCTGGACGTACCCCACAACGAGCGCGGCGCACGCACCAACGAGTACCTGCGCATCTGGAAAGCGTGCTGGGAGCCGGACCCGGTGAGCTTTCACGGCCGGTTCTTTTCTTTCGACGGCCTGTACACCAGCCCCAAGCCGGTGCAGCAACCGCACCCACCCATCTGGATTGGGGGGTCCAGCCACGCCTCCCTGCGGCGGGCGGCCCGATTCGGCCAGGTGTGGCAGCCAACACCGACGCCGCTGCCCGCCCTGGTCAGCAACTGGCAGTACCTCAACGACGTATCCGCCGAAATCGGACGCGAGGAACCGCCACGAGTGCGCATGAGTTTCCGGGTCATCGTCAGCAGCATCACCGGAGTATCCGTCTCGGGGAGCGACCGGCCAGCGGGCCTGGGGACCCCGGAGCAGATTGCATCGGACATGGAACGCTACCGGCAGGAGGCAGGGCTGGAGGAGTTTCAGCTCAACTGCCACGAGTGCGGCGACCTGCAACAACTGCTGGACACCATCGACGTGCTGACCAACGAAATCCTGCCCAGGGTGGAAGCGTAGTCATGCAGGCCACGCTGTCTTTCCCTACCGATACCGCAGCGAAACGCCGCGTGCTGATGGATGCAGTTGAGAGCGTCCGCGCCACGCTGGAGGCCGGCGCCATTGAGTCGGAGGAGATCGGCACGCTGGCCGCCGCGTCGGTGGACGCGCTGTACGAGTCGGGGCTGCTCCGGCTCAAGCTCCCCCACGTCCTCGGTGGCGCAGAAGCCGACCCGGTCACCCAGTTGGACGTGCTGGAGGCGGTCAGCCGCATCGACCCCGCCGCCGGCTGGTGCCTGATGATCGGCGCGGCGAGTGTGGGCAGCCTGGGCGCGTTTCTGCCCGATGACGCCATAGAGGAAATTTTCGCGGGCGGGCGGCCTCCCAAGGTTGCGGGCGCCGCCGCGCCGTCGGGAATGGCGACGCCTGTTGATGGAGGCTACCGGCTGACCGGACGTTGGCAGTTCGGCAGCGGGATACGACATGCCGAGTGGGTCTCGGCCGGCGCGCGGGTAGTCGATGGGTTCCAAAGCCACCCACGTCAGTTGCGGGTAGCGATGCCACGACACAAGGTCAAGGTACATGACAATTGGCAGGTGATGGGCCTACGGGGGACGGGCAGCTGCGATTTTTCGGTGGATGACCTGTTCGTACCGTATGGGTTCGCCTGGGATGTCGCATCAGTGGAACCCCGCCGGGGCGGAGGACTATACCGACTGGGGCGGCCCGGCTACGTCACCAACGAACATTCCGCCTTCGCTCTGGGCGTGGGACGGCGGGCGCTGTATGCGGTCACCGAACTGGCGGCGTCCAAGATACGCGGGTACAATTCGGCCAACCTGGTGGCCAATCGCCCAACTTTCCAGCGCGTGTTGGGTGAGTGCGACATGCAGTTGAGGGCCGCCCGGTCGCTGAACGTCGAGATACTGGAGGAAGCGTGGCGGTGCGTCTGCGACGGTCATACGCCGCCTCCGCCTTTACAGGCGCAGATGCGCTCGGTAGCCACCTACACCACCGACGTTGCCGCCGAGGTGGCGTCGCAGGCGTTCCGGTACGGCGGCGGCGAGGCGCTGTTCGCTGGCAACATACTACAGCAGTGTCTCCGGGACATTCACGCCGCCGCGCAGCACCAGATGGTCAGCGACACCGCCTACGAGAACCACGGCCAATTCCTGCTGGGCTTACCGGACGCGCGGGTGATGGAATGATGCCGCCGTGTTATCATCGCCACGATGACCACTGCAATTCGCAAAGCCGTAATTCCTGCCGCCGGCCTCGGCACCCGTTTCCTGCCCGTTACCCGCTCGGTGCCCAAGGAACTGCTGCCCATTCTAGACCGGCCGATGTTGCAATACGTGGTGGCGGAGGCCGCGGAGGCCGGCATCAACGATGTAATCATCGTAACCTCTCCCGGCAAAGAGGGCATTGCCGACTATTTCCGGCCCCGCCCCGACCTTGAGGAACGGCTGGCCGACGATGACGCGCTGCTGGAAAAGGTGAAATCCGGGGCGCGCCTGGCCGACGTGTCCTTTGTGATCCAGGAGGAGCCGCTGGGTCTGGGCCACGCCGTGCTGACTGCCCGCGACGCCGTCGGCGATGAGCCATTCGCCGTAATCCTGCCCGACGACATCATTGCCCACACGCCCGGCGTCCTTTCGCAAATGATGCTGGGGATGGCCGACGCCGGCGAAGCAGCGGCCGTAGCCGTGGAGCGCGTACCGTGGGAAGTGGTGCATAATTATGGCGTGGTGGACGCTGAATCGGTGGGAGGCGGTGGGCATAGGGTACGTGCGCTGGTGGAGAAACCCCCACCGGGAACCGCGCCGTCCAACCTTTCCATCGTGGGCCGCTATCTGTTGCCGGCAGCCGTGTTCGATTGCCTGGAGCGCACGCCGCCCGGCGCGCGCAACGAAATCCAGCTCACCGACGGTCTCGCCCTGCTGATGGAAGACTGCCCGCTGTACGCCTGCGAGTTCGAGGGCATCCGCTATGACGGCGGCAACCCCATGGGCCTCCTGCGGGCATCGCTGGAACACGCCCTGCAACGCGATGACACTCGCGAAGCGGCCGCCGAGTTGATTCGAGAATTGGCCTCCCGGCTGTAAACTGTCTGGCCTGTGCAAAACTCGTTCGCCAATAAACCGTCACTCCGGCGAAAGCCGGAGTCCAGAAATGCTACTGGATTCCGGCCCCGTATCAAGTACGGGGTGACGTTCTTTCGCCGGAATGACGAATAATATAACTACAGGACTGACCCCATGAAAGTAGCAGTTATGGGCGCCGGCAGCATCGGCGGATACTTCGGCGGTATGCTGGCCCGCGACGGCCACGACGTAACCCTCATCGCCCGCGGCGAGCACCTGGATGCCATCCGCAACGATGGCTTGCGCATGCAAACCGAGGCCGGCGATCTCGTCGTCGCCTGCTCTGCCACCGACAACCCCGACGAGGTCGGCCCCGTTGACCTGGCGCTGCTCACCACCAAGACTTATCACAACGCCGACGCCGTGCCGTCAATGGACTCCATGGTCGGGACGGACACCGCCGTCCTCTGCCTCCAGAACGGTATAGATTCTTTCCAACCTTTGCTGGACAGATTCCCCAACGCCATCGTACTGCCCGGCGCGGCCTACATCGAGGCCAGCCGTACCGGTCTCGGCGCTGTCCGTCAATCCGGCCCGGTTGTACGCATCGTCACGGGCCCGGTGCGCGGCGCGGACGCTTCCCACGGCCAGCGCGCCGAAGAAATCTGCGCGGCGTTTCGGGCCGCCGGTGTGCCGGCCGATGCTTCCGACGACATCGCCGTGACCCTCTGGACCAAGTTCCTGTTCATTGCCACCATGGCCGGCACGAGCTCCCTGGCGCGAGAGTACATCAACGACCTGCTGCCCCGACCCGAATGGCGCAAGATCATCGTCGGCTGCATGGAGGAGATCGAGCGGGCCGGCCGCGCCTCCGGCGTCGATTTGGCCCAGGGAATCGTGCCGGATACGCTGCGCTACATCGAAGAGGGCGGGGCCGCCATGCGTTCTTCCATGCACGCCGACCTGATGGCCGGCCGTCCCATGGAACTGGAAACCCTGAACGGCGCCGTGGTTCGCGCCGGCGAGTCAGCCGGCGTGCCCACTCCTATCAACGACGTGATCTACGCCGCCCTGAAACCCTACGCCGGCGGCATTTGAAAACTCCCTCTCATCTGGTGGGAGAGGGTTGGGGTGAGGGGCTTTCAAAATCCAAAGGCCCAGGGCACTCCGTTACCACTGTCAAGCGCTGCCTGGTCAGGCCACAATACCCAGCCGTTCCGGTATCCAGCGACCCAACAGGTCCTTTAACTCGACGCGACATTCGTCCAGGCGGTGCTCCGCGCCCTCGTACAGCACCAGCTCACGCGGATCCTTGGCCCAGTCGTGTATCGCCACTGCGCACGAGAAGGGCAGCCTGGTGTCCGCCTTGCCGTGCACCACCAGCAACGGCGTCGGCGACAGCATCCCCGCGCCCTGTGCGCCGTAGGTTTGGGGCGATAGCGACACCACGCCGGCGACGTGGTCGCTGAACGCGGCGGCGGCGATGACCACCGCGCCGCCGAAGGAATGTCCCACCACCACCGCCGGGTCGTATTCCATCGCCCGGAGGAAGTTGATTCCCGCCAGCAGGTCGAGAGCGCACTCCTGAATCTCGTTGGGAAAGCGGTAGTCCATCCGCAGCGAGGTGATCCCCTGCTTGGTGAACTCCTGGGACAGCTCCGCGTACAGGCCGCTGGCCGGCCCGCCGAACCCGCCGCGCGCGCCGCAAACCCAGATGACGGCGCGTTGGGAGTCCGGAGCGGCGTGCAGGATGGCGCGGATGTCTCCCCGGGTGGTGCGTATCATCAGCCCTTCGCCGGCGTCGCCTTCGTGGGGCGGCCCGACCAGCACCTGCTCGATGCGGATGCCTACGCGGTTATCGCCGTCGGAGGGTTCCCCGGCTCCGGATTGCTCCACCATGCGCTAGTCCTCAGTTTCCAAACCGGCCCCGTCGGCAGTCACGCCAACGGGTGCATCATCCTCATCATCATCGTCGCCGTCCAGGTGCAGTTCGGGAACCTCGGGCAACTTCAGAGGCAGGCCAATCACCATTTCGGTAAATTCGCCCGGCTCGGAGGTCACGTCGATCGTTCCCCCGTGCTCCCTGATAATGTCGCTGCAAATCGACAGGCCCAGTCCCGTGCCTTGGCCGGTGGGCTTGGTGGTGAAGAATGGATTGAATATCTGATCGATTATCTCGGGCGGCATTCCGTTGCCATTGTCACGAATCCGCACTTCCACCTGTTCGTCCTGCTTGCGGGTGGTCAGCAACAACGCGGGCATGTAACCGTTCTCGCCGGGGGACTCGACCAACTGGCGCCGCTTCTCATCCGTGGCGTAGCAGGCGTTGCTGACCATGTTCAGGAACACGCGCCCGATGTCCCGGGGGTTCACCTCGATGTCGTCCATCTCCTCAAAGTCGTATTGCAGGTCCAATTGGAAGTCGGAATCCAGGGCCCGGGCGCTGTGGTATGCCAGCCGCGCGTGTTCGTCCAGAAGGTTGTTGACGCTGCTCATCTGATGGGTCACCGACTCACGGCCCATCAGCAACATGTCCTGCACGATACGATTCGCCCGGTCTCCGTGCATCCGGATGCGTTCCAGGTTTTCGGTCAAGTCGGCGAAAATATCCTGGATCAGTTCTTTCTGTTCTTCGTCCAGGTGGCCATCTTCATTTTCCTCAAGCGTTTCCCGCATTTCATCCAGCAACTCCTCCGATGATTCGGAGAAATTCTTGACGAAGTTCAACGGGTTCCTGATCTCATGGGCCACGCCGGCCGTCAGCTGACCCAGCGAGGCCAGCTTTTCCTGGGCCACGATGCGGTCCTGGGCGGCGGTCAGGCTGGTCATCGCCTCTTCAAGTTGGTGGTTCTGGGTATCCAGCTGCGCGTTGATGTTCTCCAATTCCGCATTCTTGCTGTCCAGTTCGTGGTTCTGGCTGTCCAGTCGCGCGTTGATGCCTTCCAGCTCCGCGTTCTTGCCTTCCAGCTCCTGGGCCAGTTCTTCCACCAGGTTCAGGCGAATCGCTTCCTGGGCGTGCTGGCGAAAGATCTCCAGGGCAGCGGCCATATCCGCCACTTCGTCGCGCCCGCCGATCTCCACCTGCGCGTCCAGGTCGCCGCCGGCCATGCGGCGCATCCAGCCCGACAGCAACTCCAGGCGATGCAGCAGCACCCGGCCGACGAACAGCCAGGCGATGAGCAACGCCCCACCAACGCTGATGAAGCTGATGACCAACAGGAGCGTGCGCCCGGTCAAAATCGCCTGCGTAGAGGCGTCGGTGGCCGCCTGCGCTCCCGATTCGGCCCCAACCACCAGGGCGTCCACCTCTTCGATCAGCAACTGGGCTATCGCCTGATTGTTCGCCAGCAGAAGTTGCTGACGCTCGTCCAGGCCCAACTGTTGGGCGCGGAGTTCAAACCCGTTCTGCGGCCCGGTGCCCAGCGCCAGCAACCGTTCGAAGACCTGAGTCAGCTCAGCGTGCAGCGGCGCGCCTTGCAGGGGATACAGGTTTCTTCTGATGTTGCTGGCCGAAGACTCAAACCGTTCCCGGAAAGGCTCAATCAGCGAGCTGTCGGTCACGACGGACGCGCTGGCGAGCAACTGCGTGGCGATTTTAGCGTTGGACTGCAATTCGGCCAGGTAACGATACCGGGCCTGTTCGACTTCGGAAAGATGCGCTTCCGGGGCGGCCCTGGGTTCATCGAGTTCCCGATAACCGGTCTGGATGTAGAAGAATTGACGGTCGATTTCGGGTACGATGATGCCGTCCAGTTCGACAGTCAGCGTCTCCAGTTCCGCCACTAGCATGTCCGCTTGCTCGTTCAATGTGAACCGCTGCCACATGCTGCTGTTCACGCCGGCAATGTTGTCGATCAACGCCGTGGAATAGGTATGGATGCGTTCAAACCGTTCCGCATCGCCGCCCTTGTTTTCCAGGGTGGTCAGCTGCTCTTTGAACGACTGGTGAGCCGTGGCGATTTGATCGCCCACCCGGGCCACTTCGTCCGGAGTTGTCGCCGCCGTCAGCGCGTCCGCCGCCGCGACCAGATCTCCGCTGTACTGCGCGACGCCGAAGGCTGCCGCCAGTTCGGGAACGCTGCGCTCATTTACTCTGCTCTGCGCCTCCCCTACCTGGTTGAAAGAGAACCACCCCACCAGGCTTGCGGCGAAGGTAAGAGCCACCGCGCCGCCCAGGGCCAGATAAAGCTGCGCCGAAATGCGGTAGCGATATTCCAGCAGCCTTTGCACTAGAGACATCATCTGCCAGCCCTCCCACGATCCTCAAGGGAATCGATGGCAACATATTCGCCGTTCTCGTCAATCATTGTCAGGAAAACGGTGTCGGAACCCTGGTTGTCTCCGGAGCCATACCGGAGCCCGAAACCGCCCAAGTCAACCGGTTCGGAGCTACGAAAACTGTCCAGGAAACACTCCCGGGTCAACTCAGCGCCGCACCGTTCCAGCCCGGCGATGGCCAGGCGTCCCGCCAGATAGCCCTCCAGCGACACGAAGCCGGGCGCTGCCTCAGGATCATATTCAGCCAGGGCCTGATGATAAGCAGCCACAATGGGAACCGACCCATCGTGGGGGAAGGGCACCACCTGGGTCACAAAGACGCCGGCGCCCCGGGCTGGATCCAGCTCGCTGAGTTCCTGCGCCAGCGCGTTGCTGCCCACGAAGGATATGTTGACGAACTCCCAATCTTCGCCGATATGCCGCGCCCATGCGATCAACGCCGCCAGCGGGCGATAAGCGCCCACCAGAATTACGGCCTCCGGATCCCCCCGCTGGAGGTCAAGCAGCCCCGTCTTTACCGCGGTGGTGTTGCGTGGGTAGAGACCCACCGCAGCCGGCTCCATGCCCCGTTTTGTCAGCGCGGCCAGCGCTCCGTTCAACCCGGCCCGTCCGAACGAATCATCCTGGTACATCACGCCGATGCGTGTTATGCCCAGGTCTTCGGTCAACCGCGCCACCATCTCTTCGGTTTCCTGGTTGTACGAGGAGCGCATGTTCACCACATTGGGAAGAGCATTCGCGTCCCTGAGAAAAGCTGCGCCGGTGAATGGGGCAATATAAGGAACTTTCGCATCCCGAGCTACCGGAGTCGCCGACCGGGAAGTCGGCGTGCCAACGGCGCCGATCAGCGCGAAAACTCCTTCCTCGATGAGCGCCGTCGTATTGGCGATGGCCAACTCCGGTTCGTAGGTATCGTCCAGCGACGTTAGTTCCAGCTGCCGACCATGCACGCCACCGTTTCGGTTGGCTTCGGCAAACGCAGCCTCAATGCCGAGCTTCATGCCCAACCCCAACTGGCTGGCCGGTCCGCTGAACGCAGCCGACTGGCCAAACACTACCCGGTCATCATAGACGCCGAGCGAACCTATCCCTTGGGTACTCCGCGTCGCAGGCGTCGCCCTTGCCGCAGACGGAACCGCCGCGCCGCTGGATTCAGTGGAGGCGTCCGGGGCGGCCGGCTGGCAGCCCGCGAGACCCAAGGCAAGGACGATTACCATAGCGGCCGCAAAGCTCAATGGCCCACCCTTTGCGTGGCCGAGTGTTCTCCTCATCCGCCTTTGCGCTTGACCATTGCCAGACGATTTTTGCCGTCTTCACGGCTGTAATATAATTCGTCCATCATCTCGCGCACCAGATGGATACCGAGACCCCCTATGGCCCTTTCCTCCAGCGGCGCGTCAAGATCCGGTTCGGCAGCATCGGTCAGCGGGTCGAAGGGATGCCCGTCATCCGAAATCTCAACCCGCACCCGGTCCGAGTCCGAAACCAGCGAAACTTCGATTTCACTGGCCTCCCCGCCGTAGTTCACCACGTTCACGCTGAGCTCATCCAGAACCAGGTTTACCTTGAAGGTTAGATCCGGGGGCCAGTGATCTCGTTCCGCAAAGTCTTCCACCGCGGCGGTGATGCGCTCCAGTTGGTCCAATTCGGGGGCGATTTTCAGGGACACTGCTTCCATTATCTCTATACTCACGGGCCTCACTTGACCTTCAGCGCCAGGCACGTGATGTCGTCGAATTGGGGCGCGCCGCCGGCAAAGTCGCTCACCGCGTCAAGAATGGACAGGACGGCCTCCCGGCAGTCCTCGGGCCCCCACTTGAAAGTTTCCTGCAACCGCTCCATTCCGAACTCTTCTTCCCCGGTGTCAATGGCCTCAGTTACGCCGTCAGTATAAAAAACCACCGTGTCACCGGGTGCGCAGGTGATGCTGCTCTGCTCGTATTCCCCGCCGGACAAAATGCCCAGGGCCACTCCGTTAGTGCTGGGTATCACGCTGCTGCTGCCGTCGGCGTGGACGACAATCGGCAGGTTGTGACCGCCGTTAGCATAGGTGAGTTCTCTGGTTTCCGGCTCGTACACTGCATACAGCATCGTTACGAACATCATTGCTTCGTTGTCGTCATAAAGCAGGTCATTGACTTCTTTCAACACCTTGCCAGGGTCGTTTAGTCCGATTGCCGACCCTTTCAACAGGGTGCGGCTGGCCATCATAAAGAGCGCTGCCGGCACTCCTTTACCCGAGACGTCCGCAATTGCCAGACCAATTTTCCCGTTATCCAACTGGAAGATGTCGAAGAAGTCCCCGCCGACTTCCCGCGCCGGCGTCATGCTTCCGAAGACTTCGTACTCATCCGTGGCGGGAAACTCGGTGGGCAGGATGCTTTGCTGCATCTTGCTCGCCACGTCCAACTCGTTCTCTATGGCGACCAGCCGCTGGCGCGAAGACTCTGCCTCCCGCCACGCCGTAAGATTGTTCAGCGTCCGCTCGATGGTGACCCGCAGGTCGTCGAAGTCCAGCGGTTTGGTGACGAAATCGAAAGCGCCGCGGTTCATCGCAGCCCGTATGTTTTTCATGTCCCCATAGGCTGAAATGATTACCGAGCGAGTGTCCGGGGCCACGTCCGGAATGCGCTCCAGCAACGACAGACCGTCCATCTGGGGCATGTTTATATCGGACAGCACCATGTCGATGTTATGGTCCTGGTCCAGTTTTTGCAGCGCCTCGACCCCATTTTGGGCGAACACGAACTGGTATTGGCCCGCGCGAATGCTCCGACGCATCCGCTGCAGGACCAGCGGTTCCAGGTCCGGTTCGTCGTCAACTACTAGTATCCGGTAAGCTCCTGCTGTATCACCCATTACTTCATCCTCCGCAGTTATCCGATACCCTGGCGGCTGTTTATTTATTATCCGGACACGGCGGCAATCGCTTCTGCTTGCGAAGAATGGATATCTATCACCCGGTCGAAACCGCTGATCTCAAACACCTCCCGAACCGTGCCCGAAAGTGAGCAGATTGCAAACTTTGCGTTCTGCTGCTGCAACTTCCTCGCCGTCTGCAAGATCACACGAAGGCCCGCGCTACTGATGTACGCCAGCCTTTCCATATCCATCACTACGGCTCGGTCATCTGACTCAATGGTAGAGTCCAGTTCCTGATAAAAAGCCTGTGCGTTGGCGCTGTCAACGCGCTCTTCGGTCTGGATGATCAACGTTCCGCTGTCCCTGCGTGATTCGATTGGCATGATTTTATCCCCTGTTCACAAAATCAGATCAGTACCGCGTCGTGCCAATTTGTCTCGTTTTCAGCACACACCCAACAGTGGATGGAGCGACCGAGCGCGGCGCGCGCGAATAATTTATGGCGATTTTACGGATTATTTGTCGCCATGTACAGTGTCGCCAAACTCCTTCTTTTTTCTTGAGAAGAATCTCCGGCCCTCGCTCAGTCTCGACTCGGCCACACCGGATCGTGAGACCCCAGGGGCGCTGTCGGTCGTAGCCAGTAAGGTCGGGTTTCCGATAATTCAAGCGTTGGCGCAAGGTGGCTCAAACGACCGGCCGTCACCTCGGTCTCCGTTGACCAGATTTCTATCTCCTCCGGCGCGAATTCCGCGGGTACGGCTTCAAGTTCCGGTTCGGAAATCTGGCCCTGGTTCACCAGCCATCGGCCAACCTGCGCCAGCGAGATGCGCACCAACCAACTGCCCCCCTCCCGCACTCTCCGGGCCAGGGCCAGCATGGTTCCGAAAGCCATCAAATATCCCGTCAGATAATCGATGGCCGAAACGGGGTAAAACTGCGGGCCGGGTTCCGCCCCGGGGAACAGTTGTCCCTGCCGGTGGGTTATCCCGCTCACCGTCTGCACCACCGTGTCAAAGCCCCTGCGCTCCGCCCACGGCCCAACCCGGCTAAATGCGGACAGCGAAACGTACACGATGCCGGGCCGCACTTGGGCGAGATCCTCCGGCGAAAGACCCCGCTGCGCCAGCGTACCGGGTCGGTATCCCTGCGAAAACACGTCCGCTTCCCGAACCAATCCCCGCAACGTCTCGATATCCCCGTCGTTGCGCAGGTCCAGGTGCGTGGACAGCTTCCCGTGCCCCGTGTCGAACTCCTGTATCCCGCTGCTGGGCAGATGTGCGGCGGTAACCTTGAGTACGTCCGCGCCGTGTTCCGCCAGCGTCCGCGCGCAGGTCGGCCCTGCCAACACTCGCGTCAAATCCAATACCCGGACACCCGAAAGGGGCTGCGAACCTTCCGGCAGCGGCTCCGGCGGGCTGTCTCCGATGCGGTCAATCTCCATCAGCGGCAGGGATGCGATGGCTGCGGATTGTGGATGCTGCGCCCATTCATCCATGGATCGTACCATCCCGCCGGCCCCTTTGGCGGCGATGATGGCTTCCTCAAGCTCCAGAGCGTCCCACTGGGCCACCGCGCGCCGCACCGCTTCACGGTCTTCTTCCACGCCCAGCACGCCCAGGGCTGCGTCCCGGTGGTTGGGGAAATTGCAGTGCAGGTAGCTCCAGCGTCCGTTTTTTGCCGGATACACCCCCATCACCGAAGGCCGCTCCCGTGCGACCCGCTCGCCGTCCAGTTTCAGGTACTGGCTGCTGCGCAGCGATGCCGTCGCCCGCCTGGCGTTGACCGCGATCTCCTGACGACGACCGGTGCGCAGTTCCCAGAGATCCGACACGGCCAGGCCCACGGCTGCCAGGCTGGCCGCCGCGGTATCCCCAATCCGGAAAGGCGTTGGCAATATCGGGTCTCCCCCGCCCGTAATCTCAACTTCCTGGACTCGCGCGCCATCCCAACTTGGAATCGCGAACAGTGTCTCTAAAATGGTTTTGTCCGCCGCCACAATCACTCCTTACTGGACATCGTGCCTGAACTTCCCTTTATACTGTCGCCAGATAGTACAAGAACTTCCTGGGCGATTCAATCCGGGATCATAAAGCAAAGCAAGGTACCAACTCTCCATATCTCACGGTTTCAATCTACCGATGCTGAAGTTGTGATAGCATTAAGTGACCGAAATTATCAGTGGCGATAGCGCTCGCCAAGGATCATGAACAAACAGGAGGACCTCTATGCCAGATGGCGAAATCGTAGCGGCGGAAATTTTCCATCCCGACGCATTCCCCTTCTCTACCGACAATCCCAGCGGCGTACCCGGCGCGACCAAGATTGAGGCCAGCGTTGTGGCTGCCATCGTCGGCCACGTGGTCAGCGGCGTCTCTGGCGTGGACCGACTGGGCAATACCGGCGGCATTCTGCGCGCGGTGGCCGATACGGTCCGTTCGCCGGCGTCTGCCAGGGCAACCGGCGTGGGAGTCGAAGCCGGTCAGAAGGAGGCCATCGTTGACCTGGACGTGGTAATGGTGTACGGGCACCGTATCCCCAGCGTCGTACAGGAAATCCGCGAGGTCGTCGCCCAGGAGCTGTTTGACCAGATCGGCCTGGTAGCCAAGGAAATCAACGTCGGCGTGGTCGGAATCGAATTCCCGTCCGGCGGCCCGTCTCGTGGCGTAGTCTAAATATCGCTAGGCATGAATGCCTTCAACGGCTTACTGGTTGCTTTGGGCGCCCTGGCGAGCGTCGTCGTCGGGGTGCTCATGCTGCTGGTAATCACCGACGCCCTCGCTCCGCAGGCGGTGCCTATTTCGCCCCTACGCCAGCAACTTACCCTCATAACCCAGGATACCGGCGGCGCCTGGTGGCGCGACGTGGGCATCGCCGTTGGATTCATCGCCGTTGGGCTCGTTCTTCTGGCGCTGGAAATGAGGATGCTTACCCGCACTGCCGCTCCCGGAATGGTGCTCGTCAGCTCAGAGCCCAACGGCGCCGTGCGCATGTCCATCGACAGCATTGTACAGTTGGCCCAACGCACCGCCCGCGCCAACCGCGAGGTGCGCAACGTCCGTTGCAGTGTTCGCGTTACGCCGGCCGGCCTTGTGATTCAATGCTCAGTCGGTCTTCGTATGGGCGCGGACGTTCCGGAAGTAACTGCGGATATTCAGCACGACATCCGGGAGGTGGTCGAACGGTTGACCAGCCTGACCGTCATTGACGTTCCAATTCGCGCCCGCTACCAGGGCGACCGCGACCAGCCGGTTTTGACGAGGTGAAACCGATGCCCGGTTTGATACTTTCCGGTCTCATAGGTGGCCTCATCTTCGGCGTGATCCTCGTCTGGCAGGGCGCCGCCGCAGCCGGACTCGTCGTCCTGTTTACATTGGTCGGCCTGCTGGTTGGCTTTGTGATGTGGCTGGCCTGGCGGCTGGCCACCGGCCAAGTGGATATACAGGCCCTCAGAGCGCTGATCGACGTCTTGTTCATGAATCGGAACCGTTAGGCGCGATGACAATCTGCCATTTTCTATCGTCATTTCGGCGAAAGCCGGAATCCAGAAAGTCTGCGTGCGGCTGGCTCCAGGAGTTACGCTTGCTCGTAACAATGGATTCCGGATCAAGTCCGGAATGACGGGTGAATATCGTCAACACGTCATGGCGCACGGTAACCCCTTTGATTGGTTCTAGTTGCGGTTGGCCCAACGTTGACGCTTTTCCCGTGCCGGTGCTAAATTGACGGATACGAATCTCAGTATCCAACCGGACCCAGGGAGGAACGAAAATGGCCAAGATGGACTTTGGATTATTTACCACCTGGAACGCCGTTTATGAGGGCGGCAAGGTCCCCTGGGACCCTGAATACGCCGGCGGCAAGCTCCTCGAAGCCGAAGCCTACAAGCAGAATTTTCAAGAGATCGATCACATCGAGGCCGCCGGCTGGGACTATGTCTGGTTCGGCGGCGGCCACTTCTCCACCCAGGGCAGTATGGACCCCCAGTCCATCATGCTCTCCGGCATCATCGCCAACCACACCAAGAACATCAGGATCGGCACGTCCATCCACCGCCCCACCCTGCGACTGCCTGGCGAGGAACCATCGCCGCGGGCGCTGCCCCACGAAAGGTACGCTTTCGACAATCTCCAGCCTGAGGATCCCTTCCAGGTCGCGGAACAGGTTGCCATAGTGGACCAGGTCAGCGAAGGCCGGTTCATTTACGGCCCCGGGGCCCGCACTCGCGGTTCCGACGAACGGCGGGAGTACTTCTATGAGTACCTGGAGCTCCTAAAGCAGCTTTGGACCGAGGACAAGTTCTCCGGATTTGAGGGCAAGTACTTCAACTATCCGGCTTTCTACGAGGACTACATGAGCATCCCCAAGCCGGTGCAGAACCCGATGCCCATGCTGCTTCCGGTGGACAGCCAGGAGAGCTTCGTCCCCATGGGCGAGCATGGCTATCGCATCGCCATCGGCGCGGGCAGTTCGCCCCACAACCTGCGCGGCTCCGCCATCCTCCGCCAGGATGTTCAGGACTACCGTAAGGCTTACATCGACGCCGGACACGAGGGCGAGCCCACCACCGTGGTGCGGGTGCCCACTCTCGTCGCCGACACCCAGGAAAAGGCCGACCGCCGTGTTGAAAACCTGATGGACCTGGCCCGCATCTACTACGCCGGTCGTCTCGCCATCGGCAGCACCGACGCGGGCAGCGCCGGTCCCGAAGCAACCCAGGAGGTCAACCTCTTCGGCACGCCGGCAGAAGTGGTCGAGAAGATTCACCTGTTCCGGGAGCAGTTCACCACCGACGAGATCATGTTCGAGTGCAACTGGACATCATCCGTGCCGCGCGAGGTGGTGATGGATACCCTGAAGTGCCTCTCGGAGGACGTGATACCGCACTTCAAGTAGCCGCACGCCTTCAGAGTAGGGAGAAGGGAATGGGCACATTCTCAACCCCCGTTCGCGTCGGCAATCCGGACGGCGGGGATATGTTTGAAATGGAAGCGCTGGTGGATACCGGCGCTTCTCACTCCATGTTTCCGGCATCGGTGCTGGACGGACTGCGGATATCACGTCGCTCACAGGTCACCGGTACGCTTGCTGATGGGAACGATGTATCCTATTGGAGCGGGTGGGCGTTGATAGACATTGATGGAGAAGAGGGGGCTTGCCGGGTGCTTTTCGGGCCGGAGGGAGAAGACGCCAGCGTAGTCGGAGCGACGACGCTACAGATGCTGTTGCTCAAGGTTGATCCCGTCAATGAAGTGTTAGAACGCACCAGCAGAGTTAGAATCTGACGCGGCGGGCGGGCTTAATAGCTCTGAGCGATTGTTGCTAGGGTAGCTAGCCAAAGTAACCATGCGCCGGTTTCAGAGCGAGTACAATTTTCTTGACTCGTTCAGTTCCGTCGGATCGTTACGATCCGCCAATAGCCGCCAACTGATAAGGCACAAACAGCTATAGAGGATCCCCTCTGCGATACGCTGTAGCAAGCCTCGCCATTGAGCGAGATCAGGCACTAGCGCAAATGCGTAGAGCGTGATAAAGGTTGCGGCCAACACCAACCAAGCCACTCTCTGGACTGGCGAGAGTCTGCTGTTGCAGGACAGCAAAATCAACCCGAGCGTGGTCATGGCGAGCGTGATTGCGGACAGGAAATTGTGCGCATTCTGGGAAAGACTGCCCATCGTAGGACATCCCAAATCGCAGGGCGCAAAAGCTGAGCCAGCATAGGCCACTGGTTCAGCAATAAGCAACCAACAGCCGACTTTACTGATACCGTTCAATCTTGCGCGTGGCGCAACCGCCAGCAGTAATATGAGGCCAAGCAAACCCAGGGGGAGAAACCCCAGGTAGCCTATCTGCCAATTCCAATCCGAGCCCGTAGCATTGAGCTCGCTAATGTACTGGCTAACCTGGCTGTATTCCGCCTTCAGCGCCGCGCCGCCAAAAAGCACTAAAGGATAGTAAACGGCAAGACCGACGATGAGCCAGCACCAGCTCATCAGTCAACGGCCGGAATAAAGTCGGCCACCGCCAGCACAGCGTCAGGGAACGCCCGTGGGCTCACTGTGCCGTCCAGCGGAACAACGCGGGCGTTGGCGTAGGCGGACCCTTCCGGCTCAGTGTTGACCACCAACTCACCGGCGCGGAGGTTGGCAACCCACACTTCGGGGATGCCGGCAGCGGCGTAGCCGGCCAACTTCTCGCCCAAGTCAAACTCCAGCGAGCTGTCGGCAACCTCAACCAGCAAATACACATCGGACGGCAGTACCGGCCCGATCTCGTTGATGGAACCTCGTCGGATGACCGCGATGTCCGGCTGCGGGGCGCTGGCGTCATCCAGCTGGATAGAACCTTGCACTTGCACCATGGCCCGGCCCCCGAAAGCCTCGCCCATCAAGTCTGCCAGCCAGTTCACGCTGTTCCGGTGTCGGTTGCCAATGGGCGCCATTTGGATTATCTCTCCGTCCAGCAGTTCAACACGTTCTTCTTTCGTCAAAATGCCGGCGGCGCCCAGGGCCAGGTACTCATCCACTGTGAAACGCCGGCTTGCATGCTCCGGCAAAATCCCGCAAGCGACCATCGCCTCCCTTTCGGCGGCGGTGAATTGGCGTAGTGCCCGGCTATGCGTCGTTGTCATGACGTTCTCCAAAGATGCAGGCGATGAACCGACTAACGGCATTGTACCATCGGCGTGGCTCTGCCACGGGGCTTACCGGGCACTGAGCGCATTGTGCTAAACTACGGCCATCACACTCCACGGAGTATTGACGCCATGACCAGCACCACCAAAGACCCCATTCTCGTCGTCATCCAGCTCACCGGCGGCAACGACTACCTTAACACCGTCATTCCATATAATGATGGTCGCTACCACGATAACCGGCCCACCGTCGGCATTCCCGCCGACCGGGTGTTGCCCATCGACGACACCTACGGCTTCAACCCTGCCCTGCCCGAATTCAAGCAGTTGTACGACGCCGGCAAAGTCGCCGTTGTCAACGGCATCGGCTACCCAACGCCCAACCGCTCCCACTTCCGCAGCATGGACATCTGGCATACCTGCGAGCCGGAGAAGGTGGGCACCGAGGGCTGGCTGGGCCGCGTCATCCGCGACATCGACCCCCACGCCGAAAACGTGCTCACCGGCGTCAACTTCGGACGCGGCCTCCCCCGGGCCATGGCGCTGTCTGGTGTGCCCGTGGCCTCCGTCGCCATCCTGGAAACCTATGGGGTTTTGACGGGCATTCAGGGCGAGCCGGAACGCTCCCAGGCATTGGACATCTTCGCCCGCATGTATTCCCCCACCGTCGGCCTTGGCGCAACCATGGACTACCTCGGCCAGACGGGACTCGACGCCCTTAAGGGCGCCGACATACTCAAGGCCGCTCCCGACATGTACACGTCCAGCGTGGAATACGCCGATACCAGCATCGCCAGGAACCTCCAGGGCATCGCCAAGGTCCTCACTGCCAACCTCGGCACTCGCGTTTTCTACACCCAGCAGGGCGGCTACGACACCCACGCCAGCGAGGCCGACGTCCATCCCAAGCTCCTTGGCGACCTCAGCCGCGCCGTCAGCGATTTCTACGCCGATCTGCGCGAGCACAACGCGGCAGACAACGTGGTGATGTTCGCCTTCACCGAGTTCGGCCGGCGCGTCAAAGACAACGGCAGCGGCACCGACCACGGCAGCGGCGGCGTGGCCTTTGCCATCGGCGACCCGGTGCGCGGCGGCATGTACGGAGCCTACCCGTCCCTGGCCGAAGGCGATCTCGTCGAGGGCGACTTGGCCTTCAACACGGACTTCCGCGGCGTGTACGGCGCCCTGGTGGAGCAGTGGCTGGGCCTGGACGCCAACCCGGTGGTGGGCGGAACCTTCGAGCAGCCGGAGTTTGTGTAGCCCGCTATATGACGGAACACACACGGACATATGCCGGTCACACCATCGGAGGGGACGCTGTAGCCGGCACTTTCAGCGTCCCGTTCGTCATTTACGGGCCTGACGGTGTTCAGGCCCGTCGCTTGGAAGGTGTGGTGGACACCCGGTACCTTTACTCCATCGTACCGCGCCAGGTCCTAGAGCAACTGGGTACAACGCGAGAGCATTACCAGCAGTTCCGCCGTACGGATGGCTTAGTCAGACAACTGGGTATCGGATCTGTCCAAATGGAATTGAATGGCAAAACATTTACCAATCAAATCGTCTTCGGGGACGATTTGCACGAGGTTGTTATAGGCTCGTTGACGTTGGCCGTGTTTGGCTTGGCTGCCGATCCGAAACAAGGGCAGCTCGTGCCGGGCTTGCTGACTTTATGACCATATCCTTGTCGGCACATAATATGATCATCCTCCCCACCGACCACCACCCCGCCATCCCATCCCCCGGCGCGGCCATCTACGTCGATACCGAAAACCTTCGGGACTCCGACCACGCTCAGAATATCGTCGCGCAGATCGTCGCGGACTGGCCAGGGCCCCTCCCACTGGGCAGCGTATCTCTCTACGTGCGGGCCGACAAAATCGCGGTATGGGAAATGTGGGCCGAATCGTCGTACCCCGATTTGCGCGTGCGAGTTCGCGGCGTCCAGCACTTCAGCAACAACCGGGCGAAAAATTCCGCCGACCTCGCCATCACCGCCGATGCCGTGGCCGATCTGGTCACCAGCCAGGCCGCCGCCGTTGCCGTGGTCAGCAACGACAGCGACTTTGGCGCCCTGTTCGTCAAGATCAAGGAAATGGCCCATTCTGCCGGGCTGGAGCATACTCCATTCCTCTGGATTACATCCCCCGACGCCGGAGCGCTATCATCGGAAATGGAACGGTTCATCCCCGACGCCATGCGCTGGGACCTGTCCGCCACCCCCGCTGTGCCGGTTGCGGCAGTTGACGAACCGGCGCCCAAACCCTTGCCGGAAGCCGCGCGGCCAGCCCTTCCGGCAGCCAACGGCGACAACCCAGGCAACGAAACCATCGCCGACCAGTTGATACGCCGGCTGAACGTAGGCAAGTTCAAAGTCACCGATGCCCACGACGTTTTCCAGGAGCTATGGCCCAGACATCCGGCTGCCGCCGGCCCGGCCCAATTCGGCACGTTCCTGCTCAAAGCAGTCTGGCCCATACTGCAAAAACGTGGTGTGCTGATGACTCGAAAAAGCTCGCCGCGCACCTACGAAATCACTCAGGCCGCCAAGGAATCCATCACTGGGCCGCAACCCCAACCGACGAGCCAAGACAAAACTGACGCTGAATCGACTCCAGCCCGGCCGGCCGGCCCCGTCAAAGTTGGCGATGAACTCACGCCGCCGCAGCTGGCCGCCGCCGTCGCCACTGGCATCACTGACGACCTGTTCAAAGCTTCCGACGCCCAGAGCGCCCTGAAACAACTGCATCCCCAACACCCGGCCGCGTCCTACACCGCCGCGCAGTTCGGCACCTGGTTCGCCCGGCAACTGTGGCCCATTATGGAAGGGCATGGCGTCGTCCTCGCCAGCGAAAAACCCCGACGCTACGAAATGACCCCCGACGCCCGCCACCGCCTCACCAACCTGTCATAACCGGGTCCCTACCACCCTCATTACCGCGTCCCTGCTACCGCCATTACCGCGTCCCTGCTACCGTCGTTCCCGCGAAAGCGGGAATCCAGAACGTCGTTATTGCGCGGGACATTGGATTCCTGCTTTCGCAGGAATGACGAATTTATTCTGGAAATGCCCGGTTTGATGACAGCATCCCGTTGACGCCATGGACTTCCCTATACGAGCATAAGTTCGCCAATGCCGGCGGTTCCCAATCCTACGCCGCCGGCCAGGAGCGAACGAACCATGCTCATCAAAAGTACCCCTGACCGCTACGACAAGCTGCAAATCCTCGGCGGCATGGCCGCCTCCGACGACATCCTCACCGCCGGCAAAGCCGACCGCGTCGGCCATTCCCTCAGCGGCAAGTTCGCCGCCGGCTCCATCGGGAGCGGCAGAAACCGCGTCGCCTACTCCGATCCCGGCAAGAACCCGGCGCCGGGCATCTACAAGGCCAGCCTGCCCAACGGCAAGAAAATCAACCTGATGCGCGTCATGTTCACCGACTTCTGCAAGATGGACTGCGCCTACTGCCCCAACAGCATCTACGTTCCCCGCAAGCGCTACGCCTTCAAGCGCGAGGAACTGGCCGACACCTTCGCCGAGCTACACCAGCGCCTCGCCGTAGATGGCCTGTTCCTGAGTTCCGGCATCGCCGGCGACGGCACCAAGACCACCCAGCGCATGGTGGAGACCGTCGAGATCATCCGCAAAAAGCACGGCTTCAAGGGATACATCCATCTCAAGGTCATGCCCGGCGCAAGCCGGGAACTGGTCGAACGCGCCCATCGGCTCGGCAGCCGTCTCTCCGTCAACATCGAAACGCCGGGACCGGACATGATGCGCCGGATCAGCCCTCACAAGGACTTGCAGAAAGACATCCTCGATCCCATGGCCTGGATCAACGACCTGACCCGCGAAACCAGCGGCGGCGCGGTAGGGCAAGCCACTCAGTTCGTGGTCGGCGCGGCTGACGAGTCCGACCGCCAGATCTATAGCCGCGTTGACCAGATGTACACCGACTGGAACCTCAAGCGCGTCTATTACCCGCCCTTCCGTCCGGCCCGCCACACGCCCATGGAGGAAAAGCCGCCGGTACACGCTGGCCGCGAGCACCGCCTTTACCAGATGGACTGGCTCCGCCGGGTCTATAACTTCGCCTCCGATGAGATAGAACTCGCCTTCGACCACGGCGGCTTCCTCTCCTTGGAGCAGGACCCCAAGACGGTCATCGCCATGGAAAACCTGGACGCCTTCCCCATCGACCTGAACGCAGCCACCAAAGACCAACTGCTACGCATTCCCGGCATCGGCCCGGTGTCCGCCGGCCGCATCCTGGAAAACCGCCGCCGCCACAGCATTGACAACTGGCGCGACCTACAGGCCATGGGCGTCGTCCGCAAGCGCGCCTGGCCCTACGTGGTGTTCCCCGGCCAGCGTCCTCCCTCCGGCAAGCAACTGCGCCTGGATCTGTTCAACGAGGCAAGTGACCGCCGCGCCGCCGAAGCCGCCGGGATCGCGTTGCCGCCGCCCAAGTCGGGAACCCTGTCCAGCGTCATGGAGACGCCGGCGACATACAACGCCGGCGTCTCATACGACGGTCACGAGTGTATCCCCGGCAGCCGGGGGGCGATGTGCGCTGGGTGCCCGATTAACCCGGCAAGTTTCTCAAAATAATACAAAAATTGAACAAATGTTACGGTTGAGACGATGCCGTGCTATCGTGGTGGCAATTTCAATAGGCATTACCCGATGGCAGAGCGCGAAAACCTGCTGGCTTCCATAGCCAGCACCGTCAAAGACTACCGGGCCGGTGAAATCGACGAGCCCACGCCCGAGCATGTTGATCGTTGGATCAAGCAAATCGGCGACGATGTTCAGGTCCCGATGCTGCGCGAATTGGATCAGGTGTTCAAGCGTACGTACTGCTCAAAGGACAAAGTTGTCAGCCTACTACGGACTTTGGTGCATCGCCCTCCTAATCGCTCCACTCAATCTGTATGCTCTTTCTGGCGACGCGCCCAGATTCTAAATATTCAGCAGAATGGCGAAAGTCAGTCCGTCATTAGGAGTCTGTTTGGTGGAGTATTGCATGTCGAGTGTGGCTTGGATATTGACCAAGCCACTCCCGATAGTCATACCTTCATCTACCTTGACGATGCTCTCTTTACTGGAAATCGTATAATCCGCGACTTGACCGATTGGATGCCACAAGCACCTGCAAAAACTACCGTGTACGTTTGCGTCTTCGCTAGCCACCCTGGCGGCGAGCGCTGGTGCCAAACGCGGGTTGCACAAATCGCAGACCAACTCGGTAAAGAAATTGACTTGCAGTTCTGGAGATTCTACGGTTTCGAAAATCGAAAGTACTTTCGGAACGGATCCGCCGTACTCTGGCCAACTGCGGAGGTTTATAACGATTACAGTTTCTCGCCTCGACATCCTGGAACAGAAGCAATATACCCCTTCACCAGCGAGCAAGGCCGTCAGCTACTCGAGCGCGAATTTCTGAACGCCGGCTTCCAAATACAGAACTTTGCCTATAACCCTAACCCAATCCTAAAACCTCTCGGCTTTTATAGCTTCAATCCCGGTTTCGGCTCCTTGTTAGTAACTTACCGCAACTGTCCCAACAACTGCCCGCTTGCCTTGTGGTACGGAGACCCGTCCTTCGGACTCAGCCACCCATTCGGCAGATGGTATCCGTTGTTCCCACGTAAGACGTACAACCCATAGGACAACCGAGATGACCACTGCGATCCACAATTGCCATACACGCACCTACCACCGTGCTAACTCCGCTATCTTTCTAAAAACCAAAGAAAAGCACGGCGGTCTGTCCAACATGGCTGGCGGCTTCCCTCTGGAAGTGAACGGCGTGAAAATTCGCACGTCAGAGGCCTTGTACCAGGCGTGTCGATTCCCACACATTCCGAAGGTGCAGCACGAAATTATCGCCCAGAGAAGCCCGATGACGGCGAAGATGAAGGGCAAGCCTCACCGCTCCAATTCCCGGACAGATTGGGACGCAGTTCGGATTAAAATTATGCGTTGGTGCTTGCAGGTGAAGCTGGCGCAGAATTGGGATAAATTCAGCGAGTTGCTGCTGGAGACCGGGGATATGCCCATCGTCGAGCATTCCCGCCGCGATGATTTTTGGGGAGCCAAGCCAGTTGACGAGGAAACGCTGGTCGGCACCAACGCCTTGGGCCGCTTGCTTATGGAACTCAGAGAGCGAGTGAAAGACGAGCCTAAGGAAAATCTACTGCATGTGGCTCCTCTGCCCATTGACGGGTTCTTACTTTACGAGGATCCCATCAAAGCTATAGGTTGCCGAAACGGCTGTCCGAGTGAGGGGCAGGCCGAGTTAGTGATGGATGATAGTGGGCAGGATAGGGTTTCCAATGAGCCAGCTGGGATGGGAGTAGAGTCGCCACCGCCGGCTCAAATTGCGGAAACAGGTGAAAATTACTCACTGCCTAGTTGGTCAGCTCGTTAACCCTGGCTACCAGCTCAGCGACGAGACCCGGGCGATCTGTCCTTCACCGTGACTGCCGTCGCCTACGGAACCGTGCTGACCCTCGGCCTCACCGTCACCGAACAGGCAGGCTACTTCGCCTCCGACGGCGTCGCCGCGACCACCCCCTCCAGGGCCTTTTCATTCTCCGAATTTAGGAGTAATGCCGAGCAGGATGAAGGCTTCAGAGACGTGAGCGGCGTGGCGGCGCAGGGCAGCGGCAACGTTGGTATGTCCAGCCCAGCGCACCAAGGTGGTGGTCAGGTTGCGAAAGGCTGCCATCACCTGGGGGGCGTTGCCGCTCCTTACCTGGGAGCGGTCTTCGTCAAAGGTGACGTCCCGGACCCAATGCACCTGGTTCTCGATCTTCCAATGCCCTCTGAGAATCTGCAACAGGCGTTCCGCTCCGGCAACCTCGGGCGAGAGACTGGTCACCGCATAGCTCACCGCCACCCGGATGCCTCCACGGACCCTCCGCCGCCGCTCCAGCCGACATACCTGTTGCAGGTGGGGCCACGCTTTCCCCACCGACCCGGCGCTGCCCGCATACCGGTTCACCTCCGGGTCGGACAAGGCCCACAGTTCCCGGCGCTCCCAGCGTCCGTGCCGTTGCTTGGGCGAGACATCCACCCACACCGTCAGCTCCGCCCCTCGCTCCCGCCAGTCCTCAGCCTGCCATGGCGGCACCCGCGGCCCCAGAACCTCTTCAGTTTCCAGTGGGGGAAAATACTTCCGCCAGGTCCTGACGCAAAGCAGGCTGATTCTCCTTCACCGGCAACAGGTAATCCCCGCCGCCGGCTACAATCTGTTGGCATACCTCCCGCTGGGTCAGCAGAGCGTCCGCCACCACTATCCTCCCTTTCAGGGGAATCTGCCCCAACACCGCCTGGGCCGCCGCCAATTCCTGACCCTTGCCCACCGTAGCTGCCTGGCTCAGCACCGCCCCGCCCTCAGTGGCGTAGGCCGATACCAGGTGCACCCCAGGCAGTTCCTCACCGTGAATCCCCCGCAACGTCTTCCCGTCTATTGACACCACTGAACCCAGATCCACCCCACTATCCCGCACCCATTCCCGCAGCACCCCCTCGAAGGCGTCCACGTCCAGACCCTTGAACACCCGGTGCAGGGTGGCCACGCAGGGTGTTCTCCCCAGCGGGAAACCCAATTCCTGTCCGGCGGCGGCCCCCTGGTCCCGGCCCCATTGCGCAATGGCATAAAGGCTGCGGGCGCCGCACAGCATGGCGCAAACCGTCAGACTCAATACGGCTCCCAATGGATGGCGCCGGCCTTGCCGGCTCCGGTGGTCCGGAACTCCATCCAGGGCTTCTCTCAACCTCATCTTCCCTACCTCCTCACAACTTCACCACAACTTTAAGACTTGTTCCAGAAAATGAAAAGGCCCTGCCACCCCCTCCACCGCCGGTTGACACCGCAATTATTCACCATCACAATAAATACAATAGGAAAATAAATTACATGGAGGGATCAACATGACCCAGACAACGGCCTACACGGTGGACGCTTTCATCGACGACGTGCGAGACATCTTCGATGCCACCCAGGACCCGCTGGCCCAGGCCTCCGGCGTAGCCGAGCGCATGGAACTCCTGCTGAAGACCCCCGGCTGGCTGGAAGAGCGCCTTGAGCTCCCCGACGAGGGCGGCTATGGACGCTATGACCTCCACCTGGACGAGGACTATGGCCATCCCGGCGGCGGGTTCTGGCTGATGGCGTCGGTGCAGAAGCCCGACCAGGACAACCTGCCCCACGACCACGGCAATGCCTGGGTGGTGTACGGCGTGTACGACGGTGCGATCAAGCAGACCAAGTGGCGCTGGTTCTACCCCGGCGAGGGCGTGGACTCGATTCAGCTCCAGGAGACCGGCGACTTTACCCAGAAGGACGGCAAGGTGGCCTTCTTCCTGCCCGGCGAAATCCACAACACCCTGAACGTCACCGGCGACCGCGCCGTGGTGGTGCGCCTCGAGTCCCAGAAGCTCGACCGCATCACCCGCTACCAGTACAACCCCGAAGAGGGCACCATGGTGGTGATGGACCGCTAGTTTCCATACGCCGCAGCGGGCGGCGATCAGTTTCAAGCGAGAGCGCCCCTCACATTATGAGGGGCGCTCCAATCTTTGTTGACACTGCCACACCGCCCCTATACCATCGCTGCAAGCATGACGGTTGTTGAATACAAACCATGAGATTCGAATGGTAACGCAGACGTACAGAGAAGCAAGCCGCCTCTTGCTCACGCAGGCTCAAAGCGAACTCGCCGCCGGCGATGCCCGCCAGGCGTCCGAAAAGGGTTGGGGCGCGGCAGCGCAGATGGTCAAATCAGTAGCTGAACGGCGCGGCTGGCCACACCGTAGCCACGCGGTATTGTACAACGCGGTCGCGCGGCTCACGGCTGAAACCGGAGACGAAGAAATCAGGCGGCTGTTTGCCGTTGCCGGAAATTTGCACGTCAACTTCTATGAGGGCTGGGACAACGCTGACAACGTGGCTGCCGGTGTGGCCGACGTAGAACGGTTGCTGGACAAACTTGAGCCGATGGCTTGACGCCGTTACCTCGCAGGAGCGACGACACCATGAAAGCATCTTACCTGGGCGCGATGGGCTACGCTCATCGCCGCGACTTCCCGCCCACCTGGCCCACGCCTCCCAGCTACAGCCACCCCGCAACCTCGGTGCAGAGCTACCAGGACGGCATTGAGGAGTGCGAGTTCGCCGAAGAGATGGGCTTCGAGTGGGTCAGCTTCTCCGAGCACCACTACTCAGGACGCATCGCCACCGGCACGCCGGCCGTGATGGCCGCTGCCGTCGCCGAACGCTGCAAGACCGTAAAGATCGCCATGCTCGGCCCCCTGATGCCGCTGAACAACCCGGTTCGCGCCGCCGAGGAACTGACCCTGCTGGACAACCTCACCAACGGCCGCCTCGTCATGGGGTTCCTGCGCGGCACACCCAACGAGGACCAGGTGTACGGCGTCAATCCCGCCGAGGGCCGGGGCCGGATGCTGGAAGGCATGGACCTCATCCTCAAGGCAATGACCGAGCCGGAACCCTTCGCGTGGGAGGGCCAATACTACCAGTACCGCACTGTGGCGGTGTGGCCTCGTCCCGTCCAGCAGCCCTTCCCGGCCGCGCTGGTTGCCACCCGCACCGACGACGCCGTGCGTTACGCCGCCGAACATAACCTGGGCCTCGGCGTGTCCTTCATCCCCGTGGAGGACACCGGCCGCATCGCCGACAAGTACCGCGCCTGGTGCGACGAAAACGGCTGGCAGCCCCAGCCCGACCAGATGGTATATCGCGGCAGCATCTACCTGGCCGAAACCGACGCGCTGGCCCTGGAATGGTTCGACCGCCAGACCGACCAGGGCCGCGCTCCCGGCATGGCCTTGCGCTCCTCGGTGTCCCAGGTCATCCAGACCACCCGCGCCGGCCAGGAAGTGGACTACCGCAACGTCTTCGCCGGCAGCGCCAGCGGCGACATCGTGGGCGGCGCGCCCGGCCTCACCTTCGTCGGCGGACCCGACAAGGTGTTCAACGAGATCAAGGCCTACCACGACCGCTGCGGCATGGGCGTCATCGACCTGTTCTTCCAGCAGCCCAGCCTCACCCACGCCGACGTGATGCAGGAAATTGACCTGTTCGGGCGCGAGGTGCTGCCCCGCCTCAAGGAGCTCTGACCCGTGGCAACCGCAGAATCCACCCGCACGGTCGTGATACTCGACGGCGCGGCCGGCCAATCCCGGCCGCTGCGCGATGGGTTGTCTGCTCATTGGCGGGTGGCAGAGTCAACCGACGCAGCCGGCTCGGAACGGTACGGGCTGGTGGGCATATCCAACGGCGCCAATGCCGCGTTGCAGCACGCTCTGGCGAACCCCGAAACCGCCGATGTACTGGTGCTCGTGTCGCCCACGGCCATCCGTCCTTCCGGCGATGCCAACGGCGACGCTGCCGAAATGGAGGTCCGTCTGTCCGACGTGCAATGCCCCACGTTGGTGGTGTTCGGCCAGGAGGATCGCTCGGTTCAGCCCGAGGCGGCCGGAATCTACCGCGAGCGCATCCCCAACTGCAACATTGCCTTCGTGTACGCCGCCGGCCACGACATCGCCGCCGACCGGCCCCAAGCCCTCGTCAACCTGGTATCCGACTACCTGGAGCGCCGCGAAACCTTCATCGTCCAGAACCGCAGCGGGGTCATCAACCCGTAAGAACAGTCAGGCATGGCCTTTTCAAAGTCGAGGGTTGGGGCCTTTCACCCCAACCTGTCATTCCGGCGAAAGCCGGAATCCAGAACATCCTGAGCGCAACCATCTTCTGGATTCCCGCCTGCGCGGGAATGACGGATTAACTTTGAAAAGGCTCTAACAGTCGGGGCAACCGTCTGAATCTGGATTCCCAAGATTTTAGGATTCACAGGATTGAGTCAATGCCGCCGAAGCGATGAAATCCTGACAATCCCCTAATCCCGTGAATCCTGATTCTGACGCTGCCCCTCCTGCAACTCGTCAATCTGCTCCCGCGTGCGCCCGTAGATCTGCGGCACGTCCCAGCCGTTGAGGCCCGAGTAGGTGTCGATCTGCGAGCGGTGGTGCACCTCATGCTCGATCAGCATCATCAGGATGCGCCACCCGCTCAGCGTGCCGTCGGTGTCGATCATCTTGATGCGCCGGTTCAGCCACTCCGCTGGTGAGCTATCCAGCCGCCGGTGAAACTCCGCGTAAGATTCCTCCAGCGCCGGTATCCATTCTGCCTGCCGCTCCGTGCTGGGAACCTCCCAATCGTACAGCCAGCCCTCATTGCGGTAGGCCCGCGAGAAGTACATCCGCGACTCGCAGATGTGATGCACGATCTGGTTGATGCTCCAAGACTTTTCGCCCTCGCCCGCCGGCGGCGTCCAGTTCTGCGCCTCAGCGGGCAGCGCCATGATGTCCCGCAGGGTGCGGCGATGTATGGAATAAAAGAAACGCAAAAACTCCTGCGGGTCGGTCAGCATGGGGTCGTGTCTCCTTCCGTTTCCGTTTCGTCGCCGTTCCTATAGCGCAGGATTTCTCGTAACCGAGCGACTTCCGCGCGGGCCGCGTCCCGCTGGTCCCGCACCGCAATCGCATACGCCTGTTCCGCCCGCCAATTGCGGTCATAGGTCCCGGTCGCCGGGTCGTACACCCGCGGCCAGCCCTCATCCCAGCACAAGCTGATTTCCAGCAATGGACTGTACACCTTCAGGATGCCATCGGGTTCCCGACTCTGCGGCAACTCCTGATATTCGCCGTTGACCAGCTCGCCGCCCCATATCGGTTGCCCGTGATATTGCCCGCCGGAAGGGTCAAAGCGCCAGAACTCGGGGACGCCGATGGCAGCATAGATCCCCGGCTTGTTGTCAACGTCATTGCTGGCGGTACTCTCCGATGCGATTTCCAGCGCGAAGTCGGGCGGTTTCCCAACCTCCCACGGCAGGTATATTTTGCGGGGGCGGATGGCCGCCGCGTCAACTCCGAAAGCTAAATACAGGTCCGGCGCAATCCGGACGTTCAGGTTTGTGGGGGCGTAGCAGATGAATGTGCCGTCGTCAAGGAACACGTCAGGCCGGGTGTCGAACTCGGTGAACCGGGCGGCCAGCAGGCCGGTGATTTCTCTGATCTCGCGACTCTGTTCCGTATGATCCGGCGGCAGCTCCTTCACATCCGGGGCAAATTCCAGGCCGGCATAGTCAATCTCCCCACCACGTCGGTAGGGCAGCATCGGCGCAGACTTGGGCGATTTGGGCGTAGCCATCAGAAGCCTCCAGACAACGCGATTGTACCATCAGCGAACCTGCATGAACCCGTCTTGCCGCCTCCAACTCGCAGGGGGTGTAAAATCGGGCATCCCTTATTGCAATAAGAGGCATACCCATGAAATACGACGTTATCGTGGTTGGCAGCGGCTCCGCCGGTTCCGTGGTGGCCAGCCGTCTGTCCGAGGACCCCAACCGCTCGGTTTTGCTGCTTGAGGCAGGCCAGGACTACCCCAACGCCGAGCACCTGCCCGATGCGGTGCGCGACGGCCACTCCAGCGACGGTGAGGCCCTCGGCTCGCCCGTGTCCTGGAACCTGCGCGGCGTCATCAACGACCAGCAGGGCGAGATCAACATCGCCCAGGGCAAGGTCATCGGCGGCTCCGGCTCCATCAATGGCCAGGTGTACCTGCGCGGCCTGCCCGAGGACTTCGAACGCTGGGAATCCTTCGGCAACGAGGAATGGTCCTACACCAGGGTGTTGCCCTTCTTCCGCAAGGCCGAGACCGACCTGGACATCCAGGACGACTTCCACGGCAGCGACGGCCCCATCCCCATCGTGCGCCGCGAAAATCAGCCGTGGCCCGACGTGCAAAAGGCATTCTATGCGGCGGCCGTGGAGCGCGGTTACGTCAGCAACCCCGACCTCAACGGCCCCGACTCCGCCGGCATCGGCGCGATTCCCATGAACAACCGCGACGGCGTCCGCATGAGCACGGCCATCACCCACCTGAACCCGGTACGCCACTGTCTCAACCTCACCGTCAAGGGCAACGTGTTCGTGCGCCGTGTCCTGTTCGACGGCAACCGCGTCGCCGGCGTGGAGGCCGAGAGCGGCGGCGAGATCTTCACCGTTGAAGGCGACCAGGTAGTCCTCAGCGCCGGCGCGTTGAAATCCCCCCACATCATGATGCTCTCGGGCATCGGGCCCCGCGACCAGCTGGACGAGTTCGGCATCCCGGTCATCCACGAGTCGCCTGGCGTCGGCCAGAACCTCTTCAACCATCCCATGGGTAACGTCACCTTCCGCGTCAAGGACCACGTCCGGCTGCACGCCAACGCCGGCGCGTTGCGCTTCGGCCTGCGCGTGACGTCCGAGCCGCCGTCTTACCCCAGCGACGTGATGCTGCACACCCTGGGCATCTTCAACGTAATGACCGGCGAGCGTCTGCCCGACCGTACCGCCCGCATTGCCTGCGCACTGGAACTGCCCGACGGCTCCGGTTGGGTGCGGTTGCAGTCCTCCGACCCCACGGTGCAGCCCGCCATCAACTACCGCTACTTCCACAACGAGAACGACATGCGCCGGATGCGCGACGCCGTCCGCCTAGCCGCCGATATCCTCGAATCGGATGCCTACCGTGACGTTATGGAATACCGCGAAGCGCCCACCGACGACACGCTGGCCGACGATGACACCCTGGACGCCTGGATCCGCCAGACCGTCGGCACGTCCCGCCACGTCTCCGGCACCTGCCGCATCGGCCCCGACGGCGACTCCATGGCCGTCACCGACCAGCAGTGTCGCGTGCGCGGCGTGCATGGCCTCTGGGTCGCCGACTCGTCCATCATGCCCCAGGTCACCCGCGCCAACACCAACGCCACGGCGATAATGATCGGCGAGCGCGTCGCCGACTGGATCGCGGCTGGTTAGACAGGCGGCCGCAGGTTGTGCTCCGTCGCCCGCTCGTAGGCGTCGCCGACCTGCACCAGCAGCGGCTCGGCCAGATGCTTGCCGACGAACTGGATGCTCAGGGGCAGTCCCGTGCTGTTCAGGCCGGCCGGCAGCGAGATTGTCGGCGCGCCGCTGAAGTCGTAGGGGATGGTGAACCGCCCCCACGTCCATTCGTCCTCGCCCATCGGCCCGTACAATTCCTCCGGCGTCACCCGATGCGCCACCCCGGTCATCGAGGGACACACCAGCACGTCGATGTCTGCAAAGATGCCAGCCAGGATTCCGTTGCACTCCAGCCGCACCAGGTTGGCGGCGGCGTAATCAACTGCCGTGTACCCCCGACCCTTCTCCAGCCAGCCGCGGAACCAGGGGCCGTAGTCATCAGCCCGGGACGGGAACGTGTCCCGGTGGGCGGTTGCCGCCTCGGCCGAGCACAGCACGCCCCATGCTCGCGAGTACGGCAGCGTGTCCGGCATCCGCACCGGAACCAGCACAGCGCCCATGCTCTCCAGCAGACGCGCGCCGGCCAGCACTGCCTCCGCGACTTCCGAATCCACCTCGCCGCCGCCGATGTATTCCTCATCCACGCCAATGCGGACGCCGGCCACGCCCTGACCCACGCCGGCCAGCATGTCGGGAACCGGAGCGCGCAGCGATGTGGGATCGTTGGGATCGTGGCCGGCCAGGGCCTGCAACATGATGCCGGCGTCGGCAGCGCTACGAGTCATCGGCCCAACGTGGTCCAGCGATTCGCCCAGCGCCAGCACACCGTAACGGCTCACCCGACCCCACGTCGGCTTGATGCCCGCCGTGCCGCAAGCCGCCGCCGGAAAGCGGATCGACCCGCCGGTATCGCTGCCCAGCGAGCCGTAGCACAGGCCGGCCGCCGTCGCCACGCCGGACCCGCTGGACGACGCGCCGGCCCACCGGTCCGCGCCCCAAGGGTTGATGGGGATGTCGAACTCGGGGTTGTACCCGGCCATCGCCCCCTCGGTGAGGTTCAGCTTGCCCAGGATGATCGCGCCGGCGTCGTTAAGGTTCCGCACCACCGTGCCGTCGAAGTCGGGCACAAAATCGCGCAGCGCCTTGGCGCCGCCCATGGTTGGGACGCCGGTGGTGAAACACAGGTCCTTGACGGCAATGGGCACCCCGTGCAGACCGCCCCGGTAGCGCCCGACAGTGATCTCGGCCTCGGCGGCCCGCGCCGACTCCATGGCCGGCTCAGCCATCACGGTGGCGTAGCTCTTCAGCTCGCCGTCCAGCGCGGCGATGCGGTCCAGCATGGCTTGGGTCAGCTCCGCCGGCGAAATCTCGCGCGACGCCAGCCGGCCCGCCACCTCGGTAATCGTCTGATAATGCAGAGGCGTATCCGCCATGTCCTGACCTCCTATGCGCTCATACCGCGCAAACCGTCCGCTAGTCCTGAGCCGCAAATTCCCCGCTCATCCGCAACTGCAAACCTTCCGCTCATCCTGAGCTTGTCGAAGGATGCCGCCGCGTCAGGCCGCCGGCGCCGGCTGCACCAACTCGATCAACACGTCGTCCGGCCCCTCTATGTACGACAGCCGCGAGCCGGTGGGCGTGTCGGTAATCGGCAACACCGTGCGGATGCCGGCGGCAGTGAGCCGCTCCATCTCCGCCTCCAGGTCCTCCACGTCAAACCCGAAATGTTCCAGGCCCAGCCGGTTCAGCTCGGCCACGGCGCGCTCGTCCGACGATCCCGGCGGCTTGGACGACACGTTGAGCCGGCACTGCCCACCCATCTCCATGCCGATGGTGATGGTGTTGGGCATCACCGTGCGCTCCGACACGATCTTGGCGTTGAAATGCTGCTCGTACCACGCCGCCGTTGCGTGGGGGTCCGCAGCGCGGATATGAACGTGGTTGATACGGTATTCCATTGTCAGCCTCCTCGGTGCGCATTGAGGTGTTGATTCCATTTCGCCAGATAATACCCGAAATGCGTCCACAATTGTTGACCGGGTCATCCGGCAGGTTCCGGCGGCGGGTTCCGGTTGCCCCCACCTTAGGCCGTTGCTACACTGGCGTTGTCCTACCGGATAAGCAATCGGCAAACGTCACGCATCCTCAGGAGTGAAACATGATTTACGAAGTACGCACCTACGACCTCAAACCCGGCGCCGTCCCGCAGGCTGAAGAAGCCTTCGCCGAGGCGCTGCCTCACCGCGAGAAGTATTCGCCCATCGCCGCCTTCTGGCACACCGAGATCGGCCCCCTGAACCAGATCATCCACGTCTGGGGCTACGAGAACATGGAGGAGCGCAACCGCATCCGCGCCGAGGCCGGCCAGGATCCCAACTGGCCGCCCAAGATCACCCCCGGCAACATCCTCAACATGAACTCGGAAATCTGGAACCCCGCCCCCTTCATGCGGCCCATGGGCGGCGACCAGGCGTTGGGCAACATCTATGAGATGCGCGTCTATACCTACGAGAACGGTTCCATGCCCGAACTGCTGCGTCGCTGGGAAGAGTCCCTGCCCTACCGCGAGGAGTTCTCCCCGCTGGCCGCCGGCATGTTCACCGAGTTCGGCGACCTCAACAAGTGGATGCACGTCTGGCCCTACCAGGACCTCAACCACCGCGCCGAAGTCCGCGCCGCCGCCAGCAATATCCCCCAGTGGCCCTCCGGCGCCCCCGGCCGCGTGAAACAAGAAAACAAAATCATGATCCCAGCCAGCTTCTCCCCCATGCACTGACGCCGAACCCGTAGGGGCAGGCATGGCCTCGCCCCTACGCAAAATTGTCAGAATCAAGATTTGCCGGATTATGGGATTTTCGGGATTAGGAACATCCTGAGAATCCTATAATCCCATGAATCCTGATTCTGACGAATTGGAGTTGCCTGCTGAGGCCTGGGGAGGTTCACCGCCATCATGAATCACAAACATTTTGGAGACGCCCCCGATTTCGTGAAGCAGAGCTTACTTCGTGGACTCTCGGTTGGCCACGAATGGTGGGTACATCCGATGTTCACCGACGACAAGCCCGAACATTATGCCTCAATCTATTGTGATTTTCTTGGCGCACAACCCATTACCATTAAAACGTTTGAACAATTTGAGCGATCGGGCCGGAACCGGAAAGATTGGGTCGTCGAAGTGAGCGCAGCCTGCAAAGGACACCTTTTTGTCGATCCAGACACAGGCTTCGTCGATCCGCTCACTGGATTTTTGCTTCGTAATGGAACTCTGCCTTCAAATAGAGGTCACCGAAAATATCTGCTCCACTGTGAACTGGTTAAGATTGTCCAAGATCGACCAAATAAGCTCACCTTGGTATACGACCAAAGTATCTCCCGTAGCACCGCCACCACTCAGATCCGCCGGAAGCTCAAGTGGCTTAAGGAGCAATGTATCCACGGACTCACGTACTTTGGCGGGACGAATATGAGCTTCATTCTTGTTTCCGAAAACCAAAAGGTTCTTTCCGCTGCTAAAGATGCGCTCCTAGATTCGTCAAAACTTCCGAAGGATCGCCTGATTGAAGTTTAGGGAACTGACTTGAAGGATCCGGGGCCACATCTTATGAACGTTGTAGTTACGCCAAAAAGAGAGTGCCCAACACCCCATGCCATCCACCGACCGCGTGCCCGCCATCTTCTCCGACGCCCGCGCCGTCCATGCCGACGCGCTGCGGCTGCTGGAGACCGGCGACATCCGCGACGCGGCGGAAAAGGCGTGGTGCGCTACCAAACGTGCCACCGATGCCCTCATCCTGGCCCGAACCGGCGAGGAACCTCAATTTTCGCCTGACACCTCGCGCGGCCTGCTCACACTGGCGTCGGCGGACAATGCTATCAATAGCCTGGTTGGACGATATTACTCCCGGCAAGGCCATTTGCATGGCGACTGCTTTTACATGGGCGTCTGCGAACCTGTGGACGAGGTCCACCGCCGCATCCGTCAGACTGCCGACTACATCAACGATGCCGAGAGGCTGGCCGGCTATGCCGACGCCGGCTGAACCGCGTTGCCCGATGGAGCAAAACCGCATGGTTGCTACCACCGACCGATCAGCCGCCATCTGCGCCGACTATGGGCAAAAGAGGATGCCATGACAACCGCAAAGCTGAAAGGCGCGCACACCATAGCCGACTACTTCGCCACACCCGAAGGCGAGCGTTGGGAGCTAATTGACGGAGTTTTGTATCACATGGCCGCCGCTCCCAACACCAAACACCAGGATGCCAGCCGAAATCTGCTGGTCCGCATGGAGCCGCACGTAAATGAAAATCTTCTGGGAGTGGTGTACAACGCGCCCTATGCGGTGTTGCTGCCGGGAGAATCGGCCGTCGAGCCTGACTTGCTATTTGTCCGCACGGACCGACTGCGGATTATCACCGCTCGCGCCTGTGAAGGCCCGCCTGACCTGGTGGTGGAGATACTCTCTCCGTCCAACCGGGGACATGACCTGGAGCGCAAGCTGGAGCTGTACGCCCGACACGGTGTTCCCGAATACTGGATGTTGGAACCCGACGCCGAAACCGTGCGGACGCTTACCGAACCAGTCTCCATCGCCGGGGTAGCTACATACACTTCGGAACGAATCTATGGCTCCGGCGACACCCTCACCACAAACACCATCCCGGGGCTGGCGATTCTCGTAGCGGACATATTCGCCCCGCCGGCGGCAATGCGCGAGGCAGAATTTCTCACCAACGAGTAGGGGCGGGTTTCAAACCCGCCCCTGCTGGATTCCCGCTTTCGCCGGAATGACGATTTAGGTGCGATTTACGCCGTCGCCCCCTCCTTGGCCTGCTTGGCGGTGTCGATCACCCGCTGTTCGATGTTCTGCGGCACCTGCTCGTAGTGGTCGAACTCGAAGCGGTAGGAACCGCGCCCGCCGGTCATGGAGCGCAGGTCTTGCGAGTAGCGCTGCACTTCGGCCTGCGGAACCTCGGCCTCGATTACCGTGTAGCGGGTTTCGGGACTCATGCCCAGGATGCGACCGCGCTTGCTGTTCATGTCGCTGATGATGTCGCCGGTGTAGTTCTCCGGCACGGTGACGTACAGCCTCAAGATGGGTTCCAGCAGCACGGGCGACGCCTTCTGCATACCCTGGCGCAAGGCCTGGCTGCCGGCGATCTCAAAGGCGATGGGCTTGCCGTCCACCGGGTGGGTGCTGCCGTCGTAGATAACGGCCTTCAGATCCACCACCGGGAAGCCGGCCAGCACACCCTCTTTCAGCGTGTTGACCACGCCCTTCTCCACCGCCGGAATCAGCTCGCGGGGCACGCGCCCGCCCACAACCTCGTTGCCGAACTCAAAGCCTTCGTCGCGGGTCATGGGCTCGATGCGCAGCAGCACGTGGCCGTACTGGCCGCTGCCGCCGGTCTGCTTCTTGTGGCGGTACTCGGAGTTGGTGACCTGCGTGATGGTCTCGCGGTATGGCACCACCGGCAGCTTGACGTTCAGGTTGGCGCCGAACTTCCGGGAGATGCGATCCAGGGCAACCTCAATCTGCACTTCGCCTAAGCCCGTCAGCAGGCTCTCGCTGGTCTCTGGGTTGCGGGTGAATTGCAGGCTGGGGTCGTCTTCCACGATGCGGGCCAGGGACGTGGACATCTTGTCCAGGTCGGCTTGCGTCGCCGGCATCACTGCCAGCGAGTAAAAGCCCTTGGGGAACTCCACGCCGGGCAGCGTCACGCGGCTGTCGTTGGCGCACAGCGTGTCGCCGGTCAGGGTGGCGTTCAGCTTGCCGATGGCCCCGATGTCGCCGGCCGCAACTTCCGCCACGTTGTCCTGGTTCTTGCCCTGCGGCAAATACAACTGGCCGAGCCGTTCGGATTCGCCCTTGTTGTTGTTATACACTTCGCCGTTGGAATGGGCCGTGCCGCGGAACACGCGGAACATGGACAGCTTGCCCACGAACGGGTCGGAGGTCGTCTTGAACACCAGCGCGGTCAGCGGGCCGGAAGCGTCGGCGGAGATGTCATCGTCGCCCGAGGTGCCGGGCAGGTCTGCCGGCGAGGGCAGGAAGTCCCGCATCACTTGAACCAGCTCATATACACCGATATTCTGCGTGGCGGAACTTACCAGGATGGGCGTGAGATCGCCGTTGCGGATGGCTTCGCGGGCGCCGGCGGTCACTTCGGCGGCGGTGATCTCCTCACCCTCAAGATACTTGTCGGCCAGGGCGTCGTCGGATTCGGCCACGGCTTCAATCAAGCGCTCACGGGCGGCGTCGAAGTCTCCCACCACGCCGGCAGGTATGTCGGCCGGCGGGTCGATCACGCTGACCAGCCCCGTGAAGTCCTGCGCTTCTCCAATAGGCAACTGGAAAGGCACGCACTGGTTGCCGAAAACGCTCTGGATCTCCTGCACGTTGCGCTCAAAGCTGGCGTTCTCGCGATCCATCTTGTTGAGCACGATGGCGATGGGCAAATCCCGACCCCGCGCCATATCCCAGGCCCTTTCGGTTCCAACGTCCACGCCGGTGGGCGCGGCCACGAGGATCATGACCGATTCCACAACTCGCACCGCGGCGACGGCCTCCCCGAGAAACTCGTCGTAGCCCGGGGTGTCCAGGATGTTGACCTTGTTGTCGCCTTCGCTGAACCGGAGCAGGCTGGTCTGCACGCTGGCGGCGCGTTTGTTCTCTTCCGGCTCGTAGTCGGAGACGGTGTTGCCGTCCTCCACCCGGCCAATGCGGTTGATCACCTTGGCGTTGAACAGCATGGTCTCGGCAAGGGTAGTCTTGCCGGCGCCGCTGTGGGATAGCAGCGCAACGTTTCTGATGGTACTGGCGGATACAGCCATGGCGATTACCTCTTCCGGTTCATTGGGATGTGATTTCCCGATTGTAGCGAAACTGTACTATCGGTTGCAACCGAGCGGCCCGTTAGGTACAATCATAGGCCAGCGACCGGCAGCGAGCCGCTCCTTCAGCGGCTCCCCCTCGGGGCCGGCCGCTCCTTTCATGCCTGTGCGGGGAGCGTCGTATGGGTTCCAGAGTCGTCCGCTCGTCCTGAGCTTGTCGAAGGACGCGCTTACGGTTCGACAGGCTCACCATGAGCGGGGCAGTTAGTGGCGTAGATAGCCGGGGTCGGCGGGCAGGTTGTCGCCACGCGCCGCTGCGGATGCCAGCGCGTCGCAACGTTCATTGTTGGGCTCGCCGCTATGCCCGCGCACCCACCGAAATTCCACGTTGCGCTGTTCCAGAAGATTGAGCAGCCGCTCCCAAAGGTCGGGGTTCACCGCCGCCTCGCGTTTGTTTCGCATCCACCCATTGCGACGCCAGCGGACAGCCCAGCCCTTTTCAATGGCGTCCACCAGGTAGCGCGAATCGGAGTGCAAGGTGACGTCACAGGGTCGGTTCAACGCCTCCAGCCCGATGATGGCGGCCAGCAACTCCATGCGGTTGTTGGTGGTCAGGGCGTAGCCGCCGGACAGCTCCTTCCGCCGGCCCTGGTAGTCTAGAATGATGCCGTACCCGCCCGGCCCGGGATTGCCCAAGCAGGCACCGTCGGTGTGTATGGTGACGTTGAGCGAACCGCTCATGCTGACGCGCCGGGCGGCTCGATGCCCTGCTGCCGGATCAACTCTTCTAATTCGCGGATGCGTTCGGCCTGGGCGACGTTCTGGCGCTCGGATTCAGCCAGAGCATCCTCGGCCTCGTCCAGGTTGCGCAGCCAGGTCCCGGCCGCTGGATCGTACAGCCGCAACTCCAGTTCCGGGCGGACGCAGACGTCCAGTTCCAGTATTTCACTGTGGCCGCGCAGAATACCGGCGTCGTCCGTTTCCATCGGGATGGGTTGGTACGCGCCGTCAGCTAATCGATCTCCCTCCAGCGCGGGGGTGAAGAGCCTGCCAGTGGGATCGAAACGCCAGTATTCCGCGACCCCCAGGCCAGCATAAACATCGCGTTTATCTGTAACATCTCGCGAGTAAGTGCTTGGCGAAGCGATCTCCATCACAAAATCGGGTACTTTGCCGTCCTCTCGCCAGACTATGTAAGAGTCCCGTGGGTAGTCTTCCACGCCGAACACTACCATCAAGTCGGTAGCCACGCGAACTTCGTTGTCGTTCATCCGGTAGTACAGGAGCAGATTGCCGGCCACAAACACGTCGGCCCGGTCGCGGTAACGGTGCTCCAGTACGTGGACGGTTTCGGTCAGGGGTGTGAATTGCAATTTTGACTCAGCCAAAGGTTCACCGTCCGAGCTGGGATATAAGATGTCCGGGTCATCCTCGGAGAGGGGACGGTTCAGCCCGTCCTGGACGAACTTCCTGATCCGCTCGGCGATCACCTGTCGCTGGTCAACCTGGGGCGTGGTTGAGGTGGTCATGTTGCTTGCTCCGATGGCCGCTATGCGCTGGGGTGCCTGGCCACGCACTCCATTATAGTTCGGGTGAGGCCGACGCACTTGTCCCGGACTTTCGCCGTCCACTCGTCCTGCACCGCAGCCAGCCACGGCTCCGAGTCGATCACCGACGGGCCGGTGATGCGGTACATCGCCGCGTACTTCTGGAGTCCGTCCAGGTTGGTGGTTTCGACCCGATATCGTCGCGCGCTGACCACGCCGTCAACTTCGCACAGGCCGGGCAGGTGGACGGTATCGTACAGGTGGTTGAACTCGTCCTCTGCATCGGCGGCAATGTCCGTCTGCACGATGAAGAGATACCCAGCATCGCCGGAAGCATCGCCGGCGTCGGCAATGCGCCTGAGGATAGTATGCGTGCGGTTGGTGGCGTGGGGCCGGATCTTGGTGGCCCAGTCGCCCTTCTCGCTTTCGACCTGCCAGCCGGCGGAGGTCGGAACGCCGGGATCGTCGATGCTATAGAGGGCAGCGTAGCGAGCAAACTTGGGCGCGTCGGTGGACTTCAGCAGGAAGCGGTCGCAGGAATGTACGCCGGGCGCGTTGGTGATGTACTTGGCGTGCTCGGTATCATAAACGCGGTTGAAATCAGCCTCGTGCTCGGCGGGAATGTCCATCTGGACGAGGTACGCATAATCGGGCATGGTGGGCCTCCGTGTCGGGTGTGGTAGTTGGAGCGGTCAGTCGTTGCGAACGTTGGTGAGGACGTGGATGGCAAGGTCGCGGCGGATGCCGTCGGGGGTTTGGTTGAAGATTCCTATGGCGACTTCAACCCGGTCAATCAAGTAGCTAACGTCGATTGCGGAAAACTCGCTGTGCGGGTCATAGTCAGCGGAGTGGCGGTGACCTTGAGCGATTGCGAACACTTCGCCAAAATTTCGGATAGTGACGGGAAATCGTACGCCAAGGCTTCCGCGGCTGAGTTTATTGCGGGTAGGGCGATGATCTGCGGCTCGGTAGGTTTGCTGCCAGGTCCAGCGTTGTTGTTCAGCAGGCGACGACCCAATCAAGGTATTGGCGTTGTTCGTAGCTAGCGTGTGAAACATGGCGTAGTAGCCACAACTGAGGGCACGGCGCAATTCGGTTTGGGTAGGCCCTGCGCCGCTCGTGATGACACCATTGACCAACGCGCGGGCAAGAGCGATAAGATCCGACGGGTTCACTTGAGGAGCCGCTCCTTTTTGAGTTCCCATTCCCATTTGGCGACGAAGTGGGGGTGAAGGCGCATATCGATGCCCAAGTCATCCAGCAGCGGTTCGACAAACCGGTACAGGGTGATAGTGCGGGAAGGGTCCATCTTACCGTAGTCCCCCTCCCACACAATCCACGCTTCCAGGTAATCCTCCCCGTACCAGTCGTCGTGACGTTGCCGGACGACGATGGGGTCGAAGTGGAGATGAGGCTGAAACCAGCCGTTGAGCGTGTCGCCGATGATGGCGGCCACCCGGTCGGTGATGTCTTTCGTAATCGTAGCCATAACGGCTCCCCCTGGCGGTTCGTTCTGGCATGGTATGATCGCGCGCGGGTTGGCGACAACGGCGCACCGCCGGATGTCCCGCCATTATTCTTGCAGGTTGCCAACCATCATGCAAACGAACGACGGTGGATAGGACGATTGCGGTTGGGACGGGGGTCGTGCCACCCGCCCAAGAATCGAGGACTGGATCACTAATTTCGCCGAGAACGAATTCCCGGCGATGAGTTGGGTAATCGTGAACTGCCTGCGCCAATACGAGGCAGAGAGTAACGGCGGTCAGTAGGTCAGCGCGTCCGGCGTGCCCTCCGGCAGCTCCACCGCCAGTGCTTGTAGCGCGTGGGCCAGGCCGTGGTAGTACGCCACCACCACCAGCATGTCCACGATGCCGGCGTCGCCGATGATGCCGCGCACTGCCTCGAAACTGGCGTCCGAGACACGGTGCTGGCGCAGCAGTTCGATCACAAAACCCGATATGGCCGCGTCATCCCCCGAGAGGCCGTTGGGCGCGCGATACTCGTGGATGGCGGTGATGTCGGCGTCGCTTAGTCCGGCGTTGCGGGCGGCGGGCTGGTTCACCGTCCATACGTAGTGTCCGCAGGCTTCCCGCGCCGCGGTCAGTACCGCAACCGCTTTGACTCGCGGCGGCAGGGGCGTCTCGAAGCGGGCATATCCGCCCAGGTGGGCGAAGTTGCTGGCTGCCTGAGGGTTGTTGAGGATGGCGGCGTAGTTCCGCTGTACTCCGCCGCGTGAAGTTTCAATCTCGTCCCAAACCGCCTGTCCAGCGGCGTCCATGTTGTCTCGGGTGGCGAAAGGTACGCGGGCCATGGTGAGTTTGCCTCCTTGAGTGGATGAGCGGGTTCGCCCGATATGGATACCGGCGACGATGCGAGACCGCCGCCGGCAATTGCGCTCCATTGCGCTAAACTATCTAGTTGCCGTTCTGTTCCCAGAGTTCTTCCAGGATGGCGCCCGGCGACATGGGCAGCTGCTCCATGCGCACGCCGATGGCGTCGTGGATGGCGTTGGCGACGGCGGCCATGGGAGGAACGATGGGAACCTCGCCCACGCCGCGTACTCCGTAGGGATGGCCGGGGTTGGCCTTCTCCACGATGATGGTGTCGATCATGGGCAGGTCCAAGCTGGTGGGCATCCGGTAATCCAGGAAGCTGGAGTTCACCATGTCGCCCGAGTCGTTCATGAAGTATTCCTCGTTCAGTGCCCAGCCGATGCCCTGCACGGCGCCGCCCTGCATCTGGCCCTCCACGTAGCTGGGGTGGATGGCCTTGCCGGCGTCCTGGACCACGGTGTAGCGCAGCACGTCCACCTTGCCGGTGTCGGGGTCAACCTCCACGTCCACCAGGTGAGTGCCGAACGCGCCGCCTTCTCCGCCGGGACTGACGCTGACCTGGGCGGAGATGGGACCGCCAGTGCGCCCCAACTGCGCCGCCAGTTCCTTGAAGGACATTTGCAGGTCTTCGTCGGAGTTGTGCTTGAAGATGCCGTCGGCCAAGTCAATTTCAGAAGGGTCCTTTTCCCAGATCTGACCGGCGCGGTTGATCATCTTGGTCTTGATCTCCTGGGCGCACTCGTAGGCGGCCCAGCCGGTGGCGAAGGTGGTGCGGCTGCCGCCGGTCAGGAACGTGTAGCCCACAGAGTCGGTGTCGCCCACCTGTGGCCGCACGTCTTCGGCCGGGATGCCGAGGACTTCCGCGGCCTGCATGGCAATGGACGCGCGGGAGCCGCCGATGTCGGTCGAACCTTCCACCAGGCCGATGGTGCCGTCGGCGTTGACGCTGATGCTGGCGCTGGATGCCAACCCGATGTTCATCCAGTATCCGCTGGCGATGCCGCGGCCGCGGTTGGGGCCGGATAGCTCGGACTTGTAGTGGTCGGAGTCCTTGGCCGCTTCCAGGGTTTCGATGTTGCCGATTACGCGGAACTGGGGACCATCGACCCTTCGGCTGCCTTCCTTGCTGGCGTTCTTGAGGCGGAATTCCAGCGGATCCATGTCGCACTTGGCCGCCAGCTCGTCCACCACCTGCTCGCCGCCGAAGGCGGAGATCGGCGCTCCCGGAGCGCGGTAGGCGAAGGATCGCGGCTTGTTGGTAACCACGTCGTAACCCTCAACGCGCTGGTTTTCCAGGTCGTAGGGCGCGAACACGCACTGAGCTCCGGCGGACACGGGGGAAGACCCGGGGAATGCCCCCGCCTCATAGATCAGCACCGCGTCGGCGGCCACCAGCGTGCCGTCCTTCTTCGCGCCCATCTTTATCTTCACGTGGGCGCCGGCCGTCGGGCCGGTGGCCTCGAAGGTCTCGGTGCGGCTCATCTGCATCTTCACCGGGCGTCCCGTCTTCTTTGACAGCAGCGCAGCTATCGGCTCCAGGTAGATCGGAATCTTCCCGCCAAAGCCGCCGCCGATTTCCATGGGCACCACTTTGATCTGGGACACGGGCACTTCCAGCACTCCGGCCAGGGCGTCGCGGGCTACAAAGGCGCCCTGCGTGCTCGTCCATACCGTCAGGTGGCCGTCCGCGTTCCACAGGGCGGATGCGTTCTGGGGCTCGATGTAGCCCTGATGCACGGTGCGCGTGTCGAATTCGCGCTCCACAACGTAGTCCGCTTCTCCGAATGCCTTCTCGACGTCGCCCTGCTCATGCACGAACCGGTTGGAGACGTTGCTGCGCTTGTCGATCTCTTCGCCGAACTCAGTGGTGGTCATGTCTTCGTGGAGCAGCTCGGCGTCGTCCTTCATGGCGTCGAGGACGTTGGTGCTGGCGCTCAGGACTTCGTACTCCACCTTGATCAGGCCGACCGCTTCCTCGGCGACGTGAGCGGAATCGGCGGCGACGCCGGCGATGGGATGGCCGCGGAACAGGGCCTTGGCGCCGGCGAGGACGTTGTCGCTGGCGGCGCGGGCCGACAGGGCCGGGTTGTCCTTGGCGGCGATGGGCAGGTCGGCGCCGGTTACCACAGCGCGGACGCCGGGCAGCGCCTCGGCCGCGGAGGTGTCAATGGACTTGATGCGAGCGTGAGCGTGAGGGCTGCGCAGCACCTTGCCGAACAGCATCCCGGACATCTCAAAGTCGGCGCCGTACTTGGCCCGGCCGGTAACTTTGTCGGCCCCGTCGTGGCGGATCGGCCGCGTACCGACGACATTGTAGTTGGTATTGGAAAGGACGATATTCGCCATGCGGCACCTCATTGCTGGTGTTTGTTGCGGCTGATTTTAGCATAGCCCAAGCCGCGCCCCAACCCTGGGCTGGTATAATCGGCTGCCATGCTGGACTCCTTGTTGACCGCCGCCATTGAGTATGTTCAGAAACGTACTGCTTTCCCGGGGTGGTTGGTTGAGTTTCTGGTTGCCTTTGCGCTTTTCACGCTGTTTCGGTCCTCCATAGCCGTATGGAATGATACAATTCTGGAGGGAGAATCCCTGTGGACAGCATTATGGACCGCTTACGATAATTTAGCGGCTTATGCGGAAGATTCCGCAATCCTGGCGCTGATTTTCACCGCCATCGTGGAGGTAATCATTATGGTCCTTGCCAGAAAGCGCATGCGCATTGAGCGCGAAGAGGGTCTTGAAGAAGGTCTCGAAAAGGGCCGTGAAGAGGGCCGTGCTGAAGTGCGCGCAGAGCTCGAGCCTGTCATCAAGGATTTGCAGGAGCAAATCCGCCAGTTGAAAAATGGACGCGCCGACTCCGAGCCTGCGGAATCTGCTTCGTCATAACCACGGGTTGATTAGGTCAGCGGCAGCGGCGGCTGCCACCATTTGCCCGTGTCGTTGACGGTGATAGTGTCCACCCACTTGACCCAATCGTAGCCGCGCTTGTGCGGCTCCACCATGCGGGCCGGGAACCCATGCCCCGGCGACAACGGCGCGCCATCAACCCGGCTGGCGAGAATGGCCCGCTCGGACTCGGCCAGCGAATAGCGCCGGAAGTAGCCGGTGCGCGAACGGATTGTGATGCTGGCAGCCCCCGGCCTGGGTTGAGCGCGGGCCAGCAACTTATTAACCGATATTCCCTCCCACCGCCGCGTGGTGTGCCAGCCGCCGGTGCAGTCCAGTGTGGCCGTGACGGACTCGTTCCAGCTCTGCAACTCCACTATGTCTATCTCGAACGGCTGTTGCACGTGGCCGCCCACCCTCAGACGCCAGCTTGCAACGTCCACGTAGGGAACCTTGTCGTTGAGCCACATGGTCACCGGAAAGTCCGGCCCGTTTTCGGGATACGAGCCGGTATAGCGGCGACGCGCGCCCGGTCCGTCGGACAGGATGCCGGCCAACTCCGCCGTGCGCCACAGCATCAGGCCGGCCAATGCCAACCCGCCAACGCGCAGCAGGTTGCGTCGGTCGGCCAGGTAGCGCGTCCGGAAGCTGATGCGGTGCCGTAGCGAGTGCCAGAGCAGCAGCGGTATCAGCATCCACGCCAGGTTCATGTGGATGGTCGTGCCGGAGAACCCCAGCCAGTAGTAGCTGCCCAGGTGGCTCCAGGCCAACCCCAACCCCAGCACGATCAGCAATCCCGCCAGCAGGATCAACGACCAGACCATTTCCCGCCCTGAGCGTCGCCAGTTGTAGCCAGACCTCAGCGAGCCGAGGATGTTGCGTGATTTCCAAACGAACAGGGCGAGAATGGCGAAACCAAAAACCCGGTGCAGGTGCATCGCCGCAATCCATTCCGGGTTGTTGTGAGTCAGCCCCAAGTATCCGGTGACCAACTCCGCCGCCACCAGGATAATCAGCGCAACGTTAGCCCACGGGAAACGCATGATTGCAAATTGGCGGGGAACTAATCCGGGTTGCGATGTTCCGGTCGAGAGGATTTTTGCGCTCTGTCAGCGATATGACTCGCGCCGATGCCCGACCCGAATCACCAGCACCACCAGTTCTGCGCCAGACCCTTGGCCACGCCGTCTTTAACGCAGCCCGGTTAGCTCACGGCGGACCTCATCCCAATCCAGAACCGGGTCGGACGGGTCCATCAACCGCTCCATTGCAACGGATAGATCGTCGAAGTCTTCAAGGTACTGCTCTACCGCCTGGCGGACTATCTCTGCCCGGCTGCGTTTGAGCGCCGCGGCCGCTGCGTCCAAAGCTGCCGTCTGTTCGTCCGGCAAACGCACGGTAATTTGAACTGACATCGAACACCATCCACCATGAATGTCGTTGTGATTATTATGAATCTATTGACATCGTACACATTAACGATGCGCACGTATATTACGCAACTCCTGCGGTGGCGAGTGGAAAAGCCGGCATTTCGTCCCAGGTGCGCCCATCGAGCTCACGTCCGTTGCGCTTCTTGAAGACGCCACCCCACTGCTTAAAGTGGAAGGCAACGCCGGCATCAACACACTGGTCGCGGATTTCGCGGGCCCAATCGGGTTGCATGGGCCGCGCGCCGGGACCGGATTCGCCCCCGACGATAACCCAATCTATGCCTTGCAGATTCAGATGGCGCAATGGACCAAGCAGCGGCTCCAACGACAGGAACTTTATCTGGGCGTCCGTTTCCCGGAGCAGGTCAATGCGGTGCGCATAGTCCTGGGATTCAACGCTCACGCCCATCCATACCTGCGACGGCCAGGGCAACGCATCGCTTAACTCCGCAACACGCTCGGCGCGTTTGGTCAACACCTGGTAGCGATGCCAGTCGGCGCGCTCCATCACGCTGAACACATCGCGAATGAACCACTCCGGCACGTCAATGTGGAACAAATCGCTCATGGAGTTGACGAATATGGAGCGGGGCTTGCGCCAGCGCAGCGGTATTTCCAGCGTGTCGGGATGCAGCGTCACCTCAAACCCGTTGCTGTACTTAGCCATGCCGGTAGCCTTCAGCCGCTTGGACAGACGCTCAGCATAACAATGCTTGCACCCCGGGCTAACCTTGTTGCAGCCGGTAACGGGGTTCCAAGTGGCATCAGTCCACTCTATCTTGCTGCCGTGTGCCATAGTCAAGACCTCTTACCAACACGATACGTTCTCACGTAAACCTCACAGTAATTTTTCGCCCATTTGCAAAGCCTCGACCTCCGGAAGGCCGGTTGACTTGGACAAGGCCGGCCCTCTCCAGCGGTTGGAGGGTCTTTTGTCGAAGGTGGCCAGTGTGGAATATCGTCTCATCTGTCATTACGAAGTTTTCAATCGTTTCGATGGGTATGGTATGGCCTCCAAATCTTTCTTTCAGCTGCGCTGCCAAGGGGTCGGTATCAACGTCGGGACCGAAAAGAACACCTTGAAGTCGATTATGTCCGCGAAACTCAAACGATCCGTCCGGCACAACCTTCCAGATCGCCTGTTTCATAAGATTGCAGCCCTTTTCGTGGTTGGTGGCGAAGTATAAGGTGTAAACATGCCGGCCTCCTCGCCAAAGTTCAAAAGGTAAAACGTATTTGGCACCGCGGGACTTCAGGCTGCTCCTGAACAGATCGTGGAGGAAACGCTTTTTCTCACGTGATTCCGCCATTGCAAGGCACTCCTTCCAGTCATCTGTGCCAAAAAGCTCGGTCAAAGGCGTTTCAAACTCCGGCTGTGCATGAAAACGGCGAATAGGTTCGTACATGAAAGAAATGAGGCATTCACTCTTTGCGTTTGCGAGTATCCGTTCGATTACATCCATGCTGCTGCCCTTGACGCCGAACGGGTCGATCATCACGAAAGCAGGTGCCAACCTTAGATTCTGCTCGTCGATATAGTCCAGCATTTCCGTCATGTGGTCACTAAACGTGCCATCAAGGACGCTGGTTTTGACTGTTTCAGAGCTGCCACGCTTGCCAAGCAAGGAACGGAGAAAGTCAGCGCGATCTTTGCTTTCCTCAATGAAAATACAGACCACCTCAGTACCCTGCAAATTAGCAGAGTTCGAGTGTTGGTCAATGGCGTCCAACGCTATCATGGGAGATCCGGGTTCACCGCCACGGTATTGGCCGGGTCCGGCGAAGCCGTCAATGAAAACGATTCGTGAGTTCCAGCGTCCCAATATGGGAAACCAGCCATTCAGATATTCCTTCAGTACGAAGTGCTTGCCCAAGGTCTGTTCGTCCATGTCCCACAGGGTATGCCCAAGCATGCAATTCTCCTTGCGGATTTTGTTGCTTATAAGGTAACCCACATTCAATAATAGTTCAACAGTTCGCTATTCTGGGATCATTGGGCGGTTTTGCCGTGTTGGCAGGACGCCGTTGGTCGGGCCATCACGCATCCAGTTTTAGCGAGGCAGAACCGCTACTGAGCAGACCGGTTCCGCCGGCGAACCAGGCTGCGAAACTCGGCCACGGTCCAACCGGCCTGCGCGATGATGCTTCCCATGGTGCCGGGCGCGATGTCTCGGCCGGGGTGGCGAGGGATCGGCACTCTCCTGCCCTCTTTTTCCGCAAGGGTATGCTTCGATCCCTGCGTAATCGTCCAGCCGTCGTTGCGAAAGGCGCGTATGACCTCAGTGATGGTGAAGCCAGGGACTCGCGGCGGCATCAGGCGCCCGAGCTCCTCTCCCGGAGCGCGACGTAGGCTGCCTCGAGACTGCCGAGGATTGCCTCGTCGTATGGGTCTCTCCTTAGGGCAGCGTCATAGTTGGCAATTGCCTGGTCGTAGTCCCTCTTGTTGAAGTGAGCGTCGCCACGCCGGCCGTAGGCTTCGGCGCAGTCGGGCTCCAGGGATATAGCGGTGTCGTAGTCGGCGATGGCCCGGTCGTCGTCTCCCTTGTTCAGGTAGGCGTTGCCCCTCTCCACGAAAGTCTTGGAGTCGGCGGAGTCCCGCAGAACGAGGTCGTCGCAACGGAGAATGATCGCGTCCCAATCCACCGGGCGCACGGTGGCTTTCTCAATAGCGCAACCATCACTGGAATACTCCATGAGCGCACGGGACATGGCGTCGTGGTCGTGTGGCGCTGCTGCGCCGTCGCGGGCAAAGGTGTCCAGGTAAAGGGCGATGGCCTCGGCGATCATTTCCAGCGCTTCCTCGCGGGTGCCACCCTGGCTGGCGCAGCCGAGGGTGGGGCAGACCACCGCGTAGCCCGGATCCTCGGGGTGGCTGAGCAGTAGTACCTCGTACTCATCCGGCTTGGCCGACTGATGCGCGTTCGGGGTTTGCTGCGTGCAGGTTGACATTGGATCCTCCGTGGGACGTAGTGGATACAACAGCACAGGGTCTAAAATCGCTTCCAGTGTATCAACAGCAGGTACCCATTCCAACCAACCGCAGATTGCGGCAAGGTGAAAGGCGACGCGATCTTGTTTCACCCCTGATGGCCTGTCGGTTATACTCTCCCCGCTGTATTCTCACCCACCGGAACCATCCATGCCCACCCGCATCCTCATCACCGACTTCGTCTGGCCATCCACCGCGCCGGAGCGCGAGGTGCTGGCCGCCGGGTTGGGCGCCGGCGTTGAGGTCGTCGAGGCGCAGGACGGCAGCGAGGAGACGCTGGCGTCGCTGGCAGTTGACTGCGACGCCATCATGACGTGCTTCGCGCAGGTCACGCCGGCGGTGGTGCGGGCGGCCAAGCGGTGCCGTTGCATCAGCCGCTACGGCGTGGGCGTGGACAACATCGCCGTGGACGTGGCTACCGAGCTGGGCATTCCCGTTACCTACGTGCCCGACTACTGCGTGGATGAGGTCAGCGACCACGTGATGGCGCTGCTGCTGACCTGGAATCGGCAGGTGGGTTTCTACGACGGAATCGCCAAAGCGGGACGCTGGGAAGGCACGCCGTCGCCCCATCCGTTGACGCGACTGCGCGGCCAGACCATCGGCATCGTCGGCTTCGGACGTATCGGGCGCGCAGTGGCGGACAAGGCGCGGGCGTTCGGGTTGTCGGTTCTGGCCTACGATCCGTATCTGTCGGCGGACGCTAACCTGCCGGACGGCGTGATGGTGGCATCGCTGGACGAACTGCTGGCCGCGTCCGACTACGTTACGGTGCATACGCCGCTGAACGACGAGACGCGGGGGCTGATCGGCGAGCTGGCGTTCGGCCTGATGAAGCCGTCGGCCTACCTGATCAACTGCGCGCGCGGCCCCATTGTAGATGAGCCGGCGCTGTACGCCGCCCTGCGGGACGGCAGCATCGCCGGCGCTGGCCTGGACGTGATGGAGTCGGCGTCCCCGCCGGCCGACCATCCGATGTTCGCGCTGGACAACGTGATAATCACGCCGCACGTCGCGTTCCTGTCGCAGCAGTCGGTGCTGGAGCTGGAGGTAAGCACGGCCCAGGCGACGGTGGACGTTTTGCAGGGCAGGATGCCGGAGTTCCTGGTGAATCCGTCAGTGTTGCCGCACTCGCGGGTCGCGCTGGGGTAGGATAACGGCTGTCATTGCGAGGAGCGCAGCGACGCGGCAATCTAGCTATCGCAACAGCGTACCCTTGCCTCGAACGAGATTGCCACGCTGCGCTCGCAATGACAACGGGAAGGGCTCGCAATGACAACAGGAGGATGATTTGGCGACGGCAGGATTTACTATCAGTTATCTGGGCACCGGCTCGGGCGGAAGCACCATGCGCAACCACACGGCGATGGTGCTGGAATGTCCGCAGGGCGAGCGCATCCTGCTGGACGCGGCGTCGGGCAATACCGTGCTGCGCCATGGCGATCAACTGGGCATATCGCCCACGGACTATGACCACTGCCTGTTAAGCCACAGCCACTCCGATCACTGCGAGGGGTTGACGCACATCGAGATGCAGCGCAGCCGCCGCAATCCGGCCGAGCAGCCCATGCAGGTGTACGGGTCCGGCGAGGCGCTGGCGGACATCGGCACACTGCTGGCGTACCCAACGCGCGGCCTGAACGTGGCAGCGGATGGCGTGCGACGGCGGGATGGCCGGCTGGTATTCACGCTGCAACCCACGGAGCCGGGCGAATGGGTGCAGTTGTCTCCCAATGTGCGGGCCAGGTGCGCTCCCGTTGACCACATCGGCGGCGCTATGGCGTGGCGCGTCGAATCTGGAGAACACGCCGTGGTGTTCTCCGGAGACACGCGGTGGTGTCCGTCCCTGGCGGAACTGGCGGAAGGGGCAACGCTGCTGATCCACGAGGCCATCTGCACCGAGGTGGACCGCACACGGGCGGATACCACGGCCCACTCCACGGCAGCCGAGGCCGCTCGCATCGCACAGCTGGCGGGAGTGCAATCGTTGACGCTGACGCACATCGACAACGCATTCCACGCGGACACCGAGCTGCTGGTGGTGGAGGCGCGGTCGGTGTACGACGGCCCGGTTTCGGTGGCGTTCGACTGCTGGCAGCAGAGCGTCTGACCGGCGCAAATGATGGTAAAATCTCCGCCGTTTCCGAATCGCCACCGCGCCGCTGTGAGCTGACGACACCGATGCACGCCAACACTATCCACGAAGTGAACCCGTTGGTGCGGGTTGTCAACCTGTTGCAGGAATACTCTCTGCCCCTGATTCTTGGCGTGATCCTGGGGCTGGTCGCGGCCAACGTCAACCAGCATTGGTACGAGGTGGTCGTTGACTTTCACCCCCTCGGGCACGATGTTTACGTGTTCGGGCATGCGCTGACGCTGCACTTCATCATCAACGGGATGTTCATGTGCCTCTTCTTTGGCATCGCCGCCAAGGAGATCACGGAATCCACGTTGCCCGGAGGGGTGCTGAACCCGCTGCGCCGGGCGATCAATCCGCTGGTGGGTACACTGGGCGGCGTATTCGGGCCGGTTGGCCTGTACTTCCTGTTGGCCTGGATCTTTTACGGAGGCAGCGACGTATTCGGGGCCGTGGCCAACGGATGGGCCATACCTACCGCCACCGATATCGCCCTGGCGTGGCTGGTGGCGCGGGTAGTATTCGGGCCGCTGCACCCGGCGGTGAACTTCCTGCTGCTGCTGGCGGTAGTGGACGATGCCATCGGGCTGGTGATCATCGCGGTGTTCTACCCGGACCCACACCATCCGGTGGAGCCCATCTGGCTGCTGGCCACGGTGGGCGGCATGGCGGTGGTGTTCGTCCTGCGCAAGCTGCGGGTCCGCTGGTGGCCCGTGTACATTCTGACCGGCGGCTCGCTTTCGTGGGTTGGCCTGGCCGGCGCGGGAGTGGAGCCGGCCCTGGCGTTGGCGCCCATCGTGCCTTTCCTGCCCAGCGCTCCCCATCACACCGCAACGGAGCCGGAGCGCGACCATGACCATGACCACGTGTCGATGTCAACGCCGCATCCCCAGGCAGCCGATGCTCACCACGAGGAACACAGCGTGCTGGAGCAGTTCGAGCACCATCTGAAACTGTTTGTCGATTTCGGGCTGTTCTTCTTTGCGTTCGCCAACGCCGGCGTGGCCTTCTCCAGCATCGGACTGGTGACGATGATGGTGCTGGTGTCGCTGATCGTGGGCAAGGGCATCGGCGTCGCGCTGTTCTCGTGGCTGGCGTCGAAGGTCGGGTTCCCGCTGCCGGACGGCATGGGAGTGCGACACCTGGTGGTCACGGGGGTGATTGCGGGACTGGGCCTCACGGTGGCGCTATTCGTGGCCGGCAAGGCGTTCCCCGGCGATTCTCCATTCCAGGAACCGGGCAAGATGGGCGCCGTGCTCAGCATCGTGGCGGCATTGGTTGCCTACGTCCTGGGCAAGGTCCTGCACGTTCATCATATGCCCGAAGGCCGCCGGGTAATGGAACACCATCGCGGCGTGCTCCCGCACGAACTGCACGGCACCGACGCCACGATAGTGGAAGCGCCACCCGGCGATTCATCAAACGACAACTAGGCAATACTAAGGAGGTAGGTCGCAATGGCGATGATTGGCGTACTGACACACCATTGGGCCAAAGCGGACAAGATCGCAGAGGCGAAAGCGCTGCTGGAAGGCAACGGCCTGGCGCAGAGCAAAGCGCCCGGATTCGGGGCTCGGCAGACGTTCATCTCCCTGTCGGATCCCACCAAGATCTCAACGCTGGTCACGTGGGACAGCAACGAAATCTACGACGCCTGGCGCGCCAGTCCCGAACGGGCCGTGGCCATGGCCGGGGCCGAGGAACTGTGGGCGCAACCGCCGGAATCCGAGCGGTTCGAGATGCAGGACTAGGTCAGTACCAAACGGTAGGGGCGAGGCATGCCTCGCCCCTACCCCATCGAACGATGAACGCGGACGGGTTTCAAACCCGCCCCTACTGCAAAAGGTCGGTTACGTCGATACGCTCGGCCAGCAGGTCGGCCATCCGCTCGGCTTTGTGAGCGTGGTAAGGGACCACTGCACCCAGCAGGTTGCCCACGGCGTCGGCGGTGGCGACGGTGCCGCCGTCAACGAGCAGCACGGGGACGTCCCGCTTGGACGCCTCCACGCGGATGTATTCGGTGGGCCGTGAGCCGCCGGTCAGCACCAGGCAACGGGTGTCCTGCATCAGGCTGGCCATCTGGATGTCGGGGCGTTCGGCGCGGGTGATGACGGCCTGGTTGGAGTAGCGGCCAAAGTAGCCGGCGCCGGAGTCCATGATGTTGCCGCCGATGAGGAAGCGGTCAATCCATGCGTCGCCGTCCGAGGGTTCGAGTTCCCATTGGCCGCCAAGCTGCTGCTCCAGCTGATTCATGGTCAGCGAGAGCAACGGACGGTCTTCCGGGAGCGCGGCGACTACGGGGATGCCGGCAGCGGATACTTCGCCCAGCATCCGGCCGGTTTCGGCAGTGCGGTAACGCGCCGTCTGGTTCACAATCACGCCGGCCAGAGCGCTGCCCAGAGGAGCGACGCTGCTGGATACAGCCACGGCGGACAGCGCCGCGTCGTATCCGAACACGGCGATGACGCGCGCCGACAGTCGTTCAACCAGCCCGGCGGTGATGGCGGATGAAACCCCGGATCCACTGGCCGGGTTCGCCACCTCAACCAGCGTGTGTTCACTGATGCCGGCAAGCGACCGGACTGCGCTGGCGGCAGCGTCCAGGGAAGCAGCATCGTCGCCGGAGGCTACGGCCACGCCACCGCGGAAATTCTGCGCGAAGTAGATGGCGTCGGGATCGGTGCGTCCGGCAGGCGATAGCGGTTTGCAGACCGACACCGTCGCGCCGCTACGGGCGATGAGGGTGGCGAGGCCGGCGGCGACGGACGTTTTACCCGCGCCGGGGCCGTGTGATGCTACCAGCAGGATGGACATTGCGAAGCAGGGGTTTTTATTCTGCGCTAACCGGCACGCGGAATACCGGCTGACCACCATCGTCGTGGCCGTGGTTAGCGAGGGCGATTAACAACTGCTGGTTGCCGCGGCGCATTTCTTCGAGCAGTTCGCTGCGTTGATTTTGCATCGCCTCCAGCAGTTCGACCCGCTGATTCTGCATCGCCTCCAGCAGTTCATTGTGTCGCTGGCGCATTTCATCACGCATCTCGCGCATCTCTCCAGACAGCTGGTCAACCCTGTTTTCCAGATGGCTAACTCGGTTGCTGAGCTTGCCAAGCCAGAAAAACCCGCCACCGATGAGCGCAAGCAGGGTAGCGAAGCTGATTATCACCGCAAGGATGTCGAGATTGATGCTGATCATGATAAAAACCGCAGGCGGCAGGCCCTAGTAGTCGTCAACCCGGTTTTCGATGTGCGTCGGGTCGAAGCCGGGCGGGAAATTGGTGGTGTCGTCCCACTTGCCCATGGTCATATCGCAGCGGTGCAGGCTGGCGCGGTCAAAGTTCGCGCCCCGCATGTCGGTCATAATCCACATGGAATCGCGGATCTTGGCGTTGGAGAAATTGGCTCCCAGCATCACGGCACGGCTCACGTCGGCGCCGTTGAGGTTCGCTCCCTGCCAGTCGGAGTTGGTCAGGTTGGCGGAGCGCAGGTCAACCTCGATGGCCGTGGTCTGGCTGCAATCGGCGGCGGTGAGGTTGGTGTTCAGGAACGAAGCCCGGTTCAGGCGAGACATTTGCAGGATGCATTCCTGCATGTCCGACTGCTTCAGGTCGGCCCAGAAGAGGTTGACGTTGCGCAGGATGGTCATGGCCATCTGCGCCGATGCCAACGTCGCGCCGTACAGGTCCGCGCCGGTGAAGTCGGCCGCCCGTAGGTCGCAACGAGAGAGGTTGGCCTTGGTGAGTCGGGCGTCGGTCAGGTTCGCGCCCCTCAGGTCGGAACCACGCAGGTCCACGCCGGCCAGATCCATTCCTCTCAGATCCGCGACGCGGAGGTCCAGTTGCTGGTCGGGGTTGTCGGCGTGCCACGACGCCAGGGCGCCCCCGCCGGCGCAGATGATTTCGATGTGTTCGGTGTTAGCCATCAGCCGCGTGCCGCCATCATTTCGTCTTCTACGTCAAAGACGCGCTCTGCGATGACCATTTTCAACTCGTTGACCTTGGTGTAGCCGGGATATTCGTCACCGTCCTCATCGAAGCGGTCGAAGATCTTGGAACCGTCCAGGTAGATTTCCAGGCGTCCCTTGTCGGCGGGGGTGAGCTTGATGGCAATATCGCCGGCGTTCTGGGAACGCCAGAATTCGGTCGCCAGCCACGTGGCGAGGCCGTGATAGCCTCAAGGCACGCAATAGACGATGTCCACTTCAACTTTGCCGAACTCTGAGCGGGTCATAGTCATTCGGGTTGATTCTCCTATTCGGTCGTTTAGCAGAGGGATGCGCTTCGGTGGCATCTCGCTTACAGATTTTCCAGCATACGGATGAAGTTAGCTATTTCCCCTTTGCCGTGGCGGATTTCGTCAACGCCGGGTGGCCAGCCGTAAAATCGCGAGTGAAAGGAGTTTGCCGCCATGTAGTAGGTGTACAGCACCGGAGGGGCGCCCTCATCGTCAATCAAGCGCATCACGGTATCCGCCAGCGCGTTGTGCGATCCATGAAGCCACCCTCTGCGCTCAGCGACGGCTTTGATGGCATGGGCGGCCGCGCCCCATATCTTGTTGCTGGCTTCCTCCAACTCGCCGCGTTCAACCTCGTCGTCCACCAGGTCAAGGAAATGCCAACTCCTTTCGACGTGGTAATCGATGACTGTGGTCATAGCGCGCTCTCGCGTTTCAAGGGATGGCTCCCGGTGGGAGGATTCATTAGCGGACGACCGCGCTGGCCTGGCCGACGGCGGTTTTGTCGCCGTTCTGGTTCTCGCAGTACACGTCCACCACCACCATGGTGCTGCCGTCGTCCTGGGGCTGGCGGCTGTTGACCTGCCCGTGGACGCTGACAGTGTCGCCGTGCTTGACCGGGCGCAGGAACTTGAGGTTCACGTTGCCGCTGCGGTGGAAGTCGTCAGCGCCGATGAACTTGCGCATGGCCTCGGTGCAGAAGGCGATGCTCATGCGGCCCGAGGCGATGGCGTAGGTAGTGCCCAGCCGCTTGGATGCCAACTCCGGGTCGTTGTGGATGTTGGCGCGGTTGAGGATGCCGCACGCCTCGAACGTGTTGATTACGTCCTGGGTGATGTGCTTGGTGATAACGGGCAGCGTTTCGCTGTCTAGCCTTGCGGATGCCATTTCTTGCCCAACTCCTCGGGTTTCTTGATCTGGTAGGTGCGCATTCTCTCGATGAGGCGGCCGTCCTCGTCGGTGGCGGTGGCCTCGATAACCAGGTAGGGCTTCTCGCGGCGGACGAACTTGTCGTGGATCCGGCCGGTGACGCGGATTTTCTTGCCGGGCACGGGCTGATTGTAAAGGTCGATCTCGTTGCCGGCGTTGATGCTGCCGGTCTGGTCGTCGTAGGCCAGGGCCAGCGAGGTGGCGTCGTGCTTCACCGCGATGGTGGGGAACACCGCGTCGGGGTCGTCCACGGCCTTGCGGTAGAGGTCAATCATCTCCTGCGTGAGCTCGTACTCATAGGAGCCAAGCTCCTCGCCGATCTGAACGTCGTCGTAGTTGAACAGAGGGAGGTCTTGTGCGGCCATAGCGGGACACTCCGAAAACGGTGGGCTAAATCGCAAAATACCATACCGCAGCCAACGCCGCAGGTCAATTGCGGGGATGCCTCACGCGTACCCGCGCCGGCAGAAGCAAACAGGAAAGTCTGCGCCACCTGAACCCTGATCGGCTGCCGTTACGGGGCTTAAGCGGGTTGTTCCCAGCGGAACCATTGGCTACAGCGGTCGTTGTCGGCGTAGGGGAGCAGGCAGCAGACGATAATGTAGGGATCGGGGACATCACCCCGGCGTCGCATATCTATGAGGTAGCTGCTGAGGCGGGTGAAGGTATTGAGGCGGAAGCCGGCCTTGACGACGCGCTGGATGACGTCGGCGGGTTCGGGCGGGCACTCGGGATCCCATTCATCTGCGACGGATTCGGCGACGGGTCGGAGTTTGAGGATGGCGAGTTCGGGGGCGAAGCGGCGCTTGAGGGCGTTGATGCGGGCGCGGATTTGGGAGATGGTCATGTAAATGTCTCTGACGGGGAGTAGTTTTACATCGATGGACAGGATGAACAGGATTATTGGATTGTGTTGGGATGGTGTGGTTTGGGAAATCCCGCCTATTTCCGCTCATTTTCCATCATTCGTGCGAGGGACTGGGCGGGTTGTGGGGGTGAACGGGCGGGGATTGGGACGGTATTAGGGGTGAATTCAGGGGTTTTGGCGGGCTGTGGAGCGGATTTGGAGGGAGTTTGTGGCGGTTGGATTCGGGCAATCGGGCGGTGGGGTTGGCAGCGGTTAGGTGATGGTTAATATGGTAAGGATGGGTGGGGAGTTGGGGCAAGGGGGAAGTGTCATCGGAAAGGCCCTGGCGAGGCCGAAATTTTTCTTGACACCACCCCACCCCCAAACCTACAATGGTAGGCCGTTTGGGAGATTGGGATTATGGATTATGCCATCGTAAAAACCGGCGGCAAGCAGTACCGCGTTTCGCCCGGTGACGTGCTGGACGTGGAGTTGCTGGACGTCGACGCCGGCTCCACCACCGAATTGGACGACGTCCTCGCCGTCTCGCGTGACGGTCAGATGCGCTTCGGCGCGCCCACCGTGGAAGGCGCCAAAGTCGTCGCCGAGGTGCAGTCGCACTACAAAGACAAGAAGATCATCGTTTACAAGTACAAGGCCAAGACCCGGTACCGCCGCAAGAAAGGCCACCGCCAGAACTACACCCGCATCCAGATTCAGAGCATCGAGACCGGAGGCTAACCAATGGCCCACAAGAAAGCAGGCGGCAGCACCAACAACGGCCGCGACAGCAATGCAAAACGACTGGGCGTGAAACGCTACGGCGGTGAGCGTGTCACCGGTGGCTGCATCATCGTCCGCCAGCGCGGCACCCGCATTCGCCCCGGAACCAACGTGGGCATGGGCAGGGACTACACCCTGTACTCCAAGATCGACGGCGAGGTCACCTTCGAGTGGGCCGCCAGGGGCAAGCGCCGGGTCAGCGTGTATCCCCGAGCTGAAACGCAGGCCGTGGCGGCGTAACGAAGATACGCCCCCTCACTCCAGCCCTCTCCCACGAGGGGAGAGGGAGTATCAAGGTAATCACCATGAAAGCAGAGATTCACCCGCAGTATTTCAACGCCACTGTCACCTGCTCGTGCGGCAACGTCTTCCAGACCGGCGCTACCAGGCCCGCCATGCGCGTGGAAGTGTGCGGCCGCTGCCATCCCTTCTACACTGGCGAGCAGCGCATCGTTGACACCCAGGGACGCATCGAACGGTTCAGCCGGCGGTTCAACCTGGACGGCTAGGGACGCTTACGATAGCAACCTTGGTAGGGGCGACCCATGGGTCGCCCCTACGCATTAGGCGTATTGGCATTTTGAAAGTCACTCCGTCATTCCCGCGAAGGCGGGATTCCACGGCATACAAAATAAAGCCAACGTTGCTTTGGCAGAGGATTTTCTGGATTCCTGCTTTCGCAGGAATGACGAGCTCGGGGTAGGAATGTCGGTCTCCAACGGAAATGAGGGAGCAATTATGGTGCGCTACGTTCCCAAAACCGTCCGTGAGCGCGGGCGCGTCCACCTTGCCGAGCGGCTGGCCGAACACGGTTGGCAGTGCTTCATCGCACGGCGCAGCCCCAACGAGGATGAGGTGATCGCCGGGAGGCCGGAGCAGGGCATGGAAGTGCGGCTCAAGTTCCACTCGCAGGAGAGCAGCCAGGCCGTCCGATTCTACAACTCCGACACGCTGGACTGGGACTGGGAGTACCTGGTCATTACCACCTACATTCTGGAAGAAACGCCGGTGACCTACCTGCTGTCTCGCAGCGACGTGAGCGTTGACGGTAGGATGGATGACGAGTTCGGCGGCGCGCTGTGGCTGCAGCCGGAAGTTTTCACGGACGCGGATTTCCGGGAAGCGTGGCACAAGCTCGATGGAGCGTAGGGGCGGGTTTCAAACCCGCCCCTACGGACGGATAAGGAACGTGTAAGTGAGCAATCCATCACCAGCCGGACACGCCCATGCCCAACGTCCCCTCTACGGCGGCCAGGCCGTCATTGAGGGCGTGATGATCCGCGGCGTCCGGCACTACAGCCTGGCGGTGCGCCGGCCCGGCGGCGACATTTTCTGCACCACCGAGCCGGTGAGCAGCAGGTTCTCCGGTAGGATGCGTCGCATCCCCCTCCTGCGCGGCGTGCTGATTCTCGCCGAAACGCTGTGGCTGGGCATGAAGTCGCTCCAGCGTTCGGCGGTGATCGCCGCCGAGGAACCGTCGGAGGAAGGACAGACGGGCGGCGGCGACACGGTCAGCAACGTGACGATGGCGATGACCATGGTGATCGCGCTGACGCTGGGCATCGGGATCTTCCTGGTGCTGCCCTTGCTGGCAGTGCGGTTGATCGAGCCGTTCATCGGGTCGCTGCTGGTGAGCAACCTGATCGAGGGCGTGATCCGGCTGGTGATCCTGGTGGGCTACGTGGCCGGCATCTCGCTGATGCGGGACATCCGCCGGGTGTACGCCTATCACGGCGCGGAGCACATGGCCGTGCATACCTACGAGGCCGGCCAGCCGCTCACCGTGGAAAACGTGCGCCGGCATCCCACGCCGCACCCGCGCTGCGGCACGGCGTTCCTGATCACCGTCGCCATCGTGTCCGTGGTAGCGTTCGCCATCCTGGACGCGCTGTTGTACTCCGGCCTGGGCTGGCGCATCCTGTCGCGCATCGTGCCCATCCCGGTGGTGGCGGCGGTCAGCTACGAGATCATCCGGTTCGCCGGGGCGCACCGGGAGGCATGGTTCGGCAAGATACTGTCGGCCCCTGGCCTGTGGCTGCAACTGATTACCACGCGCCAGCCCGATCCCGATCAGATCGAGGTGGCCATCGCCGCGATGGAGGCGGCGGTGGCGGCGGACCTGCGGGAGGCTCATCCTGAGCCTGTCGAAGGACGAGTGGAGTAGGGATGTGGGTGAGTGGAATACGGTCGTCGGTAGGGGCGGGTTTCAAACCCGCCCCTACGTGACCAGGGGTGATGTGTTCCGGTAAAGATGTTGCCAGCCGTAGGGGCAAGGCATGCCTTGCCCCTACATAGTTCCGGGTGTGTTAGAGTCACGACAACGACCTACTGGCGGTATTACTCGCTCAAGCGCAGGTGCAGCATGGCCGACGTTCCCGATATGCAGATGATTCCGTACCTGACGGCCACCGAGCCGCGCAACTTCGTGGAGCAGGGTCTGCAACGCTACAACGATCTGCTGGAACGGCTGGCCACGCAGATGGACGACCTGCTGGCGCTGGCTCAGGACGGCCAGCCCATCGACGCGGAACTGGCCGACCAGTTGTCCAAAATGCGGGAGACCCTCCGTCCTCGCCACGGCCTCTGCATCGACCGGGCCTGCTTCTCGTGCCGGGTGCATGAGGAGGCGATCAAGGAACACGTGCTGCTGTACGTGGACTGGAAACTGCCGGGAACCGTGCAGCAGCTGGAGCGGCTCAAGAACCGTAACTGACGCGATTGCATTACCCTTTGGGAGCGTAACGCTTATGGTTGCCAAACCCTACCCACTGGATTACGACACCCCCCGTGTGCCGGAAGAGGACCCCAGCATCTTCTACCCTTACGAAGATGATGAACCTATGGCCGAAGACGACCGACAGCGCCGCGTCATGATCGACGTCAGCGAGTCCCTGATCCAATACTACGGCGACCGCCCGGACGTGTACGTGTCGGCGGACATATTCGTCTATTACGAGATGAACAATCCCCGCCGCAGCGTGGCTCCGGACGTCCTGGTGTCCTTCGGCGTTAAAGACCGTGAGCGCCTTTCCTACTTCACTTGGCGCGAGGGCAAGCCGCCCGACTTCGTACTGGAGGTTTCGTCTCCCAACTCCTGGCGTCGGGACGCCACCGTGAAGCGTGACATCTACGCTGATATGGGAGTCACTGAGTACTGGCGTTTCGACAACAACCGCGGTCAGGTTGCCCGGCGGGTTCTGGTCGCAGAGCGGTTGAACGCGGACGGCGAGTACGAACCCCTTGCCATCACACAACAGGACGGAGCGCTGACTGCGTACAGCGCAGTGCTGGGGCTGGACTTTTTCGCGCGAGACGGCGCTCTGAGAATGTACGATCCCGTCAGCCAGACCTGGTTGAGGAACTTCCGGGAGGAAATAGCGGCGCGGCAGTTGGCCGAGGAGCGGGCCGACTTCGCCGAGGAGCAGGCCCAGACTGCCGCCGAGCGGGCCGCTTTGCTGGAGAGTATGCTCCGGGAACATGGAATCACGCCGCCCAACGGCGATTAACCTTTATGCTAATATGCCGCCATCACACACCCGTTGACACCATTGCGAGGAGAACCAATGACCACCACCCAACGATCCGCCGCTACCGAGGGTTACAGCGTCATCGGCAGCCGGCCCGTTCGCCACGACGGCACCGACAAGGTGACCGGACGGGCGCAGTACGGCGCGGACATCAATCTGCCCGGTATGCTCTACGGCAAAGTCCTGCGCAGCCCCCACGCCCACGCCCGCATCAAGAGCATCGACACCAGCAAGGCCGAGGCCATGCCCGGCGTCCACGCCGTCGCCACCGCCGCCGACCTGCCGCAAGCCGGCGGGCGCGTGCTGGACCTGGGCGAAGGGGCGATGATCAACCCCAAGTTCCTGAGCAACAACTGCCTGGCTGCCGAGAAGGCCCTCTATAAGGGACACGCCATCGCCGCCGTGGCTGCCGACAGCGCCCACGAGGCCGAGTTGGCCTTGGCGCTCATCGACGTGGAGTACGAGGTGCTCACGCCCGTGCAGGACGTGCTGGAGGCCATGCGCGACGACGCGCCGCTGGTCCACGAGCGCCTCGCCAACCTCAACGACCCCAGCGTGCGCCCCGGCGGACTGCTGGGCGAAGGCGACGACGGCAAGGTGGGCAACGTCCCCAACCGCTACTTCTACGAACTGGGCGACCTGGAAGCCGGCTTCGCCGCCGCCGACGTTGTCATCGAGCGCGAGTTCCGCACCAAGGCCGTCCACCAGGGCTACATCGAACCCCACGCGGCCACCGCATTGTGGAACGCCGACGACTCCCTGCATCTCTGGTGCAGCAGCCAGGGCCACTTCAACGTGCGCGACCAGACGTCCACGATCCTCGGCATACCGGTATCCAAGGTGCTGGTGACCCAACTGGAGATCGGCGGCGGGTTCGGCGGCAAGACGCTGGTTTACCTGGAACCCGTGGCGGCGGTACTGTCAAAGAAGACCGGTCGCCCGGTGAAAATCCAGATGTCCCGCACCGAGGTGTTCGAGGGTACCGGCCCCACCTCCGGCGGCTACCTCCGCGTCAAGATGGGCGCGACCAACGACGGCAAGATCACCGCCGCCGACGTGGCGTTGTACTACGAGGCCGGCGCCTTCCCCGGCTCGCCGGTGAACCCCGGCGCTCAGTGCGCCCTGTCCTGCTACAACATCGAGAACGGACGCATCGAAGCCGCGGACGTGGTGCTCAACCACCCCAAGACCGCGGCCTACCGCGCTCCCGGCTCGCCGGCCGCGGCCTTCGCCGTGGAATCGGTGGTGGACGAAATCTGCGAAGTCATCGGCATGGACAAGATGGACTTCCGCACGCAGAACGGCGCCAAGCAGGGCGACCGCCGCGTCACCGGCCCGCAGTTCGGCAGCATCGGCTGGCTGGAAACCGTGCAGGCCGGACGCGAGCACGACCACTGGAACGCGCCCATCGACCGCTCCCCCGAGGCCGAGGGCAAGAAGGTTGGTCGCGGCGTCGCCGGCGGTTTCTGGTTCAACGGCACCGGCCCCGCCAGCGCTATCGTTAGCGTACTGGCCGACGGCACCGTGAGCCTGGTGGAAGGCTCGCCCGACATCGGCGGCAGCCGCGCCGTGGCCGCCATGCACGTGGCCGAAGCGCTGGGCCTGGCCGCCGAGGACGTTGCCCCCGCCGTGGGCGACACCAACTCCATCGGCTGGACCTCCATGACCGGCGGCAGCGGCGTGGCCTTCAAGACGGGCTGGGCATCCTATGAGGCGGCCCAGGACGTGAAGCAGCAGATGATCAATCGCGCCGCTCGCATCTGGGACATCGACCCTGAGAACGTGGAGTACGACGCCGGCGTGATCCAGCACAAGTCGGAGCCGGAGCTGCGTTTCACCTTCCGGCAGTTGGCGGCGCGGCTCAACGGCACCGGCGGCCCCATCGTCGGGCGGGCGAACGTGTCGCCCACCGGCGTCGGTGGCGCCTACGCCCTGCACATCGCCGACGTGGCGGTGGACGAGGAAACCGGCAAGGTGGACATCCTGCGCTACACCGCCATCCAGGACGCCGGCACGGCGATCCACCCGTCCTACGTGGAGGGTCAGATCCAGGGCGGCGCGGTGCAGGGCATCGGCTGGGCGCTCAACGAGGAATACTTCTTCAACGACGATGAGCACATGCAGAACTCCAGCTTCCTGGATTACCGCATGCCCACGGCGCTGGACCTGCCGATGATCGACACCGTGGTGGTGGAGGTGCCCAACCCCGGGCATCCCTACGGCGTGCGCGGCGTGGGCGAGGTGCCCATCGTGCCGCCCATGGCCGCCATCGCCAACGCCATCCACGACGCCACCGGCGTCCGCATGGTCAACCTCCCCATGAACCCCGGCGCAGTCCTCGAAGCCCTGTGGGAGCAGAACGGCGGCTAAGTCTCTCTTGACACCACCGTGCTACGATGTAGGGGCGAATGTTTATTCGCCCCTACGCCGTTAATTGGAGAGAGGAACGATGACCACCAAGAACGTCATCCCCGAAAACACCCAAACGCTGCTCGACCGGGCCGACCTGAGCCTGCTGCGTGGCAAGCACGGTGAGGCGTCAACGCTGTTCTGGAAGGCTACCGAAGCGGCGATACAGCAGGCGGCGGCAAACCGTGGCCACAAACTCCATTCGCTGGATTACGACGACGTGGAACCCTTCATCGACCGCATGGACCGACGGCTCGACCCTGGGGTTGGACTGATGGCGGCTTACCTCGTCACACTCGAGTTCAAGGCCAATGGCGACGGACAGCGGTTAGATTTTGAAGATGTGGTGTTCTATGAACCCGTCATCCGCTCATTCATAATCGACCTGCTGGTGATAGACGGATGAGCCCGACCGACCACTACGCGCTTTCGTTGCGCTGCCGCCGTAAAGCGGAACAGGAATTAGAGCAGAATGATTTTTTGACGGCAGCGGAAATGAAGTGGGGCGCTGTTGCGCACGCCCTTAAGCACATCGCGCCGCAATACACCCGGTCAATGCTGAACTCGCACCGTGATATGCAAAGGGCAGTACCGGAAATCGACGCACAACTCCCCAACATTAACTTGCAGCAATACTTCGGAGCCGCCGAATCACTGCACCGGTACTTCTACCGTTTTGACATCGCAGATCATCAGGTCAGGAACAACTTTCGCCAGTGCCAGCGGCTGCTGGATAGGTTGTTGGCCTAACCCAGAGAGCATTGCAAAATGACGACGCCGACCTACGGGGATTTGATACGGGTTGATACTGCCAACGGCGCTGCTCCCGAGGTATTGCAGCGCGTACCCCTGGGCTCTGGCATATCATCCGGTGGTGTTGACGAAGCGACTCTGCAAGACCTGCTGTTCAGGTTTCCCCAAGCGTTGCCAATCGCAACCATCGACCCAGCCTACGCTCCGGCGGTCCCGATTTGCAGGGAATTGGCTTTGCCAGCCGGCTACGCGGACGCGCTGTACGTTAACCGCCTGGGCCGTCTCACGTTGGCCGAGTTCAAGTTGTGGCGTAATCCGCAGGCGCGGCGGGAGGTGATCGGTCAAATTCTGGACTATGCGAAAGACCTGGCGTCCTGGGGCTACGAAGACCTGCAACGGCAGGTTTCGTTGGCCCTCGGACAAAGTGGCAACGCGCTTTACGACCTGGTGCGCCGGCAATCAACGAACCTGAACGAAGCCGAGTTCGTTGACAACGTGACACGCCACTTGCGGCGCGGTGAGTTCCTGCTGCTGATTATCGGCGATGGCATCCAGGAGGGCGCAGCCAATATCGTTGATTTCGTACAGCGGTACAGCGGCCTGCACTTCAACCTGGCCATGGTGGAGGCGGCGCTTTACCGCGACGCGGCCAACAGCCTTATTGTCCAACCCCGCGTCTTGGCACGCACCGAAATCGTGCAGCGGTTCGTCGTTGACGGCGGTTCCGTGATGGATGTTAGCGTGGATGATGTTGAGGAACAGCAGGAAATCCATTCAGAACAGGATGAACAAAACCTCCGCTTTTGGAGCGCAGTGTTACGAGATTTCGCCTTCTCGGATACCACGGTGGAAATTCCGCCCCCGGTTAAGGATTCCACGCTCTACGTGAGGGTGCGAAACTCGGGGTATAGCGGCTGGGCCTTGTGTTTCGATGGATGGTTGGGCCGCAGCGCCAGTACCTTTGGTTGTTTCCTGATGGTGCGCAGGGACTACCAGCGGGAAGTCCGCATCCATGAACAACTGGTTGCATCCCTTGAAGAATTGCGAACTGAAATGGGCGACGAGCTGGAGCACTGGCAAAACGCGGCAGGCCGTCCCAGAATCGGTTTCCGTCGGCAAGGCAGCCTGGACTTTCTGGCCCAAGATGAGGAAAGTGAAGAATTTTGTGAAGCCGTAGCGTGGATGCGGCGGCAGTTGGACCTTCTAGTCAGCGCTCTCAACCCACGCCTCCAATCTATGCTGGCCGATGAGCGTTAGTGTCAGTAGCGGTTGACCTTCACTGACAAACGCGATTGACAAAGTACGGGGGCGAATAATTATTCGCCCCTACGCCGTTAATTGGGGAGCGGAACGATGACCACCAAAAACGTCATCCCCGAAAACATCCAAACGCTGCTCGACCGGGCCGACCTGAGCCTGCTGCGCGGCAAGCACGGCGAGGCGTCAACTCTCTTCTGGAAGGCCACCGAAGCGGCGATACGGCAAGCGGCGATAAACCGTGGCCACAAACTCCGCTCGCTGGATTACGATGACGTGGAACCGTTCATTGACGGTATGGAGCAAAAAACCAGCATCCCCTTGGTCTCAGGCTACCTGAATGCGCTGGAGTTTGAGCGCAACGGCGACGGGGACTTGATGGACCTTGAAGACGTGGTGTTTTACGAGCCGGTAATTCGCTCATTCATAGCGCGTTTGCTGGCAGTTTGATGACGCGCTCACCCGACCATTACGCTCTTTCGCTGCGCTGCCGCCACAAAGCGGAACAGGAGCTTGAACAAAACGACCTGCTGACCGCCGCGGAAATGATGTGTGGCGCCGTCGTACACGCCATCAAGTATATCGCCCCACGATTTACGTCGGCCCATCTCAACTCTCATCGTGAGGTTAAACAGGCCGTGCCGGTGTTAGACGCTAACCTGCCCGGTGTAGATTTGCGGGAGGAGTTCGGTAACGCGGAAGCATTGCATCGGTATTTCTACCGTGTCCACTTCGCCGATCACCAGGTCAGGAACAGCTTTCGCAGATGCCAGCGAATGCTGGATGCGCTGCTGGCTTGAATTTGAAGGAGACTACAAAGTGACAACACACGAATCAGAGATTGCGGACCGCGCTGCCCTACGCGAAATTTGGCCCAACGAAGCACTTAACTTCACGCCGTGGTTGGCAGAAAACCTGGACTCGCTGGGCAATGCGGTCGATATGAAGCTGACTTTGCTGCAACAGGAAGCGCCCGGCTGGGCCGGTTTTCTGGACATACTGGCAGAAGCTAATGGCAAGGGTAAAGTTGCCATCGAAAACCAGTTGGAGGCTTCCGACAGCGACCACTTCGCCAGGCTCATCGGCTATGCAGCCAACCACGACGCTCGTGTCCTGATTTGGGTAGCGCCTCAATTTTGGCAATATCACCTGAGGCAAGTCGCTTGGCTCAACAAAGCGATGTCAGGCTACGGAGAGATCCACGCGATTGGAGTGCGTCTTGTTCCTGGAGGCGATTTGCATCCGGTCGGCAGCAATAAAACCGCGCGGGGGTTCCATGCGGAATTTACCCCGGTGGACAAGGACGGGCCGGAATGGGCGATCCTGAGGGATGGAGATCTATCGGAGACAAACCAACGATACCGCGATTTCTTTCGGGAATTGTTAGGGGAATTGCGTCGCGCAGGATTCACCGACACAGATTACGTCCGGGTTGGCAACGACCAAGCATTCCCTTCCGGTTTCAACGGCATCGACTATCACGTCGGTTTCTGGGGCGGTTCAAACCTTGACGTGTACCTGTGGATTGACATGTGGGACAGGGAACGCAACAAGCAGATTTTCGATGCGCTGCATGAGCAGCGGACGGAGATCGAAAAGGAACTGCCCGGAGTTGGCTGGGGGCGTCGGGATAGTCAGCGGATGTCGGCAATATACATTCAACACCCCGGTTCCATCAGAGATTGCGAAGCGAAACTGGCTGATCTACTGGAGTGGGCATCAGACATTCTGCCTAAACTCAAAGCGGCATTTCAACCTCGGTTGGAAAGGGTGATGGGTGAATTGCATCCCAACGTCCAGGAGACGACGCAATGAAACTGACTGACCTCATCGCCGCCGCACCCTGGCGAGAGGCCGTCACTTACCGCGAGACTTGGCCCCACGAGTACGTCCTGCTACAGAAGGACGGGCACCGGGAGTTGATGCAGGCGGTATGTCAGCGGATGCGCGACGGTGAGGCGTTCAACGGCTATTTCTTCAGCCGGCCCACCATCTACCTCTTCATCGGCGACTACAAATACTGGTTCATGGCGGACTCCGACACGATCAAAGCTGTTCTGGACGACTACGATACCGATCAGGAGGTGGTGTTGAATCGTGCTCGGCTGTATCATGACCGCCGGGATTTCTACATCCAACACGGCGACACCGGTATGCGGGAAGACTATCCCGGCCCGCCCTGGTGGATGAAGCAAGACAACACCGACGACGTCGAGGAGCGAACATAATGACAACCACCGAACAGCAGACCGGCCTCAAGCCCTACGTGGTGCATACCGTGGGCGACGCCTCCGAGACCATCCAGACCCCCGGCATGACCCGTCTGCCGGCCGTCGTGCCCGGCAAGGGCGATACCACCAAGATCTGGATGGGCAAGGTTACCGCCGCGCCCCGCGAAAAGGGCCCGCCGCACACCCATCTGGAGGCCGAAACCGCCGCCTACGTGCTGCGCGGACACGTCCGCGTCTATTTCGGCGAGAACTTTGAGGAGTGGATTGAAGCCGGCCCCGGCGACTTCATCTTCGTGCCGGCCAACACCCCGCACATCGAGGAGAACCCCTACGACGAGGAGCAGGAGGGCATCCTGTGCCGCGCTCCCGACAACCTGGTGCTGAACCTGTAACACCCCTCACGATGCGGTTCAGCGCAGGGGCGAACGATCATTCGCCTCTGCGTTTATTTGACCGGCACCATAATATGGTGAATAATCAAACGGCCCCGTGCCGACGCCGCTAACGACGGCAACGGGCGCACCGACAGTCAAAATCGAGGAGGAATCAAGATGGCGGACGTTAAGGTAGAAATTCGGGCCAACGGCCCCCTGCGGGTGACCGGCGAGATCGAGATTGTTGACCAGAGCGGCAACAACTACACCATCCCCGAGGGACAGTGGGTCACCTTCTGCCGCTGTGGGCAGTCCGACAACAAACCGTTCTGCGACGGCACGCACCGCGATTGCGGTTTCGAAGGAGCCAGCGAGGCCCGGTAGTCGCAATTCGCAATAGCGCGGGAACCAGGTAGGGGCGGGTTTCAAACCCGCCCCTACGGACGTTCTGACGGCTCAAACACCCTGGCGATGCGAAACAGGCTATAATCTGCGTACCAACCGAACCGCAGGAGGCGCCCCATGGTGACCACTACACCGGCCCGCGAGGCCGCTGAGCTGATCTTTGAAAAGTACAAGGCGGTACAGCCTTTCGACCGGCTGCCCAACAGCCTTTTTCCCAAGACCCTGGAAGACGCCTACTCAATCCAGAGGGAACTCCATTGCATGCTCTCCAGCCTGTGGGGGCCGCTGGCTGGATACAAGCTAGCCTATACCACGCCTATCATGCAGGAACGCGCGGGGCTGGATCATCCGGTGCTGGGCGGCGTGTTCGAGAAGACCATCCTGCGCTCGCCGGTGGTGCTGAACTTCACCGAGTACGTGAACCTGGGCATCGAGCTGGAGATCGGCGTCACGCTGGGCAAGGACCTGCCGGCCTCGGGAGCGCCTTATACCCGTGATACCGTGGCCGAGGCGGTGTCCGAAATCGCCGCGGCGTTCGAGATCGTGGACATCCGCACGCCCGACGACCTCACCACCGAAGAGCGCACGCTGATGAGCGTCGCCGTCAACATCCTCAACTCCGGTATCGTGCTCGGCGATCCCGTAACCGACTGGCAGAACCTGGACCTGGTGAACTGCCACGGCACTATGCAGATCAACCACGAGCAGGTCGGCGAGGGCTATGGCCGGGACGTGATGGGACATCCTTTCGAGCCGCTGGTGTGGCTGGCCAACGAACTGTCGCGGCGCAACCATCCGCTCAAGGCGGGCGACACCGTAATCACCGGCAGCCTGGTGCCGCCCACGCCGCTCAGCTTCGCCTCCGAGGGCCGCATCTCCATCGAGGGCCTGGGCGAGGCCGTAGTCGTTTGCGCCTGATCGCGCCTGCCGTCAGTAATTCCTGGGCACGTTCGCCATAGCGAGGCTCGCCATGACTACCAAACTGCCGGTGAGTGCCCACCGCGGGCGCTTTCCCGACGACATACACTACCCCGATTCGGATGACGAACCCTTGCCGGACGGACGTTACCAGGAACCATACTTCACCGAAATCGTGGGCACGGTGCGCGAGCATTTCCGGGATTGCCCGGACGTGGAGGTGAGCGGCAACACGTTCATCTACTACGAAGAGGGCAATCCCCGGAGGTTCATTTCACCCGACTTGCACGTGACCCTGGGCGTCACCGCCGAGGGGTTCGCGTCCATGGACTACCGGAACACTTATCTCGTATGGGAGATTGGCAAGCCGGCCGATTTCGTGCTGGAAATCGCCTCCGAGAGCACCGCCCGCCGAGACGTTACGGAGAAGCGCGTCCTGTACGCGCAAATCGGCTTCGGCGAATACTGGCGGTTTGACGGCAGCGGCGGCGACTTCTACGGCGAGCCGCTGGTAGGAGAATACCTGGAGGGTGGCGAGTACCGTCGATTTGACGTTGTTCCCGACGCCGAAGGCCGGCCCCATGGTTACAGCCCAGCCCTCGCCCTCTGGCTGTATTGGGAAGACGGCCAATTGCGGTTTTACGACCCCGCCACCGGCGAATGGCTGCTAAGCCGCACCGAAGAACGCGCGGCTGCGGACCAGGCGCGCGCCGCTGCGAACCAAGCACTCGCCACTGCGGATCAGGAACGCGCCGCTCGCCAGTTGGCGGAGGCCCAAGTTGCCGAACTGCAAGCCGAACTGAATCGACTGCGCGGCGAATCGGCCTAGCCGCCCGTCTCCACCCACAGCGCGTACACAACCCGGCGCGAGAGCCCGGTGGCCGCCACGACCTCGGCCACAGCCTCGCGCCCGCGCGTTCCGGCGGCTCGGCGTTCCATCAGTGCATCCCGAGCCGCTTCTACTGTAATTGTCGGCGCGGCGTCTATCGTACCTTCCGATGCCGTAGGTCCCACCACGATGGTGAACTCCCCGCGAGGTTCGGCGAAGTAGTCCAACGCGCCGGATGCCGTGCCCCGCCACACCTCTTCGTGTAGCTTGGTCAGCTCCCGGCACACCGCCAGCGGTGGGTCGTTGAGCGTGTCGGCGATGTGGGTCAGAGTTGTCTGCAACCGGTGGGGCGCCTCAAATATCACCAACGTCTGCCCCGAACCCGCGGCTTCTGTCAATGCTTCCGATCTCTCTGCCCGGCGCCGCGGCAAAAACCCGAGGAACACAAAACGATCGGCGGAAAACCCGGCCACTGACAACGCCGCCGAAACCGCCGAAACTCCCGGCACGCTGACCACCTCGTACTCCGCATCGGCAACCGCCGCCACCACGCCCGCGCCCGGGTCGCTGATGCCTGGCGAGCCTGCGTCCGTTACGAGAGCAACGTCGCCAGATTCCAGGGCGTCCAGCAGGATAGGCAGCCGCCGGCTCCAGTTGTGTTCGTTGCAACTGATCAACCGCGGCCTGGCGTCCAGATGCGCCAACAGCCGGCGCGTTACGCGAGTATCCTCAGCGGCCACCAGCGGCACGGACGCCAAAATCCGCGCCGCCCGCACGGTAATGTCCTCCAGGTTCCCGATGGGAGTGCCGATTACGTAGAGCGTACCCACACAGAGAGTATAGCGGGTCATTGCCGGGGGACTCCGGCAATGACCCGCGTAGCCGGTTGCGCCCTACCGTCCCAACTCCGCCCGCAGTCGGCGCAACTCTTCCTCCACAGCCAGCCGTTCCGCCCGCTCTGCGGCCAACGATTCCAGCGCATTCAGCAGGTCCGGCAGGTACTCCTCGGTGACCGGGTTCCAGAACCTCAGCTGCCAATCCCGCAGGCGCTCCTCCCAATCCGAAATCGGCCAGCCCAACCGATTGACCGTCTGCCAGTCCGCCGCATGCAGCTCCAGCCCCAACGCCGGGCTGTAGCCCCGCTTGATGCCGTCGTCGCCGGTTTGCACGGGTATGGATCTGTACTCGCCCTCCACCAGCGCATCGCCCGCCAATGCCGCCACGTAGTAGCGGCCCCCGGTACGGTCGAACCGCCAGTATTCCGACACTCCGAAACGGGCGTAGGTGCCCCGCTTAACGGTTTCGTCCCGACGGGCGGTGGTCTCCGACGCCACTTCCAGCACGAACTCCGGCGGCTTGCCGACCTCGCTGATGGTGTACCCGTTGGCCACGCTCTCAATCTCGCCCGGGGGTACGTCGAGGTCGAAAGATACTATCAGATCGGGGTTCGGCGAACTACGCGCGTTGCCGGGCACGTCACAGAGGTAGCCTTCGCCGGACACCAGCATGTTGGAGCGTTGGCCGAAGTGGGCGCGCAGGACCTGGTCCATCTTCGCGATATGGGGACGTTGATACATGGCATCGGGCGGCTTGGGCGGATCGGGCAGCACGGTCAGCCCGTAGGGATTGCCGTCCGGCCGGGTTGTTTTCGTCGGTTTGGTGGTCATGGTGAGCCTCACCGCATGGCGGCATGGTCGGATTGTAGCACGGCAGTATCGAAATCAGGGCTGCGCGTCCGTCTTCGGGCCCTGTGATAAGATTGTTTGGCCCGTTCGTTCGGGCCGCTTATTTGCCGAAACCATCCTCATATTAAGGAGTTGCATCCATGCCGGAGCTGAACGGGGGCCACCTCTTTATCCGCTGCCTGAAACAGGAGGGTGTGCAGAAGGTCTTCACCATCGTGGGCGACACCATCCTGCCCCTGGTGGACGCCGCCGCCGATGAGGGCATTGAGTTCATCGACGCCCGCCACGAGGGCGCGGCCATGCACATGGCCGACGGCTACGCTCGCATCACCGGCCAGCCCGCCGTTGCCATGTTCACCGGCGGCCCCGGTTTCGCCAACGCCATCTCCGGCCTGCCCGCCATCTACACCTCCGAAAGCCCCGTCATCTTCGTGGCCGGCTGCGCCGAACTCCCCGAAAAGGGGCAGGCCACTTTCCAGGAGATTGACCAGGTGGCCATGGCCGCCCCCGTCTCCAAGGGGTCGTGGCTGATCCACGAAAAGAACCGCATCCCCGAATTCGTCGCCACCGCCTTCCGCACCGCCATGAGCGGACGCCCCGGCCCAGTGCATCTGACCCTGCCCATCGACCTGCAAGAAGCGCCCATCAGCGAGGAGGACCTGCCGCCCTACCTGCCGCAGGAATACCGCAACATGGGCCGGCCCCAGGGCGACCCGGCGCTCATCGAGCAGGCCGCCAACCTGCTGGCCAACGCCCAGCGTCCCGTCATCATCGTGGGCAACCCGGCCCGCTACTCCGTGGAGCCGGCCCAGCTCGAGGCTCTGGCCGAGGCCTACGGCGCGCCCATCTTCACCGTCGAGCAGGCTCGCGGCCTCATTGACGACCTGCATCCCCTGTGCTTCGGCTACGCCGACGGCGCGCTGAACCGCACGGCGCGCAAGTTCCGGGAGGCCGACGTGGTGCTGCTGCTGGGCAAGCGCCTGGACCACCGCTATCGTTACGGCGGCATCTTCGACGCCGACGCCAGGCTGATCCAGGCCGATCCTTCGCCGGCCGAAATCGGACGCAACCGGGGCGTCGCCGTCGGACTGCTGGGCGACCTGGGCGCAATAGTTGACCAACTGGCCGGGACAGCAAAGCTCAACCGCAACGCCGGCCCGTGGATCGACGCGCTTAAAGCGGAGCAGGACGCCTGGCTGGACAGCCTGCGCAGCAACGCCACCAATGAGGCGCCCATGCACCCGCTGGACGTGTACACCCGCATCGAACACCTGGTGGACGAAAACACGTTCATCGTGCTGGATGGCGGCGACTACGTGCAGTGGGGCCGTTGCTACCTGCCCGCCCGCTCTCCGGGCCACTTCATGCGCCTGGGGCCGTTGAGCCATCTGGGCGGCGCGATTCCCTACGCCATGGCTGCCAAACTGGCCTACCCGGACAGCAAGGTGCTGGCTTTCATGGGCGACGGCTCCTTCGGCTTTTATTCCATGGAATACGACACCTGCATCCGCCACAACCTGCCCATCACCGGCATCATGGGCAACGATGGCAACTGGGGCATTGACCGCACCTTCCAGCTGGCGTACTTCGGGCGCGACGTGGGAACCGCCCTGCGCCCCGGCGTCCGCTACGACCAGGTTGTGGAAGGCATCGGCGGCTACGCCGAACTGGTGGAGCAGCCCGATGACGTGGCCCCGGCCGTGGAGCGCGCCATCAACTCCGGGCGGCCCTCGCTGGTCAACATCACCGTCAAATCCGGCGCCAGCCCCCTCGCCGACGCGATGATCGCTCGGCGCACCGGCGGCTGACCGTCAAGTCCTGGTCTTCGGGTTTTCCGGGGTTGCCGTCAATCATTTAGTCGGCAACCCCGCGTATTTCGTTATCGTCGGTCTCCTTGCAACATATCGCAATTATTGGCGCCGTTGAAAACGAAAAACGTAAATTCGCGCAACTTTGTCCGGGAAGTTGCCTTTCGGTGTTGACAAAGGTATCGCAAGGGTATAAATTGCCCGAAATGCAACCGCCTTTGAGCGGCAAAAGCCAACTGTGAGGAGGCTAATATGCTTACCATTGGGCACGAGGTAGTCCGTCCCGGAAGGCACTGGGGGGACTCCGAAGTCAACATCCCGGTTCCGGAAGAACTCGAAACGGTTCCTGGAATCCCGTCGACCGCCCGCGAGATTGACTGGTACGCCCGCGAGTATCCGCTGGAAACCATGAACATCACTGAGCGCGCATCCCGCGACTGGGCGAACACCCTGCGCGACCTCCACGCCGAAATGCGTGAGATCCGCAAGGAGCACGATAAGCTCAACAGCAACCTGATCATGGCCGGTCGCGCGACCGCCGAGATGGAACCCACTGCTGAGCCCACCGGCGAGGACATCTCCCAGCTCATCAAGGACAAGGCTCGCCAGTTGGGTTACCTGGAAGTCGGCATCACCGCCTACGACCCCAGGTACGACTACAAGAGCAAGCGCGGCTTCACCGTCCTGCCGCACGCCATCTGCTTGGCCTTCGAACAGGACTTCGAGCCCACCCAGACCATCCCCAGCGTTGACGCCGAGATCGTGCACTCCAGCACCTATCGGACGCAGGCTGCGGCCGGCCTCGAGCTGGGTAACTTCATCCGCTCTCTCGGCTACAAGGCCCATGTCATCCACTCCAGTGATGCCACCGGCCCTGTGATCCCCATGTTCGTGGCCGCCGGCCTCGGCTCCCTGGGCGCCTGCGGATACCTGCTGACCCCCCACACCGGCAACCGCTGCCGGATCATGATGGTCACCACCGACGCCAACGTCACCTATGACGAGCCGGTGGACTACGGCATCCACGCCTTCTGCCAGGTGTGCCAGGTCTGCGTGAACCGCTGCCCGGGCCGCGCCCTGATGCGCGACAAGATCTGGTGGCGCGGAATCGAGAAGAACAAGCTCTACTTCAAGCGCTGCCGCCCCGTCATGGCTCGCTACCTCGGCTGCGGCGTCTGCATGAAGGTTTGCCCGATCCAGAAGTACGGTCTCAAGAACGTCATGGAGCACTATGCCGCCACCGGTCAGGTCCTCGGCAAGGGCACCCACGACCTCGAAGGCTACAACCTGGAAGGCAAGGGCTACTTCGGCCCCGGCGAACTCCCCGTCTTCGAGCGCGACTTCTTCGAAATGCCCCACGGTAACTCCGACGAGTGGGCCTTCGATTCCATGAAGGAAGTTGCGAAGGAAAACGACGGCGAGATCCCCGATGAAATGATCGAGGAGCTCAAGCTGCAGGTGCAGCGCGCCATCCAGTTGCAGAGCGGCGACGTTCTGGCGATGATGGCCGAGGACCAGGACTACATCTAGTAGCCAGTCCACACCTCGCCACACCGGCAAAAAGGGCCGGCGGGAGTATTCCCGCCGGCCTTTTTAGTATCTGCGTTATACTATGCCGACATATAATTTTGTAATCTTGCCCGCCATGACCTCCGCCCTCCCTTCCCTCCTCATCTCCATCCCCGACGGAGTGATCGACCTGGGCTGGGGACACCCTTCGCCCCGGCTGCATCCCACCGCAGCTCTCGACGCCGCCGCACAATCCGTCCTCAGGACACAATCGGCCGTCCCGCTGCAGTATGGCGCGGTGCAGGGGTTCGGCCCCCTGCTGGAGTCACTGGCCGCCTACTTGTCCACGCAGCCAGCCTACGGCAGTTCCGTATCCCCCGATTCCCTGTTCCTAACCGCCGGCGCCTCCGCCGCCATTGACCTTGCCACCACTCTCCACGCAACGGCCGGCGATACCGTTATCGTTGAGGAACCGACCTACTACCTCATCGAGCAGATCTTCCTGGACCACGGTCTCAATGTTGTCGGCGTCCCCACCGATGCCGACGGATTGCTCACCGAAGCGCTGGCCAATCTCTTGACGTCCGACGACTTGCCCAGGCCGAAACTGCTCTACACCATCCCCACCTACCAGAACCCCAACGGCTCCGTTCTTCCCCTGCACCGACGCCGGCATCTCATCGACCTGGCCCAACGCCACGACTTCACCATCATCGCCGACGAGGTGTACCAGCTCCTGCACTATGGCCCGCCACCGCCGCCGCCCATGGCCATGCTGGACGACTCGCCCGATGGCTGCGCGATATCGCTGGGTTCGTTCTCGAAGATTCTCTCCCCAGGCCTGCGCTTGGGCTGGGTCCACGCCGCGCCGGCGATGATCCGGCGGTTCGTCGAATCCGGGGTCGCTGCCAGCGGCGGCGGCTTGAGCCACTTCGCCGCCACCCTCGCCCACGGTATGCTGGAATTGGGTCTGCTTCAGGAGAATATCCACACGCTGCGCCGGACCTACGGCCAACGCCACGACGACGTTGCCGACCTGCTGCGCTCCCAATTCTCCGACACGGTTCAATTCACGCCGCCCGGCGGTGGCTACTTCTACTGGCTGACGCTGGCCGATGGCGCTAACACCGACGCCCTGCTGCCGGCGGCTCGCAAGACCGGGGTATCCTACCGTCCCGGCGCCGCATTCTCCGCATCCGGCGCGTTCACCGATGCCCTGCGCATCAGCATCTCCCTCTACGAAACCGACGAACTGGCGGAAGGGATACGTCGCCTGGGCAGGGCGACACAGAACAGCCAACGCTGACGTATTACGAAAATAATCATCATCATGTAACAGAATATGATGATCCAGCAGCCTAAGTATTGACATTATCATATGACGGCAGTATCTTGAACGGAAATTCGGCCTATTTTAGGCAGTCCAACCACAGGAGGAGGATATGCTAACCATCGGTCATGAGGTACGACGTCCCGGCAAGTATCTGGGCGACGCGCCTGTCACCATCCAGGTGCCCGAGGAGCTCGAAACTACTCCCGGCATCCCTATGAACCAGCGTGAAGTTGACTGGTACTCCCGCGAGTATCCCGTCGAGACCATGAACATCACCGAGCGCGCTTCCCGCGACTGGGCCAACACCCTCCGCGACCAGCACGCCGAAATGCGCGAAATCCGCAAGGAACACGACAAGCTGAACCGGAACCTCGTCATGGCCGCCCGCCTCACCGGCGAGCTGGATCCCACCGCCGAACCCACCGGCGCGGACATCTCCGAAGCCATCAAGCAGAAGGCCCGCGAGCTCGGTTTCATCGAAGTCGGCATCACTGCCTTTGACATCCGCTACGTCTATCAGAGCAAGAAGGACTGGGTCCGCTTCCCTCACGTCGTATGCCTGGCTTACGAGCAGGACTTCGAGCCCACCCAGACCATCCCCAGCATCGACGCTGAGATCGTCCACTCCAGCACCTACCGCACGGAAGGCGCCGCCGGTCTGGAACTCGGCAACTTCATCCGCAGCCTCGGCTACCGCGCCCAGGTCCACAGCCCCAACGACAACACCGGCCCCTACATCCCGATGTTCGTCGCCGCCGGCCTCGGCCAGCTCGGCGCTTGCGGCTACCTGCTGACCCCCCACGTCGGCTCCCGCTGCCGCATCATGATGATCACCACCGACGCCAACGTCACCTATGACGAGCCGGTGGACTACGGCATCCATGCCTTCTGCCAGGTTTGTCAGGTCTGCGTGAACCGCTGCCCGGGCCGCGCCCTGATGCGCGACAAGATCTGGTGGCGTGGTATCGAGAAGAACAAGCTCTACTTCAAGCGCTGCCGCCCCGTCATGGCCCGCTACCTCGGCTGCGGCGTCTGCATGAAGGTTTGCCCGATCCAGAAGTACGGCATGAAGGCCACCATGGAGCACTACGCTGCCACCGGTCAGGTCCTCGGCAAGGGCACCCACGACCTCGAAGGTTACAACATCGAGGGCAAGGGCTACTTCGGCCCCGGCGAACTCCCCGTCTTCGAGACCGGCTTCTTCGACATGCCCCACGGCGACACCGGCGAATGGGCCTTCGACCTGTTGAAGGACTCCGCCCGAGCCAACGGCAACGAGATCACCGACGAAATGCTCGAAGCCTTCCGCGTTGAGGTCACCCGTGGCCTCGGCCAGAGCACCGACAACGTCGATATGATGTACGAGGAGGAAGACTACATCTAAACGGTGTAGCCATCCAAACCAGTCGGTTCTCCGGAACGGACAAAGCGCAGGGGCGGGATCAATCCCGCCCCTGTTTTGTATGTTGATGCCGCCCGGTGGGGCGCCCGGCCCGTTACCGCCTGTCGAACAGCGACTGCGCGGCTATGAACCTGCACTCCTCCTCGCTCAGCTGGGCGAAGGCCGCGATGGCGCTTTCGGCTAGCTCAATGGAGTTGAGGGTTATAGTGTCAGTAATCGAGAAATTCGGGTCGTAGTCGGCCTGTTGCCGCAGATCCTGTAAGTCAATGAATGTGCGGGCGAAGTTCTCTCCTGGCGGAGACAGTTGGTTGATGATCCCACGCAGGTTGTTTTGAGCTCTACCATGGTCCAGGCGGCGATACACACGCTCCCAGGCATGGGACGACATGGCAGACTGCGGCTCTCCGGCGATGAGTTCAGCGTTGGACGCCGCCAGCGTGTGGAACATGGCGTAATATGCGGTGCTGATAGCGCGGCGCAAGTCCGCTTCCGAGGGCGGAGAAGTTTCGGCCTGTGAAACCAACTTGTAGCAGGTCGCGATTAGCCCCAATGGGTCTATCATGGCGCGGGAGTGGGGGTGATGGTGGGCTTCATGTGTTCCGGCAGGGTGGGGTCGTTGATATCCGAGTACATAACCAAAGCGCGCGCCGTGATACCCGCGTTCCGGAGGGGCTGGTCAATGACCCTGAAGAAGGTCATCATCAGGTAACCGTCCAGCACGGGGCTCGGCGCGGTGTAAAGCAGATGCGCGTCGAAGAATTCCTCGTCCTGCTGGTCCAGTCTGACGGTAACTATCGCATCATGGAACTGCACCGAGGGCGGGAAGTGGCTTCGCGCTCCGTTCAGAATTATTTCCTTGACGGTCTGTATTTCCTGTTCAGTGATGGGCATGTGGGTCTCCCTGCGCCGTGATGGTCTGGGCTTAGCTTCGATGCTATCGGGCTAACCCTCTATGGTCAACACTTGGTCAAACCGCTCTCCGGAACGGGCAAAGCGCAGGGGCGGGATTTTCCCGCCCCTGTACTCGTCTCCTCTCTGCCGGTTGGGAGTTGTTATCAGTAGTAATCCCCATCAAACAGTATGTCCAGAATGTACTCCACTCTGCTGGGTTCACGGTGTCTTTCCCGCACTTCCCGGTCGGTGCAGAACATCACCGTTAACACCACCACGTCTTCAAATTTCGCGTCCTCAACAAATAGGCTGACCCGCTTTTCAATGTACTCTCCAATCACGGAACGCGCGTCCGGGTTGAGGTTGTCGGACAGGGCATCCAGGGCGCAGTCTGACGCCTGTTCGATCAGGACCAGCCGGTCGGCTTCTGCCTTCGCCCGTTCCTCGGCGGTGGGGACGAATACTGCAACTTCCTCCCATTGCGGTTTTTCACATTGGGCCACCAGATCTTCCGCTTGGAGCGATACCAGCGCAACGCGGTAGATCCAGTTGCCCTGCTCCCCGGTATGGCTCCAAGTTTCACGATCGCCCCAGGCATTCGCGCCGCTTACCTCACCCACCGTCTCCCAACTGTATTCGCTTTCATTCTGCGCGGCCCGCGTCCGTTCCACTCTATAGATTGCCTCCGTGCCGTCCGGCGGCGCCTCATAAATGTCGTATCCGGAATAGTGGTAGTGATAATCTATCCACCATTCCAGCGTCACAATCTCACCTCGACCGTCGTCCGACGGCTTTACGGTTGTATCAACGTCACTAACGTACGTTGTCTCGCAGAACCGCTCCAGCTCTTCCTGCGGGGTAAGAACGTTGACCTCGGTTTCGGCCCATTTCACCTGTTGGCACTCATGAACCAGGTCACCGGATACCAGACCGATCAGGCGAACTCGGTAATGCCAGTGTCCGGTTGTCACCGGCCCTTTCCAAACGTTCGTGGAGTGCACGGTAGCAACCGTCTCCCACTGGTCCCCAGTCGGGGCGTCCTTGTCATGACTCTGCCTTTCTATTCGGTAGTACGCCAACGTTTCTTCGTCCGGCAAGTCCCAGTACAGCAGATCCGACCACCACTCCAGCGACGCGGTTTTTCCCGTTCCCTCGCCCGAATCCGCAACCGTGGCATAGAGGTCATAGACTTCCCCGTCCTGGCAATATCCCTCCATCCGGATCACGGCCTCTATGGCTTCCGCGGCGGCTGGGTCGAGAGTCGGCGTTGCGGTTGGCGGCATCGGAGGGGGTGGCGTCGGCTGCTGCTCTTGCGCCACCGTTGGCGCAGCGGTGAACGACAACGCGGCCATCGCCGCAAACGCGCCGAGAACCGCCACCGCGCTCAACCCCACAATTATCCCTTTCGCTGTCATCTCTTCTCCCCTGTCGTTCGGCGCAGGCACAAAAAGAGGGCGAATCTGCCGCTGGTGGATTCGCCCCAACGTAACCGTGTTGAATCGGCGATTACAGTTGCAACGTCCTGGGGTCAACCGCCTGGCGCGGCGGCTTGGCCGCGCTGGCCGGCTGCTCTTCCCGGAGATTCTCAATCAGCTCAGCCATAGCCGCCTGGTATTCCTCCGATCCCGCCGACTGACCGGCCAGGTCGAACACTCGATGGTCTTCCTTCAGGAGCCGCGCGGCACGAATCCTGCCGGCCGCCATCGTGCCGTCGGCGTCCACCAGGAACATCGTCCAGCGGTCGTTCGTGTTCTCCGCTTCCTGGGCGGCGGTGATGTCGTTGCGCAACGTTTCACTGTCCAGGCCGGCGGCGCTACAGACTACGATCAAGCGATCGTAGTGCCGCACCCACCGTTCGATCTCTTCCTCTCCAGAAGAAGCTCGTCGATCAACCAGCGGATTGCCGCGGAATCCCTCGGCGAACACCCAGGTGCGGACACCCTGCTCACGCAGATTGGATTCAAGTTGACGGGCAAAGTCAATGTCCTCGCTGGCGCACGAAATATGCACCTCCAGCGTATTCACCGGCGCGTCGGCCACCGAGTCCTGAATGCCCGCCACCGCCACGGGAATGCCGGAACCCAGAATGAACGATTGCGGCAAGGCGCCTCGGGACCTCAATAGGGTATCCAGTCCGATGGTGCTGGGCGCGTCGTGGCGTATGTTGTCCAACCCCAACGCAGCGTCCATGGCGCAGTTCTGGAACACCGTGTAGCCGATGATGCAGTTGTTGAAATCGGCTTCCCCGCTGATCACGTCATTCAGCACCGCCTCGTAGAAATCGGCCGTATTGAGCGTAGCTTCCGACAAGTTGGTTCGGGACAGGTTGGCCCCGTTGAAACTGGCCCCGGTGAGATCGGCTCGGGTGAAATTCGCGCGGTCCAGGTTGGCGCGGTCCAAGTTTGCGTTGGTCAGGTCCGCGCCGGTAAGGTTCGCCTCCGAGAGGGTGGCGCCGTCCAGGTTGATGCCGGCCAGGTTGGCGTTGCGCAGGTCCGCTCCGCGCAGGTTCGCGCCCGGAGCGATGGAGCGGCTCATATCCGATTCTCGCAGGTCCGCCCGGTAAAAGTGGACGTTGTTCATGAAGCAGTTGGACAGGTCGGCGCGGCGCACCATCGCGCCCATGAAGTCGCCATTGCGCATGTGCGCGCCCCGCAGGTTCACCATGGGGATGCGGGCGTGGCTCATGTAGCATTCGTTCAGGTCCATGGAGGTGTTGGGGTTCTCCTCACGCCATGCCGCCACCGCATCGCGCCCCTGTTTCACGATCTGGACCAGTTCCATGTTGGCCATCAGCAAGTCTCCAAAAGGGGTTTCGGCGACGATTTTAGCATAAATTACCCCCGTCACAGGCATCGTGTAAAATGGCCGCCGTACCCGAGCAAAGGAGATGCTCCCATGCCCAAAACCATGCTTTTGACAGCCCTCTCAGTCGTCATCATACTGTCCATCGCTTGCGGCGGCGGAAAGGACGCCGAAGTAGTGGCCGAGACGCCCGAGACCGACCACATGATGGCTCAAGCCACTCTGACGGCCTACTACATAGACGCTGCCATCAGGGCCGGCATGACCAAGCAGGAGATCAATGTTGCCTTGGGGCAGATCGCCGGCTCTACCGTCATCGACGAGTTCTGGGTCAGCGATGAGAATGGGCTGATCGACTTCACCAACGTACCTGGGGTCGTCTTTGCTTTCCCGACCGATCCCAACTCCGATAGCCAGGCTGCGCCCTTCGCGAACCTGCTGCTGGGCGGCGAAACCGTGGTCGTTCAGGAAGCCCAACCCCGCGAGGCTGACGGCGCCCTGTTCCAGTACGTCGGCGTCGCCGGCGTAGATCAGCCGCGCATAGTGCAGGTGGGCCTCGACCGCCGCTAGCGTCGTGGTGTCCGGCCCAACCGTTCCCGTTCAGGGCAGTTGCGGATGGTCGCGCAGTATAACCGCCATACGACTCACGAACCGCCGGACGGTGGCCTCACTGCGGATTACCCTGCCGGCGCGCAGATGGCCTTCGTACATATTCCTGTGCAGGCCGTTGGCCGATTGGAACTCCGCAGTTAACCTCGGTTCCGATAATCGCCTGGCCAGTCGTTGCACGACGCGGAACAGGTCATCGTGGCTGTTGTTAGTCCAACCGTACTGGTTGGCGGCGGCTTTGACAGAATGCGCGGCGGCGCACCACAACATTTCAGACCTGATGAGCGGGGCCGCGGACACGGAGTAACTTTCAGACGCGGCCAGGAATTCCTGCGCAACTTGGAGATGTGCGCTTGCCTGCATTACGCCGACTGCTCAGCGATTTTGAGCAACTCCCGAACAAACCCGATTCCACCGGGAACGGCAACGATGAACTCGTAATCCTCGGCAAAGCCGCCAGCGGCGTACTCTTGCAGGTCCAAGGCAGTGCCATACCCCGCGTCGAGCCATGCTTCCTCGGGGTCGGAATATCCGGCAGTAAGATGGTCTATGATAATCCAATGGTCATCTTCCGTTTTGCAGGCCCACCCACGCTCCTCCGCGATCAGCGTCAGGGCGGCGACGGTTGCGTCCCATATTTTTTGCGAGCCTTCCCGCTTTTCGTCGTCCTCAAAGTGCCACTGGGCGGCTTGCAGCATATCTCGGATGGGTTGCGTTTGGGCTTTGGTCAGCATTGCGGCTCCTCCGGTTCCCCCGAGATACGCGGGGCATCTCCTTTTGACGGCGTTCCGCGAAAATTATACTATTAGCCGGGTTCTCGAAGATGCTGTTGACCATCGACATCGGCAATACCGCCGTCACCATCGGTGTATTCCGCGATGGAACAATCGGTGAGACCGACGCCAACGGCACAAGCCCGGTCCAGCGCCTGGTCACCACTCTCCGCTTCGCCACCGATTCCCGAAGGCTGGCCGACGAGTACGGCATCATGCTCAAGGACCTCCTGGAGTTCCGCGGCATAACCACCACTGATGTGGGCTCAGCCTGTATTTGCTCCGTCGTTCCACCCCTTACCGGCATGTTTGAAGATGTTTGCCGGCGATTCTTCGGCGTCGAACCTCTGTTGGTGACTTCCCAGATCGACCTTGGGATGCCGATAAAGTACGACACCCCGAGGGACGTGGGCGCTGACCGTATCGTGGATGCCGTGGCCGCCGTGAAACTCTACGGCGCTCCCGCCATCGTGGTTGACCTGGGCACCGCAACCGTCCTGGACGCCGTTTCCCGCGATGGCGAGTACCTGGGTGGCGCGATCACTCCGGGAATCAACGTATCCGTGGATGCCCTGTACCACAACACGTCGCTGCTGCGCCGCGTGGAACTCGTTGCGCCTCCCGCCGCCGTGGGCCGCAACACCACCGCCGCCCTGCAATCCGGCATCGTGCTCGGATACGCGGGCCTGGTTAGCACTATGGTCGAGCGTTTTAAGGCCGAAATCGGCGAAGATGCCAGAGTCGTCGGCACCGGCGGCCTGGTGACCGTCATCGCCGACCACGCTCCCGTCTTTGACCATATCAACCAGGAACTCACCCTCGTGGGCCTGGACCTCATCTACCGCATGAATGGCGCCGGGTGAATGGTGATTAAGATGCAGTCTGCTCTCGCTGGAAAGAATATAGTCCTGGGCGTCACCGGCAGCATCGCCTGTTACAAGGCGCTGGATCTGGCCAGCAAGCTGGTGCAAGCCGGCGCCGGCGTTGAGACCATTCTCAGCTACGGCGCAACCCAGTTCGTATCCCCGCTGGCCTTCCGCAGCCTCACCCACCGCGCCGTCGTCACCGACACCTTCGACCCCAACTCGGAGCAGAGCGTGGAGCACGTCGCCCTGGCGCGCTGGGCCGACATCGTGGTCATCGCCCCGGCCACCGTCCACTGCATCGCCAAATTGGCCGGCGGCCTGGCAGATGATCCGCTTACCACCACGGTCATCGCCACCGAGGCTCCTCTGTTGGTTGCTCCGGCCATGGACGCCAACATGTACGACCATCCGGCCACCCAGGAAAACGTCGCCCGCCTGCGCGCGCGCGGCGTGTTCATGGCGGGCCCCGCGCCCGGACGCCTGGCTTCCGGCCTGATGGGTATGGGCCGCCTGGTGGAGCCGGCCGACCTGCTGGGCCACATCGCCGCCGCCCTGGGCAAACGCGGCGATCTCGCCGGCCGCAAGGTCATCGTCAGCGCCGGCGGCACGCAGGAGGCCATCGACCCGGTGCGCGTCATCACCAACCACTCGTCGGGACGCATGGGCTACGCCGTCGCCGAAGCCGCCCGCGATCGTGGCGCAGAGGTCGTCTTGGTCACGGCTCCAACTGCCTTGCCCAACCCTCCGCTAATCCGCGTGGAGTCGGTCAAATCCGCCCAGGATATGTGCGACGCGGTGCTTCACGAAACGTCCAACGCTGACGCATTGATCATGGCGGCGGCTGTGGCCGACTACCGGCCTGCTCACGCCGCAGAGCAGAAAATCAAAAAGACCGCCGCGGACGAAATGTCCATTGACCTGGAAAAAACCACCGACATACTGGCCACCGCCACCGGCAATTTCGTGAGGGTGGGCTTCTCGGCAGAAAGCGAAAACTTGGAAGCCAACGCCGCCGATAAGGTACGCCGCAAGTCCCTGGACCTGATCGTAGCCAACGACATAACCGAAGAGGGCAGCGGCTTCGGCGTGGACACCAATCGCGTGGTGCTCATCGACCGCGAAATGCAGGTGGAGCGTCTCCCCCTGCTCTCCAAGTACGAAGTCGGACACCGCATCCTGGACCGAGTGGTGAACTTGCTGGGATAAGAAATACCATGAGACCTAACTACACCCTGGCCATGCTGCGGGGCGACCTGTTCGGCGGGATCACCGCATCCGTAGTCGGGCTGCCGGTTGCCCTCGCTTTCGGCGTCGCCTCGGGCCTCGGGCCTATCGCTGGCATGTACGGCGCAATCGCCGTGGGTTTCTTCGCCGCGGTGTTCGGTGGCACCCGCTCCCAGATCTCCGGGCCCACCGGCCCCATGAGCGTCGCCATGGCGGTCATCGTCACCGTCCATGCCGAGGGCGACTTTGCCAAGGCGTTCACCGTAGTCGTGCTGGCCGGGGTGATCCAGATCGTCCTGGGCGCGATCAGAATCGGGCGATTCGTCGCTTACACGCCTTACTCGGTCATATCCGGGTTCATGACCGGCATCGGCATCATCGTCATGCTGGTGCAGGTCGCCCCGTTCGTGGGCGCAGAGGCTCAACCGGGCGGAGTGTTGGCGAAAATCAGCGCAATCCCCGACGCCGTATCCAACGCCCAGGTACACGCCCTGATTGTCGCCGCTATCACCCTTTTGGTAGGCGTGCTTTGGCGGCCGCCACTGAGTCGGTTCCTGCCCGGGCCGCTGGCGGCCATGATTGTCGGCTCGGCCATCGGCATCTTCTGGCTGACCGACCTCAGAGTCATTGGAGACGTGCCCACGGGCCTCCCGGATCTGCGCGTTCCGGTGTTCGACATCGGATTCCTGGTCAGTTCCCTGACGCCGGCGTTGATTCTGGCCCTGCTCGGTTCTATCGACAGCCTGCTCACGTCCCTCATCGCCGACTCTTTGACCCGCACGCGGCACAACGCCAACCGCGAGCTGGTCGGCCAGGGTATCGGCAACACCATCGCCGGCCTGATCGGCGGCCTGCCCGGCGCCGGCGCCACCCTGGGCACCGTCATCAACATCCGCTCCGGCGGGCGCACGCCCTTCTCCGGCGTGGTGCGCGCGGGAGTCTTGCTCGCCCTCGTGCTGGGACTCGGCCGATATGTGACGGAGATTCCCCACGCCGTCCTTGCCGGCATCCTGATGAAAGTCGGCTGGGACATTATCGACTGGCGGCTCATCAAGCGGGCGCATAAGATCCAGCGCGAGCACCTGGTTGTCATGGTGATTACGCTGGGACTGACGGTGTTCCTGGACCTGGTCACGGCCATTGCCATCGGACTCATCGCGGCGGGCATGGTCGCGGCGCGGCAGGTGGAACGTCAGGAGCTCGATAGCGTTGTGTCCACCCCGCTCCTGGATCAGACTTTCCTCTACGACTCACCCGAGGAGGCTGCGGCGGCCAACGACGGCGACGAGTTCGCCGCCCGTTGTGGTGTGGTCGGAATGCGGGGGCGTTTCTCCGTCGCGTCTTCCAGTAACCTGGTCAACACCATCGGTGGCGACATCCGCGACCACGAGGTGGTGATCTTCGACTTTTCCGAAACCCTCTACATGGACGACAGCGCGGCCATGGTGGTCGAGCAGATGATTGACATTGCCACCGAGGAAGACACCGAATCCATCGTTATGGGACTTTCCGTCTCTCCGGTGGCAAGCAACCTGCAAGCCCTCAACATCCTGGCGAAAGTCCCCGAAGATCGTTTCGTGGATGACCTCGACGGCGCTCGGGAAGTCGCCCGCAAAATCCTGAACGTTACAACCGAGCCAATGGAACCTGAACCAACGGAGGCAACCTGATGCGTATCGGAGTATTTGTCGGGGCATCCACCGCCGACCTAATGAGCCTGGACGAACTCATCGATCGCATCAAGCAGGCCGAAGCTGACGGGTTCGATAGCTTCTGGGTGCCCCACATCTCCGCGCGCGGCTACGACGCCCTCACCGTGCTGGCCCTGGCCGGCGCGCAGACCAGCCGCATCGAACTGGGCGTCGGCGTAGTCCCTACCTATCCACGCCATCCGATGGCATTGGCGCAACAGGCATTGACGACTGCCGCAGCTACCGACAGCCGGTTCATCCTGGGCATCGGCCCGTCCCATCGTCCGGGCATCGAAGACAGTTTCGGCCTGTCCTACGACCGGCCCGCGCTGCACACCCGCGAGTATCTTTCCGTGCTGCGTCCTTTGATGGAAGAGGGACGTGTACAGTTCTCCGGCCAGTTCTACAACGTCAACGCCGAGTTGGACGTGCTCAACCGCCCGACCTGTCCCGTCGTGATTTCCGCCCTCGCGCCCCGTATGCTCCGCTTGGCCGGCCAGCAGGCCGACGGCACCATCACCTGGATGGCCGGCCATCGCGCCATCGGCGAGCACGTCCGCCCCCGCATCAACGCCGCCGCCGATGCCGCCGGCCGCCCGGAGCCGCGCATCTGCGTCGGGCTGCCCGCCACCGTCTGCGACGACGAAGCCGTCGGACGCCGCGCCGCCGCCGAGTCCTACGAACGCTACGGACGCCTGGTCAACTACCGCCGCATCCTGGACGTGGAGGACGTCGAAGGCCCCTCCGAAGTAGCCGTAGTAGGCAACGAATCATCCCTGCGCAGCCAACTGGAGCAATTCGCCGAAGCCGGCGCCACCGACTTCATCGCCAACATCTTCGACGCCAGTGATGGTGAGGATTCAGCAACGCGAACATACGCGGCGCTGAAGGATTTGGTGGGGAAAGTGTAAAATGCTTTATAAGAGCCTCATGATTACCACCGAATCCGATACTAAAGGGACACGATGAGCACACGCCCGGTCACCACGATGTCTCCCTCGTCCCAGTTGCGGCAGTTGGCACAGCGTTTAGAGCAATTGCGCTCTATATCGGAGGGCGAGCGTTGGCCATCCAGTGAACCGCCTGATGACGCAGCGTTCCGCGATGCCAGAGTTTTCCTCGATAAATTGCCCATCCCCCTGACGGCGTTGCCTCACATATCGCTGGCCGACGACGGCGAAGTCAATTTCGCCTGGGACGAATGCGGATTGCACATAGACTTGGGCTTTTACGGCACGGGGACATATTCGTACTACGCCCGTGGCTCTGACGGGCAGGAGCATTTCGGCGATGATGTTCCGGCAGCATCGTCTTTGTCAACAGACTTGGAAACCTTGCTGCGGGCGTGATGCGGTATGCCATGCCAAGTGCCGCACTTGGACGAAACCGTCAGCGCCGCGCCTGAGGTGTCCCCCGGTATCGTCTCGAATGGTGAGCAACTGCTGCGTTCCCTGTTCAACCCTGATCACATCAAGGACGGTGCTCTTCAGGTTGCTGCTATCCCGCTGCGAGACCTACAGGCACGCGGATTCTCGGTCAACCGCTTGTCGGACGTCACCCCTGAATTCGTTGAAGATGGCATAAACCGTTTGCTGGCGCGTCAGTCCGGCGGCGAGCCTCGCTACTCCGAAGGCGTGGCCCGGTTCAGCGCCGGGGCGGTGCGCAGCATTCAAGATGGTGAGAGCCAAGTATTCGTGGTAATTGACACGGCATCACCCGATAACGTCGGGCACGCCTCCATCTACTTGTCCGACGTTTCCATGCCGCAAAGTCAGGCGCGTCGGATGCGCGAGCAATTGCTTCCGCTATTGCAACGGAGAATGTCAGTAGCCGAGGCTTTCGCCACGTAGTACAAGGGACTAGCGCGCGAACGTATGCCGCGCTGAAGGGTTTGGTGGGGCGGGTGTAAGCACCGCTATCGTCGGTCGTTTTATCCATTCACCCTGAACCCCGTATAATTACCCGTGAGCTTCCAAGTGGCGGCGTATGACGGCCTTGACGAACTCGGGCAGTTCTTGGCCGTCATTATCTGCCGCTTCCGCGAGCCGGTCATATTCCGAGATTTCTTCACCTGACCAGACAATGTCCAGGCGCCGAAGCTGACGCATGGCAACATGGGTGTAACTTTCAGGGAAAGCCCAGTAGCAGGATTCGCAGTTGTTGGCCTCTCTAATTTCCCAATTGTCACAGTTCTGCCAACTCCACGATTTCGCCGAGTTGGCAGATGGGCACAACAACATATAGTCGTCCAGATGGTTTGACAAATCCGCGTCGCCCGCGATTTCAAACGGTACGCGATGGTCGATTTGCAGTTCTCGTTCTGGGAAGTCTTCTAGGTAAATGTTGCAGCGTGAACCGAATCGCTCGATCAGTCCTGTTTTGATGGTACTCGAAAACGCAGTCCGGCCCGACAACGAGGCCGACCGCTGTGCCGTCGGGTCTCCGAATCTATAAGCCCCGATTGAGCGGCCATCAGAGCCTGTAACCCGAAACGTTACCAGCGGTATGCCGAGTTCGCGGACATCGCGGGCGACTCGGGGAGGATGATTGTATCCGTATAGATCTCGAAGTTCTTGAGTGGTGACAGAGCCATGTTGGAGGATATGATCTATTAGGGGCTGTTTACAAACTAACTGATTGATGACACTCACAATCGGACAAAAGCGAACACCAGTCCCATACTTCTGAACATAAACCCGGCTTGCCGGAACGTTCAGGAGTGTGTCGTGACCCGCAACATACTGTCTCATCGTCAGTACGCCCGCATTGCCCCGCTGCTACCCAGCCAGACGGGTCATAGCGGGCGTCCTTACGTTCAGCCACACCGTCATACCCTCGAAGGCATCCTCTGGATCGCGCGAACGGGCGCGCCCTGGCGCGATCTGCCGCCCCGGTTCGGAAAGTGGGGTACGGTGTACCAACGGTTCCGCCGCTGGACCCGCGCCGGCGTCTTTGACGACGTGTTCCGCAATCTGGTGGCCGACCTCAACGTTGGCGTCATCATGGTGGACGGCACGTTCGTCAAGGTCCACCAGCACGCGACCGGCGCCCCAAAAGAGGCCGCCCGCCAGACGACAGCCGAGCGGCGCAAGCCATTGGAGTCAGTCGTGGCGGGCTAACGACCAAAGTGCTGGTGTTGACGGATCGCGCAGGGAGATTCGTGCGCTTCCGTCTGAAACCGGGAAACGCCGCCGAGGTTACGGAGTTGGGACCTCTGCTCGACGGCGTTCCGATGGGCGAAACCAGCGAGTTGCTTGGAGACAAAGCCTATGACAGCGATGCTGTCCGCGCGTTCCTGGCTTCCGTAGGCATTATAGCGACGATCCCGCCGAGGTCAAACCGGCGGGACCCTGCGCCTTATGATGCGGCGTCGTACAGGGCGCGGCATCTGGTTGAAAATGCGTTCGCGGACGTGAAGCATTTTCGCGGCATCGCAACGCGGTATCACAAGTTGGCGGAGACGTACGCCGGCCTGCTGTCGCTGGTAGCGTGGTTCTGCGGGACGCGGGCAACGCGGCGCGGACCGTCCCCACACGGAAGAACCGTTTAGCCGACCTGTGCGCTGGGATCAATGCCATGCGCTTTTAGTAGAAGGTCTAGTTTGGATTCCATGCTGTCGAACCGGGCATCTTGGGCCTCGAACCGGGCATTGACATCCTCACGAAAGCCGTTCATATCCATTTTCAGTTCGGCCAATTCGTCGAACACCTTGTCGAACTTGGCGTCCATCTCGTCTTTCAGTTCGGAGATTTCCGTTTTAGTCGTCACCTTGTTGCGCGCTCCAAATCGGTCTCGTCCCATTCTGACGGTTGCGTAGGCGAATTGTCAACAAACGCGCTTGACACCATCGGGCCTTGCGCCATAATTAGCGGCGCCACAGTCGAGGTCTCGCCCAACGGGGCATCTCGCAAATCAACGTAGGTTACGTGTCGAGGGGCATCCGTGCTCCCTTGCGGACCCTACGTTGAGGCCGGCGACTGTGGCAAGTAGCCCTACCGACGCCGCAAGGGGGTGCCACATGTCCCGTAATCGTAGGTTCGCGCTGGTCGGCTGTGGGACCATCGTTGCCATATTCGTCCTGGTGGTCGTACTGGCCGTCGTGGTCGGCATGGCGGCGGACTGGGGAACGAAGCCGGAACGCGACGCGCAGGCGGCAGAAGAAAAGCGTCAGGGGCTACACTGCCTCACGTTCGGGCACCACGCTGGCCTGATGGCTCTGGTGCAACAGCAGTTGAAAGACCCTGACAGCCTGGAATTGGACGCGACGCGGATCGGGCCGGCCATGCCAGACAGCAACGGTATTCTCGGCCACTCCATCGTCATGGAGTTCAGAGCGCGCAACTCGTTCGGCGGGATGGTGCGAAACACCGCGCGCGGCTGGGTCGATCACGAAACTTGCGCCGCAACGCTCGAATGGATTCGCTGACAGCCAATCGGAGTTTGTCAACAGCCCCTAGGGTTCTGGGACGCTGCGCTGTCACGCTATTCAGCAACTCGATGAATTCCGGCGGCAGATTCGTTTCACCCATGTAACCTTCCCTGCATACCGCCCGCCAGTCCCGCAGAATCACTACGACCCGATTCCAGCCGATTCACGAGAGCCGGCGACAGATACAACGATTCTACTGTCTCGCTGTGCTTTCCGAGAAATGTGGCTTGGCTGGACTTGCCGGCATAAATCTCCAAATGGCGTAGTTCTAAATCACTTGGAAGCGTCTGACCATGATGCTTTTCCCCGGTTCGGCCATCGTAGCTGACTAGATAAGAAATGCCGTTCAAATTCATCCAGGCAAGTACATCCACCAGTTCGTTATACGAAAGACCGCGATAGTATCGGTGATCTCTGGCAAAAGAAACTCCCTGATATGGTGGGTCCAGGTACACCACATCCGCGGGCGTAGCGGTCATTATGGGTTCTCTAAAGTCCATTGCAGATAGGGACGTCTTACCGGACAGCAACTCCGAAACGCCAAAAATCTGTCGCCTCATGGTTTCCGGCCTCATGCCGGCGCGACGATTGTCCGGGGCCTGATTGAACTGCCCATCAGAACTGTATCTGACCGAACCTTTGACGATGCGCGCCAACAAGTATAACAAATGATGCGGTTCGTGCGTTGCGTTGAACTCGGCACGGACACGGGAAAAGTATTCCTTTCTGTCCGACTGCTGTTCATACCAAAGCCGTTCGTACTCTCTTGTCAATTGTGCGGGGCGCTCCAATATCTCGTCCCACAGCGTCATCAAGGCAGAGTTGATGTCGTTGAGCGCGAATTTCCCGGCGAACCCGTAAGCTGCGGCCGCGATTTCAATCGCGGCCGAACCGCAAAATGGCTCAATCAGCCGGTCGATGTCCGTCGGCAGGTAGGGCAGTATATGGTTCGCGATGTTGCGCTTACTACCCTGGTAAGGGAATGGATGTGGAACCTGAACGGACATCTTAACTGTGCGAACCAGCGGTAGGTCGGTGTAATCGTAGTGAGCCTGCTTTGCCTAGCCCACCGCTTCCTTGAACCGGCGGATCGCCTCAATGTGCTGGTCGGGGCCGCTCAACCCGGCGCGCATGGTGTTGACTGACAGATGCGTCGCGCCAACGTCGTTCCAGTCCGAGGCCAGCTTGTTCCAGTCGTCGGGGTTGTTGCTGTCCATCAGGGCGACGCGACCCTCGACACCGATGGCGGACGGATCCCGGCCGTAGCCACGCGCCAGTTCGCGCATCTCCTCCAGCTTCTCCCGTCCCTCGCCGTCGGGCTTGAACTGGGGGAACCAGCCGTCCCCCATCCGCGCCAGACGCCGCACCACCTGGGGCGCGCCGCCGCCGAACCATACGGGAATCGGACGCTGCACCGGCAGCGGGTTGATGCCGGCGTGGGTGATCTTGTGGTAGCGGCCCTCGTAGTTGACCACTTCCTGCGTCCACAGCATCCGCATCACCTCGATCTGCTCGGCGGAGCGGCGGCCGCGGTTCTCCCAGTTCTCGCCCAGCGCCTCGTACTCAACGTCGTTCCAGCCCACGCCGATGCCCAGGCGCAGCCGGCCGTTGGTCAGCACGTCCACCTCGGCGGTCTGCTTGGCCACCAACGCCGTCTGACGCTGCGGCAGGATGATGATGCCGGTGCAGAACTCGATCTTCTCGGTCAGGCCGGCCAGGTAGCCGAACATCACGAACGGCTCGTGGAACATATCGTCCTTGTTGTAGGGGCGGTTCCACTCGGCGCGCTGGGTGTGGTCAGCGCCCAGCACGTGGTCGAACACCAGCAGATGCTCATAGCCCAGCGCCTCGGCGGCCTGCGCAAAATCCTTCACAGCCACGGGGTCGGCCCCGATCTCAGTCTGCGGAAAAATAGCTCCTAGTTGCATGATGTAAGCGCTCCTTGAGTTGGAAAAAGAGAATCTGATTGCATTGAAATTGCGAGGCCATTCTATCCGCCGCACGGTTTCCGCGCCACCGGCAACCATCCCTCACGCGTACCCAGTTTGTCATCGCGAGAAGCGTAGCGACGTGGCGATCTCGCTGAACTGGACGACGATTCCTCCAGCGACGAGATTGCCACCCCCGCATCAAGTGCGGGGTCGCAATGACAGGTTGCGGAAAGTCGATACGCATCAGGTCGCCAATCCATCCTCTGGCCTTTCAGCTTTCCAAAAATCCCCTCTCCCTTGATGGGAGAGGGTTAGGGTGAGGGTGAAAGATTAGCCCGTGCATCCATGTAAAATAAAACAATCCTCGCCCGGAGCAACAACCTAATGACACCCGAAACCCGCCAACTGAAAATCGAGTCCTACGGCAAAGCCTACTCTGTCCTGACCGATGCCCTCAAGCAGTTCCCCAAAGAGATGTGGCAGTTCCGCGACGAGCACGGCTGCTGGAGCATCCACGAGCACGTCATCCACATCACCGACAGCGAGGCCAACAGCTACATCCGCGCCCGCCGTCTCATCGCCGAGCCGGGCCGCACCCTCATGGACTACGACGAAAACCGGTGGGCCGCCGCGCTGGACTACCACGAGCAGGACATCGACGACACACTCAACCTGTTCCAGTGGCTCCGCAGCAAGACCTACACCCTCATCAAGGCGCTGCCCGATTCCGCCTGGTCCAACACCGCCTACCACCCCGAAAACGGCGACATCACCCTCGACGACTGGCTCGACACCTACGAAGCCCACGTCCGTGAGCACGTCGAATACATGCAACAGAACCTTGAAGCCTGGCAGGCAGCGCAATAAAAATCCGCCGCGTTGAAAATTCGCCGCTCCCTCTGCTAGAATCGAAGGGCGACGCTGGGGATTAGTCTAGTGGTAAGACGCCTGACTCTGGATCAGGTATCACAGGTTCGAATCCTGTATCCCCAGCCATCGTGTACCGTAGGCAGAACTGTATCCCCAATCCGTAGAACCTCGGATTCCCCTCGGCCAATCGGACTGTCTCCGGGCATAGGCATCGTGTAGTGAACGATTGCTTGACTTGGGGCGACGGCGATCTCCTTTACAAAGGAACGGACAAAGGCTTTCGTCTCCGTAAGTTCGCTCTGCATAAGAAAATCGCTCATCTCTTGTGCGTAGGCCGTAATCCTTGCATCGTCCAAGCGTACCGGACGGTTTGCCAGGGCCGCCCTGGCTTCCCCTGCGGCCACCTCCAACTTTTCCTGGCGCTCTTGGTGTTCCCGTAGACGGGGGATAATGTCATTGATTTCCAGATCGGTGGTCTCAACGGCTTGCCAGAGCCGGTCCATTCGCCTGCGGACTTCAATCGATTCTTCCACGACTGCCGCAAGCCGTTCTTTCTGTTCTTGAAACACTTCGTCCAACTCTTCATTGACGAGTTCCACTAGGGTCTTTATGTTGCCCTCGGTAAGGACGTTCACCCTGATCTGGTCGATAATTGCGCGCTCGAACCTTTTGGCGTTTAGCCTGGGCGTCTCGCAAGCACCTTTCCCGCGCTTGAGCAATGAGTTACAAACGTAGTAGGCGTATTGCCCACTCTTGGCATCTTGGCCAGTCAGGGCACTGCCGCACTGGGAGCATTTGGCGATCCCACTGAGGATGTAAGGGCTGGCTGTCCTCTGTGGGTGTCGCTTATCCGGGGCATTAGCCTGCATCACTTTGGCAACCCGCTCGTATTCATCTCGGGAAACTATGGCCGGGAAGGCATTCTCTACGCGAATGGGCGGAAATTTATCCTTAGCGGTCACGCCCCAGACAAGAGTGCCGGTGTAAACTTCGTTCATCAAAATCCTGTGGACCGTGGTCTTCAGCCACTTCGTTCCCCGTGGGCTGGCAATGCCTTCTTGATTGAAACTCTTCGCTATGTCCAACGTGCTCTTCCCCAACCCTGCCATTAGGTACATCCTGCGCACTATGGAGTCGGCCGGCGGGTCGAGCGCGAGCTTGGGGCGCTTTTTGGGACCATCGGATACAAAGACCCTCTTGTAACCGTAGGGAGCGTGAGGGGTTACCCAGAACCCGCGAGAGGCAGCCTCTCTCGTGCCCCGCATAACGTCTTGCGCTAAATTTTCCGAGTAGAACTCGTCCACGGACTCGATGATGGCCTCCATCAACTTTCCAGTAGGGGAGTCGTCGGCGTGCTCGGTTATAGATACGACACGAATCCCCCTGCGGCGGAGCATGGACTTAAAGGCGACGGCGTGTTCCCGCTTGCGAGTGAACCGGGAAAATTTCCAGACTAGGATCTCGTTGAAGGGTGCATTAGGCTTGCTCGCTTCGTCCAGCATCTTGCGAAATTCGGGGCGGTCAGCTATACGTCCGCTCTCGGCCTCGTCAACGTACTCCCGAGCCACAATATAGCCGTTCCGATCTGCGTAGTCGCGTAAGGCCCGCAACTGAGCGGATATTGAAAGGTCCACGTCTTGTCGGTCACTGGACACCCTAGCGTAGAGTGCCGCCGGAATGAGACCCGCTTTGTGGTTCATGCTGCTTGCCTCCTGTAACTGAAGAATGTTCTCGGGAGCAGCGTCAACTGCGCCCAGATGCGAATCGACTGTTGGGTTCTTCCTTTCCATCAAGAGGGACGGCCTGTAACCGGAATCCCAGGGCACCCAGCACGCGAAGTACGGTGCCTACTTCAGGCCTGGCCCCGGCTTTCATTGACTTGTAGAGACTTTTCTCCCCCAGGCCGGTTTCCTGAGCTAACCTCTTCATTCGGTGGGCGCGGGCCATCTGCGCCAGAAGGCCCATCAACTCGTCCACTGACGTTCTGGAGGCTGGGTCAACAGCGGCCAGGGCCAGGTTCAAGGCTGCGGCCATTTCGTCCTCGCTGAGGCACCGGGCATCTGGCATGGTCAAGCTCCAATGAACTGATCGTCCCGATTTGTGCGACGTTTCGTTCCTGCTCCATAGGGTATCGCATTGGATACTTCCAGCGCAAGGAGTGACCGGCAATCCGTCCTGCCGGATCAAGGAGCGGCCCCCTCGCCACCCTTGCCGTCCGGGTTTTGTTCAGGTGGGACGGCAGGTCATGCGAATGGACACCCTAGCTCCAGAACATCGGGGCTGCGCCATGCCTTCCCCAATGGCCCGACCTGTTCCAGCCGTTCCCTGAAGGAAACCCACAGAGGCACATCCACCTTGGCGCGTTCCATCTCCTGGCGGGCGACGCCGAGGAAGTTGCTCTCGGCGATAAAGTCGTCGAATACCACCAGCACGACGGGTTGGTGGCCGTGGTCGTCCAGGGGGCGGTTGGTGGAGAAGTAGCGCAGGTAAGGAGCGAGGCGGGCGGCCATGGTGGATGGATGGGCGGCGCGGCGCTCCCACTCCAGGAAGAAGGGGAAGGTATGTCCGACGACATTGACCACGCCGAAGCCGTCGGGATGCACGGAGCGGAGGCGGCCCCGGTGGTGGAAGTAGCGGGTGGAGTGGTGGGGCGAGCTGAGCTGGATTACCTGAACGCCGGGGGTCGCCCCGGCCTGCCGCGCCAGGTCGGCCATGAAGCGGTGGACGGCCTGGGTGTGCTGGATGGTGCGGGCCAGGGGACGGGCGCGGATGCCGGGAACGTCCCGCCAGTGGGCGGGCGGCGTCCCGTCGTCGTGGTCCACGGCCCAGCGGCGGATGGCGGCGGCGACGGAGGCGCGGTCCCGTCGAGCCAAAAACGCCAATCCCCGGCGGCTGAGGGCGAGGAGACGACGTCCGTCCGGGGACGCCTCAGCCACCAGGTCCAGGCGCTTCAGCGGGGCCAGGATCTTGGACACGCCGGAGGGGGAGAGACCCAGCAGGCCGCCCAGGTCGTCGGCCTTGATCCAGGGCCAGTCGGACAGGCAGTCGAGCAGGCGCTTGGCGGCGGGTCCCAGGGCCAGGGGCAGCCGGTGGTCGGGAAGGCCGTCGTGGTTGTTGATCTCCACGGGACCGGGCAGGGAAAGCCGGGACAGGAGCGGCTCCGCGGGCAGGGCGCCGCCGGGGGCTAGTTGATCCAGGACGCGGCGCAGGGTGAGGGTGGTGTCGATGTTGGCGGCGCGCCAGACGGGGTCGTCGGCCCAAGCGCGGGCGGCGTCGGCTTCCAGCGCCAGGTGGACCGGGCCGGGGTAGCGGGCCAGGGGTCGGCGGGCCTGACGGAGGCGAGGCTCATCGGGCAGCAGGACCAGGAGCGCACGGGGATTGAGGCGCTCGTGGTCGGTGAGCCGCCCGATCCGGTCGGCGAAAACGGTGCGGTCTGCGGTGTGGCCCCAGCGGATGATGCCCAGGGTCTTGCCGCCGGGCAGCGCCACGCCGGCGTCCAGGGGGTCGGCCCGGTACCATTGGAACTGGGGTATGTCATCGGCGGCGTCGGCCAGGGCCGAGGCCAGGCGATAGATCACGGCCACGGCGTCCAAGCGCTCCAGCAACAGCCGCTGCCAGTGGGCGGAGGCTGGGTACCGGTTCAGGACATGGCGGAGGTTAGAGCCCTGACGGTGAGCGAGTCGTCGCCAGCCGCGTTCGGTCAGGCGCCAGCGGCGGGTGGTGGCGGTCAGGGGCGCGGCGTGGCGGACGCACTCCACCATGCTCTTACCGTGGAGGGCAGCCAGGGAGTTGTGGGCGGTGCGCTCGCCCAGGCCGGCCGCGGCGGCCAGCTCCAACCGATCCAGGAAGGGCATGGCCGCTAGGGTGCGCAGGGCAACGTCGTCGCGCCGGAGGGAACTCATCCCCGTCAACTCCCGTCGGTCGGCGCTTGGCCCGGTGCGGCCTCGTCCCGTCGTCGATGCCGGCTTCTGGGTTTCTTCACCGTCCGGCCATGCTGGCCGTCGCCGTCATTGCTGGGAGGTTCGTTGCCCGGTTGCAGCTCACTCGATTGCCCGGTGCCGGTCTGGCCGTTGTCGGACTGCTTGCCGCCGTTCTCGCCGGCGGGGTCAGACTGGTTGCCCTGCTGCCGCTCCATGCGTTCGCGCAGCTTCTGGACCTGCTCTCGAGCCTCATCCTCCAGGGCGATAACGGCGCCGATGGGAGCGGTGTATTCCACGGTCCGGGCGCGGACCAGTTCCCCAACCTCCGGGTCACTCCGCCGGGGCTTTCTGACCATCATGGTGTAGGTGGGTTGGCGCTCTCCCTCGTGGGTGGCCCGCACGTAGCAGTGGTGGGAGGGCAGGGAGACCAGGTCCTCCTCGGCGACCCGTTCCCGGTCCAACTCGCCCATGATGTCTCGGGCGTCGGCGGCGGCCACCTGGAACACCGCCAGGCAGCCCACGTTGGCCAGCAGGGTGTCCTGCATGGTGTTCGATAGTTCGGCCAGGCGGGCCAGGCTCTGTGTGGCCAGGATGAAGTTGGCCCCGAACTTACCCAACTCGCTGAGCATGGACTCGTAATCGACGCCGGGGATGGCCTGCATCTCGTCCACCACCACCAGGGCGCCCCGGCGTTGGTCGGGGGGCAGGTTGCCCTGCTCGGCGATCACCGCGCCCACCAGGTTGAGCAGGGACGCGCCCACCAGGGCGGAGACGTCCCGGCCGGCGGCGGACTGGGAGGCCGCCACCAGCAGCACACCGCCGTCGGAGATGACCCGGCGCAGGTCGATGGTGGAGCGGGGCTGTCCCAGGATGGCACGCGCCTTCTTGGAGGAGGCGTAATAGGCCAGGCGGGTCTGGACCGGGGCCAGGGCCTGGGATCGGGTTTCCCGGGCCCAGCCGGGCAGTTCCCGGAGCCACCAGGCGGCGACGTAGGGGTCGTCCACCCGCCGGAGCACGTCCCGTCGGAACTCCAGGTCCGCCAGCATGCGCAGTCCGTCCAGGATGGTGAGCTGCTCGTCTTCCTCGGTGTCGGGGTGGCTGTTGTATTCGTGGAGACTCTTCACGGTGTGTTCCAGGATGGACTGCATCCGGGGGCCCCACTGGTCCCACAGGCCCTTGGCGATGCGGACCACGGAGTCGCAGGTGCGGTCCCGGTCGGGGAAGACGTGGGCGTCCAGAAGGTTGATGCCGGGGACCCGCTCCTCGTCGGCCAGGTCGATGAGGTAGGTCTGGTCGATGATCTCCGCCGGAACCCGCTTCAGGATGTCGGTGACCATGTCGGCGTGGGGATCGACGACGATGATGGCGTCGTGGTCGCGGCCGGCGGCCTTTTCGGCCATGCGGTGTTCGACGACGTGCTGCATGAGGGTTGACTTGCCCATGCCGGTGCGGGCGACGTAGAGGTGGTGGCGGCGGTAGGTGTCGGGGGAGAAGCGCACCGGCCGGGGCTTGCCGTCCACGGTGTCGCCCACATGGGCGCCGCCGGCATTAATGGCAGGCGGCGGCAGGATACGGGCGCCGGCGCGCCGGACCATGGGCAGTTGGTCACCTGGACCCAGAGGATGCCATAGGGTGGCCAGTTCCCGGACGCCCAACACGCCTCGGGCCTGGAAGAGGCGAGTGGCCGGCGGCACGGGTTCGGTTTCGGGTATGATGGGTTTGATTTTGCGGGCCCTGAAGCTGGCCCCGGCCAGGTTGTTGTAGTTGGCGTAGCCGGCGGCCACGCTGTCCAGCAGTTTCTGGGCCCGGTCCTGGCCGGCGTGTTCGGGCAGGATGGCGAACGCCTCCACCTGGGCCTGGTAGGCCATGCGGCTGACCTTTTCCTGAATCATCAGTGGGTCATGGTGCTTGCCGCCGGAGAGGGCCTTCTTGATGCGCCACCAAGCCCAGCCGGCCACCGCCAGCGCGGCGGCGGCGCCCGCGCCCAAAAGCACGGCCTTCCAAGTTTCGCCGGCCTGGACCCAGAAGTAACCGCGCAGACCCATCAGGGCGGCCACGCCGAGAATGGCCATGGTGACGCCGTCCTTGGTGTGGACCTGGGCCCGGCCGGTGTCGGCAGAGAGGGCGGGTTCGGGCTTGGATTGGCGGTGGGCCTTCTCCTGGTGCTGGCGGGTCCAGTCGGCCCCCAGAGTCAGCAGCCGGATTTGGGCCACCACCCGTTCGCCTTCTTCCAGGTCGGACAAGGAGCCGATTATGGCGAGCATGGGGTCGGAGCCCGGGTCCAGCAGGTCGTCGTCGTGGAAGGGACGCAGGGGTAGGTATTCGGGCCCTTTAATGCGGAGGGTCATGGACCAGGCCCGCTCTCCCTCGGCCAGCCGTAGTGGGTCGTCCTCCGGCGTCACCGGGCTGACCCGTGCCTGGGGGTAGTACACACCCAGCTGTTGGCGGACGAAGGCCCCCTCCCGGCACCGGGCCAGGATACTGACGCCGGCGTCGTCGCCGACCAGTTCCAGGGAGAAAGGTTCGGCTACGGAGACCGAGGCCAGGAAGTTCTCCACCGCCAGCAGGGTGCGTTCGCCGCTGCGCTGGGGCGTGATGGTCCAAAGCCTGGTCGCGGGCTTGGGCTTGCCCTTGAACATTCCGGTGAGCAGGTTCTTTAACATGGGCGTTTCTCCTTTCAAGGCCGGCGCGTTTCGCTTGCTCGTAGCCGGCCTGCGGAAAGCGAGAGCGCCGACTATACAAACACATATTCTATACATTGTGGGCAGAGGAAAGCTCACTGCACAAGGGGCCGGGCGTCGCCACAGCAAGCGAATTCCCGGCGGCGTGCGCCTTCCAACTCGGCTATCGGCGCGATTCGTTTCGCGCTAGGGCGGACGCTCCGGCCTGGCGATGACACGTCAAAGTGCAATCGCCCGGATGCCCATTTGCCAGTGCTTGGGCTGTAAGGGAAATAAGAGGAGATTGCAGAATACAATCAGAGGCGGGCTTGAACTTGAATCCGGCCGGTTTCGCCGGACCGCAAGGAATTTCTGCGAACGATTTGGTTGATGCTCGGTGGCAATCGGATTGCACTGATTGTATTGTAGTGATTGCACTTTTGACGCGAGGTGAGCCATCATATGGACGATGAATCGGTCCCTCCCGGCGGCGACGTTGGCGCTGCCGACGAGGCCGAACCCTCCCTATCGGACGATCTCCTATTAGACCTGCTGGACGCCCTGGTGGAAGAACGAGGCCGGGTGCCGGCCGCCCAAGTCCTGGGGGTGAATTACCGCACCCTGGCCAGTTGCTGCGATACCCGGCAGGTCTCTCGCCGGATGCGGCAGGCGCTGGCGGATTTCCGGGAACGAGGCAGCGATGGCAATGGTGAAACGGTGACTAGCAATGGCGAACGTCCACCGGACGGCGACGGGGCGGCCCTGCGGGAGCGGGTGGCTGAGCTGGAGGATGAAAACACCGAACTGCGGGAGTTGGCGGATGAACAGGCTATCCGGCTGGAGGAATTAAACCGGAGGGTTGCCGAGTTGGAAGACAGCAAGCAAGCGGAAGGGGCCACCGAAATTGTTGGCACTGCGGAAGTCGTTGACGCTGACTCTGATGGTGTCAATCCCCACGAGCAGGGCGACAAAGTGGGTCAGGGTTGGATACCGCCCCGGCGCCGTCCCGGAATGCCCGACCCTGGGGTGATCACCCTGGAGGAACAGCCTGACGAGGAATTCGCCTTCGGCCCGGCGGCGGCGCTCGTGGCCGAGTGGAGGCAGTTGCGGGTGGGTGGTGGTAAGGTCTCCAATAGTGTTGGCCGGGCAGAGGCCGCAGTGCGACGGTGGGAACTAGAAGCCGATTTGCTGGGCGATTATCGCCTGACCCTGCCGCCCGACACGTATACCTTGGACGACGCACGTAGGGCCGACCACATACGCTGGCGGCGGGATGCCTTGGCCGAGGCCCGCAGGAAACTGCGACTAGCTAAACGAGCACGGTTGCTGCGGCAGGTGATCACGCTCGGGACTTGGCGGAAATAATACAGGTTGCCTCTCTGTCCTGAAACACTATCCTGAAACCGCTTTGGAGTCCGCTCCTTTAAGATCTCGGCCAGCACAGACACTCATGGTCCAAGCGCATGCTCTTGACAGGCTATAAACCCAATGTCAACGTTGTGTTATGATAGCAGCGTTCGACCAAAACGGCCTGCTGCCACCGGGCATTCATTGGGTCTCGTGGGAGGAATTCGCCGACAAATTCGGACGCACAGCTTGGCGGCGCCCGCTGATGGCGGGCTTGAGAAGCGCGATGGAGAATTTGAGAGACGCGGGCTGTCGGACCGTCTACGTGGATGGAAGTTTCGTGACGGCCAAGGAAGCCCCCAACGATTTCGACGCCTGCTGGGAGGAGGCGGAAGTTGATCCCATCGCCCTTGACCCTGTGCTGTTGACCTTTGACCCCGGCAGGGCGACCCAGAAGGCCAAGTATCTGGGCGAATTGTTTCCGGCCTCCGCGATTGCAAACACGGACGGGTTTTCGTTCTTGGAGTTCTTTCAGACGGACAGAGAGACCGGACGGAGGAAGGGGATCATTGCCATCGACTTGGGAGGATCGGAATGATCAAGAACGAACGGCAATACCGGATAACCAAGGCGCAGGCAGCCAGGTTCTCCGATGCCTTGGAAAAGCTTCGGCAACTCCCGGATCCTGAACTACACCCGGTGATTGCCCAGGCTCAGGAGGACGCGCTTAGAAGTCAACTGAGGGATTTGGAGAATGAGTTGCGCGAGTACGAATCCCTCAAGTCCGGAGATTTCCCCATGGAGTCTCTCAAGGCAGTGAGCGAAGTCCCTTCGGTGCTCATCAAGGCAAGGATCGCCACGGGTTTGAGCCAGAGGGACTTGGCCGAAAGGGTGGGGCTGAAGGAGCAGCAGATTCAGCGGTACGAGGCCACTGACTACGCCGCCGCTAATCTGGCCAGGATCATGGAAGTAGCCAGCGCATTGGGCACGGCAGTCGAGGGGCCGGCATCAGAGGCGGGAACGCGTTCATCCGATTTGTCGGATTTGAGTTTCCAAGGCCGTTGATCCAGAACATTCAATGGTATTCGCCATGACCATGCAACAGCCCAGGCACAGCGAACCCAGCGTCAACAACCAGCTTGGGGACTTGCTGAGCGAGATGCTGTTCGGCTGCTCGGTGCGTTCGGAAAACACCCAACTGGTGGCGGGCCGCCCTGGTCTCCAGTTGGACAACTTGATCACCGCCCCGGGACGTGCCCCGGTTGTTGTGGAAGCGGAGTACGAGGCGCTGGGAACCGCCGAAGGCGACGCCGCCGGACGCCTAGGACTTCCGGTGATTGGAGAAACTCACCCCATCGAGGCGGCCATCGCCCTGCGTTACCCGGACACGGTACGTTTCGCCGACAGCCTACGGCAGGCGCTGACCGGTGCCCGTCTTTCCTATGCAGTGTTGTACCAGGACGGCGGCCGCTTTCCTGAATCCGGTTGGCTGCGCGGGGGAGTGTCGGACCTGGCCGACCTCATCAGGCTGGTATCCGTTCCCCAGAAGGCCGTGGACGCCGCCGCGGACGCCCTCCAGCAAGGAATTGAACGAGCCGCCGACATCCTGGGTGAGATGGCGCAGACCCGGCCCAACATCACGCTGGCAATCGCCAGGCTCCTGGGCATGTCCGACGTTCCGCAGACGCGGCGCATGGCCGGCGCCATCCTGGCCAACGCCCTTGTTTTTCACCAGCGCATTGCCGGAATGCACGACAGCATCAGACCGCTGCGGCTGGTGTGCGGTCCCGATGTTCCCAATCCCCAGAGCGCCACCCTGGACGCCTGGAAAGAAATACTCGACATCAACTACTGGGCCATCTTTGCCATCGCCCACGATATTCTGAACCAGTTACCGGACGCCTATGCCGCCCGCATCCTGGCGGAACTCCGGGAGACGGCCCAAAACTTCGACGCCGCCGGCGTGGACCACGCCCACGACCTGACCGGCCAGATCTTCCAGCGGCTCATCGCAGACCGCAAGTACCTGGCCACGTTCTACACTCGCCCGGCGTCGGCGGCGCTGCTGGCCCGGATGGCTATGAGCAAACTGGAGGGCGTGGACTGGAGCGACGCATTCGCCATCGGCAAGTTGCGTGTCGGCGACTTCGCCTGCGGCACGGGAGCGTTGCTGTCGGCAGTGTACGAACAGGTCGCCACCCGTCATGCCAATGCCGGTGGCGCCCCGGTGCAGTTACACCAGGTCATGATGGAGGAGGTGCTCTACGGCTGCGACGTGATGCCTTCGGCCATCCACATCACCGGCTCCACTCTATCGGGTATGCAACCCAGCGTTGGGTTCAACCAGTCCCGTCTCTACACCATGGCCTACGGTCGGCAGGGCGACGGCAGCGTCAAGATCGGCTCCCTCGAATTGCTCCGGCCTTCGGAGGTGATGACGCTGTTCAACACCAACGACCCGGCGTTGCGCACCGGCAGTGTCGGTGAGGAGACCGCCGCCCAGGTCAACGTGGACATCCCCGACGCCGGGTTTGACCTGGTGATCATGAACCCGCCGTTCACCCGCGCCACCAACCACGAGGGCGCCCACGCCGACGTCACCAACCCGGCATTCGCCGCCTTTGACGCAACCGAAGCGGACCAGACCGCGATGGGCGAGCGTATCAATCAACTGGGTAGGGACACCTGCTACCACGGCAACGCGGGCATCGCCTCGGCGTTTGCAGCGCTGGCCCACCGGAAGCTCAAGCCAGGCGGCGTTCTGGCCTTGGTGCTACCCCTGTCCGCTGCTGCCGGTCTATCGTGGCAGGACTTCCGTCAACTGCTGGCGCAGGAATACTCGGATTTGGAAGTCGTCAGCATCGCCGCCAACGGCAACGAAATGTCTTTTTCCTCCGACACCGGCATGGCCGAATGCCTGGTGGTGGCCCGCAAGAACTCTGGTGAAGGACCGAAATCGGTCCCGGCCCGGTTCGCCTCCTTGACCCGGCGACCACAGAGTTTCGCACACGCAGCCGCCCTTGCCGGAAATGTCGCAGGCATCCAGAATCCTCGCGGCATTGACGACGGTCCCTATGGCGGTTCTCCCCTCTCTATAGGCGATGAATCCGTAGGAGAGTTGCTTGCCGGGCCGGTTGATAACGACCACTGGAGCGGTGTGCGTCTGTTGGACGGCTCATTGGCTCAAACCGCTCACGCCATGACACAATCGAAGTTGTGGCTACCGGGCCAGCCAAGCCCCTTGCCGCTGCCCGCCGTGCCCTTGGGTGAGATCGGCAAACTTGGTTTAGTAGACCGCGACATCACCGGCCCGGCGCCCCGAGGTCCTTTCGACAAGGTGGCGCCCAGTCCCACGGCGACCTATCCAGCCCTGTGGAACCACAACGCCAAGCAGGAAACCCGGATCGTTTGCGAGCCGGATTCGCAACTGCGCGTGCGGCAAGGCATGGAAGAGAAAGCAGCGACGGTCTGGACCACCGCCAGCCGTGCACATCTGAACCGGGATTTCACATTTGGCTCACAAGCACTTTCGGTAGCCTTCACCAGTCAACCAGCCGCGGGCGGCAGAGTGTGGCCCAACGTAACTTTTCAAGATGATCGCTTTGACTATGCTTTTGTCATCTGGGGCAATAGTACATTGGGGCTGTTGTCTCATTGGTGGCACTCAAGCCGGCAGCAATCCAGCAAGGCGAGTATGACCATTCGCTCCGCCGAAACCCTCCCCGTCTTTGACTTCCGTGGGCTTAGCGAAACGCAGTTGGATACCGCCAAAGCGATATTCGACGAGTTCCGCGAGCTGGAGTTGCAACCTGCTTATCTGGCTGACGCCGACGCCGACCGTGCCCTGCTGGATAGGCGGGTGGTCTGCGACCTGCTGGGCTTTGACGGCGAGGTATATCGGGCTGTGCGACGCTTGGCTGCCAAGTGGTGCGCAGAGCCGTCAGTACATGGGGGCAAGCGACGGCCCGCGAATGCCCGTTACCTTGAATAGCAAGACTGGCCCCGTTGCCACTGAGGTCTATCCCCGCGCGTGCGGGGGAACCGCGGGCAGCGTTGTTCCCGGCTGATCACATCTAGGTCTATCCCCGCGCGTGCGGGGGAACCGCGAAAGCGCAGAACTGGGAGTGGACACCCTGGGGTCTATCCCCGCGCGTGCGGGGGAACCACGGCGACATGGGCAACGTCCACATGCAGGCGGGGTCTATCCCCGCGCGTGCGGGGGAACCGCCGGCGACGTGGACGCGGAGCGCAGTGCCAACGGTCTATCCCCGCGCGTGCGGGGGAACCGTCACGTCGGGGGATAGACGCGCCGGTTGTGGAGGTCTATCCCCGCGCGTGCGGGGGAACCCACGTCGTGGAGCCGGAAAATCGGAAGCTTCAAGGTCTATCCCCGCGCGTGCGGGGGAACCCCGACCAGCCCCCGGTGCGCGTGAGTACCGAAAGGTCTATCCCCGCGCGTGCGGGGGAACCCCGTTCCCGCTAGCGGCTCCGTCAACTACACCGGGTCTATCCCCGCGCGTGCGGGGGAACCGCTGTTTGCTCCGCAGCAACGCCTTGCTCGGTTAGTCTATCCCCGCGCGTGCGGGGGAACCGCCGTTTCCTGCAAGCAGGGGCGATGCTATGGCGGTCTATCCCCGCGCGTGCGGGGGAACCTACCCCACCGAGCGGCGGCGCGTCAACCCCCGGGGTCTATCCCCGCGCGTGCGGGGGAACCCCTGGCCAACATCGCCGCCAACTCAGCTGCGAAGGTCTATCCCCGCGCGTGCGGGGGAACCCAATACACTGTGCAGATCCCCGCCGGCACGACGGGTCTATCCCCGCGCGTGCGGGGGAACCACGATGCGACGCGTGCGGAAGCGCCCTGGCAGGGGTCTATCCCCGCGCGTGCGGGGGAACCGCCCGGGGCCGGCCTGATGGCGGCTATGCGGGTCTTCTATCCCCGCGCGTGCGGGGGAACCCCGGCGACATGGTCCCGCCGGCGCCGGTGGGAGCTTCTATCCCCGCGCGTGCGGGGGAACCGCTCGGAGCAGAAGGGGATTGGTAGTGTCTCAGGGTCTATCCCCGCGCGTGCGGGGGAACCGGTGGTGGAGTCCGCCAACAACCAGGCGGCAAAGGTCTATCCCCGCGCGTGCGGGGGAACCAACGACGGCTACGCCGCCCGCACACTGCTCTGCGGTCTATCCCCGCGCGTGCGGGGGAACCGTAGGGGCCAATGCCCCCCGTTGCCTCGGGCAGGGTCTATCCCCGCGCGTGCGGGGGAACCCCACGGGGCACCCGGACCCGAACAACTACAAATGGTCTATCCCCGCGCGTGCGGGGGAACCCGGTACTTCCGGTTCGCCTGTGCCCGGGCAATGGGTCTATCCCCGCGCGTGCGGGGGAACCGACACCGCCCCGTTCAGGAATATGGAGGAACGGGGTCTATCCCCGCGCGTGCGGGGGAACCTAGTTCGATGCGCTCCATTACCCGTATCGAGGGGGTCTATCCCCGCGCGTGCGGGGGAACCCTCCAATAATGGATGCGGCTTTTGCGTTGGGAAGGTCTATCCCCGCGCGTGCGGGGGAACCCTTCCCTCGCACGATTATGGCAATCTCGCTGACGGTCTATCCCCGCGCGTGCGGGGGAACCAATGCAGCGCTTGCCGAAATAATGAAGGGTTATGGTCTATCCCCGCGCGTGCGGGGGAACCTCCTCGGCTGCCGCGTCGGAATATCAGGGCACGGGTCTATCCCCGCGCGTGCGGGGGAACCACAGGTTTTGTTGAGCTCAATCTCACGGTCTTGGGTCTATCCCCGCGCGTGCGGGGGAACCCGCCTCGCCATCGAAACGGCCATCGCCGACGCCGGTCTATCCCCGCGCGTGCGGGGGAACCCCGGTCAGCGCGTACAGGGTGACGTCCTGCCGGGGTCTATCCCCGCGCGTGCGGGGGAACCGATAGGAAGCGGGCAGGGAGCGAATCGCCGCGGGGTCTATCCCCGCGCGTGCGGGGGAACCCGGCGCAGGTCCGCGGCCAGTCGGCTGGTGGATGGTCTATCCCCGCGCGTGCGGGGGAACCCGGGAAATGCTTTACGGCGCGGATGTCGGGCTGGGTCTATCCCCGCGCGTGCGGGGGAACCACGTGCTGCACGGGATAGATGACAGCATCGAGGGGTCTATCCCCGCGCGTGCGGGGGAACCCGAATCGCTGGGCGCGGGGCAGACCTACATCATGGTCTATCCCCGCGCGTGCGGGGGAACCAGTGTCGCCGACCAGGGGCCGATGCCCTGGGAGGGTCTATCCCCGCGCGTGCGGGGGAACCCGTGCTGACGCGCATCACGGGGGGAGGGCATTAGGTCTATCCCCGCGCGTGCGGGGGAACCGATAGGAAGCGGGCAGGGAGCGAATCGCCGCGGGGTCTATCCCCGCGCGTGCGGGGGAACCCGTCTGCGGGTGCGGGATGATCACGTCGGTGACGGTCTATCCCCGCGCGTGCGGGGGAACCGTGCCACTGGTATCAGGTGACGTGTACTCAAACGGTCTATCCCCGCGCGTGCGGGGGAACCGCGCGGTCGTCCGGGTTCCCACCGTAGAACTCGGGTCTATCCCCGCGCGTGCGGGGGAACCCACCGGTGACTCCCTTGAGCTGAGCTGTCAAAGGGTCTATCCCCGCGCGTGCGGGGGAACCATGATCAGGAAGATTTTCGGACAGACCACCGAGGGTCTATCCCCGCGCGTGCGGGGGAACCGGTGTGATATGTGCGAGGCCGAGAACGCCGATCGGTCTATCCCCGCGCGTGCGGGGGAACCGTGGCTCTGCCGAGTCACTACCTTCGTCCCAACGGTCTATCCCCGCGCGTGCGGGGGAACCCTTTGTTGGGTTCATCCCTGACTAGTGCGAGGCGGTCTATCCCCGCGCGTGCGGGGGAACCACCGAAGTCTTCGTGCTTGGTTTCGTAGCCGGGGGTCTATCCCCGCGCGTGCGGGGGAACCCTGCGTCGGCCATGCTTGGCGGGCCGGCCCTGGGGTCTATCCCCGCGCGTGCGGGGGAACCAAACCGGACGCCGGCCTTGGTTTCGCAGGATCCGGTCTATCCCCGCGCGTGCGGGGGAACCCGTCATCTGGTGTCTCCTCATGTGCTAGCTGGAGGTCTATCCCCGCGCGTGCGGGGGAACCCCCTGGGTCAAAGTACCTCATCTGTCCATCATCGGTCTATCCCCGCGCGTGCGGGGGAACCTGTACAAGATAACCTGGAAATCGCAGAGCGCCGGGTCTATCCCCGCGCGTGCGGGGGAACCCATCGACCATCACCGGCAACGGTCAGGATGGAGGGTCTATCCCCGCGCGTGCGGGGGAACCGCTTTTGCCGCCCTCTTGGGTATATAGGCAGAAGGTCTATCCCCGCGCGTGCGGGGGAACCCCGCCGTCGGTCCGGCAACTCACCGACGTCACAGGTCTATCCCCGCGCGTGCGGGGGAACCATCGCGCCCTCGGGTCCCGGAACCTCGGACCCCGGTCTATCCCCGCGCGTGCGGGGGAACCAGGGTGGACCATCGGCGACAGCAGCCATGCGAAGGTCTATCCCCGCGCGTGCGGGGGAACCATGATCGTCGGCGGATTCAGATCGCGCACTACCGGTCTATCCCCGCGCGTGCGGGGGAACCAATTCCTCGTCGCATGATGCTCCCTGGGAATGGGGTCTATCCCCGCGCGTGCGGGGGAACCTGGACTGGTAGGCGCCCGAACTGGCCACAAAGCGGTCTATCCCCGCGCGTGCGGGGGAACCAATAACCGACGTCAAATCTGATCCAGTGTCTAAGGTCTATCCCCGCGCGTGCGGGGGAACCGCGGGGGCAGCGTCAAAAATTGGTCCACGATCAGGTCTATCCCCGCGCGTGCGGGGGAACCGAGCGCCTTGGGTTCACCGAGGCGGCAAACGAGGGTCTATCCCCGCGCGTGCGGGGGAACCGGGGCCAGGGAACCGCAGCTTACGCCCATACGGGGTCTATCCCCGCGCGTGCGGGGGAACCACTGGGCAATGCGAGATTCCAGCCCGCGCTCGGGGTCTATCCCCGCGCGTGCGGGGGAACCCGACCATGTCGCCTGGGCTGCCATCGAGCCACGGGTCTATCCCCGCGCGTGCGGGGGAACCGGGCGGAGGAGCGGGGATTCTCCGACAGGCGATGGTCTATCCCCGCGCGTGCGGGGGAACCTCCCGCTCGACATCCAAAAAGAGCGCCGCGGAGGGTCTATCCCCGCGCGTGCGGGGGAACCCCGCCCCAGGCGCGCTTTGGCTTCCTCCGTGAAGGTCTATCCCCGCGCGTGCGGGGGAACCCGCCTGCTCCCACCGGAACCACTGCCGTAAGCGGGTCTATCCCCGCGCGTGCGGGGGAACCTACACCGTGGGAGCGCTGTTCGCCTTCGCGATGGGTCTATCCCCGCGCGTGCGGGGGAACCTTGAACGACGGGCAGGCGGCGGAGGCTGGCTCGGGTCTATCCCCGCGCGTGCGGGGGAACCATGGGACGCCGCTGGCCTCGGATCGGGTGTATGGGTCTATCCCCGCGCGTGCGGGGGAACCCTCATAACACATCCCGACTTCCCGCTGGCCACGGGTCTATCCCCGCGCGTGCGGGGGAACCTGCAGGCGTCATGCGGTCGCGCCCGTGAAGACGGGTCTATCCCCGCGCGTGCGGGGGAACCAGGTCGGCCAGGTCGCCGGCCTGCGATGACCTGGGTCTATCCCCGCGCGTGCGGGGGAACCCTGGTGAGGCCCACCGAAGCCGTGTCTGTGGCCGGTCTATCCCCGCGCGTGCGGGGGAACCCCCTGGACGAGTCGGTGCCGCCGGGTCGGACCTGGTCTATCCCCGCGCGTGCGGGGGAACCGACGCGCCGCGCCCGGTCGATGACGGCGCCGAGGGTCTATCCCCGCGCGTGCGGGGGAACCGTCGTCGAGTTCGGGAAAACGCTCCGGCTTTCGGGTCTATCCCCGCGCGTGCGGGGGAACCTCTGGCCCAGATAGGTGTCTCCGGGTGGTCGACGGTCTATCCCCGCGCGTGCGGGGGAACCATAGCCCTTGAACCTCCACATTAGGTAGTCGTCGGTCTATCCCCGCGCGTGCGGGGGAACCGTCTGCCCCCATCACTCCGGCCCCGCTGATGACGGTCTATCCCCGCGCGTGCGGGGGAACCCTCACTCCGGATCCACCCGAAGACGGCGAGGCGGGTCTATCCCCGCGCGTGCGGGGGAACCACCGGGGAAACTGACCCCAGCGTGCGCCGGGCCGGTCTATCCCCGCGCGTGCGGGGGAACCCCTAGTGACATGTGTATCCTCCCTCCGCCGGAGGGTCTATCCCCGCGCGTGCGGGGGAACCTCGCTGGATGTATGCGAAGTGTGTCCGGAATAGGGTCTATCCCCGCGCGTGCGGGGGAACCCGTATAGCGAGCTCAGCACTGTCGTCATCTGCGGGTCTATCCCCGCGCGTGCGGGGGAACCGGAGCCACCGAAGACGACTATCTGATGTGGCGGGGTCTATCCCCGCGCGTGCGGGGGAACCGTCTGCCCCCATCACTCCGGCCCCGCTCACGACGGTCTATCCCCGCGCGTGCGGGGGAACCTAGTCGGCGGCGCGGCTCCAGGCCCGCAGCGCGGGTCTATCCCCGCGCGTGCGGGGGAACCCCTGGGCACCGGGAGCGATCTGGGCGTACGAGGGGTCTATCCCCGCGCGTGCGGGGGAACCGAAGGACCTGGTTCCTGGGCGTGGAGTTCATCCGGTCTATCCCCGCGCGTGCGGGGGAACCGGAGCCACCGAAGACGATTACCTCATGTGGCGGGGTCTATCCCCGCGCGTGCGGGGGAACCTACGGAGACGACGGTGCAGGGGCCTCAAATCACGGTCTATCCCCGCGCGTGCGGGGGAACCCAGCACGGCTACTGGCTCACGGACATCAACAGCGGTCTATCCCCGCGCGTGCGGGGGAACCTCACTTTGTCCGATTTGTCGAGCCTGTCAAACGGGTCTATCCCCGCGCGTGCGGGGGAACCTTGCACCTGCTGCGAGCGAGAAGGCGAAATGACGGTCTATCCCCGCGCGTGCGGGGGAACCGGGCGAAGCCCACTCATCCGCCTCCTCGTCACCGGTCTATCCCCGCGCGTGCGGGGGAACCGGGGCCCTGTCGTCCGGTCGGGCCCTGGCTGCCGGTCTATCCCCGCGCGTGCGGGGGAACCGCCCGGTGTGCGGGCCGCGTAAGCAACACAAAGGGTCTATCCCCGCGCGTGCGGGGGAACCCCCGCTAATCACGTCGCCTCCGATGATGGTAGCGGTCTATCCCCGCGCGTGCGGGGGAACCGCTAGGCGGACTGACTGTCCCCGAAGCCCTGAGGGTCTATCCCCGCGCGTGCGGGGGAACCGTTTGTGCCTGAGTGATCGATTTGGTCACATACGGTCTATCCCCGCGCGTGCGGGGGAACCGTTCGCCAGGCTAGTGTGACCATCAATGATCGGGGTCTATCCCCGCGCGTGCGGGGGAACCGGGGCGGGAAGGACTTGGTTCCTAGGCGTCGAGGGTCTATCCCCGCGCGTGCGGGGGAACCCGTCTGCTACCATGTGCTCCTGTAGTCGCGATAGGTCTATCCCCGCGCGTGCGGGGGAACCTATGAGGTCTGACCACCGTCCATCCTGGAGCGCGGTCTATCCCCGCGCGTGCGGGGGAACCGTGCAGGCGGACATATGGACATCGGATGTGATGGGTCTATCCCCGCGCGTGCGGGGGAACCGGCCTCGCCGGCGGTCAGTTTTTCCAGGTAGTGGGTCTATCCCCGCGCGTGCGGGGGAACCCCTAGTGACATGTGTATGCGCCCCCCTCCGGAGGGTCTATCCCCGCGCGTGCGGGGGAACCGGCGGCGCTCATTGCTTTGCCACCCGCTTTCCGGGTCTATCCCCGCGCGTGCGGGGGAACCCGCCCGCCCAGACTGTGTGAAAGTGGCGAGTCGGGTCTATCCCCGCGCGTGCGGGGGAACCATGATGTAAAACAACATTCCCGCGCATCCTCCAGGTCTATCCCCGCGCGTGCGGGGGAACCGACCTGGTCATGACGTCCCCCCCCTACAATGCCGGTCTATCCCCGCGCGTGCGGGGGAACCCCCATGGCATCGGGGTATGCCGAGCGCAAGCCAGGTCTATCCCCGCGCGTGCGGGGGAACCCGGGTACGTGCCGGAACCCCGCGCGGCAAAGGGGGTCTATCCCCGCGCGTGCGGGGGAACCCCGGTGTTTGAGGGTACTGATTCCGTTTTCACGGGTCTATCCCCGCGCGTGCGGGGGAACCATTACCCGAACCTGCACGGCGTCGGTGGCCTGGGGTCTATCCCCGCGCGTGCGGGGGAACCGCGGTATCTACGCCCGGGCCAAAGACGACGTGAGGTCTATCCCCGCGCGTGCGGGGGAACCACATCATCATCGGGTGGACGACCAACTGCGAGCGGTCTATCCCCGCGCGTGCGGGGGAACCGCCGGTGACGCGGATCACGGCGTCGGCGTCCTGGGTCTATCCCCGCGCGTGCGGGGGAACCTCGTTTTTCGAGGCGTCGTTGGAATCGCCGGCGGGTCTATCCCCGCGCGTGCGGGGGAACCGGCATCGCCCAAGGGCCGGAAATCCCCCCGCACGGTCTATCCCCGCGCGTGCGGGGGAACCATATACGGGATATGTTGCGTTCCCTGTGCATCCGGTCTATCCCCGCGCGTGCGGGGGAACCTTGATACCCCGGTTGATACCCCGCCGTCGGCGGGGTCTATCCCCGCGCGTGCGGGGGAACCCCTCTATGTAACTCTCAGTACCGCTACCCACGGGGTCTATCCCCGCGCGTGCGGGGGAACCCCGTTTTGCAGACGAGGATGTGCGGGGTCAGGCGGTCTATCCCCGCGCGTGCGGGGGAACCCATGACGTGCCGTCGGCGATGGGGGCCGTGAGGGGTCTATCCCCGCGCGTGCGGGGGAACCTGCAGCGCCGCGATGATGTCAGGCAGGTCCCGGGGTCTATCCCCGCGCGTGCGGGGGAACCCTCTGCGGCTTGGGCTTCGGCGGCGGCGCGGGTCTATCCCCGCGCGTGCGGGGGAACCACGTAGGGCAGGAGCTATCCATAAGCCCTACCCGGTCTATCCCCGCGCGTGCGGGGGAACCCCGGTTATGGAGGCCAATATCCCATGGACTACGGGTCTATCCCCGCGCGTGCGGGGGAACCCCGGCGTGGTCGCGCTGCCGGCGGTGACACCGGGGTCTATCCCCGCGCGTGCGGGGGAACCCCCTCATAGTAGCCTTCCTTGCGGCTCCCACAAGGTCTATCCCCGCGCGTGCGGGGGAACCATCTGCGGCCGGTTGGTGACGACCAGCGAGTAAGGTCTATCCCCGCGCGTGCGGGGGAACCGCCGAGGTCGCCCAGTCCGACCAACCAAATCTGGGTCTATCCCCGCGCGTGCGGGGGAACCGTAGTCCGTGATCGCACCAGTACCGGCGGGCAGGGTCTATCCCCGCGCGTGCGGGGGAACCCGGCCGCGACGCCGCGGGTACCCCAGCTGTGGGGGTCTATCCCCGCGCGTGCGGGGGAACCCAATTCGTGAAGGCCGGGCGGGAAGAATAAACCGGTCTATCCCCGCGCGTGCGGGGGAACCATCGGGGTGTCGGTGGCCACCGCCTGCCCGGTCGGTCTATCCCCGCGCGTGCGGGGGAACCGTCCCCGCGGTGCCCACGGTGAAGGCCACCCGGGGTCTATCCCCGCGCGTGCGGGGGAACCACCTGGTGGACCTCAGCGGCGACGCGCCGTGGGGGTCTATCCCCGCGCGTGCGGGGGAACCGTTGCCCATAGGCAAGGCGGGCTGCATAGGCTGGGTCTATCCCCGCGCGTGCGGGGGAACCGGTATCATTACTCTGTCAGAGGCAAGGACTGCCGGTCTATCCCCGCGCGTGCGGGGGAACCCGATGCCCTGGGCACACCTTGGACCGCACCCGGGGTCTATCCCCGCGCGTGCGGGGGAACCGATGATATGGCTAGTGTCGCCCGCCAGGCCGGTGGTCTATCCCCGCGCGTGCGGGGGAACCAACTACGAGCCCGGCGGAACCTTCGCCGCCCGCGGTCTATCCCCGCGCGTGCGGGGGAACCCCGACGACCCGCGCCGCGCCGATGGACGCGGTGGGTCTATCCCCGCGCGTGCGGGGGAACCTATTAGCAAAGGTGCAGCGCAAGCAGTTTCCGAGGTCTATCCCCGCGCGTGCGGGGGAACCCGCTATCTGCCTTGCTACTCTTTCGGCTATCAGGGTCTATCCCCGCGCGTGCGGGGGAACCGAAAGCAGGACCTCCCGGGGCGAGGTCGGGAAGGGTCTATCCCCGCGCGTGCGGGGGAACCTCGGCAATGGTGACGGTCACCGAGCCCGCCGCGGGTCTATCCCCGCGCGTGCGGGGGAACCGGCGACATAACGCCGGCGGCCTTCGCGGAAAAAGGTCTATCCCCGCGCGTGCGGGGGAACCCCAGCCGGTCTGGCGCTATCTGTCGCCCCTGGAGGTCTATCCCCGCGCGTGCGGGGGAACCCCAGGCATCCGGCGCGGAGGATGCTCTACCCAGGGTCTATCCCCGCGCGTGCGGGGGAACCTCGATCGGGAACGCCTCTCTGGTGAAATACGCCGGTCTATCCCCGCGCGTGCGGGGGAACCGCGCCACTGGACGGCCTTCGCCTACCAGCACCAGGTCTATCCCCGCGCGTGCGGGGGAACCTACGACTGCCGTCGCGCGCACTACTCGACCGGAGGTCTATCCCCGCGCGTGCGGGGGAACCATGTGGATCGGGCCGCCCACGTCCCGCAGGAGGGGTCTATCCCCGCGCGTGCGGGGGAACCTTGCCGCACTCGCTGCACATCGGGGCGGCGCTCGGTCTATCCCCGCGCGTGCGGGGGAACCACCCTGTCAGCCTGGCGGATAAAGCTGGCGGTGGGTCTATCCCCGCGCGTGCGGGGGAACCCGCGGACCAAGCCGTGAGGACGTGGCAGAAATAGGTCTATCCCCGCGCGTGCGGGGGAACCTTCTGTGGGCCGAGGAAGCCGAGGCTGCGCCAGGGTCTATCCCCGCGCGTGCGGGGGAACCATGTCTCCCACTTCAATCAGCCCGTCTTGCGGGGGTCTATCCCCGCGCGTGCGGGGGAACCTCTATCACCATCACGCAGATTGACGGGGAAAAGGGTCTATCCCCGCGCGTGCGGGGGAACCGCCGGACGCCTCGGCGACATCGCACCGGCCACCGGTCTATCCCCGCGCGTGCGGGGGAACCCCGTCATCCAGGCGCACCTCAACCAGGTTCACCGGTCTATCCCCGCGCGTGCGGGGGAACCTGCCCGAGCTCAACGCTGAAATGATCAAGCGCGGGTCTATCCCCGCGCGTGCGGGGGAACCATGGAAACGGTACTGTAAAGCCTGCTACCATGAGGTCTATCCCCGCGCGTGCGGGGGAACCGACGTAGAGCAAATCAATGACGAAATAACCCGGGGTCTATCCCCGCGCGTGCGGGGGAACCTCTTCGGTCCAGTCACGTACCGAGCGGTCCAGCGGTCTATCCCCGCGCGTGCGGGGGAACCTCCAGTTGATTGCTCAGTCGAACGAGGTTCATGGGTCTATCCCCGCGCGTGCGGGGGAACCGCCCAGTCTTCGATGCCCACGGCCGATGCCGGAGGTCTATCCCCGCGCGTGCGGGGGAACCAGGTCACGTTTATCTATCGTCGCCTGATCAACAGGTCTATCCCCGCGCGTGCGGGGGAACCCCCCCCGACCTGCCGGAAGACCTCAGGGCATCCGGTCTATCCCCGCGCGTGCGGGGGAACCCTGCTCTCGGAAACGCATGACGACGATGGCCTCGGTCTATCCCCGCGCGTGCGGGGGAACCTCGTGCCGGAGGCCGAGATCGAGGAGTGGGAAGGGTCTATCCCCGCGCGTGCGGGGGAACCAGGTAGTGCCCGGTAAGGATGTCGCCGGGGATGGGTCTATCCCCGCGCGTGCGGGGGAACCTTCGAGGGTGGACCCTGCGATTGGCGCCCCGCCGGTCTATCCCCGCGCGTGCGGGGGAACCCAAGTCCACCCCGCGCTGCTCTAGGAAGTACTCGGTCTATCCCCGCGCGTGCGGGGGAACCCCTTGGCAAATTGATAACTCCTATCGCGTGTCATTGCCAAGGGAACGGGACCGACCGTATTGTACCAGGTACACTCCATCAGCATCGACAATTTCCTTTGGAGGCTCGCCCAGGCTCCGAATCTGCTGCTGCCCCGGAGCGGCGGGATCACGCCACGTCATCACCACCGACCCATTGCCCAACTCGCCGTGCCATCGCGCTATCACGTCCCATATTCTATCCCGGATGCCGCTGGTCATTTCCGGCGACGTGTACACGCCCGGCGCAATCTCCAACATTACGGACGTTAGGAAGCCACGATACCGACCTTCAACGTTGACCGTCACCACCACTGTCATCAGCGCACCTCCCCACTGGATTCCTCGTCCGGCCAGCCGTCCATCAAACTTGCGAAGTCTGCCGTCCCCGATCCGAGCGCTCCTTCCAGCGGCGGCACGTCCTGGAACAGCGTTTTGATGCGGTCAATCATCTTGGCGATGACCCGCTCCGTGCGCAGCATATCGCCCGTCGTGCGCCTGGTGTGCCTTTCCACGTGCAGGCGCGGGTTCTCCGCGATTTCGGCGGCCGACTTGAACGCCGCCGGCAGCAAAACCGTGTCCCGAAACAGGTCGGCGATGTCCAGCGCGAACGCCTCCCCGCTGTGCTCGTGTATGAAACCCAGCTGTGGAATGGCTCCCAACGCCGTCACCGCGATCACCGCCGCCGCCGTCACCGCCACCGACGCATGGTTGATAGCCTGGTTGGGGATGTCCGCCGCCATCGGATTGGCCCGGTCGTAGCGCCGCCCCCGCCACTGTATCCCGTACTGCCGCGACAGGTTCTGATAAGTGCGCTTCATCCGCGCCCCCTCGATGCCGCGCAGCGTGTTGATGTCCGTATGCGGCAGCACCTCGCCCAACCGCAGCGCGTACATTTTGCGGGCAATCAGGATGCGCTGGCCCATGGGATCGCCCCAGGCCCTCATCTGTCGCCGTGCCACGTCCGACGTGTCCGGCAGCAGCGGCGGCGCGGTGTAGCACCGCACGCCGTCCTCGCCCACGGCCACCAGGCCGGTGCCATGCCGCGCCATGAGCCGCAGCGCGTCGTGGCTCACCGTGGACCCTGGTCCCAGCAGAATCATCGACAGACTCTGAAACGGTACACCGTATTCTCCTGTATCCAGCGAGCTGTCGGCGTCTGGCCCCCTGTGTCTCTCAAAGCGCAGCGTGCCATCCCGCACCGTCAGCGCGCCCCGCGACAGCCACAGCAGCCCGTGCCGGTCAGCGTGCGGAACCCGCGCTGTTTCCAGTCCCAACCTTCCTCTCAGCATCGGACGTCCCCTCCGTCAGTCTGCGTGTCAAAGATACTGGTATTCGGTTGTTAAGGTGCTTCGGCCCACCGGTCAATGCGTTGGCCTCAGCAGCAGCATCCCGTACCCGTAGGCCCGGTGCCGGCCGACTCCTTGAGCCAACAGATCGGCAAAGGCGTCCCCATCGGTAATCACCAGGTTGCCCCGCATCAACGCATCCGGCCCCTCGCTGTGGCGAGTATGCTGCCGGCGGACGGCGCGGGTGCGCTGGAACGAGACCAACTTGGTTTCCTCAACGTCCAATTCCACTGCTCCGCACCTTTGCAACCGTTTCGCCAGCCAATCCCGATAGACTTCTTCCCGGCTACGAGGCATCGTACCTTTCGGACATCGGATTGCTTCCAATTGGAAGGCGTCCCATTCCCCGTTGCCAAGTTTCTCGACATCTTGAACACGGCGGGTTTTTTTGGAACCACTATTGAGCCGCCGGGTGGGACGAACCCGAATTTCAAAGCCGAGCTTTTTGCCCGCTACCCACTCCGTAGGCATTGGCTTGCTGTCGATGGTTTCCGCCGGTATCACTTTACACTGCAACGGATCGCCGCAGACGTTCAATTTCTCCCGCAACTCTTCGGCGTCCGCTCGTCCGTAAGCGTACAGGACGCCCCGCGAGCTTCCGCGCGGGACAATTAAGCGGAAGATACGGAACAATCCGTCTTCATGCTGACGCTGGTCATTGGGGCCTATACCGCGTTTCGCTTCTCTCTTGCCGAAACACTCCACCAGCAAACAGTGCATGGCGTGGTCGGGGTCTTGCAGCCGCCGCATTCCCATCCAGCGTTGAAATTCCCGCAGGCCGATTTCGGCCCGTATCATCTGCAATGGCGCTTGGTCACTCATTGGACACTCCCTTGCCGGCAGCGAACCGGCCGCGGTCAACCCGCCCCTCAAACACCCACCGGCCGCCGCCGTGTAAGCCCGATTGCCAGTTGCGTTGGTCGGTAATCATGTGCGGATACTCCCGGTCGCTCCTCACGTCGCCTACCCCTTCACCCTGCGGCCACTGCATCCGTATGCCGTCCGCGTCGCCGGCCAGAGGCCAGGCCAGCAGTGCCGCCAATACCGTATCCCCCTCAACAAACCCGCCGAACAGCGGCCCGGACGGCAAACACGGCTTGCGCCCAATGAACAGCGGACGCTTCGGCTCCTGCAAAGCGGCGGCCAGTTCGTCCAGCGTCGGCGTGTCATCCGACGATTCCAGCCGCAGCGCCACCGTAACCCGCATATCGGCGTAGTAGTCGCGGTAGAGTTCATCTGTGAGAGTGCGAGAGGCGCCAGGCCGAGCGGCTCGAAAAGAGGGTGAATTCTTGTTGCGGCCTTCCGGTTTTCCCAGGGTAGTCCATCCCTCGTCGTCTGCGTATAGCAGCGCCGTTTGGTAATCGGTCGTCGGTGTGCCCATCCGATCAATCCGAGCAGCGAATACCATACAGTACTGTAAATCTTGGTGTCTTTTACGCTCAATCCGCCGCCAGCCCAAAGCGTTGGCAAATAGCCCGGTCAACATTGACGCGGCGGGAAATGGACGTGTGACGCCAAGGTTATCAATCTTCGCTCCGCCGAAGGCCATCAGAGGGCTTTCCAAGTTCAGTATCAGATGGAGCACAACTACACCGCCTTGCCGTTGCGCACCGCGTCCGCCGCCCAGATCGCAAGGTCGTCGAACACTACACGCTCGGCGTTAGCGAATCCGTAATCCTTTTTGGAACTGATCCGGCGCGCTTCCTTGACGCCATACATACCGTCAATATCATCCAATTCGGACTTCATCGCATTGGCTGCATCCTCCATCCGCGCGCTGACTGGCTGGCGATAGGCATTGGCTAGGCTGCGCGGCTGGCGGCTGCCCGCCTCAATCAGCATCAAGTCGGCGCAGGCGTAGGGCGCCGTGGACCCCAACTTCGCACCCGGCGACACGGTAGCAATCAAGTACGTCAAATGCTCCACCACCTGGCCGGCCAGCCCCCGGTCAGCGTCCTCCCAATCCTCCGCCTTGCGGCCTTCCAGATTGGACACCAGCCCCGGCACGTCCACCACCACGTAGCCGTAGAAAAGCCCGGCGGTCAACTCCATGTCGTTGAGATGGGCGGCACCCGGGCCTTCTTCTTCCTTCGGCAGGTCCTCTACCGCAGCCCAGAAGTCCATTTCTCTTTCTTCCCCATGAACTGTGAAAGCATGGGCGACGTGAACGGCGGCATCCATGTTGGCAGCAGGGTCAGAGGTAACCATCCTTCCGAAAAGCGCGCTGATTAAGCCGCCAGGGAATTTAGTGTTCTCTCGAAAAGCGCGAAAGTTGTCTCGTTCTTCGTTCCGCCGCTGAGGACTGAACAACAACCTCGCCTCATTGCGGGCCGCTTCTTGGTCAGTCCGGTACTTTTCGCAAATGGCAGTAGCTTTCTCCCTCAGGTACTCCACTTCAGGCAAGCCCAAGAGCAAAGGCTGTGTGCCGCTATCGCTATACACCCCTTCCTGAAATGCCGTTTCAATTGCTTGCAAAACTTCTTCGCTGGCAGCTTTGTCGTCTTTCAGAGGTTGCATTACACCCAACGACACGGCGTTGCGAGAGCGGATAGAGTCAGTAAACCCGCTGATGTTCTTCAAGGCGAAATCGTCCTCGGTCATTCGCCAATGCCGTTTAAGGCACTGCGACGAAATGCGCGTCCGCATTACGCCGCCAAAAGTCATCCGCTTGGCTAGACCGCCGTCATCCCGGTTCAGCAGTGCGGCAGGGTACGAGTGCAGCGTGTGAATCTGCAAAAATCTGGGGGTGGTCATCGTTTAGCCTCCTTGTTTATCGGATTGCCGAGGCCCGCGCCGAGCTGCCCGGTAATAGGCGCGAGCGATCTCGGCTCGGGCTTTTTCGGCTTCCTCTTCGTTGTCTCCTTCGTTGAGAATAAACCAAGCCATTTCGCACCAATTGAAAGCGCAGCCTTCGTTTGCCATCAACCGAAATAGCCTAGCTAAGAGGTTGTGGAACGCCGGTCCTCTGGCTGCCAGCAGCGTTGATAGTCGGTCCTCACTGTAGAAACTCCTTTCGCTAGGTTGCTGCCCACCTCCTAGGTAGAGAGTTCGTCCGATGGGGGTTCTAGCACAGTGCGCTATGCCGCCGCCGTGTGCCATCAATGCTATTCCATGCGTGATTAGCGCCCACTTCTTGGGATTCACGCACTCCAGCCCTGGCTGAGTCATCAGATTCCAGAAAGCCGCTCCGTTAGGGTTGGTGGGATCCATGCGTCGCAGGCTGGCCTTTCCTCCCGTCGTCATTTCGTTGCCTTCGATGTGCTCAATTGTGTTCGCCATAACAACCCCGAAATTGAGCGGTATGGGGGAGGTGACAAACGAAGGTAACTTGGTGGTACTGTCTTGCCCAACTGTGCCGTTGTCGAGCACGGCGTATAGTTCCTCCAAATCTTCTAGGTTGTCGCCAAACCAGACCTTGGTAGTGATGCCTTTTTGCTTGAACGCATCAAGCCATTCATCTTGGTCCTCGTCCTCCCAAGCTCCCCGCTTGAACGTGGCAGTAAACATTTCGTACTTGCCCGTTTCGGCATCCTGACGAAACATCGTCCAGTGTGGAAAGTTCCTGCCCCTGACTACCCGGAAGCCGTCGGCATGGAATAATCTCCAACCGTGGTGCATAGCAGCATCGTTCACTTCGTTGTTGAAAAACTGTTCCCACGAGTAAAGACGGCTGGAGTCATACGATGTTCGGGCCGGTGGCCTGGTCACGCTGGTGTACCCGGCAGTACCGTTTTCGAGTATGTCGTACAGCTTGCTCAGGTCGTCAGGATTGTCGCCGTACCAAACCTGTGTCGTAATGCCCATTGCCGAGAATGCGTCTAGCCACTCCCCCTGGTCCTCACGGAATTCGCTCTCCTCGTCCCGTTTCAACTCTGCGGCGAGTACGTCATAGACGCCTGTGTCCGGGTCCTTGCGATAGGCGAGCAAATCGGGAAATGCTTTGCCCATAACGTTTTGCCCCATGATGGAAAACACCCACCATGTACCGATGTCTCGTCGGTCTCCATATTCGTGCAGATTCCGATTGATGTACCACTCATCGGAAAAGACAGGCCGAGGCCGCTCTACGTGAACAGCGTCATCTGCGTCTTCGTTGGGTTTGGAGTCGGCGCAGTCGGTTGATCGTTGTTCGGGCATTCGTTGTCCTCCTGGTTCGTATCGTTTCGGTCAAATAATTCGGGCAACCCGTTCGGTCCGGATAGCCGTCCCAAAAACACGCCATCCGCGGCAACTCTCGCTTTGTAACGATGTATGGACAAGCAAGGCAGCATATCCTCCGCAGCAAGTAAGATTTTCGCGGCGTGGTCAATAACGCCATCTTTGCCGTTACGCAGCCACCTCTTGCGTACGCTGTCACGCCCGCTCTGATCGTCGTGCTCAAACTCGTCCTGTAGGTCTTCAAAAAAGCGGGCGTCAATGATCTCGTCCAGCTTGTTTGACCACGGGTTAGCGAGCGACCAGATTTCAGATCTGGCGTTGCTGGATCCGCCATCTGTAGCAAATGCTGCAACGGCGCACCGCAAAGCATCCTTGACTTTTCCAATTTGGACAATGCGCTCTCTGGCAATATCCCCCAGCCTCTGTTGGCCTGACATCCGACCGAAAACCTGTATTGCTTTGGGCCGCAACGGTATGACGCGTTCGTAATAGCCTTCAGTTTGGCCCCCTTTCTTGCGTCGTAAGGCCCGGGCAACTAAATAGGCATCGGATTTTATCCCGGTTTGGCTCAAGTTGAACAAAGCAGGCAGTTTCCAATCTGGGCTGAACAGATATGAGGCGATGTTGCGGTAAGAGAAACTGTCCTGCTGCATCGTCAACGCCTTTGGTCCAGTTTTGTCCTCGGTTATCAAGGTCCAAGGATCCCCTACGTTGCCACGGTTTTCTTCTGCGGCAATCCTACAGCCCCCACCCTTTACATTGGCGGCTTTGACCGCATACAAGCCGTTGTCCCCTATTCCCAAGCGACATCGACGGCAAATCTCCAGGTAATACGGATGCAGTTTGTCGAGATTCAGCGCCTCCGACTTGTTACCGTTCCAACATTCCGTCCAGAGCAGATTGATGCCGTCCCAACGCATCGGCCACCCGGAAAAGTTCGCTTCCAGCAAACTAGCCATGTCTTTGGACACATGCTGACCCCAGCGTAACGACGGAGTTAGACTGAATGCGGTGCGGCTACCGTCGTTGCTATTCATGCGCGATATGCCGTAGTAGCCATTTCCCGGTCGACCGTCCATAGTTTGCACATCAATGAGCGCAAAAAGCCAATCATCAATTTCACCATCCTGCACAATACCGTTTTTAACGCTATGATTTCGAGAGACACTGATAATATCCAACTCGTCCGGTGTTGCCACCACGCTCTTATAGTCCTTCCTCTTGTCTGGCGACGACGCCGGCGGCTGCATGAAAGCCGGCTTGGTGATGTCGTCAACCACCACGTGCCACGGCTCGTCGTCCAGCCATTCCGGCGTCAGCCCAGATATCAGTCCGGCCCATTCTGCCGCGTCGGTTGGCGGCTTGCTAACGCCGGCCCGGTGCATCGCCATAGCCCCCAACTGGACGAGGAAAGCGTGCCAGGCGTGGCACTGGTGCGGCCTCAACGCGGGAAACGCCTCCACCTTGTCCGCCATCAGCGTGGCGAGCACGTCCGGCAATGTTGCCCGGCAGACGCCGTTAACGGTGGCAATGCGAATCAGCGGTTCGGTTAGAATGTTGTACATGGTTTGACCGTCCTTATGTGCACGAACAAGCAAGCGGATTATTTGTACGTAATGATCGATCTGTACACTTTGCAAGCCTCACCCGGGACTTATCAACAGACGCCTGCGGTCAAAAAATCCTTGCCGTACCTCGACTCGTATTGCTCCGCCGGGCGTTTCGAGAGTCAGAGATGAGGGAGCCGCGCTCAAAACCGCATGCACAGCGGCATTGTGAGGCATTACAATCTGCACGTGGGTTTGGGAAAAGGGGTGGGTGGCCATTTCGCCCTCCAGAGTTAAAAATTGCCCTTAGTTACAGAATTAGATTATTGTACGCACCTATGCTGGCTGTCAACTTCTACATCCGCCCCGGCGGAGATAGACCGTCTGTCACTAAAGCACGATTGTGCCAAGTGATGGTGCCCCGCACACGCGGGGATAGACCTAGCCCCATCACCACGCCGATGATAGCAGTTACGGTTCCCCCGCACGCGCGGGGATAAGAAGGGGCGCGCTTGATCGTGCTGCTGCGCGTCATTAGTATGCACGTGTGGAAACGCAGACGCGGCGCATCAGGTGCAGCCTGGAGTGGGAAGGCTGGTACTTGGAGCGGCATGGCGCACGGCATGACATCTATCGCCATCCTGATATTACGAACTCCGTCTCACTGACGCTGCACCGCACAGTGTCGCACTGAGTAGCTCACAGCATCGCCAGCGCTGCCGGCTGGGAGGATTGATATGCGCTATCCCGCTTTGATTGACGGCGAGGCCGGCGCTTACGGCGTCGCTTTCCCCGACTTCCCCAGATGCGTGGCCATGGGCAGTACGGTGGATGAAGCCATAGAGAATGCGGAGGCCGCCCTTCGGGAATGGATTGACAGCATGGAAGACGCCGGACAACCTGTGGCGCCCCCAAGTGCTCTGGAAGCTGTCTCAGTGCCCGAAGGCAGCGCGTTGGCTTTTGTAACGTTGACGCCGTTGATTGCTCAGTCGGGAGCGTAATTAACCTCATCCCCGCTAACTAGGGCAGTTACAGCCGCCGCAACCCCAGTCGGTCGTACCGGAACCGCCGTGACCCCACGGCGAACTCAAACCCGCCGTCTGTCGCAGTAGTTCCTACCGGCTCCGACGGGTCGTTAGACTTGTCCAACCAGCGCACGGTCATTGCGATTCGTTCAATCGGCGCGCGGTTAAATGGGCTCTCTGGCCACGGGTCAAATGCGATGTCCACCCGGTCGTCGCCCTGGCGTGTGCGGATACGCTCGTCGTCAGTAGGGAACAGCACGTCGCGGTTGTCCTCGAAGAAAGACTTGTCCCTGCGGATAATGGCGTTGCGCGCCGTCTGCCAGTCGCCGATCTCGCCGCCCTTGACGGAAATGCCGTGCTCCTTCCACCCATCGCCCATGGCCTCAATCCCCGCCAGCGCGGTGGGATGCGTCGCCCGCTCCACCAGTTCCCGGTTCATCTCCGGTATCTCCCACTGCGGATATTCGCCAATCAGGCCCAGAGTCGCTTGCAGAATCCGCAGGTCCTCGTACACGTAACCGTGCGGCCCCAGCCCGTTGGTGTCCTGCCCGCCGTCCAGCAGCGGCGACAGGTCATCCCCCGGCGGCGTCAGCACAATGCACTTCGGCATGGAGTAGCCCGCCGGCCGGTCGCCCCGCCCATGCCGATGCAGCCGCCCGATGCGTTGCAGCAGCACGTCCGCCGGGCACAGGTCGGTAATCAGCAGGTCGGCGTCAATGTCCAACGACTGCTCCAAAGTCTGCGTGCCCACCACGACGCAGCCGCCGTCCCGCTGGCTGTCCTTGCCTAGCAGCTCCTCCACCCGCCGGTCCAGCAGCCGGCGGTCGACGGCGGCGTAGCGCCCATGATGCAGCAGCGTCGCCACGTTCAACCCGAGCTTGTCGAAGGTGCCGGCCCGCTCCACCACCGCCTGCCACGTGTTGACGGCGTAATTCACCGTGTTGCGCACCACCAGGACTTTTGCGCCGGCGCGGGCGGCCTCCAGAGCCAGTTGCGCTACGGCGTCCGGCTCGCGCATGATAGGTTGGCTAGACATGGCCACCGCTTTCGCCTGGTCGTTCTCGCCGGCGTCGATAGTGTCGCCTAGAACGCTCACGGCGGGATATGCCACGTCGATAGCGTCAACCAGCCCGCTCTCGTCGGCCTCGCTCAGCCACCGTTGCCGCGCGACCGCTCCCAGCGTCGCCGACATCAGCAGCGCGTAGCCGCCGGCCTGCCGGTGCGCCTCCAGCAACGCCGCCAGAATCTCCGTCATGTAGGCGTCCGAGGCGTGAACCTCGTCCACCACCAGCAGGTTGCGCGCCAGGCACGCCGTCCTCATGTGCGCGTTCTTCACCTTCAACGCCCCCAGCAACGCCTGGTCCACCGTGCCCACCGCGATTTGCGCCGCCAGGAACCGCTTGGGACTTTCCGCCGCCCAACGATGCCCGTCGCCGGCATGGTCGTCCCACCAAACTTGATAGTCTTGCAGATGGTGGCCGGCAACATCGCCGGCCTTCAAGTATCCCGGCACGGCCAGCACGGTCTCCGGCGTATCCCCGTTCGAGAACAATCGGGCGACGAAATCGTTCACACGCCCGTGAATCTGAACGGCGGCGGCCCGCGTCGGCAGCGCGAAGTACATTCCGTCCACCAGCCCGGCGGCGTACATCTCGGCAAACCGCCACAGTGCCGCCTCCGTCTTCCCTGACCCCGTTTCCGACTCAATAATGACCAGCGGCTCCTCGAGGGGCACGCGATGCGCCGCCAACTGGATAGCGTTAGCCTGCTCAATGTGCGGGAACAGCCCGGCAAAGTCCGGTACGCCGGTCTGGAAGACTTGCTTCCGTTGTGTCGATACCTTCAGGCCAACAGCGGCAATGGCGCGTTCAGCCCGCTGCCGGGCGGTGTCAATGTAATCATCCCGCATCTCGTCAACATACGGGAACCACGTTTCGTTGGAACCAATCCAGTCCGCCAGGTTGCACAGCCCCAGAAAGTGATGCTGAAACGCAGCCGCCGACGGCAAAGATTTCCCACCAGACGCGAAAGCGTCCGGGAACCAATCGCGTATCAGCCGGCCGACGCGGCGGGTATATTCCGGCGGGTCCAAGTTGCCCAACGGACGCCAGATTGCGGGGTTACGCTGCCGCGTTCCGTCCAATTGCAAGGGCCGGCCATGGTGCGACAGCGTGGCGACGAACAGCCCACACACGCTTTCGCCTTCAGCGCCGTCCCATCCGAGCAGTTCATCCCATCCTATTGAGGAATAGAACCACCCTGCCGCCTGTTGATCATCCCATTGCAGCACGGGCGTCAAGTCCAGCGTGTGCCCGGCGCGAACCGGTCTCCGCATTCCCGGTGGAAAATCGGAATCACTCCAAATCTGCGTTTGAAACCCGAGGTTCACCTTGCCGATGTCGTGCAGCGCGGCGAACACGCACAGCCGCGCCGCCGTTACCGGGTCAACGTCATCCAAGCCGGCGCTACTCGCCAGTCGCCGCCGGATGGTCGGCTGCGCCAGCAGCGCCTCAAAGCAAGCGCCCACATCCGCCAGGTGGTGCTCCAGCAAATGGACGCGGCCAGGATCCTGGCGATCCGCCTTCCCCCAAAACCGCTTTGCGAGAAACCCATTCTCCATCGTTTGTCAATGGTATCATAGGGGCACCGCCAACTCGAAGGTTCTGGATACAGTCTCCCTCGGCCAGCCATCATGTACTCACGCGTACCCAGTTTGTCATTGCGAGGAGCGCAGCGACGTGGCAATCTCGCCGGCTGAGTGACGGCTCCTTCGGCAACGAGATTGCCGCGCTGCGCTCGCAATGACGGCTCCTTCGGCAACGAGATTGCCGCGCTGCGCTCGCAATGACAGCTCCTTCGGCAACGAGATTGCCGCGCTGCGCTCGCAATGACAGCTCCGGCGAAAGCGGGTACGCGCGAGCCATCATGTACTGTAGCCGGAACCGGCTCCCCGATCCTGACTTCCTCGGATTCCTTTGTCTAAGCTGTAGGCAAATCAGGGGCGCCCAGGAAATCAGCCTGAGCGCCCCGTCCTTTCGTCCCGCGTTGGCGGCGGCGACTGCTGCTGTTGCGATTACCGCGACCCGACGATGAAGACCGGGGAGAGGCCGTAGAACGCGCGCCCGGCATTGGAAACGGTCTCATCATGGTGCGAAATGGTGGCGTTGTCGTGAGCCCATAGGGATCGGCCATTGACCCACCCCTGTCTCACCGTCCCCGTGCGGCAGCCCGCACAGTTGGAGTGCTTCGTTCCGTTGGCATCCGAGCCGGTCCAGACCCACGTCCCGCCTTGGATCAGGTTGCCGTTCTCGTCCCTCCCATAGACGTAAGGTGTTCTCTTCTTGGTAGTACCGTCTGTTTTGACATGGATTCCAAGGTCGTGCTTGTGCCAACTGCCGTCGTAGAAGTCCTCGTAGTCGTTGGCGACTGACTCCCCGCCCAGCCAGTAGATGGGCACGCCCTTGTTGGCGTCGATGTAGGTGGTGTAGGTGTTGTCCCGGGCGTCCACGGTGGCGGTGGACATCAGGGCGCGGAACTGGCCGCTGAGGCCGGACACCTTGGCAATGGCGCCGTTTCTCGCCGCCAGCGTCTGCACGTCGTCGTTGTATTCCTCTATGTGGGGAGTCATGGGCACCATATTCCCGAGGTTGCGGCTGGCGAACAGGAGGCGGAAGGTGTCGCCCGGGCCGAGGCCGGCGGGGATGAGGGACCAGTCGGCAGGGACGGTCTGCGCCCGGGGCGTCCTCACCCGGAGCGGGTTCCAGGCCGCCCCCGGGCCGCCCGTGTCCACGGCCCGGAGGCCGAAGGTGTAGGTCGTCCCGCTGCGCAGGCCGGTGACCGTGTGCGAGGTGGTGGTGGAGTCGCTGTTCGGGATGTCGATCCACGCGCCGCCGCCCAGGCGGTACTGGTACGTGGTGATGGTGGGATCCGAGGGGTCGTCCCAGCTCAGCGTTACCCAGGTGTGGCCGGCCACGCCCTGCAGACCCGTGGGCCTGGCCGGACGCACGGTGTCGTGGACGGTGAGGACCGGGGAGAGGCCATAGTAATGCCCATCGTTGCTTGCAACCAGAAGGGCGCTCTCAGAAATGGGCTTGTAATCCCAAGGTAATGAGTTCGGACCATTGACGAGACCAAATCGCACAAGGCTCGCGTGGCCGGCATGGTGGGTAGCATGTTTCGTGCCGTTGGCATTCGAGCCGGTCCAAACATTTACCCGGCCGGTGTAATTGCCAAGCTCGTCTCTCCCGTACACGGCGGTTCCGCCGGTGCCGCTGTTGAAGTCCCAACTGTCGTCGTAGAAGTCGGCGTAGTCGTCGGCCACCTTCTCGTCCACCGTCCCGGATTCCACCCAGTAGATGGGCACGCCCGTGTCGGAGTCGTCCGTCGTGACGGTGGTGGTATCGCCGGTGAACCTGGTGACCGTGTTGTCCCGGGCATCGACTGTGCCGGTGGAGATGACGGCGCGGAACTTGGCGCTGAGGCCGGTCACGCCCGAAATGACGGAGTTGGCCCCCGCCCGCGCCTGCACGGCGGCGTTGTATGTCCCTATGTCGGAGGAGGATACCTGTCTTGTGGAATTGGAGGTGACGAACAGCAGGCGGAAGCTGTCGCCCACGTCCAGGCCGGAGGGGGTGAGCGCCCAGTCCGGCTCAACGTCCACCGTGTCCGGCGTGGCGCTTACCGACGCCACCGGGCCGGCGCCGCCCGTGTCCACCGCGCGCACCCGGAAGGTGTAGCGCCGGCCGTTGTCCAGGCCGCTGACCACGTGAGTGACGGTGGCCTTGCCGCTGCCCTCGATGGTGACCCAGTCGCCGCCGCTCTGCCAGTACTCGTACCTGGTGATGGTGGTGTCCGCGGGGTCATCCCAGCTCAGGAGAACCGCGCCGCTGCTGGGGTAGGCCTGGAGGTTCGTCGGCCTGGCCGGACGAACTTTGTCCACGACGGTCAGCACCGGGGAGAGGCCGTAGTAACCTGAGCCTAAAGTAGAACCGCGCTCGTGGACGAATGAAAGTGGCTTGATATTTTCAACTTCCGCTTGAATATTAATAATTCCATAGATCACGCCGACAACGTCAATATCTCCGGATCGGGGTTTGCCAGCATAGAAGGTGGGATGTTTTGTGCCGTCCTCCTTCGAGCCGGTCCAAACAGTCCTCCGTGCATTAGCACTACGATTCCCGGATTCGTCTCTCCCCTGCACCGCGTCTCCATCGTCGTTGGTGAAGTCCCAACTGCCGTCGTAGAAGTCCTCGTAGTCGTCGGCGACCTTCTCGTCCACCGTTGGGGATTTCACCCAGTAGATGGGCACGCCCTTGTCGGCGTCGGTGTAGGTGGTGGCGGTATTGTCCCGGGCGTCCACGGTGGCGGTGGAGATGATAGCGCGGAACTGGCCGCTGAGCCCGGACACCTTCGCAATGGCGGAGTTGGTCGCCGCCCGCTCCTGCACGGTGGTGTTGTAATCAGCTATGTCCTCAGATGTAGGCTCTTGGTTGGTACTGGTGAAGAACAGCAGGCGGAAGCTGTCGCCCACGTCCAGGCCGGAGGGGGTGAGCGCCCAGTTCGGCTCAACGTCCACCGTGTCCGGCGTGGCGCTTACCGACGCCACCGGGCCGGCGCCGCCCGTGTCCACGGCGCGTATCTGGAAGGTATATCGCCGGCCGTTGTCCAGGCCGCTGACCACGTGAGTGACGGTGTCCTTGCCGCTGTCCGGGATGTCGGTCCAGCTGCCGGAATTCTGCCGGTACTGGTACTTGGTGATGGTGCTGTCCGAAGGGTTGTCCCAGCTCAGGAACACTGCGCCGTCGCTGAGGTAGGTTTGGAGGTTCGTGGGCCTGGCCGGACGAACTTTGTCCTCGACGGTGAGCACCGGGGAGAGGGCGTAGATAGGTTTTGTTTCGCTAGCTGTTGCTCTTAGAAAACCAACCGAAAGCGGCGACCACTTTCGGTCAGGCGAGGATGGACCGTCAATGTGACCAACTCGCACATCCCGTATCCCGGCGATATAGCCTATTGCATGTTTCGTTCCGTCGGCATTCGAGCCGGTCCAAACATATCGCCGAGACCCAAGGTGATTCCCGTCCCTGTTCCTCCCGTGCACCGCGTCTCCGTCGCTATTGTTGAAGTCCCAACTGTCGTCGTAGAAGTCGGGGTAGTCGTCGGCGACCTTCTCGTCCACCGTTGGGGATTCCACCCAGTAGATGGGTACGCCCTCGCCGCTGGTGTAGGAGCTGCCGTTGGCCGGCGCCGTGCCGGTGTTGTCCCGGGCATCGACGCCGCGGGTGGAGATGACGGCGCGGAACTCGGCGCTGAGGCCCCTCACCCCCGCAATGGCGGAGGAGCCCGCCGCTTGCCCCTGTACGAAGCTGTTGTAGGTGTTGATGTCCGACGATGTCGCAGGTGTTGGCGCGGTGGCGAACAGCAGGCGGAAGCTCTCGCCGGGGCCGAAGCCGGAGGGGATGAGGCTCCAGTTGTCGGGAACGGTAATGGGCTTGGGCGGCGGCGGAACCGCAACGGTCAGCACCGGCGAGAGGCCGTATAGTGGGTTGGTTGTAAAGTCTGTACGCAGTTCGGCGGTTAGCGCAATCGGCTTGGCGCTCGCATTAGGTATGGTGAGTGGACCTTCAATCACGCCTCTCATCACAGACCCTGCGCCAGCGTAATTCGTTGCATGTTTTGTGCCATTGGCGTTCGAGCCGGTCCAAACCCAGGTTCTACCAGTAGGGCGAGTCCCTGCCTCGTTCCGCCCGTACAATCTCGCTACATTGGCGGTGTCTACGGCGTTGCTGTCCCAGCTGTCGTCGTAGAAGTCCTTGTAGTCGTCGGCGACCTTCTCGTCCACCGTAGGGGATTCCACCCAGTAGATGGGCACGCCCAGGTCGGCGTCGTCATCCGTACCGGGCGTGGTATCGCCGGTGTACCTGGTGTCGGTGTTGTCCCGGGCCTCGACGCCGCGGGTGGAGATGACGGCGCGGAACTCGCCGCTGAGGCCGGTGACCCCCGCAATGGCGCTGTTGGCCGCGGCCCGCCCCTGCACGTGTTTGTTGTAGGTCTCTATATCATTGGATGAAGGGTTCATTCCCGTGGAGCTTATGAACAGCAGTCGGAAGCTCTCGCCGGGGCCGAGGCCGGAGGGGATGAGGCTCCAGTCTTCAGGCACGGTAATGGGCTTGGGGGGCGGCGGCACCGCAACGGTCAGCACCGGCGAGAGGCCGTAGAAATGCCCATTGGTAGATACGGAGTTGACCGAACCCTGCGAAAACGGCTTGTTGCTATGCAATGTGTTGGATGGACCATTAACCATACCGGCTTGCACGAACTGTTGACCAGCATACTTGGTTGCATGTTTCGTTCCGTCGTCATTCGAGCCGGTCCAAACCGTCTTCCGTTCACTGTATGCCCCGTACTCGTTCCTCCCGTATATGTATCCTGTGCCTCCGGATTGATGGTTGGGGTCCCAACTGCCGTCATAGAAGTCGGCGTAGTCGTCGGCCACCTTCTCGTCCACCGTCCCGGACTCCACCCAGTAGATGCGCACCCCCTCGCCGCTGCTGTAGCCGGCGGAGGTGTCGGCCGGCGCGGTGCCGGTGTTGTCCCGGGCATCGACGGTCTGGGTGGAAATGACGGCGCGGAACTTGGCGCTGAGGCCGGTCACGCCCGCAATGGCGGAGTTGGCCGCCGCCCGCGCCTGGATGGCGGTGTTGTAGGTCCCTATGTCGGAGGATGCCGGTCTTGTGCTATTGGAGGTAATGAACAGCAGCCGGAAGCTGTCGCCGGGGCCCAGGCCGGAGGGGATGAGGCTCCAGTTCTGGGGAACGGCATGCTGATGGTCGCTGGCCGTGGTCGATGGAAGGGTGATGGGGTCCGGCGTGACGAGGCGAGGCGGGAGCGTCACTGCGCTGCCCGTGACCGCCTGCGCCGTTTTGCCGGGGCCCTCGGGGTCGGTATATGACGCGGAAGCCCGCAGGTACATGCCGTCGTCGTCATCCGTGGGGGTGTAGGCGCTGGAGGTCGCGCCGGCTATGGCGGTCCAGTTGGTTCCGTTGGATGAGCGCGCCCAGGCCCAGACCACGCCGCTCACGACGCCGTCCGGGTCCAGCAGCACCGTCCGCACCGCTTCACCCACTTCGGGAGTGTTGGTATCGAGGCTGACCACGCCGGCCTCGTCCACGTTGGTCACCGATATGGTGATGGCGATGGAGTCGTCAACGGTGGCGTCGGCCTCGCCGGCAGTATTCTTGCCGTCGCTGACGGTTACCGTGACCGAGTAGCTGGCCCGGCTTTCGTAGTCCAGGGCGCCCTTGACACTGATTTGGCCGGTGGCGCCGTTGAAGTCGAAACTCCCGGCGTCGTTGCCCGTCAGCCCGTAGGCCAGCGTGTCGCCGTCGCCGTCGGTGGCGGTCACCGGACTGCCGATGCCGGTTCCGGCCGGAGTGTTTTCAGCCACGTAGCGGACATCGCTGGCGTTGGCGAACTGTGGCTCGTTATTGGCCGGCGGCGCCGGAGTGGGCTCGGAGGTAGGCGCCGGCGTGGGCTGGGGTGTCGGCGTTGGCGTCGTGGCAGGCGCAGGTTCGGGCGCACGCTGCGCCGGGTTGGAAGTCACCGCCTGCGCCGTCTTGCCGGGGCCCTCGGGGTCGGTATATGACGCGGAAGCCCGCAGGTACATGCCGTCGTCGTCGTCCGTGGGGGTGTAGGCGCTGGAGGTCGCGCCGGCTATGGCGCTCCAGGCGGTTCCGTTGGATGAGCGCGCCCAGGCCCAGGACACGCCGCTCACGCCGCCGTCCGGGTCCAGCAGCACCGTCCGCACCGCTTTGCCCACTTCGGGAGTGTTGGTATCCAGGCTGACCACGCCGGGTTCGTCCACGTTGGTCACCGCTATGGTGATGGCGATGGAGTCGTCAACGCTGGCGTCCTGCTCTCCGGCGGTATTCTTGCCGTCGCTGACGGTTACGGTCACCGAGTAGCTGGCCCGGCTCTCGTAGTCCAGGGCGTTCCTGACCGAAATCTGCCCGGTGGAGCCGTTGAACGCGAAACTCCCGGCGTCGTTGCCCGTCAGACGGTAGGACAGCGTGTCGCCGTCGGCGTCGGTGGCGGTCACCGGACTGCCAATGCCGGTTCCGGCCGGAGTGTTTTCAGCCACGTAGCGGACATCGCTGGCGCTGGCGAACTGTGGCTCGTTATTGGCCGGCGGCGCCGGGGTGGGCGTGGGCGTTGGCGTGGGCTCCGGAGTTGGGGTTGGGGTTGGCGCAGGCGTGGGCTCGGGCGCTGCCGGCGCCGGCACCGGGTTGGAAACCTCGGTCCACGACGCAACCTTGACCGTCCCGTCGCCCTGGCCGTCCTGGTAGGACACCGCGGCCCGCAGGTACTGGCCCGCGTCGGCGTCGGACGGCGTGTAGGTGGCCAGCGCATGGTTCTCGATGGCGTCCCAACTGCTGCGGTTGGCGGAACGCTCCCAGACCCAGATGTCGTTTCTGAGGTTGCCGTCCGGGTCGGTGAGGATGGCCGTAAGCGGCGTACCCACCTGAGGCGTCGCCGAGTTGAAGGAAATACGGCCCGGCTCGTCCATGTTGACCACGGCAATGGACACCGCGATGGCGTCGTCCAGGGATGCGTCGGCCTCACCGTCGGCGTTCTTGCCGTCGCTGACGGTTACGGCTACCGAGTAGGAGGACTTGCTCTCGTAGTCCAGGGCGTTCTTGACGCTGAGCTGCCCGGTGTCGGGGTCCAGGTCGAAACTCCCGGCGTCCGTGCCGGCCAGAGCGTAGGTCAGGGTGTCGCCGTCGGCGTCGGCGGCGGTAACCGGAGCGCCGATGCTCTGCCCGGCGGGGGAGTGCTCCGCAATGCTGCGGTCGGCAGTGTCCCCGGGGAAGGCGGGCGCGCTGTTGGCGGGCGGGTCCTGGGCCAGGGCTGGGTCGGCGGCCGGCAGCGCCAGCAGGAATGCAACCAGGGCCAGGGTCAAAACGCCCAGCGTGCCGACTGCGATGTACCTGATGATACTGTTTTGACCGGAGTGGCTTGAGCGATGGTTGCGGCGCGCCATGATTCACCTCCATAGTCAGATCAAACAGGATGTGAGTAGTGCGGGTGGCGGGACGGCAGGGCCTTTCGATTATCCGGTGTGTCATTGCCACCCCCGCATCAAGTGCGGGGTCGCAATGACACACCGGATAATCGAAAGACCCTGGAACCGCATCGGTAAGGATGGCGCTTTTCACACCGGTTGACACGGGAGAGGCGCTCCCAGCCGGCGGCGGGCAGCCAACGCCAGATTGGCCCAAGATGACCGAATTGCGAACCTTTGCGGCGCCAGCTCTACCCTAAACGTCCGGCCGCTCCATGCGGTAGCCGACCCGCGGCTCGGCGAAGATGTACCTGGGGTTATCGGCGTCCTCGCCCAGCTTGCGCCGCAGCCGCATCAGGTGGGTGCGGATCGTCCGGGGAGCTCCGGGCTCGGTCTTGCCCCACACCCGCTGCAGCAGGTGCTGGTGGGTCAACACCCTTCCGGCGTGGACCGACAGCTCGCGCAGAAAGTCGTACTCGATGGCCGTGAGGCGAACCGGCTCGCCAGCCACGCTCACCAGCCGCTGGACGTAGTCGATGGTCAACTCCCCCTTCACGTAGGGTTCCGAGGGAGCCATCCGGGCCGGCCCGGTGCGCCGCCGCAGGGCCGCCTGCACCCGGGCCGCCAGCTCCGTGGGCGAGAAGGGCTTGACGATGTAGTCGTCGGCGCCCATCTCGAAGGCCCGGGCAATCACCTGGTCCTGCCCGTAGCCCGACAGGAAGATCACCGGCACGTCGGCGACGCGCAGGATGTCCTGCATCAGTTCGATGCCGTCGGTTCCGGGCAGCACCAGGTCCAGCAGCACCAGGCGGGGCTGCTCCCGCTCCATCAGCCGCAGGGCCTCCTCGGGGTCGCCGGTGGCGGTCACCTGGTAGCCCGCCTCGGTGAGGGCGTCCCGCACGAAGCGCAGGGCCTGGGCGTCGTCGTCCACCGCTAGGACGCGGACCCCGGGCCGTGCGCCTTGCTCACGGTCGGCAACGATGGCGACATCGTCGGCCGCCGGCAGGGTGAAGGTGAAGGTGGCCCCCCGGCCCGGGCCGTCGCTCTCGGCCCGGATGCGGCCGCCGTGGGCCTCCACGATACCCTTGCAGACGGCCAGGCCCAGGCCGGTTCCCACGCCGTCCCGCCGGTCGCCCTCAGCACGGAAGAACCTGCGAAAGAGGTAGGGCAGCCGCTCGGACGGCACCCCCACGCCGTCGTCGGCCACGGAGATGGCCACGTGGACCCCTTCCACGGCGGCGCTCACCCGGATGGTGGAAGACTCGGGGGAGTGGCGGGCCGCGTTGCTCAGCAGGTTGGTCAGCACCTGCTCCACCCGACGCCGGTCCGCCAGCACCCGGGGCAGGTCCGGCCGCAAGTCGATGCTTACGTTGCTCCGGCCCCCGCCGCTCTGGAAGAGGCCCACGGCACGGTCCACCAGCGCCGCCGCATCCGAAGGCTCCGGAGAGACCGACAGGACGCCGGCGTCAATGCGGGCCGCGTCCAGCAGCTGGCCGATCAGGTCCAGGATGTGGTCGGCCTGGTTGTCGATGATGCGCAGGAACTGCTGGGTCTCGGCGGCGTCCAGGGTGGACGGGGTGCGCAGCAGGGCGGCGGCGGACCCCTTGATGGAGGTGAGCGGCGCCCTCAGCTCGTGGCTCACCGTGCCCAGGAACTCGGCCCGCTGCCGCTCCACCTCCTCCAGGGGCGTCAGGTCCTGGAGCGTAACCACTGCGGCCTCGATGGCGCCCTCCTCCGACCGGATGGGGGTGGCGCTAACGACGACGGTGACGCTGCGCCCGTCGGGAACCCGAATGACTATTTCCTCGCCCCGCACCGTCTCGCCGTCGCTGACGGCTCGGTCCAATGGGAACTCTGCCGGCGTAACCTCCGGACCGTCGGGACGACGGAAGTTCAGCGTCTCCCGGAACTGCTCGATATCCTGCTCCGGGGGGTGCAGGCCGGAGAATATGCGCTCGGCTTCCCGGTTGATGAGCGCATACGAACCCGTCCTGACGTCGAAGACTGCGATGCCCACGGGAGCGGCGTGCACCAGGGTCTCCAGGTATTCCCGGCCCCGCCGTTCCTCCCGGTAGCGCAGCGCGTTGGCGATGGCCAGGGCGGCCTGGGCGGCGAACAGCGCCAGGGTTTCCTCGTCGTCCTGGGTGAACTCCCCTCCGTCCTGACTTTCATCCGGACCCTCCTTGCCCGCCAGGTAGATGTCGCCGACGGGACGGCCCCGGAGACGGATGGGGGTCCTCAGGAAGGCCCTCACCGGCCCCAGGGGCGGGCGATGTCGGGCAGGCCCGTCGCCCTGGCGTAGGCCGCGAAGTCGGCCACCCGCAGGGGCTCCGGCATTCGGCCCAGGTAGGCGAAAAACTCCATCCCTCCGGGCAACTCCAGCACCAGCCGGTGCTCCTCCGGCGACAGGCCCGAGGTCACGAACTCCCAGAGTTGTCCATGTTCGTCCAGGGCGGTGAGGCCGGCCATCCTCGCCCCAGTCAGCGCACGCGCCTCGTCCACCACCCCCTGCAGCACGGCGCTGGGGTCCAGGTCCTCGGTGATGCCGAGGCTGGCCTCACTCAGGCGGGAGAGGCGTTCCCGCAGGGCCGCGTTTTCCCTGAGCAGCTCTTCGGAATTCATCTGGTTGCCTGGCCTCCTCTGGCCCCTGATCCCCGGCCGCCGGATGGAGCCGCGGAGTATGGGTCCCACTTGGTGATTGGGACACGTTCACGTGCGGTTTGGAAAATGTTATCACATCGTTATCACCATGATGTTATTAAATTGTTATTAGTATCGGCTTGACTGTGATTATTAATTCTGGATAATAGGCCGGGCTGAAAAATCGAGCTTCGTCAATCGAGATATACCAAGGCAATTACTAATTGTTCGTTGGACCATTTGCATATCTGACGTGATAGCAGATCCCCATGTCGTGATTGATGGGCTCAAATGTAGAGGATGAGACTTTGTTTAGCAGCAGGATTAGTTCGGCACGACCTTTCCGGAAAATAGCGGCGCTCTGCCATGGCTTCAAGGATGCGGTGATCAGTCGCCACGTGCACCGGTCAGCCCCTCCGATCGGCTTGAGCGGAACTCTGGTGCAAACTCCACCGCTGCGTCGCATCGTGGCCTACGTATTGCCGGTCCTGGCGCTACTGACCGTGGGCGCCGCTCTGCTGTGGCTGACGTCCGCCGGCCCGGCCCAGGCCCAAGAGGGCGCCGGGCCTGGGATCACCGCGGGCCCTACCATCGCCTCCATCCCCGTGAGCGGCGACACCTACGGCGCCGGCGAGGCAATCACGGTTAACGTGACCTTCAGCCGGCCCGTCACCGTGACCGGCGCGCCGCGCCTCCGCCTCCAAATCGGCGACCGCCAACGCTGGGCCAGGTACTCCCATACCGGCCATGATGGCGTCACCATAGTCTTGACCTATGAAGTGAGGCACAATGACGTCGACGCTGACGGCATCAGCATCAGGAAGAACCGACTGAAGCTGAACGGCGGCTCCATAGTGGACGCCAACGGCAACGCCGCCGATCTGAAGCACAAGCGGCTGGCTGACCACCCCGGGCACAAGGTGGATGGTTCCCCGGCCAGTGAGCCGGAGCCGGCCAACGCCGAACCCGCGTTCCCGTCGAAAACAACCACCCGCCCGGTGGCGGAGAACACCCCGGCCGGGCAGAGCGTCGGCGACCCGGTAACCGCCGAGGACCCCGACGGGGATAGCCTGACCTACGCCCTCACCGGCGCGGACGCCGGGGTTTTCGACTTTGACGTTGCCACCGGCCAGATCAGCGTCAAGAACGCCCTGGACTACGAAAGGAGGGCGAGCTACTCCGTAACCGTAACCGTCAGCGACGGCAAGGACGCCGCCGGCGCGGAGGATGCCAGCGTTAACGACTCCATCGACGTCACCATAAACGTGACCAACGTTGACGAGCCGGGAACCGTTCTCTTGGATTCGCAGGCTCCCAAGGCGGGCAGTGCGCTGCGCGCTAGCCTGACCGACCCGGACGCCGGCGTGAACGGCGTTTCCTGGGAATGGGAGCGTTCCGCCGACGCCAGCACGTGGGAATGGGTCGCGTCGGAGTTCTTCACCTCCGGCCCGGGGGAATTCGTCGCGGGCGCATTTCAGGCCAAATATACCCCGCACGAAGAGGACGTGGGCCATTACCTGCGCGCCACGGCGTACTACACCGACGCCGAGGGACCCGGCAAGAGCGCGCAGGCTGCAACGGCCAATGCAGTGGAGTCCCGCTACCCCCGCCTCTCCATAATCTCCAGTCCCGCCAGCGGCGACACCTACGCCGCCGGAGAAACCATCCAGGTCAGCGTGGCCTTTGACCACCGCATCACCGTGGCTGGACAGCCACGCCTCCGCCTCCAAATCGGCGACCACCGCCGCTTGGCTACGATCAGGTCCAACCATACTGGCGATGGCCACGGAGCCATTGTCTTTGGCTACGAGGTCAAGAGCGCTGACGCCGACGCTGACGGCGTCAGCATCAAGAAGAACCAACTGAAACTGAACGGCGGATCCATACTGGACGGCGAAGGCAACGCCGCCGATCTGAAGCACCGGCGGCTGGCTGACCAGCCCGGGCACAAGGTGGATGGCTCCCTGGCCAGTGAGCCGGCGCGGCAGGCCAACCGCGAGCCCCAGTTCGGCATTGACCACGATACCCGTTACGTGGATGAAAACACGCTGGCCGGGTCCAGCATTGGTAGTCCGGTGACCGCCAGCGACGCTGACGGCGATACCGTTACCTACGCCCTGACCGGCGCCGACGCCGGGAGCTTCGACTTCAACGGCACCACCGGCCAAATCAGTGTCAAGGGCGCTCTGGACTACGAAAACAAGTCGAGCTACTCCGTAACCGTAACCGTCAGCGACGGCAAGGACGCCGCCGGCGATGCCGACGCCAGCGTTGACGACTCCATCGACGTCACCATAAACGTGACCAACGTGGACGAGCCGGGCGTCGTCAGTTTGGGTGCGGATTCGTTCCCAGTGGGCGCCATGATTCGGGCGGTGCTGCTTGACCCGGACGGCGGCGTGAGCGGCGTTTCCTGGACCTGGGAGCGTTCCGCCGACGCCAGCACGTGGGAAGTCATCGCGGGCGCAACGCAGGCCGCCTATACCCCCACCGAAAGCGACGTGGGCCATTACCTGCGCGCCACGGCGTCCTACACCGACCCCGTGGGACCCGGCAAAAGCGCGCAGGCGGCGACGGCCAATGCGGTGATCGCCAACATTCCCCAAGCCGAAATTCCCGGGATGAACTCCGAGTCCTCGCGTTCTCTGCAGAGCGACATGACCCCTCCCTCGCCGGTCACGGTTCCGCTGAGTTCGTCGTATGTGCCGGCCAGCATCAGGTCCAGGGACAGCTTCCGCCTGCTGTTCGTCACCTCTACCGTGGGATACGAACTGCCGACCGCGGACATCGCAGACTCCAACAGCATCGTGCAGGAGCGGGCGGCCACAAACACCGACCTCGCCGACCTCGCCACCGAGTTCCGCGCCGTCATCTCCACTGAGAACGTTGACGCCCGGGACAATACCGCCACCGCCACCGCCGAGGAGGACGTGCCCATCTATTGGGTGAATGGAAGCAAGGTCGCCGACGACTACGCCGACTTCTACGACGGCAACTGGGACTCCACGGATTGGAGGACGGAAAACGGCAACCAGGTTGTCAGTGGCGGCACGTTCGTGCGCGAGATTTGGAGCGGCTCCAATGCCGACGGAACCAAGCATGCCACCAACTATGCCGGCGCTGCGCAGGTCCGGTACGGGTGGCTGGGCAGCAACATGCCCATCTCGGAAAATACGTCCGGCCTGAGGACTTCGGGGGCTGGACTTGCGTACTACGGTCTGTCGCCGGTAATCACCGCGATCGCCGATGCCGCCCTGCCGGCCCAGCCGTTGGGTTTGCAGGCCATGGCCGGCCCGAGCTCGGTGACCCTGAGCTGGACCGACCCGTCGGACGACGCCATCATCGGGTACCGGTTCCGGCAGAACGGGGGAGCCTGGACCGACATTCCGGGCAGCGGCCCCGCCACCACCTCCTACAACGTGGTGAGCCTGACCGTCGGAGAGAGCTACACGTTCCAGGTCCGTGCGGTGAACCCCCTGGGCCCGGGCAAGGCGTCGCAGTCGGTCACGGCCACGCCGGGGTCTCCGACAATCGCGGCGGCGCCCCCGGAAGCCCAGATCGTGGAGCCGGATTGGCCGCAGGCGCCCAGGGACGCGCAAGGCCGGCCCGTATTCAAAACGGGCGACAATTTCCGGCTGCTGTTCATGACTTCCATGAGTTCGGCCCCCACGTCCCTGGACATCGCTACCTACAATGGTTTTGTGCAGGATCTCGCCGCGGCCAACACCGACCTGGCCGATTTCAGCGGCCAGTTCCGCGCCTTCGTTTCCACCGCCGACGTGGACGCCAGAGACAACACCGACACCACCTACACCAACGCAGACAAGGGCGTGCCCATCTACTGGCTGGGCGGCGAGAAGGTGAGCGACGACTACGAGGACTTCTACCACAGCAGCGGCTGGGACTCCGTGGCCGCGACCAACGAGTCCGGGAGCGCTCATCATGCGCCATTTGTAGCCTGGACCGGCTCGAACCGCGACGGAACCAAGCATGCCACCGGTTATGCCGGCGTCACTCCTACCGCCATTGGAGCTTTGTCCGCTGCACGACCCAACGACGCGATGTTTAAAGAAGTTTTCTCTCACAACGACGTCAATGGCTATTACTACGCACTCTCCCCGGTCATCACCGTCGTTGATACCGTCCTGCCAGGGCAGCCGGACCTCCGGGCCCTCAGCGACGATCGCTCGGCGGTTCTGGTCTGGACCGACCCCTCGGATTACTCCATCACCGGCTACCAGTACCGACAGGATGGGGGAGCCTGGACCGACATTCCGGACAGCGGCCCGGGCACCGTCCGGCACTTGGTGCGCGGCTTGGAGAACGGCACCCCTTACACCTTCGAGATCCGCGCCGTGGACATGGCCGGGCAGGGCCCGGCGTCCGACCCGGTCACGGTCACGCCGTCCAGTCAGCAGCCCATCGAGCCGCAGACGGTCCCGCCGGGCTCGCCACTCATCCCCGCGGGCTATGACCGCGCGAGTTTTTCCTTCCGGCTGCTGTTCGCCACCTCCGACGAACGGGACGCGACGTCGACAAGCATCGACGACTACAACCGCTTCGTGCAGGATGCGGCGCGCCGCAACTCAAACCTGAGCGACTTCCCGGACCAGTTCCGCGCCTTCATTTCCACCGCCGACATGGACGCCGCGGAGAACGTGGACGCCAGGATCACTGGCGTCGGCGTGCCGATCTTTTGGGTGAACGGTGTAATGGTGGCTCCCAACTACTACCAGTTCTACGATGGGAGTTGGCGGTGGCCATCAGGCGCTCGCAACATAACCGACGAGACGGGCAAAGTGCTGTGGACCCCCCAGATCGCCGATGCCTATGGCTCGGGATTGGATAATTATCCATGGGTGTGGACCGGCTCGAATGACGACGGGACCAAACATCCGAACCTCCATGCCGGCAGCGGCTCCCAGGTAGAGGTTGGCACCAAGCCCAGCCCGCGGCCCGAGCCCGTGTTCTGCAAGGTCACGGAGGAATGGATACGGTTGGTGGACCCGAGCTCGAACGAACCGACAACAAGACCGGTGGACGGCTATGGTCACCGGGTGATGTACCTGCCGGACTATCTGAAGGACCGGGGCTATGAGGTGGGTACGGTACACAGCCGCAACGCCCTGTGCGTTTTGGAGCAACTACAGCATAACCCAGACCATCCGCTCTCCGGGCACAGCCTCTCGCACACGTCCACAGCGAGTATCTACGCCCTGTCCCCGGTCATCACCGTGGCCCAGGCTGTTACGGCGCCGTCCGGCAACAACTCGGCGGTGATTCCTCAGGTGACCGGGGTGCGCGCCGCGCCCAGGGACCGGCAGCTCATAGTGACCTGGGATCCGATATTTGGTGTGGACGGATACAAGGTGCAGTGGAAGTCGGGCAGCGAGCAATTCGACGCCGAACGCCAGCGCTCCCTCACCGGCTGGTACGGCGACAGCTACATCCTGACCGACCTGGAAGTGGTCCGGATGTACACGGTGCGCGTGATCCCCGTCAAGGCCGGCCAGCCCGACGGCCCGCCGTCGGCCGAGGTAACCGCCCGGGTGGGAGGGATGAAGATAACCCCCGGGGAGGAACGGCTTACGGTGTCCTTTGCGGCCTCGGCCCACTATGTGGAGTTCTACGACCTGAAATTGACGCAGGGCGGCGATTCCCAAACCATCCATATCGACGGCAGCGCAACCAGCTACGAAATTACCGGCCTGCAAGCGGGCCTGGAGTACACGGTGGATATGTGGTGGCGTCACAGCGTGAGCGACAGCCCCGTCTGGCTCGGCCAGGTGAAGGGCACGCCGGTTGCGCCGCCGCCGCCGCCGGTTGCGCCCGTCGTGCTGGAGGATGCCACCAGGCCCGGCGATCCGGTGATCCTCAGCTGGAGTCACCCGGACACCGGCACGGTCACCAAGTTCCAGTACCGCCTACGCAGCAAGGGCAGGCTCAGCTGGACAGAGAGCGACGAGTACTTTGACATTCCGGGCGGCGCCAGCGCCACCTCTTACCAGGTGCCCGGCCGTTACCTCTACAGCGGGTTCGCTTACGAGTTCCAGGTCTTTGCGGTGAACACGGGCGGCCGAAGCCCGGCGTCGAACATGATCGAGGCCACACGGTGGGCGACCCCGACTGCGCCCACCGGTCTCACGGCCAGGGGCGGCGACGAAGAGGTCATTCTCACGTGGGACTGGGCCATCAACCGCCACAGCTACCAGTACCGCTGGAGCGCCGACGGCGGCGCGACTTGGAGCGCATTTGTAGATATGGACAGTGACGCTTTCGGGCGGGCTTCCTACCACGTTGGCAATCTCAGCAACGGGACCACCTACACTTTCCAGATCTTTACGGTGAACCCGCTGGGGAGGAGCGGAGCGTCGAACACGGCCCAGGCCACGCCGCAAGAATGATGGCGGCGGCGCTGCCAACTCCGGCAGCGCCGCCATCACACTTGGTGGCCGCCGCGCCGACCCTTAAACCGTAAGGCCGCCGACACCGGGGGACCCGTTTCCCTGTCACAGGCATCCTGCAATCCGTATTGAGATGGAGATCGACTACATAAGAATCTTCCAAGCCAATAATCTCTCTCATGCGTACCCAGTTTGTCATCGCGAGGAGCGCAGCGACGTGGCGATCCCGTCGCCTGAACCATGTTTCCTATGGCGACGAGATTGCCGCGCTGCGCTCGCAATGACAAGTTGAACGAAAGTGGGTACGCGTGAGCGCTCGCGACTGGTTTCCATGCCGCCCGTATAATGTTATCATTATGTTATCGATAAAGTCTTTACTGTGATGATAAACTTTCGACGATTCAGCCCGCACGGTGTGAAAAAACTGATTTTCTTGTCCGGAGGCTCGTCTGATGCTAAAACGATCACGATTCCATCCACTTCTCTACGCCGTGGCCGGCTTCCTGCTGGCCGCCGTCATCTTCGCCATCCCGGCCGTTTCCGGCCAGAGCATCAAGCCCAACCCTCCGACCAACGTCCAGGTCGTCGTGGGCGACACCGAGGCCAAGGTCAGCTGGTCCGCCGGCGCCGACGGTTCCTGAGCCACTACTGAATACTACGTGAGAATCTACGACGTGGACCCGTACACCAGTAAACGGGGCGTGGTAAAGGAGTCGGCCGCGCTGACGGCAACCGAATGGACTACGGACGGCCTGACCCCCGCAACCGACTACCGGGCAGATGTGGAGAGTTACAGCGACAGTTGCGACAACTACAGCTACCGGCCAGCCAGGAAGAAATTCACCACCAACGCGAACAGCAGCCCCAGCGACCCGCAGCGAAGCGACGACGAAGCCAAGTACGTCCCCACCACGCCGTCGGGCGGCCGGATTGAAAGACAGGGAACCTACAACGTGAGAGTGTGGTGGAACCGTCCGCCGAATGGAGGGGAGAACACCTGCTCCCATACCGACTATAGTGTGGAGCTGTTTAGAGGCAATAGGAAGATGGGCGAGGCGGATGAAAAGACGAATCGCAACCATATATTCGACAGCGCGTACAGGGCCAACAGGGAATACACCCTCAAGGTAGCGTCCTATTCGGCGGAATGCGACGAATGGTCCAGGTATCTTACCGTCACGACCACTCTGCCATAGGACACCGGAAGGACCGCCAGGCCAGGACCCGCCATCACCTGCGGCGCCGCCACTTGACGAACAAGATGGTCGAGGGCTTCTCGGACGTGCAATGGCGTCGCGGTGGAGACGGAGATAGATGTCCCCACCGGGAGTGCTTCAGGCCAGACGCTGTTGAGCGAACTCTGCCAGGAATCCGAAGTTATCCGGCTACGGGCCGTTCGCCCCCAGGACGGGTCGCTCGTGCTCAAGTGGGAGGACCAACTGGACGACTTCTACGATGACGTGTGCCTGTCGCCGTACCAGGCGGTTCCCCCGCACGCGCGGGGATACATGCGAGGGCGGACTGCCAATCCGCTCTCGCATCCTAACGGTACGCCGTGAATGACGGACCATAACCACTACACCTACAGCGTCACCTGGTCCGGCGAGGACGGTGAGTACGTCGGGCTGTGTACCGAATTCCCGTCGCTGAGCTGGCTCGCCCCAACCCCTGAAGCAGCCTTTACCGGCATCCGACGGCTGGTTTCCGACGCCCTCGCCGATATGCAGGATCGCGGCGAACCGGCGCCGCAACCCGTCGCCTACCAAATGCTCACCCGGAGATAGGTAACGAAGCGCCGGCTTGACTCCAATGTGCTAAACTTGTGGTCGGGAGCAACATGACCACGCAGAAGTACCGCGAATCCAGTCGCCACCTCCTGGTTCAGGCCCGGAGCGAGCTCGCCGCCGGCGACCTGCGCCAGGCATCCGAGAAAGGCTGGGGTTCCGCCGCCCAGATGGTGAAGGCAATCGCCCAGCAGCGCGGCTGGCGCCACGGCGGACACGAGCTGCTTTACGACGCAGTCAGCGTCTTGGCCCAGGAAGCCGGCGATGATGACATCGACCGACTATTCGAGCTGGCTGGCGGACTCCACACAAACTTTTACGAAGACTGGTACGGAGCCGGCCGCGTGGCCCGCAGTCTCCGGGACGTGGAAACGTTCCTGGACAAGTTGGAGCCGCTGATTCGTCCATAGCTGGAGGCCCGCGCCAATTCTCCATGATGGTGTCTAAAATCTCCCTCTCCCCTAGCGGGAGAGGGTTGGGGTGAGGGGGAATTCCTTCACAATCTCACCTCTCGCCTCAAATGTACATCCGGCTTATTAGACACCCTCCCAGAAAAGCCAACTCACGGGAGGCCGCCGCCTATGTCGCGCAACAAGAAGGCTGACATCATCAGGCCAACACCGGAAGAGGACGCCGTTATCAACGCCGGCATCGCCGACGACCCCGATACCGACGAGCTGAGCGACGAATGGTTTGCCGACGCCAAATCTTCCGCTCGTGTATCTGCACGGCGGCGGCCCGCGTCGGCAGCGCGAAGTACATTCCATCCACCAGCCCCTCGGCGTACATTTCGGCAAACCGCCACAACGCCGCCTCGGTCTTGCCGGAGCCGGTCTCCGAACCGTCATCCAGGCCGGCGGTACGCGCCATCCGCTTCCGTATGGCGGCCTGCCCTAGCAGCGCCTCAAAGCACGCGCCCACGTCAGCCAGATGGTGCTCCAGCAAATGGACGCGGCTAGGATCCTGGCGATCCGCCTTTCCCCAAAATCGCTTTGCGCGAGACCCATTCTCCATCCTTATCTCAATGGGATCATAGGGCCACCACCAACTCGAAGGTTCTGGATACAGTCTCCCTCGGCCAGCCATTTATTTTGCCCGCTCGGTTCGGTAATGTCCTTTGTAACGGAGATCTCATTTGCCAACGAAAGTCCGCGAATTGATCTCCGATCTGCAACGAGCGGGATTCGTCAATCGTGGCGGACGGGGAAGCCACCGGAACTTCGTGCATCCAAACGTTGCAAAGCCTGTTACCATATCCGGCAACTTGGGAAGTGACGCGAGGCATTATCAGATCCGTGCGACGCGAGCCGCAATTGAGGAATCTAGGCGATGAATGACAGCGCCCGATACGTCAAGATAATCGAATGGTCAGATGAAGACCAGTGCTACATCGGCAGCGCGCCGGGCCTGATCTACGGCGGTTGCCACGGTCCTGATGAACGCGCAGTGTTCGAAGAGTTGTGTCAGATTGTTGACGAAGCTATCAAACTGTATCGCGCAGATGGCAAGCCGTTGCCGCCCGCAACGTCCGGGCGCGACCTGGTAAACACTTTGGGCGCGGCCGTATAGCCGACTGTGTTCGCGAGGGGCACACTGCCCTACGACTTTCCATCCACTCCCAACGCTCGGCGCACCTTCCCCACCCCGCCGAACTTCAGCCGCAGCAGCCCTTTCACGTCCTCCCACGCCGTCCGCAGGATGCGTACCCGCGTGTCGGGATCGTCCTCCCAATGCACCGGCAACTCCTTGATAGGATAGCCGCACTTCTGCGCCAGGATCAGCAGCTCCGAGTCGAAGAACCACCCGTTGTCCGCCACCAGCGGCGCCAGGTCATCCGCCGCCCGCCGGCTCGCCGCCTTGAACCCACACTGCGCGTCGCGGAACGTGGTGAAGAACATCGTGCGGAACAGCAGGCTGTACCCCCGAGATGTGATCTCACGTTTCAGCGTGCGCCCCACCACCCGCGAATCGGGCAGCAGCCGCGAACCCGTAGCCACGTCGTACCCATCGTCCGCGATGGCTGCGATCATCGGCGGCAAGCTGCCCAGATCCGTGGACAGGTCAACGTCCATATACGCCACGACGTCGGCGCGGCTCTCCGTCCACGCCCGGCGCAGGGCGCGACCCCGACCGCGCTGCTCCAGCCGGATGTAGCGGACCTGCGGGAACTCCTGCGACAACGCCTCGGCCGCGTCCAGCGTCCCGTCGGTGGACCCGTTGTCCGCCACCACAATCCCCCAGTCGTACCGACCCATGTGCTCGGACATGAACTCACGCAGCCGCCGGATGCACACCGGCAGCGCCCGCTCCTCATTCAGACAGGGTATGACAACGTCCAAGCTGATTGACATGGCGAAAGATTATAACAACCTCCGCCGATCCCTCATGCGGACGTTATCTCGCCAGTACTGTCATTGCGAGCGCAGCGTGGCAATCTCGCTGCCGGCCGAGTGGCCGGCACGACTGAGGCCGCTGCTAAACTGTGAACATGCGCAATCATCACAGAAAACTGGCCGACCTCCACACTCACCTGTACGGGTGCATCGATTCTTCGGACTTTCTGGATTTCCTGTTGCTCCGGGAAGTGGATTGGACCACTTACCGGGACAACTATCGTCGAGTGTACGGCGTTGTCCCTCCCATTGCCGAGATTCTCGAACGCTGTCGCCGGGGAGTGGCCGGTTCTCGAAGTGAATTTCATCGGCTGTTCGTGTTCGGGGACGACGATTGCGGCGATTTCGCCAGGTTCCAGGCCAAATACGACATGCTGCTTCACGGCGGCGATTCGGCCCGGTTCCAAAGGGGAGAGGTATCGCTGTCGGTCCTCATCGACGGCATTTGCCGGTTCATTCACCACACCGTTGCGGCGCAACGACGGCAGAACGTGGGATACATCGAACAACGGATGAATGTGGGTCTGCGGTATTCGCGCGAGCAGGCGGAGAAACTGATCCATGCCATGTTGGCGTCCTACGGCGAATGGGCCGGTTCGGACATACAACCACGACTCGCCGTCAGTTTGCCCAGGGAAAACCCGTGGCCGACCTGGGAGGTGGTCAAGGACGCGGCGCTGGGCCCACTGGGCTCATTTTTGACCGGCATAGACTTCTGCAACGCGGAAGAAGGATACCCGCCCAGGGACCAGCGTGAGCTATTCGATCATGTGAGGGACTTCAACCACCGGCACCCGGACCGGGCGCTGGCCATCCTGTATCACGTCGGCGAGAGTTTCAACGACAAGTCCCTGGAGAGCGCCGTCCGTTGGGTCCATGAGGCGGCGGAATTTGGCGCCCACCGCCTCGGCCACGCCATCTCCCTGGGTGTTGACCCGCGCCTCTACGGAAACCATACCCGGAATGAGGGCGTGGCTGAGCGCATCGACCAGCTGAACTACGATCTGAACCACCGGGACGGACTGGCCGAATTCGGCGTCCAGGTGGACGTTGTTGCCGTCGAGAAGGAATTGGAACGCCTCAAGTCATTCCCTGCGGACTCCCTGCTGACCATTGAATACGACGACGCGAAGCTCGACGAGATCACGCAACGCCAGCAGTACGCCATCCGTTGCGTCCGCGCTTTGGGGGCCGTCATTGAGGTTTGCCCCACTTCAAACCGGCGCATCGGGGGCATCACCAGCCCCGAACATCACCCCGTAAGGGCGTTCCTTGCCAGCGACGCCCCGTTCGTGATCGCCACCGATGATCCCGGTATCCTCGGCGCCACCCTGGCCGACGAGATCGCGTGGGTGACGGAGCATCACCACGTCGCGGACGACGCCATGGCGCACATCATCGACCTTTCGTGGTCCAGCCGCAGCGAAGTCCTGTCGGGCCGGCTGCTACAATAGTGTCAACCAATCAACCAACCCCCAACTCGGAGGTCCCCGATGACCACCGCCGGCATCCACTCCAAAACTCCGCCCGCGTCCGACGCCTTCATCCTGCCCGACGCGCCCCTGTCCCAAGACGAAAAGATGACCAACGCCAGGCACCTGTCCGAAACCGGGCAGCATCACCACCTCGCTCAGTATCTGGGCAGCCCTGAAACTACCATCGTGTCCAGCGAGCGTTACGTGGTGACCCAGCGGACGAGCAGCATGGCCGGCAGCCATTACCCCGATCTGTTGGTGGTCTTTGACGCCGACCCAGCGGCCTACGAAGCCCGCAACGGATACATAATCGAAGAGCAAGGCAAGCCGCCGGACTTCGTGATGGAAGTAGCGTCGCGGAGCACTCGCCACGTTGACACGGGCGCCAAACGAGTTGCCTACGCGCGCCAGGGGATACCCGAGTATTGGCGGTTTGACGAGACGGGGGAGTATCACGGGACGAGACTGGCCGGCGACCGCCTGGTGAACGGACGGTACGAAACCATCGACATCGAGGAACTGACCGATGGGTCGTTGCAGGGCCACAGCGCGGTATTGGGCCTGTTCCTGCGCTGGACGCGCGGACGGCTGGGCTGGCACGACCCTGCCACCGGGGAGCACATCGCCACGTTTGACAGCGAACGGGAACGCGCCAACGCCGAGCTCTCCGCCCGAATCCAGGCCGAAGCCCGCGCCGATGCCGCCGAAGCCCGCGCCCGGGATCTGGAAGCAGAAGTGCATCGCCTGCGCCATGACTGACGACGGACAACGGCCTCAAAATTGACAATTCCGGCCCTGCAATGCTATATTCCGTCCGCTAAACACATCGGCGTTATCGTGCTCGCATCGTTTTCGCAATGGCGCGACCGGGTTTCGAATGCCGCCCTATAGGGTGCTTTCCCCGCAATACTCCAGATAGCCTTTTGGCGACACCTTCCCATCACCACCCGGGCAGGTGTTATTTTGTGTCCGTGAGACACGCGCTGCGGCTCCGGTCCACGAAACCGCCGGCATTTAGCAAACCATAGCCGGTTCGGAGGAACCTCCAGATGCAAATGAACGACTTCGTCGTCCGGTTCGCCGGTGAGGGCGGACAGGGCGTCGTTACCTCAGCCGAAGGCTTGGCCCAGGCTTCTACCCAGGTCGGCTACCATGCCCTGACCTACGCCACCTTCCCCTCCCAGATTCTCGGCGGACCCACCTGGACCCAGGCCCGCATTCGCACCGAACCTGTCCTCAGCTCCGGCGACGAGATCGACGTCCTGGTTGCATTCAACGAGGAAGCTTACGAGACCCACGCTGAAGACGTGCGCGAGGGCGGGGTCATCATCTACAACGCAGATGACTTCACGATGACCGACCCACGTTCCTTCGGGTTGGCCATCGACACGTTGGCCCGTTCCACGGGCAACAACCGCGCCGCCAACATGGTCGTCATCGGCGCGCTGGCCCAACTGGTCCACATGCCCCAGCAGTACCTGGAGGACTTTGTCGAAGCCCGCTTCCGCCGTGGCCGCGACAACGACGACGAGATCATCTCCTCCAACATCGAGGCCATGCGCCTGGGCCGCCAGAACGCTGCGGAAAGCGGTTTCGTGCTCGGCGACCTGGCCCCGCCAAACCCTCCCGACTACACGCAGATGATGCTCAAGGGCAACGAGGCCATCGCCCTGGGCGCCACCCACGCCGGCCTCAAATTCTATGCCGGCTATCCCATTTCTCCCGCCACCACCATCCTGCTCTGGATGGAACGCAACCTGGTGGGAGAGGACAAGTTTGCCTACCAGGTGTCCTCCGAGATCGAGGCCATCACCGCCATCCTCGGCGCCGGTTTTGCCGGCAAAAAGTCCATGACCGCCACCGCCGGCCCCGGCATCTCCCTGATGAGCGAGGGCCTCGGCCTGGCCTGGATGTCCGAAATACCGTTGGTTGTGGTTGACGTGCAGCGTGGCGGTCCCGCCACTGGCCTGCCCACCAAGACCGAGCAGTCCGACCTCATGGGCTGCATGTATCCCGCCCACGGCGACGTGCGCATGCCCATCATCGCGCCCGGCTCCGTTGAAGAATGTTTCTTCGCCGCCGCTCACGCCATCAACTGGGCGGAACGCTACCAGGGCCCGGTCATCCTGATGAGCGAAATGTCCATGGCCGAGCGGGTGCAGAACATCCCCCGTCCCGACCTCACCAGGGTCCCGGTCGAGGAGCGGCTCACCTACGAAGGCGCCAACGGTTATCACCGCTATTCCGGCTACGAGCTTTCCCCCATGCCCCTGCCCGGCGGCCCCGGCGCTTACGTCGCCAACGGCAGCGAGCACGACGAGATGGGCGACACCACGCACCTGCCCAGCCGCCACATCCAGATGACCGAGCGGCGCTTCAGCAAGCTCAAGCTCCTGGAAGAGGACAACTACGAAAGCGACAACACCGACGCCAAAATCGCCATAATGACCTGGGGCGGCTCCAAGGGGCCGGCGCAGGAAGCCTACGACGAACTGCGCGAGCAGGGCGTCGATGTCGGCTGGTACTTCTCCATGTTCCTCAATCCGCTGCCGCCTCGCTTGCTGGAGGAACTGCGCAGCAAGGACCTGGTGATCGTGCCGGAATTGAACTATCAGGGTCAGTGGGCCGGCATCTTGCGCTCCGAGGGCGTCAAGGCGCAGGCCATTACCCAATACACCGGGCTGCCCTTCAAGGTCAGCGACCTGGTGTCGCGAGTTACGAAAATTGTGTCTGAGCACACGGAGGCAGCGCGGGTATGAGCAAGAAGAATCCCGAATACGACTTTAAATGGTGCCCCGGCTGTGGCGACTTCGGCGTCCGTCGCGCCTTGGAATTCGCCATGATCAACCGCATGGAAGAGAGCGGATTGCCCATTGAAAACAACGTGGTCGTGGCCGGCATCGGTTGCAGCGGCAACCTGGTTCACCTCCTGGAAGGCGAGCAGCCCTACGGCATCCACGGCATTCACGGGCGCACCCTGCCCGTGGCCATGGGCATCAAGAGCGCGCGTCCGGAGTTGAACGTGATCGTGGTCGCCGGCGACGGCGACTTCCTCAGCATCGGCGGCGAGCATATCGCCCCGCAGGCCGCGCGCAACGTCAACCTCACCGCGGTCATTATGGACAATGGTGTGTACGGCCTCACCAAGGGCCAGAGCTCCCCCACCACCGAGATGGGCGCCATCACCAGCAGCACCCCCTTCGGCAAGATCGAAGAGGACCTGGACCCGCTGGAACTCTATCTCACCCTCGGCGTTTCCTTCATCGCGTCCGGCTTCTCCGGACAGCCCCGCGTATTGGCCCGCCTCATCAACGAGGGCATGAACCATGAAGGCATGTCCATGATTCACGTCCAGTCGCCGTGCGTCACCTACAACGACACCTACCAACTCATCAAGGGCAACGCCCGCGAGGGCATCGCCCCCGCACTGTGGGATATCCCCGAGGACCACGACCCCAGCGACAAGCGGGCTGCCGAGGATCTGGTCCGGCAGGGCGGCCTCCCCGTCGGCGTTATCTACAAGGACGAGACCCGGCAGTCCCTGGACGCCAACATGAACATCATCCGCTCCAAGGCCCGCGAACGCAGCGTCGAGCAGCTGATGGACGCCTACACGTTCTAGCCGCCAACTTACCACCGCCAACCACAAGCCCCCGACGACGTGGCGCGCCGGGGGCTTTTCTATTTATCCGAAGTGACGTATCATTGTACCCGTACTATTTTGTACGTATATCCAAGAGGTTAAGGGATGGCTACCAGATTCGAGGTCAGACTGGACGAGAAACTCCGGGAGCAACTGAGCCAACTGGCCACGGCCAGGGGAATGTCAGCGTCCGCAGTAATCCGGAACCTGATTGAAAACGCTCATAGCGATACTGTGAGCGCGCAGAGAATGCAGGCCGTCGAGCAGCTGGCAGCCATGTCGCTGGAAGTGCCAGAGGACCCCATGGCGCTCCGTAAAGTCCTTGAGGGCACGCATGAACCGGCCGTACTTCATTGATGCCAACATTCCGATCTACGCCGCAGGAAGCGCCCATCCGCTCAAAGATCCCGCGATACGGATATTGAGATTGGCTGCGCAGCACCCGGACAGCTTCCTGACCAGCGCCGAGGTGTTGCAGGAACTCATCCACTACTACAGCTCCCGAAATCGCTGGGAACTTGGATACCAGGTGCTCCACCGCTTCGCCGCAGTGATCAGCGGACGGATTGAATCCGTTCGCTCGGAGGATGCGCTCCGCGCCGCCGAAATGGTGGGTCAGCAAGCCGGAGTTAGCGCCAGGGATTGGCTACACGCAGCCGTCATGCAACGCGCTGGCACTAACCGTATCGTATCAGCAGACCAGAACCTTGATCGGATTCCTTGGCTCGAAAGATTAGACCCGAAAAATGTCGCCGATCTGATGGCGCGGTTCGCCTGAGTTCAGTACCCGCCCTGCGTCGCGCCTGCCGCCCCGGGAACCGCATCTGGGTTCTCCGCCTGTAGCGACTGGTACTTCGACGGGCATTTCACCAGGATGTTGTCCGTGGCGAACACCCCACTCTGCGCGTCGTAACTCCCCTCCAGGATGATCTCAGAGTGGGGGTTGAAGAACAGATCCGGCAGCACGCCCACGTAGCTCGCTTCCATCACCCTGCTGCCTGGGCTCAAACCCGGCACGTCGGGTTCCTTGTCGCCCAGCGCGAACCGCGACGACGCCGAACCGTCCTCCCTGCGGAAGCTGTCCGGATCCAGCGCGCCCGCCACCCGCAGCGTTTGCCCATCGTGCAGCCTCGGATCGTCCAGGAACTCGCTCACCGACACGAAGTATTGCGTATTGCCGGGAAAGGCCGCGTACACCATGTACGCCACCGCCAGCGCGATGACTCCCACCAGTATGATCAGACGCATCCGGTGGCGCAGCCACCCCGAACGCTCCTCCATACCCTCCGATTCCAGGTAGGCGGATACCTCCGCCGGCGGGTTGCTGTAGTTTTCCGACTGCATCGTTGCTCTGCGCTTCCTTGATTCAAGCTTGTGCGGCGTTAATTATACCGGCTCACTCATACCCAGTTTGTCATCACGAACGTAGCTCGTACCCAGTTTGTCATTGCGAGCGCAGCGTGGCAATCTCGCTGCATGAACGGCCCCTCAACCACCACTATCCTCTCCACCAGAATCAGACTCGGACCGGGTCGTTTCCCCCATCTCTTCCAACTCCCGCTGCGCCGATTGGCGACGCCACGACATGTAGGCCGCATAGATGAAAAACACCACCCACACTACGGCAAAGGCTGCGAAGAGATACGGCAGATTGCTCGGTGGTAGTTCGGTCATGCTAGTCTGTGTTTCCTTCCCGGCGTAACTGCGCCAGCCGGTCTTCAATGCCTCGCAACGCCACCCGTTCCAGCAGCAGATACGTGAACAGCGCCAGCGTTGCCACCAGCGAGAATACCAGGATCTGCGCCATGATCGGCTCCAAGGCGCCTTCCGCCGCCTCCGGGCCGATGACCTGTTTGGGGTGGATCGACTGCCACCACTGCACCGAATAATAGACGATGGGCACGTCAACGAACCCGATGATCCCCACCACCGCCGACCAGGTGCGTCCCTGCTGCGGCGTCGGCGCGTACTGCCGGATCATGAGGTACGCCACGTAGATGAACCACAGGATCAGCGTGGTGGTCAGCCGGGGTTCCCACTGCCACCAGGCGTTCCACACCGGCCGCGCCCAGATGATCCCCGTCACCAGCGCCAGCGTAACGAACACTACGCCCACCTCCGCAGAGGCGTGCGCCACCCGGTCCCAACGCTCCGTCCGCCGGATCAAATAGCCGATGCCAGCCACTGCGCAGATCAGGAACCCTAGGAACGACAGGATCGAGATGGGCACGTGGACGTAGAAGATGCGTTGCACGTGCCCCAACACCGCGTCGGTGGGCGCTACCATGAAGATCAGGTAGCCGTCCACCAGCATCAGAATCGCGGTCAAGAGCAATAGCCAAAGCCGCACGTCCCGCATCCCGCGCTGCCACGAACCCTTGGCCTGCGGCCGGCCTGCTATCGCTGCCAAACTAGATTATCCCTCAAATACGAAACCGAATATCCACGGACATATTACCAAATACAGCGCGTCGAATACCAACAGCAGCGGCGCCCACCGCGTCCACACCGCCGTCATCGGCCCGCCTTGCAGCGCCAGCGCCGATGCCTCTACCGCCGCGATGATCACCGGCACCACCACCGGGAAGAACAGCACCGGCAGCAGGATCTCACGCGAGCGCGTCTGCACTGCGATGCCCGCGAAAAACGTTCCTACGGTGGCGAAACCCACCGTCGCCAGCAGTATCACCAACCCCAGCGTCGGCGATAATGTGGGCAGATCCAGCATCACCGCGAACACCGGCAGCAGAATGGCCTCGATCACCAGCATGAAAACCAGGCTGCCCAGCATCTTGCCCAGGAAAACCGCGTCCCGACTGATCGGCGCCAGCAGCAACCCGTCCATCCCGCCCTGCTCCAGTTCCCGCGTGAACGTCCGGTTCATCGCCAACACGCCAATGAATGCGTAGGCCACCCACAGCAGCCCGGGCGCAACCGGGGCGAGGCTTCCAGGCGCCCGGTTCAGCCCGAAATTGAACACCACCACCACAATCAGCCCGAACACCAGCGCCGACGCAATCACGTCCCGCGAGCGGAACTCCAGGCGCACATCCTTCCACGCTACGGTCAGCGCGCCTCGCAGCAGTTCCATCGCCTGGGTAACAACAAGGTTCGGTTCGACCGCAGGGCGTTAATCGCCGGAGTCGGTGTCGGCAGAACTGCCCAGCAGAAGGTCCACGTCCTCCGGTGTCAACGTCAATGTCACCCTGCCGCTTTCAGGGTCCCTGGAAACATCCGAGTCTTGCAATCTGCTGCGTATTTTAGCAAGGGCCTCCTCTCGTCCTTCCTCTCGTCCTGCCTCGCGTCCCTCTTTGCGACCTTCCTCACGCCCGCGGTCGAGTCCCCTCTGCCAGATCTTCGCTCTCTGCGCCGCTCTGATTTCCGATGCCTTCTCAAACATTTTGCGCGCTCCTTCTATCACCCCGGCCAGGGGCAGCACAAACAGCCAGTACAGGTCTTTAACCGCGATTTCAAAACTGCGATATGCCCAGAAATCCGAACCGTCCCAGATCTGCAATATGGCTACGCCGATGCAACCCGCGATGGCGAACCCCGCAACCTGCCACCAAATCCCCCGTTCGCCCAATTCGTTGGGCAGATCCGCCAGGCTCATTGTAACATCCCCCCATCAGCGCGACCTCCGTCAGATACCGCCACGTCGGACTCTATCCGCCCGCCGGCCAGCGTCAGCGCCCGGTCCGCCCAAGCCAACCCCACCTCGGCGCTGTGCGTCGTCAGCAGCGCCGTCCGACCCGCGCCTGCCCAATCCCGCAGGAACCGGCCCAGAGCAGCCACCGACTCCGCATCCAACCCCGACTCCGGTTCGTCCAGCAGCAGTACCGCGGGCTCGTGCAATATCGCCCGTGCCATGGAGAGCCGTTTCTGCATCCCGTGAGATAGGGTGCGAACCCGTCGATTCGCCCGGTCGGAAAGGCTCGCTTGCTCCAAAACCCGCTCAATCCTGCCGCTCACGTCCCGTATGCCGTACAACCTCGCGTAGAACTCCAGGTTCTCCCGGCACGTCAGGTCGTTGTACAGCATCGTCTGGTGGCCGGCGAAACCCACCAGCCGCCGCGCCCGGTTGCCCCGTCCGTGCATTGGCCGTCCGGCAATCCGCGCTGTTCCTCCATCGGCCCGCGTCAGCCCGGCCAGGATGCGCAGCAGCGTGGTCTTGCCCGCGCCGTTCGCGCCAAACAGTACGGCGACCTCACCCCAGCCCACCGTCAGGTCCGCGCCGCGCAGCACCGCCCGGTCGCCGTAGTCCTTGCGGATCCCGGCCGCGACTATGGCTCCACCGCTATCATCCGGCGACTCAGACGTGGCTCTCAAACCGCTCCCGCAGCACCTTCTTGTCGAACTTGCCCACGCTGGTCTTCGGTATTTCGTCAATAAATACCACATCGTCCGGCAGCCACCAGCGGGCAAATTTGGGTTCGATAAATCCCAGGATACCTTCTTTGGTCAGCGGCGCTGCCGTTTCGGCTCGCGCCACCACGCACGCCAGCGGCCGCTCCTGCCACTGCGGATGCGGCACCGCGATCACCGCAGCCTCCAGCACGTCGGGATGCGCCATGATCGCCGACTCCAGGTCCACCGACGAAATCCACTCGCCCCCGCTTTTCACCATGTCTTTCACCCGGTCCACGATCTGGATATAACCGTCCGGGTCGATGGACGCGATGTCTCCGCTGTGGTACCAGCCGTCCACAAACGTCTCCCCGCTGCGCTCGTCGTCGATGTACTCGTTGGCGATCCACGGGCCGCGGAACCACAGCTCGCCGCGCTGCTCCCCGTCCCATGCCATCTCGTCGCCGTTGTCGTCCACCAGCTTCGTCTCGATTCCCGGCGCAACCACGCCCTGCTTGGCGCACAGCTCCAGCTGATCCTGTTCCGAAAGGGCGTCCAGCCAGCTCCGCCTCCGGTTCACCGAGATCAGTGGCGCCGCCTCCGTCATGCCGTAGGCGTGGGTGACCTCCACTCCCAGCCGGTCCCGGTACGCTTGCAAAATCGCCAGTGGCACTGCCGACCCGCCGCTCACAATCTGCCGCAGGCTCGACATGTCGTACTCGATCCCCGAACGGTCCAGGTAGTCCAGCACCGCGATCCAGATGGTGGGCACCCCCGCGCTCAGCGTAACTCCCTCCTGCTCCACCAACTGGCATATCACGCGCGGATCGGGGCGCACCCCGGGCATTATCTGGTCTGCGCCGATCAAAGTGCATACGTAGGGCATTCCCCAGCAGTTGGCGTGGAACATGGGCACCACAGCCATCACCCGGTCCCGCTCCGACAGGGCGAACATATCCGTCATGGCCGCGGCCATGGAGTGCAGGTACACCGCCCGATGTGAATACGCCACCGCCTTCGGAAGCCCCGTGGTGGCCGACGTGTAGCACAGCCCCATCGTGGAATACTCGTCAACGTATTCGGGCCGGTACTCCGGCGACGCGGCGGCCAGCAGGGTTTCATAAGACACCGCGTTCGGCAGCGTCGTCGTTGCCTCGTCGGGTTCGCCCATGATGATGAAATGCCGCACGTTGGTCAGTTGGTCGGCGATGGCCTCGATCAGCGGCGCCAGGTCGGGGTCAATGAGCAGTACCTTATCGCCGGCATGGTTGATGATGTAGGCCATGTCGTCAGCGGCCAGCCGGATATTGATGGTATGCGTCACGGCTCCGATGGTCGCCGGCGCAAAATACGCTTCCAGGTGGCGGTAGTTATTCCAGGCAAAGGTTCCCACCCGGTCGCCCACGCCAACGCCCAACTCCCGCAGCGCGTTGCCCAACCGCGCCGTGCGGGTCAAAAGATCTGCGTAGGTATAGCGATGCGTCCCTTCACCTACCCTGGTGATTATCTCCTTCTTGGGAAACCGCACCGCCGCGCCTTCCAGAATCCGTTGCGCCAGCAACTCATATCGCATCGTCATCGTAAAACTCCCACATTAAACCCGTCATTCCTGAAACCCGTCATTCCTGGATCCATCTGTCATTCCCGCATCCACCCGTCATTCCCGCGAAAGCGGGAATCCAGAAAGCTCACATCAATAAAATCCTGTTCATCCTGTGCATCCATGTAAAAAACCGGTTACGGATGCTTGATGCTCACGCCGCCGTCAATCGCCCAGGTCTGCCCCGTAACGTAAGCGGCGGCTGGCGACGCCAGGTACACCGCCAGGTAGCCCACCTCAATCAATCGCCCAACGCGACCCAGCGGGACGGAATCGGCGGCCCCGGCATCCCGCGCCGCAAACGCTTCCTCCGACATCTGCTCGGGATCCGGGAAACTCCCCGGCGCGATTGCGTTGCAGCGTATCCCGTGGGGCGCCCATTCCTGCGCCACCACCTCGGTGAACCGCATCAGGCCGGCTTTAGCCGCATCGTACGCCGCCGACATCGGCCGGCCGCGAAACGACGCCCACCCGCTGATATTAATGACGTTGCCCTGCCCCCGTTCCAGCAAATGCGGCCCGACGGCGCGGCAACCCTGGAACGCTTCCGTAAGATTGATGTCAACGATGCTGTGCCACTCCTCTTCGGTCATGCCGGGAATGTCGCTCCCCGGCAACTGCGCCACCGGCTTGCGGATGGCGTCGCCCACGCAGTTCACCAGCGTGTCGATGTGGCCGAACTCCGCGATGGTCTGCGCTACGATGGCGTCGGTGTCCGCGGCAGTGGTCGCGTCGCCCGTCAGCGGCAGGCACACCCGACCCAACGCTCGCACTTCCTCCGCAACCTTGTTCACTCCCGTGGGTGTTAGCCCCGTAACCGCCACGTCCGCGCCCGCCTGCGCGAATGCCAGCGCAATGCCTTTGCCTATACCGCGTCCCGCTCCCGTCAGCAACACCTTCTGACCCGAAACGTCAAATATGTCCAGGCTCATCTCTCCACTCCTTATACTTCATCCATCCGCTGTTTTTCGCCGCAATGTTGCCACAACACCCTCAACCCGGCAACCGTCAACACCTCCGTATTGTTGTTGACAACCACAGAAGTCCTTGCTAGATTCCCACGCTTATCAATCCGGCTTAACTCGCTCACCGCAAATAACCAAAGCCGGTAGAGGGATTTTTGTCCATCGAAACCCAGTTGGAGAATTATTATGCCCAATATATTGATACAAAGTATCAGGCAACTTATCTTGCCGGGTGCGCTGGTGGTTCTGTTTATTGTGGTGCTTGCCTGCGGAGCGCCTGCCGCTACCACGGAAAACGTCTCGCCGCCTTCCGCCACCGAACCGCCGGCGCTTCCGGCAGCAACCACGGTTCCACGGCAACCTTCTCAAGATACCGCATCCTCGGAACAACCGGCGGAACAGACTGCCGAACGCGGGCCGGCTTCTGCTGTCGCTGATGCCGAAGTTGAACGTCCCATTCTGAATGCCGGCTTCATCTGGTTGGACAGCCCACTGGACCCGGTGGAGGGATCATGGGTGGCCATTCAAGGGGGCATGGCGGAGAACCTGTTTCGCTTGTCTGCAATCGATCTCAGCCCGGAGCCGTGGCTGGCCACGAGCGCTGAGCGGTTGGACCCGGTGACTTGGGAGATTGAGCTGCGTTCCGGTGTCAGGTTTCACAACGGTGCGGTGATGGACGCTCAGGCGGTCAAAGCGTCATTGGAAAGGACCGTCCGGTTATCGCCGGGGGATGCGGAAAGACTGGCGCTTGAAAGCGTGGAAGTCAAAGACAACCAGACGGTCATTGTCACTACTACCAAGCCGCGGCCGACACTGCCGGGGCTGTTGACCAATTCCAACACGGCCATCGTCAACGCGGCCGCGGCTGACGCTGCTGGTGAAAACAACTTCGTGACTGCGGAAGCGCTGACCGGCCCCTACATCCCCACCGAGTACATTCGCAAAGAACGCCTGAGCAGCGTGGCCAACGACGATTACTGGGGCGGAGTTCCCCTGTTGGCCGGCATCGAGTACATTGCCATCCCAGACACCAACAGCCGGGAACTGGCCCTGCAAGCCGGCGACATTGACTTTGCCATCAACATATCTCCGGAAGGGGTGGAACTTCTCAATTCCCTCCCCGGTCTGCACAGCCGAACGGCCGGCGAGGGCGCCTCGGTGGTGATGTGGTGGGTCAATTTCGAGCGGGGCCCGCTATCCGACCCGCTGGTACGCCAAGCCGTGAGCCATGCCATTGACCGGGAAAGCATCGCCGGAGTCGTTGCACCGGCGGGGACGGGTTCATTCGCCGACCTTTTGCTTCCGGAGGCGATGGCGTCCTGCCCCGGAGTAGCCGGGCCGAGTTACGACCCTCAGCGCGCCCGTGAACTGCTGGCCGAGGCCGGCTACGCCGACAGCGACGGCGACGGCATCGTTGAAAAAGAAGGGCAGGCTCTGGAGATAATCATCGGCGGCTACCCGCAGCGGTTCCAACTGCCTATTATGGCGGAGGCCGCCCAAGCCATGCTGTCCGAGGTGGGAATCCATGCTGAGGTGCTCATCACCGAATGGTCGGTGGTAAAGGAGCCGACCTGGGACCTCTTTGGATGGTTTAACAACGTGGTCGATGCCGGAGACCCGGTTTTGAACGTCAGCAAGTTCGTTGGACTGCACGCCGACGGCACCGACGGCGGAGCCAACAACTATGGACACTACTCCAATCCGGGGCTGGTGGACATCATAGCTCAGGCGGGGCCGGTGTCGGACATTCAGGAGCGGAAGAACATCGCCTGCGAGGCATTGGCCGTGGTTGCCGCCGAAACTGCGCTTTTGCCGGTGGCGCACGTGTACATGATGTATGGTGTCAACGAGCAGGTTACCGGGTTCGAGCCACACCCGTATCGGCTCTATATGTTCGACTACCGCATCGGCCTGACCGAGTGAGTACCGGCCACGCCGACCGGATGCCCGTGAATACGCCCCGTCCACCTAGTGCGGACGGGGCTTTTGCTGTCCTCACAATTACGGTTAATTCACCCGGTTGACAGCGAGACCGTCCGCAGTGTACTATGCCCAACCTTCTAATCGATACTTTATATCAATAATACCCAAAGGAGGATCTCACATGACCACGCAACAAAAAGTACCGGTTACCATCCTCACCGGCTTCCTCGGCTCCGGCAAAACGACTCTGCTCAACCGTATCTTGACTGAGGAACACGGCAAGCGCATCGCCGTGATTGAAAACGAGTATGGGGAGATCGGTATCGATCAGGGCCTGGTCATCAACGCCGACGAAGAGGTCTTCGAGATGTCCAACGGCTGCATCTGCTGCACGGTGCGTGGAGACCTGATCCGGGTGCTCAACAATCTCAACAAGCGCCGGGACAAGTTCGACTACGTGTTGGTGGAGACCACGGGGCTGGCCGATCCCGGTCCGGTGGCGCAGACGTTCTTCATGGACGACGAGCTTCGCGCCGAGTACGCGCTGGATGGGATCGTCACGCTGGTTGATGCTGCTCACATCGATCAGCAGCTCGGCCGGAGCGACGAAAGCACGGAGCAAATCGCGTTCGCGGACGTCCTCGTGCTCAACAAAACCGACCTCGTGAACAACGAGAAGCTGGACGGCCTCGAAGCCCGGCTCCGAGACATGAACCGAATGGCGCGCGTGGTGCGCAGCGAGATGGCGGACGTCCCCGTCGATACTGTGCTCAACCTCGGCGCATTCGACCTGGACCAGGTGCTCGAGCGTCGTCCCACCTTCCTCGAGCCGGAGTATCCATTCGAATGGACCGGCGTCTATTCGCTGGATATTGGCCGCTACGAACTCAGCCTGGCGGAAGGGCCTGATCCGTCGATGTCGTTGGTAGTCGTGTCCGACCAGGGTACGGACGACACTGCCCTCCGTGAGGGCGCAGAGTGGTGCGTACGGGAGTATGCCGAACCTGCCGAGGCCATTGGCCCGGGCGAAGAGTTCCCCGTCGGAAAGCATGTGAACCTGCAGCTTGATGCCCCGGGGCGCAAATCGTTCTTCCTGGATGTGGATGCGCCGGTGCAGGCCGGCTTCTACACCCAGCATCTTCCGGAAGAGTTCGATCTCCAACTGACGAACGCGGATGGAGAGGCTTTCAAACTCGGGGGCAACTTCTGCGCCGAGCCTGAATGCATAGAGGAAGGCGCGAAACGCATCAAGGGAGCGGCAGTCCCCGCCGTGGCCGAGAGAACCTGGGTCGCTCAGCACGAACACGACGACACCGTTGGCTCCATCGCTATCGAGATTGACGGCGACTGTGACCCGGGAAGGCTCAACACCTGGCTTGGCAGACTGCTCGCTGAGAGCGGTGTGGACATCTTTCGCATGAAGGGGTTCATCAGCGTCGCCGGCGAGTCGCAGCGCTTCGTCTTCCAGGGAGTTCATATGCTCTTTGACGGCCAGCCGGATCGCGAATGGGGGGACGAGATTAGGCGGAATCAGCTGGTATTCATTGGCCGCAACCTCGATGAGCGGGGCATTCGGGAGGGGTTCAAAGCATGTCTGATCTAAATGTCGACACCCCGATGGGTGTTTTTCGCCGGGGCTGGTCCGCGGCGGTCGGGGATTACGCCATCGCCGGGGGGTGGAGCCTGAATGGTGAGGCGCTGATGGTCGGTGATGCTGAGGGCGGCGTTTACGCACTCGACGGCAAGTCAGGCGCAACCGCCTGGGAGCACCCCGGTGTTCACGAAGGTGGCGTGCTGGCGATGGCGGTCCACCCGAGCCGAACCACATTCGCCACGGCCGGCCAGGACGGACGGGTCCTGGTTTGGAGCGCCGCCGAAGGTCAGGTGAGTCAGGCCATTGACGTCGGAAGCGATTGGGTGGAGAACGTGGCGTGGTCGGCGGACGGCCAATGGTTGGCGGCCTCATGCTCCCGTCAGGTTTACGTGTATGACGCAGACGGCGCGGAAATTTGGAGGTCTGAAGATCACCCCAGCACGGTCAGCGCCATCGCCTGGTCGAACGCAGGGGAGCTGGCGACGGCCTGTTACGGTCGAGTGTCGTTCTTCAACCCGACCACGGGAGCTCTTCACCAGAAGATGGAGTGGCAGGGATCCCTGGTTTCGATGGTATTAAGCTCGGACGGCGATATCGTGGCCTGCGGCAGCCAGGACAACTCGGTGCATTTCTGGCGTCGCTCCACGGAGAGGGATTCCGAGATGACGGGATATCCTGCCAAGCCGTCGGCCCTGGCTTTCGATGACAGCAGCACTCTTTTGGCCACCAGCGGAGGAGAGATAGCGACGGTCTGGAGCTTCCACGGAGACGGTCCCGAAGGCACGCGGCCCGGCAGCCTGAAGTTTCACGTTGAACCCGTCTCCACTCTAGCGTTCGCTCCCGGCGCGTTGCGTCTGGCATCGGGGGGCCGGGATGGCGCAGTGGTTCTTTGGTCGCTTCGGAAAAATGGATCCGGAGGCGCGATTGGGGCCGCGACTGTGGCGGACACAGTGGCAGAATTGTACTGGCGGCCTGACGGTAAGGCCCTGGCTGCCCTCGACGCGCAGGGTGGCGTGACGGTTTGGCGGATCGGACGGACCAAGGGCCGAATACCCCGCGTGCGCGAACCGCAGCGCCAAAGGGCGGGCAGCGGCTGAGTGTCCGCCGAACCTGGCGCCGGTTTCCCAGCAGATACCCGATTGCCAAGTTCGTTAGGTTGACCCCAACTGCCTGCCGTGCTAGGTTATCGACGTTAACAACTGAACACTCCAACCAACACCTGTCGGTGACCCGCGTTCCCATAGTCTGCCGAAACTCTTCGGCGACAACCTATGGACAATGCGGGACAAAAGGAAATCCGGTGCAAATCCGGTGCGGTCGCGCCACTGTAATTGGCGAGACGCTCTCCCGTTGGTATCCCTGCAAAGCGGGATGTACACGAAAACCACTGTCCGCCCAGTGCGGATGGGAAGGTGGAGAGTCGTCGCTATCAGCCATGAGCCAGGAAGCCTGCCTCAGGTGGATTCTGGCTGCACTTCGCGGAACGAGTGAAGCGGATTTACCGGTAAATCGGGCATGGCTGACCAATGCGACAGGATGCCCGTGAATACGCCCCGTTCACCAAGTGCGGACGGGGCTTTTGCTGTGCCCTCGAGAGCCGATTTGCCCCCGGCCGACGCAGGCAACGCCCATTCCGTTTCACCCGAACCGGTGGGCCGGACGCTAAGGGACAGTGTTCACTGGCAACTCAACAAAACGTCTAGGAGGACAAACATGAGAAAATTATCGATACGGCGTTTCAAACCCGCAATGGCCGCAGGAGTCGGTCTTGTATTGCTGTTGGCGGTGGCCTGCGGGGCTCCCGCAGCGCCCAGCGAGCCGGCTCCGCCAGCGGCGGTCAGTAACCCACAGCCAACCGCGCCGGCCGCCGCCGCGCCTCAACAACCGGCCCCGACCGCCGTTCCGGCCCAACAATCGGAATCGTCGTCCCCGGCGCAACCTCAGGCCGAGTCAAAAGCTGACACCACCCTGGATCGGCCCACGCTGAACGCCGGCGTCATCTGGCTGGACAGCCCCCTGGATCCGGTTGAGAGCGGCTGGGTCGCGAACCAATCGGCAATGTCGGAAAACCTGTTCCGGCTGTCGGGAAGCACCCTCAGTCCCGAGCCGTGGCTGGCAACGGGAGCCGAGCATGTGGATCCTTTGACCTGGGAAATCGAAATCCGGTCGGGCGTCCAGTTCCACAATGGCAACCCGTTGGATGCTGAAGCGGTCAAGGCTTCCCTGGAGCGGGCCATTCGGCTGTCGGAAGCGGCAGCGGATATATTGTCTGCTGACACGATAGCGGTTAAGGATGCGCAGACCGTTACCATCACCACGACGGTGCCGCAGCCCACGTTGCCTGGCTTGTTGATTACCCCCGTATTCGGCATCCACGATGCCGTGGCGGCCGACGCTGCCGGCGAGGGCAATTTCATCGAGGCGCGCGCCCTTACCGGGCCCTACATTCCCACGGCATACGTCCAGCTGGAACACCTTGACAGCGTAGCCAACGACGATTATTGGGGTGGAACGCCACCGCTGGCTGGCATCAACAGCATCGCGATCCCAGACACCAATAGCCGGGAGCTGGCGCTGCAGGCCGGAGACGTTGATGTCATCATCAATGTCTCACCGGATGGAGCGCAGGTGATTGAGGCCCACTCGGGCACGCAAACCGTGACCGCCGGCCTCGGCACTGCCCTCGTGCTATGGTGGGTGAACTTCGAGCGCGGCACGCTGGCCGACCCGCTGGTGCGTCGGGCGGTGGCTCACGCCATTGACCGGGAGAGCATTGCCGGCCTGGTGGCGCCCTCCGGAGCCGGCTCATTCGCCGAGTTTATGCTGCCGGAAGTGGTGGTCTCGTGTCCCGACGTACAGGCGCCCGCCTATGATCCTGAAGAAGCCCGCCATTTGCTCGAAGAGGCCGGCTACGCGGACAGCGATGGCGACGGTATCCTGGACAAGGATGGCCAGCCGCTGGAAATTATTATCGGCGGCTACCCGCAGCGGTTCCAACTGCCGATTATGGCTGAAGCCGCTCAGGCCATGCTCGCCGATGTGGGCATCAAGGCCGAGGTGCTCATCACCGAATGGTCGGTAGTTAAGGAACCTGCCTGGGACCTCTTCGGCTGGTACAACGGTGTTGTGGAAGGCGGCGGAGACCCGGTGTTCAACATCAGCAAGTTCGCCGGACTACGAGCCGACGCCGGAGGCACGGGCGGCAACAACTACGGGCACTATGACAACACCGCCCTGGCGGAAATAGTCGGGCCTTCCGTATCGGTGTCCGACGTAGAGGGTCGAAAGCAGATCGCCTGCGAGGCCCTGGAAATCATCACCGAAGAAACGGCGTTCTTGCCGGTGGCGCACATGAATATGGTGTTCGGCATCAGCGACAAGGTCACCGATTTCTCGCCCCATCCGTCCAGTCTCTATTTCTTCGACCACCGCGTCGGCCTGTCCGAATGACGTTCAATTCCGGTTTTCCTGACTGGTAATAGACCGTTACCGGCATGGGAGCATACCTGGCCCGACGACTGGCCACACTGCCTCTGCTGCTCCTGGGCATCTCGGCGGTCAGCTTCGCGTTGCTGAATCTGGCCCCGGGAGACCCGGCCGAGATTGTGCTGCGCCAGCGCAACCCGGGCCAGTTGCCCAACCCCGCGGAGGTGGCGGCCATGCGCGTCGAACTCGGCTTGGACGCTTCTCTGCCGGTGCAATACGCCCGTTGGGTGTCGCGGGCGCTAGTCGGCGACATGGGCCAGTCCTATGTTACCGAACAGCCCGTGGCCTCCCAGTTGGCCCGCCGCACCGTCCCGACGGCTCTGCTCACGGCGACCGCCCTGGGCCTGGCGCTGGTGGTGGCGGTGCCGATGGGCATACTATCCGCCCGTCGAAGGGGCGGCGCCGTAGATGCCGTGGCGCGGCTGGCGGCGTTGGTGGGCGCGGCGGCGCCATCCTACGCCCTGGCCTACGGCCTGATCATCCTGTTTGCGGTGAAACTGTCATGGCTGCCTGCCCTGGGATACGGCTCGGCTTCCCAAGTCGTGTTGCCGGCCGTCGCGCTGTCCCTGGCTCCCATGGCGCAACTGATGCGTCTGATTCGCGCCAGTATGCTGGAAACCCTGGGACAGGACTACATTCGAACGGCGCGGGCCAAGGGGCTGTCGGAACAGACCGTTGCCTTCCGACACGCGCTCCGCAACGCGCTGCTGCCGGCCATCGGGGCCACCGGCGTGAACCTGGGCTACCTGCTCAGCGGGGCCGTCATAGTCGAGACCATCTTCACCTGGCCCGGCTTGGGTCAGCTGATGGTGGGAGCGGCCGTAACCCGGGACTACCCGGTGGTGCAGGGCTTTGTCGCCTACATCGCGGTGGTGGTTCTGCTGGTCAACCTGGCCGCCGACGTAGCCCTGCGCGTGTCAGATCCGCGCCTGCGCTTCGGGCGCGACGAGATGTAACGACTGATGGCTGCTGACGCTCAACATGTGGAGGGTGGCGTTGCCACCTTCGCTCCGACCGGTGGATCACGCCAGCGGCGACGGTGGATGGCGCTGCTACGAGAGCCCGGAACTGCGTTGGGGTTGGCGGTGGTGGTGTCCCTGCTGCTTGCGGGGTTGCTGTCGCCCTGGCTCCCCCTGGATGATCCTACCCAGATCGATCTGCCGGAAAGGTTGCTTTCTCCGTCGCCGGAACACTTTCTGGGCACCGACCATTTGGGTCGGGACACCTTCAGTCGGATCGTCCACGGGGCGCGCATGACCCTCCTGGCCGCCGCCGCCACCTTGGCCCTGAGCATGACCATCGCGCTGACGGTGGGCGTACTGTCCGGATACCATGGCGGCTGGCTGGACACGGCGCTGATGGGCGTAGTGGACCTGCTGCTGGCGTTCCCTTCGCTGATCCTGGCTATCGCCGTAGCCGGAGCCTTGGGGCCCGGCCTGTTCAACGTGCTCCTGGCGGCCGGCGCGGTCTGGTGGGTGGGTCATGCCCGCATCATTCGCGGTGTTACCCTGGGGGCGCGGCAAATGGAGTATGTGACGGCGGCGCGGGCTGCCGGAGCCGGCAACCTCCGCATCATCCTGCGGCACATCACGCCCAACATCCTCGGCCCAATCGTCGTGATCGCCTCCCTCGATGTCGGCTGGATTATCCTGGGCATCGCCGGCCTGAACTTCCTGGGATTGGGCGCTCAACCGCCCACGCCGGAATGGGGCGCAATGCTCAACGACGCCCGCCCCCACTTGCAAACCGAACCGCGCCTCCTGCTGCTGCCCGGAATGGCCATTTTCGTCGCGGTGCTGGGGTTCAACCTGTTGGGCGATGGACTGCGGGATCTGCTCGATCCCCGCACCGCACCAACGCCCCGCTCATCCTGAGCCTGTCGAAGGACGCCCCCTCTCCCCTTGTGGGAGAGGGCTGGGGTGAGGGCTGACAAGGGTATGTAAGACGTTTTTAGGTAGGCGCATGGTGAGTAATCTCCAGGTTGGACTTGGGTTCGGGCCAAGGCTCTGGCAACAGCCAGAGTTGGGTCCAGAGGCGGCCTTGGATGAGCAATCGCCGGAGGCGTTCCATGCCGTGGCGGATCACGCTGACGGTGCGGCCCGTCCGGCGCCAGGGGTTGCGATGTACGGGAACCGGCGTCTTGGGCGGCGTGCGCAGGTTGCCTGGGTCAATGTTGCGGTCGTAGGCGTCCTCGACCCTGGTGCCATAGGCCAGGGACAGCAGGGTGGCCACCGAGAGCACCAGCCAGTGGCGGGAGACGCGGTCTGGGTCGGTGCGCCGGGTCTTGTCCCACTTCCAGCCCAGGCTCTTGAGGGCCTTGAAGCCCAGTTCGATCCAGAAGCGCAGCGCGTACCAACTGGGTCCCACCTTGTCGGGCGGCAGGTCGGTGAGGATGATCCAGGGTTCTTCCTGTTCGAGGTACCAGACCACCACGAGAGTGCAGCGGCGCTTGGCCTCGGGGGTGCTGAAGGCGGTGCCCTGGCCGATCCAGGCGGTGTCTGGCTGGGAAACGAAGCGCTGGGCGGGCAGGCGTTTGCCGCCGTCGGCGCAGAAGGTGATGTTCTTCCGGTAGCGCATACCAGGATGCCAGCCCTGCTCTCGTATCTGGTTCCAGAGCTTGGGGCTGGCAATGCCCCGGTCGCAGAGCACGATGACGGTCATTCCCTCCGTAACCGCCGGAGCCAGTTGCTTGAGCAGTTCCACGATGGGGTCCGACCAGGATCCCTTCTGATTGGCTTTGAGGATGCGCCAGGCCACGGGAATGGCGCAACTGCGGTAGAGGCCGCTGATGACGATGGCGGTGGTCTGGTCGCCCTTGAGCGTGGGGTCGATGGCCAGGGCCAGGCGTTCGGAGCGCCACAGGGCCAAAACCCACCGCAGCAGGGGCGCGAAGCAGAGCGTAACGTCCAACTCAGTCCGGCAGGGACGGGCCCGGTCGCTGCCATCGTAGAGCCACTGGCGAATGTACTGGCGCAAGCTGTTCCAGTTGCCCTTGGCGGAGAGAGCCGAGGCCACGGCGTTCTGGCAGGCGCTGCCCGCCAGGATGGCCCCGCAGACCCACATTGCCAAGCCGGTCAATTGTGGCTGGGAGAGGTGAGGTAAATGCGTTTCAATCGTTTTTTGCATCTGATAGCATTCTCTGGGAAGGCGCATGGGGGACCTCCGGCACCTGGTTTCGACACACCCAGAATGCCGGAAAGCCCGGCGCCTTCCCAAGTTAAGCGCCGAGCCAGTTTTAGCCTTTACATACCCTTGTCAGTGGGGTGAGGGGGGATCACCCCAATGTGTTACAGTTGCGCCATTCATTACGCAATCACCCACAGGAGGCCCCCATGCAGTTCGGAATCTTCACCATCGTTCCCTACCATGAAGACTTCACGCCGCCCCAGGCCCTCAACGACGCTCTGGAGCAGATTGCCTTCGCCGACGAAGCCGGCCTTGATGAGGCGTGGCTGGGCGAGCACCGTTTCTCCCGCCACGGCCTGCTCAGCGGCATCTGGTCGTTCCTCGGCGCCGTCGCCGGACGCACCAAAAACATCCGCATCGGCACTGCGGTCATCGTCCTGCCCCTGCACAATCCCGTCCTGGTGGCCGAGGAAGTGGCCATGCTGGATGTGATCAGCAACGGACGCATCAACTTCGGCATCGGCGCTGGTTATCAGCAGCAGGAGTTCGACGGCGTGGGCATCGACATCGACACCAGCCGCGAACGGTTCCAGGAAGCCGTCGATGTCATCATCAAGGCATGGACCGAGGAACGCCTCACCTACCACGGCAAGTACACCAACGTCGATGACCTCTGGGTGCTCCCCAAGCCCGTGCAAAAGCCCTATCCGCCCCTGTTCCAGGCCGTCAGCACCAGCCCGGCCAGCATCGACTTCGCCGCCAGCCGCCAGATCCAGGTCATCACCGGTGGGCCCACCGACATCCTCGGCCAGGCGCCCCAGGTCATCCAGCGCTGGCGCGACCGGATGGACGAGTACGGCTACCCCCACGCGCACCTCGACCCGCCCATGTCCAAGTCCATCTACGTCGCTCCCACCATGGAGGAAGCCGAGCGCGACCCCGTCGGCCTGGAGGACTTCTCCTCCCGCGTCCTCCGGTCGTCTGGCTCCAACGGCGCGCCCATTGGGATGCCCATGGACAAAAACGGCAAGATCGCCCGGGGCTACGAACACTGGGCCAACCGCCAGCAGGATCGCGAACGCCGCGACGACGTCGGCCACGCCGGCCTGCCTCCCCTTCGCGGCACCCCCGAGGTGGTCGCCGAGCGGCTCAAGCAGGTGCAGGAAGCGGGCATCAACCACGTCTTCGGCAACTTCGGCTTCGCCGGCCTGCCCCACAACAAGGTAATGCGCTCCATCGAGCTATTCGCCACCGAAGTAATGCCCCACTTCCAGGACGCTACAGTAGCCACCCCAGCCGACTGAACGCCCGTCCCCTCCCTCCGACGTAGGGGCGGGTTTCAAACCCGCCCCGTTCTCTGTAAATCCTGTGCATCGATGTGAAAATTTGATTCTGACAATGTGACACCCCGCCCCTTTCCCCAACACGCGCCCGCATTCTATCCTACATACGTCAGGTTCCCCGCAACGTGCTCGAGCGCCGCGCGAGGTCGCCGCATCGCTAGCAGCGGCGTCTCACCAAACTACTCAATCTAGCGAGGTGTCAATTAGGTTCGGGTCGCTCAACGGCCTGTCGGTACCAAACAGCAGAATCGGTTCCCCTGGGGCCTAGGATCGTCTTATTCAGCGATTATGCTCCCGGAACCCGGCGGGTGTCACCACCGCCCCGTGCCGCAAAGCTATGGCTCATCGAGTCGGAGAACTGCGGGTACACGGAACCTTAGGACTCCAACTTTCTGCGCAAGCGAAAAACAGTGTTGGCCGTGCTCCGACACGCAACCCGAACCACTAACCTGACGCCAAAATCAGCAGCCTATAGGAGGAACGCACCGGCATCAATAACCTGAACGGACGGCAAAAACCCGACTCGGAACGCCGCGTTGAAACCGTAGGGTTAACGCCCGTTGCGTGCCGGCGTTTATACTATCCACGTACTGGCATCCGGTGGGTATAACAATACCCGTCGTAGCCATGCGAGGTGACAACATGACTGACTGGAGTACTTGCCCAGCTGTCGAAAGCGTGCCAGGCCGGCTCAGCGGAGCGTGGGTTTTCACCGGCACCAGAGTTCCGGTATCCGCCTTGTTCGGAAATCTTGCCGAAGGCTCCACCGTCAAGGAGTTCCTGGGCTGGTTTCCCGGAGTTACAGATTCGCAGGTCCGAACTGTACTCGAGCACGAGGTAAAAGGCCTTGACGCTAAGGTGAAGATTGAAAATCCTGTTTGACCACAACACGCCGAGCCCGCTCAGGCATTACCTGAATCGGCATAGTAACCGTTCATACTTGGTTCATATTTTTGCCTCTAGCCCGTCATTCCTGCGGAAGCAGGAATCCAGAAACTCATAGCATCAGCAACGTTGAATAGGGCAAGGATTTCCTGGATACCGGCTTTCGCCGGTATGACGACTTTGGCGTGAAACGGATGCCTCAAGTCTGAACTGTTATCCATTCCCCGCCAACTTGACACGCCGGCCATTCCCGCATAATCTTTGCGCCAGAAAATCATCCGATTCCGGCACTTTTCCCGGCGGACAACGCCGGGATTTGTCGGCCCGTATTTTAGGATTAGATTGGGGGAAACCATGGTCAAACAGGGTGTCGTGCCCGACGATTTTAACAAACCTTTCTTTGACGCCGCCAACGAAGGCCGTCTGGTGGTGCAGTCTTGCACTGGCAGTGATCGCCTGTATTTCCCGCCCCGTCCCGCCAGTGAAATCTGCGGCGAGGGTGAGAGCGTCGTCTGGAAGGAAATGAGCGGCCGCGGCACCATCTACAACTACTGCGTGGTGTACGACTGCCCGGTGGCGTCCCTGAAAGAAGACCTCCCCTTCAACCTGGCCGTCATCATGCTGGACGAAGACCCCGGCATCCTCATGTACTCCCACCTGCCGGGAGTTCCGCCCGATGAGGTTCCCGTTGGCGCCGCCGTCCGCGTCATCTTTGAGGAGACCGCCAACGGCCAGAAGGTTCCCGAGTGGGTGCTGGTCGAATAGTGTATGCCTGAAAGCTCCCTCTCCCTGGCGGGAGAGGGCTGGGGTGAGGGGGTTCCCTCCGCAAAAGTCTGCAAATCTAAGGAGTGAGATATGACCACTCAAATGGCGCCAGAATCAATGTACCGCTCCACCGAGGGCCAGGGTGTCTGGCCCCACCGCGGCAAGGTCGCCGCCGTCGGCATCGGCCACTCGCCCACCGCCCGCCGCTGGGACGGCCGGGCCGAAACCTCCGTCGGCGCGCAGAGCATCATGGCCTGCCGACAGGCCATCGCCGACGCCGGCGTCGATCCCAGCCAGGTTGACGGCATCGTCCTCGTCCCCGTCACCACCACCGGCGCCCACTGGGACGCCAACACCCCCGTACCTCAGGACGTGGTCAACGCCTTCAATCCCACCGACGACCCGCTGGACGGCATCGGCCAACTCAGCTCCGAGTGGCTCCTCAAGAATATGCCGGAGCTCACCAACGTCAAGTTCACCATGTACGCCCCCGGCTGCATGTCCGCCGCCATCGTCATCGCGGCCCAGGCCGTGGGCGACGGTCTCGCCAGCACCTGCCTCGTCCTCAAAGGCTGGCACAACCTGGAAGGCCGCTACAACCACGGCGGCATCAGCGCGGCTAACGAGGTTCCCGGCTCCTTCGCCCTCAGTCCCGGCCGCACCCTGTGGGGCGCGCCCGGCTGCTACGGCACGGCCCTCCAGTTCGCCCAGTACTGCACCAAGTACGGCAAGCACCACGACATGATGGCCCCCTTCATGGAAAACTCCCGCCGCAACGGGCTGCTCTTCCCCGAAGGCTACTGGGCCCAGCATCGCCCCGAGCAGCTCCCGCCCGAGGACTACCTGTCCTCCCGCTGGATTGCCAAGCCGGCCAACCTGTTCGACAACGACATCCCGATTATGGCCTCGGCCGCCTACCTCTTCACCACCGCCGAGAAGGCCCAGGACATGGCCCAGAAGCCGGTCTATATCCTCGGCCATGCGTCCAGCCGCGGCACTCCTCGCAGCATCACACCCACGCTGGAAGAAGTCGAAGCCGAAACCGACTCCACCGGGCGCAAGATCTACGAGAGTGCCGGCATCACTGCCGACGACCTTTCCTTCGAGAACATGTACGACGGCTTCGCCCAGTTCCACCAGTTCCACATCGAGGGGCTGCGCTACCGTGGGATGCAGCGAGGCGACGCGCTGGACTTCTACCAGACCAACATCAGCATCGAGGGCCCGAACCCCATCCTGCCCAGCGGCGGCAACATCGGCAGCGGACGCAGCCGTTTCTGGATGCACACCGACTGCATCCAGCAGATCCAGGGCCGGGCCGGCGCCCGCGCCGTCACCGGTGTCAAGCCTGAAGTCGCCGTATCCGGCGGCCCCATGCCCCTGGGCGGCAACTTCACCGTCTGGAGCGCCACACCGGACTAGGCAGCTGACTCACCGGATAGCGCCCGGGTTAGGGTGGCAATCTCCGGCCTATAGGCAGAAGTGGCAATAGTAGTAGGGGCAGGTTTGAAACCTGCCCCTACCGAGGGCTGAAACCAACCGGACCATACCTCACCATCTCCAATTCAATTGATCCCCAGGCAACCGAGGAAACAAGCGTATGGCAATTTTAATCAGCTTCGACATCGACGGCACGCTGGAGGTGGGCGACCCACCCGGCCCCCTGACCATGGACATGGTTCGCATTGTCCAGGAAAAGGGATTCCTCATCGGCAGTTGCTCCGACCGCCCACCCACCAGCCAGCGCTCCCTTTGGGAGGAATACGACATCCATGTGGACTTTGCCGTCGCCAAGCACCTGCTGGCCGGCGTCAAGTCCGATTTCGAAGCTGACGCCTACTACCACATCGGCGACCGCGAGGACCTGGATCGCCAGATGGCCCTGCGCGTCGGGTTCGATTTCCTATGGCCGGATGAGGCAGCGGAGAAGCCCTGGTTCGACCCCGATGCCTGACACAAACCCGCTCATCCTGATCCCGTCGAAGGATGCGACATTAGGAACCAGTGACTAACCGTAGGGGCGGGTTTCAAACCCGCCCCTACACGCATCTCGCTAGACTATCGCCAACGACCCCATCGGATCCCACGGCGGCAGCACGATGGGCTCCAGGTCCAGCGCCCGCTGCAACTCCTCGGGCAGGTAGCTCTTCGGCGCAGCGATCTCAAACATGTACTCGGCGAACCAGGAGTCGTTCATCAGGAAGAACCCCTTGTCGCCCACCTTGTCGTCCCAGCTGTTCTCCACCCGCCAGCGGCGCGGCTTGCCGTCCACCACGTCCACGCCGGTGAACAGCATGGCATGGGTCATCGCCGTCTGGTGGTACTCCAGCCGCTCGGCCTTGTCCATCTCGAAATCGGCGCTATAGACGCTGGCGTAGTCGAACAGCTCGGCGTCCCACAGTCCCTTGTCCCGGTGCATCTGCTTGCCGGTGTCGCAGCCCATCCACACGGGCTTGCCGTCCTGCAGCATCCGCATGGCGATGTCCTTCATCAGCTCGATGTCCACGTTCAGGTACGTGATGCGCGTGCCGTCCACCACGTTGCCGAGGTACTGCACCGTGTAGGTGCGTCCCGGCGGGCTGGACTCCCGAGGATCGTGCACCAGGCAAACGAACTCCTCCATGGGCGTGGCAATATACTTCTCCGCGAACTCCAGCGGCGTCATCGTGCCGTCCCTGCGGAACTCGCCGTCCTTGTCCTTCCACTGCCAATCGAATTCGGCCGGCGGGCTCCCCAGGTGGATGCACAGGATCTGATAGATAGATTGCAACGCCTCTTGCTTGGCGTCGCGCATGGCGTCCAGGCCCGCTTCGTCGGAGTACAGGCGGCGGATGTTCCGCGCGCCCTGCCGCACCTGGTAATTCAGGCCGGCGTTCATCCGCATGGAGTTGCCCGAGCTTTCCGTCTCCGGCATCACGGTCTTGGGAACCACGCCGTGCTTGCGCACCAGGCTCACGAACATGTCCCACTGGCCGCCGTCGCCCAGCGGCTGGTTCAGCAGCCACGCCACCACCCGGTCGTCGATGGGCCGGTCGGCGGTCTCGATGACGGCTTCCAGTATGTAGTTGGCCCGCTCCATCTTGTCCCAGAACATCACGTAGCTCTGGCTGAACTCAAACTCCTTCACGTTCAGCAGGTTGCGTGTCTCGGACCGGAACAGGTTGAGTCCGGCGAACATCCAGCAGCGCCCCGAACGGGCCTGGTTGGTGACGCTCCAGTCGTCCAGCACCGTGGAGAACGAGTTGGTCGCCTGCGCCACGATGTTGCGGTTCAGCGCAACGTCGTTCACGTCGTGCTGCGTCACCACGTTCTGCATCAACTGGTGAGCGGGCTGCGCCTCGTAAGATTCCTGGAAATTGGACAGGGTTGCGCCGTCAAGGGCGCCGGGATTGGTTTGGGTTGTCATACTCTGTGTCTCCTTCCCTGGATGTATCAATGACCGTCGGCCAAAGCCTGACATTCTAAAGCCGCCTCAGGCGGATGGCAATCTCGTTGGGTCGGGCAACCGGGCCCATTCGGCTATCATCGGCCCCGTGAGCAGTCCGCTCCTGCCGGCGACAACCTCCCAACCACCCCCGTTATCTCCGCCACCGCCCGGTCAACCTCATCGGCAGTGGTGAATCGCCCCACCGTGAGCCGCAGCGTCCCCATGGCGTATTCCGTCGGCACGTTCATCGCCCGCAGCACGTGGGATACTTCCACCTGGTCGCTGTGGCACGCCGCCCCTGCCGACGCTGCCACCGTGGGCAGGCTCGCCAGCGCCCGGTCGGCCTCCACGCCGCGAAAGGCGATGCTGCACGTGTTGGGCAGCCGCTCGTCCGGGTGTCCGTTGACCCGGGCGTCGCGCCCCGATTCCAGCAACCCCGACTCCAATCGGTCGCGCATGGCCCGCATATGGTCGGCGTACTCGTCAAGATTCTGCTCAATCAACTCGCACGCCTTGCCCAGCCCCGCCATCTCGATGACGTTCTCCGTGCCAGCCCGCCGGTTCTGCTCGTGGTTCGCGCCGTGCATCAATTTTGCCAGCTCGACCCCCGGCCGGATGTACAGCGCGCCGATGCCCTTGGGCGCGTACAGCTTGTGCCCCGCCACCGACAGCAGGTCAACGCCCAGCTCATCTACCTTTGCCGGAATCTTGCCGATGGACTGAGCGCAGTCGCTATGCACCAATACGCCACGCCGGTGCGCAATTTCGGCAATCTCCGCGATGGGCAGTATCGTTCCTACCTCGTTGTTCGCGTGCATGATGGTAACCAGCAGCGTCTCGGGCGTGATTGCTTCCTCAACCTGTTGCGGATCCACCAGCCCGTACTCGTCAACCGGCAGATAGGTGGTGCGAATGCCGTACTTTTCCAGGTAGTGGCACACCTCCGTAACCGCCGGATGCTCCACCGCCGTCGTAACGATGTGGTCGCCTTTATCCCGGTACGCGCTGACCACGCCCCGAATGGCGTGGTTATTGGCCTCGGTGCCGCCGCTGGTGAATATCAGGTCATCAACCTCACATCCCAGCATACCCGCCACCTGCCGCCGCGCCGCATCAACGCCCTCCCGCGCCGCCATGCCGAAGGAATGCCCGCTGGACGGGTTGCCGAATAGCCCATGCACAAACGGCAGCATGGCCTCGGCGACCTGCGGGTCAATGGGCGTAGTAGCGTTGTAGTCCAGATATATTCCGCTCATATTAGGCTCAATGTAGGTAGTGATCGCAAGGACATGAAACGTCAATAACGTCCCCTCTCCCTTGATGGGAGAGGGCTAGGGTGAGGGTGGATTCTCTGCAAAATGCTCAACGAGCAACGCTTGAAGCAATAGATTGAATGCGTGTCGTTCCGCCGCATTATAGCCCATGCGCTTGTTAACCGTCCGTACCTTTTCCGTCATTGCAAGCGAAGCGCGGCAATCCCGTCGAGGTCCAGTCCGCCCATCCTGAGCCTGTCGAAGGACGCCCTTACTGCGGCTTCCCGTCCCTCGTATCATCCCCCTCCAACCGCCTCTCCAGCCTTGCCAGCGTCTCCCTGGCCGCCCGAATCTCCTGCATCATCTGCTCCCGCGATACCGGCCCCTCAATCTCCGGCGGGCGTTCCCGCTTGGCGTCGTCCAGGCTGTTGATGATGATGGCGATGAACATATTGATCACCACGAACGTGCCCACCACCACGAAACTGACGAAGTACATCCACGCCCACGGGTAATGCCGCATCGCCGTGTTCATCACGTTAGTCCAGTTGTCCAACGTGATGATGTTGAACAGCGTCAGCACCGAGAGGCCCAGGTTGCCCCAGCGCGCCGGGTCCAGCTCGTGGAACAGGTGGTACCCCATGATGGCGTAGATGTACACCACGATGCTCATCAGCATGATCACGTGGCCCACGCTGGGGATGGCGCGCACCAACGCCGCCACGATCAGCCGCAGGTCACGTATCGCCGAAATCAGCCGCACTACCCGCAGCAGCCGCGCCAGCCGCGCGATCATGGCGAACTGCCCCGTCGCCGGCACCAGCGCGAACACGATCACCAGGAAGTCGAAGATGTTCCAGCCGTCCCGGAAATACCGCCACGAACGTGGCCACTGCGCCAGCAGCTTCAGCGCCGCCTCGACGATGAACACCCACAGCGCCGCCTCGTTGCCCAGCCTTAACCAGTCGCCGTATAGCCGGTCGATAGTCCCGGAAGTTTCCAGCCCCAGGATGATGCCGTTCAGGATGATGACGGCAATGATGAGGTATTCGAACCAGGCGGCGTTGACCAGGCGTGAGGCGAAATCTACAAGTCGATACATGACCGGTGCCGGCGTTCAGTCCGCCGGCAGGTTGAACACCACGTTGCCGTCGATGTCGTGGCGGTGGTTGGCACGGGCTGCCACTGTGCGGTTCAGCTGCTGCACCTCGGCGATGAGGGTGTCAACCTTCGTTTCCAACCGGTCGATCCGGTCGCCTAGGTCGTCCACCTGGCGGCTCATGCGGCCCCATACGTACAGCCCACGGCCCACCAGCGCAATCAGCGTCAGGCCGACGCCCAAGGCCGCCAAAAGCATGTAAAGCTGGGATAAGGCAATCGTTTCCACCGAGTCCCTTCCATGTAGTTGGTGTCCACATTATAGCGTAGGGGCAACCACAAGGGTTGCCCCTACGCCCATCCACGGACCAGTAGGGGCGAATAATCATTCGTCCCTACGCTGGCCCTCTCCCATCAAGGACTGGCAGGGATGGTAACTTCCATTTGCTCCCTCTCCCTTGATGGGAGAGGGCTGGGGTGAGGGGTGGAAACCCCTTACCCTCTGAAAATCCCGGTAATCGGCTGGTGCCCCGCGTTCTCCTCGTAGGGCTCTTCCCTATACAGCGACAGGTCCTTCAGCACCGGAATGTCCTGGATGGAAAACAGCACCGCGCCGTCGGACCCCTCGTTGGCGTGCTCGTGCCACACCCACGGCGGCACCACGAAGAAGTCGCCCTCGCTCCAGTCGAACCGCTGCCCGTCGATCACGCTGTATCCCTCGCCCTGATAGACCTGGTACACCGCGCAGCTGGTCTGGCGGTGCGCCCGCGTGCGGATGCCGGGGCGGATCATCTGCGCCCAGCAGGTCATCGAGCGCAGCACCGGCCCACCGGTCACCGGGTCGCTGAACTCCATCGCCACGTCGTCAAAGGGGCTGGCATCCACCTCGGCCAGCCGTTGCAAGGCCTCATATGTCTTGTCCCATTTGTAGTGCCACAGGGGAGAGTAGTCCACGCTGGGCGATTCCCATGCCGGCCGCAGCGCGCCGGATGCAAACTTGCGCTCCGACTCGGCCACCCCGACAATCGGCTGCTGGTCCTCGGGATAGGCTTCGTAGAAGTTGGCCCGCAGGTATCGCACCAGCGGAACGTCGAGCCCGTCCAGCCAGATCATCGGCCCGTTGCCCTCGTTGGCGTGGTCGTGCCACGTCCACGACGGCGTCAGGATCAGATCGCCAGGCTCCATCCAGCACTTGTCGCCTTCCACGGTGGTGTACGCGCCTTCACCCTTCAGAATCCACCGGATGGCCGTGGGCGTGTGGCGATGGGCCGGCGCGCACTCACCGGGCAGCAGCAGTTGCAGCGCGGCGGTGATGGTATGCGTCGTCCCGCGATCCAGCCCCGGCGTCGCCAAGCGCAGAGTGCGCCGCTCCACGTCCCGGTCTGGTGTCACAAACTCGCCGCTCTTCAGCACCAGCGGCTCCACCTCAGCCCAACGCCACAGGTACGGCTCCATGACGGGCAAAGGCTGGCCCTCCCCCTGCAACCACCCCGGCTTGAGCTGAATCTGGTCGGTCACTTCGTAGTATCGCTGTTCATCTTCAGTGCGAATCGTATCCGGTAGCGCCATCGGGTTGCCTCCTCTCGTCTGGATTCGTCGCTGTCTGAGTCTTTATCCGTCTTTCTTATGCCCGATTCTAGACCCGGCGGCTGCATATGTCACGTTCGACGCCGGATTCGCTCGTCATTCCCGAGATCTACCCGTCATTCCCGCGAAAGCGGGAATCCAGAAAATCCTTGTCATGCTGTCGTTTGTCTATCGGCAAGTATTCTGGATACCGGCTTTCGTCAGGATGACGGTTTGAGTGTCTGTCAGTCACCTCAAGCCTGAACTGCCACACTCGACGGTGTTAGAATCACCCACGCGCCCCGCGCGCCCCGCCACCCGACCCATCCCAACCCCTAACCGTGGAGGAAAATCATGGCCCGACTACCCATCGTTACCCGAGACATGGTGCCCGCAGAATTCCAGGAAGCCTTCGACGAACTCACCCGCGACACCGGCGGCACCATCACTGGCGGCCCCTACTCCATCGCCATCAACAGCCCCGAGATGGCGCGCCGTCGCAGCAGCCTGACCAACTATCTACGCTTCGAGAGCACTTTCTCCAAGGGCATCCAGGAGCTGGCGATCCTGGTCACGGCCCGCAACTTCGACTGCCCCTACATCTGGAACGCCCACGCGCCGGCTGCCCGCCGCGAGGGTATCGCCGATGCCCTGGTGGACGCCATCCGCGACCGCCAACCGCTGCCCGACATGGCCGCCGACGAACAGGCCATCGTCAACTTCTGCAACGAGTTCTACGCCAACCACCGCATATCGGCGTCCACCTTCCAGATCGCCCTGGAACAGTTCGGCGCACAGCACCTGGTCGAAATCACCGCGCTCATGGGCAACTACGCCCAAACCGCCTTCTTCCTCAACGCCTTCGAGGTCGAGCTCCCCGCCGACCGCACGGAGCCCGTCCTGCCCGTCTCGTAACGACTACTAATCTCCCTCTCCCCCGCGGGAGATGGTTGGGGTGAGGGGGCGTCGCTATGCCTCCCCCTCAACTTCCCAGCAACTCCTTCAACTGCGCGTCGATAAACGCGGTATCCGCCGGGTTGCGGCCCGGGCCGCCGCCCGTGTGCCCCCAGATGGTTGGGATGACGCGCAGTTCGGCGTTGGGCATCATGGACACTTCGATGCGATTGTCCTCCGGCGGGAAGTACTGGTCGGTCTCCGATGGCATGACGAAGGCTTTGGTCTTGATCGACCCCAGCGCCTGCTCGAAATCGCCGCCGTAGAGCGGGTTGTCGCTGATGTCGCCGGCCTGCCACGTCGCCACCATGGCCAGGATGTTGTTGGCGTCGTTTTGCAGGTATCGGCCCTCCCACGACGTGATCAGGTAGTCCTCCAGCGACGAGTGCCCCAGGTCCAGGTACACCCGCTCCCGGTAGAACGCCTGCGACGGCGCCCAGCCCGCGTACACTCGCGCCATCGCCCGCAGTCCCTTCTCCGGCTGAGCATCGTACCATCCGCCCTGGAAAGCGTCGTCAGCGCACAGCGCGGCCTTCACTCCCTCCAGGAACACAAAGTTGTGCCGCGCCGTCCGCGCCGACCCGCACCACGGCGCAATCCGTTCCACCATGTCGGGATACAGCGCGCCCCAGTGGAACGACTGCTGCGCCCCCATCGAGAACCCGCACACCAGCGCAATCCGCTCGATGCCAAACTCCTCGGTCACCAGTCGGTGCTGGAACCCGATGTTGTCGTAGTAAGTGACCCGCGGAAACCTCGCCTTGCCATACGGCGCCGGCGTGTTGCTTGGCGACGACGATAGCCCGTTCCCGAAGAGGTTGGGGATGATGATGAAGTAGCGCGTCGGGTCCAGCGCCATCCCCGGCCCGATCATCGGCTCGTTGGACGGATGCTGCGACCCGAAGAACGTGGGGAACACGATCACGTTGTCCTTCCGCGTGTTCAGCTCCCCGTAGGTCTGGTACGCCAGCCGCGCCCCGCGCAGTCGTAGGCCGCATTGCAAATCAACGTCGCCCAGCTCAAAAATCTTGTGTTCGGTCATATATCTGCCTCAACAGGGTTGAATACTCGTGCATACGCAGTTTGTCATTGCGAGCGAAGCGTGGCAATCTCGTGAGGGGTTGAATAAGGTCACCAAAACCAATACGCTGCTGTCAAGTCTAACAGCGCGGAGGTTCATCATGCTGAACAAGGTACATCACGTGACCTACGTAGTGGAAAGCGTAAGCGACATGGCCGCCTACCTCGAGACCAACTTCAACCTCACTCCCCTGCGTACCGACGAATTCACCGAGCGCGGCTTCAGGTCGATCCTCTACCAGATCGGCGACACCCTGGTGGACTTCTTCGAGCCGTTGCGGGACGACACTCCCATGGCGGCGCAACTGCGCGCCACCGGTCCCGGCGTGATGCACGTGGCCTGGGGCGTGGACGGCATCGACCAGGTTTTCCACGACCTGCAATCCAAGGGCAACGCCATGCGCGGCGACGGCCCCTCCACCAGCCCCTTCGGATACCAGACCGCCAGCATCGAAACCGGCAGTTCCCACGGCATCTACTTCCAGCTGGCCGAGGGGGAGCACAGCTAGCATGGAATACACGCAACTTGGCCGCACCGGCCTGACCGTTTCTCGGGCCGGATTCGGCGGAGGCGGCATAGGACAGGTCTGGGGCCCCACCACCGAACGGGAGGCAATCGCCGCCGTCCACCGGGCATTGGATCTCGGCATCACGTTCTTCGACGTGGCCCCGGCCTACGGCGATGGCAAGGCCGAGGAAGCCTTGGGCGAGGCGTTGGATGGCCGCGCCGAACCCGTCGTTGTCGCGACCAAAGTGCGTCTCGGAGCCGACGAAATGGGCGACGTATCCGGCGCGGTGCGTCGTTCCGTGGACACCAGCCTGCGCCGCCTCCGCCGAGACTCCGTGGACGTGCTACACGTCCACAACCGCTTCACCGCAACCCGTGGCGAGGTTCCCAACTCCCTGTCCGGCGACGACGTGCTGGGCCCGGTCCTCGACGCCTACCGCGAGGTGCAGCAGGCCGGCAAAACCCGGTTCATCGGCCTCTCCGCCATGGATCACCACGTGCCCACCATGCGCCGCATCCTCGAAAGCGGCGAGTACGACACCGTGCTCGCCTACTACAACCTGCTCAACCAAACCGCCCAGGAACTCCCGCCGCCCGGCGCAACCCTGTTCGACAACGGACAGATCATCCCGTTGGCGCAGAGCCACAACATGGGCGTCATCGGCATCCGTTCCCACGCCGCCGGCGCCCTAACCGACACCCTGGACCGCCCGCCGCGCCCCGGCGATGCCCTCATGCAGAAGGACCTCGCCAGCGTGGCCAAACTTGGCTTCCTGCTCGACGGGCCGATCCGCACGCTGTCCCAGGCGGCGATGGTCTTCTGCCTCATGAACCCCGACATCCACACCACCGTCCCCGGCGTCAAAAACGTGGCCGAGGCCGAGGAAACCGCCGCTTGCGTTGATCTCCCGTCGATCCCCGCCGAACACCTGGCACAGTTGCAGGAGTTGTACGAGAGCGACTTTCGAGACTAGGGCCGGCGCACGCTATAGATGCGGGGATGATGCTCAGTGCGGGTGCTGGGAGAAATCCCAACCGGCCGGCGCGTACTCGATCTCCACGTCGCTGCCCAGCATGAGGCAGGCTTCCCCCCACTGCTTCGCGGATTCTGTGTCCCAACCCGAAGCATCATCGGCCGGCTTGAGTCTTATGCCGTCCTCGCCGCCGTAGATCAGCATGATCACGCCTTCGCCCGAATCCTCCGACAGCGCGGCCATTGCAGGACAGGGCGCGCCATTCTCCCATCCGGTAACGTCGCACCACACATCGTTGCCCATGGGATCAGGCGCGACGATCCGCAACAGTGGTTGCGGATCGGTGAGCAGATCAAAGACCCGGTTGAGATCCATAGGGCTGTTGCCGTCGGCAACCACTCCAACTTCGTAAAGCACAGGGGAACCTCAGTCTCTGCGACAGACGCAACGGCGACTCGGAGCAGAGTTCCGGTATAATCCGCCGGCAAGAGCAACCGTTATGGAAGGAATACTGTCAGAATTATTGGGCCCTCTGCCGGTATCTCTGCGTATAGAGATAACTTTGTTTGTACTTTCAGTGCTAACTTTGCGGATGCTAAGGCAGGGAGTGCGCGAAACACTGGATGACGATTTCCCCTTTCCCGCAATCTCCCGGTGGCTGATCAACGCAATCTTTGGCGTCGGCTCCGCCATCGCAATCATCATCTGGATGGTGTCTATCCTGATCCGCTACCTGTAAGTTGGTCAGCCTCAACTGCTCGTCGCCGGTTCCGCCACCTGACTAGTCCAACGGCCACTGTCCAAAGCATATACCCTGAAACAGCAACCCAGGCGAGCATTGCCATGGCCCATACCACAGCTGCGCCAGTAGCGACATGTTGGCGCCCGGTATCGACGCCCCAATAAGACACTGCAGCAGCGCCTAGCACTAGGGCGCCAATGACAATAAAGGTACGGTTTAAAGTCAGCGAGAGCTTGTTCAACTCGCAAGCAAAGTCCGCAAACCAGCCGAGTCCTCTGCTCTGCGCCAGTTTGCCGCTGCTATTGGCCTCACTGTTTTGTACATCGCGCGTGGCCATAATCGTTCCATCCTCGCTCCCCAATCATAACACATCCCGGCCGGCGGCCCCCGCGCTCCGGCGATGCTACAATACCCGCCATACTCCCGCCTCGCCCCCCACCGGAGAACGCTGATTTATGGCTGGCATCGCTTTTGAAAAACATACCCTGCCCAACGGTCTGGACGTGATTTTGCACCAGGACCGCTCCATTCCCGTTGCCGCGGTCAACGTGTGGTACCACGTGGGATCCAAGGACGAGGAGATCGGGCGCACCGGTTTCGCCCACCTCTTCGAGCACATCATGTTCCGCGGCACCAGGCACCACAAGGCGAGTCACTTCGAACCGTTGCAGAAGATCGGCGCGACCCTCAACGGCTCCACCACCGGCGACCGCACCAACTACTGGGAGGATGTGCCGTCCAACTACCTGGAGTTGGCCCTGTGGCTTGAAGCTGACCGCATGGGATTCCTGCTCGATGCCCTGGACCAGGAAGGGTTCGATACCGAGCGCGACGTGGTGAAAAATGAGCGGCGCCAGAGCTACGAAAACCGGCCTTACGGCATGGCCCAGTGGCACATCCAGCAATCCCTCTTCCCACTGCCGCACCCCTACCACTGGATGACTATAGGATCCCAGGAAGACCTGGACGCGGCCAGTCTTGACGACGTGAAGGACTTTTTCCGCCGCTATTACTCCCCATCCAACGCCAGCCTGGCCATCGCCGGCGATATTGATACGGACGAGGCGCTGGATCTGGCGCAACGGTATTTCGGAAACTTGGACCCCGGCCCGGCCGTGCGCCGCATCGCCCGCGCCGACTCGCCCCTGGCCGGCCGCGTTGACCTGGAGATGACCGACCGGGTGACGCTGCCTCGCCTGTACTCGGTATGGCTTGCGCCGGCCAACCTGTCGGGAAACGATGACGCCAGCGACATCCTGCGGGCCATCCTGTCCGATGGACACAGCAGCCGCATGTACCGCTCGCTGGTGTACGAAAAGCAGATCGCACAGTCGGCGTCCGTGAGTTACTACGCCGCCGAGATTGCCGGGCAGTTCCGCATGGAGCTGACCCCCGCCGAGGGTCATACCTTGGAAGAGGTGGAGGAGGCAGCCGAGGAGGTGCTCGCGAGCATTGCCACAGAACCGCCCACGGACGAAGAATTCGAGCGGGCCATCAACCGCATCGAGATGCAGCACTACCGTACTCTGTCTCGCGTCGGCGGATTCGGCGGCCGCGCCGACGCGCTGAACTACTTCAACACGTTCACCGGCGACCCGGATCGACTGAACCGTGTAATGGATGACTACCGCAAGGTTACCCGCGATGACGTGCTGCGGGCCCACCGGCAGATCTTCAGCAGCGGCCAGGTGCGGATGCGAGTGTATCCCGAACGACCGCTGTCCACGGCATCCGTTATAGTTGACCGCGCCATACAGCCGGTCGGCGGCCCCACGCCGTCGTTCGTCCCGCCGATGCCGCAGCGCGGATGCTTGGGCAACGGCATGGAGGTGGTCGTCGCCCACAAACCGGGTTTGCCGCTGGTGTCCTTCGCGTTGCTGGCGCGGGCCGGAGCCACCGGAGACCCCGCCGGTCTGCCGGGCCTCTCCTCGTTCACGGTAGCCATGATGGACGAAGGCACGACCAACCGCAGCAGCCTGGAAATCTCCGCTGCCTTCGAGCACATCGGGTCGCGGCTGGGCACGGAGGCGCGCAAGGAACTCACCTTGTTGACTGCGGAGACTTTAGGACGACACTGGCAGCACGCGCTGGGCCTGGCCGCTGATGTGGCACGCAACGCCAACTTCCCTGAGCACGAGCTGGAGCGAGTGCGCCGCGAGCGATTGACCGACCTGCGCCGGGCCAAGGACGACGCGGGTTTCCTGGCCGACTCTAACTTCGGGGCGCTGGTATTCGGCTCCGGATCGCCCTACGCGCATTCCAACCTGGGTAACGAGGCGACGGTGTCGGCCGTGCAGCGGGCGGACATGGTTGACCGACACGGCCAGGCCTTGCGTCCCGACCGACTCTGCTTGCTGGTCGCTGGCGACATTTCGCTGGATGATGCAGTCGCCGCCGCTGAATCACATTTCGGTGATTGGCAAGCGCCGGTGGCGCCGGCAGCAGGCATCGGCGCCGGCGGCGTGTCGGACAATGGCGACGGGCCATTTATCTACCTGATTCACAAACCGGGCGCGGCTCAGTCGGTGATCCGAGCCGGTATGCCGCTGGTCGAACGCAGCCATGCCGACCACATGGCGCTGTCGGTGCTGAATTACGCATTCGGCGGTCAGTTCTCAGCTCGCCTCAACCAGAATCTGCGCCAGGATAAGGGATACTCCTACGGCTATAACTCAGGGATTTCATGGTACAACGCCCCGTCCCTGTTGTCGGCCGGCGGCAGCGTGCAGACCGCCGTTACCCGGGAGGCGGTGGTCGAGACTCTTAAGGAGTTCGCCGACATCGGCGGCAAACGACCTCTAACCACTGACGAGCTGAACAACGCGCAAAACGGGCTGCGCCTGGGCTACCCCGCCGGATTCGAGCGGCCGGCGCAACTGCTGGGACAGCTGGTAACGCTGGCTCAATTCAATCTCCCCGACGACCACTTCCGCACCTTCGAGGAACGGCTCGCCGGCGTCACCCTCGCCGACACCCACCGCGTCGGCGCCGAGTACCTGGCAACCAACCGCCTAACCATCCTGGTAGTAGGCGACCGCGAACAGGTGGAAGAACCCCTGCGCAGTCTTGGCTACGCCCTAACCGTGCTGGATGCGGAAGGAGCGGTTGTTTAAAATCCGGGCACTTCTGAGAATAGTCTTCCGGAGTCTCGCATGGATCCTAAATCACTGTGCGACAAGTTATTGCTTGCTGAAAGTGAAAAAGTAATCGTCCAGACGCTCAAGGAAGCTGGCTATTGGGATAATCCTCCGGCGTGGCGACCGTATGGTGATCTCGAGAATAACTACGGTACTATCGGTAACCAGCAGAGCGAGGCCGTGGCTGCGCTGGTGGAAAAGGTTGTCAATGCTATCGACGCCCGCTTGACCAACGAATGTCTGCAACGTGGTGAAGATCCAGAGTCGCCGCAAGCTCCAGATTCAATTCGTGAGGCTGTACATCGTTATTTTGGCGACGGCAGTTCCTTTGACCCTGATCGCAGCGGTCGTTTGTCCAATTGGACTGACGCCAAGCTCAACTCAGAAGGTGATTTCATAACAGTGACAGCCACTGGCGCGCGCCCGGAAGGGCGGCGCAGCGCCCGTAACGCTCGTCCGTCCCTGACTATCACCGACAATGGCGAAGGACAAACGCCCAACGACTTTCCCAATACTTTCCTGTCTCTGCACCGCAACAACAAGATACGCACCCGGTTTGTACAGGGTAAATTCAATATGGGCGCTACCGGCGCGCTCCCTTATTGCAGTGAGAATTACAATTTCCAATTGATTATCTCGCGTCGCAACCCGGCCATTTTGAACGGGAATTCATCTACCAGGGCGCAGGAATGGGGTTTCACCATTGTCAGGCGCATTGAGCCTTCCAACGATTCCCGTAGTTCGGTGTTTCAGTACCTTGCCCCGGTACGTTCTGATAGTTCCAAATACGGGGAAGTATTGTCGTTCGCCGCGGAAAGCTATCCAATCTTCCCTGACCGGCAGGGGCCTTACAGTAGGCCCGCCAAGTATGGCTCACTGGTCAAGCTGTATGAATATCGCTGGCAGGGAACCAGTTCCAGCATCATAATGCCGGGCGATGGTGGTGGACTAATCCGCCGCATAGAAATCGCTTTGGCAGAGCCAGCGCTGCCGGTCAAATTGTACGAATGCCGTGGCTACAGCGCTAACGAAAATTTCCGCGGCGCGCGGGGCATACTCAGAGGGTTTCCCGCAGAGCGCTGATCTAGGCGTCGGCTCACATCAGGTGAAAGTTCGCGTTTTTGCCTTTAAGCCGGATGCTTACCGCAGCCATCGTACCGCCCGGCATGGGGTCTTGTTCTTGTATAACGGGCAATTGCACGCATCCTACCCGACGCGCTTTTTCAGTCGCCAAAGTGTGCGCAAAAGTTATTTGGCGAATGACCTGCTGGTGACAGTTGATTGCAGCAGCATAGCCCGCCGTGATTTTGAAGAGCTGTTTATGAATAGCGAGTGGACTAACTATTGGGACCGCACCGGCCCCACAAACGGCGTCGCTCGTTTTCGTTGGGATACGGGTACTTTGCCGCCTTCGCTCATCAAGCCGGGCGACAGTTTCGACTTCGCTGTCGCTATCGCCGATGAGTCTCGCGTTGATCGCCTGGAAAATTCGGTCAAAGTAAACATCATTGAACCGATAACCGGAGGCGGTGGAGGTGGCGGCAACAGAGAACGCGGCGGAGCCGAAGCCGTCGCGTCTCCGAATATCTATGAGGTGTACGAGAATGAATGGGAATCCCACGCGATGGGACCATTCGACAGCAAAACGGCCGTCCGTATCGCAGTTGATTCGTCTAATGCCTCCGCAGGAAAATCTTGGGATTTCTTCGTCAACGTGGACAATGAGTATATCCACCACCACAGCCGCAGAAAGAACCAGCCTCTAGCAGCAGCCCGTAAAGCTTTCTCTACTGCAACCGTGTTCTTGGCGCTGGCGATAATTCGCGGAGAACTAAGCGGCGGCAATGTCAACGTGGAGGACGGACAGACGGATGAATCGCTCACAGAGAACCTCCCCAGTACTGTTGACCGGCTAACACGATTCATTGCGCCGGTTCTGTTGCCCGTAATCGATTCCCTGGCGATTGGCGATACAGGGGAACCATCCGGATGAATCTGCGGTGGACCAACCGCCTAACCATCCTGGTAGTCGGCGACCGCGCGCAGGTCGAGGAACCCCTGCGCGAGCTGTGCCACGGCTTGACCATGCTGGATGCAGAAGGAGCAGAGGTGGTTTAGAATGGTTTTTGTGCTACCACTGGTAACGTCAAGACCCAAGAGATAAACAAATATGCCTTACGAGTGGGACGAGGATAAGCGTCGGGAAAATTTGTCGAAGCATGAACTGGACTTTGGAGAGGTTGAACTTTTCCAATGGAACACTGCCTCAAAAAGTCCCAGCCCCCGTTACGGAGAAATGAGGTGGTTAGCCATCGGCTATATTGGTTCGCGTCTTCACGTCGTCGTGTATGCTGAACGAGGCGATAATATCCGGATCATCAGTTTGCGCAAGGCTAATGCCCGGGAGGAAAGAAGATATGCTCGAACCTACGGAATTGACTCAAACGCAAATTGACGAGCTCGCGGTCAGCGAGTTGACCTTCAGCGAGATTGCAGAAAAGTATGGTGAAGATACCGCCATCAACGTGGGCATTGCCCGCGACCCTGACACGTTTGAGCTGGATGATGCGTGGTTTGCGAGGGCGAGGCCGGCGATTGAAGTCCATCCCCACCTGGTCGCTCAGAGCCTACGCCGCCGGCGCAAGCAGGAGGGGCTGGAGAAGTGGGAAGTCAACGTGAGTTTTGATACCGACGTGCTGGCCCATTTCCTCGAAAGCGGACCCGATTGGCAAAAGCGCATCAACGATACACTCCGCTCAGCCATCGAGGCATCACCCCACCGCCCCCCGCTGCGCCCCAAATAACGTCTCCATCCCTCTCGCGGCCAGCGCCAGCGCCTCGCCGACCCGGTGGCGTGGGAAAGCCATACCTTCTGCCGTACCCTGTATCTCCACCAAATCCCCGGCGTCGGTCATCACGATGTTGAAATCGGCGTCGGCGGTGGAGTCCTCGGCGTAGTCCAGGTCCAGCAACAACTCGCCGTCGTGCAGCCCCACGCTGATGGCGGCGACGGCGCAATGCAGGGGGACTTGCTCCAGCCGCCCACTGTCCACCAACCCCTGCATCGCCAGATGCAAAGCCACGTACGCCCCGGTGATGGCGGCGGTGCGTGTCCCTCCGTCGGCCTGTAGCACGTCGCAGTCCAGGTAGATGGCCCGCTCGCCCAGCGCCGGCAGATCCGCGGCGGCGCGCAGGGAGCGTCCGATGAGCCGCTGGATTTCCTGGGATCGGCTGGCGGTGCGCCCTGAGTCCCGGTCGCGCCGACGGCGTGATGACGTGGCCCGGGGCAGCATGTCATACTCGGCGGTGACCCAGCCCGTGCCGCGCCCGCGCATCCATCGTGGCACATCTTCCTCCACCGACGCGGCGCACAGCACCGCGGTGTTTCCCATTTCGATCATGGCCGAGCCTTCGGCATAGGGTTGGCAGCCGGGCGTGATGCGCACCGGGCGCAGCTGATCGCGCGCCCGCCCGTCGTGGCGGATGGTGGGACTGTTCATATTGGCATATCCTCAACAGTGATGCAGACAGTGTAACCGACGTTTGACACCGTTGCCGGCCCGCCCGATAATGCGGACACTTCCAGCCGGCGAACCACTCACGCAGCGTTTCCTGCCGGCGGTAGCAGACTGCCATGGCCAACCGGATCGAACAGCCCTACCTTCCCTTACCGGCCGGCGATATCGGCCTGCTGACCGACTTCTACGAGCTGACCATGGCGCAATCCTACTTCGCCGAAGGGATGGACGGCGAAGCCACCTTCAGCCTGTACGTGCGCGAATACCCGCCCGACCGGGGCTATCTGGTTGCCGCCGGCGTGGATGACGGTCTCGACTGCCTGGCAGCGTTGTCCTTCAACGACGCCAGCGTGGACTATCTGCGCGACACCGGCGTCTTCACTGAGGAATTTCTGGCGTACCTGCGCGACTTCCGGTTTACCGGCAGCGTGCGATCTATGCCTGAGGGGTCCCTTTTCTTCACCGATGAGCCGGTCTTGGAAGTGACCGCGCCCGTCATCGCGGCCCAACTCGCCGAAACCATCGTCATCAACCAGGTGCAGTACCAGACCCTGCTGGCGACCAAATCGGCCCGCTGCGTGGACGCGTCGGACGGGCGCCCGCTGGCAGACTTCGCCGCCCGCCGCACCCACGGATCCGAGGCGTCCTTGCGGATGGCGCGCGCCTCCTACATGGCGGGCTTCGGCGCAACCAGCAACGTTCTGGCCGCCCGGCGCTACGGCATCCCGCCCACCGGCACCATGGCCCACTCGTACATCACCAGCTTCGACGACGAGGCCGAAGCCTTTCGCGCTTACGCTCGACGGTTCCCCGACCGCAGTATCCTGCTATTGGACACCTACGACACCATCAACGCGGCCCACGTCGCCGTTGACGTGGCAAAGGAAATGGAGGCGGACGGGTATCGCCTGACCGGCGTGCGCCTGGACTCAGGCGACTTCGATGATCTCAGCCGGAGGGTGCGCGGCATCCTGGACGACGCCGGCCTGAGCTACGTGCGCATCGTCGCCAGCGGCGGCCTGGACGAGTACGAGCTGGAGCGATTGATCCAGGGCGGCGCGCCCATCGACATGTTCGGTGTCGGCACCCGCGTCGGTGTGTCCGCCGACGCCCCGTATTGCGACATGGTTTACAAGATGGTGTGCTACGACGGCCGGCCCGTGATGAAACTCAGCGTCGGCAAGGCGTCCCTCCCCGGCGGCAAGCAGATCTTCCGCCGGTACGACGCCGACGGCAAGATGGCCGGCGACGTGATCGCGCTGGAGGACGAGCGACATAACTCCGGCGAACCACTGCTCACCCTCGCAATGGCCGACGGCCGGCGTATCCTTCCGTCCAGCCCCCTCGACACCGCCCGCCAGCGCGTCGCCAACAGTCTGGCGAAGTTGCCCGACCAATACCGGAAACTCAGAACGCCGGAACGATACCCCGTGTTCGTGAGCGATGGCGTCCAACGGTCGGAAGCGCAAATTCGCGGCGATGTTGAAAAGGCGTCATTCCTGCGAAAGCAGGAATCCAGATAGCCGCGAATCGGTCAGCGTTATCCGGGCAGGGCATCAGAAAGTTTAAGGAGCATAGTCTAAATGAAAATAGCAGTCTGCGTGAAATACGTGCCCGTCGTTTCCCGCATACAGTTCGACTACGAGAACAAGGTCATCCAGCGCGAGGGCGTGCCTTCGGAAATTAACCCCTTCGACCTGCTGGGCATCAATATGGCCGTTGACCTCAAGGACGGCGACGCCGACAGCGTGGTCGCCCTGTCCATGGGCCCGCCCAACGCCGCCGAAGGCCTGACCCAATGCTACGCTCTGGGCGCCGACCGCGCCGTGTTGCTCTCGGACCGGGCGCTGGCCGGCAGCGATACCCTCGCCACCGCGCAGGCTCTATCGCTGGCGCTGCAACGCGAAGCTCCCGACCTCATCGTGTGCGGACGCAACAGCAGCGACGCTGAAACCGGACAGGTCGGGCCGGAAGTCGCCGAGCTCATGGGCCTGCCCCATATCAGCAACGTCCGCAAGCTGGAAATCGACCGCGCCGGCAACCGTATCTCGGTGGAACGCGCTACCGACGAAGGCTACCAGGTGCTGGAGTGCCCGCTGCCCGCCGTCGTCTGCGTAACCGAGGGCGCCGGGCAGGAACGCTATCCTGGCCGCGAGGAAATGACCGAGGCGGAAGGCAAAACGGTTGAGCAACTGACCTGCGCCGACCTCACCGATGACCTTTCGCTGTTCGGCCTTGAAGGCTCACCAACCTGGGTCGAGGACATCCGCCTGGTGGAACCCGACCGCCTGGGCGTCGTCATCCGCGACGAAACGCCCGAGGAGGCGGCCCGCCAGATCGCCGAGCATCTGCGCGAACGCTTGGCGGCCCTGGCCGCCGAAGCCGGCGAAGACTCCGACGATGCTCAACTTCCCCACCACGACGCCGGCGACCGGCCCATCTGGGTGGTCGCTGAATTGGCCGGTGACGGTGTACGGCAGGTCACCTTGGAGATGCTGGGCAAGGCTCGCGCCCTCACGCCAGTGACGCAGAGCGAAGTCGTCGCCGTAGTCATCAGCGATTCAATCGGCGAACCCGGAACTCTGGCGGGAACGCTGCGCGAACTCGTCAGGGGCGGCGCCGACCGCATGCTCACCCTGGATACCACCGGACTGGGCCCGATCTGCGGGCGCGGCGTCGCCGACAGCCTTTCCGACGCCATCGCCGCCGATCCCCCCTACGCCGTGCTGTTCGCCGCCACCGCCGACGGGCGCGACCTTGCCGCCCGCATCGCCGCCCGCCTGCGCCTGGGACTCACCGGCGACGCTATCGACCTGGAAATCAACGACGCCGGCCAGTTGGTGCAGCTCAAGCCGGCCCTGGGCGGCAACGTCGTCGCGCCCATCCTGTCCAAGACCCTGCCCAATCTGGTGACGCTGCGCCCCGGCGTGCTCACGCCGGCCGCGCCGGAAGGCGGGGCCAGATTGGCGCGCATGGACTCCATACCGCCGGCGACGCCCGATGGTGCAGACGCCACGCTAGTCAGCGAACATTTCTCGGAGGAGCACGGCGCGCTGGAATTGACCTCGGCCGAGGTCGTCGTCGGCGTCGGCATGGGTGTAACCGAAGAGGGCGTACCGACGGCGCAGCAGTTGGCGGCCAGCATCGGCGGGTCCATCTGCACCACCCGCAACGTAGTCCATTCCGGCTGGCTGCCCCATCACATACAGGTGGGCATCAGCGGCCGCACCATCGCGCCGCAGGTGTACCTCGCCGTGGGCATACGCGGCGCGTTCAACCACACCGTCGGCATCCAGAAAGCCGGCGTCATCCTCGCCATCAACCGCAACCACCGCGCCGCCATCTTCCGCGCCGCCGACTTCGGCATCGTGGGCGACTGGAACGAATACCTGCCGGCTGTGGTGCAAGCCATCAAGCCCGTGCTCACGGAGCATGGGTTGGGGTGAAGTCCCGGAATCGCGCGCTATTCGGGGATGCCATAGCGTCTTTTGGAAAATCATTGCGCTCACCTTTCCCCGGCGTTACAGTAAGCCAACTTTCAAAATACGGGTGTATGGTGCCCATCAGGGAGGTTAGCGATGAGTTCCGGTTCCGGGCAGAAGATTGTTTGCGTTCTCTACGACGACCCGGTGGCGGGTTTTCCGCCGGACTACGCGCGCCAGGGAATTCCATCGCTGAGCCAATATCCCGACGGTCAAACCTTGCCTTCTCCGTCGTCAGTCGATTTCACCCCCGGCCACCTGCTGGGTTCCGTGTCCGGCGGACTCGGACTCGCTCCGTTTCTCAAGTCCCGCGGCCACGAATTCATCGTGACCTCCGACAAGGACGGCCCCGATTCGGTGTTTGAGCGGGAGCTGGTTGACGCCGACGTGGTGATCTCGCAACCCTTCTGGCCGGCCTACCTCACCGCAGAGCGCATTGAAAAAGCTCCCAACCTGAAGATGGCCATCACCGCCGGCATCGGTTCCGACCACGTTGACCTCCAGGCCGCCATCAACCGGGGCATCACCGTTGCCGAAGTGACCTGGTGCAATAGCATCAGCGTCGCCGAGCACGCTGTCATGCAGATGCTCGCGCTGGTCCGCGACTACATCCCGCAGTACGGATGGGTGATGCGCGGCGGCTGGAACATCGCCGATGCCGCCTCCCGTTCCTACGACATAGAGGGCATGGACGTGGGCGTGGTCGCCGCCGGACGCATCGGCTTGGCGGTCCTGAAACGGATGAAGCCCTTTGATGTGAACCTTCATTACACCGACCGGCACCGCCTGCCCGCCGACGTTGAAGCCGAGTTGGCCGCGACCTTCCACCCGACCGTCGAATCCCTGGTCAGCGTCTGCGACGTGGTCAGCATCCACTGCCCTTTGCACCCCGAAACCGAAGACATGTTCAACGACGAGTTGATCGGCAGGATGAAGCGCGGCTCGTACATCGTCAACACCGCCCGCGGCAAAATCTGCAACCAGGACGCAATCGTGCGCGCCCTGGAGAGCGGCCAGCTGGCCGGTTACGCCGGCGACGTCTGGTTCCCTCAGCCGGCGCCCAACGATCACCCGTGGCGCTCCATGCCCAACCACGCCATGACGCCCCACACGTCCGGCACGTCGCTGTCGGCCCAGGCGCGCTACGCCGCCGGCGTCCGCGAGATCCTGGAGTGCTGGTTCGATGGCCGCCCCATCCGCGAGGAATACCTCATCGTGCAGGGCGGCGCGCTGGCCGGCGCCGGCGCCCACTCCTACAGCGAAGGCGACGCCACCGGCGGCTCGGAAGAAGCCGCACGCTTCACCGCGGGCTGACCCATCTAATCAAATGCCCCCTCTCCCCTGGTGGGAGAGGGTTGGGGTGAGGGGATCCCTCTGGCTAATCACAATTTGCCCCTCTAATCATCCACCCAGCCCGAAATGGCGCACCCCGGCTCCGGCTTGCGCGGAAACTCCCGGCACACCTTGGGCCGCTCTGCGTAGATGCGGCAGGCAAAGGTAACCTGGTCCAGCATCGGGCAGCATTCGCCGGGATGGTCCAGGAACAGCAAATTGCCGCCGCCGTCCGCAGCCGGTGATACGGCGGCCACCACTCCCAGCCGCTCAGCCGCCCGATAAAAACCGGCGATTTCGTCGCGTTCCAACCGCAGGATCAACGGGCCGCGGCAGCACATGGCACGGCACTCGTCCATGCAAATGCGGCTCGCCTCTGCCGGCGTTAGGTTCAGCATCGGATCACCGGGGCGCGGGCGTCTGCAACGAGTCCAGCAGGACGCGGGCGGCTTGGGAGACGCCATCCACCGCTTGATCAAACGCCGGCGTGTTGGCCCGTGAGGGCTGGCGGTAGCCACTTATCTTGCGGACGAACTGCAACGCCGCCGCCCGCACCTCCTCGTCGGAAACGGGGGAGTCCGTTCGCCGCAGGGTTTTGATACTTCGACACATACCGTCCTCCAATACTCCAATAGTCTATACTAATTAAGGTATCCTTCGACTGGCGCCGGCTGGTTGCTCAGTCGATTGGAGGTTGCGCTTGGCGTGAAAATTACGGTTATCGGATTGGGATACGTGGGTACGGTGGCTGCCGCCTGTCTTGCCAAGTCGGGCCACAACGTCGCCGGTGTGGACATCGACGCGGAACGCATCAGAACCCTCCAAACTGGAAGGGTTCCGTTTTTTGAACCCGGTCTGGAGGAACTGCTCCAGGTTTGTCTCGGCGAAGAACGACTGCGCTTCTACCGCGGTGGTGATTTCGCCGAGCCATTGGGCGATGTCGCTCTGGTGGCAACCGGCACCCCGCCCGCCAATGGGGGTGGTGCTGACCTTAACCAGGTTCGCGCTGCGCTGGAATGGGTGAGGGATAGGCAAAACGGCGACACTACAGTGGTGATGAAAAGCACCGTGCCGCCGGGAACCGGCGACCGGGTATCCCGCGAAGAATTGGGAGGGTTGGAGCTACGTTACGTCTCCAACCCCGAATTTTTACGCGAAGGCCAGGCCGTACACGACTGGCAGCATCCGGACCGTATCGTAATCGGAGTTGCTCCCGGAGATACCCGCTCGGAGAGTGTTGTCAAGGATATGCACTCCGGCATCGACGCCCCCTGCATCGTGACCGACATCGCCAGCGCCGAGATGGTGAAATACGCCAGCAACGCATTCCTGGCCACGCGCATCTCGTTCATCAACGAAATCGCTTCCCTGTGCGAGCGCTTGGGCGCGTCCATCGACGCCGTGAGCGACGGTTTGGCCATGGACCCCCGCACTGGCGGTCGCATCTATGCCGGCGTAGGCTACGGTGGTTCCTGCTTCCCGAAGGATGTGCGCGCCCTGGACTATCTCGCCCTCACTAGCGGCGTGAGCGTGGAGTTGCTGCGCTCGGTAATCACCGTGAACAACCGGCAGCGTTTGCTGCCTCTGTACGCTTTGCGCGAAAGATTCAACGGCGCCATCGGAGGGCTCCGCGTCGCCGTGCTCGGGCTGGCGTTCAAGCCCAACACCGACGACGTTAGGGAAGCCCCGGCCCTGGACCTGATCAACACCCTCGCCGACGACGGAGCCGAGGTGGCAGTGTATGACCCTCAAGCGATGACCACCGCACGCCCGTACCTTGCGGAACGCGTGCGTTGCGCCAATGACCTCCTCGAAGCCGCCAACCAGGCGCAGGCGCTGGTTCTGATGACCGAATGGGAGCAATTCGTCAGCGCCGACTGGCGGGATGTCGGTCGCTGCATGAACCCCCCGCGCTTCGTATTTGACGGCAGAAACGCACTGGATGCCGCAAAGATGCGGGAGTTTGGGTTCCAGTACCTGGGTGTGGGGCGCGGAGGCGCTTGAAAACGAGGCAACCGACGGCGGCGACTCTCTGTGTATAATCCGGTTTTACTGTCGTAATCAAAGTGTCGCACATCGTGCCGAGGGCGCGATGGATCAGGAGATTCATATGCAACCGCTTTCCGATTTGCGGGTTCTGGCCGTTACCGTGTTCCTGGCTGGGCCGTTCCTGAGCATGACCCTGGCCCGACTCGGCGCCGAGGTCATCAAGGTGGAGATACCCGGCCGGGGCGACCCCGTGCGCGGCAACGGGCCCTTCGCCGGCCCCGACGGCATCCACTCCGAGCAGCGTTCGGAGCAACATATCGCCACCCGATTCCTCAAGCGCAGCCAGGGCGTAAAGAGCGTTACGCTGAATCTGCGTACCGAAAAAGGTCGGGAACTGTTCCTGGAAATGGCGCGGCAGTCCGACATCGTGCTGGAGAACCTGGCCCCCGGCTCCATGACGCGCCTGGGCCTGGGCTACGACGACGTGGCGACGGTCAACCCCGGCGTCATCTACGCCAGTATCTCCGGCTACGGCCAGACCGGGCCTTACGCGCACCAGCCAGCCCACGACCCGCAGATCCAGGGCATGAGCGGCCTCATGGACATCAACGGCGAACCGGACGGCCCGCCCACCCGCGTCGGCTTCTACATCGGCGATCTGGTGACTCCCATGTTCGCTGCCACCAGCATCCTGGCCGCCCTCCGCGAAAAGGAGCGCACCGGCAGAGGGACGTACCTGGACGTGTCCATGATGGATACTCTCACGTCGCTCATGCTCATGGAAAATCTGGAGGAAGACATGGCCGCTGGCATCCCCCTGCGCACCGGCAACAACAGCCGCAGCGGACCCACCGGACAGTACCATGCCAGCGACGGCGCTATCATTATCACCGCGGCCAGCGATGACCAGTGGCGTCGCCTCTGCAACGCCATCGGCACGCCGGAACTGATCGAGGATCAGCGGTTCGCCCGCTACCAGGTGCGTTCCGAAAACGCGGAACCCGCCCGCGCCGAAGTGCAGCAGCGCATCGGCAAGATGACCCGCGCCGAGGCGTTGGAATGCCTGTCAGCCGGCGATGTACCCTGTGCCCCCGTCCGCACCGTTCCGGAGATTCTGGCCGACCCTCACTTCCGGGACCGGGGCGCGCTGCGTCCCATGCGCAACGCGGCGTTTGGGAACGAAGACGGCGGCGGCGAGGTTGACGAAGTGGTGGCCGGCTTCCCCGTGCTGTTCAACGGCCAGCCCCTGCCCGATGTCCCCGGCGCGCCCGCCCTCGGCCAGCACAACGCCGAGGTGCTGGGTCACTTATGCGGCGTTAACGCAGAAAACTTGGCGATATTGCAATCCGACGGCGTGGTCTAATCCACCTTCAATTTGACGAAAAATTGTTCAGAGTTCATACCCCGTGCAAATCATCCTGTTTATCCTGTTCATCCATGTAGATTCAAAACCGGTTCAGGAGGAACCCGCCAATGCCACGCATCACCACCAAACCTCTGCGCTCCGTCATGTTCGTTCCCGGCAACAAGGAGGACTGGATGCGCAAGGCTCCCCAGTATGGGCCGGACGCCCTGATCCTGGACCTTGAGGACTCGGTGCCGGAGTACGATAAGGACTCCGCGCGCCCGCTGGTCGCCAGGATGATCGACGAACTGTCGGAGCGGGGGCAGACCCTGTTCGTGCGTGTCAACCGCCTGGAAACGGGGCTGACCGGCTTCGACCTCGAAGCGGTTACACGGCCCGGACTGTACGGCATCCTGCTGCCCAAGGTGGAATCGCCGGCCGACGTGGTGGAGGCGGACGTGCTGCTGCGCTACTTCGAGCGCAAGGCGGGCATGGAACTGAACACGGTCTGCATCGACCCCGGCCTGGAAACGGCGGCCGGCATCCGCACCGCCTACGAAATCGCCATGGCGTCAGACCGCGTGGCCCACATGGGCGGCAGTGGTGGCAAGGGCGGCGACACCGCCCGCAGCGTGGGTTATCGCTGGACGCTGGAGGGCGCGGAGACGTTGTACCTGCGCAGCAAGGTGCTCATCGACAGCCGGGCCGCCGGCATCCAATGGCCCATCAGCGGCGGCTGGTTCGACATCCGCGACCTTGACGGGCTGCGCTACTGGGCCAACAACCTGAAAGCGTTGGGCTACACCGGAATGCACCTGATTCACCCGTCCCACGTCCCCATCGTCAACGAGATTTTCACACCTACCCCCGAGGAAATCGCCTTCTGGCAGGGCCTGCTGGATGCTATGGACGAGAGCCGCCGCCAGGGCACCGCCGCCGTAACCTATGCCGGCGACATGGTGGACGTTGCCCACGAGGAAACCGCCAAAGCCATGCTGGAAATGTGCCGCAGCCTCGGGTTGGTGTAGGCCTCAGCCTCCCTCGCCGGCCCGCAGCACCCGCTGCACTTCCAGTCGTCCCGTCACATACGCCAGCCAGAACACGGTAACTATGCTGACCACCGCCAGCACCACGTATGCCAATGCCAGCATTCGCCAGTCCGTTTCAAAGGTCAGCGGCGGCGTGGCGCGAACTCCACCTTCGGCGACTTCCAGCACGGGCAGCAAGGCCGCCCCGATCTGCGCTCCGGCCCAGGTGCCCACCGCTACGCCGGCGATAACCACAATTACCAGGTTGAACCACACCACCGCGTTGAGCTGCCGCCGGCTGCTGCCCAGGGTGCGCAGCAGAGCAAATTCAGTCTGACGCTCACGGGTGTCCAGCCAGCAGAAGAGGGCGATGCCCGACGCGCTGGCCAGCGCCAGCGCCAGGAACATGATTACCAGCAGGCCGCCCCAGCCTGCGTTGGCTAATGGTTGTTGCCCGCGCAACTCGATCTCTTCCTCGGCTACGATCTTCCGGCTGCTGGTTATACCCGTGTTCTGGATCAATTTCCCCACTGCCTCCGCCTCCGCAACCGCGCCGGTTAGATCCCCCGGCGGACTGTCCTGGTCAACCCACAGTTCACTGGCTCCTCCGAAAATGCGCCGGCCATGCTGATTGGAGTATGCGACGAATTCCTCCAGATCGGCGATGACGAACGGTTGCTCGCGTGGGTCCACCGTCGGGAAGAAATCGGTCACCCCCGTTACCACCAGCGGCAGCGCGAATGTTGACATGCCCAGACTGATGCGGTCCCCGACTTCGGCGCCGGCCGCTTCAAGTATTCCCGGACTCACTACCGCCGGCAGCGGGGGCGATGTGGAGCCGGGTCTAAGTCCGGGAGCGCCGATGCCGCCGGGCGCCCAACTGAATACGGTAGATCCGGTCGTTCCGGTACGAGATACGTTGCGGCTGGTCTCCAGGGAGTAGAGGCCAGGGCGAACGTAGTCCTCGATCACGCTCCACTCGTCCGCCGTGTCTAATGGAGCGATTACCACGTCCCCCTGAGGAGTTTGCGCGCTCAACTCATTCAGGAACAATACCCCGGGACGATCGCCGCCGGTGCGTCCTACGATCTGCATGTTGATCAGGGTGTGGGGCGGCTGGTCAAGGCGCGGTCGTCGCTCATCGTCGGTGGGACGCCCCGTCCTGCCCAACCGCAACGCCAGGTCTCCTTGCAGTTGTATCCAATCCCGTCCGCTGACGTCCCCGAGCGGTACGTCATAGTGTCGTCCGGCGCCGTCGCGCAGGCGCGCCGATACGCTCACCAGCCGGTTCTGAAAATCACCGGTGCGCGCCCACAGGGAGAGACTTCTGGTTCCTTCCGGCAGCGGTAGCCCATCGGGCGCGTCGGGATTCGGCGCGACCGCCGCCATCAAATCGGGCAGCGTGTTGCCCTCCCCGAAGTCCTCTCGCCACCACGCAACTTCCGACAACCGTGCAGACTCGACCGCCAGCACCGAAACGCGCTGCGATCCGAACCCTTCGGTTAACAGGCTGCCCTCAGTCCGCATGACCTCGGCGGAGTCGGGAACGACACGGGATGCGCCGGAGTAGGCGCGCGGTATCCGCCCGGCATCGTGCAGAATGCGTATGTCCGCTCCGGTTTCGTACCGCACCCGATCGGCCAGGCTGCGGGTCAGCGTGGCCGAAAACGCGCTGCCCACCACACCCAGAGCGGTCGCTAGCATTAGCAGGGCGACGAGGCTGCCGGGCGCGATTGGGTCTCGGGCGATATGTCGCAAGCCCTGCACCAGCCAGCCGGGACCAACCGGCCCCACCGCTCTCGCCAGCAATCCCATGGCCAGAGGGAAGAACCGCATCACCAGCAGGCCCAGTGCAATCAGCCCAAGTACCGGGCCCAGCAACAGGGCGAAATCGATCTCCAATTCGCGTCCCCCCAGGCTTCGGGTCAGCACCGTGCCGCGATTGGAGATCTGCCACCAGAGAAAGGCAATGACGACCAGCGCCAGCAGGTCAAGGTAGTATCTGTGAATGAAGGGCGTTTGGGCCGGCCTCGCGCCGGCCTGCCGAAACTCGACGATACCCTTGCCGGCCGCCGCCAGCGTCGCCAGCGACAGCACCAGTACCGCCAGCGCTGCGCCGGCTGCGCCCATTCCAAACGCCTGCCAGGATAACGACACCGGCGCAGATCCCGCCTCCGGACCAATCGCGGCGGTGTCAAACACCAGCCCACCCAGTCCCTTGGCCAGCAAGGGCGACAATAGCACCCCTACGATTACGGCCGGCGCGGCCAGCAGCAGCCCTTCCACCAGGGTCAACACGCCAATCTGGAATGTGGTCGCGCCCCGGCTCTTGAGCATAGCGATTTCCGCCGCCCGCGCCCGAATCACCATGCCGGCGGTGATGGTCAGGTAATACGCGAGTATCCCCGTAACCAGGAACACCATCAGGAACAGGGGAATCCGGGCCAGCAATAATCGCTCTTCATGGTCTTCCAGAATTCTTGCCAATCCGGTGGACGTGCTCCCGTTGGGCAGGAAGTTTGCCACGTCCCTTCTCACCTGCCTCAGCGCACCCTGGAACTCGTCCACTTGTTTCGCCGGCAGGCCGGTGCGGTCAACCTGTAGGAACCACGCCGAACTGGTGTAGATGCCCGGGTAGCGCCGGCCGACCTGCTGGCGCAGGGCATCTTCGGATACAAAGAGCGGTACCAGCGTCCAGTCGTCGTCGTGGTACGACAACAGCTTGTCGCGCCGGTACCAGTATTCCTCATCCCGGTCCACGGGTTCAATGATCCCAACCACCACTACTTGAGTGGTGGGCTGCCCGTCGCCCCCGGTGGCCGGCACGATGCCGAACCCTTCGCCCAGCGGAAGGTCCAGAAACTCAAAGCCAGTGGAGTCAACCGCCACCTCAATGACTACGTTGTCCGTCTCGCCCGTGCTGTCGTCGTACCCACCGTCGCCGGCGACTCCCGGCCACCGCCCTTGCACTAATCGGGCCTTTCCTTCCTGCAATCCCGCAAGGTATTGCATCCGTCCCCGCGGCCGAACGTCGTTGGGGAGGTCCAGGTTGGGCCTCCCGGAAAAGTAAAACGTCGCCGTCTCCACCTGGAAAGACGCTGCGCCGATGGCTTCGCCCAGCGGCGGCAGGACTCGCTGCGCCACGAATCGCTGGGAGTTGCGATACCGGTCGCTGGCCGCCGTCGAGACCCGCGGATCGTCCAGGTCGTTGAACACGCGCACCCACATGTTCACGTCGCTCGAATCCGCCTCGGACAGGGTTCGCCGCAGCGCGGTTTCGGCCAGCAGGTCGTTGAACACCACCGCGCTGGATAGCAGCACCACCGCCAGCGTAACCCCGAGCAGCACCGTCAACTCGATGCGGAACGACGACATCAGCCGCCTCCGCGCCAGAACGTAGCCAAGGTTGAGGATAGCGGTCATCACTCCGTCTCCCGCAGTACTTCAGGCGGATGCAGCCGGCTGGCGACCATCGCGCCCAGGGTCATGGCCGCCGCCGCTGCTATCGCCAGGCATACGAAAGTTGCCGCCAGCCACGGGCCCTGCGCGATGAAGATGATGGGAGGCGTTACCGGCCCTCCCGAGGCATTGCTCGCCAACTCCCCCAGTGTCCACCGGGCCAGAGCCCAGCCCGCCAGCCCTCCGATGATGATCCCCAACGCGCCGACGATGGCGCGTTCCAGCGCCAGCCCGGCCAATCGTTGCCAGCGCGGCACGCCCAAAGCGGCGCCCACCGACAGGTCCACCCGCTGCTCGCGCACTGCTACCGCCGCGTGGGCGCACAGCGCCAACCCTACCGCCAAAGCCAGGGTCGCCAGCCCAATGGCGGCCAGCGCGTCCCATGCTCCGCCGGCCAGCGGGTTCCTGGTGGCCAGATCAACCGCCGCCGCCCGGTCTCGCAGGAAGGAAAGCCGATAGCCAACATCCAGTATGGAAGCTGCCACCTCCTCCCGGTCCAGGTTGGGATCGTCGGAAATGTTGAACCACCATTCATCCGGCGTAATGGGTTTCGCCCCCGGCGCCTGGTCCAGCCAGGCCCGTAACTCATGGACCGAAACCACCACGAAGGGACGCCCGTGATCAAGTGTGGGGAAGTGATTCACCACGCCCGTGATCCGCGTCGGAACCACGTAGCCATCAACGGTGATCCGCACCTGTTGTCCCGCCTCGAACCCGGGCCCCGACACTGCGGGCAGGGGCAACTGACCCGGCGGGATTACTATTCCCCGGGGCGAACGGCCCAGCGGTTCTTCCCACCGGATCCACAAACCCATATCGCCGGTGCGGGCTGCATCCGGTGTTCTCTCGGTGCGGTCGGGAGCGTTCCCTCCCTGGGGCAATGCCGTCCAGGGTCCCACTTCCTCGAACCCCTCCACCACCAGCGCGCCATCGGGGAGGGTGCGCCCATGAGCCGTGACGTCGTCGAAGGACAGGCCGCCCGGAGGTGTGCGTGAGAAGGTATCGCCGGAAAGATGCACCGACACTACACGCCACCGTTCCTCTTCCGACTGGGTTTGATGCTCCGACGCTAATGGCGCAGACACGTATTTCCACGATTCGCCCTTCCCGAATTGGGGCGCCAATTCTCCCAATTCCAGGTTGCGATATAATCCGCGTTCGTTGCCGATTCGCATCCACAGCCGGTAGGTAGGGAGCGGTACGGCTGCGCCCACGTGTTGCCCGTCATCACGTCGCACCCATATGCCCACCCGTTCCGTGCCCGGAGGCAACGCGACTCCCGCCGCCTCCGGCGTCAGCGTGCGCCGCAGGGGAGCCAACAACGTATCCAACGGGACGGGTTCGTTCTCCACGAAATCGTCGCGCCACCAGGAAGTCCCGGGAAACGTGATGGGATCAATCCCCATGACCGTTCCCCGTTGGGAGCCGCCGTCCACAAATCCCACCGACTCGCGAATGACGGGCGATACCGTCTCCACTCCATCAATCGCCAGCAAACGTTCCACTCGCTCCGTTTCCGACCGGCCCAGGAACTGGGCGCCGCCCAGAACTATGTCTCCTCCAACCCGGTGGCTGGCCTGGTCGGCTTCGCTGCGCGCCAGGGTGGTCTGGAACGACCCTGCGAACACCCCCAGGGCCGCTGCCAGGGTCACCACCACCGTCAGCGATGCGTAGGGCAAAGGGTGCCGGGCCATGCGCCGCAAGGACAATGCGGCCCAAGCCGGCGCCCCTCGCTGGGCAGACCACGCTAAACCCACCATCACCCAGGGCAGCGCGCGCAGCATCAGGAAGGCCAGCGTGAGCAGCGCCGCCGACGGAGCCACCAGCAGCGACGGGTCCAACGATGGCCCGGTCCCGGTCAGTGTTCCTTCCACAAACCCGCCCCGTTGGCGAATCTGCCAGATCAGCACCGCCAGGGCAATCACCGCCAGAACGTCGATATAATATCGTTGCAGCCACGGGGCCGACGGCGGCCGGGCGCGGGCTCTCAGGAAGTCCAGTATGCCCAACCGGGCCAGGCTGCCTCCCGCTGCCGTGAGCACCATCAGGCTCAGCAAGCCGCCCAGCGCGCCCATGGCGTACATCTGCCAGGACAGGGTCACGTCCAACGGGGTTTCGCCCACGCCCGCCCGGTCGGCGGGATTGATGGATCCCACCAGGAACAAGCTGCCGATTCCCCATGCCAGCAGCGGCCCGACTATCGTCGCCGCCACTACGATTACCCCTTCACCCACCGCCAGCATCCCGCTGATCTGTCCCACGCTCGCGCCTCGGCTCCGCATCATTGAGGATTCGGAAGACCGTGCCCCCGCCAGCAGGCTGACTGCCAGCGCAAGAAAGTACAGAATGACGACCACCACTAGCGAGATAAACAGGAAAAGCGGGGCCCTGGCCAGCGTCAGCTCTCGCTGGTAGATGGCCAGCAAACCGGTTCCCCGACCGTTTTCGAGGCCGGTCAGGACGTACGAACGCGGAAACTGGCTGTTGATGTTGGTTTCCAGCGCGGTCAGGTCGTCTCGGGTTTTCTGAACGGTATCCGACGTGATCACGTCCGGAACGACGTACAGGAACCATCCGTAGTCGCCCACCAGGGTGGGGTACGGCCGTCCGATGCCGTCGAAGTACGCCGCCTCGCTTACGTAGATGGGGGCAATCGGCCGGCCTTCCCAGTCGCCGAAGCGGAAATAGTCGGCTGATCCCATCCAGTACTCGGCCCGCGGGTCGATGGGTTCGACCATGCCCACAATGGTAACCGAGATGTACTGCGCCGGCGTCGAATCCGCGCTGCCCCGACAGGTCGCCGTCCATGTCCCCTGATCTCCTCCTCCCTCGTAGCTCACGTTGTCGCAGGGCGGAACCACCAGCCAGGTCTCCTTGCCCACGTCCCAACCTAGCAGCCGGGCCGTGTCCACTCCCATCACCCCCTCAATCTTCGTGCAACCGCCGGTCTCCGGACATCCGCCGGGATCCTCGACAACTGCATCCGACGGCCAGCGCCCCTCAGCCAGCCGGGAATTCTCGGCAAATCCGGTGACGAAAAACGGACGCCCCAACGGAACGTCAGCCACGCCGTACGGCGCTCCCACCTGGGTCAGCGGCAGCGTGGGCAACATCTTCGCGTAGCGGTTCACGTCCCTCAGCAGATACCCCACGTCCGATGCGACGATGTCCTCAATTTCGGTGCGCAGGGCCGCATAGTCCTCCGGCCCCATCGGACGGTTGCGCACGACCACCTGGGTATTGATGATCGTCGGCGACGTAACTGCCAGCGAGTGACGCAAGCCCGCTTCAGCCAGGGCTTGCGAGTACATTGCGCCCAGGGCCATGATCGTTACCGCAGCGAGCACGCCAAACGCGGTAACGGCCAGCAGCCCCCACGCCGAACGCAACCGTCGGGGCAATAGCCACAGCAGAAGGGCGAAGTTTTGGATCACGACAACGGCGATGTGTGCAGCGACTGTAAGGGCGGGTTCCAGGCCCGCCCCATGTGCTCGAAAGGCATCTTCTCAAAGTAGGCCACGTTGCAGCGCGTCGGAGCGTTGCTACGGGCCCCACGCAGCATACCATACCGCTGCCCGTCAAAACTGCCGTGCCGCAGAGTCGCTCGCACAATCAAGGAGAAATCGGGACGGGTCTGAAACCCGCCCCGTCGGGTTTAATCCGGGCCGGTGGGTGATGCCGGCCGGGTGATTGCCGGCGCGTTCCGTCAGTCGCCGGCGCCGTCAGATTCCTGGGCTACGGGAGCTGGAGTTTCCGTCATGCTTGGCGGCGGCGGTGGCGGAGCCGGCCGGCGCTGTTGTGGTCGGCCGGCTTCGATCTCCGCAGCCAACTGTGCCATGATCAGCGTCGTCAGTTCTCGCCGCATTGGAACGGTGTCCAGGTCGCAACCGGTGAACACGTCAAATCCGGGAGACATCGCCTCGATCATCTGTCGTACCCGGGCGCTCCCGTGCCGGGCCGCGATGATCATTCGGCTGGACTGTGGATCCCTTGCGAATCCGTCGCCTTCGCTCCCTTCCTGCGCTTCCGATATTTGGTCCAGTTCGTCCTCATAGTCCATTCGGTCGACCACGCTCAGTGCAGCGGTCGCTTCCCGGCGGAACGTGTCCACCTCGCGCAGAGTCTCGGACAGTTGGTTCACCATGTTGGCCGCGTTGGCGATTATCGCGGGAAGATTCTCCTGCGCCTGGCTTGCCGCCTCCAGAGCGACGCGGGCACGTTCCGAAGCGTCCTCCCGGTGGCGCTCCCGCTCTTCCAGTCGTTGCAGCAGGCTCACTTGTTCCCGCAGTGAGGGTGCTTCCGAAGCCAGCGATTCCAGCCTTTCGACGTATGCCGCGGCTTCTTCGGCTTTGCGCAGCCGTTGAGCCAGTTCGTTGGAAAATTGGTCTGGCATTGTCCCTTTCCTTCCTGTGCCGTCAGCCTTGGGCTGCTCGGTCATGCGAATTTTGGTATGAGTGGAGCGCCGGCGCGTTGTCAACGCAACGGGCGAGCTGCCGCCGCTCCTGGTAATGACTTTTTATACCAGAGCAGCCATGCGTCGCGAGACATAACCCGGTTGCTGATTTGAGTAATTTTTTGAAATCTACTATCACGGCCCAAAAGCCGTGCCATGCCTCTCGCTCCGCTGGTTGCCCCGTCGGTTGGCAGTGATTGGGGAGGCTGTTAGACTGGCGGCGCAGAAGGTTGATAGGTGCGATGGGCCACCCGGTTTGGCGCGTGGCCGTGCGGGAGGTAGCGACATGATCAGGATGGGAGCAACAGGGTCGCCCGCTCATCTGGATTTGTGCAAAGCCCTGGAAACGGTGTTCCGCAGAAACGGGGTCGAGTTCGACTGGGTGCTCTATTCCGGCTACGACCAGATGGTGGACGCGTTCGTGCGCGGGGAGATCAACCTGGCGTGGAACGGGCCGCTGTCCCACGTCAAAATGCGTCGGGCGATGGATGACGACGCCCCGGTGCTGGCCCTCCGGGACGTTGACGTAGGGTTCACCACCAAGTTCATCACGCGGACGGATTCGGGCATCGATACGGTGGAGGACTTGCCCGGTAAACGGTTCGCTTTCGCGGCGCGAGACTCGGTGGAAGCCGGATTGCTGCCGGTATATTTTTTGAAACAGATGGGAATCATCCCATCGCGTTCCCTGGAAGCGGCGGACTTCTACGACCAGCGCAACCGACAGCACAACAACGACCAGATCGACGTAGCGTTGCAAGTGCTGGATCGCACATACGATGCCGGCGCAGTGAGTGCCCGGACGCTGGACACGCTGACCGACCGCCACGGCATCGACTCCGCAGACCTCAAGGTGTTCTGGAGCAGCCCGGGCTACAGCCACTGCTGCTTCACAGCCCGGCCCGAAATTGACCCTGATGAGGCGGCGCAGGTTACTGCCGCGTTGGTGTCCGTGGACGATACCGACGAGACCGGACGGGCCGTGCTGAAAGCGGAGGCGTGCGGCCAACTTCTCCCCGGCATACAGGACGGCTGGGAACTGGTGGAGGCGGCAGCGCTGGCGGAAGGGCTGATTTGGTAAGTAAGTTGTCGCGTTAGAAAGGCTGCGCTACGCTGGTCACTACCAAATTGCCAAAGGGATGCACGATGCAGACGCACAAGGACCTGAAAACCGCCCAGGATTATCTGGATGCCGCCGACCGGGAGTTTGAGAATGCGGACGCGCTGGCGGCTACGGAGCACCTGTGGGCGGCAATGAACCATACCCTCAAAACCGTCGCAGCCATAAAGGGCTGGGATTATGACGGAGATGACCTCTACCCGATGGTGGAAAAGATAGCCAAGATGGATGAGCAGGTTGGCGAGATTCTGCTGAGCTCGTACGCTGCTGTAGAAGGCTACCCCGGAAAGGTTCACTATGGCTATTTCGTTTGGGAGGACGGCGACAGCCACCGCATGCTCCGGGTAGTGCGCGAGTTTATTAACGAAGTGCAGCGTCTTACAGAGTGACCTGATGACTACTCCAACGTTACCGCGGCAGGAACACATTGAACTGGCGCCGGAATTCTTGGACGATGCGGATATGGAGTTTGCTGCCGGCAAACCGCTGAAAGGGGCGGAAATGCTGTGGGGCGCGGTAGCTCACGCTCTGATAGCCGTCGCCTTGCGAAACGGATGGCCCTATGACAGTCATGGCTCACCGAATTTGACGTGATGGAACGGTTTCACAACCATTTCTACCACGGGCAAATGAGTGACAGAAGGATTGCCCAATACCGACCCAGAGCGCGCCGTTTCGTCGCCCGCCTCCTTATTGTCGCCAATGCACCCGCTTGAGGAGTTGATAACTTGAGTGAAAAGATCGGTTTTATCGGCCTGGGCCGCATGGGCCTCCCCATGTCGTACAACCTGCTGCGGGCAGGGTATGACCTGACGGTGCATAACCGCAGCCAGGAGAAGGTGGGCCAGATCGCGGATGCCGGCGCGACCGCTGCCTCCTCAACCGCCGAGGTGATGGAACACTGCGACATCGTCTTGGCCTGCCTGCCCGACGTGGCGACGTGCGAGGCGGTGCTGCTGGGCGACGACGGCGCGCTGCCCAACTCCCGGCCGGGTCAGATCATCGTTGACCACAGCACCGTCGGCGCGTCCACGTCGAAGGCGTGCGCGGTGGCGGCGGAATCACAGGGAGCGATGTTCCTGGACGCCCCCATCAGCGGCGGCACCGAGCGCGCCACCGACGGTACGCTGACCATCATGGTGGGTGGACCGACCGAAGCCTACGCGCGGGCCCAGCCTGCGTTCGACGTGATGGGCGCAGTGGTGCGCCACGTAGGGCCGACCGGCTCAGGGACGGCGGCCAAGCTGGTCAACCAGCTGTTGGTAGGCGTACATAAGGTGGCGGCGGCGGAGGCGATGCTGCTGGCGGCCAAATCGGGTGCCGACCCCGCGCTGGTGTTCGAGCTGGTCAACTCGGGCTGGGGCCAGAGCTTCATCTTGGGGCGTAACGCGCCGGCCATGCTGGACCGGGACTTCGCTGGCATCCGCACGCAGCTGCGGGTATTTCTGAAGGACCTGAGTTTGATACAGGAAATGGCGCGAGATTTGGAGACGCCTATACCCGGCGGCGACCTTGCTTATCGGTTATTCTACGAGGCCGTGGATCAGGGCTTGGGCGATCTGGACGGTGCGGCTATCGTACTGCCCATGGAAGAAGAAGCCGGGTTCCAGATCCAACGCAAATAATGACCAACCCCGTCATTCCCGCGAAAGAACGTCACCCCGTACTTGATACGGGGCGGGAATCCAGAAGGAGTTATTTTAGGATGGCCGAGGAAAAAATCGTTTATTTCAACGGCGTGATGACGCCGGCCAGCCAGGTGGCGTTATCCATCTACGACCGTGGGTTCCTGTACGGCGATGCGGTTTTTGACGCCACGCGCACCTTCGGCGGCAAGACGTTCCGGCTGGACCGGCATATTGACCGGCTTTACAACTCGCTGCGCTACCTGCGCATCGACATTGGGATGAGCAAGGCGGAAATGACCGAGGCCACCGAAGCGGTGGTGGCGCACAACTACCCCCTGCTGCCGGCCGGCCAGGACATGTGGGTGATGCAGCGCATCAGTCGTGGCGTAGAGGCGCCCGACCGGGCCGGCGGGCTGGAACCGACCATCATCATCGAAAGTCACGCCATACCCTTCGCGGCCCGCGCGCCGTTGTATCGGGACGGCGCCCGCATCAACACCCCGTCGGTGCCTCGCATCCCGCCCCGCTTTTTGAGTCCGCGGGCCAAGACCCACAACTACCTGAACCTCATCATGGGCGAGCTGGAAGCGCACGGCGAGGACCCGGACGCCTGGGCCATCCTGCTGGACGAATTCGGGAACCTCACCGAGGGGCGCGGCAGCAACGTGTTCCTGGTCAAAGACGGCGTCGCCATGACCCCCAAGTCGCAGTACGTGCTTGAAGGCGTGACCCGCAACCAGACGCTCGAACTGGCCGCGGGATTGGGAATCCCAACCGTCGAATGCGACCTGGACCTGTACGACGCCTACACCGCTGACGAAGCGTTCTTGACCTCCACCAGCCTGTGCATCTGCCCGGTGTCGGGAGTGAACGGTTCGCCGGTAGCGGACGGCAAGGTGCCGGGGCCGGTGACGCACCAGTTGATGACAGCGTTCAGCGACCTGGTGGGCATGGACTTCGCGGAGCAGTACCTTTCCCACCTCTAATTTGCTCACAACCCCCCTCATTTGGAGGCATACCATGACTGAATATCTGCCCGGTATCGTAGAACCCAATCAGGAAGCGCAGCAGCTTGCCACCGATTTCGTGTTCACAGAGGGGCCTCTGTGGCATCCCGATGGCTACTGGCTGTTTGTTGACCTGCGCCGCGAGCCGCCGGTGATTCACCGGATGTCGCCGGCCGGCGGCACTCCCGACATCGTCCGCGAGCCCAGCGGCGGTACCAACGGGATGACCCTGGACCTGCAAGGGCGGCTGCTGATGTGCGAAGGGGACAACCGCCGCATCACGCGGATGGAACCCGACGGCACCATCAACGTGGTGGCTGACCGTTGGGACGGCAAGCGTTTTCACCGGCCCAACGACATCGTGTGCCGCAGCGACGGCAGCATCTACATCACCAACCCCAGCGGCCGCGTTCCCGAGGAAGAGCAGGAAATTGAGTGGCCCGGCACCATCCACCGGATAACTACCGATGGGATGGTGGAATTGCTGGCCCACGACATTGACTTCCCCAATGGCATCGCCTTCTCGCCCGATGAATCGGTGCTGTACGTGTCCAACACTCGCAAGCTGGGTGAACGGCCTGATCAGTATTGGGACGGCGAGGTCAAGCCAAACCAGTTCATCCAGGCATACGACGTGGCAGCCGACGGGTCTCTGAGCAACAGCCGCATGTTCGGCAGCATGGCCTCCGCTGAGGACGGCGTGCCCGATGGCATGAAGGTGGACGCCGAGGGCCGTGTCTATTGCACCAGCTCCGGCGGTGTGTGGGTGTTCGATGCCGCCGGTGAACACCTGGGCATCATCCGTGTGCCGGAGATCCCGGCGAACTGCGCCTTCGGCGGTCCCGATTTCCGTACCATGCTGTTCACGGCGCGGACGTCGGTGTACTCACTGCGGATGACGACGCCGGGGGCGGCGTTGCCGAGGGAGTAAATTTTACAAGTTGTCCACCTGCATACATCGGTCAGACCGAAAGGGAGACAGGGTTTTTTTGATTCTTCAGGAAATCCTCTCTCCCTGCCCTTTCCCCACTGCCAATGACACTTGCCCCTTGCCTCCACCCTTCACCCATCTTTACCATGGTGACCCAGCGCCTCAAATCCATCCCTCCGCGCAACTCAAATGGCTGCCCCCAGTCCTGAAAATCCTCTAATCCCAAAAATCCTGATTCTGACAATCACTAACTATCCAAACCCCGCTCCCACAAAACCTCTCGCCGGCCAGCCAAAACCGCCTATATCGCCCCCAAAACCGCCCTCGCCATCCCCATTTACCCCCACGCCTCACCCCAACGCCCTACTCAAATGAACGGAAATGAGTGGAAATGAGCGGGATCTCCAAAAATCGCCGCCATACTACCCGATCCTGAAAGTTCTTCCGCCTCTGGCGGATGGCCATCCAATTAAATCAAGGGACGATTCCATGAGAGAGTTTGATGCCATAGTTATAGGGGTTGGCGGGATGGGCAGTTCCGCCGTTTATCACCTGGCGCGGCGCGGGTGGCGCGTGCTGGGGTTGGAGCAGTACGACATTCCCAACGAGATGGGGTCGTCCCACGGCATCAGCCGGATGATACGGCTGGCATACCACGAGGATCCCTCGTATGTCCCGCTGCTGTATCGCGCCTATGAGCTTTGGCATCAGCTGGAGAACACCGCCGGCGAGAAATTGTTGGTGACCACTGGATGCGTCCGGGGCGGCGTGGGCGCGAGCCAACTGCTGGAAGGCTCGCTGGCGACGGTTACCGAGCATCATCTGCCTTACCGAATGTTGAGCGGCCCGGAGGTGAACCGGGAATGGCCGGGATACCAGTTGCCCGAAGACGCCGAGATGCTCTATGAGCAGCAGGGCGGCTTCGTCCTGTCCGAGCGGTGCATCGTGGCGCACGTTGCAGCCGCGCTTGATCTGGGTGCAGAGGTACATGGCCGTGAGGCGGCGCTGGAATGGGAACCGACCGCCGGCGGCGGTGTGGTCGTCACCACGGACAAGGATACCTACACGGCGCGGCGGCTGGTGGTGACGGCGGGCGCATGGGCCGGCAAGGTCGCGCCGGAGGTTGCCGCCAACGCCGTGCCGGAGCGTCAGGTGCTGGGGTGGTTCGCTCCGTACCGGCCTGAACTGTTCAAACCGGAGACATTCCCCGTGTTTGGAATGGAGGTCGAGGAAGGGCGTTTCTACGGCTTTCCATCTTACGGCATACCGGGTTTCAAGCTCGGGATGTTCAATCATTTCCGCGAGCAGGTGGATCCTGACACCATGAACCGGGAGCCGAACGCGCGGGACGAGGCGGCGCTACGGCAGTTCACCGAACGGTACTTCCCCGAGGCAGCAGGGCCGACGCTGGCGCTGAAAACGTGCATGTTCACCAACACGCCCGACGAGCATTTCATCATCGACACGCTGGCCGAACATCCGCAAGTGTCAGTGGCGGCGGGTTTTTCGGGACACGGGTTCAAGTTCAGCAGCGTGGTGGGTGAGATCATGGCCGATTTGGCGGAGCATGGATCAACTGAACACGACATTGGGCTGTTCCGGCTGGGGCGGTTCGACTAGTTGCCGCCCGGCAAACGCAGAGAAGAATCATGTCGATGGAAAACCCATTTGCCAACCCGTTTCCGGGGATGAATCCGTATCTGGAAGCCAGAGGACTCTGGCCGGAGGTACACAACAAGCTAATCGGTGAAATGCACCGTTTTTTGCGGCGCACGCTGCCGTTCCGGTACACGGTCATCATGGATGAGCGCGTCGGCATCGGCAACGACCCCGCGCGCGACGCGCCGGCGCGTTACGCTGAGCCTGACCTGTCCATCAGAGGTGGTGGTGTCCGCGAGCCGGCCGCCGTCGCCTATCAAACCGAAGGCAGAGTATCTGCGAGACTCCCCCTGGACGACGAAACGACCAGGGAGATGTATATCACCATCGGGGAACGGAGCCAGGAAGATCCGGTAACGATTGTGGAACTGCTGTCGCCCAGCAACAAGAGGCCGGGCGAGCATGGACGCAGCCAGTATTTGTACAAGCGGGAGCGATTGATATTCTCTCCCACGCACCTGGTCGAGCTTGACCTGCTCCGCCGCGGACGCCCCATGCCGGTGGAGGGCTATGACGGCGATGCGCCCTATCGCCACCTGATCAGCAGGTGGCAGGCGCGTCCCGAAGTGGACCTATACCCGTTCCGCTTGCAAACTCCGATCCCCGACGTACTGGTGCCGTTGCTTGAAGGCGAAGATGACGCGGTGGTTCCGTTGGGCCCGTTGCTGCACGATATGTACGAGCAGGACTACTACGTCAACTACGTGGACTACAACGCCGACCCGGAAGGGCCGTTGTCGGATGTCGACCGTAAGTGGATGGACGGGCTGCTGCGGGAAAGGGGACTGCGCTCAGAGCCGCAGGACTGATGAGCGAACTGCCGGTGCGAGTGTAGTCTGTGATCTGGCTATTGATAGCCATCGGCGGCGCGACGGGCTCCGTGCTCCGCTATGCCGCCAACCGTCTTGCGGCCCACTATTTCGGTCCCGACACAGTGGTGGGGATTTTCGCGGTGAACGTAGTCGGTTCGTTCGCGCTGGGATTCCTGGCGACCGTATTCATCCATCGATCCGGCCTGCCGATTGAACTGCGAGCGATGGCGACTGTTGGTTTGTTGGGCGGTTTCACCACGTTCTCTACCCTGGCCTACGACGGTGTAAGGCTCCTCTCCGGCGGCGAGTACGTCAGGGCAGGAGTATCGCTGACCGCCAACGTCCTAATAGGTCTGGCGGCTGCCTGGTTGGGCGTGATCACCGCCCGCGCAGCCGTGTGATCGCATTGCCGGGGGAGCAACCCGGTGATAGAATACGCATCGTTATGTACAGTTTCGTAACCATATTTTCAAAAAAGAGACAATATAATGCCTGACTTTGACGACTACCTCATAGTGAGTGAATTCCCGGAGAAACCCGTAGAGCGTATGGTGGTGGCGTTCAGGGGCTGGCCGGATGCTGGCGATGCCGCTACTGCCACCGTCAACTACCTGTTGACCACATGCCGGGCCGAAAAGTTCGCTGAGATTGACCCAGAAGAATTTTTCAACTTCGCCCAGGAACGGCCGCGTTCTACCCGCAGCAAGGACGGCATGCGCCATCTTCAGTGGCCCGCCAATGAGTTCTATCTCTGGCAGGGAAATCTGGATACTCCGCCGGCAATACTGTACTTGGGAACGGAACCACATCTGCGGTGGCGCACATTTTCGTCGTTGGTCGCGGACGTGGCGCGTCGCTGCGGCGTCAAGTCGGTGGTCCATATTGGCGCCCTGCTGGACGCGGTGCCCCACACCCGAGCGATTCGCTTTACCGGAACCTCAACCAACCGCCAAGTCCAGGAGGCCTTTGACTCCGGGAACATCCGGTCATCCAATTACCAGGGACCCTCCGGCATCACGCTCCCGATCTCGGAATCGCTGTCGGCTCGCAGCATCAGCTATACGTCGTTGTGGGGCCACGTGGCCCACTATCTGCACGCCACGCCGAATTTCCGGGTCAGTCTGGGCCTCGCCCGCTACCTGTCGGACATGCTGTCCATGACTGTTGACTTGGGGAATCTGTACAGTATGGCCGATGCGTTTGATCGCGAGGTTGAGAAGGTAATTGCGGAAGACGAACAGCTCGGGAAATACATTCTTACCCTGGAGCAGCGCTACGACGCTGCCAGCGATAGGCGGGACACGCCCGACCCTGCCGATTTGGTCAAGGAACTGGAGCAGTTCCTGCGAGCGGAACGAGGCGGCGGGTCCTAGCCCGGACAGTAGGCGATGCCGGGTTGCCGGCCATCCACAGGGGCGGTATAGTCAAGCCGACCCTGATTTTGTGATTGAGAGGTCGTCTCTTGATGATTTTTGACTGGCCGGCCCGTATGAGGCAAATGGCCGACTTTGTGGGCTTCACGGATGAGGATCTGGAGCTGGTGCGGGCGAGTGGCGCCGTCCTTTTGCCCCGCGCGGACGAACTGGCCGCCGCCGTTTATGAGCATTTCCTGTCCTATCCGGCCACGGCACGCTATTTTCTCACTCGCGACGGTGAGGTGAATGAACCCCGGCTGGAAAGGCGCAAGCACAGCCTGGCTCGCTGGATGCGCAACAGCATTGAGTTCAAAATCGATGAGCAGTTCCCTGTCTTTCTGCTGGCTGTGGGCGTGGTGCACAGCAACCCGCCGCTGCCGGCCGGCCGGCACGGTTCCGTCCCCGCCCGGTTTATGACCGGCACCATATCCTTTATCCAGACCCAGATCGCATCCATGCTGGCTGAGGAAATCAGCGACTCGACGCGTGCGCTGCAAATGTCGGCGGCTTGGAACAAAATGCTAACGCTGCAACTGGACATCCTGCTTGCCGGCTACGTGACCGAAACCCCCATACCGCCGCGTCCGGATGCACCCCTGATGGACGATGACGGAAGGGAAATCGAGCCGGAAATCACCGTGACGCCCGACACCAGCCGCCGTAACGGTTCCCCACAGACTCACCAGGAGAATTAGTATGACCAAGGTATTGGTAATTCAAGGCGCCGGCATGAACATGCGCGGCAAGGTGCAGGTTGAAATCTTCGGCCCCAACACCCTGGACCAGATGAACGAGCAGATCCGCGGCTACGGCGAGAGCCTCGGCGTGGACGTGAAGATCGTCCACTCCAACATCGAGGGAGAAGTGGTGAACGCGCTATATGATGCCTGGGAGGAAGGGTACGATGCGTGCCTGATCAATCCGGCCGGCTACACTACGGCCAACGGCCCGCTGCGGGGCGCGATTCAGCAGGTGCCGATGCCGGTAATCGAGGTGCATGCCAGCAACCCGACGGCGAGGGGCACCGTATCCGCCGTACTGCCCGTGAGCAAGGGCTGCGTGTACGGCTTCGGGGTGTATGGTTACTACCTGGCATTGGAGGCGGTGAAGCACACGGTGGAATAAGAACGGGGCGGGTTTCAAACCCGCCCCTACAGTTGCGGCCGGTCGCCCTGCTTACTCGCAGCGGAGGCAGCGGACATCCTTGAAAACGGTGTCGTGAATGCCCGGGTTGGTGATCAGGTAGTCCATGACGATGCGGACTACCTTGCCCTCGTCGGCGATGTTGTACTTCTCTTTGGACGTGTTGATGAGGCCGATGTGCTCCGCGTTTACGTCAACGGTGAGTGCGGTTTTAGTGCCTGCCATTTCCATTAACTCCTGACAGAATAGGGTGTGCCCGATCGGATCGTCGCCGGGGGGCCAGCATAACATAAAGCCCTCCGCAATTGCGGAGGGCCGTTTGGTTTCTGGTACCCCGGATGGGCTTCGATCCCATGATCTCCACCTTGAAAGGGTGGCGTCCTTGACCAGGCTAGACGACCGGGGCATGGATGTCGCTCAGCGACGTTCCGTGATTCTATCACACATCCCGTATTTACGGATACACGGCCAAGGCTTCCAGGGACATTTCCTCAGGGTAGCCGCACATGAGGTTCATGTTTTGCACGGCCTGGCCGGCAGCTCCTTTGACCAAGTTGTCCAGGCAACTGATGACGATGAGCCGGTTGGTGCGCCGGTCAACCACCGGATACACCAGGCAATAGTTGTTGCCGAGCGTCTGCTTGGTCTGCGGCGGCCCGTTGGTGACCTGGACGAATGCGTCGTCAGCGTAGAAATCCCGGTACATCTGCTGGATGCGCTCGGAGGCATCGGGATACTGGCCAACTTCCGGACTCAACGGGGCGTAGCAGGAACTGAGTATCCCACGGGTCATGGGAATCAGGTGGGTGAGGAACGTGAGATTCACCGGGGCATCCCCCATGGTGTCCAACTCCTGGCTAATCTCCGGCAGGTGGCGATGGCCATTGACCGAGTACGCCATGACGTTCTCGTTCACTTCCGAAAAGTGCGTGGTCATGCTCAGGGTGCGGCCAGCGCCCGAGACGCCGGACTTGCTGTCCACGATGATGTCGCTGCCGATCAGCCCATGCTTGATGGCTGGTGCGAGGGCAAGAATCGCGCTGCTGGGGTAACAGCCGGGGTTGGCCACCAGGCGCGCGTCGGCGACGGCGTCCCGGTTCAGCTCGGTCAGGCCGTACACCGCCTCTTCCAGGTAGGTGGGATCGGGGTGTTCCACGCCGTACCACTGGGAATATATGTCGGCCTGTTTGAGGCGGAAATCAGCGGATATGTCCACCACCTTGACGCCCCGCTCCAGCAGGGGAATGCAGGCTTCGGCGCTGGCTTTGTGGGGCAAGGCTGAGAATACCAGGTCGAGTTCGTCACACAGGTCGGCAGTGATGTCCAGGTCCATGTTGTCCAGGTGCGGGAATACCTCTCCCAACGGCTGGCCGGCGGCGCTGCGTCCCGTTACGGACGCAATTTCCACCTCGGGATGATGGCGCAGGATGCGGACCAGTTCGCAGCCGGCGTATCCGGTAACGTTGATGATTCCGACTTTCACGGTTGAAGCTCCTTCACGACTTGGGTGTGCGGGACGGGCGTGGGCGCAGCCGGTTCCGGTTCAAGGCCGGAATCACGGCCGCCGCGTCGCCTGCGTCCCGGAGCCTGCCCGTCGGGGCGGTCGGAGTCGGCTGCGTCGTTGGTCACGGCAGCTTCCGTCGCTGCCTGGATCGCTTTCTCGTCGCGGGCCGGGCAACCATAGTTGACGACACACGTTCCGCACAATGGGCGCTGCGCCTTGCATACCTTCCGGCCGTGGGTGATCAGAGCCGCGTGGAACGGGTACACGTCCTCGGGAGGCATTGCGGCCTCCAGTATCTCGTGGGCCTTGTCGGCGTTGACCTTGGGCCCGATGAACCCTAGGCGCTGGCTCACCCGGAAGATATGCGTATCGACGGCCATGGCAGGCATACCCAGAGAGAAACTCAATATGATGCCAGCCGATTTCGGCCCGATACCGGGCAGTTGTCTCAACCACGCGCGGGCTTCGTCCATGGGCATTTCTGCCAGGAACTTGAGATCCAGCGAACCGTCGTTGAGCTCCAATATCTGGTTCAGCACGGTCTTGATGCGCGGAGCCTTGATCTTGGCCAAACCGCCTCCGGCTATGGTTTCCTCGATGTCGTCCACATCAGCGGCGGCAACGGCCTCCAGCGTGCCGAACCGCTCCATCAGGGTGCGGAAAGCCCGCTCGGAATTAATGTCCGAAGTGTGCTGGGACAGGATCGTAAAAGTGAGTTCGTGAGCCGGGTCCAAGCGCGGCTCATTCGCGAACGGGCCGTGCTCTTCGGTAAGCAGCCGGATGGCGTCGGAGATGGTTACGCCGGGCTTTTTGGCGCGCCGGGAACGGCGGGTTGTGGCGGCTTTCCGTGGAGGCATTTGGCTAAGGACAGTGTAAATCGAGTAGGTAGCACGGGGATTTTAGCACATTCTCGGATAGGCCCCGCTGGTTCGCGTTCATACGCAGGCAAACCGACTGCCGGCCAATTATGCGGCGCGCTTACGGCGCAGGCGAAGGGACACCCGGTAAGCCCGGTAGCCGCACCGGGACAAAGCCGAAAACCCCCACCCGGTGGAAGGGAACCGCTCGCCGGCCGGCAGGAACTCCCATGCGTCCAGGTCATATATGGCGGTCAGTACCCGGCTAAGCAACTCCCGAGACTGGTTCACGGTGTCCTGGTCCTTCATTTCCAGCGCGCCACAGCCGACAACCATGGGCATCAGGGTACCGAGCATATTCTGCCGATAGCTGCGCCAACAGTCTTCGCGGGTGTAGTTCTTCGCCCCCATGCGACATAAGACGTCGTGGTACTCGTCCACTACCTCGCGCTCGATACAGCGCCGCCGGTCGATGGCAACGCTGTTGCTCATAAAGAACGCAACATCGTACATGCCGCAGCCGATGCCGCAACCCTGCCAGTCGATTACGGTCAGGTCGTCTTTGCTCTCGCCGCCGAACATCATGCTATCTACCCGATAGTCGCCATGCACGATGGTCTTCGGGCCGGCGGAAACGGCGGAGAAATGGGCGGCGATTCTAGTTCCGAACGCCTCCGCCCGTTGGCACGTTGCGGGAGTGAACAGGTCGTCGAAGCGTTCCAGGGTGGGGGTAGGACCAGCAGATAGATCGCTTCCGTGATGCGGCTTCCCTTAGTGGTGATGAAAGGGGCGCGCGCGGACACGGACGGATTATCGACAGCCTCCCAGAATTGCCCCTGGAACCCGGCGATTGCACGAATTGCCTGTTGCGTTTGCGCCGTGTTGGCGCCCTCGACCTGGCGTACTGACTTCATGTCGGCAAGGTCCTCCAGCACCAGGACGGAGCGGTGGCTGCTGGGTTCGAAATCGCCGTAGAGCAGAGACGGAACCCGTAGGTGGCCGAGCGCTACGACGTCGCGGTAGAACAGGTACTCGCGACGGTGAAGGGACAACCACTTGGCGGGTCGGAACGCCATAGGGTTGGAGGTGGGAAACTTGACGATGACCGAAGCAGGATCGGCCGCAACCCCGCCCGGGGCAATCAGGCGACAGCGATAGAGATTGCCCAGCATATTGGCCACTTCCGACAAACGCTCGACCTCCACCGCGTCCAGGTGCGGGCAACCGCTCGTCGCTCGGCCGGCGGTCAGCGCCTGGGGCATCCATTCGACGGTGATTTCGTCGGGGTCCTGGATGAGTGGAATTTGCTTTCCGTTCATGGTGATTCACCTCGACGGCGCACCAAGCGAAACCGCAGCGAGTTATCCAGGTGAGGAGCCGGGGCCTGCTTGATTTTCAGCGAACGCCCCAGCGAGTGCGCGGTCCGTTAAGAGTGCGCCCGACGAAGGTATAGCGGACGCCGATCTGGTAGGTCAATAGCAGGACCAGCGTCGCGCCACCGCAAACCAGCAGGAACTTCAGGTGGTAGTGGATGGGCAAGCCCATCACTAGCCAATGCCCCACCATCACCAGGGGCACATGCGCCAGATATATCCAATAAGACGCGTCGGAGAAGTAGCGAACCCAGAAACTCCGACGGGCAAAGAGCCAGCGAAATAGCCCCAACATACCGAAACACATCAGCCAGGCAAAGGCCGTCTGAAAGGGCGCCGAAGCCAGCATTTGCGGTTCCTCCGCGTTGTCGTAGAGGAAATGCATCCCGAACACGAATGTTGCTGCCGCTGGCAGCATCGCTGCCGTCCACCAACGCCGCACGATAAAACCGCGCTGGTAGAAAAAGGCCCCAAATATGAAATACAGGGAATAGTAGCCCAGCAGGACCGGGTTGGGCAGTAGCGCAACTTCGCTTTCCAGGGCCGGGACGTACACGCCGAAGATGCTGTCCGCCCCGAATACCGGCTCTTCCATCAGCAGTTGCAACCCGAAGGTCAGGGGTATCGCCAGCCACCAGATAAACGGGTTCCGAAACTGCACTCCAAGCATTGCCAGCGCGACAAAGCCCACCGCCATCAGCACCAGGAACCACAGAAACCAGAGGTGTCCCATGTCGAACAGCCCGATAAAGGGCAGTATCCAGAGGGGCAATTTCTCTGATGCCACCGCGCCGGTGGCAATGACTATCATGGCGATAATCGGCATGATCGTGACGCAGCCCGCGGCCAGGGGAATTCCGATGCGCTGCAACCGCTGGACGAACAAGGGGCGCAGTCCCCGACGCTTCTGTCCGCCACTTCCGCCATGTCGGGCGCGGAGCTGCCCCGACGCTTGGGGCCGGTGCTGGTGTCCGTCGCCGCAACCCGCACTACGTCCGCCCATTCGCGGAACGGCGGATTGACGCCAGCCATTTCCGCCGGCGTCTGGTAGTCAACTCCCTCATGTTCGCGGAACAGGTTGTAATTCAATGCCCAGCCGTCAAAGTACGCCTGACCTGATTCCAGCCCTTCCAATCCCCGCAGCGTCTTTTCACGGTCACGGATGGTGCCCTGCAACCGTTCTGACAGGTTGTTGTTGACCCGCGCTTTCAGCCCCTCGGACTGGATATGCTCCGCGTCGGGAAACACCTGCTTGATGGCCGGCACGTAACTGCCCAACTTGTCGGTGGTGATGGACTTGGGCGGCGCATCGGCAGCGGCCATCGCCTTACGCATCACGGCTACCGCCGCCCTGGTGTCGCGGTTGGGCGAAAGGTGTACCGCCAGCGCGTAGCGAGTGCCGGCGTCCATCACGTTCCACAGCCAGTATTGCTTGCCCCCGACCTTGACCTGAATCTCATCGGCAACCCACTTGCCCGATGTGTGTGCCGGAAAGTCAGCCATGATGTCGTGCGCGGCGTCGGTGTATTCTTTCACCCACTGATAGACGGCCCGCTTGGATGGTTCCGGTATGGGGTAGGCATCGTCCATTGTTTCGGCAGTCAACTTGTACGACGTGCCGTTGTAGTACATCTGAATGGCCGCGCCGACCTGCTCGGCGGTGGCACGATGGCCCGCCACTTGGCCGGTGTGGAGGAACCGCTTGCTACACGCCTTGCAGCGGTAGGTCTGCTTACCGTTGGCGTTCTTGCCGTTCTTCACCACCTTGTCATGGTGGCAGTACGGACAATTGACCTTGCGAGTGCGGATTTCAGTGAACTCGGCCATCTCAGCGTTATGGTACCACAACGGAATATCATGGCGTGGTGGCATTCAGGCTTGTGCTAATCAGGTAGCTGAACAAGAAAACCAGATAAGCCAGAACCGCCAATACGACACACAAGAAGCCCCACACCATGCACCCCCGCATTACGTATTGGTTCGTCGATTCGCCGGGGCTCGGTCGCGTACCGTGGGTACGGATTGCGATTATGCAGAACCATACGGCCACCAGCAAACCGCAGATCAGGACCAATAGGATCGCCATGAACCCGCCCAACACCACAAAGCTTGACGGTAGTGTTCTGAATATCAACACGCCTTAATTGGCCAAGATAATGAATACAACCGCTGCTAACGTCCACATGGCGATAATCCAGACGATAGACGCTACCCAGCGGTCGGAGATGGAAACGTCCTTGCCGGTTAGGTATCCGGCAAGGAGAAGCCAGAGCAGAATCTTTTGGGGTAACGATTCGGTCCCGCTCTGACCAACAGCGGGAACATCAGAATCCCGATGTTCGATGCAATGATCCGATCCCGTTGGGGCTAAACTGCCGCACACGACACATCTTGGCCTGGGCGATAGTTTTCGCAGAAAACTCATGACCAATCTATAGCGATGACGACCAGCGGGAACCCTGAGGACCATGCCCGACTTCGGGTTTTATAAAGATTGGCCCGGCCACCATTCCATATGATGGGGGATCACTGAAATCATAGTTCTTGAGGTCGCTAATCAGGAAAGGGGAACGTCCCTTGGGCAATCCGCTGGATATGGTGCTTCGTCATAGCCGCCACACTCCCCTCAGGAACATTCGCTCCGATGACAGACGCTACTTCCTCGGAAATATCACATTTCTTGGCAAGTTGGTTAATCAGCCATTCGATAGCCGATAATCTCGCATTCAATCGCAAATCGCCTTCGGTCATTGTTGAATCCCCCGATTGTGGAATGTCGGGTGAGATGCTACCATGCCATCACGCACAAGTAAACGGAACCTGGATGTCGCCATATTTGCAGATTAGCAACTCTAACCAGCGGGGGCAACTGTTTGGGGTGGCGGTTCCGAGGGGCGCGTCACCAACGGGGTCAGGAACAGTGCGGGCAAGGAGATGGCGATGCAGGCTAGCGCGTTCAACGTCACTGACGTTTGTATGCCGATGCGGTCGCCCAGCCAGCCCATTAGCAAGACGCCCGGCGGGGTTCCAATACCGATGCACAGGCTCTGCAAGCCGACCATGCGGCCCCGCATCTCCGGTGGCGACGACCTCATGGTGATAGCGCCTTGCATGGTGCCGAAGCAGGACAGGCCAATGCCGCTGAGAACGAGGATGACAAAGGTCACCTCGAACCATGGCGACCAGACGAAAATCGTCGAGGTTATCATCACGCTGAAAGCCCCGACCGCGAAGATCCGACCGTGATAGCGCACCGAACCGACGGACGCCAGGACGACCGCCGTCACCAACTGACCGATTGATTCCGCCGCCGCCAGCACTCCGACGAGGGTCTCGCCAACATCCAGATGATCCCTGCCGATGGCCGGCACGAACTGGCGTGCCGGGAATGCCAGTCCGTTGATCATTATGGTGATGAAGAGCATCCCCATCAGCTGCCGGTGGTTGAAGGCGGCCCGCACCACGTCGCCCAGGCTGTTCCAGATTGGTTCCACGCGCCATTCCCGCTCGACCGGTGGGATTCGTACCCGAATTGCCAGCGCGACGGCGACGATGTGCATTATGGAGATGGCGGCGTAGGCCCAGGTGTAACCAGGGTAGTGCGGCCAGAAATATCCGATATGCTCGATCAGGAACCCGCCAACGAACGGCCCGACCATGCGCCCGACGGTGCCGCTCATGGAGTCTATGGACAGGGCGTTGACCACCCGCCGCTCCCCAACGATGTCGAATATGGCGGTGCGCCGCGCCGGATCTTCCAGCGCGCGGCTGACGCCCTGCAACAGCATGGCGACGAAAACGTGCCATGGCGCGATGTGGCCGGAAAAGAGCAGGAAGAACAGCGCGACGCCCGCTCCCAGTTTGATCGCCATTGAACTGATCCAGATTTTCTTCCGGTCAAATCGGTCGGCGATGATTCCGGTAAAAGGGGAAAATATCGGGCGGGGCAGGTTCTCGAAACCCAGGACGAGCCCCAGCATGAGGGTGGAATTGGTCAGCGAATAGACGAGAACGCTGGTGACGAGCAACTCCATCCAGCGAGTCAACTCGGAGACGTTCACCACGTACCAGATAGCTCGGAACCGGGGGTTCTGAAGAACCTCCATCATGGGCGAAGCCGGGCGACCGGCGGAAACTGCCAACGAGGACCTCTCTGATGAACGTCGGGCGACGCTCGCGCACGCCGGATTTTACACCCACTTAACATAGCGGCGCTTGTGTTTGCGGTACGGGATTGTTCGGGTTGGCAAGGATTTTTGAAATTAACGGAGTTTCCCTTTAGCTGCTCATCCTGAGCTTGTCGAAGGATCCCCATTTGGGGGCATGGTTCGATAGGCTCACCATGAGTGGGTGGTGTGGGACTTTGAAAACCCTGCGATATAATGCCGGACATGGCCAGTTCCAAAGCGACCAACGATCCACCGGAAGCGCGTCGGCGCTTGAGATTCGGGCGTAACGGCTACGACCCGGCAGCACGGACGGAAGCCGATTACGGGTTCAGCACGGGATTCAACAGCTTTCTATCTACCGGGCGGTTATCGTTGGCGTTGCGCCTGGGGATGCGGTACGGCGTGGACCGACGCTTCATCCCGCGATACCTGGGCATTCTGGCGACGGACGTGGGATTTGCGCCTTTCAGGCTCTGGCAGAGCATCGCCTATGGCCGGCGCATTGAGCGTACCGAGATCCATCCGGAGCCGGTATTCCTGCTGGGTTTCTGGCGTTCGGGAACCACGCTGCTGCACAACCTGTTCGCGTGCGATCCTCAATGGGGTTTCGTGAACACCTACCAGGCGGCGCTGCCGGATCTCTTCCTCGCCGGCCAGAACCGCCTGCGCCGACTGCTCGCGTCCACACTGCCGGAGAACCGTGGTATTGACAACATCCCTGTTGATTTCGCCATGCCCCAGGAAGAAGAGATTGCGCTGATGTGCGCCAGCGGGCTAAGCCCTTACGTCTCGCTAAATTTTCCGCGCACCGCGAATGAGACTCTTGAGTATCTCTTCATGGGCGACGACGTAGATCGGCGCGATCTCGAACGGTGGCGCGCCGCATACACCAGGTTGTTGAAAGCCGCCACCCTGTACATGGACGGCAAGCGTCTGGTGTTGAAGTCTCCATCCAACACCAGCCGGATCGCCGAACTGCTGCGTCTGTTTCCTGACGCGAGGTTCGTCTATATTCAGCGCAACCCATACGATACGCTGCGCTCATACCTGCACCTGCTCAGGTTGATGAACGGTTGGCATGCGCTCCAGAGTTTCGATTTCGACGAACTGGTGCAGCGGCAGGTGCGGATCTACCGGCGCATGGCTGATGCCTACCTGGAACAACGAGAGCTGATTCCGGCGGGACGGTTGGTTGAGATACGGTACGAGGAACTGGAGCAGGACAAGATCGGGCAAATGCAGCGCATTTACCATGATCTGGGACTGGACGGCTATGATTCGTTCGCCCTGCAACTGGCCGATTACGTGGCGTCCATCGCCGATTTCCAGAAGAACCCGGATCAAATCAGCGACCAGGTGATCCAGTTGGTCAACGACCACGTTCCGTTCCTGGTGTCAGAGTTTGGGTACGAGTTCATGCGAACGTCCGACGCAGAGTGACGTCTTGACCGTGATACCATTTACGTGGATTCCGGCCCCGTATCAAGTACGGGGTGACGTTCTTTCGCCGGAATGACGATTTGAAGTCACGGAATGACAGTTTGAAGTAAGGGAGGCCGGAAATGGACCAGGCAGTCAGCGACTTTTGGGTGGCTACTCGGGCGATACTGGATGAAACGCCGGTAAACGCGACCCTCACGGAGTGTCCCGAGCGCAGCGGCCGCGAGTATGAGACCTGGAACGTAACCCTCAGCAGCTACGGAGGCCAGCGATTGCGCGGGTTCTACACAGCGCCACGGCATGGCGCGCCATCCGGAAAGCATCCGGCGATGCTGGCGGTCCCGGGATACGGCGGCGCCAAGGACATTCCCTACCACGTGGTGATGCACGGGTTCGCCGTCCTCACGTTGTACCCCAGGGCGCAGGGCGAAAGCATCCCGGAATGGGACCTGCCCGAGGGAACCACCAAGCTGACCTACAACGTCACCGACAAGGACGCCTACTACTACCGCGCCGGGTACATGGACTGCGTGCGCGGCGTGGACTTTCTCTGCGAACGCGACGAAGTGGATAGCAACCGCATCGGCATGTGGAGTCGCAGCCAAGGGGGAGGCTTTACGCTGGCCACGGCGGCGCTGGACCAGAGGCTCGCGGCTGCCGTCGCCGAAGAGCCGTTCATGTGCAACTACCCCGTGGCTATCGACATCGACACGCGGCCCTACCACGAGCTGCGCAACTACGTGCAGGAACACCCGGAACAGCGGCAGGCGATGCTGGAAACGCTGCGTTACTTCGATACCCTCACGCTGGCCGACGCGATTGAGTGCCCCATCCTGGTGAACATAGGCATGGCCGATACCACCTGCCCCCACGACACCATCATGCCGGTGTTCGACCGCATCAGGGCGCACAAATCGCTGCTGGTGTACCCCGACCTGCCCCACAGCCCATGCACGGATTTCAACGTCCACGCCATGAACTGGCTGAAACGGTATCTGGGGACCTGATCGGAGGCACGGGTCTTTCCCCATCCGATACATTCAAGGCATCATAATTCCAGGGAGTCAATCATGGGCGCTAGAACCGGGGCCGAATATCTGGCCGGCCTGAAAGAGCAACGCCGGGAAATCTGGCTGGACGGCACGCGGATTGACGACGTTACGGAGTTCCCGGGACTGGCCAACGGCGCCCGCTCTATCGCCGGGTTGTACGACATGCAGCACAACGGCGACGGGAGCTGCGACATGACGTACTCGTCGCCGAATACCGGCGACCCGGTGGGGCTGTCGTTCATCGTCCCCAAGACCGCCGATGACTTGTCGCGGCGCCGCGACATGATGTCGGCCTGGGCGCACGGCAGCTACGGGATGATGGGGCGCACGCCCGATTTCCTCAACGTCACCATCATGGCGATGGCGGCGGCCGGTGATTTTTTCGGCGACAACCAGCCGGAGTTCAAACGGAACGTCATCAACTACTACGAATATGCGCGGGAAAACGACCTGTGCATGACGCATACGCTGGTGAACCTGCAACGCAACCGCGCGCCGTCCGCCACGTCCATGGATTACAGCACCGACGTTGCGCTGCACGTGGTGAGGGAAACCGACGCCGGATTGGTGATTCGAGGCCCCCGGGTGCTGGCTACGCTGGGGCCGCTATCCGACGAGATCATGGTGTACCCGACGCGGTCGAGCCTGCTGGCGCGGGACGAGGACGCGCACAAGTATGCCTTCGCTTTCGCCGTTCCCTGCGGCATCGAGGGCTTGAAGTTCATCTGTCGCGAGAGCTTCGACCTGGACAGGTCGCATTTCGATCACCCATTGGGGTCCCGGTTCGAGGAGATGGACGCCATCGTCTATTTCGACGACGTGCTGGTGCCCTGGGAACGGGTCTTCATGTACGGCGACCGGCACAAGTGCAACAACATGTCCAACGCCACCGGGCAGTACGTGCACACCGGACACCAGGTAGTCACCAAGAACATCGCCAAGTGCGAGTTCGTGGCCGGCATCGCCAGCCTGATGGTCAAGACTCTGGGCAGCGGCGACATCCCGCAGGTGCAGGGGTTGCTGGCCGAACTGGTCGAGAACCTGGAGATTACCAAGGCGCTGCTGACGCAGTCCGAGGTGAATGCAGCCATCGACGAATGGGGCGTCATGCTGCCCGACCGCGTTCCTTTGAACGTCGCGCGCAACCTGTTCATCAAGATGTACCCACGCATGGCGGAAATAATCCAGTTGCTGGGTTCCAGCAGCCTGATGGCGCTGCCATCGGAGCAGGACTTTAACGGCCCCCTGGGTGAAGTGCTGGACGCTTACCTGGACACGGACACGGCGACGGCACGAGAGCGCGTCCGCCTGTTCCGGCTGGCCTGGGACACTGCGTGCAGCGCGTTCGGTGGCCGGCAGGTGCTGTACGAGCGCTACTTCCAGGGCGACTGGATGCGGAACGCGGCGTTGCTGCTCAGCATCTACGACCGGGAGCCATTGATGGAGCAGGTGCGGGAGTTCCTGGAACGGGATTAACGCGAGATGCGCCGCAATCTGTGGAGCCAGACCGCCGAGGTTCTGCTGGTGTGATCATCAGATTGAAATCAGCCCTTCTTGCGGGTGAGTCCAAGGTAGAGCGTACAACGGGGCCACCTGAGGAGCTACCGGAATAGGCATATCTGCGATTGGAACGTCAACAAGTACGGGGCGCTGCTTTTCCAGGGCAAAAGGCAGAAGGTTTGCGATCTCCATCGGAGACGACGTGCGCATTCCAATCGCTCCGAATGACTCGGCAAACTTAACGAAGTCCGGGTTGTGCAGGTCGGTCTCGTAAGTTCCGGCAAACGATTCGTCCAGGTCCCGCGCAACGTTGCCGTAAGAGTCGTTCCGCAGAACCACAGTTACCACGTTGACTCCGTACTTGACGGCAGTGGCCAGTTCCGAGGCGTTGAACATGAACCCGCCATCACCGGCGATACACACAACCGGTCGGTCGGGTTGTGCGATTTTCGCTCCGAGAGCCTCGGGAAAAGCATAGCCAAGGTTGAACTGGTAACCGGAATCAATGTACGTCTTGGGATGATTGACCGGCCAGTGAGTGCGGGCGTAGAAGCCCATTTGCGAAACATCCCAAGTTACGAAAGTGTCGTCCGGTATGGCTTCGCGCATCGCTCCCAAAAACGGGTATTGTGGCTCTTCAAGAGCGATGTCGTAGTAGGCGATCAGTCGTCGAGCCGCTGCGACAGCCTCTGCGGGAGAGGAACGACTTTCCGTGCCGGCAGCGGTGAGAAGGGGAAGCAGGGCTTCAATCGTCGCTTTGGCGTCGCCGTGCAACGGTATGGTGTTGGATTGAATCCTGGTCAGCTCATTGTCGTCAATGTTGATGTTGATGAGCGTGGAGGTCTCCCCGGCCGGATTGCCCAGGGAGAAACGAGCGCCGATGCCAATCACGACATCAGCCGACGCCAGGACGTCATAAAGCTGGTTCATTTCCTGACGCTCACCGCGGGGACTGAAGCAGGAACCGTAGCAAAGAGGATGATTATCCGGGATAGTTCCTTTGCCCCCGGCGGAGGTGACCACCGGGATGTTGGTGGTTTCCGCCAGATTGATCAAATCCCCTTCCGCATCGGAGCGGGCAACTCCGCCACCGGCGTAAATCACCGGCAGTCGGGATTGGGCGATTACGGAGGCGGCTTCCTGCAGCAGTTGCAGGTTCGGGATGGTACGGGAGACCGGAGACGGATTCCGCAGCAGCACTTCTTCACGCTCAACGCCGGTATCCGGCGGAATCTCGATTACGACCGGCCGCGGACGACCGGTGCGCATCTGCCGGAAGCCTTCCGATACGGCGTATGGGATTTCCCGTGGTCTGATCGCTCGCTGTTGCCACTTGGTCACTGCGCGGACCGTTCCCATTTGGTCCAGCACTTCATGGACTGCGCCCACTCCTCGGTCGATCAGGCCACGCGGTACCTGTCCGGCAATGAGCATAACGGGAACTGAACGAGCGTAAGCAGTAGCCTAGCCGGACGCAGCATTATATATTCCAACACCGGGAACCACCAAAGCTACGCCGGGCTTCCCAGACACGCGCGCGTAACCGTCGGCCATATAGGTGGCAGCCTGCTCATGGCGGGTCGTAATCACGCGGATCCTCGGTTCCTCCCTGAGCGCCGCGTATATGCCGTAAATCTGAATGCCAGGAATGCCGAAGACAACCTCAACGCCTTCCCGCACCAGCGACTGAACCAGCGCTTCCCCACCGCTCATAGTTGCCATGATTGCCTCTTTTCCGTGGCGCCAGCCTATCGACCAAGCCTAATTTGGACTGTTTCTCAAGTCGGAGAGATTATTACCATCGAGAGTTTGCGCGTCAAGCGTAGCGGCCCCACGGGCATACGGTATCATCTGCTAACCCTTGGGCTCAAAGGGGGGTCTGGAGACGATTGGTGAACCTCCGCGCTATTGGAATTGACTTGTAGGCCGGCATCCTGGTGGGGATTGTGCTGGGGCCGGTGGCAATGGCCTATGGGCTTATCTCAGGCGTTGGGCCGGCGGCCGGCCTTTACGGAGCCGTCGCAATCGGGTTGGTGGCGGCAGCGGCCGGAGGTTGCCGCGCTCTGATTGCCGGCCCCAACGTGTTCGTAGCGTTAGTGCTGGCTCCGGTGGCCGCCGAGTACGGGCTGATGGCCGCCTTCACGACCGGGATGCTTGCCGGCGTTATCCTGGTGGGTTTTGCCGTCGTTCGAGTGGGAAGATTGGTCGCGTATATTCCCCACTCGCTGCTCGTTGGATTCTTCGCCGCGGCCGGCATCATCCTGGTCGTCACGCATATCCTTCCCGCGCTGGGTTTGCCCACCGCAGCAGGCGGAGCAATCGGCAATGCGGCGGCATGGCCCAGAGCATCGGTCAATTTGCACGCGCTGGTGGTGGGCACCGTTATCGGCGCGGTATGGTTCCCGGCCGCGCCGGTCGTGGGGGACATTCCGCGTGGACTGCCCAACTTGACGACGCCGGTTTTCAACCCGGCGTTCATCTTGCCCGCGTTCACCATGGCCTTGATTTCCGCCGCCAACGCGCTGATTACCGCTCTGCAAGCCGACAACCTGGTCGGCAGCAGCCATCGGTCGAATCGACTGCTCGCCGCCCTGGGAGTGGGCAACCTGTTGGGCGGATTCCTGGGCGGCAATCCCGGTGGAGCCAGTGTCACCACCTTCCTGAACATACAAACCGGAGGGCGGAGCGTTCTGTCGCCGATCGTTGCCGCATTGGTAGTGTTGTTGACGTTGCTCTTTTTGCCGATAGAGCGGATACCCATTGCCGCCCTGGCCGGCATCGTCATCGTGAACGGTTGGCTGATCATTGACTGGCGATATTTGAAGCGGATGGTCAAAATCCCGCGCGGCTATGCCGCGGTTACGTTGACCACCGCAGTCGTCGCCATGCTGGTGGACTTCAACGTTGCAGTGGTCATCGGCCTGGTGGTGGCGGCGCTGGTGGGCGCAGTGCGGAGTGAGCGCTCCGAGTTGCAACGCCTGGTATCGCTGCCCTTGCCGGATTCTACGATTTGGCCGGACGGCGAACCGTTTGAATCACAAGTGGGGTTGGTGGTGATGCCCGACTGGGTTTCAGTGGCCAGCACACGGGAAATGGCGCGGGTACTAAACAGAGAGGTGGCAGAGAATCAGGTTACGATTTTCGACTTCAGAAAGGTTGCGTACATGGACGACACCGCGGCGACGCTGGTAACGCAGGTTGTCGCGGGACGACGGGTAGCGCTCGCCGGCTTGCACGGGGTAGCGCAGGAATTGCTGACCGCCTTCGGCGACGTGTCGATTGCCCACGTCGTTTCCGACGTTGAAGAGGCCAAAGCGGCAATCCGGGAAGGGAAAATCTGATGATGCAACGGCAGAAACGCAGCATTCCAAACCCAACGGGGCCCAAACAACGCAGGGGCGAATAATCATTCGCCCCTACGGGATTCCCGCTTTCGCGGGAATGACGAGCCAATGGCCTGGCTTTTAGCGCGTCAGGCCGTCGGCGACGGCGCCCTTGAAGGCGCTGTCGCCGCCGAACACGGTGCCAACCGTACCGGCGTTGAACTTGGTCAGGCTCAGGGCATACACCTCGTGAGGGAACGGGATGTATCCCACGGAGGCGGCCAACTGCTGCCCTTGGTCACTCAGGTAATACCGCACGAACTCGGCGACGTGCTGTTCCTGGGCGGCATCGGCCCGCACGTAGATGAACAGCGGACGGCTCAACGGGGCATAGGAACCGTTGTTGATGGTCTCGTCGGTCGGGGTGATGCAGCCGGCGCCGCCGTCAATCGGCACTACCTTGACCTTGTACTGGTTCTCCACATAGTAAGCGTAGCCGAAGTAACCCAGGCTGTACTTGTCGCCGGAGATGCCCTGCACCAGCACGTTGTCGTCCTCGGAGGCTACGAAGTCGCCGCGGGATACGCCGCCGTCGCCGTTGATGGCTTCGGTGAAGTAGTCGAAAGTGCCGGAGTCCACGCCGGGAGCGTACATCTTGATCTCTTCGCTGGGCCAGGACGGGTCAACCTGGTTCCAATGGGTGACAACGCCTTCGGACTCGGGCTTCCAGATCATGTTGAGTTGGTCAACGGTAAGGCAGTCCACGAAGTCGTTGGCGGGGTTGACCACTACGCTCAGGCCGTCAATGGCCACGGGCAGTTCGATATACTCGATGCCGGCGGCGGCGCACAGGTCAACTTCCTTCTGCTTGATGGGCCGGGAGGCGTCGGAGATGACGGTTTCGTTGGAGCAGAACTTCTTGAATCCGCCTCCGGTGCCGGAGATGCCGACGACGGCGCGGACGTTGCCGCCGGTGAGGTCACCGAACTCTTCGGCCACGGCCTCGGTGATGGGGAACACGGTGGACGAGCCGTCAATCGAAATGTCGCCGGAGAGGCTGGCGTACATGCTGGGATCGGCGGCTTTGTCAGTCGTGGTAGTGGTTCCGGTGGAGCTGCTGATAGTGGCGGAACTGTCGCCGGATGTTGAACTGGCGGTCGTCCCTCCGGCGGCCGCCGGAGTTTCGGCTGAAGGGCCGCAGGCTGCCGACATCAGGACGATTGCACAGGCCGCAACGGCCAGCAGCATCAGCAACCGTATTGGCAAGCTTTTCAGAATGTCCAATTTGGGGGAACTCATCGATCCTCCTCGAATCGTTGGTTTGGTCTGAATTTTTGGCGTTAGCCAATCTTGTTGCCCTGGACAAATGGGACCACCGGCCTTGGCCGGCTAGCATGAAGCGGCTTCATTCAATTGGCATTTCTCCGTAGCGATGTGACGACCAACAAAACCGTGGGGTCTTGCTGCGCGGGCAAAAATAAAGCGAAGCGCAAAGACTTCGCTCTTGCGAATGGGAAAGTGGCCATTCCCGCGCCGGGAATGGCCGTTACGGGAATGGCGGGAATTTTAGGCGCTGCACCTTTCTGGAGAGTTCCGTCCCGGCCTGCGCCGGGCCCAAAAAATACGGGGAATAAAATCCCCGTATCGAGTCTCGTTAAATGCCCCATAGGGCGCGATGCAGCAGGTGCGGCGGTTTTCACAGCAGCGGAGAGCATGGCCTAACGTGAATCCTTGACGATAGCTTCCAGTTCGTCGGGCTCTTTGGGGATCGCTTCCGAAAGGACCCGGCAGCCGTCTTCCGTAACGAGCACGTCGTCCTCGATACGAATGCCGATACCTCGGTAGGCATCGGGCGTCTTCCTGGCTTGGGGGCCAAAGTAGAGGCCGGGCTCAATGGTCAGAACCATACCGGGACGGAGCCGGATCTGGCCTTTATCGTCCCGATATGCGCCGCAGTCATGCACGTCCAGGCCCAGCCAGTGGGACGTGGCGTGCATGTAGTAATCACGGTAAGCGGCATCGTTGAGAATTTGCTCTACGTCGCCGTCCATGATACCCAAGTCCACCAACCCTTCGATCAGGGTTCGTGTAGCGACCTTGTGGACGTCGTCGAAGCCGATGCCGGGTTTCACTTCGGCGATGGCCTTCTTCTGGGATGCAAGGACGATATCGTAAATTTCCCGCTGAGCCGGCGTGAATTCGCCGGACACGGGCCAGGTGCGGGTCACGTCAGCGGTGTAATAGCCGTACTCCGCCCCCGCGTCAATCAGCAGCAGGTCGTCGGGTCCCAGTGTTTCGTCGTTTCGGACATAGTGCAATACGCAGGCGTTGGCCCCGCCGGCTACGATGGAAGGGTAGCCATTGCGCGGCGAACCAAGGTGGCGGAAGGGGCCTTCTAGGGCGGCCTGCACTTCGTACTCGGTGACCCCGGGGGCTGCCGTCTGCATCGCAGCCTCAAATCCCACGGCGGTGATGTCTATGGCCTGCTGCAGCAGGGCAATCTCCTCGTCGGTTTTCAACTGCCGCATGGCGTCGATTTGAGCGGTGGGATCCTCGATCCGGCGAACGCCTTTGGCGCCCCGCTGGACCATGCGCCGCCGCTGTTTGACCATCCCTAATATGATCCCGTCCACTCTGTCGTCGCTGCCCAGCGCATAGTGGATGGTCTCGTATTCCGCCAGTAGTTTGGGTAGCCGCGCATCCAGCTCTTCCAGTGGGTAGGCTGCGTTGGCGCCCAACGGGCCAACGGCGCCGCGAACGCCGGCCCTGCGTCCCACCCAGATTTCAAAGGTGGGATCGTATGGCCGGACGAACAGCGTGTAAGGAGTGCGTGAACCTGGACGCAGCACCGCTACGGCGTCCGGCTCATCGAACCCGGTCATATACCAGAAGGACGATTCCTGGCGGTACTGATGGTCAACGTCGTTGTTGCGCGTGGAATCGTGTCCCGCCGCGATGACGATGGCTCCATCGGTCAGCGATTCCATCAGACGGCGGCGACGGGAACGAAACTCGTGAGGTTGCGTTGCCAGATGCTCAGCGCTCATTAGATAAAGTTCTCACATGTGTAAAGCGTCGATATTGGCCGCGCGGAATTATACCAACAGGCGGAGCGTACCGCAATAGCGCATGGCGCGGGGCAACGCAATTCGCAGGAAGACGACGATTTCACGCGCATGGCCCTCGACGATATGGTTCTGTTCGCTGTTACCGTATTCTGATATAATCTCCCCGCAACCGTAATGCCTTGATCGTATGCAGGTATAGTAGCCGCCGCCGCATGATTGTCGCGGGGGCGATTTTTCGGTTAGTTCGGAGCAGTCTGGAGCAGAGCATAATGCCGGCTTATGCCGTAATCGGAGGACAATGGGGCGACGAGGGGAAAGGCAAGGTGATCGATTACCTTGCAGGCGAATCCGACTGCGTTGTACGGTATGCCGGCGGCAACAACGCCGGCCATACGGTGGTCAATGAACGGGGCGAGTTCCAGCTCCACCTGGTGCCGTCGGGAATCTGTTGGCCTGGCGTTACGGGCATAATCGGCAACGGCGTGGTGGTCAACCCCGACGTTCTGCTCGGCGAAATGGCCGGCCTGCAACAACAGGGCATCGATACCGACCGGCTTTTCGTCAGCGACCGCGCCCACGTCATCATGCCCTACCACATCCTACTGGACTCGCTCCAGGAGCAGGCCCGAGGACGCGGCGCGATCGGCACCACTGGCCAGGGTATCGGCCCCGCCTATGTTGACAAAGCCTCCCGCGACGGCATCCGCGTGGGGGACTTGCTGGATACCACCGAGCAGTTGCCCGATCGGGTACAGGCCGCCGTGGAGATGAAAAACCGGGTCATTACCGGAGTGTACGGTGGCGAGCCGATGGACGCCGACGAGATCTTGGCTCGCTGCCACGCCTGGGGAGAGCAGTTGCGGCCGCTGGTTCGTCCCACCGAGCAGATGGTTCAGGACCTGCTCGAACAGGGCAAGCGCGTTCTGCTGGAGGGCGCTCAGGGTACTTTGCTGGACGTTGACCACGGGTCTTACCCCTACGTAACGTCATCTTCGCCGTCCATCGGGGGGGCCATCACAGGGCTGGGAATAAATCCGCAGTCCATCGAAGGTGTGTTGGGAGTGTTCAAGGCGTATTCCACCCGCGTAGGCGGCGGGCCGATGCCCACGGAGATGCACGGCCAGTCGGGAGAGGACCTGCGGGAGAAGGCCCACGAATATGGCACCACCACCGGGCGGGCCAGGCGAGTCGGTTGGTTCGACGCGGTAGCTGCCCGTTACAGCCATCAGATTAACGGTTTCACCGGCATGGTGCTGACCCGCCTGGACATTCTGGACGGGATGGACGACGTGAAAATTTGCGTTGGCTATCGCGCCGGAGACCGGGAGGTGGAACGGTTCCCGGCGAATACCGCCCTGCTGGAAGAGTGCGAACCGGTTTACGAGAGACTTCCCGGTTGGAAAGAGCCGACGGCCAGCGCCACGCGCGCCGACCAACTGCCGGCCAACGCGTTGGCGTACGTTCGCCGGATTGAGGAACTGGTGGGTTGCGAGGCTCAGATAATATCCACCGGTCCGAGTCGTACAGAAACCATCGCAATAAATCGAGTAATGCACTAGCGATACGACATAATAGGTAATACTATAGTCTGGCAGCCACACCGGGTTGCATCTCGGATCAATAACTTCAGGCTGCGGAGGAGTTATAAAATGGCCACAAATACACAAGATGGAGGGCCGGAAACGTCGATACTCGGGCGTTTCTTCGCGCCTTGGACCGATCACTTTTACCTCCTTTTCCGGCTGATTTTCGCCTTGCTGGTTTTCCTGCACGGCATACAGAAGGCGTTCCTGTTATGGAACTTTCCGGCTGGAGCCAACCCCAACGGACTGGGGGCGCTTGTTGATCTGGCCGGATGGGTCGAGATTATCTCCGCCATTCTGATTGCCACCGGCGTACTGACTCGCTTGGGAGCCGGCGCCTTGGTAGTGACGATGGTGGTAGCGTACTTCGGAGTTCACGCAGCCCTGAGCCCGGTCTGGCCCTGGCCGCACCTGTACCCGAACCCTCCGGACGGCGGCAACGCATTCGTAGCTCATGGCGGCGAAGTTACCATCCTTTGGTTCATCTGTGCCGGCATCATTGGCATTTTGGGTAGCCGCAGGTTTGGCATCGAGCGCCTGATCTTGAAAAAGGAAATTTTGTGATGCAACAGCAAGCAGCTCGCTTCGGCATCTACTTCAATGCCGCACAGAACCAGGTCGTCCGCATCAACTCGCCTTACTGGTTCCCCCCGGAACCCGAATGGCAGAAGGTTACCGGAGAAGTCAACGCGACCCTGCTGGACCTGCGACGCATGGTCGGTGAGCAGGGCCTGTCGGGCGATCCCGACTCGGTGACCTGGACTACGCTGCCCCTGCTGGACGAAGACGCCTAGCGTCGTCACTGTTTTTCCCAATGGAGCCGGAACCACCGGATCAATTCACGGATCCGGCTCACGACGCGTCCAGCTACCCTCGCACCTCCGGGTGGCAGGGTAAGCTGGCCGCTGACACTCCCACGCAGGCCCGGCGGTGGATGCGTTGGGGCTGGCTGGCAGCGCTGGCCTGGTGGGTGTGGAACACCGGCCTGCTGCTGGTGTGGCTGGTTGCCTCCGTAATCCCCCCGGACCCATCCATCGCTGATGCGGATGCGCCAATCCCGGCGCGCATCGTCATCTATTATGGTGTTGAAGGGTTTGTGGTCGGGTTGCTGGGACTTGGGCTGAACGCCAGGTGGAGACTGGCTGCGCTGCTGCTGCCGGTGGTTTTCCTGATCACGCGCATCATCGCGCTCACCAGGTTGGAACCGCTGGCGTTTGACGTAAGGGCCCTGCTGTGGGTGGCGGTGTACCTGCTGCTGCTGCTCCTGTTCGTGCGCGGCGCGCAAGGAGCGTGGAGCTGGCACCGGTTCACGCATCAGTCCTACACGAGTAGCCAATAGACGGCCCGCCCGGATGCTGTGTACAGTGAGCTAACTGCCCCTGGCCGCAAGTAGGACAACTGACAACGGAGATATTCTGTGCATAGAACAGGTACGTTCGCCGGAAACGGACGTGCCTGTTCTATGTCAGATTGATCTCTGGAGGCGGTTAGCTGTCGTTGAACGCCGGCATCACGTCCTGGGCGAACCGCGCCAACTGGTCCTTGAAGACCTCCCTGGGCATACCCATCACGGAACCGAGGTTGATTCGTTCCACGCCGGGATACCGTGCCTCGTCCTCTTTCAGGCTGTTGATGATGTCGTCGGGCGAGCCGCAGAGCCAGGCGCCGCTCTCTACGGCACCTTCCAGCGTGGGCAGCTGGACACCACGGCGCAGGCCGGGGTTGGCCACTGCCTCAATCTGCTCCGGCTGAAGCGCCATCAGGCCCAGCGGCGCCGCGAACTTCATGGCTTCTTCAAAGTAAGGCTTGGCCTCCTTGATTGCCTCTTCCCGGTTCTTGCCCAGGAAGAAACGGTAGCCAAGGGCGATGTCCTCACCCAATGCCAGTTCTCTACCGTGATTCGCCGCCGCCTGCTGGTACATGGTCAGCCGTTCGTGGCGGGCCGGCTCCGGCGTGTTGGCCACCATGGCCTTGATGCCGACCCTGGCCATGAAGTCCACGCCCTTGGGGTTGCCCGACACCAGCGGCTGCCAGATTTCCACCGGGTCCTGCATGGGACGCGGCACCAGGCTCAGCTTCTCCAGGGTGTAACCCCGGTAGGGGACCTTGGCCGGAATCTGGTAATGCTTGCCATCGTGGGAGAAGGATTCCTGGCTGAAGGCTTTGACCATCACCTCGACCTGTTCCTCAAACATTTCGCGGTTGGCGTCGCCGTCGAACATGGGGGAACCGAAGGTTTCCACCTCGCGGGAATGGTAGCCGCGACCCACGCCGAAGATGATGCGGCCGCCCGAGAGGATGTCGGCCATGGCGAAGTCCTCAGCCAAACGGAGCGGGTGCCACATGGGGGTAATGTTGAACCCGCAGCCGTACTTGAGCCGCTGCGTGTTGCAGGCCAGGTACAGCCCCAGCATGATCAGGTTGGGGATACACTCGTAACCTTCCGGCTGGAAGTGGTGCTCGGCCATCCAGAACTCGTCGTAGCCGTGGGCCTCCAGATGCCTGGAGATGTCCAAAGCCCAATCGAAGGCGCCGGCCAATTCCTCGTTGGAATACCAGCGGTCGTTGGCCGGAGTCCCCTCCAGGCCAAGATTGTCGTCCACGACGTGGCCGGCGTAGGAAGCGCTGAAACTCTTAAACATGCTGATCCATCCTTTGTTGCAACGTTACTCCTTGCCACATCTACACGGGGTAGAATATGTGATCATGGAGTCACGTCAAAGTAGAGTTCGGCGATTTTCTCGCCCCTGTGATAAGCGTACACCCAGTATAGTCCGGGTGGCCAACTGAACTGGGGGGTAAACCCGATTCCGCTCAGGACTGCAATGCTCCGGGTCTCGCCCGCCTCGAAAGTTTCCGTCATGATTTGACGGTCAAACACAAAACCGTCCTCGTGGTACTCCAAAGTACCGAAGAGCAATTCGGTGTCCGCCGGCAAGGGTTCGTCGTGCTCGATTACCAGAGCCAGCCGGTGTCGGTGTACGAGTTGAGACCCCGATATGGTGAAAAAGCCCTTGTAGGAACCGATTACATCGCCGTCGCTGATCCGCAACAGCGCGACGTCAGTTACGCGGCCATTGAGGGCCGGTATTTCGGGGTTCACCGGACGCTGGTCGGAATTGAGCACTTTGCCGTAGTGCTCGGCCAACGGTATTTTGCGAATGGTGGCGTCCGTTCCGGTCAGATCGTCGGGAAGGAACGCGCCCACAAAGTGCTGTCTCGCCGGTATGTCTCCGGCGCCTTCAGCGGACGCGGATGCATACACGGCCCGGAAGGAGTCAAAGAACGCCCCCTTTTCGAGGTGCGTGTGCAGATCGTGCAGAACCCTCTCTCCCAGGGAATAGTGACATAGCCCGCCCCAAGACGAGAGCTCCGGCTTCGCCAGTTCCAGATGGAAAATGCTGTTGTAATAGGAGCAAGGGGGAGCGTCGGGTTCCATCGCCCGGCCAACGCGACGGTATTCAATCAGCGCGGATATAAAGTCAGCCGCCCCTTCGTCAATCCAGAGTTCGGTATCGTTGAACCAATAGTAGTGAGCAACTTCGTGCGCGATTATAAAACCGCCCCGTTTCCCCGGATTTTCATCGCGGTCGTCAGTGTCATAATCCGTACTCAAGGTGATATGAGTGCCGAAGTGTGCGCCGGCCGCAAATCCTGGCAGGGCTTCGTCACTGATCAAAACCGCAACGTAGTCGGTGCGGAGCGGCAGATCCATAATGGCTTCCACCTGTGTCACCGCATTCTCGAACATTTCGTCCGTGTCTGGAGAACCAGGGTCAAGCCGGATGATGTTCATGTGGATTGTTTTGCCACGGCCTTGAAGGACATATTCATGCACCAGGATTTGGTCAGGATCCAGCAGGATGGGCACCAGTTCAGGCGCAAACTGATAGGTCCCGCCAAGCACTGCTACTATCTTCGCTTCTTCATCGTCAATGCCGCCGCCGTCCGCAAGGTTTGGATTGTCCAACACTTCTGTCAGGCCTGTGGTCTCTTCGTTTAGATCAGTAAAGGCCAGCCTGGTGAGAGACCATACCGCTTCCAGATCCGCCGTCCCGAAGGTGCGCAAGAAGGGCATCACGGCGATCCGCTCCGCGGCCTCGGAGTTGAACAGGTACAGCAGCGTGAGAAACCCCAGCGTGAGTTTTTCGTTCTCGTCGAGGCCGTCGGTTACCCAGGGCAACTCAGTGATATTGGCGGGCGCGAGAGCCGGCGAGCCGTCGGTCCCGGGGATGTCGAAACCTTCATCTTGCAACCTCGCTAAGTAACGCGCCGGCCCTTCCCTCATCTGGTGGAGCAGTTCAACCGTATCCGCATCCATCCCCGGAATCGTTGCGTGCACTGAGGGCGCCGAATGGCCATGCCCATGTGCGAACGTGGACGCACCGAAAGGTGTTTCCCTGGTGATAACGAGGTCGCGGAAATACCCCTCGTCTTCTTCTATGATCTCCACTTCGGTTTCGACTACTCTGATATCCGGACTGAATGCCAGCGCATCTTTGTTCATGGGGCCAAGATACAACGCGGCCCCCAGCAGAACCGTCACACCCACTGCCAGAAAATATCTCATCGGATTATTCCCAGTTATCCCCACTGTTTCGTTGTTGATGAATCCAAAGCTGCTACGCGCTGGGTGGCGGCGCCGGGGCCGGGTTGTACAGTTCGATTCCGATAGTCGCCGGGAACACGCCGGCCAGTTCATCGACCGTCCAGCGTCCCTGCTTGCGGATAGACTTCACGGGTTCCGGTTCGTTCAGCAAGGTCACCAACCCGCCGGTCACGTGGAAAACGTGCCCGTTGACATGGGCCGCTTCGTCGGACGCCAGCCAGGTGACCATCGGCGCTACGTCCTCGGCCTCTCCGCGCAAGCTGCCGCCGGCTGCGATGCCGCGGGCGGACCGCAGAGCTCGCGCCTCATCCGGCACGCTGGTGGTCATACGGGTGCTGGCGGATGGGGAGATGGAGTTGGCCGTCACGCCGTAGCGTCCCAGGTCCCGGGCGCAGACGCGGGTGAAGCCGGCGATCCCGTCCTTGGCCGCGCCGTAGTTGGCCTGGCCGCTGTTTCCGTACAGGCCGGAGGTGCTACTGAAGGTGATGATGCGGCCCGACCGCTGCTGGCGGAACAGGATGCTAGCGTGCTTGACCACCGTGAAGGTTCCCTTGAGATGAACGGCGATCACGTCGTCCCATTCCTGCTCGGTCATGTTGAATACCATGCGGTCGCGCAGAATACCGGCCACGGTGACCACGATGTCGAGCTTGCCAAAGTTGTCCACGGCAGTCTGGACGATTTTTTCGCCGCCGGCCATGGTGGCCACCGACTCGGTGCAGGCGACGGCGTTGCCGCCATCTTCCTTGATCTCGTTGACCACCTGCTGGGCCACGGAAATGTCCGCGCCGGTGCCGTCAACGTTCACGCCCAGGTCGCATACGACCACGCTGGCGCCTTCCTGGGCCATCAGCTTGGCGACGCCGCGTCCGATGCCGCGACCGGCGCCGGTTACGATGGCTACCTTATCTTGTAGTAGGGGCATTATCGTTCAGTCCTTTGCGTGGTGTAGGGGCGAATAATTATTCGCCCCTACGATGCTATCGAGGTTGCGCCGGTGCGGGGTTGGGGATACCTGCCGTGAGGTAGTTCCGGGCCCGGTCTGAAAGTTCGTCCATTTCCCAGTGGCCGGTTTCAGTCCAGATGGCACGCTCCGGTCGGGGCTGGGACACCAGAGAGATGGTGTCGCCATAGACCAGGAACGTCTGTCCGTTCACGTTGGCCGCATAGTCGGAGGCCAAGTAGCAGACGAATGGCGCCACGGCGTCCGGATCCAGGTCTCGCAGGTTGTCGTCGCCGCCGGAGTCTGAGATGGACGCGACTCCGCCGCGCGCGCGAATTTCGGCGGCCGAGTCCGGAATGGAGCCGATCATGCGGGTGGTGGCTCGTGGCGCGATGGCATTGGCGGTAACACCGTAGCGTCCCATATCCTTGGCCACTACCTTGGTGAAACCGGCGATGCCGCTCTTGGCCGCGCCGTAGTTGGCTTGACCGCTGTTGCCGACCAAACCCGACTCGCTGCTGAACGTGATGACCCGTCCCGACCGCTGCTGCCGGAACAGGATGCAGGCGTTCTTGACCACTGTGAAAGTGCCCTTCAGGTGGACGGCGATCACGTCGTCCCATTCCTGCTCGGTCATGTTGAACACCATGCGGTCGCGCAGGATGCCGGCGCAGGTGACCACGATGTCCAAGCGGCCGAAATTGTCGATGGCAGTCTGAACTATCTGTTCGCCGCCGTCCATTGAAACCACCGATTCGGTGCAGGCAACCGCCTTGCCCCCGGCCTCGGTGATCTCGTTGACCACTTGCTGCGCGACCGACACGTCCGCGCCGCTGCCGTCCACGTTGCCGCCCAGGTCGCAAACAACCACGCTGGCGCCTTCCTCAGCCATCAGCCGGGCTACGCCCCGGCCAATGCCGCGACCCGCCCCGGTTACGATGGCTACCTTTCCTTCCAGATTATTGGGCATTAGTATTGGGTCCTTTGGTTTGTTCGCATCCCGTCATTCCCGCGAAAGCGGGAATCCAGAGCGTTATCTCAGCAGTGAGTTCTGGAATCCGGCTCAAGTCAGGAATGACGGCTGGCAATGTTAGCTTCGGCTGGGCAGATGAACCGTCGCCGTCCCCGGTGTGGTCTGCTGTCCTTCGGGATTTTCCAGCCAGATGGTGCAGTCCACCAGGTTAAATTGACCTTCCTGGTAAACGCGGGTCACATGTCCCTTCGCGGTGATGGGTTCGTCAGGATAGTCCATGCCGCGGTACTGCACCGTCAGCCGGCGCAGCTCGCCGCCTGGGCCGGCCCATCCCGTCACATATGCGCCCAGCATGGCGTTCTTCAACGCGCCGTGGATGATGATGTCCTTCAACCCCGTGCTCTGGGCGTAGTTCCTGTCGTAGTGAATCTCGTAGAAATCGCCGGATGCCCCGGCGTATTGGACCAACTGGCGGGGAGTGGGGTTGCGTACCTCGACCGGCAACTCCATACCCTCGCTGACGTCCTCAAAATAGATTTGTTCAGCCATGGTTTTCCTCGGGTGATGGTCTCTCTCGGATGTCGCGGTATTCAGTAACGGATGGACGTGCTCGTCTGGGTGGCGACGACAGCATCGTGCTGGTTGCGATACGTGATCTTGATGGTGGAAATCAGCATCTGGCCAATGCTGCCGGTACGCTCGCGGATGTCCTCGATCCGTCCGATGGCGGTGATGGTATCTCCGGGCCGGACGTGGTCGAAATACTCCCAGTCGCTGCCGCCGTCCAGCAGGCGGGTGAACGGTATGTCATAGGGCAACTCCGGTCGAATTCCGCGCATTGCCCGCAGAAACGTCGGGGGCGCGACGATGCCGCCCGTTTCGGCAGTCCCCGTGGTGTAGGCTGGATTATCATCGCCGATCGCTTCCGCAAACCGCGCGATATGACCCTGCTCTATTACCATGGAGGCCGGCTCGCTTTCCACGCCGATGGATTGTTCGCGCATTTCATCGGTAAGAGTGAACGAGTTGCTGGACAAGGTTAGCCTCCGGTCAGCACGCCATTTGGGACGGCATAATTTGAAAATGCAATTTCTAGGCGTAGGGATTATGTTACTAGGCGGGGCCAGTGTCAAGAAAACAGGGATGGCAGCAGGTATTCAGTCCAGGGGTCTGTGATGTCGGCGTCCCTGATGCTGTCCACCAAGTGTGCCACCCCGTCGCCGTGAGCGGCGGTCAGCTCGTGGGACGAGGCGCCGCCCGCGAGAGCCGTCACCGCCTGCCGCAACCTGTCCACGTACTGGATCGTTTCTCTGGTCGCCGCTTCCTTGTCGCGTTGCGCCCTGATCCGTTCCAGCCGCTCGATCCAGTCGATGCCCTGTTCTACCCTGTCAAAATCGTCGTCGCTGGCTTGTGTGGTGACTGTGGTCATCTCCCAACGCGCCTCCGGTTTGTTGTACCTTGCTATCATCGATCCGAGAATTTTAGCATAACCACGAGAGCAAGCATCGAGTTTCCCATATGGCATTGAAAGGGCGCCAGGCTCCGCCAGACAAAGGATCAGCCACCTCCTTCAACCTTGTAGTCCGTGCGCTGCGTTTCAGGACCTTGGCCTGGTGCGTGCTCGCCTTGCCTCTGATCCTGATGCAGGATTTCCGCCCGGATGCCATAGCTTTTGCCGTTGCTCCCTACCGGTTCAATGTGGTCAGTTGGGAGCTGGGCAATCTGCCCGATAAGTGGATACGTCGCACCATCGGCGCACCGCGTTACTCGTTTGACCACTCCGACCCCGATCGCTCGGCAGAGCGAGCGCATCGGTATTTCGAGATCGGGAAACGCATCCGGCAGATCGATCATCGTCTCATCAGTCTGGAGGTGGACGTGGCGTCCAGCAACCGGGCGACCGTTGAGATCGGGGAACTGCGCCGCGAGCGGGATGACTTGAGGGAAACCCAAAGCGCCCTGCGCCCCGCAGTTGAGGAAACCCTGGAGTCAGCGGTGGCGGGCACCCTGCATGAGTTGGGTTTTCAAGCCTGGACCGGGGTGTTCCCGCCGGTGGACACCGCGCTCACGGGCTCGCCTACAGTGCTGATCCTGTCCCCGCGGGATAGAATACAACGCGAAGATGGCGGACTGCTGAATACCGGGCTGACCAACGACGAACGCCAGCGCATCGAAACCCGCATCGAGAGAGAAACCAACCGGTCGGCCCTGGTGGAGAACACCGGCGGCATAGCCCTGTACCCATCCATCACCGCCGATGGGTTCGCGTTGGAACACGCCCTGGAAATCATCGCCCACGAGTGGGTCCACCAGTGGCTCTGGTTCCGGCCTTTGGGACGCCGGTACTTCGAGAGTGGCGATTTGACGACGCTCAACGAAACCGTGGCCACCATCGCGGGAATCGAGATCAGCCAGCTGGCGTTGGAACGGTTAACCGGCCGGCCCGACGCCCGGCCGCCGGCGAGCCAAACCCAGCCGGCCGGCGCCCGGAACGGTTCAACCCACTATGCCCCGCGCTTTGACTTTCAGGCGGAAATGCGGGCCACTCGCATCCAGGTTGACGCTCTGCTGGAGGCCGGCGACATCGACGGCGCCGAGGCCTACATGGAGGAGCGCCGCCGCCTTTTCGTATCCGAAGGCTACCCGATCCGGAAACTGAACCAGGCGTACTTCGCCTTCCACGGCACTTACGCCACCACCGGCGCCGCCGGCGTCAGCGTCATCGGCGAGCAGGTGCGGGAACTGCGCCGCCAAAGCCCCTCCCTGGCCGATTTCCTCCGCACCGCGGCCCAACTCACCAGCGCCGATGATCTGGCCGACTACGTGGAACGGGGGAGGCGTCCGTAGGGGCGAGGCATGCCTCGCCCCTACACCGACCGACCGGCTCGCAACCTCAGGCAGATCTGATGGCCTCCTCCAGCAGGGCCAGCGCGGTGCGGGCGAACACCCACATGTTTTCTTCTCGTTCCGGGCTGCCCGTCTCCAGCGTTTGAGATCGTTCCACCGGCCCGGCGACGCCAAAACAGGCGTGGCCGTAGTTGTCACCGTAACGGTTGCCGGTGGGTCCGCTGGCCCCGGTTTCGGCCAGCGCCCAGGTGGTGCCCATGATTTCCCGCGATGTGCGGGCGTTGAGCAGGGCGTAATATTCGGTGCTGGCCCGGTGGCCCTCCATTGCCGAATCGGGCACTTGCAGCAGCCCCTGCTGCGCCGTGCGCGTGTACACCACCGAGCCGCCCACGTAGTACGCCGACGCTCCGGGTATCGACACCAGCGCCGCCGAAATCAGCCCGCCGCACGAGGACTCGGACACCGCCAGGGTGTCGCCTCGTTCCTTCAGCAAAGCGGCAACCGATTCCGCCAAATCGTTCAATTCACCCATGAAAAACCTCCAGATTCTTTACGATGATTCGGGTCCAAGTTTATGGATTCCAGCCCCGTATCAAGTACGGGCTGCCCCCGTGTCGAGCACGGGGCAGGCTTTCTTTCGCGGGAATGACAGTTGGGGGATTACAGCCAGGGCAATCGCTTGGAGACCGTCTTGGCCGATTCCCAGGTTGGCAAACCGTTTTGCTCCATGAGCATCAACGCCAGTTTACGAAATTCTTCCCGGTCGCGTCCGCTCACTACCGCCTGCTCGTGGGCTTCCGAAATCACCACCGGATAGCCGAAACCCAATTCGCACTGCTTCGCGAGCATCGCGTGGCTCAAAGACAGCAGTTGTGGGTCAGCAGCCACCCACGCGGGAATCTCCACCCGACCGATCTCCGTCCCGCTGTCCAGGTAGTAGAAGTGACTCCACTCTTCGCCCAGCGTCATTCCTACAGCGAACCGGGATGCCAGCCGTCCCGATTGGTAAAGGGGCGAGCGGTGTCCCGGCTCAAGCAGCGCTTCAAACAGCTCGCGGTCGTCAAAGCCCGCCGCGCCGTCGCACTGCATCAGATCCGAACGTCGCGCGCTGCAACGTCGGGTACATTCGGTATCACTGCTGCCGCAGAGCGCGACGCGAACGGCCCCGGCGACTTCAGTGGTCTGCGGCCTGGACGTATAGGCGGCCACCGCGACCGGACGGTCGGGGCGGGACGCCGCCTCCAGTCTCCGCAAGGCCGGGCGCAGCCGCCCGTTGATCAGGTGGTCCACCACGTAGCCGGGATAGCTGCCGCGCTGCACGTCCCAGAACGCCAGGGTTCCGTCCAGTAACGCCAGCACGGGAGCATCGGCGGTCAAATAGTCCACCGCTTCCGCCAGCCGCTCCACCTCACGCACTGTGCGCAGAGCTCCCAGCAGCCGGCCCTCAATCAGTGTTTCTTCCAGCGACTCCTCATCAGGGCGCAGATACAGGTTAGCATCGTCAACGGCCAGCGTCGGCTCGCTGAACAGATCGCATGACGGCTGCTTGCCGTAGGTAATGGCGCAGCCGCCAAGGTTGATCAGGTGGCAGCGTAAGGGCAAGTGTCGGTCAACATCGATGTGCGATCCGTCCACCGACAACGCTATCCAATCAGCAGGAGCGTCCTGCGGTTCCCGGCTGCCGAGCAGTCCTTCCGGCCCGGTGCGGGCGAATACAAAGGGGCGGCGGCCCGACGCGCTGGTGCGATCCGCCGCCTCGGCCGGCGAGATTGCTAACGCCCGATCCAGGGTGTCCGCGAAACGCTGGCGGCGATTGCGGCGCGAACTAGCCGCGCCGTCCATGGCGGCCAGCATCTGGCGCGCGGTTTGGTTGAAATCCAACGCCATATCGTTATCTTGCAAATGAATCGGTCATTGGCGCAGTTTCCGGTGAACGGGCTTCAACCTGCATTTGGCAGTTCCGCGATGGTCACCTGACCGCCGGGGACTGCATCGATGTTGACGTTGCTGCCGTATAACAAACCCATTCCTACGAGTGGCTCAGTTCCCACATTGACAACTTCGACTTCCCTGATGAAGCCATGCCATAGAACACGGGCGATATAAAGCCTTCCAGGGCTGCTGGAACCGTCAGCCAACGTTACCCCGATGTTGTCCGGGTCTTCGGCCAAGGGCAGGTTGAGCCGATGAATTACCGATTGTGGAAGAGTCATTTCCCCGGTTGCCCCGGTGTCGATTATGCAGGTGATGGGGATGCTTTCACCGCTGTCGTCCAGCACATTGAGAACTATGTTGGCTTCGACGTAATCGTTGACAATACCGTACTGCATTCAGTCTGTTACCCCACCCCTTCGTACCATGCGACGTGGACTGCGGAGGTGGATGACGTAGGTCTTGTGCCGACGCATCGTGTGTATCACCGCCCCCGGCCTTCGCTGCCGCAGCTTGACGCGGGCCTCCACTGACCGCTCCGCAACTTCATAGTCGCCGGTCAGCACATCCACCAACACAAACTTGCTTTCGTCCTCAGCGGAAATCAGGTGGCGGATTTGGGCGTCGTATATGTCCTCGCCCATACGCTTCTGTTCTTCGTAGGTTATTCTTTTGCGTTCCGACATAGTGGTCATCTCCCTGAACGGCAACTCACCGCCCATTTACCTCAGCACACGCTCGTCGCCCACGCGCCGGGTGACGCGCTGTTGGTCCAGGTATTCCAGCAAGGGCAGCACGTACTTGCGGCTGGTTCCGAATATCTCGCGGGCCGCCGCCACCGTAACGCTGCCGTTCTGCTCCAGGTGGGCGACGATGCGACCGACCATATCTTCGTATGCCTCGGTGGTGAACACCACAGTCTCGTTGACCTTCACCACGTCTCCCTTTTCCTGTAGGTAAGCCAATAGCTCCGGGCCCACGGGACGATCGGTTGGCGGCGACCATGGCTCCCCGGCCAACTCCGACAGGTACGTTGCCACGTCCGCCTGCTGCCGCTCGCTCAGCTCCACCTGGTGGTCCGGCGCGCGCACCAGCCCGTCGTCATCCACGACAACCCCTTCCTCCGCCAGGCGAGCCGCTGCCCTCAGATAAACCGGCTGGGATACCCGGAGCCGGCTACGCAACTCTTGCGGGGGCGCACCGCGCCGCAGCGGATACTGGTTGTGGTAAGCCTGCAACGCGATCTGCGCCTGGTTGCGCAGGATGTCCCACCCGCGTCGGGAATACACCACCGCGTCGTTCTGGCTGCCCATTTCGCCCAGCGCCACCACGTCGCCCGATTCCACCAGCGCTCCCAGCCGCTCCAGCACCTCTCCGTCCGCAAGGTTGGACCGCTGCGACAGGGTACGCAGGTCGCAGGGACCCATCTGGTCGGCGACGGTGAAGATCACATCCTCGCTGGCGCCAGCGTCAAGCATGGTCAGCCGTTCCAGCACGTCGGGGGCGAATCGGCGATGCCGGCGTCCTGGGTTGGGGTCGGCGATCTGCCCGCCCCCCAAAGTATCCTCCGATGAGCGCAGCACGAAAAAGTCGCCCTTCACCATTGGGATCGGCTCGTCCAGCAACACCTGCACCCAGCCTTCGCTGCCGGGTTGCAGCCGGTCGGCGTCCAGCAACCGCACGCGCCCAGTGGTTTCGCTGGTGAAGAGATGGAACGTAACCCCCTCGTTGTGCTTGAGCGCGTGGGGCGCGCCCTTCACCATCCGCAGGTTGGCGTCGAAACGGCGCGTCGGGCGCAGCCAGCCGGGGTTGGTCAGCACCTCGCCGCGTAGCACTTCGTCCCTCGATACTCCCGAAAGGTTCAACGCCAGCCGCACGCCCGGCGTGGCGGAATCGAGCCGCGACTTGTGGCTCTGTAACCCCCGGATGCGGGCGCGGGCGCCGGACGGAGCCAGTTCAATCTGCTGGCCCACGGCTACGGAGCCGTCAATCAGCGTGCCGGTAACCACGGTGCCAAACCCGCTCACGGTGAAGCAGCGGTCCACGGGCAGGCGCGGACGGCCCAAATCACGCCGCGATTCGGTGTCGTTCAAAATCTCGTCGATGGTGGCCTTCAGTTCATCCATGCCGTCGCCGGTATAGGCCGACACAGCCGCCATCTGGCAGCCGGCGAAGGCTGTGTCATCCAAAACGTCCTCCACCTCCGCCTTCACCAGTTCGACCAACTCATCATCGACCAGGTCGGTTTTGGTGATCACCACCAGCCCCCGGCGGATGCGGAGCAGGTCCAGTATCGCCAGGTGCTCCCGCGTCTGGGGCATCACGCTCTCATCGGCGGCTACGATCAGCAGCGCCAGGTCTATCGCGCCCACGCCGGCCAGCATGTTCTTGATGAACCGCTCGTGTCCGGGCACATCGACAATGCTGACCTCGCGCCCGCTGGGCAGCGTCATCCAGGCGAACCCCAGGTCAACCGTCATCTCCCGTTCTTTTTCCTCGGGGAGACGGTCGGGGTCGATGTCGGTGAGGGCTTTGACCAAGGTGGATTTGCCGTGATCAACGTGGCCGGCCGTTCCGATAACGTACATTGCGATTCAATCTCGAGTGAGGATATTGTCGATGTTGGCGAAACGATACCACACTACGAAGGGAGCTACCAATGCGGCGGGGCCTCACGCGCAACCGCTGTGGGAAATGGTCATCGCTACGGGGCCGGGGAGCTGACAAGGGTATGTAAGACGTTTTTAGGTAGGCGCATGGTGAGTAATCTCCAGGTTGGACTTGGGTTCGGGCCAAGGCTCTGGCAACAGCCAGAGTTGGGTCCAGAGGCGGCCTTGGATGAGCAATCGCCGGAGGCGTTCCATGCCGTGGCGGATCACGCTGACGGTGCGGCCCGTCCGGCGCCAGGGGTTGCGATGTACGGGAACCGGCGTCTTGGGCGGCGTGCGCAGGTTGCCTGGGTCAATGTTGCGGTCGTAGGCGTCCTCGACCCTGGTGCCATAGGCCAGGGACAGCAGGGTGGCCACCGAGAGCACCAGCCAGTGGCGGGAGACGCGGTCTGGGTCGGTGCGCCGGGTCTTGTCCCACTTCCAGCCCAGGCTCTTGAGGGCCTTGAAGCCCAGTTCGATCCAGAAGCGCAGCGCGTACCAACTGGGTCCCACCTTGTCGGGCGGCAGGTCGGTGAGGATGATCCAGGGTTCTTCCTGTTCGAGGTACCAGACCACCACGAGAGTGCAGCGGCGCTTGGCCTCGGGGGTGCTGAAGGCGGTGCCCTGGCCGATCCAGGCGGTGTCTGGCTGGGAAACGAAGCGCTGGGCGGGCAGGCGTTTGCCGCCGTCGGCGCAGAAGGTGATGTTCTTCCGGTAGCGCATACCAGGATGCCAGCCCTGCTCTCGTATCTGGTTCCAGAGCTTGGGGCTGGCAATGCCCCGGTCGCAGAGCACGATGACGGTCATTCCCTCCGTAACCGCCGGAGCCAGTTGCTTGAGCAGTTCCACGATGGGGTCCGACCAGGATCCCTTCTGATTGGCTTTGAGGATGCGCCAGGCCACGGGAATGGCGCAACTGCGGTAGAGGCCGCTGATGACGATGGCGGTGGTCTGGTCGCCCTTGAGCGTGGGGTCGATGGCCAGGGCCAGGCGTTCGGAGCGCCACAGGGCCAAAACCCACCGCAGCAGGGGCGCGAAGCAGAGCGTAACGTCCAACTCAGTCCGGCAGGGACGGGCCCGGTCGCTGCCATCGTAGAGCCACTGGCGAATGTACTGGCGCAAGCTGTTCCAGTTGCCCTTGGCGGAGAGAGCCGAGGCCACGGCGTTCTGGCAGGCGCTGCCCGCCAGGATGGCCCCGCAGACCCACATTGCCAAGCCGGTCAATTGTGGCTGGGAGAGGTGAGGTAAATGCGTTTCAATCGTTTTTTGCATCTGATAGCATTCTCTGGGAAGGCGCATGGGGGACCTCCGGCACCTGGTTTCGACACACCCAGAATGCCGGAAAGCCCGGCGCCTTCCCAAGTTAAGCGCCGAGCCAGTTTTAGCCTTTACATACCCTTGTCAGGGGCCGGGGAGGGAAGGTCCCAGCGGAGTAGTGGGAGGTAGCGGTCGTTCCCGGCCCAGGGGAGCAGACTGAGCACCATGGTGTTGGGGTAGGGGATTTCACCTTTCCGTCGGGTGTCGTCGAGGTAGCGGTGGAGGCGGGCGAAGGTGGGGAGGCGGAAGCCGGCTTTGACGACGCGCTGGATGACGTCGGACGGTTCCGGGGGATCGGATGGAGTCCAGTCGTCGGCGACGGCTGCGGCGACGCGGCGGAGCTTGATGATGGCGAGTTCGGGAGCGAGTTTGCGTTTGAGGGCGTCGATGCGGCGGCGGAGTTGGGAGATGGTCATGGGAATACCTCTGACGGGGGAGTTATTTACATGGATGAAGGGGATGGACGGGATTGGGGATTGGATGGGATGGCGGGGGATTTTTGCGAAAACCCGCTCATTTCCGCTCATTTCCATTTATTTCAGTAGGGTGAGGGAGTTATTGGTGGGGGTGAATGGTGGTGGATTGGGCGGGTTTTGATGGCGATTTCAGGGGTTTTGGCGGGCAAGTGAGAGGGTTTTTTGCAGGAATGACGGTTTGTAGTGCAAAGGCCGCCAATGACGACTTTGGAAGGGCCCTGGATGCAGGGTTTGATTGGACTTTGAGGATCAGGCAGCAGATAGTTAAATGGTAATGACGGTTGGCAAGCCGGGGCAAGCGACCAGTGTCAGCAGTTTGTGATCCGTCGGAGGAGGAGTTGTGGGTGCAGGGGGGTGCAGGATTGGCCGCCGGTGCGCCACCAGCGGCTGCGACCCGGGACATCCGGATTCTGACGGCTCCCGTCGCAAAGTCGGTGCGCGTGATCGGCGGGGCTTACGCCGAAACCATCTGAAAATGGGCCTCGGTGGGCACGCAGTCTGCGCCGTTGATGGGCACCATGTCCTGGGGGCAGGCGGAGAAGGCGATGATGCAGTCTATCTCGGCTCGCAACGTCACGTAATCTCCCGGATTGCACACCGGCGGCTCGAATCCGACGGAGCCGTCCGCGCCTACCGGAATGTTCATGAACAGGTTCCATGGGCTGGGCGTTTCCGGCGGCGTCACACCCAACTCGGCCAGCGCCGCCGCCAGGTTGTCGGTGCAGTTGTCGTGGTAGCCCTCGCATCCGAGCAGCTGGTAACGGTAGCGGTCGCAGGCCGCCAGCAGGGTATCGTGGATGCCGCCCGACGTATCCTCCACCAGCGTCAGTATCGGCCGGCGGCGGTTGGTTGCCATGGACTGACCCACCTCCGGCATGATGCGCCCCAGCGACGTCCGCGAATGTTCCATGGACATGAACTCGGTCGTATCGTCCCGGCTGAACGCCCAGGTGTCCACCACCTGCTGCCCATGAGTATTGATGACCCTCACCAATTGGCCCGCGTTGACATGGGCCGCTTTGCCCCGCCGCGCGGGAATGGTAATCAGAGATGCCGACGCCATATCATACTCCCGTAATCTGGCGCTTCCGGAACCAAAACCGACGGAGCCAGCGTTGTACGTCCCCCACAGGCACATCATATCGGCCCAATCGTCAGAATCAAGATTAGCCGGATTTACCGATTTTACAGATTGGCGCGCTCCCTTCGGATCTATGTCCATCCTGTAATGCCGCAAATCCCGATTCTGATAGACAATCGAGTAACCCTAGTGAATTGTCAGTGGCTATCGATTGTCATTGCGAGGAGCGGTAGCGACGTGGCAATCCCGTGAGCTGTGAGCGGTCGGAACGAGATTGCCACCCCCGCATCAAGTGCGGGGTCGCAATGACACACTCGACAATCGAATGGCCCTGGGTGAATTGTGCGTTATACTTGACTGGTAAAGTTGCCGATAGTAGGTTATCGAATCTCCCTGCCACCGGCTGTAACCACCGTGCCAGCAGTTCCCCCCAATCAACCATGACGACTATTGATGATATAACCACGGACTTGCCGGACGACGATTTGTCCCCGGCGTCAGCCCCGCGCGTCGCCGTCGCGGACGCCACCCCCATGGTCGCCATTATTGGCCGCCCCAACGTGGGCAAGTCCTCGTTGTTCAATCGGGTTCTTTCCCGGCGGCACGCCATCGTGTCCGAGGTCGCCGGCACCACCCGCGATCGGCTGATCTCCCGGGCCTCCTGGAAGGGCCGTCCCTTCCTGCTGGTGGACACCGGCGGGCTGGAGGATGACCCGGAAGGGAACATTCCACAGCGCGTTCAGCAGCAGGCCGACATGGCCATGGGCGCCGCCGACCTCATCGTGTTCCTCACCGACGCCATCCAGGGTCTAACCGCCACCGACGAGGCCGTGGCCCAACGGCTCCGGCGCACCGACAAGCCCGTCATCCTGGCGGTCAACAAGGTGGACAACGACAACCGCGAGCTGGCCGCCAGCGAGTTCTATGCCCTGGGCTTGACCGATACGGCCTTCATTTCCGCTTACCATAACTACGGCATCTACGACCTGCTCGACCGTGTGGTGCAGCTGTTGCCCGCCCCCGAACTCGCCGATTTGTGGGACTACGAAAACGACGTCGCCGAGGAACCCGTTGAAGGTTGGGAAGATGAGGAGGATTCGGATGGGGCCGCGACGGACTCCGAGCCGGAGTTCGTTCCCCCAACTGAAATGCGTCTCGCCATCGTCGGGCGCACCAACGTCGGCAAATCGCTACTCACCAACACCATCATAGGTGAGGAACGCAGCATCGTCAGCCCCGTTGCCGGAACCACCCGCGACGCGCTGGACACCGAGGTCGCCTACAAGGACCACCTCATCACCCTCGTCGATACGGCGGGCATCCGCCGGCCTGGGCAGGTGGAACGGGGCATCGAGCGATACAGCGTGCTCCGCGCCGTCAACGCGGTGCGCCGCAGCGACATCACCCTCCTGATCACCGATGCCACGGAACTTGCCACCGCCCAGGACGCTCACATCGCCGGCCTGGCCTGGGATACCAGCCGCGGCCTCATCGTGGTGGTAAACAAGTGGGATCTGGTGAACCGCAACCGTTTCCGCATGGAGCGCAGCCTCCACCGGGTCCAGGAGCGTCTGCACTTCATGTCCTACGTTCCGGTGTGCTTCACCTCCGCGCTGACGGGAGAGGGCATCGAGGACCTGTTGGACACTGCGCTCTCCCTCTGGCAGGAGCGGCAGAAGCGGGTGCCGTTCCGTGAATTGCAATACCTGCTGGCCGATGCCGTATCCACCCACACGCCTCCGTCGCAGCGCGGCAACATACGCAACCGCCTGCGCATCCGCCGGGTGCGCCAAGTTGGTGTCAACCCGCCCACCTTTGCCTTCAGCGTGAACGACCCCAAGCTGGTCCATTTCTCGTATCGGCGCTACCTGGAAAATCAGATCCGCGACCGTTTCGGGTTCGACCGCACTCACCTGCGTCTGATCTTCAGGCCCGACCGCGATGACCGCAAACCACGTTCGGGCATCCGGTCGCCCAGGTCAACCCCGTCGCGCAGGACCAACGCCCCGCGATGACCCCGGTCCGCCAGGCCAGTCCGGCAACGTGGGTGATGCTCGCGGTAACACCCCTGCTTTGCGCTGCTGGCGTTTTCCTCCTGCTATTCGCTCCTCTTCTTGCCCCCGCCGTCAAACTCGCAGCCGTTTGCATCCTGGCCTACCTCGCCGGCTCGTTGTCGTGGGGCTACATGCTCGTCGATCTGGTGATGGGCGAGGACATCAGGGATTTCGGCAGCGGGCGCACGGGGATGTCCAACATCCTGCGCACCGCCGGGGGCCGGGCTGCGGCGCTGGTGTTCGTGCTTGACGCCGGCAAAGGCGTGCTGGTGGTTCTTTTGGCCCGGGGCGTCACCGGGTCAGTGGAAACCGAGGTTGCGGCGGCGTTGCTCGCGCTTTGCGGCCACAACTGGCCAGTGTACCTGCGGTTCCGCGGCGGCCGAGGCATAATGCCCGGATTCGGCGCACTGTCTGTGATGGCGCCCTGGGTGGCCGTCGCCGGCGGAGCGCTGTTCCTCGTGGTAACTCTGTCCACCCGCATCCTGTCGTTGGGCAGCATCGTGGGCACCCTGGCCGTCGCCATAATCAGCCTCGCGCTCACCTTCGTCCTGGGCCACCACCAGCTCTACACGCTCTATGCCTTCGTGGGCGGCGGGCTCATTATCTGGCAGCACCGGGACAACATCAGGCGCATCGCCAACGGCACGGAACGTAAACTGGGACTGCCCGGCCTGCGCAACCGCTGAAATAGTATCCACAAACTCCCAATTCCAGCGCACCCTGTCGAAGGGCAAAGGAGAAAGCCCACCGAAACACCAACCCCGCTCATACTCCGGATCGCCTCCTTCCGCCGGGTTCCATAGCGGGAAACCTATGCTACACTGCGCATAACGCCCATAATTGACAGGTATAGGCCAGTGCAGCAAACAATAGGTACCGCCACCGCCGGAGTCTCTCCCACCGTCGTCGATGCGGCCGCCGTCGCTCGTCGCATCGCGGACAACGTCGCCAACGTCATCATCGGCAAGGACGACGTCATTGAGCAGGCCCTCGCTGCCCTCATCGCCGACGGCCATATCCTGGTCGAAGACGTGCCCGGCGTGGGTAAAACCATGCTGGCGCGTTCTCTCGCCGTGTCCATCGGTGGCACCTTCTCGCGTATCCAGTTCACCCCCGACCTTCTGCCCAGCGACGTGACCGGAGTCTCCGTGTACAACCAGGGTACGGGAGACTTCAATTTTAGATCGGGTCCCATTGCCGCCCAGCTGGTTCTCGCTGACGAAATCAACCGCGCCACGCCGAAAACCCAGTCGGCCCTGCTGGAGGCCATGGAAGAACGGCAGGTTACGGTCGATGGCGTCACCCACCCGTTGCCTGCGCCGTTCCTGGTCATCGCCACCCAGAACTCCATAGAGTATGAGGGAACCTTCCCCCTCCCCGAAGCCCAGCTCGACCGATTCCTCATGCGCGTTAACGTGGGTTATCCCCGGTTCGACGAGGAAATGACCATCATCGCCCAACAGGAATTTGCCCACCCCATCCAGGAACTCCAGCCGGTTGCAACTCCCGAGGACGTGACTCAACTGCAACAGGCCGCCCAGAGCGTGTACGTTGATGCTCTGGTGCGCGAATATCTGGTTTCCCTGTCCGAAGCTACCCGTTCACATCAGGACGCCGCTTTGGGCGCCTCGCCCCGCGCGTCCCTGGGATTGTTCCGCACCGGGCGCGCCCTCGCCCTGCTGAGGGGCCGGGACTACGTACTGCCCGACGACATCAAGGAACTGGCCGTAGCCGTCTTGTCCCACCGCCTGGTGTTGACCCCGGCAGCCAGGATGCGCGGCATTCGCCCCGAAAGACTGGTATCCGAAGTCCTGAACACCGTAGCCGTGCCGGGAGCCGGATAGGTCAAGGCTCGTTTAACTGACCTATCTCATCATGATTAAACACGCAATCAGCCAGCATCGGCGCAAGATCCTGTTCGGTCTGCTTGTCCTTACGGTCCTGTTCTACGCCCTGGGCACCGGTTTTCCGTTCTTCTACCGGTTGCTGTTCACTCTGGTCGCCCTCATCTGCATTGGCTACGCCTGGGCCTGGTTCAACCTGCGCGGCCTCGACGTCCGTCTCTTCCGCCTGGGCACCCGGGGGCACATCGGCGAGTACCTGGATGGGCAGATCCAGTTGGTCAACCATACCCGAATGCCCAAGTCCTGGCTGGAGATCGTCGAAGACACCGACTTGCCCCAACCGGGCGGCCGCACGGTTACCCTGGTCAAAGGACAACTCAGGTCATTCCGCATCGCTACCTACCTGTCCCGCCGCGGCATCTATCGCACCGGCCGGTTGCGCGTTACGGCTCGCGACCCATTCGGCCTTTTCCGCCTCACCCGCACTTTCCTCGACGGCCAGCCTTTCACCGTCTTACCCCAGACCGTGCCTCTCCCCGACCTTGACCAGCGATTCGCCAACCTGCCCAGCGATAGCGTCTTCTCCCGCCGCACTCCCGCAGTAACCCCGGAATCCTCCACCGTTCGCGAGTACGCCCACGGCGACAGCCTCCGGCGAATCCATTGGCCCTACACCGCGCGTATGAATCGTCTCATGGTCAAGGAGTTCGACATTGGCGTTTCCGCTCAGGCGTGGGCCGTGCTGGACATGGACCGTCGTTCGCATCTCGGCGAGCCGCCCGACAACACCGAAGAACTCGCCGTTACCGTCGCCGCGTCCCTGGTGCGGCACTGGGACGAAACCGCCACCCCGGCGGGTCTGGCCGCCAACGGCTCTGAGCCTTGGATCCTGCGCCCCGACCGGCGTCCCGCCCAACTAGGTGTGCTGATGGAATCATTGGCCGGCGTCCGCTCCGACGGCTCGCTGCCCTTGGAAAGATTCCTCCAGGACTTGCGGCCGCATCTCTCCGGCTTCAACACCCTGATGGTCATTACTCCGTCCCGGCGGCCCGAATGGATCTCCATCCTGGTGGGCCTGCGCCGGCAGGGAGTCAACGTCGCCGTTTGCTATGTCGATCCAACGGGCTTCGCCGGACCCGAGCCGCTGACCGGGGCCACCGGGCAGATCACCGCCGATTACCTCGCTCAGCACGACGTCCCCGTGTACCTGGTGCGCCGCGGCGACGACATCAACCGCGCCCTGTCCCGTCCCCTGGCGCCAAGGACCGAGCCGGCCGAGCCGGCCGAGCGCGAAGCCGACCCCGTGGATCTCCGAGCCGAACCCAGCCTGGCGTAATTGGATCATGGCAACCGTTACCACCGGCGCCCCCACACTGGCTCGACCCGCCGCCGATGACGCCCTGACCCAGAGGGCGGCCGGGTGGCTAGGTCAGCGGTTCCTCTCGCTGGCGTACGTCCTTCGGCCCCCCGACGGTTGGATCGCCGCCGCTCTGCTCGCGGTGAATATGGTCATTGTCGTGTGGTCCGTGGAGGTGGCCGATTGGGCCCCAACTCCCTCGCTGGTCATGGTCATCCTGCTGGCCGTGTTGACCGCGTTGGTTCTCACTCGCATACGGTTGTGGGCGGCCGCGCTGATACCCGTCGGTCTTCTCATCGGCGCGGGCGTCGTCATCTGGCAGATGACCGCATCCCCGCCCTATGAGCTAAAGATAGATTCAACACTCGAGTTTTTCCAGCGTCTCGGCGCGTGGATCCAGGCCGCCCGCACCGAGGGCATCAGTGTTGACCCCTTGCCTTTCGCCGTTGGCCTGATGATTGCCGCCTGGTTGTCCGGATTCTTCGCCGGCTGGGTGTTCTTCAGGTATCGGAACTTTTGGGGAGTCTTCGCCCTGGGCTCTGTCGGCATCCTGTCCAACCTCACCTTCCTTCCCGAAAACGCCAGCGTTTACCTGGGCATATACCTGTTCACCGGATTGCTCCTGGTCGGGTGGGTCCAGTCCGTCCGGGCTCGGCAACGCTGGGATCGGGAACGTCATGTGTACGACGGGCATCTCGGTATCCTCACCGCCAGCGATACCACCCTGGTGGCTTTGGTGGTCTTGCTCATTGCCTTCCTCTTGCCCACCGGCGGGCAGTGGAAACCGGCCAACTCCGTCTATAACTTCACCCGTTCGCCTCTGATTCAGTGGGAGGAGGATTTCAACCGTCTCTTTGCCGGACTGCCCGCCCGCCGGCCTCTCCCCTATCGCATCTGGGGCGACACCATGGCATTCCAGGGCACCATCAACCCTACAAACACGCCCGTGCTACAGGTCAACTCGGAGGTGCCGCTTTATTGGAAAGCTCGCTCCTACCCCACCTATACCCATGAGGGTTGGCTATCGGAGGGAACGGTGCTCAAGGAGCCGGGCTGGCGTCCCGACTACAGCGCTCCCAGCCCCGAACAGGAGCGGTTCAACGTAACCTTTGAGGTCATCCCCAGGTATGACAGCCGCAGCCTTTTCGCTGGTGGCCAGACCGTCGGCGCCAACCGCGACATCCGCATCGAAACGTTCGATTCTCCCCGATACGTCATCGACCCCTACCTGGGCGCTCCAACCGACGAACTCCCGTCAGCGTTGCGTCAGGCAGTGGCCGGCGTTCGGCATCAGGTTGCCACTGATCCCTACACTTCCGATGAATCCATAGCTTCCGTCATTCCCAGCTCATTCAAGCTTGAAGCGGTGGAACGGAAAGATGACGGTCGGGTTGTCAACGCCGTGATCGGCGAGATAATCCCCGAACAACCGGATGTCCTGGCCGTGCGCGCCGCCGGTGGCAACGCCGCCTCCGGAGACCCGTACCAGCTCACCGCGTCGGTGTCGTCGGCAGAACCGGACGACCTGCGCCTGGTTGACCAGGAATATCCCACCTGGGTTTGGATCAGATATACGCAACTGCCGACGGACATGCCCCCTCGGGTGGCGGAGTTGGCCCGGCAGATCACTGCCGATGCCGATAACCCATACGACAAGGCCAAAGCGGTCGAATCCTGGCTCAAGAGCAATATTGCCTACAACCTCGCCATCGATCCCCCACCCTTCGGCTCCGACGGCGTTGATCATTTCCTCTTCGAGAGCAGGGAGGGCTACAGCGAGTATTTCGGTTCGGCCATGACGGTTCTGATGCGCAGCGTGGACATCCCGGCGCGTATGACCACCGGCTACACCACCGGCAATCTCATTGACGGCTCGAACCTGTACCTCGTTTCCGACCGTCACAGCCACGGATGGGCCGAAGTCTATTTCCCCGGTTACGGGTGGATTCCTTTCGAGCCCACTCCCGGCAAGGAGATCCCGGTGGTCGTTCCGCCTGAGGAACGGGAGGCCATGGCGGCCTTGAGAGCCTCCGCCGAGGGCTCGGGAGACCTGCCCTGCGAGATCGAAGAGGACTGTGAAGAGGCGGACATCTCGTTGAATCCCGATGACATACCATCGCCGGAAGGCCGAACGACCATGCTGTGGAACGCAGTCCGTGCCGTATTGCCTTGGGCAATCGGAATCGGCGCCGCCCTGGTCTTGCTAGTGGGCGCCGGGTGGACGGCCTGGCGCTTGTTGTTGGCAACCCCAAAGGATGCCCCGTCAACCTATCTGCGTCTGCGGCGACTGGGCCGTTTCGCCGCATTGACGCCGGCCCGACACCAAACGCCCTATCAGTGGGGGACAACCGTAGCCAACGCCGTGCCCGAAAAACGGGCGGAGGTGCAGCGCATCGTTGACGCCTACAGCCTCAGCACCTATGCCGGGCGCGCGCGCGCCGAGCCATCGGACTACAATGAGGTTGCAGACGCCTGGAACGCCATCCGTTTCCCCCTGCTGTGGTACGGCCTCCGCCGCCGCGAGGCCTGACGCCATGAACCGGTACTTGAAGTCTGACCGCATCACCGAGTAATTAATATGCCCATGACCGATGCCATGCCGCTTTATCGTTGTCTCTACGAGTCTCCGGTGGGTTGGATCGCCCTGCTGGGAACCGGCGCGGGGTTGCGACGCATCAGCCTGCAACCCGAACCCGGCGATGCCCTGGCCGGGTTGGGCGAAGCCGCTCAAACGGCTCTGGATGACTCCGCCGAGTTCGCAGACGCCCGGTCCGCCCTGGATGCCTATTTTGCCGGGGACGTGTCCGCATTGGATCGCATCAAGGTGGACCTGAGCGGCGCGTCCCCGTTCTTCAGCGCGGCGTGGCAAGCGTGCTGCGCGATTCCCCCGGGAGAGACGCGCTCCTACCAGTGGCTGGCGGAGGCGGCCGGCAACCCCATGGCTTCACGGGCTGCGGGACAGGCCATGGCCAGGAATCCCCTGCCGTTGGTCATACCTTGTCACCGTGTAGTCGGCAGCAACGGCGGCCTTCACGGATACGGTGGCGGTGGAGTGGGAGTGAAAGCCCGACTACTGGAATTGGAACGCCGGCAGCGTTCCCTCTTTTAAGACGCTCCATCACCGTCGCAGGGTATTTCCATCTCTCTTGACCCGCTCATGGTGAGCCCGTCGAACCATGAAACCCATCCTTCGACAAGCTCAGGATGAGCGGAATCTGAAGGGCTTGTTGCGGCGGTCGGGCCGTACCGGTATCCTTGACGCCAGCGATCAATGACTGACCAATCCGACCACATCCATCCAACCGCGCCGTCGGCAGGAGGTTCCACCATGGCAGGTCAAAAATTCACTTCGTGGGTACACGGTTCCGCGATGACTGGAGAGTACCTGAACCGCATCACTTCGGTACGCCACTGCGGCCCGTTCGTCCGCATCGAAGGCAACGAGGGGCAGAACACGTGGCTGCACTTCGCGATTCCGACTCCCACCGTGCAGAATGGCAACCGCACCAAGGCCGAATCGGTGGCAGTATCGTTCCGCGCCCGGTCTCACGCCAACGTGGCCGAAGTGCTGGTGTACGATGGTGAGAAGATAATCGCCGAGCATCTCGGCATGGCGATCAAGGGCGACAACCTGGACGCCAGCTTCGAGATTCCAGGCGCGCCGGAAGTTGACCGGGGCATCAACGTTGTGGTGGGCGTGACCTTCGACCAGGGCGCCCCCGACATCCGCTCCATGCAGGTCGAAATCGTCGGCGTCGGCGTGAACTTCGAGGGCTAGTCGGTTCCCCCGAGTATATCCGAGAATGTGGTAGGGGCGACGCATGCGTCGCCCCTACATTCGACACAAAAGCGCTGGCTTGGATCCTTTGTGGCTACACGCCGTCCACTATCATCACGTTCGAGATGGTGGAGGCGATGCGAAGTGCCTTGGGGCCGGCATAGTCTTCCGAGTAGTACCACCCTTTGGCCTTCTCCAGACTGTCGAACTCCAGCACCACCGTGCGGCGTACGGGCTGGTCGCCTTCCACCACCGACACCTCGCCGCCGCGCGCCAGATACCTGCCGCCATGCTTCTCGATGGTGTCCGGCACCTGCCCGCGATAGACCTCAAACTTCTCCGGATCGGTCACTTCAATGGTGGCGATGATGTAAGCGGCCATGCTGTTCCTCCGGTTTACGACTGCGTAAGTTCCCGCACCGTTTCGGTGAGCGCCGGTATCACCTTCTCCCAATCACCGACCACGCCGTAGCGGGCGTCCTTGAAGATGTTGGCGTCGGCGTCCTTGTTGATGGCGACGATGGCCTTGGACCCGCTGCAGCCGGCCATGTGCTGGCTGGCGCCGGATATGGCAACCGTGATGTACAGATCCGGGGTGATGGTCTTGCCGGTCAATCCCACCTGGTAGTTCGCCGGCACCCAGCCGGAGTCCACCGCAGCGCGGGACGCTCCGACGGCGCCGCCCAGGAGGTTCGCCAATTCCTCCAGCTGCGCGAACGGCTCGGGGCCGCCGAGGCCGCGCCCGCCGGAAACCACGATCCGAGCGTCTTCCAGCTTGATGCCCTCGGCCTCTTCCTTCACCACGTCCACCACGCGGGTTTTTGCTGCCGCCGGGTCGATTTCAACCGGGAAAGCCATCACCTGCCCACTGCGGCCCGCGTCGGCATCCAACGGTTCGTAGGTCTTGGGCCGGATGGCGGCGATTTGAGGGGTCTGGTTGCAGCTCACCACGGCCACGGCGCTGCCGCCGTACACCGGGCGATTGGCCAGCAGCTTGCCGGTGCCGGCGTCGGCGGACACTTCCAGGCAGTCCTGAGCCAATCCAACACCGAGGCGGAAGGCCAGACGGGGAGCGAGCTCCCGGCCTTCGTTGTTGCGGGCGATGAGGATGATGTTGGGGATCATCTCACTGGCCAGAATCTGCATTGCCGAGAGGTACAGGTCGGGGTGATAGTCGCCTAGCGCGGGATTGGTTACAGCGTAGGCTCTGTCGGCCCCATGGGCGATGGCCTGTTGCGGCGCGTCAGCCACGTCAGCGCCGATCAGTCCTATTGAAAGTTCCTGGCCCAGGGTGTCGGCCAACGTGCGGCCGGCGGCGAGCAGTTCCTGGGCAGTGGAGGCCAGTTCGCCGCCTGCGGTGTCGCCAAATACTAGGATTCCGGTAGCGTCTGCCATTACAGTATGTCTCCGTAGATGAGTGTTTTATCTGTAACGCCATTCCGCTCAACGGATTCTGAATTCCCGCGAAAGCGGGAATGACGGTGGGGTGCGAGAATGACGGTGAGAAGTTGGAATCGTCGGGCTAGATGAAGCGGTCCTCGCGCAGTTTCAGGGCGAGGTTGCGCGCTGCCTCGGCGTCGTCGTCGCCTTCAATAATCTCGCAGTCCTGTTCACGTTCAGGTACGAACAGATCGTGCAGTGTGACGCGCGGTTCCAGCTGGCTGTCGTCCAGGTCCAGGTCGCCGGTGGTCCATACCGTGGGTCGTTTGCGGGTGGCGGCCATAATGCCGCGCAAGGTGGGATAGCGGGGTTGGCCCAGCTCGTTGCTCACCGTTACGAGCGCGGGCAGGTCCGCTTCTACAACCTCGAATCCATCGGGGGCTAGCCTTTCGACGACCACCTTGTCACCCTGCACGTCCACCTTCTTGCCGAGGGTGATACACGCCATGCCCAGGGTCTCAGCCACTCCCAGCGGTACCTGGGCATTGTCCCAATCGGACGCCTGCCGTCCGCAGATGATCAGGTCGAACCCACCCAGCTTGTTGATGGCGGACGTGAGCAACTGGACGGTGAAGAAAGAGTCCACGGAGTTGGCAAAGGCGTCGTCCTGCAGCAGCACCAGTTCGTCTGCGCCCATGGACAGCGGCTTCTTCATCACGTCCAGAGCGAACGACGTGCCCGACGAAATTACGGTTATGCTCGCTCCCTGCTCGTCCTTGATCTGTAGGGCAGCCTCAACGGCGTTCTCATCGAATCCGTTGACCACGGGCGGGATGTTAGGCGGAGGGACGACCTGTCGAGCGTCCGGATCGATACGAAAGGCGGCGGCCGGCATTTCGGGGTCAACGACCTGCTTTGCCAGCACGCAAATGTTCACGGGCATCAGAAATTACCCCCGGCTTACAGCAATTAGGCTATGTGAAAGTAATCACTAAACTATTATAGCGTCAAACTGCGCTGCCACAACCTGCCCAGCCCACAGCTGTCTTTATCATCAGATTCGATGACACTTATCAATCGCTGTGGTAATCTTTCCTCTATCAAATCAGATACGGGAGATAATTAAAATGTGCGCCATGGTAAAGACCCGCAACGGCCTGACCGTTACCACCGCGTCCCCCGCAGCCGCCGACCTGTACCAGCAAGGCTTGGACCTCGTGCTGTCGCAGAACTACGGGCCGGAAGAAAAGATCCGCGCCGCGATTGACGCCGACGACGGATTCGCCATGGCCAATGTCGTCCTGGCCTACATCCTGCACTTGCAGATGAACGTCCCCGCGGCCCGGGCCGCCGCCGAGCGGGCGGTGGAACTCTCGGCCGGAATCTCCCAATGGGAGCGGCAGGCGGCGCAGATCATGCACTGCTTCACCCACGGCAAGGGAACCGAGGCCATCAAGCTCATCCATGAGCATCTCGCCGAATTCCCCACCGACACGCTGGCGATGCGGGTGGCCCAGCGGCTATACATGCTGGGCTGCTTCGGCGCTGGCGTCCCGGACTTCCCCAACCACCTGATGGCACTGATGAGCAAAGTCGCGCCGGCAAACGGCGACGACTGGGCGTTCCTCGGACAGTACGCCTTCGCCCACCACGAGACCAACCAGCCCGAGCGGGCGATGGATCTGGCGTTGCGCTCGCTGGACGGCAACCCGCAGAACGCGGTGGCTTCTCACTCCGTCACACACTCGTACTTTGAACAGGGCGACGCGGCCAACGGCGGCCGCTGGCTGGGCGACTGGCTCGACGGATTCGATCGACGCGCATCCTACAACACTCACCTCTCCTGGCATCTGGCCCTCTTTGAACTCGCCCAGGGCCGCTACGCTCAGGCGCTGGACCTTTACGAGACCCACATTCGGCCCGGCGTGCAGGCGCGGAACCTGTCCAACCTTCAGGACGCGGCTTCGCTGATGTGGCGGTTGCAGATCTATTCGGGTGAACAGCCGGCCAAGCCGTGGGACGAGGTTCGCGATATGGCCTTGCCGGCCGCCGATGGCGCCGGCGCCGCCTTCCGCGACTGCCACGCTGCCCTGGCCTTCGCCGGCGCGGGCGACGCCGAAGCCACGCAAAGGCTGGCGGACCGCCTCGCGTCCCAGGGCGAAAAGGGCGACGACCTTTCCCGCGAAATGACCCTGCCCATCGCTCTGGGCGCGGCGGCGTTCGTTGCCGGAGACTACGATGAGGCTGCCGATCTGATGGGGCCAACTTATCCGATGCTCGCTCGCATCGGCGGCAGCCACGCCCAGCGCGAAGTCTTTGAGGATACGCTGCTGGAAACCTACATCCGCGCTGGCCGCTACGACGACGCAAAGGCTATGCTGGAAGAGCGCCTGTCCCGCCGTTCGTCTGTGCGCGATACCTACTGGTACGGGCGACTGGAAGCCGAAGCGGTTCAGGGCAACCCCAGCGCTTCCCGGGAACTTCTCGTTAGGGCGCGTGCTGCCTGGGCTCCAACGGCCGACGAAAGCGCCGCTGAGTTACAGCGTCTCGCCACAACCCTTGACTGCGGCTAGTGCGACTTAGGTTCCGGCAATCGGCTGAGCAGGGATTCCAGCCCCAACGACTGGCAGAATTCCGCAAAGTCCGGTTGCCGTACTCCTCTCCACTGCAACTGGTCCGGCTTTGTCTCCGGCAGCGGTACATCCAGGCGTAGCGTGGCCAGCCGACGATAGAGCAAGGCATCGTCCATCCGCTCAGCCAGCCCGGACGCCAACCCGGACGCTCCGCGAATGCTGATATCCCAATCCTTGGCGTTCAGCGGAATGTCATCCACCTTTCCGTAACGGGTGAGCACCGTTCCTGTTGTGCGCGCTCCCCACCGTGGGATGCCCGGGATGCCGTCGGCGGAATCGCCAACCAGCGCGAGGTAGTCCGGTATGGACGCTGGCGGGACGCCAAACTTCTCGATGACGCCGGCCTCGTCCATTACCTCGCCTTTGCGCCGGTCCAACGCCACCACGCGCTGGCCGGACACCATTTGCGCCAGGTCTTTATCGGGTGAGCACATCAGCACCTGGTCAATATCTTCGGAGTCGGCGAATCGTGAGGCGGCCGTGGCCAGAGCGTCGTCGGCCTCAAACTCGACCATCGGCCATACCGTCAAACCCAGGGCTGAGGCCATCTGCTCAGCGAGGGGAAATTGCGCCAACAGATCGGGTTCCACACCTTCGCCGGTTTTGTATCCCTCGAACAGGTCGTTGCGAAAAGAACGAATCACGGAATCAAAAGCTATGCCCACATGGGTTACGTCAGGCTGGTTGAGCAGCGCGATGAGGGATTGGGCCAGCCCATGCGTTGCTTTGATGTCCTTGCCATCGGGAGTGAAGCGGCTCGGGCGAGGAGAGTAGTGGGCGCGGAAGAGCTCGTAGGTCCCGTCAACCAGGTGAATCTTCATAACGGTTTACATTTGTAGTCCGTTTACGGCACGGTTGCTATTATCCTGCGCCCTCGTGCAACGCGAACACACGCTGTCGCACCTCGAAGACGAATCCGGGCATCACCGGATCGCCGCTCACTGTTTCCGGGTCGTCCAGTATCTCTACATCCTGATCCTGCTGATAGACGTGGACCTGTCGGCGGTAGGGATCAATCAGCCAACCGAGCTGAGCGCCGTTGGCCATATAGATCTCCATCTTGCGCTGCAACGGCGGCAGCGTGTCCGTGCCGGATACGATCTCGGCGACGAAGGCGGGGCACAACGTAATTGGTCGATCTTCGCGAGCCGGGGGCAACGTGGCGACTTGTTCCGGCGACAGCCACAGGGCATCGGGGCGGATGCGAGAGCCGTCGGGCAGGCTCGTATTGGCGTTAGCGCCGTATGCTTCGCCGCCGTTTTGCTCTTCCCAGTTGCCCAGAGCAAGGAGTAATCGGAATTCGGATCTGCCACCACCTCGATTCACCATGGGACTTATTATCAGTTCTCCTTCGCCGGTCATTTCCAGGTCTAGGCCGCGCTCTTCGTTGGCGGTGTAGAGATCGACGAACCACTGGTCAATCTCGTCGTCGGTGAGCTTGCCGGCGATTGAATCGAGAATCGGGCTGATGTTGACCGACAGGGGATGCGTCAAGTCGGGCACATCGGCTCTGGTATAGATGGCGACAGGTTTGGGGACGGCGGTGGTTGCCATGATGACCTCTCCGCTGGATCAATCCAAGTATCGGTAACCGGGCAACGTGAGGAATTCAACGAAATCTTCGGACAGCACGATCTCGTCGAGCAGTTCCACCGCCTTGTCCAGCGCGCCGGCGTTGTCCTGGCCGCGTTGACTCACCAGAGCGGCGGCCTCCTCGGCCCTCACCTGCCGATACAACTCCGCGGTGACCGGACGCCCGTCATCCAGCGCCGCGCCGTGCCGTATCCACTGCCACAATTGCGACCGGGATATCTCCGCGGTGGCCGCGTCTTCCATCAGGCCATAGATCGCCACCGCGCCGTTGCCCCGGGTCCAGGCGTCCACGTACTGCAACGCAACGCTGATGTTATTGCGGAGTCCTGCCTCGGTAATCTGACCCTCCGGAACCGCCAGCAGGTCGTCGGGCGCGATGCGCACCTCGGGAATAACGGACAGCTGATTGTCGGTGGAGAAAGACGATTGGAAAACATCCAGCACCGGCGGGACCAGGCCCGGGTGGGCGACCCAGGCGCCGTCAAAGCCCTGGTCGGCTTCGCGCTGCTTGTCGGAGCGCACCTGGGCGAACGCCGCCTCATTCGCGGCCTCGTCGTCGCGCCGCGGTATGAAAGCGGACATGCCTCCCAGCGCATGGGCTCCCCGGCGGTGACAGGTGTTCACCAGCAGGTGCGCCGCCGAGGTGAGGAAGTGGGTCGCCATCGTAACCTGGGCCCGGTCGGGGAAGACCATATCTGAGCGATTGTTGAACACCTTGATGACGCTGAAAATGTAGTCCCAGCGGCCCAGATTCAAGCCGGCCGGCCTTTCCCTAAACTCGTAGAGAATTTCCTCCATCTCAAAGGCGGCCAGAATATGCTCAATCAGCACTGTTGGGCTGATGCTCCCGTGAGGAATGTCCAGCCGTTCCTCGGCGTAGTTGAACACGTCGTTCCACAAACGCGCCTCCAGATACGATTGGAGTTTGGGCAGGTAATAGTACGGCCCCGTCCCGTGGCTCTGCTGGGCAACTCGGTTGTGGTAGATGGTCAGCCCGAAGTCGAAGAAACTGCCGGCTACGGGCTCGCCATCCACCAGCACGTGCCGCTCCATCAGGTGCAGGCCACGCGGACGAACGCACAGGGTTGCCGTTTCATCATTCAGACGGTACTGCCGACCATCGGCGGTTTCGTCGCTGATCGTCCGGCGGTAGGCGTCCCGCACGTTCAACTGGCCGTCCAACGTGGGCAACCAGGCCGGCGAGTGGGCATCTTCAAAGTCGGTCATATAGACCTGCGCACCGCAGTTCAGCGCGTTGATCACCATGCGCCGGTTGGACGAAGGCCCGGTGATCTCCACGCGTCGATTCGTCAGGTCACCCGGCGCCGGCTGCACCCTCCAATCGCCCCCGCGTACGCTGCGCGTTTCGGTCAGAAAATCCGGTGTAGCACCCGCGTCGATCTCCGCTTGACGACGTGTGCGGGCGCCCATCAAACGGCGGCGAGTGGTCTCAAAATTACGGTGCAACTCGGCCACGAACGCAAGGGCGTCATCGGATGCGACCTCGGCGTACTGGGCCGGTACGGGGCCAAGAATCTGAACGTTATTGTCTGCCATTTCTGCCTGTCCCGATTTGCTAAGGTGTGTCGTTTGGATTACTCACCGCCGGCTGGATCAAGATCAATCGGCTCCGGGTCTGCTGCCGCTACTACCGGATAGCGACCGTCGCCGTGATGATGAAAGGCCAGTCTGATGAGGAGTTCGCGATGGTTCCGCTGCACCGTCGATTCTTCTGCTTTAGTCCCCAGCTTCTCAGCCAGAGCGTCAACTTTAACCTCAAGGCCCGTCAGTCTCCGGTCTAACTGACCCACGTCATCCTTCAAACCGCTGATAGCCTCCATCACCATGCCCAAGTCGGCTTTCCATTCTTGGCGGTTGGCCTCCAGTTCGGCTTTCCACTCCTGCCGGTTGGTTTGCATTTCGGCTTTCCACTCTCGGCGGTTGGTTTCCGACTCAGCCTTCCATTCCTGCCGGTTGGCCCTGGCATCGGCCCGAAGATACAACACGGCGCCGACGATCGTCGCTACGAAAACGACGATCGTGACTACGAACCCCACCAGCGCAAATATCGGTTCCATTCAGGACACCAAACCCATCTAGTCCGTTCGAAGTCCCAACGTTGCCAGATGCTGCCGGCCCGCTGCGTCAACCCCTAGACCGGATTGTACGCCGTCCCGGTACTTGCGCTGCAGCTCGTTGAGCTGGTAGGCCACCGGCCGCATGCCTTCGCCGCGATGCGCCGCCGTTTCCGCCAATGTTTCGTACGCCTGGTCCAACGACCAATAGAACGATAGCAGCCAGGTCAACTCCCGCTCATTGACCGGGGCGGGCACATCGGTGATATCCAAGATGGTATTGACCACCTTCGTGTATCTCAAAATCCCCGCCTTGTCCTGTTGATCCCTACCGTAGTACCGTCGGTGCATCAACTCCGCGACGCGGTTGGCGTAGTCCTCTTCTCCGTAGATGTTTGTGGGCAACCATTTTTCCCGCAGGTCCACCACCTCATTCCCATCGGCATCCAGCACGGCCACGGCCACTTCGGACCGCAAGACTCCGTCGTACTCGAACTTGACCGCGTTCCGGAGCAGCGCCTCCTGCAACAGCATCGTCAGCTCACGCGGGATCTTGAGGTAGCGGGAACCGGACGCCTCTTCGTTGCTATCCGCCCCGACGCCACCGGTGTTGAAGGCATAGTATTGCTGCTGCATTCCACCCCAGGAAAGCTGTTGCAATACGTGGTAAAGCAGGTTGGCATTCTCGTCTTCCAGGCCAATTATGAAGGGATCTGAGAAGTACTCAACATAAGGTCGTCCAATCGCTCCGATGGCGGCTCCCATCTGCACCGCTTCACCGTACATCAGTACGCGGATGTACTGCTCCAAGCTCAGGCGGCGCAGTGGCGGTATCACCGTGTTCTGCCGCATCACCTCCTGCCAAAAGACCCGGTTGGTGCTTTCCATGGGCACATGCACCGAATCGGAGAGTCGCCCGTCGGTGATCTTCCCAATCAACCCCTGTGCGCCCTTCCGTTGCAGTAACCCCCGACGCGACAGGATCATCCGCATGTTGCGCACCGGGTTCTCCAGGTAGTTGGGTTCCTGGCTTTCGACTTTCACCGGCACGTTCTCCAGCGTCTCATCCGCCGTGGTGACACCGGCTGCCCCCCGCAGCACGTCGTAGGTGATGGGGTCGTCCTCCCGTGTTAAACCGAACGGCACCGCGTAGAAGTTGTTCTCCGTGCCGTCAATGGCGTGGGAGATCAACGCGCTGCTCCCGCCCAGCCGGCTGGGTATCGGCTCATCCAGTGGTTGCAGCAGCACGATGTCGTCGTTCATCGGATAGACCCCTTCCTCGGGGTCGTGCGGCAGGTTCAGAATGCCGGCCAGTTCGCTGTTGGCCAGCTCCACCATGATGGTCAGCGTGCTCTTGCCATGCAGCGACGGGCCGACGGTGACCAGGGCTGTGTTGGTGATTTCGCCATCCAGCGTGCGCGCACGCGCCATGCTCAACGCCGCCTGCACCGCCAGCCCGTTGTTCTGCTTCACCTGGTGCATGGCGATGGACAGTGGCCCCATCTTGTGCTCGCCCACGTAGTCGAACCCGAAGTGCAGCGACAGGCCGCGCGTCGGCGCCTTGAACACCAGCTGGGTGATGCCCGCGTCCACCAGTTTTTCTTTCAACCCGTCGTCCAGGTCCAGGTCATCCATCCAGTGGGGGACGGAAACTTCCAAAATGTCTGGCGAATCCTGCCACTGTTCCTCGGGCAGGTCGAAGGTTAACCGTCGCCACATGTAAGGGGCCTGCATGTACCTCGTGCCAAACAGCAACTGCCGCGCATGAAAAGACCGACCGGGCGCGTCGCAAATCTGCCGGTCGGTCTGCACGATGCCGTTCTCCATGTCGGGGTTCGGGCTGGCGAAGCAGGCTTCCATCTTGTCACAAACCTTATGGAATACCTGGGTGAAAAGTCGCTGGTTGTCTTCGGAAAAGGCCAGCGCGTCTCTGTTGCGGGTGAACCCTTCCACAAAGTACTGCGTCAGGTCGGGTCGTCGGACGACACCGAGCTGACTGAAAAAGGCCAGACCGCCGTTGTCCAACCGGAACACCGTCTCCGGCCACACCTTGCTCGACGCCCGGCCGGCGGCATTGGCCTCCACGGCTTCAGCTTCCAACTCATGCGCCTGCGCCAGCAACTCAGATTGATTCTCCGCCGGCAAATCCTGAAATATCGGCATCTTGCCGACGATCCACTCCTCGGAGGGGTTATACAGGGCACTGTCGGTCCGTTGGCCCTGGCGTGCCACGGCGCACAGGCGGGTCAGGGCTTCCTCAAATTCGGGAACAATATCGGGACCGGACAACGGCGACTTGCCATCAGGCCGGTCGGTGAAGTTGGTGGTCGGGCTGGTCAAAGCGTTTCTCCCGATGGGCAGGATGATTACGGGCGCGGCTCATCCGCGACTTCAACCCAATATAAACACACGCCATCAGGCGCAGTTACCGCCGATGGCAAGGAATCCGTGGGTAGCAAAGTGGCTGTGCCGGCGCCGATTGATCTATGCGAGAATACCGCGCAATTATGCTACCCCGAACGGCCCCCACTGTCAAAGATGGCGAGCCTGACGGACGCCTGTATCCGTATGTGATACAGTAGCGGCCAGCGCAAATCCCTTGCCGGCGATAGCGTTACCGGCGATAATCCGCAGTAGAACGACAACACTGAGCGTCCACCAGGAGGCGTAGCACAATGAAGTATGACGTGATCATCATCGGCGCCGGTTCCGCCGGTTGCACGATGGCGGCCCGCCTGACCGAGGATCCGGACCGTTCGGTACTGCTCCTGGAAGCCGGGCCGGACTACCCCGATTTTGAGTTGTATCCTGACGACCTCAAGTATGGCTACGACCAGACGGCCTCGGCGGTGAACGCGCCGCATAACTGGACTTTCTGGGCGCAGAACCCCGGGCAGGCCAACCCCATGCCTGTGCCCCGCGGCCGCGTCGTGGGCGGCTCATCAGCGATCAACGGCCAGGTGCTGCTGCGGGGCGTGCCGGAGGACTACGATGCCTGGGCGGCTCTGGGTAACGATGAGTGGGGGTTCACCAACTGCCTGCCGTACTTCCGCAAACTGGAGACCGACACGGACATTACCGACGACTTCCACGGCAACACCGGGCCAATTCCGGTGCGCCGCCATCGCCGGGAAGACTGGCTGCCGGCCCAGGTGGCCTTCTGGAACGCCTGCCGGGACCAGGGGTACCCCGACGACCCGGACATGAACCACCCCGATTCGGGCGGCGTTGGACCCATCCCAATGAACAACCCCAACGGCGTCCGCATGAGCACCTCCATCACTTACCTGCGGGAGGCCCGGCACCGGCTGAACCTGACCATCCGCGCCAACGTCACCTGCCGCCGCATCGTTTTCGAGGGCAACCGGGCCGTGGGCGTCGAAGTTGAAAGCGGTGGCGAGGTGTTCACCGTTGAGGGCGATGACATCATCCTGAGTTCGGGATCAATCGGATCTCCGCAACTGCTGCTGCTGTCGGGGGTTGGCCCGCCCGACCACCTGCGGGAGATGGGGATACCGGTGGTGCATGAGCTACCGGGCGTGGGCCGGAACCTGCGCGATCATCCCAACATCCGCGTGCCCGTGAAGGTCAAGGACGACTTTCCGCTGGACCCGTCGGCGCCCCGATCCCAGGTCGCGCTGCGGTACACCGCCACGGGCAGCCACCTGCGCAACGACATCCAGATCATGCAGTCGTCGTTCTCGTCGCCCATCGCCGGCGACCCGCTGGAAGCCGAGGGCATCCGGTTCACCTGCATCCTGGAACTGGCCGTGGGTTCGGGACACCTGCAACTGGCGAGCACCGACCCGAACGAACAAGTGGCGCTGAACTACAACTATTTCCAGGAGGAGTTCGACCTGTCGCGGATGCGCGAAGCCGTGCGGCTGTGCGTCAACCTGCTGGACAGCGATCACTACCGGGACGTGGCCGACCAACTGCTCGACCCGCTGCCGGCCGACTTGGAAAGCGACGAGGCGTTGAACGACTGGCTCAGGCGCACCGTCAGCACCTCGCAGCACATCTCCGGCACCTGCAAGATCGGCACGGCGGACGACCCAATGGCCGTGGTTGACCAGCACTGCCGGGTGTACGGCCTAGAGGGCCTGCACGTTGCCGACGCCTCGGTGATGCCCGACTGCATCCGCGCCAACACCAACTGCACGACGATCATGATCGCTGAGCGCAAGGCCGACTGGATCCGCGCCGGTGAATAGTTCCCGTCTCTCCCCGCTCCCTTGATGGGAGAAGGTAAAAACTCCTTCACAACTTCAAAGAGGTAAAATCACAATGACAACCGCTGTGCGAGAAGTCCACGTTTACACCAACCCTGGTTGATTCAGCTGCCGGACCCTGGAGGAATTTCTGGCGTCCAACGGTGTTCAGTATGAACACCACGACCTGCTGACCGACGATGCGGCCCGCGAGGACCTGAAGTCCCGGGGCGTGCTGTCCGCGCCCGTGACCATTATCGACGGTACGGAAGTGATCATCGGGTACTATCCCAAGAAGCTGATCCCGGCGCTGGGGCTGGAAGACGCGCCCATCGACCTGTCGGGCAAAACAGCCTGGCTGGCGGACAAGTACCGCCTGATTTTGGAAGCCGCCGTCCGCGCCACGCTGGAGCTTTCCGAAGAGCAACTGGCCCAGCCGGTGCAGTGGCGTCCCGAGATGCTCCGCGACACGCTGGTTCACATCGTGTCGTTCCCGGAACTGGCGTACACCAGCCGCACCCGGGGATCCATGAGCTCGGATGATATGCGGGCCTGCCGCGAAAGCCTGGCACACCTGCAAAAGCCACAGCAGATTGCCGACTATGCCTGCGGCGTCGCCGACGACCTCGTCGCGTTCCTGAACAGCGGGGATACCGAGGGATTCGACCGGGTCGTGCCGGCCCACTACGGCGGCGAGGTGACGGTGCTTGAGCTGCTCAACATCATCCTGAGCCACAGCACCCACCATTTGAAGCAGGTGTACTGGTTCATGGACACCAACCTGGGCCAGCCCGCGAAGACGCCCGCCACTCAGGATGACATGGAGGGTATCTTCACGCCGGCCCAGTTGATTTAGCCACGCCAAGCGCGAGGACTGGAAGTTATGGCAGAACCACTGATAGCGTTGGACGAGTTGCCCGAAACCCGGGTGATCATAGCCGGCTGGCGCCGTCAGTGGTCTGACGGCGGGAACATATCCAGCGGGATGCCGCGCTGGTTGATCGACAAGATGTCGGCGCGGCGCATTGGGCAGATGACCGATGAGATCTCGCGAATGTGTTTCCCGTTCCAGGTGGCTGGAACCCACGACCTGTACCGGCCTCGCGCCGCGTTCAACGAGGGCCTGCCCAGCCGTCCCATGCAGTGGGACAACGGGTTTTGGGACGCCGGCAACGGGCTGGTGATATTCCTCGGCATCGAACCCTGGTATCGCATTGACCTGTACGGCCAAGGGTTTTTCGAGGCAGTGGCCGCGCTGGGCAACCCCAAAATCGCGGCGGTGGAAGGCTACAACGGGCCCGCGCCGCCAGAGCAGGAACGCCGGATTTCGTGCGTGTACAGCAAGGCGGCAATGGCCGACGAGTTGCGTCAGCATGGGATGCTGTTTTCCAGCTACGGGTCCCAGCAGCGGCAGGGCCCGACGGTCGGCATGGCGATGGTGAGCTTGGCCCACTACCAGCATCCCGACGTGGAGATGGTGCGGGTGGGAGCCATGGCTCCGATGTTTCCGTTCAGCGGCGGCAGCGGCGGCCAGCTGGGCATCACCACCGACCACCGGGCCTTTTACGACATCATGCGGCGGTTGCGCGCACTGTACTCCCTGGACATCGACCTGTCGGACCTGCGACCACGTTACGAGGAAGAGGCTCAACGCCTGCAAGAATCGTTGGACCGGGTGGCGCAACGCAACGACGAGGCCCGCCGGTACATCGAGCGGGTGCGTAGCGAACACAACTTCATGTCATTCGAGGAACCCATTGAACTGCCGCCGAACATCGAGGGAACTCTGGCCGATATATTGGGGCAGTTTGACCTGCCCGGGGAGGATGAGGACGGACTGGCCGGGGCGCGTTGAACCCTTTGGCAACATTGCCGAACGAAGTAGGGGCGGGTTTCAAACCCGCCCCTACGCTCGTTGATTGCCTGGAATCTCGGATCAGTCAATGACCAGCACGGTGTTCTCCCGACCCTCGCGGCGCATTTCGGCGAGGCCCTCCTCGGGGGTATCAAACTTGTCGTAGTAGAACTCGATGCCGTTGCCGTCGGGGTCCTCGAAATAGACGCTGCCGGTCATGCCGTGGTCGGTGGTCCGGTCAACCTTGATGTCGTTCTCGATCAGGCTATGGTACAGGTCGCGGAGGGAGTCGAAGTCTTCCACCTGCACCGCGAAGTGGTTCAGGCCGATGTTGCCCTTGCGGGTGGCGGGGGAGTCATCGGACGCCTGGAACAGGGCCAGGTCGTGGTGAATCTCGCCGCAGGTCAGGAAGGTAGCAGTGGGGCGCGACACCGCGATCTCGAATCCGAGAATCTCGGTGTAGAACTTGGTGGACGCTGCGACGTCCGAGACGTTGATCACGAGGTGACCGACTTGCTTGGGTTTAACCATTTTGCTGCTCCTTTCGTGAATAAGATGGGCGCCTGTTAGCGGCTAATATACGACAGTTGCCGCCAAGGGGCAAGAAATCGGCGCTAGTCGGCGGATACTTCTTCAGGAGTGAGTATCACCTGCCCGGTGTCGGGTTGGTGGCGGTGGCGCAGCACCAGGTCCACGCGCTCATGCAGGGCCAGTACCAGGCCTTTGGTTTCGCCAATTTCGCGGCCCAAAGCTGCCACCGTTTCCTCCAGCCGTCCGACACGATCCTCCAGCCGTCCGACCCGATCCTCCAGCCGTCCGACCCGATCCTCCAGCCGTCCGACCCGTTCGCCCACTGCATCAATGCGATGGTGGATGCCTCGAACTTCGCCTTTCAGCTCGCCGATGTCGCGGCCTTGGCGCCACAACGCCACGACTATCGCAACCTGTAGCAGGCCGATAAAGGCAAGAAAACCATATAGGATATAGTCCGCTAACGTAATCGTTTCCACGTTTGCACTTCCGGTTGCGGTGTAGGTGGAGTATGGCACAGATTCGCGTTTACCGGCAACGTGGATATGTCATCGGTGGCCGCGCTATATCTCATCCATGCGGCGCACCATTGGGCGGTAGAGCCAGCCGGCAACCGAGATCACCAGCAGCACCGCCGCGCCGCTGGTGATGGCGATGGACCAACCCCAGATCTGGGCCAGCCAGGTGAGCGGCCACGCGCCCAGGAAATGGAACACCGGCGCCAACTGCATCATCGCCATCATGCGCCCGCGCATCTCCGGCGCGGTGGTCAGCTGCATCAGGGAACTGGACACCGGCCAGAAACCGCCGATGCTGGTGGAGCCGACCATGGCCACCAGAATGCACCCGGCCCAGAACCAGGGTGTCCACGCCATCACCATCAGCCCGACACAGCACAGAGTGACTTCCAGGTACATCAACAGCCCCTTGCGCTTCCGGTCGCCCCAACTGGCAACGACCATCGACCCGAGAAACGCGCCACCGCCGCGAGCCATCATGAATATCCCCGTTTGCGTGCCGTTCAGCTTGAGGAATTCCTGGGTGAAACCGACGACCACCTGCATGTAGGCCATCCCAAAGAACCCGAAGGACGCCGACATCAGGATCAGCACGGCGGCCATCGGCGTCCTGATGGCGTGGGAGAAGCCGCCCATAAGATCGGAGATGGGCGACGAATTGCGCCGGGTGGTAGTGGGCGGCTTTGCCACCATCAATAGGAAGAAGATGCCCACCAGGTAGCTGGCGCCGTTGATCATGATAGCCGCCCAGGTATCGATGTTGTCGATAGCCCAACCGCCCACCAGGGGGCCCGCCATGTTCCCGATTTGACCGATGGAGGTGTGCAGCGCGATGGCGTTCATCATGTCTTCGCGCGGCACCAGGTCGGCGGCGAGAGCGAAACGTGCCGGCATCTGCACAGCCATCAGTCCGCCCAGGATGAATACAACGACGTACACGTGCCAAATTTGGGCTAACCCAGCCAGAGCCAGAAACGCCAGCGCCAGGGTGATTACCGCATTGCCCAAAACGCAAAATATGAGGAACAGTTTGCGATCCACCCGGTCGGCCAGCACTCCCCCGACGAAGGTGAAGAACAGGTTGGAGACACCGAAGATGCTGACCGCCAAACCCAGCGACGTTTTCTCGCCGGTGAGGTCAAAGATCAACCAGCCGATGCCGAGAAACTGGATGCCCTGGCCGAAGGACTGGACGCCGATGTTTAGAAAGAACCACCGGAAATCCCGGTGGCGCAGCGCGGAAAAGGTGCTGAGCCGGCCAGCGATGGCAGCGGCAGCCATGGCGGCTATGACACGTCCGCAGGCGACAACAGGCGGTCGGCCAGTTGATGGAAGTCCGCAACCTCGAAATCGGGCAGGTAGGGCGATTCCTCGTTGGGCAGGTCGTAGCGGTTCACGTAGGCGCCCCGGTATCCACAGGCCCGCGCGCCGGTGATGTCGAAGGAGTGCGCGGCGACCATCAGAATCTCGTCGGGGGATTTGCCCAGGATCCGGGCGGCGGTGCGGTACACGGCAGGGTGTGGCTTGAACGATCCCGCCTTCTCGACTGATATTACGTCGTCGAAGGGTACGCCGATGTTGTCCCTGACCAGCTTTTCCAGGTAGGACTGCTCGCCGTTGGAAAGCGCCACCAGGCGGAAGCGCCCGCTGTCGGCCAAGCTACGCAGGCCGGCCGCCGCGTCATCATAAGGGCGCAAGTCGTCGTACACGGCCATGAACTTCGCCACGTCATCGTAAGTGAAATCCACCTTGTTCATGCGCAGGCAGTAGATGAAGGAACGGCGGCAGGTTTCCAGGTATCCGCTGTGGCCCAGCATGAACAGGTTGTCCTGGTACTGCTCTATGCGTTGCCGGCCGCGCCAGTCGGCCCAGAAGGCTTCGCCGGACAGGTCGGAACCGTGGTCTTTCAGGAATTGTCCCGCCGGGCCGACCAGACTTCCGCCCAGATCCAACACCGTGCCGAACATATCAAAAGCAAGGGTATTGACCTGGGCGATGGGGTTGCTTGGCATGAACAATTTCTCCGGCTTGGACGTTATTCGGCCGGTTTGATGTTGTTGATGTTGGTCTCGTCAACGTTGATCTGGCGCTTTACGCTGTCGAAATAAACGATGAGCCAGGTGGCGGGGCCGATGGTGCGCTTCTCTCGCACCTCGCCAACGTCGCCGGTGGTGATGCTGCGCACGGAAGAGCCGACCGGGGAGGCCATGACTTCGCGAACCTCGAAGTCGGCGACGGCTTCGACTTTCATTCCCTTTTCGTACAGGTCAAAACTCATCGGAATACCTCCTGGGGAAAAGCGGCGCGAATACTGCCGTTGCAGTGTACGAGCCGACGGTAGCAGTGTCAACGAACGCAACCCTCGCGCCGCCCCCTCGTGGTGTGCCTGTCGAACCACGAGCGGGCGGCGCGAGAGTTCTCTTTACTGGACGGGGTAGGCGGCGGCGGGTATGATTGATTCGTCAAACCACCCATCGCAAAACTATCCGGAGGTACACTGCTGCAATGAAAATCGTAAAGATGTCGGATGTGGAACGGACTGAAGGCACCGCGCCCCTGTTCACCGGGCCGGTGGGCCGGCAGGCGATTCTGGATCCCGACGACAGCAACAACTTCAACTTCGGCATCGTCCACTTCGGCGCCGGCGTGCGCAACAAGTTTCATACCCACAGCGGCGACCAGATCCTGATCGTCACCGAGGGTACCGGCATTGTAGCCACCCGCGACGAGGAAGTTACGGTCAACGAGGGCGACGTCGCCATCATTCCGGCCGGAGAAGACCACTGGCACGGCTCGCGGGAAACCGCCATGTCTCACATCACCATCACGGTGAAGGGCAGCCAAACTCAGCAGAACGAAGACTAGCTTCGTTTCGGAACCGACTCCTGACGGCGTAGGGGCGAATAATTATTCGCCCCTACATTTTGTTGGCGTGCCGAGCCGCCCCTAGTGATGGCGGTGCCCGTGATCGCCGTGGCCGTGGTCGTCGTCGTGTCCACCGTGGCCATGGTCGTCGTGATCTCCATGCCCCCCGTGCCCGCCACCGTGTCCATGGTCATCATGGTGTCCATGACCGTGACCGTCGTGATGGTCGGGTTCGGGAGCCGCTTGCGGCAGCCGGATCACGGCCAACAGCGCCGCGGCAACCAGGTACAGGGCGCCGGTGTAGTAGAAGAGGTAGTCGTAATTGATGACGTAGAGCCACCCGGCAATGAGCGGGGACGCGGCGCTGAGGATGAACCGCGACGTGGAAAGCAAGCCCAGGGTAGTGGCGGCGGTTCCTTCGCGCACGATGTCCATCGCCGCGGCCGTCAGGATGGGCTGGTCACTGTAGAGGAACAGTCCCAGGGCGGCGAGCAGGACGGTCATCAACGCCAGGTTGGAGCCGAATGGCGCCATCAGGAATGTCACAACGGCAAGAAACAGCATCCCTGGCACCAGGATAATTTTGCGACCGAAACGGTCGGACAGATAGCCCATTACTGGACTGGCGAAAATGCCGACAAACACCAGCAAGCCGATGAGTAAGCCGCGGAGGCCGGTACCGCTTAGGAAGTTGAAAAAGAAGTTTTCAAATCCTTTTGCCCCACCTTCGGTCCTCAGCCCTAACACGTCGGTCAGGTAGAGTGGCAGGACGGTAATGAATCCAATGTAGGCCATCCCCCGCAGACCCGCCACCACGGTGATGCCCCACACGCGAGGATTCCGAACCAGCAATTTGGTTTCGGCGATCTGCGTCTGCATGGTGCTGACGGCCTTTTCCTCCACTGCCGCCTGAGCGCGTTGCCCGATGTCGCGGAATGCCCAGAAGACCAGGAAGGCCAGAAACAGCGGGACGGCAGCGTAGATGGTGATAATGGACTGCCAGGCCATACTCACCAGCAGGATGCCGGTGAGTATGGGACCGATAACGTCGCCGATGTTTCCGCCCACACCGTGGAAGGTCAGCACCGTGCCTCTCCGATGAGTGAAGTGGGACGACAGGGCGGCCATGGCCGGCAGGTGCCAAACCGAGGCGGCGATGGCTACCACCGCCATGCCAACTAACAGCAACGCATATCCCACTGGATTCAGCGCCGTGGATGTGACTGTCGGTTCGCTGCCAGCAACCCAAGTTGATCCCGGTACTTGCCAGCCGGCAGCGGCCATCAGCAGCCAGCCCACCCCGAACAGGGCCATGCAGACCGCCATTACCCAGCCCCAGTAACGGCGCAGTGCGTCGGTCAAAACGCCGCCGGGAAGGGCAACCACGCCGGAGGCAATTTCACGCGTCGTTTGTATGCTGGTAACGGCAAGGTTACCCACCAGAGTGTCGCCGCCCAAAAGCACGTTGCGGACTTCAGGAATCACGACGATGAAGCTCTGTTGGATGGAATGGAATACGCCGTGTCCGCTGGACAGGCCGCCGATGATGAATGCCGCGCCGCGTCGGAACCCGGTGCGGCCCTCCGTTACCGAAGGGGCGGCGTGATGGTGATGAGCGTGCGCCATAGCAACCTCCTGTGGCCGTGGGGCGCCGGCTGCGCATTTAGAGGGTGATTACTCGAACGTTCCTGTGGATTCCCGGGGCAGCCGCGACAGGTCACCTGCGGAACCGGGCATCCAGTTGCTGCGAATTTTAGACCAGGCCAGTACTGCAACGAATACCGCCGCCGAAAGCAGCACTACGCTGGCCCCCGATGATACATCAACGAAGTAGCTTATGTAGATACCTAACACGGCGCAGATTACGCCGATTCCTGTCGAGAGCAGCGTCATTTTTCGGAAGCTGTTGGTGAGTAACCGAGCCACGATGGGCGGGATCACTACCGCAGCGGCGATCATCGTTACGCCGAGCACCTGCATGGAAACCACGATGGTGCCCGCCAGCAGCAACGAAAACAGCGTGTCGATCCAGGCCGTGGGCACACCGTAGAACTGCGCCACGTCGGCGTCGAAGGTGGCGAAAAGAAAGAGCTTGTAAGCCACGAAGAACACCACCGCCACGATGGCTGCCACGACGGCGATGGCGATCAACTCTTCGGAATCGACGCCCAGCACGCTGCCCCAGAGTGAAGCCTCAAAATCGCGGGTGAAGCTGTGGTAGCGGCTGATGATGGCGATGCCCAGGGCGAAGCTGGCGGTGGTGATGATGCCGATGGCCGCGTCGGACCCGATGGGGTTCTTGCGGGTGGTCCAGGCGATGAGCAGGGCCGACAGAAACCCCCAGGCGGTAGCTCCAATGAAGAAGTTGATGGACATAATCCAGCTGACCACCGCGCCGCCGAATATGGCGTGGGACAGACCGTGCCCGATATACGACATGCCGCGCAGGACGATGTACACCCCCATCAGTCCGCACAGCCCGCCGACCAGGCTGGCCGCAATGATGGCGCGCAGGAAGAATCCGAATTCAAAGGGTTCCAGCAGCATGGGTTTTAGAGAGCCTAATCGCTGCTGGCGTCGTGATGGTGGTGAGTGGGCACGTTTTCGGCGGTGGGGTGGGTGTGCGAGAGGATGGGTTCCCGGTGGCTGTCGTCCGGCAAGGTTGCCACGGGCTCACCGCCGTTGCGGTCGATCCAGAAGTGGGCGCTTTCGGCGACCATGGGCATCCCGTGATACTGGATCACCGGCATCTCGGCGCCGTACACCTCCCACAGGATATGGGGCGTGATGACGCGGTTGGGCGGGCCGTCGGCAACGATGGTGCCGTTGATGCAGACGATACGCGGCAGATGCACTGCCACCGTGTTGATCTCGTGGGTGGACTGGACGATGGTAACGCCGGCGTGATTCAGGTCGTGCAGCAGGTGCATGACGTCGTCCCGGGTTTTCACGTCCACGCCGGCGGTGGGCTCGTCCAGCAGCAGCAGTTCGGGGTTGCTCACCAGGGCGCGGGCCAGGAAGACGCGCTGTTGCTGGCCGCCTGATAGCTGGCGTATGTGGCGTTTGCCCAGATTGGCGATACCCAGCCGCTCCATCATGTCGTAAGCCAGTTCCCGCTCCTGCTTGCGGAACCAGGGAAACCAGGCGTTGGACATGGTGCGTCCCATCATTACCGCCTCTTCCACCGTCACCGGAAAGTTCCAGTCGATGGTTTCCAGCTGGGGCACGTAGCCGGCGCGGTTGCGGCCGCCCCGCACCGGTTTGCCGTCCACCCGAACTTCGCCGGTACTCACTGGAACCGCGCCGAGGATTGTACGCAGCAGCGTGGTTTTGCCGGAACCGCTGGGTCCGAGCAGCCCGACGAAATCGCCGGGCATGACGCGCAGGTTCACGTCGTCCAGGACGCGCGAGCCGTTGTACCCGGCGGTCACCCCGTTGAGTTCTACCAACGGCTGGGCGTTGGGATCGGGACGGTGTAGGTGTTCTAATTCAGGTGGATGGAGCATAAAAACCTGTTGCCCCCATCCCTTGATGGGCGAGGGTTGGGTTGAGGGTGAAACTATTGAGGATAAACCGCGTTGGAGGCACCTTCAAAAACCGGGCCAACGTCGATTTCGTCTAACGCTGAGGCGTCGCCGCCCAGCGCGGGGATCATAATGCGCAGGTTGGAAACGGCCAGCCCAAGATAGCTGTGGTTGGGATCGCCCGGACCGCCGGGCAGGTCGTCGTCGCTGAGCTCGTCGATGTAGGCCGCGCCCGATTCGGCGGCGATGGTCCGCATCACGTCGCTTGGGAATACCTCCGACCCGAACACGGCGGGTATCCGTTCCGTTTTGATCTGGTTGACCAGGTCGGCCACTTCGCGGGCCGACGGTTCGGAGAAGTCCGACGGCTGCACTGCGCCGATCACGGTGAGGCCGTACCGGTCGGCGAAGTAGGCCCATGAATCGTGATAGGTCAGCAGCTTGCGGCTCTCCGGCGAAATGGTCGGAATCGCGGTCTTGATGGCCTCGTCCAACGCAGCGATGCGGGCGGCGAACTCGTCGTAGTTGGCGTTGTAGTAGTCCGCGTTGTCCGGGTCGCGCTCGGCCAGGGTGTCGCGGACGATCTCGGCGTAGCGGAGGGCCAGGATCGGATCCGGCCACAGGTGCGGGTTGGGGTGGCCGTCCGCCTCGGGGAACGAAAAGTCGAACTTCCACTCTTCCCGGCTAACCGTTTGTTCGCCCAGGCTGACGATGGCCGCGCCGGATTTCAGGTTGGCCTCCGCCATCTCCAGCGTTGGCTCTTCGAGGAAAAGACCGTTGAGGAAAATCAGGTCGGCTTCCGCCAGCGTGGCGGCAACGGACGGGGCGGGTTCAAAGGTATGCGAATTTACGCCCTCGGGCACCACGCCCTGCAAGCTGATGCGGGTTCCGCCGATATTTTCGACGATGCTGGTGATGGGCGATACCGTCGAGACCACATTGAGCGCAGTAGTTTGAGACTGTGCGACTGGAGCCGGGGTTTCCGTAGGGGCCGGCGGCGCTGCGCCGGCGCAGGCCATTGACGCTAGAACCGCCGCCAGTGCAGCTATGGCGATGACAAACCTGGTTGATGTGAAACCGGTGCCCAAGCCTTGGGAGACGGACGATTTTAGTCCATTGTTGAAGATAGGCACTTTGAGCACTTGCCTCCAATAGTCAGATTGTCCAGATCGGGAGTGAACCCGAATTCCAGCTCCAGACGCCGGCTGAACTCGGCAAGGTAATCCGGGCTGAGGGTCTGCACGGTGTCGCAGGACGAGCAAACCATGTGATTGTGCCGGTTGTGCTGGTCAGCCAACTCGAAATGCAGCTTGTTCCCGATCACGACCTCGGTGACAACTCCCAAACTTTTGAGCAACTGCAACGTCCGGTATATGGTTGCCAGGTCAACATAGGGGTGCTGTTCCCTGGCCAGATTCCACACCTCGTCGGCGCCGATGTGGCCGGTGCGGCCGGCGATGATGTCCAACACCGACAGGCGTTGCGGGGTCATGCGATAACCTTCGGAGCGCAGGCGGGCCACCGCCGATTCGTGTCCAGACATACGCCATCCAACGTTGTTGCATAGATTTGCGAGAACGAATAATAGCACAATTCCTGTCGGTGTCAATGCTAGCAAATGGACTAATGGGGTTCTTTCAAAGTCCTTTCCAATCCAACCGCTCATGGTGAGCTTGTTGAACCATGCCGCTCAAATGGGCATCCTTCGACAAGCTCAGGATGAGCGGGCGCAGAAACTTTGCACAACCTCAGCGGACGAACGACGCAAAAAGGGGCGGGTGATAAACCCGCCCCCGGCGTAAGCGACCTGTGAGGCCGTCGGTTACGCGCCGTCGGACGCTGGGCCGCCGGCGATGTGGAGCCGCCGGGTCTGCGCCGTTTCGGCCACGGGCACCGTCACCGTGAGCACACCGTTGTCCAGGGCCACGGCAGCGTCGTCCATGTTGAGGTCGCTGGGCAGGCGGATGGCGCGGGAGAAGCTGCCGAAGCGCCGCTCGCGCATCAGGTATTCCTCGCCCTCCCGGGAGACCTCGGACTGGCGCGACGCCTTCAGGGACAGCACCCGGTCCGGGCTGATGGACACGTCCACGTCATCGCCCTCGAACCCAGGCAACGAGGCGACTACGGTCAGGGCCTTGTCGTCCCGGCGCACGTCCATGGGGATGGACCAGGATTCGTTGGCGTGCTCGACGCCGTCGTTCAGGAGATCACCCCAGCGGGCGGTCCAAAACGGATGGTTCATCATGCGGCTGAAGTGGCGCATTTCGCGGGAAGGATCGAATCGCTGCAATCTGGTCATATTATTCCTCCATCAAGTCGGCTCTGTGGCCGGATTGTTCGTCGGTCGGTTTCAACGACTGACAGTGACTACTTTACAAACTTGATGGCTATCTGTCAAATATCCCACTATAAACGAATCATCTTATTGACTATTTACCCATGGCTATGTATGATGGTAGCAGTACCATTCTATCAGGATCATTGACCGAAATGGCCGATTACTATGACATACTGGGCGTGCCGCGTGGCGCCGACGAGAAGGAAATCCGTCAGGCGTACCGCCGGCTGGCCCGCCAGCACCATCCCGACGTGAACCCGGGGGACGACGCTGCCGCCGAGCGTTTCAAGTCCATCAACGCCGCCTACGAAGTGCTGTCGGACGCCGACAAGCGGGCGAAATACGACCGTTACGGCGACCAATGGCAACACGCCGAGCATTTTGAGCAACAGGGCGGCCAGGACTTTTCGCAGTTCTTCGGAGGCGGCGATTTGGGCGGCGGCCGGCGTGGTTTCTCTTTCAGTACCGGAGGCGCAACCCTTTCCGATATACTCGGCGGCCTGGGAGGGTTCGGGGATTTGGGAGGTATGGGAGAACGCATGCGGCCGCGTCCGGCGGAGATTCCAGTCAATATCACACTGGAAGAAGCGGACGCCGGCACAACGCGCCGCATAAACCTCCCCGGCGGCCGGCGGCTGGAGGTCAGGATTCCGCCCGGCATTGCCGACGGCGGCCGGGTGCATATCTCCGCAGGCAACGAGTCTGGCGACGAGTTCAACCTGGTGGTCTCAGTGCTCCCCCACCGCCGGTTTGAGCGCGATGGCGCCGACTTGCGCACGACGGTGGACGTGCCGCTTTTGGACGTGGTGTTGGGCGGTACGGCGCAGGTGCGCACGCTCCGCGGACAAATCGAGCTGACGCTGCCTCCCGAGACCCAGAACGGCCGGCGGTTCCGGCTCGCCGGCCAGGGCATGGCCCGATTGAATGATCCCGAGCGCCGGGGCGACCTCTACGCCACCGTCAGCGTCAAACTGCCGTCCAATTTGACGGACGAACAGCGCGGCCTGTTTGAGCAGTTGCGCGACGCCGAAAGCGCGGCACGGGATTGATTTCGGGATTCCGGCGAAAGCCGGAATGACGGCTGGAGTTTTTGAGGAGTATTCACAATGACACCGAATGACAACTTTGCCACCGAACCCTGTTTCGTCATCAGTGTCGCGGCTCGCATGGTGGGATTGCACGCCCAAACGCTCCGCTACTACGAGCGGGTAGGACTGGTGATGCCGTCCCGCTCGGGCGGCCGCCAGCGGCTCTACTCCATGGCCGACGTGGAGCGGCTGCGACGTATCAAAACCTTTACGGACGAATTGGGAGTGAACCTGGCCGGCGCCGAGGTAGCCCTGAAACTGGTTGACCGAATCCGGGAACTGGAAGCACAGGTGGAAGCATTGACGAATGAGGTGGCGCGATTGAGGGCCGCCGGACATAACCGGCCCGTCAGCTAGGGTCTTTGGCATTTCTCGTCATTCCCGCGAAGACGGGAACCCAGACGCTCTGGTCGAGAGATAATTTGGAGAGGTGACCGATATGGTACTGAGCGCGGAAAAATTCACCCGCCAGGCGCAGGAAGCGCTGCAACGTTCTCAGGAGTTGGTTCGCAACTACCGGCATAGCCAGTGGGATGTGGAGCACGTTCTGCTCGCGCTGGTTGCGCTGGAAGATGGATTGCCGGAACGCATATTGAGGGAACTCGGCGTCGATCCCGAAACCATGAAATCACGCCTTCACCAGTCTTTGGAAGCTGCTCCCAGGGTAGTGTCCGACACGCAGCAAATCTTCATCACGCCCCGGCTGCAACGGTTGCTCCAGGTGTCGGATGAAGAAGCCCAGCGTCTGCGCGACCAGTTCATCAGCGTGGAGCACCTGCTGGTCGCCGCCGCCCGGGAAAGCTCCGGCGATTCCGCCCGGCTGTTCCAGGACCTGGGCATCAATCAGGAGATGGTCTATCAGGCGATGCAGAAACTGCGCGGCGCCCATCGCGTTGACGACCCCAACGCCGAACAGCGCTACCGCTCCCTGGAGAAGTACAGCGTGGATCTCACGGAGTTGGCCCGCGTCGGCAAGCTCGACCCCGTGGTGGGCCGCGAACAGGAAATCCGCCAGGTGATGCAGACGCTGACCCGACGCACCAAGAACAACCCGGTGCTGATCGGCGAGGCCGGCGTAGGCAAGACGGCCATCGCCGAGGGCTTGGCCAGCAAGATCATCTGCGACGACGTGCCGGATTCCCTGCACAACAAGCGGGTGATGGCCCTGGACATGGGCCGGCTGGTGGCCGGCGCCAAGTTCCGCGGCGAGTTTGAGGAACGCTTGAAGTCGGTGATCGACGAGGTGACGTCGTCCAACGGTGAGGTCATCGTGTTCCTGGACGAAATGCACACGCTGGTCGGCGCCGGCGCAGGCGAAGGCGGCCTGGACGCCAGCAACATGCTCAAACCCGCCCTGGCCCGGGGCGAGCTGCAAGCCATCGGCTCCACCACGCTGGACGAATATCGCAAGCACATCGAGAAGGACCCGGCGCTGGCCCGGAGGTTCCAGCCGGTGTTCGTGGAGGAACCCGATCAGGAGCAGGCCCTTGCCATCCTGCGGGCGCTGAAACCGCGCTACGAGGCTCACCACAAGGTGACCATGACCAACAATGCGTTGGAAGCGGCGGTGCGCCTGAGCGACCGCTATATCACCGACCGCAAGCTGCCGGACAAGGCCATCGACTTCATGGACGAGGCGGCCAGCAAAGTGCGCATCGACGCGGGTTCCCTGCCGCCCCAGGTGCAAGAGATGGAGAACCGCCGGCGGGAACTGATGGACCTTGAAGAGCGGGCCAACCAGATGTCCGACTACGAGCGGTCGGCCCAGCACCGCACCGAGCGCATGCGCCTGGAAGAAGAGTTGAACGCCGAGCACCGGCGGATCGAACACGAATCCGGCCCCGACCTGGTGGTGAACGAGAAAGACATCGCCGAGCTGGTGTCCAACTGGACCGGCATCCCGGTGGGGCAGCTGATGGAAGGCGAGGCCGAGCGCCTGCTGCACATGGAAGAGCATCTGCACCAGCGGGTCATCGGCCAGGACGAAGCCATCAACGCCGTATCCGACACCATCCGCCGCGCCCGCTCCGGCCTCAACGACCCCAAGCGGCCCTACGGCAGCTTCATCTTCCTGGGTCCCACCGGCGTGGGCAAGACCGAGCTCAGCCGCGCGCTGGCCGAGTTCCTGTTTGCCGACGAAGAGAACATGGTGCGCCTGGACATGTCGGAGTACGGCGAACGGCACACAGTGTCGCGGCTCATCGGCGCGCCTCCCGGCTACGTGGGCTACGACGACGCGGGGCAGCTCACCGAAGCGGTGCGCCGCCGGCCCCACCGGGTGATCCTGTTCGACGAAATTGAAAAGGCCCACCAGGACGTTTTCAACCTGCTCCTCCAGATCCTGGAGGACGGCCGGCTCACCGACGGCCAGGGCCGCACCGTGGATTTCCGCAACACGGTAATCGTAATGACCAGCAACCTGGGCACGGGAGACATCTCCCAGCGTCCCTTCGGCTTCAATCCCGCGACCGACCGGGAGGGCGACGCCGGCGCGGTGACGCCCGAGCTGTCCCGTTCGGTGCATGAGGCGTTGCGTCGGCAGTTCCGTCCCGAGCTGCTGAACCGCATCGACGAGACCATCGTGTTCCACCCGCTGAGCCGGGCGCAGATTGGCCAGATTGTCGGCTTGTTGGTGGCCCAGGTGCAGGAACGGCTGGCCGAGCGCGACATCACCTGCGAGCTGACCGAGGCCGGCTGCGACTGGCTGGTGAAGGAAGGGTTCGACGTGAGCTACGGTGCCCGTCCGCTACGCCGCGCCATCCAGCGCCACCTGGAAAATCAGCTCTCCCGGGGCGTGCTGTCCGGCGAGTTCTCCGAGGGCGACCACGTAGTAGCCGACGTGAACCCCGAAGGCGACGGGCTGACGCTTTCGGTGCGCGTTGGAGCCGAGGAGAAGGAATTGGTCGGGGTGGCCTGATGAGCAACACGGTAGGGGCGAATGATCATTCGCCCCTACTTCATGGCAAAGTCCGCCAACGTATCGCAGAGGAACTGACCGTTGAAAACTTGCCTTCCCAATCGTTTCTTGATTCTACGGTATGCAGTATAAAGTGTGGTTGCTCGGCTACGTCTATGTCGGCGATTCGAAACAGTATCAACCCCGGTGGCGCACCAGCGCCGCGCAAGAAGATAAGCTCTCCGAAATCCTTCTTGTCGAAGGTAACCAAGATACGAGATTCCTGAGCGGCTAATCGCAGTACATCGCGATCTATCAGGCCCGGCCGGTATTCGGAAACGGAAAGGACATCGTGGCCGGCGACGCGCAGCAGCACCACAACCGCGTCTGGTATGTTCTCGTCAGCGCAAAGGTGGAGAGGCATCCTCACACCAACGAATATACTTGATTAGCCGGCCGAGTGTTCATACTCGACGCCTGCTATCCAAGCGTCGATTTCCGAGGTAATGGGCGGTTCTAGGGATTCACTAGCATAGCGCAGGCAGGCCCGGACATCATCCGAGCAGATGTGCGAATAATTTGCCAACAGGTACTCCTCAGTTGCGCCGGATGCCATCATTTCCAAAATGAGCGCCACCGACAACCTGGTTCCCTTGATGCGCGGGCGCCCGCCCACTACGCCGGGAGTGCAGACAATGCGTTCTTGCCAATCCATGATTGCTCAACCTTCCCATAAATTGAACCAGTTCGAGTTTATCATCGGCGATAATCAGGTTCAATTAAGCACCAGCACCGCCCCGGCCACGACCACCCACGCGCCTATCGACAGCAGCAGCGGCGCGTCCCGCAGCATCAGAATTTCGGGCGATTCGGCGTCGCGGCTGTTGTTGAGCAGGTAGAGGTAGCGGAACAGGCCGAAAATCACCAGCGGCACGGTGAGCAGCATGGTGTTGTTGTCGGGCAGATTGTCGGCCTCCACCGCGTACAGCGTATAGCTGACCAGCGCGGCGGTTGCCGAGAGCACCAGCAGCTGCCCACCCACCGGCGGCCCGTAGTGTTGCAGCGTGGGGCGTTGCGCGTCCGGGTCCGGTCCGGCCAACCGAGCCTCCGCGTACCGCCGGCCAATCACGATAAACAGCGCGCCCGCCGCCGTAACCGCGTAGAGCCACGGGGATGGCGTCGCGCCCACGGCCACCGCCCCAGCCACCGCCCGCATCACGTAGCCCGCGGCCACCAGCATCACGTCCACCAGTGCCACCTGCTTGAGCCGCAGCGAATAACCCACGTTGACCAGCAGATAGACGGCGCCAATCACCGCCAAAGGTACTAACGGCGGCTCCGAAATGGCGTAAAGGCCGAACATCCCCCCAACAATCAGGACAAACTGGGCGGCGGCAGCCAACGGTACGGGCAGCCGTCCCGACGCGATGGGACGGTTTCGTTTCGTTGGATGCTGGCGGTCGGCCTCGCGGTCGGCCAGGTCGTTGATGATGTACACGGCTGAGGACAGCGCGCAGAACGCGGCGAACAATGCGGCCAGCCGTGGCGCATACGGTAGCAGCGTAGTAAGGTCGCCCGGCTGCCACACCAGGTCAACGGCGAACATGAGGGGCAGGAACACCAGCAGGTTCTTCACCCACTGCCGGGGCCGCATGGCTTTGAGTAATCCGACTATGGAGTTCATAGGTGGTCCACCGTGACCTCCGGCGGCGCGTCAGGCTGACGCTCGACGGCTCCGGCCCGGCTGATCCACAGCCACGCCACCAACCCGATTAGCACCGCGAACCACAGGGTAGCCAGCCGGGTCAGCAACGTAGCCAGCGCCGCCTCGGGCGCGCCGAGTCCGGTCTGACGCAGCAGCGCCACCATGCTGCCCTCGAAGCCCACCAACCCGCCGGGCAGCGCAGTTACCGCACCGACCAATGCCGCCGCCGCCGAAATCGGTATCGTGATCAGCGGCGAGACCCACTCGCCAATTCCAACGACGATAATCCACAACGCCAGCCCCTCGGCAGCCCAGGCCAACGCGCCCAGGATCACCGCGACCGTGAGCATGGCCGGCGACATCAGGCGTCGGAAGCCGTCCAGGGATTGCGCCAGCGGTTCCCGCCATCGTCGCAGGGCCGGCAATCGCAGCGCAGCCGCGCCGAACCGGGACGCCGCCAGGATACCGGCAGTGACTGCGACCACCAGAATGCCGCCGACAACCAGGGCCACGGTAGTCGGCAGCAACACTATGCCGGTGAGACCCAGCAGCCCGACCGACACTACGTCCGTCAGGCGTTCCATGATCACCGCCGGCGCGGATGCTGAAACCGGGACGCCGGCCCGGCGGTTCAGCCATACGCTCTTCAGCAATTCGCCCGCTTTCCCCGGTGTGATAGACAGGGCGAGTCCGGCCGCGAAAACCGATGCGCTTACCGAGTGGGACACCCGGATGTCCAGCGCCCGCAGGTATATCGCCCACCGCAGGTAGCGCAGGACATAGTTGACCACTGCCAGACCCAGGGCCGCCGCCAACCCCGCGTAAGGCGACGGTGCGCTCGCCAACAGGCTGCTCACCTCCCGCAGGTCGCCGTAGGCCAGCAGACCGGCGAAGGCCGTTACGGTCAGCAGCGCCAGCAGCAGCCAGTTGCGCCGGCTCAAACCGTCCCTGCCCCAGGTTGCCCCGCATCCTCCATACCTGCCATCAGGCAGATTTGCGCGGCCAGATAACCGGCGCCGAAGCCGTTGTCGATATTCACCACGCCGACGCCCGGCGCGCAGGAATTGACCATCCCCAGCAGCGCGGCCAGGCCCTCGAAACTCGCCCCATAACCCACGCTGGTGGGAACCGCAATGACCGGCGCGGATACCAGGCCGGACACCACGCTGGCCAGTGCCGCCTCCATTCCGGCGACAACTACGATCACCCGCGCCCGCTGCAATCGTTCCAGTTGGTCCAGCAGGCGATGCAGCCCGGCGACGCCCACGTCATTGAGCCGGCCAGGGCAGCAGCCCATCAGCTCGGCGGTGACAGCCGCCTCCTCCGCCACGGGCAGGTCGGCAGTTCCGGCAGTCACGATGAGCAACCCGGCGTCCTGTGGTACGACGGGCGGGTCGGCCGGCGACACGATGCAGCCGGCCAGTTGCCGGTACTCCGCCGACGGGACAATTGATGAAACCGCCTCGTATGCCTCCGGAGACGCGCGGGTCACCAGGACGGGATGGCCGCGGCCCGCCATGGCGGATACGACGCCGGCGATCTGCTCCGGCGTCTTTCCCTGTCCCATCACCACCTCGGGCCACCCTGTCCGCAGTGGTCGGTGATGGTCCAGGCGGGCGTACTCCAGATCCTGGTATGGCAGATCCCGCAGCGCGGCCATCGCCTCATGCACCGGGACGCTCCCATCACGCACCCCTTCCAGCAGGGTAAAGAGTGACGCCGAATCCATGATTCAACCCGTCTCGGATGCCGGAGCAGTGGCGGCGTTTTGCGTCTTCATCAAGCGGTATAGACCGCCCAGCGTGCTCATGCCCGCCACGTAAGCCGAGAACACCCCCACCGCGATCCAGGTGAGTACCACGAACCGGCCGGGTATCGGGGCCACCAGGGTAATCACCACCGCAATTGCCACCAGGATCGCCGCGGATGCTGTCCCCACCGCGCAACCGAAAAAGGTCGCCGCCAGCAGTGGCGTCCGGCTTCCCACGTCCACGGATCGGATGCCAAAATACGCGCCGAGAAATGGCCCGAAGGGCGCCAGCAGCACCTGGGCAATGGGAATCACGGTGCAGACCAGCATCACGGCCAGCGCGGTGAGGACGCCTCTAGCCATGATGGGTCAGCCCGCTGTGTATCGACAATGGCATAATCAACATTGGGACAAGCAGTATAGCCGGCCTGGGCCGGCGGCGCATTGACGTTTCGGATTATAATTTCCGTCGCATTATGGGCGTACACCCCGGTGCAGGAGGAAGCAATGACCCAACAGGAAGCATCGTCGTCGGCCGAGCAAGATGGACCATTCGCCGAATTGCTGGATATACGACCGGGCGAATCGGCCGGCGGAGTGGGAACGGCTTTTATGACGGTGGCGGATAAGCATCGCCAACGGGCCGGCGCGGTGCAGGGCGGGATCCTGGTGGCCCTCGCCGACTACGCCTTTTTCCGCGCCTGTCGGTCTGTGCTCAAGGAGGGCGAACACGCCGTCACCATCGAGCTCAAGGTGAATTTCATCGCCCCGGCCCGGGACGGCGAACTCACCGCCCGTAGCAGCATCAAGAGCCGGGGAGGTCGCATCATAGTTGCGGATATGGAGATCATGGGACCGGACGGCAATCTCATCGCTACGGGTCTCGGAACCTACATGACGGTGTACGACCGCCGGGTAAATCCGAAGCAGGAGTGAAACCAGACTGCTGGCCTAACCGGCCGCCAGCAATGCCCGTACCTCCCCCTCAATGGCCTGCGCCGTCTCGCTACCCGGCTGCCAGCCGTTGCGGAGACTAGAACGCGCTCGCTCCACCGTCAGCCAGCCTTTCTCGTTCAGTGCGATCAACTCATCCAGCAGGACCCGGCACTCCCGCGCCGCCTCACGCCCCAGCACCGACAACCGGGCGTGTCGGTCGTCCTCGCCATCGTACTCCGGGACGGGCAGCTTCCACAGGTGTTTTTCCAAGTCTCGAATTTCTCTGGCCCAGTTGGTTGTACAAAACGGCTTTGCGGCACGGGCCAAAGCATTACTATTGATTATCGCTAACAGATAGTAAGCCTCATTCTCGCTCCGGCAGGTAACTTGATACAGCTTTCTATCCACAATCGCTTGAGCGTCAGCAATTAGCACAGCGGTGGGTCGTCCGCTCTGGGTATAAGCGATGCGAATCGGCCGGTCGCTTGGGTCCCGCAGGTAGTCAAGCTGGCTGGTGAGTATGCTGTGGTAATTCAGACGCTGCGTCAGCGACTTGGTGTCGCTCTTGCCCTTGTTGGCATCCCACAGCGGTTCCATCTTTTCCCAGCGCGCCCGCATATTGGGATCCAGTTCCTGCACGTCCACCGCGCAGGCGTTGTGGCGTATCGAGCCGTTTTTTGAGACCGCACAAGCCGAGTGATCTAGGGGCATCACCATGGTTTTCTTGCTCACCGGCAACGCGGCCTTGAGCGGCGACAGGGTGACGTAAGGGGCCAGGGATTCCCCCAGGTACACGTCAAACAGGTTGTCGCCGTTCACAATCTGACCGTGGAGCGTCTCCACGCTGTACTTCTTTTTGTCCTGTGAACCCTCGCGAGGATAGGTTACGTAAGTGTCGGGCGGGGCGAATTGGTTTTCGTTGGGACGCGCCGTTACGAAGAACAACCGTCGGTCGGTTATGGTCGGTCCTTGGTTGGCAAAACCTTCGTAAGGCGAGCGGAACGTTCCGTCGTCGTGAATCAGCGGAGCGTCGGCGCGCGTAGCGTCGGCGGTTCCGGTAGCGCCGATGACATGCACTTGGCCGGGCCGCAGCCGCACGGGAACGTAAGGTGTGGTAGTGGCGCCGCGCCAGATTTCCACCGGGCCCGGCGCCAGGGGACGGGCCGCCTGCTGGTGCATTTGCAGGTCGCCCCAGCCGCCGTTGAGCCGGGCGAACACCACGCAACTGGCGACGGGGAAAAAGTTATTGGGTTCCAGGTTGTCCAAGTCCCAGGGCGGCTTGACGCCGAAGTCAAGGCTCATCGCCTGCCTGGCGGCGCGGGAACGGGGTGGCCTTTTGATTTCATAGCAGGCGTTGCGGAACTTGAGATGATGCCCGGTGCGCAGGACACTGTGGGGCAGCACCATCCCAATTTTGCCCTCCGGTTTCAGGTACAACTCCACCGCCCGTAAGTAGAACAGCGTCGCCACGTCCTGGTGCGGTGAGTTGTTGCCGCCGGCCCAGATCTGGTAGCGGGTCTCGCTCATAGCCCGGAGTTCCTCGCGGATGATGTCCGCGCTCTGGTCATAGGTCAGCCAGGGCGGGTTGCCGATGATGGCGTCCACCTTGCTCTCGGCGATGACCCTGGGGCGGGTCATATTGCGCAAGTAATAGGTCCAAACGTGGTTGCGGTTGTCATCATGCAGGGACCGCATGATAGTGATAGCCTCCTCCATAGGCACCCGCTCGGCGTCGGCCTTCTTGATGTCGAAGTCATCCAGAACCCGGCTTGCGTCGTCTCCCCGCTGGATAGCGTCGGAAATCGCCAGCATCAGACGCTCAAAGTCCTCGGTGCGGCGGGCTAGGGAGAGGGGAATCTGGAAGCGAGCATTGTAGCTCTCGTTAGGTAGCCTTTCGCCGGTATCTAGAGTGATGTAACCCTGAGCGTCCAGTCCGCTGTTGTTGTAGCGCAACTGCATGGAGTCACCCAGGTGCACCGGGGCGGTGACGGCGTCGCCGGTATGACCGGCGTGACGGGCTGCCATGACCACGTCTCGGCTGGCGATAACCCAGGTTGCCTTGGCCAGTTGCACCGCCACCGGATGCAAGTCGATGCCCGCGACGTTTGCCTGAAGTTTCTCCAGTTGCTCGCCGGGCGTCAGGCTTTGAGCATTGGCAATCAGGTGGCGGATGGCGGCAGCCAGGAAAGTGCCAGAGCCACAGGCAGGGTCGAGAACCCGGGTGTTCACCGGGTCGTCTATCAGTTCCTCGGTGATGGCCTGAGCCAGCCACGGCGGTGTGTAGTACTCGCCCATCCGCTTGCGCTCGTCTGCGCTGATGGTGTTCTGGTACAGGGTGGCCGCCAGGTCGTCCGAGTCGTTCGCCCAGTTGAACTTGCGAACCTGCCGGGCGACGTTAAGCAGGTAAGCACTCTGCCCGGTTTCCAACGGCCAGGTGAAAAGGTCGGATTCTATGATCCCCTTCAGCCCCGTGTGCTGCCGGAGGATTTCCCCGTTGACCAGCCGGGTGGGTTCCGACTCCGCGTACTTGGCTATGTCGATCTCGAAGTGAGCTTGCACTATCACACCCACCAGGGTCGTCAGGTAAGTGTGGCGCACGTAAAGCCAGTCGTATTCCGGCGAATCATCCACCGCGTTTTGCCCGATAGCGACCTGCAACAGCTCCCGCCACAGCTTGCGCTTCACCGCCACCGTGGGGAGGTCGCGGTTCTGCCGGTGGGCTTCGTCAAGCAGGGCCGTGGCGGTCTTAAAGAAGTCGCTTTCCTGCCCGAAATAGCGCAGCAGCTTAGCGGCGCTGGGCTCGATGCCTCCGGCCTGCGTATCAATTATTTCGTCAAGGTAGTCGTACAGGCGAATTCCCTGCTCGGGCTTGTCGAACAGCCGCCGCTCGCTCGCCAGGTACGCCGGACGTTGGGTGTCGCCTACCGTCCGTTTCAGGAAATGTTTGCCGTCGGTCAGGATGCCGTTCTGGATGCCGTTGCCGGCCTGGGCATTTTCCGCGAGGTAGCCATCCAGTTGAGCGACGGCGTCCGGATCAATGCCGCCGCCCTTGATGATGCTGCGCTTGAACTCCACGTAGGTGTTGCGGAGATACAGGTCCACCTTGTGACGGCTGTCCGGCGCCGGTCTGGTTTCGGTAACTATCTCGCTTTCGCTGCCCGCAATTCCAGTGCGCACCAGGAAATCCCGAAAGGCGCTGCGAACGTCATTCTCCGAGGCTGCGTCATTGTGACGCTCCAGCAATTTGCCCAGGTATTCGCGGGCAACTGCCTCCTGCTCAACGCTGGTCGGCGCCGTGTCTTGCATAACCATTACGTGCGTCCCCCTCCGGGCTGGTCTAAACGCGATTCTATCATGCTAAAACATACATTCCGAATCGTAAGCCACGAATCCCTCACATACAAAATCCCGCCCTACCCCCGTCATTCCCGCGAAAGCGGGAATCCAGAAAATCCCCAAATCCGGCAAATCCTGCTTCTGACAACCCCCTTGACAACCATCTAACCGAACGTATATCCTAATACCGTCTAGGCAAAACGCGCGTTTCATCACATCCCAAGAGAGGCAGTTTCTTCGCATCGACGGCCAACCCCGTCAGTTCAAAATCGCAAACGATTCAGGTGACAACACGTCCGTTTTTTGCATCACCGGCGGTGGCCACTCTGATCACCGGGACCGTTCGGGCCCGCGTGGGGGACGTGAAGACCCGCTCATCCTGAGCCTGTCGAACCATCATGGTGAGCCTGTCGAACCATCATGGTGCGCTTGTCGAAGGACGAGCGAGTCGCAGCACCGTCTTGTGCCCACGGAACGACCGTCCAAAATGCTTGCGTACCCAACCGGCCGTATGCTGACAACGCTGCGAAGAACCTGCCTCTCGCCCAACCAACAAAACCGGAAAGCCCAAAAGGAGAAAGCCAATCAACCATCAAAATCCTGCTCATCCTGTAAATCCATGCAAAACCAACTCCTTGCGCCCCAAATTCCGTAATCGACGGTTGGCATTCCCCGTCTCAATAGGTATAATCAGTTGTTGACGGAGGTGTCGGTTTGCGCATCCCCATGAGAGTCGATTACGGGGTTCGGGCGTTGGTAGAGTTGGCCATGCGCCATGGCGACGGCCCGGTGCAAACGGCCGTCATCGCCTACCGGCAGGGCATCCCTGAGTCGTACCTCGAACGGCTTATGTCGGAGCTGAACAAAAGTGGCTTCGTTCAAAGCCGGCGAGGCCCCCAGGGTGGCCACCTGCTCGCTCGCTCCCCGCAGCACGTCAATCTGTACGAGATTATGCAGGAACTGGACGGCAACGCGTCCCCGCTGGACTGTCTGAGCCTCCCCTCCGACTGTATGTTCGCCGGCTGCTGCGCGCAAAAGGAGATTTGGCAATCGGTCGAAGATTCCATCCAGCAGGTGCTCGAGGGCACCACTTTGGCTCACTTGGCGGAGCGACAAAGCGCCCTGATTGGGGAAGCCGGCGCCGGATTCGACCGTTGGGTGCCGGTCACCGGCCCGATCCCCGCATCGGTCTGATCCTGTAAAGCGCCCTGGTCAACGCGGCGCTTTCGCTTGACAAAAAATCCGGCCCGCCGATAAACTCGCCGTAAATGCTGCGAACGCGACTCTCGATTTTCACCTGCGCCTGTCCCCGAACATAGGGAGCAGGCTGATTGCGATAGCGATGCCTGTGCCCGCAAGAACCGTGCAACGGCTTGGGGCGCGGGCTTTCTTTTGGGTGGGAACCACACGCCAGCGCCGCGCCACACTGATCAAAGCAAACATCGATCACACCGAAATACCGCCACGGAGGAACCCCAAATGGTGCAACCCCTTCGGTTGACCCCGGATCAGGTCAAACGCTACAGCCGACACATCATCATGCAGGACGTGGGCAGCGCCGGCCAGCGAAAAATGATGGAGTCCAGCGCACTGATCATCGGGGCCGGCGGACTGGGTTCCCCCTCGGCGGTGTACCTGGCGTTGGCCGGCGTCGGTAAACTGGGCATCGTTGACTTTGACGTGGTCGAGCTGTCCAACCTGCAACGCCAGATCCTCCACCACACGCCCGACGTGGGACGCCCCAAAGTCCAGTCGGCGCTGGACAACATCAAGTCCTACAACCCCGAGGTGGATGTGGTGTTGCACGAAGCTTGGCTCACCTCCGAAAACGCCTTTGACATCATCAGCCAGTACGACATCGTGATCAACGGCGCCGACAACTTCGCCACCCGCTACCTGGTCAACGATGCCTGCTATCTGCTCAACAAGCCCCTCATCGACGGCAGTATCCTGATTTTCGACGGCCAGGCCACCGTATTCCTGCCCGGTCAGGGCTGCTACCGCTGCCTGTTCCCGGCTCCGCCGCCTCCCGGCATGGTGCCCAACTGCGCCGAGGCCGGCGTGCTGGGCGCGCTGACGGGTCTGGTGGGCTCCATTCAGGCCACCGAGGCGCTGAAGCACATCCTGGGCATTGGTGAAAGCCTGTCTTCCCGCCTTCTGGTCATCGACGCGCTGAGCATGCAGTTCCGAGAAGTTCGATTGCGCCGCAACCCGGACTGCCCGCTGTGTGGAAATAACCCGACTGTGAAGCAACTGATTGACTACGAAGTGTTCTGCGGAGTGGCTGAAGAAGCCCCCGAACCCCTCGCCGTCGCGGCCGGGGCCGTGTAGATTCAAATTGTCGAGACGCCGCTGATGCTCACCAAGGCCGCCTACAAGGGTCTGATTTCCACTATCGGCAACACGCCGTTGGTGGAACTGGAAAACCTGAGCCCCAATCCCGACGTCCGCTTGTACGCCAAGCTGGAGGGCCAGAACCCCACCGGTAGCGTCAAGGACCGCATCGCCCTCAAGATGATCGAGCGGGCGGAGGCGGACGGCGAGATCTCGCCCAACCGCACCATCCTGGAGCCGACGTCGGGCAACACCGGCATATCCCTTGCCATGATCGGACGGCTCAAGGGATACAAGGTGTCCGTAGTGATGCCTGAAAACGTGTCTGTCGAACGAACGCAGTTGCTCGAAGCCTACGGCGCGGAGATCATCTACTCCGACGGCACCCTGGGCACCAACGGTAGCGTGGTGGTCGCCCAGGAAATCGTCGAGAAGAACCCCCACGACTATCTGATGCTGTACCAGTACGGCAACGAGGGCAATCCCGAAGCCCACTACGAGGGAACGGGCCAGGAAATCGTGGAAGCCTTGCCCGACGTGGACGTGTTCGTCGCCGGCCTGGGCACCGGGGGCACCCTGATGGGCAACGCCCGCCGCCTCAAGGAGCACCGCAGCGACATTAAGATCATCGCGGTTGCGCCCGAACCGGACGACTTCATATCCGGCCTGCGCCGCCTTGAAGATGGATTCATACCGCCCATCTTGGACATTAACCTGCTGGACAACCGCCTGCTGGTCAATAGCTTCGATTCCTTCTACATGACGAAGGACTTGATGGACAAGGAGGGCATCTTCGCGGGAATTTCGTCTGGGTCGGTGATCGCCGGCGCGTTGAAGCATGCCGAACGCATGGAAAGCGGGAACGTGGTCTGCCTGCTGGCCGACGGCGGCTGGAAATACCTGAGCAGCCAACTCTGGACCCGGGACTACGAAACCCTGGCCCAGGAAGCCCAGGGCAAAATCTGGTGGTAGGCTCGCGCTTTCGATGCTCCCGCGCCCCTTGTGGGAGAGGGTTGGGGTGAGAGGCATCGTCCGCCTTGCCCACCGGCTGCAACGATGATATAATGCCGCCACATAAACGCCCTGTTGTAGGGAATGAAGGCCATACGGCGTTCCAGCCTGCAACGAGAGGTTCAAGGCATAGATTAGGCGGGGCGTACACCCGCCTTATTTCTATCCATCTTACCGGGGCAAAACTGAAGACCGGAGCGTTCGGACAGCGGAGGATGACATGAAAAGCGATTTCATGATGGCGTTGAATCAGTTATCTGCCGAACGCGGACTGCGCAAGGAGCTGGTGCTCAACAAGGTTGAGGTGGCTTTGGCCACTGCGTTCCGGCGGGATAGCGTCGCCGGCGCCAAGAACCTGTCGGTCAAGCTTAACCCTAACACCGGCGACATCAGCATTTTCCCGTTGCGGACAGTGGTGGATGAGGTGGAAGACCCTGAAACGCAAATCTCCCTGGCGGAGGCGCTGAGACTGGTTCCCAACGCCGTGGTTGACACCGAAATCCCGGAGTCCGAAGAAGTATCCTACGACACCAGCCGCATCTCCGCTCAGACTGCTCGGCAGGTGCTGATGCAGGGCCTGCGCGAAGCGGAGCGCGAAAAGACATTTGAAGAGTATTCCGGATACCAGGGCGAGATCATCAGCGGCAGCATTGAGAGCATCGAAAAAGGCCCCACCGTTTTCATCAACCTGAATCCCCACCAGGCCCAGAATCAGAATCGGGCCCGCGGTATCATGCGTCCTGACAATCAGGTCGGCAACGAACGGTATCGCAAGGGCCAGAACCTCAAGGTGCTGCTGGTGGAAGTCCAGCAAACTACCCGAGGCCCTGAGGTTGTGGTCAGCCGTTCCCACCGGGACCTTCTGCGCCGCCTGATGGAGGCCGAAGTGCCCGAAATCAGCAACGGTACCGTGGAGATTCGCGCCATCGCCCGGGATCCGGGCGTGCGCAGCAAAGTCGCGGTCGCTTCCCACCAGGACGGTGTTGACCCGGTTGGCTCCTGCATCGGGCTGCGCGGCAACCGCATCCAGAGCATCGTCAACGAGTTGCAGGGAGAGAAGATTGACGTCATAGAATGGGACTCGAACCCCCAGGTCATGATCTCTCGAGCCCTCAGCCCTGCGGATGTGGGCGCCGTGGAACTGGACCAGGACGAACGCACGGCGTATGTGGTGGTTCCCGAGAGCCAGATGTCGCTGGCCATTGGTCGTGACGGCCAAAACGCCAAGTTGGCTGCTCGCCTCACTGGATGGCGGCTGGACATCAAGAACGTTGAACAGTGGGAGGCTCTGCGGGCCGCCCGCGCCGCTGAAGCCGCTCGCATCGCAGCCGAACAGGCCGCCGCCGCCGCGTTGGCTGAATCACAAGCGCAGGCGGAGGCCGAGGCCCGCAGGGCTGCTGATGCCGCCGCCGCCGAAGCAGTTGCGGAAGAGCCGGAGGCCGAAACCCTGAGCGTCGCCGAAGCCGCCGAGGCTGCCATCGCCGAAACCGGCCTGACCGTAGAGACGCCCGAAGCGGCTGAACTCACTGAAGAAACTATGGAGGTTGACACGGCGACCGAGGAGGCTGTGGCAGAGGTCGAGGTGGCCGTGCCGGAAGCGGTGGAATCCGTCGTCGCAGAGGCCGAACCGACCCCCGACTACGATGAGGAGGCCCTGTTCGCCGCGCTGTTGGCTGAAGAAGAAGCCGCCGCGCTGCCGGAAACTCAGGCCGAACCGGATCCTGAACCTGAACTCGAACCGGTTGGCCTCAGCGTCGATGCCCTTGACAGCCTCACCCTCGATGACGTGATCGAAGATTACGACGAAGCCGAGGATGAGTTGGAAGATGAAGATCTTGACGAGGATATGAGCGAACTGCTGGCTGGCCTCCCCAATCTGGCCCCTGATGCGGGCAAGATACGGTTCGCTGAAGACATCGTTGGCGACTTTAGAGGAAACTCTGGACGCCGCCGCCGTGGCGGGGGCAATCGACGCGGCGGCAATGTGCCGGGCGCTCGTGGCCCTGGACCGCGCCGGCGCTAGTCGCAAACCATGACCCTACCACCACTCTCTAAAGACGGCAGGTAATCGGGATTCCCAAAAAGCGACACATACCCGAACGTAGTTGTATCGCCTGTGGCTGGAAGGGGCCAAAAGGCGCGTTGATTAGGATTGTCCGCACTCCCCAGGGTATGGTGGCGCCGGATCCCACCGGACGAGCCAACGGCCGGGGAGCATACCTGTGCAACCGAGTTGAGTGTTGGGAGCGGGGGGTGGCAAAGCGCGTCCTGGAGAGAAGCTTTCGAGTGCGAGTGACCGAGTCCGACCTCAGGGCCTTGCAGGACCACTACATTGAAACGATCGTGTCCGGTGGGGTCAATGCCCCGTCCGGCGCGATTCCCCACGCGGCTTCCACACCGCGGAGCTAAGCCCGCCGCAGCCGGGATGTCCTCACGGATTCCCGGCACGAGGAGGTGTTATTTATGACAACAACCCAGCAACGTACCCAGGGCGGCCGGCGGGCCAGGCGCGGCGAATCCCGGCGCAACACCCCTCGTGCATTGGTGCTGCCCGAAACCCTGGCCGTGAAGGAACTGGCAGAACTGCTGGACCAGTCTCCCATTGATGTGATCAAACAACTGATGCGACATGGCATCATGGTGTCTGTTAACCAGGTCATTGACCATCAGGTGGCTACCGTTGCCGCCGCCGCCTACGGCGTGCGCACCCGCCTGGCTGAGATTGCCGAAGACACATCATCCATCAACGCCAGCGGGACGGAAGATGATGAAGGTCTGCTGGAAGCTCGCCCTCCGGTGATCACCATATTGGGGCACGTTGACCACGGCAAAACCAGCCTTCTGGACTACATACGTTCAACGGCGGTGGTGGAAAAGGAGGCCGGCGGTATCACTCAGCACATTGGCGCTTACCAGGTTTCCCGTGACGGCCAGCCGATCACCTTCCTGGACACTCCCGGCCACGCCGCGTTCACCGCGATTCGTTCCCGCGGCGCCCGCGTCACGGACATCGCCGTTCTGGTGGTTGCGGCCGACGACGGCATCATGCCCCAGACCGACGAGGCCATTGACCATGCTAGGGCGGCAGAGGTCCCCATCGTCGTCGCCATCAACAAAATGGACCTGCCCGGCGCTCAGCCCGACGTCGTCAAGCGGCAGCTCAGCGAACGTAACCTGCTGGTGGAAGAATGGGGTGGCGACGTCATCGCCGTTCCGGTCTCCGCCCAGACCGGCGATGGTGTGGACGATCTCATTGAGAACTTGCTGGTGCTTTCGGAAATCCTCGAACTCAAGGCCAACCCCGAACGTGCCGCGGCCGGCGTGATTATCGAGGCCACCCTCGATCGCCGTCGGGGACCCTCCGCGACCGTGCTGGTGCAGGCCGGCACCCTGCGGGTGGGCGACCAGATCGTCGCCGGCAGCGCGTGGGGAAGAGTTCGCGCCATTGCCAACGAACGCGGCGAAACCATCGACTCAATCGCTCCCGGCTCCCCGGGCGTGGTCACCGGCTTGAACGCAACACCCGAAGCTGGCGATATCCTGCGGGTGGTCTCCGACGAGCGCACGGCCCGGCAGACCGCGACCCGGCACGGCCAGCGCCCCGTCACAGGCAACCTGGATACCGTGTTAACCCTCGACAACATCGTCAAGCAGATCGACGCCGGGGACGTCAAGGAATTGGTCCTGGTCCTCAAGGCCGATGTCCAGGGCAGTGTTGAAGCCGCCGTGCAGTCAATCGAAAAATTGTCCGATGGCGACGTCAAGGCCCGTATCATCCACTCCGGTTCCGGCTCGGTGAGCGATTCGGACGTTCAACTCGCCGCGGCTTCTGGGGGTATCGTCCTCGCCTTCAACGTTGGTTTTGAGATCGGAGCGGAGCGTACCGCCGAGCGGTTGGGCGTTGAAGTCAGAAATTACCAGATCATCTATCGCCTGCTGGAAGATGTGGAGCAGGCCCTCCATGGCATGTTGGAACCGGAATACGAGGAGGTGGTCGTCGGGCGTGCCGAGGTGCGCGAAATCTTCGCCGGACGGCGGGGCGTCCGTATCGCAGGATGTCGTGTGCTGGATGGCCGGATCACCCGCCAGGGTACGGTCCGGGTGCTGCGCGAGGACGATATCGTCGCTGAAACCGAGATGTCCAGCCTCCGGCACTTCCGGGACGAGGTCAACCAGGCCACCGCCGGCACCGAGTGCGGCATCATGCTGGACTCCTTCAACAACTTCGAGGAGGGCGACGTCATCCTGGCCTACCGCATGGAGAGGGTCAACTAGGTCGCCCTGCTCCGACCGCTACTGCCGTCATGGGTGCATGCCTGATCCGTTTCGCCCATGACGGCTTGAACCGGGACTCGCCGAGGTAACTATGGCCGACCGCCGTCGCATTGAACGGGTCAACGGGCTGCTGCGTCAGGAAATCTCCAACCTCATCGCTTCACAGGTCAACGACCCGCGGCTCAACGGCATCATCACCATCACCCAGGTCAGGACCGCGTCCGACCTGCGTAACGCCCGCGTGTACGTCAGCGTCATGGGACACGAATCGGTGCGCCAGGAAGCGTTGGCCGGAATACAGTCTTCTGCTTCGTACCTGCGGCGCGAACTCCGCAACCGCGTGTCCCTCCGTTACATACCCTTCCTGCGATTCGTGCTGGACGACGCCATGGTCGAGGCAGACCGCCTTATGCGAATCATCGACGACCTGCCCCCATCAGAAGCAACCGACGATGGCGTACCCCATCGTTCATAGGTCGGGATTGAGTCATGGCAACCGGTCGAAAGAACGAGCCGTCGGCTCACGGGTTTCTCAACCTGTACAAGCCGGCCGGGATCACTTCCATGGAAGCCCTGCGTCGGGTGAAGGGCGTCACGGGACAACGCAAGAAGGTGGGCCACGCTGGAACCATCGATCCGCTGGCCGAGGGGGTGTTGCCCATCTGCTTCGGACAGGCCACGCGCCTCATGGAGCAGGTGGTTTCCGGCCGCAAGCGTTACCGCATGACCATGCGCCTGGGAGCCACCAGCAACACCTATGACGCTGAGGGCGACATAACGGAAAGCTCGGCCTCGGTCACCGTCACGCGGAGCGAGGTCGCCGCCGCTCTGGTCCACTTCGTCGGACGTATCGAGCAAATACCACCTATGTTCAGCGCAATCAAAATGGAGGGCCGCCGTCTGTATGATCTGGCCCGAGCCGGCCAGGAAGTGGAACGTGCCCCTCGGCCGGTCCAGGTGTATGAGATTCGCATCGACGAGATTCGCTCTCCCTACCTGCGCCTCACGGTCGATTGCGGTCGGGGCACGTATCTGCGCTCCATAGCCCACGACCTGGGCCAGGTCTTGGGCTGCGGCGCATACGTTACCGAGCTTGGCCGCACTAGGTGCGGCCAATTCCAGGCCGAGCAGGGCGTGACGCTGGAGGCCCTAGAGGATTCCGCTGCCACAACGGACTGGCGCGTTCACCTTCAGCCGGTGGACTGGGCGCTACAGGATTATCCCGCGTTGCGTGTGGTGCATGACCAGGAGGCGGCCATCAGACAGGGACAGGCCATCCGGGCCGATGGACACCTACCGGCCGCTGAGGCGCCGGGGATGTGGCGCGCCTATGGTCCCGACGGCGTTTTCCTGGCCCTGCTGGAGTCCCAGGTCGAAACGGGCTGCTGGCAACCCAGGCGAGTGTTCGAGGCTGCGGGTCCTTCGCCATTCGCTCCGGCGGCCTCGCATCTACCACCAACGCCACGGGGAACGCGCTGAAGATCATGCCCTCCGCTGCGACTTGTCGGCCATGCGGCCGGGCTATCCGCGGTTCGAGCTATACGTTCCGGCCGGCCGGCAGCGTGGATGGCATCACCAAGTGCCTGAAGTGCGCGCTGCGCCACTGGCCCATGCTGCGGCGGTCTCTCATCGCGAGCGCGGTGGTAGGAACCGCGTTGACCGCGTTGAACCAGGGCGACGCCATCCTGTCCGGCCAGCTTTCGGGCGCGCTGGTCTGGAAAATTCCCCTGACCTATTGTGTGCCCTTCCTGGTAGCCACCTACGGCGCGTTGTCCAACAGCCGCAACTAGCAGGTATCTGAGAGGATGTCTAAAACTCCCTCTCCCTTGGCGGGAGAGGGTTGGGGTGAGGGGAGCATTCGCAGTTTCATCTACAGCCGGCGATTCACAACCGTTTTGGACACTCTCTAAATGCGTCATTCCGGCGAAAGCCCGAATCCAGTAAGTCTGAGCGCATCTAGTCTCGAGTCGCTTGGCTTATTTTGAACACTGGGTCCCGGCTCAAGGCCGGAATGACGAGATGGGTTCAGCAGGCGTTGCCTAGAACTGACGCAGCACTTCCACGACGCGACCGCGCACTTCCACGTTGTCGGCGTCGGCGTAGATGGGGTCCATGGTACTGTTGGCTGGTTGCAACCGAACGCGGCTGCCCTCCCGATAGAACTTTTTGAGCGTCGCTTCCTCTTCCTCTTTGAGCCAGGCCACCACCATCTCGCCGTTCTGCGCGGTGTTGGTCGGCGTGATCACCACCACGTCCCCGTCGTCAATCAGCGCGTCGATCATCGAGGTCCCTTTCACGGACAAGGCGAACAGGGTGCCGTGCTTCTTCTTCAATTCGGGCCGCACTTCAACGATGTCGAATTCAGCGGCGGCAGCGGCCCCCTCGGTGGAGAAGGCGGGTATCGGTTCGCCGGCTGCTATGCTGCCCACGATCTGGACGCGGGTAGAGCCGGTATTGACCGGAAGCCCGGTTTCGTCCAGCAGTTCGATGCCGCGAGCGATTTCCGATCGCCGCTTGAGGTAGCCGTACCGTTCCAACAGGCGCAGGTTGTAGTCCACCACCGAGGTGCTGCTGATCTCGCAGCCCCTTTGGATGTCGCGGACCGTGGGCGGCATTCCGTTTTCTTCCAGGAACTGTTCAATATATTGCAGAATGAGTTGCTGGCGAGGTCGTAGTTCGCGTTTTGTCGTCATGGGCGATTGCCTCCGGGTTCTGGTCTGGAGTTTCATCAAGCGGAAACTTTGTTCTTTACGAACATATTACCCGTTTTGCATAAGCATGTCAATAACGCGGGGCGCTCGCGCTGGGGTTTCCACATCCTCCGAGACGGTTATAATCGACAGTGCGCCAGTACGGCCAACGAATCAATTTCAGCGTCGATTTGTAAGGAGCATTCCATGCCTGAGATAGAGAACAAGCTGCGAGAAATGGGCCTCGAGCTGCCTCCGCCCCGTCCACCGGGCGCCGGCAACATCATCCCATTCGTGCGGACAGGGAACCTGGTATTCCTGTCGGGAACCGGACCGGGCCTGCCCGGCGGCGGATTGCTGCACACTGGCAAGCTGGGTTCCGACCTGACCGTGGAGCAGGGTTACGACTGCGCCCGACAGACCATGCTGAACCTGCTCACCAACCTAAAGGGGGCCATCGGGGACCTGGACAACGTGACCCACATTGTCAAGCTGCTGTGCATGGTCAACTCCGCGCCCGACTTCGCCGGTCCGCCCTTGGTGGCCAACGGCGCATCCGACCTGCTTATCGAACTCTACGGCGACCGGGGCCGTCACGCCCGGTCCGCTGTCGGCATGGCCACCCTGCCCGGCGGTATGCCCATCGAGATCGAGATGATCGTCGAGGTGCAGGACTAGAGCCGGGGTCAATCACGGCTGAACTATAGGGGCGAGGCATCCCTCGCCCCTACGCCGTCAACGTAAACCAACCTCACCTACGCAGGGGCAGGTTTCAAACCTGCTCCGTCTAACCTCCGCTCGTCCTGAGCCTGTCGAAGGACGCGCTGCCCCATCACCGCGAACGGTCAGCGTATTCGGTCTTCGCTGCTTCCACCAACGTGGCGTCGCGCAGCAGGTCGGCGGCGGTGAGGCTCAGGGCCTTGGCCACTTGCAACGCGCTGGACAGGGCGAAATCGGTAATCGCAGTCTCGCACATGTCCCGCGTGTGCGACGCCACCGGCGTCTCGCTGACGGCATACCGCAGTTCGTAGGCTGGCATCACCTGGCTGACATTGCCGAAGTCCGTGGACGCGCCGCTGCCCGGGCGGCCGGGAATAGGATCATCCAGCTGGACGCCCAGCGCTTGCAGATTGGCGCCGACCGCCTGCGCCAGCGTCAGATTGGGTTGCACGTTCTCGTAGAAGGGATAGAATTCCTCAATCTCCAGGCTCGCGCCCGTCATGGCGGCCGCTCCCTCGGCCACCTGCCGCACCTTGCCCACCACCTCGTCGCTCAGGTACTGCCCATCCCGGGAGCGCAGCATGAAGTTGGCGGCGGCAAACTCTGGCACTACGTTGGGAGCTGTGCCCCCGTCGGTGATCACGCCATGAATCCGCACGTCGTCCCGCAGGTGCTGGCGCAGCGCGTCGATGCCGGTGAACAGGTGGATCACCGCGTTCAGCGCGTTGATGCCAGCCTCCGGCGCGGCGGCGGCGTGGGCGGCGCGGCCTTGGTAGATGTAGCGGTATCCCACCATCGCCAGGCTCCAGCTCTCGCCTCTGGGTGATACCGCGGGCACGATGGTGCGGTTGGAAAAGGGATGAGACGACAGGGTGGCGTCCACGCCGTCGAACACCCCCGCCTCCAGCAGGCGGATCTTACCGCCACCCCCCTCTTCCGCCGGCGTGCCGATGATCTCCACGCGCCCCGGCAGGTTCGCAGCGTTTGCCTGCAAGCCAAGGGCTGCTCCCATGGCAGCCATGGCAATCAGGTTATGCCCGCAGCCGTGGCCAATCTCCGGCAGCGCGTCGTACTCCGCCAGCACCGCGATGGTCGGCCCGTTTCCCGCGCCGCCCGGTATGCTGGCCCGGAATGCCGTCTCCACGCCGCCGATGCCCCGCTCCACGTTGAAATCGCGTTGCTCCAGAAAGCCGGCCAGCGCGTTTGAGGAATAATACTCCTCGTAGTTCAGCTCCGGATGAGCATGAACATCCTTCGAGAGATCGAACAGCGCCGTTTTCGAGGCTTCAATCACCGAGTTGGAACTGTTGGCCAGATCCGCTTTTGGAGTGTTGTTTTGGAGAGTCATGATATCGGTTCTCCTTTCGATCGGGGAATCCCGAATGCTCACTTTGGGAATCGTGTTTCGCCTGGCCCGGCGCGTGGCGTAATGCTACCGGTCCTCGCGCAGCCGTCGAATTTCGGCTTCAAGTTCCCGCACCCGTGCTTCGGCGCTTTCGGCGCGTGCGGTCTCCGATGCCTTGGTCGGTATATGCTCCTCCGTATCCGGATCGTGCCAGCCCAGGTAGTCATTCTCCGCCCGCAGGATCAAGCCCAACGCCGCGCTGTACCCTTGAAACACCCCAGGCGCAACTTCGGCAACGAGTATCGATTCATAACCCGCTGCGGTTAACCGATAACCCCGCAGCGTGAACCCGTAAAACTCTCCCTTGCCATCAAACAGCCAGTATTCACTCACCCCCAGCCTCTCGTAGTAATCCTTCTTCCCCTCCAGGTCGTCGCTGGCGGTGCGTCGGGACGCCACCTCCAGGATGAAGTCCGGCGCCTTGCCCTGCTCCGATACGATGTAACCGTTGCGGGCCTCGTAGGCGGCGGGGTCAACGTCGAAAGCTACCAGCAGGTCCGGGTAGCGGCTTTCATTGGCCACATAGGCCGGCCCCGGCACAATGTAGCGTTCACCGGTAACCAGGGTGGTGTCGGGGTTGCCCAGGTATTGCGACAGGTGGTGCGTCTGGCCGGGTTCGTGCAGGTATTTTACGGAGGTCATGTCGTCGGGATGCTTCTGCGGTATGTCGGGGAGACAGAAGAATGGGTCCGGGGCAGCCGGCGGGTGGGTGGGTCGTGCAGTGGTCATGCTGAACCTCGTCGGGCTGGGCTGGCCCGGTCGGGCGTGCCTGTCGTACTTGAGCGATCATACCATTGTGGGGGTCGGCCTGAAAATTCTGCGTTGGTGGTATCCTTGATGGCGCGGGAGGTGAATCCCTTTGGACGAGTACCCTAACAACGACATTCGCAACCTGGCCATCATCGCCCACGTTGACCACGGCAAAACCACCCTGGTTGACGCGCTACTGAAACAGGGCCAGGTTTTTCGTGATCACCAACAGGTGGGCGAACTGATCATGGACACCAACCCGCTGGAGCGGGAGCGTGGCATCACCATCCTGGCCAAGAATGCGTCGGTGTCCTATCGCGGCGTCAGGATCAACATCATCGACACGCCCGGTCACGCCGATTTCAGCGGCGAGGTGGAGCGGGTGATGAACATGGCCGACGGCTGCCTGCTACTGGTTGACGCCGTGGACGGCCCCATGCCCCAGACCACCTACGTGCTGCGCCAGGCTCTCCAGCAGAACGTCTCGCCCCTCGTGGTCATCAATAAGATCGACCGCCCGGAGGCGCGAGTAGCGGAGGTAGAGGAACTGGTGCAGGATCTGTTCCTGGAGCTGGCCACCGACGCCGACCAACTGGACTATCCCGTGCTGTACGCTTCGGCCAAGCAGGGCTTTGCCACCGCCGATCCCACACGTTCGGGAACCGATATGCAGCCCCTCTTCGATGCCATCCTCGAATCGGTGCCGCCGCCCCAAGGCAATCTCGACGCGCCGGTGCAGATGCTGGTGGCCGCCCTGGACTACGACAACTACCTGGGTCAGGTCGCCATTGGACGCATCACCAACGGCACGCTGCGGCTCCGCGATCAGGTGGCGCTGCTGGAACGCAACGGCGACGCCACCATGCACAGCCTGGAGCGTATATTCGCGTTCCACGGCATGGAGCGGGTGGAAGTGCCGGAAGCCTACGCCGGCGACATCGTGGCGGTCACCGGCCCCGAGGGAGTATCCATCGGCGACACCATCGCCAGCGTGGATGATCCGCAGGCCCTGCCCACCATCGACATCCAGGAACCCACGGTGCGCATGACCTTCGGCGTCAGCACCTCGCCCTTCGTGGGACACGAGGGCGGACGCTGCACCTCTCGCAATCTCTACGACCGCCTGATGCGAGAACTCCGCACCAACGTCAGCCTGCGGGTGGAGACCACATCCAGCCCCGACGTGTTCGTGGTAGCCGGCCGTGGGGAGCTGCACCTGTCCATCCTGGTGGAGACCATGCGCCGCGAACAGTACGAATTCCAGGTGTCGCGGCCGGTTCCCGTCACCAGGAGGGTTGACGGCAGGACACATGAACCCTACGAAATCCTGCACATCAGCACCCGCGAGGATTACGTGGGCGCGCTGACCGAGTACCTGGCTGGCCATCTGGCGCAGATGCGCGACATGCGCTACGGCGAAGACGGCTACGTCCACCTGGAGTACCGCATACCTACCCGCGGCCTCATTGGCTTCAACTCTTTCTTCCTGCGCACCACCCGCGGCGACGGCGTGCATACCAGCAGCTTCGAATCCTACGCCCCCATGGAGGGCGAGATCAAGACCCTGCGCGGCGGTGCGTTGGTAGCGTCTGAAGGCGGCCCCGCCGTCACCTACGGCCTGCTGAACGCCCAGCGCCGCGGCGACACGTTCATAGATCCGGGAACCCAGGTGTACGAGGGCATGGTCGTGGGCTACCGCCGCCAGGAGGGCGACATCGAGATCAACGTCTGCAAGGAAAAGAAGCTCACTAACATGCGCTCCTCAACAGCGGACGTAGCCGAACGCCTCAACGCCACCATCCGTATGAGCCTGGAGGAGGCCCTGGAATTCATCACCGACGACGAACTGGTGGAGGTTACGCCCCAGACCTTCCGCCTACGCAAAATGGAACTCTCCGCCCACGACCGCAAGCGCAACCGCCGCAACGGAGCCCGCAGCCGGGATTAGCGGCGGGCCCATAGTATAATGCGGCCAACTGCCTCAGGGGGACCGCCATGACTAACGTTGACTATTCCGTGCTGGACCGCCCCGAGGTATCCGGCCATACGTTTCATCCCCTGCGTGGATGGAGCGATACCCCCGATGACGCGGTTGACTACGGGATCACCGTTTCCGACGGGACCGTGCTGTCCAGTCGTTTCTTCGCGGTAGGGCGCGAGAATCCCACCGTGCTGTTTTTCTACGGCGGCGGCGAGAACGTCGCCCGCTACGACGAGATTGCGCCCCACTACAATGGAATTGGGGCCAACTTTTTCGTAGCCGACTACCGGGGGCACGGCGCGTCCAGCGGCTCCCCCAGCTTTAACACCATGCTGTCCGACGCCCACGACGTGCTGAATTGGTTGGTTGAGACCATGAGCGCGCTGCGGTTCACCGGCCCGCTGTACGTCATGGGCCGCTCCATGGGCCGCCACGCCGCTGGTGAGCTTGCCGTCAACGCCGCCGACCGCATCAACGGCGTCATAATCGAGAGCGGCCGGGCCAATCTGGGGCGATATGCCCAGGGGCTGGAGCCCGCCGTAGCCCAGGCGCTGGAGGATGACTACCAGGCCAGGTTCTACTCCATCAATATCCCCGCGCTGGTGATCCACGGCCAGTGGGACGAATCCGCGCCGCTGGCCGACGCGGTGGATATGTTCAACAAGCTAGAGACCATCAACAAGCACCTGGAAATCATCCCCGGCGCGGGCCACAACGACCTGATGTACGTGGAAATGCGGCAATACTTCCGAGCCGTCAGGGGTTTCATGGCGCGGTACGCTGAGAAGCTTTAGGCTCGAGATCTGACGGGTTGACGTGAAGGAGACAGGCATGGGCATTTTTTACGCGAAAGTCAGCGTCGCCAACCTGCCCGGGGGCGATGCTTACGAAACGGAGGCGTTGGTTGACACCGGCGCCACCGATTCGGCGTTCCCTGCCGCACTGCTGGAGGGCTTGGGTATCCAGCCCAGACGGCGGTTCACCTACGTTACGGCTGACGGCTCGGAAGTTGAGTGCGGATACGGAGACGCTCTGCTGACCATCACCTTGGATGACGGCCAGAGTCTGAGCGGCGCCGCTCCAATGGCTTTCTGGCCCGATGAGAGTGGACAGTGTATAGGCGCGACGACGCTCCAAATTCTGAAACTGGCGGTAGATGCGCCTGACGAAAGGTTAGTCGAAGTGCAGATGGGCCGGCGCGGCTGGGCCGGCAGATTGGAACGAGGTTGATCGCACGACAGTTAGCGGCTCCAAAATCCGTGCGCTGATCTTCAAGGCGGCCAACCCATGCAAGTCCAGAACAGGATGGGAGACATCATGGCGACACAGGTAGCGCAGCAGATCAGGGCCGGCAGCATTGACGAGTTGAAGGCCGGCGGTTGCCGCGTCGTAACCGGCGGCGGGCACGCCATCGCCGTCATCTACCACGACGGGCAGGTGTACGCCGTGGACAACCGCTGTCCCCACATGGGCTTCCCGCTGGACCGGGGCAGCGTCAAGGACGGCATCCTCACCTGCCACTGGCACAACGCCCGGTTCGACCTCGCCAGCGGCGGCACCTTCAACCCCTTCGCCGACGACGTGCGCAGCTTTCCCGTTACGGTCAGAGACGGGCAGGTGTGGGTTGACCCTCAACCGGTGCAGCGCGACGAGGAAGCCCACTGGGTCGGCCGGCTCCGCGACGGCATGGAGCACAACATCCGCCTGGTGTCCGCCAAGTCGGTGCTGGGACTCCACGCCGCCGGCGCCGACTACCGGGCGCCCTTGCGCGTGGGCGCCGAGTTCGGCACGACCTACAGCGCGGCCGGCTGGGGCGCGGCCATGACCATGCTCACCGCCGCTGCCAACATGCTCCCCCACCTGTCTGAAGAGGACCGCCCGGTGGCGCTCTACCAGGGACTGCTCCACGTCTCGCGAGAATGCGCCGGCCGCCCGCCCCGCTTCGTGGTGGACCCGCTGCCCACCGGCGAAACGCGGCCCCAAGTCTTCAAGCAATGGTTCCGCAATTTCATCGATGTGCGCGACGAAGACGCCGCTGAACGCAGCCTGCGCACCGCCATCGTGCTGGGATTCCCGCCCCGGGACATCGCCGACATGATCTTCGCGGCCGCCACCGATCACATCTACCTGGACGCTGGGCACACGCTGGACTTCGCCAACAAGGCGTTCGAGCTGCTGGACCACATCGGTTGGGAGAACTCCAGCCAGACGCTGACCAGCCTGGTGCATGGCATGGCCCGCGCCCGCCGCAGCCAGGAACTCAGCGCGTGGCGGCACCCCATCGACCTCGCCTCGCTGCTGTGGCAGGCGCGGGAGGAATTGCCGGCCCTGCTCGAGGAGGGCAGAAGGGCATCCGGGTGGGACGACGCGGATGCCCTGGCCCAACGGATGCTGGGCGACAACCCTGCCGACATACTGGATGCCATCAAGGATGCAATCAGGCATGGCGCAACCGCCGATCAGCTCGGTTTGGTGGCGGCCCACGCCGCCTTTCTCCGTATGGCCCACTTCCACGTGTCCAACGAGTTCAACGACTGGGACACGGTGCATAACACTCTCACCGCCGCCAATGCCCTGCACCGTGCGCTCCAGCGCGCCCCCTCGCCGGAACTGCTGCGCGGCGTCTTCGACGTCGCCATGAGTATCTACCTGGACCGGTTCCTGAATATGCCGGCCCAGCGCATACCGGAAACGGGCAGCGACCCGGTGGATGGGGATGCGCTGCTAGCCGGAATCCGGGAGCGCATGGATGTGCGCCAGCAGGTGGAAGAGGTTTCGCTCCTGGTATCCCGCTACCTCACTGGCGGCGCTGACCCAGACGCGCTGGTGGCGGCCCTGGGACGGGCGATGCTGGCGGAGGACTCGGGGTTTCACTCGTTCCAGGTCGTTGACGCCGGGTTCAACCAGTACCGGAACCGGAAAGGCACGGAATCGGGTCGCCACGTACTGATCGGCATGGCCCGCTACCTGGCCGCCCACGCTCCGACACCTCGCGCCGTCGGCCAGACCTACCAGATCGCCCTGCGCCTCCACCGCGGCGAAGAGATATTCCGGGAGTAGCAGGTTGGGGTAACATATACTCGTCCGTTCGACGCGTTTGCCTCGTTCGAGCGACGAACACGAGAGGTTTGAGACACCATGACTGTACCAGCTGCCACAGTTCAGGCGGCCAAGGATAATATGAGAAGGCTCCTGGATGAGGCTTTCCAGGGGACAATATCGTTTGACCCGATCACGGTTGAGCCCATCATCGACTACTACGGTGAGGACAGCCTCAAAATCGTCGTGGTCTATGACGGCGAAGGCGCGCTGCTCGACCCTAACATTCTTAGCGGTGAGTACGGCTTACTACGGCATGTTCCATGTCCTGTGGGAGAGCGATGCTGATGCTCTTGTTGGGGCATTGGCAACGGGCCATGATCTCGACCTATGGGTCCAAGCCTACCGCGCTCTTGACCTTCGTTCCGCGAAAGACCGTTTGGTGTCCTATCGCCAGCATCACGGCACGGCAACGCTGGCTGTTAGCCACGCATTTGCTGGTAGGCCGAAGCCGCAGTTGACCCGCAATACCGGCGGCGTCCGCCGGTATTGCCACGCCGCGCCGTCAATGACAAACTGGGCGCACACGAACTTGACAGATCCCGCCCAACCCGGAGGTACGAATATGCCCGAACCGGTAGAAATGTCCATCGACGAACTACAGCAACTCTGCGACCGCGCCGGCCTTGGCATGAGCCGTGAGGAAGTGGAGGCACTGAAGCCGGTGTACGACCTGTACGCCGCTTACGCCCGGCAGTGCCACGAGATCGAATTCGGCGCCACCGAAATGATCGTCGAGTATCACCCCGACTGGCCTGCCGAGTAGCCTGAGTATTGGTGGTTGTAGATTATCCGCTCGTCCTGATCTTGTCGAAGGACGGACTGCTCAAGGAGTAACTGACTCATGGCTACATCCGACATCCCATTGCATTTCCTGACCATTCACCAGGCCGGCGAGCTGATGCGCAAGGGCGAACTGTCACCCGTGGAACTCACCCGCGCCTGCCTGGACCGCATAGCCGACACCGACGAACGTCTGCACTCGTTCATCCTGCTGCTGGCCGACGACGCCATGGAGCAGGCCCGCGTCGCCGAGGCGGAGATGCTGCGTGGAGAGTTCCGCAGCCGCATGCACGGCATCCCCTTCGCGCTAAAGGACCTGTACGATACCGCCGGCGTCCGCACCACGTCCGGTTCTCGCGTTGACATCGACCGGGTGCCCGCCGAGGATGCCACCACCACGGCGCGACTCAAGGCGGCCGGCGGCATCCTGCTGGGCAAGCTGGCGATGCACGAGTTCGCGCTGGGCGGCCCCGACTGGACGACTCCGTTTGAGCCGGCCTGCAATCCCTGGAATCTGGATCACATCACCGGCGGCTCCAGCAGCGGCTCCGGCTCATCGGTGGCATCCGGCCAAGCCCTGGGCGCGCTGGGTTCCTGCACCGGCGGGTCGATACGCGGCCCGGCATCGCTGTGCGGCATCGTCGGCCTGAAACCCACCTACGGCCGCGTCAGCCGCGCCGGCGTGGTGACCCTCAGTTGGTCCCAGGACCACGCTGGCCCCATGACTTGGACGGTGGAGGACACCGCCTACATGCTCCAGGCCATCGCCGGCCACGATCCGAAAGACCCCACGTCCAGCACTGCGCCGGTTCCCGACTACTCGCTGTCGCTGCAGGAAGGCATCCGAGGTGTACGGCTGGGGTTGCCCCGGCACTATTTCTTCGACCCGGACCCCAGTGTCAACCCCGAGGTGGTCGCCACCGTGGAAAAGGCCATCGGCGAGCTGGAGAGTCTGGGCGCCATCGTGGAGGAGGTCTCCCTGCCCACCCTGGAGCACGTGCGCGCCGCCAACTCCGTCATAATGGTCAGCGAGGCTTACTCCTACCACGAGCCCAACCTGAAGGCGCGCCCGCAGGACTTTGGTGAGATCGTGCGCGAGCGGTTCCGCATCGGCGCGCTGATGTCCGCCTCCGACTACCTGCAAGCCCAGCGCGTGCGCACGCTGGCCCGCCGTGAGTTCGCTGAGGTGATGAAGACCGTGGACTTCTTGGTGACGCCCACTATGACACAGCCGGCGGCGGCCTTCGACGGCTACGATCCGGTTAGCACGGCGCGGGGGCGCAGCTTCACCGCTCCGTTCAACGTGACCGGCCTGCCGGCCATATCGGTGCCCTGCGGATTCACCGAGAGTGGATTGCCCATTGGGATGCAGATTGTCGGCAAGCCCTTTGACGAGCCGGGCGTGATCCAGGCGGCTTACACCTACCAGCAGCACGCCCGCTGGTACACAACGCGGCCGCCGATTTAGGGGAATAGCATGGAAACAATCGGCTCCAACTTACGCGCCGCCGACCCTGATTTTCGGGACAACCAGGCCCGGATGGAGGCCATGGTGCTCGATCTCAAGGATCGGTTGGCCGGCGTCCGGGCCGGTGGCGGGGAGCGTACGGTGGAGTTGCACCGCAGCCGTGGCAAGCTACTGGCGCGGGAGCGGATCGACGCGCTGGTGGACACGAACACGCCCTTCCTTGAGCTGAGCCCGCTGGCGGCGTGGGATATGTACGACGGGGAGGTTGCGTCGGCCGGCATCGTCACTGGTGTCGGCGTCATCCAGGGCAAAGAGGTGGTGATCCTCGCCAACGACGCCACCGTAAAGGGCGGAACCTACTACCCGATCACCGTCAAGAAGCACCTGCGCGCCCAGGAAGTCGCCTTGGAGAACCATCTGCCCTGCATCTACCTGGTGGACTCCGGCGGCGCGTTCCTGCCCTTGCAGGCGGAGGTGTTCCCCGACCGCGAGCACTTCGGGCGCATCTTCTACAACCAGGCCCAGATGTCGGCCTTGGGCATCCCGCAGGTCGCGGTGGTGATGGGGTCATGCACCGCCGGCGGCGCGTACATCCCGGCCATGAGCGACGAAGTGGTGATGGTGCGACAGCAGGGCACCATCTTCCTCGGCGGGCCTCCGCTAGTACGGGCGGCCACCGGCGAGGAGGTGGACCCGGAGACCCTGGGCGGGACCGACGTGCACACTCGCATATCCGGCGTCGCCGACCACCAGGCTGCCGATGATGAGGACGCCCTGGCTATCGCCCGGGACATCGTGGAGAACTTCGTGCGCCGGCGCGACCCTCCCTTCGAGGTCGCCAATCCTGAACCACCGGCCCACGACCTCGCCGAGCTGTACGGCATCGTGTCTCCCGACAACCGCCGGCAGTACGACGTGCGCGAGGTCATCGCCCGCATAGTAGATGGCAGCCGCTTCCATGAATTCAAGGCCGAATACGGCGGAACGCTGGTCTGCGGCTTCTCGCGCATCTGGGGTTATCCGGTGGGGGTGGTCGCCAACAACGGCGTGCTCTTCTCCGAAAGCGCGCTGAAGGGAACCCACTTTATCGAGCTGTGCAGCCAGCGCGGCATCCCCCTGCTATTCCTGCAAAACATCACCGGCTTCATGGTGGGCAGCCAGTACGAGCAGGGCGGCATCGCCAAGGACGGCGCCAAGATGGTGATGGCTGTATCCAACGCCGCCGTGCCCAAGTTCACGGTGATCATCGGCAGTTCCTTCGGGGCCGGCAACTACGGTATGTGCGGGCGTGCCTATCAGCCCCGCTTCCTGTGGACGTGGCCCAACTCTCGCATCTCGGTAATGGGCGGCCAGCAGGCGGCGGAGGTACTGCTCACCATCCGGCTGCAGCAGTTTGAGCGGCAGGGCCGTACCATGGAGCAGGACGAACGTGACGACCTGCAACGTCCCATCCTGGAGAAGTACGAGACGGAGGGCGACCCCTACTACAGCACCGCCCGCCTGTGGGACGACGGCATAATCGACCCGGTGGACACCCGCGACGTGGTGGGCCTGGGCATCGCCGCGTCCATCAACGCGCCCTTCCCGGATCAGAAACGCGGCGTCTTCCGCATGTGACGGCTATGGAAAACATCAACAACCTTTCTGCAATCCCGGATCAGACTGCGATAGAACTCGCCAAAGCAGTCCAATCCGCCGTGGCGCCCGACACGGTGATCCTTTTCGGGTCAAGGGCCAGGGGGGACCACCGCCCGGACTCCGACGTAGACCTACTGATCATATCCGAGTCGGGAGCCGTGTTTGCTACCGACCCAGCCAAGCGAGCAGCCCGCGAGTACTTTAAACTCAATCCCCCACGTCTCGGCGTGGATGTAGTAACGATGGACCTGGACCGGTTCAATTACTGCCGTCGCGCGAAGAACCACGTTGCCGCTCAAGCCATCAGAGACGGAGTTGTGATGAGCGACCAGAACTTTGATGCTCTGAGCTCTTACGAGGACCCATATCCCGAAAGCTGGCCCGACGTACTGGAACGCCTGCGGGCGGCATACCGCCACTTGGGTACTTTTCAACGCGAAATCACGCACCCGGATGGTGAGCAGGAAATGTACGGGTTTCATGCTCAGCAGGCCGTGGAAAACGCCCTAAAGGCCTGGCTGTCGGCCGCAGACTTGGACTACCGGAGGGTGCATGACCTAGAGGAAGTCGCAGATAAAATCTTCGATGACCCCGCCGAGTCGAGCACGCTTGCCGCGGCCCAGCTCAGGCTCCTGATTGACTACACGTCGTACCAAGACCCGAACCACGCCGACGATATACGGAACTGGCTAACTCTCTACGCCGTGGCCTACCGATACAGCGGAACGTCATTCCGTTTGAACGAACTTGACCGGGAACGTTTCCATGATGAGATACTGCTTGCTGTCCTGACTTTCATTAACCGTACTTACGAACTGACCGGCACCGACGAAACCCATGTTAGGTAAGTGAAACCTCGGGAACTCGCATCTACCATACCGCCCCACGTCTGACTCTTGCCCATGTTCTCCAAAGTCCTGGTAGCCAATCGCGGCGAGATTGCCGTCCGCATCAACCAGACCCTGCTGGCCATGGGCATCGCTCCCGTTGCTGTGTACTCCGAGCCGGACGCCGGCTCTCCCCACGTCAACACGGCGGAGCAGTCCGTGGCCCTGCCGGGCAGCACGGCTGAGGATACGTACCTGAACATCTCCAAATTGGTGCAGACGGCACGGGATTCCGGGGCCGACGCCATCCACCCCGGCTACGGCTTTCTGTCCGAGAATCCGCAGTTCGCTCAAGCCAGCCAGGACGCGGGTATTACGTTCATCGGCCCTACGCCGGAGAGCATGGCGTTGCTGGGCGACAAACTGCGCTCCAAGGATATCGCCGTCGCCGCTGGAGTCCCCACTGTACCCAGCGCTCCTGCCCTCCAACCGGGAGATATTGAGGCCGCGGAGTTTGCTGAGCAGTTGGGCTTTCCCCTGATGGTGAAGGCGGCAGCCGGCGGCGGCGGTCGCGGTATGCGCCTGGTCAACCGCCAGCAGGACTTGGACGGCGACATGGAGCTGGCCAGCCGTGAGGCTCAGGCGGCCTTCGGCGATGGCCGGGTGTTCCTGGAGCGTTACGTCGCCAACCCGCGCCATGTGGAAGTGCAAGTGCTGGCCGACGCCCACGGACACACCATTCACCTGGGCGAGCGCGAATGTAGCATCCAACGCCGCCACCAGAAGATCATGGAGGAAACCCCGTCGCCGGCCTTGACGCCTGAGCTACGCCAGAGCATGGGCAATGCCGCCGTCGCATTGGCTCGACAGGCGGGCTACGTCAACGTCGGCACGGTCGAGTTCTTGCTGGACTCCCGCACTGGCGAGTTCTACTTCCTTGAGATGAACGCCCGGCTCCAGGTGGAGCACCCCGTCACCGAGGCCGTGCTGGGGCTGGACATGGTGGAGTGGCAAATCCGCATCGCCGGCGGTGAACCCCTGACACTGCAACAGGCTGACATCCAACCCCAGGGCCACGCCGTCGAGTGCCGAATCTACGCGGAGGACCCCTACCGCGACTTCGTTCCATCCACCGGCACGCTACTGCGGTGGCGTCCGCCCAGCGGCCCTGGGCTGCGGCTGGACAGCGGCGTGGCCGAAGGACAGGAGGTGTCCATCTACTACGACCCCATGCTGGCCAAGCTGATTGCCTGGGCGCCTACCCGCGAACTCAGCCTGCGCCGCATGGATGTAGCCCTGTCTCAGTTTGTAGCGTTGGGTGTAATCTCCAACATCCCGTTGCTGCGGGCGGTGATCCGACACGACCAGTTCCGCGAGGGCGAATACGATACCGGCTTTTTGGAGTGGAATCCGGCAGTCACCAGGCAGGCCGTGCCCGACGAAACCCGCACAATGGCCCGGGCTCTGGCGGCTTGGGCGTCGAATCAGCCGGCGGCCACCCAAACCTCCGCCATTCCCAACGCCCCCTCCGTCATTCCCGCGAAAGCGGGAATCCATCGGGTCAACCCCTGGCAGTCCGCCGGCCAGCGGAGGTTGCCATGACCCAGAGCCAGGGCGAGATGCGGGAGACATATCCCGATGTCGGGGAATCCTACCGCTACCGAACGGAAGAAGGGGAACGCGGTTTCATTTTCCAACTCGATACCGATTCTGCTGACACGTCGCACACCGCCATCACACTGGACATTGAGTCCCGTCAGGCCGGGGAAGGGCTGTGCCGCACGGAATCGGGCCGCACCCACCACTTCGCCTGGGCTTGGATTGGCGCAGATCTGCACCTGTGGCTGGACGGCGCGCTGCACGTGTACCAGCGCGCGGAGAGCCGCCGGCGAGGCCGGGGGGCCGCTGCCGAAGCCTCGGAGGATGTGCTGGCCCCCATGCCCGGCGCCGTGCTGGAGGTGCTGGTCGCTGAGGGCGACCGGGTGGAGCGAAATCAGACCGTCGTCCTCATGGAGTCCATGAAGATGGAACTGGCAATCACGGCGTCCCGCAGCGGCGTCGTGCGCCGGATCGCAGTGGAGGCCGGCCAGCAGGTGGACCGGGGCATGCGCCTGCTGGAGTTGGCGCCGGAGGGCGACGCTGCCGATTGATTCGATCCGCCGTTTAACCGCTATGGCTTGGTCCCCACCGCGCAGTGGAAGGGCGTGGACATGAAGAACGTGCCGTCCGATTCGGCCCGCTCTACGGCGGCGCGCCACTGGGCGGCTTCCTCCGCGTTGAGCGTGGGCAGAATTCCGCCCTGCATGAATTGCAGGCGTATCGGCTCGGCGAAAGTGCTGATGAACGGGAACATCCTGGTGTTGGTCAGTCCCAGCTGCGCGAAACGCCGGTAAAGGGAGGAATCGTCGCACCCTTCGGGATGCCCAGGGTCGTCCACCCACGGCGGCGACTCAATCCGGGTTTTCAGCGCGGGCTCCAACGGCAGGTTGACCCAGCGGTTCATGTCGTGGGCGTGGCCCAGCACCGCGATCCTCCCGCCGGGTTTGGCGACCCTGACCAGCTCCGACAGCATCCGGTCGGCATTCACCCGCTGGATAACGGTGCTGGAGAACACCACGTCCATGCTGTTGTCGTCAAAGGGCAGCTCCTCGGCGCTGCCTTCGTGAAACTCAACCGAGTCGTCCATGCCTTCGCGCCGGGCGATTTCAGCGGCTTCCCTGAGGAAATACCGGTTTACGTCCACGCCCGCTACGGCGTTCCGTAGGCCCATCCGACGGGCCACCCACCGGCACAGCACCCCGGTGCCGCATCCGACTTCCAACACCCGTTCACCGGGCTGGATTTCTGCTGCGTCAATGATGCTGCCCACGGCGGACAAGTATCCGGGAGTGCGTCCTCTCCCTTCCAGGCTGGCGACCATGCCCAGCGCGGGGCCGGACATGGTGACGACGGTGTGCCGCTCACTAAACGCGGCCACCACCGGGTCCCACTGAGCGGGCGCGGCTCCCAGGGGCAGCAGGACCAGCGGCGGCCCCGAACCCTGCACACGGTAGTAGATGCCGACGGATTCTCCGTCCGAGGCGGGAGGCGATATGGTCGGCAGGCTATCCCGAGAACCCATGAAGTCCAGCATCCCCTCGGCCACCTGTCCACCGCGTTCCACCCCGACATCGGCATAGTTGTTGGCGTAGGGGTAGGCGTCCAGGGTTATCATCGACGCGGCCGGCAGCTCCGCCATGTTGCGGCCAATGGTTCCAGTGGAGCCGCCGTGGGCGCCGTTAAAAACCAAGAGCCGGTCGGCCAGCGGGGCCAGCGCCATGGAATCGAACCCCAACGGGCAGATCAGCGTCAGGGAGGCGATGGCCTCCGGATGATTTACCGCCAGACCTCTCCAGTCGCCCAGGTTGCGGGATGCGAAGTGGGCGCGTTCAATCCCCAGTTGCCGCAATATGCCGACTATGCTCTCTTCCACGGACGTGTTCATTTCGGTAGTCATACTTCCCTCCAGGCTGATACGACCACATTAGTCAGCGATCCCAAGCTGGCCCGCCGCGTATGCAATTGTGGAAAGGCCCTACATGCTCCGAATGTCCTCCATTATTTCGGCGAGGCCCTGCACCGTTTCCCGCAAGCCTTCGTACATGGACCCGCCACACCTTCGCACGGCGGCCACGTTCATGCTGATGCTGCCGTACTCCATGTCGGCCAGGCGCTGCACCTGCTCCAGGCATTCCTGCGGCGCGCCTGCGATGGCAAACCGTTCGATGAGGTCAGGCGTGACCAGATGATCCAGCTCTTTGGGATACCCAACGTCCGGCTCGAAGTACCACCCCGTAGCCTGGGCCGCGAGGCTGCCGATCAGCCGGAAACGGTCAGGATCCAGGCCCGACTGCTCGACGCCGCCAAGGGACAGGTAGTGAGCGGTGTACAGCGCTACGCTCTTCCTGGCCGCCTCACCGTCCTGCGATATGCAAAGGGTGACCCGGGGAGCGATCTCCACGTCGTCGGGGTTGCGGCCGGCGGATCGCGCTCCATCGTGAACCCAGCCCCGGTAACGTTGCAACGCGCTGGCCGTCATCTCCCTTGCGCCCACCACCACGGCGTCGGCCATGCGTCCCGCCAGCGTGGCGACCTGCCGGCTGCGGGTGCCAATCACCACGGGAACCGGAGCGGCGAGGTCGGCGGCGATCTGCGCTCCGCTGATGCGGTAATTGGTTCCTTCCCAGTCCAACCTGTCGCCGCTGAGCAGCCGATTCAACACGTGGAGAAACTCTTCAAGGTGGCGCGCCGGTTGGGATTGGTTGATGCCAAGGTTTGACAGTCCGGCACCCACCCCGATGCCCAGGAACGCTCGCCCTTTGGATATTTCATTCAGCGTCGCCAACGCTGCCGCCACCGTGGCGGGATGGCGAACGTAGGGATTACTCACCAGGCTGCCAATACGGACAGTGCGAGTTGCCTCCGCGCACAACGCCTGCATCAGGAGGGAATCCCGCAGCATCGCCACGTCGGATATGCCCAAGCGGTCCGCTCCGGACTCGTCCACCAGCCTGGCCAATTCCACAAGCTCCGCAGTGGTAACCACTGGACTCAACTCCACCTCAACTCTCATTGCGGATCACCTGCCATCGATACCGGGTGGTTAGAGGCGCGGATTATTTATCATTGCGGCTGGACGGAGGAGGGCATGGCTTTCGGCCTTGAAAGCCATGATCGGGACGAGATTACCTCCGATCCCGCTGCGGCGCGGCTGTCGCAGTCCAGGCGCTCCGCGCGCTGGGATTCGTGCGCCGGCGATCACTCGACTTGGAGTACTTACTCGTCCTGGGGAAGAAAGGCGTTGGGGACGATCGCGCTGCCCTGACCCACACCGGTGGTATCGCCACGCTGATTCTCCACTTTGACGTCCACCGACACCCGGCTGCCGTTGACCTCCCGGCTCACTCCGGTGACCGTGCCGGTGAAGGTGATGGTGTCGCCGGGACGGACAGGGCGCAGGAATCTCAGATCCACCGTGCCACTGTGGTTAAACACGTCGCTGCCGAAGTAGCGGCGCAGCAGTTCCAGGGCGAACGACAGCGACATCCTGCCTGAAGCCACCGTGCCCTCGGTGCCCAGGGTCTCGCGGGCGGTCTCTTCGTCGGTGAACTGGGAGGGTTCCGAGTCCCCGCCGCTGCCCTCAAAGAGGTTGATGGCCTCCTGGGTCATTTCCTTGACTAGTGGGGGCAATTCATCCCCCACCTCGTAGTTGCGGACTAGCCTCCCCATTTCTTGCCGACCTCCGTGGGCTGCTTGAGCTCATGTGTAATCACGCGGTCGATGAGCCGGCCGTCCTCGTCAACCGAAACCGCCTCGGTCACGATGTAGTTCTTGCCCCGGCGCAGGTACTTGTCGGCGATCCAGGCCCGCACCGTGATCGTTTTGCCGGCGACGGGCGGGTTGTAGCAATAAAACGCGCACCGGGCGTTGACGGAACCGGCGTCCCGGTACCGGGCGTTGTACTGCTTCACGTCCACCTTGTGGGAGATGGTCGGGAAGCTGGCCTCCGGGTCCATCACCCCCTGGCGGTAGGTGTCAATCATCTCCTGGGTGAGAAGGTACTGGTACGTGTCAAAGGTCTCGCCGACCTCCAGGGCGTCCCAGTCCAGAAGTATTCGGTCATCCGCTGCTACCATAGCTGCACTTCCTTAAAGACGGATCCTGTTGAGAGAAAATATCGGAGTCTCGCAAATTGTCAAGAGGCGGTAGGGACGTATGAGCGCCCACAGGTCCTAAGCGGGGAGTTCCCAGCGGAGGAAATTGCGGTAGCGGTCTTTGCTGGCCCAGGGCAGGAGGTTGAGGACGATGCGCTCAGGCTCGGGAACGTCCTCCCGGCGTCGGGTGTCGTCGAGGTAGCGGCGGAGGCGCATGAAGGTGGGCAGGCGGAAGCCGGCCTTGGCGACGCGCTGGATAACGTCGTGGGGTTCCGGGGGTTCGGAGGGGTCCCAGTCGTCGGCGACGGCTTCGGCGATGCGACGGAGCCGGATGATGGCGAGTTCGGCGGCGAACTTGCGCTTGAGGGCGTTGACGCGGCGACGGATTTGGGAAAGGGTCACGGGATTACCTCGGGGTTGATTGTCTGAATCAGGATTTTCGGGATTATGGGATTTTCAGGATTTCCCGCTCAATTCCGCTCATTTCGGTTCATTTGAGTTCGTCGTTGGGGCAGGTTATGGCGGTGAATGGAGGCCGATTGGGCGGATTTTGGGGGCGATATTGGTGGTTTTGGCAAGCAGTTGAGAGGGATTGGCAGGGCAATCGCATTTGAAATTTACAGACCCGTCACTCCGGCGAAAGCCGGAGTCCGGAGGCCGCAGAATGAAGACAACGGTAGCGAAACTGCCGATTTCAGGCGCTGGATACCGGCTTTCGCCGGTATGCCGGTAGCCGAGAGCACCGGATCAATGAGCCAACGGCTGAAATGCGATTGCCCTGGAGGGATTGGCGGAGTGGCGATTGGCCGTGGGGTGTTGGCACGTGGGCATTGGGATGGCTTGCGGGATATGGAATTGCGGGACCAGCTGGTCTTTCACGTGATGAGGCTATGATAGAACAGGCGTACCTACAGGGTCAACGGGCGGGTGTCATCGGGCAGCGTTCCGTTTCAGGCGCTTTCCTTACATCGATGGACAGGATAGACAAGATTTTTAGATGTGAGGGCTTCCTGGCTTCCGGCTTTCACCGGAATGATGGGGAAATTAAACCACTTACTACGCCCTCTGGCGTCGCTCTGCCGACCGTCGTTCCCTCGTCCATGATTTACGCGTGAACCGGCGGCCCAGGCCCCGCTCGATCTCGCGCCACTTACGGTCTTCGTCCGGCGTGATGAACGTGATCGCCTCGCCGGCGCGACCCATGCGGCCGGTGCGGCCCACACGGTGCGTGAACAGCTGCTCCGAGTCGGGGAGGTCGTAATTGATCACCTGTCCGATGCCCTCAACGTCCAGGCCTCGCGCGGCCACGTTGGTGGCAACCAGAATTGGCGCCACTCCCGAGCGGAAATCCTTCATCACCCGCTCGCGGGCGACCTGGCTGAGATTGCCCTGCAGCGCGCCCACGGGGTAACCCAACTCATCCAACTGTCCGGCCAGTCTCTTGACACCGTGCTTGGTTTTCCCAAACACCAGGACCGGCGCCCCGTCGCGGCGGTCCAGCAACGTGCGCAGCGCGTCCATCTTGTCAGTTTTCCGGATGCTGTAAACGAGATGTTCCACGGTTGGCAGGGCTTCGAAATCGGTGTCCACTGACACCGTGACAGGATCATGGAGGTGTTTCTTGGCAGTCTTCGCCACCCAGTCCGGCATGGTGGCTGAAAACAGCGCCGTCTGCCGCTGAGTCGGAGTCGCGCCCAAAATGGCTTCTACGTCACGGGCGAAACCTCTATCGAGCATCTCGTCAGCTTCGTCCAGAACCAGGAAACGCACTGATTTCAGGTTCAGACTGCCCTGACGGACGTGATCCAACGTCCGGCCCGGCGTGCCGATGATGATCTGCGCGCCCTGTCGCAACGCCTTGTGGTCCTTTCCCACCGATCGCCCTCCGTACAACAGGGTAACGTGCAAACCTTGTGATCCGGCGAGATCCTCCACGACGCCGCCCACCTGGATGGCTAACTCGCGGGTGGGCACGAGGACCAGCGCCTGCACCTGCCTGGCGGTGGCGTCGCATTGTTCCACCAGCGGGACCGCAAAGGCCAGGGTTTTTCCAGATCCGGTGCGAGCCTGACCGATCAGGTCCCGGCCTTCCAGCAAAGGAGGTATCGACTGTTCCTGTATTGGGGTGGGATCGGATATATTCATGTCTGCTATGGCCGCTCTGGTGGCGCGATTCAGCACCATGCCAGGGAAGACGGTTTCCCATGCCAAGGCGTCAGCCTGGCCTTTATCGGCGGAGACCTGCGGAGAGGTCGGTTTGCGGCCTTCCGCAGCACGGGAAGAAGTGACGCCGTTTCGCCGCAGGTATAGGCAGGATGAACAATAAACGGGCCGACCCTCTGTCGGCCGGAACGGAACGGTGGTGGCGTCTCGGCAGTCCGCGCAAATGGCGGGGTGCCGCTGCGGTCGGTTGATCTGTGGGCTGTTCGTATGATTGCGATTCCTGGAGCGTGTGCCAGTCTGACGGGGTTGAAATGACATAGAGGGGAAGACTCCTTGGTCTCGAGAGGAAAAGGATGCGGCGCGCCCCGCGCCGGGCAAACCGTGCATTATGATGAAGTCCGTCGCTGCAAAAACCATCAATGCAATTTATAGAAGCACGTTTATTGTAACAGTGTTCCGCATCTGTAAACGTCACTACAGCTTTCCGCCGCATGTGTTCCTGGAAGCCGGGTCCAGGGGGATACCTGCGGGATAGCTGCTGGCACTCCGAGTATCGTCGCATTATACTGGCGCCACATTTCCATACTGCAGGTCCGGAGGCGCGACGTCGCCCGCTCCTGGACAGCAGATAAAGGGAGAACGATTATCGCCAACCAGACAGCGAACCAGCCGAACAGCGAGCCGGAATGCAATCGGGAGCCCACAGACCCTACGGCGGGCGTTTTTGGCGGATGGCCACGCAATGAGGAATATCTCAAGTTACGGCGTTTGATGTTAGAGCAGGGGCTTCTGGATCGCCAATACGCCTCTTACGCAGTCAAGTTATCAGCCGCTTTCGCGCTTCTCATCGCCAGCGTAGCCATACTGATCGTTTTGGACAGCCTGTGGGTACAGTTGGTAAACGCCGCTCTGATGGCGTCCGCGTTCAGCCAGTTCGCTTTTCTGGGGCATGACTCCGGACACCGTCAGATATTCCGGTCGGTGAAGCGGAACGATATGCTGATGATGCTGGCCGCGCTGGTTACGGGCCTGGCCCCCAGCTGGTGGCAGGAAAAGCACATCAAGCATCACGTCAGCCCCAACCAGATCGGGCATGATGGCGATATCGAAATTTCGGTTTTCGCTTTCACGCGCGGGCAGGCATTGGAATCCGGGGGAGTGGCGCGGTTTTTCATCCGCCATCAGGCTTTCTGGTTCTATCCGATGCTCATGCTCACGTCGTACAGTCTGCTGTTCGCGGGAATTGTCTTCCTGGCGCGGCGGAAAGGGGTGAAGTATCCGGTCCTCGAACCCATCGTGGTGGCAACCGCAGTAGCAGCTTATCTCGCGCTGGTTTTCACGTTCCTGCCATTTTGGCACGGAGTCGTTTTTGTCATGGTCCATCGGGCTCTGACTGGATTGCACCTGGGCTCGGTTTTTGCTCCCAATCACAAGGGGATGCCAATCCTGGCGCCGGATACCGAGCTGGATCACCTGCGGCAGCAAGTGCTGACGTCTCGGAACGTCCTTCCCAATCCGCTCGTCGATTACATGTACGGTGGGTTGAACTATCAGATTGAGCATCACCTCTTTCCCAACATGCCCCGCAACCGGTTGAAGGATGCCAGGCCCCTGGTCAGGGCTTTCTGTGCTGACCAGGGGGTTCTCTATCATGAGACGGGTTTCTGGCGCTCCAATCAAGAGATACTGAGCTATCTGCACGCGGTGAGCGCCCCCTTGCGTCACAACCACCGTAAGCCGGTGAGCAGCTTGGATTGCCTGGCCAGGGGGCCTGCTTTGCCGAAACAGCGCCCGGCATATGCCCTCTTCTGAGAGGGTAGAGCGATGACCAGCACTAACGCCTTACGGACTCGGATGGCCCACGCCCTCCCCTTTTACTATGGGTGGGTGGTTGCGGGGAACGGGGTGGCGCTGAGCCTGTCCACGCGGACCGTGATGGCGGTGGCGACGCTGTCGGTGTTCGTGGTTCCGATGACCCAATCCATGGGCTGGTCGGTGGGGATGTTCTCCGGGGCAGTCAGCCTGGGCGGGCTGGCTGCGGTGTTCGTTTCGCCCATTGTGGGGAGATGGCTGGACAAGTACGGGGCCGGCGTCATCCTGGGGGCGGGTTCATTGGTCACGGGGGCCATCGCTATTGGACTGGCCTTTGTCGCGCATCCGCTGGCCTTCTATGCGCTGTACGTCCCGGGGCGGATGATCTTCTCCGGGCCGCTGGAGATGGGGCTCCCCACGGCCATCAGCAACTGGTTCATCCGGCGGCGTCCGGTGGGGCTGGCCGTGGATCACATCGCCAAGGGGGCCGGCTTGGCCATCGTGCCTTGGGCGATGACGCTGATCATAACGGGGTACGACTGGCGAACGGCTTGGATCGTCCTGGGTATCCTGACCTTTGCGCTGGGAGTCGTTCCGTCCCTTTTGCTGGTGGCGCGTCGGCCGGAGGATATGGGACTGGAACCCGACCCGGCGCCGGCCCGGGAAGACTCAGCCCACGAGGATGCCGAAGCCGCCAGGGGTTCCGGCAATTCGGGCAGTTTCGCCGAGATCGACTTCACGGTGGGGCAGGCGCTGCGCACGCGGGCGTTCTGGATCCTGGCGATCTTCTCCGGCGCCAGCATGATGGTCCAGGCGGGGCTGAGCCTGCACCAGGTCTCGCACTACATCAGCCAGGGGATTGACCCTCGATTTGCCGCCATCAGCGCGAGCACGTTCGCCCTGGCCCAGATGCCGGCGGGCCTCTTCTGGGCGGCACTGGCGCGGCGGGTTCCCATCCGGTTCCTGATGATGTTCGCGTCCTTTGTCGTCACGCTGGCGGCGGCGGGCACGGTGATGAGCGACTGGCTGCTGCCGGAGATAATCTCGGCGGCGGGGATCGGGTTCGGCGTGGGCGGCCTGCACCTGCTGATCCGGCTGGTGTGGGCGGACTACTACGGACGGCAGAACCTGGGGACGATCCGGGGGCTGACCATGTCGGTGCAGGTGGGCGGGCAGGCGCTGGGGCCGGTGATCGCCGGGTTCATGTTCGACTATTTCGACAGCTACCGGATTCCGTTCACGTTTTTTGCCGTGGCGGTGTTCCTGGCGGGGTTGATGGCGGTGGGGGCTACGCCGCCGCGGGCGCCGGAGGCGGCGGGGCGGTAGTTGGGTGTGGGGGCGTTATAGCGCGGCAGCGCCTACGCTCGCTCGAATTCCTCTCGGGTGATTCCCAGATCCCGGAGTATCGCGCCTATGGTGCCGGTCCTCAAATCGCGACCACCCCAGTTGGGGACTGTTGTCCTGGCCCCAATGTCGGGGTTTATCCAAATCTCATGGTCGCCGCGGCCTTGTCGGTCGAACCGACAACCTAATCGGCGCAGTTTGCGCGTAATCTCCCGGTAGGTCACGCTATGACTTCTACTTCATCAACTGTACCCGTCAGCACCGGGGTTGCCTCAATCCCGGAAGGCAAAGGATCGCCACGTTCCAGATATGATTGTATGAACGCCTCCGCTACGCCTTCCAGGATATGCAACGTTTCGGCCGGCGTGTCCCCCCAAGCCCGGCACCCGGGCAAGGCCGGTATTTCGGCCATAAATTTGTCGTTCATATCCTGGCTGGGTTCGTGGATTATGAAAGAGAGTTTGTAACGATTCACTGTCCTGCTCCTTCCTACCCAACAATGAAGACGGCCCCGTCGCCTCGGTAGTGGCTACGGAGCCATTATAGCCGGGCGACGGGGCGCGGGGGTAGGCGAGATCTGTTGCTTGGACTACAGCCCTTTCGTGTGACGCCAACTCTTCAGGCGGCGGGAGATTTCCCGCCAGGTTTCGCTGGGCTTATAGCCCGCCGTTCGAAAGCTCCATCCGAAGATGCCGCGCACGTCGTTGATGACGAGGTTGTAGGTCATGCTGCTGCCTTCTATGAAGCAGGGGCAGTTCTTATGCCCACGCGGGCAGCGGTTGCTGTTTCCACCGGAATACGGTAAGGTTGCCATACAACTAGCTCCTTTTTGAGTGAGATGGTTGTTGCAGCCCCGGCTCGACTTGGAACCTCAGTCGGGGCTTTCCTATGAGTCCGTGGCATGCTGCGCATATGTATTGGATACAGCATTATCGCTACCTCCTATCAGCGATGCGCAACAGTACCAAATTGTAGATTTATTTGCAAACGAGTGTAATCGCCAACAAGGCAAATGATGGATCTCCAAAAGGATCTATGTTCCCCTACTGTATTGTTGGATCTTTTTCCGTACTTGTATGCAACCAAATTTATTTAGGCACACTGACTTTGCGTCAACGGTGAATAACTTTCGCCAACACGAAAAGTCATCTTCGCTGGGTAGTACGACGCATATCTGTACTAGCAACAACGTAGTGATGGGGGAGTTATCGGCTGTTCTGATACCAGGGTGGGATTCTTTCGAGGCAGTATTCAGCCGCTCCGTAAATATGGTATGCCGGATAGAGTTCTGGGGGTTTTTGCATAACCTCATGGCACTGCCGCGGTTCTCGCTCGGTAGATAGTCGGCCTCCGCAGTAGGCCAGTCCGTCTTCGGTCCATCCGGTTGCATTGAGCAAGGTCTGTTTCAGATTTTGCTGCATCGTCAGGTTAACTTGAGAGTATGTGTTTAGAGCATCTTGGTAGCCGGGACTGGCTGGATCAACAGCTCGAGCTAACTGCGTCATGTCGCTAGCGAACTGTGCGTTGCTCCGGTGCATGGCATCAACAATCTCCCAATAGACGTAACGCTTGCTATGGCAATCTGCTGCTGTGGGCAACCAACGGGCGTATTCTGTTTGACGTGTGAGGTACCAATCTTCGACCGTTTCCGCGGTCTCCGGCATCTGCGAGCATCCAATAAGGACGACAAAAGTCGCAATGGTTACTACTGTCGCAAAAGTGGCCCAGAGCGTGGCCCCACTCCTTGGTACGAGGTTCATAATCGTCCTACCTTGCTTACTCCCGAAACCGCTCCGGTATCCGCTCACTCCGCCGACGAACTTCGTCAAACTCGGCTCGGGTCAGGCCAGTTTGCTCGATGATAGAACCCATGGTCACCGGGTCAACGTCGCCTCGGTGTCTTGGCACAAAAGTCGCCAACCCTAACCGCTCGTGCCGGAAGACTGTATGGTTGCCGCCTTCCGATTCGCTGAAGCTGAGTCTTCGCAAAAGTCTGACTACTTCCCGTGTACTGACGCCGGGAATATATGGAGGCATTGGTCAGCCCGTTGTCACCGGAGGGCTTATAAGCTGGGGCGTTACCTGGTGGACTTCGTATTGCCAGCCATCGCGCTCGCATTCGGCCACCAGTTCCGCGATCTTGGCTTTCCCAATCTCGCGCAGTTCCGCCTGCCGTGCAGGGTCGTCCTCGCCGGGCAGGGGATACATCCGGCCCATTGCCATAGCGTCGGCGATCATCGCCAGCGCGTCCTGTTGGTCAACCCCCTGAGACACTGCCCCGGTGATGCCGGGGCAGATTGCGGCGTAGCCGACGCCGGAGTAGATGAGGATGACGTTGTAAAGGTCGTTGTTAGTCCCTGTGCCTGGCATGGCCGGCCTCCTATTCGACAGCCACGGATGTGGGCTGCCAGTCGGGTTGTATCAACTGCGGGGCAACCTCACAGACATAAAACTCCAGGCCTTCTTCCTCGCATTCCGCCACCAGTTCCGCGATTTTGGCTTTTCCCAATTGACGCAGTTCTTCGCGGCGGGCTGCGCTTTCCTCACCGGGCAGCGGGTACATTTGGGCCATCGCCATGGCGTCGGCGATCATCTTGAGCGCTTCTTCCTTGTCGGCGCCTTGCGACACGGCGCCGGGGATGCCGGGGCAAATGACCGCGAAGTCATCGTCCGATTCAATGAGGATGACTTCGTAGAGGTCGTTGTTATCGTGTTCGGTTGCCATAGGCACCTCAGGAGATTTCGATGCCGACGGGGCAGTGGTCGGAGCCCATCACGTCGGGGAGTATGAAGGCATCGGTCAGGTTGGAGGCGAAATCGCTGTCGGTGAAGAAGTAGTCGATGCGCCAGCCTACGTTCCGTTCCCGCGCGCGAGACACCTGGTCCCAATAGCTGTAGTTGTGCGGTTCCTGGTTGAACCGGCGAAAAGTGTCGATGTAGCCGTGTTCAAGGAAGGTGTCCATCCAGGCCCGTTCCTCCGGGAGGAAGCCGGAAATCTTCTCGTTTGCCTTGGGCCGGGCGAGGTCGATTTCCTTGTGGGCGGTGTTTACGTCGCCGCACGCGACCACATTGCGGCCTTCCCGTCGCAGGTTGTCCACGTATTCCAGGAAGGCGTCGTAGAACTCCATCTTGTAACGCAGACGTTCGGCAGACCGCTTGCCGTTGGGGAAATAGATGCCCAGGAACACGAAATCATCGAAGTCGGCGACGATGGTGCGCCCCTCGCTGTCGAACCGCTCAACGCCCAGACCGTAGCTGACGCTGCGGGGTTCATGTCCTTCGCGGGTGTAGAGGCCCACGCCGCTGTAGCCCTTGCGCTCCGGAGTGGTGAACCAGTTGGAATAGCCCTCCACCTGCTTCAGGGCGGTGGGCAACTGGGACTCGTGGGCCTTGGTTTCCTGGAGGCACAGCACGTCGGGCTGCTCCTCCTGAAACCACTCAAGGAATCCCTTCCTGTGAACTGCCCGAATGCCGTTGACGTTCCACGAAATCAGCCTCATGCTCTACACCTTCAGCCACACCTTCCCCGGCGGGAAGGGGGAAATTACCCTCCGCGGCCAATTTTAGCACAGGCGGCGGGGGGGTCTTTGAAGCCGGTGAGCGGTCAACGTGAACTGGGCAAGGACTCTTGGATTCCCGCTTTCGCGGGAATGACGAGTGATGGTGGCGGGAATGACGGGTTGATGCTAACAGTCACGAGGCGGCGGGCGTGGTTTGTGCCTCCGCCGGCAAGGAGTCCTCCCAGTCGGGGATTAGGACTCGGGAGGATGATTCCAGCAACAGGATGAAGACTACGCCGGCGAGACTGGCGACTATGGAGATTACCCAGGCCAAGTCGTAGGAGCCTCCTCCGAGGTCGATGAAGCCAAGCAATCGCGTTGGGGCTTCGGCGTTGCGGTAGTCGAAGACCACGCCGCCGACCAGTCCTCCGACGGCCATGCCGAAACCAGAGCCGAGGTGCTGGAACCCGAAGATGGACCGCACCGGCCCCATGCCGTAATACTGGCGGTTGGCGATGAGGAAGGCGGACATTTCCCCGCCGAAGCCGATGCCGAAGAGGACGGCGAAGAGGTAGAACTCCCACGCGCTCTGGGCCCAGAAGAGCATGATGACCGTAATGCCCTGCAAGGCGTAGGGCAGGATCATGGTCGCCTTGGCGCCGAAGCGGTCGGCCAGGATGGGAATGAACAGGCGGCTGCTGACGCTGGCCATGGTGTAGATGGTGACGATCCAGGCGGCCGCCGCCAGGGACAACCCTTGCTCAGTGGCGAAGAAGACCACGTGCCAGATGACGATGGCGTGGCCCAGGCAGCCCAGAAAGTGGATGAAGGGGAGGTTCCAGAAGGCGCGGGTCCGGCGGGCGTGCTGGAGGAAGACCTTGCTGCGCAACTTGGCGGTTTCGGCGTTGACCGGGGCAGGCGGCGGGTCGGCATCGGTGGCTCCCAAGGGCCGCATTCCCCGGTCGGCGGGGTCGCTGTGGAAGAAGAACAGCAGGGCGAACAGGATCACTCCGCCGACGGCGGCGATGATCCAGAACCCAACCTGCCATCCGGTCAGGCCGATCAGCAGCGCCAGGGCCGGCGCCGTAATTGACGATCCCATACCTCCGATGGATTGCTGGATGCCGACGGCGACGCCCAGTTTCCTCTGGAACCAGGCCGCGACGGTGGTGGGAATGTTGACGGTGAACAGGGCCTGGGCCAATCCCAACAAGAGGCTGTAATAGATGTAGAGCTGCCAGACCTGGTTCACGGTGCTGAGCAGAAGCATACCCACCACGTAGAGGCCGGCCGCGACAAACAAAGACTTGCGCGCTCCGTAGCGGTCGCCGATCCATCCGGAAACGGGCGAAAGGAGGGCGCTGGCGACGCTGCGGAACACCTGAGCCAGGACGATGGCGGTGACGCCCCAGGCGAAGTCGGTCTGCAGGACGACCAGGATGACGGCGAAGGCCTGGCTGACGAAATTCGCGGTCATCCGGAGCATGGTGCCAATCCCAACCACTAGCCAAGCGTAGTGGTAGCGCTCCCGCAAGTGGTTCGTCAGATCCGACATGCCGATATTCAAAACGAATCACTCTCCGTTGCCGGGAATCGGGATGGGTCGTCGTATGCCAGGCCGCAAATCGTCGGGAATGCAGGGTTCTGAACCGGGCATCCGCAATTGGGACATTGTAACCACGCTGGAGTCGGGTGGCAACTTGCGCACAATATAAGCGATGGCCTAAGGTTGTTCTTATGGATAGTCCAGTACAAGGCAAAATCTGTCTCATAACCGGCGGCAGCGACGGCATCGGTTACGCAGCCTCCCGCGAACTGGCCCGTATGGGCGCCAGGGTCATCATCGTAGGCCGCAACTCCGTCAAGACCGAAGCCGCAGCGCAGCGGATCATCGCCGATACGGACAACCCGGCAGTGGAGTACCTGTTGGCTGACCTTTCGTCCCAACGCGAGGTGAGTCGCGTCGCCGCCGAGGCGATGGAACTGGCGCCTCATCTGGATGTGTTGCTGAACAATGCCGGGGCTATCTTCCTGTCCGACCGGCGCAGCGCCGAAGGTATCGAGATGACCTTCGCACTGAACCACCTGAGCTACTTCCTGCTGACCGGCCTGCTGCTCGAACATCTGCGGAAAGCTCCTGGCGCCCGGATTATCAACGTATCCTCTTGCGCGCATGAATCGCCGGGCAAGTTCCGGCTGGAGGACCTGGCTGAGCCTTCAGGTAATGGGGGATACCCGGCCTACAAACGTTCCAAGCTCTGCAACGTCCTGTTCACCTACGAGCTCGCGCGGCGTCTGGAAGACGAGAACATCACGGTAAATGCCCTGCACCCCGGTCTGGTGCGGACCAACATCGCGCGCAACAATGGGTTGCTGGGCCGTGTGGTCAATTTCTTCATAAAAGTTCGCGGCATTACCCCGGACAAGGGAGCGGAGACGCCGGTGTACCTGGCCGTATCGCCCGAAGCTGAGGGTGTGACCGGCAAATATTTCGTGGACTGCCGCCCGGTGCCGTCTTCCAACCTTAGCTACGATGCGGAACTGGCTGCCAGGCTGTGGGATATGAGCGCATCCCTTGCTAACGCTGGCGATCCACCAACCCGCTGAAAGGTTAGGTCTGTCCCTGCGACGACTTCCGCTGAGGCCACGCCGGGGCCGTTCCAAAGTGCTAAACTGCCGGTGTCACAGCCTTGGCCCAACCTGTGCCGCGGTATTCAAACAGACCAGAAAGGAGCGAGCAGTGCCTTACGCCAACATAGACGGAGTTAACCTGTATTACGAGGAGTATGGCGCCGGCCCCACGGTCATGCTGACGCCGGGCGGACGGGTGGACCACAACGGCCTGCGTCCCATGGCTGCCCTGCTGTCAACTCATTGCCGTGTCATCATCCACGACCGCCGCAACTGCGGCAAGTCCGACGTGGTGATCGGTGGCGATCTTTCCGAGCAGCACCTTTGGGCTGAGGAGATGGCGGCTCTGCTGAAATACCTGGGCGCGGCCCCGGCTTACCTGGCCGGAGGGTCTGCCGGTTCGCGCACTTCGCTGACGGTGGCGGTTCGGCATCCGGAGGTGGTCAAGGGTGTATTTGTCTGGGAAGTCTCCGGCGGGCCGAGGAGCGCCGAGCTGATGTCCCCCGGCTACTACGGACAGTACATCGAAGCCGCCGAGCGAGGCGGGATGGCCGCGGTGGCCGGTACCGAGTTTTTCGAGCAGCGCATCCGGGACAACGCTGACAACCGGGAACGGATCCTCGCCATGGATCCCGACGAGTTCTGTTCGGTCATGCGCCGCTGGCGGGACCAGTTCTCCCAACCCAACCCGGTGGGAGACCTGACCGAGGAGCAGCTGGAGTCCATCACCTGCCCGGTACTGGCCTTCGAGGGCAACACGCCGGACGACGTTCACCACAAGTCTGCCGCAGAGAACGTGAAGCGACTGGTGCCCAACGCGGGACTGCTCCCGTCGGCGTGGACCCACGAGGAATGGGCGGTCATTGGTCAGCACGACAACACCTTCCCCGGCATCGCCGCCACCAACCGCTACCACATGAAGTCCACTTTCTACGCCGCTCAACTGCTGGAGTTCATAGCCAGGGTCGAAGCCCAACAGACTTCAGTTGCGGCCTGACCGTATCCCCCACACAACACACCAAAACGGAGGAACAGGATGGGAACCTTCAGACTTTACTCTGGCGATGACGGCCAGTCCCACATTGAGACCATCGATCTGGACCAGACGCCCGATTGGAAGAGCGCGCGAGACGTCACCACCATCAGCTTCAGTGAATCCCCGGCCGGTCGCTTCTCCGACTGGCACCCGGCTCCGCGCCGCCAGTTTGTCATAATCCTGTCCGGGCAACTGGAGATCGGCCTGGGCGACGGCTCCAAGCACGTATTTGGTCCCGGCGACGCCCGCCTGGTGGAGGACACCACCGGCCAGGGCCACACCACCGCTACACACGGCGACCAGCCCTGCGTAACCTGCACCATCCCCCTGGCCAACCAGTAACCGACGCCGCTCGGGCAGCAGCCCTTAAGCGGGGATCCTTATTGTCGTTGATCAGCTGATGCCTTCATGCATTTGTTGACCGGAGGCTCGAGCTATGGGGTTCGCTACCTCGAACAGGACGACGGCGGCCCAAGTGGACTTGGCCCCTGGTCTGGACTATCATTGTGCCGTTAAAACGCTTCGGCGCACCAGCAAATGGAGGTCCAGGGGCAATGGCGGAGCAGGGAATTCTCGACGGGGTTAGAGTCCTCAGCCTGGAGCAGGTCCATGCGCTACCGTGGGGGACGGGTTTCCTTGCGGACCTGGGCGCCGATGTCATCCGCGTCGAAAGCCCCGATCATCTGCAAGACCGCAAAGCCGGCCCCTTTCCGGCAGGAACTGCGGGTGAAGAGTGGTGGAACGAAGCCGGCAACCTGGTCTATTACGGCGCCCGCAACAAGCGCAGCCTGTGCATGGTCGTGACCCACCCGCGGGGCAAGGAAGTCTTTCTCAAGTTGGTGGAGCAGGCTGACATCGTGACCGACAACTTCCGTCCCGGCACCATGCAGCGGTTCGGATTCGACCATGACAGCCTCTCCGCAATCAACCCCCGCATCATTACCCTCAGCAGCACCGCTTACGGGTACACCGGACCCTGGCGGCGGGCCGGCTCCCGGGCCCGCACCGTTGACGCCGCCTGCGGTTTGTCATACCTGACCGGGTACGAGGGCGGCCCTTCCCAGCGGGCCAGCCCCAACTACATGGACCATTCCGTGGGCAACAACGTGGCCTACGCCCTGCTGCTGGCCCTGTACCAGCGCAACAAGACGGGCAAGGGCATGCGGGTTGACCTTACCATGCTGGAAACCGGGGTCTCGTCGGTGGGGCCGGCCATCCTGGAAGCGCAGCGGGGCATAACCCGCGATCGTTTGGGCTGCGCCCACTGGTGGAAGGCGCCGCACAATGTGTACCCGGCCCGGGGCGATGACCGTTGGATTGTTATTGTCGTGTCGTCCGATACGGAATGGGAATCGCTGAAGGAAGCAATGGGCCGGCCCCAGTGGGCCGAGGGATCCCGATTCGCCACCGCTTTAGGCCGCTGGCGCAACCGCCACGAACTGGACGAGCTGATCGGCAACTGGACCTCCCAGCACGACGACCTGGAGCTGGCGCAAAGGTTACAAGACCTGGGCATTGCCGCCGGCTCGGCGATGACCGCCGAGGACCTGGTTCACGACTCTCATCTACGGGAACGGGGCTATCTGTGGGAGTTCTCCAACCCGCAGGCCCCGGCCGTCGGTTCCCGTGTTTTCGCCGGACGGCCCTACAGAGATCCCGGCAATCCCATGTCAATTGCGAAAGTCGCGGGATTGGGTCAGGACAACGCGGCGATCTTGGCAGAGCTGGCCGGGTTGTCGCCGTCGGAAATAGGGGAACTGGAATCCGAAGGCGTAGTCTTCGGCGCACCCCGGCCCGATGAATCAAGGCCGTAATTGAGTTGGAGCGACCATGCCCGGAATACTTTCAGAGTTGCGCGTACTGGAACTGACCCACCGGCCCTCGGGCGCCTATTGCGCCAAGCTGCTGGCCGACCAGGGCGCGGACACCATAAAGGTTGAGCCGCCCGGCTGGGGCGACCAGGCCCGTCATGAGCCGCCCTTTATTGACGACGTTCCCGATCCCGACCGGGGCACATCCTACCTGGCCTTCAACACCAACAAGCGGGGCATCACGCTGGACGTGGAGCAGGCGGAAGGTCGGGAGCTTTTCGACCGATTGGCTGCCACTGCCGATATTATCGTCGAGAGCTATGCACCGGGTAAGCTGTCGGAATTGGGACTGGGCTATGAACGGCTGTCCCAATCCAACCCCGGCCTGATCCTGGTTTCTATCACCTATTTTGGTCAGGACGGGCCCTATGCCGGCTACCAGGGCGATGATCTGGTGGCTCAGGCCATGGGGGGTTACCTTTATGCGGTAACCGGCTCGGCCAGCCAACCACCCATGGGCACGGCTCTGCAGCAGATGGAGCTTACCGCGGCCCGCAACGGAGCAGTGGCGGTAATGGCGGCGCTGTTGCGGCGGGACCAGTCAGGAAAAGGAACCCACATCGATGTCTCGACCATGGAGGCCGCCGTCAGCACCCCCTCTGGGCTGATTCACCCCTACACCTACACCGGACGCAACCCGCACCGGGGCGGCAGCGACGGCAACGTGATGGACGGCATGCACCTGCCCACCCTGGATGGGGAAGTAACACTCACCACGGCCGGCACCGGCGGTCGTCCCATGGAGGCGTGGGCCGAGTTCCTGGAGGAACCGGGGCTGCTGGACTCCAAGTTCGCCTCCCGCGCCGGCCGGATGGAACACTGGGAGGAGCTTCATGGGCTGGTGGCCCCCAAGCTGGCCCAGTGGACTAACCTGGACTTGATGCGAGAGACCATGGCCCGGGGCCTGGTCATAGGGCTGGTTCAGACGCCGCAGCAGGTGGTGGAATCGCCGCACCTGGAAGAGAGAGGGTTCTTCGTCGAGATGGACCATGCCGAGGCCGGCGTGTTGAAATACCCGGGTTCGGGATTCTTTATCGACGGGGAAAACGCCATGGCATCGGCCCGACCGGCGCCCCGCCTGGGCGAACACAACGTCGAAATTCTGTGTGGCGAGCTGGGCCTCACGGTCCGGGACCTGGGACTGCTGCGGGCAGCGAGAGTTATCTGATCCACTTACGTTGACTATAGCCCAGTTGCCCCGCGTCAACCCAGGGCCATTCGATTGTCGAGTGAGTCATTGCGAGCGCAGCGTGGCAATCTTGTTCCGACCGCTCACATCTCACGGAATTGCCACCTCAGACCCGGCTGGGCGCGCAGTCGCTCCAAAGTGCGACTGAACCGGTTTTGCCAGGGCCAGTCCCGGGGAAAGTGCAGAGTGATGCGGCCTGGTGTGCCGGTTTACCCTGACGGAATCCCTGCACAACGACACAATTGACAGTTTCCGCGCCTTGTGTGCGGGCTGAGGCGCGTCGTACTATTGAAAATATGCTGCTCACCATCACCACCACGCATCGCCCCGCAACGGACCTCGGTTACCTTTTGCATAAGAACCCTGGTCGATTCCAGTCCTTCACGCTGCCCTTCGGTCGGGCCGACGTGTTCTACCCCGTGGCGGACGCGGAACGTTGCACCGCTGCCCTGCTGTTGGACATCGACCCGGTGGGCCTGACGCGCCCCAAAGCCGGCGGGTCCAACGCCGCCGGCTGGCTCCAGCAGTACGTCAATGACCGACCCTACGTCGCATCGTCCTACCTCAGCGTGGCAATCGCTTCGGTGTTCAACAGCGCGCTGGCCGGCAACAGCCGGGATCGGCCCGAGTTGGCGCAGCAGGCGATCCCATTGGAAGCCCAACTGCCCACCCTTCCGTCCCGGGAAGGCCCCGGACTCATTCGCCAGTTGTTCGAACCGTTGGGCTACGCCGTTGAAATCCAGGAACACGCGCTGGACGCGGACTTCCCCGAGTGGGGAGCCAGTCCCTGTTACGGCGTGGATCTCAAAGGGATGGTGAGACTGCGGGACCTGCTGGCGCACCTGTACGTCCTGCTCCCAGTGTTGGACGATGCCAAGCACTACTGGGTCGGCGACGACGAGGTTGACAAGCTGCTGCGGTTTGGCGCGGGATGGCTGGGCGATCATCCACACCAGGAATTGATCTCCGCGCGATACCTGAAGCGCCAGCGCAGCCTGGTGCGGCAGGCGCTGGCCCAACTGTCGGATGATGGTCTGGGCGACCCTGACGCCGCCACCGAACGGGGCCAACACGACGAGGAGCGTCTCGAAAATCCCCTCCGGCTGGGGGAGCAGCGGATTCAGTCGGTGCTGGCCGCTCTGCGTGAGATCGGCGCGACACGCGTGCTGGATCTGGGCTGCGGCGAGGGCAACCTGCTGCGGGAGTTGCTCAGAGAGCCCGCGTTTCGCTCCATCACCGGTATGGACGTCTCGCATCGCGCGTTGGAAACGGCCCGCGCCCGTCTGCGACTGGAAGCCCTGCCCGCTGCGCAGCGGGAGAGAATCGCACTGCTCCAGGGGTCGCTAACCTATCAGGACCGGCGGTTGGCCGGTTACGACGCGGCCGTGGGCATGGAGGTCATCGAGCACATGGACCCGGACCGCTTGGAGGCGTTGGAGGCTGTCGTGTTCGGCGCCGCCCAACCGGGCGCCGTGATCATCACCACACCCAACTCCGAGTACAACGCGCTGTTTGAAAACCTGCCACCCGGCGAATTCCGGCACCGCGACCACCGCTTCGAGTGGACGCGGGAGCAGTTTCGGGACTGGGCCGGCGGGGTCGCCGCCCGCCGGGACTATGACGTGCGTTTCCAGGGCATCGGCCCCGACCATCCTGCCTACGGCGCGCCGACCCAAATGGCGGTGTTCACCCGATGAATCTGGAGATCCCCGAACTGTGCCTCGTGGCGCTGGTAGGCCCGTCCGGCGCCGGCAAGTCCACCTTTGCCGCCCGGCACTTCAAGCCCACCGAGGTGGTGTCCTCCGACGCCTGCCGCGCCATGGTGGCCGACGATCCCAACGACCAATCGGCGACGCCGCAAGCTTTTGCCCTCCTGAACTTCATCGCCTCCACCCGACTGCGCGCCGGTCGGCTCACCGTGATCGACGCCACCAGCGTGCAACCTCAGGCCCGCAAATCGCTGGTAGAACTGGCTCGTGAACACGACTGCCTGCCCGTGGCGATCGTGCTCAACATGCCCGAGTCGGTTTGTCTGGCCCGCAACCGGGAACGGGATGACCGCAACTTCGGCGATCACGTCGTGCGCCAGCAAGCGCAGCAGTTGCGCCGCTCCATCCGGGGACTGAGACGCGAGGGATTCCGCTACGTTCACGTGCTTGATACTCCCGAGGATATAGACGAGGCCACTATCGAGCGGACGCCGTCGTGGACCAATCGCCAGCACGAGACGGGCCCATTCGACATTATCGGCGACGTCCACGGCTGTTTCGATGAACTGGTCGCGTTGTTGGAACGCCTGGGATACCAAATCGCCCAGCCTCGCGCCGATGGCATGGGAGACATGAGCTTTTCGGTATGCCACCCCGAGGGGCGCAAGGCCGTTTTCGTCGGCGACCTGGTGGACCGCGGCCCCGGCGTGGTCAACGTGCTGAAGCTGGTGATGTCGATGGTGGCGGACGGCGCGGCGTTGTGCGTCGCCGGCAACCACGAATCCAAGCTCGTCCGCAAGCTCAAGGGGCGCAACGTGCAGGTATCTCACGGGTTGGCAGAGTCGCTGGCGCAGCTGGAGATGGAGTCGCCGGAATTCCGGCAACAGGCCACTCAGTTCATGGACCGCCTGATCAGCCACTACGTGCTGGACGGCGGCGACCTGGTGGTGGCGCACGCGGGGATGAAGGAGGAGTACCAGGGACGCGCGTCCGCGCGGGTCCGGGACTTCTGCCTGTACGGTGAAACCACCGGCGAGACGGACGAATGGGGCCTGCCCGTGCGCGCCGACTGGGCCGCCGGCTATCGCGGCAAGGCCGCCGTGGTCTATGGACACACGCCGGTCACGGACCCAACGTGGTTGAACCGCACGATCAACGTTGATACCGGCTGCGTATTCGGGGGACGGCTGACCGCGTTGCGTTACCCGGAAAACGAGCTGGTGTCGGTACCGGCGGCGCGGGTTTATTACGATCCCGTGCGACCCCTGGGTGGCGATGCCCGGGACGAAGATGGGGCTGCGGCCACGCATAACCGGCCAACCAATCTATTGGACATCGACGACGTGCTCGGAAAACGTGTGGTGTCAACCCGGCTTCGAGGCAACGTCACCGTCAGGGAGGAACAGGCTGCGGCGGCCGTGGAGGTGATGAGTCGGTTCGCCCTGGATCCTCGGTGGCTGGTGTATCTGCCGCCCACGATCTCCCCGTGCGAAACCAGCAAGCTGCCCGGCCTGTTGGAACATCCGGCTGAGGTTTTCGACTACTATCGCAACAATGGCGTCTCCAGCGTCGTGTGCGAAGAGAAGCACATGGGGTCGCGCGCCGTGGTGGTGGTGGGCCGCAGCGCCGATGCCATCCGGCGGCGTTTCGGCATCGCCAGCGAAAACGCCGGCGCGTGCTACACCCGAACGGGGCGCAGGTTCTTTGAAGACCCCACGCTCGAAGCGCAGTTCCTGAAACGGGTACGCGCCGCCGGCACCGAATCCGGCCTTTGGGAATACCTGGAAACCGACTGGGCGCTGTTTGACTGCGAACTGATGCCGTGGTCAATGAAGGCCCAGGAATTGCTGGTGGAGCAATACGCCCCGGTGGGTGCGTCGGCCAGGGCTGGCCTGTCGGCGGCGCGAACCCTGTTGCGGCAGGCCGCGGCGCGTGGCGTGCACACCGGCGAAACCCTGGCGTCGGTCGATGAGCGGCTAGGTCTGGCCCGACTCTATCGTGATGCCTACTCCCGCTACTGCTGGCCGGCCACTTCCCTGGACGACATCAAGCTTGCGCCTTTTCATCTGTTGGCCAGCGAGGGAGCGGTCCACTCTGACAAGGACCACCTCTGGCACCTGGGTATGGCCGAGCGCCTCCAGCAGGCTGACCCGGAGCTGTTCAGGGCAACCGGGCACTGGACGGTCAACCTCGACTCTTCCGACCGGGATGACGCCATTCGCTGGTGGGAGGAGCTGACCGGCGCCGGGGGCGAGGGCATGGTGGTTAAACCTGCGCAATTCATCGCCGCCGGCAAGAGGGGCCTGGTGCAGCCGGCGATAAAGTGCCGGGGCAGCGAGTACCTGCGCATCATCTACGGCCCCGAATATACCCTGCCCGGCAACCTGCAGCGGTTGCGCAATCGGGGCCTTTCAACCAAACGGTCGCTGGCCCTGCGGGAATTCGCGCTGGGTCTGGAGGGATTGCAGCGGTTCGTTGACCGTGAGCCGCTGTACCGGGTCCATGAGTGCGCCTTCGCGGTGCTGGCCCTGGAGAGCGAGCCCGTTGACCCGCGGCTGTAATTTGCCCGTGCCCATTGTCGGCAACTCCCAGCCTTTTGGTGGATAGGACGGGATTTCACTGGACATAAAAATCGCCGTTTCCTACTCAAATCAAACAGGAAACGGCCATTTCGCCGGGATTTTACTATGTAAAGATGGCGGAGAGGGCGTCCGTCATGCTTGGCGTTATACTAAACTTGATAATCGCACGGAAATGCCGCATTGGTCCGTTCTTATACCAATCCCTATACCGATGGAACACTGTTGCCACTGGAGCCGATTGGCGACTGCTGATGCGAAGCGTTTCACGTTTGAAACGAACGCGCGTCATCGTCTAAACCGATGCCAATGTGAAATCTACATGGTCAATGCGGGGAGAATGAGCTTGGGTTTGGACGTGGGCAGTGCATTTCTGCGCCGGAGCCTGAAGCTCGGTGCGGCAGCGACGTTTGGCTTCCTCACGACGATGCACCAGAGTCGCGAAAAAGCCGTGCACCTTCTCTCGCACTGTAGCACCAGTTCCCAAGCACAGGTTGGCCGTCGCTTCCTGGCGCGCCCAGCCCCAGATCGCTTCATCAGGGTTGAATTCAGGAATAATCCCAGAACGTGCGCACGCTATAAATTTACTCGAGGCGTATTACAAGGGGGATAGCTATGGCGGATACCGTGAGGGTACAGGTCAAAAAGCCGACTGGAACCGGCAGGCGGAAGGTTTTACCCGTTCCAGACCGGCAAGAATAGTCGACGTCAGAGGCATTCCTTATTGTCGTTAATCATGGCTATGCCTTTGAAGGTCGATTCCTCGATGAGCGTCAAGTCGATTTGAGGGTCGGCTCGGTGCTGGTAGGTCAAATTCCCGTTGTGTCAGCGACGTATGGAAACCACTGGCGTGTCGGCGTCGTCAGTGCCCACGGGGTCGAATGGGAAAACCGCACATGGCCGCTAGATCGGTTCCTGGATTTTCGAGATCATGTTGAGACGCTCATGAACGATCCTCACGATGACATGGAGGCGCTCCGTGATGAGCGGGCCCATTTGGTGGATCGAATAAGGAGATTGACCTGCTGATCAATCAGCAGGTCAATCCGTAGAGTGGTCCCCAGGCCCGAGCCCGTTGAGCGTGACCCTGAACTCTCCTCTGGTGTTTGCTTGACGACAACGGATGGTTATCAGGATCTTACCCACGCTGGCCAAGTTGCCCGACCGTACTGCCAGCGGCGGAGGCTCTCGAATAGGTTGACCAACGTAATGGATGTTGTGCGAATCAAAACCTATACGTGCTGACAGCTACGGTGGCTCGGCCATCCCTAGTCGTTGTCCCGCACCGTCACCTTCACGCCGGCCCCGGTCAGGGTGTGGCGCTTTACCGTGTGGTTCGCCGGATTGGCGTCGTTGCAGCTGGCCGTGCACTCCACCAGGTTGTAGGCCGTTGAGTCGTACCAGTCCTGTCGCCAATCCGCGTCGGACAAACCGAGGTGACTAGCCGAGGCGGCAAAGACGGCGTGGCTGAACGTCGCGACATAATCGTCAGCGACGACGGTGTCCTCGGGCGGGGTGAACTGCACCCGCACGCCCTGGCGCCAGTTGTGCGTGAACTCGCTCCAGTCCCGTCCGCCGGCATGCGTCCAGCCGTCCGGCACCAGGTAGTGACCCGTGTAGAGGCGCACCGCGTCCATCAGGTCATCCGCTTCGCTGGGACCCGAAGCGGTTATCTGCACCTCAACCGGATGCGGCGGAGCGTGGCTGAGCCGCACCGTGTAGGAGGCCGTGGCCCCCTCGTTGACGTTCACCGTGACGGGGCTCACCTGCACCACGCCGCTCAGCGACGGGTACAGGGTCGCGCGGATGTCGACGCTCCAATCCCCCTTGCCCACCGGATTCACCGCGCGCACCTGGAAGTAGTAGTCCCCCTGGGCGCTCAGCCCGCTGATGCTGGCCGACGTGCCGCTGGTCGCCTTGATGTCGTCCCCGGTGAAGTCGCAGGTGCCCATACCGGGGGGCGGGCACGGACGCGCCACCTCGTACTCGTAGCCCGACACCGGCGCGCCGCCGTCATCCGCTGGCGGATCCCACGCGATGGTCACCTGGTTGCGGCCCACCGCGCTGAAACGCAGCAGCGTGGGAGGATCCGGAGCCGTTGCGGGAGTGCCGTTGGTCGTCGCGGACTTCACGTCCGAGTACGGACCCGTGCCCGCCCCGTTGAACGCCGCCACCCGGTAGTATCGCGTCATGCCCCGGTACAGGTCGGTGTCGCTGTATGAAGTGGTGCTGTTGCTGCTGGACAGCTGCTCCCACGGGGCGTCGCCGTCCACCGAGCGTTCGACCCAGTAGCCACGGATGGACGACCCGTTGTCCGCCGGCACCGTCCAGCTGAGATCGATCTGGTTGTCACCAGCCACCGTCAGCGTCAGCACCGGCGCGTCGGGGCCGCCGGCGTCGGTGCGCGCGCTGCGGCTCGCGGACCATTCGCCTTCCCCGTTGCCGTTGACGGCGCGAATGCGGTAGTGCTTGGTGGTGCCCCCGCTCAGCCCGGTGTGGACGTACTCGCTGTCGCTGGCAGATATGCTGCCGCCCAGGAAGTACCAGTCATTGCCGTCGTCCGACTGCTGGAGATGGTAGGCGAGTATGTCCGAGCCTCGGTCGTCGGGCTTGTTCCACGACAGCTTGATCTCCGATGCCCCGTTAGCCTGAGCGGTGAGGCTGGGCGCCGCCGGCACCCCGGTCAAGGTAGTGGCGAAGGCCGGCTCGGAGAACACGCCCGGGCCGGCCCGGTTGTGCGCCCGCACCTTGTAGTGCCGTCCGTCCCCGGGTTGCAGCCCGCCGTGGGTGTAGGAGCGCGCCGACGCCGCTGGGTTGGTGAGTCGGGAGTAGTTGGTACCGTTGTCGGTGGAGACGTGCAGCTCATAGCCGCTGATGTCCGCACCACCGTCGTCGAAGGGCGGTTCCCAAGTGAGGTTGATGGCGTTCTCGCCGTTGGCCTCCGCCTGCACGTTGGTGGGAGCGCCGGGCACGGCCGGCGGAGTCGTCGCGTTGCGCGCCGTGGACCACGAGCCTTCGCCGGGAGTCGCGCCATTCACCGCACGTATGCGGTAGTGCCGCTCCGTGCCGGGTGCCAACGGGGTGTCGTCATAGGACGTATCTGTTGCGCCGGGGTTAGTTAAGTTGCTCCAACTGTTGGTCGAGCCGTCCGCGGACCACTGGATTTCGTAGCGTATGATGGGTGAGCCGTTGTCGGCCGGCACGGTCCACGTCAGCGCGATGGTGTTGGCGTCGGTGGCCCGGACGGTGAGGCTGGGTTGGCCCGGGACGCCGGCCAGCGTGGTCGCGGAGGCGTAGGGTGGGTCCGACCAGGCGCTCAGGCCCCGGCTGTTCCGCGCCGCCACCCGGTAGTGGCGCGTCGTCCCGAAGGTCATGCCGGTGTTCTTCAAGGTGAGGGTTGTGCCATCCGGAGTGCTGCCGGCGTTGTTCCAGCCGCCCATCCCGTCGGCGGACCACTGCACCTCGTAGCGGGTGATGGGCGTCCCCCCGTCGTCCGCCGGCGCGCTCCACGACACGTCGATGGCGCTGTCGCCATCCGGCGTAGCCTGCACGTTGGTGGGCGGCCCAGACTGGCCGGGAGGGTCGGTGGTGGCATTCACCGGGTCCGACCACAGGCTGTGGCACTCCCTGGCGGGATCATTGTCGTCGCACATGTTGGTGGCCCGCAGCCGGTAGTACTTGGTCGTGCCTCCGGTGAGGCCGGCATGGGTCCAGGAAGTTGCGCTTGCGCCTAGCGTTGCGCCACTATCCGACCAGGAGCCGGCCCGGCCCGTGTCCGACACCTCCAGAGTGTAGGCCACGATGGGCGAGCCGTTCTCGATTGGCTTTGTCCAGCTCACCAGGATCTCTTCACGGCGGTTGGCTGCCTTGGGAGCCGCAGTCAGTACGGGCTTGTCCGGCGCGCCGGCGGTGGCCATGACCTCCTGTTCCACCATCACCGCCATGGGCGCTGACCACGGGCCTGGAACGTCGGCCTGGTTCACGGCGCGGACTCGGTAGTAGCGGGTCTGTCCCGCCTCGATACCCGTATCCACGTCCTCTGTTACGAGGATTTCATCTCCCGGTTCCAGTTCCATCCATCCACTGGTGCCGTCCGCCAACCATTCCGTTTCGTAGTGCTTCACCGGTAAGCCGTAGATGTAATCAACCTCGTCCCACTCGAAACCCACGGCCGGCATATACACCAACGGGTTTTTGAGCGTCGGCGTGCCCGGAGCGCCGCCGCCCACTCGGGCCGTCAGCGTGGCCGTGTCGTTGTCGTCGTTATAATCGAACACCGTGCCCGAGTGCCAGTTGGCGCCGCTGATCGCTTCGCATGTCGTTTGATCGGTGGCGGTCGCCGTGGTTCCGTCACTGGCCACGCAGACCTCGTAAGGCTCATAGACGACGTTGGCGTTGGCAGTTTCGCCTGCGGACACGCCGTCAACGACGAGCGTGACGACTTCACCTTCGGGCAGTCCTTTGGATGCGCGTCGATCAGCCAGTTCCAGGTCGTGGATGTCCCATGTCCAGGTGGGTGGGCTGGCTGTGCCGTCAAAGGCGCCGGTGTTTGTGGGAACGGTGGCCAGTCCCGTGGCCCCGGCGGGCAGTTCAACGACGATCTTCCCGTTCTCCGCATCCTCGTCCCGGTTGTTGATCCCGACCACTGTGAACGCGACTTGGTCGGCGGTGGCGTCCCCGCTGGATCCACCGTCGCTCACCCCAAGCTCGGCGATGGGCCCCACATGAAATATGGTGCGCCCCGTGCCGCTGAAGACGTCGGTTTCGCTGTCGCTGTCGTCGTCGATGGTGGCGTGCTTAACGTCCACATCATAGTCCACCACGTAAGTGCCCGGCTCTTCAAACTCGGCCATTACAATCGTGGCAACCGTAGACGTGCTGCTCAGATTGAACGGGTTTGTACGCTTGGCTGTCCAAGAATTAGAGGACGTCAAGGCCCACAAAGCTGCTCCCGACGTTCTAGACCTGATCGATAGCTTGCCGGGTGGGTCTCCCCCATTGAGCCCACTCGCCTTAAAAGTAGGATGGTAGCTAGTCCAATTGTCGATGTAGTCGTTGACGGGCTCACGGTGCAAACCGACCTTGACACCCTCCCTAGTTCCAGTGAAGTCAGGGTCTTCATCGGTTGCCGTCTGCCACGACACCGTTGTCCCGTCGGTGACGCTGCCGGCGTTGGCATCGAACACCCGACCCGGCACGTCCTTGACGTGGATCAGCGCTGTAGCGTTGTCCAGCACACGGTCCTCATCAGAACCCTCTATGGTGGCGAATACCCTGACATCCACTTCATCAGCGGCGTCGCACATATTGTCGGCGATGCCTTCCTTGCAGGCGTAGAGCGTCCAAGTCCGGACCTCGCCGCTGTCGAAGGGCTCGGGTGGTGGGTGGCCCAGGCAGTACACCACACGGTTGTCCGACGGATCGTCCAACGCATCGCCGGCCCCGGTGGGCGGTGTGGCGAAGATCTCCGCGGTGAGGCATTGCTCGCTGACCGTGGCGCTGCTGCCAACCGTTACCGGCAGGGTCATACTTTTGAGCAAGGGTTGGGTCTGTGGGTGTGGTCCGCCCACCTCGAATACGCCGGATGCTTCTCCAGTGCCTCCGCATTCCCTGTTGTTGCTGGTGTCGTACGCCAGATCGGTTAGACTGGATGGATCGAAGGTCGGCGCACCAGCCGTGAGACCTGTCGTCAGCCAGACATTGACGCAGGCATCGGCGTAGAGTTGTGATCCGTCTGATTCCCCAGGCTGGGACGCGGTAACCGTGAAGTTCACCGTGTCGCCGGGCGATGGATGGCGGTTGTCCGCCAATACCAGGACGGCATAGAAGGGCCGGGCCGGTCCCACCGTGGAGCCGGTGTTCCAGGTTTCCCACACCCGTGCGCTGTTGTTGCGCATCCGGTCCGGTGACTCATGGGACGTTGTGCTCCTTATGGTCGCCTCATGGATCAAAACCTTGGTCCCGCTGGTTCCCTGAAATCTATCCACACGCAATCGGTATTCGGTTTGCGGCGGCAGGACCGGAATGGTCCACTTGAATTTGTTGGAGGCTATTCCAGTCAGCCCCAAGTCGGCGTCAATGGTTCCAATGGGCAGTCTTTGCACCTGTATCAGAATATCGGAAGGCTGCAACTGCTCGAATTCCACCTCCACGTCGTAGGCGGTCTGGTTGCCTAGGTTGCTGGCGTAGAGATCGGTACGAGAGTCACTCCGAGCTCCCGCATGGACCTCCAGTTTCACCGCCAGGTCGATAAAGCGTTCCCCGTCTTGGGCCTGGGCCGGCCCGGATCCGCCCCCGCCGGCCCATGCGGCGAGTCCCAACAAGGACGCGAAGACAATCAGAACGATGCAGGTTCGACGGGACATACGGTTGTTACCTCTGGGTTGGCGCCGTTTCATCTACAGCGGAAAACCAACGCCGGCGCACGTCGTTTTCAACGCCCGTCTCACTGTGGGGTGGGCGCAACGGGCGACCAGACCGGAGCCCTTCAACTGAACTGATCCTCTCGTGGGTGTGGGATTGATATACCGCCAATCGTTGATATGAGGTATCAACTATGGCCGTACAGCGAAACGCGTCGTGATTGTTAAACATCGGGGTGACCGGGGCGTTAGACGAGGCTTATGACGGGTTTGGGCGAGCAGGTCGCCATCGCCGCATTCACCTCAACGACGACATGGCCCGCGATTTGACCACGGTCTGAGACAAGGGCAGATGGCCCTCTCGGCCTAAGTGACACGGATATGGGAGCAGCCGCGGCTCTCTCTCCCAAGATGCGTGCTTCGGCGCCGTTTCGGGTGATGTTTTCTCTGGGGTCGCGTTGTCCCCATGCGCCTCGCCGCTCTGGAGTTGGCCTGGCGGGCTCCCAGATCTCCGGTTGCGGTAATGTCATCGTTTGATATGTGGTATCAATAATAATCGGACGGAGAGATTTGGTGCGATTGTTGAGCATCAGGGAAGCCGGAGCGTTGGGCGAGGCTTATGGCTGGGCTGCGGAAGCAGACCGATCCAAGTACTTGTGGTCGTTCTCTTTTCCCACCGGAACCATGCCACGCATGAGGAAATCGTCCGCAGTGGTGAAAATTGCATCCAAATTGCGGTGCATCCGGATGCCAGGAGGACTGGCCTTGATCGGCCCCACCCAGACCCTCAGGGGATATTACGCGCCTCGGGCGTTCAAGTCTGTGCATTTAATGATTTTGCACATGTGCATATTCAAACTGTACATGGTTCCCCTGGATGATTGTGCATCTGTTCGGCCGCGTCTTCCGTTGGGACGCAGCGTCTCGCACCGTTTCGGCCACCGGGGAGGGTTTCGGGATTCAGTCTCGTTGCCATGTTTCCGGACATTTCGATTGCCGCCCGTTGAAACCACATTTTGGTGTCGTAGCGGCTGAGTGTGGGGCGTCTTTCCCATATTGGTTCAGGTAAAATCGGCTGTCCCTTGCGGGGACCATTGGGGCGAACGTGTCAACGGAACGGAGTCGACAGAGATCCAGGACTTTCCAGGTGGGCCTGCTCATGAAAGCCTACCGGGAGGCGTATTCGTCGGGCCTGGGTCGGCGAGGGCTGACCCAGGAGGAGCTGCTTCGCCGGATGGCTGACGTGGATACCAGCTACGGCCAGCGGTTCAGCCACACGACCGTTTCCCGGTGGGAGTCGGGAGCCACCCGCCCCACGGTAGGTCGGCTCCGCGTCTTCGGAAGGGCTCTGGACCTGTCCGATGCAGAGGTATCGGGGCTGATCATGCTGGCCGGTCTGTCCGATGATGTTCAGCCCGCTGCCGTCGACGAGGGCGCGAGCGTGGTCGCCACCCCCGAGCACGAAACTAGTGCGGCGCCGGTCAGGCGTAGGGAGTCGGGTCGGGCCATCAGGTTGTTGCTGGAAGTGGTCCGGTTCTTTTCCCTGCGTTTCCTGCCGTTGGCGGCGTTGATCTCCGGGTTTCACTACCTGCTGTCGCTGGTCGGATGGAACGACGTATGGATGCCCGTGATCTGCGTGGCCTTCGCCTACCTGGTGGTCATGGGCCAGGGAGTCGTATTTCCGGACGAGTCCGCCGGTCTCAGGGAGTTCTACTGGATTTCTGTGTTCTTCGTGCTGACGACGCCGCTCCTTCAGTTCGCGCCCCTGGGGCTGGACCATTACAACTTCCATCTGGTGGGCGGTTTTGGCGGCACGATGATGCCCTATTTGCTGGCCCTGCTGGTTAACCTGACGCTGGCGTGGACAGCGGGTTTGATGTTCCACCTGCTGTGGAGGTGGCGTTACCGGGACGGCACCACGGTGGGCGGCACCGTGACGGGGGCGGCGGCCGTGACGCTTCCGCCGTCGGGGGTGGTTTACGCGGTCGTGATGGTGATCACGAACTTCTCCGTGACGGTGCAGTTGTCAGTGGTATTCGCGGTGTTGCCCATGGCGTTTTCGCTGTTGCTTGTTTTTCGCGACACCGGCGTGACGTTTACCGAGCGCGACCGTCAAACCCTGTTGCCGTTGCTGACGGCGGCGGCCTGCGTTTCGGTGTTGGTGGGAATGGCGGTCATGATGGCGATTTATCTGTCTCCCGACTTTCCGTCAGTGCTGCCGGACCACAACCTGGTTAGGTCCTGGGAGTTGGATTTCGAGGCTCTGGGGTACACGCGGCAGGAGGCTTTGGACCGGGTGAACCTGGGCTATATGTGGCACGCCATGTCCCTGTTGATTTACATGGCATGCGTGGTGGGAGGCAGGCTCTTTGTGGAGATCCACCGGATGGGAGAAAGCGGACGATAAAAGCTGTGCTTCAGCCGTCTCACTGGGCGGCCGCAGTTGGGGTCGATGCCGGTAGGGAGCAGAATCTACGCTAAGGCCGCTATCGGCGCTTTGGCCATCGGTACTCGCCGGTGAGCAGGGTGCGGGACCACGCAAGGGCGTCAAGGAGTGAGATGTATGCCAGGAGCACGGACTCGACCTTCAGGCCGGCGTGCTGCCGCTGAGTGACTACTTCACCAGGATGGTCGCTGTTCCAGCAGATGACGATGGCGGCGATCAGAACGAGGCCGGCCATGCAGTGTAATGCTGGCTCTGGCTCGCCGGATCAAGCAGGCGCGTGCTGACACTCACGGTGCTGTCCGCCAGGGTGTCCAGTGGGCGGCGCAGTCCGTCGTCCCGACCCCCGCCAATCTGGCACCGGGAGCGTCTCATTGAATGGTACGGCAACGATTGCGCAGGCGGTGGGCTACCAGTGCACTTCCGCGTGGCGGCAACGCTCACTGATGCGCTGAACATCCCCCTGTCGTGGGTGTCTTTTCGATGCGGACTTGTAAGCTGAGATCCGAATGGGTACGAGGGGTGAGGAATGCGGGATGTCTGCATGGTCGCAAGTGTCGCTGGTAAGGCACTGTTCCTGTGTTGGCGGCGCCGGGCCTGACACGGTGGATAGCAGTCTTGCGAAAAGCCGTAACTCACCATTCAAAGCGCTTCAACATCGAACCGAGACAGCTCAGAAGAAATCACTACGTTGTGGGGAATCGGGATGGAGGCCAAGAACGTCCCGTTCTCGGCTGCAGCCTCGCGTTTCGAGATCGTGGGCTGTGGCTCCTTCAGGGATGGGGATATTGGCTCATCGCAATGGTGGCGAGTGCAGCTCTTACCGCGTTAGTTTCATGGGCCGTTGGGCGGCGCGACAGAACCTCGACGCCGTTTCCCCACGCCCTTGTGAGACGAATGAATGCAGACACCCTATAGGAAAAGCGGTATCAATAAAGGATATCCAGCGATATCCGCGGCGCGATGATCAAGATTGCGAAATCCGTCGCGAATAGCCGCTGGCGTTGGAAAGGAGCTACGAAAATCGTGCATGCTGGTAACGAAACCTGGCTAACAACAGGCGAGCGAATCAGGCGGCGAAAACCGCAACCGTAGGGGGAGCGGATATCCCCGAACAAACCGGTTTACGTAAACCCTATTGTGGGAACCAAAACGAGTATCAAAAGGGCGCTCAGTGGCAGCTATTCCCAACCGACGTCAAGAGCCACATGCGACGCACAATCGGGTGCTATCTAATAGGGCAGCCTACTCCCCTGAACCAGTTCCCCACTATGTGATCGGTCGTTCGGCAATACAACCGTGCTAGGCGACACATTTCGTCCAGCTCCCCTGGCGTGCCCGCAGTCGAATAATCACCGTGAGCAATTTTATTCCTTTGATCCACAATGTGGTCGACCATGTTTCTACAGGGGTGAAATTGGGACTTCAGGGTTCTCTCCAAGTCGCCACGAAATTGTGTGTATCCGAACCGATTGAAAAAACGACTGATGCGCACATGGTTCGGGGTGGAGAATCGCCCTATTATGGAGTTCACTGGGAGGGGGTGCGTGAATTTATCACTGCTATCCCAAATGTGCTGGTCACGTTGGAGAAACGCAATAACCCTTGATGCCCGGTCGTTTGGATTATCCGTCCCGAAAATGCCGGTCACTAAATCTCGTGATAGGTGATATCTAAACGCATCCGACAGCGAATTTTTGGGCACCTGACGCCTACCGATCTGGTCAATTGCCAGCGTGCCAAGGTCCTCGATGTAACCTTCTAGATGGCTGCACAGCAACACAACACCACCGCGGCACAAAGCATTGACACGCGTCATATTGCGGGGGATAGCGGGCATTCGCTCGATAGATCGCGCCATCGACACGATCTCGTCGATTTCCTCCATCCTTCGCGCCAACGCCGAATATGCGGGAGAATACCGAGCCATGAGATTCGTTAGAATAACCCCGCGGTGACCTTTTCAGACCAAAGCACGAACCTACGGCGAGTGCGACTCATGTGGTCAATACCACGAGTGATCAATTCGTCAAATTCTTCGTCCAATAGCAATGCTCGATAACGACTGCGAAATTCATCTGAGGCAGCCTTGACGGCATCCGACGGAACATCCGCAAGGCTATTCATCGTGAGGTCCATCAATGCCCTATTTACCACTGACCTGTTACCCGTTGACAAGCGACGGAAGCATTCTTGCGGTGAAAAAATCGTCAGGCAGTTGGATATCGTGCTTGTCCACACGTTAGCCAATTCGTCTATGTATTCCTCCGAAAAATTCTGACCCTTGTCGGCGACTTGATTCAGCCAGTCCTTTTGAGGCGTCATGTAACCGTCAAGGCCGTAAATGTAAAACCCAAAGAATCGGAGAATCAATTCTTCGTCTCTCATTCGTTGGTCGGGCGCCTTGCGATTGATGATTTCCAACCAGGCGGGATCCGTTGCCAAGATACCCAGAAGACCGATTAGCTTTCCTCCGTATAGGCTATTCCTCAACTCTTGACCATTGAGCGGCATGGTGTTGGTATTCAAACGCTCGAAAACTTCAAACCTGATGCCCGGGTCAGATTCATTCATCACCACGACACATCTCAGCGTGAAGGTTTCGATCCTACGACGAACGGCGGAATTCAGTTGGAAGAACTTCGTCCCGTTCAATTCGCTTAGGATCTCTAGGTCTCTTAGAGCAAAGTGGTTCTCCATGAACCGATAGATCGAAAAGATTCGCTGCTGTCCATCTATTACATCAAGCCGAAACTCAGGGTCCTGAGACAGATAGCATGGAGGAATCGGTATGTTCAGCAAAATGGATTCGATCAACCGTGAAGCCAACTTGTCACTCCAAACATACCATCGTTGGAATTCAGGCCGCCCAGAGAGTTGCCTGATCTGTACGGTACCGTCTTTGATTTGATCTATCAACGAAGTGATTACCAAATCGTACGGTTGCGTAAATAGCCGAGCAGCACGGATCGGGTTGGCGTCTGGGTCTCTGTCCTGTTCCAGATTTTCGTCCTCAAAAATTCTGCGTAAGACCATGTTTCCCCTCTGATTGAGTCGGAGTGGCACAAGAACCCAATTCCATCCCGCCACCATCCTATCACAATCCAAATCGCCTCCGATGACCACTGCCTGGTGGCCAATGCTGGGCTGATCCTGTCCGTCACTTTGGCCCATCACCGGGGCCCGGGCAAGCTGGTGGATCGGCGGGTTGACCTCGGAGACGCCCCGGGTTGGGCCAATGCGGGGGACAAAATGCTGACCCTGGTGGCATCAGCCTTGGCTGGTGGTGATTGCATCGCCGATGGCGACTTGTTGCACACAGGCGGAACGGCCGGCGCCATCGGATGTACGGTCAAAGTGTCGTCCACGTCAGGGACCTTCCCGAGAAGTTGCCGCTGTGGTCATGTGCACCAGCGGACTGGGTGAGTCGGAGTTGATCACCCGGGGTTGGGCGGTTGGGGCGCGACCGGGCGATGATCCGCTGACCATCGACTTGGACTCCACCGTCTGCGAGGCCCACGGATTGGCCGCGGAGGTTTAAGCCCAGCGTTGGCAGAGTTCATTAGCAACTCTGCCATTTCGCCGTCGGTCCTCCCAGAATTACGTTTGCTAGGAATTTCAGTACCGACCTGCATGCCACCAATGGCCGAGTTTGGTATACAGTTGGCAATCCCTCCCACACATCAAGGTTCTGGAATGTCCGGACCTACAGGAGTGAACGTCGCAATCGGCGAGGTATCGGATTGTGGTTGATCGGGCGACAAGGTGGGCCTACGCACTGCAGGAGTAGTTATTGGCTGTAGATCGGGAGGTGGCGTCACCAACACTATCGTTGGGGTCGGCGTCGATTCCAAGTTGGGCGGGGGCGTCCTCATCACCATCGTCGGAGTAGATGTCGGGCCCTGGTCAGGCATTGGGTTAGTTGTGGGCAGATCGGGTGAGCAGATAGCAGTCACTAGTGCGAAGCCACTTAAACCCCCAACCAAGTAACCTAACCTGATCTTGCCGAACCAAAGACAGGCCGTTTTTATCGGTCCGTCTCCCACAAAATACCATACAGTCCGCACGTTTCCGAGGGCTGAGCCTATGCCGGCTGCTGCAGCACCCGCCGCTAGCGGATAGTCACGGACCCAAGGTAGGACTAACGATGCTGCAATCTCGGGTTCGTTGGTATTGATTAAGTATGCAATCGCCAATAACGTAACGGCTGTGGCTTTAAGAATCGATCCAAAGGTTCTCATCGAACCCTCGGTTGCATCTTCCAACTTTGCGATGGTGTCTAGGACCGTCATATCACCATAGGGTTTCTCGTCCGGATGGTCGATATAAGCGATCCATCCAATGATGGCGTGTAGTCTGACGAGCGCATTAAGTGCTACGGCGACGATCCCAATCGTGACGTAGGTACCGAGTCCCTCGGTTGTGATGCCTTGTTGGTGAAGCCAGCGTTCGGCTACGAAACCAATCGCACCTGCCGATACAACCATGCTAATGGTCCCGAATATCGTCGGCACCCTCATGTGGGCCTTGTACTCGGCTTCTTCGTAAGGATTGACTCCGTTGGTTTTTTGATTCTGTTCGGACATTTGAAGCTTGACTAATTCGACGTGATCGAGTGAAACAAGGCGCGACGGTTCGTATCTAATTCACAACTTCCTTCGTTGTTTTTTCATCCCACTTCCGGCGATTTTGTTACGCGTCGGTTTAGTCGTCGTCCGCGAGCGTAATTTTGACATCAATGGCGGCTATTATCTGACAGCACAGCGAGTTGGACAACATATTGAAACTTGAATGGCAGACTTTGAACGGAAGTCCGCCATGTTAGACTGAACCCATGACCACGCGAGGACTTCCCCACTACTGGACTCCCATCCAGGTGAAGATGATCCTGGATGCCATGCCACCCGGACAGCCTTGGCTACTCAGCCTGCTGCTTTGGCGCACCGCCCTTCGTCAGGCCGAAGCTCTCAACCTGGAGTGGCGCGACCTTCAATTCGCCGGCAGCCAACCTTCGGTTACGGTCCGCAACGGGAAGGGCGGGAAATACCGTGTGGTGCCGGCCCATCCCGAGTTGGTGGACGCCTTCCGTTCGGTTCCCCATAGAGGTCCTGGGGACAAGGTTTTCACCGGGCGCGCCGGCAAGCCCCTCTCGTCGAGAACCGCAGCCCGTTGGATAGCCGAAGGGATTGTGAAAGCAGGACTACAAGCGGCCGCCACGGGAACCGGAGTCAGGGGACCCGCCAGCCACAGCTTGCGCCATAGCTGCGCTCGGCATTGGTTGCAGTCCGGCTTGAATGTGAACGCTGTCTCAGCCTGGTTGGGCCACAGCAATCCTACTGTAACCCTCAACACCTACTTGGTGCTGGCGCCGGACACCCTCGGCGACATCAGCGACGTGCCCTAACAGTTGGATCTGCGAACACCATGTGCGGGAGATTCAGTTTGTTCGCCGAGTTGGGGGACCTGGCGTCCCAGTTCGGATTCGCGCCGGGACAGACCAACGACGCCTACCTGCCATCGTGGAATATACCGCCCACTGCTTCGGTCCTGGTAGTGCGAACCGACGCCGGCGGACGGTTGGGATCCCTGATGAATTGGGGTTTCACGTTCAGGAGTCGTTCCGGTGGCGGTTCGTCGTCGCGGCCGTTGTTTAACGCCCGCAGCGAAACGCTGGTGCAGCGACCGGCCTTCCGCGCGGCCTTCGCCGAGCGGAGATGCCGGATACCTGCCAACGGCTTCTATGAGTGGCGGTCCGACGTAGGTGGAAAAACACCGATGTGGATCCACCGAGAAGACGAAGATCCATTCGCCTTCGCCGGAATCTACAACACCAGGCCTGCCGAGGCGGCGTCGATCATCACCTGCGAGCCCAACGCATTGATGTTGCCCATCCACAACCGGATGCCGGTGGTACTATCCGAGGAACAATACGACGACTGGTTGGACCCGAAGGCTGACACCTCCGATCTAGGCGCACTACTCGTACCCAGGGAATGGCCGGATATGACGGCATGGGACGTATCCACCGCCGTGAACCGGGCGGGCACGGATGGCCCTCAACTCACTGAACGAGTGGATGGAACGACGCCGCGGTTGTTGTAGATCGCCCTTCCGGCGGACCCGAAAGGCATGCACTGTTTTCGCCGCGACATCGTCGCCGGATTTCCGTGGGTTCTCATTCGGGGTTTATCATTCGCTCTTTTTCTCGGTGGTTCGGAACACCTTGCCGACGTCGGCCTGTACCAGGCACTATCGTCGCTTGAACGGAATCGGCACGACCACAGGCAGGGCGTAGATTGCTTCGAACCCGCCGCCATCACGACGAGGGCATACCAAGACGTGTAGGCGTCAAGGAAGTCCCACTATTTTCCCGCCGCCAGCATCGGCGGCATCCTCCCCGTCGCGTACGCCTCGTCAATCTGCGGCGATAACCACTCGCCCACAGTTCCGCCGTCGGGCAACACCAGGTTGGCCAGAAACTCGCTCTCAAATGTGGTGATGCGTGATTCCACCGCCTCCAGCTTCGCCCTAATGATCAGCAACAACGCCCGCCAGCGTTGCCGGCAAGCCTGTTCCCAAGCCGATTGATTAACGACAATAAGGAACGCCTCTGACGTCGACTATTCTTGCCGGTCTGGAACGGGTAAAACCTTCCGGCACGGAGGTGCTGTCAGCGGCGGCACCCGCTCGGAGCAGGGCACCGAGAGCAAGATGACGCTGGCATCCATCTTCGGCACCTGGCGCGCCCAAGGTCTAAATCCTCTCGCCGCCTGCCGCCAGCTGCTCGTTTCCCCTCTACTCTGAACTGTTACGGGGAATGACACCGGGGGGTCATGATTTTAGGATTTCGGGGCAACCGCGTTTTGATGCGCTTTCAAGTCCCCCGCTCCAGGACTACCCGGCTCCGGATTCAGCGGCTGCGGGCGCCTCTTCCGGTGCCCTTCTGGGGTTAATCCCCGGCTTGCGCATTATCGCAAAACACAACGCGCTCAAAGCGAAGAACGCGGTGAACACCCACAACGGAACCGCATAGCTGTCCGCCCGGTCATACCACCAACCCGCGAACACCGGCGCCATCAGCACCCCAGGGCTGGACGCCAGTTGGGTAATTCCCCGCAGCCGTCCGTAGGCCTGACGCCCGAAGTAGTCGCCGATGGTGGCCCAGTTGTTTGAGCCGCTGGTCTCAGCAATCGCAAACAGGATCACGAAGACGAAAACCAACCAGATGGAAATTACAGGGATGGCCAGCAGCAGAAACGACAACATTCCGCTGAGGCCGGAGAAGCACAGCACCCAGTTCTTGGGAAAACGGTCGGCCAGCCACCCGAAAATCAGCGAAAGCGGAACGCCCAGAAACAGCAGGAATCCGAAGATAAAGGCGGCGGTCTGCTCGTCAATTCCCTTCCACACCATAATCGGGATGATGTGCAGGATAACCCCGGCCTTGGCCGTCAGCCTCAGAATGCTCGCCGACAGCAGCAGCCAGTAGGTGAAGGTGCGCAGGGCCTCTTGGAACGCGTAGTTGGCGACTCCATCGCTGGTACGGACGCGCACCCGGCCGCCGGCGGTTGAGGGACGGGGCGAAGAGGCCGGGCCGCCATCAGGCAGGAGACCGACGCTTTCCGGCGTGCTGCGTACGAGGAAGCACAGTGGAAGAATCGTTACCAGGATGGTTACGCCAGCCGCAAAGCTGGCCTGTCGCCAACCTCCCGTCGCAATGACGATCGCCAGGATCGGGACCAGGATGGCTGGCCCCAACGAGGAAATTGAGTGGTAGGACGACATGGCCAGGGCGCGGCGGCGGTGGAACCAGTTGTTCACCAGGGCCGATAGCGCGTTGGAAAAGGCCAGGTCGCTGCCCAGAGTCACCATGCCGAGGTAGACCACGCCAAAGGTGAACAGACTGTCGGTCAGCGACAGCAGGATAAACCCGGTCCCGGATAGTACCGTGCCGACGAACAGCACCGGCTTGGGGCCGAACCGGTCGATTAGCCAGCCGGCGATGGGTCCCACCGGCCCGCCTTCGGACCGGGACAGGGAGAAAATGAAGGAGGTCGAGGCGAGGCTGGATCCCAACGATTGGCTGACGGGCAGTAGGAATACCACGAAGCCCTTGTTGAAGGCGGAACTGTTGACTGAGTGCATGAACCCGGCAAGCGCGATGGTCCACCACCCCATGAACACGCGGGGCCGCCGGTTGCCGATGGTTGAAAGGCTCAATGAGTCCCCTTGCTGCGAATCCGTTTGCTGCTTCTGGCCGGTTTGAGCCGGTCAAATCCCGGTGGGAAATCGCCGGTCCCGGACAGGCGGGTTGCCGTTGAAACACTAGAGATCCGGCCGGAAAGCCCATTGGCAGAATTTTGCGCTGTCACTAACCACCGAAAGACGTTGGCTCAAAGCATGAATGTATATGTTTCCCGTTACACACACTCGTAACTGTAACGATATCCGCCACACGAAAATCAGCGGTTTCGGTCGTTTAGGGCCTTCCGGCTGAACTTCTAGGGCATAATACGCCGGTTCCCCCGGGTTGGACAAGCCGCAGCAGCGCCGCGGCCAGGACGATTGCAGAGTCTCGGGGGGCATCCCGCCGGGATATTGACAGCGCTACACCACTGGAAAAAACCTGGCGGTCACCCTGCCGCCGGGCAAACCGGCGATTGACCGCCTACCAAGACCTCTTTAAGATGTCAGTATCTTATTCGGGTGTCCCATGGGCCTGACAATCCCCTGAAGATCCCAATGTGGGACAAACCTGTAAATAGATGACGGGAGACCTTTCCTGCGACAAGATGCCCCTCCGGCCAGAGCCACGGAGGGGCATCTTGTCGCCTTGCGGGCGGGGCTCCCAATTCGAATGAACAATCGTTGACGTTACAAGGTGCCCTTTTATGACCTCCACCTACTGGATCTTCTTCGTTGCTTACTTTGCGGTATTGATCGGCATTGCCGTTTTTCGGGCTCGCCACATGGACGACATGTCCGACTATGTACTGGGGGGCCGGAAGATTGGAGCCTTTACATCTGCCATCAGCTCAGGTTCTTCGGCTACCAGCGCCGGGACGCAGCTGGTGTTTCCGGCCCTGGCTTTTGCCGCCGGGACGATGCACATGTGGACGGTTGCGTTCGTAATACTGGGAAGTTGCTTTCTTGGACGATAATGGCCTGCCGCCTGCGCCGTTACACAATCGCGACCGATAACTCGCTGACATTGCCGGAGTTCCAGGAACCGCGGCGCCTCGGGATCCAGGTTGTCCAGCACGCTCACCCCGTTCTGATCTGCTTTGGTCGTCATCGTTCAGTCCTCCCTGCCTCTGACCATTTCCCGGAAACGGTCCACGTCACGTATGGCTGGAGTGGTCGCAGCCGCGGAGCAGGATCCGCTGGTAGGCGGCTCGGGTGCCCGGGTGCAATTTCTCCAGCGCGTCGACCAGGTCGTTGTGGTCGTGGTCCTACTGGCTGGCGGCTGCCGTGATGTCCCGGATCATCGCCAACCCCCATTTCCTGAACTGGAGTGTGAAGGGCGGAGAGAAAATGTACCGCGCGGGCGGCCCGATTGCCTGGTTTGGGCGGAGGAAAACTGTACCACCCGTCGTCTTTCATAGTGCTGATATTCAGCCTATGGAAGGTGTCATGGATGTTTCGCGTGGAGATGTACTTTCAGGTTCGCCGGGCCTGCCTGGTGGAAGGGATGAGCGTATGGGAGGCCTCGCGGGTATTCGGCCTGCACCGGGACACGGTGGGCAAGATGTTGGCCAATGCCATGCCCCAGGGCTACACGCGCCAGAGGCCGCCGCGGAAGCCGAAGATCGAGCCCTTCACTGGTGTAATTGACGCGATTCTGGAAGCGGATCGCCACGTTCCCAGGAAGCAGCGCCACACGGTGAAGCGTATCTTCGAGCGGCTCAGGGACGAGTACGGCTTCGAAGGCCAGCACACCGTCGTCAAGGACCACGTCAGGGAGCACAGACGGCGCGTCGGGGAGATGTTCGTGCCGTTGACCCACGGCCCGGGCCATGCCCAGTGCGACTTCGGCGAGGCGACGGCGGTGATTGCCGGCGTGGAGCGCAAGGTCCACTACTTCGTCTTGGACCTGCCCCACAGCGACGGTTGCTTCGTGAAGGCATATCCCGGGGAAACCACCGAGGCTTTCCTAGATGGCCACGTGTCGGCCTTCGCCTTTCTGGGCGGATCGCCCCAGAGCATCCTCTACGACAATACCAAGCTGGCGGTGGCGAAGATACTGGGCGATGGCCGGCGCAAGCGCACGAGAGCCTTCACCGAGTTGCAATCCCATTATCTGTTCGAGGACCGGTTCGGTCGTCCCAGCAAGGGGAATGACAAAGGCAATGTGGAAGGGATGGTGGGCTACGCCCGGCGCAATTATCTGGTGCCGATCCCTCGGGCAGATGATTTCGCGGCGCTCAATGTCCACCTGGAGCGGAAGTGTCTGGAGCGGATGGACGCCGTGCTCAGGGGGCATACCGAGACCATCGGCCAGCGGATGGAGCGGGACCTGGATGCGCTGCTACCCTTGCCGGCCGCGGCCTACGAGGCCTGCGACCTGCAGTCCAGCCGGGTCAGCTCACTGTCCCTGGTCCGGTACCGCACCAATGACTACTCGGTGCCGGTGGCCTACGGACACCGTGACGTCTTGGTGAAAGGCTACGTGGACCAGGTGGTGATCAGCTGCGGCGCCGAGGTCATTGCCCGACACTCCAGGTCGTATGAGCAGGAGGATTTCGTCTTCGATCCCATGCACTACCTACCACTGCTGGAGCGGAAGATCGGCGCGCTGGACCAGGCGGCGCCGTTGGCGGGATGGGAATTGCCCGACGAGTACGCCACGCTGCGCCGGAGGATGGAAGCCAGGATGGGCACGAAGGGCAAGCGTGAATTCGTGCGGGTGCTGCGGCTCATGGAGGATTTCTCCCAGCCGGAGGTACACCACGCCGTGGGAGAAGCCCTGCGCCTGGGCGCCATCGGCTTCGATTCCGTAAAGCACCTGCTGCTGTGCGGTATCGAGGGCAAGCCGCCTCATCTGGACCTTGCGCTCTATCCCCACCTGCCCCAGGTCAGCGTCCAGACCACCCGCGCCGGTGACTACCTGACCCTGCTGTCGGATAGGAGGGTGGCATGAGCGACCAATCCACACTGCTCCTGGAGCACCATCTCAAGGAGCTGAAGCTGCCCAGTTTCCTGAGAGAGTACGGCAAGCTGGCTGCCCAGTGCGCCGCTGAGGGCGTCAGCCACCCTGACTACTTGCTTCGCCTCGCCGAACTGGAAGTCACCGACCGACATCAGCGCCTGGTCCAGCGCCGGATCCGCGCGGCACGCTTCCCCACCACCAAGGGCCTGGACACCTTCGACTTCTCCGCCATCCCCTCGGTAAACCAGGCCATGGTCATGCAACTGGCCCGGTGTGAGTACGTCGAGCGGGGTGAAAACGTCATCGCCATCGGCAACAGCGGTACCGGCAAGACCTACGTCGCCCTGGGCCTGGGACTGGCCGCCTGCCAGCGGGGACTGTCGGTGGGTTTCACCACGGCCGCCGCCCTGGTCAACGAACTGGTGGAAGCCAGGGACGAGCGCCGGCTGCTCAACCTGCAGCGCCAACTGACCCGCCTCAAGCTCCTCATCATCGACGAACTGGGCTTTGTGCCCCTGTCCCACACCGGGGCGGAACTCCTCTTCGAGGTCTTCAGCCAGCGCTACGAGCGAGGCTCCATTCTGGTGACCACCAACCTGCCCTTCGACGAATGGACCGAGGTCTTCGGATCGGAACGGCTCACCGGCGCGCTGCTGGATCGTCTCACCCACCACGTGCACATCCTGGAAATGAACGGCGAGAGCTACCGCCTCAGAGGCAGCAGGCAGAGCGTCGCCGTGGGGCCAGCGTCGGACCGGCCGTCCGCCGGTTAGCGCCCCGCGGACGCCAATGCCGGACCGTCGTCAATGCGGGGGCCCCACCCCGCCCCGGGTCAGTCGGGTCCGTCAGGCACCACCCAGCCGGCACACTTTTACTCCGCCCGGCCGGCACGGTTTTGCTGCGCCCTTGACACTGGAGGTGGTTTCGGACGTTGGGAAGGGCGAGCGGGTCGTCCACGCATACTGCGTGGCGCACATCCGTAGCTCTCTCGGACTCGAAGAACACGTCGGACCAGTGATACTTCACGACGATCGCGTTGTCGCCGTGCTGCCCGCCCTCGATTGGCAACCCGCACTTGGTGCAGTCCATAAAATCCTCCGCCGTTGTTCGTGTTTACCGGTTCGCCAGGATGTGGCTGGCACGGCGCTCATCACGGTTCTGCAGGCAATGCAGGGTTTTCGCCGCCGCCGGCGCGCCTTCGAACCCGATGCAGACCGGCTCGGCGGTGATTTGTTCGCCCGTGGTCATGCTTCATCCTTCGCCAGGTCGTCAGCGAGATGGAAGTTCACGTGCACCACGCCGGTACCGACCTCGACGACCATGTGCGTGCGTTCCAGACGCTGCGCCATGTCTTTGATCTCCAGACCCATCTCGTCGTCGGGCAGGCTGTCCACGGTACAGGTGAGGCGGACTTGACCCGTTTTCGCGAGGATGTACCCGCCCAGGGCGTAGACGGCCGCTTTCACCTTCACCCAGGCCTGTTCTTCTTCGGGCGTCATGATGGCCATGTGTCTCACAAACCTCCGATGCCCATGGCAACCAAAAGTGCTTCTGCTCTTTCCTTGTTGTACTTTCGACCCTGCGCGCCGATCCGAACCGCGCGGCCTTCTTCGCCGGCTACTTCGTGGCCCGTCGTTTCATGGTGCTCTATCCCTGCCTGGCGTGCGTTACGGTAGTCATCGTTCCGGAATCCGCATCCCTCCGCTTCGCACCAAACTACGTAGTGGACACAAGCTGAATGGGCCGGGTTGTGTTCTCTCGATTTCATGCCATTCCTCCTTTCCTGAAACCGGCGGGGATGTTTGCGCTGTGGATTTCCCCACCAGTCCTGCCGTCGCCCTTACCGCCGGCGGGTCGTGGGCCGACGCTTCTGCCACCAGGGCGTTTCCCTGGGAACGGCGGCAGCCTTGGGCGCGCAGTCATCGTGATACGGTTCGTCCTGGTAGCCGTTGAAGTCCTCGCCGCACCACTGGCAGCGGCGGAACGTAACGCCAGGGCCGGTTGCTACGATGTTCACGCTGCTCGCTCCTTGCCGGCGACGAACGCGGCCATCCATGCCTTCATACAGGCGTTGCAAACCAGGTGGGAGAGTTCGCCGTCATGTGTTTTGGCGTTCCGTTGCCATGCGATCTGGTCCATGGCGGTGTGGTGGCCGCAGGGGAGCGCGGTCCTGCGGCCGCGCATGACGCGCTCGTAGCGGCCGTGGGGCATAACTATGGCGATGGCGTCGGTGGGAATCATTGGGTTTCGTCTCTGGAGCGGGTGTAGCGGTAGTCGATGCGGTCGTAGGGGTAGGGTTGGTCCGGATCCCGGCGAACACACCAGCTCTGTAGGTCCAGGGTGTTGTGGCACTGTCCGCAGGAACACATCCAGAAGGGCAGATGGTTCCTGCTGACCTACATGCTCAGCACGCAACCCTCCATGCCGCGGCTGTGCGGCGAGGCTCGATGTTTTACGGGCGATTCACCCTTATCCACCCGCAGTTTCGGCGGAAACCACCTGGTGAACGGTTTCCCGCTGACTTCGTCGATCATCTCCACCGGCCGCCAGCCCAGATCCCGTAGCTCCCGCTCAAGGTTGCTGATGGCGGCGATCATTTCGTGGGGGTCGGTCATTGGTTTCTCCTGGTTGTCGTTCACGCCAAGTACTCGTAGGCGGCGCGTGGAATCGGCAGCTGCACCGCCGGCGGCGTGAGCTGTCCGGCTTCGATGAGGAACTGGTAGATCTCCATGGCCATCGACACCGCCGGTGACCATGGCAAGGGCAGCTGTCCGGCCTGCAGCAATCTGGCAACGCGCCTCCGTATCCGGCTCATGCGTCGGTCGGCGGCGTCCCACCGGTTGTGGCAGCGCTGGCAGAGGCACGCTAGGTTCAGCAGCGAAGCGTTCTCAGGAGATTTGTCCCACACGTGGGCCAGCGTGAGGACCACGTGGCTGCCCGTGTCAGGATGAGGCTCGCCGTTCGGAGCGCCACACCATTCGCACCGGTTGCCGGCCCGGTACTGGATAATGAACCGGCGACGGCGCGCCCAATCAGCTGGGTAGCGCGTACCCATTTCCCTACTGATCGGCATGGTCTCTTAACCGTTGTTCCTGGTTGTGTCCTGCTGTCCCGGTTCATAACTCCGGCGGACGAACAGCGGTATAGAGCGGACGTCCCCGTCGGGGAAGACGACGTCGAGGTCGTAGACATCGTTGGCCCTCGCGAACTCGACGGCCTGCTCAAGGTCGTGGAACTCCTGGGGATTCCCGCCGGCGGGTGCCAGGCGGTACTTCACTAGGCCGCCGTTCTCGCCGATCACCATGACGATGTAGTTGACGTTTTCTTCTGCGCTCATGTGGATCCTCAACCTGGCTCGGTGCGGGTACATCGATAGGTCTCCGGATGATTTCCGGCAGGGTTTCCCGTATTCGGCACCACAGCTCGGGCAGGGAAGCGGATTGTCAGCGAGCTTCTGCCGCGGCGCGTGCGGCAGTCGATGCTGACCGCTGACGGTCGTGCACTGTTGGCCAAACCCGGCGTGGCACGCGGTGCAGTACACGCTGAGGGGAGGAATCTCCAGACGGGGTCGATACGCGTTCACGACTACCATCCCTGCTTCCCGCAATGGGGGCAGGGCGCCTTGACCGCCCGCGCCCACTGCTTGCGCATCTGGCCGTAGATCCACTTGCAGCGGCCGGCAGCATAGGGGACGCGGCCGAATATCTTCACGTTGGGCTTGGCTGTGGTCATGGTTGAACCTCCGAAAACGTCGTCGGTTGTTGGCGCGGGTTCCAGATCAAAACCCGAAGCTCCGGCCAGTGGTGCTGGTAGCCGAACACGAGAGGGCCGCGTTGAGACGTGACGAACAGGTAGATCATGGCTTATGCTTCTCGCAGTCCGGCCCGTCTTCGTCGGGCAACAAGGGCATCCCGCAGGTGCGGCAGGCCCGCTTTTCCCCCGAAAAAGGCAATTCAGATTTTGGCCGGGAGGGGAATTCATGCACTTCATGCACCAGAACATCGGTATCATCGGATAGCAGTGGGAAAGCCCCGACCCTGGAATCGGGGGCTTGCAGCAACCAAGTCGAGTAACGATTTTTCACCAGTGGACCGGCTGCCACCTTGACGGTAGTCTCGGTCAGCTCGAAGGTTTGATCGATCCACCCTTTTATCAATTTCGAAAGGTTGATGCGCCTGAGCCGGTCGGTAGAGCCGCGCACCGCCAGCATTCCCTCGCCGTCCGGATCGTCGGGGTCTCCCAGCGCCGCGGTCGCCAGTTCTTTGACGCCCACCGGGTTGGACTGGTGCGTCTGCCACCACCATTCGATGAAGGGGTGGATCGACGCCTCTTCCTGGGAAACGGCCCGATCCTCAAATTCCACGACGTTATCGGCGAAGCCCGCAATGCCGCAGTGCTCCAGGATTGCCGCGGTCTGGCGCTGCCATGCGGGGAACCGGCGCAGCCCCTGGGGCAGGCGCGACGCCGGGGGCCGGCCCGCCTCCAGCCAGTGGTGCACCAAAGAAAGCGCGGCGTTCTGGAACTGGCCCAGGTTGTCAATCAAATGCTGCTTGACGTCCGGATGGCGAAACCCGCTGCGATGCTCCGGCCGCTCCACTCCCGCGTCCAGGCGAATAGGCAGCGTCCGGTTCACCAGCTCCGCCTGCATCACGACGTTGTTGGCGGTGCCGGCCAGCACGAAGTTCTTTGGATCGAAGGTGACGTTGCTGCTGAAACCCAGCAGCCGCGCGTCGTAGGTGTCGTCCGCGGTGATCAGGTCGGCCAGGACGGAGCTCTTCAGAGTGCCCGACAGGTTGTCCATCAGAACCATGCCGCTGGCACTGCGGCAGGTGGCCGCCACGCGCTTCTCAAACTCCAGCAGCTCGCCGGAGGGGTAACTCAGCCGTTCCGCCTTCTTGCCGGTGGCGAGCCACGCCACCAGCCCGGCCAGAAGCGTCGCGCCGGTGCCGCTTTTGGGTTTGTCGAACATGGTCATCGGAGCAATGTCGTAGGACCTGCGGCAGATGGCGGTGACGATGGCGGCGTAGAGGTTGGCCCGGTCCGCCTGCCTATCCTTGAAAGGGAAGTCGCAGAAGAGATCGTCCAGGATCTCCACGGCTTCCCCGACCGGGACCGGAGCGAACGGCATGGAGCATTCCAGGTAGATGCCCTCATCGGGGTAATACCCCTCAGCGACCACGAGACGGTCGCCGGAGCCGTTGAGAAAGGGGTGAGTGAGGACGGCGGACAATTGGGGCAGGTCGTCGGGCAGGTTCACCAAGAGCGACTTGACCACACCGCTCTGGGGGTGATGCTTTTTGGGCGTGTGCAGCGCGTAGATAACCGCCGGTGGGCCTTCCTTGCGTTCCTTCATTTGGCGGTGCAGCCACGCATTTTGTTCACCGGGAACGGCGTCCAGCTGTTCGGCCACCGCGGTCCAGGCTTCAACGTCGGACGCCTGGATCGGCTCGGGCTCCCGGGCCACTACGGTTTCCGACCAGCCCAGATGCCAATGAACCGACTCCGCGGCCAGGCTGCTGATGCTGTCGCCGTTGTGCTCCAGGATCGTCAGGTGGCTGTTGCCGCCTCGGGTCAGATAGACCAGCTTGCCGTCGCGAGCGTAGAGCGACGGGGTGGGCAGGGCATCCTCCCGCCGGAAGACCCCTCTCCAAACCTGGGCGACGTGCTCGTGAAAGTGCTCCCACTGACTGGCGGTCACCAGCGGAAGCTCCGATGCCGAGAGGCAACGGTCATTGAGATCATGGGCCGCCCGCTCCACCAGCAGGGGGCCCAACTGGCGCCGGGTTTCATGCCAGCCGCCGTCGATGACCCGTGATCGCCGGTTCGGATCCAGGTCCGCCAGGTCCTCGCCTCGCCGGGTAAAGTCCGCAGTGGACATGATGCGCACCTCCTCGGCGCCGGCCTCCAGGCAGCGGATCGCAGCGGTGAGGGCGGCGCGGGTTCCCGGACGGTCGTTGTCCGGCGCTATCAGGATCGACATGCCGGCTACCGTCGAGTAGTCCGCCCGGTCCGCGCCGGCTGCTCCTCCCTGGTACGAAAATGCCCTCCAGCCGCAATCGGCGGCGGCCGCCGCGGTGCTTTCGCCTTCACAGACAACACCCCATTCCGGGCCATTTGAAACGGGCGTTTTGGTGCATGAAGTGCATGAATTTCCCTCCCGGCCAGAATCTGAATTGGCTTTTTCGGGGCAGTCTGAGCACGATGGGGCGTGTTCCAACAGCAAAAATCCCGCCGTCGGCCGTCCCTTGAACTTTTCGTCGCGCCGGAGCCAGGGATGCTTGTGGGCGTAGCGCTCGGCGCAATCGTCACGCCAACAGGCCCCGTCGTAGCGCTCCACCACCTGGACGGCATCTTCGCCGGTGAGCCGGTTGCGGTAGGTCCACTCCCTAACCTGGTAGGGCTGGCCATTGCCGTTGGAAGGACCGGGCACACGGTACTCGGGCAGGCCCAGGTTGACGGTGATGCGACGTTGGGTCTCCAGCCGGTCGCTCTTGGCGCCGCCGTGCTTGTGGCAATGGAAATAGACCCGGCCGTCCACTTCCCGAGCCCAGCAACCGTGAGGGTTGTCGCCGCCGACGTGGCAGGCCCGGGAGTTGAAACTGAACCGGCCTCGGCTGCCGAGTTGTGTGGGCTTGAAACCGGCGGCCACTGCGGCGGTGTGGGCCTCCTCCAGGGTGAAGGCGTTCGGTGAGTAATCTGGCATCTCTGACCCCCCCTTAATTCACGAAGCCAATCGTTCGCGGATGTCGGTGTTAGCGGCGAACATGTTGGCCGGCGTGATGCGGCCGGCGGGCAGGTCCGGTCGGTCGGTCTGGTGGCCGCACGTCTGGCAGCTGCCCCAGTCGGGTCCGGCGATGCGCAGGTCGTGGCGGCCGCAGCGCGGACAGTCGGCTACGGGATACTCCCCGTTGGCTACGGCGACGGCCCAAACCTGGTGCAGCTGGCTGCAGTAGCGCTCGGGCCTGCCGTCTGCGCCGGTCAAAGCGCTGAACGGCCGCCGGCACCAGGCGCAGCTGGCGAGGTTCCGTAGGGATAAGGTCATTGCAGTACACTCCCGTCCACTGATTCTCGGTTGGCGCGCCGCCACGTTCGGCCTCCCGCCCAGGCAATGCACGCTACCAAGCCCAGCGCCGCCGGAACGGACAGGTAGATCCCGCTCAACAGGGCAAGGTCCATCCGAAGCGCAGCAGCCTTCAAGTAGGTTTCCCACCACGGGATGTGATCCGTCGGGTAGGGGACTGCGTGCAGCAGACATTGACCGTGCGTCAGGTGATGGGGGTACGTTTCGGGATAGCAAAACGGAATGCCGCCCGCCGCTTGCAGGGCGACGAATGCCACAACAGGGGCGCTGACCCACGCTGCTAGGACGGCAACCAGTATTGCGCCGATGGCCAATGCTATTGTCCGTATGAACATGGCGGCTCCATGGTGCGATTGCATTGCTCCTGCGGCGGGTCGATGGCGCGGTGACACGGACGTTTCCAGCTGGGATAGTGGTACATGTGGCGCTCCTGCATCAGCAGGCTCCACCAGGCCGCACGGTGATAGCCGAACACGCTAAGCGAGTCGAAGGGGTTATCGACGCTCATGACCCCTCCACTTCGCGGTCGCGGATTCGTCTCAGCAGGTCGATGGAAACGACGACCTTCAGGTCGGGGTCGATTCCGTGCAAGTGGAGCGCGATCATGGCGCAATGGAAGTCCATCGCAAACACGGGCTGCGCGAGTTCCTGGACCTGATCGGTCAGCAGCACGCGATCCGCCGGAAGGATCGGATTGTCACAGGCTATGCAATTTTCGTCGGCGGGAATCATGCGGCATCCCGGCGCCCACCGGCTACGAAAGCCGCCATCCAGCCCTTCATGCACCGGTTGCAGACCAGGGCAGGCAGATCGCTTTCATGGGTTTTGCTGACCTGTTGCCAGGCGATCTCATCCATGGCAGTGTGGTGGCCGCAGGGCAGGGCATGCCTCCGGCCGCGCAGGACGCGCTCGTAACGGCCGTGGGGCGTAACGATGGCAATGGCGTCGGTGGGAATCATGCCGCCCTCCGTTCCTCGGCCCGCTGCTGCGCCTCGGCGCTGAGCGCCTGGGACTGGAGCCGGTCCTTGTAGGAGTTGATGCGTTCGATCAGGGCCCACGGCAGACGGACTTTGAGACCGTCCTGGTCAACAAAGACCACCTCAACCGTGTAGTTGCGCTGCAACCTCTTATCGCCGTTGGCGTCCTCCACATTGCGCGTGGTTTGCAACACCTCCACCACGTAGCGCTCCCGGATCACGTCGGGGCGGCGAAAAAGTTCGCCCGGCCGTTTCTCGGTGATCTCCCGCAGCGCCGTGGGGTTTCACAGGCTCGCCTGGTAGGAGTCCATGCGGACCGTGACCAGCCCCTCCATAACCCGCGGCCCCTCCGGATCCAGGTTGTCCAGCACGCTCACGCCGTTTCGCTCCGCTGCTGTCGTCGTCATCGCTCATTCCTCCTTATGGCAGACCGTTTCCGGGGGAACGGTCTGCTCGCCGTCCTTTTGGCGGGGCGGCATGCTGCGCTCGCTCATCACTGGGCCTCCTGGATCCGGGCGGCGCGAAAGGCCTCGGCCTCGGCCTCCAACGCCTGGCGCTTGGCGAGATAGTCCTCGAAAACCTGCTTGTGGGCGGCCCGACGCAAGGCGTGGCTCTCTCGGTCATGCGCGCTGCGCCTCAGCACGACGACATAAACGGGACCCGAGCCGTAACGGGTTGCTTCCTGGTGGCTGACGTGGAAGGAATCGAGGATCCATCCGGAGGCGGAATACTCGTTCAGGTATTCCTGCATCTCGCGGTGGTTCTCCGCTTTGATGACGCGCCAGGGCTCGGCCTGCCAGAGGGCTTGGTTGGCTTCGTCGCACGCGATCCGCAGCCGGCAGAGCGGGCAGGGAGCGCAGCGGTGGGCGGGATACTCCACGTCGCACTCTACACAGTGGTTGATGGCGTCGGGTTTGGGTGCGGTCATTGTGATAGACTCCTGTTGCTCTGTTGAGTTGCGCCGCAGTGGGAATGCCCTCCCACTGGCGGCGCTGTTGTTTGTGGTTACCGATTGGCCAGGATGTTGTTGAAGCGGCGCTCATCGCGATCCTGGAGACGTTCGAGGGTCTCGGTTTCCTCGGCCTGTGCTTCCCGCAGGTACTCGCGTCCCAAGCCGGTGAGGTCCCAGCGCTCGCCGAGGATCATTTCGTTGAGCAGCTTGATGACGACGAGATCGTCGTCCGGTTCGGCGTCGGTGGTGGAGTGGTTGGTAGTGGTGGTCATTGTGTTAGACTCCTTGTGCTTTACAGTTTTGCGCCGCCTTGGGGAGTTCAGCCCCGTGGCGGCGTTGTCGTTACCTGGATAGACGGCGTTCGTGGGGCCTGACGGCATCGCCCGCGTCGGTGCGGAGGTTGCGTACAACTGAATCGGCATAGCCCAGCGCGCTCTTCGGCTTGAAGAAGGCGTGGCCACACGCCCAGCAGGGCATCAGACCCGAGATCAGGTGGTAGCGGAACTCCAGGGGGTACACGGACCTGAGCGCGGGCACCTGGCCGCAGTCGCGGCACAGCTCGGTGCGGGCGTAGGTCAGGTGCAGGTCCCGAGGTACCACGGACAGCGGCGTGGGGTCCAGGTCTGGACGCGCGAACCTGACTGGCGCGATGGCCACGGGGAAAGACGACCGGCGCTCTGCCGCGGTTAGAAGAACCATAAAAAAACCTCCAACTTTTTGGGTTGGAGGTAAGACTAGGCTAGACGTTATGGACTTGTCAAGACGTTAGAGACTTCTTGTGCCATGGTTTTCGTGGGTTGTCCCGACAGTACACGATCATCGCCTCTTCGGTAACGATATAGCCACCGCCCGGGGCGCGGGCTCTCATCCTGCCTCGCCGCGGCAGTTTGCCCACATGCACCCACTGGCGTAGCGTACCCACCTTAATCCCGTACTTCTTGCTGGCGCTGGGCAAGTCAATCAGGCCCTCGGGTAGTTCGCCGGGTTCGTAGATGACGTTTTCCGCTCCATTGGGATGGACGCCGTTGGGGGGTTGCGGTTCGTTCTTGGCGGCAGTGATCATGCTGGCCATATCTTCCAGGGAAAGGCCGTCCTCGCGGGCCTGCTCCATCGCAGCCCGGAAAACTTCGCGCTTCTTATCATCACCGTAGGTTAGCATATCGGTTCGCGGTTTGTCCCAACGGTTCCTCGACTGCCGTTCAGTATTGCTGCGGATGGTCATGGTATGAAACGCCACCTTTTTCCTGCTCCTTTTCAAGGGGATTCACCTTGGCATGGCAAGAACGGTAGCTTCCGCCAGTTAGACCGGTACCCTCCTCTCGCAATAACGGCCATCGTTGTCGTGGTCCAACAGGGCGATGTTTCGGTCGGTGATGCCCGGCAGCAGTTCTCTAATCTCGTCCGGCGTGAAGCTTTGCTTGTATCTCCAGCGATCGCCCATGAGATCGGCGGCAAGGTGGACGTCTTTGCACTGGTACTGGCGGTCAGTATTGGAAGCCATCGAATACTCCAAACCTGCGGTTCATCGGCGTAGCGCTTGCAAGCCGTAAGACCCCGTCATTTTTCCATGCGAACTAGACAATGGCAGGCTTCAGAAAGCGGCTACAGCCAATGCTCCGAATACGATTGCCAACCATCCGGCAACGCACCACCAACGGGTGAAGATGGCGGCCCGGCCTGGATTGGCGGCGCCAGTAAGCACAACAACTGTTGACCCTGCGAGTGCCGCTACCAGAGCAATAACGGGGAGGCTGAGAAGTCCGTAACCAGAGATCGTGTCTAGTTTTCCGAATCCACTGGCGTAGCTCATCAGAATCACCGCTGCTACTAAGCCCATGCCCAGTTTGATTGCCAATTCGCGCCGGAATGCGGTATCGTCGTTCACGACTTTCTCCTATGCCCTTCTGGGTTAAGTCACCGGCCGTAGCGGGGCTAGTCGCTGCGGCCAATTTGTTTGTTCAGATGATGCGGGCAACCTCCACCGCCGCGGCGACCGCGAAGACAACCAACCCCATCACTGCAACGCCGGTCAGGAAACCGATTGCCAAAGGTGCTAAACTCATCATGATTTTCTCCAATAGGTTGTGGGGGAATCGCCGGCCGTAGCGAGTTGTGGTCGCTGCGGCTGATTCATTTGGTTGGTTTTGGCCCGATTGCATGGGCCATAGAAATCGGAACTATCGGACCGAAAGGGATTAGGTTCGATTCCCTCTGATTCCGCTGAATTGGCGGAAAATTCGCACGTTAGGCCGGGCATTCGGCGGTCGAGACTCTGGCCGTCAGCTACTTCCTACTCAAATTTTCTCGCTTAGAACATATGGCGGAGAGGGCGGGATTCGAACCCGCGAGAGGCGGTTAACCCCTACGCGATTTCCAGTCGCGCCCATTCGTCCACTCTGGCACCTCTCCGCACAACACGCCGGCGACCTGCGCCGGCGCAGGGGACGAGTATTATAGCATGATGACGCGATCGCACCGGATGGCCCCGTCGCGTCTCTCCATCCCCGCATGAGGTTGGAGTTCCATCTCCTACCGTGCGCGTTCGTACCGGTAGTCCCGAGCCGTGCCCCGTTCCGGCGTCGCCGTCGGGTTGTTGGGCAGATAGGCGTAGTTGGGATCCACGCCGACCCTGGGCGCCAGGGTGTTGCGGAGCACTCCGATGTTCTCCACCTCCAGTTCCACGGTGTCGCCGGGTTCCAGCCAGCGCGACGCCTCGTAGCCCTTGCGGATGGACTCCCGCACCGAACCGCCGCCCACGGTGCCGCTGCCGATCACGTCGCCTGGCGCGATGCGGCTGTCCTTGGCGGCCCGCTCAATTATCTCGCCCCACGTGTACCAGGCGTTGATCGTCTCGCCGTCGCGCAGCCAGTCGTCGCCGTTGACCCGCGCGTGGCACTTCAGGTCCAGCCGGCCGTCTTTGATGTGGGGCATAATCTCGTCGGTGGTCACAATCCACGGCCCGATTGACGACGCCGAGTCTTTGCCCTTGGCCGGGCCCAGGCCGAAGGTCATCTCGTCGAACTGCAAATCCCGTGCGCTCCAGTCGTTGAAGATGCAGAACCCCGCCACGTACTGCATGGCCTCCGACGCCGGCACGTTGGCGCCCGCCTTCCCGATGATGCAGCCAATCTCCAGCTCATAGTCCAGCTGCTCCGACGCGGCCGGATATGGCACGTCCTCCTCCGGCCCGTAGATCACCAGCGGATTGGAGAAGTAGAACACGGGCATCCGGTACCATACGGGATCAATCTGCCGCGTGCCCTGCGACGTGGCGTGTTCCTCGTAAACGATGTAGTCCCGCACCGTGGGCGGTTGCAGAATCGGCGCGCGCAGCCGCACGTCAGACAGCGCCACCGCTGGCGCGGCCACGTTGCCGGCCAGCGCGTCCCCCACCCGCTCGATTGCGGAATCCCCGGTATCCAGCAGTGCGCGCACGTCGGACAGCGGCTGCTCCGAGCCGATCAGCGCCGCCACGTCCACCACCGCGTCATCCCGCAGCACACCGCAGCGAGGCCCGGTTCCGTTGTCATAAGTAAGCAGTTTCATGAGTGGTGTTCCTTTTTGGTCAGGTATTGTTGGAATAGCCGGCTAAACGCTCGGCGTCGCTGATGTAGTCGGCAGTCTGGATGATGCGCCGCTCCACCTCGTCAAACGGCTCACAATCTCCCAGATAAAAACAGGAGCCGTGCAATTCGCTTTGTCGTGAGAAGTAACGGCGACGCAGTGGTCGGACGGTCTGATCTGCTACCGCCAGTCCATTCAACCCCCTCGTGGTCTCGGAGGATATTACCGGCTCGACTTCCGTGCGCGCCAGAATCAACGCGTCGGTGGCCCGCTTCGTAGCGCACCAAGCCTTTTCTGCTGCATCACGAACGTCGCCGGCCTCCAGCAACCGCAGCGCGTCGGCATGAACGCCGCGGGCGTCATCAAAAATAGCGGTTACTTGGTCAGTGGTTAGCATGGGTCTTTACAGTTCCAGGCAACCTTCTGCGAAGGTGCGGGCGGCCTCGTAGTGCCAGTTAGTTTTGATGTTGGTATGAAACTTCCTGATTTTGCAGCCCGGGGCTTTGGGGGCGTTGTTTGCATTGTAAAGTACATAGCGCGGCCCTTGCACCCTGCCGGTCAGTTTGCAGAACAAGCCCACGTAGTCTTTGCCGCCGAAGAACACCACCGTCTTGTCAGTGTCATCCGGCAACTTACGAAAATCGTTATAGTGGTCCCGTTTGTATCGGCGTTGGTATTTTTCTGCACTGCTGCTGAATGTGATGTCATAGGTCGGAGTCAAGAAGTCCGCCCGGATTAATCCCCAGCCCGCCGAAAGGATGTATAGGTTGCCCGGCCCACATTTCCGGTAAAGCAGTTCGTAAGCTGGATTCTGGTAGAGTTGCCACGCCGGCAATAGCCCCAGCGGGTTGTCTGTCTGGTCACGGTTGTACTGCAGCAGTTTTCACGCCATGACTCGCCGGAGGCGTCGGCAGCATCAGGATGGGCGTAGGCATACGGAGCATCCTTTGGAGCTTCATCGGGCTTGGCGACGAACATCACCTTGCGCCCGTCAGTGTTTCGGAGATGCCCGGCATTTGGCTGCTTGCGTCCGGCGCATTGGATGACGACGATGCTATCTGCCATGCTTTGCCTCTCTCATTTTTCGATCAGCCGCTCCAACGTATCCAGAAACACCGGGTCATAGTCGTCACCGACATGGTTGTTGTTCCATAGACCCGATAGCCTGACTCGTTCCCGGTCGCTGTAACAGCCCAACCAGTCTGGCGACGGCGGGTCTATCGGCTCTTGTCCGTTGTAGTTGCTGAGTAATGCGATGGAGTTGCGCTCAATGCAGCCCCGCAAACTCGCGTCTTCCATCGCCAGCCACAGGAAGGGCATAGCCCCGATAACGGCGCTGACCTCCTGTTCCAGGGGGTGCTCGCGTTCCTTGACGCTCTTGGGAGCGTTGCTGCCCTTCCCCCATTTTGGATACCAGTCGTATTCGTGTTTCTCAATCATGGCCGAGCCGACAAGCGACCGAAAAATAGACCCGCGATGGTCACCGCCGCCGTGGCTGGCCACTCCCCGGTGCTGATATAGCCGGTTCCAAAGCGTGGTTTTGCTGCCGGCTATCAGCGCGTGGGTTCCCACCCGCACGATGCGCGGTCCGTCTCCGGTTTCTTTGCGGCACTCGCCCGCCTCCCGGAAGAAATAAACGCCCCGCTGCGGCCAGTCTATGCGCCCTGAACACTTCGACAACTTGCGCTCACCGCCGAGCTTGACCTCAAGCCGATCCAGCAGTTTGTAAAATTGCGTCAGGTGACACTGGCGATGCTCACTCAACTACTTAATCCTCCGGGTCGTATTCCCCATCATCGCCCCAGAATATGACAATCAACCCCGTTTCCTCATCGGCTTCAATGTAGCGCCAGTTGAGGAAATCTTTGGCGACTTCCGGTAGGTCGGGGACGTACTCAGCAAGAACCGCCGCCATTATGCTCTGCCGTTCCGGGTGGTTGGAAACTGCCCTGGGGTCAATGTTCACGCCGAAATGTCTGATTTGGAACGAACCGGGGACAATGCAGCAATCACCATCCACATACGGATGCTCCGGTTCTTCAAAAACGGGCTCAAGACCAAACTCGCCGACTCGCGTTAGCGAGTCGGCGAGTCGTTGGGGAACGCTGATGGTCACTCGGTAGCTGGGATCGCCGGTATGTTTTTGTATGAAGCAGGTAATGTCGTTCAGGCTGGCGCCCGTAAGCTCCACAGTGTAGTCTCTGGCGAACTGTACCTTGTCCTCTTCGGATTCGGGCAGTTGGTGGTCAAGGAAGTGGACGTGATAGACATTGCTGTTCATGGGCCGCGTTCCAGTGAATGGCCCTATCCCGCCGGCTTGAAGTACGGAATCGTGATCTGGGGCGTCGCGGTCTGAAAAGTAACTTCCACCGCCATCCCGATATGCACGTCCCGCGGGTTGCACTCCACGATGTTGGTGAACATGCGGACGCCCTCTTCCAGTTCCACCAGGGCCAGCACGTAGGGCACCATCTCGACAAATCCCGTCGTGCGGTTCTGCTGCGTGATGGTGTAGGTCCATACGGTGCCCCGGCCCGACGCCTGCACCCACTCGACGCTGTCGCCCCAGCAGTCGGCGCAGATTCCCCGGGGATACCACTGGTACACATCGCACTCAACGCACCGCTGGATGACCAGCTGGCCGCGCCGGCAGGAATCCCAGAAGGGCTTGGTTTCGCCCACGATTGAAGGCAGGGGTTTGTTCCAGGTTGTGGTCATGGTTGGTTCCTTGTAAGGATTTCTGGATTACTGCTTTCGCAGGAATGACGAATTAGTCGCGGGCCAAGATGACGGTGCCGCCGGAATGGCGGGAACCCAACGCGCCGCCCGTGCCGTGGGCCAGGGCGATCTTGCAATCGGGAACCTGTCGGCCGGTGCCGTCGAACTGGTGGCGCAACTGGCGGGTCGCTTCCAGCAGCAGGAAGATGCCCCGCATACCCGGGTGGTTCGACGACAACCCGCCGCCGTCTGTGTTGATGGGCAACGCGCCGCCGACCTGGAGGCGGCCTCCGCTGACGAACTCTCCGCCCTCGCCTTTCTTGCAGAACCCCAGGTCTTCCAGCGTTTCGACGACGGTGATGGTGAAGGAGTCATACACCATGGCCATGTCGATGTCGTCGTGGGTTACGCCTGCCATCTCAAAGGCGCGCGGCGAACTCTGGTGCGCAGCGATGTAGATCAAGTCGCGCTTGCCCGCCCCCTGGTGAGCAATGGCCTCGCCGGCGCCCAGGACCCACACCGGAGTGTGCCGGCAGTTGCGAGCCACTTCCGGGGATGCCACCACCACCGCGCCGCCGCCGTCGGTGATGACGCAGCAGTCCATCAGGTGCAGCGGGTCGGATATGACGCGGGAGTTCACCACGTCCTCAACCGTAATGGGGTCGCGGAACAACGCCTCCGGATTCATGGAGGCATGATGCCGCATGGCCACCGACACCTCGGCCAGCTGCTCCGACGTCGTGCCGTACAGGTGCATGTGCCGGCGGGCGATCATCGCGTACAGGCCCACGGTGGTCAGGCCGTACAGTTCCTCAAAGCTGTCCGGCGACGGGTCCAGGATGGGATGCCCGAAGCGTCCCACTCCACCCGTGCCCACCGATACTCCGCCCGAGCGGGCCAGGCTGCTATACGTGATTACGGCCACGTTGATGCGTCCCGCCGCGATGGCGGTCAGCGCGTGGGACAGGTGGAACTCGAAAGACCCTCCCCCGACGGTGGTATTGTCCACGTAGGAGGGGTACAGATTGAGGTAATCAGCCAGGTTCATCCCGCTGTTGCGGATGCTGCTGGACGCAGTGAACAGGCCGTCAACATCATCCTTGCTGAGGCCGGCGTCGGCCAGGGCCTTTATGACGCTCTCGCCCTGAATTTGAAACTCGCTCTTGTCGGGCGAATAGCGTGTAACGTGCTCGTGGATGCCCACGATGGCGGCGGCGCGCCTGAGGTCAACCATGCGGTGCGTACCTCCGTAGGGGGTTATGGGTTCGCGTATTATGCCACAAACGGCAAGCCTACCCCACCGCCATCATCTTCTCCTCCGTAACGATTATCTTCTTTAATTCCAGCATCTCGTCGCGCAGGTGCGCCGCCTTCTCGAACTCCAGTGACCGCGCCGCTTCCTTCATCTGGAACTCCAAGTCCTTCACCACCCGGTACATATCGTCCCGCGTCATTTCCTCCCGCGCCACCTGGTACGACGCCTTGGTCTCGGCGACCCCGCGCAACCCTTCAGTGATGTCCCGCACTGCCTTGTGAATCGACTGCGGTTCGATGCCGTGTCGCTGGTTGTGCGCGTGCTGAATCCCGCGCCGACGATAGGTCTCGTCAATCGAGTTCTGCATCGAGGCCGTCACCCGGTCCGCGTACATGATCACGTGCCCCGAGGCGTGCCGCGCTGCCCGTCCGACCGTCTGGATCAGCGATGTTGTGGACCTCAGGTAGCCTTCCTTGTCCGCGTCCAGAATGGCCACCAGGCTCACCTCCGGCAGGTCCAATCCCTCCCTCAGCAGGTTGATGCCCACCACCACGTCGTACACCCCCAACCGCAGGTCCCGCAGTATCTCCACCCGGTTCAGCGTCTCAATGTCTGAGTGCAGATAGTGATTCCGTATCCCGGTCTCCGACAAATAGTCCGCCAGTTCCTCCGCCATCCGCTTGGTCAACGTCGTCACCAGCACTCGCTCCTGCCGTTCCACCCGTTGCCGAATCTCATGCAGCAGGTCGTCAATCTGACCCGTCGTCGGCTTCACCTCAATCGTCGGGTCCAGCAACCCAGTCGGGCGGATCACCTGCTCCACAATGGCGTTGGTTTTCTCCAGCTCCAGCGGACCCGGCGTCGCCGAAACGTACACCACCTGGTTGATGTGATCCTCAAATTCCTTGAAGTGCAGCGGCCGATTGTCCAACGCCGACGGCAGCCGGAACCCGTACTCCACCAGCGTCTTCTTGCGCGAGATGTCGCCGTTGTACATCCCCCGCACCTGCGGCAGCGTCATGTGCGACTCGTCAACGAACATCAAAAAGTCGTCGGGGAAATAGTCCAGCAGCGTCCACGGAGCGCTCCCCGCCGGGCGCCGCGACAGGTGCCGCGCGTAGTTCTCCACCCCCGCGCAGAACCCGGTCTCATCCAGCATCTCCATGTCGTACCGCGTCCTCTGTTCCAGCCGCTGCGCCTCCAGTAGCTTGCCCTGTATCTTGAGCTCATCAACCCGCTCGTTCATCTCCGCTTCGATGTCCACCAGCGCCGCGTCCAGCTTCTCCCGGCTGGTCACGAAGTGCTTGGCCGGATACACCGAGAACTCCTGCCGATCGTTCAGCACCTCCCCGGTCAACGTGTCCAGCGTCAGGATGCGCTCCACCTCGTCGCCGAAGAACTGGACCCGCACCGCGAATTCCTCATAGGCCGGCACTATCTCCAGCGTGTCGCCCCGCACCGTGAAACGGCCCCGCGCCAGGTCGGTGTCGTTCCGCTCGTACTGCATGTCGATCAGCTGCCGCAACAACGCCCGGCGGTTGTATTCCTCACCAACCTCGATCCGCGCCACCATCTCGAAGTAGTCCGACGGATCCCCCAGGCCGTAGATGCATGACACCGACGCCACTATCAGCGTGTCCCGCCGCGTCAGCAGCGATGTCGTGGACGCCAGCCGCAGCTTGTCCAATTCCTCGTTGACGCTGCTGTCTTTCTCGATGTACGTATCCGTTCGCGGGATATACGCTTCCGGCTGATAGTAGTCGTAGTATGAAACGAAGTATTCAACGGCGTTGTGGGGAAAGAACTCCTTGAACTCCGTCGCCAGCTGTGCCGCCAGCGTCTTGTTGTGCGCGATCACGATGGTCGGCTTCTGCGTTTCCTGCACGATGTTCGCCATCGTGAACGTCTTGCCGCTCCCGGTAACGCCCAGCAGCGTCTGGTAACGTTGCCCTTCCATCACCCCGGCCGACAGCCTCGACACCGCCGGCTCCTGGTCGCCCATCATCCCAAAGTCGGCCACTAGCTGAAAATCCGGCATCTCAAACGGCTCCCCATCGTTTCCCCAAATTATACGCCAAACGGCAACCTCACCCGCCGCCCATACCCAACAACGCCTGCCGCACCTTGTCTTCCATCGATGCGTCCGACGGCAACTCCAACGCCGCCACCGCCTGCCTCGCGTCCGCCAGCGGCATACCTAAAGCCGTCAACGCTTCTACCGCCTCGGCATCCGTTCCGCCCGCGATGACGCCGCCCGGCGCCGCGCCATCCGCATCCGGCAGCTTTCCCAGCAGCTCCAGCACCACCCGTTGCGCTATCCGACGGCCCACGCCCGGCGCCCGGGCCAACGCCGCCACGTCCTCCGATGCCACCGCCTGCCGGAACCCGTCCTCGCCCAGTTCCGACAGTATCGCCATCGCCGAGCGCGGCCCCACGCCGTTGACGCCGTTCAACGCTCCGAAAAGCTCCACGGAACCAACATCCGGGAAACCGTACAACACGGGCTGCTCGTTCTGGATCCGCAACACCGTGTGCAGCCGCACTGGGTCTCCCACGCTCCCCAGTCCCGCCACCGCTGACGCCGGCACGGACACCTGTAGCACGATCCCGCCCACTTGCACGTTCACCCAGTCCGCGCCCACCGCCTCCAGCGCGCCGCGCACCCCTACCAGCACGGCCTGAGCCCCGCCGACAATACCGTCATTCCGGCGAAAGCCGGAATCCAGAAATCCTCTATCAGAAAATCCCTTTCATCCTGCACATCCATGCCATAAAACCACCTGAAGGCGAACCTTCCTAAAACACCTCGCCCGGTTTGATCTCCCGCGCCGCCAGATTATCCGCAGTCATTTCCTGGATGTGGCACAGACCCACCGCCAGCGCATCCGCCGCGTCTGAATCCGGCATCTCCCGCAGCCCCAGCGTGGATACCGTCATCTGTTGCACTTGCTCTTTGGTGGCCCCGCCATAGTCGGTTACTGCCCGTTTCACCCTTGCCGGCGCGTATCGATGCACCGGCACTCCCTGGCTAGCCGCGCCAATTAGAACCACCGCCTGCGCTTGCCCAATCGCCAGCGCCGACTTGACGAATGCCCGCTCTCCCCGGCCCACGAACGGGTCCTCCACCGCAATCGCGTCCGGATGGAACACGTGGATCATGTTCAGTATGTGCGTGTGCAGCTGATACAAACGCTTTTCAATGGGCATCGACGCCGGCAGCGCAACCACCCCGTAGTCGTCGGCCTCCGGAGTCGGCCCGGAATCAACCACGCCGTACCCCATCCGCAGGGTGCCCGGATCAATCGCCAGTACCCGCATCAGGCGGAACCGTACTGTTCCAGCACTTCCGCCGGAAAGTCCGCGTTGGTGTATGCCTTCTGCACGTCGTCCAGGTCCTCCAGGATGTCCAGCAGACGCAGCGTCTGCTCCGCCGCCCGGTTCTCCAATGGAATCACCGTCTTGGGAACCAGCGAAATGTCTGCCGATGACGGTTCCGCCCCTTCGCTCTCCAGCGCCGACTTCACCGTCAGCAGGTTCTCCGGCGCGGTGTAGATTTCCAGGATCCCGTCCTCGAATTTAACGTCCTCCGCCTCGGCGTCAATCGCCACCAGGCTCAACTCCTCGGCAGCCCCCTCATCCTCAATCTCCATCGTGATCACGCCGCGACTGTCGAAGTTCCACGCCACGCATCCCGCGTCGCCCAGGTTGCCGCCGCCCTTGTTGAACGCCGACCGTATCTCCGACGCGGTGCGGTTGCGGTTGTCCGTTAACGCTTGCACCAGAATCGCGCCGCCGCTCGGCCCGTACCCTTCGTAGGTAACTTCCGACAGGTCCACCATCCCCTCGCCGCCCTCGCCGGTCCCCCGGCGCACGGCCCGCATGATGCTGTCCTGCGGCATGTTGTTGGATCTCGCCTGGTCAATGGCAATCCTCAGACGGAAATTCATGTCCGGGTCGCCGCTCCCGCCTTCTTTGGCCGCCAGCGATATGTTCCGCGCCAGCTTGGTGAACAGCGCGCCTCGTTTCGCATCCGCCGCGCCTTTCGCCCTCTTGATTGTTGACCACTTGGAATGTCCGGACATCCGACACCTCCTCGCGCTTCGATATGCCGCCGCTCGCCCGAAAATTGCTCGGACTTTCATCGCTCCGCTACCCAGCGCTTTTATCACCAAATATAATTTGTAACATCACGATTCTAGCATCGCCCCGCCAACCCGGTCAAAACCGCCGCAACACTCCCCGCCTTGCCCCACCCCAACCCGTCGGCTAGTATGGCCTCGTTCCCAACTTTGCAACCCACGGAGGTCCCGATGCGATACGACTACATCGTGGTTGGCGCCGGCTCGGCGGGCGCGACCATCGCCACCCGGCTGTCTGAAGACCCCGACAAAACGGTCCTGCTCCTCGAAGCCGGCCCCGACTACCCCGATTTCAACCATCTCCCCGACGACCTGAAACTCGGCAACAACGTCTTTTTCTCCGCCTACGGCCCCCACAGTTGGGCCTACAGCGCCCGCGTCACCGCCCAGCAGACCGATCTCGTCATCCCTCGCGGCAAGGCCACCGGAGGCTCCTCCGCCATCAACGGCCAGGTCCTCTATCGTGGCATTCCCGAAGACTACGACCGCTGGGCCGAGTGGGGCAACGACGAGTGGAGTTACACCAGCGTTCTTCCCTTCTTCCGCCGCATGGAAAACGACCACGACTTCCAGGATGACTGGCACGGCACCGACGGCCCCATCCCCGTCCGTCGCTACCGACCCGACGAATGGCTGCCTCACTCCATCGCCTTCAAGGACGCCTGCGTCTCCCTCGGCTTCAACGACGACGCCGACCAGAACCACCCCGAGTCCACCGGCGTCTCGCCCCGCGCCCGCAACACCCTCGATGGTGTGCGTATCAGCACGGCGCTGGCCTACCTCAACCTGGCCCGTCACCGCCTGAACTTCACCCTGCGCGCCAACGTTCACGCCTGTCGTGTCGTATTTGACGGCAACCGTGCAGTCGGCGTCGAGGTCGAGAGCGGCGGCGAGCGGTTCACCGCCGAGGGTGGCCAGATCATCCTCAGCAGCGGCGCCATCGCCTCGCCCCAGCTCCTGCTGCTCTCCGGCGTCGGCCCTGCCGACCACCTGCGCGAGGTCGGCATCCCCGTCGTCCATGAGCTTCCCGGCGTCGGCCAGAATCTCCGCGACCATCCCTCTGCCTGCGTCCTGTTCCGCGCCGCCGGCGACCGGCCCGACGTCCAGGCCGCCGCCATCCAGGTCGGCCTCCGCTACACCGTCGAGGATTCCTACCTCCGCAACGACATGCAGATCACCCCGCTGCTCATGACCTCCGAGCACCGCCCGGCTCAGGTCACCATCGATGACGACGAAAACTACATCGGCATCAGCGCCGGCCTTCAGTTGGCCCTTGGCAAGGGCCAACTCCGCCTCAAATCCAACGACCCCCTCGAATACCCCTACCTGGACTACAACTACTACCAGGAGCCTTTCGACCTGGAGCGTATGCGCAAGGCCATCCGTACCTGCGTCGAAATCGGCGAGCACCCCTCCTACCGCGAAATCCTGCTCGAACGGGTCAACCCGGTGGATGCCGACCTGACATCCGACGCAACCCTCGACGACTGGCTCATGCGCAACACTGGCACGTCGCACCATGTGTCCGGCACCTGCAAGATGGGCCTCGCCGGCGATGACATGGCCGTCGTTGACCAGCACGGCAGGATCCACGGACTCGAAAACATCCGCGTCGCCGACGCCTCCATCATGCCCGACTGCATCCGCGCCAACACCAACGCCACCACCATCATGATCGGCGAAAAAATCGCCGACTACATCCGCAACGGCCGCTGATTAGGAACCTCGACGATACTCCCTCTCCCCTTGTGGGAGAGGGCTGGGGTGAGGGGGAGCCGTCAGCGCCACAACTTGGAGTCCGCCAAATCGTAGGGGCGGGTTTCAAACCCGCCCCGCTCCCGCTCAGATCCTGAAAATCATCTAATCCTGTGAATCCTGATTCTGACGACCCCTACCCCCGCAACGCCGGCACCCCGGCTATGTTCACCCGCACGCGGCACAACTCCTCAAACGTGGTGATGTACAGCGTCTTCCTGTCGTCGCCCCCAAATCCCACGTTCGTCGCCCGCCTCCCGTCGCCCAGCGCGATGCTTCCCAGGTGACGCCCGTCCGCTGCTAGGATCCATACGCCCCCCGGCCCGGTAACGTAGATGTTCCCTTCCAGGTCGCACTTCATCCCATCGGGGGCTCCGGGCCGTTCGTCCTGCAACACGCACAGCAGCCGTCCGTTCTCGATCCCGCCGTCCGTCCTCACGTCAAACGCTTTGATCAGCCCGACCCGCGAATCGTTGACGTACAGGATGCTCTCGCCCGGCGAGAAGCACAGCCCGTTCGGCCCCACGTAGTCGTTCACCAGCAACTCAATCTCGTTGAGGTCAGGCGATACCCGGTACACTCCGGCAAACCCCAGTTCCATCCCGGGGTAGGTGTCCCGGTACGGATCCGTAAAGTAGATTGTCCCGTCCGATCTTACCGTCAGGTCGTTGGGCCGGTTCAGACGTTTCCCGTCGTACTGATACGCCACCACCGTAATGCTGCCGTCCGCTTCCTGCCGGGTTACCCGCCGCGCTGCGTGTTCGCAGGCCAGCAGCCGACCCTGTGGGTCGCGGGCCAGCCCATTGGCCTCGTTGGTCTCAGTCTGATGCACTGACAGTCCATCGGCGTCGCTGTATCGCATCCGCCGGTTCTGACCAATGTCGCTGAACAGCAGGTATCCGCCCTCCTGCCACCACAGCGGCCCTTCAGCCGGCCACCAGGGCACTCCCAGCGCCGACCCGTCGCCGCCGAACCCGCTGGCCAGCCACTCCACTTCCTGATCCAGGTCCAGGATTCGTTCCAGTCCCGGCGAAACTTGCTCAACAGGCATACGTCTTGCCTCCTATGTTCGTGGTGTCCGAAAGCTCCTTCTCCCCCGGTGGGAGAGGGTTGGGGTGAGGGGGATCTCCCCTACTTCTTACTGTCCGTCTCCCAGCGCCCTATCCAGGTTGAACGCGCAGCTGATCAATGCCAGATGCGTGAATGCCTGGGGAAAATTACCCAGGCTTTCCCCGCTGGGTCCGGTTTCTTCGGCGAACAACCCCAGGTGGTTCGCATATCCGAGCATCTTCTCAAACATCAGCCGGGCCTGGTCCAACCGTCGCCGGTCGCCTCCCCAGCTGGCCCGCGTCAGCGCCTCCACCAGCCAGAACGTGCACATGTTGAAGGTGCCTTCCTGCCCGGCCAGTCCGTCCGAAAACTGCTCGGCATTATACCGATACACCAGGCTGTCCGACACCAGCCCGCCCAGTTGCGGCGGTCGGTTGATGGCGTCCAGCGTGCTCAGCATTCGTGGGTCCGTCGGCGACATGAAGAACACCAGCGGCATGATCAGGTTGGATGCGTCCAGCGAGTCGCTTCCGTAGTGCTGCACGAACGCCTGGCGTTCGTCGCTCCAACCTTTGTTCAGGATCTCCTCGTAAATCGCGTCCCGTGTTTCCAGCCAGCGCAGCCGCTCAGATGGGAACGAACGCAGGTCGGCCATTTTCACCGCCCGGTCCATCATTACCCAGCACATCAACTTGGAATACACAAAATGTTGCCGCCCTCCGCGAGTTTCCCAGATGCCCTCGTCCGCCAGGTTCCAGTTGTCGCACACCCAGTTGGTCATCTGGCGCAACTTGGTCCAGAAATCGTAGGAGATCGGCTCCCCGTACCGGTTGAACAGGTACACCGAATCCATCAACTCCCCGTAGATGTCCAGCTGCAACTGCTCTGCGGCCCCGTTCCCGATCCGAACCGGTTTGGAACCCCGGTACCCATCCAGGTGTTTCAGCTCAACTTCCTCCAGGTTCCGGCGACCGTCGATCCCGTACATAATCTGGATGTTCCGCCAGTCGCCATCGTCAGGGTCGATCTGGGCTTCCAGCCAGTGCATGAACCGGCTGGCCTCGTTGGTGAATCCAATCCGCAACAACGCATACAGCGTGAACGCGGCGTCCCGAATCCACGTGTACCGGTAATCCCAATTCCGGTGGCCGCCCAGTTCTTCGGGCAGGCTGCACGTCGGCGCCGCGATTATCGCTCCGGTCGGCTCGTAGGTCAGCAATTTCAGAGCCAGCGCCGACCGCTCCACCATCTCCCGCCAGCGGCCCTTGTACGTGCATTGGGACAGCCAATTCCGCCAGTAGGAGACAGTTTCCTCAAACAGGGCGTCGCTCTCCGCGTCACTGAGCGGATGATAACTCTCCCGGTCGTCTCCCAGTTCGCCCAACGTGACGGTAGCGGATTCCCCGGCGCTCAACGCGAACGCCCCAATTACGCCGGACCCGTCCCTTTCGAGGATAATTCGGGTTGAAAGTTGCAGCCCTATACTCTCTGATATAAAGGCCGCGCCCTGGTCGTTCAGTTCCGTTCGGTGGGAGTCGCGGGCGTAATTGAAGGCTGGGTAGCACTCCAGGATGAAAGGGACTACACCGCGCACACAGCTCACCCGTCGTATCAGCTCGGTATGCTGGTGAGGGTGCTGCGACGTGGACACCGGCATGAAGTCGATGATCTCCGCCACGCCGCTCTGCGCCAGAAACCGGGTGATCAGCACGTTGCTGGCTGGCCAGTACACCTGCTTCTGCACCGGCGCTTCCCCAAGCTCCGGCGCTATTTTGAAGTAGCCGCCTTTCCGGTCGTCAAGGACGGCTCCGAATACGCTCGGCGAATCGAAGTTGGGGCAGCAGAACCAATCCACCGACCCGTTCACGCCGATCAGGGCGCAGGTGCGCATGTTGCCGACTATGCCGTAGTCCTCAATCGGGAGATACGCCATACCATCTCCTCTCACCGGGATGGATCGCCCGTCCCGCCGACGCCGGCTAAGTCGGGTTACGTTTCAACTTTCGCCAGGGTGGCTACGCTGAACACGACTCGGAACGGCTTGCAGTATATGACCACGCTTTCAACGTCTGACAATGAAACGACGTCGGGAATCTCGTAGTTTTGTGCCCCAACGTTTCCTTTCAGCTTGGCGAGCTCATGGTATCCGGCGTCTGCCAGGTCTCCATGACTTTCCGGATTAGGCGTGTACGCCAGCAATACCCGCAGATCCGGCCCGTTGGTCACCCGGAATTCTTCCAGCCGAAGAATGCGCTCACCCGAACTCAATTGGTAGATGATGGCGTTGCCGGAACCTTTGTGGAATGAGTCCGCGTCGCGGAAGTCCCCGGCCGCTTTCACCAGGTCCTGCGCCGGAGTCGAGGATTCCATTACAGCCGATGGCATGGCATCATCCGCCGGCCTGTCGGTGGCGGCTGCCACCCCCATCGCCACTTCAACCTCTTCGATGGTCATGCCTTCGGGGATTGTGGCCCGCGCCGCATTCGGAAAATCCTCGTACACCTCGGTGGTCGAGAACAGCGGGCTGAGCAGCCACCAGGCGAACCAGGCCACCGGAATTATGGCCAATATGCCGATGCCAACCAATACGTAGCGAATCATAATCGCGTCGCTTCCTTGTATATAGGAGTTTTCAGTTATTGGGCTTGACTGTCCCGCAAACGAGACAGCGCGTTCCGGACCGTTTCGATGTCCTCGGCGTCGGGGGCTAATTCAATATACGCCGCGAAATCCTCCGCAGATTCCCGGCGGTTGCCCGCCTTCAGGTGCACTACGCCCCGGTCCCGCTGTTCTTCGGGCCGGTCTGGCAGAACCGCCATCAGCGCGCCTATGGCGGTGATGCAACGGTCAAACTCCTCCCGGTCCCAGTAGATCGCTTTCAGGTTGCGCAGAATGCGGGCCAGCATTTCCCGCGGCGTTACCGGGTTCAGGTGATGCGATTCCAGCCTCACGGCATCGCCCGCCGATTCCCTCAACAGCGCGCCGCACTCGTCCTGGCTCAGCAGCAGGCCCCCGTTGAACGAATCCACGAAGAAATTCGGTTCGTCCTGGTGCCGGATCAGGAAATGCCCCGGCATCCCGATTCCCAGAATTGGTACGCCGGCGCGCCTTCCTACCTCCATGCACAGAATCGACAGGGTTATTGGAATCCCCAGCCGCCTCTCCAATACATGGTTCAGGTACGAATTTCTTGGATCGTAGTAATCGTCCCGGTTCCCGGCTAGACCGATCACTCCGAACAGCAGGTCCGTAACGGCGTTCAGCTGCTGCAATTCGTTCCCGTCATCGGGTATCCGGGACCTCGCCGCCGCGGCCATCCGGTCCACATTTTCCATGACCCCGTCAATGTCCACGTTAGAGTCATCCGTGGATGCTATCAACAGCGCACCCAATGCCAGGTCGAAATCGCTGCCAACCTCGTCGGCTGCTGGCGACTCGACCAGCTTGCCCAGTTCCAAAATTGCGTCGTCGGCATTCATGGCTTGCCTGTGATGCTCCGGTGTGGAAACGCTGTTCCGGTGGCTAAACGCTCGAAGCTCTTTCCCGCCGGCGCCGGTACTCGGCGGCCGACACATCGAGCACGGGCGGGTTGCCCGGATAGCTGGCCCGTTCTGCTTCCACTGCCGACTGCCGGCCCGCGATCTCCCGAATCTCGGGCGTTTCCGCGCCGCAGCGTTCACACCAGGCCGGATCGCTGACCATCAGCCGCATATTGTCCTTTTTCACGGTCATCTCCCCCAATTCCTGGCGGCAGTGCCCGCATCGGCGGAGAATGGTTACCTCTGTTATCGGCATAACGCGCTTCCTGAGTCGATTTGTAAACGCTCCCTCTCCCCTCGTGGGAGAGGGTTGGGGTGAGGGGGCTTCTTTCGAGCTATCGGGCCGTGAATCCGCCGTCCACCACCAGTTCGGCCCCGGTGACGTAGGACGCGTCGTCGCTGGCCAGGAACAGCACCGCGTTGGCCACCTCCACCTGTTCGCCCTCCCGGCCCATCGGCACCTGGTCTGCAATCATTTCTCCCCTGCCGGCCCGCACTTCTTCCGTAGATATGTTTCCCATCATCGGCGGCATGAACCCGGGGTGTACCGAGTTTACCCGTATGTTTTCCTTCCCGTATCTCACCGCCATCGCTTTGGTGAAAATTCGCACCGAACCCTTCGACGCGTTGTAGGCGGGATGCCCGCTCAGCATCCCCACCAGCCCTGCGATTGACGAAATATTGACTATCGACCCGCCGCCGTTCTGCTGCATCTGCCGGATGGCGTGCTTGGTTCCCAGGAAAACCCCGGTGGAGTTGATGTCCATGATCCGGGACCATGCTTCCAGGCTGTCGTCGTCCGGCACCGCCCGGCTGCTGATCCCCGCGTTGTTCACCAGGATGTCCACCCGTCCAAACCTGGCCACGGTCTCGGACATTACGTTGACCCAAGCGTCCTCACTCGTAACGTCCGTCCGTATGAAAATACTTTCGCCGCCGGCCTCGTTGATTTCCGCCTCAACCTGCCGCCCGTCGTCTTCACGAATATCGGCGATGACCACCTTCGCGCCTTCGCTGGCGAATAGCCTGGATTCAACCGCTCCCATCCCATGAGCGCCCCCGCTGACAATCGCGATCTTCCCGTCCAAGCGCATTTTCCATCTCCCATCGCGGCGTCCAACCGGCGCTGCGCAACCTGCGTTCACAAACGACGCAAGCATAACCGTTACCTACTCCCGGTTCAACCTCAGCGCTTTGTTAAATTCAGCTCAACCCGCTCGTCCTGAGCCTGTCGAAGGATGCATGAGTATGGTTCGACAATATGAAGATCATGAAGATCAGCGGATGCGAAAAACCGATGTATGCCAGGCTGTGTGAATCGCCTGCAATGAATCCGTCATCCCCGCGAAAGCGGGAATCCAGTAGCCCGTCCCTGGTGTATGCTAAACGTGGGTAAGGCGGCATCTACAATACCGTCCGGCAAGCCGTAATTCGCTCAGGGTTTCTATGATGTATCAAGCAGCCGTTTTCATACACTTGGCGTCCGCCATCATCTGGGTCGGCGGCAGCCTGTTCCTGGCGCTGGTGCTCATTCCCGTCCTGCGCAGGTTCACCCCCGTTCCCGGCCAGCCGTCCGAGACCCCCACGGCGCCGCCCGATATGCTGGGCAGCATCGCCCGTCGGTTCCGCCTTATCTCATGGATCTGCATCGTGCTCCTGGTGGCCACCGGCCTCTACATCCTGCCCACCCGATACGGTATCGGCTTTGCCGACTTCTTCAGCCTCGGCGGGCATTTCGTAGGAACCCTTCAGGTCAAGGTTGCCCTGGTAGCCATCGTGATCTGGCTCAGCGTCATCCACGACTTCGTCATCGGCCCATTGACCAGCCGCCTGCTCGATGAAATGCGCGCCGGCGCCACCCCGCCGGGCTATCTGCCGCTGCTCCGCAAATGCGTAGTATGGATTGCCCGCGTCAACGTCTTGCTTATGATCCTGATCGTCATCGTCGCAGTAACCATGACCAGAGGCGCTCCGGTTTAGGCGAGGCGATGCCCGAAAGCTCCCTCTCCCCTGGGCGGGAGAGGGCCGGAGCCTGCCCCGCGCTCGATGCGGGGGTGAGGGGGACCTCTTTTATTGAAGTTGGAGGGAGAAATGTCAAATCCCAAACGCGAAGATACACTGAACGCCCTGCCCGTCTTCACCGATCATCACGGCCGCCCCGAGGTCTGGCTCGGCTTGAGCATTGAGGGCCTTGTCCAAACCCCAACCCGGTTAACCGGCGCTGATCTGGCTGCCCTCACCCAGCAGAGCCTCACCGACGATTTCAGATGTCTGGAGGGCTGGTCGGTGCCCGATCAAAATTGGGAGGGCGTCCCCCTGTCCGTCCTGCTGAATCTCGCCGGTCCCCTGCCCAACGCGAAATACGCCGCGATTTCTGCCGCTGACTTCACAGTGACTTTGCCCTTGGACTCTTCCGTGTCCCAGGTATTGCTGGCAACCCGCCTCAACGGTGCGCCATTGGCCGCTGTACATGGAGGCCCGTGCCGGCTGGTCATGGTGGAACAAGTCTGCTATGCCAGCGTCAAGTGGGTGGACACCATCCGGCTCACCGAAGAGATGCCCGTGGCAACCGCCCGGGAAATCGCCGCCGCCCGCAACGCGGCCCGGGACTCTACAGCTCCTTGAAGCGGTAGCCCAACCCGCGCTCGCTCATGATGTACTCCGGCGAGCGAGGATCCTGCTCCAGTTTCTGCCGCAGATACGTCACATACGTCCGCACGTACTGGTGCTCCCCCCGGTACTCCGGCCCCCACACTCGTTCCAGCAACGTATCGTGGCTCAGCAGCTGCCCCGCGTTATTCACCAGTTGGTACAGCAGGCGATACTCCGTCGGCCGCAGGCGCATCTCTTTGCCGTCCGCGAACACTACGCTTCTGTCGAAGTCTATCGTTAGCCATTCGTCAACCACCACTTCTTTCAAAGGCGGCGGTTCCGTGGCTTCAATCCGGCGGAACAGCGCCCGAATCCGCGACACCAGTTCCCGCGGGCTGAATGGCTTGGTCAGATAATCGTCCGCCCCCAGGTCCAGACCCGCCACCCGGTCGGTTTCGTCACCCCGCACCGTTACGAAAATTACCGGAACCGACGAACGTTCGCGAATACGCCTCAGCGTTTCAAATCCGTCCAGCCCCGGCATCATCACGTCCAGCACCACCAGGTCGATGCCGTCGTTGGCTTGGAGTATCTCCAGCGCTTCCACGCCGTTGCTCGCCGTGGCGACGCTGAAGCCCTCAACCTCCAGGTTCATCGCAGTGAACCGCACGATGTGAGGCTCGTCGTCAACCACCAGGATGGTTCGCGAGTCGGATGCCGTCATCGCCATTCCCACGTTAAATCGGGAAAAGTCAGGCTGAACACGGACCCGCCGCCCTCGTTGTCTGCAACTGCAATCCCTCCGCCGTGCGCTTTCATTATCTCGTCGCAGATGTACAGTCCGAGACCCATGCCGCGCGGATGCGTGGAATTCGGGTTCTGCGAACGGTGGAAACGCTCAAAAATGCGCCTCGTTTCCCATCTTGGCACTCCCACTCCCGAATCGCTGACCTTGACCATGACCTTTCCGTGTCCATCAACCGACCCGCTCACGTCAATCCCTCCCCCGGTGGGAGAATACTTGACCGCGTTGTCCACCATATTTACCAGCACTTCTTCCAGCAAATCGGGGTCGCCCTCCACCGGAGGGAATTCGGGGGGGAACCCAACGGAAAAAGTGTGCTTGCCAGAGGTGGGAGATATTCGCCCAACTACCTTCTCCGCCACTGTGGCCATGTTGACCTGATCGCGGCGTATCGGCAGCTCGCCCGTTTCCAGGCGCGAAGCCAGCAGCAGCCGGTTCATCAGCTGGCTCATGTGGTCGGTCTCTTCCTCAATGGCCTCAAAGATCCGGCGCAGCGTGGTGCCGTCCCATTCCGCATCCGGCCTGGCGAGGGTGTTGGTGTAGCCCTTGATGATTGCCAACGGCGTCTGCAACTGGTGCCCCAACATGGACAGAAACGTCGAGCGCATATCCTCCATCTCTCGCACTCGCGTCATGTCCCGCACGTTGACCACCGCATTCAGTGGCGCCAGCTCCGGCGAGCGCACCACGGCGTAAACCAGCGCCACATCGGTATCCCGACCGTCCCGAGACCGCACCGTCGCCCCCAGTTCGGTAGCGTTATCGGTGGCAACCACGCCCGCATGAAGCATCGGGCACCGCCCCGGGCAGATGGGACGCCCTTCCCGATCCCGCCAGTTCAAGCCCACCGCGCATGGGAGGCCCAGCACCTCCTCACTGCGCATCCCCAGCAGCCGTTCCATGGCCGGATTGATGCTCACGATCCGGCGATTCGCGTCCACGGTGTAGATGCCGTCTGCGCTACCCTCCAATATCGACTCCACCCGCTGCTTCTCTTGGGTCAGCAGGTGCGCCAACCGCGCCGATTGCACCGCGATGGCGGCCTGCTCCGCAAACGCCGCCAGCACCGGAGGATCCAGCTGCGAAAAGTTCGCCGCGTCTGATGACCGCAGCACAAAGATCAGGCCGACGTTTTCATCGTGGGTCTGGAGTGGCACCGCCATCACCGGGTTCTGCATTTCCCCGGTTGTGGAAATCGGTAGCGCCGATTGGGGAAACAAAGCGGACAACAGCGCGAATTGCTCCCGGCTCAACGCCAGGTCGGGTATGGCCTCGTTGAGCAGCGGGCGAATACGGGCAATTTGCTGCCTGTCCAGGCCATAGGCTCCGGTCACTACGAACCGGCGTACTGCGTCGTCCCACGTCGCCACCACTGCGGCGCTGCCGCCCAGCGCCCTGACTGCATTCCGCAGTATGTTCTCAAGCTCCGGCTGGAGCTCGGCCCCCTCTTCGCCATAATCCGTATTCGGAGGAATCGTCCGCGCGCTTCTGCTGACCATGTGATTGCACCGCCCCGTTTGGGAACCGCTTGGCGGCCATTGCATTTCCAACGGAATTTTAACATTAAGCCCATTGGAAAAAGGATGCCACTGACCGAAAATGGATGGCGATAGCTCCGGGTACGCCTCTGGCGTATCCAGGCAAGGAGGAAGCAATGCCCAGGTACGTTTACCGGTGCACTGCGTGCGACTACGAATACGACCAACGCCAGAGTTTCGGTGCATCCCCCGAAGGCGAGTGCCCTGAATGTTCGGCCGTTTCGCGACGGATTTTCCATGCCGTCCCCGTCATTTACAAGGGTTCGGGGTTCTACACCACCGACTACGCGCGCAAGAAGTAACCAGTCCGCTCATCCTGCGGCACATCCGCCTCTGGTGGAAGCCTGTCGAAGGACGCGGGTACACGGCATTAGCCACGCCATAGAACACACCACATTGCAAGGAGGCATTAAGTGGCCACGTTCACACCACTAGGAGAGCGCATCGTCATCAAGCCGATGGAACAGGAAGCCCAGACCAGGGGCGGAATCCTGCTGCCCGACACCGCGAAGGAAAAGCCCCAGGAGGGCGAGGTCGTCGCTGTGGGTCCGGGCCGCGTCGCTGACGACGGCAGCCGCATCGCCATGGAACTCACCATTGGCGACAAGGTCATCTACTCCAAGTACGCCGGCACCGAATATGAAGACGGCGACGAAGAGTACCTGATCATGCGCGAGTCGGACGTCCTCGCCAAGATCGGCTAGCTCAAACCGATTCGCCTCACCCATTCAATCATCCACACCACTAACGAGGAGAACCGCAATGCCCGCAAAGAAGTTGGCATACTCCGAAGAGGCCCGCAAGTCGCTGCGAACCGGCATCGACACCCTGGCTGACTCGGTAAAGATTACCCTCGGCCCCCGTGGCCGCAACGTAGTGCTGGACAAGAAGTTCGGCCCCCCGCAGGTCTGTTCTGACGGCGTAACCATCGCCAAGGAAATTGAGCTCCCCGACGCCTTCGAAAACATGGGCGCCCAGCTGCTCAAGGAAGCCGCCACCAAGACCAACGACGCCGCCGGTGATGGCACCACCACCAGCATCGTCCTGTCCCAGGCCATCATCAACGAGGGCTTCAAGAACGTTACTGCCGGCGCCAACCCCATGGCCATCAAGCGCGGCATCGAGCGCGCCGTCGGCGAGATCGTAACCGAGCTCCAGTCCATGTCCCAGCCCGTGGAGACCCGCGAGCGCATCGGACAGGTCGCTTCCCTGTCCGCCCACGAGGATGCCATCGGCGAGACCATCGCCGAGGCTATGGAGAAGGTTGGCAAGGACGGCGTCATCACCGTGGAAGAGTCCCGCGGCCTGACCGACGAGATCGAGTACGTGGAAGGCATGCAGGTTGACCGTGGCTACATCTCGCCTTACTTCATCACCAACAGCGACCGCATGGAATCCGCCATCGACGACTCGTACCTGATCATCACCGACAAGAAGATCTCAGCAGTCGCCGACCTGGTTCCCGCCCTGGAGAAGCTGCTCCAGGTCGGCCAGAAGAACGCCGTTATCGTCGCTGAGGATGTGGACGGCGAGGCGTTGGCGACCCTGGTCGTCAACAAGCTGCGCGGCATCATGAACGTCCTGGCCGTCAAGGCCCCCGGCTTCGGCGACCGCCGCAAGGCCATGCTCGAAGACATCGCCATCCTGACCGGCGGCACCGTCATCAGCGAAGAGACCGGCCGCCGCCTGGACTCTGCCACCATCGAGGACTTCGGCCGCGCCCGCCGCGTTTCGTCCACCAAGGACGACACCACCATCGTGGAAGGCCACGGCTCCGAGGACGCGATCCAGGCCCGCATCAACCAGATCAAGGCCCAGATCGAAGACACCACCTCCGAGTACGACCGCGAAAAGCTGCAAGAGCGCATGGCCAAGCTGTCCGGCGGTGTTGCCGTCATCAAGGTCGGCGCTGCCACCGAGATCGAGCTGAAAGAGCGCAAGGCCCGCGTGGAAGACGCCCTGTCCGCCACCCGTTCCGCAGTTGAAGAGGGCATCGTCCCCGGCGGCGGAGTCGCCCTGGTTCGCGCTCAGCGCGCCCTGGAAGGCGTCAGCCTCAGCGGCGACGAGCTGGTCGGCATGAACATCATCCGTCACTCGCTGGAACAGCCGCTCAAGATCATCGTCGAGAACGCCGGCGGCGAAGGCGCCGTCGTACTGCACGACGTCAAGGACCAGTCCGATGACTACGGCTACGACGCCGAAGTCAGCGAGTTCGGCCCCATGCTCGAGCGCGGCATCATCGACCCCGTGAAGGTAACCCGCTCTGCCTTGCAGAACGCCGCCTCCGTGGCCGCCATGGTGCTCACCACCGAGTCCATGATCACCGAGATCCCCGAGCCCATGCCGGCAGCCCCCGCGGCTCCCCCAATGGACTTCTAAATCTCAGGCGAACATCCCACGGGATACTGACCGGGGCGGTTCTAGCGACCGCCCCGGCTTTTCGTCCTTTCCTGTCCCTCTCGTTTTACCTGCGTGCCGTATGCGAGTATAGTTACCGTCGCGCCACATCGGGCGCACGAGGCTACTTCTGAACCGCTCTCCGTTACGCCGTTTTCTGGACTGGCATCCACCCACGCCGTTTTTTTACGGGTGGCTGGTGCTGGCGATGGGTTGCCTGTCCAGCGCAGGGGGCTCCAGCGTATCCCAGGTGGTGATGGGGACCATCCAGGTCTATATCTCCCAGGACACCGGCTGGACCATTGAAAGGATCGCCATCGCGGTGACGGCGGGAACCTGGATCTCGGGCTTGTTCGCTCCCATTGCCGGGTTCATGGCCGACCGATACGGTCCGCGTCTGCTCACCACCATGGGCCTGGTTGTCGTCGGCTGCTGCCTGCTGGTCATATCGGCGACCGACAACAACTCGCTGCTGCAGTTCATTATCCCCTACGTCATCGCCCGTTCTATCAGCAATCCGTTTCTCATCGGGGTAGTGCCTCGGGTCGCTACGGTCAACTTCTTCCGTCGGTGGCGCAACATCACCATTGCCATATCGGGAATGGCGCGTCCCGTGGGCGGCGCCATCAACATTCAGATAATCTCGCTGATCGCGCTCAACCAGAGCTGGCGAGCAGCCTACGGCTACGTTGGCGTGTTTCTGTTGCTCCTGGCGGTGCCGGCGTTCCTGACCATGCGCCGGACGCCCGAGGAAATCGGCATGCTGCCCGACGGCGCGCGTCCCGGTCGGGCTACGGCCGATGCGCGGCGCACCGCCGACGGTAGGCCCGGCGCCGCCGGGCTTGAGCCTGAGTTCAGCTGGACTGCCCGGGAGGCCATGCGAACCCGCGCTTACTGGTGCCTCGCCGGCACTGCCGTTTTTGCGATCATAGCCTCTGCGGGATCGGGCTACATCCTGGTGCCCTACCTGGTTAGCTCGTCCGGCCCCGGCCTCGCTAACCCCCAGGCGGTGGGCGTGGGCAGCCTGGGCGCAGTTCTGGCGTTGACCACCCTCGTATGGGGATACATGGCCGACAAGCTGGGACCCCGACGCTGTATGATGATTACCATCACCGGGGCCGTAGCGTCGGGAATTTTCCTGATCACCGGAGTCAACTCGGTGTTGACGGCCTACATTTTCGCCGTCCTGTGGGGGTTCTTTTCCAACACGGTCGGCACGCTGGAGCACATGTTGCTGGCCCAATACTTCGGGCGCGGTTCCTTCGGGGCAATCATGGGTTCGTTGGGGCCGCTACAGACCACGGCGTTGGGAGTCGGGCCGCTGTTCGGCAGTTATCTGCTCACTTACACGCACAGCTATTCGGTGGTCTTCATGGTGCTGATGGCCATGTACGCCGGCGCGGGACTGCTGATTTTCCTGGCCAAAGCGCCCCAACTCCCGCCGCGCGCTACCGCGTCCGGCTCCGACACCGCTCCGGCGGCAGTATAATCAACTCAATCCAAACTACGGAGGACAACAATGCCAGAAGTAACCTACATGAACCCCGGCGGAATCGCCGACCCTTCGCCTTCCGGCTTCACGGCGGTCGTCAAGGCCGGCAATACCGTGTACATCGCCGGCATGGTAGCCCAGGACGAGAACGGCAACGTGATCGGCGAGGGCGACGCTGAGGCCCAGACCCGCCAAATCTGGCACAACATCGGGGTGGCGGTAGCGGCGGCCGGCGGCAGCCTGGCCGACATCGTGAAGACCACCACCTACGTCACCGGCATCGAGCATGGCGCCGCCGTGCGCCGAGTGCGCGGTGAACTATTCCCCAGCAACCCGCCCACCAGCACGCTCCTCGTCGTCAGCGAACTGGCCAACCCCGCTTACGTGGTTGAAATCGAGTCCATCGCAGTGATCGGGTAAGCGGAACGAACGGAAAGCCCCTGTACCCGACAGGTACGGGGGCTCATTAACCTCCGTTATGGTACCTGCGGAGACGGCACCGGAATACGCTGGTAGCAATATTCAGCCACCCCACCCGGGCAAATATCCGTTGGGATGACGTTGAGTCCCTATTGTTGGCCTGCGGAGCTCATTTTGAGCAACGCTCCGGTTCGCGAGTAGGGGTACGCATCGGCGGTTCATCCATAGTGCTGCATCGCCCGCATCCTGGAAACGAGATAGATAAGGGAGCTGTAGTCACAGTGCATATATTCCTAACGGAAACTGGAATCACGCCGGAAGAATGAGGAGGGGCAGCATTATGGGAGGTATCGGATATGAAGCGGTCGTGGTTTATGACGAAGAAAACGCTGAATTTTTTGGCAGAGTGATCGGCGAGCGCCACGGATTTACTTTTATCGGCAGTACGCCAGCCGAAGTTAAAAAGGAGTTCCGGATCTCGTTTGACGAATACGTGAGGTTCTGTGTTGAGCGTGGGAAAATGCCGGATGAATCCATTACCGGGAATATGGAAGCGCAGGTCGTCGCCGACGTTCACCAAGCCGCCGACGCCGCTGCCGAGCCGGGAGGCATGACGCTGAACGAGTGGCTGGGCGAAACAGTAGAACAGGCAACGGCGCAGATCGCCTGAACGGAATTCGTTATTCCCAGTCTAACCCGAACCCTCTAACTCTCGGCGTTTCTCCAGCAAAACCAGCCACATCCGGTGCCACACGAACCGCCGCTCCGGTTCCTCCAGCCGCCTGCCGATCAACTCCCGAACGGCCAGCACCGCCTGCCCCGCGAAAAACCCCCAGTGGCCCGGCTCATTACGAATCCAGCCGGTCAGGCGATCCGGGTGTTCGTCGGCAACCCGCGCCAACACTTCATCCAGGGCGATGTCCGAATTGCCTTTGTCGGCAGTCATCTGCCTAGCCGCCGCCCACGGGCCGGACTATTTCCAGCGCGTCTCCGGCGTTCAGTTTGACGGCGGCGAAGTCCTCTTTGCGGATCACCTGCCCGTTGTAGCCGACCGCGATGAATTTCATGTTCACGTCAATGGTCGCAAGGTAGGATTGCAAATCCAGCCCGTCATCCACATCCCGGGGCTTTCCGTTAACTTTCAGTGTGATCATGGCGGCGTTACACCTCCAGTCAAACGCGGTGCGAAACGTTGGCGACCTGTCCGGCTGCCGGCTTCGGGGTACCCGCGTCAACCATGGAATTCTTGATTCGTTCTGCTGCCACACGAGGATCATCGTGCGCCAGGATGCTGGTAATCACCGCAACGCCATGAGCTCCGGCAGAGATAACCTCCCCAGCGTTGCGTTCGTTGATGCCTCCGATTCCCAGCATTGGAATGGTTACGCCGGCCGACGCGATTCGCGATAGCAAGCCCGGCCCCGAAGGCTCTTCCCCCGGGTGAGAATTGCTGGCAAACATCGTTCCCACCAGTAGGAAGTCTGCGCCGGATTCCGCCGATTCGCAAGCGCCCGATACCGAGTGTACGGAACGACCGATGGTTGCAGCGTTACCCATGATGGCGCGAACCGCGCTCGTGGGTAGAGCGGTTTCACCCAACTGTACGCCATCGGCCCGCGCCGCCATCGCAACGTCGGCGCGCTCGTTTATCAACAGCAACGCCCGGCCGGCGATGACCTCGCGCAACTGCTCAGCCAGTTCGAGAAGCGTCGCTCCCGGCATTTCCTTGTCGCGCAATTGGACGACGTCCACGCCGCCCTCCACGGCGGCCGCAACCCGGCCCGACAACTCGTCCAATGGGCATACCCTGCGGTCGGTAACCAGACATAAGCCGGGGTGGGGCAAACGCCCTGTGTTGCTGCCAAACGGAGAAACCATTGGGTACTGCTAGTCGGCTACTGCCGGCTCCGGGACATCGGTGGGCGGGCTGCTGGCAATCGCTTCGGTGCGTACCGGAATGCGGCCGGCCAGGTAGGCTTGCCTGCCCGCCTCCACCCCTTTCTTGAAGGCGTCGGCCATCAAAGCCGGATTCTCCGCTTGGGCGATTGCCGTGTTCACCAGCACGGCGTCCGCTCCCATTTCCAACGCCTTGGACGCATCCGAAGGCACGGCGAGGCCGGCGTCCACCACTACCGGAACGTTGGCGTTTTCCAGGATAATCCTGACCTCTTCCACCGTATGGATTCCTTGTCCTGATCCAATCGCGGAACCCAGCGGCATCACCGTTACGCAACCAACCTCTTCCAGATTCTTGGCCAGCACGGGGTCGGCATGGATGTAGGGCAAGACCTTGAACCCGTCATCCACCAACTGCCGAGCGGCTTCCAGGGTGCCGTTGGGGTCGGGAAACAGGTATTTGGCGTCGGGGATGACTTCCAGCTTGACGAAATCGGTTTGAGCGACTTCACGGCCCAGGCGGGCGACGAACAGGGCTTCTTCCACAGTGCGGCAACCGGCTGTGTTGGGAAGTATCCGGTACTTGTCCAGGTTGATGTGTTCCAGGATGTTCTGTTCCGGATTGTCCAGGTCCAACCGTCGGATGGCGACCGTAACCATTTCGGTTCCCGACGCCTCCAGCGAATCGACCATCTCCTGCATACTGCGATGCCGACCGGTCCCGACGATCAGCCGGGAATTGAAGGACACGCCGCCTATCACCAGTTCATCGGCCATGCTGCCACTCTCCTGTTTTCGTGCTCGAGGCCGGGCCAGTTGCCTTGAAATAATTTGCCGCCAGGCGGAAACCCGGCGGCCAATGATGAGTGATACCTACTGTTCCTACGCCGGCATTACCCGAGTCAGGTACAGACGGTCGGCGACGAATTTGGTCGCCCTCTCAGCCTGGTTTACCCAAGCTCCCGCCAGAAATCGCGTCAGGCATTCGATTGTATATTGAATTTAGCACTAAGCGCGAATCAAGTCAACGTGAAACGCCATGCCACAACGGGTCTGTCGTTCTTCCGACAATACCCTCTCCCTCGATGGGAGAGGGCTGGGTCAGGGTGTAAATTTCCGCAATATGCCCCACCGGGCGATTCAGCCATCCCGACCACATGTACACAATGCCGACCAACACGATCAGCGCGATGATCACGCCGACGATCAGGCAGCCGTACCGCGCCATGCCCGCTCACTCCGGGATGATCGGCAACCGAATCCGCGAGGGATATTGCCCATCGTGGTGGATCGTCTGAAGAGCCGGTACGCATTCGGTGGCCTCCCACGGTTCCGCCGCCGTGTTGAAATTGCGGTCGAAGCGTGGGAAGTTGCTGCTGCTGATTTCCAGGCGTATCCGGTGCCCGGCCTTGAAAACGTTGCTCGTCGCCACCAGATTGATGGCGTACTCCTCAACGGCTCCCGGCGAAATCGGGCGCGATTCGTCCGTACCTTGCCGGTAGCGTGCCCGGATTATGCCGTCCACCAGGCTCCGCGCCGCGCCGCACGGTTCCACGTCCACCAGCTTGGCGGTGAAGTCCGTATCGGCAGCAGTGGTGGCCGCGAACAGCGTCACGGTAAGTGGCCCGGTGACTTCGATGTCCGACTCCAGGGGAGGCGTCGTATAGCACAGCACGTCGCTGCGCGCCTCGACGGCCTGCTGGTCATACGCGCCGCCGGGTACGAACGACGGCCCGCAGCACAACGCCCCGCCGTGGGTCGGAACGGGATCCCTGGGATCGTACACGAACACGTCCGGCACTTCAGATCTGGGAGCCTCTGGGGACAGTGATCCGTCGCCCGATGCGGTATTCGCCTTGCCGCCGCTGTGCAGGTAATAGTCGGTGTACTCCGTACGGGCCAACGGCCACTCCTGCTCGTCCCGCCATTCGTTGTTGCCCATCACGAAAAGACGAACCGGCGCATCTTGCCCAGCCCCGTTCTGCTCGCCCTTGAGCCAGTGGTCGAACCACCGCAGGTGGATGCCGTCGGTGTCGATGGCCGGCCCGGCCGCGCCTAGTCCAAAGAAAAACTCCCCGGAAATCTCGCCGAAAGGCCCATGATGCCACGGCCCAACGATCAATCGTTGCCCGCCGCGTGCGGTGGTGTCCTCTGCATGCGCTTGCATCCCCACGAAATTGCGCAACGTGCCCAGCAGGAATATGTCGTGCCACCCGCCGATGTGCAGCGCCGGCGTGGTGATGTGCGGGTAGTGGTCCTCGATCTTCCAACGGTTCCAGTAGTCGTCGCTGGAGGAATGGCGTATCCAGTCGTAAAAATAACCCGCCAGGGGCGCCTTTAGTTGCGGCAGTTCCACGATGGGCTGATGTCGAAACGTGCAATCCAGCTCGTTGAACGCCGCCAGCAGTCCTTCTCGCGTCCCCTCCGGTACGTCGTGCCGGCTGGAAATTGCGCCCATGTTGGCCATCGTCAGTTGCCGCATCGTCCACGACAGGGCAAACCCCCACGCCAGCGCGCCGCCTTGATAGGTCCATCCCTCGTAATAGTCCGAGGCCGTTATCCCCGGCGCGATGCAAGTCAACCCCGGCGGATTTGTGATCGCGCACAGCCATTGCGTCGCCCCAACGTAGGAACGCCCGAACATGCCCACCTTGCCGGAACTCCAGGGCTGCTCAACGCACCACTGCACTGTATCGTAGCCATCGTTGGGCTCGTCCAGGAACGGGTAGAATTCTCCTTCCGACTCGTACCTGCCCCGCGTGTCCTGTATCACCACCGCGTATCCGTGGGACGCGGCCCGCATCACCTCTAGGGCGCCCGTCCGCCCCTGCGACTTGTCATAAGGCGTACGCTGCAACAGCACGGGCCACGGCCCATCCCCGTCGGGTCGGTAAACGTCGGCGTACAGCGTGACCCCGTCGCGCATCCTCGCGGGCAGACCCATCTCGCTGATAATGGTGGTGTGTGGACCCATCATATCTGGCATAGCAGCGCCTCCTTATGCTCTCTCTCCCTTGATGGGAGAGGGTTGGGGTGAGGGTGACAGGCAGAATAAACTTAAGAAAGCAGGAACTCCAGCACCGCCTTCTGCGTGTGCAGCCGGTTGTGCGCCTGTTGGTATGCAACCGATTGGGCATGTTCCAGCATCCCCGGCGGCACTTCCTCACCGTAGTGCGCCGGCATATCGTGCATGAAACACGCCCCCGGCGCGGCCTTCGCCATCAGCCCATCGTCCACCGTATAGCCCCGAAACGCTTTCAGCCTCTGCTCCGTCTCGTCTTCGTCGCCCATGCTCGTCCAAACGTCCGTGTACACCACGTCGGCATCGACCACCGCATCCTCGGGCCTTACCAGCGGGTGTACCGTCGGGCGCGGACCTCCGTCGGCCCGCACTCCGCGCTCGCTGGCCGCGTCAAAGACTGCTTCTTCAAGCTGGTACCCGTGTGGCGCGGCAATGGCGAAATTCATTCCCACTGCCGGCGCTCCCAGGCACAGGCTCCGCGAAACGTTGTTGCCGTCCCCGATGAAGGCAACGTTCACCCCATCCGTTCGTCCGTGAGTTTCGGCAATGGTCAGCAGGTCGGCCATCGTCTGGCACGGGTGCTCCACGTCCGACAGCGCGTTTATCACCGGCACGCTGCCGTACTCGGCTAACCCAACCAGCGAATCGTGCGAGTTGACCCGCGCAATCACCGCGTCCACGTAACCGCTGAGCACTCGCGCCACGTCCGACACCGGCTCCCGCCTGCCTAGGCCAACCTCCTCCGGCGACATGTACAGGCTGTATCCGCCCAGTTCCGCAATCCCTATCTGAAAGCTCACCCGGGTTCGCAGCGACGGCTTCTCAAACAGCAACGCAATGCGCCTGCCAGCCAACGGCTGAACGCTGCCGGGTTGAGCCACCTTCAACTCCATCGCCCGGTCAATCAGGCGGCGCGTTTCATCTGGCGAAATGTCGGTGATGGAAAGAAAATCCCGCTCGTTAGCCATATTCTTTTTCCCGTCTAACCAAGTTCATGCTATGTAACTGCACTCCCAACATCATCCCCAATCCTGCTAACCCCGTCAATCCGAACAACCCTGATTCTAACGACTTTCTCAATCGTCTAAACATACGAAGGGGCCGGTCGCGCGACCGGCCCCTCCACTTCAGCAGGCGTTCGCTGCCTACAGGTTGAACTGCGGATCCAGGTAGGAGTCGTCCTTGTCATAGATCTGCAGCCGGGAGCGCAGGGTGTCGCACACGACCAGGCGGTTGTTCACTCGGTCGAAGTCGGCGCCCATGGGCATTCGGAAGGTCCGCTGCTGCTGCTCCAGGTCGGGGACCCGGCGGCGCGCCTTCACCATGTCCGGGTTGGCGTCCAGGGACAGGTTGCCCCAGTCCGACACCTCGGTGGCGTCGCCCGTCAGGTAGGCAATGGGCCGCGTCTCGTTGTCGTAGATGACGATACGCTCGTTCATCCAGTCAACCACGTACACGTCGCCGTCGTTGTCGATGGTCACGTCCAGCGGGTGGTTCAACTCGCCGGAGCCGGTTCCCTGGCTGCCAAAGGTGGCCAGATGCGTGCCCCCAATGGTGTACTTCTGTACCCGGTGGTTGCCCCAGTCGGCCACGTAAATGTCGCCGGACGGGTCAATGGCGATGCCGGAAGGCATTTCCAGGTCCTCAGGGCCATTTCCCTTGGAGCCAAATCCGCCCAGGAAGTCGCCATCCTTGCTGAACTTCTGCACCCGGCTGGTCTTGGCTGATACCACCCACAGGTTGTCATCGCTATCAAAAGCCAGGCCGGCTGCGCCGTCCAACTGGCCCTCGCCTGCGCCGGCCTCGCCCCACTGCTTCAGCAGGTTGCCGTCGGCATCAAAGACCGAGATCTGGTTCTTCCACTCGTCGGATGCGTAGATATTGCCGTCCGAGTCGGCGGCAACGCTGGTGATCCACATGAACAGGCTGCCGGAACCGGCCTGATAGGCAATGCCCTCGCGGCCGAATTCGCCGATGTAATCCTGGTCTACCGTGCACTTGGTGATGCGGGCGCTGGGGTTCTGCTCGCCCGAGCGGTTAGCGACATAAAGCGTCCCGTCGGGACGGGCCACCACGCCAACCGGCTGGCTGAATCCCATGCCCACCTGAGCGTTTCGGCCTATGTTGTGGCTATAGAGCCAAGCGCGGCCACTCGCTACGGTGTTCAGAGGCATAGTAGATCCTCCTCTTGCTATTCTCTGTTAGTTGCGGCGCAGCCGTCAGGTTGCGCCGCTTTTCTGTCTTGGAGGACCGTTTACTTGATCAGGTCCAGCTTGGGGAAGGCGCCGTTCACGATGGGGTTGGCGTCCATGCCCATCCAGTCTTCCACGATGGTGCTGTACGCGCCGCGGAAGTCGTAGTTGGGAACCAGGTCGCCCTGTTCCAGGTCCTCGGCCTTCCGGGAGGGATACTCGCCGTAGAAGCCGCCCTTGACCGGGTCGCCGATGACGAAGGCAGCGCCGGCTGCGCCGTGGTCGGTGCCGGAGCCGTTGTCGCGGACGCGGCGGCCGAACTCGGAGAACAGGTACATGACGATGTTCTCGCCGGTGTTGTGCTCCTGCATGTCCTGGAAGAACGCGCTGACGGCCTCGGAAACTTCCTTCCACAGCACCGGGTGGGCCGCGGCCTCACCGGCGTGAGTGTCGAAGCTGCCGTGCTGGGTGTAGAAGATCTTGGTCCCCAGGTCGGCCATATAGACCTGCGCGATGTCGCGGAGGTGCATGGCGATGGGGCTGTTGGGATACTCAACGTTGCTGGAGTACTGCTCCGGCGCAACCTTGACGATGTCCGCGCCAACCATGGCGTCGGTGCCGGTGGAGCGCAGGTAGTCATTCACGAAGCTGCCGCCCACGGTGGGAGAATACATCTTCGAGAACAGGTCCAACGCCTTTGAGCGCTGGTCAACGTCGGCAATGCCGGTGAGCAGGCCATAGGTGCTCAGGTCGGCGATGGCGGCGACGGGAACGCCGGGAACGGCCAGTGCCCGGGGCAGGCCATGGCCGAAGTTGATGGCCGTCAGCACGTTTTCCTTGTTGGGGTCCAGCTCGCGGGCGACGCGGCCAGCCCAGCCCTCGGTGCCAACCTTGTCCGGCTCACAGGTGTGCCAGATGTCCATGCTGCGGAAGTGCGAGCGCGGGCTGTCAGCGTAGCCGATGCCGTGGATGACGGCAACCTTGCCCGCGTCGAACATTTCCTTGATCGGGCCCATGGTGGGCATGAAGCCGATCTCGTCATTGACGGGGATGATGTCTTCCCGCTCGTAGCGAATGCTCGGCCGGTTGTCGTAGTACAACGAGTCGTTGTAGGGGATCACCGTGTTGAAATAGTCGTTGCCGCCAGTGAGCTGCAGGACCACGATGACCGGATCTTTCTTCGTGGAGGTCATTGCGTATGCTCCTTCTCTTTTGTGTTTGTTTTCCCAGTCTGGTTGGTGGAAGCGCCGGGCCGATTAAGGCCCGGCAGGTCTCCGATTAGCCGAACTGGAACTCGGTGGTGGCGCTGATCAGGGCCATCGTCTCGCCCACGCGGGTCGCGGTGGCGGCGCGGTCTCCCCAGTTGACGTTGCCACCGGCGCGGACGTGCTCGGCCAACTGGCCACGGGTCTCTTCGCTCAGTTCCACGAAGCCCATGTAGTCGGTGCAGGCGTCCAGCAGGTGGTCGGCGGTTTCCACGCCTTCGGCCTGCATGTTGTCAATGATGTCGCGCATTCCGGGCAGGTCGGGGTTGGATACCCGGTCGGCCACGAAGTTAATGCGGGCCAGAAGGGCGCCGGAGTTGATCCACTCCAAGCCGGTATGCCAGCCTTCCACCGACGGCGGGTCCAGGATGGACTGGCCCATGTAGGTGGGCTCCTTGCCGATGTTCAGCACGCCGGGATCCGGGTTCTCGAACAGGCCAACCATCCGCAGGGTGCCGGCGACCACTTCGGCCGGGCTCTTGATCTTCTGGTAGCGGGCGTCCTTGAACCACTGCGAAAGGAAGATGTGGCGTAGCACGGCCTTCATCTCGAAGCCGGACTGCTCGAACACGTCCATCATCTCTTCCAGCGCGTTCTCGTCCCGGGCCGGCTCAATGGTCCAGGCGGGAACCTGCGGCTCGTCGGCGACGAAGAAGTTGTAGAGGTGGCGGCAGATGAAGCGGGACGTTGCCGGCTCTTCGAGGATGATGTCGATGATGTCCTCGCCGTCGAAGTTGCCGGTGCGGCCCAGGAAGGTCTTCTCGCCGAAGTCGTGGTCGGCTTCGTTGTAGGTAAACTTCCACGGATAGCGTCCGTAGGGAGCGCGCGGCAGCTTGGCCTGGATGGTCCAGCCCGTAAAGGCCCGCGAGCACTCGCGTACGTCAACCTCGGTGTAGTTCGACACGCCCATGGAGAACAGCTCCAGGAGCTCGCGGCCCCAGTTCTCGTTCACGGCGTCCCGGTGGTTCTCGTTGTTGTCCAGCCAGAAAATCATGGCCGGGTTCTTGGACAGTTCAATCAGAATGTCCCGGTAGTTGCCCATCCCTTGCTCGCGCAGCATATCGATCTGCTCGAGCAGCTGGTCGCAGTTGTCCACCTTGGAGTTGCCCGTGGCGAACACGTGGTGCCAGAACAGGGTCATCTTCTCTTCCAAGGGCCGGTCGCTGGATACCATGTTGTACATCCAGTTAGCCTGGCCGGAGAAGGGAACGCCGCCGGGGAGCAGGAAGCTGGGGTGATACCGCAGCAACAGCGCCATCTTGCCGCCTACGTTCTCCGTGGGCGGATTCAACAGCTCTTCCACAGTGGCTTCGTAACCCTGGGCAACGCAGCGCTCCAACTCAGCGCGGTTGGCGCCGAAGCCGGCGCGCCGCATCAGGTGGGCCATCAATGCCAGGTCATCTTTATGTGACATCCTGTGCCTCCTTCCTGTGTTTTTCCTTGCCAAAGCCGGAGACGGGCGATCACGCCCGCTCGACTCATGTTTTGCCGACAGTTTAATTTACCCGCAACAGCGTGTCAACCGAAAATCGGCGTATCGCTCAAAATTGATAACGATTATAAACTGGTAATCAACATCAAACTGAGGGCAGGAGCGCGAATACCTCGCGCTCCTGCGCCAGCGACCTAATTCGACCCGGTTCCCGTGGATTCGCAATCCGGCAGGTTCGGATATGTGTCCAGGTCGTTCTCGGCCACGTCACGCAATGCCGGCGGGATGCACCCGGTCAATTCGTTCCGCTCGACGTAGAACAGGGTCAGATAGTGCAGGTTGGTCAACTCTGCCGGAATCTTGCCCGTGAGCATGTTGTTGTCCAAATGCAGCTGCTCAAGCTTCTCCAAGTTGCCCAGTGCCGCCGGAATCTTGCTGGACAACTTGTTGTTGTCCAGATGCAGTTCCTCCAGGTTCTCCAGGTCGCCCAACGCCGCCGGAATCGCACCGGTCAAATCGTTTCGGTTGAAGTCCATAATCTTCAACTCGGTCAAGTTCCCCAGAGCTGCCGGGATCGAACCCGACAGTTCATTCTCGCGAAGGCGTAGTTCCTCCAGTTTTTCCAAGTCACCCAACGCCTCCGGTATCTCGCCGGTCAACCGGTTGCTGCTCAACTGCAAACGCTCCAACTTGGTTAACTTGCCCAATTCGGCAGGAATCGCTCCCTCCAGCCGGTTGGTGGAAAGGTACAAGCTCTCTAGGCTCTCCAGGTTGCCCAACTCCGTGGGTATCTCGCCGGTCAGCCGGTTATTACGGAGAGTCATTACCTCCAGATTTTCCAGGTTGCCCAACTCTGTGGGTATCTCGCCGGTCAGCCGATTGTTGCGGAGGAATAAATACCACAGTTCCTCGAGATTGCCGAACTCGGTCGGTATATCCCCGGTCAGTTGGTTTTCATACAGGAACAACCCCCTCAGATTGGTTAATTTGCCCAACTCGGTCGGTATCTCCCCGGTCAGCTCATTCTCGTACAGGCCCAACCAGTAGAGGCCGGAGAGATTGCCCAGTTCTTTTGGTATCCCACCGGTGAGATCGTTATTGCCGAGCCACAGCGCGCCAAGCGTGTCGAGACTGCCCAACTCAGCCGGTATCTTGCCGGTCAGCTTGTTGTTATCCAGGTCGAGAGACTTCAGGTTTTCAAGGCCAAGTATCTCGCGCGGTATTTCGCCGGTCAGTTCGTTGTTCCACAACTCCAGGTCGGTAAGGTTCTTCAGGTTACCCAACTCGGCCGGTATATTCCCGCTCAATCGGTTGTGATCAAGCGACAGTACGGTCAAATTGGTGAGATTGCCAATTTCTGCGGGTATCTCCCCGCCAATCCTGTTGCCATCCAGGTCCAGCGTTTCCAGTCTGGTCAGATTGCCCAACTCAGGCGGCAGCGTACCGCTCAGGGCGTTACTGTCCACGTAAAGAACCACCACGCAACCGTCCCGGTCAGTGGACACGCCGAACCAGGTACCGATGGGCTCATCGGAGAGCCAGTTTAAATCGTTTTGCCATCTGCGGCCGTTGGTAGCCTCATACAAGGCCACCAGCGCGTCCCGGTCGCCAGCGCAGCCAGCCAGCGTCACCGTGTCTGACCATTCGGACCAGTTCGGTTCGCTATATCGCCCGGAGCTGCTGCCCACTTTGAATACATACGTGTCGCCGGCAGAAAGGCCCGTAATGGTTTCCGAGGTCTGTCCATTGTTGGCTACGCCCTTATAGGTAATGGAATCCTCCCAATCCCGGCCCGCTTCGATGTCGGCCCGATAGTCTTTCTCCGAGAGCCAGGCAATGCGGTAAAAGCCCGCTTGCTCAACCGACTCCCAGGTTACGATCACTTCCCCCTGGTTTTCCCCTTCCGTCGCTTGTGGCTTGCCGGGCGCCGGAAGGTCGTCCTGGGCAATTGCCGGCGCAGCATTGGCGATGGCCACAGCCAGTGATACCACAAATAGGAGTGTTGCAATTGCTGCCGGAAATCTCATGGCGCTATGTGCTCCTTATGCAATGTATGTGTTCCTTAATACAATTATGGTTCCGCAACAAGCGGAGCCGGGTGTGCCAGCCCTATTTGGGAACCGCCCAGGCCGGCGGCGGCGCGTGCGTAACCGATGGGTCGTTGTCCGCCGGAATCTGCGCTACCAAACGCCCGTTTTCCACCTTCACGTCATGGTAAAAAAGCTGCGCTCGCGGCCCGTTCACACAAACCCCCTGTCCCTCTTCAAAACGCCAGCCGTGATCGGGACACAAGAAACTCTTATCCCACTTCACCACCCGACCCCAGGCATGTGGGCACACCATGGACAACAGCCGGTATTGACCATCCCTGCCCTTCGCCAGCCAGTGCTCCTCTCCGTTTTCCAGCCGAACCCGCGTTGGGAACTCGCGGAAATCCGCCACCGCGCCGATGTCCACTTTTCGCGCCGGCGCCATCTTGTTGTCGCCGATGTCTTTCGGGTCGGTGTACATGCGTCGCCGGCGGTGGTAAATGTTTTCGCTCATGGCGTTTCTCCTCTCGCGCCTCGCCCGGGATTCGTGTCGGCCGGGTTCGTATCACCCGGGTTTGTATCAATCGTTAGGCAGCCCGCCGAAAGCCTCTTCCATCGTGATAATCGGGAAAATCGCGGTCCGGTTCCAAGTGGCCAAACCCATGTCAATCACCGCATCGTCGATGGCATGGGCGTCAGGGCCGTCCAAAATCAACCATGTTTGATGCGACGACTTGCCAACCCAACCTCCCCTGAACTCGCACCCCCGGTTGGCCAGCGTGTCATTCAGTTCTGCCGACATCCGCAATACCCGGTCCCGCACGCCTAGATCCACGCCGGGGCACCGCTCTGGTGCATGTTCCAGCGACACCATGTACAATCCCATTGGTGTATCCCCCTGCCCGTCGTCATTGCGAGCGCAGCGTGGCAATCTCGTAACTCGCGTCCACTCGCGATACCGGAGTGGCGACCCGGAAAATTCCCGGCCGAGTCAGCCCGTCGAAAACTTCGGGGCGCATCGCTTCCGCCAGCCCTTCCAGTACGTCTATCACACGGGGGCCGTGCCGGCTGGGAATCTGCCCGTCAAACAGGTAAACCCGCCCGTTCCGCACCGCATCCAGCCCGTTCCACTCCGGCAAGTCCGACAGCCGAGACGTCTCGGCTATCGTCCTATCCATATTGAAGGCGCAGGGCATCACCATCACGTAGTCCGGCTGGTACTCCAACGCTTCGTCCCAACCCACTTCCCGCGACTTGCCCCATTTTTCCGCCAGTCCTTCCTCGCCGCCGGCCAACTCGACCAGTTCTGGAGTCCATTGGCCGGTGTTGCGCAGCGGCTCCAGCCAGTCGATGCAGAACACTTTGGGACGATTCCCGTCCGCTGCTCGCTCAGCCACGTATTCGGTTCGCTCCTGAAGTTCCGCAAGCAAAGTCCCGGCCCGTTGCGGAACCCCTGCCGCGTCGCCAATCCTCAGTATGTTCTGGAAAATATCTTCCAGACCGGCCGGCCGGATGCTCAAGATCTCGGGTGCGTAATCCAGCGCTTTCGCCGCCGTCTCGAACACCGAACCAGCCCCCACCGCGCAGACCTCGCAGAGTTCCTGCGTCAGGATCAGGTCTGGTCGCAACTGGCGCAACAGATCGCCGTCTATGATGTACAGGGGATTGCCGGTCGCCCGCGCCTGCTGGATGATGGCGTCAATCTCTGCACTGGACAGATGGGACTTGCTCCGGATGCTGCGACTCACCACTGGCAACCCTCGCGCCTCCGCCGGGTAGTCGCACATGTGGGAAACGCCCACCAGCGAATCCCCCAGCCCGAGGGCGAAAACGATTTCCGTCGCGCTGGGCAGCAAAGACACGATACGCATGCCCGGCATTGTAGGCTGATTCATCCTCGATGGCAAACGCCTTCACAATGATATGATAGACCTGTAACCCTACGGAGCGTGCTCAAACTGATGACCACGACAGCGAAACCGGTCACCGAGGCCGCTGAGACCCCTCCCGAATCGCAGGTCGTAGCCGAACCCCAGGGAACCATTCGCTTGAAGCTGGCCCCCTTGGGAATCGACCATCGCGCCGATGACTTTCCCGTCCGGTTCATCGAGTTCTGCGAACAGAACGACCTCTACGATATGGAAGTCAACGCCCAGGGAGAGCTGCTGATACTGCCCATGACTGGATTCCGCGGCAACCAACAAGAAACTAACCTGAACGGGTTTCTATTCAACTGGCGAATCGCCAACGGCGGAGTTCACGCTTCCCAAACCAGTCGCTTCCGTCTGACATCCGGAGAAATACGAGGCCCCGACGCAGCCTGGCTGACGCAGGAGCACTACGACGCCCAAACCCCATTGCAAAGGGAAACCGCCATCGAAGGTGCGCCGGCCTTCCTGGTAGAGATTCGCTCCCGCACCGATAACCTGCGCCCCCTGCAAAACAAGATGGCCCTGTGGATGGCCGGCGGCGCTCGCCTCGGCTGGCTCATCGACACCCGCAACCGTCAGGTTTTCATCTACCGCGCCGGTCAGGATGCTCCCGAAACGCTGGACGACCCCGAAACCCTGGATGGCGAGAACGTTCTCCCTGGGTTCTCCTTCCCGGTGCGCCAGTACGTGTTTGACCTGGAATAGTTTCGGCTAACTTATGACCGCTCGCATCCTCAATGGCAACGAACTGGCCGCGGACCTCCGCGCTGAAGTCGCCGGCGGCGTGGCCGACCTCGTCAAATCGTCCGGTGTAATCCCCGGACTCGCCGCCGTCCTGGTGGGCGACGATCCGGCATCCGCGGTGTACGTCCGCAACAAGGCCCGCGCCTGCGCCGACGCCGGCATATTCTCCGAAACCTTTAACTTGCCGGCGGAAATCTCCCAAAGGGAATTGCTCGCCCATATCGATCAACTCAACGTCGATCAGCGATTCCACGGCATACTGATACAGTTGCCCTTGTCTGCCCATCTGGACGAAAGCTCAATCATTCAGCGCATTGACCCGGGCAAGGACGTGGACGGCCTGCACCCCGTCAGCCAGGGCCGCATGTTGCAGGGCGAACCTACCTTCCTCCCCTGCACTCCGGCCGGCGTGCAGCAGGTGCTCCTCCGCTCCGGTTATGACCCGGCCGGCCAGCACGTCGTCATCGTCGGCCGTAGCAACATCGTCGGCAAGCCTCTGGCCGCCCTCCTGATGCAACGTTCCACCGGAGGCAACGCCACCGTCACCGTCTGCCACACCAGGACCCGCGACCTGCCGGACATCACCCGCCAGGCCGACATTCTCATCGCCGCCATGGGTGTCCCCCGCGCCATCGGATCCGAGATGGTCCGAAAGGGCGCTGTCGTCATCGACGTGGGCATCAATCGCATTGACGACCCTTCCCGCCGCCGCGGTTACCGTCTGATCGGCGACGTGGACTTTGACCCCGTAGCCGCCAAAGCCGAAGCCATTACCCCCGTTCCCGGTGGCATCGGCCCCATGACCGTCGCCATGCTCATCAGCAACACCCTTCACGCCGCCCGGATCTCCGCGGCCTAATGACTGCCATTCCCGCCTTTATCACGTCATTCCCACCCCTCCCACGCCATTCCCGCCTCCCTCACGTCATTCCCGCGTAGGCGGGAATCCAGAGCGCGCGATGCAAACCAGCGACTTCGATTACCATCTGCCACCCGAGCTGATCGCCCAGACGCCCGCCGAACCGCGCGACTCGTCCCGGCTGCTGGCGCTCCGTCGTCACAGACCCGTCGGCGCCATCGAGCACCGCAGGTTCAGCGACCTCACCGATTACCTGCGCCCCGGCGACCTGATGGTATTCAACCGCAGCCGCGTCATCCCGGCACGCCTGCATGGAACCGAAACCCGCTCTGGCGCCCGCGTCGAAATCCTGCTGGTGCGCCGCCTGGAGCCGGGAATCTGGCAGGCCCTGGGACGCCCCGGACGCCGCTTGCGCCCCGGCGCTGAAGTGATCATCGCTCCGCACTCACCCAACTCCGACCGCTCTGGTGACGTCCGCATCGAGATACTGGAATCCCACGAGAACGGCCTGCGTACCGTCCGCCTGTCCAACGAGTCTGCTCTGGAAAGCCTCGGCGAGCTGCCCCTGCCTCCATATATTAAGGAGAAACCGGAAGACCCCGAGCGTTACCAAACCGTTTACGCCGACACGCCCGGCAGTGTCGCCGCGCCCACCGCCGGCCTCCACTTCACCCACCGGACGCTGGAATCAATCCGCGACCTGGGCGTGCATACCGCATGGGTCACTCTGCACGTCGGCCTCGACACCTTCCGCCCCGTCCACGGTGAGGACATCGGCGAGCACAAAATCCACACCGAGTGGTTCGACCTCCCCCAGGACACCGCCGACGCCATCAACCGCGCCCGCCGCGATGGCAACCGCATCATCGCCGTCGGCACCACCACCGTCCGCACCCTGGAACACGTCGCCCAGGACGCTCACAACGCAAGTGTGGCTGAAAACACCGCAACTCCCGCCGGCTCCTCCGCCGGCGCGATCACCGGAACCCCCGCCGATCCCTCGTTCCCTGAAATCAGCGCAGCCTCGGGTAACGCGGACCTCTTCATCACCCCCGGCCATCAATTCCGCTTGGTGGACGCCATGCTCACCAACTTCCACTTGCCCCGTTCCACCCTGCTGATGCTGGTATCTGCCTTTGCCGGCCAGGAGCGCATCCTCGCCGCCTACCAGGAAGCCATCCAGCAAAACTACCGCTTCTACTCCTTCGGCGACGCCATGCTGATTCTCTAACCCGCAACTCCCTCTCTCTGAAGGGTAGTACATCCGCTTATGGGGGAGGTTGGGGCGAGGGGAGTCCTCTTACAGAAAACCCCCTCTCCCCTGGTGGGAGAGGGCTGGGGTGAGGGGGAGACCCTCACGGTTGCACTTCTATCGACGCGGCCCGAAGTGAAAAATATCATCCACGGGACAGGCAAACCCCGGCAGCACCGGGTCGCCCACCACCGTATCGCCTACGCCGTAGCGCACTACCGAACCGTCCTCGTGGTGGGCGTACACCTCCCGCGTTTCGGGATACGCCACCAACACCAACCGCACGCCGGCGTCCAGCCACATCTGCGTCTTGGCATCAATCTCCGGCTGCCGGTCGTTGGGAGAGACTGCTTCCACTACGAGGTCGGGAATTACGTTAGCGAAGCCCCTCATCGGCGGAGGGTGTGAGGCGCGTTCGTAAGATATAAACCCGTAGTCAGGAGCCCGTACCGTATCAGGGTCGCGCTCGATGTTTATGCCGGCATCCGCACCGACATCATGGCCTAAGTCATGCTCTTCCACGAAGTTGGCTATCCGCCGACCAAACCGCAGCCCTACTCTGCTTGAATTATGGCTGGCTGGCGCCATTTCAATTAGCTCTCCCCGGATGAGTTCGTACCGCTTGCCGTCATCCGGCATCGCCAGCAAGTCTTCCGACGTGAACAGTTTCTTCGCGGTGGTCATTGCCCAACCTCCTGGTGAGGCAGCTCTATTTCCCTGGCTACGCCGCATTGTAGCACGGTGCCTTTGCTATACTGCATTCTTATATCTCCTGGAATAGACATGGGCAGATAAAAATGGAGGTTCTTGGATGGACAGATTTCTGGTCCAGGTAAATAAAGACGGTGGCTACGCTAACATCACAAATAATAGACGCTACGAAAACAATCGTTGGATGGAGAAACCTCGGGACATTGACCATGGGAAGGTCAAAGTAGGAGACGAATTGGTCATCTATTGCACCGGGAGCGTGCCCAACTATGGTCAATCGCTCGCATTTAGCGTGGCTGTCATGGGTGTAAGCCAAGACCATGTTACGTTCGATCTCGAGGAACCCACTTGGTTCTCAAAGCCCCTTAGTCGCCAGGCCATACACGACTTGGTGGGCCTAAAAAAACTCCCCGAAGAGTTCCGCAGTTGCGGACAGCAAGGCTTCAACATCATTCAGGTCGATGCTGCCGTAGGAGAGACGATCATGAATCTGGTGGGGATTAGCCAGACACATGACCTCAAAATTCAGGACCCGACATCTGGCACGCATAGCCAAGGGACATATATACATACCTACACAGTTGCCGCCATCCTAGACGACGGCTGCTTCCTCGATGAAGACATATTGGAGTCCATGCTCCACCGCCTCCGCACCAAGCAGAACATCATCCTCCAAGGCCCGCCCGGCGCCGGCAAAACCTGGCTCTCCAAGCGACTTGCCTACGCCCTGATCGGCCACAAGGACGACGCCAAAGTCAGGCAGGTCCAGTTCCACCCCAACCTGTCCTACGAGGATTTCGTGCGCGGCTGGCGACCCCAAGGTGACGGCAAACTCGAACTGGTAGATGGCCCGTTCCTCAAACTCGCCGAAGACGCCCGAAACGACCCCGATGGCAAATACGTCATGGTCATCGAAGAAATCAACCGCGGCAACCCCGCCTCAATCTTCGGCGAGTTGCTGACATTGCTGGAAGCCGACAAGCGCAGCCACAACGACGCTCTGGCGCTTGCCTACCCGCGCGACGACGGCGAGCGGTTCCACATCCCGCCCAACGTGTACGTCATCGGCACCATGAACCTCGCCGACCGCTCCCTGGCGCTGGTGGACTTCGCCCTGCGCCGTCGCTTCGCCTTCTTCGACCTGGAACCGCAACTCAACGACTCCTGGCGGGAGTGGGTGCATCGGGAGTCCGGCATACCGACGGAATTTCTGGACGTCATCGCGGCGCGGATTGGCACGTTGAATGACCGGATCGCCGAAGACCGCAACCTCGGCCCCCAGTTCCGCATCGGTCACAGCCACCTCACGCCGTCGCACGATAAGCCCATCGAAGCTCACACTGAGTGGTTCACCGAGATTGTCGAAACCGAAATCGCCCCGCTGCTGCGCGAATACTGGTTTGACGACGTTGAGAAAACGGATGCAGCCAGGATGGAGTTGCTAAACGGTTTATAAGGACGGTGTATTTTCACTCAATGGGACGCCGTTGACCTGGGCAATCTACAGTCATATCATTATCTTACCTCGATAAAGGAAGCCAGTGATGTGCTATCGAATCTTCATGGTATCCGGTGTGGCAACGTTCTTGCTCGGTATATTCGTTTTCTTGTTGGGGATGCACTGGTTGCCAAGTTTGACACCCGTTACCTTGCCGATAGCCGCTCTCCTTGCTGGTTCAGTCGGACTCGTGAATGTGGCATCCGGTCTCAAGCTGATTTGGGCTCCCGATGCTCGCAATTAGAGCGATATTGACGACATTGAGCGTCGTCATTGCTGCTCTGTGTGTAACGTTGTTGGTGATAGCCGCAGATTGGTTGATCGGCAATTTCAACATCGACCGGTTGATTGCCGTTATAGGCGCCTTGGTAGGTGTGGCCGGGCTTATATTCACACTGGTTACTTATTTTTCGCGCCGGAGATAGTCAGTTCTGTGTCATGGTCAGTGTCTCGCACCGGGATCCCACTCTCGCCGCCCCCGGCTTCATCGGCAGAATCCCGGTCCGCAACATCTGGCTGCTCCTCCTTTACGCTTCCCAACTTTACCGCGAACTGCCGGAAACCCGCCGCGTCGCGCTGGAAAACGCGCCGGATGACATACCGGAGTTGGTGGCTGAAATCCTCGCCAACGCCGTCGAACGCCGGCTGCGCCGTAACCTCACCGCCGGCTACCAACGACGGCAGGCCGACCTCAACCGGGTGCGTGGACGCATCAACCTGCTCCGTACCGAACGCCGCCAGCTGCTCCGGCGCGCGCGTGTCGCCTGCGTTTTCGACGAACTGACCGTTGACACGCCCCGCAACCGCTACGTCAAGGCCGCGTTGACCCACGTCGCCGGCGTCGTCAAAAACCCGCTGCTGCAACATCGCTGCCGCGACCTGGCCCTCCGCCTGGAAATGGCCGGCGTAACCGGCTACCTCGATTCCAACCAGGCGCGAAAAACCGCGCCGCTCGCCAACGCCGGTTGGGTGGACTCCCATGAGCGGCAGATACTCGCCGCGGCCCAATTGTCGTTGAATCTTCACATCCCCACCGAGCAAGCCGGCTCTGCCCTGCTGCCCCTCGTTAACCGTCGGGAGATGCAGGGCTGGAAGTTGTACGAAGACGCCGTAGCCGGTTTCTATGATGCCACGCTATCGCATCAGGGCTGGCGGGTAAGAGCGCAGAGTGGAATCGCCTGGCCGTTGGAGAACCCGACTCCCGGCCTGCCAGCGATAATGCCCGGTATGACGCGCGACATCTTTCTGGAAAGCCGGCACCAGCGCATCATAATCGACACCAAGTTCACCGATATAGTCAGCACCGGACAATACGGAAAAACGTCCCTTAAGAGCGACAACATCTACCAGCTGTACGCCTACCTGCGCTCCCAGGAAAACGCCGACGATCCACTCTCGCTTCTCTCGACCGGCGTCCTGTTCTACCCGTCGCTGGGCGTTGACTACGACGAATCGGCCACCATCCAGGGCCACCGGATCCGTTTCGCCACCGTCAACCTGGCCGCCGAAACACAAACGATCCGCAAGCAACTGCTGCGGATCGTTGATGGTTGAGCATTCCGCCCCACGCTGGCTAACTGAACCTCGGCGGGGTTTCGCCATCGCTGCCGTCGTTGGCGTCGTCCCGCAGGCTCCGGCGTCTGGAGCGTGGACTGCGCTCAGGTGGGTCCTCTGCCGCCTCCGCCGTTGTCTCGGCCCGGGGTTCACCGCCATCCGCCGCCGTGGACTCCACCACATCGGTTGCGCTGGCGCCCTCTCCCTCCTCGTCCGGCTGCGGAGCATACTGCGGATTCGCCCGCCAGAAGTCCTTCACCGCTCCGTCCAGGTAGCGATGCATCTCTTCAGGCTCACGCACCTGGAGCGGAATCCGCCGTCGGTTCACCGTATAGACCCGCAGCGGGTCCCCCATGAACCCCCGGTCCAGCACTACTTCACGGATGTCGCTGAAATGTATCGTGCGGCGTCGCGGCGTACCGAACATGATGATCAGCGCGTCCGAATAGACCCGGTACTGCCTCGGCGAGGTCAGCCATGAATATGCGCCCACGCCCAGACCAACTATCACCAGCAGCCATGCGCTGCCGCGATTGGTGGACTCGGTAGCCGGAGCGCTGCCCTCCCCCTGGTTTCCTTCGGTGGTCGCTCCGCTCTCGCTGCTGGTGCGGGGACTGCACGCCGCCGCCAGCGGATCGAACCCGGCGGCCTGCAAAAGCCCCAGCACTATCACTACCGCCGCCAGAATCAGGGTCAGGTTGAATCGTACTCTACTGGGCGCCCAATAAATCAGCGTGGTTTCGGGCTGCTGCATTTCGATATTGCACCTGTCATGTTTGTGGGTGGTCAACGCGCTCGAATCTCAACGTCCGGCGCGCCGCCGGATATGTTACCACACGCCCTGCCTGCGCCCACTCTCCTACCTGTGCCTATCTGTGCCCACATTCCGTTACCCTGTCAGTGCCAGCGCAGCGTGTCGCTCTCGTCGCCGAAGCGGCCGTCTTGCCCAAACCGCCATCAGGCCCCGCTCCCACCATTGCAAGCGAAACTGTCATTGCGAGCGCAGCGTGGCAATCTCGTTGCCAAAGCGGCCGTCTTACCCGAACCGCCATCCGACCCCGCTCCCGTCATCCGTCCCCCCTCCCGTCATTCCGGCGAAAGCCGGAATCCAGAAAATCCCTCTAACTGCCGCGTCATCTGCCGCCAGCGCCCTCAATCCAGAAAATCCCATAATCCCGTGAATCCTGATTCTGACAAGTGACATCCGCCCCTTGCGCCCCGCTTTCTCTACTCCCTATACTGGACTCATCAGGCGAAAGAACATTTATCCGCATCACGCATCACACCCCATGCCAGGGTTTCGGGCCTCGCGGCCACCCCGTCAGTAAAATCGCATACCCAGGGTTACAGGACTGCCGATGTCCGCCGTTTCTCACGGATATGGCCGTTACAACCCCAGCGTCAGCCACAGCGCGCCGTGCTGCGTCAACGGTCCGGATGGACGGTTGACGTGGGCCACGGGAAATACCGGGCAAACTACCATGCGTACCAAACCGGCCGCACACTGACACCGGCCCGAAACCCTGGCCCCAGCAAATCAAACCAACCGCCACGCCCATCGCCTGTAAAGGAGCCCAACCGCAACAACACCCAACCAACCACCACGCCATCGCCTGACCAGCAACCCACTTGAAACCGGACCAACCCCCACACCATCGCCTGATAAGGAGCCTAATCGCAACAACACCCACCCGCCCATCCTGAACTCGTCGAAGGAGGAGCGAGTCCAGGGAGGAGCGAGTCGAAGAATCAACGCCAATCGTAGAGGCGGATAATCATTCGCCCTCGCCTGCTACGCACTACTCGGCGTTCGCTTGACCGTCTCGGTTTGTGCTGCCAGAATTGACCTCAAACCATCCCCAAATATTGACATCGAACAGGAGGCAACGGCCATGCGCATTTGCAAGTTTCGCACGGGCGACCGGGTAGCTTACGGAATCGTTGACGGGGATACGGTCCTCGAAGTTCAGGGCGGTTTGTTTGACGGCCTGAAGGAATCGGGCAGCAGGTACGGCCTCAGCTCGGTCAAGTTGCTGCCACCCATCATACCGCCTACCTTCTATGCCGCCGGCATCAACTTTCCTGAGCACGTCACCTGGGCCGCCCACATGCGCGGCGAAGAACCCAACCTGCCCAAGAAGGCCGACGTCGGATACCGCGCCGTCAACGCTCTCACCGGCCACGGCGACCCCATCATGGTCCCCGCCGACGCCACTGAAGAGCTCCAGTACGAAGGCGAGGTTGTCGTCGTCATCGGCAAGGAGTGTCGCAACGTCAGCCAGGATGAAGCCCTGGACTACGTGTTCGGATACACCATAGGCAACGACGTAAGCGAGCGTTACTGGCAGCGCAATGATCGAACCATGTGGCGCGCCAAAAACACCGATACTTTCAAGCCCATGGGCCCGTGGATTGAGACTGACGGCAACCCGGACGAAATGCACGTCACCATTCAGGTTAACGAGCGGGTCGTCGGCGAATACGACCTTAAGACCGCCATCTTCGGCGTCCGCGAGTACATCAGCGACATGAGTAAATATCTGACGCTGGTCCCCGGCGACATCCTCTGGATGGGCACCGACGGCGCCACCGAAAACATGAAGGACGGCGACGTGTGCGACATCACCGTCAGCGGCATCGGCACTCTCAGCAATCCGGTGGTATGGGGCAAATGACCCCAACCGATTCGGAATGGCTCATCCCGGTAAACGTAGGGGCGAATAACCATTCGCCCCTACCTGTATAATTACCGTCCTTCACGAATTATGGCGGCTTCTAACGACTCTCTGACTTGTCAACTCTGCGGCGCTCAGTACGCGCCGGAGCATCGATTTTGTGGCGTTTGTGGCGCGGAAGTTCAACCCGCTGCCCCCACGCCCGTCGTCGCGGAGCCTCCCATCTCCCCCACTCCGCCGTCTCCCGCCGCCCCCGATCCCGCGCGATCCCGAGAGCTGGACCGGTTGGCTGGCGCTCCTTACGACCCGGGGTTGCGCCGCGAAACCGCTCCAACCGGGGAACTCGACGACACCCTCCCCTACTACATACCTCCCAACCGCATCGCCTTGCTGACTGTGCTCAGCGCCGGCCTGTACGTCTTTTATTGGATGTACATAACCTGGCGCCATTACCGGGATCACACCGGAGAGCCCGCATACCCCGTTTTCCACGCGCTATCGTTGATGGTGCCCGTCTATCAGCTTTTCCGAATGCACGCCCACATGCGTGTATTCCAAGAGTTGATGGAAACCCGCGGTGTGCCCTCCACTCTCAGCCCCCTGCGGTCGGTGTTGATCTATCTGGGCGTCATATTGCTCGGCATGGTGTCGATAATGATCCCCTCCGAGGCCCCGCTGACCCTGTCGCAACAGGCAGCATACGTGGTGATTATTGTCAGCCAGTCGTCGTTGCTTGCCTGGATGTTGTGGCGAGCCCAAACCAACTTCAATCGACTCTGGCAGCACCGATTGGGTATGCGCCTTGGCTGGATGCCGATAAACACCGCCGAAGTAGCCGTTACCATACTGGGCTTCGTTTTCGGATGGGGCATGCTGGCCGTGATACTCATAGATCCTACCCTCCTGCCCGCCGACCCGGCCGCCAGCCCATAAACTCGGTCGTGCTGATAATTCCCGTCATTCCCGCGAAAGCGGGAATCCAGAAGCGCATAGCGCAACGGATTCCATGATTTGGGTGATCATAGTTTTCGCTGCCTATTTCGCCATGCTCATCGCCATCGCGGTGGCTGGTATGCGCCGCATGCGCGATATGTCCGAGTACGTACTGGGTGGCCGGCGGCTCAGCAGCATCACCGCCGCGCTCAGCGCCGGCTCCTCAACCACCAGCGCGTGGACCATGCTGGCCCTGCCCGCGCTGGCCTTCACCAACGGCGCTGTGGAAATCTGGGTTCCTGTCGCCATCGTGGCGGGCGTATGGTTGAGCTGGACGTTCATCGCCGGCCGTCTGCGCCGTTACACCATCGCTGCCGGTGATGTCCTGACCATCCCTGAGTTCCTTGAAGTCCGCTTCGGCGACCGCACCGGAGTCCTTCGAACCTCAGCCGCCCTGATCACCATCCTGTTTGTGGTCTTCTACGTCAGTTCAGGACTGGTCGGCGGCGCCAAGTTGCTGGAAACGATTTTCGGCCTCGAATACGTCACCGGCGTAGTCCTGACCTTGGTCGCTATCGCCTCCTACACCCTCATCGGTGGCTTCATGGCGGTATCCCGTACCGATGTCACCCAGGCCCTGCTGATGCTGGTTAGCTTGCTGATCATGGTGGTGTTCTTGGCAGTTTGGACCGATAACCCACTGGTGCATATCGGCAGCTACTCGTCAAGTTGGCTCAATCCCTTCAACACCGCCGAAGGGGCGCCCGTAACCCTGTCTGCGATTCTGTCGATGGCGGGTTGGGCCGTTGGCGGCTTGGGAGCCCAGCGGATCCTGCAACGTTTTATGGCCTTGCAGCGCGATGACCAGGTGGCGAAGAGTCGCCGGCTCTCGGTGGCGTGGATTTCAGCAGTGTTCCTTTTGGCCGTCCTGCTGGGTGTATTTGCCCGTCCTGCCCTGGCCGATGTCGGAATGCTCGGCCAGGCGGCCGATCCGGAACGGGTGTACCTGGTAATGTCCGAGATATTCTTCCACCCGGCAATTACCGGACTCTTGCTGACGGCGGTTATCGCGGCGGTGATGAGCACCGCGGACTCTCAGTTGCTGCTGGCGTCGGCGGTTGCCACCGACGATTTGCCGATCATCAAGGACGTTGCCTACCGCGTATCGGGCAACGCGCGGGTATGGCTGGGCCGTTCTTTGCTAATCGTCATCGGTGTGGTTTCCGCGCTGGTGTCCATCTACTATCCCGGTTCCATCTCCAATCTGGTCAGCTTTGCCTGGGGTGGGATGGGCGCAGCCTTTGGCCCGGTTACCCTGCTTGCTCTCTACTGGCGCAGGTTCAACGCTTGGGGTGCTGCGGCATCCATCGTTGCGGGCACTGTGGCGGCCTCAGCCTGGGCGCTCCTGCACGGCGGGCCTGCGGGGATTTGGAATATTCAACCGGCCACTCCGGGGTTTGTAATCGCGTCGGTGGCCGCCGTTGTCGTAACCGGACTTACACCGCAGCCTCTGGCGCACGTGGTGAGGCTGTTCGACCGGGTCAACTCCAGTCAGGCCGATTCGTCACCGGACAAACCGGCTACATCGCCTCTGTAGCTACCGCGCTCCCAGGGCCACCTGCACCATCCGCTTCTCCAACGCCAGGGCCATCTCGGTGGCTAGCTCGGTGCGCTGATGTTCCCCAATCACACCCACGAACGCAACCCCCAACAACCTTCCTACGCGAAAGTCAATCACCGTGGACGACAACAGTCCGGCCGGGCCGCCCTGCAACACCCGGAGGCCGATCGATTCGTCATAGAAGCCCGCGGTGTCCACCCGGTCAACTGAAATTATCTGCTGCCCCGACCCGACGCTCTCGCCCACGTTGTCCTCAAAGTCCTTCACAAAAATGTCGGACATCCAGCCCGCTACCTGATCCGGATTTTCAAACAGGTGCACCACCGTTGCTCCGACGAAGTTCACTCCGCTGGTGGGAGACACATCGGACGTCGGCACGAACTCGCGCATGAAACCGCCAATGCGACCCGCATTGCGAAAGCGGTCAGCGGTGCTGCCTTGGAAGCCGTTTTCTGCCATCTCCGCATTGTCCAGCGGACCCGAACGCGCCAGTTGATAGCCGCGCAGGTCGTCCGGCAAATCCGTCGCTTCCAACGTCATGTATTCCAGGTCGGCCTCGCCGACTCGGTAGGTAGCGGTCCAAAGCGGATTCGATGACACGGGTGTCCCTCCGGGTGTAGGGGCGAATATTATTCGCCCCTACTCATCTATTTTCCCGTCATTCCCGTCTATTACGCGGTCATTCCAGGCTATTCCCTGTCATTCCCGCGAAAGCGGGAATCCAGAAATCGTTGCCGACGGCTCTTTGGGGTTAAGCGGCTACCATGGGATAGACGTGTCGTCCCCGGGACATTTCCACCGGCACGTCGGTGCGCGTCCATTCATTGCCGCCATCGTTGCTACAGTACACGTGACCGTCCCGGTCGCAGCAATAGACGTTGCTCGGCGCATTGCGGTCAATCGCGATCTGGAACATCCTCGCCGGCGCAACCTCGCCCAGGTCAACTCGCTCCCAGGTCTCGCCGGCGTCGGTAGAACGTACCAAGACGCCGGCGTCAATGGTGCCTGCCGGAGCGCTGCCTCCGCCGGCTCCCGCCGCCAGGTACATGTTGTTGGGGTTGGTGGGATCTACCACCAGATCCCGGCAGTAGCTTCCTCCCTCGAACATCTCCTCAATCGGCACGAATTCCCAATCGCTGCCCCGCTCCCGGCTGCGGAACATCGCCAGCTGCGTGATGATGTACACCAGCCCCGGGGAGGAGGGGTTGACCTGCACGCCGTGAAGGTCCACCGGCCCCAGGCGCGTGTAGTGGCCGTCTGTGATGCAGGACCAGGTATTGCCGCCGTCGGTGGACTTGATGAGTCCGCCCACCTCAATCGCCCCGTACACGTCGTCGGGGTATGCCGGGTCGATGCTGAGGCCGATCACTCGTTTGCAAATTTCATAGGGGTTCATGGTGATATGCGGATGCACCAACCCCTCGGTGTTCATTTGGCGCCAGGTGTCGCCACCGTCGTCGGAGCGGCAAACGCGCCCCGCGTCATAGCCGGCGAACATGATGTTGGAGTCATTGGGGTGGGCGGCCAGCGACCAGACGTCGCCGCTCAGGGTGTCGGTGCGTCGCCAGCTTGCGCCCCGGTCGTCCGTGCGATAAACGCCGTCCTGGGTGCCGGCGAAAATCGTGGCCGGCTGGTCGGGGTGTGCCAGCAGGGCGCGAACCTGGGGGTTTTCCGGCAGACCGCTCTCAATGGCGACCCACTGGGATTCGCCCTCGGTCAGGCGGTACATCCCGCCCTCGCCCAGCGGAGTGCCTTCCGCTCCAATGATGAGGGCGCTCTCGCCGGCCAGGCCGACGTAAACGTTGGTGTTGTGTGCTGTAATGGTCATTGCTTACTCTCCTGGGTATGCGCCTGGATGGAAGTTTTGCAGATTGTTGGCGGTACGCCGCGCCTTGTCAAGAGTTGACAACCCGTTTTGTCATTGCCAGCGAAGCAAGGTTACCCTGTACTTGATACGGGGCGGCAATCCCTTTGGTGTATCAGGGCCACATTATCCAGCCGGTGCGGTCCGTTCGGGCGCGGAACAGGTGGCCGCCTCCAGTTGTAACGTACAGCGTTCGCATGTCCGCGTCGCCGAAGCAGCAGTTGGTGGGCCGATCAACTCGCATCGGGTGGGTTTCCAGCACCTGCCCGGTGGGCGAGAACACGTAGATCATTGGCCCGGGGCCGGCGGCTTCCCATCCCGCGCAGGCAATAATGTTGCCGTCTTCGTCCAGCGTCATCCCGTCCACCCCGCGCTGCACCCCTGCACTTCCTTGTCCCCGCGAATCCCCATCGGTTGCTCCACCGTCGATCCCGAAGGTGTGCAACGTCTTGTATTCTCCCAGCGACCCGTCATCGTTGATCGGATACGCCCGCAACTCGCGCCGGCGGTCGGCGCCGTAATCGCTCTGCGCGATGTACAGGGTCTTCTGATCGCGGCTGATCAGGATGCCGTTTGGCCGTGATATGTCGGTGGTGGCCCGCACCAGCTCCCACTGGTCGTTGCCCTTGGGGTCAAGTCTCAGCACCGACATGTGATCTAGTTCCTGCGGCCCGCTGTCTCCAATGCCGGAATACGGGTCGGTCAACCAGATGCGGCCTGACTTGTCCACCACCAGGTCGTTGGGGTTGTTGTGCCGCTTGCCATCCAACAAGTGGGGCAAAGATGTAGCCGTGTTGGTGGCAGCGTCAAACCGCGCTATGCGCCTCCGCCCCTGCTGGCATCCGTACAGATTGCCCTGGGCGTCATAGCACAGCCCGTTGGTATTGAACGCCTCCGTGAAATACTCGGAAACCTCGCCGGTTTTCGGGTCGTAGCGCAGGATCTGAGAGGCCGGGATGTGGGTGAACAGTACCGCTTCGCCATCCCACACCGGCCCTTCGGTCGTTCCGCCGTAAGGCCCCGCCACCAGTTCAAAATTCCAGGACATATCGGTTGCACCTCCGTAGCTGGTGGCCGCAGTTTAGCACGGGTTAGGTGCAAAGACGCGAAATTGACTGTAGCTATCGAGGGCATTATCATCGGTTTGCAGATTACGGTCGGTACTCGGTACAAGGAAATCAAATGGGCACTTTCTACGTTGACATCGGCGTCGGCCATCCGCTGGGTGGCGACTTCCTGCCTGTAAGCGCGCTGGTTGATACCGGCTCTACTCATTCCGTGATGCCGGAATCCCTGCTGGCGTCCTTGAGTCTTGCGCCGTTGCAACGCCGAACTTACCGAATTGCGGATGGCAACCTCATTCAACGTGATATTGCAGAAGCGCGATTTCGCATCAAGGAAGAGGAGCGTACCTGCACTGTTATTTTCGGCACCGAGGGACAGTATCTGCTGGGAGCAACCACCCTGGAAGATTTCGACCTGATGGTTGACCCTACCCAGCCCAATCCCAGCCTGGTCTTCATAGACGAGTTTCATATCTAACTCACTGCTAGCGCAACTGATAGACGTAGGGGCGAATAATCATTCGCCCCCACTCTTTTATGCACGCTTGCTCGGAAAACTACCGTCCCCGCAGCCGCGGGTCCAGCGTATCCCGCAGTGCGTCGCCCAGGAAGTTGATGGCGAACACCACCACTGAGATTGCGATGCCGGGGAACACCGCCAGCCACCAGGCGATGCGGATTTCCTCGGTGCCACGGGTCAGCATCCCGCCCCAGGTGGGAATGTCCGGCGGCACCCCTACGCCGAGGAAGGATAGGGACGCCTCGATAATGATGGCGAAGCCCAGGGTAATGGTGCCCAGCACAATGTAGCTGGCGATCACGTTGGGCAGGATGTGCTTCAGCATAATCCTGATGGACCCGGCGCCGATGGCGGTCGCCGCCAGGGTATAGTCCAGTTCCTTGATGCTCAACACCTGGGAACGGATTACTCTGATGGTGCCCGGTAATAAGATGACCAGCAGGGCGATGATGACGTTGTTGGCGGAACCGCCCAGGACTGCCACCAGCCCCAACGCGAGTATGATCGGCGGAAAGGCCATCATAGCGTCCACGATACGCTGTATCGCCAGGTCAACCACCCCGCCAATGTAGGCGCTGAGGATGCCGATCAGCGCGCCCAGCGTCACGCCGATACCCACGCTGAGCAGACCGACGTAGATGGAAATCTGCGACCCTGCAATGAGCCGGCTGAGTTCGTCCCTGCCCAAGTGGTCGCTGCCCAATAGCGCTCCCGGACCCGGAGGCAGGTACTTCTCCTCATGGGCCCGCACGTCCAGAGGGTCGTGGGGCAATACGCTCGGTACGGCGTAGGAAACCGCCGCGGCCAGAATGGTGAGCAAAATGATAACGGCGCTGACTGCTCCCAACGGCTTGGACTTGGCAAAACTGACCACCTTCTGCACCTGCGTCTGTCGCGGGCGCATTTCCAGCAGTTGGGCGTCGGCGTCGGCAATGGCCATCCCTTGACCGGTGTTGCTAGTAGTCATTCGGGTAATTCTCCGTGGTCGCTTCCGGCGATCTCCCTCTCCCCTTGCCGGGAAAGGGTTGGGGTGAGGGACGTTTCTCTAAGATCAGGCGTACCGGATGCGCGGGTCCAGCAGTCCGTACAACAGGTCAACCAGCAGGTTGATGATTACGATGGACACCGCGACGACGATGATAATTGCCTGGATGGTCGGAAAGTCCCGCTGGAAAACCGTTTCAATCAGTAGTGTGCCAATGCCCGGCACCTTGAAGATGCTTTCGATGATGACTGTTCCGCCGAAAAGACGCCCGAACTGCCAGCCTGAGATCGTCAGAATGGGCAGCACGGCATTCTTCAACCCATGCCGCACCAGAACGATGCGCTCCGCCAGTCCCTTGGCCCGCGCCGTTCGCATGTAGTCCTCGCGGATGATCTCCATCATCGACGAACGGGTGACCCGGGCGATGAAAGCCATGTCGTAAAAGCCCAGCGCCAGCGCCGGCAGGAACATCTGCTGGAGGTTCTTCCAGGGATCATCCCACAAGTCCGCATAGCCCAGCGGCGGCAGCCAGCCAAAGCCTCTGGACAACACCAGTACCACCAGCAGCCCGGCGAAAAACGTGGGAATGGATATGCCCACCAGCGCGATGATTCTGGAGAAATAGTCAATCACGCTGTCCGGCTTGATCGCCGAAATCACTCCCAGAGGCACGGCGAAAACTACGGCAATTATGATTGCCAGCACCGCCAGTTCCAGCGTGCGGAATATCCGGTCGCCGACCAGTTTCGTTACGGGTTGCCCTGACCTCCAGATTGAAGTGCCCAGATCACCCTGAACCAGTCCGTAAATCCAATCCCCGTACTGAACCACGATGGGACGGTCGGTTCCCAATTGACGGCGCAGATCTTCTAATTCTTCCTGAGTGAACGAGGCGTCGCCCTCACTCAAAATCACCAACGCCGGGTCGCCGGGCAACAGCCTCATCACCGTGAACACGATGATGGACACCAGCAGGACGGTGGGGATAATCAGCGCAATGCGCTTCAATGCGTACTGTCGCATAGTCTTTGCTCTACATTAACGCACATTGTAGGGGCGATCCGTCGAAGTCGGAAGTCGCCCCTACATTACTTGGACAAACTGTCGTCGGTTAGCGATCCAGCCACAGGTCTTCGTGCTTGAACTGGTACTGCACTGTGGACGGAGCGGTGAAGCCCTTCACATCCTGATGCACCAGCCAGAACAACTGACCCAGTTGCAAGGTAACCCAGTGGTTGTCCTCGAAGCTGTGGAGCCAGGTTTCGGCTTCCTTGTTGATCTCTCGACGGGCCTCCGGATCCAACTCCACTTTCTGGCGCTCGAACCAATCAACTACCATGTCGTTGGACCAGTCGGTGTAGTTACGGGTGCCGCCCTTCAGGTACACGCCGCCGTACACCGCGTCGGGGTCAAACACTACCATGCCCTCACCTTGGCAACTGATTTCCCAGTCGCCGGCGGAGCCTTCGGCGCGAGAGGTGCCGTACTTGGCGTAGCCGGCCGCGCTGGGCAGCGTCTCAATATCGCCGGTGATGCCCAGGGCATCCTGCAACTGCTGCTTCACAACCTGGCACTGGTCGGGATAGTTCCCCACCTGGCGCACGGTGTACTGGACTTCGAAGCCGTCGGCTACGCCGGCCTCAGCCATCAGTTCCTTGGCCCTGGCCAAGTCTTCCTGTCCGCCGGGGGTGTCCTTTGCGCGTATGCCGGGCCAGTCCATACAAACTTCGTTGGCATGGGCCAGGCCCATCAGCGGGCAGTAGCTCCCGCCGGAGTTGTCGAAGACGCGCTCGTCAATCTCCTGCCGGTCCACGGCCAGGTTGATGGCCTGGCGAACCAGGTGACTATGGAACTGCGGCTTTTTGACGTTGAGCATCAGGCCCCAGTTGGTGCCAGCGGCGATGGGATGGGCTACGTACTCGCCGTTGGTGCTCCTCTCCAGGTCGAAGTACTGGGTCGGCGAAAGGTTGGTGAATCCCCCGTTGGCCATGTCCAGGCGGCCCGCCTCAAAGTTGGCGATCAGGGTGTCTTTGGCCTGCCCTGTAAAGATGGTGTGCTCAATGCGGTCAACGTAGGGCCGACCCTCTTTGAAGTAATTCTCGTTCTTGTCCACGTAGTAGAAGTCACCGACTTGATACTCGTCAAGGATGAATGGCCCGGAAGTTACCCCATCCTGTTCTGCGAGGATGTTCTCACCAAGGTTGAGGGAGCAGGGGTTGGCGGCGTCGCGTATCGCGCAATTGGCGTCGGCGTCCAGCTTATGCCCCGGCAGCACCTTGGCGTAGTCAATGGCCAGGAACTTGATGAACGCGCCGGAGGCGAATTGCAGGTTGAACTCGACCGTCTTGTCGTCAACAGCCCGCAGTACGGCGTCCTGGTTGGTGGCCGCGCAGTTTCCGCCATCCTTGTCAACCACTTCCATCTTGACAGCGTAGTTACGCCAGAGGCCGGAGCGCCCGGTGCTGTTGCAGGGGTTGGCGTAGCGCGAGTGCGTGGAAATGATGTCCGCCGAGGTGATCTCGGTGCCATCGGTCCACTGCATGTCATCCCGCAGGTGGAACGTGTAGGTGAGACCGTCGGGGCTGACGTCCCAAGACTCGGCCAGGTCGCCGGTAATGGCGTTAGTATCCACCGTGTCGTACTGTACGACCTGGTTGTACAACTGCGAATAGGAAATCACGCTCGACAGGGAAGACGACCCCAGCGGATCCCAGTCCTTGGTGTCGGCGTAGGCTGACATCCGCAGCAGCCCACCGTACTTAGGGCCCGCGCTAGGGGTCGGAGTGGCGACTACGCGCGGCGTCGCAGTAGGAGCCGGCGTATTCGTCGGTCGTGCCGTGGCCTCGGCGGCTTGCGGTATCGGGGTATTCGTGGCTTGCATGGCCGCCGGCGCGTCGGTGGCCGCCGGTTGCTGTTGGGCGGCGGGAGCTTGTTGCTGCTGGGCGGCGGGCGCGGGCTCTTCGGCCCCGCCACAGGCGATGCCAACCATCAGCGCGACGACGCCAGCCGCAAGCAGCAGCGTCCGCAGAGACAGTCGGCCCAGGGTAAATGGCTTCATATCGGTGTGACCCTCCAAACGTCGTTACGACGCGTAATGTAAATTTGCGGCCGGCGCATCTGTCGCTTGCGTCCGCAGAGGTAATAAAAACCTCCCGGATGTGACCTATTGTGAAATCTGCCACAATCCGCGAGACACGGGCCGGAATGGTAGCCCAGCCGTCCCAGCCTGTCAATAGTCCACCAACGGAATCGTAAAATCCGTTACGAAAACCGGGCCAAAAATAGCCCCTCGCACTTGGAAGGGGCTATTATCTGGAACTGTTCCGCCCCTACCGTCCCCGCAGCCTCGGATCCAGCGTGTCCCGCAATGCGTCCCCCAAGAAGTTTATTGCGAACACCACGACGGAAATCGCAAGCCCCGGCGCCACCGCCAGCCACCAAGCCGTGCGGATGTACTTCTGCGCTCCCTCCGTCAGCATCCCGCCCCACGTGGGTATGTCCGCCGATATGCCAACGCCCAGGAAAGTCAGCGACGCTTCGATGATGATCGCCAGGCCCAGGGTGATTGTGCTCAAAACGATGTAGCTTGCAACCACGTTGGGCAGTATGTGGCGCAGCATGATCCGCCACGGCCTCGCCCCGATGGCCTGGGCCGCCAGCGTGTAATCCAGTTCCTTGATGCTCAGCACTTGCGCCCTGATAACCCGTATCGCGCCGGGCAAGAGGATCACCACCAAAGCCGCCACGATGTTGTTCACTGAAGACCCCAGCACCGCTGTCAGTCCCAGAGCCATTATGATGGCGGGGAACGCCATCAGCGCATCCACTATCCGCTGAATGGTCAGGTCGATAATCCCGCCCACGTAGGCGCTGATGATTCCGATGATTGTCCCCAGCGAAATCCCGATGATTACGCTGGCTAGGCCCACGTACATGGAAACCCGCGCTCCGAAAATTATCCGGCTGAAAACGTCCCGCCCCAGCTCGTCGGCTCCCAGCAGTTTGTCGGCCGCCGGCGCGGCGAACGGTTCGTGGTTCAGGTCCAGCGGATCATACGGCGCAATAAGCGGAGCTAAAATCGCGGTCAGAATCGTCAGAATGATGATGGCCGCGCTGACCGCTCCCAGGGGTTTGGTCCTGCAAAAAGTCCCCACCCGCTTTACCACGCCCTGCTTCGGGCGAACATCCAGCTGTGGTTCCGCGGCAACCCCAGGAGCAGCCCGTCCGGTGTTGGTGGTAGTCATTCCTCTCACTCCCGCTTTTGAGGACCGTTACTCATTACCCAGGTCCCTACGCATAACGAATGCGCGGGTCCAGCCAACCGTACAGCAGGTCCACCAGCAGGTTGATCGCAACTATGGACAGCGCCACGATCACAATCACCGCCTGGATGGTGGGAAAGTCCCGCTGGTACACCGCGTCAATGAGCAACTGTCCCACCCCCGGTATCAGGAAGATCTTCTCAATTACGACGGTCCCGCCGAAGAGACGCCCGAACTGCCACCCTGATATCGTCAAAATCGGCAGCACCGCGTTCTTAAGCCCGTGCCGGGAGAGCACCAGTCGCTCGGCCAGGCCCTTGGCCCGCGCCGTCCGCATGTAGTCCTCGCGCAGTATCTCCATCATCGACGAGCGGGTCACCCGGGCAATGAAGGCCATGTCGTAAAACCCCAGCGCCAGGGCCGGCAGCATCAGTTGCTTTACGTTGGCCCAGGGATCTTCCCAAATGTCGGCGTACCCCAAGGGAGGCAGCCAACCGAATGCCCGAATCAGGATCAGCGTCAGCAGAATCCCGCTGAAGAACGTCGGAATCGAAATGCCTACCAGGGTGAATATCCTGGACAGATAGTCGATGGGACTGTCCGGTTTGATAGCCGATAACACGCCCAATGGCACCGCGCATACCACCGCCAACCCGATTCCCAAGATCGCCAGCTCTATGGTGACCGGAATCCGCTCTCCCAGCCTTTCCATCACCGGCCCACCCCACCAGTACGAGGTACCAAAGTCTCCCCGTATCAGTCCACCCATCCACTCCACGTACTGCACTACGATGGGACGGTCGGTGCCCAACTCCTCCCGCAGCAGTTGCAGTTCTTCCTGCGTGTAGCCGGCATCATCCGCGCTGAGAATGGCCAGTGCCGGGTCTCCGGGTATCAACCGCATCACCACGAAGACGATTACGGTCACCAGCAATACCGTTGGGATGAACAACCCAATCCGCTTGATGGCGTACTGTCGCATAATATCTACTCTACATTATGCACATCGTAGGGGCGATGTTAGCCGATGGCGGATCGCCCCTACTCTTATGGTCAGAATTGCCCGACCTACCGGTCGAACCACAGGTGTTCCTGTTTGAAACCGTACTGCACGGTTTCCGGAGCGTTGAACCCCTTGATATCCCGGTGCATCACCCAGAAGTTCCGGCCCAGGGTCAGGCTGACCCAGTGGTTGTCCGAGAAGTCGTGCAGCCAGCGTTCCGCTTCCCGGTTGATCTCGCGACGCCGCTCAGGATCAAGCTCCACCTTCTGCTCTTCAAACCACGCATTGACTTCCGGCGTTTCCCAGTCCGTGTAATTCCGGGTCGCGCCCTTCAGGAATATGCCGGCGTATATGGCGTCAACGTCGAATACGGTCATGCCGTCGGCCTGGCACGCGATATACCAGTCGCCCTTGGCGTCCGGCGGACGGGAGGTGCCATACTTGGCGTAGCCGGCCGCGCTGGGCAGAGTCTCAATCGGGCCGGTGATACCCAGGTATTCTTCCAGATCCTGTTTGATCACCGAGCACTCGGCCGCATAGGTGCCGACCTGCCGCACGGTGTACTGCACCTCAAAGCCGTCGGGGAAGCCGGCCTCGATCATCAACTCCTTTGCCCTGGCAATATCCTCCTGGCCGCCCGGGGTGTCCTTGGGACGCATTCCGGGCCAGGATTCGCACTCTTCCAGGGAATTGGCCAGTCCCACCAGTGGGCAATGGCCGCGTCCCGCTCCATGCAGGGCGCGTGCGTTGTGCTTCTGACGGTCAACCGCCAGGTTGATGGCCTGCCGCACCTTGTGATTGGTGAACGGCTCCTGCTTGATGTTGAGCATCAAGCCGCGGGTGGCGCCGCCAAACACGTCGTGGGCCACGTATTCGCTATTGGTGCTCTTCTCCAGGTCGTAGTTCTCGGTGGCGGTCAGGTTGTTGGCCGCCGCGTTGGACGCATCGATCTGACCCGCTTCCACCTGGGCGATGAACGTCGCCGGCGTGGTGATGATGAAGTGCTCAATCCGGTCAAAGTAAGGCAGCCCTTCCTTGAAATAGTCAGGGTTCCTGTTCACCTTATAGTGGTTGCCCGACTGGTATTCTTCCAGGATGAACGGCCCCGACGTGGCCTCGTGCTCCAAGATGTTCTCCGCCAGGTTCAGGTCAACTCCCTGCGCCAGCAGATGCTCGGGCAGAATCTTGGCGTAGTCGATTGCCAGGAACTTGATGAACGCCCCCGAAGCGAATGCCAGATTGAACTCCACCGTCAGGTCGTCTATCTTGCGCACCACCTGGTCGGCGTTGGTCGCCGTGCAGTCCGCTTTCTCGGCAAGCTCCACCACTTCCACGGGAATCGCATACTGGCGCCACAGTCCGGACCGCCCGCGCCCGTTGCACGGGTTGCCGTAGCGCAGCATGCTGTAAACCACGTCATCCGCGTTCAGCGCTTCGCCATCGGTCCACTTGACCCCATCGTGCAGACGGAATGTGTACTGCGTCCCTTCGGGATTGATTTCCCAGCTCTCGGCCAGGTCTCCCACCACCGCGGAGACGTCCACGTTGTCAAACTGGACAAGCTGGTTGTAAAGCTGCGAGTAGGAAATCACGCTGGATAGTGACGACGAACCCAGCGGATCCCAGTCCTTGGTATCGGCGTACGCCGACATCCGCGCGGTTCCACCGTGCTTCGGGCCGCTGCTGGGAACCGGTGTCGGTGCCGTGCGCGCCGCGATGGTAGGGGCCGGCGTGGCCGTGGGGCGCACCGTAGCTTCCGGCGGCGGCGTGGCAGTCGGCGGAACCGCCGTTGGTTGGGTTGCCGGCTGCTGTGGTGCAGCGGTCGCTGGTGCTGCGGCGCTGTCGCCCGGTGCGGGAGCTTCCGCGCCGCCGCAGGCTACTCCAACCAGCATAAGTGCCACCACAGCCAAGCCAACTATGTAGGTAGGTTTCAGACTTGACGACATCAGAATCGGACCTCCTGGCAGATCAGCGATTTTGGAATTCCATAGGTATTCAAACGCAAAAATTTCGGCTTTGTTGCAGCCCGGCCTATCCTATGTTAGTCAACCATTGGTGTCAAGAAATTTATCGAAAAACGGATTATGCTGTTAGACAATGTACTATTTCAGTTTATATGCAATTTATTGATGCTATTCTTCCGTGTATCTTCAATTTTTAACGTATTACGTCAATGAGCGGCATTAGGAGTTTCAACCTCCTGTTGCCCCGTATTCTCCATCCTCTAAGTGCTGCGTCCCCCGCGCGGCAAAGAGGCAGGATTCCACCGGTGGAATCCTGCCTCTTTGCCGTGTATTGAAGAGTCAATCGAGGTTGGGGTCAGTGGTGTCCTACCCGGTTCTGGTACTCCCGCTCCGTGGTGGCCGCCTCAACAGCCTGGTATTCCGGCAGGCTGATCAGCGCTTCCACCTCAGCACGGCGCGTGGCAACGTCTGCCGCACCGATCCCGATGTGGCCGGTGTCCCGCAGGTTGGTGTACGCTCGTTGAATTCCCTCCACTGCCGCGATGGCTGGGGTGGTGGCGTAGATGATCACCTTGTAGCCCAGCTCTTCATATTCCTCAACTGTGATGTCGTCGGTCCCCGCGATCACCAGCAGCGGCACGTCCGGCACGCCGGCCCGGAAGGTCGCCAGGTCTTCCCGCTGTCGGACGCCGCGAGGCATCACAATGTCCACGCCCAGGTCCCGCAGGGCGTTGCCCCGTTGAATCGCGTCGTCCATGTCTCCTTCAACGGCGGTGAATGAGTCCGTACGCCCGATAATCAGGAAGTTGGGGTCGCTTCGCGCCTCCAGCGCGTAACGCATCTTTTCCAGGAACTCGTCAATGGGAATCACGTGCTCCAGCCCGGCGTGGTAGGAAGCCCGTTTCGGATACACCTGGTCCTCGATGTGAATGCCGCAGACGCCCGACCGCTCGAACGTGCGCACCGTGTGCATCGTATGCACCGGATCGCCGTAACCGGCTCCGGCGTCGCAGATCACAGGCAATGGCACCGACTTGACCACTCGTTCGGCCACTTCCACCTGCTCGGTTAACGTCATCAGCGGTTCGGTCACCGCCAGGTGAGCGCCGCTCATGTAGCCGCCCACATACACCGTGTCGAATCCAAGGGACTGCACCACCCGCGCCGACATCGGATCATAGGCGCCCGGCGCCACGATGGTCTCGCCGGCCGCCAGCCGGCTCTTCAAGTTAGCTCGTAAAGTCATGGTGTTTGCCTCCTGATCTAGGATTGGGCAGACTAACTAGTTCTGTGGTATCAACGGCATCACTTCCCGCGAGAACCGTTCCATCGCCTCCTGTTGCTCAGCTGCGCTGTCGGCTGGGAAGCTGAATATGAAGTGTTGCACCCCCAAGTCCTGATACTGGCGCAGGTCCGCCGCAATCTGTTCCGGCCGGCCCGACACCATCCGCCGTTCATCCCCGGGCTCGTCTTGGAACACACAGTCCGTGCTGAACACCAAGTCCACGGCGTCGTCGGCCCGCCCGGCCCGGGCGCTGATGCGTCGCAGCCGCGCGACCTTCTCCGCCATTTCCTCCGGCTCCAACCCCGCCGGTGGGCGCAACCCAATGGGCATCCAGCCATCACCTAACGTCGCCGCCCTTCTGATGGCCGGATTGGTATGCCCTCCGATCCAGATGGGCGGGTGTGGCTTCTGCACTGGCTTGGGCAGGAACCCCGCCTCGCTGATGTCGTAATGATTCCCGTGAAATTCGGGGTTATCCGACGTCCAAAGCTCCTTGAAAATCTGGATGTACTCGTCGGTAACCTCGCCCCGCTGCGCGTAGGTATCCAAACCCATGGCCTGGAACTCTTCCTCCATCCAGCCCACGCCGGCGCCCAGGATCAGCCGCCCGCCGCTCAGCACGTCCAGCGTCGCCAGGATTTTCGCCGTAAGCACCGGGTTCCGGTATGGCAGGATGAGCACGTGGGTGCCCAGTTTGACCCGCGTCGTGCAGCCGGCTAAGAAGTTCAGCGCGGCCAGTGGCTCAAAGTACGTGTTGTCCCGCTGGAACGGCGCCACTCCGTCGGCAGCATAGGGATAAAAGGAAGATACCTCGTGGGGGATGATGATGTGGTCGCTCACCCAAACGTGATCAAAGGACAGGTCTTCCGCCCGCTGCGCCAAGCTGCGCAGGTTATCGGGAGAGGCCATCGCGCCGCGGCTGGGCAGCGAGCATCCGAACGTTACCGGCATCTGGTTGCCTCCATCTCATGGTCAAGGTTAGTGTGCCTGACCCGCCCGATGCTATACTACCTTTATCCCACTCGCAACCAACGGTTCTTATTCGAGGAAACCGTGCCGCCCAGAATCTGCCGCGAACTCCCCGCCCGCCGGGACGCCCGCATCCGTAAGCATCTGGCCCAGGCCAAAGATTATTGGCTCAAGGACCCGCTGGAATTAACGCAGGGCGATGTCTGTCAGGCTGGCGAAAAAGGCTGGGGCACAGTTGCCCAATTAACCAAAGCGGTGGCAACCCACCGGGGCTGGCAACATTACGATCACGTTGCAACCCAGGAAGCGATTACAGCCATCAGCGACGAAATGCCTGACCGGGTAATAGATATCGGGCGTGGCCTCGGAGCTGCGGAACGAATGCGCGGCAACTTCTACGAAGGGTTTATGACCCCGACATTAGCCGAATTGGCTTTGTCTGAGGTTGGCCCGTTGCTGGAAATATTGTGGGGTTTGTTGCTTGAAGAGTACACTGACGGCGGTTCGTTTGCTGAATGGGCAGCCTCTGACGATTCCTGAAATATGAGCGCCAATTTGAACATTCCAACTGGCCGGAACCCTGTCGTAGTCGCTATGAGCGGCGGCGTCGATTCCTCAGTGGCTGCCCTTTTGCTCCATAAACAGGGCTACGATGTCATCGGCGTCACCATGAAGCTCTACGACATCGACCAGGCCAACCTGCCCGAATACTACCGCGGTTGCTGCACCCTGGACGACGTGGAAGACGCCCGCGCCGTCTGCCGCATCCTCGGCGTTCCCCACTACGTCCTCAACGTCCAGCGCGAGTTTCGTTCGTTTGTCATAGACTACTTCCAGCGCGAGTACGAAAGCGGGCGTACCCCCCATCCGTGCATCGCCTGCAACGACAAGATCAAGTTCAGTTTCCTGGCCCGCCGCGCCCGTATGCTGAACGCCAGCCACGTCGCCACCGGTCACTACGCCCGCATCGAACCCGACGGCAGCGGCAGCCGTGACTCAGCGCTATGGACGCTGCGGCGCGGCGTGGACGCCGACAAGGACCAGTCCTACGTCCTCTTCGGAATGCGCCAGGATCAGCTTGCGGCCACGCTCATGCCCGTGGGCCACTATCCGAAGGCGGAGATTCGTCGGATGGCCCTGGATGCCGGCTTTCCCAACTCCGACAAGCCCGACAGCCAGGATATCTGCTTCATACCGACCGGCGATTACCGGGGATTCCTCCGGCAGCGCACTGACGAAAAACCCGGCGAAATCGTGGATGCTGCCGGCAACTTGCTGGGGCAGCACGACGGCATCCAGTATTTCACCGTCGGCCAGCGGCGCGGTCTCGGTCTGTCCGGAGGCCCGCCCCGATTCGTCATCCGACTGGAGCCGGACACCCGCCGCGTCGTGGTCGGATCCGAAGAAAGCTTGTACCACGACACCTTATATGCTGCCCCCGTTTCCTGGGTGGCCGGGATCCCTCCCGCGCCGGAAACCCTGGTATCGGTGAAAATCCGATACAAGTTCGCCGAAGCGCCGGCGACGGTAACCGCCGTGGGCGACGGCGCGCTGGTGCGATTCAACGAACCGCAGCGAGCCATCACGCCCGGTCAGGCCGCTGTTTTCTATCAGGGCGAAACGGTGCTTGGCGGCGGCCCCATCGCCGGCTACGAACCCCAACCGGCGACCCCGGCAGTCAACCCACAGACGGTCAATGCCTGACCTGTCGCTGGAAACGGAGTTCCACGCCCGAGGCCATCGCTTGGTCGCCGGCGCTGACGAAGCGGGACGAGGTCCACTGGCCGGCCCAGTCACCGCCGCCGCTGTCATCCTGCCGCCCGACTTGGAACCAACGGCGGACTGGCTGGACGCTATCGACGACAGCAAGCGCCTCACCGCCAGACTACGGGAATCCGCGGCGGAAATTATCCGAGCCAATGCTCTCGCCTGGGCTGTCGAGCAAGTCGATTCTGTGGAAATCGACCGCATCGGTATCGGGCCTGCCGTGGTTCGCGCCATGTTCGCCGCCGTGGCGGTATTGCGGCCTGCGCCCGAGGCCCTCCTGCTGGATTGGGTCCACCTCACGCATTGCCCATTGCCGTACCAGCGTGTGGTTAAGGGAGACGCCAAATCGTTGTCCATCGCTGCTGCCAGCATCCTTGCCAAAGTCGCCCGCGACGAAATAATGTTCCGCGCCGACCAACGCCATCCCGGATATGGATTTGCTAGCCATAAGGGCTACGCCACGCCCCAACATCTCCGTTGCCTGTCCGAGCTGGGCCCAACGCCCATCCACCGCCGTTCGTTCAGCCCCTTGCGACAAGCGAGGCTATTGCAAGATGCCAGCCAGGGATAATGTTCCGGAGCCCCCGGATGTCGGACGTATCGAAGTGGGGCGTATCGAAGTCGGACGTATCGGCGAACGGATTGCCCGCCACCACCTGGAAGGCAAGGGCTACCGCATCGTGGACGCCAACTATCAATGTCGGTGGGGTGAAGTTGACCTCATCGCCCTGGATGGCCCGGTCTGGGTCTTCGTGGAAGTTCGCGCCCGCCGCAGCGATGCGTACGGCTCGCCGGAGGAATCGGTTACGCCTGCCAAAGCGAGACGCCTGATGATGACGGCTCAGGATTTTCTACAGCGGCGTGTCGCAGATTCCGCCAACCTGGAATGGCGCATTGACCTCGTTGCCATCCGCTTGGGGCCGGGCCGGCGGGTCTTGAGCGTCAATCATCTGGAGAATATAGTCGAAACGTAGCCTGCCAGCGGTGACGGTTGACTGCGCCACTGCCTGATACTAGACTAATTTGCGCTTGGAACAAGCTACCCAATTCTGACTGCCCGTTGTCACGACTCATCCCTTATGCCCATCGACCTCGCCGCACATATCCGCAACGTGCCCGACTTCCCCATTCACGGGGTTCAGTTTAAGGACATCACTTCCCTGCTGCTTGCCCCCGACGCCTTCGCAGAGGCCATCGAGCAAATGGTGGAGCAGGCCGGCAAGCGCAACGTCGAATGCCTGGCCGCCATCGACTCCCGCGGTTTCCTATTCGCCGCGCCCATGGCAGACCGCATGGGGTTGCCTTTGGCGCTGGTCCGAAAGGCGGGCAAGTTGCCGGGCGAAACCCTCAGCTACGAATACACCCTGGAATACGGTGCCAATACCCTGGAAATCCACTCCGGCGACATTAAAACGGGGCAGCGTGTCCTGGTAGTTGACGACCTGTTGGCCACCGGCGGCAGCATCCAGGCAGCGGCTAACCTGATCGAAAAAGCTGGCGGAGTAACCGCGGGCATTGGCGTCGTGATCGAACTTATTGGTCTGAATGGCCGCGAGAATCTTTCCGGCTACGACCTTTTTTCACTCGTAACCTTTGAAGTGGACGAATGACCAACGCCGGCATCCCGGCGTCCACCATCAGAAAGCGTAATCAGGAGGAATTCTGGAATGGCAGAAAAAGCAACCATCGGCAACGTTGAAGTTACCGCCGTCATCGACATGGTCCCGCCGCCGCGCGAACCGTCCGCAATGTTCCCCGACGTCCCCGCCGACGCTTGGGCCAACTACCAGGACACCCTAGAAGACGGCCAGCTACAGCTCTACTATGGCGTCTTCCTCCTCAAGACCTCGGAACACGTTATCCTGGTGGACACCGGTATGGGCCCCGGCCCGCATCCCGACCGGGGCAACCGCACCGGCAACCTCTACGAGGAACTCCGGCCTCACCTGGAATCCAACGTCGGCGTCAACAACACCAACGTCGGGCCCAGCGACTCCGTGAACTACATCATCCACACCCACCTGCACGGCGACCACGTGGGCTGGAACCTCCGATACTCCGGCGGTATGCCGGCCCCCAACTTCCGTCGCGCCCGCTACGTCATGTCCCGGCCTGACTACGACTACTTCACGTCGGACGAAGGCCGTCAGATGTACCCGTACATCGACCGTCAGGTCATGCCCCTCCGCCGCCTGCGCCTCCAGCAAATCCTGGAAGAGCCCGAACACGTCATCAGCGATGAGATCACCATCGCGCCGGCCCCGGGGCACACTCCCGGACACCAGGTCGTGCTGATCGACTCCAACGGGCAGCGTGGTATCGTGATGGGCGACGTCCTCCACACCATCGCTCAGGTCTCCGAACCCGACTGGTGTGCCGGCGTTGATACAGACAAGGCCCAGTCCGCTGCTTCCCGCGCCAAGTGGCTCGATGCCGCCGAGGAAGGCGATTGGACCATATGCGCCGGACACTTCCCGCCCGGCAAGCAGGTCGGCAAGATTGCCCGTGTGGACGGCAAACGGGTCTGGCAACCCCTCTAAACCCCAACCAGACACCACGTAAGGGCGGGTTTCAAACCCGCCCTTACACGCGAACATAGATATTCCCCATGACTCGACTGCGCAACCTTCTCGAACGCATCGAACAGGGCAGCGGCCCTTCCCTAGGCTTCGGTGCTGCCCAGTCCGCCCGCCTCCCCGCCATGGCCCTCGTCGCCCGCTGCTCCGGCGACATCTCGGGGGCTCTGGACGCATCGTCGGGCGCTGCCGACGCCGTGGTCATTTTCGCTCCGAACCTCAACCCCGCCGAACTGCCGGAACTCGGCGACCGTATTTGGGGAGCCGGTGGTGTGCCCCTCCAACCCGAAAACGTCGAGCGCTGGAACGATTCCGGCGCCGACTTCATGGTTTCACCGCTGACCGGCGCTGTCGTGGATGCGGTCAACATCGCCCAACCTGGCATGACTCACGGCGTCCGCATCCCCGATGACCCTGACGATGCGATCTGGCGCATCTTGGCCGCCGCCCCTCTCGATTTTCTGGTCCTGGACAAGTCGGCTATGACCGGCCCGTGGACTTTCGCGGACTTGGCCCAGGTGTCCGATGCTGTCTCTCGCACTGACAGATTCCAGTTCGTCCGCGTCGGGTTACGGCCCTCCGTCAACGAGTTGGTCGCCATCAGGCAGGCCGGTGCCGTAGCAATAGTCGTTGAGGCAAATCAGCTAGGCACGGAGGAACTGGCCGGCCTCAAAGCTGATCTCATGGCGCTCCCCCGCGTCCAGCCGACGGGCCGCCGTCGCGTCCAACCCGCTCTGGAAAGTCAGACCACGTGATCCTGCAGAGTCTCGACCTGCTCCGACAGGACCCGGTTTCGTTCATCCTCGTCATCGGAATCGGTCTTGCCGGCCTCATCGTCGGTTTCACCGTCCACGAGTTCAGCCACGCTTTCACCGCCCACATGCAGGGTGACGGCACCGCCCGGCGGATGGGTCGCCTTACCTTCAACCCCATCAAGCACATCGACCTGTTGGGTTTCTTGTTGCTGCTGGTTGTGGGGTTCGGTTGGGCCAAGCCGGTGCAGGTAGATCCTTACAACCTGCGAGGCGGTCGGCTGGGGATGTCATTGGTCGCCTTTGCCGGCCCCCTTTCCAACTTCATACTGGCCTTTATCCTTGGGTTGGTCTTCCGGTTCGACCTGCTTCCCGTTGTCCTTCAGACTCGGGGCATCTCAGGCGTCGAGGAAATCCTGGGGTTCGCTGCCTTCCTCGCCATCTTCTTCAACCTCATCCTGGGAATATTCAACCTGATCCCACTTCCTCCGCTGGACGGCAGCAAAGTGCTTGGCGGCCTCTTGCCGCGCGCGCTGTACGAACCATACCTCCAATTTGAACGCTACGGCTGGATTCCGTTGATAGGGTTGATCGGCGTCAACCTGTTCCTCAGCTACGCCTTCGACATCAACTTCCTCGGGCGCATACTTTTGCCCCCGGCGCTTTTCTTTTTCCACCTGGCAACCGGCGTGAGCTGACACGCCGTCTTTATAACGGTGTAGGGGCGAACCTTGTGGTCGCCCCCAATCCTGAAAATCCTCGAATCCGGCAAATATGGATTCTGACATGTGCACCCTATGGGCGCAGCGGTATCGGTCGGTTTTCCTGGTTCTCTGCAATCTGGTCCATGTCCCACAGCTTGGCGAAGTTGTACGCCCGCGGGCAGTGGCCGTAGGACTCTTCGACGTTGATGATAATGCCCTGCAAGTGCCTGGCGTTGTCATCCGTCCAAAAGAGCGACAATTCCACCTTCTGACGGTCCAGCTCCTCCTTGTCCACAATGGATACGGTCCCATTCACCCGCACCGTGTCGTTGACACCGGGGATCATGAACAGCAGCCCAACGTGTGGGTTGGCGTCCATGTTTTGGTAGGACTGGAACAGCCGGTTACCGGCCACATCCGGCAACAGCAATCGCGTACTGTCGATCACCTTCACGAATCCCGGCTTCCCGCCCTTGGGTGAGGCGTCGCAGTTGCCGTCCGGGTCCGACGACGCCATCACTACGAACGGCGATGCCTGAATGAACTTCTGCACAAAGTCAGACATCTCGCCCTTCACCTTTTCCTTGGCACGTTGGCTCATCTCGCCGAACTGGTCATTGAAGCGGCTCCGCTCCTGCTCGATCGTACAGAGGTCGCTGGGCACTGCGGTTGTGGTCATGTCTTTACCCTCCCCACTTTGCGGATTCTAATCGATGCCGCACAGAATAACCGATTCGCGCCGCCCATGCCACCGTCCTAATTCCTTTGCATCGTGTATATCCCGTCCATAGCAGGACATGCGCCAGTACGGTGGGTTTACGATTGCTCCAACCGACCCACGGGAAGGAATACAACGGCAAACAGCGCAGTAGGGGCGGATAGTTATTCGCCCTTCTCTGAAAATTCCCTTAGTCGTACAGGTGGCACGCCGTGGCGTGACCGGGCTGATACTCGCGCAAGACGGGAATGTCCGTCGAGCATCGTTCCATCACGAATGGGCAGCGCGGGTGGAAGGCACAGCCTCCCGGAGGGTTCAATGGAGATGGAACCTCGCCCGTCAGAACGATCTCTTCCCGCTGTTGCCGGGGATGGGCCGGCAAGGACGCGGAGATCAGTGCTTTCGTGTAAGGGTGCTGGGGATCAGTGAACAACTCGATGGGCGGCGCTTCTTCAACAATCTTGCCCAGGTACATCACGCCTACCATGTGGCTCATGTAGCGCACTGTCGCCAGGTTATGCGCAATCAACAGGTAGCTCAGGTCGTAGCTGGACTGCAATTCCTTTAGCAGGTTCAGAATCTGCGCTCGAATCGAAACGTCCAGCGCGGATACCGGCTCGTCCAGCACGATCAGTTTCGGCCGGGTCGAAAGGGCGCGCGCAATCGCTATCCTTTGACGTTGCCCCCCGCTGAACTCATGGGGATACCGTTCGGCGTGGAATGGGTGCAGGCCCACTACCTGCAACAGTTCCTGCACCTGCGAGCGTACCGCGGTGCGGCTCAACCTCTGATGCGTAATCAGCGGTTCTGAAATGATTTGGTCAACCCGCATCCGTGGGTTCAGCGAGCTCCAGGGATCTTGGAACACCGCCTGCACCGACGCACGGAAGTTGCGCCGTTCGGCTCCTGAGAACTGGGCCATCGGGCGGTTGTCAAAGTAAATGTTCCCGTCCGTCGGGTTGTCCGCCATCAGCAGCATGCGGCTGGTGGTCGTCTTGCCACAGCCCGACTCCCCCACCAGGCTGTAGGTTTGCCCGGGCTGGATGCTGATGGAAACTCCGTCCACCGCCTTCACGGTACCGGTGTGTCGTCGCAGCAGATTTCCCCGGTACACCGGGAAATGACGCCGGATCCCCTCCAGGCGGACCAGTGGCCCTTGCCCGTTGACGGCCTCCGCTGCGGTTGTTGAAGCGACTGCGGCCATGTTACTCCGACCTCCAGCAGCGTGAAGTGTGGCGTGGCGCCACCGTAAATTCGTCGGGATAATCCTTGCACCTGTCCCAAGCGTGCGGACACCGCGGTGCGAACGAACAACCCTCTGGCAGCGCGTCCAATGACGGCGGTTGCCCCTCGATCGATGGCAGCGTTTCCACGTCCGTATCAAGGTCCGGCACCGACTGCAATAATGCCTCCGTGTACGGGTGTGCCGGGTTGTCGAACATGTCCTCCACGTCGGATTGCTCCACTATCCGGCCGGCGTACATCACCGCGACCCGGTCGCACATGCGCGCCACGATCCCGAAGTCGTGTGTGATGAATATGATCGCCGCCCCCGTCTGCTCCTGGATGTCCTTCAACAACCTCAGGTACTGTAGCTGGATAGTCGCATCCAGAGAGGTAGTCGGCTCATCCGCTATCAGCAGGTTGGGCGCGCGTGAAATAGAAATCGCGCCCACTACCCGTTGCCGCATCCCGCCGCTCATTTGATGGGGAAAGTTCGCGAGCCTGTCCTCGGGAGCCGGTATCCTCACGTTCGCCAGCAGTTCTGCCGCGCGCTGCCGCAGCGACCGCCTCGGTTCGTCATATTCCAACCGCAGCGTTTCCACCAGCTGGTCCCCAACCGTGAAGACCGGATTGAGCGACGTCAGCGGGTCCTGCATCACCATGCAGATGCCGGACCCGCGAATGTCCCGCATCTCGCCTCTGCTTTTTTCCAGCAGGTTTTCTCCCAGGTAGTTGATCGTCCCGCCTACGATTCTGCCCGGGTGCGGCACCATTCCCAGGATCGACCACGCGGTCATGCTTTTGCCGGAACCCGATTCTCCGACAATGCCCAGCGTTTCTCCTCTCCCCAGCTCAAAACTGATCCCGTCCACTGCCTTGACCACACCGGTTCGGGTGAAAAAATGGGTTTGCAGGTTATCCACCTGCAGGATAGTGTCGTTAGTCATTTAGCCCCTGATGCCCGCTGTCACCATGGGTGCCGACGTGGTGCCCACCCGAAGACCTTTCGGGTCCCTGTGGAACCTTGAACTACCGGGCCCTTCTCAGTTTGGGATCCAGGTAGTCGCGGAGCCAATCTCCGAAAAAGTTAAACGCCAGCACGACAATCGTGATAGCTACTCCAGGAAATAGGGACAGCCACCAGACATCCAGGATAACCTCTTGTCCTTCGGCAACCATTATACCCCAGGCCGGCGCGCCCGGAGATAATCCCAAACCCAAGAAGCTCAGCGCCGCTTCCAGGAGAATGATCTGCCCGACCATCAGGCTGGTAATGACCATCAGCGTGTTGGCGACGTTGGGGAAAATGTGCCGCCACAGGATAACTGGCGCTCGGACTCCCGTAATTCTGGCGAGGGTTACGAAATCGTAACCCTTGACCGTCAGCACGTCACCGCGAATCATCCTGGCAAACCTCGCCCACACCGTCAGCAGCACCGCCAGGATGATGGCCGGTGGTCCCGGGTTCATGATCACCACGACCACCAGCGCCAGCAGTATCGTCGGAAATCCCAGCGCCGCATCCGTGATGCGCATCAACACCGCGTCGGCCCAACCACCCCAGTATCCAGACACCAAGCCGATCACCGTCCCGATGACGGCGCCCAGCGCCAGCGCAATCACGCTGATCTGTACCGTGGTCCGCGCCCCATAGATGAGCCGACTCAGCATATCCCGCCCCAGCACGTCGGTACCCAACGGGTGCTCGCTGGATTCAAACGGAGCAAGTTTGCCATCGAGCGGGCTCAGGCTGGTCGGATCGTGCGGCGCCAGCCAGTGTGCGAACGCCGCGCACACCACCAGCACCAGCAGCACCGCGATCGGGATCCACGGCAACCGGATCTCCGCCAGTTTCTGACGCAAACTCAACTGCGGTTGAGCGGTTTCCAACACCAATTCGGGCGTTGCCATTCACTACGCTCCCGTTGTGCGTCAGTGTCGGATCCTGGGATCCGCGTACACGTAGAGGATATCCACTATCAGCGCGGTCAGTATGTAAAAGAACGCCGACGCCATCACTGCCGCCTGCACTACGGGGAAATTGCGTTGCAGTACGCCGTCCAGCATCAGGCGACCCAGTCCGGGCCAGGCGAATACCTGCTCCACCACGATAGCTCCGTTAAGCAACCCGGCCAGGCTGATCCCGCTGAACGTCAGTATCGGGATCAGGGCATTTCGCAACGCGTGCTTCCATACCACCATCCCATCCTTCAGCCCCTTGATCCGCGCAAACCGCACGTAATCGCTATCCAACACTTCCAGCATACTGGATCGACCCAGCCGCATGATCCCCGCCATGATCGACCACGCCAGCACAAAGGAGGGAAGAATAAAGTTCTCCGGCCCTTCCCTGCCGTAGGTGGGCAACACCTTCAGGATGGCGCCGAACAGCAGGATCAGCATGATGGCCACCCAGAATTGAGGAGCCGCCATGCCCAACACAGCGAATAACTTCCCAGCCTTGTCAAAAATCGAGTCCCGCCTCACTGCCGACAGGATGCCCAACGGGACGCCGATTATTACCGCCAGCGCCATGCCGCATAGCGCCAGTTGTAGTGTGGCCGGCAGCCGTTCGAGCAGTAGATCTCTGGTGGGGCGACGGTCACGGATCGACAGACCGAAGTCTCCTTGCACGGCCCCTTTCAGAAATATGAAGTACTGCTCAGGCAGGGATTTATCCAACCCGAGCTGTTTGCGCACCCGCTCGTAGTCCGTTTTGCTCGACGCTTCAGGCGGAAGCAATACCAGCGCGGGATCGCCGGTCAAACGAGTCGCCAGGAACACCAACAGGCTGATTACGAGCAGCGTGAAGATGCCCTGGACGATTCGTATTCCAATGAATTGCCACATGGACTGTTGACGCCGAGCCTAATTCAGCTTCATCGTCCAGATCGCAGTTTGATACGCCACTACGGGCCACGGCTCCCATTCGGCGATGCGTGGGCCGACTCCCCACGGCAGGTTCACGTAGCCGGTGCCGAACTCATAATGCTCTTCCCGCAGTATCTTGTAAGCCTTGTTGAACGCCTCCTGGCGCAGCGCGGGATCCACCACGGCCAGGGCTTCCTTGGCCACCGCTATAAGGTCATCGCGGCGACCACCCAGGTGCGCGCTGCCTTCAGGGTCTCCATAGATGGCGTTGGTGATGCTGCCTCCGTCCCACCGGGTTTCGTTGGCGCGCACGATCACTTTGCCGTCCAGCTGCCGGCCGAACCACCGCTCTCGAACGGTAGCAGCCTCGCCCACGATCACATCAACGTCGATACCCAGGTTCTTCTCCCACATATCCGCGATGAGCTGGGCCTGCTCCGGCAGGAACGGCACGTCGCCAGCCTTCCACGTGTGGATTTCCAGCGTTCCGAATCCGTCGCCGTCAGGATATCCCGCCGGTATCGTGTTTTCGCACCTTCCTAAAATGATTCGAGGGCGACGTGATTCGTCACCCTCACTGGGAATTAGGTATTGTGTCCGCGTCATCCGGCGCGCCGCAACCGTGGGTCCAGATAGTCCCGCAGCCAGTCACCGAAGAAGTTGAAAGCCATCACTACTACGGTAATAAGGATGCCGGGGAAGAGGGCGATCCACCAAGCCTGGGTGAGGAACTCGCGTCCCTCAGCCACCAGGATGCCCCACGCTGGGTCTCCCGGTCGGAGGCCGAGGCCGAGGAAACTGAGAGACGCTTCCAGCAGAATTACCTGGCCAACGCTGACGCTGGTGAGCACCATCAGAGTATTGATGACGTTGGGGAACAGGTGCCGCCAGACAATCATTCCGGAGGAGACTCCGTAGATTTGGGCCAGCACTACGAAATCGCGGTCGCGGATGGCCAGCACCTCACCGCGAATCATGCGGGCGAACCGGGCCCATTGCGTGGCGGCAATGGCAATCATCACATTCCACACGCCGGTGCCCAAGTAAGTGACTATGAGCAGGGCCACCAGGATGGACGGGAATCCCAATACGGCATCAGTGATGCGCATGAGTATTGAATCGACCCATCGACCCGAATAGCCAGACACGAGACCCACCACAGTTCCGGCCAGGATAGCCACCACCATGGAGGGCGCGGTTACCTGGAGCATGGTGCGAGCGCCGTAAATGAGTCGGCTCAGCATATCTTTGCCCAACCGGTCGGTGCCGAGGATGTGATCGGCGCTCTGGAAGGGGGGCTGAAGCTTATTGAATACGTCCTTTTCCGTAGGGTCGTGGGGCGAGACCAGGTTGGCGAAGATAGCGCAAAAGAGGATAACGACCAGAATCGCCAGGGGAATCCACGGAAGCCGCGCCTCCTGGATTCGTCGGCGCAGGCTGGCCGGCGTCCGGTCGTCAGCAACCAGAATGGCGTTGTCGGATGCCATTCCGCCCTCCTCTTTAGTTGGGCCTTACGCGGGGGTCCGCGTAGCCATACAGGATGTCAACAATGAGCGCGGTGAGGATATAGGCCGCGCCGGATACCATGATTGCCCCTTCGACTTGGGGGAAGTTGTTGGAGAGCACACCCTCCAAGAGCATAAGGCCCACCCCGGGCCAGGCGAACACCACTTCGACCACCACCGAGCCGTTGAGCAGGCCGGCGAGGCTGATGCCACCGAAAGTGATAACCGGGATAAGAGCGTTGCGGGCGGCGTGCTTCCAGATGACCACGCGGTCGCTCATACCCTTAACCTGGGCGAACTTCACGTAATCGCTGTCCAGGACTTCCAGCATGGCGGAGCGAGCCAAGCGCATTATGGCGGCGATGATAGCGAGGGATAGCACGAAAGCCGGCAGGATGAGGTGGTGAATCATATTGGGTATCCGCGACCAGGTGGGGAACCATCCGGTCGTATCGCCGCGACCAAAGGCCGGCAGCAAATCGAGGTAGCCGGCGAGAATGATGATCAGCATGATGGCTACCCAGAACTGGGGCGCGGCCATGCCAAAGATGGCAAAAGTCTTGCAGATTCTATCCAGAAAGGTGTCGCGTTTGACGGCCGATAAGATGCCGAGGGGGACACCGATGACGATGGCAAGCACCATTCCGCACAAGGCCAGGTGAACGGTTGCCGGGATACGTTCCAGGAGAATATCCCGCACCGGTCGGCGGGCGGTGAAAGAGTTGCCGAAATCGAGCTGCACAGCCTTGTAAAGAAAGTTGGCGTACTGGATGATAAAGGGTTTATCCAAGCCGTAGGCCTTCTTCTGGGCTTCGTACACCGCCTCGTCGTGGTCGTTGGAGATGGGGAGCAGGAAGCGCGCCGGATCGCCAGTCAGGTGGACGCTGCCGAATACTACGAAGCTCAGCGCTACCAGGGTGACGAAACCTTCTAGCAAGCGACGGACGATGTAAACGGTCATTTGAGGAAACCCGATAGAGGGAGACTAACTGACAGTTAGTATAGCGTTAAATCAACGGGAAACTGCGTAGCGGTAGGGGCGGGTAGGTCACCCGCCCCTGAAATTTGCGGTCGTTACCTGGGGAGGCCGGGCCTACTTAAGCTTCAGCGTCCAGATGGCGGTAACGTAGGGCACCAGGCTCCATGGCTCGTAGGAGGCCACGTCGGAGCCGAGGCCCCAGGGCACGTTGGTGTTGAAGCCGTCGCCCCAGTATGCCTGCTCTTGCAGGTAGTCGTACATTTCGTTGTACGATGCCGCTCGGGTGGCAGCGTTCAGGTCGGAGAGACCCTGCTGCACTACAGGAGTGGTGGTGCTGGCCCAAGGCTCGTTCTCCCAGTTGTCCACGGCGCGCCAGGCGATGGCTTCATTAAGGTAGCCACCCTGGGTGATGGAGGTGCCGTCGTAGCGTCCCTCGTTGGTGCGCACCAGAACGTCGCCCGGGAACTCGCGGTTGTTCCACTGTTGCCGGGTCGCGGCGGCGTCACCGACTACAACTTCCACTTCCCAGCCGAGTTCACCCCAGAAGTCCTGGTACAGTTGGGCCAGGTCGGGCAGCAGGGGCAAGTCGCCAGCTTCCCAAGTGTACACCTTGAAGGAAATCTGTTCGCCGTTGGCATCGGTACCGTCGCTGCCGTCCGCGCCGCCGTAGCCGATGGACATCAGCAACTCTTTGGCCTTGGCCACGTCGTAGGGACGCGGGCGGAGGTTCTCGCCCCAGCCCAGGGAGTTGGGAGTGACGTGGGACCAACTGTCCATGTTCACCGATTCAGGGGTGTAGAGACCGTTGGCGATGGCATCCTTGTTGATGGCGTACTCGGCGGCCTGGCGGGCCTCAACCGGGAAGCACCAGAGGGACTCCTCCCAGCAGTCCACGTACACCACCCAGTTGTAGGAGGACTCCTTCTGCCAGGCGATGCCGGCGCCGTCGATGCCCTGAATGTCGCCAATCATGTTGATGTTGGCTTCAATGAGCTGGGCGTCGCCGCTGCGCAAGGCAGCCAGGCGAGCCGCCGGCTCAGGGACGAGTTCCATGGTCAGCGTGTCGAAGGTTACGCTACGGTCTTCGGAGTAGCCGTTGGCGGTAGTCCAGAAGAAGTCATGGAACTTCTCGAAGGAATAGCGCTGCTCGTGGATGGTTTCGTCCATATTGACCATCATGGAGCCGATACCTATGGGGTCGTCCTCATAGCCCTCGAAGCCGGTTGCGCCGGCGCGGGCCCGCATCGCCGCTTCGGGGACGATCATGGCGTCCGCGCCCTGGGCGTTTTCTGACCAGTTGAAGGCGAAGTCCAAGCGGACGGTGTTGAAAACGACCTGAACCTGGTCGTCGGCCGGCCCTTTGAGAACCTGGTCAACCCGCTCGGCAAAGGCAACGTCGCGGGGTTCGTAGTAGGCGGCGGCCAAAAGACTGGCGGCCTCTTCACCCATACGGCTGTCGAGGTTGAAGAAGACATCATCGCGGGTGATGACGCTGCCGTCATGGGCCTTAATCACACCGTCGTTGACGGTAAAGGTCCAGGTGAGGCCGTCATCGCTGACGGACCATTCTTTGGCGACTGCCGGGGTCAGCTCACTGCCGCCACCGCCGCCAACCATGGACACCTGGAAGATGCGCTGGAACTTGAGGTCTTCACCTTCAGTGAGGAAGGGGTCGAACTTGCCGTTGCCGATGTTGGTGACGAGCAGGTTCACGTGGCCGCCGGTGGATTCGGCCATCATGGCTTCGGTAGCCGCGGGCATGGCGGTGGGGGCAGCACTGGATCCGCTGTCCCCGGAGCTGGCAGGCGCAGCCGGCGCGGCCGGTTCCGATGCACCGCCGCAGGCAACTGCCGCGATCAGCCCGGCAGCCAAGCCAAAGGCCAACAACAGCCGGGCGTTGAATAACCGATTCAATGTCATGTGCGGACTCTCCTAGTAGTTTCCTGAGCCAACAAGCGCCGCTACGTCAGCGCCACGGACTCATCGCAGAATGGCGTGCGATTAAAACCGCCGTGACGCCTTCTTGTCAAGAGTCGTGCGAAAATCGTAGTTGATGCCCGCAGGTGAATAAAAACCGTGACATGGAGTGGCGAGTTCTGTAAATCGTGTTCGGCCATCGGATGGCGGAATCACAGGCATCCCTGGACTGAAATGTAATATAATCCCCCCATGTTCACTCCTACCAAGTTGTTCTACATAGCGGGGGCGGCGCTGTTTGGGAGCGCCGCCGGGGGATACGTGGCGTGGGCCATCTATTCGCGGTTTGCCCGCATCGCCGAGCTTACGGACCGGGCCATCGTGGAACCGCACATCTTGGTGGTGCTGTGCGTGGCCGGGGGGTTGTTGGCGTTTCCGCTGGGAGCGGTGGCCGGCATGATTCTGGTGGCGGTCGGCAGTCGGATAGCAGACCAGCTGAGGTTTCCGGGCAGACCGGGCGGATCCGAAGGGCGATCCTGGGTTAATCGGCGTCCGGCGGGCGAGGAATCCACCAGCGAGTGACCGTGCAGCCAATTGAACGTGAGTAAATCGTAGTATCTATCTGAAAAGAGATCAACCTGACAAGGAGATCAGCCATGCCGCAATTCGTGCGCGTCTATACCGGAGACGACGGACAATCCCGCCTGGAACCCTACGAACCGCCCTTTGAGGATTTTCTGGATACCGAGGGGGCCTACGGCCGAGGGACGCCTTTGCAGCCAACCACGGGAATGACGATTCGCATTTCTCCGCCGGACTACTTTCTGGACTTCCACTGCGCGCCGCGGCGTCAATATACGGTGACGCTGGCGGGGCAGGCGGAAATTGGGTTGAGCGACGGCACCACTCACCGGGTTGGCCCGGGAGACGTGCTGCTAGCTGAGGACATGACCGGGCAAGGACACACGACGCGGGTGGTTGGCGGCGAGGAGAGGGTGTACCTGGTGATTCCGCTGGCGGAGTGACTACGCTATCCATGAAGTTACGCACTGGATTCCGGCGAAAGCCGGAATGACGGTGGGTATCCGGAGTGACAGTGGTTAGCGGGAATGACGGTGGTTAGCGGGAATGACGGTGGTTAGCGGGAATGACGAGAATTAGAACCTCTACGAAACCGATACCATGAGTCAGATTCGGTCTGACGACGAGATTGTTTCCGCCCCGGCGTCCCATGGCCGGGGCGGATTGTTCTATGGATGGTGGGTGCTGGCCGCGGCGGCAGCCCTTGGATTCTGCGCGTTTGGAGTGGTGATACCGGGCTATCTGGCGTTTTCGGTGCCGGTGCGTGCCGAGCTTGGGTTGAGTTCCGGTCAATCGGCGTTCATCGTGGGCGCGGCCTGGGGGGTTGGCGACATCACCTCGCTGGCGGCGGGATGGCTGGCCGACCGGTACGGAGCGCGTCGCCTGGTGTTGATCGGGGGCATTCTGTGCGGCGTGGGGTTCGCGGCACTGGGGCTTGCCAACTCCTTCTGGGCTATCGTGCTGGCATACTCGGTAACGGCGTCGGTTGGCCGGGGATTGGGCATTTTCCCGACGCTGATGACGGTGGTGAACCAGTGGTTCGACGAACGCAAGGCATTGGCGTTAGCAACCATCAACACCGCCGTGACCGCCGGCGCGGCGGCGATCCTGCCGGCACTGAGCCTGGCCGGGGAGCTTATCGGGTGGCGCGTGGCGGCGTTTGCAGCCGGTGGCCTGGTGTTTGCCATTACGCTGCCGGCAGCGGCGGTAATACGGAGCCGGCCGGAGGACTTAGGACTCCTGCCTTACGGTTCGGAGACCGGCGGCCCACGACGGCGAGCCGGCGCCAGTGAACGCCAGCCGTCCGGGACAATGCAGAGGCGAAACTACTCGGTGAAGGAGGCGCTGGGCACGCTGTCGTTCTGCGCGTTGGCGATGGGGGCGATCCTGCGGACGGTGCCGTCGGACGTGCTGGTGATAAACCAGATACCACTGCTGATATGGAGGGGAGTTGCGGAGGAGCGCACCGCCGCTTACCTGTCCATCACGTATTTTGCAACCATACCCGCCCGGTTCGGAATGGGATTAGCGGCGACGTGGGTGTCGCCGCGCTGGATGCTGAGCGGCGCGATGGCGACGGTGGCCCTATGCACCGTCGCGGCCCTGCTGCTCCGGGGCGACGCGGTGGCCTGGTTCCTCATCCTGTCGTCGGCAACCGGGCAGGGAGTAAGCTCGCTGGCGTGGATCACGGTGGGCGAGTATTTCGGGCGTCGCAGTTTCGGGACGCTGGTCGGGCTGATGACGGTATTTTATGGGGTCAGCGGGTTGATAGTGCCGGCAGCGGCGGGTTCGGTGTTTGACCGGACGGGGAGTTTTGTGCCCGTGCTGCTGGTGGTCGGCGTCATGCAGGCCATATCGGCATCCGCGTTCGTCCTGGTGCGAAGGCCGGCAGCGGACGGAAACCCGGATGTGTAGTAGAGGATAGATGGGCGGATGACCGAACTGCCGACGACCGACACGACCCGCGCGAAGCGGAGCACCTACTATGGCTGGTGGGTGCTCATGGCCGCCGGCGGGTTGGGGTTCCTGGGGTTTGGCGCGTTGATTCCGGGGTTCCTGGTGTTTGCAACTCCCATCAAGGGGGAGCTGGAGATCAGCTCCGCGCAGTTTGCGTTTGTGGTGGGGGCGGCGTGGGCGGTGGGCAACGTGGCGTCGCTGGGGGCGGGCTGGCTGGCGGACCGGTACGGCGGCCGGATGCTGGTGCTGGCCGGAGGGTTGCTGTGCTGCCTAGGGTTCGCGGCGGTTGCCGGAGTCGGTTCCTACTGGCAACTGGTGCTGCTGTACTCGGGAGTGTCGGCTTTGGGGCGAGGCATCGGCGTGGCGCCGAACCTGATGACCATCGTGAACCAGTGGTTCGTGCGGCGGAAGGCGTTGACGATGACTCTGCTAAACACGACGTTTGCCGGGGGCGCGGCAATCATGGTGCCGCTGCTGGCCTACTGCGAAGGTCAGTTTGGGTGGCGCACGGTGATCCTGTGGACGGGCGGGTTTGTGGCGTTGCTGACGGCGCTGGCTACGGTGGTGATACGCAGCCGGCCGGAGGACATCGGGCTGCTACCGGATGGGGAACGGCCAGCGACGGACGGGGCGGGACGAGGCAGAGGCCAACGGATTGAACCCGTCTATTCGGAATCGGATTTCACGCTGCGTCGGGCGGTGGGAACGCCGGCGTTCTGGCTGATGACGGCGGCGGTGACGCTGCGAATCGCGGCGGCGGACGCGCTGGTAATCAACCAGATTCCGATGCTGGTGTGGAAGGGGATCCCGGAAGAACAGGCGGCGTTTTTCCTGTCGGCGACGTTCCTGGTGATTATTCCGCTGAGATTGGCCATGGGGTTGGGCGCAATGGTGATCCCTTCGCGGTGGCTGCTGTTCGGAGGGATGACGGTGGGCGCGGTATCAGTCAGCTTGTTCATGGTACTGTCGGGCTACCCGGCGGCGGCCATGTTCGTGCTGTCCGTGGCGGCGACCGAGGGGATTGCAACATTGGGTTGGCTGGCGGTGGGCGAGTATTTCGGGCGGCGCAGTTTCGGGTCGCTGGTGGGGATCATGACGGTGAGTTTTGGGGTGGGATCGCTGGTTGCGCCGGTGGCGGCCGGTTGGGTTTTCGACCAGACCGGGGAGTATGGGATCGCGCTGGCGGCGGCGGCGGTGATGCAGTTGGGGTCGGGAGTTTGTTATCTGCTGGCGCGGCGGCCGGGGGGGTCGGCTATACATGGATGAACGGGATTTTTGGTTGAGATGGGTAGGCGGTGTTGACGATTCACCGTCATTCCCGTGAGAGTGTGGATACAGGAGTTGAATTCGTAAGCAATCCTTCCCGTTTCTGATTGTCGCAATCTCTGGATTCCGGCTTTCGCCGGAATGACGAATTAAGGCGGAATGACGGATAGAAGCCGGGATGACGAATAAAACGCAAAATGTCAGCGGAACCTAATAGGGGCGAATGATTATTCGCCCCTACGTGGCCGGGTTTTCGCCCCCCTCACCCCAGCCCTCTCCCGCGAGGGGAGAGGGAGTTTAACCTTTCGCCTGGTTAGTCGAGGGTGAAGCCTTCGTAGCCGTTAGCCTCCACCTCGGCGCGTTTGGCGCGCATGGCCGGGGCGGTGTCAGGGGCCGTCAGGAGTACGCGGGCCTTGCCGGGGATGTTGGCGCCGACGAACCAGGAATCGGCCTGGGTTCGCAGGATATTCTCGCCGCCCTCCCTCATGTGTTGCACCCAGGCATCTTCGGCGTCCGGGGTTGCCATGATGCGCTGATTGCCGCTGTCGCGGACATGGGCGATGGCGTCGGTGACCCACTCTACGAGCGGCTCGGCGGAGCGGGGGAAGTTGCCCACGGAGGCGGCGTTGATGGTGAAAAGGTTGGGGAAGTTGTAGCTGGACATTCCCATGTAAGTGCGGGGGCCGTTGGCAAATTTTTCCTTGAGTACCTCGCCGCCGATGCCCTGAATGTGAATCAGGTTGAGGGGCCCGGTGACGGCGTCGTAACCGGTGGCGAAGATGAGGACGTCGAAATCGAAGTCCTCGCCCCCTTCCAGTTGTAGGCCGCGAGGGGTGATGCGAGCGATGGGGTCCTGGCGCACATCGACGAGGCGGACGTTGTCCTGGTTGAAGACCTCGTAGTAACCGGACTCGCAGGGAAGTCGCTTGGAGCCGAACATGTGGTTCTTGGGGACCAGCATCTCGGCAACCTCGGGGTCGTGGACGCGCTCGCGGATTTTGTTGCGGACGAATTCGGCGTAGTCCTCATTGGCGTCGCCGGGCATCATGACGTCGTAGAAGTTGGAGAGCCACTTCTTAAAGCCGGGCTCGGCCCAGAGACGCTCGTACTGTTCCAGTTTCTCCTCTTCAGAGACGGCGAGGGCAGAACGGGTATCGAACATGTGCATGAAGGAGCCGGGGGTTGCCATGCACTGCTCGAAGATTTCAGGGTAGTGGGACTTGATGTACTCCTGGGTTTCGTCGTCGATGAGGGAGTTGCGCAGGGGCACGCAGTAGTTGGCGGTGCGCTGGAAGACGGTTAGGTGTCCGACCTCTTTGGCGATTTCAGGGATGATCTGGACGGCGGTGGCGCCGGTGCCGATGACGCCGACCTTTTTGCCGACCATGTCGATGCCTTCCTTGGGCCAGCGATTGGTGTGGGTCGAGACGCCTTCGTAGCTCTCGATTCCCTCGAAGTCGGGGACGTAGCGGGCGGAGAGGATGCCGATGGCAGTCATGACGAACTGGGCGCGGGCCTGGTAGCCGTCATCTGTGGTGGCGACCCAGCGGTTGGCGGCCTCGTCGTACACTAGGGAGGCGACGCGGGAGTTGAAGCGGATGTGCTTGCGCAGGTCGAACTTGTCGGCGACGTAGTTGAGGTAGCGCTCGTTTTCGGGCTGGGCGGAGTAGTGTTCCTTCCACTCCCATTCCTGGAGGAGTTCTTCGGAAAAGGAATAGCCGTAGGTGTAGCTTTCGGAGTCGAAGCGGGCGCCGGGGTAGCGATTCCAGTACCAGGTGCCGCCAACGCCGTCGCCTTCCTCGAAGGACATGGCGGTGAAGCCCAGATTGCGCAGGCGGTAGAGGGAATAGAGTCCCGTAACGCCGGCGCCGATGACGATGACCTCGAACTCGTCGATATTCCCGCCGGATTGCGGTGTGGCGGCGGGTGTTTCCTGCACAGAAGTAACCATACAATGCTCCTTTCTCCCTCAAAGGTGTCGAGCGGCAACGAAAACGGTGGGCGTATTATGCCACAGATTGGGGATTGTCAGAATCAGGATTGGCCGGATTGCCGAATTTGCGGGATTGAGACGAGGGGTTCACCCTCACCCCGGCCCTCTCCCATCGAGGGAGAGGGAGCAATAGGACGGGTCAGCAGGCGAGGTAGAGGGGGTTGGGGAGTTTGGGGCGGAAGGTTTTTTCGAGGGCATGCCGCCACGGGGGCGCCAGGGTGATGCGGTTGGGGTTCTCCGGCCGGTTCCACAGTTCGGCGTGGCACTGGCAGCGGCGCGGAGTGTCGCCGCGAGCGTACCAGCCGTGGGGGTCAGGCATGGCAGACAAGGCGATGTGGTGCAGGCCGAAGCGTTGGCGGATGTCCTGGAAGTTGGGCAGGCACAGGATGTCCTGGATGCTGGTGAAGTCGGGCACGACAGGCAGGTTGGGGTCGCGCTGCCAGCGCTTGTGATGGTGGACGGGTTTAGGATCGCCGGCGATGAGGCGTCCAGCGTCGTTGATGAAGGACGCCACGCGACGGCGGAGGCGACGGAGTTGGGTTTTAGATGAATATACAGGATGCACGGGATGGTTGGATTTGTCCGCTCGTCCTTCGACAGGCTCAGGATGAGCGGGTGAGGGGGCGACGGGATTGCCACGGCGCGTTGCGCCTCGCAATGACAGGGTTTGAGAGAGGGTATGGACTTCGCGGAAGGTTTTGAGGTGAGAGCGGCTGAGGGTTTCGTCGGCGATGTTGACGTGGAGGACGAACTCCAGCTGGCGACGGGTGTTGTGCTTGCAGCCCTGATGGACGGCGAGGGCCGTGACAATGTTGGTGGCAGCGTGGCGCAATGCCGCGGCGGCCTCCGGCGGGTCATGTACATCAATAGCCTGGTCGGCCCGTTGGAGGAACTCCGTGGCTTTGGCCCGGTGGTGGGAAAGGGTTCCCATATCAGATGGCGACTCCTGGTTGGGGTGGCGAGGGCGAATGATGATTCGCTCCTACGCCGCATCCGGTGGCGCGGAGGGCGGGTACAAGGCCCGCCCCTGCGATGTCAGATGGTGAGCGGTGAGTTCCTCCTATTGACTGGTGGTTTTGACTTTCGGATTTTGGCGTCAGGTTGGTGGTTCGGGTTGCGTGTCGGAGCACGGCCAACACTGTTTTTGCTTGCGCAGAGAGTTGGAGTCCTAAGGTTCCGTGTGCCCGCAGTTCTCCGACTCGATGAGCCGTAGCTATGCGGCACGGTGCGGTGGTGACACCCGCCGGGTTCCGGGAGCATAATCGCTGAATAAGACGATCCTAGGCCCCAGGGGAACCGATTCTGCTGTTTGGTACCGACAGGCCGTTGAGCGACCCGAACCTAATTGACACCTCGCTAGATTGAGTAGTTTGGTGAGACGCCGCTGCTAGCGATGCGGCGACCCCGCGCGGTTCTCGAGTACCGGTTGGGGAACCTGACGTATGTAGGATAGAACGTGGGTGCGTATTGGAGCAAGGGGTGGAGTGTCATCATTGCCGGGAGATATTTACATGGATAAACGGGATGAACGGGATGCGGGGGATTTTGGTTTGGGATTGTTTGAATCAGGATTCGCGGGAATGAGCATCCTTCGACAGGCTCAGGATGAGCGGAATGGTTATGGGGACGAGCGGAATGGTTATACTGTCGGGCGTTGAATACCGGGCTGATTATGGAGGAAGGCGAGCGATGGCATTTGCGGGACTGGATTTGACAGGGCGGAAGGCGCTGGTTACGGGGGCGGCGCGGGGGATTGGGGCGACGCTGGCGGTGGGTTTGGCACAGGCAGGGGCGGACGTGGCGGTGTGCGATTTGGCGTCGGATGAGTCGTGGGAGGGTTTGTCGGATACGGTGTGGAAGATTCGGAATGAGGGGCAGGTTGGGCTGGCGGTGGACCTGGACGTGCAGGACGTGTCCGAGATACGGCCGACGATACGGCAGTTGACGGACGACCTGGGCGGGCTGGACATACTGGTGAACAACGCGGGCATCCGACGGAGGGCGCCGGCGCTGGAGGTTACGGAGGAGGACTGGGACGCGGTGATGGACACCAACCTGAAGGGGGCGTTCTTCTGCGCTCAAGCGGCGGCGCGGCTGATGATTCCGCAGGGATACGGGCGCATCATCAACATCGCATCGCAGATGGCGCTGGTGGGCGCGACGAACCGGGCGGCGTACTGTGCGAGCAAGGGCGGACTCTTGAATTTGACGCGGGTGCTGGCCCTGGAGTGGGCGCAGCATGGGATCACGGTGAACGCCATCGGGCCGGGGCCGACGCTGACGCCGGGGGTGGTGGAGGCGGAGGAACTGGAGGCGGCCCTCACCCCAACCCTCTCCCACGAGGGGAGAGGGAGTTTAAGTCGAGAGGCGGAGCTTTTGGTTAAGATGCCGTTGGGTCGGCGGATGGATCCGGAGGAGTTGGTGGGGGCGGCGATTTACCTGGCGAGCGAATCGGCGGGGGCGACGACGGGGCAGATGCTGGTGGTGGATGGGGGATGGACGGCGATGTAGAATTTTGTTTTACATCGATGCACAGGATTTACAGGATGATTTGGAACCGGGCTTCTGGATTCCCGCTTTCGCGGGAATGACGAGAGGTAAGGCGGGAATGACGGTCCTTCGACAGGCTCAGGATGAGCGGAGACGTGAGGAATGACGGTAGATTGTGCGTTGGATTGCTGTGTCGGGACGAGATTGCCACGCTGCGCTCGCAATGACAGTATCTGCGACACTGCACGCTGCCGCACGATGATTGATTAACGGAGTTTGGTTATGAAGTTTGGGATGTTTTATGAATTGCAGATGCCTCGGCCGTGGACGGACACGGCGGAGTACGACACGCTTTGGGACGCGGTGCGGCAGGTGCAGTACGCGGAGGAGATGGGGTTCGAGCGGGTTTGGCTGGTGGAGCATCACTTCCTGACGGAGTTTGCGCACTCTTCGGCGCCGGAGGTGACGCTGGCGGTGATGGCGCAACACACGAAGAAGATGCGGCTGGGGTTTGGCGTGGTTTTGGCGCCGGTGCATCACCCGCTGCACGTGGCGGCGCGGGCGTCCACGCTGGACATACTTAGCGACGGGCGGGTGGACGTTGGCGTCGGGCGGACCAAGGGGCCGTATCAGCTGACTCCGTTCGGGACGGACGTGGCGACGACGCAGAGCATGATGGTGGAAACGCTGGAGTGTCTGCCCCGGATGTGGTGCGACGAGGTGTTCAGCCACGACGGAGAGAACTGGACGATTCCGCCGCGCGAGGTGATACCGCGTCCGCTACAGAAGCCACATCCGCCGCTGTGGATGGCCTGCACGCAGGAGGATACGTTCCGGCTGGCGGGTCAGCTGGGCGTCGGGTGCCTGGTGAACACGCTGGGCGGGACGGACAAGACGCGAGGGTTGGTGAACGCCTACTACGAAGCCATCGAGAACGCCAATCCGGTGGGTCGATTTACGAACCGGCAGGTTGTGGCATCGACCATCGGGTTCTGCGACGAGGACGACGCCAAGGCGCGACAGAAGGGCGCGGAGGTTGCGGCGTGGTACCTGGAACAGAGCCGGCAGCGGTTCGTACTGGAGTGGGCGGGCGTGGATGCGGACGCGGTGCCGGAGGAGTACCAGTTTTACGTGCAGGGCGGCGCGCGCGGCGGTGGGCCAGTGAAGCCGTCGGAGGATCCTCAGCAGCAGGCGCCGCCGACGCCGGAGGAACTGCTGGCTGGGGGCGGGTACTGCGTGGGGGATCCGGACGCTTGCATCCGGGTGATTGAGGAGTTTGAGTCGATGGGGGTGGACGAGATCATGCCGATCTTCCAGGCGGGGTATGCGACGCATGAGGAGGTGATGAACTCGATCCGGCTGTTCGGGGAGTACGTGATACCGCACTTCCGGGCGAAGGAAGGGCGTTAATTTTACATCGATGCACAGGATGGACGGGATGATATTCTGATTTCAGGGATTGGGGCGATAATTTATCGAGATTGCCACGTCGCTGCGCTCCTCGCAATGACAGTGAGGCAGCGATGGCCAGACCTACAGGTGAATTTTGATGACTACTGTTGAGCGGTTGGGGACGGCGGAGCAAGGTGATAGCCCGCGGCGGGTTGGGTCGCCGGTGGTGGCGGTGGTGGCTACTACGCCGGAGACGGTGTTGGCGGACGTGGAGCGAGCGATGCGTTTGGCGGGGGCGGACGGCGATCTGGCGAACGGAGGGCTGTCCACAGATGTTGAGACGCTTTTGAAGATCAACATTTCGTGGCAGCACTGGTATCCCGGGTGCTCGACGACGCCGTGGCAGCTGGAGGGGGTGATTCGCGGGTTGCAGAACATGGGGCATCGCAACGACGGATTGATCGCGGCGCACAACGGGACGGTGGTGGTCGATTCCTTTGAGGGGGAGGCGAACAACAAGCACAAGCCGGTGCAGGACAAGTACGGGCTGCGGACGGTGCACCTGGACACGCCGCCGGAGCCGTGGGTGCGGTACGAGCCAAAGGCGGAGATGATGGTCTTGCACGACATTTATCCCGAAGGCATCGACATACCGGCGCTGTTTGAGGGGAAGAACATCGTGCATCTGCCGACGATGAAGACGCACGTGTTCACGACGATGACCGGGGCGATGAAGAACGCCTTTGGCGGGTTGCTGCACCGCAAGCGGCACTGGACGCATTCGGTGATTCACGAGACTCTGGTTGACCTGCTGGCGATTCAACAGGAGATTCACCCGGGCATCTTTGCGGTTACGGACGGGACGTTTGCCGGCGACGGGCCGGGTCCCCGGGCGATGCGGTGGCACATCAAGAACCGTATTGTGGCGGGGGCGGACCAGGTGGCGGTGGACGCCGTGGTGGCGTCGATGATGGGGTTTGATCCGCTTTCGCTGCGGTTCATACGGCTGGCGCACGAGCGCGGGCTGGGCGTGGGCGATATGCGGGACATCGAGGTGGTGGGCGACGAACCGGACATCAGCCGGGTGAACTGGGGGTTTGCCGACAATGAGAATACGTTTGCGAGCCGGGGGCAGAAGATGATCTATTGGGGGCCGCTGAAGCCCTTGGAGAACGCGCTGCTGAGGTCGCCGCTGGCGGGGTGGGCATACGCGGCGAGCAATCTGTACCACAACGGGTACTGGCTGAATACGATTGGGAAGGGTCGGGTGCGGAAGGCGCTGCGGACGGAGTGGGGGAGGTTGTGGGAGTCGTACTGAGCAGGAGTTTATCTTTACATCGATGGACAGGATATACAGGATGGACGGGGATTTTTGGTTGGAATGGATGGATTAGGGGGTGATGGCAATGCATATTACGGGGTTGACGATTGCCGATCTCTTTGTGTTCACCGATGAAGTGGCGCTCGATTTTGATGAACGTGTAAACGTGTTCATCGGCCCAAACGCGACCGGAAAGTCCACGATTTTGCGGGCATTGCAATACCGGATTGAGTTTGAAGATAGTTTCGAGTTCCGATTGAGCGAGGACTGGATCAAGGCTGCTAAGCGTCATAGCTCTCGCAGTGGGCAGGATAGCGCGAGTCAGTCCACCGACAAAAAGGAACATTCAGATCTGATTCCGTGGATTTATTTTCCCGCTATTCGTCTTAGCCTGCCGCTCACTTTTGACGATGGCGGTATGAAAAAACTGCAATCACGGGCCCCTGTATTTGTGGACGAGGAATATGAAGAGATTGATCCAGACCCATTGGAGCTAATGCGTGAATCATCATCGCCCTTTCTATTCGACGGCGGTGGCGTTCATCGATACCAGAAAACGGCCACCGATTTAGTGCGCTCTGGAAGAAGGTCACCAAGGTACATGGAGCGGGTTCAGTCAGCGAAAGAAAGAGCTTACCGATGTGTGCAGACGATTTGCTCGGACGTTTTAGCGAAAGAAGTGGTGCCAAGGGATTTCATTGAGCACCAGCCGATAGGGGATGACGGATTGTCAATCACCAATGTTCATGACGACATGGGGATCGCCACGATAGATCGTACTCTAGGAACTCTATTCGCAGGCGACCTAAGCTCTGGCACGCAAGGGACATTGCTGTGGATTTGGTATTTGGCTATCGAATTGATGAACGCCAGGAAAGCAATTCCGCGTGCTGAATGGTACGAACAGCCGGCGATTTTGCTGATTGATGAGATTGAGAATCATTTGCATCCTACCTGGCAGCGGCGGGTGATTCCGGCGCTGAAGCACCATTTTCCGGGGTTGCAGATTTTTGCTACTACGCACTCGCCGTTTGTGGTGGCGGGGTTGAAGGCGGGGCAGGTGCATATGCTGAAGCGGAGTGCGGATGGGGTGGTTACGGCGTCCACGAATGAGCAGGACATCATCGGGTGGACGACCGATGAGATTCTGCGGACGTTCATGGGAGTTGACGAACCGACAGATCAGTTGACCATCAATCGCCGGGAGCGGTTGCTGGAGTTGCGCAGGAAGGATTCGCTCAGCGATGAGGAAGCGGCGGAGATCGAAGAGTTGCGGAGGCAGGTGAACGAGGATTTTCTGTCCAGCAGCACGCCGTTGGAGGCGCAGCGGGAACGCTATGGGGACATGATGCTGGAGTTTTTGCGCTCGCGGCAGTCGGAACTATCGCAGGACGGTGATTAGACGTCGATGCGGTGGATTGACCGGGGACCGGAGCCGGACGGCGTGGCCGGGTATGCGCGTCAGTTTACGCAGGGGTGGGTGGAGTATTTCAGGCATCAACGGGGCGGGCGGCCGACGGATTCTTACTGGCGGGAGTTTCGAGCGGCGTTGGGGCTGCGGTCGGACGGCCTGTGCTGGTACTGCGAGCGGTTGTGTCAACCAGCGTCTGAGGTTGGCGGGCGCTCAGCGACGGTTGACCATTTCAGGCCACGGTCCCAATTCCCGGAGCTGGCCTACGGATGGACGAACTGGATATTCAGTTGCTATCGATGCAATAGTGAAAATAAGATGGATAAATGGCCGGCCTTGGGGTACGTGGACCCGGGCGCTGGCGAGGAAAGGGAGCGGCCGGAGCGGTGCTTTGACTATGACACACTGACGGGCGAGATTGTTCCACATCCCAACCTGGCTGGTAATGACAGGCGCAAGGCTGAGGGCACGATAGCCGATTTAGGGCTGAACAAGATAGACGTGCGATTTTACCGGCTGGACTGGACGCGGAGGTTTGTAGAGGATTTGCGAGCACTGCCGGCCGATGCACGGACAGAGTTCGCTGATTACGCTTTGAGACAAGCGATTGAGTTCGTTGGGTCAGCGCGGATGCTGGTGGAGCGGATGCGGGCGTCCGGGGAGATTTAGGGCGTAGGCGGGTTGTTGTCCACGGCGGCGGCGACGGTTTGCCAGGGTTGGTTGTGGGTTTGGGCGGCTTTGGCGATGTCGTCGTGTTCGGGGGATTGGCTGACGATTTGGCCGGAGAGGTATTTGCGCTTGATGCGGATGAGGCCGTATTCGGTTTGGACGGTTATGGTGTCGCGGTGGGCTACGTAGCGGGTGATGGGGCGGACGCGGACGCCCAGGGTTGGGGTGTGGCGCAGGATGGCTTCGGCTAGCTGGGTTTCGAGTTCGGCGGGACCCAGGGCTGACAGCAGGATGGCGGGGCGGTTCTTTTTCATCTGGATGGGGGTGTGCCAGACGTCGAGGGCGCCGGCGTTGAAGAGCTGTTCCATGGCGTAGCCGAGCTGTTCGCCGGTGGCGTTGTCGATGTTGGTTTCGAGGAGGATGACGTTGTCCTGCCAGTGGGCGAAGGGTTGTCCTTCGACAGGCTCAGGATGAGCGGCGGGTTGTGGGTTGCCGCCCGTTCGTGGTTCGACAGGCTCGCCATGGGCGGATAGAGGTGACCGTTCCGGCTCGCTATGGACGGATTGGGGAGGTTCTGGATTCGCGCTTTCGCGGGAATGACGGGAGTGGGATTCGTCGGCGGAGGGATGGCCACTGGCGCGGGATTGCCGCGTCGCTGCGCTCCTCGCAATGACAGGCTCGTCGGGTCGGGATTGCTGCGCTTCGCTCGCAATGACAGGGCTGTTGGGTTGTGCGTTGGTGGTTGACGGGACGGTTTGGCCGAGCCAGAGGCGGACTACGTTGGGGAAGGCTGGGGGGTTTTTGCCGCCGGCGCCCACGCCGATGCGGTGGAGAGTCATGGCGGGTTGGCGGTATTCGTCGGCCAGGGTGGTGATGAGGGCCGCGCCGGTGGGGGTGGTGAGTTCGCCGACGTTGGCGTGGAAAGGGCGTTCGGGCGCGACGGGGGCGTTGGCGGCGGCGATGATTTCCAAGGTGGCCGGGGCCGGGTTGCTGTAGCCGTTGGGCCGGCGCGGGCCGGTGGCTTCGCCGAGGACCAGTGGGGATGCGTAGATGCGATCTATGCCGAGTTGCTCGAGGCCGTGGACTACTCCTACTACGTCCACCAGGGTGTCGGCGGTGCCGAGTTCGTGGAGGTGGATGTCGCTGGGGTTGCTGCCGTGGACTCTGGCCTCTGCCGAAAATAGAGCATCGAGGGCGGCGGTGGCGCGGGTGCGAGTTTGGTCGGACAGGGCGGTTGCGTTGGCCACGGCGTCGAGCATCTGTTGGGGCGAGTAGCGGGGGGCATTGGATACGTCCACCACGGCACGGGTTCCGCGTACCTCGCAGCGGGTTTCGTTGGCTGCGGTGACATTGACGTTCGGGATGTTCAGGGCGGCGATTGTGTCGTGGATGGCGTCGATGGGGAGGCCGGCGTCGAGGAGGGCGCCGAGGAGCATATCGCCGCTGGCGCCGCCGACGGACTGGATGTAGGCGGTTTTCATGGGGTACGTTTTACTGGGATGAAGAGGATGGACGGAATAGAGAGGATAGGGATTTCACCCTCACCCTCACCCTAGCCCTCTCCCGTCAAGGGAGAGGGGATTGCCTAACGAGCACGTCGTTGAGGCTGCCGGAGCGTAGGGGGTTGAGGTCGAGGGAGACCCAGAGGTAGCCGAGGGCTTTGAGGCGGTTGGCGATTTCATCCCGGTGTACGAAGGCGTGTTCCATGTCATCGGCGGCGACTTCGATGCGGCAGAGTTTGTCATGGTGGCGGGCGCGGACTTCGCGGAGGCCGAGGTCGCGGAGGATGTCCTCGGCGGCCTCGATGCGGCGGAGGGATTCGACGGTGACGGGGGTGCCGTAGGGGATGCGGGACGATAGGCAGGGCTGGGCCGGCTTGTCCCACAGGGGGACTCCTAGCCATTGGGCGGCGGCGCGGACCTGGGCCTTGTCCATCTCGGCCTCGACCATGGGGCTGCGGATGTTGCGCTCGGCGGCGGCGGTCATGCCGGGGCGGTAGTCGCCGAGGTCGTCGGTGTTGGCGCCGTTGGCGATCCAGGCGTAGCCCTCGGCAGCGGCCAGGGCGCCGAGTTGGTCGTAGAGTTCGGTTTTGCAGAAGTAGCAACGCTGGGGGCTGTTGGCGACGTAACCTTCGCGTTGGAGCTCGTCGGTGTTGATGATGCGGTGGTTGAGGTTGAATTGGGACGCGATGGTCTCGGCGTCGGCGAGGTCACGGGCGGCGAGAGTGGGAGAGACGGCGGTGACGGCCAAGGCGCGGCTACCCAGCGCGCGTTGGGCGGCCACCGCCAGGAGGGTGCTGTCCACGCCGCCGGAGCAGGCGACGATGACGGACTCCATGTTGCGGAGGATGGACTCGAGGCGGGGGAGGCAGGCGGGAGGTTGTGTCATAATGTTTGCCGGGTTTAGGTTTTTCATGGATGTACGGTATAGACAGGATGGTGCCCGTCATTCTGCTACAAGGCTGTTTGAAGGATTTTCTGGATTCCGGCGAAAGCCGGAATGACGGTTGGGGTTAGGAATTACAGTTTAGTGCGGAGTGACGGTTAAGGCAGGGACGAGATAGAGGACAAGCATGACGGTGCAGAGTATTAGCGCGGTTACTTTGGCAGTGCGGGATATGGCGCGGTCGGTGGCATTTTATCACGATGGGGCGGGCATACCGATTTTGTACGGCGGGCCGGATGCGGGGTTTACGTCGTTGAGCGTGGGCGGCGGGTATTTGAATTTGATTCTGGTTGACGACGTGGAGGTGCGCTGGTGGGGTCGGTGCATTTTGTACGTGGACGACGTGGACGCGCATCACCGGCGGATGGTGGAGGCTGGATACTCGCCGGACGGGGAACCGGCGGATGCGCCGTGGCGGGAGCGGTACTATCACATTACAGACCCGGACGGGCACGAGATCAGTTTTGCACGGCCGTTGGGGTAGGGTTTGCGTATTTACATGGATGAACGGGATATACGGGATGAACAGGATTTCGGGGTTGATATAATGCCGTTCCGATTTTTGGAAAAATCGTCAGAGTCAGGATTTTCGGGATTATGGGATTGGGTTGGGGTTGGCTTGGAGAATAGCAAGTGGGATGGAAATGATCGGATTTGTGGATAGGTTGCTTGCGGCCAGTGAGGCTACGCACAGTTTGGTTTGCGTCGGGCTGGATGTGAATCCGGCTATGATGCCGAATCCTGATGTGGCGGAGTTTAACCGGGCGATTGTTGATGCTACGGCGGATTTGGTTTGCGCTTACAAGCCGAACATCGCATTTTATGAGGCACTGGGTTTGGCAGGATTTCGGGCGTTGGAGGCGACGATCTCGCGTATACGTGATGTTGCCCCCGACCACGTAATTATCATGGACGCCAAGAGGGGAGACATTGGGAACACCGTTGAGGCTTATGCGGCGGCGATGTTTGACGCCTGGGGAGTTGACGCGGTTACGGTGAATCCCTGGGGTGGGATGGACACTGTGAGGCCGTGGCTGGATCGGCTCGACAAGGGAGTGTTTGTCTGGTGCCGGGGTTCTAATCCTGGCGCGGGCGACTTGCAGGATCTGGTGGTTGACGGCGGGGAACCGGTGTATATGCGTCTGGCACGGGACTTGTCGGCGCTGCCGGCGCAGGGCAACCTAGGGCTGGTAGTGGGCGCGACGGCGCCGGAGCAACTGGCAGACGTGCGGGAGGTCTGCCCTGATATGCCGATCCTGATTCCGGGGGTTGGAGCGCAGGGTGGCGATCTGGAGGCGAGCGTGCGGAACGGCGTGGATGCCAATGGCAGGCTGGCGATCATCAACTCCGGGCGTGGGATTATTTACGCATCGTCGGGCGAAGACTTTGCGGAGGCGGCGCGGCGGGCGGCGGGCGAGTTGCGGGATGGGATTAACGGAACGCTGGAGGGGATGGGGTTGGGGTGGGACCGTTGTCTGAATCAGGATTCGCGGGATTAGGGGATTTTCTGGATTCCGGCTTTCGCCGGAATGACGGTAGAGTGTGGGAATGACGGTTGAGTGCGGGGATGATGGTTGGTTATCTGCACTGTGATTGGTGGGATTAGGGGACTAGGAAGATTGCCGCTTGCGCAGGGACGTGTGAAAGGTCGTATGGCAGCCAATGGAAATATAGTCGGGAGACCGGGGGTTGGCGACTTGATGGTTGGGGATATTGTGCGCCTGAAGAAGGCGCATCCGTGCGGCGGTTTTCACTGGCTGGTGAACCGGGTGGGTGGCGACGTCGGGCTGCGCTGCCAGACGTGCAATCACTACATTATGATTCCTCGCTTTCGGATTGAGCGACGGATACGGGAGATTGTGCGACCGGCAGGGGACGGGGCAGCTAGCGAAGGGCAAGATACGTTCCCTCACCCCCGCATCGAGCGCGGGGTAGGCTCCAGCCCACACCCACCAGGGGAGAGGGAGCATTCGGATGGTGGCGCGGACGCGGGCGGGCCGAACCGGTGAAGAGCGGGGTATGGGACGCGCTGGGAGGGCGTTACCGGGGTGTTTCGGTTTTATGCGTAGTGGTGGCGCTGAACAGTTTCGGCATGGGGGCAATCGCTCCGGTGCTGCCGTTGTTCCTGGAGGAAGAGTATGGCGTAACCGCGGCTGAAGTTGGGATTGCGGTTGGGTTGTTCGGGTTCGGACGGTTGGTGACCAGCCTGCCGGCGGGATACCTGGCGCAGCGATACGGGCGCAAGAACGTGCTGGGGCTGGGCGCGGCGATTAACGTGGTAGGCGCCGCCATGGTGTCGGTGTCGTTCAGTTACGCTTGGCTGACGGGATGGCGGTTCGTGTCGGGATTTGGGGGCAGTATCTTCCTCACGGTGGCCACGATATACCTGCGGGATGAGGCGACGCCGGCGTCGCGAGGACGGCTGCTGAGTTTGCAGGAATTGAGTATTCTGGCAGGGCAGATATTGGGGCCGGTGCTGGGAGGTTACCTGGGGGACATTTTCGGGTTGCGGATACCGCTGTACGCGCAGGCGATCCTGATGGCCGTTTCGTTGGGAGTGATCGTGCTGGCGTTGCCGGAATCGCGCTGGCGGGAGACTGTTTCCTCCTCACCCCAGCCCTCTCCCGCCAGGGGAGAGGGAGCGAATTTTTCGCAACGCTCTGCCGCCGGGGGAGCGGAATCCCCCTCACCCCAGCCCTCTCCCACGAGGGGAGAGGGAGCGAGTTCAGCCGGGGGAGAGGGGGTTGATTCATCGCAACGCGACGCCGCTGGTGGTGGAGAGGGAGAATCCGAAGTGAGGCAGCGGGGGACGATGTGGCGGCTGATGCTGAGTCCGGCGTTCATTTTTGTGGGGATGTTCGCGCTGATGATAGTGGCCAACCGGCAGGGGGCGCGGTTGAGCGTGATGCCGTTGTTCGGGCGGGCAAAGGGGTTTGAGCCGGACCATCTGGGGCTTTGGATAAGCGTCACTCACTTTCCGCAGTTCTTCACGACCCTGGCGTCGGGTTATCTTTCCGACCGGTTTGGGAGGAAGACGCCGATTATTCCGTCCATTGTGCTGATGTGCCTGGGCATCGCGGCGTTCATCTGGGCCGGGAACCTGTGGCAACTGCTGCTGTCGGGTGTGCTGCTTGGGTTGGGCGAAGGGTTGGGCAGTCCGGCGGGCACGGTGTTTTTCGCCGACATTGCGCCGCCGGGGATGGAGGGCGTTACCATCGGATTGCTGCGGACGTTTGGAGGTGTGGGCACGATTGCCGGGGCGCTGGTTTTCGGAGCCATCGCGGACGCGGCGAGTTTTTCATGGTCGTTGTGGATTGACGCCGCGATATTGGCGGCGTCCGGGATTGGGCTAGTGTTATTCGTGCGGGAGACTTACCGAGCGCGGCGGGGATGATTGCCAAGATTATTCGTCGTTTCCGTTATCCTCTGCGGCCTCGGCTTCCGGCGATTCCGGGCGGGCGGCCCGGCGGCGGGCCAGCAGCAGGAGGACGGCGGCTACGATGGCAGCCAACGCAATGACGCTTACGGCAATCAGCAGTATCAACAGCAGTGTGGTATCGGTGTCAAACGGACCGCCAGGACGGTTGACTGACCCGGACGCAGGGTTTGGGGTAGGAGTGGCGATGGCCGCCATGACGGCGCTGACGATGGCGTCCCGGTCGATGGTCGGCGGCGGTACGGGCGTATCGGTGGGAACCGGAGTCGGTGTTGGTGACGGCGTTGGGGTCGGGGTTTGAGTTGGAGTTGGCGTAGGACTGGGCGTTGGGGTGGGAGTGGGAACCGGAGTGGGCGTGGGCGCGGGCGTCGCCGTGGGAACCGGGGTGAGCGTGGGCGTTGGAGTGGGCAGGGGCGTTTGGGTTGGAATGGGGGTAGGGGTGGGATGCAGCCCGGGGAGCATGGTAACGGTGGAGTACACTCCGGTGACGCGGGCCTGTCCCTGATACAGGTCCAAGAATATGAGAGTTTCGCCGTCGCCGGGGGAATAGGGCTCAAAATCAGGGAAAGTGGCGCGTGCGGTAAAAGCGCCGTCGCGGTCGGAATTGAAGGTGGTCGCGCCGTTGAAGGTGAAGAAGGGGCCGTTGCGGATGCGAACCTGGTAGCCGGCGGCGTAGCGGTCAAGACCAGTTACGGTTACGGAGACGGGGGTGTTGATACGCACCGTGGAGGGATTAACGGCGAGGCCCACGGAGGCCACCCGAATTTCGAGGTCGGAAGTGAGTTCCCTAAGGCGGTAGTTGTCGATATAGACTTCCAAGCGGATGCGCTGGCCGGGCTCGAGGGAGTTGGTGCGGTCGTATTCGGACCGCCACCGGCCATCGGCGGTAGGATAGACGGTATCGACGCGGCGTCCGTTGACGGTGATTCTGATTTGTGGGGCGTTGTAGTAGTCCGGGGTCTCCGGCGGGAAATTTTCCCCGAGTATCACGATGGATTCGCCCCGGTTGATGACGCCGCGGTCGGGATGGAAAGTGATACGGGGAACGGCGATGGGGATGTCGGCGGAGGCTTTGACGCCGTCATCGTCGGTGATTTCCAGTTTGAGCTTGTCGCCGTCCTTGAGGGAGATTACCTTGTCGATGAGTTCGCTGGAGATGTCGCCGTTGGGGTCTGCGAGCAGGATGGAGGCGTTGAAGCGGCCGCCGCTGCGGATTGGGACGCAATCGGCGCGGTCGCGGGAATCGTCAAGCAGGGCAACGTCAACACCGTCGAGGCGAGCGCGGCAGACTTCGGAGCCGGCCAGTTGCTGGGCGGATACCAGCAACGTTTGGCCCAGGCCGACGCCGTTGCCAAGGACGGTGAAGTCAAGTTCGGCATTGGAGATGGTAATGATGGTGGAGATGCTACGGTCTTCGCCGTCGTCGTCGTACACGGCGCGTATGGTTACGGTTCCGGATTGAGAGGGGGGCAGGGTGACATACAGGTTGTCCGACGAAACGCGCCATTGGGCGGAGCGGCCACCGACGTAAACGTGGCGGATGTCCGGATTGCCTCCTACCATGCGCAGCCGGATTTCTTCGCCGGGGCCAACTGAGCCGGAACCGGAGAGGATTAGTCCGGCGGCGACGGTGACACTGATGGATCTGGCGAGTTTGCGGGCGGCGCCGTCTCGCACGCAGAGCTGGTATGTACCGGCGCGACGGAAGTTTGAAGTGTCGATGAGTACGTCGGCGGTAAAACGATAGTCGGAGCCGACGACGGCGGAGCCGATTTCGCGCCAGTCGCCGACGTCGCTGGCGCTGCAATCACTGGACCCGCCTTGCTGATTGGCAAGGAGATTGGCGGTGACGCCCCTGGTAAAGCCGATGCCGGTAAAGGAGACGGTTTCGCCATAGTTGACCGTATCATCATCAACGTCGTCGTCAATCACCAGCGCGGGGTAAACGTCCAGCCGGGCGGTCAGTTTTTCGCCACTAGCCCACTGAACGGAAACGTCGTAGGTTTCATCTTCTTCCGGTGGATAGTCGGGAAGGCGGAGGTCGTTCAATCTGATGCGGACGGCGGACAGGTTGACATCATTTTCGCAATCGGGGCGAGTGCCGTAGAATTCCCATTCGTTGCAGCCGGGCAGTTTGATTTCGTGAGGCTCGTTGTCTCCGTGATAAACGTCCATCCATTTGGGCTGGAAGCGCGCGCTGGCGCGGAGGACGATGTCGTCCCGGTCATAGCCGGCAGGTAAGTGGAGCTCCTCAGGAAGCTTGATGGTGATTTCGTCTTCAGGCCGGCCGGGAAGACAGTTGCGGTCGCTGTTGGCGTCGGTGAAGGTCAGCTCGAGGTCAACCCGAGCGCCGGGGGTGTAATCGTCATCCTGGTCGAGGACGAGGTTGGCGCACTTGGCCGGATCGTCGGATTGGCCCACGACTGAGGCTGAGGCGTGGTTTTCGGAAAGGGCCGCAGCGACCAGAGCGGTCGCCGCCAGGGCGAGGGTGGCCAATATGGTCAGCCATGGCCACGGGCGAGATGAGGCGGGACGGTTATTTCGGAAGAACGCGCGCACGTGGACTGTCACCGGGAGAAGGTGGAACGGGGTTCAGCAAAAGCGCTGGTTGCCAATTAGGATACAACATCCCCAGGGTCTGGCTAGATTCCCGCGAAAGCGGGAATGACAGTTTTAGGTGGCGGGAATGACGGTTGTGGGTGGCGGCGTGAACGACGGGAAATGTCAACAGAACCTAGAAATCCGGCTGCCGCAATTCGGCGGGGTGGTTGAGACGGACCTTGAAGAGCAGCGCTCCGCCAATGATGAACAGTAGCGCGCTGGCGCCCAAAAGCGCGGTGTAGCCGTAGCCGGGGCTGAACCAGACGGTGACCAGGTCGGGGAGCGGGCCGATGGCTTTGGCGCCGGCTGCGCCGAACAGGGTTCCCAGGTTCACGATGCCCATGTGCTGCGCTTCACGTCCGGGGGTGCCGAGGTCGTTGGCCATGGCCCAGTGCGTGGTGAGGATCATGCCGACGGCTCCGCCGATGACGCTGGCAATGACTACCGCGACCAGATAAGAGCTGACCCACATCATGGCAACAGTGGAGGCTACGGCAATGACCACGCCCACGGCGAGCACGGGCTTCCGGCCGATGCGATCCGACAACCAGCCGGAGGGGTATGTGGTGACTACCAGAGCGCCGCCGATGCCGACAATTGCCATGCCCAGGGCCTGGGCCGGGTTGTCCACCTGTACCTTGTCCCGCAGGAAGAAGAGGCCGTAGGTAGTGAAGATGACGACGGCGGCCATGAACGCGCCGCGGGATACCAGGAACCAAACCAGATCTGGATGCAGGCGCGCCATGCTGGTGGATTCCGGGAAGGCCAAAGCGGCGCGATGAAAGGTGGCAGTTGAGACGCCTCCGCTCCGGCGCATCCGGTTGAATATGGTCAGGGAACTGACGCCGGAGGATATGACGATGGCAGCGGTCAGCATGGCCAGGGTGGCCCAGAGCCATGCCACGCCGTCGGGTCGGCTGTAGTGGGCGACCATCAGCGCGGCGAGGCATAACAGGGACGCGCCGCCGAGGGCTTCGAGCAAGGTTTTGATGGATGCGGCCACGCCCATGCGGTTGGACGGCACCAATTCGCGCACGCTGGCGAGATATGGCGAGTAACCGATGCCCGAATTGATTTGGATGAACATCCAGATGACCAGGAGGCTGGCGTAGGTCAACGGCATGGCGAGGCCGGCCAATCCCACCGGGATGCAAAGGCAGGTCCACAGCATGTAGGGGAGCCGGCGGCCGAGACGGGATCGAGTGCGGTCACTGGCCCAACCGACAGGGACCTGCACGAGGGCGGTTGCCAGGAGGCCGGCCAGGCCGACGATGCCGAGCAAGGTGTTTTTGGCGGCGTGGGGGGCCACTTCCAGCACCAGGATGGGCAATACCACGGTGTCCATGGCCAGGATGAAGCCGGCCAGCCCGAAGCTGTAGGCGTTCAGACCTATCAGAGCGCGCTTGCCCCAAGGCTGCGTCGCCATATCAGACGACTGGAGTGTGGTCGCGGCGTTCATTGTGGGCCGGTATGAACTCAACACGTCAGCAGGTTATGAGCAAAGTATATGCTACAATCCGCCCGGCGACTATGCGGGGAGGTTTCGGGCGAGGGAGAACGATTTTACAGGGACAAAACAGGATGAACGGGATGCAGAGGATATGCTCGTTGCTGCCCAGCGGGACGGAGATTCTGTTTGCGTTGGGGTTGGGAGAGCGGATTATCGGCGTAACCGACCTGTGCGACTACCCGCCGGCAGCTGCCGACATTCGGGTGGTGTGCCGCAGCCGGATTGATCCATCGGTGATGTCGAGCGAAGAGGTTGAGGCGGAGATGAGCCGGATCCTGTCGGCGGGCGAAAGCCCTTACGACCTGGATGTGGATTGGCTGATGCAGGCGTCGCCGGACGTGGTTTTGACGCAAGACCTGTGCTACTTCTGCGAGGTGGATGCAGGGACAGTACACCGCGCGGTGGAGCCGATACCGATGCCGCCGAAAGTGTTGACGCTGAACCCACGCACGCTGGACGAAATACTCGGAAGTTTTCTGGAAGTGGGCGAAGCTTGTGGAGCATCAGAAGCAACGGGGGAACTGCTTGCGGGCCTGAAAAAGCGGGTTGCGGCGGTGGCGGAGCGGGTTGAGGCTGTCGAGCATCGTCCGACGGTGTTTTCACTGGAGGGAGTTAACCCGCTGGTGATTGGCGGGCACTGGGTTACCGACCTGTTAGCGCGGGGCGGCGGGATTTTGCCCGAACGGTTCGCGCCGGGATGTCCGGCGGAAAGGATTGAGTGGCGCGAAGTAGTGTCCGCCGCCCCGGAGAAGCTGTACGTTGATTTGTGCTCATCGGACCTGGCAAGGAGCGTGCGGGAGATTCCGTGGCTCGCGGCGCAGCCCGGTTGGAACGAACTGCCGGCGGTGCAGTCCGGCGAGGTGTACCTGATTGACCACAGCACGCTGAGCCGACCTGGGCCGCGGGTGGTGGACGGGTTGGAGTTGTTGGCGGAACTGACGCATCCCGAATTGTTCAAGGGAAGCATACCGACGGACACCGTGTTGAAACTTGACGCGGAAATGGCGCGCGGGTTGCCGTCGGAACGGATTGGGGAAGCGTTTGCGCCGTGGCCGGTATTGGTGGCCGCAGGGTAATTCTCCACCCGGATTTACTGCCCTCGCCCCAACCCTCTCCCTTGATGGGAGAGGGAGTCCAGAAAAACCGAAGGGCCATGGTTCCTACAGCGCGGCGTCTGGCAATGATGATACTGGCCGGGTATAATCATCGCCAAACTTTCGGGGGTAAAAGCCGCAGTGGTTAGTCAAAACGACTTTCGCCAGGCAATGTCGAAGTTCGCGACGGGTGTAACGGTGATTACAACACTGGACCCGGAGGGAAATCCCCACGCGATGACGGCGAACGCGTTCACCTCGGTGTGCCTGGATCCGCCAACGCTGCTGGTCTGCGTGGCGCACAACACCATCACCTACGGGTATGTGGAAGAACAGAAGCGGATTGGGGTCAACGTGCTACGGGAGGAGCAGGAAGAGCTGGGCAGGTATTTCGCCCGGCGCCCGGAGCAGAGAGAGGGCGACCCTGAGTACTCATACACGATGGGGGAACACAACGTCCCGGAGCTGGATGGCTCCATGGTGTTCTTCAACTGCGACATCGTGGGTTCGCACGTTTACGGTGATCACACGATTTACGTAGGCGAAGTGAAGCAGATGAGCCGGAGCGACGAAGATGCGAATCCGCTGATGTTTTACGACAGCCACTGGTACCATCCGATGCACTAGAGCCCGCGCTATTCAGGAAACTCCCACTGCCCGATGGGTCCGGCCGGCCGGCGCGAGTAAGGCAGGGGTTTGCTGGATTCCGGCTCAAGGCCGGAACGACGGGTGGGTAGTTCGGAATGACGAATTAAATGCGCACCTTCCCCGTCGGCTCTGAAAGTTACCGGCGCAGTCATTCGGTTGCCAGCGATGCCGGCCTCTGGCACAATAGTGGTTCGCAGTTGAAAAGAGCATCCGAGCGCCGAGTGTGCGCGCCAGCTTCGTGTTGAGAACCCAACCAACGGAGGTACCATCCGGTGGCTTTTATCAAAGGATTGAAATGTCGGGAGTGCGGCCGGGAGTATCCGGGCGGCCCGCTGAACGTTTGTGATTTTTGCTTCGGCCCGCTGGAGGTCATATATGACTATGTGACCATCTCCGAAGTGGTCAGCCATGAACGCATTGCCGAGGGTCCGCTGAGCATCTGGCGGTACCAGGACCTGCTGCCCGCCTCCGCCGAAGATCCGGTGGACATAATGGCGGGCTACACTCCCCTGATGAAGGCCAGAAACCTGGGCAAGAAGCTCGGGCTGAACAACCTGTACATCAAGAACGACAGCGTGAATCCGTCGTTCTCGTTCAAGGACCGGGTGGTGTCGGTTGCCGCCACGAAGGCGGTGGAGTTCGGATACGAGACCCTGGCGTGCGCGAGCACCGGGAACCTGGCGTGCAGCGTGGCGGCCCACGCGGCCCGTGCCGGCGTTGACGCGGTGGTGTTCATTCCGGCCGACCTGGAACGGGGGAAGGTGATTGGCGCGGCGGTGTACAACCCGACGCTGGTGGCGGTTGACGGGACCTACGACGAAGTGAACCGGCTGTGCAGCGAGATCAGCGACAACTACCACTGGGCGTTCGTCAACATCAACATGCGCCCGTACTACGCCGAGGGGAGCAAGACGCTGGGCTACGAGGTGGCGGAGCAACTGGGCTGGCGGATCCCCGACCACGTGGTGGTGCCGTCGGCGTCGGGCGCGATGTTCACCAAGATTTGGAAAGGTTTCAACGAACTGGCGTGCCTGGGGTTGCTGGACGGGGTTGATCCCATACCGTTCGGCGCCGACCAGAACACGGTGCATCATCCGGCGGTAACGACGCGGATGCACATGGCGCAGGCCGCCGGTTGTTCCCCCATTGTCACGGCGTGGGAGAACCAGCGGAACCAGATTCGGCCGGTGCGGCCCGACAGCATCGCCAAGTCGCTGGCCATCGGGAACCCTGCCGACGGCATCTACGCGCTGCGGGTGATACGGGAGTCGGAGGGAAGCGGTTACGCCGTGCCCGAGAACCAGGTGGTGGAAGGAATCAAGCTGCTGGCGGAGACCGAAGGCGTGTTCACCGAAACCGCGGGCGGAGTCACCGTGTCAACTCTGAAGTACCTTGCGGAGACCGGGGCCATCGACCCGGACGAACTTACGGTTGCCTACATTACAGGCAACGGATTGAAGACCCAGGAAGCAGTGGAAGAAGTGGTGAACCCGCTGGTGGTGAAGCCGATGATGGGGTCATTTGAGGCGGCGCTGGAAAGCCGGGTCGCGGCCGGGGTGTAGGGCAATATGGCCAGACAACGGGTGCGTTTCACCTTCTCGGCGGATATGGTCCGGGAACCGATCATCTACCGGCTGGGCCATGATTTCAACGTGGTCACCAACATCCGGCGGGCGGACGTGCGCGCCGATATGGGTTGGGTGATCCTGGAGTTGGACGGGACAGACGAAGAGATCCAGCGGGGTTTGACGTGGGTTGCCGACAGCGGCGTTCGCGTGGACCCAATCGCCGGAGACGTAATTGAAGGCTGACCCCGGCGACTGATGACGCCCCGGGGCTTACGGAACAACAGGAGGAGAATCCCCAATGGGCGTTATGGTTCGCATACCCACACCCCTGCGACGCATGACAGGCGGAGCCGACAAGGTCGAGCTGGAGGTAAACGACCTCTCGCAGATGATTGAGACGCTTGAATCCGATTATCCCGGATTCAAGGAAAGGCTGCTGGATGAAGAGGGCGAGCTCCGGTATTTCGTCAACATCTACGTGAACGGCGAGGACATCCGCTTCGACCAGGGGCTGAAGACGTCGATCAAATCGGGGGACGAGATCAGCATAGTGCCGGCGGTAGCGGGAGGATAGGGAACGGCCCCTCACCCCAGCCCTCTCCCGCCAGGGGAGAGGGGGTCTTTTTGCAGGTTACTGGGTTGCGTTGGCGATGGCCTCGGTGCGGGGTTCGCCACCATGGTCAACGTCCCAATCCCAAAGGTCGGCGTGGAATCCGGAAAGGTTCTCGGCCAGGGTGTTGATGAAATTGCGCACGCCGCGCCCGTGGAATTTGCCGCGCAGGGTGCAAACCCCGATATTCGCCGAGGGGAAGATGTGGTCCAGGCGCACTACGGCGAGCCGGTCGTGGTCTTCCGGATGCAGAGTGAAGTCGCTGACGATGGCGATGCCCATGCCGATGGCGACGTAGCGCTTGATCATCTCGGTGTTGTCCATCTCAAGCACGACGTCATAGTTGACGCCGCGTTCCCTGAGTTTCTGTTCCACACGCCGCCGGCTGAGGCTCTCGGGGCTATTGAGGATGAGCGGGAACTTGGCCATGTCCTCGATGGTAACGGGTTCACGGTGCAGCAGGTCGTGGCTGGGCTCGGTGATGAGCACGACATTGTAGTCGAACAGCTCGGAGAATTCCAGGGATGGGTCATCCGTTGGGGGAGCGGAGCACAAAGCCAGGTCAACCTCGCCGGACTTGACCAGCTGAATGAGGTTGGCGTAGGAACGGGCGACCAGCCGCATACGAACGTCGGGATAACGGGAGCGGAACTGACGGATGGGGCGCGGCAGGTGATAGGAAACGATGTCGGGGTAGGCGCCCACCACGAAGGAGCCGCGTCCTTCCGAGTAATCCATCTGGGTTTTCAGCGTGTCGATGGATTCAACGATGGGGGTAACCAACTCGTAGAACAGGGAACCCTCGGAGGTGAGTTGGATGGGTCGTTTGATGCGGTCGAACAGGGTGATGCCGAATTCGCCCTCGAGCTTTCGGAGGTGAGTGGTAACGGTGGGCTGGCCAAGCTCCAGCTTGCGAGCAGCCTTGGATACGCTCCGCAGACGAGCCACATGGTAAAAGCTGATAATCTCTCGCAGTTCCATGGCGATCCACCTTTCATAAAACCGTGGTTGGCAAACCCTTGCGATAGAAAGATATACTATATCAAAATAATGGATAATGCAACGCGAAATACCTGATAAGTATATCTTGCATGAGCAGCGTCGCCGCCGAAAGCGCACCCGAATCCGCGTCAGGCTACCGATGGGTGGTCATGGGCATCTGGCTCACGTCCAGCGTGGTTGCCTTCATGATCATCTCGACCATCGGCATCCTGATGCCTGCCATCAGCGATGAGTTGGGGCTGTCGCCCTTCCAGCAGGGCATGCTCGGCTCGGCCGCCTACTGGGGCAATCTGACGCTGGCGATACCGGTGGGCTGGTGGGCATCCCGGTTCGCTCCCAAGATTCTCACCACCGTCACCATGGTCTTGGGCACGCTGTTTCTGCTGGCGCAGGCGCTATCGCCAGGTTTCGCGCTGCTGATATTGGGCCGCGTGGCTTTCGGCATCACCGTGATTGCCCGCCAACCGGCGCGGGCGTTCCTGACGCAACAGTGGTTTCCCTCCCGCCAGGTGGTGCTGCTGAACAGCATATCCAACGCGATGTTCGGGCTGGTGGTCGGGGGCGGCATCGCGGCGTCGCCGTTCATCTTCGCCGCGCTGGGCGACAACTGGCGTGCCACGCTACTGTCCTTCACGGTTCTGTTTGGCGTCTTCACCGTGGTATGGGTCATTTGGGGACGGGAACGAGAAACGGCGGAGTACCGGGGGCAAATGGGCGCGCAGGACGTGAACGTGCTAACGGGAACGCTGAGACACCGGGACCTATGGGTGGCCGGATTTGGTTTTGTGGGGCCCACTGCAGCCTGGTCGGGCTTCCTGAGCTTCTACCCCACGTTCATGCTGGAGACACACCAAACGCCCCTGATCTGGTCGGGCGCCATACTTGCGCTGGGCATATTCGCCGGCGGGGTCAGCGGCCTGGGGCTGGGTTGGGTGGCGACCACCTACGATCGAGGACGGGCCATCCTGCTGGTCAACGGGGTTGTGATAGCCGCGACCTTCGTTGCGATGACCGCAACCGGCTCGCTGTCGTCATTGCTGGCTTTGACGTTCATCAACGGCGCGGCTTTCGGGTTCTGGCCCGTGCTGTACTCGACGCCGTTCCACCTACCGGGAATCCGTCCACGGGAGATCGCGGTGAGCCTGTCGTTCATCCAGATGTCGAGCTCGGCGGGAATCACCGTTGGCCCGCTGATAACGGGCGCCGTCCAGCAAGTGACCGGAGACCTCCAGTTGTCCCTGGTCGTGGTCAGCCTGGCCGGTGTGGCTTTGAGCGGAGCGGGATTGGTGATGCGGCATGGGCTGTCCAGCCGCGTTGCATCCGACTCAGCCGAGCCGGCTGCTCCACCTTGACGTTTCAGACACCCGATCAAGCTTCCCGCAGCCGCCGCGATAGCAGACACAGGAAGACGGCGACGGAGCCGGCGATGCCCAGGGATAGGGCGGTCAGGGGCGCGCCGATCTGGGTGACCATCCAGCCGTTCAGAGCGCTGGCCGGGAAGTGGGCCTGGATGGCCAGCACGCGCATGCCGCCCATGCGTCCGCGGTACTCCGGGTCGGAGTTGCCCATCAGCACCGTCATCACCAGCACCAGCGATACGGAGCGGCCGATGCCGGTGAGCACCTTGATGGCCATGGCGATTGCCAAGACCAAGCCATAGGGCAGCAGTCCCGGCAGGGTCATCACGGCGACGGCGAACAGGATCATCGAGCCGTGCCAGCCGCCGTTGACCGCCCACACCAGCCACCAGCCCTGCCGTCGCACGTTGCCCAGGCCGGCCACGACCAACGCGCCCAGCACCGCGCCGGCGCCCATAGCTCCGTTGAGCAGTCCGAGAGCCTCGACGCCGCCCATTAGCGTGTCGTGGGCGAAGATGGGCATCAGCGCGGTGGTGAACGGGAAGCCGGTGACGTTGTACATGGCGGCGATGAGCAGGGCCATGAACAACTCCTTGCGCTGCCAGACGTGGCGCAGGCCAGCGGCGACGCCGATGATGATCTGCCGAGGCGTGGTATTGCCCACAGTGATGTTGCGGGTCCGCACCATAAGGGCCATCACGCCGCCGATCACGTAAAAGACTCCGATGAAACCGAACAGGCCGGCCGGCGTTAGCGGAGTGTAGAGAAATCCGCCAACGATGGGCCCGACGAACTGGGTGAGGTTCTGCCCCAAGCCCAACATGGCCACCGCGTTGGTGAGCCGCTCCCGGGGCACGGTATCGATCAGCAGCGCGTTGGTGACCGGCAACTCGATGGTGCGGAACGCTCCCCCTCCGATGATGATGACGAAGATCATCCAGACTTTCAGGCCGTCGGTTAGCAGCAGCGCCATCAGGACAAACGCGAGCGCCGCCGCAATGAATTGCCCCGCCGCCATCAGCAGCCGCCGGGGGAGACGGTCCACCACCGCGCCGGCGAACACGGAAAGGAACGCCAAACCCAATGCGGATCCACCCGCCAGCCCGACCAACAGGGGGTCGCCAGTCAACTCCAGCACCAGCCACAGAACGGCGATAACCTCCATCTGACGGCCGGCCATGGCGATATTCGCCGACACCCAGACCAGCGAAAAATCGCGGGTCCGGAACGAGCCGAAAGTCTCACTCGCCCGTCCGCCGAGAAGCGTGGTCAACTACTCAAATCCTCCCTGGCAAAGCGGCGGTGATTATAGCACCGGGAGTTTGAGCGCCGCCTGCGTGGTAAAATCCTGCCAACCCTTATGAGTTTCTGGATTCCGGCTTTCGCCGGAATGACGATGAAGAAGCCGGGATGACGACACGGCCGGGATGACTACTTAAATGGCAGACAGGAGGAAGCACAATGGAAATCGGCGTCGGACTGGACCACACTTTGGGCATGAACTGGGACGACCAGGCGAACCTGGCCCGCGAGGCCGCGGAGTTGGGCTACGAGAGTATCTGGACGCCCGAGAACATCGGCACCGATTCATTCCAGGTGTGCGCCCGGCGCTGGCAGGCTACTTGCGACGTTGTTGACGGGGGCCTGACCACGGGCATCGGCGTCTCTCCGGTGATGTACCGCACGCCCATCGGGTTCGCCATGTCCGGCGGCACGCTGAGCCAGCAGACCGGCGGCAAGTTCATCATGGGCATCGGCGCCGGCAGCGCGTACCGTCCCGCGAACCGCCGCGACTTGGGGTTCCCCCGAGTGTCCGCGCTGAACCTGATGCGCGACTACCTGACCACCATCAAGGGACTGGTCAACGGGGAGCGGGTGTCCCACCAGGGTGAGTACATCAACTACAACAACATCCGCATGGCCATCCGGCCGGCTCCCAACACGCCGGTGTACTTGGGCACGCTCGGCCCCGAAATGCTGCGTCTGGCCGGCGAGATCGCCGACGGCGTGTGCCTCAACTGGTGTACGCCGGAGCAGATCGCGTGGAGCCGGGAGCGCATCGCCGAGGGAGCGGAGCGCGTGGGGCGCGACCCGTCGGAGGTCAAGGTTGTGGAGTACATCCGTATCTGCGTGGACGACGACGAGGAGGTTGCCCGCCGTTCCTTCGCCAAGAACTGCCTGGGCTATCCGCTGGGCGCAGCGGTGCCCACGGACCGCGAGCGTCAGTTCGGCTACCGCGCCCACTTCGAGCGCATGGGCTACACCGAGGAACTGGCCGGCGCCGACGCCATTCGGCGCGAGGGCGGCGATATGGACGCCGTGGCCGACGCCTACCCGTCCGAGGCTTTGCTGGCCGTCGGCTACTACGGCAAGCCCGACGGAGCCGCCGCCGCGTTCGCCAAGCTGGCCGAGGGGTTGGACGTAGCGCTGGTGCGGGTCATCGCCGCCCGCCCGGAGATAGCATCCACCCAGGCCGTGATGCACGCCTGCGCGCCGGAGCGGGTGCGGGCAGCTCTGTGAGACGGCTCCTTGTCAACCTACTGAAAACCATTGTCGCGGCGGCCATCTACGCCGCGATATTTTGGTATAGTTTCAGCATAGCCGACAATCCGGACCGGCGCACGGTGGCGATGATCGGCCTAATCAGCCTCGGAATTGCCTACGGTGTGTGGACGGCGCTGTTTAAAGTCGCCGGCGAAATGGCAGGAGGGATCATGGTATTGGCGGAATTTCTGAACCGTCATCTCCTGGAACCGCAAAAGCAGCGGTTGATACGGCAGGGACGGCAGCAAGCCATGGCTGAAGCGGAAGCTCGGCTTGACGAAGCGCGTGCTCGTCTGCGTGCGCTCGGTCTGGACCCGGACGAGATAATTCCTGAGCGAGCCCCCGAGAAGACTGACGACGAAGTCTAAAGAGGCCCATCATGCACGTAGGCGCCGCTACCATCTTTCAGAATCCCGGCAAGTTCGCCTCCGACTACCAGGTGTATCGTGACGAACTGCGGCTGGCCGATTTGGCTGAGCCGTTGGGGTTTCAGTCGATTTGGGGAGTGGAGCACCACTTCACCGATTACACGATGTGCCCTGACGTGTTGCAGTTCCTGACTTACATGGCTGGGCGGACGACTGACATGAAGCTGGGCAGCATGGTGTGCGTACTGCCGTGGCACGACCCCATGCGCGTCGCCGAGCAGGTGTCGATGCTGGACAACCTGAGCGACGGACGGTTCATTTTGGGTGTCGGGCGCGGGCTGGCCAAGGTGGAGTACGACGGGTTCCGCGTCGATATGAACGAGTCGCGCACGCGGTTTATTGAGTCGGCCGAGTGCCTGCTGGCGGGCCTGGAATCGGGATTCTGTGAGTTTGACGGGGAGTACATCAAGCAGCCGCGCCGGGAGATCCGGCCCAATCCGTTCCGCACTTTCCGCGACCGCACCTACGCCGCCGCCATCTCGCCGGAGAGCAGCCGCATCATGGCACAACTCGGTGTCGGGATGCTGGTGATCCCGCAGAAACCGTGGGACGAAGTGGAGCGGGACCTGACCAACTACCGCAACGCCTGGGATGAGAGCCACCAGGGCACCGATGGCTCCGGCGGCCCGCCGGCTCCCGTCGTTGCCTGCTGGACCTTCTGCCATGAGGACGCCGACTACGCTCGCGACATGGCACGCCGTTACATCGGCGGCTACTGGCACACCGTGATGGACCACTACCAGTTCAAGGCCGACCACCACAAGGACATCAAGGGCTACGAATACTACGGCAAGGTCGCCGAAAAGATGATTGACTACGGCGACGACGAGGTGGTGGACTTCTTCGTGGATCTGCAGGTGTGGGGCACTCCGCAACAGTGCTACGAAAAGATACTGCAAATCCGCGAGCGCACCGGCCACGACACCTACGTGGGCGCGTTCAGCTACGCCGCCATGCCCTACGACATGGCCGAGGCGAGCATGCGGCTGTTTGCGGCGGAAGTAATGCCGGAGCTGAAGGCGCTGCGGTAGGGCCGAAGCATCTGCACGCCACTTTGCTACAATGCGGCGACACCGCAAGGAGGCCGGATTATGGTTACGCAAACGCGCCAGGGCCCCTACACCTACGCGGACTACCTGGAGACACCGGATGATGTCCGCTACGAGCTGATTGAAGGGAATCTGATTATGGCGCCATCCCCGATCCCTCGGCACCAGTTGATTTCGGTCTATTTCGTGATGTTTCTGGCGCCTTTCGTCAGAAACAACGAGCTGGGCTGGATATTCTCCGCGCCGATTGACGTGCACCTGTCTGACACCAATTTGTTGCAGCCGGACATTCTGTTCGTGTCGAACGAGCGCGCGCGCATCATCGGCGAAACTAACATCCAGGGCGCGCCGGACCTGGTGATTGAAATCGCTTTGCGCCGCACACAGGATGACGACCGAACTCGTAAGCGGGATCTTTACGAGCGGTTCAGCGTGCTGGAATACTGGATGGCCGACCCCGTTGAAGAAACCGTTGAGCAATTGCGCTTGGAAAACGGCAACTTCGTAACTGTCAGCCACTACACCCGTGCGGACAGTATAATCACACCACTACTGCCGGGCCTGGTCATTCACCTGGACGAAATCTTCACTCAGCCGTGATAGAACTCCGGCCCTACCAGCAGGACCTGCTCAAACAGACGCAGGATGCCCTGGCCGCCGACGCCAACGCGCGCCTGATGCTGCAACTGCCCACCGGCGGCGGCAAGACCGTCATCGCCGGGGCGCTGCTGGCCGACTGGCTGCACGATGGGCGCAAGGCAGTCTGGCTCACCCACCGCAAGGAACTGGCCGAGCAGACCCGACGGATGCTCACCGATGCCGGCGTGTCTGCCGTCACCAACGTGAACTGGACGCCGGGCGAGGACGCGCCGGCCATGGCCGGCGGCGCGGTAATCCTGATGGCGCAGACCGTGGGCCGGCGCAATGCTCGGCGTGAAGTCTGGAACCGCTACGGCACCAATGACCTGCTGGTAATTGACGAGGCTCACCACGCCGCTGCGCCCGGTTGGGAACGCGCCATGAAGCAATGGCCCGGCCCAATCGTCGGTATGACGGCCACCCCCTGGCGGCTGTCGGAGAAAGAGGGGTTCGACCATCTTTTTGGCGGTCTGCTCTGCGGCCCGCAGACTGCCGACTTGCAAAGCCTCGGTTCGCTATGTGACGCGCAGGTGTTCATCCCGCCGCCGGAGGAACGTATCGCTGGCGGTGCTGTTGACAGGACGGGCGATTACAACGAACGAAGTATAGAACAGGCCAACCGCGACCGCCCTGACATCATGACCGCTGGCGCGCTGGCCTTTTGGAAGAAGCACGCTGACAACCGGCAGACGATAGCCTACGCCGTGTCCATTGACCACGCGCACAACCTGACGGCCGTGTTCAACGAGGCCGGCATACCGTCGGCGGTTATCTTGGGCGACACCAACCGGGAGGAACGGGACCAGGCTATCGCCGGCTTTCAGGACGGCAGCATCAGGGTGTTGGTCAACGTAATCGTCGCCACCGAGGGGTTCGACCTGCCCGACGCATCCTGCGTCATCATCGCCCGCCCGACCATGAGCCTCGCCCTGTACCTGCAAATGGTGGGCCGTGGCCTGCGCCCCAAACCCGACGGCGGCGACTGCCTCATTCTCGACCTGGCCGCCAACGCCGTAACTCACGGCCTGCCGGAGGACTACCGCGAATGGTCGCTGGCACCGCGCGGAACGCAGAAATCCGGCGAAGCCCCGGTGAGATTGTGTCCGATGCCGTGGTGCGAAGCGGCGTCGCCGGCGGCTAGCCATAGTTGTCGGGTTTGCGGATTTTCATTCGGCAAGGATTGTGGGCGTTGCGGACGGTGGCGCGCTCGCCGGCGCTGGCAGTATGAAAAGCACTGTGGCGACAAGCACCAACTAGTTTGCGACTTGTGCCACATTGACGCCCACATCCAGGCGCATTTGCCGGTTACGCCACCGCTGGACGAACTGGTAAGGCTATATGACCCGGAGGACGAAATGACGTTCCGAAGTGATGTTGAGATTGACGACGACCTCGCCAATCGTCTGTTGGCCCTGTTTAAAGAACTGCTGGAATCAGAGAGGCAAAGCATCGCAGGGGTGGATGACGCGCGGCGGGAGGAGTTGCACGGGTTGATCGAAGAGCGAGAGGCGGTGTTGAATGATGAGGATGATCTAGTCCAGCAATTCGACGAATACATCGCCACATTGTCGCCACGTCCAAATCGAATTCGTGAACTCCAGATGTATGGAGATTGGGAGGGCACTCTCAAAGCAGAGTTGGCTAGATGAAGGGACGAATTGAACGCATTAGAAAATCGGCCGGTTGACAATCAGTCGATTTTCAACAGCGCACGGAATAAGGCATTGCACCTGCTGCAACGCGCAGCGCAAACGACAGAACCGATAAGTGAGGGCCATACCGACGCTCCAGAGCCCTCCGATGATGCCGCTGATACGAAACAGCAAACCGATGGCGATAGTGATGAGCTCAGCATATTTGACCTGTGGGGAATGAAATCAATGACCGGCCTCAGACCTAAATCCATTTCCTTTCCCGACGGGACCGAAGAGTCAATCAATGATTGGCGAAGGCTGTACGTCACGGTAGCTGACTGGCTTATAGACAACGGACGTTTATCGCAGCAAAACATTCCGAACAAGGTTCAAAGCCATTTCAGCGACGAGCAGGTGCAGTTTGATTCAGGAGCATTCAAATCCCGAAAACTCAAAAACGGGATGTGGTTAAATACCAACTTCTCTGCATCACAAACAATGGCGAGAATCTCTCAACTGCTAGAAGCATACGGCGAAAACCCTGCGCAGTTCCAAGTCCAGCTACGCTGACACTAATGGCCAGCGTGGCATAGGCTACAATAACAATGCATCCGCAAACAATTCCGGTCGGGGAGGCCCACCATGCTCAAAACCAAAAAAGCCCGCTGCGTGAACGGTGCGCTGGTGCCGTTGGGGCCGGCGGGTATAATTGCCTAGTTGTGGACTTTGGACATCGTATCAGGAGTTAGGGAGATGCGCGCGTACCAGGCACGAGTTGAACCGGACGACGATGGCCGCTGGAGCGCCTGGATCGAGGAATTGCCGGGCTGCTCGGCTTGGGGATATTCGAAGGACGAAGCGCTGCTCGGTCTGGAAGAAGCCGCCGCCGCGTATCTTGAAGATATGGTTGATGCAGGCGAGGCCGATTCGTCAGAGGTCGAGTTGACCATCAAGAAGCCCATCGGCAGTGTATGAGTCAACCTCAAGACCTGGCGCGGCAACTCAGGAATACCCCGGTTCGTGAGTTGGTTCGCGCCCTGGAAAGGGACGGTTTCTCTTACCGACGCACCCGAGGCTCTTCACGAGTTTACCGGCACCCCGACGGTCGGCGCACTGTTATACATTATCATCGCTCCAACGATACATTGCCGCTGGGAACGCCACAGAGCGTACTGAGCGGAACTCGTTGGACGGAATCAGACTTGGAGCGGCTGAGGCTAATCTGATTGCTCGATTTGGGATGAAACAGGAGGCCCCACTCATGCCCGACTGGTTTGACAAGCAGACCCTCGGCGACCTGCTCAACCAGGCCGCCGACCGTTTCGGCCCTCGCGAGGCTCTGATGTACGAGGGGCAGCGCTGGACCTTTGACGAATTTCGCGATGAGGTGGACCGCGTTGCACGCGCCCTGATCAACCTGGGCATCCGGCCCGGCGACAAGGTATCCATCTGGATGCCCAACCGGGCGGAGTGGCTGTTTCTGTTTGGGGCCGTTGCCAAGATTGGTGCCATCCTGGTGCCCATCAACACCCGCTTCCGCACTCAGGACATGGAGTATCTGGTCAACCACTCCGATTCCGCCGCGCTCATCCTGATGGACAAGTCCGGCCCGGTGAACTACCTGGACATGCTCCGGGAAGTGGCGCCGGAGGTTGACGACGGCGACGCTGTCAATCTGCGGCCCGCCGCCTTTCCGGCGTTGCGCAACGTCATCATCGTGGGTGAGGAGCGGCCGGCCGGCGTCATCAGCTGGGACGCATTGGTCGCCGGCGCTGACGAGGCTCCCGCCAGCGAACTGGCGCAGCGAGAGGCCAGCGTCAGCCCCGACGACACGTTCCTGCTGATGTACACCTCCGGCACCACCGGATTCCCCAAGGGCGTGATGCACTGCCACAACCCCATTCGCACCATCACGGATGCCGCCAACCGCATGGGCATGTCCTCCCGCGACGTCATCCTGATGTACCTGCCCCTGTTCCACTGCTTCGGCCTGTACGAGGGGCCGCTGATGTCCTGGGTTACGGGCGCGCGCGTCGTCCTCACCACCATGTTCGACGCCGGCGAGACGCTGCGGCTGATCGAGTCCGAAAAGGCCACCGTGATGGACGGCTTCGATGCCCACTTCTATGACCTGTGCCATCACCCCGACGTTGACCGCACCGACCGCAGCAGTCTCCGCACCATCCTGCTCGCAGTGGGCATGGCGAGCAGCGAACCCGTGGCCCGGCTGGCGCAGGAGAAATTCTGTCCGACCCTCTCCGCGTGGGGCATGACCGAGGTGGGCGTCGGCGCGACCCGCACCTTCCTGGACGCGCCCACTGACGACCGCTGCGTGGAGAGCGGCCACCCGCTGCCCGGCTACGAGTTCAAGGTCATCGACCCCGACACCGGCGACGAACTGGCCCCGTCCACCATGGGCGAGTTGTGCGTGCGCGGCTACGCCACCATGCAGGGGTATTACAAGCGTCCCGAGGCTACGGCGGAGGCGATTGACGGCGACGGCTGGTTCCACACCGGCGACGTGGCGACCATCCGCGACGACGGCAGCGTTCGTTTCCTGGGGCGGTACAAGGATATGCTGAAGGTGGGCGGCGAGAACGTTGATCCCACCGAGGTGGAGGCGTTCCTGCTGGAACACCCGGCCATCAGTAAGGCGCAGGTCATCGGCGTGCCCGACCCTCGCCTGGCCGAGGTGGCCTGCGCCTGCGTGGTCGTCGAGCCGGGCCAGATCATCACCGATGCTGACCTGGACACGTTCTGCCGGGGCAAGATGGCCAGCTTCAAGATTCCGCGCCACTTGTTGGTGGTTGATGATTACCCCATGACCTCCAGCGGCAAGGTGCAAAAATACCTGCTGCGCCAGATGGCCGCCGAGCAGTTGGGACTGGCCGACTAGAGAGTTGTCATTGCGAGCGCAGCGCGGCAATCTCGTTCCCGGTGCCGACTTCGCTCAACGCGGCCAGATTGCCACGTCGCTACGCTCCTCGCAATGACAGGATGGTTGCTGCATGATGACACCATATATCGGCATCACCGGATTTACCTCTCCCGTCGAAGTCGCCGCCGTTCTCGCGTCGCTGCCGGACGCGCCGGAGCGATTGCTCATGTGCGGCGTGCTGCTCAGCAACGCCCTGCTGACCGGCGAGTCCAGCGACGCGCCCAACCGCTGCCCACATCCCGATGCCATCGCCGGCATCTTCTCCGACGACCCGCGCTGCGTAAACCTGGTCCACTACCGACCCCAGCCGGGGGCGAACCTCGTGGATGCGCTGGCGCGCGCCACGGAGGTTGGCGGCTCAAATTGTCACGGCGTCCAGATCAACGCCACCCGCGGCGTCCCCTGGCCCGATCCGGCGGCGTTGGTCGAATACCGGGAGCGTTCGCGGCCACGACGCATTGTCCTGCAAGCCGGGCGCGAGGCGATGGCGTCCGTGGACGGCGATCCCGACAGGCTCGCCCAACGCTGCGCCGAGTACGTCGGCATCGTAACCGACGTGCTGGTGGATGCTTCGGAGGGCTTGGGGCTGCCGCTGGACGCGGCCCGTTCTGCTGAATACCTGGCGGCCATCGCGGACGCCGCGCCGGAGTTGGGGTTGGTGGTAGCCGGCGGGTTGTGCGCCGACAACATCGAGGAGTTGCTGTCGCCTTTGCTGCCTCGGTGGAGCCACGTCAGCATCGACGCCGAGGGACGGCTGCGGGATGGGGATGACCAGTTGGAGGTTGGGGCAGCGGTGGCGTACCTGGCGGCGGCGATAGAACTACTAAAATGACTCCGTCGAGTATTCATGGCCGTATCGAACGCATTGAGACTATCGCAGTTGGCGGCTCAATAAGGGAGCATGACCGCTTAATTGCCCTGTATGGCCCCGGTAGATGGCGCAAGCTGAAAGGTTTCGCTCTCGTCACACTGCCCGATGGTATAATCGAGCGAGCCGAAATCCACTGGTACGAAGCGCACGGCGTGGGTAGGAAAGAAATCAAAATCAAGCGCATCCTGAGATAAGTGATATGGATACGGAAAAAGTAATCTGCATCAACAGCGACGGGTATCAAGCCTCACTGATAGTGCAAAAAACTTATCGCACGATACCGGACGAAGAAGCCTCGCAGCACGGTCTCATTCGCGTCATTGACGAGACGGAAGAGGATTACCTTTATCCGGCGTCCTGCTTCGAGGCCGCCGAATCCACTCGCGACGCGCAGGGGCAGTCCCACGCGGCAGCCTGACATATGTCTGCCGTTCCCACCAACAAGCGCATCGTCTGCCTTGCCAATTCCCGTAAGCTCGGCGGACGTTGCGTCGCCGGCAAGGAGTTGTTGCCTGACGATCGTGTCGGCGGCTGGATTCGCCCCGTAAGCGCTCGGCATGATGAGGAAGTGTCGCCGCAGGAACGCTGCTATCCCGATGGCGGCGACCCGCAAATTCTCGATGTAATCGAAGTACCGCTACTAAACCCTCGCCCCAAAACCTACCAGCGGGAAAACTGGCTGCTCGATCCCTATCAGCAATGGACCAAGGCAGGGCAGATGACATGGGATCATCTATGCACCATGATTGATCGGGACGAGCCGCTCTGGATAAACGGGCATAGCGCCCCCAGCGGACGCAACGACCGGGTTCCCACTGACTCCGCCACTGGCCTTGACAACTCCTTGCGCCTGATACGAGTTGATGCACTGACCGTATCCGTATCCGAACCGCTGCGGCCCAGCGCCGATTACCCCATACTGCGGGGCAGTTTCGACTATCATGGCGAGGAGTACTGCTTCCGTATCACCGATCCCGAAAGCGAAAGTGGCTCGGTGGAATTGGCGTATGGCGAGTACACTGTCGGCGTAAGATACCTTACCGTGAGCCTCGGCGAACCCTTTGAGGGCCACGCCTACAAACTAATCGCCACCATCATCAGACCCTGACGGAGAATCCCATATTGAGCCAGTCCTTATACCCGGTCTTCACCGTAGGCCATTCCAACCACCCGCCCGAAACGTTCATCAACCTGTTGCTCCGTCACGGCATCGACGAAGTTGCCGACGTTCGTTCCGCTCCGTACAGCCGTTACACGCCGCACTTCAACTACGAACCTCTGCAACAGGCGCTTGACGACATCGGCATCGCCTACGCCTATCTGGGCGGTGAACTGGGCGGCCGCCCGCCCGCCCGTTCCTGCTACGACACCGATGGCCGCGTTCAGTACGACCGTGTGGCCGAAACCATGCAGTTTGACGACGGTATCCGAAGCATCATCCGTGCCGCAGACGAGCGCTGTGTAGCACTGCTCTGCACGGAAAAGGAACCGCTGGAGTGCCACCGCGCTCTGTTGGTGGCCCGCGCGTTGGCCGAGCGCGGCGTTGCCGTACAGCACATCCTGGCTGACGGCGCGCTGGAATCCCACGGCGACGCCATGACGCGGCTGGTGGAAGTTCACAAACTGCCGCCCAACGGGGATATGTTCCGTACCCGCGAGGACGTAGTTGTGGAGGCCCTGGAGCGTCAGGCCCGCAAGTTCGCCTATGTCGGCGAGCAGCCGCAGGCCGCGCGGGACGAATGGGACGCCGCGCTATGAAGCTCTACACCATCGGTTTCACCCGCAAGTCGGCGGAGCGGTTCTTTGGGTTGCTGCATGAATCGGGAGCGCGCCGGGTGGTGGACATTCGGCGGCGCAACACCTCCGGTCTCGCTGGATTCTCCAAGAAGGACGATCTGGCGTGGTTTCTGCGCGAGCTTTGCGGCATGGACTACATACACCTGCCCCGGCTGGCTCCTACGGATGAACTCCTGGACGCTTACCGCAAGAAGGAGATCACTTGGGATGAGTATGTGCCCATATTCACGCGCCAGATTGAGCGCCGGCTCATTCACGCCGCCATTCCCCGGGATATAATCGCCGACAGTTGCCTGCTGTGCAGCGAACCCACTGCTGAACGTTGCCACCGTCGGCTGGTCGCTGAGCACCTGCAAAGGCATTGGGGCGACGTTCAAATCGTCCATTTGGTTTGACAACACGGGAAGGGGCGATATCCGGATTCCCGGGACCTTTTCGCCATCGCCGACGCCGCTACCCAATGACACTTTCGCCTTGCTCTAACCCTCCATCCATCCGTACCATTTAACCTAACCGTCCAATCGCCCCAATCGAAATAACCGGAACCCCTCCTGAAAATCCTCTAATCTCGATAATCCTGATTCAGACAATCACGAGCCATCCCAAACACCGCTCACCCAAACCCTCCCACCGGCCCGCCAAAACCGTCATTATCGCCCCCAAAACCGTTTTCGCCGCCCCCATTTACCCCCACGTCCCGCCCCAATCCGCTACTCAAATGAACCGAAATGAGCGGGATTTCCAAAAAAGCGCCACCGTCGGTTTGCCGCTTGCTTTGGGAACACTCTGCCGCTATCCTTGCTGTCGATTTACGGGCCAGCGCCCGCTGACCGCTTGAACCGGAGATTTGCAAGATGACAACCGCCGCCCCCCAGATTCCCCTGCCCGTTCCGCAACCGGAATCCGATTTCTACTGGGAGAAGTGCAAGGCCCACGAGTTGTGGCTGCGCCGCTGTAAAAAGGGCGGCGCGGCATACTTCTACCCCCGGGACTTCTGCCCATTCCCCGGGTGCTTCTGCAACGACACCGAGTGGATACAGGCTAGCGGCCGCGGCACCTTGCACACTTTCGCCATCGTGCACCGGGGACCCACACCGGCCTTTCGGGACAAGGTGCCCTACATCGTGGCCGTGGTGGAACTGGAGGAAGGGCCACGCATGCCGACGTGGCTGGTGGGCATCGAGTTCGCAGAGGGTGAGATCCGGCCCGATTCGGTGCAGTGCGGGATGGCCGTCGAGGTCGTCTTTGAGGACATCGACGAAAACATCTCCCTGCCGATGTTCCGGCCTGCGTAGCGGGGTTCCCCGTTCGCGGGAACGCTCATCCTTCAACAGGCTCAGGATGAGCGGGTAGTGGTGTTGCTATAATTGGGCTGTATGGTCCAATCACATTCCGATACGCTCATCATTCCGGTCTCCGGGATGACCTGCGCCGCCTGCGTGCATCACGTGGGCGAGGCGATCCGCACCGTGCCCGGCGTGGCGGACGTATCCATCAACCTGGCCACGGCGCGGGCCACAGTGAGCCTGGACGACGTAGCCGTTGCGGAACCTCCGCTGGATGAGCTGGCCCGTGCGGTCGCGGATGCTGGCTACAGGCTGGACACCGACGCCACCAACGCGCCCGTAAATACGGGCCGTTCTGAAGAGGAGCGGGATCTGCTCCGTCGGATGCTGGTGGCGATGGCCGGCGGCGTTCTGCTGCTGTTGGGCGGATTCCCGGCACTGCCCTGGACGGATGGGTTGATGGCGCGATGGTGGTATCCGCTGCTGCTGTGGGCGGTGGCAACGCCGGTACAGTTGTGGGCGGGTTGGCCGTTCTACGTGGCCGGCTTTGCCGGACTGCGACGGATGCAGCCCAATATGCACACCCTGATCGCGCTGGGGACGTCGGTAGCCTATGGGTACAGCGCCGTGATTGTGCTGCTGATGTGGATTCCGGCTTTCGCCGGAATGACAGGAGCAGAGGGGAGAGTGATGACGGTGGAGGGTGGGCATCAGCTGCATTTCGACATGGCGGCTATCATCGTCGCCTTGATCCTGCTGGGTCGGTGGCTGGAAGCGCGGGCGCTGTCGCGCGCATCCGACGCCATTGGCCGCCTCATGAATCTGCGTCCGCAGGTGGCGCACCTGATGTCGGACGATGGGACCATCAGCGACGTTGCCGTAAATCAGGTTGCCGTGGGTGACGCGCTGGCGGTACGTCCCGGCGAACAGGTTCCAGTGGACGGCGAAATCATCAGCGGCAGTACCGAGGTGGACGAATCCGCGTTGACGGGTGAGAGTATGCCAGCCGAAAAGTCGCCCGGCGACGCAGTTCTCACGGGCGCGCTGAACGGTACCGGCGGTTTCATCATGCGTGCAACCCGCGTGGGCGCGGATACCACTCTGGCCCGGGTGATTCGCCTGGTGGAGGAAGCCCAGGGTTCCGCCACCCCGGTACAGCGGCTGGCGGATCGCGTATCGGCGTGGTTCGTGCCGGCGGTGGGTCTGATCGCGCTGACTGCCGCGGTGGTTTGGCTGTTCCTGGGGCCGGCGCCGGCGTTGTCGGGAGCGGCGTGGCAGTACGCCATGCTCACGCTGGTTGCGGTGTTCATCATCGCGTGTCCCTGCGCGCTGGGTCTGGCGACGCCGACGGCAATCATCGTAGGCGTGGGCAAGGCCGCCGAGCGGGGCATCCTGATTCGGAGCGCCGCCGTGCTGGAAACGGCGCACCGGGTGCGCGTGGTCGCGGTGGACAAGACGGGTACGCTGACTGTTGGCCGTCCGCAGGTTACGGATGTGATTGCCGGCGACGGCGCGGATTCGGCGGAGGTACTGGCTATCGCGGCGTCGGCTGAGCAGCTATCGGAGCATCCAATAGGCCGCGCGGTGGTCGAACGCGCACGGGATGAGGGGCTGACGCTGACCACTCCGACCGATTATGCCGCGCATCGTGGGGCCGGTGTAACGGCCCGCGTGAACGGTAAGTCCGTGGCAGTAGGCAACGCATCGCTGATGGACGACCGGGAGTTCGCGGTGGACGCCGGCCTGTGGGAGGCGGCGGGTAAACTCGCGACCGAAGGCAAGACGCCGATGCTGGTGGCGCGGGACGACAAGGTGGCAGGAGTTATCGCGGTGGCCGACGGCATCAAGCCCGGCGCTCCCGAAGCGGTGGCGGCTTTGCAGGCCACGGGCGTGCGCGTGGTGATGCTGACCGGCGACCGGCCTGAAGTCGCCGAATCGGTGGCGTCGCAATGCGGAATCGACGAATATAACGCCGGGATGCTGCCGGCCGACAAGGCGGTGGCGGTGGCGCTGAGGCAGTCAGACGGCAGCGTGGTGGCGATGGCCGGCGACGGCATCAACGACGCGCCGGCGCTGGCAAGGGCCGACGTGGGCATCGCCATGGGCGGCGGCACGGACATCGCGCGGGAGACGGCAGACATCACGCTGATGCGCGACGACCTGGCGGGCATCGCCACCGCGCTCAAACTGTCCCGCGAAACGATGCGGACGATACGGCAGAACCTGTTCTGGGCGTTCTTCTACAACTCGCTGCTGATTCCGGTGGCGGCGGGCGCGCTGTATCCGGTATTCGCGGCGCTGGGCGGAGTGCCCGGCGGGTTGACCTTCTTCTTCGGCGACGCCGGGTTCCTGAACCCGATCCTGGCGGCCCTGGCCATGGCCTTCAGCTCGGTGAGCGTCGTCAGCAACTCGCTGCGGCTGCGGCGCGCCACGACATGACCCAAGTGTAGGCCGAGTGTTTGGCGACGGTCCACTCCCCTTCCGATAGAGCGCCGGGAGCGTTGTAGAGGGCGCGGATGGACAGGTTGTGAATCGCAGGGTGTCCCAACTCATCCCACTGTTCGAGCAGTTCAATCAACTGTCCGTAGGCCGCATTGGTTCTGTACACCAGCGCCTGGTCGGGATACTTGTCGGACAGCACGGCCGCGCTCATGCTCCCGGGGTCGATCAACGCGAAACCGGCGCCCTGGAAAAGGCCATCCCCGGTTGATGAATAGACGTTGTACACGTTGGGGTGACCCGTGAGGAACATGAACAGGCCGGAGTAGATGTCCTGAGTGTAGAACTGGCCCTCCAGAGAACGCCCGATTTCGCGCAACTCGGCGCTATGGTTGAACACCTGACCCAATTGCCGGCGGTACGCTGAATCGTCTGAGTCCAACGCGATGGCGATTTGCAGGGTTTCGTCGGGCGGGTCGCCAACGGGATAGTATCCCTCGGTGCGCTGCCAGATCCCGCGAATCGGGATGAACGTGCAGGGCGATGCGGATAGCCCGGTGAGTTTGCTGTCTTGCTTCCGCAACGCAACGCTCAGGTTGGCTCCCCTGAACCACAACGGAGCGACCAGTATCCCACCTTCTTTCAACTGGTCCACCCAGTGGGGCGAGACGTCGTAGGCGCCCACGGTGACGATGACGCGGTCGTAGAGCTGTTCGGTGGGGACGCCTTTGAATCCATCGCCACATACGCACGACACGTTGTGGAATCCCGTTTTGGACAGGTTGGCAGCGGCTTCATCCACGATGTCCTGGTCAATGTCCACAGTGACGACATTGCCGGTATCGCCGACAATGTGGGCCATGATGGCGGCGTTGTAGCCGGAGCCGGCGCCAATTTCCAGCACCCGATTGCCGAGTTCGAGGCACAACTGCTCGATCATGATGGCCATCATGGTGGGCTGCGTTGAGGAGCTGATTGGTGTCTCAGCGTCCCAGCGTATGAATACGGGCCGGTCGGCATAGGCGTCGTCGAGGTCTGCTTGGGGCACGAACCGGTGACGCGGCACCGTTGCAAATGCATCCCGTACTGCGGAGTTGCGGATGGCGCCTTGCCGAACGAGTTCCGCTACCAGCGCGTCACGTAGATCGTCAGCCTGATCCTGTGGGTTTGATTCCGTCGGCATACAGCGTCCCTCCGGGCACACGTTTGAGGGGAGTATAATCCCGCCAACCAACGGTTTGTCCACGGAAGGAGAATCAAGATGGCAACCGCAACCGATCCCATCTGCCTGATGCAGGTGAATACCGAGAATCCCAACGGCGGGACCAGCGATTTCGAGGGGCAGACCTACTACTTCTGCGCGCCCGGCTGCCGCATCGCGTTCGAGCGGGACCCGGAAGGCTGGGCTTCGGGGAGAAACAAACCCATCGCCATGGAAGAACCACAGCCGCAACCGGTGACGTTCGTGCGGCGCTTGTTCCGGCGTGGCCAGTAACGAGATCCAGATGCCCAGGCAAATGTAGGGGCGGGTTTCAAACCCGCCCCTACGCGATTCGGTGCATCGTTATAGGTCAGGCGTTGGCGCCGCAGCAGCGCTTGTACTTGCGGCCGCTGCCGCACGGGCAGCGCGCGTTACGCCCGATCTTGCGGCCGGCGCGCGGCGCGACGGCGGTGCGACCAGGGGCGACGGCAGCCATGGGGCTGACCGGGGCGCGGTTGGCGGCGCGTCCCCTGGCTTGCTGGGCCGGTTCTTCCGGAGCCCGTTGACCGGGCGCTTCGGGAGCCAGGGTGACGTGGAACAGAGTATGGGTGACCGTTCGGCTGATCTGGCGCCACATCTCCGCATAGTTGTTGCGGCCTTCAGTTCGGTACACTGCTAAGGGATCTCGCTGCCCCACCGCTTGCAGACCAACGCCGGTACGCAGATCCTCCATCGCGGTCAGGTGTCGTACCCAATGATCATCAATGACCTGTAACAGCAGGAAGCGCACGAGGGTGTTCATGCCGTCCGAGCCAAGCTCGCGTTCCTTGTCGTTGTACAGCGTATCGGCGTGTAGGTGCAGAATGTTGGCGATGGTCTCACGGCGGTGCTGGAGCACCTTTTCTGGAGTGTCAATCTCCGCCGGTGGCCGGCAAACCTGTCGCAAACCGGCCAGGAAGGGGTCAACGTTCCAGTCGTCGGCGTGGCGCGCGCTGAGGTGGGCTGACATCAGGCCGCTGAACTCGGCCCGCAGCATCTCCAGTACCCGCTCGCGGAGGCCCTCGCCGTCCAACAACTTGGCACGGTCCTCGTAGATTTGCTTGCGCTGCTGCTGAAGCACGTCATCGAAGTTGAGCAGGTGCTTGCGGATGTCGAAGTGATGGCCTTCGACCTTGACCTGGGCGCTTGCGATGGACTTGGTGATGAGCTTGTTTTCCAGCGGCTCGTCATCGTTGAGTCCGGTCCAGTTCATGACGCTCTTGACGCGGTCGCCGCCGAAGCGCTGCATCAGTTCATCCTCCAGGGCGACGAAGAACTGGCTGCTACCCGGGTCGCCCTGGCGTCCGGCGCGGCCGCGGAGCTGGTTGTCCACGCGGCGGGCCTCGTGATGCTCGGTGCCAATGACGTGCAGGCCGCCCAGGTCGATGACCCGGTCGTGCTCGGCCTGCCAGTCCTCGCGGTGAGTGTCCGCGCCGCCCAGGACGATGTCCGTGCCGCGCCCGGCCATGTTGGTGGATACGGTAACGGCGCCGGCCCGGCCGGCTTGGGCAATGATGAACGCTTCACGCTCGTGGTTGCGGGCGTTGAGAACCTGGTGCTGGACACCACGCCTGCGCAGGCGGTCGCTAAGAAATTCCGACGTTTCAACGGAGGTGGTGCCCACCAGCACGGGCTGCCCGGACTCGGATCGCTCGATGATGCTGTTGATCACAGCGCGCCACTTACCCTCGTCGGTAGGAAAAATCAGGTCGCCGGAATCGTCCCGGATCATGGGCCGGTTGGTGGGAACCGCCACTACTTCCAGGCCGTAGATCTTGTAAAACTCCTCCGCTTCGGTTACGGCCGTACCCGTCATGCCCGACAGCTTGTCATACAGGCGGAAGTAATTCTGTAGGGTGATAGTGGCGTAGGTAATGCTTTCGCTCTGGGGCTTGATGCCTTCCTTGGTTTCCACTGCTTGATGGAGGCCGTCAGACCAGCGGCGACCGAACTGCAAACGTCCGGTAAACTCGTCCACGATGATGACCTCGCCGTTCTGGACGACGTATTCCTTGTCCTTGATCTTTTGGACATGGGCAATCACGGCATTCTCTACGTATTGCACAAGGTGGAAGTTCTCGGGATCGTACAGGTTGTCAACGCGCAGATGACGCTCGGCCTTACCGATGCCCTCCTCCGTTAGCGAGATGGCCTGGGTGCGTTCGTCTATGGTGTAGTCCTCGTACTCCCTCAGGCGTCTCGCCAACCGGTCGCAGTCCCGATAATACTCGTCGCGCTGCCGGGCAGGGCCGCTTATGATCAGCGGCGTGCGGGCCTCGTCAATGAGGATGTTATCGACCTCGTCCACGATAGCGAAAACGCCGCGCCCGTGCTGAGCCCGCAAGTCCGGCGTGGTGGCAATGTTGTCGCGGAGGTAGTCAAAGCCAAATTCGCTGTTGGTGCCATAGAGGATGTCGGCCTGGTAGGCTTCCCGACGTGAAACGGGCGTTAGGTAGTCGAACCCTCCGCGCCCCGCGTCGGTAAGTTCCGGATCGTAGAGGTAGGCGGCGTCGTGCTGGAGGCAGCCGACGGTGAGGCCGAGTTTGTCATAGATGGGCCCCATCCAAACGGGATCGCGACGGGCCAGGTAATCGTTGACGGTGACGACGTGAACGCCGCCGCCGGAGAGGGCGTTGAGATACGCGGGCAGAGTGGCGACCAGGGTCTTGCCCTCGCCGGTTTTCATCTCGGCGATCTTGCCCTGGTGCAGCACCGCGCCGCCGATGAGCTGGACGTCGTAGTGTCGCTGGCCCAGGGTGCGGCGGGCGGCTTCGCGGACTACTGCGAAGGCTTCGGGCAGGAGGCTGTCCAGCGATTCGCCGTCGTCGATGCGCCGGCGAAACTCGTCGGTTTTGGCGCGCAGGCCGTTGTCGTCCAGAACCTGAACGGAATCTTCCACGCTATTGATCTGCGGAACCAATTGGCCGCGCAGTTTTTCGGCAGCGCGCTCGGGCGTGTCACCAACTATTTTCTTGAGAAATGAAACCATAAAAGAACCCTCCCCCGGGTCGCGCTTCATCAGGCAACAACCCGGTGGTATGTCCACAGTATAGCAAGGTTGCCGGGGATACGTTTGGCGGGCGCAAACGGATGCAACGTGCCGTTTTAGCCGGCAATTCGTCTGCTATGATGTTTGCCACCTCAGTCAAGGAGACTGTTCCCATGCAGGAGAACAAAGTCAGAAAGGCGCTGCGCGAAAATCGGTTGGCGCTGGGTACATACGTAACGTTCGCCGACCCGCAGGTGGTGGAAATCATCGGGCTGGCCGGCTTCGACGCCGCGTTTATCGACATGGAACACACCACGTTTGATCTGGGCTTAGTCACGCAAATGATCATGGCCGCGGATCTGGTGGGGGTAACGTCCATGATTCGCATACCGGGCAACGATGAGAACCTGATCCTGCGGCTGCTGGACGCCGGGGCGCAGGGCATCATCATCCCGCACATCGACGGGCTGGAGGGAGCCAAGCGGGCGGTGGACGCAGTTCGATACGCTCCGCTGGGACATCGCGGTGGAGCCGGAGGAACGCGGGCGGCCCGGTTCGGCACGGTGAGCTGGGACGAGCACACGCGCACCTCTAACGAGAACATTGTGCTGTCGGTGATGACGGAGGACGAGAAGGGCATCAGCGAGATCGGGCAGATCGCGCAGTTGCCGGGGATAGATCTGGTATCCATCGGGCCGACGGACTTCTCCGAGTACATGGGCATCCGGGACCCGCAGAGCCCGGTGATACGGGCGCGGCTGGAGGAACTGGCGGCGGAGGTCAAGGCGGCCGGCGGCGCAAAGCTGTCGATGCCGATGAACCATCCGGCGTTTCCGCTGACGGCTAAAGAGTTGCAGGAAATGGGTGTGGGGTACACGCACGTCGCGCCGCCGCCCACGGCGCTGCTGCTCCGGTCACTGCAGCAACGGATCTCGGACATAAGGGCGGATATTGGCTAGGTGCAACTTGACCTGCCTCCGTCGGGCCGTCATTCCCGCAAAAGCGGGAATCCAGTGGCTGAAGGCAACGGTTTTCCTGGCAGTGTTAGTGTTGCTGTTGGCTATGACGGCGTGCGGCAACCTGTCAGAGACTCCGGCGACCACTGCTCCTACCCACCCTGCGGGCCGGACCTCAGCGCCAACGGCGACGCATTCGCCTCCGGCGGCAACCGCACAACCCACCCCTACGTTGATGCCGCCCACAGTGGCCCCCACCCCCACGACGCCACCCACAGCGTTGCCCACCGCTACGCCGACGGTTGCGCCGACTAATACGCCAACGCCGGAACCGACACCGACACTGCACCCGGAAGGCGGCGAGCGAGTCATTATCGACGAGGGTGATGCTTTAGCCATTTACTGGGTGGATCTGGCGGTGACGCCCGAAGAACGGACGCGAGGCTTGTCGGGCCGGCCGTCAATGCGGGATGATCAAGGGATGCTGTTCGTGTACGACGACGATGGGCCGCGTACCTTCTGGATGCCGAACATGCACTTTCCGCTGGACATGGTGTGGATCCGGGCGGACTGCACGGTGGCGGGCGTAACGGCCGACGTGCCGAATCCGCCGCTGGACACGCCGCGGGACCAACTGGAGCTGTATCCGTCGGCAGGGATGGTGCGCTTCATATTGGAGCTGAACGCGGGGCAGGCGGCGGCAAACGGGATTGAGGCCGGCGATGCGGTGGAGTTCGGCGGCGAAATCGCCGGCAAGTGGGGGTGTTGAGAGGGTGCGGCAACGAAGGATTTCACCCTCACCCCCGCCCTCTCCCATCAAGGGAGAGGGGGTTTTCGGGCGCCCATTAATCTAACAAGACGCAAACTGAGGAAAGAACGCACATGGAAATCCTAGTCTCCGGATCGCTGGCCATTGACCGCATCATGACGTTTCCCGGTCGTTTCGGCGACCACATCGTGCCCGAAAGGGTGCACCAGATAAACCTGAGTTTCACGGTGGACGGTTTCAACGCCTACTTCGGCGGCACGGCCGGCAACATCGCGTATTCGCTGGCGATGCTGGGGCAAACGCCCCGGCTGATCGCGGCCATCGGGAACGATTACCGGGACTACTTTACCCGGTTGGAGGCGAATGGCATCCCCACGCGTGACATAAAGATTGTTGAGGAGGAAGCCACCGCATCCGCTTTCATTGTGACCGACCTGGCGGATAACCAGATAACAGGGTTCAATCCGGGGGCGATGAAACACGCGGCGGGGTTTGACTTCGGCCAACTTGATCCTGCGGAGGCCATCAATATAGTAGGCCCGGGCAACTTGACCGATATGTCCAACTTTACCGCTGACGCGAAAAACGCTGGAATCTACACGATTTTTGACCCGGGCCAATCGCTGCCCGTGTGGGACGCCGAGGGACTAACGGAGTGCATACGCAACAGCGACCTGCTGATCGCCAACGACTACGAGATGGCGCTGATCTCCGAACGGACGGGCATCGACAAGGGCGGTCTGATGCAACTGACAGGCGCGATGGTCACCACACTGGGAGAGCAAGGCACGCGCATCACTACCGAAGAGGGTGAGGTCATCGTGCCCTGTGTGCCCACCGAGAACGTGGTTGATCCGACGGGCGCCGGCGACGCCTTTCGGGGCGGGTTGATTCTGGGACTGATCCGTAATGAGGGTTTGGAAAGGGCAGCGCAAATCGGCTCGGCGTGCGCGCACTTTGTGATCCAGCAACGGGGTACGCAAGAATACTGCTACACGACGGATGAGTTGGAGGCGGCGCTGGAGCGGGCGTATGGCGGGTAGCCATCGGATTGACGAACCGGGCGGGCTGCGCTAGGCTTTTCGGCAGTTCAGCATCCGCAAAATTCGGAGCGTTTGGTATGACACAACAAGCCCCTCCCACCGCGCTGACGCCGGAAGTTCAGGCGATGATTGGTGTCAGTGGGGACATCGTAGAATCCTGGGGAGTGATGGACGGCGAGTACATGCGCCGGTTCACGCAGGCCCTGATGGACCCGGACCCGCGCTATTGGGACGACGATTTCGCCAAATCGACCCGATACGGCGAACTGATCGCGCCGCCCATAATGGTGAGCTACCTGGCCAGCCGGATCCGGCCCGACCAGGGCGACCCCATCACGGCGGCGTTTGAGGAAAACCCCGAGTCGGACGGTATCGGGTCGGTGGAGCGGCCGGGCGAGTTGCCGCCGGTTCCGACTAACCTGGTGCGAGTGCTCAACGCGGGCAACGAACTCGAGGTGTTTGCTTACCCCAGCATCGGCGACACGATTTTCTTCCAGAACCGCTACTCGGATATCCGGGAGCGCCTGGGGCGCGACGGCACTCCGTTCCTGATTATCACGCGGGAGACGCGGTACTGGAACCAGGACGACGTGACGCTGTGCATCACGCGCGCCTCGACCATCCGGCGCTAAATCGCCAGGACGATTGCAAAGTCGAAAAGGTTGCCCCGCTCGTACCTAGCCTGTTGAAAGACAATTCCCGGTGGTTCGACGAGCTCACCACGAGCGGTTCTAAATCACCATTCGGAGACATGCGATGACCACACTACTTGACGACCTCCTCAATATGGAACCGGAGGAGATCTGGCAGCGCAACGAGCGGCCCGACGCCGACGGGTTGCGTGAAAAGGCCCAGATCTACTACGAGGACGTGAACGAGGGCGACGAATTGCCCAAATACATCTACAAGCCGACGCCGACGCACCTTTTCCGATGGAGTGCGGCAATCGAGAACTTCCACCGGATCCACTACGATCTGGACTTCGGGCTGAACCATGACCGGAACCCCAGCATCCTGGTGCATGGTTCATGGAAACAGAGCGTGGTGCCCCAGTACCTGAAGGACTGGACGTTGCCAAACGGGTGGCCCTGGAAAGCGCGGTTTGAGCACCGGGCGATGCTGGTTCCCGGGGACATCCTGATCATGTGGGGGCGAGTGACCAGCAAGTACGAAAAGAACCAGATGGGATTCATCGAATTGGAGATCGGGATGAAGACCCAAGACGGCATCGAGAGTATGCCCGGAACGGCGACGGTGGTGCTGCCGCTGAAGGACGGGCCGGCGATTCCGTATCCGTTCGTACCGCCGGCCGACTAACCCTCCCGTCATTCCGGCGAAAGCCGGAATCCAGGACTACGGAGTTTGACACAATGGCACGATTCATCGCCGTTCACAACATACCGGGCATCACGGAAGAGGATTTTCGGAACAAGCTCGACGCCGTGAAAAAATGGCGTCCCGACCGGCGGACCACGATCCTGAAGGTGTACGGGGACCTGGAAAACGGCAAGCTGATTTCCGAATGCGAAGCCGTGGAACAATCTCACTTCGAGGACTGGCTGAACATGGTGGGCTGGCCGGCGGAGTCAATCAACAAGGTGGATATTGTTTGCCAGGTTGGTACTTTTTGGAAACTGTAACGCACCGTTAAACGGCAGTAACCGGGGGCGGTCCGCCACAGGTGGGCCGTCCTGCTTGATTTGAGACCGAGCCGCTCAAGGTCAGTTGCCCAGGAACCAGCCGGGGCCAGGAGTTGGCCCGTCGTCGTCGTACACATTCTGACTATAGGCGGCCACCGCCGCGCCCGACGCCAGGGTGATGGATGAGGCGAAGAGCCAGACCAGAACGAGAAGCACCGATGCCAGCGGGCCATACACCAGATGGGACGGGGCAAGGTAAGTGATGAAGATCGCGACGCCAATGTTAACCATCTGCAAAGCCACGCCGGCTGCGCCGGCTCCGATGGCGGCCCATCGCCAGCGCACTGGGCGTTCCGGGACGTACCGGTAAACAATCAGGAAAGCCGCTCCGGCCAATAGTCCGGCGATCAGGTTGGGCCACCAGCCCGGGGCAGCAGATGATATTACCGTGTCGCTCCAACCGGTCCGACCCGGTTGCAGCAACACCAAGGTATCTTCATCCTGGGACATGAGGTACGTGGAAACGCTGGACAACAACAGCACGATCGCAGTAGCGCTCATCAGCAGGTATTGCCTGGTTCTGCCGATTATGCCCACCTGGCTGGGCGCGATACCCCACATTCGATTGACCACCAGGCCCACGGCTCCGAACAACTTGTAGGATCCCCATGCCAGACCCAGCAGGGCGAAAATGCCGGTGACGCCCAAGGCGGTGACGTCGCCCGGCGCGAGGATACTCCCCAGGTCGATGGTGGGCGGCAGCACGCGGGATGACCATGACTCGAACCAATGCAACGACAGTTCCGGCCCCAGCGCCAGACCTAAAAATTGCAGGAGGGCAACGGAGATAGGAATCAATGCCACCATACCGTAATAGGCGATGCCGGCGATCAACTGCTGGGCGTCGTTGCGGGTTACGGCGGCCAAGGTGGCCAAGACGACCCGCACCGGGCGCCACCTGGTGGCCGCGGCTTCCATCCGCCGGTTGAGGTGCAGCAGCCACGAAATGCCGCCAACCCAGGCGGAGACTTTCTCGGAGGCCCGGTCCAGGATCATTGGGCCCGCTCCCGTAGCAAAGCGGCGCGCCGTGAGGGCCAGCGGAACCATACGCGGCCCACGATGGTATGAAACGGCGCCGGCCCGTAGCGGCGGCTATCGTTGCTGTCATCCCGGTTGTCGCCCATGAGGAAATACTCGTCGTCGTTGCACAGCCACGGGGCTGAACGTCGCTGCTCACGCGGGGTCCCCTGCTCATACGGCCTTCCCGAGCAGTACGGTTCCGGCAGCGGAACGTCATCTATGAGGACGGCCCCGTCGTCGCCAAAAGCCACAAATTCACCCGGCAGTCCGATCACCCGTTTAACCCAGAAAGAACCGTCCCCAACCGGAGACGTCGCCACTACAACCGCGCCCCGTTCAAACCCGTGGGGTGTCCATGATTTCGGCACGACATACAGCAGGTCGCCGTGGCACAAATTGGGGGTCATGCTGTCGCCGTGAACGCGGAAGTGGGATCGGAACATGAAAGCAGGCGCGCCCACGACGAGCGCAACGGCAGACCGGAATAAACTCATACGGTCGTCAGTGGCCGGGTGGTTCCCAATGGGGATAGGAACCCAGGATTTTGAAAACGTCGGCGTACTCCTGGAGGCCGCGGAGAGCGGCGGCCACTTCAGGCTCCTCCCGGTGGCCATCGCAGTCGATGAGGAAGATGTATCGTCCCAGTTCCTGCTTGGTGGGCCGGCTTTCGATTTTGACCAGGTTGATGTTGCGCTCGGCGAATTCGCCGATGGCGTGATAGAGGTTGCCCGGACGGTCCACCGCAAAGGCGAAGCTGATTGAGGTGCGGTCGTGGCCGGTGGGGGGATGGTCGTCGTGGGAGAGAGCGACGAAACGGGTCTGGTTCGTAGAATTGTCCTGGATGCTTCTGGCGAGAATATGCACGTCGTAGATTTCGGTGGCGCGCTGGGGGCAGATGGCAGCCGCAGGGGCTCGGCTGGATTGCATATCCAGCACTGCGGCCACAGTGCTCAAAGACGCTTCGCGGGCGACGGTGGGAAAGTTTTCGCCCAGATAGCCCCGACATTGGGCGAGGGCTTGTGGATGTGAGTATATGATCTCCACGGAACTTGCCGAGACGCCAGGGGGGGCGACGAGGTAATGGTCGATGGGTATTACCACTTCGTTGCGAATGGACAAGCCGGACTGGGCGATAAGAAGGTCGAGGGTGAAGGTGACAGAACCTTCCAGGCTGTTTTCGATGGGGACTACGCCGGAGTCCAACTCGTCATTGGCGACGGCGGCGCCCACGGCGCTGATGGTGGGATAAGGCTTGAGTTCGGCGTCGGGCGCGTAAAGGAGGGCCGCCTGCTCTGTGTAGGTCCCGGCAGGCCCGAGGTAACCGATTAGATCAGGCATTAGTGTTCACCGCAGGCGGCGCGTTGTTTGCGCTCATCGTTCAAAGGCTCGGGCGATCTGCTCGTGGCTACCGACAACGACGAGGATGTCGCCGTCTCCGATAATTTCATCGCCGTCGGGGTTCAAAATGTACTCGTGTCCCCGTTGAATTACCACGGCGACCAAGCGGTGTTGGTTATCGTTGCCCAATCCGACGTCGCGCAGAGTGCGCCCTCGCATGTGTTCCGGGGGACGAAGTTTATGGATTCCGTCGGTTTCGGTGATGCCGATGAAGTCGATGGAGTTGGGCGTGAGGTCCAGGCTAGCGGCGCGGACGGCAGCTTCTTCCTCGGGGAAGATCACCTTGTCGGCACCGACCCGGTGCAGGATTTCCGCGTGCCGCCGGTCGGTGGCGCGAGCGATTACGAAAGGCAGGCCCATGGTCTTGAGCAGCATGGTTGTAATGATGCTCGATTGGACTTGGCTGCCGAGGGCGACGACAGCCACATCCATGTCGGCCACGCCAAGGTCGTTCAGGGCCGTTTCGCTGGTTGCGTCGGCCTCAACGGCGTAGGTGACCTGGCCCAGCATGGCCTGCACTCTCAGATCGTTCTGGTCTATGGCCAATACTTCGTGTTCGCTTTGGAACAGCGTGGTCGCCAACTTGGCGCCGAATCGACCCAGACCGATGACACAAACTTGATTCGCCATGATTGCTACCCAATTCTAACGGGTTCTTCGGGATAACGGTAGGATGCCTCTTCCCGAGGCGCCAGCAGCATGACCAGCGTGAGTGGCCCAATGCGGCCGGCAAGCATGGTTACCATAAATATTATAGACCCGGCGAGGCTTAATTCGCCGGATATCCCTGTGGACATTCCATTGGTGCCGAAAGCGGAGACGGCCTCAAAGATCAACTTTTCGAAATTCAGGTGAGGCTCCGTGTAGGTTAATATCGGGGTAACCACTCCCAGATAGGCCACCGCGATCAGAGCTATCATCAGGGCCCTGGCGACCAGGGTCGCGCCGATCTCACGTCGAAAGACCTCGGTTCTGGGATGTCGCAGCGCCGCTGAGCGAGCCGCCGCCAACAGGACGGCTACCGTATTAACCTTGATGCCTCCGGCAACCGACGCGGTGGAACCACCGATGAACATGAGCCCGCCATAGATCAACAGGGTGAAGTCGGTAACCGCGCTCCAGTCCAGGGCAGCAAACCCGGCCGTACGTCCGCTGGCGCCGTGAAATATGGAGAAGCCCAGCTTGCCGAGAAGCGAGTGGCCGGCCAGCACCCCGCTCCACTCGGCGAACAAGAAGGCGGCAGCGCTGAGCGCATACAGCGCCAGGGTAAGGATCAGGACCAGCTTGGTGTCGAGGGTGAACCTAGAGAAGTTGAACAGGTACAAGCCGCCGAGCCGCCTGCGGCCGAACCCTGGCCGCCAGTTTCGGCGCATGTCCACCATCAGGGGCCAGCCCAACGCGCCAAGGATGATCATGAGAGTGATCAGTCCGGCCAGGTAGGGATAGGCTCCGAGAGTATCGAGGTTGTTGCCGCTGGCGGCGTTGGGCAGTATGGAGAGACCGGCGTTATTGAAAGCCGATACCGACAGGAACAATGATTGCCAAGCGGCCTGGAGCAGGGACATATCGGGCATCGTTCGCATCTGGTAGAAAATCAGCGCCGCGCCGATGAGGTAGCCCAGCATGAACGCAAGAACGATGTTGCGGGCAACCTTGGCAACGTTGGAAGTTTGCCCGGAGCCGACAGTGTCCCGGTACACTTCTTCTTCCAATACGGTGGTGCGGCGGCCGAAAAAGACCAGGACCGTGGCGGCGGTCATGAACTCCAGGCCGCCCACGAGCATGAGAACAAACAGAACCGCCTGCCCGAAGGGAGACCAGAACGTCTGTGTGTCCACCTGCGTGAGACCCGTCACAGTGGACGCCGAGATTGCTGTGAAAAAAGCCACCTGCAAGCTGGCGCGGTCGCCATCGGCAGCATACGGGAGGTACAGCAGAACGCCGCCTGCGATGTTCAACAGGAGAAAGACGGCCAGAAGAATGGCGGGGGCCGAAGTCCACCTGCGGGGGGGGCTGCGTCTCCGGATAGGCACCCGCAGCGGCGGCACCTCCCGCCCACGGGGGGGACTTACTGGTAACCCGGTAACGCCTTCGTTTTGCTGGTTCACGACGCGAATGTCAGAAATGAAGGTGGGGTTACTAACGGCGATGGCCTGACGCGTTATGTCGGCCAGCGCTATTATCAGCGCAACTGCGAATATGTCAATCGCATGGGTGGCGAGTTGATTGGACGACCCGTTGTCGCTTCAAGCCCATGGCCGCGCCGGTGTTATACTATCCATGATCGCGGCTCCTTGCTCGCCTGTGATATATTGTGCGCTGCCGTATTCCGTAAGAGATGGGGGGATCCCTTCCAATGACGACCACAGCCCAGCGTCAAGTCGAACCCCGTTACGACGCAGTTGCCATAGACCGCAAATGGCAGCAGCGGTGGGAGCAAGACCGGATCTATCGGGTAGAGGACGACGACCCTCGTCCGAAGTGGTTTGAGATGACGATGTATCCCTATCCTTCGGGGGATCTGCACATTGGCCACTGGTACGCGATGGCCCCATCGGACGCCCACGCGCGGTTCAGGCGGATGCAGGGCTACAACGTGTTGCATCCGATCGGGTTTGACGCTTTCGGCCTGCCGGCGGAGAATGCAGCCATCTCGCGGGGCGTGCATCCCTATGAGTGGACGATGTCCAACGTGGAGAATATGCGCCGACAGTTGCGGTCGCTGGGAGCGATCTACGACTGGGACCGGGAAGTCGTGTGCTGTCTGCCCGAATACTACCGCTGGAATCAGTGGTTCTTCATCAAGCTGTACGAAAAAGGCCTGGCCTATCGGGCCAACGCCCCGGTGGTGTGGTGTCCGTCGTGCCAGACGGTATTGGCCAACGAGCAGGTGCTGAATGGGGCGTGCGAACGCTGTGACACGCCGATCACGCGCCGCGATTTTGAGCAGTGGTTTTTCCGCATCACCGACTACGCCGACGAGCTGTTGGACTTCGATACGCTGGACGATTGGCCTGACAAGATACTCACGATGCAGCGTAACTGGATCGGCCGCAGCGAGGGTGTTGACATCGGGTTCGACATCTCTGATTATGGACTGGACGAACGGGAAATCCGCACCTTCACGACGCGCATCGACACCATATTCGGCGTGACGTTCATTGTACTGGCCCCTGAGCATCCGCTGGTTCCCAAGCTCACCTCTGAGAGCAAGCGGGCCGAAGTTGAGGCGTACATCGAACAGGCCCGAGCATCCTCTGAAATTGACCGGCTTTCCGCCGAGCGGGAAAAGACCGGTGTGTTCATTGGGGCCAGCGCGCGTAACCGGCTGAACAACGAGCAGGTGCCCATTTACGTGGCCGACTACGTTCTCACCACCTACGGCACCGGAGCGGTGATGGGCGTGCCCGCCCACGACAGCAGGGACTTTGAATTCGCCCGCAAGTACCGGCTGCCCATTCGCACCGTGATCGCTCCCATCGAATGGGACGGCAGAGAACCCGAGGAAGCCCATGTAGGCCCGGGATTTATGACTAACTCCGGCGCTTATGATGGGATGACCGATGAGGAGGGCACCGTCGCCATCGCCAACGACGTAGAACGTCGCGGTTGGGGACACAGTACAGTTACCTACCGGCTGCGGGACTGGCTGATCTCCCGGCAACGATACTGGGGCACGCCCATACCAATGGTGTACTGCGAGGAGTGCGGCGTGCAGCCGGTGCCGGAATCGGAGTTGCCAGTGCTGCTGCCGGAGGATGCCGAGTTTCGGCCGACGGGCGAGTCCCCGTTGGCGATCAACGAGGGGTTTGTGAATACAGTATGCCCCAAGTGCGGAGGGCCGGCACGTCGAGAGACGGATACCATGGACACCTTTATGGATTCTTCATGGTATATGCTGCGGTACTGCACCCCACAATTCGACGGCGGGCCGTTCGAGGCGGAAACCGCCGCCGACTGGATGCCAGTACGTCAATACACCGGCGGAGCTGAGCATGCAGTGATGCACCTGCTGTATAGCCGGTTCTTCATCAAATCCCTGCGCGACATGGGGATGCTGGATATTGACGAGCCGTTCCTGCGGCTGTTCAACCAGGGTGTGATCCTAGGTTCCGACCACGAGAAGATGAGCAAGAGTCGCGGCAACGTGGTGAACCCCGACGACGTGGTGGGCCAGGTTGGAGCGGACGCGGTCCGTTGCTTCCTCATGTTCATCGGGCCGTGGGATCAGGGTGGCCCGTGGAGCGATGAGGGTATCAACGGCGTGGTCCGTTGGCTCAACCGGGTGTGGAACCTGGTGGAGTACGACGCCGACGAGCTGGATGCTCACCCGACAGATCCAATGGCCGTCCGCGACACGCAACGGGTTCTGCACCAGACGATTCGCAAGTGCTACGATGATCTGGACAAGTTCAAGTTCAACACCTCCATCGCCGCGTTGATGGAGCTGGTCAATCACTTGAGCCGGGTGTGGAACGACCAATCGGTGGACGCGGACACGTGGCGGGACTGTATTGAAAAATTTCTGCTGATGCTGGCCCCCATCGCGCCCCATGTGGCCGAAGAATTGTGGGAACGCAACGGACACGCCTACAGTGTGCATCAGCAGGCTTTCCCGAGCTGGGATGACGACCTGGCCGCAGAAGAAGAGATCACGCTGGTGGTGCAGGTGAACGGCCGGGTGAGGGATCGCATCATCGTGTCGGCCGGCATCGGTGAGGGCGACGCGCGGCAGCTGGCGCTGGACAGCCAACGGGTGCAGGCCCATGTGGACGGTAAAACCGTGCGCAACGTGGTGTACGTACCGGGCCGGCTGGTGAACGTGGTGGTGGGGTAGCCGGGAGGGGGTATGGGCGAAGTCTTCGTCACACTGGGGATTTGGGCCGCCGATGGTTCCCGGATAGAAAGCGTAGATATGCGTGTTGACACGGGAACATCATTCAGCAAACTTCCGGGGAAGACGTTGCGGGATCTGGGTTGGATTCCCACATTGCCACGCCTCCGGGCGGATTTGGCCGACGGTACGCAGACGACAGTAGAATTGGGAGAGGTTCGCGTTCGCTACGGCAAAGAAAACTTGACTCGGCTCTTTGTGTTTGGTGAGGAAGGTTGTCCGAAACTGTTAGGCAGCGATACTCTCCAGGGATTGCGCTTGGGAGTTGATCCGGTCAACCACGTGTTGATCGACATTCCGACGCACCGTTAGCCGACGGACTCCCGTTATGACTCTCGTTGACAAATACGCTCTGCTGCCGGATGAGATTGACCGGCAGAGCCTAGTGATGGTTGCAGAGAGCCTCATTGGAGACGAATCGGAGGCTGCGCTGTCATCGGCTGAACGGTATGTTTTACACCGCATTGTGCGCGCGGAGGGAGACCCTGCCATCGCTGCTGACGTGCGTTTCGCCAACGATGCCGTCGATGCCGCCCTGAAATCTTTGGCGGACACCAAGCGGGTTATCACGGACGTGCGTATGGTGCAGGTGGGAATTTCGCGAGCGGCGCTGTCGCGGCGCGGCGTGGAGACGGATTGCTTGATTGACGCGCCGGCGGTGGCGGAACGCGCGCGCCGAGAGGGAACCACCCGCAGCGTGGCCGCCGTGCGGGAACTGGCGCCGCAGATGGACGGGGCGGTGGTTGCCGTGGGCAACGCGCCGACCGCGCTGCTGGCGCTGTTGGACCTGATTGACGCGGGACAGGTGTCGCCGGCGATGGTGATCGGGATGCCGGTGGGATTCGTCGCTTGTCCAGAATCCAAGGCGGAATTGGCGGCGCGAGACGTGCCGCACATCACAATCTTGGGAAGGCGAGGGGGAAGTTCGGCTGCCGCCGCCACCGTCAACGCTCTTCTTGACCTGTTGGAGGACTGACCCATGGTTGCCGATGCGCGAGAAAACGGAGTCAACGACGGCTGGGGAGTTGTGTTGTTGTGCCACGGCAGCCAGCGGGGAGCGAGCCGTGACGAATGCTCCTGCGCCTGGGCCGCGGACGGCGCGAGGTTCCCGGCATGGTGCTTGGGGTGTCCCAATACGCCCGTCGGGCTGCGGCAGGCTGGCGAGCGGTTGGCCGAATCGTTGGGCGCCGACGCGGAGCAGGTGATAGTGTCGTGCCTTGAGTTTCTGCCGCCGCATCCGCCTGAAGCCGTTTCCATACTGGCCGAATCCGGCGTCCGGCGAGTGGTGATTGCCCCGTACCTCCTGGGAAACGGCAAGCACGCCACGCTGGAGATGGACGAGGTGCTGGAGGAAATCGCGGCTGAAACCCCGGGAGTCGAGCTGCGGTTGGCTCAGGGTCTGGGTGCGGACGCGCGTATCGCCGATCTGGTGCGAGCGCGAATTTCCGCGCTGCCGGAATATGCGACGGGTTCGGGAGATGGAAAGCCGACGGGAGTCATGTTGGTGAAAGCGGGGACACAGACGCGCTATGATGACTGCCTGTGGCTCAAGGAACTGGGCAGCTGGGTTGAGCGGGACTTGGGCGAAAGCTATGCCGTGTCCGTGGCGCAGTCGCACTACGGCGATCCAACCATGGAATCTGCTGCGGCCGAACTGGTTGAAGAGCGTGGGGTGGGCAGCATCATTTGCGCGCCGTACCTGTTCTTTCCGGGCTTGATCCTACAGCGGAATGTTTTGGGCACGATGAATCGGCTGCAACAAGCCTATCCTGATATTCCCATGTCGGTAGCGCCGCCGTTGGGCGTCGATGACCGTCTGGTGCAGGTTGCCAGCGACCGGGTGAGGGCAGCGCAGGCTACTGCCTGACGGGGACACACAGACGGCGCTCGACAGCATCGTTCTGGCGATAAGGCGATAATAGGGTACAATCGTTACTGGAGATGCAGGACCCAACATTCCACGATATGGCTACTGAACCGGAAATCAACGCCAGCGAATCGGCCCGCCCGGAGAGCGATTACTCGCGTCCCACCAAGCGGGACCCGCGTGGGATGCGTACTGGGTACACCACCGGCACCACGGCGGCGGCGGCGGCCAAAGCGGCGGTGATGCTGATGCTGTCGGGCAAGGCACCTGAGGAGGTATCAGTGCCGCTGCCGGGCGGGCGTGGCTACGCAACACTGAAAGTACACAACAGCTGGGCGATGGAACCCGCGGAGGGCGTCCGTTGCTCGGTCATCAAGGACGGTGGCGACGACCCGGACGTGACCCACGGCGCGGAGATCGTCGTTGGTGTATGGCGGCTGCCCGACGGCAACAAGGGATTGCAGATCACGGGCGGTCCCGGCGTTGGCACCGTAACTCGCCCCGGAACGGGCATAGAGGTTGGTGAACCGGCGGTGACGCGGGTACCGCGCCGCATGATTGCCGATGCTGTGGCCGAGGGGCTGGTGGAGTGTGGATGGCCGGCGGACACGGGAGTTCGGGCGCGGATTTCGGTGCCCAACGGGGAGGAGATCGCCAAGGAAACCACCAACGCGCGACTGGGCGTGCTCAACGGCATCAGCATCCTGGGCAGCACGGGCATCGTGCAGCCGTTCAGCACGGCGGCGTGGCGTGCCAGTGTACACTTGGCGATTGACGTGGCGGCGACCAACGGACTGGATCACCTGGTGCTTTCCACTGGCACCCGCAGCGAACAGTACACGCGGGAGCTGCTGGACTTGCCGGACATGGCCTATGTTGAAGCGGGCATATTCTCCGGTCCTTCCATGAAGCGGTGCGTGAACAAGGGAATCAAGCGAGTGGCTCACGTGGGCATGGTGGGCAAGTTCTCCAAGATGGCGATGGGATATTTCGTCACCCACGTGGCCGGCAACCAAGTGGACTGCGGCTTCCTGGCGGAGCTCGCCGGGCAATGTGGCGCTTCGCCGGAACTGCAAGAAGAGATGAGAAACGCCGCCAGCGGCCGGCACTTCCAGGAACTCGCCCAGGAGCATGGGGTGATGGAGGTGTTTCCGGTGATGTGCCAACTGGTGTGTCAACAGGCGCAAAAGTACCTGGGTGATGATGGCGACGCTATCATTGTTGACTCGCTGTGCTTCGATTTCGAGGGGAATCTGCTGGGTTCGGCCAGTACCTCGCCGGACGGAATCCCCATGCGCGACCCCGTGGCGGCAGCGGTCGATGTTGAAGGCTGATTCGACGGTTGGGACCGCACCAGGCGCTTCCGTGGACAGCCTACCGCACTATGAGCGTCCGTTGGGTTTGACCGACGACGCTTTTCAACAGCGCCGCCCGGTGAGGGGACAGATTACCAAGTCCGAGGTTCGAGCCGTTAGCCTGTATGCCCTTGGTTTGAGACCTGACAGCATCGTGTGGGATATTGGCGCCGGCACGGGTTCGGTCGCGGTTGAGTCGGCCAGGATCGCATACCGAGGCCAGGTTTACGCGGTGGACAAGGACGTGGAGAGCACAGGACTGCTGGAGAGCAACGTGGCGCGCTACGGCGACGGTCGAGTCAACATTATTGTCGGCGCCGCCCCGGACGTATTGAGAGAACTGCCGGACCCTGATTCGGTGTTCATCGGGGGAGGTGGAGCGGCCATGCCTGAAATCGTCGACACGGTGGTTGACCGACTGCGTCCCGGTGGGCGGATCGTTGCAAACTTCGCGGCCATGGAGCGGGCCAACACCACTTACCGAGCGATGCAACAAGCGTTGATGTCGCCGCAGTTGACGATGGTTGCGGCGTCAAGGGGACGTGAACTACCGGATGGAACTTTACGATTGGAAGCCATGAATCCAGTTTTTGTAGTATGGGGGCAGAAATGACGACCGCCTCCAATCCTGGGCGACTATACGGCGTCGGCGTCGGTCCTGGCGACCCGGAGTTGCTGACCGTCAAGGCACAACGGGTCTTGCAATCGGTGCCGGTAATCTGGGTGCCGCAGGCCGGCGTGAGCCGCGAGAGCTACGCTTACAGCATCGTCAAGCACCTGATCGACGAGGGACGGCAGGAAGTGGTGCGGGCCAAGTTTCCCACTAACGACGAAGACGCCGCCGGCGAAGTCTGGCGCAACGCGGCCCGCGACTTGGCGGTGCATCTGGAAGCCGGCAAGGACGTGGCTTTTATCACCGAAGGTGACCCGATGTTGTACAGCACCTTCGCCTACGTGCTGGAGACCATCCAGGAAGAATATCCCCACCTGCCGGTGGAGGTAGTTCCGGGCGTTTCGTCGGTGATGGCAGCGGCGGCATCGGCGGCGGCTCCGCTGGTGCACCACGGGCAGCGCCTCGCCATCCTGCCGGCAGTGTACGGCATCGACGACCTGCGCGAGGCCATCGCTCTGTACGACACCATCGTGCTGATGAAGGTCAACCGGACGTTGCTGGACGCCCTGGCCAACCTGGAACGTTTGGGGTTAGCTGGCCGGACCATCTACGTGCGGCGGGCCACCACCGAGCGTGAGCGGGTGGTGCGCAACATACAGGAACTTTCCGCTGAAGACCTCGACTACTTCTCGCTGCTGATAATCCGTCGGTAAGCAGGCGCTTGCCGCCGAAACCGTCAGTAGAGGACCACACCCCCGGAGGAACACCACATGAACAACCACGGCAAGGTGTACATCATCGGGGCCGGCCCCGGCGATCCGGAACTGCTGACACTGAAAGCCAAGCGCATCATCGACGATGCCGACGTGATTATCTACGCGGACTCATTGGTGCCGGCCGAGATCGCTGGATTTGCCAAGCCGGGCGCGGAAGTGTATGGCAGCAAGGAGATGGCCCTGCCGGAGATCATGGAGGTCACCCTGCGGGCGGTGAGCGAAGGCAAAACCGTCGCTCGCATCCAGAGCGGCGACCCAGCGCTGTACGGCGCGACGCTGGAGCAGATGCGGATCCTGGAACGGGAGCAGGTTGATTACGAGATCATCCCCGGCGTCAGCGCAGTGTTCGCCGCCGCCGCAGTGCTGAAGGCCGAACTCACCGTGCCAGAGGTTTCGCAGACCGTAATCATGACCCGTGCGGAGGGTCGCGTGCCGATGCCGGAGGGTGAGGCGTTGGTGGATCTGGCCCGGCACCAGAGCACGCTGGCGATCTTCCTCAGCGTTACGCGGATGTTCCGCATCGCCAACCAGTTGCAGGAAGCTGGGTATCCAGCCGACACGCCGGTCGCGGTGGCCTATCGCGTGGGTTGGCCGGACGAGAAGATCATACGCGGCACGCTGGCGGACATCGCCGAAAAGGTGCGTGAGGCCAAAATCACCCTGCAAGCTCTGATCATCGTGGGCAAGGCCGTTGATCCCGAACTCCTCAACCCGGATTCCGATGAGCGGGTTGCAGTTTCCCACCTGTATTCGGACGAGTACACCCACTTGTACCGCCGGGCTGGGCAGGGTTCTCACGCCGATGCCGACCGCGCCGACCTGTACGACGCCGGCGGCTACGAGATTCATCCTGAGCCAGCCACGCCCGCGTCCACCGGCGACGACTAGCCGCGACCGGTCGTGTCGTCCGCCTATAGTACGAAAACGGCGATTGTGGCCGTGTCCAAACCCGGCGCCGGACTGGCCCGGCGTTTGGCATCAGCAATACCTGACGCGGAACTGCACTTGGAGCGGAAACTCGCCGCCGCCGAGGATGACGACACGCGGTATTACGACCTCCCGTTGCGTCCGATATTGCAGAGCCTTTTTGTCAACCGCGACGCTCTGATCGTTTTCCTGCCCGTCGGGGCTGCCGTGCGGCTGCTGGCCCCGGTATTCGCGGGTAAAAAACGGGACGCTGCCGTGGTTTGCGTGGACGACGGCGGCCGCTACGCGATCAGCGTGTTATCCGGCCATGTTGGGGGCGGCGACGAACTGGCCCGGCAGGTCGCCGAGGCGATTGGCGCGCAGGCCATCGTCACGTCAGCGTCCGACGCACTGAACGTCACCGCCATCGACCTGGTGGGCAAAGCGCAGGGCTGGCGGATTGACGCCTCCCCCACCGACCTGACGCGGGCGGCTGCCGCCGTTGTGAACGGCGACCCCGTCGCGTTATGGCTGGACCAGGACTGCGGCGCGTCGTGGCCGGACGACGCTGCAAAGTCGGACAGCATAATTGAGGTGAACAACCTTGCCGAGGCGGTGTCTGACGATTTCGCCGCAACCCTGATAGTGTCGGATCGGTTGTTGGCGGTCGAGGTCGGTCATCCGCTGGTCGTGTACCGACCGCCCACGCTGGTTGCCGGCATAGGGTGTCGTCGAGGAGTCGATGTTGAGCATCTGCGCGAGTTGCTGGACGACACGTTGACCGAGTATGACCTGTCTCGGCGGAGCCTGGCCAGAATCGCCACTATTGACATAAAAGCGGATGAGCCGGGAATCATAGCGCTGGCAGAAGCCCTGGGCATCCCCCTGGGGATTTACTCGGCGGCAGAGTTAAACGCAGTTGCGAACCGGCAGGTCGCCCTGGAATCCGGTGACGGGTTGAATCGGCCTACCCCGTCGGCGGCGCAGGATCTGCTGGGCGTGTTCGGCGTGTCGGAACCGGCGGCGATGCTGGCGGCCGACGCGGATGGATTAGTGGTTCCGCGCACCAAATCAGACCGTGCTACGGTGGCTTTGGCCCGCGACACCAAACCGGGAACAAAATAGCGGAGCTGATATGAGCAGCGGGAAACTCTACCTGGTTGGACTTGGGCCCGGCGATGCCGGTAATCTGACGCCGGCCGCGGCTGCCGCGATCGCGGACAGCGATGAGCTGGTCGGCTACCGATATTACATTGAGCAGGTTGCTGGCGAGGTGGCAGGCAAAGTCATCTACTCCATGGAACTGGGCCAGGAGCTAGAGCGGGCTGCCCTGGCGGTGGACATCGCGTATTCCGGCAAGACCGTGGCAGTGGTGTCGTCCGGCGACGCCGGAATATATGGCATGGCCGGGCCCGTGTACCGCGTGTTGACCGACCGTCAGTGGGATGGCGTGGATCCAGCGGTGGAAACGGTGCCGGGGGTATCGGCGTTGCAATCGGCGGCGGCGCTGTTGGGATCGCCGTTGATGCAGGACTTCTGCGCCATCAGCCTGAGCAACTTGCTGACGCCCTGGGAGCAGATCCGGCGACGGCTGGCGGCTGCCGCGGCTGGTGATTTCGTTACCGTCCTGTATAACCCGCGCAGCCGGCGGCGGGTCAGTCAGTTGCAAGAAGCACGAGACATTTACCTGGAGCATCGCAGTTCCGATACGCCGGTGGGCATCGTGCGACACGCTTTCCGACCGGAGCAGGCCGTTTCGTTGGCCGATCTGGGCGGCCTGGACGGGGAACGGCTGGGCGTGGATATGTTCACCACCGTCGTCATCGGCAACTCGAACACCTACGTGCATAATGGGCGGATGGTCACCCCACGCGGATACGAGGCCAAGGGCTAGCGACAAACCGTTGCTGTTATACTGCGCCGAAATTCGAGATAGACTCCCGCGAACAGGAGGCCCAACTGTGCCAACCATACGTCCCAACCCAGTGAAAGAGAAGTTGCAGCGAGGCGAACCCGCGACCTGTATCTCCGGCCTGATGAGCAGTGAAATCATCGACTTTCTCGGCCCGGTGGGATTCGATTCGGTTTGGATGGAGTGCGAGCACGGGCCGGTGGACTGGGAAACGCTGGGCGACATGACGCGGGCCTGCGACCTGTGGGGCATGGCGTCTATCACTCGCTGCAACGCCAACGACGCGGGGCTGATCACGCGGACGCTGGACCGCGGATCCATGGGGGTAGTGCTGCCTCACGTGAACACCCGGGAGGAGGCGGAAGCGGCGGCGGGCGCATCCAAGTTCGCCCCCCTGGGCTATCGCGGGATGTTCGGCGGCCGGCAGTCTTTCGGGGTGCCGGACTACGTGCACCGTGCCAATGACCAGACCATGGTGATCGTCCTCATTGAGGAAGTGACGGCGTTGGATAACCTGGACGACATCCTCAAGGTGGACGACATCGACGTGTTCTTTGTCGCTCCCACGGACCTGTCGCAGACGATGGGGCATATCGGAAACGTGGGGCATCCCGAAGTCCAGGCTGCCATCGACGATGCCATCGCCCGCATCGTCAACGCAGGGCGCACGGCGGGCACGCTGGTGAACGACGACAACGTGGCCGCCTACGTGGAGAAAGGAGCGCGGTTCCTGATGACCTCATGGAACGCCTGGGTAGCGCGAGGCGCCAGCGATTTTCTGGGCCGCATCGGCTGACAGAAGAAGTATCAGCGGCCAGCTTTTGGGAGATGGCTACCATGAATCAAACCGGCGTATCGCCCCATCAGGGCATAAACGCCCCCCCCGAGTCAGCCTGACCTATCTGGACCGGCGGCGTCGCCTGATCGCGAGGCTGATCAACAGCGCTATTGCCGGGGGCTGGCTCTTGGCCATAGTGCTAATCATCTGGATCGAGCCTTGGCTACTTGGAAAGTGCGGCGGTACCGTAGGACACCTGGTCGTCGGGGCGCGGGTGGTCGATCACCGTAGCGGAGGGCCGATCTCCAAGCAACAGGCCAACCGCCGTTCCCACCTGCAATTCCTGAGCATACTGATTATCCCGGGCATCATCAATTGCCTGATGGTGCTGTTCCGCGCCGACCGTCGCCACCTGTACGATCTTTGGGCCGGCACCGTGGTTGTCCATGACCCGCGTTCATTCGGCGAACGATGGGAGCAGGCGAATGCCGAGGATCGCGCCCAACGGCGCAGTTAGTCATGGCAGTCAACAACGGAGTAATCTATACCGAACCGGGAGAGCCGCCCGGCGCAGCCTCGGGTTCGGGATCGACTTTAGCGGCGGCGAACCCGGTGGCCCGCCTGTTCGCGCGGGTGATAAATGGGGCGCTGCTGTTCTTGCTCTCCTGCGTTTTCTGGCTGGCTATCCTCATAACTGTTGGCGTGATAGTGGTAGGCGATGAGGTACGTGATATGTGGCCGATGCTGAGCGAATTGGCGGTTAGAGACGCGCCGGACGCCGACAAGGTTGTCGAAGACGTGCTAACGGACTATTGGGAAACGTATTCGGTAGGCGCAGCCACGATGGACGTTGCTACGGTTGTGCTGATTCCACTCGGGGCGGCGCTGCTGGTCTTCACAATGCGCCTTATGTATCTGACGTTGATGGTTCGGTTCTCCGGCGGCGATTTCGGGCATCTGATCCTGGGGTTGCGCGTCGTGAATTATGGTAATGGCCGGCGCCCCTCTTTTGGGCAGGCTTTGGGGCGGGCGCTGCTGAAACAGTTGGACGGATTGATTTTCCCCTGGCTGATTAACGGTGTAATGGTTCTGGTTGCCCCGGAGCGACGTCACCTATACGACCTTGCTGTCAATACCATGGTGGTAAGGGCGGGCGATACTCTATTGCCTGCTTCTAAAACTCAACCTGTAGAGCAAACCAACGGATTCCCCCAGCTGACCGAAAGGCGGCAGGGAATCCCACTGCCGCCGTCCCGTAGCTGACTATCTTTTTGTACCCATCGTTTCCCGAATGGGTTAGTTCCGACCGTACTTGTCCACGGCCTTGTCGCCGGTGAGGGCGAGGAAGATGTCGCCGTGGGCGTCGCACCAGATTCCGTGGGCGGAGCGGCTGTCCCAGCGGGCCAGCACGTTGCCGTCGCGGTCAAAGATGCTGACGCGCGGCGAACGGGACTCGTCGAGAGTCGCCAGTTCGCTGACGACGAAATCGCCTTCGGGAGTTTCCGCGATGTCGGTGGGGCGCTGGGCGTCGGTCCACATTGCCAGGAAGTCGCCGGAGGTGTTAAACACCTGAACCCGGCTGTTTTCTCGGTCGCAGACGTACACACGATCATCGCGGGTCACCAGCAGGCTGTGGGGCAGGTGGAACTCGTAAGGGTGTTCCTTGCCGGGCTTGCCCCAGGAATACTTGTGGTTGCCATCGTTGTCGAAGCGGTGGACGCGGGCGTTGCGATAGCCGTCGGCGACGTACAGGTCGCCGCTGGGCGAGGGCACCAACTCGGCGGGGTAGTTGAACGGGCCGGCCGCCCGGGGCACCAGTTGGCCGGCTACCTCGGCTCCCGTGTCGGAGTGTACCATGTAGCGACCCAGCATCTGGATGAGCTTGCCGTCCAGGGTGTACATCATGCAAGTGGAGGTGTCGCGGTCGGTCAGATAGACGACGTCGTCCTCGATGTAGAAGCCATGGGCATAGACGTAGCCGCCGTTGCCCCAGCCGCTCTTGAAGTTGCCGGTGGCGCGGTCAAAGATGGCGATGGGTGGGTCGGCGCGGTGGAAGGCGTAGATGTCGCCGGCGGAGTCGCTGGCGATAGCGCTGACCGCCCCCAGGGGGTGCTGACAAGGGTATGTAAAGGCTAAAACTGGCTCGGCGCTTAACTTGGGAAGGCGCCGGGCTTTCCGGCATTCTGGGTGTGTCGAAACCAGGTGCCGGAGGTCCCCCATGCGCCTTCCCAGAGAATGCTATCAGATGCAAAAAACGATTGAAACGCATTTACCTCACCTCTCCCAGCCACAATTGACCGGCTTGGCAATGTGGGTCTGCGGGGCCATCCTGGCGGGCAGCGCCTGCCAGAACGCCGTGGCCTCGGCTCTCTCCGCCAAGGGCAACTGGAACAGCTTGCGCCAGTACATTCGCCAGTGGCTCTACGATGGCAGCGACCGGGCCCGTCCCTGCCGGACTGAGTTGGACGTTACGCTCTGCTTCGCGCCCCTGCTGCGGTGGGTTTTGGCCCTGTGGCGCTCCGAACGCCTGGCCCTGGCCATCGACCCCACGCTCAAGGGCGACCAGACCACCGCCATCGTCATCAGCGTCCTCTACCGCAGTTGCGCCATTCCCGTGGCCTGGCGCATCCTCAAAGCCAATCAGAAGGGATCCTGGTCGGACCCCATCGTGGAACTGCTCAAGCAACTGGCTCCGGCGGTTACGGAGGGAATGACCGTCATCGTGCTCTGCGACCGGGGCATTGCCAGCCCCAAGCTCTGGAACCAGATACGAGAGCAGGGCTGGCATCCTGGTATGCGCTACCGGAAGAACATCACCTTCTGCGCCGACGGCGGCAAACGCCTGCCCGCCCAGCGCTTCGTTTCCCAGCCAGACACCGCCTGGATCGGCCAGGGCACCGCCTTCAGCACCCCCGAGGCCAAGCGCCGCTGCACTCTCGTGGTGGTCTGGTACCTCGAACAGGAAGAACCCTGGATCATCCTCACCGACCTGCCGCCCGACAAGGTGGGACCCAGTTGGTACGCGCTGCGCTTCTGGATCGAACTGGGCTTCAAGGCCCTCAAGAGCCTGGGCTGGAAGTGGGACAAGACCCGGCGCACCGACCCAGACCGCGTCTCCCGCCACTGGCTGGTGCTCTCGGTGGCCACCCTGCTGTCCCTGGCCTATGGCACCAGGGTCGAGGACGCCTACGACCGCAACATTGACCCAGGCAACCTGCGCACGCCGCCCAAGACGCCGGTTCCCGTACATCGCAACCCCTGGCGCCGGACGGGCCGCACCGTCAGCGTGATCCGCCACGGCATGGAACGCCTCCGGCGATTGCTCATCCAAGGCCGCCTCTGGACCCAACTCTGGCTGTTGCCAGAGCCTTGGCCCGAACCCAAGTCCAACCTGGAGATTACTCACCATGCGCCTACCTAAAAACGTCTTACATACCCTTGTCAGCCCAGGGGGTGGGCATCGGGCATTTTTGCCCAGTCGGAGGTGAGGGTGTAGGTGTGTTTGCCGGTTCCGACGGTAGTCATAGCGTGGCCTCCTCAGGACATCAGCCGGCGCGCGGTGGCAACCACTCGCTCGGCGTTGGGGACGTAGAGGTTTTCCAGGGCGCGGCTGTAGGGGACGGGGGTGTGTGGCGGCGTCACCCGGGACGGGGGAGCGTCCAGGTAGTCGAAGGCTTCCTCGGCGACGCGGGCGCAGATGTCTGACGAGATGCTGCACACCGGGGTGTCTTCGTCCACCACCAGCAGGCGGTGGGTGCGGCGCACTGAGTCGAGCACGTGGTCATAGTCGATGGGGGACACGCTGAGCAGGTCGATGACCTCCGCGTTGAGGCCCTCCTTGGCCAGTTCTTCCGCGGCTTCGACGGCTACCCAGGTCATTTTGCTGATGCCGACCATGGTGATGTCGTTTCCGGGGCGGACGGTGCGAGCCTTGCCCAGCGGCAGAGTGTACATTTCCTCAGGGACGGGGCAGGTGTCGCCGTAGAGTCCCTTGTGCTCGAAGAAGACCACTGGGTCGTCGTCGCGGATGGCAGAGAGGAGCAATCCCTTGGCGGTGTAGGCGTCAGACGGGCAGACGCCCTTGAGGCCGGGGATGTGGCTGAACAGGGAGTAGAAGGACTCGGAGTGCTGGGCGGCACTGCCGAACCCGGCTCCGATACGGGTGAGCATTACGAAGGGGACTTTGACCTGACCGCCGAACATGTAGCGCATCTTGGCGGCGTTGTTGAGGAGCTGGTCCATGCAGACGCCGACGAAATCGACGAACATCAACTCGGCGACGGCGCGCATACCGGTGGAGGCGGCGCCGATGGCGGTGCCCACGAAGGCGGCTTCGGAGAGGGGTGTGTCCAGGACGCGCTCGTTGCCGAACTCTTGAATCAGGCCGCGGGTGGTGCGGAAAGCGCCGCCCCAGGCATCCACGATGCCCAGGTGCTCGCGGCCGGCGCCGCCGGCGATTTCCTCGCCCATGATGATGACGGTCTCGTCGCGGCGCATTTCCTGGGCCAAAGCTTCGTTGATGGCCTCGCGAGTCTGGAGTGTACGGGTTTCGCCCGGAGGGGGCATCATTGGGGTTTCAACCATGGTGGTCATATTTCCAGCCTCCAATGGGGGTGATGATGACGGGGCAAGCGCGTTACACGGACATGTTGGCGCCGCGGCGCATCATTTCGACGGGGTAGTCGGCATACACGTCCTCGTAGATTTCGTGAGGTTCAGGGAGCGGGCTGGCGTCGGCGAAGGCTACGGCCTCTTCCATAAGGACGCGGGCTTCCTCGTCCATCTGGTCCAGCTCTTCGGCGGTGATGACGTTGCCCTGGGCGATCATGTGGTTGCGGAAGGTGAGCAGGGGGTCGCGGGCGCGCCAGTGGTCCTCTTCTTCCTTGGTACGGTAGGTCAGGGGGTTGTCGAAGACGGTGTGGCCGTAGTAGCGGTAGGTGCGGGCTTCGAGCAGCGCGGGACCGTCGCCGGCGCGGGCGCGGGAAACGGCTTCGCCGGCGGCTTCGTACACGGCGAGCACGTCCATGCCATCCACGTGGAAGCCGGGCATGTCGTAGCCGGCGGCGCGGTCGGCGACGTTGGCCACGGACAGGCCGTATTCGACGGGGGTGGACTCGGCGTAGCCGTTGTTTTCGCAGCAGAAAATGACGGGGAGTTTCCACACGGAGGCCAGGTTCATGCACTCGTGGAGGACGCCCTGGTTGGCTCCGCCGTCGCCGAAGAAGGCCACGGCGACGCGGCCGAGGCGCTGGATTTTGGAGGTGAGGGCGGCGCCGACGGCCAGCGGTACGCTGCCGGCGACGATGCCGTTGGTTCCCAGCATACCCTTGCTCATGTCGGCGATGTGCATGGAGCCGCCCTTGCCCTTGTTGGGGCCGTGGCTGCGTCCGAAGAGTTCGGCCATCATCAGCTTGGGATCGACGCCCTTGGCGATGCAGTGGCCGTGGCCGCGGTGGGTGCTGCCGATGTAGTCGTCGTCAGAGAGGTGGGCGCAAACGCCGGTGGGTACGGCTTCCTGGCCGACGGACGAGTGCACAGAGGAGGACATGCCGCGCTGTCCGGTTTCGGGGACGCCGCGTTCCTCGAAGTGCCGGATGGTGGTCATGGTGCGGTAGAGTTTCAATAAGGTATTGCGGTCGGGTTCCATGGCAGGGCACTCCTTACGGAAGTCACGGGGGCGAATTTAAGGTTTGGATGTGGCGATTATACAGAAAAACCGGCGGGGAAACGCCGGTATGGTGATGGGTCAATAGTAGCAATCAGCATGGCGGTGTCAAGGCGAACCGGAATCGGTCTGAGGCTGCACATTAGTCTTAATAGTGATGAATTCACCGGCGGCATCCCCTATGGTCGCGGCGGCGCTGCCGTCCACGACGGCGATTTCGAGGCGGCCGTGGCTGCCGATTAGGGCGCGGAGGCCGTTGCCGGGCGGGTCGTGGAAGGTGCGGGACAGGCCGGTTATGGTTTGGCCGGCGACGGTTACGGTTGTGCTGGGGTTGCCGGCAGTTGCGCCGATTTGGTGGAGTAGGTCGGCGGTGATGTCAGCAACCAGGTTGCCGAAGGCGTCGGCGAAGATGACTTGGCCGCGTATCGTGTTTCCGTTGGGTTGAGGGATGGGCAGAGAGAGGGCGGTGATGGTTGACGTTGGTTCGCCGAGAGCGTCGGGGTGCGCGCCAGCAGACAGGTGCGCGGCGACGGGGGCGAATACGTCGCGTCCGTGGAAGGTGGCGCTGACCGGATGTTGCCAGTAGTCGGGGTTGGTGAGACGCCAGGCGCGGCAGGCGGCGGGTACAGCTGAATGCGCGGACTCGGCGGTGTCACCGTAGGATGAGTCGTAGTGTCGGCAAACCAGGGTGAGGAGACCGTTGTCGGGCGCTACGAAACGGGCGTCAGGGGTTTCCATCAGGATGGCGGCGCGGTCGGTGCCCACGCCAGGATCTACCACGGCGACGAATATGCTGCCGGCTGGGAAGTAGCGGAAAGAATCTGAGAGCACAACCGTGCCGTGGCGTACGTCCTGGGGGCCGATGCCGTGGGTGAGGTCGATGACGTGGGCAGCCGGGTTGATGCCATGGATGACACCGCGCATCATGCCGACGTAGGCGTCGGAGAGACCGAAATCGGTGAGCAGGACAATGGGCGGCGCGGTCATACCGGCCACGGACAATATGCTAGCTGGGGAACCGGGCGCTAACGGTGGATACGACCAGGAAGATCACGATGAGTACGATGGTGAGCTGGAACAGGGTGCGTTCCAGGCCGCGCCGGGTGCGGACGGTGTTCTGGGCACTGCCGAACATTCCGCTGCCGGCCTCGCGAACCTGGGACAAGATGATGAGCACCAGTACGATGGATGCGATGATCTGGGCGATGTTGAGCAAAGTCATTGGGGTACTCCGTGGATATCGATTGTACCACGTCAGCTTTTCTGCGCTGCCAGACCTTCCTGGACGAGGCGGAGGGCGAGTTCGGGCTGAGCCTGGCCCTTGGTGATGCGCATGACCTGCCCCATGAGGAAACGGGCGGCGTTTTCCTTGCCGTCAAGGTAGTCGGCCACCGCCTTGGGGTTGGCGGCGATGGCCTCGGCGACGGCGGCTTCGATGGCCCCGCTATCGCTGATCTGGGCGAGACCTTGTTCTTCAACGATATTGGCAGGGGAGTCGCCAGTGGCGTACATCTCGTCCAGCACCGTCTTGGCAAGGGACGTGGACAGCGTGCCGTCGGATATGAGGTCGAGCAGGTCGGAGAGCCCGGTAGGCGTGACCGGTGATTCCGCGATGTCGCGGTGGTCCTGGTTGAGCAGGCGGGAGAGGTCGCCCAGGATCCAGTTGGCCGCTTCCTTGGCGGCGTCGGAGGAGCCATCGGGGTCATGCTGCGCCAGTGTTGCCTCGAAGTAGTCGGCAGTAGATCGGGAGCCGGTGAGCAGGTCGGCGTCGTATTCGGACAACGCGTATTCGGATATGAAGCGGGATTTGCGCTGAGGAGCGAGTTCGGGCAATTCGGCTTCCAATCTGGATAACCAGTCGCGGCCGATGTTCAGCGGCGGCAGGTCCGGCTCTGGGAAGTAGCGGTAGTCGTGGGCGTATTCCTTGCTGCGCTGGGAGACGGTGACCTCGCGCTCTTCGACCCAGCCGCGGGTTTCCTGCACCACCTGGCCGCCGTCCTCAATAACGCGGCGTTGCCGTTCCACCTCGAATTCCAGGGCCTGGAACACGGAGCGGAAGCTGTTCATGTTCTTGATTTCGGTGCGGGTGCCGAAGGTGTCGCTGCCCATGGGTCGGATGCTGACGTTGGCGTCGCAGCGGAAGTTGCCGTCCTGCATATTGGCGGTGGAGACGCCCAGGAACTGGACCAGCGAGTGCAGGGTGGTGAGATACCGGCGGGCCTCCTCGGGCGAGCGCAGGTCGGGCTTACTGACGACTTCCATGAGGGGTACGCCGGAGCGGTTGACGTCCACCAGGGAGTAGCCCTCGCCGCCGTCGCCGTCGGGGAAGTGCTGCATCTTGGCGACGTCTTCCTCCAGATGGACGCGCTCGACGCCGATGCGTCGCCGGTCGTGGCCGATGCCGGGGTCCCCGTCGATTTCCAGGTAACCGTCCAGGGCCAGGGGAAGGTCGTACTGTGAGATCTGGTAGCCCTTCATCAGGTCGGGGTAAGGGTAGTTTTTGCGGTCAAACTTGGTGAAGTCGGGGATGCTGCAATTCAGGGCCAGGCCGGTCATCATGGTGTATTCGACGGCGCGGCGGTTGATGACGGGCAGCGCGCCGGGGAGTCCGAGACACACCGGGCAGGTGCGGGTGTTGGGCTCGGCGTCCTGGTAGTCAGCGGGACACGCGCAGAACATCTTGCTGCGCGTGTCCAACTGGACGTGGACCTCAAGGCCGATGACGGTTTCGTATTGCATGGACGGCTCCGCTGGTTCGGAATTCCGCCGGTCAGTATAGCAAAGGAGGTTGGGAATGGTAGGCGGCCTAGCCGGAGACAGGGTCGTGATAGAATCGAGACGGACAGGCTGGAATATGGAGGCGGGACATGGAGTTGTTTGAGCCAATCCTTGGCATGACCATGATTGTGGTCGGGCTAATCATGCTGTTCGGAAGCATTGGTTTTCTGCTGTATGGTATCTGGACGAGCGGCAGGAGCAAGCCGGATGCGTCCACATCCGGATCCGCCGGCGCCGGCGATGGACATACTGAGGCGGGACAGGCATGAATGGCACCAGAACCACCGTTGGCGTACTTGGCCTCCTTTTTGCATTGATACTCGTGGGCGGTGGCGTGCTGGTGTGGATGGCGCCGGTTCCGGCGGAGGATATGACCCCGGCAAGGGAGATCCTGCTTAACATTGCCGACTAGATGATAAAGGCTTCGGTGGGAGCGATTCTCGGGTTCGCCGGCTCTCGCCTTGCGGTAAGAAGAAGCAGCCTTGTAACGGCATAGTGGAAAACAGGGGCAACCCTCGTAGTTGCCCCTGTTTTCGTGTGAGTGGGCGGCTGCTGCCTAATCCTCGTCGTCGTACTGTGCCTTCAGCATTTCTACGACGGCGGGATCGGCCAGCGTGGTGGTGTCGCCGAGGGCGCGGCCTTCGGCAACGTCGCGGAGGAGGCGGCGCATGATCTTGCCGCTGCGGGTCTTGGGGAGCTCGGCGGCGAAGTAGATATCGTCGGGGCGGGCCATGGGGCCGATCTTGCCGGCGACATGTTGCTTGAGCTCGTTGATCACGTCGTCGGAGCTGGCCACCTGGTCCTTGAGGGTGACAAAGGCGACAATGGCCTGACCTTTCACCTCGTGGCTGCGGCCGATGCAGGCGGCCTCGGCGACCTTGAGGTTGTCCACCAGTGCCGATTCCACTTCCATGGTGCTGATGCGGTGGGCGGAAACGTTGATCACGTCGTCCACGCGGCCCAGCAGCCAGAAGTAGGATTCCTCGTCCAACTTGGCGCCGTCGCTGGTGAAGTAGATGCCGTCGTAGTTGGACCAATATTGCTGGACGAACCGCTCGGGGTCGCCGTAGATGCCGCGCAGCATGCTGGGCCAGGGCTTGCGGACGACCAGATAGCCGCCGCCACCGGGTCCGATCTCGTTACCCTGCTCGTCCAAGATGGCGGCGTCGATGCCGGGGAACGGCTGCGTCGCGGAGCCGGGCTTGAGAGTGGTGATGCCGGGCAGCGCGGAGATCATGATGGCGCCGGTCTCCGTCTGCCACCAGGTATCGACCACTGGGCAGCGTCCGCCGCCGATGTGCTGCCAGTACCAAACCCACGCCTCCGGGTTAATGGGTTCGCCCACGCTGCCCAGGAGGCGGAGGGACGACATATCATGCTTATCGGGGTACTCCTCACCCCAGCGCATGAAGGTGCGGATGGCGGTGGGCGCGGTGTAGCAGATGGTGCAGGCGTACTTTTCGACGATGGCCCAGAAGCGATCCCGGTCGGGGTAGTCGGGCGAGCCTTCGTACATGACGGTGGTCGCGCCGTTGGACAGCGGGCCGTAGATGATGTAGCTATGGCCGGTGACCCAGCCGATGTCGGCGGTACACCAATAGACATCGTCCTCCTTGAGGTCGAAAATCCATTTGCTGGTGGCGTAGGTGCCGGTCATATAGCCGCCGGTGGTGTGTACGATGCCCTTAGGTTTGCCGGTGGTGCCGCTGGTGTAGAGCATGAACAGCATGTCCTCGCTGTCCATCTGCTCGGGCTCGCAGGTGAGGGGCTGGTCGGCAACGAGATCGTGCCACCAGACATCTCGGCCATCCACGATGGGCACATCGTGTCCGGTGCGCTTGACCACGACGACCTTCTCCACGGGCGTGTCGCCCTCGATGGAGGCATCAGCGTTCTGCTTCAGCTGGATGATGCCGCCGCGTCGCCAGCCGCCATCGGCGGTAATCATGACCTTGGACTGGGAGTCCTCGATGCGGTCGCGGAGGGACTCGGCGCTGAACCCGCCGAACACGATGCTGTGGGGCGCGCCGATGCGGGCGCAGGCCAGCATGGCGATAGCCAGTTCGGGCACCATGGGTAGGTATAGGGTGACTCGGTCGCCCTTCTGGACGCCCAGGCTCTTGAGGCCGTTGGCGAACTTGCAGACCTCGCGGTACAAGTCGCGGTACGTATAAACCTGCCAGTCTCCCGGCTCGCCTTCCCAGATGATGGCGGCCTTGTTCTTGCGAGGGCCGTTGAGGTGGCGGTCGATGCAGTTGTAAGCGGCGTTGAGCTTGCCGCCGACGAACCACTTGGCAAAGGGGGCGTTGGACCAATCCAGCACGGTGTCCCAGGGCTTGAACCAGTCGAGTTCGCTGGCGAAGCGCGCCCAGAACGCCTCGGGGTCGCGGCCCGCCTCTTCGTACACAGCCGGGTCGGCGATGTTGGCGTTGGCGGCGAAATCGGGCGGGGGCGGATAGGTGCGGTCTTCCTGGAGCAAGGCCTCGAAAGCGCCGGTATTTTGCGTCCCGTTGCTCTGAGTCATAGCAGTGAACCTCCGGGGCAGGAAATATCGGGGGTGATATGCGGAGATATTAGCACATCGCTGTCGCGCATGGCCGGCATGATAGAATCCGCCTACCGTCAGTCCCCTTGCCCCCAGCGCGATACGACGCGGAGGAACCGCAGATGACGATAACGACGCTCACGATGACCGGAATGCCGCCGGCCCGGCCTTTCAGCGTGGAGGAATGTGCCGCCCTGGCACAGGCCGGCATCATAAACGCGGACGAGCAGGCTGAAGTGCTGGCCGGTCGCCGTCGCTTCACGGTGAAAGAGTACTTGGCGATGGAAGTTGCCGGCATCCTGCACGAGGATGACCGCGTCGAACTTGTAGATGGAGAGATAATCATCATGCCGCCTCTCGGCGAACCTCACGAGTCCAGCACTGATTGGCTGAACCGACTGTTTGTACCACCATTGATCGGCAGGGCGATTGTGCGAGTGCAGGGGTCAATCCGGCTGAATGACCGCAGTGCGCCGCAACCCGACATTGCCGTCTTGCGAGAGCGTCCTTTGAGTGAGATGGGGCCATATTTTCCATCTGACGTACACTTGGTTGTCGAGGTTTCGGATAGCACACTAGCATACGACCAAGGTCCGAAGCTGGCGCGCTACGTCGCCGCCGGCATCCCTGAGGTGTGGGTCGCCAACCTGCGGGCGCGGGAGGTTACGGCCTACGCGGAGCCGTCGGGTTCGGCATACGCTGCCGTCCGCACGTATCGCGTGGGTGAGAGCATCAGTCCCCGCGCTTTCCCCGACGTGGTGCTGGCGGTGTCCGACTTTATGCCGCCGGTTGGCGAGGAGAGTGACGAACCGCTCTAAACCCCGTAGGCCGCGTTCTTAGCGCGGCCCTGGCAGTTCGCGCGACGCGCCGGCAGCCTGGCAATGCCGTACAATCAACCGCCATGCCTGCCGCCGCAGAATCCAGCGCTGCCGCGTCCGCTCGTATTACCTGGCGGACGATTGCGTTGGCTGCGGCGTCCGCGCTGGGGATGGTGCTGGCGTCGCTGGACTTCGCGGTTAACGTGGGACTGCCGGCGATGCGCGACGCTTTCGGAACCGACCTGGCGGCGGTGCAGTGGGTGATCGTGGTGTTCATCGCTACGAGGGCTGGGCTGGCGTTGGGCGCGGGGGCGTTTGCCGACCGTTTCGGGCTGCGGATGGTGTACCTGTTCGGGACGGCGACCTACCTGGTGTCGATGGTGTGCATGTCGCTGTCGCCGACCCTGGAATACCTGGTGGGTTTCCGTATGTTGCAGGCCTTGGGGACGGGATGCCTGTACAGCACGGCGCCGGCCATCGCGGCGTCGGTTTTCCCGGAGCATCGCCGGGGGCTGTCCATGGGGTTCACGTCGGCAAGCCTGGCGTCGGGGATGGTGATGTCCACGCTGGCGGCGGGGCCGCTGGTGCAGTTGTTCGACTGGCCGGCGGTGTTCTGGGGACGCATCCCGCTGACGGCTCTGGCGCTGGGGATTGGCCTGTTGGCGATTCCGAGTTCGATTACAGGCGCGGCGTCGGCTCGACCCCGGTTCGACGTGGCCGGGGCAGTCCTAGTGTTGTCGCTGCTGTGGTGCTTGATGATCGGGCTGCGTTTGGGGCAGGCCATTGGTTGGGCTTCGCCTGTGGTGCTTACGATGCTGGCTGCTGCGCCGGTGGTTCTAGTGTCGCTGGCGTGGGTGGAACGGCGAGCTGAATCCCCGGTGTTGCCCGGGGCGCTGGCACGGCTGAGCGGGTTTCAGACGGCCGCGGGCGCGATGTTCCTGGGGCATTTCTCACAGTTCGTGATCTGGTTCATCTTCCCGTTTTACATCACCGATTCGTTGGACCGCAGCCCGGTGGCCCTAGGGATACTGTTCGCCATCATGTCCACGTGCAACATCCTGTCCTCGCCGGTGGGCGGCTGGCTGTGTGACCGCTGGGGCGTGAGGCCCGTCGGAACGTTGGGTCTGGGCATGACGGCTACGGGTCTGCTGGTGATGTCGGCGTTGGATGACGGGTCGGTAATCTGGCATCCGGCCGGCGCGATAGCCATCGTGGGCCTGGGCGTGGGCTGGTTCCAGTCGGCGGCCTACGCGCTGATGCTGGGCAGCGTGCCGTCGGCGCGATTCGGCACGGCGTCGGGAGCGATGTCGCTGGCGCAGGCGTCGGGTACGGTGCTGTGCGTGGCAATAGTGGGCGCGATATTTGCCGGACTGAGCGATCACTACGAAACTACGCTACCGGTCAGCGAAGCGTTTCTGCTGGCGTATCGGGATGTGTTCCGGATTGGGGCAATAACCGCAGCGTTGGGCGCGATATGGTTCGGCCTGCGGGCGCGACAACCAGAGCGGTGACTACGTCGCTCGTCCTTCGACAGGCTCAGGATGAGCGGGGCTAATGGCGAGGGCCGCTCATTGGGAGCGGCCCGAGTAGTCGCTGGCAGCGCGGGACAGGCCAACGCCGGGATGGCTACGATGGGCGGTTCCGGCGTTCTTCCTCGCGTTCTTCGGCCTTGTGGCGCAGGGGGCGGCCCTTGTCGGGCGTCGGGTCTTTTACCTCGCCATAGATGGCGCGACCTTCGTGATCTTCGGGTAGATGTTCTGTGATGGGCAGACCGTCCTCATTAACGAAGAGCAGTCAATGGCAGTATTTGTAGATCTGCATGTCGTCGCAGGCGCAGATCCAAGTGCGGTGCTTGATCTCTTCTTCTTTGCTGGGATAGAAGCGGCAGGGGCAAAGCGGCCGGCCGATTTCATCGACGTTCTGGGCGAGGCCCAGAATTACGGATTCTGCGATTCCTTCTTCCGGATGCAGAAACGTGCCGGATTTTTCGCAGTAACGTTCGACGAACAGGCGCATCCGCTGGATGGCTTTTTCGCTGGGCTGATCGGCCAATTTTTCCTCCTCAGAGCGTTCGGATCACAAAATTCCGATCGCTGATACGAAAATGATATTAGGAAATGTCAATTTCTGCAAACCGAATACGCGGTGGTCGGACCGCCGGCAGTTTGGCTTCAGACGCCGGCGCTTCTTGGATTGGAGGCTGCCCTTCAACGGGCCGAGACGCCGGGCAGATCATAAAAGAAAAAGGCGGATGAGACCAAGGCGTGCAGTTCCAGGCAGTGGTTGCTGAGGTTGGTCAGCAGGCGGGCGCGGTCGGTGGTATCGGGCCATTCGTAACGAGCCATGGCGGCCAGCCGTCCGGAAAGGCGTCGCGCACTGGCATCCGACTGGACGTTGGGACCGGGAGGAATGGACGTTAGTTCAGTGGCGGCCACGTCGAGGGAGCGACACAATGAATCCGGCAGCAGAGGGTCCGTCACCAGCAGGTCCAGCACCTGTTCGGGCAGGATTTCCACGCTGTAGGTGCGATTGTAAGCCTCGACAGCATGATGCATCCGCAGCAGCGTGACCCAGTCCGATTCCGAGCCTTCACGACCCGCGGATTGATTCAGGGGGAACATTTCGATTTGGGACATAAAAAGCGCCGCCGCAAGCTGGGCCCGCTCGATGAATCTGCCCAGTTGCATGAAATGCCAGCCCTCATCGCGGTACATGGTGGCTGCGGCCACGCCCATGAAGGTGTCGATCTCGGCGGCGGTTTCGGCGTAAAAGGTTTCGGGCGAAGTGTTCCAGATGTCGATGATGTTGACCCGTTGAATACGCAAGTAGGCCAGGTTCAGACAGGTCCACATGTCGGCGCTGAGGCAGTGGCGCATTTGCCGGGCGTTCTCGCGGCCCATGGCGAAGCAGCTGTACACGGAACCGGGGTTGGAGCGTTCAAAGGTCAGGTCGTCGGCCAGGGTGAAGGAATCGGCCAGGGTGTATTCGTCGCCGCCGCTGGTCTGCCAGGCGCGGCTTCCCGGAACGCCCATTACCTGGAACATACCGACGTTGGAATCGCCGTCATTGCCGGGGAATAGATCCGGGTTGCTGCCCGGTGGCTGGCGGTCCAGGCAGGAATAGATGCGGTTCCAGCCGTTATAGATTTCGGCGATGGGCCGGTCAACCAGGGCTTCAGTCTGTAGCCTGAGCAGACGACACAGATTGTCTGCGCGCTCGAGGTAGCGTCCCATCCAGTAGAGTCCCTGTGCGCTGCGGGCCAGCATAGTCTTCAGTCCTCCAGCACCCAGACGTCCTTCCCGCCGCCGCCCTGGCTGCTGTTGACCACCAGGCTGCCGCGCCGAAGGGCGACCCGGCAAAAGGCGCCGGGGACGATGCGGGTAGTGCGGCCATGCAGGATGAACGGCCGCAGGTCAACGTGGCGCGGCTCGAAACTTCCGTCGATGAGGCAGGGAGAGCGGGAAAGGTCCAGGGTGGGTTGGGAGATGAAGTCGTTGGGGTTTGCCCTGATTTCCCGGGCGTAATCGGCGCGCTCCTCGGGTGTGGCGTGAACTCCCACCAGCATCCCGTAGCCGCCGGATTCGCCGACTCGCTTGACCACCAGCTTGTCCAGGTTGTCCAGCGTGTATTCCAGGCTTTCGGGATTGCGGCACAGGTGGGTTTCCACGTTTTGCAGCAGCGGTTCTTCGTTCCGGTAGTACCGGATCATGTCGGGGACGTAGGCATACACGCTCTTGTCGTCGGCCACGCCGGTGCCGGGAGCGTTGGCGAGGGCCACGTTGCCGGCTCGGTAAGCGTCGATCAGGCCGGGCACGCCGAGCACGGAATCGGAGCGAAATACCGAAGGGTCGAGGAAGTCGTCGTCCACGCGGCGGTAGAGGACGTCGATGCGCTGCAACCCGGTGGTGGTGCGCATGTAGAGGAAGCCGTCGCGCACCAACAGGTCGCGGCCTTCCACCAACTCCGCGCCGATTTCCCGGGAGAGGAACATGTGCTCATAGAACGCCGAGTTGTACACGCCGGGGGTCAGCAGGGCGAGTCTGGGATTTTGGCGGCGGTCGGGGGCCAGTTCCAGCAAGGTTTCCCTCAGCAGCTGGCCGTAGTGCTCAACCTCCTGCACTCGGGAGTCTCGGTAGAGCCTCCGCAGGCTGGTCTTGGTGGCCTTGCGGTTGGCGATCATGTACGAGACGCCTGAGGGTACGCGCAGGTTGTCTTCCAGCACGCAAAACCCGTCGTTGGTTCGCACCACGTCGGTGCCGCAGACTGCTACCCAGGTGCGCTGTGGCGGGGTGAAGCCGCGCATCTCCGGACGGTATTGGGGGCAATCGTACACAACCTCGGCGGGAATGACGCCGTCGGCGATGATCCTGGCGTCTCCGTAAACGTCTTGCAGGAAGAGGTTCAGGGTTTGGAGGCGTTGGGTCAGGCCGGCGTCCAGGAAGTCCCACTCCGCTTTGGGCAGCAGACGGGGAACGCAGTCCACGGGGATGATGCGTTCCTCGGCCTCCTCGTCTCCGTACACGGTGAAGGTGATGCCTTCGTTGGAGAAGGACCTGGTGACCCGATCCTGGATGCTGGCCAGTTGTTCGTGGGAAAACTCGGAAAGGGCGTCGAACAACCGCTGACAGTGAGCGCGGGGTTCGCCTCCCGGAAGGAGCATTTCGTCATATATGCTCTCGTTGAGATCGTAACTCTGGAATCGGTCTGGCGTGCTCACTGCGAATCCAACTGCCGGTGAAAGATGCGGGCGCAAGCGTAGCAAAGAACGCGGGTCGGGACAAGGAGCGGGGCTGTGTTGGCACGGGGAGATGTTTTTGGGCAGCAACTTTGGGAAGTGGTGAAGGTTACGGGGTTGGGGAAGGGAGTTCCCAGCGGCAGAAGTTGCGGTAGCGGTCTTTCTCGGCCCAGGGCAGCAGGCTCCAGACGATGGAGACGGGCAGGGGGACATCGCCGGCGCGTCGGGTGTCGTTGAGGTAGCGGCTGAGGCGGGTGAAGGTGTTGAGACGGAAGCCGGCCTGGGCGACGCGCTGGATGATGTCGGCGGGTTCCGGTGGGCGCTCGGGATCCCAGTCGTTGGCGATGGCTTCGGCGATACGGCGAAGTTTGATGATGGCGAGTTCGCGGGCGAATTTGCGCTTGAGGGCGTCGATGCGGCGACGGATTTGGGAGATGGTCATGGGATTGCCTCGGGAGGGAGTTTTTTACATCGATATACAGGATGGGCAGGATTTAGGGTTGGGGACGGGATGGAGTCAGGAGGGTTGCTGGAGGGAGTTGATGACGGATTCGAGGTGGTTGAGGTCGGAGCGGAGGTTTTCGAGTTCGGTGGCTCGGAGGTTGAAGGAGATGGTGCAGTTGGCGGCGCGGAGACGGATGGCAGGGTCGGGGTCGTGCATGGCGTCGGCGAGTACGGAGACGCAGAGAGGAGTTAGGGCGAGAAGCTTCTGACGGGCGATGTTGGCGGATTGGCGGCGGAGTTCGGCGAGGCAGCTGCTGAAGGCGGGATCGGTGAGCCAGCGGCGGAGGGTGGACTCGCCGACATTGGCGGCACGGGCAGCCTGGGCGATGGTGGGGATGCAGGCGACGATGGGAAGGGCGGCCTGCTGGCGCGGGGAAAGGGTGGAAAGGTCGATTTCCCGGTCATTTCCGCTCATTTCCGATAATTCAGTCAGGGCGGAGGGCGGGTCGTGGGGCTGAATGGGCGCCGGGAGAGTGGTTTGGGGGGCGGATTTATTGGTTCTGGCAGGCCGGCGGGAGGATTTGGGGGCGCGATGTTTGGAGGTAGGCATAGGATGGTATGGCTCGCGGCCTGGGTGGCGGTTGGATTTGGGATGTTAGTTAAATGGTAAAGATGGGTGAAGGGTGGGGGCAAGGGGGAAGTGTCACCGGAGTTGCCCTGGCTATCGCATATAAAACTAGACACCCGTCGCTCCGGCGAAAGCCAGAGCCCATAAACCGAATAACTCTTGAGTTCCGCAACGAAACTGACGATTCGGGACACTGGATTCCGGCTTTCGCCGGAATGACGGTACTAAACCGTTCACATGCGATAGCACTGGACGAGCGGCGGGTGTTGGTTGAGCGACAGGCTGGCTGTGTGGTAACATTCAGTTACGGAACGTGGGCGATTAGCTCAGTTGGTTAGAGTACTTGCTCGACACGCAAGAGGTCGGTGGTTCGAGTCCACCATCGCCCACCACTATCCCGAGTCGCGATCCAAAAGCCCTCTCTTCGGATGATGACCTGGGGCGTTCCTGTTGGTCGCTCGATCCGAAACTCGGTGAGCCGACGCCCATTCCATACTGCTTCAGCAGTCGTGTCCGCCACTTCCGCAGCGAGGATAGTACCGTCGGACGGCGCGGATTCTATCGTCCCAGGATCGCGCTTACACTCGTTGTGCCGCCTCCTTGGTGGCGCCAGACTTGAATGGGGAGGGGAAGACTTCCCGCAGCGTGTACAACGCAGACCAGTTGCTACGACCAGGAATAAATGTGATCTATCACGCAATCATCAGCGTCTCATAGACTTCCCGTCAGTTGACTCTCTCCAGCATCTCCGTAAACTGGCGGGTCTGCTCTTCCCTGGGCTGAAGGATGCAGTTGGAGCAATATCCGCCGTCCTCTCTGGTGCGCCAGACCAAGCAACATCCGGCCCGCCTGGCAAAGAACCCGCCCCTCCCATTATGCTCAATGACTTCCATACTGATCTGACGGTAGATCAGAGATGACGGGTCTCCAAAGAAGGCCTCGGCAGCCCTGAGTACCAGGTTCTTATCTTCCACGTGGTCATAAAGCCGGTGCAGGGCCTGCCCACAGGAAGCGGCTACCGCGTTTTGGGAGACCTTGAAGCTGGCGGGGACGGAGCGGCGCAGGGCCGCAATCACAATTTCCAAGTTGGACTTGAAGGCCCAGTCCTTAAGCTGCTGGTACAGGTCAGTCTCGCTGGATAGGACTTCAGCGTCAGGGTGGTAGGCCGCCGGGTCATTGGGTAGAACGGCGAACTGCGGGTAACTCAGTCCGGTAGCGTCGATGCGACCATCGGTTCGATGAAAGGACAAGTTTTCCAAAGTGACTCTGGGGACCCTCTTTTTCAATACGTACTGTCCGACCATCGGAAAGATTAACCGTGTGAGGTAAGCGATGATGAAGGCCGAGGCTGCAACGTGATTGTTGGTAGTCCCCATCTTGCGTACCCGTAGCTCATAACCAGCTCACGCAAACTGGTATCCCCGGCCTGGAACAGGTCGATAGCCGGGCTCCAGCCAGTGTCGTTAACGTCACGTACTGGCATATCCAGGTAGGGGTCCAGTTCTCCAGCTTCCCGCAGACTGCGGATTAGAGGATGTCCAGTCGTGGTCATTACTCTTCACCTCGCAACGACAAAGCCCGACTGAAGAGGTCGGGCTTTGTGCAAGTTCTGCTACCTACGCCCTTCCGCGAAGCGTATTCAAGGCATACCCCAAGGCAGGTCTCCTGGCTCCTGGCTATTTGTCATCCGCTCCGACCTTCCCAGTCCGTAATGGACCAGTGGCTCCGCTATAGTGCGGAAAGAGCGGCCTTACCAGTTACAGTGGCGCGACCACGCCGGATTCTCACCGGCTTCCCTCTTTGGCCCGCATGAGGCGAGCCACCTTCGGGCGATGTTAATTTATTAATCTTGTGCCGCCCGTAATGTTCGTTACGGCGATGGGAATATATACAGTCCACTTGGGCAGTGTCAACCGGCTGTGGCCGCTGCTGCTGCGGCGTTTCGCGCTCAATTCAAGCGCGAAACGCCGCTTTTTAGGCTTATAGTCCTGAAGCGTAGCCATTGCAGTCAATTTTTGTCGCATAGTATTATTTCAATAATTGATAATTGACATTGCAAATTGGCAATGGTACTGTCTGCTGGCAATTGGCTGAGAAGCCGCGATTGCATTACACAAATCGTTGCCAAAATACCGGAGGTGACTGCATGGCAGCTTTACGAGTTACTCGATTGCCGCGAATCGTATTTACAGTCTTGCTCCTGATGACCGTGGCCGCCATCTGGGCGTGCGGCGGCCCAGCGGAACCCGCGCAGCAAGCCGCCGCCCCCGCAGCGCCGGCGGCAACCGATGCCCCGGCCGCGGCTGCCACCGCTGCCCCGGAACCCACTGCCATGCCGGCCATGGCAGAAGAGGATACGTACCTGCACCTGGCGGTGACGCCACTGCCCCAGGATACTTACCTGCCGTGGCTGGCAACCAGCAGCGGACATCTTCCCTTCCGGCCCATGTGGGAGAACCTGACCACCATTTCGCCGGATACGGGGGTGTCCACCATTTTGCCCCAACTGGCCCGGGAGTGGGACGTAAGCCCCGACGCCAGCGAGTACACTTTCTATCTCCAGGAGGGTGTACAGATGCACCACGGCTATGGCGAGTTCACCGTCAAGGACGTGATTCTCACCATTGACCAGCAGATGTCGGATCCGCTGGCCGGCTGCAAGGCGCCGCTCAAGCGGTTCATGGGGACCGACTCGGCGTCCGAAATGGTCGCCAACGGCAACATGGAGATAATCGACGACTACACCTTCAAGATGAGCCTGGCCCAGCCCCAGGTGGACGTTGCAGACTGGTGGTTCAACATCCTGGTAGTGCCCTGCGCCGCAGTGCGCAGCGCGGCGCAGTACGAGGCCGAGGGCGACGCCATGTTCGAGAGCGGCCCGGCCGGAACCGGGGCCTATCAGTTCGTGCAGCGGGAGCTCAAGGAGTACACTGAGTATGAGGCGGTGCCCTACGACCACTGGCGGGTGAATCCCGAGTTCAGCAGGTTGCGGATCACCACGGCGCCAGAGGACTTGACCCGACTGGCCATGCTGTTGACCGGAGAGGCCAACATGGTGGACGTGCCCAAGGTGCTGCATCAGCAGGCCATTGACGACGGCATGGAGGTGTTTGAAAGTCCGCTGCCATCGGTGGGCCTGACCATCCTGCCGTTGGGCCAGTACTACGTCAGCGAGGTGAACTGGAACCCGGACACCGAGCCGTGGAACGCTCCCGGCGAAACCGGCAACAAGGTGCGTGAGGCTCTGAATCGCGCCATCAACCGCGAGCAGATCATCAACGAGCTGTTCAAGGGCCGCGGCGAGCCGATGTACAACACCATTTTCCACGACTCTCTGGAAGGTTGGAATCAGCGTTGGGCCGACGAGTTCGACGAGAATTATGGCTATGACCCGGAGCGGGCGAAGCAACTGCTGGACGAGGCCGGTTTCCCCGGCGACAACGGCGAGAACCGCTTCTTCATGGAAGTGTACCAGTCCAGCCTGCCCGGCCTGCCGGAGACCATTGAAGTGGCGCAGACCGTCGCTCAGTCCTTCCAGGACATCGGCATCGACGCCAAACTGGTGGAGGTTGAGTTCGCGCGGGCCCTGGACGCCTTCCGCGACCGGCACGACGCCCACTTCATTCTGCCGGTGCGCCAGACCATCCGGCAGATCAACGCCAACGCGCGCATCTATTACTACACCGGAGAGACCAACGCCGACACCGGCCTCCCCAACGGCGGCGTCCTCTACATGGAAGGACAGCTCTACGACGATACCTATGAGCAATTGCTGATAGAGACCGACCAGGCGGAACGGGACCGGATAATCCAGGCCATGGGCGATGACATTTACGACACGTATCGCACCATCCCCATCGTCAACATCCGCTCCACACTGGTGGTGAACCCCGATGAGGTGGCCGAGTACAAGTTCGGCAGCCTGACCGGTGTATTCGGGCACCTGGAGTATGCCAAAGCGACCAGGTAGCGCAGGAGCGCCAATCGTAGGGGCGGGTTTCAAACCCGCCCCTACACCGGGTTCGGTATATAACTGCAAGGAGATCGGGAGGCGACAATGCAGCGGTTTATCATCTTCCGCGTCGGGCAGGCCATTATCGCCGTGCTGCTGGTCAGCATCATCGTTTTTATGCTGTCCAACATTACCGGCGACCCCACGTCGGTAATGCTGCCGATGGGCGAGGCGACTCCCGAGGACATCGCCGCTCTCAAGGAGAAGTGGGGGTTGGACAAGCCCCTGCACGTGCGATACCTGGTGTTTCTCGGCAACGCGATCCAGGGAGACTTCGGTGAGTCCTACGCCTTCGGCGGGCAGACCGCCATGGGTATGGTGCTGGACCGTTTTCCGGCCACCCTGCAACTGGGAGGGTTGGCCATGCTGATCTCGGTTGTGATCGGGGTGCCGCTGGGCGTGATTACGGCAGCGCGCAAGGATGGATGGCTGGACTACCAGGGCAAGGCCATCGCCTTCCTCGGACAGTCGGTCCCCAGCTTCTGGTTGGGCATCATGCTGCTGTGGCTGTTCGCCGTAAAACTGGGCTGGCTCCCCTCCTCGGGCAAGGGCGGTATCTCTCACATGATCATGCCGGCCTTCACCCTGGGCTTCTTCCAGGTCGCCGCCCTGCTCCGGTTGATCCGCTCCTCGATGCTGGACGTGCTGGATACCGAGTTCGTCAAGCTGGCCCGGATCAAGGGCGTGCCGGAGTGGAAGGTCATCTGGAAACACTGCCTGCGCAACGCCTTCATTGCCCCGCTGACCTACTTTGCCATCATCATCGGCGGCCTGTTCACGGGAACGGTGATTGTGGAAACGGTGTTCTCCTGGCCCGGCGTAGGGCAATTGGCGGTAGGGGCGGTGCGTGGTCGGGACTTCCAGGTGTTGCAGGCGGTGGTCATCATCGGCTCGTCCATCTACATTTTCGCCAACCTGGTGGTGGACATCCTGTACGCCTACCTCGACCCCCGAATTCGCTACAACTGAGGAGGATTGAACTATGGCGATCACCACGGCGCCGGTAGCGCAACCCGCCCAGGCTGAGGAGGCGTCAACGGGCGCACTGGCTCGCATCGGGAGGTGGGTGCGAGAAATTCGGCGGCTGCCCCTCTTTCCCGTGACCATGCTGCTGGTCTTCCTGCTTATTCCGGCCGTCTTCGCTGAGCTCATCGCTCCACACAATCCGCGGCGCGGCGACCTCGACGACCGTCTGGTGCCCCCGGCGTGGTCGGGTGACGTAGTTTCCATACGCAACGTCGTTGAAAAGGTGAACCGGGAAAACCGACAGAACGAGATCAAACTCAGCGACGCTGAGCGCACCGTTCGCATCGGCGACGCCACTGTGGTGGGCAAGGTTGAGGGCGAGACCCCGGTCGTCGGCGATCAAATCCGCATCCTGGTCAAGCCGGGTGGCCAGTCCAAGTACCTGCTGGGCACTGACAAGAACGGTATGGACATATTCAGCCGCATCGTTCACGGGGCACGGCTGGCCCTGGTGGTGTCCCTGATGGCCATCTTCTTTTCGGGACTGGTCGGCACGGTGCTGGGGATACTGGCGGGCTACTTCGGCGGCTGGGTGGACACTGTAGTGATGAGACTGGTCGATATGTCGCTCTCCATATCGCTGATCCTGGTGGCGCTGGTGCTGGCGGCAACCCTGGGGCCGCGTATTGAGAACGTGCTGATCGTCGTCTGTCTGTTCCTGTGGTCGCGCTACGCCCGGCTGGTGCGTGGAGAGACCCTGGCGCTGAAAACCCAGGACTTCATCGCCCGCTCCCGGGTGGCCGGATCGTCGCAAATTCGCATCATGGTGCGCCATATCTTCCCGAACCTGGTTAACACCATCATCGTGCTGGCGACGCTTCAACTGGGCTTCGTCATCCTGCTGGAGGCGGGCCTGAGTTTCCTGGGCGCCGGCATTCCACGGCCCAACCCGGCCTGGGGCGTCATGGTCGCCGACGGGCGCGAACTCATCATCGATTCGTGGTGGGTATCATTCTTCCCCGGGCTGGCGATCCTGTTCACCGTGCTCTCGGTGAACTTGCTGGGAGACTGGCTGCGCGACCGGCTGGACCCCAAGCAGCGCAACGTTTAGCCGATGTGGTGTATCCTCTCACCGTAAAGGTAGTAGTGTAGGGGCGGGTTTCAAACCCGCCCCTACGGACGTAAAACGCACGTGTGGCATTGATGAACCAACCAGAACCGGAACCGGCATCCCAATTCCCGGGCTGGGTCGAGCGCAGCCAGCGCACCGCACGGCGACGCTACCGTATGGGCATCGTCAAGCCGGTGGCAACACTGGTGATACTGGCAGTTCTGGGGTTTCTGACGTGGTTCTTCTGGTTCAGCCTGCCCAATCCGGCGCGCTGGTTCGTGGGAAGCCCGTCGGCGGCTGCCTCATCGGCGTCCAGGACGGGGCAGTGGTCGATGCTCGGTTACGGTACGGATCTCAACGGCTATGCCGCCGAAGTTGAGCGGCAACCCGAGGGCAGGCTGCTCTGGTCGCAAAACCTGGGAGAACCGACCCGCTCGGCGCCGCTGGCTGCGGACGGGGTGGTGTACGTCGGCGGCCACTTCAGGGTCGTGTCTCTTGACGGCGCAACGGGCGAAACGCTGTGGGAAGTGGAAACGCCCGGGCCGATGGATCACGCGCTGACGGTTGCCAACAACAACCTGGTGTACGCGGGTTTGACCAACCACCGTATGCTGGCGCTGAACCGGGAAACCGGCGAGACGGTGTGGGAGTTCAAGGCTCACCTGCCCATATCGGCGGCGGCCTTGGTTCACAACGGCACCGCCTACGTGACGTCAGCGAGCAACACCCTCTATGCGCTGGATGCCCAGACCGGCGAGAAGCTTTGGAAACACAAACTCAGGGGCAACGTAAAAACGACCCCGGCTTTACGCGACAATCGGCTCTATGTGTCGGACGACGAGGGAAACCTGTATTTCATTGACGCGGACAACGGACGCCGGCGTTTCCGGTACATCACCGCAGGATCGGCGTCGGGGCCGCCGGTCGTGACCGAGGGGGCGGTCTATTACCCGTCCGGCGGCGCGCTGTACGCCATTGACACAACGGTGAAAGGGCTGCCGGGCCTTTATTGGATCAAGCGGACCTGGTTCCAGTTCTGGATCTGGCAGTTTCCGTTCGTGCCCCCGCCGCCGGCGCAGCGCGGCGAGTTCTGGCGCTACGCGCCGGAGGAACGCAATTCGCAAGGTGTCATCGCATCGCCGGCCGCAGTGGAGGGTGTTTTTTACCTGGGCGACGGCGACGGGCTGTTCATCGCGCGGGAGGTCGGAAGCGGAAATGAGTTGTGGCGGTATGAGGCCGGCGAGGGGATAGTCAGTTCACCGATTGTGCTGGAAGACCGGGTCTATTTTGGTTCCCGCGACGGCGCTTTGCATGTCCTGAACCGGGCGGACGGCACTCCGGTGTGGCGGCTGGATCTGGGTGCGCCGATAGAACTGCCACCGGCCTACGCGGCCGGCCGGCTCTACGTTCGCACCGCCGACGGAATGCTGCACGCCGTAGAGTAGCGCCGCGGAGATGAAACTGCGAAGCGTCCCCCTCACCCCCGCATCAAGTGCGGGGCAGGCTCCAACCCTCTCCCACCAGGGGAGAGGGAGCCTTAAGACGTCCTGTTACAGGTCGATGATTGAGACCCACATGGGACCCTGCCCGACGGGATAAACGTCCAGCGGATGCAAGTCGCCCGTTTGCTGGTCTATATGGTACGCGGCAAGATTGCCTGACTCCAGCCCGGTGGCGTAAAGGAAAGTACCGGAGTTGTCCAGACTGAAAGCCCTGGGTATTGGCTCAGTGGCGGTTTGTCCCAAGGATGTCAGGCTGCCGTCGTCCGAGTCAACAGCGAATCCGGCGATGCTGTTGTGGCCCCGGTTTGGCGCGTACAGGAATCGGCCCGACGGGGTAATCTGTATCTGGGAGCACGAGTTGTACCCGTCGAAATCCTCGGGGAGGGTGGGTACGGTCTGGAATGGCGACAGGGTTCCGCCCACGGAGTCGAAATTGTAGGCGGTGACGCTGCATCCCTGTTCGTTGGACGAGTACAGCACGTCGAGACTCGGGTGGAAGCAGAAGTGGCGAGGCCCTTCCAGCGTGTTGGGTATCGTTCGGTCGGGATCGTTGGGCGTGAGGCGGCCCGAGTCCTGGTCAAAGCGGAACTGGAAAATGGCGTTGACGCCGGTGTGATTGCCCTCGGCGATGTGGGGCACAAAGGCGTACCGATTCTGTGGGTCGGTTTGTATGTAATGTGCTCCGATGCCAGTTTCCCGCCATTCGATGGGAGACGGCGCGAGGGTTCCCTGTGCATCGAATCCGTGGACGCCAACCCTGGCCTGGTAGTAGTAGGCGGAAAGCAGGTAATTTCCGCCGCGATCCACAGAGACATGGACTGGGTCGCCGCCCAGCGGAACGCTGTTGAGCTGTTCCAGGTGTCCGGTTTCCGGCTCAATGGAGAATCCGGTGAGTCCGAAATCGCCGGCCAAACGGCGGCCCACGAAAAGGAAACGCTTTTCGGGATCGACGGCCATGGGCGCGGGCATTCCGGCCAACGGGTAGTCGGCGTGGTGCCCCAACGTGCCGGTGGCCGGATCCAGCGTGTACTGGGCGATGCGGTCTTCCTGCTGGAGCGATACGTACATGAAAGTTGCCATTGGGTGTTCCTCCCATGCTCTGCGGAACTGTGTTATGCGGGGGCGGCGATGCTGCGGTAGATGGTCTGCATTTCGTCCACGAAATCGGCTGCCATAGCGAATCGATCCGCGAAGCGCTCTGGCAGCAAGCCGCCCTGGTCGGCGTGTATGTGCAACTCCCAGGCTGCTCTGGAGCCTTCAATCAAATCGAGGACCGTAAAGCCCTCGGCAGCAATGGCGTAGATTTCGTCCATCTTGGCGCGATTGTCCTGTGGGTCGTGCCCACGCAAGTTTGCAACGGCATTGACGCACTGCTTGGCGGCTTCGTACAGTAGCGCGCCGGCCGCGTCGGCCAGAATTTCAGCACGTTCAGCGGCAGTGCGCGCTCTTTCCAGCATCCACTCAGCGAGCTCACGATATGCGTCGGCACGTTGGTAATGCCATTGGGCTTTATACGGGCCCGGCTCAGGGGGCAGTGTCATAACATTCCGCGATGAACTCCAGCGTACTGGAGTGGATGGCTTCCCACCAGTAATCCTTATAGATGCCGATGCGTTGATGATCGCCCAGCGAGTTGCCGCCGCCGAGCTTGCCGCGGTAATGCCGGTAATGTCTTATTTTATCGCCCGGAATCTCCATCTCATCCAGCGCCTTTGCGATTGGAATATATTCGGTGTCTTCAATGTTGCCGGCTTTGGCGTCGGCGATGAAGTCTTCACTGGCCAGGTCGTGCCGAGCCGCCAGGTCAAGAAAGGTAAGGCGGACGGCAGCCCACAGGGTACCCGCCCACTGGCGGTCGTCGCCGGCGTCCAGTTGCTTTCGCGCCTGGGCGACCAGTTCCAGAGGCGTTGCGTCTGGCAAAGGGCCGGACCTGGTGAAGTATGGGGTCCATTTCGGAGCGCTGTCGGCGCTTTGAGACATGATAGCGTCGTCCTTGAGTTCTTTCCCGCGCGCGTCGGCGGCAGGTTGATGCTATCGGGTTGGGCGGGCAGTGTCAAAACGACAGGCGTCAGTTTTTCAGCAGCATTCCGGGTTGGCAGCGCCGGCAGTAGCTGGTGATGCGCTGGTTGGCGCGGAGTTCGGTGATGGCGTTGCCGCACTGAGGGCAGGGTTGGCCGCCCTTGTTGTGGACGGCCAGGAAGTCGCGGAGCTTGTGGTCGATCCGGTTGCCCATGCGTTGGCGGACCTGTTCCATAGCGTCCAGCACCACCTGGCGGGAGCATTGATGGATGCGACGCAGTTCGTCATCGGAGAGGGCGCGACGTTTCTTGAAGGGATATACACCGGCGCGGAAGAGGATCTCGTCGGCGTAGGCGTTGCCGATGCCGGCGATGACCCGGCCGCGAGTGAGCACGCCCTTGATCTCGCCGTTGAACCGCTTGAGGCTGGCCTTGAACTCATCGAAGCTGAAATCGTCCAGTACGTCTGCCCCTTGCTCGGCCAGGCCGGGCACTGTTTCCATCAGGTCGTCGGGCACGTAGTAGAACTGCCCCATCTGGCGGTCATCAACATAACGCAGGTCGTCGCCGTCGGACAGGCTCAGCCGCACGCAGGTCTTTTTGAGGACACGTTGCTTTCCAGGTACGTATTGGATGCCGCCGGTGAGCTTGGGGTTGATGACGAGGGTATAGTCGCCAGTCAAGGAAAGCAGCAGGAACTTGCCGCGCCGGGTGATGGAAACGAACTCGCGGCCCACGGCGTTATCCGGCAATGGTTCCGCCAGAGAACGGACGACGCTGGGTTTAAGTACCTGGGCCTCTTTGATGACCTGGCCGGGCAGACGCGATTCCAGAAACTCGACGGCGACCTGCAACTCTGGAGCTTCGGGCATGGTGATTCACTTCCCGGTCAGTATGGATCCAGCCAGCCGAACCTGCGGAAGCTGATGCGGTCGGCGTCGCTGAACTCGACGCCCTCGGCGATGAGCAACTGCCGCTGCCGCAGCGCGCCGTCGCCAACACCTCGGGGGCTGATCCTGCCCTGGGCGTTAATGACCCGCTGCCAGGGAACGTCGGAATCGGGGTCGAGAGACGCCATGCAGTAGCCCACCATGCGCGGCGTGCATTCGCCGACGATCATGGCAATCTGGCCATAGGTTGCCACGTGGCCGCGCGGAATCTGCCGCACCACTTCCAGGACGCGGTCGTACACGGCGGGGACTTGGCGGTCGGTCGCCATGGCAGTCTGACCTTCCTCTATCTAAGGATGCACGGAGCCAGATGGCCAGCATCCGATCCATGCCTATATTAACGGCATTATGCGCCGCCGGCTACCGTATCCCTCACCTGACCGGCAACACCACCTCGCAACGGCGGATTCGGGCTTACCCTCTAGGGACTGCGCACCGCCGCCGCCGGATGGAACGGTGGAATGCGGGTTCGGCCAGGTGTATCGAACGGGTCCACATAGGGCCGGAAAACGTTACCACATCGTTATCACCATAATGTTATCGTATTGTTATCACTCGCCTCTTGACTGTCATAATAAGATGCGGAAATATGACCCATGCAGATGAACGCCTGCAATTCCTTGGTTTTTGAACGCCTTGCCACTCTCTTGAGTATGATTATGTTTGTTCGCTCCCGACTACCCTCGCTAAAAAATGCCCTGCCCTACGTCTTGATGCCGTTGCTGGTGGTGGGCATGTTGTCTATGGCACAGCCTTCCTCGCCGTTGCAACAGCCGGTGGAGTTGGGCGACCCCGCCGACCTCACCGCTGCCAGCGGCCCAGGCGTCGGGGAGGTCACGCTGACCTGGACGCCGGCTACTGACGCTTCCGCTCATTGGGTGTGGTCGGTGCGCCCGGACGGGCGGGATAGTCGCTGGCATCGGGACGATGCTGCCGGTTCCGCCGTCATCCGCGACCTTGAACCCGGCCAGGAGTATTGGTTCATCGTCATCGCGGTCCGGAGCGCGCCGGCCGTTGGGCCACCCAGTTGGAGCGGGTTTAGCGATTGGGTCAAAGCTGTCGCTCTTGCGCCGCCCCCACCGCCGGAGCTGGACGCCGCCGGCGGGCTGACCGCCGCGTCCGGCCCTAACCCCGGCGAGGTGTCCCTGCGCTGGACACCCGGCGCTGGCGCTGGCGTGCATTGGGTCTGGTCGGTGCGGTCTGACGGAACGGAGAGCCGCTGGCACCAGGCTTATGGCGGTTCCGCCACCATCGGCAGCCTGGAAATCGGCGTCGAGTACGCCTTTGCCATCATCTCCGCTTACGCGCAGCCCGAGGGCCGGCCGGTGCGCTGGTCCAACTTCAGCAACTGGGTTACTGCGATGCCGCAGCCCGCGCCGCCGCCATCGGTTACGGTCGCGGGCGCCGCCAGCAGGATCGCCGCCGGCGGCAAGCACACCTGTATGCTGCAAGACGATGGAACCGCCATGTGCTGGGGCGCCAACGGCGACGCCGACAAGGGGCAGGCCGACCCGCCGGAGGACGTGGTTTTCACCGCGATAACCGCCGGCTACGAGCACACCTGTGGCATCAACGACGCCGGCCAAGCGCGATGCTGGGGCGACAACGGCAGGGGCCAGTCAACCGCGCCATCGGGTACGTTCACCGCCATCGACGCCGGCCGCGTCCACACCTGCGCCCGGCGCGCCGACGGCATAGCGCAGTGCTGGGGCAGCAACGAATACGGTCAACTGAATGCGCCGGCCGATATGTCATTCACCGCGATAACCGCCGGCGGCGAGCATAGCTGCGGCCTGCGCGAGGACGGACGGGTGGAATGTTGGGGCGACGACCACTACCAGCAGTCCACGCCGCCCGAGGTGCTGTTCTATGCCGTCAGCGCGGGGACGTGGCATACGTGCGGCATCAAGCAGGACGGGAGTATTGCTTGTTGGGGCGCGAATCCCGATGGGCAGGCTCCGGCGGAGGTTGAGGGTTCGTATCAGGCGGTTAGTGCGGGGATTAGGCATACTTGCGCCGTCACCGACTATGGTGAACCCGCTTGTTGGGGTGATTACGACGCACGGATTTATGAGGATTCGTTCTTATCGGTAAGTGTCGGTGATGAGCATACGTGCGGGTTGAAATCTGATAACACTGTCAAGTGCGCCGGCGATAACCGTTGGGGGCAGAGTGGGCGGCCATCCTCAGACACATTCACCTCGGTCAGCGCTGGTACTGAGCACACCTGTGGCGTGAGGACCAATGGCATCGTGGTCTGCTGGGGCGAAAACGACCATAGGAAAGCCACACCGCAGGAAGGATCTTTCCGGTCAGTGAGTGCCGGCAGCCATCATACCTGCGGAGTGAAAACGGATGGCAGCGTGGCTTGCTGGGGGTACAACGAGGACGGTCAAGCATTCCCGCCGGGTGGCTCTTTCTTATCCATTGATACTGGTTACATCGGAAGCTGCGGGTTGAGAACAGACAGTTCCGTCGTGTGTTGGGGTAGTGTACCTACCCCTCCGGAAGGTTCTTTCAAATCCATCAGCATCGGCGATGGTCACGCTTGCGGAGTGAAGACGGATAGCACGGTAGCTTGCTGGAGTGAACGGGATCACCAAAGTGAAGCCATTCCTCCAGAGGGCACATTTCAATCAGTCAGTGCCGGCAACAACCATACTTGCGGGTTGAAAACGGACGGGACAATAGCTTGCTGGGGTGACAACGATCGTGGCGAAGCCTCGCCACCGGAAGGCACCTTCAAATCTGTCAGTGCAGGCGGGAACTCCTACGCGTGTGGCGTTAAGATAGATGGAATGGTTGTTTGTTGGGGATACGAGGAGCATGGCAAAACCACGCCACCAAAGGGTAATTTTCAATCTGTCAGCGCTGGCACTTTTCATACCTGCGGAGTGCGGACGGATGGGCGAGTGGTTTGTTGGGGCTGGAATGGGCATGGGCAAGCTGCGCCGCCGTAGGGGCAATTTGATGCGGTGGTGGTTCCCCGCGTATCACTCCGTGCCGGGTTAGAGAAACCCAACCCTCCGAAGAAATCGCACCTAATGAGGAGTAACTATGATGGTGGATCTGAGAATGGGTTTATGGAGAGGATAGAAAGCCTCATGAGCGAGCGGGGCACGTGGGAGCCGAAATCATGGAGGTGCGAATGCTTCTTTGCCATACGATTGGTAATCGGCGTGTATCGCTCGCATCAACCTGGAGTTGGCTACCCTTATTGGATTTTCGTCGAGAGCCTTCCAAAGTGCTTTGTCTGTTGCCGCCTTCGACTTCGGAGACATTGAGTCAAACATTTCTGCCATCTCGTTCGATTTCTCCGAGAAGTAATCCCACATACCTTTAGGCAGGATATAGTCCTTGGGTTGCAGAACACTGGATTTTTTGATGCGGCTGGTTTCCAGCCACTTCTTGTTTTTCGTTTCCCCAACGGAGAAAAACATGAACATCGGGAGTTTGACGTACACTATCATTTCGGATAGGTCATCGTTTCGGAGAACATCCATCCAAATAGCGCGGGCCAAATAGCGGTTCAGCATTGGTGAGCTCGGACGAATGGGGACGGATAATTCGCTCACTTGGTAGACATGCTGCGTGTATGAGGCCACGTGTTTCTCTTCGTCAAGAAGGAATCGCGACAGATGGGCTTCCATCTTGTCAATCATCGAGTTCAAGGCTGGCGGCTCATCAACCGTTTGCTCCTTAACAAACTGTATTGCTCTCCACGAGAGTGACGCTGCGAATTTGGCAAACCAAGGACCATACCTGAAGACCCGCTTCCCATCAGCAGCAGGATGGAAGATCTCAGTGGCAAATTTCGTTTCCCAAGCAGAGATTCGATTTTCACAATTATCACATAGCAACTCCATTGTGATGAGGTCTTGACGCCTCTCATCCATATTCCCGCCAAACCGCAGGTAGGGAGTTATTGAAGTTTCCTTCATCCATCGTCCGACGAATTTGGGGATGACGTGGCTTTTCATCAGTGGAGCGCTGGAACCGCATAACCTACACAAGAGAACACCTCCTAGCGACAATCTGAACCGCGCCTATGTTCTTCACCAGAGACCGATGAAACCGTGTCGCAACAGGTCCTCGAAAATCCTCGCATTGATGTAACAAGCACGATTATCGTAGGCATCGCAAAGCAACAGGGTAAGCGTTGAAACGCTACCCTGTGAGGGGGAGTTGTTACGGCCTACTCTGTTGCCATCGCGTATGTATTGCCTCAGTTTCAACTTTCCTGTGGTGTTCTGCTGATCAAATTCTAACGACTCAACACTGTGTCGAGCTATCCAAAAACAGACCTCCCAAGCCGTCAACTCGTAGGACAAATCCCGGGAACTATGGTGATAGTCGCCAATTTTCAGCAGTTGGGCTTGCCCATCTTCGGTTATTATCAGCCGATGCTTGTCACGCAGAGCCTCAATGGAGGTGCTACAGTCCCCGGCCATTGCCTCGGCTGATTCGTAAGAACCCGGCTCATGTCCATATTCACTAAGCCATTGCAGGCAGAACTTGCTCTCGGCATCAAGCACTCTCTCGAAATCGCTAAAAATACCGTCTGCTATTGTGGCGTGTGCTGTGATTACCGGAACGCCGCGCTCTCGGTATTCCGACACTGATACGTGATGTCGCCGAACCCGTCCGTTTTCTTCGTCCACTTTCCAAAGGTGTTCATACATCGAATCCAGTACGTACCCTTCGCTTTGAATCGTCACGTACTGGTATTTGCTTGTTGCTGTACGCAAGGTCATTCTCCTTCTGCTGTGGTTGGTGGCGAGGCGTAGCCCATCACCTAACTAAAGCGTAGCATACTTGGGCACCGCCAAAAATGGTTTATGCACCGGTGATCTGGTTTAGCGCACCCAAGCCCCGCCGCACCTGCGCCGCATCCCGAAAGCGGAGCTTGTCTCCATCGTGGGCCAGGCTGCAAACGGCTGCGTTGTCCGCCAGCGTTTTCAGGAAGGCGCGCAGGGCGGCCAGGACGCGGGGGTGTGCGGCAGCCAGGGCGTCATCGCCGCTATCCGGGTCTGCGCCATTGCGCTCGCCTTCGGCTGACTCCGCCGTCGCTTTCAGAAGGTCGTGTATCAGTCGGATGCCCTGCTCGGTGGGGGACGGGTCGGGACCGTCCGGGGGATTGGCTTCTTCAATCTGAAAGCCGAAGGAGCGGGCGTCCGCCGTGCTGACCAGCAGGCGGTAGTCATCGCGGTTGGGGATGGGGCCTTTATCCGGCAACGTGCCGGCTATGCTGGCGCCGGCGGCGGCCACGGCATCGCCGAACTGTTCCAGAGCTTTGAGGGCAAAGGCGGCGTCAACGCTGCGTCGTCCATTCGCCGGGTCGCCGTCGAAAGTGAGGCGGGCGGTGGCCGGCCAGCGGGCAGGTGGAGTGAAGGCGTCCAGTCTGGCGACAATCCTCTCCCGTTCGGACTCCAGGCTCATCCGGTCAATCACCGCCTCTGCCGGGGTCATGGCCAACAGCTCGTCCAGTTTACCGATGCCTGAGCGGAGCCACTCGTATTCCTGCCGGTCCATAATGCCGCCTCCTATCTGCCGGCTGTCTGATCCAGCGCAATGCGGGCAACCGCATCCTCGTGGTCAGACAGGTCAAGCTCCAGAAAACCTTTCCATTGCACTCTGCTAGTTTCCTCTTCGCGTGTGTGCGACCATAAGTTATTCCAGTAAGCAAAACGGTTCGCCATGTAGCGCATATCATCGTTGTCCAAAACCATAAAAAGGGCATCAATGCGGTATCGTATCCTGTTGTTCTCGCGGTTCAGAATCTCTGGAAACTCCTGAGCAAAACTCGCCGGTGTATGACCATCCGGCAGATGAAAGAACGTCACCACGTCGATGTCGCGCGGTTCCCGGTTCGCGATTTGCATTATGTCGGTGACGAAACTGCCGTTCACCCATTGAAATCCCCGCATCAGCCCAGCCTGATGCAACGCGGCGCGGAAGTCCAATAACCCGGCAAGCAATTCACGCCGTGCCGCCGTGTTTCCGAAACGCTGTGTCATGGCGGTCAGCGAAACCCGGTATGGAGAACGATTGCTCAACGCTCCCGCTTCGTCAAGGTAAGGTGGCAGCAACCCCCGGCCATCCCAAGCCGGGATAGGGTTAATGTTGGCAACCAATTCTCGAAGGATCTCCCACTGGTAGCGCAATTATACCGACTACCGGAGCAGCGGCAACTCCGAGACGTCAAGAGCGGCGACGCTGAATCCTATGATCGGAGGCATGGTGGTGCGGAATCGGCGGCCTAGCCTGACTCGGCCGCGTTGGCGTGGCGGGCGGCGGTGGCCCAGGCCAGCGCGGACAGCATCATCAGCGGGTTCATAATCTGCCAGGCGACGCCGTTGTTGACGAAGTAGGCGTTGACGAAAACCACTGCGGCCAAGACAACCGAAACCGCCGCGCCCGCTTTGCCGGCCGCGCAGCCGCAGCGCCACAAAGCCACCGCCGCCACGCTGCCGAAAGCGATGTACAGCGGATTGACCGTGAGCCACACCTCGCTGTCGTAATCACCGAACCATCCGGTGTAGGCGTTGACGAAGATGGCCAGCGCGAAAATACCCAGCGCCAAGCTGCGCGTCCACGCTGCCCGGCGGGCGCTGAACCACAGCTGCCAGACCCCGGCAAAGGCGATGACCAGCGCACCCAGCTGCCAGAGCAGCCAGTACGGTTGGGCCAGGTCGATGTCAGGGTCGGACGGGCTGATTGCCCGCAGCCCCACCGCCCAAGCGAACAAGGCGACGGCGACGAAGGCGGCGCCGGCGATGGCCTGGACGGCGTTCAGGTCGCAGCGGCAGAACAGGTTGCGCATTGGGGGCGCTCCCTCGTTTATCGGGTCTCTGGATTCCCGCTTTCGCGGGAATGACGGTTGGGTGCAAGAATGACGAGTGAGTGCGGGAATGACGTGTGGGCGCGGGGTTGCCGCGCTTTGCTCGCAATGGCGGGGATGAAGTCAGGGACGATTACCAGTTGACCAGGCCGGGCTTTTGAGCGCGCCAGCCGTCGTCGGAGGGGAAGACGGTTTCCATTTCGACGCGGCCCAGGTCGCCCTCAAACATGTGCTCGACAGCGGAGCGCCAGGCGACGTAGTGGGGCTGCTCGCGATGGGTGGCGTGGGCCTCGCGGTTGGCGTACACCTCGTAGAGGTAGAACTGGTTGGGGTTGTCGGGGCTGCGCAGAATGTCGAAACGGAAGCAGTTTTCCTCGTCGCGGACGCTGCCCTGCCCGTCGCCCAGGCTGGCTGCGGCAAACTCGTCGGCAAAGCCGTCCTTGATATTGATGGTAACGAAAATGGCGTACATGGTGGGGTTCCTCCTGTGGGTTCGGGAATCCTTTGTGACAGGCTCAGGATGAACGGGGCCAGTTTTTCCTGATATGCGGGTTAGGCGTCAGGATAGAGGTCCCGCTGCGGGAATTATAGCAGTACGGTACGTGCTAGAATGCCGCGAGGAGAATTATCCATGCCCACACCGAAAGATTGTTACGCCGACCTGCGCGGCTTGCCGTTTCACTACCGCGATTGGGGCGGCGACGGACGGCAGGTGTTGCTGCTGCACGGGCTGGCTTCGACATGCCATATCTGGGACCTGGTTGCGCCGCTGCTGGCCGAGGACTTTCGCGTCGTCGCGCTGGATCAGCGGGGGCATGGGCAGTCGGCGCAGGTGGACGGTGGGTATGACTTCGCCACGGTTCTGGGCGATGCGGCCGCGATGATCGAGCGCCTCGGTTGGGAACGTCCCATCGTCGTCGGACATTCGTGGGGCGCGGACGTGGCGCTGGAGTTGGCCGTGGCAAAACCGGAGCGCGTTGCCGGCCTGATTTTCGTGGATGGCGGAACGATTGACATTTCCAACCGGCCCGGCTGGACGCTGGAGCAGGCCCGCGAGGAGATGGCGCCGCCGATCTTCACCGGGTTTACGCCGCAGATGATGCGGGAGCGGGTGGAATCCAGTGGGCGATTCGGCCCCAACGCGCCGCCAGAAACTACCGAGGCCGTGCTCGCTAATTTCCGCGTCCTGGAAGATGGCACGATCCAGTCCAACCTGCGGCGGGAGAACCACCTGCGGATCATCGATGCACTGTGGGATCACAAGCCCGGCGAGTTGTACCCGCGCTTGCACTGCGCCACGTTGATGCTGCCGGCTCGGCAGGCCACGCCCGACGCCATGGACCGGCGGTTCCGACGGGAAGAGTCGATAGCGCGCGCGGAGTCGCTGCTGCCCGTCAGCAAGACGGTGTGGCTGGAGGACAGCATCCATGACGTGCCACTGCAACGTCCAATGTTGGTGGCCGACACAATACGAGAGCACATCCGCGGGGGATTTTTCGATCGATGAGCCGGTGCGGTTGTCTGATAGAATGAGGATCGCACGGAACCTAATCGCGAGGATTGGCCATGGATTTCATCATCGCTACATTGTTTGCCATATACGCAGCTCTGGCGGCTGCAGTATTGGCGGGTTCCACGGCCTTCTGGCTAAGGCTCACAGGAATTTCGAAAGATCAAGGCGTGCTGGAAGGGCGTCTGGAGGGGATTCAGGGTCAGTTGGAGCAAATGAACGGGAACTTCACACGGATCGACGGCGAAATCAGTCATATCATCACTGAAATCGGACGGCTGGACACCAAGATCGACAACAGGATTGACCGCCTTGGCGGCAGGATTTATCGTCTCGACGACAAGGTGGAAACCTTGCGTGAGGAAATACAGCGCAGCAATGAAACCCTGCGTGAGGAAATACAGCGCAGCAATGAAACCCTGCGTGAGGAAATACAGCGCAGCAATGAAACCCTGCGCGAGGAGATGCAGCGCAGCAACGATACTCTGCGGGAAGAAATGAGCCGCAACACCGACCGCATCATACAGGTTCTTATCAGCCATTCCCATCAGGACGGCGGTCCGCCGATATTCAACGTCCCACCAGAATCTGAGCCGGTGGCAGCCGACAACTAACCCGGCCGGCGCCATAGGGCAAGCCACCTTACCCTGACCAGTTTCCCCAAACTTTAGGAGGCGACACCATGACTACCGTTGGTTCCGGAAAGTACACCTACGTTTTGGAAAGGAATTGGGCGCAGTTGCCCGAAGGGATGACCATGGGCAACGCTTCGGCGGTTGCCACCGATTCGCAGAACCAGGTGTATGTGTTCCAGCGCAAGGACCCGCCGGTGCTCATTTTCGGGCCACGGGGCAACTACCTTGGCTCGTGGGGCCTGCGCGCGATTGAGGAAGCGCACGGCATCTACATCGAGGAAGACATCGTGTACATGACGGATCGCAACGATTCGGTGTGCCTGATCTACACGCTGGACGGCAAGCCGTTGCAGGTGATCGGCGATCGCGGCGTTCACTCCGACACCGGCTGCGAGATCCCCGGCGAAGTATGTCCGCGCTCGGCGGGGCCGTTCAACTATCCCACGGAACTGGTGCCGGCGCCTAACGGCGACCTGTACGTGTCCGACGGCTACCGCAACGCACGGGTGCATCGTTTCTCCCGCGATGGGCAGCTGAAGCAGTCCTGGGGAGAGCCGGGCAAGGGAGGCCCGGGTGAGTTCCACCTGCCCCACAGCATCGTGGCGCACCCCAACGGCAATCTGTACCTGTGCGACCGGGAAAACAACCGGATGCAGATTTACTCACCTGATGGCGAGTTCCTGACTATGTGGGAAGATATGCGTCGTCCACTGGACATTTCGGTGGACAGCGAGGGCGCGCTGGTCATCAGCGAGGGCGGCGTCAACGGGATGTCGCCGCGCGTGAGCGTTATGGACCCGGACGGCAACGTGCTGGCGCGCTGGGATTCGGAGTCGGCGCACGGTAGCTGGGTTGACGCCGAGGGCAACATCTACATGGCGCTGGGGGCGCAGGAGCGTGTGGACAAGTACGTGCGGCAGTAGCAGTAGCCGGTGGGACGCGAAGGGCCGGCGATTCAATCGCCGGCCCTTATTTGTACGTATGTTCTGTTTGGGATACTATAGCGGCATCTAACCGCCGCTGGAGAGGAGGTTGATTGTGGAGGCAAAGATCAGTTTCCCACTAGAGTGGGGCAAGCTAGCCGCTGCCGTTGCGTATCTTACGGAACGCTCGCATAACGACGACCATTTTGGCTTCGCCAAGCTGGTCAAGATGTTGTACTACGCGGATTGCGCCGCGTACATCCGCACTGGCCGGCCCATCACCGGCGCGACTTACGTTCACATGCCCAACGGCCCGTACCCGGATGACTGGCCGGCGATGCTGGAGCGTCTGGAAGCTGAGCAGGCGATAAAAGTGCTGAAAGAATATGCTGCGAAGGGTTACTGGATGCGCCGGCCAATTGTTGAAGGCTCGGCAGTCACGGATGCGCTTACCGAAAAGGAACAGGGATTCCTTGATGAGCAGTTGCGGCGGTTTGCGGATTTCAGCGCCATGGAGATTGAAGAGTATTGCCATGATGACTTGGCCTGGGGCGTTACCAAGCAAGGGGAAGTGATGCCCTATGAGTTGTGCGGCATCAGGCGCCCGGGGCCACCAACAGACGAAATTCTAGAACGGGCTCGGCGAATTGCGGAGGACATTCGTAAAAACGGTCGCCAAATATCCCGTATCCTTGTTGAGCGCCAGGATGCAGTATCGGGTAATTACAACGCTTCAGTTTGACCGTCTGTGGCAATCTGCCGTAGATGCCGGCGTACTCCATCCTGAAGTTGATGAAATCCACCTGCAAAGATTGGTCACGTTTCTGTCGCTAGACCCATACCATTTCCTGTTTGATCCCTACGAAGGGCCGGCGAACTGGGGCCGCGCTTTTCTGATCGATGGCTCGACCAGGGTTCACGTCTTATACGAAGTCGTTGCCGACGATAGCACTGTGTACCTGCAATCGCTCGAATTTTGACTGATGGGCGGCTGGGTTATGCTATACTACGGTCCCCTTCGCTGGCGTTGGGTGGTTCTATTTACGCGAAAATCCAGGATTTGTGTGGCTTTGTTAACATGAAAGCATCCGAACTTGTTCCTATTGAAGCTAACGAGAATATTCCGGACTTTGGGCCGGGCGACACCGTGCGCGTGAACTTCCGCATCCGTGAGGGCAATCGGGAGCGTGTGCAGGCGTTCCAGGGCGTGTGCATCCGGCGCACCCACGGCAGGGGGCCGGCCGCCAATTTCACGGTACGGCGCATCACGGCTGGGATTGGCATCGAGCGTGTATTTCCCCTGCACTCGCCTTTGATTGAATCGCTGGAAGTCACCCGTCAGGGCAAAGTGCGCCGGGCTAGGTTGTACTACCTGCGGGGACGGCAGGGCCGGGCCGCCCGCATCAAGGAGCGCACCACTTACGGCAGCCGGTAAACTCCGGGGGCATTTTGAGAGCCGCCGCCCGTGTTCGTATGGCACGGTTGCGGCGGTTTCGCTTATTCTGGCGGTGCACTGCTCAAGCGTGGTCAGGATTGAACGGTGAACTACGCAGACGTGGCCATTGACGCCGACTGGATTCCGGCGGGCAAGACCTTCTCCTACCGGGTTCCGCGCCATCTTGCTGTGGAGCCCGGTCAGTTGGTCTGGGTGCAATTCGGGCGCAACTACGTGCAGGGCGTGGTGATCAGCCTCGCCGAAACTTCGGCGGTTTCCGAAGAGGAGACACGGGACATTCTGCATCCGGTGGAGCCGTCGCCTCTGATTGGATCTTTGGCTTTGGAGTTGGCGGAATGGATCGGCCAGACTTATCTGTGCTCGCCCTTCGAGTCGGTCGCGCCCATGTTGCCGCCGGGGTTTCGCGCACACCAGGAATCGCGCTTGACGGCGGTGTCAGGGCCGGACGATGAGGCCAGCCTGGCGTCGTTTCGGGAACCGGTCCGTGAATCCTGGCGTCATCTGGCGGAGTCGGGAAAAGCATGCGACGAGCCGGATTTTTTGAAACGCATTGAAGCCAACCCCAATCGTCTCAACGTCGCCCGTCGGGATTTGCGCCGTCTGGTTGACCGGGGAATGGTCAAGAAGGACGTAAGTCTGCCCCGGCCGCGCACTCATCGCTACCGACGGGCGCTGATCCCCGGCAATTGCCCGTCCGCTGATGACGACACGGCGGATGAAATTCCAACTCGGTTCCACCGGCAGGCGAATTTGCTGGCGGCAGTTCGTGAATCACCTACTCCCTACGTCGCCACCGGCGTTGGACAGGTCGCGGACGCGCTGCTCGAACGCGGCCTGATCGCGGAACAATGGCAGCGGGTGAAGCCTGAAATACCGGCCGGCGCCGCCCCGACTACTGCATCGCCGGTCGCGCTGACCGCCGCGCAGGGAAGAGCTTTGGCACGCATTACGGCGGCGTTGGACGATCCCGCCATCATCCCACGCAGTCTGTTGCTGCACGGCGTCACCGGCAGTGGTAAAACCGAAGTATATCTGCGGGCGATTGAGCACGTTGTTGGGCTGGGCAAACAGGCGGTTTACCTGGTGCCCGAGATCGCCCTGACGCCTCAAACCCTAGGCTTGATCAACGACAGGTTCCCGGGACGCGCCGCCGTATTGCATCACAGACTCACCGAGCGTCAGCGCTTCGACCAGTGGTGGCGCATTCGCGATGGGCTGGCTGACGTAGTGGTTGGCCCGCGGAGCGCGCTGTTCGCGCCGGCTTTCAGCCTGGGTCTCATCATTGTGGACGAGGAGCACGAACCGGCCTACAAGCAGGAGGAATTCCCGCCGCATTACCACGCACGGGACGCCGCGCTGGCGCTGGCCCGACGCTGCGGCGCGGTGGTCGTGATGGGGTCGGCAACGCCTGATGTTTGCACGTATCACGACGCCCGGCGCGGACGCCACCACCTGCTGCGCCTGCCTGATCGAGTTCCCGGTTCTGATGGCGCTCCGATCCCGTTGGCGCGCACCGATGTTGTGGATATGCGGCGGGAATTACGGGAAGGCAACCGCAGCGTGTTCAGCCGGGCCCTGACGGATGCTCTGGATGCCACCATCGCCGCCGGCCAGCAGGCGATCTTGTTCCTGAATCGACGGGGCAGCGCGGCCTTTATGCAGTGCCGTGAGTGCGGGTGCGTGGTGACGTGCAGCCGTTGTTCCGTGGCCTACGCTTACCACCGCGACACCAGCCGTTTGCTGTGCCACTACTGCAATCGTTCCCGGAGGTTGCCGCGGGCTTGCCCACAGTGTCGCGGCGGCCGCATCCGCGAAATGGGGGCCGGCACCGAGGCGGTGGAAGCCGAGTTGCAACGACGCTACCCCGGCGTGAGGATCGAACGCTGGGACTCGGACGTAGTGCGCGACCCGGGCGAGCTGGAACGGGCCATGGGACGGCTGGCGAACGGGGAAGCGCAGATTTTGATCGGCACGCAGATGGTGGCCCGCGGTTTGGACCTGCCCAACGTGACGCTGTCGGCGGTGCTGTTGGCGGACCTGGGCTTGAACCTGCCCGACTTTCGGGCCGGAGAGCGAGCGTTCGCTCTGCTCTGCCAGGTCTGTGGGCGTTCCGGGCGGGGCAGCCAGCCGGGTCGCGCCATAATCCAGACCTATCAGCCTGACCACTACGCCATCGCAGCGGCGGCGGCGCAGGATTACGAAGCGTTTTATCAAACGGAGATCGGCGCCCGGCAACAGCAGGGCAATCCGCCGTTCAGCCGCCTCGCCCAAATTGTTTGCGCGGATTTGAGTGTTCGGACGGTTCAGCAGACGCTGGAGGAGTTGGCGGGACGGCTGCGCTACAACGCAGAGCGGCAAGGGCGCGGCGATGTGGAGGTGATTGGCCCAACGCCGTGCCAGCCCGAGCGTGTGCGGGGCCGGTATCGCTGGCGGTTGCTGTTGCGAGGCCGCCGCCTGTGGCAGTTCCTGGAAGGCGAGCCGATTCCACACAACTGCCGGGTGATGGTTGACCCGGTGCGGCTGGACTGACGTAGGCGAGTACGTCGTACTTGCGGGAATTTGTCCGGACGACCTAATCCAGGGACGAAATGTAATTCACCATGGCCAGAATCTCTGCCTCATTGAAAAATACCTTGGGCATGGCGCCGGCGAAGTAACCCTCGGTTACCTTCTCGCCGGGCAGTTTGATGGATTCTCGCAGGTATTCTTCGTCGGCTGTCACTGTCGTTCCTCCCTTGAGTTGACGGGTAGAGCCAAATAGACCCTTGAGCGTAGGGGCTGAGGATGATTGTCCGTCGATTGAGTGGCATCCCAGGCAGTTGTTTCGTTCCACCAACCTTTTGCCCCGCGCAATTAGGACGGCGTCGAGCGTTGGGGCAGGGGTAGGGTCGGGTTGGTTCTCGGTGGGTTCCGGTTCGCGAGTCGGAGTGGTTGAGGCAGCGGTCGGCGAAGGGTTCGGTGTTGGGCTGGGTGACGCAGTGGGGGTGGCGACATCCGGGATAAGGGTGTGAGTGGGTGTGGCGCGACGGCTCTCCACGGTACGGTTTGCGACCGGAGGCGTCTCGGTGGGGATCGCCGTTGCCGAAGGCTTTGACACGATGGCGGCCCGGTGCTGTGGCTCAGCTACGGAACCGCCCCCGCAAGCCGCCAAAAAAACCAGGGTCACCAGACACGCCATAGTGACGGTGAGGCGCATGATATCAGCCCCCGTCAGGCTAAGGCAGCCACGGGACGATTTCTGCTCCTGGCTGAGGCAAGGGGGGTTACCTGGAGAATGCCGTCCGGACTTGTCAGGACAGTCGCGGTTACACCGTACACATCCCGGAGCATTTCGGGTGTCAGCACTTGGCGGCCCCCTCCTAACGAATAGACCGTTCCCTGGTCCAGCACCACGAAATAGGCTGCAAACCTGGCTGCCAGGTTCAGATCATGTAGAGAAATGAGCGTGATTATCTCCCGGTCGGAAGTCACTTGACGGATCAGGTCCAGGACCTCCAGTTGCCGCTGGAGATCCAGGCTGCTGGTAGGCTCGTCCATGAGCAGGACACGGGGTTCTCGCACCAGTGCCTGGGCTATAGATACCATCTGTTTCTGCCCACCGCTCAGTTCGTTGAGGAATCTGGTCGATAGTTCTTCGATATCCAGGTCTTCCAGGATCTGGGCGACCGCTCGGAGGTCTTCTTCGCTGACGCGCCAGGACATGGTGTGTTTTCTGGCCAGGAGCACGGCTTCGAAAACGGTAAGTACGGCGTTGACCGGGCTCTCCTGGGGCAGATAGCCAACCTTCCGGGTGATCTCTTCCCTGCTGTGCTGTCGTACGTCCTTGCCGCCCAGCAGAATCGAACCTTCGGGTTTGAGCAGGCCTGCAATGCATTTGAAGAGCGTGGTCTTGCCCGCAGCGTTAGGGCCGATGGTTGCGGTAATTTTGCCGGGGTCGATCCCGTCTATGGTTACCCCATCCAAGACTGTGACGGTCCCGTAGCTGAAGCGAACGTCTTCCACTGATAGATTCATGACCAGAGCTGCCTCCGCTTGGCGAGAATCAGGCTCAAGAAGAACGGCACCCCGACCAGCGACGTGATGATCCCGATAGGGAAAATCGCCCCCGGAGTAATCATCTTGCTGACGATAGAGGCCGCCGAGAGCAGGATCGCGCCGCATATGGCCGACATGGGAAGGAAGAACCGCTGATCTTCTCCCACCAGCATCCGCGCCACGTGCGGCCCAACCAATCCGACGAACCCGATGGTGCCCACGAACGCCACAGCCGCTGCCGCCAGGATCGATACTGAAATGAGCACTTGCAAGCGCAACTTGCGCACGTTGATCCCCAGGCTGTGCGCCTTGTCGTCGCCCAGCCTGAGAGCGGTGAGGGTCCATACGTGCTTGACAAACAGGGGCGTAGTGACCAGTAACACCAGCGCGGCGATGCCGATTTTGGGCCAGGTGGCCTTCACCAGGCTGCCGAGAGTCCAGAACACCACTTGCTGCAAAGCCTGTTCGGAGGCGATGTACTGCATCAGGGCCAGGAGAGAGCTGAACAGGAACACCAGGGCAATCCCCAGGAGCACCATCGTCTCGACGGTGACGCCTCTCAGTCCGCTCAAGACGAAGATGGTCATGGACGCGATCATCGCGAAGACGAAAGCATTGGCGGAAACCAGAAAAATTCCGGCAAACGGGATGATACTCAGTCCCAGCACCAGCGCGAGGGCCGCTCCGAAACCCGCGGCCGCGGATATTCCCAGCGTGAATGGGCTGGCCAGAGGGTTATTGAGTATGGTCTGCATCTCCGCGCCCGCGATGGACAGAGCCGCGCCGACCAGCACCGCCATCAGCGCGATGGGCATCCGGATGTCCCAAACGATGACCCTGGTCGTAAGCTCAGCTGAGCCGGGCATGAAAATCGTGGAGACGACTTCCCAAAGGCTGAGGCGAGCGGGTCCCAGGGATATGTCCAACACCAGGGTGCATCCGAGCACGATGGCGAGACCCACCATGATCAGATATTTGCGCCCGGTTATCTGCCGGTAAATCTGCCGGCCCCTGGCTGCGGTTATCTCACCGGCCGCCGGTTGCAGGGCCCGTTGGTCTGCATTCATTTTGCACCTTTGCGTCGGTCACGCCACAAGAAGATGGCCTACTGTTTCGGGACGTTCATTACCCGATATCCTGTTACTGTCGGCACGGAAAAACCATTTGCATCAACGGTTCGCTCCGGCCCCGGGTGCATTCCCGGTTTCGATTAGACGCTCTGGCTGAATCTTGGCGCAGCGAGATCTCAGCGCATCGCGCGCCGGGGAGCGAATAATAAGCGGCACTACTCGACGCCGTCGACGAAAAAGGCACCGCTATAGCTGATTGGCAAGAAACGGCGGTGGAACTCCGCAAAATTCGCTGCCGGGTCCATATCCTTGAATTCCTCGGGATGGAACCATTTTGCGAATTGTTTCAAGGCTACGAAGTGGTAGGGAGAGCGGTAAAACTGGTGCCACACGGCGTGGTACCTGCCATTTTTCACCGCAGCTAAGCTGTCCCAACCCGATCTGCCCTCGACCAAGGCATTCAACAAAACCCTGGCTTCGGACGGTTCGGTAAAGTAGCCAAGACTCACGAACCCCCCTTCTGGGCGATTCAAGTACCAGTTGGATCCGGTAGCGATAATGTGGTCAGGGTTAGCAATTAGGATCTGCTCCGGATTCAACGTGCCGCCGTTTGTAGGAAGGAATTCCGACCCGAGGTTGATGCCCCCGGCCGGTTCTACCATTAGCCCCAAGCTCCCGCTGCCGTAACTACGGCAACATTCCGCAGATAGCCTCGCTCCCCTATCCATAAAGACTAACGGCTTGTCGGCTTCCTCAATTTGGGCGACCCGGGAGTACACCTGGTTGACCTGCTGCAGATAGAAGTCCACGAATGCTCTGGCGCGCTTTTCCTGATTAAATAGGCGTCCCAAGAGATAGGTGCTGGGCACGCTGTTTTCCAACGGAAACAACCGAAAGTCCACCACAACGACTGCTATGCCAGCTTCAGTCAGTTGGTCAATCACCTCTGATTCTTTCGCTCTTGCCAAGCTGTTCAAACCCAGAGTAACGACGTCAGGTTCCAAGGCAATAGCTTGTTCGACGCTGAAATCTCCTCGATCCACCCGTCCAAATTCGGGGATGTTGTCAATTTCAGGGAACAGTTCCAAGTATTTCCTGTATCCGTCTCCATCAGCCGATTTCAGATCAGGCCGCCAACCCACTATCCTGTCGAAGGGGTTGTCAGGTTGTAGCGCGGCTATTACGTAAATGTGACGCCCTTCAGTGAGGATGACCCTCTCGACGGGTCTTTCGATTGACACGGTGCGCCCGGCAATGTCCGTAAGTATGATGGAGTCGGGCGTCGCCTCAGTTTGGATAGCGGCTTGCCGTCCCGCTTCCTGTGCCGTCAGCACTTCCGACACGGCTTTTCCGACGGAGGCCTGTAGTTCTTCCGATGTGACGCCGGGCGTTGAGTTTGCCGCCACGGCGTCTTCAACCATTCCTCTGATGTCCTTCGGGTCGGCGCTTTCGGTAGCAGCCGATTCCACCGCTTCCTGAATCAGTGTACGCAGGGCTTCCTCATCAATAACCGGCGCCGCTTCCACGGCGGGCGGTTGCTGAACGGGGGCTGACGGGCCGCATCCAACGGCGATCAGCGCGAAAAGTCCAAGGATGACCAAAACGGGCGTCATGAAGGATTTCGTACACTTTGGTCGGGTCATAGATTACTTCCATTGGACAGTTGAATGTAGGGCGAACTCAGTTCGTCATTTTTGCCAGTCTCGCCTGGCGGGTTGTTAGCTCGGAGCTGATGCCGCGGTTTCGATGAGGCGCCCGCGTTGTCAGGGGACACAGTGGTAGCCGGGCGGCTCACGACCCTGGTGGGCGGGAGAGTGCCAGATCGACTACTCTACGGCAGACACGAAAAAGGTGCCGCTGTAGCTGATGGGCAGGAACCGGTCATGGAACTCCGTGAAGTTGGCTATGGGGTCCATATCCGCGAATTCCTCCGGATAGAACCATTTGGCGAACTGCTGGAGCACCGCAAAGTTGTAGGGAGAGTTATAGAACTGGTGCCACACCGCGTGATGCCGGCCTTCTTGCAAAGCTCGCAGCTCACTCCATCCCGGGCGCTTCTCACCAAGGGCCTTCAGCCTCATCCGGGCATCCACCGGATCGGTGAAATAGCCCATGCTGACGAAGTCGCCTTCCGGGTTGTAGGTGAACCAATTGGACCCGGTAGCAATGATGACGTCTGGATTGGATACGAATATCTGCTCGGCGTTCAGGGTTCCGGACGCTCCGGGAAGCAGATCGGAACCCAGGTTGACACCGCCGGCACGCTCAATCATCAACCCCAGGTTGGAGCTGGCGTGGGTGCGGCAGCAGTCCGCCGCGCTCTGGATGCCAGCCGCCCGGTCCAACAGCACCAGGGGCTTTTCTCCCTCAACGCTTTCAATGACGGAATACACCTTGTTGACCTGCTGGAGGTAGAAGTCGACGATCTCCTGGGCCCGTTCTTCCTCGCTAAACAGGCGCCCCAGCAGAATTGTGCTGGGAACGGTGTTTTCCAGCGGGAACTGGCGGTAGTCAATTACGACAACCGGGATCCCGACCGCTGCCAGTTGGTTGATCATGCCGGCTTCCCTTGCCCTTTCCAGGCCACCCAAGTTCAACGTCACCACGTCGGCTTCGAGGGCGATGGCTTTCTCCACGCTGAAATCGCCGCTGTACGGGCTTCCAAATTCTGGTATGTCCGCCACCTCCGGATAGACTTCCAGATATTTGTTGTACGTGTCAGCATCGAACTGACGGAGGTCACTGCGCCAGCCTACGATTTTGTTGAATGGATTGCCCGGCTGCAACGCGGCGGCGATGTAGATCTGCCTCGCTTCGCCCAATATGATGCGCTCGACCGGCATATCGATATTCACCGTGCGCCCGGCAATGTCCGTTAGTATGATGGAGTCGGGCGTCGTCTCGGGTTGGGTAGCGGCAGGTTGGGGCTGAGCCGTTTCCTGGGCGGCCAGGGCTTCGGACACGGCTTTCTCTACCGAGGCTTGTAGTTCTTCCGAGGTGACGCCGGGCGTTGAGTTTGCCGCCACGGCGTCTTCAACCATTACTCTGATCTCCTCCGGGTCGGCGCTTTCGGCAGCGGCCGAGGCCACCGCCTCTTGAACTAATGCGCGCAGGGCATCCTGGTCAATCGCCGGCGCCGGCGCTGCGGCGGGCGGTTGCTGAACGGGGGCTGACGGGCCGCATCCAACGGCGATCAGCGCGAAAAGTCCAAGGATGACCAAAACGGGCGTCATGAAGGATCTCGTATGCTTTGAGCGAGTCACAACCTACCTCCATTGGGCAATGCGAATAGGACGGATCTAGTTCGAGATTACGTCCCTCGCAAATTTTCCTCGTCGATATGAATTTCTAATGCATTTTTACAGTAAAATTTTTACTACGTCAACACTTATAAAAATTTAAAATTGCCAAACCAGATTTAAAGATTGGTTGACGAAGCGTTTGATTGCGGCGTTACGGATGATAATACGTAACCTGGGCCTTACTGCCAAATCCGCCGTGGTGCGCTATGATAAATCCATCCGACATAACAGCGGGGGCGAAATGGACCCGATTTACGCGGTGGCAGAACGGCTTGGCATAGACGACGAGCACCTTATTCCATTTGGGCGTTACAAGGCGAAGATCAGCCTGGACGCCATCAAATCCGACGGGCCGCAGGGCAAACTGGTGGTGGTGACCGGCATCACCCCAACTCCCGCCGGAGAAGGGAAGACAACCACTTCAATTGGATTGACCGACGGATTGGGCAGGTTGGGGTACAAACCCGTCGTCAACCTGCGAGAACCTGCGCTGGGCCCGATTTTCGGCATCAAGGGCGGCGGAACCGGAGGCGGCAAGGCTCGCATCGTCCCCGAGGATGAAATCAACATCCACTTTACCGGCGATGCCCACGCGGTAGGTTCCACCCACAACCTGCTGGCGGCATTGGTGGAGAATGCCGTCTATCGCAACAATGCCAACGACATGGCTCCGGAGGGCGTCACGTGGTCGCGGGTTACGGATGCCTCGGACCGGGCGTTGCGCCAGATTACGGCCGGCCTGGGCGGCAGCGCCAACAGTCCGCTGCGGGAAACTCGGTTCGATTTCATCACCGCGTCGGAAATCATGGCGATTCTGGCGTTGACGGCTGACCTGGATGACCTGCGGGGGCGGCTCTCCCGCATGGTGGTGGGAACCAACCGCAGCGGCGCGCCGGTGTCGGTGGGCGACCTGGGATTTGAGGGCTCGCTGATGGCCGTGATGCGGCACACCATCATGCCCAATTTGGTGCAGACGCTGGAAGGTCAGCCCGCCATCGTCCACGCGGGGCCTTTCGGCAACATCGCCCACGGGTGCAGCTCCATCATCGCCGACCGCCTGTCCATGGGTTACGCCGATCACATCATCACCGAGGCGGGCTTCGGTTCTGACCTGGGCTTCGAGAAGTTCATGCACATCAAGACGCGCCAGGGCGGCCTTCCGGTGAGCGCGGCGGTGCTGGTTTCCTCCGTCCGGGCCATGCGGTGGCACGGCGGAGCGACCCGGCGCCAACTGGGCGAACCGAACCTGGACGCTATGAAAGCCGGCGCGGTGAACATGGTCCACCACATCAACAACGTGCGGGCGTTCGGTTTGCCCTGCGTGGTGGCGTTGAACCGCTTCCCCGGCGACAGCGCCGAGGAATTGCAGGCGGCCGCCGAAATAGCCACCGACGCCGGCGCCTACGCCACGGCAGAATACGCCGGATTCACCGAGGGCGGCGAGGGCGGCATGGCTCTGGCCGAGGCAGTGGCACGCGCTACTGGAGACGCCGATGCCGCGCCGGACCGCATCGATTACGCTTACGAACTTGATGGAACCATTGAGGAGAAGACCCTGGCGTTGGCGAAGCGTGTGTACGGCGCCGAGTCCGTGAGTTGGTCGGCAGAGGCCCGACGACGGGCGCGGTTCTTCACCGAACAGGGCTGGGGAAACCTGCCTATCTGCATGGCGAAGACGCACCTGTCCGTGTCCCACGACCCCACGCTGCGCGGCAGCCCGTCGGGTTACACTTTCCCGATTTCGGACCTACGCGCGTCCGTGGGCGCGGGGTTCCTCTACGCGCTGGCCGGAAGAATCGAGACGCTGCCGGGACTGCCGACGCGCCCCCGAGCGATGGACATGGACGTCACGCCGGACGGAGAGATAACCGGGTTGTAAACGTGTCGCTTTACACCGTTTGAGGCGCAAGCATATAATCGGTCATCATCATAGCGAAATTCGTAATGACGAATCGACCCAATCGTCCCAACATTGGGGTTCAACCGTGGCAATACTGGAAGTGCGCAAATTTCCCGATCCAATCCTGCGTCAGCGGGCCATCAAGGTCACTCGCTTCGATGCCAAGCTGGCCAAGCTGGCCGCCGACATGTGCGAAACCATGGAAGCGGAGCGCGGTGTCGGGTTGGCCGCCAATCAGGTTGGGGTATTGCAGCGTCTCTGCGTGGTCAAACCGGAGGACTGGGAAGAACCTTTGATACTGGTCAACCCGGAAATCATCCGGCGGGAAGGGGAACGCGAGGTTGAAGAGGGTTGCCTCAGCCTGCCCGGCTACCGCGGCATGGTCAACCGCTCGGTGCGCATTCGCCTGCGTTACCAGGACCTTGCCGGCAAACAGCAGCGGATCAAAGCCGATTGCGTATTGGCCCAGGCCATTGAGCATGAGACGGATCACCTCAATGGCATCCTCTACATTGACCACCTGATTGCCCACGACCAGTTTTTCCGCATCCACGTCACCGAAGACGGCGACGTGGAATACATCCCCACGGGCGAACCGGACGCAGCCGAACTGGAGGACGCCGCCCGTCGTATGAACCGGGCTCCCCGGCTACCCCAATTCGATTCCACCAACGGCCGGCCGGTGTCCCCTGCGGACGAAGACGCAACCGCCGCCGACTGAGATGGACGCCGATAGCCTGCTCACCCGGCTGGGCGGGTTCTTCGCTGCCCAGGGCGACACCGACGTTTGGGTAGTCGGTGGGGCGGTCCGGGACGCTATCCGTGGCCGCGAAGTCCACGACATCGACCTCGTGGTGGCAGGCGAGTCCCAACCCATTGGGCGGGCGGTTGCCCATTTCCTCGGCGGCACTCCGGTGCCCGTGGAGTCTTGGAACGTCACCCGGGTTGCGCTCCCCCCCGAAACGGAGGGCACGTCGCCGTTCATCATCGACGTGAACGGCTATCACGGCTCCCTGGAAGAAAATCTGCGCTCCCGAGACTTCACCGTGGACGCCATGGCTGTGCCTGTGCGCCGTTGGGATTCCGAAGAGCGGTTTGACTCAATCGTGGACCCGTTGAACGGCAAGGCCGACCTGGTGAGAGGGGTCCTGCGGGCCACCGGCGATAGCACGTTTCAGGCCGATCCGGGCCGGATGTTGCGGGGCGTGCGGTTGGCCAATCGCCTCGGTTTTCGCATGGAGCCGGATACCGCCCGGGCCATCCGCCGGGACGCGGCCCTGCTGCATTGCGTGTCGGCCGAGCGGGTGCGGGATGAATTCATGGCCATACTGGCCGCCGATGGAGCCAGGACACAGCTTGAAGTGCTGGACCGCCTGGACCTGCTATGCCGAGTGATACCGGAGCTGGAGGCTGCGCGCGGCTGTGATCAGCCCCGCTCTCATCATTACTGGGACGTTTGGGGCCACCTGTTGCACTGTGTCGAATACGCCGAGGCGGTTACGGCGGGGCATCGCAACAACGCCATCTACACCATGGCGCCCTGGACCGCGAAAGAGGATGCTTACTTCGCAGAGATAATCGGCGATGGACATACCCGGCGGACTGTGCTCAAGCTGGCGGCCCTGCTCCATGACATTGCCAAGCCGCAGACCAAGGCGCCGGACCAGAATGGACGCATCCGGTTTCTGGGGCACAGTGAGCAGGGCGCGGAGATGGTGGAAACCCGGCTGCCGGCCCTCCGCTTGTCCCGTCGCACCACCGCCCTGGTGTCTGCCATGGTGTTGCACCACCTGCGACCCAGCCAGTTGCGCGAGCGCGATAAGATGCCCTCGCCGCGTGCGATCTACCGCTACTATCGGGATGTGGGAGACGCCGCGGTGGACACGCTCTACCTCGCAATGGCGGACTTCCTGGCGGCCCGCGGCCCGGAGCTTTCGCCGGAGCGCTGGAATAACTATGCTAGAATGATTGCAACTGTTCTTGAAGCGGGAGCCGCGCCTCCAGTCCGGGAGGAAGGCCCCCGCGCTTTGGTGAACGGCAACAACCTGATGGACGCACTGCAAATACCACCCGGCCCCCGCGTCGGCGCGCTGCTGGAACGACTGCGCGAAGCTCAGGCGGTGGGCGAAATTACCAACCGGGAAGATGCCCTGGCTCTGGCCGCGCGTTTGCTGGCCGATAATGCACTCGAGGTTTAATTACGCGATATGCGACGCCGCACCATACTGCTGACTGTCCTGATATTGGCCGTCCTGGGTATCTCCGCCGTTTCTCTGGCCCTGCCTGAAATCCACATCGCAATACCTGGCCTGCCTCGCCTGGACCGCGCCGAGACCGGTCCTTTGGGGCTGAAACTGGGCCTGGACTTGCAGGGCGGCGCCCACCTGGTTTACCAGGCGCAGACGGGCACCATGCTGGCAGTAACGTTCGCGGACGATGCCGAAGTGGATGCCCAAGCGATTGAAGAGGCGTTGTCCGGCGTTGACTACCGGGCCACCGTGAGCCAAGTCGGCGGTGGTCCCTCCTTTGAAATTGAGGGAGCGTACCTGAATCCGGAGATGCGGGAGGTGGTACGCCTGGCCCTCGTGGAAAGCATCGGCGAACCGACGGAGTTCGTGAACAGCGACCTGATTCCGCCGACCTCCGAGCAGATGGACGGCGTGCTGAACATCATCAGCCGACGTGTCAACCTCTACGGGACCGAGGAACCCATAGTGCAGCGGTTTGGAGACGACCGCATCATCGTGCAACTGCCCGGCGCCAGCGGATCTGTGATCACCGTCCGTTTTTCCGACGCCGCTGACGTGGAAAAGCTCGGCAGCGTGGTGGATGGCCGTGGTTATGGGGATACCGAGGTGGTGAGCCGGGGTGACAACGAGTATCGGGTTACCACCGCAAACACCCTGAGCATCGACCAGCGGCAACAATTGGAAGCGATACTGGAAGCCGAAGTAGGGCCGGTCGAGGATTACCAGGTTACTGGCGGCATTGAGGATGCCAAAAGGTTGATCGGCCAAACCGCTCAGTTGGAGTTTCTACGGCGCAAATGCGCCGGCCCGGTAAGAGGGTTAGGTTGCGTGCCGCCGTTTACCGACAGCAGTATCGGCCTGACCGGCGAGGACCTGATTGACGCTTACGCCAGCACAGACTCGGTCACTGGGGAATGGGTGGTCAATATCCAATTCGGCAATCGCGGCGCAGAGATCTTCAGCCAGATGACCCAGGAGATCAACGTCCAGACCAACCCCGATTCCGACGAGGTGATCGCGGTCATCCTGGACGGACAGCAGCTGATCGCGCCTGTAGCCCGCGCTCACATACGCGACGGACGCAGCCAGATCTCCGGTAATTTCAATCGCGAGAGCGCCCGTACCCTGGCCGTGCAGCTGAAATCCGGTCGGCTGCCAGTGCCACTAACGTTGATCCAGGAGTCGGGAGTTGACGCTCTGTTCGGAACCGAGTCGCTGAAGCGGAGCCTCCAGGCCGGCTTGGTGGGCCTTGGGCTGGTGCTGGTATTCATCATCGCCTATTACCGGGCGGCGGGCGTTGTCGCCGCCGTCGCGTTGATTTACTACGCGGTGGTCACCCTGGCCATCTTCAAGTTGGTGCCAATTACACTCACCCTGCCGCATATCGGCGGCTTTATCCTGTCCATCGGCCTGGCGGTGGACGCCAACATCCTGATCTTCGAGCGCATCAAAGAGGAAATAAGATTGGGACGCAGCCTGGCCTCGGCTATGGATGTGGGATTCAATCGCGCCTGGCCGGCCATCAGAGACGGCAACGTGAGCACGCTGATCACCTGCGTAGTGCTGTTGTGGTTCGGCAACCGGCTGGGGGGCGGGTTGATCAACGGGTTCGCGTTGACGCTGTTAGTGGGCGTGATGGTGAGTATGTTCACGGCAGTGCTGGTGAGCCGCAACCTGTTGCAGGCTTTGCAGGCCGTGGGCCTGGGACGCATGGCGAATCTGTTCACACCCGAAAAGACTCAGCCCCGCGCTTCGGGACAACAAACCCGCTCAGCCCCCTGACCCTGTCCAAAGAGAGGCCGTTAGCAAATGTTCAACATCGTCGGCAAGCGGGGTTGGTACTTCCTCCTATCCGCTCTGGTCATAATCCCCGGTCTGCTTTCCATGATTGCGCCGCCGGGTTGGGCCAGCGGCGGCTCCGGATTGCGCCCGGGGATCGATTTCACCAGCGGGTCGGTGCTCACCATATCGTTTGAGGAACCGGTGCAGTCGGCAGATGTGCAGAGCGTACTGTCCCAATTAGGCCATCCCGGCGCTTTGGTACAAGCGGTGGGCGATGATTCGGTCCTGATACGCACCCGCGTATTGGAGGAGGCTACCGGCGGCCAGGTATCCGAACTCCAGGTCATTCAGGATGCTTTGGAGGAATCAATCGGTCCCATTGCCGGATCGGGAGTGGACACCGTCTCGCCCATTATCGCCCAGGAAACGGTTCGCAATACCTTTTTCGCCCTGCTGGTGGCGTCGGTGTTCATTCTGGGGTATATCTGGTACGCCTTCCGGCGGGTGCCGCGGGCGTACCGCTACGGAGTCGCCGCGGTCGTCACGCTGGCCCACGATACGCTGATAGTGCTGGGGGTGTTTTCCATCCTGGGCCGCGCGCTGGGCATGGAGGTCAACTCCATGTTCATTGTCGGTATCCTGACCGTGGCCGGATACTCGGTGAACGACACCATCGTGGTGTTTGACCGCATCCGCGAAAACACCATCCGGGTGCCGGACCGCCGGCTGGAGGACACCGTAAACCTCAGCATTATCGAAAGCGTTGGCCGCTCCATCAACACCAGCTTCACCACGCTGTTGGTGTTGATGGCCATGCTGCTGATTGGTGGAAGCTCCATCCGCGAGCTGTTGTTGGTGGTGGCTATCGGCGTCGTGGTCGGAACCTACAGCTCCATCTTCATCGCCGCCCAGTTCATCGTCATCTGGGAACGCCGCGAGTTTGGGCGCGTCTTTACGCTGGGTCGCCGCGAGGCGGCGGCGTAAGAACAACCCGCCCCAGCGCCCGCCGCTCCGACACCAGCCGCCACGCCTCCATTGCTCCCTCCGCCGTCAGCGGCAGGGTTTGTGATACCACCGGGCGCAGCTGTCCCGATGCCGTAAGGTTCACCGCCTGGCGCAGCGCCGCCAGCGAAACGCCGGACACTCCGAGAATCTGCGCGTCGCGGAAGATTAGCTCCGCCGGTCTCAACGGGACGGGTTCGCCGGATACGTCGCCCAGCAGCGCCAGGCGGCCGTATTGACCCAGGCAGCGCAGCGTTGCCGGCCATGCGGGCGAACCCACCGTGTCTATGACGGCCTCGGCTCCTGCGTCGTCCGTCAGCGCCATGACCACCTCGGAAAAGTCGGGCACGTCGCCGGCGTCTATCACTACGAACGCACCCAGGCATTCAAGATCCGTCATCTTCTCCGGCGACGTGGTTACTGCAATGACCTGGGCGCCCCGCCTGGCGGCAATCTGCACGGCGTGAACGCCCAACCCGCCGCCAGCCCCGGTGACTACCACCGTCTCGCCGGCCGACACTCCGGCCGCCGCCACTCCGTTGAGGGCGACGCCAACCGGGCAGGCCAGCAACGCGGCTTGCTCGGCGGGCATGTCGTCCGGCGCCGGAACCAGCGCCGATGCGGGTAAGGCGACATATTCGGCAAATCCGCCGTCCCTGCCATGACCGATCCCGGCGCCAACGCTGCAACGGTGTTCCCGGCCAGCGCGACAGCTAGGGCATTCACCGCAGGCGGCGGTCAGCAGGCTCACTACGCGGTCTCCGACCTGCACACTCACAACGTCTTGCGACGCTGCCACCACGGTGCCCGCGATTTCGTGACCCAGCGTAATGCCCTCGGCAACGCCCCGCCGCAGGACTCCGCTCATCACCAGCAGATCGTGATGGCAGAACCCGCAGGCGTCCACGAGCAGCAGGACCTCGCCGGGGCCGGGCAGAGGTACGGGCCGGCGACACATCACCAACTCCGGAGGCCGACCGGATTTGGCCACCGACAGAGCTGCCATTGTTTCGGGAATCGACAAAAGCGTCGCCCTATGACCTTATCGTAGTCGGCTGATCCTGCGATACTATCCGGACATCATTCAATCAAATACCGTATATCCTGTCCATCCATACGAACCTGTCGTTAAGGAAAGCACAATGATTATCGGCGCACATGTTTCCGCTGCCGGCGGCATTGGCAACGCGGTCGATCGGGCCGTTGACATCGGCGCGGAAGCCGTCCAGATTTTTGGGTCTTCGACCCGCTCGTGGCGCTTCAAGACCCTCACCGACGCCCAGGCGGAGGGATTCAGGGAGAAGAACGCTGAAGCCGGGCTGGCTCCACCCTTCCTCCATGCCATCTACCTTATCAACCTGGGCAACTCCAACCCGGACAACGTGGAAAAATCCGTGACGTCGCTGGTGCAGTACATGAACCTGGCCGACCAGATCGGCGCTGGCGGCGTGATATTCCACCCCGGCAGCCATGGCGGAGCGGGCTACGAAGGCGTCTTTCCGCAGGTGGTGGAGGCCGTAAACCGGGTGTTGGACCAAACGCCTGAAGGGCCGGTCCTGTGCCTGGAGAACATGGCTGGCATGGGTCAGCACATCGGCGCGAAATTCAGCGAGCTGGGCGAGGTGCTGCGCGCGGTGGACAGCCCGCGTCTGGGCATCTGCCTGGACACGCAGCACGCTTTTGCTGCCGGTTACGATCTCACCAGCCCCGAGGGCGTCGCCGGCATGATCGACGAGTTCGACCGGGATATCGGGCTGGACCGGCTGACGGCGGTACACGCTAATGACTCCAAGCGCCCCTGCGGCTCCGGCGTGGACCGCCACGACAACATCGGCGAGGGGCTGATCGGCGAGGAAGGTTTTGCCAACATCATGTCCCATCCCGCATTTGCCGACGTGCCCTTCTTCCTGGAAGTGCCGGGCTACGACAAGGATAATCGAGGACCGGACAAGCCCAATGTGGATATACTGAAGGCAATCCGGGAGCGGGTTTGCGGGTAGGAACCGTCAGAATCAGGATTTACGGGATTATGGGATTTTCAGGATTGGGTTGGCTGTTGAGTGAGCGGCATAATCCTGAAAATCCTCGAATCAGACAAATCCTGATTATGGCACCTAACCGGTGACCAGCCCAGCGAGCAAAGGCAATCCGAGGGCGTAGAGCGCCAACAGCAGCAGCATTATCAGCATACCCCACAGGCCGGCGCCCACGTCGTCCAGCATGATGCCCCAGCCGGCGGGGAGCCGTTCCAGCCGGCGGCAGGGCCAGGGTTTCAGCACGTCCAGCGCCCGGAACACGATGAACGCTATTGCCAGCCAAACCGGGGAGTGGAACGGTATGAGCAGGCAGGTCAGCCACATCCCCACAAACTCGTCCCAGGTCGCGCTGCCGGGGTCGGGGTTTTCCGGTGTGGACATACGCCCAGTCGCCCAAACCCCCACTGCCAGACCGCCTGCCGACAGCAGAACGATGGCTACCGAACCGGACCAACTGTACCAGCCGTTGGGGATCGCAAAGGACAGTAGGTAAAGAATTATCGCGGCAGCCAGCGAGCCGACCGAGCCAGGCGCCAGCGGCGACAGCCCGCATCCTAAACCGGAGCCAATGAACCACGCGATTCGGTCGCGCCAGGAATCGCCCGGCATTTCAGCCATAACCGAGGCGTTCCAGATCCTGTTCGCCGAGGCCGAGGTAATGCCCAATCTCGTGGAGTAGCGTAACGCGAATCTCCTCCACCACTGCGTCGTAAGAATCGCAAACCTCCAGGATCGGGCGGCGGTAGATGTAGATGCAGTCGGGCAACGTCGGTTCGCCGCCGTAGCGGTCAATCAGTGGGATGCCAACATAAAGGCCAAGCAAGGTTGACTCGCTGCCATGGCGATCAGCGAGGGGCACTCCCACGAACAGACCTTGCGGGTTTGAATCTCCGGCGTCCGGGTCAAAGGCCCCCTCCGATTCCGGCCCGGGCCAATCCTCCACCACGATGTCAATGTTGCCCTCGTCCACTGCGGCCCGAGCCGCCTGGGGTAATTGTTCGTAGGCAGCCAACACGTGTTGCTCAAACTCCTCGCGGGACATTCGCATCGGCTAACCCTCCGGCGGTCCGAAGATGGCAGACAGCGCGAGACGTTCCAACCGCTGCATCTCCTCGCGCTCTCCATCATCGTAATGGTCATGCCCCATCAGGTGCAACGCGCCATGCACCAGCAGTAAGGCCAACTCCCGGCAGAGGGGAACCCCCTGTTCCGCCGCCTGCCGCGCCGCCTGGGGCTGCGACACCACGATGTCGCCCAGCGGCGGCGGCTCTTCATCAGGGATGGGGAATTGGTTCAGAGAGTCACCCTCACCCCAGCCCTCTCCCATGAAGGGAGAGGGAGCATCCAATCCCTCCCAATGCCCGCCGTGCTCAGCAGAGAACGACAGCACGTCGGTACTCTCGTCCAGCCCGCGATACTGTCGATTCAGCTCCTGTACCGTCGCGTCGTCGGTGATGAGCAGGCTCACCTGCCCTGCTGCTTCGGAATCCAGAACCTGCGCCAGCCCATGCCGAACCGCCGCGGCCATCCATTCCGGCGCGGGGACACTCCCGCAGCCCTCGAACTGATCGAACTGCACGGCTACGGTGACGTTGGGAAGCGGAAGGTTCATCGTTTGTGTCCTTGGTAACTCCATAACGATAGTACCAAATAAGAGCGGTCACGGCGGCGCGGCGATGCCCCGTGATACAATTGCTTTTGTGGACTGGCAATCCTCGCCGGCCGGATTCGTTCTTCGTCTGAGCGGCGATCCAGCCGGCCAAATCAGCCCATGTGAGACCCTACCATGAGCGACGAACAGTACGGCCCCCTCCCAGAATCCGAAGGCCACTCGTGGGCAGATTTCGCCCTCCCTGAAGAGGGCGTCGCCGACCTTACCGACCGGCTCACCGAGTTTTTGCCGGAGCAGGACGAGACCGATCCGCCCCTTATCATCGGCCAGGTTCTGGACGACTTTATCGACCAGTCCGGCGCGATGCCCGAAAACATCCGCGAGGACGACGCCCACGCCTTGATCTGCCAGATGCAGATGGCGGTCACCCTGGCCTACCAGCTGGGACGCCTGGAGGCCCGTTCGCCCGACATGGTGCATCGCTTCATCCGCGAGGCCATCCAAAAATGGGAAGCTCGCCCCCTGCCGGACTCCCTGGACTTTGTTGAAGCCGACTTCCGCAAACCCAAAGAGTTGGTGCTGCCTCGCCTGCGCCGCTGGTGGCAGGAAAACCTCAGCGCCGAAGACTACTATTGGGACGAGGATTGAGTCTCCGGAAGGATACCGACACCATGTAGGGGCGGGTTTCAAACCCGCCCCTACCCGCAACATTCGAGGCTATTCGATTCGTGAAATCGGAGGAATTTAGTTCCCATGACTACTGCAATTTACGACCTCGCGCTGACCGGCGGCGACCTGCTGGATCCCGCCCAGGGCATCAACAATGAGCGCCGGGACATCGCCTTCAAGGACGGGAAAGTCGCTGCCGTCGCTGACAGCATCGACCCATCCAGCGCCACACAGACCGTCGATGTATCCGGCAAGCTGGTTACGCCGGGCCTAATAGACTTGCATGGTCATTTTTACCACGGCGCCAGCGGCACTGCGGTACACGCCGACCGGACCTGCCTGGGCAGCGGCGTAACCACCGGCGTTGATGCCGGCAGCGCTGGCTTCCTCAACTACGGCGCCATGCGTGACTACGTCTTTCCGGCGCACCGTACCCGGTTGATCGCATTCCTGCACATCGGCGCGGTCGGGCTGGCGGCCAACCGCGTGCTTGGCGGCGCCCTCCATGACATGCGCATCATCGACGTGGGCCAGACGGTGCAGGCTATCAAGGAGAATCCGGGCTTCATATTTGGCGTCAAGGTGCGGATGCACTACGACGCGGTGGCACGCTGGAACGCTCACGAGGCCATGGCCCGGGCCAAGGAGGCTGCAACCGAAGCCGGCGTCCGCCTGATGGTCCACGTCAGCGGCACTCCCATTCCCCTGACCGACGTGCTGGAGCATCTCGGTCCCGGAGACATCTCCACCCACGCCTTCAACGGCCTGCCCGAGAACATCCTGGACAACGCCGGCAAGATTCGCCCCGAAGTTCGGGCCGCCGCCGACCGGGGCGTCGTCATGGACGTGGCGCACGCCGGCGTCCACTGCGACGTTGAGGTGGTCAAGGCCGCCATGGACCAAGGGCTGCTTCCCGACACCATCAGCACCGACATCCACATTGCGCCCCCTGGCCGCATCGTCTATCTGATGAACGACCTGGTGAGCAAGTTCCACGCCCTGGGAATGCCCTTGGCCGACGCCATCGCCGCCAGCACCAGCCGGCCGGCGGAAGTATTGGGACTACAGGACAGCATCGGCTCCCTGGCCGTGGGTATGGAGGGCGACGCCGCCGTGTGGGAGCAGCGTCAGGGCCGGTTCGTGTGGCACGACATGGCCGGGCACAACGTGGACGGTTCCCTGCGCCTGGATACCTTCGCCACGATTAAGGGCGGCATGATGGCGTGGCTGGAGGGACGCCTCACCGAGATGGGAAACTGTTGACGGTTGGTTAGTCCGCTCGCGCCTCTGCTGGCCGGTTGGTTACTGGCAACAGCAGGAACACCACTGCGGACACGGCGAACAGCGCGGCGATGAAATACACGGCCACCGGGAACCCGCCCCATTCGTAAAGCGCGCCCGCTATCACCGATGCTACAGCAGCCATCAGGAATGCGGCGAAGGCCACCACTCCCAACCCCGTGGATGCCACTTCGCGGCCCACAACATCGAATACAGTGGCGGTGAGAATGGGCTGGTCCGGGTATAGGAACAGCCCCAGCAGCGCGATGGTGACGGTGAGCATGATACCGCCGTCGAATACCACCAACCCCAGCGCCATGATGCAGGACCACACCAACCCAGGCACCAGCACAGTTTTCCGTCCGAACCGGTCAGAGAGGTAGCCGGCGCCCGTTTTGGCGACCAGTCCCACGGCGATCAGCAGGCCGATGTGGAATCCCCGGTTCCACTCGCTCAATCCCAGGTCGTTGTCGAGGTACAGCGGCAGGATCGTGACCAGCGCTACCAGCGCCATGGAGCGGAAGCCCCGCACCGACATCAAGCCCCAGAGCGCCGGATTTCTGAGCAACTGCTTCGTTGCCGCCACCCGGCTCGCCATGTCGGCGCCGGACTCCTCCTCTTCGGTTACCCTGCCGATGTTGCGGAACGCCCACAGCGCCAGCACGCCCAGGATCAGCGGCACCGCGGCATACAGGCTGAGCAAATCCCGCCACGTGAGAAGCAGCAACAATGCTCCGGTTACCACGGGCCCTGCCACGTCGCCAATGCTGCCGCCAACGCCATGAATCGACAGCGCCATGCCCCGCCGTTGGGCGTAGTGGTACGAGAGCGACGACGATGCGGGCAGGTGCCAGATGGAATGGGACGCCGCCACCCCCGCGATTCCGATGAGCAGCAGAATGTAAATGGGCGAAACGCCGATGACCAGCGATCCCAGGGCGCAAATACCCAAACACACCGCCAACAGCAGACCCCAATATCGTCGCACGATGTCCACCGCCACGCCGCCGGGTAGTGCGACGACGCCGGCCGCCACCTCCCGGGCCGATAGCAGTCCGCCCACGCCAACCGCGGACAGGCCGAACGCAGCCTGGATTTCGGGAAGCACCACGATGAAGCTCTGGACTACCCAGTGGAACACCACGTGTCCCGAGGCCAGCCCGGGCATGATGGTCCGCCCCCCCAGGGGCAGGTGCGAACGAGTAGCCTGCGTTTCCGCCTGGACTTCTTGCATAACCCTTGCCTTTGCGGAATGTCCGTCCTGGTAGCCATATCAACGTGGCTGATTACCGCGTGGAGCCACCAATGTGTTGGCGGGCATTGTAGGCTCACGCATCAAGTACGGCAAACCGTAAGAAGTGGGATTGTTCACATGAGCGCCGGGGGAAGCGGAACGCTACTGCAAATACCGCGCGTATTGTGCGTATTTGGTAGGTGTGCTAACCTGTATTATGAGTTGGCAGCCGAGAGTTGCCGGAATTATATACACGGCGAGCATAGCCAAGTGGTCGAAGGCGCCTGTCTGTGGCACAGGAGATCACGGGTTCGAATCCCGTTGCTCGCCCCACCATCCAAACCCTTTGACGCGCCGTACCGTGCGCCTGTAGCTCAATGGACAGAGCACTGGGCTTCGGACCCAGGGGTTGCGGGTTCGAGTCCTGCCAGGCGCGCCACCTAAAAATAACGCCGACGGCACCTTCGCCGTCGGCGTTACCTTTAAGCTCGAAATGATTCACTGAGCGGGTCTGGCGTCCATAGTAATGATGAGCGTGGTCTCCGCACCGTCGCGCAATACGGTGAACGTCGCGGTGTCTCCCGGCCGAGTATGCTCCACCACGTAGGCGAGGAGGTCATCCATGCTGCGGATGTCGGCTCCGTCAATACGGATGATGATGTCGCCTCCAACCGGAATATCCCTACCGTCAATGACAATAAGACGGTCCGAGGCCTGGAGGCCACCCCGACTGGCGGCGCTGTCAACTCCCACGGCAATTATCATCGCTCCCCTGGTGTCGGGCGGCAGGCCCATCGCCGTCGCTAGATCCGGGTTGACTGATGTGCCCCGGATGCCGATGTAGGGGTATTCGTAGCGTCCTTCGGCGATCAGGGCTGGCACAACCAACTTGGCAAGGTTCACCGGAATTGCCAGGCCCACGCCGGAGAAAGCGCCGGTCTGGCTGATGATCTGGGCGTTGATGCCAATCAATTCGCCCTTGCGATTCAGAAGCGGCCCGCCCGAGTTTCCCGGGTTGGTGGCGGCGTCGTGCTGGATAACGCGAGGGATGGCGAAGCTGCTTTCCGAGGGGCTGATGGTCCGGCCCAACGCGCTGATGACGCCCGAGGTCATGGAAAAGCCGCGTGAGAAAGGATCACCGATGGCGACGGCCAACTGGCCGGGCTTGATCGTGTCGCTGTCGCCCAGGGCGATGGGCGGCGGGCGAACCGAGTCGTCGATGATCCTGATAACCGCCAGGTCGGAGTCGGCGTCCATGCCCACGATTTCGGCGTCGGCCTGGGTGCCGTCGCTGAAGACGATCACGATGCGTTCCGCCGACTCGACGACGTGACGGTTGGTGACGACGTGCCCTTCATCGTCCCATACGAAACCGGAACCGCTGGCCCGTGAAAAAAAGTCGCTGGGCATGCCCTGGGGAATGTTGACTCCCGCAGTGACCGGTTGGATGACGCGAAGGCCGACTACTGAGGGAACTGTACGCTGGTACAGGTCACTCATAATCTCGTCGTGGGCGGCGGCGATTTGGTCGGCGGTGAGCTGAACGCTGACAACCTGACTTGGGGTGGAGGTCGGGCTGGAATCAGCGGAAGATGGTTGCGTCTGCTCGGCAGGTTGAGCCTGGGTAGAAACCGGCTCGGCAGATACGGCGGGCGCGACGGTGTTGATGGGAGGCGGTGGCGTTAAATCTACAACGGCCGGCCCCGAGGTGGGTTCGCTCGGCTGTCCGCACGCCATAGCAAGAAGCAGCGCGATGGCCGTCAAAACGACGAAACTTGCGGGAACACGGATGGCACGCGATAGACGGTCGCGGTTATGCGTTGGATCCAATTGAGTATGCTCCATTAGAGTCGATGCTGGACGTTGCTCGTACATCCTATACGTACACGAAAAATGTTCAGATTGTGTAAAGGCGACGGGATTGCCGCGCTGCGCTCGCAATGACAGGGACGGTACGCGACGGCGAGAGCGATGCTATACTACCGCCGGCGGCGATGCTGTGCCAAATAGCGACCAAGCGGACCCGCCGTCAAGACTCTGACACTCGCCCGGTAAGGAGAGAAGCGATGCTTTACGAGCTCCGAATCTACGACGCAGTCGCCGGTCGCTTGCCCGACATCAGCGGCCGATTTGCCAATCACACGTGCGCCCTGTTCCGCAAGCACGGCGTGAAGTACCTGGGATTCTGGACCGACGAAATCGGACAGAGCAACCGGTTGACCTACATCAACGTCTTCGACAGCATGGCCGACCGGGAGAGTCGGTGGGCCAAGTTCGGCGGCGACCCGGATTGGCTGGAAGTGCGCAAGCAGACCGAGGCCAACGGGCCGCTGGTTGACGCGGTGACCAACCGTTTCCTGCGCTTGACCCCTTACTCGCCGGAACCCAAGATCACGACGGCCGTGCAGGAACTCCGAATCTATGAGGCAATGCCGGGCCGGCTGCCCGACGTACACAACCGCTTTGCCAACCACACCATCGGCCTGTTTGAAAAGCACGGCATTGAGAACGTCGGCTACTGGTCGGAGGATGTTGGCGTCAACAACGTGCTGGTCTATATGCTCGGCTACCCCAGCCTGGGCGACCGTGAAAAGAGCTGGCGATCCTTCCAGGCGGACCCGGATTGGAACAAGGCGCGGGCGGCGAGCGAGGAGAATGGGCCGTTGGTTCGCGTATCGCGGCACACCATCATGCGGCCCACGGACTACGCTTTCACCAGCGACTAGGCCGGCGTCCGGATACAGGAGGCGCAAAGGTGGGAACCGTCACCGTCCCAATCCAAATTGGCGACCGTCAAGGCAACCGGTTCGAGGAACTTGACATCGTTGTGGACACCGGCTCGACGTACACCGCAGTGCCACGCGCGATGCTGGAACGCCTCGGGGTGCCAATTCAACGTTCACTGCCTTCGGAGACTGCCGATGGTCGGATCGTTCCGGTGGACGTGGGCGAAACCGTGGTCGTGCTTGAAGGACTGCAATTCCACACTCCGGTGATATTCGCCGAAGAGAACGAGCCTATTCTGCTCGGCGTGGTAACTCTCGAACAAGCAGCCCTCGCCGTCGATCCGGTAGCCGGCCGCCTTATACCCACGCGCCTCCTGCGCTATTGACCGCGCAAAGTAGCGCCGCGAGCCGCCACCGGCGAGCGAAGTGCGCGCGTGGTCCCGGGCGCAAGGTAGGGTTTTGTTTCATGGCTGAACGCACGCCCATATCGCTGGATGACATTTTCAGCAACGCCGCCGCGCGCGTTGCCGGCTTTACTGATGAGTTCTGGTTCGACGCCTACAATAGGTGGCTCGAAGCGATCAGAAACGATCCCCGGGGCGGATTTGTCGCCTACGAGAGCGAACACACCTTCCGTATGTCTTGCCAGCATGGGGACGTCGACGTGCTGGTACGCATCGAACCCGAAGGACGCGAACACCCTTCCCTGCGCTTTACCGCTTTCCCAGCGGAAGACACGCCGGCGCCCCGACCAATAAACCGCTGGTATCAGTACGACGAAACCCGCGCAGCGCTGGGTGAGGCCGCCCTGCTGGACGTGAACAACCGGTGGTGAATAGGGTGATCTGGCACGTTTTAACCATGGTATCGGATTGATAGGCAGGGCAGTATGTCAACGAACAAGCAGGAATGGCAGGACGCCACGCTTTCCCGAGTAACCCAGCGGTTTGGAGAACGACGCGAAGCGTTTGAAACCGATTCCGGGTTGGGTTTGGATACCGTCTATACCCCTGAAGACGATGGGACGGGGGGATACAACGAGTCCATAGGTTACCCGGGCGAATTTCCATACACCCGCGGGGTACAGCCCAACATGTACCGGGGGCGCATCTGGACGATGCGGCAGTATGCTGGGTACGCTACGGCGGCGGCCACCAACGAGCGCTACCGCTATCTCCTGGAGAACGGGCAGACCGGATTGTCGGTGGCGTTCGATCTACCCACCCAGATCGGCTACGACAGCGACCATCCGCTGGCCGAGGGGGAGGTCGGGAAGGTGGGCGTGCCGATCTGTTCGCTGGCTGACATGGAGACCCTCTTCGACGGCATTCCGCTGGACCGGGTCAGCACGTCCATGACCATCAACGCCACGGCTGCGGTGCTGCTGTGCCTCTACATCGCTGCCGGAAAGAAGCAGGGCGTGGAGCCGGCGCAGTTGAGCGGCACCCTGCAAAATGACATCCTCAAAGAGTACATCGCGCGCGGCACGTATGCGTACCCGCCTCGGCCCTCGATGCGCCTGGTGGTTGACGTGTTCAAATACTGCGCGGAGAACGTGCCGCGCTGGAACACCATCAGCATCAGCGGGTATCACATGCGGGAGGCGGGCGCTACGGCGACCCAGGAGCTGGCCTTCACCTTCGCCAACGCCATCGCCTACGTGGAGGCAGCCGTCGCAGCGGGGTTGCCGGTGGACGACTTCGCGCCCCGTTTGTCGTTTTTCTTCGTGGCGCAGAACAATTTGTTTGAAGAGGTTGCCAAATTCAGAGCCGCTCGCCGCCTGTGGGCCAGGATCATGCGGGACCGTTTTGGAGCGACCAACCCGCGCTCCATGATGCTGCGCTTCCATACCCAAACGGCCGGCGTGACTCTGACGGCGCAGCAGCCCGACAACAACGTTATCCGGAGCACCGTGCAGGCGTTGGCCGCAGTGCTGGGCGGCACGCAATCGCTGCACGTGAACTCGCGGGACGAGGCGTTGAGTTTGCCCACGGAGGAATCGGCGCAGTTGTCGCTGCGCACCCAGCAGATTCTGGCCCACGAGAGCGGCGCCGGCGACGTGGTGGACCCCCTGGGCGGTTCGTGGTACGTGGAGAATCTCACCGACCGGCTGGAGGCCGGCGTGGTGGAATATATTGAACGCATCGACCGTATGGGCGGGGCCGTTGCAGCCATTGAGGACGGGTTCCAGGTGCGCGAGATCGGAGACGCGGCGTTCGCGCACCAGCGCTCGGTAGATGACGGCGAACGCATCGTGGTGGGGGTGAATCAGTACGTTACCGACACGCCCCCGATTTCCGACCTGCTGCGGGTGGACGCTGCTGCTGCCGCCGAACAGGTGGAACGACTGAAGAGCCTGCGACGGGAGCGGGACAACATGGCGGTCCAGATCAGCCTGGCTCGCCTGGCGGACGCGGCGCGCTCGGAGGACGCCAACACCATCCCGCCGATGATGGAGTGTGTAGAGAAATACGCCACGCTGGGTGAGATCTGCGACGTTCTGCGCCAGGTGTTCGGAGAGTACGAGTCGTCGGCCGGCCTGTGATTGGGATCACCAATGACACGAGCCCGTTTGTACTTTGCGGTTGTTGTCTTCTCCCTGCTCGCCGCCTTTGTGATGGCCTGCGGAGGCTCGGCTGAGGTTGTTACGAGTGCGCCGTCGCAGACGGCTGCCTCCGCGCCGACCGTTCCGGCGGCGTGGAACGCATCCGAAGTGCTTTTGCTGGGTACGTCGGCAGACTTTCCTCCGTCCAATTTCATCAACGAGAGAGGTGAAATCGACGGATTCGAACGCGAACTGGGGGATGAACTCTGCCGCCGCATGGACGTGCAATGTTCGTGGGTGCGGAACGACTGGGTTACCATAATCCCCAATTTGCTGGCCGGAGACTACGATGCCATCGTGGCCGGAATGGCTTCCACCAGGGAACGTGACGGGCAGATCGACTTCACTCAATCGTACCTACCCAATACTCCGTCGGCGTATGTGGCCCTGGCTGGGGCCAACGATGACGTGGTTAGCGGGAAAGTCGCTGTGCAGGTCAACACCATACAGCAGGACTATTTGGAAGAGGCCGGCATAACGAGGATAATATCCCTGCCGGCGGAAGATGCGGTTGAGGCCGTCAGTAGAGGGGAAGCGGACGCGGTGTTTGCCGACAAAATTTTCCTGGAAAGCTTTGTGGAGAATAGCGGCGGATCTCTCATATTTGTAGGGCCGGAGGTCACGTTCGACTCCGACCATGTGGGTATTGGCGTGCGCGAGAACGACGGCGAGTTGAAAAGCCGGCTGAACGCGGCCATCGGCGCCATGAAGGAAGATGGCACGCTGAACGACCTGATCAGGAAGTGGTATGGCGAGGACGCCGAAACGTTCTGAATTACGCTGCGTGTCCCTACTGCCGCTTGTGATACACTTTCCCGCGATTCCCGATAGATGAAGCGATGACCCGGAGGAATTCCCGTGCCTGACGTGACGCTGACCGAAGAAGAAAAGATGCTGCAAAACCTCGTTCGCGACTTCGCGGAACGCGAGGTTGTGCCCCGCGCGGCGGAACTGGACGAGAAGGCTGAGTTTTCCCATGAAAACTGGCGCGGGATGGCGCAGCTGGGCCTGGCCGGAATCGGCGTTGACCCGGCCTACGGCGGCAGCGGCGGCGGATTCCGGCAGTCGTCGATTGTCATTGAGGAGATGGCGCGGGCCGACGTGGCCGCAAGCGTGACACTGGCGGCGCACCTGGGACTCGGGTTGGAAACCATCGCTCGGTTCGGCAACGAGGAACAGAAGCAGCAGTACGTTCCTTCGCTGGCTTCGGGCAAGGGCATTGCGGCCTGGGCGCTCACCGAACCCGGCAGCGGCTCGGACGCAGCGGCGATGCAGACCACTGCCACGCGACGCAACGGCAGCTGGGTGCTAAACGGCTCCAAGCAGTTCATCACCAATGCAGAGGTCGCCGAGACGCTGGTGATATTCGCCAACCAGGACCGTTCCATCGGCTACCGTGGCGTTTGCGCGTTCATCGTTCCGGCGGGCACGCCGGGGATGCAGATCAATCCGCAGCACAACAAGATGGGTATTCGCGCCTCCAGCACGTGCGAGATCGTGTTCGAGGACGCAGAAATTCCGGCCGAGAACCTGATCGGCGAAGAGGGGATGGGTTTCCGTTACGCGATGGACATTCTCGACTCCAGCCGCATATCCATAGCGGCGCAGTGCGTTGGTATCGGGCAAGCCGCGCTGGAAGAAGCGGTGCGGTACGCGCAGTTGCGGGAAACCTTCGGGCGCAAGCTGGCGCAGCACCAGGCCATCCAGTTCAAGCTGGCGGACATCGCGACGGGCGTACACGCGGCCCGCGTCGCCACGATGCATGCCGCGACCCTGCGGGACGAGGGCCTGCCGTTCATCAACGAAGCGTCGATGGCGAAGCTGATCGCGTCGGAAAACTGCAACAAGGCCGCATACGAGGCGATGCAGATTCACGGCGGCATTGGGGTCTTCAAGGAATCGCGCATCGAACGCATCTTCCGGGACGCTCGGGTTACCACCATCTACGAGGGAACTTCGGAAGTGCAGCGCATGATTATCGCGCGGCAGGTGCTGGCGCAATACCCGGTTTAGTCGCTGGAATGCTTGCCCCGGAGGCCATACTGATGACCGAAGTCTGCGCTGTCAACTACGTCGATCACGTTGGAATCGCCGTAAACGACATTCAAGCGGCCCTGGATTTCTTTGAGGCAAACTTTGGGACGCCGGAAGCCGAAGTGGTGGAGATGGACGATCAGGGTGTGCGGGCCTGCCTGATTGAAGTCGGACAAACACGGTTGGAACTGCTGGAGCCGTTGTCGCCGGAGAGCGCCGTGGGGCGATTCATAGAGCGCCGCGGCGAGGGGCTGCATCACCTGGCGCTGAATGTGGACGACATTGACGGCAAGCTGAAGATTCTGGCGGCCAACGGTTTGTCGTTGATTGACCGCGAACCAAGGCACGGGCTGTCGGGAACCATTGGTTTCGTGCACCCCAGGTCGGTATTCGGAGTGCTGACCGAGCTGGTGGAGAACTAGCGGCGGCAAGCACCCGCGGTCTGGAGGGTACGAGGCCGCACCATCATGCCGGCCCACGCAGTCTATGGAGACACTTTTCTCGTGGCCGGTGCAGTACGCCGCGTCCTACGGGAAGCCGGCGCGTCCGAGGTGATGGAATCTAACCATCATCGGTTTATCGCTGCTCAGACGCCGCCGGCCGAGGCGTTGGCGGCGTGCAACTCATTGCCCTTTCTCGATGCGGTGCGGTTGGTGGAAATCGAAGGCGCACTCGCCACTGAGGAAAACACGGGCGGTCAGCGAGGCAGGGGTCGGTCCGGCCGGCGGCAGGCCGCGCCACGAACCGGATGGATGCAACTCGCCGATGCGATTCCACAGATGCCGGACACCACGTTGCTGATACTGCTGGATGGGGACGTGGCCGACAGCAATCCGCTGTTGCGCGCGCTGGCCGAGCATTGCCAGGTGCATAAGCAAGCCGCTCCCACGGGACAGGGTTTGAATCAATGGGTCAAGCGCGGCGTTGAGGACAAGGGAGGAAGTATCACGCCGCCGGCGATACAGGCCATTACCGAAATGATCGGCAACGACCTGTGGACACTGGACCGGGAGCTTGAAAAGCTGTCCCTGTTCGCCACCGGAAGAGAGATCACCGAGGTGGATGTGCGGTCTCTGGTTCCTTACGCGCAAGAGGCCAACATCTTCGCGGCGGTTGACGCGATCATGGACGGCCGACCCGGCGATGCGCTGAGACTGCTGGCGCAACTGATGCAGGAAGGACGCGAGCCGCTTTACATCATCGCCATGATCGAGCGGCAGTTGCGGTTAATCGCGCTGGCGCGAGACTTGACGGAGCGCGGAGTGGTGCAGCCGGAGTTGGGGCGCAGAATGGGAGCCAACTCCGACTTCGTGGTGCGCAAGACTCTCGGCCAGGCGCGCCGCATGTCCCTGCCCGAAATCTCGCTGAAGTACCAGCGGGTGTTGGAGAGCGACCTGGCGATCAAGCAAGGCCGGCTTGATCCCGAGGTCTCGCTGGAGCTGCTGGTGGCGGACCTGGCCGGCAGCGGGTAGTTGCTCCGGCTGTTACGATTCAACCTCAATGGCAAAATCCATCCCCATGATCAGTCGGCGTAAGTCACCGGGTTGTAGCAGGCTGCGTAGTGGCTTGCGGACTGTTCGTACAGGTTCGGCGTTGGCTCCACGCGGCAGCGGCTGAGGGCTTTGGGACACCGCGGCAGGAACGGACATTCTCCAGACATATTGATCAGGTCCGGTGGAGTTCCACGCAACGCTTGCAAACGCCGGCCGGCGGCGTCCAACCTGGGTAGGGTTTGCAGCAACGACCATGTGTAAGGGTGGCGCGGCTGCTGGAATATGGGGAGCAGTTCGGCGTACTCGACAAGGTGCCCGGCATACATTACCCCTACCCGGCGGGCCATGTTCGCAACGACGCCCATGTCGTGGGTAATCAGCAGGATCGCCGATTTGGAATCCCGGCTCAACTCCTTCAGCCGTTCCAGTATCTCCGCCTGTAGCGTAACGTCCACGCTGGAGGTCACTTCGTCGGCGATCAGCAGGCGAGGCCGCATGACCAAGGCCATGGCCAGCATCACCCGTTGACATTGACCACCGCTGAGGGTGAACGGGTAGGCGGACATAATCCGGCGTGGGTCGGGAACGCCGAGCTCCCGCAGCATTTCCTGGCATACGCGGCCCGCAGCGCGGCGGTTGAGCTGCGAGTGGGTGACGATCACCTCGGTGAGTTGCGCGCCAATGGTCTGCACCGGGTTCAGCGCGGATTGGGCGTCCTGGAAAACCATGGACATGGCCTTTCCCCGCAGCTCGCGCAGGTGCTCCTCGGGAGCGGTTACGAGATCCACGCCGTCGAATAGAATTCTGCCGCTCTTGATTGCGCCGTTATCGGGGAGCAGGCCCATCAGGGTTAGGGCCAGGGCGCTCTTGCCGGCGCCGCTCTCCCCCACGATACACAGGACTTCTTCCTCCTGCTGGGAAAAGGACACTCCGTTTATCGCATGCACCGCGCCGTTGGGTACGCGAAATTCTACGTGCAGGTCTTGGACTTCAAGAAGCGGAGGCATCTCACATAGTCGTAGCAGGCGATCTCGTTGCGGCGCCGACCAGACTTACCGGCGCCGTCCTGCCGGCGCGTATTTCGGCAATCAGGTCTTCCAGGGACGTGATGCGCCGCTCGAATCGGGTGGCGGCAGTCCCGATCTCGTGGATTCGGTGGGCGTCGCTGCCTCCGATGCCGGGCAGGCCCAGGGTCTGATTCAGGTCGTGGGCGAACCGGTTCTGGTTGGCGGAGCCACGCCCATTGAATGATTCCACGGCGTCAAACAGGCGGAGTTGAGGGTCGGAGATGGCCCTTTCCAACATCTCCGAGCGTACCGCAGGGTCGCTGGCCGGGTCTTCCAGGTATCTGCGGCGGTAGGGGTGCGCAGCGATGAGCACGGCGCCCAAGCTGTCGGCCTCGGCGCGCAGAAAACTCGGCTTGTGCATCCCGAATCGATAGCGATGGAGGCCGAAGACCAGGACGTGGCCGGCGTCGGTATTGATTTCCGATCCCGGCAGCACCAGGATGCCGTGCCGTCTGGTCAGCTCGGCGGTGTCATCCGGCGACCAGAAGTCGTCGTGTTCGGTGATGCAGATTCCATCCAGTCCGGCGGATCTGGCGGCGTCAACCAGTTCGTCGGGGGATAGGAAACTGTCGTCGGATTTGGGGTACGTGTGGTTGTGCAGGTCGATCAGCATTGGGGCTCCATCGGTGCAAGCCGCCGTAGCATCATACCACCGATGGAACTGCAGCGCAGATCGGTGTAATTATCCGATGACCAGTCCCTCGGCTTTCAGGTCCTCCATGAGTTCATCGGCAACGGACTTGCGGATTTTGAACCTCCGCTCCAACATGGCGGAGGTTACGCGAGGGTTGCGCAGGGCGATGTCGCGGGCCTGGTCAAGGTAGTTACCGTTGTAAGCGGGATCGCCGCCGGCATCTCCATCCCCGCCATCGCCGCCAAGCTCTTCGTCCTCTTCGGCAAGGTTAATGTGAGGCAACGGCGGGCCCTGCTGGTTGCGCCAGAACTCGATTAACTGGTCCATTTCCTCGTCGTACACCAGCGTGCCCTGACCTCGCCGGGCTTTGGGGAAGTCGTTATTGAGGAGCAGCAGATCCCCTTTGCCCATCAGGGCTTCAGCGCCTCCGGAGTCGAGAATCACGCGAGAATCGACCTGGGACGCGACGGCGAAAGCGACGCGGGCCGGAACGTTGGCCTTGAGCAGGCCGGTGACGACTTTCACCGATGGACGCTGCGTAGCCAGCACCATGTGGATGCCGGCAGCCCGCCCCAGTTGGGCCAACCGCACCAACTGCTGTTCGACCTCAAGGCCACCGGTCATCATCAGGTCTGCCAGCTCGTCCACGATCAGGACCAGGAATGACATCGGCTCTTCGGATTTGGCGTTATATCCGGCGATGTTGCGGACGCCCAGGTCCTCCATCATCTTGTAGCGACGAGTCATCTCGTTGATCAGGCCGCGAAGTGCCGGCTGGACGTCGTCGGGTTCGACGATGACGGGCATCACCAGGTGGGGAATCCCGTTGAAGGGCGTGAGTTCCACCCGCTTGGGGTCCACCATGATCATGCGCAACTGGTCCGGCGGGCGAGTCATCAGCAGCGACGCCACCAGCGAGTTGATGCAAACGCTCTTGCCGGAACCGGTTGCTCCGGCGATGAGAATGTGAGGCATGGCGGCCAGGTCGAGAACCAGCGGAGCGCCCCCGGCATCCTCGCCCAGGGCGAAGGCCAGGCCGTTCTTCTGCACGATTTTGCCGAAGTCCTGACCCTCGACGATGGAGCGCATCAGCACCTTGCCGGGCGAAGGGTTGGGAACTTCGAGACCCACCAGTCCCTCGCCGGGTTCTGGGGTTTCGATGATGCGGATGTAGGGGCTCTTGAGGGCCAACGCCAGGTCCTTCTGCTGCTTGGTGATGTCGCTGACCCGGACGCGGCTGGGCCGCGGTTTAGCGGCGCCTTCGCGTCCCGGCTGTTGCGGAACGTAACCCGGCACCAGTCCGAATCGGATTACCCGCGGCCCGGCCTTCACGTCTTCGACATCGACGTACACGCGGTGTTCGGCCAGGGCTTCCTTGATCTCCTCCGACATTGCGGCGATGGCGCCGTGGTCCATCTGGTGAGCTTCGGGCGGCGCCAGGATGTCAAGCGGCGGCAGTTGCCACCCACTCGCCGACATAGGGGTTGGCAGCGTGGTAGGAGTGATTTCGGGTTCGTCGGGTTCCGGGTTAGCTTGCTTGGCTTTTCCTTTCCTGGGCTTTCGTTGTTTTTCAGAAGTGGAGCCGTTTTGTTTCCGGCCGCCGAGCATATTGGCCGTTCCGCCAACGGCGGCAGCCATCGCCGCAAACAACCAGACGCTGGCGATGCGCATCCCGTTAGCGGTGGCGACCAGTCCCATCCAAACACCTGCGCCGGCATATTGGAGGGCAGCCAAGTAAAGGCGGGCGGCATTGGGTATCAGCAATAGACTCATCAGAATTAACGCGGCGCAGAATTCGAGGATTGCGACGCCGACATTGCCGCCGGTCAGCGCATAACCCCATTCTCCTGAAATGCCGTATGTGTAGAACACGCCGGAGTCGCCGCGAACGAATGCTGCGCCGCCGATGAATATGCCGACGACCAATGCTCCCGCGAGCCACCAGCGCCATCCCCTGAACAGACCAGCCGGCCGGTGCAACAGCGCCAGCAGAATCGCCACGGAGAATAAGCCCAGGGCGGCCCAGCCAAAGCCCAGCGTTACCGTAAACCATTCCCGCAGGTCGGGCATGAGCCACGCCAAGGCTGCCACGGCCACTGACGCCGCCAGAAGCACGCTCAACTCGATAGACCACCGGAGCCAACCGAAACCGGCGCTCTCGGATGCCGCGAACGTGGACATGATGCCCTCCCAGCCCGTTCTCTTAGTTTTGACGGCTGATCAAACGCGCCCGCCGCTGTCGGGCAGCGGCGGGTGCGAATGTCAGGGGTGCAGGCGCAATGCGACTAGCGGCCGTCAAGTATCGAGGATTACCGGGATAATCATAGGGCGTTTGTTGAGGTTGCTGCGAAGAAACTGGCGAGCAACTTTCCGGATTTTTGCCTGTGCCGATTCACGGTTGTTCTGCATCAAAAGGCCGGCGACTTCCATTTCCACCGCTTGGGCCAAACCGCGCAGCGCGTCCGGCAGGTCATGTTGCTCTATGAATCCACTGGCGGCGACCTGCACTGGGCCCAGGATATTTCCTTCGTCATCAAGACCGGCACACACTACGACCACGCCGTCTCTGGCCAGGGAGCGCCGTTCCCGCAGGATGTCGCTGTCGGTGTCGATAACCGTTGGCCCGTCCAGGTAAATGTGGCCGGCCGGTATTGAGTCAACAACCTGAGCGCCATGATCGGAGATCTCCAGGATGTCGCCATCCTCCAGCACGAAGATGCCGTCTGGGGCGGCGCCCAGGTCCCACGCCAGTTGAGCATGAGCCCGCAGGTGCCGGTATTCGCCATGCACCGGGACGAAATAGCGTGGCTTGGTGATGTTGAGCATCAGCTTCAGTTCTTCCCGGCTGGCGTGCCCGTGGACGTGAACCGGCGCGATGCGGTCATACAGCACGTTGGCCCCCTGGCGGAGCAGGTTGTCGATGGTCTGGCTGACAGCGCGCTCGTTTCCTGGGATGGGCGTTGCGGAGATGATTACGGTGTCTCCGGCGGCCAATTCCAAGTCGCGACTCTCGCCGTTGGCGATACGTACCAGGGCCGATGTGGGTTCGCCCTGGCTGCCAGTGGTCATCACGACTACCCGATTGGAGGGCCAATCATCAGCTTCACGGACGGGTATGATGGTGCCGGGCCGGGCGTTCAGATAGCCCATTTCCGTCGCCATCTGCACGTTGGCCACCATGCTGCGCCCGACGAACGCGACTTTGCGGTCGTGTTTTTCAGCGGCGGTGATCACCTGCTGGATGCGACTGATGAGCGAGGCGAAAGTGGCAATGATGACCCGACCGGAGGCGTCGGCCATGGCGCGATCGAGGGCGGACCCCATCACCTGTTCGGATGGGGTATAGCCCGGCAGTTCGGCATAGGTAGAATCGGAGCAAAGCAGGAGGACTCCCTCCGCCCCGCGTCCCGCCAATGCCGGCAGGTCGATGGTGTGCCCGTCCACCGGGGTGTGGTCAATCTTGAAATCGCCGGTGTGGATAACGGTTCCCAATGGGGTTTCTAAGCATATGCCCATGGCGTCCGGGATGCTGTGGCAGACCCGGAACCACGTGGCACGGAAATTGTCGCCGAAGTTTACCGGACGCTCAGGTTCGATAACGTGGACCGGCATATCACGAGTTCGTCGGCGCTCGTGCAGTTTGACCTGGATCAAACCGTGGGCCAGGCGGGGCGCATAGACGGGGACTTCCAACTCGGGCAACACCCAGGGGAGAGCGCCGATGTGGTCCTCGTGGCCGTGGGTAATCAGGATGCCGCGTACCCGGTCAGCCCGGGCGGTCAAATATGAAACGTCAGGGATGATGAGATCGACGCCTGGCATGTCCTCCGAGGGGAACTGGATGCCGCAGTCGATAACAATGATGTCTCCGCCGCACTCCAGCGCCATCATGTTTTTGCCGATTTCACCCAGGCCGCCCAATGGAAGTACGCGCAAGGTCGTATCGGCGGGAGAGGTTGTCGGGTATCTGTTGACCAAGTAATACTCCGTCAGAACAGTCGCTGCTGGCCGGGCGGCGGTTCTTCTACAGTGGGCTCCGCCGGCGCTTCGGGCATCTCGGCTGGTCGAGTTCCGGTATCGGCGGGAGAAGATTGGGTTGACAGCATGTCCCACAAGGAAGGCGGCGCGGATTCCCCCTGGTATTCCGCCGGCGTCTCACGCACTTCCGAAACTGAAGCCGGGTCGGCCTGCATACGGAGAACATCAAGCAATCCGGGCACCTTGGCGAAATCTTGCTCTATGGCGGAGCGCATTTCTTGGCGGCGCAGTCCGGCCGCCGGGTGCATTATCGGGAAAATGTGGCGGCTTCCCACTGGCCGGAGACGTCCCCGAGCGCGGCTGATGCTCTGTCCCGGCAGGAACCTTGCCATGGAGAAGCGGCCGAGGGTGACGATCAGCAACGGGTTGATCAATTCAATCTGCCGGTCCAGATATTTGCTGCACGCCGAAATCTCACTGGGCGCAGGGTCTCTGTTGTTGGGGGGGCGGCACTTGACCATGTTGGCGATATAAACCTGATCGCGGGACATGCCGATGGACTGCAACAGCTCTTCCAGGAAATTACCGGCAGGGCCGACGAAGGGCCGCCCCTGGCGATCTTCGTGGAAGCCCGGCCCCTCGCCGATGAATAGGATTTCGGCGTTGGCCGGGCCCTCTCCGGGAACGGCGTTGGTACGGGAACCGTGCAGAGGGCAATCGGTGCAGTTTCTGACTCGTTGATCTAGATCTTCCAGCGTTTCCATGATGATCCTGCCTCCGGCCGATGACATTGTCGGTCTCGACGCGACAGGACAGGGAGAGAGAGCCGGCTACTCGTCCTGAACGCCCTTGCCTTTGAGATACTCTACTGCGTCAGCGACTGTGTGGATCTCACCGGCGTCCTCGTCGGGAATTTCGATGGTGTCGCCATCGGAACTGAATTCTTCCTCGAAAGCCATGATCAATTCCACGAGGTCAAGGGAATCGGCGCCCAGGTCGTCCTGAAAGGACGAATCGGCAGTGACGTCGCTGGCGTCCACGCCGAGTTTGTCCACCACTATGTCAGTGATGCGTTCAAGAACGGTACTCAAAGGTTCATCTCCAAGAGGGGGCGGCGTAGCGACGCCGCAGGTTCTATCGTCAATTGTAACCGGTCAATCCAGAGGAAAGGAGTTGTCGGCGCCGGGGTTTGGAATGTCGTTCAATACGGACCCGAGCACTCCGTTCACGAAACGGGCGCTGCTCTCACTGCCGAAGTTTGACGCCAGTTCGGTGGCTTCGTTGATGATGACCCGGTTGGGAACATGTTCCCTTCTGGCCATTTCATAGATTGCCACACGCAATATGTTCCGGTCAACGATGGCCAGCAAATCAACCGGGAGGGCTGGAGCATATTTTTGAATCACGGCGTCGAGCCGCTGGACGTCTCCCAGTATGCCCTCCACCATCTGCTCGGTGTTTCGGCGTACCGTGCCCGAAACCGGCGCCTCCGTGCAAAGCCAGTCCACCGTTTCGATATGGAAGGCGCCGCGAACATCATTCGCGTACAGGCATTGCAAGGCAAGTACCCGGGCCTGACGCCCCACCGGGGCGCGGCGCCGGTCGTGTGGTCCGCGTTTGATAGCCATCAGACCCGCCAACCGTTGGCGCTGCAACGACCGGGGCGTCGTCGCCTGATTACTGGTCGGAGGCGACCTTGCGGATGGAGTCGGGATCCGAAAGCGTCAGTGCCTCAACGCCGGGGTCAATGCGCCGAACGAGGCTGGACAGAACCCGCGCCGGACCGAATTCGACGAACCGGTTGACGCCCGAATCGAGCATGAACTGTACCGAGTGCTTCCAGAGCACGCAGTTGCAGAGGCCGGTAAGCAGTTCTTGCCGGGCTTGCGCTGCGTTCACGATGGGAATGCCAGTGGAGTTGGCGATGACTGGAAACTCAGGATCGCGCAAAGCGATACCGTCAATGGCGTCGGTAAGACCTTCCTGAGCCAGGGCCATCAGACGGGAATGGAATGCCCCGCTGACGGCCAGCGGCACAACCTTTTTGGCGCCGCGAGCCGAAGCGAGGTCCATGGCCCGGGCCAGGGCCATCTTGTCGCCGCTGATGACTATCTGGTCATCGGAGTTGATGTTGGCCATCTCAACGCCGGAATCCTGCGCCACCTGGGCGACAACCAGCTCATCGAGTCCGATTATGGCGGCCATGGAACCCGGTCGCGCCTCTGAAGCTTCGTGCATCAAGCGGCCGCGCTCCCGTACCAGCCTTATGCCGTCGCCAAAATCCATCACCCCGCCAACGACCATGGAGGTGTATTCTCCCAGGCTATGGCCGGCAACTGCCGCCGGCTGTGGCGCAGCTGCGCCCAGGAACTCCTGCCACGCGCGCCAGATGGCGATGCTGACGGTCATGATCGCGGGTTGGGTGAAAGCGGTGTCCTGCAGGGTTTCCGAGGGGCCTTCGAACATCACCTGGGTGAGGTTCACGCCCAGGCTGTCGTCGGCTTCTTCAAAAACGTAGCGGGCTGCCTGGGACGTTTCGTAGAGGGATTGCCCCATGCCAACCTTCTGGGCGCCCTGCCCAGGGAAAATGTAAGAATAGATGGGAGCTCGTTCGATGTCAGTCATGCGACTGGCCTCCAATTGCTTAGACGGCAACGAAGCGCCCGCGGTAGTAGCCACAGCTTGGGCAAGCAGCGTGGGGAAGCTTGGCTTGCCGGCAACGAGGACAACGCGCGGGGCTCATTGCGCGTAGTCGGTAGGCCGGCGAAGACAGCCGGCGACCCTTTCGAGCTCGGGTGAGTTTTTTGTTTGGTAGTGCACCCATTTCATTTCCGGATTGTGACGACCATTTCGCTAAAAAGCTTGGGCGTCACCGTCAATAGATTCAGATTTGAGGTTCGACCATCAGCGAGCGTAAAGCGGCCCACCTGGGATCGATGTCTTCGGTGTAGCAATCACACCGTTTGTGGTTGCGATCAATACCGCACCGGTCGCAGATGCCGATACAGTCCGATTTACAAAGGGGTTTGAGAGGTAATGTTGAAAGCGCCGCCTGTCGAGTAGCCTCTCCCAAGTCCAACGTGTGGTCGGCCGGGATGTAAAAGCCTTCCCATTCTGAGGGCGCAAGCGCCTGACGACCGGTTTTGACGTCAATCTCTGGGAAATATTCCTCGTCGATCTCCAACTCCAAAGAGTGGCTGAAATCTTCCAGGCAACGGCTGCAATCCTGAACGATCAACACGCTGAGCCAGGCCTGCGTCCAGATTCCCTGGTGGGTACGAACGAGTTTGACCTGCCCTGCGGCGCTCTGTACGGGATTGGCGGTTTCGGTGGTTTCTCCTTCAGTTATCGTGAAAAGCCGTTCGGAGCCAATGGGCTCCTTTAACAATTGCGATACGTTGTATTTCATTGTGGCACCGCCTGGGGCGAGCCCGCAAAATGCATAAGGGGATTATATGCGGGGGGCTTTGCTATCGCAAGCGATGACTTTACCGATTATTAGGAAATTTTGAAGGGCGAAGTTCATCCTGACGCAGCGTTGGTTTTGATGTAATCGATTATATCGTTAGTGGAAGTGCCGGGGCCGAACACGGCGGACACGCCGATTTGTGCCAATGGCTCGCGGTCGGCTTCAGGGACGATTCCACCCAGGACCACCAGCACATCATCCATCCCCTGTTCCTGGAGTAGCCGCATGATTTCCGGCAGCAACTCCATGTGAGCGCCGGAGAGAATGCTCAGTCCAAGAACCGAAACGTCTTCCTGCGCCGCCGCCTGCACCACCATTTGGGGAGTCTGGCGGATGCCGGTATAGATAACCTCCATGCCGGCGTCCCGAAGCGCCCGAGCGATTACCTTCGCTCCGCGATCATGGCCGTCCAATCCCGGTTTTGCTACGAGTACGCGAATGGGGCTGCTGACTTCCGTAACCATTGCTCGTGTGCCCACTCCGTGGCGAAGACTGACGATTGGCGCCAAATTAGGATGTGACGATTTTCGCAGATGACACAACCATGCGCAATAGACATGGAACTGGGCAACCATGGAACTGGGCAACCATGAACCGGCTAAGCGTTCAGATGAGATGAAAGGATTGCCGACACAGACTTTGGAAAGGGCCTACCGGACCTGTGGAGGCCGTTGACAGGGTTGGAGTATTTTACCTATCCTAAATTCAGTGCGTCCCAGTAGCTCAGTGGACAGAGCGGCTGCCTTCTAAGCAGCTGGCCGCGGGTTCGAATCCTGCCTGGGACGCCATTCCCATGCCCTCACCCGGAAACGGCCCGGCATGGCGCATATCCACCGAATCCAAATAGCGACTATTATTTCAGGTAACGAATCACACAACCGGGATCAGGGAACCGCTCCCTCTCTGCGGAACAAGTCCGCCAGTTTTTCGATCCCTTCCCAGATTTCGGCCTCGGATGGCAGAGCGAAGCAAAGGCGGATGTAGCTGGCAGCGGCGTCCGGGTCTGCCGACCAGTCCGGCCCAGGGTTGAACGCGATCCCCTCGTTGAGGGCCGGGCCAGCCAGTTGGCGAGAATCAACTCCGTCAGGCAGTTTGACCCACAGGTACATCCCGCCTCTGGGCGCCTCGAACTCGATGCTGGGACCGAATGATTCGCGGAGGGCGCTGCTGAGTGTGTCGCATTTGCGTTTCAACGACGACCGCATCTCCAGGATGTGGTCCTCATAGTGGTGGTTGAAATAGTCGCCGACAATCATCTGGTCCATCACGCCGGTTCCGGCGTCGTTTTTGCGGGAGAGCAGACGGCTCATTACATCCCACGAAGCTACGACGTAGCCCAAGCGCGTGCCCGGCCCCAGCGTCTTGGAGAACGACCCGATGTGCAGCACCCGGTTGGTGTCGTCCAGGGAGCGGATGGCGTTCTCGTATTCGCCCTCGAATATGAGATCGGCGTAACACTCATCCTCGAAAATGGGTACGCCGTATTCTTCGCTGAGTTCCAGCATCCGGTGTCGCCGTTCCATGGTGAGAACGGTGCCCGTTGGATTCTGGAGCGTGGGGATGGTGTAGATGTACTTGGGACGCACTCCCTTGTTCTGCAGGTCTGCCAGCGCGCTAGCCAGGTGATCCATACGCATCCCGTCCTGGTCCACGTCGATTCCTACGATATTGACCATCCGGCGCCTCAGGTTGCCCAGTGCGCCGGAAAAGCTGAACGCCTCTACGATGGCGGTGTCGCCTTCCTCCAGCAGGATCTCGTTGATCAGCTCGATGGCGAGGCCCGACCCGGAAGTGATCAGAACGTCGTCCGTCGTTACGTTGATGCCGCGATGCTGGGCCAGCTTGTCAACTACGAACTGGCGCAGTGGGATGATGCCCTGGGGCCCGCCGTCGAAGTTGTACATTGAGATGTTCCTGGCATCGCCGCGGAACACCCGGCCGGCGGACTCAATGAAGCCCTCCATGGGAACCAGGTCAGGGTCGCTGTGGCCGCCGATGAAATTGTACTTCGGGTGGCCTTCCCACGCCGCCACCGGGGGCGGAAGATCCCTGTTGAAGAGCGTCGAATAATCCAAGCCTTGCCCTGGCATGAGGTTGATCCTCCGTGTCGTTGGGTGAGTCCGAAACCTTGGGCATCCTAACACCGTGGGCAGCGCGCGTCGATGACGGCCAACTCACCACCGACTACGGACAGTCGCTGCATGCTAGGAAATTTCGCTACTCGGGAATCAACTGAAGGTGTCCGGCTCTCACGGGCCGTATTCCGTCGCCCCCCAACACTCGATACTGACCAGGCCGCTTGCCTGAGGGGTGGACGGTAGCTTCGATCGTGTAGATTCCAGCCTCAAGGACTTTTTCTATCTGAGCATCGTTGTCAGGCCCGGACCTCAGGTCGTAGTCAACGAGCTCGCCGCGTCCATGCGGACCCTTCGTCAAATACGGAAAGTTGTCAAGGGACGAATCAAGGTGAATGACCACGGTCTGCACAGAGTCCAGTTCGAATGTGTGATAGTCCGCGTAACGGCCGCTCTTACGTTCAGATACGCAGTCATCCGACGACCATGACTCGCCGGAGCTGGTGTAGGCGGCAGGCGACGCGATCCGCTTAGACGGACATGGGAGTTCCATCATGCCATGTCCCCATTTCGGATCCTCTCCAGAAGTTCCCTTGTCTATTGCGCTCGTGCGCAAACAATCGGCAACGGCGGCTGGGTTCGCATCAACATCCAACCGGTCGTCCAGAAATTCAGTGACCAGAGCCGCGATTCCACCCGCGTGACCGGTGGCGGCAGACGTGCCACCAAAATAGAACTCGTCGCGGTCGTCGTTGTCGTTGCGACAAGAGCGCGATGTGCGACATTTATTCTCGTTGTAAAAACTGAGCCACGCAACAATGCATATTTGATATGTGAAATATTTATCAAATTAATGCGATTATCGTGTAAAGTTTTGTCGGCAACCGCGTCTAATGAAGGCCCCGTACCGCCATCCGTAGCCACGCTAGCCACGACGCAGCATACGATTGGCCGCCACCGTGTCGGCAAAAACCACTGCGCGAAATAGCCACCCAGCATGCACATCCGGTTTGCCGTTGAGAATGGCCGCCGATATAATCCAACGTTGCCGTCGCCGCGCCCGGAACTGCGTGGTGATGTAAATATGGGGCGTTGTTCCCAACCCAAAACGGAGATCGAAGTATGAAATTCGGCATCATGGCAATGCCTCAACACCCCGCGGCCGATTCCGCCACCCAGCGGTTCCGCGAAACGGTCGAACTCACCCGTTTGGCGAGGGATGCCGGGTTCAGTTCGATAGCCTGTGGGCAGCACTTCCTGTCGCCACCGTATCAGAATTTGCAGAGCATCCCCCTCCTGGCGCGACTGGCCGCCGATTCGGGCGACATGAAGCTGGTGCTGTCTATCCTGTTGCTGCCCCTGTACTCGCCGGCGGATGTTGCCGAGACCGTGGCTACGCTGGACGTGATCAGCGATGGGCGCGTGGTTTTGGGTGTGGGTTTGGGCTACCGGGACATCGAATACCAGGCGTTCAACGTGGAGCGAAGGCACCGCGTCGGCCGGTTCCTGGAATCGTTGGAGCTGGTGCAGCGTTTGTGGACAGAGGACGAAGTCACGTTCCACGGCAGGCACTTCAATCTGGACAACGCGACCTGCGCCATCCGCCCGGTTCAAGAGCCGCACCCCCCGATCTGGGTGGCGGCGAACTTTGACACAGTGGTGCGCAGGGCGGGCGAGCTGGGTCTGCCATGGTTCGTGAATCCCCATGCCACGCTGGAAACCCTGGAACGCCAGACGGCCATCTATAAGGACGGCCTGGAGGCTGGCGGCAAGGAGATGCCCCCAGAGATGCCCATCATCAAGGAGATGCACATCGCTCCCACCCACGAGGAAGCGGTGCGCAACGCCCAACCCTACATGGAGGCCAAGTACCAGGCCTACGCGGACTGGGGGCAGGACAAAGCCCTCCCCGGCGACGAGGATTTCCGGATCCCGTTCGAGGACTTGGCGCGGGACCGTTTCATCCTGGGCAGCAGCGAGGAAGTGATCCAGCAAATCGAGGATCACCACCGCCGCGTTGGAGCCAATCACTTCATGTTCCGCATCTGGTACCCGGGCATGGACGCCCGCATGGCCATGCGTGTAGTGGAGCAGATGGGCGACAGCGTCATCCCTTATTTTGAAAGCAGGTACGGCGATGATGAATAGCCGTCAATTTGACACCATTCCCGCGTTCTCCATATACTGCCTGAGGGTTCCAACGGCCCGTCTTTACGACGAAAGCGCTTGCAAAAGGGCACTGAGTCGTGCGGTCTAGATCCTGTCCTTGATCAATGCCAAAGAAGAACATCGTTGTAGTCGGCGGCGGCACCGGCAATCACACCACGCTGAGCGGATTGCGCGCGCTGGACTGTAACCTGACAGCTGTCGTCGCCATGACCGACAGCGGTGGAAGCAGCGGCCGTCTCCGCGAAGAATTGGGCCATCTGCCGCCCGGCGACTTGCGACAGTGCTTGATGGCGCTGGCCGGAGATGAAGTATCTTCCGGCCTGATGAGGCGGCTTTTTGACTACCGATTTTCGGCCGGAGATGGCCTGAACGGACACAACTTCGGCAACTTGCTGCTGGCGGCGTTGACCGAAGTAACGGGCGACACGATCACGGCGATTGAACAGGCTGGCCGCATCCTTGGAATCAAGGGTACAGTTCTGCCGGTGACCCTGACCAAGGCGGCATTGTGCGCGCGGCTGGAGGATGGTTCGGAACTGGTTGGCGAATCCACCATCGATTCCCGTCGGGACAACCTGGACGTGGCTATCGACTACATTCATCTGGACCCCAAAGCATACGCCTACCCGCCTGTCCTTGACGCCGTCTCCCAGGCCGATGCCATCGTGCTGGGCCCCGGAGACATTTACACCAGTGTGTTGCCCAACCTCCTGGTCGAGGACGTAGCTGAGGCCATCAAAGAGTCTCGGGCCGTCAAAATCCACGTCTGCAACTTGATGACCAAACCCAACGAGAGCGCCGGATTCAGGACCTCCAATTTCCTTGCGTTGCTCACCGAGTACCTGGGTACGCGCCAACCGCTGGATTTCCTGCTGTTCAACAACACGCCGATACCATCGCGCCTGGTGTCCCGGTATGCTGCGGAGGATCAACATCCGGTGTTCCTTGACGAGGCGGAATCGCTGACCATGGTGGGGCGCATCGTGCAGCGCCCGCTGCTGGCGCCGGGCGTGTTCGTGCGGCACGATCCGACGGCCTTGGCGTCCGCGATAATGGAGATCGCGGCGGCTGTGCCGGTCGCCACTCACGATGCTCCGCAGGAATCGCCGGTTCTGGACTGCGACGATTGGAGCGGGCCTCCCCTCACCTCCGTCCCTTACCGTGTGCCGGCGGTTCAGCACGAAACCGGCGCGGGCCACTTCGATGCTACCCTGACCGTCCGCAGCGATGATCCCGACGGTGGCTAGCCTCCCATGTGCGGAATAGTCGGCTACGTTGGAGACCGGCAGGCCTGGCCGATAGTGGTGGAGGGTCTGCGCCGCCTGGAATACCGGGGCTATGACAGCGCGGGCGTCGCGGTGATCGAGCCGGAGGGCGGCCTGCACCTGCGCAAGACGGTTGGCCGCGTCGTGGGACTGCTGCACGACTCGACTTGCCCTGATCCCGAGGGTTCCGCCGGCTTGGGGCATACGCGGTGGGCTACCCACGGACGCCCAACCGAAGCGAACTCCCATCCGCATACCGATTGCAGCGGCCGCATTGCCGTGGCCCACAACGGCATCGTCGAAAACTACCTCGAGCTCAAGACCGAGCTACAGCGGCGAGGACACCAGTTCAAGTCGGAAACCGACACCGAGGTAATCCCGCACCTGATTGAAGAAGGAATGAACGACGGGTTGAGCCTGCCGAAAGCGGTGCTGCGCATGGGATCCATGGTGCAGGGTCCCCAGGCGATAGTGGCAGTGCGGGAAGGGGACGACGACAGCATTTGCGCCATGCGGCTGGGACACGCCGGCGGTGTGGCGGTGGCCCACCATGCCGGGCAGGGGATTGTGTCCAGCGACCTGCCGGCGCTGCTGCCCATCATTGGGGAGCGAGGCTATTTGCCCGTGGGTTTTCTGGACGACGGCGAGGCTGCGGTCGTGGCCCGCTCAGGGATCACGTTCCTGGATCGATGCGGCGAGCCGGTCCACAAGGAGATGCGTCCCATTTCCCTGAACGACGTGTTGGTGGACCGCGCCGGCTACCGCCACTACATGCTGAAAGAGATCATGGAGCAGCCGCAGGCGGTGGTCTCGGCCATGCGCGACCGGGTCAATTTCACCGGAGGGCAGGTGACGTTGCCGGAACTGTGCATGTTGGATGCGGAACTGGCGAATGTCCGCCGTGTGGTCCTGATCGGATGCGGAACCAGCCTGAACGCGGCCCAGGTGGGGCGACACCTGGTCGAGCGATTGGCCGGAGTGCCGGCGGAGGCCGAGTCGGCGTCCGAGTTCCGCTACCGGGAACCGATGCTGGACGACAGCACACTGGTGGTGGCCATTGGGCAATCGGGCGAGACCGCGGACACTGTGGCCGCAATGGAGGAAGTTCGTCGCAGCCGCGCGAAACTTGTAACCATCTGCAACTCGCCGGACAGCCAGGCAACCCGCTTGGCGGATTCCAGCCTGCTGATGCGTTCCGGCATCGAAATCGGCGTGGCGAGCAGCAAGACGTTCATTGCGTCGTTGACCATACTGAATCTGCTGGCGATGCGTCTGGCGGCGGCGCACGGTCGGGTCGGCCAATCCGAGATGCAGGTTTGGGTCGATCACCTAGCCCGAATTCCGGGGCACATCGCGAACCTTATCAGCAAGCCGGCGGAGATCGATAAACTGGCCGGCGGCTACTACAACCGCCGGAACTTCATCTATCTCGGCCGGGGCATCAACTCGCCCATCGCTACCGAAGGGGCCCTCAAGCTCAAGGAGATCAGCTACATCCACGCCGAAGCCTATCCGGCGGGCGAGATGAAACACGGCCCCATAGCGCTGATTGATCACCGGATGCCTACCATGGCCATCGCGCCCAATGATTCGTTGTACGACAAGATGGTGAACAACGTACAGGAAGTGAAAGCGCGCGGCGGAGCCGTCCTGGGCGTGCTTACGGATGGGGATGACAGACTGTCCGGGTTGGTGGACGGCGCCATTTTCATACCCGACGTTCCCGACCATCTTACTCCCATCGTCGCCACGGTGCCGTTGCAGCTTTTCGCATACCACATCGCCGTGCGGCGCGGCTGCGATGTTGACCAGCCCAGGAACCTGGCGAAGTCCGTAACCGTTGAATGATGCCGGAGTCGTGCGGCGCGTTGCATGCGGCGAAGGACTCAAGATTACTCAGTTTGTCATCGCGAGGAGCAAGGCGACGTGGCGATCTCGCCAAATCGGCTTGCAAAACCCGTGTACACGCGGAACGAATCGCTTTACTATATTCTTTGCTTTATTTGTCAACGGAGGCATGACGAGGTTTGATTGACATAATTGAGTATCCGACCACAGACGCGGACCATTACCTCGGATTGCTTCCACCCGAAACCGCTGCCGAACTCACTGCGGTTGCCGACCGGTTTCGAGATAGCAGGGTAATCCACATCAACAGCACCGCGTATGGTGGCGGTGTCGCCGAGATTCTTCACTCGCTGGTGCCGCTTAGCAACGCGCTGGGGATTCCCACGCAGCGGGCGGTGATTACTCCCAGGGATACCCGCTTCTTCGACGTCACCAAGCGCATTCACAATATGCTCCAAGGCGCTGAGGGGGATCTGACGGACGAGGAACTCGCCATCTACTACGGATGCCTGGACGATATAGCCGCCGAAATGGATGAAGCCGGTCTGTCGGCAGACGTGTGGTTTTTCCACGATCCCCAGTTGCTTCCGCTGGGCCGTCTGCTGGATCGTTCAATAGGGCCCACCAGATTGTGGGTGGTGCACATAGACCTGACAGATCCCAACCCTTGGCTGATGGGGCGGCTGTTGCCGCTGACCCAGGCTTACGATCTGCTGATTTGCTCCCTGGAAGACTACGTGCCCCGAGACGCGCCGGGCGATCTTGGTATCTTCGTAGCTCCGCCGGCCATCGACCCGTTCGCGCCCAAGAATTGCGAGATGCCGAGTCACAAGGCAGCAGACATCGCCAAGGCTCTCGGCATCGACGTGTCCCGTCCCCTGGTAACCCAGGTATCGCGGTTCGACTTCTGGAAAGACCCGTGGGGCGTGATTGACGCCTACAGGCTGGCAAAGCGTTCGCATCCGGACCTGCAACTGGCGCTGCTGGGGTTGAGCCAGGCGAACGATGACCCGGAAGGGGAGGAGGTGCTCCGGTCCGTTACCGAACACGCTGACAGCGACCCGGACATTCACCTTTTCTTTTCTCCGCATGACCTGCCCGCCACCAATGATGAAATCGTCAACGCCTTGCAGACCCATTCACGGGTTCTGGTGCAAAAATCCACCCGCGAGGGGTTTGGGTTGACGGTTTCTGAAGGCATGTGGAAGGGCAAGCCGATGATCGGCGGCAACGTGGGCGGCATCCGTCTGCAAATCGTGGACGGCGAATCAGGATACCTGGTGGACAATGCCACGCAAGCCGGCGAGCGCATGGCGCAACTGCTGGCCGATGATGATCTGTGCGCCAGAATCGGCAGCAACGCCAGGGACCGGGTGCGCCAGCGGTTCCTGATTCCCAGGCTGCTCAACGACTACCTGAGAGCGGCCCAACAGGCCCGCTCCGTCGCCCCGCAACCCGTGTGCTGAAGCCATGCCCGCTACAACTATCCTGGTGATGATCGACGGGCTTGACCCGGAATACCTGGAGGTGTGCCCGGCGCCCAACCTCCGGCGGTTCGCCACCGACGGCTTTCATGTTACCGCCGGGGGCATGATGCCCAGCGTCACCAACGTCAATAACACCTCCATGGTCACGGGACACTATCCAGCGCAGCACGGCATCGTGTCTAACTACTGGCTGGACCGGAGGGCGGGCATCGAGCAGTACGTGGAGTCCGGCGAGTTCATCACGTCGGATACCATATTTGATCTGTGCCGGCGCAACGGTGGCCGTTCGTTGTTGGCGGCGTCCAAGGACAAGCTGCGCCGCCTGCTGGGAACCAGTACCGACCTAGCCTTTTCTTCGGAAGAACCCACGGCGCGGGCCGTATCCGCGGCTGGCGAACCGCCGCACGTTTACTCTGCGGACGTGAACGGTTGGACGATTGAAGCCGCCCGCTCCGCCCTGCTCGAGGAGCATTACGATCTGGCATTCATTGCCACTACCGACTATGCCATGCATATGCACGGGCCGAGGCATCCCGAATCGGCACGACACCTGCGGATCCTGGACGAAGCCCTGGGCTGCCTGTACAACGACGTGCCGGATGTTCAGTTATTGATAACCGCGGATCACGGGATGTCGGACAAGCGCAGAATGCTGCACCTGCCCGCGATACTGGCGCGGCACAACATTGCCTCCCAGGCTGTCCCTGTAATCAAGGATCTATACGTGGTGCATCATTCCAACCTGGGAGGCTGCATCTACGTCCACCTGGAGGATCCGGCGGCGGCGCAGGACGCGATCGGGGTTTTGCGGGAGACGGACGGGGTGGAAGCGGCTTTCGGGCGGGAAGAAGCGGCCGCACGATTTTCGTTGATGCCTGAACGTCTGGGCGACATACTGGTGACGGCGGATTCGGACGTGGTGTTCGGAGACCCGGCGGAAGTATCGTTACCGCCCGGGCTGCGTTCCCACGGGTCAGCCCACGAAACCAGTGTGCCCATCATCGGGTACGGTGGTGATTTCGGTGGGTTTGAGTTCAGGGAAAACCGGGACCTGGGCCGATACGTCAGCCAGATGGTGCTCGCATAAACGGAGATAACTGTGCAGACAGTTGAAGTGCGCGCGCCGGCGACTACCGCCAACCTCGGCCCCGGCTATGACTGCCTGGGCATGGCCCTTGACCTCTGGAATCGCCTGACGGTGAGCGTGCTGCCGCCCGGTGAACGTGCGTCGGTGGAGGTCGTTGGCGAGGGCGAGGGAGAACTTGCCACGGACACCGAAAACCTCACCTACCGGGCGATGGCATTCCTGTACGGGGAGGCAGACATGGATCTGCCGCCCCTGCGGATGCGCTGCGACAACACCATTCCGTTGAGTCGAGGGATGGGGAGCAGCGCCGCCGCGATTTCCGGCGGCCTGGTGGCGGCCAACGCGCTGCTGGACAATCCCTTCACGGCCAATGACCTGCTGGAGATGGCGGCCACCATTGAGGGCCATCCCGACAACGTTGCGGCTGCGGTGCATGGCGGTCTCCAATTGGTGATCACCGACGACCAGCAACTTTACACCGCTCCGATTGATATACCGGAAGCGTTGCAGGCGGTTTTGTTCATCCCGGATCGGCGCATCGCTACCGTGGATGCGCGTCGTGTGTTGCCGGCCGAGGTGTCGGTGGCGGACGCGGTGTACAATATGAGCCGGGCCGCGTTGCTGGTGGTGGGAATGCAATCGAACCATCCGGAATATCTCGGCATCGCCACGCAGGATCGGCTGCACCAGCCCTATCGACAGTCAATTTTCCCTTCCATGAAGGTGATTTTTGAGGCGGCACGCAATGCCGGAGCGTTGGGGGTTTTTCTTTCCGGCAGCGGCAGCACCATACTGGCGCTGACCCAGGAACGCTCCATGACGGTGGCATACGAAATGTTCGACGCGGCCCGGCTGGCCGGAGTGGATGGCCGCGTTGAGATAACCCGTCCGACCAATCACGGCGCGCACCTGGTATCCATGAGCACGGATTAGAGCGATGGGGCTATTCGTTCACAAATACGGCGGAAGTTCGGTCGCGGACGCCAGCAAGATCGTCAACGTCGCCAAACGCATCGCCGGGGTACATGACGCCGGCCACCAGGTGGTTACCGTGGTATCTGCGATGGGCGACACCACCGATGATTTGATCGACCTGGCGCGAACGGTTTCCGAAGAGCCGGACCCGCGAGAGTTGGACCTGCTGCTGTCCACCGGGGAACTGGTTTCCATTACGCTGCTGTCCATGGCGCTGCGGAGCCTGGGCTACGACGCCATCAGCTTGAGCGGGCCGCAGGCGGGCATCCGCACCGACAACGCCTACGGGCGGGCGCGCATCAGCGAGGTTGACCCGGCGCGCCTGCAAAACGAGTTGTCCAATGGGAGGTTGGTGATCGTCGCTGGGTTCCAGGGCCTCACTCCCGACGAGGATATCACCACGCTGGGCCGGGGGGGGTCCGACACGACTGCCGTGGCTTTGGCGGCGGCGCTACACGCCGACCGCTGCGACATCTACACCGACGTGGAAGGCATTTACACTGCCGATCCGAGGGTGGTGAGCAAAGCCGCCAAGCTCTCCGAGGTCGGTTATGACGAGATGCTTGAACTGGCCTCGGCCGGCGCGAAAATGCACCCCCGTTCCATAGAATTGGGGTCAGTGTACAAAGTCCCCATCTACGTCGCCTCCAGCTTCACCGACGCCCCGGGTACCCTGATCCACCAACCTTCGGAAGATGCACCTATGGAAGACCGCATAAAAGTGACCGGAATTGCCTACCAGACCAATGTGGCCAAAGTGACCGTTTGTGGAGTGGAGGACAAGCCGGGCGTGGCGGCAGCGCTTTTCGAACCCCTCGCTGACTCAGGTGTCAACGTGGACACCATCGTCCAGAATACCAGCGCGGACCGTACCACCACCGACATCAGCTTCACGGTCACCACCGACGATTTACCGCAAGCAATGCGGGAGATGTCGGCGATGCAATCCACGTTGGGTTCGGCGCAGGTAATCAGCGACAGTTCGCTGGCTTCGGTGAGCGTGGTGGGTTCCGGTATGCAGAACACTCCGGGCTATGCTTCCAGGATGTTCCGGATCCTCGCCGACGGCGGAATCAACATCGACATGATCACCACGTCGGAAATCAGGATATCGTGCATCATCAGCCGGGAACAGGCGCACGAGGCGGTCCGGTTGCTGCACCGGGGTTTTGAGCTGGACGAAGGTTAGCCGATCCGTGGCCTCCCGCGATGTCATCCTGCTATCTTTCGGTGGTGATACCCGCCTATAACGAAGAGGGGCGGCTACCGGAAACGCTGGCAACGATAGATGCTTACCTGCGCGCCCAGCCGTACACCTGGGAAGTCCTGGTAGCCGATGACGGCAGCGAGGACAACACCGCTGCGATAGTGCGGGAGTTTGGGCAGACACACCCGGGTTTCCATGTCCATACCTTCCCGCATCTTGGCAAGGGCGGCGCCGTGCGGCAGGGGATGCTGGCCGCCAGCGGAGAGCATCGTTTCCTCTGCGACGCCGACCTGTCGATGCCCATCGAATTGCTGGGCCGGCTGCTGCCTCCAGAAACCCCCGCCGCCGACATAGTGATCGGATCACGCGAGGCGGCCGGTGCGCGGCGCATCGGGGAGCCCCGGCGCCGCTGGATGATGGGCCGGGTGTTCAACGGGTTCACCCGGGTGCTGGCGACCCCCGGCATCCGGGACACTCAGTGTGGTTTCAAGGTGTTCCGGAGCGAGGCGGCGGAGGCGTTGTTTCCCGCCCAGACGCTGGACGGGTTCGCGTTTGACGCGGAGATTCTGTTCTTGGCTCGTAAGCGGGGATTCACAACGGTAGAAGTCGGCATCGATTGGCATTACCGAGCCGAAAGCAAGGTGCGCCCGTTCCGGGACGGTTGGCGAACGCTGCAAGACTTGATCCTGATCAGGTGGCGCTGGCACACCCGACAATATCCATAACGTGTTGGTCGATTAAACGCTTTCTCATTACACAACGCCAAATTTGGAGAATTTGTAAAAACCCGCAAATTTTTCTGTTGACCTCTCTGGCTTCGTCTGTGTAAATCTATGGCCCCATGATTAAGGGCAATAACTGATACACGCTATACCCCATAGGGAGGCTGGCTATGGTGATACACAAGTCGGTGAACTCCGGCCCGCATATGCTCAAGGGAACAATGACAGCAGATCGATTCCGAATCAACCTGGGAAAGGACGCGGTCAAACTCGCCCTCAACGGTCAATGGGAGAGGGCGGCGGAAATCAACCGCGCGATCCTAGAACTTTGCCCAAATGATTGCGAGGCGGCGAACCGCCTGGCCAAGGCCCTGATGGAACTGGCCGACTATCCGGCGGCGCGGATGGTCCTGGACGACCTACGGATCAAGCACCCGAACAATAACATCGCCCGCAAAAATCTGGACCGCCTGCAAAAGCTGGAGTCTGCCGGTGCGGCGCGTCCGGTCGCATCGGACCACGTAGCGGGTTCGCCTCCTCAGTTCATCGAGGAGGGAGGCAAGTCCTGTACCACGACACTGCGACGCGCCAGCCGCGTATCCGGGCCGGTAGATATTGCTGCCGGGGACGCGGTGGCCCTTGTTGTTCGCGGTGACTCCGTAGCTGTCCACTCCGCAGATAACCGCCAGTTGGGAACGGTTGAACCCCGATTGGCGCGCCGCTTGCGCAAGTTGCTGGCTGGCGGCAATCAATACAGCGCAGCCGTGGTCAGCATCGACGACGGCGCAATGTCAATCGTCATTAGGGAGACCCAACAACACCCGTCGCTGCGCAACGTCATATCCTTCCCTTCGCTCCGCCGCGACGATGGCGAACCGAACCGCCAAGAGGCGGGGTTCCCAACGGAAGAACCTACAGAGAGTGGCGAAGACGCCAATCCGGTCATCGATGCGGGCGTGGAGGCGGAACAGGATGACACCTTGCCGACGCTGGCCACCGACGAAATAGATGACGATGAGGATGATGCCGGCGCCGACGTGCCTGTGCTGGACACCGACGACGTTGGAGACGACCCGATTCTGGAAATCGTGCCTCCACAGGAAGAGGACGACTGGGAGTAGCGTCCGCTAATACAGCGCTACCCCTCCTGCCCCGCGCCTCGCGCTCGCGAGTCGAGGCTGACTGCGATCTGAGAGCGGAAGGGGCGGACCCGGTTGGGACTGCCCGGAACTCCCATTGGGACGACGAACACCGCTGACTGCCCCACCGCGTGGGGCGAGAAGAACTCGGCGACGCTGTCGTCGTAGAAAGTCAGGCCCGTAGCGCCCAGTCCCAGGGAGTGCATGCCCAGGTACAGCCGGCCTCCGATGATGCCGGCGACGGTTTGCGCCATCCGGTAACCCCTCGCTCCTAGAGCCTGATCAATGGCGTTCAAATCCGCCGTGATGAACGCTACCGCGGCGGCATCGGCAGGCAACGCCTGCTCGAAGCCCAGGTGGCCGGCCATCTCCCGGAAGTCGCCGGCTTTCAGCAGTCGGAGGCCGCTGTAGAAGGGGTTGTAATAGTAGGCTCCGGGTTCCAATCCCTCTACTGCGCTGACGATGAAGTACAGCCCCAAATGTGCGTTGTAGCCCTGCGCGGAGCCCGGCGCGTTCATCGCGCTGCCTGCGGCATCAACCACGCTGCGGAACGCTTCCCACGGGATTGGTTCCCTGGAGAACCGGCGCGTGGAACCGCGCGAGCTAATGCAATCACCAAGAGGAGTGGACGCCAGCGCCTTCAAGTCAATGTCGCCGTCGAACGCGCCGTCAGTCCCGGATCGAAGGGGCCGGAACGTTTCGCCGGTGCCGTCCAGTTCGTCCTTTTCCGATAGGGACGCATCGAACACCGCCTGGTTCCAACTCGCCAGGTCCCCATGTGTGCGCAAGGGGGATGCTTCGTGGACGGCAGCGCTTATGGGGTATTCGGTGGCGCCTGCGCTCAGATCGGTGCTCTCCTGAGGCAACGCTCCCGGCACGTCGCCGGGGCCGTCGCGCAACATCCCGTCGGGAGCGCCCACCGAGGCCACCAGGGACGGCGCTTCGGTCACTCCGTCGATGCCGAAATACCCGGTGAGCATCCGGTCCACGAACCCGAAATGCAGTTTGACGGGCACGGATTCAGCATTGGCCGTTGCCATCAGATTCGCACCCACCGTGCCCAGGTCCCAGTAGCAGTAACGATAACCGCGCTCGCGGTATTTCCACGCGCTGCGCCAGAAAACTGTCGTGAACACCAGCGTCGCGGGATACGCGGAGTGATCGCCAACGGCGCTTGCCACCCACCGGCGCAGGTCTCCGTTGCGCAGCCTTGCCAGGGTGCAATCGCGAGGGTTGAAGTGATAGACGCCGGCCCGCAGTCCGTCGAGGTCGCCGCACACGACGTAAATCTCGGTGGGATAAAGAGCGCCGGCCGATGCTGCGGCCCGGTAGTGGACTTCGCCGTCTCGCAGTTGGCGCCGGCGGATCACGGCAGCGGAGTGGTACAGCAGGCTGGTCAGCTTTTCCAGGGTGAGCGGGGCCGATGAGTCTGCGGTGGTGTCGCCCCGGATGGCGGCTAACGTCGGCAGCTGCGGGCCCGGTTGTCCGGCGATGTCGGGCAAGCTGATGGCGCGAAGGCCGGGATAAACCTTGTAGAGCGGCGGCTTGTTGTCCAGGTTGATGTACTGGAGCTTGGTCGCCTCGTTGAACTGCAAGGCTATACTCGTGTTGTCCGCCGTTGTCATGGCAATCAACTCCCTTGTCGTCTCCGGTATAGCTCAACCGCCGCCGACTCGATTACGGAACCTCTGATGGGCGGACGGGGTTTGCTCACCCGCACGCGCACAGCATCCACCGGCGGCTGCTGGATGAAAACACTATCCACGATTTTCGTGGCCGCCGCTTCCAGCAGGTTGTACGGTTCGCCTTCCATGACGTCCCGAACTACCCGGTACAGGTGGGTATAGCTGACCGTATCGGCCAGATTGTCTGATACGCCCGCCGGATCCAAGTCCAACTCGGCCTCCAGGTCAACCACAAAAGGCTGGCCCAGGGCGCGCTCCTCCGCGTTCACCCCGTGAAATCCGTAGAATTGCATCCCGGTCAGGATGATGCGATCAGCGGACATCGGTGGGCCGTTACTCCGAGGTGGCGGTTTGCTGTTCGATTTCGGCCACCAGCGCCAGCAGGTTCTGCGCCCGTTTCACCACCGGAACGTCCACCATGCGCCCGTCAATGGACAACGACCCCCGGCCGGCCGCTTCAGCCTCATCCCATGCGGCTACCACCTGACGGGCGTAGGCGACGTCATCCGGATTTGGCGAAAACGTCTCGTTAATGATGTCGATCTGGGCAGGGTGAATGGCGAATTTGCCGGTGTATCCCATCTGTCGCCCCGCTCCGGCATCCTTCCTGAGCCCGTCGGGGTCTCGGAAGCCGACGAACGGGCCGTCCAACGCCGCTACTCCGGCGGCTTTGGCTGCTATTGCAACCGAGGAACGGGCGAAATAACTTTCCTCGCCAAAATCGTTGCGGATGATGCCCATGTCGTTGGTGTAGTCCTCGCCGCCGAAGGCGATGCCGGCCACCCGTTGTGATGCCGTCGCCATCTCATAGACGTGCACGATGGCCATTGCGGTCTCAATCCACGGGATCACCCGGATGCTGCCCTGGGGAATGCCCGCGCTGTTTTCCAGCGGAGTCAGCAGGCGCTCCACCTGTTGCAGGTCCCACTTGGTGTCGCCCTTGCCGATGCTGACGCCGGCCAGGTCGTGCGAAACCACCGCCGCGAGTTCCCCGGCGGTCAGGCCGGTGTCCAGCGAGTTAACGCGCACCATGACCCGGCGCCCGGCGGCGCGCAGCTTGGGAACCCATTCCACGGCCATCTCGCAGGCCGTTTCCTTCTCGCCGGGAGGCACCGAATCCTCCAGGTCAACCATGACAATATCGGCGTTGAATACCAGCGCGCGTTCCAGCATGTTGGCACGATTGCCGGGAACGAACACCAGGCTCCGCATCAATTCCATCGTCAGAAATCCCCCCAGGAATAGCCGGACTTCACATCTACCTTCAGAGTAACGTCCAGATCAAGAGCCGCGGGCATTTCATCCAATGCCAGCGCGGTCATGTGGTCCATCTCGTTATCTGGCACTTCAAAGACCAGTTCGTCGTGCACTTGCAGGATCATCCTTGATCGCATCTGTTCATGCTGCATACGGGCCTGCACGTTGATCATGGCCTTCTTCATAATGTCGGCGGCGGTGCCCTGGATGGGCATGTTGATGGCCATACGCTCGGCGGCGGCGCGGGTGTTGTGGTTGGTGGACTGGATGTCGGGGAAATAACGCCGGCGGCCGAGCAGGGTTTCGGCGAACATGGTGGCCCGGGTCTGGTCTTTCACCGATTCCAGGTAGTCGTTGATGCCCGGGTAGCGGGACAGGTAGGTGTCGATGAAATGTCGGCCCTCCTCCCGGCTGAACCCGGTCTGCTGGGATATGCCATACGGCCCCAACCCGTAGATGACGCCGAAGTTCAGCACCTTGGCAATGCGCCGTTGCTCCCCGTCCACCTCGTTAATCGGCACGTTGAACATCATGCTGGCCGTGGCGGCGTGAATGTCCTCGCCGCGGCGGAACGCCTCCAGCAGCGACGGGTCTTGCGACAAGTGGGCCAATACCCGCAGTTCAATCTGCGAATAGTCTGCGGAAAGCAGTTGGCAGCCGGCATCGGCGACAAAGGCGCGGCGCACCTGGCGACCCAGCTCCGTGCGGATGGGAATGTTCTGCAAGTTGGGATCGCTGCTGCTCAGCCGGCCCGTATCCGATCCGGTCTGGTGGTAGGACGTGTGTATTCGACCCGTGCGCTCGTTGACCATCCCAGGCAAGGCGTCAACGTAGGTTGACTTCAGCTTGGACACCTGCCGGTAGTCCAGTATTCCATCCACCGCGGGGTGCATTCCTTTCAGCGATTCCAGCGCGTTGGCGTCCGTGGAGTAGCCCGACTTGGTGCGCCGGGTTTTCGGTAGTCCCAATTCTCCGAACAGCAAATCGCTCAACTGCTTCGGCGAGTTGATGTTGACGCTATGGCCAATCGTCCCGTAGAGTTCCGTTTCAATCTGCTCCAGTTGTTCTTTCAGGTCCCGCGACATTTCGTGCAGGACGCCGGCGTCCAGCCTGACGCCGTTCCGCTGCATTTCCACCAACACCGGAACCAGCGGCAGCTCAACGTCCGCCAGCAGGCCTGTCATATCCCGCTCGGTCAGGGATGGCTCAAATCGCTGCCGCAGTTGCAAAGTGCAATCGGCGTCCGCGGCAGCGTAAGGCGCCCCGTCGGAGATTGCCACCTCGTTAAATGTGATTTGATTTCGCCCCTTGCCGATAAGCTCGGTGATTTCGGTCATTTCCCGCGCCAGAAACTCCAGGGCCAGCGGCTTCAAGCCCAACTGGGTTCTGGTCTTGCCCAGCAAATGCGCCGCAATCATTGTGTCGTGGTCGATGACGCCGTAGGGATCAGTGCCGTAGTTGCTCAGCAAGGTCAGGTCGTAGTTGGCGTTGTGGGCACACCGTTTGATGTTTGCGTCGGTGAACAGCGGACGCACCGCCGCCATCACTTCCTCCAACGGCAGTTGTTCGCCGTCGGTATGGCCCACCGGCACGTACCACGCCGTACCGCCGTCAACCGCAAAGCTGAGCCCGGCCAGCTCAGCCGCCATGGGGTCGATGCCGCTGGATTCGGTGTCAAAAGCGAAAGACCCGGCTGCGAGTATCGCGGCGACCATCGTATCCAGCTCGCCTTTGGTGGCAACGATGTGATAATCCCTATCCTCGGCCTCTGCGATTACCTCGTTCGTTGGCGCGGCGGCATCCGCGCCGGCCACACCGGCCGCGGTGGCCCATGGCGCGTCCGGCGCCGGTACCCGCCCCACCACGCTGTGAAATTCCAGCGAGGTCATCAGCGCTACCACGTCGCCTCGTTCGTAACCTCCGAAGCGGCAGGCGTCCAAGTCCAGCGAAGTCGGCGCGTCGCAGTCTATGGTGGTCAGGAAACGACATTCAAAAGCCAGTTCCCGGTTATCGGCCAGGCTATTCAGAACTCGTTTCTGCTTTATCTCATCGAGATGTTCGTAGATTCCCTCCAGAGTTTCGTAGGCGCTGAGCAGGGTGGTGGCCGTTTTGTCGCCGACGCCGGGGACGCCGGGGATGTTATCGGACTTGTCGCCGACCAGCGCCTTATAGTCCGGCTGTTGGGCGGCGGTCAGGCCGCCGTAGCGTTCCGCCAGTTCTTCCTCTCCCACAATGCGGCGGTCGCGCTCGCTGCTGGCCAGATCGACCCTCACGTTGGGAGTGATCAACTGGAAAGTATCACGGTCGCCGGTGAGGATGACGGTTTCGACGTTTGCAGCCTCTGCCTGGCGCGACAGAGTGCCGATGATGTCGTCGGCCTCCCAACCCGGGAGTTCGTACACCGGAACCGCAAACGTCCGCATCAGTTCTTTCACCCGGTCAAACTGTGGCCGCAGTTCCGGCGGACTCGGCGGACGCTGCGCCTTGTATTCCGGGAACCGTTCGTGTCGGAACGTCGGCGTCGGCGTGTCAAAAGCTACGGCAACGTGAGTCGGCTGCCATTCGTTCAGCGCCCGGAGGAAAACGCTGGCAAACCCGTACACGCCGGTTACGTCCTCGCCGGTGCTGGAAACCGTCAGGTTGCGGCTCACGCTGATGGCGCGAAACGAGCGATGCACCATGGCATGCCCATCGATCAGGAGCAGGAGCGGGTTTTGTCGGACGGCGCCTCCGAACGACATCGGCATGGACATCTGGCCGCTGTTCACCATTGGCCACCTCCGTTTGCCGGCGATTCACTGCGCCGGCCGGGCATCTCAAACGGCATTATACACAAGCCCGCTATGCTAAAATCCTGATTGCCATGCCGATGTACGAATATAGATGCAACGAATGCGGCCAGCAACAAACCCGGCTCGTGTACAGTTGGACGCCGGAGGGTGGGTTGGCCTGCAAGGGCTGTTCGAGCGCTGACCTCTCCAGGCTGATGTCCGGCTTTTCGTTTCATCGTTCGTGGGGCGAGAGCCTGAACTGGATGCCAGACAACGCGGCGGCGGACCTGGACAACAGCCATATCGGAAGCATTGATTCCCACATGGGTCGCATGGATGAAGCCATGGGCGGCAACGTCACGCCGGATTTCCATGAGCACCGCCACGAAATCAATCATCCCGACGCCTAGCCCTTCAACATGTTATGATTGCCGCCGGGTGAAAGGCTGAACGCAGTCTTCAGGAGGTTTGCATGGCTGTCGAATTCTGGACGATGGGTCGCCCTTACGCGGGCGGTCCAGATTCCAAGCAATTTCACGGCGTGCTTCAGGCGGCGCGCGCTGAGGAAATCGGCTTCGACGGCATCGTATATGTTGATTCCCAGAACCGCTACGGCGACACCTACGTGTGCATGGCCCTGGCCGCCCACTCCACTTCCACCATCAAGCTGGGCACCGGCGTCACCAACTCCTTCACCCGCCATCCCGCCGTAACCGCGTCGGCCATAGCCACTGTGCAGGCGGAAAGCGGCGGGCGCGCCTATTTGGGCATAGCCCGGGGCGATTCCGCCCTGGCGCACCTGGGCCGCGCGCCGGATTCCGTGCCAAAGTTCGAAGACTACCTTAGAAGAGTCCAGGCCTACCTCCGAGCCGAGGATGTCCAGTTTGAGGCCGGCGGAGACATCAACTCCGTTGGCCTGGCCGACTACCGGGACTCCAGCATCATATTCTGGATTGACGACCGCAAGCCGCTCAAAGTGCCCGTTGACGTGGCGGCCACCGGGCCCAAGGTCATTGCCGCCGCCGCGCGTCATGCCGATAGTGTTACCCTAAACGTCGGCGCGGGCGTGGGACGCATACGGTGGGGCATGGATGTCGCCCGCTCTGCCCGCGCGGAAGCTGGCCTGCCGCCCGACACCCACTTCGGCGCCTATGTTCCCCTGGTGGTCCACGACGATCCTGAAGAGGCCATGCGCATCGGCGTTGCCGAAGTCGCGCTCTTCGCCCGCTTTTCCGCCATGTACGGCGCCGTGGTCGGCCCGTCCTCCAGGGCGCAGCGCGAGGTGATGCACAACATCCACGATGCTTATGACATGCACCACCACGGATTCACCGGCGGCCCCCAGGAAGCGGCGGTGACTGAGGATTTCGCCCGGGATTTTGGAATTTTCGGGCCGCCCACCTACTGCGCTGACCGGTTGGCGGAGTTGATTGACCTCGGCGTCCAGCGGTTCATCCTCAGGGGCTTGTCTTTGGATCCCGCTGATCCCAATTCCAGGGCTTCCGAGCGTTTCATCCAGGAAGTGATTCCTCTGCTGCGTGATTAGCCAATATGCCCATCTACGAATATCGTTGCCAGGAATGTCGCGCCGTGGAGTCGGTGTTCGTGCGTTCCATCAGCAGCCACGTTGCGCCGTCCTGCTCCGCCTGTGGTAAGGATGCGATGGAACGGCGGATGTCCACCTTCGCCATGGGCAAAACCGTGGCCGGCGTCCATGAAGCCAACCCCATGGGCGGCAGCAGTCGGGATTATTACAGCGACCCGCGGAACATCGGACGCCACGTTGAAGAATCATTCGCCCGGCACGGTGTGGACATGCCGGATTCGGTCCGACAGTCCATAGACTCTGCCCGCAGCGGCGAAACACCAAAAGGACTGGACCTGTGACCTCAGCGCAAGAATCCGGAAACTCAACCTTGATGCCCGCCTTGCTCGCCTGCCTTGACGGTTTGCTGGCGTCGGACGCCGTGCCCGAAGGGTTGATGCGCGGCGAAATCGGATGGCTGGGCGATGGCCTCAGTGACCCGCAACGCGAATCTTCTGGCAGACGAGCGCATAATCGGAACCAAGCTCTGAACCTGGCGGACACCGCTCGCGGTCTGGTGGCCACCCTGGAGGCCGGCGGAGAGATTCCGGCGGACTCGGCGTTGCAGTTGCGCCGTGCGCTGGACGACGCCATGTCGCGCATCGGCGCGGCCATGCGACAGGCGCAGTCTGCCCGCATCCACGGGCTGTACGTCATCATCGACCCCGAGGTCACCGGCGGACGCGACCCGCTGGACATCGCCCGCGCCGCCATCAACGGGGGCGCGCGGATGCTGCAACTGCGGGACAAGCTGCGCGACAAGGGGGAACAGCTTCCCTTGGGGATGTCCCTGCGTGACCTCTGCGCTGCGAACAACGCGCTGCTCATCATCAACGACCACGCGGATCTGGCTGCTGCCCTTGGGCCCGATCACGTTGGGCTGCACGTCGGACAAACCGACCTGCCGGTTGCAGAGGCCCGCAAGATACTGGCGCCCGGCCAGGTGCTGGGCCGCTCCAATCGCGAGATCGATCTGATCGTGGAATCTCAGCAGATGGGCGCCGACCACGTGGCGTTTGGTGCGATGTACACCACCACCACCAAGCAGGTGACGCGGGCTCCGCAAGGACCGGAACGGCTGAAACAGGCGCGAGCCGCCGCTCAGGTTCCATTGGTTGCCATCGGCGGCATTACCGCTGAGAACGTGGCCCCCGTGGTTGAGGCCGGCGCGGACGCCATCTGCGTAACGGCTGCGGTGGGCAGCGCGCCGGATCCGGAAGCGGCGGCCGCAGAGTTGACCGAGGCCATCCGCGCAGCCGGCGGCCGGGTATAATCCTACTTCGCCATTCCGGTGAAAGAACGCTGCCCCGTGCTTGATACGGGGTCGGAATACATCCCCAAAGGTAATTTCATGCCAACTCGATATGGCCCCCACCTGGCCGCGTTGTCCGAACACGCCGTCTCACAACTCACCGCCCGACACCAGGCGCGGGAGCGTGCGCTGTCAGTGTCCCGGGAGGTGGTGCGCAGCTCCGCCAACGCGATTCGCGCCGTCCACCGCAACGATTACGATGAGGCCAAACGGCTGATCTCAGAAGCGTCCGCACGGCTGGACGAGACCGCCGGCATCCGCACCGATAACCCGGAGATCTACTACGCGGGTTTCTTGTCGGACGCCCGCAAGGAATTCACCGAGGCGAACATAACGCTGGCCGTAATATCCGGCGGCGAAATTCCCGATGCGGAGACCTTGGGTATCGACCCGCCGGCGTATCTCAACGGCATGGCGGAGGTGATCGGCGAATTGCGGCGTTACATCCTGGACGCGCTGCGCCGGGATGACACCGGACGTTGCGAAGAGTTGATGGAATTGATGGACGAAATCTACGGCATACTGGTCACCGTCGATTTTCCCGAGGCCATCACCGGTGGCCTGCGGCGCAGTACCGACGCCATGCGCGGCGTGCTGGAGCGGACCCGTGGCGACTTGACCATTTCCCTACAACAAAGGCGGCTGGAGCAACGGCTGGCCCAACTCGAATCCTGATCCCACTCCGCTCGCCCTGAGCCTGTTGAAGGACCGTTATCCCTGCCGCCCTTACTGCAAACTGGCTTAACCCGCTTCTCTTTTCCTGGCCTGTTGAGGACGCGGTTTTGGAATCCCTGCTCCCGCCGGGATTGGTCGTTGACCATTGGCAGAGCCGGGCCTATATAAGCCTGGTGGCCCTTCGGTTTGACAACGTGCAAGTCTTCGGCGTACCGGTGCCCCAGCGAGCTTACGATGAGATCAATTTGAGGTTCTACGTGCGCCGGCGGGTGGGGGATGAGGATGGCCGGCCTGGGGTGGTATTCCTCCGGCAGTTGGTGCCGCATCGACTGACTGCGTTGGCGGCGCGCGTGATGTATGGGGAGCCGTTCGAGACGGCTCCGACCGGGCATGAATTCTACCCCTGCGATGCCGCGGGAAGGATACTGGCGGACTGTGTCGCGTATCATTGGGATGAGAAGGGTCGCCGTCAACGATTCTGGGCTTCGGCGGATGAGGCGCCTATGAACCCGGCGCCTGGCTCGCTGGGGGAGTTTCTGACCAGTCGATACTGGGGCTACAACGGAAAACCGGCAGCCGGCGCCAGAACGTATCACCTGACGAGGCCGGACTGGAAGGTACGCCAGGCGTCCCGGTGGGGAATCGACTGCGATTTCAGCGAGGTTTGTGGCGGTCGCGTTGCTGAAGCGATGGGAAAAGCGCCCGCATCGGTGTTGCTGGCCACAGGTTCCCGAACCGCAGTAAGCCTGCCGGTCACGTTGCCCCGCTGAGCCGACCGACTCGTGTATCCTGTACACCGATGCCAACAATCTCCCCCACCGGAGCCGACTTTATGAGCGCAATACAAGCTTGGGACGAAATGGTCCGCCTTGAGCACGAGCAATCCGACCGGATTCGCGGCCAACGGCCCACGGATTCCTGGGCGACTGCGGCACACAATTTCAAAGAAGACCCGTTTCGCACTGACGATGTAGTCGTCGAGGAGCTGCGTTCCCGCCTGGTAGAGGGCGAGACCCTGCTGGACGTGGGCGCCGGCGGGGGCCGGCTGGCCCTGCCACTGGCCCTGACCTGTAGCGCGGTCACCGCCGTCGAGCCGTCTCCCAGTATGCGTGCCGTTTTCCGTGAGACCGCCGACGAATACGACATCCGCAACGTGGCGATGATTGAATCGGATTGGCTGAACGCGACTGCGGAACCTGCCGATGTTGTCCTGTGCTGCAACGTGCTCCACGTCATCCACGACATCGGAGCGTTCGTACGCAAGCTGGACAACCATGCCAGGCGCCAGGCGCTGGTGATAATGATGCGGACGGCTTCCAGGTCGCAAGTTCATCATATCTGGCAGGTAGTGCATGGCGAGCCACGGCTCTCGCTGCCCACCGTGTCGCAACTGCTGCCGGTGCTGGACGAGTTGGGCATCCAGCCGGAGATTACCGACCTGCCCGAACGCCCACCCCTCCAGTTCTCCAGCCGGGAGGGGGCCATCGCTGGCATCGCCCCTCAGTTGTACGTGGAGCCCGGCACCGAGGAGATGCAACGGCTGGAGCAGTTCCTGGACCGCTCCCTGCAACACCAAGACGGCGTCTGGCGACTGGAGGGGGCTCAGCCGGTTCGCAGCTGCATCATCTCCTGGCGTCCCGTCGGACTGGGATAGCCCAACTCCGTCTCCATCCGCGCGCAAGTTGAGATTGATATGCTGCGGTTGGTAGAATGGCGTTTGTTTCAGAGCAACTGGAGGAATCGTTAATGGTTGAACAGGCACAGCGAGCGGCGGTGATCGAGTATCCCGACAGCTTGGACGCCATAGAGGAATGTTACCGTCGCGGCTGGACCGATGGCCTGCCGGTAGTGCCCCCCACTGCGGACCGGGTGCAGGCGATGCTTGACGCCGTGGGCATGGATCCCGGCACTGTGCTGGGCGAAGTGGAAGTGCGGCGGCGATCGCTCACGGTTGAACAGGCGGCGGCCAACGCGGTGATGGCGGGATGCCAGCCCAGCTATTTCCCGGTGGTGCTGGCGACCATGCGGGCGCTGTTCGAGTTCGACCCCAACTGCATCCACGAAGTATCCGCCGTTACCAACTCCACCGGGCTGTTGACCATCGTCAACGGGCCGATACGGCGCGAGATCGAGCTCAACTGCACCGACAACCTGTTCAGCCCCGGCTATCGGGCCAACGCGACCATCGGGCGCGCCCTGCGCCTGATTTTCATCAACGTCTTTGAGCAGAGGCCCGGCGTTCTCGACCGGGGTTGCATGGGCAGCTTGACCAAGTTCGGCGTGGTTTTTGGAGAGGACGAGGAGAACAGTCCGTGGGAGCCCATGCACGTCAGCCTGGGTTTCGAGCCTGATCAATCCACCGTTACGGTTGCGACCATTCAAGACCCGTCGATGCACGGCAATCGCTACGGCGCCACTGGTGAGAGCCTGCTGGACTCCATCGCCGACGGAATGGCTTCCCACGGCCTGGGGATCTACTTCGGCCGGGGAATTAAGTGGGTCTGGGTGGTTGGCCACTGGCATTCGGAACTCCTGGGGCGCCAGGGTTGGGGTCGTCGAGCCATGCAGGAATACCTGTACGAGAGGGCGTGGCGTTCCGTGGGCGAACTGAAACGCCTGGGCATGGTGAAAGGAGAAGTTGAAGACGGCGACGACCAGGAAAGGTTGCTGACCGTGGACGGCCCGGACGATATCCTCATCGTGAAGGCTGGTGGCGACAGCGGCATCTACAGCGAACTGATTATGAACTACTTCGGAGTGCCGGCTGTGACCACTGCGATCTGAGCCGCACGTACTCGCCAGACAAAGGAGACCGTGATGACTACCGCCAATCGACCAACAGTACAGCTGATTGACCCCACGGGTTTTGATCCCGGCGAAACCGCGATGGTGATGGCTCAGAGGCCCATTGACCTGCGCGGCGGTCGCCTGGGCCTGCTGGATAACTCCAAAGCCAACTCCGACGCCATCCTCTGGGCCATCGCCCGCGAACTGGATGCGGAGTTTGAATTCGCTGACATCTTCTACGCCAAGAAGCACAGCGCCTCCCTGCCTCCATTCCCCGAGGTGCTGGCCGATCTGCACCGCAACACCGACTTCGTAATTGCTGGTGTGGGCGATTGAGGGGGCTGCTCGTCGGGCAGTTTGCACGACGGAATTACTTTGGAGCGCCAGGGCATACCGGCTGCCACCATCATCACGACGGTCTTTGCCAATACGGCCCGGGCCTACACTCGTTTGATGGGGGTTCCAAACTTCCCCTACTTGATGTGTCCCCATCCCATCACCAACGTAAGCGGAGACGGGCTGTTGGAACGAGCGCGGGAACTCACGCCAGGCGTGCGCAAGTTGCTGATCAACGGCTCGTTGACGGACAACTAGCCGGGCCACTGTTCGGATCTGGAATAAATGGCAGGGTTAGGCAATTTTCTTCGCCGGATTACCGGCCGGTTGCGGGAAGAGGAAAGGGCTGGATCACCTGCGCCTGCCTTAGCATCCGACACCGGTGGCGCGTCTATGACCGGCCTTCCCCCCAGCGCGCCGGCTGGTGGGGATCAGGGAGGTCTGTCTTTCAGCCCCGAGCCGGCGCCGGCTACAGCGGCTGACCTCCCCGGAGCGATGGTTGCGGAACCTGTGGGAGCGGCGGCAGTGGACGTGGCCCAAATTCGGGTGACCGATGATGACGCCGCAACCGAAGATCCCTTGCTGTCAAACTGTCCTTATTGCGGGCAAGTCAACCAACGCATAGGAACACGTTGCCAGCGTTGCTCGCAGGTGGTAGTCCGCCTGCCGGCGTGGGCGCAGCACCGCCGGCAGAACTGGCTGTTGGCCAGGCTTTCGTGGAAGCGGATCATTTTTTCTGCGGCCGTTGCCATTCTTCTCGTGTTTGTCGTCTGGGTGAACTATCCGTTCGCGCCCAATCCGCTGATCCTGCTTAAGAAAATCCAGTCCCAGATGACCGCAGATATGGGGCCTGGGGTCTGGACAATCAGCGGTCGAGACCTGCGGAACACCAGAAGCGTGAATGTCGGATTTCCTCCGCCACGGGGAGAGGTGGTTTGGAAAAATCACATTCCCCAGCCGCTGGAGTCGGAACCGGTGGCCCAGAAATCTAACCTCTTTGTTGGCTCTGCGGACGGCATCTACAAGTTGTCTGAATACGACGGCCAGATACTTAAGGGTTGGGATGGCGAAACGCCGGGGCGGATCACCGGCGCTGCTGCTGTGCATGAATTGTACCTCTTCTTCGGGAGCACCGATCACACGGTCAACGCCTGGAATTCACAAAACGGCGATGCGTGGTGGAGTTTCCCCGCCGAAGACACGGTGGAAGTGTCCCCGGTAGTATCGGATGGATTGGTGTATATCAGCTCCGGCAAGGGTGCGCTCTATGCCCTTGACGCGCACAACGGTTCGGTCATTTGGGAGACGCGGCTGGACAGCGACGCCAGCGCTTCGGTGGCGATCCACGACGGCAGGCTCTTTGTTGGTGACGACAAGGGGATTTTCTACATCCTTTCGGCCCGGACGGGGCAGGAATGGTTCCGATACCGCACGCTGAAGACCATCGCTGGAGCTCCGGTGATCTCAGGGGACGGCGCGCGAGCGTATTTCCCGTCAAGCGGCCAGTTGTACGCTGTGAGCGCCTTGGAACGGGAAGTCCCCGGCCTGTACCAGTTCAAGAAAATCTGGGCCCAGTTGTGGCTGTGGCAGGTTCCGGGCGTTCCACGTCCCCCGGGCCAACAAGGTGGGTTGTGGCGATTTTCGCCGGACAATCCCCTGCAAGGCATATACAGCGCGCCGGCCCTGGCGGAAGACGAGAACGATAGTATCCTTTACGCTGGAGGATACGACCACAATATGTACGCCTTGGATGCTTTCAATGGCGGCCGGCTTTGGACATACGCTGCTGATGACTCGATCTCCGCTTCGCCGGTGGTGGTAAAAGACCGGTTGATCTTTGGGGACAACGACGGCAATCTATACTCCCTTAACCGTCACAATGGCGAGTTGGATTGGAGAATCAACGTCGGTTCCGCCATTAGTATCCCGCCAGTGCTGAGCAACGAGTTTTTGATCGTGCGGACCGAAGACGGGCACATCTTTGGCATCAGATAAGGCTTCCAACTGGCATAAAAAAACCCGCCCCGGCGCTTCCACGGGGCGGGTTTTCTGTACATGGGTGGTTGAGGATCAGTAGAGGTGACACGAAACTCGATGCCCCGGTGAAACCTCTTTCTCCACTGGCGCTTCCTCCGAACATTGTGGCATGGCGAAGGGACAGCGCGGATGGAAACGGCAGCCGCTGGGTGGATTGATCGGCGATGGAACCTCACCCTGGAGTACGATGTCCTCCCGAATCAGGTCCGGGTGGGACGGCAACGCGGCGGAGAACAACGCCCGCGTGTACGGGTGGAGGGCATTGTTGTAAAGCTCCTCAGTTTCCGCGTACTCTACGATCTGACCCAAGTACATCACTGCGGTCTCGTGGGCCATGTACCGCACGGTCGCCAGGTTGTGAGCGATGAGCAGGTAGCTGACGTTGTACTGTTCCTGCAGGTCTTTCAGCAGGTTCATCACCTGGGCGCGGATCGACACGTCCAGGGCTGATACCGGCTCGTCCAGCACGATCAGCTTGGGGTAGGAGACCAGAGCAGACGCCACGGCGATGCGCTGTCTCTGCCCGCCGCTGAACTCATGGGGATAGTTGGTGGCTTGCTGAGCGTGCAGGCCGACCTGCTGCAGCACTTCCGAAACCCGCTCGTTCTTTTCCTGAGTGGTCACGTTGCGGTTAACCACCAGCGGTTCGGAAACGATGTCGCGGACCCTCATCCGAGGGCTTAGCGACGACCACGGGTCCTGGAACACCGCCTGCACCGTCGTGCGATAGTCCTGCAACTCGGATCCTCGGAAGGTGTTGATATCCTTGCCTTCCAGGAGAATGTCGCCTTCGGTGGGACGTTCCAAGCGGAGCAGGAGCTTGCTGGTGGTTGTCTTGCCGCAGCCCGATTCGCCAACCAATCCAACCGTCTCGCCCTGCTTGATGGAGAATGAAATTCCGTCCACAGCCTGCACGTACCCGATTGTTTTCATCAGGACCAAGCCCTTGGTCACAGGGAAGTATTTTTTCAGGTTGCGGACTTCCAGTAGGGTGTCATTCGTAGCCACTGCCATAGGAAGCGGTCCTCCTCAAAGTTGGTCAGATTATAGCTGACTGGTCGGGTGTTATCCTGCGGTTCCGGTTGGCGGCACGAATTCCTCAATCGGCGTGCCCTGCCAGTCTGGGTCAAGCGCCCAGCAATCCGCATAGTGTCCCTCATTCAGCGTGTAGGACTGCGGATAGGCTTCGTAACACTGGTCGGCAACGTAGGGGCACCGAGGCGCGAAGCGGCAGCCTTCGGGCAGGTTGGAAAGCAGCGGCGGTTGCCCATCGATGGAGTACAGCCGGTCCACGCTCTGTTCCAGTTTCGGAACCGAATTGATCAGCGCTTGGGTGTAAGGGTGCGCGGGGCGGCTGAAGATGTCGCGTACGTCCCCCTGCTCAATGATCCGTCCGGCGTACATCACCGCGACGCGGTCGCACATCCGGGCGACCACGCCGAAGTCGTGGGTGATGAAGATGATCGCCAAGCCGGTTTCGGCCTGGATTTCCTTTAGCAGACGCAGGTACTGCAATTGGATGGTGACATCCAATGCGGTGGTTGGCTCGTCCGCTATGATAACTCCGGGCTCGCATGACATGGCGATGGCGCCGACCACGCGCTGCTTCATGCCGCCGGACATCTGGTGAGGGTAGTCGTCCAGTCGGCGCTCCGGCGCGGCCACGTTGACCTTGCGCAAGGCGTCAACGGCCCGGGACAGCATTGAGCTCTTGTTTTCCTTATGGGCGATACCCAAAGCCTCGCGCAGTTGGTTCCCGATAGTGAAAACGGGGTTCAGGGAGGTCTGTGGGTCTTGGAGAATCATGGAGATTTGGCGACCGCGAACGTCGCGCATTTCGTCTTCGCTCTTCTGCAGGATATCGTCGCCGTTTAGAACGATCTCACCTTCCACGATTCGCCCGGCCGGTTTGGGCACCAGTCGCAGCAGCGACAGCGCCGTCATGGTTTTGCCGCACCCGGACTCCCCGACGATGCCCAGGGTTTCACCCTTGCGCAAGTTGAACGAGATGCCGTCCACCGCTTTGACAACGGCGGCGCGGGTGAAAATGTAGGTTTTGAGGTTGTTGACCTCGAGGATGGTGTCTGTGGCAGTCTGTACAGCTGTCATGGCTTAAACGTTCCTCAATTTGGGGTCCAGTTTGTCTCGCAGCCAGTCGCCCAGCAGGTTCATAGAGAGTACCGTAAGCACGATGGCTAGGCAAGGGAACAGGAAAATCCACCAGGCTGTGGTGATCAAATCCCTCCCGTCGGCTACCATCACGCCCCAAGCCGGCGTGGGGGCCGGGATCCCCGCGCCCAGGAAGCTGAGAGTTGATTCCAGGATTATAACGTGTCCTACCTCCAAGGTTGCCAATACTACCACCGTATTGACCAGATTGGGGAAGATGTGGCGCATCATTATCCGCGAGTTGGACGCTCCGGAGACGCGGGCGCGGTCGATGAAGTCCTGCTGCTTGATCGCCAGCGCTTCCCCACGCACCACACGGGCGTAACGCGCCCAGAGCAAAACCGCAATCACCACGATCACCGTCGTGAAGCCCGCTCCGATGGCGGCCACCAGGACCAACGCCAGCAGGATCGACGGGAACGCCAGCTTGATGTCAACGATACGCATGATCACCGCGTCGGTTTTGCCTCCGCGATAGGCTGCCAGCATACCGAGCAGGGTTCCCAGGCCGCCGCCCAGCAGGATTGCGAGGGAAGATACCATCAATGAGATGCGGGCTCCGTGCATGATCCGGCTCAGAATGTCCCTGCCCTGCTTGTCGGTGCCCAGCGGGTACTCCATTGAGCCGCCCTTGTTGGCCTGAAACCGGAGAGTATCACCGGGGTCCACCGTCCCGTCTTCGCCTCCGCTCAGGATGGTGGCTTCGCCGCGTTCCACCTTGCGCCGCGCATTGGTGAGGCCAATCTCAACATCCAGGCGATCCTTGTCCGCGCGCTGAACCACCGTCCGCGACTCGAAGCTTTCGGATACCCAGAAGGGCGGCAGCTTAGCGTCGTCCAGTACGCCGATGCGCTGGTTGTGAGGCGCCAGTTGATTCGCGAAGATCGCGGGAATCACCAGCAGGAATATGAGCACGGCCAAAGGTATGAGCGGCAGTTCGCGGACCGCCCGGACCACTTTCGTGACCCGACCAGTGCGCTGCTGAGTATCGACCCCGGTTACCTCTGGGCTAGTAGTGACGGCTGCCATTTCACACCTCGTTCATTGCCGCACGCCTGGCGCTGTCCGCAGCAGTTTCCGGTCCCACCTATGTGTACCGGATTCGTGGGTCTATATACGCGTACAACACGTCCACCATGATGTTGATTATGACGAACGCGGTGGCAAACAACAGGACCACCGCCTGCACCACCACGTAGTCCCGGAACAGGATGGCCTTGATCACCAGGTGTCCCAGTCCAGGCCATGCAAACACCGTTTCGATCACGACCGATCCGGTGATGAGTACCGCGCCGATAAGTCCAAAGTATGTGAGAGGGACGATCAAGGCGTTCCGGAAACAGTGTTTCCAGACGACTTTCCACTCGGGCACACCTTTGATTCGAGCCAGCTTTACATACTCGGTGTCGAGGACTTCCAACATTGACGAACGGGTCAGGCGCATCAGAGCCGCCACGTTGTAATACCCCAACGCCAGGGCAGGGAGGATAATGTATTCGATTCCTCCGCTGCCTGAAGTTGGGAAAATATTCAGCTGGACGGCGAATATCCACATCAGTATCAGCCCGACGGCGAAGGTGGGCGCAGACTGCCCGAGGATGGCGAACAATTTGCCACCGTAGTCGAAGGGTGTGTCTTTCTTGATGGCGACCAGGACGCCCACAGGAAACGCGATCACGCCGCTGACGATGAGCGCAAGGGCGGACAACTTTATGGTGTTGGGCAGTCGCTGCACTATCAATTCAGTCGCGGTGGAATTGGGCCACGCGATCGCTTCGCCCAGATCGCCCCGGAACAATTTTCCGAGGTACTGGAGATATTGCATGTGTAGGGGTTTATCCAGACCCCATTCGGCCTTGATCAACTCTATCTGCTCTTCGGAGGCTTCTTCCGGCAAAAGGACGTTGAGCGGGTCGCCGGAAACGCGGGCCAACGCGAAGGTCACCGTGCAGATTACGAAGATCGCCAGGATCCCCTGGGCGACTCGTCTCAATATGTATGCCTGCATATCGGGTCCGTTCCCTTGTCTTTTGGGAAATAGCCGTCTCCGGCGTCAACTTGGAATGAGTTGACGCCGGAGGATAAGTCTCTCCCGGTTGACGCTCCTGGGCTGACCGGTACCGTCAGTAACGGACGCCCTTGATGTGCTCCAGGTCGGTAAACTGCCCGCCGTATGGGCCAAGGTAGATGTACTCCTCAACCACTTCAGGATCAATGACGACCTGCACCGACAGCGTGTGCAACGGTATCGAGGCAACCTCGTAGAACAGCTCGTCCGTCGCCGCGTGCCAATGGCCCAGCTGTTCCTCAAAGTTGAGGGAGTTCAGCGCGTTGTACGTGTTTTGCCACACGGTGTCGCTCACGTAGAAACGCATGAACCGTTCCGGGCTGTAGGCGAAGTGAATCGTCGGATGCGGCGGCTCGGCGTATCCGCGGAAAGGATAGACGCAGCAGGTGGTGGTAGCTCCCCGATATTCCTGCCGCCACTGGGAGAATTCCATTTCGCGGATCTCGGTGGTCAAGCCGATCTTTTCCCACATGCCGGCAATGGCCACCACATAGTCCTTCATCTCGGGCAGACCGCTCATGGTGTAGCTGATCATGGGTACGTTGAACCCGTTGGGGTATCCGGCTTCCGCCAGGAGTTCCCGCGCACGGGCAGGGTCATAGCCGTACAGCTCTTCCCACGACGACTCCCACTCGGGGTTGTAACCAGCGTACTCGCCGCCGAACGCCTCAGCGCTGGGTATCAGTCCGGCTACGCGTCCCTCGGCACCTTGCCCATCGAAGAGGTTCTCGCGAATGGAATCTCGGTCAATGGCTTTGTTCATCGCCATCCTCACCATCTTGCCGGTGTCGCCGGGCGCGGCCCATGGCACCGAGGGGTCATAGGACGCCGCCGAGTAGGGCTCGAACTCCGGTCCTTCCTTGGTGGCGAAATACATGCCGCCGAATACCATCATACTGTTGACCGCAACCACCTGGCTAGGCGCAAGGTCTAGGCCGGCATCCAATGCCTGCCCGACCAACGCTCGGTCGATGGTGGCCACGTGCGCTTCGCGCGCCAACATGGCCGCCAGGCGGGTGGACGCCTCTTCGATGATCTTGATTTCAATGGTGTCCCAGTCGGGAGTGACACGGTAGTGTTCACCGGGAGCGCGTTCCCATAGCCAGCCAATGCCCTTCTCGAAATTGGCGAACTGGTAGGGCCCGAGACGGGCCGGGCCTTCTTCGAGCAAGGTCGGCTCTCCTGCCGAGCAATACCCGTCCAGGTGAGGCACTTCCGCGAAGGACTCGTAGTCAGCGGCTCCGTTGGGGCATCCGGTGTCCCACTGGGCCTTGCTGGTCATGGGCAGACCCCGATAACCGGAAATCCAGTAGTCGAAGATCAACTCAGGCCGTGCGCCCATGGTGATGTTGATCTCATAGTCGCTGACGACCTCGGGCAAAGCCTGGGGGTTCGTTCGGAAGTAGTCCGAGTAGGACGCGCCACACACGGGATTGGTGTAGTAGTTCAGCGAGTTCACGACGTCGTGGGCCGTGAATTCGCCGTAATCAAAATGGAAGTTCACCCCTTCGCGGAGTTTGAAATTCCAGGTGCGGCCGTCTTCGCTGACGCTCCAGTCCGTTGCCAATTGAGGCTCCAATGACCCGTTGTACCGGTTCGCGTCAATGAGGAATTCATGGGACGGACGGTGCTGGCTGGTAGCGCTCCCGGTAACGTCGCAATCCATTATGCCCTGGCGGGTCTGCTGAGAGAACAGGAAGATCAGGTCGTTGGTTTTGAGCTCGCCCTGGCTTTCGGCAACTTCAACCGTGGGTTGAGGCTGGGCCACCGGGGTGGTTCCCACGAACGATGGGCGCGTGGGCGCCGAGGTGGCCGGGGGAGGGGCGACGGTCGCGGTTGCCGCGGCTTGTTGCTGCGGCTGTTGCGGCGCCGGCGCTGCCGTGGGCGCGGTCTGTGCGGCCGCCGGCGCGCTGGCGGGCTGCGCCGCTGGAGCAGGCTCTTCAGCGGCTCCGCCGCAGCCCACAAGGAATAGCGCGACTACCAACGCCATCGCGGTGAAAATTATCGGCCATCGAAAAACGCGTTTCCTTCTCATTACACCCCTCCTCAAAGAGTTGCAGTGGGCTTCGATTTAGTGACTTGGGTCGGTTTTCCTCCGGTGTTTGCTACGGATTGTTGTTTGGTTGCTCTACGGGTCTAGACGTTACGCAGCTTGGGATCCAGCCTGTCCCGGAGCCAGTCGCCCAGCAGGTTCATGGACAGCACGGTCAGCACGATGGCCAGGCAGGGGAACAGGAAGATCCACCACGAGCTGGTGATGACTTCCCGCCCGTCCGCCGCCATCAGGCCCCATGCCGGTTGGGGTCTAGGTATGCCCGCGCCGAGGAAGCTCAGGGTTGCCTCCAAGATGATGACGTGCCCAACTTCCAGGGTCGCCAGGACGATGACCGTGTTGAACACGTTGGGAAATATATGCCGGAGCATGATCCTGAGATTGGAAGCTCCCGACACGCGGGCGCGGTCGATGAAATCGCGCTCCTTGATGGTCAACGCTTCGCCGCGAACCACGCGAGCGTAGCGCGCCCACAGCAGCATGGCGATCACAATGACCACCGTGCTGAAACCCGACCCAATAGCCACGACCAAAGTCAGGGCGAGAAGAATCGAGGGGAACGCCAGCTTGATGTCCACGATGCGCATCAGGATGGCATCGGTCAGGCCGCCTTTGAACGCCGCCACCATTCCCAACCCGGTGCCTAGGATGCCACCCAGCAGGATGGCCAGACACGACACAGCGAGGGATATGCGCGCCCCGTGCATCAGTCGGCTCAGGACGTCGCGGCCTTGTTTGTCGGTGCCCAGGGGGTATTCCCAACTGCCGCCCTTCTCAATCCGTACGGTACTCTCGCCGATGTCGGGTTGGCCGTTGCCGTTGGCGTCAATCAACGTGGCGGCGCCACTGTCGATATTCCGGCGGGCGTTGTTGAGGCTCACCTCGGCGTTTTTGTCCCGAGCGCGTTGGACGATGACCTGCTCTGTTTCCCGGTCCGGTACCCAGGCCGGCGGTTCGAGCACCCGGTCCAAGTCGCCGATTGTGTGGTCGTGCTGCGCCAGCATGTCGGCGAAGGCGGCCGGAACGACCAGGAAAACAATCAGGACAAACAGGGGAATCAGCGGGATTCTGCGAATTTCCCCCCAGAGGTTCCCGACTGAAAACCCTCGGGCCGGTTGCGCGGCGACTTCGCCAGGCTGGCCGCCTGGATTGGTGGTTTGCACAGCCATGTCTTTCATCCCTCCGGCGCTGTCTAGCCGTATCGGATCCGCGGGTCAACGTACGCGTACGTGACGTCGGTAACTATGTTGATCGCGACGTATAGCAACGCGAACAGCATCACTACCGCCTGTACAGTAATGTGGTCCTTGGAGTTGATGGCTTCAATCACCATCAAACCGAGTCCGGGCCATGCGAACACCGTTTCAATCACCACCGAACCCGTGATCAACACGGCGAAGATGAGGCTGAAATAGGTCAAGGGGCCAATCAGGGCGTTACGGAAGCAGTGCTTCCAAACGATTTTCCACTCGGGAATTCCCTTGATGCGGGCTAGTTTGACGTATTCGGTATCCAGCACCTCAAGCATGGAGGAGCGGGTCAACCGCATAATCGCCGCCACGTTGTAATACCCCAGCGCGAATCCGGGCATCAGCATGTGCTTGAACCCGCCTTTCCCTGAGGTGGGCAGCCATCCTAGTTGCACGGCCAGAATCCACATCAGGATGAGACCCACCGCGAAGGTGGGCGCCGATTGGCCAAGGATGGCGAACATCTTGCCCCCGACGTCGAACCAGGAGTCCTTTTTCACCGCTGACAGCACCCCGATGGGAAAAGCGATAATGCCGGTGATGATCAGTGCGAACGATGACAATTGCAGGGTGGCGGGAAGGCGTTCGGCGATCAGCTCGGCCACCGGACGGTCCCATTTGAACGATGTTCCCAGGTCTCCGGTGAGGAGACGCTTCATGTAGGTGAAATATTGCACGTGGAGCGGCTTGTCCAGGCCCCACTGAGCTCGAATCCGCTCGATCTGCTCTTTGCCCGATTCCTCGTCAAGGATGGCGGCCAACGGGTCGCCGGCCACGCGCGAGAGAGAAAAGACAATCAGGCTGATCACGAAAACGGCCAGCAGTCCCTGTAAGAGCCGCAAGATGATGAAACGTTGCATAGTGTCCGTTCCTACAGCGCGTACGCCCTTTTGATTGCCAACGGCCCCGGCGTATCAACATTGCGGTGCGATACGCCGGGGTGGATTGAGTTCAGGGTTGGCGTGCGTTACTCACGCACACCCTTCACGTGCTCGAGATAGACGTAGTTTCCGTTGTTGGGTCCCAGGAAGATGTACTCTGCCACCACGTCGGGGTCCACCACCGCGCTGACGGGCAGCGTCCAGCCGGGTATGGTGCCGACTTCATAGAAGATTTCATCGGACACCTTCTGCCAGTCTGCCGTTGCGTCGGCTTCGTTGAGGGCGCGCAGCGCTTTGTTCTTGTTTTCCTGGATGTCGTCGCTGGTGTAAGCTCGGAAGAAACGCTCCGCGCTGAAGTAGAAGTGGACGCGGGTGTCGATTGGTGCTGCCGGTCCACGGAACGGGTACACGCAGCAGTCGGTGTTCAGGCCGCGATACTCGTTCCTCCAGTTGGAGAATTCGATTGGGTCGAGGGACGGGTCAAGGCCAATCTCAGTCCAGAACTTGGCCATCGCTTCCATCAGGTCCGGCTGTTCCGGCACACCGCTGAGCGGGAAGACCGGAATACGGAAGGAGAACCCGTTGGGGTAACCGGCATCGGCCAGCAACTGCTTGGCAGCCTCCGGGTCGTACCCGTAAAGTTCGTCCCACCGGGCTTCCCAGTCCGAGTTGTAACCGCCGGGGAAGTCGGGAACCAGCGTGGCGACCCACTGACGCCCACCGGCGCCCTTGAATATCGCGTCGTTGATCTGGTCGCGGTCCAAAGCCTTGTTCATGGCCATGCGCACCATTTTGCCGGTTTCGCCAGGCTCGTTCCAGGGCATCATTTCGTCCCGGGCCGCCACGATGTTGTAGGCGTCCCGGTCTGTGGCCTGCTGTTCGGCAGAGGCTGTGGCGTCAACCCCCTTCGCTCCCGTGGCGAAGTACATCCCGCCGAAGATGGCGAAAGCGGTTTGAGCCGTAACTGAGCTGTCAAACACTTCCAGGCCGTCGTCGATAGCGTCCTGCAAAAGCGCTCTGTTGATGGCGGCTATGTGGCCTTCGCGGGCTTGCATGATGGCCAAACGAGTTGCCGGCTCACGGACGTCCTTGATTTCGATTTCTTCAAAATCGGGATTCACGCGCCAATGGTCGTAGTCCACGCGGGACCATTCCCACCCCACACCTTCCTCGAAGCTGACGTATTCATAGGGGCCGGTGCGGGCCGACTTTTCGTACACCAGGTCGCGGCTGGCTTTGCAATAGCCCAGGGTTTCGCCGGCTTCAGATGTGCCGAAGTCGGCCTCGCCGTTCGGGCAAGCCTGGTTCCATTGAGCGGCGCTGCTGATCGGAATGCCGCGGAATCCGGAGAACCAGTAAAGCAGGTCCACGGCCGGACGTTTCTTCGTGTGGAGGTTGACCTCGTAATCGTTGACTATTTCAACGTCGGCCCCGGGGTCGGTGCGGAAATAGTCCGAGTAGGAGGCCCTGCACTCAGGGTTGGTATAGTACGCCACCGAGTGCTTCACGTCCTTCGCCGTGAAGTCGCCCCAGTCGTCGTGCCATCGCACACCCTGACGCAGCTTGAAGTTCCAGATAGTGCCGTCCGGCGAAATGCTCCATTCGGTAGAGAGCATCGGCTCATAGGACCCGTCAAAGCGGCCGGCGTCAACCATGAACTCGGCTGACATGCGGTAATTGACCACCCCCGAGCCGGTCACTTCGCAATCCAGCATGGACTCGAAGGACGGCGGGTCCAGCACGGCGATCAACCGGTTGGTGACCAGTTCTCCCTCGGTCTGGGGCGCCAGTGTCGGCCGCGGCGTAGCCTGCAACACGGAAGCGCGCTGTGTCGGCGTCGGCGCCAGCGTCGCCCCCTGCGGTACGGGTGTGTTGGTCGCCCTCACTTCTGCTGGCGCTTGGGTTGGAGAGGCAGGCGCAGCCTGTTGCTGCGTTTGTTGAGCGGGCGCCGGCGCCGCTGGCGCGGTCGTCTCCTCCGCAGCTCCCCCGCAGCCGACGATCACCGCCGTAGTCAACAACGCAACCGCTAACACCGCTATCGGGTATCGCAAAAACCGTCTAAACGACATATTACAGGTCCTCCCGAACTGTTATTGAGTAGATTCGCGCGTGAAGATCGAATGGCGCCTGAAGGGTCGCCGCCCGCGTCACGTTCGGGCAATATAGGCAATACTAATGGGTTCAGTCAAACCAAACTGGCGACATTGCGTTAACGATTTATGGCTATCTATACGTCAAACAATGAATGTGAACCGTCGATTACTTACGTGTCTGACGTATATCGTAAAATAACCATTGCGAATTAACAATAATTTAACATCATTCCTTCAAATGTATAATATGCCGGCGCACGATATATCAAGAGACGTGATACTACGCCAACGGTATGCGTATAAACCAAGTTAGAAGGGCGACGTATTACGTCGCCCTTCTTCCGAATCCGTAGGAATCGCCTTCTCCTGAACATATTTAATGATTGATCATGCGCCAAACGATGTTTTTCTGGTGGAATTCGCAGTCCAATCTGGATGCTCGCCGTTCACAAAACGGCTTCCGCGATCCGTTCAACCTCATCCAGGGCCTGGCGGCTCGTGGTGTCTCCAAGGCGCACTATCACTCGGTTGGCGCCCGCGCTCTCAAATTGTGCTATCAGGTTCCGGTCCGGCGGTTGACCGAACACGGTGATGCCGATGCCCGACGGGTCTCGCCCCGACGCTTCCGCCAACTCGTCAATGGCTGCCCGGCCGGCCGCGATCTGCTCCGGGCTGGATGCGGTAGGCATCCACCCGTCGCCCCAGCTAACAATGCGCCGGAAGACGTTGCGGGCATTGCCTCCCAGGATCACCGGTGGCCCACCTTCCTGCGCCGGCTTCGGGTTGCACTGCACCGGCGGGAAGTCGTAGTAGCGGCCGTGGTACTCGGCGGAGTCTTGCGTCCACAACGCGCGCATCACTTCAATCGACTCTCGTGCCTGTGTCCAGCGGTGATCGAAGTCGCCGCCCATTATCTCGGTTTCCTCTCGAAGCCAGCCGGTCCCAATGCCCAAAAGAAACCGTCCGCCGGAGAAACGGTCCAGCGATGCGATAGCCCCGGCGAGGATCAGCGGATTGCGTTCCGGAATCAGGGTGATGCCGGTGCCCAACTTGATCGTTTTCGTAACCGCGGAAGCCCGCGCCAGCCCGATGTACGGATCTGCCATGTCGCTCATGTAGTCCGGTATGGAGCCGTCCGGAGAACCTGGATACTTCGATGCGGGGTTCACCGGCATCACTGGATGCTCTGGCAGCCAGATTGACTCGAATCCCAGAGATTCCGCTTGGGCCGCAATCTCCGCTACGTCTATTGAGTTGGTAGAAATCGACATATTCAGGCCGATGTCCATTGCAGACCTCCTTTGGGTTCGTCCGTACTGTTGTGTGTTTACCCGGCGTCGGGATGATAGCACGCCCCATTTTCTGATGTCATGGCATGAATTCCCAATGCTATACTACCTTCGGTTCCTCCTCTCTACTTCCCCTGTAGGTGCCCAAAATGCCTCTCTACGTGATGCTCGCAAATTTCACCGGACGTGGCCGACGCATGGCCCAGGACAATCCAAACCTCCTCAGCGAGGCGGCCGCGTCCGTGGAAACCATGTCCAGCAAAGTGCTGACTCAGTACGCCGTGTTGGGTCGCTATGATTTCGTCATCATCACCGAAGCTACGGATAACCAGTCCGTAGTGCGCCTGTCATTGGAACTCGGCGTCAGGGCCGGCCTGAACATCGAGACACTGCCAGCCCTGCCCGTCGGCGTCCTCTCTGACGAAGAACATATCAGCCTGCTGCGTGATGCGGCGGTTGCCATGAATCTGCCGACAGGTCCCGACGAGGCCGTCGAATCCGACGATTGGCGCATCCCCGACGAACCCGACTAATATTCGGAACGCGACTGCACGTTGGCGCATCCCATGACTTTATCCAGACCGCCCACTGCGATGACCATTGCCGGCTCCGATTCGGGAGGGGGCGCCGGCATCCAGGCTGACCTGAAGACCTTTTCCGCCTTTGGTGTCTTCGGTACCTCCGCATTGACCGCCATCACCGCGCAGAACACCGTAGGCGTCACCGCCGTCCACGAAATTCCCACCGATGTGATTGCCGCGCAAATCGACGCGGTTATAACTGATATTGGCGCCGATGCGGTAAAGACCGGAATGCTGTCATCCCCGGACATCGTGGCCACGGTCGCCGACGCGATTCGCCGCCATGGCATTTCCAACCTGGTGGTGGACCCGGTAATGGTTGCCAAGAGTGGCGACCGCCTTTTGCGCGAAGAGGCCATCGCCACCATCTGCGACGACCTGATCCCATTGGCCAGGGTGGTCACTCCCAACATTCCCGAAGCTGAGGACTTGACCGGCCGGTCCATCGAATCCGATGACGACGTGCGCCGGGCGGCGGAAGCCATCTTAAGCATGGGCGCGAAATCGGTTGTCATTAAGGGTGGGCATCGAGACGGCCCGCCCACGGACATCCTGTACGATGGCAAGGAATTCATGGAATTCACCGCTGAGCGTATCCCTTCCACCAGCACCCACGGCACCGGATGTACCTTCGCTTCCGCCGTAGCCGCGGGTTTGGCCCACGGTCTCGAAACTCCGGCAGCGGTGAAGCGGGCCAAGGAATACGTGACTGCCGCCATCAGCGCGGCTTATCCTGTTGGGCAAGGGCACGGGCCGTTGCACCACTTTCATGCCTTCTGGCGGTAATTGCGGAAGAAGAGGTTTTAAGCTATGCCGGCTAAGTTTGACGTGGTTTCCAGCCGAGTCAGTTTTCCCGACTTGGATGCAGAGGTCTTGGACTACTGGAAGGAGCGGGACGTATTCCGTCGTTCTTCGGACGAACGGCCCGACGCGCCCTTGTTCATGATGTACGAAGGGCCGCCCACCGCCAACGGCAGCCCGGGCATTCACCACGTCCTAGCCCGAGTGTTTAAGGACGTCATTTCCCGGTATCGCACCATGAAGGGCTGCCGCGTAATCCGCAAGGGCGGTTGGGATACCCACGGCCTGCCCGTCGAGCTCCAGATTGAGCAGGAGCTTGGCCTGTCCTCCAAGCGGGATATCGAGGAGTTCGGCATCGCCGAGTTCAACCGCCGCTGCCGCGAAAGCGTCTTCCGGTACGTGAAAGAGTGGGAGGTGATGACCGACCGCATCGGCTACTGGGTCGATATGGACGACCCCTACGTCACGCTGGAAAACGACTACATCGAGACCGGCTGGTGGATTCTTAAAGAGTTGTGGGATCGCGGCCTGCTCTACCAGGACCGGCGCGGCGCTCCCCATTGCCCCCGCTGCGTCTCCAGCCTCTCGTCCCATGAGGTTGCCTTGGGGTACCGCGAAAACACGCCCGACCCGTCAACCTTCGTAACCTTCGAAGCTCTGGAATGGCTGCACGGCGACGCGCTCGATATCCCCTCGTACTTCCTCGCCTGGACCACCACGCCGTGGACTCTGCCCGGCAACACCGCGTTGGCGGTGAGCGAGGATGCGGACTACTCCGTCGTGGAAACCGCGAACAGCGCCGGCGATACGATCCGGCTGGCGCTGGCCACCGCGCTCCTGGGCGTGCTGCAGAACGACTACACCGTTACGCGGGAGGTGAAGGGCAGCGACCTGGTCGGGTTGGCCTATCGCCCGCTTTACGACGCCACCCAGTACGGTGTTCCCGTCCGCCAATTTATGACGAACGGTGACGGTCAGACTTCCCTGGAAGATGCTGAGGCATATTCCACCAGAGTTGTCTCCGCCGACTTTGTGAGCATGGACGACGGCAGCGGAATCGTCCACATTGCCCCTGCCTTTGGCGACGAGGACTTGGGATTGGGCCGCGAACACGAGCTCGCCTTCGTGCAGCCCGTCGATTTGCAGGGTGTCATCACCGGCAGCTACCCCTTCGCTGGCAAGTTCGTCAAGGATGCTGACCCTGAAATTCTCGCCGACCTGGAATCCCGGGGCTTGCTGTACCACCAGGGTGTCTATCGTCACACCTACCCGTTCTGCTGGCGTTGCGACACTCCCCTCCTCTACTACGCTAAAACGTCGTGGTACATCCGCACCACCGCAGTGAAGGACCGGCTCGTAGGAAACAACTCCCGCATCAACTGGTACCCGGAGCACATTCGTGAAGGTCGTTTCGGGGAGTGGCTCCGCAACAACGTGGACTGGGCCATCTCCCGGGAACGTTACTGGGGTACGCCAATACCCATCTGGCAGTGCGGGGTGTGTGGCGCGATGGATTGCGTCGGTGGAGTCGAAGAGCTGTCGCAGCGTTGCGGCAAGAACCTGGAAGACCTGGACCTCCACCGGCCCTACGTGGACGATGTCACCTGGCCGTGCCCGTCGGACGGTTGCGGCGGCGTATTTCGGCGCATCCCGGAAGTGATGGACTGCTGGTTCGACTCCGGCATGATGCCCCTCGCCCAGTGGCATTACCCCTTCGAGAACCGCAACATCGAAACCGACGGACGCCTCCCTGCCGACTACATCTGCGAAGCCGTTGACCAGACGCGAGGCTGGTTCTACAGCCTGCATGCGCTGTCAACGCTGATGCAGGACGACATCGCCTACCGCAACGTCATCTGCTTGGGTCTCATCCTGGATGGTCGTGGCCGCAAGATGAGCAAGCGCCTGGGCAACATCGTCGAACCCGACAGCATCCTGGACGCCCACGGCGCCGACGCCCTGCGCTGGTATCTGTTCACCGCGTCCCATCCCGGCGAACCTCGCCGGTTCTCCGACCGGCTGGTGCAGCAGACCCTGCGCCAGGTGCTGCTGACCCTGTGGAACGTCTATTCCTTCTTCACCAACTACGCCAACATCGATGAGTTTGAACCATCTCAGGTTCCCGCGGACTGGCGACCCGAGGCCGAGCTGGACCGCTGGGTACTCGCCGAGCTTAACCAACTGGTGCAGGTGGTCGATGGTCATCTGGACAACTACAACCCGACCGACGCCGGCCGACGCATCGCCGAGTTCATCGACGTGCTCTCCAACTGGTACGTCCGCCGTTCCCGCCGCCGGTTCTGGAAGAGCGAAGCCGACGCCGACAAGCTGGGCGCCTACGCCACCCTGTACCGCTGCCTCACGACCGTGGCGCGGCTGATGGCTCCGCTGGCCCCCTTTGTGTCCGAGCAGATGTACCGCAACTTGGAACTGCGCTTTAACCCCGATGCGCCGGACAGCGTGCACCTGGCCGACTACCCGGTAGCCGATACGTCATTGATCGACGACGCCATCATGGACGCCACGCGCCTGGCCATCCGAGTATCCAGCATGGGCCGCGCCGCCCGCAGCAAGGCCGGCCTCAAGGTGCGGCAGCCCCTTGCGTCCGTGGTGGTGCGTACCCGAACTCCCGACGAGGCGAAACACCTGGACTGGGTGAGCGAGCAGATTCTTGAGGAGTTGAACATCAAGAAATTGCAAGCCGACGGGATTGAACAAGATCTCTACGCTCAGGCCCAATCGGCGGCCGGCGACGATGGCGATTCGGTTGTGTCCGTCAACGGCTACTCCGCCGCCATGGAGGCCGGCTACATGGTTGCCGTCGATGCCAACATTACGCCGGAACTGGCTGACGAGGGCCTGGCCCGCGAACTGGCCCACCGCATCCAGAACCTCAGGAAGGGCGCCCGCTTTGAAATCACCGACCGTATCGTGACCTACTATCAGGGGCCCGACGACGTGGCGCGCGTGATGACCGGCCATCGAGACTACATCATGCAGGAAACCCTCAGCGAAGCCCTGTTGCCCGAACCTCCCGCCGAAGATGCCAAATCGGAAACTGCAAAAGTGGAGGGGATGGAGGTCACGCTGGGCGTTCTCCGCGTTGCTGCGGAATAGCGGATATGCCGGAACTTCCGGAAGTCGAAAACACCCGCCAGTACCTGATCCGCTCGGGCCTGGTAGGGCGCCGGCTAGGCGCGCCGGAAATCACCTGGGCCAACACCATCCGCGAGCCGTCGGTGGGCGAGTTTATCGAGGGCGTTGCCGGCCGCCGCGTAACTGATCTGCGAAGACGGGGCAAGTACCTCATCGCTCCGTTGGACGATGACCAGTACCTTGTGCTCCATCTGGGCATGACGGGCCGGCTTCGCATCCACGACGGCGACAGCGAACCGCCGCCCATGGTGCGCCATACCTTCCCGTTGGACGACGGGCGGGAGATGCGGTTCATCGACCCACGCAAGTTCGGCCATCTCTGGCTGCTGTCCGACCCTGCCGACGCCATGTCCCAAATGGGGCCGGAGCCGCTGGAGCCATCTTTTACCGATGATGTACTGGCGGACGCGCTTGCGGGGCGTAAAGCCCCCTTGAAAGCCCTGCTGCTGGAGCAGTCCGTCGTCGCCGGCCTGGGCAATCTTTACGTTGACGAGTCCTTGTTTCTCGCTGGCATCCATCCCGAACGCTCCGGCAATACCCTGTCCGAGGCCGAAACCTCTCGCCTCCACAGTGCCATCGTAACCGCTCTGACCCGTTCCACCGAGGCTTACGCCGCCGCCCGCGATGCCGAGTGGCCGGACCCTCCTGTGGCGCTGTCTCCGTGGACCATCCCACGCGGGCCCAATCAGCCCTGCCCCAGGTGCGGCACGGAGGTGCAATTACTCCGCGTGCGCAACCGCAGCACCTGGTACTGCCCCGACTGCCAGCCGGTCGCCCGTCATTGACTACCGCCCGCCCGCCCGCTTACACTGTCCTTGACCAATCGGGTCATGTTGTCGGCATGATCCCGCGTTGGTATCCATAGAACAACTGCTTTTGGAGGCTGACTAAGATGGCCGGTTACCGCAAGCACGAGGCTCAGGAATGGGCTTGGCAAACTCTGAAAGGGCAGTGGACGACACTCGTCACGCCCTTTACCCCCGATAACCGGGTCGATACCGAAGGACTCCGCAGCAACATCCGGCACGTCCAGAGCCTCGGCGTTCGCGGCGGCGGCTGCACCTGGAACATGGGTGAGTTCTGGAGCCTCACCGAGGCGGAACGTCGCATCGTCATGGATACGGTGGCCGACGAAGCCGCCGGCCGCTGGCTCATCGGCGCCCACGTAACCGATACGTCTCTCAGGGAAAGCATCGCGTTGGCCGAGCACGCCCAGGATCGTGGGTTCGACCTGCTCATCATCGCCCCGTCCTACATGGTCACCAAGACCGAGGACCAGGTCGTGGATTTCGTGGCGCAGGTCGCCGACAGCACCGACCTGGCGATGATGTTCTACAACTCCCCGCAATTCGGCATCACCATCAGCCCCCAGGGACTCAAGCGCCTCTGCGCCATCCCCAACGTAGTCGGCGTCAAGGAAGCCAGCTTCAACCAGCAGATTTCCATTGAGACGCACCTGCTGGTCGGCAGGGATGCCATCATCAGCACGCCCGATGAGTGGATCTTCCACAAGGCCAGGGAATTGGGATTCCACCAGCAGGTGATGTTCGCCAACACCTCCGACTGGCGTTTCGACACCCCGCTGCACAACTACTACACGCAGTTCATCGACCGTGCCACCGCCGGCGACCTCGACGTGGACTTCTACAACCGCCACCTCAAGGACATCAAGGCATTGTCCGACAAATGGTGGGGCGGCACCATGAAGAAAACCGGCGGTGCCTTGCCCGTGTCCATGTGCAAGGCCTGGGGCGAGATGATGGGCATGGCCGGCGGCAGCGTCCGCGCCCCCTTGACCGACCTCACCGACGAGCAAAAAGGCGCGCTCTGGCGGGAACTGGAGCCTCTGATTCCCCGCCCGACTGCCTCTCGTGAACCGCAACGCGAGGTCATCCATGGTCGCCCCCACGCCCCCTGGCTCAACGGCAACCGCGAGCCCGGCCGCCACTTGGACCTCGAAGGGTCTGGCATGATGCTGTTGGTCAGCGCTCAAAACAAGGCCGAAGCGCTGGAAGCCGACCGCGGCGGCGCCGACATCATAGATCTGAAAAACCTGCAAGAAGCGCTGGTGGGTTCCGCCCACCCCAGTCTGGTCAGGGAAGTGCGGGAGATCATCCCGCCTCACAAGCACGTGAGCGTTACTCTCGGCGTGGTTCCCAACCAGCCGGGCACCGTCGCCATGGCCGTCCACGCTGCAACGATGATGGACGCTACCTCCGTCAAGGTCGGTTTCCAGGTTGCCGACTACGAAACCGCCGTCGAAGTCCTCCGCGAGTCGCGCGCTGCCATCGGCAACGCCGAAACCAAGCTCATCGGCTCCCTGTTCGCCGACAACTTCCTCTTTGAGGGTGGCCTTGACCCTCACCTGATGGTGCAACTCGCCAAAGACGGCGAGTGCGACGGCTTCCTGATAGATACTCTCACCAAGGACGGGCGCAACCTGTTCGACTTCATGCCCGAACCCGTGCTCCGCGACATGGTTATGGAGGCCAAGGCGGCCGGACTCAGCACTGCGCTGAGCGGCCACCTGAAGCTGGAAAACCTGGACGAGCTGGCGCGCATCAACCCGGACATCGTGGGCGTGCGCGGCGCAGTGTGTTCCAGTGGCGAACGCGATCGCGCCGTGGCGTGGGAGGCCGTCGCCTACTTCAAGGAGCAACTCGACCTGCGCAAAAGCGGCCAGATCGACGTGCGCGCTCCCGTCGGCGTTGCGCACAATGGAAATAGCAACGGCCACGGCCACCAGAACGGCAGCGGATGGACGATAATCGACGGGCGCGGCAAGAACTGCGCCGGCGTCATCGCCGCCCTGAGCCGCCAGATGGAGTACGACCGCACGTCGTTCATCGAGGCCATCCTGCACGATGCCCTCAACATCTACGACGTCATCTACTGGACCGAGCAGGCCGGCCACAAGCTCCTTACCCAAAGGAAGGAGAACGACGGAACCCTACGCGTACTGATTCAGCCCTACGGCAACGGCAGGTAGCGCGTACAAAAAATGAACCAAAGTAGGGGCGGGTTTCAAACCCGCCCTTATCATTGAAACTCACCCTTGGTTTGACCGATGGAGGATGCGATATATCCGTCGAGGCGAGCGAATGGAAGCTTTGGATACTCGTATGCAGAACATACTACCCAGGGCCTTTCGGGTAACCCCGGCAAGAATCATCGTTGCCTTGCTGTTGGGGTTGCTGGCATTGCCCGTGATTTATGTGGGGATATTGGGAATCTTCTTTTTGATCCGGGCGGATGATGCCTTCTCACCGAATTTGGTTGTGGCCATTTTGACCCCGGTTTTGGCAGTGTTGGGTGCATTTGGGACACTCCTATCGTTCCGATCCGCGTTGGTGACCGCCGGCGCATTGGCGGTGTTTTATCTGAGATGGGCGTTCTCCCTGTATCCGTTCACTGGCGTTTTGCCGCTCACCTCATTGCAATGGATTGATGGAGCCGTATTTGCCATGCTGTGCCTGAATCTGGCATGGATTACCTGGTCCCTCCGTGCGGCACGACGGCGTTGACCGCGTTTGCCGCCCAACCCTATAATCCAACCGTTCCGGCGCAACCGAGAATGTTCCGCTGACTCCCTTTCCCCAGCAACTACCGCGCCGGAGTTGGAGGGCTTAATGGCTCGTTTTGATTACCTGGAGCCGCGCTCCCTGGATGAGGCGCTCCGGATGCTGGCCGACGGCGGAGACAATACCCGCCTCGTCGCCGGCAGCACCGACTTCCTGGTTCGCTGGCGCACCGGCGTGTGGCGACCCGATTCCGTGGTGTGCATGCAGCACGTCCCCGGCCTCGATTACATCTCCTGGAACCCGGATGACGGCCTGTCCATCGGCGCGATGGCGACCGTACAGGACATTGAGCAGAACGACGACGTGCGCAGTCGCTACCCGGCGTTGACTGCCGGCGCGACCGCATTCGCCGGCGTGCAGGTCCGCAACCTCGCCACGGTCGCCGGCAACGTGTGCAACGCCTCCCCTGCCGGCGATACCCTGCCGGCCCTGCTGGCGTACAACGCCCAATGCCGCATCGTCGGTACGGGAGGCGAGCGTTGGCTGCCCCTGGACGAGGTGTTCGTTGGGCCGGGCCGCACCGCGCTGGAAGCCGGCGAGATTCTGACCGAAATCCGGCTGCCACCTCCGGCTGAGAACACCGGCGGGTTGTACATCAAGCACAGCCCCCGCGGCGCGATGGACATTTCGGCGGTTGGCGTCGCTTCCGTGGTCAGCCTGAACGCCGACGGAACCTGCGCCTCCGCGCGGATTGCCCTGGGCGCCGTCGCGCCGACGCCCATGCGAGCCTACGGCGCCGAGGGGCGTCTGGTGGGCCAAATCCCGGATGCCGCCAACCTCGCCGAGGCCGGCCGCCTGGCCGCCCAATCCTGCAATCCAATCGCCGATGTGCGCAGCGGCGCCGACTATCGCCGAGAAATGGTGCGTGTGCTGACCGAGCGCACGCTCAGCCACGCCGTTGCTACCGCCGGCAATCCCCCGACCTTCGATGACATCCGCCGCCTGGCCGTTCAAACCGCCTGGTAACTACCCCGTCATTCCGGCGAAAGCCGGAATCCACGCTCATCCCACTTGGTAACCCACTACCACCCCCGCCCATCCTACGCACTATCCCCGTTCCGCTCATCCTGAGCCTGTCGAAGGATGCACCCCGAGGTCCCACGATGAAACAACCATTGACGCTCAACATAAATGGCGAAAACCGCCTGCTGCTGGTGGAGCCGTTCTACTCCCTGCTCGACTGCCTGCGCGACGAAGCCAGGCTCACCGGATCCAAGAAGGGCTGTGATGAAGGCGACTGCGGCGCATGCACCGTCCTGATGGATGGCAAGCCCATTACGTCCTGCCTCGTGCTGGCCCACAGCGCCCACGATGCTGAGATAACCACCATCGAGGGCTTGGCTGACGTGGATGGATTGAGTCCGGTGCAAAAAGCTTTCGTTGATCACGGCGGCCTGCAATGCGGCTTCTGCATCCCCGGCCTCATCATGTCCGCCACTGGCTTTCTGCAAGCGAATCCCGATCCAACTGAAGAGGATGTTCGCTTCGCCATCGGCGGGAACCTCTGCCGCTGCACGGGGTATAACCGCGTGATCGAGGCGATCATGGCCGCCGCGTCCGAAATCCGAGCATCCGCCTGAGTACCATAGATGATAATGTCCCCTCTCCCTTGATGGGAGAGGACTAGGGTGAGGGTGAACCTACACGGAGGCAACCGATGACTACCGCAACCCAGTTCAAAGTCCTGGAACAGAACCATCCCCGCGTGGACGCCCACGACAAGGTGACCGGTCGCGCGACCTACGCCTCCGACGTGTACCTTCCCGGCATGCTGGCGTGCAAGCTTCTCCCCAGCGCCCGCAACCACGCCCGCATCGTCAGCATGGATACCAGCGAGGCAGAGGCCTTGCCGGGAGTTCGCGCCGTCATAACCGGCACCGATTTCCCGGATATCCGTTATGGCTCCGGCGCCCTCCGCGATCGCTATGTGATGCCCCGCGAGGTGGTGAATTACGTGGGCGAGCCCATCGCCGCCGTCGCCGCTGATGATGAAGCCACCGCTCAGGAAGCCGTCGAGCTGATCAAGGTCGAATACGAGGACATTCCCTCGGTGGTCAACCCGCTCGCCGCCATGGTTGAGGGCGCAGCCTCCGTCCATCCGGACCTGGAAAACTACGAAGGCTACGGGTTCACGCTGGGCCATAACGTCAGCACGCTGCTGGACGCCGACCGCGGCGACGTTGAACAGGCATTCCGCGATGCCGATTTCATCGTCGAGGACGTGTACCGCTCCCAGGGGATCAACCAGGGCTTCCTTGAACCCATGGCCTGCGTTGCCGACGTAGAGCCCAACGGGCGGTTGGTCATGTACGCGTCCACCCAGGGCCCGTACCAGCTCCGCGCCAGCCTGGCCGGCGTGCTCGAGATGCCAGTATCCCGTATCCGGGTGGTGCCCATGGAGTTGGGCGGCGGCTTCGGCGCAAAACTGCGTCTGGCTTGCGAGGCGTTCCCCGCGCTACTGGCCATGCGCACGGGCCGGCCGGTCAAGCTGATCAACACGCGCGAGGAAGTGTTCACCCTGAACGGCCCGCGCCTCCCCGTCACCAACTACATCCGCTCCGGCGTAATGAATGACGGCACCATCGTCGCGCGCGAGGCTTACACCATATTCGATGTTGGAGCCTACCTTGGCGCGGGGCCCAATTCGGGTATCGGCCACGGCATCGGCGCGTACAACATCCGCAATTTCCGGCTGCGCTCCTACGGCGTGTACACCAACAAGATCTATGTCGGCTCCTACCGTGCCTCCGGCGTCGCCGACATGACCTTCGCCGTCGAGTCCCACATGGATCGCATCGCCCACGAAATCGGCATGGACCCCTACGACCTGCGCCTGCACAATGCCCTGCGCGAAGGCGATGTGTCCGTGAGCGGCGCCGTCGTCCCATCCAACGGCTTGATCGAAACACTGGAAGCCATCAAGGAAAAGATGGAATGGCCGCGCCAACTCGAGGACGGGCACGGCCTCGGCCTCGCCCTGTGCGAGTGGCGCAGCGGCAGCGGGCCGTCCACCGCCGCCATCAGCATCAACGACGACGGCACGGTGAGCCTGTTGACCGGATCGACCGACATTTCCGGCAGCGACACGTCGCTGGCCGCCATCGCCGCCGAGGCGTTGGGCATCCCCATGAACAGCGTCATCGTCGCCAAGCGGGATACCGACATGGCCCCCTATACCGGCCAGTCCGGCGGCAGCCGCGTCGTGTACAGCCAGGGCACCGCGGTGCAGCGCGCCGCCGAGGACACCGTGCAAAAACTGATGGCTCTCGCCGCCGAACGTCTGGGAGTGCCCGAGGACGCGCTCGGCTGCGAGGATGGCCGCGTGTACGTGATGGACAACGAGCCCCAGGGTTTGACCTTCGCTCAGCTGGCCGCCGCCAGCATCACCTCCAGGGGCGGGCCGATCATCGGTACCGCCGCACTGTCCAGTATGCCCTACACGCCGGTGTTTGCCGCCCAGGCCGCCGAGGTCAAGGTTGATCGAGATACCGGGCAGATCAAACTGCTCCGCTACGTCCAGGCCCAGGACGTCGGTGTGGCTATCAACCCCATGGCGGTGGAGGGCCAACTGGATGGAGGCGTGGTGCAGGGCATCGGACGCGCCCTGACCGAGGACCAGCAGTTTGATCCCGACACCGGGGCGGTTCGCAATCCGTCCTTGGCGTCCTACCTGATGCCGCTGGCCATCGACCTGCCGGAAATCGAGGACGTGCTGATTCGGGTTCCGGCCGAGGATGGGCCGTTTGGCGCACGCGCGGTCGCCGAGCCGCCGGGATTCGGGCCGCCCGCTGCCATCGCCAACGCCGTGTACGACGCCGTGGGCGTGCGCGTCAAGCAGCTACCGCTATCCGGCGAGCGCGTCCTGGCCGCTCTGAACGGCGACTACGACGAAATCCCCTTCGACGTCGACGCCCTGCGCCTGGCAGAAGGCATCATCTGACGTCAGGCTAATGTCAGAATCAGGATTTCCAGGATTATTCGATTTCCAGGATTGTTGTACTTGCGCTGAAGCCAACCCGATCCTGAAAATCCTCCAATCCGGTAAATCCTGATTCAGACAACATCCGTCCGTCCGTAAACGTGGTTCGGCGTAACAACCACGCCATACCGCCGGTTGTCTCGCATCGCCTGGTCGTACTCCGGCCAGTTGGGATGTTCCTGACCCGCCGCAGTGCGGTACACGTTCCGCAGCGTCTCCCGGTACTCGTCGGCGCTGGCGTTATCGACCCCCACCAGCCTGGCCTCGCCCTCCAGCACCACGAAGTTGCGCCAGTCGTCCGTGCCCACCAGGATGGTGCAGCGCGGATCCCGCCGCAGGTTCCGCAACTTCGCCCGGTCTTCGGTGGTGGTGAACGCGATCCCGTCGTCATATATGCCGCAGGTGACGATGCTCATCTGAGCCGCTCCATTACGGCGGAACGTGGTAAGCGCCCCGTTGTGATTGCGGGTCAGGAAATCCCGTTCCGCGTCGGTAAGCATGATGTTCTCTCCTTCACTGGATTCCCGCGAAAGCGGGAATGACGGGTAGGGGTGCGGGATTGACGGACTTCGCCAACACGTTCTAGCTCAGCCAGAATTGAGAGCCGGCTTCGGTTTTCAGCACCTCGATGCGGGCGGGGAACAGATCTTTTAAGTCGTCCAGGTGGGTGATCACGATTATCTTCTCGAACTCGTCCTGGATCGATGCGATGGCGTCAACGATCCTTTCACGCCCGGCGGAGTCCTGAGTGCCGAAACCCTCGTCGATGAACAGTGTGGGCAGCGGTGCCCCGAGCCGTTGCGACAGCACCTTGGACAGCGCAATCCGCAGCGCCAGGTTAATTCTGAAAGCCTCCCCGCCGCTGAACAGCTCGTAGTTGCGCGACCCCAACTCGTCGCTGATCAGAATGTCCAGCGTCTCCGTCGTGTTGCCGCCCTGGTTCACCCGCTGGGTTTCCAGCCGGATCGCCATGCGGTTGTCGGTCATGCGGCCCAATAGATGATTGGCCTCGTTCTCGAGATGAGGCACGGCGGCGTCGATCAGCATCGCCGGCACGCCGCTCCTGCCGAACGCCCCAAACAACTCTGAGTAGATACCTTGCTCGGCCTGCGCGTTGTTATGGCTGTTTTCCAGCCGTGTGATCTCTCCCTGGTACGCCCGCCGCCGTTCAGCGTCGCCCAGCAGCCGCCCCTGGCTGGCCAGCAATTCGTCGCGTTCTCCCGACAATCCCGCCAGCCGGGCGTCCGCGGCGGCAGCGGCTCGTTCCCGTTCCGGCAGTTCGGCGACCGCCTCTAAGTCTGCCGTCAATCCCGCTTCGCCATCGGCCAATTCTGTCCGCTGTCGTTCCAGCAGTTCCTGATTCTGCCGCGCTTCGGTTTCATCGTCGGACAGCCGGGACAGTGCCGCTTCCAAATCCCGCCGCTCTCCTTCCCAATGCAGCAGCGATTGCGTTAGCCGATATGCCGCCTCTCGACTTGCTTCATCGTAAGCGAGGGCAGCAATGGAATCGTCAATTTCCCCCAGCGTCGCCCGTTCGGCTACTGCGAAATCCTCGGCCGCCAGCGCCGCTTGCAGCCCACCTAGATGTGGGCGTAGCGCGGCCAACTGTTCCGTAGCTTCGTCGCTCTGCTGCCGCTCCTGGTCCAGCCGACCCCGTTCCTGCTGTGTTTGCCTTTGCCTTTGCGCCCACGCTTTGCGCCGTCGGTCGGTATCCCCGGTTAATTCCGCCAGCCGTTGCGTTAATCCGCTAAGCCTTTCGTTGATTTTGCCGTGCTGTACCAGCTTGGCCGCAATCTCCGACTCGTACCAATCCGAGATATTGCCGCAGGCGTCTTCGGTCAGTGGGGTTCTGCACAGAGGACACACTGCCCCTGCCGATTGCATGTCAACCTGCCGGGCACGTAGTTCCTTGCCCTCGGTAACGCATCGCTCCAGATCCCCTTGCGCCACGGCAATGCTGCCTTGAAGTTCGGCAGCTCCGGCGTTTTGACCTTCGATAGCTTCTTGCTCGGCAATCAACCCCCGCTCCACGTCCGCCAGCGCTGCCAAACGGTCGGCGATGGACTCGGCCCGTCCGGCCCATGGCTCCAGTTCCTCTCGAATTCTCCGCTCTAGTTCTGCGGATTCCGCAGACAGCGCCGCCCGTTCCCGTCCAATCGCCACTTGCAGCTCGTTGCGGCGGTCGTGGAGACGGTCATACTCCCGGCGGACCGACTCCAGCCGCTCCAGTTCGTACCGTGCTGTCGCCGACTGTCTCGCCCCGGCGTCGATTTCGTCGGCGCGTTGGGCCAGCGTTCTGGCTTGGTCAATCCGTTGCCCGATGGCGGTTGTAGCGGACTCCAACCGTGCTATATCGCCTCGCAGCGTTTCGATGCGCTGTCCTGCCACCTCCAGTTCCGCCTGCTTGCGGCGGAGCTCTTCAACGCCTACCTGTCGCTCCAGCGCTTCAGCAGCAGCGGCGTTAATCTGGATGGCCAGCCCATCCAGGCGTCGCCCAATAGCGGCCAGGTCCTCTGTGGGGTCGGCCACCGAGTCCAACGCCGACCTCGTCTGAATCAAGGCTCCCTCGGTGCGGGTGACGTTGTCCTGCCACTCGGAACGTTTGCTGCGGGCGGACGCCTGCAAGATTTCGTATAAGTCCAGGCCAAGGATCGACGACAGCACGTCCTTGCGCTCCGAGGGGGTTTTGCGGGTAAATTCATCCGAACGGCCCTGCAACAGAAAGGCGGAGTTCACGAAGGTGTCGTAGTCCATGCCCAGCAGGTTACGGATGCGGGCGCCGGTCGCATTCACCGTGTTTCCGGTAATCGTTCGCGGCTGTTCGGCATCGTCCAGCACGAACAGGTCCAGCTCGGTGCGCCCTTGCCCGGCGCTGCGCCGGCGGCGAATGGCCCGGTATTGCTGGCCCTTCGCCAGGAAGTCGAGTTCGACCCGGCACTCGGTTTCCCCATAGGCGATCAAGGAGTTGTGGTTTCTGCTGCCGGTTCGCGCCTGTCCCCACAGACACCAGGTCATAGCGTCCAATAGCGCTGATTTTCCGTGCCCGTTGGGTCCGCACAGGCACGCTACGTGTATGCCCTTCAGATCCAAGGGCGGCACGTCGTCCCGGTAGCAGAGGAAATTCCTGACGGCAAGTTTCAGCGGGATCATGGCATCGCCGATTGTACCACCCGGCCATCTGCCCGGTCCGATTAACTGACCATGACACAGATCATTCGGATCATCACCGTCATTCCCCCTCCAGCCTCACTGTCATTCCCGCGAAAGCGGGAATCCAGGAATCCCTCACATCCACAATCCTGGAAATCCTGTGCATACATGAAAATGGACCGCCTAAACCTAACGCTACCGTTACAGCATCGGTGGGACTCGACCGGCCGGTGGTATAATTTCCACTGGACGAAAACCGATGCACATCGCCAGCAATCAGAAAGCGGACAGCGCGAGCGATCCCATCATCGTGGTAGATGATTTGAGGAAGCGTTACGGCGATGTGCAGGCCGTGGACGGCGTTTCCTTTCAGGTGCATAAGGGCGAGGTTTTCGCCCTGCTGGGGCCGAACGGGTCGGGTAAAACCACGACGGTTGAAATCATCGAGGGGATGCGCACCGCCGATAGCGGACAAGCCAGCGTCGCGGGTATTGACGTTGGGAAGGACCCGAAGGCGGTCAAGCATCTAATCGGTGTCCAGCTACAGAGCAGCGCGTTTTTCGAGCACTTGCAGTTGCAGGAAATCCTGAAAATGCTGGGCAGCATCTACCGGATGAAGGTTGACCCGGAACCGCTGCTCAATACCGTTGACTTATGGGAGCGCCGCTCCTCCTCGTTTCGCACGCTGTCCGGCGGGCAGAAGCAGCGGTTCGCCATCGCCGCCGCGCTGGTCAACGATCCGGCGGTGATATTTCTGGACGAGCCGACCACCGGATTGGACCCACAGGCCCGGCATTTGATGTGGGAAACCATCGCCGGCTGGAAGGAAGAGGGTCGCACCATAGTTTTGACCACCCACTACATGGAGGAGGCCGAAGAGCTTTGCGACCGGGTGGCGGTCATGGACGCCGGCAAAATCATCACTCTCGATACGCCGGATACGCTGATTGAAGAGCTGATCGGCCGGGGATTCCACCGCGACCACGAAGTGCGCGCCGCGACCCTTGAGGATGTTTTCCTGGACTTGACCGGTCGTTCATTGCGGGAGTTCTGAATTGGCCACCCGTCCCGCCATTTACCTGACCTGGATGTCCATCAGGATGTGGGCGCGAGACCGCGCGGCCCTGTTCTGGACCTTCTTCCTCCCGTTGGTGATCATGGTCATATTCGGCCTGCTCAATTTCGGCGAATTAGGCAAGGTGGATTTGGGCATCGTCGATCTGGCGCAGAACGAAGCGTCGGCCCAGTTTATCGACGAAGCCGGGAATGTTCAGGCTCTTCGGGTCAACATCGGAGGGGAAGCGGAAGAGCGGGCGGCGTTGGCCGATGGTCAGCGGGACCTGATTATCATCCTGCCGGAGAATTTCGGCCCCGCCATCACGCCCCAGGGCGCCGTCTGGGAACCGATAACGGTGCGGGCTTTGTACCACGCGGGACGACAGGCCGAGTCGGAGGTCGGGCTGGGGATACTCCGCTCCGGCATTGACGAAATGAACTTCGCGCTCAGCGGTGTGGACCGAATCGTAACCCTGGAGAGCGAAGCGGTGGCCGCCCGTGATCTCGGCTACATCGACTTCCTGATGCCTGGCGTCATTGGCATGGCGATAATGCAACTGGGACTTTTCAGCGTGGCCTTCAGTTTCGTAACCATGAAACGGGAGGGTGTGCTGCGCCGCCTGCTGGCGACGCCGTTAAACCCGGCTACCCTTCTTACCGCCCAGGTGATTACCCGGCTGATCGTCGTCATCGTGCAGACCCTGATCCTGGCCGGCGTGGCCGTGTTCGTATTCGGCGCCGAATTCGCCGGCAACTTCTTTGCGGTGCTGCTGGCGGCCGGATTGGGTGGCGCGGTTTTCCTCGCGCTCGGCTTCGCCGTTTCAGGATGGGCGCGCACCGAGCAGCAGGCCGCTCCTCTGGCCAACATCGTCTCGCTGCCCATGATGTTCCTGTCCGGCGTATTCTTCTCCCGCGATGTTTTGCCCGGCATACTGCAAACCGCAACCGACTACCTGCCGTTGACCTTCCTTGTAGAAGCCATCCGCGGCATGACGGTGCAGGGAGATTCGATAATCGTGCAATGGCCGAACTTTCTGGGAATGGCCGTCTGGTTTGTGATAGCCTTCATCATCGCCAACCGCACCTTCCGCTGGGAATAGGTATCCATCATGTTTGACAACCTTACCGACCGCCTCACCGGAATCTTCAACCGCCTCCAGGGCCGGGGCCGCCTGAGCGAAAAGGATATTGACGACGCCCTGAGCCAGGTGCGTCGTTCACTGCTGGAAGCCGACGTCAATTTCCGCGTCGCTCGTGATTTCGTGGCGAGAGTGAAAGAGCGTTCCCTTGAGGGTTCGGTCATGGAGAGCCTGTCCCCTGGCCAGCAGGTCGTCAAGATCGTTCACGAGGAACTGACCGAGGTTCTGTCCGCCGGCGACCACCGGCTCACCCCGTCCAGCCGGTTGCCCTCCGTGCTGATGCTGGTGGGCTTGCAGGGTTCCGGCAAAACCACCACCGCCGCCAAGCTCGCGCTGAACATGAAGCGCCAGAGCCACAGCCCCATGCTGATCGCCGCCGACCTCCGGCGGCCGGCAGCCATCTCCCAGTTGGAGACCCTGGGCAAGCAACTGGACATCCCGGTTTACTCCGAAGATCCCAAATCCTCGACGCCGGCCAAAGTTGCCGCCGCCGGCGTCAAGCGCGCTACCGATCTGGCCCTCACCTGGGCCATCGTGGACACGGGCGGACGCCTGCACATCGACGACGACCTCATGTTGGAACTGGAGGACGTGAAGAAGACGGTTTCGCCCCACCAGACCATCCTGGTGGTGGACGCCATGACCGGCCAAGACGCCGTCAATGCTGCCCAGGAATTCCACCAGCGCGTGGGTCTCGATGGCCTGATCATGTCCAAGATGGATGGCGACGCCCGAGGCGGCGCGGCCCTCTCTATCACCCGCGTCACCGGCGTGCCCATTAAATTTATTGGCACCGGCGAACGCAGCGACGCGCTGGAGCAGTTTCATCCCGACCGCATGGCTTCCCGCATCCTGGCCATGGGCGACGTTATGACGCTCATCGAACGCGCCCAGGAGGCCGTCGATGAGGAAAAAGCCCGCGAACTGGAACGCAAAATGCGCACCGCCAGTTTCACCCTTGACGACTTTCTGGACCAGATTCAGGGCGTCAAGAAGATGGGCGGCCTCTCATCCGTACTGGAAATGATGCCCGGCCTCGGGCGTCAAACCAAAAAGATGCAGGGCCAGCTGGATGAGGGGGAACTGCGCAAGACCGAGGCCATCATCCGCTCCATGACCCTTCAGGAGCGGGCCAACCCCGAAATCATCAAGGGCAGCCGCCGCCGTCGCATCGCCCTCGGCAGTGGTACTAACCCGTCCGACGTCAATCGCGTCCTCAACCAGTTCAAGCAGACGCAGCGGCTGATGCGCCAGTTTTCCAACAACCCCAAGGGGCTGATGCGGATGCTCCGCTAGGAGGGTGTTGATAAACACCGTCATGCCGGCGAAAGCCAGTATCCAGGATATCCTTGCCTACACACGTTTGCTGATGCCCAGTCTGCCTGGATTCCTGCTTTCGCAGGAATGACGCCCGTATGACAAGGATCCTCGCCAACGCTGAACAGTTGCGTCACGAACCCGCAACTTTCCCTGCCCGCAGCGCCGCAAACAGGTAAGCCGTAGCGTAGGAACGCCACGGCGACCAGCGCTGAGAAAACTCCAGCAACTCGTCGTCGGTGATCTCCGCCCCGTCGAAGTAGAGGCCGGCCACCGTTCGTCGCAACGCCAGGTCTCCGATCGGGAATCCGTCGGGTCGGGCCAGCGCGCGCACCAGCACCCATTGGGCCGTCCATTGGCCCACGCCGCGCAGCGCAATCATTCCCTTCACAACTTCGTCGTCCGGCAGGTCGTGCATCCCCTCAAACCCGTCCTGCGACTCCAGCGCCGCTCTGGCGATGCCCTGGATGTACTCTGATTTACGAACGCTCAATTTGAGTTGCCTGAGATCCGATACCTCGGCCTTCGCCAATGTTTCCGCCCTCGGAAAGGCGTACCACTCCCGGTCATCGACCATACCCCGAACCCCGTAGCGCTCGATCAGCAGGTTCCGCACGATGCGGGCCACTGCCGTCGCGATCTGCTGTCCCATTACCGCTTGCACCAGTGCCTCGAACACGGATGCAGTCCGAGTATTGTGATACCCGTAAAACTGCTGCACCACCTCCGACAGCACCGGATCGTCCCCAACCGAGTCATAGAACGGCTTCAAGTCCTGATCGCATCCCAGTAGCCACGAAATCTGTTTCGTTGCCCGGTCCGCGTCGTCGTCGGTAAGGTCTTCGCCGTTCAGTGTGACTGCCAACTCCGGATCGTCCGCCGTGCCCTGGGAACTCACCGATGCCAGCGCGACTCTTTCTCCCAGGTCCAGCAGCCGTAGGTAAGAACCATCGATATAATCCTCGGTCTTGAATTCCTGGTCCCGCGAGTAGTTGGGCTGTCCCGCCGTCAGATAAAAGTCGTACGGCGCGGTTGGCTTGATAACCCTGGTCAACGTGGTTTTCATCAGATTTCGACCTCGCCGAGGTTGGAGTAAATCGCTCCCCGTGGAGTCAGTTCGCTCTGGTACAGGCGCACCGCGTCGGGCCGCCAGGATGTAAGCCTGGGCACCGCGCAGTCGGAGATCGCCGCCACCAACCGACGCCGGACCGGCGTGGGTATGCGGTCCCTCACGCGGCCAATGGTCAGGTGTGGACGGAAGGGCCTCCGTTCGGCGGCCCAGCCCAGGCCGATTGCCACGGTTTCCACGCGCTGCTGCAAATCTGCAAGGGTCTCCATGTCGCCGGAGACTCCGGCCCAGATCACCCGAGGGTTGTTGCGGTTAGGGAAAGTTCCCAACCCCGATAGCGAAAGCGCCGGGGCGAGCGCGCCGTCCATGCCCTCCAGCAGCCCATCCATAATCCGTGGCGCCAAAGCAGCGTCGGTGGAACCCAGGAACTTCAGCGTCAAATGGATGCCGGAGGGCCGTACCCAACGCACGCCCCCGGAAGCCGCCGACTCCAGTTCGTCGATGACTTCCTCAAGCAACGCGATCCATTCGGCCGGCAATGGAAGCGCGATGAACGTGCGCAGCGTCCCCGCATTACTCACCACCCTTCAATTCCTCCCGCAGGCGGCCCAGCTCATCGTACCAGGACGTGAGATCCTGCAATGAATAGCGCGCGTTCGCCGGGCTGGGGTTGGGCAAAACGAAAACCCGGCTGTCGCCGATGGTGTGAGATTGGCGACCCAACGCAATCCTCCCCGCGTCTTTTGTATTTTCGGCATACCGCAGGTAGGCGCGGTATCCCGTCGCGCCGTGAAAACAGGCGATGGCCGGCCGGCATTCGAGCAACTTCTCGCGCAGCAGCGGCGCATCCTTCCTGTAGTCGGCTGCGGTCAACCCGGATGCTTGAGGCGTCGCCCTTTTCACCACGTCGGTGAATCCGATCCCCAGGTCCAGAAGGGCCGCGTCGTCTTCCGGCCCGACCTCGCGGCCAACCAGCCCGGAGGCAGAGATCGCCCGCCAGAACCGGTTGCGTGGGTTCGCGAAGTAGTGCCCGGCCTCCACCGAGCGCGTTGACGGGTTCAGCCCGATCAGCCCGATGTCCAGGCCCGGCCGCAGGTAGTCCGGGAGCGTGTCCGCAATGGTCTGTTGGGCCGATTCAGTCATGCCGTTTTTGGAATAGAAGAGATGACGAGTTGCCGCTGAGAATCGCTTCGGCGTCCGCCGGCGACAAATGGGCAGACTTGACATAGGCCATGACGCGCTGATGGGCAAGGAGGGGATAGTCGGTGCCGAAGAGTATGGAGCCCGCCCCGGATGTTGTCACCGCAGCCTTCACCGCCTTGGAACGGTACAGGTACGGCAAGGCCGCCGTATCATACCAGACGTTCTTTAGCGCCTCACCAACCTCGGGCATGGCTTCGTAGAAGGGCAATCCCCCGCCCAGATGCGCCAGCACGATGCGGTTGTCGGGGAAGTTCGACGCGAACCGCAGCAGCTTATCCGGCGTGGTCCGGCCCTTGCCGGGATACAGGTGCCCCACCGGTTCCGAGGCGTGTACGGTGATCAGCGCCCCAGCTTCCCGTAGCAGGGCCATTATCGGCCCCAATGCCTCGGCGTCCCCGATGTCATAGCCCTGGGTGTCTGCGTGCAGCTCCCCAAGCCCAACCGCTCCCGCGTCCAGGCAGCGGCGCGCTTCGACGACCGCCGCGTCTCCCCACGCCGGATTCACCGATGCGAAAGCGGATATCCGGTGGGGGTGGCCTTTCGCCGCGCCCACTAGGTAATCGTTTGCAGTCCGCGCGACTTCTTCATCGGTCCACCCAAACCCCATGACCACCGCATGGTCTATCTCGGCGGCGTCCATGTCGCGGAGTAGCGAATCTACGTCGGCGATTCGACCGCCGGCATCCGGGAACAGGGCGGCGTAAGTGGCGTCCCGCGCGGCCAGCTCCCGGTGGCGTCTCCTGAACTCCGGTGGCAGGATGTGGCAATGAAAATCAACGATCAACTGAACATGGGCTCCTGAGTTCACATTTTACTCTACGCCCCGGGCGTAGCCATTTCGGACTGACTTGGCACAGTTTGGTCGCAAAGTCGGGTGAGTATGAGATTTTATCCGACTAACGCGCACTCAATTGGGGAGATGGTCATCGCTACGGGGCCGGGGAGGGAAGGTCCCAGCGGAGTAGTGGGAGGTAGCGGTCGTTCCCGGCCCAGGGCAGAAGGCTGAGCACCATGGTGTTGGGAACGGGGACGTCGCCTTTCCGTCGGGTGTCGTCGAGGTAGCGGTGGAGGCGGGCGAAGGTGGGGAGGCGAAAGCCGGCTTTGACGACGCGCTGGATGACGTCGGACGGTTCCGGGGGATCGGATAGAGTCCAGTCGTCGGTGATGGCTGCGGCGATGCGGCGGAGCTTGATGATGGCGAGTTCGGGAGCGAGTTTGCGTTTGAGGGCGTCGATGCGGCGGCGGAGTTGGGAGATGGTCATGGGAGTACCTCTGATGGGGGAATATTTGCATGGATGAATGGGATGGACGGGATTAGGGATTGGATGGGATGGCGGGGGATTTTTGCGAAAACCCGCTCATTTCCGCTCATTTCCATTTATTTCAGTAGGGTGAGGGAGTTATTGGTGGGGGTGAATGGTGGTGGATTGGGCGGGCTTTGGCGGGCAGATGAGAGGATTGGGAGGGATGGTCTTTGGGCTTTGGGAAATCAGGCAGTTGGCAATTAAATGGTAAGGATGGGCGGCGAGTAGAGGCAAGGGGGAAGTGTCAGAGGATTGTCAACCGCCAGAAGGGGGAATACTTGGAGGATTCAAGGGGGTTTGCAGGATTGACGGCTGGCAGCGCGCTGGCGATTGCGATGCGAGACATCCGGATTTTGGCAAATCCTGTCCCAAAGTCAGGCCCGTGTGAGACTTTATCCCAATATGGACACTGACGGGACTGGGGAATATAATTCTTGCCGCCCCCAGTATCATCCTCGTCAATAGCAGGTGACGCCTTGGCCGCAGTGACCCAACCGATATTGACCGTCGAGGAGATGCGGGCCGCCGCCCTGGAATCGCGACGCGAAATCCTCAAAATGATTTTCGACGCTGGCAGTGGGCACACCGGCGGCTCTCTCTCTGAGATCGACATTCTGATCGCTCTCTACTTTGGCGTGTTGCGCTACGATCCCGACGCGCCCGACTGGCCCGAGCGGGATCGGTTCGTCCTGAGCAAGGGACACGCCTCGCCGGGCTTCTACGTAACCCTCGCCCGCGCCGGTTACTTCGACTCCGCCGAGTTGGGATCCTTCCGCAAGACCGATGGCCTGCTCCAGGGCCATGCGCACCCGATGACGCCCGGCGTCGAGATGAACTCCGGATCCCTCGGCATGGGCCTCTCGTTCGCCCTGGGTCACGCGCTGGCGGCCAAACTGGACGGCCGCAACTACCGCGTGTTCGCCCTGCTGGGCGACGGCGAGTGCCAGGAAGGGGAGGTCTGGGAAGCGGCCATGTCCGCGGCTCACCACCGCGCCGACAACCTCACCGCCATCATCGACCGCAACCGCATCCAGAACGACCGCTTCACCGACGAGGTGATGACGCTGGAACCCCTGGCCGACCGCTGGCGCGATTTTGGCTGGAACGTAATCTCCTGCGACGGCCACGAGCATGCCGATGTGCTTCGCGCCCTGAACGCCGCGGCGGAAGGCGGCCCCTCCGTCATCATCGCGGACACCGTGAAGGGCAAGGGTGTCAGTTTCATGGAAAACAACCCGGGCTTTCACGGGCGCGCGCCCACCGCTGACGAGTATGACGCAGCCCTCAAGGAGCTGTCCTGATGTCCACCAACCGTCAATCGGCGGCAACCCGCGAAACCTACGGCCACACTCTCCTGACCATGGCGGAGGAACACCCTGACATCGTGGTGCTGGGCGGAGACCTCAACGTCTCCACCTTCGTCCACCTGTGGCGCGACCAATACCCCGACCGATTCTTCGATTTCGGTCCGGCTGAGCAGAACATCGTTGGAGTGGCCGCCGGCCTGGCCGCTGCCGGCAAAATCCCTTTCGTCAGCACCTTCAGTGTCTTCGGAACCGGGCGCCCCTACGACCAGCTGCGAGTGCTAGTGTCCCAGCCGTCGCTGAATGTCAAGTTGATCTGCACCCACGCCGGTATCCTCACCGGCGAGGACGGCATGTCGGCCCACAGCATCGAGGACCTGTCTCTGATGTGCGCGCTGCCTTCCTTCAGCGTGGTTACGCCCGCCGACGCTCCCGAAACCGAGCAGGTCATTCGTTCCGCCGCGACCACCAAAGGCCCGCTGTACGTGCGGCTGTCTCGCGCCGCCACTCCCGTGGTCCACGCCGACGACTACCAATTCAGCTTGGGCAGCGCCGAGCTGATGCGAGAGGGAAGCGACGTCAGCATCATCGCGTGTGGGTCGCTGGTAGCCCCCGCCCTTGACGCCGCCGAGAATCTTGCTGGGCAGGGCGTGCAGGCCCGGGTCATCAACCTGCATACGCTGGCTCCTGCCGACGAAGCAGCCATCATCGCCGCCGCCCAGGACACCGGCGCCATCGTGACCGCCGAGGAACATTACTTACACGGCGGCCTGGGCAGTGTGGTGGCCGGCGTCGTGGCGCGCAACCATCCCGTTCCCGTCGAAATGGTGGCCCTGCACGGCTACACCAGCTCCGGCCCGGCCAACGAGCTGATGGTCAAAAACGGCCTGACCCCTGAAGGCGTAGAACAGGCCGCGCTGCGGGCGATCAACCGCAAGCGTTGACACTTTTACGCGCCCGGTGCTAGCATAATTCGCCGCCGCAACGGACAAATAAGGCCGGCGGTATCGGGGCGCCGCCCCTTATGAAGGAGTACACAGATGGCCGACCAGCCCGAAATTCATCGCGGTTTGATGAACGTTTATATGGACACCACGGAGTCCAGCTTCATCGACGGCGAGATCGGAAAACTGCTCTATCGTGGCTACAACATCCACGATCTGGCCGAACGGTCCACATTCGAAGAAATCATCTACCTCGTGCTGTACGGAGAACTGCCCAACAGCGCTCAGTTGGCTGAGCTGGATGGGTTTCTGCGCGCCAACCGACGGATACCCAACGAAATCATCACCGTCATTGACGCCGTGCAGTCCGCGCATCCTATGGACGTTCTCCAGACCGCGATGATCGGCCTCGCCGCCTTCGACGAAGAATCTGAGGACAATTCCAAAGAAGCCAACGTCCGCAAAGCCTTGCGCCTCACCGCCCAGGCTCCTACCATCGTCACCGCGCACCATCGGATCCGCAACGGTTTGGAGCCAGTCGCGCCCAACCCCGACCTCAACCACGCCGGCAACTTCCTGTACATGCTCTTCAACGAAGCGCCGGACGATGAGACCATCGCCCTCATGGACGTTGACTTCATCCTCCATGCCGAGCACGGGGTCAACGCATCTTCCTTCGCCGCCCGCGTCGCCGCATCGACCAATTCGACGCTGCACGCCGCCGTCTCCGGCGCGGTAGGGACCCTCAAGGGCCCGGCCCACGGTGGAGCCGCCGAAGAAGTTATGAAGATGTCCATGGAAATCGGCAACCCGGAAAACGCCGAGGAATACGCCCGCAACAAGCTCGACAACCGCGAGCGCATCATGGGATTCGGCCACCGCGTCTATCGGGCCGAGGACCCCCGCGCCCGCCACCTGCGGGAACGTTCGCAGGCGTTGGGCGAAAAGCGCGGCGACCCCCGCTGGTTCCAGATCCTCACCCACCTGTCCGAGGACGTGATGGCGCCCTACCGGGATCGTGGCATCTACGTCAACGTGGACTTCTACGCCGGTTCAATCTATCACCTGCTGGGCATCGAGTCCGACCTGTTCATCCCTATCTTCGCGCTGGGTCGCATCCCCGGCTGGTCCGCTCAGTGCATCGAGCAATACGAGAACAACATCCTGCTGCGCCCTCGTCTGCTCTACACGGGCCCCATGGACCGGGAGTACGTCCCCATAGACCAGCGTTAACATCCTCGGAATCGCACCGATGCGCAGGGGCGAATGATTATTCGCCCCTACATTTTTTGGCATTGTGCCTGGGCTCAGGGATAAACCTCCAGATTGCCCAGATGAACCTCAGCTAAGATCTCGCGCTCACCGCCGTGGCTGTGATCGCCGTGATCGCTTCCGTTTTGGCTGCCCTCGTCGCCCACTGCCTGTCCCACGTCCGGCACGGTGACGGTAGCAGTCGATTCAACCTTGCTTCCGTCATATACCAGCTCGCTGTGGTCGTTGGTATTCAACGAAACCTTGATCTCGTGCTGTCCCGGCGACAGTGGATCAATGTGGTAATCCGACTCGAATACCCGGCCCAGCTTGACGCCGTCCACGTAGATGTGGGCATGCCCTGCGCCCGGTGTATGGGGTTGATCCACCGAGTCCGGCGCGAACTGGAATCCTTCGGTGGCGATCTGCACGTCAACGCCGCCGTGCGCATCCGGTTCCGCAGTGATGGACACGCTGACCGGCGCTTCCGACTCCACCGTTATTGAGTCGGAGTGCATCGGATCGTCTCCGAACACGTGAAAGTTGATGGCGAAAGCGCCGGGGGTGGATGCCTCGAAGAAGAGGTTTCCAGGTTTGCCAGGAGATACCTCGGCAGTCAGGTCGTATCCGTGCAGGTGCACTTCGCCGGCCTCGTCTGACGTGAATGTGAAACTCACCGTGTCGCCTTGTTTCACCTTTAGGTCGTCCCTGGTGAGAGAAGTGGCGCGCCCCGTAATTTCCATCGCGATTGGAACCCCGTCCCCGTGAGTTGGCGCGGAAGGGTTGCACGCTGCCGTTACGGTCATGGCAATGACGGTAGCTGCGGCTGCCAGCCAATATGCCGGCCGGCTCAAGAACTCGTGATTCAAATGCATCACGTTAGTCCTCCATCATATCGGTGCGTTTTGAAAACGGATGCTTGGAGGTTTACGCGATGGGTGGCGGCGGCGGCGGTGAGACGCTGTGTCCCGTCGGCTTCTGGTAACGCTTGGTGAAAGGCCCGAGCGGATTGGCGTTCTTGTCCCGTGGTGTTGCCGGACGCAACGCGTCGGGCGCGCTATGGTACGGCGCGTTCATCACTGCCAGCAGCAAGCTCGCGGTAGCGTCCGCCAGGTACACCACGTCCCTGGAGAGACTCTCACGACCAACGTTGGGCAGTGGGTTTGGCCGCCCCAAGTGCTGGTGGGGCAGCGTCGTCGCCTCCGCGTGCCCATGGCTCACCGGTCGCCCGTCAAGGTAGATGTGCAGGTGGGTATGGGAGCGTTCGGCGAAGTGATGGTCGTCCAGCGGGCCCACGATGGGCAGTGCAAGTGCGAACAGCGCCAGCGCCAGCAGCAGTATCCAGGCCAACGAAGGCGGGTCCGCCGCACGGCGTCGGGTGAAGGTTGACGTTGTCAGAGCGGTCGTCGGCATCGGTCGGTATGTCAGTCGGCTCGGTTTCTCAGCAGGATCGTTATAGCGAAAGCTCGACGTGTGCCCGCTGAAGCGGATGATAACTGGATGATTGCGCGCTCAGCGTCGTCGATGATTTCCAATACGTCGGATCGGGAGAAATGCGCCCGGGGATTATAGTCGGCCTGGTTGCGATAGCTCTGAATTTGCACGAAGTTCTGGGCGAAATTCCTGATATCCGGTGGAAACCGCGCCATCAGGCCCGCGTTCCGGCACTGGTTCCTGACGTGGGTATGCTCCGGCCCTCGATAGGCTTGCAGCCAGGCGGCGGACGCAGCCGGGTCGGGGATTTCGTCGGACAGCAGCGCGGCGGCATTGGCGCAAACGGCATGGAACATGGCGTAATAGGCGGTACTCACGGCGCGTTTCAAATGGGTCTGGGACTGCTCCGTGTCGGTTTCCTGTGAGGATGCGCCAACCAGCATTCGTGCTGTCACGATCAGGCTAGCGGGGGACAACGTATGGGCTCCGGGAAAATTCAGGCCATTCGGACTTGGGTATGTAAGATTTGGTAAGTACTTCCGGAGTGAAGCCTTCACCCAATTCCTCCGCCAGCAATCCCAGGAACCGAATGCGCCGGTCGGCGTCGGTCCTTATGGTATTTTCATCGAACACCATGTACACGTGCAGATAAACCTCGCCGTCTCCGTCATCCCGGGGAACGACGACGATAGGGTCAAATACCGTCTCGGCGCCGTATTGCTCAGCCAGAATTTTGCTCACGGCGGCTTTGACTTTTTCGGCGATCTCTGCTTTTACCGTGGTCATTTCGTGAGCCTCCCGGCGACGGAACCTGCGCTGCCGGAGCGCTGGTATCGTTGACAGTAGATTCAGCATATCAGATAATGTCGCCCAATACTGCGAACACTTTACAGGAGGCAAAAAGATGGCATCTCAGGACATCGCCTTGATGGCCCATCTGATGCGTCGTGCCGGTTTCGGGGCGTCCCGCGAAGAGCTGGAAGCCCGCGTTGCTCAGGGGTACGAGGCCACGGTTGAGGAGCTGCTGAACCCCGAGAGCCAGCCGGCTATTGACCGCTACGAGCTCATCCGTTACCAGCCCTGGACCTGGCGCCCCGGCACCATTCAGGGAATGGGTTCCGCTGAATGGCTCCATTTCATGATCAACACCAAGCGCCCGCTGGAAGAAAAGATGGCGTTGTTCTGGCACCAGATTTTCGCCACCGGCGTATCCAAGGTTGACCATTACGACGAGATCACTCGCATGGTCGCCCTCTTCCGCGAAAAGGGTATGGGCAACTACAAGGAGTTGCTACTGGAAGTCGCCAGGAACCCGGCCATGATTTACTGGCTGGACAACTTCGAGAACCACGCCGACGCCGTCAACGAAAACTGGGGCCGCGAACTGCTGGAGCTGTTCAGCATGGGCGTCGGGACCTATACCGAGGTTGACGTCCGCGAAGCTTCCCGCGCCTTCACCGGCTGGACCTTCGAGCCCAAGTTGCCGCGCGGACCCATCGGCCGCCACGACTGGCAGTTCCAGTATCTGCCCGAAGACCACGACGACGGCGAGAAATCCTTCCTCGGCGAGAGCGGCAACTTCAACGGCGAAGACATCATCAACATAATCTGCGAACACCCGGCCACCGCCACCTTCATCGCCCGCCACCTCTACAACTTCTTCGTTGCGGACGAGGCTCAGGTCCCGGCCTGGCAGGTAACCCCGCCCAAGGACGAGGACGCCATTGACCTGCTGGCTGACGCCTTCGTCGATTCCGGATGTGACATCACCGCGACGCTGCGGGTGCTGTTCAACAGCGATTTCTTCAAGAACGCCCGCTACGCCCGCCTCAAGAGCCCCGCCGAAGTGGTGGTGGGCACCCTGCGGTTGGTCGGCGGCTTTGAGTTCCCCGGACCCGGCCTGGGTGAAATGGCCCGCCAGCCCACATACATGGGTCAGGACCTGCTCAACCCGCCCAGCGTGGAAGGCTGGCACACCGGCGTCGAGTGGATCAACAGCGGTTCCCTGATGCGCCGCATCAACTTCACCGCCGATATGGTCAGCGACGTGAGCCGCCCCGGTATTCGCTCCATGATCAATCGTATGCAGTCTCAGGGCGACCTGACCGCTGCGGCTATGGTGGACAACTGCCTCGACCTCATGGGCCCGCTGGAAGTTGACGACGCCACCCGGCAGGAATTGGTGACCCATGCCGAAACCGGCGGCGCCGTTTCCTGGGCCACCGATGCCGACGTGAGCGCCTCCGAAGAGCGCATCTCCGAAATGCTGCAGCTGATCGTTTCGCTGCGCGACTACCAGTACGCCTGATGTGACAGTCGCGGCGATACCTGGATTCCGGCTTTCGCCGGAATGACGGATGGGAAGGCATCGCCGCAACCTGCATCCCGCAGCGAAACTCCAATACCCACAGGAGCAAGCAACATGACCTCAACGAAGAAAGATCCGGTTCTGGTGGTCTTGCAGCTTACCGGCGGCAACGACTACATGAACACTGTCATCCCCCACGCCGAGCCGCTCTACCGCGAAAAGCGGCCCGTCGTCGGCGTAGCGGACGAGCGTATCCTCAAGCTCAACGACAGCATCGGCTTCCACCCCGAACTGGCCCCCCTGCGCCGCTTCTGGGACTCCGGCAACATGGCCATCATCCACGGCGTCGGCTATGCCAACAGCCCCCGCAGCCACTTCCGCAGCATGGACATCTGGCACACCTGCGAGCCTGACAAGCTGGGAACCGAGGGCTGGTTGGGCCGCGCCACCCGAGACATCGACCCCAACAAGGAAAACGTCGTCACCGCCGTCAGTTTCGGCCCGAGCCTGCCTCGCGCCCTGGCGCTGCCCGGCGTCCCCGTCGCCTGCGTCGATGATCTCGAAAACTTCGGCATGCTCACCAGCATCCAGGAAGAGATGCAGCGCGAAAAGATCATCAACCGCTTCTCGCGTCTCTACTCTCCCACCATCGGCAGCGGTTTCGTGATGGACTACCTGGGCCAGACCGGTCTCGATGGCCTCAAGGCCGCCGACATCCTCAAGGCGGCCCCCGAGCAGTACAGCAGCACCGTCGAGTACCCTGACACCCCCATCGCCCGCAAGCTCAAGGGCATTTCCCAGGTGCATCAGGCCGGTCTCGGCGCTCGCGTCCTTTACTGCGACCATGGCAGCTTCGACAGCCACTCCAACCAGGTTGGAATGCACGACGGACTCTGGCGCGACGTTTCGGCCGGTGTATCCAGCTTCTTCGATGACCTGCGCGAGAACGACGCGGCTGACAACGTCATCCTGCTGATGTTCTCCGAGTTCGGTCGCCGCGTCCACGACAACGGCAGCGGAACCGACCACGGCGCCGCCGGCCTCGTGCTTATGATGGGCGACCCCATCAAGGGCGGCGAGTACGGCGAGTACCCGTCCTCCAAGCCCGAGGATCTGGAACAAGGCGACCTGGTTCCCAACACCGACTTCCGCGGCGTGTACTCCACAATCCTGGAAGACTGGATGGGTCTGGACGCCAATCCCATCGTGGGCGGGCAGTTCGAGAAGGTCGCGTTCATCTAAACCGGCTAACGGTTCCGGTAACGGGACGCGCCGACAGGGCAGAATCGGCCGGGGCCAGTGGGTTTGTATCTGCTGGCCCCGAAGTTTTGAAAAACACAAGCGCAGCAAGCAGGTAGAACTATGCTTACTCAGATTGCAAAAGGCCGAGTGTACGATTACAGCCACTCGGTGGGCCGGGGCGCGGCTTCCGGCATGGGCTTCAGCCAGCCCACGGCCATGGCCTTTGAAGGCAACACGGTTTACGTTCTGAACCGAGGCATCGAAGGCATCTCCAACGTCCCTTGGAACCGGCTGGCCTATGGCGCGCGCGTCAGCATCATTGACTTGGGGGAAAACGAAGGGGACGAGGAATTCACCGGCGAGTTCGGCAAGTACGGCGACCGCGACGGCGAATTCATCTGGCCCTCGGGCATGGTGCTGGCTCCCAATGGCCATCTCTACATCGGCGATGAGTGGCTCAACCAGGTTTCCGAGTTTGACAAGGACGGCACTTTCATCAACCGGTGGAGCGCCGTGCCCGAAGAAGACGGGAAAGAACACAGCACTTCCGGCATCGCGGTTGACGCCGACGGCAACATCTACTGTACCGACGGGCGCAGCCACGAAGTCCGCAAATTCACCGCCAAAGGAGAGTACATCACCGGTTGGGGTTCCCTCGGCGATGGCAACGGTCAGTTCAATTCCCCCTGGGGCATTACCGTTGACCAGAGCGATGGCTCCGTGTACGTCGCCGACCACCGCAACCACCGTGTCCAGAAGTTCAATGCCGATGGCGAATGGCTCATGCAGTTCGGCGAGGCCGGAACCAAGCGCGGGCAGATGCACCTCCCGGTCCAGGTCACCATCGATCCTCAGGGCGACGTGTACGTCGCCGACTGGAGCGATAACGGGATGCACCCGGGCAAGGTCCACGTCTTCGACAAGGAAGGGAACTTCATAATTTCCCTCATCGGCGATGCCCAGTGGCTCAGCAAGTGGGCCGACATGACCGTGGTCGCCAACGCCGACTACCTCAAGCGGCGGCGCGAGGTTCCCACCACCGAGTCCGAGTGGCGGTTCGCGTGCCCCACCGACGTACACTTCGATGAGGAAAAGGGCCGCCTGGTGGTGCTGGACGCTCAGCGCAGCCGGTTGCAGATCTACACCAAGATGGACAATTACCTGGTTCCTCAGATGAACCTGTAATCGACCCTTCCGGATACGCCCATTCGTGGCGGCAACCACCTGTAGGGGCGAATAATCATTCGCCCCTATTTTCAAGAGCATAGCCGATATGATTACGCAGGCTCAGGAACCTGATTACATAACCCTCGCGGAGGACTCTCCGGCAATGCTTTGCCGCGACGCCCCGCCGGAAATCCTGGAGGCGTGCGCCCTCGACAACGAACCAACGCCCTTCTTGGAACAGTTCTTCGAGGCGGGCATCCGCGCCAACGCCCGTATGGCCCACGGACGCGAACTCCCGCAAATGTACGTCAACAACGCCATCCTGGTGCTCTGGCTCCGGGCCTGCCGCCTCTACACCAACGGCTTGCTGGGCGTCGCCGACTCCGACCTTGATAAGCAATTCTTCTCCAGCGCCGATGCAACCCCCAGTTGAACTCATTGCCGGTTTGACGGCTACTTGCTGTAGTACGCTACAATACCTCGAGGGTGCAGCCTACATCGCCATCGTGCTGGCCGTCCTCGGAGTACCGCAGTTGCTTACGCATTACTTTGACCGCAGAGACCGTCGCCGCGACCGGGCGGAAGCCGAACGGATCCGTCGGGAAGACTTGGCAACGGCGGAGCATGCCCGCCGTGAAGAACGTGAAGCGGCGGAACGACGACACCAGGAGATGATGACCGCGTTGGCCGGAACGATAACCGCACTCACCGCTGTGTTAGAGCGGAACGGTCATAGCGCTCCACCCGACCAATCCGCAGTCATTGAGGATTTACAGCAGCGTGTCGCGGAGCTCGAAGCCGAAAACGCGCGCCTGCGTAATGGTGACGCGATGAGCGGTGGGGAATAATTCTTTAGAAGAAGAGCGGGATTGATGGCAGGAATTTTAGATCCTAAAGCCGCTGGCGCTCGCCGCTTTGAAGGCCAGGTCGCCGTAGTCACCGGCGGCGGCCAGGGCATCGGCGCTGCCACCGCCCGACGCCTGGCTCAGGAAGGCGCCGCCATCGTCATTGGCGACATGGTTGCCGAGTCCTCCGAGCGCGTGCGTCAGGCCATACTGGAATTCGGCGGTTCCTGCGAGATTGCTCTCGGAGATCTGTCGCAGTGGGAAAACGCAGAAACCCTGATGTCCAAAGCGCAGGATGCGTTCGGTCGGATCGATGTCCTCGCCAACATCGCGGGTGGCACCATCTGGTTCCAGTCCTTCCAGTATTACACCCCGGAGCAGATCCAGGCGGAGATTGATCGCAGCTTCTGGACGGCCATGTGGTGCAGCCGAGCCGCCCTGCCCTATATGATTGAGCAGGGTTCCGGCGCCATCGTCAACATCGCCACCCACGCCGTAACCGGACGCTTCCGCGTGCCTTACGCCGCTGCCAAGGCTGCCCAGATCGGACTTACCACGTCGCTCGCCCGCGAAGTCGCCCACTTGGGCATCCGCGTCAACTGCGTCGCTCCCAGCGGCACCGCGGCCGACGACCGCATCACCCCACGCGACCACGGCGTGGCCGTTGTCCCGCCGGAGTTGCCGCCCAGCGAGCGCGCCGATCAGGAAGAATACCGCTCAGCGACCCGCAACTCGGAAATACCCATGGGCCGGCGGGGCGAAGCGGATGAGCAGGCCGCGGCCATCGCGTTTTTGGCTTCCCACGACGCTTCGTACATCACCGGCCAGGTGCTTGCAGCCGGCGGCGGCCAACCCTACCCCTTCTAGCCGGTCGTCATTGTCATTGCGAGCTCAGCGTGGCAATCTCGGACCATTCTGCTAATATGTCCGAAATCCTTCGCGTCACCGGACGGGAGCTGCGATTATGGGACTGAAACGCCTCTTGCTCAAACCACTTTCCGGCTATCCCGGCGGCTACAAGAAGATGCGCCGGGGAACCCAGGGCTTCGACTCCACCCCGCCTTTCAAGGTGCCGGATAATCCCCGCGACCGCCGCAGCCGCATCCCTCCGACGGGTTTCAAGGAGTATTGGTATCCCGCCCTGCCCGCCAAAGACGTCAAGAAAAATCAGCCCACCATGCTGCGAATGCTGGGCACCGACGTGGTGTTCTTCAAGGACAAGCAGGGCGAGGTTCAGGCTCTGCTCGATTGGTGTCCCCACCGCGCCGTTTATCTCTCCATGGGCCGCTGCTATTTCGAAGGCTTTTTGACATGCCCGTACCATGGCGCCACCTTCGACGGCGAGGGCAACTGCGTCGCGTTCCTCACCGAGGGCCCCGAGTCCATGATGGTCGGCGCGCCCGGCATGAAGGCGCGCAAGTTTCCCACCGTTACCCTCAAGGGTATGGTCTTCGTCTGGATGGGCGAAGGTGAACCCGTGGATCCTCAGGAAGATATCCCGCCGGAGATGTTCGAGGAACACAACATCTGCCGCCCGTCCTTCTGCATGTTCGACTGCAACTGGGTGCTGGTGCTGGAAAACACCATGGACGCTCACAACGCCTTCATGGTTCACCGCAACGCCTTGCGCATCCTGGGCAGCCGCGTTGGTGGCCGACCCCGCACGCCGCTGGGTTACCGCACCAACCTGGTCAACAACAAGAACGTCCACTACCGGCCGGGCAGCGGCAAATCCTCAGTGGAGCAGTATTACTACGACGAGGAAGGCAAAATTCCCTACCAGATGTACTACCCCGGCGTGGATGGCGTCTGGCCCTTGCACCGTTACCGCCTGCTCTGGACCTGGTTCTTTGACTGGAAGGCCCGCCGCCGGGGGCAGGATCCCTACTACCGCCGTGGCGCCGCCGCCGCTACGCCCGACGTGAACGAGTGGAACGGCACCCGCCTGCCCGGCATGTCGCGCACCGGCGGCAATGCTCGCTACTTCCGCAGCACCCGTTGGCCCGTGCCCGTAGAGGATAATCTCACCCGTATGGTGTACCTCAACGTCGAGCGGTACGAAAAACGCCCCGGTTTCTTCCGGCGCATGGTGCGCGGAGCCACTTGGCCCTATCGCAACTGGGAGCTCAACTTCAACTTCCGCAATCAGGACTACGACGCCGAAAAGTACACCCAGTACGACATGCCGGAATATCTGTCGTCCACCGACTCGGTGGTGGTGGCGATGCGCCGACTCTTCGCTGACCACAACCGCGACGTGATCCGTCAGCGCGAACGCGAAGAGGTCCTTCCGGAAGTCATGGAAGAGAGCGAAGCCGAACGCATGGTGCGTGAGGGTGACGTGAAGGTCGCCGCAACCACCGAAGCCTTCGATGCAGAACGCTTGGAGGCGGAGTTGCTTCGTCGGGTATAGGCAGGCTGCCCCTGCTATACTGTTTCAGTAGGCCCTTTCTCGTTGCGGAGGGATGGCAGAGTGGACGAATGCACCGGTCTTGAAAACCGGCAGGGCTAATACCCTCGTGGGTTCGAATCCCACTCCCTCCGCCAGAGGCTTCTATACCCGGTTCCCCCAGTCCACGTACCGGGATGTCCCGATGTGGCTGATTTGCACCCGTTGTCGGTAGCCGTCTGCCTCGGCTTCGTGTGTGCTGGTCCACTGCGACTGAATCGATGCGCCGGGGTTTCGCAGCGCCTCATGCAGAACCCGCCCGTCCATCTTCGGTACGGCGCTGTCCAACCCCAACAGGTGCAGGATGGTCGGGGCCAGGTCGATGTTGCCGGTGGCTGCGTCAAGTACCATGTTTTCCCGGATTGATGGCCCGCGGGCCACTCCCACGTTCTTCAGCTCGTGCTGGCTCATGCTGCCGTGTTGTCCCTGACCCGCCGCGCCTCCGGTCGCAAAGGCATGCCCAGGGTAGCCGGATGCGTTCGGTTCGCTGTCCCATGGGAACGACATAATGAGGTCCGGAGACCGTGGGCCATCGCAACCGATTAACGATGCTGGAAGCGTCCCGGTCGGCTGCTCAACTCGCTCCGACGCGAACAGGGGCCCGCACCAATCGTGTTCCCTCAACCATTGGGCGACCACTTCCGCCGTGCCCGGATCGTTCTGGTGAACGTAGAACAGCGCCGATCCCCCGTTGCCGGCTACTGCTACGCCGCCCTTGTGGTCCACCGTCGGGAACCCGGCCTCCCGCATCATGCTCTCAAGCGGAACCGTCGCGCTGATGGTCGAGTAACCGTGATCCGACGCCACAAAGATATCGGTGGTCTCCGCCCGCCCGTTTCGCTCCAGCCAGGTCAGCAGTTCTCCGAATTCTGCGTCTGCTTCTCTGATCGCCTGCGCAGCCCTGCCCAACCCGACTCCGTCCTCATGCTGCGTCTTGTCGGGCTCCGATGACCAGATCAGCGCCACCGCCGGATTCAGTTCCGGCAGTATGTATTCTGTCAAAATCTGTCGCGCGTGAACCAGGCGCCCAGTGTTGGGCAGGTCTTGCGCCGGCCACCCGCCGAACCGTTCTTCCAGCTCCGCATAAAGAGGCCTGGGCAGCGTGAAATCCGGGTGTATGGTTGCTCCGCCCGACCCTTCGGCATTCGGGTTTTGCATGTAAGCGTTGCCACTGGTGCCAGTGCCGATTGCCACGTATTCCATGCCGCGTCGGCGGAGAATATCGGCCAGGGTTGGAGCCAGCAACGCCCGGCCCGTGGTATCGGCGATGGCTTGCAGCGTTGGTTCCATGGCAGGGATAACCCGGTGCGGATCGTAGTCCCGGCACAGGAATGTGTTCCCCGCTAGCCCATGCCTGCCGGGCAGACACCCCGTAACCAGGCTCGAAACGTTGACCCTGGTCACGGTGGGAAACACCGGGTGGTGATTGGCCAGCGTTACCCCGGTACGCGCAAATTCGGCGAGGCTGGGCATCAATTCCGGGGTGATTTGCGCCGGCTGCAAGCCGTCGAATACCACGATGAGAACGCTGTTGATGGCGGCCATTTCCCAATCCTCCGTTATTCCCACTCCAACAGATGTCGGATAGCCGAGTGTGCCGCCGCGCTGTCAACGTTGCCCGGAGTCGCCACCAGCGCCGGGCCCCGATTAGCGTCAATCACCTCGCACTTCCCCCACATCGTGGAGTCATCCGTTTCATCAGAGTCGATTACCCTCAATGTAACTTCATTCAATTCAACCACGTGCGGATGTGTAACCGCTAACGCTGCCAACGGATCATACAGGTTAAACTCCTGGCGTTCGGGATCTCTGGCGAACCACCCGTTGAGCAGCTCGGAAGCCAGAATACCCAGCTGACCGGCTCCGCGAACCTCCTCGGCCTGCGCTCGTGAAATCGATACTTGCCGACACGCCGCCAGGTCGATGAGCGTCAGGGGCAAGCCTGACTCAAAAATAATTCGCGCGGCCGTCGGGTCGCTGTAAAAGTTGAACTCAGCGTGCGCCGTGGCGTTTCCCTCGCTGTTTACCGCTCCGCCCATCACGACGATCCGGTCGGCGGACCTCAGCGCCGATGGATTTCGCCTCCACAGCCGGGCCAGGTTGGTGAGCGGCCCCAACGCGATGATGGTGACCGGGCTATCCGCGTCCATCAGAGTTCGCTCCAGAAATGGAATCGCCCCGGTTTCCGACGGGCGCGTGGATGGATCAGGCAATCTCCGGGTGAGGCCCGCTGCCGAGTGAACGTGTCGAGCGTAAGCGTATCGCCCGCGTATGGGACGCGCCGCTCCCCGGCACACCGGAATGTCCAGTCGCCCCGCGTACTCCAATAGGGCAAGAGTGTTCCGGGTTGAGCGAGACAGGGGGACGTTGCCGGCAGTCGTCGTGATTCCCACGAATTCGCACATTGGGTCGGCCAACAACATGAGGATGGCAACGGCGTCATCGACCCCGGGATCCGTATCGACTATCACGGGTATGGTTTTATTGCTAGCTGCTGTGGTCATTTCTCGCATTCATCTCGAGCAAATATGAATGGCAGTACGCGCGCGCGGCCTGCTCGGAAGAATATGACGCCTCAAATTTTGCTGCCTGTCTGAATTTGGTGTCCGAAACTATCAGGGGATGCTTGCCCATGCCGCGAGTGGCGGACCCGTCCCTGCGTTTGGATCGGTTTGCATTGATTGCCGTGACATGCCGGCACATATCCAGCACGCTTTTTGAATCCACTACGCCCCTGCTGGCTACGTTGTAGACGCCGCTGAGTTGGTGAAAGATAGCAAACTGGACTGCTCGCGTCAGGTCGTGCTGATGGACCAGTTGGATCGGAATGCCGCGGTTCCGATTGGACACCACCGCAGACCAAAGCAGCTCGTCCGTTGCGGGAGTGCATCCACTGGGACCTGCCGCCATAGCAGACCGCAGTATCGCAACATTCAGATTGCCGGAAGAGGCGGCCTCTCCAAATCCTTGCTGTAGTTGCAACTCGGCGTCCAGGAGGAAGCGGTGTTCCTCCACCGGGCTTGGGTCGTAGCGTTCGGTTAGGGGAATCGGATTTTCTCGTTTGGTCCCATACACACGAATATCGGATAAGTACACCAACTGGCTAACGCCAGCCATTCGGCAGGCTTGGACCCAGTTTTTGGTATCGCTCACAAACTGTTCGTGATTGGGCCTGTCGTAGAGACTGCCCACATGGACTACGGAATCTACGGATTCGAGGTGGAAAACATCCGCCACGTCCGCCATGGTAAGCCGGCGATTGTCATTGACCATATCCCATGCTCGTAGCTGCATCACCTCCGGAATGTCATCAATGGTCAGTATCGCTCCGGTGCGGTTGGGTTCCATTCGGTATGCCGAAATCCGCTTCACCGGCTGGACCAGCGGATAGTTGTCGATTGCTACCAGTTGGCAATCGGGCAGCGCAGCTTCCAGCTCCATCAGCAACAGGGCGCCAAAATGGCTGGAGGATCCAACCACGGCAATCACCCGAGGGTAGGATGTTCGTGTCAATGGTGCAGTGGACATACGCAGCTGCGTTTTGGTCGCGGTTCGGTGTTCCGCATCGCTATGATGAACTGGGCGTATTGTTGGTGCGGAACATTTCCAGTTCGGCGGCTATAGCGTCATCGGGCAGAGTGGTTGCGGCGCGCGGTCCGAAGTTGCGGGCCAGCACGAAAATTTGCGCCAACCTTTCTACCAGGTCGGCAACTTCCAGGGCTTCCCAAATGTCCGGACCAACGCTCACCACGCCGTGGTTCCGTAACAGCGCGGCGTTGCGGGCGCCCAACGCCGCATACGCTTCCTCTGCCAGTTGCTGCGTTCCCGGGAAGGCGTATTTGCCAACCTTGACCGGCCCTCCTATCGTAAGCAGCATCTCGTCGATCAGGGCCGGAATATCTCTGCCCACCACCGATGCTGCCGAAGCGTGAATGGAGTGCGTGTGGACCACGGCTTTCACGTCATCCCGCCTGCGGTAAATTTCCAGATGCAGCAGAGTTTCCGAAGATGGACGCAAGCCGCCCTTGACAACCGGTTCACCCTCCAGGTTCACCACTACCAACTCTTCTGGCAGAAGCCGATAGTAAGGATGGTGAGTGGGCGTAACCAGCAATAGCCCGTCGTCTCCCGAGCCGGATAACCGCAGGCTGGTGTTTCCAGAGTACGCTCCCACCAGGCCGCGACGGTACATCTCCCGAGTGGCTTCGGTCAGTTGCTGCCGCTGTTCAGACCATTGATCCGGCACTTCTCTCCTCCGATCTACTACGGGGCCATCCGGACGACATAACTGCTTCAGCGGCATTATAACCACTGATTACCGCGCCCTCCATAGTGGAAGGCCAACCGGTATCAGTCCATTCGCCGGCCAGGAACAAATTGGGAGACTCTGTGCGCGGACCGGGACGATGACGATTGGCGCCGGGGATGCACCTGAAAGTAGCGTTCCTTTGCTTGACTATCGTTGAGTCCAGAAGTTCGGCATCTCGAGCCTTGGGGAATGCCCTCAGCATTTCGGAGGCAATTCTACAAGTCAGCCGGGACCGTTCGATGTCAATGTAATCCCATGCAGCGCTTATTGAAACGGATAAAGATTGCGGACCTTCGGGCTCCCCGGCTCCGAAAATGCGTGAGGAGTTAAAAACCCATTGCAGCGGGCTGCCCAGGAAATAACAGAAATCGCCAGCCATCACGGGGCGGTCATACAGCAGGTGGGCATTGACGATGGGAGAGGTTTGCAGTTTGGACAGGTCAGCGAACGTCGGGCCCTCCGAGAGAGGTCCCGACACGATCTTCGGCAGTATCCAGAATGGTACGGCGCTCACATAAGCGTCAGCTTCCATGACGCCGACGTCGGCAACCGACAGATTTTGCACGACATGCCCGGAACCGGTGTTGACACAACGAACTGCGCAGCCAGTCACCACGCTAACGCCTAATTTTTCCAGGTATGATCTGGCCGGATTTCCCAACGCCTGCTGTAGTGGAACAGTGGGATACCCCACGTTGGCGGTCTGCGACCCTTCAAGCAGTCCGTCTTGAACGATCATCAGACCCATAGAGGCGCTGACGCTGCTCACGTGGTCGTTGAGCGTACCTTCAATCAGCACGTTCCACAGATTGGCGATTGCGATTTCTGACTGTTTGGATGCCCTCAGCCAGTCGTAGAATGTGATGTCTTCCAGGGCGGGGTCATCCCGTTGCGCGCGCATAATCGAGAGTAGGCCCCGCACGGCATTAATCTTGTCCAGCCACCCCAGATGAGGATAAGCGATAAAAGCCGGAAGCAGGTATAAAGGCGCCGGGGCAGGCACGCCATACAGACGCCCCAGCCGTCCGGAGCCATCATAAACCGCAACATCGAGGCGGTTCTGCAAATGCCAGAATTTTCTCGCGTCAATGGCTTCCAGGAAGGCGAGCAAATTCTGGCAAGCGCCTACGATGACGTGCTGGCCGTTGTCTAATTTGCGGCCACTTCCAGGATCGTCGTAAGAAAATGCCCGGCCCCCCAAACTGGACCGGGCTTCCAGCAGCGTTACCTTCCAACCCGCTTCGGCCAATCGCTTGGAGGCGGCGATTCCGGCCAGCCCACCGCCAAAGACAAGCGCGGACTGTTGACGAGTTGAAGTCCCCAGGGCGCCTTCCCTGCGGGTGAGGTTCACTTCAACCACGGGCCGAAAAGCCACGCTTTGGCCATCAGAGCCAATTTCCCGCTGTTGCTCAACCCGATACGGCCTCCAAATACGTCGTACCCGGATCGCTCAATTTTGTTCAATACGCCGCCGTAGATGAAGCCCAACGCGGCAGGGCAGGCTCGGGAGCGTCTGGGCAGGTGCGACAGTAGAAGTCGGCCACTCGCAAAGTATTCGCGAGCGCGGTCGATCTGAAACTGAAGCAACTCGGCAAATGAGTCCGTCACCTCGCCAGCTGCCAGATCTTCCTCCGTCACGCCGTAGCGGTGCATTTCGTCCTGGGGAAGATAAATCCTGCCAAGTTCCCAATCTTCACGCACGTCGCGGCAGATATTGGTCAACTGCATTGCCAGCCCCAGGTCAATGGCGTGGCGACGGGCAACTTCACCGCCTTGGTAGCCGAAAATATGTATGCAGATCAGCCCCACCACAGATGCTACCTGGTAGCAGTAAGCGCGCAGTTCATCAAAATCGGCGTAGCGAGTCTTGATCAAATCGGATTCGACGCCGTTCAGGACCTCTTCGAAATACTCTTGGGGGATCCCATATCTGTGGGCAACGTCGGCCAGACCTATAAACACAGGCCCTCCGGCTCTGCCGTCATAGGTTTCGGTTAGCATGTGACGGAGCCTGGAGATTCGGGCCAGCTTTTCGTCAGTCGTTCCTTCTTCGTCAACGGAATCGTCGCAATACCTGCAAAAAGCGTAGGCGACGTATATTGCACGCCGACGTTCTGCGGGCAGTGTAAGGAAAGCGAAGTAGAAATTCCTGGCTTCCTTTCGGGTGAGCAGTCGGCAGGTCTCGTAAGCATCGGCAAGGTCGGCGGCCGACGGATATGAAATGACGGATTCCGGTTCGGTCATACGTGACCTTCAGGTTGTCGGCAGCCCGAAACCGAGCCCGATTCTGCTTCCAAACCAGGTGGACAGGAGCAGCCAGGATTTCTGTCTCCTGGACAGGAAGGGTCGCGCGCTCAACACGTCGAAGTCCCGCTTTCTGATCGCCTCGAGGACTGCCACACCACCGCGGGTGAACAGCGCCACCGGTACACGAGCTCGGCGGTCTAGTGTATTGACGAGCGGTGCGCCTTCCCGAAATAGCCGCATAGCCAGATTGCATTCATGGGACAGCAACGCTCGAAAATCATCCCCGGCCACTCCCTGAGCAATTTGTGACTCCGAAACGCCGAATTGGTCCATATCGCTTTGCGGAAGATATACGCGCCCCCGGTCATGGTAGTCGCGGTAAACATCCTGCCAGAAGTTGGTTAACTGGAGGGCAGTGCAGGTACTATCCGACAGGCGCTGGCGTTCGGGGTCGGAGTAGCCGAACAAGTAAAGAAACAGATGGCCGACCGGGTTAGCCGAATACGTGCAGTAATCCAGGACGTCATCGATGGTAGTGAACCTTCCGGCTCCCTGGTCGATCCGGTTGGCGTGTATCAAGCGGATGAAAGGATCTTTTGGAATTTCAAATTTATGGACGGTGTCCTGGATGGCTATTGCTATGGGGTGCGTCGGATGGCCCGAATAAGCGAGGTCCAACTCAGAAGACCACCAGTCGAGTCCGGTCAAGCGGTGCTCGGAAACAGCGGTATCAATTTGACCAAAGGAGGCCAGCGCCCCCGCATGTGATAGCGGGCTAACCTCGTCGCCCAGGTCATCTACCATCCGGCACCAGGCGTAGATAGCGTACACGTACGGCAGCTTTTCTCGCGGAGTGATCCACCCGCCGACGTTGAAATTTTCGTAATGGCTGCGGGCCAGGCTGGCGCAGTAGGCGTAGGCCGCTGTAAGCCCCGGGACAGTGACGGTCCTGGCTGCGCCAGCGTATGCGTCCGCAATTTCGGTGTCAACAGGAGGGGGCATGCTTCACGCCTCACCGTGTCGAGTCGCCGATCTACTCCCCTACGATTTGCACCATGACCTCTCTGGGCCGCGGGTGGTCGAGCTCGATAAAAAAGATGCTTTGCCACTGGCCAAACGGAATTTTGCCGTCGATGAGAGGGATGGTTTCGCTACACCCGAGCATCAAATGCTGCAAGTGAGCGTGACCGTTGGGGGACTCATCCTCGGTCATATTTACGGTGCGAATGGAGAAGTCGTTGTGACGATAGTAAGCGTCACGGGGAGCGATGCGCTCCAGGAACTCGGCCATGTCCTCGATCAACAGCGGTTCGTTCTCGTTGATTTTCACAGCCGCCGTGGTGTGACGGGAATATACCAACACCATGCCGTTGTTGATGTGGGATTCGGCAACACAGCCTTTAACCCAATCAGTGATGTCAATCAACTGAGGCGCATCTTTGGTATCGACCTTGAGGGAAAAGTTTTTGATTTTCATAGGTGGTACTCATAGGGCGCGTGTGGAGGGGAAAGCGCGGTAAATCAAACTCTACCCGGCGAGAGGCGGTCACGCTCCAACGTGACCGTTCCGGCGGAAGCTATGTATTCGGGATTGTGAGTGCAATCGGTTCCTGTAACGGCCCAGGGCCAGTAACGGCCATGTATTGCGATATAGATGGTAATTTATCATAAATCCGGCAGACAATTCCGTTCCCTGGAAACCGCGCTCGCCGGGCTTTGGGATCCGTTCTACGCGCGCGCCCTTCATGTAGCCCGGGAATCCGGTGCCGGTGAAGTGCGGCTCATCCCACTGGCCGTCGGAATTTTGAGTTCGTAGCAGGTATGCAACGCCTTGATGAGTGGCGGTATGGTCGGCTTCGCCGGCAGCGATCAGGGAAATAACGGCCCAAGCGGTCTGCGAGGCGGTACTGGGGCCGACCCCATGTTGGGTGGGGTCAACGTAAGATGCGCATGATTCGCCCCAGCCGCCGTCAGCATTCTGACGAGCTATCAGCCACTGGACCGCGCGGCGAACATACGGCTGGCGCATATCCTCGCCGATGGATTCGAGAGCCGGGAGTACGGCTCCAAGTCCGTAGATGTAGTTGACACCCCATCGTCCGAACCAACTTCCATTGTCCTCCTGTTCGGATCGCAGATACCGATACGCCGCCTGAATTGAAGGCAGATGAGCCTTGTACCCCAGTTTGCCGTACATCTCCAGCACGTGAGCGGTGACGTCGGCGCTGGATGGGTCCAAAACCTCCCCAAAATCGCTGAACGTGAGCGCTGTGACATACCCGTGATTGTTGTTCTTGTCGAACGAGGCCCATCCGCCGTCGCGATTTTGCATGCCGGATACCCACCCGACAGCACGTTCGATGGCTTGTTGGCGGAGATGGTCTTCGCTATCGGGCAGTTGGCCCAAGCGCAACGCCAGGGCGACTTCTGCGGTATCGTCAATGTCGGGATAGCAGTTATTGTGGAATTCGAAGGCCCAACCGCCGGGTTGCAACTGAGGCGCCTGTACCCGCCAATCTCCGGCCACCAGGATCTGTTTATCAATCAGCCAACGCGTGGCATGAGCCAACATCGCGTCGTCCGGAGGCAATCCGCTTTCGGCCAGAGCCTGAACCGTAAGGCAGGTGTCCCACACTGGTGAGATGCAACCCTGAACCGTCCATTTGTCTCCCTTCTGGATTCCGAACCCTTCCAGCCCCTTGAAGCCTTTGAGCATTGCCGGATGCTCGTTGTAAAACCCGCATACGCTCAGAGCGATCAGGCTGTAAACCCAGGGAGGTTGGATGCCACCCCAGCTGCCGTCTTCCTCCTGGTGATCCAGAATCCATTGGATGGCCTTTCTTTCCGCAATCTTGCGGAGAGGGTTGAAATGCGTACGGTTGTAAATCGTGCCAACGGTTTGCTCAACGAGGTGCACCAACCGAGCGAGGTTGAATCCTGGAGGCGTTGGCAAGGAATAGTCGGTGCCTTCAGGCCCGTCAGGCAGGAGTTCATTTATGGCGTGCTCTGGTGGGATGGCGCGGACGGGATGCCTGGTGAGTACGATAGACAACGGGACGATGCACCCGCGGGCCCAACTGGCGAAACGGTAGATGCTGAAGGGAGCCCAATCCGGCAGCAGGATCATCTCGGTGGGGAGCCTTGGGGTGCCCTCCCATTCCCATTGTCCAAAAAGAGCGAGCCAGATGCGGGTAAACATCCTGGCGCGAGGAATGCCACCCCGCGCCAGGATAAACTCCCGAGCGCGACGCATCGGGTCGGATTCGGGTTCCTGACCGCACAGTTTCAAGGCAAAATAACATTCGACGGAAGTGGACAGATCACCGGGTGCTCCGTAGTAGATGGACCAGGAACCATCACTGCTCTGTTTGCTGAGCAAGTAGTTGACGATGTGCCGCTCCCGGTCCGCGTTGTGGTGTCCAAGGAAGCGGCAGAGCATGACGTATTCCGCTTCCATCGTGTTATTGGATTCCAGCTCGCCCCACCAGTAGCCGGACTCGTCCTGAATACTACGGAAGTAGTTGTGCAATTTATCAATTGCAGAGTCCACGGCTTCCCGTGATGGAGCCGATGGCTTGATCCCCGCAGTGGGCCGCTTTTCAGTTTGTTGCAGCGTCATGCTCTGAATTACCCGGTGCGACGCGTCAATCGGGCAAATACCCGTAATCAGAAAACCACCGAATCGCTTTTTCCAAAGCCGTTTCAATTGGGCTTTGTGGGAGTCCCAGTTCATTGACGGCTTTCTGGCTGGTGACGTACATGGGATGTCGCGTTATCTTGATGCCCTCGACGGGGATGGATGGTTCGCGGCGCATCAGGCCGCTCTCGATCCACTGATCGCAGTAGGCGGCTCCGATCACGAGCCAATAGGGAAAACGAAAGCGTGGTGAGCGCCGACCCGTGATGCCGGCGAGGATGTTGAAGACTTCCAGCAACGTCAGATTGCGGTTGCCAAGGATATAGCGTTGGCCGGGTTTCCCCGCCTCCATAGCCAGGATGTGACCATGGGCTACATCTGACACGTCCACCAGATTCAATCCGGTGGCCAAGTATCCGGGGATTCTGCCTCGGGCGAAGTCCAGGGGTATGCGGCCGGTTGGCGTGGGCTTGACGTCCCATGCTCCGACCGGGGCGCAGGGGTTGACCACCACAACTTGCAGGTCGTCGTCGTTGGCCGAGAGGGCCAATTGCTCGGACTGATACTTGGACTGTTTATAGTGGCCGATGAGGTGGGATGGATCCAGAGGCATATTTTCGTCACCCAAAGGTCCGTTGGGGACACCGCCGGCGCGAGGCAAACCGATGGTGGACACCGAGCTGGTAAATACGACCTTACGCACGGAGGCTTCCCGGGCAGCGTCCAGCACGTTACGGGTTCCCTGCACGTTAGTCTGGTAGATGGCATCCCGTTGCCGGGACCAGAACGAATAGCTGGCAGCGCAATGGTAAACGTTTTCGCAACCTTGGATCGCCGATTTGAGAGATTCGCTGTCAAGGATGTCGCCCGTTATCGGCGTGACATTGATGTCCCGTATCGTGAGACAGTTTGAGGTGGGCCTGACCAGGACGCGGACCTCCTCGCCTCGTTGGGCCAGAATCCGGGCCAAGTTTCCGCCGATGAATCCGGTAGCGCCGGTAACCAGAGTGGTCATCGTGGCACCGCAGAAAACTCAGGCCGGGAGTGCACCTGGCTTTCGATGGCAGCGAGCGCACACTTTGCAAGATTGCTCCGAGCCCGGCGCGCCATGCGGGCCAAGCGCGCGACGCTGGGGATTTGTTGGGGATGGACCACCAAGTTTGCCAACATACGGCTGACGCTGTCCGGATTGTCTGGAAGGCGCCGGGGCAGTTCCGTGGCAGCATCATCGAGCACGGCGCGAACCGATACGAACGGTATGCCGGAGTCCAGCGCCGCACGGGCGGCCCAATAGTCTTCCATGTTGACTGACGCGACGCCCGCGTGTTGATAGAGCCTAGACTTGGCGGCGACGCCCGCGGGCTCATCAACGGTAGCCGATGGTCGGCATATAACGTTCGTCCCACCATCCCTGGCGGCTTCTGACCAGACGGAGAACAGGGCAGGATCGGGGGCGATTGAATCCGACAGGCCGGGGGCTTTGAAGCAATTGGCGAGGTGGAGATCTCCAACTGCCAAATGGGGATCTGCGCCACCGCAGAAACCCAGGAGGACTATTGCGTCGGGCCTGGATTCCGCGACTTGTCGGATGCTCGCCCGGACGCGGGCTGAACCAACTCCGGTGACCCTGAAGGCAATGCCGCGACTTTCCGGGTCGCGGATTGCCCGACGGATGCCGGATAGTTCGGTGGCCATGGGTGCGACTATGGCGAGCATCACGGGTGAAGGGCAGGGTTTTGCCGTATCTGATCTAACCCACGCTGATGCCGCCCTTGTGAGCGGCGCCGGACTTGATAAAGGTCACCCACTCTCTGGGTTTGCCAATGGCGTTGAAAATCGTGGCGGATTCAAAGCCGCAGTGCATCATGCAGTTGCTGCATCTGGGATCACGCCCAACGCCGTACTTCTCATCCCACAGATAGGGTTCATACAAGTCGCTGATTTGCTCGGTGTGCTCGTCGGCCAGAGGGTAACAGGGTTTGCGCCAGCCCATGACCGTGTAGGTGGGGTTTGACCAGGCAGTACATTGGTATTCGCGATCGCCGCGCAGGAAGTTCAGGTACAGGGGGTTGTTGTAGAACCTCATGCCGTCCATACGGGTGGGGTCCAGCAACTTGCGGAAGACATTTCGAGATTCCTGGCGGGTCAGGAAAAGGTCCTGGTCGGGGGCGTCCTCAAAGTCGTAGCCGGGAGACAGCATGGACCCTTCGACGCCGAGGTCGCTGACGTACCGGAACATCTCGCGCAGGTCTTCCACATCGCTGTTGCGGAACACCGTGGTGTTGGTGCAAACCCGGTAGCCTCGTTCTATTGCCATTCGTATGCCGTCGGTAGCGCGCTTGAATACGCCGGCGCGGGCCACCGACTCATCGTGCTTTTCCTCCATGCCGTCCATGTGGATCACCCAGCAGAAGTACTTTGAGGGGGGAATCTTGTCCAACATGCGGGGCAACAGCAGGGCGTTGGTGCAACAGTAAACGAAATATTTTTCAGCGACCAGCGTGTTGATAATCTCGTCGATGTGGGGGTGGATAGTGGGTTCACCGCCGGCGATGGAGACTATGGGAGCGCCGGATTTATGCACTGCGTCCAGCGCTTCCTCGACCGGCATCATTTTGTCGAGGACGCCACGGTATTCGCGAATGCGGCCGCAACCGACGCACGCGAGGTTGCACATTTCCAGGGGTTCAAGCATGGTCACAAGCGGGAAGCGTTTGCGACCGCGCAGTCGGTTCTTGAGTATGTACCAGCCCATTCGGACGCCCAATTCCATGGGTCGCTTGGCGGGCGCCGGTCGGGATGTGGCGATGTCGGTCGGTGGGTCAGTATGAGTTTGCACCATAACTATAGGTCTCCGGGTTCTGGGGCGCTGGCCGAAAGGCTAGAACAATCGATTGGCCATAAAGTCGATCAGGCTCTCGGCGTCCCGGGCGGCCCAACCGGGCAGCTCCAAAACAGCTAGTGAGTCCCGCGCTTCTTCGGCAGTGGTATTGGTGAGAGCATCGGTTTGGTCGGCGGCGCCGATGTCCTCCAGGATGTTGAGGACGCGGTCAACGTCAGGCTCATCGAGGGTTTCCTGGGAGTAGAGGCGGAGGAGTTCTTTCCGGTTGGCGCCCGTGGCCTGATGAAACGCGAAAACGATGGGGTAGCTCTTTTTGCGCTGTACGATGTCGCTGTCGGTGGACTTGCCGGTGATGGCATCGTCGCCCCAAATCCCCAGGTAGTCATCGCGGATCTGGAACAGCCGGCCAATGGCCCGGCCAAACCTGGCGATGCCGGCGATGGTTTCATCGTCCTGGGTGGCCACAGTTGCTCCTATGACCATGCTGCTTCGGATCAACGCCCCGGTTTTGAGGGCGATCATGTCCAGGTATTCGTCGGCGCCGATGGTTTCCCTCTGCTCAAATTGCAGGTCCCGGCATTGGCCTTCGATCATTTCGAGGTAGCTCTCGGTGAGCAGTCCGGATACACGAATGGCTGTTGATGCGGGTACGGAGTCCTCGAAACTGGTGGACGTGAAATCCCCCAGAGACTGCATGGCGTCTCCGGACACAAGGGCACGAGAAGTCCCCCACAACGCCCAAACCGTGGGCTGGTGGCGGCGTTCGTAACCATGATCCTGGATGTCGTCGTGAACCAGGGAAAAATTGTGGATCAACTCGAGGGATGCCGCCGCGGGGGCGGCGAGACGGGGATCGCCATGCAGAGCCTCGCAAGCGAACATGCAGAGGGTCGGGCGCAGAGCCTTGCCCTGTGAAGCCGGCGTGGGCGACGGATTACCCTGCCGGTCGGACCAGCCAAGATGGTAACGCAGCAGGGCATTGATGGGATGATTTTCCAGTGGAGGGACGGCCTCGCTCAACGTTCCTTCCAAGAGCGTCCGATACCGGTCGAACATGGACGGAAGACTCGGCCCACCTGCTGGTGCGCCGCTAGCGGTAGGGGCCGTTTGCCGGGCACCCGTAGAGGCGGTTGGTGTTGTGCCCATGTTAGGTAGCCTGCCGAGCGATGGGGTGAGAGTATTAGCGCGGCGCGCCATTCATAGAACCGGGGCGAATTCATGCCAACGGCAAAAATTTAGCGAACTGTCGCAATACTGTCAAGCAATCCTGACACGGATGTACCGGACGGGATTGTACGGGGCGGGTTTTACGAGGCAGTGATGAAAGCCTGACATACCCGCGCTCCGTCCACGATTTCGCCAATGTTGGCGGTTTCCCTGGTGGTGTGGAAATCGCGGACACCGATGCCGACGGGGAGGGCGACAATGCCGTGCTCGTAGAATACGTTGGCGTCGGAACCGCCGCCGGTTGTTTCCATGGCAGGGGCGAGGCCGATGGCGTCAACGGCGCGGGCGATGCCGGCGAGGGCGGGGTGGTTTTCCGCAATGGAGTAGGCTTGATACTGGTTCCAGATATTGAGGTCGATCTTTGCCTTTGGGTACATTGCGGCGACCTGGTCGAAGGCGCGGCGAAATTCCGCCGTGTAGTTCTCCAGCTTGGAGTTGTTGCGGGACCGAAGTTCCCCGTCCAGATAAGCGCGCTCGGGGACGATGTTGCGTTTGAGACCACCTTGCAGAAGACCGATGTTGCTGGTGGTCTCGTCGTCGATGCGGCCCAGGGGCAGGCGGGTCAGGATGTTGGCCGCGACCAGGAGGGCGGACACGCCGTTTTCCGGTTCCAGACCGGCGTGGGCCGCCACACCGGAGATGTTCGCCTGGACGATGTTCTGGGCCGGAGCGCCGACGCAGATACGGCTGACCGGCCCTTCGCCGTCGAAAACCATGCCGGTCTTGGCATGCACCAGCGAAAAATCCAGGTTGCGCGCCCCGTTGAGTCCGCCTTCCTCGGCCCGGGAGAACACCACCTGCACGGGACGCATCGGGCCGCCGGCCTCAATGGCGGACGTCAGACCTTCCAGCACGATGGCGATGCCAGCCTTGCAGTCGCCGCCCAGGATGGTGCTGCCGTCAGAGCGTAGGGTCTCGCCATCGGTGTCCAGCATCGGCTTGATGCCGCGGCCCGGGTCCACGGTGTCCATGTGTGCGGAAAGCATCACCGGAGTCTGGTCGCCGGCGCCGTTAGATCCCGGCAGAGTGGCTACCAAATTGCCATAATCGTCGTGCCGCACGGCAGCGCCCAGATTAGCCAGCCGTTTGGAGAGGTGCGCGTCAATGGCGTCCTCCTCTCCAGTGGGGCTGTCGATTTTGATGAGGTCGATGAGAGTTTGGGTAAGGCGCTGTCGGTCTGGCATGAGGGAGACTCCTGGAGAATGGAGGTATGGTAGGATTATATCGCTGATTGGCCTGAAACCAACCGTAGGCAAGGCGTCTCCAATGCCTATCAATTCATTACTGCTCAACGATATAGGCCCGTTCCGGCCCCGCCCTGACGGTAGCGGCCCCTACGGCATCAAGCTGGAGTTTGACGCCAACGTGAACCTGTTCATCGGGCCGAACAACGTCGGGAAGTCCACAATACTACACCTGTTGGCGGCGGCGACTGCTCGATTCGCTTTTGATATTGAGTTGCCGCGCTCGTTCATGAACGCAACGTTTGACCACAGTCAGGGATCCAACCGGCCGGAAGCAGACTTATGGTTGAGTTGGAACGGGCCCATCGGTGATTATCGAGAACTGTCAAGCATTTTGGCGTATTACATCGATGGTGATATGGAAGTAACTTGGCTGCAAATTCGTGGGCCTGATGGCCTCCAAGAAATCGATGGATACGAGATTGACTGGGAAGAGCTGGTGCGAGATTTTGGGTACGTAGATTACTACAATCCGGGGTCGCGGCCAAGAAAGCCGGCATATGTAACCGCAGGGCCTAACCTAGCGAGAAGAGCTGAAGGGGACGAAGATGACCCTAACGTGTACGAAGTTATCAATTTGAAACGGAGCGGTACGAAATTTGAGCGCACCGTCGCCAATGAAATTGATCAGATGATTTCCGAAATCACGCGAGGATTTCGGGTAGAGATGGGGGTAGGGATTTTTGCCGATGACCCCAAATCTGATTACGAGAATTGGAGGGAAGGGCAGAATAAGTTCGCTACGATGGACGGCGAATTAACCGACCCTGAGTTAAGCCACGGCACACGGTCCGTGTTCTCATGGGTATCGCAATTCATGCTGGGAATGGCGCAGCATTACCAGGATGATGAGCGTTGGAAAGAACGCCGCGGCATCTTCATCATCGACGAAATCGACGCCCACCTGCATCCCTCCTGGCAACGACGCATCATCCCCACGCTACAGCGGCATTTCCCCAACGTGCAGATTTTCGCCAGCACTCACTCGCCGATGATGGTGGCCGGCTTGAAGAAAGGACAGGTTCACCTGCTCAAACGGAATGAAACAACCGGAGCGGTGGAATGGTCTCGCAACGAGCAGGACATCATCGGCTGGACGGCGGATGAGATTTACCGCACGTTCATGGGCATTGACGATCCCACCGACGAGTTGACTGTGCAGCGAGCCAACCGGCTGAGGGAGTTGCGGGATAAGGAATTCCGCACCGAGGCGGAAGAAGAGGAGTTGCAAAGCCTCCGCAGGCAAGTCAATCAGGACTTGCTAGCCGGTGGACATATCAATGCACAGCGGGAACGGTACGCCGGTTTGATGGAGAAGTTCCTGCGTTCTCGTATGGCTGATTTGTCCCAGGATGGGACATAGCGGGATGCGTTGGGTTGACCGCGGACCGGAACCTGATGGCGTTGCCGGGTACCGGAGGGAATTTACGCAGGGATGGATCGACTATTTCGAGGATAGAGTTGGCGGTCGTCCTACAGATTCTTACTGGAGGAATTTCAGAAACGAACTCGGTCACCGTTTTCACCTTCGCTGCGGCTATTGCGAGCGTCAATGCGACGATACCGCGGATGGCGGAGACCTCTCGCCAACCGTTGATCACTTCAGACCTCTGAGCCGCTATCCCAGACGCGCTTATCGCTGGACAAACTGGATTTACAGCTGCCAAAGGTGCAACGCCGAAAAAGCTGACGTCTGGCCGCAGGGAGGATACGTTGATCCCTGTGCGGCGAACGTGTCGGAACGCCCGGATCAATACCTAGACTACGACATCAGCACGGGCGAAATAGTGCCCAAACCCGAGCTAAAGCCAAGTGCTGAAACGCGCGCCCTTCGAACCATCGGGGATCTAAGGTTGAATGCTCTGAACTTGCGGAAAGGCCGTTTTGATTGGATCAAGGAAATCAGAGAGGACCTGCTCCAATTACCATTTGCCGATCGTCAGGCTTTGGCCAATTTGATTACAGACCCGTCAGACACAGCCATAGAGTTTGTGGGAATTACCAGGATGGTGGTAATACAAATGCAGCAAGCCGGCGAAATCTGACAACCGCTCCTCGACCGTTGACACCGCTGCCGTCCGACGCTCATAATCCCAACCATCATGCAGTTTGATGTACGATTATTCGCACTGTACCGGGAGCGGGCCGGCGCTTCGATTGTGACGGTCGATTTGCCGGAGGGCGCCTCGGCGGGTGACCTTACCGCCGCCGTCCGCGCCGACTATCCCCGACTAGCCCCGCCGGAAGTGCGGATTGTGGTGGCGGTGAACGCCGAATACGCCGATGACGACCAACTCCTGTACCCCGGCGACGAGGTCTGCCTGATTCCCCCGGTTAGCGGAGGTTGCTGACGATGATTATTCTTACGGACGAGCCCCTGGATCCGGTGGCAGTAACCGATTCAGTGCGTCGGGATGGTAACGGGGCGGTGGTAACCTTCCTGGGCACGACCCGCGACAATTTCGGCGGCAAGGGAGTTACCCGGCTGGAATACGAAGCCTACGACGTGATGGCCATCAAGAAGCTGCACGAAGTCAGAGACCGCCTGAGGGCAGACTACGGCATTGAAGACATCGCGATCGCACACCGGACCGGTCGCGTGGACGTCGGTCACATCAGCCTGGTGGTGGCTGTGGCGTCGCCGCACCGGGTGGCAGCGTTTGAGGCGTGCCACGAGGCGGTGAACCGCATCAAGACCATCGTGCCGATCTGGAAGAAGGAGTGGTTTGCAGACGGCTCGCGCTGGGTGGCGTGCGAAGACCATGAGTTTGCCGACGAGGCGGAACATGAACATTCCCACGGCGAGCGTCACGCGGTGGCGGCGGGTGATTAGACGAGAGGTTTCCAGCCGGTCCCGGTAGGTGCGAGGCATGCCTCGCACCTACAAATTTACCGAAGGCCGTCCAGAAGATGCACCAGCATCTTCCCTGACGCCAGGTCAATCTCCTGCACCACTTGCTCTATCGCCGGCAGCAGCACTTCCTCACCTGAGTCTGAAGTGACTACGTACACGTCGTTGCTGCCGGTTTCCAGCACTTCCTGGATTGTGCCCAGGTTTTCGTCCTGGTCCGTAATCACGGTCAGGCCCACCAGTTGATAGTGGTAATACTCTCCCTGCGGTAACTGGGGATCCGAATCAGTGGGCGCGATCAACCACTGACCGGAGAGACGCCGGGCTGCGTAGGAGTCGTTCAATCCCTCAAGCCGGAGCAGAGCGTGCCCGTCGGGCAGATGATGGCATGAAGCTACGGTGCGGGCTTGGCCGGCGATGGTCAGCGTGCTGCCGGCCTGAAACCGGGTCGGATTGTCCGAAAGAGACTGAATCCGTAGGGCACCATCGAGGCCGTGGCTGCGTATGATGCGGCCTACGACTACGGCATCGTCAGGGGTATCCGGAACAGACTCACTACTCCGGCTGCGCGACGGAGCCGGTTTGGCGTAACGCCGGGAGCGAGGGCGTTTAGACAATCTCCAGGACTGCCCGGGTGCCGTCCTTGACTGCGGCCACCCTAAGCAGAACCCGCATGGCCTGGGCGACGCGACCCTGGCGGCCGATTACTTTCCCCTTGTCTTCAGGGGCCACTTCCAGGCGGATCACGATCTGGTCGCCTTCATCGGACTCGGTGACTCGCACCGCATCGGGATTGGAGGTGAGGGATTGGGCGATGAACTCAATCAGTTCTTTCATCGGCGTGTACCTTTTCGAAGATGCCGTTGAAATCGAAGATGCGACGTACTGGGTCCGAAGGTTGGGCGCCTTTGCGCAGCCAGTCTATTGCCCGATTTTCGTCGAGGGTTACCGCCGGAGGGTCTGCCATTGGGTCGTAGTGGCCGATGCCGTCGATGTACGCGCCATCGCGCGGGTTGCGTTTTTCGGTGACGACGATCCGGTAGTAGGGGCGGCCTTTCTTTCCTACTCTCCGCAGGCGAATCCGTAGCATTTGAACTCCGTGACAGAAATTACGAATAGGGTACTATTCAATTTATGATTAGCCGGCGATTTTGTCAAACCGCCAAGCGCTACCGGACGATTGACGCCGTATGCCACGGGAATCATCAACCGATGAGTTGCAGGGGGAACGTTAAAAGGGTATCGGGCCCAGACTGGACCTTTGGCTTGTCGCCCGATGCTCCCAAAACCTTGGGGCGACGGTAGACACTGGTCTGGGCCCGACTGACGGGCTAAATGCCGTTTTTAGAAAAGCGATGACGCTATGAGGCGCTCACCCCGTCGTGTCCAGACTGGTGCCTACCATCGCCCCAGCATGTTAAACTAGCTTCCATTCGCAATCACCTCCTTTTCTAAAGTTTCCGCACAGCGGTTATTGCAAATTTACAACCAGGGGGAGTACTTGTCAAGCCATCCGGAAACAGAATCTGCGGTTCATGGAGTCCATAGCGGACCGAGCCGAGCCGTGTTCATGGGCACGCCGAACTTCGCGGTTCCGGCGTTGGATGCCCTGGAAGACTGCCCGGACGTTGAGGTTGTGGCGGTATATACCCCTCCGGATCGGAGACGGGGCAGAGGCCAAAACTTCGAAGCCTCGCCCATCAAGCAGCGCGGCGAAGAACTCGGTATCCCGGTGGCGCAGCCGAGGACGTTCAAAGACAAGGAAGTTGTGGCCGAGTTACAGGGTTATCGACCGGACGTGATCGTGGTTGCAGCCTACGGGCGGCTACTTCCGGCCGAAGTCCTGGAAATTCCGCCGTTTGGTTGTTTGAACCTGCACCCGTCTCTTTTACCCAGGCACCGGGGCCCGTCGCCAGTGGCAGGAGCGATTTTGGCCGGTGACCGCATCACCGGCGTTTCGCTGATGTTGCTGGACGAGGGGATGGACACGGGGCCCATTGTCGCGCAGCGCCAGCGCGAAATCGGCGCGTCGGATGACGCTGAGGCATTAACCGGGGAGTTGTTCGGCGCCGGCGCCAGTTTGCTGGTCGAAACGTTGCCCCGTTGGATGAACGGTTCCGTGGCGGCGGCGGCTCAGGACGGCGATTTGGCGACATACACCACCAAGCTGGAACGGGCGGACGGTTTGGTGGACTGGGGACTGAGCGCGGATATCCTGTCCCGGAGGCAGCGGGCCTACACTCCCTGGCCGGGGCTGTACACGCGATGGCGAGGCAAAGAGGTCAAGTTGTTGGACGTGATTCCACTGGCAGGCGCTGGCGCGGAGCCTGGGTTAGTGGTGGAAACGGACGCCGCCGCCATAGCTATAGGGACCGGCGAAGGTTTGCTTGTGGCTAGACGATTACAGATGGAAGGACGAAGGGCGACCAGCGATCATGAGTTTCTGCGGGGCTACCCCGAGTTCAAGGGCGCGCGGTTGGCATACGCTTGAGCTGAGGGCGGAGCGTTGGTTCAGCGGCCAACCCCCTGGTGGAATTTCCTGGTGCCGCAGCGGACACAAGACCCGATGGTGGCGGGCATGCCGTTGCGCATGGTGATTATCTCAGAGTCTCGAGTTGGCGTGTTGGCGTTGCACCGGGCACAGTAGATGATGGGTTCTCCGGATTGCCGGGGTTCCCTGGGTTCTGACACCATCGGTCGTCTCCCATATACCGGGTTGGTTATCGCCTCCGAGACCTGCGTGTCACGGCTGGCACGCGATGTCCCGCTGTTCCGGCGAAATCCTGGAAGGTCGGGTGTTTCAGTGGCGGCGCTTCACATTGGAAACTCTCGTTTCTACCAGCGGCGCCCGCGCTATGTGCGCGTGGTGGGCATATTGAACTGGCATACATAGATACGTCATGAGATGGTCAGTTGGTTTGTAAAGGTCGAACCAGAATCGCGTCAATTTTCGGGGAAAGATTGGGACATAAGAACCGGCGAATCACCGCGGTGGTGGACCAAAGAACGTGGTGTAGAATTCCAGCGAAGCGGCCGGCGCGGACCGGCGAGTTGCTACGGAGGGAACTATGGCAATTGCGGGAGCGCCCACAGAGGCGCAAGTCTTGGAGTGGTACCGGAGCGAGAACAACTGGGGACGTTGGGGTCAGCAGGACCAGTTGGGCGCCCTGAACCTGATCACCCAATCGAAGAGGACGCAGGCGGCTGAGTTGGTGCAGACCGGCGAGACCGTGAGTTGCGCGCGGCCGATCACCACGGACATGGCGCCGGACATCAGCCACCAGGTGCAGCGGTTCATGGTGGACAGCGGCGAGGGTCGGGACACAGACCCGCTGGAGCGACGCAATTCACGGCGCGGCGCGGCGGAGTTTATCGGGATGGTGTTTCACGGTCAGACCATCACCCACATCGACGCGCTGTCGCACTACTCATATGACGGGCTAATGTACAACGGGGTGCCGGCGGCGGTGGTGACGTCGCGCGAAGGCGCACAGAGCCACGCCATCGACCTGACGGCGCAGGGTCTGGTCAGCCGTGGCGTGCTGCTGGACATACCGAAGATCCGCGGCGTCGATTGGCTGCTGCCTGACGCGCCGGTAATGCCGGAGGACCTGGACGCGGCGGAGCGAGACCACGGAGTGACCGTGGAATCCGGCGACATTCTGCTGGTGCGGACGGGGAATTACCGCAGGCGGCTAACGGAAGGTCCGCTGCCTCCTACCGAGCCGAGCGTGGCATGCCACGTAGCCTGCGCGCCGTGGTTCAAGGAACGGGGTATAGCAATGCTGGGTACGGACACGTCGAACGACATCCGGCCCAACGAGTACCCGAACATCGTGTCGCCGCTGCACATCGCCTGCCTGGTGTACCTGGGCGTATGGCTGATCGACAACGCCAACCTGGAAGAGGTAGCGGAGGTTGCGGAGCGGCACAACCGCTACGAGTTCATGCTGTCGATAGGAGCGCTGCGACTGCGGAACGTGACCGGAAGCCCGGTGAATCCGATAGCGATTTTCTAGGGACTGAGGCGGCTAATGTAAGTAGGGGCAGGTTTCAAACCTGCCCCTACTTCGGCGAATCAGCTGCGGTTGTTGCCGTTTAGAAGTTCGGCCGGTCGTTGCTGTCGGGTATTTCGTAGTTGGGTCGGTCGTTGCTCACGGGAACGTCTATGCCCGAGGTGTCGACGTGGTCGAACCTGGGGCGGACGTTCATAGCGCGGAGACGACGGCAACGTTCCTCGATGGGCGGGTGGGTTGAAAACAGGCGCGCCATTGACTTGCCGCTCAGCGGGTTGACGATGAACAGGTGAGATGCCGCCTCATTGACCTTCATGGGACGCATCTCGGAGCCCATTTCCAGCTTTTCCAGGGCGCTGGCCAGGGCCTCCGGGTCTCCGCAGTTGTGAGCGCCGGTCTGGTCGGCCTGGTACTCGCGGGCTCGGGAGATGGCGAGGCGGATAATGGTGGCGGCGATGGGCATGATGATAGCGATGATGAGCAGGGTGATAATGTTGCCGCCGCCACCTTCATCATCGTCGCTGTGCCCGCCGAAGCTGCCGAAGATGGCCGCGAACTGGGCCATAAACGCCAGCATGGAAATTGCGCCGGCGATGGTAGCGACGGTGGCCATGATGAGCGTATCGCGGTTGCCAACATGGGCCATTTCATGGGCCATGACGCCGGCCAGCTCGTCGCGGGTCAGGATGCGGCGGATGCCGGTGGTGGCGGCGACGGCGGCGTTCTGGGGGTTGCGGCCGGTGGCGAAGGCGTTGGGCGAAGGGTCGTCGATTTCGTACACCTTGGGCATGGGCATGTTGGCCAGGCGGGCCTGCTCCTCGACCAGGTCGTAGAACTCGGGGTCGTCCTCGCGGGTGATGGGTTTGGCATGGGCCATGCTGAGGGCGATTTTGTCGCTGAACCAGTAGGCTCCGAAATTCATGGCCAGAGCGAAGAACAAGGCGATGATGAGTCCGGCCTGGCCGCCGATGGCGGCGCCGATCAGCAAGAGCATGCCCGTCAGGACCATCAGCAGGAAAAAGGTTTTGAGAGTGTTCATAGTGTCCTCGCGATTTACTACCGATGTGTGGCGTGGCGCTAACTGAATTGTACCATCGGTTATCAGGCATACCACCAACGAGCCCGACCCCAGCAGGTATAATTCGTAGCGATTCTATACGCCGGGAGGCGGCAAGAAATGCGTATCACCAACGTGGAAGCGGACATAGTTCGGATCCCTTTAAGCACCCGGTTCAGCGGCAGCGTCTATCAGATTGAATCGCGCTGCACCGTCGTCGTCCGCGTTCACACCGACGAAGGACTGGTCAGCGAAATCTACTCCGGGGATGAGCGCACGGGCTACCAGCTACTGAAAGACCTGGTGGTGGGGCCGATGGCCGAGGCGGTTAAGGGCGAAGATCCCATGGCCATCGAACGGTGCTGGCAAAAGATGTTCACGCTGACGCCCCACATCGGCGACAAGGCAATCGCCATGCGGGCCATCGCCGCCATTGACATCGCGCTGTGGGACATTGCGGGCAAGGCTTTGGGTGTCCCGGTGCGGACGTTGCTGGGCGGATACGCCGAGCGGGCTCCGGTGGTGCGGTTCGCGTACTACGTGCAGGGTAGGGACACTGCTTTCATGGTTGAGGACCTGCTGCATCAGCGGGAACGGGGCATCGGCGGCGTCAAGCTGAAGGTTGGCGGCGTCGCGGTGGCCGACGACCTGCTGCGAGTACGGGCGATACGCGACACGCTGGGCGATGATTTCATCATCGTGTGCGACGCCAACCAGGCGTGGACGTTGGAGGAGGCGTTGGAGTTTGCCGGTCCGGCCAGGGAGATGGGCCTGGCGTGGCTGGAGGAACCGTGTCGCTGGCAGAACGCCGACAACGACATGCGGCAGGTGCGACTACGAACGGGTATCCTGGTTGCGGCGGGACAGGGCGAGAGCAGTTCGTGGGGCGGGCAGCGACTGATGGACACCGAGGCGGTGGACATCTTGAATATCGACGCGGCAATCTGCGGCGGCATCTCCGAATGGCGGCGGGTAGCCGGCGCGGCCCAGATGCGCGGCATCCAAATGGCGCACCACGAGGAGCCGCAGCTGGCCGTGCAGTTGCTGCCGGCTCACGCGCACGGTCTGTTTGTGGAAGTTTTCGAGGAGGAGCGCGACCCGGTGTACTACCAACTAAACAGCGTGCTACCGGATTGGGATAACGGCGAGATCATCGCGCCCGATGAGCCGGGCATGGGCCTGCACCTGGATGCGGCGGTGCTGGAGGAATACAAGGTTTATTAGGGAGAAGGGGGAAAGTCATGGAATTTACCAGCGACGAAATATCCGCCGCCGGGCGCAAAATCTACGAGAGTATCCGCGAGGAAATGGAGACGAATCACTGGGGCGAATTGGTGGTCATCGACGTTCACAGCGGCGATTACGAGGTGGGCGAATTCGTGAGCCGGCACAGCGAGTTGAAACTATTCAAACGACTACGGCAGCGACAACCGAAGGCTTTCACATGGTCCATTTTGGTCGGACATGGTGCGCCGTACTATAGGGAGGCGAACCGGCCCGGATTGATCCCGGTGGCCCCAGAGAAGAAGTCCGCCCATGATTAGAGGGTGGGTAAGACCGTCTCGTGCGGACGGTTCTGGTTTGGAAGCGTGGGTGGAAATTACTATCGCCGGCGACGACGGGATGTCGCGAACATTGGCGGCCATAGTTGATACTGGATTCACCGGCTGGTTGACTGTGCCATCGTCTGTCATGTCGGAATTAGGGCTCACTCCTGTAGGGAATGCTCAAAACACAATGGCGAACGGACTGGAAGCGGAATCTGTTTTCTGCGAGGCGACGGTGCTTTGGCATGACAATACAGTGGATGTGTTGGTTGACATCATGGACAACACACCGCTGATTGGCACCGACCTAATGGCCGGCAGCCGCCTTACCATCGACTGGTGGGATGGCGGCGACGTTATCATTGAGGAACGAATCGAGCTAACGCAGTAATGGCCGGCGGCATTAGCAGGGAGCGTTACGATGGTGGACTTGGGATCAATTGAACGGGTTAACTTGAGAGAAACTTGGCCCCATGAAGAGCATGATTTTTCCACATGGTTGGGAGACAACGACGCTGGTCTAATCAAACTACGACGACGCCCCCGCTTATCCTGCCGGCTGGACCGGCGGCCTCCCCATCGTGCCTAAACCACCGAGAGGGTGCTGGCGTATATGGAGGCCTCGGGGCGGTCGGTGCTGGAGCGATTCCGCCGCACATCGGAAGGGCAGTGGTGAGGAATCTGGCCGTTCTCCAGGCAGAGGCGGGGGTTCCGCTCATGGAGGGAGAGGGGATGCCCTACATGCCACGTTCGGCGACCCAACGGTGTTTCTGCGTTTGCCGCTTCGCCTCGTCGGTGGGCTGGTAGGCGGCGAGGAATTCTGTATGAAACTGCTCGAAGCGGCCGGCGGCGATAGCGTCCCGCATATCGGTCATCAGCTTCAGGATGAACCGGAGGTTATGGATGGACGCCAGCCTGGGGCCGAGCATCTCCCTGGCCTTGAACAGGTGCCGCAGGTAGGATGCGGAGTAGTTGGCGCAGGCGTAGCAATCGCACGTGTCGTCCAGCGGGTTGTCGTCCTCGGCGTAGCGGCGATTGGCGATGTTGACCCGACCCGTTGGCGTGAACAGCGCGCCGTTGCGGGCCACCCTGGTGGGCAGGACGCAATCGAACATATCGACGCCAAGGGCAACCGAGTTGACCAGATCCTCCGGCGAGCCGACGCCCATCAGATAGCGCGGCTTGTCGTCGGGCAGGCCGGCGCATACCAGTTGCGTAACGGCGTGCATTTCGGCCTTGGTCTCGCCCACGGCCAGGCCGCCGATGGCAAAACCGTCGAACGGGATTCCGGTGATGAAGCCCGTGGATTCGGCGCGCAGTTCGGGAACGGTCCCGCCCTGGACGATGCCGAAGAGCGCCTGCCGTTGTGCGTTTGGGCTGGCGGCGTGGGTGTCATGGCACTGGCCGGCCCAGCGGTGAGTGCGCTCCATGGCCTCGCGTACTGATGCCGGGTCTCCGGCGGAGAAGACGCACTGGTCGAAGCACATGATGATGTCCGCTCCAATGCCGTGCTGGTTGGCGATGGCGGATTCCGGGGTGAAGAAGTGCCGGCTGCCATCAATGTGAGATTGAAAGGCGATGCCTGCATCGTCCACCCGGCGCAGCGATCCCATGCTGAAAGCCTGGTAGCCTCCGCTGTCGGTCAGGATGGGGCCATGCCAGCCCATGAATCGGTGCAGGCCGCCGGCTTCCCGAACGCGCGGCACGCCGGGCCGTAGATAGAGATGGTAAGCGTTGCTCAGAACGGTCTCGGCCCCCAGGCTCCGTACTTCGTCAAAGGTCAACCCCTTGACAGTTGCCTGGGTAGCCACGGGCATGAACATGGGCGTTTGCGCCGAACCGTGGGGCGTGGTAACCTGCCCACGCCGGGCAGCGCCGTCGGTGGCGAACAGTTTGAAACTGATAGGTGATGCAGTCATATTGGGTAAATGTACTAGGGCTGCCCCGCCAAAGCAACGACGCTTTCGGTCCGTTGTTACGCTCCTAACCTACACAGTACGCCAGATGTAGGAGCGCTGATGCCCGCAGTAATCGCGGAAATCCTCATCGAACTGAGGAACCACACGGTGTTGTGGGCCATAATAGTCATCGCGGCGATGGCGGTCACAGCCATCGTGTTGTACGTATTCTGGGACCTGGTTGGCCGGGGCATCTCACTGGTTGCCCGCGCATTGAACATCGGCCAACCGGGGCAACGGCGCTGACGTGTATTTCCCCATAGCCGACGTTACGGTTTCGCCGCTTTTGCTGGCATTGCTGGGGATCGTGGTCGGCACGATGACCGGCTTTTTCGGCGTCGGCGGGGGATTCCTGATCACCGGCGGGCTGCTCGTGCTGGGCGTTCCGACGATTTACGCAGTGGGAACCGGGCTGCTCATGGTGATGGGCACGGCGATCACCAGCACGTTGCGGCATCGCCGGCTGGGTAACGTCGATATGCGGTTGGCGGCGCTGATTGTGTGTGGGACGATACCGGGGGTGTTTCTCGGAGAGCGGGTGAACAGCGCGCTGGAGGAGGCGGGCATATCCGGACCTGTGGTAGGCGCGGTCTATTTCGTGCTGCTGCTGACGCTGGGTTCGCTGATGGTGGGGAACTGGCTGCGCCGGCTGCGCTACCGGCCGCGGCAGGCGTTGGGAGGCGGGCTGCCGGGCTGGTTTCAAGCCGTGCGATTGGGGCCTGGCAAACTGGCGCTTCCGGGCATAGGAGAAGTTAACCTGAGGCCGGAGTTTCCCAACGCCGGGATCGCCGAGATGTCCGCGTTCGTGCCAGTGAGCACGGGGCTGGTGATCGGTTTCATAGCGGCGTTGCTGGGCGCCGGCGGCGGGTTTCTACTGATGCCCTTCCTGGTGTACGGGTTGGGCATACCTCCAGCGGTGGCAATCGGCACCGACCTGTTTCAGATCATCATAACCGGGACGCTGGGGTCGTTCCTCTACTCGCTGAGCGGCAATGTTGACCCCATGATCGCCGTCATCATGTTCGCGGCTGCCTCGGTGGGTACGCAGATTGGCGCGCTGGCAACGCGGTTCGTGAACTCGGCGCGGATCCTGGGCCTTTTCGGCCTCACCGTGCTGAACGCCGGCGTTGCCGTAGGCATCGGCCAACTGGCGCGTCTGATCGGCTCGGACACGCTGGCGCTGATCGGACAGTTGCTGCTGTTGGGCGTGTCGGGGCTGGTCGCGCTGACTATAGTGTCGCTCTTAGTAATAGCCGTGATAGCGCAAGTCCGCCGCGGGAGACGGCTGGCGCGGCTGCGGGAGATACGTAGCGCCGGCAGGGTTGTGGCCGGAGGGGATTAGATGGAAATGTTCAAGAGGGCAGCAGTTCGATATAGCCTTGCGTTTATTGGCGGCCTGCCGGTGGCCGGGCTGTTAGCTGGCGACGCTGGCTTGTTCTGCAATGGTTTGCCCGGACGCAGTTGGATTATTCTGACTTCCTTCGTAGTCGGCTTGGTGGGAGCAACGATTTGGGCAGGGTTGGCTGCCGACGCCAGACAAACATTCCGGCGGTCCTGCTTGTTGTTTATGATGGCTGCGATATTGTTGCCTGTCGCGGCTCTCGTTTTCGCTGTTACCGAGCCACCTTCTTCCAACCCTATTTTTCCCCGAACATTCATTTTCCTTTTCCTTTTGGTAGCCGGGGCGGCCCTGACTTATATAAGCTGGGCGTTGGCCCACTACGTTCCACGCTTGGGAGAGATTAAGTTCCGGGCGGTAACCGGAACGATGGCAGTTTTGGTCATAGTGATCGCGGTTTGGTTTCTGTCCACATTTGTGTAAGTACAGGGTGCCAACTGGAGCGGTGGCCATCGGCTAGTCCGTCAGCCAGGCCAGCGTCTCATCCACCACTTCGGTAGGTATGTCGCGGCGGACGGTGGCCTTGCCCACGTCTTCCAGTAGCACCCAGCGGTTGGCGCCGCCGACAGTCTTTTTGTCCAGGGACATCGCGCCACGGATGGCGTTGATGTCAACACCGTGCGCGGTGATCGGCAGGTTGAATCGCCGGAGCAGGTCGCGCTGACGGTCCAGGATTTCGTCGCTGATCATGCCCATCTCGCGGGCGATGCGTCCCGCGCCCATCATGCCCACGGACACGCCCTCGCCGTGCATGAAGCGTCCGTACTCGGTGGAGGCTTCCAGGGCGTGGCCGATGGTGTGGCCGTAGTTGAGCAGGATGCGGATGTCCAGGGTCTCGCGCTCGTCCTGGCTCACGATGTCGGCCTTGATGGCCATGCTGCGGCGGATGACCTCGGTGGAGATTTCCGGTTCTATGTCCATGAGGGCTTCGGCATGCTCCTCGAACACGTCCACGAGTGACGGGTCGAGGATGAGGCCGTGCTTGATGGCTTCGGCCCACCCCTCGGAAAGTTCGCGCTTGCCCAGGGTGGCGAGGCTTTGGACGTCGGCGAGGACGGCGCGTGGCTGGTAGAACGCGCCGACCATATTCTTGGCCTGGGGCAGATTGACGGCCACCTTGCCGCCAATGGATGCGTCAACCATGGCGGCCATGCTGGTGGGCACCTGCACGAAGGGAACTCCGCGCAGGAACGTGGCGGCGATGAACCCGCCCAAATCCCCGGAGACTCCGCCGCCGATAGCGATGATGGAGTGGCCGCGCTCGGCCTTCAGGCTCACCAGCCACTCGTAGATTTCCTGGGCCTGCTGGAAGGACTTGCTGGTCTCGCCGGCGGGTATGACGAAGCAGTGAGCAGTGATGCCAGCCCGCTGCAAGGCCCACTGGGCGTTGCGCCCGTATGGCCGCATCACGTTTTCATCAGTGATGATATAAGCCGTGTTGCCCAACCCCAGGTCTTTGATGTATTCACCGAGGCGGTCGATGACACCCCAACCGGCGATGACGGGATAGCTGCCGCCGGAGTGGTGAACGGTTGCGGCTTGGTCGGGGTTGGTCATTGGGATCCTCCATTGGGTGGGGCGGGAGTTGGCAGCGGGTTTCGGACATGGCGTTCGTAGATTTCCAGGATAGCTTCAGCCACCTGTTCGGGGGTGCGGTCGTCGGTGGGGACGGCGTAGTGAGCGTGGGCGTAGGCTTGGGCGCGTTCGTCCAGCAGTTGACGGATACGCTCCAACGGATCACCATCGCCCAGCATGGGGCGGACGGCGGCGTTGGGGCTGCCCCGGGTGATGCGGTGGTGGATGGTCTCGGGGCGGGCGGTGAGACAGAAAACCGTGCCGCTTTCCATAAGGACCTGGCGGGTGAGTTCCTGGGCGAACGCGCCGCCGCCGGCCGAGATCACCTTGTTGCCGCCATCGCAGAGGCTGAACGTGGCGTGGCGTTCCATGGCGCGGAACACGGCCTCACCGTCTTCGCTGAAGATGCGATGGATCGGCTTTCGAGCTCGCCTGACTATCTCCTCGTCGATGTCGGCGGTGCGGCGGCCGGTCAGGCGCGCGATAAGGCGGCCGACGTGGCTTTTACCGGTGGCCATGAATCCGACGAGGATGATGTTGTCAGCGGACATGTGTGACTGGTTGGAGTTAGGATTGTGAGAGAATTTTCACCCTCACCCCGGCCCTCTCCCATCAAGGGAGAGGGCGCAAACTAGGCGGGGCGAGGTGGAGCGGGGGCGTAACCGGAAGCGGTGCAGAACTCCACGCTGTTTCCGTCCGGGTCTTCGATGAAGAAGTAGGCCTGGCCGTCGTAGCGCACGCCGCCGCGCAGCGCCTCAAAGCCGTTGGCCTCCAGGGTATCGCGGGTGGCCTCCAGATCATCGACCTGGAAAGCATGGTGGATGTTGCCGGGCTTGGCGGGAGCTTCGTCGGTCTCAATGAGATGGACCATGATGCCGTTGTCCAACTGAAGCCAGGTGATGGCGGGGTTATCAACCTGGCTCTGGATCTGCTTGATGCCGAGCAAGTTGTTGTAAAACTCCATGGCGCGGGCGGTGTCCTTGACCATGGTAGTGACGTGATTGATCTGCGTGATCTGGATCTGGGCGGCCATTTGGGTCCCTCCGTTATATGGCTGAGGGTATTATGCCATACGGTCGGAAGGAGTGCAGATGCGCGTCGCGCTCAGAGATCTGCCGTCGGCATCAATGGGAGTGAGTCCCAAAAATCCTCGGGCCACGCTTCCCGTCCCAATAGAGGAACGAACCGACACTCCGTGAGTTGCCGCGTCATGGGTCGGTTGTCGTAGAGGCGAACCAGGGTGAGTGTCTGCTTATGCCGGTCGCCGACGGGTATCGCCAGACGGCCGTCGGGCTTTAGCTGGGCGACCAGGGAATCGGGCACTGCCGGCGCGCCGGCGGATACCAGGATGGCGTCGTAAGGGCCAAGGTCGGGCGCACCCAGAACATGGGATGCATTCACGATCTCCACGTTGTCGATTCCGCAGGTTTCGAGGTTGCGGCGGGCGAGATTAACCAGATCCGAAATACGCTCCACGGCGACCACGCTTCCGAAGGGCAGCAGTTCGCCCAAAATCGCGGCCTGGTAACCGGAGCCGGCGCCGATTTCCAGAACGCGCTCGTCGCCGCGCAGCGACAGGGCAAGAGTCATGCGGGCGACCATCGTGGGCTGCGAAATAGTCTGGTTGTGCCCGATGGGGAGAGAGGTGTTGTCGTACGCCCGATGGCGCAGTTGTGGGGCGACGAAGAGTTCGCGTGGGATTGCGCGCATGGCGTGCAGGACCGGGCTATCGCCCAACGCGGATGCAAGCTGGGCGAACAGACGGCTGCGGGCGGTTTCGTGGGGATCGGCCATGGGTTGTGCTGGCAGGGTCTTTACCAAGGCTGGCGGCCGTTTGACCCGTCATCGGGTGATTGCTACCATCGCGACGAGATATTCATCCGACATCGGCGGATCTGGAGTGCATCATGCCCGTAGTTGCTGTGAACATCAAGAACCGGCATACCTACGCCGACGGCAAGTCGTTCGGTGAAAGCGGCCCGTACGAACGCATTGAAGGAGTGTTCACCTTCGCCGTTGATCCGGGCAACCCAGCCAACGCGGGCATCGTAGATTTGGAGCACGCGCCCGTTGATGACTTGGGCCGCGTGCGTTTTGAATCGGATTTTACGCTGGTGTCGCCCAAGGGTATGTCCCGAGGGAACGGGAGGTTGATCGTGGAGGTGGTGAACCGGGGGCGTCGCAGGACAGTCGCGTTTTTCAACCGCGCGCCGACCCCGCCCATCACCTCTGCGGAGATACCAGAGGGCGACGGTTTTCTGCTGAACCACGGTTACTCGGTTCTATCAATCGGTTGGCAGTGGGACGTGTACCGCAGCGATGCCCTGCTCGGGCTGGAGGCTCCCGGAATACTGATAGATGGTGAAGAAGTGACCGGCCAGGCCTGCGTGGAGATGCGTCCCAACACTGTGGAGACGACCCGGCTGCTTGCCAACCGTGACCACCAACCTTATCCCGTGGCAGACCTGGACGACCCTGACGCGACGTTGATGGTACGCGACTGGGAGGATGGACCCGACACGTTTATTCCACGGTCGCAGTGGCGCTTCTCTGACAGTGAGCACATCACGTTGGAATCGGGGTTTCAGCCGGGCAAGATCTACTACGCCATATACACGGCGGCGAATCCGGTGGTGGTAGGCTGTGGAATGCTGGCGATCCGGGATGCGGCCGCATGGTTCCGCGGTGCGTCCGGCGAATTGCCCGGTTACGAGCGCATCTACGGGCATGGCGTCTCGCAGTGCGGACGGTTGTTGCGGCACATGGTGTATCTCGGCCTCAATGTGGACGAGGCGGCAAACGCCGTGTTCGATGGCCTGCTGCCCCATGTAGCCGGCGGGCGTATGGGCGAATTCAACCACAGGTTCGCTCAACCGTCGTGCCAGTCCAACCCCGGCTTCGGGCACCAGTTCCCCTTTGCGGACAATAACCTGACCGACACGCTGAGCGAGCAGACCGATGGCCTGCTCAACCGGTTGCGAAAACTGAACGCCGTGCCCAAGATAATCTACACTGACTCGGCGGCGGAATACTGGCGCGGCGACGCATCCCTGACTCATATCGACAGCAGTGGCATCGCCGATCTGGACGAGGCGGAAGAAACGAGGCGGTACCTGTTCGCCGGCACCCAACACCTGCCCGGCGCGCCCGGTCTCATGGAGGGGCAGGGGCCGGACGGCTCCACCGGGATGCACCCCTACAACGCGGTGGACTACATCCCGCTGCTGCGGGCTGCGCTGTTCAACCTCGACCGCTGGGTGACTGACGGCACGGAACCGCCGGCGAGCCAACATCCCCGGCTTGATGACGGTACGGCGGTTTCACAAGCGACTTATTTAGGCGCTGCTCCCATGATCCCATCTCGAAACAATCCCGACGTTGAACGGCTATGGCGGGTGCGAGAGCTTGACGTGGGGCCCGACGCGGATCGCGGCGTAGCCGCATATCCCGTGACAGAGGGCCGCGAGTATCCGCATCTTGTGCCGGCCGCCGACGCCGATGGCAACGATCTGGCCGGCATACGGCTGCCCGATCTGACCGTGCCCGTTGGCACCCACACCGGCTGGAACCTGCGGCATCCCGACACCGGAGCGCCGGAGCAGCTGATGTCGATGCAAGGCTCATCCCACTGGTTCCCTGCCACCACTGCTCAGCGCGGCGAGCAGGGCGACCCACGATTGTCCATCGAAGAGCGGTATTCCGACCGAGACGACTACGCAGCGCAGGCGAAAGCTGCCGCAGTGAAATTGGCCGAAGAGGGGTATCTGCTGGCCGATGATGTTGACCTGGTGGTGAAGTCCTGCCTGGAACGTTACGACTGCGCGGTCGCCCAACGATAGCGACCACGTGAAGAGGAGCATGAATCATGACGTCATCGACAATGAACGGCACGATTTCGGTTGTAATACACGGCGCGACCGGGCGCATGGGCGCGGAGACGGTGCGGGCCGTGTCCGCGGCGGATGACATTGTACTGGTGGGCGCTACCTGCCGCACTCCGAGGGGAGACGCGCTGCCCACGCCTTCCGGAGAGGTGCCTCTGTCAACGGATCTTGCGTCGCTGCTGGATGCCACCAACCCTGACGTTATGGTGGAATTCACCCACGCTGAAGCCTGCATGGTCGCCGCTCCGCTGGCGGCCGACCGTGGCATACACATGGTATTGGGCGCAAGCGGACTGAATGCTCAACAGCTTCAGGAGCTTGACACCATGAGTCGGGAACATGGAATTGGGATCATCGTGGCGCCCAACTTCGCGCTGGGCGCGGTGGTGCTGAAAAAACTCGCCGAGCAGGCCGCTGCGTTCTTTGACTACGTGGACGTGGTGGAGGCCCACCACGAGATGAAGATAGATTCTCCCTCCGGGTTTTCGATGGCCATCGCCAGAGGCATGCGGGACCGGCGGGGCAGCGATTTCCAACGAAACGAAACTACCGTACATCATCTGCCCGAAACTAGGGGCGGCGATATCGGCGGCGCCGGCATCCACAGCCTGCGGCTGCCGGGACGCAGCGCCCATCACGAGGTAATTTTCGGGGCGGCCGGCCAGACCTTGAGCATACGGCACGACACTCTTGGCCGCGATTGTTACATGCCCGGCGTGCTCCGGTGCGTGCGCGAAGTGGTCAATCGTCCCGGGCTTACTGTGGGGTTGGAAACCGTATTGGGCCTGTGATCGACCTGGCCGGGCACTCCCGTATGGACGCAAACGCGCAGCAGGTGTAACCTGAACTGTGCGGAACAGTCACCAACGGCAGACACGCCAGCGTCGTGTTTCCCGCCGAGTTAATGTCCGGGTACTGGGCGGGTATGTCTGCATCGCTGCTTAGGCAGCGACGCTGAAAGCGTGCCAAACCGTCGTTAGTCCACATATCGTTGGTTGGCTTGCTAAAACCAACGCGATTGTCTGGGATACAATCACTCTGATCGCGACCCTTGGCGCACTGGCCCTGGGAGTGAGAGAAATGGTACTGGCTTACTTCATACGCAAAGAGTACGAAGACGAAATAGCGGCTATCCGTGCGGAACGGGACGCAGCCTTACAGCAAACTCGGAACTACTTGCTGCTGCAGCTGATTGAGCAAAACCGCCAACTGATTGAACACCTTGACCGTCAAAGCAACGGTCACGGTCCAGAATCACCCGACCGACTATAGGAGCGAAATGGACCTGCAAGGATTGAAACTCGCCATCGTTGGCGCTACCGGCGCCGTTGGTCAGGAGACCCTGCGTCTCATCGAGGCCCGCTACCCGCAGCACAAGAACCTGAAGCTGCTGGCCTCCAAGCGTTCCGCCGGCCGCGAGATGGAGGTGAACGGCAAGACGTTCACCGTGGCCGAGACCACCGATGACAGTTTCGATGACGTGGACTTGGTGTTTATCTCGGCGCGTACCGAGGACTCCCGTCGGTTCGGCCCGGTGGCAGCGGCTGCCGGCGCCCTGGTAATCGACGACTCCAGCGCTTTTCGCATGGCTCCGGGGGTACCCCTGGTGGTGCCGGAGGTCAATGGCGACGACCTGGATTGGCACGATGGAATTGTGTCCATTCCCAACTGCTCAACCACGCCGCTGGTCATGGCGGCGCACCCCTTGCGTCAGGCCAGCGCCATTCGGCGCATCGTAGCGGATACTTACCAGTCGGTTTCGGGCGCGGGTGGCGCGGCCATGAACGAATTGCGTGACCAGACCCTCACCGTAACCCACGGTGGTCCGGCGGAACCGGAGGCGCAACCCCAGCAGATCGCCTTCAACGTTATTCCGCAAATCGATAATTTTACGGAGTCCGGTTATACCCGTGAAGAAGAGAAGATGATCAACGAGAGCCGCAAGATACTGCATGAGCCGTCCCTGGCGGTGTCCGCTACTTGCGTGCGGGTGCCGGTGTATGTGTCGCACTGCGTTGCGGCTCACCTGGAATTTGAGCAGCCGGTTTCTCCCGGTGAGGCCAGGGAGTTGCTGAGCCAGATGCCCGGCGTCACCGTACTTGACGACCCGGCGATGAGCGTTTATCCGATGCCGGTGGACGCGGCCGGACGAGATGATGTTTTCGTCGGTCGCATCCGACAGGATGCTTCGCACGCAAACGGGCTGGCCATGTGGGTAGTTACCGACAATCTGGTGAAAGGAGCTGCGCTCAACGCGCTGCAAATCGCTGAGCACGCCGTCTTACGCGACGTGGTCCACGGCCGGCGTAACTGACACTGAATCCACCACATTTACTGATTCTGCCAATCTATCGCCGATTTTGGCATGAATGTGTATAATGCCCGGAATACGCTTCAGATTGGAGTTGGTACCGGGCCAAATGTGCCGGGTAAATCGGCGCGGGCGCCGGCGAGGAGGGACGGACAATGCCTACTGAGATTGGCCGATTGGTCACGGCTATGGTGACGCCGTTTGACGCCGATGGACATGTTGACTATGAACAGGCCAAGCGCCTTGCTGTTGCCCTTCTGGATTCCGGATCGGACGGATTGGTGGTAACCGGCACCACTGGAGAAGGGCCGGCCTTGTCGATGGAGGAGAAGGCTCGCCTTTACGGAGAGGTCAAAGACGCCATCGGCTCGCGCGGCGCGGTGATCGCCGGAACGAGCGACAACAACACGGCGGCGTCCATTGAACTGAGCCGAGAGGCTGAACAGGTGGGAGCGGATGCTCTGCTGCTGACCGTGCCTGCGTACAATAAGCCACCCCAGGAGGGCCTCTACCAGCACTTTCGAGCCCTGGCGGAATGCACGAATCTACCCGGGATGTTGTACAACGTTCCCAGTCGCACCAGCCTCAACATGACCAACGATACCACGGTTCGATTGGCCGAGATTGAAAATATCATCGGCATCAAGGAAGCAAGCAGCGACCCGGTGCAGATAGCCAAAGTCATCCGCGATACTCCCGATGACTTCCGGGTTTGGTCCGGCAACGACGACGAAACCTTCAGCATAATGTCCATGGGAGGATTCGGAGTCGTGAGTGTTGCGGCTCACCTGGTGGGCAACCAGATCAAGCAAATGATCGGGCTGACGCTGGAAGGCGATGTAGAGGCGGCCGGAACCGAACATTTGAGATTGCTGGACATGTTCAAAGGTCTGTTCATCGTCTCGAATCCGATACCAGTGAAATACGGCCTGAACCGCTCTGGATTTGACGTGGGTGATCCCAGGCTGCCGCTGGTGCCGCCGGACGAAAGGACCGCTGCCCAGCTTGACGAATTGCTCCTGCGATACGATATCGACATAACCGCGCCGGTGGACTGAGGTTTCACCGGCGCCGTCAATCATCCCTGCTGGTATTTCAGCTTTCCGAAGGCGCACCCTCGGAGCGTATCCCGCATTTAAAAGACCGCAAGTTTTGGTATCACTAGGAGCAGCGACATGTCGCTCAAAACGGTAATTTTTGTTGACGGGCAGAACTTCCGGCATAACCTGCGGGACTTTCACTTTCGCTCCAACCCTCCCCATCCTAACAACCCGGAATACAGGCTTGACGAAAAGCACTTCCGTTGGCAGGAATTTTTCCAGGACGCGCTGGTGAAGTTCGATGAAGTCACGGGTTGGGACCACCAGTTGGTTCGGGTCTATTGGTACTACGCTGAGAGCATTACCCCCTGGACGCCGAACCTTTGGCGGGCACAGCGGATTGTTGACGAGCACGGGGGGCGCATGCCCGAGCTAACCCCGGAGTTGGTGATATCGAAAGCGCAGGACTGGTACGAGCACGAGTTTCGCCGATTCCATCAGCTCCGCAAATCCGTGTTCGAGGAGATACAACAGAATACTAACTTCCTTGAGTTCAAGTACGTTGGTCAGTACGTGGTGCAACCCTTCCGGCCTTACCGCCTGGACTACGATTATGATGGCAATATAGCCTTCCAGGGAACTCAGGTGGGCGAAAAGGGTGTTGACATCGGCATCGCAGTTGACATGATCTCCAAGATGGACAGCTTTGACGTCGCCATGCTGGTCTCTGGAGATAGCGACTTCTTCCCGGTGGTACGTTATCTGAAAGACAACCTCAAGTACGTGTACCACTTCTCGGTGGGCCGCGGAGTCGGCCACGACACGCAGTTCTTCTCGTCGGCCCTGAGGGGTGTCGTGGACTGTTTCCAGGGGTTTGACGAACTGGAGCTGCTCAGCAACTACGTTAACGAGAACGCAGGCATTCCGCCGGCCATCATGGACACCATCAACCTGCGAACGGCAGAGTTGGAGCGAATGTTGGACGATGAGCCACTGCACTACCGACGGGAACCCGAATCGGCTTTGCGCTGATCGTCACGCGGCTTCTTGGTCCGGCGTCGTAAGGCGTCTCCGCTCCTCTTCCCGGGATAGCCTTGGGCGCAAGGCGTCGGCATAAACGCCCCGGTATGATTCGGGCACCAGGGCGGCGATCCGCTCCATGACCATATCGGTCACCGAATTCAGCAGCGGCTTGGTGATGGGGCCGTCAACCTGTGGCGGAGTAAACGGCGTGCCGATGTTGACCTGCCAACTGGCCAGGGGGACCGGCATGCGCCAGGCGGGGAATTTTTCGGTGCCTGAAATGCCGACCGGGAGTATGGGCGCCTGGGTCTTCAGCGCGAGCCAAGCCAAGCCGGTGCGGGCGCGTCGGAGTTGAGCGCTCTGGCTGATTCCGCCTTCGGGAAACATCAGAATAGCCCGGTCTTGTTGCAGTGCCTCCAGCGCATAGCGGAGGGCTTCGCCGCCCCCTCGTTGCCGGTCCAGTGGCACGGCTCCCACAGCATTGCAGTAAAACCCGCCGATGGGGTTATTCCACAGTTCCCTTTTTGCCAGGAACACAATCGGTCTGGGCAACGCCACCACCAACGTGCCGGCGTCGTTATAAGACAGATGGTTGCTGGCCACGAGAAGGGGGCCATACGGGGGCATCGCTTCCTGCCCGGTGATGGTCAACCGTCCGGTCACCGACCAGATGATTTGCCCGAAACGGCGACTGGGCTGATACAACCAGGCCAACGTTCTCTCTCCGTATCGCCGGCGGTCAGGGGCGGGGGCCCGCAGCGGCACAAATCCGGGACACGACGGCTGCAACGGATTGTGAAAAGTCCAATTGATCGGTATCGATAACTACGGCGCCTTCCGGCACTGTCAGCGGTGAATCTGCCCTTTGACTATCCAGCAGGTCCCGCCGATTGGTGTCGGCGAGGGCCTGTTGGTAGTCGGTGTCGCCGCCGGTTTCCTGCTGTTGCCGCAGACGCCGGCGGGCGCGTTCTTCCGGAGATGCGTCCAGGTACAGCTTCACATTCGCGTCGGGCAGAACCACCGACCCAATGTCGCGCCCCACCATTACGATGCCACCGCTGGAGGCGATAGCTCTCTGCTGGTCGACCAACGCGCGTCTTGCCTTGGACCCGGCCGCCACCGCTGAGACGTTGCGATCGATTTCCGCTGATGTCAAATCATCCACGCTCAGTGAATGGCCGTTCAGCAGGATGGAAGCCGTCGGTTCATTGTTTGACAAAGTCATTCTGCAATTCTCTGCCAACCATCCCATGGATTCCGCATCATTGACAGGCCGGCCACACCGCAACGCCAGCCAGGTAAGGGCCCGGTACATGATGCCGGTGTCGAGGAAACGCAGGCCCAGCTGGGTTGCTGCGACTCGGCCCACTGAAGTTTTGCCCGAGGCCACCGGCCCGTCTATGGCGACTACCGGGGCCCGGCTCACGCCGATTTGTAGGCCGTTATCCATGGCGCGGATTATATCATCCGCGCCACCTACCGCTCATGGTGAGCCAGTCGAACCATCAGCGGACGGAGCCGCTTGCGGTAACCCGGTGTATGGCGGACAATTCACCCATGCTTGACTGGATAGTCGAATCCCCGTGGCGGATGCTCGGTTTGGCAGGTTGGTGTTTCCTGATGGGATGGGGCTTTCGCGTGGGTCTGCTGCGGATGGCATTGTCGCTGGGTGCGATTGGGATTCTCGTCGCGCTGGCGTGGACATTCAGGGATGCGGAATCGGCGGCGCTGGTCTATGGTCCGCTGGCTTTTGTAGGAGTGATTTGTGTGATCAGCATAGGATACTTCGGCCGGCATTTGGAGGCGAGAATAGGGTATGACTCCAAGACGGTGCGCCTCAACCACGCCGGTGGTCTGGCACTGGGTTTGTTGATCGGCGCGCTGGTCTGGATTTTGTTGCTGTAGCGCCGCCCTATGAAGTGCACCGATCCCGATGTCTGACAAAAGCCCGGATTTGCCAGTATAATGATCTAAGTATCATCCATTTCCATAACATCTTTTGGCAAGACACGGCAGCGGACGCGGAACCTGCGTTGAGGTTGGCAAATGGCAAGCCGGGGACGAACCAATCGAGGAAAGAACGCCGCCAGGGGAAAAGGGCAAGGGCGACAGTCGAAAGGCGGCGGCCGGCAGACAAACTCCCAGCGCAGAAACGGGCGCCAGGCGCTCGAAACCGCTCCCGAGGAGGGCAAACGACGGCAAGATGGCGCCGCGATTCCCGGTCGCCTTACTGCCCCGGTACTGGTGCTGAACCTGAACTACGTCCCGGTGAACGTGTGCACCGTGCGGCGCGCCATCGTGCTGGTGGCCAAGGGGAAGGCGGAGATGTTGGAGCCACGCTCGGGAGAGACGAGAGTTCGCACCTACAACGCCGCTCTGGATGCTCCTTCCATCATTCGCCTGGTTTACTTGGTGAAGCGGCCGTTCGCTCCGCGTCGGCTGTCCAAGAAAGAGGTTTTCCTGCGGGACCACTTTACGTGCCAATACTGTGGCAAACGCTCGCAGCACCTGACGCTGGATCACGTCGTTCCCCGGAGACAGCAAGGCCCGCATACCTGGGACAACGTGGTGGCGGCCTGCGGACGATGCAATCTGGACAAGGCCGGTCGGACGCCGGAAGAGGCCAACATGAAGCTGCGACGGATCCCCACCGCGCCGCAGCCAAATCCCTATCGCATCCTGGAAAACCGCACCATCCTGGAGGAGTGGCGGCAGTACATTCCCTGGCAGGCAGCAGGGCGGAAGCGGGAAGAGGAAACGGCGGCCTTGGCCGTTGCGGATTGATTCTCCACAATCGGCGGGCTATGCCACCGACACGCCCAACATCATAGACTCAAGAGCCAGTCGCGGATTGGCGTTTGCGTCCAGCGCTACCAGCGTGGTTTGGATTCTCTTCAGGAATTCCACTATGTCGGACGAGGCGACCCGTGGCGCAATGGATTCGAGGTCGCTTCGGCGGTCGGCGTTTTGGACGTGATCTGATATTCCCTCTTTCACCAGTAGCAGGTCGCGCCACCATCCCTGCCACAGGTAGAGGGTTTGCCTTACGGACTCCCGGTCTCGCGAGAACCCGTTGGCTAAGGTGTTGGCGTAGGAGAACCGCTGATCCAGAGGGGCTGAATCGGGATCGGTGATGCGGTCCAGTTCGGTTCCCCGGGCCTCCAGGACAGTGGGGTCGTCCAGGGCGCTGATGGCCCAACCGGGGCAACCCCGCGCCAGTCGGGCCAGCCCGCGGGCATCGTTGAGGTTCGCGCCGCGGTGCGACACCAGGTATTCCGCGAGCGCCTCGCCGGGCATGGGCCGCAAGGCCAGCAGACGGCAGCGGGACCGAATCGTGGGCAGGATGGCCTGCTCCTCCGTCGTCAGGAGCAGAAGCAAGGCCCGGTCCGGCGGTTCTTCCAGTGTTTTGAGCAGCGCATTGGCCGATTCGCCCTGTCCTGCGGACAGGGTTTCGGCCCCGTCCAGGACGATTACTTTCCAGCCGCCTTCCACCGGAGTCACCGATAGGAAGTTTTCCGCATTTCGGATTTGCTCGATGCTGATTCGAGTCTGGACCCTCGGGTCGCCGCCCACGGTCAAAACACTCAAATCGGCGTGTGTTCCCCTGAGGATGCGGGAGCAGGGTTCGCATTGCCAGCACGGGCCCGGTTCCGCGTCAGCGAGTTGACGGCAATTGACGGCCGCTGCCATGTCCATGGCCAGGGTCATCTTGCCGACGTGTGGAGGTCCGGCCAGCAGATAGGCATGCCCGACGCGCCCCGACCGCAGGCTTCCGGACAACTGCCGCAGCAGATGGTCTTGGCCGACGGTTTGCCACATATTGGGTTTCCCACCCTCACCCCGGCGCTCTCCCATCAAGGGAGAGGGAGTTGAGCTACAAGTCGCAGAGCATCATATCGGCGTAAGACTCACGCCGCCGGATCAGGCGACTTTCGCCGTTTCCTGCCAGCACGATGGGCGGGCGCGGGTTCAGGTTGTAGTTGCTGGCCATGGACGGGCAGTAGGCTCCGGCGGCAGGAATGGCGATCACGTCGCCGGCGGCGGGAGTGGGCAGCAGGATGTCGGACGCCAGCACGTCGCCCGACTCACAGTATTTGCCGGCGATGGTCACCGTCGTGTCGGGTTCCGCATTGGGGCGGTTGGCTGACAGCACCTCGTAGGATGCCTGGTAAAGAGCCGGCCGTATGTTGTCCCCCATTCCGCCGTCCACGCTGACGTAGGTGCGGACCCCCGGGATGTCTTTGATCGCCCCGATGCGGTACAGCGCGACGCCGGCGGGCCCGATGATTGAGCGTCCCGGCTCTATAACCAGGCTGGGATGATCCAGGCCCAGTTCGGCGCAAGTGGCTTTGAGGGTATCTACAATGGCGTCGGCATAGTCCGACGCGGCGGGCGGACTGTCGTTCCGGGTGTAGGCGATGGCGAAGCCGCCTCCGGGACTGAATTCCTGCAAGTTCAGACCCTGTTCGCGCAATCCGGCGGCGAACCGCAGCACCAGGTCGGTGGCGGCCTGGTACGGCTCCAGTTCAAAGATGGGCGAGCCCAGGTGAAAGTGCAACCCAAGCAGGTTGAGATGGTGAGCCCCAATAGCTTGCAATATAGCCCGTTCGGCGTCGCCGGTCTGGATGGAGAAGCCAAATTTGGAGTCGATTATCCCGGTGGTGGTGTAGGCGTGGGTGTGGGGGTCGATCCCCGGCGACACCCGCACTAGGATGTCCTGCGACTTGCCGGCGTCGGCGCAGATCCGCTCCAGCAGGTCCAACTCGTGAAAGCTGTCCACCACCACCCGGCCGATTCCTGCGGCGACGGCTTCTTCCAGTTCGGCAGGCGTCTTGTTGTTGCCGTGGAAATACACCTTATCCAACGGCACGTCGCCGGCTTGCGCTACGGCCAGTTCACCGCCGGAAACCACGTCCAAGCCCAGGCCCTCCTCCGCGAAGATCCGCGCCAACGCCGGATTGATGTACGCTTTCGAGGCGTACACGGCTTGGGAGTTCGGGTATCGCTGGCGAAACGCCTGCGCGAACTGCTGGCAGCGTGAACGCAGCGTAGCCTCGTCCAGAACGTAAAGCGGCGTGCCGTACTGCTCTGCCAAATCTACGGCATCGCAACCGCCAATGGTCAGGTGGCCGGAAGCATTAGTATCCGTAGTGTCGGGAAATACGTGAGCAAGGTGTGCTGGCAGCATGAAAGCAGTTCTCCGGCAGTGGGTTGGTCAAGGCCAACATAATTTAGCACACTGCCGGTGTACATGGCACCGTCACGCTTGCCGCTCGTCAACTGCTTCCAGCAATGCGCGCCGAAAATCCATTACTTGCGGGACGTCGTTGAATGTAAGATCTCGATTTCCGCTGGCGCTCCCGACGAGGATACTCCCGCCCGAGGAAAGGAATCCCTTTTTGGCCTCTACGTATTCCACGTTCGCCAGGTTGATCTCGGAGACCTCTTTGCCAATCATCTTATTCTTCACGGCTATCACCCGACGGGAGGTGATGACGTATTCCCGGCCGCCCCAGGCGCGCGCTTCATAACGCACAGTTTCCCCCGGGACCAACAGGTTGTCTTCTACCCAACTCATTACTCTCCTCCTCTCGATACCGTCGCACGACGTTAGTTAGACAGGAATGGGACGCTTGGTTTGTTGGAGCGGTAAAACCCGATTATGCCTGCCGTCTGTCAATAGCGGCCAGGGCTTGGCGCCGAAACTCCATCGGGTTGGGGACGCTGTAAAATTCCAAGTCGCGGTTGCCGCTCCCGGTCCCGATAGCTATGTCCCCCTTGTTGGCAATCCGGTCCCGGACGCCTTGCTTGACTGACAAGCCTTCGACGAACCCCAGGTTGATTTCATAGACCGTGCGTCCGATCATGCCCTGATCCAGGTAGATCAGCCGGTGCGTCGTAATCGCCGCCTCCGAGCGTTGCAGTCCTACAATACTGCGCAAGAGGCCAATCCATCCGAAAACTGGGACGAGAAATCTCCACTGTAGCAGGAGAGTCCATTTGTGCTTTGATCGGTAGAGGACCTCTTCTCCTGGGGTCAAATTGTCATCTATCCAACTCATTTGATGCCTCCTATGCGTTTGCCGAGCTGTCGGTGAGCGCTGCTTGCTTGTGGGGAATGATGCCAGCCCTGCTTTGCTTATGGGGTTCGATCAGCGTCCACACAATAAGATGTGATACTATCTATTACGTTATATGGCGTATGCTCGTCCATAGCCGATTGGCTATTACCATTTAGTCTATGTTCGGGTAACCTACTTGGCGTCCACCTACCGGGGGACCAACGCTGGGCTCAGAGCTAGCGCGTTCCCCCCTCTCTGCAATCGCTTGGAACCCTGCGAAAAGGGAACCGGGCGCGCCGTGAATCAAGTACAGGTGGGCGAGCGGGGCGGAGGCCCTTGGCAGAAGGCCATCCGAGTCGAAGCGCTGCCGCAATGTGCCGGCGCGTGAATGATGCAATCAGTCGCGTCGGGATACAGAAACCCTCGCCTTGGGTTGGATAGCTGAGCGTTCGCGTTTGCCTCACTATCAGGTGTGTGACCGCGATTCTGATGATCGCACTCCCGCTAGTGGCGGAGCGCAAGCAAGCTGACACGCCGAAATGCGCCTCCGCGGGCGGAGATCGCCCGAAGCATCCGACGCTGAGCCGCCGTTGCCGGCGTTATAGCGAAACTATGTCGTAGCGCGAAACATGCGCGTGAATCTGAAACATACGACGAGTAGTTTGATTGGAATTTTGGAACTATGGAAGCTTACCAACAAGCCTTTGGCCTTCACGTTCGCCGGTTGCGCGATCAGCAAGGCTACACACAGGAAGAATTGGCCCACCGGGCCGGCATACACGTCACATATCTTTCCGGGATTGAACGCGGTGTCCGAAATCCGTCGTTGAAGAGCATTCGCGCGCTCGCCAGGGCTCTCGGAGTAGGAGTAAGCAGACTGTTTGCCTTTGAATGTTGCTCGCCACAGTGCGCTGGATAGCGCCGCACCTGTATTTGACCACCTCCCGGCTGCCGTCTATACTGCCGAGCGAGGTTTGGACGCCGCCGCTTGACACCTGATTTGTACCGGCGCCGCCTCACGCCGCGTCTCATTGCGGGCGCAGCGTCCTGTACAGAGGAGGTGTTATCTTGCCCAATACAGTACCCATCACGGTGAACGTGAATGGACGCTCCCATTCCGCGGATGTGGAACCCCGTACCCTGTTGGTACATTTCCTGCGCGAAACCCTGAACCTCACCGGCACCAAGATCGGTTGCGACACCAGCCAGTGCGGCGCTTGCGTCGTGAAGATGAACGGCGTGACCGTAAAGTCGTGTACCGCCTTCGCAGTGCAGGCCGACGGCGCCGAAATCACGACCATTGAGGGGCTGGCCGAGGACGGCAACCTCACCGCAGTCCAGGAAGCCTTCTGGAACAACCATGGCCTCCAGTGCGGCTACTGCACCGCCGGCATGATCATGTCGGTGACCGAGATCATCGAGCGCAACCCCAACCCGTCGGCTGAGGAAGTTCGGGCCGGTCTGGAAGGCAACATGTGCCGCTGCACCGGCTACAACAACATCGTCAAGGCCGCTCTGGCCGCTGCCGCTGCCGGCCAAGGAGGTTAAGCGATGACTACCCGCATATTCGGTTCCGGCATCCGGCGGCGGGAAGACCCGCGCCTGATCACCGGCCAGGCATCATATACCGACGACATCAAGCTCACCGGCATGGTCCACGCTGCCATTCTGCGCAGCCCCCATGCCCACGCCCGGATCAACAGCATCGATACCGATGCCGCGCAAGGTTCTCCCGGCGTTGTGGCCGTGTACACCGGCGCGGACATCGAGGGTGTGCTGAACCCCATTCCCTGCGCGTGGGCCATCCCCGACTCCGACCTGAAAGCCGTCGCCTATCCGGCAATTGCCTCCGGCGTGGTGCGCTACGTTGGCGACGCCGTGGCCGTGGTGGTGGCGCAGAACCGCTATCAGGCCGAGGATGCCCTAGAACTGATCGAGGTTGACTACCAGCCGTTGTCGGCCATCATCAACCCGGAAGATGCTTTGGGCGACGGCGCGCCGCAACTGCACGATGACGCCCCCAACAACCAGGCGTTCCATTGGGTGGCCGCCGGCGGCGACACCGACGCCGCGTTCGCCGACGCTGCCGTAACGGTCAGCGAGACCATCCGGCAGCAAAAGCTCATCCCGAATCCCATGGAGACCCGCTCGGCCATTGCGTCATGGTCGCCGGCCATGGGTGAGTTGACGCTATGGAACACCACGCAGAACCCGCACATCGCCCGGTTCGTTACCTGCCTCGTCACCGGTGTGGCGGAGCACAAAATCCGCGTGATCGCTCCTGAAGTGGGCGGTGGATTCGGCGCGAAAATCGCGGTATATCCGTGGGAAATGATCACGGCCTTCTGCTCCATGCAATTGGGGGTCCCGGTCAAGTGGACGGAGACCCGCACCGAGAACTACCTGGCCACGACCCACGGGCGCGACCACGTCGAGTACGTCGAAATGGCCGCCAACGCCGACGGCAAAGTCACCGCCGTGCGCAGCGTGGTGTACGCCGGCATGGGCGCGTACCTGTCCACCGCCGCGCCGGGCATCCCCACCATCCTGCACGGCCTGATGTACTCCGGCCCCTATGACATCGCCAACATCAAAGCTGATGTGTACGGCGTATTCACCAACTCAACGCCCGTCGAAGCCTATCGCGGCGCCGGCCGGCCAGAGGCAACGTTCCTGCTGGAGCGGCTGATGGACAAGGTTGGAGACGCCGTGGGCATCGACAGCGTGGAGGTGCGCCGCCGCAACCTGATCGAGCCTTTCGACAACAACCGCGACGTTGCCATCGGCATCACCTACGACAGCGGCAACTACTCCGGCGCGCTTGACCAGTTGCTCGGCCACATCGGATACGACCAGTTCCGCCACGACCAGGAACACGAGCGTGAGCACGGCACCTTCCGGGGCGTGGGCATCGCCTGCTACTGCGAGATCTGCGGCCTTGGCCCGTCCCAGGTGGCCGGAGCCGTCGGTTTCGGCGGCGGCCTGTGGGAATCCGCCACCGTGCGCATCTACGCCACCGGCAAGGTCAACGTGTTCATCGGCACGTCGCCCCACGGCCAGGGCGAGGAAACCACCTTCGCCCAGATCGTCGCCGACGAAATCGGCGTTGACGTGGACGATGTGGAGGTGATCCACGGCGACACCGACACCACGCCCATGGGCTGGGGAACCTACGGCAGCCGCACCACCGTGGTCGGCGGCGCAGCCGTTGCCCTCACCATGCGCAAGCTGCGCGACAAGGCCCGTGTCATCGCGGCGCACCTGCTGGAAGCGGACGAGGCCGACATCGAGTACGCCGACGGTCAGTTCTTCGTGCGCGGTGCGCCTGACCGCGCCCAGAGCATCCAGGACATCGCGTTGCAGGCCAACGTGGCCTGGAACCTGCCCGAGGGCATCGAGCCGGGCATGGAGGCCAGCACCTACTACGACCCGCCCAACTTCAGCTATCCCTTCGGAGCGCACGCTGCTATCGTCAGCGTTGACCCGGACAACGGGCACATCACGCTGGACCGCTACGTCGCCGTTGACGACTGCGGCCCGCAGATCAACCCCATGGTGGTGGAAGGACAGGTGCACGGCGGCGTAGTGCAGGGCGCCGGCCAGGCCCTCTGGGAAGGCGCGGTGTACGACGACAACGGCCAACTCCTCACCGGATCCATGATGGACTATGCCATCCCACGCGCCCATTTGGTGCCGGATATCGAAGTCCACTCCACCGTTACGCCGTCCCCGCATAACCCGCTGGGCGTCAAGGGCATCGGTGAAACCGGCACTATCGCGTCCACCGCCGCCATCTACAGCGCGGTGATGGACGCCCTGAAGCCCATCGGCGTAGCCAGCCTGGATATGCCGCTCACACCCGAACGGGTCTGGACTGCCATCCAGGCTGCGGGCTACACCGGCAACGGACGTGGACACAGCCACGGGCATGACCACGGCCACGACCATGGTCATGGCCACAACCACTGACTGGCTCCGGACAAGGAGGACTGATTGCAATGTTTGCAGCAGAGTTTGAATACCGGAAGGCCGGTTCCATCGCCGACGCCGTCCGACTGCTCTCGGAAAACCCCGGCGCCAAGCTGCTCGCCGGCGGGCACAGCCTGATCCCGCTGATGCGGTTCCGCCTGGCCCGGCCCGAGGTCGTAATCGACATCGGCGGCATCGATGGCTTGCGAGGCATCCGCATCAGCGACGGCACCATCAACATCGGTTCGCTGACCACACACGCTGAGATTGGCAGTTCCGCTGAGGTGCAGCAGGCCAACGGTCTGCTTGCCGAAGCCGCCGGCGGAATCGGCGACCCGGCGGTGCGCAACCGCGGCACCATCGGCGGCAACCTGGCTCACGCCGACCCCGCGTCCGACTGGGCCACCGTGCTCACCGCGCTGGGGGCGACCATAGCAATCCAGGGGCCGACCGGCAGCCGCACCGTGGCGGTGGGGGATTTCGTTGAGGACGCCTTCACCACCGGGCTGGCAGAAGATGAGCTGATCACCACGGTGACCGTGCCTGTCTTGGCCAACAACCAGCGAGCCGAATACGCCAAGATGGCCCACCCCGCCAGCTTCTACGCAGTGGTCGGCGGCGCTGTGGTAGTGACCATGGACGGTGACCGCTGCACTGCTGCGTCAGTAGCGGTAGGCGGACTGACGCCCCACCCGGTGAAAGCCGCCGCCGTGGAACAGGCATTGTCCGGCACCACCCTGACCATGGACAGCATCGCCGACGCCACAGCCCGCCTGAGCGAAGACATCAGCGCGGCCGGCGTGGACATCATCGGGGACGTGTACGCCTCGGCCGATTTCCGCGCCAGCGTAGCCCCGGTGGAGGTGAAGCACGCCCTGCTCCACGCCATCGGCCTGGCCCACCACTAAAGTGTGCTGACAAATGTCGTCATTCCCGCGAAAGCGGGAATCCAGTGTTGTTGTATTGCACCCCACGCCGCGCAGGTTTTCGCGCGGTGTGGGGTGTATCATTTAACAACCCACCAAACTGACCTGCGAGGCCATCCCTTGAAAATCCTTCTTACCAACGATGACGGTATTCACGCTTCGGGGCTGTGGGCTGCCGCTCGCAGCCTTTCCGCTGTCGGCGAGGTGGCGGTGGTCGCGCCCGACCGCGAGCAGTCCGGCGTGGGCGCGTCCATGACCCTCCACGCGCCGGTGTTCGCGCACCAGGTTCCCGCAGAACAGTACCTGTTGCAGTATGCCCCCGGCGATAACTCTCCTCCCAGGAGCGCCGACGCCGTGTTTGAACCGTCGGGCGACGCCGGCCTGGACCTGCCAAACCCTATCAATGCCTGGGCGGTGCAGGGTACGCCGGCCGATTCGTGCATCTTGGCGTTGGAGCAACTGGTCAACCCGAAACCCGACCTGGTGGTCAGTGGCATCAACCGAGGATCCAACATGGGTTGGGACGTCATCGTCTCCGGGACGGTGGGAGCGGCAATTCAGGGGTTCGTGCGCGGGTATCCCACCATCGCTATTTCCGTTGGGTCGGTTCAGGCGCCGCGGTATGGGCTGGCCGCTGAGGTGGTGGCCGCTCTCGCCAGCCAACTGGGCGGCGCGCCGCAGGTGTCTCCGCCGTATTTCCTCAACGTTAACGTTCCCAACGAACCGGCGGACAAAATCGCCGGCGTCAAGATCACCCGCCTGGGTGGTCGCGCCTACGGCGAGTCGGTCCGCACCGAGGACTCGTTCGGACACCGGCGCTATTGGATCTCGCGCAACCGCGCCATACTATCCGGCGGCGATGGCACGGACATCACGGCGCACAAGGACAACCACATCACCATCACTCCCATGGGCCTGGCCTTTTCCACCACCGACGAGCGGATGGCGTTGGTGCAGGGCTTGGTGGACCAGGCGGAACTGTTAGCGTCGCCGGCGCCGGCTGCGAACGTTGCCCCGGCTTGATCGTCGTCTTCGTGACTCCGCCACCTGGTGCCTTGACGCGGCCGGGCTAGCGGTGGTTTGTTCCGATTCGTAGGCTGCGAACCCGCCGGCGTCGCGGATGCGGCGGATCCTCGGGCGGTCCCGCAGCAGCCACAATGACTGCGTTAATACGGTTAGAAAGATACCGGGAGCGGTAAGGGCGATCAGCGTTGGATCCACCAACGATTCCCCGTTGCGCAGGTGAAACTGTAACCTGAGGAAGATCCAGCCACCGCCGATGATGAGCCATGCCCACGATAACGCTCCGGACACCACGCCGTTATGCCAGGGGGATCTGATGAACAATATGGCGCTGCACGGCCACCAGACGAAGGTGGGTACGATGAACCACCCCTGGTAGTACCATGGCTTCAGTTCATCGGGAGGAACCGGCGGGGGCGGCGGTACCGGCGTGTAGGTGGAACGCCTCGCTTCTTGAGCGTCGGATTCCGACGGGTCACCCGGTGGGCTGTCGTTGCCGGCAGACTTTCCCATCCTCGGTCAGAATTACTTCAGTTGCGGGCCAGCAGCATGTGAAATTCCAGTTCGCCAATGTGCCTGCCTTCATTGATGGATGCTGCGGCGTACTCCAAGCACATTCGGGCGAAGCCGGGATACTCGTAAATGTTGCTGCCTAACACCACGCGGGGGACTGAAGTTTCCAGGTCAACTTCCAGGAAACTGGGGTCATCGTCGTTTACCGACAGGTCCACGTCGCGGTTGGTGACTCGTTCAAGTTTATTCTGCAAGCGTGCCACAAATTTATCGTCTTCCATATCGTAGTTCTCCGTTGGGTATATTATAGCAGCCATGGCAATAATTCCCGCCGCCATCATCCCGCATTGGATTCGCACCTATGCCGCCGTCGTACTGGCGGTAGCGCTTGCGGTCAACCTGATAACCAGCTTCTCGCTGTACGTCCAGGCCCTGACGATTCCGGGGATGAAGAGCAGCTTCGAACTCTCTTACACCACCGTTTTCGTGCTGGTGGTCGCGCTGTCCATAGCCAGGGTTGTGTCGGGGCTGCTCTCCGGCGCCGCCGCGTCCCGCTACGGTGGCCGTTGGATGGTCATTTGCAGCATCTTCGCACAGGCCGCGTCAATGGCGCTGCTGGGGTGGTCTCCCAACTACTGGGTTGCCCTCCTCGCCATGGTGGTGGTGGGCGTTTCGTCGGGAGCCGCGCTGACGCCGATGATGGGAATGCTGGCGCCCTGGTTTCGCGCCACCGACCGTGGAGTCGCCGCCGGCATCGCGGCCACCGGCGGCAGCCTAGCTATTGTATTCACGGGCGTGATTGTGCCGCCTTTGACGGGCGTTTTCGGTGAAGAAGCGTGGCGCTACACTTGGTACGTGCTGGCCGCCACCAGCGTTTTCATTGGCATCCTCTGTGTCAGTTTCATTCGAGAATCTCCGTCCATCCCGACCACAAGTTCCCAGTCCTCTCCTTCCCCGACGAATTCCCCGGCGCGGACACCGGTCCGACCCGGCCCCGTGGGTTGGCCGGTCCAGGTGTACACCAACCCCTTCGTCTGGCTCATCACGGGCATGGCGTTTTGTTCCGGATTCATCCACGGCATTTTGACCTCCAGCTATGGAGCTTACCTTGAGGTGGAACACGGAATCGACGTAACCGTTGTGGGGGCGCTCTTCATGGGGATTGGCATTCTGAGCATCGGCAGCGGAGTCGGTTCCGGCGCGCTCTCCGACAAGGTCGGTCGTGGCATGGCATTCGGGGCAACGTTCCTGATCGAGGCGGCGTGTCATGCCCTGTTCTGGGTGGCTCCGGGTTTGCTCTTCTTCATCATCGCGTCCGTGCTCGCTGGATTTACCCTGCGTTCCACCTATACTATCTGTGCGGCGGCGGCCGGCGATTTTGTTCCCGTTTTCATGGCTCCAGCGTCATTTGGGTTGATGGGAATGGGAGCCGGCATCGGCGGCACCATCTCGCCCGCAATATCCGGGCCCATCGCCGACGCTACGGGTACTTTGAGCTGGTCTTTTGCCATGGCTTCGGGGATGGCGCTGGTGGGGGCCTCCCTCGGTTTCACTCTGCACTGGATTACGAGAAGGAGATAGCACACCCTTGGTAGAGCAATTTAACGACGAATTCGACCGCGCAATGGTGGTGGTGGCCCACGCCGACGATGCCGAGTGGGGCTGCTCCGGCACAGTGGCCCGCCTGTGCGCCCAGGGCTGGGACGTGGCGTATGTGATCTGCACTGATGGCAGCAAAGGCAGCGACGACCCGGGCATGACCGTCGAGATGATGGTGAAAATGCGCGAGGATGAACAGCGGGATGCCGCCAGCATCCTGGGCCTGTCCGAAGTGTTCTTCCTGGGTCATCCCGACGCCTATCTGGTGTCCAACCTGGAATTGAGGAAGGACATCTCTCGCGCCATTCGCATCCACCGCCCCGACGTTCTCATCTGCATGAACCCGGTGCGCAACCTGGACGGCGACGGATACATCGACCATCCGGACCATTTCGCATCCGGCGATGCCGCCATGGGCGCAGTGTACCCGGCGGCCCGCGACAGGCTGACCTTTCCCGAACTGCTGAACGATGAGGGATTGGAACCCCATAAAGTCCGCGAGGTATGGGTGATGGGACGCACGGAACCGGACCACGTGGTGGACGTTACCGATCACATCGAAACGGCGGTGGCGGCCCTGCGTGCCCACCGCAGCCAGGTGGATCCGGAATCCGCAGACCGACACCTGAAAGAGTGGCGCCGACGCGACGGGAAGCGCATCGGTGTTGAGTATGCCGAAGTCTTCAAAAGGTTCCGGCTGGGGTGACCGTTTCCCACACTTTTACGCTCATCTTGCCCCGCTTTCCCGCTCATTCTGAGCTTGTCGAAGGATGCCACCACACTAGCCCATCCGCCGCAAAAGTGGTATCGTTCCCCCATGTAACCTGACCCGGTCCGTCGGGTGAATTCAGGTTGTGGATTTACCGTTTGCAAGGAGGGGAAAATGCCTCAGATCAAGCACATCGCCATTGCCACCAACGACGCGGAAAAGACCGCCAAGTTCTACTCTGAAGTGTTCGGCCTGCGCCAGGTCGCCGAGCTCAAGAGCGACAACGCCAACGGCTACATGCTCAGCGACGGCAGCGTGAACATGGCAATTTTGGACTTCCAGAACGACGCTGTCGCCGGAGAGCGCGGCAAGGACTGGGAAGGCATCCACCACATCGGGTTTGAAGTGGAAAGTCTGGAGGATATTGAGCGCCGTCTTTCCGAGGCAAACTCCAAGCCCATGGACGAGGTCAACCACGCCCTCCATGCCGGGATGAGCGGCCCCCGCACCCAGAACGTCGAAACGAAGTACGAAGGCCCCAACGGGGAAATGATCGACGTGTCCGAAACCGGTTGGATCGGGACTCGCGGCCTCGACTAGACCTTCGCCTTCAACCCGTCACATTCATACATATCGTGTCGTGACTGACCAGGGCGGCGCCCACCGCGCCGCCTGAGGAGCAGCCGTGAATACTCAACCAAGGCAACTTACTTGTTACATCAAACGAACCCGATCCAATCCCGATATGTGGGAAGCTTTTTGCGTGGAGTTGGACATCCCTGCCGTTGGGGATACATACGAAGAAGTGGCCGCCATGATGTATCAGGCGGTGGACAATTATATCGACTACGTGTATCAGAACCAGCCCGACGATGAACAGAGATTGCTCTACCGGCCCATGCCGAAGGCCGACGTGTGGAAGCTGCAGTTTGAAGAACGTTTCCTGCAGCGGTTGCCTTTCTCCAACCGCCAGGTGCGAAAAATCTTTCTCAGCGCGGAGAAAGGCATCCCGATTCAGCTGGACCCGCACTACACGGAACTGTGCCTGACGTGCAAAAAGTATCGCAGCATCGCCGAGTTTGAGGTTTTCCACGAGCCCAACTCGGCATACGTGTGGTACGACAAGACCTGCAATCTATGCAAAGGCGCAGGAATGGGCTAGTACATACTCCGCTCGAAACCGGTTGCGACGATGTTCCGAGTACGCTCCGGAGTTGTCCATGCAAGCCAAACCGCGCAAGCTGACCTGCTATATCAAAAAGACCCATGCCAATCCGGAAACGTGGGAAGGTTTCTGCGTTGACGTTGACGTCCCTGCCATTGGCGATTCCTACGAGGACGTGGTTTCAATGCTGTACGAAGCGGTGGACAATTACATCGACTACGTGTACGAACGTCAACCGGAAGACGAACAAATGCTGCTGTACCGGCCCATGTCGGGCGGCGACGCCTTCAAGTTGATGATTCAGGAAAGGGTCCTTCAGCACCTGCCATTTTCCAAGCTACAAATTCGCAAGGTGTTCATCAACGCGGAAAAGGGCCTGCCCGCACAACTCGACCCGCAATACACGCAACTGTGTTTCGTGTGTCGGAAGTACCGGGACGTCGGGCTGTTCGACCTGTATCAGTCGTCCAACACCTCCTACGCCTGGTACGATACCGCCTGCCACCTCTGCAAGCAGGCGGGGAGAACGTAGCGGTCCGACGCTGAAACCGTTATTCCTGCTTCCGCAGGAACGACTGCCTCACGACAGGTCGGCGCGATGACGCGGTCAGGCCGGCCTGAACACCAAACCGGGTTCGTCGGGATCGATCTCGCTGAGATCCAATTGCAGAGCCATCCCGGTGCGGATGTTTTGCGGATTGCTGGCGTCAACGCCTGCGATCCTGGCCGAGATGCGCGGGCCCTCTTCCAGCGTGACGATGCCGGTGCAGTAGGGGTTGTTTCGCCCGAACCCCTTGGCCTCCAGAGAGGCCGGAGCCACTGAGATGCATGTGAACGTGCTAAGGGTCGCGCGACCGCTCAGCTCATGCCACTCCATGTTGCTGCTGTGGCTCACCGGGTCGATTGGCCGCGCTTCGGCGTACACGTTGCCGTTCTCCCGGCAGCGCACTCCCATGAACTTCCCTTCCTTGAGAAATTCATAGAAGGATGCAGCATTGAACGGTCGGGAGGTGGTTTCAGTGGTCATTGGTTTCACCCTCACCCCAACCCTCTCCCATCAAGGGAGAGGGGGTTGAATGTAACGGCTAAGCGCGCTGCAGCACGTTCACGACGCAGGTGCCGCCGGTGCCGCCCACGTTGTGGGTCAACCCGAATTCGAGGTTGGGATTGTCCAACTGGCGTTCGCCGGCTTCACCGCGCAGTTGCTTGTAAACCTCGATCACCTGGGCGACGCCGCTTGCGCCCACCGGGTGGCCCTTGGCCTTCAATCCGCCGCTGGTGTTGATGGGTCGGTCGCCGGTGCGGGCCGTGCGTCCCTCGTCTACCGCGTGGGGGCCTTCACCCGGAGCGAAGAACCCCAGGTCTTCGCTGGCCACGATCTCGGCGATGGTGAAACAGTCGTGAACCTCGGCTAGCCCGACCTGTTCCGGACCGATGCCGGCCATTTCGTAAGCCTGCGCCGATGCAACCTTGGCGGCGGACAGCGAGGTCAACTCATCAGCGTCGTGAAGTGGCCGGCCGGTGGCCTGCCCGATGCCAGCTATGCGAATGGGCTTGTCGGTAAACTGCTCGGCAATATCGCTGGCTACCAGCAGCACGCAGGACGCGCCGTCGGTGATTGGCGCGCAGTCGTACAAACGCAGCGGCCAGGCGATCCACGGGTTGGCCCGGGCGTCGTTGAGAAAGTCAAGCTCGTCCGCCCACTCCGGCACGGTTTCGCCCCGTTGCTCGGCCCGCGCCTTGCGCCGTTCCATCATGTCCCTGATGGTTACCTGGAACTGCGCCTTGGGGTTCAGCTTGCCGTTCTCGTGGTTCTTGACCCCTACTTTCAGCAGGTGGTCCAGATTGGTTTCGTAGCGGTCCATGTGGGCCTTGGCGATGGCCCCGAAAATCCCCGGAAAGGTCAGGCCGGCGGGCACTTCATACAGCCCGTCAGCGGCGGACGCCAGCACGTCGGTAACGCCTTCCGTGGGTAACGACGTCATCTTCTCCACGCCTCCCACCAGCACCACGTCGTACATTCCGCTGGCGATGGCCATCACGCCTTCGCGCAAGGCGGAACCGCTGCTGGCGCAGGCGTTTTCCACCCGCGTGATCGGCGTGGGGGTCATCCCCAGCCAGTCCGCCATGATCGGGGCCGTGTGGCCCTGGTGCTCAAACAGGTCGGCGGAATAGTTGCCCAAGTAGCCGGCTTCGATGTCGGTTGCGGATATGCCGGTGTCGATGTTGGCCTGCATATCCTGGAAAGCTTCAACAAACAGGTCGCGGCTCGACTTGTCGGGGTACGCGCCGAACTGGGAAAGCCCCGCGCCTACGATGGAAACCTGCCGGGCCAACCGGCGGGGTCGGGTGGTAGCCATTTCGGTGTTGCTCCTTGGTTGTGATTGCAGGGTTTTATCCTATCCCAAAAATGCCTAAAATGGCTAACATCGTGGCCAACCATGGCAGATATGTATGAGTGATAGGGGTTTTCCAATTTTCGGTCTTCGCCGTCCTGCGCAGCAGGACGTAGGGTACCAATAGTGTGGCGGCGATTATAGCCGCCGAAATTACAAATAACAGCAAGTATAACGCTGCATACAGCACTCCGAAATCCATCAGAGTCCAGAGCTGCATTGAACGAACAGGCTATGCAGTGCTCGTCCACCGTAACCGTCCATTATTGGGTTGACGTTCGGGTCCAACGAGTCACAAAATGCCGCTGGCGCGAGAGCCGCGAAGCTGATTACCGCAGCCAGCCATAGGGCTACCACGACAAAGAACACGCCTAATGGAGCCATTTCCTTCAGCTTTTCCATAGCGTAACTCCCCGTCGCAAGATCACCATGCCTGCGGTCATTATAGCATCGGGCCTCGGCTGCCTTAGGCTTGCTACACAGGCGGATTCAACTCCACCCCCAGCGCTTCCTCGCACCACTTCGCCGCCGCCAACAGATTCGCCTCGGCGAATGGCGATGCCACCAGCTGTATCGCCAGCGGCAGCCCCGATTCCGCCAGCCCCGACGGGAGGGCAATCGCCGGCAGGCCGCATGACGTCCACGGCCCCTGAAACGCCGGGTTGCCCGTATTCGTCCGGTCCGGCTGCGGCGGCTCCGGTGTAGCCGGCGTCAGCAGAACGTCGCACCGTTCCGACAGCTGCTGCATGTCGTCGATGAAACCACGCCGTCTCTCCAACGCGCGGGTATAAGTGATGCCGTCCACCTGCAACCCGTCTGCCAGCATCGCCCGCAACTTGGGCTGATAGTCCTCTGCCTGCTCGCGGTACATGGGTTCATGGAACGCCGCCGCCTCAACCGACATGATCAGCATCTGGTCCGCCAACGCACCCTCGATGCTGTCCGGCATGGGCAACTCTTCGACCTCCGCTCCAGCCTGCGCCAATAGTTCCGCCACGCCGTCAAAGTGGCGCCTGGTTTCAGCGTCGGCTTTTTCATAGTAGTACCGGCGGAGCAGCCCGATGCGGGGCGCCGGCGGATCCTGGATTGCGGAGAGGTAGTCGCCCACCGGCGTCCGCGACGATACCGGGTCCCGCGCGTCCGGCCCGGCCATGACCTGGAGCAGCAACGCGGCATCTTCCACGGAACGTACCAGCCAGCCGACGGTGTCCAGGTTCCAGCTCACCGGAACCACCCCGTAGCGGCTGCAACGGCCAAAGGTCGGTTTGAATCCAACCACGCCGTTATAGGCCGCCGGCCGCAGCACCGATCCCACCGTCTGGGATCCCATCGCAGCGGGACACATCCGTGCCGCAACGGCCACGGCGGAGCCGCTGCTGCTGCCGCCGGGAGTGTGGGCCGGGTTCCACGGGTTGAACGTCGGCGATGGATCCAGGCAAGCAAACTCCGTGGTTACCGCTTTCCCCAGCATCAAAGCCCCGGCCCGTTTCAACGATGTCAACGACGCCGCGTCGTAGTCGGGAACGAAGTCCTTGTAAACTTCGCTGCCGGCGCGGGTCGGTATTCCCGCCGTGTAGTAGATGTCCTTCATTCCGATGGGAACGCCGTGCAGCGGCCCAAGCACCTGGTTGGCGGACACCGACGCGTCGGCGGACCGGGCGTCGGCCAGGACCGTTTCCCGGTCAACGTAAACCCATGCTTTGAGCCGGTTGTCCAACTCGTCAATGCGGGCCAGGCAGGCTTCCGCCAATTCAACGGCGGTCAGGCGGCGTTCAGCGATGGCGCGGGCGGCTTCGGCGGCAGTCAATTCGTTCGGGTTAGCCATGATGCTGAAGCTCCTCTTCATACTCCCGGCGGGCGACGCTCTCCCCAATCGGTCGCCCGCTCGTAGGCGTAGGCCAATCGGAACAGCGTCGTTTCATCAAATGGCCGGCCGGCGATCTGCAAACCGATGGGCAATCCCGACGCGGTAAATCCGCAGTTGATGGACAGCGCGGGCAGGTTGGCCAAGTTGAACGGCGCGGTAAACCCCCGTCGGCCCTTGAAACCGGCGATCACATCTGCCTTCGTTCCTAGCCCGGTGGTTTCGGGAATCAGCGTGGCCGGCACGGAGGACGCCGGCATGATCAGCGCGTCCACCTCTTCAAGTGCCGCGACGATCTGTTGGCGCAAGACCTCGCGCAGCCGCATGGCTTTCTGGTACGCCTTAGCCGGTATCACGCTGCCCATCAGCAGGCGCACCTGGTTGTTGTGATCCAGTTCCCGTAGCCGGTCGGTAGATATGATGTCCCAGTTCAGCATGGCCGCATCGCTGCTGATGATGGCGTAGGAAATCTCGGACGAATTCACAATCAGCGGCAGGGAAACGTCGCTCACTTCAGCGCCCAGCCCGCCCAGCGTTTCCGTAGCCGCGATCACCGCGTCCCGAACCTCAGGATCGTTGGCGTCCGTATGCACCCGTTCCGTTACGATGCCCAGTTTCAATCCGCGAATGTTGCCGTCCAACGCCGCTGCGTAGTCCGGCACCGGAACGTCCCACGTCTGCGGATCATTAGGGTCATGGCCGGCGATGGCCGCCAGCGTATGCGCGCAGTCGGTAACCGTGCGCGAGATCGGCCCCGCGGTGTCCATGGACCAACTGGCTCCGAACACGCCATGGCGACTCACCAGTCCCAACGTCGGCCGTATTCCCACCAGCCCGCAAAACGCCGCCGGCCCGCGAATGCTGCCGCCGGTGTCCTCGCCCAGCGACGTGGCGCAGAGAAACGCCGCCGTCGCCGCGCCGGAGCCGCTGCTGGACGTGCCCGGATTGCGCCGGGTGTCCCACGGGTTGCGCGGCCGTCCGTAAGGATGGCGAAAGGCGTCGCCGCTGGCGTACTCGCTCATGTTCAGCTTGCCCAGCAGCACGGTTCCCGCTTCCTTCAGCCTCGCCATGATCGTAGCGTCGGAATCTGGGATGTTCTCCCCCAGGATGGAGGAACCGTTGGTGGTCAGGATACCCGCCGTGTCGAACTGGTCCTTCACCGCCACCGGAACGCCGTGCAGCGGCCCGCGCCGGTTCCCGGCCGCGATCTCGGCGTCCGCTCTCCGCGCATCCTCCCGCGCCCGATCCGGCGTTACCGTGATGTATGAGGCGTAATTCCCGTCAAGCTGGGCGATCCGATCAAGATACGCTTCCGTCGCCTCTAACGACGAAATCTCGCCCGCCGCGATTTTCTCGCCTAACTCTGTCGCCGACAGATAGCACAGATTGTTGTCAGACATCACTAGACCTCCTGCTTCCGAGCCGTCGCTGACACGATGATCGGCAGCGGTTGAATGTCGGCAACGTCCGGTTCCTGGATGGCTTCCAAAGCCTCCAGGAGCCCGTTGAGGGATTCACGCACCTCGGTTATCAGATCGTCGGGTATGGTTATGCTCGATGCCTTGGCCAGAGCCTGCACGTCGGAGTCGGTCAAATCCGCCATGAATTACCTCTGCAAGTAGTGAAACGCGAAAACCGACCAGCGCTTCTGGCCGGTTGCCGCAATTTTGGCGATGCCCCTTATGCTTGTCAACAAACTCGGATCGGCGCCGAGGCTACTGCGCCGGCCCAGCCTCCGCGTCCAGCGCTTCGAGATACTTGCTCAGTACCTCATCACTAACCGGATTGTGCCAGTCGTCCATGTGAACAAGTTGGTCTATCGGCAGACGGTTGCGCCAGCCGGCGGTTTGCAGGCCGGGCTCGCCGGGAAATTCCACCGGATACCCCAGGCACAGGTAGGCCACCGGAATGATGTGCGGCGGGATGCCCAGTATCCCCCGCAGTTGCGGGAGCTTCAGGATGCTGACCCATCCGACTCCGACGCCTTCGCTGCGCGCCGCCAGCCATAGATTCTGCACCGCGCAGCAGGTGGAATATACGTCGGTTTCGGGCATTGAGTTGCGTCCCAACACCACGTCGGCGCGAGTGGGGTCGCAGGTGACGCAGAGATTGACCGGCGCTTCCTCGATCCCTTCCAGCTTCAGCGACAGGTATGCCGAGCGACGCGGTTCGTCGAAGAAGCACGCGGCGGCGGTGCGTTCACGGTCGAATAAGTCCTTCACCTGGCGGCGGCGTTCGGCATCTCGTACCAGGATGAAGTCCCAGGGTTGCATGAACCCCACGGACGGCCCGCGATGCGCCGCATGGATGATGCGCGCCAGGGTCTGGTCCGATATAGGGTCGGGTCGAAAATTGCGAATGTCCCGTCGTTGATAGATTGCTCGGTAAACGGCCTCGCGTTCTTTTTCCGGAAAGGCGAAGAATGCTCCATCCACGGGCAAATCAGGTGGTCCGTCGTATTGCTGGCTCATCCTCACCCCACTGGATCAAAATTTAGTTGTAACAGGCACTCCGCGGACGAGGCTATACCAGAAACCTCGTTTGCCGTTATCATACTTACGGATTCCGCATTATGCTAGAATAATTAGCGATCCGGCTGCGGTGAGTTCAGAGGAGGGGTACCCTTGCCCGAGCGAATTTTTATCGGCGTCGCATGGCCCTACGCCAACGGACCCCTGCACATGGGACACATCGCCGGCTGCTATCTGGCCGCCGATATTTTTGCCCGCTACCATCGCATGAAGGGCAATGAAGTGTTGATGGTGTCAGGCTCGGATGCCCACGGCACGCCTATTACGATTCGTGCCGATCAGGAAGGGGTTGAGCCCAACGTAATCTTGGACCGCTACCACACCCAGTTCCTCGACACCTGGCAGCGGCTGGGCATTTCCTTCGACCTGTTCACCACAACCCACACAGAGAATCACCAGCGGGTCGTGCAGGACATTTTCCGACGCCTTCAGGATCAGGACTACATCTACGCCGACACTATGCTGCTGGCCCACTGCGCCAGCTGCTCCCGGTTCCTGCCCGACCGTTACGTTGAGGGCACGTGTCCCCATTGCGGCAACGTCCGCGCCCGTGGCGACCAGTGCGACAACTGCGGCCACACCCTCGACCCGATAGATCTGATCGAACCCAGGTGCAGCATCTGTAGCCAGACGCCGGACTTCCGCGATTCCGAGCACTTCTTCCTGCGCCTGTCCGCTTTCGAGCAGCCCCTGCTGAACTGGATCGGCGACAAGGATTTCTGGCGCCCCAACGTAGCCAATTCCACCCGCGGTTTTCTCCAGGGCGGCCTGAAAGACCGCGCCATATCCCGCGATTTGACTTGGGGCGTTCCGCTTCCGATGGAAGGCTACGATGGCAAGCGCATCTACGTCTGGTTCGAGGCGGTCATTGGCTACCTGTCCGCCGCCGTCGAGTGGGCGGAACGCAGCGGCAACCCCGATGCGTGGGCGGACTTCTGGAAGGACGACAAAGCCAAGGCTTACTACTTCATCGGCAAGGACAACATCCCCTTCCACAGCATCATCTGGCCCGCCATGATCATGGCATACGGTGGCCTGAACCTTCCGTATGACGTGCCGGCCAACGAGTTTCTCAGCCTGGAAAACCGAAAGTTCTCCACCAGTCAGAACTGGGCGCTATGGGTCCCTGATTATCTGGACCGCTACGACCCGGACCCGCTGCGCTACATGTTGTCCATCAACATGCCGGAAACGGGCGACACCGACTTCAGCTGGAACGAGTTTGTTCGCCGCAACAACGATGAACTGGTCGCCACCTACGGCAACCTGGTGAATCGCGTGCTCCGTTTCACCTATCGCAACTTCGATGGGCAGGTGCCCGTGGATGCCGCGCCGCCCGAAGACGCTGAGGTTGCCCTGCTGGAGTCGGCACGCCAGGCGATGGCCGATGTGGACAGCAGCCTGTATCACACCAGGTTCCGCGCGGGAATCAGCCGCGCATTCGCTCTGGCCCAGGAGTCCAACCGCTATCTGGACGCCCGCGCCCCCTGGCAGTCCATCAAGACCGACCGGACCGACGCTGCCAGATCCCTGGGCACTGCGATCCGGGTGCTGAATTGTCTCAAGGTGATCCTGTCGCCCTACCTGCCGTTCACCAGCCAGAAACTGCACGAGTTCCTGGGATTCGACGGCGACGTGAGCGCGGAACCGTGGGATTTCGACGTACTGGTCGCAAACATCAAGCCCGGCGCTCTATTGCGCAACCCATCCGCCCTGTACACCAAGCTGGATGCTGCGGTCGCTGAGCAGGAAGCCGAACAACTCGGCGTTCCCGCCTGATCCCGTACCGATAGGGCGATTAGACGTGGTCACCGGGCTGGACCTGAAAACCGTTTCCATCTATGCCCCGGTGGTGGATCAGTTAGCCCAGGTTGAGCAGCAACTTCGGGAACTGTGCCAGACCGACATCGACGACCTGGACCCGCTGCTGGACTACGCGCTGCGTTCCGGCGGCAAGCGTGTCCGGCCGGCGCTGACCCTGCTGGCCGCGGAGTTCCACCCTCACGAACAGCGCAGGTCGCAGATCATGGCCTCGGCGGTGGAGTTGCTGCACCTGGCAACACTCATCCACGACGACACGGTGGACAACGCCGGACTCAGGCGAGGGAAACCCACGATCAACAAGCTGTACGGCAACCACGTAGCCGTGCTGCTGGGCGATTATCTCTTTGCCACGTCGGCTACTTTCGTGTGTGATACCGGCGTCATCAGGGTCATCCGTCGTTTCTCGGAAACCATCATGGAGTTGGCCAGCGGGCAACTGATCGAGTTTTTCACGACGTTTGACCCCAACAAGGCCCGCCGGCTGTACGACGAACGCATCTACCGCAAAACCGCGTCCCTCTTTTGCACATCCGCGGAATCGGGGGCCATCTTGGGCAACGCCCCGGAAAATGAGGTTCAGGCGCTAAGGAAGTACGGGCACAACATCGGCATGGCGTTCCAGATCGTTGACGACTTGTTGGATGTACAGGGAGACGCCGCCGAAATCGGCAAGCCGGTCGGTAACGACCTGCTACAAGGCGTATTGACGCTGCCCAGCATCATGCTCATGGAACGATACCCGGCAGACCACCCCATTGACTCCCTGTTTTCGGCGATAAAATCCGGTGATGGCGATGTGGAGGATCTACTCGACCGGTCGCTGGCGATGATCAACGACTCCGAAATCATCCCCGACTGCTTCGCCGTGATCCGCGATTACTGCGGTGAGGCGGCGGGCGCATTAGATGAACTGCCGGACTGCCCACCCCGCCGCTCCCTGCTCCAAATGGTTGACTACATCCGCGAGCGTTCCCGTTAGGCGTTCGTCAAATACCCGAGCGCCACACCGCCCGGCCACCCACCATCGTCAAAACCGCGCGAACCTCCGGCAGCCGGTCCAGTGGAGCAGCGAATGGGTCCGGTTCCACCACAGCCAGGTCGGCCGGGCATCCCGGCGCAATGTGGTAGCTGCCGGTGTGCACATCCAGCGCACGGGCAACCGATGACAGCCCAACTCCGCCGAGGTGATTGCCCTGGGCCGTGCGCCGATTGATCGCCGCCGCCAGCGACGCCCACGGGTTCGGCTCCACCACCGGCGCGTCCGACCCCAGGGCGATGGGAACGTCCAGCGCGTCCAGCGCGCCGGCCGGATAGAGATGGGGCAGCAACTCGTCGGACACCGTTCGCATGTACCGCTCTCCGTCGTAGTGCAGAAATCCGGTGTTGGGAACCGCCAGCGCGCCCGATTGGGCCACGAGTTCGGCAACGTCGGGCGGACACTCGCCGCAGTGTTCGATGCGGTCGCGGCCCACGGAACTGGGATTGTCCATGATGGCAAGGGCCGCGGCAATCACGGCGTCCCGCTCCACCGCGTGAATTGCCACCGGGAAACCCATCCGGTGAGCCATCGCAACCATCTCCGAAAGCTCGTCCGGGTGCGGATGCAATCGTCCCGAGGACGCGGTCAACATAATCTTGGCATGGCCCAGGCTCAGCAGCCCGCCACCGGCTGTATCTCCGTATTGGAGGCCGGCATCGCGCATCTCCGCGAGTCGAGTATGGCCGGCCATCATGGTGACCCGTTGGGGAAATACTCCGGCCTCCACCGCATCCGCAAACGCCCGCCACCGCTGGGGCCCGTTATCCGGTCCGGCGTCGGTGACTGCGGTGATCCCATAGGCCAGCAGGCGCTGTCCCAGTTCCCGTAGCGCGTTGTGCGACCCGGCGAGTTCATCGCCGCCCCGCTCAGCAAACCGCTCCCGCAACCATGCCGCCATCTCCAGCAGCAGACCCGTGGGTTCGCCCCGGTCATCGCGCGTTATGACACCCCCCGGAGGGTCTGGAGTATTTTTGCCGATGCCAACCGCTCGCAGGCCCGCGCTGTTCAGCACGCTCGCGTGGCGGGATCGGTGCTCCACTCTGACGGGCGCATCCAGGCCCACGCCGTCCAAATCTCGCCGGTCAAGGTGTCGTCCCAGCCCCAGCGTAGAGTCGTCGTACCCGTGCCCCCGTATCCATCCGTCTGCGCCGGTTTGCGATGTTCGCAGGGCTTCGATGACCGCCGACACCGTGGGTGTGGCAGACGGTCGGCAGTCCACACGCGAAATAGTCGCCGCCGTCGCAAACAGATGGCAGTGCGCGTCAACAATGCCGGGAATGAGCGTCCTGCCTCTGCAATCAATCACGTCGGTGCGAGGTCCGGCCGATTCCAACACGTCGGCATCTCCCCCGGTCTTGGCAATCATTCCGTCGGTGATTGCCACGGCGGTTGTGCGGGCGCGCGAGTGGACCACCGCGTTCCTCAATATCAAGTCAACAGCCAAATCCTGACCATCCTGTTTATCCATGAAAATGCCCACGCCCTCCGATGCTATAATCGGCCCCGCTCAGCGCAGCCGTCAACTACTGATGGCGTCAAGGAGGGAACCATGCCGGAGCTGGAAATCATCATGGGCGGGTATTCGATCAACACCGACCAGACTCGCCTAGGTTTGTGTACCGTGACCCTGATCCGCGGCGAGGTGCTGTCCATCGTGGACGTGGCGCACTTCGGGCGGCGCAATATGCTGGTTGACCAGCTGGAGGCCAACGGCATATCCACGGATGACATCGGCCGTGTCATCCTGACCCACTGCCACTGGGACCACTCGCAGAACACAGACCTGTTCCCCAACGCGGAAATCGTGATCCATGCCGATGAATTGGAGTACAGCCGCAACCCCCGGCCCGGCGACTTGGCTACCGCCCGCTACTTCGCCAACACGCTGCTCGATCAAAACGTCCGCACCGTCAGCGGCGAAACGGAACTGGAACCCGGCGTCCGCCTCATCGAAACCCCGGGCCACACCAGGGGCCACGTCAGCGTGGTGGTGGAGACCGCCGGCGGAACGGTGTGCGTGGGTGGCGACGCTATGTCCGACGCCGGCGCCATTGGGAGGGGTACGCCGGCCATCGTTTTCTGGAGCGAGGCCGACGCCCGCGCCAGCATCCAGAAGATTGTCGCCAGCGCCAACACCATCTATCCGGGACACGACCGCCCCTTCCGCATCGATGCCGACGGCGGCATCACGTACCTGTCGGATTCCCCCACCCTGGAGGTGAGCGGCGTGCTGCATTACGCCAGCGGAGCATTCACCGTGAACATTGGTCGGGCGGAGCATCCCGGCACCACGGTAATGCCCAGCGCCATCGATTACCAGGGCGGCGGCCACAACCATCCCGGACATTGCTGATACCATGCGCGCGGTGATATTCGACTGGGATCTCACGCTGTGGGACAGTTGGGGCATCCACCTCCGTTTGATGGAAAACACGGCGGCGGAGCTTGGGGCGCCGCCGCCAACGGCGGAGGCCGTAGCCGCCGAATTTCATCGTCCGTTTCGCCAACATCTGCTGTGGTTCTTCGGTAGCCGTCCCGATGCCGAGGATGAGCTGGAAAAGATACTCAAAATCTACCTGGACCCATACGACAGCATTCTCAACTTTCGGAACTATCTTTTTCCCGGCGTCGCCAGCGTGCTTGGGGCGCTGAATCGACGGGGTATCCGGATCGGTGTGCTGTCGGACAAGATTCCTGAGTTCGGCCATGCGGAGTTGCAACGGTCGGGGCTGGCCTCGCTGGTCGAATACGCGGATTTCAAGACCGACGCGCGTCCCTACAAACCCGCGCCCGACGGACTGCGAACCGTGCTCAACAGTCTGGGAGTAGATCCTGAAGACGCCATGTACGTGGGCGATGGACCGCAGGATGTGGCTTGCGCCCGCAGCGTTGGGTCAGCGTCCGGCGCGGCGCTGTGGTCGGCCATTGACCGGGACGCGACGGTGGAACAGGGCCCCAGCTATCAACTTTATCGACCTCACCAGGTGCTGGCGGCGGTAGCGACTGCGGAAGGAGCGCCCGGTTCGAATCCGTGGGTCCGCCACCTGCCCTGGCCCTGGCGTCCCGATGCGGACAACCCGCAGGACGATCAGGACTCGGGCATTATCCCCGCCGGAGAAAGCTTAACTGAGCCCAACCCGCCCGCGTGGACATCCTGGCCGATGGCGTCCCTATGGCGCGGGCGAACCGGGGAACTGGCGCAGTTGCCCAGCGAGGCCAACCCGATCGCGCCACTATCTCTACGCAACTCGAATACCTAACCCTAGCGCGCCCTCTGACCCGTTACCGCGCGTCTTCAGCCTATCTTTCGCTCATCCTGGGCTTGTCGAAGGATGCCCCTGCTACCGGTGGATGGTTCGACAGGCTCACCATGAGCGGGTTTGAGCTACTTCGCAACGGTCTTGGCCAACTGGGTTGCCGCCGCAGTGTGCTGGTCGTCGGCGTGGTATGACGAGCGTACCAGCGGGCCGGCCGCCACATGCTTGAAACCCATTGCCTCGCCAGCCTCGCGTAATTCCACAAACTCGGCCGGCGTGTAGAAACGGTCTATCTTGATGTGCTTGATGGATGGGCGAAGGTACTGGCCAATGGTTAGCAGGTCGCAGTCCACGGAGCGCAAATCCGCCATGGTCTCACGGACCTCGTCCATCGTCTCGCCCATACCCACGATGATGCCGGACTTGGTGGGCATTGAAGGATTGATCTTCTTGACCCGACGGATCAACTCCAGCGACTGTCGATAGTCTCCCTTGGGACGGACTCGGCGGAACACGCGCTCCACCGACTCGATGTTGTGGTTCAGCACTTCCGGGCCCGCCGATACCACCTTCTCCAAAGCGTCCCAGTTGCCGTCAAAGTCGGGTATCAACACTTCGACCCGACAACCCGGCACGGCGGCCCGCACCTGCTTGATGCAGGCCGCGAATAGGCCCGCTCCGCCGTCGGGGAGGTCGTCACGGTTCACCGAGGTGATGACGCAATACTTCAACCCCATGCGCTTCACCGTGGCGGCTAGGCGGAACGGCTCGCCCAGGTCTAGCGTGCCCGGCCGCCCGGTGGTGACGGCGCAATACGCGCAGGCTCGTGTGCAGATGTCGCCCAGGATCATGAACGTTGCCGCCGAGCGTTCCCAGCATTCGCCGATGTTGGGGCAGTGGGCTTCCTCGCAAACCGTATGCAGTTGGCTGTCCCGCATCAGTTGCTTCAGCTCGATGTAGCGCGGGCCGCCCGGCATCCTGACCTTCAACCAGTCGGGCAGACGTGGGCGCAAGGGAGTTTCGGTTTGCGTGGTCATTTCGGTCTCCGGTCACAGCATTTGAACCAAGCGAGGGTTGACTCGGCATTTCTCGGCGGCAATGATGGCATCTATCTCTCGAACCGCGTCATCTAGCGCCTCGTTGCGATTCACCACCCGGTAATCAAATTCGCTTATCCTCGATATTTCGACGGACGCCTCTTGCAGCCGCCGGTTCATCTCGGAATCGTCCTCGGTGCCCCGGCCGGCCAGTCTGCCTTTGAGTTCTTCAATACTGGCTGGCATCACGAAAATGGTCAGCGCCTCCGGCGCGATCTGGCGGATGGTCGCGGCACCTTGCACGTCAATTTCAAGGATAACATCCTTGCCGGCAATCAGGGGATCACGTACCTGCTGGCGGGGGACGCCGTACCAACGGTCATATACTTGCGCCGATTCCAGCAGTTCGTCCCGCTCGCGCATGCGCAGGAACGTGTCCACGTCCAGAAAGATGTAGTCCTCGCCGTTCACTTCGCCCGTTCGCATGGGGCGCGTGGTCGCGGTTACGGCGAAGTGCCAGGGGCGATCCAGTTCCCGCAGCGCGGCCACCAGCGTTCCCTTGCCCGATGCAGAGGGACCCGATAGAACGACGAGCAAAGGCGGCGCCGGGCTGGCCTGCGGCAGTTCGACAGGTCCGGTCATTGGCCGTCGGTCAGGGCCGCCAGGTGCTCCCAGAACGTGGGGTAGGACACCGACGCGTCCTCCGCGCCGTGGATCACCGTTTCCCCCGAAGCCGCCAGTCCTGCCACGGCCATAGACATCGCCAGGCGGTGGTCGCCGTGGCTTTCCACTTCCGCGCCGGACAGCCGACCCACGCCGTGTATCACCATCCCATCGTCGCGAGGTTCTAGCTGGCCGCCCAGGCGGGTCAGTTCCGACACGGTGGTGGCAATGCGGTCCGATTCCTTGACGCGCAGTTCTGCTGCATCGCGGATCACAGTCTCTCCGTCGGCGAAACAGGCGGCGACTGCCAGCACCGGCAGCTCGTCAATCATGATGGGAATGATCTCGCCACCCAGTTCGATACCCTTGAGACTGGCGGATGAAGCCACCACGTCGGCAACCGGCTCGCCGCCTTCCACCCGTTCGTTTTCCAGCAGCAACGAGTCGCCGGCGCCCATCATTTGCAGCGCGTCGATGATGCCGGCCCGGCTGGGATTCAGGCCAACGCCAGTAATGGTGACCCGGGCGTTGGGATGAATAAGTCCGGCAACCATCCAGAAAGCGGCGGATGAGATGTCGCCGGGAACGGCCACATCCACTGCCTGCAATTCCGCCGGATGGAGGGTTAGGGCCAGTCCGTCGGTTTCCACACGGGCGCCCATAGCCGCCATCATGCGTTCGGTGTGATCACGGGACAGCGCCGGTTGGTGCAGCACCGTCGGCCCGGACGCCGCAAGCCCGGCCAGCATCAGGCACGATTTCACCTGTGCGCTGGCCACGGGCATCTCGTATTCGATGGAGCGCAGACTGCCTCCCCGAATCGCCAACGGCGCCAGCGTGTCGCCGCTGCGGCCCATGATCGACGCGCCCATCTGCTGCAACGGCTGCACGATGCGTCCCATGGGCCGGGTACGCAGGGAACCGTCGCCCGTCAGCACGGACAGGAATCCCTGGCTGGCCAGCAATCCGGAAAGCAGGCGCATGGACGTGCCGCTGTTCCCCGCATCCAGCATGTCGGCCGGTTCGTGGAGATTCGGCCCCAAACCGGAAACCAGGAAGCTCCCCGGCTCATCGAGAGGCTCGATGCCGACGCCCATGGCGCGCAGACAGGCCCCGGTGGAGCGAACGTCCGCCCCATCGGAAATGCCGGTAACGGTCGCGCTGCCGTTGGCGATGGCGTTCAAAATCAGCGAACGGTGCGAAACCGATTTGTCGCCCGGCACAGCCAGTGCGCCGGCGAATCGTTCCGGGCTGCGGACAATCTGCTCCACGGGAACCCTCCTCCGTTTTACCTGCGATCAGATGGCCGACGGTTCTCGCGATCATCATCCCGCTGCCCCATCATCCGGCGCATCGCCCGTTCGCCCCAACTGCCCATGAACATCTGGCTCATGGATTGCCCGAAGCTGGGGTATTCGGACGCCTGCTGCATCTCACGCGCTTTTGGGTTTACTTCACCGGCCAGCCACTTGGCCCGCGCGATGCGCGCGTCCTCGAACAGTGTTTCCACGGCCCCGCTGTCGGGCGGCTCCCCCTCTGTATCCAGCAACTTTCGGTATTCGTACAGTTCCCGGATGAATGCGTCGATCCACGCCACGATCGGTTGCGCGTTGCTTACGCAGATGTCCCGGTGCATGATGGTGTCGCCCGATGCCAGGCGGGTGATGTCCCGGTACCCCGACGACGCCAACTGCCCGATGTCCGACCAGTTGGCGGATTTGCTGGTGCAACCCACCAGGGCGGTGGAAAGGACGAATGGCAAATGGCTCACGGCGGCCACGAAGCTGTCGTGCTCATCCACGCTGATGAAGTACGGCACCGCCCCCACCGCTTCGGCCAGGGTTGTGATTTCCCCGACCGCTCGCTGGCTGGCCTTCGGGCTGGGGATCACGCAATAAGGTTTGCCGGAAAACAGGGTTCCGTCAGCGTTTTCCGGGCCGGGAGTCTCACGGCCGGCCATCGGATGCCCGCCCACGAAGTCCACCGAATCCGGCAACAACTCGTCGGCCCATTGCAATACCTGGGTCTTGGTGCTGCCCACGTCGGTCACGACGCAGCCCTCCGGAAGGTACGGAGCCATGCCCTCCATCAACTCGCGCATCGCCAGAACCGGCGTCGCCAGCACGATGATGTCCGCCTCTTCAATCGCGTTGCCCAGCCGATTCTCCACCTTGTCGAATGCGTTCATGCGATTCGCCCCGGAGCGGGCTGAGTGTTCGGCGTCCGTGCCAACCACGGTGAGGCTCCGCAGGGACGAAGCCTTCAGAGCGAGTCCCAGGGAGGTCCCAATAAGACCGGTGCCGATTACGGTAACTTGTGCCACGATTTGGCCTACCAATGCAGGGATTGTCGTAAGTGTACATCATCCGGTAGGGCTGGTAAAACAGGCGGCCAGCGCTCACCTGCCGCAGCCCTCTCGCCGGGAGTTTGAAGCCGGCCGCTCCCGGGTCGGGCGGTTGTTGTAGAATTGCGCCGCGGCCCGAACCGCAATTGCACGACCTCGGAGGAAGCGATGTCTCAACTGATGACCGGCAAACAGGCCCTTTTGGAAATGCTCAAGGCTGAGGGTGTGGAATATATCTTCGGAAACCCCGGCACCAGCGAGGGCCCGATCATCGACTTGCTCGGCGACTATCCGGAGTTTCGGTACATCCTCACCCTCCAGGAAAGCGTGGCCATGGGCATGGGTGAGGCCTACGCGAGAGCCACTGGGAGAGCTTCCTTCGTGAGCCTCCACGTGGATAGTGGGTTGGCCAATGGCATCGCCCTCATGCTGGACGCGCTGAATACCGGCACGCCGATGGTAGTAACCTCAGCCAACTACGACGCGCGCAAGGTCAATGAGACCATCACCGACCTCGCGAACCTGGTCAGACCCGTCACCAAGTGGGCGGTGGAGTTGAACCACCCGGACCAGATACCCAGCGTGATCCGCCGCGCCTTCAATGAGGCCAATAGCCATCCGAAAGGCCCGGTGTACGTCGGCTTCACCTCCAATGCCCTGGAAGGCATGGCCGAAATGAACATCGTTCCGTCACAACCGGTCCACGACGGCACGCGCCCCAGCGCGGCAGGTATCGCCGAAGCGGCGGCGCTGCTGATGGACGCCAGCCGACCGTTGATGCTGGTGGGCGACCGCCTGTCCGACGATGACGCGGTGGATCAGGCGGTGGAGTTGGCCGAGTTGATGGGTCTGCCGGTGTACCAGGCGCGCGGCGCGGAAGTGGCATTCCCCACCCGCCACGATCAGTTCCTGGGCGCGCTGTCGCTTCGGGTTACCCAGCAGCGCGCCGTTTTGCAGGATGTTGACCTGGTGCTGGCCGTGGGCTCCGACCCCTTCGAGGAGTTGTTCTACTGGGGCGACGTGATCCTTCCGGCTGACGCCAAACTGGTCCACATCGACCCCGATCGCAGCAAGATCGGTCGTTCAGAACCAACCGACGTAGGCATCGTCGGACATTGTGGCTTGGCGCTTGCCGACCTGCTTGCGGCCTTGAAAGAGCGACTTTCGCCCGGCGACATGACGGAGATCGAGCAACGCAAACGAACGGTGGCGGACGAGAAACGCGCCGCACGGACGGCTTTTGAGGAATCAGTCGCCGAGAATTGGGACCACAAGCCCATGACGCCGGCCCGGATGATGTCGGAGTTGGCCGATGCAATACCCGACAACGCCATCGTCGTGGACGATTCCATCAGCAACCGCGGCGTCATGCGCCATTACTTCCAGGCAGAGCGCCGCGGCGACCTGCGAGGTTACCGGGGCCAGTCCATCGGCGGCGGTATGGGCACCACCATGGGAACCCAGTGCGCCAACCCCGACCGTCCGGTCTTCGGCATCATCGGCGACGGCAGCGCCATGATGACCATCCAGGGGTTGTGGACGGCAGCCAACGACAACATCCCGTGCATTTTCGTCATCTGCAACAACGGTATGTACCGGGTGCTCAAGGTCAACTTCAACGTTTACCAGCAGGATGTGCTGGAGTTGCCGGAAACTTCCGGCGGACGTCTTCTCTACTCCGATTTCGGCACACCATTTGACATGGCCGCCATCGCCAACAGCATGGGCGTCCACGGCGAACGCATCACCGAGCCATCGCAGATCAAGCCGGCCGTGGAGCGCGCCGTAGCTTCCGGCAAACCCGCGTTGCTGGATATGGTCATCGACGGCGCGTTGTAGGAGGATTTATCATGCGCACCAACACCACCAAAGCCAAGCTCAACGATGGCGGCGTCGTCTTCGGCGCCATCATCACCCGCTATGCCCCGGATATGGTCGAGATTTTCGGCGCGTTGGGTTATGACTTCGTGATGATCGACTGCGAGCACGGCCCCGCCGATCTGGACCAGGTTGAGCACATGGTCCGCGCCGCCGAGTCCTTCGGCATCACTCCCATAGCTCGCATCCCCGACCACTCCGATCAGACCATACTGCGGTACCTCGACCGCGGATTGCAGGGAATCATCGTCCCCCACGTCAACACCGGTGAGCAGGCCGCGGCCATCGCCCGCGCCGCCCGCTACTACCCCGATGGCTATCGCGGCATGGGAGGCGGACGCGCCCAGGACTACGGCATCGGCGTCGCCCGCGACGAGGCAACCTCGTGGGTCAACTCCCAGGTGCTGGTCATTCCCATGGTCGAGGACGTTGAAGCCGTGGGCAACCTGGATGACATTCTCGCGGTATCGGGAGCCGATGTCCTCCACGTAGCAGCCTCTGACCTGGGGCAGAGCATGGGCAACCCCGGCGTCGCGGAAGTGCGCAAAGTAATGAGCGACGTGATCCCTCGGGTGCGCGCCGGCGGCAAGCACGTCGGCGTGGGCGGCAACAACCCGGCGGACACCAACGGAGTGGCGGAGTTCGTGAGTCAAGGAGCGAACTTTGTGACTGTCTCCGGGTGGGGTCTGCTACGCATCGCTGGCGAGAACTTCCTGCGAGACGTGAAAGCGGCTCTGTGACCCGAAGTCTAGCTCCGCCAAACTGTAAGGGCGGGTTTCAAACCCGCCCCTATCATACTCCGGCGATGCCGCTGGGAACTAACGCTGCCGCTCCGCGTCAATCCGCTCCCGCAGGATGGGCAGCAACTCACTGGCGGCCCTTTCACATTCTTCAACGTGGGGAAACCCGCTCAGGATGAACTCGTCGATACCGAGTTGCCAATAACCCAGCAATTCGTCCGCCACCTGCTCCGCCGTGCCCACCAGCGCGCTGCCGCAGTTCACCCGCACTTCGGACAGACCGTTCCAGAGGTGTTTGCCCAGGCGATGATCCTCGGCTTCCCTGGCCTGCGCCTGCTGCCCGACCATGGGCGTGCCGGCGATGGCGGATTGGCGCTGTGCCTTGACCTCCGGCGCGGCGTCAGCTATCAGGCTGCGCGCCGCTTTCCACGCTTTGTTCTCGCTGTCCCGGATCACCAGGTGGGTGCGGAGGCCCAACTTGACGGCGCGCCCGGTAGCGTCCAGCTGTTCACGCAAATCGTTGACCCGCTGGGTAGTGTCCGCCAGCGGTTCGATCCAGCCCAGGTGAACATCCGCCTGCCGGGACGACAACCCCAATGCCCGCGGCGATGCCCCGCCCAGGTAGAACCGGGGCGCGTCTTCGCCCGGCGCGGGAGCGCAGTAAGCGTCGTCCAGCCGGTAGAAATCGCCTTGGTAGCTTACCGGTTGGGGATTTTGCCAGAGGGCGCGGCAGGCCTCGATGAACTCCTCGGCGCGCTCGTATCGGGTGGCATGGCTGCTGACCTCGCCGACGCGCTCGAAGTCATTCTGGATCCCGCCCGGCACGATGTTGACATCCAACCGGCCGCCCGACATTTCGTGGAACGCCGCTGCCATCTGGGCGAACAGGCCCAGCGCGATGAACCCCGGGCGAACCGCTACCAGGAACCGAATGCGCGAAGTCACCGCGGCGAGGGCGGTGGCGGTGGTCCAGGTCTCGGCCAGCGGCGCGTCCTCCGAGAACAACCCGTTGGCGAACCGCGTAGGTATGAGCATGGAATAGAACCCGCAGTCCTCCGCGGTCTGGGCCACGCGCCGCAGGTAGTCGAACGTCGGCGGTCGCTGCGCTCGAAGTGTCCCGGCGCGGTCGCCGTCGCCGTCAATCGGAATAAACCAGTCAAAACGAGGTTCGGGGCGGTGCTTGCGCTCGTTATTTTCTGCCATGGATCACCAGCCGGGGTCTGTACGCTACTAATGCCTTAGTTCCAAGATTTGGCGATAAAAGCGGGCCAAATATAAATCTTGCCCCCGCCTACTGGAGGCCGTCACTTTTTAGATGGCGGCGGCGGCGGCGGTGGCGGCGGTGGCTTGCGCAACTTCGAAATTGGGTCAGACTTGGGGCGTTTGCTAGGTGCCGGATTTCGTACTCGAGTCATAACCTACTCCAATCGGTCTAGCGGTCCGAATGTTCAGCTTCCACAAATTCTACCATTCTCGCATCGTTAGCTGGAATCAGCATGACCGAGCCGGCATCAACAGGAAAGCGTTCATCGTCAACCAGCCACTCTCCTTCGTCTATTATGAAATGTCCCCCACTTGGATGGCTCGGCAACTCCTCTGGCCAACCGTATAGCCTGCGTCCGTCGTGGAAATGCAAGACAACGTAACACCCTTCGTACTCGGTAAATGCGGAATACCATTCCGAAGGGTACGATGTTTCCCGCGTGACTTTAGTGTATCGCAAGATCCGGTGAACTGTGTCGTGGTTGGAGCAAAAAGCGGCGATCATGGCTACCGCAGCAGCCACCGGAACCGGAAAGAACAACTGCCAATCTTCACGAGCGGCCATTGGCGGCCACAGCAGACCTATTGCCCACGCAACTGCCTGGCTCAATATGGTGAACATCAACGCCTGGACAACCTGCCCGAACTCGTTGGGCTTGGGATGCGATGTCAACGAATAAAATATCGCCGACGCTACCAACCCTGGTAGAAGGAAAACCAGCACGCTGACTACATCGTTGGTAGCCCAAATCATCGCGCTGTCCGATTCGCCATCGCATGACAGCCGATTATTGGCTGTCGTCTTCGTCCCTATTCGTTTCCATGGGAACCGGCATCGGTGGATTCGGGTTCTCCTCCATCTCCCGCTGGTACCACATGAACATCACGATGCCGGCGCCAATTATGCACATCATGTCGCCCGGAACCCACAGCGTCAGCCCGCCCAAACGCTGGTCGGAAATGTATGAGAAGCCTTCCCAGGGACGGGGCAGTTCCTGGTAGGCCGAATAGATCAGCCCTTCCTGGAAAGTGATGGCCGCGCCCAGCAGCGTGTTGGGCAGCACGATGAGTCCCAGGTACAGCACTCGCAAGCCGTAGTGCAGGCGCGACCGGTGCGGCTTGGGGTCCACCACGATCCACCAGAACAGGAAGCCGCTGATCAGCATCGTCCCGTGCATCAGCTCGTGCACGTAGTCGTTGTGCACCGCCAGATCGTGCGGACCGGGAACCTGCCAGAAAAACAGTAGCCCCAGGAACAGCACAATCGTGAACACCGGATTGGTGATCTTTACGTATATCCACCGCGCCGCAGCCGTCCGCACGATGCGGCGAATCACGCCCTGCCGCAGCCACGTCGGCATCCCGCGCAGCGTAGGCGTCAACGGCGCTCCCAGCAGGATCAGCAGCGGCCCGACCATCCGCACCAGCAGGTGTTGGACCTGGTGGATGGCAAAATAGTGCTCGGCAAGCGGCTCAACAGGCGACTGCAAGGCCGCGAACAGGATCAGGATGCCGGCAAAAAAACTGGCCTTCTGCCAATTGCTGATGGGATGTGTAGGGTTCGGCCAGTTGCTCAATCCGTTGATGTAAAAATACAGCGCGGCCAGCAGGAACAGGCTGGGCACCGGATTGGTGACAAATCCCCATGCCGTCAGTGGAGTCTGCCCCGGCGGGATACCTTGATGCGCCGACGCGACGCCGGCCCCGACGGTCAGCGCCGCCGCTGCGCCAGCGACTACTCCGATGAGCAACCCTTTGTGCATCACGCCGCCGTTGTGCCGGACCTGTTGGCCCGTTGCCGCTGGTTCCTTCGACTGCGCCACACCAGGTATGCGGCGCCCACCGCCAGCACCACCGCAACCCCGATGAATACGTAACCTGCTTCGGGGTTATTGGTCGCCGGAATCACCTCGAAAACAAACCCTTCAGCTGGATAGGGTGTGCCGTCAGGCGACTGGATCTCCAGCGAGGTATCCCAAGTCCCGGGAGTTTTCAACTCGACGGTGGCCGAGTACACGCCGGGAGTATTGGGGCTGATGGCGTGAGCCCAGCCCGTTTCGTCGCTCCCGCTGAGTGAAGCAAAAACCATGACCCTTACGTCTTCAGCTCGCTCACCCGTCGCTGTTTCGGACACCTGGACAATGATGTTGGCAGCTTGCAACGAAGGCAGAGGCTTGGCCTCTGCGATCACCGTGTAGGGACCGGTGAGCGTTTCTACCCGCTCGGTCTCCGGCCAGATGATGTCCTGCGCATAGACCGCGGCGGGAATAGCGATTCCGATGCCGAAAAGCGCCAGGGCAATCAGACCAATCACATTGGCAATCTTGTAGGACAACACCGATGTACCTGCACGAATATAGGGGCGAAACGTCCTTCGCCCCTATATTGTACGCCAACCTGGTTGACCTGGATTGTCCGTATAACCTACGGCTGGAACGTCTTGCGCCAGATTCCCGGTGAACCGGGGGCGTGGGTCATCACGTCGCGCATCCGCCCGTTATCGGGGTGCGCTTCCCGCTGCTCCAGCCACGCCGCAGTGGATGAGACCTCGGGGTTCTCGAACTCGTACACGGTAGCATAGGCCGGCTCGCCGCGCACCGCCTTCCAGCGGCGTCCGCGGATACAGCCGGGCACCTTCTCGTAGTTCGGCACGTACACGCCGGAGTACCAATTATTCCATTCCTCGTCGCTCTCGGCGGGAACGTCCATCCGGCCGATTTGCAGGGCCGGCGACATATCGGAGCTGGCCAGCGCGTCCGACAGGCCGGTCGGGTGGATCATGGTGTACACGTTGTTGATCAGGGTGGTAGCCACGGCGCGGGGGCCGACTTTCTGGCCCCAAGGCGTCGGCGGCCGGTTCTTGAAAGCGTCGGTGTTGATCACGTCGGCGGATTCCAGCTCGTACATCGCCAGGTGCTTGGGGCCGCTGCTGGTGGCCTCATAACGTGCGGCGTTCAGCACGCCGGGAACCGAGAGCAATTCCTGCAAGTGCTCGGTGTTGTACCACTGGTTGAACTCTTCCTCAACGTCGGCGGGGACTTCGCACCAGACCATCATCAGGCCGGTGCCGCGCATCTTTGGCATGGTGTGCCTCCTGTGGGGAATTTTCGGAGTCGGATTGGTGGCGAGCAGTGTAACATAGCGCGCCGACGGATTCAGATAGCTAATGTACAATATTCCCTCCACGATTATATCAATGGAGCGGATACAAGCGTTATGAAGAGGGTCTTACTCCTCAATCGCGGATGGGCGCTCGCTATTGCGGCGCTCGCCGCGTCTGCAATCATGGCATGTGGCGGCGGTAGCGAAGCGAAACTGTCGGCAGTTCAGGCCGACGTGGCCGCCCTGCGGGCGGAGGTGTCGTCCTTAAGCGAAGAAGTAGCCGCAACGTCCCAACCTGCCGGCACCCCGGAGCCTGCGGAAGAGTCCGCAGCGTCCACCGAAGACATTCGCCGGCTGGAATCCGAAATCGACCGCCTCGCCAGCGACTTGGACAGCAAAGCGGCGCAGCTGCAACAGGCATTTGCTTCCGGCTTACGCCAACCGCCGGCGACAGCCCAGCCTCTAGCTCCGCCGCCGCCAGCCGTCCCGCCCTTCACTTTGCAACTACTCCACGCTGCCGACATGGACAGCGCAGCGGGGGCTTTGGAGAACGTCGAAAACTTCTCTGCCATGCTGGACGGCTTCCGGCGGCAATTTCCCAACAACACTCTCGTGTTGAGCTCGGGAGATAATTACGTCCCCGGTCCTCGTTACTTCGCCGCCGGCGACGATTCCAACGATGCCCTGCTGGGCATTGCCGGCAATGGTCGCGGCGATATTGCCTTCCTCAATGCCATGGGTTTCCAGGCGTCCGCCCTTGGCAACCACGAACTTGACCAGGGCACGGGGGCATTTGCCAGCATCATCGGCTCAGAGACCGACGAGGGCAGAGCCTATGCCGGAGCTCGGTTCCCTTACCTGTCCAGCAATCTGGACTTCACCACAGATGAAAACCTCGCCGGATTGGCGGTCCCGGACGGTCAGGAGGCGATGCTGATAGGGGGTAGCCTGGCGCGCAGCGCGGTGGTCACCGTTGGCGGACAGCGCATTGGCATCGTCGGCGCTACTACTCCCACTCTGGCCTCCATCACGGGAGCCGGAGAAATCACGATCATGCCATCCGATAGCGACGACCTGGATGCCTTGGCCGCCATGATCCAGGATGCCGTGGACGAATTGGTTGGCCAGGGTATCAACAAGGTCATCCTGCTGTCCCACATGCAGCGCATTAACATCGAGCAAGCGCTCGCCACCCGGCTGGAAAACGTTGACATTATCGTCGCCGGAGGCTCCAATACCTTGCTGGCCGACGAAACTGACCGGCTGCGTAGCGGCGACACGGCTCAGGACACCTATCCCCTGTCGTACCGCGCCGCTAACGGCGCGCCCGTGCTGTTGGTTAACATCGACGGCGACTACAAATATCTGGGCCGGTTGGTGGTGCACTTTGACAACGCCGGCCGGGTGGTTCCAGACTCCATTGACCCGTATCTCAGCGGAGCCTACGCCACCGACCGCCAGGGTGGCCAGGCTTTCGCCGGTCAGCCCATACCGGAGGTGAGCCGCGTCGCCGAATCCTTGCGCAGCGTCCTCGTCGCCCGCGACGGCAACATCATCGGTCGGACCGACGTGTACCTGGACGGCCGGCGCCGCGCCGTGCGCACTCAGGAAAGCAACCTGGGCAACCTCACGGCGGACGCCAATCTTTGGCTGGCCCAGCAGGTTGATCCCGATGTGCAGGTATCCCTCAAGAACGGCGGCGGCATCCGGGACGCCATCGGGCTCGTGGTTCAACCTCCCGGCACAACCGACCCGGCGGAAGTACAGTTCCTACCGCCCTCCGCCAATCCTGCAACCGGCAAGCTGCAAGGAGACGTATCCCAATTCGACATTCAGGGCGCCCTGCGCTTCGACAACGGTGTGGTCATCGTGCCCCTGACGGCCCGGCAACTGGTGGGAATCATCGAGCACACCATCGCCGCCGACGGCATCGGAACAACACCGTCCGGCGGATTTCCCCAGGTGGGCGGGATGCGCTTCAGCTTCGACCCGGCGGCTCCATCAGGCCAGCGCATCCGCTCGCTGGCGGTGATCGACAATAGTGGAGAGGTGAGCGACCGCGTGGTTGAGAATGGCGAACTGTCGGGAGACCCGGAGCGCGTAATCAAGATGGCCACGTTGAACTTCCTGGCCAACGGCGGCAGTGGCTACCCATTCCCGGTTCCCCATCCGGGTCGGGTTGACTTCAGCGGCGAAGCCGGCCAGTACAATCCGCACGACGCAGACTTTCCCGACAGCAACGGAAACGGCATTATCGACGAGCCAGTGGCCGCGGCCGACCCTGGGCTGGCCGACGCTTTCGCTCCCGGCAAGGAACAGGATGCCCTCGCCGAATATCTAGCGCACTTCCACGCAGAGATACCCTTCAACCAGCCGGAAACGATTCCCCTGCATGACCAGCGTATCCAGAACCTTGGCATCCCGGGCAAAGCCGATACCGTTTTCCGGTAGCGATGAATCCCAACTAGCCGGTTGGCGCCGGGAGCGGGCAAGGCGTGTGATAACATTACCGCCGTCCCTCCGTATTCGTGAGCGTCGCTATGTCAACCATTGCCGGACTTACCACCACACCAACGTCAGTTCCTGTCTCACCGATACCGGCTGTGAACGTAGCCAAGGTGCCGCAGCGTAGCCCTCTACGCTATCCGGGCGGCAAAACTTGGTTGGTACCTCACATACGGGCCTGGCTGGGTGCTATTGATCCGACGCCTACGCTATTGGTTGAACCGTTCGCTGGAGGCGGCATAGTGTCTCTGACGGCCGTAATGGAGGGCTTGGTCCAACGCAGTCTCATGGCGGAAATAGACCCGGATGTAGCAGCCTTCTGGGAAGCAACGCTACACCACAGCGACGATATGATTGCTAGGGTGCGGCAGTTTGATCCCGACATCAGTTATGATGCAGTTCAGCGATTCGCTGAGCAGGAATCCGATAATGTAGTTGAGCAAGGTTTCCGCGCCTTGGTACTCAATCGGACACGGCGTGGTGGGATACTCGCGGAAGGGGCCTCGCTGATTCGGTCAGGTGAAAATGGTAGCGGTATAGCCTCCCGGTGGTATCCCGATACTATCGCGCAACGTCTGGGAGCCATCGCAGAACATGCTGACCGCATTGACTTTCGTGAAACCGATGGTGTGGAATTGCTGAGAGAAACGCTAATATCAGTGGAACCATCGCAAACTGTCGTATTTATTGACCCGCCTTATACCGCCGGCGGCAAGCGACCTGGGCTGCGCCTATACAATCACAACAATGTTGACCATCCACGCCTTTTCGCAATTCTTGCCGAAAGCGGAGCAGATTTTTTGATGACATACGACGTGTCTGAGCGGATACTTGAGCTAGTTGCAAGGCATAATTTCCACGCTGTGCGGGTAGTCATGAAGAATACGCATCACTACCGGCAGGGAGAATTGGCGATCACGCGGCGGCCGGTGTTCACTGGCGTCAACTGATGTGGCTAGAGGGGGTGCCGTAATGGATAGCGCAGAAATCACCCCGATTAACGTTTCGGAACTGCTCTTCGATTTCGAGAACCCAAGGCTGGTCGAGTTCAGCCTTACGGCGAAATCCACGGAACTCGAAATCATTGGAGTTCTATGGGAAGCCATGGACGTGCGAGAGCTGGCTTTGTCCATCGCCGCCAGTGGGTTCTTCCGCCACGAACCTCTGATTGTTTCGCGTGAAGGAGGTACAAACGTCGTCATCGAAGGGAATCGACGCCTGGCCGCGGTCAAGCTTCTGCTGAATCCGACGTTGGCCAGTGAACTTAACTGCGACGTCCCGGTCATTACCTCATCAGAAAAAGCATCCCTTGAGACGTTGCCCTGCTTGCTAAGCACTAGGGAACGCGCTTGGCAATACATCGGCTTCAAACACGTAAATGGCCCCGCCAAATGGGGAAGTTATGCCAAATCACAATACATCGCCGACGTGCATCGTAACTTCAAGGTACCACTGGAAGACATCGCGCAACAGATTGGCGACACCCATCGCACGGTTCAGCGTTTGTTCCGCGGGCTGATGGTGATTGAGCAAGCCGAAGATTTAGGCGTATTCCGCCGTGAAAACCGCTGGTACAACCATTTCTCGTTCTCTCATTTGTACACTGGGCTTGATTACCCTGGAATCAGTGCCTACATCGGTCTGCGGTCGGCATCAGATGAAGATCCCAAACCTGTTCCACTGGAAAAGAAGGAAGAGCTGGGGCAACTTTGCCTTTGGCTGTACGGTAATAAGAGAGAGCAAATACGACCCGTTGTTCAATCACAAAATCCCCATTTACGGCAGCTGGACGCTACTCTGAGCGACCGGGGGGCGACGGCAAACCTGCGTCGCAACGGAGATTTGGCTTATGCCTTCGAGTCAAGTCGCCCTTCGTCCAATCGCTTCGAGGAATCCTTGCTGGCGGCCAGAGAGCATTTGCAAAAAGCTCACAGTATGCTTTCCGAAGGATACGACGGTTCTGAAGAGTTGCTCAGAACCGCCGGTACAGTGGCGAACTTGGCGGATGATCTTTACAACGAAATGGACCGCAAAAGAAATCCGACTAGAGAGCGTCGCATCACGGAGGGAGTCTGATGTTCAAATGGCCGAACGGAACTCCTTCTTCCCGCGCGCCTCAAAGTGAACTTGCGGACTTCGTTGAGTTGATGGCATGGCGACGCGGCAGCATTTCGGCGACTGCTGTGACACGGTTGTTGAACCGACTCGACGACAACCACTATCCCGACGGTGTGCCTGAAGAGGAGCGAGCAGACACTGTGGTTGGTAGAGGATACGAGGAAACCCAACGACGTGCAGAGTCCTGCGTGAATGGTTATCCGTTCGAGTTAGGCCGACAAGGTAATATACTGCGTCTCGCTTATGATGCTAATAACGGCAAACACGCTATCTATCAGTATTTGCTGTTGGCAACCCGGCTGCGCATGGACAATAATCGAGAACACGCCGGTATCGACGGGACACTTCTCTTCGAGGAACTTACTGCGGAAGTAGCCAGAAATTACTTCGGTGACCGGGCTGAGAGTATGATATTTGGGACCGCAGCCTATCGCCAGGGATTCCCAGAGAAAGTTGAAGATCTTTGCAAACGGCTCAACGAGGGCGACGGTTTCCGCGATCGTGATCAGCGTCCTACACAGGCACAGGACGGCAAACTAGATGTAGTTGTGTGGAAACCTTTCACCGACAACTTGCCGGGGAAATTAATCGCCTTTGCTCAATCTAAGACCGGTACGAGATATGAAGGCGAGCTTACTAAGCTCCACCCTAGTTCGTTCTGCGATAAGTGGTTGCAGTCATCCCCTCCAGTTTTGCCAGTACGTATGTTTTTCATGGCTGATGCCAGGCACCCAGATCGATGGTATAGCACATCTCGTGACGCCGGGATACTGTTTGACCGGTGCAGAGTCATAGACTTTTGCGATGACGTTAGCGCAGATGTCTTAGACAGGATTACAATCTGGACAACCGCCGCTGCCACTGCAACTGAATTGCTTTATTCAGGCATGCCTGCTTGACCCAGTCAATCCTAATAGACCAATTAGAACCACCATGATCTACCCCCTCCTCTCCGGCCTCCGCGTCCTCGAACTCGGCTCTATGCTTTCCGCGCCCTACTGCGGCAAGCTGTTGGCTGATGCCGGCGCGCGCGTCACCAAGTTGGAAACGCCCGTTGACGGCGATCCGGCGCGACGTTATGGCCCGTGGCCGGGTGATATTCCGCACGCCGAGCGCAGCGGCCTGTTCCTGTACCTGAACTCCAACAAGGAAGGAATTACCGCCAACCTGCAAACCCCAACCGGACGCAGCATCATGCGTCGCTTGGCCGCCGCCTCCGACGTAGTTGTGCATAACGTTGCGCCGGCGGACATGGAACGGCTGGGGCTGGACTATGACGCGTTGGCTGACGACAACCCCAACCTCGTTATGGCCAGCATCAGCCCGTGGGGACTCTCCGGCCCCTGGCGCGACTACAAGGCGTACGACATCAACCTCGCCGCTGCCGGAGGCATCTGTGAGGGTTTGGGCGAAGCCGACCGTGAACCCCTCACGTTCGGCACTCCGGAAGTCGGGTATTTCGCGGGGATGGCAGCCGCGTCAGCCATCGTCATGGCCCTGTTGGCCCGTGAGACTCTTGGCGGCCAGCATATCGACATCGCCGAGGCCGAAACCATGGCCGGCCTCTACAACGGGCCGGAAGCGCTCATGGCCGTGTACGAGTGGCGTGTCACCCGACGCACCGGCCACCACGCCCTGGATTTCCCGTACCCCAACTGCATTTTGCGCTGCAAAGATGGCCACATCTTTGTTGGCTCGCCGGAGGGACGCCAGTGGGGTCGCCTGTTGCAGATTATGGGCAGTCCGGAGTGGTCGCAGGAGCAACGATTCCGCAACCGCACCGCCATGAACAACCTGTACGCCGACGAGGTGGACGGCTATGTGGAAGAATGGCTGGCGGACTATACCAAGGCCGAGCTGCTGGAAATTGCTCTGGAACACCGCATCCCCCTGGCCCCGGTTCGCACCTATGACGAAGTGCGCGCAGACCCCTCGCTGGTTGACCTGTTCGTGGTGATTGAACGCGACGACACCGGTCCGGTAGCCTACCCCGGCGTACCCTACCGACTGAGCGAGGCTGATGTGATCCCTCCGTCGCCGGCCCCAACTCTGGGCCAACATAACCGGGCCGTGCTGTGCGACGAATTGGGTTACTCTCCGGAAGAATTGGTAAAACTCTACCAGACCGGAATCATCTGAACGGTGCGGTCATGCTGTTGCGAATCGGAATCGTTTGTCTGGTGGTATTCTTGGGCAGTTGCCTCATCGCCCGGCAGGTCGCCCTCAGTAAAAACCACCGCCCGGAGGTTATCATCGCCGCCGGCATTATCGTGGGCGCCATCGTATTCGCCGCCCTGTGGACGGTGAGCCTGGTGTACCATCCGCTCTACACCAAGATCGCCGGCGCAGCTGCGCTGGCCGTTATGCCGGCTGTCGCGGCCTGGATCGTTCCGGGACGGAAACAAGAATGACCTGCGGGCAAGGCGATACGCATGACTGAAAACACTACGCACGGCAACGACGGCGAGAGCCACGGCGCCCTGGCCGGCTATCGGGTGCTGGATTTCGGCTGGGTGCTGGCCGGAGCCATTCCCGGCATGGTTCTGGCCGACATGGGCGCTGAGGTGATCAAGGTCGAAACTCGCCAACGCCTGGACTACATGCGCCTGGGCCGGCCCATCGTCGGCGACCAACCTGACCCTGAGCAGAACCCCATGTTCCACAACGTAAACCGGGGCAAGCTCAGCATCACGCTCAACATCGGCGAACCCGAAGCCGTAGATCTCGCCAAACACCTGGTAGAAAAGTGTGACGTGGTGATCGAAAACTTCTCCCCCGGCGTGATGGATCGCCTGGGCCTGGGTTATGAAACTCTCCGCGCGATCAAGCCCGACATAATCATGGCCTCCATTTCATCGACCGGGCAGAATGGGCCACTGCGCGACCTGCGGGCCTACGCTCCGTCCATCGGCGCACTTTCCGGCCTCGACAGCACCATGGGGTACGAGGGGGGCGGGCCGCTGGGACTCAAGCATGCTTTCGGCGACATCTGCGGCGCGCTTCATGCCGTGTTCGCCATCGTGTCGTCCCTCTATTGCCGCAACCAAACTGGTCAGGGACAGTACATCGACGTGTCCATGCTGCGCGCCACCGTAGTAACCCAGGGCATCGGGTTGATGGAACAGGCCCTCACCGGCCGGGCCTTGCAACCACGCGGCAACTACGACCCCACCAAGGTCCCCTACGGCAACTACCCCTGCGCCCCGGGTTCCGATGGTAATGATGACAAGTGGATCTCCATTGCGGTTGCCAACGAAAGCGAATGGCAGGGTCTCGTCTCCGCAATGGGCAGCCCGGCATGGGCCAAGGACCAACGCTTCAGCAGCCAGTACCGCCGCCAACGACACCGCCGGGAGCTGGACGGCCTGCTGTCCCAATTGACCGAGCAACATGACCCCGACAGTCTGACCGACCTGCTCCAGAGCCACGGCGTCGCTGCGGCGCCGGTGCTCAGCGCCGAAGAGCGTCTGTTTCATCCCCACTTCATGCAGCGCGGCCTCTACAGCGACATCGACCACCCGGCCCTGGGCGCCGAGCCGATCTTCAACCTAATGTGGGGCCTGAGTAAGACGCCTTCCGCGGTGCGCCGCCACGCTCCCCTGATGGGTGAACACAACCCGCAAGTCCTCTGCGATACGCTGGGTTTGAGCGAGGCGGAACTGGCGGAGCTGGAAGATCGACAGGTGGTATATTAGAGGCGTTGAGTTTCCACAACAAATCGCAGCGCAGGAGACGGGGAAATGTTGGGCATCGACAAGAACAGTAGCCTGTTGTTCTACCTGCGCTTTGGTATTGGCACGCTAGTGATGGGCGGCGCTGCAACTTGGTTTTCGGTGCTCGCAGTTCGCGAATTTCCACAGGAAGGCAATGCTTGGCTAGCGTTGACCCTGAGTGCGACTATGGCCGTTTGTGGACTGTGCACCATCTTTTATGGATGGCGGGTTCACAAACACGAGGAAACGTATAGCGACGAGTAGGACGGTTCATGAACATCAAGCCGTCGGATGGTCATCAGTTGGCGGTAGCAATTTTAGCCATTGCAACCGCGGCCATTGGGTTCGGAATTTTTGGAAACGATATTGCGTTAGGCGATCTTGTCCAAACGCCTGGGCTGGCCAGACAAATCCAGTGGGCCAAGTTGACAGCTATCACGGCGACTACAGTGTTTTACTTTCTTGTCTTGGTAACGGTGGGCAGGATGTTGCCCACCGTACAATCTCAGGCCGTGAGTTGGTTAACGGACCAATCGCTTGGCTCTATCTGGAAATGGTGAGCTTGGCCGGGCTGTATTTCTTCCGCGTACTGGAAGAGTTGTTCGCAGACTGATTTAGAGAGGTACACATCTGTGACGCAGCAACAACCCCAACAACAGGTAGTAGAAACCCTCCCCGAAGTGGAGGGCGGCATCTCCGACGAAGCCCTGGCTGCCGCCCGCGCCATGATCGGCGTGCGGATGCGCACCGAGCAGTACGTCCGCCAGGCCAACCTGGACACCATGCTCAACTTCGTCAACGGCATCGGCGACGCCAACCCGCTGTTCCGTGACCAGGAATACGCCGCCTACTCCAAGTATGGCAGCGTAGTCGGCCATCCCTGCGCTCCGTACATGCGCCACTGGTCGGGACGCACCCGCTGGGGCCTGCCCGGTGTCCACGGCTTCTTTGCCGGTAACGACTGGGAGTTCTTCCGCGTGCTGCGGCCCGGCGACGCCGTCAACTGCGTGGAGCGCGTCCTGGACGTGCAGGAGAAGCAGAGCCAATACTCCGGTCGCTTGGTCATCCAGTACGTGGAGACCACCTACTCGAACCAACGCGACGAGGTTGTTGCCCGCGTCGTGGGCTGGTGTACCCGCCACCAGCGCCGCGCCTCCCGGGAGCGGGGCAAGTACGCCGACGTGCCCAAGCGCCACGAATATACGGAGGACGAACTAACCGCCATCGACGAGCAGGTGCTCAACGAGACGGCTCGGGGCGGCCACCCCCGCTACTGGGAGGACACCGAAATCGGCGAGGAACTGCCCACCGTGGTGCGCGGCCCCCTGTCCTTGCAGGACGTGAGCGCGTTCCTGGTCGGCACCGGACGCTCCAGCGCCCACGGCGTCCTGCTCCGCGAGGCTATGCGCCATCCCAACCACTTCTTCCGCAATCCCGAATCCGGCGGTGGCCTGGAATATACCGGCATCGGCCACCTGCGCGATTCCGTCGCCGAAGCGGTCGGCGTCCCCGGTGCCTACGACTACGGCCCCCAGCGCGTATCGTGGCTCGGCACCCTGATGACCAACTGGATGGGCGATGACGCCTTCCTCAAGCGCCTCCGCGTGGAAACCCGCCGCTTTAACGTCTATGGAGATACCCAGTTCCTCAAGGGCCGCGTCGCCCGCAAGTACCTCCATGATGGCAACGCCCTGGTGGACGTGGACATCTGGGCCGAAAACCAGCGCGGCGAAGTAACCGCCCCCGGCACGGCCACCGTCCTCCTCCCTTCGCGCAACCCCCACAACCCCTGGTTCACCGACGGTAGCCACCTATCCCTACGCAACGTACCCCTTCCGGAGGAAGCACGACCCATCCTGCCGGTTTGATAGTATGGAGGATAACGACGAAGAGCGCAGCGTAACTTTCTTCTCATGCTCATACTTGGGCGGCCAAGTAGAACTCAACGAGGAACGAGAGCGGCATATCGCGGCCGAGCATGACGATTTGCTGCCAAGACGTCGGGAGTACATTGCTCCTACACTGGATAACCCTGACCGCGTACAGATCAGCCCCGGCGACCCGGAAGCCAGAATCTTTAGCCGCTGGTATCCGGAACTGGCGAAATACGTGATCGTAGTGGTTATCATCCACCCTGGCCCCAGAAATTGGATAATCACTGCTTATATTGCCCAGAGGCCGGCAAGGGGAGAAACGGAATGGCAGAGAAACTAATTTTTGAATACGATCGGATTGGCGATATGCTCTTCATCCGACAACGCCCCCCCTATCGCGGGCAGGAAACGGATGAGATAGCCGATTCGGTGATCGCCAAGTTAAACCCCCGAACCGATGTGGTGGAATGCGTGCATATTATGTTCCTTTCCACACAGATCCTGAGCCATGACCCGTTCCGTCTCAACATCCCCGTTGCCCCCGGCGCAATCAACGGCTGGCCGGCCGCGCCGGAGTTCGACTGCCTGGTGCAGCCCGGCTCAGAGTGGCTCACCGTCCCCCATGCCGCCGTCGTGGGCATGGAACTGGACGTGAGGCCGCCTCAACGGCACACCCACCCCGGCAACCGTCCCACCGACGTAAGCCGCTTCGAGCTGCAACTTACCGCAGCCTGATGCCTACAATGTTAAACGTAGCGCACTTGTGGTCCGCGAGTTGATGCTATGGTGGATGAAGCCTGACGCCAGTGCCGTGCTCGCGTGGGCTATGGTCAACATATTGGAGGACAAAGTGCAGCCAGTCGTACTAAATACCCGGCCTTACATCGGCAAGGCTCTGATCACACTGAGGGACGAACTGGCTACGTTTATTGCCCGTCGCACAGAATTCGGGAATACGCCGATTAGTGGTAATACGCGGAAGGACGTGCTCCTCGTCTTACGATGGTTACTGGAAGACGCACACAGCGCTTCCCATAAAACTTTAGGCAACAAAGGGTGTGCGTTGCTTAAGAAAGCGAAGTACGTTAGGAATCGCTGGGCTCACCAACAGGATTTTTCGTTGGAAGAGGCTATACGGTCAATAAAGGAAATCCGCGAGCTTTTGACTATCATGGATAGCCAAAAGAAGGAGGATTTGGCACGATTAGAGGTCGATCTGAGGGGGGAGAATGACAGGATACTGGCGTTCGAGAAAGTAAACAGGGAATGGTGGCAACATAGGAATCAGGCCGGAACGAGCGGTTTCCGATTCACCGAACCACCCCCAATGGCGTATGTGCCGCTACCAGTCCCAACCAACAAGCGATGCTGCCTTTGTCGTGCTCAGGTGAACAAAATACCGAAATCTGTTAATCATTGGACGGAAAAATTCGTTGATACGGGATTGCCGGACGTATGTAGCGTATGCAAAATGGCACAAACTGAAGGTCTCGAACAAGAATTGGCTAATCCTCCGGAAACGTGGGATTTGATCATAATCATGGTGATATCGGGAGCTTCAGGTGGGCCACTGCCAATTTCCGACCTCACCGAATTCTTGGAGGAAAAAGGAGTTAAAGACCCATCTGAAGTTCTGAAGTCTTGGCAGAACTCCCTCCAAGATTTTGCAGACGAAGTTGGCGCGAATGAAGCTCAGTTGTCCATCCACAACGAAGCGTCGTTCAGTGTTCAACTTAATTCGGCGATACGTTACCTTTCTAGGTTCATCGACGATGATTGACAAACTTTCGTTACACGTCTTCTTTTCGCTGCTGATGCCCATGGCAGCAGCAATCGGTTTTTCTGGCTGTGGCCTAGATCTACAACCCGAACCTACCGCTACGCCCGATATTCCGGCAACTGTAAACGCAGCAGTGACAGCGGCTCTCGGTACTCCGGTTGCTCGACCTGTGGAGGTTCGACCAGGATATTGCGGTCGTTTGTGTGATGATTCTTTTTGGCAGAGTGCTACTTTGGCGGATGTGAAATCTGAATTCGACAAAGGAGTTGATGTACACGCTGCTGGCCCCGATGGCTACACACCGTTGCATGGCGCTGCATTTGCAGGGAAAGTGTCTGCCGTCGAATTATTCTTGGACCGAGGTGCTAATATTGATTCCAAAGAGATTTATGGCAACACATCACTACATTATGCCGTGACACCGCCGGGCAAACAGACTGTCGTGGAATTGCTCTTGAACCGCGGTGCCGATGTTAATACTGGCAACGGTACCGGCAATACTCCTTTGCATATAGCCTCCGTTGGTTCGCCATCTATTGTTAAATTGCTGTTGGACCATGGGGCCGATGTAAACGCCAAATTAGTTGGTAGTGGTACGGGTGCCGGTAGCACTCCCTTGCATGCTGCAGCACTTGCAGGCAATACAGCTGCCATCCAACTGCTATTGGACGGTGGTGCTGATATTAACGCCAGTGACAATGAGGGGACGACCGTATGCGGGAATCTCCGAATAGGCGAGATGGTACGTAGTCAGTCCTCTCCAGCGAGCAGCATCGTTTGTAGATGAGGTCGCAATACACACAGCCAAATCCTTTCGGTATGCGAGTGCCGCATGGTCCCCAGTTTTCCCATCGCCCTCCCCTGTCCCTACTGCGGCAGGCTCCCGGCCTCCATCGGCGCGCCGATTACCAAGACCGAGTCATCCCGTACTCCAGCCAATGATACAATCCGCCTGAGCCTAACCCGCAGAAAACCCAATTTGCCATGACCACTATCGCCAAACCCGCCACCGACGCTCTGGCCGCCATCGCGCAGGACGGCGCCATCGTCCTGCGTCTCTCGGCCCTCGGCATCGACCATCGCGCCGCCGATTTTCCCGCGCGCTTTATCGAGTTCTGCGAGCAGAACGATCTGTACGAGATGGAAGTCACCGCCGAGGGGGAGTTGCTGATACTGCCTATGACCGGATACCGGGGCAACAAGCAAGAACTTTACATGGCCACCTTCCTGGCCAATTGGGAACTCGCCAACGGCGGCAGCGCGTCATCGCAAACGGTCCGTTTCCGCTTACCTTCCAGCGCAGTCTTAGGCCCGGATGCCGCCTGGATTACGCAGGAACGCTTTGACGCTTTGCCGGATCTGGAACGGGATACCATCATCGAGGGCGCCCCCGATTTCGTCGTGGAAATCCGCTCGCGCACCGACAACCTGCGACCACTCCAAAACAAAATGGCGCAATGGATGGCCGGCGGCGTCCGCCTGGGTTGGCTAATCGACGCTCGGCTACGGCAGGTCCACGTCTATCGTGCGGGTCAATCAGAGCCGCAGTTGCTCGATGACCCGGACATCCTTGATGGAGAGGGCGTGCTACCCGGATTTGCCTTCCCGGTGCGACAGTACATCTTCGATATATGACATATGACTAGCGCCCCTACTCCCCCAAGCGCCCTACCCAACCTCCGCATCCTGGAGCTGGCCTCCCTCATCCCAGGCCCCTACTGCGGCAAGCTCCTCGCCTCCCTCGGCGCTACCGTCATCAAGGCCGAGCCGCCCAACGCTGGCGACCCATCCCGCCGTCGCGGACCCTTCCCTGATGACGTTCCTCACCCCGAGCGCAGCGGCCTCTACCTCTACCTCAACACCGGCAAGCAGAGCATCACCCTGAACCTGCAAGACCCCGCCGGCCGCGATCTGCTGCGTCAACTGGTCGCCCGCGTCGATATGGTCGTCCACGACTACACGCCGGCCAACGCCGCCATAGTCGGACTCGACGATTCATCGCTCCACGCCGCCAATCCCAACGTCATCATCGTCCCGATAACCCCATTCGGCAGCAGTGGCCCCTACGCCGACTACCGCGCCGGACACCTGGCCACGTTCCACGCCGGCGGCGAAGGCTGGCTGCTCCCCAACGGCGTCGCGCTGGACACTTTCCCCGACCGTCCGCCCATCGTCGCCGGCGCCAACATGGGCGACTACCAGGCAGGACTCACCGCCGCCGTGGGCGCGCTGGCCGCTGTCCATCATCGCCTGTCCAACCCGGACACATCCACCGGCCAGACGGTTGACGCATCATCCCAGGAAGCCCAGCTATCCGTCGGCTACATGCCCATCCAGCGCCACGAGTCCGAGGGCATCACCGAGACCCGTTTCTCCCGCTACTTCCGCGTCGGTGGCGTCCTGCCGGCCTCCGACGGCTACGTCGAGCTGCTGACGCTGGAGCCGCGCCAGTTCCAGGGCCTCCTCGAATTCATGGGCAATCCCGAATGGGCCACCCCGGAGATGTTCAGCGACCCGGCCACCCACGGCCCCGAGTTGAACCGCCACATGCGAGAGTGGTTCAGCCAGCACACCCGCGAGTGGCTCTACGCAGAGGGCCAGGCCCACGGCGTCCCAGTCGCCCCCTACTACACCCCGTCCGAGGTATTCACCAGCCCCCAGCAACGCCAGCGCGACTTCTACACCCCGGTCAACCACCCCGAAACCGGCCCCCTGGAATACACCGGCGCCCCCTTCCAACTCAGCGAAACCCCCACCACCCTAACCCGCGCCCCCCTCCTCGGCGAACACAACGTCGATGTGTACTGCGGCCTGCTGGGCTATACGCGGCTGGAGTTGGCGGCGTTGGCGCGGGCGGGGACGATTTAGCATTGGAATTCAGGCTATACCGCAATTGCGGTAAATTTGATTTTGCAGGAGTGATCAATGACCACCATAGAAAATTTACTCAACAGAAGGCTAGACCTATCGACGTTCTTGGTACATTTCACTCGAGACAAAGATGACTGCATCGCATACGAGAATCTGGTGAGCATCCTGAAGGACCACTGCTTGAATGCGGGCTCGAAGTTAGGCACGGCGAAAGACCGCGACGTTCCCAACCAGGAAGTCGTGTGTTTCACCGAGACACCTTTAGAACACGCTTGGACGTTGACGGGCGCAATTCAAGGGCGGCAGGTTCAACTTGAACCGTACGGAGTCGTATTCAGTAAAATCTGGGCGCGTTCGCGTGAAGTAAATCCAGTTTGGTATGTGGACGCCACGCGCGGCCATGATTGGACGATCAAAAAAAGCATCGAGAGGCTGGTAAAGAGCGCCTGGGATGCAGGAGACAAGACAAATGACATTTTTCAACTTACTCCTTTTATCGAAGTCATGGGCACATGGCCAAGAAATAAGAGCCGGAAGGAATTTTGGTGGGAGCGGGAATGGCGGAAAATCGGGGACCTTACATTCGACTGGTCTAATTTGGTCGCTGTGATTGCGCCAGAAAACTCCCATGACCAATTGCGCAAGGCTTTAGGGGACAACAATGATGTCGATTCTTTGAAATTCCTGGATGCCACTTGGGGCCTTGAGAGAATGATAGGCAGTTTTGCTGGTATTCATCCCGACCATTTGGGACCACTACCAAAATTTTTTTAGGCCGATAGGCATTCATTGCATAGCATTGTTGCCTAATTTGGTCGGACTCCATGGGGATAAAGCGGAGCGCCATCCGCGAGCATGTAGTTGGCCTCCGACAAACGTCCCAAGGCGTGTGTTGGGCTACAGCACCCAAGTCTGCCTCACCCTCAACAGGGGCTGTATAATCCCCCCATCCCCGCGAACTCATCCGCCCCCAGCGGCCCGGTTCGCCATCAATGGAGGCAACCCCTATGGACTTCGGACTCGAAGGTAAGCTCGCATTCGTCGGCGGCGCCAGCCGCGGCATCGGCAAGGCCATCGCCCTGGAACTCGCCCGCGAGGGCGCTGACGTGGTCGTCGGCTCCCGTTCCATGCCCGACCTGGAAGCGACCGCCGCCGAAATCGTCGAGACCACCGGCCGCCGCGCCATCCCCATGTCCTTCGACGCCACCAACCGCGAGCAGGTGGACCACGTCATCAACGCCGCCGCCGATGCCCTGGGCGGCCTGCACATCTTGGTCAACAGCGCGTCCCTGCCCGGCGGTTCGCCCAGCGCGACGGGACCCATCGAGGACCTGATTGACGAGGACCTGATCAGCGACTTCGACGTCAAGTTCGTCGGCGCATTGCGCTGCTCCCGCGCCGCCATCCCCCTGCTCAAGGCCCAGGGATTTGGACGCATCATCAACATCAGCGGACTCAACGCCCGCAACGCCGGCAACCTCAGTGGCGGCGCGCGCAACACCTCCTTGGTCCACATGACCAAGACCCTGGCCGCCCAGTTGGGACAGTTCGGCATCACCGTCAACTGCATCCATCCCGGCACCACTCGCACCGAGCGCACCCCCAGCCTGCTGGCCGCCCGCGCCGAGCAACTGGGCGGTGTATCTCTGGAGGAGGCCGAAGCCCAGGACTTCGCGCCCGGCTCGCCCCGCGGCAATCACATCTGCCGCATGGTGGACGCCTCCGAGATTGGCTACCTCACCGCATTCCTCGCGTCCGACAAGGCCTGGGCCATCACCGGCGAGCTCATCGCCGCCGGCGGCGGTACCGGCAACGCCGTGTACTACTAATTCCCGCATTCATTTAGTGTGGTCCGCCCATGGTGAGCCGGTCGAACCATGAGCGGAACACATCCGCTCAAGCCGGGATTGCGATATGATTGACATACCCAGCCCGGCCATTAGACATATCCAGTTCATCATCTTGGGCATTTGGCCGGTGAATCTGCTCACCCTGCTGGCCCGTGGCCACGTTTGGAGTTGGCACAGTACGCCGGACGGAATAGTTGGTCTTTGGGAATGGGGCGCTTTTGTATCACTATCGATAGCTATTCTGACGGAATTGGGGGTGAGAATGTTTTTCGCATTGGCTGAACGCCGTCGCCGAATCGAAGAGGCCCGCGAAGAAGGTCGCAAAGAGGGTCGTGAGGAGGGTCGTATTGAAGCGCGCAGAGAAACCAGCGAGATCCTGATTGCCCTCAACGCGGCGGCGCGTACCAATCCTGACTTGCTGCCGTCCCTGCTTGAGGAATACAGGGCCAAGTACCAGAACGGCGCAACTTCACAGGAATAGAACCCGAGGGGAATCTATGACCAACTCACCCGCACCCCTCTCCCGCATCCGCGTAGCCGACTTCTCGGTCCACGCCGCCGGCCCCTTCGCCGGCATGATCCTGGCGTCCCTCGGCGCAGATGTCATCAAGATCGAGTCTGCCGCCAGACTCGACATCACGCGCCGACCCCATGCTATGTACGGCAAACCCCCGTCGTCCTTCGAGCAGGTCAACGCCAGCAAGCGCTCCGTTACCTTGAATCTTAAGGAACCTCGCGCGTTGGAACTCGCCTACGATCTGGTCCGCATCTCCGATGTGGTGCTGGAAAACTTCCGCCCCGGCGTCATGGACCGACTGGGTCTGGGCTACCCGCAACTACGCGAGATCAAGCCCGACATTATCATGGTGTCCCTGTCGTCCAACGGCCAGACTGGCCCGGAGGCGCGGTACGCCGGCTATGCTCCCATGTTCGCCGCGCTGGGCGGCCTGGGCTACCTCACCGGCTACCCCGACGGCCCGCCCGTCGAACTGCGCCACGCTATGGACCACACTGGCGGCATGATGGCTGCGTTCTCCGCTGTTGCCGCTCTGTGTGCCCATCGCAACCATCAGGTGGGTCAGCGCGCCGACGTAGCTGTCCGGGACATTGCCACTACTTTCATGGGCCACGCCCTCATGGATACCGCCATGAACCATCGCGATGCGCAGCGCATGGGCAACCGTGATGATGCCATGGCTCCCCACGGAGTGTTCCCCTGCCTCGGCGATGACCAGTGGATAACCATTGCCGTCGCCGATGATACCGAGTGGCAAGTCCTGAAAGACGCCATGGGCAATCCGCAATGGGCCGATTCCGACGACTACGGCGACGCATTCCAACGCTGGCAGAACCAGGACACTCTCGAAGCGCGCCTGTCCGAATGGACCGCCGACCGCGACTCCTTCGAACTCACCGACCTGTTGCAGGATGCCGGCCTCGCTGCCTTCCCGTCGCTCTCCGCCGACCAACTAATGGACGATCCCCACCTGGCGGAACGCGGAGTGTTCCCGTTGACCACTGACCCGCACCGTGGACGGCAACGCGCCGTCGCACCGCCCTGGCGTTTCTCGGAGACGCCAACTGACCCCCTCCGCTGGACTCCCGAACTCGGCCAAAACAACCAGGAGGTCTTCTGCGGCCTGCTTGGCATGGACGAATCGGAATTGGCCGTCCTGCAAGATGCGCAAGTCATCTGGTAGCATCGGCGCAAAGAACCGCAACGAACACCCCTGGAGACATCACTGATGGACACGGTTAGCCTCAACAGCATAATTATTCTGGTCTCAGTTGTGCTGGGTCTCTACGGGATGCTGCTGGCCGCCATACTGGGAATCCTAAGCGCGCTTTGGCTGCGTATGGGCAGCGTGCAGCAGGAGTTCGGCGAAGTGAAGGGAGAAGTGGCTGCTTTGCGTGAGCAAGTTACAGCAGTGCGTGTGGAAATTACTGCCGTAGAAGAGCGCACGGAGCGCAAGATCAGTGCCCTTGAAGAGCGCATGGAAAGCAAGTTCGACACCCTTGAAGAGCGCATGGAACGGAGGTTCAACGCCCTTGAAGAACGCATGGAGCGCAATCACAGTCAACTGATGCGGGCGATCCTGGCCCACAGCCACCGCCCCGACGGTCGCCCAACCTTTGATCTGCCGCCCGATTTTGAACCCTCGCCTGCCGAGAATTGATTCCTTCACCACGAAGTGAGTGCAAAATGACCGATTACTCCTCATACGAGCACCTGCTCATCGAAAAAACCGACGGCATCATCACCCTTACGATGAACCGCCCGGAGAGCCTCAACTCCACCAACTTCAAACTCCATAACGAACTCAGCCGCATCTGGCTTGACATCGCAGCCGACCCCGAGGTCCGCGTCGCCGTCGTTACCGGAGCCGGCGACGCCTTCTCCGCAGGCGGCGACTTCGAGATGATCGAGCAAGCCATCGACAACCCGGCCATCGTCGCCCGGAACACCCAGGAGGCCGGCGACATTGTTTACAACATCCTGAATCTGGACAAGCCGGTTATCTCCGCCATCAACGGCGTCGCGGTTGGCGCCGGTCTGGCGGTCGCTCTCATGGCAGACATTTCCATCGCCGCCGAGGACGCCCGCATCACCGACGGACACATCCGCCTGGGCGTCGCCGCCGGCGACCACGCCGCCATCATCTGGCCCCTGCTCTGCGGCATGGCCAAAGCCAAATACTACCTGCTCACCTGCGACTTCCTGGACGGCAAGGAGGCCGAACGCATCGGCCTCGTCAGCATGGCCGTCCCGCGCGACGAACTCATGGAAACCGCCATGCGCATCGCCCGACGCCTCGCCGACGGCCCCCAGCCGGCCATCCGCTTTACCAAGCGCGCCCTCAACCAGTGGCTCCGCCAGGCTGGACACACCTCCTTCGACTACTCCCTCCTCGCCGAGGCCCTCGGCTTCTTCGGCGACGACGTCAAGGAAGGCCTCGCCGCCCTCCGCGAACGCCGCCGTCCCGAATACCCGTCTGCTTCTGCCTAACCTTACCCCGCTCACCTCGAGCCTGTCGAAGGTCTGCCATCCCCACTCTCTACTCGTCATTCCGGCGAAAGCCGGAATCCAGAAACTTGATGATGGGAACCTTCACGTATCCGATAGAAGTCATCTCAGCAGACGGAAGCCGCTCCAAAATGGTAGATGCGTTGGTAGGTACCGGCTCCACTTACACCTGCCTGCCGGCGAACCTGCTACAAGAGCTGAGGATAACGCCCATTGAACGCATCAATTCGGAACTGGCCGACGGTAGTATCGTCGAAGATGCCGTAGGCGAAGCGCGCGTCAGGGTAGAGGGTGTCGAGCGATCAACCATTGTAATCTTCGCCGACGAAGGCGCTCCCGTCCTGCCGGGCGTGTACACCCTAGAGGGCGCGCTGCTTGTCGTTGACCCGGTGCGGCAGCAGTTGGCCCCGACCCACGCCTTGCGGTACTGATTCTAGGGGCACTACCCATACGGCACATTTCCGCAGATCACAAGGCATACCATGAAAATCGCCGATGCCTTAACACTACAATTGGGTAGGATGCCCTATGTCACGGCCTGTCTCGCGGTGGGTCTGATACTGGCGACAATGCTGTTTGGATGTATCCCCAGCGATTCAGAAGACGATTTCGACACGTTCTTGAACCGCATCGATCAAGCCAATTCAGCATACGAAAATGGCGAGTACGACAGGGCAATAGCGGTTTCCAATGAGGCGATTGATCTGTTCCCTGAGAATCCAATGCCCTATATAACACGCGGTAATGGCTATCGCGGTAAAGGGGAGTATGACCAAGCCATAACAGATTTTAATACTGCCATAGCACTTGCTCCAACGTTTGGTAATGCGGAGGCAGCCGCTCTGGCGACCTACGCTGCCTATAATGGCCGTGCATCCTCTTATTTTGAAAAGAGGGAATATGACCAAGCAATAGAGGACTACGCCGTGGTCATTGCATTAGATCCGGACAACCCTGAATCCTATTTTTGGCGTGCATTGACGTTTCACGAAAAAGGCGAATATGACAGAGCAGTAGGAGATTTGGATGTAGCAATCGCCCTGAGTCCTGACGAATCCGATTATTATCGCGGGAGAGGAGTGGCATTGCGTGAAAAGGGGGCATACGACCTAGCACTTACTGATCTCAATAAAGCTATTCAACTTGCTCCCAATCAGGCAATCCCGTTTATCAGCCGTGGCTTGACGTATGGCAGACAAGGCGAATATAGGCTGGCCATAGTAGATTACGATAAAGCTATCAGCATAGACCCCAACGATTCGTCGTTTTACAGTTACCGAGGGAGTGCATATGCCTCGTTGGGGGAATATGCCAATGCGGTGTCAGACTACGATAATGCCGTCCGACTTGATGCTAATGATGCGGGAAACTACTATTTTCGTGGGATCAACCACGCACGGCTGGGTAACGTCAACGAGGCGATGCGCGATTATAATCGAGCCTTCTCCTACGGATTCGACCAAGCCACCGTTGAAAAAGCAATCGCGGAGCTCCCCCAATGATCGTTACCGGGTCGTTCGCACGAAGGGGTCATTGCTTGGGGATGTCTTGGCCTACAATCACACGAGAGGTATTTACCATATGAAAGATTGGGAACGCTATGAACAGACAGCCCAATATCTCCTCAATGAATTTGCAACGCATTTCGGGTTGGGGAAGGCTGAAGGCAAACAGATAGTTCCTGCCGTTTCGGGAACGGAATATGAAATAGATGCGAAAGGAGTAAAAATCGATGGTTCGGGGTTTTTGATTGTGGAATGCCGTCGTAGAAATGCAAGGGTAGATCAAGAAGCCGTAGGGGCCTTGGCGTACCGAATCAACGCTACCGGAGCACAAGGTGGCATACTTGTGACCCCGCATCAACTCCAAGAAGGCGCACGGAAAGTTGCCGAGTATGAGAGCATCCATCACGTGATTTTGGACAAAGACAGCACTACCGAAGCCTACGTCATAGCTTTTCTCGACAAGGTCATTATGGGCTTTCGCGAAAGTTGGGGCTTCTCGGACCGTGGCGACATCACTCCGACTCCCTAAACGACGGGGTCACGCGATCCCCAGCCCCAAATCCCGCGCCGCCGTTTCCTGCTGCTCGTCCAGAGTTACGAAAGCCAGGCTGGGCGCCAGTTCCGCAAAGAACAGCGCCGTGGCAAGATGCCACAGCCGAATCGGTTGCAATTGCGCGGTTCGCAAAACTGCCGCCATTTCAGCATCCAGGCGACGGTTCGGCATAATCCAGCGGATACTGGATAGCACGTCGTCGTCAAACTCCCGCCCTGCCATTGCGAATACGATCCGTATCTCCGCTTCCAGCAGGTTGGCGGACAGCAGATACCGGAAACCTTCCAGCTTTCGCTGTATGGATGTTGCCACTGGCTCCTCACCGGCAACCAGCGGGGTGAGCGCGGTGGTATCGACGTAGGCGGCGGCGAGCAACGGCGTTGGCATGGTAGGCTAGCTTCTGTCACGTCGCTCCAGCAGCCGCTTCAAGGCGCCGGGGATGTAAGCGATAGGGCGCAGCGACTCCCGCGGCCCCTCGCCGCCAATCAGAATGCCTTGCGCATGCAGTTCGGCAATGCGCCGGTCCAGGTCGTCGGGTTCCGATGCCGCGGTTGTGGTATCTTTGCGGCCATCAATGTTTTCGGTGTCCATAGCCGTTGTCTCCCGTCGTCTGTGCTCAAATTGTATCCCTTGCCTGCTGGCATTACAATCTCGCCGGAAAGTCACCCCCAACCAACCAGGTGAACCACCCAATGTACCCTCCACACATCTTCGCCGACAACCCCTTCAACCGCGGCGAGGTCGAACGCCGCGATGAGGACTGGATCATCCAACAGTCCCAGGAACCCCGCAGCAGATTCCTGCCCTTCCGCAACCTCAACGTCCTGCTCACCGACGACTCACCGCCCGAACTCGGCTGGCTCTCCACCCAGCAGGCGCAGCCTCTCCCCGCCGGCGTCGAGTGGATCTTCCTCGGCTTGCTGGATGGCGTCGCCCACTTCGCCTACGACCTCTCCAAGAATGCCGCCGTAGCCGAACAGGTTCTGGACGCCACCGGCTGGCATTTCGAGGATTGTCGCACCGCCGGCGAGACCATGTCTGGCCCCAACACCGGTATGCTCTCCCAGGCCCGGGCTCAACTGGACTGGAACCTCCGCCACAGCTTCTGCTCCGTCTGCGGCCATCCCACCGACAAGGGACGCGGTGGCCAGGTGCGTCAGTGTCCCGTCTGCAACGCCCAGCACTTCCCCCGCACCGACCCGGTGGTCATCACCGTCGTGGCCGACACCGAGGGCGACCGTTGCCTGCTCGGCCAGTCCCGCGGCCGCCTCCAGCGGATGCGTGCCTATTCCGCCCTGGCCGGGTTCATGGATCAGGGCGAGTGCATTGAGGAAGCCGTCGCCCGCGAGGTCATGGAGGAAGCCGGCATACAGGTCAAGAACGTACGTTACCACTCCTCGCAGCCGTGGCCGTTCCCCTCGTCCCTGATGATTGGCTGCATTGCCGAAGCCGATACCACCAACATCAACATGGACAACGAGGAGATGACCGACGTCAAGTGGTTCAGCCGCTCCGAGGTTCTCAAAGCCCTGGAAGGACGCAGCGAAGAACTCACCGTCCCCGGTCCCATAGCCATCGCCCATCACCTCATCAAGGCCTGGGCCACCGGCAATACTCCCTGAAAACGACCCTGTGACCAGGTCCTTTTCACCCCAACTCGTCATTCCCGTGCCCCTACTTGTCATTCCGGCGAAAGCCGGAATGACGGACTAACCATTGCGCCATCCTGCCGCTATTCCGTACGCTGGAATCAGCTTGCAACGGAGGCGCACCACCGCTTGACTATCATCCATCCATACACCGACAGTTACCTTTTCCAGGCTTTCGACGAAGCATCCGTTCAGTTCCCATACGTACACTACCCTCCCTACGCCGCCACCTATCTGCGCGATTTCGTCGCCCACCTTGTGAGCGTGTCCAAAGGAAGCCTCGCGCCGCTTTTGACGTCCCTGACGGAACCAAGCCTCTACACTCTTGCCGCTGCCCTGCCCCCCACATTGGGCGGCGATGAACCGCTTTTCGACCAGGATCTGCGCCATGCGCTCGTTGCCGAACTGCGCTGGCGGAACTGCAAAGCCATGGGTACGGATCCTACGGGCCCAGTCCGTCGCGGCCGCCTCATCCAGTTGGTTGCCACCTGCACTATCCTGGACCGCGCCGGAGCCTCTTCGCTCCGGCGGGATAACCTGGCGGGAGACTGCCCGTTCTGCGGCGCCTCCGAGTTCCGCGTATTCTTGCCTGCGGTGCGCTGGCGCTGTTTTGCCTGCGCCCGCGAAGGCGCGCTACTGGAGTTCGCCGAAGTCCTGTTAGAGATGGTCTAACGGCTCCCTCTCCCCTGGAGGGAGCGGGTTGGGGTGAGGGGGAAACGTAGCCCGTCTACTTGTCAGACTCAACCCGCAGCCGGTAGTCCCCCTCTTCCATGGTCGCCGGCGCAACCGGAGCGACCACCACGACCAACCGCTCATCAGCCGCTACATCCACCGGCATCGATCCCATGAATCGATCCAATTCCGCGTCCCAATCCAGCTCCAAACGTGTTGCGGACGGTTCTCTTCCTTCTGCGATCACCCACACTATCCAATCCTGCCGCACCCGGTTGTTCACCGACACGAATCCTTCCGCCACCCAATTTCCGGATCCGTTCTCCTCCGGGTCTCCCGCAACCCGTATATCCTGAACGCACATTCCTGGCCCGTTTATCGCGTCGTCGGTAACGTAATGGAAACGCACCGAAACCTCCGCCCCGGCGTATTGCGCCAAGGATACCGATCCATCTCGCCATCCATCGGATTCGCCGGTGTACCCGTACCCGTAGCTGTTTCCCACCGGGTTGGCGTCGGTGGTGCCCGTGGCGTGCAGCACGTCCCAGGTTTCCCCGCCATCCACGGATGCGGACACGTACAGGTAGTCCCATTCCTCTTCGATGTCATGCCAATAGCGGTACTTTAACCTGGGTTCCGAATCGTCGTAAGCCGAAGCGGGTACCGTCAAATCCCTTGTCAGCGTGGCCGAAATCGAATCTCCCCGGTTGCTCCACCAGCACTCTCCCGCCACGTCCGTAGGCAACAACGGTGTCTCCGCCGATCCCTCGAAATGGATTGCCGCCACGTCGCCTGCGTCCTGAACCTCGATGTAATCGACCCCGTATTGTGCAAGCGATGCCTCGAAGCCTTCGCCGTTGGCTTCCGTCCTATGGGTAATTGACGCCTCAACGTCCAGTCCCGCATAACCATGGGGCCCCGAGTCCAGATCCAGGCGGTTCGCTACCATCCAGTCGGCGAACAAGGTATGAAAATCTGCCGTTCCGCCGTTGGGAACGACTGCGTTTCGCCTGTGGAGAAACTCGTCAACCGCAGCGATGCCGTCCGCTTCGATCGCCAGAAGATCCTGCAATCTTCCATCCGGTGCGTATTTTTCGGCCAGATAGTGAGCGAACAGCGCGGCAGCCCCGTAGTTCAAACCCACGTCTGCCCCCAGGTGATCCGGCCAGTTCACCAGGGATGCGTTCGGCCGGCGCAGATAGCGGTAGATGCTGCCTACGCTATAGCCCGCCTCCGTAACCGCCAATTCCGAAAGCCCTTCGTTCAACCACGTGGACTCCGATTCGTCTGCCTCCTGGTGTAAGACGTGTTGCAGCTCGTGGGCGAGGATGTGCAGGAACCCCCGGTCGCCAAATGTCGCTGCGCGCGTGTTGATGTATATGGCCGGTACCTCGTTGCTGTAAGGACTCACGTTGGATGGGTACTGATCGCTGCCTGACACGTAGCCGCCAACCCCCGGAATCCGTCCGCTGATGATATGTACCCAGCCTGGTTCGTCGCCGCTCGCGAACGCCGTCGCCACCTGCGGAAACACCTGCCGCTCGGCGCCCTCAACCGTTCTGGACAGCGATTCATCGTCCACGTCCGCATCCTCGCTGGCCCACCAGTACGCGCCGTCCGAAATCGCCACTAGCCGGAAACGGCTGCTGACCATCGACATCGCCGGGTAATCCAGCGTCCAGAAGTCCCGGACATCTCCAACCTGTAAGTCTATAGGCGTTGACTCTGCCGCCGGAGGCGTCTCTCCCTTCCACCTCATCTGCTGAGCCAGGAGCCGTAGGTCCCGTTCCGGTGGCGCCGGAAAATCTGCCGCCGTCATCGCTTCAACCGGCGCTTCGCTCTTGGTAGTGGCAGCTTGCGTTTGGTTGTCTCCCGGCTTGGACGACCCTGTAGGCGCGACGTAGGCCGCGGATTCAGCGGGCGTGCCGTCCTCAACTACGAGTTCAGCGACCGCCGGCGTTGATGGTGGTGGCGCAGTCAGGGTTGTGTGAACCGTTGCCCCGCTTGGCATATCGCCGGTCGTGTTTTCCGTCGCGCAGCCGGCGCCAATCCACAGCAAGGCTCCCAGCAATGCGGTTCCAACAGCCAGCAATCCCCACCCAGGCAATCGTTCTCTGCCCCCCCGCCTCACTTTCATGCCGCTCTTCTACTCTGCGTCTTTGCGTCTTTGCGTTAAATCTGCGCTTTCGGCTGATCCATCGTTCGCTTCGGATCCGGCTCGCGGGTCGGTGTTGTACCGGTTCATCGCAATGTTGATGCCTTCCGACAACAGGCATTCCACCGCATCGGCGGCGCGGGAGATGGCATCATCCACTGCCGGAGTCTCTTCATCCGAAAAACGCCCCAGCACGTGGTCAACGCTGCCCGTTACGCCCGGTCCTCCAATTCCTATACGCAGTCTGGGAAAATCAACCGTTCGTACCGTCCTGATGATGTCCTTGATGCCGTTGTGCCCAGCGTCGGAGCCACGTGCGCGGAGGCGAATCCGTCCCACCGGCAGCGCCATCTCGTCGTACACTACCACCAGGTCTGCGGGCCGACCTCCGAACCTTGCCAATAGATACGCCACCGACTCGCCGGACAGATTCATAAACGTCCGCGGCTTGGCCAGCACCACCGGTTTGCCCTGACAGTATCCTTGACCTAACGCTGTGGTCCGTCGCCGGTCGTTGATCGCTATGCCCCATCGTTGCGCCAGCAGGTCAACGCAGCCGAATCCCACGTTGTGGCGCGTGTCTCGATAACGCGGGCCGGGATTGCCAAGGCCCACGATGATCCGGGTAACGATCCTTTCCTGTTCTTGCTCCATAACGGTCCGACCAACAAGGTTGCCACGCCGCCGCCCCGTTGACAAGTGCCGTCTCAGCGTAGTCAGGGCCTTTCCAAAGTTGAATGCAGCAGCCTTTCACCCCGAACCGTCATTAAGGAGAAGCCCAGCAAGACACCACCACACCGACCCGCTCATGGTGAGCCTGTCGAACCATCATCCTGAGCCTGTCGAATGACGAACTCTCTATCCGCTCCCAATCTCTTTTTACAGGAAATCCCATTGCTGATATAGTTTCAGTCCGTTTGGCGTGTTAGCCATGTCCCGCGCCCGGGCTTTACTTTCCAACGCCCATTCCGGTTGGAATTTCATGCGACACATTCAGAGATCCACGGCAATGTTTACGGTCGTCGCCGCAACGTTCATGGTTATGTTGTCGTTCGGGTGTAATGCTCCGCCGCCCACCACTCCCGACTCCGAATCCGCTGCCAGAGTGGAGGTGCTGCTTCCCACCTCTCAATCCACCGCGCCGGACGTATCGCGGACCAATACAGCCGTCCCGCCCACCGACGCTCCGGCTGCCCCGGCCAACACTTCTGCCCCTCCCACCGACACGCCGGTTCCCCCCACGTACACGCCGCGCCCGGCGCCCACCTTCACGCCGCGCCCCGTGCCGCTTCCGGCCGGCGAACGGGAGCGCGCCGACGCCATACCGTTCCAGGCCCAAACTCTGGACGGGTCGGAACTCGCCCTGTCCGACACCTTTGGCGCTCCGACTTTGTTGGCCTTCTGGGCTCCCTGGTGACCCTACTGTGGGCGGGAGTTGCCCGCTGTCGCCTCCCTCTACCGCGAGGAGCTTGTGGACGCCGGTGTCCATGTAATCGGCGTCTCCCAGTTCAATACCACCGAAGCCGCCAGCCGCGATTTCGTGGCCCGCCACCAACTGACTTTTCCCAATTTCTATGACCCCGACGCGGCAGTCGCGTCCGCCTACGGCGTCAGGGGCGTTCCCTCTTACGTTTTTCTGGACAAGGAGGGGCGCATCGCCCGCACCAGCTCCGGCGCGCGCGGCGTCGAGTTGATCGAAGCCGTGTTGAACGAATTGAGTACGGAGTGAACCGGGGTTATGCTATAATCGTTGCCCGTTCTTACCTTTGCAGGAGAATCCGACTTGCGCCACTACGAACTTGTTACCATCCTCAGCCCGATGCTCAACCAGGACGACGCATCCGCCACGTGGGATGAAATAAAATCCTTTATCACCAACCGCGAAGGTGAAATCACCGCCGAGCAGACGTGGGGAACCCGCCGCTTGGCCTATCCCATCCGCAAGGGAAACTACAATTTCCTGGAAGGAGCCTACTACCTGAGCTCCTTCACTGCGGACAGCCCATTCAACCGTGAGTTGGAGAATTACCTGCGCCTGCACGATAACGTGTTGCGCGCCCTGGTGGTGCGTTGCGACGGGCCCCTGGAAGACAAGCCCGCGCCCGGCCCGCTGACCGCTCCCTCCCGCTACATCCCGCCCGGACGCGGACGCCGCAACGACGGCGGCGGCCCCATACCCGAAGCCCCCGCTCCGGCAGCCGAGCGTGGCTCCGGCCCGCCTCCCGCTGCTCCACAGGCTGCGCCACCCTCCGAAACCCCGCCGACTCCCGCCGACACTCCGGCTGCGCCACCCTCCGAAACCGCCGCTGCTCCCAGCGCTCCCGCCGAAACCCCGCCAACGCCTATCGATCCTCCATCTGCGCAGGCAACCGCCGAGACGCCCCCCGCGGAACCCGCCGTTGCCCAGGCGCCTCCGGCGGATCCCCCTGCGCCTCCGGCCCAGCCCGAACCGGCTCCGGCGGACTCCGAATCTGCCGCCGGCGAATCCGTCGCCGAAAGCCAAACTTAATCCCAGCATGAACAAGATCATCATCATCGGCAACCTTGGCCGAGACCCGGAGATGCGCTATTCGCCTTCCGGTCAACCGATGACATCGTTCAGCATTGCCAGCAACCGTCGTTACACCACTGCTGCCGGCGAACAGCGCGAGGAAACCGAGTGGTTCAACTGCACCGCGTTTGGCCGTCTTGCCGATGTGTGCAACCAGTACCTGACACGAGGCCAGCAGGTCTATGTGGAAGGAAGGTTGAGGTCAAGGCAATATGACCGGCGAGACGGTACACCTGGATTCTCCCTTGACGTGAATGTGACTGAAATGCAGATGCTGGGTCGCCGTGGGGACCAGCCCGATGATTCCGGCGGCTACGGTGGCGGTTACGCCGACCAACGCGGCGGCTACGGAGATCAGCGCAGCGGATACGGGGCTCCCCAGGACGGCGGCTACGGCGAACCTCGTGGCGCCGGTTACGGCTCCTACGGATCCGGCAGCCCCAACGAAAGCGCCGATGTCGATGACCTCCCCTTCTGAACTACAGCGTAAGAATTGCAAACATTCGGAGGAACTCCCCACATGACTACCCCCGCTCCCTCCTCTCCGCCCCCGTCGCAAACTCCACGCCCCGCGTCCGCTGAACAGACATCCCCACGCCCTGCTGGAGGTGGTTTTGGCAATCGTCCGGGCGGCCCTCCAGGAGGCCCCGGCGGGCGACCAGGTGGGCCCGGTGGACGACCTCCGGGACGTGGCGGGCCTCGTGGAGGCGGGCGTGGTGGACGGCGTTACGGCCCGCGCCGCCGCGTTTGCGCCTTCACGGTAGAGGGCGTCGTTCCCGACTATAAAGATGTTGACCGCCTGCGCCGGTACATCTCCGAACAGGGCAAAATCGAACCAACCCGCAAAACCGGCACGTCGGCTAAGAATCAGCGGCTGTTGGCCCAGGCCATCAAACGGGCTCGCTACCTGGCGCTTTTGCCCTACGCGCCCGAACACAGCATCAACATCGGTATGCGTTCCGGTCGTTAGCCGTTGCAACGAGCCTCCACGCTGCCGCTGGCGATAGCACATGTTGAACAACCTGCCGCTGCCCTGGAAACGGAGCGCTGATACTGTAGCCGACGAACCGCCCGACGCATCGGAACGCCGCCCGGCGCGCCGACGCGGGGGACGCAATCGGCGCCTGGGAGTCAGCGACGAAAACGCTGCCGCCGCAGCCCGGGCCAGACGCGGCGCCGAACGCAGACGCCAGCGCATTGCCCTGATCATCGGGGGCGCGCTGATCCTGATCATCGTTGGCGTAATCATGGCTGGCGTCTATCAGGCGTACATCCTGCCCCCGCGTGTCATGGCCGGCGAGGTTCGTGGCGTAAAATTCACCATGGGCGACCTGGTGGAGCGCATCCGCGTACTCCAGGGAATTGACCGCTACCAGGGCGGACAGGTTGACCTCAGCACCATCCCGTTCCAGCTCTTGACCGACTTGTTGCACGCCGAGATACTGCGGCAGGCGGCGCCCGGTCTGGCAATCAACGTCACCGATGACCAGATTGAAGAAGCCATAAGGGGCCGGTTCCGCCCGGAACCGCAGCCGGGCCAGGAAGTGGATGACGCCCAGCTGGATGCGGAGTATCAGAACACCTACACCGGTTTCTTGACGCAAGTCAATCTGACCGATGACGCTTATCGTCGGATCGTCGAGGAGCAATTGCAGCAGCGGGAACTCTTTACTCGTATGCTTGCGTCGCTCCCCGAAGAGGCTAATCAGGTGGAGTTGCAGGCCATCGCCCTGAGCATCAACTCCGATGCTGCCCCCGAGGCCGTGAAGGAGCGGCTCGAGCTGGGCGAAGACTTTGCCGCCGTGTCCCGGGAAATCTCCGGCAGCGACGGATACGTGGGGTGGGTCCCCGAAGGCGCCTTCCCCGATTTCGACCCCTACCTGTTCGGGGAAACCGAGATCGATCAAAATGGCGAAACGCAACGCAAGCCGGCGCTGCTATCGGCGGGGGACGTTTCTGATCCCATATTCGTGGAGCAGTCGATCTTCCTCATCCAGGCCATCGGGGACGTTGAAACCCGGACCATTGAGCCGGCAATGCAGTTTCAAATGGCCGGCGCACGCGTGGAGGAGTGGAAGGATGATCAGCTGACCCAGGGTACTCAGGGTGGTTGGGTCAAGATCAACTTTGACAGCAACCGGTACGCTTGGGTCACCGAGCAGGTCCGACTCACTCGACCCAGGGTCACTCCACAGCCCCAGCAGCAACCGGGCGGTCTCCCAATCCCGTAACGATAAGTAACCGTCAATGACCGGCAGCAACGCAAGCATCAACATCGGCCTCCTCGGTTTGGGCACCGTGGGCGGCGGCGTCGCTGCCTCTCTGTTGGACAACGCCGAAGCCATTAAGCGGAAAACCGGGCGCTCTGTGCAACTCCGGCGGGCGTTGGTTCGAGATATTTCCCGTCCGCGCGACCCATCGCTCCCTACGGAATTATTGACCACCAACCCGGAAGACATTCTGTCCGACCCCGACTTGGACATTGTGGTCGAAATGATGGGTGGCGACTCCCCTGCCGGGGAATACCTGGAGCGAGCCATCGCGGCCGGGAAGCACGTCGTCACCGCCAACAAGGAGGTCATGTCCCGGCGCGGCCCGTCGTTGTTGGCCCTGGCGCAGGAAATGCGGGTCAACCTCCTTTTTGAGGCATCTGCCGGCGGTGGCATACCCATCGTCGGCTGCTTGATGTCCCAGTTGCTCGCCAACGATATCAGCTCCATTCGTTCCATCATCAATGGCACCACCAACTACATCCTCACGCGAATGGCCCGCCAGCAAACGCCGTTCGCGGATGCCCTCGCTGAGGCCCAGGCGCGGGGTTATGCGGAAGCCGACCCCACTAACGACATCGATGGCATCGATGCCGCCTACAAACTCTCGGTTCTCGGCAGCCTGGCGTTTCACCGGCCGATCCCCCACGATGCGATCTATACCGAGGGTATCAGTCGTCTCGCTCCCGAAGATTTCCGCTACGCTGCCGAACTGGGATACGCTATTAAATCCCTCGCCATCGCCGTGGCGCAGTCCGATGGCGCAGTGCGCGCGCGGGTCCATCCCGCGCTGGTTCCCGACGATCACCTGTTGGCGAAAGTTGACGGAGTGTATAATGCCGTTGAGGTTACTGGGGATCTGTGCGGTCAGATAATCTTGCATGGACAGGGAGCCGGCCGCGATGCCACCACCAGCGCCGTGATGGGAGATGTCCTTGGAATTGTGCGCGGGCTGTCCAACTCCCATGGCCCTCCGCCCCTTCCTGACCCCCCTGGCGTGGAACGCAACGGTGGAGCGGACATCCTGGTGCGCCCCATCGACGAGTTGTCCAGCGCCTATTACATGCGTCTCACGTGTGCGGATCAGGCCGGTGTCCTGGCCCAAATCGCTCAAATTCTGGGAGACGGCAACATCTCCATCGCTACCGTCATTCAAAAGGACACCGACCCGGGCAGCGGCACCGCCCAGTTGGTGATCACCACCTACCCCTCGCGTGAGGCCGACGTGCAGACTGCTCTGCGCGCCGTATCGGAATTGAGCGTCGTGGTGAGCGTTGATAACCTCATCAGGATAGAGGAGTAAGTCGGGGAACCGAACTTGAGGAATTGGTCGGAAATCTGATGGGCGTTGGCGTTTTGCAACAATACCGTGATCTGCTGCCGGTCAGCGAGGAGACCCCTATCTTTTCCATGGGGGAGGGCGACACGCCTTTGGTGCGGTCTCGCAACCTCGGACCTCAGTTGGGCTGCGACCTGTACTTCAAGCTGGAAGGGTGCAACCCCACCGGCTCTTTCAAGGATCGCGGCATGGTGGTGGCCATCGCCAAGGCCATGGAAGAACGTTGCCGCGGTGTGATGTGCGCGTCCACGGGAAACACCAGCGCATCCGCCGCCGCCTACTCCGCCTATTGCGGATTGGCTTGCTGGGTCCTGATTCCCAAGGGTGAGGTAGCCCTTGGCAAACTCGCCCAGGCCATGGCCTACGGCGCGCGCATCCTGTTGGTCGATGGCAATTTTGACGCCGCCCTCGCCCTGGTCCGGCAGTTCACGGAATCCAGCCCCATAACGTTGGTGAACTCGGTCAATCAGCACCGCATCGAGGGCCAGAAGACCGCTTCGTTCGAAGTTTCCGACGTATTGGGCGACGCCCCCGATTACCTGTTCATCCCCGTTGGCAACGCCGGCAACATTACCGCTTACTGGCGCGGCTTCGTCGAATATCATCAGCTCGGTCGCAATGATTCGCTGCCCAAAATGATGGGCTTCCAGGCCGAGGGCGCTGCCCCTATCGTTCGCGGTAAACCCGTTCCCTACCCTCAGACCATCGCCTCGGCCATACGCATTGGCAATCCGGCCAGTTGGAAATTCGCCGAACGCGCCCGCGATCAATCCGGCGGAGTAATCGACGCCGTGTCCGACGACGAAATCCTGGATGCCTATCGCCTGCTGGCCGCTCAGGAGGGTATCTTCGGTGAACCCGCCTCTGCCGCCTCGGTCGCCGGCTTGCTGAAAATGTCCCGCAGCGGCCTGGAGTTGCGCGGAAAGCGCGTTGTATGCGTGGTCACCGGCACCGGTTTGAAAGACCCGGACCTGGCGGTCAGCAGCGCCCAGGCCCACACCGTGGAAGTCCAGCCCAATCTGGAAGCCATCGAGTCCGCGATCATGGAGTCCCTTGATCAACGCTCATAACCTGACCTCCGATGCGACCACAGGAACGATGACCGTCGATGCCCCCAAAATGAACTCCGCCGCCATCGAAGTGGCTATCGGCGCCGTGCTCAAATATATTGATGAAGACAGCGGCCGCGAAGGTTTGTGGCGCACTCCCGAACGGGTCGCGGAAATGTACGGTGAGCTGTTTTCGGGGGTGGGCAAGAATCCCGCCGATGAAATCGACGCCGTCTTTGCGGACGACGTGTCCCACGACCCGGTTTTAATTCAACGCCTGCAATTCTACTCAATGTGTGAGCATCACCTCTTGCCATTCTTCGGTCAGGCCAGTCTCGTGTACGTTCCGGACCGCCACATCGCCGGCATCAGCAAAATCGCCCGAGCCCTGGATACGGCGTCCCGCCGGCTCCAGGTTCAGGAACGCCTTACTGCCCAATTGGCCGACGCCGTAGTTTGCCGGGTAAAGCCCCTCGCCGTGGCCTGCCGGCTGGAAGCCGAGCATCTCTGCATGTCCATGCGTGGCGTGCAAAAGCCCGGGCACCGCATGGTCACCACCGCGGTACGGTTGGGCGATCAGGTGGCCGGCTACTCCAATCGCGATCTGCTTGCGATGCTGGAATCGTGAGGACGGCTCCCATGCCCGAGTTCGAAATCCCTACACCGTTGACGTCTTTCGACCAAATCCGGTCCCAATGGCAGGAGCTTTTGGGCCGCTCCTCAGTGAACAACCTGTACGTCACACCGGTGTGGCAGGAATTGTGGTGGAACGCCTTTCAGGATGGCCGCTCCCTCGCCGGATTTTTTTTCACCGGCGATGGCGGTGAAGTAACGGCCATTGCGTCCTTATCCAGGGCTGACGATCACTATTCGTTGGTGGGCAACAGCGATACCTTCGACTACAACGACTTTATCGTAGCCGCCGGCAATGAGGACGTCTTTTACCCTGCCCTCCTCGATACCATATCTGCCAACGGCGCCACTCGCCTTGACCTGTTTTCCATCAGCGAGGAATCGCCCACGCTGGCAATATTGCCAGACCTCGCCCGAAGCAAAGGATACGCCGTCAACGTTGCGCAGGAGGATGTGGCCCCCCGCATTCGGTTGCCCGCTACGTGGGACGAATATCTGGCAGGGTTGAGCAAGAAGGACCGGCACGAACTCCGCCGGAAACTCCGTCGCCTCGATACCCAGGGCAATTGGCGCTGGTACTGTGTTTCCGACCCCGTAGAAGCGGCTGAGCGCATGGACGCCTTTGTGGATCTGATGCGCCGCAGCGACCCCGCCAAGGCCGAATTCCTCACCCAGGAGCGTGAGGAATTTTTCCGCCGCATGGTCGAAGCGACTGCCGGCGAGGGTATGCTCAGGCTGTTCTTCATGGAAATGGACGACCTCCCGGTTGCCGCTTCCCTCTGCTTCGATTATGACGGCGTCCGCATGTTGTACAACAGCGGACACGATCCTGAATATCGCTACTACAGCGTGGGCCTTCTGCTGCACTCGTTGTGCCTGCGCGACGCCCTGGAAAACGGCTACCGCTATTTCGACTTCCTTCGGGGCAACGAACCGTACAAGTACCGCCTCGGCGGATCCGACCACCTTCTCTACAGCATCAGCCTGGAACGAATGGAACCGGGTGTCGCTATATGAACGGCCACGGGATTGTCAGGATAGCCCTGCCGGCTTATCACGCCTGTCCCCTCGCCGCCCCGGGCCAGGGCAAGTCCGGTGGCATGAACGTGCACGTCCGGGAGATCGCCCGCGCCCTCTCTGAACGCGGCGCGCAGGTTGACATATTCACTCGCTCCCACGAAGGCCAGGACCTGGATGCGCCGGGTATCGCGCCCGGCGTAAACGTGGTCCATGTTCCCGCCGGCCCTCCGGACGCTCCGCTATCCGAGCAGTATGAGTACCTGCCGGAGTTTCTGGACGGCATCCTGAGGCGCCGCGACCGCATTCAGGCGGATTACCAAGCCGTCCATTCTCACTACTGGCTGAGCGGACTGGCCGGCCTGCAATTTGCCGCCGCTGTCGGCGCTCCGCACATCATGACTTTCCACACCTTGTCCCGAATTAAAATGCAATCGCGTTCGGGCGAATCTGAGCCGGTGGTCCGCCAGCATTCCGAAGCCGAAATCATTGCCGGCTCAGATTGCGTCATAGCCTTCAGCGAGCATGAACGGAACGCCATGGTCAAGCTCTACGACGGAGACCCCGACCGCATACGCCTGGTCCCTTGTGGGGTTGATCTGGAGCGTTTCCGCCCGTTGGGCCGGGCCGAAGCGCGGGACGAACTTGGGTTGAACGGCCACAAGGTGCTTCTCTACGTGGGCCGTATTGAAGCCCTCAAAGGCCTGGAGTTGCTGATCCAGACCACAGCTCACCTCGACGCCGGCAATGTCAAAGTTCTCGTGGTGGGAGACGATGCAGACGGCAGTGGAGATATAGCGCGTCTGAAGCACATGGCCGAATCCCTCGACGTATCAGAATCTATCGAGTTTGTCGGTCGAGTGGCCCAGGATCTACTCCCCTGGTATTACTCCGCCGCTGACGTATGCGTGGTGCCTTCCTACTACGAGAGTTTCGGCTTGGTGGCTTTGGAGAGCATGGCTTGCGGAACCCCTGTGGTCGCTTCGCGGGTCGGCGGATTGCCCACCGTCGTCCGGCACGGACGCACCGGCTATCTGAAATCGTGGCGGTGCCCCGAAACCTTTGCCAACTCGCTGGAAATGCTGCTGGTTAATCACAGCTTGCAGAACTGCATGGGGCGCGCGGCCAGGAAAACAGCCGAAAGCATGAGCTGGGATGCCGTGGCTGGACAACTCCTCGCCATTTACCGGGAATTGGCGGGCGAGGACAGCCGCCCGGAGAGGGCGTGATGCGTAACCGATTCCGTCGCCGTTCACCTGATGGCGAACCCGTCCCGAACCTGCACGACCGCATCCTCAGGACGGGTCGTCCGCCGCGTCGTCGATTGGCACGAAGCGTTGGCCATGTCCAACGGCGCCTGGTCGCTGGCGTGCTGGTTTTTCTCCCGATATTCGTCACCTATTTCGTCGTGGATTTCTTCTATGGCATCGTTGATTCGCTGTTGGATCCCTTCATCCGGCAATTTGGCATCCCCCATGGGCCGGGCGTTGACATCGCCGACATCGGCGAAATCATAATCATTCTGGTCATCCTCTACAGTACCGGTTTGCTGATCGGTTGGGCGGTGACCCGGTTGATGATTGATCGCGTCCATGATGTCATTGGCGGGATCCCCGTTATCGGACCGGTGTACAGCACCACTCGCCACGGTATCGACTTCCTCTCCGAAACGCAGGCCCATCACTATCGCGGCGTCGTGCTCCTGGAATTTCCCAGGGAGGGCGTGCTGTCTATGGGATTGATCACTTCCGAGCTGGGCAAGCTGAATGGAGCGGATGATTACCTTTCGGTGTACGTTCCCACCACTCCGGTGCCCTCTTCTGGCTATTTGGTGGTCGTGCCGGAGAGCCAGGTTACCCCCACGGACATCTCGGTCGAAGAGGCCATGCGAATGATTATCTCCGGGGGCATTCTGGCCGGAGATATATTCTCGAAACGGGCCATCAACGACGTTGCCTCGTGGCCCGGTCGCGAATCAGGATGGGCTGATCAGGCCACTCCGGGCCGCGTCGCACCTCCGCCCGTAGTGCAGACCCGCACCGAATCCGCGCCGGCGGCATCAACCGAACCCCAGGACTAGAGGAGGATATTACTTATGGAATTCACCCCGGAACGGGTATTGGTTATCACGCCCCACCCCGACGACGCGGAGGTGTGGGCCGGCGGGGTGATCTCAAAATGGGTTCGAGCGGGTGCTGAAGTCCATTCTGTCATCTGCACCGATGGCAGCAAGGGAACCCAGGACCCGGAGATCCTCCCGATCGAATTGGCGGAGATTCGTGCCCGGGAGCAATTGGAAGCCGCGGAAATATTGGGCATCACCGATGTGGTAATGCTGGGTCGCTCGGACGGAGAACTGGAAGACACCGCCGACTTTCGTAAAGACCTGGTGCGCCAGATCAGGCTGTTCAAGCCCGATGTTGTGCTGGCCAGCGAGCCGTATCGAAGGAACATGCAGTGGCATCGGGACCACCGTATCGCCGGTCAGGTTGCCCTTGACGCGGTGTTCCCCTACGCCCGCGATCATCTGCATTTCGGTGATCTCTTCGCCAACGAAGGTATTGAGCCGCACAAAACCGCCGCCATCATGTTTTGGGGTTCGGAAAACCCCAACGCCTTCTTCGACATCGCCGACAGTTTCGACACCAAGCTCAGGGCGGTGCTGGCTCACCGCACCCAGACCGGCCAACGAACGGATGACGAAGTGCAAGCCTTCATCCGCGCCCGCGCCCAGGAAGCCGCGGCAGCGGGAAACTCGTCGGACGATGACGATGTTACCGGACTCGCGTTAGCCGAAGCTTTCCGCCGCGTAACCTTCCGCACCTGATTCCTGCGCAATCACCGCTCGGCGATTGTGAAGGTATAGGTGTCCAACACCGTTCTATCGGCCACAATGTCCAGCGCGGCCGGCCCGGCGGCGCAGCCCACCACGTAAAACAGACTGCGGATCTCCCGACCGGGATCCGGCAGTATGATTGAAAGCCTCGTGTCTCCTTCCGGGCGAACCTTGACCCCTGCGCATCCGTCTTTGCCTTGCAGATCCGGATTGTTATGGATTATCACCGACTCGGCAGGACGCGGGATAATCAACACGGATCGTGCGCTTACTAGTTCAAGCGCATGATGCTCATCGGGTGCAGCCCGAATCTTCAACTTGGCCGGGTCCGGCATTACCCTGACGCCTTCGGTCCGAAAATCTATATTGTCCGGGCTCGTCATCGGCCTGTGATACGGCGGGACTATGACGGTTCCAAGTGGCGGAGGTGTATCTATCGTGTATGCGATGAAAAGTGGCCGACCGTCTGAGTCGGTTTCCAGGTACTCTCGACCATCGGGATACGTGGCTTTCAGGTCGTCGATCAAATTCCGGTATCCGCCCAGCAGCATGAATGCGGTAGGTTCCTCCACTACGCCGCTCGAAAAAATGGTTCCGTCACCGCCGAACTCTCGGCTCCCGTCGATACCCTGAACTGAGGATGCGAACCATCGCACCGTCTCGTAGTCAACCGACCACCTCACCGAGTAAAAGTGCACCGCGTACCCTCCGTCCAGCGCGCCCATAAACCGCGCCGCCTCGGCAATTTCGGGATCAAATTGAAATTTCGTTTCCTGCCCGCGGGTCCATTCGTTGAACGCGGATAGGTTTTGAACGGCAAACGAGCTAATGAAAATCAACGTGGCAAAGGCCGCCAGAAAATACCCAAGCCACCGTTTCTTGATGCCGGGGAATTTGAATGACGATCTGCCCCCGAGACTAAACCATCGATTGATCACCAGGCTAAGGACGCCGGTGTAACCGATTGCTGTGATCACAAGGACGAAAAATACGCCAAATAGATACCGGCGCGTTTCTCCCCCTGGCACCAGGATGGCCGGAGCCATTCCGATCAACCAGCCCAATAGCAAGAGCTGGAACGGTGCCCGGTTGATGAACAGCAGCGTGATAAGCGCCCCAATCCAAAAGAATATGGCGACGACGGGATGAAGCAGAGGCTCTGGAATGATGCCGTCGAATCCGAATCCGCCTGCTTTAGGAGGGACGTGTACATACATCAGCACATCAAACATCCTGCCCAGATGACGGGGCAACGACAGCAAATCAGTGCCACTGACCTGATACTGGCTCTGAAGGTTATGGGTTAGATAGTCGGTCGTAAGGTAGAACGCAATCATTGCAGCGCCAGCGATCAGTGAAGCTCCCAGGAACAGATACAATGTCCACTGGCGGCGCAGCCCGGGCTTGACCAAGGCGACAAACAACGCCGCCGCCCAGATGGCAATGAAGTAGATTACGTATCCCTTGAACACGTAAAGACCGGCTCCTAGAACCAGTCCGGCAATTATTGCCACCCACGGCCGGGAGGAACGCGCCGCATATATCACTAAACATAAACTCAAGGCGGCGACGAATACAGACAACGTGACCGGGATCCCAATTCGGTAGATAATCACGAACCAGGAGAAGAAGGTCAGCAGCCCGACCGCCACGAATGCCACTTTGAAGGGAAACAGCATCCTGACCATCAGGTAGCAGATGGGGATTAGCATTACCCCCGGCAGCGCAGAAGCTAGCCGGAGCGCCGTTAAAGTCGGCCCTCCCAGCCAGAAAAACGGCGCTATCCAATACATGTGACCGGCAGGATTCCCCAGCGCGGCGCCACTCCATAAGCCGATCCATTCGCCGTTCAGGATGCGAATCGTCTCCAATGCAACCGCGCTCTCGTCGCCGGCCGGAGCCGGCGGCAACGTCCCGATGTCCCAAACCCGGACCAGCAATCCCGCCAGGGTCAGGATCGTTAACAGCGCTATTTCGACGGCCAGCCGCGCCTTGCGGGATGAGGGAAGCCACGGCTCTCTGCCGAACACATCCAACTCTTCTCTGGCGTTCAGCAGGGCTGCCTTCGTACTGGCTAATCTTGGCGATACAGCGAAACCCGGCAGCGCAATTCGCCTACCGATGTCCCGATGCCAGGAAGTCCGGCCCTCACTTCGCGCCCCGCAGTAAATGCAATGGCGGTCCCCAACGGCAATGGCCAGCCCGCAACTTGGACACGCTTTGGAAACCCTGTTACCGCAACTACCGCAGTCCCGGGTCTCCCAACTGTATTCGGCGCCACAATGGGGGCACCGGCTCGGTGGACTTGCGGGACGGATCAGCCGGGCGGATTCAATGTCTTCCGCAACGGCGACCCCGTCGTATCCGCAACTGGGACAAACGCCCGCCAGAGTATGGCGTACACTTCGGCAACGAGCGCAGACCCGGCCTGCGGGCATCAGAGGCTAAAACAGATGACAAGCCACCTGGTGTACCGGCGACAGTTGCCTAATTTCAGGATCATCTACCGAGCAGCGTTCCATCACCACCGGGCAGCGAGGATGGAAATGGCATCCCGACGGAGGATTCAACGGCGACGGGACTTCGCCCGAAATCACCATCTCTTCCCGCTCAATGTCCGGGTGGGACGGCAGCGAGGCGGCGATCAGCGCCTTGGTGTAGGGATGGCTGGGGTTGGCGAACAGCTCTCGCACCGGGGCCTGCTCCACCATCCGGCCCAGGTACATCACCCCCACTTGATGGCTCATGTACCTCACGGTGGCCAGGTTGTGCGCGATCAGCAGGTAACTGACGCCATACTGGTCCTGCAACTGTCGTAGCAGGTTCATTATCTGCGCGCGTATGGACACGTCCAGCGCGGATACCGGCTCGTCTAGCACGATCAGCTTGGGGCGCAGGGACAGGGCGCGGGCAATGGCGATACGCTGACGCTGGCCGCCGCTGAACTCGTGTGGGTAATACTCACCTTGGGCTTGCCGCAGCCCAACGTCCCTCAGCAGCGTTTCCAGCTGCTCCTGCGCTTCGTGCTTACCCATGGGCTGGTTGGTCAACAGGGGTTCCATGATGATGGACCCAACCCGCATCCGCGGGTTCAAGGAACTCCACGGGTCCTGAAACACCGCCTGCACCGAAGCGCGGTATTCCCGGCGCTCTGGCCCGGTGAACCGGCTGGCGTCAGTGCCGTTGAAGCGCATGATGCCCTCGGTCGGCGTTTCCACCTGCAACACCATCCGGGCGGTGGTAGTTTTGCCGCATCCCGATTCGCCCACCAGGCTGTACGTTTCGCCTTCTTTGATTTGGAAGGAAATGCCGTCAACCGCCTTCACTTCGCCCACCAGACGGCGCAGCAGCACTCCCCGCGTTATGGGGAAATACTTGCGGATGTTCTCCAGTTCAATGATCGCGTTGCCACTGCCATTGCTGGCGGCGGTGGAAGCATCCGTCGTAGCCTGTGTCATCAGCGGGCCTCCTGAGCGGCCAGTTCCGGAGTCAATCGCCAGCAGGTTGCGATGTGGCGCTCTCCCGCCACCACTGCCGGCGGGAACTCCTCGTAGCATTTGTCAAATACGTAGGGACACCGGTCAGCGAAGGAACACCCGGGCGGCAGGTTGTCCAGCGCCGGCGGCTGTCCTTCAATGGAATACAGGAAATCTATGTCTTCGTCTACGTTGGGAACGGACCGCATCAGAGCCTCGGTGTACGGGTGTTGCGGGTTGTTGAACAACTCCCTCACGTCGGCGATCTCCGCCATACGTCCCGCGTACATTACCGCAACCCGGTCGCACATCTTTGCCACGATTCCAAAGTCGTGGGTGATGAAAATAATGGCCATGCCCGTTTCTTCCTGTAGTTCTTTGAGCAGGGCCAGGTATTGGTACTGAATGGTGGCGTCAAGTGAGGTGGTCGCCTCGTCCGCAATCAAAACGTTGGGCGAGCCGGCCATTGCGATGGCTCCCACCACCCGTTGCCGCATCCCGCCGGACATCTGGTGTGGGAAGTTGGTGAAGCGACTGTCCGGCGCGGGTATCTTCACTTTCGAAAGCAAGTCGATAGCCCGTTCCTTCAGGCTGGAGCTCCGCTGCGTATCGTCACTCTGGCGGAGCGTTTCGATAACCTGGTTCCCCACGGTGTACACCGGGTTCAGCGACGTCATGGGATCCTGCAAAATCATGCAGATTTCCTTCCCCCGTATCTGTCGCATCTCCGCCGCCGATTTTTCCAGCAGATTCTCGCCCCGGTACAGTATCTGCGACCCCTCTTCAATCCGGCCGGCCGGTTGGGGAACCAACCCCATGATCGACAACGACGTCATGCTCTTCCCTGAGCCGGATTCGCCGACTACTCCCAGCGTCTCACCGGGATAAAGCTCAAAGTTCACTCCGTCCACCGCTTTCACCACCCCAGTTCGGGTATGGAAATAGGTCCGGAGATCCTTGACTTCCAGTATAGGACTCGTGTCAGCAGCAACCATGTCTCCCCCTCTGATTACGGCGTAGCCTAACGGAAAGATGGCACAGTGGCAAGGGTAGCTACCGGAGTCGCTCCTGCTCCGGTTTGGGCTTTGCGCCAACTTGACCCTGTTTTGGGCCTGTGCTTTACTGGCGAAATTGAACGCTCGCCGTTTAATTCCTCCTAACACCGTATTCCCGTCTCACCACGGTCGTTCCCGTCTCACCACCGTCATTCCCGCCCAGGCGGGAACCCAGCAACCCCCGAGGTGCTTATCACCATGAAAGTTGCCGTTCTTGACGATTATCAGGGCGTTGCCGCCGACATGGCGGATTGGTCCAGTTTGCCAGCCGGCATTGAGGTTACCTATTTCCAGGACCACCTCGCCGACGAGGACGCTCTGGCCGAGCGACTCTCCGGCTTTGACATCGTTATGGGCATGCGCGAACGCACTCCGTTTCCGCGTACCTTGTTGGAGCGGTTGCCCGCATTGCGCTGTCTCATCACCACCGGCGGGGGCAATGCCTCCTTTGACCTTGAAGCGGCTACGGATTTGGGCATCACGGTATGCGCAACTCCGGGTGCTGGCGAGGGTCCGACCGAACTCACCTGGGGCTTGATCCTGGGGATCCTCAGGCAGATTCCGCAGGAAGACCGTGCCACCCGCGAGGATGGAAAGTGGGGCATCCACGTCGGCGCCAGCCTCCAAAGCAAGACGTTGGCCCTGCTGGGCTTGGGGCACATAGGGTCGCTGGTGGCCCGGGTGGGCGCCGCGTTCGGGATGCGGATCATCGCGTGGAGCCAGAACCTCACCGCTGAGCGAGCGGCCGAGTGTGGCGCGATGCTCGTGGACAAGGATACCCTTTTCGCGGAAGGCGACATAGTGTCGGTCCACGTGCGGTTGAGCGACCGGACGCGCGGGCTGGTGGGAGCCCACGAAATCGGATTGATGAAACCTTCGGCCATCTTGATCAACATTTCGCGCGGCCCCATAGTTGACGAGCCTGCGTTGATCGACGCTCTACAACGTAAAGCCATCGACGGCGCGGCTCTGGACGTTTTCGACGTTGAACCGTTGCCGGCTGAACACCCGTTCCTGACTCTGGACAATACCCTGATCACGCCGCACGTCGGTTACGTCACCGACGACGGATACCGAGCCTTCTATTCCGGCGTGGTAGAAAATATACGCGCCTTCGCCTCCGGCGAGCCGGTGCGGGTAATCAACCCGAACGTCTTGGAAGCGCCGAACCTGCGCGGCCCGGCGAACTGAATATAGTTGGAGAAACTTTGCTATGAAAGCGCTGAGAATCGAGGAGTACGGTAGCGTCGATGTCCTGCAATGGAAGGACGCGCCCGAGCCGACGCCCAGCCCGCACCAGGTGCTCATCAAGGTGGATTCGGCCGGCGTTAACTACGCCGACATAATGCGTCGCCAGGGCAACTATCCTGGCCCCGACCTGCCCGCTACCTTGGGTCTGGAGGCCGCCGGCACCATTACCGAACTGGGGTCGGACGTGACCGATGGCCGGTTAGCCGTGGGGCAGAAGGTGATGGCCATGGGCCCCCAGGGACAGGCGGAGTACGTCGCGGTCAACTCCCACTTCGTCTTCCCCTATCCCGATGGTATCGACTCGACCCACGCCGGCGGAATGCCCATCACGTTCCTCACGTCCTACCACCTGCTCAAGTCTCGGGGCGCGATGCAGCCTGGCGATACCGTCCTCATCCAGGCCGGCGCGTCGGGCGTCGGTACCGTGGCGATCCAGTTGGCTAAGGAATGGGGCGCGCGAGTCATTGCCACCGCTTCCACCGAGGACAAGCTCGAACTGTGCCGCTCGCTGGGCGCTGACGTAACCATCAACTACACCCAGGTGGACTTTGAGGACGAGGTGAAATCACTCACCGATGGCCGCGGCGTCGCGCTGGTGTTGGAATGTGTGGGCGGCCCCGTGCTTGAAAAATCCGTCCGTTGCGTCGCGTCCTATGGGCGGCTGGTCAGCTACGGAAACGCCAGCGGTCAGCCGGCCAACCTGTCCGCCGCTGACATCACCACGTTGAACCGCACGGTTATCGGTTTCAGCATGGGCCGTTCCCCCATCGGTTCCCTGGATCACCAGGGCGCGATGAATGATCTGATCCCGATGATTACCAGCGGCAAGCTCAGGCTCATAGTGGACCGCGTGATGTCGATGTCCGAAGCCGGCAGCGCCCACCAGCATCTCGCTTCCCGTGGCACCCGCGGCAAGGTCATCCTGACCCCATGATCTCCGCCGCGGCCCATTACGCCGCCGTTTATGACGCCGCGTTGGCGGCAGACCGTTTCACCGACCATGGATCCCCCGGCGACCACTGGGCGGACTTGGCTGAAATGTTCCGCCTGGATCCCAGGCGTCCCAGGGACGCCAACCTGTCCGCCTTGGCCGCCTACTTGGAGCCAACGGACGTGTTGCTCGACGTTGGCGGCGGCGCCGGCCGAATTTCCCTCGCGTTGGCCGACTGCGTCCGCGAGGTTGTCCTGGTCGAACCGTCCCAGAGTATGCGTGAGCAATTCCTACGGGCGCGCGACGAAGCCGAGATCACTAATACTCGAATTGCTCCCGATTGGTGGATAGACTCGGACGAAACCGGCGACGTAGTACACCTTTCCGATGTTACCTATTTCGTGCGCGACATCGTTCCGTTCGTCGCCAAGCTGCATAACTCCGCGGCCCGCCGAGTCGTAATACATCTGTGGCGTCCGACGCCCGGCGATATGGGTTCAGATCTACGCGACGCTGTGCTGGGAGAGCGACCCCCGCGCTGGCCCGGACTGCCGGAATTGGCCGCCGTGCTGTGGGAAATGGGACTGTTGCCTGAAATTCGCCCCCTGCCCGATGAACCCTGGTGGTTGACCGAGGCAGAACGAAACCTCTCGGACCAGGAAGCGGTCGATCTGGCGATGCGATGGCTGGATGCGGAGGACGATCAAACCCGCGCCGCCGTGTCCAATAGGATGGATCAACTATTTGACCGCACACCCGATGGATTGACGCCGCGATGGCTGAGCAGTCCAAGGGCAGTTTTAATCACTTGGGAAACCCGCGGGCGTAAACTGAACATCGCAGGAGGGTGACATGGAACGCATCGGAGTGGCGTTTACCGGCGGTGGCATGTCTCCTCCCGAAGTTGTGCAGTGCGTACAGATCGCTGAGGAGTTGGGCTACGAATCGGCGTGGGTTGCGGAAGGACACGGCGGCGACCAATTTTCCATTCTCACTGCCTGCGCGTTGGCGACGTCCCGGATCCGCCTTGGCACCAGTATCAGCAGCGTGTTCGTACGCAGCGCGCCCACCATCGCCATGGCGGCGGCCTGCGTGGACCATTACTCACAGGGCAGGTTCATCCTCGGTCTGGGCAGCAGTCATAAAGTGCAGGTGGGCCCGGAGCATGGCTTGGAATTCGCGGCGCCGATACCCCGCGTCCGCGATACTGTGGACATCGTCCGCCGCTTGCTCAGAGACGGCAACCTTGCCGATTACCGGGGAGAAGTGACCAGCATCGACACCTTCGACCTGCACTTCCCGGTATTGCGATCCGATATGCCCATCTACCTCGCGGCGGTATTCCCCAGGATGCTGGAAATCGCCGGCGAGATCAGCCAGGGAATCCTGCTCACCTGGTGTACGCCGGAGCACGCCGGTGCCGCTGCGCGCCACATGGCGGCCGGAGCCACCCGCAGCGGTGTCGATCCGGCATCCGTTGAACTGGCAACTCTCCTGTCGGTGTCAGCGGAGGGCGCGGGAGACGGCGGCATGCGCCGTGTCGCCGCGACCTACGCCGGACGATTCCCGCGCTATCATCGCCTGATGGCCGAAGCCGGCTTTGCCGATGAAGTGGAGATGGTCCGGCGCGCGTGGCGAGAGGGCAATGCGCGGGAAGCGGAAAAATTGGTGCCCCAGGGCCTGATTGATCGTATGTCGCTGCCTGGCGATCCGGGCGCTCGGAAAGAGAGATTGGCCGAATACCGGGAGGCTGGCATTACTTTGCCCATCATTGCGCCTCGCGTATCCGGCCAGAACGCCGCCGCATCAGCGATGGAAATCATCCGAGCCAACGCGCCGGCGTAACCGTGCCAGCAAAATCGTCATTCCCGCGCAAGCGGGAATCCAGACGCTCTGCGGTTCGCTCGTTTCTACTACTACTCGTCAGCCGGCAGCCACGGCGACCACAGCGTGATCGGAATGGTCACCGAGATGCGCGGCTGGTCTCCCACCACGGCGGTGGTGTGGCCCTGCCCGGTGAGGTCGTCGGCCATCAGGACGTCCCCGGCTCCGAATCGACGCTTGGTGCCGTCGCCAATGCCGACCTCCATCTCGCCGGCCAGGGTGATGACGTACTGCCGCCGCGGGGCAGTGTGCCAGTCCGAGAAGTATCCCGGCTCAAAGCGGCGGAAGTTGACTCCGGGTGTTACCTGCATCCCGCTGTGTATCGCCCGGTCAGAGGGCAAGTCCAGGTCCTCAAAGTGAGTTTGGCCGTCGTCTCCGGTGTAAATGCGCACGAACGCGGTCATGGTGCCTCCTGTTGTCGGTTTTGTTATAGATCACGCCCATATCCGCCCTGCGGCGAGCTGGAGCGTCGCCGACGGTATTTTAGCGCATAGATTATGCGCGCGGGGGAGAAGTTCTGCGCAATCGTTCTGCCAGTAGCGCGGGAAGTTGAGAAACTGAAAGCCGCCGTCGTACAATGTCACCCGTGCCGATGTAGCTCAGTCGGAAGAGCAGCGGTTTCGTAAACCGCAGGTCAAGGGTTCGAGTCCCTTCATCGGCTCCACTCTTTCAACAAGAGCGGTCGCTCTACTTGGAACGGTATCAATAAGCAGGGTTTCAACCGAATGCAGCCGTTTTGCTGGACAAACTCCCAGTACAAGACAGCACCGGGCCATACTCCACACTGCTGGACAGCAATCGCGCCCTGATGGACCAAGGCGCGATTTAGTTCCGGGTTGGACTATAAGGAAATAATCCCTGGGTTGACGAGGTGAACCTCGGGGGGACTATCTTCTCATCCGGCGGGTTCCTACGCCCCCGGACGCGGCAGAACCGAACATGACGGCCTGCGGGATCATTGCACCGCAAAACCAACGCCTCGGCCACCTGCCGGGGCGTTTTCCTTTGTATTTGCGCCCATAGGACCGGCGGCCAGCCGGCCGCACACCGAATGAAGAGATTTCGTGTGTGCGGCAAGAAGAAGCTCCTCAACACACGACATCTTCAACTTGGCGATCAGCCTGGGAGTCCGACGGGCCGGCGGGGGTTGGTACGCGCTCCCCCACCTGTGCGGGGGCAATATGCCCGGCGACGGGATCGGCGACGGTGGGCTGAAAATCAACCTCAACTCTGGCGGGGTCAAGTGCTACTACGGGTGCGACAAGGCGACCGCCACGCGGGCCGTCTACAACGGGGACGTCACTGTCGGCGCCAAGCGCGTCTACGAGCCTGAGCCTGAGCAGAAGAAGCCGAAAGCAGAGTACAGGACCAAATCCTTCGACGTCCTCGACCTGGAAGACGCCCAGCTCTACCTGCTGAACGTCGACATCGGCCATGGAGCGTCCATCCAGTTCAGACGAGCCACGGACGGCCTGATTGGGCGGCACGTCCGATACATCTCAGGCGGCAAGACCGCGAAGATAACCCCCGGCATCAAGGGTGACGGCTGGGAGCCGCGAATCTGGAAACCTACGGACAGGATCTGCGAATACCTGGTAGTCACCGAGGGGGAGAAAGACGCCGTCATCGCGTGCACAAATGGATTGACCGCCGCCAGTTACTCCGGTGGTGCTGGCCGCGCTCTCGGATCTGAATGTCGATCGACCTGGACTACGGGAACAGAACGGGCTCGAGATCGTTCTGTGTCCCGACACCGGGGACGCCGGCGAAGAAGCGACCAAGAAACTCACCAATAGATTTCACTGGTCCGTTGCGGACATGGACGGTATCCCGGACGGCGACTGTCCTCTCGACATGGACGATTGGCTGGCCCGGATCGACGCCAGGACGCCGTGGGCCCCGGAGCAAACTGAGGATGACGCGAACTCTTGGGGGAGTACCAGAGAAAAAGAACCGGAGGGCTGTTTCGGGGGCACTGAAATCGGGGAAACCGGCAGCGAAAATGAAAAACAGTGGCATCCTCGCAGTAAAGATAGGTTACGCGACGATCCTACGGTTTTTACTGGCGACGAAGGATCAGTGGGCTTCGACGACGGCACTCACGAGGGAGAAACGCCCAGTTCCGAGAGGACTCCCGACCCTGACCAGGAAACACCGGTTGTTCCCCGGAACGACGTCCCGTCGCCCGAGTCGTTCCCGCGCGAAGAGTGGGGTTGGGCATACACCTAGCAAAACATGCACGACGGGGAGAAGTCTTACATCATTCAAAGGTGCCACCGGTGTGGAAATTGCATCCTGCATCGCTGCAAGAAGAGAGCTTGGATGTACGAAAGGTGGCGCGCGGAAGACGTGCAAACCATCTTGCTGATCTCCGGACGGACATTGACGACCTAGTCAATTACAGGGGGCTGAACGCCCACCGTGGTCGCACTCCCAGCGGGAAGCGATTGTCAAGCATTCTGCCCGGAGACGACTACACCTACACGCTCGTTTTCATCTACGACGGGGAGGTAAGCGAGAAACAGCAAACAAGCGCTGTCAGACATGCCCGCAGGTACGACATGGAGGCCACCGTTGCCGTCTGGCCGGTGTCGCAGCAAGATTTCGAGGGCTTGGTATCTGACGAGGCGAGCGTCGAAAGCGAGCAGCCCGACGAGGATCGCAAATACAGCTTCCTCTCACTCAGGTGCTGGAGCCAGACTGAAGATCTGGCCGACTACGCCATGGGCAAGGGACGCCCGGAGACGATCCGCCCGTGCGACGAGCCGATGACGAAATCGCACATCCCCGAACAGCACCAAGCGGTGCTGGATCTATACCGGAAGCCGCAGGCGGACGGCGACCCAGCATGGAGTAAAAAGCTTGAAATAGCGACGAGTTATTTCGCCCGTGAGTGGATGGTGCAATGCGAGTTCCTCGCGCCTGGCGTGGTGCGCTCGGACGTGAAGTCGCTCCAGGACTGGCGTGGCCCCATAGGTCTCATACAGAACGCAGGGCGTTTCATCGAGGGGAAGAGATCGTTCCGAGATGCCTACGGCTGGGTGTTGCTGCTGGCCAGTCTGGGCGAGCATATCCCGGAGGAACGGCGTTACTACGTCGAGAGGGACCCGTTCTTCAAACCCGGAATACCCGCCCACCACCAATGGGGGCGGCTGGACGAGGACTGGACGGAGGACATCGCACCATCTTCGCCTGACACGCAAGATCAGCCCCACGCTGAGGCGCAGGAAAAACCTAGCGTTCGTCGCAGTCCGCGCTGGGAGCGCCCCGGCCGAAAAGTCAGGAACCCCATCAGTTTGACGATATGGGCTTCGAGTAGCCGCTGGGGCCGTTTCAAGGATTGGCTAGAGGTCAGGGTTGTAACAGAAATTGAGCTCAATCCAGCACGGCACTGCGACATTTCATTTCACGGGGCCGGCAGGAAAATTAGAACAGCTGGGCCCTCTCTTCCCGATTCCGCTTCGGCAAGGGGTATACCATGCTGACCATAAGATGCGTCTCATGCCGGGAGCGCCTCCCCGCTGAACGATTTCCTCCCCTCCCGGAGGAAGGACGCTGCGACCAGTGCGACGCTCCCTATTGCCAGGCACTACGACACGCAGCGCTGACCGCCGTCCACATGGCGATGATCCGGACTTTCTGGCCATTGCCCATCGTGGCAATCGTGATAATCGCGCTATCCGACACCCTACGGACCGTATTCGATCTTCCCCCAACATTCGATCCGGTATTCCAGCGTGATTCCACACGTGAGAAAGTCCCCCGCATGCACGGCGCGGAAGCGCAGGTCCGGCGGCGACGCCCACCCGTGTCTGCTGTCTTTGCCCCAGCACTCCACTCGTCCATCGGATCTAAGGCCACACCCGTGCATACCTCCCACGCTGATTGACATGAACTCCCCAGGCGGATGATCCAGCAATTCCTTGCCGGCGGGAGCCCAACATTCGAGTGCGCCGCCCGGACGCAGCCCGCACATCCCAATGCCGGCGGCGCTCACGGATCGAAAAACGCCGGAGGGGGGTGTTCCCCATTCCTCGCTTGCGCCGTTGCCCCAACACGCCAGAGTCCCGTCGGGGCGAATGGCGCATCCGTAATTCCAGCCTGAGGACACGTCCACGAACGTCCCGTTGGGAAACTTGGACAGGCCGCCTAGGTCACGACCCCAGCACTTCAGACGACCGTCCTGGCGTATGGCGCAAATATCAAAGTCCTCCAGGTGAACCTCCGAAAACCGGCTGAACGGCTTGCTGCCACCGTCAACCCTACCCCAGCACTTCAGGCGCCCATCATTCCGGAGCGCGCAGCTGCCGTAGTATCCGGATGTCACCGCCACGAACGTCCCCTCCTTTGGCGCATTGAGCAATCCCTTCACCTCGTGGGCGGCGTCCTGTCCCCAGCACTGCACCGACCCGTCCAATCGCAGGCCGCACGTGAACGCCGACCCCACGCTGACGGCCTGATAGAGTTCCTCAGGCGGCGGTTTGGGCTCGTCCGCCCCGCAGGCCAAGAGGGAGAGGACGACCGCCGCCAGCAGCGCTAAGCGCACCCAACCGACGGGGACCGATGCGAGGAATGCCAGCGAGTTCATCGTTTGCTCCGTGATTCTTTCTATTGCCGTCCCCGGCTGGTGCGGAGTCGTGATTGGGCGCGATCACCACATCCTCACGGACCGTATTCCGTAAGTCCCCAGCAGACGATCTTATGGCCCAGCGTGATGCCGCACGTGTGTTCGTCTCCTGCGCTCACTGAACTGAAACGAAGGCCCGGCGGGGGGGACGCTTTCCCGTGTTTACTGTCCTCGCCCCAGCACTCCACCCGCCCATCGGGGCGGACTCCGCAGCCGTACCATGCTCCCACGCTGATTGACGCGAACTCTCCCGGCGGCGGGTTCTGCATTTTATTGTCCGGGTCATTCCAGCATTCGATCTCGCCGCCAACACGCAATCCGCACATTCCGAACCCGGCGCTCACGGATTGAAACTCACCGAACGGAGTATGGTTCCAGGGCTCATATGCCAGACTCCCCCAGCACGCCAACCTCCGGTCAGACCTGATCGCACATGCGTAAAAATTATCTGCCGCTACATCTACGAATGTGCCGTTGGGAACGTCGGCCACGTTGCCCAGATTGCGGCCCCAGCATTGGAGCTTCCCGTCCTGCCGTATGGCGCAAACTTCCCAAGCGTTCATCCGCACTGTCGAGAATCTGGTCAACGGCTTGCTCCCGCCGTCCACCCGACCCCAGCACTTCAGGCGCCCATTATCCCGCAACGCGCAGTTGCCGTAGTCGCCGGACACCACAGCCACGAATTTCCCTCTTCGGGGCGCGTCGAGCATTCCCTTTGATTCGCTCGCCTCGTCCCACCCCCAGCACTGCACCGACCCGTCCAACCGCAGGCCGCAGGTAAACTTCGACCCCGCGCTGACCGCCTGGTAGAGCTCGGCCTGTTGTGCACCGGATTCCGGGGCCGACCCGGACGCACCGCAGGCCATCGTCAGCAGACACGCCGCCAATACTGTGAGCAAGACGCGCACCGAGGACGTGCGCCACGGCGACATTTTAACGCCGGAATGGATGCTCATGGGCGCCACGTCGACAGAGCGTACGGCAGCCAGGACAGCATCGACAGGGCGCCAAGCATAGAGGGGACAACATGGCCGATATGGATGCGTTGCCGGCGTGTGGGCAACACCTTTGCGGTCATCAAAAAGAACAGGGCGGCAATCCACGCCAGCAGATTGAAAATCGCATGAATGACCAACCAGGCCCGCTTGCCATCAAACGGGTCTTCCGATGCCCAGAAGAAGCCTAAGATCACCGGCCCGGCCAGCCAGACGAGGAACAGCACCGCATAGATGGATTTCATGGTTATCTGGGGCACGGGGCGATCATTCAGCTGGAACCCGAAATGGAACCAGGGCATAAACCCGGATGCCCAATAGAATGCGCCAAGCCAGGCGCACCGGGCGGCGTCCAAACCGTTCCGACGTGCCCATATCCAGCACGTCAGAGCCCCAACGGGAGACGACGCCACCAACGCGCAGCACGTCCAGAACCCTATTATCCAGAACCATAATCCCGCAAATATCACGAAAAAATAAATGGGGAACAGCATGACGCTCCTTGCGGCACGGGATACTCCGCTGTTGGCGGTGACCGCAGCCGCCGCCAAATGCGGCCAATCTTACCACCGCGACGGATCGGGGCGGCAAGAATGCCCACCGCCCCGATCCGGTGCTTTACCTGTTGCAAATGCCTACTTGAATTTGTCGATCTCGATTGCGTGGTCGTAGGACTGTCCACCGTATTCCCGATCATCGGGGAACAACTTCACAAAGATGGTTCCAGCAACCGGGTCCAGCTCATCCCACGGGTCCATGCTGAAAGTGTGGCCGGTCGCGTTGCCTTTGAGCAGCTTCCGGGCACCAAAGCCGGAATCGGCGTTGTCAAACTCAATCGTCAACGAGACAGACATCCGGTCGATGGTGATGTCGTCGACACATCCGTCCACATGATCCCACGCGACCTTGAAGTCGTCGCCTCCGTTGACCCTGGTGGCGGTGACGTTCTCAAGGCTCGGCACTTCATCACTGCAATCTATGAAAGCATGGGCGCTGATGCCGCCCGTGGTGCTGTCGGAAGTGTCGCTGGTGTTCTGGTGAGCGCGGGCGTCGTCAAGGTCCTGGGTAGTTACTGGCCAGTCCTTGTCGTTTTCCTCCACGCCCTCGGGCATCACGTCGGCCACGACGACGTCCATGGGCTGGCTCCTCGCTATCCTCCATCCAGTAGAGACTGTTGCCATCATGCACCGACAGGTGCAATGACTGCTGGCGATCCGTCGGGTCCAAGCCGGACACCTTCGGAAGACCCTGTCCGGCAATGCACTCAATCAGGCGGCCCCTGACGTCAAGATCGTTCACCATGTCCTGACAAAGGTTGCACGTCCCCAGGCTGTTCGGGCCGTCCATCTCGGGTGCCAGCAACTCCCGGTTCTCGTCCGACGCCTCTGGTGACGCGAGCAGGTCCAGCAAAGGATGCAGTTCCGACCGGTCGATGTACGAGGTGGTCAATGGGACGTCCGCCGCCAGGTGCCGCGGCTCCCGGCGCATCCGGTTGCGGATGCCGCTCAGTCAGCGCAGATTCAGCGTCTCCCCGTTCTCCTCATAAACCACGTAGGCGTGAATGCTGTCTTCGTCCCCACTGAGCGGTTCGCAGGACCACCATGATGGCATCGAAGGAGACCCATCGAACCTCGCCTCGAGGTACCGACGGACCCCCGCGATCCGAGGCTCGTATGATCCCTCCGTCAGCATGATGTCGCCTGCCTCGCGGGCACCTCCCCGATCAACTATCACCGCCCCAATGCCCGCAGTCCATTATCACACTGGTGTCCTGGCGGTAGTGCTGGTCGGATATGGCCTTCGTGTCCTGAGAAGGACGGCTACGACGGCGATAGGCCCAACGCGCCTGCCGCCAGCAACAGCATCAGGGCGCAGGGCAGCGCAGTATGCAACAAGGGTAGCCGGGGGGTAAAGCATCGGCGTACTGAGCGGACCGGTGAAGGCGATGTGGATATGGCCCGTAGAGCCCCGGCGGTGACTTTTACTGAGTGCTCCTCGTTGCGGGTTGGTTTTCAGTTTTAAAAACCATGACCCCCGAAGGCGGGAGTACGTTCTGACTCCTCCACAACGCCGATGCGCTCATCCCTGCGGTGGATTGAGTCAAAAGGCCGGTCGTGTTGTGACGCAGACCGGCTTAGTCGGTTTTGGTACTGGTTCTGAGAACGATCATTAATCGTTTCTGTCCCGACTCATGCTTTCAATAGCAGATCCGAGTTTCACCACCAGATACAAAACCCCGACCGACACGACCAATGCGCCGACCGCTACGATGAGACCCGAAAATCCAGTGAGCAGCATTGCAACGTCTGTCATGTGATGCCTCCTTGGTTGGTTCGATGCGTAGTAGCGTTGCGACGTTGGCGGAGCCAACATCTAGACATTCACCGACGGTTGACGAGCCGCCGTCAACGCAACCCTGTCCTGTCTGTGCTCGAAAATCTTCCTATTGGTGCGCTCGGGGTTGCTGCTGGGAATTACCCCCGTAGCGCCCTATGGAGGAATTCCATGGCCGTTGCGCAGAACCCCGCAGTGCACAGCATCAGAATTCCAGCAACGAGAAGTAGCCTGACTATACTCGATTGCGGCGATAATAAGTTTTGGTGCCGTTACTGTCAAGTCCACTTGATAACACATTGGTAACGATACTGCGTTAGCCCGAATCCACCGAAGGGGTGGAGTGAGACTGATTGGACCAGCGATGGGCGATGAGGAAAGTGCACGACGGCGTCCTGACCCAGGTGTTGCCCACCGGCGGGAAGAGAAACGGCCGGATGGTGAACTGGTTTTGCCAGGGCCAGTCCTGGGGAAGATACAGGGTTATCCGGCGGGCCTTGAGGGTGATGCGTCCGGCCAGGGAGAAGAAGCGTCGTCGGAGGGTCTTGGTGGTGGACACCGGCTCGCTCAGCCCGATGCGCGTCGTCCAGCGGGCCAGTTGAGAGCCGGGGGTGGGTTTGACCCGGCGCACGATGAGCCGGACCGGCACGGCGTCGGGCGCGCTGCTGAAGGGCGTGTATTCAGTCTCGGCCACGTCGGCGCCGCCCTCCATCCAGTAGGAGATGGGCTCCCAGTCTGACTCGGGGATGGCCGCGATGAGGTTGCGCAGGCTGGGTTGCTGGCGCACGGTGATGGAGTAGCGGACCCTCATCTTGCGGCAAACGGCGACGATGTCGTGGTTGTAGAAGCCGCTGTCGGCGCGAATGGTGAGTTGACCCGTGGCTCCGGCGTGGCGGACGCGGCTCACCGTCTCCCGCAGGAAATGGGCGGCGCCCCGCGCGTGTTGGCTCTGCCTTGGCGCAATCGGGCCATCAGCACGTCTCCGGTGCCGGCGGCGATGGCGAACAACGGGTGATAGCCCCGCTGGCCGGCGTAGTTGTGGCGCTGGGCCCCCTCCTTGGAGAGCCCGTAGGCCTCGCAGACGGTGGAGTCCAGGTCGATGGTGAACGGATCATCCCCCGGTTCCTCCCCAGCGGACCAGGCTCGGGGCAGCAGCTCCCGGCTCACCCGATCCAGTTGGCGCACGTGGCCCCACCGGGTACTCCGCAGGAAGGTCCAGCGTGGACGGCGTCTTGACCATGCAGCCCAGCACCTGCTCGGTTTCGCCAGTACGCAGCGCGTCGGCATCGTCGATGCAGTCGCCACCAGCCAAGGCCGACGCCGTCAGGGTCAGCAGCTTGTCTCCCTCATTGGCCCGACCCGGCGCATCCCCCAGGTCAACATGGGTGGTCCACCAACTCGCCCAGTCCCAGATGGTGGGCCAAAGTGACCAGCAGGATCAGCCCGGTATTGGACACCAGGCGGCGATCGTCGAGGCGATATTGATGCGGTCGGGCTGCTGCGTTGGTAGCATCTTATTGGGTGCTCCCTGCTCCAGGGTTGTTTTGTGTTTCAAAAACTATTGTCCTCGAAGCCGGGAGCACCTTCTCATCCCTTCAGCACGACGACACCCCAATCCTTTCGGTGGGTTGGGGTTTAACCCAAATTGCACCAGCATCGGAATAGCAGGGAAGCGTGGACCGCGGCATATCCCATCTACGTCCCCCTCAGCCTCGGGTCCAGCACATCCCGCAAAGCGTCGCCGAGGAGGTTGAAGCCGAACACGACCAACGCGATGGCGATGCCGGGCAGTATGGCCAGCAAGGGCGCAATGCCAATGTAATTGGTTGCTGCCAGGCTCAACATGCCGCCCCACGACGGCACTTCCGGCGGCGTTCCCACGCCGAGGAAGCTAAGCGACGCTTCAACCACGATGGCAAAGCCCACGGTGATGCTGAAGAACACTATGTAGAGCGACACGCAGTTGGGGATGATGTGGCGGAAGATGATCCGCCAGTCCGAAGCTCCCACCGCCCGGGCAGCCAGGACGAAGTCCATCTCTTGCAGGGTCAGCGCCCGGGAACGGATGGTTCTGGCTGCCCCCGGGGCGAACACGATGGTGAGGGCGAGTATGACATTGATCAGGGAGGCTTTGCCCAAGGCCGCCATGATGCCCAACGCAAGCACGATGCCAGGAAAAGCAATCAGGGCATCCAGTACCCTCTGTATCGCCAGGTCGGTGTAGCGACCGAAGTAGGCGCTGACCACGCCAACAACGGCCCCGACGGTTGCACCAATGCCGACGCTGACAATCCCTACAAACAGGGAAATCCGCGCGCCGTAAATCAGACGGCTGAACACGTCCCGCCCCACCTGGTCCGTTCCGACCAGTGCGCTGGCACTGGGCGAGGCGAAAATCTCGGCGGGGTTCACCTTGTATGGGTCGGAAGGCGCTATGACCGGCGCAAATATTGCCGCCAATACCGTCAAGGCCACGATCACGCCCCCGACGGCTCCCAACGGTTTCTTCTTCGCGAAGCCAGAGAGCTCACGGGACGAGTCAGACCACAACCTCCGGATAATGCCCCGGTCCATGACCGGTGTCGAGGCTCTTTGAATACTCATCGTTTTTCCAACACCCGCCTAAGAGTATCGGATCCTCGGATCCAGCCAGGCATAGACCATGTCGATTATCAGGTTGAGCAGGAGGACCCCGAAAGCCACCAGGAAGACCACCGCCTGCACCATGGTGAAGTCCCGGTGGAAGATGGCGTCGATTAAGGTGCGGCCCACGCCTGGTACCAGGAAGATACTCTCGATGATGACCGTACCTCCGATAAGCCGCCCGATCTGCCAGCCGGAGACGGTAAGCACTGGAGCGAAGGCATTCTTGAGGGCGTGCCGGGATATGACCGTCACTTCCCAAAGGCCCTTGGAGCGAGCGGTGCGGATAAAGTCTTCCCGCATCACGTCCAGCATGGCAGAGCGGGTCACCCGGGCAATGAAAGCCATGTTGTAGAAGCCCAGGACCAGTGCAGGAAAGATCATCTGGGAGAGGTTTTTGAGCGGGTCCTCCCACAGCTTGGCGTAGCCCAGCGGCGGGGCCCAGTCGAAGAGCCACACCAGGAACATGACGACCATGATCCCCAGCCAGAATGTGGGCAGAGCGATGCCGCTGATGCTCAAGAGACGGCCGATGTAGTCGATTGGAGTGTCCTGCTTGACCGCCGACAGGACACCCAAGGGCAGGGCCAGGCCGAAGCTGATGATGAAGGCCAGAAATACCAGCTCCAGGGTCGTGGGGAAGCGTTCCTTCAACTCGTCCCATACCGGCTCGTCGTAGAACATGGACGTTCCGAAGTCGCCCTGGGCCATGTTCAACACCCAAGAACCGTACTGCACCGGCAAGGGCCGGTCGGTGCCCAGCTTGTGACGAAGCGCGTCGATCTGTTCTTGGGTAAAATCCCGCTCCCCTTGCTCCCCCATCAGTATCATCATCGCCGGGTCGCCGGGGATGATGTTCATAATCAGGAACACCAGGAGGGAGACCAGGATAATGGTCGGGATGAACAAGGATAGGCGTTTAGCCAAGTAGCGTCCCATAACTTCTCCTTCGGTCTGCTCCGGGCGGCGGCCAACTCAGGCCCGTTCTCCCGTTGCTGACCGGCTGCCCCAGCTATTGGTCAAGCCAGATGCGCTCCCACATCATTCCGGTGGAAGCCACCGTGGAGGGCACGTAGAAGTCCTGGATCTGTTTGCTGACAGGCCAGCCGAAGTTGTCCCACAGCAACCCGACCCAGTGATTGTCATCGTAGAGCAGTATCTGCTCGATCTCGGATATGATCTCCCCGCGCTCGGTCTGGTCTGTGGCGCGGGCCTGATCATCGTAGAGCTCGGTAATCTTGGGATGCTCCCAGCCCGGGTAATTGCGGGCGCCTCGCGGCAGGTACAGTCCTGCCAGTATCTGGTCCGGGTCATGGAAGGCGAACCCGGTGCCCTGGATGCCCATTTCAAAGTCCAGGGCCAGGAAGGCGGCGATGCCCGCGGTGCTCTCCATAGGGCGGGTGGTGATGTTGATGCCGATCTCGCGGAATTGGTCTTTGAGAAGCGCGGCCTGGTCGGCATAAATCCCGGTCTGTCGGACGGTGATAGTAGCGTCAAACCCGTCGGGGTAGCCGGCTTCGGCCAGCAGTTGCTTCGCCATTTCGATATCCTGCGGATCTTTCTTTCCGTCGGCAGTCTGGCGGAAGCCAGGTACCTCCAGCAGTTCCTCCTCGGGCATTCCGAACCAGAGCCAGGACGGTAGCGGTCCGTGGATCGACCCTTTGCCGAATCCGAAGGCGTCAACCTGCGCCTGGCGGTCCACCGCCAGGAATAGCGCCCTCCTCACCTTGGGATCGTCGTAGGGCGGGATCGTGGTATTGAGCATCAGCCCGATGGCCAGATAGTCGTTCATGAAGTGAACGTTCAGATGGTCCCCTGCGCTCTCCTGCAAGCTCAGGTAGTCCTGGACGTTCATGCCGGTAAACCCTACCGTGGCCATCAATAGCTGCTTTGTCTCGAAGCCTGCCTTGGTCCGGCCCTTGTCGGTGATCACATACTTGATGATCCCGTCCAGAAGAGGGAGTCCGTCCTTGAAGTAGTTTTCGTTCCTCTTGTATTCGATTGAGTCACCCTTCCGGTAGTTGACCATCTCGTAAGGCCCCGAACCGATCTGGGGCGCTACGTCACCGATTTCGGTCCCCGCTTCCACCACATGCTTGGGGACGACCTTCATGTAGTCAATTCCCAAGGCTGGCAGGAAAGCGGCGGCCGGAAACTTCAGGTTTACAGCAATGGACTGCGGATCGATGGCCTCGGAGCCAGTGTAATACGTGCGGAGGGCGCCAGCCCTGGGCCGGCTCTCTCCCTCCTGGACCATACGATCCAAGCTGAAGACTACGTCCTCTGCGGTCAGCGGCGCACCATCGGTCCACTGTACGCCCTCCGGAATGAAGAAGGTGTAAGTCAAACCGTCGTCGCTGACGTCCCAGTGCGTGGCGAGGTCGCCGACAATCTCTTTTACGTCTCCGATGTCGTTATATTTGACCAGCCCGTTATAGAGGAGGGTGGCCTCGGACATGTCGATACCGGAGCCGGACGGATGGGGATCAATGCGCCTGGGAGCAGCATGTTTTTGCATCGGCACGACACCGCCGGACTTACCCACCGTTTCAGGCTCAGGCGTCGCCGCAGGCTGGGCCTGGGGTGCGGAGGTCGGTTCGGTCATGGCAGCTGGGGGAGCCGTCGCAGCAGCAGGTTGGGCTGCCGGAGAGGAGCTGGCGGCGGTGTCTTCCGCTGGAGACGCGGTGCCGCCGCAGGCTATGATGGACAGGGCAAGGAGGATGAGGGGGTATCGGTATAGTGGCCCAACGAATCCAAGGTGTCGCATTTCTGACCCTCCCTAATCGGGATAATTAATATCTATACGTTACGAAAGAAGGCTTGTCAACACCTTATTGTGCTAAAACCATTTGTAAAGCAAAAAAATACGCTGGTCTGCGGAGATACTGCTGGTATTAGTGACGAAATTCGTCTTTCCGGTTAGGCCACATTTTTGACCTCCACTGACACTCCTGCGTTGTGAAGCAACTGTCTTGAAAATCAATAGGAATCGGTGATGGGCTTGGTGTCCGGGTGTTGCCAGTACGTGCCGTGTGATTAACGAAAATAAGCGCATTGCCTCAATAAAAAGGTTACTTTTGAAAAATAGTTGCCGCAAATAAAATGCTACCGAAAATTCGGGAGGCGTTCGTGTGGCAGGAGGCATGAGCAAGATGGCGAAGCGTGAGTTGCTGGCGTCAATACGGGACCGTTATCGCGAGTCGTCTCGGAAAGACAAGAGTAAATCCTGGATGAGTTCATCGCCGTAACCGACCACCGCCGCAAGCATTGCATCAGACTGTTGGCCCAGCCCGCGGGGAGCAGCAACTGCGCACCTTCGCCGACTGGAACCGCCCGCTGCCGGGTTTCCTGGAGATCGACCTGGTAGCCCACTGCGGCGGCAGCATGTGGGGGTCCTTCGTCCACAGCCTGGTGGCCGCCGACGTGTACACCGGCTGGACCGAGGTGGTATCCCCGCTGACTCGGGAGCAGAACCTGGTGGCGGCGGGACTGGAAGCCATCGCCAGACAGCTGCCCTTTCCCGTACTCGGCATCGACTCCGACAACGACACCGTGTTCATCAACGACACGCTCACCCAGTACTGCGCCGAACGGAGCATCGAGTTCACCCGGTCCCGGGCGTACCGCAAGAACGACCAGGCCTGGGTGGAGCAGAAGAACGGCGCGGTGATCCGGCACGAGGCGGTCGGCACCGAGGCGAAGCTGACGCTCGCCGAACACCGGGCGGCCTTGGATCCAGTGGCGTTGCTGCACAACATCAGGGAGGCGCAGTCAGCGCTGGCGGTAATCGTATCCTCTGAACTCAGGCCCACCCCGCGAGGCGAGAGCCTGGAGCGGTTCCTGGCCAAGCTGCCCGATCGGTGGCGTGATGAGTATGATTCTGTCGGTCGGGAGCCCATGGTGAAACCACCGCGGCGCTGGCGTACTAAATCGAAGCCAAGGTGAGATCTACATTTGGGTGACGGAGAGGGTTGGTGTGGGTGGGGCCAATTAGTTCATCGGCTTTTGCTTGCAGCGCGGTTCGGCAGCGGCGTTTGACTTCTTCGCGTCGCTGGGTCAGATCGGTGAAAAAGGCGCCCACTTTCTCCCGGACTGCTGCACGGGTTCCCAGGCACAGGTTAGCCGTTGCTTCCTGGCGCACCCAGCCCCAAATAGCCTCGTCAGCGTTGAAGTCCGGACTGTAGCTGGGTAAGTTCACCAGGCGCAGGTTCAGGTTGGGTGTTGTGAGATAAGCCCTGATAGCATCGCCCCGATGAGCCGGCGAATTGTCCCAAATCACCATCAGCGGTTCGGGGTGTTGACCCCGCAGTTGTTTCAGGAAGGCAGCCGAGGTGGTGGCATTGCTGTTGCCCTCCAGTTCCATCACCTCCACCTCGCCGGTTTCTAGACACACCGGCGAGTAGTAGCTGACTTTCTCGCCCCGGCGCAGGCTGCTGGAGCTCACCAACGCTGGCTCTCCCTTCAGCGCCCACTTGCCCCGTAGGTCCGCATCGGCCTGAAAGTGCGCTTCGTCGGCGAAGAATATCTTGGTGGCCGTGCGTGCCGCCGTAGCCTGCAACTCCGCATACTCTCCCACGAAAGCTTCCCGCCGTATTGGGTCCGCCTTGAGCAACCGCTTCTTGGGACGCTTCAGCACAAACCCCAACCGATGGAGGTAGTTCAGACAACTGCTCCGGCTCAACGCCAGCCCGAAGCCATCCTCCACAAATTGCCGCACCGCCTTCCTCCTGAGCCTGCCGAAGGGTCCAGTTGGATAACTCGATGCCCGCCCGTAACGGCAACTGTTGCACCGCCGACTTCAACTCGACTCGTTGCTCCACGTCCAACGCGGGGGGAACCGCCACTCTGTTCAAAAATCAGCGCCTTGGGTCCGCCCACGGCGAATGCCCGGGCCCACTGGCCGATGGTGTGGGCATCCCGCTCCAGGGCTCGACCCACCGCTGTTATGGGATGTGGGTTTCACCTCGGCTTCGGTTTAGGCAACCACGCCGAAGCCAACAGGGATCGCACGATGGCTGAGTAGCCGCTTTGCGGGGGATCGGAGGTCAAACCTCACTGCGTTGGTCGCCCTCAAACCCGTCACGCGAACGGCGAGGGCGACGCCGCCGGCTGAAGGGGCCACATTCGACCCTGCGTGGGACAGAGTTAACCCGGTTGGTTCCGTGTGGCTGGAAGCGGTTCGCGAAAATAGGCAGTCAGATCGTCGGTCTCTATGTGCGGTTTGATGCCGTAAAGACGTGTCCGGTCCGGTGGGTTAGTGTGAGTTTGTCCCACAATTGTCCCACGTCGGGGCGCAAAAGAGGGCGGTTCACCGCTTGTTGATACTGGATACAAACATGAACCGCCCTGTTATCGAAAATATGGTGCCGAGGGGCGGATTCGAACCACCGACACCGGCATTTTCAGTGCCGTGCTCTACCAGGCTGAGCTACCTCGGCTGGGGTTCCCCATGATATGCAACCACGAAATCGTTGTCAATCCGGTCATTACCGGCCTGCTCCCTAACCAAGCGCTCCCGCCGCTATTAACTCCTCCACTTGTGTCTCCGTGTAGCCGTGCTCCAGCAGCACCTCCCGACTATGCTCGCCCAGGGCCGGTCCCCGGCGGCGAATGCTACCCGGCGTTTCCGATAGTTTCACCGGCACCCCGATGTTTTTGACCTGGCCCAGTTCCTCGTCCTCCAGTTCCACCAGCATTTCCCGCGCCAATACCTGTTCGTCGGAGTACACCTGCTCCATGTCGTAGATCGGGCCGGCGACCACGCCGGCCGCTTCCAGTTGCTCCATCCAATGGGCTGTCGTGTGTTCTGCCAGGATGCCTTCCAATAGCTCCGCCAGTTCTGCCTCGCGCGCTTTACGGTCATTGGGCTCTTTATACCTTGCGTCTTCGATCAGCTCTTCCTTGCCGACGGCCCGGCAGAACTGCTCCCACGTCGGTTGGGACGCTGCTCCGATGTTGATGTATCCGTCGCTGGTGCGCAGCGCCTGGTACGGCGCGTTGACCCGGTGGGCCGACCCCAGGGGGCCGGGGATTTCTCCGGTCGCAAAGTACTCCGATGACTCCCATACCGTGTACGCTATGCCCGCCTCCATCAGCGAACCGTCCACCTGCTGACCCTGGCCGGTGCGCTGCGCGTGGATGTACGCCGCCAATATGCCAAACGCGGTGAAGCTCCCGGCTCCGATGTCGGTGATTGGTACGCCTACCTTGGCGGGGGGGCCGCCGGGGAACCCCGTCACCGACATCAGCCCGCTCATGCCCTGCGCAACCAGGTCGAACCCGCCCCGGTTGCGATACGGACCGGTGCCGCCGAACCCCGATATGCTCGCAAACACGAGCCTGGGGTTTATCTCAGCCAGGGTCTCGTAGCCCAAACCCAGCCGATCCATAACCCCGGGCCGGAAATTTTCCACTACGATGTCCGCGGTCTCGGCTATTCGCCTGAAAACCGCCTTGCCGTCGTCAGACCGCAGGTCCAGCGCGATGCTGCGCTTGTTGCGGTTGAGCGCCAGGAATCCGCCGGAGATATCGCTGGTCAGGCGCGAACCCATGCGTCGGGTGTCATCTCCGGTTCCTGGCCGCTCGATCTTGATAACGTCTGCGCCCATGTCCGCCAGCAGCATGGTGCACATTGGCCCGGCCATGATCTGCGTCAGGTCCAGCACTTTGACGCCGTGCAACGCCCCGTTGGAATGATTGTCTTGTGTCATTTCAGTCACCTGTATAATGGCCCCCACTGCCGGAGGCGCACGATGGGCGAAATTATACTTGGCGACAATCTCGATGTCCTGCCCAACTTTCCAGATGGCGCGTTCCAACTGATTTACGTTGACCCGCCCTTTAACACCGGCAAGTCCCAGTCCCGCACCCGCATCAAGGTAATGCCCGACTCCGACGGCGACCGCACCGGATTCAAGGGCCGGCGCTACCGCACCGAGGTCGTCGGCAACAGCGAATACGCTGACCAGTTCGACGACTACATCGAATTCCTGCGTCCTCGAATGAGGGAAGCTCACCGCCTTCTGGATGACGAGGGCAGCCTGTTCTTCCATATCGACTACCGCGAGGTCCACTATTGTAAGGTGATGCTGGACGAAATCTTTGGCCGCGAGTCCTTCATCAACGAGATCATCTGGGCCTACGATTACGGCGGTCGCCCCAAAACCCGTTGGCCTGCCAAGCACGACAACATCCTGTGGTATGCCAAGGATCCCAATAACTATACCTTCAACTACGACGCCATTGACCGCATCCCCTACCTGGCGCCGGGTCTGGTAGGACCGGAGAAGGCCGCCCGGGGCAAAACTCCAACGGACGTCTGGTGGCGCACCATCGTGACGGGAAAGGAGAAAACCGGCTACGCCACCCAGAAACCGCTGCACATCATCAGCCGCATCGTCCGCGTACATTCCAACCCCGGCGACCGCGTGCTCGACTTCTTCGCCGGCAGCGGGACGCTTGGGGAGGCGGCGCACCGTGATGGGAGAGAATTCACGCTGATAGACGACAATCCTGAGGCCGTCCGTATCATGTGTAAAAGACTGCCATACGCAATACAAGGAGTGTCTCCCATTGGCCACCACTAACCATACCAAGCAGGACGCCGACTTCATCTTCCACGAGCTCACCCGCTCCATTTGCCCCGAGTGCAAGGCGGTCATCGACGCTCAGGTCATCATCCGCGACAACAAGGTTTACATGCGGAAACGGTGCCCTGAACACGGCTGGTTCGAGGGCATCATCAGCTCCGACGCCGAGATGTACGTCGGTAGTGCCAGATTCAATAAGCCGGGCACCATTCCCCTGGACTTCAGCACCGAGGTCAACAACGGTTGCCCGTTGGATTGCGGTCTCTGCCCGGAACACAAGCAGCACATCTGCCTGGCCCTCATTGAGATCAACACTGCCTGCAACCTGGACTGCCCGATCTGCTTTGCGGATGCCGGAATCGGTTACAACCTCACCCTGGAACAGGTTGATTCCATGCTGGACCGGTTGGTCGAAATCGAGGGGGACCCCGAGGTTGTCCAGTTCAGTGGCGGCGAACCCACCATCCACCCGCAGTTGCCGGAGATGATACAGGCCGCCAAGGACCGCGGCATCCGCCAGGTGATGATCAACACCAATGGTATCCGGCTCGCTCACGACGACCGATTTCTGGCCCAGATGGCTGCCTTGGATCCGGTGGTTTATTTCCAGTTCGACGGGTTGCGCGAGGATACCTATCTCACCATCCGAGGCGAGCCCCTTCTGGATACCAAGATGTGCGCCCTTGACCGTCTCGCCGGAGCGGGTATGACCGCCGTACTGGTCGCCGCCATCGAGCGCAGCGTCAACACGGATGAGGTTGGCCCCATCCTGGAGTTTGGACTGAAACATCCCGCCGTCCGTGGCGTGGTCTTCCAACCCGTTACTCACGTGGGTCGGCATATCGAATTCGACCCCATGACTCGCGTCACCGTTCCGGACATCATCCACGGAATTGTTGAACAGACCGACGGCCGCTTTGTCCTTGAGGACTTTGTACCGGTACCCTGCTGCTTCCCAACCTGCCAGGTCAATTCCTACCTGTTCGTGGACGGAGATAACGTTACGCCGCTGCCGCGCATCCTGGACATCGACCAATACCTGGACTACATCACCAACCGCGCCCTGCCCAAACCGCCCAACGCTGGCGACATTCAAGTCGCTTTGGAAGGATTGTGGTCCGCCTCCGCCGTGGCCGGGACCGAGCAAACCGCCGGCCGGTTCGAGTGCGCCTGCGGCCCCGGTCTGGATCTGCCCTACGAGATCAACCATCTCAAGGACCATATTTTCCAGATCGCCATCAAGGATTTCCTCGATGCCTGGACGTTCAACGTCAAACAGGTGATGAAGTGTTGCGTAGGCATCCTTACCCCAGACGGGCGCGCCATTCCGTTCTGCGCCTACAACTCAGTCGGTTATCGAGAACAGATACGCGAGGAGCTGGTCCAGCAGCAGGGGCACCATCGACTGCGTTCCCAATTACTTGATTGGAACGGGCGAGGGTGAGCGTGCGATTGCCATGCCTCAGACCTACTCCGCCAAAATCTGCTGCGCCGACCTGCACTCCTCGGAACTCGCGCGGCTCATCCTGGGCGACAGTCTTCACCCGGGCGGCCTCCGCGCCACCAACCGACTAGGCCGCGCCATGGGGTTGCAACCGGGGTGGCGCGTTCTCGACCTCGCCTGCGGCCTGGGGACCAGCGCCACCGCAATATCCCGCGTGTTCAAATGCCGCGTCACCGGCCTGGAGTTAGGCGCGGAGGCTGCGGCGGCTTCCCGCCAACGCTCTCTCAGCGAACCCGTACCGTCCAACGTGGGCTTTGTCCGTGGCGACGCCGAGTCGCCGCCGTTCTGCACCGGCGCTTTCGACGCCGTCATCATCGAATGCGCCACCAGCCTGTTCGCCGATAAATCCGCCGCCATCGCAGAAGCGCGCCGCCTGCTCCGGCCCGGCGGCGTCATCGGCCTCTCCGACGTGACCGTCGAACCCGGCAGCCTCCCGCGGGAACTGGACGGCACGGTGGGCATGATGTTGTGCCTTACCGACGCCCTGTCCGCCGGCGGCTACCCAGACCTCCTGGAATCGGGTGGTTTCCTGGTAACCGAACGTGCGGACTTGTCCGATGAAGTGCTATCCCTGCTGGCTGAGCTGCGCGGCAAGTTGGCGATGTGGAGCAACCTGGGGCCGTCCACTCCCCCTTTGGCCGCCGACCTGGCCGACATCAGCCCCGGCCTGCTGGAACGTGTGGAGGCGCTGGTACGGCGCGGCGAAATCGGTTACTGGCTGTACGTTGCCCACCTGCCGCCCTGATCGCGTTTTTCGGCAGGTTCGCGACAACGGTACGCTCGGCGATTTGCGACGTGGTAAGGGTCCAGATTGCCCGACGGCGCTGTTCTTTGTTTCCTCACGGGCTGTGCTATCATCATTCGTGATTTTTCAAAAAATTCCCACCAAGTGATGATAACTCCATGTTCGTCGCCGATTTCGCTCCTTTGGTCACCAGCATCCTGGCTGCGGCGTTAGTCGGCTATCTTTTGGGCAGCATCCCCTTCGCTTACCTGGTAGCCCGCTTGAAGGGTGTGGACATCTTCGCCACGGGCAGCAGGCGGGCCGGCACCGCCAACGTATTCTGGCACGTTGGGCGTCGTCGCGGCATGATGGTGTTCGCCTGTGACGTTCTGAAAGGCGCTGCTACCGTTTACGTAGCCTGGATGTTCGGGCAGCACGAGCTCCTCGGGCTGGTGGCCGGCGCCGCCGCCATCGCGGGCCACTGGAAAAGTATCTTTACCGGATTCAAGGGCGGCGACGGGATGGTCGTATTGGTGGGCGTGTCGTTGGCCTACCTGAATTGGTTCGTGTTGATCGGAATCGTGGTCGGAATCGTTTGCGTCCTGTTGTTTCGGAGGTCGGTTTTCCGCTCATCCATTGGAATTTTCCTGGGCTACGGCATAATGCTGGCGGTCAACCAAATAATCCACCATCGCGGTCTGGAAGTGATGCTTGGTCTCACCGCGCTGGCGCTGGTGGTCATCACCCATAACATCCTAACCCACGCCGACCACCGGCCCGAAAAGGTCCCTGCGGCCATAGACCCGGATCTGCTTATCGCCGATACGCCCGAAGTTCACAGTGAGGCGGCGGGCCTCAGCGAGGATGCCATTCTCCGACAGGTTATTCCTCAGGACGACGAGACCGAGGCTAACCAACAGTCCCGCCTGGGCGACTAGGCATCTGTTCGCCCCAATCATTACCCGTTTCAGAAAACTGATTCTCGTTTAGTTCTCTATCCCTCACGCCGTTCGTCCCGCATCCGCGACAGGTCCAACACCCAGCCCAAGGTCTCGTCCGACTCCGCTTCCGCATACAGCCCCGGCTGGAGGCGCACCGCCTCTGCCAGCTGCGCCGCGCACCCGGTGATGTCCCCGCGGTCCGCGTACAATCTGGCCGCGTTGTAATATGCTGCGGCGAACTCGGGCAACGCCTTCTGAGCCTCCAGGTAGTCCACCAAAGCCGCGTCAACGTCGCCCAGGCTCTCCAGTGCAGCGCCGCGGTTGCTCAGCACTTCCGCAAAATCCGGTTGCAGTTTCAGGGCCAGGTTGTAGTCGGCGATAGCCTCCTGGTACTGTCCCAACGCATCGTAGGCTAACCCTCGGTTGTTGATAGCTTCAACGTCCTTTGGGCGCAGACCGATGGCCGCCGTGTAGTCCTCCACCGCTTCACGGTATCTGGCCAGCCGGTAACGGACTCGTGCCCGGTTGAAACGCGCGTCGGCATTATCCGGATTGCATCGCAGGGCCGAGTCATAATCGGCGATGGCCGCGTCCACATTCCCCGATTCGTCGCGCGCCACGCCACGGTTGAGATAGGCGTTGGATATGTCGGGCCGGAGCGCGATCACGTCGTCAAAAGCCTCAATCGCCTCTGTATATCTCCCCAGGTTATTCAGCACGATTCCGCGGTTGTAATGGGCCTGGAGGTAGTCCGGATTCAAACCGATGGCTGTTGCGTAGTCTTCCAAAGCCCCTACGCCGTCGCCCATATCGTCCCGAGCGTTGCCCCGCTGGTAGTAGGCGGAAGCCGAAAAGGTGTCCAGCTCCAGCGCCCTGGTGAGAGCGCGGATCGCTTGATCCGGCTGACGCTGCCTGAGCAACGTTACGCCGAGGTTGAAATGCGCGGCGAAGTCACCAGGACGTTCCTCCGCCAGCACTTCGTACACTGCCAACGCTTCGGCATACTTCCCTATGGCGAAGCATCCGTTGCCGAATATAAGGCTGCGCGGCCTCCGTCCCGCCGGCAGCCCCGCGTCCACTTCCGCCAGTTGCTCCAGCAACGACGCGACTTCCCGCGCATCCTCGCCATGCAACCGTCCGCCGCGCGGACGAGGCGTTAACGCCGCGGTGCCCAGACCCTGCCATTCGAGCAGTCCCGCCAGCTTGCCCAGTAGTCTATCCTCAACCTGGCTTTCCATATCCGTAAACCGTTCCGTTATTGGGAAACCGTGTCGCAATGCCGGCAACGCAACCGTCGTTGCAGGGGCATCGCGGCATTGGTGCAATTGCCGCGGCGGAAATATCATTCCGTGCGCTAAAGTGTCGAAACGCGATCCCCGCCCATCTCAGGGCGCAGGGCGATTTGCGCGAGGGCCAACGCGGTGTAGTAGGAGACCGTCATCGTCAGGTCAACCACGCCGCGGTCGCCCAGGAACGTTCGCACCGCTTCAAAATCCTGGTCCGAAACGTCCTTCTCCCGGATCATCTGCTGGACAAACCGGGCGATGTCTGCCTGTTGGCCGTTGAGGCAACCGGGGGCGTTTCCCGTTCGTATTCCCTCGATTGCTTCGTCGGAGATCCCGGCGCGGGCCGCCGCTACCGCGTGCCCCGTCCACTCTATGCCAGAATCCCACTCCCTAGCCACCAGGATAATCGCCAATTCTTTCAGATCTTCAGGCATCGCCGACTGGAACCGCAGTGTGGCGCCCATCGACGTCAGGTAACCTGCCGCCTGCGGACTGTGCAGCAACGCCCGGAATTGCAGGCCCACCTCCGCTGCGCCCCGGTCCTCGCGGATGCGGTCGTATATTGTTTGCCCTTCGGCATCAAGCTCTTCTCGAGCCACGTATGGGACTCGCGCCATTTCGTTACCCTCCCGTGGATTACGCTCAGCATATCACAGCGTTCCGGTTTGACACTCGCTACCTATTTCGGTAATTTCGATACCGTCCGAACGCCTTACGGCAGCCTACGCTTCAGGAGCGAAACAATAATGGTCACACGAGGGTTCTTTGGTCGGCGCCGCGAAACGCCTCCACGTCCCATACCGCCCGGCCAGTACCTGGAACGCGGATTCCCGGTACTGACGGCAGGCCCGACCCAGCGGGTCCCGCTGGACCAATGGACATTTACCCTTGTCGGCGTTGATGGCGAACCCCTGGGTGAGTGGAATTGGGAGCAGTTCCGCAGCCTGCCGGAGACTGAAATATTCACCGACATCCATTGCGTTACCAAGTGGAGCAAGCTGGACACGACGTGGAAGGGTGTGACCATCGACGACCTGCTCACGGCAGCCGGCGTCAGCGACATTCCACCCTACCTCATGGCTTTCTCCTATGGCGGCTATACCACCAACCTGCCTACATGGGACGTGATCGAAGGCCGGGGCATGGTCGCATTCGAGTTTGACGGGCAGCCTATCGCCCCGGAGCACGGTGGCCCGGCCCGCTTGGTCGTTCCGCATCTGTACTTCTGGAAGTCCGCCAAGTGGCTGCGCGGCATTCGGTTTATGCCGCAGGACCAGCCGGGGTTCTGGGAACAGTACGGCTATCACATGTACGGCGACCCGTGGAAAGAACAGCGCTACTGGGGCGACTAGATGCCCATTGATGCGAACCAGTCAGGGGCGGGTTTCAAACCCGCCCCTACGCCCACAGGCTGGCAATCCGCAATCATCGAGTGCGTCGCCGTCGAGACCTACCGGGCGCGGACTTTCACCTTGCGGCTCAGCGAGCCGCGCCCTTTCCGCGCCGGCCAGCACTATGACGTGCGCCTGACTGCGCCAGACGGCTACCAGGCACAGCGATCTTACTCCATCGCCTCGGCTCCGTCGGATGCGGCTGGAACCATCAACCTCACGGTGGAGCTGATCCCCGACGGCGAAGTGTCGCCATATTTCCACGAGGTAGTACAACCTGGCGACGAGTTGGAGGTTCGCGGCCCCATAGGCGGCCCCTTCACATGGGCGCCGGAGATGGGCGGTCCCTTGCTCCTCATTGCCGGCGGCTCCGGCATCGTGCCACTGCGTTCGATGCTGGCCCACCGTGAAACTGCCGCGCCGCATTTGCCGGCCCTGCTCCTGTACTCTGGCCGCTCACTGCATGACATCATCTATCGGCCATGGCTCGACGAGCTATCTGAGCGCACCCCACACGCAGACATACGCTATACCCTCACCCGAACCCAGCCTAACTGCTGGCCGGGATACACCCGTCGCGTTGACACGCAGATGGTCCGCGATTGCATTTACCGGCTGGCTCAAATCGCAGAGCATAGCGTCGCTGCTCCCGCTGATCCGTTGTGCTACGTCTGCGGCCCAACCGGATTTGTGGAAACCGCCGCAGATGCTTTACTGGCGGTCGGCATACCCGAGTTGGCAATCAGGACCGAGCGGTTCGGGCCAACCTCCTGAACGACTCAGAATCCCGTAGCCAATCCGGCAAGCCAGTGGGCGGCGGGAAGGACGGTTGACCAGAGGATTCCCGGCCTCAGCACAAAGTCGGCCGCTATCAATGCCACCAGCAGTATCGGCGCGAACCGCTGGAATCTCTGGTGAGTCTCCGCTGCGCCTTCTGGCAGGAACACGGCCAGCACGCGGTATCCGGCCAATGGCGACAGGGGCAAGAATTGGAACACGGCGTGGAGCAGGTTGTAGATGATCAGCAGGCCAACCACGTCGGAAATGCCCGACCGCAGTCCGCCCGTCATTACCAGCGTCAGGCTGTCCGGAGACGGTATGGCCCACGTCAGCCACCCAGCCTTCACCGGCGTGGCCAGCACAAATGCCACGCTCAGGTTCCCCAGCGGGCCCGCGGCCGCGATAGCCACCGAGGGCCATCGCCCCTGCCGCCCCGGTGGGCCAGGAACCGGACGACCCCAACCGAGACCGGACACCGTTGCCACCGCCACGCCGACCGGATCTACGTGGCGCAACGGGTTGCCGTAAAGCCGGCCCTGGGCCCGCGGGGCCGGGTCGCCGAACACCGTTGCGGCTACCGCCTGGAACCAGCCGCTTACCCACATCGTCACGCTGGCAGAAATGACGCACAGCACAGCCAGCCGGATGAAAGCGGCGATGTCATCGGGCAGCAGATTGGCGGACGAAATCAGCATGACGGCGGGATATTCTACGCCATCGCAGCCGAAAAAAGGGCGGATTCAAAACCCGCCCAAAAGCAATTTCGTGGTTCGTCTGGGCCACGTGGGTTTCACTGCAACACCGCCGTCAAATCCGGATGCAACGCGCTCTCCTGCTTGTCGATTCCCGTGTACTGCAACCTGGCGAGATACTGTCGGATGTAGTCCGAACGCAGCCGGTCCACGGCGGCCTTGCCTTCAGACATGCCGCGCAGCGACCCGCCGGCGATGATCGCCATCGCTTCCCACAGCACCGGATCCTTAATCTCGCCAGCCATGTCCTTTTCGATGGAGCCGAGAATCCGGCGCAGGGAGACACCAAAATCCACACCCTTCACCGCGACGGTCAGCTTCAACATACCCAGCCCATACGCCATGTGGCGCGCCTTGTCCTGGAGGCAAAGGCTGAAGATACGCCGGTCAACCGGGTTGGTGGCGAAGTGCGCGCCGAAGCGATACAGCAGCATGGTCAGGGTGCCCCGGGCGATGTATAGCGACACCGAGACCTCCGGCCAACCGGCGCGGGTCTCCGCCATGCGACGGTTCATCATCCCCGGCGATTCGAGGCCCAACGCGCCACCGTTGCACAACGCCCGGTGTCGCATCACCTCGAAGTGTCGCGCTGAATCGAACTCCTGCGTGGCGAGGAACATCTTGGGTTCGATGTAGGCGTAGTTCATGCGGTGGAGCCACTGGCCGATGGTGTCGATCTCCGCTGTAGCGTGCTGGCCCAACTCGGTGCAGAGCTGGCACCACGCCAGTTCCAGTTCCTCGGGCAACCCTGGCAGTTCGTCCCAAGCGATGTCCTGCATGGCGTTCCACCGGCGCTGTATTGCCTCTTCGTAAAGGGTCGCCGCGTTGTCCGACCACAACTCGTCCTTGCGGTTCACCGAGTAATTATCGAGCCGAGGCATTCCAGGCGTCGCGTACGAACCGCGCGGCATCCGGGTCATCTCCCGGCTTTCGTCGGGAATCTCGCCGTACACGCCGACCAAAATTGATTCGATGGTCAACCCGTGCTCAGTGAGGGGGGCTCGCACTCCCCACTGTCGGGTGTCTTTCATCCACGGGAAAAGCTCGGTTGGCGATTGGACGATTTCTTCCTCCGGCGGCGCGTCTGCCACGGTTTCAACCGGCTCCGGGGAGCCGTCGCCCTCGGCGACGGTCTGTTGCACGCGCTCCGCTGCCGAGGAACGATAGCGGCCGGTGGGGTCGCTATCATCCATGGGCGCGCCAGAATTCGCGCCGTTGAGGTTCTGGCCGTCGTTTTGAGTCGTCATGATGCTCACCGTAGCGAAACGGCCCGCCGACTCGGAGGCGACGGGCCATTGGGATTGCTGATGCTGATGCTGATCGGATTACGCCGCCTTGTACGCCTCCAGCAGCGCCGGGTTCACACGACCGTTCTCGATGCGGTCATCGAATCCGCAGGACTTCAGACGCTGGAAGTACTCCTTGACCTGCCGCTGGCGGATGGCCGCGAGAATCTTCTTGCCCTCATCGGCTTTGTCAGCGCCGCCACCCAGGAGGATCGCCAGCGAGTCGGCAGTCAGGTTGGCGCTGCGGGCTGCCGGATTCTCCCCGCCGTTGCCGGTAGCTTGCCGGTCTTCTGCTTCGTCCAGGTAGGCGTGGATTTCTTCCCGCCGTTCCGGTGTGCATTCGTTCATATAGCGAGCGTGGAGGACGCCGAAGGCCACGTGGCGCGCCTCGTCCTGGGCCGCGCGGCGGTAGATGGCTTTTTCAGCGTCGTTGTAGGCCATCAACTCGCCGAGGCGGAACAGGGTCAGGACGTTGCCCTCGCCTACGATGTGCAGGCGGCTGGACATCTCGGTGAATTCCCGTGCGTTGTCGGTGCTGCCGCCGGTGACGTCGCTGACGGAGTCGATCATCCGCATCAGGCCACCGCCGTTGGCCAGGGCCCGCTTGCGGAAAACTTCCATGTGGCGCGACTCGTCCATCACCTGGGTCAGCAGGAACATGCGCACTTCATGGTAGTCGGGAGACATCTGCGCAATGAAGCGTCCCGGCACGTCCGCCGCCACGAACTCCACCTGGGCGAAGAAGGTTGCCAGCTGACACTGGGCGGCCTCGATGTCATCGGGCAGAGGGCGGAGCGTGTCCCACGGGATGTCGGTCGCGGACGACCACTGGCGGGAGACGGCCTCCTGGTACAGCTTGGTCAGGTTGAATCCCCAGACTTCCTTCTTGTCGCGGAAGGTGTAGGCGGAATACTGGGGAACGCCGGGGCGGGGCAATGCGCCCCTGGTGCGCTGGGTCTGGTTGGGCGATTCATCCAACAACTCCGGCGTGTGCTCCGCCAGCGTTGGGTCGTTCGCCAGCTCCTCGGCGGCGCCGGGAATCTGCTGCTTCAGCTGCTGGAGCCAGGAAAGATCGAAACCGTTCTGGACCGCCTCTTCCATCTCGGCGGTGGGGCGATCCTGCAATATCGTCATATTCGTTCCTCCCAGTCCCGTAAACACGCAATGGTTGGAGCAATGTACCTGAATCGGCTTCCCAACGTCAAGCGCAGACGTGTCGATGCAAAGGTGCGGAGAGAGAATTACCAACCGCTGGGAGTTTGTAGTACAGTACCCTGAAATCGCTAAAAGGATTGCAAGATGAACACAAACGGAAAACCCGTCGCCGTCGTGATCGGGGCGACTTCAAAATGGCAGGCAGACGGACGCAACACTCACCTGGTCCACGGCGGGGACATCGACGACAGCGACCTACCCGTTGGGGTTCGCTGGGGCGTGGGCGGCGCCATCTCACAGAAGTTTGCCCAGGAAGGGTTCTACACGGTGCTGACCACGCGCAGCACCGCCAACGCAGAGCCGTTGAACGCCGCCATCCGCGAGCAGGGCGGCGACAGCGCAATCGTGGAGTTGGATCTGGCTCACCGTGATTCCATATCCGACGCTTTCGCCCGGATACGGGAAGAGGCCGGCGACCCGAACGTGCTGGTCTATAACGCCGGATACCTGGAGGGGCGCGACCTTCCGCCCGAGATGGAACTGCTGGAGCACATGCCTTACGAGATGTTTGAAACCGCGCAGCACATCTCCAGCAGCGGGCCGTTCCTGGTGGTGCAGGAGGTACTGCCGGCCATGCGTGAGCGCGGCGAAGGGAGCATCCTGTTTTCCAACAACGCAGCCGGATTGCGGGGCCGGAAGCGGTACACCGGTCAATCACTCTACTATCCTCGCGTGATGATGCGGACGCTGGCGCAGGCGCTGACGGAGGAATATTCGGAGCACGGGATCCACGTCGCCAACGTCGTGATTGACGGGACCATCGATTCCCCCGGCACTCGCGCCATGCCGCGCGCGCAGCAGCATCCCGAATTGATCATCAACCCGATGGCTATTGCCGATGCTTTCTACTACCTGCACACGCAGGACAAGTCCTGCTGGACCCACGAGCTCCAGCTAACCCCTTATGCCTCCAAGCCCAGCTTCTAAGAGTTCCATCTACCCTCGTGGGCGAGCGTTTGGGTGAAGGGCGTCTCTCAAAGGAGTATTTGAATGGATGTCGGAATGATGATGATCTTCTCCAGCTACGGCTGGGAAACCGGGTCGGACGGCCAGATGTGGGAGGAAGAACTGCGCCTCGCTGAAATCGCCGCCGACTCGGGGTTCGATTGCCTCTGGTCTGCCGAGCACCATTTCAACGACTATTCCTTCGTGCCCGACAACCTGCAACTGATGACTCACATCGCGGCCAAGCATCCCGACATCGACGTGGGCACGGCGGCTGTCATACTGCCGTGGCACAATCCGTTGCGGGTGGCGGAGAACGCTGCCGTGCTGGACCTGTTGAGCAACGGGCGCCTGCGCCTTGGGTTCGGCCGGGGACTGGCGCGACGCGAGTTCGACACGTTTGGCGTCAGCATGGACGAGTCTCGGGACCGATTCGACGAAGCGGCGCCCATGATTGTCGAGGCCCTCAAAACGGGCTTCATTGAGGGCGACGGAAAGTATTACCGGCAGCCGCGGACGGAGATACGGCCACGTCCGCAACATTCATTCGACGGGCGCATCTACGCGGTGGCCGCCAGCGACGAGTCGGTCCTGTCGGCGGCCAGACTGGGGGCGCACATCATCATGTTCGCGGATCGCCCGTGGGAAATGCGAATGCCGGGGATTGAACGCGGGAGGGCCCTGCACCGTGAATTTCACGGCACGGAACCACCGGCGTTGATGCTCAGCGAGTTTGTGGTATGCGGCACTGATCTGGAACAGTGCGAAGCGGAAGCGCGCCAGTACCAGGGAAAGTTTGTCGAAAGCAATTTCTACCACTACGAGTTCCTGGGCGACCATTTCAGGACGGTACAGGGCTATGACGCCTACCAACAGAAGGCGGAGATTGCGCGGTCGGCCGGCCTTGAGGGGGCAGTAGAGGGCTTTATGAAGGCGGCCAGCTGGGGCACGCCGGACAAGATTTTGCGTGGGTTGGAGGAACGCAAGGAGACCCTGGGCGACTTCGAGCTGAATGTGGCGTTCCGGTTTGGCGGTGTACCGTTTGACATAGCTGAGCGCGGCCTCAAGCTTTTTGCCAAAGAAGTTCTGCCAGTGCTCAAATCCTGGTAGCCCAGACCCATGACCGAATCCCAACACGCCAACTCAATCCCTTGGCGGGAGTGGAACGAGTCCGCCTTTGCGGACGCCAGATCCGAGGAAAAACCGGTTCTGCTGACTCTCGGGGCAACCTGGTGCCACTGGTGTCATGTGATGGACGAGACTGCGTATTCGGATGAGCGGGTCATTGAGCTGGTGCAGTCCCGATTCATCCCGGTACGTGTGGATGTTGACCAGCGGCCCGATATATCGCTGAGATACAACCAGGGTGGCTTCCCGTCGGTGGCGTTCCTGACCGGAACCGGCCAGTTCCTGACCGGGAGGCCGTACACGCCCCCGGATGAAATGGTCGCCCTGCTGGAGCAGGTCTCCAGCGGTGGAATCGTACCGGGTGCAGACGGCGCGGATGGCTCTCCGGCTTCGTCCCGAGGCAGATCTGCTAATGCCTCGGTTGATGCGGTGTTCTCCCGGTTGACTGAACTCTATGATGAGGAATTCGGCGGGTTTGGGCTGGAACCGAAGCAGCCCCCGTGGGAGGCTCTCAGGTTCCTGACCGCCCGATATGAACTCAGCGGAGACCGGGCCGCGCTGAGTATGGTCGAGAACACCCTCCAGGGAATGTGGCACGGCATCTATGACCGCAAGGATCAGGGTTTTTTCCGCTACTCGGTGAGCCGGGACTGGAAGGTGCCGCACTACGAGAAGATGCTGGTGAGCAACGCCAACCTGGCAATGGCCTACCTCGAGGCATTTCAGATCACGCGGAAAGCGGGCTACAAAGTTGCGGCGCAGGGAACACTGGATTACTTGCTCACCACGCTGTTCAGCTCCGATGAGGGGTTGTTTTTCGCCAGCCAGGACGCGGATGAACCTTTCTACCAAGGATCCTGGAAAGACCGGGACGCGGCCACGCCGCCACCTGTGGACCACACTTTCTACGCGGGCTGGAACGCGCTGGTCGCGCACGCCCTGATCGCGGCCGGCGACGTGTTGGGAGCGCCGGCTTACTCGCAATTGGGATGCGACATCCTGGAAAAACTGTGGACGGGAAGTTGGACGCCGGAACGCGGGTTGTCCCATCGTGTGGGCGAACCAGGAAACGGAACGCTTATCCTGTCCGATCAGGTGAATTTCCTGCGGGCATGGTTGGTCCGGTACCAGTCCACGGGCCGTGCGGAATGCCTGGCGCGGGCAGTTGAGGTTTGCGAGACCGTCCAGCGGCGATTTGGCGCACGTGACGGCGGCTGCTACGACACCGCAGCTCCGCGATCTTTTGAGGCCGCGTTGCTCCCCCGGGAACAGCCGGCTCTGGACAATGGCTACTGGGCCGAAGGTCTGCTGACTCTGGGCGCGCTGACCGGCGAGGATGAATACACGCAACGGGCCGCCGCCGCGCTGGACGTTTTCGACTCTGTAGTGCCCGGCAAGAGTTACCTGGGATCCCATGCCTCGCGTCGGATGGAGGAGGATGAGGAGGCGCTGTTCTTGCCGGCCGGCGCAGCCTGGGGGCGGGCGAAGGACATGATTATCCAGGGGCCGGTAAGCATGGTACTGGTGGGCGATTCTTCCAGCCCAGCTTACCGGCGGCTGCACCAGGCAGCTTTGCGAATCTACGCGCCGCACCGTGTTGTGCAGCCCCTCGATTCAGTGCGGGACGCAGAGCGAATCAACGGATTGGGCTTTCCGCTGGGAAAGGATGCCGCGCTGTACGTCTGCATGGGCGACCGTTGCCTGGCGCCAATCACCACGCCCGCCGGTGTCCGGGGCATGGCCAAATCCCGCCCCTGGGCCCTCGGGTGATTGCAAGCTCCGCCCAATCGCCTATCCCAGTTCAGCGATCGCTTCGATCTCTACGTCCAACCCATCCTCTGCCAGCGCGGTGATCTCCACCAACGTATTGGCCGGGTAGTCGCCCTGGAAACATTCGGCGAACTGCGCTTCCTGGTCCTCCCTGATTTCGCGCCAGGCGGCGATGCTGGTGACGAAGGTAGTAATCTTTACGATGTCCGATGGGGCGCCGCCCTCTTCTCGGACAATCCGCGAAATTCGGTCCAGGGTAACCCGGAGCTGCTCCGACATGGAACCGCCTTGCGCGTCCGTGCCCCTGGCGGTGCAGCCCGCGATGAACAGAAGGTTGCCCACCCTTACGCCCCTGCTGAAGGTTGACCCCGCGGGAGCGATGTCCGGGTAATTGTTCCTTATCTTCTCCATGTCTTGATACCTCCTGTGCCGCTGCCGACTCAATACGTTTCCAATACTTGAGCGCTTGGATCATACAGCACTGGAGCCTATCTGCACGGAAACCCGTTACAATGGCGCATAATCAGGGTGTCCCGTCGGGAACAGGAGGAGGCGACACGATGGCGGATCTGGTACTGAACGTAGCGGTGGGCAACTATGGGCATACAGCGCCGTTGAAAGACGGTAGCGTGGCGTCAGCAATGTTTCAAATGGAACACACGGAAGTGTCTCCGGTGACCAGCATCTTCCGCCGGATGGTGCGGGGATTGGAGTTCGACGTTGCCGAGATGGCCCTCTCCACCTACCTGTGCGCCCGCGCTAATGGGAAAGCCTTTACGGGCATTCCGGTTTTTCTCACCCGGGCGTTTTACCACGGCGGTATCGCGGTGCATGAACGTTCCGGCATCAACGAACCGAAGGATCTAGAGCGCCGCCGGGTGGGCGTCCGCAGCTACACGCTGACTCCAGGGGTGTGGACTCGCGGCATCCTGGCGTCGGAGTACGGGGTTGACCTCGACGCGGTGACGTGGGTGCTGTCGGGAGACGAGCACGTGGCCGAGTTCGTCGCTCCGTCCAACGTGGTTTCGTCCTCAAACAGCGATCTGGTTGAGATGCTGAAATCGGGTGAGATCGACGCCGCCATCGGGGTGCGGCCCGGTGCCGCGCCGGAAATCAAGGCCCTTTTCCCGGAACCCGACGCGGCCGATGAAAACTGGCACCGAAAGACGGGGGTATATCCCATCAGCCACATGGTGGTGGTCAAGAATGCCCTGCTTGACGGCAACCATGACCTGGCATCCGAACTGTTCCGCGTGTTCAAACAGGCCAAAACGCCATACGTCGAGCGGTTGCAGGGGAGCAAAGCAGAGACTGCGATGGACTCGGAACTGCTGGGAATGGGCAAGATAGTGCAGGGCGATCCGATCCCTTATGGGTTGGAGCCCTCGCGCCGGACACTGAATGCGTTCATTGACTTCAACGTCAGCCAGGGAGTGATCCCCGAACGGGTCGAACCGGAAGACATTTTCCCGGAGGCTACGCTTGCCTTAGTTTAGGGGCCATCAGGGCGAGGGCCAGAACCAGCACAATGCCGGTGCAACCCACCAGTTGAGCGGCGGCCGGGGCTCCCCATAGTCCGGCGATGGCGCCGGCTGCCATGCTGCCGAAGCTGTACGCCAGGATGGCGAAGGATCTCAGGCTCATCACGCGGCCACGAAATTCCCGCTGGGTGGTACGTAGCAGCAGCGTGAGTATCAACACCTGCGTTGACGCGAACGCCATGCCTACGAGCACGAACAAGCCCATGGACAGGTAGAACGATTTCGATAGGGAAAAGGCGAGAATCATCGCGTGCCACGCGAATACTGCGGCGATCAGTGATTTCCCCAGGTGCCGCAGATTCGGGACCATGGACAACCCCAAAGAACCGCTCAGTGCGCCAATGCCAAAGGCAAACAGCAACAGGCCCAATCCCGCCGAGTCGGTTCCCAACACGTCCCTGGCGAAAATTGGCGCCAGGCCGGTGTGCACCGTCCAGCCGGCCAGGTTGATTATCACCGCAACCAGCAGCACCGCCCAGATCACCTGGTTGCCGACCGCATAGCGCAGACCCTCCGCAACCGTCCGGAGAACCGGCTCACCACTACGATTCGACTCAACGCGCTCAATCCTGATACCCAGGGCCACCGCGCCGCTGGCAAGGTAAAGGCTGGCAATCGCCAGATACGCGCCCTGGGGTCCGAACGCTTTGAACAGAAAACCGCCGATCACCGGGCCACACAGCATTGCGATATTCATGGCGACGGTATTGAACGCCGCGCCGTGCCCCAGGCGTTCCGGCGGCAGGGTATCCGCCACCAACGATTGCGCCACCGGCATCTGGCACAGTCGAACCAATCCCATCGCCAGCGTGATGCCGAAAATGTGCCAGACTTCCAGGAACCCGGTGAGAATCAGTATGAGCATCAAGATCCCCAGGGATCCCATGATGAACTCGACCGAACACAACAGCAGGTTCCTGGGGAGGCGGTCGGCCAGGGCGCCGGCGAACAGCGCCATGAAATTCAGGGCCATGCGCGCGGCCGCGATGGACCCGACCAGGAAAGGCGAATCGGTCAGCGTGAGGACGAACCACCCCAACACTGCCGATTCCATCTGAGTTCCCACGCCCACCAGCGCCGTGGAACCCCACACGAAAGCGAAGTTGCGATGCCGGAAAATTCCCAGAGGCAGGGCGGCCTGGGTGAATGTGTTGGTCAGTCTCAATATATGAGGCCCACAAGCCCCGGCTTAGAGGGTGTCGAAGAACTCCCTCTCCCACCAGGGGAGAGGGTTGGGGTGAGGGGGCCGCTCATTTTACACCGACGTCTGCGTGATCACGCGAGGCGCGACTTTGCGAGGGAGCCAGCGCCCGTCGCTGGGGCTGCCCAGCAGCTGGCCGTCGCGGACGATTACCTTGCCGCGCAGTATCGTCATGATCGGGTAGCCCTCGCAATGGAAGCCGTCCCAGATGGAGTAATCCGAATCGGCGTGCAGTTCGTCAACCGTTATCGTCTTCTTCAGGTTGGGGTCGAAGATTACGATATCGGCGTCGCTGCCCACGGCGATGGCGCCCTTTTGAGGGTACATGCCCAGGATTTTGGCGGCATTGGTGGAAGTGATGGCGGCGAAGCGCTGGAGGTCAATGCGGCCGTTGGCCGCCAGCTTGGTGTAGGTCACCGGCATTCGGGTTTCGATGCCGTTATGGCCGCCGCACAGAGTACGAATAGTGTCACCGGCCAATTTGATGTTTTTGTAGGTGGTCCACTCGTCGGTGGCCGTGGTGCAGATCGGGCCGTCAACCAGAGCCTGCTGCAAGGCATCGCGGTCGTCCGAGAACTTGATAGCAGGGTAGGTGTGGATCGCTAGGCCGTCCGGCTTGAGGTAGTCGTCGCAGGTGAATTCCAGGTAGTTGTGCAGCGCCTCGCCATACACCGGCAGTTGAGCCATGCGTGCTTCGGCAATGGCAGCTACGCCTTCCTTGGCCGTGGTGTGGACGAAGTAGATGCCGGTTTCGGTCTGTTGGGCCAACCGCACCACCTTGCGGAACGAGATGTCTTCGGAGATGTTGTTGTGCGCCAGGTGCAGATTGGAGGCGTGGTCGCGGCCTTCCCGCTCCAGCTTTTCCTCCATGTAGGTGACGATGTCGTCCTCTTCCGCGTGAACCGCCATGATTCCGCCGTGCTTCCCCACCTGCTGGAAGATTTCCCACAGGTGGCCCATTGGCACACGGGCGTGAAAGGTGGTGAAGATCTTGAAGCTGGCTACCCCCGACTGGATGGCCTCCCCGATTTCGCCCATGGTGCTGGGTGGGATGGCGCCCGCCAGGATGTAGTGAAACGTGTAGTCGATGTAGGAGTGTCCGCGGAAGATGTCCCGGCGCGATTCAATCTGGGCCATGATGGGATCCGCGGGAGGGACGGCGCCCGGCGTCAGTGGAAGGGCGCCGGCAAAATCGACGTAGGTTGTGACGCCGCCAAATGCGGCGGCGCGGCTGGCTCCCTCCGGCGGCTGGGTGAATACCCGGTCGTCGCCACCGGCCCAATAGTCCGGCACCGGCACGTTGATGTGGGCGTGAGGCTCAATTCCTCCCGGCAATACGATCATGCCGGCAGCGTCGATGGTCTCTCCCGCGCCCACATCATCCAATACGCCGGGCGCAGTTACCGCCGCGATTACTTCGCTCTGAACCCCGATGTCCATGATGCCGACACCATCCGGCGTGACCACGGTGCCGCCCTTGATGATCAAGTCCAGCATGATTCCCTCCAAAATTGACGAGTTCACGAGTGTGGCACAAACTTGGCGTTTTCTTGAAATTCTCGACATAAAACTGTGCGTTGGGACGAATCTATGATAGGGTGTTTTGTCGCCGGCATCTGATTGGGATTTTAAGGAAGCCCCGTTGCGACGCCACGAAATGAATGACCACAAATATACATGACGGATCAAGCATGGCAACTCGTACAACATTTGAAGATTCCGCGCCGATTGGCCGGCTGGATGCGGGTGAAACCGCTTTGGCTGAGCGATTGCTTCGCTTGAACGGTGCGTGCCTCCGCGTATCCAGTTCTCTTGAAATCGGCACCGTTCTCCAGGAAGTGGCGGACAGCGCGTGCGACTTGACCGAAGCGCGCTACGGTGTGCTGGCGCTTTTTGACTGGTCGGGGGGATTCCAGGAAACCGTTACGTCGGGATTGGACTCCCAACAATTGAGCCGCATGACAACTCAGCAGGTGGGTGAGGGTTTGCTGGGATACCTCAATGAACTGGAGGGGCCGTTACGTGTAGCTGACGTTTCCAAACATTTCCGCTCGGTCGGTTTTCCGGAATACCACCCTCCGATGAAAACGTTCCTCGGGGCGCGGGTTCGGCACGACGGGGCGCATCTGGGCAACATCTATCTGGGCGAAAAGGTTGACGGGGGAGAGTTCACGGAACTCGACGAACAATTGATTGACAGGTTCGCTCAACAGGCCGGCGCAGCGATTTCCAATGCTCGCAAATTCGAACGGGAAAGGAAGATAAAGACGGATCTGAAGGCTCTCGTGAAAATCGCTCCAGTGGGCCTTGTGGTATTCGACGCCCGGACCGGGGCCGTTCTGACGTCCAACGAGGAATGTCAAAGGATCGGTGGCGTGGTTGGTTCAAGCGCCAAATCCTGGCAAGAGACTTTCGAAAACGTGACGATGTACCGGGCCGACGGTCGCCAGCTTTCCGTGGGCGACCGTCCTGCAACCCAGGTATTGCAGAGTGGCGAGATAGTCCGCGGTGAGGAAATTGTCCTGCATTTCTCAGACGGCCGCGTAGTCAACACGCTAATCAACGCGACTCCTATCTACTCTGATCGTGGTGAGATCGTCTCAGTCCTGGTGGCCGTGCAGGACTTGGCGTTGCTAAAAGACGCTGAGAGGATGAGGGCAGAGCACCTGGGGATGGTGAGCCACGAGTTGCGGATGCCTTTGACCGCCATTAAGGGTTCGATAGCAGCCCTGACGGAAGTCGTAGAGTCGATGAACACCGTCGAACCGCTTCAGTTGCTGAAAATTATTGACCATCAGGCTGAGGTGATGCGCGGTCAGATCAACAGCCTGATCGACCTCAGCCACATCGAAGCCGGCGCGTTGATGTTGTCGCTAGAAGCGGCAGACGTTCCAACTCTGGCAGCCGAATGCGTCCGGGAGTTCAGGCGCTACCATGCAGGATTCATAGTGAATCAGGACATTCCGGATGACCTCCCGCCGGCGATGGCTGACAAGGAACGTGTCTCGCAGATTTTCAGGAACATTCTCGCCCACTCATTCAAGTACGCATCAGGTGCGACCACGATAACGATGAAAGCCGAACACGAGGACACGCATATGATGTTCTCGGTCTCGATTGACAGTGATCGAGCACATACGGGCAACCCTCCTGAGTTGATGGACCGGATCCGATCCGCGGCCGGGGGCGACCCGATACAAACCTATGTTGGAGACGGCCTTGCCCTGGCTATTTGCAAAGGGATAGTGGAGGCTCACGGAGGATGGTTCAGATCGGGAATCCAGGACTGCGGACATGGTTCCTGTTTAACCTTCACTTTGCCGGTGGCTGAGGTCCTGGAAACCGATTTAAGCAGACAAGAGGGTGCAGGGCCGGAAAGCCCGACGGACGGCTATACTGTTGGAGACTTGGTAATCAGCTATCCTTCCCGCGGAGTTACGGTAGCCGGCCAACAAATCCAGTTGACCGCTACGGAGTACAAGCTGCTCTATGAATTCTCCAGCAAAGCCGGTCGCGTACTCACACAGGATGAATTGCTGTGCGAAGTCTGGGGACCTGAGTACAGCGGTGAGCCGCAACTGCTGAGGGCTTATGTGAAGACCCTGAGACAGAAGTTGGGAGACAACGCGCGGAACCCTCGGTACATATTCACCGAACGCGGCGTGGGTTATCAAATGGCACGGGCGTAAGCGGCGCCGGATTCGGGTATTCAATAACTCGGCATCCCGACAAGCCTCCTGGGCCCGCGTAAGGAGTCCTATGTCTGTACGCCCACGGACCACCTTGCTGCGTCGCCTGACTCTGGAATCGGGAGATCAGGAGGACATCGCGCAAAACGCGGTGGCTGGAAGCGTGGTCGAAACGCTAACTCCACCGTTGGAACGTGCGTTGACCGGTGAGTCGATGGTTGCAATACCGCCCACCGATTACTGGTTCACGGCTACGGAAGTAGGGGCCGACCCGCCCAACCATGCCTTGAGAGTGGAATTCGGAACAGGCTCAGTGGGTTCCGCCCCGATAGTTGAAATGACGCTCCGGCCTCCGGAAACCGATGGCGCGCCGGCAATCCTGATGACCAGCATTGGCGGATGGCTCAATGGAATCACGACCGGATCACTGGGCAATCGCCCCGTGGCCGACCGCATCGCTCACGAGATCGCCGACCTGGAGAAGTGCATTGCATGGACCTGGCTGGAGTTGCGCGGGTACGCTACCCGACTGCAAAACCTGGGCAGTCCGCTGGAGGTGCTGCTCTCAGCCGGCGGCGGGATGTTGACTGCCATCGTGGAGGAACCGGGGCAATCTGCTGAGGTATGTTTCCTGGTGCAGAACGAACCGGGGGCGGTGCGCCGGCTGCCGGAAATTCCGAGCATCGCGGTGCATACCAGGCTGTTCAAGATCGGCGGCGTGCATTTGGTGCCGCTGGTGGCTCGAATCGGCGATACCTGGTACGAATCCTGGATCAACGCCTGCGCCGACGAGGGGCGAGGAATGGAAGAACTGGAGATACTGGCTGGGCAGGGTCGGATCGTGTTTCTGATCTACGACGGGACGTCGCTGGATCCCGAGCGAACTGTCCAGCTTGCCAACCCACTGACCGACAGTATTTCCCAGATACTGCGGGTGATGCAGGCCGTGCCGCCCTGGACTATGGAAGAATTCGCCGACGCCAGGGAAGAACTCTACGCGGCCTATCCCACGCCCCAGGATTTAATCTTCGGCTCCGACATTACCGGAAGATAGGCCTTACGAGCAATCAATCTTGTGGGTCGCCGGGAACGCGGGCAAGGTAGTCCGTGTCGTAGTCCACCGTCCACCCCAGTTCGACCTGCCGTTCCAGCGGCACAGCAGAAGGTGTACGCGCTCCGGTCAGACGTTGGCCCACCGCATCGGCTGACTCCAAATCCGCAATCTCCGGGTCGCTCAGGCCCAAAACTCGAGATAGCACGTATTGATTGTCCTCTCCCAGCATGGGCGCCGGTTTCTGGATACGCACGTCATTGCCGGATGTTCTCCAGCCACGGCTTACGTATTCTTGCTGTCCCAGCTCAGTATCAGGATGGTGTTCCACGCTCTCAAAGTATCCACGATCCCTAAAATGGGGATCACGCAATAAATCCCTGCCATCCAGCACCGGCCCGGCCGGAATGCCTACCTTTTGAAGTTTGCTCATCACCTCGTATTTGGAGTGAGCCAAAGTCCACTCGGATACGATGGCGTCCAGATCATCCTGATGGCGGTGGCGCTCGACCGGGTCGGAAAATCTGGGGTCATCGACGAGTTCCGGCTTCCCCAACGCCCCGCAGAACGCTTGCCAGTCAGCGTCGTCCCTAACGGCGATGACGACCCACTGGTCATTGCCATGGCAGGGGTAGCAACCATGAGGGGAAAAGGTTTCGTGCCGATTGCCCAGCCGGCGCGTGCGGCGACCGTTGAAAGCGTAATCGAGCAGGCCCTCGCCCATGAACGACGTTCCAACCTGATACATGGCGAGGTCGATCCACATTCCCTGCCCGGTTCGGGCGCGATGGATCAGGCACGTCAACACTGCCAGTTGCGCCGTCCAGCTGGCCAGGAAGTCGGTGTAGGAGTTGGCGATTTTGTTGGGCACCATCCCCGGAGAAGTACGACCATCGGCGTCAACGTCCAGGTAGCCCGTGAACGCTCCGGTGCCGTGGGTTGGTTCCAGCGCGGTCGCCATCGCGCCGAAGTCCTTCCAGGGTCCGGAGTGCCCGTAGCCCGTGTTCGATACCATGATCAGGTCCGGCCTGACGCCTTTGAGGTTTGGGTAGTCCAATCCAAAACGGCGCATCACCCTGGGAGTGAAGTTTTCCAGCACCACGTCCGACACCGCCACCAGCTGTCGCAGGACGTCCAAAGCCTCTGCCGAGCGCAGGTCGAGCGTGACGCTCAGCTTGCCGTGATTCAGGGTGTGGAAGGTGCCAGCCCGTTCCCAGTACAAATCGCCGGGTTCGTTGGCGGGATACGGCCCGTTGAGGGTGCGGGTGGTATCGACAAACTGGTTGTGGTGGGTTTCCACTTTGATGACCTCGGCGCCTAGGTCAGCCAGGTAGGCCCCGCAGTAGGGCATGGCAAACACACGGCTCAGGTCAGCGACGCGGATTCCCTCCAGCGGCAGTGTCATATCGCCCCCAATGCCCGCAGTTGGGTCAATTCGCCGGCGGAACGGCCCAGCTCGTCGCAGTAGATCTCATGGTTGTGCTGGCCCAGCAACGGCGCGGGTCGGTAGATTTCATATCTCATGCCCGACAGATTGGGACCCATTCCGGGATAGTTCGCTGCGCCGGATACCGGATGCTCCACGGAACGGAAAAATTCCCGTTCGTGAAGGTGCGGGCACTCGTACAGATCGCCGGCGTCTTGCGCCATGCCGAACACCAGCCTCCGTTCTCCGGACGCCTGGTGCAGCGCCTTTCGATCCCACTGCGACAGGCCCTTGACCAGCAGTTCGTAGATCTCCTCGCCGTATTCGATGCGCCCTGAGCCGGAAGCGAACCGTTCGTCGTGCAGTTCCGACACACCGATCAGATCGGCCACGGTGGACCAGGGCTGAGAACCCTGGACCGATGGAATAACGTAGCCGTCGCGGGCCGGCATCAGTTCCTCGAACCCTGACCCGCGCACCGGGCGACGCCCCTTGATGGCTCCCATATAACTGTAGTACGGAACCGCCTGCACGAGGTGCGACGCCAGGCACTCCACCGTTGAGACGTCGATACTCTGCCCCAGGCCGGTGCTCATTCGTTGGAACAGGGCAGCAGTGGTAGCGACGGCGGCGTTGATGCCGGCAACATAGAACGATTGGTTCAGCGTGTTGCGCAGCGGTTCCCGGTCCGAATTGCCGGAATGGTACATCAGCCCGCTCATTGCCACCGCCACGATGTCGGTAGCCGCATAGTCGCGGTACGGCCCGGTCTGCCCGAAGGGAGTAATGGACGCAACTATCAAGCTCGGATAATCGCGCGCCAGATTTTCAAGTTCCAAAGCATCCGCCGGCCGTTCGTTGGGAGGATAGTTCTCTATCAAAACGTCGGCGCTTTCAAGCAATTGGGCCAGCAGACCGGCGCCGGCGGAACAACCGGGGTCAAGAGTGATGCCCCGCTTGTTGGTGTTTAGATACAGGAAGGGGATGCTTTTTTCGGGATGGGGGTCATCGCCAACGAACGGTCCCATCCGCCGCGCTTCATCGCCGATTCCCGCCGGTTCCACCTTAATGACATTGGCGCCGTAGTCAGCCAGTAACCTGGAACAGAACGGAGCGGACACGTGGCCGCCCAATTCCAGCACCCGGATCCCGCTCAAGATGCCAGGTATCACCAGGCCTCCTCCTCCCAATTGAGAGGCAGGGACTGTCCGCGTTTGGGCAGGATCACCGTCGCGGTGCCCGATGCCGTTTGAGGGCCCCGGTCGTTCTGTAGCGCTACCGCGCAGTCCACATACCCGAAGCCCTCAGCTTCGCGCGTACCCGTAACTATGCCTGAAGCAGTGAGAGTGTCGCCAGGAAAATCCATACCCCGGTGTTCAACATAAAACCGCTTGAACCAGCCTTCGTCTCCGGCGTAGTCCAACAGCAACTGTCCGAGGTACTGGTTCTTGAGCGACCCATTGACGACCACGTTGGGAAGGCCCTGGTGGAGTTGCGCAAACGGCAAATCCCAGTGAATGCGAGCGTAGTTGCCGTTGGCAGCGGCCCACCGGATCAGATGCGTGGTGGTCATGGGACCCTTCACTACCGGCGGGAGGCTGTCCCCTACGGAAACGTCTTCAAAGTATCGCTGTTGGACGGGCGATGATTCAGGTTTCGGCAGAATGATTTCCGGGTTCGGTGGCGCGACCGCGACAGTGGTGAGGTCAGAGGCTACCTGGGCCACGTCGCTGGGTTCCTCTCCGGCGGGCAGGGCGCGGTGGATGCTCACGCGACGGGCCCGGCTGAGCTGTTCGCCCTGTTGGTCCGTTTGGGTTTCCTCGCGCACTATGAATACCAGCGGCCCCGATCTGCCCTGCTTCTCGAAGATGTCCAGGATCCTGAACCGGCGGGTCACCCAACTCCCGACCCGCGCCGGGGCCAGAAACTGCCAGTCGCTGCCCCCGTTCAGGCCGTAACTGTTGAATGGAAGCGGGACTTCAAAGTGCCATTCCTGCCCGGCGCCAAAGTATCCGATGGGAGGGGCAATGTCCTTCCAGGCAGCGAGTGGCGGGCACAACAAACCGCGGAACCGACTTTGCTCCGCGTACTCGGGATCGACGTACAGCGGGTTATAGTCTTCAATTGCGTCGGCTACGTCGTAGGCCATTTCCGCGCTGATGGGGAATCGATTGCGCTCAGGCTCAGATTCCAACCCGATCAGGGCTCGTATTTCGTCGGTGATCAGGCTGCCGGACATCAGCCAACTCCTTTTGAAAACCGCAGTCTGTTGATGATCGCGGAGATTCTAACCAAACCCATGGATTTTCACAAATCGGCCGGCGCGTAGCAGGGTCTTTCGATTGTCATTGCGAGGAGCGGTAGCGACGTGGCAATCCCGTCAGACCTGTGCAGTCGAAACGAGATTGCCACCCCCGCATCAAGCGCGGGGTCGCAATGACACACCGGATAATCGAAAGACCCTGGGCGCGTAGCGATACAATTGACACTCAGCAGCGTATTCTTTACCCTAACCCGCCCATAGACAGGCAAGGTGAGTGTTGAAAAGGTTACTGGCGCCGCTGAAGGCGCTCTCCAGTTGGTACGTCCTCGCGCCATCCGCGATAATTCTCGGGGTGGTAATTGGCGTCGTGGTGCTGATCAACACCGTTCCGACCAAACATAACATCGGCGTGATCGACATCCCGTTCACGGTCATCACAGACGATTCGGCCTACATCATCACCGAGTACCTCCGCTTCGCCCGTGAGGATCCGTCCATCAAGGCCGTGGTTATCCGTCTGTCCTCCCCAGGAGGGGGAGCTGCGTCGAGTGAGCGGCTGTACCTCGAGACTCGGAAACTGCGGGAGGAAAAGCCCGTGGTGATTCTCATGGGCGGCATGGTGGCGAGCGGAGGATACATGATGGCCATGGGGGCCAATCACTCCTTCGCTCAAACGTCCTCACTGGTTGGCAATGTTGGCGTTATCGCGTTTGCCGGCTCGGTTATTCCCCGGCCGTTGCCGGAGAACATCGTGGTCACCGGCCCGCACAAACTCAGTGGCTCTTCCCGGAGAGACTGGATTGGCCTGGTTGACGGACTTAAGGATTCTTTCGCCCACATGGTGATTCGTGAACGGGGCGATAAGCTCCGCGTAACGGAGGAGCAATTGACGGAAGGACGACTGTACGCCGGCATTGACGCCGTGAGGCTCGGCCTGGTGGACGAATTGGGCGGCGACAGCGACGCCATGGCAAAGGCTGCCGACCTTGCGGGAATTTCCAACTACGGCACCGTGGATGTCAACGCCGAAGTGCTGCGGGAGTTGATCCTCCGAACGCGCCGCATATTCCGTTCCGAAAACGAGGTGGTCTTGCCAGATGCCAATGAGAAGTTGCCGGCAATGATATTCGACAACATCGACCGCGAGAACCCGTTGCCCGAGTTCCCAATGGACATTCACGGGCCTAACATCTATTACCTGTATGCCGGCAATGACTACTAAATTACTAGGGGTCCTGGGGCTGCTGGTCGTCTTCGCCGTATTGGCTTTTGGCGGCGGTTACCTGATTTTCCACCAGACCAGTTACGACCCGCCGGCTGCGTCGGTGGTCGCGTTTCCCGATACGACAGTCCACGACCTACCCGCGAATCCCGCCCGGGAGCACCTTGCATCCGTTGCGCCGGGCGCCCTCATGGTAGTTGATGCCACCCACAGGAATTCGTACCGACAGAGTGAGATTTCGGTCCTGCTCTCCAGGATCGGCAGCCGGGGTGCGGTAGTCGAATACATTGGAGACTTCCGGAGTACGGAGGCAGCCAAACGGCTGTCTTTGCTGGGGGAAAATCTGCGCCGGGCAGATGCCCTGCTGGTGATTTTGCCCCGCGATGCCTACACTGCCGCCGAAGCTGACCTGGTGGAAGACTTTGTCCGGAAGGGTGGCAAACTGCTGTTAGTTTCGGATCCTACCCGGATCCATCAAATGAACAGCCTTGCGGAACGGTTCGGCGTTAATTTCCAGCCGGACTATCTGTTCAATCAGCACGAGAACGACCTCAACTTCCAGCACATCTTCGTGCGGCAATTCCAGCCGGACGAGATCACGTCCGGGGTAGGCTCCATCGCCCTGTATTCTGCCGGATCCATCCAGACTTCGGGTTCCGGAATCGCTTTCACCGACGGGATGACCGAGTCCTCCGCAGCGCCGTCGGGCGTAGGGTTGTCCCCAATTGTCTGGGGCGACTCCCGCAATGTGCTGGCGGTCGGGGATTTCACGTTCATGATTCCGCCCCACAACTCTGCGCTGGATAACGATCAACTGCTGTCCAACATCGCCGATTTCGTAACTACCAGTTCGCGGGAATTTGTCCTGGGAGACTTCCCAAGCTTTTTCCAGAGCGCTTCGAGTCGGGACGTTGAAATAGTGGTAGGCCACGCTTCCCTTTTCGGCAGCGGCACCGCCGTGAAAAATGGGTTGTCCGAATATGGGATCGGGTCCGAACTAACCACGGTTGAGGACTTCAGCAGCGATACAGTCTTCCTGGGACTTCACGATGACGCGCAGCGAGTGGGCGGCTACTTGCAATCGGCGGGAATCCGAGTGGATGATTCCCTTTCGGGACCTTTCGGCGAGGACCTGGGTCTGGAAGGCACGGCAGTAGCCGTTCTGGATCGCAGCAGCGACCGGCACATCCTGATTTTGCTGGCCGACACTCCCGAAACGCTGAGCAAGGCGGTTGCCGGCGTGCTGGACGGCAAGTACAGACAAGACCTTGTAAATGATTTCGCGTCGGTCACCTCTTTTGAGACAGAGAGCAAATAACTTATGAAACTTGACCTCGGTTCTTTCAGATGGCCCTCCCTGACTCTGGGCTTGTTGACAGCATTGGCTTTGACGGCTTGTACCCAGCCCGAGGCCACCGATTCGGAAACGGCTCCCACGGAAGCGCCGCCCATTGTCGCCATGCCTGCCATGCCGACCCAGGAAATCCCCGTATCGGATTTCGTCGGGCAGTACGAGGCCATTTCAGAAGAGTGGGACCTGTTCCACGATGACTTCGACCGGTGGAACGCCGGTCTGTCTTCGTGCCACCCCAATGCCATGCACCTGGCTCTTAACGATTTCGCGGTTTCATTCAACTCCATCACCGAGCAAGCGAGGGACCTGACTCGCGGTTCAACCAGTGGCGAGTTGGCTGACCTGCTCATCGTCGCAGCTGAAGAAGAAGAGGCTGCTTACAGGCAACTGCGCGACCGCTGGCAGCCCAACAACGTGTCGCTGTTTGAGAACGTAGAACAGCAGCGGACGAAATCCTCGCAAGCCCAAAAGAGCGCAGAAGACCGGGCCATAGAGCTTCGCGAGGATTTTGAAGACACTGCCGACCCCGATGCCGTCGCCGAATTCCTGGCCGCTTTTGATCTCATCAAGGCCGATTGGGAAACTCTCCACGATGACTACGAAACCCTGCAAAAGGACGCGGACACGTTGGGAGCGGAGGCGGTCCTCGAAGGCCTCGAATCGTACGTGAAAGGGCTTGAGTCCATCGCCGACGCCATTGACGAACTTCCAGAGTTGGAAGTGGCTGAAGACACGGTGGAAGCCCTGAAGGACGCCGTGGGGGATGAGAGGGAAGCATTTGAAGCGGTCATAGAATCAGCCAAAGCCGTCGGATCTAATGGCGACGGCGAAGCCTCCACCGAATCGGAAAGCAATGGCGAATCCGATAGCGAGAGTGAGAGTGAGGCCACCACCGAATCTGAGGGTGATTCAGAGCCTGACAGCCCATCCGAAGAGGGCGCCAAGCTCCCCGACTTCAAGCCGCTGGAGGCCAGCGTGGAGGCGAGCGCAGAGTCGGTGGAACAGGCTGACGATACCATTGACGACCTGGCCGACCCCGACGCCGAAAGAGGCTTGGCTGAGCTCGCGACGTTCGACACGGAATACCAGCGTCTGCTGCGCACTTGGGACGCTTTCAACGAAGGCTACAACAGTTGGCGCAAGGACGACGGCGGATGCGACCGCACCGAAGTAGTGGCAGAACTGGAGCAATATAGCCTCCGGATTACCCAACTCACCCGCGACGTGCGTACTCTGCCCAGTTCCGGTTATCTCCTGCCCATCTACACTTTGTTGACCGAAGCGGTGGATAGGGACGAAAACGCCGTTCGCACCCTCCGCTACACGTGGCAACCCTTCGCTCTAGACTCATTCAAAGCAGTTCATCAGGAAAGGATCAACAGCCACAGCCTCCGCAGAGAGGCGGAGATAGCCGTGCAGGAACTTCAGCGCCGATCATAGATCGGGCAAACCAGGGAGGTATAACCAATGGCGCTGCCACCGGACCGTATTGACTACCTGCCCATCATTGATCGGCCCGTAATCAAGTGGCCCAACGATGCCCGGGTTGCTTTGTGGATTTCTCCCAACGTGGAACACTACGAGTATCTTCCCGTCAATGAGGGCGTTCGCGATCCCTGGCCTCGGACTCCCTACCCGGACGTCCAGCAATACACCTACCGGGATTACGGTAACCGAGTCGGCTTCTGGCGCATGCTTGAGCCTCTGGACAAGCACGGCATCCGTTGTTGCGTGTCCCTGAACCTCGCGGTGCTGGAGCACTTCCCGGAAATCGCGGAAGCGATGATTGAGCGCGACTACGATTTCATGAGCCACGGGATCTACAACACCCAGTACCTGTACACCTGCACCGAGGACGAGGAGCGGGAATTCTACCGCGACTGTATCGACACGCTGAAACGTCACACGGGAAAGCAGCTGAAGGGTATGCTGGGCCCGGCCATAACCGGAACGGTGAACACACCCGACCTGATGGCCGAGGCCGGTTTGATATACCACACCGACTGGTTCCATGACGACCAGCCCACTCCCATCAAGGTCAATAACGGGGGCAAGCTTGTGTCAGTGCCCTACTCCATCGAACTGAACGATTCGTCGGTGTTGCGAGACAACCACTACAGCGCCGAGTATTTCGCGGATATTTGCAAAGCCCAGTTTGACCAGCTCTACAAGGAAGGTGAGGAAAGCGGCCGCGTAATGTGCATCGCGCTGCATCCCTTCCTGATTGGCCAACCCCACCGTATCAAATACCTGGAAGATACGCTGGACTACATAATGGCCCACGATGGAGTTTGGCAAACCACGGCCGACGAGATCGCGGAATACTACATCGCCAACTACTACGACCAGGCTGTGGCCCACGCCCAGCAACTGGTTGGGTGAGTCGCCAATATGCCTGCTCAACGAACGTTTGGGATGGACCATCCGCACCACGAATGGTCACCGATTATTTCCCGGCCTGCTTTGCGATGGCCCAACGACGCGCGGGTGGCCCTCTGCGTCATTCTGGTGCTGGAGCACATGGAATGGCAACCGCCGGCGGACGCCTTCCAGGTGGCGAATTTGGCGGGCGGGTCGGCTCCCCGGGCCTTTCCTGATTACGCCCGGCTGTCGCACCGGGAATACGGCCACCGGGTCGGCATATTCAGGTTGCTGGACGTCCTGGAAAAGCACAACGTCCCCGCCACTATTGCCATGGATGCCATCACGGCGGAAAACTACCCTTACCTGGTGCGACATTGCATCGACCGTGGCTGCGAAATCATAGGGCACGGAGTGTCGGTCAGCCGCATGATCACGAGCAAAATGTCTGAGGTCGAGGAGAAGGATTACATCCAATCGTCCATAGATTCGCTCTCCCGCGCCACCGGCTCCGCTCCGGCAGGCTGGTTGGGTCCCGAATATGGTGAGTCGGACCGGACTCCACGGCTACTGGCCGATGCGGGTATCCGGTACGTCTGCGACTGGGCGAACGACGAGCAGCCCTACGCTATGACCGCCGGGGGCAATCCCTTCTTCGCGTTGCCGTTGCTCTACGAGCTGGATGACGTGGCCTCCCTGGCCCAGCGCAAAGTAACGGTAGCCGATTACCAGCGCCGTCTCATCGAGAGTTTCGACGTCTTGCACAACGACGGCGCGGCTAATGGTCGGGTCATGGCGCTGAACTGGCATCCTTGGCTGGTCGGGCAACCCTTCCGCGTGAGCGCAGTGGACGAGGCGCTGGAGTATATGATGGCTCAGGGCGGCGTGTGGGCCGCCACCGGGTCCGAAATCGTAGAGTGGTACCAATCCCAAACCACTTGATGGGGGACGACATGCCTTCCTCACTGATTCGCGGCAAGTATTTGCTCAGCGCTGCCGGAGAGGCTGGGGAAATAACCACGCTCTCCGATGCGGCGGTGTACCAGGAAGACGGCCTCATCGTGGACGTCGGCTCCTACGAGCAGTTGAGGGCAAGATATTCCGCCGAGATGGAGTTGGGCGGAACGAATTATTGCATCATTCCCGGAATCGTCAACTCGCACCACCACGGGCGTGGGGTGACAACCCTGCAGATGGGAACCTGCGACGACTGCCTCGAAATGTGGATTCTGGCCGGTTGGGGGCGCCGGCCCTATGACCACTACCTGATGACCTTGTACACCGCGCTCAACATGCTGGAGTCGGGCACCACCACCGTGATGTACAACCATCCACAGACGGCGGCGGCCACTCTCAAAGAGGACGTGGATGCCGTGCTGCGCGGATTTCTCGACGCCGGGATGCGAGTGGCCTTTTCCAGCTACCTGCGGAACCAGAACCGCGTCGTGTACATCGATGATGGAGATTTCCTGGCCGGGCTGCCCTCGGATCTGGCCGACGAGGTGCGCCGCTACCTGGCCGTCAGCCACATGAGCGATGACGACTACTTCGCCTTCTGCGATGAGATGCGCCGACAGTATCACGACCATTCATCGGGTAAGGTGCGAGTGCTGTATAGTCCGGCCAACGTGCAGTGGAACTCCGACGAATTCCTGCTGCGTGCCAAAGAGCAGGCAGCCCGCCATCAAACCGGCATCCACATGCACCTGGTGGAAAGCCCCTACCAAAAAGACTACGGTATCAGGACCTGGGGCAAGACGCCGGTGGAACACCTCCAGGACCTGGAGTTCCTGGGGCCGGAAGTTTCTTTCGCCCACGCCGTTTGGCTCACCGAACGCGATATCGATCTGCTGGGGGACTCCGGCGCGACCGTTTGTCACAATGCCAGTTCAAACCTGCGCCTCAAGAATGGCATAGCTCCGGTGAACCCGATGCTGGCCCGTGGCGTAAATGTGGCCATGGGCACGGACAGTACCGCCATTAATGATGACGATGATATGTTGCAGGAAATGCGGCTGGTGAACAAGCTGCACCGCCAACCGGGTCTGGATACACCGGCCATCACCGCGGCGCAAGTTCTGACTATGGCAACCGCAAATGCGGCTGCTCCCACCGGGTTTGGAAACGCAATCGGCAGACTGGAACCCGGCCGCCGCGCCGATATGGTCCTGATTCGACTCGACGGCTTGGAAGACCCCTACCTGGACGCCGAGGTTCCGCCGGTGGAAGTGATCATGGGTCGAGCCAAATCACGGGACATTGACTCAGTAATCGTGGACGGCGAAGTTCTGATTAGCGGGGGAGAGCACCAGCGAGTCAGCAAAGCGGAGGTGGCGCAGGAATTGCGCGAACAGTTGGCGCGCCAACTTGATGCCACAACTCTGGCTACGAGGCAGATGGCCGGCCGGTTATCTCCTTATGTGGAACGCTTTTACCGAAGCCACCAGCCGCCCATGGAGAATCCTCATTACGTTTACAACAGCCGCATCTGATACCTACGTAAATTTGTCAGCGTTCCCGGATCGCTGCCTTGAATCCCGGATTCAGCATATAAGTGTCAAGCCTTTTATGGAACTCCACCGGGCGAGGCAAATTGATGTTCCCGTTCGCGCGCTGCACTCGCCGCAGAGCGTGGCCGATGCTCACCTGGGAGGTCCTGATGGTGTCAGTCTCGATTCCGAGTTCTGAGACAATGGCGTCCCGGGTCATGCCCCCTGCACCCGCGACTGCCAGCACGGCAACCAATCGACGGGCGTTTTCGGACATGTTTGTAACTAGCTCATTGCCCAGGTGCTGGTCCCATTGGGCCGGCCAGGATTGTTCGGGAAGAGGCTGGCGATGCTCCGCATTGGCTATCCGATCTTCCCACAGTTGGCGGGAGCCTTCCGGCAATTCGAACGCCGTGCTCGTTCCCGATTCGACAGTGGCCGGTTCATTTTTCTCTCGGTTATCTTCTCCATGAGTCAACTCTGTCGCCGGCAGGACTGAAGCTTGGTCTCCCATTGAGGCGATGCGTCGCAGTGCATTTATCGTCCCTTCCGCGTCGCCTTCAACACTGATCTTTATTATGATGGGCGGCATTGTGCGCTCCAATGTCAATGTCATCGTCCAGTTTCGGCCAATAGTATCACGTAAAGAAGGATTGAAATGCCTCGCTACGCTCTCGCGGTGGATGTCGGCGGTACGTTTACGGATGTTGTACTGTGTGAACTCGTAACCGGCGCTCAAATTGTCCATAAAACGCCTTCCACACCCGACGATCCCTCGGTTGGGTTTATGCGCGGTTTGTCGGAAATTCTCCGATCCCGAGACATCCCTTTCGGTGATCTGGCCCATATCTTTCACGGCACCACCATCGCCACCAACTCCGTCCTCGAACGCCGGGGCGCGCCGGTTGGCCTGTTGGTTACCAACGGGTACAAGTACGTTCTGGAAATCGCCCGTCACGGCACCCCGCGCCTGGCCAATCCCAACACCTGGATCAAACCCGAGCGACCGGTGCGTCCGCGGGACTGCCTGGAAGTGAACGAGCGCACCGCTTTCGGAGGTGAAATCCTCCAACCGCTGGAGGAAGCGGACGTTATTCGCGCCGCGGAGCGCTTTGCCAGCGCCGGCGTCTCCACCGTCGCCGTTACTTTCCTCCATTCCTACGCTAATCCTGCTCACGAGCGGCGCGCAAGAGAGCTGCTGGAGGAAGCCCTGCCGGGAGTCCCCGTTTCACTATCCTCTGAAGTGCTGCCCGTGTACCGGGAGTACGAGCGCGCAATCACAACAGTGCTCAACGCCTACGTTACGCCACGAGTCAGTAGCTACATCGACAACCTCAAGCGCTCTCTGGATGATTCCGGTATAGCGGCTTCGTTGTCCATAATGAAATCCAACGGCGGGATTATTGGGGCCGACACGGCAGTCCGCCAACCGGTGTACACGGCCCTATCCGGCCCGGCCGCCGGTGTCATGGCCGCCGTCCAAATTGCCGAGGCAACGGGAATAGAAAACTGCATCTCGTTCGATATGGGCGGGACCAGCACCGACGTGTCACTCCTCCGCAACCGTCAGGCTGGCCTTACCCTCAATGGAAAGTTGGGCGATTGGCCCGTTCAGCTTCCGATGTTGGACATTGCCACCATCGGCTGCGGCGGCGGTAGTCTGGCGTCCGTTTCGCCCTACGGCAGCCTTACCGTCGGCCCGGACAGCGCCGGAGCCGATCCGGGCCCGGCCTGTTACGGAAAGGGCGCGGCTCTGCCCGCCGTTACCGACGCCAACCTGGTGCTGGGCAGGGTCGGTACTCAGATCGCTGGCGGCCAGTTGGTTCTGGACGCCGACGCAGCGCACCGCGCTATCTCTCACTCGGTGGCGGCGCGGCTGAACATGGACGTGGGGCTGGCGGCCAGCGGTATCCTGAAAATCGCCAACAACGCCATGGTTGGCGCGATTCGCAACATCAGCGTCGAGCGAGGACACGACCCACGGGATTTTGCCTTGGTAGCCTACGGCGGAGCCGGCCCCATGCACGCAATCGACGTGGCGAACTTGCTCGGCATCAGGAGCGTGGTTGTTCCCCCTCATCCCGGCACCACTTCGGCGTATGGGCTTCTTGCGGCGGAGTTCAAGAATGACTATGCAAGGACCTTCCCTCAACGCGCGCCGGATTATGACCTGGAAGGGATGACCGCTGTATTTGCGGATTTGCGGCAAGAGGGGCTGGGCTGGCTAAATGGAGAGGGCGCTCCCGCTGCCAGCCACTCGATCAGCTTCTCTGCCGATCTTCGCTACGCTCACCAGGGTTCGGAGCTTACTGTCCCCTACCGACACGCGGTGGTCAATGAGGAAGGCTTTCGACAGATGCTCCAGGAGTTTCACACCGAGCACGAGCAACTCTACGGCTTTTTGCTGGACCAGCCGGTGGAGGTCGTCACGCTGCGCGCTACGGCCTCTGGTAACGTGGGGCAGGCCACGATGCAGGCCATCACCGACGATGATGCCAGCGCTGGACGTTCGACGCCCTACGATGCCTTGATACAGCGACGTCCGGTTCATTTCGACGAAGCGTCAGGGTTCGTTGATTGTCCAATCTACCGACGGGATGGGCTGACGCCCGGCATGGAATTGACCGGCCCAGCGATCCTGGAGGGAATGGATTCCACAGTGGTGGTCAACCCGGGATGGAAAGCCCGGATTGACCGGTACGGCAACTGCATCATGCACTCTGAAGGAACCTATCATGACTAATACCAACGCCTGCCCTGCGCCGGTTGATCCCATAACCCGACAGCTTATTCGCGGTGGTCTGCGCGCCGCTCGCCTGGAATGTGAATTGATCATTGAGCGCACCGCCATGTCCGCCTTCATCCGTGAGAAGAAGGACTACACCGTGAGTTTCCTGGACCGCAATGGCCGGGAAATCTACGGCGACACCATGGGCAGCGACATCTTGGGTTGCGTGTGGCGGCACTATCCCGTCGAGTCCATGTGTACGGGCGATCTCTACTGGTACAACGATCCCTACCTTTCGGAAGGGAGCATAACCCATACCCCGGACATGGTTTTCATCGCGCCGGTATTTTATGACGGAGAAGTGGTGGCTTACTGCCATTCCTTCGCCCACTTCTGGGATTTGGGCGGTTCCCGGCCCGGCAGCATTGGCCCCGCCAACACCGAAATCTTCCATGATGGCACCTTGGTTCCTCCCATCAAAATCATCGACGCCGGCCGGCTGAACGACGAAGCGTACCGCATCATCCTGCGGAACTCCCGCTACCCGGACCTGTTGGAAGGCGACTCGCGCGCCCTGATGGCCGCTGCCAGCCGGGCCCAGGAACGTCTGCTGGAAATGTTCGACCGCTTTGGCAAGGACTCCATGTTGGCGGCTATCGTCCATGATCAGGCCGATACCGCCCGCCTGGTTCGCGACAAAACCCTGGACTTGATCCCGGAAGGGGAATACGCGGTGCGCGACTACATGGACCATGCTGGCGTCGGCGACGAGTGGCATTCCTTCCACCTCAAACTCAGCAGGAAGGGCGACAAGGTGCTGCTGGACGCCACCCGGAGCGACGATCAGGCCGGTGGTTCCATCAATTTCCTCGCCAGCGATGGCGCGCTGAAGGCCTACTTTGGCCAGTATTTCCATCAATTTGACTCATCGCTGCTGGCAAATCACGGGCTTTTGGCCGGGATTGACAACGTACAACTGCGGTCCGGAAGCATCTTGCAGCCGGAATGGCCGGCGGCCTTGGGCTGTCGCGCCCACACGTTCACCAAGCTCAAGAGCGCCGTGCGCGCCGTGGTCGCCCAGGCAACCGACGGCGACGTGATGGCCGGCGCCGCCGTGTACGTCATCGCCTACTGGCGCATGAAGGACGGCAAAAGTGGCAATTGGCTGCTTTGCACCGACGGGATCGCGGTCGGGCACGGAGCCCGGCCTTTCAGCGATGGTTTGGACGCCATCTACCAGCGGCACAACGAAAACTACCCCGGCGAGTTCATGGAAATGGAGTTTCCGCTTCGGCTGGAGCGCTACGCCATATCCACCGATTCGGGCGGCCCCGGGAAGTTCCGGGGCGGTTGTGGCGTCATCCGCGACGTGCGGCTGTTGGCCGACGAAGGAACCTTTGGCCTCCGCGTTGAGAATCACATCTTCCCAACTTGGGGAGTGGCTGGGGGTATGGGTGGCGGGCTGTCCAGGGTTGTACTGAATCCCGGATGCCCTAATGAACGCGAAATCCGTCCCTTCTCCGACGACAACCATTGGAAGGCCGGCGACCTGGTGCGGGTCTATACTGCCGGCGGTGGGGGGTGGGGCGATCCCTTGGAACGCGATACCGCGAGAGTGCTCGACGACTATCTGGACGGTTTCGTATCTCCAGAAGCGGCCCGCGAGAGCTATGGAGTAGTGATTGAACCTGAAGCCGCAGAGGTGGATTCCAAAGCTACGCATGCTCTACGAGCATCTATCCGGGATTCTCGCGGAAACACCAAGATGTTCCACCGGTTCAACTACTTCAACACGGAATCGGAGGAATATGAGTGGATTACCCAAAATGTTTCTCGCGGCTCTCCGTGAGAAATAATGCTTTCGCCCGACAAATACGGCGGTCCGTACAGACAGCAAAATGGAGCGGAAGACGGGATTCGAACCCGCGACCTTCTCCTTGGCAAGGAGACGCTCTACCACTGAGCCACTTCCGCCCGCAACGGCGTAACTGTTTCTACCAGTTGTTGGTAGTCTGATAACCAGTATAACTGCAATTTTCAGCTCTGTACAGACGGCCGGCCTTCCGTGAATACGGCGTCCGCCTGTTCCAGGGCTTCCTCAACGTAGGGCCACCCGCGATACCAGCCGGCCTGCGAGAAAACCTCGCAGATCTCCCGGCGGGATATGCCCAATTCCAAGGCATACCGGATGTGCTGCCGCAGTTGCTTCATGTGGCCGCGGCACATAAGCGCCACGAGGATACAGACGGTGCGCTCCTTTGGGGTCAGGTCGCCGCGCGCCCATACCTCGCCGAAGTTGTAGGCTTCGACCAGGGCGGCGGTTTCGGTCGCCAGTTCGTGGGACAAAGTGTTTTCTAAATCGACGCCGGCCTGCTGGCCCCAGTTGGACTGGCGGATCTGCCGTCCCCTTTCCAGTTTATCTTCCACCGACGCCAGCCAATCGGCTTGCAGAGGCTCGCTATCCTCGGCTTGCCACATGGGTTGTTCGTTGATCACGCGCTGGGCTTGGGCTAGGGAGGAAACGGTGGCGGGTATGCCCGCATAGAAGATCAGTTGCAGGAAGATTCCCTTGATTTTCTGCGGGGACATTCCGAGGGACAGTCCGACTCTGATCTGGTGCTGAAGGCCGAACTCCCAGCCGTTGCAGCACTGGGCAGCGATGGTGGCGATGCTGCGGAGTGTGACGTCCAGTCCCGGCACCTGCCACACGCCGCCCCACATAACTTCTTCCTGTAGCTTTACGTAATCCGCGCTGATGTCCGGGAGTGCTCCAGTGAGCCGGCCCTGGGGCACGTACTGGTCGATAAAGGCGTGTAGGTTGGCGGCTTTACGCGCCAGGTCGGGGGCGGTGTCCATAGGTCATTCTCCCAATGTTGAACCATCCTTCGAGAAGCTCTGGATGAGCGGATAGTGCCGAGAAGAATCGCTCATAACGAACCTGTCGAGCCACGAGCCTCGAAAACCTCGCCGGCCTGCTCAAGAGCGTCCTCGACGTAGGGCCAGCCCCGGTACCATCCGGCTTGGGCGAAAACTTCGCAGATCTCCTTTTTACCCAGCCCCGCGTCCAGCGCGTACCCAATATGCCGCTTTAGCTGCTTCATGTGGCCTCGGCACATCAACGCTGCCAGGATGCACACCATGCGTTCGCGGGCTTCCAAGTCGGCGCGTCGCCATACCACTCCGAAGAGATAGCCGTCCACCAACTCCGCGGATTCGGGAACGAGCTGTCGCGCCAGGGAGTTTTCGATTTCGGCGTCAGCGCCCTCATCCCAATGTCTGAGACGAACCGCTTTGCCTTCGGCAAGCATTTCCTCGATTGAGCCCAGCCAATCGGCGTCCAGCGGCATGTCGTCGGCCTTCCATTCCTCCCGCTCGTTGATCACCTCCTGGGCGATACGGAGGCCAAAGACGGTGGCCGGCACGCCGGCGTAAAACATGAGCTGGATGAATATCCCCTTGATTTGCTGCGGGGTGATACCAACGGTGAGTCCGGTACGCACCTGGTGCTCGACGCCGAAATCGTAACCGTTGACGCACTGGGCGGTGATGGTGGCGAAGCTGCGCAGCTTCAGGTCCAAGCCGTCGGCCAGCCAGACGCCGCCCCACATCAGCTCGTGCTGCACCCGCACGAAATCGGCCAATACCGGAGTGGGGCGAGCATAGGGCAGGTGCTGGTCGAAAAACTGGCGCAGCTTCGCCGATTTTTTCTGCAATTCTTTCACGGTCGTCATGCCGCGACCCTCCCAATCTTGTGCAATCCTAATCAGGTTTCACGCGTACCCAGTTTGTCATCGCGAGGAGCGTAGCGACGCGGCGATCTCGCTGAACTGGACGACGCTTCCTCCAGCGACGAGATTGCCACGCTGCGCTCGCAATGACATGTTGCAATAAGTGGTTATGCATCAGTAATCAGGTATTCGCTTCGGCGAATACGTCGCGGGCCTGCTCCAGAGCGTCTTCCACATGGGGCCAGCCTCGGTACCAGCCGGCCTGCGCAAACACCTCGCAGATCTCCCGCTGATTGAACCCCATGTTCAGCGCGTTCCTGATGTACTGCCTTAGCTGCTTCCAGTGCCCGCGAGCCATCAGCGCGGCTAGAACGCAAACCATGCGCTCTTTCGGCGACAGGTCATCCCGGGCCCACACTTCGCCGTAGTTGTACCCATCGACGATGTCGGAAGCCTCGGGTACAAGGCGCTGGGCCAGTGACTCTTCAACCTCCCGATTGGCCGGCTCGCCCCAGAGTTGGCGGCGGACCGCGCTGCCCCGCTCCAGCTTGGCTTCCAGAGTGTCCAGCCAGTCCGCTTCCGGCGGGACATCCGCGGCCTTCCAGTCTTCACGCTCGTTGATCACGGTCTGGGCCTGGAGCAAGCCGTGAACCGTGGCGGGAATGCCGGCGTAGAACAGCAGTTGGATGAATATGCCCTTGATTTGCAGCGGCGTCATGCCCATGGTCAGCCCAACCCGAATCTGGTGCTGCAACCCGAAGTCCCAGCCGTTAACGCACTGGGCGGAGATCGTGGCGAAGCTGCGCAGCTTCAGGTCAAGTCCGGGCGCCTGCCAGATGCCGCCCCACATCAGGGGCGTCTGGATGCGAGCGTAGTCGGGGGATATGGACGGGATGTCGCTGTTGACCGGCAGGTACGCCTCAAGTTCGTGGGTTCTTCGAGACAATTCATCGGGCGTGGTCATGGGCAATAACTCCGGTAAGGCCGTGCGCTACGGCGGCATTCTAACCCACCCTGGGATTGGACGAAACAGAGTCTCAATAGTCGGTTTAGTTTGTATTTGCCGCCGATGTGCTTGCGGTTTGTGTTAGCATTCGGGAGACACCGCAACAGCACAGGAGGCGCCATGGGTTCCATACGCTTGTACACTGGCGATGACGGCCATTCCCACATTGAAGAGATCGACCCGCCCGCCCATCCGGAGTGGAGCCAGTTGCAAAACGCCAAGGGCATCATATTCCGCTCCTCGCCCCCTGGCTACTTCAGCGACTGGCACGTGGCTCCCCGGCGGCAGTACATCATCACGCTGGCCGGCGAAGCGGAAATCGGGCTCGCCGACGGCACCGTGCATCGATTGGGACCCGGCGATGTCAACCTCGCCGAGGACCTCACCGGGCACGGCCACACCACCCGGGTGGTAGGCGACGTTCCCCGCGTTACGGCCACCATTCACTTGGACGACTGAGATTAGAGGTGCTTGTCATGCCTTTGCCGCCTAACCGCGTCGATTACAGTCCGATCATCGACCGACCCACCATCAAGTGGCCCAACGACGCCCGGGTTGCGCTGTGGATTGCGCCCAACGTCGAGCATTACGAATACGAACCGGAGTTTGACGGGAATCGGGATCCCTGGCCGCGCACTCCCTATCCCGATGTGCAGGGCTACGCCTACCGGGATTACGGAAACCGTGTGGGATTCTGGCGCATGACCGACGTCCTGGACAAGCACAACATCCGTTGCTGTGTGTCCCTCAACATGGCGGTGCTCGAACACTTCCCCGAAATCGGCGAGGCCATGGTGCAGCGCAACTATGACTTCATGAGCCACGGCATCTATAACACCCGCTACCTGAACACCTACACGGAGGAGCAGGAGCGGGAGTTCTACCGGGACACCATCGACACCCTGAAGCGGCACACCGGCAAGCAGCTCAAGGGTATGCTGGGCCCGGCTATCTCCGGAACCGAGCGCACCCCCGACCTGATGGCCGAAGCCGGTCTTATCTACCACACCGACTGGATGCACGACGACCAGCCGGTGCCCATCCGGGTCAAGAGCGGCAAGCTGGTCTCGGTGCCGTACTCCATCGAGCTGAACGACGCGCCCCTGTTCCGGCAGCACTACGAAGGCGACTACTTCGCCGAGATCTGCAAGGCTCAGTTCGACCAGCTTTATCAGGAAGGCGCGGAGAGCGGGAGGGTGATGTGTATCGCCCTGCATCCCTACCTCATCGGCCAGCCCCATCGGGCCAGGTACCTTGATGACGTGCTGGGCTACATCATGTCCCACGACGGTGTCTGGCAGACCACCGCCGACGACATCGCCGAGTACTACATCGCCAACTATTACGACGAGGCGGTGCAGCACGCCGCGCGGTTGAACGGCTGATTTGGAGGTGGCGAAATGCCAGCAGAACGGCGCTTCGGGATGGACCACGAGCACTACGACTGGTCGCCCTTGAACAAGAGAGGTATCCTGCGCTGGCCCGATAACGCCCGCGTGGCCCTGTGTGTCATCGTAGATCTGGACCACCCGGAATGGGATCCGCCGGCTGACAGCTTCACTACGCCTTTCGCCGGCGGCCTCGCAGCCCGTGGATTCCCCGACTACGCCCGCCTGTCCCACCGGGAGTACGGCCACCGGGTCGGGATCTTCCGCGTGTTGGAAACGTTACGGAAGCACGGCATCCCGGCCACGGTGGCCATGGACGCGATGACCGCCGAGAACTATCCCTACCTGGTGCAGCACTGTCAGGACGCCGGCGCGGAGATCATCGGTCACGGCGTTTCTCTGTCGCGAATGATCACCAGCAGGATGTCTGAGGGTGAGGAACGGGACTACATCAGCCAATCGGTTTCGGCCTTGACCCGCGCTACCGGCAACGCTCCCGCCGGGTGGCTGGGGCCGGAATACGGGGAGTCGGCTCGCACGCCGCAGCTGCTGTCTGAGGCCGGGCTGCGTTACGTCTGCGACTGGGTCAACGACGAGCAGCCCTACCCGTTGCACAGTCCCCATGGGGACATGTTCACCCTGCCCGTCATGTGGGAACTGGATGACGTGTCGGCCCTGTGGGAACGCAGGGTAGTCGTCGGACGGTACCAGCAACTGCTGGAAGAGAGTTTTGAGACCCTGTACGAAGACGGCCAGCAGAACGGGCGCCTCATGGCCCTGAACTTGCACCCGTGGCTCATCGGCCAGCCCTTCCGCATCGGCTATCTCGACCGCGCCCTGGGCCGCATGATGCGACGCGGCGGCGTCTGGGCCGCAACCGGCTCAGAGATCGTGGACTGGTATCGAAATAACCCCCCGACGGCATAGCGGCTGGTTCGGCTGCCACATTCCCGGAGGCGGGCAGGCTCGGTTGCTCGTTGCGGCCGGCTAACCGCCTCCGTCGGCTTCCACTTCCGCCAAAAACCCCAGGACCCGTTTGGTGTACTTCTCCGGCTCCTCGCTGTGGGGTCTCACCTCTGCCCATCGGCAGTTGGGCACCAGGCGGTGTACGGCCTCGGCCAGGCGCCTGGGATGCACGTCGTTGTTCCCCGGCATGACCATCGCGGGGACGGCAACGCTCTTCAACGCCTTTTCCGTCATTCCCAGCGTCAGATAGGAACCGTCGAACAGCGCGTAGATGGTGTCCCGAATCACCTGTACGAAGTCGTCCGTGTCCATCGCCTCCAGTCCCCGGCGATACTCTGGGTCGGTCTGGGCCAACTCCGGGCTGAAGGGCGAAAAGCGGTCATCGGAATCGAAAGCGTCCACCACCGAAGCGATGCCGTCGTTCTCTGCCATGTCCATACTCTTGAACAGCTTGGCCGCCAGGTAAGCGTCGCAGATCACGCCGCCCGCGATGTTGGAGGGAAAGATGGCTCGCACCCGTTCCGGACGGCGCACGGCGCAGCCCAGGGAGATCGCCGCTCCGAACGACCCGCCGCCGAGATAGGCCTGTTCGATGCCCAAATTGTCCATCAAGCCGAACACGTCGTCGCAGACCATGTCCCACGTCTGCACCACCAGCGGACTGCGGGACTGCCCGCCAAAGCGGCGGTCGTAAACCACAACCCGGTGCTCCTGGGACAGCGCCTCAATCACCGGCGCGTAGCTGCTGGCAACCCCCTGCAGCCCGCCCGGCGACAGGATGATGGGCGGTCCACTGCCCGATTCCTCATAGTAAAGCTCGGCGCCATTCACTCTCGCAGTAGCCATCATTACACCTCCGGGCAGGCGTTCGTGTACTTTCACATGCAGCGTAAACACTGCCCCTTCGCAGAGTATAGATGTGCCCGGCACACGGGGCAACGCAAGTGACTCCGGAGGAATCACCGGCTCTCTTCCCTCACAACGCAAGACGCATCAATTCTTCCGAAAATACCACTTCCCCATCGTAGATGCGGCTGATGTCTCCGATGCCTTGCTCCATGGGGCCGTGAGCCGACAGGTGAGGACCTATGTGGACCAGGACCAGTTTCTTCACGCCGGCGGCTTGGGCCATGCGCGCCGCCCCGGTGGTGCCGCACTGGCCGGTGTATTCGCCGTTCGCGTCCATCACCGCCTGGTCATCCCAGCACATGCACAGCATCACGTCGGCGTCGCGAGCCAGTTCGATCACTGAGTCGCACGGTTGCGTGTCGCCCGTGAAGATCACGCTGCCCTCGGCCGAATCCACCCGGTAGGCCAACGAGTCCAGGTATGGCTGGACGTGCTCGGCCGGCGCGGCGGTCACCTCCCAGCTAGGCCCGGCGAATACCTTGCCTGGCCCAACGTCCAGCGCGTCAACTGACGGAGCGGGACGGGGCAGCGTGCCGCCGCGGTTGACGAATACCTGCTGGCTGAGGGGATGGTTCACCCGCGCCTTCCAGTCGTGGGAGAACAGACCGTGCTCCCCCAGGATGCCCTCGGTGATCTTCTCCGTAAGGTCGGGGCCGAACACCTGCAACTTGTTCTCCTTGCCAATGCTCTGATCCCAGCGGCAGAGCAGGAAGCAGGGATAGTCGATGTCGTGGTCGAAATGGTGGTGCGTGAAGAAGAGGTAGTCCACCTGTGTGGGGAATAGTCCCGCCTTGACCAGCTTGTGGGTGGCGGCCGGCCCGCAATCGAACATCACCAACTGCTCGCCGAGCTTGAGCACGTGGGAACTGCCGAAGCGGGTAGGGGTTGGCGTAGGTGTTCCGGCGCCCAGGGTGTAGATTTCAGCCATTTTCTCACCGTTGTCGCATTGGGTTGTGTGTTGAAGCTTATTGTCCCGGTGAATCACGGGCCATTCTATATCAACGCTTGTATAATCCGACGGGAAACGCCCCCAACCGTCAATACTGCATGGAGCTTTAACATGACCCCAGGCCGCTTTCGCCTCGTCAGTCAGGTGGGCCGCGTGCCCTCCATGACTGTACCGCTGGACGCCCAGCAGGAGATCAGGTTTCAACGCCTGATGGAAGAGTCGGTGATGATCGACCTCCACCAGCACCCGATGGTCATTCCGGAGGACTTCAGCCAGTATTGGGAGTACCTCCGCAGCGATAACTACGTTTGGGGGTATGATGCGGTGCGGGCCGGCGGCTTTACCGCCGTGGGCACGGCCAACGTCTTTCGCGGGATGCTGCACACCAACGAAATGTCCTTCATCCGATTCTCCGACCTCCTCGAAGAGGTCGGCATGATGATTTCGGACATTGGGCGTAACGACGACGTGCTGCAAGTGAGCAACGCGGGCGAGATTGAGTCAGCCAAGCAGCAGGACAAGGTGGGGTTCCTGCCTACGGTGGAGCATCTGGCCATCGGCAATGAACTGAACCGGGTGGACGTGTTGTACAACGCGGGCATACGGCTGGCCGGCCTGACCTACAGCCGGAAAGCCTACATCGGCGACGGTATCTTCGAGCGTAACGACGGCGGCCTGAGCGACTTCGGGCTGGAGGTGGTGCGCCGGATGAACGAGCTGGGCATGGTGGTGGACGTGTCCCACGCATCTTCCCGCACTGCGATGGACGCCATTGAGGCGTCAGAGGCTCCGGTGACTTTCAGCCACGACGGATCTTTCACGTTGGCGAGCCACAGTTTCCAGGCGCGGCGGCTGCGTAAGGACGAGGAGCTGTTGGCCTGTGCCCGCAAGGGCGGCATCATCGGGGTCACCGCAGTGCCCAACCGGCTCAGCAACGACCCGGAGCAGAGCATCGAATGCGTGCTGGACCACTATGATTACATGGTGAACCTGGTGGGCGTGGACTACGTAGGCATCGGTACGGATACCAGCATCGGCGACTCGGTGGGTGTGGGCGAGGCGGTGATGGGTCGGCCGGGGCCGACGCCGGCGCGGTACATGAACGGGCTGGAATCGCCGGCCGACGGCAAGAACATCGTGCGTGGCCTGATTGCACGGGGCTACCCGGACGAGGACGTGCGGAAGATTGCCGGCGGGAATGCGCTGGCGTTTTTCAGGCGGGTGATGGGGTGAGGGGGTTCGCCCGTTGGATACGCCCAGGTAGCCCACAATGGACCGGAAGGAGGACAGTTCCCAATTATGAAATTTGCATTGTTTTTGTTGGGGTCGTGGACGGAGCCGGAGGTTGGTGCTCAGAGCCGCATTTTTGGCGAGATGATGGAGCAGGTTGAGTACGCGGAGGAGCTGGGGTTTGATTCGCTCTGGATTGCCGAGCACCACTCCAGCCGATACGGGATCTGCCCGTCGCTGATGCCGCTGCTGTGCCACATCGCCGCGCGGACGAAGAAGATACGCATCGGTGCCGGCGTAAGCGTGCTGCCGTTCCACAATCCCATATTCCTGGCGGAAGAGAGCGCCATGCTGGACGTGCTGAGCAACGGCCGGCTGGACTTCGGGGTTGGGCGCGGCTCCGCGGACTACGAGTACGGTAACTTCGGCATCGACTTCGACACGCGGGATGGGCGGACGCAGGAGGCGCTGGACATCATCCTGGGGCTGTGGACGCAGTCGGACTTCAGCTTTCGAGGCGAGTTTTACGAGGTGAAAGACCTTACGATTGCTCCCTGGCCGGTGCAGAAGCCGCATCCGCCCGTGTACCTGGCCGTGTCGCGCACGCCCGCCAGCGTGGACGTCGCCGTGTCGCGGGATCTGCCCATCACGACCAGTTTCTCGACTCCGGAGGCCGACAACCTGGGGCTGTTTTCCCTCTACGCCGAGCGGTGCGCGGCGGCTGGCAAGTCCTTGCCCGTGGCGGAGATGCCCTACTTCCGGTTCGTGTACCTGCACGAGGACGAGCGGAAGGCGCGGGAGTACCCTCGCGAGTCGCTGACCTGGGTGCGGGATTTGGCCGGCTACCGGCGTACGCTGACGCATGGCGATGAGATCAACGTGGACCTGGACCACTGGCGACGTACCCGCACCGTCGAACCGGCCAGCTACGAGTCGGAACTGGACGGCACGGTGTACTTCGGCACGCCGGACGATTGCGTGCAGCGAATTGAGCGGCTGCGAGACGAGTACGGCATCGGGTACTTCGGCGCCAGCATGTCCTTTGGGCACATGGAGCACGCCAAGGTGATGCGGTCGATGGAGCTGTTCGCCAAAGAGGTAATGCCCAAGCTTCGGCAATAGGCTTTGATTCGATCCCGATTGGAGAGCTTCACTCTTGCCCCTGCGTAGGACTTGCTACGGCATGAGCGACAATATATGCTGGCTGAAATTTTGGTCATCATATTGTTGACCCATGCCAGGTTGAAATGAGACTTGATGGAAAAGTGGCAATTGTAACCGGCGGCAGCCGCGGGATCGGACGTTCGATCTGTTTGGGACTGGGCGATGCCGGTGTGAAAGTGGTGGTGGCGTCCCGCACCGAAGAAGACAGGTCGGCCGGCACCGAGTACGAGCGGTACGGGTCGGGCGACATAGGAGATACGGCGGCGCAGATCACCGACCGGGGCGGCGCGGCGATGCCGGTCCGCTGCGACGTTGCGCAAGTCGGGGATATCCAAAATCTGGTGTCTTCCACGCTGGACCATTTCGGCAGGATCGATATTCTCGTTTGCAATGCGGGAATGGACTGCGAGTCCCCGGTAGTGGACCTGGACGTTGATTTGTTGGACCAGTGCCTGGCGGTCAATGTGCGCGGCCCGCTGCTGCTTTGCAAGTACGCCTTGCCGTCCATGATTTCCCGTGGAGACGGCGGTTCCATATATTGCGTCACTTCAGGTTCCGCCAGGGCCTATCGGGAAGGACGGGTCGGCTATTCGATGAGCAAAGCGGCCTTGGAGCGGATGTTTTTCAGCTTGGCTGAGGAGGTCAGGCCACACAACATCGCGGTCAACGTCCTGGAACCCGGCAGGGTGGACACGTGGATGAACCGGCGCGGGGATTGGCCGGGAACCAGTCACATACCCATGGTTCAGCCCGATGAGCTGGCGCCGCCGGCAGTGTGGCTCGCCGGACAAACCGCCGAAACGCTGACGGGCGAGTTGGTATCAAGAGCACAGTTCGGAGTGTCCTGGGGTCTTCGGCAAGGCTAGGCTCTATAAGCGTCCCCTGGGCCGGCTAACGGCCAGCCCGGATAAAGTCCGCGACCCGTTCCGCTACCATTATCACGGCCGGGTTGATGGGCGCGCGCACCAGGTCGGGCATGATCGACGCATCAGCGATGCGCAGCCCTTCCAGGCCATGTATCTTCCCGTATTGGTCAACCACGGCCAGAGGGTCGTCCGACGGCCCCATTTTGCAAGTGCAGGAAATGTGGGAGAAGGTAGTGGCTTCCCGCAGTAGCCATTGATCAAGCGCGTCATCGCTGGCCAGGTCGCTGTCCGCCGGTTCGATACGCTGGCCGAGCAGCGGCGCCAGCTCTGAGCGTTCGGCCAGTCGCAGAGCCAGACGGATGCCGTGTCTCAGACGCGCTCGGTCAAAGGGTTCGGAGAGGTAGTTGTAGTGGAGGGCCGGCTGCACCCAGTGGTCGGCGGAAGTTAGCGTCAACGTCCCCCGGCTTTCGGGCAGCAGCAGAGAGACCATCATTTCGACGTGCCTGCTGACGGAGTCGTTTCCGGCAACAAGAGATTTCAGATCTGGAGATCCTGGGGCGAGTTCCCTAACTCTGGGCGCCACCGGGCCGGCCAGGTTGATACCCAGATCGTTTCTCAGATGCGAGCCGGGAGCAGTCAATCTCAGCGCAGCGCTGCCGGCTCCCCGGTTGGCAGGAGTAACCAGACCGTCGCCGACTTGCCAGGTAACGTACACCTTGGGATGGTCTTTCAGGTGCTGCCCAACGCCGGGGGTGTCCTGAACCACCAGGATGCCCAGCCTCTCCAACTGTTCGGCCGGGCCCACGCCGGACAGCAGCAGCAGGTGCGGCGAACCGATGGCTCCGGCGCTGAGGATGATCTGCTCGGCTTCGACCGTAAAGCTCTGGCCGCCGCTTTCCACCAGCAGGCCGCTCGCGCGCCTGCCCTGGAAAATAACTTTGGAGACCCGGCAGTTGGATCGCACGGTCAGGTTGAGCCTATGACGCGCCTGGCTCAGGTACCCCAAGGCGGCGCTGAAACGGACGCCATTGTGGTTGTTGGTTATCCCTGGCCCAACTCCGTTCGAGTCCGGGTGGTTGTGGTCGTTGGTCTCTGCAAAGCCGATGGCCCGGCAGGCGCTGAAGAACGCTTTTTGTGTTGCGTCCCACGCCTCCGGATTGGCGTGGTGGACGAAGATAGGTCCTTCGGAACCGTGGAAATCGCCGCTCCGGTCAACGTCCGTTTCCAGTTTGCGGAAGAAGGGGAGAACCTTTTCGTAACTCCACTCATCGTTGCCCCGGGATGCCCAGGCGTCGAAATCTTCGGGAACGCCGCGGAAGAAGGCCGAGGAATTAATTGCGCTGGAACCTCCGGTAACGCGGCCCCTGGGTACCAGCATCGGCGGCGCCAGGTCGGTGGCGGTTGCAGTGTACTGCCAGTTGTGGGCGCTGGTGGTCAGAGATACCGGGTGTCCCGCCGCCGTGCGCGCCGAGGGCGGCGCCGGAGCGGCGGCGAAGCCGTATTTCAGCTCATCGGGCAGTAGATCAAAATCCGGGTAGTCCGGCCCGGCTTCCAATAACAGCACTGAGCGACCGGCGTCTTCGGATAGTCGGGCCGCCAGCGCCGAACCTGCGGAACCGGCCCCCACGATTGCCACGTCATATTTCATGGTACTTGTCCTCAAACGAAAAACCTTTCCGGCGTTACAATAGCGGCGTGAACCAATGAGATTCTACACAAACAATAAGGAGGCCAGAAACATGACGACGGTAGGAAGCGGCAAATACACTTACGAAGTGGTGGAGAACTGGGCCAGGCTGCCGGAGGGCGAGACATTTGCGATGGTGAGCGCCATCGCCACCGATTCCCAGGACCGGGTGTTCGCCTTCCAGCGCAAGGACCCGCCCATTCTCATCTTCGACCGGGACGGCAACTTGTTGGACAGCTGGGGGAATGGCGCATTCTCCTTCGCCCACGGCATTTACATTGACGGCAACGACACGGTTTACCTGACCGACCGTGACAATTCCGTCTGCCTGGTTTACACCATCGATGGCAAACCCATCCAGATGCTGGGGCGCCACGGCGTCCACTCCGACACCGGCTGCGAAAACCCGGGCGACCTGTGCCCTCGCGCCGCCGGTCCCTTCAATTACCCGACCGAACTGGTGCCTTCCCCATCTGGCGACCTGTACGTGTCCGACGGATACCGCAACGCCCGTATCCACCGGTTCACATGGGACGGCGAACTCAAGCAGTCTTGGGGGCAACCGGGCAAGAGCGACCCTGGGCACTTCCATCTCCCCCATAGCCTGCTGATCCACAACGACACGATCTTCCTCTGCGACCGGGAGAATCACCGGATGCAGCTCTTCAACCTGGACGGCGAATTCATCGCCATCTGGGACGACATCCAGCGGCCTATGGACATCTCGGTGGACGGCAACGGGAACCTGGTTGTCAGCGAGGGCCCCGTGGGTGAGTCTTCGGCCCGGGTCAGCGTGCTTGACACTTCCGGGAACGTATTGTCCCGCTTTGCCTGTCGAGGACCCGGCCACGGCAGCTGGGTGGACTCCCGCGGCGACATCTACGTCGGCCTCAGCGACGGCACCGGGGTGGACAAGTTCGTACGCCAGGGGTAGGGCGTTTTACCATTGCACCGTCATTCCGGCGAAAGCCGGAATCCGGAAATCGTTAGTGACCAGCAATGTCTTCACTTTCGTAAAGCTCCGGATTCCGGATCAAGTCCGGAATGACGGGAACAATCCAGAGGCCCGGAGACATCCTTTCAACCTTGTTGACGGCCTCTGGGGTTGGCAGCGGTCAGTCGGCGGACATTTCCGCTTCCTTGGCGGCCTTCTTTTCCATGAAATCCTTGATGGCGTCTGCGTATTCCGCCCTGGGGAACTGCTCGCCGTTGGGAACCTTCATGCCATCACAGAAGATCTCAAGGCGGTTGCCATCCGGGTCCAGGAAATAGAAGGAACGGCTGCCGCTGCCTTCCAGATTCCCGCCGGCCTCGATGCCGTGGGTCAGCGGCCCGCTGACGATTTCCGCGCCGTGGGTGTGGATGTGGGCGAGAGCCTTCATGAATTCGTCCCGGTTTTCCACTTCAAAGGCGACCTGCTGCACCAGGCGGGCGTGCCCCGGGACGTTCTCCGAAACGTCCACGCCATCGGGAGCGCTGGCGATGACGAAATCGTGGTGCGTCTCATCGAATCGCAGGAAAGCTGACTCCGAACCGTCGGGCCGGCGACGGCGGGAAGTCACCTTGCAGCCCAGTACCTTAGTGTAAAACTCGAAGGATCGTTCAAAATCCGAAACCAGAATCCCAACATGTCCGACGCGCTTGATCTGAATGCCCATATCGAGTTCCTCCTGCTGAAACTTGTGCCAAGTGCGGATCCGGCGACATTTTGCGACGCCAATGGGAGAGGGGCGAATTGCCCTCGATTATATGCCCTGGACAATGACTTGTCCCGCCGTAACTCTTAACCCTGCATCCGTAAGCGGTTTCGGTTACAATGCCACGCGTCCCCCGAATGGCAGAATTGATGCAACTGAGAAACCGAATTCATTACGCATGGGTCATCGTAGCCATCGCCGCGGCGATGGGCTTCATTACCTCCTCGGTCCGATTCGCGGCCGCCGCTCTGGTACCCCACCTGAGCGATCCCGCCGCCGGGTTCGGCTGGAGCTACGGGGCGATCAGCCTGGCTTTCAGCTTGCAGTGGATAATCTTCGGGCTGGCTAGCCCCTATGTGGGATGGCTGGGGGACCGTTACGGAGTTCGCTGGTTCCTGTTGATTGGAGCCTTTTTGTTCATTGTCGGCATGTTGCTGACCGGCATCATGAGCAGCCTCTGGCAGTTCTACCTCTATTTCGGCGTCATCTTGGGCATCGCTTCCACCATATATACCGTGTTGCCGGTGTCCGCCATCACCCTGTGGTTCCGGAGGCATCTGGGAGCCGCCATGGGGGTGGTCTGGTCGTTCCAGGGAATTGGCGTAGTTGCGTTCCTGTTCCTGATCGGCGCAGCCTTCAGCCAGTTGGGGATAAGGTGGATCTTCTGGCTTCCCGGCATGGCGGGCGGCGCGATCCTGCTGGTATTGGTTCGGTTCTTTTACAACGGGCCCGCCGACATAGGCTTGCGTCCTTTTGGTGATGTCGGTGATGAACCGATACAAAGGCCCCGGAGGGACGAAACCTCCAAGGTAAGGGCCAGGGTATTCCTTCAGCAGGCCAGGCGCACCGCTACCTTCTGGAACCTCATCGGCATCCACTACTGGGGATGCATGGGCCACCAGATTATCAACGTGCTGGTGGTGGCCATCGCCGTGGACCGGGGCCTGTCCCTTGGAGCAGCCACCGGCGTGCTGGCCGCCCAGCAGACGGTGGGAGTAGTCGTCCGCGCCGCCGTACCGGTGGTGGCGGAGCGTTGGGGTTGCAGGATCGTGTGGGTCGTTGGCATGGCCCTGCAAGTGTTCCCGTTACTGCTGATTATCTTTTTCGACGACGTCTGGGCGTATTACTTGTTCGGCGTACTCTTTGGCATCGGCCAAAGCACCGAGGTCCCCACGTTCCCAATCGCCAATCGCCAGTATTACGGAAACGTACCCCAGGGGAGCCTTTACGGATGGCAAAGCCTGGGCAGCGGCCTCGGCATGGGGTTGGCTCCGGTGGCCGGAGGGCTCCTTTGGGACTTCACTGGGAGCTATTTGGCGCCGTTGCTCATGTCCCTGGGGTTCAGCACGTTGGCCCTCGTCCAATCATGGTTGCTGCCCTCACCCCGGGTGCGGCAGATTCCCGATTGGGAAACCCACCTGCCGGCCAACCTGCGACCGGCGGCAGCAGACGATTGATCCCGGACTGCACCAGCCGGCCCCTCCGGACTACCCGGCGTAGTGGGGCATAACTTCGGACACGAAGAGTTCTATCGAGCGCATTGTCTCCTCATGTGACAGGTGGCCCCACTGGAAGCCGGCCACGAAATAGTTTGCGCCGGTTTCCAGATATTCGTCCATGTAGTTCCGGATCGAGTCCGGCGAACCGGCGACAACGTTGAACCCGCCCCCGCCCGGCGCAGCGTGCTCCTCAAGGGCGGCTGAACCGGACCGGCGCGACGCGGCTGCTGTGGCGGCCTGGGCCTCGCGGTCCGGCAAGTTCGACGGCCTGGGATTGGTGTTGTCGCCGGCGAACTGGGTCAGGCCCCGCCGCTCCACTTCCAGTCGGCGCGGTGCGGCCAGGTTCCACTTGTACTGGTCCCACGCGGGCTGGGCGATGGCAGCGGCTTCGGCGTCCGTCTCGGCCAGGTACAGGTGGTTGACCAGCCCGATCTTGGGTTCTTCACCCTGGGCGTTCAGCGCGCCCGGCCCCTGGTGCTCATCCCATAGCTGGAAGTAACGGTCCACGTTGGCCTGGAACGAGTCCAGGTTCCCCACGATGATGGAGTGCATGCCGTTGACGGCCGAAGTCTCGACGTTGCGCATGTACCACAGGGGAGGGTAGGGATCCTGTTTGGGCCGCAATCGCATGGGCAGGTCGTCAAAGTTGTAGAACTCGCCCAGGTAAGTCAGGGAATCGTTGCCCAGCCCCTCCTTGACCACCGCCAGCGTTTCGAGGTATCGGGCGTAATTCATCTCCACGTCCCCTTCCTGTCCCCAGAAATAGGCCTCGATGATCCCGCCACGGCCCACGCCGATGTCCATCCTGCCGTCGCTGAGGTTGTCCAGCATACAGATTTCCTCAATCAGCCGGACCGGATGGTGCAACGGCAGGACGTACACGCAGGGGCCCAACCGCATAGTTTTGGTCCTTTCGGCGGCGGCCGCCAGGAAAACGTTTTGAGACGGCGCAAGACTATGGACCGCTGGTGTGTGGTGTTCCGCAAGGTGGTAGGAATAAAACCCGGCCGACTCCAGTATCTCAATCTGGTTCAGTCGTTCCCGGTAAATCTGGTCCAGAGGGACGCCGGGAATAGGCTCAATGTGATCGAAGACCCCAAACTGCAATGCCATGAAAAAGCTTCCTCGTGTCTCTCGAAATTCCTCTAACGGCTAACGGCCTCGAATGGTGCAGGCTTAACCACGGCCGTCATTTCAACTCTATTTGCAACGCCTCTCCAATGTCAAACACTTCGGCCTCAAACCACTTACTCCGATAATTGAGGCCGGCAAAGTAGCGAAAGCGACCTCAACCGAGGCCGCTTTTGAGTAGGAAATCAGGGAATTGGTGCCGAGGGAGGGACTCGCCAATGTGGGTGCAGTCGGGTATTGCAGAGCCCTGTTGAACGAGATTTCCTACTTACGGAGCGCAGTCTAACACAGCCCAACGCGGCAGGGTGCTGCGGGTTTGTCCCACATTTGTCCCACAAAATTCACGAGTCCCCGTTGATCTTCTCGGCAACAGCCTCCGCCGCTTCGCTCTGCCAACCGGGCAGTACGTGACCGTAGGTGTTCATCGTGGTGCTGGGCTTGGCATGACCAATTCGTTTCGCGACCACGATTGGGTTCTTGCTCGTCTCCAACGCAATGGATGCGTGGAAATGCCGCAGGCTCCGCACCGTCAAGTCAGGACAATCAGCCCTTTCGCGTAAGCTCTTTATGAAATACCCCAAGGTGTTGGGATGACACCAACCGGACAGGTCCTGGCGGGGGAAAACCCATTCAGGAGGCTCCACACCCAGTTGATCGGCAAGTTCTCGCTGCCGGCCTTCGTGCTCGCGGAGCACGGCGACCGTCTCTGCGTCGAGGTCCACGATACGTCGCCCACTTTCTGTTTTCGGGTGTTTCACGATGCCGCCTCCTTGGGCGACAACAAGCGATGCCTCGACTCGGAGCGTATGTCCTTCCAGGTCCAGATTCTCCCACGCCAACGCCAACGCCTCTCCGCGCCGCATCCCAGTGTAGATGATCAGGTAGACACAGGGCCACAGGTAGTGGCCGGTGGACTCTGCTGCGGCGATCACGGCTCTCACTTGCGCCATGTCAGGGCTGTAAGCTTCAGAGTACGGCACGGATGGAGGGGAAACCAACGCCACCGGATTCCGTGAGATTAGCTCCATTTGAAGTGCGTGCTTCATGGCGCCACTCAGGACGATGTGGACCAACTGAACTCCCTTCGGAGCCATGCCGTCACGCAGCAGCTTGGTTTCCAACTCACGCACGTGGCGCGGCGACAGTTTCGAGATCTCCACGTTCCCGAGGTCCGGTACGACATGGAGACGACTGGCCGCCTCGTAACGGTCGTATGTTTTCTGCTCCTTCTCCGGAGCAATGACATCCTTCAGCCACAGTTCTAGCCATTCGGCCAGCTTGTAGCGCTCAACGGATGGGACCACCCCGTGGTCCATCTGGCCCAGAATCTCGCGGAGGCGCCGCTCAGCGTCGGCCTTCTTCCCCCGGACGGTCTCGTTCTTTCGGATGCGCTTGCCGTGCTCATCACGGCCCAGGAACACCCGGATTTGCCAGGAGCCCGGGCTCCGCTGTTCGATCTCTCCTCTCATGATTTCCTCCTTGTTAGTTGGTCCGATTGGACTCGCGGAAAGAGTTCCGCCAGTCAATGGATCACGGACGGCCACAGCGTCGACGAAACGTTGCGCGTCACTCGATAAGGGCGGACAGACCTTGGGTCTGCGAATGACGGGGCTTCGCTGCCCGATGAGACCCGGTCCGCCGCGAGGCACAGGCCCGGTCGGGCCAACGGCCGATCCGACGCCGGCGAATCTGCATCCCGTCCCGGGGCGACATTCCCCATGTTTTCGACTGCGCCGCTACTCGTCCACCGCGAGTGCGGGAATGGCGCGGCGGAGCGCCATATCACGGGCGATCTGCGGCCGAAAAACCGCCATTTTCTCGCCCGGGATAACGCAACCGAAACCGACATTACAATCCCGCGCGAAACCACAAATGCCACCACGTCACGTTGCTCATCGCAACGTACGGAACCGGATGGAGAACGGTCCAATGGAAAACCTCAAAAAAGCCTACAGCGTCTCAGAAGCCGCCGACGTGCTTGGCGTCAGCCAGTGGCTGGTGCGAGAGGCAATCCGGCGCGGCGAGATCCACTGCACTCGGATTGGAAAACGCATCATCATTCCGGCCACCGCCATCGACCAATTTCTGGCGCTCCCAGACGACCAAGGCGGGAGCGAGGAAGCGCACCCCAACACCGTCGGAATTGATTAGCGCGTCGCGACGAATGCCCCGAGACATCCGGAACCGCTTCGGTCCGCCCGGGATGGTTGTCCCGCCGGAGATCAGCGACACAGGTAGAACCGTCGACACCAACGTCGATGCGGTGGGCACAGCCGGCGGTTTTTCGCAACGGCAGACTGACAACCGCTACCGCAGAACCGAAGAGCCGTGCCGCGGCCCGGTAACACCGGCGCCCAACATAAGGGCCAGTTCGCCCCCCGTATCCCGACGGGCCAGGACGCCTTCCGGCTGCGGGGCAAGACCGCCGCACTGGCCGTCCGGCCCGATCTCGTCGTGTTCGACGACCGAGACGCCGCCACCGGAGACTTCTGACGCAAGGCGCCTCGGCCAGATCCGCCGGATGGCAGGCTTGCGCGACCGACCAGCGGCCGATCAGCCTTGAACTGGAAACCATCATGCCGTTGCCAAGCGAAGGTCTCCGCGCCATGCTCGTTGCCATCGACGTCGTGCGGGTAGTCGGGTACACGCAGGAAGACACCGAAGAACCGGTGAAGAACGCCCTCGAGGTGTTCGAGACGTTCTTCACCCGTCCTCGCGCCCGGCGACCATGCCCCGAGTGTCGAGCCATCATCATCGGTTGGTCAGCCCGATCATTGGTGCATCCTCGTCCAGGAACCCCGCCAGCGGCGCGGGAAGCCCTGGTGATCTCACCGTCGGTCGGCATCGGCGGGCACGACTGGTCCCATGGTCTCGGTCAGGAAGTCCGCCCACTTTTGCATGACGGGCTTGCGCTGCTCGAAGCGATCCTTCTCTGCGAAACCTACCAAGTCATTGGCTAGTTGAAAATAACCCAAGACCGCACCGGACAACGGAATGTCCGCACGCCCAAGTGCCCAGCTAGAGAAACTGGACCTCAACCCATGCGGCGCGGCGGGTATCTTCAACTTTCGGAAAATCGAAGAAAGCACTCCGCTGGTCATAACCGTGCCCCCACGCCGGGACGGGAAGAGCAAACCTTGACCGTCACCCTGATTCCGGGCGTAGTCCAACACCTCCACGGCTTGGACTGACAAAGGGACTCGGTGTGGAACACCGGTTTTCGTCCGGCTAGCGGGAATCGTCCAGACCGCTTCGTCCAGGTCGACCTCGTTCCAGGTGGCGCCCCGAGCCTCAAGACTGCGGACGCAGGTGAGAGCCATGAAGAGGAGGCAGCATTTCACCGCCCACCAGACGTCGGCGTCTCTGATCATCGCCAAGGCGCCACCGAGATCGCAGGCGTCAAGGAACGGGCGGCGAACCGACGGCTGGGCTTTGCCCAAATACCGATCACCCTCTAGCCACACGGGATTGTTGCGTTTGTCTTCCATCGTTAACCCTCCATTTTGGCTTTGAATTGAACCGACCAATCGAACATCTACTACGGCCGCCCAGCCGACCCGACAACGGCTGACGTACACCTCAGGAAACTCACGTCGGCACCACCGGCCCCATGGTCTCGGCAATAAAGTCCGCCCACTCCTGCATGACCGGCACGCGGTACTCAAAGAAATCGCTTGTCAGGTACGCCCGCCTGACCGCTTCCTTCTGAACATGGGCCAAGACCGTCTCGGCCACCGGATCAGCAATTCCCGCCGTTCCGCCCGCCCAGTTCCTGAACGTGGCCCTCAGGCCGTGTGGTACCGCCGGAATACCCAAATCCCGGAAGAGTTTGGAAAGACGGTACTCCCTCACGCATTCGCCAGGACGTTCGGACGGAAAGACCAAGCCAGAGCGGTCGACACCTTGGCTTCGCGCGTAGCACAGCACCTCCACGGCCTGAGCAGATAGGGGAACTTTGTGCTCTTCAGGGCGCTTCATCCGGGCAGCAGGGATTTTCCAGACCGCTTTGTCCAAGTCGACCTCGTCCCAAGTTGCTTCCCTCGCCTCGCCGCTGCGTACGCAGGTCAAAGCGATGAAAATCAGGCACCATTTCACCGCCCACCAGATGTCGGCGTCCCTGACGACAACCAAGGCTGCACCTAAATCCTTGCTATCCAAGGATCTGTGGTGTTTAGGGACTTGGGCTCTGCCCAAGTGGCGGGTAACTTCCGCACGCGCAGGGTTGACGCGAAGATGCCCCTCGTCAACCGCCCAACTCATAACGGCCGACAGAGTGCTACGCACCTCACGGGCAGTTTTGCCTTGTTGGTGCCACAGAGGGCCAATTATCTCCCTGACGTCAGACGGAGTAACCTCCGAGACTGGGATGTTGCCGATTGACTCGCAGTACTGCTTCGAAAGACGCCACCAGTCTCCCGTTCTCGGGTTTTTCCACCCAGGAGAACGCAGGGCAACAACAAGATCAAACGCCTCCCAGACGGTTGGGACCACTGGCGGTGGCTTCCGTATGTCCTCCCCTTGCTCAGCCTGTTGGGCATTCTCGAATGCTTTGTCCCTCGCCATCGCCAGAGAGACGAGCGGGAAGGACCCGAGCCCTCGCGTGATGAGCACACCATTGATCCGTAGGCGCTGTGACCACGTTTTGCTCCACCTGCCGTTCTTAGTCCGCTTGACCAGCAGACTCAGCCCGAAGCCGCCGCGGCCATCGCCGTAGCGCCCAGGCAAGGCAAGAGAGTTCACAAAACTGTGCGTGAGCCTCGCAGGCCGTTTCTTAGCCATCGGTACTACCTCAGTTACCACTTCGAAGTGAAACAAGTACAGGAACGCCCGTTCTCTTTATTGATACTATCACAGAACGCCCGTTTTGAAAAATGCACGGATTCGGTTTGGATTCGGAAAAATACGAACGTATTTTCGTCGCGGCCAAACCATATTTCGTCACACCCTCGTGGGTTCGAATCCCACCTCCTTCGCCGGTTTTCCAGTTCAAAACGCGCCTTGCCAAAGTCAGTTACCACTCTACTGACCGCTTTGGTATCAATAAGAAACTCGGTGTCTCCAGCACAACGCCTGACATCTGCAAACAGGGGCTTGCCCGCTGACAGATCCACAACCAGCCTGATGGCGCCCGATTGACCCACTGGAGCTTCCTTCGGATCACTGTCGACGGCCAACTGCTCCACCAGGGCAGAACGCAGCTGCTCCGCAAGGTCCTGAGCCACGTTCGACGCGGCGTACCTCACCACGTAGCCCATCTGGCCGCAGTGCTCGAAAACGAACCGGCTCCAGTGGTCCAGGAACGGAGAAGCCACCAAACCGTCGACCGCGTCCAAGATGCTCATTTCGGTGACGCCGACGTAACGGCAGCCATCCCAGAACTCCATGGCGAAAACGGTGAAGGCGGCTGCCTCACCAGGCAACCGACGACCTTCCGCGCTCCCCCACCATTCGGCGGCGAACGCTGAAGCGTCAACAGGCCCAGCGGCCGTTTCATTTGCTGTCAACGACTGGCTCATGGCGTCTGGCACACGCTCGAAAAATTCCCTGCAGGCACTCCTGCCGTTTCGAATTTTTCGCCCGTGTCGATTACCGTCTTTCGGTTCCTTTGACTGGATTGTAATGACCCCAAAAGCGCACTTTCGCAGCGGTCACCAAATCGCCAAAAATCGGCGTTTTTGAGCACGAAACTCCGGGAAACACACCCCAGGCGGCGAAACGATCTCGACACCCGTCCCGGGGCACGACAGGTCAAAAAAGCACCCCGTTCCGGGTGCCCGGAACGGGGCAAGTAGCCGGCGGCGCTACCACAGCAATCATCGACAGGCACCGCCTTACGTTCTGAATTCGGTTCCCAGGGTAAAGAAGGACCGCGGCGCATCAGCCGCACGACTGATGCGCCGCAGCCGGCTTCATCCTTCCGGTTCCTCGTCTTCCGATGGGTCCGGATCGTAGATCCGGACCTCGACCTCCAACTCGTTCAAGTCTCGTTGGATTTCGAGTTGCTCGAAATCGTTCTCGGACAAACCGTCATCGCCGTACACGATCACGGCACCTATCCGGCCATCCTCCGCAGATTGGAGTAGCTTCTGGAGCTCCGGCCTGTCCCGCCCAAACCCGTCGCCGATTTCCCGGTAAACGTGCTCGGGCTCAACTTCGAAGCCAGCCTCGGCCGCGTACCGCTTGCAGTGCTCTTCCTGAGCATCGAGCGACTGGAGAGCTTCCTCGTCGTTCTGCGCGCTGGTTTGCAAGTACAGCGCGGCCTTTTTTCGCTTGTCGTCCGTCATGATTGCTCCTTTGTGTGCAGGGTCCCAAAGAAACAGCCGCGACGCCACCGGCCTCTCGGCCGGCGCACCGCGGCTACCACAAACGGGATCAGAGCGTGCTGTGGGGTCGCTGAAAGGTAGGGCGCTGACTTGCCTCCCGAAGTGGCACTTGACGAAAAAGTTGCTTTCTGGGTCGTGTGATATATTGAACAAAGTAGACCTCCTTACCCGAGGGCTCTACATCCGGCCGTAGCGGGGATCCGACCTCCCGCTACGGTCATCTCATTCATCTCGTTGAGACTAAAATTAGCACAACCATCCTAACCCACTACACCCATGAAGCGCCACCAGTCGGTGTCACTTTCTCACAAAATTGGGAGAAAATACCCAATCAATTTGCCTGCTGTCGTCTTGCCAGCCTTTCATTGATCAACGTACGGATCATGTCCACGTTGCGCGGCAGTTCGTCGCCTCGGTAGTGCAAAAACCCGTTTTCACGTTCCCAGTCGCCTCCGTACCGGACCAACCCGCCCAAAGACGACCTCACCGACGCCGGACTCGCAGCATTGGTCTCGCCGGTCTCGTAAATGGCCTGGGCCAGCGACACTTCTCTCAATTTAGGTCCATACACCCTCGCTGCCGCCATCACGCGCGCCCGATTGGTCTTCTTCCCCTTCAAGACGCGAACGTCATACACTAGCTCGCCAGTTACGTCGTCCAAGTCGGGCTCGAAGAAATAGGGCACCTCGATTTCCGCACCAGGAATCCGCCTACGTTCGAAGCGCCGCCGCCCATCCGTCTCCTCTGCAATCGGATCCACGACCGCGGGTTCGTCGCCGGAGGACACAGTACCGCCAACACCGACCCAACCTGCTTTGGCCGCCACAATGGCCCGGTCGACGATCTCGAGCTGCTGCTCCGCCCACCTCCTGGTGGTCGCCCCCCGCAATTCTTCCTCGGTCCCCCGCTCCTTCATGTCCAGAAACCCAGCCCTGAGCTCCAGCAAGTGAGCAACCAATTCATCCATGTCATCCATGCTGATACCTGCCCGAAAGGGTCCGTCCAGTTCCCTGAGTACGGGTAACCGGCGAAATCCTGGTGCTGTTCGATGTATTGTCATCGGTCACACTACTGACGTGCATTTTCCGTCGCACATCAACAGTATCACCCAAAAAGCGCATTTGTCCACCCCTACACCCAAAATACGGTCAAATTACTGCTAAAAACCGCCGCTGCATCCTCGGTCGCCTTGCTGAGTAGGCGGTATGCCAATGCCGCCGTGGGCAACCGGGATACCTCTAGCCAAAGGTGGTATCACCCGACGTCCCAATTTTCTCCCACCGCGTGGGTGATGGTCTTTCGAAGCGCCCGCTGTTACTGCTCCAGCAGCGTAGGCACCCCCGAACCGCCAGCGCCAACGCTGCCGAAACCATCAACTTGATGCCGGCATAATCCCGGCGGGGCGGCACTGCACGCCGCAGCCGGCCGGACAGCCGGTACGCCACGTCAAGGGCCGCCCCTGTGGGCGGCTTTTTGTTTTCAGATTCCCACGATCCTCCAAGTCAAGATCAATGTCGCAAGCACCCAACACACCTGAACCCATCGTCACCAAGGATCTGGCCCGCGCGGCCCAGACGGTGATCGAATACGTCCGACGGGAAACGTCCTACCCGTTCCTGCTGGACGCCAAACTCGGCAACGCCGATTCTCCTTCGAAAACCGACAGGGATCTGGCGTTAGCGCACAGCACGCCACCCAGCACGATCAGCTACCGATGGACGCTCATCGCGGCCGCCATCGCCCGCGCTGACCGGAAACACGGAGAGCCGTTGGGACAAATCTCCCAACGGGCCAACGACTTCATGGCCGCCGCCGCCATCATCAACCGGCACCGGCGACATCCACCGGTCTACTCCGACGACACCATCAAAACGTTCATCAAGCTCGACCTGGCGACGCCTCAGCAGTCGCCGCTCATCCGCGCCGCCGGCCACGTTTCGCCGCCCCCCATCGTTCCGCTCAACCACGAGATCGATTTCGTCATCGTCGACATCGCCAGCCACATGGCGCGCTCGAACGACCCGCAAACGCCGGAGCAGATCCTCACAGCCCTGCCACACCGTCAAAAAGAACTCGACCAGTGGCCGAAGCTCGACATTACGTCCTTCATCCGCCGAGCGGCGGGTATCTCTCTCGACCACACGGGCTGCTACCACGCGGACCAAGCCTGGGGCCCAATCTTGAGCACGAGCGAGCTGATCGCCAACGCGATGCTCCGCATCCTGAACCGCGAAAAGCGCCCTCTCGCCACGAAGCACTTAGCCAGCGACATCGAGCGCCTGGTGGGCAGGTTCCTGCCCGACCGGTACAACACGGCGCGGGCAATCCGTGCCGCAGCACACGCCTCCGACGAAGTCTCCTGGCAGGGCATGGGAATGCTCGGACTCCGCAAATGGACCAACCCTTCAGATCCCCACGACTCGGCAACTCGCCCCGGCCGAACCGGCAACCTGGCCTACTCCTTCCTGACGGAGAACGGACCAGCCGACATTGCCGACGTGATCGAACACGTCCAGCGGAACTCGCCAGCCAAAAAACGCACCGTCCAGCAGGCGATCAACCACGATCCTGCGAACCGCTTCATCCGAATTTCGGAAAACCGCGTAGCAGCAAATCCGATCCCAGCGGGCCACAACCCCGATTCGCCGTCCCTCGTTGTGGTTTCGAACGAACGGGAATACAAACCGCCGCCCGTCCTGCGCGAATCCGAACTCGCGTGGCTCACGCGTTACGTGCAGGAGCTCAATGAATTGACGCCGCCACTGCCGTGCCGTGTGGCGATCACAGGACCCCGCGCCGCAGGCCTCGCCCATGAGTGCGACACTCTCGAGATCACGGTAGTCGCCGAACCCAGCCACCAGCCTGACATCGAACCCAGACTGGACAAAGCCTCGACCACCGCGACCGAAGCCGTCCCGGCCGTGCGACCGAAGATCAGGGTCCTGTCGCGCGAGCAGTGGGATGAGCGACAGGGGGAGACCCACGCCGCTTTCCACAACGTCTGGCTCCCGCCGAGCGCCGCTTCACGACCGGATGCCCCGTAGCAAGGACGCCTCTCTGGGCTCGCCACCATTGCGGAAGACCGCCTTGCAACATCCATGGGCCGGACCAGTCCATGCGAAGTGCCCGACGAGTTCCACTCCGCGAACGGCGCCGCTCGACTCCCTGCCCGGGGAGCCAATCCCGACAGCCACGGCCACCAGCGCTTTTCGACTGCTCCTCCGTCCCTCGGCGACCCCGGGACGGTCGGACGGACGAAAAACTCAAGCCCCGCCTTTGTTGCCGGGGAACCACCCCCGCGGCGGGGCCTGAGCCGTACGCAATGCGTCTCGCGCCGCCATCCTAGGCCAGATGACCAGAGCAGCGGATGAGACCGCAACCGCGTCAATTCTACCCGATCTCGCTGACACAATTGCACATCTCCCGGGCCGTTACCATCCGGCAAAACGCTCCGCAACCACTCGTGGGCCTCACCAGCCCACCACCGGGAGTACGCAATGCCAACCACCCGCAAAACGGGCGGCCGGCGACGCAAGAACGCCGGCGTTCCCGACAACCAACTACCCCTTGCCCTCTTCGAGCATGGCCTCCAGGCCGCCCACCAGCGCCCTCTGGTCGCCGACCAGTCGAAGAAGATCCAAGGACGCCGGTCTGCCCGGGAAGCCTGGGCCGAATGGTCCTACATCGAGGGCAACCCGCCCCACGCCTACACCACGATGCTCTTCGACATCGACGACCCCGACCGCTGGGAGTACGACGTCGACGGCCCGACCCCGAACTGGCAGGTCCGCAAGGACTCCCAGCCCACCACCTACCACGTCGCCTTCGCCCTCGAGAACCCCGTGGCCCGCCACGACGCCGCACGCCTGAAACCGCTGCGCTACTTCCGCGAGGTCTACGAGGGGCTCTCCGTCATCTTCGGCGCCGACTACCGCTACAGCGGGCTGATGACCAAGAACCCGCTGCACCCGCCAGCGGGTTGCAGCACCCAGTGGTTCCGAGCGGCACCCTACCCCCTGGCCGAACTCCGCGACTGGCTACCCAGGGTGATCCCGAAGCCGGTCCACCCCACGGGCGTCGGCCGCAACGAGGACCTCTTCCGCTACTGCGTCAAGCTGGCTCACCAGCCCAAGTGGGCCAGAACCATCCTGCACCAAGGACCAGACGGCGGATGGCTCGATCACGTCCGCATCCTGAACATCCAGCATTGGGCCGAGAACCCGCTCCCCGACTCCGAGTGCCGCTCCATCGCCAAGTCCTGCGCCAAATACAGCCTGCGACAGTTCAACGAAGGCATCTTCAGCGAAATCCAGACTGCCCGCAACACGAGGCGCTGGCACCCAGGCCAGCCCGACTTCGACTATCAAAGCAGAGCCGAAACGGTGGCCCTGATGTTCGACCTCGGATACTCCAGAAAGTGGCTGGCCAACCACTTCGGCGTCGCGATCATCACCATCGACCGCGACCTCGCCAAGATCCGGAAGGCCCGGCGCAACTCCCGAACGTGACCCACACGATCACCCCGCCACAATGGGGAACTATCATCCCATAACAGGGTTAATCCGCCCGCACCCCCACAAAAATGGCCAGTAGCGGTGCAAAATCCGGAGTTTCTCCCGGAAGTGCGGCAAATCCGCGAAAAGCCAGCGCGCGGCGGCGCGACGCCAGCCAGCGGTTGGAAGCACAGGAAAAGCCAGCCAGCGGCGGTCACTGCCGGCCACCGGCGAAAAATCGCCCGCAGAGCCACGGAGAGGGCATCCCAAATCGCGAAGGGGGAATCCTCGCTCCCAAACCGCCGGAGGGCCACGGGGAAGCCCCAGCACAAGAATTCGGCCACGTGTCGACCGGTCGCAGTGCGGGGCCGCACGAGCCCCACCGAAACCGGCGGCGCCACCCAGCCGGCGGGCCGCCGAGCCGGCCAGCGAAAATCTCGGACAGAGGGCCGGACGCCGCGCACCAACGTTGACCCGCCCATACGCTCCGGCGACGACGACCGGCGGAAAGCGGCGGCCCTGTCCAAACTCGGCAGCGCCGTGCCGGAAATTGCCAGCATCCTCAGCGTGTCCGACCGTACCATCCAACGCGACTTGGCCAAGCTCCGGAAGGCCCAACGACCGACCAAGTAACCACCCCCGCAACCGCCGCGAGGAAGGGAGGGGTGACATAGCCATAACAGGGTTAATCCGGCCCGGCGGAAAAAAATGGCTAACGGCCGGCCAAAAAAGAATTTTTAGCGGATTTCCGAAAATTCGAAGGCCGGAAAGCCGGAAATCAGACCGGCGGCCGGAGCCGGAGCAGACAGCGGCCGAAGCCTGGAGAAATCCGCCGGATTGCCGGAAGCGGCGGAAAGCGGTCAGCGACGCGGCGAAAAATCGCCCGCAGAGCCGCGGAGAGGCCCCCGGACGGGCCAGAGGAGAAATCCTGCTCCGGAAGCCGGAGAGGGCCACACAGCCGCGCCAGCGCAAGAATTCAGGCATTTGCCGAATGGTGGCGAACCGCCACGGGCGGCCCGCGCCGAAAGCAGCGCGGTGTCGCCACAGGTGGCTGACTACCGAGCGAACCGGCGAAAATCGCGCACTGAGGGCCGGAGACGGCCCCCGCGGTTCCAAAAGGAAAATCCTGCCTCCGAGGTACGGAAGGACTCCGGAGAGGCCCCTGCGCAAGAACTCAGCCACCTGTCGGGCGTCGTCCGAAGCTCCCTCACCTGGGAGACCAGAGCAGCTCCGACGACCAGAGAGGGAGAAGTTCAGGCTGACGGCGTTCAAGGAGCCTTCCGTGGCTCCTGGGCAGGAATTCGGCCGCTTCCGCCAGCACACACCGGAGCACCGCCAGCAGGCAGCCAGCAACAGCGCGAAAGGCACAGCGACCGGAAACACCGGCACCGACCGAAGCCTGGCGAAAATCGCCCACAGAGCCCCGGAGAAAGTCTCCAGAGTCCCGAAGGGGAAATTCTGCCTGCGGAGCAGGGAAAGCCCACGGAGAGGCCCCAGCGCAAGGATTTGGGCACGTCCGGTACGACGGTATGACGAAGCCGTGGGAGCAGGGACGTGCCGCGTCAGGACCATGTGCCTGTCGTGCGGCGAGGCCGTCTGCAGCGCTGCCGCCGCCGCCGTGAACGGCCTGCCCGAAGACGACGGAAAGGAGCGGGTCCTCGTCGTCCACGACGGCTACCAGGGCGCCTTGGCCAGGAGTCCGCCCTGCCCGAGTGCCAGCGTTCCCGACGCCGCAGGGGCCACCGAGAGGCCTCGTTCAGCTGCCAACGAGCACGGGCCTTCCGGCGTGCCCAGGGACACAGGAGCAGCCCTGCCGCAGCCTGCGGGCAACCAGAGCAACGTTCATACAGCAGTCCGTTCCCGTCCGACAGCGAAGACGCGTCGGCCTCCGCGCCCAGATTGCGCAGCACCGCGAATTTCCGCGCCTCGCGGCCCAGGGCGGCCCTGCAGATTCCAGACGCGGAAAATCCACCAGAAGGGACGGAGGCCGTCTCCGTGGCTCCAGCGCGATCCGGCAATGCAGCGTCGGCCGACCGCCCACCACGAAGGAATCCACCATCCACGGCAACGAGCAAGAAGCCAGAACTTGGCCCGCAACACACTCCCTGCCGGAGAAGACGCCAATGCTCAGACCGCCATGCCGCCCGCCTGGCGGGACGCCGGCCACTGGCCGAGATCCTCGAACTGGGCGGCAGCGTGACCGTCGCCGACGCAACCCCACACGAGAGCACCATTCCGAGCGAACGGGCGACGACCCCGCACAAGTCCAATCCGTGGCGGCAGGGCGAGCCTACGCCGCCGGCGCCAAGCAACCACCGCAGAGATTTCGAGCGGCACAAACGCAGCGTGGCACCGGCCTCCGGCTCATGCAAACGTCGCAGACGCTCGGGCTCGCCGGAACGGTATCATTCCCAAAGCGCCGCAAAGCGCGTTCAGGACCCGTTTCCGCCGCAGACTGGCGCTTCCCCCCGGACGTGCCAGCACGATGAGACGGCACCGCGCCACGGCATAATACCGGCGAACCATCCTCCAACGGAGAGCCCACATGACAACAAGAATCGCAGAAACCGCACTCGCCGACTACGAGGCCCTCATCTACCGCGCCCAGGCCGCCGTGGACTACGACGACCAAACCGGCATCGACCGGAACGTCCTGCGGCAATCCCTCGCGATGGTGCTCGACGATGACATCAACCGCATCAATCGCATCCAGGCCCGTCTCGCCCATCGACTGGCGGGTCGCCAGGACCTTGCCGCCCGGTTGAGCCACCTCGCCGAGACCGGCATGGCCGAGATCCTGTCCAGTCCCATGGCGGTGGAAACAAACGAGCCGGACTCCCCCGTCAACCACACCACCGACGAGGCGGTCGCCGTCGCCAGGATGCTGTCCCCCATCCTGAGCCTGCAGGCCATGCAACATATCGAAAAGCGAACCATAGATCGGCCCCGCCGCGACCCAGCCTGGGAAGATTACATCGACGCCCTGCTCAACCTCCATGACCAGACTCTCTCGTGCCAACGCCGGCTCGACGACAACCCGCTCCCCGCAAAGCGGATGGCGCAACTGGGCGCGCGTCACCTCCGGCAACAATCCGACCAAGCGCGTCAGCTGAGCGCCAAAATCGCCCGACGCTACCACGGGCAGACCCGGTGGAGATCCACAGGCTGGAAGGAAGGGTACGAACAATTGGGAAGGCAGTTGCTGCCCAGCGAAGCAGAGGCCGAGCTGCCGAACCGCACCCTGTCACCGGCGGAGATGCAGGCCATTTGCCGGGCCGCCAACACCGCCATCAACGCGATGATCGAATTGATCGACCGGTGGGCAGCGGCAGAACGCTGGGACGCGGTGCACTCCGGCACCATGGTGGCTCGACAATACGGCAAACCAACCCTCGACAAAGCGGGAGAACCCGCTCAGGCCCCCTTTGACGAAGATGCGCCCGAGGAAGTCGTCGACACGAAAGCCGCAGCTGCGGAACTCGAACAGACCATGCAACCCATCAGGGCCAGCGCCAAGGGCCTCCTGACAGCTGAAAACTGGACCGAAAGTCAGGCCGACGCCCACCGCTGCCACGCGGCAGCGGCAGCGCTCCATGGCCACACTGCGGCGCTCACGGCCCTCATGAGCCGGATCGCCGCACATCGGAACGACGACGCGGGCACCTCGATTGCCGCCGCCGTCTGGGTCAACGAAGACGTCATCCGGCGCGCCCTTGACCTGGAGCCACCTGACGACGCGGAAAGCGCCGCCATCTGGGCAGCCGCGCAAGCGGCGCTGGAAGAACTGGACGCCGGGGAGACGACTGCCGCCCAAGCGGTGGCGGCACTCCGCCCACGCCGACTGAGCCCGGCGCTCCGCTCTCTCCTCATGGCGGAGGAAGTGGCAGAAGTGACGCGAGACAGTCGCTACCGGGTCACCGGCGACACGCGCATCAACCAGGTGGATGACACGCCGCCCGAGGAGTGGATCCTCGAATATCAGTACCAGGGCGCGCTGCACGCGAAACTGCTGGGCGAACCCTACGACCACAATATAGCCTACCTCGTCGTGATGGAACACATGGAATACGTGGAACGCCTGGCCTACGGCTACACGACATGGATGGAACTCGAGTTTCGGAACGATCTCCGCGACATCGCCGCCCGGACGCGGGAACTCGCCGCATCGGGCCTGCAATCAACTCCCGACGCCCTGTTCCGCATGGCCATCAGCCATGTGTTCGAGCTGACGGAGCGTACCCAGGCGGTTCACGCCGTCATCGACGCCCTGACGGGCAACAGGCCCACCGCTTCGAACTACCTGAAAAACGTCCACCACTCGGGGTCTCAGTTCCTTGACCCCGACCAGTGCGCCGCAATTGTCGAAGCCGCCAGAGCCGCCGGAGTGCCGCCGACGGACGTAACCGAGCTATGCAACCGCCTCGGCCTGCCGGAAGCAGCCATGGACGAAATGGGCGTCGCACAGCGCTACCGGGTACCAAAAGCACTGGCGTTGGACGCCGTGAACATGATCGACAGATTGGACGACCGGCTGGACCATGACGCAGCCAAGGAAGCGGCTTGGCAGCTGGGCTGGGACGAGGAACTCGTCCACAAGGCGGGCGCTCCCCGGCCGGCACTAAGCAGACGACTGAACAAACCGACGACATCGCGCTCATGACGCCCACCGGGGCGCCGACCGCACGGGCATCGCTTCGGACGACGACGGAGTCGTAACCTGTCCGCTCCACGGGCTGCGTTGGTGTTCGCGCACCGGTCGGATCGTCGCAGCCCCGCCGGTGACATGAACTTCCGAAGCCGCCAGGCCAAAGGCGACCGACAGCAGACCCGCCGAGCGGGATGAGACGCTCCGGATCCCCATGATGTTGGTTGTCATCCGACCGATCGAGCTCGCGTTGCTGGTGCTGATTCTGGTTGGTGTTTCCTTGCGCAGCAGCGGGCGGTCCCGTCGACATTCCGACAGATTCCTCGTCGGCCCATTTGCGGGCACGGCCGCCGTCAGCCTGGTCAGCGTCTGGATTGCCGCGATCACGTTTTTCATCCCTGCACCCTTGACGACCGGAGTGAGGTTCTTGACGACGTTCGGCGTCATCATCGCCGCACCGGTAACCATTATTTGCCTCACCCTTGGCTGGCTGCGTCGCTGACCGTCAACAGCGCTGCCAAGCCCGACCGGCTAATCAATTTGAGCGATGCGCACCGCGAAGTTTTCAGTTTCAGGAGCCAGAACGCGCACCTCGTCCACGACGGTCGCCAAGATCCATCCTGCGGCACTCGCCGTCCACTCCGGTAACACCATCGACACGCCAAGACCTGAAGGTTCAAGGGAAATGTCGGGGTACGGCGCATCGGCCGGCCCCCTGACCCTGTGCGGTTCGCCTACGGGCACAACTCCGCCGAATGCAAGCGCGCCGGTGTGCCGGCGGCGAATGTTGCTCGCCAACTCCACCGCGGAAAACCCGCTGAGGGATCTTCGGTCAAAGGTGACCAGTGCGCTCACTCGTGCCGGCTCTGGGGTGTCGAACCAACTGAGACCTGCGGCGAGATGACCGGAGAATCGACTGCGAGGTCCGTGGTGCGCTCCGTAGCACGTGACCTGAAAACCGGAGATCTCAGTGGCTCCAATTCGTCGCAGAGCATCATCGAGGCACTGGACCAAAGGCGGCAACGCGGAAGACAACGCCACTGTGGCCTCGCCATACTCCGGAGGCATCCTGACCGCCGCCCAACCCGCGTAGCCGCTCCCATCGGGAAGCCCCTCCCGGATCACCGCATCGTCCATGGCACTCAAGTCGGTCGGGTTCGATAATCCGACATAGACCCACCCGATCATCGAATCGTCGGTATCGTCACCCGTCAACCCGGCCTCGTACATTTCCCACAGGTTTCTTTGTGAAGAGGAAGACGACGTGGTGGACCAGCCCATCAACTCGGCGCGCGCGTCGAAGGCCGTGTACAGAAGGCCCACTACCGTCACGCCGGTTGGTGGGCGTTCTCGCTCCCGTCGCTCACGCTCCCTCTCTGCATTGATCCGTTCGGTGCGGGGAAGTTCTCCGAACCCTTCGAGGATGACCACCGGAGTCATGACAGGGTGTCCCTCAGGTCTTGGGTTTGTTTTCGTGTTCAACCAAAGTTCGTCCGGCGACAGCCGGATGATCGCGGCAAATCCTAACACGTCGCATGGACGCTGCGTCCATTCAGCGAAATCCGCCCAAACCCGCACGCCCGATTGTTGAGATTCTGAGTGCCTGCCCCTACGATGACCGCCGCATTTGCCGCCACCAAGTCACGCACCTCGGCAGCAACGGCCCATCCAAAACAGGAAGCAACAGACGATGAAACTGGTCAGTAGCTGGAGCCACTACTTGGACTTCGAATGCAACGAGTGCGGCGAGAGCACGCACGTGGACGCGGTCAGAGATTTTCCCGCCACGGTTGCGTGCCGTTCCAGCAAGTGCAGAACTGCTCCCGAAAGGCTCGAAACGACCCTAACCGCCAACCCCTCCATCCAGATTGGAATGCCGGCAGCCTACGCTGGATGCCGGCAAACGTAAACCGCCCGAACACGGCAACAACCGGAAGGTCGCCAGCTGGCAACGCCATACATTGGGGCACGTGGGCGAAGAACTGTTTGGACCTCGGCACCGAGAACCCCTACGCCAATCGCGCGGTCAGGCTGTCTACCACCGACCAAGCCTCTATCGTCGCAAGAGATTGGTTTGGGTTCAGCGCAGCACAGCTACGGAAGACATTTCGTTGCTCGGTTCGATATGGGCCTACGGGCTTTGTCCCGAAACTGCCATTTGGCGAGGACTTTTGGAACAGGATGCCGCATTTTGGGGACAAGGCTATTACCCGCCAATGAGCATCGCCATAAGCAATACTCCCATCCCCAGCAAAAAGATTATGAATCCTACCCAGGGGTTCATCCACTTTCGTCCAATGCGTCAGTGATCGCTTTGATACTCTGCATGTCAAAGCACTCGCGCGTTCGGAGCGCAAACTGATTTCCCAATACTTCCGGGATGATTTTGTCTATTACTGCTATCAGGTGGGGAAGGTCATCCATCGTGAGGTCTTCATATTCCGGGCGGAAATTTACCGGAACCGGCTGTCCACGGAAGGTCAATTGATAATTGAGGAAAATGCCACGCCCTGAATCCAATGCTCCGCAGGTCCGGCGGATGGTCCATTGGGTGAAAACACCAGTAGCATCAAGGTCAGTCGGGTCTGTGAATGATGGTGAACCCACGCGGTTTTCTCCCTTTGCCAGAATTCGTTTTGACGAATTTTATCCCACAACAGGAGTTTTGGGATAAAGCCGGGCCTACGCTTGGAGCTACAGGGGTCCAAGTTCGTGCAGCGTGGGCTCGACGTCCTCCGGTGCGAAGCCCGTGTCGTGGGTTTCCATTTGGTTCTAGTGGAATACACTGGCGACGGCGAAAAGGCCGGCGCACTGACGATCCACGAGCTGGTTCCGGCATAGACTCCGAATCATGAACCGAACTCCGACACGTTACGACCTGCTCGCCTGCAACCTGGTGCTCGCCTCCATAGCGGCCCTGCTCATGGCTGCGGTGGGCAGCAGCGTGAAGGTGGTGCGGATCCTCGAAGGGGTCACCGTTGCCGGCTTCAACATCGACCTAGGCTTGGGCGCCGCCGTGAACCCAGGAGTGCTGGCGGCGTCGCTGGTCATCTTCTTCTCCGTGACGGCGGCCCTGCTTTGCGTGATCCATAACCGCCTCTCTGACCGCACCTTCGGCCGAACGTTGACGAGTGTCGTCAGCTGGCTCGCCACCATCGCGGCGTTCGCGTTCTTTGTCCTGACACTGGCGCTGGTGCCGATTGCGTTGGCGGTCGAGGTGGGTTTGTGACCGGAAACCGGCGGGCGGGCGTACCACCAGCACGCGCTACGGTATTGGAGCCAAGAGCGGTCACAGACCAGCGCCCGGATGCGGAATGCGTGCGTCGAAAGCTTTCCGAAAGCCGGCATCAGCCAGGGAGCGGTCCAAACTGTGATGGCCACGCTGAGCGTGCGGCGAGCAGACATCACCCGTAGACGCAGGGAGGATATACCGCACCGGGTTGTCCGACCTGGACAGAACCACGCAGGATGCGAACGCGGTGTGAATTTACGCGGCCCTCACCACCGCACGCGGCGGCTGAAGACGGCGCGCCGGGTACGGCGAAGTACCGTCAGAACACCGGCAGCCACGAGAATCGCCAAGCAACGCCAACACGACCGCCGACCGTTGAGAACAGAACCTCCGATATGTACAATCGAGTACCACGAGAGCAAGTGGCAAGAAGGATTGCGTGACCACGAAGCCGCCTCTCCGGTGAAGATCATATGAGACCGCCCGGACCGAATCTCAACTGCGGTCACGACACCCTGACCACAGAAGCACGCACATTCCCGGTACGTCACGTGCCAGCCGACAATAGGAGGCCCACCTTGGCAGACCCTCAAAACGGTGCGCCGACCGAAGACGGCATATCCGGCCTCCTGCGTGAAATCCGAACCGTCAAACTCCACTCGGACAACCCGCGACACCGACACTTCACGAACCAGAACGGGCACCGTCCCAACAATGGTTACGGCCAGTCCTACTGTCGGTGCGGGGCGAAAAAATTTCCGTCAGCACCGCGCTGCCCCACCTGCGCCCACGAGGATGGACTGATTGACCGACGCACCATGCAGAGCCTGCTCAATGCGCTGTCGGGAGAGCAACCGCCTTCTAACTACGGCTCCACAAAGTGCCAGTGCGGCCGAAACAAGCTGCCAAGCACCAGCCAATGCAAACCCTGCGCCGTCGGGCGAGGCGTGCTGGAAATCAGCGTCGAACCCGGCGAGGAACCCTGCCCCAACTGCGGCGACGGCAAGAAACCGGCGTTCACCTACTGCACCGGATGCGCCATCGCAGAAGGGTACATCGACCAACAGGGTCAGGTTTCTCCCGACTGCCCGATGGACGAATGCCCGTGCGGCAACCGGAAGTACGCCGCCTACAGTCGGTGTTCGAACTGCGCCAAGGGCATCACTGGATACCGCCACCAGGACTGGACCACCGGCCCCAACCCGGTCCGGATACTCAAGCCCCTGCCGCCGGCCACTCGGCCAGAAATGCCAACTGGAGCACAGACCGCGTGCCATTGGCCCCAGAACACACCCACCGTGGCGGAAGCCAGCGCACCGGCGGCGGACCATCTGCCCTGCTGGCGCTGCGACAGGCCCACGCCAGCCGCCAAACGGTTCTGCACGGAATGCCTCAACGAAATGGGCGCGCCGCCCGAGGTCTACGAAAGCGACTTCAACGACCGCGCCGAGCACGAAAAACTGCCTCTGCACATGCAGGGAAGAGGCTGACCGAGCCTACAGCCGGAAAATCGCGGCTCGCCAAGCAGCCTCACGGCAGCCGCAGGGCGGAAACTGCGACACTCCGGCGGCGTTTGACAAAGCAATGGCAGTGACCCGCGCAGGGCGTAACTGTTGACGGTGTACCACCCAAGGTCACCAACCAACCGTTGGATGGGCCAGTTTGACACGGACAACGAAATTTTGACAGAATGAGGTGCGCACTTCATGGGTGAACAGCTAGTCTGACGCTGCGTCAGTTAGTGTTACGGTTCCAGATGTGCAGGGGAGGTAATTATGGTTACCACAATGCAACCCACAGTAAACGAAGGTCTCAAAAACCACATTGCGTTCAACACGATGCGGGACCAATTGGAGTCCCTGCATCCCAACAGGTGGGTCGTCTTCCACGACGAAGAATTCATTGGTCACTACGAGACCTACGATTCAGCGCGTGAGGGAGCCCGGGATCAGAACCTGAACTTGGCCCACTGTCTTTTCCAGAAACTCAACGCGACCCCGCCTATCATCCTTTCCTACGGTGAATAGCGCATTGAACCATGCGCTACGAAAGCCTGCCTGATCGAGGCTTACTCGTTAACGGCCCCCACGTTCCGGTTCAGATTGCGAACATTTCGCACATCGCGCTGCTGGACACGGGGGCCAGGCACTCATACATCGACGAAGACCTGCTGCGCGATCTGGGGCTGCTACCTAACGGAATGGCCAGAGCCATTGGAGCGGTAGGCTCAGAGCGACGGCCCACCTTCGACGTTGATTTCACTGTCCCAGGACTCGGGCTCACCGTCCCAAACCCAGTTCGATCTTTGGCCCTCACCAGGAATGAGCATTACTGGATCGCCATAGTCGGTCGGGACATCCTCAACCATTGCGAGTTGACCATCAACTGGCAGGACGAGATCATCTCTATCGAACGGCTTCCCTCTGCAGCTGTAACGAGGCCGGACGCCTTTTGAAAGAAGTCACCGTTGCCGGCATCGACATCAACTTGGGCTTGGGCGGCGCCGTCAACCCCGGAGTGCTGGTCACATCCTTCTCCATGACGGTCGCCCTCCTGTGCGTGATCCACAACCGGCTCCGTAACCCCACCTTCAGCCGCGGTTTGACCAGTGTCCGCAGCTGGCCCGCCCTTCCACAGGATTAGGCCGAGCGGAGCGACTGGGGATCGACCTCGGCGAGCTGCAATTGGTGTGCACCAAGACCCTCGAAGAGTTGCTCGCGACAGGTAAAAACCAGGATCTGCACGCGCTGCGCGGCGTGCGAGAGGATGTCGAACATCAGCCGCATCCGCTGGTCGTCGGAAAACACCAGCGCATCGTCCAAGACCACGGCTGCGGGCGCGCCTCGGTCAATCAACATTTCGGCGAAGGCCAGGCGCACTAGGACGGCGATCTGCTCCTGAGTACCCATGCTCAGGTGATCGAAACTTTCCTCGTATCCCGCGTGGCGGGACATGCCCGTGATGTACATGTCCTCGCCGATGCTGATTTCAGCGTCAGGGAAGAGCATTTGAAGGTACGGATGGATGCGATTGACGACTGGGGCGACGTAGCGTTCTTTGGCATCACTCTCAGCGGTGCGAAGCGTCTCGGCCAGTAGGTCAAGGACCTCGACTTCGCGTACAAAACGGTCGCGTCGCAGTGTCGCCTGTTCAAGTTCATGCTGCGTGTGTCCGATGGCTTCGTCGATGCCGGCGCTATCGTGAACCTCGATGCGCTCACTCAAGCGGACGCTCTCGATTCGTAGGTCAACGCGGTCGCTTTCGCGTTGTTCAATCGCCGCCTGGAGTCGTTTGATGCGGGCTTCCAGCTGCGTCCTGACGCTGGCCGGTCGTTCCGCCTCCAGCGATGAGACGGTTTGTTTCTGCTCCGTCACGGCCTGCGCTGCTGTTTCGCACGCATTTGCGAGTTCCTGATCGGGTGCGCCTTCGGCGTCGCTCTGGAGCTGTTCCTCTCGCCTTTCAACCACCTCGGTCTGACTATCCACGGCGTTTTGAAGTGTGCGCACTTCCACCTCGAGGTCGGTGACGGATCGCGCCCTCTCATCCACGGCCTCGCGAGCAACCCGCTCCTCGTCCCTTGCCTTCTGAAGTTCAGCATGAGCAGATTCCAGGGAGGCCTCGGCCTGCTCCTTTTCCGGCGTATCCTCGTCCGCCGGCAGGCTTTCGAGTGTTCGGCGCAGCTCGTCGATTCGCGGTTGTAGTGTCGCTGCGCCGTCGTCCGGCGCGATTCGTTCCAGTTCCTGTTGGGCCGCGTCGGCGATGACTTCGAGATCACGCCGCTGGTCGCGCAGGATCTGCGCTTCGGCGAGTGTGTGCGCCTCGACTTCGCCGAGGGCGGCGTCCAGCTCTGCCTTGGCTTCCCGTTCCGCGCGCAAGAGCTGGTCACGGTCGGCGACGGCCGGCTCGATGAGAATCCTCCCCCGCTCGGGGATGGTGATGCTGACCGGCTCCACTGCCTCGATACTCGTCGGCGGATCCGCCAACGGAACGCCGTTGGCCTCAATGCCGGCAAGACGGTCGCTCGGGATGTCAAAGGTGACGCGCGTTGCCGCCACGCTGAGCCGCGCATTGGCCTGTTCGGCCGCGTCCGTGGCCTGGCGAATCCGTTGCAACGATTCGTCCGTGACCTTGATCCGCTCGGCCTGCCGCCGTGCGTCTGTGAGTCGCTCCTGCGCACCCTCGACAGCGCTGTGCTGGCGGAGCAGGTCGTTCAACTCCGCGGAGCGAGTGATGCGATCCAGGGTACGCCGCCATCTGGCCTCTGACTTTGTCGCTGCTTGAACGGCCGCTTCTGCGTCCGTCGCAGCCTGCCGGAATTCGTCAAGTGCGGCCGACGATTCTTGGTGACGTTGTTGGCGTTCCCTCAACCGCTCGGTGTCCTGCTTCAGCTTTTCCTGATCCGTCTTGAGCTCTGCTCTCCGGGATGCGCGCTCGGTTTGGGCTCGTTCCGCTTGCTCCAACTGCCTCTGCCGGTTCTGGAGCTCGCTGTGGGCGGCTTCGAGTTGCAGGTCGTGACGCATTACCTCGTCAAGCTGCTCCCGAGCCTCCGCAAGTTCCTTCTGATCGATGCGGTCCTGGCTGCCGTGCTCCAGCCGTGCAAGCCGCTCTGTCGTCGCGGCCAGCTGCTCGAGGGTCTCGGACATCTCCAACTTCTGCTGCCGTTCATCGCTGAGACGTTGCTCGAGCGCGCTGACGTTGTCAAGCGCGTCCTTGTATTCGCCGCGCGGCTGACGCCGTACCTCCGTTACCAGTTCGGCCTGCTGCTGTTGTATGACCTGCGGCAGCTCTCTGCCGCGGCGGCCTCCCAAGACGGTCCCCACCTCGGACTCCAGCCCCGCGCTGAGACTTGCCAGTGCTGAAGCCGGCAGGTTCGGCCTGCCGAATGACTGTCCCTGCAGAACCCACAGGACGCCCCACATGCCCAGCGTTTCCGAAGTCGCGCCCCGATTGCCTGCCTCGGCGAAACCCAGAAGGTTGCGCAACTCATTTTCGGCAGCGTCCGATTCAAGCACTGTTCCATCAGGACACTGCAGCCGTGCAAAGGCGCTCTTGACGAAGCGCTTGGTCAGCGTATACTCGGCGCCCTCGACTTCAAAGACCAGCTCAACGACGGGCGCCGCTCCGCTTCGGTCGTTTTGCAGTGCTACGATTGGCTGAGCCCTGGAGCCGTGGCGCTCGAACAGCACCGCCCGAAGCGCATCCAACATAGTCGATTTGCCGAGCTCGTTCGGCCCAACGACCAGATTGAGGCCGTCGCCGAGCTCGCCCAACTGTGTCGGGACGGTGAAGCGCTTGAGCTGGTTGACTGAAAGCTTGCGCAGCTTCATCGTTGCCCCAATTCGAGCTTCTTGTGTTCGATGTAGAGCCGATGCAGAGCGGCGCGAGCGAGTTCGGCATCACTCCCCCCTGCCTCGACCATCCCGCGGAGCCTCTCAGCAGCGGCGCGCACAATTCCCCCTGGGTCAATGCTGTCAAGGTCGTCGTCGGTGGGTTCCGGAAACAGCTGCCCGCGGTCAATCCGAAGATGAAAGAGCGCTGCGGCCGCGCCCTCGACGATCAGTTCCTCGAAGTGCTGCAAGTCAGCCAGTGAGAGGGCTCCCGAGAGTTTCAGATCGACCAGAGTGTGATTGAGGTCGCCGTTCAGGTTCCGCAGTTTGTGTTCGAGTAGATTAACGTCTTCCGGTCTCTCCACGCGCTCATCGAGCGATACCCAATGGTACTGACCTGTCGAGAGCGGAGTGACCTGCGGCAACTCATGCGGGCCGTCGATTTCCACCAGCAGGGCCGTGCCCGTTCCCCGGGTCTGAAACGAGTCCGTCTCCGGCGTGCCGCTGTACCAGCAGCGCTCGTTTACCTGAAGCTCTCCGTGCCAATCGCCCAGCGCCAGATAGGCGAGTCGAGCCAGCTCCGGCCGCGCGGGGTCGATGCGGTTGGACCGCTGTTCCTCATCCGTATCGAAGCCGTGGACGGCGCCATGAGCCAGGCCGATGCGGACCAAGTGGGGGTCGCTGGCATGGTCGTCCATCCAGGCGGTCGGGTCATTGAGGGTCCGACGATGTTGGAGTGGAGCCGGAAGCAGCACGGCGGTGCCCTGCTCGATGACGCTGGCAGCAGATACGGTATGCAGGTGGATGTTGTCAGGCAGGCCACGCCTTCTGAGCTGGTCCCACAGCCCATTGGATTGGTACGGATCATGGTTTCCCGGCAACAGATGCCACTGCACCGAGGCGAAAGCGCGCATTCGCTCGACGACCTGATTCCGCGTGTGGGGAGAGGGAGCCGCGTGGTCGTAAACGTCGCCCGCAACCAATATATGGCTCACGTCATGCTCGTCGGCGAGTTTGCCGATGCACGTGATCGCCTCCAGTCGCGCCAACTGGAGGCCACCCATCTCCGCACCATCAACGAAGCGGAAAACTTTGCCGATCTGCCAGTCGGCGGAATGAATGAAGCGGAATGCCATTGACCAGACAGTTTCCCCAAAGTACATCGTGACCGGCGCGCATTCTATGGGGTCTGCACCGCCAATGCAAGACATTTTCGTCACCCAATCGGGAAGCGGTCCATCCCTCCACAGGAGGCTAACTCTCCAAGCCGCTGCGTGCGATTCCGGTGGCGCTTCGCTTTACGGTTCCAGCCAGAACCACGATGTGAAGGGCGTTGATTTCGTCCAGTTTAGTGGACTGAAAACTGCTGGCTTCCGTCGGTGGCGACTGGTCACCGCCGACCGGGCCAAGAACATCGGAACCGCAGGCCGCAGAGTTAGTCGCTCATCCAGCGAAGCCAATCAGCCACGACACTACTGCCACCCAGACCAACAGGGTCAGATGGCAAGTACTACTCGATTCCCGCTAGCGCGGCCAAGCACCGGTATTCGTGATCGCTGATGAGTGGCGGGGTCTGGGTGCCCGGGATGCGACCGAACCACTCCATCAGCATCTCGCTGGTGACTACCGGTGGGTCGTGCAACTCCCGGAATAGAGATTCACACGCGAGGAATACGCCGTGTTTGCTGACCCGCTTCCGGTACACCGCGTCCCAAATCCTGACATTCGAGTAATTGTGGGGGTTCGCGGTTTGGTCCATCGGAAGGGGTGGATTCCCCGGCACCATGCAGTTGCGGGGCACCTCCAACCCCCGCTCCCTATACCAGGCACCCGCATCCCCGTGGGACTCGAACCTGTTCACCACCTGCAGGACCGCCGTTAGACGCCAATGACCAACACGATAGCCAGAGTATTTGCCCTTGACGGTCAGGTACACCACAGTATCCGACACCGACAGGCGGGGGGCGAATTTGGCGCCCCGACATATACCGGTAATCGATGGAAACACGGCTTCAAAGTCTGGCTCCCGTCGGCACGAATCGTCCACGTAGGGAGCAAGACCATATCGCGCGATCGCAATTTTGCCACGACCATTACGTACGAGGGGACGGTACGTTACCAAGTAGTTCATCGTCAAAACGGTGGTCGGCGAAACGTCAAGTTGATTTAGCCGTGGAGTCGGGACACCTGCAAACTCGGAGTATCCGATTTCGTCCGATTCTGAATATCGGTGTACTCATGTGTCCTGCCAATCGACGAAATACTTCAAGAATTGGGCGGCGCCTGGTCCAGTCCAGCGATCCGCTCGCACCACTGCGCCGCGCCCAGGACCCTGCCTTCCTGGGTCCACGGGCCGCCGAACTGCACCGCCATGGGCATCCCCAACTCGCTCAGGCCCGTCGAGACCACCACCGTGGGCAACCCAGCGGCCGACCATGGCACCTGGAACGCCGCATCTCCGGTGGTGCTCAGGCCCCGAGGAGCCGGCTCCGGCATCGCCGGCGTCATCACCACGTCCACCTTGTTGACCATCTCGCTGAAGTCGGCGCGGAACTGCCGCCGCAGCCGCTGGGCCTTCAGGTACGCCGAAGTCGGCATGATCATGCCCATCTCCATGCTGGCGCGTATCCGTGGGCCGTAGTCGGCGGCGCGGGCGCGGTGATTGACCTCGTGGACTGCCGCGCACTCGACGCTCGACACGATGCTCCGGAGGCTCTGCGCCGCGGCGAAGCTGTCGGGCAACGGAATCTCCTCGACTTCCGCCCCGGCCTCCGCCAGTTGGTTGGCCACGGCCTCGGTGTGCGCCCACATCTCCGCCGTGGCGTAATCCTGGTAGTACTCCCGCACCAGCCCGATGCGCGGTGGCCGGTCATGCTGGGCCATCTGCGCGCTGAAATCAGGTACCGGTTCGCGCAGGCTGCCGGGATCATTGTCGTCCGCTCCGCTCAGCACGGTCAGCATCAGCGCAGCGTCGGCCACCGTTCGGGTCAGGATGCCCACGTGGTCCAGCGACCAGCTCAGCGGGGCCACGCCGTACCGGGAGATGCGCCCGTAGGTGGCCTTCATGCCGACGATGCCGTTGTAGCCCGCTGGCCGGCATGTCGAACCGGCGGTCTGCGAGCCCAGCGCCGCCGGAACCATCCGCGCCGCCACCGCCGCACACGACCCACTGCTGGACCCGCCGGGGGTGTGCTCCAGGTTCCACGGATTGCGCGTCGGCGAAGGGTCGCCCGAAGCGAATTCGGTGGTGACCGTCTTGCCCAGGATGATGCCACCAGCCGCCTTGATATTGGCCACCGATGTGGCGTCGAACTCCGGCACAAAGTCGGCGTTCACTTTCGACCCGCAGGCGGTGAGCATGCCCTCGGTGTAGAAGATGTCCTTCAGGCCCACCGGCACGCCGTGGATCAGGCCCAGTGGATCACCCCGTTGAACCTCCGCTTCGCGTTCTCGGGCCGCCGACAGCACCGCATCACGGTCAATGGTGACCCAGGCCTGCAGGTCGCCGTCCAGCGCGTCGATGCGCGCCAGCAGCGACTCCGCCAGCACCACCGGCGACAGTGTTCCTTCTCGAATCTGCGCGGCGGCTTCCGCCACTGAAAGCTCGTGCGGTTCGGGCATGATTCGACCTCGTGGGCGGCGGCGCTAGTGCCGCAGTTGGTTCGTGGTTGGTTGCCGCGACCCTGTGGTGGGGTTCCAGTTGTTGAAACCTCAGCACAGGTCAGGGTACCAGGCCGCAAGATACTCCGCTGTCCCGTGGCCGTCCAGAGCCGGTCACGTCCTACGCGTACTCGCGTTCCGCCAAGGCGACGAAAACTTGGGTTCCCAAATCGTCGCAACGGAGGCCAGGGGACCGTTGTGCAGCAATATGGCTCCGTCCATGTGCGCGACTCTGGAACGCGCATTCGGACAGGTGGTAGGCTGTCTCACTCCCAGCGACATCACCACTTCGACCCGCGGGGTCGCCGCAAATCGCCCGGGAAGCAACCGAACAATCTGGACAGCAGCATCGCCAAATAGGATTGGGCCTAACCATGGCACGTGATTACCGCAAAGAACGCGACGCGCTCGTGAGGCGCTTTTACGGCGCGCCACCGCCCGCCAGGAACCCCCGACCGAAGCCGTCGCGGTCGGAACCCAACACCATCAGCCCGCAGGACGGTTACGGGCTACCCGCGCCCGTCAACTCGCCCTACCACCTGTACGGACACTGCATCGCGTGGGCCTACGGCCTGAACCAGGACGGATACGGGACGCTCATCGTGGATGGACGCAGCGAACTAATCCATCGGGTCAGCTACCGGCAAACTCGCGGGGCCATACCGGAAGGCAAGCAGGTGAACCACCTGTGCGACCGTCCCTACTGCTTCCAGCCGTCCCACCTTTACGCCGGCGACCAGCAGGACAACGCCGACGACCGTCATCAATTCAAGAGTACCGCCATGCTGAGTGAGTGGGCACTGGCGCGCATGGGAGACTTCGAAACCGACGACCCGCTCATTAGCAGGATGCGCGAAACCCAGCGCATCGAGTACACCGAGCACTGGAACCCCGTCGAAAAACCCGTGGCTCAGACGCTACAGGACTTCACCTGCCCCGGGCACGATTTCGCGACGAGGATGCCAGCAGGAGAGCGCAGAATTTGCCGGATCTGCGAGGAAGTCGAAGGCGACCCCTACTCCCTTGACGAGCCCCCGACTGGTCTTGTGATCGCCCGGCTGTGGCCGCTCAGCCAAGCGTCGGATGAGATTGCTGAGCAGTTCTTCCAGTCCGGGATCACGAGCCCCGACTTGGCCCAAGCGGTACGTGGCCTGGCCGACAGAGCTTCGAAGATCGGCCGGGAGGAGAGCCATCCGATCCGAGACTGCCCGTGCCACCACTGCTCTACAGACCGCAAGGTCCTCAAGGAAGCAACACTCCCTTACCTGGATGACCATCTCAAGAGCGCCATCGGGTTGTGCGAGACAATGAGACCGCACCTTGAAAGCGCCTTGGCCGTCGCCGACCGCAAGGCCATGACCTTGGCGGCAGAACTCCATGACCTGAACCATGACCAGACCCAAGCGTTGATCGAGCACGTAGAGGATTGCCGGTCAGACCAGAACAGGTGCTACGACAGCGCGGCGATGGAAGAAGCCATCGGGGCGGCCGCGTACTGCATGGCGAACGGAATGGACCCGCAACAACCCGGCCGACAGTTGTGGCTGTTCAAAGCGAAGCACCTGTACAACAACATCGGGGTGACGCCGGAACAACTTCCGGCCGCGGAGTTTGCCAGTCACGAAGCGAGGACCGTTGCTCACGACGTCACGGCCACTTCGAAGAACAAGCTCCATGAGTTCTTCCCCGACCTCCGCGCCACGCAGGACGCCACCACGTTGCTCAGCGACGCCGCCCTCCTGATCATCACCGCCACTCTGTTCGAGCGGATACGCTACCAGGCCACCGGTATATGCAGCCACCAACAATCCTGGCCAGCACCCCATCAACATTGCGTCGAAGAGATCGCGCAAACCGGTCATTGGACACGCTCAGCAGCCATGACGCCGTTCGCAGAAGGCAAAGGTTACCGAGCGGACCAAGACCCTCTGCTGGCAGGCACGGCCGCGAGTATGCGGATCCGGACCGCACGGTCATTCGTCAGCCGGTAGCTGGCCTCCTCACTGGAGCGTCGGACTTGCCGCCAGAGGGGTATCCGCGCACAGGACCGCCCTTCACGCGCCTCACAGGGGTTCCGTCACCAGCTTCACGGTACGAAGTGCGACGGAGCCGAGCCACTGGCCTGACCAAACGGTGCACCGAAACTGGGGATCCCTCGAGGACATTCGCGAATCCATCTTCGTGATCGCCTCCGCCAACCACGCGGTAAAATCAAGGTGGCTGCGCGCAGACCTCGAATGATCAACCGCGCGCCACCGACGTTGATGTTGGCAACAGGAGGTCGCCGAGGATGTCAGGAAACGAACAGCCCGCCACTTTCGGGGCAGGCGATCCCAGTCACCAGAAATTTGAACTCGTGGGCCAGTACCCAGGCCAGGTCAAATTCATCGGTCCGCCGCGAAGGCGCTCGGTTCGCCCGCGCCGCAGCAACGTGGAACAGGGCACTCTGCCGGGCCTCCCGACCAGCGGCGAGGAAAACCAGCAATGACCTGTTGGGTAACGAATCAGCCACCAGGGGCGTCTTGAACCTTGGCCGACGCCGGCTTATCCAACAAACACCTCGGGGAGGGTCTCGACCAACGACACGACCCTGAAAATCCCATCAGTCACCGTCGCTTGATGGTACAGTCGATTAGCTGAAAGCCCATAGGGGTCCACCACCTCAGCGTTCCGCTCGTTCACGACGGGTCGGGATTGGACACACGCCCCAGGAACAGGACCGTGCCGGTCCCCATGTCCCGGATCAGAAAGACGAAGGGGCGGTCGACCGTCACCTCAATGGGCTCTTTGTCCAGACCTGAAAGAAGCATGACCACTCCCGTGGCCGCCGCCGCCTCCGTGCCCTCCTCGTCCACCGACACGAACGCCTTGTGGACCACTTCGGAAATCCACAGCTCCCTGGAACCGGTCATGCCTGAAAAGTCGGCGCCGCCGCCGAAGGCGTCGTGCATCCCCATCCCAGCCAAGGTGTCTCCCAGGCTGAACTCGGACTCGAACTCGAACAACGGCATCGTGAGGGTGATGTAGTCGATCTCGATGTCATCTATGATCCGGTTGAGCGTTTCTGCGTCCAGCGAGCCTTCGAATTCTCCCAGCGAGCCCTCGTCGGGCAGCAGGATGGTCATGGACATCTCGCCCCAGGAGTACGGCACGTCGACCGCCTGGTACCCGTCACCCGTGGCGTAGCCGTAGAATTCCTTGCTGGTCTCCGTCATCATCGGTACACTCACCGTGCCACCTCCGGCCAGATGAAACGGACGCGCCTCGGTATCCCTCGGGTTGAACTGCCAGAGCCACGAGGCGTTGAAATAGATGGCGTTGGTGAGCACCAGGCGGGTGGAATCCTTTATGACACCCGGGGCCAAGAGGTCCTCGACCTTGCCTTCCGTTTCCTCAGCAACCCAGTCGTTGATCCTGAGGCGGGACTCGTCCGGCGCGCCCATGAAGTCCACGGCCATCATCCCTGCCCCGTAGTGTTCGGCAAGCAAATCGAGGAAGTCGGGCAGGAAATGATAGCCGTCCTGACCCCAGACGGCGTTGGCGATGTTAAGGCGGAAATACTGACCGCCCTCACCGGCGTCACTGGGCGTGCCCCCTGGCTCCTGGCCTCTTGAAGCGAGGGTTCGGTCCAGGACGTTGAACGCCGAATGAAGGCTGCTTTGCGGAAGCCTGTGATGGAGGGTGGCTTCCATCTGGCGCAATGTTTCGCCCCTGGCCCCGGCAGAGGTCATGGCCAGCGCCTGAGAGATGCTGAAGGGAGAGTAGAAGAAGTTGCCCTCGCCGCTGCTCAGAGTGCGGTACAGGTCGAAGGCGAAGGCATTGTTTCCTCTTACCAGTTCGCTCGAGTCCGCTGTGCCCACGGCCGGGGCAGACCGTTCCCTGTCCGAACGCAGCGCGTTCACCGCCGTAGGGGCTGCAGCAGCGGGGTTCGCAAGGGCAGCCGGCGTCGGCGCCTGCGTTGCGGGCGGAACTGCCGCCGGTGGTTCCACCCCGCAGCCGGAAATTGCCGTCAACACGACGAATGCCGCAACGGTTGGCCAGATCCGTCGCAGAGCGCCGAACCAGGTCCTCAGTGTCTCCCGAAAGCAGTCCAGAGCGTGACCAGTTGTTGTCGCGACCATCAGCGCGCCCTGAACCGCAACCCGCTGAAAGTCATCGTTGCGTGCGTTCGTGCAGCCAATCTCATGACCTCCCCTGTCGTTGCGGTATTCGATTGACGGTTTCCAAGACGGGTTGGTCAGCGGTTGCCGCTGCGTCCAAGCAGTGGCTCGTCCCTGTGGATTCTTCCGTGCGTGGACCCCGTGTCGGCGTCAAACGCAATCAGACCCACCGAAAAGTTGCGCCGGGCTTCCTCGGGTGTAATGCCGCCCGAGCGCCATGAACCCCGGGCTTCCACCACCCAGAGCAATGGATCAGGAACCGTCGGCCCTGTTGACCCTCCTTGCATCGCCTCAAACTCGCTCTCGCGCATCAAGCGGACAGTCGGCGAGTGCGGTTTTCCGGTTGCCTCAAGCTCTGGCCAGTTGAAACTCAGGTACGCCAGGCCCAGCCGGCGTGCCAGTCGTTCCGAGACTCTGGGTCCTCCGTCCGTTCCAACCGGCAGATGCTCGTTGGGTATTTTCCACCACACCGACAGCGTTACGACTGGGTCCGTCATGATCCCCCGCGAGAGTTCTCCCGTCTCGAGCCAGAACGCTCGCACGACCGACGTGCCGTCGGCGAGACGGATGCCAAGGAAGTAGCGCGGACCGTCATGATCACGGCTACGCTGATCTACCGGTGCTTCGAGCACCGAGTCAACGAACCGCTCGGTGGTAGTTTCGTCAACCATCCTGCCCAGCACCGTCATCTCGTCGTCGTCATTGAGGATGTCAATGGCCGTGACCTTGCCCCCTATGTCCAGCAAGTCCCCGCCGGTTTTCGCGTGCGGGTTCGTGTCAGCTTCATACAGGGTTGCCCTGCCTTGTTTGAGCGTCGCCAGCCGGAACTCTGGTGAGTAGCCTTTACCTCGTATACCGGCGTTCCTGGGTTCAGGAACGTGGCGTCGCCGTCCTGGTAGCGGTACCACGGGCCCGCGTAGCCGTCGCCCCGGAACGCAACCCGGTAAATCTCCGGTCCCAAGTCTTCCGCCGTGAGGTACTGTGCTTCCTTGCGGGTAAGTTTTCCAACCAAATCCCACTGCCTCAGGTAATGGACCCCGCCGAACTTCACCATGGGCACCCACGAGATCGTATGTGGTTGAGGGCTCACGTCCGCACCGTTGGTAAGACCCTCCAAGATCCGGGCCATCGCTGCTGCGTCCTCGAGGATTGAATCCAAGGGGTTTGGTCCGTCGCCGCTCCCGTCATGTCGGTCCACGACGTTGCCGTCGGTGTCCAGGACAACCTGAGAGCCAGTGGGAACGTGAGTCACGTAGGCAACCTTTTCCACCTTCTCGGGCGTCAATCCTTCCACAAAGGCGACAACCACGCCGGAGTCCAAGTCCAAGCGGTAGGATTCCGATACAGGCTCTGACGACCCCGTGGTGAGGACACGCGGCGCTGCCGTCGCCGTAGGGGCGTCGGGCGACGGCGTCCCGCCGCAGGCGGTCAGGGCCAGGAACGCCAGTCCGAGCGTTACGGATGTCAACAGTGTCTTCAATGCGCGCACGACATCGAGGTGAATTCCGACGCAGACCGAACACCGCCGGAGTAGGCAGCCAAAGGCGCCGAGAAACCCAAGGCTCCCAAACTGACGGGAGTTGTCCCATAGCAACTGTTCACCAGTCTCCCCGACCCGTGGCCTGAGCAATGTGAAAGTCCGCGAGGCAGCAGTTTAGCAGTCAGGCGCGGTCAGATCACGCGTTGCCCGCACCATCTTCGAGCGGGCGCACATCCAAAGCCGTTCTCGAACTCGCCGTGATGCCGGTCAAGTTAAGGTGCTCGCTAACACCATGACTTCCGGCGAGGCTGCCGCTTCCGGAAGCACTCGAACAAGCGGCAGTCCCACCGTGGGCGACCGCCGCACGGGTGGCGGGAACGACGTCAGTCTCTCCAGTTCCCAGCAGTGGCAACACTCGGCCAGAACCGTCCCCTGCGGAACGGGAACAGGCACTGCAACGCCGGCCGCCTCTCGCCCTCTTTCCAACGGTAGGTCTCCCGTAGTAAAACCGACAGAGAGAAAGCCGCCATGCTAATCATCCACGCCGCACAACTGGCCGGACAACTGACCCTGTGGGGAGAGGACTCCGACCAACCCTCGCACTCCGACCTACAGCCGGATGGCCTCCATCCCCGTTGCGCCGACCTCAGGCATTTGGCGGAAGCAGTCGGCGTTACACCCGAGGACCGCGTCGGCCTCGAGGTGGAAGCCACCATCTGGCTGCCCAGCCGCGGCAACAACCCCATACCATCTGAAGCGTTGGCGGGTCCCGCGCCCAAGTCGAGGGCCAAGCCCCGCATCAAGCCCTGGCGTGTGCCGGTGCTCAGGCTTTCCAGCGCTCAGGCCATCGAACTGCTGCAACGTTGCCAGAACGGTCGCGTGCTGACGCCGGGCGTGGCGCTGGGCCTCGACGTGGCCTACTGGCGACACGTCTTGCTCTTCGCCGCCGGCCTCACCGTTCAGCAGCAGTTCCTGCCCAACGTCAATCGGCACGGCGACAGAACCAATGCCGTGTGGACGCCGCTCTACGTCGGCGACGACGCCCACCGATTGGCGGAACTCGCCAGCGCGATGCCGGCCTCGACACGAGCCATGACCGCCCCTTCAACGGACCGGCCGCCAACTACCCCGCCGCAGGCCGTCCTCAGGGAGTTCATCGCCAGCCTCGTGAACCACATGGTCCGTCAGGACGCCAAGGGAGGCACTCCGGAGTTCAACTCGGCGCACGACGCCTGGCTCCACGCCCTGACGATGTCGGACGGCGACATATACACCTCCGACGCCCAGCTCCAACAGTTGCGCCGGCAGGTGGCGGAATGGCACCGGCCAATCGCCGTGGCGGCCAACTCCCCTTATCGCCTGTGCCTGCGCCTGGAAGAGCCACCGGAACCCGACGAGGACGACCCACCGAGTGCTCTGCGTGAACAGGACTGGTACCTCCGCTACCTGCTCCAGCCCCACGACGACCATAGCCTCTTGCTGCCCGCCAACGACGCACAGGAACGGCTGTCGCCGGATTTCAACCCGGCCGAATTTCTGCTCACCTCCCTGGCCCAGGCCGGCTCAGTGTGCCCGCCCGTCTCCCACAGCCTGAACAAACGAAGCCCGGCCGACACGCGGCTCGACTCTGAACAGGCTCACCAGTTCCTCACCCAGCAGGCGGCCGCGTTACAGCAGGCCGGCTTCGGCGTGATGCTGCCCGCCTGGTGGACCCGCCGGGGAACGAAGAACCGTCCCACCATCAGGGCCGAAGTCCGTACCCCGCCGATGCAGGGCGGCACCAACATGACGATGGGGGCGCTCATCGACCTGAACGTGCAGGTCACCATGGGCGACGAGGTGATGGCAGCCGAGGAACTGTTCGAGCTGGCTGACCTAAAGGTGCCGCTGGTCCGCTTCCGCCGCCAGTGGGTCGAAATCGACGCTGACGAAATCCGAGCCGCCGCGGACATCTGGCGCAACCGCGACCAGCTCACCCTGCGGGAAGCGGTCCGCATCAGCATGGCCGCCGACCACTTGCGACCTCTCAATGCGCAGCCGCTCTGTTGCGGTGACAGAGATCTTAGGGAATTTGACGATAGTTTGTTGGCTGCAAGCAACGCACGTCACAGAAGGCCGTGAGTGCCAAATCCACCTATCCATCCGTTACCCGTGCCTGTAGCATCGTCATCATGGCATCATCCATCGTCCCGTACTCGCCGAGGTTGTTCGCAGTTTCCTCATTCCCGCCGAACTCTTGGAAAACCGTCAAAATACGCTGGTGATTACAATCAGGCGTTTTGCACCAACCGCACTTAACCATGGAAGTTTTGATCACCTTGGCCGCTCGTCCATCGTGTATCATCCCAATGTATCCAGACAAATCGGCCAGGACAACCACATCAATGCCGCTTCGACTTTGCAGATTCAACTTTTCGACCCACTGATCCGAAGGTGAGAATGATTGAGACATTATTACCAACAGCGTCTTGTCAGCAGTACTTCTTCTGCGCACATCCTCCCGCTTGTCAAGGAAAGCCTTTCCAATGCTACTTCTGAACACGTGCGGTGTTATCTCAAAGTCCGGCAATAACGCCACAGGCGTGTACCATCGAGTTACATCGCCCAGTAAGTCAGGGAACAGTTCTGCTGCAAACCTAGGTTGCAACAGCACAAAACTGCGGTGATCGGGATCATGGAACGGATCCGATGCAACCTGCGATTCTGAAATGTACTGCCATCTTGGGCAACGATTATTGGAAGTTTGATGCCGTTGATGGTGACAGTACAAAACCGGCGATAATCGTGGCTCGATGATTTTGTCTTCGGACATCAAACTGCTGTAAGTTTCAACGTTAGTCCCAGATGCGTCTACTGGGGACACACGTGTAATCTCCACATCGTAAAGCTCTCCATTCACGACCGCCGTCGCGTCTGGGTATTCGTGCTCAGGTGGTTTTTGGCTCGGTAGCATCGTAGGAACGAAAGTCATTCCCCAAGTCGCCAGTGCACTGGCGATTGCTTCGAACGCCGTGTCCTCCAGGGCTTGCTTCATTTGAGCCGCTGTGAACACTTGCCATAAAACTTCCCGCAGTTGTTTGACTTCCCCTCCGAAGTGCGCTGGATCCAGCGGGTCGGCAAAGTGCAACCTCTTGTATATGATGGGGTATTTTGCACATTTGAAGTAGTTCTCGTTGGTTGGTCCAGTCACGAAGGTAGGAATCCTTATGCCTTTGTCCATAATCGATGCCATCCTCTTCAAAACGTTGATTGTTGCAGCTGATGCCAACGGTGATGAGCAGGTTAGATTCTATCAGGAATTGAGGTTAGATCCGCGCGATTGGCCACGACCATCAGGGCACCCGCATTTCAATCATCGGCTATTTGATCCGGCACTCCCGGCTACCATCATACTGGCGGAAGCCGGTATCCAGTGCCCGAAATCGGTAGTTTCGCTACCGTTTCCTTCATTCTTTGGCCTCTGGACTCCGGCTTTCGCCGGAGTGACGTGCCTGTAAATTCCAAATGCGAATGCGCTGTTCTCAAATCCACCGCGTGGTCGCCGCCGCCAATCACGCGGCAAAATTAAGGTGGTTGCGCGCACGTTTCGGATGGTCAACCGTGCGCCACCCAAGCTGGTGTGGACAACCGGGAGGTCACCGAGAATGTCAGAAAAAGAACGAACCGCCGCGAAGGCGCTGGGTTCGCCCGCGCCGTAGCCACGTGGAACAGGGAATTCTGCCGGGCCTAAAGGCCAGAAAAGACGAAGAAGCGTGACCCAACCAACGAGATCTCGAGTGTCAGATCACTCCGACCCGCCCGCATTCATCCTGCGATCATCGGTCAAGGTTCCAAGGACCTTCCCTGAGCGAGTCGACCGGCGGGCATCGCCCGTCTGAAGAAGGCGACCCGGAATGCTCTCACAGCTGCACCGGGTTTTGGCACGACTTGGCCGACGACCCGGGAGTCGGCGCCACCGTGCTTTTGCCCAAGACGGCCATCAGCCGTCGGCGACGCTCCCGGGGTAACTCCCTGCGGCGGGCGTAACATAGCGGTATTCCGGAACGCGGGGAGCGCCGACATCATGACGACGGCCAACGACGAACACGCCGACCTGGGGCGACTGGTCGCCGACTACGAGGCCACCCACGAGAGGGTCCTGAAACTTCGGGCCCGCCTGGCTCGAACGGCCGGCATCTGGACCAACTTCGCTGGCATCCTGAACCAGAATCCGGAAGCCATCAGGAGCGGCGGCGACACCGTCTACTTGGGCGACAACAACGCCATGCCCCGCGCAGAGCTCGACGTGGGCCTGGTCCTCCACGAAGTCGAGCACCTCCGGGAAGCTGCAGCCCACGAACGGGAACTGGAGCGGTTGCTCGACGAAGCCGACAAGCACTGGATCATCGAGGGGCTCAAAAACCGGAGAGTTTCCCGGGATGTGGCCGAGCAGCGGGACCTCTTGAGCCGGCGGGGGTGATGAAGCTCGGCACTCGTCAACTACGCGCCTTGCTGCCGGCGATTTCGGCGTCGTCTGGCACCGTAGCCGAGGCAGTCTCCGGGGCAAGTGCCGGAACAACCACCGGAGCGTTCTACAGGCGCGAAACCGATGGCATCTACCTTGACGCCAAGATACGGCAACTCGTAGGTCGGGGCCACAACCAGCGGAACTTCGTCGCCAAGCTCGGAGTTTTGAGGGGTCGCGTTCACCGTGCCCTGCATCACGGCCCATCGCGCTGTTGCCGACCCTACGGCGACCTTTCGGCTGCTTCGTCGGCATCCCTCAGGTCCTGATCCCGCACTTCATCCTCGTGGCCGGACGGGAGCGCGCCAGGCACGGTGTGGCCCGCCAACCCAGCTCCCAGCAGGGCCAGCGAGACGTAGAACAACGTCAGCGCGGTGTTCGACATGGCGGACAGCTCGTTCTCGCTCATCACAGCGGACTCCGCCAACGGGGAAGAGCCGTCGAGCTCCGACAGGTCCGAGGACAGATCCGAAGCTAACGACGAGCACAGCGCGCGCAACCCATCATCGCCGACAGCAGGAAAACGGCCAAGGCGGACCACAGGCAGCCGTTGGCGAACTTGCGCCAGCCGCGCCGTATCCGCCGCTGGCGGCGCTGGCACCTCTGCAGGACCGTCCACCGGGACAGAGGTGCATCACGTTCCGCATGGTTCTGCTCGCAACGACGACGGCGGCAACGGTCGTGGCGCTGGCAGTCGTTCGTTGTCCTTGTTGATCAGGACCCGACCGAGCCCGAGCGTGCCATTCCGTACCCCGAAAGTTGCCGCTGAAAGCGCGGCCGGGGCGGGGAGTGACGGCGCCGGCGTCATGCTGACCCATGAGTGGCCGCAGCTGCCGGTCGAGCAGGTCGAAGCCAGAGCAATGTAGAATCGAGCTGGCGAGTTTTGGATCACCCCGACCCACCCGCAATCATCCGGTGAACATCGGCCAAAGCTGTAAAGACCATCCTGGGCGTGTCGAATGGTGGGCACCACCCGCCCGAACGGACAAGGCGAGTTGCCGAGAAATGCTCTCCAAGTTCTTGGGACGCTGCCTCCAGCAGGAGCGTAATTGAACCAGGACGCCACGAAACTTGATCATGGCGTAGCCCTACGGGTTCAACCCTGCCTGCTCCAACGGGGCGCTGCCCATGAAGTCGCGAGCCACACCCCGAGCAGGTTCAACGTGAACACTCTACTACCACCCTACACGCCTCTGCCCCTTCCGGCCGAGTTGGTGCAAACCCTGCACCTCTCTAACCCGTGGTGGAGGGGCGAGCCTACGCCGCCGGTGCCCGCCACCCGACGGCGTCTCGTCGGCCAAGTACGCCAACGCCTGGAGTCTGGCATCACGCCCATCGTCGCCGTGCCCGGACCCCGGGGCGTCGGGAAAACCACCATGCAGCTCCAGATCATCTCCGACCTGCTGGACGAAGGCGTACCGCCCCACCACATCATCCGGGTTCCGCTCGACCAGGTCACGATCACCGAGTACATGCTCGACCCCATCCTGCGGACCACGGTCTGGATCCAGCACAACATCACGCCCGCCACGTTCAACGCCCTGGCCCACCAGGGCCAGCCGGCCTACCTGTTCTTCGACGAGATACAGCACATCCGCAACTGGCACAACCAGCTCAAGTTCCTGGTGGACCACTCCGCCGTCAAGGTCGTCGCCACCGGCAGCTCCGCCCTACGCATCGAGCGTGGCGGTCACCGGATGGCGGGATGGACGTCCACCGTCGAGGCCGGCAACCTGTCGCTCTCCGAAATCGCCGAATTTCAGGGCATGGCGCCCGTCAAACATTTCCCGCCGGAAGAAAGCTTCGGGCAATTCCGCCGACTGGAGTTCTGGCAAGGGCCGGCCCAACACGGACGGAGAAATTCGGGGGCCCGCGATCAGGCCTTACGCCTGTTCTCGGAACGCGGCGGCTACCCAATGGCCCATGACCCATTCGAACCGCCCGCCGATTGGCCGACCCTCGCCCATCGGCTGAACGAGGACGTCATCCGGCCAGTGCTGCGACGCGACCTGCTGGCTGGACCTCACGGCCAGAACTACGACACGGCGCTACGCGAGATGATGTCCGAAACCGCCTGCCGGTACGCTGGACGGATGTCGTCTGTCGGCGAACTTGCCCGAGCAGGCAGCCTTTCGCCCGGAGAGGAAGCGGATCTTGAAGAGGTAGCCCACCACCTGCAGGCACTGGCCGCCACCGCTCTGATACGGCTTCTGCCGTGGCCGCCGCTGAACATCAACCGCCCACAGGACGCCATCAAACTCTGCCTGGCGGACCATGCACTGCGCGCCAGCTGGCTGTGGGAACGGGTTCCCCTCGCACCCTACGCGGTGGACTCAAGCCCAGAACTGACGACGCTGGCGGGGCACATGGCCCAGAGCGTGCTCGGCGCCACCGTGTCCGTTATACGCGGCTTGGACTTTGAGCGCGTGCCGACGCCGCCCAGAGAACCTAACCTGGACTTCGTGCTCGAGGTCGGCGACCAGCAAATCCCCGTGCAGGTCAACTACCGGCGAAGCATCGACCCCGTGGGCGACACACGGGGCATCAGGGCATTCGTCGAAGAACCGGCCAAACGCGCTCCGTTCGGTTTACTCATCACGCGGGAGGACACGCCGCCCTTCGACGACCCACGCACCGTCGCCATGCCGCTTGCGACGTTCATGCTGCTCGCGTGATCCCGTCTCAGACCCGCTCCGGCAACACCAGCGAACTGCCATACCCATGAGCGAAGGCAGCAACACCACCGGGACTACCCTGCTGGCTCTGTTGTTGACAATGACGCGGACCCGGTTCGCAATTTCCCGAACCGGTGCTACAGGGGCCCGTTCGTCAGCCGTCAGGAAAGCAGGTTAGGCACCCGGTGGTCGTCTTTCAACGCTCGGAACCTGCGCGGTACTGAAGAGTACACCTGCTCGGCTATGGCACGAACGCCGTCCTGTTCGCCGGTCCTTTCCATGGCGTGCCACTTGGGCATGATGATGAAAACTGCCAGATTTTGCTGGAGTGCCAGCTCAGACACGAGCTGCCCTGTATCCGCGTGGCTCAAGTTAGGCAACACGAGATCAGTAGCTGCCCTCGCCAACACGCCGCCAATCCCCTGGTGGCGGGTAACGTACAAATAATGCCCGTCGGCTACTGGGTTCACCGTACAGGTAACGCCGCTGCCATACCTTTGGTCGTAAACCATCGTTCCGCCCATTCCAGGACTGCCAGGCACAAAGATCAGCTTGCCAGCAACCCTCGAATTGTCGCCGTTCCTGACCAGCGACACCAAACGTTCTGCTTCCTGCTGAAGCGTCCCGACTTGACGCTCATGTCGCGACGCTATTTCTCGGTCGGCTTCGCTGAACTGACGCCACTTCTCCCTACAATTGTTCCTACAATCACTTCCCCATTGCCGCCTCGGTATCGACTGGGCCGCCTCCAGACAGCGTCGGGAACGCCTGTCAAACAACCGCCAGTGGCGGTACACCAAGAAGTACCTCATCAAAACCGCCCGCAAGGCGAACAGAAGGGCAAGCTCCCGATCTTCGGGGCTCTGCTTGACCGCCTCCAAGTTGTCGATTGGCTTGAAGACCTGATCGTCATGCCAGTCACACGCATAGTGGCCCACTGTAGAGTCTTCCACCCGTGTCTCCTCGTACAGGGCATGTTGCAGGTTCGCAAAATTCCAATCCCTGGGGTGCATTTGCGACTTGAGCGAAAACGCCACCACGTCCCGAAAACCGCCGTTGACAGCCTTTATCATGTTCGCGGGATTCGTGTGTGACCTACGCCGATGGGCTGGACGACCTCCACAGAAATCCGGCGGTTCAGTGCCTGGAGTGGGAATTCCCTTCAGGGCGCATTCCCACTCCAGGCCCGCCTTCTTGCCGGACCACAGGTCAAATTCGAAATCGTGGAGCCTCTTGATCTCCTCGTCAGTCATGTGAACTTCCATGGTCACCTCCGGCGGTCGTCAGGTCCGTCGGTCTTCCGCGAGGCTAGCCGCACGGCAAGAACACCACGTGCATGCACGCGCCACCCGTTCGTGTCTGACAGCGCTCTTTTCCATCATATCAAACCCCCATCAACTACCTTCGTACGGCGTATGGAGACGCCGCACGAAGGCGAAGACCTCCGGAGGAAGAGCAAGCCAGTGGTCAACCCCAACCTTGTGTACTGCAATCCCTTCCCCGGGTAAGGCCACCCAGACTGGCAGGCGGCGCAGCTGCTAGACGGGCACCCCGTACACGCTGCATCGACGCCTTGCAAACTAGGCGAACCCGCTGGGCAGGCAACGTCAAGGACCCGGACGCATACAAATGCGACGGCAACGGCACCCGTAACTGTGACACGCTGATGACGGGTCCGTTCGTGGCGTCTTACAGCATTGCGCAGGGTCACCTTGATAGGCAGGGCGTTGGCACCGGCGACGTCTTCCTTTTCTTTGAATTGAGGAAACCACCCAAGGATGGCGATTCGTCACAAGCGCTCCCGAACTACACGCCCTCTGGGACTGGCTCCAAGTCGACCGGAAGCACCGGGTCGCCGACATCAGGCCAAACGACCTTCCCTGGACACGCCACCATCCTCACCTCTCTGGAGGCTACCGCGGCGACATGAACGCCGTCGACGCGGCGTCTCTGAAGCTGCACTTGGGCAAAGATGACGACCAGTGCGGAGTCGCTGGATGGGGAGTGTTCCCAAGGTTCGACCGACGACTGGTCCCGACCGACCCAAACGCCGCCGGCATGTCGCAATGGCGGCTACCGCCGTGGCTCTACCCCGACGGCAACAAACCGCCTTCGACGTACCACCCTGACCACAACGCTGGCGGCACGATGCCAACCACGCCTACCTGCGAAGCATCGGCACAGGGCAGCAGTTCGTGCTGGATCTCGCGCACTACCCCGAGGCCGTCGAATGGCTGTCCGACCTCGTGAGCAATCTGGTCTCCGACGCGCGCAGTTCATAACCGCTAAACGGCCGAACGGCCCTCCTACCCGTCGGAGACAACGCCGTCAGCGCGACCGCCGACCACGCGAAGTATAGACGCCGTGCCGCGCGCCTTATCGACGCCCTACCCCAACACCTTGGGCTCACGCGCCATCACAATAGAGCATTGAGAGTCTCGAAGAGCGACTCAAACCGGTCGAGAGCGGCATCGATCCCAAGTCCTGTCGCGAAATCGTCCTGACGCTCCAGCAGGTAGTTCGCAGGGGTCAAATGGTCAAACTCGGGCGCACTGACCGCAACAGTCCGAAAATGGTCTTCGACTGCCTCCAAAACCCTGCCCGACGGCACTGGTGGCTTAACCGCCGGTAGCGCCATTTCCGGAGCTAGATCGTAGCAACGATTCACAACACGTGAGTACAGCTCCCAACCAATCATGTCCTCCGTGTCCGCCTCTGGCTGCCCTGCGAATTGATCTGCAGTGAAAACCCGATTCGCTCCCAGTAGTTCGTTGTCGCGGAGTTTCCGAACGGCCGATTTGTCGCCTTGATGCAGGTCAGTGAAGACCGCAACATCCAAATGCTGGCCAGCAAACAGCGCCACGAAGGTTCCAAGCTTGGTAATGCCACCGCCGGGTGTGATGGTCCATCGGCGGTCGAGTGAGGTACGACCCAATGCTTCCAACCGATTCGATGCCCATCGGAGAAACACAAAGTCAGACGGACCCTCGACCAGAAGAGAGTGTTCCCCAATGAACAAAGATTGAGTGATGCTGTAGCCCATCGCTGCGCGCAACGGGAACAAGGTCTCCGCATCGCTACTCAAGACCTCATCGCCAACTTTAGTCCCCAAAGTGGAACCGTCGGGAGCCGTCATATCTTCAACGGTCCTCACGCCCAGCAGGTTATCTGCATCGACCATGAACGGAGAATGGGTGGTGTATATCACCTGGTGGTTTGGCAACAACTCGCTTTTGATGTAGCTCAGCAAATCGCTCTGTGCAGTCCCATGGAGGCTCAAACCGGGCTCATCGAGCAGGATGATCAAGTTATCGCCAATGTCCTGCGAGACGCTGTTGAACCAGACCAAAAAGGAAAAGAACCAAACAAAGCCAGAACTGCGGGCATCGAACTCGGTGCTAACCCTGTGGCGAGCGTTTTCGATCCGCAATTGGAAAACGTCTCCCCGAACATCAGGATCGTCATCCGGACGTGCAGGGTCGTAACGAAACTGGACACGTAGGTCTTTGTTCTGAGACCAATACTTGAAAATCACATCGCCAAGGTTGTTCGAGACTGATTCCAGTCTAGCAATCAGCTCCTCTCGCCGCCGCGCACCGCGCAATGTTTGGGCATCGGTCCCAGCAAGATCCAGCAGTGCTCGGAAATGGCGCCGTCGGTCCCAATCCCCGGTAGTGCTCGGTCCAACGCTGACGACTTCATCGACTGAAATTTCCCCGGGGAGAATCCCATAAGTGGGGAAGTAAAGGAACATCGGCAGCAATCCTTCCAAAGCATCAGTAATCAACTGTTCGATGTCCTGCTGACTTTCCGCGCCTTCGTCGGCGTCAGATCTAATCCTGCGAACGAAATCGTTCTCCGCCCACTGAACATCCCAAACGAGATCGTTACCATAGCCCTTGCGAACGACCACGGTTCGATTGGACAAAATGCCCCGACCAAGTTCTCCCTCAAGACCTCGGACTTCGTCATCCGAAAGCTCCCACACGGTCGTCAACACCGGTTCGTCAGAGACATCGCCCCGAAATCGGCGCCGGGGAAATTCGTCCAAGTCATCGAAATTGGCTTCGTTCGTGCCCTCTACGGGATTCAGCCTGCGTAACGCCTGGAGAAGAGCAGTTTTGCCGGATTCATTCTTGCCGGCCAAGCAGGTCAGGTCGGCAACGGAGAATGCACCAGAATCCTCGACACACTTGTAGTTCTGAATTCGTACAGAGGTCAGCTTCACGGTTATCCTGCAAACAGAAAAATTAGGTGGAAACATCAAACCCATCAGGTTGGGAACCACCCACGAATTCAGGTTAGCCAGTCAAGCATGGGAGCGCAAGAGTGCTAGGTCAGACGATCATCTGCCCCGAACTGAACGAGTCAGTACCGAATCTCTCGCAACATGCCATGGGAACAGTCGTGGTACGGCGCAACCTCCGGGAAAGACATGGTCAAGCCGCACCGTCTTCCCATCTGAGGCACGACCTCGGGACCGTGGTCCCTCCCAATGCGCATCATGTACCCAAGGAATGCCAGAGCACCGTGCTGTGCGAGCTGCCGTTTGGCGACGGCCCAGAAATCGAGATGGAGGAAACCACACCATGCCGCTGATGGTGGAGAGCCCATCGAAGATGGGTATCCCGGATGCGGATGCAACCTGTTACAATCGGCCCGCCACAAGCCTCGTAGGCGGCAGACACCGATCCCGCAGTCGCCTCACGGCCACCAGTGTCTCCCGTAGATGTGATCACTGCCATGACCAGCAAACCTGCCGCCACCGTCCAACCGGGACAGGTTGTGACGGGCCACTTGTTCAACGAGCCGATGCGGGTGGAAACCGCCGCCGCGAATGGCATGGACTCCTGGAACCTAAACTGAAGCCAAGGTGAGATCTACATTTGCAGGGCGGAGAGGGTTGGCTTGCGTGTCGCCAATCAATTCGTCGGCTTTCGCTTGCAGCGCGGTACGGCAGCGGCGTTTGACTGCATCGCGTCGCTGGCTCAGATCGGTGAAAAAGCCGCCCACTCTCTCCCGGACTGCGGCACGGGTTCCCAGGCACAGGTTGGCGGTTGTTTCCTGGCGCACCCATCCCCAGATGGCCTCGTCAGCGTTGAAGTCCGGACTATAACTGGGCAGGTTCACCAGGCGCAGGTTCAGGTTGGGAGTGGTGAGATAAGCACGGATCGCGTCGCCCCGATGGGCTGGAGAATTGTCCCAAATCACGATCAGCGGTTCGGTGTGTTGTCCCCGCAGTTGCCGCAGGAAGGCAGTAGAGGTGGCGGCGTTGCTGTTGCCCTCCAGTTCCATCACCTCCACCTCCCCAGTCTCCAGGCACACCGCCGAGTAATAGCTTACTTTCTCGCCGCGGCGCGGACTGGTGGAATCCACCAAGGCTGGTTCTCCTTTCAGCACCCACTTGCCCCGTAGATCGGCATCCGCCTGAAAGTGCGCCTCGTCGGCGAAGAATATCTTGGTTCCCGTCCGTGCCGCCGTCGCCTGCAACTCCGCATACTCTCTCACAAAAGCTTCCCGCCGCGCTGGATCCGCCTTGAGCAACCGCTTCTTGGGACGCTTCAGCACAAACCCCAGCCGATGTAGATAGTTCAGGCAACTGCTGCGGCTCAGCGCCAACCCGAAACGGTCCGCCACAAATTGCCGCACACCCTTCCAGTTCCAGTTGGATAGTCCGATACCCGCCTGCGACGGTAACTGCTGCACCGCCGACTTCAGCTCGCCTCGTTGCTCCACGTCCAACGCGGGGGGGAACCACCAGTCTGCTCAAAAACCAGTGCCTTGGGTCCGCCCTCAGCAAAGGCCCGGGCCCATTGGCCTATGGTGTGGGCATCCCGCTCCAGGGCTCGACCCACCGCCGCCGCGGTCCAACCCTGGGTCAGCAGCCACACCGCGTGCCAGCGTTCTCGCTCCCGGGGCGTCGCCGCTCGATACATCCGCCGTCGTACCTCAGCCTCGTCCATGCGCCACCGCACCAGCAGCACTCCCATCTCTTTCATTCCCAACTTCAACCCCCTAACATTTCTCAGCCTGCTGCTCCGATTGCTCTCAATTCTACCTACGAATGATGTGGGTTTCACCTTGGTTTCGATTTAGGCCTAGTGGGCCAACAATCAGGACTGTTCAGGCGCGTTACTCTCAACGCAGACGAAATCGCCGACCTCACCGTGATTGACAGCGCAGCCGCCTACGATGGCGACGGTGAACTGCTGCGCTTGGGACTGCGAGCCTACTCACTGGGCATCGCCCACGAGTTCGATCCGTACTTCGCGTTGTCCGTGTCGCGGGTCGATCCACTGCCCCACCAACTGGAGGCCGTCTACGACTACCTGCTAAAGCTGCCCAGCGTACGATTCCTGCTGGCCGACGACGCCGGCGCCGGAAAGACCATCATGGCCGGCCTGCTCATCCGTGAGCTGAAGTTGCGTGGCCTAATTGAGCGCATCGCCGTGGTCTGCCCAGCGAACCTCGCCTTCCAGTGGCAACGGGAACTGAAAGAGAAGTTCGAAGAAACATTTTTTGTCCTCAAGGGCAGCGACATCCGCAACCAGTTCGGCGCGAACGAGTGGCAGGAACGGAATCAGGTAATTACCTCGTTGGACCTTGCCAAACGGAGCGACATCCTGCCAGGACTGCAACAGGTACGATGGGACCTGGTGATCGTGGACGAGGCGCACCGAATGTCCGCCCGGGACGAAAGCCACAAGAGCCAGCGCTACCGACTTGGCGAAATCCTCAGGGACAGTGCCGACCACATCCTGCTGCTGACTGCCACACCCCACAGGGGCGACCCGCAGAACTTCACCCTTTTCCTGCAACTGCTGGACCCAGACGCCTACGCCGACGTCAAGTCCATCGACAAGGCGATGCAGGAACGCCGCGCGCCCTTCTACCTGCGGCGCGTCAAGGAGGCAATGGTCTACTTTCCGGAACTCCAGCCCGAGGGCGACTGGGCTGCCAAGCCAGTGTTCACCAAGCGCATCACCCACACGGCGAGTTTCGGCATTGAAGGAGCGGAGCTGGACCTGTACGAAGCCATCTCGCGTTTCGTGAAAAGGCAGAGTGCTCGTGCCGCCGAGCAGGGCGACACCGCACGGGCGCGGGCGGTGGGCTTCCTGATGGCGCTGTACCAACGGCGGCTGGCCTCCAGTGCCCGCGCCATACGCCGCTCCCTCGAGAACCGTGCTAATCGCCTGGAAGAACGTCTGCACAACGCCCAAGCCCTCGCAACCACCGCACCGCCCAACTTGCCAGACTTTGAAGACTTCGACGAACTCGAGGAAGCAGACCGCATCCGGCTGGAGGACCTGCTCGACGCCGTCACCCTGGCCAACAGCGCCGACGAGGCACGCGGGGAAATCGCCGAATTACAGGCTTTCGCCCAACAGGCCCAATCTGTTGCCGACGCCGGCGAAGAGGCCAAACTCAGTCGGCTCCGGGCCATTCTGCAGGAACAGGGATTTTTCTCCGACGCCGAGCAACGCCTACTGATTTTCACCGAGTTCAGGGACACGCTGGACTACCTGGTGGAGCGCCTGGCTTCCTGGGGATTCCGTGTCGGGCAGATCCACGGCGGCATGCGGCCTGGCGGACGCGACGAACCGGGAACCCGCCTGTTCGTGGAGCAGCAATTCCGCGAAGGCGACATACAGGTGCTGGTCGCCACCGAGGCCGCTGGTGAGGGCATCAACCTGCAATGCTGTCACGTCCTGTTCAACTACGACATTCCTTGGAACCCCAACCGACTGGAACAGCGGATGGGCCGCATCCACCGCTACGGACAGCTCCACGACTGCCTGATTTTCAACTTCGTCGCTACCAACACGATTGAAGGCAAAGTGCTGCAACGCCTGCTGGACAAGCTACAGGAGATCCGCGACGCGCTGGACGACGACGCCGTTTTCAACGTAGTGGGCGAAATACTTCCGGCACCGCAGGTCGCCAGCGTGTTCCGCGACTACTACGCCGGAAAACTGGGCGACGCCGATCTCGAGGACCGCCTGCTGAGGGGTCTGGACGAAAGCCGCTTCCGCGAGATTTGTCAGACGGCACTGGAAGGACTGGCCACCCGACAGCTCAACCTGGAGATGCTGGCAGAACGGCGAGCGCGCGCTCAGGAGAGGCGGGTCGTACCCGAGACCATTGCCCGTTTCATGAGCGAAAGCGCCCGATACGCCCAACTACCGCTGAATCCGGTGCGGAACCTTCCGCACACCTTTGATGCGGGACGCACGCCGCCCTCCTTGCGCCAGCACGCCCAGCAAACCCGCGACATCGCCTCCAACTACGGCCGGCTGTCCACCGACCGGGACACTGCCCAAGCGAACAACTTGGAATGGGTTACTCCGGGTCATCCGCTGTTCGAAGCCCTTCGCCGGCACAGCTTGGAACTGGGGCAGGAAACCTTCGGCAAAGGTGCCTGTTTCTACTCACTCCAGCACAAAGAACCAGCCCGACTGGATTTCTACCGCGCTCGAGTGGTGGACGGAACGGGCAGGACTGTCCACGAAAGGCTGTTCGCGGTTGAACTCACGAGCAACGGCGACACCCGATTGGTGGGACCAGATCTGCTCGGCAACATGACACCGGCGCCGCAACCAGACGCTTTGCCGGCCGTAGCGGAGCTTCCGGAAGCCGACGGATGGCTGCACGAAACAGCATTGCGTCCGTTCCTGGAGGAAACCCGTGGTGAACGCACGGTCGAAGTGGACCGGATCGCCGACCACGTAGAGCTTTCGCTCACCGAGCTATTGATGAGGGCCGACACGGAAGTAGGCCACGCCACCGAAGCGAGAGAAGAAGGTATCACCGGCGCCGAGGGAAGGTTGGCACAAGCCGAATCACGTTACGATGAACTCTACGCGCGACGTGAACGCCGCCGTGGAGATCTGAACCGCGAACGGTCAGTGAGCCTTCAAGGTGTGGAGCGACTGACGACCGTCTTAGCCCTTCCCCACCCGGAACGTGAAGCCCCGGAAATCGGCAACCTGCACCCCAACGCGGAAACCGAAATGACGGCCATGCGCGTGGTCATGGAACACGAAGCAAACCGCGGTTGCCAGGTGTACGACGTGCATGAACAGAATCTGGGCTACGACGTTACCAGCCTTGACCTGAGGTCCGGGGAGCTGCGCCTGATCGAGGTGAAGGGCCTTGCCGCTCCGACCGGCGACATTCTGTTGACTCCCAACGAACGCCGCGTCGCTGAAGACCGCCCGGAGTGTTACTGGCTGTATGTGGTCACCAACTGCGGGGACGCGCCCCAGTTACAGGAACCCGTGGCCAACCCCGCCAGATTCCCGTGGCGCGAAGAAATCAAGGTGCAGCACTACCGGCTGAGCGTCAACGCGATGACCCAGCCCATGCAGATACGCGAACAACCCGCAATCTACGAGTGAGGCGTTGCATGATTCCCAAGGAATGTAAGCGCCTCGCCGAGGTGGATTTCCCCATCGCCGCCGTTTCGAGGCACGCAGCCAAGGAGAAGTCCATACGTTACGGACACTCCTCCACGCTCCACCTGTGGTGGGCGCGCCGGCCGCTGGCGTCGTCGCGTGCGATCTTGATGGCCCTTCTGCTGCCCGACCCTTGCGACCCAGACTGCCCCGACGATTTCAAAACGAAAGCCAGAAACGCCCTCCTCAAAATGCCAGGGCGCCCCACCCGTTGGGACGCTCAACTCCTCACTGACGCGGGATTGCAGCAAGCACTGCTGACGGTCGTAGCCGACTTCGCCAATTGGGACAACGCCGGCAATGCTGCTTACCTCAACACGAGCCGCGAGTTGGTACAGGCTGCGCATCCGGATGAAGTGCCTCTGGTAGTCGACCCCTTCGCCGGTGGAGGGTCAATTCCGTTGGAAGCCTCACGCCTTGGCTGCGACGTTTTCGCCAGTGATCTCAATCCGGTTGCCTGCCTCATTCTCAAGGTAATGCTCGAAGACGCTCCTCGCCAAGGTCCAGGATTTGCCGCCGAACTGCGGAAATCCGGCACCGAAATTAAGGCGGAAGCTGAGAGGCGTCTGACTGACCTCTACCCCAAAGATCCTGATGGCGCAACGCCAATCGCCTACCTGTGGGCCCGGACTGTACGCTGCGAAGCCCCCGACTGCGGCGCAGAGATCCCTTTGATGCGCTCCATGTGGCTGTCGCGTAAATCCAAGCGCAAATGGGCATTGAAACCCACAGCAGTGAAACACGACGGCGTCCAGCTTCAAGCAGAACTTGAGATCTTCCAACCAACAGACGACAACCAGGTCCGTGGCGGGACGGTGGCACGGGCACGGGCCACCTGCCTTTGCTGCAGGTCAACTCTACCCGCGGACCGAGTGCGCAGGCAACTCTCCACTCAAAACGGTGGCAGCGACGTAGTCTTCGACGCACAAGGTAACCGCGTCGGCGGAGCACGCTTGACCGCCGTAGTGACCCTGAAGTCAGGTCAACCGGGACGCCACTATCGCCTGCCTACCAAAGCCGATTACGCGGCGTTGTGCAAAGCACAACACCGAGTCGCGGGGTTTCTCACCACATGGAAGCAGGACGAAAAACAGGGTCTCTCTCCGGTACCAGACGAACCTACTCCGAAGGGAGGAGGCTCCGGCGCGGGCAGAGCGTTTAGCGTCCAACGGTACGGGATGCTCAGCTGGGGCGACCTCTTCACAGCGCGGCAAAAAGCAACATTGGCCACGTTAGCCGAGGTAGTGTCGGAGTACGACGGTCCAGCAGAGGCAAAGAGCTTTTTGGCATTGAGCATCAGCCGCTTCGCTGACATTGCGAACAGCCTTTGCAGATGGGAAAGTAGCCGTGGCCAAGTAAGGAACCTTTTCACCAGACAAGCCATACCAATGATCTGGGATTTCGGAGAAGCAAGTTTCTTCGGCGGACAGGCGGGGGATTACCAAACAACGTTGGAGACGATGATTCGAGTAGTCGAACGGGGAGCGAAAAATCTCAGCCTCGGCTACGTTCAGGCGGCAAACGCCGCGGATCACCCGTTGCCTGACCAATCCGCGGGCGTTTGGTTCACGGATCCGCCCTACTACGACGCCGTACCGTACGCAGAACTCTCCGACTTCTTTCTAGTCTGGCTTAAGCGGACGCTGGCCAACCACCCGCTAGTACGAAGCCACATTGATTCGAAAACCCCGTTGTCGCCCAAAGCTGACGAAATAATTCAGGATGAAACCCAGTTCCACGAAGGACGGCCCAAAGACCGAGAATGGTTCGAGGGAAAGATGGCCCAAGCTTTTGCTGAGGGCCGACGCGTTTTGAACGAGGACGGGATAGGTTCCGTCGTATTCGCCCACAAAACAACAGAGGGTTGGGAAGCACTGCTCTCAGGCATGATTCGAGGTGGGTGGACAATTACCGGTTCGTGGCCCATTGCGACCGAAATGGCGTCGCGCTTACGAGCGCGTGAGTCGGCAGCCCTCGCTACGAGCATTCACCTCGTCTGCCGCCCTCGACCCGAGAATGCGCGAGTAGGTGACTGGTCCGACGTGCTACAGAAGTTACCAGTACGGGTCGCCGATTGGATGGACCGTCTGCAGCGCGAAGGGATCAAAGGAGCTGACTTGGTGTTCGCATGCGTCGGGCCAGCTCTGGAGATTTTTAGCCGCTACTCCCGAGTGGAAACGGCAGCCGGCGACGAAGTGCAGTTGCGGGAGTATCTCGAGAAAGTTTGGGAAGTCGTGGGCCGCGCGGCGTTGAACCAGGTGCTGGGTGCAGCCGAAGCCCGAGCACGCAACGGTGCCGTAGGCGCATTGGAAGAAGACGCCCGCCTAACCGCCCTGTTCCTTTGGACCATGCAGAGCTCCGGCCAAGAAAACGAGGAAACCGGCGACGAACCGACAAGTACGTATGACGGCGATCTGGACGGCAACGCCGAATCAGGCCAAAAGAAGGGCTACTCAATGCCCTTCGACGTGACACGCCGGTTCGCTCAACCGCTGGGTATCCACCTCGACGAGTGGAAGTCCCGCATTATCGACATCGACAAGGGCGTAGTACGGCTACTCCCGGTTTCGGAACGTAGAGACCAGTTGCTGTCCAGTGACGAAAACGATCCCCTGGTCAATGAGATTGAGCCCCCAACTGCATCCGCATTGCAACCCAGACTACTACCGGAGGAGACACCTTGGGCGGGGAGCAGGCCTTCCCGACCATTTGCCTTGGCAGCCATGGAACCCGAACCCACGGGGTCAAGACAAGACCAACGCCGACTCACCACACTGGACCGGGTACACATGGCGATGCTGTTCCAGGCATCCGGGCGTAGTGCGGCGTTACGGGCCTTGCTCTACGCCGAGCAGGAACGAGGCCCCTACTTCATGCGGCTGGCCAACGCTCTGTCCGCCCTTTACCCGTCCAGCAGCTCCGAAAAGCGCCTGCTAGATGCGATGTTGTTGGCCGCGCCAAGATAATCTCCAAAAAGCACAGCCAGGAGCGAACGCCATGCCTTTGGAACCTTGGTACCGAGTTGTAACGGCCCGTCCGGAAGTACGGGAAGGCCGCTCGTTTAGCCCAGACGAGTTCGCCATCGCTCTGGAGCAGGTGGTCGCCGGCACCGCACCCGCAGACTACGTCGACCCGGCGCAGTTCTTTTCACGCACCTGCTTCACGCGGGCTTTGACCGAACACAGTGGCATGGTGCTGCGTCGCTTGGCCGGCCAGACGGAAAGAACCGCGCCAGCGCTGTCGCTGGTGACACAATTCGGGGGCGGCAAGACCCACACGCTGACTTCTCTCTACCACTTGGCCAACGCGGGCGCAGACGCCTCAGGGTTCACCGGAGTGAACAGTCTGCTGGACACAGCCGGCATCAGCGCCGCACCTTCGGCCCGAGTGGGCGTGTTCGTCGGCAACGCTTGGGACCCGTCGGAAGGGCGCGAAACGCCTTGGATCGACCTAGCCCGACAGCTGGCTGGCGCAGAGGGCGTAGAAGCGTTGGGACAATCGGCCATGGACGCCCCGCCCGGCACGGACGCCCTAAGCCGCATGTTCCAGAGGGCAAACGCGCCGGTGCTGCTGTTGTTTGACGAGGTGTTGAACTTCCTGAACCGGCACCGGAACATGGCCGACCCGTTCTACGCCTTCTTGCAGAACCTCACTGTGGCGGTCACCGGCGTAAACTGCACCGTTGCAGTCATCAGCCTGCCCCGGAGTCAGGTCGAAATGACCGAATGGGACCAAGAATGGCAGGAGCGCATCACCAAAGTTGTGAACAGGGTGGCCCAGGACCTCATCGCCAACGACGAGGCGGAAATCAGCGAGGTAGTCCGCCGTCGCCTGTTCGAGGACTTGGGCAACGAGCGAACTCGCCGCAGGGTCGCCAAGACCTACGCCGACTGGTGTTTTGAGCGGAATAATCTTCTGCCCCCAGAGTGGACGGCGGTAGACAGTGCGGCCACCGCCGCTAAAGCACAAGAGTTCCTGCGAGATCGTTTCGAAGCCTGCTACCCGTTCCACCCGTCCACCCTCTCGGTGTTCCAGCGCAAATGGCGCGCAGTTCCCCAATTCCAACAAACACGCGGCGCTTTGGCCATGCTGGCACAGTGGATTGCATGGGCCTCCCGAGAGCAGTTCAAGCAAGCCCGAAACGAACCACTGATCACGCTCGGGTCAGCTCCACTACACCTACCTACTTTCCGCGCCGAACTGCTTGGCCAACTGGGCGAGCAGCGTTTGGACGCCGCAATTACGGCGGACATCGCCGGGGACATGGATCACGCCCAGTCCCTGGACGCAGACACCACCGGCCCACTACGTGGCATACACCGACGGGTTGGAGCCACCATCCTGTTCGAATCATCAGGCGGTCAGGTGGACAAAGTGGCCAACCTGCCGGAACTCAGATTCGCTCTCGGAGAGCCAGAGGTAGAAACGACCACCATCGACAACGTAGCGGCCGCCTTGGAATCCGCAGGTTTCTTCATCCGCAAGGTGGGCAGTGACGGTTACCGCATCCACCACCAGGCAACGCTCCGAAAGGTCGCCAGCGACCGCCGGGCCGCGCTGGACGAAGATACCGAAATCAAACCCGCAATGGAGCAACTGATCCGGCAAGAGTTCAGCAAAGGAAACGGATTGGCCTTTACCTTCTTCCCGAACGACGGCGCGGCCGTCGCCGACTCGCGCAGGCTGACCGCAGTGGTCATGGACCCGACCACAGAATGGGATGACGCGGGACGAACACGCGAACGCATCAGCCAATGGACGCGAGAACGCGGCAATACGTCGAGGCTCTACCCTGGGGCTCTCGTGTGGTCCGTCAAGAAACCCGGACGCGAACTGCGAGACAGCGTAGCCGAACTACTCGCCTGGCGGCGAGTTGACCACGATGTTGGCGAAGGTCTCCTAGGTAGCGAGTTTACGGACGCCAACCGCGGAGAAGTTCAGGCCAAACTCAGAGAGGTCAACCGCGACGCCCGCGAAGAAGTTTGGGCAAGCTACCGCTTTGCCGCTCTGCTCGACAACCAATCTGACGATGGCCTGAAGGTAATAGACCTCGGGATCGGACACGCCGGGAATGGAAACACTCTTGGCGGTCGCATCATCGCCGCCCTGAAGTCCGAAGCTCTGCTCAGCGACACCGTTGGGGCAGGGCACATCGGCCGTAACTGGCCGCCGGCGTTCGAAGCAACCGGTGCCTGGCCCCTCAGCAGTCTTCGACAAAGTTTCCTAAATGGCTCGCTTACACGCTTGCCCGATCCCGACGCTGTGCTCCGAGGGAGAATCCCTGAATTTGTCCAGATGGGCGAGTTCGGCTTGGCGTCAGGGGAGACAGCGGGCGGCGGGTACGGGCGCGTTTGGTACGGGGAAGCGGTACCCGTAGAAGAAGTCGCCTTTGAAAACGGAGTGTTCCTCCTCACGAAGGCGAAAGCAGAGGAGCTCCTGTACGCGCCGGCCCCCGTAGATCCTCTGACCATCGATCCGCCCCAGCCAAGTCCTGGCAGAGACGACCATGGTGAGCCAAGTCCAGCGGGGCCTGAACCGGAACCAAGGCCTTACCAGCCAGACCTCCCTCAGGCTGGCCGAAAAGCAACGCTGTTGCTGGCGGGAACCGTGCCGCGCGAATCCTGGAACAGGGTAGGAACCAGGCTGTTGCCCAAGCTGCAGGGCAGCGAGGACATCACCGTGAGAGTCGAACTTTCGGCGAGTGTCGGGGCGGAGCAGATACAGAACCTCGCGACTGAGCTCCGACAGGCACTTGAAGATCTCGGTCTGGCCTGGAAAGTGAACGTCAACTAGCATCGAGACGGGCAACGGTGAGCCATGAAAGCGGGATTCTACGAGTTCGAGTTTACGGTGGCGTTCATTCACGACTTCCTCAAGAAGAACGAGGCACTCGGAAGTCAAGCCATGGTGGGTCTGCCGACGCCAGCCGAGGAAGCGCAAGTCGGATACGACGCTAAGCTCTCAACCGACGGTTATCCTCGATTTTTCCAATTCAAGCGGCCGGACTACATAGGGGCAGGTCTCGGCAACCAAGGGGACCGCTACCCGGATCAGCCCTACTACCGCATCAACATCACGCCGCACGAATCGTCCCTTCAGCACAACCTGCTGGTCAACCTTGCCAGAAGGGGATACGAGGTCTACTACGCAGCACCCATTTTCCACGACCCCCAACAGCTAGACCGACACCGAAACGCAGAACAGATCATGGAGCACACCATTTGGGTGCCCACTCGAGACCTGCATCTTCAAAAACCGGGAGATCGGACCTGCATTACTTACCTGCCCGATGGTACCTGGAGAACGGAGTCCGGCGACACGCCAGCCCGCAGGTCGGAACCAAGCTATGAATATCCCGAAGTATCTGCTCGAGCGCGCCCGATGAACCGGGAGTTCTACGAGGAGCTGTGGAGGCATCTCGATGAGATCGTTGCTCAAGAGACCGGCCAAGAGCCTGACTACAGACGAATGGACTTGCGATCCCCGATGCTTGACGAAGCTGTAGATCCGGACGTAAGAACGGCACCTCCTATTGTTCCTGGACCCGGTGCCTACCGAAGGGTAACGGAATCGGATCGGGCTCGATTCCTGATACATTCCAGATTCAGGCTGAGGGCGATTACAGTGTCCAACCCTCGGGCGTGACGGCGGGTCAGCCCAGAAAACAGTAGGTGTAGTCCTTTGAACACCTACACCGGCATCCACCGGCCATAGCGGCCGCCCCGTTGCGATGGCGGCCGCCTTCGCTACCGGCTCCAGATGGACCGAATTCCGCCCTCAAAACCGCCGAGACGGCCGCCGCAACACCGGAGGACATCCCTCACCGCTGGACGGCCAGCCTGCCACACATTCATCGACGCCGCCCATACGGGGCGGCATTTCTCTGCCCGTACCGCGCCGCCCAGGCCAACGAGACCCCATGAACATCCAGATTCTCCCACCCAACGTCGCTGCCCAGATCGCCGCCGGCGAAGTCGTCGAACGACCCGCTTCCGTCGTCAAGGAACTGGTCGAAAACGCCATCGACGCCGGCGCGACCCAAATCTCGGTCTCCATCGAACAGGGCGGCACGAAATCCATCAGAGTGCAGGACAACGGTTCCGGCATCTCGGGTGACCAGGTCGAGACCGCCTTCTCGCGACACGCCACCTCGAAGCTTCGCACCGCCGACGACCTGCGCAACATCGCTACCCTCGGCTTCCGCGGCGAAGCCCTGCCTTCGATTGCCGCCGTCTCGGTCCTGACCTGCGTCACGTGCACCGCCGACGCCGAGGCCGCCACGCGCTACCGCATCAGGTACGGCGAGCCAGAGGACCAGCCCCGACCTGCTGGTGCCGCCATCGGCACGAACATCACGGTCGAGAATCTCTTCGGCAACCAGCCCGCTAGGCTCAAGTTCCTGCGCACGAAGCCCACCGAAGCCGCCCACGTGCAGCGCATCGTGGCCCGCTACGCCATGGCCTACCCACACGTCAGGTTCGCGTACGCCAACGACGGCAAAGAGACCTTCCGCACCAACGGCACCGCCAAGCTCCAGGAAACCATCCTCAGCATCATGGGCCACGACGTGGCCGCCAAGATGCTGCCCGTCCTGCTCGACACCGACGACGTGAGGGTCTCCGGCTACGTGGGCAACACCGACCTGCACCGTTCGAACCTCAACGACATCTCCGTCACGGTCAACGGCCGCTGGATCCAGGACAGCAACCTTTCGTACGCCATCGAGCAGGGCTACGGCAACTCACTGCCCATGGGCAGGCGACCCATCGCCGTGCTCCACCTCGTGGTGCCAGCCGAAATGGTCGACGTGAACGCCCACCCGACGAAGCAGGAAGTCCGGTTCCGACACGAGTCGAAGATCTTCGCCGCCATCCAGCGCGCCGTGCGGGAAGCGCTTTCGAGCCACGGCGTCGTCCACCAACCGAGCAGACGTTTCTTCGGACCAGCCAGCCAACGGAACTGCCGCCGTCCAGTGCCCGACAACGCCAGGTTCGACCAGGAACCCAGCTTCCGCCCCCCGGCCGACGAGCAAAATCAACGAGCCCGCCCAATGCCGAGCAGGGAAGATCCCAGCACATCCACAGGCCGGACCGCAAGCGAACGGCGAAGCCCACGGCTGCCAGAAGACCCGCTCGTGACGACCGACCTGCAGGCAAGGCACAACCTTAGAGACACCATCCCCGAACTGCGGCTCATCGGCCAGGCACAGCGCACTTTCATCCTCGCCGACGGCCCAGACGGGTTATACGTCCTCGACCAGCACGCCGCCCACGAACGGGTCATCTTCGACCGCGTGTTTCGCCAACGCACCGGTCAGCCCGCCGACTCGCAGAAGCTCATGCTGCCCGAGCAGGCCAGCCTCGACGAGTTCCAGCACGAGACGCTCGTACAGCACCTCGAAGTCATTGAGCAGCAGGGGTTCAGCCTGCAACACCTCGGCGACCTGACGTGGCAGATCAACGCCGTGCCATTGCCGCTGACGGCACCACACTGCCCAGGACCGGAACACGCCCTGCAACGGCTGCTGGACGAATTCGCCGCCGAGCAGATCATCAGCTCACCGCAACAAGCCGTCGCCGCCACCATCGCCTGCCACTCGGCGGCTCGCGCCGGCGACGTGCTGGACGTGGGTGAGATGCGGGCCATCATCGAGCAGCTGGCCAAAACGCCGGAGCCGCACCGCTGCCCCCATGGTCGGCCCACCATCGTGCAGATCTCAACGCTGCGCCTGGAGCAGGAGTTCCGGCGTCGGTGAACACTCGCAAACCAGCCGCCACCGATGACTGAGTCGCCTGTCTCGTTACTCGCTTCGCTTGCACCCAAACGGTGCCCGAAGGCCGCGTCTTCACGTTCGAAGACATTCCCGCATCCAGGTCACTAAAACACGCCCGGTCACCGTTTCCGGCGGAAACCGGGGCATCCTAGCAACATCTCGCACAGCGATGGACGACGTACGCTGACGCCCGCACGCAATCCCCGAAAGACAACCACATGGTGCAACTTCGGATCACGTACCACCAGATGTCGTCCGAAGACGGCCAGCCAAGCCGGCACGAGGCCGATACGCGCCAACCGTTCCCAAGCGGGCACGGTTTTGGTCAAGACTCCTGGTGGCTTGCCCAGTCCTTCGCCCACGGTCCTAGATGCTCCCTGAGTTTGTCAGCAAGGTCGGAGTCCCTGCCCACGAGGTAAAGTAATGTATTTTGGTACGCCTCTCTACTGCTAAGCCCCATCTGGCCAGCTAAAGCGTTGAGGGCGTTGGACCTGTAAATCGGGTACCGTTCCGACAGGCTACCGAAATCCGAAGCGTCCAACAACCTTTTGTAGCGTTCTAGCTCGTTTAAGAAGGGAGATCCCAACTTTATGGTGAAGCCGGTACCTTTGTTGGACACAATGTCATCCACGCTGGGTGCCTTCCGCACTATGTCGCCGCTGACCTGTCTCCAACTCCGCCGGCCCGCCAACTGTTCCGCGATGCGTTCATCAGCCAAGGCTGACAGAACCGATTCCTTTGTCGACGCCACTATCTCGTCGGCGTCCCTTCCCACAGCAGGAGCCTGGTGAGCAGCAACGGCCCTGATTGCATCCTCACAGTAGTAAAGGCATTCCACGCAGAATGGTTCCATCACGTAGACGCCTGACCCGACGCTTGTTTCACCCACCTGTTCAAGCCTGCCGTCGCCATCGACTATGCCGAACGCCTCAATTCGAGTGTACGCACTGTTCAAGCGCAACGCGCCGACTGCATTTTCAACGTCACCGTAGCCGCCGCTTGGTCTGACGTCGGCGTCCGGGAACAGTATCGAGTAAAGGCGCGTGTCCAGGCTGTTCTCCGTTCCCTCCACCAATATGGTTTGCGTGCGGGCTCCGAGCAAAGCAGACCTCACTTCCTCGGGCAAGGGCTGTCCAGGCTTGATCTCGTCGAGGTCCCATGCAGTAGGGTTGTTATCGATCCATGTGCATGACCTTACAACTAGCGCCCCCGCGTTTCGATTGGATTCCGGCAGCGAGGCGTCATAGGTAGAGACCACGAACAGGCAGTCCAGCCGGAGCTCGGCGAGAGCCGTCATCAAGGGCACTACCACCGAAGGGTGAAGGTGTCGGTCAGGCTCGTCAATGAGAAACAAAGCCCCCTCTGGCGCCGTCAGCACGGTTGCGGCCATTACCACAGCATTGCGCTCGCCGTCAGATGCGTAGGTCAAATCGTATGTCGCACCTTCCCGATTGTGAGCCATTATCTTCCAGTCCGGCTCTACCGTGATGGATATGTTCAAGCCCGCCTCTTTCAGTGCCTCGTTGATCTGGCTGGTTGGAGACCGTGATTTACTGACTTCATCCCTTACCGCAGCGCATGTTTCCCGTTCGACGCTGTCTGCGATGGCATACGCTCGTCGATTTTCCAGGGTCAACAAATCAAACAGGGGCTTGGTCAGCCTGTCCTCAGGCTCCAGTTCTTGCCAACGACCTGCCGCTAAGAATTCCTTCCCGAATTGGTTCTCGAAAAAGTTCTGCCGGGCTTCGGGGACGTCTTGCCGGTAATTGGGTTCGTCAGCGGTTATGAATCCGATTGTTCCGACAATCGAAGACAAATGAACTTGCCGTCTGGCTGACAACCACCTAGTTGGAGTGCCGCCGGATTGGCCGAGCAACTCCAACAGGAGCGCAGACTTGCCGGCACCGTTGGTCCCGACGATGTACAGCGTCTCGCCTGAGTTGAGATCAATTTGAAGGGGTTTCCCCGATGTCGTCGGGATTTCGAACTGCATGACGTATCCGTTCTGGTTACGCAACAATGGGATTGGCGATGTTTGAAGGGCACAGTCGCCACTACTCAACTATACCAATCTACGGCCCCGCAGTTCCAATCCTCGCCACGATAGTCTGCGTCGCAGCCGTTGTGCCAATCGTGGCGCTCCACCTGCTCGGAAACTCGTGCTCGCTTCCATGATCAGCGACTGTGGTGACCGCCGTTTTCGCAATCCATCATCAACGCCGCGAAAACGCGCCCAGGGCCGTTTCCGGCGCAAAAAGGGGCACACCAGAGCGCCCAACCAAATTGACAAACCGCAGGCAAGAGGCCGTCCCGTTGGGCGGCCTTTTTGCTGATCCGTCGAAAATGGCCGGACGCCAAGCAACCTGCCGACGGCAGATTGGATCCTCCTTGGCCCGAGTTCCCGCCGCGTGAAGCGTTGGTCGGAATCCTCGCGGCTCCAACTCCTGCCAATTGTCCGAAACACAGAAGACCGCTGGGCAAAACGGCCCGGGATTATTCACGCCAGCAGCGTCACAATTACCCAGAAACACGCGACGGCGCCGTCGATGGGCACCAGCATCCGTCCTGCACATCGGACACCCGCTCTCAACCTCAAACAACGGTCGGTTACCTCCAGAGCCGACCACAACACAACCAACTGTTGAAAGGAGCAAACACATGCTTACCATCCGCAACATCGTCGAAGAAATGCACCAGGGCACCGCCTACTGCGAGTACTGGCAGCGCGACTGGTCCTGGACCAAACCCCACATCGCCACCCTCTGGGACTCGCTCTTCAAGGGACACCCCATCGGGCTCTTCACCTTCTGGGAGCAGGAAACGCCCGAAGGACAGGTCCACAAGCTGATCGTGGACGGCCAGCAGCGACTGCTGAGCATCTACACCGCCATGGAAAACGCCCTGCCGCCCACCATCCTGCCCAACGCCCCCACCCCGCCACTGGGACTCCACGTCAACGTCCTCACCGGCAACTTCAGGTTCCGGACGCCGATGATGAACAGCCGACCCCAGTGGATGCCGGTCTGCGACATCATCCACGACGACGCCGCTAAGCTGGAAGCCATGGAGACGGAACTGCGGCCCAAGCGGACCAGCGAAGAATGGCGGCAGTGCGTGCGCAACATCCGCACCATTCAAAATATCGCCGACCGGCAGATCATGGTCTCGACCATCGCCCCCGAGATGAAGCTCGACCAGGTGATGGAACTCTTTGCCCGCATGCAGAACAACGGCCGGAAGGTCACCCAGGACGACATCGAGACCATGTGGGTGTCGCCCAAGTGGCCCGCCGCACGTTCGACCATACACGACATGATCGCCAAGTGGCAGGACACCCCGCTCCGCAACGTCGTCACCAAGTCGAACATCATCAGGGTCGTGGGCATCATCCTGAACGGCCGCCAGCAGCGCTACGGACTGAGCCGCGCCGAGGCTTCCTCGGAACGCATCGAAGGCGCCTTCGCGGAAGTCGACGATTACTTCAGCGTCATCGGCGCCGCCATGGAGCGGCACCTGGCCATCCGGCACAAGAACGCCTTCCGCACCGTGGCGCCCATCTCCGTGCTGGCCCGCTACCTGCAAATCCACGGCGGCGCCTTCCCGACGGAAGAAGACGAAATCAAGGCCATGGCCTACCTGCTCACCACCACTCTGCGCGGCTACCGCGGCGGCTCCTCGGCCAGCTCGGTCAACCAGGAGCTGGACGCCGTGGAGGGCGATGACCCCTGGCGCGAACTGCGGAAGATCTCCGACTCCCGCCACGGGCCCAGCCTGACCGAGCCAACCCGCTACGACTACCAGGTAAAGGCGCCCAGCACCCATCACATCCTGGTGCAGGCTCTGAGGATGCGGCCCACGTGCCGGGATTGGGTCACGGGCCAAGCCCTGCGCGACATCGACCCCAACGAGCTGGTAGAGCACCACCTCTTCAGCCGGGACGACCTTCCCGACCCCGACCTGTTCAACTACCTGGCGAACACCGTGCTCGTCAGCGCCACCACGGCCAAGAGCATCAAGGCCCACCGCTCGCCGGACCAGTACTTGAGCAAGATCGCGGCACAGATGCCGCACGTGCTGCGCCAGCAGCAAATTCCCGACGACCAAGCCCTGTGGGCGCCGCAGAACTTCTACAAGCTGGCAGCGGCGCGCACCGCCATGATCGCCGACGACGCCACCGACCTCATCACCGCCATGCAGCAGGGCATGAGCCAATGCTGCTGAGGAAAGCGCCGGTCAGGGAGACCACCCACAACTGACCCCGAACCAGCGAGGGTCAGCCGGCCAAGTTACCGAAAACAACCGCACCACGTGGCTGGGCGGATCACGCCCTTCTCCAAGGCTGACCGGCTGCTCAACCACCTGAGACGGAAAGCGGCGGACGCGTATCAAGTCGCGTCCGCCGTCCACGGAGGGTCATGCGCCGGAGCAGAGGAAAGAAATCGCCGTCGATGAAGACGCGCGCTCCGCCGACGCACAGTGGATTCCACCTAACACTTGTAGGCACGTCGCCGTGACATCCGGGGCTGTGGGTCCTACGTGACACGGCACTTCGAGTTGCCCGGGACGTTCAAAATTCGGAAATGTTGACCATTCTGACGTGAGAAGATTCGACTACTCACCCTGCTTCACGCGTGGAGCGACACTTATGCTGGGACTATCAAATTGGGCTGAATTGACTACCCTACATGTTTGTGAGATCGCGGTCGTGATGCTGGCCGTTTTCTCAGTGGGCACGCTCATCTTTGCTCTGTCAGCCACCGTAGCAGCAACAAGATCACAGCGGCTGCGCCGAAGATGCCCGCGATGCCTAAAGGCAGAAGCAGAAACCAAGAAGAGTTCGGAGTCTGCCTGATTTCAATACGCTCTGTCAGCCACCATAGCAGCAACGAGATTACAGCGGCTGCGCCGGCGCTGCCCCCGATGGCAAAAAACAGAAGCGGAAACCAAGAAGGGTTCGGAGTTTGCTTGATCCCAAATCCTGCCACCGCAAATATCACCGCTGCTACGCTGAACCAACCCGCGAGCCATCCGAACCTGTTGTCATTCATGGGACACCTCGAGCTTTTGCAGTTCTTGGGCGCGAATGGCGGAATGAACCTCCGCCATTTGGATGAGGAAGCGGCAGCGGCCGCCGAGACCCATTTGTCAGGTTCGGTTAGAGCCGTAGTGCGGATGTCCCTGTGGAATCCCCCCGAGGCGAACGCATGGTCCGGGCGGCGGCCCGCATTGCCATGATCGCCAATGACCTCATCACCGTGATGCAGCAGGGCAAGAACCCGTCCTTCTGACGGAGGCGCCAGTCTGACAGGCCACTCATCGACCCCCAGGCTGGAGACGTGGCCGCCCTAACGCCAATGGATGACCAGGTTCCCTTTCACAGCACGGCTCCGTGTGAGGTTGGGAAATGTATACTCCCAGTGCACAGCCAACGGCAAAACAGCAATCGGAACGGCCCGACCATGAAAAAACGTCAAGCCCGCAAGATACTCAACCAAGTACTGCAACAAGGCCGGCCCGTCAACCTGCCCGACGGACGGCGGGCGTCGAAACACGCGATACGGCGCGCAAGGAATTTGAACTCCGACCTCCTCGCTGACCTCACCCCGCAGGAATCGAAGCGCGTAGCTGCCCTGGCGAGGCGTTTCGACAGCGCGAGAAGACGACAGGAACAGAGTTTCAACCGGAGCTTCAAACGCGCCACCCGCAGCCGCGCTCGTAGAGCGCCCATTGGCACAGTCGCCAACCGGTAAGCCAGTGCAACCACCGTCGCCGACGCACGGCAACGCCGGCCGCCCCCGACGACGGCGGTCGGTTTTATGACGGTGCCGGATGCACCGAATTTCCGCCCGTACGGCCGCCCCGGCGGCCGCTCTCAGCTGCGTGGGCGACATTGACGGCTAGACGGCGTACGGCGCCCAGGGCTAGACTGGAGCCGACCAGAATGCAATGACCATGACCTACCGTGAACCTCTCCCCGACGATTGCCCACCCGACGAAGCGGACGAAATCACCTCGCCGCGCCTCGTTTACCGTTTGGTGCGCAACCACCCGCCCACCGACGACGATTTCAGGTCTCAGCGTGCTGAGAGGCCCGACCGGACCTTCCGCGACGTAACCGAATGCCAAGCCCGCGGCCTGTCGGTTTTCGCCACCCACAACGTCGCCGAACAGCTCTCCATCAGTGGGAGACTACAAGGTCTGTCGGTCTGCCAGGTTACGCTGGCTCCAGGAGCAGGGCGCATCCAGCCAACGGGCCGGCGGTCCCATCACACCTGGTGGCCGCTGGCCGATTACGAGATCCTGGCAAACTGCCAAGTGGTGGCACCATGAAAACCGTCAAAATCACCGAAATTCTCGACTACTACGACGGCATCCTTGTTTTCGTCGCCCAGGACCCCATCGGCGGGCAATACGTCGCCTCACTCATCGAAAGAACCAGTCAAAACGACCGCTACCTGGTCGTCGGCGCCAAACCCGAACGGCTCACGGACCTACGGAGCGGAATGGTCGACCTGCGTACGCTGTTGCTGGAAATGCTGGAAGGCCAGTGGTACATCACCGTCCCTGAAGGCACCCTTGATGATCCGATGGAGCTGGAACCCCAGTCTGCGCCGCTGGGCGAATCCGACTACCTTCCGGGCGAGGACTACTTTCTGGACGAGGAACCGCGTGACGAAGCAGAACTGCAACGTGCGCTGGAACGTGGCAACGTCGTCGCGGTCATCGGGCAAGTCGAACTTGCCAACCGCCGAAAAGGCGAATGGAGCCTGCTCACAGACAGCGGGGTGAAAACCGGTAAGACCGCCCCCGGCGGGCCCAGCCTCGATGGCCTCCAGGTCGGCAAACGTTACCGCTTCAACTGCGCGGAAATCACGGAACCAGACCCGCTGTGGCGGAACCAAAAGGTTCTCTACCTGCAAAGGGTAGAAGCCGCCTGAGCCGCCGGCGGATCGGGCAAAAAGGGACAGGCAGCCGCACCGGTCCCTCAAAGCGCGTGCCCGAGGCCGCCTCCAGTTGAAAACTGAGCAACTCCAAGCACGTTCAGCAAAGCTGCAACGAGACCACTTTGCCCCGTTTTGGCGACGGCGCCAGTCGCCCCCGACGAGGGGGTGGCCAGTTCCACATCATTCAAGGCTCACCGTAGCGGCACATGTTGGTACAATTGCCCGCACTCCCGCCCACCATGGAGAACAACCCACGGTTCACACCGAGACCCAGAGGTCCAGCATGACCACCGCCGACATCCACAGCAAAACGCCAAAGGCGCCGGGCAAGTTCCGTCTGCCCGACCCGCCGGAGCATCCCGACGACAAAATGACCAGCTCCAAGCACCTGTCCGCCACCGGCAACCAGCACCATCTCGCTCAACACCTGGGCAGCCCGGACACCACCATCGTCACCGGCGAGCGTTACGTGGTGGTGCGGCCCACACGGAGCATGGCGGGCAGCCACTACCCCGACCTGTTGGTAGCCTTCGATGTGGACCCGGCGGCCTACGAGGCTAGCAACGGCTACATCATCGAGGAACAGGGCAAACCGCCGGACTTCGTGCTGGAGATAGCGTCGCGACACACCGGACGCGTTGACGTGGGTGAGAAACGGGAAGCCTACGAGAGGCTGGGCATTCTGGAATACTGGCGGTTTGACGAGACGGGCCAGCACCACGGCACGCGCCTGGCCGGGGACCAGCTGGTGGACGGCGTGTACGAGCCGGCTGAGATAACGCGATTGGCGGACGACGTGTACCAAGGATACAGCGCGGCACTGAGGCTGCTCCTGCGGTGGGATCGCGGACAGCTGCTGTGGATTGATCCAGCTACGGAGGAGCACATCGCCACCTTCGAAAGCGAACGGGAGCGGGCCGACCGGGAAAGCGCTGCCCGCATCCAGGAGCGCAGTGCCCGCCTTGACGCCGAGGCGCGCGTGCGCGAGCTGGAAGCGCGCCTACATCAACAAGGCTCCTGACCCAGCGAGGTAGACCGCGGTCAATGGTTGAGCAGACGGACATCACGACCGCCGACTTCTTCTGGAACGCCGCGGCCCAGGACGCGGGTTTCTCCAGCCAGTTCTGGGTGGAAGCCTACCAACGGTATCTTGATGCCGTGGAGCAGGACCCGTCGCGGTCCTTGGAAGAAAGATGGCATACCCCGCGCACGGTGTGGGTTCCCTTCCGGCAGGGCCACGTTGAAGTTCTGATCCGGACGCAGCCGGAGGGCCGTGAATACTGCGCGCTGCGCTTCACGGTGTTCCCGGCTGGCGATGGGCCCGAACCCCGTCAACTGGGACGCTGGTACTGGTCCGAAGCAGACGGACAAGAAACCCGTCCCGTGCTGGGAGAGGCTGTCCTACCGGACGTGGTGAACCGGTGGTGACGGAGTACGCTCCGGCATGCGACTGCCGCGATGCCAAGGGGAGGATTCCGGCCGTCGGCTGGAAAACCGGGCTCAACCGCTGTTTGCGCAGTTCCCGTAAGTTTTGCGAGTCAACGGCGGCGCGCTCTGTCCAATGGGATTGCAGTACCTGGGCGACACCCGTGAAAAGCTCGAGAGGGCCGATGATCTGAAATGGTGGCACCACGGCGGCCGGAGCGAGTCGGTAACGGGACGCCGTCCTTACGTCTGCTCTCCTGCCGAGGTGGCCGATTACCTGCGGACGCTGCCGTCGGAACTGGACGGGATCGACCGCGTGGGCGCCGACGCCGCGAAATCCCGAGTGCAGGAGCTGTAAGCCGAACTGCGGCGTCTTCACAACGACTGACGCATCGGCCAAGGCTAGCGGTTGCGGGGCCCTGCACGCGCCGACAGAGGATTGTCCCAAGAGGACGCGACAGGCGCCCAAACGCCGTTTCCGGCGGTAACTCGGGGAGTTCCACCGCTTCGGGGCGAGGCAAGCTGGCCAACCGCCGGTCAAGGTACTCCTCGGTCAATCTGCCGACAAGGCAACGAACCGTACTCTCACCGCCACTGTGCGTGGCGGCCGCACTCGACAAAACTCTGAGGCCAAGCACTCTCACATCCCGAGTGGCCGACCGCGTTTTCCATTCGTCGGGACCGGCCAGCCGTCACCAGACCGCCACGGCGTCCATCCGACCCGCGCAGCTGCTTTCGCCGACAAACCAGCATCCAGGAGACCCAGAGAATGACAACCGTCCCGTTCAACCACGCCCAGACGAGCATCGAGGAAGTCCTCTCGTCAGCCAAGTATGGCGAGCGTATGATCCGCCTGGCCGACCAGTTTCGACGGGAAAGCAACCATGACGCCGCCAACGCCGCCTTCATGGGGGCCGCCCAGATCCACGACACGCTCTCGGCGGCGATGGAGCTGCTGCCCGTCATCGCTCCCGAGCACGCCCATCTCCTTGGCGACTCCCAGCGACAGCACCTGGTGACCCAATTGAGCGAATCCCACGCGCACCTGAACCGCATGATCGAAGCGCACGACGTTGCCGAGATCCCGCTGGAAGAACTCGACCAACGGTGCGAGGGATGGTACGAATCGTGCCTCCACATCGGCCACATGGCGCACCTGGCCCGAGGCGTCGCGGCTCGTGCGGCGGAGGCAACGCCAACAACAAGCCACGACCTGATTGAGATGACGGAATATGCTCTGGGCCTGCTCCATCAAGGCGCCCAGGATTCGATGGTCGACATCCGCGAAAACGAATTGCCCGACGACGCCCCGTTTCCGCAGACCCGCAACCAACTCCGCGAGCAGGCAATCGAGGACCACGCCGAAATCGAGCAACTTCACAGGCTCGCCAGCGAACACGTGATGACCACCCGCGCCGAAGCGGACAACTCGATGGGCCAATGCCACGTGTGCGGCGGCGCCCTACGGGCGAACGAGGTCAGGTCCCATGCCGCGACCTGCTTCATGGACGCGGTCCAGATCAAGTACACCGTGCGGGACGTGAACGAGCGCTACGCGAGGAGCCAACCCCTCACGGTCTGGGTGCGAAGCGAGGAGCTCCGCCACTGGATGATGCTCATCGTGCAGCCCACCACCAGCCTGCGCCAGCTCGACCAGTTCCTGCGCGACCTGTGGCTGGAATGCTGCGGCCACATGAGCCACTTCGAAATCGGCGACGTGCAGTACAGCAACTGCGTCCCCGGCCCAGGCGACCCTCCGATGTTCGACAACGACCTCGCTGAGCCCGACGAGCAGCACATGGTCCACACGGTCGAGGAAACCGTCGCCATGGGCCAAAAGTTCCGCCATGAGTTCGACTACGGCGACACCACTTGTCTGGACCTCGAATGCGTCGCCGCCCTGCCGGTTCCATACGAATACGTGCAGGAGTTCATCAACCCGCCCGAGGCTGCTGATGGGTACGGCGATGACTTCATCACCATCATGGCCCGCAATCTGCCGCCGGAACGCTGTTTCACCTGCGGCGCAGCCGCCCGCTGGCGCTACTACGAGAACCCGTACATCGGAGTGCCGCCCGAGGCCGGCGGCCCCATCGTGGCGCCACCCTACTTCTGCGATTTCTGCGCGCCAGATGACGTCACCACCGTCGTCCTTCGCAACTCGCCGCGGACCGGCGTGGGCTGCTACGACAACACCCACGACGAACCGGCGGGAAACGCGTCACCCGAACGGTACTGAGAAAATCCGCGGCATACCGTCACCGAAGCCTCCTCAACTGGAGCAGGAATTCCGTGGCAGTTGAAGAACCGCTGAGCCAAACGGCACCAACGACGCTTCCGCCGGTTCGTTTCGGGCCCCACTTTCACCACAACGGCGCCCTGTGGCGCCGTTTTTCGCGGCCGAGGAACACAGTCGTCTCAAGGCCGCTAAAGCGCGCCCGGGGGCCGTTTCCGACGGAACTGGGGCATCCTGGCAACGTTTAGCAAAGCAATGGCGATGACCCGCTTAGCGTAACACTGCGGACGCGTACTCCCCGCAGTCGCTGACCCACTGCGCGACCGTCGCCACCGACGACGGGGCGGCCGGTCTAGTTTCCGGCACCGGATGCCGAATTCTCGCCCGTACAGCCGCCCGGGCGGCCACCGGTCTCATCACAGGCGAATTACCATCACGCTGCCTCCAGGCACCATGCAGCCCTTGCTGCCCGCCGTAAGAGGCGAATCCAGAAACCCCGACTTCCCGTGAGGAGAAAACACATGGCAATCCTCGAACTTGCCTACCATCAGATGTTCCCCGAAGACGGCGACCCAGGTTGGCACGCCGGCCAACTGCCGGACGGCCGCCGCGTACATGCGGCAGCCATCGCATGTAGCCCAGGACAACTCCACTGGGCGGGCAGCGTTGAGGACGCCGATGCCTGCCAGTGCGGAGACGCCAGCACCTGCAATCTCTGCCTGATCCGCGCCCACGGCGGACTCGTCTTCCGCCGTGTGACGGGCTGCTACCGCTCCGCGAACTCCGCCGTGCGCGCCCTGCGGCACTGGGCAGCCAACCCTGATGGCCCACAGCCGCCGGCGCCCTTCAACTGCCGCTGGACCACCATGCAGGCTGTGCCGTGCCTGAACGCCCCCGGGGCGCCGCCAATGCCCCTGGGCACCACCGAACATCCCGTACTGTCCCAGCAGGCCAACGACGAGCCCGCGGAGCTCGATTCCGAGAATCCGGTCGACATCACCGAAGCCTCGGGCAACACCTGGAAGCTGGGCACCAGAGAAGGCGACCTCAGCGAGTTGCACCACCTGGATGGCTTCGAGTTCACGGTCAGACCGGGCGAAGACGTGCCCACCACCCTGTTCAGGCAGATAGCCGAGCAGCAGATCACGCCGGAGTCGCTCGACGAATGCTCCGCACTCGGCCACCCAAGCCAGGCTTGGGCCATCATCTCCGGAAAGCAGAAGGACGCCGGCCAGTGCGCCAACTGCGGCCGGACGCCGAACTTCGTCGAAGAATCCAGCAGCTGGGACGTGAGAGGCTTCATGGACGTGGACACTCTTACCGAGGAATTCGGAGACGCCAGTGGCAAGACCACGCGCATCAAGCACGGCATCGAAGAGCACATCGAGCAAGGCGACCTGATCTTCCGGTTCGGGTCAGAAATTTTCGAAGGCTACGACGACATCGAGGACTACGACGACTACTGACCTCACTCACTGCGCCTTCCCATCGTCCTGACTGGTGCCGAAGAGGCCAGTTCCCTGTCCGGCGCAAGACGCCCAAATTTCGCCCAGGGCACCGCCCGAGCGGTTGCCGGACCGTTCCAAGCAAAGGGACCAACACGGCACTTCAAAATCCCACCACTCGCAGGGGCAAGTCCGCCGTCACCAGTCGAAAACACGCCGGCCGGCGCCGCGAAGATCCGTAACATGGACGCTCTTGCTCTGAACGCCCTCCGTCAACCAGACCTAAACGTGGCAAGGAACGCCGGTCTCATCTGCCCCGGCGGCGCCCACGGCTTCACCCGAGATCCCAACCCCCGGGCTCAACACCTCAAAGTAGTCGTCCCACAGCCAGTCGTCATCCGGGTATTCGCCCGCCGGCCCATCAAACCAGCCCGGCTCAGGCTTCCAGCCCTCCAGCAGCGGACGGTAGCACTTCCTCATGGCCCGCAGTCCCGTATAGGCCTCCGCCGCGTGCAGCAGATACTTCCAGTTGCCGGTGCATCTGGTTTCGGCCATCCACTTCCGGACGGCCGCCCTCGCCCGATACCGGGGCCCACTCCCCCACTCAACCAGCTTACTCTGGTCGGGCAACTCCTGAGTATGGTCTCTCACCCACAGCTTACAAGCCTCCAGAGTCCCTGGCTCACCCTGCTTCCGCCACTCGTGATAGTAGTCCGGCCCCTGCGTCTGTTTCACGGGCTGTTCCGGCACGCTGACGCCACCGCCCGCCGTCAGATACCGGCACGGCTCTTCCGGCAGCTTCGCCCAATTGTGCGACCAACTGATGGTGTTTGCTCGCCCTTCGCGTCGGACCTTCCGCAGGAAACGCAAGAAATCGTCGCCGGTCACTGTCTTCTGACGAACCTTCAAGGTAGGCCAGCGCCGCAACTTACGGTTCATCAACTCGTGAGCGCGGTCACTCAGCAACCGGTCAAACACGACCATCACGCGATATTCGCCTGTTCTGGTCACGTACAGCGGGCGCGCGTAGGCCACATCGCGCCCATCCGTGCGCCGGGCAACGCCTACGAAACTCTCTACGAACTTCTCTACGTCGGCCTTGTCAAACAGCGTCGCCACCACGCTGGTACGCGGCGCCTCGTGTCCGGGCTGGGCCTTGTAGCGTTCCACGCGAGTCTGGTTCCGATGAGTGACACAAGGCTGGCACCACTGCCTTATGCTCAATTTCTCGCACGTGAGCGGTATAATCACCGCATCGCCCAGCGGCGTGTAGGTCTCCAATACCCGCTGACCGCGATACACGCAGTCGGGCCATTCCTTCTCCGGAATCGACGCTGACTCCGAATCATCATCATCTGCGGCCCCACTCGGTTCGTGGGCACGCAGATACTCGGACACCGCTTTCCACACCGCTTCCCAGTCGATGCTGTCACTCGAGTCGTGGGCATTCGCGGGCGGCAACTGGGCCAAGGAACTACCAAGGATGGATGTGCCCCCCTCCCACTCAGGATGCGCATTTCCATTTTTTTGGGAAAAAACCCTTGGGGGTAGGGGTGGGGTGGGTAGGGTACTTTCCCCTTCCGAGAGACCATAAGGGGTTTTTCCTGAAAAAACGGTTTCCGGATCGTGACACCCACAGTCACATACCTCCCAGCAACACCAGGAACCGAAACAATACGGGATACAGACAATTCCCGTCCCTTGGCCGGATCCGTCGTCCGTCAAAGCCGAAGGCTGCCCACGACTCGAATCCGAGTCCGCGGCTTGATCCGCTGGACCGTTGGAAGCAGGGAATTCGAGGCCGGCCCGCGCTCCACCAAGATGGTTGGAGTCTTCAGCGGGAGCCAGCAATGGCGCAGATGACATCGCACAACTCCGATACACGTCGACACTAGACCAGTCGACAGATTTGATTCATTGTAACCTGAACAGGAACAGCCAACAAACCCGAAAAGGCGGCCGCCATAAAGGCACAGAACCCCGCCGAATTACCTGGCGGGGTTCTGCGTCCCTTCGCCACAGTGTCTAGTTGGACGAAGCGGAACCAACTGTCGTCGGAGTTGGCCTGTCATCAGAGCCATACGACGGTTGGGCGAGAAATGGGGCCGACCGGACAAGTCAACAGCCTGCGCCCACGACTGCACGGCGAAGTTTAACGCCAAACGACACCGCGACGCAACAACTGCCGGTAAATTCCGAGCCGAAAATCGCCTGTCCCGGGCACACCGACGAGCCAGAATCGCGCCACCAAACCATGGGGCCGTTGTACCCACGGTAAGGAAAAGCACTGGACCAGTGAGAGGGCCTCACAGCGGCTCCAGCGCGGAAACTCGGGCATTCTCGTCGGGTTTGGCAAACCAAACACGGCGGCTCACGCCCGCGCAAACATCGCCGATGGCATACTGCCCGCGGCCGCCGACCAACGACCGCCCAGCCACCAACCATCCAAAGGTCTGGACCGCCGTTTCTTCACCAGCGCCAGATGCCCAGAATTGCCGCGTTACAGCGACCGCGCGACTACGGGCATGCTGCGGGGCATTTCCATCGCTTGCCCGCCCCAAGGCCCTCACGCCCCCATCAGCGCCGCCCCACGGGGCAGCATTTCTCTGCACACACCGCGCCACCAAGATCAATGAGGCCCCATGGACATTCGAGTTCTACCACCCAAAGTCGCCACGCAAATTGCTGCGGGCGAAGTCGTCGAACGCCCAGCTTCCGTCGTCAAGGAACTGGTCGAAAATGCCATCGACGCCGGCGCCACGCAAATCTCCGTCGCCATCGAGCACGGCGGTACCAGATCCATCAGGGTCCAAGACAACGGCTCAGGCATTCCGGACGACCAAGTGGAGACCGCCTTTTCGAGGCACGCTACCTCGAAGCTCCGCACCGCCGACGACCTGCGCAACATCGCCACGCTGGGCTTCCGCGGCGAAGCTCTGCCCTCAATTGCCGCCGTCTCGGTCCTGACCTGCGTAACGTGCACTGCCGACGCCGAGGCTGCCACGCGCCACCACATCAGATACGGCGAGCCCGAAGACCAGCCCCGCCCCACTGGCGCCGCCGTCGGCACGAACATCACGGTCGAAAACCTCTTCGGCAACCAGCCCGCCAGGCTGAAGTTCATGCGCACGAAGCCTACGGAAGCCGCCCACGTCCAACGCGTCGTGGCTCGCTACGCCATGGCCTACCCCCACGTCAGGTTCTCGTACGCAAACGACGGCCACGAGACCTTCCGCACCAACGGCACCGGCAAGCTCCAGGAAACCATCCTCAGCATCATGGGCCACGATGTCGCCAGCAAGATGCTACCTGTCATGCTCGACGCCGACGACGTGAACGTCTCCGGTTTCGTCGGCAACACCGACCTGCACCGGTCAAACCGGAACGACATCTCGGTGACCGTCAACGGCCGCTGGGTTCAGGACAGCAATCTCTCGTACGCCATCGAGCAGGGCTACGGCAACTCCCTGCCCATGGGCCGGCGACCCATCGCCGTGATCCACCTCGTGGTGCCCGCCGAAACGGTCGACGTGAACGCCCACCCCACGAAGCAGGAAGTCCGGTTCCGCCACGAGTCGAAGATCTTCGCCGCCATCCAGCGCGCGGTGCGGGAAGCGCTTTCGAGCCACGGTGCCATCCACCAGGCCGTCAGCCGACCCTTCGGACCAGCCAACCAACGGAACTACCGCCGCCCAGCGCCCGACAACGCCAGGTTCGACCAGGAACCCGAGCGCCGCCGTTCAGCCGACGAGCAAAATCAACGAGCCCGCTCAATGCCGAGCAGGGGAGCCTCCAGCCCGCCCGTGGGCCGCCCCGAAAGAGAACTGCGCAGCCCGCAGCTGCCAGAGGACCCGCTCGTCACGACCGACCTGCAAGCGGGGCGAAACCTCAGGGATACCATCCCCGAACTGCGGCTCATCGGCCAGGCACAGCGCACCTTCATCCTCGCCGACGGTCCAGACGGGTTATACGTCCTCGACCAGCACGCCGCACACGAACGGATCATCTTCGACCGCGTGTTTCGCCAACGCACCGGTCAGCCCGCGGACTCGCAGAAGCTCATGCTGCCCGAGCGGGCCGCCCTCGACGAGTTTCGGCACGAGACGCTGGTACAGCACCTCGAGCTCATTGAGCAGCAGGGGTTCAGCCTGCAACACCTCGGCGACCTGACGTGGCAGATCAACGCCTTGCCGTTGCCACTCACGGCGCCACACTGTCCAGGACCGGAGCACGCCTTGCAGCGACTGCTGGACGAATTCGCCGCCGAGCAGATCGTCAGCTCACCTCACCAAGCCGTTGCCGCCACCATCGCCTGCCATTCGGCGACTCGCGCCGGCGACGTGCTGAGCGTGGATGAGATGCAGGCCATCATCGAGCAGCTGGCCGAAACACCGGAGCCCCACCGCTGCCCCCATGGGCGGCCAACCATCGTGCAGATCACGACGCTGCGCCTGGAGCAGGAATTCCGGCGCCGCTGAGCGAAGGCAACACCAACCCCCGCTGACTAGGGGCGACCAGTTATTTCCGAACGCCGAAGGCGCGGTGTGCGTGGCGCCACGAAGGGATGACATCGTCCCGCGACCTAGCGCTCCGCACTCTGGGGCCCGCCCCGAACGGGGCAACTGGCAACGGACGCAGGTTACGCCATTCCGAGACATGAAGCAGCGGACCGTCAGGGACGGCCGTAGAGCGTTATGTTGGCCAGGGTGACCCGCTCAGCCAGAGACAGGGTATTCAGCGCCGCCAGAGCGGATCTGGCTTGGCGAATCCACCGCTGGGCCGCCTGTAGGCCGATGGTCGTGTTCGGGTCGTAGTCCGCCGCTTCCCGGGCGGTCTTCAATTGACTGAAGTTCTGGGCCAGCCGTTGTCCTGGCCCGCTCAAGTGACGGAGATTGCGTTGCAGATACCTTGCCGCTCTGCCATGTCGCATCTCGCGGTAGGTGTCGGTCCACGCTCCTGGATTCTGACGGTTCGACGGAACCGCCGCCAGCGCGTCGGCGTTGCTGGCGTGGAACACCGAGTAGTACGCGGTGCTCACGGCACGGTGGATGGCCTCCCGGTTGGCAGCTTGCCCCACCGGCGGATTGTTGATGGAGCGCTCCGCCGCAGCCAGGAGCGTCGGCGGATCCAGTGGCGTCGGCGTCGGAAACGGAACGTTGCCCGCGGCGGACGTCACGGGCCTGCTTCGTCGCCAACGTACGCGACGGCAGGAATGTCCACCATGTCCCGGCTTACCAACTCCTTCCAGACCGTCGACGTGAACTCGTCGAACTCTTCCGTGTCGAGGGGCGGGTGCCCCGGCTTGAAAAAGACCGTCATGTAGTTCAAGTCGTGGTTGTTGCGCCGGAAGGCGCTGGCCTCGATGCGGCTGATGGTGAACTTGTCACCCAGCAGCTCCGGGATACGTTCCCGGATCAGCTTCTCGGTGGTCTGCAAAGCCGTTTCTGCATGGGTCATGGCTGACGCTCCCTGCGCTGGCGCGGCGGTCTTGCCCACAGGGTAGTCATCCTGGCGCGTGAGCGTCAAGCAGCGAGCGCAGGCAGCAGGGAAACCGGCCCGCACAAGTCCCGCCGCTTTCACGCGGGACCAAAGAGGCCGGCGTGCAGCGGTCGAGCATTACTCTCATGTTCGCGGCGCTGCCTCGGAGGTCGGGAACGTCGTGTGCTGGTTTGGATCCGCGTATTTGTCCAGGTCCAGCGCCGTGTGCTGCAGCACTTGGGTGACCTGTTCTCTCGAAACCGCGTCGTGATCGTCTATGAAATCTTCGATGTTGCCGCCTTCCTGCAGGCGTTTGAAGAGCGTGGAGAGCGGCACCCTGGTACCGCGGAACACCCACTCCCCGTTGCGCGTATTAGGCAGACGTTTGGCCGCCGGGCAGGAGAGCCAGTGCCAGTCTCGTCTTGCGAACTGGAGCAGTACGTAGACTTCCGCCGTGTCCTCGGCCTTGACGGGTTCCAGAAGGAGTCCGACGATGGCGTTGCCGTTGAACTCGGTGCCTGACGGTTTGACGGCGCAGTTCGTGCCGTGGCCGGCGTCGGCGTTGTCCGTGAGGTCGTCGATGTAGTGCACGATTTCGCCGGGCAAGGCGGTGTTGGGGGCTAAGTTGCGGACCGGCACTCTCCAGGCGGTGTGGTGGAAGGATACCGGTACCTCTTCAGCGGGGTACATCTGCCTGAGTGTTTGCGGATCAACCGGCCCGCTGTGGAACGTTCCCCTGGCTCGGTCACGTTTCACTTCCTCGTAGAACGGGTCGTAGGCACGGACGCCGACGGCGGTGCCTGCCCGACAGGGTTGCCCGAGAGCCGGAAAGGGCGGATGGTCAATCCTGATGCGGACGAAGGGCAACGCGATGGCTGGGCTGGCCATGTTTCTGCTCCGGTCGGTGTAAACGAGGGATGATGTCAATCGTAGGCCGGAAACTGTCGGTGGTCAAAGGCCGCGTTTTCCTTGGCTATCGGATTTCGTCAATCAGATCCAAGCAGCCTAAGGAAGACCGCGCCCGTACCATCGACCCAGCACGCCCTTGTTGCTAACCTGCAAAAGCAGCAGGAGGATCCCCAGGTGACCACCGAGCAACATCGAGAGACGAGCCAGCATTTTCTGGAGCAAGCCCGAGCGGAACTAGCCGGCGGCGATTTCGCGCGAGCATCTGAAAAGGGCTGGAACGCCGCGGCCCAGATGCTGATGGCCGTCGCCGAACAGCGCGGATGGGAACACAGCCGACATCGCCACCACCTCGTGACGCCCAACCGATTCCGCTCGGAAACCGGCGACGCCGACATCCACCGCCTGTTCGCCGTCGCCAGCGACCTTCACGAGAACTTCTACGAGAACCACCTCGACGCCGCGGCAGTCGCGGAAAGCCTCGACGACGTAGAGGCCCTGCTGGCCAAGCTGACACCCCTGCTGACCCAGACGTAGCCACGGCTACCCCGAACCGTCGAGTGGCGAAAGCGCCTACGCTTGGCAGGAACCCGTTTGACAACTCTGGTCGACTCGCGTAGCTTCAACTCAATATCCCTCGTGATCCACTCGGCTTCGGGCCGAGCCGATTGCGGGGATTACTTTTGCCCGTAGAGACGTGTCGCCCAACTGGATCACGTCGGCGGGCGCTTCTCTGGAAACGGTGGCCATCCCGAGCCGGTTTCCTGGCAGACAGCCACCTCTTTGACATCCGGAACGTTGATCGGTACATTGGCTCCACTGCTCCCCGCGGTCCGTCGGCACCAAACCGAGCGCACCGCGGGGTTTGTTTTTGCCCTCATGACCAGCCATCTTCGCCTGACGGTGTTCATCGACTACCAGAACGCCTACAGGTGCGCTCGCGACGCCTTCTTCCCCAATCCTCAATCCGCCAGAGACGGTCACCTGAGAACCATGGAGCTCGGCAGGCTCATTGAGAACAGGGACGACCCAGACGGCACCCCTACAGCCTTTCCGAAGTGCGGGTGTACTCAGGCGGCCGAACCGGAATCGAGAAAATTTCGCTACTCGAAATTCGAAGAACAACGTTCGAGCCTGGGCAGGCGCCCTAAGCCCGAACTTTCCAGTATCATTGGGATTATGACATGCTAAGTTCGGACAAAGCACCATGGAATCACTAAACGCAACGCAACCTGACATTCAGGCAATCAGCATCGCGCGTCAAATCCACGAAATGGCCAGTGCGGAGCAGACGTTTTTGTTCGGTTCACGGGCCCGCGGGGACCACCGCTTAGACTCCGACATCGACGTGCTGGTCGTCAAGGAAGAACGCCAACCGGAATCCTGGTTGGAAGACCTGCGACAGCGTGCTCGCCACATGCAGAAAACCCAACTGCCGAAAGCTTCGGGCATCGACATCATCTGCATGACAGAGTCGGAATTTACTAAAGGGCGCATTCTCAGAAATCACATGGCGAACACCATCACCAAGGAAGGGTACCCCATCATGCCCGGCGAACGCGTTGGATACGGCACCGACTACGAAGACGAACGCATTGACTGGGACGATGTCGATAAGAAGATCACGGACGCGACCGGAGCCGCCACTTGGATCAACGCCATCCAAGACGCTGGGATCATCGACGCAGGCGACGACCTACAGTTCGGACGCGTGGCTCAAAATGCCCTCGAGTTCGCATACAAAGCCGTCTTGGGAGCCCACGGATGCGAATACCCCGTCAGCGGGCGCGATGGACACAACCTACGAATCCTCGCGGAGCTGCTTAGGGAAAATCAAATCATAGGCGCGAACGAAATCGCACCAGGTGAGAACCACCGGTACTTGACCGAATTCGGCGGGGCAGCAGTCTACGCCCATGAGCACCCACCACTGGACAGGCGGCTCATTGCCGATGAAATACCCCAAGCAGTCGAACAACTGCGGGACATGGTGAACGACGCTCGTTAGAGCCGAACGGAGATGGCACCACAAAAACCAGTGCAACCCGAACAGCTACCTCCGCCACAGTGACCATCTTGTTCGTCGCAAGTCTGCCTTCTCACGAGTAGCGAAATCGCCTTACCGGAATCGGACTTGGCGTACCTTGACACGGCATACCCATTTGGGTACGGTGGATGTAATCCACCCTGCAATCGGCTCGGCTCTGCCCGAGTTGATGAGCAGGGTCTATTTTTGCCTTCACGCGACGCCCCCCAATGACCACGCCCCTCCGCCTAGCGTTGTTCATCGACGCTCAGAACGCTTACCGGCGTGCCCGTGAACGCTTCTTTCCGAATCCCCAGTCCGGGGTTGATGGCCAGTTCGATCCGGTCAAGCTGGGCCTAAGCGTACCGAACTGCGAACTTTTCGCTGGGATGTTGTCCTGTAAAAAGGATAGACCGCATCAGGGCTGATGACAAGGCGGGCACGGCGGATAATCGCCGTGCCCGCCTCATGCCATTGGCCATACCTTACAGCCAGCCGTCGCTTCCGGGCAACCGGCGCAGAGGGCTTGGTCCCGGGCCACAGCGACCTTTGCGGATGGCGATTGCCATTTCCACTCTGGCGAGCAACCGGAACGTCGCCATTGGCCTCGTTCCCTGGGGCCGGCTTCCGCAGGCAAGACGGATGCACTTGGGCAAGAGTGAGCGCGCTCCCGGTGTTGACGGCAACCGCGCCGGCGGTGTAGAATCTCAGCAAAGATACAGAGTATCAATAATGTATCAAGAAACGAAGTCCTCACGTTGCCGGCCTGGAATACGTGAAAACGTGCTGCCACAGTGGGAGAACTACTACCGCTCTACCGGATGGCTTGATATTGGCTACCGCAAACCAGCCAATAACGATAGTTGATCAATCGCCGCACGCGTCGTGCAATTGAGATGAACCTGAACGCAGTAATAACCATTTCAGCCAGAGGTCAGGACCGGGGTTTGCCGGTCTCTGGCGCATCTGACGTTTTGGGCTTGCATTTGGCCCATACCCTTGTCAGCCCCCCCCCTGACAAGCTGACAAGGGTATGTAAGACGTTTTTAGGTAGGCGCATGGTGAGTAATCTCCAGGTTGGACTTGGGTTCGGGCCAAGGCTCTGGCAACAGCCAGAGTTGGGTCCAGAGGCGGCCTTGGATGAGCAATCGCCGGAGGCGTTCCATGCCGTGGCGGATCACGCTGACGGTGCGGCCCGTCCGGCGCCAGGGGTTGCGATGTACGGGAACCGGCGTCTTGGGCGGCGTGCGCAGGTTGCCTGGGTCAATGTTGCGGTCGTAGGCGTCCTCGACCCTGGTGCCATAGGCCAGGGACAGCAGGGTGGCCACCGAGAGCACCAGCCAGTGGCGGGAGACGCGGTCTGGGTCGGTGCGCCGGGTCTTGTCCCACTTCCAGCCCAGGCTCTTGAGGGCCTTGAAGCCCAGTTCGATCCAGAAGCGCAGCGCGTACCAACTGGGTCCCACCTTGTCGGGCGGCAGGTCGGTGAGGATGATCCAGGGTTCTTCCTGTTCGAGGTACCAGACCACCACGAGAGTGCAGCGGCGCTTGGCCTCGGGGGTGCTGAAGGCGGTGCCCTGGCCGATCCAGGCGGTGTCTGGCTGGGAAACGAAGCGCTGGGCGGGCAGGCGTTTGCCGCCGTCGGCGCAGAAGGTGATGTTCTTCCGGTAGCGCATACCAGGATGCCAGCCCTGCTCTCGTATCTGGTTCCAGAGCTTGGGGCTGGCAATGCCCCGGTCGCAGAGCACGATGACGGTCATTCCCTCCGTAACCGCCGGAGCCAGTTGCTTGAGCAGTTCCACGATGGGGTCCGACCAGGATCCCTTCTGATTGGCTTTGAGGATGCGCCAGGCCACGGGAATGGCGCAACTGCGGTAGAGGACGCTGATGACGATGGCGGTGGTCTGGTCGCCCTTGAGCGTGGGGTCGATGGCCAGGGCCAGGCGTTCGGAGCGCCACAGGGCCAAAACCCACCGCAGCAGGGGCGCGAAGCAGAGCGTAACGTCCAACTCAGTCCGGCAGGGACGGGCCCGGTCGCTGCCATCGTAGAGCCACTGGCGAATGTACTGGCGCAAGCTGTTCCAGTTGCCCTTGGCGGAGAGAGCCGAGGCCACGGCGTTCTGGCAGGCGCTGCCCGCCAGGATGGCCCCGCAGACCCACATTGCCAAGCCGGTCAATTGTGGCTGGGAGAGGTGAGGTAAATGCGTTTCAATCGTTTTTTGCATCTGATAGCATTCTCTGGGAAGGCGCATGGGGGACCTCCGGCACCTGGTTTCGACACACCCAGAATGCCGGAAAGCCCGGCGCCTTCCCAAGTTAAGCGCCGAGCCAGTTTTAGCCTTTACATACCCTTGTCAGCCCCCCCCCCCGCCTTTCCCAAGGGCAGACCCACTTGTAGGCAGTCCAGCCCTTCAAATCAGACCTCCCTAGGCTTCAGCGGTCATGTACAGGCAGCGTTGACTGTCGCGGGCATGACCGCTTCTTCGCGTGCGCCGGTCGGTATTGCTGCCGGCCACAGCTTTTGCCTGATGCCGCCGGACTCCCCTCTATACCCAGCCGTCCGGCACGGAGATGAACCTGTGTAGAAACACCACGCGGCGGATGCCGCCTTACCACCCAATGACAACCGACCGAAACTGAATTTGAGGAACAACAAAAGCATACATGAGCACTATAGCCAACGCATCCATTCCCCTGAGACTCTTCGGCGCCGTCCTGGCGCTGACCCTGATCGCCGCCATCGCGGTGGTGGTGACCCTGACCGCCGGGCCTACTCAGGCCCAAAGCACGGACAACACCTATGCCCCCCCGCGCTGCGGCCCGGGGTTTGACGACTTCTATGATGTGCCGGAGTTTCCGGCGGATCAGGTAGATTCCGGCCATCTGGCTCTCTTTGACGCCTACTACGACTTTGACGCCGACGAACCTCACCGGCCTACTGAGGAAGGCGAACCCTGGGCCGGGCTGATGAGCATGAACTTCTGCCCTCCCGAACTTGAGCAATCAACATCGGGAAGGCCGCCCATAACGGTAACCAGCCGCCACCAGACGGACATCAACATCGAACACACGGTCTTCCAGGTGAACGATGAGCACGTCCTGACTGCCGCCGACGTGGCCGCGTATCCTTTCTTGGCGAAGGGCGATGCGGACGACGACGGCGTGGATGACGCCGTGGGCGAGACGGTTTATTGGCTGCGGCCTGGCGACGACCCAAACACCCCGGACGTGGTAGAAGAGGCATCCGACTTTCAGATTAGCTTCTCCACCGCCCTGTTCGACGCCAAGTACTGGTATCGGGAGGACGCAGTAGGCGATTCCATCGCGCCGTTTTGGTATGAAATCGAATCGGAGCGCGAGTTGGGCGTCCATCCCCGGGAGTACGGCCACATCTACGTCTTCGACGACACCCCGGCCGCCGGGGACGAGCCGAAGCGGGCCATCTGGAACAGCGAGGATTCCGACACCGGCCGGTTCGACATGGAACCGGGCCAGTACCGGACCCTGCAGTGGGCTTTCGCCAGGGAGGGCACCTACGAGCTGGAGGTACACCTCAACGGCCACACCCGTCAGATCCGGCCCGACGACCTGCCGGAGGATGAGCTGTGGCACCCCATCAGTGAGCACGATATCGTTTCCACCGACGTGAAGCGGTACATCTTCCAGGTGGGCCCGTTGACCCTGAACGAGCAGCCCATGTTCCGGGCGCCGGACATGACGATTCCGGAGGATTCAGCCGCCGGTAGCTTGGTGGGGTCCCCGGTGCCGGTGCGGCAAGCCGACAATGACACGCTGACTTACGAACTGACCGGCCACGGGCACGGCAACTTCGAAGTGGAAAGCGTGGCCCAGGGCGGGCAGATCAAGGTGGCCGCCGGCGCGCACCTGGACTATGAGTCCGTGCGGTCTTATGACCTGGTGATGCATGTCCGGGATGGCAAGAACCGGGAAAACGGACCCGACGCGGAGGTGGACAGCAGCATCGCAGTGCGGATTTCGCTATCCGACGTGGAGGACGGGAACCCGCCCAGCGTCAGCCTCAGCGTCGACCCGTCGACCCAGAACCGCCACTGGTCCGTAACCTTCACCGGGACCGTGGCCGACCTGCCCCATTCAGCCGGTGACGTCTCTTACTCCTTGTGGGTCCTTGGCAGCAACGGGAACCGAAGCTGGGTGCAGGAGTCCGGAACATCCTTGGTCATCCCGGTGGGAGGACCGGGAAGTGCGGGGACAGTTTCGTACCAGTTGGAGGTGGAATACGACGTGCCGAATCATTACGACATATCGGTTTACTCGAACCCCGTTACCGTTGTGTGGGAATAGGCGTTCCCCCGAAAGCCCAGGGGCGCACGACTGGGCGCCCCTGGGTACAATTCCTGGCAACCGATCGGCAACAGTCCGTGAAGTTGCCTGACACTATGTGAGCTAATGTTACGTTCTCCGCTCTTCATCTTTCCTTTCCTGCTGGCCCTGGCTGTCCTGCTGGCGGCCGGTGGGCGCGTAGCGCTGGCCCAGGCCCAGCAGGAGCGTATCGACTTATCAGTTGAAGTGGATGGTTCGGACTATCGCCATCATACCAGTAGGGGGAATTGGGTAATTACGGCCAGGAACCACGGGACCGATAAGGCCTATGGTGTGACGGTGCGTATTGAGCTACCCGAGCAGGAGTATAGTGAGCCTAGCCAAGTATGGGAGGTTATCGGGAATAACCCGGTCACATTGCTCTGGCGGGTGGGAAATCTGGAGGGCGGCGGTTCGAGAACACAGAGCCTTGCTACCAAACTGGCGCCGGGAGTTGAGGCCGTGGGCAATTTCCCCACTGTGTTGGCTGTGCGCGGGCGGGCGGTCATCAGCAGCGACGCCCCGGCGGAACCGGAGCGCTTGCTGTACAACAACGCCCATGAGGGGTGGATTGCGGGGCATTCAGGTGGGGTAAGGGGCAGGGCAAGTGTCGGGGGGAATGTTCACCCGCAAGTGAGTCTAAATAACTGGCTGCCCCAGGATGGGGAGACAGTTGTCCTTGATTTCAGGCTGGGCGGTGGCTGCCCGTCCCGCGCCCAATGTAGGGGATATGGCTACAGACTCAGGGTTCAGCTTCCTACGGGTCTGGGCACCCCGACGGCCGAACTGGACACCGGGACAAGCACATCGACCTTTACGCGCGCTCCAGTCCAGGGGAATCAATGGGATTGGGTAACCGAATTAGTCAGTCGCGCAAATATTTCTATTTCGCTATCGGTTCCGGTGACCGACAGCGCGGCGCTTGTGGGGGAATGCGTCACTGCGGAATTGACCGTGGAACGTCCGGCCGATGATCCGTCGGATAACCTGGTTCGGATATGCTTCCAGGAAGCCCCGATCACGTTGCTCAGGACCGGCGAGACCGATCTCTTCACCCTTTATCCCTGCGTGGGCGTCAGCGCCTATCCATGCACCAGCGCCGACACCCTGGAAGTGGTTGCAATTGGCGGCTCGGCCGGCACCAACGCCGGCCTCTCAAGCTCAGAGGCCGTCATACAGCCGGGCAGAGTGTTCGTGCACATCCCCGATCGTCACGGGCGAGTAGGATTACCTTTATCGAACGATATCGAGTGGCGAACTGCGGGGAGCAGAGATGTATCGGCGGGTGTGCAGGTGCGGGAGAACATCGATAGAATCGCTACCCCATTGACAGGTGGGGGCAACCAATTATCGACAGATTGGACCGCATATGCTGACAGAATCAGAGCCACTGGCATTGGAGGGGGAGAAAAACCCGGCTACCTCAAGATTCGCGATACCGGAGGAACAATTACATACGCCAGCGCTGACCCTCCAACACCTAGCGAAATGGGAGCCCCGTCGTATTACGAAGTTGATAGTGAGGGTTATTACAAATTCCCGCTTGATTTCGGCGGTAATGCAGGGGTCCAAACCGGCCCTTTGGTTTTACATTTCGGCGCCTTAGGCACCTACATTACGGAGAGGAACTATAAGGCCACTCACAACGGTATCAGGCACACCGCCACCGGCGTCTATACCTTCCACGTCGGCCCCATTGCCGAGTTGGAGGTGGGCGACGGCGGGGCCGTCCCCGACCTGGCGGCAGACCAGTATGCCATCAGGGTTTTGGCGTCCAACGACGGGCCGGACATCGCCCCGGACGCCGAAGTGACCATCGACCTGACCCTGCCCGAGGGGGTGACGGTGGCGAGGCACCTGGCCGGCTCGGGTACCTATCACAACGGCGTGTGGGACATCGGCCGATTGCGGGAGAAGGGCTATTACCGGGCCGCCGGCAGGCGGCTGGAGGGGGAACAGTTGGTACTCATCCTGCAAGGGGAGAACGCGGCGAACGCCACGGCCACGGCCAGCATCGCCAACGTCGAGGACTACGAGAAGTGCATCTACTTTGATGCCCAAGACCTACCGCTGCGCCCCCCCATCGACGTGTCGGTCACCGGGGCGGACGCCGCGGCTCGGGAGGCGGCTTGCCTGACGGTGTCCGGCGCCAGTTGGCACACCACCCACTATTTCGACTACATCGATGACAACAACACGGCGACCATCATGGCGCTGCCGGGAGCCGGCGGAACGCCGCCGGGAACGCCGCAGGACCTGCAAGGGTCGTTTTTCCTCCAGCCGCCTACGGCGGTGGTGCGGTGGGCCGAGGTGGAATCGCTGAACGGCTGGGCGGTATCCCACTACCAGGTGTGGAAGTTCGAGGATGAGCCTGGGGCGGTGTGCCAGGCCCCGAGGGTGGATCAGGACGGAGCGAAGATAGAGGGAACGACCCACCTGGACTCCCGCTACGTCGAGGATTCCCGGACCTGCTACTACGTACGTGCGGTGAACATTCAGGGCGTTCCCGGCTACTGGTCGGAACCGGTTACGGCGACCAGCAAAGGGCTGGACCAGCCCCGGCTGTCGCTGGAGGCCGGCCCCGACGTGGGCGAGGGAGAGGACGTCACCTTCACGGTGCGCGCCTCCCCGGCCCCGGTGGCCGGCGACACCCTCGTGGTCTACTACACGGTGGCGGACAAACGGGTGGACATCGAAACCGGCGGCTACGTGGAGGCCACGGAAGAAGGCCGGCAGGACATACCCCTGGACAACCGGGGCCGGGCGACCATCACCGTGCCCACCCAGTCCGACGATATGGACCGCCCCGACGGTGAGGTGACCGTCACCCTGGAGGACGGCTTCGGCTACACGCTGGGGACGCCCAAGACGGCCAGCGTGGCGGTGCTGGACGACGACAACCCCACGGTGTCCTTCGCCGCCTCCCCGACGGAACCCCTGAGCGAGGGGAACTATACGCACAACGTGACCGTCAACCTGGACCGGCCGTCCCACGCTGCCCTGGACATCCACTACACCCTGGGCGGCGACGTGGGTGACGAGAACGTCCGCTTCGCCATCTCCGGCTCCGGGCGGGAGAGGTTTGTCACGGCCCCAAGCGGGGTAACCAGCGTGGACATCCCGGTGCGGCTGCTCGACGACAACCAGAGCCGGGGGGACACGGTGCTGAACCTGTTCCTGTCCCCGCGCCACTACTACGACCTGGGCAGTCCGGCCAGCTACACCCTGACCATCATCGAGGACGACGGCCCCCGGGCGGAGTTCGCCCTGACCGAAAGCGAGGTTGACGAGGCAAACGTCACGCACAACGTGGTCGTCAACCTGAACCCGGCCCCCACGGGACCCGTGACCATCAACTACAGCTTCGGCGGCACGGCCACCAGTGGCGACGACTACAGCATCGCCGGCACCACCGGCCTGACCGGGTCGTTATCGGCCGACGCCGGAGACCCCAGCGTAACCATCCCGTTGACCATCATGGCCGATCCCGACATAGAGGGCGACGAGACGGTGGCGCTGACGCTGCTGCACAGCCCGGGCTACACCCTGGGGAACGACCGGAGGCACGAGGTGACCATCCGGGACGACGACCTGCCCCGGGCCAGCTTCGATGCCGGTACGTCCAACCCCGGTGAGGGTAAGGGCACTCACAACGTGCGGGTGAACCTGAACCCGCCGGCGCCGCCGGACGGGCTGATCCTGCGCTACGGAGTGGGAGGCGATGCCACGCGCAACCGCGACTACCGCGTTGACAGCACGGTGGAGGCGCAGGGAGGAGCGAACCACGTCAACATCCCGGTGGAGATCACCGACGACGGGGACAGCGAACCGGACGAGACGGTGGTGCTGACGCTGCGGGCCGGCACGGACTACGCCGTGGACGATCCCGGAGAGCACACGCTGACCATCGCGGACGACGACCCGCCGCTGGTGGCCTTCGCGGCGGCGGAGGCCAGCGCCAGCGAGCGGGGCGGCACCCACCGGGCGACCATCCTGGTTGTGCCGGCGCCCCACACTGACATCACCGTCGAATACACCGTCGGCGGCACGGCTACGCGAGGCGCCGAGGACGACTTCACCATCAGCGACTGCGACGGCGATCCCTGCACGGTTACGGTCCGGCGGGGACAGGGCCGGGTGGACGTGCCGGTGCTCATCGACAACGACGACGACAACGAGGGGGACGAGACGGTGGTGCTGACCCTGACCGGGGGCGACGGCTACGACCTGGCCCTACCGGTGCGCCACGAGCTGACCATCAGGGACGACGACGCGCCGGTGGTATCCTTCCCCGAACCCGCGGAGAGCGTGTACGAGGACAACATCGGCACGCACACCGTCCGGGTCAACCTGGACCGGCCGGCGGAAAGGGCCTTCACCCTGGTCTTCAACGTCGGCAACACCCCCTCGGGAGACTTGGGGGCCGACGGCGCGACGGACTACAGCCTCCCCGATCCCATGGAGGCGCAGGTGATCGCCGGGCGGGACTACGTTGACATCCCGGTGACCATCACCGCCGACACCGACAACGAGGCCGACGAGATTGTGGTGCTCACGCTGGAGCCGGGCCGGGGCTACTCGGTGGGTTCGGCCGATGAGTACACGCTGACCATCGTGGACGACGACCACGACGAGAACACCCCGGTGGCCTCTCTCAACAATCCCAATTTCCATGGGACGGGCGCCACACAGCTTGAATGGTGGGAAGATGGCGGGGCGGCGCGCCCGACGTGGCACGTGACCGGGAACTTCACGGGGGATGTGATCTTCCAGTACGTCGGCGGAACGGCGACCCTGCACGAGGACTTCACAGTGGAACGCATCCAGGGACAGACCATCGAGAAGGCAGGCGACGTCTTCACGGTACGGTCCCTTGAGTCGCCCCAGGACTTCGACCGGGACACGGGCGTGCGTTGGGCCAGGTTCATATTCATCCCGATACGCGACGACAGGGCGGAAGGCCGCGAGACGGCTATCTTCCGGGTGCTGAACGGCCCGGGCTACACCGTCGGGGAGCCCACCGAACTCACCATCATCATCAAGGACTAGCGCCGAGGGGAGGCCCCGCCGGGACCAAGGGTTGGACTTAGCGAGGGGTCCTGGCCGGTATGGCTGGGGCCCTTCGCCGTTGCGGTGGCGGGGGACTGCCCCCGCCACCGTCTCCGCAGTTCCGCCGCTGAAAGGCCACCGGCGCGGGTATACCGCCCGCAACAGGCAAGCCGCCGCCCATCGCAATCCCACGCCAGACCAATGACGGCCAGGGCGCCGAGGCCGACCGTTGGCCGGTTGCCATTTTTCACCCCCGGAGGTCCGGTAAGGGGAAACCTGACCGGCTTGCGGGAAAGGGTTCCGCCATATGTCCGCAATTCCAGGCCGGTTGCCCACGGTTGCGCCGGCAGCCCCCCTTGGGTAAGGTATTTGCAAGATGCCCGACTACCCCCACATAGCGGACTACTACGCCCGGCGGCAGGAACTGGTCGAGTTCGGCGGCTCGGACAACGAGCTGAACATCCGACCGGCCTTCCAGAACTGCCTGGACGCCTACTGCCGCGAGCACCGGGAACGGCTGGTCCTGATTCCCGAGCTGAAGACGGCGGGCAACGTGATCCCCGACGGTACGGTGAAGGACACCCTGCGCATGGCCCGGGGCTACTGGGAGGCCAAGGACAGCCACGACGACCTGGACGCGGAGATTCAGGGCAAGTTCAACCGGGGCTACCCCCGGGACAACATCGTGTTCGAGGACTCGGAGACGGCGGTGCTGGTGCAGAACGGCGACGTGGCGCTGCGGGTGGACATGTCTCGCCCCGGGGAGTTGCACCGGCTGATACGCCGCTTCCTGGACTACGAACTGCCCAGCATCGAGGAGTTCCGCCAAGCCCAAACGCAGTTCAAGGCTGATCTGCCGGCGGTGCTGGAGAACCTGCGGCAATCGGTGGCGGCGGCGGAAGAGAGCAACGCCGACTACCGGGCCAAAGCAGCCGAGTTTCTGGCCCTGTGCCGCCGGAGCATCGGCCCCGACGTGTCCGCGGCCGACGTGCGGGAGATGCTGCTCCAGCACATCCTCACCAAGGACATCTTCCACCGCGTTTTTGACGAGGACCAGTTCCACAAGGAAAACAACGTGGCCGCCCAGCTGGATGAGCTGGAAGGGACCTTCTTCACCGGCAACGTGCGGCGGGAGGCCATTGACCGGCTGCGCGCCTACTACGGCGCCATCGGGCGGGCCGCCGACGAAATCGCCGATTACGCGGAGAAGCAGCAGTTCCTCAAGGCCATTTACGAAGACTTCTACCAGGCGTACAACCCGGCTGCCGCCGACCGCCTGGGCGTGGTCTACACCCCCAACGAGGTGGTGGACTTCATCATCCGGGGGACGGACTGGCTGTTGCAGAAGCATTTCGGCAAGACGCTGGCTGACGACAACGTGCAGATACTGGACCCGGCCACGGGGACGGGAACGTTCGTCACCAACCTGATCAACCACCTGCCCCTGGACCGGCTGGAGCGCAAGTACCTTCACGAGATTCACGCCAACGAGGTGGCGATCCTGCCCTACTACATCGCCAACCTGAACATCGAGTACACCTACCGGGAGCGAACGGGAGAGTACCTGGAGTTTCCCAATCTGTGCTTCGTGGACACCCTGGACAACATGGACTGGCAAGGCGCGGGAGCCAGTGGCGGCGCGGTGCAGCGGCAGGGGGCCTTCAACCTGGGGGCGCTGTCGGAAGAGAACTGGATACGGGTTCAGGAGCAGAACGAGAAGCCCATCAGCGTGATCATCGGCAACCCGCCGTACAACGCCAACCAGCAGAACGAAAACGACAACAACAAGAACCGGGAGTACCCGGAGATAGACCGGCGGATCAGCGAGACCTACGTAGCCGCCAGCACTGCACAGAAGACAAAGCAATACGACATGTACAAGCGGTTCATCCGCTGGGCTTCCGATAGGTTGGCGGACGCCGGGATCATCGGGTTCATCACCAACCGGGCCTATCTTGATAAGATGCAGGACGATGGATTCCGCGAGGTCGTAGGCCATGAGTTTGGCGACATTTACATCCTTGACTTGGGCGGTGACTTGAGAGAGCACAAAGGCGTGGGAAACGTTTTCAACATACGTACAGGGGTAGCCATAGGTTTTTTCGTGCGTCAGAAAACAACTCGCGGAGTCTGCCGCATTCATTACTTGGCCATTGAGGATACAAAAACAGGGTCGGCAAAACTATCTGATCTACAGAATTCGGATATAGGTACGGTCGATTTCGTCGAAATTGTGCCTGACGTCAAGAACAACTGGCTTAATCAGTCCAACAGCGACTTTGAGCGGCTGTTGCCGCTGGCCAACCGGGAGACCAAGCTGGCAAAGCGGGTTGAGGATGAGCGGGCGGTTTTCGGATTGTATTCACTTGGCATCGCTACCAATAGGGACGAATGGGTTTACGATTTCGACATTGACGCTCTTGCGGCGAAAGGCCTGTATTTCTCGAAGGTGTACAGGGAAGAAATGGAACGGTTCGGGAACGAAAAGCCGGACCGCAGCACCGTGGGCAATTGGGTCAACAGGTCCATCAAATGGACATCCGAGTTGGAGAGCCACCTGGTGAAAGGAGACACGATCCATTTCTCGGAAATTAACCTGACCCGCGCCATGTACCGTCCCTTCGTCGTGAAGCACTGCTACTATGCGCCGATTGTCACACATCGGCGATACCAGATGCCTCAATTGTTCCCACAACATGGAGGACAGGAGAATTGGGTCATTTGTTTCCAAAGCACGAGCGCACGCAGGCCCTTCTCAGCATTGGCCACCGACAGGGTAACTGACCTGCACTTATTCTTTGACGGCACCCAGTGCCTGCCTCTGTACCGCTACACCGACGCCGGGGAGCGGGTCTGCAACGTCACCGGGTGGGGCATCCGGCGGTTCAACGACCACTACCGCAAGGAGTGGGACGACGCTTTCGACGAACTGGCCGGGCCCGAGGGCATCACCGCCGAGGACATCTTCGCCTATACCTACGCCGTGCTCCACGACCCGGTGTACCGCCACGACTACCGGGTGGACCTGCTGCGGGAGTTTCCCCGGCTGCCCTTCTACCACGACTTCCACCTCTGGCGGGACATGGGCCGGGAACTACTGGATTTGCACATAGGGTTCGAGCAGGCGGAACCATATCCCCTGGAGCGGGTTGACCTGGAGGGTGAACCCAAGCGGGTTGTCCTGAGAGCCGATAGAGAGCAGGACGCCATCATCCTGGACGACAAGACCATGCTTGTGGGAGTGCCGCCCAAGGCGTGGGAGTACCAACTGGGCAGCCGTTCGGCGCTGGAGTGGGTGCTGGACCAGTACAGGGAACGCAAGCCCCGGGACCCGACCATCGCCCAACGGTTCAACACCTACCGCTTCGCCGACCACAAGGAGCAGGTGATAGATCTGCTGGGGCGGGTGTGTGCGGTGAGCGTGAAGACCATGGACGTGGTGGACGACATGGCCTATTGGGAAGACGGGCAGCTGATCGTGTTCGGCGACCGGGATAAGCACGAGTGGACCATGCTGGGACTGGAGGCCATGTTCAGCCGCTACGACGAAGCCGATGATGACCCGGAATATCAGGCTTGGTTGGCATCCTTGCCGGACATACGGGAAGGGGATAATTAGCCAATGGTGGGCGACGTCGTACTGGCTCCCTTTCCCTTCACCAATTTGCGGCAATCCAAGATCAGGCCTGTATTGGTGGTGGCTGACGTGCGTGATGGCGGGGAACGCGATTGGATCGTGTGCGAAATAACCAGCGGCCGGGCTGCCCACGCTCGGGAAGTGACCATAATCCCGGGCGACCTGCAATCCGGGCAATTGCGCCGGCGCAACAGCCGAGCGCGCCCTGATCGGTTGACCACGTTGAACGAAAGCGTATTCCAGCGGACCATCGCCAGGTTGACCGATTCCAAAACCGTGGAGATTCTGGCATCGGTCAGGTCCTTGTTCTAGCCAGTTATTCCTCACGACGTTCACCGGAGACCAGTCCAGGTCCTCACTTGGTCGTCTCCGCCTTCTTCAGCATGGCGGAGCAACCCTGTTCGTCCACCAGGTGGTTGACGGACACCCGCCCGTGGCTGTCATAGCCGGTCGTGTAGGCGAACTGCACCTCGGCGCCCCAGGGCACCCTGCCGCCCACACGGATCGTCCCGTCGCCGGGCTTGCCGCCGCTCCGTGGCCCGCCGGCGCCCTTGATCACCACGCCGCTCTTCCCGTCCTTCTTCCAGCCCATGACCCTTAGCTCCACCGGGGCCACCAGTTCCGCCGGCGACGGCGCGAACAGCACCTGGTGCAGCCGCCTTAGCACGTCTCCGGAGGGCTTGCGCTTGCCGTTCATTACCTGGGAGAGCATCCCGATGCTGATGCCGGCCCGCCGGGCAGTCTCGTTCTGGGACCAGCCGTGGGCGTCCATGCGCTCCCACAGGACCGGCGGGTTGATGTCGGCAGGCTGGGCGGTCTCCACCTTCACCGGAGCCTCCAGCACCGTCTCCATCCGGGCCTGGGCGGCGGGACTCAGATTGCGCTGGCCCCGGCTGACCTGTACCACGTAGCCATAGGTCAGTCCGGCCCGGTCCGCCACCTGCCGCAGGGTCATGCCACGCTCCCGGGCCCGCTCCCGGAGGTAGGTGCTCTCTCCGCCCTTGACCACGCCGCCCTGGCGGTAGACGACGCCCTGGGGAGGGACTTCACCCAGGACGGCCTCGATCTTGCCGCGCATGTAGGGGGTGAGGTTCTTCTTGCCCCTGGCGACCTGGGACAGGTGGGAGGGACCGACGCCCATGAGGGCGGCCAGTTCGTTGAGGTTGAGGCCGCGCTCCCTGGCGGCCAGGGACAGGTGGGACTCGGCCCGGCCGGTGGCGGTTTCGCCGGTGAGATCGGTGCGGCTGTCGTTTCCGTTGTCGTCGCCGTTGGTGTGGACGGCGGGTTCGGTGTTGTAGTTGACGGTGTTCGTGGTGTTGGCCTTCATGTCGTTTCCTCCGAAAGGCGGAAAGCGGGGCCGGCCCGAATGGACCGACCCCGCTCTCCGGTTCAAGATGCGGGTCGTTGGGTGCGGTCCATTCCGCCCCTTTGGTGTTCGCCGGTGGCGAAACACGAAGAGCGGGGAAGCCTCCCCGGTGGGAGAGACGACCCCGCTCGTAGGCGCCCATTCAATTGTCAGGGGCGGCTCCGTGGGCCGCCCTGGGTTATTGCCGGTTCAGCGATTGCTACAACCGGCCGGTTATGACCGGGAATCCAGGATGTTCGTTGTTGTTGATCACCTCCTCGATGTGGTTGTCGTGGCTGTGGTTGTCGCTGACGCGCTGCTGGTTGCCAACGGCGGCAACTGTGCTGGTGATTGACGTGAAAGCGTGGCGCTTAATCCCGACTCCTGCCGCCCGCTACGCCCCATTGGAGACGACGCCATTGCCCGTCCAGAACATCCCGTCCAAGGCGCACCACGTCCAGGGTCAGGCAGCGCAACGGGAAGTGCCGGTTGGGGGTTGGCGCAAGGCGCAGTTGGCCCAGGGATATGGCGCCCGGCAAGCCGGATGGTGAGGGAAAGAGCAGGGCGGGGAACGCAGCCGGGCCAGCGGTTACGCCGTCAGCCAACGCGCCGGTGGAAACCGCGTCGCCAGGGAGAGGTCCGGCCTGCCGTAGTCGCTGGCGAACGGAACGGGAGCTTGAGGAGTCTGCGGCCTGATTGCTGTGTGAGTGCCAAGCCGCAGACGTGAGAAAGCGGCCAGAGGCGAAGCCCGTTCCAGCCGCAGGTTGAGTGGTGAGCGCTGTGTCCTGTGCGCTCGGGGAGTTGGACCGTAAGGTTCAGGTCCTGGGCTGCCGTGTCGGTTCCGGTTTTCACCTCCTGGACGATGTAGGCGATGCTGACGACCGGCGCCAGCGTGGAGTTACGTCCCGCATCGACATGGACGCCAGGGGAGCAGGGCTCGACCCCAGGGTGCCGCGTCACGCAGCGGGTGGGCGCTTGTCCTCGTTGAGGCCGTCGCGGGGAGAGCGAGGCTCGATCCCTGGCGAACGGTCCGGGTCGGGGATGGACCCTCCAGCTTTAGTTCGGGAAAGGCTGGAAAAACCGTAAACTGCATTGATTATCGCCCGCGCTTCCGCCGCAGGGAACGGATATTGCAAGCATCTGACCCCTTCCGCCGGTGAATGCTTGCCCGGCGCTTGCTGCCAGTTCGCCGGAATGCCCAGGCCGCGCCCCGACGCCTGACCCGGCTTTGACGGCAACCGCGCCGCCTAATCCCACCAGGCCCCCAGGGTGAGCAACCGGCGCAGCCAGCGCAGCAGCTTGCGCTTCCGGATGGACACCTGGGTCCGGTCCAGCGCCTTCCAGCGCCAGCGGGTGTGATCCCGCCGGCTCAGGCTGTCCCGCACCGGCTGCTTCTGCGGCGGCAGGGTCAGGCCGTGCTCCTCCAGCATGGCCAGCTCCAGCGTCAAGAGCCGTTCGTAGCCGGTCAGCCAGGACAGGCTCCGGCCCCGGACCGGGAGCCTGTCCTTGAGTTCCCGCCACTCTTTCACCAGGGGCCAGGCGTCGCCGTACACCTCCGCATCATCCCCAGCGGGTTCCCGGGTCACCAACTCCGGGTCCACCCGCCTCAGCCTGACGGGCCTGGGCTTGTTCAGTCCGGCCACCGGCGGCGCGGGCGGCGATTGCGTCGGTGCATCCTTGTCTCCAGGCTTGTCCCGTGCCTGGCCTGCCGGTTTCCCTGCTCTGCCCGCCGGGTCTCCCTGGGCGGCGCCCCCAACAACTGCGGCACGGAGGGCATCAAGCCCACTGCGCAGCTCCTGGGCCAGTTCCTCCAGTCCCGCCTCCAACGCCTCCACCCGCCGAGCCAGATCGCCGCCGGGTTCCGGTTCCCCGTCCCCGTCCCCATCGCCATCCCCGGCCCCGCCGTCCCAGGTCAGCAGCAGCCGCTCCAGGGCATCGCTCATGCGCCCGGTCATCTCGCCCGACTCCTCGGCCTTGACCAGGGTGCGGTAGTTCACCCCCAGCAGCACCGCCGCCTCCATCCGGCCCTCCCGTTTCACCAGCTCGCACAGGAACTCGTGCAGTCGCTCCCGCCGCCCCGCCTCGGCGTCCTGGCCACCGGGGCCCCGGCCCCCGTTCTGCGTCATGCTCCACCTCCTTGCTCCCGGCCGGGCGACAGGTCCGGTAGGGGGTTCCTGTAAGGGGGTTCCTACCCCAGGCAACGACCCCCGGCCCGAATTGCTTGCTGCGACGGCGCCGGATTCGGTCCGCCGCCGACTTGCACTAATACAAGTGAGGCCGGAACCGGTCCTTACCGCCAGGTGCTTGCCCATACTGCCCAGATACCCCCGATTCCGGCCTGTTTCAGGTTCAGGACGGGCCGGACTTGCATTTCTACAAGTGACCCGAATCCCTGTACACGGGTATCACATCACATCCGGCCCCATCTCTCCAATTCCCTGTATGGGCGGACGCCGGCGTCCTGCCCTATGAGGAATTGGATTTTCACCATGACCTTCCCACACTCGATTGGGGGCGAACGCCCCAGGGCCGCCGTCTTGCGGTCCTGCAACACCGCCATTTCGACGACAAGGAGGCAGAGATCATGAGTATCAGCATCAGGAACATCCTTTTGGGCAACCGGCGGAAGAAGGAGCCGGTGCTGCTGGCCATCACGCCGTCCCGCAGCGGCGAGCGCACCCTTCTGGGGGTGGAGAACCTGCTGGCCTCCATCGCCGTCCCCGAACCCTTCTCCCTGGAACTGGCCGGGGACGCCTCGGGCGTCACCCTGCTGGCCCGCTGCCTGGACGACCAGGTGGTCCGGGGCCAGATCGCCGCCCGCTACCCCCAGGCCCGCATCCAGACCCTTGACCCCGAAGGCGACCCCCTGCGGCTGGCCGAGGGCGAGTCCGCCTGGGGCATGACGCTGCGGGCCTCCGGCCCGGAGTACGCGCCCCTGCGCACCTTCCGGGACGACGACCTGCTGGACCCCGGCTCCGACCCCCTGATCGCCATCATCGGTGCCTTGTCCAGCCTGAACGACGGGGAGCGGGTGGTGGCCCGCCTGCTGCTGCGCTCCATGGGGCCGGAGTGGTCCCAGGTGCACCAGCAGAAGCTCCAGCGCCAGCAGCTACCCCAAGTCGGCCAGTCCGTCAACAACGTCCAGGCCACCCAGGCCCGGATCGACGCCAAGGACGGCGTCACGCTGGCCGTGCTGGGCGTGGCGGTGCTGGCGGCGGCGCGGGGCTACCTGTGGTACCAGGACGGCGAGATCATGAAGGCGTCGCTGCTGGGCCTGGGCACGGCCCTGGGCCTGGCGGCCGCCGGCTGGGGCTGGTGGCGCTGGCGGCAGGCCCGCAGCCGGGTCTACGACCCGCTGCAAATCAAGGAGAAGACCTCCCGCATCGCCTTCGACGGCGAGATCCAGCTCACGGCCGTCCTGCCGGAGGGCGCCAGCCCCGACCGGGCCGCCGAACTGCTGGGTCCGGTGGCCGCCGCCTACCGGCACTACGACAATCCCGCCGGGGCCAGGTTCCGGGTGAGCAAGGTCAAACCCATGCTCCCCAGCGCCCACCTGCACCCGGCCGGGCCGGGGTTGTTCGGCGGGCGCAGCGTCCTGGGGGTCAGGGAGGCCGCCGGCCTGTGGCACCCGCCGGGAGCCAGGGACGAGACGCCCCTGGTGGCCCGCGCCGGGTCAAGGGCGCTGCTGCCCTCCGCCCGGGCCACCGGTGGCGGCGCCCTGGTGGGTGAGACCACCACCGGCCCGTCCCGGAAAATCCACTTCCCCCAGGACCTGCTGCGCCGCCACCACCTCTACGTGGCCCGAACCCAGATGGGCAAGTCCACCCTGATGCGCCACGTCGTCGCCCACAAGCTCCGGGAAAAGGCGGCGGGGAACGACCAGGACGCCATCATCGTGGTGGACCCCCACGCCGACCTGGTGGGCAGCCTCCTGGCCCAGGTGCCGGAAAGCCTCATCGACCTGGTGAGGCTCATCGACCTGGCCGACCAGCGTGGCTATCCCGGCATCAACCTGCTGGACACCCGCATCTTCGCCGATAGGGACCGCACCGCCGACTCGGTGGTGCGCGTGGCCCACGGCCTGTGGGAGCAGTGGGGTCCCCGGATGCAGTCCATCCTGGAGCACGCGGTGAAGAGCCTGCACGAGGCCAACGACAAGCGGCAGCCCGAGGAGCAGTACACCATCCTGGACGGGCTGCGCATTCTCTCCGACGACGACTTCCGGGACGAGGCGCTGGGCCAGGTGGACGACCATCACCTGCTGCGGTGGTGGGCTAGGGAGTTTGGCGCCTGGCGCAAGGACTACCAGGGCATGGCCCTGGCCCCGGTGCAGACCCGCCTGGCCTACTACGCATCGTCCAAGACGGCAAGGGCCATCCTGGGCCAGCCCCGCTCCACCATCGACCTGCGGGAGACCATCCGCGAGGGCGGCATCCTGCTGGTGTCCACCGCCCAGGGAGCCGTGGGCAGGGACGTGGCGGCGTTGGTGGGCTCCTCCATCCTGAACCTGGTGGACGGGGTAATCAGGGAGCAGGGCAGCTTGCCGCCGGAGCAGCGGCGGGGCGCGCTGGTGGTGGTTGACGAGATGCAGACCATGCCCGGCGTGGACTACGAGAGCATGCTGTCGGAGCTGGGCAAGTTTGGGGCCAACTTCATCCTGGCCACCCAGAGCTTAAGCAAGCTGGAGGACCTGTCCAAGACCATGCGCGACACCGTGCTGGCCAACGTGGGCTGCCTGGCCGCCTTCCAGATGGCGGGGACCGACGCCCGGCAACTGGTGTGGGAACTGGGCAAGGAAAGGGTGAGCGAGGACGACGTGACCTCCCTGGACGTGCACCAGTGCTACGTGCGGGCCACCGTGGGCACCCAGCGGATGGACGCCTTCTCCATGCGGGTGCTGCCGCCGGAACCGGGAGACCCGGCGGTGGCCGAGCGCATCCGGCAGCTGGCCCTGGGCTACATCACCCCCGAGACGGAGATCGGCCCCCAGGACGACGAGATGCGGAAGCTGGTGGAGAAGTACCGTCAGGAGCTGGCGGAGCTCCGGCAGGGGCCGGGCCAGCGGAAGCAGAACCAGGCCACCCCGCCGGCCCAGCCCAAGCCCAACAACCGGCGCAACCAGCGCAGCCGGCGGCAGGGACAGCAAACCGCGCCCGGACCGGAACCCGAGGCGGAAGGGGAGCCGGACAGCGACGAACCGGGCGATGACGAAGAGCAAGCCGACGGTTGGGAATCGGGCAACGGTGAACCGGACGGCGAGGGGGAGGCCGAGGAATGACGCGGCTCAGCGACACCGCAATAGACCTGCTGCGCCTGCTGGCCCAAATGCCCTTCCTTGACCGGCTGGAAATGGCCGCCCTGGCCGGCCGGTCCCGGGGCGGCGTCTACGAGGCGGCGGCCCGGCTGGAGGATGCCGGGCTAATCGACTCGGTGCCCCACGCAACGCCCTTGCTGGCGCCCACCCGCCGCTACTATCTCACCCAGCAAGGCGTGAACGCGCTGGCCTTGGCGAAGGTCCGGCCCGTGGGCCGACTGCTGCGCGAGTATCCGCTATCCCTACGCTCCCGGCGGACGCTGCTGGAACGCCTGGACGCCGCCGCCGTCATCTACCGGCTGGCCTCCGCCCTGGCCGGCCTGGACCATCCCCTGGACTTCCGCTGGCGCCGGGCCCTGCCCCAGGACGCAACCCTCACCCTTTCAGACGGGCGCGTGTTGGCCATCATACGCCAGGGGGCCACCGCCGAGCGAACAGGTTTCGCCAAGCGCCTCTGGCGGCTGGCCCAGGGTCCCCGGCCGAGCGCCGTCCTGGTGATGGTCCCCGACGAGGTGCGCCTGCGCCAGGCCGTCGTCCTGCTGCGCGAGGCCCGTACTCGGACGGCCTTGGTCCCGGCCTTCTTCGCGTTGGAGCGCCACGTTACGGCGGCCGGCGCCGCCGATCCAGTCTGGCGGTCCTCGGCGGGCGCCGCCCTTTCCCTGGGCGAGGCAGCAAGCCGCGCCAACCCCGGCGGGATGACGGCGGCGGAGCCGCCCCTGGTGCGGGTGTCCATTCCAAAGGACATCGATCTGGGCGGAGGGGGCGAAAACGTCCCCGGCCACCTGCTGCCCGTCCTGCTGCGCCCCGCCGAAAAGCGCGCCCTGGACCTGCTGGCCGACTGGCCCTGGCTCACGCGGGAGGACGTGGCCGGGCTCCTGGACGCCAGCAAGCCGAGGGCCTCCCAGCTCACCGCCGCCCTGGAACGCCTGGGACTGGCAACCGGCTTTCAACTGGACGCCCGCCGCCTGGCCCTCACCGATAGGGGGCTGAAGCTGCTGGCCCGAAGGGACCGCGTTTCCACCGGCGAGGCCAGGCAGCGGTGGAGCGCCGGCGCGGACGGCGACGGGGACAACGGCGCAGCCGGCGACCGGCCATCCGTGTCCGGCAGGCGCAGCCGCCAGTTGCTCCGGGACCTGGAGCACACCGCCGCCGTCCACCACTTCGTCGCCGCCCTGAACCGCCAGGCCCGTGGTCTCGGTTGGGCGGTCGAGCAACTGGACCCACCCCACCGGGCGTCGCGCTACTTCCGCCACTACGGGCGCCCCCGCGCACTGCACCCCGACGCCTTCGGGTCCCTGCGCCGGGACGACCTGCTGCGCCCCTTCTTCCTGGAGTACGAGCGCCGGGCCGTGCGCCCGGCCACCATGGCCCAGCGCCTGGCCCCCTACCTGCGCTACTACTCCTCCCACCGGCCCGCCGACGACCACGGCCACCGGCCCCTGGTCATGGTGGTCTTCGACGATCCCGTCGCCCCAACCCACTTCCTGGAGGTGGCCCGCCGGGAGATGTTGCGCGTTCGCGTGCCCCTGCCCCTGCTGGCCTCCCACCGGGAACTGGTGGAGCGGGAGGGGCCGTTGGGTCCGGCCTGGCTGGCGCCGGCCGGCGACTTCCAGCCGGTCGAACCACTGCACCATTACGAGTGAAACACCATTGCAAAGGAGAATGACCGTTATGAGAATCTACTACGTGGGCGAGTCCCGGAGCCGAAACCTTTCCGTCGCCACCGCCCTGGGGGTGGACGGCGAGCACTGGAACGCCGTGTCCGAGCACATCCTGGACTGGCGGTGGATCATGGAGGACGAGTTCAACGTCCCCACTGGACGGGTGCTGCGCGGCGTGGACCTGCTGTCCCCCAAAGGAAGCCTCCCCAAGGGTCTCCGCCGACGCCTCACCACCCTGGAGGAGGGACTGGAAATCATGATGACCGGCCTGCGGGTCCTGGAGAGCGCCGGATGGAGACAGGGCGGCATCCGCGTGATCAACGTCTGCCGGCGCAATTCGCCATTCCGCCAGCACCGCAGACGCGACCGCGCCGCCGCTCGGCAGCGGCTCCTGCAACTGGTCAACGCCTCGGTGGCGGCGGACGGCCGCTACGCCTTCTTCATCGAGGACGAGGCGGAGCTGGAAGACCTGCCTGCCCTGGCTGCCGGGCCCGTTCACCGCGACCCCATCCTCGCCGCCTGCCCCTACGCGGGGGACGGCGACTCCGGCAGGGACGCGGCCCGGGACACCGCCGTCTACGCCGCGCCGTACCGGGTCGCCGGGGACGACGAGCTACTACAGATGGCCGGTCTGGTCTCATACGCCCTGCTCCAGCAGGAGGACCCAACCGCAATGTCGGAGGCCCTGAACTTCCACCTGGCCTTTGGCATCCTGAAGGACGTCCTCGACCGACGAGCCTGCCCCCGGGACCCCCAGGGCGTGGACCGGCTGTAACGGGAGCAAGAAACGGCGAAAGACAAAAAGGGGGCCGGACGGAATCATCCGTCCGGCCCCGCTGTTACCTTGAAGCACGTCGCGCCCGGGTCAATCCTGGATGGCCAGGGACACGGTGCAACTCCCGCTTTCGGTGTCAAGGTCGGCGGCGGCAACCGGCTCTCCCGCCTCGGGCAGCAGGTGGTGGAGCAGCCCCAGCCGGGCGGCCAGGGCGAACAGCGACACCAGGTGGCCGGAGCCAATCTTGGAACCGGCCTTCCAGCGCCGCACCGTGCGGGAGTTGACCCTCAGCTCCCTTGCCAGACCGCCCCAGGTGAACCCGGCGGCACGGCGAAAGCGGTCCAGCCGGTCGGGGAAGTCCTCGGGGAAAACCTCCGGCTCGACGTGGTATACGTACTGCTGGCGGCGTCCCATTCCCTAACCCCCGTGGCCGTCGCGGTGGCGGTTGCCGTTTTGGTCGCAGGCGTCATTTCCGCCGGCGCTCAGCCCGCAGCCACCGGGTAGGTCTCGCGCCAGGACAACAATACCCTGGTGGCCGAGTCCGGGCTGGAACCGCTCCACACGCCGCAGCGGTATCGCACTCTGATCCGCCACAGCCATCCTTGCGGCCAGGCTACGCCAGGTCAGGCCGCACTCTTCCCGCAAACGCTCCAGCCGTTCGCCAAAATGCTCCGTGGGCAACGGGGAAAGGGCGCCGTCAATGGGTTGTCTTCCTTCCGTGGTCATGTTTTCACCTCCCTATTTCCAAGTATTACGACCACGTCCTCGTCCAGGAGCAGGGCCAGGCCGCCGGGCACCCGCAGGGAGATGCGCGCCAGGGCCAGCATGGCGCCGGCTCCAGGCTCGCCGCCCCGCTTGCGCCAGCGCCACAGCTGCCGGCTGTCCACACCCATGGCCGTGGCCAGCCCCTCCCAGGGGAGGCCGGTCAGCCGTTTGATGACCTCCAGCTTCTCCCGGAAGTCCTCCAGCACCAGGGCCACCCCCGGGGGAATGTCAATCGGCGTCCCCGGCTCGGGGCGGGAGCTAGGCATCGACCCGCTCCTGTACGAAGAGAACGTCGAAGTCGGTCACGCCCAGCACATCCATCAGCCGCTGGCGGGTCACCGCCGAGGGAAAGCGTTCCCCGTTGATCAGCTGGGACAGGTAGCCCGAGGAGCGCCCGATGCGCCGGGCCAGTTCGTTCTGGGTCAGGTTGAGCCGGTTCAGCAGTTCCCACACTGCCTCCGCTTTCAACCTGACCCGGTAGATAATCCGCTTTTGTTTCATTGGTTTGCCTCCTTGCGGGCCGCCTTCCCGCCGTCGAGCGCAGCGGCGCCTACGGCGGTATCGTCGTTGCCGGCGCCCACGGTCCCGCCGCCGATGTCTACGCGTGGAGCGGGGTACAGCTCGGGGTGTTCCAGGTAGTGACGTGCGATGATGCGGGCCAGAAGGCGCAGGCCCTGGATGCGCCCGTCCTCCTCTTCCCTGGTGAACCTGCGTTTCTTGCTCAATGGCCTCCCTTGGCGGAACCCGGACTGACCCGTGGGGGTTGGCCGGGAAACCGGCGGTGATGTATACTCGGCAGGACGGAGTAGATTATCCGTTCTGTATGATGGAGTGTAGCAACAACGCCTCGGCACAGGCAATAGTAAACCTGCAAGTATTGCCTTTTATTGACCAATTGCTCGCTTTGATGTAACAATAATGCGACAGGAATGTAGCAAGAATTCTACGGACGCCGCCGCCAACGGGCGGGAGGAGACCATCATGGGCGACGTTGACCAACAGCAGACCGGCCAGCCGGAAGGGGTCGAGGAGACGGAGACGGCGGCTGCCGAGGACTTCGGCTCCCTGCTCAAGCGGCTTCGGGGCCGAGTCAGCCTGAGAGAGGTCACCCGGCGCACCGGAGTCTCCAGCTCCTACCTGTCCCAGATCGAGCGGGGCGAGCGCGTCCCCGGCGCCAACCTGCTGCGCAAGCTGGCCGGCCTCTACCGGGTGGACCCCGACGACCTGATCCGTCGGGCCGGCCACGGTTCCCAGCCCGACCCCTTCAGCGACCAGGCCATGGACGTGGAGCGGGCCTACCGCTTCGTGCTGGAGGACCCGGCCTTCCGCGTCGGCACCCGGCCCGACGGGCCCATGACGGTCAACGCCAAGCGGTTCATCGTGGAGATGTACGAGAAATTCACCGGCAAGAGGCTATTGGAATGAGTGAAATCGTGGGCGGCTTCTGCCGCGACCTGCTGGACGACCTTGAGCAGGGCATCCGCCTGGACCCGGAGACCGTCGCCGCCCGCTTCGTTCGTTGGTTCGGAGTATCGGACATTCCCACCCTGGACGAGCTGACCGGCCTGGCGGCCCGGACCGGGTTGGGCACGGTGCTGGAGGGGAAGAAGATGGACGGGCTGAAGGGCGCCCACATAGGCCAGCCCGGGGGCGAGTACCACATCTACTACCGGGACGACCTGTGGGAGGGTTCCAAGGCCCAGACTCTGGCCCACGAAATCTACGAGATCATCCTGGAGCACATGGGCGTGAAGGACTCCGGCGGGCCGCCGGACCCCCTGGTGTGCCTGCGGGCAGAACGCTTCGCGGTGGCGGTATTGATGCAGCCGGGCGTCTTCGCTCCATGCGCCCAAGCCAGCGGCTTGGACGTGGTGGCCCTTCACGACCGGTTCGGCAGCGCCTACGCATCGGCGGCCCTGCGGCTGGCGGAGGTGGTGCGGGTCCCGCCCCTGCTGGTGGTCCTGTACGGGCATTCCGAAAAAGGCGACCCGGCGCTGTGGCCCGCCGGGGACGACCTGGCCCGGCTGCGGGCCAAGGTGGTCCGGCGGACCAGGGGATTCCGGGCGCAGCGCTCCCAACTCATGGGCGGTTGGCGGGGCGGGATGCCCCACAAGGACCGGGCCATCCCGCCCGTATCCCTGGCGGAGTTGGCCGCCCAGAGCGGTGAGACGCAGTGCGCCGAGGCGGACGGCATCGCCGCCGTAGCCACGCCCGTAATTTGGAAGGGGCGCCTCGCCAAGGTGGCGGTGGTGGCCGTACCCGCCGAGTACCGCGCTGCGCTGGAACCGCAGCTTGGCCGGCAGGGGTGGCGGCCCGATACCCGCAACAGCCGCATCACGGCCCTGGCTCAGCGTTGACGAACCGGGCTGGAAGGTCGATAATAATAGTAAGACAAACGCATATCACAACAGGCACAAAAAGAGGCCATGCCGCCACGACGGAAATCCAGGACCATCACTTTCTCCCTGCCCCCGGAGATGTTCGAGCAGGTGCAGCGGGTGAAAGACGAAGAGGGCCGCGACATGAGCGAACTGGTGCGCGAGGCCCTGCGCCTGTACATGGAAGACCGGGAACTGCGCCGGGAGCAACGCCTGGAACGGCTGCGCTCCCGCCAAGCCAATCAGTCAGAGGAAGATGAGCAAGGAGGACACAACGATGAGTAAGAACGCCGACCTGGCCCCCGTGGCCCTCTACGCCCGGGTCTCCAGCGACCGCCAGGACGTGGATCTGTCCGTCGCCGCCCAACTGCGGGCGCTGCGCGACTACGCCGACAGGAACGGCTACCTGGTGGTCCGCGAGTTCGTCGACGAGGCCGAAAGCGGCAGGATCGCCGACCGCCCCCAGTTCCGCAAGATGCTGGACGAGGCAGCCAAGCCGGAAGCCCCGTTCAACGAGATTTTGGTCTGGAAGTTTTCGAGATTCACCCGCAAGCGGGAACACGCCGTGGCCTTCAAGTCCATGCTCCGGCGCAAGGGCATCCGCGTCGTCTCCATCACCGAGCACGCCGACGACACCCCCACCGGCAAGCTCATGGAGGCCATCATCGAGTCCGTGGACGAATTTTACTCAGAAAATCTTGCCGAAGAAGTTAGGCGGGGTATGCGCGAGGCCGCCTCCCGGGGCTTCTGGATGACCACCAACGCCCCCTACGGCTACCGGCGGGTCTACGTCCAGGACGGGGCCAAGAAGCGCCCCCGTCTGGAACTCAACCCGCCCCACGACGCCCTGGTCCGGCGCATCTTCGACCTCACCCTCCAGGGCAGAACCTCCCTGGACATCCTCAAGACCCTCAACTCCGAGGGCATTCCCTCTCCCAACGGCAAGCAGTGGCGCAAGACCACCGTCCACAAGCTCCTCTGCAACGAAGCCTACATGGGCGCCCTGGTCTGGGGCCAGAAGAGCCGCGACGGACAGGAGCCGGTGCGGGTGGAGAACGCCTTCCCCGCCATCGTGACTGGAGAGGAGTTCGCCCGCGTCAGGAAGCTGCTGGAGTCCCGGGCCCCGGCGATCACCCACCCCCGCCGCGCCGCCAGTCCCTACCTGCTCAGCGGCCTCGCCAAGTGCGAGACCTGCAACAAGGCCCTCACCGCCGCCGAAGCCAAGAGCGGCAAGTACACCTACTACGTCTGCCAGTCCATACTCAAGCAGGGCAGCGGGTCCTGCGATACCCCCAGGCTGAATGCCAAGAACTTCGAGGACATCATCATCTCCAACATCCGCGAGAACATCCTCACCGAGAGCAACATCCGCGACCTGGTGAAGCTGCTGGACGAGGAGATGGACGGCGTGGCCAGGGAGCAGCGGCAGAACCTGGAGACCGTGGAGGCCGAGCTGGAGGAGGTCAAGCGAAAACTGGACCGCATCTGGCACTTCGTGGAGTCCACCGATCTGGACATGGCCGACGCCTCGGAGCGCATCCTGGAACACCGCCACCGACGGGAGCAACTGGAGGCTGCCGCCGAGGAAGCGCGGGCCGTACTGTCGCAAAGGCGGGAGTTGCTGGACAGCGCCGACGTCATCGCTGCCTTTGCCGCCGACATGAGCGCGTTCCTCAGGACCAGCGAACTCACCGAGACCAAAGCCTTCGTGCGGTCATTCGTGAAGGAGGTGCTGGTACGGCCCGGCGGGGCGACGATTATCTACACAATACCTACGCCGGAAGATAGTCCAATAGGGGGAGCGGACGCCGCTGAAATCGCCCTGAACGGCGGTGTTCGCAGTATCAGATACGGTGGTGGGCCAGTTGATCGCGAGCAGAGGAGGTCCAGGAGGCGCAGCCTGCTTGTTGTCAGATGTGCGGATCTACTCCGGTCGTCCGGACCCGAACAGAGACGGACGAGGACACGCTGCTCACATGAGGCAATCTAACCGATGGAGGACGGACGGAGCGACTGTGGTAACGGAAAGACTCCGGTATCCACCGGCCTGGACTGGGCAGCCGCCTCAGGAGAAGGGTATCGACGTTGCCCTGGCCATCGACTTCGTCAGGCTTGCGATCACCGGCGCTTACGACGTCGGTGTCATGATGTCCACCGACACCGACCTGGTGCCGGCACTGAGGTTTGTCTACGACTACAACCCAGGCGTCATTCACGCCAACGTGGCGGCCTGGGGCGTCCCTACGGACAGCAGGAGACTGCGTCTGAGCGGTGTTAACGTCTGGTGTCACTGGATGAGCCTGGCGGACTACAACGCGGTGGCAGACCGGACCAGGTATTGACGCCCGTCGGCGGAGCGCCCGCCCTTACGGTGCTCGTTTTCTCGCCGAACAGGCGCCGAAGCGGCCGTCGATGGCAAGTTACATCCGACTACGCGACACGAAATTGGCGAGAACACTGCCGGTCGGCGAGCACATTGCCGCTCAGAACCTGCAGTGGCAAAATCGGTGCCGTTCAACCTTCCGGTGTGCCTCACCAAGGGTAGATTCCCCACGACCCACGACTGCCACCACCGTTGAGTACCCGCCCAGTCCCAAGGTCGACCGGAAGTCGCTGCCGCCCGGACCGCCCGAGTTGCCAGTGGTGGAACAAGCCGTCCGCTACCTGACCAACCCCTGGGCTTGATCGAATATGCAGCCGGTTACGGCGACCTGGTCACCATGTCGATCAAGCCCACCCTCGTGTATCTCGTCAACCACCCCGACCTGATCCGGAAACTGTTCGTGTCGAACCACCAGAGCGTCGGACGCGTCCGGCTCACTGAAACCCTTCGCTACCTGTTGAGCGACAGCTTGGTCACAGCCGACTCTCCGTTCCACCTGCGGCGGAATCGCCTGATGCAGTAGGATCGTTCAAGTAGGCGGCTTCATCACGAAATCCGCAATGTCTGAACTACATCCTCATCCTGCCTCAGGAGACCCCCAATGATGCCTCTCTCAGCCAGAGGTCGTGGCGCTGCTGCCCGATGGCTCGTCCTCACGCTCTCCCTTACTGTCATTGGCGTGGTGATAGCAGCACTGGCCTGTGCGCCGTCTGCGCCGGGAACTGAAGATGGTTCAGAAGGAGCGACCAGCACTCCAACCCCGACTCCTACACCCGATCATCAGGCCGACCTGAGCGAGTTGGTTAAAGCCGTGATGGTGAAACACGCCACAGTTGCTGCACCGTCCGGGGGAGTCGTTGGCCAGGCAGCGTCTCAGATGCCGCCGACCATGTACGTGAACGTTTACACGGATCAACCGCAGAGCGCCGCGGTAAAGAGTTTCCTGGCCGAACACAACGTGACGCCGACGGACGAGCGTGGATGCGGTGAGCGCTGTATCTATTACCATGCTGTCGTGCCGGTATCGCTGCTGCAATCCCTGTCAACAGTGCCGGGAGTTCTCGCTATTGATTCCATCGTGACATATTACGAGAAACTGGACGTACACTTGAACCCAATAGTCGCGCAGCACGACGCTGGGTTGATCACGGCACAGGAGGAGGTGGAACAATCCGCGTTGCCCCACTGGGGGGAAAAGGTTCTTGTCGTGGCCGATTTTAGCGACTCGGCCCACGCGCACAAAGCAATTCGTTACCTGAAGGGCAAAGACGTGTACATGATGCCGCACCCGGCTGAGGTGGTGACCATCGCCGGTTTTGTTCCGGTGTCATTGCTGTTGCCCTTGTCGCAGCAGCCCGGCGCTGTTCTGGTCACCGGATACGGTTACGGCGCGGACCTTGATGATGCGGGTGTGCAAGAAGAGCTGAACCAGTACAAGCCGCCTCAGCCAGCGTCTGATGGGAGCGGCGGGTATTTGCACGGACACCGGTCGTTTTTGCGTTTGGCCGGACCAGTTCGTCCGTTATGGCGTTTTTCGTGGAATTGCGTGCATGATGCTAAACCGAAGCCAAGGTGAAATCTACATTTGCAGTGCAGAGCGGGTTGGCTTGGGTGTCGGCGATTAATTCGCCGGCCTTGGCTTGGAGCACGGTTCGGCAGCGATGTTTGACTTCTTCCCGTCGCTGGGTCAGATCGGTGAAAAAGCCGCCCACCTTCTCTCGGACTGCGGCACGGGTTCCCAGGCACTGGTTGGCGGTGGCTTCCTGACGCGCCCATCCCCAGATGGCTTCATCAGCGTTGAAGTCTGGACTGTAGCTGGGCAGGTTCACCAAGCGCAGGCGTAAATCGGGCGTGGTGAGATAAGCTCTGATAGCGTCGCCCCGATGAGCCGGAGAGTTGTCCCAAATCACCGTCAGCGGTTGGGTGTGTCGCGCCCGCAGTTGCCGCAGGAATTCGGTAGAGGTGGCGGCGTTGCTGTTGCCCTCCAGTTCCATCACCTCCACCTCTCCCGTCTCCAGACACACCGCTGAGTAGTAGCTGACTTTCTCCCCCCGGCGCGGGCTGGTGGATTCCACCAGCGCCGGCTCGCCTTTCAGCACCCACTTGCCCCGTAGATCAGCATCGGCCTGAAAGTGGGCCTCATCGGCGAAGAATATCTTGGTGCCCGTCCGTGCCGCCGCCACAGTCAGCGTCGCATACTCCCCCACGAAAGCTTCCCGCCGCACCGGGTCCGCTTTGAGCAACCGCTTCTTGGGCCGCTTCAGCACAAACCCCAGCCGGTGCAGATAGTTGAGACAACTGCTCCGGCTCAGCGCCAACCCGAAGCGGTCTTCCACAAACCGGCGCACCGCCCTCCAGTTCCAGTTGGATACTCCGATGCCCGACTGCGACGGCAACTCCTGCACCGCCTCTTTCAGCTCGCCTCGTTGCTCCACGTCCAACGCGGGGGGGAACCACCAGTCTGTTCAAAAACCAGCGCCTTGGGACCACCCTCGGCGAAGGCCCTGGCCCATTGACCTATGGTGTGGCCATCCCGCTCCAGGGCTCGACCTACTGCCGCCGCCGTCCAACCCTGGGTCAGCAGCCACACCGCGTGCCACCGCTCCCGCTCCCGGGGTGTCGACGCCCGATACATCCGCCGTCGTACCTCAGCCTCGTCCATCTCGTCCATGCGCCACCGCACCAGCAGCGCTCCCATCTCATCCATTCCCAACTTCAACCCCCTGCCTGCCATTTCCCAGCCTACTGCCTCAATTGCCACCAATTCTACCTACAAATGATGCGGGTTTCACTTTGGCTTCAGTTTAGGTGCTGAACTTCGCTGGGCTCGGTCGTCCCATAATGCTTGCAAGCGGCGACTTCAGGACGTTTTTCAAGGCTGAAGCCCCAATACGTAAGTAGTAGGGTTTTTGGCGGGAATCATGTGCGACGACGCGCAACTTCACGGTTTTCGTTTTCGGGTTCCCTAATTGAACAATCCTACGGATGCAGCCCCAGTTCCACCGCAGCCGAATTTCGGAATACGCGCCGAGCATGGTGGACTTCACCCTGGAGCACGAGGGCAGGTGGCGGTACGGAGCCAGGGTCGACATGGCTCAGGAGATGAGCAAACTCACCCTGCACATCGTGGTCAAGACCCTCTTCGGTCTCGAACTGCCCGACACCGTGCGCCGCATCGGGGAGGCTTTCGAACTGAGCAATGACTACACCTTGTCTTGGACAACTGGTTGGAGGCCGGAGTTATCATCTTTGTGATGGGGGCCGCCACGATAGCGGCCTTGCCGATTGCTGTTACGGAGGCGATGAGTTGGTCGCGCGTGCGCGCCTGACCAGGGCATCAATCTTGGCGATGACGGATTCACCGGAGGGACGCGATGATACCGGATCTGGGGAACCCAACCGGCAACGAGGTTCTGCTCGCTTTATTCCTTCTGGTTGCCTTCCCGCCATTGGCGACTGTGGTGATGTGCACAGTTGCCGCCCCGTTGATGCGCGTGCGATGGTGGTGGGGCACGGTGGTTGGCTTCCCGCTGGGCGCCGCCAACATCATCCTGGGGTTCATTATTAGCGCGAGAACACAGCACTTGGTCCCCGGCGACAACGACTTCGTGGAGCTTCTGGTTCCCTATATCGCCGTCATCGTCGCCACGTCGGCGGTTTGTTTGCTGGGTGTAGCCCGCCTGAACCTCAAGCGATCGCGGGACGCCGGGACATAACCCGCACAGCGGCAGAGCAGAGCCGCAGCGACTACGGAAAGAGGCCGCATCCACGCGACTTTGCAAAAACCGCGCCCGTACCATTGTCCAACCACACCTGGATTGCTAACCTGCAGAAGCAGCAGGAGGATCCCCAGGTGACCAGCGAGCAACATCGACAGGCCAGCGAACATTTTCTGGAGCAGGCACGAGCGGAACTGGCCGCCGGCGATCTCGCGCAGGCATCTGAACAGGGGTAGGGTGCCGCTGCCCAGATGCTTGAGGCCATCGCCGAACAGCGGGGCTGGGAGCACAGCCGGCACCGGCATTACCGCCGAGTAGCCAGCCGAATCCGTGCCGAAGCCGGCGACGACGTAGGGGCTCTGTTGGCCAAGCTGACACCCTTGCTGACCCAGACGTCGCCTCCGCTGCCCTGAACTGTCGAGTGGCGGAAGCGCCCGCTTGTGTGGTAGCAACCGCGCGGCAGGCCGACGGCACCCGACAACACGCTCGCCTGGACGTATCAAGACCGGCGGAGGACGCTTCGTGTGAGAAAGCCGATCCTTGTACTGTGCATCCTGGCGACGCCCGGGCTCTGCGGCGGCGGCTTTTGTGGAGTGCTCGTGATTGATCACGACGAGTTTCTGTTCTCGACCGTTGCCGGGGCTCTGGCATGGCTGGCCCTCCTGGGCGTCTGGATTGGCGCTGCCCTCCTGGGGGCCGGGCCAAACGCGCCGGTGTCTGGTGCCTCGTCACCGCTGCCTTGCTATCCTGGGCAAGCTTCGCACTCGGGATTGCGGTCTGCGTCACCATCGCTCGCGGCTACTCGTGGATGTCGCCAGTACTGCCCATCACGTTGTGGGTCATCGTGACGTGGAATCTCGGCGTCCTACCGGCCACGTTGGCGGCAGGGCGATCTTGGCGAGCCCGCGGGGACACCAGCCAGCTCCAGAAGCCTCAGGAGTAGGACCGCAGGGGGCGGCGTCGTTCAGCGACCCGGCTTGAGCCGTCGTCGCACCGTTGGACGTTGGACCAAGTGAGGCCCCGCGACGCGGGCCCGCCGCAAGATTCCAGTCGGTCAACGAGCCTGACGCCGCCACGAAGCCCGACCCATGCACACGACGGTGTTGCCAAACCCACGGCAACTCATCAGGGAGAGAATATGACGCCCAACCAAACCGAAAAGCAAGATGACCCGTTCCGCCCCATACAACGCCCTCTCATCAGTTCATCCAACGCGGAAGCCCACCGGTCGACGTTTCTGAAAGCTCTGCCGGAAGCCTTGGAGACCTGCCGCCAAGTCGACGAATGGGCAGCACCGACCCAGGAGCGAACCGGTTTCGACCGCGACCAATTCGTCGGACAACTCTTCTCAGTCCTGGTAAACCGCCAGCGGGCGATGCGGCGGATGCTGGATGCCGCCATCGAGTGGCTGAAGCAGGGCTCTTATGGCGCCGAATACGCCAGTATCGCCACGGGACTCGTCAATTGGGAATACTTCAAATGGATCGTTGACTTCCAAAAGGCCCCGCCCCAGTCGGCCGACCAAACCTGCCAGGACTGTGGGCTCCTCAAACTGGAGAGCAGGCGACCCAGATGCCGCTCCTGCGACGAGATCGAAAGCGCGTCGAAATGGACTGCCTGCCTGCTGGGGAAGCCCCTTGATCTGTCGGATCTTCAGCCCAGATACGGCGAGCCCAGGGACGAGGACGCCAGCGACTGTGCGGTCAGGGCCCTGAACGAGGCCATCGGCAGGAACAGATATGGAGAAATCTGGGACGCAATCAACCAAAGCATCAAGGATCATGGCTACGCGCTCGACGCCGACCAGGGCGCCAACTGGCTGGCCGTCCACCTGATCTACGAAAGCTACGGATTGAGGCTCATCTACGAAGACGACAAGATCAGCGACCGTTTCCATCGCCGTCTCATCGACATGAGAGAAATCCCCGGCGTCCTTGGGCCGATTTTTGAGCAGCACAACAAGCCATTGGTCTACACGGTCGGCACCGATGTCCACTATGTCACCGTAACCGATGGCACAATTCGCGACACTTGGGACAGCCGTGAGATGGGCGACATTGACCAACTGGGCCGTGCCGGCCGGGTCAAGTTCCTCTGGATCAGGTCCGACGATGACGAACTCACGGAAAAGGCCCGCACCCGGATCGACCAATACGCCCTGGCGCGCGGCTACGATATGACCCTGTTGCCCTGGCGGTAACCGTGAAAATGGCTTCGGCTTCCCCCACCGGGGAAGCCGAACAACCGGAGAAGTCCACCAGACGTGTCTCGGCAACCGCAAAAACGCGCCGTGGCCCGGCAACGGTACTCAGACCTGTATCCACGTTGGTCACCAGCCCAAAGCGAGCCACCCACCGGACGACAGCACAACGACTACGAGGGCGCCGACTGCGGCCAGCGCAGCGACGGTGAGAACGAGTACCTTGGCCATATAGGTACCTCCGGATTCTAACGCCGTCCGGCGACGGCACCGGTCGAGAGGTCCACCCGGTAAACGCCCGGATGCTCCAGCCAGTTGCTGGCCGCGTAGTGGACGACCTCGGAGCCGGCGGGGACTTCCCACACCTCGCACGCTTCGCGGGTCTCGCCCATCGGCACGACGCCGACCTCTGACCAGTCCGTCACGCGGTCATCGTCCACCGCGAAGCCCATGCCGCGGTCGGTGAACAGGTTGGCGTCGATGCCCGGACGAAAGCGAACCGCCGCATCCTCCGGAGCTGTGACGGTTCCGCAGACCCTGACGAAGTGCCGACCCGCCGACGGCGGGAAGTCGGACTCGCCCAGCGTCACGGCCGCATGGTGCGAAATGCCCTTCAGCGTGAACGTTCGACCCAGGACGTGGGACGTCGAGTCTCCTGCCGCCAAATAGCCGTTCGGTATCGGCAGCCCAGTGACGGGGCAACGCCTGACCTCGGGAACCTCTACCACGGCCTCGGTCCGGGACCAGGACGACTGCAGGTCCTCGCCTGCAGCAGCAACGGCGAAGTAATGGGTTGTGCCGACCTGAAGGCCCGTCAGCAGGGCGCTGTTGTCCGGGCTCTCAAAGCAGCCCCATCTCGCGGACACGTGTGCCGACCTGCGGCAGACGCGGTAGTGGATCGCTCCCTCAGAGGCGTCCCAGTGCAGGATGATCTCGCCCTCGGTATTGGCGGGATAGGCGGTCAAATTCGCCGGCGCCGCCGGCCCGGGCGTCTGGGCGCCGGCAAAACCGGGCACGAAGGCCAACGCCATGGTCAACACGGCGACGACGCCCCAGATGACGAAACGGCTGGCATTTTCGGGAGAAAGAGCGGCAATCATCGAAGTTCCTCCGACAAGTTGAGAATTGGGCGGATGGTAACGCTCCGCGCAGGCTACTCAGCGGCTGCGAGCGCGTGCCACCAGCCTGAACGCGTCACCAGCACCCAGCTCGGGAAAACGCATTCGGACGGGCGGAAGGTGTCCCGCCCGGGTGCGCAGAAGGCCGCACAACCCCTGACACGAGGAAATTCGAGCATTCCCACAACATTAGTGCCGGACCCACTGGGCGGTTTCGACCGGCACGGCGCTGCCGTCGCGGCGAAGGAAGCCCACCGCCGCGTGGTAGACGTCTCCCGACCGGCCGTAGCTCAGCATGCAGAAGACCTCGTGGGTCGAAACGTCGTGGGTCTCACCGCCCATGCACCCGGGCAGGAACACGTCCTCTCCGCCGATTACCACCCAGACCTGCCCCCGCAGGCTCTCGAAATCGGCCGTCGGGCTTCCCGTCCAGCTGACGCGCAGCTGAGAACCTTCCGGCGTGATGGTCAGATTGCTGATGTGCGACGACGATGGAACGACGGGCGGCGGCGCAGTCGCTTCTTCGGCAGGAACCACCAGCACGTGGATTACCTTGTTGTGGCCATCGAAGGTCACGCCCACCGACCCATCGGTGGAGTAGAGCACGTCCTCCTTCGCCGTAACCGTGAACTTCACCCCGGATGCCGGGATCTCTTCAGCCAGGCAGCCGCCGGCCGACGAGCCTCCGTCACTGGACTCCAGCGGTCCGGCCAGCGCCAACTTCAGGCAGCCGCCCTTGTAGGATGACGGCGTGCCCTCCATCGTGTAGCCAATCGCGGTGTATTCACCTTCTTCTCCCGACTCCAGGCGGGAAGGCCCCGTCAGCCCGATGAACCCGAGCTGCGAGGTATCGATGATGACGCGCACCTGAACCTGAACGGTCATCGCGCCGTACGAGACGGTGATGCTGTGCGGGCCCAGCGGCGCGTCTTCCGAGACGCGAACCGCGCAGCCGACGTAGCCGCGGTCATCGGGCTGCGGCGCGCCGTAACTGTGCGACTTCAGGTGGCGGGACTTCAGGCGGAACTTCGGCCACGGTCCGGTCGGCCCGCTGGCACAGCTGGCCTGGGTGACGTTGCCGGTGCTGAACACCGCGTTGCCGGCGTCGTCGTAGCCCGACGCTCGCAGCACGAACCAGTCGCCGGGCAGAAGACCCTCGGCCTCTTCAAGGGCGGCGGCATGGCACGACGCCTCGTCGTCGGAGCAGCGCATCACGCGCACCGAGAGCCGGTCCAGCGTCCCGGCCACGCCGGCCTGGCCGCGCAGTATCAGGCCGTCGCCCAGCAACTCGGCTTCGATGTTCACCACACCACCGGCAGGAGGGAGGATCAACGTCTCCTCAAACCGGTGACCGCCGCCGGCGCTGGTGACGTTCCGCTGCGTCGAGACTCGCGCCGTTGAACCCGGACCACCCAGAGCGCCGTTGTCCACGCGGAACTCCACCGTCCCGGGCAACGACTGTCCGTCGGCGGTACGGAAGATTGCCGTGAGCCGACACGTGCTGGATCCGGCGGGGCAATCCACCGTCAGGCTTGAGCGACCCGCGTCAGCTCCTGCGACGAACTGGGTTCTCACCACGAAGGCCGGCCGGATGGGCACGTCATAAGACGGCCTAATTGCGTCGCGCCCGACCAGCGGACATCCCGCGTCGTCGTAGTCCGCCAAGCAGCGGTAAACCAGCAACCAGACGTTGCCGTCATCGTCCGCCATTTCGGAGCGCACCCAGAACTGCTCCTCATCGTCCGGCGCGAATTCAATGCGACGTTCCCGCAGGCCCGGAAGGCCCAGCTGTTCCGGCGTTGCGGCGTCTCCGACCTGGTCGAGCAGGCCGTAAACGGGCGCCAGCTCGAGGCCGCGTTCGTCGCCGCCCGTGGCGTAAACGACGATTTTCTCGTCGCCGGTGGCACGGAAATCGACTGAGCCGTAGTCCTCGCCGCGGAAATAGCAGCCGCCACCCCGGACCACCCGGTCGGGCCAAAAGTCCCAGTGGGCAGCCAGCTCAACCGCGCATTCGTCGCCGGGTGGCTCCGCCTGACGCAGCCAGGGATGAACGATGTCACATTCCTGTCCGCGGCAGACTTCGCGCAGGTCGGCGGCCCTCAGGCCGGAAGCCTCTGTGAACTTCACCCGAACCGCGAAATCAGGACCACGCGGCAGGTCAAAGCCGTTGTCGGCAGGACGCTCCACCGCAGGACAACCGGCGTCACCAGTAGGGCCAGAGCAGACATAAGCCAAGAGCCAGACCTCGCCGGACGCGGCGGAAAAGTCAGGCCTGATGGTGACGCTGGCGGAACCGATGGCCGGCACGGTCACCAACTGCTCCAACAATCCGAACCTGCCCAGACACGCGCCAGCCTCAGCGTCAGCGCAGCTGGCAGCGGTATCGACATTAGTCGCGCCACTACCCCAGTGGCGGTCAACCACCGCTGTGGCATCAGGGAAAGCCGCGCGTACGTCGGATATGCCGCCGCAAACCCGCCGCGGCTCGCCAGGGCCAGCAAGACCACAACGCTCCGCCGCCCGACGCAAGCTGGAATACAGTGTCCGCAATCCCGCCTCATACTTCTCACCGCCGAGTTCATCGCGGAGGTCCATGAAAAGACGCTGTCCCAAGTAGTAAGGACACAATCCCGGGGCGCGTCCACCGTAAGCCGCGTGTAGCGCGGCAAGGCTCGTGTAATCACAGCCCGTGCTGGGACGAACCAGCTTCTCGGGTGGATCAATGCTGAAAGGCGCTTTCTTACCCAGAGAATGCGAAAACTCCTCGGCTATCCCCTCGCCCAGCCAAAGGGGGTAAGGAGCACCCCAATAGTAGTGCGCAACCTCATGGATGATCCCTGACTTCATTCCATCCGAATTAGGATCGGAATCAAGAACGTCGTACTTGGAGCGATACGCAATGACGTAAGGGCCACCCAGTATGGGGCCGTCATTAGCCTGAATGCGCAGGCCCTGGTTGACGCCTTCGGCCCCGTCGGGCACAGCCGCATCATCCACCACCAAGACCACGTGGCCTACCGGGAAATGATTGGATACACCCATCGCCCCCGCCAAGCCCTTGACGGCGTTGCACGTAAGTACAGCCAAATCGGAACGCCCGACAGAAACTGGCCGCACGACTGTGATGGAAACAATGCTGCCACCGACCCGACAGTGCAAGTCAAGGCCGGCATGGGCAACATAAGCATCCAAGCGGGACTGGAGCAAAGAACGCTCAGTGATTAGAGAAGCGGCGATGACCACCGGAAGACGGGCGTCAACGATGCCACCCGAGAACACGCTATGGTCAAGCAACGTCAGCAGGTTGCCGTCCACCAGCAAAGAGTCCATGGACATCAATGCCAGTCGATCCAATTCCCGCACGCTACTCAAGAAAGGCATGCCGATCAGCCGCTTGGCGGCTGCAAGACCCTCATCTCCCTGCTGACCAATGCCCAGCAGAAACTCAATAGCCTCGATCTCAGCAGCGCCGGCAACGCCATCCTGAACCCAGGATTTTCGAGACAGCGGATCGTACAGCGCGGCGCGGTGGAACCGATGAGCCCAGCTGACGCGAGCAGAATCATGGAACAACCCCGGCACGATGTTGGCGGACCCACCGCCGTCAATGCCGAAAGGTCCAACGACATCCCGACGGAAGCGGTCAACAACTACACCGCGATAGGTTGAGCGCCCCGATGCCCCTGACCCAGCCGCAGCCTGCTCATCCACCCTCCACACCGCGGTCTCATGCAAACCATCAGTGCGGCCGCCGGTCACGTATACCCGCATACGGTCGCCGCCTGGCACCCCTTTGAACGTAACCTGAAAATCGTCAAGATTGTCGCGGTCACAATCGCCGCCCGCAAGCACGCCGCTCGGCCAGTGATGCCTGGAACCGGCCCGCTGCGCTGACACGGCGCACCCCATCCCGGGCACGGACTCCCGGCCCAGCGGATACGACACCGCGCAGCTGTCCCCCTTGCAAATCCGCAAGCCGGAGAACATCAACCCCGTGGCGTCGTACTCCACCAGGATTTGGAACAGCGGACGCCGTGAAATGTCCAAATCGGCGCCGGCAGTCGTCACACCAGCGGGACAATCCGCCAACGCCGTGGGACGCTCCGCGTCCGAAGAGTCCGAACACAGGTATCCCAGCAAAAGCACCCGCCCGTTGGCATCCGCCAGATCCGGCGAAACCGCCACCTCCCCAGATGCGCTCAGCGTCACCCTGCGCAAACCAACCTTGCCGGCCGGCGTCCCGGGATTCCCGGGGCTCCGACGCACCTGCGTGGACGACAGGTCACGCCCACCGGTGGCGAACACCACCACGTGGTCAGCGCCGGCACTGCCCTGCCGGACCTTGACGTTCAACGGCTCCTCGTCGGCAGGAGCACAGGCGCCGCCCCGAACCACACGATCTGGCCATAGCCGACCATTGTCGTAAGCCTTCACTCCGCAGACACCGGCGCCCAGATCAGGAGCCGCCTCCAGCAACACGTCCGGCACCGGCGGCTCGCAGTCCGCGCCCTGGCAGACCGTCCCCAGCGCCGTATGCGCAATGCCGGAAGCCGCGGTATAACGCACGCGGACGGCGAAGGACACCGCCGGCGCCATCCTGAAGCCCGTAATGTCGCCGGCCTTGCCACGACCACTGCGCGGACACAGCGGAACCGCGCCGCCGCCACAGCGATAGGCCAACAGCCAAACATCACCCTCAGCATCGGCCATGCCGGGAGTAACCGTCACCGTACCCCGTCCACCGACGGGCACCGGCAACGGAGCACGCTCCAGCACTCCCAGGCGTCCCAAACGCTCTGCCGAGCTGGCGGCGGAACCGTCGTTGCGCTCAGTGTGCTTCATCTCCACGAAGTCCAACTCATGGCTGCGCCCACCGGTGCCGTACACCGCCAAGTTGACCAAGTCGGAGCCGTCATTGCGGAAATGCACCTGCACCGGCTGAAGGCTGTCCACGTCGCAGGCTCCACCGGCAACGCGGACCTCCGCCCAGTGCCCGTCACGATGACGAACCACCTCACAGCGCTGCCCAGAAGGGGGCACCGCCAGCCCCGGTATGGACACCGGCAAGTCGCTGTCCGCCGTATCCTCAAAGTTGACCGTCACGACGTAGGAGTAGCGCAACACCTGCCCCGTACTCGTCGTAAGCAGGCCAAAAGGCCCGGCATCCGACGTGGCCTGCCTGAACTCCAGGGGAAAGCCGTGTCCCGCGCCGGCCGACAGGTCTCGGCAGACCCGCAGGTGTGGCTGCACGTAGGCGTAATTCGGCAAGCATGGCACCACGTACAGCCGCACCACGCCGTTGGCGTCGGCCATGTCGCGGGTGACGGCAAACGCACGTCCCTCATAGAACGCCTGCACCGACGGCAGGGAAAGCCCCGGCGAAGAATCCGCCGAAGCACCGTCCGTAGCGTTGGGCAAGACCATACCCAAAGGCCGTTGCAGACCACCATCGAGGCCCAGGCGCGCATCGCTCCAATCCCAAGAGCCCAATGCCACCCGACGCCACGGGTCCGTATCATCGGCGCCAATGACGTGCCCGTCGTTCAGTCCGGAGACGTACAAGGCGAAATGGGCCGCCTGCGCCCCATGCCAATCGCGATCCACCGCATCCCACGTCGGATCTGCCGCCGCCATGAAAATGTTCACGTCAACGGAATCCTCGCCAGCCGCAGCCGTGCAGTCGACGTCGTTCTCCGGAGCAGTTCCCAGACGCCAGTACTTGGTGCCCACCGGTCGCTGATTCTGCATGACGCTGACGTACTCGTCATCCGCATTGACGCGATAGCGCAGCACGTCGATTCTACATCCACGGTCGTCGCCGTCGGCGCCGCCGCCGCCACGGTACCAGTCAATCACGAAGCCGTAGATGGAACGCGCCGCGTTGTACCTGGCGCTGCCCCAGTACGAGATGTCGTCAGGATCCAGGAAGGGGCGCGGCGGCCCCCAGCCGCAAATCAGGTTCGAGTAAGTCACCGTGGAACGGTCGTCACGCCAGGAAGTCCCAGTGGGAATCAACCTGGCCGCCTCGCGCAGCTTGTCGTCGCAGGCGTTGAACGCCATCTGGTCGTCGGTCTTCAGGTTGTTCTCGCACTGGATGTCGTAGGCGCGCTCGTAGGAGTACGACACCGGATTGCCATTCGAGTCCTCACGCTCCACGGAGCGCGTGACCACCACAGTCACGTCACACGACATGCCAAAACCCGAGGTCACGTCGTGCTGGCGCCAAGCCTGCCGCAAGGCGGCGAACGGGTCGTCATCATCGTCGTCATCACCCGCCGACACGTCAAAGTCGATGCTCGGCGTGAGAGGCAGGCCACAACCGGGCAACGCACGCCGGTTCCGCTCCAAATCAGAGCCGGGCTCACTCGGTCCCAAGTAGTCCTCGTTGCACGGCACCACCGATACGAAGGTGTCCCCGGCGGAATTGGCCGACTCGCGGTTTATCTTCAACAGGTAGTTGCCGTCGGAATCAAGGTCCGACTGGGTAACCAGCACCCAGTTCAAACCAGCCAGGTGCGCCTTGTGAATGGTGAAATCGGAAGGCTGCACACCGTCCGGCGCTCCCAGCAGCCACATGTCCACCGGCCCCCAGAAGACGGCGAAGCGCTCCTTCTCGCGCCCGCTGAACTGCGTCGGATGAAAGCCGATGCGGAACTCCACGTCGTCTCCGGGAACCTTGACAGCAGGAGACCCGGTGCTGGGCACCCTGACGATGCCGACCTTGCCCGGCACCGACTCGTCATGCTCGTCCCAGTCGCAGCCCACCTGCTTCAGAGAGGTGCCAACGCCGTCACGGCCAACGTGCGCCTCCGGACTGTCAGAACAGCGATGCCAAACCCCGTTGGTCCTCGTCAAGTAGTTGTCCCGACTGACGCCGCGGAACTGCGGCATTGACCAAGGCGACTCGTGCGCGCCACCGTAGTGCTGGCCGTCAATGACCTTGAATTCCTCACTCAGCTGGCTCATGCCACCGGTCGAAACGTCAATTATCGAAAGCTGCATGCGGTACACATCCGGCGGGTCGTAAACCGTCAGCACCTTGGGCGAAGGCAGTATCAGCCCCATGGCGTCAACCGCGCAGACGTAGTTCTTGCCCTCGGCAAACAGACCCGCCGAAACCAGCAAGTCGGAGAAGAGATGGCCACCGCTGCCGTCAGTCATCGCCGACTTGATCGGCAACGCGGAACGGCCTTCAGTACGGCAATCCGTCGGCGCCGGGTCGCCGTCGTCCACCACGAGACGATACGCCCAGATCCGGGCATTGGGCGTGAACCCGTAGAGCGTCAGGTCAAAGTAGTCGCCAAACCACTGCCAGCCACGATCCAACAGCTGCTGCGGCGCAAAGCCCGCGACGGCGCTCCACCGGCCCCCGTAAGTAGCGACCGCAGGTCGGGGCAAAGGTTCAGGACGGAACAGCCAAGACGGCTCCACGACCTTTGACCAGGCGACGTCAACAGCAGGCGGCAGACCAGGCGCGCCCAACCAAGTCTGCGGCCTCCAGAACAAGTCAACGCCGACGCCGGCGTCATCCGACAAGCCGACGCCGTTGCCGCTGTCGGAGGACGAATTCACCCCGCCCAGGCCACCGCCCGGACCATCGGTGGAAACAACCGACACGTCCACGGCCGGCACGGAAACCGAACCGTAGCCGCCGCCAGAGATGGCGTGAGAGATCGTCGTGGCTCCGACGGATATTCCGTGGACGGTCACCGTCTGCACCTGGTGCCAGTTGCCGGTGGTGAACACCAACGCGCCCGGCGAAGCCAAGGCAACGCCAGGAGCGTCGCTGGACAGGGACAAGGTGACGTCGCCGGACGGAGCAGCGTTCAGCCTGGCAGTGTACGAAGCGCTGCCGCCCGGCAGCACACGAACGGACTGCCCGGAGAAGACGACACCCTTCACAGGATCGGCGCCCGCTACGGTCACCACCACACTGCTGACTCGAACATAGTCGTAGCCACCGCCGGAAACCTGATGCTCGACGACCGCCTCACCGGAAGCCACGCCGTTCACCGTAACGACCTGCGCAACCCTCCAGTTGGCGGTCGTAAACGTCAAGGTGGACGGAGACACCGTGGCAACCGATGAGTTGCGGCTGGACACCGAGACCGTAACGTCCGAACTGGGTTCAGTGGACAACGACACCGAATAGGTTCCCGAACTGCCGGTCTCCAAGCTCATGGCGTGCTCCGACACCATGACTCTGGGAGCAGACCCCGGAACCGTAACGTCCAGAACAGTGACCGCTACTGAGCCCGACTGCACGCCGTCGTAACCGCCGCCGGCGAAATCATGAGTCACAGACGCCGTGCGCAGGGGATCATGGGAAACTCGATCCACGACACCCTCCAGGTTGAATTCCTGCGGCACCTGCCAGTTGTGCGGAGTAAACGACAACGAAGCCGGAGACACCGTTACGACGCCGTCGGCCGGCGAGACTACCGGCTTAACCTCAACCAAGGCGCTGGGCCGGGTGCGCAGCGACACCGAGTACGAAGCGCTGGAATCCTCACGCACCGAGATGTCGGTCTCGGAGATGTTCACACCCACGGTGTCGTCGTCGATGATGGACACCGAAACCGGACAACCGTTGGGACAGAGGCCAGCATCGCCGTAGTCGGCGCCGGTGATCGAGTGCGTGATGTGCAACTGGTCATCGAAGACATCGTCGTCGGACAGCGACGTAACCGTAACGCGCTGCGGCGTGCTCCAATTGGACGAGTTGAACAACAGCGGCGACGGAGCCACGGAAACACGACCGTCGGGTGCCGCCGTGGCAGCGATGAACACTTCGCCGGTGGGCCGGGAACCAAGCGCTACCTCGTAGACGCCCTCGGCACCTTCAGCTATCTGAAGAGAATCCGGCGTGACAGTGACCGCACGCGGCGGTGAAAGATTGACCAACGCCTGGAACAGCGGACGCTGGTCCACGGCGAACACCGTCGGATTGGAAGGATGGACAGCATCCGGACAGACGCCAGCCGGGCAGTCGTAGGCCAAGAGCAGTACGTCGCCGTAGCCATCCGCCATGCCGTAGTCAACCGTCACGCTGCCAGATGCGCCGGCAGCCAAACTCAGAACATCGCGCTTCAGGCCAACCTTGCCGGCTGACCGCCATGTGGGAGGTATCGTGGGACAGCCAGAGCCATGACAAAAGCGACGAACCTGCGCCAAGTCCAAACCGTAGCCACGCCCGCCGGTCGAGTACACGACCAAGCGACGTGGGCTGCTCGTCGAGTTCGGAATGGAAACCGTCCGCTGGACAAACCCGCCGTGAGTGCAGGCGCCGCCGGAAACGACGCGGTCGGGCCAGTAGGTGAGGTCGTCAACGTCCGCCCCGCCGTCATACCCGCGAACCTCGCAACCCACGGAATCCGTGGGAGCCTCGGCGCGCAGGAAGGGCATCAGCGGTTCGCAATTGCGTCCCTGGCAAACCGGACGCAGATTTGACTCAACCAATCCCGCAGAATCCAGCCAGTTCACCCGCACCACAAAGGCAGGGTCAACAGGCACATCGTAGTCAGGGACCACGCCGGCACTGTCGCGGCTGTTGCGGGCGCAAATCGGCGCCGATACGCCGCCGCACTCGTAGAAGAGAAGGTAGACGTCACCGTCGTCGCCGGCCATGTCGGGAGTCACCACCACCCGAGCCTCGCCGGTATCACCAGCCGGCACGCTGACCACGCGTTCCAGCAAACCCAGACGAGCCAGCTGAGCCGGGGAGGCGTCAGCGCCGGCACTGCGACGCATGTTCACCAGGTCAAGGCCGTCGCTGCGACCACCGGTGGCGTAGACGATGAAGTTCTGAAGACCATGTGTGACCTCCGAGTTCTCCACCACGACCGTCACCGGATCACTTGCACCGGCGGTGCACCCACCACCCTGCACCAAACGTTCAGGCCAGACCCCGCCCGCGCCGCGAACCACAGCGCATCCAGTAGTGGATTCTTCGGACAAAGCCGGCAACGAAACCGGGCGGTCGTCAGGCAGTCCAACAGCGACGTTGCCGAAATTCACGGTGAACTTCTGTGAGTACACCAACGTGTAAGGATCACTGCCAGAACGCGACGGATCAACGCCGAACGGACCATCCTGCTCATCAGCAGGCTTGAAGACGACCGTCTGACCTGACCCTGTTCCCTCCACCAAGTCATCACAGGTAGCCGTATGGTCTCCCTGCCAAGGCAGGCAAGGCACCAGGTAGATGTACACCCTACCCTGAGCGTCCGCGTAGTCGCGGCTCACAGAAAACGAGTATCCACCCGGGACATGAAACTCCGAAAGGACAGGGCGGCCATCAGCGACGTCGGTGGGCAAAGCAAAGCCGATGCGACGCCTCACGCCGCCACCGGGCACTCCGCCCTCATCTCTCCAGTCCCAAGCGCCCAACGCGGTGCGCCGCCAGCCATCATCAGCATCATCCACGCGGTGGTCATGCTCAGCCGGCATGCCCGACACATAGACAGCAAAGTGCATGGCCTGCGCGTCATGCCAGCTGTAGTCATCGAAAGACCAATCAGGGTCCGCGTTCGGAGCCAGGAAGCAGAGCTCAGCCTCATCGACGCCGTCGGAAACATCCAGCTCGCCGGCGTCTCCCAACAACCAGCGCTCGGTACCGTAAGGACGATCAGCCCCGAGTTCCTCTTCGCCGTAATACGCCAACGACCCATCCGACAATCGAACAGTGCGATACGGCAACACCATCATGCAGCCGTCACGGAAGTGCGGCGGATCAAACCCACCCTGCCAGTCAATGACGAATCCGTAGAATGAACGCGCCGCGTTGTACCGAGTGCTGCCCCAAGTGTCAGTGTCGTAGAAGGGCTCAACGGGGCCGAACCCACAGTACAACGGAGCTACAGGATCACTGATCAACGACCCTGGGTAGAACAGATCAGCAGTCAAGTCCGAGTCACCCGAAAACGTAAAATCATCCAAGGAGAGCCGGCCCGCAGCGACCAAGTCGTCATGACAAGCATCCACATTAGCTGTCGTGAACACGGTGGCATCGCCCTCGTTGGAGCAATCCACCTCAAAAGCACGACTGGCCTCCACCCACTCCTCAACATCAGGGTCAGGATCATTATCCCGACGGGTAACCGTCACCTTGACGGTACCGCAGGTAAGCCCAAGACCAGACATCACGTCGTGCTGCGACCAAGCCAGCCGCAGGAGCTCGAGCTCTAGATGCTCAGCGTCAAAGTTCACGCCGGGAACATCGACCTTCGTACAGTCGGAGAACGCTGCCTCGTTGCGGGCGACTTCGGGATTACCCGTAACAGTGATGAAGTCGTCGTTGCAACGCACCAAGGCGACGAAGGTTTTCCCAAGCTCGTTGGTGGATCCATGGTGCGGTATCCTGAACTCGTAAAAACCGTCGCCGGTCAGATCCGAACGAAAGACTTCAGTACGCGTCAGGCCGATGACATGCTCCTCATGCACGGCGAAGTCACCGACGCCATCGGCATCCAACCGCCAGAGGTCAACCGGTCCCCAGTAGATGAAAAACCGGTCCTTCAGCCGAGCGTCGAGAACGTTAAAGTCAACGCGGAACTCCAGCACGTCACCAGGAACCTTAATGGCGCTGTCGCCAGAGGCATCAGCCGGCTCAATGCCGACGCGCCACGGCTCAGCGGAAAGAGCCCTATGCTCGTCCCACTCACAACCAACCTGCTTCGAGACAACCTCAACATCCTTGCAGTGATACAAGGTGCCTGAAGTCTCTGTCAGAGCATCTCCAGTCGCGGCGCCAGTACCGCGGAACTGCGGCATGCTCCAAGCGTCGCTGGCGCCGCCAACTCCCTGACGGCCGTGAAAAACACGAAAATCGTCGGGCAAAGCCGCGCCGGCCAGTGTCGTGCTCCCGCCTTCTCCCATGCTCGCGTTCTTCAGCCAGACCCGGTAGGTCTCCAGGGGCTCATGGACCGTCAAGCGCAATGGCGCGTTGTCCTGCCCCTTGCCCTCCTCATCAATCACGCAGAGAAAGTTGACGCCGTACTCAAAAAGGCTGGAAGAAGCCCGAACTTCAGAGATCGTCGCGCCGCTACCCACGACGAAATCACCCTCGGCAACGTGCAGAGCGGAAACTCGGTCCGTGTGGCACGACAACGGAGCCGCACCATCGTCGCCGACCGGCACCCGATACACCCAGACCCTGCCCGGTTTCAACCCAGACGCAGTCCCCAGTTCAACTGTGAAAGTCTCACCGGCCCACTCCCAGTAGGCTCCCGCAGTTCCCTCAACATCCGACAGGGTGAAACCTGGCAAGACTGCATTCGCGTCAACAGTGACATTCACCGACGTCGCAGTACCACCGCTGGACACGCCGTGAGAGATGACCGCGGAACCGGCGCCAACCCCGGTGACGGTAACCGTCTGCTCCGGCACCGTGTCCGTGAGAACTACTGAGGAATCCGAAACCACGGCCTTGCTGGCGTCGCTGCTGACCACGGTCACCGTAGCCTGGCCACCGCTGACCAACGTCAGCGCATAGCTGCCCTGGCCGCCGACGCCGATCCTCAGGTCAGAAGTGGACACTTCAACCACTGATGTGCCGGTCGCCACAACGACACTCAGGCTGCCCACTGCAGAATTGCTGAAGCTGGCGCCGTTTGCGACATGGGAAATGACGGCCTCGCCATCGCCGACGCCAAGCACCGTAAAACTCTGCGGGACATCCCAGTCAGTTGGCGTGAAAGTCCGGTCAGACGGCGATACCGTGCCAACGGCAGGAGCACTGCTGCGGGCGGTCACAACCACACTGGAAGATGGACGCTCGTCCAGCACGACGGTATAGCCACCGACGCCGTTCAAGCCCAAGTGCAACGGACCAGCTGGATTGATGGTCACCCCAGCACTCGCCGAAGAGCGCGCCGTCACAAACACTGAACCCAGATCAGCGCCATCGCTGAGCGAAAGGGTGGCCCTGCCGGCCCCCACGCCGGTAACCACAACCCGTTTCGGTATATGCCAGTCAGCGTCGGTGAAGTCCAGAGCGTCATCAGACAGCGTCAGGACGCTCGGAGGGGCACTGTCAACGGTCAGACGCACGGTCTTGCCGGAAACACCAGGATCACTGTTCAGATGGATCGTGAAAGTAGCCTGGTCACCCACCGCCAGGGAAAGCGAACTCTCGGAGACGGTCACGCCGTCGAAATCATCATCAAGCGTCAGCAAGTTGAACGAGTCAACACTGACAGCATCGTAGCCACCGCCGTGCACCTCATGAGAGAAGTCAACGCCACGGGTGCTGTTCACCCGAGAATCAGCCCGAGCCCTGACCCGAATCGTCTTCGGCTCGTCCCAATCGGAAGGCGTAAAGGTCAGCTGCGATGGACCGGTCAGCAAGCCGGAGAACACATCCTCATCACGGGTGATATGCCCAGTCACTCCCGAACCGGCGATACTGCTGACGTAAAAGGAGACCGGGCCCAGCGGCTCCGAATTCAACACCACTGAGTACCCGCCCGACGCGCCCTCGACCAACGCCAAGGCAGTCGGAGTAACCGTGACCCCAATCGCGTCGTCGTCAGTCACCACGACGTTCAGGGAACGGACAGAGACCTGGTCATAGCCGCCATCGGCAAGACGATGCAACAACACCGCCCGCGCGGCATCACCTGAAGCTACCCGGTCGTCCAGGGAGCGCACCACAACCGGCTGCGGAACCGAATAATCAGACGGAGTGAAATCAAGAAACGGCGGCGATACCACGACCGCCGCCGGAGCCGAACTGACAACGAAAAGACGCACGTTGCCCGAAGGCCGACGTTGCAACGAGACCTGGTAAGAACCGGTAGAACCCTCGGCCACTGTCAATACTGCGTCACTCCCCAACTCCTCCCCCGCGACGCCGTGGGCAAACAACACGCCGGCGTCATCGCCCAAATCGGCGACATCGTCGTCGCTGACCGCCACCGAGACGTAGTACTGGTTCGCGCCTTCCACCGCATGCGCGACGTGAGTCGCACGCGCCCCAAGCACATGGGCAAAGTCCTCGGCGCCAGTTACCGTCACCTCTCTGTCAACGCGCCAGTTGCGAGGAGTAAAAGTCAGAGAAGTTGGCGATACCGTCGCAATACTTGCGTCGCGGCTGCTCAATGCAACCGACACGTTGGAATCAGGCCGCTGGGCCAGACGCACGTAGTAAGTGTTCGCCGCACCATCTCCAACCGTCAGGTGAGTCTTTGAAACCCACAACTCCGAGTTGGGCACAGGGTCGTTGTCCAGCAGAGACACCGCAAGCGAAGCCCGCTGCGAGCCGTAGCCGCCACCGGACGCGCTCAACGCCACCGTGGCGGCGCGAACCCCGTGCGCCACGCCGTTGTCCTCGTTATTCACCACAAACCGTTGCGGATCATCCCAAGCATCAACGGGAAACGTCAAAGTCGTCTCAGGCAGTTCAACACCACTGCCAGAACTCAGGGTGACCGTAACCTCGTCCGTGGGCTTCGATGTCAGCCGAACGGTGGCGCTGCCCGAGCCGCCTTCGGTGATCGCCAAGCGTTCCAAGGACAGCTCCAAGCCTTTGACATCGTCGTCGGTTACCGAAACCGCAACATCGCCGACGGTGTAACCGTCATAGTCTCCGCCGGTCACCGTGTGCGTCACGGCAGCGGAACGACTGAGCCCATCAGCCACATCGTCCCTCACCCCCAGGACCACCACGGTCTGAGGAACGCTCCAATTCGCCGGAGTAAAGATAAGCGTCGCCGGCGAGACGGTGACCAAACCGTCCACGCTGCCACCCAAGGTAACCGTTACGTCACCAGTCGGCTCAGAACGCAGGCTCACCAAGTAAAAGGCGTCGTCGCCTTCCGCGACCGTCAGCGAAGTCTGAGACAGGGCGACACCCCTGGTGTCGTCGTCGGTCACTGTCACGATGACATCCGCCCCAGTCACCGCCGTCGGAACCGCCGGACCAGAAGCGGCGCCACTGTAGACCGACCTCAGGTGGGCGACAGTGACGTCAGGAACAGATTCATCCACATCGTCCGCGTGCGCCGACACATACACGGTCTGGTAGGCATCCCAATTGCTGGAAGTGAACTCCAAGTACGAAGGAGCCACCGAAACCCCAGAGTCAGTCGGAGGAGAAGGCACCACGAACACTGTGTCGCTGTCTGCAGGCGCACTGCCCAACCTCAGACGATACGAGCCTGTAGCACCCTCCGCCACCGTGAGGCTGGAACCAGCAATTTCCAGCCCTTCCGGCTGGGCGGAAGCCGAACGCGAAGCCGTTCCCCAAACCAGTACCGACGCCACGACGGCGATGACCAGCAGCATGGGCCAAGACCGCAAAGCGAAAACCGACATCCTGAATACCTTGCTCGACATAGCGATTACTCCCGCGACGGCTCGGACGACGCGCCGCCCAAGCCAAGCCGATATTGGAAGTAATCATAAGAACGTCGACACCGCAGACACCTGGCTCCCGGGCAAGCCGCCGCTCGCTAGGCAGGCAGACACGGCCAACCTGTGCGGATCAGTCTGTCGGTTCGACTACGCGAACAAACGCCATCACCGACCAGTGGGGCAGACGGTTGCCAGGCTGGCAGCCGATACCCCGAAATCCGGCCACACAGGCCCCGGGCGGCCGTTCCAGACCCCTTCAGGTAAATCCCTTCCGTGGCGGACCATTGCCCACGGAAGCCACTGGAACGGAAACCAGCGGACCATTCAAGACCTACGGATCACTCAGACGGGATGATCCCCAGACGCATGGCAATCACGACGGCATCCAGGCGATTGGAGGCACCCAACCTTTCCCTCAGGTTCTCGATGTGCTTCCGCACCGTGTACCAACTCACGCCCAGTTCCTCGGCGATGTACTTGGTCTCCCACCCCAACGCCAGGTAGGACAGCACCTCCCGCTGCCGGTCCGTCAACCGGACCTCACGCGGCGCAGCTCCGACAGGTTGCCCTTCCCCGGATTCAGCAACCTCTCCCGATTGAGGTCCGGAACCCCGCAGATTCGCCCTAATAATCCGGTTTTCGAGGTCTTCCGGACTCTCCCTGAATTCAGGATCCTGACGCATTTGGTCCGGCCCCGCCGCGTCCATGAGAGCTTCATACATCCGGCGCAGCTGATCCTCATCATCCCCTTCGGCCGCCCTTTCCCTCGGGTCCCGTAAGAAAACCGTCGGGCGCTCGTAGCGGATTTCGTCAGGCCCGCGGCCTCCGCCACCGCCCAGTTCAACGAGCCGGTCGACGTCCGCGGCCGGCGCTTCTTCACCCGCATCACCGAACAGGTACACGAGCAACGGTCCGTTCTGTTCGACGCCCGACACCGCCATCGGAGTCACGACCAGCCACTTTCGCTCGCCCCAGGAACACCGCATCCGCAGCCTGCCGCGACCCGGCATTTGACCGTCTCGCAAACTGCGCATCATGGCGCAACCGTCTTCGCAACCCTCGGACAGGGCGACGCCTGCCGCGCCGCCGGCGACAGAGGAACAACGCCGGCCGACGACGCGCTCCGACGTGTAGCCCAGAATCTCACGGGCTCGGTCGTTCCAGAAAACGACCGTCTGATCCGTCGTCAGCACGAACGCCCCGCACGACACCGACGACAGAAGCCCGATCAGCCCATCCGGCGTCAAGTTGTCCATCTCCCGCTCGTGGACCACCTCGGCCAACGAGCACCTGGTTTCGGACTGCGCCCTTATACGGACGTGTCCGACATCAGCCTCACCCGAATTTCCCCCACCAGCAAAAACGTAAAATCTCCGCGACGTACGGTCTATTAGACATCTGGCTAATTTCATGTTGGAGCGCCATCTGCGCCCGAGGTTTAGTATCAGGAACCCAACAGGAACGAAATCATCGCTCTGTACTACAAATACGACACCAGCTCGTTGACGGTTGTTAGACAAAAGCACTACACTCGCTCCGCATCGAGGTCGGTCAAGCAGGTAGGACTAATGCACCTTCATCCCGCTGGGGCTGGACGGGCCCTACACCAGACCCTCGAGTGGAGGTTTACCGATGAAGAACGAACTCACTGCCGTCGCCAAGGGCGCTGACAAGGGCGCCCTGATCGAATGGTTTTCCAATTTCAGATTAGAGTCCGTTGCCAAGCGGAATGCACAGGCATCCATTGCGCCGCACTCAGAAACGGAAGGATCGCGGCAACGGCATCACGACACAGGACCAGGAGTCCTCTCTTTCCGGGCATCGCCACTGCAGGCGGTTCAAGCCGTGGCCGCCGAGCAGATCGAACCCGAGCGCAGGCGCTTCGTCCGTCGTGAATTCGCCGGCCAGGACCACCACGCAACCGCGAGGGAGCACTTCCCCGAACCGCCAGCGACGCCCCGCAGATCGGAGCCCCCATGGAGGCGTAGGACCCACGCCTCCGGCCAGAGCCAAACCCTCACGGGGAACAATAGTGGCCGCAGGGGCACCCCTGTGTTGTCCGCCCCGCGGACAATCATCGATTAATTGTCGCCGCCGCTCGCCGTCCGAGCGGTGTTTGCATTTGTCTCGGCGACCTTTCCGCAGTCCTGCGGGCGGCCTAAACCTCCACAAACTGATCGCGTCACCGAACGCGTCGCCACCACATGTTTGTCGGGGCACCACACCACGCTACGGAGGAATCAACGATGAGTTACGTAGACGACAACCTGACGGCGGGGGAACAGGTCCTGCACCGGGCGAAACTGCACTGGGGCATCTTCGTGGGTCCGGCCATCGTGCTTTTCATCGGCGTCATCATCGCCATATCTGTTGGAGCCGGAGTGGGCGGAGGAGGTGGGACTTTCCTGGCGCTGGTCATTCTGCTGCTCTTCGCGATCCCCATCATCCGGGCGTTGGCTACCTATCTGACCACCGAGTTCGCGGTTACTTCAAGGCGGGTTATTGCCAAGCGAGGACTGGTTAAGCGCCATACCCTCGAACTGAACCACAATCGTATCGAAGGATTGGAAGTTCACCAAGGCGTAATACCTCGGATCTTCAACGCCGGCACCATTGTCGTTAATGGGACCGGACAATCTCGGCAGGACATACCGTTCATCGCTCGCCCGATGGAGTTTCGCCGGAACGCACTGGAAGTGATTGACGCCACTCCTTAGTCTCGCGCCATTTTGACACCGGTTACTACTCCAGCCGGCGCGCCCACGGTCTTGTGGCCGCCGTTGGCGCGCCGGCCATCTGAACAGGAAACCCTGCAAATAATTTTGAACACGGGAGGATTCGACACGATGGCAACGAACGGAAGCCCTGAACAATCCAGCGACACTCCCCGAGATGCCCAAGATTCCACAGGCGGGTTCACCATCTCCAGCAGGATGCTCATGATCGTCGGTGGCGGCGGCGTCGCTCTGGTGGTGGTAATCGTGGTCGTCGTGCTGGCGCTGACGGGCGCGTTCGGCGGACGCGGCGGCTCCGGAGGGGGCAACGTGCTGGGCTACGTTCCAGACGACGCCGGATTGCTGACCATCCGCGACGTCAGGACGCAGACCAACCGCGACGGTCTGGAGGACTACGTCGATTTCATCCAAGACAGCGGGGATGACCCCAGGGATACCAAGGACATCGGCATGGACGACGACAACATCGAACTCTTCGCGGTGGTGTACGAATCCTTCGGAGGCAGCGACACCCTCTGGATCGCGAAGGGCGGTTTCGAGTTCGACGACATCCGCGAGGAACTGGACGACGGTCTTGACTGCGAGGATGACGATTACCGGGGATTCGAGATGTGGGAATGTTCTGATCGCAACTTCCCGGCGGCGGTCGCCATATTCGAGAAGGACGGGTACGTCGTCATCGCGTCCCAACGTCAATCCGACCTGGAGCGGCTCCTCACGTACATGAGCCGAGAACCCGAAAAATTGGCCAACACCGAGGACAGCGACGTTCGTCGCATCCTAAACACCGTCGGAGAGGGCTGGCTGCGGATCGCTGCCGTCGACGACTGCCCAGTGGACCGGTGCCAGGGGTCCGGGATTGCACTGGAGGGAGACGACAGCGACTCCATCGACGTATCCTTCGCGCTGATGTTTGGCTCGGAGCGCGCCGCCGAGGCCATGGAGGGTGAGATCGGGATCGACGACTACGTCACTACCCTGCTCTCCTTGCTGGCCCTTGATCTCGACATCGGCGACGTCAAAGCTGATGGTGAGTTTGTAGTCGGCGACGGTGTGGCCGAGTTTGTTGACCCGGCGGAACCCCGCTCCTCAAATCAGGGCAGCAGCGGGAGCGGAAGGGCACGTCCGGCGGTCACCGCCGCGCCGGCCAGGGCTGCGGCGACGGAAGCTCCGGCGGCGGTGATGGCGACGCAGACGCCGGGGAGGGCGCCCCACGAGGCCGTGGCACGCGACGCATGGGTTGAGGATTGTTCGGAAATCACCTTCGTGCAGACCAACCAGTACCTCGCCCGGCACGAACAGATCACCCGGGACGATGCTTACGAGCACTGCGAGTGTCTGCACGATTACGTCCAGGAGTGGGAGGGACCGCCGGCGGCCACCGTGAGCGATGTGGCTGCCGGTCGCCTGGGCGCCGACGCGTTGAGCTTCGCAAACGTGCTGTCGGACGCGAGTTCGTACTGCGGGGGATGGTGAGGCGTGTGTCGGAAGATACGGCTGTAACAGAGCGGAACCCTTGTAAGCAGCGTACCATTGGCTGCCTTTTGGACTCCCCAGCTGTGGCGTGTGATGTCCAATCGAGGAGGTTGGCCTCCTGGAGCAGAATTCTCCGGGCCTTGGAAATGACGGACTCGGAGCTGATCGTGAGGAGCACGCCGTATTCATGCCGCACGGTTTTCCCCCAGCCGGCCAAGTCTGCCGGGATCCACGCCTCGACGCGCGTGCCGTCCTCCGGCGAATTCGTTAGCCTGTGCCCAATCTTTCAGCGATAAGACGATCATGGCTTTACCAAACGCCGGCAACGGAAGGACTCAGCCCATCCATCAAGCATCGCGCACGATTCCGGCGTCGGAGCACATCATCGGCGGACCGGAGTGCACGATCTGACACTGGGACGAGAACGCCCCGCCGGCCTTCACGGACGAAATGCGAGAGATCATGGAGGACATCTTCCAAAAGGGAGAAATCATCCGACAAAGGTCAGCCCACAACCGGGGCGTCACCACCTTCGTGCGAAAACACAGCAACCGGCCACCGAAGCAGGATGACCCGAGCGAACCGAAAGACGTGGAATGAGAACGGTAGTCACCTCTTGCGCAAGCACCGGTACATTGACGATATTTCGGCGCCGTTCGACGACACCGGCAACCCGATGACGTTCATCGCCTGCCCCGAGCACCACGCCCAAGCGGTGGTCAATGGCACGCTGCGCGACACCGCCGACTGGCGCGGCGCGTCCAAAGACCCCATGAAGCACGACACCCACGGCATCACCGCCATCTTCCTGAAGTGCGACGACGAGAACGTCCTCAACGAGGCCAGGGAAATCCTGCGCCGCTACGCCGAGGCCGTACGACTCGACGAAGAACTCACCTTCAGCGTGCTGCGACGACAATCGACCCGACCCGGAGGCCAGGAAGAATGACCCAGCGACACGACGACTCCAGCGAACCCGGCCCACGCGAGAACCACGACGACGAGGAAGTGCACGGACTGGTCACAGCGCCGGAACCTACCTGGCACATCACCGAAGAAGGGCAGGCCAGGCTCGACCGCATCTTCGCGGCAGGACGACGCCTGTGGGAACAAATGGAACAGGACATCGCTGCCCGCGGCGGACCGGAACCCTACCCGTGGATCCGCGGATACGCCCACTCCTGGATGATCAAGGACGAAGCGTCACCCCAGACCCGGACCATCGTGGCCGACGTCAGGGACCTGGCCGACCAGTGCGACTTCAAGCTGCGGACACAGGGCAACAAGTACGAGGAATTCACCCTGGGCCCCGACCGGATCTCCCTCAACGCCGAAGTCGACGGCTGCGAAACCTTCGTGTACCCGCCTGACCGGAAACGAAACGTCGAAATCGGGATCATCGCCGGCTACGGCGCGTGCATCACGGAAGCCAAGCCATACGACGCCCTGGTCGGCGCCGCGATGCTGGCCATCAAGCACCACCTGGGCGACGACGTGAAGGTCCAGTCCAAGGGCGGCCCACAGCACCCCGCCTGGCAGGCCGCCAAGGCGCTCTACTCCCGGACGTTCCCAGAACGGGAAATTCCCTGGCTCGACAACTGGCCCAGCGAGCCGGAGAAAACGCTGGGCAACTCCAGCAATGAGGAAGCCTGACCCACGCTGAAAAGTGGCGCACGTCCTGCGCCGCACGGAAGGGAAGCACGATGGCCGTCGCCGAGGGTAAATCGCACCCAGCCGCCGCGAATTCCCCAGAGAGCGACCAGCCTGCATCCATCAGCTACGACCAGGCGCTCACCTACGGTGTCCTCCGCCGGCAATCGACCCCCACCGGAGGCAGACGAGCATGACGGCAAACCCGAACCACGACGGCCGGCCACAGCGCGACGAAGCCCCCAGAAGCGAACTACACGGCCTCATCGAACCCGACCGCTCCCACCGAATCAAAGACCGGGAAGCGCTCGAGTACGTCGAGGCCATGCGACCCAAGCTACTGGCCCGCGAGGAACGCGCCGAACGATTCTACTTCGGCGAGGACGGCAAGAAACGCAGCCGGCGCACCCGCATCTACTCCCACAACTGGATTATCGAAAAGGAAGGCTACGCACTGACGCCCGCCGTCGCCCAGGACGCCCTACGCCTCGCCGAAAACTGCGACTTCGAGCTCATGCTCTCGGCCGACTGCCCAGAACTCGGACCCAAGTTCGAACCCCACTGCATCGCCTTCAACGGCCGGGGCGACGCCGCCGACGACTTCACCTACCCGCCGGACCTGACCGACCCCCGAGTCTCCAACGTCCTCGGCAACCGCGGCGAATGCTCCACCGAGTGCCGCGACTACGACACCCTCGTCAGCGCCGTTCTGCTCTCAGTCAAGCACCATCTGGGCAAGAAGGCAAGAGTTCGGTCAACGGCCGAGCCCGACCACGAGGGCTGGCAGGCCGCCTTCGAACTCTACGGTCGCACCTTCCCAGAACGGAAATCCCCCTGGCTCGACAACTGGCCGCGAGAACGGAAATACGACTGACTGACGGCCACTGCCGCTGACGGAGGACAAAACCGCCGCCGACCCGCATCGGCAAAATCCCGACACCAGATCGCCAGACGGATTCGCCGACGGGGCAATCCCCTAGGCGATTTCCGGCACCGTGAAATTGGCAGGCCACGAGCGGCCGGCTCGGGCAAACACCATCGGCTGGAAGCGCGGGAGACAACATGACTCGCCGAGATCAAGCCACACTCGACAACAGTCCGATCCGCCGGCCACGGCGGCTGGTGCCAAAGTGCCGTCGCCCCGACTGCGTGGGCGAACTCGTCACGAATCGCCACGGCTACCACGTGGCCACGACGTGCTCCACCTGCGGACGCGACGCCAAGGACCGGTACGTGCCCAAGCCCAAGCTCGAGCTCGAGACCGCGGAGCCCTACCTCACGAAGGGACTCGAGATGTACTGCGACCTGCGCCGCCGCGGCTACACCCACGAGGCCATCCGCCGCCGCACTGGTTGGCCAGAACACTACCCCGACCTCCTGCTCGAAGAGGCCATCCGCAGCGAGATGCGGGGATCCAACGAGAACGCCGACGAAGCCTTCCACGAGTGGCTGCTCGATATGCACGACTCCGGAATGAACGCGACCGAAATCTGCCGCCTGTCAGGTCGCTCTGATTCCGAGACCCGGACGGAACTCACGGAGGCACTGGACGCTCCGCACTACGTTGAGCTCGAACGCTGGACGGCTGCGCGAGAAAACTACGCGGACTCCGGCTTCGACTGCCCATGACGGGGCCGCCGGCAGAAGATACGCTGCGAACGAGTCGCTGACCAACGGCGAAACCGGCCGCCCAGTCGTCGAGGGCGGCCGGTTTGTTTCCGGCCCACCGTTTTCACACCAACCACCCCTGTGGCACCGTTTTCGCGTCCGAGCAGAATCCCGCCTCAAGGCCGCGAAAACCCGCCCGGGGGTCGTTTCCGGCCGAAACTGGGCGGTTCTGCGCGCGGTTGGCAAAGCAACGACGGCTACCAACACGACGGTGAGACGGGTCGCCGCTGATGACAGGGTGGGCGGTTTCATAACCGTCGCGGCCCGCAACCTGCCGCCGGAACGCTGCTTCACCTGCAGCTCGGTTGCCCGCTGGCGCTACCACGAGAACCCCTACGTCCACGTGCTGCCCGAACAGGGCGGCCCCATCGTGGCGCCACCCTACTTCTGCAACGACTGCGCGCCAGATGACGTCACCACCGTCGTCCTGAGGAACTCGCCACGGTCCGGAGTGGGCTGCTACGACAACACCCACGACGAATCGCCGTAACATGCAACCAAACCCCGTCAAACACAGCAGTAGAAAAGACGATGACCTCACATCAGTCGGGCACTTTTAGGCCAATTAGCAACGTTGAACTACAGGACCGAGACGGCTACTGGGCAGCCACCGTGCACCCGCTTGGAATAATCATATACGGAACCACCGCGCTCGATGCAAAGACGCGCGCAAACCGAGCTGTAGATGCGGCACTCGACAGTCTGGCATGCCATGCCGGCATGAGAGCAGTGACGAATTACCTCGCATCGCGCGGCGCGCCGCACCCACCAGGGTAGCGACGGCCGCCGCCAGACACGAGGCAACCAACTCCGTTGCCAGCCCCACTTTCACCCGAACGGCGCCGCAGGGCGCCTTTTCCACGTCAGTAGAACAATTCCGCCCGCAATCGCTTTTCGCCAGGGCGAACGCCGAGATTGACCCTCATGGAACAGACCCTCATCGCATTCCTGTGCTTGCCTGTGCCCTCCTCGGTCTCAGAGCAGATCGGTTATTAAGATAGGCTCTAAGTCCGACCGCGAGCCGTTCATCAGGTTCGCGCGTGAGACCTATGGTGCAGTCGCCAAGTCAATCCGATCTACGGCCGGGGTTTCCCGTTTCGTCCGGCCGCCGATGCGCAGGTGCACCGCACCTTCGTCTGGGTCGTACCAGACGTCAGAGTTAGGCAACGCGTTTTCAGAGGTGTCAAAGGGGTAGCTTGAAAATCCCCAAACCGCCGGTATCCCGTCTCCAACCGGAGGCTTGACGTCGAGGTGCCATTCCGGGGTATCGATTGGCCGAATACGCGGACCGCCGTACAGCTCAATGGTTGCCGACGCATCCGGCCTGAAGGTTGCCGTCCCGTTCCGCAAGGGAAACTTCAACGACCCAATCCAGGTAGTTTCGTCGGTGGTCAAGTCCGTGATCCACAGACCGAACCACTCACCGTCGGAGTCCAACCCGTCGGGCGCCATCCGGATTTGGTAGTCTGCCGCGCCCCAATCGTAAGACCGGCGCACCCCAATGAAGCCGCCTTCATGTCTTCCTAATTCGTACCAGCCGCCCGTTTTAGACCATCTTGCATTAGCCAAGTCATCCGTTCCCCACCTTGAAAAAATTACGCCCTTCCCACGCCTATTCGCATCGGTCTGCACGCCGAAGTAGAAGCCGGCGCCTGAGATTTCGTTTTGAAGCAGAATCAGGTAATACCCATGCCCGTCCGACCAATCACCAACGTCATTGTGGATGGTAAAGTCAGTTACCAACTCCCTGAAATTGCCCTGGCCAGTCTCCCAGCGCCAATCCATATACGCTGGGGCTATCGGAGGCTGTATGGACTTTGAAAGTTCTACTGGCGTTTCAGATGTCGCCCCGCCACGCTGCGCGGCTACGCTCATCCCCAGGTACTTCAGTACCGGATACTGCCAGGACGTGCCAAAGTCCCACCAGGCCAGGTTCCAGGCGGCGTAGATGCCGCTGGTCAGGATGGGCGACTGCAACTCGGCGGTGGTCAGGCCAACGCCACCGCTGCTACCGTACTGTCCGGAGGTCTCGGTGTTCCAGTAGCTGGCGGTGATGTCGCCCAGGGAATTATCCCCAACCAAGCCGCCGATACTCAAGATATGGCTGCTCCCCGACACTCTGCCGGTGGCGTAGCTGGCGGCGATTCTGCCCTCATGGTTAAACCCCGCATGGCCGTTTTTCCCAACCAGGCCGCCGGCGCTGTAGCGATTGCCCCACACCGATACGCCGCCGGTGGCGTAGCTGGCGGCGATGGTGGCCCTATATCGATTGCCCCCAACCAACCCGCCGCCAACGAAACTCTCTGATACGCTGCCGGTAGCGTAGCCGGCGGTGAGGTCACCGTAGTTAGTCCCGACTAGCCCACCGGCCGTTCCAGGACCGTCAGAAGAGACGTCGCCTGTGGCATGGCTGTGGGAGATGCCACCGCCGGAACCATTTTCGCCGACCAGTCCACCAACAGTGGCCCCCACGCTGATACCGTCCCCTCCGGACACGGCGCCGGTGGCGTAGCTGTCGGTAATTACCTCGAAATTCACCCCGACCAGTCCGCCAACATTGCCCCGTCCGGACACTGTGGCGGTGGTGCAGCTATCGGTAATTGTGCCGTGATTAGCCCCGACCAAACCGCCGGTTGACGAGGCCCCCTCCAGCACAGCACTCTCCACCGAGCCGGTTACGTAACTGCGCTCGATTAAGCTCCCGCTCTGGCCAACCAGCCCGCCGGTTGCCGCCCCGTGCTCCACAACCGGCATCCCGTTGCTTACGCTGACTGAGACCAGTCCCACGTCGCGGATGACGCTGCCGGGGCCGGTGTGTCCGAACAGGCCCACATGAGGCGCATCGTCCCGGTTGATATACAGGTTGGCGATGGTGCGACCGTTGCCGTCAAATGTGGCGGTGAAAGTGGAGGTGAAGTAGTTACTGCCATCTCCGATGGGCTGCCAGCCGGGACCGCCAGCAGCGGTTCCGAAATCCAGGTCGTTGGCCAGTTCGTAGCCGGTGCAGCCGTCCGCCGGACAACCCATGCCCGCCGGGGCATCGGGGAAAGCTGCGTAGTACGCAACGCGCGATGCTTCGTCCGCTGGAACGCCGTCCCCGTCCAAATCGTGCCGGACGGCGTCCAGCTGCGCCAGGTTGGACACCTCAATCAGGCCGTCGTCATCGGCGTCATAATCACCACCGGATCGTTGTTGACCACCGTCCACGCCAACGCTGCCGCGCGCCTCAGCGCCCCAGCAGACCACGCCGCCATCGGTCTTCAACCCACAGGCATGCCACCCGCCGGCGCTGACCTCTTGAAAGGCAATATCCGGCGGCTCGACTGTCCCGGACCAATCATGCCCCCAGCAGGCCACCCTGCCGTCGGTTTGCAACCCACACGTGTGCAACTGTCCGGCGCTGACCTGCTGAAAGGTTCCGCCGGGCGGCATGGCCTGCCCGTCATCATTCAGGCCCCAGCAGGAAACTTCGCCGTCAGTCTTCAACCCACAGGTGTGATTGCCGCCGGCGCTGACCTGCCGAAACGTTCCTCCCGGCGGCGTGGCTTGCCCATAATCATCATATCCCCAACACGCCACCCCGCCGTCGGTCCTCAGACCGCAGGCATGGTGCCCTCCGGCGCTGACCTGCTGGAAGATTCCGCCTGGGGGCGCGGCTTGCCCGTAATCATCCCGTCCCCAGCAAAGTACCTCGCTGTCTGTCCTCAACCCACAGGTGTAAGCGCCGCCGGCGCTGACCTGCCGAAACGTTCCTTCCGGCGGCGTGGCTTCCCCGTGATGATCATGTCCCCAGCAGACCACCTCGCTGTCGGTCTTCAACCCGCAGGTGTGCGCCCATCCGGCGCTGACCTGCTGATAGGTTCCATCGGGCGGCGTGGCGATCAAACCCCAGCAGGTCACCCCGCTGCTGGTCTTCAACCCGCAGGTGTGCCAGCCGGCGCTGATCTGCCGAAAAATTCCACCGGGCGGCGTAGCTCGCCCGCCATCATCATATCCCCAGCAAGCCACGCCGCCTTCGGTTCTCAATCCACAGACGTGCCACCAGCCGGCGCTGATCTGCTCGAAGGTTCCCTCCTGCGGCGTGGCTTCCCCGTGATCATCCTTGCCCCAGCAGGCCACCCCGCCGTCAGTCTTCACGCCGCAGGTGTACTCCCCGCCGGCACTGAGCTGCCGGAAGGTTCCTTCCGGCGGCGTAGCCTGCCCGAACTCATCATATCCCCAGCAGGCTACACTGCCATCGGTCTTCAACGCACAGGTATGGTATCCGCCGGCAGCCACCTGCCGAAAGGTTCCAGCCGGCGGCGCGGCTTGCTCGTTACGGTCCGAACCCCAGCAGGCCACCTCACCATCGGTCTTCAACCCACAGGTGTGCCAGCCGCCAGCGCTGATCCGCTGAAAGGTTGCACCCAGCGGCGTGCCTTGCACGGACCCATCCCAGCCCCAGCAGGTCACTCCGCCGTCGGCCTTCAACCCACAGGTGTGACGATAGCCGGCGCTGACCTGCTGAAAAGTCCCCTCCGGCGGAGTCGCTTCCCCGTCGCCATCCCAACCCCAGCAGGCCACCCCACCGTCGGCCTTCACCCCGCAGGTGTGACCATGGCCGGCGCTGACTTGCTGAAAGGTTCCACCCGGTGGTGTCGCTTCCCCATACCAATCCTGACCCCAACAGGCCAGTCTGCCGTCGGTATTTACCCCACAGGTATGATCGCCGCCCGCGCTAACGGCGGTGAAGGTCGCGCGCTCATCCTGCGCTCCTGAAGCCTCGCCAGCTACGCCCGTGCCGGGACCGGGAAATCCGGCCGACGCCGGCATGACTCCCGGTCGGGCCAGCATCAGGGTAGCGACCGCCGCCACCAGCAAGGCTCCCGAAAGCCACGCACGCGACCAGTGAACATCTTGGTAAATCATCGGGAAGATCTTCATCGGCTTGGCACCGCCAGCATCGGACCCATGAGCGACCTGGATACCGGCGAGCACCGCCGGAGCGTCGTCTTGCGCCTGAGCCACTCAACTGGCCCCATTCTACCCGACGCCAATGCGGGTTTCACTTTGGCTTCGGTGCAGATGGTCTCGCCGAGCCGGCAACCCATGACCCAGGATGATGCCTGACCCCGAAGGCAAACCGCCGTCATCATGTCTGTGGCTTCGAGGAACCTCTGGGAGTCCCCGGTTGCGACGGGGTTTTTGGCAGCTTGACCGTCTCTAACCGAACGGCAACGTGGCGGCAATCGCAAGCTGCGGCTGCAGTGGCCAAACTCATCGGAATCAGAGAACGAGTCCCCTGCACCCGTCAGGCGGACGGGCGGAGGAAAGCATAAGCGTGGGCACCGTTATATCTCCCGTCCACAGTGACGCCACGTCAACTTCACCTGCCACAATCCAACCACCCGTCTTCACCACAGCCAGACTGGTTTGCGCAGGAGGGCACTTCGACCCGCCGCAGGCGCCTAAACCGCGCGAAACCGACGACCGGCCCCCACGCCATGGCGGCAATCCGAGCAACCAACCGAAAGGACGCAAAGGTCAACGAACGCACCCGACCAAACGAGAACCTACAAGGAGAACAAAACTTGAGCACAGCAACCATCGAAAGAAACGATGTCCACAACTACCGTACGGCCGAGATGTCGGACGTCCTGGGCCACGAAGTGTGCGACGCCGTCCACAGCCTCGAAAAGGTACGTGTGATGGCCCACGCGCTGGCCGAAGCCCTGCCCGACGACCCGGAGGACAAAGCCGACCCCGACAAGCTCCGGGAACTCACCACCCGCACGCTCGACGTCTGGCGGGAGATCAAGGTGCTGACTTCCGATGGAGACGTGGCCGCGGAGCCGTTCATGGAGCAGATCGACCTGGAGGTCCTGGCGCTCACCCTGGAGGCCGACGACCCCGAAAGGCTCGAGAAGACCGCCGCGTCGGCCGTCGAGGCAGCCGGCAAACTGCTCTCGTTCCACGGCCAGGCCCTCTTGGATCAGCTCCCGGCCGCCGCGGCGTAGCGTCGCGACGCCAAGCGAAGCAGCAAGCCCAACGCTAACCAGCAAACGTTGACCTTGCCACTGAAGCCGTCCCCAAGACGAGGGGCGGCTTCAACTGGAGCGTGTTCGCTTTTACCTACGTAATCATGCCGAGCGACCTGGCCCAGGCATCCCAACGACCCGCTTCGGGACAACCTGGTCTTACAGACCGAACCCGTGGGTGAAACGCCCCAGCACCGACCATCGACAGACAATCCCACAAGCCGTGTCAGGCCCCCGCCCGCGCAACCCCTCAGTGTTTTTTGACGGTGCAACAGTCTCCGATCATCATCGCCGAAACGTCAGTTCACGCGAGTGATGCGGTCCCGCGGCGCCGGTTCCACCGGCCCGCTGCCGGCGAAATAGGCGATCAGCGCATCCAGGTCAATCTCGCCGCCGAACCGGTCCACACCGTCCACCAGCACGCTAAAGCCGTCGCCGCCCTCGGCCAGGAAACTGTTGACCGTGATCCGGTAGCTCCCGTCCGGATCCAACGGAGCGCCGTTGATTTTGATGGTCCCCGCATTCACCTTAGACCCCGCCGGCGCGGCTGCGTCCCAGGTGTAGCCGAATCCCTGGGAGACCTGCAGCACTCTCCTTGAACCCGCCTCCGGGTTGTCGAACTGCTGCTCCAAAAGTGTGTCAATCTGAGCTCCGGTCAGGGACATGGTGACCAGGCTGTTGCCGAAGGGGTGGACGGCAAAGGCCTCCCCATAGGTCAACTCGCCGTCGGCCCCGTTTCCCGTAGCGGCAAACCGGATGTCCTCCCTTATCCCGCCGGGGTTCATGAAGGCCACCACCGCGTTCCCCGCCTCATCTCCCCTGGCGGCCGCCAGCTGGGCGTCGGCGGTGACGTTGCCCAGAGCCGACTCACCCGCCTCGTTCTGCTCCCGGGTAATGTCGGCGCCGACGTTGCCGACCACGGCGTCGGCCAGCGGCGCCGCCAGTGCCGCGTACCGGTCGATCAGCGCGGTGATGGCCGGAACGGGCGTAACGCCGATATGTGTATTGGGAATGTTTTCAGCGGTCTGCACCACCATGTCCCCGGTGTCTCGACTCAACGTCGCGTCGATGACGGTGAACAGGCTCCCGCCGCGGTCCGCCATGGTGACCCACTTGCCGCCAACCTGGCAGACAAACGCATCGTTGCTGTGGCCGGCGATCACCAGGTCCACCGCGTCGTGCAACCTAGATGCGATCTCCGCCACCGGCCCGGCGAGGCCGCTACCGCAGCCGCTCGTACCTCCGTCGGAGAGTCCGCCCTCGTGGAGCAGCACCACGATGGACTCGATGCCCTCTGCACGCAGGTCCGGCACCAGGGCGTTGACCGTCTCCACTTCGTCGCGGAATGTCAGTCCCGCCACGCCGTTGCGGGCCACGATGCCGGGGGTCCCCTCCAAGGTGACTCCGATGAACGCGACCCTGATGCCCTGGTAGTCGCGCACGGCGTAGGGCGCGAAGACCGTCTCCCCAGTTTCGTCCACGACGACGTTGGCGGCGAGAAACTCGAAATCGGCCCCGCCGAAGGGGTCGCCGTCCCCATCTCCGTCCGGGTGTGGCCCGCCCTGCTGCATCCGCAGCAACTCCGCCGGCCCCTCGTCGAATTCGTGGTTGCCCACTCCGTTCAGGTCGAGACCCATGAGGTTCATGGCCTCGATGGTGGGCTCGTCGTGGAAGAGCGCCGAGATCAGGGGCGACGCTCCGATGAGGTCGCCAGCCGACACGAAAATGGAATGGTCGGCTCCAGCGCGGGCCGCCCCTATGTGGGCCGCCAGGAAGTCCGCCCTGCCCACGCCACCGCCGCCGAGAGTTTTGTACTCCGTTGCCACGTGGCCGTGGAAGTCGTTGATGGCCAGGATGCGCAACTGCACCTCGGCGGGCTCCCTGGCTGAACACCCGAACATCAGCGTCACAACGCCCAGCAGGAGGGCAGCAAACAGGAACCGTTTCATCTTGTAGTCGCTCTCACCTCAGCACGTTCCACGTGCCCATCCAGGACGGACAGCAGCAGGCGGGTGGCCAGTTCCTGCCCAGCGCCATGACCGCACCACCGGAAACCGGTCAAGGCGGCGCGCCAACGCGGAACCTCTCCGTGCCGCACTCCACGCAGACGGAGCGCGTGGCGGGACGGCCGTCCTGCATGGTGACGGCCTCGATGTCACGGGCGGCGCTCTTGGCCTTGCGCTTCACACGATAAATCTCCACGGCTTCGGACGGGGCAGTCATGGATGAATTCTCCAGCACGGGATGAAAGAATTCTAACCGTTGCTAAATGGTTACAGCGGTATCACTGGTTGCCTGCGGGGTTTACGCGTCCTACACGATGGCGGGGCTGCCGCAGTAGGGACAATCAATGGTGACGGTCGTGGTGAATTCGGCCACGATGATTGCCTGGGCCCTGATTTTAGAACGGGCCGAGCAGCCGCACCTTGACACCAGCGGTGAGCGGTTTCGTCGCACCGCCCAGCGACACATCAGCCAATCCTCGTCGGAAGGCTGCCGCGCAGTCAGAACCGCCACCCTAATCTTTCGATCGCCTGCTGTAAGTTGATGCAGCAGACTCCAACGTAATGGCAAACACTCGGTATCCTATCTCGCCTGTCGAGGTCTTGACTCTCTTCCGTGACCAACATGACAGCCTTTGTCGCCCTGACTTTGGCTATCAGGTAAGGGTCAGCGTCGACCTCCTTGCTGGTCCAACGGTTGGCCGCCGACGACAAGTACCGATCATTGGTCATTTCATGCACGTATTCCTGTTCCGTTTCCGTTGGGTCGGCGAAGAAATTGTGGTCCAGTCCTTCCAAGTGCGCGACCGACGCCCGAACTTGTTCAAAAGGACTTGCTTCCAATTCATGCCGGACCATGCGCACGGAGGTCACGCTTCCTGATCGCACCAGAGCGTCAAACCGCTCCCAGAAACTGGGGAACGAAACCAGCGGGTAAAACCGGAAGATGGTGCTTATGGAGTTGGAATCCAAAACCAACAGAGGCGGGTCATCCAGGTTATCGCCAAGCATCATTCCCCAATCGTTGCAGGTGCTGGCCTTTGACGCCTAAAGTGGCGGCGAGTTGATGCTCGTCTATGCGTTCAGCCTCGAACGCTTCGAATGCGGCTCTGATGTACCGCTCCCCCAGGCGTGATTTCTGGATTGCATAATAACCTTGGGCACCTGGACCTTTCCCTTCCCCGTTGCCGCTTTCGGAATTTTCAACATCCCAAGCCGCCTGATGGCCTTGCCAGAAGAAGGCAAAGGATCCTACGAAAGAGACTGTTCTGCCAAATTCATGCAGATGCGACGCGCGGCCACCGGCTCCTGACGCGGCGGACTGCGTGTGCTTGGCCGAAAACTGGAGGCAAGAAACTTCTATGTTATAGTCGACCTCGGTCAGCCCGTTCAAATAACGTTGGCGGTCGGAGAGTTCAATATGATTGAAGTCGAACCCGATGTGCGCCCACTCGTTGAACATCGTAAGGATTCGTTGCTCGTAATTTTTGGCACTGTTCAGATAGATCACCGGAAACTGTTCGTGGTTGAGACCGAAACCGTTGACGTCTTTCTGCTTGAACGACCGGAGGAATACCCACACGCCAGTTGCTTCCACCAATTTACGGAAAAAGGCGAACGGCTGGGAACTCCGAACCAAGGCAGTCGGTCCGACCGTGGACTCTTGATACCGGAGGCGCAATCGACTCCAAATCGTCCGCTGGTATCGCCAGCGTGAAGGTGAGGTTGTTCTCCCGGTTGATGGTCACCTCGTCCAGCAGCAGCCGCAGCACCTCCCGCCGCTTCTCCTGGGGCAGGTTGTCCAGCCCGTCTCCCATCAACTCCGCCCATTCCATCACCCGCTCCGCCAGTTCAACCTGGCCCGCCTGGACCGATTCCCTGGCCTGACAGTCGTTCAGCTTCCGGCGGGCGCTTTCCAGCCTCTCCGTGATGAACTTCCGCTGGTGGTCCAACTGGGCCTCGGTGATCTTCCCCGACACGTACAGCCGGATGGCCCGGTCCTCCTCCAACTGCACCTTTTCCACCTCTTTCTCCGCATTGCGGATTTCTTCGCTCAGCCCATCCTCTTCTGTCTTTTCTCCCATGGACTCGATGCCGGCCACGATCAGCGCGGGATTGGCCAGCACATTCTTGACCTCTGTCCACACCAACTCCTCCAGCCGCTCCGCCCGGATCATGGTGTGCTCCCGGCAGCCGGTCTGGAAGTGCTGCACCCCGTAGCACTTGTAGTAGCGGCGGGGCACCTCCAGGTCGTACTTGTACACCTTGTCCCCGTGCTTCACCGTCCGCTTCCGGGTGGCCATGCACCCCATCAGCATCCCGCACTCGGTGCATCTCACCAGGTGCTGCAACAGGTAGAAGATCTTGGTGTTGCGTCCCGAATAGTTCCTGCGTTTGGTCCGCATCTCCTGGCAACGGTCCCAGGTCTCCGCGTCGATGATGGGCGGAAAGGGAACGGCGATCCAGTTCTCGGGGTCCTGGTCGTAGACCTTGATGCCGTCCTCGGTGGAGACGTAGCGGGCCCGTCCGTACCACCAGGTGCCCTTGTAGGTCTCGTTGGTCAGGATGCGGTGAATCTGGCCGTCCCACCAGCGCTTGCCGGCCCTGCCCAGGGGCACGTCTTCGGCGGTGAGGCGCCGGTTGATGACCCTGGCCCCCAGGCCCTCCTCAACGCACCATTGGTAGATGCGGCGCACCACCTCGGCCTCCTCCTCCACGATTTCCGGCCTGCCGTCATCGCCGACGCGATAGCCGTAGGGGACGTTGCTGACCGGAATGCGCCCCGCCTTGGCGGCGCCCCGCTTGCCCATGGATGCCCGTTCGCGGAAGCTGTCCAGTTCCAGCTTGCCGATGGCGGCCATCAGGCCGAAGGTCTTCATGTCGATGGAGTCCATCACCGCTTCCAGCTTGACGTGGCTGGCCTCGATGACCTCCATCAGGGCGGCGGCGGGAAACATCCCCCGGCTGAGGCGGTCGGACTTCCAGCAGACGATGACGTCGAACCGGCCCTGTTTGGCGTCGTTGAGCAGCTTCTGGAACTGGCTGCGCTTCTTGGACCAACCCTGGCCCACCTCCTGGTAGCGGGCGACGATGGTCAGGCCTCGTTGTTCGCAGTAAGCTTCCATGTCGCCGGTCTGTTCGGCGATGGAGGTCTTGTCCTCCCCGTCCTGGCTCTTGTCGGAGACCCGGGCGTAGATGGCGGCGCGGTTGCCTTCTGACTTCTGCTTTTTCACCTTGGATCCCGGCATGGTCGCCTCCTATTGGTTCGCATCGGCTGAAAATGAAACGGACCCGCACCTCTGCCGGGAACGGGTCCGCAAGTAGTACAATGCCATTGCGTCACCTGTTCCGGCAGGTGGGGCCACGGCCCGGGGTGCTATCAACACCGCCGGGCCACCTTCTGTTGCTGATGATACCCCTATGGCCAGCGGGCGTCAAAACCCTCAATCTGTGGTCTCACCCGATTCTTGGTTTGTCCTATACGTAACAACAGGGACGTTAGGGTTTGACGTGCTATTTCCAATGGTCAGGGTCGTAGGTGTCGGGCGGCTCCGTTTGGTGGAAGATGGAATATTGGGAAACCGGCACATCCTCTCCGCCTATTTCGCCCCACAGCAGAATGGTGTAGACGCCCGGCCCGTACTCGGAAAGCAGGTCGCCGATGTCGGCGGCGACAGAAAAATCCGTGTCTCGAGCCGTCCATTTTTGCGCCGTGATCCAGGGTACCGTTATAAGTTGCGGCGCTTTGTTGCTGCTGGTGCTGGACGCTTGTTGCCAGAACCTGTGCGCCTCGCCGGGTGAGCGGGGACCTGGCGCGTTGGTAGGTACGTCGTACGGATCGGGGCAGGGTGAATGAGTCTTGGTGAATTCGTGCTCATCCCAGAACCACCCGCCGGTGAGCGGGTACCTGAACGCCGCGATCAGCAGCCCCGAATCGTAACAATAGGTTCGTGAAACCTGTCCCCTGGTCAGGGCATGTGGTGGCGGGTCGTAGTAAAGCTGCAAACCCATCTCTTCCTTGTTTGAGAACCTGAACTCGCCCAGCGTGCGCCCCTTGAAGGAAAGCGTACCGTTGGCGATTTCGGGAACCTGGCCGTAGTCCACATATCCGCCCTCGAATTGTTGATAGCCAAATAGGTTGTACCGGTCCCAGGCCAGCCCAATGTTAACCGTCTTGTGCCACCTGTCCAGAATGTTGCTACGATGGCCTGGGCTGCGCATCCAGCCGTCCATCATCTCCCGGATCTCCGACTCGGTGCTGCCCAAGGCGGCATAGCGTTCGGAAGCCTTGATGCAATAGTCCAGTCCGCTTCCATTCTCAGCATTGGTCTGATACCCGCCCGCCAGAGAGTAACGCATGTAGGGCTTGAGGCCGTCCAATCCCCAGTGGCTGCTGAAGCAGCCGGAGAGGGCATTCTCGGCGTGCAGTTGTGCCGCGATGTTGTCACCTAGGGTTACCGGTGGTACGCCGACCCGGGCGCGTTCTGCGTTGATAAGCTCCAGCATGTACAGCTTCGCGTCGTGATGGCGAAGGTTGGGCGACGGCTGAGTGGCGGCTGTGGAAAGCGCCCCCGGAGTGTTGGTAGGCATCTGGCGCAACGTCGGCGTGGGTCGGTTACCGCCGACCGGTGCTGAAGATGGCGCCGAGGTGATCTGCTGAGTGGGATGTGGCTGGTTTGCATTTCCAAGCACTGGCGTGGGCGACGGCTCTACAGAACGATGCGGCGTGTCCGAAGTGGATGATGCCGGTTGAAGCGTTGGTGTTGGATCGGCAACCCTAAGCGGCTGCTCAATTCTTTCGCCGTCCTCGCCTCCCAAGCGTTGGGAAACCTCTGCACCCGCCTTCCGCAGGTAATCGGCGCCGGGGAAGTCGGCATCATGGGCAATCGCCAGAAAGCCGGCTACACCGATAACGATGGCAATGACGAAAAGACAGCCACAACCGAAGTTGCCACGCTGTGTTTGTTCAGTTCGTAGTGGCCGCCCGGCTTGGGGGTTGGGAGTGCGGTCCAGACGCACAAAATCGACGCCAGGCCACTCTTCCGCCACCACGACCTCGATTCCGGGAGAAGGGAAGACCCGGTTGCAGTTCCGGCAGCGCCAGTTCATGCTCCGGTGCTGACGCCTCCTGGTCCTGATGCGTGGGTTCCGACAATGAGGACAGACGCCAACCCGAACCCGATGAACTCCTCCATTTGGCATGGGTGTATCTCAAACCTATGGCCGGCTAACCCAAGAGTAATTTTTCACGGACGGACTTGAAATGCGTTCGTTCGTATACATCGCGCCCCTGTTGTGGCCAAAAACTTCGTTCAGGCCCTGGAACCCTTCGATGAACATCGCTCCCTCTGCTCTGCTCTGCCACTGATACATGGCCCTGTTCTTGGTTTGCGCCAGCGTATTTTGCTCACGTTGACGATGATAAATCAACCCAATAATCAGCTCTCGGCAGCGTTGACGCTGCGCGGCGCGCTGGCCCCGGTCACTCCGCCCCCCGGTCCTCGTCGGCTGACCGGGCATCACCAAAGTTGACCTGCTTCTCTTCAACCGGGTCCCTTTCGGCGAAGTGTGCGGCCAGGATGGTGAACAGGCGGCGCAGGCGGTCCTGGGCGTCGGGGGCGGGCCTGAACTCCACGCCCACGAAGCGCAGTTCTGTGTCTCCACCGGCTGCCTTGCTCTTTCCGCTGTATTTCTTGGCGTCGCTCATAGCTTGCAATAGGGTCTGGCGCTTGGGTTGCCGGCGCGGTCGAGGGGGACGGGCGCCGGCGTGGGTTGGGTCAGGATTTAGGCTTCGCCGCCCTCCCGCTCCTGGTCCTGGTCCTCTTGGTCTTCGTCCTCCTGCTCCTGGTCCTCGTCGCCGGTTGCGTCCGGTTCAGGAAACAGGCCCAGGAGAATGTCGATGCCGCCGGGTATCCGGCTGCCGAAGTGGAACAGGGAGAGCATGGAACCCCCTCGCGGTTCCGCGCCCTTGCCCCAGAGGCGGACCCGCTTGCGGTCCACCCCCAGGGCCACGGCCAGCCCTCTCCAGCTGAGGCCGCTGGCCTCCTTGAGGCGGTTCAGCCGCCCCGGGAAGTACCGGAGCAGCCGGTCGACGTCCTGGGGCAGGTCGGAGTCGTCGTCCCGGTCCTCGGGCCGGAGCCCGTCGAAGTCCGGGTCGTCATTGGGGTTGGTCATCGGTCACCTCCAGTGTGAAAAGCTGGTTGAAGTCATTGACGCCGAGGGCCTTCAGCATCCGTTTCTGGATGCATCCCGAAGGCGCCCGACCTCCGTTGACCAGCATGGAGACGTGGGCGGGACTGACTCCCATTTCCCTGGCGAGCCAGTTCTGGGAACGGTCCAGCAGGGCCAGCCGTTCCCAGAGGGCCGCCGCGTCGAGCCGGACCACGGTCCGCCCCCCACGCCCCCGGGGGCCTCTCGGCCGGCTCCTATGTTGCGAGGACGCGGCGCTTCCTCTCCTATCGGGAAGGGAGCGCAGTCCCGGCAATTGCCCCTTCCCGTTTTCCTCAACGAGCGTTTCCGCCGGTGTGGGCAGCAGGCTGACCCGCTCCCACCGGCACGGCGTCCGCCAGGCTGGACCCAGCGGCCCCAGGTCCCGGACGGAGGCCAAGTCGGCGACCCACAGGGGCAGGTTGACGCCGGCGTGTGCCATCCGCTCCTCCGCCAGCCGCAGGAAGTGGCCGGCGGCCAGATCGTCGTCGAAGACCACCAGGACGGCGGGACGGACGCCGTGGTCGTCGGTGGGCCTTTGGGTGGAGTAGTAGCGCAGGTAGGGAGCCAGGCGGTCGGACATGGTCCCGGGCCGGACGGCGCGGCGCTCCCACTCCAGGAAGAAGGCCCATGCTTCGGAGTTGTCCGGGCCGCGCCGCAGCAGGCCGAAGGCGTCGGGGCGCACCGAGCGCGGTCCGCCACGGTGCCGGAAGTGGCGAGAGGCCCGGTGGGGCGGGTCCAGTTGGGCCACCTCCCAGCCAAGTGCGCGGGCCTGCGCCGTCAGGCTGGCGATGAAGCCGTGGACGGCGGCGGTGTGGTCCAGGTTGCGCAGCAACTGTCGGCTCCGGCCGCCGGCGACGTTGCGCCAATGGAGGGGCTTGCCCTCGTCCAGAGGAGCGACGCTGGACCTCTTCCAGGCGGCGGCCACCGATGCACGGTCGCGGCGGGCCAGGGCCGCCAACCCCGTATTGGTGAGCGCCATCCGCCCGCCGGCTCTTGGCGGCCTGGCCAGCAGGCCGTTAGTTTCCAGGGAGAAGACGACCTGGGAGACGCGGGGTTGCGACACGCCCATCAGGGCGGCCAGGTCCCGGCGCGACAGCCAGGGCCAGTCGGCCACCAGGTCCAGGGCGCGCTTTTCAGCAGGCGCCAGCAGCGCGGTGAGGGCGCTGTGGTAGTTGTCGCCGGGCCGGGCGAGGCGCGTGGGCGGCGTCTCATCCAACAGTGCGCCTCCGGCGGGCAGCCGACCCACGGCGTAGCGCAGGGCCAGGGCGGCGTTGGCGGTGGGAGTACGCCAGATGCGGCGGTCCGGGCCGGCCAGGGCCACGTCTCTCTCCAGGGCCAGCAGGGCGTTGAGCGGGGTCCGGGCCAGCAGGCGCGCGGCGTGCCGGAGGCGCGTCTCGTCGGGAACGATCACCAGGACCAGTCCTGGCCGGGGGCCGTCGGCCAGCCGCCGGAGCCGCTGGGCGAATCCGGTGCGGCCGGCGGTTGGCCCCAGGCGGAGTACGCCCAGGGCGCGGTCATCTGGCAGGGTGACAGCGGCGTCCAGCGGAGCGGCCCGGTACCAGTGGAAGCGGACGGGAAAGGCCGGGCCGGACACCGCCGCGGCCAGGCGGTAGATTACGGCCGCGCCGTCCAGCCGCTTCAGCAGCAGGCGCAGCCAGCGGTCTGAGACCGGGTAAACCCGCAGGAGATGGTCTACGGAATCGCCGGTCGCCGCGGCCAGGCGGCGCAGCCCATCGGCGGTGAGGTGATAGCGGCGGGTGCGAGGGACGGCGGGAGTGGCGTGGGGCACGAAGGCGACGAGTCCCCGCTGCTCCAGCCTGGCCACGTTCCGGTACACGGCGCCCTTGGACCAGCCGGTTGCGGCGGCCAGTTCCAGCCGGTCCAGGAAGGGCATCTCCGCCAAGGCGCCCAGCAGTTCCATTTCGGAGGAAGCGCGGCTCACTTCGAACCTCCCTCGCCAGCGGCGTCATTGCGGCGGCTGGTGGGACGGCGAGGTTCCGGTTGCTGGGGAGCGGGACTCTCGCCCTTCTGCCCCTCCGCCAGCAGGCGGCGGTACTGGCTGACCTTCTCTTCTCCCTCCATCTCGGCGGCGGTCTGTCCGGACAGACCGCCCACGGCGCGGGTGTAGGCGGCGCTGGCGGCCCGGACGCGCTCCGCCACCGCCGGGTTGCCGTCTTCGGGCTTCCGCACCATCATGGAGAAGGCCGGCAGCCGCTCCGTGCCCACCGTGGCCCGCACGTAGCAGTGATGCACGTCCAGGGAAACGACGTCGTCCTCGGTCACCCGGTCCTTGCCCAGTTCCCACACCAGTTGCCTGGCGTCGTTGCCCGACACCTGGAACACCGCCAGGCAGCCCACGTTGGCCAGGATGGTGTCGCGCATGGTGCGGGACAGGTCCTCCAGCTTGGCCAGGCTCTGGGTGGCCAGGATGAAGGACGCCCCGAACTTGCCCAGCTCCGACAGCATGGACTCGTAGTCCACGCCGGGCATGGACTGCATCTCGTCCACCACCACCAGTGCGCCCCGCCTTTCCTCCGGCGCCACGCCGCCCTGCTCCCTGATCACCGCGTCCACCAGGTTGAGCAACGACGCGCCCACCAGGGCGGCCACGTCCCGGCCCACCACCCCCTGGGCGGTGGACACCAACAGCACGCCGCCCTCCCGGATGGTCTGCCGCAGGTCGATGGTGGAGCGGGGCTGGCCCAGCACGGCCCTGGCCCGTTTCGACGAGGCGTAGTAGGAGAGGCGGGTCTGCACCGGGGCCAGGGCCTCGGCCCGGTACTGGCGGTGCCAGTTGCCGAAGTCCCGGCCCCACCACTCCAGGATGTAGGGGTCGGAGACCCGGGCCAGGACGGAGGCGCGGAAGGTCTCGTCGGAAAGGAGCTTCAGCCCGTCCAGGATGGTGTGCTGCCGGTCGTCGGGCGTGGACGGGTGGGCGTTGGCCTCGTGGAGGCTCTTCACCGTGTGCTCCAGGATGGACTGCATCCTCGGCCCCCACTGCTCCCACAGCCCCTTGGCCACCCTGACCACCGAGTCGGCGGTGCGGTCCCTATCGGCGAAGATACGGGTGTCCAGCAGGTTGATTCCCGGGGCGCGGCTCTCGTCGGCCAGGTCGATGAGCTTCACCCGGTCGATGAGAGACTCCGGCACCTGCTCCAGGATGGCGGCCACCAGGTCGGCGTGGGGGTCCACGACGATGATGGCGTCGTGGTCCCTGCCCTCGGCCTTCTCCCTCAGCTTGTGGGAGACCACGTGGCCCATCAGGGTGGACTTGCCCATGCGGGTGCGGGCCACGTAGAGGTGGTGGCGGCGCAGCAGGTCCTCGGGGAAGCGGATGGGATGATTCTCGCCGGTGGTGGCGTCGCCCACCAGCGCCCCTTCGCCGACCCGGCGGGCCGAGGGCAGCAGGGCGCGGGAGCCGGAGCGTTCCACCAGCGGCGTCTCGTCCCGCTCCCCGGGCGGGTGCCACAGGGCGGCAACCTCCCTTACGCCCAGGACGCTGCGCTTGTCGAACAGCCCCGGACCGGGCGGATGCAGGCTCACGGGCCGGGACGCTGCCTCCCGCAGGTCGCCCACCCGGAAGCCCGCCCCGGCGGGGTGGTCGAAGTGGTGGTAGGCGGCCACCACCGGGGTCAGGAGTTCGCCGATGCGGGGCAGCCTTTCCCCCTCGGGGATGACGGCGGTGAGCTGCAACTCGGCGTCGAAGGCGACGCGGGAGACCTTCTCCCGGATCAGCAGGGGGTCGTAGACCCGTCGCCGGCCCTGCTGCCAGCGCCACCAGCCCCAGCCGGCCAGAGCCAGGCCGGCCACCGTGCCCGCGCCCAAGAGGGCCGCCTTGAGATACTCGCCGTCCTGCACCCACAGGTAGCCCCGCAGGGTGGCCAGGGCCACCGCGCCCAGCACGGCCATGGTCACGCCGTCCAGCTTCAGGGGAGCGGTCTGATAGGTGTAGGAGGGTTCGGGACGCTGGTAGCCGGGGTTCCTGAATGCCCTGGCCTGGTGCTGCTGGGACCAGTCGGGGCCCAGGGAGCGCAGCAGCAGCCGGGCCACCACACGCTCGCCCCGGTTCAGGCTGGACAGGGCGCCGATGACCGCCAGCAGGGGGTCGGAGCCTGGGTCCAGCAGGTCGTCGTCCCGGAAGGTGCGCAGGGGCACGTACTCCGGCCCGTCCGCCCGCAGGGAAATGGTTCCGGCCCGCTCGCCGTCGCCAAGCATCATGGGGTCAGCGTCGGCGGGCAGTTGGCGAATGCGGGCCTGGGGGTAGTGGGCGGAGAGCTGCTGCCGGACCACCCTATCGTCCTGGCAGCGGACCAGCAGGTTCACGCCGTCCACGTCGGCGGCCAGCTCCAGGGAGAAGGGTTCGGGGACGGCAATGGACTGGAGCAGGTTCTCCACGCCCAGCAGGGTGCGCTCGCCGGTCCTAGGCGGCGTCACCGCCAGCAGCACCGGCGGCTTGTCGGCCTCCCCCTTGCCCAGCAATATCTTTCTGGCTTTGCTATTCATATACGTTGCCTCTCTTCATGGGAATGAAATTGGAATCAATGCCTGGGTCCGGGCCGCCACTCGATGACCTCGGTTTCCTCGGGGGTGGCCTCGATGCGCACGGGAAAGCGCTGGCCTCTTGCCAAGAGCAGCCCGTCCCCGCGCGGACAGGACAGCAGCCAGCGCTGCAGTTCCTCGGGCAGGTCGAAGGCTTCGCCCACGGTGCTGACGGCGGCGGCGTCCTGCTGCAAGAGCAGCTTGAAGGCGGCGTTTTGGAGCAGCGCCCGGCCAGAGTGTCCGGTGATTGCTCTTGAAGAATCCTCGGAGAGGAGGTCCTGCACGTCCTGGGTGATGAACTGCAATCCCAGCCGGTGCTTCCGGGCCCGTTTCGCCATGCTGACCATGAAAGCGGCGCCCTCCGGGTGCTGCATGATGCTCCACACCTCGTCCACCACCAGCAGGCGGGGCCGGGGGTCCTGGGCGGCGGCGGCCCACACCGTCTCGGTGCAGACCATCGCCGCCGCCGGTCTGAGCTCCGGTTCCAGCAGGTGCAGGTCGAACACCGTCACCAGGGCCTCGCGGGCCAGCAGGTCGTCGCCTTCGTCGGAGAGCAGGTCCCGCAGGCTGCCGGTGGCGAAGGGGCGCAGCAGGTGAGCGATCTCCGGGGTCTCCTCTTGCAGGTAGGCGTAGAAGTCGCGGAAGCCGGTGCGCTCCCGCCTTTCCGAGTAGAAACCGGCCAGGGCGTGGTCCAGGGAGGACCGCCGCTCGGCGCTCAAGCGTTCCCCTACCATCACCTCGATGAGGCGGCGGAGGCTGCCGATGCGCTGCAAGAGTTCTTCCGAGTCGCCCCGGTCGATGACAAAGGGGTTCATGCCCTGGCCGGGCACGCCGGGGGAGAGCACTCTCCCACCGGCGGCCCGCGCCATGTCGGTGTACTCGCCCTCCGGGTCGATGATGTAGGCCCGCACTCCCCGGCACAGCCCACGCAACACGCCCAGCTTGGTGGCGAAGGATTTACCCGAGCCGGACCTTGCCAACACCGCCGTGTTGGCGTTGAGGTGCGTTCCGTCGAAGGGGTCGTAGACGATGGGGGCGCAGGCCCTGAGATCAATGCCGTAGAGGGTGCCGCTCCTGGTGTCCAGGTCCGGCGGCGAGAAGGGGAACAGCCGGGCCAATGACGACGTGTCCAGCGTCCGCCACACGGCCACCGCGTTCAGGCCCAGGGGCAGGGTGGACAGCAGGCCCTCCCTTTGGCGGAAGGCCAGGTTGTCCAGCTTGCCCAACGTGGCGGCGAAGTGGGCCCGGGCCTTCTGGGTCAGGTCCTTCAGGGCGTCCTGGTCGTCGGCGTGGAGCGTCACGGACAGGGATGCGTGGAACAGTCGCTCCCGGCCCCGCTGCACCTCGTCCCGCAGGCGGCTCACGTCCTCCAGCGCGATCTCCGCCTCCGGCGACATGGACCGGCCCCGCTTGAAGGAGAGGGACTGGGCCGATTCAAACCGCACCTTCTGCCACTCCAGGGTGCGTGCCGCCTGCTCCGTGGGTATCGCGCCCAAATGGACTGACAGGTCCATGGGCGCTCCGGCGGCCATCAGCCCTTGCAGGAAGCCGGGGGCCAGGGAACGGGGCCACTTGCCCAGGTGCAAGGAGCGCACCAGGCGGCTCCCGATGCGGATGTCCCGCCGGTTGACCTCGACTTCCAACTCGGCGTCTTCGTCCCGTTCCTGGGGCGAGCCGCCCAGGGCGCACGCCAGCAGCAGGAGCTTGAGGGTTTCGCCGTTCAGCGGGAACACGCCCAGACCGGCCCTTGCCAGCAGGCCGTGAAGCTCGTCGGCGCGGCTGTGCTCGCACACGGCGTAGAAGCGCCGGTCCAGGATGCCCTCCCTGGTTTCCAGCGTGGTCAGCAGCCGCCCCAGGCTGTCGGCGGCGTCCTTCGTCTGCCGGGGCAGGTCCTCGGGCTGGGCCGCCATCAGGTTGCTGCGCAGGGTGGAAAGCACCGGCGGGTGCTGGCGCACCAGCAGTTGCACCGGGAAGTCCACGGCGTTCAGGGAACCGGCGAAGGCCCCCAGCTTGGGCTCGTCCAGCTCCAGCCCCATCACCTCCAGCACCGCCAGCTTCACCCCGTCCAGCCGCACCGGGCCGTCGTCCTCCAGATGGGACAGCATGAAGAACAGGGACACGGGCGGCGGCGCCTTGGGTTCCATGGAGTCTGCGCCAACTTTTTCTGCGTCCGCCGGCTGGCCGTTCTCCGGCGCGGCGGACCTGTCTCCTCTGCCGGGGAACGGCAGGTTCCTGATTTTGGGTAACTTCGGTTTCAACGTTTGCAATTTTCGTTCCTCCGTTACAGGCTGGGGATGACGCCGCCGCCCACGGCCAGGGCGATGGCTTTGGCCAGTAGAACCACGACCAGGCCGACCACGGCCATGAACACGGCGTTCCTGGCTCTCCCCCTGCCCTCGCCCTCCGCGCCCTCGGCCATCAGCACGAATCCCGCCCAGACCACCGAGAACAGGCACAGGCCCGCCCCGGCGTAGGCCATGCCGGTGAGCGCGGCGTCGAAGGCGTCGGTCATCGCCTTCAGCTCGCCGTCGGGGCTGGCCGCCACCGACGCCGGGGCCGCCGTCATTGCCAGCAGCAGGGCGGTCAGTTTCCGCGCCATAGCCAGCTCCACCAGTTGGAACCGCCCACCGGGGTCTGCTCGGCCCTGGGCGGCTCGGGCCTGGGCGGCGGCACGTAAAGAGGCTGGTAGGGGGCGTCGGCGCCCAGGCCCACCGCCTGGCTAACGCCGGAAATAGAGGCGGGCGCCAGGGACACGCTCTCCGTCCGCGTGCGTGTGACTGGGGACCGCTGGTTCTCCACGGCCCGCACGTGCTCCTTGTGGTGAACGTAGACGCGCACCGTCTTGACCGTCCGGCTCTCGCCGCAGGTGCAGGTCACCCGCCGGGTGTACACGTCGGTGCGGGCCGGGTGGTGGACGGTCTGCAACATGGGCGGCCGGGGGACGTTCAGCGTGGCCGTCAGGTCCGCCGCGATCTCCAGGCCGTTGACCGCCCGGCTGTTGGCCACGGGCAGGGTGAAGGATGTCTCGCCGTCCGGGACGAAGGACGCCGTGGTGGAGTGGCCGCCCCAGGCGACGCTGACCGTTCCCGTAATGCCGGTAACGGAGGCGTCCAGCAGAGCCGGGACCGACCGGCTGAAGTGGCCGCCGTAGACCGGCAGGTCCTCCTCGTGCCTGGTCTCGGCGATGCACTCCGAGGCGATTACTCCCCTGATTTGCCCCGGCGTCCACTCCAGGGATGTCACCTCCAGGTCGCACAGTTCCCCGTCGGCGGTGGGCAGGGGGTAGGGAATCTGATGGCTCTTCAGCGACGCCGCGCCGGAGAAACCCAAGGCGTCCTGCCAGGAGAGGGTGAAGGAGGGAGACGGGCCGTCCAGGGTCAGGTTGTAGCTCTTGCTCTGCCCCGCCGACAGGCCGGTGGTGAAGCCCATCTTCAGGGTCCTGCCGTTGCTGCCGCCGAAGACCCGGCCCTTCAGGTCCAGGTCGTGGGCCGCCCGCAGGGTGACGGCGGCGGTGTCGCGAGAGACGGCCAGCCGCTCGACGTAGATTCGCTGCCCCGGCACGGAGTCGGGCGGCTGGAAGTAGATTTCGTCCAGCCGCCAGGCGTCGCCGTAGGGGTTGTCGTCCGGGTCGTCGGCCATGGTGGCGGCGGGCATCGCCACCACTGCCAGCGCCAGCAGTCCGGTCGCCGCCAGGAAACGGCCCCGGCGTTTTCCCCTACCGGTCTCCGTCCGCTCCGGTTTGGACCCGTTGCCGGACTTACGGCGGAGCCGTCCCAGCCAGCGGTGGGGCCGGAAGGTGCGGCGGCTCTTGCGCCGCCGTCGCCTTTCCCGGAACTTCTCCAGACTGCTGACCGCCTTCTTCACCAGCAGCCGCAGCGGGTCCGGCTGGGCCTCGGATTGGGGTGGTGGCTCGCTGATTGTTAATTCCGACGGAAGTCCTGCGTAACGTCTGGCTCCCAGCTTGAACTTCAGCAGGTCGGCGGCCACCAGGGGCAGTCCACGGCCGCCCACCTTGCCCACTATCAGGGCGATGCCGGTGACGCCCAGCAGGATGGCGACACCCAGCTTCAGCCCGCTTGGGCCGAAGGGGAAGTAGCGGTAGACGCCGTAGCTCACGGCGCAGGTCGCCACCACCGCCACCACCTGGGGGAAGGTGAGCCACAGCAGCGCCCTGTCCTCGGCCTGCACGTGGGTCGGCACTTCGTGCTCTCTCATGCTGTCCCTCCTATTTGCTGGGCTTGTCGGGCTCGGGCAGTTTCTTGATGTCCACGCCCGGATCCGCGACGGCGTTGATCACCAGCTCGACCACTCCGTAGGCCACCAGGGCCAGCACCACGCCGGCCAGGGCGGTCATCATGGCCGTCTTGCCCCGCTCCATCTGGTTGGGGGCGCCCGAGGCGGTCAGGTACAGGTAGGCGCCGTAGATGAAGTAGCCCACCCCCACAACGCCCACCAGCCCCAGCAGGATGCCCACCAGGTTGGAAATCGTTTGCGTCAGGTCTGACATCTTTCTCTCCTTCGTGAAAATCGGTTTGACTCCGGTGCTTTCGGTATCGTTCTTTGACGCTACTGGCGCATCGCTGCACCTCCCGGTTGTTTGGCGGCAGGACATGGAAAACCCGTCGGTAGTTGTCGCTCCTGGGATGGCTACGGCCCCTGGCTCCTGGGCGTGGGACCGCCCTGGCCGGAGGGGGTGGAGTTCTGCGCCGCCGTGTTCACCGCGCCGGCGGCGGTGTTGGCAGAAGTAGTTGTCGTGGCGGCGGCCGCGGCCGCTCCCGCCGGTCCGCCCGCCGCGCCCCCGGCCAGCATCCCCACGGCCCGGGCCGAGCGCACCATCTGGCCGGGCAGTGACATGCCGAAGTACAGGGTGTGCAGCCAGGCGTCGAAGGTGCCGTGCTGTCCCAGCATGGACGGCACCCGCCCCGCCAGGTACATGAAGGCGATGGCCATCAGCAGCTTCCAAACCAGGTCCCGGGCCGGCTCGAACTGGCCAATGCTGGCGAACTCCCCCAGGAAGGCGAACCCCATGGCCAGGGCGATGAGCTGCACCGCCTGCTGGAACACCGTCACCAGGAACGTCCGCAGCCAGTGCCGCCCCCAGCCGGCGGTGTGGGGCAGAATCCACAGCCCCAGCGCGATGGGGGCCAGGGCCAGCAGGATGTCGATCAGGGCCAGGCGCAGGATCATCTGCACCAGCAGGTAGAGGACGAAGAGGCCGAAGACCAGGTAGAGCAGGGCGATGAACACCGCCAGGCCGGGCGCGGCGGTCTCCGCCGCCGCCAGCAGGGCGAACAGGGGCGCTCGCAGCAGGTCGCCGGGGGTGACGCTGAGGGAGGCGGCGACGAACTGCGATACCGCGTGTGCCACGTCGATGACCAGGGCGCACCACCACAGGGACGACGCGGCGGCGGTGAGGCCCAGCACCAGGCGGGGCACCATCTCCCGCCAGCCCGATTGGTGCCGGCCCAGGTGCTCCTGGACGATGAAGCTGAGCCCCATCCAGCCCAGGATGACCACCAGCGCCCCCGACGTGACGGCCCAGACGGTCATCCAGGCCAGCCTCACCACGGGATGCAGGTAGGTCAGGTCCGGGGGTGTGCCGGTGAGGATGTCGCTCATGACGCTACCCCCGGCACTCGGCGATTTGGGTCTCGGTCACTCCCTCCACCGCGCCGCACAACGTGCCGTGGACGCCCTGGATCACCCACTTGGCGGCGGCCCGGGCCCAGCGGTCCGGGTCCAGGGCGCCCAGCACCTTGTCCCAGAGACCTTTCGGCTGGTGGACGGGAATCAACGCGTGGAAGACGTGGTGGTCGCTGCCGCCCTGTCTCGGGACGGCCAGCACCAGCAGGAAGGCTTGCTCCGGGTGGAGCTCTGGCTGCTCGGCGAGGGCCGGGTACTCGAAGGCGTACTCCCAGCCCTCGGCCAGTTGCTTCTCCCCGCCCTGGACCCGGTAGGTGTTGGTGAGCCACTCGCCGGTGTCCGGGTGGCGGATGGCGTAGTGGAGGACGCCGACCTTACGGCTGAAGACGGGCCGGGCCACGAAGTCGCCGTCCTTCTTCCTTTCCACCATCTGCCGGTCCCGGTTTACCAGTTGCAGGTCGCCCTGGTCCTGCGGCGGGGATTGGGCCAAGGCCGCGCCGCTGGCGGGAAGGGCGACAACGGCGGCTGACAACAGCGCCGCCGCCGTCATCATCGCCCGCCGGATCAGCCTGGGTCTGATTGCCTGGGTCAATTCGTTCACCTCCCTGGTGTCGGGGTCGCGGGTCTCTTCGCCGGCGCCGCCAGAGAGTGTGAACAATCGAAGCCCGCCGCATAACCTCGCGCGCGCCCCCACAGGAAGGTGGGGGCGCGCAGGGCCTTACGCCAGCGGCCCCTCTCGTGGTGTCATTGGGGTGTACAGGAGTTGCGTCCGGTTACAGAAATGCAAGTCGGGACGTTTTGAACCTGGAATCAGGGGAAATCAGCCCTCTACCGGAAGGTTCCTGTTAACGGTTTTCGTAAGGACTCATTCCAACGTCCGGGTACAACGGCCCTACCTGAAACGTGCATTTTTGTCCGAGGTGAAATCGAGGATCTTGTGCAATCGCCCTACCTGAAACGAACATTTTTGTATGCGGAGGCGGGAACATGACGACGGAGAGGCCGGGCATCCACCGGAGCGAGAGCATCGAGGACCTGCACCACCTGCGGCTGATGGCGCTGTTGGACGAGCTGGTGCGGGACAAGGGACCCCGACAGGCGGCGGCGGACCTGGACGTGGACCACCGCACCCTGGCCGCCAGCCTGGAGAGCGGACAACTCACCCGGCGGATGCGGGTGGCCCTGGACCGGGCGCTTCTCGACGGGGCCGGGTCGCCGGCCCAGGAGCAGCGGCAGCGCAACGACCTGCTGGCCGAACGGCTGGAAAGGGTGGAGGGTCTGGCCCAGGAGACCGGCATGAGCCTGGCCGCCGTCCAGGGCGAGGTTGAAGCGCACGGGCAGGCTTTGCGGAGCATTGAGGGAAGGCTGGCTGGAGTCGAAAGCGCGAAGGCTCCACCGAGCCCAACGTTCGCTGCCACTCCGAGCCAGCCGCCTTCCCCGCCGCGTCCGCCGCGCCGCGAGTTCCCCGAACTGGCGACCCTGGAACCGGCCGCTGACGACGAACAGGTCTTCGGCGACGCCTGGCCCCTGGTCCAGGAGTGGCGGGAGTTGCGGGAAAGTCATCCCGACCGGGGCAAGGGCCTGGACTGGCTGCGCGAGGAGGTGCGTCTCATGACCGTGGAACTGGCGCTTTTGGATGACCACGGCCTGACCCTGCCCCCGCAGGACTATCCCCTCACGGGACTGAACCGCAACAACCAGACCAACTGGCGAAGGACCACCCTGGCGGAAACCCGCCGGGCCTTGAGGCGGCGGGAACGGTTACGGTGGCCATTCCGGGCGCTGGCGCTGCCGCTGCGGCTGTTGCGCAGGTAGATAGCGTCCCGAAAGGTCCAGTTCCAATCCGGTTAACACTTGCCCGGTGGGGCGCGCACGGCCTACCCAGGGCCGACCGGAAGGCTGACAATATCTGCGTTGTCAGGCTTTTCCAGAGTTTCCCGCCGTAGAAACCTGGGGGTCCCTCCCTCAGCCCGGGCTTTGCCGAAAGGCTGGTCCACGAGGGAACGCTGCCGACGCGGGGTGTTCAAGTCCCTCGCAAGCAGCGCGGGCCGGTGGTTGGAGTGCTCAATCCCTTCTTCCCCGGTCCGGTCCAACGGGTTGGAGTGTCAAGCCCTCCTCCCGTTGGGCAGTCCGGCGGCTGGAGTGTTTAAGTCCTCCAGTCGCAGGGCGCCGTTCAGCGGTTGGGAGCTAATCCCTCCCGACTGCTGGACACCCGTCCGCTGGCCGGAGTTGATCGCTCCTGTCAACGTGCGGAGGGTGCGGAGCGTTTGACCCGCTTCGTTCCCAACCCTGGCTGAGGCGTCTGCGGGTTCCGCTCGCGGCGCCCCAGCCGGAACCCAAACCCGACCGGGCCGAACACGCCTTGGTCAACGTCAACATAATCGAGGAGGTGGTTTACCGAAACAACCCGGCATCCCGGATTTCCCTGCCACACGGATAACCCGGCGGAGCGGCCGAGGCCCTTCGCCTGTCCTTCACCCTGCCGCTGGAGTAACTGAACGGCTCCAGTGCGCCCTATCACGCTGCGGTGTAGCTGCCCAACCATGGCAGCCACCGCCGCCGCTTTTACGCGCCCCAGCCGGTCATTCTCCAACGACGGGGCGGGCGCTCGCTGCTGCCACGCGGTTTCCCCTGGGCGGCTCGCCAACGACGCGACCGCCGGACGTCTCGCGTGCGCCCTTCTCCTACGCATGGCCTCTGCCGGCATCGGCAACGGCGGCCGGCTTGGGATCGCTCCCAACTCCCATAACCATCCCTCACCGCTACTGCTCCTGACCTTGGGCGAAGTGCGCCCGGCGGGCGGGTTGCGCGCCTGCGGTATTCGCCCTCATCCAATCCAAGGAGGTTTCATCAATCCAAAGCCCGTCGCTCGCTCCGTGAAGAACGGCGGCCCGCCTCGGCGGGCGGCGGCCAACTGAGCCGCCACTGACAAACTAACCCACAACATTTTCAAGTTTGCACACGAGCGGGGCCGCTCCCTTCCAACCGGAAGGAGGGCGGCCCCGCTCGCTGCGTTTCGGAGGAATGAACATGATCGCCAACAGCGCCAGTATCGCCATCGACGCCAACGCCAATGTCCGCCGTGATGACTACGGGTACGACCACCCGGAAGCTGACAACCGGCAGGTATCCACCGATGACCCCAGTCCCGCCGCCACCACCGGCCGGGCCGAGTCCCATCTGACCGTCGCCGCCAGGAAGCGCGGCCTCAACGTCAAGGAACTGGCCTCCCTCATGGGCGTCGGTCCCTCCCACCTGTCCCAGGTCGCCCGGGGCAAGAAGAACCTCACCCCGTACATGCGCTCCAGGATCGAGGCCGTCCTGGGCGAGGTCCCTCCCCAGGGCGTCGTCCACCGCCAGGGCGGCGTGGTGAAGGGCGGTGAAAGTACCTACCTCCGGGAGCGGGCCAGAGAAAAGGGAATGACGCTGCGTCAGGTGGCGGACCGCACGGGCCTGACCTATGGCTATGTAGTGCAGGTCAGCAGAGGCCAGCGCAATCTCAGCCCTGCCGCCCAGTCCCGGATGGAGTCCGTCCTGGAGGCTCCGGTGAAGGCGGAGGCCGCTCAGTGCCCCGTTGTTGACCCCAACGCCCTGTGGGAGCGCATGGACGCCCACGGCTGGAGTCAGAACGAGACGGCGCGGCGGGCGGGCATCAGCATCGGGATGCTCTCCCAGGTGATGAACGGCAAGCGTACGCCATCGGGAGACCTGCTGCAACGGCTGCACGGCGTGCTGTTCGCGCCCTCACCAGCGGAACTGGTGGCCCCGGTGGAACTGAAGGTCATGGCCTGGAAGAAGGGCGGGCGCAACGGGATGGTGATACGCGGCGCCGGCGGGCCACGGAGTGGCGGCAAGCCCGGCGACGGCACCATCCGCGTCGGCGGCAGGGTGCCATGGGGCGCCGAGGTGGAATTCGCCTACACCACGGGCTACGACAGCCGCGGGCGGGTCTCCGTGAACCACGTCGTGGACGAACGTGGCTGCTCCGTTCTGCTCAAGCAACCGGCACGGGACGCGGATTAGCTGCCCCCGGAGCCAGATTCGCGGGCGGCTCTCGGCTCTTCAGCAGGCGAAAGAAAAAGCCGTCGCTGAGTTGGCGACGGCTTTCCTCTGTTTCCAAGCCGGGAGCGCCAGCGCAGGTTTATCCTCATCGCTCCCGGTTCAGCGTCCCTCCGCCTCCTCCACCGCCCGCTGTCGTTCCTGGATAGCCCAAGAGTCTCCCGGACATAGGCGGATAACCTCCTCGTAGTCAAGCACCGCCTTCTCCGGCTGGCCCATCTCCCGGTACAGGGTCGTCCGGTTGCGTCGAGAGTAAATGTCTTCTGGATTCAGCGCCACCGCCTTCCCGAAGTCCTCCACCGCCAGATGTCGCGCCCCCATCTCCGCGTAGGCGTATCCCCGGGCGTGGTACGCCGCAGGGTCCTCCGGCGATAGCTCCACCAGCCGGTCGCAGTCCCTGATGGCATCCCGGTAATCTCCCACTTCCGCATGGGCAAAGCCCCTGGCCAGGTATGCTCCCGCGCTGTTCGGGTCCAATTCAATGATGGCGTCGAAATCCCTGATGGCCTCCTCGTGCCGGCCCAGCCGCATCAGTGACGTGCCGCGGCTGTACAGCGTCCGTACATCATCGGGCTCCAGGGAGATTACCTTCGTGTAGTCCTCAATGGCCAGTTCGTACTCCTCCAGGCTGGCGTGGTTCACGCCCCTGGCCGCGAGTGTATCTGCGCTGTCCGGCTCCAATTCCAGGGAGCGGTCCAGCGCCTCCATGGCCTCGTCGTAGCGCCCCAGGCTGCCCAGGGCGACGCCCCGGCCCCGCAGCGGCCCGGCGTCGTCCGAGTTCAGGCCGAGCGCGCAGTCAAAGTCGATCAGCGATTCCTCGAACCTTTCCAGGTTGAGCTTGCTGATGCCCCGGGCGTAGAGGGCCAGCCCGTAGTTCTCCTCCAACTCCAGGGCCGCGTCGAAGTCCAGGATGGCCTGCTCGGTCTCTCCCAGGTCGCGGTAGGCAATCCCCCGGAAGTAGTGGGCCTCGGGTAGGCCCGGCTCCAACTCGATGGCCCGGCCCAGGTCCTCTACAGCCTGGAGATGGTTGCCCAGTTCGCCGTAGGTCAGTCCCCGGTTGTAGTAGGGGGCGGGGTCATGCGGGTCCAGCAGGATGGCCACGTCGAAGTCGCTCACCGCTCCGCCCAGGTTGCCCAGCTCGGCGTAACACGCGCCCCGGCAGTAGTGGGCCGCCGCATCGCCGGGCGCCAGCCGGATGGCCGCGTCATAATCCTCGATGGCGGCCCGGTATTCCTCCAGTTCGGAGTGGGCGTGGGCCCGGTTCAGGTAGGCGCTGACGTCTCCCGGGTCCAATTCTATGACCCGGCCGTTGTCCTCCACCGTCCGGCGGAAGTCGCCCAACTCACCGTAAAGCCACCCCCGGGCGGAGAGGGACCTGGCATCCTGGGGGTTCGCCTCGATGTCCCGGCTCAGGCTCGCCACCATCCGCAGCATGCCCTCCCGGTCCACGCCCGCCATCATCCGGCGGAATTCGCCGGGGTCCAGTTCCTCTTGTTCATCGGTCAAGGTGTCGCTCCTTTTCCACCTGGCCGGTTCGCCACAACTCCTTGTTGTCTGCGGCCAGCCGGGTCATACACGCTGCCCTAAAGGCATTGGCGCTGAATGTATGTCAATGATGGGGATTCCCTTGCTGAAACGCAATCCCCGGCTGTCAGCAAACTATCTGTCGACACGCCGCTGCCGGCAAATTGGCCGGAGCCGCCAGAAGGCAACCTGCTTCGCTGGTCGCCGACCTGCGGAGTTTGACAGCGTTCGGGGCCTTGCCGACTTGCGTGGACCGGAACACAGGGCGGCCACTTGTGGAACCCTTTTTGCGTTGCAGTCCTGACCGGCTCAGACTCGGAACAGACGGCCCAGCCCCAGGTCGTCGGCCAACCGGCATAGGGCCAGCATGTGCTCCGCGTTGGGCCTGGCATGCCCTTCCTTCCACCGCCGCACGGTTTCAGGATGAATTCCCAGGCGCCGGCTGATTTCGGCCCAGGATAGCCCGGACTCCGCCTTGAACCGCTTCAGGCGCTCCCGAAAGTCTTTGGGAAAGGCGTTGACCCTTCGTCCGTAGCTGAAGCGCTTTCCTGGCATTCCTTCGCCCTCTCTGAAAACAGCTTGGTTGCTCTGCGTCGTCGTTGCCGAAAGCCAAGCGGCATCAGGGATTCTTGTCCCTCAACTGAAGCTCCAACTCCGGCGGGGCGCTCCCGGGCATCGCCTTCTTCTGGATGTAGATGTTGCCCACCGGCGCGTCTTCGTCCGCCGCGTCGTAACGGTAGGTGTTCTTGGTCTCCCGCGTCAGCTTCAGGACCACGGTAATCGCGTCGTTCGCCTGCATTCTCAGACTCCCTTTCATCTTGTCCATTCAACGTCGTCCCGATAATCGAACATTCTCGCTCGGTCACTTCACCTATTGGCATGGCTCAAATACAAGCTCCGGTATCACCACTTCCCAAGTATCCCTACGGAGACCGGACCTGAATTCCGTCTCTGATTTCAGCCGGTCCCACTCAATGATTGCTGAGACCTTTGCAAAATCACACCGAAACCCATTTGGGGCTTCGAATTGCCGTGCCAATTGACCGACCGTTAATCCGTTGGCGTCTTTCAGGCTCCATCGGTCCCCGTTGACACACACTTGTAGGGAGGACCCGGGCACGAGAGCAGCGATGGCCCCGTGTACCGGGTGGCCGGGATCGCGATATCCGGCAAAGCTGAGGAAGACGTCCCGGAGGTTCAGTCGCTGGAAGCGCCTGGACAGTTCTTTACCAGGCAGAGGGAATGACGGAGCATCGCGCCTCAATAACGCCGATGACGTATTGGCCAAGGAGTCCTGAAAAGGGTGCGGCCCGGGAAATCGCATCAGCGTTAGCGTCTGCCTGGCGCGGGTCATGGCCACGTAGTAGAGACGTCGCGGCGCGTCCGCGTCCTCCTCCTTCCCAATACGATCCCAACTCCCGTCGAGCACCACCACATGGTCAAACTCCAGCCCTTTGGCCCGGTGGCCAGTCAGCAACAGCAATCCCCGCTGGCGGCGCCGAACCTCCCGCCCCCACTCGGCCAGCCATTCTATGAAGTTGTCCCGGGGTGTTTCCGAACCGCCGGTTTCCAGGGCGTACTCAGAGACGGCCTCGTGCAGCAACTCGACCCAGGGGTTTGGGGCTTGGCCTGCCAGCCAGGTTTCGATTTCGAAGGCGTCAACCACGCGGGAGTCGCGCCCTCGTAACCAGTTCACGAGCGCCCGCGTTTCCCGCAGGTGCCACACGCCCGCGAACTCCTCGTTGGCTATTTGTACCGGAATCCCTTCCAGCTCGCACAGGCTCCGCACCGGGTCCAGAAAACTCCAGTCTCGCGCCACCACGGCGCAGGTCGACCAATTCCAGTCAGCAACGCGTTCGGACATTCGTTTCAGCTCGGCAACGGCCGCCTGTGCCTGCGATATGGATTCGACTCCCGCCGGCAGTATTTGTACTTTCCCCTGCGCCACCGGGTCAGTCAGGCTCCAGTCGCCTCCCGGCGGGTCCTGACCCCTGGATCGGTTGACGGCTATGGGATGGCCTGCTTTCATCCGCAACCTCGCGGGCTCGATCACCACATTGGCGGCCGCGATGATATTCGCCGTGGACCGGTAATTTTCGGTCAGGTAAGAGGGCCTGGCTCCGTAGTCGGCCTCGAACCGGCGGATGAATTCCGTGGACGAACCGTTGAAGGCGTAGATGTTCTGGTCGTCGTCTCCAACGGCGAAGAGGCCAAGCCTTTCGTCAGGCTCCGACAGAGTCCGTCCAGCCAGGGCCGAAATGAGCTCGTACTGCTCCGGCCCGATGTCCTGATACTCGTCAACCAGTATCCAGCGAAAACCGGCCAACAACCGCTCCCGATGTTCGTCCACCTCTTCAGGTGGCAACCCGCGTCCCCGCAGCAACGCGACTGCCTCTCGCATGACCTCGCTGAAGTCTTCCTGATCCAGGCGGTTCGCCCTACCGGCGAAGCTGGCGCCCACCAGACTCATGGCCAGCGCATGACAGGTGAGCACCGTAACACCCCGTGCGTCGTCGCCGATCAGGTCGGTCAGGCGGCGCCTGATTTCCACGGCGGAGTGGCGGTTGTAAGCCAGGGCTAGGATTCCACGGGGGTTCTCCCTTCGCACCCTGATCAGGTAGGCGATTCGGTGCACCAGCACCCGGGTCTTGCCCGACCCGGGCCCCGCCAGCACCAACACGTTGGTCTGCTCCCGGTCATCGGCCACGATGCGCCTTTGCGCCGGATTGTTCAGGCTCTCAACGACGGCGCGCCATGAGCCGGGCGTGGTCTGCCTGGCCAGCTCATGGTCCCGGTCCGGCAACCAGAGTTCCAGGAACTCCGCCTCGGACAGGCTGAAATAATCCATGGCAAGACTGAGATGGTCCGCGGCCGGACGCAGGCCATGCTGTGCGTATTCCGCCATCACGTGTATCTGTCTCACCTGTTCATCGTAGTGAAGTTGGAGTGAGGCGAAGTCAGCCTGGGTGAACCCGCGGCGTTCCGGGGTCAGGTTGATGGTCATTGCCGGCCGAAATACCGCCAGGCCCTTGTTCAGGCGAATTACCTCCTGTTCGTGCAGCCACAGCAGGGCCCGGTCCATCAAACGCTCGGGATGCCTGATTTGACCGCTCAGCACCAGGTCCGACCTCACCGCCGAAAGCAGGTTGCCCATGGTAGTCTCGGCCAACAGGTCGGTGCCTCGCACGCCACGGGGTAGGGTGGAAATCAAGTGGTCCAGGAGCAACCCAGCCGCCGTACGGCGCAGGTCCGCAGTTTTCGTCAACGATCCCCAGTCCCGTTGTAGCGTCACCTGCACCGTGTCCCGGTCTCGTCCTCGTATCCCCAGACTACCCCCGCCACCGCCCTCACCCCGACCGTCGGCGGCTATGCTGCGCACTATCCCCCGCACCAATTCAGGCAGCGCATGGGAATGTCCCGCATCGGTGAGTTCCTGGGTCGCGCTCCGAAGATGCAGTGGGAACGCCTCACCCTTCTCCTGGTCCGGCGCCCTCTCGCGCATGAGATTGATGACGCCCAGCTCCAGGTCTGCGGCTTGCTGGTAACGCTGCCGGGAACCGCGTTCAACACCCGCGTGGACAAATGCAGTGATCGCCGTGTCGTTGCTGGCGATTCCCAATCCCTCCAGGTCGTGGAGAGCCTTCCGCACTCCTTCCGGGGTGAGGCCGGACGCCGCCATCAGTTCGTCGGTGGTGATACCATCATCCGGGTCAGCCTCGAACAGCCCCTCGCAGATGGTCAACAGTTGCTCTCGGTAAGCACGCGCGACGCCGGCCCGTGCCAGCCGCGCTGCGGCATCCTCCCGGTTGGCGACCCGTAACGACGACGGGAAAACCTGCACGCGGTTCTCCTCCCTGGTGAGCAACACCGCTTCCTCAAGCCACGCCACCGCAGTCCTGACCCGGGTGTCGTCGGTGGCGGAGTCACGTTCGAACGCGCCCTCCTCGTCCTCCCGAAGGATCTCGCCGGCGGTGGCCACTATCTCACCATTCAATCGCTTCTTGCGGTCCAGGTTCCGCAAAGCCCTCAGCACCCCGTGGATCTCTCTCCGGCTCAACCGGGATCGGGCTGACATGCCGAATTGCCGTTCCACGTCGTCCTGGGCGTACAGCAGCACGCACCGCGCCGCCCGCTGGTCGCGTCCGGCCCGTCCCGCTTCCTGCAGGTAGTTTTCCAATGACCCGGGGACGTCGGCGTGGATCACCAAGCGAACGTCGGGCTTGTCAATGCCCATTCCGAAGGCGTTGGTGGCGGCGATGGCCTTTAGACCGCCCCTTATGAAGCTCTCCTGGACGTTCTTCTTGGTCTCCGGCGGCAGGCCCGCGTGGAAGTAGTCAGCCGCCACGCCCTTCTCCTGGAGGAACTGTGCTACCTCTTCGCTATGTCTGCGGGTGGCGCAATATATGATGGCTTCCCCGGTCACGGGTTCAGGCAGGTCCTCCTCCAGCAACTGGTATATGTCGTCGAATTTGGCTGAGCCCCGGGTCGGCACCACCACGAATTCCAGGTTGGTGCGCTGCGCCCCACCGTCGAACACGCAGAGCTCGATGCCCAGCTCTTCCCGGAAATACTCGACGATCTCGGACTTCACGTCGGGCTTGGCGGTGGCAGTGAGGCACAGCACTGGCGGCACGGGCTCATCCTTGGCTTTCTCCCGTATGAAACGTCCCACGTAGCGGTAGTCGGGCCGGAAGTCGTGGCCCCACTTGGACAGGCAGTGGGCCTCGTCCAGCACCCAGCAGCCGACCTCCCGTTGATCCAGCACCCGTCGCAGGGACACGCTGCGCAGTTGCTCCGGGGAGATGATGAGGATGCCGGCGTCACCCAGACGCACCCGCTCCAGCGCGTTCGTCCTTTCCGGCATGGACAACATACCGTTGACGGTGACGCAGGAACTTATGCCGCGAGCCTCCAGACCGGCGACCTGGTCGGCCATCAGGGCTACCAGGGGTGAAATCACCACCGTCAGCGCCCCGGTCTTGTCATAGCGGGACAGGGCGGGCAATTGGTAGCACAAAGACTTTCCGGCCCCGGTGGGCAGGATGCCGAGTACGTGCTCGCCGCCCATGGCAGCCTCGACTATCGTCTGCTGCAATGGCCGTCCGTCCTCATCGGTGGGCATGGGCCTGAATTCGCTGAAGCCGAACCACCGGTCCAATTCCCGGTGGGAGTCGTGCCTATCCCGGCACCATTGGCAGCCGGGACTGGTGCAGGCTTTGTCGCGCAGCCGCTGCACCAGCCGCCCAGCCTCCGGAAACTGGTGCCGCACCCAGGGAGGCATGACGGAATTGCTACCGGCAACCGACAACCACGCTAGGGTGTATGCCAGTTCCCATGGATGCCGCTCTGCGTCTTCCACTGCCGCCATACTCTGCGTCCGGCACGACGACCCCGCAAGACCGCGTTCGACCACCCCGACTGCCTCTTGATCAGACGGCCGCGAAACCCCTCTCAGGTGGGTGAAGAACCTGTCGAACCCGATGCCGCCGTTGCAACTGGTCAACCAGTGCCAGGCCGCAAGCAGGTCCGGTTTCGTCTCTCTGAACGCCTTTTGCTGGTCGTCGAATACCTCCAGCACCAACCGGGCGTCCAGTTCCGGGTCGTTCAGGCGTCCCCTCCTCAACGAACCATCCTGGTAATGCTTCACCAGGTAGTGATAGGGGTTGCGGGGGAAGGCCAGCGGGTTCAGCCTCAGCGTGTCCACCGCCGGCAGCTCAAGCAGTCGGAGGCCCGGTTCAGCGGCCCGCAGGTGGGGGAGGTCGAAGTCGATCAGGTTGTGTCCCAACAGGAAGTCCGCGCCGTCGGCCAGTTCGTCCAGTCTGCCCAACGCCCGGCCGAGGTCGGGACCCACTCGAGGGACGGTTATGCTGTGACCCGTATCGGGCCTCACGCCGGCCAGGGCGTGAATCCGCTTGTCCGCCTTGCCCACTTCCAAGTCAAGCGACAGGCAACGCGCCAAGGCATTGACGGCGCTGCCGGACGGTCCAGCACAATTGTGCCGCTCAAGTTTGGTGTGGCTCCGTTCCATACTGTCCTGAAAGATACACCACGGGCGTTACCGGTTCCATGCCCGTTGCGAGAGAGCGGAAAAGCAATACACAACCCGCGAATAGAACAACGTCCCCCGGACGCCGAGTTATTCTCGTCTCAATGCCGAATGCGGCAAACCCATTTGGTGTGTCGGCCTATAATCCCTCGTCAGTTGCGGATGGCGAAGTCTTCAGACTGTTTCATGCCTTGCACGTCCATTCACAACCCACTCGTAACGACCGGCCAATATCAGTCGATTTGGCGTCCAAGGTCCGGCAATTCCAAGTCTCCGGCAATCTCCTCCAGTTGCCCCACGGCGGCGCGAAGGTCCTCCAGGATTTCATTGGCGATGACATCGGGCGGAGGCAGGTCGTCGGTGTCTTCCATGCTCTCGTCCCGGAGCCAGAATATGTCCAGGTTGGTCTTGTCGCGCTTGACCAGCTCGTCGTAGGTGAACTTGCGGAAGCGTTCCGTCTCCTCTCGCCGGACGCGGCTCTCCGGACTGTAGCAGGCCACGAAGTCGTCCAGGTCGGCGCGGGTCAAGGGGTTCGCCTTCAGGGTGAAGCGGCGGTTGGTGCGCAGGTCGTAGATCCAGAGTTCTTTCGTCCACGGCGTCTCGCTGGCCGGCCTCCGGTCGAAGAACAGGACGTTGGCCTTGACGCCTTGGGCGTAGAAGATGCCGGTGGGCAGCCGCAGCAGGGTATGAACGTCGCACTCGGCCAGCAGGTGCTGCCGCACTGTCTCCCCGGCGGCGCCCTCGAACAGCACGTTGTCCGGCACCACGATGGCCGCCCGCCCTGTGTTCTTCAACAACGTGCGCACGTGCTGGAGGAAGTTCAATTGCTTGTTGCTGGTGGTGGCCCAGAAGTCCGAACGCTCCACCGTCAGTGTCTCCGACTTCGTTTCACCTTCGCTGTTGACGAAGGTCAGGGACGACTTGCGGCCGAAGGGCGGGTTGGTCAGCACCAGGTCGTAGTTGACGCCCGGATGGGTCCGCAGGCTGTCGTCCACGGTGATGGTCGTCTCGTCGCCGCCGATGCCGTGGAGGTACAGGTTCATGGCGCAGAGGCGCGCGGCGCTATCCACGATCTCCCAACCGAACAGGGCGTCTCGCTGCAACCGCTCCCGCTGCTCCCGGTCCATGGACCGATTCTGGGCGACGATGTAGTCGTGGGCCGACAGCAGGAAGCCGCCGGTGCCGCAGGCCGGGTCGCAGACGGTGTCGTCGGGGCCTGGGCGCATCACGTCCACGATGGCCTGAATCAGCGGGCGCGGCGTGAAGTACTGCCCGGCGCCGGTCTTCACGTCCTGGGCGTTGCGTTCCAGCAGCGACTCGTACGCGTCGCCTTTCACGTCGGCGTCAATTGACAGCCAGTTCTCGCTGTCGATCAGCTCCCGCACCAGCCGGGTCAGCATGGCCGGTTCCTGGATCCGGTTCTGAGCCTTGCGGAAGATGACGCCCAGGGTCCCGGACTGGCCGCCCAGCGTCTCCAAGGTGCGTCGGTAGTGGGACTCCAACTCGGCGCCTTCAAGGGCCAGGAGGTCCGGCCAGCGGCAGCCTTCGGGAATGGGCGGAGGCTGGTAGTCCGGCAGCAGGGTGTAGGGCGGGCGGCTGCGCTCGTCCATCATCTTCAGGAAGATGAGGTAGGTGAGCTGCTCCAGGTAGTCGCCGTAGGACAGCCCGGCATCACGCAGGATGTTGCAGTAGTTCCAGAGCTTCTGCCCGATGTCCACCGAGGTCGTCATTGCGTTACTCTCTTGCTATGGCTTAGCACCAAAAGGGATGTCCTGTTCCATGAGTCAGCGTGCTGTTCCAAGGGTTTTCTTCATGTGAGCTTGGCCAACACCGGAGTCAGGTGCTTCGAGGCATTCTGTAGGGATACAGCTACTAAGCTCAGATCGTCCGGGTAGTCTTCATCCGGACACCAGTAAGCGGACAGGTCGTCGTTCGCTTCAACCAAGGTGGCCGTGATCTGCCCTTTCCCAATGACAAGGGTATCGGTATCGGAGCAATAGCCATTATTCGCTGTCAGTGGCATCAGCCTGCTGACAAACATAAGCTCCAGAGTGACGGGTTTGCGCTTGTTGTCAAATGCCACGTCTAAAATGGTCCAGCAGTCGCTTTCAACCTCATAGCTGCCCTCTTCGCTTCCACAGTCCAGCGTGGACAGGGAAACAATGTCGTCTTCCCGGCTGTATCTTGTTCTCAGGCTCATATTTGTTCCTCGAAACTCCCGTCTTTGCAATTCCTCCGGAAATGTCCACGGAGGTTCCTCTGCCAGTCCCTCGTTGCCTTGCGGTCAAGATAGGCATTGGCTATCGTATCGTCATCCATTGAGACAATGACTTTCATCAAACGGGGCCTCCCCTTATAATTAATCTCCCCCCAATACGTCTGCCCCTCTTGACCTCCTGATGCGGTAATGCACCGGAACAGCCAGTTATCCTATACCTGCTCTATTCGCCTCGCCGTGACCGTCTGGCGACCTTGCCGCTGACTAGAATCATCCCGAACATAAGCAGATACTCGCCGTGTCCTGCCTCCGGCAGTAATGGTGTCCGGCAACTGCCTAGAGGCTGACGACCCGCAAGTGGGGCAATCCTTTTGGGTGCTCGGCACTTCTGCCATATTCTTTGACCCCTTATCTACCTACCATCCGAAATTCGCGAGTCCTGCATCTCTATCTCCGCCTCGCCCCCATTCGGAGAGATGCCTATTCTGAACCTCTTGAGACGCTCCATCAGACTCGGTTTTGGCTTTCTGGGATTTTGCATGACCTCATATGCCTTCTTCATGAAGAACGGTAGCAGTGGGTAATAGCTCGTTCCTGTCCGTTCCTCTTCCGGTAAGGCGAAATATTCCAGCAGTGGAACAATTGACCAGAGGTAGCCACCTCTTCGCGCCTTCTGTACCTCATTTTCCTTCCAGGCTATTTCCTCTTTCAGACTGTGGAGACGGCTTTCGGAAGCCCCTTTATCCATGGTAGGGCGTTCGGTTGGCGGTATCCTGTCCCAATTCAGAATGACGTGTTCCAAGTATGCGATCTCATGTGGGGCCCGCATCAGGTCGTATTCAAACCAACTGCAAGCTGCCTCCAATTGCCAATTGCCGAGGTTTCTCAATTCATGTATGAGTTGACGTTCAAGTTTCGAATATTGCTCACTCTGGTACATCCTCTCAATGGCCGCATATATCGCAGGCTTGGATTTCCGCAATTGTTCTAGTTTCTCAAGCGACATGGCTCTGGTAATCATTGAGTAACCTCGTTTCGTGCGGAATTTTGACCTCTCGCTTTCTTTCCCGGTTTTCAACTACCGAGTCCGCCTCGCGCTCGGCCCGGATGCGCTCCAGTAGCGCCGACGCAGGTTCGTCGTCGGGGTCCTGGGGCACCAGCCTACCGGAGAACGCCTGCTTGAGGATGCTCTGGCGCAGCCGCTCCGCCCGGGACAGGCTGGCGTCCACCGTGGCCTCCGCCTGCTGGGCCACAGACAATAGTCGCTCCACCTCCGCCACGATGCGCCGCTGCTCGGCCAGTGGTGGAAGGGGGATGGGAAATTGCGAAAGAACCGTCAGGTTAATTGAGGCCAGATTCGTGGTTTGCTTTCCGAACCGCGAAAAGAATTCTTGGCCGAACGAGTTTCCCCACCATGATAAGAACTCAGGAATAACGCTGTTTGAGAGCGGTCGAGCCCGGAAAACATGATTCTGATGGATACATTCTTCGATCTCGCCGTTCCAAACCCAGCCACGGCCGAGTTTGTCTCTGTCGCCGCCCTCAGTGAATAGAACGTCTCCGGGATTTAGCCGTAGCCGCTCTATGTTCTCCTCTGAGGTCTCGATGGTGGTGATTCGGTCCAAGTCCAAAAAGCCTCTCTGGACGTTTGCAACCCTCAAGTACGGGACTTCTCGGAGCATCTGTTCGCTCGTGTAACGTTGCCCCTTGGTAACGCCTCCCTTAACCTCTGAAATAGCTTCCAAACTCGCCCATACCCACCCCTCCGGCAGTTGCGGCAGGGCGGATGTGTCGGGGGCGGAGGGTTCCCGGTACTTGCCGCGCCGCTTCTCCTGCGACTCCCAGCGGGCCCGGCGCTGGGCCAATATGCGCGCCAACAGCACGGCGGCGGGTTCGTACTCGCGGCCCTCTGAGCGGGCCAACTCCGCCTCGGTGGAGACCAGTCGGCCTTCGCAGGCATCCTTGAGGACGCTGGCCCGGTGGCGCTTCAGGTTGGCCTGCGCCCGCCGCAGCGCCGCCATCGACGCGTCCAGCCGCGTGAACTGCGTCTCGATGGCGGCTACGATGCGGCGCTGTTCGGGTAGAGGCGGAAGGGAAATTTCTATTTCATTGTAATCATTGCGGTTTAACCCAGGAATTGCGGTTGACCTATCCATCCCTGCCAAATCTGTGGCCATGAGAATGTACCTGAAGAAAGCCAAATTCGTGCTGGGAGAGGTTTCAACGTAATAGGAGGTGTCTATCGGCCAACATGGGCCTGAAGAATAGTGAACCGCTCCGACGGTGCCCTTCCGACCTACGATAAGGGCGGGCCCTTGAATCAAGGCTTGGTTGTGATAGCCAAGGACACCTGCCGAACCGAAGACAGGGATGTCTCCGGTCTGGATTCGGTTCTTCTCAACCAAGCCCTTGCCATATTTGAGAGGCAAAATCTGGCCGAGTTTGGCATTTGCCCAAGCCTCTGGAAGCTTCATTTGAGTCATCTACCGCGTTCAACGGCAACTTGCCGCGCCGGGTCGAGGGTTGGCGCGTTCACTTCCACCTCCACGGCGGCGTTGAGCGGTTCGGGGATGGTTTCGCCGTTCTCGATCATGCCTTCGACATGGAAGTTGGCGGCCTCCTGGATCAACTGGCAGGTTTCCTCGAAGGTCTCTCCGGCGGCGATGCAACCGGGCAGATCCGGTAAGTCCGCCGCATAGCCGTTGCCGGTTTTGCTAATTATCGCTAGGTATTTCATTGATAATCCCTCCTGTCCAGCCCTGCTTGCTGCAAAATGCTGTACCATCTCCGAGTATCCAACTCTCTTCCGAGGTTGCCGGCAATGGTCACCGTACCCGGTTTCTCAGGATGATGGTATTGGCGATGACTGCCCCGTGTCCTTACACGGTACCAGCCATCCCTTTCGATTATGCGGATTGCTTCTCGGACCCTCGGCGGCATAAGCCAGTCCTGCTAAAAGCGGCGTCATTCGGCGATTCGAACTGCTGGGGAATTATCTAGTCGCGGGGAATCTGGCACGAGTGCACCCATGATTGGCATGGGCATCCCAGCAAGGGTCGCAAAGGTCTTGACCACACCTTTGGCATCGCACAGTCAAGTACCGGCGTCCGCATTTTTGACAACGGTCCAACATCTTTGCTTGACCTCCCATCCTGCTATAACGGTCACCTGCCAAACAAGTCCTGCATCAACTCGTCTTGACCAATCCCAAGATATTCAGAAACTTGCCCAAGAATTTCGTCCAACGTGCCAACCCTCACCGGGTTATGACGCGGAACAGAAATATGATGTTCATAACCCATCACGGTAGAGGCCAGTCTCATGTGGCTGCCTCTCTGCCGGACGAAATTGTAAGCATACCTCCGGCGCAACAGCGTTGCGATCTGCACGCCGGATAGATTCCGGGGCATTCTCACACGGGTATGACCTCGTTTTGGACCAGATGGACGCGAATCGCCTGGGGCGCTTCGTCATCGTCGAAGTGGCAAAGCACGGCGTCCCGCATCATGTAGATCAATTCATCCCAATCATCGCCCTGAGTGATTATGCTGTGCCCGACGGCGCTGGCCGAGTAGCCGCCATCGGGAGACTCCTTTACCCGGAAGACTATCTCCGTGTCAGGATTGGAAAGGGCGCCCCGCTTTCTGGCTTCCAAAACCTTCTCTTTGAGAAACTCCAGCCTTCCAGCTTTAACGTCCTCTTGAAGCTGATGGTCCCACCGCTCCCAGTCATGATCCCATACCCACTTCATCAGTTGGGAGAATTCAGCTTCTGGCAAGGCCATGATAGTCTGCTTGATTTCCGATACGGTCTGCATTTCAAATCCTCTTTTCTCGACGTTGCCGATGAATCCCCTGTCCTTTGTTACCCCGCCAATGTCATGTTCAATTCTTCCAAGAGTCCCGCCAACTCATCGCCAAACAGATCGTACGCCTTGCCGATGCCGCCCCGCTGGGCGAAGGGCGCGTACTGCAGGTCGCTGGGTTCAATGCTGACGTTGCCCGCTATGTGGTCCTTGATGTCCGCCAGCCACTGCTGCTGCTCTTCGGTAAAGTGTCGTCCGGCGACCTCCTGCATGGCCAGCCAACCTTGGAAGCGTTCATTGACCCCATCGGCGAAGGGAGCCAGCTCTTCGTCGTGGCCGATGGCGTAGCGCACCAGCGACACAACGTCGGCCAGCACCCTTTGGCTGGAACCTCTCACCGTGGATTCTTCCAAGCGCCGGTAGGCTTCCCACAAAGTCGCCGGTGTCCAGGAGCGGGGAGGGCTTCGCAACTCCTCGGCCAACGCCCGGATGTCGCCATGGCTCAGACGCTGGCGGTAGGGCCGCTGGTACAGGACCTGGAGAGCGGTGATTTCGTCCCGGTGTTCTTCAATGTATTCCCGAAAGGACCGCGTTAATACTTCAGCATCTTCCCCGGAGAATTCGGCGCGGATAACCGTGTCCTGCGATGTCGTGTCGATGGTCTGCTCGTAGGCACGGTGAATCTCAATCAGCCGCTGCCGCAGCTCCAGGTTCGCGGCAAAGGGTCGAGCAGCCGCCTCCAGCAGTTGCCGCTCAGCCTCAACAACGGCCTCCTCCGACGGTTCGGTTTGCCCGGTGGACAGCCTTGCCGCTTCCAAGGCGGCGTCGAGGTCGGTCGCGTTCAGCAGGCCGGACACCAGGTCTTTGAGCGCAGCGCCACCGGCAACGGCTTCCACCGCCCGCCGGTCTTCGGGCGAGAGGCGACGATCCAAGCGGGCAAGACGGCTGGCCAACGACGACAGCGTGTCCGGCTCCCGGTTTCCCATGGCCACCAGGTCCAGCAGCTTGTCCAGCGGCACCGACGGATGCCGGTCCAAAGAGTAGGACTCGCCAAGCTCGCCCTCGGTTACCCCCACGGCGTCCACGATCACAAAGCGGTCCTTGGCGTCCGCGTCGGGCGTCACCGCGTTGAATTCGGTGGCGGATATGGTACGGACGCCCCGCCCCTTCATCTGCTCGAAGAAGTTCCGGCTGCGCACGTTGCGCATGAAGAACACCACCTCCACCGGCTTGATGTCCGTGCCCGTGGCGATCATGTCCACGGTGACCACGACGCGCGGGTTGAAGCTGTTGCGGAACTCCTGGATCAGGTCCTCCGGCCTGGCCCCCGTGGTGCGGTAGGTGATCTTCCGGCAAAAGTCGTTGCCCCGGCCAAACTCCTCTCGCACTATGTTCACTATGTCGTCGGCGTGGCTGTCGTCCTTGGCGAAGATGATGGTCTTGGGAACGTGCTGCCGGCCGGGGAATATCTCGGTGGTCACCCGGTCCCGAAAGGTCTGGATGACGGTGCGAATCTGGTCCACCGCTACCACGTCTCGATCCAGTTGACCGGGTGAGTAGGGCAGTTCCTCCTCCAGTTCTTCCCAGCGCATCTTGCGGGTGCGGCGGTCTCGCCGGTCCACGTTCATACCAGCTTCGATGCTGGAACCCTGCTCGGTGATCTTGGTTTCGATGCGGTAAACGTTGTAAGGAACGTTCACGCCGTCCGCCACAGCTTGCCGGTGGTTGTACTCCATGACCAGGTTCTGGTGAAAGAACCCCATGGTCTGCTTGGAAGGCGTGGCGGTCAGGCCGATGAGAAAGGCGTCGAAGTACTCCAGTACCTGGCGCCACAGATCGTAGATCGACCGGTGGCATTCGTCGGTGATGATGAAGTCGAACTCCTCTATGGGAAAAGACGGGTTGTACTGCACCGTCTGGAGGGACTGCCGTGCTGCGGTCGCGTCAAAGCCGGATGCCTCCTCCTTTTCGGGGTCCAGTTCTTCCCCCCGGAGGATGGAGTAGACCCGCTGGATGGTGGCGATGCACACCTTGCTAACCGGATCGACGCTGCTGGATTGAAGGAGCTGGACATTGTAGAGTTCACTGAACTTGCGGCCGTCGCCGGGTACCGTGAACCCCTGGAACTCCCGGAGGGTCTGCCGGCCCAGGTTGCTTCGGTCAACCAGGAAGAGCACGCGTTTCGCCCCGGCGTAACGAATCAGCCGGTAAACCAGGTTGCAGGCCATGAAGGTCTTGCCGCTGCCGGTGGCCATCTGCACCAGCGAACGCGGTCGGGCTTCCGCAAGAGATTGCTCCAGGTTCCGAATGGCTTGAGCCTGTACCGTCCAGAGGTTGGCATCGTCCAGTACCGGCAATTGGGTCAGTTGACGTCGGAGACTTTGCCCGATGCGATAACCGGTCCCGCCGGCGTCTGAGACCCGCTGCGGTTCAACCACCCCCGATTTTGTGCCTGAATCAGAGGCGCCCAACCATGCCGCCAGCGTCTCAGGCGTGTGAAAGGCGAAGATATTCCGGCTGCGTGGCTGGGGATCAAGCCCGTTGGTGAACCTGGTTTCGCTGCCGGTGCTCTCGTATAGGAATGGAAGGGGTCGAACGTAAGCCGGGAGATTGTCCGGCAAGCCCGTTCCGTATTTCTCCGATTGAGCTTCCACTCCGGTGAGGGTGCGGCCTACCGGCTTTGCCTCCACGACTCCCGCCGTCTTTCCTCCGACGTAGAGGAGATAGTCGGCCACCCCGTGGCCCGTCCGCAAACGGAACTCTCGGACCGCAACCCCACAGGCGGCGTGTACGTTCAGGGCGTCAACATCCTGCACCGCCCATCCTGCCTGTTCCAGCAGCCGGTCAATGTTTGCCCTTGCCTGTATTTCGGGAGTGGTCACGATAACTCGTTCGAGTCCCGGAGTTTCTCATTTTGCCCTTGTCACGGTCGGCTCACAGCGCCGCCCAAGCGCATAAGCGTATAATCATTATCCCACCAAATACACACCGGGGACAGGGGGTAACCAGCTTTGCAAAGCTAGAGGTGAGAATCTTCCGGCGTTATGGCCTGACCAGACACCAAGAGTGGTTGTAGTGCCAACCGTCATTGGGCTTCTAATCCCACACTCCAGGAGTATCGCAACTTTTGGTGTTGATTGGATAACGGGTATCTTCTAACGCGGAGCCTCTGAAGTTCAGCGCGTCCGAAGGCTCCAGTTCCGTTGGTGGCTCGGTTCGCGTTGCTACGCTTGGCCACTCCCTGTCATGCCGATTGAGGGTGGAACGGAAATAGCCGTCAATGGCAGATGCCAACAACTCCGGATTGGTCAAAGACTCAGCTTGCGAACGCAAAAACCCCGCATTAGACCTTGGGGCTGCGGCGTCAACCGGCTGCAATATGCTCAAATCATCCTGCCTCATCCGCGCTTGTCGGACGGCGTACCTAGTGTCAGGTTCAAGGCAGTCCAAAGTTGCTGTCGGCAGACGGTCGAACTCCTGGTCCAAGTATTTTTCGTCGGGCGGACTGTCCCGAAAAAACATGGTGGGCGAGCGGTGATAATCCCAGTAGGCCAATCCTTCCAATTGACGCCACGTCGGAAACTGCTCGCCGGATTCCCAGTTTAGTATCCGATGAGATGATACGCGCCGACGCCGGGCAACCTCATCTACACTGTAACCTGCTCGTTCTCTGGCCCACCTCAGCATCGCAGGATTAATTTTAGTGGCTCTCACAACCATGGCAGGACTGCTCTCAAACGGTTCATAAGACTCGGATTCCCGCTGCCCCATACTAACATGGACAACATGATCATCGGACCTGATGATCGAAAGGGAATCTGGCCCAGTCCATTGAAAGGATGAGCGTGTCAGGGTGATGAAGTGATGAGCAAGCGGTCCGGGCTCCGGGGATAATGGTTTTAGCAACGAAAACCGCCCTGAAACAAGGAGCACCCAACGGCTGTCACCACGCAACGCCCCCATCCGCATCCGAGCCGCCTTCAACGACCACCGTCTGGTGACCAAAGCTGGGCTGCTGCTGCCGGTGACCCTGGGCAATCACCTTCACCTGGAGAGATGTGCCGGCTCGGGCGAACGTGAGAGCCAAGATACCGGCGTTGGTGGGCTAGACGCTGTCCAGCGGTCACCGCATCGACGGCTCTGAGGGCCGGCCGGCAGATGGAACCCAACCTGTAACGGCGTACGCCGTCGTGACACCGTCCATGTTTTTGAACAGGAATTCCGGCATCGCCTGAATAGACGTGAACCGGTCGTCCCTGCGGCGGTGGCGGCTGGTTTCGTTGCCAACGACAGATTCCGCGATATGAACTCCACGGCCCCTCAGCGCACCCAAGGGCTCGCCTGACGCGTCATGTTTCCGACGAGATTGGTGCATCACACTTGCAATTGACGGTTGGGAGGGCGCCTTGATTCGGGAAAGTACGCGCTCTTGAGGGTTTTCGAGCTGTTGGCTGACCGGGGACAGAACACCGTTTCTGCTGATTGCCGCTTCTCGTGGCTGTTGGAACGGCTTGAGATTGCCGTATTTCAACACCGGATATTCATATGGGGTGCCGAAGTCCCAAGGATCGTCCTCCACACCGTCGCCGTCAAGATCGACGTTCCAGTTGGCGTAAATGCCAGAGTATCCGGTGGGAGACTGCAGCTCGACAGTCGTCTTGCCCTGCCCGCCATCGCTCTGGGACTGTCCGCTGGTAACGGTGTCCCAGTAGCTGTCAGTAACCGTGCCGGTACCGTCACCAACCAGACCGCCAACGGCGCCGCTGCCCGACACCCTCCCGACGGCGTAGCTGTACGAGATCCCTCGGTCGGTCCGTCCCACCAAGCCGCCAACCAGGAAAGCGCCCGAGACCATCCCGGTCGCGTAGCTCCCCATGATGGCCGGGGCCGGACTGCTGCCGTAGACGGCACCGGCCAAGCCACCGACATTGTCGCCACCGCCGGTTACCCTCCCGGTTGCATAACTCCCTCTGATGCTGGGGTCGGAGCCATAGCCGTCTTCGGACACGGACCCAACCAGTCCACCAACGTCATTGCCGCTGCCGACCACCGCCCCCGTAGCGTAGCTACCCTCAATCGTGGAGCCGGGATCTCCCCAAACGGAACCGACCAATCCGCCGACGCTGTGCGCGCCCGCCACGTTGCTTGTGGCCAGGCTTTCGCTGACATTGAAATGACCATACACGAAACCGGCCAGGCCACCAACGTTGCCGCTGCTGCCAATCACCGCCGCCGTGACGTAGCTATCATTGATGTTGACGCCGGGACCGGACACGGATCCGTAAAGGACGCCGGCCAGTCCGCCGACACTGCTGGTTCCAGATACGCCGCCCTGAGCGTAGCTCTTGCTGATGTTCACATTATCAGAGCCGGCACCGAGCAAACCGCCGACGCCATCGCCCTTGCCGGAAACCGTGCCCGATGCGTAGCTTTCCCGGATGCTGATCTTACCCAGGCCTTCGCCCACCAAACCGCCGACTCTGGCGCTTCTAGCGCTGCTACCGGACACCGCGCCTCTCGCGTAACTCTTGCTGATGCTGAAGTTGGAGCTGCTGATGCGACCGACCAGACCGCCGACATTGTACTGACTCGATACGCCGCCAATCGCATAGCTGTCGATGATGTCGGTGGCGGAGCTTTCGATGGAACCAACCAGGCCGCCAACGCAATGCCAACTGCCCGATACGGCGCCCGCGAAATTGCTCCCACTGATGCTGGAGTGGACGTTGGGATTGGGGGTGGTGCGGGAGATTTCACCGACCAGACCGCCGACGTCGCTCCCCTTGCCGGAAACCGTGCCCGCAAAGCGGCTCCCACTGATGCTGGAATCGGACCCGGATATGGAACCGACCAAGCCGCCGACCCCAGACCCGTCGCCCATCACCGTGCCTGAAGCGCAACTGTCCGTGATGTTGATGAAACTGTCATCGCTCACGCTGCCGACCAGAGCTCCCACGCGCGAATGGCCAACAATATCGACCGAGGTTAGCGCCACATCTCTGATATGCGCATTCCGGGCGAGGCCGAACAATCCGACCACCCCGCCTCCGGCGGCCGGGTCCCAACCGACGCGGCGAATGTAAAGATTGGCGATGGTACGGCCGCCACCATCAAATTCCCCACTGTAACCCATTGGCAACCAGCCCCCGCCGTCATTCCAGTAAGCATCGCCGGCGTCCGCCTCGCCGTTCCCGTTGGTGTCAAAATCAAGGTCCATGACCAGTTCGTAGCCGGTGCAGCCCGCTTCGGGACAACCCATGCCCGCCAACGCGTCAGGAAAGGCTGCATAGTAGCTTTCAATGTCTTCTTCACGAGGCGGCGAACCCTTGCTGGATCCAGATCTGTCGTACCGCATTGCGTCCAATTGGGCCAAGGTTGACACTTCAATCAAGCCGTCGTCGTCCGCATCGTAGTCGCCGACAACGGTGGCCTTGGTCCGCGGCGCTGCCGTCCTCTCCGGCATTGGACAGGTCGGTTCCTCCCGGAGCGCCGTTAGAAACTCCCGTTCTGTCGCCGGCGACCCAACCCGGTCGCCGCCGCGGCCGTCCTTCCCAAAGACGCGCTGAAAAGCAACTTCTGGAACCGCATCCCGCGACACACGAACCTCACCAGGATTCCCGGCATTCGCCGCAGCCACGGAATTGGGAGCAGGAAAAGCAACCTGGGCTTGGGCCACGCTCTGCTCGCCTGTGAACGCGACGATACAACAGATGAGCATGACGATGATTGCAACGACGGGTTTCATCAATTTCTCCTAACGCAGGATTAGCGATTAATGCGGGATCAGGCGCCGGCGAGGAATAGCAAATTTCAGTTGCTCAGTTCAAGTCCACGCCCAAGCTCATGCACAAAGACTTTCGTTCAAAATGCCATTACCAACATGGCGTGGGCATCCCGTTCGCACACAAGTCGCCGCGCAAGCAGCAAGAACGCCACGTCATTACCATTCTCGCGATGTCAAACTGGGTACGCGCGAGGTCGTCATGATGCCAGCGACTTTTTCTTGCAGCCTCTAACGAGTCCCAAGCCCGGGGGGAAGAGCACAAGTATTCTGTCGGCTGAACTCTACGGGGGTTTTGCCGCCCACCCGAATCTAGCCCGACGACAACTTGGTGGCAATCCGACCCGAGGCCAGGACGACGAAATCCATCAGAACAAAGCAATACAGTGAACGGTACCTGTCCGCCGGATTTCCGGAACAGCACCCGTGGGAAGCGCCGCTCTGCCGACGCAGGCGATGACACGCTGGACCCCGCCAACGGCCCAACCAGGCACGCGACCGCGAAATCTACGACCGCGTCGTCGTCCGGCGCGAACTGACCCCCGCCCAGGCGGCGAGAGAGCACGGCATCAGCCGGCAGCGCATCGCGCAGCTGCTGGACCAGCAGCACCTGCAGCTCCACGGCGTCCCCCGCACCCACCGCCCAAACTGCTGATGACCACGTGGCCGAGCCTGCGCAGCGTCGACGACCACCGTCAAGCCGAAGATCAACCAATAGAACGGGAAACTGCCAGTAAATCCCGTCCCCAGCTGGCGCGCAGCATTGAGCAGAACCGGTTCGCCTTTCACCCGAACGACGCCACCGGGCGCCGATTTTCACGTCGGTAGGCATTTCGCTTCAAGCCCGCGAAAACGCGCCCGGGGACCGTTTCCGGCGGAAACTGGGGCATTCTGGCAGCGTTTGGCAAAGCAATTGCGTCTGCCCCGAGCAGGACAACATCGCTGACGGCGTGCTGCGCAGTCGCTGACCACAACGACCGCCTTTGTGACCTGGCGGCCCACGTGGTGTCCAGTACCAGGTGACGGCAACTCCGGTATTCGGCTACTTCGATGGTCGCCAGTGTGGACACAGACAATTTCCACGGACCGGCTCCGATCCCCCGGCAAGCTCCCAACGCCGCCCAACCGGGCGGCTTTCTACACTTTCACCGACGCCCGGCAGACACCGCGCCACCCCGACAATTACGCTGAGCCCAAATGGAAATCCAGTTCTACCGTCCCACGTCGCGGCTCAAACCTCCCCAGGACGGATCCAGAACCACCGGCTTCCACCATCAAGGAACCAGTCAAAACGCCATCTACACTGGCGCCACGCAGTCACTGTCGTCGTCAAACCGGATGGCGCCAAAGCGAATGCAAAGGTCAACGCGCAATTCAACCAAACCAACACTCGCAAGGAGAACAAAAACTTGAGCACAGCAACCATCGAAACCAACGACGTACACAACTACCGTGCGGCCGAGATGTCGGATGTCCTCGGCCACGAAGTCTGCGGCGCCATCCACGGCGTCGAGAAAGTACGTGCCATGGCCCACGCGCTGGCCGAAGCCCTGCCCGACGACCCGGAGGACAAGCCCGATCCAGACAAGCTCCGGGAACTCACCAGCCGCACGCTCGACGTTTGGCGTGAGGTCAAGATGCTGACCGCCCACGGAGAGATGGCAGCGGAGCCGTTCATGGAGCGGATCGACCTAGAGGTCCTCGCGCTCACCTTGGACGGCACCGACCCCGAGCGGCTCGAGAAGACCGCCGCGTCGTCCGTGGAGGCGGCCGGCAAGCTGCTCTCGTTCCACGGGCAAGCGCTGCTGGACGGCCACCATGTCGCTACCGCGTAGGGCCGCCACGCCGGGCGAACAGGCGCACCCAACCATTTAGCAAACTACCGTTGACCTTTGCAAACCCTGCCGTTCGTCCGATCAACCAGGAGTACCGCCCACGGCCGGCTACGGCTGCCGACGCGTTGACGAACTCCTGGAACTCACGATTCCAGCAACGGCCGTAGAACACGGCGTCCACACAACCCGCATCAGCGGCATCTTGTCCGAACAACGCAGCCGCCAATCGGGACCCACACCCAGGACGACCCCGCCGAGGCAGAGAAACCGTTAAACTGGAGAACTGCCACGGGCAGATAAAATCTCGCGGGGCAGAACGCCCCGACACAACACACCAAAGGAGCAAGGATTATGGAATGGCCCCTGCAAGCTTACTCAGTGAAACTCAAGAGAAAGGTCGACATCGCCGAGGACTCCATGGAACTGGTCACGATGAAGAACGGTCGCCAGGCCGTGAGAGGCGTGGCCGCAGAGGACCCCAGCATCAACGTCTTCAGGATCCTGGGCAAGGCCGAAATCGACGAGGTCACTGAGAGGCTCAAGGCCGCGGCGAAGTAGCCGCAACCCACCCCGCCCGGCGGTCAACGGCGCAGCAGGCTCCACAAGCCACACCCGTTCGCCGCCGGGAGGGCGTCAACGAAAACACGCCCCACATCAAAGCCGAAGAGGCAGCTCCGCACTCGCAGACATCCCACTCATCACGGCTATCGAAGCCGGCACGTCATACGGCAGCTCCGCGTTTTACGCAGCAGCCAAATTCCGCCTTTTGGCTGGCGCGAACGCCTGCGCCCGTTTTCGAACGCCGCGTCCGCCATTTCGCGGACCTGTCCATCGACTAGATCCTCATCCGGGCGCGAAACCAGGACGAGAAAGCCAACCACATCCCCGTCCGCCGCTACAAGCAACACTGCATTGAATTGGAAACGAGGGTGGTCATCGATGCCGTCGCTCGAGGCAGCCAGGTCACGTCCCCCCACGTGGCAGACCTGAACAATGATGATTGGCGTTAGCAAAACGCGAGTCCCCGCAACATATCAGCAGGCCCGCATGAGCGCCGCTTCCCATTCACCTGCGTTTTCTGCCGAGCCCATCAAGTCGCACGGCGTGTCTCCGTCTGAATTGGCGGCGTCGGTGTCGGCGCCGTACTCGATGAGCAGGTCGACGATTTCAGCTCGGGCCTCGGTGTCATGTTCGTACCAACGTGCGATTAGGTGAAGAGGAGTATTCCCATCGTGGTTTTGGGCCGAGGCCCCGGCTCCGCGCTCCAGCAGAAGACGAACGACGCCCACCGCGTCAGAGCGCATCGCGTAGTGGAGCGGGGTTTCACCGTCATCATCCCGGGCAGAAACGTCCGCGCCATGTTCGAGCAAAACCGCGGCGACCTCGGCACTGCCGGTGAACGGGGCAAAGTGCAGCGGTGCGGATCCCCCTGGTCCGGTCGCGTCCAAGCTGGCGCCGTGGTCCAGCAACAGGCTGATGACCTCGGGCTCGGGGGTGCCCAACAACATGGCCCAGAGGAGAATGGAGCCGCCAATCCAGTCGTCGTCCGGCGTTACGGACGCGTCGCATCCGTGAACCAGCAAGAGCCCCACAATTTCCGGACTCGCCGCCGAATCGCCGCTCGACGAACTGCCTTCGAACAAACGGTAGTAGTAGAGGTGCAGGAGGGTCACGCCATTGTCGCCGTACCTCTCGGCGGCATCAGCTCCGCTCTCAAGCAAGAGCCTTACGACGTCAGGATTGCCGTCATAGGCGGAGTTTTGGACCGCCATGGAAAGGGGCGTGTCTCCGTACAGGTTTTTCCCGGGGTTAGGGTCGGCCCCTCGGGCCAGCAGCGCCTCGATCACACTATGGTCGTTTCCAGCACCCACCGCCAACGTGAGCGCGGGCGTGTTGGAGGCGTTCCTGGCTTCGACGTCAGCATCGTGCTCCAGCATCAGGTCAATGACCTCGCGGTCGGCGTTGTCCCTGACCGCATAATGCAGCGGAGTGCCGCCGGCGGGATCGACCAGGTTCGGGTCCCCACCGCGGTGCAGCAACAGAGCAATGATTTCCTTTTGGGCGCCCCTTTCAATTGCCCAGTGCAGGGCACTGAGGCCCTCATCACCAGTCGCCGACAGGTCGGCTCCCAGGTCCAATTCGGCTCGGACGGTTTCGGGGGTGAACTCGCCCTGCTCCCAGAATTCCCCTGAGCACAACCGTCCGCAGGACGCCCCTTCCGGCTCGGCTCCCCGGTTCATGAACCGGGGCGAGGTCGGAGTTGGGCCGTCCGACGGCAACGGGACCATGCCCAGTTCGGTCCATTCCGTGAGGCGGGCAAAGTACCCAGGATGCGGAGGGTCGGTGCTTGGTGGGTGGACACGACCGACGTGGTCTTCCGCGGTCCTCCCCCAGCAGACCGCGGTCCCGTCGGTCCGCACTGCGCAAGTGCGTTCAACTCCGGCGCTGACCCGAGTGAACCTGCCGCCCGGCGGTGTTTCCTGGATGGTGTTCCCTCCCCAGCACAGTAGGGAACCGTCGGGTCGTATTCCACACCGTTGGTGGCTGCCCATGGACAGCGCCGTCAGCGGACCCAGATCCGGCCGGAGGGATTGATACCCGCTCCATGACTGACACGACACCACCGAATCTGCCGTGACCCCGCAGCCGTCGTGGGGTCCGACCTCGAAGGAGATGAAGCTGCCCGTTGGAGACGGCATGGAGCCGCCCCAACATTCGACTTCTCCATCGCTCCGGATGCCGCAGGCGGAGTCGTCGCCAGAAGCGATGGCAACAAATTCCCCACCGGGAGGCCCACTGCGAACGCCATGGTAGTTCAGCTCGCCCCAGCACACGGCTTCCCCTCCAGGGCGCAATCCGCAGGTGTGATTTTTGCCTGCGCTGATGGCAGTAAACCGTCCCCCCGGCGACGTTGCCTGCCCGCGGTGGCTGCTCCCCCAGCAGACGACTGAATTGTCGGTTTTCAATCCGCAGGTATGATAGTTGCCGGCGGCGACATCCAGGAAATCCCCTTCAGGAGGGTCGTCCAGATCACGGTCCAGGTCGGGTTTCGGCCCGCCTCCGCCCGGATACTGACTGTAGCCCCAACAGCGGATTTTGTTGTCCATGGTGACCGCGCAGCTGTGCAGGTAGCCGACACTGATCGCCCGGTAGGCGGTTTCCCCTCGCTCCGGGCGCCCGGCGTCCGGGTTGCCCCAGCAAAACTTGCCGTGATAGGTGTCGGGCGCTTCCTCCCACTGGCAGGAGTTTTCGTCGCCGACGGCGATGTAGGTGGTCGTCCCATCGAGCCGCACCGCGGAAACCGCGTACACCAACCCCAGCTCGTTGATGCCGTACCCGCCGGGCGGCATCGCGCCCGATGTCTTCCCCCAGCACACTACAATGCCGTCGTCCCTTGACGCGCAGGCGAACTCCTCGCCAACGCTGACTGCCGTGAAACTTCCCTGCGGAGGCGCTCCGAGTCCCTCGAGGGCCCAGGTCGGAAGCGAGCTCCAACAGCGCACGGCGCCGCCGGTACGGATCCCGCAGCCCCTTTCGCCCTCCACGCTGATCGTCTCGAAGCTGCCCTCCGGGGCCGGCAGTTGTGAGAATTCACCACCGCGAAATTCCCAACATGCGACGGAGCCGTCATTCCTGACGCCGCAATTGTATCCTTCATGGTCCGCGCTAACTGACGCGAATCTCTCGCCGGGCAGGATTGCCACGCTCTCGCCGTATTCCCCGCCCCAGCATATTGCCCGGCCATCGGCCCGGACGCCACACGTGTGCTTGTACCCCGCATCCAGGCTCAGAAACTCCCCGCCGGGAGCTCGGTCCAGACCATCGTCGGCGCCATACTTGTCGGTCCAGCAATCGACCTCCCCGTCTGCTTTCAGGGCGCAAAGATGGCTGCTTCCGGCGGCTAAGGATGTGTAGATCTCCGGGGATTTCGCCAATTGCTCTGATTGGGGAGGCGCCCACTCGCCCCAGCACTCAATTCCGCCCTTGGGCCGTGCGCCGCAGGTGTATCGGTAAAATGCGGTGACCGCGGTGAACGACCCGACAGGCCCCGAGGACTGTCCATACCAGTCTTCGCCCCAGCACACTGCAGTGCCGTCGGGACGCAGGCCGCAGCTGTGGCTCAGCCCCGAGGCCATGGTCACCAAGTTCTGGGTCGTGTAGAACTCAACGTCTGTCAGCAGCGCAGACGTCTGGACACTCGGTCTTCCACCGGAAGTCTGCTGGGCGCCGGGGGAAGACGGCGTGGGCATCGCCGTCGCTGGAAGCGTCGCCGCTGCGGTGGTCGGCTCCGGCTGTGGGTGTGCCCCCACTGTGGATGTGAGCGGGTTGGTCGGCGTTACAGCGATGGCCGGAGGTTCAGGCGGTGTGGTTGCCCCCTTCGGTGCTTTCGTGGGCGCAGTTGTTGCCGCGGCGCCTGCGCTTTGGCTGGCCGGGTCGAGGGACTGAGCCGACGGAGGGTCGGTTTCGGTGGCGCAGCCTACCGCCAGGGTCATGACAAGCACAGCGAGGGCAGCAACGAGCATTTTCATGGTACTTTCCGCGGGTTCAGTTATTGGGCCCTGCCGCACGCGGGAATGCCCCGAGGCACGGGAGCGACGGGAAACATCCTACAAGGCGCGTCAATCGACAACAACGCGAAGAACCTCACGCGTGCCCGGTTTGGCCGTAGAGGGATGGTGAAGAAGTTCACAGGCGCATGCGGGTCTGAAGCCACCGCGTATGCGATGTCCCTTGCCTGACGCCGGCAGGCGACAGGATTGGGCCAGAACGGTTGACGCGGGACACGCTGACCAGTCAGTCGGGGTTTCCGGCCCAATTTCTAGGGCGGGCGCGCCATCAGCGCAGGTCGTCGGAATACAGCGACATCCAGACTTGAACGCGCTCTTGACCAGCCAGAGCGGCAACCAGTGATCCATACCAGAGACTGCCGTCGCTGTCGTACGCCGTCCAGATGAGCCAGGCAACCGGTTCCCCCAGGCTCTCGCTTTGGATGTTCCAACTGGGATGGGCCAGTTGATCGCGGTATCGTCGCAGGATGACGCCCGCCGGCTCATCCGTCTCCCAGTGCTTTTCTCCTTGGATTTCGTAAATGCCCGTGAAACTACCGCCGTGCACGAAGTCATCAAAGAGCTTGCCGAGTTCCTGATACGTGCCGTTGGGTTCGGGGTACCATTTGCCGAAATCAATGGCCGTAACATCCGGGAACGGTGGGATGTACGGCTCTCTGTCCGCGGGCGCCCGCGACCCGCTGTTCAAAAGCAGACTCGCGGCCAAAACCGCCAATGTCAAACATGCGGCTCGAATCAATTGATGTCCCCTCTCCTTCGTAGAACGGATGCAGGCCGACGCCATCGCATGGGGATCATGGCAGATGCCGCCGCCAAGATCGAAAGGACGATGACAAGGAGCGAAACTTCCACGGTAACTATGGCAAACAAGCCCGTTGTCGCCGTTAGTTTAGGAGGGTGTTCTTCGTAGCGAAAGTGGGGGCGGACGGTGTCACCGCTGTACGCCACCGCTGCGCCGAGTGCATCCACCACTAAGCCCTGGCCCCCCAGACATACCTCAAGGGAAACACCGAGGACGCGACCGAACTGATGGGCATCATCGTCGAGCGCATCGACGCCGACGACCGCAGCGCTGTCATCACATACCGGTTCACGTCCCTGGGAGAACCACAAGCAGCAGAACGTCGCCGTCAGAAGGTCGCGCTTCAACCGACCTCCCGAACGGGACAACATCTCCCACGCGACCACTCCGAAACGTACCGAACACCTCACCGTTGAGAAGGACCAAATGACCCACGCCAACCAGGAAACACAAAACCTCGCCGCCACCGGCAGCGTCATGGCCTTCGCCCATGCCCTGAACTCCGCCAAGGTCGGTAGGCTGGCCGACATCGCCTTCCCGGACCGGGAGCAGGGCGGCTACGGCGCAGAAAAACCCCGAGACCCGATGCCACTTGCCTTGGCGCGTCTCCGCTTGCTGGCCCTCTACCCGTACACAGTGCCTGACGCCAGCCCAGAGGCACTTCACGACCGGCTCAATGCCGAGCACGACTCCCTCGCCCTACACGTCACCATGCCCAGGCCGGCTCCCAGCGCGGCCGTCATCGCCCAGGCGTTCGACGCCATGGACCAGCACTCCGACGAAGTGGGGGAAGGACTTCGCCGGATCTCCGACAGCCTGGAGTATCTCCACGCCCCGTCACGCCTCATGACGGCTGGCGACCACAGGCAGGCCGAAGCAGGTCTGACCAAAGGCCAACGACAATACCGACGCAGAAAGAGGCGCCGTGACTTGGCGATGAACATTTTCGAGTTCTTCGACCGGTTCTCCAACAACCGGCAGGCCGAACGCTTCCTGGCCGCCCTGTCGTGGCCGGACGGCGTCGCGTGCCCGCACTGCGGCTCCAGGGACGTTTCGTTCTGCCACAACGACCCGGGCGAGACCTTCAACCCCGTGGTGTGGAGCTGCAACGCCTGCGACCAGGACTTCACCATCGTGACCAACACCATCATGGCGGAGCCGAACCTGCCACCCGTGGAATGGATTTACCTTGCCTACCGCATGCTCCACGACCGCAATGGACTGCTGCTCAACCCAGCCGCCCTGGCCGATACGGCAGGAGGCTGCTACGGGCTTCAGGTTGAGCCACACGAGGCGCAGGACATGTACCGGAAGATTCAGCAGATCCTGCCCCACGCCAAGCCGCGCACCTTCCAACCCTGCCACCACCGGGAATCGCTGAAGATGCTGGCCCGCGGCATCAGGACAGCGCCCTCGACGGCCACCTCCGCCGATGATGTGCGACGGAAACTGGCGCCGCTGGACGTAACGGCTGACGACGTGGACGATGCCATTGCACACATCAGAAAGGAGTAAACCTCATGAACGCATCAAACGCGGGTATATCCGCCGCCAAATCCCATCTGCTGGGCTACCTCAAGCACACGCCCGGTTTCGAACACCGCGTCCATCATTTCGCGGGCCTGTCCATCGAGGAGATACTCTCGCGCGTGCGAGAACAGGACGAGAAAACCCACCGGACCTGCATCGAACGCTTCAGGCAGCACGGCATAGTGCTGGAAACGCAGGCGTCCATCGAGGCGGCCGCCCTGGGCGACCTTGTTACCGTCGGCAACGTGGCGGACCTCATGGCCGACCTGAACGATCACCATTAGGACCAGAGCAGGGCATGTCCCCACGACGCAGGATCCCTCGTACCGCTAACCCGACCACGGGCTCCCGTCCGCACCCTGCCGGCCCGACCTGGAGACTGGAGACCCAGAGTACCCAGCCGACGCTCCGCAGCATTCGCTAAAGTGAAACAACCAGTAGCCCAACCGGTAGCGGCAACGACTCCGACACCCAACGCCCCACAGGCAGGAATTCGACATGACCAACATCGCAAGACGCGCCGGCAGAGCCGAATGCAACCTCTGCGGCGACGAATACAGCACCAACCAGATGGGCAACCACCTCGCCCAGGAACTCGAATACATCGAGCACCGCCACGAATGGACCTTCGAGAAAGGCGACCTGAACCGGTTCCTCCACGTGGAGATCCAGCACCAGCGCAGCAAATACTTCTGGATGCAATTGCTGGTGCGCCACCAGGCCACCCTGGGCCAGCTCGACGCCTTCCTGCGCGCCGTCTGGCTCGAATGCTGCAGACACCTGTCGAGGTTCGACTTTCACGGCCTCACCACATACTGCCCGGAGGCCCGAAGACCGGGGTCCATCCTTGAGGACTTCGATGACTTCGAGGAGGACGATTCGCTCATCAACTGGGACACCCCCGTCATCAGGGCCATGCCGCCCGGCGTGACCGGAACCCACGAGTACGACTTCGGCTCCACCACGACGCTGCTGATCAACAGCCGCCGCAGCGTGCGACTGAACACCGATGGCAACGTCATGGTCATCGCCCGCAACGCGCCCATCCCGTGCGACGTGTGCGAAAAGAAGCCCGCCGAGACTCTGACTCCGACCAGAGGCGTCCTCACCGACCCCGACGGCCAGCCGCACCGGGGCATCATCCACGTGCCGCTCTGCCCGTCCTGCCCCACGCCAGCCGAACCGGATGACGCCGACGAGGAATGCGCCATCTGCGACAGCGCCGACCGGGAGTACGGCGGACCCCTCCCCATGGTGAACAGCCCCCGCCTCTACGACGCCGAATGCTTCCTCATGACGGAACTGGACGAGGTCCCCCAGGCGCCCCGCCTGCGCGAACTCAACACCGCCGGAGGCGGGGAGACGCCCGAGGAAGACGGAGCCGAAACGGACACTGCGATGACCGACCACGGAGAGACGGACATGCACCACGAGTGCGACGACGAAGATTTTTACCCCGGCCTGAACCCCATCATCGACAACGTCGAACTCTGGCCCAACGTCCTGATCGTGGACTCCCTGCTGGATTCCGCCGGCAGGTTCAACGACAACACAGCGCCGCCTGACGCCATCGTCAGGGCGCTGGACGGCCTCGAGAAGCTGGCGTTGGCCCGCACGCTTTGCGAAGAAACCGGCGACCACCACAAGTACTTTGAGGCAGCCCCGGACTGGACCTACACCCCCCCCGCGAGAGCGAGGACGCCATCACCGAGCAGGGCGATAACCAGCAGTTCGATGACGGCGGCGACATCGTGGTCACCGACGCCACGCTGTCCTGGAATGACGGCGACGCGATTTTCATGATCGGCCACCTGCCCCAGAAGGGCATCCTGATGGCTTACTTCAGGCCCAACCCGTAGCCTTGCACCGGCAGCCACGGGGGAGCAAAGAAAGCCATGAAACCAATCTCCCTGCGGACCGTCCGCCAAAGTGGTCGTATCGCCCCTGCGCCGCGGCCGGCGAACTCGGTGAAACTAAAGCGAGCAATCGGATGAGAACCTACATCTTCCTGGCCGTCTTGCTGTGGTGGCTGCTGTTCCTGCTCACCTTCGTGCCCGCCCTCGCGGTCGGCCTGACCTGGTGGAAGGGCCTCGCCGCCGGACTGGCCGGCGGATTCTTCGGCGTGGGCTGCTCCATGGCGTCGTACTGGTTCGCCTACTTAATCTCAACACCGGGAAGCGACGTGGCGGTCATCGGGTATTTCATGCTGCCCATCCCCAGCGCCGCCAGCGCCTGGGCCATCTGCCGCCTCTGGGCGCGCCGTTTGCGCGTCTAGTCGTTCTCACTTCAGCGGAGACCGTGCGCCACCGGATGCAGGGGCAGGCCCGCCGTCGGACTGCTGCGCCTGGAGCGCGGTATGGAAGTCCGGGATCCGGTTGATGCGCCGGCGTTTCCTGGCATCGTCGGCCTCGCACGGCGGACGGCGGGCCGATTTCGGTAAATTCGAGAAAAGTTACCATAAATATATGGACGATAGACAATGAGTTACGCCTACTTTATGTGATCTTGTGATATAAATACCGGCGGCTCGTTTCGGACGGGCTGCAGCGGTCGGAGGGACCGATGCTGTATTGAACTGCGACCTGCGTGGCGCGCCGAATACATTGGCAAGCTGCGCCGCCGCTCCGGCACGGAGGTAAGTCCGGAGACCGGTGCCCGTCGCGGGTCAGCCAGGACCGCCGCTAATAACAATCTAGCGGAATGCGAGCGCAGGGCGATGCCATCGGTGGGCCCCGCGCTTGACGGAGTAGTAATGGCTGACCTATTTCAGCAGGCCCAAAGCGGCCCCGGCGTGGCAACGCGAGACCGTCGTCTTCGTGCAGCCTGGCCGACACCCCCTGATTTCTCCCTGGGTGGAATCTTCCGGCCAGCTACGACGCTAACGGCAACGGAAAGCCCCGAAACGGGTCGTTTTCCGTCATCCACGCCGATCCAAACCCCAATGTCCGCAGAAGCAGCCATGGCTGCCCCATGCGCCTTGTCGCCCCTCGTGGGCATGGCCACGACATCGCGCACGCTTTCCATTTTCACCGAGCCGGCCCATGGAGGAAGCCTGCTCCAACAACGCGCGCGAAAATCGGGAAACGCCGCCGGACAACTCAAAACCCAACCGTCCGGCGCACCAAAGAACAGGGAGCAGCGTTGGCGGGTGAACGAGACCTGCCAAACCACCAGGGCGTAAACGCTCGGGGGTGCTGCCCCCGCGTATCTGAAACACTCAAGCGGAGACAGATACTGACGTATGCTTACCATTAAACGACGAAACCTGCAATTTTCCGTAATGGCAGCGGCCGTCCTGGCCGTTGTCGCCCTGGCAGCCGTGATGCTGCTGTCCGGCGGCAACGCGGCGCAGGCCACCGCCACCACCGAAACCCTCGCCCTCGCCTCCGACGGCGGTGGCGACGGCAACCCGTTGTCGCAACAGCAAGAGAAGACGCCACATCATGCCACCCCCGAACCCTGTCCCGGAGAGACAGGCAATACCAACCCAACGGCCGCGAGCGTGATCGATTCCGGCCAATTCGCGTTGTTCGATGTGTGGTGGAACCCAGACGAGGGAGAGCTGACGAACACCGTCTGCCCGCCGAAGGTGGAGTACGTGCCGGAAGATGACGATGAGGGAACACCGGCCAGGACTGACCGCGCCTCGTCCAGCATTGACATCACGGCCGAACCTCCGACCATCATCCACATCCCCAGGAGCGCCAGGATCGATCTGAGCGCCAGCACGACCTATACCAAGGCAAAGTATAAGCATGTGTGGGATGCCGACGCTGCGGAAAACCGTGACACCGACAACGACGGTACGCCCGATGGTGTGGGCGACGGCATCGTGTGGGCGCTGCCGGCGTGCCCTACGGATGGCGCCACTTTCAGTGGTCTGTGCCTCAGCTTCTCCGCCGCCCTGCTGAATTCGGAGGACTGGCTTGATCCCGAGGGAGGGGCCGACGGCGCTATCGACTACTTGGTACACCACGTCCACCAGGTTGATATCGACAAGCAGGATCCGAGGTACGTGCTCGTGTACGACGCCGCAACCGTCGCGGATAAACCTCTTTGGAATTCGCACGATGCGCGCGAGGGCAAGGTGACGGTGGCCCCCGGAGAATACAACAATCCCCTGTGGTTCTTCACTGACCGCGGTGCTTACGAATTCCAGGTGAATATCCAGGGCTACCCAGACACCGCCAAGGACAATCCTGTCAGCAAGGATCCCAGCGTGACCAGCGACGTGCGGGAGTACATTCTCCATGTGGGCGCAGAGGCAGACCTGAGCGCAACGATGATGGTGGCGCCGGAAAGCCCCTCGCCCGGCGTTGACAACGTCACCGTTACGATTACCGCCGGCAATGCCTCGGGTAAGGACGAGGCGCAGAAGACCGAGGTGGACATCAACCTGCCTGAGGGGCTGACTTACTCGTCGCACTCTCCTGCGACCGACACCGTTACTGAGAGTGAAGGCGTCTGGACCTGGGACGCAGGCAGGATGGATCCCGGCGCCTCGAAGACCCTGACCATCACGGCAACGGTGGATAGGGGAACCCATGGCAAGCAATTGGACGTGGTAGCGACGGTTTTCGCCACGGAGCCATTGAAGATTACGGAGACCGTAGTTGACGAGGAGACCGGGGAACCCGTGATTGACAAGAATACCGGGAAACCCGTGGAGCGAGTGGTGACACACCACGTGCCGGTGCCGGACCCGGATCCGACTAATAACACGGCCATGCGCGCGATCACGGTAGCGAGCATCTCCAACGTGTCGCCGCTGTTCCAGATCACGCGGTCGGTGCCGGAGAACTCGCTGGCTGAAACCCTAGTGGGCGATCCGATAGCGGTCAGAGAACCCAACTCGGATGACACGCTGACCTTCGGGGTGACCGGCGACGGCGCGCACAATTTCACGGCATCGTCTGTCTCGGATGGCGCACAGATTGCAGTTGCCAGTGGCGCCTACCTGGACTACTAGGCCAAGACCGCGTACGACCTTGTCCTGACGGTCAGCGACGGGAAAGACGCCGCCGGCAACACCGACCCGTCCGTCGATCACACCATCGGGGTGCTGATCAACCTGGAGGACGTGGTGGGAGACCCCGCACTGACCATCTCGGCTAGTGCCCGATTCCTGAAGAAAAGGGAGAACGTGACCCTCACGGCGACGCCCAGCAATCTGCCAGCGGGTCATGGCGCCTTGACCTACCGTTGGATAGAGAGGTCTCCCTCTGATCCCACAGCTTTCAGCCCCCGTCATGACCATGGCCGCACTTGGACGTTTAGGAAGGATGGTGCCCCCGGGCGGCCCATCACGTACCACTACAGCGTGGAAGTGTCCTGGACCAAGGACGGGGTGGAGTCCCGGATACGCTCTTCCAACGAGGTAACGGTCACCTGGTCGGATTAGTGACCGGTCCTTCAAAATCCCCGCGTGCGCGGCGACCGATTGGCGTCGCGCACGCAAATCCTTTAGCTAAGGCGTGTTCACACTACAGCAGTGCATCGATGATGAGTGCGAAAGAGATGAACCCAGGAAGAGCACGTCCAGCTTCTCAAAGCGGGAGAATATGCGGCGAAAACCCTTCAAGCGGCGGAACAGCCGCTCAATCTCATTCCGTCGCTTGTACATCTCCCGGTCATAGACCCAGGGTTCGACGCGGGTGCTCAAGGGTGGCACCACCGGCACGAAACCCAGGTCCAGGGCCAGTTGGCGGGTCTCATTGCCCTCGTAGGCTCGGTCCATCAACAGGTACGGTCCCGAGCGTTGCGGGCCCAGACGGGTCAGCAGTTTGCACCCTTCCGGCGCGTCATTGGCCTGACCCGGGGATAGCGCGAAGGTTATGGCAGTTCGATCATCCGCGGCAACCATATGAATCTTGGCGGTGCAACCGCCTCGGGACTTGCCGATGGACTGGGGCCCGTTTTTTTGAGGGCGCCTGTGCCGTCGGGATGGACCTTGACCATGGTGCTGTCCAGGCCTACCGCTTCGATCTTGATGCGCACGATCTGTTCCCGTTGCAAGTGTTCAAACACCCGGTCCAGCACGCCATTCTTCGACCAGCGGTTCATCCTGGTGTAGACGGTATGCCAGTTACCGAAGCGAGGCGGCAACCCCCGCCACTTGCAGCCGTGCTCAGCGACGTACAGGATGGCGTTGAGCACCTGCAGGTTGGACAGTTTGACGTTCCCTCGTTGAACGGGAAGGACCGGAGCAATGCGTTCGTACTGTGCTTGTGTAATTTCCATGCGGGGATGATAACATCTCCGCATGGTTAGTGTGAACAGACCCTAGCCAAAAATCGTGGGAGTGTCCAACATGTTCGCCCGGTTGAAGATCCAGATTTGGTTGATTGCGATTATCGCAGTCTTCGCCGCCCTGACTGGCGCATTCTTCGACGAGCATGTCGCTTACGCCCAGGGAGTGGACAAAGACTACGTGGACGTGGCTGTGATTCTGCAGATGTCCAACCACTCAAGTGGGGGTTATCGCGATGTAGACGTTATCGTTGTGAACAATGGTCACCGGACCGCTTACGACGTGGAGGTCGTGGTGAGCACAGAGGACCCCGAAGCAGACGCAACCGCCTTGGGCGATTTTGCGGTAGACGCTATAGCTCACCCTTTTTATAGAGTGCCTGTCGGCAGCGCGATCGCGTCTCTGCAGAACGGCCGACGTACCTTCCAATGGTCCATACCCGCGCTAAAGGGGGGGCAAAAGGTAGAGTATCAGGCGAAAGTAAACCAAAGAAAATTATTATCCCCTGCTGAATTTGATGAGCGACGCCGCCCGTTTGAACACTTTGCAAGGGTGACCACGTCATCCCACGACAGCAACCCCGCAAACAACACATCCCGGATCTGGTCATTCAATTCTTCATTTTCTGGTTTTGTTACGTATCACAATCAAGCGACGGGAAATTACAAAGTCACTGTGACAGTGGACGAACCGTCCCCTTCACCGGGGGACACCGTCAATTTCACCATCACAGCCATCGGACAAGAAGGATTGGGAGCAGAGCTGCCGTCGATCGACCTTCAGGTCGATATTGAGCTGACGGACGGCCTGTCCGTTTCCGGCACGCCAACTTATATCAGTGCTAACAGGCTCGGCGAAGTCGGGACGACGCCATCTTCGCTTAGCTACGGCGACGGCGTGTTCAACATCGGAACGCTGACATCGGATTATCGAGATTGGAATTCCGTGACGCTGCCGGTTATGGTTGCAAGCGGCGCCACCGTAAATCAGCAGTGTCTGACGGCGACGCTGACCGGGAACCCCCCGCCAGCCCCCGGCCGCGACGACATATCGGACAATGTGGCGGAGGTGTGCCTGGGCGACCAGTCGGCGGAGCCGTTTGTGAGCGGCCAAGTCGATGCGTTTACCATTTACCCTTGCGTCGGCATCACCACCCCGCCGTGCGATAACACGGACGATATTCGGGTACGGGCCGTCAACAGTTCAAGCGGACGGGTATTGGTGCCAGGCACCGGATTATTCCGGATCGATCCCTCAACGGCTAGAACATACGACGCTAAGACAGGGCACAGCGTCAACGACGGCAACACGGTTTCGTGGCAGACTTCGGTTGATCCAGATAGGCCATACAGTGGGCTTGAGTTTGGGGTCGAACTCTATTACTCCAGAACTCCGTATATGACCACAACTGGTTGGGGCGGCCTTACCTTCGGGATTGGGGCCCGGGATGTGGATGGAAACATTCCGCCACCGGGAAAGGTGTTCCTGCGCAGCACGAGTTCTGGCAATGAAATCCGAAAGGCCGAGAGTCCAGAATATGAGGAGTTGCGGGCCGCGCCCACCGGCAATTCAACCCCAACGACGAAGCTCAACTATTTTTTGGAGTTCGAGAAGCTGGGCACTTACAAGTTTACATGGCACGCCGTAGCTAAACGCTCAAGTTTGCACGGTTCCGAGAACTGCAACCCCAACACCGCCAGTCCTCCCGCCAACCAAGTATTTTGCGCCTCCGAAACCTACACCTTCCACGTCGGGCCCATGGCGGACCTGGCGGTGGAAGACGGCGGCGCCAGTTATCACGCCGCTGCCGACGGAAATGCGCTCACGGTATTCCCGGTCAACCATGGGCCAGACGAATCACCCAGCGCGCAGGTGACCGGGCTGCCCACCGGCGCGCAGGTTCTCCACATCAGCCAAGGGACCTACGCCGCCGGCGAGTGGAACATCGGTGAATTAAAGGTCAGAGATTACTATGGGTCGGCTGGCAAGCCTGAACCAACACTGGTCCTGAGCGCGTCTGCCGGAGACACCGCCAACGTCAGCATTGCCAACTCGGAAAACTACGAGGTCTGTGTCGGTCCCAACGATAATCCCGGAAACTTGGCCCACACCACGCAAAGCGACTGCGAGGCCGTGACCAACGCCAGCTGGAATTCCACGCCGGTGTACGACTACAACACTGGCAACAACACGGCCACCATCACCGCGCGAGCGGGAACCGGTGGGGTTGGGGAAGGCATTCCAACGTTGCAAGTGCCGGCAGTCCATGCGCCGGCGGTGGGCGTTGCCTGGTCCCAGGTTGAGTCCCTCTACGGCGTGCCGGTAAAGGACTATCAGGTCCAGTGGTCGACCAACGGAGTCAGCGGCTGGACCCAGCTGGAAACGGACCTCACGCTCCCCGAACTGTTCGACATCACCATCCAGTCCGGCGTGACCCGCCACTACCGGGTGCGCGCCGTGAACGAGGCCGGAGTGTCCGGGCCCTGGTCTGCGCCCGCATCACCACACATGAAGCCGGGCCGGCCTGAGTCCTTCACCGCCACCGGCCAGAGCGACAGGCAGGCGACCCTTATGTGGACGGCGCCCGCCGGTGTAACCGGCATAACCGGCTACGACCTGGAGTTCTCCAAGAACGGCGGCGAAAACTGGACCTCGCTGGCGACCGCGCCGACGCAAACCGCAACGAGCTTCACCCACACCGATACCGACCTGATGATGGACAGCCTGGTGCCGACCATCCTCCGGCAGTACCGGGTCCGCACCGTGGCCACCGTCGAAGGGTCGACGGTGAGGAGCGACTGGACGACCACCGTCCTCACGCACCCCAAGCCGGGCGCGCCCGGAAGCTTCGAGGCGGAGGGCCTCAACCCCAGGCAGGCCGAGCTGACCTGGGCTGCGCCCTCGAACCTGAACGGCGCGACCCACAGCGGCTACGAGCTGGAGTTTTCCACCGACGGCGGCGCCAGCTGGGAGACGCTGGCGACCCCCACGTCGACGCCGACGGCGCTGGTTTCTACCACCACGTCCCACACTCACACCAAGAACGACCTGGCGGCCAACGCCGCCCGGCAGTACCGTTTGCGGACGGTGGGCACGGTGGGCAGCGTGGAGGTGGAGAGCGCCTGGACCTACGCCCTGGCCTCGACCGAATATCCGGCGCCGGGGGCGCCCCAGAACTTCGAGGCGCGGGCCCTCGACCGGACGCGGGTCAGTCTGACGTGGAGCGCGCCCGAGAGCGTGACCGACGTGACCCACACCGGCTACCAACTGGAATACTCGACGGACGGCAACACCTGGAACTGGCTGCCGGCCGGACAGACCAGGACCACCCTCTCCAAGACGACGGAGTCCCACACCCACGACGCCGCGGTGTCGCCGGGGGCCATCCGGCAGTACCGCCTGCGGGCGGTGGGCACCACCGGCAGCGGCAACACCCTGGCCACCTTCGAGAGCGGCTGGGTGTTCGCCAGCGTAACCACCCAGCCGGTGGGACCGCCGCAGAACCTGGCGGCTACCGCCGACGGCATTGGCCGCATCGACCTGAGCTGGGACGCGCCGGCATTCGGCGCAGACCGGGTAACCGGCTACCGCATCGACCACACCCCAGCCGGCGTCGAGAATTGGCAGACCCGGGAGCATGGCTGGAGGACCAGCCCCCGGACCTACGAACACACCGGCCTGGACCCGGGGGAGGAGCACTGCTATCGGGTGGCGGCGACCTACACCGACGGCGCCGGCCCCTTCACCGGAAAGGTCTGCGCGACGACCGAGGGCGCGCCCGCGGACCTGCCGGGAGCGCCGGAGAACCTGCGCGTCGCCCAGGCGGGCAGCAACTACGTGGCGCTGGAATGGGACAAGCCCAGCGCCGGCGGGGCGGTGGAATACTACGAGTACCGGCACGATTACGGGGAGGCCGTGGCGGTAACGCCGAGGACCGCCACTGGAGTGCGGGTGCGCGGCCTGACGCCCGGCACGTCTTATGCCTTCCAGGTGCGGGCCGGGAACAGCTACGGAACCGGGGACTGGTCCCAGGACATCTGGGTGACGCTGAGCCGGAACGTCGGGGTGATCGAGTCATCCCCCACGGAGCTGGAATTGGAGAAGGGCGGCTCGGGCAGCTTCAACGTGCGCCTGAAGGGGACTCCGACCTGGCCCGTGATGGTGTACTTCCATTCCATCGGCCCGGCTTGCCTGACCGATCAGTTGGTGTACCAGCAGTTCAAGATACTGCTGCCCGACAACCCGCCGCCCAGCAAGGCGTTCTGGGATGACGTCTGGTGGGGTCCGCCGGAGGACCGGTATGCGCTGCCGTATCGCGCCGGGGTGAACGTCCCGATCGACGCCTCCGACTGCCAGGGCGGGGAGACGACGGTGATCGAGCCCATATTCAACACCGTTCCGTTCAGTCAGCTGGAGTCGCTGCCGATGTGGGAGGAGTTGAACCTGAGCGAGGATGAGTGGCGGGAGAAATGGGGCGTCAGCCCGCTGGAAGGCGTCCAAGGCCCCAGCATCAAGGTAACGGTGGTGGACGGCGGGTAACGGCGCCCGACAGAGCGGCGGCGCCGGGGCGGGCCTACTGTCCGGCTTCCGCGCCCTCCCCCTCGGGCATCCGGCTTCATGCCAGGATAACTCTGCAATGGCGAACGATTCCCCGTCCGCCTTGTAGCTGCCCGAGTAGAAATTCCAGCCGGTGCCTCCGGTGAACTCGTTCCCGTCCTCAGAGAACGGCAGAGTCGCCGCACTGCAATTATGGCTGCCCCTTATAGAGACGAACGATACCCAGCGCGGTCATCCGCGTCGACTGTCTCCGTCTGTGGTCTCGTTTAGGCTGGGTAACAGTTTTCCCCACACCAGCAGGAAACGTCGCAACGGCTGCGAAACTACCGCGCTCAACAGCACACCAACTATGGTCAGAGAAACCGCCGACCAGATTGGTGTGAGTTCAAGCATCAAAGGGACGACGACGGCTACCAGAATGACGGGGAAAAACAACATGACCATCGCCAACGCCTGCATACCGGGGCCGCGCATCGGACCGTCTTTCCATTGCCCGGCAAAGTGCCATGTCAAGCGGGCCGCCGGCGCCCAGAAGACGCCGCCGAGCAAAATCGTTGGCAGCGGCAGCAACAGAATCTCCGGCGTCCCACCGACCTCGCTCAATGCCACTGCCCAGTAAATCAGCATTGTGGCCAGCGCGACAATCAAGCCGCTCAGCAGCAGCAGGCTGCGGCCCATCAGCAGCCAAATCAGACAGCACCACGGCAGGCCGGCAACCAGTATGGCAGTGTTCGACGCCAGGGCACGCAAATCAAACTTGTGGCCTGCCGCAAACAGGAACAAGGGCGCAATGAACAAAGCCAACCACAGCAGTTCCCATCTCGATTGCCGAGGTTTCCTTTCAGGTAACAACTCCGCCACGGGCACGACGGCAGCGAGCGCGCTGATGAAGACGCGGGCGAACAGATCATCAATAAGGTCAAAGTACCAGGTCAGCAGGTAGACCGGCGCACAGAACACCGCGCTGACCAGCAAGACACCGATGAACCTACGACGAACAAACTTGTAGGCCCTGCCGATTGGGACCTCAACAATCATGGTCCAGACCCGGTTAGAACCCCGGCATCAGCGGCGCCTCTCCCAAAAGAAGCAGACCGCCGTCGGCGAGAGTGGTGGGGTGGACGAAGGCGTGGGCCGCCACGGCGTGGACGTCCCGGAAGTAGCCGTCCACGGCGGAGGGAACGTACAGGGCGCTGGTCCCGGCGGCGCGGTGGCACCGGTCCACCGCCTGCACCGAGGCGGTGACGGCGTTGGTGCAGGCCAGACGGTACTGCGCCCGCAAGCGGCGCCCCGGCTCCTCCCCGGCCATGACCACGGCCCACAGTTCCTCCAGCGTCTGATACAGGTAGGCCCGAGCCGAGCCGGTCAGGGCTTCGGCGGCGGCCAGGTCCATCTGCCGGTCGAAGGCGGCCGCCACCGGCCTTCCGCTGCGGCGGTCAACCTTGGTCTCCAACAGCTCCAGCAGGCTGTCCACGGCGCCCTGGGCGGCGCCCAGGGCCACGGCTGACATCATGGCAATGTTCACGCCCGGAAAGGCGTAGTGGCGCTCCGGGCGCTCCGCCGGGGCCACCAGGGGATGGGGAAACACTCGGCGGTCGGGAACGAACAGGTCTGCAACCACGTAATCATGACTGCCGGTGCCCCGCAGCCCGCTGGTGTGCCAGGTGTCCAGAATCTCGCACTCGCCGGCCGGGGCCAGGAACAGCCGCCATTCCGGGCGTCCCTCGGCGGAGTGCATCGGGCCTTCATCGTCATGCAGCCAGGCGCCGCAGGCCAGCCAGGACGCCTGATGGCAGCCGCTGGCGAAGGGCCACTGGCCGGAAATCCGCCAGCCGCCGGGAACTCGCAGAGCCTGGCCGTGGGGCACCACGGTGCCGGCGATGTTGGCCACCGGCCCGGCGGGAAACACCTCCTCCCGAGCCTCCCGGGGCAGCACGCGGGCCACCCAGAAGAGGGACGAGGCGATGATCATCACCACCCAGCCCGCCGAGGGGCTGGCCGTCGAAAGGATTTCCACCACCCGAGCCGCGGTGGCCGGGTCGGCCTCCAGCCCGCCCGACTCACGGCCCAGGGTCATGCGAAAGAAACCGGCCTGCTCCAGCTCAGCGGCCAGGGCGTCGGGCAGTCTTCGGAGCGCATCAGCCTGGGCCGCCGCCGCTCGCACTTCGGGCAACATGGCCTGGGCGGCAGCCGTCAGGTCCTGGGAAGACGCAGGGGCGGGGTCCTGGTTTGTAGCGCTCATGCTTCACCTTCCTGGAAACCATGATTGGCGGGTTTGAACCGATGGGGATGATTTAATCATGGCAACCCCCAAATCGGAACATTCCCAGTCCGCAAGAGTCATGAACAACTCAAGCGCTCCCAGGGGGTCGAACTGAAGCCGGCACACAGTTCGATGACACCTTCCGAGAGGATTGCTATCCTCCCTGGGCAGGGTCCGGCCCCTCCCCCTCCGGCATCCAGTAGCCCACCCGGGGCTCGGCAAGGATGTACCTGGGGTTGCTGCCGTCCTCGCCCAATTTCTTGCGCACCCGCATCAGGTGCGTGCGCAGCACGCGCAGGTTCCCCGGCTTGCCCGGACTCCACACCCGCCTCAGCAGCCGCTCGTGGGGCACCACCCGTCCGGCCTGCGCCGCCAGCTCCGCCAGCAGGTCGAACTCCGTGGGCGTCAGCTCCACCGGGTTTCCGGAAAGGGTCACCCGCCGCCGCTCGTAGTCGATGGCCAGCTCGCCCAGCAGGAAGGGCCCCTGCGGCTTCCCGGCCTGGGGTTCCTGGAACCGGCGCAGGGCCGCCCGCACCCGGGCCACCAGCTCCGTCGGCGAGAAGGGCTTGACGATGTAGTCGGTGGCCCCCTCCTCCAGAACCCGGGAGACCACCTCGTCCGTGCCGTACACCGACAGGAACACCACCGGCACTCGGGAGACGGCCAGCAGGTCCCCCATCAGCTCCACCCCGTCGCACCCCGGCAACACCAGGTCCAGCAGCGCCAGGCGAGGGCTTTCCTCCGCCATCAGCAGCAGCGCCTCCTCAGGGTCGCCGGTCACCACCGGCCGGAAACCGGCAGCGGAGAGGGTGTCCCGAACCGAACGGAGGGTCCTGGGGTCGTCGTCCACCACCAGGACCGTCCCCCCGGACGGCGCGCCGCCTCGCCGGCTCCGGGAGCTGCGGGCGGGCTGAGCGTCATGGACCGCCGGCAGGGTGAAGGCGAACCTGGCCCCCAGGCCCGGCCCTTCGCTCTCGGCCCGGATGCGGCCCCCGTGGGCTTCGACAATCCCCTTGCAGATGGCCAGCCCCAGGCCGCTGTCGCCTCCGGAACCGTGGCCCTCTTCGCCGGAGAACCTGCGGAACAGCCGCGGCAGGTCCTCGGCGGGTATCCCCCGCCCCAGGTCGGCGACGCAGACCTCCACATGGACGCCCTTCCGCTCCGCGCTCACCGTGATGACCGAGTCCTCCGGCGAGTGCTGGGCGGCGTTGGAGAGCAGGTTGCCGATGACCTGGACTATGCGCCGCCGGTCGGCCAGCGCCAGGGGCAGGTCCGGCTCCAGCTCAATTGCCAGCGGGTTCCGGCCCCCGGCGCCGGTGAAGGCGTTGCGGGCCCGGTCCACCAGCGCCGCCACGTCGACCGGCTCCGGGTCCACCGGCAGCGTGCCCGTCTCGATGCGGGCCACGTCCAGCAGGTCGCCGATGAGCTCCCGCATCCGGTCGGACTGGTCCACGATGATGCGTTGGAACTGCCGCATTTCGGCCGGGTCCAGGTCCGCCGCCGCCTCCAGCACGGCGGTGGCCGCGCCCCGGATGGAGGTCAGGGGCATCCGCAGCTCGTGGCTCACCATGCCCAGGAACTCGGCCCGCAGCCGCTCCTGTTCCTCCAGGGGCGCCAAGTCCTGCATGGTCACCACCACCGACTCCACCTCCCCGCCGCCATCCCCATCCTGGGAGCGGATGGGCGTGGCATTGAGCAGGACCCTCACGCTCCGCCCATCGGGAACACCCATGACGATCTCCTCGGCACGCACCGTCTCGCTGGCTTCCAGGACACGGGCCAGGGGGAACTCCTGCAGGGAAACCTCGCTCCCGTCGGCGCGGCGCACGGTCAGCAGCCCCAGCAGGTCTTCCGGCGTCTGGCCGGGATCCCGCAGCCGGTCCACGATCCTGCGGGATTCAGGGTTGAAGGCGGTGGCAGTCCCCGTGTTCACGTCGAAGACGACGACTCCCACGGGCGAGGTGTCGATGAGGGACTCCAGTCCAGCCCTGGCCCGCTGCTCCTCCCGGTGCCGGCGGGCGTTGGCGATCACCAGCGCCGCCTGGGAGGCGAACATCACCAGGGTTTCCTCGTTCTCCCGGGTGAACTCCCGGCCCGGCTCGCCGCTCCCCACGTAGAGGTGGCCCGAGGGCGCCCCCTGGTGGAGCATCGGGGCCGCCATGAACGCGGTGAGGGTCACCGGCGAGCGGAACTCCCCCAGGCCGATGGAACCGGTGAATTCCTCAAGGCGGCCGATCCTCAGCGGTCCCGGCAGGGCGTTCAGGTACTCGAAGAACACTTCCCCTTCCGGGGCCTGCCACAGCCGCTCCACGTCGCCGGGGTCGAAGCCCAGCACCAGGTGGTCCTCCACCGCGCCCGAATCGTCCAAGGTGATGATGGCGGCGTAGGGCGCGTTGGTCAGGGAGCAGGCGCCCTCCATCACGGCCTGCAACGCCGCGTCCACGTCCAGGCTCTCGTTGATGCGCAGGCTGGCCTGGCTGAGGCGGGAGAGGCGGTCTCTCAGCAGTTCCCCATCCTGGGCCGGCTGGCCGGGATTCTCCAATTCAACGCCTCCTCGCGTGCCCCGCAAATCGGAACGAAACCAGCCGGCGGGGGCAATTTCTGCAAACCGGCCCGTAAGTTATCACTCAGTTATGAAAACAGGCAAGCCTTTACCCACAAGTTACACGAGTATCTCTATGCTGTTTGCTGGAAACCTTTAGCTGCCTTTCACCCGCCCCACCTCCAGCCTCGGCAACGCTTGAGCGGCGTTCGCCGGACGATACCCGGCAAGCAAATCGGCAACGGCGCCGGAGCAGTACGCAAGGAGGTCGCGTCATGTTTGATGTCGGAAATGGTATCGCCAACGTGCGCCGCCTGGTGAGGGCGGCCCTGCCTACCCCTGTCAGCCCCCCGCTTTCAGCCTCTGAAAAACGCCGGAGGCCCACTATGATGCGGGCCTCCTCCCTCCTCCGACGCCGCTCCCCGTTCCTGCTGCTGGCCGCCGCCCTAATCGCGCTGCTGGCGGTTCCCGCTGTCCACGACGCGCCGACCGCCTCGGCCAGCCACGAGCACGAGGTCTGGAGCGCCACCCTGACGCTGACTGACACCAGTGCGGCCCCGACGCTCAACTTCGGTTGCGACAACGCCCAGGATTCTGGCGGCACGCTCGGCGCCCATTCCTGCGCCCGGGAGACCAGGCTCACGGACGATGAGTTCACGTTCCTGGGAAGGGACTACGCCATTCTGAAGATTGCTTATGCGTCAACCGGCACGGGTATTGGCTTCGACAGCAATGCCCTGGATGACGTAAAGCTCCTGACCCTGCACGTGGGCAGCAAACAGTTTCCGCTAGCTGACTTTACACCTGATGCCAGCGTTACACCTGGCGGCACGTTTTTGGGCCTCGCCGCCACTCTCCCGAGACAGTCGGAGGGCGGCACGCTGGATCTGAAGCTGACCTTCACGGAGCAGCACGCCGGAGACCTGGACCCGACCTTCGGGTACGGCGGCAAGTTGACCACCGCCTTCAACGCCCAGGCCAGCCAGATCAACGCCATGGCGGTGCAGTCCGACGGCAAGGTCGTCGCCGCCGGGTACACCACCGGCGCCGACAAGGACTTCGCCCTGGCCCGCTACAACACCGACGGCTCCCTGGACACCACGTTCGGGACCGGCGGTTTCGTCGTCACCGACTTCGGAACCAGCGACGACGAGGCCCGCGGGGTTGCGATACAGTCCAACGGCAGGATTGTCGCAGCCGGGAACAGCGGCGAAAATGTCGTGCTGGCCCGCTACACCAGCGCCGGCGTGCTCGACACCACGTTCAGCACCGACGGCAAGGTGACCACCCCCAAGGCAGGCTCTCTCAACGCCGTGGCGGTCCAGTCCAACGGCAAGATCGTCGTGGCGGGGGTCGCCGATAGCATGTTCGTGCTGAAGCGCTACAAAACCAACGGCTCCCTGGACACCACGTTCGGCGACACCGGCGCGGTGAAGACCGACATCGGCACCGGCAGCGACGAGGTCAACGCGCTGGCGATCCAGTCCGACGACAAGATCGTGGCGGCGGGGTACGCGACCTGGGCCGACAAGAACTTCGCCGTGGCCCGCTACAACGCCGACGGGACGCTGGACAACACGTTCACTTCCGACGGCTGGGAGTCCCTGGACGTAGGCCAGGCCGAGGGCACCAGCAGCGACGAGGTCAATGCGGTGGCGATCCAGTCCGACGGCAAGATCGTGCTGGCCGGGGTCGCCAACAACAAGTTCGCGCTGGTGCGCTACCGGTCCGACGGGGTGCTGGACACCGGCTTCGGGACCGGCGGCAGGGTGACCACCAACATCAGCGCCGGCGACAACGACAACGCCGACGTGGCCCAAGCTGTCCATGTCCAGTCCGACGGCAAGATCGTGGCGGCGGGGTACGCGACCTGGGCCGACAAGAACTTCGCCGTGGCCCGCTACACCGCGGCCGGGGCGCTGGACACCACATTCAGTACCGACGGCTGGGAGGCCCCGGACCTGAGCGCCGGCGTGAGCAACGCCAACGACGCCGCCAACGCGGCGGCGATCCAGTCCGACGGCAAGATCCTGCTGGCCGGGTACGCCTACAACGGCTCCGTCAACGAGTTCGCCCTGGCCCGTCTCACGGCGGGCGGCTCCCTGGACAGCGACTACGGCATCGACGGCAAGGTCACCACCTCCTTCGGCGGCAATGCCGACGAGGCGAAGGCGGTGGCCGTGCAGTCCAGCGGCAGGATCGTCGTCGCCGGGTATGCCAACAACGGCTCCGTGGACCAGATGGCCCTGTCCAATTATGGGTCTGACGGCTCGCTGGAGAGCGCCTTCGGCACCGGCGGCCGGGTCGTCAATCCCGGTAGCCCCAGTGACGCGAGCCGGTTTAACGCGGTGGCGGTGCAGTCCGACGACCAGATCATCGCGGCTGGGCGCATCGGCAGCGGCGCAAGCAGTGACTTCGTCGTGGGCCGCTTTCTTACCAACGGGCTGTTAGACGGCTCCTTCGGAGTCTCCGGTCTTAGAGACACGGACTTTGCCTCCGGCGAAGACCAGGCCCACGCGCTCGCCATCCAGTCCGACGGCAAGATCGTCGTGGCCGGCTACGCCAACAACGGCACGGACGACGACTTCGCCCTGGTGCGCCTCACCAGCGCCGGCGCTCTCGACACCTCGTTCAGCTCCGACGGCAAGCTGACCACCCACTTCGGCTCCGGCGACGACCGCGCCTACGCGGTGGCCGTCCAGTCCGACAGCAAGATCATCGTGGCCGGGTTTGCCACTCTCAGCGTGGCCGGGTTTGCCACTCTCAGCACCAATCCAACCGGATTCGCGCTGGTCCGCTACAACGCCGACGGGACGCTGGACACCACGTTCGGCAACGGCGGCAAGTCGCTGACCAGATTCGGTTTCGACGGCGACCGCGCCTACGCGATGGCGTTGCAGCCCGACGGCAAGATCCTGCTGGTCGGGTACGCCCACGACGGCGCCGACAACGACTTCGCCCTGGCCCGCTACAACGCCAACGGGACGCTGGACACCACGTTTGGCACCCGCGGCAAGGTGACCACCGACACCGGCTCGGGAGACAGCGAGGTCCGCGCCATGGCGCTGCAATCCGACGGGAAGATCGTCGTGGCCGGGCAGTCCATCGACAGCAGCTTTAACTACAACTTCGCGCTGGCCCGCTACCGCGCCGACGGCTCCCTGGACACCGGCTTCGGCAACGGCGGCAAGGTGACCACCGACTTCGCCGGTTACGCTGACGAAGCCAACGCGTTGGCGATCGATTCTGACCAAAATATAGTGCTGGGCGGATTTGCCCAGACAGGCGAAGGATTTGCCAGCCAGGAGTTCGGCCTGGCCCGCTACCTTGGAGAGGGGACCTTCTCCGCCGACGCGACGCTCAGCGCGCTGGCCGTGAGCGCCAGCACGGACGGCTCCGCGTTCAATGACGTGACGCTCACGCCCGCCTTCCACCGGCACACTGCGGCCTACGCGGCAACCCTGGCCGCGGGCGTCACCCACGTGAAAATAACTCCCACCGCCGGCGACGCCGGCGCCACCGTGAGGGTCACGCCGCCCAGCGGGAGCGCGCAGACGGTGGCCAGCGCCAGCGCCAGCGCCGCCGTCGCGGTGAACCCGGGCAGCAACGTCTTCAGCGTGCGGGTCGCCGCCGAAGACGGACGCGCCACCCGGACGTACACCGTCACGCTGGAGTCGACCGACCGCGTGCGCCTGTACGTCTCTCCCGCCAGGGTGGCGGAGGGCAGCTCCGCCACCATCCGGGTCACATTGACCTCCGCGCAGGCCGGCGACGTCTCCATCCCGCTGACGTATGGGAACGATACCTCCGAGACGGGCGACTACCAGGCCCCGGCCTCCATCACCGTCAGCGCCGGCTCCCTCCAGGGGTCCGGCGTCATCACGACCGCTCACGACACGGACGCGGACGACGAGACGTTCACGGTGTCACTCGCCGCCAACCTGCCGGGCGGGCTCGGGGCCGGAGTCCCGAGCTCGGTGACCGTGACCATCGTTGACGACGAGGTCGCACCCCGGGTGTGGTTCAAGCGGGTGTACAACGCCCAAGAGGGCGAAACGGCCTACGTCACGGTGGGAATCTCGCCGGCACTGCCGGCGGCAGTCACCATCCCGGTGACCATCACGCACCTCACGTCCGAGGCGGGGGACTTCCAGAGCCTGTCCTCCATCACCATCGAGGCGAACCAGCCCGAGGCCGCCGCCGCGATCCGGACGAACCAGGACGCGGACACGGACGACGAGACGTTCCGGGTGGCGCTGGGCGGCAACCTGCCGGGGCTGATCCTGGCGGGTACGCCCTCCCAGATCACGGTGGAAATCGAAGACGACGATTTCGAGTCCACGGTGTGGATCAAGCGGGCGTACAACGCCCAAGAGGGAGAAACGGCCTACGTTACGGTGGGCATCTCGCCGGCACGGCCGGAGGCGGTCACCATCCCGGTGACGCTCACGCACGTCACGTCCGAGGCGGGGGACTTCCAGACCCTGTCGTCCATCACCATCGAGGCGAACCAGCCCGAGGCCGCCGCCGCGATCCGGACGAACCAGGACGCGGACAAGGACGACGAGACATTCACGGTGGCGCTGGGCAGCAACCTGCCCCCGCTGGTCACGTTGGGATTGCCCGACCTGATCACGGTGAAGATCGAGGACGACGATTTCGCATCCCGGGTGTGGTTCAAGCGGGCGTACAACGCCCGAGAGGGCGAAACGGCCTACGTCACGGTGGGCATCTCGCCGGCACAGCCGGCGGCGGTCACCGTCCCGGTGACCACCACGCACGTCACGTCCGAGGCGGGGGACTTCCAGACCCTGTCCTCCATCACCATCGAGGCGAACCAGCCCGAGGCCGCCGGGGCGATCCGGACGAACCAGGACGCGGACACGGACGACGAGACGTTCCGGGTGGCGCTGGGCGGCAACCTGCCGGGGCTGATCCTGGCGGGTACGCCCTCCCAGATCACGGTGGAAATCGAAGACGATGACGGCGACGACGATTTCGAGTCCTCGGTGTGGTTCAAGCGGGTGTATCCGGATCCGGTTCGGGAGGGAGAAACGGCCTACGTCACAGTGGGAATCTCGCCGGCACGGCCGGCGGCGGTCACCATCCCGGTGACGCTCACGCACGTCACGTCCGAGGCGGGGGACTTCCAGACCCTGTCGTCCATCACCATCGAGGCGAACCAGCCCGAGGCCGCCGGCGCGATCCGGACGAACCAGGACACGGACACGGACGACGAGACGTTCACGGTGAATATCGGCAGCAACCTGCCCCCGCTGCTCACGGCGGGGTCCCCCTCCCAGATCACGGTCACCATTGACGACGATGACAGCCCCACCGCCCCAAGGGAGCGTCCGTTCCCATTGCCGATCATGCGTGGCGACGGCGCGCTCACGCTCACCTGGCATATGCGGCCCGACCAATGGCCGTACACCGGCTACGACGTGGAGTACAAGGTAAAGGGAACGGGAACGCCAACGACCGGCTGGTCGGACGCGGGACACACCGGCACGGAGCGCCGGCACGTCATCACCGGTCTGACCAACGGGACGACGTACGAGACCCGCATACGCGCCAGGACGGACGGCGGCGCTGGGCCCTGGTCGCGGACGGTGGCGCAGGGGCAGTCGGCGGACACGGTGGAGGGGACGCCGGTGGCGCCGCCCGCCGCGCCCACCGGGCTCTCCGTGTCGCCCGGCCGCGGATACCTCGCAGCCTCCTGGACCGCTCCCTCAGGCGAGGTGACGGCCTACCACCTGCGGTTCAGGGAGACCGGCAGCTCAACGTGGTGGAAGTGGCGCTCATCAAGGAATGATGCGTGGGTTTCCATCTACAAAACGTCGGCGACCATCTTGTCGTCCAAGCTGACCAAGGGCGTCGCTCATGACGTACAGGTGCGCGCGTTCATCGAGGACAGCGTGGGCCCGTGGTCCGCTACCGCGCAAGGCACACCCGAGTAGCGGCCGGCGCCGAATTACGGGCGTCCCATTCGCTGGACGCCCCCATCGCCCCACCGGCGCGGCCCGGCATCCGTCATGTTTGACGACGCCGACCAGGACGCCGTGACCCTTTGAACAATCCTGCGTTACGTGTAGAGGGGCACGCCGTACGCCTAGGCTGAGAAGCTCCCAACGTTTCCCGACGACTTCCCGGAGCGGCAGTGGCATCGCCAGCGGCCTCGGCAGCGGGCCGGCTTGGGGCCTACTGCGGCAGATTGGGCCAAACTTTACGGCTGCGTTACCACATTGGGGAGCAGCTTTACCCCCATTTTATTCGCATTTCCCTACACTCTCTGCCGGACGTTGGTGGCTCCCATATCAGTGCGATTGGTCCATTTGGGCGGGCAATGTCCGCCCATCCAGTTCGTGAACCCCGGGGCCGAAGGCGGCCGAATGACCATAGGACCAGCCCAGGGCGGCAATAGCCCCCTGGCAAGGGAGATTGAACGATGTTGAACGGGAAGGCGTCATGGACCATGGCTTTGCTTGGGGTTGCCGCGCTGGCGCTGCTGCTGGCCGGCGGGCTGGCGTGGATGCTGTGGCCGGCGGATACGGCCCAGGCCCAGGGGCCGGCGGGCCACGAGCCAGCCGACGTGCGGGTGGTTCCGGGCGACGGCATCCTCACCGTGAGCTGGAAGGTCACCTCCCGGCCAGGAGTGTCCGACGACCAGATCCGCCACGCCTTGCGCTGGAGCCAGGAAACCGGCGTGTGGGCCAACCCACCCTGCCCCGCAGGCCTCGGCCGCAACGACGGCTTCTGCCTCTCGGGCGGCGTGACCCAGTACGTCATCACCGGCCTCACCAACGACGTCGCCACCGGAGTGTTCGTGCGCTCGTTCGTCGGCTCCAACAACTCCGAACGCAACCCCAACTCCAGCCAGTGGGTCCGCATCAAGGGCGACAACACCACCCCCAAGGCCGGGCAGCAACAACCCGCCCCACAGCAGACCAACCGCGCGCCCACGGTGGCGAACGCCATTGGCGACGCCACCATCGTCAACGAGAGCGGTACGCTGAGCGTTTCCCTCTCCGGCGTCTTCAGCGACGCCGACGGCGACAGTCTGACCGTGACGGCCAAGTCGTCCGACACCGCCAAGGCCACGGTGTCGGTGGCGACGGACCAGTCCAGCCTGACGGTTGCGGCGAAGGCCCGTGGCACGGCCACGATCACGGTTACGGCCAGCGACGGCAAGGGCGGGACGGTGGAGGATGCCTTCACCGTAACCGTGAAGGCCGCGCCGGTGGTGAACCTGCCCTACGGCGACGTGACACTGTCAGGCAATCAGACCGATGGGATCGCCCCCCTTTTAACGAAGTTCATCGACCCCGACGGAGACGCCCTGACCATCACCGCTACATCCTCGGACACCAAGGTGGTCAAGGTGTCGACATTCCTCGACGCCCCCGGAGGGGGCAGGTTGCGAGTCACCGGCGTGGCAGGGGCAGGAGGAACGGCTACGGTGACGGTTACGGCCCAGGACACGGATGGGAACAGCGTGAGCGATGAGTTCGACGTCTTGGTGCGCCCGGTCCAGGCCCAACAGCAGCAGGCCAAGTCCAGCGACGCCACCCTGAGCGGGATTGCGGTGTACGTCGCCACGGACCACAACCCCGACAACGCCGACAACGTGCTCCACGACGTGACCAAGGCCCTGGCGGTGAAGCCGGCGGTGTCGGCCGGGGTCCGGGAGTACGGCGCGGAGATGCCGGAGGGCGATGGCTACTACGTGGCCCGGGCGAATGACGGGTACTACGTGGCGGTGTCGGCAACCCCGACGGCGGCGGCGGTGCAGTCCATCGTGATCCGGGGGCCGGAGTCGCCGCTGGAGCGGCGCGACCCCAGGGACGAGGTGACCAGCGGGGAGGCCAGCGGCCCCTGGTTCATCGACATCGGCTACAGCCTGATCACCATCGCGGTCACCGCGGAGGACGGCGCGAACACGGAGCACTACCGGCTGATCATCAAGCGGGGAGAGGTGGACGAGCCCAGAGGGCTGCGGCTGGCCCCTGGAGACGGGACCTTGACCCTGCGCTGGGACGCCAACAACGGCCCTGCGGCGCCGACGCACTACACGCTGCGGTGGCGCCAGGCGGGGGAGACGGCGTGGCTGAACCGCGCCACGGACGGCTGGCGCCGGTATAAGACCTCCTACGCGGCCGACGCGCCCCACGCCACAGCGGCGGACGGCACCGGCCTCTATCCAGCGGCCAGCGGCAGCGTCGAGTTGACCGGTCTGGACAACGGGGTGGCCTACGAGGTGCAGGCGCGGGGCGTGCGGTTCCACACGTTCGACCCCGAGGTGATGAACTGGCTGAAGAGCGACTGGCGGAGCGCCACGGGCACGCCGGAACGCCCGGCGGCCACGGCGCTGACCATCACGCCGAGCAGTCCCACGCGGGAGTACGGGGGAACGGACGACCTGGGCTATACGGTGAGCGGGCTGATCGACGGCGACGCGGCGACGGACGTGGTGACGGGCACGCTGGCGCGGGCGGCGGGCAACGACGCCGGCAGCTACGCCATCGGCCTGGGCACGCTGGCCATCGCATCGGACTACGCCCGGAAGTACGCCCTGCCGTCCGGTCCGGCGGTAACGACCTACACCATCACGCCCAAGGCGATAACGGCCATCGGCGGGGTGACGGTGAACGCGCGGGCGTCGGACGGGACCACGACCGCCACCTTTGACACGTCGGCGGCTCAGGGAACGGGACTGCTGCCGGCGGAGCTGGCGGACTTTCGTGCCGGGGGCCTGCAGGTGCGCGGGAGTTTTCCGGCGGCCACGCCGGGAACCCACGACCTCAGCGTGACCTACGCGCTGCGGGACCACGGCGCTTTCAGGGCCGCCAACTACTCCCTCTCCGCCACCGCCGGCACCCTGCAGGGCGAACTCACCGAGGTGGCCGCCTGCAGCTCCGCGCTCATGCTGTTTGCCGACGGCGTGCCGGCCGAGGGCCGCTCCCCGATCACTGTGACCGCCGGGCTGTCCAGTCCGGCGGGAATGGGCGGGGCCAAGGTGTCACTGACCGCCACCGGCACGGCTGCGAGCGGGAGCGACTACACCCTGTCCGCCGCGACCGTGAATATCCCCGCGGGCGCCACCGCAGGCACGGCTACCATCACCGTGATTGACGACACGGTGGACGATGACGACGAGACCATCATCCTCAATGCCGCGTTGGCCGGCACAAACCTCACCGCCGCGCCCCTGACCCTGGTTATTGAAGACAACGACGACGCGACCACTCCCACGGCTAAACGCACGTCCGACGCCGGCTGTGTCGTCCCTGTCGACGGCGACTATGACGCCGACGACGACGGCCTCATCGAGGTGACCTGCGCCTTTCAACTCGCGGCCATCTACTCAGACCTGGACGGGGACGGAGCCAGTGACACGTCCGGCCGCCACGCGGCGGCCTACGCGGCGGCGTACCCGAACGCCGCTACCGGAATGGGTTGTCGGCGTTCGAGCTGCCAAGGATACGAGCTTTCCAACGACATTGTTTTCGAAACCGACCGCAACGGCCGACCGATCCCCGGGACTGCCCTTTCCGGCTACGGCAGGTACTACTCCCGTGTGCTCCTGTACCCGGAGTCAGGGTGGCGGGGCATTGGCCACTCACTGGAGCAGCCTTTCACTGCGATATTTGACGGCAACGGCCACGTAATTCGGAATGTCTATCTTCGCGAAAACAGCAGCTTCAACGGGCTGTTCGGGTCAACCGGCAGCTCCGCCGTCATCCGCAACGTGGGGGTCGAAAACGCGCTGATGAGCGCGGGCGGCGCACACGTGGGCGGTCTGGTCGGCCATAACGGCGGCGCCATCATCAACAGCTATACAACCGGATCGATCAGAGGAACCCACGGCGTCGGCGGCCTGGTGGGCGGCTCCGACCTTACCAGCATGATCATCGGCAGCTATTCCACCGCCAGCGTGACGGGGTCTTCCGACGATGTGGGCGGCCTGGTGGGCGGCAACGAGGGCACGATCATCGCCAGTTACGCCACCGGCGACGTGGACGGCATCGGCAACGCGGTCGGCGGTTACATCCCCGGAGCCGGGCCCGGCGAGGGTCAGGCTATCGGCGGGCTCGTCGGCCTGAATTATCCAGACCAGAAAATCATCGCCAGTTACGCCACCGGCAGGGTGCGCGCGCCCAAGGGCCAGAAGGTTGGCGGGCTGGTGGGGTACAATCTGGGAAGCATCATCGCCAGTTACTCCACCGGCAAAGCGTCCGGTCGGTCACAGGTGAGCGGGTTTGCCTACAGCGACAGCGTTTTCCGCCAACCGATCCCCCCTGAATTCAGCTATTGGGACACCGAACGTTCCGGCCTGTCCGCCAGCGTCCACGGGGAGGGCAAGACTACGGCGGAGCTCCAAGGGCCCGTCGGTTACGACGGCATCTACGCGAACTGGAACTTGGATCTGTACGGTGACGGCAGCGCCGACGACCCCTGGAACTTCGGCGCTGCCGATGAATATCCGGTCCTGAATCGCGCCGCGTTGATGGTGGCGTGGGGTGAGCGCAACGCCGCCGACGCCTCGCTGCGCCGACTGAGCCTGTCGGCAGGCTCTCTGAGTTTCGACCCCGCTACGACGGCCTACACGGTGGACGTGCCTTCTGGGGCGAGCAGCGTGACCGTCTCCCCGGTGACCGCCAACCCCGAGGCCACCGTTGCCGTGAACGGCGTGGACCCGGACCTACCGGTGGAACTGGACTACGGCGAGAACGTCATCTCATTGGCGGTCACAGCTGCTGACGGCTCGACGACCCGTACCTATGTGCTTACGGTTACGCGGTTGACTCCCACGGCCGTGCAGGTCAAGTACGCAGCGCTGATCGCGCAGATGTACCAATGGCGCAACGGCCCCGAGGCGCAGCAGTACGGCAAACCGCACACCGACCGCTGGGACCGGGCGCTCTTGGCCTTCGGCGAGACGGTAGCCGACACCTCGCTGACGCCGATGACGGCGGACGAGGCCCAGGCCTTCGCCGACAAGGGCTGGGAGCGCTGGGTGGAGGTCGCTGCGGCGTTGAAGGAGATCGAGCAGGCAAAGCAGCGGGGCGCGTCCAACACCCCGCCGACTGTGTCCAACGCTATCGCCGACGTCACCATTGTGAGCCAGAGCGGGACGCAGAGGGTATCCATGTCGGAAGTGTTCGCCGACGCCGACGGCGACGCGCTGACCGTAACCGCCAAGTCATCCGATACGGCGAAAGCCACGGTGTCGGTGGACGTCGACTCTGATGGGCTGACGGTTGCCGCCAAGTCCCGTGGTATTGCCACCGTCACAGTGACCGCCAGCGACGGCAACGGCGGTACGGTGGATGACACCTTCACCGTCACGGTGAAGGCCGCGCCCACCGTAGCCTCGACCATCGCCGACGTGAGCGGTCTGACGGTGGGAGACACGCGCGACGTGTCCCTCTCCGGCGTCTTCAGCGACGCCGACGGGGACAGCCTGACCATCACCGCCGCGTCCTCCGACACTGCCAGAGTCACCGCAGCCGTGGCCTCCGACGGTTCCAAGCTCACGCTCACCGGAGTGGCCGAGGGCAACGCGACCATCACGGTCAGGGCCCAGGACAGCGACGGCAACCAGGCCAGCGACGCCTTCGAGGTATCGGTGGCCCCGGCCCAGCAGCAGGCGAAGCCGGAGGGGCCGGAGCCGTGGGACATCCGGATCGTGCCCGGCGACGGCCAACTCACCGTCACCTGGAAGGTTGGTTCCCACGACGTGGACGACGCGGAGGTCAGGCACGCCCTGCGCTGGAGCCAGGAATCCGGCGTGTGGGCCAACCCGCGCTGCGTCCTGGGCACCGGGGCCAACGATGGCCTCTGTCTGGACGCCGGGGTGACCAGCTACGTCATCACCGGCCTGAAGAACGGCGTGCCTACCGGGGTGTTCGTGCGCTCGTTCACGGGGGACAGCGCCTCGGAGCGCAGCCCTGAATCCAGCAAGTGGGTGCGGGTCAAGGGCGACAACACCACGCCCAAGGCGGCCGATTAGCGGGAGGGCAGTCTCCGGCTGGCCGAGCCCATGGTTTGCGGGCGTCCAGTGTCGCTGGACGCCCGCAGAGCAGAGCACCCGCCGCGCCTTCCGTTTCCTAAAGCAGAGGGTGCGTCGCCGGTGGCCTCGGCAGCGGGCCGGCTTGGGCAGATACCAGCGGGTTGGGCGAAACTTTACTGCTGCGTTACCAAATTGGGGAGCAGCTTTACCCCCATTTGATTCGCATATCTCTATACTTTCCGCCGGATATGGACGGCTCCCGTCCCAGTGGGACGGGTCCATGCGGGCGGCCAATGTCCGCCCATCCAGTTTGTGAACCCCGGGCCGAAGGCAGCCGAATAACCAGAGGACCAGCCCAGGGCGGCCATAGCCTCCTGGCAAGGGAGTTGGCACGATGTTGAAAGGCAAGTCGTCATGGACAGTTGGATCGCTGGGGGCTGCCGCGCTGGCGCTGCTGCTGGCCGTCGGGCTGGCGTGGATGCTGTGGCCGGCGGGGTCCGCCCAGGCCCAGGAGGCGGTGGGCTACGAGCCGGCCGACGTGCGGGTGGTTCCGGGAGACCGCACCCTCACCGTGAGCTGGAAGACCACCCCCCGGCCGGGAGTGTCCGACGACCAGATCCGCCACGCGCTGCGCTGGAGCCAGCAGTCCGGCGTGTGGGCCAACCCGAAGGGCAACAATGCCGTGGGTCGCAACGACGGCGTGTCGGTGGAGCCCGGAGTGACCAGCTACGTGATCACGGGTTTGGAGAACGGGACGGCCACCGGGGTGTTCGTGCGGTCCTTCACCGGCCCCAACTACTACGAAAGGGCCAAGGGGTCGAGCAAGTGGGTGCGGACCAAGGGCGATCACACCACGCCGCGGGAGGAGCAGCAGGCCAACAACGCGCCCACGGTGGCGAGCGCCATCGCCGACGCCACCATCGTCAACGAGAGCGGTACGAAGGTCGTGTCCCTGACAGGGGTGTTCGCCGACGCCGACGGCGACAGTCTGACCGTGACGGCCACGTCATCGGATGAGGGCAAGGCCACGGCGTCGGTGGCGGCAGACCAGTCCAGCCTGACGGTGTCTGCAAAGAGCCGTGGCGCGGCCACCATCACGACCACCGCCAGCGACGGCAACGGCGGCACGGTGCAGGACGCGTTCACGGTGACGGTGAAGGCCGCGCCGGCGCTGGCGTTGCCGCTGAGCCACATCCCCGAATTGGAAGCGGGCGCGGCGCGGGACGTGTCCCTGTCGGGCATATTCAGCGACGCCGACGGCGACGCCCTTACCATCACCGCCGCGTCCTCGGACGATACCACGGCCACGGTGTCGGTGGCGTCGGATCAATCGAAGTTGACGGTGACGGGAGTGGCCCAGGGCACGGCGACCATCACGGTAACGGCCCAGGACACGGACGGCAATCAGGCCAGCGGCGCTTTCGACGTTGCGGTGGTCCCGGCGCCGCAGCAGCAGAAGCAGCAGGCCAAGTCCAGCGACGCCACCCTGCGCGGGATTGCGGTGTACGTCGCCACGGACCACAACCCCGACAACGCCGACAATGTGCTCCACGACGTGACCAAGGCCCTGACGGTGAAGCCGGCGGTGTCGGCCGGGGTCCGGGAGTACGGCGCGGAGATGCCGGAGGGCGATGGCTACTACGTGGCCCGGGCGAATGACGGGTACTACGTGGCGGTGTCGGCAACCCCGACGGCGGCGGCGGTGCAGTCCATCGTGATCCGAGGGCCGGAGTCGCCGCTGGAGCGGCGCGACCCCAGGGACGAGGTGATGAGCGGGGAGGCCAGCGGCCCCTGGTTCATCGACATCGGCTACAGCCTGATCACCATCGCGGTCACCGCGGAGGACGGCGCGAACACGGAGCACTACCGGCTGGTCATCAAGCGGGGAGAAGTGGACGAGCCCAAAGGGCTGCGGCTGGCGCCTGGGGACGGGACCTTGACCCTGCGCTGGGACGCCAACGGCGGCCCTGCGGCGCCGACGCACTACACGCTGCGGTGGCGCAAGGCGGGGGAGACCGCTTGGCTGAACCACGCCACGGACGGCTGGCGCCGGTATAAGACGTCCTACGCGGCCGACGCGCCCCATGCCACGGCGGCGGACGGCACCGGCCTCTATCCAGCCGCCAGCGGCAGCGTCGAGCTGAGCGGTCTGGACAACGGTGTGGCCTACGAGGTGCAGGCCCGGGGCGTGCGGTTCCACACGTTCGACCCCGAGGTGATGAACTGGCTGAAGAGCGACTGGCGGAGCGCCACGGGCACGCCGGAACGCCCGGCGACCGAGTTAGGCACGCAGGTCAGCGCCGGGGCGAATCATGCCTGCGTATTGAGGAACGGCGGCACGGAAGACAGTGAAATTGTATGCTGGGGTTCGAACCAGTACGGCGAGTCCACTCCTCCATCGGGAGCATTCAAGCAGCTCAGCGCCGGGTTCGATTTCACCTGTGCGATAAGAAGCGGCGGCGCAACCGACGGCCAGATTGAGTGCTGGGGCAGGAAGAATGTGAGGGGTGTTGACAATGCCAGCACGACGCCCCCGGCCGGAACCTTCGCGCAAATCGACGCCGGGACCCGCTATGCCTGCGGGGTGAGGACCGATGGCCAGGTTGTCTGCTGGGGGGACAGTGCGAGTCGTCCCATCCCGCCGGCGACATTCAAGAAGGTCGCCACCTGGTACATGACTACCTGCGGAGTGAAAACCGACGGCGGCGCTGCCTGCTGGGGTCGGAATGACTTTGGCCAGGCCAACGCGCCGACGGGAACCTTCCAGCAGGTCGACGCCGGAGCTTTCCATTCCTGCGGACTGAAGACCGACGGCCAGGTTGTCTGCTGGGGCATCGTTTCTTCGGGCCGTGGCAGAGTGGAAGACCAGGGACAGACCACGCCCCCGGCCGGAATCTTCGCGCAGATCAGCTCCGCGGTGGGGCATAACTGCGGAGTGCGGACCGATGGCCGGCTCGCTTGCTGGGGCTTCAACAATTACGGGCAGTCCACGCCGCCGGCAGGAACCTTCACGCAGGTCAGCTCCGGGAGTTGGTTTAGCTGCGGCGTGAGAACCGACGATCAGGTTCTGTGCTGGGGCAGGGATGATCATGGTGAAACAAGGCCCCCGAGCGCCGACTCCATCCTGCTGACCATTACGCCCGCCAACCCGACGCGGGAGTACGGCGAGGCCGACGACCTGGGCTACGCGGTGAATGGCCTGATCGACGGCGACGCGGCGGCGGACGTGGTGACGGGAGCGCTGAGCCGGGCGGCGGGCAACGACGCCGGCGGCTACGCCATCGGCCTGGGCACGCTGGCCATCGCCTCGGACTACGCCCGGAAGTACGCCCTGCCGTCCGGTCCGGCGGTAACGACCTACACCATCACGCCCAAGGCGATAACGGCCATCGGCGGGGTGACGGTGAACGCGCGGGCGTCGGACGGGACCACGACCGCCACCTTTGACACGTCGGCGGCTGCGGGAACGGGCGTGCTGCCGGCGGAGCTGGCGGACTTCCGGGCCGGGGGCCTGCAAGTGCGCGGAAGTTTTCCGGCGGCCACGCCGGGAACGCACGACCTCAGCGTGACCTACGCGCTGCGGGACCATGGGGCCTTCAGGGCCGCCAACTACAGCCTGTCGGCTGCAACCGACACGTTGCAGGGAGAACTGACGGCGGTGCCGGTCTGTGGCTCCGGGCTAATGCTGTTCGCCGACGGCGTGCCGTCCGCGGGAGGAGACCCGGTCACCGTGATTGTGGCGCTGAGCAGTCCGGCGGCTATGGGCGGTGGAGCCAAGGTGTCCCTGACCCTCACCGGCACGGCTGTGGTCGGGGACGATTACACCCTTTCTGCCACGACCGTGACTATACCGGCGGGCGCCACCGCAGGGACAGCGACCCTCACCGTGTTTGACGTGGACGACGACGGCGCGACCATCATCCTCAACGGCGCGCTGGTTGGTACCAACCTGACCGCCGAACCCCTGACTTTCTTCATTGAAGGCAATGACCACGCGGCGACTCCCGTGGTTCCGCATATTAGCAACGACTCAGGCGACTACGTCGACCTGGTCGCCACTTATGACCTCACCGGGGCGGGATACGATGACGCGGCTCTGCGGCGCATATCGCTGCCGCAAGACGTGACCATGGAACCCGCGCTGCGAGCCGGTCACTACAGTTACCAACTGACCGTTCCCCACGCCATGGATAGTTTGACTTTCGCGGGGATTTTCAATCCGTTGATGAAGCGCGACCCGAAGGAGTCATTCGCCATCCTCATGGTGGGAAACACGGCAATCTACGAGGAGGCGAGCGATACCTACACGGGCGGCAACTTCAACAGTGACGCCTACGAACTGGCACAGCGGCTGCTTGTAGCCAACTCCAACAGGCGCTCAGGAACCAACACGATCGCGCTGCCGATGGATGCGACCACGGTGATCGAAGTTGCAATCTACAAGTCGCGGCCTGGTCTCTGGTGGGACCTCTCAACGAAGAAGCCGCCAAATTGGGCGGACCGCAAAGTGGTGTACACGCTGGCAGTGACCCGGGGAGACCCCCCTGCTGCCGCAGGCGATGCCGACGCGGTCGTACCGACCGCCTTCAAGCAGGTCGAGTCCGGTTACTCCTGGACCTGCGGCGTAAGAAACGACGGCCAGGTGGCGTGCTGGGGTTACAACCGGTTCGGGCAGGCGACGCCGCCGGCGGGAACCTTCACACAAGTCAGCGCCGGCGGCTACCATACGTGCGGCTTGAAAACCGATGGGCAGATAGCCTGCTGGGGAGCGAACAGCAACGGTCAAGCAACGCCACCGGCGGGCACGTTCAAGCAGGTCAGCGCCGGGGCCACGCACACTTGCGGACTGAAGACCGGTCCCAATGGCGAGGTTGTCTGCTGGGGCAGCGACTATTATGGCTTGACCACGCCGCCAGCGGGTCCCTTCACGCAAATCAGCTCCGGCTCCGGAGGTGCGCATACTTGCGGACTGAGGCCCAACGGCGAAGTTGCTTGCTGGGGGCAGCGGGAACACATGAACGGGCTCTCGGAGCTGCCGGGACGCTACAAGTACATTGGCGCCGGAATTTATCACACCTGCGGAGTGCAAACTGACGGCCAGCTTGCCTGCTGGGAATATTCGCCAAAGGCGGGAAAGATTGTAACCGAAAGGCCGCAAACTGACGATTTCTCCCAAGTTGTCGGCGGGGAGTATTTTGCCTGCGGGCTGAAAACCGACGGCGCGGTTGTTTGCTGGGCGTCAAACGGTAAAGGCAAAGCCACGCCGCCGGCGGGAACCTTCACGCAGATCAGCGCCGGTGGGCATCATGTCTGCGGGCTGAAAACCGACGGCGAGGTTGTCTGCTGGGGCAGCAATGAATGGGGCCGCGCCGTGCCTCCGCAGCAGGGGGACGCCGGCTTCCTGTATCGGGTGAATTTCGACGCCGACCTGGATGATCTGACCATCTCCGCCGGCTCTCTGAGTTTCAGCCGTTTCACGAGGGATTACTACGTGAACGTGCCGCACACGGTGGACAGCGTGGTCCTGACGCCGGTTACCAGCGCACCCAATGCTACCGTAACGGTGGACGGAGAGGACCCTGCCACGCCGGTCAAGCTGGACTACGGAGAGACCAGCATTACCGTGATAACAACCGCAGCCGACGGCGAAACGACGACCGTTTATTACGCTTGGGTTACGCGAACACAGCCGGCCAACCAGGCCCCGGTGGTCGCTTCACCCATCAGCGACGTGAGCGGCCTGGCGGTCGGAGACACGCAGGACGTGTCCCTCTCCGGCGTGTTCAGCGACGCCGACGGCGACTCCCTGACCATCACCGCCGCGTCCTCCGACACTGACAAAGTCACCGTATCCGTGGCCTCCGACGGGTCCAGGCTCACGCTCACCGGAGTGGCCGAGGGCGCGGCCACCGTCACGGTGACGGCCCAGGACACGGACGGCAACAGCGTCAGCGACGCCTTCGATGTATCGGTCGTCGCGGCCTCAGCGCAACAGCAGGCCCCATCCACCAACTCCTTCACCATCCGCGTAGACACAGCCTTCGGGAACCTGGTGGGCTGGGTCCAGGCGCGCGGCGAGGGCGCGCTGGTATCCGGCGACGCCGCGTTTGGGGGTCGCGCCGTGAACGGCCTGATCCGCATGGACGCCGGGCGCGTGCGCCTCTCGATGGAGACCGGTACGGCCTCCTCGGAGTTCCCGACCCGCATCGAGATCAGCGACGGAGCGGGCTGGACGGCGACGTTCGACAGTCCGTCCGGCTTCACCGCGCGAGGACTGGGGATGCAGGCCGACTACAGCGGCGACGCGAGCGGACTGACCGCCGGTCGCCAGGTGACGGTGGCGCTTGGAGAGCCTGCCACGGCGCCGGCCAACAGCGCGCCGACGGTGGCCTCGGCCATCGCCGACGCCACCGTCGTCAACGAGAGCGGGACCCAGAGCGTATCCCTGTCCGGCGTGTTCGACGACGCCGATAACGACGCGCTAACCATCACCGCCGCATCCTCGAACACCGCCAAGGCCACGGTGTCGGTGGCAGCGGACCAATCCACGCTGAAGGTGACGGCAAAGAGCAGGGGCACGGCGACCATCACGGTCACCGCCAGCGACGGCAACGGCGGCACGGTGGAGGACGCATTCATCGTCACGGTGAAGGCCGCGCCCACCGTGGCAAGCGCCATCGCCGACGTGAGCGGCCTGACCGCCGGAGACACGCGCGACGTATCCCTCTCCGGCGTCTTCAGCGACGCCGACGGCGATGCCCTGACCATCACCGCCGCGTCCTCCTCCACTGACAAGGTCACCGCAGCCGTGGCCTCCGACGGCTCCAAGCTGACGCTCACCGGAGTGGCCGGGGGCAACGCAACCGTCACGGTGACGGCCCAGGACAGCGACGGCAACCAGGCCAGCGACGCCTTCCAGGTGTCGGTGGCCCAGGCCCAGCAGCAGGCGAAGCCGGAGGGGCCGGAGCCGTGGGACATCCGGATCGTGCCCGGCGACGGCATCCTCACCGTCACCTGGAAGGTCGGGTCCCACGACGTGGACGACGCGGAGGTCAGGCACGCCCTGCGCTGGAGCCAGGAATCCGGCGTGTGGGCCAACCCGCGCTGCGTCCTGGGCACCGGGGCCAACGATGGCCTCTGTCTGGACGCCGGGGTCACCAGCTACACCATCACCGGCCTGAAGAACGGCGTGCCTACCGGGGTGTTCGTGCGCTCGTTCACGGGGGACAGCGCCTCGGAGCGCAGCCCCGACTCCAGCAAGTGGGTGCGGATCAAGGGCGACAACACCACGCCCAAGGCGGCCCAGTAGCCAGCGAACCATCCACAGGGCTCGCCAGGCCAATGGAGCGGGCGTCCAGTGTCGCTGGACGCCCGCAGAGCAGAGCACCCGCCGCGCCTTCCGCTTCCTAAAGCAGAGGGTGCGCCGCCGGTGGCCTCGGCAGCGGGCCGGCTTGGGCAGATACCAGCGGGTTGGGCGAAACTTTACCGCTGCGTTACCAAATTGGGGAGCAGCTTTACCCCCATTTTATTCGCATTTCCCTACACTCTCTGCCGGACGTTGGTGGCTCCCATATCAGTGCGATTGGTCCATGCGGGCGGGCAATGTCCGCCCATCCAGTTCGTGAACCCCGGGGCCGAAGGCAGCCGAATAACCAGAGGACCAGCCCAGGGCGGCCATAGCCTCCTGGCAAGGGAGATTGAACGATGTTGAACGGCAAGTCGTCATGGACTGCGGGATTGCTGGGGGCTGCCGCGCTGGCGCTGCTGCTGGCCGTCGGGCTGGCGTGGATGCTGTGGCCGGCGGGGTCCGCCCAGGCCCAGGGGCCGGCGGGCCACGAGCCGGCCGACGTGCGGGTGGTTCCGGGCGACCGGACCCTCACCGTGAGCTGGAAAGCCACCTCCCGGCCGGGAGTGTCCGACGACCAGATCCGGCACGCACTGCGCTGGAGCCAGGAAAGCGGCGTGTGGGCCAACCCACCCTGCCCCGCCGGCCTCGGCCGCAACGACGGCTTCTGCCTCTCGGGCGGCGTGACCCAGTACGTCATCACCGGCCTGAAGAACGACGTGCCGACGGGGGTGTTCGTCCGCTCCTTCGTCGGCTCCAACAACTCCGAACGGAACCCCAACTCCAGCCAGTGGGTCCGCATCAAGGGCGACAACACCACGCCGCGGGAGCAGCAGGCCAACAACCCACCCGCGGTGTCGGCGGCCATCGCCGACGCCACCATCGTCAACGAGAGCGGTACGCTGAGCGTGTCCCTGACAGGGGTGTTCGCCGACGCCGACGGCGACAGTCTGACCGTCACGGCCAAGTCGTCCGACACGGCCAAGGCCACGGTGTCGGTGGCGGCGGACCAGTCCAGCCTGACGGTTGCGGCGAAGAGCCGTGGCACGGCCACGATCACGGTTACGGCCAACGACGGCAAGGGCGGGACGGTGGAGGATGCCTTCACCGTAACCGTGAAGGCCGCGCCGGTGGTGGCGTTGCCGCTGAGCCACATCCCCGAATTGGAAGCGGGCGCGGCGCGGGACGTCTCCCTCTCCGGCATATTCAGCGACGCCGATGGCGACGCCCTGACCCACCGCGCCACGTCATCAGACGATACCAGGGCCACGGTGTCGGTGGCGTCGGATCAATCGAAGTTGACGGTCACGGGAATGGCCAAGGGCACGGCGACCATCACCGTCACGGTCCAGGACAGCGACGGCAATCAGGCCAGCGGCGCGTTCGCCGTTGCGGTGGTCCCGGCGCCGCAACGGCAGGGGTCGACGCCCGGCGTCGGGAACGCCCTCTGGTCGGCCACGCTGAAGGTGGATGAGCTTCCCAAAGGCAAACTGGGCTGCGACGGCGGTTGCGCCAGCCGGCTCGTGGATGGAGACGGGGACACCCACAACAGTTTCGAGCATCAAGGCAAGACCTTCATAATTTCGTCGCTGTATCTCAATAACTCCAGAAGCTTGCTTCTGAGGATCAGCAGCGACAAAACGCGCAGAAGCGGTGTCCTTCCGCATCCGTTTTACGATTTCGACATCCATGAGATGGCGGTGCGCATCGGCAACGACGGAGACACCGATTTTCACTGGCGGCCTTTTCTCACGTACGATCTGCCCAAGTCCATGGAGAACAATTGGATTACATACTCCCTGCCTGATCCCGGTCTCAGCTGGACCGACGAGCAGGAGGTTTCGGTGGGCATGGAACTGATAGCATCCGGCCCCACTGGCCTGACGGCTACGCCGGGAGGCGGGAAGTTGGACGTGTCATGGACGGCCCCCGACGGGATCACGGCCACCGGCTACGAGGTAGGGTATCTTCAAGACCAGGGGTGGGAACCACCCCTCTATAGCCGCCACGGCAATTACCCGCGCGCCCAGCACACCGGCACGGATACCTCAGTCACGATTTCGGGCCTGACCAACACCAGGAAGTACTGGGTGCTGGTGCGGGCGAAGTACGGCGCGCGCGTAAGCGCCTGGTCACGGGTATCGGCTACGCCGATCGGCCCTCCCGACGCTCCCGCCAACGTGCGGACCGCATCGAGCGACCGGAGGCTCGCCGTGTACTGGCAAGCCCCGCAGAACAACGGCGGCGCGGCAGTCACCGGCTACGACGTGCAGTACAAGACCTCGGCGGCCAACGATCAGGCGGCGACCGGTTCGGACCCTGCCACCGGCTGGGTGGACGCCCGGCACTCCGGCACGGATCTTTCGCACTGGATTTCGGGCCTGACCAACGGCACCACCTACAACGTCCGAGTGCGCGCGGTGAACAGTCTGGGCGCCGGCGCCTGGTCCGCCACGGCATCCGCCGCGCCGGTCAGCGCGGCTCCGCCCGTCAGCCTGGCGGCCGTGGGCATAGCGGCCAGCGACGGGACGCCCGGCATCAAAATTTCCTATGGAACGGATGCCCAGGTCACCGACGTCGATTTCATAGTGCAGGTAAAGCTGAGGAACGACTCCTGGCCCACGCGGGGGACGGCTCACAACCTGCCCTCCGGCGCCAGCGTTTCCTGCGCGGAGCCGGACACTTCCGGGATTGTCCGGTGCGAAGTTGCCGGCCTCTCCACTCTGACGAAATACTCGGTGCGGGTGCACGCCAAGATGGGAAATGACGTCGGCACAACTTCCACCGACGTAGTTAAACTGCGAACTTGGGACGTGCCGCAGGCGCCGCACAACGTGGTCGTCACGCCGGGCAACGAGGAGTTGCGCGTAACCTGGGGCGGCACCGGCGATTGGGGGCTGCCCAATCCCATCACCAACCCTGAGGCCGCGGACAGAACTTTCAAGATACGCTGGCGCACGGCGGCGGAAGGTTCCACGGCGGCCGGCCAGTGGAACGACCCCGACGGCGTGGAACGCGACTCGCCCAATAGCCACATCATCACCGGGCTGGATCCCGAGACGCTCTACGACGTGGAGGTCTCAGCCTTCAACGGCATCACCTCCGTCTCCGCCAACTGGACGGCTGTACGGGCCAGGACCCTGCTGTCGTCAAGGCCGACGGATGGCCCAGGCGCCACCCTCGCGTTCGAACAGTGCTGCTACATCGTGCGCGAGAATGAAGGCGACCTGGTGGTGTCGGCGCGGCTCAGCCAACCGGTGAATACAGCAACCTCGGCGCAGGTGCGGGTCCTGAACAACGGATTCTCCACGGCCTGGGAGGGAGAGGACTACGACTTCACCCTGTCCACCAAGACCCTAAACTTCGCCGCCGGAGCCACCAGGTCCAGCTTCGTAGTGTCCCTGGTGAATGACGATAGGGAGGAAGAGATCGAGGAACTCTTCCTGGAACTCGTGCCCGCCGATGACGCTCCATACGCCTTGGGCGGCCATTACCGGACTCGGATCACCATCGGCGACGACTGCGATGGGTACGACTGGTGCCGCTGAGCGCGCCGCCGCCGATGACAACACCGAATCGTCGGGGGGTCGCGCACGTCAAGCCGCAGGACTATGACGCCGGCAGCGGCGGCGCCCCGGTCCCATGGTTGCGCCCTGACCGGAGCAAGAACGTGGAACCCAATGCAGAGGAGAGAACACAGCAATGTTTGAATCAAACGGCGACAGCAGGAATGCCCTCGGCCGGTTTACGTGCCGAATCTCGCGGGCGGCTCGTTCCGTTACCGCTGGGAACCTGATGCGCAATCTGGCCCTCGGCTTTGCAGTTCTTCTCCTGGTCGGGCTGTCGACGAGCTTTTTCGCGGGCCTGGCCGAGGCGCAAGGGTCCCGGACTTTCAGCATCAGCAGCGACGTGGCTGCTGGTGAAGGCGGAGACGCATCGCTGACCATAACCCTGGGGCAGGATGCTCCCACGGACGGCCTGGAGTTCAGCGTCACCCCAACCTATTCCAGTGGGACCGATTCGGCTGCCGCCGCCGACGTGGCGAACCTCCCGACCACCGTGAGCGTCTCTGAGGGGGCCCGATCCGCGACATTGAAAATTGCGCTGGCCCACGACCAGGTGGAGGAATCGGACGAGACTTTCACCGTCGTCATCGCCACCGGAACGACGGGCTGGAGCGTGGCCTCCGACGGCGCAGATACCGCCACCGTGACCATCCAGGACCGAACCGTGGTGGTGAACTTCGCCCAGACCGCCTACACCGTGACCGAGGGTTCCGACCACGCCCTGACCATCGCGCTGCACCTGTCCCGTAATCCCGGCCGAGATGCCTTGATAAACGTCAATTTGACCTCCGGCGATGAGACGATCCGGTATGGCATTCAGATCGACGCGACCGACGCCGACGCCGTGGAGAAACATCTCTTCAACCTCTCCGACAATGACGTGGCGCAGGCGACGCGGCTGTACACGCTGAGCCTGGAGGTCCCGGAGTCTGCGCAGAGCGCCGGCTTCGTCACCGGAGCGGACGCTGCGGCGACGGTGACGATACACGACGACGACCCCCTGGCGGACCTGCAGGCGACCTCCGGCGACGGCCAGCTGCGTCTGGCCTGGACCGCTCCCGTCGGCACGGTCACCGGCTACGATATGCAGTACAAGGAGCGGGGTGCCTCCAACGAGCCGGCGACTACGCCCAACGATCCGTCCACCGGCTGGGTAGATGCCGGACACATCGGCGCCACTCCCTCTCATGTGATTGAGGGCTTGAAGAATAACCTACGGCACCAAGTGCGCGTTCGGTCGGCGAACAACCTGGGCAGCGGTCCCTGGACCAACACCGGCGGCGTGCCGACGACGGATCAACCCTATGGGAAGCCCACGCTGGAGTTCAGTCTGCAAGGTGTTGAAAACCATTGCTGGGTTGACGAAGGAGACCACCAAGACTACCCGGTAGACCTGAGCCATGCCCTGCCGGTGGATACTACGGTGAAAATTCGGGTGGCCGATGACAGTCTCATGAACACGGCCACGGAGACGGAAGATTACACGCTCTCGACCAGAATGCTGACGATCCCCGCCTACGCAACCGTCTGGGACCGGCCGAGTGTGCGGGTGTATGCGCGGGCGGACCGAAAGTCCGAAGGTCCTGAGTACATCGTCCTGGAACTGGTTCCGGTGAACGGAGCGCCGTACACGCTGGGCGACCGTAAGACAACCACAGCCTGCATCTCGGACACCTCCGTGTCCCCCGGACTCAATATCTCTGCCAGCACCGGGAGCGCTCCGGTCAGTGAGGGTTCCACCGTTCAGGTGACGGTACGCCTGGACCAGCCGGCTCTACGGGGCGGCGCGTTGGTGGAACTAATCGTTACCGGCCAGAGCACGGCCACGAGGGGCCGGTCCGGGGATTTCACCGTCTCGAACCGGCTCATGCGCATTCCGGAGGGCCAGGACTATGGGACCGCGACGCTGACGATCATTGATGACGGCCAGGCCGAAGTCAATGAAACCATCGATCTAAGAGCCTTCAGCGTAAATCCGCGTCTCGTCACGGGGTCGGACTTCTCCATAACCATTGCGGGAGACTCCACCGCCCCGACCGTGTCGGAGGCTATTGCCGACGCCACCATCGTGAGCGAGAGCAGGATGCACGAGGCATCCCTGTCCGGCGTTTTCGCCGATGCTGAAGGCCACGCCCTGACCATCACGGCGAGTTCGTCGGACAAGGACGTGGCCACGGTGTCGGTGTCCGCCGATTACTCCAGCCTTACGGTGACGGCTAAAGCCCGGGGTACGGCGACCATCACGGTGATCGCCGACGATGGAACCGGAGGCACGGTTGAGACCACGTTCACGGTGGCGGTGAAGGCCGCGCCGGTGGTGGCTTCAGCCCTGGCCGACGTGAGCGGTCTGGAAGTTGGAGCCACGCGGGAAATCTCGTTGTCAGGGGTGTTCAGCGACCCCGATGGAGACAGTCTGACCGTCACTGCCTCATCGTCAAGCAACGCGGTGGTCAAGGTGTCGGCAGCCTTGGACGGCTCCGGTTTGACCCTGGTCGCAGAGGACGAGGGCACGGCCACCGTCACGGTGACGGCCCAGGACTCCGACGGCAACCGGGCCAGCGATGAATTCGAAGTGTCGGTGGTTCAAGACCCAGATCAAGGGCAGCAGCGGGCGGCGGAGCCGCCCGGTCCGGTGCTCAATCTCCAACTGGAGGCCACCGCGGACGGCGTCAGGGTGAGCTGGGATGCGCCGGATACGGGCGGCGCGCCCGTAGGCTACATCGTGCACGTAAGGCCGGAGGACGGTGGCAAGGGCCGGACCAAGACGCCCAAGGCGAAGAAGACGGCGGTTAGCTTCAAGAACCTGGAACCGGGCCGGACCTACAAGGTGTGGGTGCGGGGGCAGAACGGACATGGCAAGGGCGAGCGGGTTCGTGCCAGCATCACCCTGCCGGGGGAGGGACAGGAGCAGTAGCTCCGGCAGGACAGCGAAGTCTCCAGTGGCGCGTCCGGTCACCGTCGATCGCTCTGAAGGAACTTGAAGCCGGCGGGTCAGGGTAGTGGCCACCCGAACCGTCGGTTTCCCCCTGCGGGCGTCCGGCTGCGGTTGGACGCCCGCATTCAGCTGTGAAGCGGGCGTTATCGCAACCAACGCCAGGTCCGCCAGGTCGCCCACAACCCTGCGCGTGGAGGGGCGCCCCATACGCCGCGGCTGAGAAGCTCCCGACGACTTCCCGGAGCGGCAGTGGCGTCGCCGGTGGCCTCGGCAGCGGGCCGGGTTGGGCCGATACCAGCGGGTTGGGCGAAACTTTACTGCTGCGTTACCAAATTGGGGAGCAGCTTTACCCCCATTTTATTCGCGTATCCCTATACTTTCCGCCGTATATGGACGGCTCCCGTCCCAGTGGGACGGGTCCATGCGGGCGGCCAATGTCCGCCCATCCAGTTTGTGAACCCCGGGCCGAAGGCGGCCGAATAACCAGAGGACCAGCCCCTGGGCGGCAATAGCCTCCTGGCAAGGGAGCTTGAACGATGTTGAACGGCAAGTCGTCATGGACCATGGCTTTGCTGGGGGTTGCCGCGCTGGCGCTGCTGCTGGCCGTCGGGCTGGCGTGGATGCTGTGGCCGGCGGGGTCCGCCCAGGCCCAGGAGGCGGTAGGCTACGAGCCGGCCGACGTGCGGGTGGTTCCGGGTGACCGGACCCTCACCGTGAGCTGGAAGGTCACCTCCCGGCCAGGAGTGTCCGACGACCAGATCCGCCACGCCTTGCGCTGGAGCCAGCAGTCCGGCGTGTGGGCCAACCCGAAGGGCGACCATGCCGTGGGTCGCAACGACGGCGTGTCGGTGGAGCCCGGAGTGACCAGCTACCTGATCACGGGTTTGGAGAACGGGACGGCCACCGGGGTATTCGTGCGGTCCTTCACCGGCCCCAACTACTACGAAAGGGCCAAGGGGTCGAGCAAGTGGGTGCGGACCAAGGGCGATCACACCACGCCGCGGGAGGAGCAGCAGGCCAACAACGCGCCCACGGTGGCGAGCGCCATCGCCGACGCCACCATCGTCAACGAGAGCGGTACGAAGGTCGTGTCCCTGACAGGCGTGTTCGCCGACGCCGACAATGACAGCCTGACCGTCACGGCCAAATCATCGGACACGGCCAAGGCCACGGTCTCGGTGGCGACCGACGGCTCCAGCCTGACGGTGACGGCCAAGGCCCGGGGCACGGCCACCATCACGGTTTCCGCTGCCGATGGCAATGGCGGCACTGTCGAGGACGGCTTCACGGTGACGGTCAAGGCCGCGCCGGTGGTGGCTCACGCCATCAGCGATGTGAGCGGGCTGGAAGCCGGAGACACTCGGAAGGTCTCCCTGACGGGAGTGTTCAGCGACGCCGACGGCGACGCTCTGACCGTCACCGCCGCATCGTCGAGCAACGCGGTGGTCAAGGTCTCCGCGGACCTGGACGGCTCCGGCCTGACCGTAGTCGCCAAGGACGAGGGCACAGCCACCGTCACGGTGACGGCGCAGGACACGGACGGCAACAGCGTCAGCGACGAGTTCAGCGTCACGGTCGCCAGCGCCCAGCAGAAGCAGCAGCAGGACCAGAGCGGCCAGTCCGCTCGCATCACCATCCGTGTGGACACAGCCTTCGGGAACCTGGTGGGCTGGGTGCCGGCGCGCGGCGAGGGCGCGCTGGTGTCCGGCGACGCCACCTTCGGGGACCGCGCCGTGAACGGCCTGATCCGCATGGACGCCGGGCGCGTGCGCCTCTCGATGGAGACCGGTACGGCCTCCTCGGAGTTCCCGACCCGCATCGAGATCAGCGACGGAGCGGGCTACACGGCGACGTTCGACAGTCCGTCCGGCTTCACCGCGCGAGGGCTGGGGATGCAGGCCGACTACAGCGGCGACGCGAGCGGACTGACGGCTGGTCGCCAGGTGACGGTGGCGCTTGGAGAGCCCGCCCCGACGCCGGCCAACAACGCGCCCACGGTGTCCAACGCCATCGCGGATGTGAGCGGCCTGAAAGTTGGAGACACTCGGGACGTGCCCCTGTCCGGGGTGTTCACCGACGCCGACGGCGACGCCCTGACCATAACCGCCGCGTCTTGGGACACCGCCAGGGTCACTGTAGAGGTGGCCTCCGACGGTTCCAAGCTCACGCTGACGGGCGTTGCCGAGGGCACGGCGACCATCACCGTGACGTCCCAGGACGCCGACGGCAACCTGGTCAGCGACGCTTTCCAAGTGCCGGTGGTCCAGGCCCAGCCCTCCAAGAATCCCACTGCGCCCAGCAACCTCACCGCCGAGGTCGTTGACGGCGGCGTCGCCCTGAGTTGGAACGCCCCGACAGAGGACGCCGGTTCCGTGACGGGCTATTCGGTGGAGATGCGAACGCAGAGCAGTGAGTTCTTACGGACCTACTTAGCCGACACCGGCTCCGCCAAGACCAGCTACATCGTTGCCGGCGCGGCCGTGCGCGGTAAGACCTACGTTTTCCAGGTCAAGGCCAGGAGAGGAGCGGCGTTAAGAGACTCCAACGAGGCCAGCGTGTCAATCCCCGGGGCATGCCCGATAAGGGGCTCCGGCCCCGTGGCGGTGCCTGTTTCGGAGATCCCCATAGTGGTCCCGTCCACGACCAGCGACTACTTCGTGCTCTACGTGCGTCAGGAACTGGGTGGAGAAACCGTGGAGGTGCCGGTCTCGGTGACTCTGGGCGCAGCGGGCACGACCACGCTCGCGGACAATCTGGAAGCGCTGCCTCCGAGCGCCTACCGGGTGGAGAGATACCTCGTAGAGGATCCCGCCGACATTGACGGGGACTGCATCGACGACATCACCGAGCTCCGGGACCTGGGCAGCATGAACCCGGTGAACCCCGCCCCCGCCGTCCACCTCATCTACCACGGGGCCGTGGGCATTCCCGACCGCGAGACGTTCGAGACGCTTTCCTACCAGGGTGGTTGGGGTACAATAGACCGCCATCTCACCGGTCTGGAGATCGTCAAGTTCAGTATCGTGGGAGCGGACAGAGACCGCCCGGTGGTCTATTTCCAGAACACGCAGAAACACCGGATCCATTGGGATTTTCTACGCTCAATTCCTTCCGGGGGCAGAGGCGGAGACCTGAGGATCTTTGGCAGATACATGATACTCGGCGAGGTGATCTACCATCCCAACGTCGTTGCGCCCGACGGTTCCCTGGGGGTCTACCGTTACGAGTTTGAGCATACGTATCGCGATGCATATTCCTTTGAGGATGTGGCGAAGGCCCATGAAGTGCTGGCTGCCAGCATGCCGCTGCTGCAGGACAACCTGGCGTACTACCCGATGCCCAGTCGTGGAGTGACGCTCTATCACAAGGAAAAGGCGCTCTATGACGCCTCCCGGATCAACGTGTTGTTTGATGAGGACATCTTTCCCGACGTGGACTTCACCGCGCTCAACGAGGGGGAAGGGTACGGATACCTGCGGGTCATGACGCCGGAGGAACGCCCCAACCCCCGCGACGTGGTGATCTATGAGACGCTGCCCAACACCCTGCCCCGGGTCGCCGGCATCATCACCACCGTGCCGCAGACCCCGCTGTCCCACGTCAACCTGCGCGCCGTGCAGGACGACATTCCCAACGCCTTCATCCGCGGCGCCCTCGATGATTCGACGATTGATTCCCTCCTCGACGGCCTCGTGTACTACCAGGTGACCCAAAGCGGGTACACCCTCCGCGCCGCCACCAAGGCGGAGGTGGATGCGCACTACGAATCCTCCCGGCCCACGGAGGCCCAGACGCCGGAACGGGACCTCTCGGTAACCCAGATCACTGCCCTCAGCGAAGTTGGGTTCGACGACTGGGAGGCCTTCGGCGTCAAGGCGGCCAACGTGGCTGTGCTGGGGACGCTGGACTTCCCGGAAGGGACCGTCCCCAACGGGTTCGCCGTGCCGTTCTATTTCTACGACGAGTTCATGAAAAACGCCGTCCTGGCGGAAGAGACCCTCTTCGGCAAGAAGAAGTGGGCCGAAAGGGACAAGTTCACGCTGGCGGCCGGCACCAAGCTCAGCGCCGTCGTCACGGCCATGCTGGCGCACCCGAGATTCCAGGCGGACTACGAGATCCAGGCCGAGATGCTGGACGACCTCCGGGATGCCATCAAGGACGCGGAAAGCCCGCAGTGGATCATCGACGCGCTGACGGCGATGCACACAACGTACCCGGAGGGACAGTCGCTGCGCTACCGGTCCAGCACCAACAACGAGGACCTGCCCGGCTTCAGCGGCGCGGGTTTGTACGGCTCGAAGACCCAGGACCCAGACGAGACGGAGGAGGACGGCATCGACAAGTCCATCAAGGGGGTGTGGGCGAGCCTGTGGAACTTCCGGGCCTTCGTCGAACGGGACTTGCACCGCGTCGACCATACCAAGACTGCGATGGGGGTCCTGGTGCACCCCAACTACTCCGACGAACTGGCCAACGGCGTCGCCGTCAGTTTTGACCCGTTCAGTGGGCGTGAGGGGGCCTACTACGTCAACACGCAGGTGGGCGAGGACCTGGTCACCAACCCCAAGGCGCACTCGGTGCCGGAAGAGGTCCTGTTGCTGCCTGACGGAAGTTACGAAGTCCTTGCGCGCTCCAACCAGAGGAAGTCGAGGGAACTCCTCATGAGCGACGCGCAACTGAAGCAGTTGCGCGGACACCTCAAGGTCATCCATGAGCGGTTCGCGGCGCTGTACAACCCGGCCCCCGATACGCCGTTCGCCATGGAAATCGAGTTCAAGATCACCAGCGACAACATCCTGGCGATCAAGCAGGCCCGTCCCTGGGTCTTCGGGGCGGCGACGGCCTCGGAGCCGGAGCGACAGACGGCCAACAGCGCGCCCACGGTGGCCAGCGCTATCGCCGACGCCACCATCGTGAGCGAGGACGGTACGCACGAGGCATCCCTCTCCAGCGTATTCGCCGACGCCGACGGGGACGCGCTGACCGTCTCCGCCAGGTCATCGGACACCGCCAAGGCCACGGTCTCGGTGGCGACCGACGGCTCCAGCCTGACGGTGACGGCCAAGGCCCGGGGCACGGCCACCGTCACGGTCACGGCCAACGACGGGAATGGCGGCACTGTCGAGGACGCGTTCACGGTGACGGTGAAGGCCGCGCCGGTGGTGGCTCAGGCCATCAGCGACGTGAGCGGTCTGGAGGTTGGAGACACGCGCGAAGTATCACTCACGGGAGTGTTCAGCGACGCCGACGGCGACAGCCTGACCATCACCGCCGGCTCCTCCAAGAACGCCGTGGCAACCGTCACCGCCTCCCTGGATGGAACCAGCATGACGGTGGCGGGAGCAGCCCAGGGCACCGCGACCATCACGGTCTCGGCCCAAGACTCCGACGGTAACCGCGCCACCGCAACCTTTGACGTAACGGTAAACGCCTCCAACCAGAAACAGACCCAGCAGCCCACCGGACCCGAACCCTGGGACATCCGGATCGTCCCCGGCGACGGCATCCTCACCGTCACCTGGAGGGTGGGCAGCAGGGACGACGTGGACAACTCCAACGTCCGCCACGCACTGCGCTGGAGCCAGGAGAGCGGCGTGTGGGCCAACCCACCCTGCCCCGCCGGCCTCGGCCGCAACGACGGCTTCTGCCTCGACGGCGGCGTGACCCAGTACGTCATCACCGGCCTCACCAACGACGTCGCCACCGGAGTGTTCGTCCGCTCCTTCGTCGGCTCCAACAACTCCGAACGCAACCCCAACTCCAGCCAGTGGGTCCGCATCAAGGGCGACAACACCACCCCAAAGGCCGGGCAGCAACAACCCGCCCCACAGCAGACCAACAACGCGCCCACGGTGGCGAACGCCATCGCCGACGCCACCATGGTGACCGAAAGCGGCTCCCACCAGGTATCGCTCTCCAACGTGTTCGCCGATGCCGACGGGGACAGTCTGACCGTCAAGGCCACGTCGTCGGATACGGCCAAGGCCACGGTGTCGGTGTCCACCGACCAGTCCATGCTGACGGTTGCCGCCAAGTCCCGCGGCACGGCCACCATCACGGTCACGGCCGACGACGGCAACGGCGGTACGGTGGATGACACCTTCACCGTGACGGTGAAGGCCGCGCCCACCGTGGCCTCGGCCATCGCCGACGTGAGCGGCCTGACCGCCGGAGACACGCAGGAGGTCTCCCTCTCAGGCGTCTTCAGCGATGCCGACGGGGACTCCCTGACCATCACCGCCGCGTCCTCCTCCACTGACAAGGTCACCGCAGCCGTGGCCTCCGACGGCTCCAATCTCACGCTGACGGGCGTTGCCGAAGGCACGGCGACCATCACGGTGACGGCCCAGGACAGCGACGGCAATCAGGCCAGCGACCCCTTCCAGGTATCGGTGGCCCAGGCGCAGCAGCAGGCGGCGCCGGAGGGGCCGGAGCCGTGGGACATCCGCATCGTGCCGGGCGACGGTCAACTCACCGTCACCTGGAGGATATCCTCCCGCGAGGGGGTGGACGACTCGGAGATCCGGCACGCCCTGCGGTGGAGCCAGGAGAGTGGGGTGTGGGCCAACCCGCGCTGCGGCACAGGCACCGGGGCCAACGATGGCCTCTGTCTGGACGCCGGGGTGACCAGCTACGTCATCACCGGCCTGAAGAACGGCGTGCCTACCGGGGTGTTCGTGCGCTCGTTCACGGGGGACAGCGCCTCGGAGCGCAGCCCCGACTCCAGCAAGTGGGTGCGGATCAAGGGCGACAACACCACGCCCAAGGCGGCCCAGTAGCCAGCGAACCATCCACAGGGCTCGCCAAGCCAATGGAGCGGGCGTTCAGCGTGCTGGACGCCCGCAGAGCAGAGGACCTGCCGCGCCTTCCGCTTCCTAAACCCAAATCCACCGAAGGGGAGCGCGCGTACAGGCGACGCGAGGTTGGGAAGCGAGGGCGACAGGCAGCATGGCGCTGACCCCCGACGTATTGGTGCAGGTGCTGAGTGTGTCGAAGTTGTGAAGGGGTTTGTGGCCCGCTGCGGCGACGGCGACGGGCGCGATAGGCGCACACGTTGCGACAAGAGACACGCGGAGACCGGCCGGACGCAGGTCCGCGAGGCAGTTGGGTAGTTCGGTGGATGGGCAGACGCCGTGGACGCGGTCAGGTGGAAGCGGCAGGGCGCGAAGTCGCGCCAGGGCGGAGCCGAATTGGTTTTGCCAGGGCCAGCCCTGCGGGAGATGCAGGGTCAAGCGACGTGCCTTGCGGGTGATACGTCCCACCAGGGAGAAGAAGCGTCGTCGCAGGGTCTTGGTGGTTGCCGCCGGTTCGCCCAGCCCGATGCGCGTGGTCCAGAGTGCCAGGTTGTGAGCCATCACCTGCACGGCCAGCCAGGCGGCGTTGGCGGGAAAGCGTCCCGAGGGCAGATGGTTGAGCCCCACGCCGTACTTGAGATCGTGGATGGCATTCCCGATCTCGGCGTGGCGGCGATGGTCAGCCTCCAGATCCAGGGTTTCGCCGTCTCGATCGGTGATGAAGGCGTGATAGCTGTAATTGGTGAACAGGGCAAGTTGAGAGCTGGGGGTGGGTTTGACCGTCCGCACGATGAGACGTACCGGTGTGGCGTCGGGCTCGCTGCTGAAGGGTGTGTAGATTGTTTCGGCCACGTCGGCGCCGCCCTCCATCCAGTAAGGGATGGGTGTCCAGTCATCCTCGGGGATGGTCTCGATGAGTTTGTGCAGGCTGGGGTGCTGGCGCACGGTGATGGAGTAGCGGACACCCTTGTCGCGACAGGCGGCGACGATGGGACGAGAGTAGAAGCCGCTGTCGGCCCGCATGGTGAGCTCCCCGGTGGCTCCAGCGTAGCGCACGCGGCTCACGGTCTCCCGCAGGAAGTTGGCGGCGCCCCGCGCCGTGTTGGCTCTACCCTGACGCAGTCGCGCCATCAGCACGTCGCCAGTGTCCGCGCCCACGGCCAGGAGGGGATGATAGCCCCGCTGGCCGGCGTAGTTGTGGCGACGGGCGCCCTCCTTGACCAAGCCGTAGGTCTCGCAGACGGTGGAGTCTAGATCAATGGTCAACGGCTCATCGCCCGGTCCGGCACCAGCGTCCCAGGCACGGGCCAGCACCTCCCGGCTCACCCGATCCAGCTGGCGCACGTGGCCCCACCGGAAACTCCTCAGGAAGATCCCGAGGGTGGACGGCGCCTTGACCACGCAACCGATGGCATCAGCCGTCCTACCGGTACGCAACGCATCGGCATCGTCGATGCAGTCGCCACCGGCCAGCGCCGACGCCACCAACGTCAGCATCTTGTCGCCAGCGTTGGCTCGACCCGGCGCGTCTCCCAGGTCAACGTGCCGGTTCACCAGCTCGCCCAGTCCCAGATGATGGGCCAACGTGACCGGCAGGAGCAGTCCGGCATTGGCCACCAGACGGTGATCGTCGAAGGCGATTTGGATGCGGTCAGGGTCGTTGCGTGGTAGCATCCGTTGGGTGCTCCTCGTTTCGGGTCGGTTTTCTGTATCAAATACCATTATCCCCGAAGCCGGGAGCACTTTCTAATTACCCCGAAGCGCCGCCACACTCATCCTTTCGGTGGATTGGGGCTTATGGAGTGAAGGTCGCCACCGAGAATTGTCTAGCTCTGATTTCTCCGTGTTCAGGCGAATAGTAAGCTTGGCGATATTCAAACCACGGGTTCTTGTTTTCGATACACTTTCGCCGGATGACATTCATTATCTTGGTCTTAATCTGGTCCGACATCTCCATGCCAAAGATGATTCCTTTTAGAAATCTAAAGTCGTAGGTCATGGTTTGCGAAGCCTTGCCCGTAGGATCACCATGCCCTCTAAGTACATGGTTCAGAACGAGACGGTGTTCTTGTTCGTACTCCCAATCCTTGGTCTTGACAGTGACATCGGGGTGCAGAGAGCCCCAATCTCTCTCCTTTCGTGTGTCTTCATCTGGTAGGCCATCCCTTGACTGGGCATAGGATGAGGTGTTTCCGGGTTCATCGGTGGACAACAAGTCGCGCAGATTTTCTGTTGTCAAATTGCCTACGGCGTTGAAGAAGTCGATTTCGCCATACTTGTTGCCGTACCGAACCCTATGGAAAAGCATAGGCTCAGGACTCATGATCGGCGTTTGGGGACGGCTCTCTTGCTCGGCAAACTGGTTCAGGGTGATGCTAGGGCCTTCGCTAGAGTCATCAGATTGGAATATCAAGCAGGCGCCTCTATGTCTGTCTCCGTAGTGCGACCACATGGACGTATTGGTGAAGCTCGTGGTGAAGCAGGCTATGTACAGGTTCGGTCTAGCCATACGACACAATTCCATCACGTATGCGGTGGGGATGTGTGCCATAAGCCAAGGGGAGTCGTAGTACGGGTTGAATACTTGAGGAGGTGTGATTCCAACTATCTGTTCTTCCAGAATCTGTGAGAATAGACGTCGTTCGATCTCGTCCGTAGTCATGCTCAACTGGTCAAGCAGTTCTATAGGCGTAGGCGAAGTCTTGTAGTGGGCGGGATTGTAAGGCCAGGCTTCGGCGGAAGTCATACCACTCTCTATGTGTTGGCACCGGACCGCTTCCAGTGATTGTTTGTGTATTGCGCGTATGTACAGAATTAGCTCTGGGCGCCGCACTTGGCGTCGGCTGTCGGCCAGCCTGTTGATGAGGTAGAGCATCGTAGTGTCATTCAGAACGCTTGCCAAAGCCGCTTCAGCCATCCGTAATGCTGCGGGAGTGGGTGTGTGGAATCTATGCCTCACGGCCTCTGGGTCAGACCCAGGCGTCTCTCCGGATGCGAGAGCAGCAGTGGAGTAGTAGCTCAGGTAGTGGACATAGTTATTGAATAGGTTGGTCCATGCGACGCAGTCTCCTACCCAAACTATGTCTTGTATTCCCTCCATTGGATCGTTAAGGGCCTCCGGGGCAGCGAAGAAGATGGTCTGCCTTTCGAGTTCGGCATACTCACCCAGTAGTTGCTCGGCGCTTCGGAATCTGTAGAAGTCAGTCATAGTTGCTCCCCCTCCACCGCCGCCATCCGGTACCCCACCCGTGGCTCGGTGAAGATGTACCTGGGGTTCTGGGCGGAATCCCCCAGCTTGCGGCGCAGCACCTTCACCACGTCCCGCACCAACCAGGCGTCACCCATCCGCTCCGGTCCCCAAACCCGCTGCAGCAGCACGTTGTGCGGCAACACCCGAGGGGCGTTCACCGCCAGTTCGTAGAGCACGGCATACTCCGTGGACGTCAAATCCACCGTCTGCCCATCGACGGTCACCAGTCGCTCGGCAAAGTCAATGCTCAAATCTCCGAACCAAAGGGATACCGACGGCTCACCGGGTGCGGGCTCCACCCGCTTCCTAAGGGCCACACGGATCCTGGCATCCAGTTCCCCGGGCGAGAAGGGCTTGGCCACATAGTCGGCGGCTCCCAGCTCAAGGGCGTGGGCCACCACTTCATCCCGGCCGTACGCCGACAAAAAGATCACCGGCACGTCCGCCTTCTTCAGAATGCCGATCATCAGCTCGAGGCGGTCGCTACTCGGCAACGCGAGGTCCAGCAGCGCAAGGTGCGGTTTCGCCTCGGCAACGAGACGGGAAACATCAGCAGGGTCGTCGGTCACGATGGGCGCGTAGCCCGCCCCGGCGAGAGCCTCGCGCGCGTAGCGCAGCGCCTGCGGGTCGTCGTCCACGACCAGTACGCGAACCCGGGCTCTGTCATCCCGCCGCAGGGCAACGGGAGCCAAGTCCCCATGAACGGTCAAGGCCGTCTCCTCCACCGCTGGCACCGTGAAGGTGAACCGCGACCCCAAGCCCGGACCGTCGCTCTCAGCCCGGATGCGCCCTCCATGGGCCTCCACTATCCCCTTGCAGATGGCGAGGCTCAGGCCCGACCGGTGAGCGCCGAAGAACTCGTCCTGGTCATGCCCCGGCGAGAATCGGCGGAACAGCGCCGGCATCAGTTCCGCAGGTATGCCCCGCCCCCGGTCGGAGACGGTGACCGACACGTACACGCCGTCACGCACAGCGCTCACCAAAATCGGAGCGCCTTCGGGGGAGTTGCCGACGGCATTCGCGAGCAAACTGCTCAGCACCTGGGCGACGCGCCGCCTGTCGGCCATCACCCAGGGCAAATCCTCCGCCAGCGCAACTTCAAGGGCGTTCCTTGCCCCGACGGTCAGCAACCCACTCCCTGCCTCTTCCACCAAGGTTCGCAGATCCGTTGGTTCGGGAGCCACCGGCAACGTTCCCGTCTGGATGCGGGCTACGTCCAGCAGGTCGCCAATCAGGTGGCGCATCTGGTCCGCCTGCTCCTGGATGATGGTGAAGAACTGGGCCATCTCAGCAGGGTCCAGCTTTCCGGCCGCCTCCACCAGGGTGTCGACCGAGCCTTTCACCGCGGCCAGTGGAGTGCGCAGCTCGTGGCTCACCATGGCCAGAAAATCTGCACGCAGACGCTCCTGCTCTTCGAGGGGCGTCAGATCCTGCAGGGTCACAACGAAGGAAGCCAGCTGGCCGTCCTCGCCGTGAATAGGCGTGGCATTGAGTAGGGCACTGACGCTCCGCCCGTCGGGCACCCGCAGCGCGATCTCCTCGGCCCTCACCGTCTCGCCGGCACCGAGCGCCTCTGCCAACGGAAGCTCCCGCAACGACACCTCACGGCCATCCGAGCGCACGCAGGTCACCACCTCCAGCAGGCCCTCCGCCGGCTGGCCCCCATCACGCAGGCTGTCCACAATCCGCATGGCCTCACGGTTGATGGACTTAGGGAACCCAGTCGTGGCGTCGAAGACCACCACACCCACCGGTGCCGTGCTGACCAAGGTTTCAAGGTCCGCCCTGGCCTGCCACTCCCCACGGTGCGTACGGGCGTTAGCGATCACCAGGGCCGCTTGGGAGGCGAACATGACCAGCGTATCCTCGTCCTCCTGAGTGAATTCCCCGCCATTCTCCGTGCAGCCCACGAACACATGGCCCACCCTAGCCTCGCGGTGGAACATCGGCACCGACAGGAAAGGGAAGACCCCCACCGGCAGGGGAATGGCGAAATCGCCGAAGCCCAATGACCCAACGTGCTCTGTCAAGTCGGGAGTTCTCATTGGCTCGGAGACATTGGTCAGGGCCTGGAAGATGCGCAGCCCCTCCGGCATCAGCCACAGCTGTCCCGATTCCTCAGCAGTCAGCCCCGAGGACAGGAAGTCTTGGACCCAGCCTGCATCGTCCAGCAGGGTCATCACCCCGTAGCGGGCACCAGTCAGGAAGCGGGCCGAGTCCAGGACCCCCTGTAGCACCTGGTCAAAATCCAGGCTCTCGTTGATGCGCAGGCTGGCTGCGCTCAGGCGCGACAGGCGCTCCTGCAGAGCCTGGATCTCACGGTATGGATCGTCCATCCCTTCCTACCGGCCCGGACCCTGGCAATCGCCGGACAAGGACGACGAGGTCCTGGGCATGATCAAATTGCTTGGCGGCAACAAATATACAACAGTCGACACGAAAGAGAACCGCGTTAGCGCGGAGCGACACACCACCCGTCGTGTGAGCCATTCAGGTTGCCTGCGCTAGATCCGATGCGCGCAGACAAAGCCTGCGAAATATAGAAGTACCCGCACCGCCGGAGGCCATCGTCCGCCCAGCACCGCCAGCGCGTGCGCCCTCTGCCGCCTATGGCAGAGTCGTCCACGCATCTGGTGGATTTCACCGCCTGCTTAAACCCGCCGCGTTCCGGCCGGCGGGAGTACACAGAAACCAAAATCTAAGAACCGCCACAAACCCCAAGCAGAGAAATCGCCCCTAATTTTCCGCGACCTCCCCCGCCCTCTGCTCCCTCCGGTCCGCAACACTGGCCACAACCACCACGGAGATGCCGATGCCTATCGCAACCGGAGTAATTATCAACCAAGGAACTCCTTCGGATTCAACGTGACAACCAGACGAGCACGCAGGCAAAAATATCGCTGCCATCACCATGCCGGCCAAGACGCCGCCCGCCGGCACTCCGACTGCCAGCCCCACCATCAGGGCGACAAGCTTCTGATCTCCAGTCAGGTGCGGACGCTGAGCCAAGTACAACAACGCGCCGCCTACAGCAACCAGAACGCTGATCACGGCGATGGCGTTTGCCGCACTGGCAGGAAGCTCTCCCAACTCTTGCGCAATCATGACGTGCCGATATCATCCAACGCTGCCGTTCTCGGCCACATTACAACAGCCCCGCCTCTGCATTCAACCCTACAACACAACACCGCTGGATGAGCCCAAGAAAGGCCTCAAGACCCGTAAACGCGACCCACACGAAACGGAGCCCAGACAATCCGGGCTCCATTACGGAGACAGCGTGACGATTTTCGCAAGTGGCATGCCCGACCGAGCGGGAATCCTCTGCCACTCTTGCTACTTCTGCATGGCTCGCATTGTTCGCACACCGGGGGATCACCGTGAGGCGGGTTCACCTTGGTTATTCTCCTCTTTGAACCCGACTCCAACGGCGTACTGCTGGGCCAAGCTCCGTTCAAAGGTAACTATCCCTTGACAACACAGGTGGATTTTGCTATCATCGGGGCATGGAAAAGTACACGCTAAAGCAGTTCAACGAAAGGTTCCCGACCGAGGATGCTTGCCTCGAATACCTCAAGGATTTGCGCTGGCCCGACGGTATCCACTGCCAGCATTGCGGCGAAATCACCGCCCATTGCCGTATCCAGGGCCGCAAGGTCTTCGCCTGTGTCCGGTGTTCCGCCCACGTATCGCCTTGCGCCGATACCATCTTTCACAAGTCCAGCACGCCCCTGCGAACGTGGTTCTACGCCATGTTCCTTATGGCGTCCACCAGAACGGGTATCTCGGCCAAGCAACTGGAGCGCGAAACCGGCGTCACCTACAAAACCGCGTGGCGGATGTTCAAGCAGATCCGGGAACTCATGGCCCAGGAAGACGGCCTTCAACTCTTTGGCGATGTGGAGATTGACGAAACGTACATCGGCGGCAAAGAGGCCAACAAGCACGAGGGGAAGAAACTCCACGCCGGGCGCGGGCCGGTCGGCAAGACTACCGTGGCCGGCATGGTGGAGCGCGACGGGAACGCCGTAGTCAAAGTCCTGCCCGACAACCGCGCCGATACCATCATCCCGATGGTGCAAGACCATGTTCACCCCAACCGCGCCGTCGTATTCACCGACGAACACGGCGCATACAACCGCCTGTCCAGCCTGGGCTATGCCCATTGGTCGGTAGTCCATTCCGCCAAGCAGTACGTCGCCGGCCGCGCTCACACCAACAACATCGAAGGCTTTTGGAGCAACACCAAGCGCGGTATCGACGGGGTGAACCATGTCGTCAGCCCCAAGCATCTGCAAGGCTACCTCGATTCCTACGTGTTCCGGTTCAATCACCGGCACGACGCGGCGCCGATGTTTCAGACTTTGATGGCCCGGATCCCTGCTTGCGTATAGGCTGCGCCGCCCGACTCAGCAGCGCATTGAACCGTTCCCACGCCTTGCCGTCATCTTCCGGCTTTGGAGTTTCGGTCTGTTTCCTGGGCATGATCTCTCTCCCTATGCCGTTACCGGCATGGCCGGCTTGCGGCCCTCGAAGTAGTCCTCAATCGTGTAGATCTGGATCACCGGAACCGACGTGTCTTTGAAGTAGCCCGGTCCCATGGCCGCGTTTCGCATCCCGGCCGTTACCCGCTCCTCAAAGCAAGTGAAGATGCCCAGGTCCGCGCCGGCCTGCTGCCGCGCTCCGTTGAATGCCTGAACCTGGCCGGGGTTGGTGTGGCCGCCCTTCACCTGGGATACCAGGTCAACGAACTGCCCCTTGCGGACAGCCAGCCGGCCCCAGCCGTCAATCCCGCCGTCGCCGCGCTGCTTGCGGTTGGCCTCCATGCCGTCCACCAGGGAAGCCGCCCAGCGCTCAAACCGGAACGGGTCGCTGCCGGCCATGAACTGGGCATCATCGCGGGTCTTGGGCATCCCGACGAACTCCACTTCGTTCCAGAGGCTATCAAAGTGGCCCTTGAGCCTCTGTTCGATGACCTTGCAGGCGTTGACGCAAATGTCTATCCCGATCCATCGCCGGTTGAGGTTCTGGGCCGCGTGAATGGCCGTGCCGCAGCCGCAGAATGGGTCGAGCACGGTATCCCCTTCGTCCGTTGAAGAATTCCATATTCGCTCTACTAATGCTACCGGCTTTTGAGTAGCATAGCCGAGATGTTCGTTGCCGCGAGCGCCCGGAATATCTGCCCAGAGGTCTTGCAATTTCACGCCTGCCGCCGTATCGAGATATTTCTTGTACTGATAAGGGGATGTTGGGGTCGCCTGCACCAGCATATCGTCCTCGTATAGCCGCTCCATATTTTCGGGGCTGAAACGCCAAGCGCGGGTAATCCCGCGAAATTCGTAAGGTTTGTTGCCGCCCGATTCGTTGGTGCAGGGCAACGTCCGGTACACCCCCCGCTTGTCTCGCTTGTTGTATGCTTTTTTGAGGTAATCGCTCGAATAGGGAAGGTACTGAATTTTGTAATGGGCAGCGTGGGTTTTGGCATACCACAAAATCACATCGTGAGCGCGCCCCATTTGGCGCACACCCAAGTTGTGCTTGTCTTGGCGTCGCAACCAGATAATTTCGTTGCGGAACTCCCCCCCCCTTAGAGGGGTAGGTATGGGCCGAAATTGGCCTGGCGCGTAACTTGGAAAGGCGCACGGGCATCCGGCATTCTGGTGTCATCACACCCCCAGATACCGGAGACCCTCGATGCGCCTTCCCCGAGAAACCTATCAGATTCAGCAAGCTATTGAAACGCATTTACCTCACCTATCTCAGCCACAATTGACCGGCTTGGCGCTGTGGGTTTGCGGGGCCATCCTGGCCGGCAGCGCCTGCCAGAACGCCGTGGCCTCCGCCCTCTCTCCCTGGCGCAAGTGGAACAACCTGCGCCAGTATCTCCGGGAGTGGCTCTACGACGGCAGCGACCGGACCAGCCCCTGCCAGACTCAACTGGACGTTACTCTCTGCTTCGCGCCACTGCTCAAATGGGTCCTGGCCTGGTGGCACTCCGACCGCCTGGCCCTGGCCATCGACCCCACGCTCAAGGGCGACCAGACCACCGCCATCGTCATCAGCGTGGTGTACCGCAGTTGCGCCATACCCGTGGCCTGGCATATCCACCCCGCCACTCAGAAAGGCTCCTGGATGGACCCCACGGTGGAACTGCTCAAGGAACTGGCCCCGGCGATTCCACCCGAAATGACCGTCATCGTGCTCTGCGACCGGGGCATCTCCAGTCCCAAGCTGTGGCAGCAGATATGCACCCAGGGCTGGTACCCCTGTATGCGCTATAGGAAGAACATCACCTTCTGCGCCGACGGCGGCAAGCGCTTGCCCGCCCGCGCCTTTGTTTCCCGCCCCGACACCGCCTGGATCGGCCGGGGCACCGCCTTCGGTCCTCCCGCCGCCCAGCGCCGTTGCACCCTGCTGGTGGTCTGGTACGTCGAGCAGGAGGAACCCTGGATCATCCTCACCGACCTGCCTCCGGAGGAGGTCGGGGTGAGTTGGTACGCCCTGCGCTTCTGGATCGAGCTGGGCTTCAAGGCCCTCAAGAGCCTGGGCTGGAAGTGGGACAAGACCAGAAGAACCGACCCCACCCGCATCTCCCGACACTGGCTGGTGCTCTCGGTGGCAACACTGCTGGCCCTCGCCTACGGCACCCGGGTGGAGGACGCCAACGATCGTGGCATCGCCCCAGGCAACCTGCGGGCGCCGCCCAAGACTCTGGCTCCCAATCATCGGGACCCTTGGACCCGTCCGGCGCGTACCGTCAGCGTGATCCGCCACGGCATCGACTGGCTTCGGCGCTTGACGCTCAGGGGCAGGCTCTGGAGCCGCGTATGGCTGCTCCCAGAACCCTGGCCCGAACCCAAAACAGGCTTGGAGATTACCCATCATGCGCCCCCGTAAAAGCCTATACCTACCCCTCTAAGCCCCTGACAAGGGTATGTAAAGGCTAAAACTGGCTCGGCGCTTAACTTGGGAAGGCGCCGGGCTTTCCGGCATTCTGGGTGTGTCGAAACCAGGTGCCGGAGGTCCCCCATGCGCCTTCCCAGAGAATGCTATCAGATGCAAAAAACGATTGAAACGCATTTACCTCACCTCTCCCAGCCACAATTGACCGGCTTGGCAATGTGGGTCTGCGGGGCCATCCTGGCGGGCAGCGCCTGCCAGAACGCCGTGGCCTCGGCTCTCTCCGCCAAGGGCAACTGGAACAGCTTGCGCCAGTACATTCGCCAGTGGCTCTACGATGGCAGCGACCGGGCCCGTCCCTGCCGGACTGAGTTGGACGTTACGCTCTGCTTCGCGCCCCTGCTGCGGTGGGTTTTGGCCCTGTGGCGCTCCGAACGCCTGGCCCTGGCCATCGACCCCACGCTCAAGGGCGACCAGACCACCGCCATCGTCATCAGCGTCCTCTACCGCAGTTGCGCCATTCCCGTGGCCTGGCGCATCCTCAAAGCCAATCAGAAGGGATCCTGGTCGGACCCCATCGTGGAACTGCTCAAGCAACTGGCTCCGGCGGTTACGGAGGGAATGACCGTCATCGTGCTCTGCGACCGGGGCATTGCCAGCCCCAAGCTCTGGAACCAGATACGAGAGCAGGGCTGGCATCCTGGTATGCGCTACCGGAAGAACATCACCTTCTGCGCCGACGGCGGCAAACGCCTGCCCGCCCAGCGCTTCGTTTCCCAGCCAGACACCGCCTGGATCGGCCAGGGCACCGCCTTCAGCACCCCCGAGGCCAAGCGCCGCTGCACTCTCGTGGTGGTCTGGTACCTCGAACAGGAAGAACCCTGGATCATCCTCACCGACCTGCCGCCCGACAAGGTGGGACCCAGTTGGTACGCGCTGCGCTTCTGGATCGAACTGGGCTTCAAGGCCCTCAAGAGCCTGGGCTGGAAGTGGGACAAGACCCGGCGCACCGACCCAGACCGCGTCTCCCGCCACTGGCTGGTGCTCTCGGTGGCCACCCTGCTGTCCCTGGCCTATGGCACCAGGGTCGAGGACGCCTACGACCGCAACATTGACCCAGGCAACCTGCGCACGCCGCCCAAGACGCCGGTTCCCGTACATCGCAACCCCTGGCGCCGGACGGGCCGCACCGTCAGCGTGATCCGCCACGGCATGGAACGCCTCCGGCGATTGCTCATCCAAGGCCGCCTCTGGACCCAACTCTGGCTGTTGCCAGAGCCTTGGCCCGAACCCAAGTCCAACCTGGAGATTACTCACCATGCGCCTACCTAAAAACGTCTTACATACCCTTGTCAGCCTCTAAGCCCCCCCCTGACAAGGGTATGTAAAGGCTAAAACTGGCTCGGCGCTTAACTTGGGAAGGCGCCGGGCTTTCCGGCATTCTGGGTGTGTCGAAACCAGGTGCCGGAGGTCCCCCATGCGCCTTCCCAGAGAATGCTATCAGATGCAAAAAACGATTGAAACGCATTTACCTCACCTCTCCCAGCCACAATTGACCGGCTTGGCAATGTGGGTCTGCGGGGCCATCCTGGCGGGCAGCGCCTGCCAGAACGCCGTGGCCTCGGCTCTCTCCGCCAAGGGCAACTGGAACAGCTTGCGCCAGTACATTCGCCAGTGGCTCTACGATGGCAGCGACCGGGCCCGTCCCTGCCGGACTGAGTTGGACGTTACGCTCTGCTTCGCGCCCCTGCTGCGGTGGGTTTTGGCCCTGTGGCGCTCCGAACGCCTGGCCCTGGCCATCGACCCCACGCTCAAGGGCGACCAGACCACCGCCATCGTCATCAGCGTCCTCTACCGCAGTTGCGCCATTCCCGTGGCCTGGCGCATCCTCAAAGCCAATCAGAAGGGATCCTGGTCGGACCCCATCGTGGAACTGCTCAAGCAACTGGCTCCGGCGGTTACGGAGGGAATGACCGTCATCGTGCTCTGCGACCGGGGCATTGCCAGCCCCAAGCTCTGGAACCAGATACGAGAGCAGGGCTGGCATCCTGGTATGCGCTACCGGAAGAACATCACCTTCTGCGCCGACGGCGGCAAACGCCTGCCCGCCCAGCGCTTCGTTTCCCAGCCAGACACCGCCTGGATCGGCCAGGGCACCGCCTTCAGCACCCCCGAGGCCAAGCGCCGCTGCACTCTCGTGGTGGTCTGGTACCTCGAACAGGAAGAACCCTGGATCATCCTCACCGACCTGCCGCCCGACAAGGTGGGACCCAGTTGGTACGCGCTGCGCTTCTGGATCGAACTGGGCTTCAAGGCCCTCAAGAGCCTGGGCTGGAAGTGGGACAAGACCCGGCGCACCGACCCAGACCGCGTCTCCCGCCACTGGCTGGTGCTCTCGGTGGCCACCCTGCTGTCCCTGGCCTATGGCACCAGGGTCGAGGACGCCTACGACCGCAACATTGACCCAGGCAACCTGCGCACGCCGCCCAAGACGCCGGTTCCCGTACATCGCAACCCCTGGCGCCGGACGGGCCGCACCGTCAGCGTGATCCGCCACGGCATGGAACGCCTCCGGCGATTGCTCATCCAAGGCCGCCTCTGGACCCAACTCTGGCTGTTGCCAGAGCCTTGGCCCGAACCCAAGTCCAACCTGGAGATTACTCACCATGCGCCTACCTAAAAACGTCTTACATACCCTTGTCAGCCCCCCCCCCGACAAACACCCCGTCCATAACGGCCTTGAGATAATGGCTCATGGTGGGATCGCAGTGAAGGTAGATTGACCCGGTGGATTTCAGGACCCGCCGGCATTCCAGCAGCCGGTTAGCCATATAGGACAGGTAGGCGAGTTGCGGCCCTTCCCCCAGCATCATCCGCAGCCCTTCCATGAGGCCCCGATAGGCCGGCTGCTGGGCTACCTCGTGGAAGTCGCCTACGGCCTCAAACCACTGCCAGGTGTCATCGAAAGCGACGTACTGCGCGCCGCCGATGAAGGCGTTGTACAGCCGCTTGGAATTGAACGGCGGGTCGGCGTAGATGCAGTCAACGGACTCGTCGGGGATGAACTCCCGCATGACGTCCAGGCAGTCGCCGAAGTACAGCCGGTTTGCGCTATCCATGTTGCCCCCGTGCGGCACTCAGGCTATCATCCTCCCATCCCGGCGCACGGAGTTTATTACCGCGACGCCTGTGTTGTCAAGGGATAGTTACCCGTTCAAAGACGCCATCGGAGTTCATGTACCACAAACCGCCGATGTCCGGGCCTCCGTCTCGGGCCAAGCACGGCCTGTCGCGGTAAACCCCCATCCCGTGAGCGTTGGTCATCTCCGGCGCAGCCGTGAACCGCTCCTGGCGCGTCTCCAGGTCCAGTCGGGTGATGCCGGTCGGGTACCTCGCCTCATTGGTCCAGTGGCCCGCTGCGGTGTGGTATATGAAGATGACGCCCTCATCACTGTATTCAGCCCATTTGGGAAAGGGGCGCTCCAGGTTGAACTGTTCCACAATTGCCACAGACCGGGGATCCATTACGTAGACGTCGGTGCGCGGAGGCCGCTCTTCCAAATGACTGAATCTATTGAAGAGCCACGCCATGCCGTCAACCTCCAGCACGTTCAGGACCCGCAGGCCAGGCTCCAGGCCCGTCACATACCCCCGGTATGGTCAGCGTTTTAGGGTCTATCACCCCCACCCTGGTGTAGGACGCGGAGTGATTGGTCAAACGCTGGTACTCTTTCGGCGGCCCTCCATATCCGATGACCAGGACCTGGCCCGCAACTTCCTCCACTGCGGTGATATAGAAGGGCGTTTCGTAGATGTCCTCGCCCGGGGGATGGACCTCGTCGAAAACCTTCACCACCTCCAGGGTTGCCGTGTCCATGACCACGACCTGCCCGTAGAAGCCCGAGGCGGCGCATCCGATGAAGGCATACCCTCCGGCGAAAGCGATGCCCGTGTCCGGAGGGAAACAGCCAATGTCCAGCTCATGCTCCAGCTCACCTTCCGGTGAAAACACGAGCACGCGGTCTTTGCCGCCTGCCATGGTTATGTTTAGTGGGTCTTTCCCGAATTCCACGGCTTTCGTTATTTCGTCAACTCCGATCTGGGTGTAGCCGAGCCAGATGCGGCCAGCCGGGTCAAACTCAAGCCGGTGCGATAAGCCCATGCTCGCCGGCGGCAGGTCGACAGCCCGGTAGACCTCGAAGGTGTCCGCGTTGAACACGGCAAACCGGCTACCGAAAGGGTGTGAAGAACGGAGGTAGCCAACATTGGCCGGGAGCCCGGCCTCAGGTGAGGAACCGGTTCCCGGCGTTGCGGGCAATGATTTGGGCGGCGAAGGCTCGGCGCCGCTACAGGCGACCACAAGGGTCAGAAGAATCATGCACAGCGCCAGCCGTCCCGGCGAGTGGAGCATTCTCAAGTGCTACACCTCTCTTTAGGGAAAGTAATGCGTGTAGTAATGATCCAAATCCCCATCCAGGGCCCATTGGGCCCCGGCGACGCCTTGCAATGCCACGTAGGCCGACATCCACCACCCCGTCCACCCGACCACCCAGATCCTCTCAACGTCGCCATGCCGTACCCACAGCACCGTGGCAGTCACGACAAAAACCGACCACTGGCAGACCCTACGACGAGTCACTGCCACTAGCCCACGTCGGCCGCATGAACCAGATGAGCAAGCCAAAGCCCAGCAGACTGGCCGCTACAGCCGCCACCAGCGTGGACACGAGATAGATGCGCTCCACCAGAATTACGTCTCTGCCGCCATCGGGAATTCTCTCCTCGTAAACCCAGTCTCCAACAACCGATCCAGCAGGGACCACCACGTGCACAACATTGCTCGGAGAGTAGACCGAGTCGTCCGGCAAACGCGACACCGCCAAAGCCAGCATGAGCACAGCTAACAGGGACAACGCGGTGCCCACGGCAACCAATATGCTCAACCCCCAGCGAACTCCCGACATCCCAGACCAGCCATCCATCGCCCCGCTCCCATCGCGCGACATTTCAACGGCCCTATCGTGCACGTGCCAATCGGCCCTTTGGGTCGGGTGGCACGTATCTCACTTTTGCCCAATCAGCAGGTGTAGGGCGCAGCACAAGTCCGCAAGCTCCCGAGCTCGTTGTATGCCTGGATTTGCGCAATTGGGCTGTACACCATACTGGGGTAGGAAGGATGAGTATCTTCACCCCAGACCACGCCGTACAACCGGACATCACCGTACCTCGGACTGTTCGTGATCTTGAAGATAGGAGCCCCACTGTCGCCCCGCGGCAAGGTTGTGATCGCTGCGAAATCCTGGCAAAGCATCACAACCGTCCCGCCACTCGGCGGACTCAGTGTCACGTCGGCACAGGTTTCCTGAATGGCCGTTGCATACATCCCCGTTGACCGGCCAACCATCACCACGATCTGCCCCACGTGCCCAGAGCCCTCGCTCACCACGCGGAACCTGGGGTTCGACTTACTGATGGTTATCGAACGACTGCCCGTCGTGCGGGCAATCTTCCCCAAATCGTTGCTGACGCCCGAATCATACTTGATGAACGAGGCATCCGCCAGCCGGCACTGGTAGCCTGCCCACTTACGACCCGAGCAGTCGAAAAGGTCGCCGTCCACCGTCTCCTTCCCGATTCTGTTGTCATCATCATCCTTGGTAGCCTGATGGACCACCGTATTATCTTCCGCAGCGAAGATGCTCGTGCAATGCGAATTCGTCACCACACCCTTCACACCTCCCCGGCTCGCATTGAATCCCAACGTGCACACACCGTTGTCATGAGTGGTAAGTTGCAAGCCACCCACCACCGGCCTGATACGGCTCTGCACCGTTTGCGTCGTCTGACTGACCGACGGACTGGCCTCTCCCAACGACTGATCCAGTCCGGCCGCACTGCGCAAACCAGTGTGCTGGACACGGGGACGAACGGTCACTCTCACAGCTCCCGAAGGTATCCCGGCAGCCGAAACGACCTCGTTCACCTTTGAGACTAGTGACTCATCCGTCACGCCCACTTCAATTCGGTTCCTGTCCTCCTCCAAATCGGTCATAGCAAGCCCATCAGGCATCAGAGCGGATGACGCCAGACGTGTCCGAAGATCGTCGTACCACCCACCCAATTGGGTCATGCCGTATTGCCCTTGGACCACTTCTATTCCCGCCGAGGGAACACTGTCCGGGAACGCCTCTTCGATGGCGCTCCTCACTCGACCTTTCTTGGCAGCATCGTCAGTATCCAGCATGAACACCTTCAACACGTCCGGGTTCGACTGGTCAAAATACAGACCGCCGAAGTCGGGCACCGCTGCCGCGATGTCCCTCAAATGATCATCCTGGGTCTTCACTACGGGAGTAGCATCTTCACCATCATCGTCCGACCGTGCATTCGCAGCGCCCGGGTCCAACTGCCACAACAGAGCAGCTGCCACGCCAACGCCGGCCAGAACGGCCACCAGCCCCAGCGCTCTCCGCTTCTTCAGAAAATCGAACATCATCCTAATCCTCTCGTTTTTCGCATGAAAACCGCCGCCGCCGCATAGAGCGCATCGACATACAGGGACGATCCAACTCCTCCGCACCACTCCAGCGCGTCATAACGACGAGCGGCGCAAACCATCTCGTCCACCAGCGGAAAGCGTCACAATTCCGCGAGTCCGCTAGGCGGCACATTTAGCCGCGTATTTCGAGCACAGTCACACCTCCGCCTTCCAGATCTCCAACACAGAAAGCCCTGCCGCGAACGACAGGGCTGGACACGCAGAGGGCACAGGGCTACCATTGAGCCCGATGGCGGACCACCATTCCCCATCGACCGCGGCCTCGGTGTTCGCATCACCGGGGCCGTTTTTGTTGGCCCGCGCAGTCTATGGCCGGATCAACCTCATGTCAAACAGGGCACTACCGCCACTCGCTCTCAATCTGGCGTGTGAACACGTCAGGTATCCCAAGTACTCGCAGCGGTATCCGAGCAGCACCGGCATTAGATTTAGCGAATCGGTCGTACTTGTGGCACTTTCCACATGAGGCAAGAGTTCCAATTTTCATAGCCAAACAATTTTGCGAACAACCCAAGGCCGCACACATGCAACACACCGGAAGGCAAAGGACAACCTCATCAGTCTGGCGCACAACAAAAATTAGCAGTCAGACCAAGAGCCTTCCAACCCCGCCATACAATATCCATATGAGTTAATGACCGCCTGCCCCGCACGGACAAGCATTGCCATACGGTCATCCATTCAACAATCGGAAGAACTGTGCCTGGCTTTTGTGCATCAGAAGCACCAGTTCGCAGAGAAACGTCAAGGCGAATCAAGGCGGCTCCGGGGCCCGGAAAATCATCGGAAACGCCCAGAGTCCAGTTGACGATGCGGCGACGCCCAGAAGTGGACCACATGCCGCTCCAAAGCACACACGCTGCCCGCCGTGCAAGAGAGTCAGCGACGCAGCCGCCGCCAAGATTGCCAGGTCGTCAGAAACCCGACCAGCAAAACCACCAGGTTGAGGAAGGGCCACCAAGCCGGTATCCGGTACCCATGCCCCGGCCCTGGAGCCAGTTCACTGACCACCAGCGAAAAGACCAGTATCCCCAAGATGATGGAGAAGTAGGTCGCGGAGAAAAACATGGAGGTCAGGCAGCCGACCCGTCCAACCTCCCCGAACAGTCCCGCCGGCGGTCCGCGGAACAATGCCACGCCAGGCAGGCCGGCAGCGCCAGAAGCAACAACGCCTCCAGCGGCAATACAGCAGCGTACATGAGCACGAAAATCACGTCGCTCAGCACGTCTCCCACGGGGCCGGGAACCACCTGATCCACCCAGACCGCCGCCAGCAACAGGAAAAAATACATCCCGAAGGTGCCCGAGGATACTGCGCACGACGGCAACGTCGCCGGGTACAGCAACACCGCGAGGCCGACGGACTTGAACCGCCAGCGGGACCTCCGTCCACCTCCGGCATCCGTGCTCAGGGTTCCGTCACCCAGCCCAGGGACAGCGCCGTTCCCGTCCCGCGTTCTGGACGAGGAAGATAAACAGCCGCTCCACCGTGACGCTGACCCGCCACGGCCGGTTAGCATCACCGCCGCCGTGGCCGCTGCCGCCTCGGTGTCCTCCTATGAAGTCGAACCATCGATAATCCGGCCAATCAGAGATTCCGGATTTCGTAATGGCGCCGCCTACTTGAACAATCCTACTGTTCCAGGAAGGCGCGGTGGGGACAAAGCTGTTCGTGGTTCGCGCGACGGAGTCGTGAGGACGGACGATGGTGCAGACTGGCTCTCCAACTGGGAGCCCCTGCTCGTCACGCGAGCGTGTCTGGTATATGCCGCTTTGTTGGCTTGGCTCGTGGACTTCTCTGACCTGGAGCCTGTGCTTCTACGTGGTCCCGGTTGCCACGTTGCCTGCGGGCTGTCCGTTGATGCCGATATTGGCCCTGGCGGCGTCCTTGGCCGTCCTTCCGCTGTAGGGCATGCCGGCTAACGGAGCTGGGTTCTTGGTGCCCACGGCGTTCACCCTCGTGTACACGGGATTCGTGGCGGGCGCGGCGCTGGGCGAGATCATTCGGCAAGGCCCTTTCGCGGTGTGGAAGGCGATCTTCGCATTGCGATGGTGGCGGCGCTGGCCCGGTTGCACGGCAGCCAAACCATCCTAATTCACCCTAGCGGGCCGGGTCAGGCTGAAGGTGTAGTAGTTGGCCTTCATGCCGGGGAGCCGCTCGGACTCGCAACTGGTGTCGTCCCACTGTTCGTAGTAGGTGATGCGTCCAAAGACGTTTATGGGATTGGATGGACAGGGCAATTCAAGGAACCCGTGCCCCCATTCCTCGGCGTCCTCCTCATCGACGGCGATGTCTCGCAGGAATTGGGCAACGTCGTCGGGATGATGATCCGCTCCAACCGTCTTGAGCCATTGGATGGCCAGGGCCGTAATTCCCCCCGCGTGAGAAGTGGCGGCGGTGGTTCCCTCGAAGAACAGGTCGTCACCGCAATCGTCGGCATCGTCGTCCTCGTCGCAAGACTCGTTGAATTTGGTCTCCGTCGCGGTGCGACTGCCGGCCACCAAGTCGGGCTTGTCCCGGTTGGGGGTTGCGCGGGTCAAATCATCGTAGGGGTCAAAGACCGGTCCCCGGCTGCTGTAGTCCAGCAGCTTGTCTTCGTCCAGATTGAGCAGGTCCATCGCGCCCACGGCCAGCAAGCCGTTGTTATTGCTCTCGGCCGGGTTGACGATGCTGTGGCCATCCTCGTCGTGTTCCCAGTTGGGATTGCCGTCGAAAGACCTAGGCGCAACAAGATTTTGGAATTGTATCCATTCGGGCAGCACTGGAGTTTCGTCGTCGTCCACGTTCACCCTGATTCGCAGGCACAGATCCACCGAGCTTTCGATGGCAATTTCCGAAGTGCGCCGGACCGAGTAATTTCGGGGATGCTGCTCACGATTCGACGCACTGGAATCGGAGAATGTGGAACCCGTGCCGTACCTTGTTCCGTGGTTGAGAGTAAAGTCCAAGTCAAATTTGCCTTGAGGCCAAGAGTCCGCCCAGCGCAGGGAGTACCAATTGATGTTTGCGTAGTGTAAAGGGATCGCCTGGCAGGTCTTTCGATAGACGTTGCGGTCACTCTGGTCAAAGACAACGTAGCCGTGGAAATTGCCACCGTCGTCGATTACGTCCAGGTCATCTTTTTCCGCCCACATGGTCCACTGTTCGGCGTTGCCGGAGGCGTTGACCCACACCTGGCCGTAGTCTTTTACGTGATTGTCCACCGTGGCCAGGGGCGACGGATAGTAACGATACCGGGAATGCTCGTTGCCGCCGTTCGAGGGTGGGTTCACGTACCGGGTGAAGTAGGAGCGGCCGTCGCCGGGGCCATCGTAGGGCCAGCCGCCAGCGTGTACGATCACGTCCACGTTCTTGCGATTGAGCCAATGGGCTGCATCGGCCACCTGTCGGGGAGAAAGAGCCTGAGCAAAGTAGAGCGTGGCCATCGGCGCCATGTCTTGCACGAGCTCCGTAACATGAGCGCCGTGGCGAATCGCCTTGCTGCGGAGCACCTTGGCTCCGCATACAGGACTGCCGGCGAGAAGCGTGCCGTCGTTTGCAACGATGGTTTCGTTGGTCGGCTGGCAGAAGGCGTTGCCACCGAGATCATCCTTGTCGTACACAAAGGTCAAAGTTTCGTCGAAAACGTCGGCAAGGTCGGCAAAGGACCAGTCGATGATCCCGATTTTCACGCGGTTTCCCTTGAAGCCTGCGTCATGCCACCGTTTCACGCCGTGGCGCTCGAGCTTGCGCTCATAGTCCACTTCCCAAGGCGAGCTGTCGTCTTCGCTGGAGCGGGCGAACCGACGGCCATGACCGGCGTTCGTTTCACTGACTGGTGCATCCTCTGGCTCCTTGTGAATGGCGATGCCGTCGGCCTCAAATGCCAGTGCCTGGGCCGACCAGCGGGAGCGGGTCATGGGCAGGTTGTGATGAAAGATCGTCGGCACGCTGAAATGGACACTAGGAAACTCGGCCAGCAGCGTGTCAATGTGATTGGCGGACAGCAGGGCCGCGAAATCGTATTCGTAGCCTGCGTGTTCAGCGTTGCCTGGCGTAAGGTAGACCTCGTTCCGGTCCATCCACGCGCGCAGCGCTTCGGCAGTGGCCAGGTCCGGAATGCCCATGTCCAGAATGAGCTGATCTCCTTCAATGAACAGTGCGTACTGAACCGCATCGGCGGCGGGTATCCCGTACTCCATCGCCGCAACAACGTTGTTCAGGGTATCGTCCAGTCGCTCATGTGGGGACAAAGGGTCCTCCTGCACCAACGCGGCGTGAGCGACGTCGGCGCGCTGCACCACCCCCAAGGCCTGATCCGTAGGAAGTTCCCAGACAAGATGAGCAACCTCGCGGCCGTCCACTGATGCCAGGTAGTCCTCCAAAGCGGTATCCAGCACCACGTCGGTATGGAGGCCCAACTCGATCACAACCTTGTCGGGGGTCTTTTCGTTTATCGAATGCTTTTGCAGGATGCCCCAAAGATGCGGACCCAGGAAGGTGGTCCCGGGGCCCGGGTCCACCGTGGGCGGTTGCAGCGAATCATCCTGGCGGTCGGTGGCTGCTCCCGCCGGCCCGCCCGCATTGAACGCGAATGTGGCAACAATCAGAGCGACCACAACAAGACTTGCGAATCGGCTGTGATGGTTCAACAATCTTGGCATTGATACATCTGCTCCTTTTTCTGTAACGTCTGTCCCGATTCATGTATATGGTCGTTCACAATTGGGGCGTATCCATGTCGGCACCTCCGCAGTCGATTTCACAACAAAAACAGCCCCGCCGCGAACGACGGGGCTGGACACGCGGGAGGCGCAGGGCTACCATTGAGCCCGATGGCGGACCGCAATTCCCCATCGACCGCGGTCTCGGTGTTTGGCTCACCGGGACCGTTTTGTTGGCCCGCGCAGTGTATGAACAGGCTGCCACGCTGTCAAACAAGCCAGTATCGCCGCCGGGCATCGCGCTCGCGTGCGAACACGTCAATGGCCGTGGATATCCACAGCGGTATCCGACCGGTAGAACCGCTATATAAAGTGAATAAGCCGCGAAAAGGGCACTTGGCACTTACGGCAGAACTTCCCCTTTTCATACAAACACAACTGACCAACCAGCCAGCCAGGGTTCGTCGCACAAGCCATGACCGTGAAGACAAATGACAGCCACAGCAGTCTTCGTGCACGACGGAAATGAGTAGTCAGGCCAAGAGTCCCGAACCCCTGCCATACGCCATCCATACGGGTTAAGGACCGTCTGCGCCGCATGGGCAAGCGCCGCCATACGGTCATCCATTCAACAATCGGGAGAACCGAGCTTGACTTTGGAGCATGAGAAGCGCCAACTGGAAGAAAACCGTCTGGCTGGGTCATGGCGACACCGGGGTACCCGGAAAAGCAACGGGAAGAACGTGAACCTGAACTATGCTGTGCAAACGCCGGCAAGTGGGACGCATACCGACCGACCGCGCCGCTGGGACCGGGTCTGCTGGCCTTGGGAAAGATGGTGAGGGACGGGTCGCTGGATCCCACCACGGAGGACAAGGCACCAGGAGTTCGCCGATACGAACTGGAGCGAACGCTGGGAGCCGGTGCCCGCCGTCCTGCGGGAGATCGAGGGTGGCAAGTCAGGGTAGCGGCCCCCGAACCGCCGGTTTCCCACGCCGCCGTCCGGCTGCGGCTGGACTTGCGCATCTCGTTGCGCTCGTCTCTACGGAGCGGCTTTCGCGCAGAGCAGCCACCATGTCTCTCATGTGAGCCTCCCGCCGAACAGACTCCGGCGCAACCCGTCCGAGGATCTCCCAACAACAGCCCCCCACGGCGCCCTCAGACGCACTGAGAGCCGCTCACGGCGCGTTGGGCGACCAAGGGACGCACCCCAGCCCTGCGCCCAGATGAGAACGCCTGAGAGCGTCTCCCGACCGCACGGCATGCGGCCACCGCCTGGATCATTTGCGCACCGCCGTTCAGCCGCTGCCGTGCCGCCGCAGCCACCGCCAGGACCGCCAAGTCGCCCACAGCCCGAATATCAGGACAGCCACGCGCCAGAGCAGGAACGGCTCCCACAGCTCCTCAACGCCCTCCTGCAAGAACCAGTCCACCGTCACCGCCACCATCAGGCCGGCGTACACGACGGCGAAGCCCATGGACACCAGGCAGCCGGCTCTGGCGAGCCGACCCGCCCAACCGCCGGGCGGTCGCCGAAAGGCGGCGTACATCGCGCCGGCCGGCATGACGAACAGCAGCAGCGCCGCCAGGGGCAGCGCCAGCGCCAGCAGGACGACGAATACCAGGTCGCCCACGCCCAGCACGTCGCCGGCGGCGGCCAGCAGCAGCGCGTAGAAGTACAAGCCCGTAGGTTCCCGAGAAGACGGCGAACCAAGGCAGCAGCGCCGCGCACACCAGCGCCGCTCTCGTGATCGGCGTGGGCTCCATGGTGGAAATTTGATCCACATCGTCCCCGGCGTCAACCTCGGCCGGCTCGGGTCCCAGCATCGTCCGGCGCAGGTCCGGGCGCGGAACGGGAAGATGCACCGAGCCTGGCGCACACGAACCGGGGAACCAGGCAGCCCCAGATCAGTGCGCCGGAGGCGATGACCCCGGCCTCGGCCAGAACGGCCTCCGCTCCGTCGTAGCCCAGTCCGGGCCAGATGGCGTCAACCGCGGCGCCCACCACAAACCAGTGGACGATCACCGTCACCAGGGCGGCAACCAGCGTCAGAGCGCGGACGGCGAACTTACGACGCCCGCTACTGAAGCGCCGGCCTCTCGTCAGCCGGACGCTCCAGTAGGTGATGTAGCCGATGGCAAATACCCACAGCATGAATCTGGTAAAACCCTGGCCTCACGGCCTCGCACACGCTAGTCCTGTTCGTGCTCGTGCTCGTGCTCGTGGTAATTCACGTTGCCGCTGAGCCGGCCCACCGAGTGGTCGCACTCGCCCGAGTACTCGTTGGCAAAGAACGAATGCCAGTGGTCCCCGCCGTCGTGGACGTGGCGGTAGTGCTCGGGACAACTCACGTCCGCGGCGCCGTCACCGGCCGGCTCAACCACCGTCACCGCGAAGCTGGCGTGGGTCCGGTTCCCGTCGACGTCCTCGGCGTACACGGTAATCGTGGCGCTGCCCGGAGACTCGCCCACCACCGTGAGCATCGAAGCATCAACGAAAGCGTAGGCCACGCCGTCGTCCGTCGACTCCGCCCAGTGGTGGAGGTCGTCACCGTCCGCATCGTGAAATACGCCGGAAAGCGCAACATCATGTTCGTAGCCTTCCTCAAGGTCGGAAACGTCCGAGATGGCCGACGCCACCACAGGCGCCGCCTTGACGGTTACGGTGAACGACTGGCTCACGCTTCCGCCTCGTCCGTCGGCAGCCGTCGCCGTGACGGTCGCCGTTCCCCGCGACTGGGCCACCAGGGCCAGCGTCCCGTAGTCGGAGGATACCGTAGCCGTAACCACGCTGGCATTCGACGCCGCCGCCCTGATGATCAACGCGTCGCCGTCGGGGTCCTTGAAAACCCGAGCAATGGGAACGTCGTAGGCGTCGCTCTCGTGGAAGAGCGTCTCGTCGCCGAGGTAGTACGCAACCACCGGCGGCGCATTGTCCGGCTCGGGTTCCGGCGCCGCCGTCACCGTGACGGTGAACGAGCCCTGGGCGGCGTTCCCGTCACTGTCGGTAGCTGTCAGGGTAACGGTCGCAGTTCCCGGCGCCACTCCGAAGACGTGCAGCGTCCCGTCGTACACGTCAACGTGCACGGCGTCGTGGTTCGAAACCTGGGCCCGAATCGAAAGGGCATCGCCGTCCGGATCGACGAACACCCCGGCCAACGTCCGGTCGGTTCCGGTTTCCTCCACCAGCGTCAGGTCGGAGAGCAGGCTGTCTTTCGCAATGGGCGCGGCCTTCACGGTTACGCCGAAGCTCTCGGCAACCGAACCGCCCCGGCCGTCGATGGCTGTGACGGTGGTCGTCGCCATCCCTCGAGCCATCGCCGTCACGGTGAGAGTTGAGCCGCTCACCGCAGCCGTGGCCTTCGACGTGTCCGACGAACTGGCTTGGTAGGTCAACGCGTCGCCGTCCTGGTCGCTGAACAGGCCGGACAGAGGCACCTGCCTGCTGCCGCCTGCAACCGCGAAGACAAGGTCACCCAGCGTTCCCGTCAGGGTGGGCGCCTGGTTCAGGACTGCCACCGTAAACGGGTCGTCGGTGCGGTTTCCGTCTTCGTCGACGGCAGTCACCGTCACGGTGGCGGTTCCCCGCCCCGTGGCCGTCACGGTCAGCTGCTGCGCGGTCAGGGATACCTGAACCACCGCCTCGTTCGATGAAACGGCCTCGTGGGTCAGGCTGCCGCCGTCCGGGTCTCGGAAAACGCCCGACAAGCTCACCTGCCGCGCCGCGCCCTTCACCAGGTTGCTGATGTCGGCGATGGGCGCATCCACGGCAGGCGCTGCCCGCACCGTCAAGACGAATGAGGTCGACGCCTCGCCGCCGGCGCTGTCCCGCGCCGATACGGTGATCACCGCGTTGCCCTTGGACTGCGGGTCCACCACCAGCGTCTGGCCGGTGACCGCCGCGGTGGCCACCGAAGCATTCGAGGACTTCGCCGTCAGGGTGAGCGCGTCTCCCTCGGGGTCCGAGAAAGCCTGCGCCAGCGATACGGACCGGTTCTCCCGTTCGTTCAGCAACAACAAATCCGGCAGCCCGTTCGGCTGGGGCCGTTCGTTGCAGGTTGCGCCGTCGCGGTCGCATGGAACCAGCGGCGCATCAACGGAGCCGTCGTCGTCCCTGATGGAAAGCAGGACCCGGCCCAGCCGGACGCCGTCCGGAGACACGGCGGTCACGATGAAGGTTTCGTGAGCCTCCGGGTCATGGTCCGAAACGCCCCGATAGCGCCGGGTCTCGTCAATCCGGTCATCGACGACCTTGAGGGTCGCCGAACCTTCCCGCTGCCCCTCGGCAATCGTCACCTGGGAACTGAACGGGTGCACGTCCGCATCGGAGGCGCCGGGCGTGTTGCCCGCCAGGAGCAGATCATAGACCGCACCGCCAGCCGGCGCCGGCTGGTGGCGGCGGACGTGCACCTGCAGGGTTCCGACGTTCTCACCCACCACGGCGTGGCCGTCGTTTCCGTCTACCGTGTCGGCCCAGGACAAATAGACCCTGACGTGGCCCTGCTCATGCAGGCGCTTTACCAGCATCAGGTTGAGATACGGCTTGCCGGTTTCCCCGTAGCAGCCGATGCGGGACACCACGTCCTCGCTGGGCCTAGCTGCGTTGTCCGGATCAGTTACCCAGGACGCGCAGGCGGCGTAATCGCTCTTGGCCAGACGCCAGCCACGCTCGTCGATGCGACCACCGCCGTTGATGTCGTACACCCACGGGTCGAAGGGGTCCTCCACCGTGACCGTGAACTCGTCCTTCACCGTCCCGCCGTGACCGTCGCTGGCCGTTACGGTGACCACGGCCTCTCCCGGATCCGCGGCGTAGACCGTCAGCGTGTAGCTGCCGGTCATCTGCACCCACGCTGCGTCAGTATCCGAAGACGAGGCCGCATACCGCAGCGGGTGCCCATCGTAATCGGTGAAAACGTCCAGCAGGCCGATGACCGCCCGCTGCTCGTCACGGTAGTCGTGAGTACCGTTGGCGTTCATGGGCTCAACCACGCCCAGCAGCGTGATGTCGTCGATGGGCGACTCCACCGTCGGCGGGTGATTGCGCGCAAAGCGGTAGTGACCGCCGGAGTTGGACCACGCTCCCCAGCCGGTTCCGGACTTTGACCGAACGGAAAACAGGTAAGGGTCGCCATGCCTCGGCTCCGCCGGAAAAGTGAACTCAACCTCGCTGGCCGCCCCCGTCACGGTGACGGGCTCCGACCAATTCTCGACCGGATGTCCGTCGACCTCCACCAGGTCATGGGTGTGATAACGCCACTGGCTGGCGGTGATCACGCCGTCGGAAAGCTCGGCCGGCATCCAGGAAAGAACATGGCCGCCGTCGGCCCTGCGGCGCACCTGCGGGTTGTGGACCACGCTCGGCACCGCGCCCCTGGCCTGGGCCAACGCAACCTGCCGACCATCGTCCGGACCAACCGCCGGACTCACGCAGACGCGCAGCGGGCCGCCCAGCGCCCCCGCCTCCGTCTCAATCTCCGCCGCCGTCGCAGCCACGAACTCATTGTCGATGAGATTGTTGAAAACGCGGTACGGGTCGGCGCGGTTCAGGTCGTTGTGGCAATCGAATTCGTCGCCGACCACGTAGGCGGCGGAAACGTAGTAACCGCTATAGGACGGCCCATTGACCGGAGCCGTCCACGATAGGTGCAAGGCGTAGCGGCCCTCGTGCTCGTGGGCGCCGGTAACAGGGCCGACGTCGGCCCGCAGGGCGGAGACTCCCGGCCAGGCCGCGGGCGCGGCGCTGGCGACCGTCGACCAGTCGGAAACCGCGTTCGCCGGGTCGTTGGGATCGCGCACCCGAGCCCGGACGTCGTAGCTGCTGCCGTCCCGGAGGCCACGCGCCTCCAGATGGCCGCTGACGTCGCCGCGGCGGACGCCCCAGTGAACATCATGGTCGGCAACGTGGTTCCAGTCGGCCCACCGGGTCGCGCCGGTGCGCCTTCCCTGGACTTCCAGGAGCGGCGCGTCGCCGCCGTTAGCCAGCGCGTAGGCGCCGTCCGGCGGCAGGGCCAACGCGGAACCGTCGGTGTAGGTGAACGAGCCGGCGTCGACGATCAGGCAGCCGGTGTCGCACGAACGCAGCGCAACCGTCGGCGCGGCGGGGACCACCGGCTGGTCCTGGGCATGGCCCACGCCAGCCGAAGCAAGGGCGGCCAGCGCCGCCACCGCGGCAGTGACCAGCAGCCGCCGGCGGCAGAGCGCCAATGCGGTGCCCGCGACCGGCAAAGAGGGATATTTCATCTGGGGCCTCCTCTGGAGGATCATCGTGGGGCGAATCATCGCGGGCGTACGGGTTTCCGGCCCGATCACCCGGTTTCGGTGTTCTTCACGGCAGGCGCCGGCGCATCCGGCGCCCCTTCGGTTGCAAGTATGGGCCGCGGCAGTCACGCCGGTCCGTCGCGGGAAATCGCTACCGGGCGGCGCAGCTCGAGCCCGCCACCCTCGTGTTGGCTCCCGCATGGTTCTGCGACCCGTCGCTGCCGTGCTTGAAGTAGCAGGTCTTCACCGCGCTGCGGCGGTTGCCCTCGCCGACCGCTCTCACGTTCACGTGGTACCAGCGGCCAGTCTTAAGCCCGTTGAACGCCACGCTCACCGCGTCGGCTCCCGGGCGCTTGACGCGCAACCGCTGGTTGTTGTGGGTCTCGCGCAAGACCACCGTGTAGCCGGCCTGGCTGCCGTCGGACGGAGCCTGCCAGCCCACCACGGCTCGGCCGTCGTACTCGTCGTCAAAGCCGACCACCACGCTGCGGGCCGGGTTCATGAGCGTGCGGGCCGTCGCGTAGCGGTACTCGTCCTCGCCGTAGTAGCCGCTCCGCACCGCCACTTGGTACACCGTGTTGCCCTTCAGGTTGTCGAGCACCACGTTGCCCGTGCGTCCCTCGCGGTACACGATGCGAAAACGCGTGTCGGCATTGGGCCATTGGCCATCGCCCGTCCCGACCTCGCGCAGCGCCACCCGGTAGCTCGGAGGCGAGTGCGTGCTGCCCTCGTCGTCGTCGTGCCAGGTCGGGTTGACCACCGGCGCCAGCGTCCAGGAAACGTCCAGCGCTCCCGCGACCTGGTCCAAAGGCTCCATACCCAGCCGCTCGATGGGCGAGGTCGGGCGGATGGTCATGGTCTCGCACGCGGCCGCGCTCTCGCCCCGGGCGTTCCCCGCCGATACGCAGAGCCGGTACTCCCGGTTCAGCGCCACGTCGAAGCGGTACTGCATCACCGGCTCCGCCATCCGGACGGCTTCGCCGTCGTCCAGGCGGAAGGTGTGGTAGTCCGCGCTCTCCTGCGGCGACGTGATCCAGACGCCCAGCATCGCCCCGCCGTCGGTGCGACCCGACGAAGTCTCGAACGTGGGCGGCTCCGGCGCCGGCCACAGCGCGGCGATGTCCGACCACGGGCTGGCCTGGCACTGGGGCGTATGGCCAGTCACGCGGAACTCGTAGCCCTTCTTCTCGTCCAGGCCGCTCACGTCGTGGTGGTAGGGCGAAGCCTCATCGTCGCCGTCAACCCTGGCTGCCTTCCGCCACGGGCCGGACTGCCACTTCTTCCCGATGACCCGCTTCTGCACGGCGAACCAGCCGCCGCTGCGGGCGTCGCCCCGCCACGTCAGCCGGGCGCGGGTGTAGTCGCCGTCGTCGCCGGTCCCGTAGGACACCCGCACGTCGTTGGGCGGGTCAAAGTCGCCCACCTGGTAGGAGTAGCGCGCGAAGCCCGCCGCACCGCGCACACCGTCGCTGTCAACGGCCCTGATCTGGACGGCGTAGGTCTCGCCGGGCTTCAGGTAGTGTTCGGGCCTAGTTGAAACCGCCCACCGGCTACCCGATCCCCTGGTCACCCGCCGCCACTCGCTGAAGGAGACGCTCCGGCCCCACTTGACACGGTACTCGTACCTGTCCGCGCCTTCAACGGCGCCGTACGAGGCGACCAAGTATCTGCGGGGATTCTCCGGGGTGCAGGCCGCCGCCCCGGTCAGCGTCACCGTGGGCGCCGCCAACGGCTCCGCGCCCTGGGCGGCAGCCGGGGACGGCTGCTGGTAAACCGGCACGGCCATCATCGCCAGCAGCGCCACCGCCATCAGGAACGGCAGGACCCTTCTCGCTCTCATCATGCTCATCATCACGACATCTCCTTCTCCGTCGAATTCGAAAGGTGTCCCACCCCAGCCGGCAGTTGCCGGCACAGTGCGGGACATCCGCCTTCTGCGGGTTGATGACTTGATGGTAGCGATGCGACCTGCCCCCACCGGTCGGTTGGCACCCCCTCCCGGGGCGGATGAGAGGCATTTCTGAGTACGCCGGCCGGCAATTTCATGGCCAGTTTGCAAAGGCGTAAATGGCGCCCGCCGGCCAGTCCAGAGGTCCAGTGGATGTGCGCAACTTTGAGGAGATGAAGACCATCGGTGTTACACGCCGACCCAACGACCAACGCCCAGTCGTCAGGCGGCGGCTGCCGGAAGCGCAGGACGTTCCATGCCGACACCAGGACGCCCCCAAGTTTCCGCCATGGGCGGCTCTGGGCACCCTATAGCGCCCTCAAGGTATGTGATTGCCCCCACAGCGTCCGGGGGACTCACAGCGGCTCACAGCGCACTGGCCGGACCCTAAATCCGGTCGGTTTCGTACTCCGGACCGGTTTCCGGCTCCACCGGCTCCGGGTTGCGGACGAAACGCCGGATGAGCAGAAAGGCGATGCCGATGGCGAACGCCATGGCACAGCCGTTGCGGAGCGTGGGCCGCAACACAGGCTGGACCTCGCCGCCCGCCAGGGCGCCCAGCCAGATGGCCAACATGACGCCGCAGGCAACCAGGCAGCCCACGCCGCCGACCAGCAGGTGGCGACGGGTCAGGATGTTGACCACCATGGGGCGCCTTCTCAGTCGAGTTCCGTCCCGTCGGTCTGGGTGCAAATGGCGCCTACGCCCGGATCCACCTCGGCGCCGACCGGCTCGGCGCGGCCGGACATGCAGGCTTCGATGGCGACCCGCATCATGTTGATGTGGGTATGCTCGACATCGATGTAGGCGGTCTGGCAGGGAACGCAGTTGACGTCGGCCAGCGTGGCCGCCGCGGACGAAACCCGCCGCAGAGCCTGCACCACGTCTCCTTCCCGGCCGTTGGCGCAGCAGGCGCTGAGGGTGTCCGTCGTTGATGTCACGGCCAGATTTTTCAAGTGAACGGTCATAACGCCACCTCCGAAATTGCCCGGGACGCATGCGACGGAACGGGCGCCGGCGCCCGCCGATGCCGCGGCCGACCGGCTTCCCGCTCGAGAACATCGGCCACGTAGGCGTTGGGCGTTGTGATCGGCTCCCCGGCGGCCGCCTTCGCCTTTTCGTAAACATCCGGCGGGATTCGGACGCACTTCGTTTACTCGGTCATGGTCCAACACTCTCAGTTGCTTCCTGTGCGTCTCGGCAGGCATCCCGTCATGGCAGGAGTCAGCAGGCGCGGAAGCCAGTCGCCTCCGGATCGATGAGTTGATGTTAAAAGCGACCCGTCCCACCTGCCCGTCAGCTCGCCCTCCCGGGGTGGATCGTGACCGTTTTCGAATACGCCAGCCGGCGACTTCGTTGCCAATTCGCAAAAGCGGAAAGGAAGAGGGACATGAGCAGGAAGAAACACCGCGTGGACTTCTTGGTTGCCGCTACAGTAACGCCGGCAATCACGCTGGCGGCTTGCGGGACCGCCGCAGCCACGGCACCAGCGCCGGACCCACTCCCCGAACCCCGGCGTCGCTCCCGGTGGTAACGAACCATGGGTCACCGCGGCGACCGCTGGGTTCAGTCGTGATTCGGCGACGCACCACCTGCCAGTTCGTCGACACGCTGTAGACGATTCTGGGCCTCGTTGACGACCGACCGGTTGGCCGGTTCACTACCGGCGACCGCCGTGTGATTGCTGCGGCCCGGCCCCGGTGCTCAGCGCCGGGGTTCGAGATTTTGGCAGGGTCCTTCTGCAGGTCATCCCTGCAGCCGATTCGTCACTCGAGCGGGCTCCAGAAAACCCAGCTGCGACCCTGCGGAGACGTTATGCCCGCTCGCCGCAGCGGGTGGTTCCGCCGGGCCCAGGCGATGAGCGCTCCGCCCACGGCAAAGGTGCCCACCAAGGCCACGCCGACCACGAGGCCGACGGCTCCCCACCAAGTCTCGGTGCTCGTCGTGTCGGGCAGCAAGGTCAGGAATAGGGTCCCGATCCAGAATATCCCGCCGCCCACGGCCAGCATCGTCAGGTAGGAGACGCAAATTCGCACCAGGTGCTTGCGTTCCTCGCTCATGTTCATGGCGACCTCCTCGTCCATGAAGACGGCGACGGGCTCCGGCCGGACCCCGTCGCCGCGGTGATCAAACATCGCGCCGTCGTTATCGTGCGAGATACCAGGCTCCGGCGGTGGCGATGTACATCCAGCGCTTGGCCTGGTTGAGCGGCAGCGTGATGGGCTGCCCGTTGTAATCACTGGTTCCGCCGGCGTTGATGAAGTGCACGCCGACGTCCCCGTTGCCGCCCCGGATCGGATTCGTCCGGAACTCAAGAGTCTGCGACGGCGCGTTGGTGCCGTCCGTCAACGACAACGGAACGTTGACGGAGAAGCCTTGGGCTCCGTTGTTGCCGATCACCGGGTTCCACGCATCAACCGGACAGTCGTCCTGCCGCTGGCCCTGAATGGCCTGCACGATGGCGTTGGCGTTGGCCTCGTTGGCCGTCGACAGCGGGCTCGCGATCAATTGCTGCTGCAGCAGGCTGTCGCAGTTGATGCCCTGGCCGATGGAGCCCACGTCACCACCGGCGGGCCTCACGATGTCGAGCACGACAAAATTGATGATGAGCGACGCGCCGCCGATTAGCACCGCGCCAATCAGCGAGTTGCGCATTCCGGCAACGCCCTGCTGCACCTTCTGCTGGTCGCCCCCGGCGCCCATGTAGCTGATGACTCCCATGACGAAGAAGAACCCCGCCACCGAGAGCGCCAGACCCACGATTGCGTAGAACGCAATGTCGATCAAGCTTTGTAGCCCTGAACCTCCTCCCATGAAGACCTCCATTTTGGGCGATTCGCGCCCTGTGATTTTCGACAAGTGTATCGACCCCACCGCGCCGAACAGCCATTTTTGCCCGGGAGCAGGTCCCGCCAACGCTCCCCCGCGTCAACCAAAACCCCGGCCCGGTTCCCTCACGGAACAGGTCTGCTCGACCGTTGAGCCCGTCCCTGCCGGGGCACTGCCCCAAGCCGCAGGGCGACGGTCCGTCCGCTGGCCATCGACTACATTGAGCCCTCCCCCTGCGGTTCCGGCCGCAAAGAGGAGACGGTGCATGTTCACCCTGCTTTTCGGATCCCTGTTCGTCCTCGCCGTTGCGGCCGGCGTGGCTGGGCTCATGGCGCCAGCCCTGGCCGGAATGACCTTTCTGGCGGCAATCGTCGCCTACGGCGCCGCCCTGGCCGGCCCCCTGTCACTAGCAACTTCAAGGTGTGCAAAAGTAGCAAAGTGGAATTGACCCACCGGGTGGTAGTGACATCAGCCTGCGCCCTCTCGTCCGGCGCCCCGAAACGCCTCACCACCTATCGGGAGCTGTTGAGAACGACGACACGGAAGCCGCCGTCGGGTAGCACAACTCGGCCTGACATTCTGGGACCAGATCACATCGCGCCACCGAACAACACAGAGCCCGCGAAACTGACGCGCAAAATCCCCTAGGCGAGCGGGCTGATTGTCGCCGCGACGCCCCCGGCCGGTCCGCGCCATCACAGTGGACGCCGCCTTCCGTAGGCCCACGCCCGGGCTTTTTCTTGTTGATGAGAGCGCAACACCGTTACGATTTCGACGTTTCCGGAACTCCCACCGGAGACCTCCGGTCCCCCGGTCACCACCGGCCGGGGGATTTCTCCACTCACGTCAACACAATTCCCGCACTTCCGGTACGTCCCCGTCGGCGACCCCCAGAGGATCCCCTATGCTCGAACTGCTGGTTGCGTACCTTTCCGTCCTGACTCCGGCGATGGTGGCCGCCAGCGTCGTCACGGCCGGCGCCGCTCTCGTCAAGCGCGACATCGGCTGGCTCTGGCTCGTCCCCCTGGCCCAGGCAGCCTGCTCCGCCGGGGCTGGCCTGTCGCTGGCCACCGCCCTTTAGCGAACGCCCCGTTTCCGCCCGGGCGTGCGGAAGCTTCACGAGCACCCCCAGTTTTGGGTGGCCGGGGGCGCGTTCTCATCACTCGAAGGTCAGTCAATCCATGCAGCAGTGATGCAGTCAACCGCGTTGACGGTCCCTCGGACAGGTGGATCGTAGCCGCCTGTCCGCGCAACATACCCGCCGCGCTGGCCGCAGTCCCCGATGTACGGCGCGCCAACCACCGCCAACCAACCCCAACGCCCGGGCAGCCCAAGCCTCGCCAACTGCTATCGTCCACGACGAAACCCCGCCGCCAGCGCGTTGCGCCGCCGACCTGCTGGTTGACCCGGCGGGGTTTCCCGTTGGCAACTCTGCGCCGACACCAACCGGAGAAACCATGACCACTCCGCAATGCGTCCACCCTTCGAACCGCCGCCTGGGCGACCCTCCGGCCTGCCTGCAGCACTGTCCACTGGCCCGGCTCACTAGCCAGCGCCGGGACACCGGCGGCCTGACCCGCTTCTGCGCTTGGCGGGAAAGCGCCGACTGACCCCGAGGGAGACGAAACCATCATCAACCGAACCCTGACCGTCCCGACCGCCGTGCCGCGACACGAACGGAGACCGACCATGACGACGAACTACGTCAACGAAACCATCGAAACCGGCACCCTCATGGCGAAGCTCCGGGAAGGCCGGCAACTCAGCGAAGCCGAGGAACGCTGGCTGGACTGGCTCAAGGGCACGGCAGCGGCGGCCAGGCAAATCGCCGGACCGGAACGACCGAGAAAACGCGGACGGGAGAACCGCACGCCGAACCGCCATGATAACGGCAAGGAGCCGCAGCGGACCGGTTGCCTCTTCCGGAAAGAGATAACATGAAGGAGCCCACAACCTACGAACTGGCCCAACTGGCCAGGGCGTTCCAAGAGCGCGGCATTCCCAACTCGGTGCTCAACCACGTGAAGGTGCCAAGGTGGCACGAGATCGGCCAGTGCCTGGAGGTCGCCGGCCTCGGTTACCTGAACCGGCCCGCCAGGGAGAGAATCTACCGAGCGACAGAAGCCCGCGTCGCCGGCACCGAAACCAGGCCAGCGGCCCTGAGGGTGCCGTTCTGCATCGCCAGACACGGTGGCATCATCAGCGTGGTGCCCGAGAAGGCGGATCACAAGGGCGGCTACCAAGGCTGGTATCAGCGCCGGATGCACCGAGCGTACCGCCTGTCGCCCGGATCCAGCGAGGTGATGCTCGCGCCTTCCGGCGGGACCACATCCGCCACGCCGGCGTATCCGACGGCCGTTGAGACCGCCGCTCGGCTGGTGGACGAGATGCTCGATACCTACACCACGCTGGGCAGCGCAACCGACAAGCGTGAAAACGCCCCGCAACATCCTCCGGCTCCCCGACCCTCACCATCTGCTGGGTACTGATTCGTGACCCCCAGGGCACCTTCGCCCCCAAGCTCTGCACCGACCCCGCGGCGGACCCGACCCAGATCCTGGAGTGGTTTGTCCTGCGCTGGCAACTGGAGGTGTCCTTTCAGGAGGTGCGCCCCCTAAACCGAAGCCAAGGTGAAATCTACATTTGCAGTGCAGAGCGGGTTGGCTTGGGTGTCGGCGATTAATTCGCCGGCCTTGGCTTGGAGCACGGTTCGGCAGCGATGTTTGACTTCTTCCCGTCGCTGGGTCAGATCGGTGAAAAAGCCGCCCACCTTCTCTCGGACTGCGGCACGGGTTCCCAGGCACTGGTTGGCGGTGGCTTCCTGACGCGCCCATCCCCAGATGGCTTCATCAGCGTTGAAGTCTGGACTGTAGCTGGGCAGGTTCACCAAGCGCAGGCGTAAATCGGGCGTGGTGAGATAAGCTCTGATAGCGTCGCCCCGATGAGCCGGAGAGTTGTCCCAAATCACCGTCAGCGGTTGGGTGTGTCGCGCCCGCAGTTGCCGCAGGAATTCGGTAGAGGTGGCGGCGTTGCTGTTGCCCTCCAGTTCCATCACCTCCACCTCTCCCGTCTCCAGACACACCGCTGAGTAGTAGCTGACTTTCTCCCCCCGGCGCGGGCTGGTGGATTCCACCAGCGCCGGCTCGCCTTTCAGCACCCACTTGCCCCGTAGATCAGCATCGGCCTGAAAGTGGGCCTCATCGGCGAAGAATATCTTGGTGCCCGTCCGTGCCGCCGCCACAGTCAGCGTCGCATACTCCCCCACGAAAGCTTCCCGCCGCACCGGGTCCGCTTTGAGCAACCGCTTCTTGGGCCGCTTCAGCACAAACCCCAGCCGGTGCAGATAGTTGAGACAACTGCTCCGGCTCAGCGCCAACCCGAAGCGGTCTTCCACAAACCGGCGCACCGCCCTCCAGTTCCAGTTGGATACTCCGATGCCCGACTGCGACGGCAACTCCTGCACCGCCTCTTTCAGCTCGCCTCGTTGCTCCACGTCCAACGCGGGGGGGAACCACCAGTCTGTTCAAAAACCAGCGCCTTGGGACCACCCTCGGCGAAGGCCCTGGCCCATTGACCTATGGTGTGGCCATCCCGCTCCAGGGCTCGACCTACTGCCGCCGCCGTCCAACCCTGGGTCAGCAGCCACACCGCGTGCCACCGCTCCCGCTCCCGGGGTGTCGACGCCCGATACATCCGCCGTCGTACCTCAGCCTCGTCCATCTCGTCCATGCGCCACCGCACCAGCAGCGCTCCCATCTCATCCATTCCCAACTTCAACCCCCTGCCTGCCATTTCCCAGCCTACTGCCTCAATTGCCACCAATTCTACCTACAAATGATGCGGGTTTCACTTTGGCTTCAGTTTAGGAGTGGAGACCCAGCGCCAATGGTGTCAATTGCTCACCGACCGGCTTCAGGGAGTTATTCGTCGCCCTCATGCAGTTCACCATCTCCAGCGTTGTCCGGTTGCCGGGCAGCCTCTCGATCCCGTCGAGCCTGTGCATGCCGGGCGAGAAATGCCGGCAATTCGTACTTTTCCCTCCCCACCAGAGGGCCGGGGCGGCCGACTCAAGTGATGGCATTTTCGTCCCAGTCGTCGCGCGGTTTCTTCATGGGTTGCCTCCTGCAAATGGATCTGCCCGACCATGATGCTGGTTTCGACCCATGCGCGTCGCGCTCTGCCGTCACCAATTTCGGCGTTTTCGCGGCAGCACAGCGGCTGGGAGTAATCCGCTGGAAGGAGTGCACAGGGGTTCCGGTGCCGAAACTGGAACACTTCTGCAACGTCAGGCGAAGCCATAGCGCCGATCCGCGCAGGGCGCTAGCGCTGACGGCGTGCTATCCACACGGCGACGCTGGTCGCCACCGATGAAGGAGCGGAAAGTTCCCTCACCTGCGATTGATGACACCAACCCGTAGCCTGGGCACATCCGCCGCTGGCATGCCGACTTGGGACTACTCGAACACATGCCCCTTCTGACGCCGCCCCCCGCACCATCAGGAATCCCCCAGCCTACCGCCGCTACGCCAGCAAAACGGTAGCCCGCTTCTCTCCGAAACATCAGAGATCCACCCATCGAGATTCTGGCAGGTATGAGCGATCAACCGAAGGAATCCAACAGGCTCCAAGGTCGCCGAAACCCCGACTCCGCATCCGCAGAAATCCACCACGGCGCTGGCAGACGCGATTTTCAGGACTGGAAAACCTCCCCGCATCACGCAGGAATAACCCGTTCAGCGTCACACTCGAGACCTGCATCGCATGACCCAATCCCGCACCACGCAGGAACACCCCGCAAATCCCGCCCGCTAACGTCCCCCAGCGCCCCGCATCCTTGCCGCCCTGCCCCCTGGCTCGGCCTTTTCCGGCCCTGGAGGCAGGGATATCCCTCCGGACCCGTTTCCGGGCCTCACAGCGCCTTATCTGACACGGCAACATGGGCATAACCGGCCCAATCGACCCGAAAAGGAGCAGAACCGCCATGACATGGACCAAGGCCGACGTCCTCGAACTCTGGCCGGGACGATACCCCGAGCCCGCCGTGATCGAGCATGACCACGGCGTCTCCGTCGCCGTCACCCTCGACGCCACCCACGCCGCCCCGAACCCCTGCGCCGCCCGCATCGTCGCCAACCACTTGGCCGACTACCTCACCGTCGAAGTCCGCAACCGCCGGGAGTTCCTCGAACTCGCCCGGCAGCTCACGAACCCGCGCCACGAAGCCCTGCACAACGCCGTCGCAGCCTCCGTGCTCATCCTCGACTCCGCCGACGATACCCAGCTCGACCACTACCGCCGCCGCGTGGGCGAACTCGACAACCAGGAAGCCCGAGATGCCTCCGTCCTGCGCCGCGGCCCCGATACTGCAACAACGACAGCAACCCGCTCTTACGCAGCCCGAACCGTTCCCGCACCGACGGGCCAACCAGCCAATGGCCTGAATTCCTGCGCTGGAGACTCTCCTGGCCCGTTCCCCGCCTTCCGGCAGGAAAAGGTGCGTCGGCCGCCGTTCAGGGGCTGTGCGGGCCTGATTTGACGCGGCTCCCTGCCAATCCCGGCAAACATGGCCGTCATTCGGGACCCGCTCAAGACGTCACCTGACGCGAACCACCACCTGGGCCAGTTCCTCGAACACCACCGGACCGAAGGAGAATACCGGAGCGCCGACGTCGGTATCGTAATGAACCGCCACGTCGGGGTTGCCAGCGTCCGGCCGCAGCGCGTCCCTGATGGCGACCAGCCGGTCGATCAACTCACCCAACGTGTCAACCTACACCGGCTGCCGGACTCGGCCGTCGTCAACGGACCGTCGCGCCGGCATGACCGCCACCACGCGCGCCCGTCAACTCTTCGGAGTCGTGAACAGCCAGGCGTTCGCCCACTTTGCGAACAACCGCCTCCGGTACCATGTCCTTGACCACCTGAACCCGTCAGCAAGGACGGCACCAGCCACCAGATCGTAAACCGCGCCCCGCTGTGCCCGTACCATAACATCAAGAAGAGCAACCGCCGCCTGCACCTCGCGGAATACCGCGAGGCCATCCACAAGGCCGGCGAAATGATGGCTGCTGACCCCAGCAGAACTGATTGACCCGACCTATGCGGCCAACGAAACCCTGCTCATTTACGCAGGCCGCCAGCCGCAGAAGCGGTCGGCGGGATCATCGCTGACACCCAGCCCGTAGCGTGGTCACATCCACAGCTGACATAGTGAACCCGCCACTGACAAACCGTGCGCCGGCCGAGCCTGGCAGACAGAGTGGCCAGTTGGCTCACCAGCCCAACTCTGCCCTGATGCAGGCACCGGGAAGCACGAAATCCCTGCATCCACAGAACATGAAATCCGTCACCGAATGGGACATTTTCCGCAGTCGCTCATCCAGATACCGAGCAGCGAAATCGCCTCGAACGATTGCAACGCCAAACTGACAACTATAATATATGGAAGCAATCAGCAAGCAAAGGAAAAGTGATGAACCCGCAGACCGGGAACAGTCCACGACATCAAGGTAGGAACCGTTGGTTCAGAGACAAGACCAGTCTCTTCCTCTTCAGCGTGGCGATGCTAGCCTTCCTGGGGATCGCCGTCGCCTGTGTCGGCGCTTTCGCAGTGGACAATGCTCTGGTCGCGGTCACCGGCAGCGCCATGGTCACCCTCGCCGCGGTCCTGTGGACCATCTGGACCATCATCGAGACCATCAGGATCATCTTCCGGAGCAGGACCAAACAGACTTCGGATGATCCAAGCCGAACCCGCGACTATCACGAGGACAATCCCGCCGGCACTGCACCATAAGACCAACTCGGCCTGAGCTGCTCCTCCAGTCATAAAGCTCACGAAACCCGCCGCGACAAAAAAACCGGCGAACAAGCAGCCGAAAAAACCGGTGACCAGACGCCGGCGGTCCATCCGCGCAGCCATCTGCGCCAACGAACGCCAAATCTCCTTACCTGGAAAATCCAAGCGCAACTCCGATCAGGGCAAACTGAGCAGAAGTTACCACAGCAAGCGGGAATGCTGAAATCTTAGCAACGAGACCGCTCAATTTTCAGGTTAGTGCTGCGTTTTCCTGCGAGCTCAAATCGCAGATTGCTTCGAGACAGCCGCCATCCAACAGCGCAGCATCGGCTAGAGCCACTAGAACTTGCTGGCCATGCTACGGAACCACAATACAGCCCTCGACGCCGCCTATGGTGAAGTCCGCGACAGCCACTCTATCAGTCTCGCGACAACCCGCCAACTCCATCGAGTAATTGCCGCCCACCGAGCCGAAGCCGCCGCCGTCGCCATGGCCCGCCTGACCGTCAACGGCCGGGATCAAGAACCGCCGGCGCGGCCGCCGCATCCTCGAAGTACCGTCGCAGCCACGTGCAGTCCAGCTCGCCGGCCGCTTCCCCCAGCCGCGGACAAGGCGTCATGCCCGCCTCCGCCGCCAACCTCAACCCCGCGTTCGCGTGCTGGATGAACACCGCCTGCCGTTCGACGTCCGACCACTCGTTGGCGCACGGCCTAACCGCTCCCCGGTATCCGGCAGCCACGCCCGCCGGACGCAACGGCCTCGGTTCGGCCCCCTGCGCCCAATGGGCGAACAGCGACGAACACGCCGACGTCGGCCACTCGTCGTCTCGCTCCCCGCTCTGGATCCGCTGGTAGTCCTCCGACGAACTGATGAAACCCGTTCTGGTCAACATCTCCTGGTCGACGACATTCCGGTTCGGCCCGTGGCAGACCGCCATCACGTAGTGCGCCCCCAGCTCGGTCGTAGCTCCCTGCCCCAGCGGCGCCCACGTCAACGCGTCCCCGATGGCCTGCGCCGGTCCGTCGAGCAACGCCGAGGCGTCCTCGACCGCTTCGTCGCATCGGCCGGCCCGCAACAGCGACAACGCCCGGTTCCAGCGCGGGGCCGGAAAGTCCCGGATCTCGATCACCCACCCGAAGTACTCCGCCGCCACCAGGTGGTTGCCCACCGCCTGCTGAATCCGCCCCAGCCGGTGGAGGACGCTCGGCGTCTCCAGCCCGCGTTCCTCGATGACTGCCCGATACCCGGCGAACGCCTGGCCGACCCGCCCCTCCCGGTGCTCGTTCGACGCTGCCCGGAAGAGGTCCGCCGACCCGCCCCGGTACTCGTCCCGGAAGTAGCGTTCGACGTGCGGCACCCGCAGGTCCGGCGTCGCCCCAGGGACAGCCGTCGGCGTCGGATCCCGCAGCGGCTCCAGCCCGAAGAGCTCGCCCTCCCCATCGTCGTCCGGCTCCGCCGTGGCTGGAACCGTCGCCGTCGGCTGGAGTACCACCGTCGGCCAGGGCCTCGGCACCCGAGTCACGTCCGGCATCGCGAACGGCGTCGCTGTCGGCTCCGGCGCAGCCGTCGGTTCCGCCGCCGCGAACGACACCACCACCGACCGCGTCGGCGCCGGCGCTCCCCCGTCGCCGCTACACGCCGCCAGCGCCAACGTAACTACCACGATGACTGCTACGCCGAGAATCTGTTTGCTTGTGCCACTCATGGCTCTGCCCTCCTCACGGTGCGTGGGCCGTCGGCCGGCACCGGTCGAGGCCCTGCCCGTCGCGGGGCGTGTCCACCCCGGACTGGCGAATCCGGCCAAATGCACGACGCAGGCGTCAACAAACGCACTCATCATGGCGATGGGGACGCGGACAGATTCGACGTTGGCGTCCCAGCGCGGAACGCATTTGACGCCCGATAACACGTCGCACGCGTACGCCGTTCGCCCCTTGGTCTGCACGACATCGTTGGCGTCAGCATTGTCGCCGCAGCAACCCTGCTCAGTCGTGACCAAGAAGAGATGCTTCAAATGCACCGTCATGTCATGATCTCCAGCACCATGACGAGGTGCGTTCACTCGATGCGGGCGAGCTCGGCGCCGAACTCGGAACCGTGGGCCGCCGCGTTTTCCCATCCCGGGGTGTTTTGCACCGAGATGTGGGCCAACTCATGCCGGATGACGCGTTGGCGTTCCTGCAGTCCCACCTTCAGAAAGTAGTCCCGTTTCAGCCTGACGAGATACCCTCCGGCTTCGCCGCACGCTCCCGGGTTCTCCATCTGATCCTCGAAGTACAGCAGAGGGCGGCGGATGGCGTACTTCTGACAAAGATCGGCGACATAGGCTTCGCACTCAATCCGCATCTTTTCTTCGCGTCGTTCGGCGCCGCTCGAAACAAACCGCCAGAATCTGCGGAGTATTCCCGGACGGGAGACACGCTTACGAGAACAGGCAACGCATGTGCAGGCAGGCGGGTGACGACCATGTATCCAATTCGGTCTCATCGCTCGGAACCCTCCCCGTCGAAATGCTCTAACTCTTCGAACATCGCCACTTCGCCATCCGCGTTCGGGCCGGCGACGCTTGCACTGTCCGACCCCGGGATGACCTGAACCCCCGGTGTAGAGTTCGACAACGACCGCTCACTCGACGTGATGACCCGCTGATCGCTGGGCAACGCACGCAACCTCATCCAGGTCGCGGTAAGCGTCCCGGCCGCCGCCTCGATGTGCGCCTTCTCGTCGGGCGTCATGATGTCCTTGACGCTCTCGGATTTTCGAGCGCTCACATTAGCCTCCTCCGCGTCCGTGCGCGGGCAAGGTAAGTGGCCCTGAAACTCGGCGTAGAAACCGCTCAGCGGCACGCGAACCTGTCAAGCACGGTCCATATGGGAAGGTTTCCCATACTGGTCGGCACGGGACACCCGCCTTCTGCGGGTTGACGATCTGATGTTAGTGAAACAACCCGTCGTCCGTTTTGATTTGCCCACCCTCCCGGGGTGGACAGAGCGCGTTCCCGAGCACGCCAGCCGGCAATTTCGTTGCCAATTTACAAACGGGGAAATGGCACCCGCCCGCCGGCCCAGAGGCCGATCTTCCCAGAGCTTCACGCGGTTATTCCCATCACGCCTTGCCCTGAAACCGTACGACTTCGGTGGTAACCTTAAGAGGTTGCTCATCGTATCGGGCACCCCAGGCCCGAGAGAAACAATTGGACGCGGCGGGATCATCACCGATGTCCAACCGCGGACCCGGATGAAAGTCTGGCGCCGTCTGTGCACCAGTGCTTGGTGAACGATTCCGAATGCCCCTCTCGGGAAACAACCCTTGTCGAACGGCGTCAGGCCCCAACATCACCGCGGGCCCAGAAACCCATGGGACCAGCAGAGATGACAACACCCCGCAGCGAAACCGAGATACTCGCCGACCTGGAACGCCTGTCTCAAGAGCCAGGGTTCATCTACACTTTCTGTCAGATGATCTGGTTTGCATTGTGGACGTCGACTGACGAGGTCACCGAAATCGACTGGCACCGGCGGTCAAACAACCAAGAACTATCTCTGCTTCTGGGGCTTTTGGTCAAACACCCGTTGGCACTGCACGAAATTCCAGCTGAAGGTGTTTTTCGGCAGCAGGCGGCGCAAGCCACCGAACTGCTTGATGAACTGCACAGGTCGTGCGCTTTTCCCACTGTCGACAGCCACGGTCAATCACCCGGTGTCGGCCATGACCAAGCGCACGACTGGGCGGAAACGTACCGAGCATGGATGCTCAGTGGGCAAGGCATGGTAGAGCCTATATTCTACGGCGGCCCAGGCGCTTACATTTTCCAGTACCTCGAAATGGCGCGTAAGCGGTATGCCGCAGACGAGGCCTGGTTCCAAGACCAAATGGGGATCGGTTGCTCATCAATCCTGCACATCACCGACGCGGTGCACAGGCTGAGCCGGGACCGCCTTCAGAAAGTCGACCTATGGTCATCTCATGAACAGGTTTGCACAGCAGTCCTCTCGGCCATGTCGTTTCGACCCGAAGAAATACCCGAAATCGAACGCAACACGTTGGACAACTTCCTCTGCACATTTTCCTTCGTCCCCGGCACGGTAAACCAGGAATTCAATTCCATGGGCACCTACAACAAAGTCCACTCGCATCCTGCGATAGCGCTGGGCGACGGCCGATACTGGGTGCCGCTGCTGCCAAATTTGGCAGAGTCAATTTACGAAAGTCCGTTTTACTGGATGATCGACGATGAACAGTACGCGGACACGGCTCTGAAAAACCGTGGGGACGCCACCGAGATCATCACGCGCGATCTGCTGGTTCCCGTATTTGGACGAACTCGTGTCCACAGAGGGGTCGTAGTCAGAAAAGGGAGAACGGACGTAACCGACCTGGACGTCCTTGCCATCAGCGGTAACAAAGCCCTCATTGTGCAGTGCAAATCGCAAAAACTCACACTGACTGCCAGGGCTGGCAACGAGCGGAAACTCCGCGATGATTTCACACGGGCCGTTCAGGATGCTTACGGCCAGGCACTCAATGGCAGAAACGCCCTCCTTCGCGGCGACTGCACGTTGACTGATTCCGCTGGGCACGCGGTTCGGTTGCCGAATGAGATCAACGAGGTCTACATCCTGTGCATCACCGGCGACCATTACCCCGCGGTGATCACGCAAGCGAGGTTCTTGCTCAATAAGGGAGACGAAGACCCCAATCCCGTCATCATGAGCGTATTCGACCTCGACGTCGTCAGCTTCTACCTGCGAGACCGGTTTGATTTTCTGTATTACATCAGGCAACGCTCGACCCTCGCCGACTACTTCATCGCCGACAACGAAAAGGCATTTTTGGGGTTCCATCTCAAGCGTAAACTTTTCCCAGACGACGCGTCTCCTCGGAGGGAGATAAAACCACCCTACTCTCAATTGGTTGACGCAAACTTCCAAGTCGCCCGAGGGAATTGGCATTACGGGCCGGCCGCAGAAAAGCTGTTCCATACCTGGAAGAACCCACCGTTCGAGCAGCTGGTGCGTCGCATCAAACTATTGGCTGACCGGCAGCCGACCCGGCATGGGGCGGAAGAGGACCTGCTGTTCTTCCTGTTCGACCAAGCGGGCAACGGCGCCGACCAACTCATAGACATGATGCGGCAACTCAAGCGGGCCACGCTGCGCGATGGGGAGATGCACGACACCCGGTTGCTGATGTACGGAAATCGTAAGGGGACCAGTATCGTGAGTTTCCCCGCACCGATTAATGCGGAGCACGAACTGTCCATGCGCCGGGACCTCCAGGACATAGCATCAGCCCACAAGTTCAGAAGCGGAGCCGACGAATGGCTAATGCTCGCCTCGTTCGCGGACAGCCCTTCTTTGTTCGACGTTTTCGGGTACGTCAAAGATCCATGGCGACACGACCCGCAGATGGAAGAATTAGTCAGGTCTCGGCTCGTTTCCGGCCGTGCTCTCAATGTCGGCGGTCAAACGCCAAGCAGAAACCAAAGGTGAGGATGCAGCAGCGGAGCAAATCCCCAAAGATGCCACGGATGGTGGATCTCCTTCCGGGTTTCCGCTTCGACATCCCGACCTCGTCATCCTCTCCGCAGGTCCCAACGCGGCCTCACCATCGGCTGGGATTGCAACGAATGCGACGAGGAGTTCGTCTGTGCCATTGGAGCCGCAATCGCCGCCCCCAACTTCCTGCCGGTCCGACTGGTCATTATTGGCCATTGCAGTGATCCCCGACAGGTCTGGACACCGCGATCTGGGCTTGCCCAGCGCCGAAGTCGCCTTCCACGGCATGGTCGCGACGCGACGGGAAACCGAAATCATGGTGGACCGGATCCGGTCCACCACCCCCTTTACCAGGCGCCGCACCCGGCAGCCCGTTCACGACCGATACTCCACAACGATTCTGGCCTTGGCCAAAGCTGCTAACTGCGCTGTTGCCTTGTCGCCAACCTAATCGGTTCTCCTATGTGTCGGACGAGTCAATGTCGTCCGCCGCAGCGTCAACAACGAAAGACGAGTAGCTCGATTTCGCTGCCAGAATGAATTCTCCCAGGCCATCCAGCAGGTCTTCACCCCTGATACTTCGCTCGTGCAGTTCCCGGAGCACCACGGAGTTAATGGCAGGGCCTTCCCGGCTCAGGTCGATGTGCTTAAATTCCGGCCCGACGGCCACCGCAATCATTTCCTCAGCCAGTTCCAACCATTCCTGAGAAGACCCGTCGTCTGGGTTGTTCAACGCATAGGCGACGGAACTGGCTATGACATCGGCAATCTGTATACCTTGGCAGCTTCGTGAATCCTCCAGTTGAATTGGCCCCGCAAGGTTGTAAATCGCCGAGGGGCTACCCGATTGGCCCACCGGAAAGTAGAACTTGTCATTCCGGCCGACCATCTGGTTGAACACAGAAAAGTCGGACAGCAAGTCCGACTGGATCGGCTTAGACCTGTCACAGTGAACCTCAAGGGCACCACGTTTCTCACTCCACGCGGCCAGCAGATAGTTCACCGAGGGTACCGACAGATCCAGCTCCCACCAAGGGTTGTCCTCCATGTCCCTCAAAAATTCGATCTCCTTCTTGATCTTTTCCCGCTGGCACAAGGCGATGACCAACAGATAGCCCAGAGGACCGGACATATCCACCTCGCCTGCATGCTCCACGACCGCGTCGACTTGCTGAGGATCCAGTGTGCGCATCAGGGTTTCGAAATCCTCTAGCAGGAGTTCGGCGTCAGAATCGCGTTCCGCGAAATGCCAATACAGAACCGAGGCCACAAATTTTTGAAACTCAATGGTGTAGAGTACGGTGCTCAAGTTTGTCAACAGAGGTTCGAAAATGTACTCGTAGAATCTGCCGGCCAGAGCGTATCTCTTGTCGTAGGTCGCCACCAGGGTTCGCTCCCCAGACCTTTCCAAAAGCCAGGAGATTGCCTCCCGCCCCCGTCTGCGCTTTACCAACCTGCTGCCCTTTAGCTCATGGCCACGCAAGCGAAAACGGGAGATCATTTCAGAGTGAAGTGCTGCCGCCTGATCTTCCGACATGGCAACTGCCGAGTACACAAAAATCGGTTGGTCAAGGTCGAGCAAATTATTCCCGGTGAAACCCGCCTCATCGAGGTAAACGGTCTGAATTGTTTCCACCACGGTCCTCCGTTGCCAATGGAACCGTTCCCGCACAAACGGTTGCGGCTCTGCAGGGTTATCTGTTTCCCCAACTGCCTTCAATTCTAAACCAACGGCACCTGAAGCCGGGCCTTTTCCTTGGCGGCCTCACAACGCCCTGCCACCTATCAGGAGCTCGTGAGAACGACGACAGGGAAGCTGCCGTCGGGTAGGACAACTCGGCCTGACGTTCTGGGACCGGACCACATCACGCCATCGAACAACACAGAGAACGTGAAACTGACGGGCGAAAATTCCCTACGCGAGCGAGCTGATTTCCCCCAATGCCCCGACTGTTCCGTGCTATCTCGGGAGTCAAAGCGCCTCCCCCAAATCGCCCTTACGGGACAGCAGGCTTTGCCACGAGACCGATCAGGCCATCGTTGCCGTCTGTAACGCAGTTTGCTGACAGCAGGCCGTAGCGCGACGGCACGGCCAACGAATACACTCGCGTCAGGCTGACGACGGCTACCTAAACTGGAGGAGCCGTCACACATGCCGCAACGCCGCGAACACCCCTACATCTGGGCCACCTGGCTGCCCCGCCTACTCACTGGCGAAAATTCCTGCGAATGGGCCGTCTGGTTCAAGGCACACCATCAGAACTGGTCGAAGCAGCCTTCTGACTTTGACCAAGCCCAGTGGCTGCTCGACCACACCGCGCTGCTCAACGAGCGCAGAGCCAACTGGGAAGTCGGCGGCTACGACGTCGACGTCGAGGCGCAGAATCGGTTTGAACTCCGCGGTAAAACGGCGACATTGGCCGGCAGGCCCGACATTATCGCCCACCGTGAAGATGACGGCGTCATCGTCGATGCCAAGACCGGCCACGACAGCCCCAGCCACACCGTGCAGGTCATGATCTACCTGTACGCCGTTCCCGAGGCGCTGCGACGCTACCGGGAAACGAAGCTCAGCGGTCAGGTCACCTACCGCGACCACACGGTCCGCATTCCGGCCGAGGCAGTGGACGAGAAGTTCATCCAGAACCTGGGCGCGCTCATACGACGGCTCTCGGCCGACGAACCCGCAAGACGAGTGCCGTCGCCACAGGACTGCCGATTCTGCGACATTACGGCCGAAGACTGCCCCGTGCGAGTGGACGGCGCCTCCGGAACTGAGATCGGAGAAACCGCCGACTTCTGATGGCAGCCACCCACGACAGCCACCTCCACCCCGGAGTAGAACCCGCGCGCTGGTTACACCAGCGTTCGCTTCTGCGGGCAATATCGACGTTCGTCCACACGCTGTCGCGGAGCCAACGAGCATGAACGATGAAATGCGTCAATCCCACACCGCGGCACGGAAACCTGGACGAACGCCCTGACCTTCCGGACAGCATGCCCAGACCACGACTCAACACATGCGACGACTGGGAAGACTTCAGATGCGTACCCGGCTGCTCGCCTCTCTGGGCAAGATGTCCTGGGTCAGTCGCGCAGCAAGGGAAATGCTCGTCAAGCAGCGGCAGGGAGAAGACACGAAATACACCCACCACTGGATGGTCATGGACCTACGCTACGCCCCGACGCCTACCATCGCCAAGGATGCCAAGACCCTGGCCAACATGCGGGGACAGAAGCCGCACCGCTCGGCGGAAGAACCCGCAGCTCCGCCCATATTCCCGTCAACCGAAATACGCCTCAACGCTCTGGAGAGTGGCGCTGACGACTTCGGCTACCCGCCCACATGGCGCGATGACGGTGCAACAGGCCGCGGCTCGTGCAACACCAACATGGTGCCCTACGACCAACTGGTCGCCGCAATCCTGCAGGCTATAAAGCACCACCTCGGTGTCATTTTCCGAAGTAGGTCCGCGGAAATTGACATCGACTACTGTCCCTACGTGTTTCGCCTGGAGCTCGCAGGAGACTAACTCCTGGCCCACGCAAAAGCCCAACCAGTGGCGCACACGCCGGACACCAGCATCTACGCAGTCGACGGCGATGCCGCCATCGCAGGGACCACCGCCAGCATCAGGTTCCAAGACGCCAACACCAGGGAAGCCATGCGGCGATACATCGCAACACCCATCAGGCGAAAACGGAAAATGGGCGTCGTCCGGCCAAACACGCGCAGTTGACGCCTGTGCGAGAATCGCCACAGGCTGAAGCCAAGCAACGCGGAACCATGCAATGAAGCGACTCATCAAGCGACTCATCAACCGCATACGCACGCTCGAACGCAGCGTCAAGATCGCACTGGCCACCAGCCTCTCGACCGGCGTCGCCATCTGGGTAGCCGCAGGCGCAGCCCACCTGACGACCGGCTGGTTTCCCCATTGGCAGGAAGCAGTGGCTCTCATCGCCTTGACGGCCTCCCTGGGACCAGTCGCCGCTCTCTGCCGCGCCATCGTGGTGCGACGACGCTCGATGACGGAACCCGATCAGGGAGAAAACATCGACTGCACAAAGCGCTAACGTTGGCACCTGGACCCGCCAGCCGTCAGACTTCGACCAAGCCGAGTGGCTGATGCGCCACACGGCGCTGCTGAACCAGCAACGCCAGGAATGGAAAGACTACGGCCACCGTGTCTTTGTCGAAGCCCAGAACGCCTTCAGGCTGCGGGGCAAATCAGCGACACTTGCTGGCCGGCCCGACCTCGTCGTACTCGACGACCGTGACGCCACCATCATCGACGTCAAAACCGGTCAGGAACGGCCTTGGCACCGCGTCCAAGTCATGATCTACCAGTACGCCCTGCCCCTGGCCCTGCCGCAGTACCGGAACGTCCGAATCGGCGGCGAGGTCATCTACCCGACCCACACGGTGCGGGTGCCGAGGGGAGCACTGCCCGGACAGTTCATCGAGGAACTCGGGTCCCTGATCCGGCGGCTGGCGGCCGACACTCCGCCCAAGCGAGTGCCCAGCGCGCAGGAGTGTGGTTACTGTGATGTCACGGCCTCGGATTGACCCGAACGGGTGGAAAAGGCCTCCGAGCGTGAAGACGGAACCGACGACGACTTCTGACCTCGCCCGTGGCATTGCCGATCCCGAGAACCAGTGGGACAATTGCCGCCGTTTGCCCGAAATCGCCATGCGTCCCCCGGAGCCACAGAATTGAGAACCCCCTTGCCGTCATCCTGATCCTGACCGCCCTGCTGCCGGCCTGCACGTCGGAACCCCCGCCGCCGCCACCTCAGGCCGGCAACGACGCAGCGTCGCAGGCAGCGGGAACTGCCGCGCCGACCGCGCAACCGCCCACCGATGTACGGACGGCAGCAGCAATGCCGCCTCTGCCTGCCTCGCCCGATACACCCGAACCGACGGGCAATGGCAACGACCACCATTCCTACAGTGGCGTTGCACGTCACGGTGTCGGCCATCCTCCGGATATGGTTCTAGCGGCAGGCGATCCAAAGTGCTGAGTCTCCAGTTACATTCTGCGGTGAGGCAATTGGAATCGGCACAAATGCTGACACTGGAGAGACGTCCCCGGCTGTGATACCGTGGGCCTATTGGAGCCACCCCTCTCGGAAGGCAAACAACACCAGTCCAGTGAAACGAACGGCTGGCGCGTAGGCACTTGGTTTCGTATCCCTCAGCGCCCTCCGATCGTGGCGGCCAACTAGCTTGCCCACTTCCTGCGCCCTCCTTCGCCTCCCTTTGGAATCGAGATGCTGCTTGATTTCCTCAACGTGAATGCGGCGCTCCCGGGACAGCGCAGCGGCATCCAGTCCAATGTCGTATATCGTTCGGAGAGCCTTCGAACGCTGGCCTCCAGCCAAATTCCGAGAGGGAGATACCCCACCGTGAAGCTCGTCATACTCGAAGTAGTCCTCCGCTGGATCAGCCGCCGTTCCATTGGGGTTAACGTACCCGTCACCCACCGAAACTGGCACATACGCCCATCCATCATTCGCCGCCCTCCGAGCAAGCTCGACGTCAATCAACCTTTCGTCTCGAGCAGCTAGTGTGCCCGGCCAATTGTTGCCCTTCTTATCCTGGCACTCTGGACAGGCATACATCAGGTTCAGCCAATTGAACGTCAGGTCAGCACCGAAGTGCGACGATTGCGAGCCAGTAACCGGGTTCCGAGGTCTGAAGTGCTCCACGGGACCTGGTCGTCCCCTACGCGGTACCGGTCGCTCGCAGAAGGCGCACAGGCCGCTGAACTCCCTATGCAACCGCCTCCGCAACAGATCGTAATCCCGCCTGGCCTGCGGACTTTGGCCGCCGGCTAGCGCATTCCATCCGGCGTTGGAACGCTGGTACATCCCAAGACCGATGCCGCCCGGTGAGGGACTCCTGTTCACGCCGCGCACTATACCCCCGAACTTTCGTCAACCGGAATGTCCGTAGATTCCGGAAACGTGCCGTTTACCATCTGCTCCGCCCAGATCTGCCGCTGTCTCGCCGCTGGTCCTCCGGAAAGAATATCCACTCCTACCAGAGAACGAAACTCGTCTATCATGGACTCCCGCCACGATTCCGCCTCACCCGAAAGAGGGGGCGCAACGGCGACCGGGGAGCTGACCGCCCCGGAGAGCCAGTGCATGACTAAGACTTCGTCGAACGTCAATTCGTCGTTTCGTGCCAAGGCGGAAAACTCCTCCACTACCGTTTTCCGCCATGACTCGGCCGATTCGTCCTCGACCAAAGGATCGAGACTCTCAAGCCACCGCAGCACCTCCACCGCCTGAGCCGTCTCCAAGTCTGTCGGGTCCTGAACATAAAGGTACCCATGAAGTATCTCATCGGCGGTCAAACCCACAATCTCGTGTTCGTTGGTCTCCACGTGAGTTATCCCATCGTCCCCTTGATGCAAAGTATGTACCTGTCCAGCCTTCAGTCCGGCTATTGGGAAGGGTGAATGCGTAGTGGCGATTATTTGAAGATTGGGGAAATGCTCCAGAAACACCGGTATGAACCGACGCTGCCACGCAGGATGCAGGTGATTCTCAATTTCGTCGATGAAGAGGATCGCGGGCAGGTCCTTCCAGCCTTCCCGGAATTCGTTTGAATAGGCCAACGTAAGCGCGAGGTACCAAGCAATGAGCAACGTGTTCTGGGTACCGGCACTCAGGCTGGTAATATGCAGAGGAGACGGGCTGAAGCGCGTATGTACGGTCGATAAACGATCAGTGAAGGAACGCCTCCACCCCAACCAGAGGATGCGAACGAAGCTCATGATGGTCCCAGTCCCTAATGATGCGGTTGCAGGGAACACCTCAGGTGCAATCTTCTTCGCACAGTCAAGGGCTAGGCTCGCAGCCTCATTCGCGGCACGAGATCGACGGTCAGTACGCAAATCTCCTTCCGAGCCCAGCCAACGCCGGTTGGCCGCTAAGACGGCCTGAAACATGAAAATCGGGGAAACTTGAGACCGGTACGTCAAAGCAGCCGACAGCAACCAGTTGCGGGTCAGAAAGCTGATCAACCACGGACTCCGGCGGAAAAGCGACGCAAGCAGGTATAAGCTACAAGCCCCCGTGAAGATCACGTAAGGCACCAGCAAGTCGAGCGTCCCTAACTCGAACCACCGACTATCCGGGTCAAAGAATGTGTTCGCGGCCACCGCTACTGCCCAATAAGCCAGCATTAGGATCCCCGTCGCGAAGGGGACCCATCTCGCCCGCGTCAGCCAAGCGGTGACCTTTCCCTGAACATCTAGAAATTGCAGATCGCTAAGAACCATTTCAGGCGTCAAGGGAGCTCGCGTGGATCCAACATAGACGGTCCTCACATCCCGGAACGAGGCACTTTCCGGTTGCATGATCCTTTCGACACCCACCTCCGAGTCATCCGTCAAGGGCGAAAACCGCCTCCGACCTTCCGCTGCGAACCTGTCCAAGGCGGCGCTTTTGCCCACACCGTTCGGACCAATCAGCACGTTCACCCTGCGGTCAAACAGGAACGTGACCTCGGAGCCAAACGGATGAACACCCTGCAACGAGACGGAACGCAGGTAAGGAGTCCCAGGGTCATCGACCATTTTCATCAAGATACCTACCTTGCACGACCTACGCCGTTTCGCACCCCGTTACTGAAAGGGCATTGTAAACGAACCTACGAAGCGTGCCCAACGTTAGCCTACAACTAGACGAAATCGCTACGCCGGTCGGGTCCATTGACGGCAGGGAGCAGCCCCCATGCCAAAGCTTTAGCAGTGAGCGTCTATTCCAACAGCCCGGCGGCTCTGAGGTCGGCGAGAGCGCAAGCGGAATGAAGACACGCGAAGACGACGGCCATCATGTCTTCGTCGAGGGCCAGAACGCCTTCCGGCTGCGGGGAAAACGCCACCCTGGCCGGCCGTCCTGACCTCGTCGTGCTTGACGACAGAGACGCCACCATCATCGACGTCAAGACCGGTCAAGAACTGGCCTGGCACCGCGTCCAAGTCATGATCTACCAGTACGCCTTACCCCTGGCCCTCCCGCAGTACAGGAACGCAAGAATCGGTAGCCAGGTCATATACCCGACCCACGCGGTGCGGATCCCGCGAGGAGCGATGCCCGGACAGTTCATCGGGGAACTCGCGTCCCTGATCCGACGGCTGGCGGCCGACGCCCCGCCCAAGCGGGTACCAAGCGCGCAGGAGTGTGGCTACTGCGATGTCACGGCCGAGGACTGCCCCGAACGGGTGGACGTGGCCAACACGGTCGAAACGGCGACCACCGACGACTTCTGACCTCCGACGTCGACCACCATGGCTGCGTCGAACAAGATGAAATCATGACTACCCGACCATGGTGCCCAATCGCCACACTGGAGCCACCTCCGGAGCACGACTTCTGTCAGGACGACGCCCCCAGCCACCAGCGCCGAAACTCTTCTTGACCACCAGGTAGATGCTGTTGCGAACCCTGTCTATGGCCGCAACATCCTGCGCAACAGTTCGGCATGATCCCTAATGCTCTGCTCCTCCGCCGCGGAGGCGGCCAGCATTGGGAGAACGTCTTTCTGCCGCACGTCAAAGAGACCGACACGGTCCTCCAAAAAGACGGGATGCTGGCGAATGGCGAGCCCCAGGAAATAGTTGACCGCTTGCCGGTACGCCCGCTTGGGCCGGTCTATACTCATCCGCACGATGACGACGTGTCGTTCCCGACCGATCACCAGGCCGACTGTCGGCCTTACGCGGACGCCCACCTCATCCGTTACGCGGACGACCGTGCTGGCGAACGCCGCGAACGTTCCCGACACTCGTCGCTGGACGCAAAATTCCTGGTAGTCCTCCAACATCTCCGCGTATCGCAAGGCGCGATTCTTACGGTTGGGATTTTCTACATCTTTGACGCGCTCCTGTTCGAGAAAGGACGGCACCTCGCTTTCCAAAATCGACAGGTCGCCCGTCCTCCAGTGGTGTGAACGCAGCAGGCTGACAACGGGCAGGTAATAATCCCCACCTCGGCGGCCTCGCCTCGCCTTGAGCCGACCAATGAAACCCTCCTTCCTCTCATCGGCGGTGGCGTAGAAATTGGCAAGGTCGTTGAGGGAAATGACGAGCATGTGGTTGTCCGTTCCAGTCAGCTCTCCCAAGGCCGGACATGGGGAATCCAAGTATACCAATGAACGCGCCGGCGCATTGAAGCGCGGTCGTTTACCGCCCTGGTCCAGATGGAAGACCCAAAAGCACTCCCGGCAGGCGAGAACGCCTTGCGGCGGTCCCTGGTCGAACCACGCCACCGGGTCTCCCCAACGGACGCCATCACAAAGCCTCTCATACGTTCTTGGGCTGGGGGATGCCCAGAGATGGACGGCACCACCTGACCCTGCTGCGCTCCCTTCCAGTACGTCGATCTGGGCACCACACGTGGCGCTGACCGAATTCATCAACACGTCCGTTCCCTCGTGCGTCCCCAGTTTGTCATCAAGAGAAGCGCAGCGACGTGGCGGTCCCGTAGTTTGAACTGCGCTTACTGTGGATGACGAGATTGCCGCGCTGCACTCGCAATGACAAATTCAGCCTCCCGAGGAGGCCGTGATCGTGACGCGCAGCAGCGACAACGGTCTTCTCGAACTGCTCCATCAGCACCGTCTCCGTCAGGCGCGGGTTCCGGACCGACATCGTTGGCTCCCGCCACTGGATGCGGCCCCCAGGGAGCGGTCTTGCGTGTGGGCGGCCCCACTCGCCAATTGCAGTTTAGGAACAGCGCATGAGCCTGAGGCAGCCCTAGTACCCGTCCCGGGGCGACAATGCGGCGATCAAGATCCTTTTTCAATCGGCGCCCGCGTCCCGTATCCCGCTCGGCATCTCTCATCTCACTCGTGGCGCCAGCGGGGCATCGCGCTTCGCTGTTCCTGGCATCATAGCCGCGGCGGAGCGTCGGCCAGCATCGGGTGGTGCCAGGTCGACCATAGCCTGCCACCTCCTTCGCTTGCGCTGAGATGAGAAAACAAGATTCCAGCAATCCGACCTGGCGAAACCCAGCGTTGCAACATTTGATAACGATCAGATCGTTCAAGCCAAGCCGCCACGAAGTAGGACGTGCCCAGCAGCTAAGGCATCTGGGCCGTTTGGTGCCCCGCCGCCTGATGAGCGACAGCTCACGCGCGGGCCATCTGGTTCAAACCCCATTACGTCGACTGGACCCGCCAGCCCTCCGATTTCGACCAAGCCAAGTGGATGCTGGATCACACGTCGCTCGTCAACGAGCGGATCAGTAACTGGACGGTCGGCGGCTACGACGTCGACGTTGAGCGGCAGAACGCCTTTGCGCTGCGAAGCAGGACGGCAACGCTCGAGGGCCAGCCTGACCTGATCGCGCGGCGCGACGATGAAGCAGTCATCATCGACGCCAAGACCAGCCACGACAGCCCCAGCCACGTCGTGCAGGTCATGATTTCCTGTACGCCGTTCCAAAGGCGCTGCGACCCTACCGGGAAACGAAACTCAGTGGTCAGGTAACCTACCGGGACCACACGGTGCGCGGTCCGGCAGAGGCCATGGACGAGAATTTCGTCCGGAACCTCGGCGCACTGATCAGCAGGCTCTCCGCAGACGAACCAGCAAGGCGGGTACCGTCGCCACAGGAATACCGGCACTGTGATATTGCGGCCGTCGATTGCCCACAGCGCCTTGACGAGGCCTCCGAGCCCGAAAACGGCGCTACTGTCGACTTCTGAAAGCCAGCCGTCAATCGGCCGAAGTTCGGCTTTGTGCGGTAACCGAACCATCCCGTAATCTCGAACGCACCCGATATGGTGGTCGATCTTTTGGGTCTTACCGTTGCCTCATGACTATCTCCACGACCACCGAATATCCCCAGTCGGCCATGGCTCAGGCTACCCACTGGCCGCTGCCGCTCAACCAGCGAAACCAGTGCGACGGCCTGGAACTCCTGGCAGCGCTGGAACCGGCATCGGTCCCGCTCTGTATCTTCGACCCGCAGTACCGCGGTCTGCTGGACAAGATGCGCTACGGCAACGAAGGCGTCAGCCGGGGACGACGACGCTCGGCGCTCCCTCAGATGAGCGAGGAAACCATCGGCGAATTCATTGCCGGCATCTCGGACGCTCTAATTCCGTCCAGCCATCTGCTCCTGTGGGTCGACAAATTTCACCTGTGCAAAGGCGTCGGAACCTGGCTAGCAGATGGCGGACTGGAGGTCGTGGATCTCGTCACTTGGAACAAGGGCCGGATGGGCATGGGCTACCGCACCCGGCGCTTCACGGAATACCTGCTCATCCTGCAGAAACCGCCAACGCAGGTCGGACCAGGCTGGCAACACGACGGCATCCCCGACGCCGTTACGGAAAAGGTCAAACGCATCGGCAATGTTCATCCCAAGCCCGTGAACCTTCAGGCGCGCTTGATCGAGGCCGTTACAGACCCCGGCGACGTGGTGCTCGACCCGGCGGCCGGCAGCTATTCCGTGATGACCGCTGCCCACCAAGTGGGACGCCAGTTCCTCGGCTGCGACATCGCAAGTGCGTTGTGAGCGGGCAGACGAGAATGTCCCCGGAGCGTGGCCCCGAGCAAGGCAGGGACCCACGTTGTCCACACCTTGCCCTATCCGCTTAGCCTGAGGCTCTCGAAGGATGCACCCGCTACTCGTCCGCCGCTGGTGTCCACTTGTAGATGTTGGCCAGCGTGCCGCCCATCAGAATCTCCCGGTCCGAGTCCGACAGCGTGTCCGTCAGCCGGAAGGCCTCCACCCCCTGCTCGTAGGTCAACAGGTTCACCGCCCGCGTCCAGTCCGTTCCCCACAGGCACCGCTCCAGCCCGTACGCGTCGAAGATGCGATGCACCGGCTCCCAGATGTCGGGGTACGGGAACCCCGCGTGCGACAGCGTGCCCGCTCCCGAGATCTTGATCGCCACGTTCTCCAGCTCCGCACACGACAAGACGTTGGGCAGGTCGGCGAAAGGCTCATCGGGCGGCGGCGGATCAAACGGCTGGGCCAGCCCCAGGTGGTCGATGATGATCTGCGTGTCGGGGTTCTGATGGGCCAGTTGACGCAGCAGCGGCAATTTACCCGCCGCCATGATGTTCACCGGTACGCCGGCGCGCCCGCCGGCCGCCAGGATGGCGTTCAGACCCGGATGGTCCGCCTCGTAGTCGGCGTTCGACAGCATGATCCGGCAGCCCACCACCCCGGGCGTCGATGTCCACTGCTCGACGTCCGCGTCAATCGTCGCCGAGTTGGGATCGAAGGGCCGCACCAGCCCGAACTTGGTGGGATGCTGCGCGTACACCTCCAGCGCGTAGCTTGCGTCGTAGGCGTAAATCACAAACGGCGAGATCAGTATCGCGCCGTCCACGCCCACCGCCGCCATCGCCTCCACCATGTCGTCGCCCGTAACCTCCTCCGGGCCGGTCAGAAACCCCGCCCACGGACGCTCAGGAGTGTTCCGTTGGTACGCGTGTACCTGACAGTCAATCGTGAGGGCCATCGTCATCCTCCTTTGCCATGGCGAGCGTGGCGCGGCAATACCGCCGCCTGCGCGGATAATACCAGACGCCGGCCAGCGCCCAGGTCGGCTCGATGGGCCTCGCTCGTTGGTTGGTCTGGTTCCGCGACCGCCTGACGGCGGCAATGGACCACTCACACTAGGAATGGCACCATCAACCGGCGGAACGTTCATCCCGATCATAACGTTGCGTCACTGCCTTGGCGGTTTCGTCCAAGCCAGGGTACAGGGTTTCAAGAGTGACGTGCAGGAGCTCAAGTTCCTTCAGGATTTCTCTTTTCCTCTTGGCAGGCACGACCAACGTTTGGTGATCATAGGCCAGGATGGAATCGTTCCACCCCAGGATCTGGCTGCGTTCGAACCTCTCGTGAAACGCTGAAATCAAGAAGGCGCCAGACTGTGCCCGCAGCCGTTCCACCGATTGCTGGGGTTCCACCAGGAAAACTCTGAACAGGTCCCTTGGGTTGATCCGTCGTTGGAAATGCGGCTTTTCTATCCCGATGAGATGGTAGAGCTTGGTCAACACCTGAGAGTGCAGGTGCCGGCGTCGGTCGAAGCCGCAGCACTTGCCCAACAGCAGGCACTGTTCCGGGTAGGAAAGCTTGGCGAAATTGGTGATGACGCTGACGGAGTCGCTGGTGTACGGCTTTACCATGTCTCTGGGAACGGCAAAAACGTGAAGCTGACCGTCGTCCTCGGGCGCAGCGTGGCACGCGAAGTACAACGCCACCAGAGGGTTCCGCGTCACGTCGAGGAGCCTGGTCTTGAGCCCATGGTGCTGTGCGAGAACCCATTGGTCAAGCGTCGAAACCATGCCGGAGAAATCATCAGGCCGTCGGGTCATCATGTCGAGCAACATCCGCCCCTCGCTCTCCCGCAGCGACCTGCGGCGCATGACCGAGGGACGTAGTTTCCAGCCCTTCACCTGGCCGCGGTAATACAGGCTGTAGCCTTGAGATCCGTCACTGTCGCGACCCAGATCCAGGCACACCCTGATCAAATCGGAAACGCACTTGATGACCTTCAGGCTCGGCTCCGGCGGGACATTGAACGGGAGCGGTTCAGGGAACAGACACGCTCGCCATGGCCGCGTCGCCGTCAGGTCAGTGTCGGTCAGATCCGCCGTGGACAGCGCAGCGCCGTCGAGCGTCGCATCCGCCAGTACGGCATCCTGCAACTCGGCGTAGTAGAAATCGGCTTTGGCCAAGTTGGCGCCGCTCAGGTTCGCGCCACGGAGATTGGCCCAATAAAACCTCCCGCCGCTGAAATTCAACCCCTGGGTTTGCAAGGGGCGCGGCGGCTGGAATAGAGAACCGGCCAAATTAGACCGGTCAAAATTGATCCCGCGGTAATCGGTAGCCTCTTTGAAGGAAGTGCCTTCTACCATGGCTTTGTCGAACACGCGATACCCAACTGCTTCGTTGCTCAGGTCGGAAGCATAACCCCAGGCGACGCCGCCTTCCGACCTCGCGGACCAGGAGTCAACCTTCTTGTTCCATGGGCCGACGCCTTCGAGGAACAGATCAACGTGCTCTTGATTGCTCACGGCTTCATGTCCGTATTTGGGAAGAGGCGCCGACGGCGCAAATCCGCTTTCGCTTTATGGTCGTCCTACCTTTGCGCCGCCGGCCCTAATTGCCGATCATCCAGCTCTCGTATCACACTCCGGAGTCCCCCAACACACCGGCGCACCTCTCGCTCCTGTGAAAGGCTCGGGGGCTTGAAATCACGAGACCGCGACCTTCAGGCCGCCCGCACGGCTGCTGGTCTCCTATCATCGTCGGTCGGTCCGCTACAGGGTCTACTTGCACGCAACTGCCGCACCGTCGCCAGATGGGACACTTCGGGCTGCGTCTCCCAGCGACCAGGCCGCTGCGAGTTTATCACCGTCCCGCAGCGCCCCAAGGCGAGACGCCCTGGATCGACGCCGATTGCCGCCCCGAAGGATCTCGTGGGACAATGCTCGAGCGTCTCCGCTCCGCGAACTCGTTCTCGCGCGGAGCAAGCACCAATAGATGAACCTTGAGGATGACCTGGAAGACGATGACGGCTCTCGTCGCCGCGCCGATTGCGGGTTCGTCGGAGCCTGCCCGACCACTGGCCCTGCCTCCCAACGCGACCGACCTGACGGAGTACCCGACGACCACGTCCGCTCCCACGGAAGTTCTAGTAGTGCAAACATCGTCCGCGTCGATCCCGCCAACCGCAACACGACAGGACATCTACGCCCGCTTCGGGCGCAGTGTCCGGCTCGCGGGCACTTGCTCCTCCCAGACCAGCTCACGGTCATCAGATTAGGGATGTCGCAATGAGTGAAAAGCAAGCCAAAAAGCGTCGCAGGGAGCAGCGAGAGCGTACCCGGCGGGCCGGAGAGGTCGCCAACGCGACCGGCGGAACCGGTCACGGAAAACCCGTTCCCGACCTTGAGGATCTGCTGAACGAAGGTGACATCGACACGTATGCCCAAACCTGCTGGACCCTCGCCAACTCGGCACCCGGCGAACACCAGGCAGGAGGCACTGTAGAAATCTCGGGCCCGTGCGAGGAACACGGCGAACACCGCTACGAATACCTGCTGACGCCACAAACCATGTTTGCTGTCTCCCGATGTGCTGGGCTCCAGACGTGCGGCGAAGCAATCAGGGCCATCTCGCGGCAACTGCCGCCAGAGCGGCTTCCCTGCTACCGGCTCGGGCACCGAGAGCAATTTGAAGACATGGTCATGCTCGGGATCGAGCCCCGCGAGTGCGTGTACTGCGGGGAAGTCCCCCAGTTTGGCAATGCGGCGAAGAGCCTCAACTGGCCGGACGACATCCCCGTAAAGGGAATCGACGGCCAACGGTACGAAATCTGTCCCAGTTGCGACAGCGACATGCTCGAAATGCAGGGAGAGAACCTGAACCAATGGGGATGGAAAATCGTCTGTGCAGATTGCGAATGGGAGATCAAGCAGGCCGAACTGCTGGACATCAAGCAGTACTGCGACCTCATGGAATCCATCAAGCGGGACCTCGACGGCGCCATCGCAATGATGCAGAGCGCTTCAGTTCCCATCGAAACGAGGGTACGCGCCGTTGCCGTCCAAGCGAGAGCGATTCTCGAAAACATCGGTTACGCGGCGCTGGTCTCAAACAAGGACGCTTACGGCAAATCCCATGACGAAATGAAACGGATGAGGAGCCCCAGGGACATCTTCAGGGACATCGAAAAAGTCCATCCGCATTTCTTCCCCAAGCCGGTCGAGATCCGGTCCCCGGCCAAAGGCGGGAACAGCCCATTCTTCCCCAAAACCGACGGTGTCCTGACCAGGGAAAAACTCCTACAGGTTTACCGGGAACTCAACCCCCTGGCGCACAGCACCAATCCGCTGGATGAACCAGTCGATTACGACTACTACCTGAGACAGATTCCCGTCTGGCTGGAAGAAATCGACAACACCCTGCTGACCCACCAGGTGATGCTCCACCACCACCCCGACCACTTCTACATCGTGAAGATGGAAGGCGACGTGGATGGGTCGGTCCAATGCACGCCGTTCACGCGGGACACGACCGGCACGGCACGGTGCGCCTGGCCGGACTGCGTCTCTGACACTAACAGAACGCACTGCGAATTCTGGGGAAGTCCTTGGATGGAGTGCAAGCTGCCCGAATTGGAACCCGACCAAACCGAGGGCAAGAACTTGGCCACGCTGATCGACCAACAGCAAGACAATTGATGCCACCCAGTGGTGGTACCAAACCATTCACCGACGGAGACGCCGGCCACCCCCGAAAATGAAGCGGCCGATTGCGCCGCTGTTGCTGCCAAGCACTCTTGGTCTCCTCTGAGGGAGAACCTGACCCGATGGAACGGCGGGAAAGCTGGCGCAAGGAAATGATGCGGCGCTTGAAACACTCGCTTACGATTCGCGAAAAGGTGTAGGGCAAAACGAGATGGCCTGCCATCGTACAAATGCTGGCTTCCACCTGACTCGGAGATTGCCGACTACTCGGCTAACCGTGGTGCGTTTCCCCGGGTACCGATCTGTCAGAGGGTGAACAATGTGGTTAGATGATCTTTCGCCAGGCGCTCCATGGACAAGCCTTTGGTACGGGTACATTCGGTGCGGTGCGTGTGCTGGAATCCGCACAGTCGAAGACCCCTGCCCAGTATGCGGTGCGAGTCTACCAACCGAGGGGATGCACATGGCAATTCTCGAAGACGGGACAGGAGTCGTTCGGGAACGATACGCCAATTACCTCGATGATCCTCAGCACCTCATCGCCGTTACGGCCAGCGCCAACCGCTCGAAGGGGGCACGAGGACCTGAAGACTGGAAACCTGAAGACCGTTCCTACTGGTGCCAGTACGCCGTCGATTGGATCACAATCAAGGATGACTGGGGCCTCACGGTGACGCAGCGGGAGCACGACGCTCTCGTGGAAATGCTCGACACCTGCGCCAGACGTCCCCCAGCTGACGGTGTCCCACCAACGACAAGCGAGCCCGACGCCGGTGCCCACCACCGGGCCAACAAAACCAGCGGCAACGCCGCCGCCCCAGGTGAGAACCTACGCCAACTGCGACGCCGCGCAGGCAGCAGGAGAACGCCGTGTACAGGGCAGCAAAGGCGGCGGCAGGGGCTTCCCAAAGTGGATGGTACCCAGCGCACGGGACGGCGATGGGGACGGTGTAGTCTGCGAAAAGTGAACGGCGAGCCGGTCAGATGCAGCGACCGTTGGCCCAACGGACTGACGAAAACCGGGTAGAATTCGCGTCACGTTCAAACCTGCCAAGTTCGGCGGAGGTTCTCGAACGTTCGAGTTGGGCGCGGTGAGACTGAAAAGTGTAGCCGTACTCGTCATCGTGTTGGCGACCGCGCTCGCCTGCCGAGCCGAAACTCCGCCCGTTGTAACACCCCATCAGGCGAACCTTCTACCGACGCCGGATCGCTCCCGAGTACAGATCATCGACCAGGAGATGCCGCCGGGTCTCACCGATCCAGCCGCCACCGCCGCTTACCAGCAGGGTTACGCCCACATGAGGGACGCGGCCTGAACCGCGGCGATTGCCGCCTACGACGAAGCCATCCGGATCCAGCCAGAGGTGGCCGGCCTGTACGAAGCCAGGGGCACCGCCTATATGTACGGCGGGCGCCACGACGAGGCTCTCGCAGACTACACGACCGCCATTGAACTCGAACCAGATGACGCCGGACACTGGCAACGCCGGGCCCATGCCCACACCATCGCCCCCACACCCCTGCCCCCCAAGGGCGTCGAGGACGCCAGCCGAGCCATTGATCTCGACCCGTACACCCCATGAGCTACGGGCACCGCGCCATCGCCTTGACGCAACTTCCGACCCCGTAATGGCAACAGGCGTTAGCCGACATGAACCGCCACTTCGGGCTTTTCGAAGGCCACGACCCGGAAACGTACCGGCTGCGGGCCTGGATTCACGAAACCCTCGGAAACCACGCCGAAGCCGACAGGGACCGCCGGATGGCGGAGTAGCCGTGTTGCGGGTGATCGGGAGCTAAACCGTACCGCGTTGGTCATCCCCCAACCCGCCACGCGAACGGCAGGGACGACGCCAGCTGACCGGTCCACATCCGCCGATATGTGGGACAAATCTGACCCGATTGGGTCTGTGTTCCCGGAAATGATTGCCTAGAATACGGCCGTCGAATCGCCGGTCTCTGTGCGCGGTTTGATGCAGTCCTGACGTGTCCAATCCAGTGGGCTAGTGTATGTTTGTCCCACAATTGTCCCACGTCAGGGCGAAAAAGAGGGCGGTTCGCCGCTTGTTGATACTGCAACCAAGCACGAACCGCCCGGTTATTGAGATTTTGGTGCCGAGGGAGGGACTCGAACCCACACACCTCCAGGAGGTAGCGGATTTTAAGTCCGCCGCGTCTGCCGTTTCGCCACCTCGGCACGGAGGTAAAAAATAACCGCGCAACCCGATTCATCGCATAAATCGGCGCGCGTCCAGTATCGTTATCCCCGAATCCGACCGGTATCCATCGAAGTAAGCTTGGAGGCGACGGGCGGATTCGAACCGCCGAATAGAGGTTTTGCAGACCTCCGCCTTAGTCCACTTGGCTACGTCGCCTCGTCAATGAAAAACTGCGCCCAACGACGCCCTTTCTTTTGGTCTATCTTTCCTCACCCTGCCTGTCTGGTGCCGAGGGCGGGACTTGAACCCACACGAGCGAAAGCCCACGGCCCCCTCAAGACCGCGTGTCTACCATTTCCACCACCTCGGCATATTCATGCGTCGATTATAGCACAATCACCTGGTTAACCGTCAAAGTGTTGCCAGTTGCCGGGATTGACCTCCTGATACCACAAAGGCGGGCGGACTCCATCGGGGTCCGCCCGCCTTCCATTCCGATTGCAGGTCTAGTTGACTTGATGCTCCCGATGCAGCAGGTCTTTCGCCACCGTTCCGATATTCGCTTCGATGCAATCTCGCAACGCCGAATAGATCGAGCGGTTGATGGACTCCATCATCCAGGACTCGTACTCGGAGCCCGATTGATATTCGTTCTTCACCACTATCAACTGTCGCAGTGATTCCAGATAGTGGGTCTGCAACGGAGTCAAGGACTCAATGTCGACATCCTCAACTTGAGGACCCGCCTGTTCCTCCAGCCTGATTGGGTTCGGATCCGCCATCGGATTTTCGTTCTCCAATCCGCCGACTTCAACATCGTCTTTTTGTGATGCGTTCATTGCATATCCCCCGATTTCCGGCGTGGAGACACCACCGCGGCAGGTAGTTGTCTCGACACCATTATAGCACTTGCGGAATCGAGCGGCACCATGGTTAGACCTCCCGAAATTCACCTTCAACAGTGTCATCCCCTGGACCGCCCGCCGACGGTCCGGCGCCGGGACCGTCCGCCCCCGGCTGGGAATATACCGCCTGCCCCACTCTCTGTAAGACCTCATTCAGCTCGTTCATCGCCGTTTGCATCTGCGCCACGTTGTTGGCCGCGATCGCAGAGCGCAACGCCTCCAACTTGCCCTCGGCTTCCGTTTTCAAGTCGGTCGGCAAAATTTCTGCGTGCTCTTGGAGCAGCCGTTCCGCAGAGTAGGCCAGGCTGTCGGCCTGGTTGCGCGTCTCCACCTCCGCCCGGCGTGCCCGGTCGGCTTCCTCGTTGGCTTGCGCTTCCGACATCATCTGCTCAATGTCTTCCTGCGAAAGTCCGCTGCTGGTCTGAATGACGATGCGCTGCTCTTTGCCCGTTCCCTTGTCCTGTGCGGACACGCTCAGGATTCCGTTGGAGTCGATGTCGAAGGTCACGTCAATCTGCGGCACGCCTCGGGGAGCCGGCAAAATGCCGTCCAGCATGAACCGGCCGATCGTCTTGTTGTCGGCCGACATGGGTCGTTCTCCCTGTAGGACGTGGATGTCCACGCTCGGCTGGCTGTCTGCCGCCGTGGTGAACGTTTCTGTTTTCTTGGTTGGGATGGTGGTGTTCCGCGGGATCAGGGCCGTGGTTACGCTGCCGAGGGTCTCTATTCCCAGGGTCAACGGGGTCACGTCCAATAGGACTATATCTCCCACTTCGCCGCCCAACACGCCGGCCTGGATGGCCGCTCCCAACGCCACTGCTTCGTCCGGGTTGACGGAGCGCGAGGGTTCCTTGCCAAAGATCTGTTGAACCTTCGCCTGAACCGAGGGCATACGGGTCATCCCGCCCACCAGGATCACGTCGTTGATTCTGTCAGCGGAAACGCCGGCATCGGCAATGGCCTGACGGCAGGGTCCTTCCGTCCGGTCGATCAGGTCGCTCACCAACTGCTCGAGACGCGACCGACTCAGTGACTTCACCAGGTGTTGCGGCCCACTGGCGTCGGCAGTGATGAACGGCAGGTTGATCTCGGTTTCCAATGTGCTGGATAGCTCGATTTTTGCCCGTTCCGCCGCGTCGCGCAGCCTTTGCAGCGCCATGCGGTCCTGCGCCAGGTCAATGCCGGTTTCGGAACGAAATTCCACCACCAGCCAGTTGAGGATTGATTCATCGAAGTCGTCCCCGCCCAGGAAGGTGTCTCCGTTGGTGGACAGAACCTCAAAAACCCCGTCGCCAAGCTCCAGGATCGTGATGTCGAAAGTTCCCCCGCCCAGGTCAAACACCGCCACGGTAGAATCAGTTTGCTGACGGTCGATGCCGTACGCCAGAGACGAAGCGGTGGGCTCGTTGATGATCCGCAGGACGTCCAGCCCTGCTATGGTTCCGGCGTCCTTGGTCGCCTGTCTTTGCGCGTCGTTGAAATAGGCCGGCACCGTGATCACGGCCTGGCTGATGCGCTCACCCAATTTCGCTTCCGCGTCCTGGCGGATCTTCTGCAACACCATGCTGGAAATCTGCGGGGGCGCGTAAGCCTGTCCCGCCATTTCCACGTGGGCGTCGCCGTTCTCGCCGGAAACTATTTTGTAGGGCAGGCGCGTTGCGGCGTCCTGCACCTCAGGATCCCCGAAACGACGGCCCATCAGCCTCTTTACGGAGAAGATCGTGTTCTCCGGATTTGTCACCGCCTGCCGTTTGGCGGTCTGCCCAACATAACGTTCACCGCTGCGAGTGTTGACCGCTACGACGGAAGGGGTTATGCGGTTGCCCTCGGCGCTCTCCACCACCTCCGCCTCTCCGGCTTCTATCACCGCGGCCACCGAATTCGTCGTGCCGAGGTCGATGCCCAAGATTTTTGCCATTGCTGCACTCCTGAAAAACTGGATATTAAGTTGGTCTTGCCTTGGCGACGCTTCCCGTTGCTGGCAGGAAGCGTCCTAGTTACTGGTTCACTACCACCTGCGCCACCTGTATCACTCGACCATGCAGCAGGTACCCTTGGCGCAGGACCTCTACGATGTGCCCCGATTCTGAGTCTTCTACCTGGGCCATCCCAACGGCCTCGTGCAGTTCCGGATTGAACGGCTCACCCAATGATTCAATTCGGCCCACACCTTGAGATTCCAGGAAAACGGCGAGTTTGCGCTGTATCAATCGGACCCCTTCCACCCAGGACTCGAGAACTGCTTCTTGCGACGTCGCCCGGCCGTTTGCGTCCAGATGATTCACCGCCAGATCTAGCTCGTCCACGATGGGCAACAGTTGCACCAGAAGCCGGCTGTTCGCCTGCTGTTGTATGTGCAGCCGTTCTTCGTCGTGCCTGCGCCTCGCGTTGGCCAGATCAGCTTTGCCTCTTTGCACCGCGTCAATCTGCCGATCAACCTCTTCCCGTGCTTCAGCCAGCGCGATGCGCAACATCGCGGCTTCCTGCTCCGGAGCCATGGGCGGATCCTCAACGGCATCCGCCTCCATACCCTGCCCACTGGCCTGATCGCACTGCTCCGGATCCGCTGGAGTGGCGTCTTCGTGCCTGTTTTCGTCTGATGGATGTATCTGTTCGGTGGTCATCGATTGTCCCTGGATTGGTCGTTGGTGATAGGTCGGTCCGGCGCCGGCAAACTGAGGCTGTCGCACAGCATGGCGACCTCCTCCTGGATGCGTTCCGCGACGGTCGAGTCTTCTACGGTTTTTGAAAGCCGTCGGGTGAACACATTCAGATTGTTGACGAGTTTCAACGCGAACTCAACGCCTGCCAGGTTCAACCCCAGATTGTCCATCAAGTGCCGGATGAGCATGACTTTACGGAGATCGTCCTGGGAATATAGTCGGAGCATTCCAACCGTCCGCACGGGTTGAATGAGGCCCAGCCTCTCGTATTTCCGCAGCGTCTGCGGATGCATCTCCAGCAGCCGCGCGGCAACGGAAATGATGTACACACCCTCCAGCTCACCGGCTGGCGAGGTCATTTCCGGTATTTCGCCATCCCCGCTAACCGAGCCCATGCTGCCGGGTCGGTAAGACGGCGCACCGGCAACCGGCGCCGTGTAGGCTTCCAACTGCCTGCCGCCGCCCTGGGCTCGTCTGGTCCATCTTCGTTGCATCCCGAGCTTCTCCATCCTGTGAATTATATCACATTGCTATGGGGGAATAATATCCCTTGACACGACTCGTGTCAAGGGATATTATCGACGCTAACCAAACCGCCGCCACCATTGAGGCGGGTTGGTGAGGCCAATTAATTTATCCGGACGGCAATCCGATCGCTCATACCCATACGTACAACCATTGGACGATAACCAGAGGCAACCCCAAATTCGACCGTGCCGAGCATATCGTAACGGCGAGGAGGTAATCATGACGATCAAATTCGGCGCCTGTCCCAAATGCCAGGGTGACTTGCAGCTCAAGCGCGACACCTATGGCATGTTCATCAACTGCCTCCAGTGCGGCTTGCAGAAGGATCTGGACGCGCCCAACGCGGCCATCGAGGTCTCCATGCCCGCCCACGCTCTTGCCAAAACCCAGGCTCAGGAGAATCTGCTGCGAGCGGCCTAGCCGCCGCCACATCTGCCGGACGGACACAGGGGCGGGTAGAAACCCGCCCCTGTTTTTTGCTATTCCTGCCTCGGCATCTGATCACTTGGTCAATTCCGGCCAGAACCGTTCTTCCAGCCACGGGTCCGCGTTGTTGTTGTAACCCCGTTGCTCCCAGAATCCTGGCGCGTCTTCCGACATCAATTCGATGCCGTTCACCCACTTGGCCGATTTCCAACCGTACCGGCTGGGTACGATCAGCCGCAGCGGCCAGCCGTGGTCCGTACCGATCTCTGCGCCGTTCTGCCGGTGCGCCAGCAAACCCTCCGACAACGCCAGATCCAGCGGCACGTTGGTCGTGTAGTCGCCGAAGCAGTGCGCCATGATGTGCCGCGCCTCAGCGCCAATTCCGGACCGCTCCAGCAGGTCCGCCACCCACACGCCTTCCCACGTCTGGTCCAGCGATGACCACTGCGTGACACAGTGGAAATCCGCATTTACCTCGACCCAGGGCAGCGCACAAAACTGCGGCCAGTCCAGCTCGACTTCCTTCTCCACCAGTCCCCAAACCCGAATTCTCCACGTTGCCAGGTCAATCTGCGGCGTATCCCCGTAGGTAAGCACCGGAAACGTCTTGGCTACGAATTGCCCGGGTGGGACCCGCTCACCGGCCGGAGGCGCGATTTTCACCTGATCGGGGCGTTTTAGCCCGAATTCCGGCTGCTCGCTCGTGGACTGCTGGTTCTGCTGGTTGGAAGTCGTCATTAAAATGCTCCAAGTTCCCTCTCCCTCAATGGAAGAGGCTTAGGGAAAGGGTGATGATCTGGATTACGGGTTGGCGACAATAGTCCCGGCCGGGCCTTCGGTTACTCTGCCTACCACGGCGGCGCAGGGCGCTCCTTCTTCGCGCAGGGCCGCTATCAGGTCATCGGCTCGCTGAGCCGGCACTGACATCAACAGCCCTCCGGACGTCTGCGCGTCGCACAATAGCATCCGGTCATTATCGCTCAGCTCCCGATGCCAGTTGACCGCGTCGTTCACGCTGCTGACGTTGCGGTGTGTCCCTCCGGGCGCTACGCCTCTGTCCAGTAGATCCCTGGTCCCCGGCAGCACCGGCACCGCGGACAAATTGACCTCGGCGCAAACTCCGCTGCCTTTCACCATGCTCTTCAGATGGCCCAGCAGTCCGAACCCGGTGATGTCGGTTGCTGAATGTACGCCGACCTTCTGCATCGCTTGCGATGCCGGCCGGTTCAGGGCCGCCATGTTCTTAACGGCGCTGGCCAGAACGTCGGGATCAACCACGCCCTGTTTCCCCGCGGTGGTGATGATGCCCGTTCCGATTGGCTTGCTGAGTACCAGCACGTCACCGACCTGCGCGTTGGCGTTGCTAACCTGTTTTCCAGGTTCCACCACGCCGATCACCGACAGGCCGTATTTCGGTTCCGGATCGTCCACGGTATGCCCGCCCACGATGAGGCACTCGGCCTCTGCCGCTTTCGCGTAACCGCCTTGCAGTGTCTTGCCCAGGATCTCTTTGTCCAGCGACGCCGGGAACCCCACGACGTTCAGCGCGATCAGGGGTTTGCCGCCCATGGCGTAAACGTCGGACAGCGAGTTCGCGGCGGCTATCGCCCCAAACTCGTATGGGTCATCGGTGATCGGCGGGAAGAAATCGACCGTGACGATTAGTGCCGTCTCATCGTTGATGCGATAGACCGCGGCATCATCGCCCGTCTCGGCGCCCACCAGCAGGTCGGGATGCGACAGCAGCGGTACGTAACTCAGGACCTGGCCCAGGTCCTCAAGGCTCAGCTTGGCCGCTCAACCCGCGCAGTGCGAAAGCTCGGTCAGCCGGATGGGAAGTTCAGTTTCGGATATGGTCATCTGCCGTCCTCTTACAGCTGATACTCCGGCCGCCGCAGCAACTGCCGCGCGATCACCAGCCGCATAATCTCGTTGGTTCCTTCGCCAATTATCATCAGCGGCGCGTCACGGTAATAGCGTTCTACCGGGAAGTCTTTGGTATATCCGTACCCGCCGTGTATCCGCATGGCCTCCAGGGACACCTCGCCGCAAACCTCACTGGCAAAGAGCTTGGCCATGCCCGACTCAAGGTCGATCCGCTCGCCGCTGTCTTTCTTGGCGGCTGCGTCGTAAACCAGTAGCCGGGCCGCCTGTATCTTGGTTGCCATGTCCGCGATCTTCAACTGGATCGCCTGGTGCTGGCTGATCGGTTGCCCGAAGGTCTCTCGCTGCTGAACATAACGCATCGAGGCGTCCAGGGCCGCCTGCGCCACGCCTACCGCCCGCGCCGCCACGTTGACGCGGCCGGTCTCCAGGCCGCTCATCACCTGGCCGAACCCAGCGTTCTCGACCCCGCCGATCAGGTTCTCCGCCGGTATGCGGAAATCCTCAAAGAACAGCTCGCACGTGTCCAACCCTCGGTAGCCCAGCTTGTCCAGGTGCCGCCCCACCTTGAAGCCGGGACTCCCGTCCTTCTCAATGACGAACGCCGACAGCCCCCGGTGCTTTATGGACGGGTCCGGGTCGGTCCGGGCCAGCAGGCAGAAGGCGTCGCCAGATTCGGCGTTGGTTATGAACATCTTCGAGCCGTTGACCACGTACTCTTCGCCGTCTTTCACTGCCCGGGTCTGCAAAGCGCCCACGTCGCTGCCGCCGCCCGGTTCAGTCAACGCCAGCCCGCCGCGAATTTCGCCGGTCGCCAGTCGAGGCAGGAACCGCTGCTGCTGCTCCGAGGTCCCGTAGTTCGATAGCACGTAGGTGAGGATATGGTGGGTGCCCAGGGCGCCGGTCAGCGCCATGTATCCCTTGCTGATCTCCTCAAAAATCATCGCAAACGTGGTGTAGTCCAAGCCCATCCCGCCAAATTCCTCCGGCACGTTGATCCCGAACAGCCCCAGTTCTTTCATCTGATCGATGAGGTCGTAGGGAACGGTATCGTTGGCGTCGTGCTCGGCGGCTACCGGCTCCACTTCCTGGCGCACGAAGTCGCGCACCATGCTGACGATTTGGGAACGGGCTTCGACTGGAGTTTGGGCAACGTTGGGTGTCTTGCCGGTGGTGGTCACTGCTGTGGCTCCTCGTGCCTCGCCTGCTGCGATGAATGGCAATCAGTCTATCCCAGCCTAATACACCGCGCAACTTGAACCGCGCCCGCAACCGCGCCCGCCGGGCGTATCGGAGCCGGTGCTATAATCCCGGAAATCCCTTCGATGCCGTCAATAAGGAGGTTTTACCCCATGGGCGCAACTGAAAAAGCAGCCAGGTGGATCGTGGAGACAACCTACGAGGACATTCCCCCCGATGCTATCCGCGTCGCCAACGAGTCTTGCTTCGACCTGGTCGGCGTCATCCTCGCCGGCTCCACTCAGAAGGTCGGCGACATCATCCGAAACTACGCCGGCGATCTGGGCGGCAAGGAAGAGGCAACCATACTCGCCACCGGCGAACGCACCTCCGTGCTCAACGCCGCTCTGGTCAACGGCACTATGGGTCATGCCCTCGACTACGACGACTTCGGAGGCTTTGGGCACCCTACCGTCGCCATTTTCCCCGCCCTCCTGGCTCTGGGCGAAAGCATCGGCGCCACCGGCCGCGACCTCATGGAGGCATACGTCGTGGGTTGCGAGGTTGGCCTCGCTGTGGACTATGCCACCCACTACCACGGCCAGCAGATGCACCGGGGATTCCACAGCACCGCCATCCTTGGCCGACTCGCCGCCGCTGCCGCGTGTGCCAAGCTGCTGAAACTCGACCAGGAACAGACCTCCATGGCCCTCGGCATGGCCGGTTCTATGGCCGGAGGCGTCATCCACAACTTCGGCACCATGACCAAGCCCCTCCACGCCGGCATGACCTGTCGCGACGGAGTTATGGCTGCCCAACTCGCCCAACGCGGATTCACCGCCGGCGACCAGATCCTGGAGCACCCGGTGGGCTTCACCGCCACCGTCATCGGCGATGAACATACCGATCTGGAAGAGGCGGCGGAAAAACTGGGCAAGCCCTTCCATGTTCAGGATGCGCTTATGATCAAGAAGTACCCGTCCTGCGGCGGCAACCACGCCATGCTCGACAGCGTATTCGGTCTGATGCGCGAGCACGAATTCGGATACGATGACGTGGCCAACGCCGAGATCGTGCAGTCCTACGCCTCTACGGTAATGCTGTACGAGGAGCCCGAAACCGACCTCAAGGGCAAGTTCAGCGCCAAGTACAACATGGCGGCGGCCCTGGTGGATGGCCGTATCGCCATCGACACGTTCACCGACGAGAAGATCACCGATCCGGACGTGGTGGACATGATGGACCGCGTATCCATCCGCGTCCAGTCCAAGTTTGAGCAAGGTGGAGGTACGGTATCCAAGGGCGTGCCGATACGTGTAACGCTGAAGGACGGCCGGGTCATCGAGCACGAAACGGCTCGCGGATCCATCCTGGGCAGCCAGGCCAACCCCTGGGGAATGGACAACATCGCCGGCAAGTTCCGCGAAAACGTCGGCCTCGTCCTCTCCGAAGACCGCATCGACGACGCCGTCCGCCAGTGGCGCGACGTTACCCAGGTTGACAACGTGGGCGCCGCCATCCGGGATACCTTGGTTCGCTGATCTTACGTCAGATACAGCCAAGCATAAAGGGGAGGCCGACCGGCCTCCCCTCTTTGGTGCTACGGTCTCTCAGAATCCGATCTAATCGTCGTCCAGGGGTTCCGGCATCAGCACGAATTCGGGGTAGGACTCCATCCCCAACTCTGCGGTGTCCTGGCCCAACCGTTCCGCAACCTCCGATACCCTGGCGCCGATCGTTTTTTCAATGGCGAACCAGACCGCCCACGACACGCCGAACACGAATGCCCCAATGGAGAGGATCCCGATCAACTGCGTGACGAAGTTCCCGCCGGCCGCAATGCACACCGCGATCGTTCCCCAGATGCCGGCGAACAGGTGCACCGGCACCGCACCTACCACGTCGTCAACCTTGACTATTTCCAGGAACTTGATACCGCCGGTACAGATTGCGCCGCCCACTATCCCGATCAGCACTGACCAGACATGCGGCACAATGTCCGGGCCGGCTGTGATCGACACCAGGCCGGCCAGCCCTCCGTTCAGGCCAACCAACAGGTCAATCCGTCCAAATACCAGCCTGGACAAAGACAGCGCGGTAATCACCCCGGCCGCCGCTGCCAGGTTGGTGTTCACCAACACGTTGCTCATCGCCACGGCGTCGAACGCCGACCCGAGCGCCAGCTGTGACCCACCATTGAATCCGAACCAACCGAACCATAGGACGAACACGCCCAGCGTAACCAACACCACATTGGACGGCGGCGTGGCCCTCGCCGATCCGTCCCTACGGAACTTGCCCAGGCGCGGCCCGACTACCAACGCGCCGGCCAGCGCCGCCCAGCCTCCGGTGCTGTGAACGATGGTGGATCCGGCGAAGTCCTGGAAACCCATTTCGTAAAGCCAGCCTCCGCCCCAGGTCCACGACCCGATGATTGGGTAAATCAACGCAGTCAGCAACAGGGTGAACAGGAAGAAACTCCACATCTTGACCCGTTCGGCCAACGCCCCGGAGATTATCGACGCCGTGGTCGCCACGAACACCATCTGGAAGAACCAGTCCGACATCACCGAGTATCCGTTGTCAACCACCGCGGCCAGCGCGGATTCGTCGCCGCTGAGCAGGGCCATCTCGTCCCCGGACGGCCCGTACAGCGGCCACACCACCGTCCCGATCACCTGCTGGACGTTGTTGTACATCAGGTTGTACCCGATGAAGTAGAAGGCCAGACCGGCAACGGAGTAGAGGCCGATGTTCTTCAAGCAGATCATCGACGCATTCTTGGTCCGCACGGAGCCGGCTTCCAGCATGGTGAACCCGGCGCACATCCACATCACCAGCGCTCCCCAAATCAGGAACGCGAAGGTGTTGAGCACAAACTGGGTTTCGGTGTCCACGCCGGCCGCGTGCGCCACATGCGGCCACAACACAAGAGCAAGCGCTGGCAGCGAAAAAGCCGTTGCCAGCGCCCACAAACGATGACGGTTCAGTAAGGAGTTCAAGGTAAATCGCATTATCAATCCTGCCTCAAACAATTATGAAATCTGACGTTTATGAAATCTGACGCCCGCATCCCCGATGCCCGTATGCTACGGCTCAAGTCGAATCGCGTCGCCAACCTTGATGTCGCCGCCTTGCAGGACCACCGTGAGGATGCCCCGCCTGCCGAATATCTCCTCGCGCAGGCCGGGTATCAGCGCGTCCATCTTCTGGCACGGCTCACAATCGCCGGTCACTTCCAGCGTCACATGGTTCTCCTCGTCGCCTATAAAAAAGACGTGGCCCTGCCGGGCTTCAGACAGGTTCAACCCGGTGACCGTGATGTTCTCTTTGATCTGGCCCGGTTGCAGTCCGTAGTGGTCAAGGGTTTCCTTGTCCATGACCAGCACCTGCCGCAGGTTCCGGGGGTTCCGGCTCCGGTCTCCCTCCAACCCCTCGGCGGATATGGCCCGCGCGGCCTCCACCGGGTCCGAAGGTGTCCCTTTAACCCGAGCGATATGCAGTTTGACGATGGTTCCCGATTGCATGGCTTGACTCCTGCAGCTTGACGTCTCGACCCGTTAACAATCTTGTAGCTATAGCCGGATTTTAGGGTATGACCGGACGGTTGGCAAACGATGCTGGTTCCCGCAATTTGGCGACATTCCGTCCGTCCGGCGCAAAAATACCCGGAACGCAAAACGCTCCGAATCTGCATCGCGCTGATGGGCGGTAGCCGGCCCTTGCGCGCGCCGGGTAGAATTAGCCCAATTTTCGCCCCGGTCATGCAGTGCCGGGGTCGGTGAGGTTTAGCTCCATGGCTTACGAATTTATCAAGACCGACGTGGTGGACGGTGTGCTGGTGATGACCATGCACGATCCTCCCACGCGCAACGCATTGGGCCCCGATATGGCCGGCGAGATGTTCGAGCGGCTCGACGAGTTTGAAAACAACCCCGAGGAGCGTGTGCTGCTCCTGACTGGAACCGAGCCGTCCTTCTGCTCCGGCGCCAACGTCCGTGGTTTCCGCCGCAGAATCGATGAACGGGAAGCGGAGACGGAACCCGAACCGCTGACCTGGGGCAAGATGGAATATATGAAGGGCCGGCAGCGCGCCGCTGAGAGCGGCCCCAGGGTGAACTTCGTGCCCCTCCGCATCCATGACCTGCAAAAGCCGTCCATCGCAGTGGTCAACGGACCGGCCGCCGGGGTCGGCTGCGGGTTGGCCCTGTCCTGCGACATCCGGGTGGTCGGCGACAGCGGGCGACTGTCCGAACGCTTTGTCCTCAATGGTCTGATCCCCGGCGACGGCAGTTGCTGGCAGTTGCCCAAATTGATCGGCACCAGCAATACCCTGCTGCTCCAGTACACCGGCGACTGGATGGGCGGCGAAGATGCCGTGCGCATCGGCCTCGCCAGCAAGTGCTTCCCCGACGACCAACTCATGGAAGGCGCCATGGAACTGGCGACGCGAATCGCCAAGGGCCCAACGGTTGCCCACTCCCTCACCAAATACTTGGTTCAGGAGAGCATGGACCTGTCTTTCCGGGAGGCTCTGGAGCTGGCGTCGGCGGCGCAGGAGCACGTCCGCAAGACCGAAGACCACAAGATCGCCGTGCAGTGGTTCCTGGACAAAAACCGCGGTATGCCCCCGTTCGTCGGACGCTGACGTAGCGAATCGTAATCGGTCGTTCCCGGCCCTTGACGCAAGGCAGGATTGGCCCTATACTCTGTCTCCGCCAACTGAACGGAAGCCGTTCCCTCGGATTCGGCAGCGCCACCGGCAAACCAGTCGGGCAGGCCACGGACGGTTGGAGCACGTTAAAAACTGAATAGGAAGTTTGAACTGCATAAAAAGAACCGAGTCTAGAGAATTTGAAGTTCCTAGCGTGGGTCAAATTATGAAGGGCTTACGGTGGATGCCTTGGGACCAAGGGCCGAAGAAGGACGCGGTAAGGCTGCGATAAGCCTCGATAAGCCGTCTAACAGGCGTAATCGGGGGTCTCCGAATTGGGTAACCTGTTCCGGCGTTGAGTCGGTCCATCCGCATTGCGGAAGGTAAGTGGGGGAACTGAAACATCTAAGTACCCCGAGGAAAAGAAATCAACCGAGATTCCCTCAGTAGTGGCGAACGAACGGGGAAGAGCCTAAACCGTAACGACCTAACGGCGTGAGGGCCTATGTCGTTGCGGGGTTACAGGACGTTTCTGAGGTTGCCTCATCAAACCTCAGGGAGTTACAAACTCCATTTCTAGCCGAAGGACCCTGGGAAGGGCCGCCGCAGACGGTGACAGCCCGGTAGGCGAAAGGAATGGAACTCCTGAAGCAGATCCTAAGTACCATGGGGCACGTGAAACCCTGTGGGAAGTCGGGGGGACCACCCTCCAAGGCTAAATACCCTTGGTCACCGATAGCGCACCAGTACCGTGAGGGAAAGGTGAAAAGAACCCCTGGCGGGGAGTGAAATAGACCTGAAACCGTAAGCCTACAGAAGGTCGGAGTCCGTTTTTACGGATGACGGCGTGCCTATTGAAGAATGATCCGGGGACTTACTGTGTGGAGCAAGGTTAAGGGACTGGAGTTCCGGAGCCGTAGCGAAAGCGAGTCTGAACAGGGCGTTTAGTTCCATGTAGTAGACCCGAAACCGGGTGAGCTACCCATGGCCAGATTGAAGGTTCGTTAACGCGGACTGAAGGATCGAACTCGTGGCTAGTACAAAAGCTTGGGATGAGCTGTGGGTAGAGGTGAAATGCCAATCGAACCCGGAAATAGCTGGTTCTCCCCGAAATGCATTTAGGTGCAGCCTCGGGAACTAGGAGGACGGAGGTAGGGCACTGAATGGGCTAGGGGGCGTGAGCTTACCAAACTCAATCAAACCACCAATGCCGTTCTACCGATACCCGGGAGTGAGACAGTCACAGATAAGTGCGATTGTCAAAAGGGAAACAGCCCAGACCGCCGGCTAAGGCCCCCAAGAGCAGACTAAGTGGGAAACGAGGTGGGGTTCCCAAAACAGCCAGGAGGTTGGCTTAGAAGCAGCCACCCTTTAAAGAGTGCGTAATAGCTCACTGGTCGAGGGATCCTGCGCGGAAAATGTAACGGGGCTTAAGTTTGCCGCCGAAGCCGCGGATGTACAGGTAATAGTACCTGGGCATGGTAGGGGAGCGTTCCTCGTGCGGAGAAGGCAAGTCGCGAGGCTTGCTGGAGCGCGGGGAAGTGAGAATCCCGGAATGAGTAGCGTAAATCAGGGCGAGAATCCCTGACACCGAAAGCCCAAGGTTTCCTACGCAACGTTGTTCGGCGTAGGGTTAGTCGGTCCTAAGCCGTAGGCAAGTGCCGAAGGCGATGGACAGCAGGTTAATATTCCTGCACCGCCGTTGTTTCGCTTTAAAACCAAGGAGGGGTGCGGGAGGCTAGGCGGGGCGTGCCCATTGGACATGGTGCGTCCTTGCTTGTAGGCGTGCCGGGGCAGGCAAATCCACCCCGGTGTCAAGCTGAGGAGTGAGGGAATCCCGACCTACGGGAACGGAGACCCCGTTGAGGCCATACCGACAAGAAAAGCTTCGTGGTTATGGAGCCGCGGCGACCGTACCGCAAACCGCCACTGGTGGGCTGGGATAAACGTCCCTAGGTGTTCGAGCTAACCTCCGCTAAGGAACTAGACAAAAGGGCCCCGTAACTTCGGGAGAAGGGGCCCCCTGGATGGTGAAACCGCTAGCCGGTCGAGCTGTCTGGGGGCGCAGAGAAGAAGGCCGGGCGACTGTTTAACAAAAACACAGGTCTGTGCTAAGGGGAAACCCTACGTATACAGGCTGACGCCTGCCCAGTGCCGGAAGGTTAAGGGGCGGTGTGCAAGCACCAAACTGAAGCCCCGGTGAACGGCGGCCGTAACTCTAACGGTCCTAAGGTAGCGAAGTCCCTTGTCGGGTAAGTTCCGACCCGCATGAATGGTTGAACGACTTGGCCATTGTCTCGGCGGAGGGCTCGGTGAAATTGCGGTGCCCGTGAAGACGCGGGCGACCCGCGGCAGGACAAAAAGACCCCGTGGAGCTTTACTGTAGCCTGGCATTGGGCTGGGAGCTGTCATGTGTAGGATAGGTGGGAGACTTTGAAGCGCCTACGCCAGTAGGTGTGGAGTCGTCGTTGAAATACCACCCTTGGCTGTTTTTGGTTCTAACCTCAGCAAAACTGGGGAACAGTGCTTGGTGGGCAGTTTAACTGGGGCGGTTGCCTCCTAAAAAGTAACGGAGGCGCCCAAAGGTCCTCTCAGGACGGATGGAAATCGTCCACAGAACGCATTGGCATAAGAGGGCTTGACTGCGAGACCTACAAGTCGAGCAGGGACGAAAGTCGGGCAAAGTGATCCTACGGCACCGAGTGGAAGGGCCGTGGCTTATCGGATAAAAGCTACCCCGGGGATAACAGGCTTATCTCGCCCAAGAGTTCACATCGACGGCGAGGTTTGGCACCTCGATGTCGCCTCGTCCCATCCTGGGGCTGAAGGAGGTCCCAAGGGTTCGGCTGTTCGCCGATTAAAGGGGTACGTGAGTTGGGTTCAGAACGTCGTGAGACAGTTCGGTCTCTATCCGCCGTGGGCGCAGGAGGCTTGAGGGAACCTTTCCCTAGTACGAGAGGACCGGGAAGGACAAACCTATGGTGTTCCAGTTGTTCCGCCAGGAGCAGCGCTGGGTAGCCATGTTTGGCAGCGATAAGCGCTGAAGGCATCTAAGCGCGAAGCATCCCCCAAGATAAGGCCTCCCTCCCCGATTCAGTTCGGGGGTAAGACTGCAGCGAGACTAGCTGCTTGATAGGCCGGATGTGTAAGGCTGGTAACAGCTTCAGCAAACCGGTACTAACCAGTCGAGAGATTTGACCCACGCCAGGAGCTTCTAATTCTTCTGGCTCGGTTCTCGACGAATTGAGTAAATCAATCGAGTTCAAACTTCCTATTTCAGTTCTTTCAAACACACAACACGCGGTGCAGCAATGCAGAGGCCAGTCGCCGAGCCGCAAATTCGATGCGGGGTGGAGCAGTGGCAGCTCGTCGGGCTCATAACCCGAAGGTCGTTGGTTCGAGTCCAACCCCCGCTACCAAATAGCAAAGTTCAGCCCCGGCATATGCCGGGGCTTTCGTTTTGGGGATGCAACGGCAGTCTAATCCCCCGCCACAGCGGTCGCCGCCGCTTCCAGCCGATGCACCACCTCGTAGGTGTGGAACTCGCCTGGGCCGAGCAGGAAATCGGGCGGCCCGCCGGCGTGAGCCGACCGGAAGGCGTCGCTGCGCGTCCAGGTATTGTGATGCTCCTCCGCTTCCCAATGCGTAACCACCAGGAACTCCTCGTGGTCGGGAGTTTTGTTCATCTTCCAAAGCTCGAAGCTGATGAATCCGGGATGGTCCTGTACCGCCCCCCGGGCCTTGAACATACTCTCCAACGTGTCGCCGTAGCCGGTCTTGACCTTGATGCGGTTGGTGGCGATGAACATGACGGTAACCTCCTGTTTGGCTATAGAGATTGGGCGACTCTGCCCAGCAGTTGGATGGTTTGCTCCATATCGGCGGCGGGATCGTCGCCAGCGGTGACCGGCGTGACCAGCAGTTCGTCAATGCCCATGTCCAGCATTGCGACCATGCGCTCGCCCACGGCGTCGGTGTCCCCGGTGAGCACCGTGGCCTCGATCATCCCGTCGCTCCAGGTCTCCTCGGCGGCTTCCGGGTAGCCGGCGGCGGCCCACATCCGCTGATAGAACGGCAGGCGCGGGTAGTTCGATAGCTGTTGCTGAACGGCGAGCCGCGTAGCGTCCGCGTTCGTGCTGATGCATACCGGGGCGTGGGCTATCAGTGGCGGCGTTTCGCGCCCCGCCTGGTCGGAACCGCGCCGCATCGCCGGTAGCGCCGTATCACGCAGGTACACCGCCGGGCTCACCCAACTGATGGCCCCGTCTGCTAACTCGCCGCAAAGTTCATAGGAGCCTTCCTGTAGGGCGGAGGCCATTACGGGGACATTCACCGGACGCGGGATGCTGGCATGGGCGGTGTACTCCCGACCATCGAAGTCCACAGATCCCTCTTGCAGCAGCGCCCGCAGGATTTGAAGGTACTCCCGCAGGTTGGTGAGCGGCGCTTTCAAGTCGAATCCGAACATGGCCCTCATGGGCGGACGATGGCTGGGCCCGACGCCGATGCGAAGCCGTCCCGGCGCCAGCTGATCAATCACCTGCGCCTGTTGCGCCACTACGATGGGATGGCGCGGATAGGTAGGAACAATGGAGGTGCCGAACAGGATGTTATCGGTCTGCACGGCGGCGGCGGAGAATAGGGTCAGCGCGTCCAGCCCGGTGCCTCCCGTGGTCAGCCAGGTAGCCTGGACACCGACCCCCTCAGCACGGCGCATGAGGTCCAGGGATGCTTCGGCGTTGGGAGCGCCGGCGTGGATGCCGATGCGTTTGTTTGGCATAAATGCAACCTCGATAGGAGAATTTGCCCTATCGTATCACCGCCTGCCGGAATTGTAGAGGACGAAAGCAACGGCTCGTCAGCCTACCCCCTCAGCATAATCGGTCCCGATGTGCCCGGCCGCTTCAAGGGCGGCGTATTCCTCTGCCGAATATCCCAGCAACTCCCGGTACACGTAGTCGTTATCCTGCCCGAACATAACGGGGCCGCGTCTTATGCCCAGTGGTGTTTCCAACATCTTGTACAAAGGCCCGGGGTAGAGATGCGTGCCGCAGTCTTCCTGGTAAGCTTCCCGGAAGAATTCGCGGCTTTGGATGTGCTGGTCGGCAAAAGCATCGGCCTGGTTCATCACGGCCCCGGCAGGGATTCCGCGTCGTTGCAGCGTGTACATGGCGGATTCCGGCGTTTGCGTTCGTGTCCATGCTGCGATGCAGTGATCGATTTCATTCTGCCGTGAATGGCGAGCAAACGGGTCGAAAAGTTCTGTATCGCTGCCGAGCTCCGGGGCGTTGATGGTGTCGCACAGTGCGAGCCACTGGTCCTGGTCGTAAATCGTGATCACAACCCACCGGTTTTCACCCGCGCAAGGGTAGCAGTTTTGCAATGCGATCGGGTGATGATTCCCCATTGGCCCATGCGTCCTGCCGTTCATCTGGAAGTCCATGAAGTATTCGCCCAGGAACGGAAAAACGTTCTCGGCCTGCCCCAGTTCCACCAACTGACCCTCCCCGGTGCGCTTCCTGTGCCGCAAAGCGGCCAGTACCGCGAAAGCTCCCTGCGCCCCGGCCGCCGCATCGGACATCAATACCGTCGTGTTGTGCGAAGGATCGGTGTCCTCGTAGCCGCGCAGCATGGTGTGGCCGACGACGCCCTCAATGTGGACGCCGTGGGCGCGGAAGTTCCGGTAGGGACCGGTGCTGCCATAGGCCGGCATCCGCAGCATGATGATGTCGTCCTTGATGGCCTTCAGCGATTCGTAGGATATGCCCAGCTTTTCCATGGTTTCTGTGGGGTTGTTTTCCACCAAGACATCGCTGATGGCGACCAGACGGTCGAAAACCTCCCGTCCTCCGGGATCCAGCAGGTTGACCGTCATGCTGAGCTTGTTCCGAGCATGGGAGTTGAACATGGGTGAGCGATTGAAGGGACGCTCGCCGGGAATGCGGTCCGGAACGCCGCCGGAGTACAGGGGAAGGTTATCGATGATTTCCTGTGAAGGATGTGGCGCGGCGCCGCGAGTCAGCGGCACAAAGGTCTTGGTGGATTCGACGCGAATTACTTCCGCGCCCAGGTCAGCGAGAAAGGAACCGCAATAAGGGCCGGCCCAAACTACGGTGATCTCCAGGACGCGCAATCCTTCGAGTGGCAGTTGCGCCATAGATGCTATCCGTTATCCATCCGCGTGGCTGAGTGCAACAACGCCGGAATCGACCAGCGCGGCGATGGCCGAGTCGTCATAGCCGAGTTCGGCAAGAATTTCGGTGGTGTGCCCGCCCAGCAACGGAGCCGTGCGACGGAGTTGCCAGGGAGATTGGTTCATAATGAACGGCCGGCCGGGATAGCGCAGCGGGCCGGCGGCAGGATGGTCGCCCTCAGCAAAAACGCCGCGAGCATTGAACGACGGGTCAACGTCCAGGTCGGCCATGGTGTTGATGGGGCCGGAGAGTACGTGGTGGGTCTGGGCGGCTTGCCAGGCCTCGGCGTTGGCGCGTTCCAGCAGCCAGGGCAAAAAGTGCGCCGATTCAAACTCGTCCTGCATGTCAGGGTCGCCCTGGGATGCCGGGTCTCGCCAGCGTTCCGCGTTCAGTTCCGGCGGGTTGCCCAGCATGGCGACAGTGCGCGGCCAATACATCCGACTGCCGTTGATCTGCAAATAACCGTCTGCGGTCGGGTACACGGCGTTGGGATAGCCTCCGGAACCTCCGGATGCCGGCCGATGGCTCAGTTCGCCGGTGTACTGGTGGGCCAGCAGAGCGCTCTGCCGACGGTCCACGGAGCCGAGTTGAGTCTCAAGGATGGATACGTCGATGTGCTGGCCTGGCGCATCGTCGGCATCCGGGGAGAAAGAACCGGCGAGAATGGCGCCCATTGTAGCCACGGCTGCAACCGCTCCGGCTTGGTAAAGTCCCACGTTGCCGCCGAGCTTTAGAGGCTCGCGGTCGGACAGTCCGGTTGAGTGCATTTCGCCACCCATCCCATAGAAGACGATCTCGGACCCTCGATAATCGCGGTACGGTCCGGTCTGCCCGAAATTGGAGATGCTGGTATAGATTAGCTGCGGGTTTTTTGTTGACAACTCCGCGTAGCCGATTCCTAGCCGATCAGCAACTCCCGGTCGAAAATTTTCGATTACGATGTCAGCCCAGTGCGTCAACCGGCCGACGATGCCCGTGGCTTCGGGTCGTTTCAAGTCAATAACCACGCTGCGCTTGTTGGTGTTCAGGTGCAGGAACAGGCCGCTTTTTTCGGGATGCGGCACATCGCCGGGAAAGGGACCGATCCGACGGGACCCATCGCCGGCTGTGGATTCAACCTTGACCACATCCGCACCGTAGTCGGCTAACAACTTGGTGCAATATGGACCGGCTACGTAATGGGTAAAGTCAAGGATTTTTAAACCGGTCAGCGCGCCGTTTGGCATAGTTCTGTTCATGCTGCAGCATCCGCCGGCGAAAGGAGGTAGGCTACAATTGCATAAAACGCCCTGCGGGTCAAATTGGCTGCCCGGTAGCTGCCGGAGTTTCAGGTCGCCTCATGCCAGTTTTCGAAATAGCAAAGATTATCCCCCGTCCGTTGGACGAGGCGTGGGAAGCGGTAGCCGACTTTCCAGGACGTACCATACACAGCAATCGATACCGTCGGTCCGACCTGCCGGACGGTGAAGAACCCATGCCGGGGCACCGGATTCAGCTTCATATCGGGCGGGACCGATTTACCAGTGTCATTACTGCGGTGCAGAAACCCGCCGCCCTTTCTCATCGGGCCATTGGGCCCGGTTTTTGGGCTGAATACTCTTATCGCCTGAAGTTGTGCGACGAACTTGATCCGGGATACACCAACGAAGACTTCGGTTCCACCTTCCTCTCGATTCGTGCGGAATACGGGGGCTGGTTGGGAAGCCTTATCGCAAGATTGAGACCGGGCGCCTGCCGGCGTTATCTTGAGGACGAATTGGCTGCCATTGTTTCGGCGGCAGAATCGGTGCCCGCCGAGCCGGTTCCTGAAAACCAAACCGATGCAGATTCCCATTCAGGAGACAGTGATGCAGACGCCTGACCAGTCAACGGCTGAACCCTCAGCCCCCCGCCGCCCGCACCTGGTGGCCATCCACGGAGATACCTGGGCCGACCCTTGGCACTGGCTGCGGGATCAGGAAGACCCGGCCACCATGGAATACCTTCGAGCCGAAAACGCTTTTACCGAAGCCTTCCTGGAACCGCTGCAATCACTGCAAACCGCCATCTACGATGAGATTCGGGGCCGCATCAAAGAAGATGACAACACCGTACCGGAGAAAGACGGCGATTACTATTACTACGTCCGCTATGAAATAGGCGGCCAGTATCCTATTTATTGCCGGAAATACGAGAGCGAAGAGGGGAGCGAGGAAATCCTGCTGGACGTGAACGCCCTTGCCGAGGGGCGAGACTATGCCCGCGTTGGCACATTTGAAAACAGCCCCGATCATCGGCTGATAGCCTACGGCGTGGACTTCGACGGGTCGGAACAGTACACCATCTACGTCGTAGACTTGGACACGGGAGAGACGCTGCCCGACACCATACCCAACACTTATTACAGCCTGGAGTGGGCTAACGACAACCTCACTTTCTACTACTCAGTGCTGGACGAGCACCACCGCCCGGTTAGCATCTACCGGCACACATTGGGCGATGACCCGACCAGCGACCAACTGGTGTACCACGAAGATGATCCGCGCTTTTTCGTTGGATGCGGCAAATCGAACAGTGGACGGTTCATCTATGTCGTCGCGGGCGGCAATAATATGTCCGAATGGCGGTTTTTGGACGCCAACAACCCCGATGCCGAACTCACGCTGATCGAGCCCAGGGCGACCGATTTTGAGTACGACGTTGTGGATCACGGCGACCGCTTTTTCATACGACATAACGGACACGGGGCCAGGGATTTCATGCTGGCAACCGCCCCCGTTTCATCCCCCGGCTGGGATAACTGGACCGAGTTCATGGCTCACGAACCCGGCCGGCCCATACGGGGCGTCGATGCCTACCGGGATCACCTGGTGGTGGGTTGCCGGAATGATGGGTTGCCGCAGGTGATTATCCTCCGTCTGGACAATGGCGATAGCCACTACATCGCTGGCGTAGAGGAGGATGACTTCGCCATGTCGCCGCGAAGCGGGCGGGAATTTGATACCACTTCGCTGCGTTTTGGGTACACCTCTCTGAAAACCCCGGCGGCGGTGTACGACTACGACATGGAAACGCAGCAACGGACACTGCGGAAACAGCAGGAGATACCGTCAGGCTACGACGGAGGCGAATATGAGACGCGACGCATCTGGGCCGCTGCCCGGGATGGCACAGCCGTTCCCATCAGCCTGCTGATGCGCCGGGATACAGGGATTGATGGAACTGCCCCCCTCTACCTCTATGGCTACGGGAGCTACGGGTTGAACATGGAAGCAAGCTTCAGCGTGTCCGCCCTTAGCCTGGTGAACCGGGGTTTTATCTTCGCCATCGCCCACATCCGGGGCGGCATGGAAATGGGCTGGGACTGGTACGAGCACGGGAAATTGCTGAACAAGCGCAACACCTTCAACGACTTCATCGACTGCGCCGAGCATCTCATTGCCCAGGGTTACACGTCGGAGGGACGCATCGCCGCCGCCGGTGGCAGCGCCGGCGGAATGCTGATGGGCGCGGTGGTCAACGACCGGCCGGACCTGTTCGGTTGCGTGGTGGCTCACGTCCCCTTCGTTGACGTGCTCAATACCATGCTGGACGACTCGCTGCCCCTGACCACGATGGAGTACAACGAGTGGGGCAACCCCAACGATGCCGAATACTATCGGTACATCCGCACTTACTCGCCTTACGATAACGTTCGGGAGCAGGATTATCCCCCGATGCTGGTGACCGGCGGCATCAGCGACCCGCGAGTCACCTACTGGGAGCCGGCCAAATGGGTTGCCAAGCTACGCGCCATGCGCACCGACGACAACCCGCTGCTGCTCCGCATCCACATGGATTCGGGCCATGCCGGAGCTTCAGGGCGCTTTGAACGGATCAAGGAAGTGGCTGAGGAGTACGCCTTCGTGCTGAACGCCTTTGGGATGGCCGATGGTTCGACAGGCTCACCCTGAACGGATTAAATCCCGAGTCAGGGTGAGCGTATTGACATAGCCACCATGAGCGGGTTCATTCCCACCGCTCATCCTGAGCCTGTCGAAGGATGCCTACAATCCGATAAAGCGCCGGGCGTTTTCGCCCAGGATGCCCTCCACCTGGCCTGATGTCAGGGGCAGCGAAGCTAGGTAATCAGACTCGCTGCCCATGTCCACCAGCGGGTAGTCGGTGCCGAAGCAAACCTTGTGCGCCCCGTGCTTGCCGATAATTGTGGTGAGAGTGTCGGCGGTGAGTTCCCGAATGGACGGCGGCCACGTGGTATCAACCAGCACGTTCTCATAGCCCATCAGGTTGCGCTCCGCCTCGTCCAGCATATAGAACCCCAGGGTCTTTCGATTATCCAGTAAACGGGCGCTGCTGCAATCTTGGAGGCAGAGGGAGAAGGGATGTAGGGTCGGGTCATTCACAGTTATGGGGGTGATCCATGAGTTCGGCGGAAGGCGCAAGGGACGGTTTGTCGTTGATCGAGGTGTTGGGCCGGGTGCCGGATCCGCGCAGCGTGCACGGGAAGCGGCATCCTTTGGGGGCGATATTAGGATTGGCGGTGTGCGCCATGCTGTGCGGAGCGCGCAGTCTGTACGCCATCAGCCAGTGGGGTCGAGACCAGGGGCAGGAGGTATCGGAGGCTCTGGGGTTCACCTGGGAGCGTACGCCGTGCGTGTCCACGCTGCATCAGGTGTTCAGCAGGTTGGATCGGGAGGCCTTTGAGCGTGAGTTGGGACAATGGCTGCAGGAGCGGGGCCTGTCTGAAGATGAGGCGGTGGCCATTGACGGCAAGGCGTTGCGCGGCATTCACGGTGATCAATTGCCCGGGGTGCATCTGGTGGCGGCCTACGCCCATCAGGCTGGGATCGTGGTGGGACAGCAGGCGGTGGGTGAGAAGCGCAATGAGCTGGACGCCGTCGCCGGTCTCTTGGGACAGTTGGACTTGCAGGGTCGAGTGATAACCGGCGATGCCCAGTTCACCCAACGGGAGGTATGCCAGCGGGTGGTGGCGCAAGGGGGCACTACTTCTTTGCCGTGAAAGGCAACCAGCCCACCTTGCTAGAGGACATCACGGCCATCTGGGACGGGGAACCGGAAGCGGCCCAGGCGGTGCAAGTCGACCAGCACGGTGATCGCATTGAACAAAGGCGGCTTTGGGTTTCCGAGTTGCTGGTGGGCTACAGCGACTGGCCCCACCTGGCCCAGGTCTGCCGACTGGAACGTAGCGTCCACACCAAGGGCAAACCGCGCCGGGAATTGGCCTACGCCGTGACCAGCCTGCCGCCCGCTGAAGCCAACCCCGAAAGGCTCCTTGCCTTATGGCGGGGACACTGGGGCATCGAAAACCGAGTGCACTGGGTTAGGGACGTTACCTTCGACGAAGACCGGTCCCAGGTGCGCACCGGCTCGGCACCCCAGATCATGGCCGCCCTGCGCAATCTGACCATCAGTGTGATCCGGTTGGCTGGCGAAACCAACATCGCCGCCGCCTTGCGTCGCCACGCCGTTCACCCATCACGTCCTCTCGCCCTGATCGGCGCGGTCGCCTAATAATCGAAAGACCCTGTATAGAACCCGCCCAGGTGCAGGGCAATCACCTTTAGTTTCGGAAACCGCCGGACGATGTTGGCGATACGCTCTGGTGCAGCGTACAGCGGAGCATCCGACCCTTGGTGCGGCAGCCGGCCGGCGTGGATCGCCAGGGTCATGTCTTCGCCCAGCTCTTCATAGACCGGAAACCACTGCGGATCATCCGGGTAGAATCCGTTGATCACCGGGTGCATCTTGATACCCTTGACCCCATGCTCCCGCAAATGCCGGATTTCGCCGGCCTTGTCGGACAAATCGGGGTGTACTGCACCAAAGGGAACCAGCATGTCGTCGGCTACGGAGATGAGCCAGTCGTTCGCCCTGCGCACCTGATCGGCCCGCGCCGCCACACCCAGCACAATAGACCTCTCCACCCCGGACGCCTGCATGTGCGCCTTGATACCCTCCACAGTGTTGGCCGCAATGGGCGCGAATCCAAGCTCCGACTCCATGTTGTCGGCGACGGCATCGGCGATGCGGTCAGGCCAAACGTGGGTGTGAACGTCAACACGCATAAGGAACCTCAACTAATGCTGATTCAGGCAATGGCGTCATCACCTTCATTCCCGCGAAAGCGGGAATCTACCGCCCAATTCGTTTATTGGGTCATGCTATTATAGTTGTCGGCCATTCTAACCCAACCCACCTGCGGTGCTTGATGATTCGTGAAGCCATATCAGCCGCCATTGCTGGCGAATCCCTATCCATGGATGACGCCATCGAGGTGATGCGCGAGGTCATGGAGGGCGAAGCCACGCCGGCCCAGTTGGGCGCCTACCTGACCGCCCTGGCGCTCAAAGGTGAAACGCCGGAGGAAATCGCCGGGTTCGCCACGGTGATGCGAGAGAAGTCCCTGCGCGTCAGCACGGACGGCCCGGCCATCGACGTCGTTGGCACCGGGGGCGACGGCAAGGGAACGTTCAACATCTCCACCGCCGCCGCTTTCGTCGTGGCCGGCGCCGGCCTCACCGTCGCGAAGCACGGCAATCGGGCTGCGTCCGGTACTTGCGGCAGCGCCGACGTACTGGAAGCGTTGGGCGTGCGCATCGAACTGCCCCCGGAGGCCGTGGAACGCTGCCTGCGGGAAATCGGTATCGGGTTCATGTTCGCGCCGGCCTACCATCCGGCCATGCGTTACGTCGCACCGGTGCGCCGGGAAATCGGTATCCGCACTGTGTTCAACGTGCTGGGGCCGCTGACTAACCCGGCCGGCGTACCCTGCCAGTTGCTCGGAGTCGGTTATCCTGAGGCCGTCGAAAAAATGGCCGAAGCCCTGCGCCTGTTTGGCGTCCACCATGCCATCATCTTCCACAGCGCCGACGGCATGGACGAGCTCTCCCTCGGCAGCGACTCCTCCGGATGGGAGATACTGGACGAAGAAATCTCGCCCTATGTGGTGCGGCCTCGTGAGTTGGGCCTGCCCTACGCCACTCCAGACGACCTGCGCGGTGGCGATGCTGCGGACAACGCTGCCACCATGCGCAGCGTTTTGTCCGGCGCTACCGGGCCAATCTACGACGTAGTAGTTTTGAACAGCGCCGCGGCGTTAGTGGCGGGCGATATGGTCGATACACTTCCGGAGGGTATAGAACTAGCCAGAGCGTCAATCGCTGACGGTCGGGCGATGGAGAAGCTGGACGCCTTGGTTGAGCTGACGCAGGGATTGTCCCCAGCCACGGAATAGAGGAGAGACAGGATATGCCGGCAAGCATCCTGAACCGAATCGTTGCCAAGAAGCGTGAAGAACTTGCGGCTGCGATGTCTGTTGCGCCGTTGGCTGCCTTGCAAGAGCGGATCGACGCCCGCCCGCCCGCGCTGGATTTTACCGGCGCTTTGCGCAGGGAAGGCATCAGTCTGATTGCAGAGGTAAAGAAAGCGTCTCCGTCGAAAGGCTTGCTCCGAGAAGACTTTAAACCTGTCGAGTTGGCCTCTACCTACGTGCAAAACGGAGCGTCGGCAATTTCGGTCATCACAGACGGTCATTTCCTAGGAGAACCTGGCCACTTGACGGCGGTCAAAGAAAGCGGAGCCTCCGGCAACGCGCCGGTGTTGCGGAAAGACTTTCTGTTCGATCCCTACCAGATTTACGAAGCCCGAGCCATCGGAGCCGACACCTACCTGCTGATCGTAGATATCCTTTCCCCATCGCAGTTGTCCGAATTGATCGACGTGGGCCATGCGCTGGGCATGACCCCGTTGGTCGAGACCCATGACTCCGACGAGATCGTCGCGGCAGTGGACGCCGGTGCAGAAGTCATCGGCATCAACAACCGGGATCTGCACACCTTTGTGACCGACCTGGCCACCACTGAGTCGCTGGCTCCGCTGATTCCGACGGAAAAGGTTATCGTGAGCGAGAGCGGAATCAGCACGTCCGACGACCTGGCGCGCCTGGAACCCTATGGCGTCAACGCGGTGTTGGTCGGTGAGGCGCTGGTAACCGCCGACGATACCGCCGCCAAGGTCCGGTTGCTGACCGGCGTGCCCGCGCTGTCCAGCCGCTGACAACGATGCCGGTTTCGACGATAAAAATCTGCGGCGTGCGCCGGTTGGAAGACGCGCTGGTGGTCGCAGAGGCCGGGGCGGACTACATCGGCATGGTATTCGTCCCCGGACGGCGCAGGCGTATCGAACCGTCAGCAGCGCGACTAATCACCGACGCGCTGGGTGAACTTGGGTCGAACGCTCCCCGCTCCGTCGGGTTGTTTGGCGACCAACCACTGGACGAGGTGCTGGACACTATCGCAGTCGCCGGCCTGGACTATGTGCAACTTTGCGGCGACGAGTCGCCGGAATACTGCCGTCAGGTTCAGAAACACGCCGGGGTCATCAAGGTCCTGCACGTCGCGGACGATGCCGACATTGCCGGGATAATCGAACAAATCGATACCTACGCCGCCGCCGGCTGCACTATTACGCTGGACAGCCAGGTAGCCGGATTGCATGGTGGAACCGGGCAATCCTTCGAGTGGAGCATCGCCGCGAAGTTAGCGGAGAGGGGGCGACAGTTCCTGCTGGCAGGCGGGCTGACTCCGGAAAACGTGGCTGATGCAGTGCCCCAAGCGAATCCCTGGGGCGTGGACGTTTCCAGCGGAGTAGAAACCAACGGCGCGCAAGACCACGCAAAAATCAGGCGATTCATCGCCAATGCTCGCAGCGCCAATTGATCGACAGCAGTGGAGTCCACCATGGTAGCAACCACCCAGACTAACCTCCCGGACGAACGGGGCCGCTTCGGTGATTTCGGCGGGAAATTCGTTCCCGAAACGGTCATGGCCGCGCTCACTGAGCTTGAAATAGCCTACCGCGCCGCCCAGGACGACGCCGATTTCGCGGAGCAACTCGACCATCTTATGCGCAACTACGCCGGCCGGCCCACCGCGTTGTACTACGCCGAGAACTTGACGCGACATTGCGGCGGGGCGCGCATCTACCTGAAGCGCGAGGACCTGGCGCACACCGGAGCGCACAAGATCAACAACGCCCTGGGCCAGTGCCTGTTGGCGCAACGGATGGGCAAGCAACGCATCATCGCGGAAACCGGCGCCGGGCAGCACGGGGTTGCCAGCGCAACCGTATGCGCCATGCTGGGGTTGCAGTGCATCGTGTATATGGGGGTTGAGGACACCGTCCGGCAAGCGCTAAACGTGTACCGGATGCGCCTGCTGGGAGCGGAGGTCATCGGCGTGGAATCCGGCACGCGAACCCTCAAGGACGCGATTAATGAAGCCATCCGCGACTGGGTCACCAATGTCGAGAACACCCACTATCTGATTGGCAGCGTAGTCGGGCCCCATCCGTACCCAATGCTGGTGCGGGATTTCCAGTCGGTAATCGGACGCGAAGCCCGGCAACAGATTCTGGACGTGGAGGGGCGCCTGCCCGATGTAGTGGCCGCCTGTGTTGGCGGCGGCAGCAACGCCATCGGCACTTTCTACGAATTCATCGGTGATGGAGATGTCCGGCTGGTGGGAGTGGAAGCCGCCGGCGAAGGGGTGGAAACGGGCCGTCATTCCGCCACCCTGTCCGCGGGACGGCCGGGTGTGCTGCACGGTTCAATGTCGTACCTGTTGCAGGACGAGCACGGCCAGATCCAGGAAGCCCACAGCATCTCCGCCGGGCTAGACTACCCGGGAGTCGGCCCGGAGCACAGTTGGCTGAAAGCGACGGGCCGCGCCGAATACCTATCCGTAACGGACGACGAAGCGCTGGAAGGGTTCCGGTTGCTCTGTCAAACCGAGGGCATCATCCCCGCATTGGAATCCGCTCACGCCATCTATCACGTTAGCCGCATGGCTGCCGACATGCCATCGGACAACATTATCGTGATTTGCCTCAGCGGTCGCGGGGACAAGGACGTTCCGTCCATCGCTGAGCGGGAAGGCATCGGGGTTTAGAAAGGTTGAGAGCCGCCTTCACTATCGCCCTGGGGCTTATGCTGCTGGCGATATTGGTGTCGTTGGCATGTGATTCCGGCGTCAAAGCAGTTAAAACGGCAGGACGGGTTGCCGATGACATATCCCGGTTGGCTGATGCCGAATCATCGACGCCCGGCGGTGGTTCCGCCCTTGATCGTCCCTTACCATCGGATGTGCAGAAAGTAGTTGCCATTCTGGACGAGTTGCCGGTTGCTGAGCGGGGCAGCGAAATCGATTACGACCGGAGCGACTGGCGGCATTGGGTTGATGCCGACCGTGATTGCCAGGACACGCGAGCCGAAGCCCTGATTGCCGAAAGCTTTGCGATAGTCACCTTTGCCAGCGAGGAGAGGTGCCGCGTAACGGGAGGAGAATGGCTTGGGCCGTGGAGTGGCGAAGTTTTTACCAACGCTGGGGATGTGGACATCGACCATCACGTGCCGCTGGCCATGTCCACGAATCCGGCGGCTGGGATTGGGATAAGGACCGCAAACGCGCCTACGCCAATGATCTGGCTCATGCTCCCAGCCTCCAGGTGACGGGCGCATCCGTGAACCGTTCCAAAGGCAAGCAACCGCCCGACCAATGGCGACCGGACGATACCGCCGGTTGGTGTCGTTACGCTTCCGATTGGGTATCGGTCAAGGCAAAGTGGAAGTTGACCGTTAACAGAGCGGAGGTGGGAGCTTTGCGCGAGATGTTGGACACGTGTGATGACGAAGGCTCGTGGGGGCTGACGGGAGTGCGACCGGAATAGGTTGGGTGGCCTTGTGCTATAATCCCCGTCGGTTATCGACACAATTGCGCCCGGATACCGTCACATTATCCGGGTTTTTACAAGGAGGCGAGCGATGGAGTTGGGATTGGATGGGAAGGTAGCAATCGTAACCGGCGGCAGTGAAGGAATTGGCAAAGCAGCCGCTTTGCGTATGGCCGGCGAGGGTGCCAACGTCATCATCGTGGCGCGTCGGCAGGACGTCCTGGATGCAGCGGCAGATGAGATCCGCACCGCTACAGAGGGCGAGGTGCTGCCCCTGTCCGCCGATGTTACCGACCGCGATACGGCCTCCCAAGTGGTCAACACTGCTGTCGAGAGATATGGACGTGTGGACATCCTGGTGAACAACGCCGGCACCTCCATGGCCAAAGGGTTCGAGGACGTGAGCGATGACGATTGGGAGTTCGATTTCGAGCTCAAGGTATGGGGCGCTGTCCGCCTGATCCGGGCCTCCATCCCTGAAATGCGCAAGGTCGGCGGCGGTCGCATCATCAACGTCACCAACCTCGGAGGCCGGACGCCCGGCGCCAATTCCATGCCGACATCCATCTCCCGGGCCGCTGGCATCGCCATCACCAAGGGCCTGTCCAAAGACTTGGCCTCTGACAACATACTGGTGAACACCGTTTGCATCGGGCTCATCAAGAGCGGCCAGCACCAGCGTCGCTACGATTCTCGAATTGTCAACGAGCCTGATTTGGACATGAACGATTTCTACGCCCAACTGGCCGCTGGTCGCGGCGTACCGTTGGGTCGAGTTGGGGAAGGAGCCGAGGCCGGCGATGTAATCGCTTTCCTCGCCTCGGAACGCGCCAGCTACCTGACTGGCGTTGCCATCAACATCGACGGCGGCGCGTCGGCGGTGGTGTAACTGCCCGGTTTCAGAAATTCGCATACCCACCGATCATTCCCTCTCCCTTGATGGGAAAGGCTGAGGGTGAAGTCGCTCTACAAGGACTACCGGAGATCACAGTGAACGAATCATACTTCGACGAATTTGAAGCCCCGAACCGGTTGCTGCTGGGAGCGGGTCCTTGTACCGTCCATCCCCGCGTGCTGCGCGCCATGACCCAGCCTGTGGTGGGCCACCTCGACCCACTCTTTTTCCAGATAATGGACGATGTGTGCGAAATGCTGCGGCGGGTTTTCCACACCGAAAATTACGTGACCATGCCGATTTCGGCCACCGGAACCGGTGCCATGGAAACTGCGTGCGTCAACATCCTCGAACGTGGCGATACGGCTATCGTCTGTCGCAACGGTTATTTCGGAGTGCGGCTGGCCGACATCGCTGGGCGTTGCGGCGCGAACACCGTCATGGTTGATTCTCCATGGGGCGAGCCGGCGGACCTCAATGCTTTGGAGGATGCGCTCAAAGCCAACCCCGGAACCAAGATGGTCGGCCTGGTTCATGCCGAAACCTCGACCGGGGCAATCACTCCCTTGCAGAACGCCATCGACATGGCGCACCGCTACGGCGCATTGGTGGTTGTGGATGCGGTCACCTCTCTGGGCAGCCACGAAGTGCGCGTAGATGACTGGGACATCGACGTGTGCTACAGCGCCAGCCAGAAGTGCCTCGGAGCCCCTCCCGGATTGGCGCCCATCAGCTTTGGCGAGCGGGCCATGGACGCCATTAACAGGCGTTCCACCAGGGTTGAGAGCTTTTATTTCAACCTCCAGGGAGTTGCTGAGTACTGGAACGAAACCCAGCGTGTCTATCACCACACCAGCCCCATCACCATGACCTACGCCATGCGCGAATCGCTGCGCATGATGATGGAAGAGGGTATAGAAGAACGGCACGCCCGCCACGCCCATGTCGCCGCCGGTCTCCGGGCCGGCCTCTCCGCCATGGGGCTGGAGTTGGCTACAGCGGAGGACTACCAGTTGAATCCCATCACCGTCGTCAAGTCCCCGGAGGGCATTGACGAGGCCGCGGTGCGTGGCCGACTGCTCAACGACTTCAACATCGAGGTCAGCGGCGGTCTTGGCGAGTTTCGTAACCGAGTTTGGCGTATCGGCATGATGGGCGAAGGCGCCAGGGAGAGCAACGTACTGTCCGTCCTGTCGGCCCTCGAAATGATCCTGGCCGACGTTGGTTATGAGGTTGCATTTGGGGCTAGCGTAGCAGCCGCCCAGCGGAGTTTTGCCAACAACGGCAAATCGAATTAGATCAGCCTTCGATTCTGTACGCGGCGTCGAGTATTTCCACCACGTGCATCACCCGCACGTCGGATCCGGCGTTTCGCAACCCCTGCTCCAATTGCGCCATGCAGCCGGGGTTGGCGGAGGCGATCACTTCTGCTTCGGTTGCGAGCGCGTTTCCTATCTTGCGCCTTTGCAGCCGCTGAGACATGTCCCGCTGCAGCAGCGAGTAGAATCCCGCGGACCCGCAGCACAGCGACGATTCGGCCATCTCGCTCAGGTGCAGACCTGGGATACTGCGTAGTACTTGGCGGGGTGCCTCGGTGATCCGTTGTGCGTGAGCCAGGTGGCAAGGGTCCTGCATGGTGACCCGCCAGGGCAGTTCAGCTCGGGGCGGATCTACGGGCCGGCCGGCCAGAAACTCGGAAATGTCCTGCGTACTGTCCGCGAACTCGTGGGCCATGTCCGCGTAATCCGAATCCTCCCGCAGCAGGTCGCCATATTCTTTCATGGAGGAACCGCAGCCGGCCGAGGCGGTAATGATCGCCTCAACGCCGGCGGCGCGGAAAGCGTCTATGTTCCGCCGCGCTAACTGCCGCCCCAGCTCCAGGTCGCCGGCGTGCAGGTTGAGCGCGCCGCAGCAACCTTGCCCAGCCGGAATCACCACGTCGCAACCGTTGCGCTGCAACACCCGTACCGTCGCCCGCATCGCTTCGCCCTGCATCATCGGCATGACGCAGCCGGACAGCAACCCCACGGTCATCCGACGTTCGCCCTTGGCCGGATGGACCTGGCCACTCGGGGTGAAAAACTGATCGCCCATCACGGGCATCTGGGCTTCCATTTCGTCAAGCCCGCCGGGGAGAGCTTTCAGGAGGCTGGTACGTCGTACCAACCCTTGCAAGCCTGACTTCTGGTACATGCGCATCAGATGGCCCGCGATTCTCAGCCGTCCGTTGTGGGGCAGAGCAGCCCGCAGGAACAGACGAGAGAGCCGATTCAGTTCAGGACTTTCCAGATTGCTGTCCCGCACCTGCGCCCGCGTGTGCTCCATCAGTCGGCCGTATGGCACTCCGGACGGGCATACCGCCTCACAGGCCCGGCATTGGAGACACAGTTCCCAATGGGATACCAGGCGGTCGCTGATCCCAACCCGACCCTCGTGGACGGCTTTCATCAGGGCTATTCGCCCCCTGGGAGACTCCGTTTCCAACCGTGTCTCAACATACGTGGGACAGGCGCTTAGGCACAGGCCGCAATGGACGCATCGGTACAGGTCGGCTTCCGCCGGCGCGTCGCTGCCGACGAACCCGGGTCCGTCGTTCAAAGATCCCTCGAAAGGCAGGCCGTATGGGAAACCGTGCCCGGCGTCGATTCCGCCGCCCAGGTGCCGGACCTCATCCGTCTGCGAGTTAGCGCCGTTGACCATCACAGTCCTCCGATGAAGCGCCCGGGGTTGAGCAGCCCTTTGGGGTCAAATTGGTGCTTGATGCGACTCATAATCGCCATCCCCGACGGTGCCGGCCCCCAAACGTCGATCAGTTCTTTTGCCGCCTGCGGGCAGGTCTCCACGATGGCGTCGCCCCCCAAACTCGCCGCTGTGGATTGAATCTGCCGGAGGCGTTCGGCGACGTGAACCGCGTTTTCACTCGAAAAGTTGCCCCACCACATCAGTCGGCCTCCGCCAAATCCGGCGTCGCCCACAATGCCAGGCTCTTCTCCACCAATGCCATGCTCATCCAGCGTCAACAGTTTCTCCAGAGCGTCGGGCGACGTGTTCAGTCGAACGCATACGGATGGTGGATCAGTCGGCTTGACCGGAAAGTCCGCTAACGTCTCGGCCAGTTCGACGGCTTCTTGCCCGGCGACTTGGAATGTGGCGTCAGTGTCCCGCCAGGCCGAGACCGTATCTTCCACCCTACGCTTCACTGATGCCGGCCTGCCGGCAATCAGAGCGATCGCCACTGGCCCACCTCCGGAGGGCACGCTGGAATCTCCCAGCCGCTGCGCTGCCGCCGAGCTCAGGACGTGTAGGCCCTGTGGAGCGAAATGCTGCGACAGTAGGTTTCGGCACGCCGCCACCACAGCCGAATTGTTTTTGAACGCGGCGGTTATCGCCGCCCATGCCGTCGGCGCCGGCGTAATCTTGAACGTGGCTTCCGTGATCACGGCCAACGTACCCAGGGAGCCGGTGTACAGGCGGTTCAGGTCATAGCCCGTTACGTTTTTGACGACCTGCCCCCCGGCTTTGCTGGGGGTTCCGTCGGCCCCTACCACACTGATCCCTATAAGCCAGTCCCTGGGCAACCCGTAGGCAGAGCGCATTGGCCCGCTGATGCCTGTCGCCAGCGTGCCTCCAATGGTGGCCCGATGCGCCAGCGGTGGAGCCAGCGGGACATACTTTTTTTCCCGGCTCAACGTGGAGTCGAGCTCGCTGACCGTCATGCCGGCCTGAACGCGCACGGTGAGATCAGCCGGCTGAAAATCAACCATACGGTTCAGCCGGGTCATGTCCAGCGCAATTCCCGGACGACTCGGCCGGTTCCCCAAATGGCTGAGCGTGCGACCTCCGGTGGGATAAACCGCGATGTCGTTGCGGTGCGCCCATTCCAACACCGCTGAAACTTCTTCGACATCCGACGGGCACGCGACTGCCGGAGGAACAAAGGGTCCAATCGAGTAGTCTGTAACGCGGTTATCGCTAACCACGCGGTTCCGGCCGATAAGGACCGCGAGTTGGGCGGAAATATCCCGACCGAGATCAGGCGATGCCGTCATGCATCACGCGTAGAGGCCGGCAGTGTGCGCGGCGGGATGGGGCGTCGGACGATAGTAACTTCCATCCGGGAAAATCTTTCCCGGATTCAGGCGATTCTGCGGAGCAAAGGCTTCCCGTACTCTCTGCATGGCCGCCATGTCCTCGTCGGCATATACCAGCGGCATGAACTCCTTCTTTTCCAGCCCGATGCCATGCTCTCCGCTGAGGGTGCCGCCGAGCGCCGCGCATTCCTCCATCAGCTCCGCGGCGGCGGCCATTGCGTTGTCCATGACCCCCGGCTCGCGAGCGTCAAACAGCATACAGGGGTGAAGGTTACCGTCGCCGGCGTGAAAGACATTGGCGATGGTGATGCCGTAGCGTTCGCTGACTTCGTGGACTTTCCTCAACATCTGGGTCAATCTGGTTCGCGGTACGACGCCGTCCACCAGATAATAGTTTGGCGCGATGGTGCCGAACGCGCCGAATGCAGTCTTCCGACCAACCCACAACCGCTCCCGCTCAGCGTCGTCCTCGGCGACACGCACGTCGGCGGCCCCGGTATCCCAAAGCGCCGATTCCACGTCCTGAGTAACTTCCTCCACCTCCTCGCGCAGACCCTCCAGTTCAATCAGCAGCACCGCGCCCGCATCGTTGGGATAGCCTGCATCGGTGACGTTCTGGACGGCTCGGATGCTCAAAGCGTCGATCATCTCCAGGGCGGCCGGCACTATTCCGTACCCGATTACCGCGGACACCGCCGTGCAAGCGGAGTCTATGTCGGGAAAGATCCCCAGAAAGGTCCGTACCGATTCCGGCGCGGGCAGCAACCGCACCAGTATTTTCGTGGCGATGCCGAAGGTTCCCTCGGAACCCACGAACGCCCCGCGCAGGTCATAGCCGGCGGCTTCCCGAGCTTGCCCGCCGAGATAGACGACCTCGCCATCCTCAAGCACCACCTCCATGCCGATGACATGGTTGGTGGTCGCGCCGTAGGCCAGGCAATGCGGCCCACCGGCGTTCTCCGCTATGTTGCCGCCCAGGCTACAGGCCCGTTGGCTGGACGGGTCGGGCGCATACCTCATACCGAACTGGCGGACGTGGTTGTCCAGGTCCAGGTTTATCACCCCCGGCTCCACCAGCGCAGTCTGGTTGATCGTATCCATTTCAAGGATGCGATTCATTCGGGGAAACGCGATTTGCAAACCATCGGGCGGCGTGATGGCTCCACCGCTGAGTCCGGTGCCACTGCCTCGACCAACAACCGTGACTCCGGCCTCGTAGGCGACCGCCATCACCTTGCTTACCTCATCGGTGTTCGCCGGCAAAACAACCGCTCGGGGCATCGAGCGGTCCACCGAGCCATCATACTCATAGACCAGCAGGTCTTCCTGGTGATCGATCACATAATCATCGCCAACGATGGCTCTGATTTCAGCTATCAAATTCGTTTTTGCCAACGTTAGATCAGTCCTTGCGGCGTTGGTACACCTGGATACGGTGCCGGTTGGCTTCCACCACGAACAAGCGTCCTTCAGGGTCCAATCGGATGGAAACCGGGCCCCAGAAGTACGGTTCGGTCTGGGCGGAGATGAGATAAGGGGTATCGAGGTGATCCGGGAGATCGGGAACCAGGTTGGCAATCTGCCGGGTGTTGTATTCGTCGGGGTTCACTGACATGAAATCCTGGGCCCACTTGGACAGGGTAGCCTGTCCGCGCAGAGTTTGGACGAAGTCGCCGGCCGGGTCCAAAAGTTGCACCCGCTCGTTGCCCCAGTCGGACACATAGATGTACCCGTCTGAATCAATGCAAACGCCCGATGGCCGGCTGAATTCTCCATCTCTTGCGCCGGAAGAGCCGTAGGTCGCCAGGTGCTGTCCGTCCGCCGTGAATTTCTGGATGCGGTCATTGCGCCAGTCGGCGACGAATACGTTGCCGTCGGCGTCCAGCCCGATGCCCCAAGGCATGTTGAACTGCCCCGGGCCGTCTCCAAACTCACCCCATTGGGAGACCGGATCGCCCTCCGACGTAAAAACCTGAACCCGGTGGTTGTGCTGTTCGGCTACGTACACAGTGCCGTCAGGAGCGACGGAGATTCCCGAGGGGCCGTTGAGCTGTCCTGACGCATCGCCCTGCTCACCCCACATACGGATGAATTCCCCACTGGTATCGAGTACCGTAACTCGATGCAACTGCTCGTCGGTGATGTGGACGCGCTGGTCGGCGCTGATGGCCATGCCAATGGGCAGCATCCACTGGCCTTCGCCGCGGCCGGTGCCTTTGCTGTACTCGCCGAGGTAGTCCTCATCCCAATTGAGGACTCCGATACGGATTAGCGCCGCGCGGGCCGCGTCAGCGTGGTTGAGTACCAGGATTCGCCCGTCGTTGGTGAAACAGCAGTCGTAGGGATTGATAAAACCCCGACCGCTCTGATTGGTGGTGAGGCCGATGGTCTTTACGTACTCCATCGGGCCGGCGCTTACCGCAGTTGCGGTAGTCATTGCAGCCTCTCCTGTTTTGCGTAGGGGCGAATCATCATTCGCCCCTACAATCGTCCGGTGCCGTCTGGATTTCTCTCCTGCGCTAAGCCAACTGGTACTCTCGCGTTGCCGTCAGCAGGCGCAGCAGGTTGGCGATGCGCTGGTCGTCTGCGTCGCTCCGGGTGTCTTCACGCAGGTCGGCATTGCCCTGCTGGCTGGCGAACTCGTTGATGGACGCGCTGGTCGCTTCCGAGAGTTCCAGTGGGCCGATGAGATCGGCGCACCCTGCCACCTGTTCTTCGGGGGACAACAGACCGTTCCCGCGCTGGGCCAGGCGATCAATGATGGATTTGACGCCAGGATGAGAAGGATCGCCTAGTTCCTGTCCTACAAAGTTGACCCTTTCCACCAGGGCCCCGCTGTCAATCCACTCGGCTCCCTCGTGCCAACCCTCCACACTGGGCGGCTGGAAGATGCCCTGGCCCATGTACATGGTTTGGCGGGCCAGTTGGTCAGCGCCAAATGTCGGCTGCTGGTAAGTGCCGGCCATTCTCACCGCCCCCACTACCAATTCCACAGGTCCCTTCACGCGAGCGAAGCGAGCATCCTCGGACTTGAAGTAGTCGGAGTTGAACAGCGTGCGCAGGACCGAGCGGATTTCATAGTTCGAAGCGAAGTAGGACCGCATCATCTCTTCAATGACGGCCTCTCCCGCCTCATCAATTTCGTCGGCGGCGAAATATTGGAACAGGCGAGTGCTGATGAAACGAGCCGTGGCTTCCTGTTGCACGATGATGTCAATGATGTCGTCGCCGTTGAAATTCCCGGTGTGGCCCAGGAAGGTCTTTTCGCCATCGTCGTGATCGTATTCGCGGTAGTTGAAGTGCCAGTTGATACGGCTGTACGGCCAGATGGAATCGCGGCTGGCGCGGGTGGACATGTACTCGGCGTTGCCTAGCGTCCATCCGGTGAAAGCCCGGGCGCATTCCTTCACGTCATCCTCGGTGTAGTTGCCGATGCCCATGGAAAAGAGTTCCAGCAACTCGCGACCGTAGTTCTCGTTGATGTCGCCCTTGTGATTGTCGTGGTTGTCCAGCCAGATGATCATGGCCGGGTCCTTGGATAGCTCCACCAGAATGGTTCGGAATGAACCCAGGGCATGCCGACGGAATGTGTTGATCTGGTTGGTCAACGCGCTCGCCTGGTTCAGCTTGGCGTATCCGGTGGCGAACAAACCGTGCCAGAACAGGGCGAGTTTTTCCTCCAACTGGTTGTCGGTGGTGACCATCCGGTACATCCAGTAAGCTCCAGCGCTGTTCAACTCGCGCATCTCACCCATTTCCGAATGGTAGCGACGGATTACGTCATCGGGCATGGCATTGGCGTTGCCGGGATGTAGAAGTTCCTCCACCACGGCTTCGTAGCCCTGGGCAACTTTTTGTTCCAGTTCATCTCGGCTGGCGCCGAATCCGGCCCGCCGCATCAGGTGAGCCATCAAGGCAACGTCGGCACTGCTCATAATTGCCTCCTTATTTGCGTTCTGTTGATGATGTGGCCACCGGTAGGGGCGAATAATTACTCGCCCCTGCGAGCCAATCGCATCCGTCTAGCTGCGGATGAAGTCCCACTGCTCGAACTGTCCGTTGACAATGGGCGCGGCGTCCAGGCCGAGCCACTGGTCGGCAATCGTCGAGTAGGTGGAACGGAAGTCGTTGTTGAAGTGCAAGTCGCCGTCCAACTGGTCCTTCTCGGCCAGGGACGGGTATTCGCCGTAGAAACCGCCGTTGATCTGGTTGCCGATGATGAATGCGGTCCCGCCGGAGCCATGGTCCGTCCCGGAACCGTTGTCGCGGATTCGCCGGCCGAACTCAGTCCAGATCAGTACAATCGCATCGTCGGCCTTGCCGTGCTCTTCCAGGTCGGCCATGAAGTCGCTGACTGCTCCGGAAACTTGATTCCACAGGCCGCCGTGAACTTTCACCTCGTCGCCGTGGGTATCGAAACTGCCATGCTGGGTGTAGTAGATGCGGGTGCCCAGCTCCGCCGTCATCACCTGTGCGGCATTCTTCAGGGCCTGAGCAATGGGATTGTCCGCGTATTCAACGGTGGACGAATAGCTCTCGGGAGCGGTGCGAAGGATGTCCGCGCCCTTCAGCGCGTCGCGGCCGGTTTGGCCCAGGTAGTCCATGACGGCGTCCTGGATCGTGCCGCCGTACATCTTTCCGAAAGCGTCAAGGCAAAGGCCGCGGATGCGCTCTTCCTCAACATCAGGGAATAGCCCGTAGGTTTCCAGATTGCCCACCGAGGCAACCGGCACGCCCGGCGCGCCCATGGACCTGGGCAGGCCGCGCCCGAAATTCACGCCGGTAATCACGTTCTGGCCCTGCGGGTCGAGGTCGCGGATTACGCGCCCCAGCCAACCCTCCGTGGCAATCTTTTCAGGTTCGCAGGTGTGCCAGATGTCCATGCTGCGGAAGTGCGAACGATTCGGGTTGGGGTATCCGATGCCGTTCACAATGGCTACTTTGCCTTCATCCCAAAGGGCCTTGATGGGCGCCATGTTGGGATTGAAAGCCAAGCGTCCGTCGATGGGAATCACCTGGTCTTTGGGTATCCCGACGTTGGGGCGAAAATCGTAATAATTTCCGTCCGTGTAAGGAATTACGGTATTCAGCGGGTCGTTCGCGCCAGCTAATTGGATCACTACGAGCGACCGACTGGTATTGGTGGTGGTCATCTTGCGAAGGCCTCCTTGAATGGCACACGAAAATGCGCCAGCATGAGTCTGGCTGATACACGCAGTTTAAAGTTTGCCGCCGGGTCTGTCAACGAAAGTGGGTTTTAAGCAGGGCCATTCGATTGTCGAGTGTGTCATTGCGACCCCGCACTTGATGCGGGGGTGGCAATCTCGTGACACTTCCCCCTTGCCCCTACTCTCCATCCATCCTTACCATTTAACTATCCAATGACTATCCGACCGCCCAGCTACAGCCCGTCGCTCAACTCAAATAACCGGCCCCCCATCCTGAGAATCCTCTAATGTCGATAATCCTGATTCTACCAATCGCGAACCAACTCCAAACGCCGCTCCCTCAAACCCTCCCACCTGGCCGCCAAAACCCCTGTAATCGCCCCCAACACCCGCCTAATCCACCCCCATTCAACCCCACCAACCTGCCCCTCGCCCTACTCAAAATGACCGGAAATGACCGGAAATGAGCGGGTTTCCGCCAATATAACAGCCTGCCTCGTGCCTGACACGGGGTCACCCCGTACTTGATGCGGGGCCTCACCATCCCATCCCATCCCCAATCCCATTCATCCCTGTAAATATTCCCCCGTCAGAGGTATTCCCATGACCATCTCCCAACTCCGCCGCCGCATCGACGCCCTCAAACGCAAGTTCGCTCGCGAACTCGCCATCATCAAGCTCCGCCGCATCGCCGAAGCCATCACCGACGACTGGACTCCCGACGAGCCCCCGGAGCCGTCGGACGTCATCCGACGCATCGCCGACGCCGGCTTCCGCCTCACCACCTTCGCCAATCTTCATCGCCGTCTCGACGACGCCCGACGGAAAGGCGAAGTCCCCGTACCCAACGCCATCGTGCTCAACCTGTTGCCCTGGGCCTGGAACGACCGCTACCGCGACCTTCTCCGCTGGGAACTCCCCGCCTCAGCCCGATAGTCCCCCGCCTTTGCCGGTTTAGACCGATAACCGAAAGGCCCAGAGTTTCGGCTTTAGCATTCCACGTTGCCGTTTGATACCCGTCAACCCGTAGGCTATACTACCCGTCGGCTCGTGCCAGCCGCTTATTTTTCCATGATCGGGCTGGCGGCCAGGAGCGAATTTCTATGGATTTCAACATCGCCGTTCTTGGCGGCGACGGCATCGGTCCCGAAGTTACCGCGGAGGGTGTCAAAGCCCTGGAATCCGTGGGGCGTGCCTTTGGGCACACTTTTACCTTGGAGTACGGCGACGTGGGCGGTATATCCATCGACCGTCACGGAACTCCCCTCACCGACCCAGTCAGGGACTTGGCTACTGGCGCCGACGCGGTTCTGTTCGGGGCTGTTGGAGGGCCCAAATGGGATGACCCGTCGGCCCCCACTCGTCCTGAAGACGGGCTTCTGGCCCTTCGCGCCCATCTCAATGTCTTCGCCAACATTCGACCTGTGAAAGTGTATCCGGAGCTCACGGAATCCAGCGTCCTCAAGCCTCACGTCCTGGAAGACGTGGATATGGTGGTGGTTAGGGAACTCACCGGTGGCCTGTACTACGCCCAGCCCAAGGGCCGCACCGAAACACCACAGGGCATCGTCGGCGTCGATACTATGCGATACTCCGAATCCGAGATCGAGCGCGTGCTTCGAGTGGGTTTTGAACTCGCTCGCGGCCGGCGGAAAAAGCTGACCTCGGTGGACAAGGCCAACGTGCTGGAGACTTCTCGTCTCTGGCGTGCCACCGCGACCCGGCTGGCCGCGGACTACCCCGACATCGAGCTGGAACACGCGCTGGTTGACGCTTGCGCCATGCAAATCGTGCTGCGCCCCGCATCCTATGACGTGATCGTAGCCGAGAATACCTTTGGCGACATCCTGACCGACGAAGCGGCGATCCTGGCGGCGTCGATGGGCCTACTCCCTTCTGCCAGCCTCTCCGGAGTGCCCCAGGCCGGAGCCACTACGCCGGGATTCTACGAGCCGATCCACGGCACGGCGCCCGACATCGCCGGCCAGGGTATCGCCAACCCCTGCGGGTCCATCCTCAGCGCTGCCATGATGCTGCGGTATTCTCTCGGTCTAACCGAAGAGGCAGCGGCCATCGACCGGGCGGTGCAAACCGTTCTGGAGAATGGCTATCGCACTGCCGATATCGCCACTTCCAGCGAAACGGCTACCGGCACCGTAGCCATGGGCGATTTAATTGCCCAGGCCATCGGCTAGCAGGGTAATTGCCCGTCATTCCCGCTTCATACACCGTCGATCCCGTTCACCTCCCGTCATTCCCGCTTCATACCCCGTCATTCCCGCGAAAGCGGGAATCCAGCGTCCATACGAGAGAGCGCAATGTTCAACCTGTTGGGCAGCGTCGGCCTCACCGTTGCCATCATCGTTTTCCTTGCCAGTGCCGTCGCAGTCGTATTCCTCGGCGTCCAGCTGGCGAAATATGGTGATGCCCTGGCATCCTTGACCGGCTGGGGTCGCCTGTTTGTCGGAAGCATTCTGGTCGCTCTGGCTACGTCGCTGCCTGAGCTTTCCAACAACATCACGGCGGTGCAGATCGACAACCCTCAACTGGCTCTGGGCAACGTTGTGGGCGCCAACATGATTAACATGTTCACAATGGCCATGGTTGCCCTGGTGTTTGGCGGCAAACGGTTCTTGCAGCGCGTTGCCCCGGAACAGGGATACCTCATAGTGCTGGCCGCTATTTTGACCGGATTGGCTGTGCTGTTCGCTGGTGTCAAGAACGGGGTCAACGTCTGGCAAATCGGCTTGTCGTCCATCATACTGCTCGTTGTCTATGTCGCCGGAATGTGGATTGTGTACCGGCGGCGTCCGGCCGTGGGAGACGATGAGGAAGCGGGAGATCCGGGCATGACGCTGAGCAAGGCGTGGGTCATGTTCAGCTTGGTCTCCATCGGCGTCATCATCGCCGGAGTGTTCCTGGCCCAGAGCGTGGACCGGGTTGCGGATTTGACCGGCATCTCTTCCGGCGTCCTCGGCATCTTGGCCGTATCCATCGTGACCACGATGCCGGAAGCCTCTGCCACCGTCGCAGCGGCCCGGATGGGCGCTGCCGACCTCGGGGTGGCTGGTTTGTACGGCAGTTGCGTTTTCAACGTGACTATCCTGTCCTTCGCCGATCCCTTCTACCGCAAGGGCATCGTGTTGAATCACCCCGAACCTGAGCACTTTGTGGCCGGAATTTTCGCCCTCTGCCTGATTTTGTTCGGCGGATTGCTGTTGTGGGGGAGAAACCGCCTGCCCCAACCGTTGCTGCTGGGCGGATTGGCCCTGATGGCCGGTGCCTACATCGTCGGAGCAGTCTGGGTCGCCATGCTGGGCACGCCGACTGCCTAGGTCAAACTTGCCCTCCCTCATACCGGGCCAGCTCTACGAATCCCCGGGTGTCGTCGTCCCAACCAAACAGCGCGGCCTCTACCACCCGTTCAGCATCAATCCCCACGACCAGCTGCTGCACCGGGAATACCGGTCCCTCGCCCCACCCCGGCGGCTGCGTAGCCACTTCACGGTCGGTTTCGGAAAAATACGCCTGGCCGTTGGGGTGTGAATGGTAGATGATTCTAGCCGGCGCCGCCGACGTGAAACTTTCATCAAGGGAGCGAACGTCATCGAAATTGAAAGAGTAGGCCCGCTCGCTGGTTCTGCCCGCTACCGGAATCAGTGCATCGGCATCCTGAGCGTTTTCCGCCGGCCTGATGGTGTCCACACCGTCGCCGTCCGCTGGGCCGGTCAGCCAACCGCAACACTCCGCCGGGAACGCCGCGCGGGCTTCTCGATACACGGCCAGGAGGACTTCGTTGGGTATGTTCATCGGATTCGTGAAATTCGTCATTAAACCCCCTTGTTACGAAATACGTAAGATGATATGCTGATTCCCGCGCTTTTGCTGGTATTGCCGTAATACTCCGGTAATACAGTGGCGGTAAAATGAAATCACTGTTGGAGCCAGCGGCGCGAAACAGCGGTATCAGCAACCTATCAGGAATGAGGAAAATGCAAACGCAGACCATTACCCGCAAGTCCCTATTGCGCAAGGCATGCCCGCGATGCGGCGGCGACATTTGCCGGATGAGGGACACATTCGGAGTTTATCACCAGTGCGCCCAATGTGGACGCGAATTCCGCCGACCGACCACGGCTGCAGTACCGCCCGCTACCATCGACGCACCGACCAATCCCACCGAACATAAAGAGCCAGTGATGGTGTGACCATCATCCACCAACAGACAACCCGCAGGCAGCGGCCTCGGACTTGTCTCCGAGGCCGTTTCAATTTAACCGCAGCTTGACCAATCAACCTTAGAACGAAACCCGATAATGACGACCATCTGACCAAACGCTTTCAGCATTCACCATCAAGTAAGGAGACCCATGATGGAGAGCAAAGTCAGCATCGAACGGTTTTCCCAGGGCGCGCGTCGCCGCCGCGCAGAACTGCGCGCGTGCCCACACTGCGGCGGCAACGTGCGCAAGATTCGCGACATCTACGGAGCCTACTTGCAGTGCCTACAGTGCAGCCGGGAAATCCAGCCGGCGACATTGGCATTGACGTCCGACGATTCGCTGCCAGTCCGTCCGATGGGCGGTGATGCCCAGGAGCTCATGATTGCCTGAAACCCGGCAGAACCGAACGATCCGTTGGGGGTTGGCCTCGTCTGCGAGTCAGCCCCTTATCGTTTACCTAACGGTAACGCCGGGGCCTATTGGCGTTTCGTTCCTGAACATATTTTGCGTATTCCCTCACCGCATTTTCCTGGTCGGGCGTCTGTATGGATCCCGGCCGCAGTTGTCGAATGTATGTGATGGCTTCCTCGGGATCATATCCTGTGTTCACCAGATAGGAAGCCAGAATCGTACCGGTGCGCCCGATGCCGGCGGCGCAGGTTACCACCGTGGGGCGCTCCCAGGTCTCGATCTGCTGCTCGACGAAGTTCACAATCCGGTCGATTTGCTCCATAGTGGGTGCTTCGAAATCGGGCACAGGCTCGAAGAGTTCCGTAAAACCCCAGGGCTCGCCTGAGATTGTGTTCTCTTCCATACGCACTATGGCCGTGATGTCATGCCTTTCAAAGTAGATCAGATGCCGACGGTCCGTTGGGCCCATCGAGCCGGCCAGTGAGCCGTGTAAAATCCAGCTGAAGTTGCGGAAACTGTCTTGCATGGGCCTCTCCGATGAACGTGCAGCTTCAGGCGGGCTGCTTGTAGCTTGGGCGTCAACCAGCCAATTCAAGGTCTGGTATAGTATTGAGCGCGGGCACGCTACCATGCTCGTAGCGAATGGAGTACTGGATGCAGTATAGCAACATTACACTGGCACGGAACGATAGAGTTGCAACGATTCGATTGAATCGACCCGACGCGCTGAATGCGCTGAGTCTTGAGTTGCTTCGCGAATTCTCGCGGGCCACCAAAGAAATATCCGAAGACCAAACACTCAAAGCGTTGGTTGTGCGAGGAGAAGGACGGGGATTCTGCGCTGGAGCCGACCTACTATACTTCGACCAGGTATTTGACGACTTGGCCCTGCTTCCAGACTACGTGCGCGACCTGAACGCCGCGCTATTCAGTCTGGAAGAGTTGCCCATACCCACGCTGGCGGTCGTGCATGGCTACGCCCTGGCCGGAGGAATGGAGCTGATGATGGCCTGCGACATGGCAATCGTTGCCGAAGACGCCCGCATTGGCGACCAGCACGCCAATTTCGGACTGATACCCGGCGGCGGCTCGACCCAGCGTCTGCCGCGCCGTGTCGGAATGCCCCGCGCCATGGAACTACTCACCACCGGCCGCTGGCTCTCGGGCTCCGAGGCGGTCGAATGGGGACTTGCCCTGCGCTGCGCACCGCCGGAATCGCTGGATGAGGAATTGGAAAGTATCCTCGCAGGCTTGCGAACCAAGAGTCGCACTGGCCTCGCGCTCATGAAGTCTCTTGCTCGCTCCAGCCAGGACGTTCCTCTTCGGGACGGTGTCGCGCTGGAAGGGGCAACATTCACTCACCTTTTTGGAACGTCTCCCCATCCGAGAGAAGGTATCACCGCCTTTAAGGAGAAGCGCCAGCCGGAATTTTGAATCAATCTACACCACAATAGGATGACAATTTGAAGATTAAGGAATTACTGAACCAACGACGCACCGTCTCTTTCGAGTTCTTTCCGCCACGGGAAGCCGACGGAGTTGCGGGCGTCATCGATGTAGTCAAAGGATTGCAGGAATTCAACCCCGATTTCGTATCGGTTACCTACGGCGCCGGCGGCGGCACTCGCGCCTTCACCGAAGAAATCACCATGCGGCTCAAGGCTGAGACCGAGCTTGAGGTGATGGCACACCTTACCTGTGTGGCCCAAACTCGCAGCGAAGTCCACGGCGTTCTGGAGAGACTGCAAGGGGCGGGAATCGAAAACGTCATCGCCCTGCGAGGCGACCGGCCTGCGGACAGCAACGGGACCGAGCCAGGAGTCGATGAATTTCCCCACGCCACTGATTTGATCACCCACATCAGGGACAATTTCGATTTTGGCATCGCGGGAGCCTGCTATCCGGAAGGCCACACCGAATCAGAGAATCTGGACACGGACATCAGATACGCTTGCATGAAGCAGGACTTAGGCGCAGACTTTCTGATTACCCAGCTGTTTTACGACAACGATTACTTCTACCGCTTCCAGGAGCGCGCTGCTGCCGCCGGAATCACGGTGCCCGTGATCCCCGGCGTGCTCCCCATCCTCAGCACTCCCCAGATTCGGAGGTTCACCTCGCTTTGCGGCGCAACCATTCCTGCCGAATTGGACGAGCGCCTGGAGCGGTTCTCCGACGATAACCGTGCCGTCCGCGAAATCGGAATCGAACACGCTAAGCGTCAGGCTGAAGACCTCTGGGCCAACGGTGTCCCCGGCATTCATTTCTACGTGCTGAACCGGCGCTATTCTGTGTCCCACATCCTGCGCGATCTGAGCATAGACGGTCACACCGGCGAGTAACATCTCCATCATTCCCGCCTTCCCCCGTCATTCCCGCGAAAGCGGGAATCCATAGCCACATTCGGCCAAAATCCTATCCATCGATGTAAAAAATGCTCACTACCGGAGTAGATTTCATCGAAATCGAGCGAGTCGCCAGCGTACTCGAGCGTTATGGCGACCGGTTTCTGAGGCGTGTGTTCACTCCCGCCGAGATCGCCTACTGCCGTGGCCGCGCGCCCAACCTGGCCGCTCGGTTCGCGGCCAAGGAAGCGGTGATGAAATCGCTGGGCACCGGATTCCGTGGCGTGGGTTGGCGGGACGTGGAAGTGATACGCGCGCCCAGTGGTGCGCCCAGTCCCCGGCTGCATGGGCGCGCCTTGCGCCGGGCAAAACGCCTCGGCGTAACCGAAATCGCAATCAGCCTGTCGCACTCCCGTGGTTACGCGATGGTAGTCGCCGTCGCCTCCCGGCCCGACACCGAAGAATCTGGTCAGGCGGCCGCAGCCGTCCTGTGGGGCGATGACACGGCCCCGCGCGCCGACTGAAATATGACTGTCAAAGTCGTGACCGTTGGCCAGATGCAGGCGCTGGAAGACGCATCGGAACGGGCCGGCGTAAGCAAAGACACCTTGATGGAAAATGCCGGGCTGGCCTGCGCGCAGCAGGTGCGCCGGCACATGGGCGGCACGGCGGGTCGCAAAACCCTTCTGTTGATTGGACCGGGCAACAACGGCGCGGACGGCCTGGTGATCGCGCGGCATCTCCGGCGTTGGGGCGCGGAGGTTTGCTGCTACGTCGTCCGGGGCCGCCCCGGCCACGATCCCAAAATGACCGACGCGCTGCGCTACGATGTGGAGGTACTGGACGCGGCTGATGACGCCGACTTATCCAGGTTGGGCGAATTGCTGGCAAGTTGTCAAGTAGTGGTAGACGCCATCCTGGGAGCGGGGCGCTACCGGCCTCTGAATGGAGTGGTTGCCGGCGTGTCGGCCATGGTCAATCGTCATCGCCAAGAACGGCCCGGCCTTGCGGTAGTTGCAATAGACCTGCCTACGGGAGTGAATCCGGACACCGGAGCAGCGGACGAGAACACGATGGTTGCCGACGTAACGCTGGCCTTGTGCTACCCAAAGTTCGGGGTTGCCAACTTCCCCGGAGCTGGCTACGCTGGCCGGATGGTGGTCTTGGGCGTTGGATTGCCGTCCGGAGCCCTTGACGGCATTGACTTGCCGGTCGAGTGGATGTCCGATTTGGCAGCCGCTGCTTTGCTGCCCGCCCGCCCGCTGGATTCACATAAAGGTACTTACGGACACCTGTTGATCGTCGCCGGTTCCCGGAACTTCGTCGGCGCATCGGTTCTGGCCGCCATGGCGGCGCACCGGGTCGGCGCGGGCCTAGTTACGCTGGCGACCCCGGAATCCGTGTACCCGATTGCTGCATCAAAATTGACCGAAGCCATACATTTACCCCTGCCCGACGACACCGATGGGCGTATTGACCCGACGGCAGCGGGGCTAATCAGAGAACGTCTAGGCGGTTACTCGGCATTGGCGGTAGGTTGTGGCCTGGGCTTGTCGGCTGGAACATCGGCGTTCGTGGAGCGGCTGCTATTGGCCGACGCCGACTTGCCGATGCCGCCGGCGGTGATTGACGCCGACGGGTTGAATAGCCTCGCCCGCTGCGAATCTTGGCCGGCCCGCCTGTGCTGCTCCGCGGTGTTGACACCACACCCCGGCGAAATGGCTACGCTGACCTGGCAACCTACCGCCGGCGTGCAGGCAGACCGCCTTGGGATTGCCGGCAACTCGGCGGTGGAATGGGGCCAAACGGTGCTGTTGAAGGGAGCCCACAGCATCGTCGCATCCCCCGACGGCCGGCAATGCATCCTGCCTTTCGCTAATCCTGCGCTGGCGGCGGGCGGAACCGGAGACGTTTTGACCGGCATTATCGGCGGCCTGATGGCGCAGGGTTTGGACCCATACGACGCGACCCTGCTGGGCGGCTACTTGCACGGAACGGCTGGCGAGGTAGCACGGAACAGTATGGGCAGCGCGGGCGTCGTGGCGAGCGACCTGCTGCGACACATACCCTCTACAATCAACCAACTGCGGGTCTGATATGGCAGGCGAACGTGATGGCGCAGTCCTCAGCGACCGGCAAATTGAACTGCTGAATCAAACCCCGGTGGGTCATCTGGCCACCGCCGATAAAGCGGGACGGCCCCACGTCATCCCATTCTGCTTCGCCTGCGATGGCGGGATTATCTATTCCGTGCTTGACGCCAAACCTAAAAGCGCCGATTTGAAAAGCCTGCGGCGAGTCCGGAACATCTTGGCCAACCCCCGCGTATCACTGGCGATAGACCACTACGAGTCCGATTGGTCGAGGCTTTGGTATCTGCTGGTTCAGGGCAGCGCCGAACTGCTTGAACCGTGCCCGGAACAAGCTGTGGCGATCTCATTGCTGCGTAACAAATACCACCAGTATCGGCAGATGGATCTGGAAAACAGTCCCGTAATCAAGATCACTCCGGATCGCGCCACAGAATGGTCGGGGGCTTGAATCGCCCAGAGGCGCGCGCCTTGACCCCATTCTCCGGCACCCCTAGAATGCCCGCAGCCCTTACGCCGGCGAGGTTATGATGACGCAACTGGTTTTCATTCACGGCCCCGGCGCTGGGGGATGCGCTGATTCCTACGTTAACCAGTTGGCGCACTTTCCGGGCAGTCTGGCCCCTCATTTGCCTGGACACCTTGATGGGACTCCCTGCAGCAGTGTGGAGCGGTACACCGACTGGCTGCGGGGGTGGCTCCATGCCAAAGGGCACGACCACGACCTGGTGTTGAGCGGGTTTACGCTGGGTGCTTGCATCGCGTTGCAGTACGCCCTTGACTATCCCGGAGAAGTAAAGGCTCTGGTCTTAATGACGATTGCCATGCGACCGAAACAGAGGCGCCCCGAGGACTTGCAGTTCCGCGTTGACGCCGCCGAAGACGAAGAAACGTACCAGAAGTGGCTGAGGATGATGGACCGCGTCATGCACTTCATCGAACCGGATTTGCGGGCAGAGTTGTTGCAGAGGCATCGCGAGGTAGGCCCCGCAGCGCAGTATCGGGACCTGGTGGTCATAGACCGCTTTGACGTCCGCGACAGGATCCATCAACTAGATAGGCCGCTACTGCTGATTCAAGGAGTGGACGACCCGCTGGCTACCGGGGACTACGAAGAAGAAATTCACCGCGCCGTGCCGGGTTCACAGCTCATCAAGATGAAGGATGCTGGGCACTTTCCGATGGTGGAAAAGCCCGAAGAATTCAACCATGCTTTAGACGCATTTCTTGCCGAAATCCCTTAAATCTCCTCTCTGTTTCATCCTGCGTATCCCAGTAAAATCTGATCTTGGAGGAACCAAACCGTGGACGGAGTTACCGCTGTAGCCAACGTATTGAAGATGGAGGGTGTCGACTGGATCGCAGTCATGCCGTCCAATCCCCTCATTGAAGCCGCCGCCATTGCCGGCATCCGGCCGGTAGTTTGCCGTCAGGAGCGCACCGGCGTACACATGGCCGACGGATTCTCCCGCATCACCAACGGCAAGAAGACCGGAATTTTCCTGGCCCAGAACGGTCCGGGCGCAGAGAACGCATTCGGAGGGGTTGCCCAGGCGTATGCTGACTCGGTGCCCATTCTGGTCCTGCCGGCCGGCGTGGCCCGGAATCGTCTTGGTGTCGAGCCCAACTTCCACCCGGTGCAGGCTTACGACTCCATCACCAAGTGGGCTGCCCACGTGAACTTCGCAGACCGCGTGCCCGAACTGTTCCGGCAGGCGTTCACCAAGCTCCGCTCCGGCAAGCCGGGGCCGGTGCTGCTGGAAATTCCGTCCGACCTGGTGTCCGATCAGATCAGCGAAGAAGACTTTGACTATATCCCGCCCGTTCAGATGCGAGTCGCGGCTGATCCGGCGGCGGTTACCCGCGCGGCGCGGGGATTCTTGTCGGCGCAGCGTCCGGTAATCATGGCGGGCCAGGGAGTAATGTACGCCGAGGCCACCGACGAGTTGCTCGAACTGGCTGAGTTCCTGCAAATCCCGGTACTGACTACCCTAGAAGGCAAGAGTGCCTTCCCGGAAAATCATCCCCTGTCTCTCGGAGTCGGCGGGTCCAGCCAGACCGGGCCGGTGCATCGGTTCCTCACCAACTGCGACGTTGTTTTCGGCGTGGGCGTCAGCTTCACCAAGAGCAGCTTTACTGTCCCTATTCCCGCCGGTAAAACGCTGATCCATCTCACCAATGGCGATGGTGACATAAACAAAGACTACCGCACTCAGTATCCCATCCTCGGGGATGCCAAGCTGGCACTGCGTCAATTCATCGACGAGTTGAAGGCGCAGGGGGCGCAGCAACGCGCCCCGAACCAGGAACTTGCCGACGAAATCACCGCCAGCAGGGAGGCGTGGATGGCCGAGTGGTTGCCCCGGCTCAACAGCGACGAGGTGCCGCTGAACCCGTACCGAGTGGTATGGGACATAATGCACACCGTTGACCTGGACAACACGATCGTCACCCACGAATCCGGGAGCCCGCGCGAACAGGTGTCGCCGTTCTGGGAAGCCCGTGCGCCGCGCAGTTTCATCGGATGGGGCAAGTCCACGCAGTTGGGGTACAGCCTGGGTCTGGCGATGGGCGCCAAGATGGCGGCTCCTGAAAAGATGGTCATCAACTTTATGGGAGACGCCGCGTTTGGCATGGTGGGCCTGGACGTGGAAACCGCGGTTCGTGCCAACATTCCGATCACCACGGTGGTGATGAACAACTCCACCATGGCCATCTATCCTGACAGCCGCATCCCTACCGCCGTCGAGCGTTACGGTCTCAAAGACCTCAGCGGTGATTTCTACCAGGTGGCGGTTGCTCTGGGTGCATACGCAGAGCAGATCCACACCCCGGACGAGATCAAGCCGGCCATGCAACGCGCGATGCAGGCCAATGCCGACGGACGCCCTGCGCTGCTGGAATTCATTACCAAGGAAGAGGGTACTTTCTCCAAGTTCCGCTTTGACTAGCACCCGCTATTGCTAGGGCCCGGCTCAGGCGGATTGCAATCTCTTCAGGATTGTGGGTGACCTATGTAGGGGCGAATGATTATTCGCCCCTACCCGCTTCTACTTACGGACCGCGCATCGTGCCCAAAGAACTCCCCATCCCCGAAAACGAAGACGCAATCACGGCCGGCTGGATACAGCAGGCGTTGTCTTCAGGGGGCGTGTCCGCCACCCCTGAGATACGTGATGTCGCAACTGACGACATCGGCGCCGGGCTTGGTCTGGTCGGGAAAATCCTGCGCTGCCATCTGTCTTACAGAGATGTGGACTCCGGCGGCCCGGAAACCGTCATAGTCAAGCTACCCAGCTCACACTCGGAAACGGTGCAGACTGCCCGAACGCTGGGGTTGTACTACCGGGAGTATGCCTGTTATCGCCACGTCGCGCCCCACATTCCGGTCCGATCGCCGGCCCTGCTGTATGGCGACTTCGATGACAGTAGCCACCGCTTTGTGTTGGTGTTGGAAGATTTTCGCGAGATGGCGTGGGTGGATCAGCTCGACGGAGCCAGCGCAGAGCAGGCCAAAACCGCCGTCCGGGCGGCGGCCCGCCTGCACGGACGCTTCTGGAACAAGGTGGACGAACCGCCCATATCGGGTTTCCATGAGTCCGCGAACCCGGAACGCCGTCCGGTGGTTCGTGCGGTATATCAGGCCAGCCTGCCGTCTGCTCTCAACCGTTTCGGGCACCTTTTCCCGGACCGGATGCGGTCGCTCGCCGAAGAGTATGGGCGAAGTATTGTTGAGTACCTGGACGCCGTAGCCGCCGGGCCGAGAACATTTTCCCACGGCGATTTCCGGCTGGACAACATGTTCTTCGGAGCCGTCGGCAACGATGAATTTGCCGTCGTTGACTGGCAGGTTTGCGGCATATCGACTGGACTGTACGACGTGGCCTATTTCCTGTCCTCCAGCGTGGCTCCCGAAGTTCGCCGGGAGATTGAGCGGGAGATCCTGTCCGAGTATCACCAAGTCCTTCACAGTACCGGGGTGGAAGACTTCACGCTCGAGGAATGCTGGCGTAGCTATCGCCAGGTCATGCTGGGTTGTCTCCTGACTCCGATTGTCGCCGGCGGTCAGCTCGATTTCTCCAGCGACCGCAGCCGTCAACTGGCGGAAGTATTCTTGACTCGCACCTTGACCGCCATCGATGACCTGGACGCCCACGAATTTCTGCCGAGCCGGTAAATTGATGACAGCGCGCCGTAGCGCAATCTACGGCAATCACTTTAGACTGGCCGGCGACACTATATTGTGCCGGAGAGGATGATGGTCATTGCCGGATCGCCCGCCGAAGCCGCTGCGCTGGATGATTTCCGTGCCTATCTTGAGGAAGTCATCGCCGGGGTCTCAGCAGAAATTCCCGAGACTCCCGATAATGCCGAGCCGATTGGTTCCTCCGACGCAAAACCGGCGCCCCGCTGCCTGAAGCGTCCTTCGTACCAGCCCACCATCAGACAACTGCCGGCGCAGGAACGCCCACGGGAACGACTGCGGGAGCACGGTTCGCGCTACCTGAACAACGCCGAACTAGTTGCGATTCTGCTCCGGACCGGCATCGCCGGGGAAAACGCCATCAGCGTGGCGACGCGGGTGCTGGCGGAGTTTGAGGGGTTGGGAGGGCTGGCACGGGTCGGCTACGGTGAACTCAGCGGACAGCGTGGTTTGAGCGACGCCAAAACGTGTGAGATTCTGGCGGCCCTGGAGTTGGGCCGGCGTATCGCATCGCTGGCGCCGGAGGAAAGAGCGCAGATCTCCTGCCCGCAGGACGCCGCGAACCTGGTGGCGGCGGAGATGTCGCTGCTGGCGCAAGAGCATCTGGTTGTATTGTTGCTGAATACACGCAATCAGGTTGTAGCCAAGCGTGAGGTTTATATTGGTACGGTGAACAGCAGCGCGGTACGCCCGGCCGAAGTGTTGCGTCCGGCAGTCCGCGAAAATGCTCCATCGATCATTGTGGTGCATAATCACCCGTCGGGAGATCCGACGCCGAGCCCGGAGGACGTGGCGATTACGCGAGATCTGATCGCCGCCGGAAAGCTCATGGATATTGAACTACTCGACCATTTGGTGATAGGACAAGGCGGACGTTTCACCAGTCTGAAAGAAAAGAGGTTGGGGTTTGACTGACCCGAACCGACAAGGAGAACACCCGATGAGCAAATTTTTTCTGGATCCGGAAGGACGCGGATACAAAGAATTGGCCGAGGGAGCGCGCACCAGGACCTTCTGGGGAGCGCAGATGCTCTTTTCGCTGGTGGAAGTTGAGGCCGGCGCCCTGGTACCGTTGCATACCCACCCGCATGAGCAAGGGGGAATCATTGTAGAGGGCGAGTTGGAAATGGGTATCGGTGGTGAGGTCAGAGTGCTCAAACCGGGGGACATGTACATCATCCCGGGGAACGTGGAGCACTACGCCAAGGGGCAGGACACCAAAGCCATCGCCCTGGACATATTCAGTCCGGTGCGGGAGGAATTCAAATACTGACGTAGGGGTAGCTCTTGTGGTTGCCTTACTCGCCGAAATATTCGGCGACTGCCAAAACCAGGTTCCCCATGTGGGGGTGTTCCGGCTCGATGTCAACATCGATTCCGTGCTCCAGGAGTTTACGTGTACAGACGGGGCCCACTGACGCGACGGCAACGGGGCCGGCCAGGCTGTGCCTTAGTGTTTCTTCCCTGCCAGCCTGAGCAGCGATGTCCAGGAGGTTTGGCACCTGCGGTCGGCTGGTGAACGCTAGGGCATCCACCTCTCTGCGTTCTATGCGGTCGATCAACTTGACGACCGGGCTCGTGTCATCGGGCAGCCCCCAGTCATAAAGGGTAAGTTCCTGGTAGTTTGCCCCCTGCTCTCTCAAGTACGTGGGTAGCTCGGAGTCCGGGCCGCCGTAGCGCTGGAAAATTACCCGCTTTCCGATTAGGTCCAGACCGACCATGGCGGCGGTCAGGTCGGAAGAGGTATAGGGTTCGGGCGGCATGACATCAATGGGGATTTTGTGCCGGCGCAGGATGCGCCCCGGTTTGGGGCTTCGGGCCACCACAGTGATGTCGCGAAGGCCGGCCTCGAACGCCTCAAGCCGCCCCATTGATTCGGCAATGCCCATCATGGCGTTGGCACCCACGCCGGTCAGGAAGATGGCGGTGTCAACCCGACCTTCGCAAACGTCCGTGATTGCCTGCTGAACTTCCGGGCTATCCTTGAGGTGATGTTCCTGAAGAACGGGTGCGCCGTAGGGTACGCCGCCGTGCCGGCGAATGAGGCTGGCCATCTCATCGGGCATTCTAGCCTCGACGAAGGCCAGCACTTTTCCGTTGAGAGATGCCGAAGCCATCGCGCTATGGTGTGGGAGTCGCTAGACGGCGCACTCGCCTTCGCCGCGTTCCAGTACGTACTGATTGGTGCGCTCCCAGTCGAAGTACATCTCGCCGCCGCCCTCGGCTTCGTGGCCGATTTCCTGGGCGCGGGCTGCGACAGAAGTAAGCTCTTCCAGGCCTACCCGGTCCAGGAAGTCGTTGAACCGTTCGGAGCCGTCGCTACGATTGTCCTTGTAGTATGTGACGATGTCTTTCAATACCGACGGCACCAGCTTCGCGGGCACCTTGACCTTGGGGACGCGGGTGCCGATCCTCGAGTCCTCAACCTGGTTGTCGCCATAGTTGCCGCCCAGGAACAGTTCGTAGGACGGGATCTGCTGCGCGTCCACGCCTTTGACCGCCGCGCCATGGAACCCGATGTTAGCGATGTGATGGAGGCCGCAGCCGTTCGGGCATCCGCTCATCTTGATCTTGATGTCGCCGACGCCGGCGTCGTCGGCGAGGCCGTTCCAGTTCGACATTTCATCGCGGAGGGCTTTGGCCAATCCCATTGACGCGGTGATTCCCAGCTTGCAGCTGTCCGTGCCGGGGCAGGACACCACGTTGGTGATGTGGTTGTGGCCAGCTTCGGCGAGTTCCAGTTCCTTGAGCGCTTTCCACACGTCGCGCAGGTAGCCTGTGGGAACCCAGCGCAGAACGAGGTTCTGCTCCTGGGTGGTTCGGGCCTTGCCACCGGTGTACTTACGGACGATGTCGGCCAAGCCGTGGAACTGGGCAGGGTCAAGGTCGCCGCGGACGGCCTTGATGTAGATGAGGTGGTAGCCTTCCTGCCGCTGCGATTCCACGTTGGACTTAAGCCATGCCTGGTATTCCGGGTTGGGGTCATTGTCGTTGGATGAAGCAGGCTGCGCGGGCGGGTCTTCGCGCTGGATATCTTCGGCGGCCATCAGGGGGCGGAAGTCGATGGGGCCGATGTTGGCCAGCTCGGCGTCCACCATAGTGCGGAACTCGTCCAGGCCGATCTTGTCGATCAACACCTTGAGACGGGCCATCATTCGGTTCTTGCGCAGGATGTCGGCGTTGTTGAATACGGTCCAGACAGCCAGGGCCACCCGGAGGTAATCGTCCTCGGATACCCATTCGTAGAGGGGTTTGGCCAGCCTGGGCATGATGGAAGTCCCGCCGCCGCAATAGACCTTGAAGCCCTTGCGCCGCTCGCCGTCCACGTCCTGGTATTGGGAAACGAAGGTCAGGTCCTGAATGGCGGCGGCTACCTCGTCGCGCTGATCGTTGCCCGTGAATGCCGACTTGAACTTGCGGGGGAAGTTCTGGGTTATGGGGTGCCGCACGCCAAATCTGACATATGCGGTGAGATACGGCGTCGGGTCAAAAACCTCTTCGGGGCTGACGCCGGCGGTGGCAGGCCCGACCACATTGCGGACGGTGTTGCCGCACGCTTCGCGGGTTGACAGGCCGACTTCGCCCAACTTGCGAAGAACTTCGGAGGTCTGCTCCAGGGGGATATGGTGGAGCTGGATGTTCTCGCGGGTGGTGATGTGGCCCTTTTTAAGGGGGGCGTATTTTTCGGAGATTTCCCCGAAGCAGTCGAGCATATCGGCGGAGATGATGCCGCCGGGCAATTTGACCCGGATCATCTGCACATCGGCTTGACGCTGCCCGTACACGCCCTGCCGCAGGCGGAACGGGGTGAAAACCGTGTTGTCCAGTTCGCCGGTGCGAAAGCGATCAACCTCGGCATCGAATCGCTGGATTTCATCCTCCATGAAGGGAATGATGGCGCCAGCGTTTTCCGCCAGTTCGAGACTGGAGGTGTGGATGTCTTCCAAGCTGGGGGATCGAGCTTCGGTGGTCAAGGTGTCCTCCTCGGTCGTGACACAAAAAATCCCACCGCGCCTAATGGCAAAATCGGTGGGAGCGGGCAGCGCCTGTGCGGGTCAAATCAGGGTATTCCTGCCCCCAATGTGCGTGGACAAGAACAAGTGCAGACGCTGAAGCTTTTGCAGTTACTTTGCATTTGCGAAAACTATACCGCCGGGGTCGGGAATTGTCAACGATGATCAGGGCGAGTTTTCAGCACCTAGCGGAGAGACCGGTTCGCGGGTCGATTTCCTGCAGTATTGCCGGTGACCAGCCACAAAACTCGCTCACCGATGTTGGTGGCGCGGTCCGCGATGCGCTCCAGATTGTGGGCCACCCACAGCAAATAGGTGGCGCGCTCTATGGTCCTGGGATCGGAGAGCATGTAGGTCAGCAATTCGCGGTAGATCTGATTGTACAGGTCGTCTATAGCATCGTCATCGGCGCACACTTTCCGGGCCAGCCATTCGTCCCTGCTGGTGTAGGCCAGCAAGCTGTCGTCAAGCATCTTCAACGCGAGTTCAGCCATTCTCGGAATATCAATCAGCGGCTTGACCAGAGGCTGATCACCGATGCGGATGCAGATTTTTGCGATGCCCTCGGCGTAGTCTCCCATACGCTCCAGCTCGGCGGCGATGTGTACAGCGCACAAAACGGCCCTTAGGTCGGTGGCGGCCGGCTGCTGAGTGGCCAAGAGCATGACGCACTTACTCTCAAGGGCGTCTTGCAGGCGGTCGATGTCGTCGTCGGCGTCAATAACCTTTTGGGCTAACTGGACGTTTTGGGTTTCGAGGGCACTGAGGGCCGATTGGGTGGCTGTTTCGACCAGGTTGCCCATTTCGGCCAGGTCAGTTTGCAGGTCGGCCAGATTGCGGTCGTAGTCGGAGCGTAGCATTTCAGCGCCTCTCGATGGTTTCCGTGTCTGCGCGGCCGTCCCAGCGAGTGGAAGGTTAGCCGAACCGCCCAGTGATGTATGCTTCGGTGCGTTCGTCGGAGGGATTGGTGAAGAGGGCACGGGTATCGCCAAACTCGATGAGGTGGGCGACCCGTTTTTCGTCGGGCATGAGGAAGGCGGTCTTGTCGGAGACGCGGCCGGCTTGTTGCATGTTGTGGGTTACGATGACAATGCTGTAGCGTTGCTTGAGATCCTGCATCAACTCTTCGATGGCGAGGGTTGCAATGGGGTCCAGGGCCGAGCAAGGTTCGTCCATGAGGATAACGCTGGGCTCGACGGCCAGGGCCCGGGCGATGCAGAGTCGCTGTTGCTGACCGCCGGAGAGCGCGAGGGCCGATTCCTTGAGCCGGTCTTTGACTTCGTCCCACAAGGCTGCGCCCTGGAGAGACTGCTCAACGATGTCGTTCAAACTGCCGGTGAAGCCGTTGATCTTGGGTCCGAAGGCGACGTTTTCGTAGATCGACTTGGGGAACGGATTGGGGCGCTGGAACACCATCCCGATGCGATAGCGGATCTGGGTGGGATCGGATTCGGGTGCGTAGAGGTTGAAATCGCCGAACCACATTTCGCCCTCCATGCGAAAGACTTCGATGAGGTCGTTCATGCGGTTGATGCAGCGGAGCAGCGTGCTCTTGCCGGCGCCGCTGGGGCCGATGATGGCGGTAATTTCATTCTCCGGCATATCCATCGAGACGCCTTCGATTACTTTGTTGGAGCCGTAATAGACTCCGACGTTGATTGCTCGGACAGCCGGGGCACGGACGGCGGGACGAGTCGCAATTGCAGTCGCAGCCATGGTGGACTACCCCCGTTGGTTCTTTTGCAGGCGGTTGCGCAGGAAGATGGCAAAGGCGTTCATGCCGAGAAGCATGATGAGCAGAACTATGATGCCGGCGGCGGCGAGTTGGTGGAACTCTTCCTGCGGTTTTGAGATCCAGACGTAGATCTGGATGGGCAGTACGGTGAAGCGGTCGAGCGGGTGGGCCGGCGCGAAGGACACGAAGGACAGCGCGCCCATGATTACCAGGGGAGCGGCCTCACCCATGGCGCGACTCACCGCCAGGATGATCCCCGTGAGTATCCCCGGCATGGCCTGCGGGAGGACGAGGCGCCAGATGACCTGCCACTTGGTGCCGCCCAAGGCGTAACCACCCTCACGTATCGACGACGGGACGGCGCGTATTGCCTCCTGGGACGAAACTATCACCACGGGCATGATCAGGAGCGCGAGGGTAAGGCCGGCGGCGAGGGTACTCTTGCCGAGGGCGAACAGGGCGACGAATATGCTCAGACCCAGGATACCGTAAACGATGGAGGGGACGGCGGCAAGGTTCTGGATATTAGTCTGGATCAACTCGGCGATGCGGCTGCCGCTGGAATATTCCTCAAGATAGACCGCCGCCGATACGCCCACGGTGAAGGAAACGAACACGCAGATGGCCATGACCCAGAGGGTGCCGATAATCGCCGGAAAGAGTCCCGATTTGATGGCCTTGCTGGAAGGTCCCTCGGTGAACAGAGTACCCAAGGAAGTGCCCTCAAGGTTGTACCAGGTAAGGGCTTCGGAGATCACGCTGTACAACAGGGCCACCAGCATGACGAGGGCCATCAGCACAGCCGCCACACAGACGGCGTAGAAGATGGAGGCGTTGCGTTTGCGGGTTGCCAGGCGGCGCTGGTAGTGTTGCCCTGGTTCGACTGCCATTATTCGTACACCTCGCGGAAGCGGGCGACCACAAACTGGCTCAGCAGGTTCATCAGCAGGGTGATGACGAACAGGGTGATGCCGACGGCGAACAGAGCCTGGAACTGGGCGGTTCCGGGTATGGCGTTGTCGCTGAAGTTGGTGGTTGCCATGAAGCCGGTCATGGTATTGACCGGGTCGAGAGGGTTGAAGGTGAGTTTTTCGTTCTGGCCGGCGGCAATGAAGACGATCATGGTTTCGCCGACGGCGCGGGACATGCCGAGGATGAAGGCGGCGACGATGCCGGACAGGGCGGCAGGCACGACTACCTTGATTGCTACCTCGACCTTGGTGGCTCCCAGGGCATAGGCGCCCTCACGCAGAGACAGGGGCACGGCCCTCATGGCGTCTTCGCTAAGGCTGGAGACCATAGGGACGATCATCACTCCCATCACAATGGCCGCGGACAGGGCGTTGAAGATGCCCACTTCGTCGCTGATGCCACGGAGCAGCGGGGTGATGAAGAACAGGGCGAAGAACCCGTACACCACGGTGGGGACTCCGGCCAGGACTTCCAGGATTGGCTTGGTAATGGAACGCAGCCTGGGGTGCGCGTATTCGCTGAGGAAAATGGCGCTGAGGAGTCCGATAGGAACGGCCACGATCATGGCGAGAACGGCGATCATCATGGTTCCGACCAGCAGGGGCCAGATTCCGTAGGACCGGGGAACCAGAAGCGTGCGCCATTTCTTATCGGTGAAGTAGCGGTGCCAGCGGACTTTCTCGGGCACCTGGAAGGACTCGGTTTCCAGGGCAAAGCCCTTGCCGGCGCCGGCAATTGCGGCCACCGACACCTTATAAGAACGTCCAAGTCCCACGTTTGAAATGACGCACGAAGTCCGCTCGCCGGAGAGGTTGGCACAGTCGGTTAAATCCAGGCCAAGGTTGGGAAGTATGGATAGGTCATAAGAGGTGGGCGCCTGACCGACGGTAGGCTTATCCCAACTGACGAAGATCAGTGCATCCGTAGTTGCGCGCACGGCGACACTGGGCACGATTCCGGGAGCCAGAGTTGTAGGAGCCGAATCGGCGGCGGTGAGTCCGGCCGCCTCACTAGTTACCCGGAGTTCGCTGTGCTTCTCCTGATAGAAGTCGGAGGTGAAGAACTGCACGCCCTCAAAGAGCAGGACAGAGACGATAGCGACGGTGGTGAGGACTGAAACGGTGGCCAAAAGAAAAAGTACCCACTTGAAGATGCGTTCAAGCAGGTACTTGTTGCCACTGCCGGTTAACGGTTTTCCGGCCGCCGGAATTTGCTCTACTCCCGGCTTGACGCCCCGTAATTTATCGAAAAGCAAGTTTAACCACCTTCCGATGCGGCCCGGAATCAGGTTCATCAAAGACACTCTGAGCCACTGCGTTTGCCGTTTGACACGACTATAATAGGTTGGACTGCCGAATACGGCAACCCAGGAATTTCCGATATTGTAAATGTCAAGACCGGATAACGACTACTCCGATGTGGTGATCCGGAGGGCTCGGGAGAACGAATTGAGCGAGAAACTGCAATTGAGCGTGGTGGACCAGTCGCCGATGCGAGAGGGTAGCAATGCCGGCACGGCCCTGAGAGAGACCATAGAGCTGGCCGTGGCAACGGAAAGGATGGGCTACCAGAGGTACTGGGTGGCGGAGCATCACAACCTGCCGAACTTCGCCGGCACGGCCCCGGAAGTAATGGTGGGGCAGATTGCGGCCCACACCAAGAGGATTCGGGTGGGTTCCGGGGGCGTGATGCTGCCGCACTACAGCGCCCTGAAAGTCGCAGAGACGTTCCGGATCCTGGACTCGCTGTACCCGGACCGTATTGACCTGGGGATTGGCCGGGCGCCGGGGAGCGACCAGATAACGGCGGCAGCGTTAGCTTACCCGAGTATGCCCAAGGACGTCCGGCATTTTCCGCAGCAAGTACGGGACGTGATCAACTACCTGGAGGACACACAGCCGGACGACCACCCATTTCACGAGGTGATGGCGTCGCCGGACGAACCCGACACGGCGCCGCAAGTATGGCTGCTGGGTTCGCGGTACGAATCGGCGTTCATGGCGGCCAAGATGGGGTTGCCGTTCGCTTACGCGCATTTTTTCGGGATGGGAGCGACGGACGGGCCGCAGATTGTGGAGTCCTACCGCCAGAATTTTGAGGCGTCGGAATATCTGGCCGAACCGCGGGTGAACGTGGGTGTACAGGTGCTGTGCGCCGATACGGAAGAGGAGGCGCGGAGGATAGCGTCAAGCCGGAATCTGGGACGATTGCGATCCGTGACGAGCCGGGCGAAGGGGATTCCGTCGCCGGAGGTTGCGTCGAATTACAAGTACCTGGCCAACGAGTGGCAGTTCATCCAGCAGTACATGAGAAACTGCGTGGACGGAGACCCGGAGCAGGTGAGGGCTGGATTAGAGAAAGTGGCGGAAGACTACCAGACGACTGATCTGAGCGTGGTGACCATCTGTTATCACTTTGGGGACCGGTTGAGGTCGTATGAGCTGGTGGCGGAGGTGTGCGGGTTGGAGCCGTTGGGGGAGGATTAGAGATGCCGAGGGGCGAATAATTATTCGCCCCTACGAGTGGTTCCACTTTCACCCTGGTCGGCACCCTCACCCTAGCCCTCTCTCGTCAAGGGAGAGGGGACTTCTATGCGCCGAGTTTGGCGGCGAGGTCCACGAAGTTTTCGGCGACGACGTTGAAGGAGGGATCCGGGGTGGGGTCGGGAGTGCGGTCGGGGCCGTGTTCCCGGGGGCGCGGGACGAACGCCGTGCGGAGGCCGACCTTGGCGGAGGCGAGCAGGTCGCCCTGGTGGGCGGCTACCATCATCACCTGCTCGGCTTTGAGGCCGAGGAGTTTGACGGCGGTGCCGTAGCTTTCCGGGTCGGGCTTGTAGTGTTGGGCGACCTCTGCGCCGAGGATGCAGTCCCAGGGCATACCGCCGTTTTTGGCCATGTTGGTCATCAGGGCGATATTGCCGTTGGACATGGGCGCGATGATGAACTTGTTCTTGAGGCGATAGAGGCCGGGCACGCTGTCGGCCCAGGGACGGAGGTTGTGCCAGAAGTAGGTGACCTCCATCTTTTCGTCGTCGCTGAAGCCGCTGATCTCGAACTCATCTAGCACTTCGTCCAGGGACATGCGGTGCAGAGCGTCGAGGTTGGTCCAAGGGAGTTCGCCGGTGCGGACCTTGTCCATGTAGGGACGGTACTTGCCGCGCCAGGCGTCGGCGAACGCGCCCCAGTCGCGCTCGATGCCCTTGATGCGGCCCATGTTGGCGCACTGTTCGGTGATGCTGGAACGCCAATCGACGACAGTGCCGAAGACGTCGAAAATGCAGGCCCTGACGTCGAGGCCCAAAGCTGAGTCGGCCATTGCGGAATTCTCCTTGATGATTTGGATTGCCCAAGTTAGCACCGGGTATCGTAGCACACGGTGTGGGTGGAGCATTGGGTGAGGCAGGCTCCAACCCTCTCCCGCCAGAAACGGATGTCCCACCCGCCAGGGGGAGAGGGGCTTGTCCTTCGACAGGCTCAGGATGATGGTTCGACAGGCTTACCATGAGCGGGTCGGTGTGGTGGTGTCTTGCTGGGCTTCTCTTTTTGGTTGGTGGCGTGGGGTTTCGGATTTTTTGGTGTCAGGTTAGTGGTTCGGGTTGCGTGTCGGAGCACGGCCAACACTGTTTTTGCTTGCGCAGAAAGTTGGAGTCCTAAGGTTCCGTGTACCCGCAGTTCTCCGACTCGATGAGCCGTAGCTATGCGGCACGGGGCGGTGGTGACACCCGCCGGGTTCCGGGAGCATAATCGCTGAATAAGACGATCCTAGGCCCCAGGGGAACCGATTCTGCTGTTTGGTACCGACAGGCCGTTGAGCGACCCGAACCTAATTGACACCTCGCTAGATTGAGTAGTTTGGTGAGACGCCGCTGCTAGCGATGCGGCGACCCCGCGCGGTTCTCGAGTACCGGTTGGGGAACCTGACGTATGTAGGATAGAACGTGGGTGCGTATTGGAGCAATGGGCGGGGTGTCATATATGTGGGATCGCCGGATTGCTCTTGCGGTGACCTGGTGAGGGTCATACTATGTCGGGCGAATCGGCGGTCGATATAGGTCGTCACTTGGAGGAACTAGAATGGCTCTCACACTAGCGGACAGCAACCGGGTCATGGCGGCGGCGATTGCCCAAGCCGAGGAACTTAACATCAAGGTCAGCGTGGCCGTGGTGGACTCCGGCGGACGATTGATCGGACTGCAACGGATGGACGGCGCGATCTGGGCGTCGGCCTACGGATGCCAGGGCAAGGCAGTGGCGTCGGCCGCGTTCGGGAGGCCCAGCGGCGCGATGCAGGACCGGGCCACGACGCCGACTCCGGCGGGCATCCGGGAGCGCTCCGGGTCGGAGATGATTTTCGGGCAAGGAGCGGTGCCGATCATTGCAGACGGCGCGGTGGTAGGCGCGTGCGGCGTAGGCGGCGGAACAAGCGAAGAGGATGAACAGTGTGCTGCGGCAGGTGCGGCGGCGCTGTAAAGGGACCGCGGTTCAGGGTGTCAACGCCAGCACGCTGGCCGGGGAACCGCTGCCGCCCACCAGGCGCAACCGTCCTATCACGACGGTTGCCCCGGTGGGCGGCAGTTGGTTGAGGTTGTTGAGGCACTCCAGTACGAGGGCTGACCGGGCTAACGCAAGCCGACTGGCTGACAGGCTCGCGTCGGCGCCGGGGTCGATGCCGTGGGTGTCGGTGCCAAGGCCGGCGGCTTCGCGCCATTCCAGCAGGAAGCGGACGGCTTCCAGGCTGAAGCCGGGGGTGTGCATTGCGCCATCGCTGTCAATGTTGATGAACCGGGTGGGTTGGCGCCAGAAGCGAGACCACCCAGTATTGAGCAAGACCAGGGCGCCGGGGGCGATGGGTCCATTCCGGCGTTCCCATTCAGCCACATCGCTTGCCGATAAGGTGTAGTCGTGATCCTTTGAGGCGAGTTCGGTAGCGTCAATAACGGCGACCCGGAGGACGAGGGAATCAGGTTCGATGGCGTCAGGGTCGGTGCCGTCATCAAAGTAGGTGCTGGGGGAGGCGAGATGGGTCCCGCTGTGTTCCCCCATGCTGAACTGCCGAAGAAAGTAGCCGTGGCCTCCGACGTGGGATATGTTGTGAAATTCGACCGCCGGGTCGCCGGGCCAGACGGGGATGTCCGGGGTGATGGGGTGGCTGAGATCCACGACCCGACGATAGGCGATGGTCTTGTTGGAGTGGTTGACCATGGCAGGGATTCGTTTAAGGCGAATTCTACAACGGTGTGCAAGAAAAGAGAGGTGTTGGTGGCTGGGATTTACTGGATTCCGGCCCCGTATCAAGTACGGGGTGATCCCGTGTCAAGCACGGGACTGGCTGTTCTTTCGCCGGAATGACGAGGGGAAAGCCACGCTGACTATGCGGCGGCTGGCAGGTCGTCGGTGGCCGAATAGGGCATGCTCCGAGTGGCCACGGGCGTCAGGCGTCGCATATCGGATGCGTGGCGGTCAACCCAGCGCATGGCGGAGGGGAAGGTTTGGGCCGCGCCGAGTTCCGCAACCTGGCCGAATTCGTTCCGTCCGTAAATCACGTATGAAATCCCCGGAATTTCCCCATGGATCAGATAACCGCGATAGTACACCTTGCGTCCGCAGTCGGGGATGGTAGTGGTGCGGATGGCGGTGGTGGCCCCCATGATACTTCTGTTGCTGAACATAACCGAAAGCTCTCCTGTGGCGCCGGTTGGGCGCATTTGTGCTGTCCGTATGTTCTAGCAAACGTGTGTTCAATGTCAATGGATTTATGACACAATTTTTTGGAATTTTATTTCTACTTGATATCCGGCTAGAGAAACGTAAGGCCGGCCTTTTGGCCGGCCCCAAGTCGCGACGGTTGGAGGCTCAGCCCGCTGCCATGTTGTTGAGGAAATCTTCGACGGTGAAAGCGTTTTGGCTGGAGCTGGCCATATCTCGAACCATGACAGTGCCGTCGCGTACCTCGTCTTCTCCCAGGATAAGAACGCCGGAAACTCCAAGGGCGTTGGCCTGACGCATCTGCCCCCGGAGCGCGCGCCCGCCGTTGGCGAGGATTGCGCCGACGCCGACGGCACGCATTTGGTTGGCGAGGCGGACACCTTCGACGCGGGCCTCCTCACCGATGGTGGCGATGAGGTACCGGGGTGATGGTTCATCCGGGACATTGACCTCAGAGCGCTGCACGTTGAGAGCCAGACGTTCGATACCGCTGCCGAAACCGATGCCGGGAGTGGGTCGGCCGCCGAGCTGTTCGATGAGGCCGTCATAACGCCCGCCGCCGCAAATGGTGGATTGGGCGCCCTCCACGGCGGGTTGGATCTCGAACACGGTTCGGGTGTAGTAATCGAGGCCGCGGACGAGGCGGTGGTCGATGCGGTTCTCAATGCCCATGGCAGCGAGGTAGGACTGGACGCGGTCCCAGTGGCTATCGCAATTTGCGCAGAGGCATTGGACGGACTTGGGCGCCTCCTCGCCAAGAGCGCGGCAGGTTTCTACCTTGCAGTCGAGCAGGCGCAGGGGGTTGCGCTCCAGGCGGCTCTTGCAGTCCTGGCAGAGGTGGGTTTGCTTGTTTTCATAGTAGGACTTCAGAGAGCGTATGTACTCGGGTCGGCATTCGGGGTCGCCGATGCTGTTGGTGACCAGGGTGATGTCGGAGAGGCCGATGTCGTGCATGAAGGTCCAGGCGAGTTCGATGACCTCGGCGTCCACGGACGGGTCGGGGTCGCCGATGGCCTCGATGCCGAACTGGTGGTGCTGGCGGAACCGGCCGGCCTGGGGGCGTTCGTAGCGGAACACGGGACAGATGTAGTACATGCGGACGGGCTGGGCCTGGTTGGACATGCCGTGCTGGAGGTAGGCGCGGCAAACGGGAGCGGTGCCCTCGGCGCGGAGGGTGAGCATGTCGCCGCCGCGGTCCTCGAAGACGTACATCTCCTTTTCGACGATGTCAGTGCCTTCGCCAACGCCACGGATGAACAGTCCGGCGTCCTCGAACATGGGGCTGTCGATGCGGCCGTAGCCGAAGCGACGGGCGACGTCCATGGCTTTGCCTTCGATGTATCGCCAGTATTTCTGTTCCGCCGGCAGGCGGTCGGTGGTGCCCCGTGGGGACTGGAAGGTAGGCATGGCAGTGGTAATCGCTCCGTGGGTGGCGCCGGGTAGTTCCCGGGTTTAGGAACGGTCGTCGTTCGGTTCACCGGACAGGATTCGTTCGATTTCCGGATCCAGCGACAGGCCGCTTTCCGTAAGCTCGCGTTTTATGCGGGCGCGTTCGGCTTCACGGCCCTCTTCTCGGCCTTGCTCAAGCCGTTCTTCCTGGTAGGCTTCCCACCATCTCTTGTAATCTCGGTAAGCGGAAAAAATCATCTTGACCCCCAGGTAGAAAACCAGCGCAGTGGGAAACAGCAGGGCCATCCCCGCTATTATCACCCCATCCTCTTGTTCGGTCAGCCGTTTGAAGTAGCTGATTATCGGCCAGCCGCCACAACGGCCACACCGGGCAATGGCGTCCGCAATCAGGATGCTGGCGCTTACCGATATCGACCCCTCGACGAACGCCCACGGCGTACCGCCAGTGTTCATAGTCAGTATATCACTTGCCGTCCTGCTACTACTGCGACGACGCCAGGGGAGCCGCATTATGCCTTGCCGTCGGCCTGTAGTTGTGCCAGTTCCTCGGCAGTCAGGCCGCCGATGTTGCAGAGCACGTCCGAATTGTGCTGGCCCAGGGTGGGAGGCGGGTTGGCCGGCGTATCGACGCAGCCGGTGAGCTGGATGGGGGTGTTGACGGTGCGGAACGATCCGCCGTAGGTGTCGCCGCTGTCAATGAACATGTTGCGGGCTTCAAGGTGGGGGCAGTTGTCCAGGTCGGCGCTATCCTGGACGATGCCCATGGAAAAGCCGCAGTCGAGCAAGTGCTGGTTGAGTTCGCGCTTGGGGATGTGGTGGGACCATTCCTCGATGATGGGTACGATGTTGGTGATATAGAACTGACCGGACACGTCGCGTCCCAAATAGCGAGGATCATCGGCCAGTTCCGGGCGGCCGATCAGGTTCCACATGGCGCGCCACTTGTCATCGGCGTTGCCGGCGCCGGCGAGGACTACATAGCCGTCGGAGGCGCGGAGGGTCAATTGGGCGGAGAACATGTTCTCGCGGGCCGTGGTGGTGATCTGGCCGTTGGTCTGGTAGAGGGGCATGCTGCTGGTGGTGTGGGCGACCATGCAGTCGTACATGGCCATGTCCACGTGCTGGCCCTTGCCGGTCTTGCGGCGGGACTCCAGGGCGAGCATGACGCCGAGGGCGGTCCAGATTGCGGGCACGGAGTCGCCCATGTTGTCGCCGACCATCTGGGGGCCGCTTTCGGGGGTACCGGTGGTGGCCATCCAGCCGCCCATACCCTGAACGCACGGGTTGTTGGCGGGCCAGTTGGAATAGGGGCCGCGCAGGCCGTCGCTATCGCCGTAGCCGGATATGCTGGCGTACACGAGGCCGGGATTGATTTCGCTGAGGCGTTCGTAGGAGTAGCCCAGCCGGCCCATGGCGCCGGGGCCCCAGTTGTCGAGCAGGACATCGGAGACGCGGAGCATGTTCTCGAAGGCGCGCTTGGCGACGGGGTCGCGCAGGTCCAGGGACACGCTTTTCTTGTTGCGGTTGACGCCCAGGTAGCGGGCGCTGACCTGGCTACCGTCGGGTCCCTCGATGAAGGGATGGTTGAGGCGCGCCTGGTCGCCTCGGCCGGGTCGTTCGATCTTGATAACCTCGGCGCCCATGTCGGCCAGGATCATTGCGCAGAAGGGGCCGGCGACGATGTGGGTGGCGTCCAGGACGCGGAGGCCTTCCAGGGGCAACGGCTGGAGTTCGGGGTTTGGTTGCATTTGCGTGGTCATTTTCGGCTCCGGTGGCACGTTTGGGCGTGAGCGCCCGAGGCGGGTATTGGGGTGCCGCCAACTATACAGACAGGGGTGGGACAATCAAAGACTGCGGAGCGTTGCACGGCTGGTGGGCGTCGCCAAGAATCCGGGGTGGTTTGACAATTCTTCGGGCATCCGCCTACAATTGATGGTGCGCGGTTGAGGCTGCGCAGTGTTACGGCCCGGTGGTGTAGCGGTTAACATACTGCCCTGTCAAGGCAGAGATCGGCGGTTCGAATCCGCTCCGGGTCGCCATTACAACTCCCTCGATTTTTAGCGGCTCCCTTTGAGGGGGCCGTTTTGGTTTGTATCTAACCTGATGATGGGACGCGTGAATCAACATCGGTGATGTTGAGTATTCGTTTGATTGACACCATGGGGCGCTGACAATAAACTCGGCAACGGTCTTGGCCGGTCGATTTCCTCAGTAATGACGCGCTGCTGCGTCGGATTAGATGGGAGGCATTCAATGATTCGAGTGATTCCAGCCTTGGCGTTGTTTTTGCTAATGCTAGTGTTGATCGCATGCGGTGGCGGCGGAGACGCAGGAGGAGGTGGGGCGTCCACGGGAGGAGCCAGCGCACCACCAGCGACGGCGATGGCTGAACCGACCGCTATGGCCGAGCCAACTGCCATGGCCGAACCGACGGCGATGCCAGAACCTACCGCGATGGCTGAGCCCAAAGCTATGGAAGAAACGGAGCTGGTTTCCAGCGGGTACCACTTCGATTTCCAGTACGTGTGCGTGAACCGCACGCTGCGTCCGTGCCAGTTAGTTGAGGAGTTCATAGAGGGCGTTGAGGAACGCACGGAAGGGCAGATTCATATCACCTTGAGTTCGTACCCCGAGTTGGGCATCAGCGGGTTCGACATGATCCGGCTGATAGACGACGGGACGGTGGAGTTCGGGGAGATCTACTCGGGCTTTGTGGCGGGGGACTTCCCGATATTCAACATCACCAACATCTGGGGACTGGCGGACTCGCCGGAGCAGTACCTGGAAATGGTGGCGGCGGTGAAAGAGGACCTTTACCGCATCGTTACCCGTGAGAGCGGCGGGCAGGTGGTGTTCCGCAACTTTTACCCAAGCCAGTATTTCTACAGCAAGCGCCAGTTGCAAACCATCGATGACTTTGAGGGGATGAAGACGCGCGTGCACAGCCCGGTGCTGGGAGACCTGATCAGCGCGCTGGGGGCAGACGACCAGACGATGGCGTTCGCGGAGGTGTACACCGCCCTGGAGCGGGGCATCCTGGAAGCCGGAGTGACCGCGGCGTCCGCCGGGTACGGGCAGCGGTGGTATGAGGTGACCGACTACCTGACAGGTCCGTTCATCGGGTCGTTCGCGCAGACGTTCATCACCATCAACGGCGAGACGTGGGCGGAGATTCCGCCCGACCTGCAACAGATCTTGCTGGAGGAGGGTGTCAAGCACGAGCAGCGGAATCTTGAGGCCGTGTACGTTTGGGACGACGAAGCGGTGGGTCAGAACATTGCCGAGGGGATGGAGTACAGCGAGTTCTCGCCAGAGTTGCACGCCATACTCAAAGATGCGGCTATCAACGAGGTGTTGCCGAAGTGGATTGAGAGGACGGGTGGACCGGAATCGGAGGCGGGCCAACTCTACAATGAACTGGTCGCGCCGATCTCAGGCGTGGTAGTGAACCCTGACGGTACCGCGAGCCGGCAGTAGGTTGAAGAGGAACGTCGGGAGCGTATCGGGGGCGGTCCGGTTGGGCCGCCCTCATTTTGTAGGCGCATCAGGAGGTTTCAAGTACGTGCGATTCGAGGCGGGCTACCGTATGAAGAGAGTTTGTTGACGCTTGCCGGGCGCGCGGTTAACATCGCCGCACGCATGACACGATTATTCGGAGGGATTGATCGATGAAAGCAGCGGTTTTGCGCGAGGTGAATCAGCCAGTGGTAGTCGAGGATGTACAGGTGGATGCGCCGGCGCCCCGGGAGGTGCTGGTGCGGACCGGCGCGTCGGGGGTGTGCCACAGCGACCTGCACTTCGTGGAAGGTTTGTACACCACGCCGATGCCGTGCATCCTGGGGCACGAGGCCGCAGGCACGGTGGAGGCGGTTGGAGACCAGGTCAGTTACGTGCGGCCCGGCGACTCTGTAATCATGTGCCTGTCGGTGTTCTGCGGCACGTGTGAGTTCTGTACGCGAGGCCAGCCATACCTGTGCGACCGGAGAGCGGTTACACGCAGTCGTAACGATCCGCCCCGGCTGCGCAAGGACGGCGAGGCCATCACCCAGTTTGCCCAACTTGGTTCCTACGCTTCGGAAATGCTGGTGCACGAGAACGCGCTGGTGAAGGTGGAGGACGACATTCCGTTCCCACAACTGGCACTGATCGGATGCGGCGCTACCACGGGCCTAGGCGCGGTGCTGAACACGGCGCGAGTTGAGCCGGGTAGCACGGTGGCGGTGGTTGGCTGCGGCGGCATCGGGATTCACTGCGTGCAGGCGGCGGCGCTGGCCGGTGCGCTGCGCATCATCGCGGTGGACACCACCGAGGACAAGTTTGCCCTGGCCCGGGAGTTCGGGGCGACGGACGTGATCGATGCCACGTCCGGCAACGTGGCCGAGCGGATTGTAGAACTCACGGGCGGCGGGGTGGACTACTCCTTTGAGGCCATCGGGCTGAAGCAGACTGCCGAAGACTGCTACAACATGCTGCGGCCCGGAGGCATGGCGACCATCATCGGGATGGTGCCCGAGGGGGTGAAAATCGAGCTGGACGCGGGGAACTACCTGCGTCGGGGACGGGCCATCCAGGGCTGCACGATGGGGTCCAACCGGTTCCGCACCGACATGCCGCGATACATCGAGTTCTACAAACAGGGACGATTGAAGCTGGACGAATTGGTGACACAAGAGCTGCCGTTGTCGGAGATCAATCGGGCATTCGCCGATATGAAGGCGGGCAGCGTGCGGCGGAGTGTGATTACGGACTTCGACAACTAGACACGGCTTGAAGGTGGGGGCTACGCGCCGGTGCCATCCGTAACGGTGCCGGCGCGGATTTTTGCTAGTAGATCACTCCCGCCTCTTCCAGTTCGGCTATCTCGGCATCAGTGAGGCCCAGCAGCTCGCCGAAAACGTAGGCGTTGTCCTCGCCGATGTTGCTGTATTTGCCGAAGGCGATGGGGGTGCCGGACATTTTGGCGGGTATCGACCAGGATACGCTTTCGCCCTCGACCCATTCGGTGGCTTTCACGTCGCGCTCCGCCTCCCAGTATTGGGTGTCCTGGTAGAAGTTGCGGGATTCCAGGTGGGAGCTTTCGTTGAGGTCGGCGCCCTGCGAGACGATGCCGGCGGGTACGCCGGCCTGTTGCAGAGAGCGCATTACATCGCCGGACTGCTGCGGGCGCGTCCAATCCGAGATGGCGTCGTCGAGGGCGTTTTCGTTGCGCCGGCGCCCGATTCGGGTCTGGTACTCGGGGGCCGATGCCCAATCAGGATCGCCCATTGCCCTGCGGAAGTTTGACCACTGCTCGTCGTCGGAGATTGAAATGGCGATGTATCTGTCTTCACCGCTGCAAGGATAAACGCCGTGCGGCGCTGCCCAGGCATCGCGGTTGCCCCGGCGTTGGGGGCCGCGTCCGTTGACCTGGTAGTCCAACAAAGCCGGGCCACAGGTGGCGACGCCGGACTTGAAGATGGACGACTCCAGCGTAGCAGTCTTGCCGGTGAGGTTGCGGCGCATAAGGGCAGCGATGATGCCCGCCGGCTGAAAAACCCCGGTGTGGTAGTCGGAATAGGAGGTATTGACCACGCCGGGCGGCTCGTCGGGGAGGCCGGTCATCAGGGAGACGCCCGAAAGGTGTTGCACCAGGATCCCGAAGGACTTGTAGGTGTAGTAGGGGCCGTGTCCGCCCAGGCCGGTTTGCCACATGATGATGCTGTCGGGCCGTTGACGGCGGATTTCCGGGAAGTCGATGCCCCAGCGGCCGAGGACGTTACGGCGGAAATTGGTCATAAATACGTCGCTGATGCGGACCATTTCCAGGATCAGGTCCCGGCCGGCGTCGGTGCGCACGTCGAGGGTGATGCGGCGCTTGCCGCGCTGGTATTCGGGCTGGCCGGCGCCGCGGGACCAGGCGGGGATGAAGGCCATTTCATCGAGGACCTTGTTGGTCTCCACCTTGATAACCTCAGCGCCCAACGATCCGAGGATGCGGCCGGTGAGGGGGAGGGCGACGTAGGGGCCGAATTCGACGACGCGGATCCCGGTGAGTGCGGACGGCGTGTCGGGGCTGGTATTGGGCATTATTCCGACTCCTCGGCGTGGCGATCAAAGATCAGGCGGCGCACCTCGAATACGAACCCCGGCAGCACGTCCTCTCCCGAAAGTGTCTCCGGATTTTCCAGTAATTCGGGTTCGGCATGTCCTGGCCGGTAGAGATACACATGGCGGTTGAATGGGTCGATGGCCCAGCCCAGCCGGGCGCCGCCGTCTATCCATTCCTGCATCTTGGACAGAAACGGAGGCAGACGGTCAGTGCGCGAGCGAACTTCGACCACGAAGTCCGGGGAGCCGTTGATGGTTCCGCGGCGCTCCGATGGCGTCAGGTTGTCGTACCGTTCCTGGGGGATCCACGCGGCATCGGGAATTCGCTGCGCGCCGCTGGGCAGTCGGAAGCCGATGGATGAGGGGTAGCTCATGCCTCCGTTGCTTCTGCGCCATACGTACAACTCTCCGATGGTAGCGCCCTCATCGGCACTGCTTTCCGAACCCGGTGCGGGCATTATGATCAGCTCTCCTTCCGCGGAATACTCAAACTGCCAGGGTGGGTTGTCACTGGAGAACTGGCAAAGACGCTCACCAAAATCCTCGGCGAGATGGTTAACGCCGAGAGCCTTCAAATTGAGCCGCAATTCCCCTACCAGGGGCCATTCCGCTTCCGAGTCTGCCGGCGTTTCTGTTGTTGCTGCCGGCTTGGGTTTAGCCGTAACCATTGTGGAAATCTCCCTGCTTGTCGCTTAGATGACGCCGTTATCTTCCAGGGTTGAGAGTTCGCTGGTTGTCAACCCTAACTCGCCCTGATATACGGCGGCGTTGTCTGCGCCCAGCACTGGGGCAGGGCGGCTGCGAGCTTTTACGTCATCGCTGTGGAAAATACCCAGGGGATATTTGACAGTTCCAACGTCGGATTCTTGGTGTTCGATGTCGTACCAGAAGCCCGATTCCGCGAGCTGAGGGTCGGCGAGCAGGTCGGCGATTTCGTTGACGGGGAGGAATACCAGGTTGCGACGCTGACCCTCGTGAAACAGCTCCTGAACGGTGAAGTTTTCGGCGAATTCCAGGAACAGGGCGGTGATGATGTCGATGTGGTCGGCGCGGTCCTGGTTGCCGCCGCGGTAGGCTTCATTCAGCACCTCGTCGTTGCCGGTTACCTCGTGGATCCATTCGGCGAGGGCGTCCCACTCGCGAGGAGTGATGACGCCGGCAGCGATCCAGCCGTCCTTGCAGGGATATGCGCCGAGGGGAATGACGAGGGTTGAGTTAGTGCCAACGCGGGTGACGTTCTGGCCGAGCTTACGCCAGAGCAGGGCGGGATGGGCGTCGGTGTAGTAGGTGATGAGGGCTTCCTGTGAGGAAACGTCGATGTGCTGGCCCTCACCACCGCCAAAGTCCCGGTGGTAGAGAGCGGCCAGGATGCCCACGGTGGCATACTGGGCCGCCGGATAGTGGCTGTGTTCGTTGCCCTGGCGCACGGGAGGCTCGTCGGGTTCGCCGGTGATCTGCATGTAGCCGCTGGCGGCCATGACCACCAGGTCGTCGCCCTGGTAGTCGGCCCATTCGCCGGTGTTTCCAAAGGGAGTTACGGACGCCATGATGAGGGCAGGGTTATCCGCGCGCAACGATTCAAATCCGATACCACGGTCGTACAGATAGTGGCGGTCGAAGCTCTCGATGATCACGTCGGCGTCGGCGGCCAGGCGGCGAAATAGTGAGCGTCCGGATTCGGTTTCCAGGTCCAGGGTGATGGAGCGCTTGTTGGTGTTGTAGAAGAAGAAGTCCAGGCTGCGCTCGGGATCGGGAGAGTCGGATGGGTATGGCCCCAGCCGGCGGGAAGGATCGCCGGAGGGCGGTTCAACCTTTACGACGTCGGCGCCATAGTCGGCGAGCAAGCGACCACAGAAGGCGGCGCGCCGGTCGGTAAGGTCCAGTATGCGATAGGGCGGGATCAGATGCTCGCCGGTGTATTCGTCGAATCGTGGCATGGGCGCCAACTCCCGGTGTCGTTGCGAATGGGGTGAAATTTATCGCCGGCGTGCTGGGATGTCAAAAAGGCGAGTGAATGGGTAATCTTTTCCGGCGATATAATACTTGCTGCTCTGTACTACTGAATATTTCGCCATTTGACATCCCACGGAGATTTTCATGTCCACGATCCACTCTACGATGCACCCCACAGATATCAACGCGGCGTTGATCAACCTGTTGCGCAAACGGTCGCCCGCATACTGGCAATCGGCTACTATTGGGCTGACGCCGGAACTGCGGCCCGTCATGGCCCTGCAGGACACGCGAACTTTGCCGTTTGTTGAGCCGCAGCATCGACCAGCAGTGCTGTTGGTGGCGGGTTTGCGGGGGGAAACTACGGATACTCCGCGCATCCTGACGGCTTTGGAACGGTTCACGGGAACCGCAGCGGCGCAGGAATCCGGTGTGGCTCTTTCCGTCATCGTCGCTGCGAATCCCGACGCTCTGTCCGGTGGAGACTGGGAGGAGGCGGCGCCGCGCAGGGTTGACCTCACGGCTGGATACCCACCTGAAGGCGGATATTACTTTGACGAAGCCGCCCCGGAACGTCGATATCTATGGCGGTGGATCTGCTATCAGGCGCCGGACCTGGTGGTGGAGGTGGCGTTAACGGACAGCGAGGACAATGCCAAACTGTGGGAGGCGAACGACGCTGCCATGGAAGGGAGTGTAGCCACTGCTCTGAATGCCGTCCATCTTGACCACGGAGACTCGTTGATCGCGGCGTTGGGACGATCGGCAGCGGACTCTCCCGGGGTGATGCCGGCGTTGAGGTTGACTACGCACTGGACCGGATTGACTGACGCCCTCCGTGATCTTTGGGACGTAACCGGAAAAGACGCAAGCGTGCCCCCTTCGGCCGGCCGAATGGCTCTGGAGGAGCGGAGAGCCAGGACGCCGCTGGAGATTGCCCGGATCCTGGCCGGCCGGTATGGCCACGCGCTTGACCCGGTGAATTACACGCAGGGCGTGGGCATCAGCGGGAGATTGCGGCTGGTGGAGTTGGACGACGGTGCGGATGATCCTACGAGGAAAATCGCGGAGCTTATCGCTCCGATTGCCGCGGATCCGGCGGCATACCTGGCGGAAGCGGGCGGGGCGGCTCTAACGGGCGTGGTGTGGGCCGCGCGGTTGGCGGACTACACCGGGGATGAGATGTATCGCCGGCTGTTTTTCTACGCGGCGGATCGGTTTGCGCCACTTGGCGAAGGACAGGCGCCGTCGCCGTGCGACCCTGATTTCCGCGTTGAGGACATGTTCATGTGCGGGGCGATGCTGGGGCGGGCCTATCGTATATCAGGAGAGGCAAAATACGCAGACATTTTGGCGCGTTTCCTCATTGATGGGGGGGACGTGCAGGAAAGTAGTGGCCTGTTCAAGCACGCACGGTCGTCTCCTTATTTCTGGAGCCGGGGCAACGGGTTCGCGGCGCTGGGCTACGCCGAGGCGTTGACCTACTTGCCAGCAGAGCATCCCGCACGGCCCGAACTGCTGGCGAGACACCGGCGTCATCTGGACGCGCTGCTGCGCCGGCAACAACCCTGGGGCACGTTTGGCGAGTTGGTGGACGTGCCGGGAGCATGGGGTGAACTCACCTCGACGTGCATGGTGGGTTACGCGCTGGCGCGAGGTCTGCGCGAGGGCTGGTTGCCCGATGGGGACGGTGAAGGGTATCGGTCGGGCGTTGAGGCATGCTGGCGGGCAGTGTCCGAGCGCATTGACGATGATGGCGGCGTGGTTGACGGCTGCATCAGCACGGGGGTGATGCCGGACATGCGGGCGTACCTGGACCGGGCTGCGCTGAGCGGGCACGACGACCGCACGGGCAGCATGGCGCTGTGGTTCGCCTGCGAGATGGAGCGGCTGCGTAGGGGGTGAAAACAGGGCGTGCTAGAATTGGGCTAAACTCCGGCGCCTGCCTTGCATGGAGGCGATCATGCTGACGAGACTTGAAGTCAACGGATTCAAAAACCTGGTGGACTTCTCGCTGGATTTTGGGGCGTACACGTGTATCGCCGGCCCGAATGGTGTTGGCAAGTCCAATATCTTTGACGCGATCAGATTTCTTGCCCTGCTAACGGAGTGCACCATAAACGAGGCGGCGCTGCAAATCCGCAACGCCGGCGAAGATACCGGCGATATTGCCGACCTTTTCTGCGCAGACGGCGACGGTAGAGCAGATCGGATTGAACTAGCGGCAGAGATGATAGTAGGTAGAGTTGTGAGAGATGATTTTGGCCGTGAAGCCGAAGCGTCATCATCATTCCTGCGATACGAGATCGCTTTCCGGTACGAACCGCCGTCTCCGACCGGCAGTCTGTTGGGTGGCCTGACTTTAGAACGAGAGGCGCTGCGGCCTATTACGACAGGGCGTGCGGCACGGCATTTAAAGTTCCCCCACAGCAAGAGCAAGTTCCGCGACAGTGTGGTGTTCAACAAGCGACATGCCCGCAGTGGGTTCATTTCAACGCGGATTGACCCAGACACTGAACAAGCGGCCATCGATGTTCACCAGGACGGAGGTTCCAGGGGGCACCCCAGACCCTCGCCAGCCCAAGGCGCCATCAGGACAATTATCGGCACGGAAAACACAGCGGCTACACCTACAATTCTGGCGGCTCGGCGGGAAATGCAAAGCTGGCGCGTTCTCGCTCTGGATCCGGCGGCGATGCGCCGTCCTGATCGTTACACCCAGCCGCCGGGTATCGCGGCCAACGGGGCGCACATACCGGCGACGTTGCAGCACTTGGCGAACATCGCGCCGGAATATGACGATGAACCAGAGAACATCTTTGCCATGGTGTCGGTCCTCTTGTCGTCCCTGATTCCAGTGCAGATGGTTCGTGTGGTTCAGGATGATGTACGGCAGTTGCTATCCTTGGAAGTGGAAGAGCAATCAGGAATTAAACTGCGGGCCAACTCAATCTCCGACGGGACATTGCGATTCCTGGCCTTGGCGGCGTTGACTGAGGTGGTTTATGAGAACGCCGTAATTTGCATGGAGGAACCGGAAAACGGCATACACCCGGCCAAGCTGGAAGCGATGAACGGCCTTCTCCACGACATAGCCGTTGATGTTAACGAACCGGTTGGCATCGAGAATCCGTTGCGGCAAGTAGTAGTAGCGACTCATTCACCCTACTTCGTACAGCTGCAAAACAAAGATGACCTGGTGCTGGCGAAGCTCCGCATGGCGCGCTCCAAATCCGGCGAACTAGTGGAGCACCTGTTGAAGTGCCACCCCTACCAAGGGACTTGGCGTTGTTCCAACGAGCGCGAAGGGATGAACCTTCTGTCACTGCGGTCATATCTGATGCCGCCGGAAGAAACGCAGATCGCGTTCCCACGGGAATTCTGGGAATCGCTATGGTGATGCACTGTCTGTTGGTGTGTGAAGGCGGTTTAGATACTCCGCTGGCATCACATATCCAACTTTTACTGGACAGGCATGGCTATCATGAGGTTGACTTCAATATCTCAATTGATGGCACGCGGCTGGTTGACAAGGTGCGCAACGGCCTGGGTATGTCGCCATATTACGATCTGATATTCGTGCATAGGGATGCTGACCGTGCTGGCCCTGACGCTCGCTATCGTGAAATCGTCGCAGCAGTACAGGAAGCAGGATATGATGGTCAGTGGGTAGGTATCGTGCCGGTACGTATGACCGAGGCATGGCTGATTTTGGAGGAGGAGGCTATTCGCTACGCAGTCCAGAAGCCCCGTGGCAGAACGGCCTTGAACTTACCGGCACCCTCGGCAACTGAACGGATGGTCGATCCCAAAGGTGTGTTGGATGCCGCGCTGCTTAGCGCCAGCGGCGAACACGGAAGGCGACGTCGGGCGGTACAACGCCTGCTGCCGGATCTGCGTAGTCGGTTATTGGCGAACCTTCCCATCGGTGGCCCCTTGGAGCAAGTACCGTCGTGGGTGCGGTTCCGTGACGATACCGTTGCCGCGTTGCGCGATTTGAGCGATTAGCGGCATACTTGCGCAATGCATATCCTGATCGCATATTTGTCGCGGCGGCTGCCGTTCTACTACGGTTGGCTGGTGCTGGGATCGGCCGGCAGCAGCATGTTCGTGCGCAACGCGGCGGGCAGCCTGACGTTCGCGGTGTTCGTTCCGCTGATCGCCGATGATACCGGCTGGAGCCGCGCTTTGATCGGCGGCGCGGCGGCGGTGGGCGGGCTGCTGGCGACGGGGGCTTCTCCTCCCGTTGGCTGGGCGATTGACCGCTTCGGGGCGCGCGTCGTGCTGGTGCTGGGTTTGATCGTCATCGGACTGAGCACCATGGCGATGGCCTGGCTGTCGGTGCATATCGCCATTTTCTACGCGGCGCTGGCCGTGGGCAGGATCATGTTCAGCAGTCCGTTGAACGTGGGCCCGGCGACGGTGGTGGGTCGCTGGTTCGTGCGCCAGCGGGGCAGGGCGACGGGCCTCTTGTTCCTGTCGCACTCGGGCGGGATGGTTGCGTTCCCGCTGGTGGCGACATGGGTCAGCGTGGCCTACGGGTGGGAGGCGGCTTGGATAGTGTTGGGCCTCATGGTGTACGGCATCGCGCTGTTGCCGGCGTCGTTGTTGATTGCGCAACGACCGGAGGACGTGGGACTGTTGCCGGATGGAGACGATCCCGACGACATGGTTGACGCGGCAGAAACATCGGTAACGTCGGATGCGCAAACTGCGGACGAAGGGATTGAATGGACCACTCGCGAGGCGCTGAGGACGCCGGCGCTGTGGGTGTTGGCCCTGGGGACGGGGTTCCTGTTCCTTCTGCAATCGGGAACCAACACCTACCAGGCTGACCTGCTCCGTTCCAAGGGCATTGACCTGGCGTTGTCTCAGTTCAGCATCGTGATCAACGCGGCGGGTACGGGCATCGGCAGTCTGCTGTGGGGCCGCGTGTTGGAACAGGTGCGGGTGTCGTACACCTATGCCATCGTGGCGTTGGTGATGGCGTTGGCCTGTGGGATATTCGTGGTCGCGGATGCGGTATGGCTCACCTACTTCGCCGCCGGGTTATTCGGAGTGGCGGTGGCCGGCATATTGGTGGTGCCCCCGGTGGCTTACGCCAATTTCTTCGGCCGACAATCGCTGGGAACCATACGGGGAGTTACGGAACCGTTCACGTCTCTGGGGCAGGCCATCGGCGCGGTGATGTCGGGGTTGGTGTTCCACCTGGCCGGCGGGTATGGGATTGCGTTCATAATTTACGCTATCCTGGGGGCATTGACCGCGTCTGCGCTGCTCCTGGCCCGACCGCCACGGCATCCGTCGGTGGTGAGGGCAACATCGGCAACCGACCCCGACGACAACTAGGGATCAACTCGGCGCAAGAGGTAGGCGTCGGATGCCATGATGGCGTCCACATTGGCGGGGATACCCTCGAAATCATCGAGGTTCGCGCGGATGAGGCGACCGGACAGATTGCCGCACTGGTCGCTGCCAAGCATGACGGCAAGTTCCGCCGCTCGCTCGATGGATGCGCCGCCGCCGGACGTGACCTGCACGCCTTTTTCGTACATTTCCATATCGCCGGCCTCCAACGCCATGTCGCGGACTTCCTCCCACATGCGGGTGTGGATGGAGCCGGGGCTGATGGCGTTCACGGTGATGCCGGAGCCGGCCAGTTCGACGCTGAGGTTTTCGGTCATGTTGATGATGGCGGTCTTGGCGGCGTCGTATGAAGTGTCGTTAGGGCCACCAACGCCGGACATGTTTACGATGCGGCCATAACCACGCTCCAACATGGGTGGGATGACGGCCCGACAACCGTAATAAGTTCCCAGGACGTGGACGGCAATGGTGTTGGCCCACCGGTCGGGATCGAGGGTCCAGAGCGGCCCGATCTGTCCGGTGTTGCCGGCGTTGTTCACCATGACGTCGATGACGCCGTAGCGGTCCAAGGTTTGGGCAACGGCGTTTTCCAGCTGGGCGCGGTCGGTTACATCTGTGATAACTGTGATGACTTCTGAACCGAACCGGTCCTGGATGGCGGCAGAGGTCTCCTGCAACTCTGCGCCGGTGCGGGCGGCGAGGGTCAGTTTGGCGCCCTCGGCAGCATAGGCGCGGGCGATGGCCTGGCCGATGCCCCGGCCGCCTCCGGTAATGAGTGCCACTCGTCCGTAGAGTCGCTTGGGGTCTGCCATTGCCCGCCTCCTGTCCGCTGATGATGCGTCGTGCGCGATGGTACAATCGCGCTACATACTACACGAAGGGAGAAACCCGATGGTTGACGTGAAGCAGTCCGCAACCGACACGGTGTCGTTCACCAGCATGGCGGCGGGGACGCGGGAAGATTACGAGTTGTTGGAGCGGCTGGAGGCGGAATTCGCCGCTAGTACGGCAGATCGGGTATTGGAGCAACTGCGGAGGTTGGCCGGTTCGCTGGGCGGCTACAAGGTTGATCGGCTGGAGCACTCGTTGCAGTCGGCGACGCGGGCGTACCGGGATGATGCTGACGAGGAGATGGTGGTGGCTGCGCTGCTACACGACATCGGCGATCTGCTGTCTCCGCACAACCACAGCGAGCTGGCGGCGGCGGTGTTGCGGCCCTACGTTTCCGAGCGAACTTACTGGATAGTGCGTCAACATGGGTTGTTCCAGAGCTACTATTACGCGCATCACTTTGGGAACGATCGGAACGCACGGGACAGGTACATCGACCACCCGTGGTATCAAGATGCCGTGGATTTCTGCCACCAGTGGGATCAATCATCCTTTGATCCAGAGTACGAATCGCTGCCGCTGGAATATTTCGAGCCGATGGTTCGGCGCGTTTTCGCGCGGGAACCGTTCAGCGTCGGGAGGGAATGATCATGAGTTTGGAAGGCAAGGTTGCGTTGATCACGGGGGCCGGCGGGATGCGCGGCGTCGGGCGAGCAACGGCGTTGAAGCTAGCAGCCCTGGGCGCGGACGTGGCGATTACGGACGTGCGTCGGCCGGCGGACGACCTGCCGCCCGGCGAGGTGCGGTCGGAATGGCAGTCAATCGACAGCGTGGCCGAGGAAGTGCAGAGCCTGGGACGACGCGTACTGCCGATTTACGCCGATTTGTCCAAGCCCGAAGAGATTGAAGGTTTGGTGGCCGAGACGGTCAATCACTATGGCCGGCTGGACATCATGGTGAACAACGCCCGGGCCATCATCGGGCGGGACAAGGTGCCGGTGACCGAGCTTGAGGAAGAGGTTTGGCAGCATTTCCTGGCCATCAACACAACCGCCGTGTTCCTGTGCACCAAGCACGCGGGGCGCGAGATGGTGCGTCTGGGAAACGGCGGCCGCGTCGTGAACATCGCCAGCAACGCGGGAAAGCAGGCCAGCGCAGACGGAGCGGCGTATTCGGCCAGCAAGTTTGCCGTTATTGGGCTGACGCAGGCGTCGGCCATGGACCTGGCGCCCCATGGCATCACGGTCAATGCCGTGTGTCCCGGGCCGATCAACACGGACCGTATGAGCTACTGGGAGCGGGCCCAGGCGGCGGAACGGGGCATCACGCAGGAGGAGTTTCGGGCGCAGATCGTGTCCGCATCATCGGAGCGCACGCCGTTGGGCCGCATTGCGGAACCGGAGGACGTGGCGAACCTGGTGGCGTTTCTGGCGGGGCCGGATTCGGAATTGATTACCGGACAGTCGTACAACGTGAACGGCGGGATATTGTTCCACTGATGCCTGGTTTGGATGAGGGCTTTAGCCATGACGGCGGTGCAATACGATAACCCGTTTCCGGGAATGAATCCATATTTGGAGCATCCGCGCCTGTGGCCGGAAGTTCACAATGAACTGATCGCCTTGTTATGGTCGAGCATGGCGGCGCAAATGCCGTTGGGATGTCGGTTAGCCATTGAGGAGCGATTGGAAGTATGGGAGACGTCGCTTGTTGACGACAGTTCCAGATACGTCGTTCCCGATCTGTCGGTAACTCAACGTAGGGAGGCCGAAATCGAAGTTGCGCTCAAAGAGCGAACGATTCCGGAAGGCGGAATCGAGGTCATGATCCCGGTACCCACACGAGTCACATTCCTGGAAGTGCGGGCAGAATCCGGTCAAGTAGTTACGGTGGTGGAAGTCCTGTCCCCCACCAACAAAGTGCCGGGCCGTGGAAGAATGGACTATCTAAGCAAGAGGAACGACATCCTAGAATCAGACGTCAACCTGGTGGAAATAGACCTGTTGCGAGCCGGCGAGCCCATGCCGCTGGCGACGACAGTTCCCCATTGCCATTACCGGATTCTGGTCAGCCGGGAAAGGCAGCGCCCTCGCGCTTACCTCCTCCCGTTTATGATTCAAGACTCCATTCCCAAATTTCTGCTGCCGCTGCGCCTTGGGGACGATGAGTTAACGGTTGACTTGGGATTGTTGTTAGCACAAATGCACCGTATGTCCAGATACAACAGTTTTCTTGACTATGATAGCCCACCACCGGGTCCGGCTTTGGAACCTGATCATGGTAAATGGGTGGAGGAACGGATCGAGGAGTTCCTCAATCCGGTGTGACAATTCAGATAAAGCCGTGCGAGGCTGGCTTTAACACAGGAGTTACAAAGATGCAGTACGGAATCACTCTTCCCGGGCGCGGGCCGCTGGCCACGCCGGACAACATGGCGACGATAGCACGGAAAGCGGAGGAGTTGGGGTTTGACTCGATAGCGTTGGGCGACCACATCCTGGTGCCTAAAAATATCGATTCGGACTACCCGTACACCGAGACCGGGGAGTTTCCCGGGTCGGCATCGGGGCAAGCGATGGAGCAGATCACCGCGCTGGCGTTCATGGCGGGCGCCACCAAGTCGATCCGGCTGGCGACGTCGGTGCTGATCGTGCCGCATCGGAATCCACTGGTGGCGGCCAAGGCGCTGGCGACGCTGGACGTGTTGTCGGGCGGCCGGTTGATCGTGGGCGTCGGCGTGGGATGGTGTCGGGAGGAGTTTGAGGCGGTGGGGTGCGAGCCGTTCGACGAGCGGGGCGCGGTGACCGACGAATACATCCGGGCGTTCAAAGAATTGTGGACATCAGACGATCCGACGTTTGAGGGCGAGTACGTTAGCTTCTCGGACATCTGGTTCCTGCCCAAACCGGTGCAAAAGCCGCACCCTCCGTTCTGGGTAGGCGGTGAAAGCCGACCTGCAATCCGGCGGGCGGCGACGCTGTGCGACGGGTGGTATCCCATCGGCAACAATCCGGCATTTCCCGTGGGGACGCCAGAGACGCTACAGAACGGCATGGCTCGGCTGCGGCGCACTGCGGAACGGGCTGGGCGCAATCCTGATGAGATTCAGATCATCTACCGTTCACACGACTACCACATCACGGGAACGGACACCAGCGATGACCGAACCCGTTTTACCGGGAGTGGCGAGCAGATCGCGGGCGACATCCGAGAATACGAGGACATGGGGGTTAGCTACCTGGTGCTGGACATTGCACGACTCAGCGCCGACGGGAACCTGGAGGAAACGCTGGGCCACCTGGAAGATTTCACGACGCAGGTGGCAGCGCAGGTGTAGAGGCCGATGACAGTACCGTCCAGTCCGCCGGCCGCCAGTGGACCAACGGCCGGCGGCATAGCATCGCTAGCAGCGTCGCACGCTGTCATGACGCTGCCAATTATCTTGGAGTTCGTTCTACTGCAAGCGGTGGCAGTCGGGGTGACGACGGTGGTATATTCATTGATACCGGTTCTGGACGGAGCTGTGCAGCGGCGTTTGATAACTGGCGCCAGATTTTCCAGATAGTGGGACCGACCGTGACAGTATCAGGAGGCGCTGGCATCATGCTTTCAAGCATCATATTCCACTGGCAGGCTCAGAAGGAGAGGCAACGTGCGGAAGCGATGCGGCTGGAGGCGCAGGCCGAAGTGGCGGCGGCCCGAGCGGAAACTGAAGCAGCTCGAGCCGACGCTGAAGCTGCCCGCTTCCAAGCGCAGGTAGCCCAGGCGGAAACCATCGCCGCCCTGCGGTCCGAACTGGGTAGGCTTAATGAGCGGTTGGAGCGGCTGGAGAGCAACGGAACCAACGGCGGCCACGCGTAAGTCCATGCCGTTTGCGCTCACGGCTCAAAATGCGGTCTCGTACTTGGTTGACCAGGGGGTAATTTCTGCTGGAAGAAGGGGACAGGCGGTGGCCGAAGCCCTTGGCGGTGGCGTATCCAACATCGTGATCAAGGTGAGTCCAGCGGCCGATGGCAGCGGCTTGGTCCTGAAACAATCATTGCCCAAGCTGCAGGTGGAGGAAGATTGGTTCGCGGACCAGGAGCGGATTTACCGGGAGAAGGCCGGGCTTGATTTCGTTGGCGGTCTCAGGTCGGATGGCATTACGGGGCAGCGGACTTGCTGGGCGGTACCAGAGGTCGTACACGAGGACAGGGAAAATTTCATTTTCGTGATGACCGCTGCGCCTGACGACGGCGTCAACTGGAAAGAGGCGCTGTTGGACGGTTACGTCGATACCGCAGTTGCCGGTCGGGTAGGAAGTATGCTGGCTGCGATTCATCGGTCATCTGCGGTGATCGATGGGGACGTTCCGGTCGTACTGCGTCAGTTTGAGGATCTGGGCGGTTTCGTGCAGTTGCGGATCGATCCGTACCACCGGGCAACTGCCGCCGCGCACCCCGACCTGGCGAACATTATCGAAAACGAAGCGCAGAGGATGCTGCCGACAACGCGCGAGCGGCGAACTCTGGTGCATGGCGATTTCAGCCCCAAGAATATCATCGTAAGCGGCGTTGGCGCGGCGGCGAAGGTGCTGTTGCTGGATTTTGAGGTGGCGCATCTGGGCAATCCGATTTTCGACCTAGCGTTCATGCTCAACCACTTTACGTTGAAGGCAATTTACAAGCCGGTGCTGTCGAAGCAATACTCCGCAGCGGCTCGGTTGTTCTGGTCAACGTACCTGGACTCAATCGGTGCAGCGGCCGGCGATAGGGACACGCTGGAACCGGACACTGTCCGGCAACTGGGCGTGTTGTTGCTGGCTCGGATCGACGGCAAATCGCCGGCGGAATACCTTACCGGGGAAGCGCAGAAACAGTACGCCCGTGACCTGGCGCGAAGGATACTTTCGTCGGAGATCACCTCGTTGGACGAACTTCATTCCCGATTGTCGGACCGGACATAGAGCCGCCGTTGCAGCGGGTGATTTCTGCTGACACCAGGGGGCGGCAGCGTGTACACTTGGCACGGGGCGCGCATGTGATTGACGGCCCTACTCCGGAACACGGGAGATGAGAGTTTGCCGCAAGAATTGAATGGTGGAATCGATGGCGTCGGGCTTCGGGTGGCGGTGGTGGCGGCTCGTTTCAACCACGTTATAACCAAGAACCTGATGGAAGGCGCGCTCAGCACGCTCACGCAATATGGCGTGCGGGACGGCGATATTTCCACGGCGTGGGTCCCCGGCTCTTTTGAGTTGCCCCTTGCCGCGAAGACGTTTGCAGAGTCAGGGCGGTATGATGCGGTTATATGCCTGGGCGCGGTGATACGCGGCGAAACGAGCCATTACGACATGGTGTGCAATCAGGCGGCGTCGGGTATTGCTGCGGTGGGACGCGACACTGGCATCCCCACTATGTTCGGGGTTTTGACGACCGAGAACATGGAGCAGGCGATCAACCGGTCGGGCGGCAAAGTGGGCAACCTGGGTTCGGACTGCGCGGTTGGAGCCATTGAGTCGGCGAGGCTGATTCAGGCGATCAAAACCGGGTGAACGGAACAGTATTCCCGCGCTCAGAGACATTACGATTCGGCATACCCATATCGAAGGAGGCGCCAATGCGGGCCAATATTGAATTCGATCCCAGTTATTCGCTGCTCACAGTGGAATTGGATCCCGGCGAGTCCATCAAGGCGGAAACCGGCGCGATGGTGGCCCAGGCGGGCGTGGACATGAAGACGGGGATGGGCGGAGGCGGCCTGTTCGGCGGCATTCGGCGAATGATGGGGGGCGAATCCTTCTTCCTGAACACTTTTACGGGTGAAGGGCGCGGGGGCTGGGTGAGCCTGGCGCCGCCGTCTCCGGGAGACATAGGCTCGTTCGATTTGGATCCCGGCACGAATTTGTTCATCCAGTCCAGTTCTTTTCTGGCCTGCACGGAGAACGTGGAGACCGACACGAAATTCCAGGGGTTCCGAGGCTTCTTCAGTGGAGAGAGCCTGTTTTTCATCAGGGCTTATGCGGAACGGGGTTTGGGAACGGTGTACTACAACTCGTATGGCGCTATCAAGCAGGTGGCGGTTACGCCGGACCGGGAACTGGTGGTTGACACGGGCCATCTGGTGGCGTTCAGCGACGACGTGGAGTATTCAATCGGCAAGGTAGGAGGGATTGGCTCGTTGATCGCCGGAGGGGAAGGACTGGTGATGAGGTTCCGGGGCAATGGGCACGTCTGGGTCCAGTCGCGCAACCTGGCATCCCTGGCCGACAAGTTGGTCCCATTTCTACCGAAAACCGGTAATAACTAGGCTGGAAGATTGCGATAGCGGAGGATAGTCGGGCGATGGAATTTGGCATAACCATACCCAACAATTGGGGCATTGTTGATTCTCAAGAGGTCATCAGATTTGGCGTTCGAGCGGAGGAGATGGGGTATGACTCGATCTGGGTGATGGACCATCTTTTCAACAACGGGTACATCCGGGAGCGGCTGGATGACAAGCCGTACTATCATCCGATGGCTACCCTGTCGCACGTTTCGGCCCTGACTTCGCGGATCAAGCTGGGAACCTCGGTGCTGGTGCTGCCGTATCACAACCCGGTGGAGTTGGCGAAGTACGCGGCGACGCTGGACCAAATGTCGGGCGGCCGGCTGGTGCTGGGTATCGGTGTGGGGGCAATGACACCGGAGTTTGAAGCGCTGGGAATTCCGTTGAGCCAGCGAGGTTCGCTGACCAACGAGTCGATGGACATAATGCGAGAGTTGTGGTCCAACGAAGATCCGCGCTACACCAGCAATCGTTGGGAGTTTGGAGATCTCAAGTTTTCGCCGAAACCAGCGCAGACGGTGTCCGGTTCCCTGGGCGTTCCGCTGTGGGTTGGCGGCAACAGTACCGGAGCGTTGCGTCGTGCGGGGCGGCGCGGCGACGGCTGGCATCCTTCAGGCGTGAGCGCAGAGGAATTTGCCATTGGCCGTCGCACGGTGCGGGAAGTAGCCGAATCGGCAGGGCGGAATCCCGATGAGTTGGTGATGTCAGTTAGGGTCGAGGTGGAAGCCCACGGCGGGCCGTCGAGCGAGCGGGCCGCAGACCGGTCCAGGTTGCCGGGGCACGATCCCGCGGGAATGGTTGCGGGGATCGCGGCGTATCGGGACGCCGGGGCGGAACATTTCGCGCTGGCGTTGAATACCGGCGACGTTGACCGGATTGGTGAGTTGATGCAGGCTATTGCAGAGGACGTTATTCCGCAGTTCCGGTAATATGAATCGTCCTTCGACACGCTCAGAACGAGCGGGCAAGTAAAGGGGCGGGTTTCAAACCCGCCCCTACGGTTATGTCGGTGTGTGTGGTGGCTACACCTGCCGTTGCTTTGGATCCAGGCGGTCGCGCAGCCAGTCGCCGAGCAGGTTCATACAGAGCACCACCAGCATGATGGCCAGGCCGGGGAACAGGGACACCCACCAGCCCTGGGCCGATGCAATCAACACCCGTCCGTCGGCGACCATGAGGCCCCACGCCGGCTGTGGTGGCGGGATGCCCACCGCCAGGAAGCTCAGCGTGGCTTCCAGCACGATGACGAAGCCGACGTTGAGGGTCGCCAGCACGATGACGCTGTTGAATACGTTGGGGAACACGTGGCGGAACATGATACGCCGGTGGGTGGAGCCGGCGACCTGCGCCCGAGAGATGAAGTCCTGCACCCGAACGGCCAGAGTTTCGCCACGCACCAGCCGAGCATAGCGTGACCACATCAGCAACACCAGCACTACGATAACGTTTAGAATGCTCGGTTCCGTTGCCGCCACTATCACCAACGCCAGCAGGATGATTGGTATCGACAGGGATATGTCCACCAGCCGCATGACCAGAGCGTCCACCCAACCACCCCAGTAGCCGGCGATGATGCCCAGGGAGGTGCCCAGCAAGCCGGCGATGAATATAGCAACGGCGGCGATAGTCACCGACACGCGGGCGCCGTGCATAATCCGGGACAGAATATCGCGTCCTACCCGGTCGGTGCCCAAGAGATACTCGGTGGACCCGCCTTCCATCCAGAATGGGGGCTGTAGCCGGGCCGACAGGCTGCCGGTGGTGGGATCGTGAGGAGCGATGATGTCGGAAAAGATGGCCGGAATGACCAGCACGATCAGCAGCAGCGCGATGGGGAACAGCGGATAACGCCGCGCTTCCGCCCAGAAGCGGCTAAAAAGATTTGGCTTCGCCGATGACTCGGACGCCGCTTCTTCTACTGCCGGTGGAGAGGCAACACGGTTCTCCGCTGCCATAGAGTCATTCTCCTAATTGAACCGAATCCGGGGGTCTACGTAGGCGTAGGCGATATCCACCAGCAGGTTTGCGACGATATACACCATGCAGAAGGTGATGACAACCGCCTGGACTACCGGAAAGTCCTTGGTATTCGCCGCGTCCACCGCCAGCCGGCCAACGCCGGGCCAGGCGAACACGAATTCGATGGACACTGATCCGACCATGAGCGAACCGATAATCAGCGCGAAGTACGTGAACGGCGCGATAGCCGCATTCCGCAGGCAGTGTTTCCAGATTACCTTCCATTCCTCCACGCCTTTGATGCGGGCCAGCTTCACGTATTCCGTATCCAGCACGTCCAGCATGGACGAGCGAACCAGGCGCATCAAAGCTGCGACCTGGAACCAGCCAATGGCTATGGCGGGCAGAATGTAGGACAGCGCGCCCTGTTCCTTGCCGGATACCGGGAACCAACCCAGCTGTGCGGCGAATACCCACATCAGCATCAACCCCAGCCAGAAGGCTGGCAGGGACTGGCCGAACAGGGCAATCGCTTTGCCCACGTAGTCAAAGGGGGTGTCTTTTTTCACCGCCGACAACACGCCTATCGGTACGGCGATTGCCGTGGCCACTACCACCGCCACGCCGGCCAGAGCGGCCGTGTTGGGCAAGCGTTCCAGCACCAGGCTCATGGCGGTCCGGCCACGCACCCGCAACGACTCTCCGAAGTCGCCGGTCAAGGCGTTGCCGAGGAACGTGAAATACTGGATGTACAGGGGTTTATCCAGCCCCCATTCCGCGCGGAGCCGCTCGGCGTCCTCAACAGTCGCTTCCAGGGGCAGCAGCACGTCCAGCGGGTCGCCAGCGATGCGCGCCAGCGAAAAGACGATCACCGTCAAAATCAGGAGGGTCAGCACGGACTGAGCCACCCGTATCATAATATAGCGCTGCACGGTCGGTTCCTGTGACGAGTTTCGTAGTCAGGGGCCGGTAGGGACGAATAATTATTCGCCCCTACATTGTAACCCAGCGTGGTGCGAGGTGGACTAGTTGGCCGGGGTAATGTACTCGGTATGGGTGAACGAGGCGTTGATATTGCCCGGCCATACCATTTCGCCAATCTCGGTGGGATTGACCACGATCTGGGCCGGCAGCCACACGATGGGCACTTCGGAGTAGAGGTCAAACTTCAGGTCACCCAGTTCGCGGAGAGCCTGCGCTTTGACCTCGGGATCAATGCTCTGGGTAGCCTTGTCGTACAGCACGTCGGTCATGGGGTCAACCGAGGTGCGCCAGAACCCGGCGTCGCCGCTGCGGTTGTAGAAGCGCAAGGTGATGTCGGCTGGGCGGTAGGTGCCGCGAGTGGCGGCCAGGGTGCCGTGGGTCTTGCCGGGGCGGTAGTACTTGGCGCGGTAGTCCGACCACTTGATGGGCTGGGTCTCTACGTTGATGCCCACGTTGGTCAGATAGCTGAAAGCCGCTTCGCCCATGGGGATCATCTCCGGAACGCCGGGCAGCTCGGTGAGTAGCAGCGTCAGCTCGTAGCCCGCGTAGCCGGACTCTTCCAGCAACTGTTTGGCCTTTTCGGGGTCGTAGCCGTACTTGTCGTCAAACTCTTCGGTCCAGCGGGGATTGTAGCCGGGCAGCGCCGGGTGGTAGCCCCACACGGTATGCTGACGGCCGATGCCGCCGAATAACTCAGCGTTGATTTCTTCCCGGTTGATGGCCCGGTTGATTGCTTCCCTGACCATGGGGTTGAGGTGCGGCTCGCCTTCCTGGTAGAAGCAGCTTTCAAAACCTTCTGCCTTGCAAGGGCCTGCTTCCTCAGGGTTGTACACGCCGCCGATGATGAAGGCCACCTGGATGGAGGGCAGTTCGCTCTGCAATACGGCCAGATCGGATCCCTGGGCGTCGGTGTGCAGTTCGCGGCTGATTTCGCCAATCTGAACCTGCCCAGTGGTCAGCTGGGCCAGGCGGGTGGTCTCTTCGGGAATCAGCACGTATTCCATTTCTTGGAAGAAGGGCGCGCGGCGGTAGTGGTCGGCATTGCGCGAATATACCAGGTTCACGTCGATGGTGCGCTCTTCAAACTTCCAGGGGCCGACGCCGGTGGGATTCTCGTAGGCTTCGATGCCGTCGGCATCGTATTGAGCTTTGGAGTACATGAACAGGTTGCCCTGCTGGGCGCCGGCAAAGAAGTCCATGAGGGAGTTGGGGGTCTTCAAATTAAACTGGACGGTATTGTCATCCAGGGCAACGATGTTGGAGAGCAGCTCCTCTTCGTTGTCGCCGAAGAGCCCCCGGAACAGTCCGGTATCGGTGGCGATGGCGTCCTCGCGGATGATGAGGCTGGCGCTATGGGGCACGTCGTTAGCCGTGAACGGCGTTCCGTCGTGAAACTCCACGTCGTCGCGCAGGTGGAATGTCCACTGCGTGCCGTCCTCATTGACTTCCCAACTGGTGGCAATGCCGGGAACCAGGGAGCCGTCAAACCGGTCAGTGTGAACCAGCGGGTCGGTGAAAGGCCGCACCTGGGTGTTGGCGGAGGTAGTGGTTCCCAGCCAACTGCCCACCAGTTGCTGCACCGGCGGGATGGTTGCGATCCGCAGGGTGCCACCCAGTACGGCAGTGTCCTGCGCAGCCGTGGGTGTGTTGGTGGGGCTAGGAGTGGCAGTGGCGATCACGGTAGGGATCGGGGTAGCGGGGTCAGACGCCGCGGGTTGCTGTTGGGCAGGAGCCTGCTGTTGCTGCTGTCCGGTCTGGGGTTGAGCGGCAGGCGCCGGCTCCTGGCTGGCGCCACCACATGCGACGCCGACAACCAGGATCAGCGCGGCGGCTACAGCGACGAGAATCGTAGGTTTAGCCAATTTGGTACCTCCGAACTGTTGACAGTGATGCCGTTCCAGCTCGGGCCGGAACGACAGAATGCGCGAAAGTATATTAGCCGGACACTTGCGGGTCAAAAGTTTGTTACCTTATAGATCTGGCGAGATGTATAACGTATTTCGTAATATAGCAGGGATAATTCTACATGTTACGAGTATTTTCTAACAGAAATCGTCCGAGAAATTACACACACGGCTGGCAGGGCAGTTGAAGGAATTGAGGAAAGAGCGGGGGATTCCATAGAAGTGAAGAATACCGGGTACAATGGGGCCACAACCAAAGCGCACGGGAGACACGACATGATTTCTAACGGTAACGCTGGGGTATTGGACGGCGTGCGGGTGCTGGAACTCGCCCGCTGGCAGGCCGCGCCGCGAGGGGGGCTGATCCTCCAGGACATGGGCGCCGAGGTCATCAAGATCGAGTGGCGCAAGGGGGCAGATCTGCGCGATTCCGGTCCCTTCGTCGGCGGCATGAGCGTGCAGTTTGCGGCGTACAACCGAGGCAAGAAGAGCGTCACGCTAAACGCGCGCCACGAGAAGGGGAAGGACCTTTTCTTCCGGCTGCTCGAACTTTCCGACGTGGTGCTGGAAAATTTCCGCCCCGGCACTATGGAGAGGATGGGGTTCGGCTACGAAGAGCTGTGCAAGGTCAATCCCAACATCATCCTCGCCTCCGTTTCCGGCTTCGGGCAGTATGGCCCCTACCGCGACCGTCAGTGCTTCGACCCGATAATCCAGGCCATGAGCGGCTTCGGCGACCAGACCGGACGCGGGTTCGGAGAGCCCATCATGGGCAATGGCCCGGTGATGGACCGCACCGCCGCTCTCCACGCCGTGATCGGCATCCTGGGCGCGCTGCGGCACCGGGACCGGACGGGAGAGGGGCAGTGGCTTGAGGTAGCGATGCTGGACGGCGGCATCACCCTGGAAGAAGTCGCCCTGGCGATGTGCTACGAAACCAACACCAATGACTTCGTTCGCGTGGGAACCTTCCTGCGCTGCAAGGACGGATGGGTCACCACCGGCGCGGCCAGGGCGGGCATGTGGGAGCGGATGTTGAAGGTTATGGACTACGACGAGCTGGCCAAGGACCCGGAGTTCGCCGCCCCCATGTTCGCCACTGATATGGCCCAGATACGCATGGAATTGCTGCGGATGTGGTGCGAAGAGCGCACGGTTGCTGAGGTTGAGAAGGCCCTCGTCGCCGCCGACATACCGTTTGGCCCGGTCAAGTCGATTCCGGAGGTTCTCGCCGACAGCCATATGTGGGAGCGCGAGGTCATGATGGAAGCCGACGCCCACGAGCCGCCGGGCCAGAAGATTCTTGTGCCCGGCCCCACCATCATCAAGTTCTCCAAGACCCCGACTACCGCCGGCCCGATACCGAAATACGGCGAGCACAACTCGGAAATCTACGGCGACCTGCTGGGGATGTCGGACACCGAAATGGCCGGCCTCGTGGATGAAGGTGTTATTGCCTGCTAGTCCAAGCCCACGCGCCGCAGGGTATAGGCGTCGCCGGCCATAATATCTGCAATCCTCGGCGGCAGGCCGCGAAAGTCATCGGAGGCCGCCGAGATCAGTCTTCCGGTCAGCGCTCCGCTTTCCGCTGAGGCCAGCCATACTGCCAGTTCGGCGCACTCGTCGATTGACGCGCCGCCGCCCGACGTTACCCTCAATCCGAGTTGATGGATGAAATCCGCGCCGGCATCGGCGGCCTGCTCGGTCATTCGGTCCCACATACTCGTATGAACCGAGCCCGGTCCCAGGGCGTTGACTGTGATTCCCTGTCCATCCAGTTCCTGGGCCAGCACTTCGGTAAGCCGCACCACCGCCGCCTTGCTGGAGCAGTAGGCGGACATGTTGCTCCACGCATTGGTGGCTCCAGCGCCCGACAGATTGATAATCTTGCCGCCCGGTTGATTCAACATTACGGGTATCACGGCGCGACAGGTCAGGAAGGTGCCGGTGAGGTTGACGGTGATGGTATTTACCCAATCGGCGATGTCATTGTCCTGCAAGGGGCCGATGGGTCCGGAGATTCCGGCGTTGTTGACCAGCACGTCGATACGGCCGAAACGATCCACCACTTTGCCGGCCAGCTGTTCCGTGTCTTCCTGGCTGGTGACGTCGGTGGGAACGGCTATGGCTTCGGCGCCCAGATCCGACACAGCGGCTATTGTCTCTTGCAGTTCCGATTCGCTGCGGGCCGCCAGCGCCAGCTTTGCCCCCTCGCGAGCGTAGGACAGGGCGATGGCACGTCCAATGCCACGGCCCGCGCCGGTGATGACCGCTACTTGACCATCCAATTTCATGGCACAACCTCTAATCCGACTTGAGGCCCACCAGCATCCGGTCGATGTCCTCGGCCTCTTCCGACAGGCGTTCCCATTCGTCCCATAGGGACTGCTCTTCCTCTTTGAGGACTCGGTAACGCTCGCCGGTAGCCTCCAACTGGCTGCGGTCGTCAAACCGTTCCGGGTTGGCGAACATCGCTTCCAGCTCCGCTGATTGGGATTCCTTGTCGTTGATTGCGATACCAATTTCGTCGATTCGAGCCGCCAGCTTTCTCGCCTGGCGGTTGAGCGCACGCTGTTGCTCCTCTTCGGCTGTCAACGGGCGCCGGGAGCGTCGTCCACCGGAGCCGTTTTTTTGCGCCGCAGATCGTGCGCCGTTCTCGTTGCCGCTGGGAGCCGAGGCGGACTCCTGCTGCTTGGACTCTTGCTCCTTGCGGTACAGGTAGTTATCGTAGTCGCCAGGGAATACGCGGGGCCGACCCCCATCAATCTCGATGATCTTGTTGGCAACCTGGCGGATCAAGGTGCGGTCGTGGGTTACGAAACAGATGGATCCCCGGTAGTCGCCCAGCGCATCGGAAAGGATTTCCCGAGACGCGATGTCCAGGTGGTTGGTTGGTTCGTCCATCAGCAGGAAGTTGCTGGGCTGCAACAGCAGTTTGGCGAGCGCGACCCGCGCCTTTTCGCCACCGGACAGCACGGAGATCGGTTTGAGGATATCGTCTCCGCTGAACAGGAAGCCGCCCAGGATGGTGCGCAGGTTCTGTTCGGAGGCTGCGGGCGCAGCCTCCCGCAGCTCCTCGATGGATGTGTTGTTGGGTTCAAGCTGGTCCAGCACGTGCTGAGCGTAGTAAGTAGTCGCTACGTTGTGGCCGAGCCGCCGTTCTCCGCCGTCAATTGGCAAGACACCCGCCAGGATTTTCAGCAAGGTCGATTTGCCGGCTCCATTGGGTCCCACCAGCGCGACCCGGTCCTCACGCTCCAGCGTTAGATTGAGTCTGCTATAGACCACGTTGTCGCCGTACGCTTTCCCGACGTCGGCGAGGGTGATGATGTCCGCTCCGCTGCGTGGCGGTTCCGGGAACGAATAACGGACTTTCCTGGTGGCTCTGGGGAGTTCGATGACCTCGATTTTTTCCAGCTGTTTGAGCCGGCTCTGTACTTGCCGCGCTTTCGTAGCCTTGTAGCGGAACCGCTCCACGAACCGCATCTGTCGTTGGATTTCGCGTTCCTGCCGTGCCGCCGCCGCTTCCTTGATTTCCAGCGCGCGTTCCCTGGCCGCGAGATACTCGTCGTAGTTGCCGTGATGGTGCACCACCTCTCCCGGCTCGATGGCGAGCACGCGATTCGCCACCTGGTTCAGAAACGTGCGGTCATGGGAGGTGACCACCACGCCGCCCCGGAAGGACGACAGGTATTTCTCGAACCAAATGTTAGCTTCAAGGTCCAGGTGGTTAGTTGGCTCGTCCAGCAGCAGCACGTCGGGGTTGCGGAACAGCAGGCGGGCCAGTTCGGCGCGCATGATCCAGCCGCCGCTGAACTCGGTCATGTCGCGGGTGAAGTCGCTTTCCTTGAAGCCCAGGCCGGACAGGATGGCTTTCGCTTCATGGTCGCGGTCGTTGCCTCCGGTGGCCTCCAGTTGGGACTCAAGCGTTGCCAGGTTGGCCATCAGCTCAGTTTGCGCGGCATCCGTTGTCGTTGATGAAAGCTCGGCGCGTATCTCGAAGATCCGATCCGACAACTCGATGGCCCGGGTGTTGGCTTCAAGCACCTCCTGGAGCAGAGACTTGCCGGCGAAGGGATCGGGTTCCTGTTTGAGGTACCCCACAGTGGCGCCCTTGCGCCCCGAAATGGCGCCGGTGTCAGCCAGAGTCGCGCCGGAAAGGATGTCAAGAAGCGTGGTCTTTCCGGACCCATTAGCTCCGATTAAAGCGATGCGGTCTCCGGGTGACACCGATATGTCCAGCCCCCTGAACAACGTTCGGTCCGCGTAGGTTTTGCTGATGTCGGATGCAAAAAGCATGGCAATGTTCCCGGCGGCGGATTATATCATCGGCTCCAATTTGTTATCTCCCCAACATGCTGCGCCGGCTAAGGTTTCATGCCGATGGCTTCACCGAAGGCCAACCCGCCCACTGCGCCCGGCTCGTCCTTCCACTCGTCCATTTCGGCCCGCCATCGTTCAAACTGCTCATGCGTCGCCAGTCCGTATTGCGTCGCCGCCGCAACAACTTGCGGCATAAAGAACCAGTCGCAGATAAAGGCGTGCAGAAACGCGATGTCTTCCGCTGAGCTGAAGTAGTCGAACGATCCGGTAGCCCGAACGTCGGCAAACCCGGCCTGGAGGAAGTGCGCTTTCAGGTGCTTGCCCATCTCGGGATGTCCCTGGTTCGCCGCCAGCAGCTTGATGAATGTCGCCCACGCTTCCGGTGTGGTCTCGCCCATCGGTTCGCTGAAAGAGGCGCTGGCGATCATCTCCCGGCTGGCAATCACACCGCCGGGCTTCAATACGCGCTTGACTTCCTGTAACGCCCGTTGGGTTTCGGGCACGTGCATCAACACTGCGTGGCAATGCGCCGCGTCAAAAGATTCGTCCTCAAACGGCAACTCGTACACGTTGCCGACGTGAAACGACGCGTTGTCATGCCCGCCCGCGGCGGCGGCGGCGCGCGCCAGCTCGATCTGTGACTCTTCCATGTCGATGCCGTGGATTGCACCGGGTTCTATGGCCCGCGCCAGGCCAACGGTGATCGTGCCCGGCCCGCACCCGAAGTCCAGGACGCGCATACCGGGAGTAAGATGCGGCATCAGGTGTGCAGCATGAGTTTGGGCATTCCGGCGGTCAAGCAGTTGTAGAAACTCCGGGCTGTAGCCCATGGTGTATTCGGGATTGAGAGATGCCTGTTCCGTCATGGTATGTCACCCTTGTTGTTTGGTCTTGTCGTATATATCGCGCATGGCGTTTTCTGCCGCCTCGCAAATGTCCGTTATCACTTGCCCCGCCGGCCGTATCGCATCGACCTGCCCGACACCCTCGCCCATGTACACCGACGCCAGTTCAGGGTCGTGGCGAGCCCTGGCTGTAGCGACATCGGTGGCCAACTCTTCCCGCCGCGCCAGGACCTCGGCGTCCCTGCCGTCCCACGCCTGCACCATTCGGTTGCGATACACCCGCCCCGCGATGCCGGCCGGCCACGGTTCATCCCCCAGCAGGTCGTACAGCCGGGTGTAGGTGGTGTCCTGGCCTCCAGAACGTAGGACTTGCTCTTTGAACGCATCCGGGACTTCGACCGCCTCGGGGGTGGCTAGCATCGCCGTTCCCAGGGATGCTCCCTCCGCGCCGGCGGCCAGCACTCCCGCCAACGCTCGCCCCGACGTGATCCCGCCGGCGGCTAGAATGGGGACGTGCGGATACCGTGCAACGAGATCGACCAGCAGTGGCAACAGGTTCATTTCCCCGGTATGCCCGCCGGCCTCGTTGCCTTGGGCAAGGAGCACGTCTGCCCCTGCGTCCAAAGCTGCTTTCGCGGCCCCAAGAGTTTGCACCTGGCAGATGGTTGTCACTCCCGCGTCTTGTGCCCTGGGCAGCCACGGGCGCGGGTCCGCAAACGAAAATATTATGACCGGCACTTTCTCCGCGAGAGCAGTTTCAAAATTGCCGGGGTCTGAATCTATTAATTGGGTGATGAATCCCACGCCGAAAAGTTGTTCAGTCTCAGACCGAACGATTCTGATCTGCTCGGCGAACCACTCGGAGCCGAAGTTGTTGCTGCCGCCGAATGTTCCCAACCCTCCTGCCTGGCATACCGCCGCTGCCAGCCGGCCCCCGCTGTGGTTGCTCATGGGCGCGGACATGACGGGATAGTGTAGCCCCAGGAGTTCGGTGAAACGGGTTTTCAGCATGCAGCAGCCCATTGCGCCAGGGCTTTGGCCCGGTCGGTGATTTCGTCCACGGTGGTGTAGTAGTAGTCCTGCCAGTTCTGTTCGGGCATTCCGGTGAAGAGCATCAGATTGAGAGGGTACTCCTCGCTGTCGGTGGCGCGGCGGAAATCGTCCCGGAACAGGAAAGTAGGCTTGCCCAGGGCAATGGCCATGCCCAGTTCAATCATCACGCCCTCGTCCGGAGGGACGCCGTTCACCACCGCAAATATGCCATCTGCCGCTACCACGTCTGCGTAGTCCTGTTGGCCGACCCGGTATGCCCAGCCGGCTTGCTGAAAGTCCACCTGATTGTTTCGGGCGAATGGCTCCCATACCTCCAGGCCCAGGCTTGCCAAGGCGGCGATGATGGGTGGCAAAAGGGTTTCCTTCTGCTGGGTCGAGAAACCGTATGGGTTTGCGAGGTAGATGGTTTTGGGCATAAGGTATAATGAATGCGCTGAGCGGGCGTAGCTTAGTGGTAAAGCCCCAGCCTTCCAAGCTGGCTACGTGGGTTCGATTCCCATCGCCCGCTCCATTTTATTGCGTGTACTCTGTAAATCCCCGGTACGAGGGGTTTCACCGCGAAACCGCCAGGATTTCCCGTTCTCCGATAGGCTGTACCGGGCGATTGTTGGGACCGCCCGTAAGCGTCCGCAACCGCTCCACCTGTGCCTCGGACACCCTGCCGACTGACTGCATTACGATCCACCGGACTCCTTCAGAGCAGGGCGGCGTGGTCAACGATCCGTCGTACCCAAAGTAGTCCAGCGAGGCCGGAACGTGGTCAGCGGCGGATGGCCCGTCTTGCAGGGCAACCGAGCCAACGGTTTGCGGCGCGGCGTCCAACAATGTCTGCACCAGCGGCGAAGGCTCCCCCAAGCTAAACAGCAATCCAACAACCGCCAGATTCCCGCCCGTGTCCTGATGGACCAGGTGCAACTCGGCGGCAAAACTCTCGCCGTTGATTTGATGCTCGCCCGGCGAGTGGTAATGGACTCCCTGCAACTCGTAACGCGATGCGCCGGCGTCAAGAATGCTGCCTGGAGGGAAGTCCAAGTACACCGTGTGCCCGTTGTTGCGAGCGGCTATGGCCCGGCCCGAGTATGCGAACGCAATGCGGGTTCCTTCCGAAGCAACGCAGTCGGTGATATTGACCGGCGACTGCTCGACGCCTTCGGAGCAGGGACGGTACGTCTCCGAAAGACAACCCCAGTGTTCGGGACCCTCTGATCCAGCGTATCCCCAGTGGGCGGCTTCGGTGGTCATGCGATCATTCCTGCGTTGTGCCCGCTTCGGCCAGAGCGCGGGCGGTGGCGTCCAGCAATGCGGTGGCGTCCAGAGTCGCCCTCAGTTCGCCGGCCTCGTCCTGCGAGAAGCTATCCTCCACGCGGAACTCCTCGACCAGGGTGGCGATAGCGTCCCGCCGCTGGGATTCCGGCGCCAGGGCAAGGTCGGCCAGGTTGCCGGCATCAACGTGTCGCTGGATCTCTGCGGTCAGCAACTCTTCCTCGACCACCCGCCGCTGGATCAAGCCGATGTTTTGGAGATTGCGCCCCAAGTAACACCCGCCAAACTGCATGATCTCGCATTCGCGGCCTTCCAGCCCTTCGATCTCGGCGAACCAGTGGTAGCGCGGCTCAAGTTCGTGCTCATTGAGATAGTCCCGCACCTGCTGGTCTTCCGACGCCGGATCGGACGGGTCGAATACCAACTTTACGGTGTGCATCATCAGGCCGGCCGGTTCAACAGTGATGTACATGGTTAACCTTCCTTCTGCGCCCTCACGCCGACCCTCTCCCGTCAAGGGAGAGGGGATCGAATGGCCTACAGGCGACGGTTAGCTTTCGACGGCGCGGATGATGCGATCCACGTTCTCGGGGCCCGGATCGATGTCCTTGCTGTCCACCAGGCGCATTGCTTCCACTATGGCGTCGTGGTATGGCGTGGCGACTCCCGTCTCCCGGCCTTTCTCGCAGATCAGCCCGTTCATAAAGTCCACTTCCGACCTGCGGCGCTTATGGACGTCCTGAGCCATGGATGCCAGCCAGTTGACGCGGCCGCCGGCCTGGGACAGCTTGCCGTCCAGTTCCTCAAAAACGTGGCCCTTGTCGGCGTCAGCCCAGAACTCGGCCGGCGTGCCGTTGATTTCCACGACCTTGAGTCCTTGCGCGAGACCCACTTGCGCCCCTTCTTTGGCCAGGTTGATGCGGATCCTTCGGATGCGGGCGTCGCCGGCCATTTCCTGGCTGCCCAGCTGGCTCATGGCGGAAATGGCGTTTCCCATACCGTTCTGGCACAGTTTGGCCCACCGCTCACCGGGCAGATTGTCGGTGGCATACGCGGCATCGATATGGTCCAGTTTGGCGGCGAGGGCTTCCGACCGTGCCGTAATGGCTCCGGTGTACTCGCCTACCCGGAAGACTGTATGACCATGATCGCGGCCCGGCGCGCCGCCGCGATTCACGTGGGCCGGCTCCCAGAGAGCAACCTCGATGTGCGAGGCGATGCAGCCCAGCTGTCGCTCAGGGCCGACGATGTTGGCAATCGTGGGGTCGTTCCAGCAGTTCTGAATTGACACGAACGCGCCGTCGTCTTTGACGTAACGCTTGATGAAGTGAGTGGCCCACTCGGTGTCGTAGGACTTGACCGTGATGAAAGCGTAGTCAAAGGGTTCCGTGATGTTCTGGGCGTCGGTGAGGTGCATGGCGTTGACGGGCACGGTGAAATCGCCCTGGCTGCCGCTGGCCCGCAGCCCCTCGGCGCGCATTTTTTCGACGTGTTCCGGCCACATGTCGATGAAAGTGATGTCGTCCTCGCCGGCCTGTACGAGAAAAGCGCCCACGTAGCTGCCCACGGCGCCGGGGCCCATAATTGCGATGCGGTCTGCCATAGTGTCATCTCCGAGGTGGTTTGTGGTTTTATGAATGACAGGAATTAGCGTTCGGATCGGGGCGCGAAATAGTCCTGCAGCAGGTCAATGCCACTGCTGACGGCGGCTGCCGACCGGGTTACCATTGCATCAGTCAGGTCGTTTTCGTAGAAATGACCGTGCAGGCTGTGAACGAGAGTGGCCGCATCATTCAAAGCGTTCTCCGAATCCGGATCCAATTGCCCGACCAGGGAAGCCAATTCGCCGGCAACCCGGTAGATTCCCACGTGGCTGGACAGTTTTATCCGGTGGTCGGCGCCGATGGCTTTGATAACCTGCGTGAAAGCGCCCCAGGATTTTTCGGCGGCTTGCAGATAATCGCTTTCGTCCAGGCTGCGCTGAACATGTTGCCGGTAGTGGGCCAGGTTGGCGCGGTAGGTTGCCGAGTGCGCCGCCGCGTCTTCCTCGGACAGTGAGGTATCCCAACGAGGGGCGTAGGCGGCGCGGATAGCTGCAACCACCTGGTCGTCCGTAAAGGCGTGTTGTGGCGCGTTCACGACATATTCTCCGGACGGTAGCGATAAAGTTTCACCCCTGCATTTTTACAGGGGTGAAACCGATTTGTCCATTCTGCCCTGCCACGTCCAAGCAATCCGTTGCGCCGCAGTCCTGACCGCCGACCCCAATCGCTACATCGCCACGACCCGGGCGTCGTCCACTTGCGGCAGCGCCTTGATTTCGGCCAGCACGTCGTCGGAGAGGGGATCGTCCAGCCCCACGACCATCATCGCTTGTCCGCGGGGGGCGATGCGGCCCACTTCCATGAAACTGATGTTGATGTTGTGCCGGCCGGCGGTGGTGCCCACCGCTCCAATGATGCCGGGCTGGTCCTGGTTGTCAACGAACAGCATGTAGGGCGCGGACGGCGCAACGTCCATCCAGTAGTTGTTGACGCGCACCAGGTGGGGTTCGTCGCGTAGAGAGGTACCGGCGATGGTCAGGTCGTCGCTGCCGGAACCCCTTACCTGGGTGTGCAATGTGGCGGAAATCAGGCTGCCGTACTCCCGGCTGTCGGCCGATGTTTGCTCGGTGATTTGCAGGCCACGCTGCTGCGCCAGCACCGGCGCGTTAATCATGTTGACCGCCTCGCCGCTGACCTGCCCAAGCAGGCCCACCAGCGCCGCCGCCTTCAGGATGGCCGTGTTATGCTCGGCAATTTCGCCCTGGTAGCGGAGGGTGATGCCAACGAACTGCCCCCGTGCCATGCTGGTCAGCAATCGTCCCACCATGGAGGCTACCGGTACGTAGGGGGCTAGGATGGCGTGGACTTCGGGCGGCACGAACGGGGCGTTGACGGTGTTACGGGCTGGCTTGCCGTCCAGCACGGCCAGCACCTGCTCGGCTGCTTCGATGGCGACCTCGCGCTGCGCTTCCTGGGTGGACGCGCCCAGGTGCGGTGTCGCGACCAGCCGGGGATGCTTCAGGAGCGGCAGGTCGCCGGGCGGCTCGTTGGTAAAAACGTCCAGGGCCGCGCCGGCAAGTTGCTCGTTTTCCAAGGCTTCCAGCAGCGCATCCTCGTCCACCAGTTCGCCCCGGGCCACGTTGATCAGGCGTGCGCCGGGTTTCATCATGGACAACTGCGGGGTTGAGATGAGCTTCGTCGTGCCTGCTGTCAGTGGGGTGTGCAGGGTGATGAAGTCGGACTGCGCCAGGACTTCTTCCAGCGACATCACGGCGACTCCCATGCGCGAAGCGAAGTCCGGAGCGACGAATGGATCGAACGCGATGAGCCGCATCCCGAAGCTGGCCGCACGGCGCGCGACCTCGGATCCCACGCGCCCCAACCCAATGATGCCCAGCGTCTTGTTGCGCACCTCGATGCCCATGAACGCGGAGCGCTGCCACTGTCCTTCCTTCATGGAGGCGTAGGCCTGGGGAACGTTGCGCGCCAGGGCGAGCATGAGGGCGACAGTATGCTCGGCGGCGGCCACCGTGTTCCCGATGGGCGCGTTGACCACCGCGACGCCGGCCCGGGTGGCGGCGTCCAGGTCGATGTTGTCCACCCCGATGCCGGCACGAGCGACCACCTGCAAATTATCCCCGGCGACAATCACCGGCTCGGTGACCCTGGTCTCGCTGCGCACCACCAGGGCGTCGTACTCGGGGATCGTGGCAATGAGCTCGTCGGGGGAAAGGCCGCGCTTGACGTCAACGGTAACGTGCTTTTTCAGCAAATCGACGCCCTCGGCGGCCACGTTGTCGGTAATGAGCACTTTGGACATAAAAAATCAGCCTCCTCCAATCTGGGACCCGATCGGCCGGACGCTGGTAAGACTTGAGTGGACAGCTACCGCTAGCGGCTCACGATACGGGACGAAATGACAGTCTTTGCCTGCGATGGTAGCATTGCCATATTAGCACAGATCCAGTTCATTGTCAGCCGCGGTGTTTCGTATCGAACGTCGCGGCGGCCCGCACCACCGCTCGGTTCCCGGAGGCGATTTCCATGATCAAAGACTTTTCCGTTCTTTACGCCGGCCACGTGCTCGAGGGCGACGGCATCGGATTCGACGGCATCCCGGCCAACGACCGTTGGTACGACAACGACCGGCTTTCCCTGGCGCTGGACATTGCGCGTGAGGCCGCTGTGTTCCTGGACGATCTTGGTTTCGACATCCTGTGGATGGCTGAGCACCACTTCCAGCGCGAGGGCTACGAGTGCATCCCTAACCTGCTCATAATGAGCCAGTACTTGGCTCAGCACACCAATCGGATCAAGTTCGGCTGCGGCTTCAATATCTTGCCCATGTGGCATCCCATTCGACTGGCCGAGGACTTTGCCATGGTGGACATTCTCACCGAGGGCCGCGTGGTGTTTGGCATCGGGCGCGGATACCATACTCGCGAAGTGGAGTCCTTCGGCGCTCCGATGATTGACGGTGACGCCAACCGCGAGCTGTTCGAGGAACAGTTCGAGATAATGATGAAGGCTTTCAACAGCGACGCCTTCTCCCACCAGGGCAAGCATTACACCATCCCGCCGGACATTCCGTATCGCGGCTACGACCTCAAGGAAGTCACCCTGGTCCCTCGGCCACGGACGCACCCGGTGGACGTGTGGCAGCCTATGGTCAGCGCGTCGGATCGCGCCCTTGACTTCATGGCCAAGTGGGGTATCAAGGGAGTGATCCTGGGCACGGGCGAGCAGTACGTCGAGGAATGGGTCCAACGCTACCAGGCCGCCAACCAGCGCGCCGGCCGCGATCTCGCGCTTGGCGAGGGGCTGTGCATTGGCTTGTGGGCGATGGTGGACGACTCCACCGCCGCCGCACGCCGGCAGTTGCAACCCCTCTTTGAGGAGCACGTCAAGTTCGCCGCCCCGCTGGGTATGCTGCGCTACAGCGACCAGCAGATTTCGGCCACGGGACCCGGCGGGGTGGCCCGCCACATCGCCGCCGGCACCAACTTCCAGGACGTGATTGACAACCGCGCCTGGTTCGCCGGCAGCCCCGAGGACACCATCGCCTACTTGGAGGAGTTGCAGGACAAATACCCCGGCCTGGAACAGATAATGATCGCATTCCCCATGGGCGCTACGACCAACCAGTTCAAGGACCAGATGGGGCGATTTGCGGCGGAGGTGATACCGCACTTCAAAAAGCAGGCAACGGGGAGTTAGAGAATGGCGGTTCCCCCACAGCGTGATTTCTACCGCCCGGTTCTGGAAATTGCCGCCGAATCGGATGCAAGAATCTCACGGCAGCAATTGATTGTAGCTGCCGCCTCCAGACTCAACGTCTCCGACGAGGACCGACTGGAAGTTTTCGGCGGTTCGGGTACGGCCCTCAAATTTGACTACAGGGTAACCTCCGCTGCGCTCAAATTGAGTGCAGCGGGACTTTTGGACAGGCCTCAGCGTGGTCATTTTCTCATCACCCAAGCAGGCAAGGGTTTCTTAACTGATCACTCTGGACCCATTGCTAGAGGGGAATTGGTTGCCCTTCAGCGCAATCTCGAACCGAATAACCCACGTCCGTCGCCACTGCCAACAACAGATGACGATGATGAGCTTAGTGAAATCGCTCCGACAGAACTGATGGCGGCAGCATTTGATGAATCGCTCAACGAATTGATGAGCGAACTACAGGCAAGTATCAATGGCGTTTCTCCTGATCGATTTGAGCGTTTGGTCGTAGAACTGCTCGAACGAATGGGATACGGAGAAGGCCGAGCAGTTGGACGTAGCGGCGACGGCGGGATCGACGGAATCATTAATCAGGACGCACTTGGCTTGGAGAAAGTCTATGTCCAAGCCAAACGCTACACTTCTGGTTCTGTAGGTGAACCCGAGATACGAAACTTCGCGGGTAGCATGATCGCGCACGGCGCGACGAAAGGCGTCTTCATAACTGCTAGCCAATTCAGTGCCACCGCCAAGCAGACGGCCGCCAACGTATCTCAGCGAAACGAGACTATTCGACTAGTCGAAGGGCGCGAGTTGGCGCTACTAATGATCCGCCACGGCGTGGGTGTCGTCACCGAACGCACTTACGAAATCAAGAAGCTCGACGAAAACTATTTCGCCGAAGAAATCTAGGCCGACAGGCGCCCCTTGGCGGGTGTATGATTGCCCCCAACAAACGACCCTTGATCTAGGCCAACCACAGAAGGAGGCCATCCCATGTTCCTAATGCGTTTTACCGAACGGGCTTACGTGAACTATACCGAGGAGGATGTTCGTAACTCGCCCAACGAGGCGGTGCGGCTTACCTTCTCCAACTCCAACTTCGACCCCTCAGAGGGCCACTACCTGTACAACATGTACCTTGACGAGTACGAGTACTCCGAGGAGGTGGGCTTCGACGGGCTGATGCTCAACGAGCATCACAACACGCCCACCTGTTTGGGCGCGACGATGAACCTGGAAGCCGCGATCCTGGCGCGCAACACCAAGAAGCCCAAGATCGTGTTGTTGGGCAATCCCCTGCCCATCTTCGACAACCCCATCCGACTGGCCGAAGAGTTGGCGGAGATCGACATGATTTCCGGCGGCCGGCTGGTTTCCGGATTCGTGCGCGGCACCGGCGTCGAGAGCCTGGCCACCAATACCAACCCGCTGCACAACCGCGCCCGGTTCGAGGAAGCCCATGACCTGGTCATCAAGACCTGGACCACGCCCGGCCCGTTCCGTTGGGAGGGGGATCACTACCACTTCCGCGTCGTCAATCCTTTCCAGACTCCCCTACAAAAGCCTCATCCGCCGGTCTGGATACCCGGCACCGGCAGCCCCGAAACCCTGGTGTGGTGCGCTGAGCGCAACTACCCCTACATCTTCCTGGAAACCGACCCGCAGGGCACCCAGGACATGAAGTCCATCTACACTGAGGCCGCCCGCGAGCACGGCTACGAGCCCGGCCCCGAGAACTTCGGGTACTTGGTGCGCATCCACGTGCAGGACACCGACGAAAAGGCATACGACGTTGGCAAGGGCTACATGGTCGGTAACATCGGCGTCGGCCGCATCCCGCTGCCGCGCGACTATGCCTCGCCGGTGGGCTATGGCAGCCGCAGCGACGACCCGCGCTTCCTGCGCCTCCGCGAGCAGATCCGCAGCGACCCGTTCCGCGTCGGTGGCCTGGATTCGGCTCACTACGACGAGATTCTGGACTCGAAACGCTGGATCATCGGCAGCCCCGAAACCGTCGTCAGCCAGCTGCGGGAGGTGCTGAGCTACATGCGCCCCGGCATCCTCGCCGTGTGGACCAACGACGGCTCCATCAGCCACGAGGACACCATGCGTTGCCTCGAACTCATGGGCCAGGAGGTGCTGCCGGCTCTCCGTGAAATCGGGGAGGAACTGGAGCTCACCGACCCCTTCCAGAAAGAGGGAGTCATGCCCGGCCTCACCGCCGTTTGATTACGAGAAGCCTTCCACCCTCACCCTAGCCCTCTCCCATCAAGGGAGAGGGGACTAACTTGAAAGCAAGGAGCAACCATCCCAATGCCTAATTTCACTGAGGAAACGATTTCCGTAGCCGGCGGCAATTTGCAGGTGTACAAGGGTGGATCCGGCGACCCGCTGTTGGTGCTGCACGGCGCCGGCGGGAATGCCGGCCCACGTCGCTATGCCCAGGCTCTCGCCGAAAAGTTCACCGTGTACCTGCCCTCACACCCCGGCTACGGCAAGAGCGACCGGCCTGGGTGGGTGGAATCCATGCAGGACCTGGCCTGCTTCTATACCTGGTACCAGGAGCAGGAGGGACTCGAGAACGTCCGCGCCATCGGCTTCTCCATGGGCGGCTGGCTAGCCGCCGAGATGTTATCTATGACGGGCCATGCCTTCAGCAAGGTCATGCTGGTCGGGGCCGCCGGCATCAAGCCCAACGACGGAGAGATCACCGACATTTTCATCATCAGCCCGGCCCAGGTTCGTGACCTCGTCTATCACGACCCGTCGCAGGTTCCTGAGTGGGACGAGATGTTCGGCTCCGACCCAACACCAGAGCAAGCGCAGCAAGCTGAAGGAGACCGCGAAATGGCGATCCGCCTAACCTGGCGGCCCTATATGCACAACCCTCGGTTGCCGGCCAAGCTGGGCCGCGTCAGCGTCCCAACCCATATTGTGTGGGGTGAGAACGACAACCTCGTACCGGTGGAGTGCGCCGGCCTCTTCCAGCAGGCCATCGCCGGTTCGCAGGTAACCGTCATCCCCAACTGCGGGCACTCACCCCAGATCGAGAAGCCCGACGAATTCGTGCAATCTGCGCTGGCCTTTTTGTAGGCCGACGCCGTACGCAGACTCGCAACAATGGGGGTGAACCATGACCACCGTTCCCGTCGGGGAAAATCTGTTGACCGCGGACGAGTTCCTGCGGCTGTGCGAGCAGCGCGTCATCAAGGGTGAATTGGTAAAGGGGGTAGTCCAGGAAACCGTGTCAGCCGGAGGTGAACATGGCGAGATTGCAGCAGCGATCTCTACAGAATTTAGAAATCACGTCCGGCCACGCCGGCTTGGGAGGGTTGCGACTTCCGATTCCGGAGTTCTATTGGAGCGAAACCCCGATACCGTCAGAGAACCCGATGTTGTTTTCATCTCCGCCCAAACGCTTCCATTAGAGGTGAAAGTCCGAGGATTCTACGAGGTGATCCCAGATCTGGTGGTCGAGATTCTGTCGCCCAACGATAGCCCTGGATACATGGCTCAGCGGGTGGCAATGTGGCACAGCTTTGGTGTCCCTTTGGTCTGGGCGGTATATCCCGTCGCCCGCACCGTCGCAGCGCATCCGCTGGAGGGACCAGCGATTATCTATACGGAGGACGATACCCTGGACGGCGGCGCAGTTTTGCCGGACTTCCGGTGCATCGTGCGCGATATTCTGGATTGGTAGTTCCCGGGAACCCACACCCGCTGTTTGAGAGGCAACACCATGGATGTTTTCTACTTCACCGAGATGCCCTACGCCGAGTTCCCGGAGTCGGAGGCGGAAAAGTTCCCGTCTATGCGCCTTACCTTCCCCAACACGTACTTTGACCCCAACACGGCCAGCGGACTGATGAACCGCTACCTGGACGAGTACCAATACGCCGAGGAGATGGGATTCGACGGTTTAATGATCAACGAGCATCACAACACCCCATCGTGCATGGATGTTGAGGTTAACATAACGGGCGGCATCCTGGCGCGCATCACCAACCGGGCCAAGATTCTGATGCTGGGCAACATGCTGCCCACGTCAGACAATCCAGTTCGCCTAGCGGAGGAGATCGCCCTGCTTGACGTTATATCCGGCGGTCGCATCATCTCCGGATTCGTGCGTGGCATCGGCATTGAGTCCTGGGCCAACAACACCAACCCCATCCACAACCGTGAGCGTTTCGAAGAATGCCACGACCTGGTCGTGAAGACCTGGACCACCCCCGGGCCGTTCCGCTGGGAGGGCAATCACTACCACTACCGGGCAGTGAACCCGTGGATGCTGCCCGTGCAGAAACCGCATCCGCCGGTATGGGTGCCGGGAACCGGCAGTCCGGAAACCGTCGAGTGGACAGCCCGCCATCGCTACACCTATGCCGCCTTCCTCACCCCGCTGGAGGTTGCCAAGAACCTCTTCGCACGCTATCGGGAGTACGCCGCCACCGATGGTTGGGAACCCGGCCCTGAAAAGTTCGCCTTTATGATCTGCGCCCACGTCAACGATACGGACGAGAAGGCCCAGGAATCCGGCAAGGCATTCCTCTGGCGCATGAACTACCCACTGCGCGGCCCACGCGAATACTGGTCGCCGCCGGGCTACACCTCACGCGCTGGCGCTGCGGCAGTGGCGGCGCGTCGTCCCACTCCGCTGCACGAAATGTCCTACCAGGAGTTACAGGACCGCTATCACCTGGTGGTGGGCAGCCCCGACACCGTCATCAAGAAGCTGCGCCACATCCGCGATGAGCTTGGCATCGGGTCCCTGCTGCTGGAAGCCCAGGGCGGCCAACTGTCCCACGCCGACACCATGCGCTCCATAGAGCTCTTCGGCAAAGAGGTGATACCGGCCCTCAAAGACTGATGGCCGTACCGATGTCTCCGCGCTGGCTCATGGCGAACTTGCCAATCCGTAAGCGGGTAGGTCGTGTCCTGACTGTCATTGCTGTCGCCAATGAAATATATTACAATACGTGATGGTAATGTAAGAAGGGAGGTGCCGGTATGGTTGCCAATGCATACATTCTTATCAACGTGGAGCCGGCGAAAACCAGGGAAGTCATTGACCGATTGAACACCGTTAGCGGCGCAGCGGTGAGGGAAGTGCTGGGGCCCTACGACGTGGTGATGGAGTTGGAGGCCGGCACACCGGAAGACCTGACCGCCATTCTGCGGCACCAGATTCGTCCCATAAACGGCGTCACCAATACCGTAACCTGCCTCTGGTTCACCACGAATATCTAAATTTGACGTTTACCAATGCAAACGCACCCGGTTTTTCACCGGGTGCATTATCTTTTGAAACAGAAAGATCCCTAGAACGGGCAGTCTATACCCAACTCGCCGCAGGTGTCGTGGAACCAGTCAACGACCTCCTCGTGCAGCGGGATACCTTCCACGCGACGAATTTCCTCCATCTCCGCTTCCGGCTGGCCGGCCACCATCACCCGCTCCTCGCCGGGAGCAGGTCGGGTGGACTTCATCATCTGGAGCCACTCGTCCATCTGGTCCTTGAAGTGGTCCGGGTCGTCGAATCCAGCCACGTTGTACGCCGCCACGTAGTGTCCAAAGTTGGGCCGGCCCGGCACTGCGCCGTATCCGAACCCGGTCAGTACACCGGCCAGGATGTCCACCATACACGACAGCCCGTAGCCCTTGTGCGACCCCAGCTCCCGAGTGCTGCCCAGCGTCAGCAACGTGTAGTTATCGGGCGCGTCCGCTTCCTCCATGATGGGATTGCCCTCGGCGTCGGCCAGCCAGCCCGGTTCCAGCTTGACGCCCAAACGCCGGGCGATGCCCACCTTGTTGCCGGCCACCGTGCTAGTGGCCGCGTCGAACACGAAGGGCGCCTCGTTGCGCGATGGGACGGCGATGGCGATGGGGTTGGTGCCCAGCCGCGGTTCCGCGCCGAAGGTCGGCACCACCGACGGCGGGCAACTGGTCATGCAGACACCGATCATGTCGTGCTCCAGCGCCATCATCGCGTGGTACGAGGCCATGCCCAAATGGCGGGCATTGCCGATGGTCACCATCCCCACGCCAACCTCCGACGCCTTGCGGATGGCAATGTCCATGGCTTTGGGAGTGGTGATGATCCCCAAGCCGCGGTCGGAGTCTATGCTAGCGGTGCTTGGCGTTTCGCGCACGATTCTCAGATCCGGATTCGGGTTGATCTGCCCGCTGGTGTAGCCACCAACGTAGCTACGCAGCATGTTGGAAACACCGTGCGAGTCCACGCCGCGCAGATCGGCCAGCACGAGCACGTCGGCTCCCAGTTGCGCGTCGTCCGGCGGTACGCCCATCTTCTCGAATACGGCGGCGACGGTGGATTTCAGGTCATCTCCCGGCACCATCGTAGCCTCATCCAGACTCACACGAAACTTGGGCAGCACGGCACACCTCCTGGCAGATCAGTCAAAGCGAAATTTTCGGCCCGCAGTATAGCACCCAACTGCGCAGGGCAGATTGCCGGCCAGTGTCTGCGATGGCACAATGACGGCACTCCAACAAAAGGTAAACGACACAATGACCACCTACGCTAACACCAACCGCACGCTGGACTTTCTTGCCCGGCTGGGCGCGCAACCCGCCATCGCATTCCATGAAAACGGCGTTGCCACCGCCGTGCGAACTGCGCTCACCGAAATCGGGGCCACGTGGCGCACCGACAATTTCGGCAACATCATCGCTCGCGTCGCCGGCTCGGACTCCGACGGCGTACCGCCCATCGCCTTCATGGCCCACATGGACCATCCCGGCTTTGAAGTCGTTGGGCGTGATGGTGACTATCTGATCGGCAAGGCGTCGGGTGGCATACCATCGGGTGCGTTCGCGCCCGGCGTCCCGCTACAGATCATCCTGTCCGGTGGCCGCCGGGTTGCCGCTGAAACAGTGGGGCCTCGCGGCGATGAACGCCGGCGTGAGGCGCAGATCCGCCTGACCGCAACGGCAGCCGACGACATTCCCCTACCCTCGCCAGCTGTCTTCGACCTGCCTGATTTCAGCATCGAGGACGATCACATTGTCATGCGTGCCGCAGACGACCTGGCTGGCGGCGGCTGCATCCTTTCCGCTCTGGCTTCGCTTCAAAACGACCCGCCGGCTGGCGACGTGTATGGAGTGTTCACCCGCGCCGAGGAGGTTGGTCTGGTGGGAGCGCGGCTCCTGGCGGAGGCCCGAACTCTGCCCATGGACACACTGGTCGTTTCTCTTGAATCGTCGCGTACACTTCCCGGCGCGGAGATCGGCGGCGGTCCCGTCATTCGCGTCGGCGATGCCGGCAGCACTTTCAACACCGATGCCGAAGCTGCCCTAATCCGCGCCCGCGAAATGCTAACCGCAAGCAACCCCGAGTTCCGCTGCCAGCGCCAGCTGATGAGCGGCGGCGTCTGCGAGGCCAGCGCGTTCAACGCTTGGGGTTATCGTTCCACCGGAATGGCGTTCCCCCTCGGCAACTACCATAACGGCGCTGAGGATGGATCTATCGCCGCCGAATACATACACCGTGACGACTACCTCAACGGAGCGGCCCTGATCACCGAAGCGGCCCGGCAGGTGTCGATGCGTTGGGACACGGCTTTCAGCCGCCGTATCCGGCAGGTGCCCGACGCCATGCGGGCCCGTCTGGGCGGTTAGTGCGCCCTTTGCTACAATGCTACCGCGATTTCAAAGATTCACAGGAGGCCAGCAATATGCCAGTTCACCATCAGGCCCAGGGCGCGGGCGACGTTACCGTCCACAAGATTCCGAACATGGGTAGTCTGAGCAACAACGGCTACATCGTAATATGCCCGGAGACCAACCAGGCGGTCTGCATCGACACGCCGGACGAGCCGGAGAAGATGATCGACGAAGTGCGCGAGAGCGGCGTTGATGTGCAGGCTATCCTCATCACCCACGGCCACGGAGACCACCTTGCCGGGTACACTGAGATCACTGGCTCCATTGGCGCGCCGGCATCCATTGGCGACGAGGATGCTCACTTGCCGCCCAGCCCGCCCCAACGCCGGCTCAACGACGGGGACACTGTCACTTTTGGCAACCGTACCATCCGGTGCATCCACACGCCGGGCCACACCGACGGTTCCATCTGCTACCAGGTGGGCGGCTTCTTGTTCTCTGGCGACACGCTGTTCCCCGGCGGCCCCGGACGCACCCGCAGCCCGGAGGCCCTTCAGCAGGTGCTCAGCAGCATCAGCGAGAAGCTCCTCACCCTGCCCGCCAACACCTACGTCTATCCCGGCCATGGGCCAGACAACACCACCATCGACGAGGCCAAGCGCCGCTACGACGTCTTTATGTCCAAGTCCCACCCTGCCGACCTACAGGGCGACGTGGACTGGCTGAACACGTAGATGTACCGCCGAACAGTTCTCAACAATGGGCTGCGGGTGCTGACGGCAGAAATGCCGCACACTCGCAGCGTCTCTATGTTCATCTCCATCGGCGCCGGGTCTCGCTACGAGTCCGCCGACAAGGCCGGCCTTTCGCACTTCCTGGAGCATTTGCCCTTCAAGGGGACCCGCAGTTGGCCCACCGCCCTGGCTATCTCTGAAGCCGTCGAAGGCGTCGGCGGCATAATGAACGCCGCAACCGACCGGGAGATGACCTCGTTCTGGTGCAAGGTCGCCAGTGTCCACGCCGACCAGGCGATACCTGTCCTCCTTGATCTTATACTCCACCCGTTGCTCGACTCGACGGAGATGGAAAAGGAACGCGAGGTCATCCTGGACGAGTTGCGGATCACCAACGACTACCCCGCCCAGGTGTGCGACCTGCTCATTGACCGCGCGATGTGGCCGGATCAGGCTATGGGGCGCGACGTGGGCGGCACCATGGAAACCGTTGCCGCAATCTGCTTGGACGATGTTCGGGACTATATGGAACGCCAGTACCGGCCCAACAACACTGTTATCGGTATCGCCGGCGCCATTACCCATGAAGAAGCTATCGCCATGGTTGACAACGCTACCCGTCACTGGACCCCCGGGACGGCGCTGGACTGGGAACCAATCAGTGCGCCGCCTGCCAACGCTCCCAACGTCCTGTTGGACGATCGCCGCACCGAGGAAACCTGCATCTGCCTGGCATTGCCCGGTTTCGCCCTCGGCGACCAGGATCGTTACGCCGCCACCGTGCTCAACGGCGTGCTGGGAGACGGGATGAGTAGTCGTCTCTTCCAGAGCCTGCGAGAAGACCGCGGCCTCACCTACGACTGCCACAGCTCCATCAGCAGTTACCGCGACTGCGGCGCGCTGGTCGTGTCCTGTGGCACGGAACCGGCGCGAGCCGTCGAAGCCATCGCAGCCACCCGCGAAGAAATGGCCACGCTACTGCAACCTGCTCCCGAGGCGGAAATACACAAAGCCAGAGAGTACCTCAAGGGCCGGTTGTTGATGCGCATGGAAGACTCTCGTTCTGTAGCATCCTGGCTGGCGTCGCAGGAACTGCTGATGGACGAAATCACCACTCCGGATGAGACCGCTGCCCGGATCGACGCGGTGAATGCCGCAGATGTGGTTCGCGTCGCCGAACGCCTGCTGCACGGAAGCGCGTTCCGCCTCGCTATTGTTGGCCCCCACGACGCCACCGCAGAATTTGAGATGGTACTGAAGGAAGACTAGGCGCGTTGGCAAATGCCATCACTCCGGCGGAAGCCGGAATCCAGCGGACATAAATAGAGACAACGCTCTGTTGGCATTGATTTTCTGGGTTCCTGCTTTCGCAGGAACGACGGCGTTGATTATCAAAAGGAGGCCAAACCATGCCCGCCACTCGCTACAATAAGGTCATTCAGTTGCTCGAAGAGGGCAAGCCCGTCTTCGGCACCGGCCTGATCTGGAACGGCAACTTTGACGAGATGATGTATTTTGCCGATTCCGACTACGACATGGTAATGATTGAAATGGAGCACGAGGGTCTGTCGTTCAACAACCTTCGCGCTTCGCTCCAATTCCTGCTCAACCGCAAGCGAATCGCGGATGGTGGCGGACTTCAGGCGGACCCGACTCCCGTCGTCCGCATCCCGCCCAACACCCGCGAGACCAACCAGTGGGTTATCAAGCAGACATTGGACACCGGCGTGTACGGTTTGATCCTGCCACACCTCGATACCGTCGAGGGCGCAATGGCCGCGGTGCAGGCGGCCCGCTACCCGCAGGTTCCGGGAGTCGCTGACTTTGAACCCCACGGTGAGCGCGGTTGGTGGCAGCGCATCGCGCCACGATACTGGGGCCTGTCGGCCTCGGAGTACTACGATGCCGCCGACGTATGGCCTCTGGACCCGGACGGCAACCTCCTACTGATGGGTATTGTCGAGGAACCCACCGGGGTGCAGAACCTTCCCGACATCCTGCGCCAGGTCAAGGGTATCGGCGCGGTCTGGGCCGGCCCCGGCGACATGTCAGTCGCCATGGGACACCGGGGCAACGCGGGGCATCCCGAGGTACAGGAGATGCTCCTTCGCATCCTGGGAGTCTGCAAAGACGCCGGCGTACCCTGCGCCACCGGCTGCACTGCCGCAGAGGTTCCCATGCGTCTGGAGCAGGGCTTCAGCATCATAATCACCGCGCCTACCCGTTCCGCAGACGGTGTAGAGGAGGGGCGGCGGTTGGCTGGCCGTTAGGCAATTACGCCAAGTCAAAAATATACTGCCGGACGGCGAAGGAAAAACCCGGGAGGATGTCTTCGCCGTCCACCGTTTCTGGGTTTTCGAAAATTTCCGGTTCCGGTTGGCCGCTCCGATAAACATAAACGCGACGGCTGCGCGGGTCGATCAGCCATCCCAGGCGCGCGCCGCCGTCCATCCAAATCTGCATCTTGCGTTGCAACGGGCGCAGGTTGTCGCGGCGCGAACGGATCTCCACTACGAAATCAGGCGCGCCGACAATTACTGTTTCTTTTTCCTCATCGGTGGCGGTATCGTAGCGTTCCTGCGGAATCCAGGCGGCGTCAGGACCGCGGATCGCCCCCGTCGGCAGGCGGAACCGGCTGGTCTGCGATGCGCTGATTCCCCCGTTGGCACGCCGCCATATGCCCAACTCTATCGCTATCTCCGCTTCGTGCCGATTGCCTCTGAATCCGACCATAGGCAGTATCACCAACTCCCCGGCCTCGTTGACTTCCATCTCATAGTCGTCGTTTGTTTCGCAGAAGTCGATGAACCGCGTCGGGAAGTCGTCGGCCCGAAAGTCAACTCCCAAAGCATCCAGGCGCAGCCTGATAGCGCCGGGCGGCTCCGCGCTATCGTCGCCTGTAGTCGGCGCCTGGGCTGGCGCTAGGGGTAATTTGGGTGCGGTAGTCATGCGCCGGTGGCTATCTGTCGCCTTCCGGTGCGAGGGGACCGGCCAAGTAGTCGAACAACGGGGCATCCGAAGACATGATTATAGTGTCGTGCCCCTGGATTATTCGCTGGTACGCTTCCAGGCTCCGAAGAAAATCGAACAGCTCGGGGTCCCGGTTGAGCGCACTTGCCAGAAGACTAATTGCCCGCGCCTCACCTTCACCGCGTATTTCGTTGGACCTTTGCTCTGCCTGAGCTAGGATCACGTCCCGGTCGCGGTCGGTGGCCGCCCGTATCTTGCGGTCTTCCTCTTCACCTTCAGCGCGGTAGGCGGCCGCGATGCGGTTACGTTCTGCTCGCATCCTGGTGTAAATGGAGGCCGTAACAGCCTCCGGGAAGTCCGCCCGCTTGATCCGCACGTCAATCATCTCGATGCCGAAGTCCTCGCGCTGCGTCGTTTCGGGATTGTCCCCAGTGATCCGCTGCACTTCAAGGAGCACTTCATCCAGAATGTGCGTCCTGGTTTCCTGAGCTTCAACCAGTGGCAGCCCTTCGTCGTCCACAACGGGCGCTCCCACTTCGTCCAATTGCGGCTTTGCGCCGATAATATCCGTCCGATCGCGCAAAGCCACCCGGTCGCGCAAGGTAGATGTCACGATATCGCCCAACCGGCTCCTGGCATTGCTCTCGGTTTGCAGGGTCTTGCGGAACTGCACCGGGTCGGTGATCCGATATCGGGCGTATATGTCGATTACCAGGTTTTCCTTTTCCCGGTCGGGCATCGACACCGGCGGCGCGTCAATTCGCAGAATCCGCTTGTCCAGGCGAACTACGGTGTCCACGAAAGGCACTTTCACGTCTAGTCCTGGAGACAATTTTGTCTTTACCACCTCTCCGAAGCGGAGGATGATGACTTGTTCAGTAATGTCAACCACGTACAGCGACTGGCGCAGCAGCACCAGCGCTACGATGATGACGATGGCGATGATGATTAGATTGCGCATTGGGGTATTCTCCGGGCGGATGGAACAGTCAAAACTCTGCCGTCAGGGTCATTCACGTCAGCGAACACTCTTACGGGCTAGGGCCGATGGGGGCAGGTATGACGTTGCCGTCCTGTCCCAGAATGATTACCGGATCCGTGCTGGGGTCAACTATGATCTTGGCCACACCGGGCAAAACCTGTTCCAAGGCTTCCAAATAAAGCCTCTGGCGCGTTACTTCCGGCGAGTTTTCATATTCATTCAACACAGCCTCGAATCTCGCAGCTTCACCTTCGGCGGTCTGAATTCGCGCCTGCCGGAACGCTTCGGCTGCCTCAATGATTCGCTGGGCGTCACCACGAGCACGCGGAATGACGTCAGCTTCGTAGGCCAGGGCCTGGTTGATCCGCGTCTCGCGCTCCTGGCGGCCGCGCAGCACGTCGTCGAATGCGTCACGCACTTCCTCCGGCGCCTTGACGTCCTGCAATTGCACCGAGATAACCTCGATTCCCGCTCGGTAGCTGTCCATGATGGCCTGCAACCGCTCCCTGGTATCAGTCTCCACCTGTTCACGACCTCTCACCAGCACGTCGTCGATGGAACGTTGCCCCACCACCAGACGCAGCGCTGCTTCCGCACCGTCCTTCAACGTCCGTCCGTCCGGTTGGCCTTCCGGTATCAGCCGGGCCCCCTCGCCGGGGTCGTCAACATTGAACAGGAAGTTATTGAGGTTGCTGATGCGGTACTGGACCACCATCTGCACGTCAACGATGTTCAGATCGCCAGAGATCATCAAGGCTTCTTCCAGGAACGGGGTGTTCACCGCGGCGTCATTGGAACGGAAACCCAACTCCATGCGCCGTGTCTCGGTTACCAGCACCACGTCCCGGTTGCCTACAGGGGATGGCCACCACCATTGGAGTCCTTCCTCTGCTACTGGATCTCCCTGAACCGCTCCGAAAAGCCGGAGCGCGGCGTTTTCGCCGGGGCTGATGGTGTACACACCGGTCGCTGCCCAGATGATGATAATCAGCGCTATGACCGCGACGATGATGATGCCCAAATTGCCGCCGCCCAGCCGACCTCCGCCGCCTCCAAATATGCCGCGTATGCGGCCGAACAGCTGGTCAACATCAAATTCGGGCTGCCTGGGTGGCTGTTGCTGCCCGCCGCCGGGTGAAAACATGAGGATGAATCCTTTTTATCCGTGGAGCATGATTTGTGAGGGGTGCAGTGGGTAGTGTCGCTGCATTCCTGGCCGCGTCCCGCTCAAGGTCCTGAACATCGGCCAGCGTTAGCCGCGATAGTATAACACCATCTCCATAAACTTGGTTTATAATCGTGCAAACGCTAGGCGCGATATATTGCCAGCCCGCAAGTATGCGAACGCGCCAACCGAGCGACTTGGTGATTCTTTAATGACTACGCCCATTTCACTGTTACCCGGCAATCCGTCAGATTCCCAGCGCCAACCGCAGGGCATAACCGTCAAGATCGGCGAAGACATGACGCGCGTTCAGGTTACGTGCCCTCACCAAAGCGGCCTCATCTATGCTGTCCCCGGTGAACGCAGCTGGGTATGCACTAACGAACTCCGCGCGGCCCACGCCATTGCCGGGTTCTTCCGCGAGCTCATAGTCCTCAAAGACCCCCGCGTCGAATCCCTAATGCAGCAGTGGGGCCTGTACTACCGCAGTCTCCCTCTTGACTCAGAAGTCGAGCAGGAGGAAAACGAATAGGGGCAGGCGTTGGCGCCTGCCCCAACGTTTCCATCCCGGACCGGCAACGTTCAGTCGTCAGACGTCCTGCCTGGTATCGGATCACCGTCGCTGGTGCTCGCGAATGATGGCGACGGGTTGGGCAACGGAGCTCCCTGGTTGGCCGGGGGAGCCGGTGGAGCGTAAGGTGACTGGGGAGCCGGAGTTGGTTCCGCGGGTTCCGGTTCCGTGCCGGGCAGGTCATCGTTGAACAACCCCACCAGCGCATCGCCTGATATGGCTTCGTGCTCAATCAGGTACTCCGCAACCTGCACCAGCTTGGGTTTATAGTCGATGAGAACTTCCTGGGCCTGCCGGTATGCGCTGTGGATCAGGTGCCTGACTTCAACGTCTATCTCTTCTGCGATCTTGTCGCCGTAGTCTCGTTCCTCGTTTAGCTCCCGTCCCAGGAACACCAACTCCTCGCGTTTGCCGAAGGTACGTGGCCCCAGGCTGGCCGACATTCCATAGCGTTTCACCATTCCCAACGCGGTCTTGGTCGCCCGTTCAATGTCGTTGCTGGCGCCCGTGGTCACCTCGTCGAAAATCAGCTCCTCGGCAACACGCCCGCCCATCATCACCGCGAGCATGTCCTGGAACTGGTTCTTGGTCCAAAGATAGCGGTCTTCTTCGGGCAGCAACGTGGTGTGTCCACCCATGTTCCCGCGCGACACGATGCTTATTTTGTGCACCCGGTCGGCGTGGGGTAGATGCCAGGCCACCAGCGCGTGACCCGCCTCGTGGTACGCGGTCATTTCCTTCTCGCGCTGGTTGATGACGCGGCTCTTGCGTTCCGGCCCCGCTATCACGCGCTCGATGGCTTCCTCGAAGTCCTGCATGAAGATACTGGACTGGTTCTTACGGGCAGCCAGCAGGGCGGCTTCGTTCACCAAGTTGGAAAGGTCCGCTCCGCTGAATCCCGGGGTCTCCCTTGCCACCACGTCAATCTTGATTTCCGAAGACAGGGGCTTGCCGGCAACGTGGACCTTCAGGATCGCCTCTCGTCCGGACACGTCCGGCAGGTCCAGCGTTACCCGACGGTCGAAACGGCCAGGGCGCAGCAAAGCCGGGTCGAGAATGTCGGGCCGGTTGGTTGCCGCGATGACGATGATGTTCGTATTCGTCTCGAAACCGTCCATCTCCACCAGGATCTGGTTAAGGGTCTGCTCACGCTCATCGTGCCCGCCGCCGAGGCCCGCGCCCCGATGCCGGCCGACCGCGTCGATCTCGTCCACGAACATGATGCATGGAGCGTTCCGCTTGGCTTGCTCAAAAAGGTCGCGCACCCTGGCCGCGCCCACACCCACGAACATTTCCACGAATTCGCTTCCCGAAATGTGGAAGAAGGGCACTCCAGCTTCTCCCGCAACCGCCCGCGCCAGCAGGGTTTTGCCTGTGCCTGGGGGTCCGACCAACAGCACGCCCTTGGGAATCCTCGCGCCCAATTGCAGGAACCGCTCCGGATACTTCAGGAAATCAACAACTTCTTCCAGCTCCGCCTTAGCTTCATCGACCCCGGCAACGTCGCTGAACGTGACCGACGGTCGGTTGAACGGCATCATGCGAGCCCGACTCCTTCCGAAGCTCATGGTCTGATTGTTGGAGCCTTGAGCCTGTCGCATCATCAGCAGTATCAGCCCGCCGAAGAAAATCAACGGCAGGAAGTTCAGCAGGATTCCAAATACGCTGCCAAACCCGCTGGATCCCTTGTATTCCACGTCCGGCGAGGACGGGCCGTCCAGCGCGCCGTGATCGGACAGGAGCTGAATCAGGTCGGTGTTCTTGCCGATGCGGCTGGTGTATTTCACCATTTCGCCGCCGGCCGCGGATGTCGGGATCACCGTAAGCTTCTCACCATCGACGATGATCTGTTTGATCTGGCCGCCTCTGGATTGATCGAGCACCTGCTTCAACGACATCGGCTCGCTGCTCCCGAAACTGGGAATCAGCGTGTAGAAAATGACGATTACGCCAATGATGATGAGCAGATAGATCAGGCTGTTGCGAACCCAGCGATTGTTGGTCATAGAGTACCTGCGCAGTGGGTGTTTCGGCCATAGTAGGTATTCATGCTACGCTGGCCGGTGCGGGCGAACCGGCAATTAGATTAGTATATTACCGGCGTATCTCCAAAATTGCAAAATTCCGTTCGCTAATACAGGAGAACTTAACATGACATACGAAAAACCTGCCCGAGTGTATCTGTTCGGCACCGGCGGCACCATCTCGTTCGTGGGCGAGAGCCGCACCGATTTCGCCAATTACAGCTACCGGGGACGCCAGCTCACCATTGAGGAGATGCTCGCGCGGGTGCCCGAGGCCGAGTCGCTTGCCGAAGTTCGACCCGAGCAGGTGATCAACGTGGGCAGCACGGAGGTTTACCCCGAACACTGGATCACGTTGGCCAACCGCATCAACGAGACTTTTGCTTCCGACGAGTCGGCGACCGGTGTCGCCGTAACCCATGGGACCGCTACCCTGGAAGAGACGGCGTACTTTTTGAACCTGACCGTCCGCGACCGCCGGCCGGTTGTGGTAACCGGGGCCATGCGTCCGCCCTCTGCCATGGGCACAGACGCCGACAACAATCTGCTGGACGCCGTTCGTATCGCTGCCTCTCCCAACTCGGCGGGACGCGGCGCCCTGGTGGTACTAAACAATGAAATTCAGTCTGCCCGCGACGTCACCAAGACCGACTCCTACCGTGTGGAGACCTTCCAGTCGGGCCACATGGGATTTCTGGGTTATGCCGATTCGGACGGGGCCGTGATCTACTACCGCCGTCCGGAACGCCGGCACACGGCGGATTCCGAGTTCGACGTGTCCGGAATCTTGGAATTGCCTCAGGTTGACATCGCCTACGCCTACGCCGGCGTCGATGGGACCGTCGTTGACGCGCTGGTGAATGCAGGGGTGAAAGGCATCGTGGCCGCCGGTTTGGGGAGCGGTGGGTCGCCGTCGCCCTTCATGGCGGCGCTGCGTCGCGCCATCGCTGCCGGGGTGCCCGTGGTCATCTCAACCCATGTGGGTACCGGCCGCGTGCTGCAAACCCGACGCTTTACCGAGGACGGCTACATCGTAGCAGACAACCTTCATCCCAAGAAGGCGCGTATCCTGCTCATGCTCGGACTAACCGCAACTTCAGACCCGGCTGAACTCCAACGCATGATGCTCGAATACTGAGGGGGCAATCCCGGTTCTCTTCCGCCTGCCATCCGGTGTGAACAATGCAATACGGTGTAATACTGCCCAACGTCGGCCCGATGGTTCGGATCGATGTCTTGACACAGATCGCTGGCAAAGTCGAAGCCCTGGGATACCGGGGCATCTTCCTCAGCGACCATGTGGCCATCCCGGTTGAACTTCGGTCCGCCTATCCCTATCGTTCCGACGGTCGATTCCCTCTCGGCCCTGATGACCTGATCCTGGAGCCCATCACCACGCTGTCCTATTTGGCAGCCGTGACTGAATCGGTGCATCTGGGGTTCAGCGTTTTGGTGCTGCCCTACCGACACCCAGTTTTGAACGCCAAAATGCTGGCGACATTGGACGTTATTTCCGGAGGCCGGCTCATCGTCGGCGCCGGCGTGGGGTGGATGGCGGAAGAATTCGCGGCGCTGGACGCCGACTTCGATGTCCGAGGCAGAGTAACCGACGACCACATACGAGTAATGCGCGCACTCTGGACCGGCGACAATCGGAGTATCGAGGGAACCAACTCTGATGCCGCAGGCGTCGTAATCTCACCGCCCCCGGTGCAGAAACCTCATCCACCGATCTGGACGGGCGGAATCAGCGCACCAGCCCTCCGCCGCGCGGCTAACCTCGGAGACGGCTGGCACGGCGTCCGCCAGTCTCCCGCCGACGTGGCTCGCGTCATGTCCGGAATCTCGCAGTTGCGTTCGCGGTCCGGCTTGACTATGGAGGGTTACGAGATTTCACTGCGGGCCGGGCTGGACATCACAGACGCGCCGTTTGGCGGCGATGGCCGGACACCACTGCGAGGTTCGCCCGACCAAGTATCCGCCGACCTGTCGGACTATGCCGACGCCGGCTTAACCTACCTGGTGCTGGAGCCTCGCGCTGAATCACCGGAACAGTTCCTGCAACAACTGGAACGGTTCGCCAGAATAAGTAAGGGCGAATAATTATTCGCCCCTACTGCGCCGTCCAGCCGCCATCGACCACCACCTCGCTGCCCGTCACAAATGATGATTCGTCCGACGCCAGGTACAAAACCGCGTTGGCGACCTCCTCCGGTTCTCCGTAGCGGCCCATGGGAATCCGAGCCAGCATTATGGCCAGACGTTCCGGGTTGTCCCGCCCCGCTCGCGTCATCTCCGTCACTATCGGCCCAGGATGCACTGAATTGACCCGGATACCTTCGCTGGCATACTGGAGCGCAGCGGCTTTGGTCAGTATGCGGACGCCGCCCTTCGCCGTCTGATAGGCCGCTCCGTTGTACGGCACCGCCACAATCCCCAATTGTGAGGAAATGTTGATGATCGAGCCGCCGCCCGCTTCCAGCATGGCCGGAATCGCCGCTCGGGTTCCCAGGAAAACGCCTTTGAGGTTCACGTCCATCGTGGCGTCCCAAAGCTCCACCGGCTCCTCATGGATGCGAAAAGGATTGCTGCCAATGCCCGCGTTATTGACCAACACGTTCAGCTTCCCGTGCGTGGCGACCGCCGCCGCCACCGCGTCCTGCCAATCCGATTCGGAGGTCACGTCTAGTCGATGGTAGTCGCAACGTCCGCCTTCCGCCCTGATCGACGCCGCCGTCGCCTCGCCCTCGTCATCAAGGATGTCTCCGATTACTACGGCAGCGCCCTCTGCCGCGAACATCCGGGCTTCCGATGCGCCCATTCCCCGTGCTCCCCCGCTGATCAGCGCCACCTTTCCGTCCAGTCGTCCCATGTCCGTCATTCCTCCGCGTTTGATGCGTTCCAGATCCTGCAAAAGGTGAACGGTCCGGATTCTGCACTCTCCAGTAAATATACATCTGGATTTGACAGGGCTTCCCACCCTTCGTAGCCAAACGTCGTATCCAAAGAGTGCAACACCAAGCTAAACAGGTTCCCGTGCGTTACCACGGCGGGCAGTTGGCAGCCGCGAAGCAGTAAATCGTTTAACACGGCCCATGCTCTTTCGTTCACTTCTCTCGCCGATTCCCCTCCGGGGCCGCGCAAGTCCGGGTTGTTGAAAGAATCCCGCAACACTTCCCGCCAGTTTGCTATCGGCGTTTCAGACAGCTCCCGCTCGTTCAAGCGAGCGTCCACCTGCACTTCCAGGCCAAGCGCGGCGGCCAGCGGTTTCGCGGTTTGTCTGGCCCGGCGGTATTCACTTGCGACAACCAGATCGATGGGCAAGTGGGACAGGAAGTCCCTCAGTATCTCGGACTCCTGTTCCCCTTGACGAGTTAGGGGAGCTTCAGGATTTTGCCCCTCCGCCTCGCAGTGGCGTATCAGGATGATCCGATTCAATCCCTACCCCCGGAGTCGCCGACGCTTTTCATGGCGCCGCAAGTCAGTTTGACCGGTCCACGCTAACCGTGATGATGTCCACCCCGTGATACTTCTGATGCCGCACGGACGATGCGTAATACCGCAGCAGGCGGAAGGACACTTCGTTCTCATCCGGGATCGGCGCCAGGTCGCTCAGGTAGGTCAGGCGATCCTCCATGTTCTCGCCCTCGAGCGCGGTTACGAACTCCATCTCTGCGCCGTTGCCTTCAACGCGGGCCGAGACTACCAAGCGCCTTGGCTGGCCTGTGGTCACCTCATCCTCTTCCTGCCTCAGAATGGCCACCGTTTCTTCTCCGGCCGCCGCCAACCGGTCCGTGGAATCCTTGTCCCAGCCAGTTCGGGAAGCGAAATCGCGGAGGAAACCATCCAGCCGGGCCGGGGCATCGTCGTCAAGCGCAACTTGCAGACGCCGGCGACGTCTTTGGGAAGCTTCAACGAAGGCCATCATCAGCACCGCCACGATGGCCCCGGCAGTCATCCCGTTGCCGAGCAGAATGCCCAGGAATCCGTCTCCCAGAAGGTTGGGGAATATCACCTTATTTTGGAATCCCACACCGATCCAGAACGCCAGGCCCACTACCGTAGCCTTGCGGTGGTCGATTCCGTCCCTGATGACTATATTCATGCCCTGGACAAACAACAGGGTAATCAATACCGCCGCGAAACCGGCAATCACCGGCCCGGGGATGGCGATGAGCAGCGCCGACGCTTTCGGGAAGAACGCGATTATGATGAACACCACACCGATGGCGACCCCAACTCGCCGCGAAGCAATACCGGTGACTTCGGCCAGGGACACGCTTGACGAATAGGTGGTGTTGGGCATCGTCCCGGCAATGCCGGAAAGCAAGTTGCCCACACCGTCGGCATTGAGCGCCCCCTGCACGACACGAAAGTCGGTTGCCTGGCGCCGGCGGCGCGAGACCCTCTGTATCGCCACGCCGTCTCCAATGGTTTCAATCGCGCCGACCAGCGTAACCACGATAAACGCCGGCAGGAGCGCCCAGAATTCGACGCCCGGAGTCACATCCCAACCGGGCCACGACCGGAAAGCGACGCCGAACCACGGCGCGTCCACCACGTACTGAAAGTCGTACATCCCGAACGGAACGGATACGATACAGCCCACGATAATGCCGATCAGCGGCGACCAGATCCGCAATGTCGGCGGGCCACGGAGCACCAGCCCGGCTACTACTACCACGGCGACAATCGCCACGATCAGCGCGCCGGTAGGATCAACGTCCTCCGGCACGTCAGTGAGCATGTCGAACAGGATCGGCATCACCGTGGCGGCAATCAGCATAATCACGGTGCCTGTCACCACCGGGGTGAAGATCCGCCGCAGCCAGGACAGCCGCGCCGCCAAGCCGAACTGGAACAGCGACGACACCACCACCAGGCTCGCCATGAGCGCGGGACCGCCCTCCATCAAAGCTGCCACACAGACAGCGATGAAGGCCCCGCTGGTGCCCATCATCAGGACGTGGCCGGCACCGATCTTCCAGACCCGCACCGCTTGCAGGATGGTAGTGATGCCGCTGATGAGCAGCGCGGCAAAAACCGCCCAGGCCAAACTTTGTTCAGGCTGCCCGGCGATGCGGAACACAATAAGAACGCCAAGCACCACCCCGCCGACAATGGTCAACGCCCCCTGGATTCCAGCGCCCAGGACGACGGGCAAGGGGGGGTGTTCGTCCGGTTCATACCGGATGTTGCTGTTCTGCGAATCTGCCATTATCGATGCTCGGGAAAGTTATGCGTTTCCGGTGAATGGCGCAAGGCAATGTGTTTGCGCTGAAGTGGGCCCGACAGGGTTCGAACCTGTGACCTGCCGATTATGAGTCGGACGCTCTACCACTGAGCTACGGGCCCTGGAATATATCCAGAGTATTCCCCGGCGGCGGAATCGTCAACGACTTTCAGATTCCCAAGCGTTTCCGGTAGTCAGGGTCCCATTCGGCCAATTGACCACGCTCCACCAGCTCTTGCGGGTCCAGGGTGGGCGAGGGCTCGCCGTTGATTGGAACAGTGGTTATCACCGTCTCATCGGCCAATTGGTTCAACTGCTCCACAGGTTTGCCCAGCAGCGTCTCCAATAAATCCCGGTTGTCCTGTCCGAAAGTCGGCGCCGGGCCCCGCACCGTCAGGTCGGTTTTGGACATTCGATACGGACGGCCCATTATGATCCGCGTTCCCCCCATTCCCCGATCTTCGGGGTATTGGACTCGCTCCAGGAAGTTGCGGCTGCGGTAGTGGGAGTCAAAATGCACGTCTTTGCCGCTCAACACGGGGCCGGAGGCGATGCCAACCGCCTGCATCCGGTGCATCAACTCGTACTTGTCATGCTGGCGCGTCCACGCGGATACGGCAGCGTCGATTTCGTCGTGCCGCTGCTGGCGGCCTTGAACGGTTCGCAGTTGTTCGTCCGCCGCCAAATCGTGCCGCTCCATCAACTTGCACAGGTCGCGCCATTGGTGGTTGTCCGCCACCGACAAAGCGATCCACTCGTCTTCGCCGGCCGCCGGGTATGCTCCCTGGGGGGCGCGGTACGGGTGGCGGTTGCCGATGCGTTCGCCTTCGCGGCCGTTCACAATGGCATCCATCAGATACTCCGACAGGAACATCACCCCCGCCTGGTACATACCAATGTCGATCCACTGACCGCGTCCGGTTCGGTTGCGGTAGCGCAACGCGGACCCGATAGCAAGCATAGCGCTCCAAGTGGAGAGAAAATCGACAAAGGACCTGCCGGCCTTGGAAGGCTCGTCGCCAGGATACCCAGTTACCCAGCAGTGGCCATGGGTGCCTTCCTGGGTTGTCGCCTGCGCCGGGTAGGACGAGTATGGCCCGTCGCCGTGTCCGTAGCCGGTGTTCGATACCATGATGATGTCGGGGCGCAGTTTGCGCAGGTTCGGATAGTCAAGCCCCCAACGACGCATGACCCGCGGCGTGAAATTTTCCATAACCACGTCGCTGACCATGACCATTTCGCGGAAAATTTCGCGGCCTTCCTCGCGGGACATGTCCAGCACCAGGGATCGCTTGCCCCGGTTGAGCAATTGGTAGGTTGATGGGCGGTTCCACCAATCCTCGCCCGGTTCGTTGTCCGGGAACGTGCCGTACAGCCCGCCGCCGCGAGTGATGTCCGGACGGCCCGGCCCTTCAATCTTGATAACTTCGGCGCCCAGGTCCGCCAACTGGCCGCCGGTGTACGGCAGGGCGAAGACGTAGGTGGAATCCAGGACGCGAATCCCTTCCAAGGGCAGCGGTGGCATGGGTGGATAGCTCCGTTCAGTGAGTTGCTCCGTTCAGACAACGCCTGTTTTCAGATAATGCCCGTTTGTCGCATCACGGACAGCTGCGCCGTACTGTAGCCCAGACCATCGACGAAAACCTCGCGGTTGTGCTGGCCCAACGTGGGGGCGGGCATACGCAGCTGGTAACCGTCCGGGGACATACGAAACAGCTCCGCAGGGACTTTGACTTTACCGATCACGGGGTGGTCGGTCTCGCGGTAGAATTCCCGCGATTCCAGTTGAGGGCAGTCCGCCAACTCGGAAGGCGTTTGCACCAAACCGAACAGCATGCGCTTTTCCGCAGCCTTCGGAAACAGTTCCCACTTTTCGCGGTCGCGGATGGCGTCCAGCACCACCTGGTCCATAGCAGGGCCGTTGCGTACCCTCTGGGCGCGGTCGGCGAAACGGGGCTCCAGCAGCTCTGGAGCCTGGAAGAAATCGGCAATGTCCTCCCAGGTTGCCCCGCCGCCCGCCTGTACAATGATCCAGCCATCCTTGCACGGCATTGGATTTTCCCACATCGTGCCGTCGGTTCGCCGGATCTGAACGCCGCCGATGAAGGGGTAAATGGTCTGAGTGGCCATCATGGTGGATGCCACGCACTCGGTGATGGAGACGTCCACGTGTTGGCCCATTTGATGCCGGTCCTGGGCAAACAGCGCCATGGCGGTTGCGCCGGCCCCGAAGAGACCCCCCTGATATTGGGCCTGGAATCCGCCGTGCTTCAGGGGCGGACGCCCCTGGACGCCGCTGATGCCCATCACCATGCCCATGGCGTAGGACACGATCTCCTCGCCGGCGTACTGGCTGTAGGGACCGGTCTGGCCGAACGGGGTGATGGAAGTCATTACCAAGTTGGGGTTGATCCGCGTCAATTCATCGTAGCCGATACCCAATTCAGCCAAGTATCCCGGCCGGTAGCTTTCGACAATCAGATCCACATGAGGGACCAATTCCTGGAGCAACCGGCTGCCCGCGGGAGACTGGAGATCGAGAGTAACGCCCTTTTTGTTCAAGTTGAGAATGAGGAAGAAAAGGCTCTTCTCCGGGTGGGGTTCTTCCTGATAGAACGGCCCGAAACGGCGCATTGCCGACCCGCCTGGAGGTTCGACCTTGAGCACGTCAGCGCCGTAGTCGGCCAGGAGCCTGGCGCAAAAGGACCCGGCGATGTCTTCGCTCAAGTCCAGAACCTTGATGCCCGTGAGAGGGCCTGCGATGTCCATAAACCGTCCGAGAATTTCTGTCTGATAACGACTGAGAATCTGACCGACGCGCGTTGACGGATTGTATCCCAACCCGTCCGAGGCGGCAATTTCTCATCGGGCGGGTTTTCAGGGGTATAATTCGGAAACAACAATTACCACCCACGCGACGCTGGGAGCGCAGGAGCCAACCAGAATGTTAATTGACCCCAAGAATTTTGACCGATTCAACATGATACTAACCGGGGTAGTGGTCCCGCGGCCAATCGCATTCGTATCGACCATTTCGACGGAGGGCGTCGTCAATCTGGCGCCGTACAGTTTCTTCAACGCGATGGCCTACAATCCGCCCACGCTGATATTTTCGTCCTCGCGGAAGGCGGCGGGTTGGGAAGATAAACGAAAAGACACGTTGACCAACGTTGAAGAGACGGGCGAGTACGTCGTCAACGTGGTGGTGGATGACATAGCCGCCGCGATGAACGCTACGGCAGCCGAGTACCCGTCGGACGTATCCGAGTTTGATGTTGCAGGATTGACGGAAGCGCCCAGCGAAATGGTAAAGGCTCCGCGGGTTCTGGAATCGCCGGTCAACATGGAGTGCCGCTTGATGCAGGTGGTCAACATCGGCGAGCAGCCGCACGCCCATGGGCTGGTGATCGGAGAGATTGTCAGGATGCACGTGCGGGACGACATTCTGTACGAAGGGCCGAACGGCCTGCGCATCAACCATGAGGCACTGAGGCCGACCGGGCGCCTGGCGGGCAATATGTACTGCCACACCGACGACGTGTACGAGTTGGTGCGGCCTCACTACACACCGCAAGCAACTGAACAGGCAGCTGATTGACGGCAACAGCAGGAGCGCTCTCACCCTCACCCCAACCCTCTCCCTCGACGGGAGAGGGAGTTTCTGTTAATGCCGGTCAGCAGGGGTCGGGGAACTGGAGGAGCTGGAGGGTGTTGCCGTCGGGGTCTTTGAGAGTGGCAACCCAACCCCCCCAGTGTTCTTGTTCGGGCCGGCGGATGAACTCCACGCCCTGGGCGGCTAGTCGGCTATGTTCGTCGTGGATGTCGCTGACGCCCAGGTGGGGCATCATCCGCAGCGGGTCCCTGGAGGGGCCGCTGACGCCGTTGTGCCTGCCGACGTTGAAGCGTACTTCGCCCAATTCAAAAGCTGCGAAGCCCTCGTCCTCGTGGAAGGAATGCAGCGGCAGTCGCAGGGTGTCGCGGTAGAAACTGACCATACGCTCCAGATTGTCCGTCCAGAGCGTAATGCCGACGACACTGGTAATCATTCGTCCGAAGATTCTTCCAGCGCGCCCGGGGCGGAGCAGGCTGGACACCACCCGTGGAAATCGACCCGCTGCCACATGACCTGGAAGCTGGTCTCGGTGGAAACCTGGTCGCGAAGCCGTACGATGATATCGCTGCTTTCGTCAGCATCGGCGATGTTGCCACACCCGATGCAGACCAGGTTGACGTGGGGCGACACGTTGCTCTCGTACCGGGACTGTTTGGCGAACGGCAATTCCTGAATAAGACCGCTCTTCGACAGGACTCCCAGCGTTGAGTACACGGTGGCCAAAGTCATGGACGGGAAATGCTGTTGGACGCGCTCGTGAATCTGCTGCACCGTAGGATGGTCGGTGGAGTTCAGCACGGCTTCAGCGATGGCAAGGCGCTGGGGCGTAACGCGCACACCGCCCTGCCGGAGTTGCTGAACAACAGCGTTCTGCATCATGAGGGCCCTCCGATAGCGCATCGCGCCCGGCGAAACTCCGGCCACGGCGCGGAGGCGAGTATAGCATCGGCGGCCCGGACGCCGCAAACGGCGCTAGACCTCGCGGAATTCAGGTTCGGCCGGCTCCACGTAGAAGTTGTTGGCCCAGAGGTCGTCGATGATGGACTGGTCGCCTTCGCTGAGCGAGGGAGTTTCCACGGCATCGGAATACTCCTTCAGCTCTTCGAGCGTGGTGAAGTTGGGCAGGACGCTGGTGATGGTGGGCTGGTGGAGGACAAACTGGATGGCGGCCTGACTCATGGAGCGGCCGGTTTCCTCTCCCGCAAGGAACTTGACCTGATCGACCTTGACCAGGGCCTCGCTGAGCCACTGGTGGCGGCGGTAGGAACGGTGGTCGCTTTCGTCGAATTCGGGCGGCGCGTCGTAGCGTCCGGTCAGCGCTTCGGAGGCGTGGGGGACGCGGGATAGCAGCCCAACCTGTTCCTTTTCAGCGATGGGGAAGAAGTCTTTGGCCGGGTCCTGCTCCAGGATGCTGTAGATGATCTGGCAGCTGCTGACGTGGCGTTCTTCCATGCTGGCCTGACCTTCCTCGAACCAGCCGATGTCGGGGCCGAGAGCGGAGCCGTAGTAACGGATCTTGCCTTCGTGCTTGAGGGCTTCCAAGGTCTCGAAAACGTCGTCGTTCTCGATTGCTTCAATTCGCGGGTTGTGCAACTGGTAAAGGTCGATGTAGTCGGTGTTGAGGCGGCGAAGAGACTGCTCGCAGGCGAACCTGATGAAGTCCGGCTCGAACTTCTGGGGACGCTCCTGGTGGCCGACGCGAGGGGTGGTCTGATCGTAGATGTCATAGCCGAACTTGGTGGCGATGATCATGTCGTGGCGGCGATGGCTCATGAACTTGGCGAGGATTTCCTCACCGTAGCCGTCGCCGTAGGTGTCGGCGGTGTCGAAGAAGTTGATGCCGAGTTCGAGGGCCTCTTCAAGGAGCTGGCGTCGAGTCTCTTCGGGGATGCGTCCCCACCAGTTGGTGGCGACGGTCCAGACGCCGAAGCCGACTTCGGAGAGGAGGAGATCGGTGCGGGGAAGTTGGCGGTATTTCATGGTGGTGATTCCTTGGGGTGGGACAGGGCTAGGTACCGGCATAAACCTCTTGCGGGCTGACCAGCGACGCCAGTAGTTCGGCGACCTCGGAGTTTTGCGCGACGTACCCGTAAATCCCGGTGTGCGATGGGTCGTGAGATTCCCCCAGTGCCACGGATTGTATATCGACGTTCAAGTCGTTTCTACATTGGGCGATGGTGGTGCCCACGTTGAGCGTTGCGAATGCTGAGTTGCGACTGACGCGGAAGCCTTTGTCAGACAGGGCTTGAAGGACGCCGGCGATTTGAAGTGAACGTTCGGAGTCGTGAAAAACCTCCAACCAATTGGTGGACAGATATTCCTCTCCCGAGCGGAGATAGAATGCTGCCGGAACGGGTCTGCCGTCATTTCCAATATCACGCGGGCGGCAGTAGCGCGCTACGTGATGCGAGTCCTCGAGCGCGCGGTGCCCTAGCGTACTTTGAACCATGTGAACCACTGCTTCATACCAACTAAGCGTTCCGCAATCTCATGGCGATTGAGGACTGCATGTTTCCTATTGAAATCGGTAAAATGCCCATCGGACTTGCGCGCGGCATAGTCAACTCGTTCCTCATCGAGGAAGTAAAGGGATACCGAGCGCTTGTCTGAAAAACGCCAATGGGCACTAATCCACCCGTCTCGAGTCGTGCCCAAATCTATCTTTCCATCCGCCGACTCCACCGCACCGAAAAAGGCCAAGAAGCCCCGGGCGCTTTCCAGTGTGGCCGGCCGATCGCCGTCGTCGAGGTCTTCATCGGAGGCCAGGTAGGCCAGGCGGTCGGCCAGGTTGGGGTATCCCCAGGCGCGCAACACGTCGCACACCTCGGCTATCGAGCTGAGGCCGGCGATGGCGTCCGGTGGCAGGGGGCGTTGGGTGGCGGTGGTCATGATGGCAGATTCGCGAATGGGTCGCCGAAGTTCCGTGCCAATCTCGAGGCTCCCTGCAAATTGGATTCAATCAATCGGTAACTCGCGGCGGAACGGAAAAACTCTCTGTTATTGCCGGTAAATGTGCCCCGGGACGCGGCTTCTTGCAGGGTGTTCCTGATAGCCGCCACTGCAACCGTGTACACAGGCACAAACCACTCGCCAATTTGCTCTGCTACTGTCGTTGCCCGACTTGCGGGAAATAGGATCCCATCGAGTTGGTAGTGCTGGCGGAGCAAATCGCCGATGAGCCAAACGATGTGAAAGCGCGCGTACACCAGCCAATCCTCTTCGGGTTTATCGGCTTCCACTTGTTTCCACACTTTGCTCTGCACTACGGCCGGCAGCAACAACTGGGTGGCGGCTATGTTTTCAGTGTAGATTGCATCGTAGCTGAATTCGCTTTCCTTCGCGATGGACGACACCGGATCTTTGTTGAGAAACGCGCGGATTTTATCCTTGGCCTCCCCTGGAAATCCGGCAAATGACACAACCGCCTGGGCGACTTCCTTGCTGGTGAGCTTCCTGTACCGACTCTCAGCATCACGGTAAGGTTGCTTAGCAGTGATGCCACCAAGCATTTTATCCCACTCGCCGCGCTTGATCTGATAGAACCACGGCGGCGTCATTTCTGAAAACTCCCGCTGTAGCCTGATTTGTACGGGCTCATTGGAAGTGAAATCTTCGGCTCGCAGAGCAGCTTGGCTATTGGTAGTAGATGCAATTGTGTTCGCAAAGTGCGGAGGGCAGGCGGTAAGTTTGACTGTTACAAGAACGCTAGGATCGTTTTGAACTGCGGCCCGCGCACTCCATAGGGTCACCGTGGTTTGGCAACCATTTATGACTTGGAAATCACGGACAAGCAACTTGTTGCCTTCCAGTCGGTACGAATCGCAGAACGCGGTGATACCGTTATTGAGCAGATGGAATCGTCTGCGGTCAATCTCGTCAAGCAGAGTACGTTTGATTGCAGTGTTCACTTTATTGCCCAATGGGCCGCGTGGGTTCAAGCGGAAGATTTTGTAGCTGTGCTTTGCGAACACGTCGATAATTTGCTTGACCGGCACCGTCATCGACAAAGTTCGATAGTCGGCATCGGGGTGAGTTTGATGGTACGAGTCCGGTTCAAGGTCGAAGACGAAATCGCACGGTGTCAGGACGTCTTCGCTGTCCTGCTGACTTTGATGTTGCTCGTAAAGATCGGATAGGTCAAGGCATTCGAGGGTTACCGTGACGTCGGTGGGATTGCCGTTGATTTGAAACGTCAGGATTCTGGATCGATTCGTCTCGGCATCTCGGCGTGCGGCCGGGGTCAAGTTGCCACTGGTAGCCCAAGTCATATTGATGGAGCAAGGCCGTTCACGCGAGCTCAGCCGCTTAACAATCTCATCGTGCAGTGCTTTGGTCTCAAAATTATTGCAAGCAGCGACTTGCGTAGGATCGAGCAGGCGATTCGGAGCATTCAGGAAAGCAGCAAACTCGCGAGGCCCCATCGTGGTCCCTGGTTCGCGGTGCTTACTTTGAAACAAGTGTACCACAGAATCATCATCAGATTCTGGGATGTAATACCCATCGACCTCAAAATCGTCAGGCCCATCAATGGCAGTAGCATCTACAATATCGTTGCCCTGTATGTCGTGGCCGACCGTGAAAACCGTGGCAAAAGCCCAATGGCGAAAGCCGTCGTCAAGGTTGCCGGCGTAGTACTCATTAGCGATTTCCTCGACGAACGGGAGGACGTGGTCGTAGTGGTCTTGAGCAACTTGTCGTCGGCTGGTCATGATTACATCCCCAAATGAAGCATGATTGTATCCCCGCGGTATGGGAGAGCGTCAATCCACCGTAGCAACATGGCCCGGTCATTGGCGCCTAGATTCTTTTGCATGGCCCAGCCGTCGGCGCGGCCAAGCAACACGTCACGATTGAATTCGTAGAACGCATTGCCTTCCCAGCCGTCGCCCCAGCCTGCTTCATAGTCGAACGGGTCAAATTCGGTTCCCACATCCGGATCGGACATCAAGGCTTGCAAGAAGCCGTAGATTGGCCAGTCTGGCCGCTCCAGGTACTCAATTGTTACGACCCCAACATCCAGGCCCATGGCCCCACCTCTGAAAATCAAGATGGCTATGGTTTAGCGGACCCGTATTACGGGTGTCAACGGCCCGGTGTCATCATTTTGTTGGGGTCTTTTCTAGCCCCAATAAAATACGATTTCGTCGCTGTGCCACGGCAGGTTATCCAAGCTGAGCAGCAAGGCGGCCCGGTCGGGCCAGGGCAGGCTTTCATCGGCGGCCCACTGATGGGCGCGAACATCCAGCTCGGCGCGATCATAGCGAAAGCAGCCGTTATCGGGACACGAACAGCAGCCGGGAAGCAAACTGCCGCACTCAGGGTCAACCACGAGGTCGAAGAGAAAGTCGTAAAACGGCGGTTCACAGACCGCCATTGCAGCCGCGATTTCGAGGGAGCCGGCCAAGGGGGAAGGGAGGGGATTAGGTCAGGCGGGAACGAGTCCGAGGCTGTCGTGGACGGCATCCACCATCTGCGTGAATCGGTTGTCGTCGATAACCGGGGTTGCATCTCCGAGGCGGACGGTGGGGATAACGTCCACCCAGGACTTGCAGCCGCCGTATTCGGGGATGAACGGGACGGTGGTGGGGTTTTCCAGGCGGTACACGCGAAGCAGCATGATGGTCAGCGGGACCATGGGCTTCCAGTGGAGGCGAGATTCGGCGTAGGTATCGGTCCAGATGTGATGTGGGGCCAGGCTCGATACTTTGTCCAGACGGTCGATTTCGAGCAGCTCGTGGACTCTAGCCCAGTGAGTGAAGGTTACGGCGTCGGTGTCGTTGGGGTCGTCGGCCAGCAGACTACGCAGAGTGGGCCGGTGGGACTCCTTGAGCAGGTCTTCGCGCTGGTGGAGGTAGGTGGGATAGAGCAGGAACTCCGGATGGATGACCCTGAAATCTTTACTTTCCTCGTGGATTCCGCCCTTGCGCACCATGAGGATCTGGTCGCCGTCAGCGAGAGCCTTTACGGTGATGGCCCATTCCTTGAGGGCCAGTTGACAGGTTGCCGGGGTGGTCATGGCGCGGCCTCCGGTGGTTTTTACATCGATGCACAGGATGGGCAGGATTTACCGGTACAAGATTGCCACGCTACGCTCGCAATGACAAGGGGTCATTTGCCACGGGTGCAGAATTCAGCGTAGTCGGGAACGTCTTCGCCGAGAACGTACATCCAGTAGTAGGTTCCGGTGTCGCCCATGTACTTGAACTGTTTGCGAACGTCCTTCAGTGCGGCGTAAAAATCGTCGTGGGATCGGAAGTAGTTGCGGATGCCGTCATATTGTTCGTCCAGCTCGATGAGGCGTTGGGCGTTGTGGACGGTGGCGACGATCTTGCGGCGGTTGCGGATGATGCTGGTGTCGGCGGCCAGGGTATCGATGGCCGACTCATCCATGGCGGCAACAGCGGCAACGTCAAAGCCCTGGAAACCGGCCTGGAAGCCGGGCCATTTGCTGTTGACGACTTTCCAGGACATGCCGCTCTGGAAAACCGCTTTGGTCATCACTTCGAGGTAATCGTTAAGGCTCTGGGGAACGATTTGAGGCGGCGCCTCGGGGTGCTGATGTTCTTGTTGGGTGGTCATGTGCGCTCCGTATTAGCATTAGCGCGTTTGGGATGTAGGGGCGAATAATTATTCGACCCTACGCCAGTGAGTTGACGGCCCCGGGGGAATCGGGGGGTTCCAGCCGAAGCAGTTGGCTGAGGTTGCGAGTGGTCACTTCCGCCACTTCCTCAACCGAGATGCCTTTTACGGTGGCGAGGCACTGGGCGACCTCGGCGAGGTGGCGAGGTTCGGTCCAGTTGTGTCGGTATTTCTTGAAGGGCTGCGGGTAGGCGTCGGTTTCCAGGACGATGTGTTCCAGGGGGATGTTTCGGGCTACTTCGCGCAGTTCGGGCAGGCGGGTCAGGGGGCGGGCGAGGGAGATGAAGAAGCCGCATTCGATGGCGGCGCGGGCGGTTTCGGCATCGCCCTGGAAGTAGTGCATGGCCCCGCCGACCTGGCCGGCGTTCTCCTCGCGGAGTACCTTGAACACCTCAGGATGCGATTCGCGGGAGTGGAAGATGACCGGCAAGTCCAGGCTCTTGGCAAGGTGGATGTGTTGGCGGAATACCTGGTCCTGCACCGCGTGATCCGGCGAATCCGGCAAGTAGTCCAGCCCGACCTCGGATATGCAGACGACGCGGGGATTGTCGCGGACCAGGGCCTCCAAACGGGCGTAGAGCGCGTCGTCAACGGGGTTGTAGGCGTGCATGGGGTGAATGCCCACGCCGGCGTAGAACATCGGATGTTCGTCGGCCAGGGCGATGCAACGCTCGGTGGATTCCATGGTGGTGCCGGCGAGGAGGATGTACCCGACGCCGGCGTCGTGAGAGCGTTGGAGGATGCCGGGGAGTTCGGCCGGATCGAACTGTTCGTACTGGTCGAGATGCGTATGGGCGTCGCAGAAAATGGGGGATGCGGGCATGGAGCGGAGCCTCCCGCAAGCCGGAGTTTGCCGGATCGGCTTGCCGGATCGAGTATAGCACCGTTTGATTGACAGGATGGGGTTGCTGGTCTAGGATAATTGTTGACCGTAATGGTCGGGAATTATGAATGGCCATCGCCGGCGACGCCGCTAACAGTGCCGGTTGGGAGGATGCACGTCCGATGACGACCCAGACACAGCGCGTCATTTCTCGGGACACCACTTCCGAAGAGTTGAACTCCGATTATAAATGGGGTTTCACCATCGACATCGAGGAAGAGGCGTTTCCCAAGGGCCTCAACGAAGATGTGGTGCGGTTGATTTCGGCCAAGAAAAACGAGCCGGAATGGATGCTGGATTGGCGTCTGAGGGCCTACCGGTTCTGGTCTCGCCAGAATTACACCGAGCCGACCTGGGCCAACGTTGAGTTTCCGCCCATTGACTACCAGGACATTCACTACTACGCGGCGCCCAAGTCGGCGGACGACGGGCCGAAGAGCCTGGACGAGGTTGACCCGGAGGTGCTGGAAGCGTTCAGCAAGCTGGGCATTCCGCTGGAAGAGCAGGCGCGGCTGGCTGGCGTGGCGGTGGACGCCGTGCTGGACAGTGTGTCTGTGGCCACGACCTACCAGGAGCAATTGGAGAAGGCAGGGGTTATTTTCTGCTCGATGAGCGAGGCCATCCAGAACCACCCGGAGCTGGTGCAGAAGTATCTCGGCTCGGTGGTGCCCTACGCCGACAACTTTTACGCCACGCTGAACTCGGCGGTGTTTTCCGACGGGTCGTTCGCGTACATCCCCCCGGGAGTGCGCTGCCCCATCGAGCTGATGACCTACTTCCGCATCAACCAGGCGGACAGTGGGCAGTTTGAACGAACGCTGATCGTGGCCGACGAAGGGGCGTACGTCAGCTATCTGGAAGGCTGCACCGCTCCGATGCGCAAGTCAACCCAGCTGCACGCCGCGGTGGTGGAATTGGTTGCCATGGAAGGCGCTGAGATCAAGTACAGCACATTGCAGAACTGGTACCCTGGGGACAAGGACGGGCAGGGTGGTGTGTACAACTTCGTCACCAAGCGAGGCAAGTGCGCGGGCGCTGATTCCAAGATTTCCTGGACGCAAGTTGAGACCGGCTCGGCCATCACCTGGAAATACCCCAGTGTCATTTTGCAGGGCGACAACTCGGTGGGCGAGTTCTACTCGGTGGCGCTGGTGAACAACTGGCAGCAGGCGGATACCGGAACCAAGATGATCCACTTGGGGAAGAATACCCGCAGCACCATCGTGGCCAAGGGAATCTCCGCCGGCCAGGGACAGCAAACGTACCGGGGGCTGGTGAAGATCAACCCGTCGGCAAACGGCGCCAAGAACTTCACGCAGTGCGACTCGCTTCTGGTGGGCGACCAGTGCGGCGCCCACACGGTGCCGTATATCGAGGTGAAGAATCCCACAGCGCAGATGGAGCACGAAGCCACCACATCCAAAGTGTCGGATGACCAGCTGTTCTACCTGCAGCAACGGGGAATCGGGGTTGAGGACGCGCACTTCATGATAATCAATGGCTTCTGCCGGGGCATTTTCCAGGAGTTGCCGTTTGAATTTGCGATGGAAGCGTCGCAATTGTTGAAAGTCAGCCTGGAAGGAACCGTCGGCTAATCAGATTTGGACATATCCTCTCCCTCTTTGGCCAATCCAGCATCCCTACGTCATTCCGGCGAAAGCCTGAATCCGGACATCCACTTACTTCAAGGACTACCAGTACACAATGACCACCACCATAACCGATCCCATCCTGGAAGTGCGGGACCTCCGCGTGTCCATTGAAGAGCAGGAAATACTGCGAGGGGTGAACCTGACGGTGCATCCCGGCGAGGTGCATGCCATCATGGGGCCGAACGGCTCCGGGAAGAGCACGTTGGCCAACACGCTAGCGGGCCGGCCGGAGTACACGGTAACCGACGGTAAGGCCATGTACAGAGGGATGGACCTGCTGGATATGGAGCCGGAGGATCGAGCGCGGGAAGGGGTGTTCCTGGCGTTTCAGTATCCGGTGGAGTTGCCCGGCGTGCGGGCCTGGCAGTTTCTCAAGGCCGCGGTGGACGCCAAGCGCGTCCACTTGGGCGAGGAGGAAATGGGCGCCCGTGAGTTCGACCGTCTCCTCCGCAGCAAAGTAGCCGAAGTTGAGATTGACCCGGAGTTGGTTCGACGCTCGGTGAACGAAGGATTCTCCGGCGGTGAAAAGAAGCGGAACGAAGTCTTGCAGATGGCGCTCCTGGAGCCAACGCTGTCCCTGCTGGACGAGACCGACTCCGGGTTGGACATCGACGCGCTGCGCATCGTCGCCGACGGGGTGAACCGCCTGCGCCGGCCGGACAACGCCGCCGTCGTAGTAACCCACTACCAGCGCATCCTGAATTACATCACACCGGACCAGGTGCACGTGCTGGTGGATGGACGCATCGTCCGCAGCGGGGGGCCTGAACTGGCGGAACAGCTGGAAGCGCAAGGCTACGATTGGGTGCGGGAAGAAGCGGGAGCAAATTAGCTCCGATGACTACGCTGAGTAATCCCGCCGGTCCGCTGCTCACTGATACCGATTGGGGGCGTCTATCAAACGATACTCAAGAGTACGTGGCAGCCAGTTACGAACTTATTGACAAAGCGCGGGTCTATTTGCACGACGGAGATCTGCGCCAGGCGTCCGAAAAAGGCTGGGGCGCGGCGGCGCAAATTACCAAGGCGGTGGCTGAAAACTGGCGAGACTCCGGGGTTGCGCATGGCCGTCATCAGGACTTGCGGGCTCTGGTGGCCGGGCTGGCTACAGCAGAGCTAGAACCCGATTTAGATATGCTGTTCCATTCAGCCCAGGACTTGCACGAGAATTTTTACGAGAACAATCTGCCGCAATATGTCGTGGACTTGGACTTACGGCAGGTTGATGGGTTTATCACCAAGATAGTGCCCCAACTTCGTCGTCCCAGACCGCCACAAGGATTTCGACAAGGCCGATAATTGAGAATAGCCAATGACGACTACCGCTGCTACATCCGCTGCCGATACCTACTCACACTACGCGGCCGCCTATGAGGCGCAGGCTGAAGCCGGGCCGCCCTCGCTGCGCCGTCTGCGAGCGCGCGGTTGGGACGCCTTTCAGAATCTGGGCCTGCCCACCGCTCGCCGAGGCAACGAACCCTGGAAGTACACCAACGCCGCCCCCATCGCGCGCGAAGTCTTTGCTTTGGGGCATGAGTTGCGCGCCGAAGAAGTTGGCTTGACGCTGGCCGATGTGCGGGCCGCCGCTCCCTGGCAGGACGACTGGCGCACGCTGGTGATGGTGGACGGCGTGTTTGCGCCGGCCTTGTCGGACGGTATAACCGTTAACCAATCGGGCGGGCTGACTATCGCTCCGCTGCCTGACGCCCTGGATGCCGGCGACGCTCTACTGGGTAGCCTGGCCGCGCCGGAGGATGACGGCTTTACTGCCCTGAACACTGCTTTCATGCGGGATGGCGCAGTGATTTCAGTACCGGCGGGGGCAGACGTCGGAGTGGTGAATGTCGTGTATCTCACCACCGGACGCGATCAGCCCCGAGTTACCTACCCTCGCACTCTGATTGACGCAGCGGTGAACTCTCGCGTCACGGTGATTGAAACATTTACCGGCCCCGACAACGTCCGCTACTTGACCAACGCGGTAACCGAGGCAACCGTTGGCGAGGGCGCCAGCGTGGAGCACTACCGCCTGCTCACGGAAGGCATGGACGCCTACCACGTGGGGGTCAGCCGGGTTTTGCAGCATAAGGACTCGGCATTTTCGTCGGTGTCCATTGCTCGGGGCGCGGCGCTGGGGCGCAACGACTTCGGGGTCAAGCTGGCCGGAACCGGTGCCGAGTGCATGCTCAACGGGCTGTACCTGACCAAGGGCAACCAGCACATCGACAATTACATCAACATCGACCACGCTGAACCCTACGGAACCAGCCGGCTGTTCTACAAAGGCATCCTGGACGGGCGTTCGCGGGCCGTGTTCGGCGGGAACGTGACCGTCCGCAAGGACGCACAGAAAACCGACGCCCAGCAGACGGATAAGAACCTGCTGCTGTCCGAAGAGGCCGAGGTGGACAGCAAGCCCAGCCTGCTCATCTACGCCGACGACGTGAAATGTGGACACGGCGCCACCGCTGGCCACATCGACGCTGACACCGTTTTCTACATGCGGAGTCGGGGTCTTGATCTGCCCACTGCCAGCCGCATCCTGATTCACGCCTTTGCCAGCGAGATTATCGACACAGTGGCGTTGGAGCCGCTGCGGGAATACCTGGACGAACAGTTCCAGAGCGCGATTCCTGACGCCGACATCGCCCTGCCCATCGGAGGCCGCTCGTGACCACCGCTATCAATACGCCGGGCGTGCCAGGCCGCGACGGCGCCGGTCAGTTTCATGGGCTGGACGGCATTGATCCGCACCGCATCCGGCAGGATTTTCCGATTCTGCATCAGCAGGTGAACGGCAACCCGCTGGTCTATCTGGACAATGCGGCGACTACGCAGAAGCCCCAAGCGGTAATTGATGCCATCAGCAACTACTACCTGCACAACAACGCCAACGTACACCGAGGAGTGCATACGCTGAGCCAGCGCGCCACGGACGATTACGAGGCGGGACGGGAAGCAGTGCGGCGATTCATAAATGCGCCTGACGCTAACGAAGTCATTTACGTGCGCGGCACCACTGAAGGGCTGAACCTCGTCGCCAGCAGCTATGGGCGCAAGTACTTCAAAGCCGGCGACGAAGTGATCATCACCGGCATGGAGCATCACTCCAATATCGTGCCCTGGCAGATTCTGGGGAAGGAAATCGGCATCCGCCTACGGGTGGTTCCGTTCAACGATGACGGCGAACTGTTGATGGATCAGTACGAGGCCATGCTCAATGATCGAACGCGCATGGTGTCGGTGGTGCATCAGTCCAACGCATTGGGAACCGTCAACCCCATACCGGAGATGGTTGAACTGGCCCACGCGCGCGGGATTCCCGTAATGGTGGATGCGGCGCAGTCCATTCCGCACATGCCCGTTGACGTACAGGCGTTAGGAGCAGACTTTCTGACGTTTTCGGGCCACAAAATGTATGGGCCGACGGGTATCGGAGCGCTGTGGGGCAGAGCGGAACTGCTTGACGATATGCCACCCTATCAGTCGGGGGGCGAGATGATCCGGTCAGTGACGTTTGAAGAAACGATCTACAACACGCTGCCGCACAAGTTCGAGGCTGGGACGCCCGACATCGCGGGAGCCATCGGTCTGGGGGCGGCGGTTGAGTACCTGGAGTCCATCGGGATGGGCCGGATTGCTGCTTACGAACAAGCGTTGTTGCGCTACGGAACGGAAAGGTTGGACGGAATCGAGGGCGTGCGTCTGATTGGCACCGCCGAGGATAAGGGCGGCGTGCTGTCGTTCTACATGGAGGCGGCGCACCCTCACGACATCGGCACGATACTGGACGCGGAAGGCATCGCGGTACGCACGGGGCACCACTGCGCCCAGCCGGTGATGGCCCGTTACGGGATTCCCGCTACGGTGCGGGCGTCGCTGGCGTTTTACAATACGACCGATGACATTGACGCCCTGGTTAAGGCGATTGACCGGGTTATCGAGGTGTTCGGCTGATGGCTTCGGACCTTAGCGACCTTTATCAGGAAATCTTGCTGGAGCACAACCGGCGACCGCGGAACTTTCGAACGCTGGACGACGCCACGCACCAAGCCGACGGCTTTAACCCGCTGTGCGGAGATCAGATTTCGCTGCAACTGAAATTAGGCCACGACAAGGTGGACGATGTTGGGTTCCAGGGGCACGGCTGCGCGATCAGCAGGGCGTCGGCATCGCTGCTGACCCAGGCGGTGAAAGGGGCTACTTCGGACGAAGCTATGGCGATGTTTGATGAGTTTCACAAGATGCTGACGGAACCGGATGCCGAGTTGGACATCGACTTATTGGGCGATCTTGAGATGTTGGCCGGCGTCATTGCATATCCCACGCGCATCAAGTGCGCCGTCTTGCCCTGGCACGCGCTGAAGGCGGCCTTGGATGGCGAGACAGTGGCCACTACGGAGTAATTCACCCTCACCTCAGCCCTCTCCCGTCGAGGGAGAGAGAGCAAGTAACGTGGCCCAACTTCCCGACAACCCGGAGTCCCTGTACGGCGACGTTATCATGGAGCACTACCGGAACCCACGGCACCGGCAGAGGCTCGAAAGACCGGACGCAGAGGCGGAGGAATTTAACCCGTTCTGCGGAGACCGGGCGCACCTACAATTGCAGTTGGCAAGAGTTGCGAGCGAAGACGCGGTGATTGCGGGGGTGAGCGCGGTGGCGGAGGGTTGCAGCATAATACAAGCCTCAGCGTCACTATTGGCCGACGGTGTGCGTGGGCGGACCGTAGATCAGGCGAGCGACCTTTCGCAGTTGTTCCGCGACTTGATGCAGGGAAAGCCCTTGCCGCCAGTGGCGTTGGAAGAACTGGGTGAGCTGGGAGCTTTGGAAGTGGTGCGACAGTATCCGGTGCGGGTCAAGTGCGCGCTGCTGCCGTGGGTTGCGCTGGAAGAGGGGCTGCGGCGGCTGAACCGGCGTTAACCGCAAGTCAGCAAGTGTTTCACCCTCACCCCTGCGCTCTCCCTTGAAGGGAGAGGGAGTCAATTCTCAGGGCTTTTCGATTATCCGGTGTGTCATTGCGAGCGCAGCGTGGCAATCTCGTTTGGACTGCGCAAGTCTGACGGGATTGCCACGTCGCTATCGCTCCTCGCAATGACAATCGAAAGACCCTGAGTCGATTCTTACCTGCCCTGGAGGCCTCGGAGGTAGGCAATATGCCCTACGTGCTGGTACATCTCCCCGATGATCTGGCGGAACATCGCGCCGAGGGACATTTCCGGCCGGCGTTCCCGAGGGACGGTTTCCATGTTCTCGGGGCTTAGCGTGTTGAGATAGGCCAAGGTGCTGGCGCGCACGGCGGCGCGGTATTGCAGGAACTGGGCAAGGTCAATGGCTGGGAAGTTGTTGACCTGTTCCGCAGTGTGGCCGAAGCCGTTGTCGCGGGTGGGCAGGCCGAACTTTTCGTGCCAACCTTCGGTTTCCCATAGCTCGGTCTGAAACTGGGCGAAGAACTGAATCCACATGTCTTCGACACGTACCATGTGCCAGAGAATCCAACTTATGGAATTGGCGTCCGGGGCGGGCTGCCAGGCCAGCTCTTCGGGGGTAAGGCCGTCAAGGGCGTCCACGAGGAAGCTGTTTTCTTTTTCCAACGCATCGGCGATGAATTCATTGAGGGTCACGATGGAACTCTCCCATAGTGGTTTGAGCAGGAAGAATTGACGGATCAGGCGGAAGCGGTGACTTCGGTGGCGATGGGCGACGCCGCGGGGCGGGCGCCCATTTCGCGGTCCAGCAGGAGCAACGCGTCGCTGCGACCCTTGACCATTTCCAGCGCTGCGATGACATCGCGGGCGGTCTTCTCCTCTTCGACCTGTTCGGTGATGAACCACTGGAGCATGATCTGTGAAGCGTAGTCGTTGGCCGAGACCGCCACTCCGTAGAGATCGTTGATGAGCTCGGACACGTGCCGCTCGTGGGCGAGGGTTTGTCGCATCACGTCCTCAACCGAGTCGAATTCGACCGGAGGCTGCTCGATGGGCAGCAACGTTACGCGGCTGTCGCGATCTTCCAGGTAGGTCACGAATTTCATCGCGTGGGTGTATTCCTCCTGGCTCTGGACACGCATCCAGTGGGCGAAGCCTGGCAAGTCCATGGACTCGCAATAGGTGGACATGGAAAGGTACAGGTAGGAGGAGTAGATTTCGGCGTTGATGTGCCGGTTGATTGCGTTCTGCAAGGTTGAATTTACGGGCATTTCAAGACTCCATTGGCTTTACTGGATTTCCGCTTTCCCGGAAATGACGAGGGTAACGCGGGTATGAAGAGGGTGGCGCGGGAATGACGGACCGGGGTCCGCTCAGTCGTGCAGGAAGCCCAGGATGCTATCGAAAAAAACCTCGGGCCGTTCGAGTTGAGGGATATGGCCACAGTCCGGAATAACGGTCAGCGTGGCGTTGGGTAGCAGATCCCGGAAGGCCGCGCCGTATTCCGGCGGGATCACCTGGTCGGAGTCGCCCCACACGATCAGCGTCGGCATGGTGATTCGATGGGCGCGCTTGGTGAGGCCGCGCTCGGGTATGGGCCAGGTGAACTTGGCGACAGACTGCAAGGTCTGGATACGATCCAGCGTGTACTCGAGTCTGGCCTCCGGCTCCGTGGGTTGAGCGACGTAAGCATGGGCCAACTCGCTTTCCGAGTCATGCCACAACATCTGGCGGCGTTCGTCCGGCGTCAGGATGAAGAAGTCGGCGACCGGCTTATCCTCCAGCCAGAGGCCGAGGGAGTTGACCAGCACCAGACGCCCGATGCGGTCGGGGCGGTGGGCCGCCAGTTCAGCGGCGCAGAATCCGCCATAGGAATGGCCGATGAGATGGCAACGCTGGATGCCCAGGGCATCGAGTAATTCCTCAAAGAACTGGACCAGATCCCAAAGGTCATCGATGTGGTTCAGTCCAGTGGAGTTGGCGACTCCAGGATGGGCGGGGGCGTAAACGTGGTAATCCTGGGCGAGGCGGTCCAGGAAATCAGGCCAACCGACGTATCCGCCGGCGCCGTGCAGATAAATCAGGGGGTCGCCGGCGCCGCCTTCCGCGACCTGGACGTTGAACATGCCATTGCGGACGGAGACCATCCGCTCGTTGTGGGAAACCATCCGGGGATCACCTCGAATCAGACAGGGGAGTGAAGCTCCAGCCCGGACTGCTCAAACTCCGGGAAAGGGCCGATAAAGAATACCATACACGGAAGAATACCCGTCTCCGGCAGGCTCACCGCGAGCGGGTGAATCCGGCCGGGCTGATTAGGACGTATAACTGATTGGTCGGAAATGATGGATGATATGCCAACAAGTTTGCCGTTTTCCCCTGAGGCGGGCGCGTGACCGCGATGACAAAACAGAACGTGGGCAAGATTGGGGGCGTCTTGAATTGCGAGGCCGGGTCTGGCAAGATAGCAGCACTATGATGATCGGCGCATTTGACATTCAAGAACCGTTGCCGGAACTGAAGGACCCACACGTTTTCGCCATGATTCGCCCGTGGGTGGACGTGGGCAGCGTGGGATCGTTGACGCTCCAACGGTTGGAGCGTTACCTCGGGTCCAAGGAGTTGGGGCGGTTGAAACGACCGGGTGAGTTTTTCGATTTCACCCGATACCGGCCCAGTATGCGGCTGGTGGACAACGAGCGGCGAGTACGGATTCCAAACAGCATAATCCGTTACGCGACCACGGATAGCGGACGAGATTACCTGTTTCTGCACTTGCGGGAGCCCCACGCGAACAGCGAAACATACACCGAATCGATCCTGGAAGTGGTGGAAAGATTTGGGGTGAAGCGATATTGCCGGCTGGGAGCCATGTACGACACGGTTCCGCACACCCGGCCGCTGCTGGTTACAGGTTCCCTGGGCGCTGTGGAGCAAATTCGTCCGGTGCCGAATTTGAAGCTGCGGCGCAGCACGTATCAGGGGCCGACGACCATTATGAATCTGGTTTCCGACGGGATTGACCGGATGGGGATCGAATCGATCAATTTCATGGTGCACCTTCCCCAGTACGTGCAGTTGGACGAGGATTTCAATGGCACGGCGCGGATGATTGAGGCGCTATCCTCGGTGTATCCCGAGATTCCGTCGGATTTGGCGCCGGTGCGGAGAGGTCAGCGGCAATATCGGGAACTGAACGCGGCGGTGGAGCGCAACTCCGATCTGCAAGGTCTGATCAAGCAGATGGAAGATTACTACGACTCCAATGAAGCCGAAGGGAGCGCGACTGCGGAGGAAAGTGGCGAGGATACCGGCGAAGCGGTGGCGTTGTCGCCGGAGATTGAGCAGTTCCTGAGTGAGTTGGGTGAGGGGTTTGAGGAACCGGAGAATCAGTAGCCCGCGCCAGCGGAGACGTAGAAGCAGGCGTAGTTTAGAAAGCAGAGGGGCGGGTACAGGACCCGCCCCTACTAGTTTGGTTCGACAAGCCCGCCATGAGCGGATCGAACGCCTTTACAGTGGTGGCGACGGATGGATTCGAACCAACGACCTAGCGCTTATGAAGCGCCCGCTCTGCCACTGAGCTACGTCGCCAACCGACACGGCCCCGACCAGTCGTCGCTTTTGCCGCGCGTCAGAATATGGTAAGACGGGGTTCGGCGGATTGTCAATTGCGGCATGGTTCGCGTTTACCCGAATGTCGGCGCGCCAATGGAATTTTACCGGGATAAACAGGATAAAAGGGATGGACAGGATTACAAATTGGGTGAATCGAACTTAGACACTGTGCTTGCAGATGCCATCGGCAGGCTGGAGGCTATACTGGCGGAACTGTGCGGCCAGTTGGTTCCGTTTCCGGCGTTCATGGGTATGGCGACGATTCAGGCGGTTGAGCTGGAGCCGGCGCTGGACCCCAAGATCGACCGGGGGTGCGTGGTGATCACGCCGGACGGAATGATTGCGGAGTTGGACGTGACCGCGATTCCGGGAGTAGTCGGCGTGCTGGAGGTTGACCAGGTGGAGGAATTTAAGCCGCTGGAAGACCTGTCGCCCGAGGAGTACCTGATCTACCTGGCGGCGGCGGTACGGGCGCTGTCTGAGGAAGCGCGGCGGCGGGGAGTCTAGGAGCCGGTAAGGTCCACGTCGCCGGACTGGCCGCCGGTTTTGCGCAGCAGGCGGACGCCGTCGATCTGCACGGCACGGTCAACGGCCTTGCACATGTCGTAGATAGTCAGGGCGGCGACGCTGACGGCGGTGAGGGCCTCCATCTCGACGCCGGTTTTGCCCGACGTTGTTGCGGTTGCCACGATGCTCACACGGCTGCCGGCTTCGTCAACGTTGAGTTCCACGTCCACCTTGTTGAGCGGCAAGGGATGGCAGAGTGGGATCAACTCGGAGGTACGCTTGGCTCCCATGATGCCGGCCAGCTGAGCGATGGTTAGGACATCGCCTTTTTTCATCAGGCCGTCGCGGATGAGTGCCAGGGTTTCGGGCTGCATGACGACGTGGCCGGCGGCCTGGGCCATGCGGTCGGTCACGGGTTTCCAGCCCACATCGACCATGCGGGCGCTGCCGTCTTCGGCGAGGTGGGTCAGGTGGTCGGAGGGTTTGGCGGTCGTCAAGGTTAGCCTCCGATTTGGTACATTTCGACCTTGGGGCGGAGATCGCCGGCGTTTTCGTCGGCGGTGAACTCGGTGCGGATTTCCGAATAGCGGTCGCGGCGGACGTTCCAGACGCCGGCGACAATGTCGCCGAGTTCTGCGTCAGTAGCGCCGTCGCGCATGGGGCCGCGCAGGTCAATGCCGTCGGTGGCGAAAAGGCAGGTGTAGATTTTGCCGTCGGTGGACAGACGGGCGCGGGTGCAGTCGCCGCAGAAGGGTTGGGTAACGGATGCGATGACGCCGATTTCGCCGTCGCCGTCCCGGTAGCGCCAGCGCTTGGCGACTTCGCCGACGTAGTTGGCATCCGCCGATTCCAGGGGCAGCTCGGCGTCGATACGGGCGATGATCTCGGCGGCGGACACCACTTCGTCCAGTTTCCAGCCGTTGCGGTTGCCCACGTCCATGTACTCTATGAATCGGACGATGTGGCCGGTGCCCTTGAAATGACGGGCCAGGTCAACGATGGTATGGTCATTGACGCCTTTCTGTACGACGGCATTGATCTTGATTGGAGCGAGCCCGGCATCGGCGGCGCGCTTGATGCCGTCGAGGACGCGGCGGGTTCCGAAGCCGCGACCGTTCATCTGCTTGAATACTTCATCATCCAGGGAGTCGAGGCTGACCGTTATCCGATGGAGTCCCGCGTCGGCAAGCTGCTGCGCCTGCTGACCGAGCAGATAGCCATTGGTGGTGAGGGTGATGTCGTCGGCGCCGGGGATGGCTGATAGTTGAGATATGAGGTTGGGCAGGTCAACGCGGAGCAGGGGTTCGCCGCCGGTGATGCGCAGCTTGTTGACTCCGAGTTGGACGAATAGCCGGGACAGGCGGGCGATTTCCTCGAAGGTCAGGATTTCGTCTTTGGGCAGGAACTGGTACGCCTCGCCGAAGATCTCGGCGGGCATGCAGTAGGGGCAGCGGAAGTTGCAGCGGTCGGTGACCGAGATGCGGAGGTCGCGAAGGGGTCTGCCGAAGAGGTCCGTGATCATAGGGTCCTGAGAATGAGTCGTGCTTTGCGGGCGGCATCGGCGCGATGACTGACCCGGTTCTTGGCTTCCAGGGGCAGTTGCGCCATGGTTGCATCGTAGGAAGGGAGATAGAAGACTGGATCGTATCCGAAGCCGTGTTCCCCCGCCGGTTCGTATTGTATCACCCCGGCGATGGAGCCGACGACGGTGGCGACGGAAACACCCTCACCGCGACCTTCTCCCGTCGAAAAAGAGGGAGCCTTGCCCATGTGTGCGGTGGTTGTAGGGTCGGCAATGGCGGTGTAGCAGCGGAAGCGGGCGATGCGTTGTTCCCAGGGGATGTGGCTAAGGTTGCGCAGCAGGAGGGTAACGCGGTCGGCGTCGGTTTTGCAGGCGTCGCCGCCGTAGCGGGCGGAGTACACGCCGGGTTCGCCGCCGAGTGCTTGGACTTCCAGGCCGGAGTCGTCGGAGATGGTGAGGTGGCCCGACAAGCGGGCGTAGGTGGCGGCTTTGAGTATGGCGTTGGCGTGGAATGTGTCGCCGGTCTCCTCTACCTCGTCGGGTACGCCGGCGTCGTCCAGGGAGATGAGGCGGCCGGGATAGTCGGCGAGGAGTTGGCGGTATTCGCGCATCTTGCCGGGGTTGCGGGTGGCTACGAGGAGAGTGGGTGATGGCATGACTAGATGATACCAGCGGCGTACAGGTTGGCGAGATCGTCCGGGTTGAGGCCGAGCCATTCTGCGTAGATGGCGGCGTTGTGTTCGCCTACGGTGGGCCCCATGTGGCGGAGTTCGCCTGGGGTATCGCTGAACTTGGGAACCAGGCCGAGCATTTTGGTGTGGCCGAGTTCCGGGTCGTCGATCCCCACGATGTCGTCGCGCTGTTGGTAGTGGGGGTCGGCCATGATGTCGGCGCTGCTGTACACGGGGCCGACGACGCCACCGGCGGGGATCAGTTCGGCCATGATGTCGGCGGTGGGACGGCTGCTGAGCCATGATTGGAGGACATCGTTGAGCGCGTCCTTGTTGTCCAGGCGGGCGGCGTTGTTGGCGAAGCGTGGATCGTCGAGCAGCGAGTCGAATCCCATGGCGCGGGCCAGGCCCTCCCAGGTGTTCTGGGAGGTGGCGGACAGGCCGAGCCATCGGTCATCAGCAGTGCGGTAGAGGCTGCGCGGCGCAGCGTCGGGGAAGTCGTTGCCGATGCGCTCGCGGATTTCGCCGAGACGGTCGTAGATGGTGAGATGGGGGATGCAGAGGCGGAACAGCGGCTCGAACAAGGAGAGGTCAACAACCTGACCGGTTCCGGGTTGCCCGTTGCGGCGGTCGGCGTCGCGGCGGTAGATGGCCATCATGCCGGCCATTGCGCCGAAGACGCCGGCAATCTCGTCGGCGAGAGGTATGGGCGGCAGGTTGGGCGGGGTGTCGGGGAAGCCGGTCATGCCGATGTACCCGCTCATGCACTCCGCGATGGTGCCGAAGCCGGGTCGGTCTTTGTATGGGCCAGTCTGTCCGAAACCGGAGAAACGCAGGATGACCAGGCCCGGGTTGACTTCGGGAGCGTGAAGGTCGTCGGGGCCGAGGTTCCAGCGTTCGAGAGTGCCGGGGCGGAAACCTTCGATGAGGATGTCGGCTTGAGACGCGAGGCGTTTGAGCAGGGCTTGGCCCTCTGGATCGGCCATGTTGAGGGTGATGGACTGCTTGTTGCGGGAATGAACCTTCCACCAGAGGGAGACGCCATTGTAGAAGGGCCCCCAGTTGCGCAGGGGGTCGCCGGCGCCGGGTCGCTCGACCTTGACGACCTCGGCGCCGAAATCGGCCATCAGAGAGGAGGCGGTGCCGCCGGCTACGATGATGGACAAGTCCAGGACGCGCAGGCCGGCGAGGGGACCGGCGGACGATTGGGATGCGTTTTCGCTGTGGCCTTGGGTCATGGTGGCATCCTTATTGCATGGGGATGTTACGGGTGGATGGAGTGGACGTCAAACCAGGGTTCGATGACGGCCAGCACGTCGTTGGGGTGTTCCATGGGAAGGAAGTGGGTGCCCTTGCCCATTGGTTTCACCTCCGCGCCGGGGACGAGTTGGCGGAACTGCTGGATGCCGTGGTCGTCGATTTTCTGGCAGCCGGGGTAGTCGGCCAGTAGCAGGAGCCAATCGCCGGTCAGGTTTTCGAGGTATTTCTGAACCTGCAAGTCGTCCCGCATACCGTAGAAGGTGGCTTCGGTTTCCGGGTGACACTTCAGCTCGGCGCGGCCGTCGGAGAGCAACCGGGTTCCGCCTTCTATGAACTGTTGGTAGGGCTCGTCCTGCCAGTCCTTGAAGGCGGCGCGGGTGCGGTAGGCCTCAAACATGGCTTGGCGGGTGTCCCAGATTGGCCGTTTCATCCGGGTGCGCTCGGCGCGGCGGTTGAGGTCCTGCGTTGGCGCCGTTGGTTCATCGTTGCTGACGCGGGTTTCGACGAGCACAACGGGTCCGACGCAGTCGGGCGTCAAGTTGGCGGCGATGATAGTGGCGAGACCGCCGGACGAATGGCCGATGACGCGGGGGCGGTCCAGATCCATAGCATCTATGATGGCGGCCAGGTCGTCGCCGGCGTACTCGAAGCGATAACCCTTGTCTGATGGGTCAGTGTCGCCGTGTCCGCGCTGGTCGAAGGCGAGGACACGGTAGGTTTCAGACAGCTGGCGAGCGATGGGTTTCCAGGGCCAGGCGCAGAGGCCGGTGGCGTGCAGCATGAGCAACGGCGGCGCGTCCGGGTCGCCCCATTCGAGATAGTGGTGGCGGATGCCGTTGGCTCGGATGTAGCTGCTGTTCCAGTCGTTGGAAGGGGAATTGGAGGGCATGTCAGTCAGCCTGCGTTGCTTGTCCATGAGGAATGGAGAGGGAGGGATTAGTTGCCAACGAGTTCCATTCGGTCGCCGTACCCGATGAAATCGGAGGTGATGAAATCGGAGGTATTGAAGGTAAGCAACCGTCGTTCGCCGTGGGCGAGCATCGTTGCAACGATGTTGGCGTCGTGGATGCGCCGGCCGGCGACGGGCACGTGTCGGCAGAGGTCGAGCAGAATATCGGTTACGTCAGGTCCATCCTCAAAGACGTTCACTAAACCCGAGAGTTCGTTCACGTCGCTGACTGTTTGGCGAATCGGGATAGGCACCGGCCAATACGTCCGGGTAACCGTCGCAAGGTATTCGCGAATGATCTGGCGGCTGATGTGCAAGGTCTCTTCATCTTGAAAAACATGCTCCAGCATTAATCGGGCGATCCGATGCAGCGGAGCTTCGGCAATGCGCGAGTACACAAGCACATTGGTATCTACGAACATAGCGCCTCAAATCTGTTCCTCATAGATTTGCTCTCGACTGACCGTGAACCCTGGTGGCCAACCGCCAGCGTGGTGCACCGGCCAGACTTCGTCGAGATTGATTGGCTGCGTTCTTCGGCGACGGAAGGACAGGGACTCAATTTTCAAATTGACGTTGGCGGCATCCCAGCCGGCGGAAGTCCAGGCAAGAGATTGTACATGGCGGTTGCCGGTGCTCTCGTTTCTCCACCATGATTTATGGCGACGGGCCGCTACCGGAAGTTTGAAGCCAAGGATGGTTTCGACTTCGGCGAAAGAGGCGTTCCAGACCAAACCCCGGCGACCGCAGAGGTGGTGGTACAGGTTCCGGTACTTGCTGCGTTGTGCTTTCTCCCGGATTTGTTCATGTGGCTCTATCGACATGGGAATATCCTCTTTTGCTACGTTCCGGTCCGATGATAGCACGTAACAGCGCGGCAGTTATGCTATAATGCCGCCGCTCATTCAGCCAGGTGGTTCGCTGCCGCTAGACGAATCCGCTGACCCGGCAAGGGCGCTTTGGCGAGGGGGCAAAGCACCGAAATGCTAGAAGATTATTTTGGTCAATACGGCCTGATCGCCATCTTCTTGGCGCTTTCCATAATCGTCCCGTGCAGCATGCTGGGGGCGTCGTATGAGCTGTCGCGGTTGGGGATACGACCGGTGCGCCCGGACCCGGTGAAGCATGACACCTACGAGTGCGGCGTGCAGACCATTGGCGGGACGTGGAACCGGTTCCAGTTTCGTTACTATATGTTCGCCATCCTCTTCGTGATTTTCGATGTGGAGGTGGTGTTCCTGTATCCTTGGGCCACGAAGTTCCTGACACTGGAGCTGTTTGCCCTGATTGAGATGGCGGTGTTCGTAGGCATCCTGCTGCTGGCTTGGGCATACGCCTGGCGCAAGCGGGACCTGGAGTGGCAGGGGTAGCGAAATGGTGGAATCGACGCATTTTGAGCTGCCGTCGGTGGGCGGGCCGCTGCACAGCCGGACCTGGGAGATCGACCGTTCCGAAGGGCAGTTGGTGAATGATCTCATCTCGTCGTCGCAATCGCCCATCGAAGTACCGGCGATTGAAGTTCCCGACGACCTGAAACGGAACCTGATGGTAACGTCGGTGGATGCGCTGGTGAACTGGAGCCGCAAGTCGGCGCTCTGGCCGGTGTCCTTCGGCCTGGCCTGCTGCGCGTTTGAGATGATGGCTACGGCGATGGGGCGGTTTGACATCTCGCGTTTCGGGATGGAAGTGTTCCGGGCGTCGCCCCGGCAGGCGGACCTGATGATAGTCGCGGGGACGGTTACGTGGAAAATGGCGCCGCCGATCAAGCGGATCTACGAGCAGATGGCCGAACCCCGCTGGGTAATCTCCATGGGGGTTTGCGCCACCAGCGGCGGCCCGTACTATGGATCGTACAGCGTGGTTCCGGGTGTGGATCACGTCATCCCGGTGGATGTGTACGTTCCGGGATGCCCGCCACGTCCTGATGCTCTTTTGTATGGCATCATGGAACTGCACGAGAAGATCAAGAAGTACCGGAACGTTGGCGACCGGAGTTTCAAGCCGTGACGCTGGCGGCGATACCCGGCGAAACCCTGGCCCGGCGTTTGCAGGAAGCGACGCCGAACGCGGTGGTTGATTGGAATGACTCGGCGGTGTGGGTGCGGCCGGAAGCGATGGGGTCGGTAGCAGCCTTTCTGCACGACGACCCTGACATTGATTTCGCCTATTTGAACTCGGTAAGCGCGATTGATTTCGTGGAGCACTTCGAGTTGGTATATCACCTCATGTCGCTGGCCAGGGAACACACCGGCGTAGTTCGCAGCCGAGTGTATGGCCGGGAAGAACCCATCGCGGCGTCGGTGGTCAATGTTTGGAAGGGCGCTGATTTCCAGGAACGGGAGATCTGGGATCTGATGGGGATTCGGTTCACCGGGCATCCCAACATGAAGCGAATCATGCTGTGGGAAGGGTTTGATGGCCATCCGCTGCGCAAGGATTTTCTGTAGGCGGAGCGCAGAAGGTTCACGATGACGATTCGCACCGAACCCATGACGGTCAACGTTGGGCCGCAGCATCCGAGCACGCACGGGGTGTTCCGGGTTCGCATCACGTTTGACGGCGAGGACATTGTTGAAGTAGAGCCGGTGCTGGGATACCTGCACCGGGGCACCGAGAAGCTGGCCGAGGAACGCAACTACGTGCAGGTGGTCACGCTAACCGACCGTCTGGACTACACGTCGTCGATGATCAACAACCAGGCGTATTGCCTGGCGGTGGAGCAGTTGCTTGGGATCGAGCCACCGCCGCGGGGAAAGTACCTCCGGACGCTGACGGCGGAGTTGCAGCGCATCGCCAGCCACCTGATTGCCGTGGGTTTCTTCGTGCAGGAACTGGGGGCGTTCGGGACGCCGCTGATGTACACGTTCCGCAGCCGGGAGCGGATTCTGGACCTGTTCGAAATGCTGTGCGGCGCGCGTATCACGGTCAGCTACATGAGGCCGGGCGGCGTGTTTTCGGACGCGCCGGCGGATTTCTGGCCAGCCCTGAACCAATTTTTGGACGACTTTGAGGGCGAGCTGGAAGAACTGGAGAATCTGTTGCTGAACAACGAGATTCTGATGGTGCGCACGCGCGGGGTCAGCCCGCTGCCCGCCGACGTAGCCATCAACTGCTCGGTGAGCGGGCCGGTGCTGCGGGCGAGCGGGATCAACTGGGACTGGCGCAAGATGGCGCCCTACGATGCTTACGACGAGGTGGAGTTCGACGTGCCGGTGGGGAGCGTGGGAGACAACTACGACCGTTTCTGGGTGCGAATGCAAGAGGTGAAGCAGAGCCTGCGCATAGTAAGGCAGTGCATCGCGCAGATTGAGCCGGGGCCGGTGAGATTGGAGCTGCCGCTGGTGCTGCGGGCAGCGCCGGGAGCGGAAGCATACGGAAGAGTGGAGGCGTCCAAGGGCGAACTGGGGTTTCTCCTGGTGAGCGACGGCGGAGTGTCGCCTTACCGGTGCAAAATCCGGTCGCCTTCCCTGATCAACCTGACCATCACCGAGCACCTGCTGCTGGGTTGGAAGCTGGCGGACATGATCGTTTCGCTGGGCAGCGTTGATATAAACATGGGTGAGGTGGACAGATGAACGGGTGCCACCTCGACCCGCAGGGCGCGCTGGGCGGTAACCCGCTATTTGCGCTGATTTACAATGCGGCGGCCTACGTGCTGCCGTGCTGGTTGGCGTTCGTGATTGCCGGCCTGGTGATCATGCTGATCCTAATCAACGCAGTGCTGCTGGGCGCGGCGATAGTGAGCTGGGGCGAGCGGCGGCTGCTGGGCCGGTTCCAGAACCGGGTCGGACCCAACCGCTGGGGCCCGTTCGGCGCGCTGCAACCCATCGCAGACCTGGCCAAGCTCATCACGAAAGAAGACATCATCCCCTATGGCGCCGACCGGCTGGCGTTCACGGCGGTGCCCGTGATCATGGTGGCGTCGCTGCTGGTGGCGACTGCGGTGATACCGTTCGCCAAGGATGTCGCGCTGGTTGATCTCAACGTGGGCGTGCTGTTCATCCTGGCGGTGAGTTCGCTTACGTCCATCGCCATTTTTACGGCGGGCTGGGCGTCGAACAATCGGTATGCACTGTTTGGCGCGGGCCGGGCCGTGGCGGTGCTCATCAGTTATGAGGTGCCGGTGGTGCTGTCATTGCTGGGAGTGGTGATCGTCGCCGGATCAATGTCGCTGGGTGACATCGTGGTGGCGCAGGCGGTGCCGTTCTTCCTGGTGCAGCCGCTGGCGTTCTTCGTGTTCCTGGCGGGAATGTCGGCGGAATTGAACCGGACGCCGTTTGACGTAGCCGAGGCCGAATCAGAAATCATCGCCGGGTATCACACCGAGTACAGCGGCATCAAGTTCGCATTGATACAGGCGGCGGAGTTCGGCGGCGCGCTGTTCGTTTCGGGACTCATCGCCACGCTGTTCCTGGCCGGATGGGCCGGGCCGGTGGCCGACTGGCTGGGCTGGCTGTGGTTCCTGATCAAGACGTTCATCGGTATATTCCTGTTCGTCTGGATCCGCTCTACATTCCCTCGGCTGCGTCTGGATCAGATTATGGCGGTGTGCTGGAAGTTCCTGATGCCGCTGAGTTTCATCAACCTGGCGGCGGTGACGCTGGAGGTGTACTTCCTGCGAGACGCCAACGGCGCGCTGGACATGGTTGATCTCTGGATCATGACGGCGATCAACATCCCGGTGGCGGTGGTGTCCATATTGTTGTTCGGGCGCATCATCCGGCAGAAGGTGCGGAACAGTTCGCAGACCACGGCGGCCGCGTCGCCGGTGGTGCGCGGCGTCCCAACTATTGAAGTGGGCTAGAGCCAGGGAGGAGTAGCGATGTACGGGCTGGAAATGGCGAAAGGGCTGCTGGTAACGCTGACGAACTTGGCGCGGAAGCCTTTCACGACATCGTATCCGGAGCAACGGATAAAGCAGCACCCCAGGTTCCGAGGCGAGGAATTTACCTGGTACGAGGAGCGGTGCACGGGCTGCGCGTCGTGCGCTAAATACTGCCCGCTGGGAATCATCAAGATCGTGACTTCACCCAGTGAAACGGCCCCGTTGCAGGGCGACAAGTACCGCTTGGAGGTTTTTGACATCGAGTTGCAACGGTGCATGTTCTGCGGGTTGTGTGTGGAGGCGTGTCCATACGACGCGCTGTTCATGGGCAGCGGGTTTGAAGAAGGGCAGTACAAGCGGACGGACTTGGTGATCTCCATTGATCGCCTGCGGCAGGCGGACAAGCATCCGAGCACGTGGTTCCGGCCACAGCTGGAGGGGATGGAATACAAACCGGGAGTCAGCCGGCCGCTGGGATGGCGGGAAGTGGGACGGGAAAACTGGCGGTGGCATCAGCGCGAGAAAGCGGGGATGCGGCTGACCGGTGGCAACACGAGCGGTCAGAGCGCGGAGGACGGGAGCTAGATGGGCGGCGAGTGGTTCAAGGACGTAGTTTTCTGGGCCCTGGCCGTGGTGGCGATTGCCGGCGCCGTGGGCGTGGTGATGGTGCGCGACCTCTTCCGGGCGGCGTTGCTGCTGGCGACGGTGTTCGTAGCGGTGGGCGGTTTCTACGTGTTGATGAACGCGGAATTCTTGGCGGTGGTGCAAATACTGATCTACGTAGGCGCTATCGCCGTTCTGTTCATATTCGGCGTCATGCTGACGCGGGACGTGCAGCAGGGCAATGCGCCGAACCGTTTGCAGATACCGGCGGGGTTGGTGTCGGCGCTGCTGCTGGCGGCGATGATATTCACGGCGGTTACGACGGACTGGACGACGCTGGCCGGCGCGGGACTGGAGGCCAAGTCTCAGATCGCGCAGACGCAGGCGGTGGGCATACCGGACGCATCCAGGCTTGCCGAATCGGGTCTGTCGGCGCAGGAAGTGGAAAGCGTGGCCGGCGGCGGGTTGGCCGACCTGCTGATCGGCGAGTTCGTGCTGCCGTTTGAGGCGGTATCGCTGCTGCTGCTGGCCGCCGCGATTGGCGGGCTGGCGCTGGCGCGCGGGCGAGGGAGGTAGCACGGTGTCGTTGGAATCGATGCTGGTGGTTGCCGCCGTGCTGTTCTGCGTGGGCCTGTACGGAGCGCTGGCGCGGAGGAACTTTATCGCCGTGCTGATGTCCATTGAGCTGATGTTCAACGGTGTGAATCTGACGCTGGTGGCGATGGGCCGCTGGGTTATGCCGTATGCGGTGCAGGAAACGCTATCGGCGGTGCTGACGGGACAGGTATTCGCCGTCTTCATCATCACGGTGGCAGCGGCGGAGATCGCGTTGGGTTTGGGGATTGTGTTTGCGATGTTCCGGACAAATGAGAGCGTTGACCTGACCGACGCGGCAGCGATGCGGCACTGATGGTTCGACAAGCTCACCATGAGCGGGTCGTAACACACTTGGCAATCGACCTGATACGGCAAGTAAAGCAGAAATATGTGGGTTGAATTCAAACGCGCGCCGAACCTGATGGCGGCGGAAATCTGGAAGGAAGTCCTGGAAGCCGAGGGCTTGCCCAGTCGTATCCTGCCGGAGGGGGACATTCGCGACTGGAGCGAGCGGGTGGCGTTTCGCATCTACGTGCCCAAGGGTCGCGAGCACGTAGCCGAAGAGATCGTGCGGAAGCTGTGAGGAAGGGCGCGAGATGCTGAGTGAAGCCCTGGTCTGGGCAATCTTCCTGCTGCCCGTTGCGTCGTTCCTGCTGATCGGCGGGGTGATACGGCCATTGGGGCCGAGCGTGGCGAAAGCCGCCGGTTACGTTACGATACTGGCGCTGGCTATCGGGTTCGTGCTCTCGCTTTGGCTGTTGAGATCTCATGCCCACAGCGTGGTGTACGACTTTGCGCCGCACCTGTGGCTGCACCTGGCGCCCGGGGCCTCCATCGAGATGGGGTTGCTGCTGGACCCGCTGACCAACGTCATGCTGGTGGTGGTTACCGGCGTCAGCCTGATGGTGCAAATCTACTCGATGGCCTATATGGACGGCGACGAGAGCTTTGCGCGGTACTACGCCTACATGTCGCTGTTCAGCGCGTCGATGATTGGATTGGTACTGGCCTCCAACATCGTTCAGATGTACGTATTCTGGGAACTGGTGGGCCTTTCGTCCTACCTGCTGATCGGGTTCTGGCACGACCGGCCATCGGCGGCGGCGGCGGCGAAAAAGGCGTTTATCATCACGCGGATCGGCGATGTGGGGTTCCTGCTGGCGATCATATTCCTGTTCTTCCAGGCGGATGACTTCGCGGCGCAGGGTTTGAACGCGCTGCACATTCCCGACATCTGGACCGCGGCGGCTCCGATAGCAGCAGGCGGTGCGGGAATCGTGGCCGGCGGAGCGTTGTTGTGGCTGTGCCTGGGATTGTTCGCAGGAGCGGCCGGCAAGAGCGGACAGTTCCCCCTGCATACCTGGCTGCCTGACGCCATGGAAGGCCCGACGCCCGTCAGCGCGCTGATTCACGCGGCGACTATGGTGGCGGCCGGCGTGTTCCTGGTGGGACGGTTCTTCCCGGTGTTCTCCGAATCCGAAGGGGCGATGATGGTGGTGGCGTTGATTGGAGCGTTCACCGCCGTGTTCGCCGCGACGATGGGCCTGGCGGCCAACGACATCAAACGGGTGATGGCGTACTCGACAGTGAGCCAGCTGGGGTACATGATGGCCGCGCTGGGGATTGGGGCGTACAACGCCGCGCTATTCCACCTGTTCACCCACGCTTTTTTCAAGGCGCTGCTGTTCCTCGGCGCGGGTAGCGTCAACCACGCTGCCGGCACCTTCAACATGATGTATATGGGCGGGCTGCGCAGGGCGATGCCGTTCACGTACTGGCTGACGGTGATCGGGGCGCTGAGCCTGGTGGGGATATTCCCGCTGGCCGGGTTCTGGAGCAAGGACGAGATACTGCTGGAGGCGTGGCTCGGCACGGGCGCGGTGGAGACGTCGGTGAGCATGCTGGTCTTCATTTTGTTGCTGGTAGGCGTGCTGCTGACCGCGTTCTACTCGTTCCGCATGGTGCATCTGACCTTCCACGGAGAGTTCCGAGGCGGCGGCGAGCAGGAGTTGCACGACTGCGAGGAAGCGGGGCAGCCCGCGCCCACCGGCGTCAGTCACCACGTACACTTGGGTGAATCGCCGTGGTGGATGGTCGGGCCGATGGTTTTCCTGGGCGTGTCAGCAGTCATCGCGGGGTGGCTCGCCAACCCCATTGGGGTGAAGAGCTTGTTCGGTCTTATACCCTCGCACTGGCTGACGGACTACTTCGCGTCCGGTTTGCACGACGGACACCATGCGCCGCCGTTCAGCATCGCGATGGCGGTGATTTCCAACGTGGTTGCGTTGGCCGGGATCGGACTGGCGGTTCTGACCTACGCCTGGCCGCGCGGGTTCACCAACAACGATCCACTGACCAAGGGCGGTGCAGTTCATACCGTGCTGGCACAGCGGTATTACCTGGACCACCTGTATGAAGGACTTATCGTTGGCCGGGTGTTTTACCGCGTCGTGGCGGCGATTACCGATTGGGTGGATCGCAACATAGTGGATGGGATGGTAGGGATGGTGGGCTGGATTTCCCGCAATATTGGCAGCCTGATCGCGCTGGCGCAGAATGGGCAGGTGCAGACGTATCCGCTGGTGGCGGCCGTGGGCGGCGTGGTCATCATCGTGCTGTACCTGATTTTGGGATAACTGACGATGCCGAGCGGATTCAACGGACTGCTGACTGCGACGGTGTTCCTGCCGGCGGTCGCCGCGTTGCTGCTGGCAACAGGCGTGATACGGGACGCGCGCTCGATTCGGTGGTATGCCGGCATCGTGGCGCTGGCCGACCTGATCCTGTCGGTCATTGTGTTCGTGCTTTTCCAGCCGGGCGGCGACCGGTTCCAGTTGATTGACCGTTTCGACTGGATTGACACCGGAACAGTGCAGGCGAGTTACTTGCTTGGAGTCGATGGCATCAGCGCGCCGCTGGTGATGCTGACGGGTCTGCTGGGTCTGTGCGCGGTGTTCGTGTCGTTCCACATCCAGGATCGAGTCAAGGAATACTTCATCTGGCTATTTGTGCTGCAAACCGCGGTGATGGGAGTATTCACGTCGCTGGACTTCCTGCTGTTCTTTCTGTTCTGGGAAATCGAGCTGGTGCCGATGTACCTGCTGATCTCCACGTGGGGAACCGGGCGGCGGGAATACTCGGCGATGAAGTTCCTGATCTTCACCATCCTGGGATCGGCGTTCATGCTGGTTGCCATCGTCGGCGTGTTCGTAAGCTCGGGCGTGGGCAGTTTCGACATGACGCGGCTGCTGCAACCGGGCGGCGCGCTGGACGCATCGCGGGCGGCGTTGCCGTTGGGCGTATTGTTCTGGCTGTTCTTCATCGCGTTCGCGGTAAAACTGCCGACCTGGCCGGTGCATACCTGGCTGCCTGACGCGCATACCGACGCGCCGACGGCGGGCAGCGTCATGCTGGCCGGCGTGATGCTGAAGATGGGCGGGTACGGCCTGCTGCGCGTCAACGCGGGGATGTTCCCCGAGCAACTGGCGAACTTTGCGTTGCCGATTGTGGCGCTGGGTGTGGTCAGCGTGCTGTACGGGGCCGTGGTGACGCTGCGCCAGACGGACTTGAAACGATTGATTGCGTACTCCAGCGTGAGCCACATGGGTCTGGTCTTAGTGGGTATCGGCTCCGTTGCGGTGGTGGGTGGGGCGTTGACCGACGCCGGTTTGACCGGCGCGGCGATGCAACTGTTCACGCATGGGACGATAACGGGGCTGCTGTTCGTGGCGGTGGGTATCCTGTACGAGAAGACGCACACGCGGCACATACCGGACCTCGGTGGCCTGGCCAACCGGATGCCGATACTGGCCGGCGCCTTCCTGATCGCGGGCGCGGCGTCGCTGGGACTGCCGGCGATGAGCGGGTTCGTGTCCGAACTGCTGGTGTTCTTCGGCGCGTTCCGGGCGTTCCCTGCGTTGACGATTCTGGCGGTGTTGGGCATTATCCTGGCGGCGGGGTACATCCTGTGGATGATACAGCGCACGATGTTCGGGCCGAGGCCGGCGCGCTGGGACGGATTGACCGACGCCTCGCTTGTGGACGCGGTGCCGGTGGCGCTGCTGGTAATCAGCATATTTGCCGTGGGCATTTACCCGGCTTGGCTGACCGACATATTTCGTGACGGTTTGGAGCCGATAGTGAATACGTACAACCTGGGCCTGGCGAGCGCCGGCCGCTAGCTGTGAGTAAACACCCGACATGACCGCCTACGACCTCTACCTGATTTCTCCGCCGATGGCGCTGGCCGCGCTGGCCATGGTGGTTATCGTCGTTGACTTGTTGACCCGGCGCACGGGGCTGTTGGTCGGGTTGTCCTTCGTGGGATTGGCGGCGCCGGCAGCGTTGAGCGCGTGGCAAGTGGCCGACCTGACGGGCTCAGGGGCGAGTCAACTGGCGGCGGAAGGTTCCGTAGTTCTGCACACGCTGTCGATCGACAAATTCTCCCTGTTCTTCAACTTCCTGATCCTGGCAGCAGTGGGCTTGGTGGTGTTGGTTTCCACCGACTACGTGCGTCGAATGGACCGGCTACAGGGCGAATTCTTCGGGCTGATGCTGCTGTCGGCAACGGGCATGATGCTGCTGGTGTCGGCCAACGAGCTGATCACCATGTATATCGCGCTGGAGCTGACGACGCTCCCGCTGGCGGCATTGGCGGCGTTTCTGCCCAATGGAAGGTCCAGCGAAGCGGGCATGAAGTTCCTGATCATTGGCGCGTTGAGCAGCGCGTTGATGCTCTACGGGATGGCGTTGCTATACGGGTTTACCGGAAGCACGCGGCTGGAGGAGATCGCCACGGCGCTGTCGGCTGGTGCTTCAGCGGGGGCGTTCCCGTTCGGGAGCATGGCCGTGCTGTTGGCCATCGTGCTGCTGCTGGTGGGTTTCGGGTTCAAGATGTCGGCGGCGCCGTTCCAGATGTGGGTGCCGGACGTGTACGAAGGCGCGCCCACGCCCATGGTCGCGTTCCTGTCGGTGGCGAGCAAAGCGGCGGCGTTCGCGTTGGTGCTGCGGGTGTTCTACATTGGATTCGACGCGCTGGGCGGAGACTGGTGGGTGCTGCTGGCGGGACTGGCCGCCCTGTCGATGACCGTCGGGAACCTGGTGGCGATCGCGCAGCGCAACATCAAGAGGATGTTCGGATACAGCACGGTGGCGCATGCGGGTTACCTCCTAATCGGGGTAGCAGCCGTAGCTTCGACAGTGGACAACCCTACTTTCGGGCCGAGCAGCGTGCTGTTCTACTTGTCCGCCTACACGGCGGCGAACCTCACGGCGTTTTTCGCCATCGTTTGCATCGGCAACCGGATCAACAGCGACGAAATCTACGATTACTCCGGGATGGTCAGGCGCGCGCCGTTCCTGGCCATCACGCTGGCGCTGGCGTTGATTGCGCTGATCGGTTTGCCACCTACGGGGCTGTTTTTCGCCAAGATCTACGTTTTCGCGGCAGCCATCAACGCGGGCGAGTCCCTGACGATGCCTTGGGGAAAGCCACTGATGACGTGGCTGGTGATAATCGGCGTGGTCAACAGCGTGGTTTCGGCGTACTACTACCTGCGGGTGATCAAGGTGATGTTCCTGCAAACGCCGATTCACACCGAGCGGGTGCGGGCATCCTGGCCGGTCAACGTAGCGCTGGGCGTGGCGACGCTGGCCCTGTTGTGGCTGGGAGTAGCGCCAATGACACTGCTGGGAGCGGCGGAACGGGCCGTATCGGTGCTGGCGGGTGGGTAGCCGATCATGAAAACCGTCGGCATCGCCTACAACGACCTGATACCGGAGGCGCTGGACCTGGCCCATGCCATTGTCGGGGAACTAAACTTGGGTGCCAACAGCTGGATCCTGCGGGCGGAAGATGCGGAGGATCTGAGCGAACGCGCTAGGGACACCGACCTGGTGATCACCATCGGTGGGGACGGCACCATCCTGCGGGTGAACCGGGCCGTTGCGCCCAGGGGGATACCGCTGCTGGGCATCAACATGGGCCGGTTGGGTTTTATGACTGAGTTGACCGTGCCCGGAGTTATGGAGCAGTTGCCCCATTACCTGAACGGCGACGTCAGGGTGTCGGAACACAGCATGTTGAAGGCGGAGGTGTACCGCCGCAACCAGGGAGAACCGGAGTCGGGAACATCGCAGGGTCCGTATCACGCTCTAAACGACATTGTACTGTCGAGGAGCCGTGTGTCGCGGGTGATCACGGTGAGGGCGGTAATTGACGGAGCGGACGTTTCCACGTTTCGCGCCGACGGGGTGATACTGGCTACCGCCACGGGCAGCACGGGTTATAGTTTCGCGGCAGGTGGCCCCATCGTGGACCCGTTGTCAGACGACGTGGTGCTGACGCCGTTGGCATCCCACGTGGGTTTGACGACGCCGCTGGTGTTGAGTCCCACGAGCAGCGTGGACTTTCACCTGGAGGGTTCGCAGGAGGCCATCATCAGCGTGGACGGCTTTGAGAATCACCCGATTGAGCCGGGGGATTGGGTTCGGATCACCCACAGCCCGTATCGTGCGCGATTTCTACGAGCCAACGAACCGAACTACTTCTGGGCGACGCTGACGCGACGCTTGGGGTTCAGTTTCCAGGGACGGTAGATTGGAATGACTGCTGCCGAAAACAACGAACCAACCATCGCCACCCGTTCGGTGTTCCAGGGCCGCATCATCGACGTGCGTGTGGATACGATTCGGCTGCCCAACGGCAGGGAGACGACCCGCGAAATCGTCGATCATGCGCCATCGATCTGCGTGGTGCCGGTGGATGGGGACGGCAACGTCCTGCTGGTGCGCCAGTACCGGAAGCCTACGGAGAGTTTTCTGCTGGAAGTGCCGGCCGGGGGAATCGAGGACGGCGAGGAACCGGAAGAGGCAACTCGACGGGAATTGCAGGAAGAGATTGGGCATACAGCCGCCGACTTGATGGAACTGTCGGCATTCTGGCTGGTGCCCGGTTGGGCGTCCGAGTACATGTATGCATACCTGGCGACCGGGCTGACGCCGGCGGTGCTTGATTCGGACGAGGACGAATTTATCGACGTGGTACCGGTGCGGTTGTCGGAGATTCCGGACCGGATAGCCGACGGATCCATACAGGACGCCAAGAGCGTAGCCTCGCTGCTGCTGGCGATGCGAGTCCTGGGAGTTTGATAGTGGGCACGACCGAGCCGCTTACAAGGGTAGCAGCCGAAGAACCCACGCTGGCTTCGGCGACCGTGTATCAGGGCGATTTGATCAGGGTCAGGCTCGATACAATCGCCTTGCCTGATGGCCAAGAAACGACCCGTGAGATAGTGGACCATCCGACGTCCGTTTCCATCGTGCCGGTGGATTCCGACGGCGGCGTTTTGTTGGTGCGACAATACCGCAAGGCAGTTGAATCGTTCCTTTTGGAAGCGCCAGCCGGGAAAATGGAATCTGGAGAGGACCCGCACGCGACGGCGTTGAGGGAGTTACAGGAAGAAATTGGCCACACTGCGGGTCAACTGGAGCCCCTGGGGAGTTTCTATGTTGCGCCTGGGTGGTGCAGTCAGATGATCCACGCATACCTGGCAAGGGATTTGCTTTCGGCTCGGCTGGATGCCGATGAGGACGAATTTATCGAGGTGGTACGGACGCCATTGGCGGACGTCGTGGCTCTGATCGCTGACGGAACGATAAGAGACGCCAAGAGCGTGGCCTCGTTGTTGCTTGCGATGCGTGTCTTGGGGGATAATTAGCCGTCAAAAACAGGCGCGCCGCTAGACCGCTTATGCGCCGCAAGTAACCGGACCGCGTTGATCCGGTTGGAGGAAATCACAAATGCCAGAGGATTTGCAACACGACGTGTTGATCGTTGGCGCCGGTCTGGCCGGTATGCGCGCTGCCATCGCGGCCCGAGCCGGAGGCGCGGATACTGCTATCATCAGCAAGGTCCATCCGGTGCGCAGCCACTCAAACGCGGCCCAGGGCGGCATCAACGCCGCACTACTGGACCGGGGAGATGACTGGGAAGACCATGCCTACGACACCATCAAGGGCAGTGACTTCCTGGGCGACCAGGACGCCATTGAGGTGATGTGCCGGCAGGCCGGCGCGTCGCTCATTGACATGGAGCACATGGGGGTCACGTTCAACCGTGACGACGAAGGCCGGCTGGGCACCCGCGCGTTCGGCGGCCAGCGCCGGGCGCGGACGTTCTTCGTCGGCGACTTCACCGGACAGGCCCTGCTGCACGTGATGTTCGAGCAGTTGATCAAGTCGGGAGTGCAGCGGTACGAGGAGTGGTTCGTAACGTCGTTGATCATGGAAGAAGGTCGCGCCGCCGGAGTCATCGCGCTGGAAATCCGTACCGGCGAGCTGTGCGTGATCCGCGCCAAGACGGTGATTTTCGCCACAGGCGGGTGTGGACGGCTGTTTGAGCCCAGCACCAACGCGCTGATTGTGACCGGCGACGGCATGGGACTGATCTATAACGCCGGCGGGCAGCTGATGGACATGGAGATGGTGCAATACCATCCCACCACGCTGGCCGGCAGCGGTGTGCTGATCTCTGAGGCAGCGCGCGGCGAAGGCGCGTACCTGCGCGACAAAGACGGCAACCGCTTCATGGAGAAGTACGCGCCGAACATGATGGAACTGGCTTCCCGCGACGTGGTGTCCCGCGCCGAACAAACTGAAATCAACGCCGGCAACGGGGTGGACGGCTGCGTGTACCTGGACTGCACGCACCTGGGCGAAGCCCTGATTATGGAAAAGCTGATCCAGATCCGGGAGATTGGGATCGACCTGGCCGGAGCGGACATGATCCGTGAGCCGATTCCGATTCGGCCCGGGATGCACTACATCATGGGCGGCATCAAGACCGACGTGAACGGACTCACGAACCTCAGCGGAGTTTACGCCGCCGGCGAATGCGCCAACGTGAGCGTTCACGGCGGGAACCGGCTGGGCGCCAACTCGCTGCTGGACACCATCGTGTTTGGTGAGCGCGCCGGCAACCATGCGTCCGACGCGGTGCGCAGCATGGGGTTCGCTGACTTTGACTCCGGCCTCGCGTTGGCCCAGGAACGCCGTCGCATCCAGGAAATGCTGGACCGGCCGGAGAATGGCGACCGCTGGGGCGCGATCCGCAAGGACATGGGCGACTCGATGAATCGTAACGTTGCCGTGTTCCGGAACGAAGAGGGCATCCAGGAAACGCTGGGGGACCTGCACGACCTGCGCCGTCGCTACGAAAACGTTCCGGTGCAGAACAAGGGCAAGACCTTCAACACCGACCTGATTTTCGCGCTGGAGTTGGGGTATATGCTGGACTGCGCGGACACCATCGCGGTGGGCGCGCTGGAGCGCAGGGAAAGTCGGGGGGCGCAGTTCCGCGTGGACTATCCCGAGCGCAACGACGAAGAATGGCTGCACCACATTGTGCTGACTAAAGGGGACGGCGGGCCGCAAGTATCTGAATTGCCCGTGGTCATCACCAAGTGGACGCCGGAAGAGAGGAAGTACTAGGAAATGGACGTCACGATCAGGGTAAAACGACAGGACCCGGAGGCGGAAGACGAACGCCGCCTGCCGTACTGGCAGGAGTATCCCGTAACCATTGCGGACAACGCCACGGTCCTGGATGCGTTGATTCAGATTCGGGAGGATGACGACGGCACGCTGTCGCTGCGCTGCTCGTGCCGGAGCGCTATCTGCGGCTCCTGCGCGGTCAGGATCAATGGGCACGCCGGGCTGGCGTGTAAGACCATCGCCAACACCGTGGTTCAGGACGGGGTAATCACCGTGGAACCGGCGGGCGTAATGCCGGTGGTCAAAGACCTGGTGGTTAACTTCGATCTTTTCTGGGAAAAAATCGAAGCGGTCGATCCGTATCTTAAGCACATAGGGCAGGAACCCGAGGGGGAGTACATCGTGTCCAACGACGCGATGCTGCACCTGTCTGGAGTGACCGCCTGCATCATGTGCGGAGCGTGCGTGTCGGACTGCACGGTTCTGGAAGTTGACCCGACTTTCCTGGGGCCGGCGGCGCTGGCCAAGGCGTACCGGTTCACCGCCGACCCGCGCGATGGGGATGCCGAGGGCGTTTCCGTGGAACGGTTGTGGGCGCTGAGCGAACCGACCGGGATCTGGGACTGCACCCGCTGCAACGAATGCGTGCAAGCGTGCCCCAAGGGCGTCGCGCCCATGGATCGCATCATGGCGATGCGGGAGCAGGCGATTCAGGCGGGCTACGACAACAACAATGGCGCGCGGCACACCGACGCCTTCACGGAATCGGTGGGACACAGCGGGCGGTTGGACGAGTTGCGGCTGCCGATCAAGTCGGTGGGGATGATGAACCTGCCGGCGCTGATGGACTATATGCCGGTGGCGTTCCGGGCGATGCGGCGCGGCAAGATGCCGCCGATTGCGCACAAGAACGTGGAGAACGTAGAAGCGGTGCGCCGTATTTTCAGCCGGACGCAGCCGCAGCCCGAGGCTCCGAAAGTGAGCAACAACTCCCCGTTCGGGTAGGGCGATTCAAGAGGAGGAATCAACCAGTGAAGTACGCTTTTTTCCCGGGCTGCGTGTCTCAAGGGGGCGCGCCCGAACTTTACCCGGCGGCGCGGATGGTGTGCGACCGCATGGGTATCGAACTGGAGGAGATCCCCGGCTGGACCTGCACCGGCGCCGGAGTGATCCAGGAAAAGAACCAGCTTTTCGGCGATACCCTGAACGCGCGCAACTTCGCCAAGGCGGAGCAGATGGGCCTGCCCATCCTGACTATATGCAGCACGTGCCAAGGGGTAATGTCGCAGGCGAACCACCGGATGCGCAACCCCGAATACCTGGCGGAGATCAACTCCCATCTGGCGGAGGAGGGGCTGGAGTACAGCGGGGACAGCGAGCCCAAGCATCTGTTGTGGATCCTGATTGAGGACTATGGGCTGGACCGGCTGGGCGCCCTGGTAACCAGGCCGCTGAACGAGCTGAAGATCGCTCCGTTCTATGGGTGCTACATTGTGCGGCCCACGGAGGCGTTGGACATCGCAGACCATCCGGAACGGCAGCAGTCGCTGGAGATGCTAATTCAACTGTTGGGAGCGACGCTGGTGGACTTCGAGGGGAAGACTCGTTGCTGTGGATTCCCGATTTTGACCATCAACCAGCGCAACTCAATGGCGATGGTCGGCAAGCATACTTCGGAGGTTAAGGATTTGGGCGCGGATGCCATGGTCACGCCGTGTCCGCTGTGCCACCTGAACCTGGACGGGTTCCAGCCAAAGGCAGCGTCCCAGGCTCGCCGTTCCATTGACCTGCCCATCCTGCACATGCCGCAGTTGATCGGGCTGGCGATGGGGATGTCGCCCAACGAGTTGGGGCTGAAGCGGCACATCATAAGCACCGGGCCGCTGGAAGTGAAGATACGAGGGCGGTAAAGCGCCTAGTAGTTTTGCGAGATTGAGGGGCGGGCGTGAGAACCGCCCCTTTTTGCCATTTCGCTTGCAAGGAAAAGGAGGCGTAAAGATGTCGCAGCCTTTCGTTGTCATCAAGAATCCTCTTGTGGTTATTCGAAACGTTGTGAATCTGGATGTGGAACCGGATGCCAACCTCGCGGGTCTAGAACTGGTCGTTGATTTCGTCCGCATACCCAACGAACCTCCCCACCTCCACTCCGGCTCCAGCATTTTCCCTGGGGGACAGCCACATCGGAGAGGCTATGATTTCATCATCGTCAATCCCCGCACTCTGGATTATGTGGAAGTCAACATTCTGACTGTGGAGTCCTTTGAACCCGGGGAAACCCATAGCTCATTCTCCTACGGAGTACGTTGCGGCGGTCAAGTGCGCAAGTATCCTCGCCAGCACCGGTGCCCAGCCGTAGTAAACACGGCATGCTCCGCTTCAGAGTGCGACGTGCTCGGTTGTAGGGCGGAGCCAGAGGCGGATCGCTCCCACAAGCCGACAGACGACGACCTGAAATTCCTCTACGATTTGGAGAGCGAACTGGAGCAGCGGCTAGACGAGACCAGGATAGGTTTTGAGTTAGAGATAAGGAAACGCTATCCCGGCCAAGCCTTGTTTGTTCGAGAGGGCTACACAGGCTCCCGTGTGTACAGAGTGGACGAGCTGCCACTCATAGCAGACCCCACGGGATGCTAATCCCGCAAAGTCGGCGCGACTTCCCGGATGGCGGCGATGGTCTGGTCAACGTCGGCGTCGGTGTGGGCGACGGAAGGGTAGAACTTCTGTGGCCAGGACTTGATGATGCCGTGGTTCAACAGGCCGTAGTTGAGCTTGGCCAGTGGTGCCGGGTCGGCAGCCAGCCCGTCGCGGTAGTTTTGCACGGGATGGTCGGCGAAGTAGATGTCGAAGATGGCGTCCTCGCCGACACTCTGGACTGTAAAGCCCTGCTCTGAGCAGGCGTCAACCAGGGCATGGCGGATGCGGCCGCCGACGTTGTGGAGGCGGTGGTACACGCCGTCCTTGCGCAGCTCGGCCAAGGTCGCCAGACCAGCGGCGCACGCGATGGGGTTACCGTTGAGGGTGCCGATCTGGTCAACGTAACTGTCGGACGACACTGAGGAGCGATCGTACACGGACATCACTTCGTCCGAACCCAGCACCGCGGCCAACGGGTAACCGCCGCCCATGATTTTGCCGACGGAGCACAGGTCGGGAGTGACGCCATAGAATTCCTGGGCGCCTCCATAGGCAAGCCTGAAGCCGGTAACCACCTCGTCGAAGATGAGCAGCACGCCGGCATCGGACGTGATCTTGCGAAGGCCGGCGAGAAAACCGGGATTGGGGGCCAGGGTGCGCTGTAGTGGTTCCACGATGACGGCGGCGATTTCGTCCTTGTGGGCGTCAACGATGGCGGCGGTGGTGTCCAGGTCGTTGAACTGGGACACCAGCATCAGGTCGCTGAGGGCGCGGGGGATCCCGGCGCTGTTCGCCTCGGCCTGGGGGAACTCGACGCTGGCGGACGCGAACACGGACATCATGGCGTAGTCGCTGGTGCCGTGGTAGCCGCCCTCGAACTTGAGGATCTTCTCTTTGCCAGTGTAGGCGCGGGCGGCGCGCATGGCCTGGAAGCAGGCGTCCGTCCCGCTGGTGGTGAACCGCACTTTATCGGCGCACGGAATCGCCTTGCAGAGTTCCTCGGCAAGCATCACGGCCTGGTCGTTGTTGGCGAAAAAGGTTGAGCCGCGCCCTACGGCCTCCAGGACGGCCTCGGTTACGGCGGGATGGGCGTGGCCGAGGATCATGGGGCCGGAGCCCATCAGCCAGTCCACGTACTCGTTGCCCGAGACGTCCCAAACACGGCCGGCTTTGCCCTCACGAATGAGGAAATTAAGCTCTTCGGGGTAATTCGTGTTGCCGGTGGAGTTGCCCGGAAAGTATTGAGCGGCTTTCGCCAGCATATCACGTTCCAATTCAGTGCGCTCAGACATTCGAGCCTCCCACGTTGATAGAAGTCGTAAGAACATTATACTGCCAGACCAACGAAACAGGGCGGGTACAAGACCCGCCCCTGCCTGTTGCCACTGATCTGCGAGGTTATTCAGCGTTGGCCATTACGTCCACCAGTTCCTGCACGGCGGCGGCGGAACTTTGGAGGGCTGCTTTTTCTTCGTCAGTGAGGCTGATTTCGATGATCTGCTCGACGCCTTCAGCCCCGATCTTGACGGGCACGCCCACGCAGAGGCCGTTGATACCGTACTCGCCTTCCAGATAGGCGCAGCCGGGCAGGATTCGCTTCTTGTCCAGCAGGATGGCCTCCACCATCTCGGTGATGGCGGCGGATGGCGCATAGAAGGCGGAGCCCTGCTTGAGGAGAGCAACGATTTCACCGCCGCCGTCGCGGGTGCGCTGGACGATGGAGTCGATGCGATCCTGGGACAACAACTCGGTGAGGGGAATGCAGCCCACGGTGGTGTAGCGGACCAGCGGCACCATGTCGTCGCCATGTCCGCCCAGCACCATCGCCTGTACGTCGTCCACGGACACGTCCAGTTCCTGGGCGATGAAAGTGCGGTAGCGGGCGGTGTCGAGGACGCCGGCCATCCCGAACACGCGGTTGCGGGGGAACCCGGCGGTCTGATAGACGTTCTGCACCATGGCGTCCAGCGGGTTGGTTACGGCGAGGATGATGCAGTTGGGAGAGTGTTTTACGACTTCTTCCGTAACGGCGGATGTGATCCGCATGTTGGTCAGGAGCAGGTCGTCGCGGCTCATTCCGGGGCGACGCGCGATGCCGGCGGTAATCACCACGACGTCTGATCCGGCCGTTTCTTCGTACCCGTTGGAGCCGGTGATCATGCCATCGGAACCGATTATGGGGCCGGATTCCAGCATATCGAGCCCCTTGCCCTGGGGCAGGTCTTCGACCACGTCCACAAGGACAACGTCGGCGTAGCCGAGCTGGTGGATACGCTGGGCGGTGGTGGCGCCCACGTTGCCGGCGCCGACTACGGTAACTTTGCTTCGCATTGGGGGAATGCCTCCGATTGGGTATTGGTAGGGGCGACGCATGCGTCGCCCCTGTACGTTTGCCGGCGGGTGCGTCCAGCCGGTCAGTGAGCCATTTGGATCGCTAAATTGCGTCCAGGATGGCGTTCAAAGTCCCGCTGGGACGCATCGCGCTGGCCGCCATGTCGTTGTCCGGGCGATAGTAGCCGCCAATGTCCACGGCCTCGCCTTGGCAGTCAATCAGCTCCTGCGCTATTTTTTCCTCATTGTCAGTCATCTGACGGGCTACTTCAGCGAACGTGGCCTTCAGCGCCGGATCTTGGTCCTGCTTGGCGAGAGCCTGCGCCCAGTAGAGAGCCAGGTAGAAATGGCTGCCACGGGTGTCCAACTCGTTGACGCGGCGGGATGGATTCCGCTGGTGTTCCAGATGCTCGCCGATGGCCTCGTCCAGCGTCGTCGCCAGGAGCCTGGCCTGATCGTTGTCGAAGACCTCCCCGTAGTGTTCAAAGGACGCCACCAGGGCGCAGAACTCACCCAGGGAGTCCCAACGGAGGTGCCCTTCCTCAACGAACTGCTGGACGTGCCGAGGAGCGGAGCCGCCGGCCCCGGTCTCGAACATTCCGCCGCCATTGAGCAGCGGAACTACCGACAGCATCTTGGCGCTGGTGCCCAACTCCAGGATGGGGAATAGGTCGGTGAGATAGTCGCGCAACACGTTTCCGGTAACCGCGATGGTGTCCTGACTGGCCCGGCTCCGGACCAGCGTGGCTTTCATGGCCTCAAGGGGCGTCAAGGTGCTGATGTCGAGCCCGGTGGTGTCATGTTCAGGCAGGTACTTTTCCACCTTCTTGATCAGCTCGGCGTCGTGGGCGCGGTTGGCGTCGAGCCAGAAGATGGCGGCCTGGCCGGTGAGCCGGGAGCGGGTCACACCGAGTTTCACCCAGTCCTGGACGGGCAGGTCCTTGGTCTGGCACATTCGGAAAATGTCGTCTTTTTCGACGCTCTGTTCCATCAGGGTTGCGCCCGAAGCGTCCACCACGCGGATGGTTCCGTTGCCCGGGGCTTCAAAGGTCTTGTCGTGGGAACCGTATTCCTCAGCCGCCTGCGCCATCAGGCCGACGTTGGCAACGCTGCCGAGGGTAGCCGGGTCGAGGGCTCCATGTTGCTGGCAGTCTTCCACCACCGCTTGGTAGATGGTGGCGTAGGAGCGGTCAGGGATCAAGGCAACGGTGTCGTGCAGCTCATTATCGGGGCCCCAGGTGCGCCCGCCGTCGCGGATCACCACGGGCATGGAGGCGTCGATGATAGTGTCGCTGGACACGTGCAGGTTGGTGATGCCCCGGTAGGAGTTCACCATCATCAGACCCGGGCGGCTGTCGTAGCACGCCTGGATGTCGGCCTCGATTTCGGCCCGCTGGCCTTCCGGCAGGTCCTGGATCTTGGTGAGCATTTCGGCAACGCCGTTGTCGGGATCAACGGCGACCTGTGCCAATGCGTCGGCGTGCTTGTCGAAGACGTCCTTGAAGAATTCCGACACCAGGTGTCCGAAGATGATCGGGTCGGATACGCGCATCATGGTCGTCTTGACGTGGAGGCCGAGCAGAACGTCGTCGGCCTTGGCCTGTTCCATCTGTTCGGCGTAGAACTGGCGCAGTTGATTGACGTTCATCACGGCGCAGTCGATGATTTCGCCTTCTTGCAGCGGGATGCCGGACTTGAGCTCGGTGACGCTGCCATCGGCGCCCACGAACTCGATGGTTGCCGACCCTGCCTCGGTGGTAGTAACGGCCACCTCGCTGCTGAAGAAATCGCCGTCGGCCATGTGGCCAACGCGGGTCTTGGAGACTTGCGGCCAGTCCTGCATCATGCGGTGGGGATTGCGCTGGCCATGTTCCTTGACCGCGTTTGAGGAACGGCGGTCGGAGTTCCCCTCACGGATGACGGGGTTGACCGCGCTGCCCAGGACGCGGGAATATCTAACCTGGGTCTCGCGCTCCGCGTCGTTGGCGGGTTGGTCGGGATAGTCGGGAATGTCGTAGCCCTTGCCCTGGAGCTCCGCGATAGCGCTTTTCAACTGCGGGATCGACGCGCTGATGTTGGGCAGCTTGATCAGGTTCGCGTCCGGCTGGAGGCACAACTCGCCGCACATGCGCAGGTAATCGGGGATTCTCTGCTCGTCCGTCAAGTTGTCGGGGAAGTTGGCGATAATGCGCCCCGACAGCGAGATGTCCCAGGTTTCCAGTTCAATGCCGGAACCCTTGGTGAAGGCCTGAAGGATCGGCAGCAGCGAGTGCGTCGCCAGATACGGCGCCTCGTCGGTTTCGGTGTAGATGATTTTGGCAGCTTCTGGCATGATCTCCTCCTCAGCAAGCAGGTTGCACGGGCCGCTACGGTTTGCCAAGGATTGTTGGACTACAGGCCCGAACTCAAGAGCCGGATACGACGCACCCGGCGCAGCATAAACCTTGCGAATTATACACCCGGAAGCAGGAAAGGGGGTAGCCCAAGCCCGTCTTCGGCCAGGGTCTTTCGATTATTAGGCGACCGCGCCGATCAGGGCGAGAGGACGTGATGGGTGAACGGCGTGGCGACGCAAGGCGGCGGCGATGTTGGTTTCGCCAGCCAACCGGATCACACTGATGGTCAGATTGCGCAGGGCGGCCATGATCTGGGGTGCCGAGCCGGTGCGCACCTGGGACCGGTCTTCGTCGAAGGTAACGTCCCTAACCCAGTGCACTCGGTTTTCGATGCCCCAGTGTCCCCGCCATAAGGCAAGGAGCCTTTCGGGGTTGGCTTCAGCGGGCGGCAGGCTGGTCACGGCGTAGGCCAATTCCCGGCGCGGTTTGCCCTTGGTGTGGACGCTACGTTCCAGTCGGCAGACCTGGGCCAGGTGGGGCCAGTCGCTGTAGCCCACCAGCAACTCGGAAACCCAAAGCCGCCTTTGTTCAATGCGATCACCGTGCTGGTCGACTTGCACCGCCTGGGCCGCTTCCGGTTCCCCGTCCCAGATGGCCGTGATGTCCTCTAGCAAGGTGGGCTGGTTGCCTTTCACGGCAAAGAAGTAGTGCCCCCTTGCGCCACCACCCGCTGGCATACCTCCCGTTGGGTGAACTGGGCATCGCCGGTTATCACTCGACCCTGCAAGTCCAACTGTCCCAAGAGACCGGCGACGGCGTCCAGCTCATTGCGCTTCTCACCCACCGCCTGCTGTCCCACCACGATCCCAGCCTGATGGGCGTAGGCCGCCACCAGATGCACCCCGGGCAATTGATCACCGTGAATGCCGCGCAACGCCTTGCCGTCAATGGCCACCGCCTCATCTTCAGACAGGCCCCGCTCCTGCAGCCATTGTCCCAACTCACGCTCAAAGGCCTCCCGATCCAACCTGCTGAACACCTGATGCAGCGTGGACACGCACGGCGTACGCTCCCAGGTGAACCCCAGAGCCTCCGATACCTCCTGCCCCTGGTCTCGACCCCACTGGCTGATGGCGTACAGACTGCGCGCTCCGCACAGCATGGCGCACACCGCCAATCCTAATATCGCCCCCAAAGGATGCCGCTTCCCGTGCACGCTGCGCGGATCCGGCACCCGGCCCAACACCTCGATCAACGACAAACCGTCCCTTGCGCCTTCCGCCGAACTCATGGATCACCCCCATAACTGTGAATGACCCGACCCTACATCCCTTCTCCCTCTGCCTCCAAGATTGCAGCAGCGCCCGTTTACTGGATAATCGAAAGACCCTGCGTCTTCGGCACTTAGTCGGGGGTCAGGCCAGTGGCCGGCGCTCCGGATGCTACAACGCGGGAGAGCGTGCTAAACTCTGCCGAAACACCGGCAAACAGGAGTCCTTCCATGTTCTTTAACTCTCGGCGTTCCACCGTACATGCGACCAATGGGATGGTCGCAACCAGCCAGCCGCTGGCCACGATGGCCGGCGTGCGCGTCCTGATGGCCGGAGGCAACGCCGTTGACGCGGCGGTGGCGACGGCGGCGACGCTGAACGTAGTCGAACCGATGTCAACCGGCGTGGGCGGCGACGTGTTCGCGCTGATCTGGAAGGCGAAAAGGAAGGACGTGGTCGCGTTGAACGGGAGCGGGAGGGCTCCGATGGCCGCCAGCATAGACGAACTGCGAAATCAAGGACGCAGCCGGATGCCCGCATTCGGGCCGTATTCGGTGTCGGTTCCGGGGACAGTGCATGGTTGGGAGGTCTTGCTGGAGAGAGAGGGGACGATGACCCTGGCGGACGCTTTGGAGCCGGCGATCAGTTACGCCGAGAACGGGTTCCCGGTGAGCGACATAATCGCCTACCAGTGGCAGCAGCAGGAGGAAAAACTGGCGGCCTTGCCGTCGGGACAGGAACTGCTGACCAACGGGCGAGCGCCGCGCGAAGGAGAGATGATGCGGTTGCCCACGTTGGCGAACACACTGCGCACGGTGGCCGAAGGAGGGAGCGAAGGTTTTTACAACGGGCCAATCGCAAAGGCGATGGCCAGCTTCGTGCAGGAACAGGGGGGATGGCTGGCGGAAGATGACCTTGCGGCGCACCACTCAGACTGGGACGAACCGATTAAGACCGACTACCGTGGGATAACCTGCTGGGAGTGTCCGCCCAACGGGCAGGGAATAATCGCGCTGGAGGCCCTGAACATCGCTGAGGGGTTTGACATCTCCGGGATGGGAGAACAGAGCGCCGATCGCTATCACCACCTGATCGAGGCGACGAGGCTGGGGTTTGCGGACGCCTTTGAATATCTCGCCGACCCGCGGTGCGTTGACGTGCCGGTGGAGATGTGGACGTCCAAAAAGTATGCGGACGGAAGGCGCAGCCTCGTAGATCCGGTAGCCGCTATGCAGACGGCGCCCTACGGCAAGATGGTGCCGGGCAGCGACACCGTGTACATCAGCGTCATCGACGGTGATGGCAACGCCTGCTCGCTGATCAACAGCGTGTTCTCCAATTTCGGGTCAGGGTTGGTGGCGCCGGGCACGGGTGTCGTGCTGCATAACCGGGCGTCGTTGTTCGAGCTTCACCCGGAGCATCCCAACGCCTTGGCCGGCGGCAAGCGTCCCTTCCATACGATCATTCCGGCGATGGCGACGCGTGAGGGTGAGCTATGGTTGAGCTACGGCGTGATGGGCGGGTTCATGCAGCCCCAAGGCCATTTGCAGGTGATCTCTAACATGGTGGACTTCGGCATGGACTCGCAGGGCGCGCTGGACGCGCTGCGGTTTCAGGTGGTTGGGGATTCTGTATGGCTCGAGGGCGACGTCGGCAACGACGTTGTGACCGAACTGCACCGGCGCGGCCATAGGGTCAACGTTATGCACGGGCCTGGCCGGGGGGGAGCCGGCGGTATGGGCGGCGGACAGGCAATCAGCCGGGACCCGGAAAGCGGGGTGCTCAGCGGGGGCAGCGAGCCGCGCAAGGATGGGGCGGCGATTGGCTGGTAACCTACTTGGACAACCAGCGGCGGAACCGCTGCCAGGCTCCCTGGGGCGGTTCGTCAACCCGCCTGCCGCGCCAGTAGGAGGGCTGTTGCGAGCCCATGCGCCGGATCACCATCCAGGCCACCGCGGCAACCATTATGCCGAGGCCGGCCAAAGATAGCCATTTCAGGACGGGCAACATAAGCCCCACCACTGCCAGGACTGCCCCAGCGATCGCCAACTTGACGGGAGAGATGAGGATTGGCGCTTGCTTGGGCCTGGGTGCAAATGGCGAGGGTTGGTCGTCCAGCGGCTGAGCGGAGTCTCCCGGGCGATTCGGATCGGTTGTGTCTGTGGATTCAGACTCCAATTCGCTGAGGAGCTGTTCGATTTCCTGTTCGTAGCGATCTTTCATCGTAGGGCATCCGAACTATGGTGAGCGTGTCGGTACGTTTACGAGAAGGATTATAACGGGGATGCTGCGGCAAAGTAAGCGTTTCCGCGCGATTTGGGATTGGCGCGAAGGATTTTCGGATGGCCGGCCCTTTCTTGACGCACCGGGGTATTGGCAGTAGTATTGAATACCGTCGGAGAAACAGTATGCCGAAACGAACTTACCAGCCCAAAAAGCGACGCCGCGCCCGGGTGCACGGTTTCCGCTCACGTTCCCGCACTTCAGATGGACGCGCGGTGTTGCGCCGTCGCCGGTTCAAGGGCCGGCACCGGCTGTCCGTGTAGTTGACCTGTTGCTCCTGACCATCGTAACTGGCCGCCGATTATCGATGCAAAGACATCATCGGCTCACTGCAAACGCCCGCATCACCGATGTCCATAGACAAGGGCGCAGTGTGGCCAACGGTCTCCTGGTACTGCGTCTTTCTCCCAATGATCTGGGCCGTTCGCGCTTTTGCTTTGTGGCCAGTAAAAGAGTAGGGAACGCGGTCGTCAGGAATCGCGTCAAGCGGCGTCTGCGGGAAGCGGTGCGCAACACCGATTTTCAACCCGGTTGGGACGCGGTCATAATGGCGCGCAAGGGGGCAGCCGGCGCAACCTACGCCCAGTTGGAACGCGCGGTACGCAACCTGATGCGGCGGACGAGCCTGACGGCGCCGGAGTCGCGCAAATGAAGTTAGTGGCCATCGCCTTGATCAGGCTGTATCAACAGGCCATTTCGCCCTACCTGCCTACGATGTGCCGGTTCCAGCCCAGCTGTTCTCAGTACACCCTTGAGGCCGTGGAACGCTTCGGGGCGATGCGGGGGTGCTGGATGGGATTGAAGCGCATTCTGCGGTGCCGCCCGCAGGGCGGCAAGGGCTACGATCCGGTAATCTGACGGTTGCCGTGAAGTAGATTTGTTGATTCCGATGCCGCGGTTTAACCTGCTCCGTCGCCTGCCATGGGAAAAAATGCCATGGCAAATGGCGCTTCTTGGCACGCTGGCCTTGGTTATACTCGTCGCCACCGGTTGCACGCCCAATCTCGGGGCATCAACCCAGGGATGGGGAGCGGTAGAGGTGGCGGAAGGCGTGGTGTACGCCACCACGCTCGAGGGCCAGGTATACGCTCTGAACGACCTGGGACCGGAGGGCGTGAGCACACGCTGGGTTTCAGCGATAGGTGGTGAGAACGGTTTTCGTGGGGCTTACAATCCGCCGGCTGTGGGCAGGTTCCTATACGTGTCGGGGATCGACGGAGTGTTGTACGCGATTGACCCGCCTGACGGCGGAGGAGCGGCGGCGACGGCGTGGCGCCGTCCGCAAAACGATTCGGACGAAGCCCTTCCCCTGGTAGGCAGCCCTGCCTTGGACGAGGCCGGCGGCATCATCGCCGTTGGATCCGAGGATGGCGGTCTGTACGCTTACAACGCCATAACAGGAGAAGCTCTGCGGTGGTCTCCCTTCCAGACCGAAGGCGAAATCTGGTCAACGCCGGTGTTGCGGAACGGAGTTGCTTACTTCGGATCGCAAGACGGAAACGTGTATGCGGTGAGCCTGGACAGCGGCGCGTTGGAATGGCAGTTTGAGACTGGCGCAGCCGTGGTCGCCAGCCCGGTGATCCACAAAAACATGCTGATAGTCGGGTCCTTCGACCGGCAGTTGTATGCATTGGGACTGAATGACGGTCAGCTGCGCTGGCAATTCCAGGCGAACAACTGGTGGTGGGCAACCCCGGTGGCGTCCGGGCGGGCGATCTTCGCGCCGGCGATGGACGGCAAGGTGTATGCGCTGGACGATAACGGCATATTGCTGTGGGAGTACGACCTGGGCGCTCCGATAGTGTCCAGCCCGGTTTTGCTGGAACGAGGGCTGGTAGTGGCGACGGTGGACGGGCAGTTGTCGGTACTCCGCGCCACCGATGCGTCGCACGGTGTGGCCCAGGAAATAGCGTCATTGAAGCTTGGCGATAGAGACACGAAAATCAGGGCCAGGCTCGCCAGTTTGCCGGACCGGGTAGTTGGCGGTCTGCCGCAACCCGCAGAGTCGGTTTACGTAGGGGCAACCGACGGAACGGTCCGCCGGGTGCAGGTAAGGTCTGGAATCAACATAATGTGGTGTTACGATACCGAAGAAAACACCAGGTGCAATTAGGTGCGGCGCGGCTGACAAGGCAGTAATTCGGGTCAAATCCAGTGGAAATCTTTGCAATCTTCGGCGATCTCTGGCGAGAGATCATCATACGCCCCATGCTCAACACCCTGTTGGTGTTGTACGTGTTGTGCTTTGCGCAGATGGGGCTTGCGATAATCGCATTTACCGTGCTGGTGAGGGTGGTGACCATACCTCTGACGGTGCGACAGTTGCGGCAGATGCGGTCGATGACCGGGTTGCAACCGAAGGTACGGGAGATCCAGGAGCGGTACGCCGGCGACCGGCAGCGCGTTTCCCAGGAGACCATGCGGTTGTACCGTGAAAGCGGCGTGAACCCCATCGGCTGCCTGGGGCCGCTGATCGTCCAAATGCCGATTCTCATTGGTTTGTTCCGGGTCTTGATACAGACGTTGTTCAACAACCCGGAGGACCTGGTCAATCTGTCAGACAAGCTGTACTCCTGGATAACGTTTGTGCCCATACACGCCTCGGTCCCGGTGAACAACGGGTTCTTGTGGATGGATTTGAGTCGGCCGGACCCGTCGCCCATCGTGATGCCGGTGCTTGTCGCGGTGACCACGTGGGTACAGCAGAAGATGACGCAGATGCCGTCGCCGGACCCGCGTCAACAGTCCAGTCAAACGATGATGTTGTGGATGATGCCGATCTTCCTGGGAGCGTTTTCACTGGGTTGGCCCAGCGGTTTGCCGCTTTACTGGGTAGTCTCCAACCTCATCGGAATTGGCATCCAGTATTTCATTACCGGTTGGGGGCCACTGTTCCCATTGTTCCCGAAGCGCGGCGAAGCAGAGTCGGAACCCGCGCCGGCGGTTATCGCTCCCGACCCGCAGGAGAGTAGTAGCGATGAATCAGATAATTCAAACCGGGAGAACCGTCGAAGAAGCCGAAGAGCAGGCGCTCGCAGCTCTCGGCGCCGACCGCAGCGAGGTAGAGGTAGAAATACTAAATAGGGGCCGCCAGGGGTTTCTGGGCATTGGCGGTGAGTTGGCGGAAGTGCGAGTAACGCGACTTTCCGACTCCGGGGCTGAAGAAGAGGTAGCCGAAGCGTCGGACAGCGGCGACCATGAGGATGAAGGGCCCGTAATGGTGGAGTCCCCGCCGACGGCAGGGATCGAGGCGGACACGCCGGCTGAGGCGGCAATCCAGGCGGTGCAACGCATCCTGGAAACCGTGGGGGCAGACGTGGACATCTCACTGAGGTCGGCGCACGATGAATTTACCGGGGGCCCGGTAATTGACATCAACGGCCCGGATTCGGGCCTGTTGATCGGGCGCCGGGGCAATACCCTCCAGTCATTGCAATTCATTGTGCAAAGCATCGTACGGCAGCAGTTCGAGGAGGAAAACATTCGGGTGGCCCTGGACGTTGAGCAGTACCGTCAGCGGCGGGAGGACTCTTTGCGGGAAATGGCGGACCGGGTGGCCAGCCGGGTATCGCAAACCGGCCGCAGCATCACGCTGGAGCCAATGCCTCCGTCAGACCGCCGGGTGATTCACCTGTACCTGGACACCAGGGAGGGCATCCGCACCGAGAGCGTGGGGTATGGCGAGAGCCGGAAAGTCCAGATCATCCCCGACCGGGACTGACTCCCGGTGTTGGCGGCGATAACGGATCATCGAGGGAAAAATCGAATTACCCTGCGTGCGAAGCGCATTGCGTTGACCCGCAGCCGCCTGACGCAATAAAATGTAGCAATGAATCTGCCGTTGTACGGTCAACGGGACCCGGTCCCTTTCGACCACCCGCGTGAGGAATGCGGGGTCGTCGGCATACACAGCCCCGGCAGCCATAGCGCGACGCTGGCCGCTATCGGGCTGTTTGCGTTACAGCATCGGGGACAGGAATCGGCCGGTGTGGCCGCGTCGGAACAAGGCGCTATCAGGGTACATTCCGGGATGGGACTGGTTTCCGAGGCGTTCGACGACGGGGACCTGGATGCCATCAAGGGCGAAACCGCCATTGGGCATACGCGCTACTCCACCACCGGATCGAGTGATCCGTGCAATGCTCAACCCCTGGTTGTTGACGGGATCAATGGACGGCTGGCGGTTGCGCACAACGGCAATATCGTCAACTCAGTCCAATTGCGAGAACAGCTGTTGGAGCGCGTGGATTGCCGGTTTGAAACTACCACGGACAGCGAGGTGATCGCCCATTTGCTGGCAAACGCGCCCGGGGATTCGTGGCACGAGCGTTTGTTCCACGGTATGCGGGTGATGAACGGAGCGTTTTCCCTGACATTGTTGACTCCAAACGCGCTGATTGCTGCTCGGGACCCGTTGGGCATTCGTCCTCTTTGCCTGGGGCGGCTGCCGTCTGATCATGGAAACGGGTGGGTGTTCGCCTCCGAAACCTGCGCGCTGGATCATATGCAGGCGGAGTTTATCAGAGAGCTGGAGCCGGGCGAGGTGATAGTGGTCACCGCGGAGGGTATCCACTCGGAAGTGTACCGTGGGGAAACGGAGCGCAAGCGAGCTCTCTGCGTGTTCGAGTGGATCTATTTCGCGCGGCCGGACAGTATGATGGACGACCGGCTGATGCACACCGTCCGCGAAGAAATGGGTGCGGAGCTGGCCCGGCAACATCCGGTGGACGCTGACCTGGTGATCGGGATTCCGGACTCATCCACCTCGGCGGCGGTAGGTTTCGCCAAAGAGTCGGGAATTCCCTTTGCCAACGGGCTGGTACGAAACCGTTACGTCGGGCGCACCTTCATCGAACCGGAACAGCAGCGCCGGGATCGGGGAGTGCGGCAGAAGTTCAACCCCATGCCGGCCGTTTTACGCGGCAAGCGGCTGGTGGTAGTTGACGACAGCATCGTGCGCGGCACTACAACCCCTCATGTAGTGGATTTGCTCAAGAAGGCCGGCGCAACCGAGATTCACCTGCGCGTTTGCGCCCCGCCAATCAAGCATCCCTGCTATCTTGGGGTTGACATGGCGACCCGTCAGGAATTGATCGCCGCCAACAAGACCATCGAGCAGATTAGAGCCCTTACCGGAGCCGACACCCTGGGTTATCTGAGCGTGAGCGGTTTGATGTCGGTGGCGAAGCAGGGGCAGCCGCAGGCAGGATTCTGCGACGCCTGCTTCACTGGAAACTACCCGGTGCCGGTGCAATTGGACTTCTCCAAGACGGCCTTGGAGCGCTCGGCATCGTGAGGGGCGCGTCTTCGAGGTTGGGTTGAGCGCTCTGGAAACGGACACCTATGAGGCCGCGGGCGTCTCCCTCGACGCCATGGATGGGTTGAAGGACCGCATCAAGGCGTTCGCGGCGTTGACGCACGGACCGGAGGTGCTCGATGGGGGCGGCGGATTCGCCGGGTTGTTTGCCATGGGCGAATACGCTGATCCGGTGCTGGTGGCCAGCACAGACGGAGTGGGGACCAAGTTAAAAGTGGCAGCCCAGTTGGGGCACTTCGAGGGAGTTGGGCAGGATCTGGTTACGCTCAACGTGAACGACATTCTGACTAAAGGCGCGCGGCCCCTGTTCTTCCTCGACTATGTGTCTTTCAGCGCGTTTGACGAACACAGGCTGGAGATGCTGATGCGGGGAATTGTTTGGGGATGCCGCGAGGCCGGATGTGCCCTCATCGGTGGGGAAACGGCGCAATTGCCCGGGGTGTATGGTCCAAGCGATTTCGACTTGGCGGGGTTCCTGGTGGGGGTAGCCGAGCGGGAGGCGCTAATAGATGCGAAGGCGGTAGCGGTGGGTGATCGACTAATTGGGATACCGTCAAGTGGAGTGCACACCAACGGCTTTTCGCTGGTTCGCCGTGTTTTCGGCACCGACGAGGATCCTTCGGCGTTGTTCCGGCCTTGGCCTGGGTTGGAGCGGAACCTGGGCGATGAACTGATGGTGCGCCACCGAGGTTACTACCCAATGTTGGCGCCTCACCTTGTGTCCATCAAGGCGTTGAGCCACATCACGGGAGGCGGTTTGCCGGGCAAGATGCCGGCCTCGCTGCCGGTGGGAGTGGCGGCGGAGTTTCGGCTGGGATCGTGGGAAGTTCCTCCAATATTCGGCGCGATTCAGCGGGCCGGATCGGTGAGCGACGATGAGATGTTCCGCGTGTTCAATATGGGCCTGGGCATGGTTGCGGTGTGCGACGAGGCAGAAGCGGATGCGTTGGTATCCAGCGTTGATGACGCCGTGGATGTGGGTCGAATAGTAGAGCAGCAAGGACGAGATAGGGTAATATTTGGCGAAGGGTAACCGCACGCTAGGGAGGTGACGAAATGGGAATGACGAACTGGTTTCGACGCAACAGGACACGCGCAGAGAACGAAGGGTTGCATGGGATCCACAGTCCCTGGTGGGCCTGGGGGCCGTTGGGCCTGATCTGGTATGGAGGTCATCACGGCAGCCACAACGTGGATCCCGGACAGCTGAACCATCCGGGCGACGCCGGGCATTTCAATCACAACGCTGACCACGGCGGCGGATTTGGCGGGTTTGACGGCGGAGCGGGCGGCGTCTGACGACACCGCGTAGATTCAACAGGAGATAATCTAAAACTTGAAGGCCTTACTCAGCGTATTCGACAAAACAGGCATTGAAGAACTCGGCCGGCGACTTTCGGGCACGGGCTACGAGCTGATCAGCACGGGGGGAACCCATCGGAGCCTGTCCGACGCCGGTGTACCCGTCCGGCAGGTTTCGGATGTTACCGGCTCACCGGAGATTCTGGAGGGGCGGGTAAAGACCCTGCATCCGGTGATTCACGGTGGTCTGCTGGCCCGCCGGGATTTACCCGACCACATGTCGGAGCTGAATCAGCATGGAATCGACGCCATCGACATGGTGGTGGTGAACCTGTACCCATTTGTCGAGACCGTGAGCAAGGCGGGCGTAACCCTGGACGACGCCCTGGAGAACATTGATATTGGCGGACCTACGATGCTCCGCGCTGCCGCGAAGAATTTTCCTTCGGTGGCGGTAATTGTTGATCCGGCGGACTACGGCTGGGTCGCGGACGCGCTCGCCGGCGGTGGATTGAACCTGCAACAGCGGCGTACTCTGGCAACAAAAGCATTCCAGCACGTTGCAGTGTATGACGCGGCGGTTGCCGAATACCTGGCGTCGGATGCCTCGTCAGAAGACGAAATGCCCGAGCAGGTCACCATCGGGTTAACGCGGGTGTCGTCCTTGCGGTACGGGGAGAATCCTCACCAACGCGGGGCGCTGTATGTTCCGGCCGCCGGCGGAACCGGAGGACTGGCCCGAGCCGAGCAGTTGCACGGGCGGGAGCTGTCGTTCAACAACCTTATGGACGCCGATGCGGCGTGGCGGACGGTCAGTGACTATGCAGATCCGGCGGTATGCGTGATCAAGCACGCCAATCCGTGCGGTCTGGCATCGCGGGATGATCTGGCGGAGGCTTACCGACTGGCCTACGAAGGTGATCCGGTTTCCGCGTTCGGGGGCATCGTCGGGTTCAACCGCACAGTTACTGCGGAAGCGGCGGATGCCATGGGCCCGGTGTTCTACGAGGTGGTGGTCGCTCCCGGATATGACGGCGACGCGCTGGAGATTCTACAGCGCAAGAGGAACCTGCGGATTTTATCGGTCGATTCCGCCGTTCCATCAGGAGGAGCGACGGATTACGATGTGCGGCCACTCAGCGGCGGCATGTTGGTGCAGACCCCGGACGTGATTGACGAAGACCCACAGACCTGGACTAGGGCCACGGAGCGGGCGCCTAGCGCATCAGAGCTGGCTGACCTGGCCTTCGCGTGGAAAGCGGTCAAACACATCAAGTCCAACGCCATTGCATTCGTGAAGGACCGCACACTGGTGGGTATGGGCGCTGGACAGCCCAACCGCGTGGTGAGCGTACACCTGTCCCAACGTGCGGCCGGCGACAAAGCCGCCGGTTGCGTGCTGGCCTCGGACGCATTTTTCCCCTTCCCGGACAACATCGAACTGGCAGCCGAAGCGGGGATCACCGCCATCGTGCAGCCGGGAGGATCGATTCGGGATGACGAGGTGATAGCCGCTGCCAACAATGCGGGCATAGCGATGGTGTTCACCGGCGCCCGGCATTTCCGCCACTGATTCCCTTTTCCCGTCATGCCGGCGAAAGGACGTCACCCCGTACTCGATACGGGGCCTGAGTCCAGGCGTTTTGGACGCATACTTGGACATCGAGACCACCGGATTCATCGGTGGTCGATCCTATCCACCGTGGTGGGCGTGGCCATCGATTTCCCCGGCGACTGGTCGGTTGAGCAGTTGGTGGGTGATGCGATAACGCCGGCGGCGATTGAGCATGTGCTGGAAGGCGTTACTACCATCTACACTTTCAACGGTAGCAGATTCGACCTGCCGTTCCTCGCGTGGAAACCGGGCATCGATTTACGCCGTTGGTTCGAGCACCATGACCTGATGTATGCCTGTCGTCGCGCTGGGCTGCGCGGCGGCTTGAAGCACATCGAGCAGACGCTCGGCATTGATCGCGGGGATTTGCCGGATATGGACGGACACGATGCCGTTTTGCTTTGGCGCAAATACCTGGATGAGGCTAGCACGTCGGCCCTGGAACTCCTGTTGGAGTACAACCGGGCCGACGTGGAGAATCTCTACACGCTGCGGAACATACTGCGGCGGCAACATGATTGGAGGACATAACCGTTGGAACTAGGATTAAAGGGCAAAAACGTGGTAGTGACCGGAGGTGGGAACAACATCGGCAGGGCCATCACCCTGGCGTTTGCCGCGGAGGGCTGTAACATTGCCATAGCCGAACTTAACCACGACGCAGGCAAGAGAGTCGCCGGCGAAGTCGCGGCCATCGGAAGCGGCGCCACCGCCACGGTGATAGACGCCGACGTTACCGACCGAGCCAGGACCGATGCAATGGTTGCTGAGGCCATCGACCGTCTGGGCAGCGTGGACGTGCTTGTGAATAACGTAGGGTGGACTATAGACCGCCTGTTTATCGAGAAGTCACGGGACGAGCACGTCAAAGAGGTTGACGTGAACCTGTGGGGGGCGATCAACTGCATCCACGCGGTGCTGCCGCACATGATGGAGCGGCAACAGGGAGCCGTGGTCAGCATCAGCAGCGACGCCGGCCGAATGGGCGAGTACCGGGAAGCAGTCTATTCGGCGTGCAAGGCGGGGGTGATCGCCCTGAGCAAGTCGCTGGCGCGGGAAACGGGACGTTACGGCCTCCGGTTCAACATGGTTTGCCCGGGGCTGGTGGTTCCGCCACAATCGGAGGTGGCGAGTACCGATAGCATGTGGGCTCAGGGGATGGAGGATCTGTTCACCGACGAAGTACTGGAGCGGGTAAAGCGAGCATATCCACTGCGCCGCATGGGAACAGCGGAGGAAGTGGCGAACGCCGTAGTGTTTCTCGCTTCGGATGCGGCCGGTTTCATTACCGGCCAGACGCTGAGCGTGTCGGGCGGTTACACGATGATGTGACCCTTTCAGGCGAAGCCGGTGTTTAACGATGTAGGGGCGGGTTTCAAACCCGCCCCTACGGTTGGCCGGATGTTGAGGGCGTTTACTGCTGGTTGGTGCCAACCAGGGCCCAAGCCTTCTCCTCCATGGAGGGGATGACCGCCTGAACCAAATCGTTATCGACGTTGGCGGCGACGGTGGGGTAGCCGGCGCGGTCGATCATATTGGCCAGGTTGCCGGACTTGAACTGGTCAAGGGTCCAGGCCAGGGTGTGGCCGCTGGTGGTCACGTCCCAGTAGATGCGGACGTCCTGGTTGCGGGGGCCGTAGTGGTAGTGGGGCGCAATCTCGAAGCAGTCGAAGGCCAGGAGCTCGAATTCCTGCCCCAAGTGGTCGGTCAGCACGTGGATGGCAACGCCGCGGTCGTTGGCCGCGCCGATGTTGGAGCGGAACTCGACGCCGAAGCGGATGTTGCCGGCCTCGTAGATGTGGTCGCCGCGGAAGTGGGTGACCGTCCGGCGCTCGTTGCGGGACTTGTCCAAGGCGCACGCTTCGACCTCGTCCATCTTGTTATCGTCGATCCCCTGGGACTCGACGGCGGACGCAAGGTCATCGTAGCCGGCGCGTCGCACCATGGCGGGCAGGTTGGTCCGGATGTTCTTCAGGGTCCAGCCCAACGCAGTGCCGACGGTGGTCTTGTCCATGTGCAGCCGGATGTTCATGTTCTCCGGGCCATAGTGATAGTGCGGGTCCTGGTCGAAGCAGTCAAACCGCAGGATCTCGGTGTCGTTGCCGTCAACGTCTCCGTACACCTGGACCATGAGGCCCTGGTCGGGCATGATCTCTTGGCGGTAGGACAGCGCGACGTCCACCGGGCCTATATTGATAATGGTGTCTCCCTTTTCCATGAAGCTCGCCTCCTCTTGGAAGTGGATAAATTTTAACCGCAGCCGAACGCGGCTGCACGATTTAAGGCGATTATAGCATCGCCTAACGCAATGGCAAGAACGATTTTTATTTATTTGACCAAATACCCGGCCACGCGACGAATCCGGGATATAATCCCCGTGATCTGGCACTGACATGGCACGACGACGTCACCTGATAACGGCTGATTTTCCGGGCGCAAAGACTCCCGTCGGCAGCGTCGTTCGATTCCGAGGTCCGGGAACCGGCGAGTTGCAGGGAAAGATCACCGGCATTCGTACCAGGCATGTAAAGGTGTCAGGCGAGGGCGGCAGCGAATGGTCGGTGCCCTATGCTGCCATCACCGAGGTGGAGAGCACTCCGGTGGTGGAGTGTACGCTGGCCGAGGTTGAGGGAGTTGCGCTGCGCTTGATCGGTGAGTTCACCGGACGCGGCGCTTTGATAAGAGGGTGGACGTTCGGCTTTGACCTCGCGCCCTCCCGCGCTGGCGTTTGCCGCTACAACGAGCGTCGGATTGATCTATCGGTGAGCTACTGCCTGGCGGCGACGCGCGGGGAAATTGAGGACACGATCCTGCATGAGATCGCCCATGCCATCGTCGGCCCACGACACAATCACGATGCAATCTGGAAGGCCAAAGCGCGTGAAATTGGTTGTATCGGCGAGCGGTGCCACCGGGTTCAGCACTCGGTTCCCAAGTGGGTGGGAGAGTGTGGGTGCGGGCAACAATGGTTCCGGCAAACCCTGCAACGACGGATGATCGGCAACCGCATCTGCGCTAAGTGTCGTGGGAGTATAACCTGGCGTCGGAACACCGAAGCTGCAATGCTATAATGCCGCCGCTGCCGGGTTTGAGCATGTTCCGTTACTGCCAATATCGCCCGGAATCAGGAGAATCCCCGATGAAAATAGGTGTCAGCATTCCACGCCTGCCCGACGCGGAGGGCATCCGCGAGTTTTGCCAGCGCGCCGAGCGACTGGGGTTTGAATCAGTGATGGCCGGCGATCACATTGTGCTGCCGGTGGGCGGAACCAACCAATATCCGTACACGCCCACGGGTGCGTTCCAACGACCTTCCGACGAGCCCTTCCTGGAAACGATGACGATGCTTGGGTTCATGGCGGCATGCACCAGCGAGATCCGTCTGGGCAGCACAGTGCTGATTCTCCCCTACCGGAATCCGGTGGTGCAGGCCAAGATGTTTGCATCGCTGGACGTGTTGTCGGGCGGTCGGATGATCTGCGGCGTGGGCGTCGGATGGCTGGAGAAAGAGTTCGACATTCTGGGGGTACCATACGCAGACCGTGGTCCAATGACTGACGAATTTCTGGAGATTTTCAACGCCCTGTGGACGGAGGAAGAGCCGGAGGTCAAGGGCAGGTACTACCAGATTGACGGCGTGTATTTTGAGCCAAAGCCGATTCAGCAGCCACGCATCCCGATCTGGGTGGGCGGGCATACCCGAAGGGCATTGCGACGCACCGCGAAATACGGGGACTGCTGGCATACGACCCGGCAAACGCCCGATTTCGTGGCCCAGAACCTCCCCTATCTGCGGGAGCAAACGGAGCGGGCTGGCAGAGACCCGGCCGACATTACCATCTCCCTGAAGCGCAGCCTGCACTTCACGGACATGGGAGGGGCTGAGGAGGGTGTCGGTGTGCGTTCGGGCGGAGCGCTAATCAACACCACGCAGGCCGTGATTGATGACCTTCACTACTGCAACGAGTTGGGCATCGACCAATTGACCTTCGACTTTCGCGTGGACGGGATCGGCCCGTGCATCGAAGTCATGGAGCATTTGGCCGAGCACGTGCTGCCAGTAGCGGAGCGGCTGGCGTAGTGCAGTCTCCGGAAATAAATCGGTAGGGGCGGGTTTCAAACCCGCCCCTACACTATCGCAGATTTCGTGCTGCTCACAGGCCGCTTTCTTTGAACCAGCCGGCCCGCTCCACAAGATGCTCGGCGGTCATGCGCATCTGCTCGATCTGTGCCGGGCTGACCTCGCGCTTGATGGAACCCGGCACGCCGGCCACGAAGCTGCGGTCGGGCACGTCCACGTTGGACAGGACCACGGAGTTGGAGGCGATCAGGCACTCGCGGCCGATGGTGGACTCGGTGAGGAATGTGCAGTTGTTTCCCAGCAGACTCCCCGTGCCAATCCGGTCGCCATGAACCACGACGCAGTGGCCGATGGAAACGTAGTCTTCGATAACGAGGCCGTCGCCATGCACCACCGAACCCTCTTGGATGTTCACGTGGTTGCCAATGGTGATGACATCGCCGTCGCCGCGTATCGTTACACCCGGCCAGACGCTGCTGTACTCTCCGATGACAACATTGCCGACTACGTAGGCGGCCTCACTGACCCAGGCGGTGGGGGCAATTTTGGGTTCGATACCCCGCAGGCTGCGTATCAAAGCGCATACTCCTCAACATAATGCGCCGCCGGCGCGAGGGCCGGGGCGCGGGATTTCAGCGGAGATTATAGTGTAATTTACCAACTGCTAGCGGGCGCGTGGGATAAATCGGTGTCTTTATATTGTTACGGGACGCAGCGAGGGTGCCGAAGTAGGGCTGGCAGCAGAAGCGCTGTAATGCCGGACTCTTGGGCTTTGCCGCCAGCTTTCGAAAAGCTTGGGCAGCACAAAAGCCAGGATACGTAGCTGCTCACTTCTACCCATTCCGCTCCGCTGGCGGCGAACCCATAGCGTTCTGATGCCACTGGTTTGCAACATCGCGCGATGCTCGCTTATGGCCCGGTCGTCGGCATGAACCCACACAGCCTGCTGTTCGCGGCACCAACGTATGACATCCGGGTCCAGAATGCCCTCTCGTCCGAATACTTCCCTCACTGTCATGATGTTATAGTCCACCAACTGCAAGGCTTGGACAACCGCCGGAGACAGCGATTCGTCCAGAAGCAACAATGGTTCAGTAGCCATGGGCGCGGTGTTCGAAGTCACAAGCAGTTTGGACTTTTTCAATAGGCAATTGAAAATCCTCGGCTACCGACAGTGCTGAATCGCCGCCTTTGACCATCCCTGCAATGGCATACACAGGTATGCGCGTGCCTTTGATGCAGGGTGCTCCGAATTGCACGAGGGGATGCAGGACGATCCCATTGTCAATTTCCCAGGAAGTGACCCGCCCGGATTTTTCGTCAAAGGTCAGACCATGTTCCGGGAGGACATACTCCAACGCCAATTCCCCAAAATCCGGTCCAGTAAGGTTAGATGCTCCTATCACGGGGTACAGCAGGTTGCAAATATCATCCACCCAATTCTCGTCGGACCAAATGTCCCTACTAGCGAGAGGGTGCTGCGCTTCCGTTTGGTCTCTAAGCCACTTGATGACCTTATAAATTTCAGGCCATGCTACGCCCGACACCCGCAGAGCTCCGACCAGACGCATTGAAATCAGGTCGCTGAAAGTGACCGTCGGTTCGTTGGCACGAGATTCCCTGAGTGCGCCGTCATTCGCCCACCGGCGAAACCATCCGGCAATCGTGCGCGGAGTTCGGGGATACAGGGCCGCGCCGTGGCGGGCGGCCTTAAGATACCGGGCCGCATCCGTGAAGTCATAAACGCCCACAGAACGGACCATGGGTTCATCTAGCGTATTCCGCATGGTATTTCCCTCCCGCCAAACGTATCATTGCCGGCCGGCACCTGCAACTTTTCGACGACGTTTGACGATACACGCCAACGAGCAGCAGGATGAACAGGAGTAGCTGCCAAACCCAAGTACAGAATAATATTTCGCCTACGGCAGTACCATCATCGCAATTCCTTCGTCAGTCCCGCCACTCCTTGACCGCTTGGCGGGCCGCGCGTTCACGCTCCCGGTCCATGATGGCGCGGCGCTTGTCGTACTGGCGTTTGCCCCGTGCGACTCCCAATTCCACCTTGGCGTGATGGTTCTTCAGGTACATGCGGATGGCCGCCAGGGTCAAGCCTTTCTCGGCTGTTTGCGCGCCCAGTTCGCTTATTTGGCTGCGATGCACTAGAAGTTTGCGGGGTCGTTTGGGCTCGTGGTTCATGTAGCTGCCGGAATCGTAGGGGGCAATGTGCGCGCCGTGGAGCCAGAGCTCGCCATCCTGCACCCGCGCGTAGGCGTCGCGCAGGTCAACTTTGCCCGCCCGTATCGACTTGATTTCCGTTCCGGTGAGGACGAGGCCGGCTTCCACCTTGTCGAGGATTTCGTAGTCGTGCAAAGCCTTGCGGTTGACCGCGACCTGGCGGTTATTGCCTTGCGACGGTCCTGCTGCTTTCTTCTTGCTATTGCGGTTTTTTCTAGCCATATCGCTCACCTGCTGCCCAACTGCTGTTCCAAAATCTCGATAGCCTTGCGCAGGGCAGCGTCGTCTTGCAGGTCAATGGGGAGGGTTTGGGTACTGGTTTCAATCTCAACGTCGGGCGCCACGCCGTGCCCTTCGATTTGTTGACCGTCCGGCAAGTACCAGCGTCGGATGGAGAAGTATATCGCAGAGCCGTCGGAGAGCTCCCGGGTGATGTTAACGCTGCCTTTACCAAAAGTTGTTTCGCCGACAACGGTAGCCCGGCCATTAGCTTTGATGGCTCCGGCCAGAATTTCGCTGGCGCTGGCCGAGTACTGGTTTACCAGGACCACCATGGGGATGGATGTGGCCTCGCCACCGCGGCTGGCGTCGTGATCGTTGCGGTTTCCCTGGGCGTCGATTTCGTAAAGGATCTGGCCTCCATCCAGAAACAGGTCGGCCACGTTGACCACCGCAGCCAGCAGTCCGCCGGGATTGTTGCGCAGATCCAGGACAAGGCCGCGCCCGCCCGCATCGTTAAATTCGTTCAGCGCAGTGCGAATCTCCCCCTCCGTTGTATCGGAGAAGCTGTATGTCCAGAGATGCCCGATCCCGTTATCAAGCATCCGAAACGCCGTGCTGTCGATGGGGATGCGCCCCCTGGTTACGGTGATAGACTGGTTCTGCACCGCGTCTGCCCTCTGGACCAGTAGAGTAACCTCGGTGCCTCGAGGCCCGCGAATCAGGTTCACGGCTTCGATGAGCGTGAGGTGGTCGATTGCAGCCCCATCCACGGCCAGTATGACGTCGCCGGCGCGGATGCCGGCGGCTTCCGCGGGGGCGCCGGGAATGGGAGCGATCACAGTCAAGCCAGCGTCGGTGAGGGTGACGCGCGCCCCGATCCCGTCGAAGTATCCGCGGTAACCCTCCTGTTCCTTGGCGTGCTGTTCAGCGGTGAGATATGAAGCGTGGGGATCGTCAAGGGCCCCTAGGAGACCGCGGATTGCGCCGTCGGTCAACTGCTCCGGATCGATCACGTCATGGTCGATATGTTCTTCAAGGATAATGCCGTAGGCTTCGCCCAATTTCGCCAGATTCGGCGGGAGATTGTCATTGGCGGGGATCGGTTGGGCAGGGCCGACGGAGGCTCCCGAACATCCCATGACGGCTAGCAAGACGACGAGGGCGCACAGGAAGACTGTCAACCGTCCGGGTTTCGTAGGCTCAGTCATCAATTGCATTGTAGCATGGCGAGTGCGTTGACACGTTTTCGGCTGCGCTGATAGCATCCTGAGCATCTCGAATTGGAACCAGGAGCAGGGAATTTTGGCTGGAATCGCTGCCTACGGCGCATACGTCCCCCGCTATCGATTGGGCGGGGAAACCGCGGGGTGGAATTCGCGCGCGGAAAGGGCGGTCGCCAATTTCGACGAAGACTCCGTGACGATGGCGGTTGCGGCGGGTATAGACTGTCTGACTGGCCGCGACCGGAGCGCCATCGACGGCATCGTATTTGCGAGCACCACGGCGCCCTACGCCGAAAAACAATGCGCCGCCATCGTGGCGGCGGCCCTGGACCTGCGCCAGGACATATTTGCGACGGACGTATCCAACGTGCTGCGGGCCGGCACAAACGCCATTAAATCGGCGCTGGACGCGGTAACGGCGGGCAGCGCCGGGGAAGTCCTGGTCGTTGTCGCCGACAGCAGGCAAGGCTCGCCCAGGGGGGAAACTGAGCGCGCATCCGGCGACGGCGCTGCGGCGTTCGCGATCGCGAGGGATGGCGTAATCGCTGAATCCGCGGGGAGCCACTCGATAACCGACAACATGCTGGACATGTGGCGTGCGCCGGGGGACCCGTTCGTTCGCACCTGGGAGGACCGTTTCGCCACGGAGGAAGGCATCGAACGGATTGTGCCGGAAGCATTTGACGGCTACTGTCGGCGCACCGGGATTACGCCGGCCGAGGTATCGCGGGCGGCGCTGTATGCGCCGGACGCCCGGCGGCATGCTCGGATGGGTCGCCGGTTGGGATTTTCCGAGCATCAGATACAGTCGTCGATGTTTGGGTCGGTGGGCAACACCGGAGCCGCTTTCGTTCCGATGTTGCTGGCCGGCGCGCTTGAGGAAGCGAACCCCGATGAGCTTCTGCTGGCGATCTCATACGGAGACGGGAGCGATGTGCTGGGGTTCCGTACCACAGCGGCAATTTCGACCGCGCAACGTCCGGCGATGGGCCTGTCCGGTTGGGTTGACGCGAAACAAGGGCTGGGCAACTACGAAACGTATGCCAAGTGGCGGGAAGTTTGGACCCTGGACGATGCTTCGCGCCGGCCGGCGCCGGCTTCGCCTTCGGTATCGGCGCTGTGGCGTGAGGGCGACAAGAACGTGCGGCTGTACGGAGCGCGTTGCCGAGTGTGCGGGTACGTGCAATATCCGGCCCAACGGGTCTGCGTGGAATGCCGCAGCGTAGATGCAGGCGAACCGGTGCGTTTGAGCGACAAACCCGGAGAGTTGTTCACCTACTCAATGGATTACATCGCAGGAGCAGTTGACACTCCCTTGGTCGTAGCGGTGGTTGATTTCGAGGGCGGCGGTCGCGTACTGTGCATGATGACCGACCGGGAGTTGGACGAGGTTCGGGTCGGGATGCCAGTTGAAATGAGCTTCCGCAAACTGCGTGTAGTCAACGGGATACACAACTACTATTGGAAAGCCATACCGAGGCGAACGCCGGCAGCGGTCGCGGTTGCGGCCTGACGGTAGGGGCAGGTTTCAGACCTGGCCCTACGAAGAGGAGGATGATAATGAGCGGAATACGCGACCGGGTGGCCGTCGTCGGTATGGGCTGCACCCGCTTCGGTGAGCGGTGGGACGCCTCGGCGGCCGACCTGATGGTGGAAGCGGCATACGAGGCTTACGAAGACGCAGGACTGGATGCCAACGACATCCAGGCGGCGTGGCTGGGCACGGTGAGCAGCTTCCGAACCGGCCAACCCCTGGCCGAGGCGCTGAAGCTGGATTACATCCCGATCACCCGGGTGGAGAACGCCTGCGCCACTGCTACCGACGCCTTTCGCAACGCCTGTTACGCCGTGGCCGCCGGCGTGTACGACATCGTGCTGGCTATGGGCGTGGAGAAGTTGAAGGACAGCGGGTTCTCCGGCCTCGCCATCGCCGCCGGGCCGGGTGCAGACGTGGAGCCGCCTACGCCGCCCCCGTCCCAGTTCGCCATGGCCGCGACGCGATACTTCCATCACTACGACATCGACTACGACGATGGAAAGCGAACGCTGGCGCAGATCGCGTCGAAAAACCACCACAACGGCACGTTGAACTCCAAAGCGCACTTCCAGCGTGAGGTGAGCGAAGAGCAGATCATCAACGCCCCAATGATCGCCTGGCCTCTCGGCCTCTACGATTGCTGCGGAGTCAGCGACGGCGCGGCGGCGGCCATCATCACCACCCCCGAAATCGCACGGACACTGCGAAATGACTACATACTGGTCAAGGGATTGGGACTCGCGGTCGGCGCGTTCGGCGTGCTGCGCAATGATTGGGACTTCACCCATTTCCCGGAGACGGTTCGCGCCAGCCAGGCGGCCTATGAAGAGGCGGGCATCACCGACCCCCGCGCCGAAATCGACATGGCCATGGTGCACGACTGCTTCACCATCACCGAGCTGATCATCATGGAGGATCTCGGATTCAGTCCACGCGGGCAGGCCAGCGCCGATGTGGCGGACGGAGCCTTCTCGCTGGAGGGAGACCTGCCGGTCAACACCGATGGCGGCCTCAAGTGTTTCGGCCATCCCATCGGCGCCAGCGGGATTCGCATGATCTACGAGGTGTACAAGCAGATGCAAGGGAAAGCCGGCGGACGGCAATTGCAGAAGGCCGACCTCGGCATCACCCACAATCTCGGCGGCCGGCCCGGTTCGTTTACCTGCTCGGTGGCGGTGTTCGGGCGCCCCGATTAGGTGTTGTTTATTTTTTGGAATTTGACAGAAATGCGTAAGCGCCGCTGAGGGCATGGCGCAGCCCGTTATTGATATTAATGTCCCCAATCATGGTGGACTCCGATACCGACACGCGCGAATTGGTGAGAATTTCAGGCCGCGGCGGGCTGGTCAACATAACCATTGACGACAGCGCGCCAATCAGGGTTGCCTGTCGGACGTTGCGCGAATACCTGGGCAGAGAACGGAATCTCTACTCTGAAGGTCAGGTGATCGTAGATATTGGGAAAAGGATACTATCCCACGACGAACAGGAACTAATCCGCAAGGTGATCGATTCGGAATCCGGTCTCGCCGTCCAGAAATTCTGGTGTGATCCGAATGTCTTGGAATCGGAGCGCAACCGCATCGACCACCTCATTGAGTCTCAGGCTGGAATATCGGATCGGATAAACGGGAAAAACATCCCGGGCAGTGACCGGGTGGATACGGGTCGGAATACGATCCCCCAAGTGGAAGAGAGTGAAGGCCGGGAAGGCATGGCTGGCTCAGGCGTTCCTGTCATTGATTGCAGCAGTGTGACGGCTGACGTCGTACGGGGCACCTGGCGAGCCGGAGAGGTAAGCCGCTTTCCGGGCAACGTGGTCGTTGTCGGTAACGTTAATCCGGGAGCCCAGATCATCGCCCATGGCGACATCCTGGTTTTTGGGAAGCTTCGTGGTCTGGCCCACGCCGGCGCGGGCGGGGACGCCACCGCAGTCATACTGGCGATGTCGTCATCCGGCCCGCAGTTGCGAATCGCCGATTATCGGTGTGATCCGGAGGCCGTAAAGTCCGGTGGAGACCGCCTACTTGCGGACGCCGGTGACAGCCCGATCATTGCCCGGATACGCAATCGCTCCGTCCACGTTTCCCCATACCTGAAAAACCATTTCATTGACCATGGAGGAAATCCCAATGAGCGGTAAGACCATCGTTATGACTTCCGGAAAAGGAGGCGTGGGAAAGACTACCGCCACGGCCAACGTGGGTACGGCTCTGGCCCTGCGTTCCAACCGGGTCGTAGTGATCGACACCGACATTGGGTTGCGGAACCTGGACGTGGTTATGGGTCTGGAGAACCGCATCGTTTACGACCTGGTGGACGTGGTGGAAGAGCGCTGTAGGATTGAACAGGCTTTGATCAAGGACAAGCATGCCGGAGAGCTGTACCTTATAGCAGCGGCGCAAACCCGGGATAAAGACTGCATCAATGCCCGGCAGTTGATCGAGCTCTGCCAGCGTTTGCAGTCGGATTTTGACTACGTGATAGTGGATTGCCCCGCGGGAATCGAGCAGGGATTTCGCAACGCGATTGCCGCGGCTCAGGAAGCGCTGGTGGTTACCACGCCGGAGGTGTCGGCAATACGGGATGCCGACCGGGTAATCGGGCTGCTCCACGCCAGCGACATCCGTTCGGCGAGGCTGATTATCAACCGCATCAAGCCCGAAATGGTGCGACAGGGCGACATGCTGGACTCGTCCGACGTGCTCGATATGCTGGCAGTGGAGGCCATCGGGTTGGTGCCCGCCGATGACAAGGTCATCACTTCCACCAACAACGGAACGCCCGTCGTTTACGATGCACAGTCGCCCTCGGGTCGCGAGTTCGTCCGCATCGCTGCCCGTATTGACGGCGAATATCTGCCAATGATTGATCCGGTCGAGGAACAGCCAACGTCCATCATGGATAAAGTTCGCACCCTGATGGGCATCAATCGCAGAGCGTCTGCTCATGTTTAATCTCTTCCGCAAACAACGCGCCCCACGCAAAGGCAGTTCCAGGCAAGTAGCCAGGGAACGGGTGCGGTCAGCAATCGGTCGGGACCGGATGGAGGTTTCGGCGCCTCAGCTTTCGCAACTGCGGGACACCATGCTGTTCACCATCAAAGAGCATCTGCCGGTGGCGCCGGAGTTTACGGAATTCGGTCTGCAACGGGATGGGGATGAAGTTTTTCTGGTGTCCAGGGTGAAGTTGCAGAGCCGAAGCTGACCGTTTCAAGTTTGCCAACGGCCAGGTAGTGTCTCAGTTTGAAATTGAACCAATGCTTGCGTTTGTCAATACCTTTGCAGTATAAGGGGGTTGGCTGCAATAGGAGGTCGATTATGCCTACCGGACCGAGAGGCGAAAAACGCCCGGCGGATGTCATCGGAGCCGCCGTCATGGTCGCCAAGATAGCGACGGGCGAGATCGAGGAAGAACTGACAACGGAGCCGCAGGATACCGGGCCGAAACGCTCCGCCGGCAAAAAGGGCGGCAAGGCCAGAGCTGACGCGCTGACGGCGGAGCGACGGGCGGAGATAGCCGCCCAGGGCGCGGCGGCCAGGTGGGGGAGCAACACCGATTCCGAGGCGGCATGATGCCCGCCGCACATAGCAGCGTAGCCGCTGCTGATTCAGCCCCCCCCTTAGAGGGGTAGGTATGGGCCGAAATTGGCCTGGCGCGTAACTTGGAAAGGCGCACGGGCATCCGGCATTCTGGTGTCATCACACCCCCAGATACCGGAGACCCTCGATGCGCCTTCCCCGAGAAACCTATCAGATTCAGCAAGCTATTGAAACGCATTTACCTCACCTATCTCAGCCACAATTGACCGGCTTGGCGCTGTGGGTTTGCGGGGCCATCCTGGCCGGCAGCGCCTGCCAGAACGCCGTGGCCTCCGCCCTCTCTCCCTGGCGCAAGTGGAACAACCTGCGCCAGTATCTCCGGGAGTGGCTCTACGACGGCAGCGACCGGACCAGCCCCTGCCAGACTCAACTGGACGTTACTCTCTGCTTCGCGCCACTGCTCAAATGGGTCCTGGCCTGGTGGCACTCCGACCGCCTGGCCCTGGCCATCGACCCCACGCTCAAGGGCGACCAGACCACCGCCATCGTCATCAGCGTGGTGTACCGCAGTTGCGCCATACCCGTGGCCTGGCATATCCACCCCGCCACTCAGAAAGGCTCCTGGATGGACCCCACGGTGGAACTGCTCAAGGAACTGGCCCCGGCGATTCCACCCGAAATGACCGTCATCGTGCTCTGCGACCGGGGCATCTCCAGTCCCAAGCTGTGGCAGCAGATATGCACCCAGGGCTGGTACCCCTGTATGCGCTATAGGAAGAACATCACCTTCTGCGCCGACGGCGGCAAGCGCTTGCCCGCCCGCGCCTTTGTTTCCCGCCCCGACACCGCCTGGATCGGCCGGGGCACCGCCTTCGGTCCTCCCGCCGCCCAGCGCCGTTGCACCCTGCTGGTGGTCTGGTACGTCGAGCAGGAGGAACCCTGGATCATCCTCACCGACCTGCCTCCGGAGGAGGTCGGGGTGAGTTGGTACGCCCTGCGCTTCTGGATCGAGCTGGGCTTCAAGGCCCTCAAGAGCCTGGGCTGGAAGTGGGACAAGACCAGAAGAACCGACCCCACCCGCATCTCCCGACACTGGCTGGTGCTCTCGGTGGCAACACTGCTGGCCCTCGCCTACGGCACCCGGGTGGAGGACGCCAACGATCGTGGCATCGCCCCAGGCAACCTGCGGGCGCCGCCCAAGACTCTGGCTCCCAATCATCGGGACCCTTGGACCCGTCCGGCGCGTACCGTCAGCGTGATCCGCCACGGCATCGACTGGCTTCGGCGCTTGACGCTCAGGGGCAGGCTCTGGAGCCGCGTATGGCTGCTCCCAGAACCCTGGCCCGAACCCAAAACAGGCTTGGAGATTACCCATCATGCGCCCCCGTAAAAGCCTATACCTACCCCTCTAAGCCCCCCCCCCCGACCTTGAGGGCATCAATCGCTTACTGTACAGCGATGATTGCCTGAACGTTCTCAATGACGAACTGGCGTTGCCGACGGGCAGCGTTGACCTGATTTACCTGGACCCGCCGTTCAATTCCAAGAGCATCTACAATCTGCCCTTCGCCGGCAAGGACAAAGACGCCCGCCCGGTCGAGGCGTTTACCGACACCTGGACGTGGGGCGCACGGGAAGACGACCTGCTGCGGGAACTGTCCGGCGGCCCGCAGTCCCGCTATCTGGCCGATATAGTCCGTTTAGCGCAGGCATTGGAGCGCGGCGCGAAGGCCGGTCAATCCAGCCTTGCGGCGTACCTGGTCAACATGGCGGTGCGGCTGCTGGCCATGCGGCGGGCACTGTCGCCGGCGGGATCGATCTACCTGCACTGCGACGACACGGCAAGCCACTACCTCAAACTGTTGATGGACGCCATCTTCGGGCATTCCCCGTTTCACCAGCAAATCGTATGGAAGCGAAACAGCAGCCACAATGACAGCAAAACCTGGGGCCGGATTTGCGACATTCTGCTGTTCTACGGACAGGCCATCAATAAGGACGCCGTTCGCGTGCCGCTAGACCCGGATTATGTCGATAAGGCGTATCGGTACAAAGACGAACGGGGAGCGTTCAGAGTAGGGGATTTGACCGCCAAGAGTTTGACCGGCGGCGGTTACTACTATGACTTTCACGGGCATCCCGGCCCGTGGCGTTACCCCGAAAAGCGAATGCTTGAACTGGAAGAGCAGGGATTGGTGTATCTGCCCAAAAAACGGAGCGGCGTACCCGCGTTTAAGCGTTACCTGGACACTAACAAAGGCCAAGCGCCGCCGAACCTATGGACTGACGTCAACAAGTTGGAAAACCCCACTGTAACGCCGGAGCGTCTCGGCTACCCGACTCAGAAACCGTTGGCGTTGCTGGAGCGGATAATCAAGGCCAGCAGCAACCCCGGCGACCTGGTGCTTGATCCTTTCTGCGGATGCGGGACGGCGGTACACGCTGCCGAACAGTTGGGGCGCCGGTGGGTCGGCGTGGATATATCGGCCTTCTCAGTCGGGTTGATGCGCAATCGCATTCTGGGCAACTTCCCACAGCTCACTACTGACGACGTGCTGGTGCGCGGCGTTCCGGTCAACGTGGCCGACGCCGAGGAATTGGCGGAGCGGGACAAGTTTGAGTTTGAAAAGTGGGTATGCGGCGCAATCGGAGCGGAGGGGATGTTCCACGACCCTGGTACGCCGGGCGCGGATGGCGGCGTGGACGGGGTGTTGAAGTTCTACCCGTTCCGCATGGGCCGCAAGCCAAAAGCGGAGTTCGCCATCGTCCAGGTCAAGGGCGGCCGGGTCACGGCCGACTCGGTGAAGGCGCTCAAGGCTACGGTGGACAAGTACGAAGCGACGGCCGGCGTGATGGTGTGCTTCAACCGCTATATGCGGACAGTTGAGAATCAGCGGCCAAAGGCGACATTCCGTGACGACAGCGGAACCTACCCCGTAATCCAGGGTTTGAGTGTGGAGGAACTGTTGGCCGACCAACGGCCTGATCTGCCGCTGTACGGCTACCGGCCCCAGGGCGGCCGGGTGAGAGACCAGGCTGAATTGCTAATTTCGTAGTGAACTTTTGCTTGACAGATAAGTGGGTTTGCCCTACAATTCGGGCATGGTAAATCGACTGTCAAACGACAAACAGGCGCAGATCCTCAACCTCCTGGTGGAAGGTTCGTCCATGCGCTCCATCAGCCGCGTAACCGGCGTGTCCATCAACACCGTCACCAAACTGCTGGTGTCCGCCGGCGAAGCCTGCGCCGCGTTCCACGACCAGGCAGTCCGCGACGTTCCCAGCCGCAAAGTCCAGTGTGACGAGGTTTGGAGTTTCTGCTACGCCAAAGAGAAGAACGTTGAGTACGCAAAGGCTGCTCCCGCCGAGGCCGGCGACGTTTGGACCTGGACGGGCATCGACGCGGACAGCAAGTTGATTGTGTCCTGGCACGTCAGCCCTGGCCGGGATTCCGACGCGGCCATTGAGATTATGGACGATATGCGGGAACGGCTGGCAAACCGTGTCCAGATCACCACCGATGGCCTGAAGTCGTATCTGGAAGGCGTGGAAGGCGCGTTCGGCGGCGACGTGGACTATGCCCAGCTCATCAAACTCTACGGGCCGTCGCCAACGGAAGACCAGCGGCGGTACTCGCCCGTCGAGTGGGTCGGGTCGCGCCGGGAGAAAATCACCGGCAATCCCGATTGGGACGCCATAAGCACGTCATACGTTGAGCGGCAGAACCTCACCATGCGGATGGGGATGCGGCGGTTCACCAGGTTGACCAACGCTTTCAGCAAGAAACTGGAAAACCACTGCCATATGCTCGCCCTGTACTTCGTGCATTACAACTTCTGCCGTCCGCATACCACGTTGAACAAGCGGGCGGGCGGTTACAAGACGACGCCGGCGATGGCAGCGGGATTGACCGAGCGGGTGTATGATATGGCCTGGCTGGTGGACCTGGTGAACGCCAATCAGCCCAAGCCGAGCAAGCGCGGACCCTACGGCCCTCGCAAGGCCGCAAATTCAAAGTGAGACACTACCAACGGCCAGAGCGGTTTGACCCTCCGGGCGCGTGGGTTATAATGCGCGAATACCCCCGCGCAAGTCGCTCTTTCGACGATCCGTCGGTCGCTCGAATGCAGTCGGAGTAACCAGATGGCCACGGATTCCGCCCCGCAGCGCAGTTACCTGGCACAGAAAGCCTACAGGTTCCTCGCTGCACTTGTCTTCAGAGATTTCCGATTCCTGGCCATAGCCTCCCTGAGCAGCGGCAGCGGAGCTTGGGCGCTGATCGTTGCGCGCGGTGCTTGGGTGTTCAGTATTCCGGAGCTACACGCGACGTGGGGATTGTGGGTAGGGCTGATCACCTTTGCGGCAATGTCGCCCCGCTTTTTCGCCACCCCGTTCATCGGGTATCTGGCTGACAAGGTGACGCGCAAGACGCTGTTGCAGTGGGTGTACGCGCTGCAACTGGTCCAGGCGTCGGTGATGGCAGTGCTGGTGATGCTGGGGGTTGACAATCCCTGGTACGTGGTTGCGCTTGCCGTTATCAACGGCACTTTGCGAGCCACCCAGCAGACCGCTGCTCAATCACTGACTCCGAATCTGGTGGACCGGGAACGACTGCCCAACGCGGTGGCCCTGAACGAGGCCATGCAGCAGGGATCGCGAGCGGTCGGGCCGGCCATCCTGCTGGCCGTCTCAGTCTTGGTGGGCGCCGGCGCGGTGTTCCAGTCAGGCGGAGCGTCGTTCTCGATTCAGAACCTGGTTCTGACCATCGGTACATCCGCCGTGGTCTTCTGGGCGTGCGCCGTGTTCTACCTCGTCGCGCTGTTCGCGGCGCTCAGCATCCGGACGGTTTCCAGCGGGGTAATCGACCGCAACCGGAGTTTCTGGTCCAACACAGCCGCCGGATTCGTGTACTCGTACACCACGCCGTTGATCTTCGGAATCATCCTTATGGCGTTGGCCCACTGCGTGCTGGTGATGTCTTTTGAATCCATGCTGCCGCCGCTGGCGCTGGAAAAACTATCCGCCGACGGGGTCACGTTCGACCAGAACGATGTTTACGCGCTGATGACGGCTCTGGGAATCGGCGCTTTGCTATCGTCCGTATTCGTGGGCGGTATTGTCAGCCACCTGACCAGGGGGAGGGTATTCCTGTTGCTGGGATTTACCAGCAGCCTGACGCCTATAGGGTTGGGATTATCGTCCCAAACCGGAATATCGGTATTTGCCGCGGTCCTAATGGGTCTAGGTACTTCGGGCTTCATGACTATCACGCACACCGTGATCCATTCGGTGGTGCCGGATGAGATCAGGGGCCGCGTGGCATCGGTGTACTCGATGCACGTTGGCGGTAGCATGGCTTTCGCGAACCTTCTCTACGGCGCTTTGGCCGACCACTGGCCAGCGGGCATGATCATGGCCGTGTCCGGCGCGGCGTTCACACTGGTCGTAGTGGGAACCGTGGTCGGCAGCGGGTTCTGGCGTGGCATCTTCTTCCGAGGCGAGGCTCGACCCGTGGCGGCCGCAAACCCCGCAGGCGCTGACTAGAAAGGCAGTCTTGCCCGTCATTCCCGCCCCTGACCCGTCATTCCCGCCCCTGACCCCGTCATTCCCGCGAAAGCGGGAATCCAGAGAACGCATAGCAAAATAGGGGAGTGCAGTTTTGCCTACAGACGAATTGATCCGGTATATGGAAACCACGCCCAAGTCGCGGGCATTATGGGAAGAGGCTTGCCGGTACTTGCCCGACGGCGATAGCCGGCACTCGATCTTCTGGAAGCCATATCCCATTTTTACCGAATCCGCCCGGGGATCCGTAGTTACCGATGCCGACGGCGTTGAGCGCCTCGATTTCATCAACACGATGACCACCATGATCCTGGGCCATGGGCCGGCCCCGGTGCTCCAGGCCGCCCGTGAACAGATGGAATGTGGGCTGGCCTACAACTCGCCCAATCGTCACCAGGTCGAGCTGGCATCGCTGTTGTGCGAACGGGTGCCATCATTCGATCAGGTGCGGTTCACCAATTCCGGTACCGAGGCCACGTTGAACGCGATTCGGGCAGCGCGGGCATACACCGGACGCAGCAAGATCGCTAAGGTCGAGGGTGGCTATCACGGAACCCACGATGCGGTGATGGTCAGTCTGCGTATCGACCCGGCGACCGGCGGAGACTACGACAACCCCACGCCGGTAGCGTCCAGCGCGGGACTCGCGGCTGGAACGCTGGATCAGGCGGTCATCATTCCGTACAACGACGTGGACGTGGCGCGAGATATCCTGAACCGGTATGGCGACGAGTTAGCCGCCGTAATTGTTGAGCCCGTGATGGGATCAGTGGGTATGCTGCCGGCGGATGCGGCATACCTCCAAATGCTACGGGACTTCGCGGACGCCAGCGGCGCCCTCCTGATCTTCGATGAAGTCATCAGTTTTCGGGTTCTACCCGGCGGAGCGCAGCAGCATTACGGGATCACGCCGGATATGACGGCATTGGGCAAGATCATCGGCGGCGGTTTCCCGGTGGGCGCTTTCGGTGGCCGTTCGGACATCATGAGTCTGTACAGTCCGCTCAGCGGGCCGGTAATCAACCACGGAGGCACCTTCAACGCCAACCCGGTAACCATGGCGGCGGGAGTCGCCACCCTGACCCAGCTGACGCCGACGGTGTACCGACGCCTGACGGAGTTGACCGAGATGCTGCGTCAGGGGCTGCGGCAAATCTGCTCCGAGTTGGAGCAACCGGTCTTGGTCACCGGGCTGGGATCGCTGTTTGGCATCCATTTCACGGACCAACCGATCCGCAACTACCGGGACATCGCCGCCTGCGACAAGGCGTTGGGCGAAAGGGTGTTTATGGGGATGCTCAACGAAGGTTTCCTGCTGGCGCCCAACTTGGTCGGGGCCATGTCCACCGAACTCGGAGAGATTGAGGTGGACGCCTTTGTGCGTGGTTTCCGGCGGGTATTGCAGCGTCAGATGTAACGTAGGGGCGAATAATTATTCGCCCCTACAACGTGCCGCTGGCAACCGATGCGTGGGTTCAGTCCGCCGGAGGGCGCTTTTCCCACTTTTCGGGCGCGGGATAAACCGGCGTGGCGATCTTGCGGACGTTCTCCGTGGCGAACCAGTCCGCGCACTCCTCGCGCCACTTGATGAAGTGGGGAGCATTCCGGTGGGCGTCCAGGGCCGCGTCGTCTTCGTACACCTCGAACAGGTGCAGCTTGTTCTCGTCCTCGTTATCCTGTAGCACGTCGAAGCGCAGGCAACCAGGCTCGTCGTTGTTGGATCCACGGGCGTCGCCGAGCATGGATTCCATGAACTGGTCCTTGAATCCGGGCTTGATGTTGATCTCGACAATCAGGGCAATCATCCTAATCTCCTTGCTGGGAAGAATCGGGCGGATTATAGCAGCGGCGGCTGCAAAGTTGTAGAATGCGGCGCAACACAGGCCAACGGGAAGGGAGGAAATCATGGCAGACATCCCCATCGTGTACACGCTGACGGTGTGCCCCGCCTGCGACTCACTGCGGGCCGCCTGGCGCCGGGAAGGCGTGGAGTATGAGGAGCGCCGGGTGGATCAAAGCCAGGACACGCTGGACGAGGCCCTTGATTACGGCGATGCCGTTCCCATCATCGTGTGGCCGGACGGCAAGGTGGAAACGGGATTCCGCGGCCAGAAGGGTTGAGAAATCGGCTGACGGGCCGGCGGCCCGCCCGAACAATGACTCGTAGCGAACCCTGTTCCGCTCATCCTGAGCCTGTCGAAGGACGAGTGGAAAGGGAAGTGGGAATGACAACTTGGAAATAAAAGGGAGGTTTGAAGATGGCTCAGCAAACCAGCGTGGTGACCCCGGAACGCTATGCTCAGGGAATGACCTACGACGAATACATGGACAGCGTAAAAGTCAACAAGGCCCGCATCGAGGAGTACTACGCCAATGTCAGCCTCGAATCTGCTCAGACTGACGCGCTCAAGGAACTCACTAACGCGGAGCGCGGGCCGGCCCGGATGATGGTGATTGGCGAGGACTGGTGCGGCGATGTGGTGCGTGAGTTGCCCGTGCTCGCGCGGGTCGCGGAGGCAGCCGGCCTGGAGTTGAGGATCTTCCCCCGGGACGAGAACCACGACATCATGAACGAGTTCCTCAAAGAGGGGAAGTACATGTCCATCCCGGTCGCCGTGTTCTACGACCAGGGCCACGAATACATTTGCCACTGGATTGAACGTTCGCAAGCCGCCAACCGGGAGCAGGGAGAAATCGAAGCCGCCATCCGGTCGGAGGATCCCGACATCTCTGATCAGGACTTTGGTCGCCAGCGGCGCGCCCGCACGGCTGCTCGCGCTTCAGATTGGCAAAAGGCCACGGTGGACGAACTGGTGGATATGCTGAAGGAGCACGCCCACTAATTCACGCCCCGTCATTCCCGCGAAAGCGGGAATCCAACAGGGGCGAATTATCATTCGCCCCTGCAAGCCCCTATTCCGAAATCTGTTCCAGGGTGAACCGGAAATCTTCAATCACCGGATTCGCAAGAAGCTGATCGCACATCCCGGCGACGGCTTGCTCGGCCTCTTCCAAGTCGCCAGCATCCAATCGAATCTCAATATACTTGCCGACCCGCACGTCGGATACGGCGTCGTACCCCAGGCTGTGCAGCCCGCCCATGACGGTCAAACCCTGCGGGTCGTTGACGGCAGGTTTCAAGGTTACGTACACGCGGGCAAGAAACACGTTACAGGTCCTTTTCACGGTCAAACCCGTGGGGCGGCATGGAGTTGCTAACCGCCCGAGGATGGGGTCATCTGGACTCCGGTGGTGCATGGCAGTCCATTGGGGAACTCGGGGCCGGTGTCGCCTGGGTAATCCCGGAAAAACCGGGCGATGCGCTCGGGATCAACGCCCAGCATCCGATCTAGCACGCCCCAAGTGGTCAGCGCGACCATTCCTTCGGGGATGAGAGGGTAGCGGCGAACGATGGCGTATTCACGGGCGAACGGGATCGCGCCCACAGCGTCGCGCAACGCGGCCACCTGACTTTCGTCGGTAAGGTTATAACTTACGATGATGTTGCCGTGCTCCAGGTTGTGGACCAGCAGTTCATCGGGCAGCGGGTAGTTGTAAAAGCCGCAGCTGCTCCAGGCATCCCAGTGCCGGCCGGAAGTTGGAGGCACGGTGCTGTAGCCTTCGGGCACGATGTTGAAGATACGTAGCTGGGTTGGGAAGTGGTCACGACTGGGCATGATGGCGGTGCGGACCGGCCCGTCCGTGGTAGGCACTTCGTTCAACGTGAGCGCAGGCGGTGTTGGAGACGGTGGCGGGACGGAAGGAATGGGCGGAGGAACAACGTTATCCAACGGGACGGTGGATGCTGGCGTTGGAGAAGGTCGCATGGTAGTGGGAACCGGAGTTGATGTCGGGAGTATCTCAACTGTCATCTCAGGTGTTGGCGGAGGCACGGAAGTGAACGTTGGGGTGGGGGTCTCAATTGACACGGTAGCGGGTTCGGGTTCGACGAGACCCTCACCGGATTGGCATCCGATTAGCAAAGAACACAGCGCGACCGCGAGGATCGCCGTCAACGCCCGCGCCAGCATCAGTCGCGACGGAAAGCTAGGCGGGATTCATAACGCCGCCCTGGGTGCAGGGAGCGCCGCCGTTGGGAAATTCGGGGCTCAGCGTGCCCGAATAGGCGTCGAAAAAGGCTTCGATCCGATCCTTTTGGATCCCGTCCATCGGCCCGTCAATAACGCCCCAGGTGGTCAAAGCCACTGTCCCTTCAGGAATCTGATCGTAGAACCGGGCAACGCCCCAAAGATTGGTTTTGCCAATCGAGTCGAAAACGTCCTCAAGCTCCTGGATCTGATCGGGGTCCGTGAAGTTGTAGCTGACCACGATGTTGCCGTGCTCCATGTTATGGATGATGCGCTCGTCGGCCAGCGTTTGCTCGGGGCCGTAGAAGCCGCAGGCCGCCCAGCCGTTCCAGTGGCGGCCGGAGGTCGGCGGCGTGGTGGAGTAGCCTTCTCCGCCGCTTACGTCTGCGATGGTGAAATTATCGGCGAAATGCGCCCGATCCTCGGACGTCTGAACCTGTGTGCCGACCCCTTGGACATATCCGTCGGCGCTGCCCCTGCCGCCGCCGAAATTGACCGGCAGCACAACGGGTACCAAAAGGGCGACAATGAACAGGACGGCGATGGCCGCGAAGGAAACCAGCAGCCAACGGCTCCGGAACCCCCCGGAGGCCGCGACCGGAAGAGTACGCCGGCTGGAGCGGCGATCCGCTCGCCGGCGGCGGTGTCTGGACGGTGGCAATTCGGACCCCTGAAGGAATTTGGTGATGCGCCTTACAGCGATTGCCCGGTCAAAAGCTGGTAAGCCTGCCGGTACAACTTCGATGTTTGCTGCACCACGTCGTCGGGAAGCTCGGGAGCGGGAGGCTCCTGGTTCCAGCCCCGGGCGGTGAGCCAATCGCGCACAAACTGCTTGTCGTAGCTGGGCTGAGACTTTCCAGGAGCGTAACCTTCGGCGTCCCAGAAACGGCTGGAGTCGGGCGTGAGCAATTCATCGATCAGGGTGAGTTCGCCGTCGATGATGCCGAATTCCATCTTGGTGTCGGCCAGCACGATGCCGCGTTCCCTGGCGTAGTCGTGGGCGTACAGATAGACCGCTTTGCTGGTATCGGCCAGTTTTTGGGCCATTTCGGCGCCTACCATCGCCTCGACCTCGGCGTCGGACATATTCTCGTCGTGCCCCTCTTCCGCCTTGGTGGTGGGAGTGAACAGCGGCTCGGGAAACAGGTCTCCTTCCACCAGGCCCGCGGGCATCTCCTTGCCGGATACGGTTCCCTGGCGGCGGTATTCGCCCCAAGCCGACCCGGTGATGTAACCGCGCACGATGCACTCGATATCGATACGCTCCGCCTTTTTGACAACCATGGCCTGACGCGCGACATCGTCCTCTGCGTATGCCGTATCCGACATGATCGGATTATCGGCGTAGGCGGCTGCCTCCGGCGAGTCGGCCAACGCTACCAGATGGTTGGGCACGATGTGCTCGGTCAGCCCGAACCAGAACGCAGACATGCCATTGAGCGCCGCGCCCTTATCCGGGATTCCGTTGGGCAGCACCACGTCGAAAGCGGATATGCGGTCCGTGGCCACCATCAGCAGCAGGTCATCGTTCAACTGGTAGGTATCCCGGACCTTGCCGCGGTGCATTCGGTTAGGCATTCGGGTTTCAATAATCATGGCTGGCGTTGCTCCCAAGATGGTCGGAATTGGTTCAAGCAATAACAGCGGCGGGGATCAGGCCGATGCGCTGGAAATTGTCGTCGATGTAACGGGTGTAGTAGCCGTAATCGAACAGCGCTTCCATTTCGCTTTCGGTGAGGTGTTCGGCTGCCTGGGGGTCGTTCTTGAGCAGTTGGCGAAAGTCCTGGGCGTCGTCCCAGGCGCGCATGGCATTGCGCTGGACGATGTCGTAGGCTTCCTCTCTGGAGAGGCCCTTTTCTTCCACCAGCGTCAGCAGCAGCCGCTGGCTGAATATCAGCCCGCGGCTGCTCTCCAGGTTCTGCCACATACGATCAACGTCAACGCGCAGGCCACTCATCACGTGCGTGAAAATGCTGAGGATGTAGTCCAGCATCAGGCAGGTGTCGGGAAGGATGATTCGCTCGGAGGAAGAGTGGCTGATGTCCCGTTCGCCCCAGAGGGCAACGTTTTCCAGCGCGGGTATGGCGTTGCCTCGGATGGTTCGGGCGAGCCCGCAGATGCGTTCGGTCAGTTCGGGGTTGCGCTTGTGGGGCATCGAGGAGGAGCCGGTCTGGCCCGCGCCGAAAGGCTCTTCGACTTCGTGGATCTCCGTCCGCTGCATTCCGCGAATTTCGGTGGCGAATTTCTCCAGCGAGGCGGCGACCAGCGCGCAGGTGGTGATGAAGTGAGCGTACCGGTCGCGCTGCACCACTTGGTTGGAAACGGGGGCGACCTTGAGGCCAAGGTGGGCGCAGACCCGATCCTCGATGTGCGGGGGTATGGTGGCGTGAGTGCCGACGGCACCGGAGACTTTGCCAACACGGATTGACTCGCAGGCAGCTTCCATGCGCTCGCGCTGCCGACGCAATTCATCCCACCATAGGGCGAGCTTCAAACCGAAGGTCATGGGTTCGGCGTGAACACCGTGGGTTCGTCCCATCATCAGGGTGTCCTTGTGCCGCACCGCCTGGTCTTTCACGGCGTCTATGGCGGCGTCGATTTCCTTCAGCAGGAGATCAGCCGCCGCTACCATCTGCAAAGCCTGCCCGGTGTCCAGCATGTCCGAGGATGTCATTCCCAGGTGCAGCCAGCGGCCTTCGGGTCCCAGGGTCTCGGTGATGGAACGGAGGAAAGCGGTCACGTCGTGCCGCGTAGTCTCGAATATTTCCATCATCCGGCTGTGGTTATAGGTCGCCGACCTGAGCGACTCCATATCCTCAAGCGGGATAACGCCGGCCTCCGTCCATGCTTCGCAGACGGCCAGTTCCACGTCCAGCCACATCCGGTATTTGTTTTCGTCCGACCAGACCTTTTTCATATCGGGCCTGGAGTATCGGTCAATCACGGCGCCGTCGCCTCCGCGAGAGGAATTTCTACCAAATATCTTATCACAGGGAGTCGCTGGATCCGCCGATTTGGGCGACGTAACGGCGTAGTGCGTCCAGCACCGGGCCGAAGTCGGTGAACGGGGTGTAGGCGATGCCGGCTTCGCTGCACATCTCCGCCATCTGGCGATGGGCGAATACAGTGTCGGCGACCTCGCCGGCCTCGAAATCCGAACGGCCGTCGCCGGCGAAAAAGACGTGATAACCCTGCTGCTGGAACCGTCGTACCATGAGCGCCTTGCTGTTGCCCAACTCCGGAGCGTCGTCATAAGTGAAGTCGTAGCCGTACTCGATGATCCGCCCGGAGTCATCAAACTCGGCGCGGACGGCGTGGACGGGCATGTGTGGGTGCCCGGACTGGTCAAGCAACGCTTGGACGTAGAAATCAAGACCCTGGCTCACGATGCACATGGGAATCGAGTGGTTAGCGCAGAACGCCGCCAGTTCGCCGAAGTGATCGCGGAAGCACGCATTTTCCCGGACGTACGCCTGCATCGCTGCTTTGTCCCCACGCATCCGCCGGAATGTGATTTCCTGGTAGTCTTTGAGCGATAATTCGCCCTGCCGGAACCGCTCGCGCACGTCGGTCCAGGTGGGATGCCCGAAACGATGCAACAGCAACTCCGCGACGTTCTGGGCCGCCGCGGTGTCGTCAAAGTCGGTCAGGACCGCCGGCCCCCGGCGGTCCACCTCAGAAGACCTAGCCACGGAGCGATTGCCGATACCGCTCTACGGCCTCGCGGATGTTGTCGTGCTTGATGCCGAGAATCTGTGCGGCGTAATAGGCGGCGTTGCGCGCGCCCCAACCACCGACCGCCATGGCCGCCACCGGAATGCCCGGCGGCATCTGCGCCGTTGACAACAGGGCGTCCCAGCCATTGAGTTCGCTGGACGTGAGCGGAATGCCGATGACGGGCAGCGTGGTCTGGGCGGCCAGCGCGCCGCCCAACGCCGCCGAACCGCCGGCGGCCGCGATCAGAACCTCCAGGCCCCGTTCCCGCGCCGTGCTGGCGTACTCATGCACTCGCTCCGGAGTGCGGTGGGCGGACATTACCCGGACCTCGTAATCAACGCCCAGGGATTCCAAAATGTTGAGGGTTGGTTGGACGGCTTCCTCGTCGGAAGCACTGCCCATTACTACTCCTACCAGTGGCAAATCTGTTCTCCTTTTACGTTACCGTGTTCCGGTAGTGTTGCTGTTATTCCGACGAAAGCCGGAATCCAGAAATCTCAAGCGTGTATCACGGTCAGTTCTCTTTGATCTCTGCAATTTCGCGGAACGCATCCAACAGAGCCCTTTGGATACTGTCCGAATCATCGTCGATCTCCTCGTCCTCTACCATTACGTATCCGGCGTCGTCGCTGTCGATGCCCACGCGGACTTCAACTTCCACTGGATCGCCATCATGCCAATAGAGGGTGTAAAGAATTTCGTCGGTGAGTTCGTCAAAATCGGAATCGTCGTCGCCTTCAAAGTCGTACTGCCACGAACGATCCACGATCAAGCGGGCTCCGCCGTCCAGCAGCACGTCGTTCATCTGCTGGAGCAGCTGTTCAATTGCCAACCCGTCGGCGAATTTCTCGAGCAGGCCGCGCCGGTCCGCCATTTCCGCCATTTTCCGCCCGTACCCCTCGTTGTCCACGCGGACCCGCAGGCGTTTCAGCTCATCCAGCCAAGGCATCGATAGTTCCTCCGGATAATTGGCCCCGGCCCTTACGCCGGGGGTTTTGAATTCCGGCCGTTAAGGTAACAGAATTCGTCAACGGCGCGAAAGTCTGCCAGCCCCAGCCGGACCCGCAACAGTTGCATTGAGTCGAGAAGGTCGATGTAACATAATCCGGGATGACCTCGCCTCAAGCCGGGCGGCAGCATCTGTAGCCGGCGCAACGCCCGCTCGGTGTGCGGACTCCAGGGCGCGAACAGGACAGGATCACGGAGAGTCAGCAGGTACGACGGCCATTCGCGGCCGGCGCCCGATAGTCCGAAGCCGCCGGTTTCCAGCGCGCACTCCTCGAAACGGTTTTCCAGCTTGATGGTGTCGTAGAGCAGGAAGTCGGCTGCGTCTCTGACCTCATCGATGGAGTTGGCGCGAAACTTGGTGATGTGCCGGCCGCCGGCGCCCCGATAAAGGGCGTCAGCCTGGGTCTGCGTCAGCGTAGCCAGAACGCGCTGCTCAAGCCAGCTCGCCGGGTCATCGGCGTACTGCCACCGCCGCCGGCGGAACGCGTCCAGCGTGCCCGCTCGCTCCGCTTCCCGATAAGATTCGGCAAGCGCCTTCCAGTTGGCCGGGCCGGTAGCCCTTTGATTGCCAGTAACCACGGGTCGGGATTAGGCGACGGTGATCGGCAGATTGATCGCTTCCGAAGCGATGTCGCGCCGGTAGTATGAGCCTTCAAAACTGAGTTGGCTGGCCCGCCGGTAAGCGCGGTCTCGTGCCTCCTCTACGGTGTCGCCAGTGCCCACGCAGGCCAGAACGCGCCCGCCGGCAGTCAACACGGTATCTCCGTCGTCGCCCAGACGCGCCCCGGCATGAAACACCAGGGTATCGTCGTCGATGCTGTCCTGCAATCCTGCGATGGGGTAGCCGGTCTGGTAGGCGCCGGGATAGCCCTTGGACACCATGACGACCGCCACGGCCGGGCGGTTGGACCAAACCACCGGGTCAACTTCGTCTAGGTTGCCGACGGCGCACGCCAGCATGATTTCCGCCGGGTCGCTGACCAGTTGCGGCATTACTGCCTGGGTCTCCGGGTCGCCGAACCGGCAGTTGAATTCGAGAACGCGCGGCCCGTCGTCGGTGAGCATGAGGCCACAATACAGCGCGCCCCGATAGCGCGCGCCCCGCCGGTCCATCTCCCGGATCACTGGCAGCATGAAATCTTCGCGGATGACCTCAGACAATCCGTCGTTCCAATATTGGGGCGGCCCGTAGCTGCCCATACCGCCGGTGTTGGGCCCGGCGCCACCTTCGCCGATCCGCTTGTAGTCGGTGGCCGCAACAACCGTGGAGAGACTTGCGCCGTCGGTGAATCCGAACACGCTGACCTCCGGCCCATGTAGCCAGTCCTCAATGACAACGGTGTCGCCCGCATCACCGAATGTCCGCTCCTCCATGCAGGCCCGGATGGCGTACTGGGCGTCCTCCCGATTGGCGCACATGGTCACGCCCTTGCCGGCGGCGAGGCCGTTGGCTTTCACCACGACCGGTCGGTCATGGTATTGGACATAGCTGAGTGCGCCGGAAATATTATGAAACACCCGGTAGTCGGGGCCGGGTACTCCGGCGGAGTCCATCACCGACCGGGCAAAGCTCTTGCTGGATTCCAGTCGCGCAGCGGGCCGGCTGGGTCCGAAGGTGGGGATTCCAGCGGTGCGCAAGCGGTCAACGAGGCCCAGCGCTAACGGGATTTCCGGGCCGACCACCACCAGCTCAATGGACTGTTCGACGGTGGCGGCGGCGATCCCCTCAACGTCATTGTCAGCAACAGGGAGATTCTGACCCAGTTGGGCAGTGCCCGAGTTTCCGGGCGCGGAGAAAATCTCATCTACCGAGGGCGATTGCGCCAACCGCCAGGCCAGCGCGTGCTCCCGCCCACCGGAGCCGACTACAAGGACGCGCATACCGGACTACTCCCACTCAATGGTTCCCGGCGGCTTGCTGGTAATGTCGTACACCACACGGTTAACGCCATCAACTTCGTTGACGATGCGGTTGCTGATCCGGGCCAGCACGTCGTAGGGCAGGCGCACCCAGTCGGCGGTCATGGCGTCCTCCGAGTTCACAGCGCGGATGGCGCATGCGTACCCGTAGGTCCGATAGTCTCCCATCACGCCCACCGTGCGGTTGTCGGTGAGCACGGCGAAGCTCTGCCAGATGTCTCGGTAGAGTCCAGCGTCGTTGATTTCTTCAAGCACGACGCGGTCGCAGTTGCGCAGCAGCGCCACGCGCTCCGGTGTCACTTCGCCGATGATGCGGATTGCCAGACCCGGCCCTGGGAAGGGCTGGCGGTAGATGATCTCCTCTGGCAATCCCAATTCTAGGCCAACGGCTCGAACCTCGTCCTTGAACAGGTAGCGCAGCGGTTCCACTAGGCCAAAGTCCATATGCTCGGGCAGGCCACCGACGTTGTGGTGCGTCTTGATGCGGGCGGACGCGCGGTTCTCCGGCGTTTCGCTCTCAATCACGTCTGGGTACAGGGTGCCCTGGGCCAGCCATTTGACGTTATCTATCTCGGCGGCGGCATCCTCGAATACCCGGATGAACTCGCCTCCGATGGTTTTGCGCTTGGTTTCCGGGTCTGTGACACCGGACAGCTGGTTGAGGAACCGGGATTCAGCATCGACGTATCGCAAGTCCAGCCCCAGGCCACGCTGAAACGTCTCCTGCACCTGCTCGACTTCGCCGTGGCGCAGGAGGCCGTTGTTAACGAAAATGCAGGTCAACTGCGGCCCAACGGCCCGGTGAAGCAGGGCAGCAGCCACCGATGAATCGACTCCGCCGCTCAAACCACAGATCACCCGGTCGTCCCTCACCTGTTCCCGCACGCGTTCCACGGTGTCGGCGACAAAGTTTCCGGGGGTCCAGGATTCCAGGCAACCGCAGATGTGGTGAACAAAATTGCCCAGGATGGTCATGCCGTCCGGGGTATGCTGCACTTCCGGGTGGAACTGGAGGCCGAACCATCGCTTGCCGTCGGTGATGGCGGCGCAATCGGTGTTGGCGGTACGAGCCAGCGCGGACATCCCGTCGGGCAGCCGTTCCACGCGGTCGCCGTGGCTCATCCAGACCGGGGTTTGGCTACCGATACCCGCCAGCAATCGGCTGTCGGCGTGATCGCTGATCAGATCAGCATGGCCGTACTCCCGCACGTCGCCGGCGACCACGGTTCCGCCCAGTTGGTGTACCAACGCCTGCATCCCGTAGCAGATGCCGAATACGGGCAGGCCGGAGTCAATCACCCATTGTTGGATGTTCGGAGCGCCGGGATCGTACACGCTGGCCGGCCCGCCCGACAGGATGATCCCACGTGGATTCAGATGTGAGACTGCATCATCTGACGCGGAAGCCGGGATGATTTCAGAATAGACCTGCAACTCCCGGACGCGCCGAGCGATCAGGTGGGTGTATTGCGAGCCAAAGTCGATAACGACTATGGCTTCAGGTCGGTTCATGCTGGTCATCAAACGGTCGCCAACCCACAAAAATTCAGAGTCAATAGTAGCATAGTTGGGTTGGGTTTCGGATAGATGATGCCGAACGCGCGATGGTAAAATGCGCATCGCATGGTCACAGAACGTGAAATCGAGCGGGCGCGGGAATGCATCGCCAACGGCGGTGTGGTGGCAATTCCCACCGATACGCTGTATGGATTGGCGGCGGACGCCACCAACCCGGACGCCCTGGAAAGGGTGTACGAAATCAAGGGTCGTCCCGCAGGCATGGCCCTTCCGGTGCTGGTATCAGGTTGGCAGCAGGTGGAGATGGTATCGACACTCGCCTGCGCCGGCCAGAATCTGGCGCGCGAACTGGCGAAGCAATTTTGGCCCGGGCCTCTGACCCTTGTGTTGCCGGCAAGCCCAAATTTGCCGCCGCGCCTGACGGCAGGTTTGGACACCATCGCGGTACGGATGCCCGACCACGCAGTGCCGTTGGCCCTGGCCGCCGGACTCGGACGGCCCATCACTGGAACCAGCGCCAACCGCAGCGGTCAAGCCGACATCACCGACCCCGACGAGCTGGCCCGGTGTCTGGGAGGGTTAGTTGATGGTATTATTGTTTCCGGCGAACCACCCCAAGGGACGGCCAGTACGATCGTGGCGGTTTCCGATCAGGATTTGGCCCTGTTGCGCGACGGGGCATTGCCGTTTGCGGAAGTCCGCCGAGTAGCCGGTCTGGCATAAACTTCGCCTTTCGAGGGCAAACATTACCACAGCTACGACATACGATGCATACCGCGCCGCCGTTGACGCCGACCTGCGCGCTGCGTTCTCAGACCGCCAGGGGATGCTCTACGACCTGCTGCGGTATCATCTGGGTTGGGTGGACGAACGTGGCAACCCGACCAGCGCAAGGCTCATGCCGCTGCACCACTGCGGCGTGCTGGCGCTGGCTGCTGCTGATGCCGTATCCGGGGATCACGCCGCCGCCGTACCCGCGGCTTCCGCCGTCGAGCTGGCATACAACTTCGTTCTGGTGCACAACGACGTGCAGGCCGGACGCATCGACCAGGCCGACGACCGTCCCAGTATCTGGTGGGTATGGGGCCCATCACAGGCGATCAATGCTGGCGACGGACTTCACGCCTTGGCCAGATCGATTCTTATGCGGCTATGCGATAACTGCATCCCGGCGGAGACCGTGCTGGAAGCCCTACGATCTTTGGATCAAGCCTGTCTGACGCTGTGCGAGGGCCAGTATATGGACCTGACGTACCAGGATCAGTTGATGGTCTCGGAATCCGACTATCTGGACATGGTGAGGCGGAAATCCGGCGCGTTGGCCGGGTGTTCCGCGCGCGTGGGAGCATTGGCTGTGGGGGCCGACTACAGTTCGGCAGATGCGTTGAATCAATGGGGCGAGAAGCTGGGCATGGCCCTGCAAATTCGGAGTGACATAAGCGATCTCTGGGGCGAATGGGGCGATGGCTTCACTGCCAGCAACGTGTTGAACAAGAAGAAGAGCCTCCCGTTGATTCACGGCCTGCAACACGCCCCGACGAGCGCAAAGCGGGAATTGGGCGGCATTTACATGAAACGTGTGCTGGAACCGGGCGATTCTGCCCGCATCGTCGCCATCCTGGACAATGCCGGTTCCCGTCGCTATGCCGAAGGCTACGTTGACCGGCTGCTGGATGAAGCCCGCGCCGCCGCGTCATCCGAAAGCGTCCAGCTGCGCCGCCCCGAGCCCTTGCGGCAGGCGACGGAATGGATAATGGGCGGCGCGCTGGTTTGACTACCGAGGCGACACCAAAATGACCAAGCGAACCCTCTCCCAGTTGGATGTGGCCGGCAAGACCGTTCTCGTCAGGGTGGATTTCAACGTCCCTATTGAGCAGGGAGTGGAAGCGATCGCCAACTATGACCAGCGGCTGCGCGCAACCCTGCCCACCATAGAGTACCTCCTGGAACGATGCTGCAAGGTGATATTGTGCTCACACCTGGGGCGTCCGGGCGGCCAGGTAGATGAAACGTTACGCCTGGCTCCAGTGGGTAATCGTCTGGCCGTTCTGCTGAACCGCCCGGTGGCATCCCTGAACGACTGCGTCGGTCCGGATGTGGTGGCCGCGGTTGGCGGGATGTCCGAGGGTGACATCTACCTGTTGGAAAATCTGCGGTTCCATCCCGGCGAGGAAAAGAACGACGATTTGTTCAGCAGGAATTTGGCGGCCCTGGCCGACTGTTTCGTGATGGACGCTTTCGCCGTCGCCCACCGTGCGCACGCATCCACCGTTGGACTACCCAACTTGCTTCCCTCCGCGATGGGTCTGTTGACCCAAAGGGAAGTGGAATCCTTGGGGTTGGCGCTGGCCGAGCCGGAACGGCCGCTGGCCGCGCTGATGGGCGGAGCCAAGGTAAGCGACAAGATCATGGTGCTGGAAAACCTGCTGCCCAGGCTTGACCACCTGCTCATCGGCGGCGGCATGGCGGTGACCTTCTTGGCCGCCACAGGGAAATCCGTAGGCGCGTCGGCGGTCGAGAAAGACCGGCTCGAATTCGCGCGGGATGTGCTGCGCCGGGCCGAAAGGGATGGCGTCGCCGTGCATCTGCCCGATGACGTGATGATCGCAAATGAATTCGCGCCGCAGCCGGCCTCCATTACGACGGCCAACGTCAATGAAGTTCCCGACGGATGGTACATCATGGACGTGGGCTCGGCGACGGCTGCCCGATACGCCTCCGCGTTGGCGGCTTGCAACACCATCCTGTGGAACGGGCCGATGGGCGTCTTTGAGATGGATAAATTCAAAGCCGGCACGCGCACCGTGGCAAACAGCATCGCGGACTTGTCGCGCGCTACCACTGTTGTCGGCGGCGGTTCGACCGCGGAGGCGGTGGAGGCCCTGGGCCTGATGGATCGAATGACCCATGTGTCCACCGGCGGGGGCGCCTCGCTGGAGTTTCTGGAAGGCCGGGAACTGCCGGGCATTGCCGCGTTGCCAGACGCCTGAATACTCGCAAAACCACGGAGCCACTATGATCGACCTTGAACAGATTCACGACAGCATCGCCAGCACGCCGTCAAAAATAATCCTCCTGGTCGCGGACGGACTGGGCGGCCTGCCCCACCCGGATACACGTAAATCCGAATTGGAGTCCGCCCATATTCCCAACCTGGACGCGCTGGCTCAACGCAGCGCGTGCGGACTGACCACCCCGGTGGAGGTTGGCATCGCTCCCGGGAGCGGACCCGGACACCTGGCGTTATTCGGGTACAACCCGTTGAAATACATCATCGGTCGTGGAGCGCTTGAAGCCTTGGGCGTCGGCGTGGAGCTGTTGCCGGGTGACGTGGCGGCGCGGGGTAATTTCTGCACGGTTAACGATGATGGCCTGCTGACGGACCGCCGCGCCGGACGCATCGCCACCGAATTGAGCGCCCCACTGTGTGAACGCCTGGATCGCATCGAAATACCCGGCGTGCAATTGGACGTGTTTCCTGTGCAGGACTACCGGTTCGTGTTGCGGCTGCGCGGTGAGGGACTGTCCGAGCAGATAGAGGAAACCGATCCTCAGAGGGAGGGAGTGGCTCCCCGATCTGCCAACGCCATTGTCCCTGAGGGCGAGCGCACTGCCGGCATCGTGCAGCAATTTGCGAACGAGGCGGCCCGTATCCTTTCCGAAGAGCAACCCGCCAACATGGTGCTTTTGCGTGGCTGGGCTCAGTTGCCCAATCTGCCCGATTTCGGAGAGGTGTACCACCTGAACCCGGCGGCGATTGCAGCCTACCCGATGTACCGGGGTCTGGCTTCTGTGGCGAACATGCAGATCATTCCCACCGGCATGACTTTCGGCGAGGAGGTGGATACCCTCCACGCCAATTGGGAAGATCACGACTTCTTTTTCCTGCACTACAAGCCGGCTGACGCCGCCGGTGAAGATGGCGATTTCGACGCCAAGGTAAAGTGTCTGGAGCAGCTGGACGTCCATCTTCCGAGGATCATGGAACTGGAGCCCGACGTGCTGATGGTGGCCGGAGACCACGCCACTCCGGCGATCATGGCGTCGCACAGCTGGCACCCGGTCCCATTCATGCTGCACTCCAGGCTTACGCTGGGCGAAGGCGTGGACGGGTTCAACGAGCGCGCTTGCGCGTTGGGTTCCCTCGGTCGTATCCCGGCGGAAACCATAATGCTGCTGGCGCTTTCCCACTCCGGAAAACTGGGCAAGTTTGGGCCGTAAACGCTGTCCCCTCTCCCTTGATGGAAGAGGGTTAGGTTGAGGGTGACACTATGAGGGACGACCAATGCCCGACATTCGCAACATAGTCGCCGGCAACTGGAAGATGAACACCGGCGTTGTGTCGGGTGTCGCCTTGGCGTCGGCAATTGCCGAGGGCTCTGTCGGTTTGAGCGGCGTGGACATAATCGTAGGGCCGCCCTTTGTTTCGCTCGCTGCGGTTCGGGATGCCGTGTCCGGCAGCGGCGTCATGGTCGCCGCCCAGAATATGCACTCGGATACAAGTGGAGCGTTCACCGGCGAAATCGCGCCGCCGATGCTGGTGGGCCTATGCGATTACGTAATCATAGGGCATTCCGAGCGTCGGCAGTTTTTTGGTGAGACGGACGAATCGGTCGGCTGGAAAACCGCCGCCGCTCTGGAGCACGGTTTGCGACCGATAGTGTGCGTCGGCGAAACGCTGGACGAACGGGAATCCGGCCAGGCCGCCGAGGTGATACGCCGCCAGGTCGCAGCCGCGCTGGTTGATCTGGACCCTGAGACTGCGGCTGGAAAACTCGCGATAGCTTACGAGCCGGTTTGGGCTATTGGCACCGGGCGGGCGGCCACCCCTGAGATTGCCGATCGGGTGATGGGTGGCTCCATCGGGCCGACCATCGCCGCCGCGCTAGGGGCGGAAGTCGCATCGCATACGCCGCTGCTGTACGGGGGCAGCGTCAATCCCGGCAATGCCGCCGATTTCGTCAGTGTTCCCAGCATCAACGGCGCTCTGGTGGGTGGGGCCAGCCTGGATGCCGATTCCTTCCTGGCGGTTGCGGCTGCCTTCGCCGGCCTACATTCGTAATGCGGCGGAGGCCGATTGATGTCGGCCCCCATTCCACTTGTTGCCGTGATCGGCCCCACCGGGGTCGGCAAGACCACCCTGGCAATCCAGTTGGCCCAACGGTTTGATGGTGAAGTCGTCAACTCGGACAGCCGCCAGGTGTATCTCGGCATGGACATCGGCACCGCCAAGCCGACCGTCGCCGAACAGCGGGCGGCGCGACATCACCTCATCGACATACGCGCTCCGAACGAACCCCTCAGCTTGGGCGAATACTTGCCGCTGGCCCGCCAGGCAATCAGCGATATAACAGGTCGGGGCAAGCTACCTATCCTTTGCGGAGGCACGGGGCAATACGTCTGGGCGCTTCTTGAGGGCTGGCAAGCTCCCGAGGTTCCTCCCGATCCAGCATATCGAGCGGAACTGGAACGCCGCGCCCAAGTAGAGGGCGCCAACGCGCTTTGGCGTGAACTTAACGCGCTCGATCCCGAACGCGCCGAATCAATTGGCCCACAGAATGTCCGGCGCATCATCAGGGCCCTGGAAATCATCCATGCTACGGGCGAGAAAGTCGCCGCAACCCTCCGTAGCTCGGAACCGCCCTACAACGCATTGACAGTGGGCCTCACCGCTGATCGTTCAGTTCTCTACAATCGTATCGACGCCCGGTTTGACGCGATGATGTCCGACGGATTGATGGAAGAAGCGCGGCGTTTGCAAAGCGAGGGTTACATACTGGGAGAGGGGCCTCTATCCGGTGTCGGCTATTCGCAACTCGGCGCATACCTGAGCGGCAATATGTCCCTGGACGAAGCGGTGGATCGCGCCAAAACCCAGACGCATCGCCTGGTCCGGCGGCAATACACGTGGTTCAAATTGCCCGACCGTCGCATCGTGTGGTTGGACGCTACCCGGGAGTTGCCGGTAGCGGAAGCTGTCCGTATCGTTGCCGATTTCCGGTCGGGTTGAGAGCAGTGTGATACAATTCCGCAGCAGCGGTACTCCGCTGACCGGCCGCAGGAGTTCAACGATGGAATTCACCAAGATGCACGGCGCAGGCAACGACTACGTGTATATCGATGCCCGCCGGATGCCGGAGCGCGATTGGGGGGACCTCTCCCGGGCGATCAGCGACCGCCACTTCGGTGTGGGCGGTGACGGCCTCATATTGGTGATGGACTCTGATGTCGCAGATCTCCAGATGCGAATGTTCAACTCCGACGGATCGGAAGGAGAGATGTGCGGCAACGGCATCAGGTGTTTCGCCAAATATGCCATCGAGCGCGGTATCGTCTCCCGTTCCGCCGATGCAGTTACGATAGATACGTTGGCGGGAGTTCGCACCGTGGTGCCTCATTACGATGGATCAGCAGTGCAGGCGGCGCGGGTCAGCATGGGCCCTCCCCGTTTCGCGCCGTCGGAAATTCCCGTTGACCTGGATCCTGCAATCAGCAACCCGGACGGGCCGATTGTAAACTATGCAATCCATCCCGGGGACTTTCGACTGTTCATGACCTTTGTCTCCATGGGGAACCCTCACGCGGTGACCTTCATCGATCAGCCGGTGGAGGAGTTCCCGTTGCGCAACATCGGGCCGTTGGTTGAGCGGCACCCGATTTTCCCCAGGCGCGTGAACTTTGAAATCGTCAACCTCCGCGATGACGGCCAACTGGATGCCCGCGTCTGGGAGCGAGGATCCGGCGAGACCATGGCTTGCGGCACCGGCGCCTGCGCCATCGGCGTCGCCTCCCGCCTGTTGGGACATACCGGAGACAAGGTTGCGGTAAATCTCCCCGGTGGCACGCTCAACATCGAGTGGGACGGGGAAGGCGAAGTCTTTTTGGAAGGCCCGGCGGCCGAAGTATTCAGTGGAGAGTGGACAGAATGAGCAACTACGTTTCCGGCCCGACCACCTATGACCAATTGCGCTGGTCTGCAAACGCATTTCGGAGCCTTGCCGACGACACCCTGTGCATCGCCGCGCGCGCGCCTGAATTCCGTGAGGCGTTGCAGAGGGGCAGCTCCTATGCCGATTGGCCGGCGCTGGTGCGGTACGTGAACCAGTGGGGCTGCCGGATTACCACGGACAAAGCCGGTGGCATAGCGTCAGCCATAGCCGCCGCTATGCCCTATCTTGAACCGCTGTCGGCGTCCGCATTGGAGTTCAACGACCTGCGCTGCTCGACGCTGGACGTGATTGAGCGCGCCTATGAAGCGCTCACTGAAGCTAACGGAGTTGGGCCAACCGCGGCCTCTGCGATCCTGACGGCGTTGAACCCGCAGTTGTTTGTATCTTGGGGCAAAGGTATCAGGGACGCTTACTTCCCCAACGACAAACCCAACGGGGCAACCTACTCGCAGTTCCTCACCATCATGCGGATGGCCGCGCTTTCCGTCGCCTCCGACGCCCGCAGCCAGCACGGAATTGAAGACCCGGCCGGCCACCTGTCTTCGGAACTTGGAATCCAGCCGCCGTTCAGCCTGGCCAAGTTCATCGACGAATACAACTGGCTCACCCTGGAGCGGGAGATGGTGCACCAGGAGGGGACGGTGTTGGCGGTGTAGCCCGACTGCGTAGGCTGCCGTTCCCGCCCATTGCCCAAGGCCTTTCAATCAGGAGAATTATGCCTAGCCTATCCCAACGCCTCGGCAAACTCGCCCCATACCCCTTCGTCGAAATTTCCCGCATCATTGCTGAGAAGCGCGCCGCCGGCGCCGATGTAGTGACTTTCGGCATCGGCGACCCCGATATTCCCACCCCGCAGCCCATCATCGACCGTCTGCTGACGGCGTCGCAGGACCCGCCGAATCATCGTTATCCGGAAACCGACGGGCTGCCGGAAATGCGCCGCGCCATCGCACACTGGTACAAGCAGCGCTTTGACGTTGACCTTGATCCTGACACCGAGGTGCTGCCCCTGATCGGAGCAAAAGAAGGTATCGGCCACGCCGCTTTCTGCTTCCTCGACCCCGGCGACATCGCGTTGGTGCCGGACCCTGCCTATCCAGTGTACTCGGTAGGCACCATGTTCGCCGGCGCGGAGAGCTACGTGATGCCCCTGTACCAGCGCAACGGTTGGTTGCCCGAATACGACGCCATACCCGACGACGTGGCCCGGGCCGCCAAGTTGATGTGGCTCAACTACCCCAACAATCCCACCAGCGCCGTGGCGTCCCAGGAAGATCTGGAGTCTGCTTTGCGGTATTGCCGTGAGCACGACGTCGCCATGCTTCACGATGCCGCCTACTCGGAAGTGGGCTACGACGGTTATCGCGCCGGCAGCATGATGCAGATTGACGGGGCGAAAGAGGTTGGCCTCGAGTTCCACTCCCTGTCCAAGACCTACAACATGACCGGCTGGCGCATGGGTATGGCGGTCGGCAACGCGGACATGATCAAGGCTCTGTTCCAGATCAAGGCGAACTTGGATTCGGGTATCCCCCAGGCCATACAGGAAATGTCCATGGAGGCGCTCACCGGCCCCCAGGACTGCATTGACGACAATATTGCCACGTACCAATGGCGGCGTGACCGTGTTCTCCAGGCGTTGACGCGCATGGGGTTGCAGGTGGAGACGCCCCGCGCCAGCCTGTACATCTGGGCGCCGGTCCCCGAGGGGTTCACGTCGGCGGATTTTGCGGCCAGGTTGCTCGAAGAAATCGACATCGTGGTGACCCCTGGATCCTCATACGGTCAGTACGGCGAGGGTTATATCCGGTTGTCCCTTACCACGCCGGATGAGCGCGTCGAGACCGGCTGCCAGCGGTTGGAAAACTGGACCATCCCCACGCCGCGGGAATGATGGCAGTCTAGCCTATGCCCAGGTCCCGCCAACCCAAACTCACCGGCCCGCAGACTGAGCGGGCGGTCTTGGTGGCCGTGTCCGCGAAAAAGCGCGGCGAACAGCCCTGGGGCTTGGACGACACCCTGGTCGAACTGGATTATCTCACCCGCTCCGCCGGCGCTGAAGTGGTGGCGACGGTTTCGCAGCGCGCTGAGAAAATCACGCCTACCTACCTGGGCAAGGGCAAGCTGCAGGAACTGCAAGACGTGCTGGAGCAAGAGCGGCCGGACGTCGTGATCTGCGACGACGAGTTGACGCCCACTCAACAACGCAACCTCGAATCCGCGTTGCAGGTCAAGGTAATCGATCGCACGGCGTTGATCTTGGACGTGTTTGGACGCCACGCCCGAACCCGCGAAGGTCAGATGCAGGTGGAACTGGCTCAACACCAGTATCTGTTGCCCAGGCTGATCGGCCAGTGGTCCCACCTGGAGCGCCTGGGCGGTGGTATCGGCACGCGCGGACCCGGTGAAACCCAGCTGGAGACCGACCGGCGCCTGATCCGGCGGCGGATCCAAAAGATTGAATCGGAGTTGGACAGTGTCCGGAAGCGACGTAGCCAGTACTTGGAGCGCCGGCGGCGGTCGGCAACTCCGATGGCCACGCTCGTGGGATACACCAATGCCGGCAAGAGTACGTTGTTCAACGCCCTTTGCAACGCAGAGGTCCCCGCGGAGGACCAGCTTTTCAATACGCTGGATCCGGTGACGCGGCGGTTGAGATTGCCGGACGGCAGCGAAATCCTGCTCAGCGATACTGTGGGGTTCATCCAAAAGTTATCGCCCACTGTGGTCGCGGCCTTCCGTGCCACTCTGGCCGAACTGAGCGAGGCCGACCTGCTGCTGCACGTTATCGACATAACTCACCCCAAAGCCCCTGAGCAGGCCGAGGTGGTTGAGCAGACCCTGAACGATCTCGAACTGGGCGGCAAACCCCGACTGCTGGTGATCAATAAGATGGACCTGCTAACCGATGATCCGGCGGATGTGGAGTCATTCGACCGGATGGATCTGTCGTCCATCGCAGGGGCCGACTCACCGGCGGTGACCGGGAGGGTGTTCGTTTCGGCGGCCAGGGGCTGGAACCTGCCGGCATTACTGGCTGCGGTTCGCAGCCAGGTAAACGACGCATTACCGATCAAAGTTCCCTCTCCCTTGATGGGAGAGGGTTAGAGCTTGCCCCGTATTTGATACGGGGGTGAGGGTGAATCTACACTGCATGAAAGACCTCCGGAAACTCCGCATTGTCCACACTTCGGACACCCACCTGGGCGACGATTGGGACCCCGAAGCTGCCAACCGCGCTCTGTCGGCGGTCGTTGACGGTGTTCATGCGCTGGACGCCGACGTCCTGCTGATTGCCGGCGACGTTTTCGATAACGCCCGCATCTCCGATGCCGTGCTGGAGTTCTTCGTCGCCGAGATGGCCCGCGCTGCCGTGCCGGCCGTCATCCTGCCCGGAAACCACGACCTTTACGACTCCGCCTCCCTGTACCATCGCAGTCCTTTCGGCGACGGACCGGACAACCTGCACATCATCGCCGGTACGCGGGGCGAGACGCTGACCTTCCCACACCTGACGCTGGACGTCTGGGGCCGGGCTATGGACAGCCACACTCCGGAGTTCCGCCCGCTGGCCGGCGTCCCGACGGAGCGAAACGGCAACTGGCGCGTAGCCATAGCCCACGGCCACTTCCACTTTCCCGATGATACCGAGGAACGGTCGTCGCCCATCCATCCCTACGAAATAGCGGAATCGGCCTGCGACTACATCGCGCTGGGCCATTGGGAACGCTTTGAGGATGTCTCACAAGGCGGAGTAACGGCGTTTTATTCCGGTTCTCCGATGGGTGCGTCCAGCGCGCGAGACAAAATTGCGGTCAACGTGGTCGATTTCGACCCGGCGCTTGCCGACTGTCCGAACGTTTATCAGGTCTCAGTGCCAATGAGCGCCCAGACTGCTGCGCCGCTGGATATCGCCGCCGACAATTAGACAACCCCCATGCTCGATATTCACAACCTAATGACCAGCCTGGCATCACGCCGGCCTGTTTTCCATTCCGAAGCCGACTTCCAACACGAATTGGCTTGGCAAGTTCGCGCCGTGCATGACGATTGCCCGGTCCGTCTGGAATTCCCGCCCTTTCCAGACCTTCGAAAAAGGATGGCGGTGGATGTTTGGTTGCCGAGCGTTGAGACAGCGATTGAGCTGAAGTATTGCACACGGAGACTTGACCAGTCGGTCGCAGGCGAGCGTTTTTCACTCGCCAATCAACTCGCGCGCGACATTAAGCGCTACGACTTCTTGAAAGATATTCAGCGCATGGAGCAGGTCGTTACGGATTATGAATCCGCAAATCGCGGGCTTGCGGTTCTCCTTACAAACGACTCATTGTTTTGGGAACCCCAAACCCGGACCGATGTTGTTGACGCTGAATTTCACATATATGATGGCAGGCGAATCGGTAACAGCGAAATGCGCTGGGGAAATGATGCGAGCGACGGTACAAAGCGATCTCGCGAGGAACCAATCTCGCTGTCCAATTCCTACGTGTTGAAGTGGCAGAATTATTCCGTACTAGGTGATAAACGCAGCGAACGGTTCCGCTATCTCGCTGTCGCCATCCCTCCTTCAAAGGAGCAACCGTTATGAAATCCGTCTCCCGCGAGCACCGCATCTACGTCCTGCAACCCGAAAACGAACCGGCCGTCGTCATTGACGATGGCGAAGACCTGATGGTGGAAACCTGGGATGCTTTCGAGGGTATCCGCGAGCCGGGCGTGTTGCAGGAAAAGTCGCTGAAAGGCCCGGCCACCGGCCCCATCTACGTCAACGGCGCGGAACCCGGCGACGCGCTGCGTATAGAGTTCGTCAGCATCAAGCCCAAGGAGAACCCGGCCCACATGGTGATGCCGGGCCGGGGGTTCCTGGAAGCCGAGTTCACCGAGGGCTACCCCACGGTGATGAGCATTGACGGCGACGACCTGGTGCTGCCCAGCGGCGTCCGTCTGCCGCTGAATCCGTCCCTGGGCCTGGTTGCGACCACGCCGACCTACCCGCAGGAAACGGCCAGCGATAGTGGTCCCTATGGCGGCGACATCGACATGAAGGAACTGGTGGAGGGCAGCGTACTCTATCTGCCCGTGTTCGTACCCGGCGGCCTGCTGGCTATGGGTGACTGCCACGCGGTGGTGGGCGACGGCGCGGTGGCGGGAACGGGCGCAGAATGCTCCGCTGACACCCACATCCGCGTCACTGTGGAAAAGGGTATGAATATATCCGGGCCGCGCGCCGTCACTCCGGACCACTACGTGGTGCTGTCCCATGGCGAAGACCTGGGTCCGGCGATGAAACAGGCCGTCCGCGACATGGTGGACTTCCTCATCACCGAAAAAGGTATGGAACCCTACGACGCCTATACCCTGTGCAGCCTGGCCGGCGACGTCCGGGTCTCCCGAACCTTCCGCCCCATCAGCCCAGTCAAGATGATGCTGTCCCTTCAAGCATTGGAGCAACTCCAGTAGGCCCTCGGCGGCTGGTCATACAATGACATTACCCCCGCTGGGTCTGCGCTCAGAGGCTAAGCTTTGGCTACTGTCGAACGGGAATACGACTTCTCCCAGTCAACTTATGGTTCCGGCGATGGGAATTTCAGTCCGGACGGCTCGGAGGATGAGGAAGACGGAGGCGGCTCCGGTTGCGTCGGAAACGTTATCTGGGCTCTGGTCATCTACGGATTGGCGATTGTCCTGGCCATCGTCGTCCCGGGTGCCGGCGATTTCTGGGGCATGGTCATCGGCGCGGAAAGCGAGGGCATAAACTGGGTACGGGAAAATCCCAACGTAAGGGTCTTTGTCTTTGCCATCATGCTGTTGCTGCTCTCACCGGCGGGTTGGTGGGGCGCTCTCATTTCGTTTCTGGTTGGAACTTTGCTGACCATCATCGGCTGGTGGGTATTGCCGGCCGATGTATGGGGCTTGACCTTCCCGGACTGGTACCTCAATAACAGCGTCGGGATGTATTGGCTGCTGTGGATTGCTGCCTTGCTCAGGTCCTTGATGCGCTTCTGATCCGCCGCCGATCGCTCACGACACTGAAAAGCCGCCATCCACTGCGATTACCGCGCCGGTTACGTAGTCCGAGGCGTGGCTGGACAGGAACACCGCGACCCCCTGTAATTCGCTGGCTTCTCCCCAGCGACCAGCCGGTATGCGGCGGTTGATCAGGTCGTAGCGCTCCGGCTGGGTTTCCGGTATGGCCTTGGTCAGCTCGGTCATAAACCAGCCGGGCAGGATGGCGTTGGACTGGACGTTGTCCCCGGCCCAGGCTACGGCGAAGCTCTTGGAGAGCTGCACGATGCCGCCCTTGCTGGACGAATAGGGCACCCCGCTGCCGCCTCCGCCGAAAATGCTGTACATACTGCCGATGCTGATGATCTTGCCGCCGCCCTGCCGCTTGAAGTGCGGATAAACCGCCTTGCAGGACAGAAACGCCGCCCGCAGGTTCACGTCCAGCACGTTGTCCCACTCGGCGGCGGTAATGTTCTCAGGAGGTTTCCGCACGGTTGCGCCGGCGTTGTTGATGAGAATGTCCACGTGCCCGAAGTGGGCCATCGCCCGGGACACCATGTCGTCGATGTCGGATTCGCTCGTGACGTCGGTGGGGATGGCCACGGCGCGCCGTCCGGTGGCTTCGATCTCGTCAACGGCGGCGGCGTTCTTCTCCGTGTTTCGCGCGGCGACGGCAATGTCGGCGCCGGCGTTGGCGAGGCCCAATGCCATGCCCAAGCCCAAACCACCGTTGCCGCCGGTGATCAGCGCCACGCGCCCGGTGAGGTCAAACAGTCCGCCGTTGTTCGTAGTCATCGGTTTCATCTCTCACGATAAGTTGTCTGGCAATGTACCACAACCAATGTGTAGGGGCGGGTCTCAAACCCGCCCCTGTTGATACCAGTGTGTGAATGATCCCTACAGGTTGATGAGTGGCTGCACTGCAACGAAGGCCGGCGCGAAGACCAGCGAAACAATCGCCATCAGCTTGAGCAGGATGTTCAGGCTGGGGCCTGAAGTGTCCTTGAACGGGTCGCCTACCACGTCGCCCTCGACGGCGGCCTTGTGGGCGTCGGAGCCCTTGCCGCCGTAGTTGCCCAGCTCGACGTACTTCTTGGCGTTGTCCCAGGTGCCGCCGGCCGATGCCATCATGATCGCCAGCATGAACCCGGCGGATACGGAGCCGATAAGCAGCCCGCCCAGCGCGGCCTCGCCGAGGATGAACCCGGTGGCGATGGGCGCCACCACCGCCATCACGCCGGGTAGGATCATCTCACGCAGCGCGCCCCGCGTGCTGATGTCAACGCAGCGTGCCGAGTCGGGCCGGGCGTTGCCTTCCATCAGACCTGGGATCTCGCGGAACTGCCGGCGAACCTCATCGACAATGCCCTGAGCGGCACGACCCACCGCCTGCATTGTCAGCGCGGAGAAGATAAACGGCAGCATCGCGCCGATGATGAGCCCCACCAGAATCTGCGGTTGCAGCAGGTTGATGCCCGCGCCGCCGGCTGCCAGCCGCCCCGTTTCGTCGAGGGTAATCAACCCTGCGGTCACCGAGTAGGCGGCCAGCAGTGCCAGCGCGGTCAGCGCCGCCGAACCGATGGCAAATCCCTTACCGGTGGCGGCGGTGGTGTTGCCCAGCGCGTCCAGGGCGTCGGTGCGCTCGCGGACCTGCGGGTCGAGGTTGGCCTGCTCTGCGATGCCGCCGGCGTTGTCGGCAACCGGCCCGTAAGCGTCGGTGGCCAGGGTAATACCCAGGGTGGAGAGCAGCCCGACGCCGGCCAGCGCCACGCCGTAGAAGCCCGCGAACCAGTAGGCCAGCAGTATCGCTACAGATACGCAGATGACCGGAATCAGCGTGCTCAACATCCCGGTGGCGATGCCGCTGATGATCACCGTGGCCGCGCCGGTTTGCGAGGACTCCGAAACCCGCTGTGTCGGCTTGTAGCTGTAGGAGGTGTAGTACTCCGTCGCCAGGCCGATGATCGTTCCCGCCACCAGCCCCGCTACGACGCAGCCGAACCACCACCAGTTGCCGGTCAGGGTGATGGTCAGTACGGCGGCAAAGACTATCAGCAGGCCACCGGCGGCGAATATGCCGTAGCGCAACGACCACAGAAGTTTTTCAAAATCCGCTTGCTCGCCGCTGCGCACGACGAACGTGCCCAGGATGGCCGCTATGATGCCAGCCCCGGCCAGCAGCATCGGGAACACGGCGTCGTTGCCGAACACGGCAAAAGCCGTCGTGCTGGCCGCCGCAAGCGCCACCGCGGAGATGATGCTGCCCACGTAGGACTCGAACAGGTCGGCGCCCATGCCGGCCACGTCGCCCACGTTGTCGCCCACGTTGTCGGCGATGACGCCGGGGTTGCGCGGGTCGTCTTCAGGGATGCCGGCCTCCACCTTGCCCACCAGGTCCGAACCGACGTCAGCGGCCTTGGTGAAGATGCCGCCGCCGACGCGGGCGAACAGGGCGATGGAACTGGCGCCGAAACCGAATCCGGCCACCGCGCTGATGTCCTGGAAAATCAGGTACAGGATGGTCACTCCCAGCAGGCCGATGCCCACCACGGTTACTCCCATGACAGTTCCGCTGGAGAATGCCACCCGCAGCGCGGGATTCAGGCCGCGCATGGCGGCGGCGGCGGTGCGCACGTTGGCCCGGACTGCAACGTTCATCCCGATGAATCCGGCCAGACCGGAACAGATAGTGCCCACCAGGTAAGAGATGGCCGTGGCCGGCACTCCCAAACTGTGGTCGAACACCCTGTAGTCCAGCACGCCCAGCACGATTGCCACCACGATCACGAATGGCAGCAGGGACATATACTCCCGACGCAGGAAAGCCGAGGCGCCGGCGCGGATGGCGTCGCCGATTTCGGTCATGCGCGCGTTGCCGGCGTCCGCGCCGATCACTCGCCACGCCATGAAGGCGGCAAAGGCCAGCGCAATGCCCCCGGCTACGAGGGCTACTATGATTGATTCCATACTCTCCTCTCCGTTTTCGGCCAAAAAATCCGACAAACGTTGCGAAATTAGCACAACGCTATGGCGGTGTCAATCGGCGGATACGTGCGCGGGCATTAGCCCAGGCTTTCACCTACGTCAATTATTCGCGCGTCAATAGCTCCATCTGCGATGTCCACAATGGCTAAAGTTCCCAGCGTTCCAGGGATGTGTCGGCGCCCCGGGTAGGTGGGACTCCCAGGGTTGATGAATAACACATCCTCGCGCCGCTCTATCAACTCTTCGTGGGTGTCGCCGAAAACCACCACATCAACCGGTTCGCCGAATTTGCGCAGCAATAGCTCGGGCAGTCCTTCGTCGGGATACACCAACCCCATGCCGTCCGGCGTCGTGAGGATTGGCGGCGCGGGCCATTGGATGTCATGCACCATCCCGATCTTGACTCCCGAGGCATCCACCACGCGGGTCGTGTCGGCGAGACGCCCGCCAGGCTCTCTGGGGTCCTCGTAACCCCGTACCGCAAGGACCGGCGCGACCTGCTCCAGGCAGTCCAGGACACCGATGCACTCCAGGTCGCCACAGTGCAACAGCAGGTCGCAGCCGGCGAACGCTCTCAGGATCGGCGCGGGCAGATCCCAACCGCTACCGGCTGAATGAGTATCGGAAATCAGTCCGATCTTCACGAAGGCTACCTATGGTTAGGCGGACGCGAGGGCTTCCAACGTGCCCAACATGGTGTCGCGTTCTGTTCCATGAGGAAACGCCACTATGGGCATATCGACGCCGTTGGCGCGAAAGATCTCCATCTTGCGACGACATTCGTCGGGAGCGCCGATAGCTGTGATACTATCCACCATCTCGTCAGTGATGGCGGCGGCCGCCGCGCCGCGGTCCCCCTCAGCCCAGGCCCGCCGTACCGCATCGCCCTGCGCCTGGTAACCATAACGACAGAAAAGGTCATAGTAGTATCGGCCCATGCCGCCAATGTAAAACGCCATATGTCCCCGGGCCTGCCGGATAGCATTGGCAACAGTCTCCCCATCGTCAGAGGCGCAGCTGAGGATTTGCGGGGCGGCGGTCATCTCCTCCGGATGCCGGCCGGATGCCGACAACGCTGCCAGCAGGGGCTCTTTGATCCCGGCAAGCTTTTCCCGGTGGGTCCATATCGGCAGCCAGCCGTCGGCCAGCTCGCCGGTCAACTCCAGGTTCCGTTGGCCTAGCGAGGCTACGTAGATCGGAATCCGTTCCTGAACGGGGGACACGCCCATACGAAACCGTCGCAACTGATAGAACCGGCCGTCGTAGTTGACCCTGCCTCCGGCCAACGCCATGCGGACGATCTCAATATACTCACGCGTCCGCGAAACCGGGTGATCGAACTTCACGCCGTGCCAGTCCTCGATCACGATTCGCCCGCTGGTGCCCAGTCCGAGGATGGCCCGCCCGCCGCTGATGCAGTCCAGGGAGGCGATGCTCTGCGCAATCATCCCCGGAGTTCGGCTATAAACCGTGACGATGCCGGTTCCCAGCCTGATCCGCTCGGTGTGACAGGCCAGCATCGTCAAAACCGTGAAGGCGTCGCGGCCCCACGACTCGCCGGTCCAGAATGAGTGGTAGCCGAGTCGGTCCGCCGCCTGTGCAACGGCGATCAGGTCGCCGTCGTCGTTGTTGTCCCGGCTGCTGAACGTCAGCGCGATTTGTTGCATGATTGGTGCGTGTCCTAGTTACGATTCTGCCAGATGTAGTAGGGGTCGAGGGATTCGTCGGTCATGGACTCGCCCAAAACCTCGTTGGTGGGCGGAAACGCTTCCGCCTCGCGCCGGATCAGTTCAGCAAGCTTACGGGACCAACGCTCGGTTTCCAGGTCTCCCATGCGCGGAGAAATCATTTCCACGAAGCCCGCCACTACCTGGTCCTGCGGAATCGCCAGCGTGGGGCCGGATATCACGAACACCACCACCTCCGGCAGGTTGTCTTCGTCATGGAAATTCACTCCCAGCCGGTCGAGGATGAAGTTCATCGCCACGCCGCGCAGGATGTCGTCCAACTGTCCGGGCAGGTTCATCAAGTGGAGGAAGGGACGCTCTCCGCCCTCACGCAACAGGCTGCCAAACTCACTTTCAACCGCCCGGTAATATTCGTCGTTGAAAACCGAATCTGTGGACATCACGACGATGTCTGCCCCGGCATCCCGCGTGTCGATCACCAGGAATTCCCGGAGATGAGGAAAAATCGCCAGGGTGATGTCGGGATAGCGTCCGTTGGGCAGCGGACCACCGCTCAATTCCTCGAACAAGGGCGGCCTCCTTGTTGTGGGACTCTGTGACGCAAGAGTGGCTAGAGGCCGACGAGCTGGCGCACCGCGTCGGACACGTCCGACAGGTCGTCCACCGCCACGTCGGCTTGGGATTCCGGATCGTCGGGGTCCTCGGGCTCGTAGAACCCGCGGATCCAGATAGACTTCATGCCGACCCGGTTGGCGCCCACCACGTCATTGGTTACGTGGTCTCCCACGTGAATGGTCGTTCCCGGGCTGGCGTCCAGCGATTTGACGGTCATCAGGAATATCTCGTCGGATGGTTTGGCCAGCAGTACCTCGTCGGAGAAGGTCAATACGTCGAAGTATTGGAGGAGACCGTGTTGTTGCAGAAATTCCCGAAACGTGTAGCCGGGCGTCATACCTGTGTTCGATATGAGACCGATGCTGAGGCCCATGCTTCTCACTGCCTCCAGCGTCTGCCGGCTCGAGTCGTGAAACCGCGGCGGATAGTCGAAAAACGACTCCGCGTAACTCCGTTCGATTTCGGCAACGGAGGACTCTGGCAATCGACTCGTCAACCCGTCTTCTATCAGGTCGATAAAGATTTCCACCTGCCGGCGAAAACTCACGTCCTCATTGTTATTTCGGACCGCACGGCAAGCTCGGTAGCACCCCCGATATGCTTCCCTGATGTGGTCGGGATCGTGATCGATGCCATGGCCGAGCAGCGTTTCCCGTGCCCCGTCCAAACGGGCTTGAGCGCGTTGCAGCCCCAATTCCCGGTTGTCCAGGATCAGGGTTTGCCAGAGGTCGAATGTTACGGCAGTGATCACGGGCCAGCTAATTCTCGTCCGGAGGCAGCAGAGGGGTGGGAACCATCTAGAGTGGCGGGCGCTGGTGATGCCAGTTGTTGGCCTGCTGGTAGGCATAGGCCGCGCGCAGCACGGTCATCTCGTCGAAATTGCGCCCGGCCAGGTGCAGGGCTACCGGCAGGCCGTCGTCCGCGAACCCGCAGGGCACGGATATGGCCGGAGAGCCGGTGATGTTGTACACCCTCGTGTACTTGGTCAGCAGCGGCACCGCCGGCAACGACTCCCCACCAACCTCGATTCTACGCTCCAGTATCACCGGCGCCGTAACCGGTTCCACCGGTCCGGCCAATAGGTCCACGTCCTTGAGGAGATCGCTCACCTGGGCGCAGAATACCTGTCGGGCCTGCTGCGCCCGCAGGTATTCTGCCGCGGTGATGAACAGACCCTCCTCGAGCCGGTCCCGAACTTGTGGGTACAGCTTGTCGCCGTCGCTGAGTAGCACGTCGCGGTGGGCGGCGGTTGCTTCCGCGCTGAGTATGGCGTTGCTGATGGGTTGGGCGTACTGATAAAGCGGCAGGGAAACCTCAACGATTTCGGCGCCCAACTCCCCCAGTTCCGAGATGGCCCGTTGCACCAGCTCGGCCACGCCGGAATCGACTTCGGTTTCAAAGTATTCTCTCACCACCCCGATACGTAGACCCCTGATGTCTTCCGTCAGGGCCTCGGTATAGTCCGGAACCGGAACGTCTGCGGTTGCCGGGTCCCGGGGGTCGCGCCCCGCGATGACGTTCATGGTCAGTGCAGCGTCCTCAACTGTGCGAACCATCGGGCCCGGATGGTCAAGACACCACGAGAGAGGAGTCAGGCCCGCCCGGCTCACCCTGCCATACGTTGGCTTCAACCCCACTATCCCGCATAGCGCCGCCGGAATGCGCACGCTGCCGCCGGTGTCGCTGCCCATGGTGATCGGACATTGGCCGGCCGCGGCTGCTGATCCGCTGCCTCCGCTGGAACCTCCGGTGACGCGCTCCGGGTTCCAGGGGTTGTGCATGTGCCCGTAGTCGCCATTTTCCCCCGTTGGGCCGAAAGCCAGCGGGTGCATGTTGAGTTTGCCGATGAGGACAGCGCCGGCCTGGCTGAATTTGGCGGCTACGGTGCAGTCCTGGGTCGGTAGATAATTGTCGTAGATCCGTGTGCCCGATGTGGTGCGAATGCCGGCAGTCTCGAAGAGGTCCTTCAGACCCACGGGAATGCCGTGCAAGGGGCCACGATAGTTCCCCCGCCCGATTTCCTGCTCCGCCCTCTGGGCGCTGGCACGGGCTTGCTCCGGCAGCAGGGTGATGAACGAGTTTAGCGTCGGTTCAGTCGCTTCGATCCGGTCCAGGCACGCTTCGGTAACTTCCACTGGAGTAATTTGTCGGTCCCGAATCAGTTGGGACAGTTCCCACGCCGACATGTAATGAAGTTCGGTTCCTGGCATACAAGACCTCTTGACGGAAGACCGGCATCCACCGGTTGCCGATGCTACCGGCGCTCCGGGACGAACACTGAGGGTGATTCAGCGCCCAAAACATCGATTTCGTACAGCCTCTCCAGACCCTGGCGCATCAGCGAAACCCGGCCCCGCAGGTCGTCCATTCGGTCGCGGTCCGAGATATCGAGACCATTCGCGGCCGCGATGCGAAGAAAGGCTTCTTCGGAAATGGCTGATTCGTTGTCTGCTGGCATGTCACCCCAAGGCGCCCCGATACTATAGATGTCCTCACATCAGGGTGCGCTGCGACATTATGGCGCAACCCGCCTCCATTGGCAATCAAGCCAACGGCTGCTAACTGTTCAAATTCAAGGTGGTCATCAAACAGCCAAACCGTCATTCCGGCGAAAGAACGTCACCCCGCTCACGCGTACCCAGTTTGTCATTGCGAGGAGCGCAGCGACGTGGCAATCTCGCCGGCTGAGTGACGGCTCCTTCGGCAACGAGATTGCCGCGCTGCGCTCGCAATGACAACTCCGGCGAAAGCGGGTACGCGCGAGAGTCACCCCGTACTTGATACGGGGCCGGAATCCAGAAACTCTTTCCGACAACGCCTCCAAAGCCAATTTCCCAATTTCCCCACAATAGTGACACCCGCCCCTTGCGCCCAGACTTCCCCAATCCCTATACTGGATTCATCAGGCGAAAGAACATTTATCCGCATCACCCATCACACCCCATGCCAGGGTTTCGGGCCTCGCGGCCACCCCGTCAGTAAAATCGCATACCCAGGGTTACAGGACTGCCGATGTCCGCCGTTGCTTCACGGATATGGCCGTTACAACCCCAGCGTCAGCCACAGCGCGCCGTGCTGCGTCAACGGTCCGGATGGACGGTTGACGTGGGCCACAGGAAATACCGGGCAAACTACCATGCGTACCCAATCGGCCGCACACTGACACCGGCCCGAAACCCTGGCGCCAGCAAACAAACCAACCGCCACGCATCGCCTGTAAAGGAGTCCAACCGCACAACACCCAACCAACCGCCAGACCGTCGCCTGATAAGGAGCCTAACCGCAACCACTACCCGCTTATCCTGAGCTCGTCGAAGGATCACCCCGCGGAACGTCTGCCCATGGCGGATACCTGCCGCAGAATCAACCGACGTCCAACCAAGTCCTGGATAAGGATAATCGACGACCCTGACCCGGCTCGGCGATGGAGTTGGAAAACGCCTGACTTTGTGATAAAATTCGCAAGGCAAGTGCCAAAACACTCTCAATACAGGAGACATCATGGAAGGCAAGGTTCAGATTGAGATAACCTACTGCGTGCCTTGACAGCACCACGCTACCGCCACGTGGATGGCGAACGAGTTTTTCCGGGCCTATGGCGGCGATGCTGCCATCACTATCTCGCCTCGCGGCCAGGGAATCATGGAAGTATTCGTGGACGGCGAGAAGATCTTCGACAAGAAGGCCGAAGGGAACATCTACCCGGATCTGGGCCGCGTTCGCAAGATGAAAGAAGCCATCTCCGCCAGGATTGCCAACGCGGATCTGGCTGTCGCCGCTGACAACTAGTCTCTGGCACATTCGCAAACTGCGGGCCGCTGCCGGCGCTACCGGCAGCGGCCTTTACGTTGTTAAAAACGGCCTCCGTGATTCTGGGAAAGCCGGTTGTGTTATAATGACTTTGGATAAACGTGACTTAATTTGCTATTGACCGCCATGACCCAGATAGAGGACGTAAAAAGCCGGCTGGACATCGTTGAGCTCATATCCAGCTACGTGAACTTGCAGCGGTCGGGAAGCTCTCTGAAGGCCAATTGTCCTTTTCACCAGGAGCGCACTCCTTCGTTCTTCGTTTTTCCCGACCGGCAGTCGTGGCGCTGCTTCGGAGCTTGCGCTGAAGGCGGCGATGCGTTCTCCTTCGTGATGAAGCATGATCGTCTGGAGTTTCGCGAGGCTTTGCAGGTTCTGGCCGCACGGGTAGGAGTGGTCATCTCCAACAATGAGGATTCCGGCGGCATCGCACGGCAACTTTTCGATGTCAACGACGCGGCGCGACTTTTTTTCCAGCGGATGCTGGCCGAACCGGAAGCGGCGTTCGTTCGCGACTATCTGCAGCAGCGCGGAATCAGCGCCCGCTCAATTCAGACCTTCGAGATTGGTTACAGCCCGGCCCGCGATAATCGCCTGCTGGCGCACCTGAGGGAAGCCGGCTATGACGACGACCTGATAGTCCGGGCTGCCTTGGCAAGAGAAACCGATGACGGCCGGCCGCCTTACGACTTTTTCCGGGGCCGCCTGATGATTCCCATTCGGGACTGGCAGGCTCGGGTCGCCGGTTTCGGCAGCCGCGCTCTGGACCCGGAGGCTACGCCGAAGTACCTCAACACGCCGCGCACGCCGGTGTTCGATAAATCAAGAATCCTGTACGCAATGCACTTGGCAAAAGAACCGGTCCGACAGCACGGGGCCGTCATCGTCGAGGGCTACATGGACGCCATTGCCGCCCACCAGTACGGCTACGACAACGTGGTCGCCTCCATGGGTACGGCCCTGACGGAGGGCCAGGTAGGCTTGGTTCGGCGCTTGACCAACAACGTGACGATGGCTTTGGACGGAGATCCGGCCGGGCGCAACGCGACTCTGCGCAGCCTGGAATCATCGTGGGGTGTATTTCAACGCAGAAACGCTCAGCAAGCGTCCGGGTCAATGCTCCAACAACCCGACGCTATGGAACTGCGGGTGGCGGAACTTCCCTCCGGTCAGGACCCGGACGACTATATCCGCTCCGCCGATGGCGGATGGCCCGCGTTCGTGGAACAGGCTCAGGAGCTGTTTGACTATCTGTTGACGACGCTTTCCGCTCGTGCTGACATGGACAGCCCCGATGGCCGGTCCTGGGTGGCCCACACGATGCTCAGGTTCGTGGCGCAGATTCCCGACCCGGTTCGGAGTGATCTGTACTTGGACCGGCTGTCGGCCCGGTTGTCCTTGAACAATGATACCTTGCGCGTGGCATTGCGAGATGTTAGGCGACAGTCTGCCGCTGAGCAACGCGGGCAACCGGTTTCGGAGACGGCCGACGATGCCACGCCATCCCCCACCCGGGACCACGATGCAGTTGAGGAATATTTGATTGCTTTTCTGCTACAGCATGGGTCCGAACCTCTTGGCAGGGCTCACGCGGTGCTTTCCCCGGAATGGTTCAGTCGTTCAGAGAACCGAGAAATTTATCGCAACGTAATCGCAGGTGTGGATTCTGAAGAAATGCAAGTAGCCCCGGAACTGGAGGCTCATCTGGATGCACTGCGCTCCCGCGATCTCGGGCTGTCCACCCCAGCGAAACGCGAAAAAGCCTGGCAACAAATGAGCCTGGCCCTGGAAAAGGAATACCTCAAAAACGAAGTCAAACAGCTATCAGGCCTATCGGAGATCCTTGACGATCCTGATTCTCCCTTGGAGCAGCAGCTTCGCAACAACAATCACCGCATCGGTGAAATCGACCGCCAACGTGAGTCGTCTTCACCGTCCAGTAAATAACGGAGGCCCTATGACCATCATTAGCAATCGACGCAACGTTATCGTTGACGAAGATGAGCCCGACTATGACGGCAGCGAACAAATCTCCATATCGTCTGCCATCGCTACCGCCAACGACTCCGACGAAGACGAGGACGCCGTTGATGAGGAAGAGGAAAACGGCTCTCCCGTCAACGTTGACGACCAGGACTCTACGGATGAAGAGTGGCAAGTTCGACAAATGGCCGTAGCGCGACGCACTGTGTTGCCGGAAGACGGTCCTTCCGCCCGGGACATGGAGCGTGAGGAGCGCGACTGGGCCGATGTAGATACTACCGACAGCGCGGATGCCTTGGACGACCCGGTCCGCATGTACCTCCGGGAAATCGGCCGCGTGGACCTGTTGACCTCCGCAGACGAGCGACGGCTGGCTCGCGAATTGGAGGGACTTAACCACCTGCTGAAGTTGGAGCGGGAACTCGCCGAGCGGGCGGCCAGGGACGAAACGCGCGTGGACTACCTGGAAGCCGCTGACGACCAGCCGCTGGAGGCTGCTGCGTGGGAAGCGGCCATGGTGTTGCTCGCGCGAATAGCCAACGCCGCTCCTTTGGTGCGTTCCTTGGCCCGGTATCTTGAACTCCCTGAGTTCATGACTCTTGCCGAGGTGAAAGAGTCTCCGGAACTGCGTCAGGCGATTGACGCCGAGGTGGCGCCAGCGATGGTGGAGCAGGTAGCCAGGGACCTGGACATCACCGCAGAAACGGCGTACCAGCGGATCGTACAACTGTCATTGGACACTTGGGTTCTGCCGCCCCGCGCCGTGGACGTGGTTACTGCATACGTGCCTATCTGGGCCGAATTGCATCCGAACGGCGTGGGCAGTTGCTACAACCCCGAGCAAGGGTTGGACGTGCCCCCGCTGTATGCCCAGGACGACCATTGCTCGCTATTGCTCCTGACACAGCTGCTCCGAGAACCTGGACTGAGCGATCTGGTCGAGCGGGAAAACTTCGACGCCGCCATGTACTTTGACCAGACCAAGAGGAACGGTGAGCGCGCCCAGACCCACCTCACGGAGGCCAACCTGCGTTTGGTTGTAAGTGTCGCCAAGAAGTACATCGGCCGGGGCATGGCTCTGCTCGACATGATCCAGGAAGGGAACATCGGCCTGATCCGCGCCGTCGAAAAGTTCGACTACAGGAAGGGTTACAAGTTCAGCACTTACGCCACTTGGTGGATCCGTCAGGCTATTACCCGCGCCATCGCTGACCAGGCCCGCACCATCCGCATCCCGGTACACATGGTTGAAACCATCAACAAATTGATGCGGCATCACCGCCGGTTGCTGCAGGAAAAGGGGCGTGAACCCACCACCGAAGAATTGGCGGAAGCTATGGAGATGACGCCTGAAAAGGTGGAGGAAATTCAGAAGATCTCCCAGGAGCCAGTGTCGCTGGAAACCCCCATTGGTGAAGAGGAAGACTCGTTCCTGGGGGACTTCATTGAAGATCGGACCACGCTGGCTCCGGCTGATGCCGCGTCGGCCCAGTTGCTGCGTGAGCAGGTACAGGAGGTGCTCAACTCCCTTACCGACCGCGAGAGTCGCGTGCTGAAACTCCGCTTCGGTTTGGAGGATGGACGTACCCGCACCTTGGAGGAGGTTGGCCGGGAATTCGGGGTTACTCGCGAGCGCATTCGGCAGATTGAGGCCAAGGCGATCAGGAAGCTGCGCCATCCCTCCCGGTCCAAGAAGCTGCGCGATTACCTGGAGTAATCCTCCAGGCGCTACGATGGTCAAATCCGGGGCGAATCATTATTCGCCCCCTTTTTATAAAATTCCCAAAAACGTTCCTCCGCATGAAGGCAAATTAACAGGCGCAACGGTTAAACTGCGATATGAAACCTCGGCGAACGCCGGGCGAGGGAGGTCATTTTGGTGGAGGCTATGGAGTTGCCCGTTTGTCAGCAGTGCAATATCGGAGTGCTGGTGCCGCTGTCCGATTATGGGGCCCAGGGAGCCCCGGTCCACTATAAAGCTTGGACGTGCATTAATCCCGGCTGCGGTTATAACATCAAAATCCGCAACGGCGACGTTTTCGTCAACGAGCCGATCCGCTCGGGCCGACACTGAATCCGGCGGAGCCTCGGGGACCGGCAGCCATTAGGAGGTCGCCGGATGTGTTCCCGCGTCAACACTCCCGTCTGGGAGTCTGAGCTCTCTCCCGCCAAATAACTAGGGTATCAAGATGGAAATCGGATTGGACTACATGCAGATGCGTTCCCGGGCGCAGTACTACGGGCTGCGCTGGGCGGGTATCGCGTTACTTGCGACCGGCGTAGCCCTGTTCGTCGTGGGATTGGCCTACTACGGCAACCTGTTCTGGCTGCGATCAAACGTGGATGATTATGCCGCCAGCCGGCAGGATACCACTCGATTGGCAGCAAGCGAGGCGCCCCAAGCTCCCCAGGACGGGAAGATAGTATCACCGTTGGCGTTGCAACCGGGCGCTTACGCGGACTCTGCCGAATCCTGGGGATTCACTCACCTTGCCCAGGCCGACGCGCGTCCACTCGGGACGTTGCCGCCGGTCGAACGCCTGATAGTTCCCGAGCTTGGGATCAATGTTAAAACTGGCCTGACGAGTCTCACCGGCGGATCTATAGTTGCCCGTTCAAATGCCACGGATTCTGAGGGATTGAACGTGTTGCAAGCCAACCCGGGTGAGAAGGGAGCAATGTGGTTCTTCGGGGAACCGGGCCGGCGAGCGCACAATTTCGGAGGTCTGACGAAAGCTCCGGAGCTTCTCACCAACGGTGATGACATCCTGATATTCGTCGAAAACGGTTCCGAGACCTACATTTACGCAGCGACCCATACCAATGTTTTTCGAGCTTCCGAGCTCCGACTGAGCGGAAGCGAGAGGGCCACCATACACCTGAGTGTTCCCGCGCCGCCGGGCTTGTACGATCACTTCTTGGTGTTGAGTGGCGAGCTGGTAGGAGTGAAGTAGGCCGGGGCTTTTGAGCCAGATTGCTCGCCTACGGACTTGATTCGCTGAGGTTTCCCGCTGGAGACAGTCGGATCTGCTGGATACGCCGTCCGCGCACCTGTACGACCTCTATGTAGAGGTCGTCTTTGGTGATGACGTCGCCGGTTGCGGGCATCCGGCCCAACTGGGTATAGACATAGCCGCCGATGGTATTCACGTCGTAGCCGTTGAGTTGCACGCCGACTATTCGGCTGACCTCTTCTACTGGCATGGTGGCGTTCAAAGTCCATGAACCGTCATCGGCCATCGCGGGCGCGTCCGGCTCGCTCACCGCGAACTCGTCGTCAATCTCGCCGACGATCTCCTCTAACACATCCTCAAGGGTTACCAGACCTTCCACTCCGCCGTACTCGTCAACCACTATGGCCATTTGCAGCGATTTGCTACGCATGAGGTTGAGCAGGTCGTCCACGGCCATGTTTTCGGCGACGAACTCCGGTTCGCGCACCAGGTTGTCCCACGGAGTTGTCGTCTTCCCGGAAGCCAAGGCCGGCAGGATGTCGCTGACATGGACAATGCCTACGATGTCGTCCATGGTGTTGCGATAAACCGGCAATCGCGTGTGCTTGGTGGACATGAACTTTGCCACCACTTCATCCAGGGAACAAGTTGACGCCACCGCGTCCATGTCCAATCGTGGCACCATGATGTCCAGAACGTCCCGATCGTCCATGCGACTGATGGAACGCACCATGTCGATGTCGTTCTGGTCCAGATTCAGGATTTCATCCGCGGTGAGTGGGTCGGTGTCCAGATGGGGTTCGCTGTCGGTGCTGGTAATGCCAGCCTGGCCGGTCGCGGCAGTGGCGCTGTCGTCCGAACCATAGGTGGTTCCCACGCCGTTGGCCGTCAGCGTCCTTCGTCGGGAGAACCACTGGCGCGGCCGGGCCACACGGCGAGCCCAGTTCGGGTATAGGGAGGTCCAGAGATCGGTCATCCCCTGTATGGCAACCAGGATTGCGGCGGTTGCGCCTACAGCTATCAGCAGGATCAGCACGGTGGAGAGGGCAGGGATCAGCCCGAACATCAGCGTACCGAGCGAAACGCCCGCTATCCCGGCGGATAACACTCGCAATGCGCCCAGACCCGGAGAAGGCGAGTAGCCAAGCAAGGCGATCAGCCCAAGTCGCCGTCTGCGCGCGGCCACCGCTATGCTGACCCAACCAAAAGCCAGCAGAGAGGCGGCGAGGAACAATAACGGAGGTAAGCTACTATCAGTATCCAAAGTAGTGGCCCTTTGCCGATACAATCGACTAGACTACGAAAGTAACGGACCGAAGCGGGTCAATATCACTCCCCGGTTTGCGATGGTAGCAGTCTAGCAGGAACCCCGGCGACTCGTCCAGCGGTCGGCACGTCTCGATTGACCACGGATCCGGCGCCGGTCAGGGCTGCGGCCCCAACGGTCACCGGAGCGATCAGCATGGTGTCGCAGCCGATGAATGCTCCTTCTCCCACGGTCGTCTGGTGCTTTGAAACCCCGTCATAGTTGCAGGTGATCGTACCGGCGCCGATGTTCACGCCGGCTCCGACGTCGGCATCCCCCAGGTAGCAGAAGTGTCCTGCCGCGGAAGCGGAACCGATTCGACTGTTTTTAACCTCCACGTAGTTCCCGAGGTGGACGCCCTTTTCGATCATGGATTGGGGGCGCAGGTGGCTGTAAGGCCCGATGCTCACGTCGGCGTGTATTGCGGATTCTTCGATTGTGGAGGCGACAATTCTGCATCGGTCTGCAACGGTTGAATCAAGGATCACCGAATTCGGGCCAATCTCACATTCTTCGCCGATGACGGTTCTTCCGGACAACATGGTGTTGGGCCGGATCACAGTATCGATGCCTATCTCTACGTCGGCATCAATATAGGTAGTGGCAGGATCGATGATGGTGACGCCGTCCAGCATCCAATGCGAATTGATGCGGTCCTGCAACACCGTGGAAACGGCCGACAGTTGTTGTCTATCATTCACTCCCATAGCCTCGTCGCCCAGTGCGAATGGCGCCGCAACCACCTCGTCGCCAGCCAGGGCAGCCATCTCAGCCAAGGCGGTGAGGTAAAACTCACCGGATGTGGCCCTGGCTATGGTGCCAAGATTTTCGGACAACCACCGTCCATCGAAACAGTACACTCCGGTATTAACCTCCGCCGGTTGGAGGGAGGCAGAATCGTCGTTGCGGTCGCGAGCCTCGACAATGGCCGAGACCGGACCTGCGGAACTGGAATCGACGGCAGTAGCGCGCTTGATCCGGCCGAGATCCGGGGCAAACACGTCGGTAGCAGTGAGAATGGTCATTCGTCGGCCGGGACTGGACATATGATCGTCTATCAACCGCAAAGCGGATTTAGACCGTACCAATGGAGTATCCGCCGCCATCACCATCACCATCATGGGCGGCTCCCGCAACGCGCGTAAACCGCAGGCTACGGCATCCGCGGTTCCCTCTGCGGTGGGCTGGACGACGCACTGAACACCGTCGCCAGCTACGGCTGCGATGCTGGCCAGATTGTCCGGTGAGACGACCACCATGATATTTTGAATGCCGCATTCGGTAAACAGGTTCAACGGGTAACTGATGAGCTCCCTACCGGCTGCCTTGTGGAGCGGTTTGGGAATCCGCGAGCGCATGCGGCTACCCTGTCCCGCCGCCAGGATGATACCGATGCTATCGGTTGGGGGTTGGGTCGCGCTCATGGCTATTCTCCTGAGATAGTGGCCTTTGACGTTCCGGCTGGATTATAGCAAGCGAATGCGTTGCTACACTCAGTTACGAATTTCGCCGCCGAACGGTATTTGTTTTGGGAATGCAACCATACGTGCAATATAAATCTGTTTGAGATTGACCGGAAACGGGGTGATTGCTAAAATTCTGAAAAGTCGTGATAAACGCCGTTGGTTAGATGTTCCAGCGGTGCGGTCTGCCGTGAAAGTAACGGGAGGAGCTATATGGTTACCACGTTCAACGAAAACCTGTTTTCGCCTGAGGTCATCCAAGACCCTTATACCTATTTCGGGCGGATGCGGGAAGAAGACCCGGTCCACTGGAACGATCCATACAAGCTTTGGGTCATCACCAAGTACAAGGATCTGGTTTGGGTGACCCGCCGACCTGAGGCATTTTCGTCGGAAGTGTTCCACCGGGACCCACTGCCCCCGTATCCCTCGATTGACGAGTCTGACATGGGCTTGTACGAGGACGTGCGGAACTTCTTCAGCCAATGGTTCATCCAGACCGACCGCCGGGCGGTCAGCGACCACGAAGAGATCCGCGAGCACGGCGGACCCGACCACACCGACATGCGCAAGGTCATTCACGGCTACTTCACCCCCAAGGCCATGGAGCTGTGGCGGCCGCTGGTGCAGTCTGCCATCAAGCAACTGTTGGACGAGGCGGAAGATCGCGGCCACATGGACGTGATGCGAGATTACGCGACTCCGTTGCCCCTGCTGGTTATCGCCGCCATGATGGGCATTGAGACCTACGACAGGCAATTCATCCGTTCGCTGGCGGAGAAGTTGCTGTTCATCGGACGGGGGAACGCCGACCGGATGCAACCGCTGTCCGAAGGCATTACCGAGTTGCAGGACTACCTGCGCCCCATGGTCAAGGAGCGGCTCAAGAACCCCAACGGCGACCTGCTGGATAGGATGACCGACGCCGCGCGGATGACTAACGCCGCCGGCAAGCAGATCATGGATGAGGAACAGGTGGTCGCCAATGCTATCCTCCTGCTCCTGGCCGGCCACGAGACAACCATCAACCTGATCTGCAACGGAACTCGCGCGTTCATGACGCATCCCGACCAGTGGGAGCTGTTCAAGACCGACCCCGCAGGTAAGATGATCCGCGCCACCGAGGAGTGTTTGCGGTACGACGCGCCGGTCAAGTCCATCACTCGCATCGCCGGCGAGGATGTGGAGCTTGGCGGCAAGACTATTCAGAAGGACGAGCGGATGCGTTGGTTCGTAACCTCCGCCAACCGCGATCCTGAGGTGTTTGACCGCCCTGATGACTTTGACATCGAGCGCTACCCGAACCCCCACGTCGCCTTCGGCAGCGGCATCCACCACTGCTTGGGCGCCACGTTGGCGCGCCTGGAAGGTCAGGAAGCGTTCAAGGCGATTGCCGAGCGGTTCCCCAACCTCAACATGAACGCCAACCCCGAGGATTTGACTTACACTTCCAGCATCACGTTCCGCACGCTGGAGACGCTGCCGGTGAACCTGTCGTAACACCGCAGTCGAAAGCAAGCCCACGGCACGGGGCGGGTGATAAGCCCGCCCCTGTTTTATTTCACATTGAACGATTAGGGAATCAATCAAGGACTATACGACGTGTATCGCGTTAGTTATAATCGTAAAATCCGAAACCCGTTATAGATGACTGAATGTCTGACGTAAACTCTTAGACCAGGAGGTTGCAGCCATGGTAAGCACCATCAACGACGACCCCTTCTCCCTGGAGGCGATGTACCAGCCCTACGATTTCTTTGCCCGTCTGCGAGACTGGGAGCCAGTCCACTACAACGAGCAGTACGAGGTGTGGATGGTCACCTCTTGGGAGCATCTGGTGTGGGTGACCCGGCATCCCGAAGTATTCTCGTCCAGCGTATTCGCCAGGGACGTGCGGCCACCGAACCCGCCCATCGATGAAGACGACATGGAAATCTACAACTTCATCAAGAATTGGCAGGTTTCCCGCTTCATTCAGCATGACCAAAGACGCTATAACCCGGGAATCTCAGGCCCGGACCATGTGGACATGCGTCGGGTGATGCACGGGTACTTCACTCCCAAGTCGATGGAGATGTGGCGTCCGCTGGTGCAGTCTGCCATCGACGAATTGCTGGACGCGGTGCAGGAGAAAGGCCGCATGGACGTGATGGCCGACCTGGCCACGCCGCTGCCTTTGCTGGTGATCGCCCGGATGCTGGGCATTCCCGACAGCGACCGCCCCATCATGCGCAAGCTGGCGAAGGATCTGCGGCATCTGAATCGGACCGGCCCCGACCGGATGGGGCCACTGTCTGAATCGGTGCAGAATCTTCAGGACTATTTGGGTCCGCTGGTAGCAGAACGGGTAGACAATCCCAGGGACGACCTGATTTCCGTGGTAGCGGAAGGCGAGCGACAGGGCATTTTCGACCGTGACCAGGTGGTCAACAACGTGATGCTGCTGTTGTCCGCCGGCCACGAGACCACCATCAACTTGATATGCAACGGCACTCTGGCGTTCACCCAGCACCCGGATCAGTGGGCGAATCTGAAGGCCGACCCCGAAGGCAAGACGGTGCGGGCCACCGAGGAGTGCCTGCGCTACGACTCCCCGGTGAAGTCCATCCAGCGCATCGCGCTGGACGACATTGACCTCAACGGCCAGACAATCCACAAGAACGACCGGGTCCGCTGGTTCATTTCCGGCGCAAACCGTGACCCCAAGGTGTTCGACCGCGCTGATGATTTCGACATTGAGCGTTACCCCAACCAGCACGTGGCGTTCGGCAGCGGCGTCCACCACTGCCTCGGCGCGACCCTGGCCCGGCTGGAAGGGCAGGAGATTTTCCGCAACCTGGCCAACCGTTTCGACAGCCTGGAACTGGAAGTGCCGATCGAGGAGCTGGAATACGACCAGTTGATTGGGCTGCGCGCCCTGGAAAGGCTGCCGGTTACGGTGACCAACGCCCGCTAGACATTCGATTCGACAATCGGCGCGAACCGTAGGGGCAGGAGTCAATCCTGCCCCTATTGCGCTGTACGCCGGTTGAAAATCGGTTATAATTCGGCAATCTGTAGCGGCTGGCGTGTGACTGTCCGGCCGAGAAATACCTGACAACCGGAGGTTTCAACCAATGGTCAGCACCTTCAACGACAATCCGTTTTCGCTGGAAGCCATCTACAAACCGTATGACTTCTACAATCGGCTGCGAGAGCACCAGCCCGTGTATTACAACGAGGCGCTTGATGTCTGGATGATCACCTCGTGGGAGCACTTGGTGTGGGTAACTCGCCACCCTGAGGCCTTCTCGTCCAGCGTGTACGCGCGGGACACGAAGCCGCCGAATCCTGCTATCGACGAAGACGACATGGAACTGTACAACTTCATCAAGAAGTGGCAGGTTTCCCGTTTCATCCAGCACGACCAGCGGCGCTACAACCCCGAGATGAGTGGATCCGACCACGTAGATATGCGCCGCGTAATGCACGGTTACTTTACGCCCAAGAGCATCGAGATGTGGCGCCCGCTGGTGCAGTCCGCCATCGATGAACTGCTGGACGCGGTGGAAGAGAAGGGCCGCATGGACGTGATGGCCGACCTGGCCACTCCGCTGCCCCTGTTGGTGATCGCCCGGATGCTGGGCATTCCGGACAGCGAGCGGCCGCGGCTGCGGGAGCTGGCCAAGGACCTGCGATTCCTCAACCGCGAGGGGCCCGACCGGATGAAGCCTCTGAGCCAGGCCGTGCAGAACCTACAGGATTTCATTGCCCCGATGGTCGAGGACCGGATGCAGAATCCTGAGAAGTTCGACTCGCTGGACCTGATGCAGGTGGTGTGCGAGGGTGAGCGGAAGGGCGTGTTCAACCGCGAGATGACCATCAACAACATTATGCTGCTGCTGTCCGCGGGGCATGAAACGACCATCAACCTGATCTGCAACGGCACGCTGGCGTTCACCCAGCACCCCGACCAGTGGGCCATCCTTAAGTCGGACCCGGAGGGCAAAACGGTGCGTGCCACCGAAGAAGCCCTGCGCTACGACTCGCCGGTTCGTTCCATCCAGCGCATTGCGATGGACGACATTGAGTTGAATGGTCAGCAGATCAACAAGAATGATCGGGTACGCTGGTTCATCCCCGGCGCCAACCGTGACCCCAAGGTGTTTGACCGGGCCGATGACTTCGACATCGAGCGCTACCCGAACCAGCACGTGGCCTTCGGCAGCGGCATCCACCACTGCCTGGGGGCGACGCTGGCCCGCCTGGAAGGCCAGGAAATTTTCCGAAACCTGGCCAACCGGTTCGACAAGGTGGAGCTGGAAATTCCGGTGGAGGACGTGCAGTATGACCGCGTGCTGACCTTCCGCGCCGTGGAATCGCTTCCCGTTTCTGTGACGAGCGCCAAGTAGACTTTCCGGCAATCAGAACGGCGGCCGGCCCACCGCTCTTATGAGTGGTGGGCCTTCGCTTGTCCGGGGTTTTTCCGTTTGAATTGTTGCATCGCTTGTGATAATTTTACGGCGCACTTGCCGACCTTGAGCGGGGTTCTGCCATGCTTCGAAATGTCCACGATGACCTCTTTGCGCCCGACGCGATTCGCGATCCCTACGGCTACTTTGGAACCTTGCGGTCGGAGGCCCCGGTCCACTGGAACGACCAGTACCAGATGTGGGTGGTGACCAGCTACGAACGGCTAGTGTGGACGGCGAGGCACCCCGAATACTTTTCGTCCGAAGTCGCCTTGCGCGACAACAAGCCGCCGTCGCCCACCATTCCCGAAGAGGACATGGAGTTGTTTGCCGCGGTGCGGCAGTGGATGGCCGCCCGTTTTACCCAGAACGACGGCGCCAAGCATAAGGAAAAGCGCAAGGTCGTCCATGGCTACTTTACTCCAAAGGCCATGGAAACCTGGCGACCGCTGGTACGGCAGACCGTGAACGACCTACTGGACGAATTGCAGGGAGCGGGCCGCATGGACGTGATGAACGATTTCGCCACGCCGCTCACCTACAGCATCATTGCCGGCCTGATGGATATACCGCCCACCGACCGCGCTTTCGTCAAGGAACTGTGCCGGCAGATGTGTGGATTCGACGGCGACGACCCCAACCGTATCCGTGACTATGCCGCCGGCGTGCAGGCGGTTACGGAATACCTTGCGCCCATAGTGGCAGAACGGGTTCGGGATCCGGGGGACGACCTGCTGTCCGTGATCTGCAAGGGCGAGATCATGGGGGCGTACACCCGCGACGAAGTGTTGGCCAACGCGCTTCTCCTTTTGGTGGCAGGACATGAGACGACGAACGACCTGATTTCAAACGGAGTGCTCGCGTTTGCCCAACACGCGGACCAGTTCGACCTGCTGCGCACCGATCCGGACGGACGCATTGTTGGGGCCGTCGAAGAAGTGTTGCGCTACGACTCGCCGCTGAAGTCGATACAGCGCGTGGCGACGCAGGACGTTGACATGGGCGACGGGCAAACGGTGAGCAAGGACGACCGGGTGCGTTGGGTCATTTCGTCGGCGAATCGGGATCCCGATATGTTCGATAATCCCGACGGGATGGACATAACCCGCGATCCTAATCCCCACGTCGCCTTTGGCAGCGGCGTGCATCACTGCCTGGGGGCGACGCTGGCTCGCCTGGAAGGACAAGAGGCGTTTGCCGAGTTGGCCCGTCGGTTCGAGGGCTTTGAATTGGAGACCGACCCCGACCAGCTGGAATACCTGCCCAGCGTAGGACAGCGAACACTGTTAAATCTCCCCGTCAGCATGCAATAGCATCAAACCCCAAAAGCCGCCGCAGCTGACCACCATTACTAACGCGCTGACCCCAAACCACGAGGAGGATATCCCAATGGCCCGACAGCTGAAAATCACCGTGGACTACAACGTTTGCGTGGGCAACGCCATGTGCGAGACCTTCGCAGAGAACACCTTTGGCCTCAACGATGACCGGCAGTCCTACGTCAAGGACCCGGCCGGCGACCCTGAAGAGACCATCATCGAAGCCGCTGAAAACTGCCCTGTGACCGCCATCACAGTGGAGGATGCGGAAACCGGGGAGATCCTGTTCCCCTAGTTACAGCACTAGTCCGTGCGCGCAGGGGCGGCCCATGGGTCGCCCCTACTCATTTTTGGCGAGTGGGGTTTTCGGAAGCCCTTTTTTCAGGGCAGTTCGTGGATGTTAGGGCCGGTGGTTTCCTCCTTTTGGTGGCGTGGGTTTGAGGGTTTCGGATTTCGGCGTCAGGTTGGTGGTTCGGGTTGCGTGTCGGAGCACGGCCAACACTGTTTTTGCTTGCGCAGAGAGTTGGAGTCCTAAGGTTCCGTGTACCCGCAGTTCTCCGACTCGATGAGCCGTAGCTATGCGGCACGGTGCGGTGGTGACACCCGCCGGGTTCCGGGAGCGTAATCGCTGAATAAGACGATCCTAGGCCCCAGGGGAACCGATTCTGCTGTTTGGTACCGACAGGCCGTTGAGCGACCCGAACCTAATTGACACCTCGCTAGATTGAGTAGTTTGGTGAGACGCCGCTGCTAGCGATGCGGCGACCCCGCGCGGTTCTCGAGCACCGGTTGGGGAACCTGACGTATGTAGGATAGAACGTGGGTGCGTATTGGAGCAAGGGGCGGAGTGTCATCATTGCCGGGAGATATTTACATGGATGAACGGGATGAACGGGATGCAGGGGATTTTGGTTTGGGATTGGCGGTAGATGAAACTGTGAGCACCCCCCTCACCCCAACCCTCTCCGGCCAGGGGAGAGGGAGATACTAGACACCCTCTTATATGGCAGAAGGTCGGGCTCAAGATATATGGGCGATGACTTCCTCGCCGAACCGGCGGATGATGTCGCTGGGGTCGTGGCTGACGGCCATGATTTGCAACACGTCCACGCCGGACGATGCGATCTGCGAAACCTTGGCTCGACATTCCTCCGGCGTGCCCACCACGGCAAACCGGTCCGCGAGGTAATCCGTGACGCCGAATTCGTCGCTGATGGCGGCGTTGCGGGTGTCTCCGACCTGTTCGTGCTCTGCCGGCACGTATTCGCCCTGAATGGCCATCATTGCCTCGTGCAACTCCTCGGGGATGTGCTTGCCCTCCAGCGTGAAGCGAAAGGCGTGGTGCGCGCTGGCCGACAGGGCCATCTTAATCTCGTCGATGGCCGCATCATGGTCGTCATCAATGTTGCACTTGGCGAGTGCCCAGATCTCGGTAGAGCCCAGGGGTTTGCCCGCGTTCCACTCGCCGGCCCGCACATGGGCGACAGTGTCCTCCAATATCTCCGGTGTCAAACCGGTGTGAATCATGGCGCGGTCGGCGATCTCCCCGGCGATGCGCAACGTGCGTGGCCCCTCGGCGGACATCATTATGGGCGCGGGATCACTGCTCCAGCGCACGTGTCCCTCGCGGCCACGATAATAGGCTGACTCGCCGGACATAAACGAGCGCAGCGCGGTGACGTACTCGCGCACCGTTGCCAACCGCGCCGGCCGCAATCCCAGGTTCAGGATGGCGGAGTCGCCGGTGCCGATGCCCATAAAAGCCCGCCCACCAGACAATTCCTGCAACGACGCGATGGCCGACGCCATCACTGCCGGATGGCGGGTCAAGGGGTTGGAAACCGACGGTCCCAAGTGTACCCGTTCCGTTTCCATGGCCGCCACCGTCAACGAAACCATCAGCTCCCGGAACAGCGATTGGGAGTCGGCGACGCCGATGTAGTCGTACCCCAGCGACTCGGTGAGGCGGACGTGCTCACGGAAGGAATGGTAGGAGGTGGGCAGCAGGGTCACGCCGTATTTCATTATCTTGCCTCTATAGGAATCTGGATAGCTACTCTAGTCCGTGTTGACATTTCACCGGGATTCCCATGAAAGCGGCAATCGGGCGGTCGAAATGGCAAGTCATCTTCCGCGTTCCCGCTTATCGCAATCTCTGGATTCCGGCTTTCGCCGGAATGACGAGTAAAATTCAAAACGTCAGCAGAAGCTAGTCCTTATGAGTGTCGGTCGTTGCCCGGGCGATGCCGCGGATCATCCCTCGGAAAACGCAGGCGTGCAGCGGCCAAAGACTGTACCAGTATATTAGGCCAGCCAAGCCCACCGGGTCGAATTCGGCGGTTTGCCGGATCGTTGAACCTGATTCGCCAGGCGACACCTCGAATTCCAACCAGGCGCGTCCCGGCAAGCGCATTTCCGCAAGCAGCTTGACCCGGCGCCCCGGCTCATAGCTCTCGACCCGCCACCAGTCCACGGTATCGCCAATCTGTAAACTTACAGGATCGCGCCGGCCGCGGCGAACACCCACGCCTCCAGTCAAAAGATCCATGAACCCGCGAATCCGCCAGAGATAATTGGCGAAATACCAGCCGGTCTCTCCGCCAATCTTTTCGATGGGCTCAAACGCAGCATCAGGCGTCGCTGCAACGGACACGGTGCGCGTATCCACCAAGCGCGAGCCGAGACGGACCGAACCGCCGGCCTGCGGAAGGCCCGATGAGGACAGAGCATCAGACCAGCGCGTTTCGGCGAACGCGCGGTCCTCGTTGTGCATCGCGTTCCCTATCGCCTCCGAGACTCCGGCAGGTTGAATGCGGAACACGTCGTCAGGTACCGGCGTTTGCACGATGCTGGCATGTTTCAGGCTGTCGATCAGTTTGCGCCCGATGCGGGCGTACACGGGCGTCACCAGCCCCAACCACAGGCTCGACAGGCGCGGTGTCAGCACCGGCACAGCAATCATTCTGCGGCGCAGACCTCGCTGCCGGGCGTACTCTCGCATTAATCCACCGTAGGACACTACGTCCGCGCCGCCGATCTCGAATATGCGGTTGCCATTGATGGCGATGGTCAATGACTCGTGCAAATACTGGAGAAGATCTTCGACCGCGATAGGTTGCGCAGAAACCGATACCCATCGCGGCGTGATCATCACGGGAAGGCGCTCGACCAAAGCGCGGATCATCTCGAAAGAAACGCTGCCGGAACCGATCACGACAGACGCGCGAAACTCGATGACGTCCACGCCCGAATCCCGGAGGATGTCGCCTACGCGCCAACGGCTGCGTAGATGAGGCGATGCGTCGGGAGTGGGCGCTCCGAGGCCGCCGAGGTATATGATGCGACGGACGCCGGCGCCCCGGGCCGCGGTCGCGAAGTTTCGAGCTGCGGCTGCTTCTTCGGCTTCAAAATCCTTTCCGGATCCCAGGGAGTGAACGAGGAAATAGGCCACGTCAATACCGCGCATCGCACTGCGCAGGGAATCCAAGTCGTGGAGGTCACCTTGGACAATTTCGGTGCCATCAGCGACTTTGCCAGTCAGGTTGCCCGGACGCCTGGCCAGGCACCTTATTCTGTGCCCGTCGGCCTCCAGCAGTTTGAGCAGGCGGCCGCCGACGTAACCGGTTGCACCGGTAAGCAGGATATGAGGGCGAACGGGTATCATCAATTAAGTTATACGAAAACCGCCATTCGGCGGCTTTCTGAATGGATCGGGTAGGACGGGCACCTACCCGCCGCCGGTCCACGTCTGGGTGCGGGCCATGTCGATGGTGGTTTGGACCGTGAGGTTGTGGCCGGCCTGATTCTCGGAACGGGCCAACTCTCGCCGGCGGCGGGATCGCTCGGTGTCAACGTGGAGGGCACCTTCGGGAGTTTGCTGGTGGCGACTTATGCGGCGGATGAGGGTGGTTAGCCAGGACATTGGCGGTTCTCCTCACAAGCACACTGGATTCCGGCTTCCGCCGCAATGACAGGCAAATAAAGCCGGGATGACGGGTAAATAAAGCTGGAGTGACGGTGGTAGTAAGGAGTGGCGATACTTCGACAGGCTCAGTATGAGCGGGGGAGAGGTTAGCTGTAACGCAGACGCGGGCCTACGGTTGCCTGGTAGCCTTCGAAGTTGCGGCGGGTTTCGGGTATGCTGTCGCCGCCAAATTTTTCCATGAAAGCGTCGGCCAGCACCAGGGCCATCATCGCTTCACCGATGACGCCAGCCGGGGGCGCCTGGCAGACGTCGCTGCGCTCGAAATGAGCCTGCACCGGTTCGCCGGTATCCAAGTCAACTGACGGGAGCGGGTTATGAAGGGTAGCGATGGGCTTGATGACGAACCTGGCTACCAGCGGAGGGCCGCTCGTCATACCGCCCTCGGTGCCGCCGGCGCGGTTGGTCCTGCGCTGCCAGGGCCGGTCGGGGTCGGTGACCGGGTCAATCACGTCCTGGAACTCAGAACCCCAAGCATCCATCAGGTCCCAGCCGGGGCCGATGCTGACTGCCTTGACAGCGTTAATGCTCATCAATGCCTGGGCAATTTTCGCGTCGATCTTGCGGTCCCAGTGGACGTGGGATCCCAAGCCGATGGGCACGTTTTCAGCGATCACTTCAACAGTGCCGCCCACAGTGTCGCCAACCTCTCGCGCCGCGTCCACCTCGGCCATCATCTTGACGGCGGCATCGGCATCGGCGCAGTGGACCGGCGATTCCTCAACCTCGTCCCAATTGATGGACTCGTGCTCCGGCGGGTTGGCGTGGACGCGCCCGATGGATACGACGTGGCTGTGGAGCGCGATGCCAAACTCTTCCAGCAGGCGCATGGCCACGGCTCCTGCGGCGACCCGGCCGGCGGTCTCCCGGGCCGAGGCGCGTTCCAAGGAATTGCGCACGTCGTGGAAGCCGTACTTCATTGCGCCGGGGAGGTCGGCGTGGCCGGGACGGATGCGGGTCACACGCGCGTTCCGTCCCTCTTGCGATGGGTTTTCCACGTACTCCACCGCCATGGCCTCCTGCCAGTTCACCCAGTCGCGGTTTTCGAGGAGCATACCGATGGGGCTGCCCAGGGTGTAACCGTGGCGGACTCCGGTTTGTATGTGGGCATGATCTCGCTCGATCTGCTGGCGCCCACCCCGCCCATAGCCGCGCTGACGGCGTGCCAGGTGGTGGGCGATGAAGGCTTCATCCAGCGGCAGGTAGGCGGGAACTCCTTCCACTATTATCATCAACCCCTGTCCGTGGGACTCGCCGGCCGTGAACCATCGTATCATTTGAGGCTGTGTCTCCTTATTGGAATGCTGGATTCCCGCCTTCCCGTTTTCGCATCGCGTCCATCGCGGCGTTCATCATCACAGCGACTGGGGCCGGCCTCTGCAACCATATCTCGAAAGATGCCGCGCCCTGGTACACCAACATACTGATTCCGCCGAGGGTTTTTGCGCCGGCCTGCTCCGCTTCTCTGAGCAACGGGGTCAGTGTGGGATTATACACCAGGTCATAGACCAGGGCAGTCGGCGGGATGTGCATCGCCCGCAGTGGTGAGGCGGCTTCGTCAGGCCCGTGAGTCATACCCAGGGAGGTGCAGTTCACGATTACTTCTGCTGAGCCAGCAGCCTCGTGGATCCGGTCAGACTCGAGCGATATTGCATCAGTTTTCGCACCCCCGGATCGGGCCAGTTCGGCGAGGGACTCGGCGCGGGCCAGCGTACGGTTGGCGATGACCAGCGATCCGATTCCCGCGCGGAGGAGCGCTTGCACCACGCCCCGTGCCGAGCCGCCGGCGCCCAGTATCAGAGCGTTTTTGCCCGCCGGTTCCAACCCGCCGGATTCGCGCAGAGCACGCAGAAATCCGTAGCCATCGGTGTTGTAACCCGTAAGACGACCGCTCCGGTTAACGATAGTGTTGACTGCCCCAGCTTCGGATGCCCACTCGTCGATCTCTTCCAGGTGGTCCATCACCGTCTCTTTGTGCGGAACGGTGACGTTGATGCCACGAACCGGTTCCGCCCGAAGGGAATCAACGAATCGCGGCACATCGTCTGGGGTTACTTCATAAGGCCGGTATTCCGCGTCAATCTTGAGGTCGTCGAGGGCGGCCTGCTGAAATACTGGGGAGATCGAATGCCCGATGGGATAGCCGATGATGCCCAGCGCGGAATCTATGGTCATGTTTTCGCCGCCCGCTATCGGATGTTCAGGTTTTTGATTTCGCGGCACCCGCGGGAGGTGACCGGCGTATTCTGACCGGAATCGCTGCTTCCCACGAACAGGTCAAACACCAGGTCGAAATGGGTTATGGTCAAGACGTACCGCCCGTTGGGATTGGTTTCCGCTTCCACGACTATGTTGCCCGTCTGGCTGCGGGCGAATACCGTGGTGCCCGCCCGCGGGACGGAGCCGCCGATCCTGACCTCGCCGGCGATGATGCACGGGGGACCGCTGGATTCCGGTACCGGTGTCGCAGTGGGCGTCGGCACTGGCGTATTGGTAGGAACCGGCGTATCGGTGGGCGCGGGCGTTGGCTCAGGTGCGGCGGTCGGCGGGACGGCGGTCGGCGGGACGGCGGTCGGCGGGACGGCGGTTGGGGGAGTGGCGGCCGCGATAGCCGCAGCGACGGTTTGCGCGATGTTCGGTGTCGGAGCCTCGGTAGGGACTGGCGTTGCAGTAGGTTCAGGGGTGGGCGTTTCCGTCGGCGTTGCCGCGGCCACCGCGGCGTCGATGGTCTTCTGGATGTCCGGTGTGGGTTCTTCCTCTTCGCCGCCGCCGAAGCAACTCGCTACTGCGCCGAGCATCAAGCCGCCGGCCAAAATACACACGATAAGTGGAATATTCGTAAGTCTCATCGAAGGGCTCCTGTTAGCGCGAAACGACTGTATATTTTTAGACTTTGCCAAATCTTATTCAGTAATGCCCGGTGATTGACGTGCGGATTATGGCAAATCCGAGGTCAGGCGGCCAGCTGGGCGATGATGTCCTCGATCCGCTCTCTTTGTTCGGTTAGGCTGCGCAGCCTGTCGCGTTCTTTTTCGACCACCTCGGGCCGGGCTTTGGAAACAAAATTGGCGTTGGAAAGCAACTGCTCCACCCGCTGCTGATTGCGGCGCGTAGATTCCAGTTCCTGGTCCAGGCGTTGAGATTCGGCGTCCAAGTCAACGATCCCGTGAAGTGGCAGGCGCACCACCAGTGGATTGACCACCAGACTGACGCCGACCTCGCCCTCGGCTTGGCCGCTGTCCAGAACCCGCAGGGGTTCTACCCGCGCCAGTACGCTGATGGCTGCGCGTTCCCCTTCTACGACGTTACGAATGGCGTCGGATTCAATTGACGCTTCCAGTTTTTGGGCTGCCGGAATCCGCAGCTGGGCGCGCATGTTGCGTATGGCGCGGATGGTTTGCATCACCACATCCATTTCGGACTCGGCATCGGGCGCCGAGCGAACCGTTTGCGCCTGTGGGTATTCCGCAATCATGATTGACTCGTGCAGGCCGGCAGCCGGCGCCGGTACGCGGGAGGTCAAGTTCTGCCAGATTTCCTCGGTTACGAACGGCATAAAGGGATGCAGCAGGCGCAACGAACGCTCCAGCACATGCACCAACGTCACAGCGGCGCCGGAATCGCCTTCGCGGAGCCTGACCTTGGCCATCTCGATATACCAGTCGCAGAAATCGTTCCACACGAAATCATGGAGCTTCTGCTGCGCCTCTCCCAGCTCGAATTGCGTCAGGGATTCGTTCACGGATACCGTAAGAGCATCCAAACGTCCAACTATCCAACGATCTTCCCGATGTTCTGGAGTTATCGGGTCGTACCAACCGTCCAGGTCATCCCTGCCTTCAACCGTGGTGACTACGAAACGGGCGGCGTTCCAGATCTTGTTGGCGAAGTTGCGCGCCGACTCCAGCTTTTCGTTGCTCAAGCGGAGGTTGTTCCCGGGAGCAGTTCCCGTAGTCAATGCGAAGCGGAGGGCATCCGTGCCGTACTGCTCCAGCAGATCGAGGGGGTCCAGGGTGTTGCCTCGGGTCTTGCTCATCTTCTGGCCTTCGGCGTCCAGCACCATACCGTGCAGGTAAACGGACCGGAAAGGCACCTGGCCGGTGTTTTCGATGCCCAGCATGATCATGCGGGCCACCCAGAAGAACAGGATGTCGTAGCCGGTTTCCATAACCGAGTTAGGATAGAAATCCCCCAGGTCGTCGGAATCCCCGTCCGGCCATCCCAGCGTGGAATGGGGCCACAACCCGCTGCTGAACCAGGTATCTAGAACGTCGCTCTCCTGGTTGATGTTCGCGCTGCCACAAGCCTGGCATGTTGTGGGATCTTCGATGTGAGCGGCGTATGCGCCACAATCGGCGCAGTACCATACGGGGATGCGGTGCCCCCACCACAGCTGGCGACTGATGCACCAGTCCCGGATGTTTTCCAGCCAGTTCAAGTAAACCCGCGTGAACCGCTCAGGGACGATTTCGATATCGCCGTTGGCCACAACAGCGTGGGCGCGGCCGGCGATGCTTTGGGGGTCCGTGTGCTGACCGACGTTCAGGAACCATTGCAGGCTGACCAGGGGTTCGACCACCTCGCTGCAACGCTGGCACTGCCCAACGGAGTGATGGTAGTCCTCAACGCGTTCAAGAAGACCGAGACTATCCAGTTCGTCGGCGACGGCGGCCCGAGCGGCGAACCGCTCCATCCCCGCATAGGTCGGGCCGGCTGCTTCGGTCATGCACCCGTCGAACCCGATGACGTTCACTATGGGTAGGCTGTGTCGCTCTCCGATCTCAAAGTCCACCACGTCGTGCCCCGGCGTGACCTTGAGAGCCCCGGTCCCGAACTCCATCTCGATAGCAGAATCACCGACCACAGGTATTTCGCGGCCCACTATGGGCAAGACTGCCATCTTGCCGATCCGACCCTGATAACGCTCGTCGTCCGGGTGGACTGCAACGCCGGTGTCTCCCAGCATTGATTCCGGGCGGGTGGTGGCGACCGTTACGTATTGGTCCGGATTATCAGCCAGCGGATAGCGGATGTGGTACAGCTTGCCGTCCCGTTCCTCGTAGTCAACTTCCAGGTCGGACAGCGCGGTCGCGCACCTTGGGCACCAGTTGATGATACGCTCGTGGCGGTAGATCAGGCCCTTGTTGAAGAGATTGACGAAGGTGGTGCGGACCGCGCGTACCGGCCCAGGATCCAGGGTGAACCGGAGACGGGACCAGTCGCATGAAGCGCCCAGGCGACGGTGCTGTTCGTCGATAGTATTGCCATAGCGTTCCACCCACTCCCAAACCCGTAGTTCAAACGCCTCACGGCCCAATTCGTGCCGGTTGGTTCCTTCCTCCGCCAGCATGCGTTCAACCACCCATTGGGTGGCAATGCCGGCATGGTCCTTGCCGGGTAGCCACAACGTCTGGTCACCGCGCATACGGCGCCACCGCGTGAGGGCATCCTGCAAGCTGGCCGTCAGCGCGTGGCCTAGGTGCAACTCGCCCGTAACGTTGGGCGGAGGCATTACGATGCAAAATGATTGGCGTGAAAGGTCGGAGCGGGGCTCAAAGTAGCCCGAGTCCCACCAGTTCTTATAGATACGTCGTTCCACGGCTCCCGCGTCGTAAGCGCGGGGTATGGCATTGGCAGGTTGAGTCATAGCGTCGTCCCGAATGTACCCACCGGAATCGGCGTACCGCGCCAATTCCTGCCGTGGTTATTGGTTGCTAAAAATTCACCCAAAAAATGTTAGCACTGCATCCGATAGGTTGTCCATAAGCAGCGGAACCAACCCGCGCGCAGAATTCTCAGGCACCCTCGCGTTCGCGGTTGCAATTTGATACCATTATAAGTATTATTAGGCAGGCGAATTGTAAGTTAACCGAAGTGCCATTGCAGCCTATGTGCCGCTGGTGGCCTTGTCTCAACGATTCTGCCCAGCAAGTGTAAGGAGCAACATAACAGATGGTAGCCCAGGACCCGTACGCAGTCACCGATATGTCGGAACTCCCCGAGTCGGCATTCTCGCCGAGGGAGTACCGCAGAGGCGATTTGGTGACCGGGGAAATAGTGCGCATTGATGAAGAAGGCATGGTCATCAGCGCGGGCCTCAAAACCGAAGGAATTGTCCCGCCGCAGGAGATGCGGACTCTGACCGACGAAAAGCGCGAACAGATGGTACCCGGAACTCGTGTGATGGTAATCCACGTTAACAACCGGGGACCGGGCGGCATGGCCGTCTTCTCCTACGACCAAGCCCAGGAAAAGCAGGTTTGGGAAGACCTGATCGACCTGCACCAGAAAGACGCTGAGCTTGCAGCAAAGGTGGTCCAGCACAACAAGGGCGGTCTGGTGGTGGATTGGAACGGAATCCGTGGATTCGTGCCCTTCTCCCAGATGGCGCCGGTACCGAAGGAAGGACGCATCGAGCACCTCGACGCTCGTATCGGTGAGGATGCCCGGTTCAACATTCTGGAGTTGGACTCCCAGCGAGAAAAACTGGTGCTGACCGAACGCCGCATCTGGCGCCAATTGCGCAACGCAGCGAAGGAACGCCTGCTGGAAGAGCTCCAAGAGGGCCAGATCGTACAGGGTACCGTGCGCTCCATGCGCGGTTTCGGCGCTTTCGTGGATCTTGGCGACGCCGAAGGTCTGGTTCCCATCTCCGAACTCTCCTGGTCCATGGTCAAATCGCCCGAGGAAGTGGTCAGCATTGGCGACAACCTCACCTTGAAAGTTCTCCGGGTTGACCGGGAAAACAGCAAAATCTCCCTGAGCCTCAAGCGCACTCAACCGGAACCCTGGGATTCGGTGCCGGAGCGCTACCACGTCGGCGACATTGTTGACGGCACGGTGACCCGGCTGATGGACTTCGGCGCTTTCGTGAAGCTGGAAGACTGGGTGGAAGGGCTGGTACACATCTCCGAGCTGTCCGCCCGTCGGATGGAACATCCCAAGGAGATCGTTTATCAGGGCCAACAGATCAAGGTGCAGATCCTGAGCATAGACACCGAACGCAAGCGGATGAGCCTGAGCTATCGTCGGGTTTATGGGCTATAACCGTCGGCTCACCGCAACTATGCACGTAGGGGCGACCCATGGGTCGCCCCTGCTTTTTTGAGAGCCCACAATTAGGCAAAGCGCCCCATCAACGCCGCCGGTGGATCAAATCCGCCTCCGGTAAAGCTGTCAATGGCGTCGCGTTCTCCGGGGCTGTGCAACTGCCGCAGTCGTTCCAATCCCCGCCGCGTGTCGCTTGCCACCCGCGCCGGGTGCCATTTCCTCACTCGGCGCTTGAACAGCCAATAGGTGAACTCCTGCCACGCACTCAGGGAGAGAGACTCCGGGTCAACTCCACAAAGCTCGCCGCTGTCCGGAAGGAACTCCGACAACAGGTTCAACCGGGTGTCTCCATACAGGTGGCGATACGCCTCTTCAATTACCTGGTCGCTGTCTTGATAACATCGCGCCAACCGGTTCTTGCGTATCACTTCCTCCGCTACCAATTGCAGGGCCTCCTCCACCACCACTCCGTACCTGAAATTCAACAGGGCGGTGTATCGGTAGGAACCGATCAACCCGCGCATACGCTCCGCACTGACCAGCTCCGGCCACTGACCACGGAATAGCAACGACTCCAACTCGAAAGATGGCACCACATCGGGGATCTCCAGACACAAACGCTGCGCCAGCGTCAACCCGTCCAGCGCCTCGCCACCAATCACATATTGCCAGTCTCGCCCCGCGACGTTTTCGTGCGTCAAGCTCCATTGACCCATGGCTTGCAGCAGCGCTACGTGCCAGGATTCCTCCTTACCGGCCCGCTGCCGCAACAGGAATAAGATGCCGGCGTGGAAAGAATCAAGACCGGGCTGAATTTCGACAAGCTCGGCCTCAAAACCATCCATGGGTCGGGCAGGGGTGAAGACATCCGTAATGGTCATCGTCAGGACTCGACGCCTTTGCCCGCGACCATTGCGTCAAAGTGAGGGGCACGTTCACCCTTGGGAGTCCGCAGCCAGGCCAGAAAATCCGCCCTCGGATAGGCATTCAGTACGTGCTTCGGTTCGCACCACGCCCGGCGGGCCACCGCAACGCCGTACCGTTGATTGCTCAGGCCGTCGGTGTGGTGGGAATCGGTGTTGATCACCAGTGGCACGCCCAACTCGCGAGCGCGGGCGGCGTGGGTGTCCTTCAGGTCCAGCCGCTCTGGAGCGGCGTTGATCTCCATGGCGGTTCCGGTGGCGCGAGCGGTTCGCAAAAGGGCTTCGATGTCAAAGTCCACTGGGTCGCGGCGCCCCAACAATCGGGTGGAGGCGTGGCCGATCACGCACACATGAGGGTTCTCCATAGCGCTAATTATCCGCCGGGTCATCGTGTCGCGGTCCTGGCTCATGGCGTTATGCACCGATGCGATCACCCAGTCCAGCATCTCCAGAACGTCATCAGGGAAGTCCATCGCGCCGTCCGCTCGTATATCCACCTCGGAGCCGCACAGAATCGTCATGTCGTAGCGACCCTGCAACCCCTTCAGTACCTCGATTTGCCGCGCGAGGCGGTCGGGCGTGAGGCCGTTGGCGACTCCCAGACCCTGAGAATGATCGGTCAGGGACATGTATTCGTAGCCCATTGAGGCGACGGCGGCAACCATCTCCTCCAGCGAGAACTTGCCGTCGCTCCAATCGCTGTGCAAATGCAGGTCGCCACGAAGGTCTGCGACCGTCAGCAGTTTGGGAAGCGCATCGTTACGGGCGATGTGCAGTTCGTCGGCGCCACGCCGGAGTTCAGGCGCTATCCAGGGCAACCCCAACCGGGCGTAGAACGTCTCTTCATCGGGGAATTTTTCCGTAACGCCGTTATCAATGACGGTGATCCCGTATTCGTTCAGCGACAGCCCCTGCCGGTTGGCGTAGTCGCGCAGCCGGATGTTGTGCTGCTGGCTTCCCGTGAAGTACTGCAACATCGCGCCCAGCCCGTCCGGTTCTCCGACCCGGAGGTCGATCTGTATCCCGGGATCCACCACCACGGAGGTTTTGGAGTCGCCCTGCACCAAGGTTTCCCGTACCGAGGGCAATGCGGCCAGAGCCGGGCCCGTTTCTGCCGGGTTCTCGGAAATCGCTATCAGGTCCAGGTCGCCGATGGTCTCCTCCCAGCGGCGCAAGGATCCAGCCGGCGTCAGGCTCACCAACCCGGGGCAGGCCTCGAACAACTGCGCCGATACCGCAGCGCAGGTTTCCGCAGCAATGCCCAACGGAGTGCGGTCGGAACGCAGGCGTTGGGCGTGGATGTGCCGGAGTATGTTTTCGGCCGACTTTTTGCCCATGCGGGGCAATTGCGCCAACCTTCCATCCAAGGCAGCTTGTTCAAGTTCCGCCACCGAGGAAATACCCAGTTCTTCCACAGCAGCCTTGACCGTCTTTGGCCCCATGCCGGGTACTTCCAGCAGTTCCAGCACGTTCACCGGCAGTTCTTCAGCGAGCCGGTCGTAGGCTGTTACATGTCCGGTGGCAACATATTCCTGCACCTTTTCGCTGATCGCTTTGCCAATCCCCGGAATTTTGCGCAGGTCTTCGCCCTTGGCCGCTGCGGTTGCCAGCGACCAGGGGAGTTGGTCAATGGTGTTGGCGGCTCTCTGGTAGGCGCGAATCTTGAATACCGAATCGCCTTTGATTTCCAACATGGCCGCCATGTTGTTGAAAAGGGTAACTATGTCGTCGTTGCTGATCGGTGTAGTCATGGCTTCACCATACCATCCGCCCGCGAAAGCGGGCAAGGGAGTGTCTTATACGCCGAATCCCCGGTTTCATGTTTGCGGCAGCGTGGACAGTATTTTGATCGTTGGGTTAATATACGGAAACCATGAGGTTCCAAACGTCCACTGCGCCCGATCGAGTTTTGCCCCTGCCCGGTACCCTCGCGGATGTCGTACTGCCCGATTCGGCCGGCGTACCCCGAATCGCTCGCGACGTCGCGTTGATAGTTGCGGGCAGCCTGCTGGTGGCGCTGTTTGCCCAGATCAAGATCCCCCTGGGCTTTACGCCCGTACCCATCACCGGCCAGACCTTCGCCGTACTGCTGGTCGGGGCGTTGCTGGGAGGTTGGCGGGGCGGTCTGGCACTGGCCCTGTACGCCATCGAAGGCGCGTTCCTGCCCTTCTTCGCCGGGGGGGCGTCGGGATGGTTCTGGTTGTTGCCGTCGGGCGGTTATATCGTAGGGTTCATTCCCGCGGCGGCGCTGGTGGGGTTCCTCTGCCAGTGGGGTTGGAGTCGGCGCCCATGGGTGCTGCTTGCCATGCTGCTCGGCAACGTCGTGCTGTACATTCCGGGCCTGATTCAATTGAGTCTGTTCCTTCCCGCCGACGTCGCCACCGCGTGGGGTTGCGCCGATGTCTGGCAGTGCGGACTGCTCCCGTTTATCCCTGGCGACCTCGTAAAATTGATGGCGGCTAGCCTCGTCGTTCCAGCGGGATGGGTCCTGCTGGACTGGTTCTCCGGGCGGCCCGGGTCCGTCTGACCTGCTGGACGTAACGGTCTGATAACGGTCACTCCCTATGGATATCTACTGGCTCGGACACGCCGCGTTTCGACTACGTTCGCAGACGACGGGGCTATCCATCATCGCCGATCCATACTCAGCGGATTCCGGGCCGGGGATGCAGATTGACCCCCGCCAGATCGTTGACGTTGCAGCCGTGACTGTGAGCCACGACAACGCGATGCACAACGGTCACGTTGAAGTAGATGGCGACGCCCGGATTTTCAATGCCCCCGGTGAATACGAATTACAGGGCATCACCATCAGGGCGGTGATGACCGGGCTGCCCGAAGGCGTATCACGCGGTCAACGCAACGTCGCCTACACCATTGCCATTGACGGAATCAGCATTTGCCACCTGGGAAACATCGCCAGGCCGCTGACCGCCCAGCAGATCGACCTTATCGGACCCGCCGACGTGGTGCTCGCGCCCGCGGGCGGAGAGGAATGCAACCTGCTCTCCCACCGCGCCATCAATCAGACCGCGCAGCAGTTGGACGCGCGTTGGTTGATACCGATGCATTACCGGGCGCCGGGTGAACCGTCCGAAATACAACCCGCCGACCCCAGCGCGTTCCTGCGCGAGCTTGGCGTGGCTGACGGCTCGCTGCAACCCCAGGGGCGAATGCAGGTTACCCGAAACAACCTGCCGCCGTCTTTGCAAATCGGTTTGCTCACTCCGCAAATCCGCTCCCGTTAGTCAATGGCGGAAATTACGATAGGCCCGATGCTGCCCGGGGATTGGCCGGCGGTCAGGCGCATCTACGCCGACGGCATGGCCACCGGCAACGCTACTTTCGAGACAGAACCTCCTGATTGGGAAACGTGGGATCGCAACCACCGTCCCGAGTGCCGGTTGGTAGCGCGCATTGGGGAAGTCGTGGTCGGTTGGGCTGCCCTGTCACCGGTATCCGCTCGCGCCTGCTACGCAGGCGTCGCTGAACACAGCATCTACGTGGATCCGGCCCAACGTGGCAGAGGCATCGGGAAGTTGCTGCTGGCCGCGTTCGTGGCAGAGTCTGAAGCAGCCGGATTCTGGACTTTGCAGAGCAGCATATTTCCTGAGAATCAAGCTAGCATCGCTATTCACCTGGCCTGCGGCTTTCGCATCCTGGGCCGGCGCAAGCGGGTGGCGATGCTCAACGGAGAGTGGCGGGATACGGTCGTTGTGGAGAGGCGCAGCCAAGTCGCGGGCGCGATTTAATGCCTACGTTGCGTACCGTGCGCCTCGTGTTAGAATGGCGCAACTTTCCGCCGCATCAGTGTGTTCGATGACCGATTCAGGAGGCACCCAATGACCGCTCCGGCGCGTATGAAATTCGGCGTATTCATGGCCCCGTTCCACCGGGTGGGGGAAAACCCGACCCTGGCCCTGGAGCGAGACCTGGAGTTGCTGCAATGGCTGGATCACCTGGGCTACGACGAAGCCTGGATCGGTGAGCATCACAGCGCAGGTTGGGAGACCATCGCGTCTCCCGAGGTTTTCATGGCGACCGCCGCCGAGCGCACTCGCAACCTCCGGCTGGGCACCGGTGTGGTCAGTTTGCCATACCACCATCCATACATGGTTGCCAACCGTATGGTTCTGCTTGACCACCTGACGCGAGGGCGCGTCATGCTGGGGGTTGGCCCCGGGGCCTTGGCGTCCGACGCCTACATGTTCGGCATCGACCCGGCACGCCAGCGCGAGATGATGGACGAGTCGCTGGGCGCCATCAAGCGCCTGATGGACAGCCCCGAACCCTACACCTACACCTCGGACTGGTTCGAGCTGCACGACGCCCACCTCCAGCTGCGCCCGTACCAGCAGCCGTTCCCGCTGGTCGTCGCCTCGGTTCAGTCTCCGGCCGGCGTGACCACGGCCGGCAAGTACGGCGCGGGCGTGATTTCCCTCAGCGTCCCCCGCGACATGGTGCGCTCCACCAGTCTCAAGGATCAGTGGGCAATCGCCGAGGAAACTGCCGCCGAACACGGGCAGACCGTGAAGCGTTCTGAGTGGCGGCTATCCGTCGGTGTACACCTAGCCGAGTCGAAAAAGGAAGCGCAGGAGGACATCCGGGAAGGTTCTGCCCGCGTCGTAACCGAGTACTTCGGCAACACCCTGGGCCACGAGGTGCCCGACGTGCCTAGGGATCAGATTGTCGATTTTATGACGGACAACAAGCAGTGGATCGTGGGAACGCCCGACGACTGCATCCAACGCATCAACGAACTACAGGAGCTGTCCGGCGGTTTCGGCGGGATGCTCGTTCGGGTTGAGGACTGGGCGCCCCGGGATAAGATCCACCGGTCCTACGAGCTGATGGCCCGCTACGTCATGCCCCAGTTCCAGGGTACGCTGACCGGCATCCAGACCTCTCAGCAGTGGGCATCCGACCTGCGCGACACGTTGCAGGTCAACCGCCGCGCCGGATTGGAGCGGGCCACGCAGACCTACGAGGAAAGCCGCCAGGGTCGCTGACCAGCCGATACGACTCGATCATGGGGCGGGTGCAAAACCCGCCCCTATGCATATCCCAACGTCGCTGTGCTACGACACCTCAATGGTTATAATGCGGTTGAGAGAAACGCGAAGTGATTTGAAAAAGCGCTCGAATTAAGGGGAATGGTCATGCGGAAGACTAAAATTATCGCCACCATCGGACCCGCCTCCCGGTCTCCGGAAACGCTGGACAGGCTGGTCGCCGCCGGCATGGACGTGGCCCGGCTGAACTTCTCTCACGGCACCCTGGAGGAGCACGCCGAGGTTATTGCCAGCGTGCGCGCTGCATCCGAACGGCACAACCGTCCTGTTGCCGTGCTGCAAGACCTGGGCGGCAACAAGTTCCGGCTGGGGCACATGGCAGACGCAATCCAGCTCAACTTCGGAGACCGCATCTCTGTCGTCAACGAGTCCAGCTCGGACGCTGCCGATCTGCTGCCTTTCCCAGAGCCTTCCATTCTCTCCAATTTGCGCCCGGGGCATTTGGTGTATCTCTCGGACGGTACGGTGTGCCTAGAAGTTCTTGAGGTCACCGACGAACTGGAAGTTAAGACCCAGGTGCGCAATGGAGGCAACCTATCTTCCTACAAGGGAGTCAATCTGCCCGACGTACCCTTAGACATGCCCGTAATAACGGAAAGCGACAAGATAGCGTTGCAGTTTGGAGTCGAGCAGGAGGTTGATTGGGTAGCTCTATCGTTCGTGCGCACCGGCGAGGACGTGCGGTACGCCCGCGCCTACCTCAACCAGCTCAATAGCCAAGCGCCCGTGATGGCGAAGCTGGAGCGCCGGGAGTGCATCAACAACCTGGAGGATATTCTCGAAGAAGTGGACGGCATCATGGTCGCTCGCGGAGACCTCGGCGTCGAAATGCCAATGGAGGAAGTGCCAAGGATCCAGAAGCAAATGGTAAAAAGCGCGAACGAGGCAGGCCGTATCTCCTCGGTAGCCACCCAGATGCTGCGTTCCATGGTCAACTCGCCCACGCCCACCCGTGCAGAAGTTTCGGACATCGCCAACGCCGTCCTCGACGGGTGCGATTCGATACTGTTATCGGATGAGATTGCCGTGGGCGCTTATCCGGTCGAGGCGGTCCGGATCGCCGACGCGGCGATCATCGAGGCCGAGAAGATGTACGACTACTATACGGAGTTTCCACAAGACAACCAGACCCAATCAGTCACCTGGGGAGCGGCCCAACTCACCAAGTCGCTGAACGCCAAGCCCATCGTTATCACGAGTTCCGGGCGTGCGGCTTACGAAATGGCCCGGTTCCGTCCCGAAAACGACATCATCGTATTCTCTCACGATGCCGCGGTGCAGCGTCGCGTTTGTATGGGATGGGGACTCAATCCCAAGGGCGTGATTCCACCGGAACCCGATGTCGCCAAGCTGGTCACCATGCTGGTGGATGCAGCAATGGCTACTGGCATGGTTTCCGAGCGTGACGTGGTCACCCTCGTCCACGGGTTCATGACCGGTGTAACCGGCACGACCAACACGATCCAGGTGCTCAACATCCAGGAATACCTCGATCACATCGGACGCAATCGGGTTGCCCACGCGGCGCCTCAACCCGTGTAATCCCGCTAAATCGCGGGAGCATTATGTTCTACGGCAACTCGGTTGCGCGGGACGCGCCGGGTTGCTAGAATATCTCAATCGCACCGGCGTGGTGTAGTGGTAGCGCATCGGTCTCCAAAACCGAAAGTGTGGGTTCGATTCCTGCCGCCGGTGCCAAAGCATCCCTACTTTGAGTAGGGATTTTCTTTGGCTGCCCGGAGAACCGTTCAAGATGATGCTCCTGCGTTGTTCCATTCTTCGCGAGTGTACTGCAAGACTCGATAGGTTGCCCCGGTAATCGGCGCAGCTACCAGCGCACCCAAGATCCCGAAAAACACACTAAAGACAGCAAGCGCAACAACGAGGATCACCGGGTGTAGTCCCAGGGCCTGCCCCTGCAACCTTGGGAACACGATGCTGCCGTACACCACTTGAACCAAAACAAAAAAGGCGATCACCAGTGGCAGCTTCTGTAAATTGGTCAGCGCTACTGCGATGCCTGCCACCAGGATGAAGACGGTGGAGCCGATGATGGGCACCAACTCTGTGAACGCGGCCAGCATACCCAGCGGCAACGCCAATTCAATCCCCACGGCCCAGTAAAGCAGCCAGATCAAACCGCCGACGAATATGGCGCCGAACAGCTGAACGCGGATGTAGGCTACTATCGTTCTCCCGGCCAGTCTCCCCATTTCAGGCAGGTCCTCTCGCATCGGGCCGGGGACGAGTTGGCGCAAGGCTTCCGTCAATGCCCTTGGCTGGTAGAGCATCTGGAAAATTGCTACCGGTGTAGCGATGATGGCGATCATCTGTGAGACATTGCTTTGCAGTAGGCCCGCGATCCGTTCCAAGGCGGAGAAACCGGAATTCAAGAGAGCTTCGCGGTACTCTTCGAGACGAGGGTTCACGACTTCTTGAACACCAGCTGGCACCTTTCCCCGGTACGCCGCCTCAATTTTCTCAAAGGCTCCCCTGCTCTCTTCACCCAGGGCGGGAACCGCCTCTATGAAGGTCCTGGCGCCGCCGATCAGCGCATACGTTGCCAACACCAGCACTGCCAAAACCGCGATAACGGCGAGCAAGGACGCTGCAATCGCTATGACCAGCCGGTTCGCCTGCGGCCATCTGCGCGCCAGCGGCGAACGTTCCCCCAGCCGCATCACCGGCATCAGCAATGCTGCTGCAATGCCGCTTACCATGAGCGGTATCAGCACCACCAGCAAGTGCCAACCGATCACCAGCAGACCCGCAGCGGTCGCCAGCGACGCCAGCAACCGCAAGCGCCGGCGCGCCTGAGAAGACACTTGGGTTAGTTGGGTAAACATGCTATACCTCCGGGTCTGGACTTCAGGTGGTAGAGGAGCATCCTTGCCGTGCAGCCGTCATCCCTGCGAAAGCAGGAATCCAGAAACACCCATGCACCGGCCAACGTGAGCAAGGCAAGGATTTCCTGGATACCGGCCCCGCATCGAGTGCGGGGGGACGTTTTCCCCGCCCCACACCGGGCATCATTGTCAAGAACACCCCACCGTAGCCCGCGATTCCCAACACCCGATCCTCGATACAACTCCTGCGGCTTTGCGGGAAGCGTACCATATCGCCCGCACATGCTATGCTGACGCATGGTGTTCCCGACGGCGAGAGTTGTTGGGCACGCAGATATCGCGAATCGTGCAACAATCGCAGTAACATGACGGTAGCAACATTGAGGAGGTTCCCCTAATGGTTATGGATCGCCTGCCTTCCGGCCTCGAATTGAGCGGAGGGTCGCTCTTTTTCACCGAGGAGACGATGCCGGATTCCCTACGGCGGGAGCACGCGCTCCCCGCCAAACATTGGGCCGTGCTGCACGCCTTCGAGGGGAGCATCACCTTCGTGGACGCCCAGGCGGGCTCCAATCGGATCATCGCGGCGCCGGAGCACATAATCATCCATCCGGAAGTCCCCCATCAGCTGACCGGAGAAGGTTCTTTCCGCTGCCGGATGGACTTTTTCAGGGAACCGGACCCCGACCTCCACATGAGAACACCTGGCGCTCATGCCGACCAGGCTGTGCGCGAAAGCCTGGAGCGCTGCGAGGCAAACGGAGGTTTTGCGGAGACCTTTTACAACACCTTCCTGAACTCCTCTGCGGAGATCGCGCCGTACTTTGCCGCGACCGACTTCGAAAGGCAGAGGACGTTGCTGCGGGACACGGTGTACACCATGGTGTCTCACTATGTCACGGACCCGGAGATGCGGGATCTGCTGGAGAGATTGGGTGAGGCGCACAACCGGAATAACCGGAACGTACTCCCAATCCTCTATGAGCTGTGGCTGGACGGCATTTGTGAAACTGCCAAAGCGCTGGATCCGGAATGGAGCGACGATCTTGACCACCAGTGGCGCGCCCGGTTGCGGCCCGGGATGCAGATCATAATGGCAGCCTACTAACCCGCTGGCCGACCCCGCATCGAGTGCGGGTTGACGTTCTTTCGCCGGCATGATGGTTTGGCTGGGCAAACCGGGTCAGGCGGCGCCGGGAATGCAGCTCCAGCCGGCGAGCGGGACATGGGCCGCATCCGCCCGCAGACCATGTACTATAATGGCGTGGCCCGAAACGAAATTGTTGGAGACGAGCTATGCCAAAGGTAATCCCGGTACCCGATGAACTCAGCCGGCCCTTCTGGGACGCGGTGAACGAACGACGCCTGATTGTCCAGAACTGCATCGGCTGCGACAAGCTCCAGTACCCTCCCCGGGCGGACTGCGAGGTGTGCGATGACGCCGAAGGGGTGGAGTGGGTAGAGGTGGAAGGCAGGGGACACATCGCCGCCTACATCGTCATCGAGGATGGCCGCCTGAACCGCCGGATGCCCGACCAGCCCTACAACCTGGCCTTAGTGACGCTGGACCAGGATCCCACGGTCAACTTCTACTCCAACCTGCCAGGGACTCCGCCCTACGAAGTCCCGCTGGGAGCGGCTGTGGAGGTTACCTTCGAGGAAGTGGCTCCCGGACAGTTGATACACGAGTGGCGGGTGGTGGAGTAACCGTCGTTGCAGATTCGCGCTTATCACGGGATAGGCGAAAAGAGGAGTGACTATGACCAGCAGCAATGACTTCCAGTGGCGCAGGGACCAGGACGGCCTGGGCGTGTGGGAACACCGGGGCAAGGTGGCCATCGCCGGCTACGGGCATTCGCCGGTGGACCGCCGGTGGGACGAAACGAATCTGGACGAATCCCTGGGCGCTTACACCATCATGGCCTGCGAAAAGGCCATGGAGCAAGCCGGCGTCACCATCGACCAGGTGGACGGCATCGTCTGCTGCGACAGCCACATCGCCGGCGGCAGCGGCGGCACCGCCTCCCAGTGGGCACCCCGGCCCTATTTCGACCCGCCCTACGATTCCGAGTACGGGTTGACCCTGATCAACGCCCAGTGGCTCATCGATACCATGGGCTTCAAGAACGTCAAATTTGCCCCCACCGGCGTGCCGACCATCGGAGAGATGGTCGGCATGGCATCCCAGGCCGTGGGCGATGGCGTTTGCTCCACCTGCCTGGTCATCTACCCCACCGGCAACCTGGAAGGACGCTACCGGCGGGGCGGCGAGAATGCCGACGATTACGCTCGGGGCGCACGCCAGTGGACCGTGCCGTGGGGCAACCACGGCGGCAATGACTTCATCAACATTTTCCCTCACCGCCAGTACCTGCAGAAGTATGGCGGCGTACATGAGGACCTTGCCCCCTTTGTCATCAACCAGCACAAGAACGGGATGCTCACCCCCTGGGGGTACAACGCCACCCACAACATCCAACCCATTTCGGTGGAAGACTATATCGGCTCCCGGCCCATTCTGAATCCGCTGCGCATCTGGGACTGCGATCGTCCCGTGAACGCCTCGGCGGCCTACCTGTTCACCACCAGCGAGCGGGCGCAGGACATGAAATCCCAGCCCGTGTACGTGCTGAACCATTCCCAGCACAACTTCCGGTTCCGGACTACCCAACCCGACCTGGACGAGGTGGAGATGTGGACCGACCGGCAGGCCGCCCGCATGTACGAGGGCGCCGGCCTGGGCCCCGCCGACGTGGACATTTTCAACCCCTACGACGGCTATTCCATAATGACCCAGTTTTTCCTGGAGGGCTTCCAGTGGCACGGGGTCCAGCGGGGTGAGGCTTTATCGTTCTATGCCGGCGACATCACCGTCAAGGGTCCCCACCCCTTCAGCTCCAGTGGCGGCAACCTGGGCAACGGTCGCACTCGCACCGCCATGTACACCGACAGTATCGAGCAACTGCGGGGAACCGCCGGCGACCGCCAGGTAACGGTGCGGGCAGAGACCGCCCTGTGCGCCTTCACCACCCCCAGCAGCGGGGGCTGGCTGATGTTAGGCAAGTACCCATCGTGATGATTCCGGGACGCGGAGGCCCGCATCCGAGGGCGCTCAGTCGCCGCGCAGCCGACTGAGTTGCTCTTCCATTTCACGCATCCGCGCTTCGGCTTGGAGACGAGCTGCCCGTTCCCGGTCGGCGCGAGCCTGTTCCCGGTCGGCGCGGGCTTGTTCCCGGTCGGCACGGGCTTGCTCGCTGGTGAAGGTGGCGATGTGCCGGCCCGTGCCCGGGTTATAAAGCCCCAGAGCTCCTAGCTCCCACCGCAGGTGCAGGTCCAGTACATCGCTGTATCCCTGCAACACTTCTGCCGACAGCTCGTCAATTCCCATGGGTATGTACCTGCCATTCACCAATCGGTCGCCGGCCAGCCGCGTTCGGTGATACCGCCCCGTCTCGTCGAACCGCCAGTACTCCAGGACGCCCAGCGATTCATAAGCCGTGCGTTTCTCGTCGATGTCAATATGCCCGGTATGTCGGGAGGCGATCTCCAGCACGAAGTCCGGCGGCTTGCCCTGCTCCGAGATCACATAACCGTTATTGGCCTCGTACCGCGCCGGGTCCACGTCGAAGGCCACCAGAAGGTCCGGGTAGTGGCTATCTGCCATGTTGCGGGTGGGACGGACGACTATGTACCGCTCGCCGGCGACTAGCGTGGTTTCCGGGTTGCCCAGGTGCATGGCGAGGTGATGGGCGTGGCCAGTGGCGGCCAGATGCTTGAAGCTGGTCATCTTGTCGTCAGGATGCTCCGGCGGGTCGGGCAAGCGGAAGGCGGTCCTGATTTTAGGCTTGGCGGTAGTCATAGCTATTGAACCGGCGCGGTGGGATAGCGTTACAGGGAATGGGTGGGATGCCGGGCCGATTATACCGCACTACAACGCTCACCAAGGCGCGGTTGCGCGTTTGGGCGGCATCGAAGCAGAATAACATTCGCCTGCGGGGCAACGAATACTCCCACCGAGCTGTGCCTAACAGCTTGGGCGGGGATTATTCATGCCGTTTTCAAGGTCACGGCAATCCGGCGTCCCTGTGCTTTTGCAGAACCTCCCGAACGTGAACGTCCGCGTCAGCGTATGACGGTTTGTAGACAGTGCCGGGCGCATCCAGTTTCAAATCTGGATCAAAAGCGGACATAGGAATGTCCGTTGCTAGCCAGTTCACCCGACGGGCCTGGAATAGGATGGGGTCCGGCTGCTCCGGTCGCCAACCCTCATCGTACTCTCGGAACGACGACTGGTAGGCGTCATTATCCAGAAACTCACCTACTACAACTAGTTTTTCATCCCCTTTTGCGTCTGCCCAAATGTGGTAAATCGCAATGTCTCCCGGCGCGATGTACTTATAAAATGCCCATACTTGTCTCGCTGCATTTCGTACCCTTCCAAGAGGGCCGGACCTGTAACCGTACAGAGCGTGCGCATTTCGTCGGAGATAACTTGCCAATTCGTTACGGTCAGCGAATTTGGAAATATCCGTATCAAGCCCAAAGTCGATGACTGCAACCCCATTATCCAAAGCTATTTTGTCCCACACTCCAAATTTAGGCGCATCTTGTCTCACTACCCATACGGCCATCGCGAACACCTCCGGCGATAAGTGGCGTTATTGAGAAGCGTTCAGCCGGAATATCCGGCTGAACGTCGACATCCCCTGGCGCTAATCGGCGCTGATGCCCAACTCCGACTGCAAGTCGCGGATGGTCTGGTCGCGGCTACGGGTCGGGGGACGCACGCGCATACCGATTGGCTCGTTCTCGATCTGCGGTACGACCTTGATGGCGACGAATACCGGACCGGTTGCCTGCATTATCTCCTCAACATTGGTGGCGAACTCCTCCAGGTCTTCGAAGCTGTAGGCAGAGGTATAGCCAGACTCTTTGGCCACGCCGGCGTAGTTGATCTCCTGCGCGTTGGGAACGGGCTGCCCTCCGGTGGTGGCGTAGCACTCGTTGTCCAGCAGGATGTGGCAGAAGTTTTGCGGCTTCTTGCCGGCGATGGTAGCCAGTATTCCCATGTTCATCAGCAGCGCGCCTTCGGAATCGAACAGCACCACCTTTTCATCGGGCAGCCCCAAGGCCAGCCCCAGGGCTGCCGAAGTGGTCTGGCCCATTGCGCCGCCCAAGTTCAGGTCGCGATTCTCGTTGTTGCTGAATTCCCCCCAGCGGCGACCGGAAGTGCCGGTGGGAATCACTATTGCATCGCCCCGATGCTCCTGGAATACTCGAAATACGTCCTCGGCATGAATCATTCTTTGCCTCCGTAATGCTGATCTTGACTCTCTGGATCCCCGCTTTCGCAGGAATGACGGGAAACGTCAACAGAACCTAGCGGTTGAACCCGTGGTATTCGTCGCCCACGAGGATGGCGACCGGCCGCTTGGTGGCCCGGGCTTCCTCGAAGGCGGTGGAGATGCGCGGACTGTCGTCGTTCTGCTCCACCAGGTAGTAGTTGATGCGGAAGGCGTTGAGGAACGGCTCGGTATATCGGGCCGCCGAGTCGGTAATGACCCCGTGGCGGTTCCAGCCACGATAGCCCACCACCATTACCAGCGGGAACCCGGCGTCCAGAACCATACCCCGAATGGAGTCCCCCGATTCCATCATGCCCGTGTTCTGAATGAGCACCACCGGCGTTTGGCCGGCGACCAGCAACCCCAGCGCGATGGCGAAGGTCTCGCCTTCCCGGGAGGCAGGGACGACATCCAGCCAGGGCTGTTCCTTCATCAACTCGTACAGATAGTTGGTCTCGCTGTCCGGAATGGTCACCACGTGGGTGACGCCGTTCTTCTGGAACTCCTCTACCATAGCCTCGGGGCTCAGCACCGCTGCTTGCTGTGTAACCATGAAAATTCTCCTTGCGTAAGCAATGTACCTGGCAAAGCGGTTCCCGCTGCCTGGGCAAAGACCCGCTACTGCTGTGGACTCTGCCGATTATAGTAACGGATACCGAGGGGGTCAATTTTGGGAAGTCAGCCGCGGTTGACCGGGCATACCCGCAGTGTTAGCGTGCACTCAATAGACGAGACCAATCTTTTTGGCAAATCAGGTGGAAGGTTAAAAAATGGCAGGAGCGCTGGAACACATCCGGGTAATAGACTTCGGGCAGTATATTTCGGGGCCATTGGCAGGAATGTTAATGGCAGATCAGGGCGCTGACGTAGTGCGTATTGACCCTCCCGGCGGGCCCCGCTGGAAGACTCCGGCCAACTCGACGTGGAACCGAGGCAAGCGGAGCATAACCCTGGATCTGAAGCGGTCGGATGACGCGGCCATTGCCCGGTCACTCATAGAGAGCGCCGATGTGGTAGTCGAGAACTTCCGGCCAGGAACCATGGACCGGTTGGGGTTGGGACCCGAGGAGATGACCCGGGCCAACCCTCGCTTGGTGTACTGCTCCATTCCGGGATTTGCTTCGGACGATCCCAGGGCGGCCATGCCGGCCTACGAGGGAGTTGTGGGAGCGGCGTCGGGGAGCTTCCGCCCGCCGGATCCAGATAGCCCGCGTCCGGTTTATACGGCTATTCCCATCGCTTCGGTGTATGGGGCCTTCCAGTCGGTGGTGGCCATTACCATCGCTTTGAACGCACGGGAGCGCGATGGCCTGGGGCAGCATATAGAAGTACCGCTTTTTGACAGCATGTTCCAGTCCATCGGGCGTTTCGGAGTGCGGGTGCACAACGCTCCACCGGCGCCCCCGACGCTGCAGGAACTGTGGGGCGGGATCTTCCGGTGCAGCGACGGCCAGTACGTGCGCTTTGGCGGCCCCGGCAACCAGAACTTCCGGCAATTCGTTGCAGCCGCCGGGATCACATCGTGGGATGACGAAGGTCTTACTGACTTTGACCATCCACTGGACGACGCACAATTCCGCGCTGAAGCCCAGCAGCGGATTCGGGATCTCTTCCTGACTCGTACCGCGCAGGAATGGGAAGACCTGATCGCCGAGGCGGGCAGCGAGGGAGCGGTCTGCCGCACCAGCGCCGAGTGGTTTGACCATCCCCATGCCCTGGCCTCACAGATGGTAGTGGAGGTTGACGACCCCACCTACGGCAAGATGCTACAGCCGGGAATCAACGCCCGGATGTCTCTGACGCCGGGCAAGGTGCGCGGTCCGGCTCCGACTCCCGGCCAGCATCGGGAGGAGATTCTTGCGGAGTTAAAGGCTCGCCCTGCTAATGAGGCGTCGGCTTCCCCAGCGCCGTCGCACGAGGACGCCATGCGCGCTGCTCTGGACGGGGTGAAGGTGCTGGACCTGTGCATAATCCTAGCCGGCCCGACCATGGGCCGGACACTGGCCGAGTACGGCGCCAATGTCATTAAGATCGATAATCCCAGACGCGGGTCAACTGTGGCCCGCCATAATGACATCAACCGGGGGAAGCGCAGCATCCTGCTGGACCTGAAATCCGAAGAGGGGCGCCACGTTTTCTGGAAGCTGTTGGAGGACGCCGACGTGGTGGCTCAGAACTACCGGGCCGGCAGTCTGGAAAGACTGGGCTTGGGCTACGAAGAGGTGAGAAAGCGCAAGCCCGACATCATCTACGCCTCATTGAACGCCTACGGGCACATCGGCCCCTGGGCGGAGCGCCCGGGCCACGAGGGGTTTGCCCAGGCCACCGCCGGCATGACCCGTCGCTTCGGCGGTGATGGCGTGCCAGAGTCGCAGCCCAACCCGGTGAACGACTACGGCACGGGTTTCATGGGCGCCTACGGGGTGGCCCTGGCCCTGCTGCACCGGCAGCGCACCGGAGAGGGCCAGCACATAGACTCGGCATTGGCCTACACCGCCATGACGCTGCAATCACCCTTCATGCAGATGTACGAGGGCAAGGAGTGGAACGAGACCCACGGGCAGGACGCCCTGGGAACAGGCCCGTTGCATCGAGCCTACCAAGCGAGTGACGGCTGGTTCTTTATCGGAGCGCCAGCATCAGCCTTGCCGAGACTGTCGGGCCTGGACGGATTGACCGGCATAGATGACTTGCAAGGGGATGCCCTGGCTTCTTCGCTGGAGGAGCGGTTCCAGGGGAACACCGTGGGGTTCTGGGTGGGGCGACTGGCCGCCGCCGGCATCGGGGCGCAGCGTGTGATCACCAACGTCAGGGAGCTGATGACCGACCCCTGGGTGGAGTCCCACGGCCTCAGCATCACTCGCGAGCACGACGAGTTGGGGCCGGTGACCACCTGCGGCCCCGCGCCGCGACTGTCGCGCACGCCGGTGCGCCCTGGAATACCCGCACCCAAGCCCGGTTCCCACGCCCTGGAGATCCTAGAAGAACATGGTTTAGGGAGCCGCTACTCGGTCCTGCTGGATTCGGGAGTGATACTGACGGATGGCGTAGCGGCGGGGTAGAGCTCCTTTCCTGGCAAGGATTTGGGCAGCACTTGCGTAAGCGCGGCCCAAATCCCTTTATTCCACCCTACTAGATCCCCAGCAACGCCTCCAAATTACGCCACGCAACTTTCTCTTTTTCATCCTGCGACAGCGATTGCAGCCCTTCCAGCCACCCGCTGGGCGATGGATCCCAGCCGACGAAGGGCCAGTCGCTGCCCACGACGACCCGTTCCGCGCCTACTGTGTCGATGAGGAAGCGCAGGCCGGCTTCGCTGCTGGTCAGGAAGTCGTAGTAAATCTGGTCCTGATACGCGCTGGGGGGCTTCAGGATGTTCACCCTCGCTTCGGAGCGGACCTGCCATCCGTGATCCACCCGACCCATGGCAAAGCACGCTCCGCCGCCGCCGTGGGCGATGCACACCCGCAGGTTGGGGCACTTATCAAGTATCCCCCCGCAGATCAGGGTCGCCACCATTAGCGCGTCTTCCAGCACCACGCCCACGCTGTTGGGCAGGCCGTACTTCAGCGTCCGGTCGGTGGCCACCAGGTTGTCCTGAGGCTGGGGATGGAAGAACAGCAGGGCGTCCAGGGACTCGGCAGCCTTGAACAGCGGCAGGAATTTGGGTTCGTCCCAGTTGAGGCCGTTGACCACCATGTCCAACTCGGCCCCCTTCAGGCCCAGTGATTTTATGGAGCGTTCCAACTCGTCAATAGCGGCGTCAACGTCCTGCGCCGGCAGGGTGGCCAGGCCGGCGAAACGGTCGGGCCAACGCTGTATCATGCCGGCTATTTCGTCGTTCACCTCACGGGATGCCTGGATCGCCTCCGTCGTTTCCCAGTGATAGGGAAACAGGGGAGTGTGGATGGACACTACCTGTACGTCGGTGCCGTCGGCGTCCATGTCGGCCAGCCGTTGCTCGGGGGTGTAACGGATTTTTGGCGAGTTGATCAGGATCCGCTTGCCCTTGCCGACGATAAATTCCTGGTTGCCATGGGCTTCGTGGCTCATTCCATGCCAGTCCTCGCCGTTGGCAAAGGCTTGCCAGAGGATTTGTGGGGCGAGATGGGCATGAACGTCTATAACTCTCATTTATCGTACTCCGGCGCGCGTCGCTGGTTGTGGTCAGTTAACATCCCCCTCACCCCCACCCTCTCCCACCAGGGGAGAGGGAGTATTGGAAGCTCACTAAATTCCCAGCAGGCTTTCCAGGTTTTTCCACAAAATCGCGTCCTTCTCTTCCTGAGTAATGCTTTCGAGGCCCAGTATCCAAGATACCGGCCAGTCCAGCGCCATGTCGTAGGGCCAGTCGGTGCCGAACAACACACGGTCTATTCCCACCGAGTCGATCAGGAACCGCAACGCCCGCTCCGTGTACACGATACAATCGTAGTAGAACCTGTCCAGGTACTTGCTGGGCGGCATGGAGGCCAGTCGGTCATCCGCCGGGATCCGCTCCCAGCCGCGATCCATACGTCCCGCGCCGTAGCATGCGAACCCGCCACCGTGGGACAGGCAGATGCGCAAGTCGGGGCAGGCGTCCATCACGCCGCCCATCACCAGGGACGCGAAGGTCAGGGTGCGGTCGGCCAGATTGCCCACGGAGTTGGGCAGGTGGTAACGCTTGATGCGCCGGTCCACGATGGTGTCGCCGCCCTGGTGGAACAAGATCACCGCTCCCATTTGCTCTGCGGCCTTCCAGAAGGGCATGAACTCCGGTTCGTCCAGCAGCTTGCCGTTGATCTTGTCGTCGATCACGGCGCCTTTGAAGCCGAGGTTGACCATGACCCGCTCCAGCTCGACGATGGCGGCAGGAACGTCCTGCATCGGCAGGGTGGCCAACCCGGAGAACCGATCAGGCCAGGATTGCATCATCTGGCTGATTTCGTCGTTACATTCGCGGGAGGTGGCGGTGGCGGCGCCGGCGTCCAGCTCGTAGTTGTAGAAACCGCTGAAGGGCGAGATGACGTGCACGTCCACGCCGAGGGAGTCCATATCGGCCAGGCGCTGTTCCGGCGTCCAACTGGATTTGGGCGGCAGCTGACCCAGGCTAACGCCATTGCCCGAGATCAAGATCGGGCGTCCCATAGCGTTCCGCTCGCGCCTGATGCCATGCCAGTCGCCGTCGTCCTCGGTAGCGTGCCAGAAGCATTGGGGCGTCAGGTGAGCGTGAATGTCGATACTGCGCATACTAGTCTCCGGAGATTCAAAGGTCAGAACTCGCCCGCTACCGTTGCCGTGGATGCTTGGCCAGGAAGTCGTCGGCCATCTCTTCCAGAGTAACGAAACGCACACCGTCGTGGGAGCGAATGTGCTCGACGATACGCTCAAGCATCAGTAACACCTGGGGCCGGCCGCTGACGTCGGGGTGTATGGTAATCGGGAAAACCGCCTCGTCATACTCCCGGTACACCCAGTCGAACTGGTCGCGCCACATCTGCTCAATGTCCCGGGGATTCACGAACCCGTGGCTGTTGGGCGACTTCTTGATGAACATCATTGGTGGCAGATCATCCAGATACCAGTTGGCAGGAATCTCCACCAAGTCGGTCTCCGTGCCGCGCTCCAGCGCGTGCATCCAGTGGTCCGCGGGCATGGCGTAATCGATTTTCGTCCAGCGGTCACCAACGCGCACGTAGTAGCGCTCAAAGTCTTTGTGCATCAGGCTATGGTCATACTTGATGCCGTGCTTCAATAGCAACTCGTTGGTTACATGGCTGAATTCCCACCACGGCGCTACGTAGCCTCGGGGCCGCTGCCCGGATAGCTGAGTAATCAGGTCGATGCAGCGCAGAAGCACCGCCTCTTCCTGTTCTGGTGACATGGAGATGGGGTTTTCGTGGGAGTAACCGTGCATCCCGATTTCATGGCCCTGCTCCACGATCATCCGGCACTCGCCGGGAAAGGTCTCAATAGAGTGGCCGGGGATGAACCAGCTGGTTCTGATGTCCAACCGCTCAAAAAGTTTCAGTAGCCGCGGCGTCCCAACCTCGCCGGCGAACAACCCTCGTGAAATGTCGTCAGGGGAGTCCTCGCCGCCGTAGGATCCGAGCCAACCACCAACGGCGTCCAAGTCAACGCCAAAACCGCACAGAATCTGTTTATCGGCCATGTTCCCTCCTTCCATGCCGACGGCGACCTGTAACGATCGCCCAAAAAGCCATTTATTGTGTAGCCATATAGTACCCCAATATAGGAACGTCCTTCGAGAGGCTCTGGGCAGGCGGATAGAGTCGCCCGTTCTGCTCGTGCTAATATCCGGTTGCGCGACTGCGCTGAGGTGGAAACATGGCACTGAAAGGCGAAGACTGGCTGGCTCTAACGACTGAAGAGACCCTGGAACCGGATATTCCCATTTGCGACCCGCATCATCACTTTTGGATTTCGCGTCCCGAACCGGCGGCGTATCAGCGATACCTGCTGCCGGAGCTGAGCGCCGACGTGAACAGCGGACACAACGTGCGCTCCACGGTGTTCATCGAGGTGCGATGCGAGTACCGCCAGGGTGGGCCAGAGGAAATGCGGCCGGTTGGCGAGGTGGAATATATTGAAACCATCGCCTTGGAGAGCGCCACCGGGAGCCACGGTCCTACCAGAGCTGCTGCGGCGATAATCGGGCACGCTGATTTGAAACTGGGTCAGGGAGTGCGCCCGGTGCTCGAAGCCATGCAAGCCGCCAGCCCCGGCCGGTTTCGTGGAGTCCGGCATTCCACCGGCTGGGACGCAAGCCCGGAACTGGTGAATCGGGACATTCGGGGCACGCTGACTTCAGAGGGTTACCGGGCGGGAGCCAGGGTGATGTCCGATATGGGACTGGTGCTGGAGAACTCGCTGTATCACCCGCAACTGCCCGATCTGGCGGCGCTGGCAAGAGCCGTCCCCGATCTCACCATCGTGCTGAACCATATCGGCGGCCTGGTGCGGGTCGGACCCTACGCCAACCGGGACGACGAGGTGCTCCCTGCGTGGCAGCAGGGGCTTGCCGAGGTGGCGCAGTGTCCCAACGTGGTGCTCAAGCTGGGAGGCGTCGGTCAGGTTCGCTACGGATACCGCTGGGATGAACGAGAGACACCCATCGGTTCCGAGGAGTTGGCGGGAACTCTCGGCCCGCTGATGAACTACTGTATCGAGCAGTTCGGGCCCGACCGCTGCATGTTTGAAAGCAACTTCCCGGTGGACAAGCCATCATACTCCTACAACGTGCTGTACAACGCCTTTAAACGGCTTTCCGCCGATTACACTGCCAGCGAACGCGCGGCACTGTTCCATGACACCGCCGCTCGCGTGTACCACATCAACGATTGACCACCCCAAATACGCTAGAATGCGCGTCAAAATGGAACCAATACCAACCAAAGGAGCCGGAAAATGGCAGAACTAGTTTTTGGCGTGGCATCGTCCCACAGCCCGCAGCTCAGCACCCCCGCCGATGGCTGGGCCGGACGGGGTGAGCGGGACAAGGGACACCTTGAACTCATCGGCACCGACGGCATCACCTCCAACTACGAGGACCTGCTGGCCCGCACCGATACCGAGCGAGTCGCGAAAGAGATCACGCCGGAGAAGTTCGAGCAGCGCCACCAGCGGAATCAGAAGGCGATTGCGCGTCTGTCCAAGAAGCTTTACGACGCCAACCTGGACGTGCTCGTTATGGTTGGCGACGACCAGCATGAGTACCTGCTGGACGACAACATGCCGGCTTTTTGCGTTTATTGGGGCAACGAGGTGAAGGTTACCGGCCACGAGGCCGGGCCTTCCACGGGTGGCCGGCATTTGATCGGCTACAACACTGAGGATCAGCACGTGCCCACCGACTCCGCGCTGGGTCTGCACATCATCAACAGCCTGATGGACGCAGAGTTTGACGTGGGCAGTTCCAAGTTCCTTGACCCAACCCGGGGCCGGGGCGAGCAGGGCGGCATCGGGCACGCCTTCGGGTATGTTTATAACCGCCTGATGACTGACGGGATCATTCCTACGGTGCCGGTGATGCTCAACACCTACTACCCGCCCAACCAGCCCACGCCCAAGCGATGCTACAACCTGGGGCGGGCCCTGTACGCGGCCATCGAGTCGTGGGATAAGGACATCCGAGTGGGCATTCTGGCGTCCGGCGGCCTGAGCCACTTCGTCGTGGATGAAGAGCTGGACCAGCAAGCGCTGGCCGGAATGCAGGCCAAGAGCGTGGACAAACTGATGGCGCTGCCACGGGAGAAGATCAACTCCGGCAGCTCCGAAATCCGCAACTGGATTGTCGTTACGGGCGCCACCGAGCACCTGGATATGAACGTAGTGGACTACGTTCCGTGCTACCGGTCGCCGGCCGGCACGGGCTGCGCCATGGGTTTTGCGACCTGGGGTTAGGCGGATTGGCGCACCGTTCTAGACGTGTAGGGGCAGGTTTGAAACCTGCCCCTACGACACGGGTGACGGCAACAAGCTACGACCGCAGCGGCTCCGCGATCAGAACCTTGATGCGCTCGGTAATGTCGGTCTGGTCGTAGTTGCGCAGCAGGTTGATGCGGTTGCGGCTGGGGTCGCCGGCATGCCAGTATTCGTAGATTTCCTGGCGCATCCCGAAGGATGACGCGGCCAGGTCGTGGGCGAGGCGGAACAGGCGTGACTTGTACTCCACGCCCACGCCGCGGCCCGGCATGTAGCGGTCGAGGTAGGGGCGGAACTCCGGGTTGGACAGATCCGCCTCGCTGGGCTGCATGATCATGCCGGAGCCGGAAATCTCGCGCAGCAGTGCCACCATGCGGGCCGACATCTGGGCGAAGTAGATATTCATGCCCGAGGTTGACCCGAGGGACATCATCCCGTTGTCGGCAAGATAGGCGTTGTGTTCCACGCCGTCCATGGCGTGGCGCCACATCTCGGTGTGCATCGCCATCTCGCCCAGCTTGGCTGACACCTCCCGGTATTCGATAACTCCGATGGCTTCCGCGATGAGCGTCGCTACAGCGGTCATAAGCTTCATCCGCTGGTGGATGCGGCAGAGGTTGCCCCAACCACGGAAATTGGCCTCGGAACCGAGCCGTTGGAGCAGCGGCCCGGAGTCGTACAGCATGAAGATGCGATCCCACGGCACCAACACGTGGTCGAAGAACAGCATGGCGTCCTGCTCGTCGTACACCGCGCCGAGCGGATGGCCATAGCTGCCGGCCCACTGAGAGACCGGCTCACGGCACAGGATTTTCAAGCCAGGCGTTTGCGTCGCGATTGAAAAAGCCAGTATGAATCTCGGATCCGAGCGCCGCATGAACGTGGCAGACAAAGAGACGTAGGTCTCGTTGCTGATGGGCGCAGCAGTGGCGAGTTGCTTGGCGCCGTGGACGATTACTCCGTCGGCGGTTTCCTCCACAACGTGTAGGGCGACCTCTGTTTCGCCCTCGGGCCGGGTTTCGTTCTGAGGCTGCTGGCTGCGGTCCACCTGCGGGTCGCCCAGCGCGTGGGTCAGGAACAGGTCGTTCTCCATGCAGTAGCGATGGTAGTTGATGATGTTCTCGCCGAAATCGCACTTGGGGTGTTTCACCTGCCCCAGCACGTCGCTGATGGCCACTAGGCTGATGATATGCGGGGCGAGAATGTCGGGGCTGCGGCCCAGCTGTCCCCACGATTCCTCGTTCCAGATTTCGCTGTTGCGTCGCTGCCTCTTCAGGTCATCGTGGCTGCGCGGCAGTAGCCACGATGCACTGCAACGGTTCCCGGTCTCCGGCGAGACGAACGTCATCTCGTCACGGTAATTTTCTGAGTGTTGCAGGTCGTAGATGCGGGCCAGCTCGTGCGCCATGCCGGTCAGCGCCGGATGGCTGGGCACATCGTCAACCTTCCTTCCGTCCAGCCAGACTTCCCGCCCGTCGCGCAGGCTGGAGATGTAACGTTCGCCGGTCATGGCGCCCTTGCCCGTTTCCACTTTCAGCGCCATCATCTCCTCCCTACGGAGCCTCATTTCGCCAGAGAATAGTTGACCCTTTCGCTTGCTGGATTCCGGCTTCCGCCGGAATGACGGTTGTGATCCGGAATGACGTGAATAGTCAGCGGGCTCTAATCCAGGAATCCCGATTCTTGCCGCCAACGCACATAGTCGGCCAGTCCCTCGGCCAGGTTGTACTGTGGCGTCCAGCCCAGGTCGTGCCACAGGCGGTAGCCGGATAGCGGCCCGCGCGTCGGGCCTAGCGAACTGATGGCGGAGTTGTCGGTATCCGGCTCCACCAGTTGAGTCTCGGGGAAGAGTTCTGCCAGGGTGCGTTGGATCTGGCCTTCCGTTACCGGCATACCGCTGGTGACGTTGTACAGGTCGTGGGGCAGGCGGTCGGCGTCAACCACTGTCGCGACCGCCGATGCGGTGTCCAGCACGTAAGTGTAGTCCCGGCCGTGACTGGAGTCGTTGGATTCGATGGGTTCGCCCCGGAGCATCTGACCCGTCCACTGGTATGGTGTGGACATATTGCCCCGGTGTCCGGTGACCCGTTCCATCGGCCCGTAGGGAGTGCTCAGTCGGAGGCTTACCGTGCTGAACCCGTGCAACTCACCGTAACGTCGGGTCAGCTGTTCGCTGGCGAACTTGGTGATTCCGTAGAGGTTGCCCGGCTGCGGCGCGTCGTCTTCGTTGTAGGTCTGGTCGGGGTCGCGGCACAGGCCGTAGGCCGCGCCGGAGCTGATGTACACGAAACGTTGCACATCGCATAACCGCGCCATTTCCAGCAGGTTGCCCGTGCCGGTCAGGTTGATGTCCAGGATGTCCTTGCTGCGGGCCGTTTCCAGGTCGGTGCGGTTCACGGTGAACACGGCGGCGTGAACGATCTTCTCGAAGCCGTGGGATAAGCGCAGAGCGTCCAGGGCTGCCACGTCGAGAATATCCCCGTGGACGAAGGTGACCTGTTCCGCCAACTCACCCATGAAGCCCAGCAACAATTCGTCAACGGGCAGCAGGTCCAGGCTCACCACATCGTGGCCCCGCTCCGCCAGTTCCTTGACAATGTTGGCCCCAACGAAACCGGTTCCGCCTGTTACCAGTGTCGCCATTCTCTATCCCTCCAGTTTTCTACCCCGCCGGCCGCCGCAGCGGAATGACCGCTATGATCGCCGCCGTGATTAGCGTCAGGATGCCCGCGTAGTAGTACACCGCGCCGTAGCTGCCTGTGTACTCAATGATCGCCGAGGCCAGGAACGGCGAGCCGATTCCGATGACACCGTTGATCCCGAAGAGCAGCCCAATGCCAGTTGCCTCTGCTCCTTCTCCCATATAATCCAGAACCGAAGCCTGGATAATCTGGTGAAGGGCGAAGCTGAACAGGCCGAGTCCCGCCATCACCGGAATTAGCAGCAGGCTTCCTCCCACGCTGACCACCGCCAGTGAAAGCAGGGCCGCTACTACGAACCCTGGCGCCATGATGGCTTTACGTCCCCATTTATCGGAGAGCCATCCCAGTACTGGCGCGGACACGATGCCCATGCCGGTCATGAGAGCGTAGTACACTCCTGCCTGAAACGTGGACATCTCCAACGTTTCCCGCAGGTAGAACGGCGTCCAGTTAAACAGAGCATTCAACCCGATGCCGCGCAGCAGTGCCGCCAGGATCAAGGCCATTACCACCGGGTTTTTCAGCAGCCCAATGGCATAGGCGAATCGCCGGCCCAGATCTCCCGATACCCGCGCGTCTGCCTCGCGTCCCAGACCACGCAGCGACCACCAGACCATTGCCGCCATCAGGATCGCCAGCCCCGCATATATGAAGAACACGTGCCGCCAGATCAGGAATCCAGTGCTCAGCAGCAAACCCGCCAGCACCGGCCCGGTGACGTTGCCCAGGTTCGACCCGAACCCGCTCATGGAAATAGCGAAGCCCCGCCGGTCAGGGAACCGTTGCGAAATCGCCGCCGCCGAAGGTAGGTGCCAAAGGGATCCGGGGATCGATACGAACAGCATGATCAGGACGACGACCAGGAAATTCGGCGATCCGCCCATGGCAGCGTAGGTAACCGCGTGCCCCAGCATGCACGCCGTCAGGATCAGCCCCCAGTACGACTTGAGCGCATCCGTAATCGGCCCACCGCCCAGGCTGGTAAAGCTGGACCCGGTCTGCCGGACCGCGAACAGCGTTGCCGTCATGAAGGTGCTGAGTCCCATCGCCGCTGCGATCTCGGTGATCAGCAGGGGCAATCCCTGGTCAAACATGTGGGACAGGCCGTGTCCCACCGAAAGACTGCCGAGGACGAATACCCGGTTGTTCTTCAGTCCGGGAGCATCAGGAGCGGCCGGCGTGGCGGCTTGCACTAGGAACATCCTCCAAATGGCGGGAAACGCGGTTCGCTGATTGTAACCACGAGTCCCGGCGCGGGCAAGCGTTACCCCACCCCGAGCAAGTTCAATGGACGAACCAAAACTGCGGTGCGCGGGGCCGTCACTCAGCCTCGACCGCGACTAGTACGGTTATTGCGTCGGTTCTCTGGTATTGGCGGCAATGTGTACTAGCCGGGAGCATAGAGACAGGAACCACTCAACGTGCTCTAAAGCCGGCAGTTGGCCGGGTTTTCGCGCTACAAAATGAGCTTCAAACCCAGCCAAGATTCCGCCGCATCGAAACCAAATCCGTTCAGTCAGTGTTTTCCACGATCAGAGACACGTATCTGGCTGCTCGGTTGCGGAGTTCCCTGAGTTCAGCATACTCTCCCGGGGGCTGCGGATCCCTTGCCCACTGCTGAGCCTGCTCGGTCGTCTCGAATTCCATGACTGCCACACGGGTGTGACCAGCAGCATCTTCTCCTATTATTTCGGAGACGTCGCCGCGCATCAGGTATTTCCCGCCTCTCGCTTGCAACATCGGTCCCACGCGGTTGCGGAACTGGGCATGAAGTTCTTCGTCCAGTATCTCAGTGGTGTGCAAAATTACGTATGCCGGCATTGTTATGCCTCCTTGAGTTGATCTTTTGTGACCTGCCGAACTGCTTGGTTCTTTATACTCCATACGCGCCGGGCGCTTCAACCGAACGGGATGGGAAACGCGACCAATTAAGCATCCACCTGAACCGTGACCACGTCTATGCCATGATACTTTCTGTGGCGGACCGAAGATGCGTAGTGACGCAGCAACCGGAAAGAGATATCGCTAACCTCCGGAGCTTCCGCCTGTTCGCTCATGAAGGCAATCCGGTCTTCCAGGTTCTCCTCGGCAAAAACGGCCATGAACTCGATTTCCAAAGACCTAGCGCCGCGCTTTGCCAAAACGATCAGGCGAGGTGGCGTGTCATCTTCGTAATCGTCTCTCAGCTCATGCATGCTGGACAGGGTTTCCTCACCGGCCGCGCACAACCGCTCAACCGAGGCATTACTCCAACCCAGGTCTTTCCCGATGCGACGCAGGAACTCATCGATAGTCGGCGCTGCTGCCATATCCAGTTCGGTGTTCAATCGCCGGCGGCGGGAAATCGTAAAGTCAACCACCAGCGACATCAACAGGGCCGACAGAATGCCCACCACCACGCTGTTTCCAAATACAACACCCCAGAAGTCGCCCAAAACGACTGCCAGGATGTTCCGACTTTGCAGTCCAACCGAGATAGACAAGGCAAGACCCATGATCACAGCTTTTTGTGGATTAAACCCGTCTTGAGCCACGGTGCGGACTCCCTCCACGAAGAGCAAACCCATAATGACCATCAAAATGCTGCCGGAAACCGGCGGTGGTATGGTCATCATCAGCGCGACTACTTTGGGAACCACAGCCACCGCAATCAGGATAGCTCCAACCACATAGGCAACCCGGCGAGCGGCCACGCCCGTAAAACTGATCAGAGAAATCGTTGACGGCAAATACGTGAGAACCGGCAAAATTCCCAGCAGCCCAGACGCTAAAATTGAAAGTCCTCCGGCGTTGAGTGTCCCCTGTACACTGCGAAAGTCGATGGCGCGAGGTATCCGGCGCGACACCTGTTGAATGACCGCACTCTCGGCGCTGGCTTTGAGCGCCACTACTATGCTGACGATCAGAAAAGAAGGCAGCAGCGCCCAGAAATCCGGGCTGAGCGCCGAGGCAAATCCGGGCCATGCGGAAAATTCGGGCAGGTCAAACCAGGACGTTTCCAGGACCGGTTTGAAATCATAAATCCCCAGGATGTAACTGACCGCACATCCGACTACGATGGTGATTGGCAGGGCGATGGCGCGAAGCAATCCGGAACCGCGAAGCATCAAGACGGTCGCCGTGATCAGGCTTACGGCTCCTACAGCCGGTCCCGTAAAAAATGGAGCGTCAGGCGGGATATTGTTTAATCTGGCCACCGCTACAGGCATAGCGGCAAGCGCCACCACCATGAGCGCCACTCCTGAAACAACCGGTGTAATTACCCGGCTCAATTTGGCCAGAAATGCGGACATGCCAAATTGCAGCAAAGACGCCGTGATCACCAGTATTGACATCAAAGCCAAACCGCCCTGGATGACAGCCAGTACGCATACCGCCAGAAATGGAACGGTGGCTCCATGCAACAGTAAATGACCCGCTCCCAGTCGCCCGAAACGGACCGCATGAATGACTATTGCGATTCCCGCAACGACTAAGGACGAAAACAACGCCCAGGACAAATAATCAGCGTCGGCCCTTACCGCGAGCACGAAAACAGTTGTGATCGTGACGATGTTTGATATCGCGATTACCGCCCCCTGCGCTGCTACTCCCAACGTAACGAGGGGCGGAGATGCGTCAGTTACTTCATACGACAGGTTGCTGTTTCGCAACGCCATTGCTCCTGGGATTTACGCTGATTATCTGCCGAACGTGGTTGCGAAGAACCGGCTAATCGGAGATATGCTGGTATTCCCCGTTTTCGTCCAGCACCGTCAGATAGACCTGGTCCAACCCCTGATTGTCCCCAACGCTGTACTCCAGGATGAGTCCATCCAGATCAATCTCGTTATGGCTGAGCGCGGGTTCCAGGAAACACCGGCGAGTCAGATCAGGGCCGCAGGCGTCCAGCAACCAGATGGCAAGCCGGCCTGCCAAATAACCTTCCAGCGATACGAAATCAGGTGATGCGCTGGGGTTATAGGCCCGCAAGGCAGCGTTGTAACTGGCCACTACCGGGAGCCGGACGTCATCGTAAAACGGCACCACCTGGGTAACGTAGATGTCTTTTCTATTCTCTCCAAGCTTGTTTGCTAGCGTCTTCCCTCCGGCAAAAGAAACGGTGGCGAACCGCGGGTCGGCTTCTTTTCGCACCAGTTTCACCAGATTGGCCACTGCCTCCGGTGTGCCAAACATCACCACCGCATCCGGTTTGGCCGCGATGATTTCTGACGCCGCATCATCAACGCCGCCGACATTGCGTTCGTATTGCCAGGTATCGAAGATTTCCATTCCACGCCGATTGAGCGCCAAGCGGACCCCTTGCAGACCTGCTGCCCCGAAAGAATCATTCTGGTAAAACACTCCAATTCGGTTAGTGCCATCTTCACCGGTCAGATGATCAATGATCCGCTCGGATTCCTGGTAGTAGGAAGCACGTAGATTTACCACATTTTTCAGCGACGGGTCTCGCAAAAACTCGGCGCCGGTGAAGGGCGTTACGAAAGGAACTCCACCGGCTTGGGCGATGGGCAGAGCTCCCCAGGAGGTTGGGGTTCCAACTGCTCCGATAAGCGCGAAGACCTGGGCTTTTTCAATCAGATGGGTGGTTGCGTGAACGGCATACTCTGTTTCGTATGAATCGTCCATGGACTCCAAAGACAGATAGCGACCATGCACACCGCCTTTCTGATTCGCTTCATGGAAAGCGGTCTCGATGCCAAGACGCATCGATGTTCCCAAGTATTGGGACGGCCCGCTCAGCACGGCTGATTGCCCAAACAGCACTTCGTTCTCTGAAACGCCGGGAACCTGGTTGGTGGCGATGGCGGCGGTCTGACATGCTGCCGCTGCAAGAAAGAGAGTTACCAGCAGAGTCACGCCAAGCCGACGAGATACGTTCATCAACAAATCCCCGGCGAACCTCAAACTGCGGCACATTGCACTATGAGGTCTTCAGCTTCTTTCCAAAGGGGCCAGAGATACCAGCAGACGCTTGAGTCCCACATCGCCGCCGAAGTTTACGGTGGCCTGCTCGGTATCGCCCTCGCCCTGGACATCCTGCACTACGCCCTCGCCGAACACCTGGTGGCGTACTATTTCTCCTACTGTCAACGGGGCGCGTCCGGGTTGCTTTTTTGAGACGGAGCGGCTGGAGTCCCACTCGGTCAGTTTTTCGTCTATGTTGCCCCGGAGACGGCCGCGGGTGGCTTCGCCGGCCGGCCCAGTGCCTTCGCCCAGGCGGGTGCGACTTTCACGGCGGCGGGTGGCGTATTCCCCACCGATCACGGCGCTGTCATTGCGGCCCGGCCGGCTTTGAGAGGCGGTCAGCGAGTAGTCGCCGGCGCGGGTTCCCGCGGGTCGCTCCATTGCGGGCGAGGCCAGCAGCTCATCGGGCACATCCTCAAGGAAACGGGAAGGCAGCGACACACCGCCGGCCGATGGGTAGCGCCGCCGAAACGCCCGCAGCAGGTATAAACGCTCTTTGGCGCGGGTCATTCCCACGTAACACAGCCGTCTTTCCTCTTCAATCTCCCGCAGGGTGTCCATGGAACGGCTGTGGGGTAGCAGTCCCTCCTCCATGCCGGCCATCATGACTACCGGAAACTCCAGCCCTTTGGCCTGGTGGAGGGTAATCAGCGTCAAGGCATCTTCCGACTGCTCGTACTGGTCCACGTCCGACACCAGGGACACCCGCTCCAGGAACGCGCTGAGGCCGTCAACGCTGCCGTCGCCGGGAGGGCCATAGTCCTCTGCCAGTCCACGCAGTTCCAGGATGTTTTCCCATCGCTCATCCCCGTCGTCCTGGGCATGGATATGTTTGGCGAGACCCGACATGTCGAGAACCCGGTCCAACAGGTCGGCAACCGCCAGCTCGCGAGCGGCGTCGCCCAGGCGGTCAAGGGTCACCGACAGGTCGGCGATAGAGCGGGCCGCGCGTGCGGTCACGCTGATTGGGCACGGCCCGCTTTCCGCCCTGGCCTGCGCGATGCTGGTCATTGCCGCGCGGGTGGTCATCCCATTGCCGGCCGCGTAGGCGGTTAGAACCTGCACGGTCTTCGCGCCGATACCCCGAGGCGGAGTATTGATGATTCGTTGCAGGCTGACCTCATCACCCGGGTTGTAGATCACCCGCAGGTAGCACATCGCATCCTTAATTTCCTTGCGATGGTAGAACCGCACCCCGCCGACCAAGCGGTAAGGAATGCCCTGGCGCATGCACTGGTCTTCAAACGCCCGGCTCTGCGCGTTGATGCGATACATGATTGCGCAGTCGCCGGACCGGTATTGTCCCGACCGGGCCAGGCGGGATACCTCGTCCACTGCCCAAGCGGCTTCGTCCTCCTCACTGTACGCTTCATGCAGGGTGAGTTGTGAGCCAACCGGATTGCTGGTGTACAGCGGCCGTTCTATGCGCTCTTTGTTGGTGGCAATGACGCTGGCGGCCGCGTTGAGGATGTTCTTGGTTGATCTGTAATTTTCGCCCAGGCTGATCACCATCGCATCGGGAAAGTCGCTCTGGAAGCTCAGAATGTTGCGAATATCGGCGTTGCGCCACGAATAGATGCTCTGGTCGGGGTCGCCTACCACGCACAGGTTTTGATGTGGGCCGGTAAGTAGGCGGGCGAGGCGATACTGAGCGACGTTCGTGTCCTGGAACTCGTCGATGAGGAGGTGCTGGTAACGGTCGTGGTACTGCTCCTGCACCTCCCGAGATGTTTCAAGGAGTTGCGCGGTGCGCATCAGGAGGTCGTCAAAGTCCAGGGCGTTCTGGCGGGTCAACGCCTCTTCATAGTAGTGATACACGCGAGCGCACGTATCGATCCAATGAGCGCCGTACTCGTCCTCGGCGTCATGGGCGGTCTGCCCCATCTGCCGCGAATCATGGAGACTACTCTTGGCCGCTGAGATGCGCGACAGCAGGGCGCGTGGGTTGTAGCTGCGCGGGTCAACTTCGGCCAGTTGCATCGCAGACTTGATAGCGTCGATCTGGTCGTCCTGGTCGTAGATGGTGAAGTTGCTATCTAGACCCACGCGGTCGCCGTGGCGTCGGAGGATGCGGGCGCACACGGCATGGAACGTGCCCATGGTAACGGCTTCTCCGGAACCCATCATCAGGCGATCCAGTCGATCTCGCATTTCCCGGGCGGCTTTGTTGGTAAAGGTTACGGCCAAGATCCGCCAGGGGGGAACACCGCATTGTTCCACCAAATAGGCGATGCGGTGGGTGATGACGCGAGTCTTGCCGGAGCCTGGCCCGGCGACGATCAGCAGCGGGCCCCGGGTGTGTTGGACCGCCTGTTGCTGCGGTTCGTTGAGTCCCTGCAGGATGGCCGGCGATGCTCCGGACGTGGACCGCGTTGCTGCATATTCGGAATCGAACGCCGCCAGTTCCGATCCGTCCCAATAGGGTGATGAGGCCGGTTCCTCCCAATAAGGAGCCGACGCCGGGCCGCCAGGCCGGTCGGGGAGATGCTCGGAAAACTGTGCTTGCAACGACATAACCCGGTGATTATAGCATTCATATTCCGATGGTCAGGGAGAGCCAACGACAACTGCATAGGGGGTGTTTCGAGACGCCTAAAAGCCGGTATTCCGGCAGCGATCTGCTACAATGGGGATACGCTGCTACGGAGAGGTGGCCGAGTGGTTGAAGGCGCCGGTCTCGAAAACCGGTATACCCCTCTGGGGTATCGCGGGTTCGAATCCCGCTCTCTCCGCCATTACACGTAGCGAATCTCGGCGAATGCTGGCCGTTTCCCGCGTATGTCCACTGGGGAACGGCCATTGAGGCATCGTGGCAATCACAGAACTGGAAATCACTAAACGCGCGAATTTCGCGGCCGGCAAGAGCTTCGGCGACGTGGGCGCCTATGAGCTTCTGGAGGGCACGGCCCACTACGCAGTGGACCCGTCACACACCAGCAACCAGGGGATCACGGACCTGGACCTCGCGCCGCGCAACTCGGCCGGATTGGTGGAATTCTCCGCCGACTTCGCCATGCTGCGACCGGCAAACATCGACCGGGGCAACCGCCGCATCCTGTTCGACGTAGTGAACCGCGGCCGCAAGACTGCCCTGAGCCTCAACAGTGTCCCCACAGCCAATGACCCCACTGCTCCACTTGAGGCGGGGAACGGGTACCTGATGCGCCGGGGTTACACGGTGGTCTGGGGTGGCTGGCAGGCTGACGTGCCGCCCACTCCCGGGCTTATCGGACTCCAAGCGCCCGAGGCCGTCGGCCCCCAAGGACCCCTCACCGGCAGGATAATGTGCCAGTTCCAGTGCAACGAACCCACCCAGGTGTTCCTGCTGGCCGACCGGCAGCACCTTCCCAACCCTGCGGCAGACCCCGAGGAGGCCGAGGCCACGCTGACGGTGCGCGACCTGCCCAACAGCCCAGCCACCCCCGTTGACCGCAGCCACTGGTCCTTCGTCCGGGTCGAGGACGCCGATTTGGAACCGCAGCACAGCCACATCTACATGCCGTCCGGGTTCGAGCCGGGCAAGATCTACCAGTTGGTGTACACCACCACCGGCAGCCGCATTGTGGGCCTGGGCTTTGCCGCCATGCGCGACGTGGTCTCTTTCCTGAAGCATGCTCCAGCCTCGGCGGGGAACCCCTGCGGCGGCGGCATCGACTACGCCTATGCCATGGGACGTTCCCAGAGCGGACGCTTTCTGCGCCAGTACCTCCACATCGGCATCAACTATGATGAAGAAAACCGGCCGGCCCTGGACGGAATCATCCCCCACGTTGCCGGCGGGATGCGCGGTGAGTTCAACCTGCGGTTCGGGCAGCCTTCCAAGGATGTGTGCTACATCATCCCTGAGATGTTCCCATTCACCGACACTGTCCAGACCGATCCGGTTTCCGGCGCCCAGGGTTCGTTGCTGGACGCCCTGGAGCGGAGCGGCAACGTCCCCAAAATAATGTTCACCAACACTTCCGCCGAGTACTGGCGCGGGGACGCCGCCCTCATCCACACCGACCTGGAGACCCTGACCGACGCCCCGGAGTCGCCCTCGGTTCGTCGTTACCATTTTGCCGGCTGCCAGCACGGTTCCGGCGACTTCCCTCCCATCGAAATCCGTCCCGCCGACGGGATCAAAGGGCAGCTTCCCTTCAACAGCGTGGACTACGCGCCCCTGCTGCGGGCTGCGCTGGACAACCTGGACCGCTGGGTTACCGAGGGGGTGGAGCCGCCCGCCAGTCGCCATCCCAGCCTGAACGAAGGCACCGCGGTGGAATCCCATACGCTGCTGGAACGACTGGCGAAACTCCCCGAAGTGCGTGTCCCTGCCGTGACCACCAGGGCCGTTCGGCTGGACTACGGCCCGGAGTCCCACCTGGGCCGGACCACCAGGCTACCGGCCGACGTGGGAGAGGAGTTCCCTGCCCTCGTGGCCGATCTTGACGAATCCTTCAACGAACGCGGCGGCATCCGACTGCCCGACCTGGCCGTCCCGGTTGCCACCTACACCGGCTGGAACCTGCGCGACGAGAGTATCGGCAACCCGGGCCTTTTCATCGGCATCACCGGCGGTCTCGCCGGCTGGACGCTGCCGCTGCCGGCCACCCGGTCCGAGCGCGAGACCTCCGGCGACCCGCGAACGTCCATCGAGGAACGCTACACCAGTCGAGAGGACTACCTTGAGCAGGTGACCCGCGCCGCGACGGAGTTGGTGTCTGAAGGCTATCTGCTCGAGGAGGACGTGGCCGAGGTGGTGGACCTGGCCGGGCGCAAATACGACTACTGGTCCGCAGAAGGCGCAAAGTGCTGAATTAACTTACAAGGAGGGCCGCCATGCCCTTACAGCTCGACCACACCATCGTCCCCGCCTACGATAAGGTGAAATCCGCCGAGTTCATCGCCCGCATCTTCGGCCTCAAGTACGAAGGCCCTTGGGGACACTTCGCGCCGGTGAAGGTCAACGACATCCTGACCCTGGACTTCGATGACTCCGACAACCCTCGCTCCAACCACTACGCCTTTCTGGCGTCCGACGAGGAGTTCGACGCGATTTTGCAGCGCATCAAAGACGAGGGCGTCGTATTCGGAAGCGGCCCTCGTTCACGGACGGATGGGGAGATCAACCACCTGCATCAGGGCCGTGGATTCTACTTTGAATGCGCAAACGGCCACGTCTGGGAGGTCATCACCCACACTTACATCACCGACTGACTCCCGTTCCCGATTCCAGGGATCCAATAGTCGCCAACGAAATTGCGCCGCCCCTGAGGAGCGGCGCAATGCGTTCATAGAGGTCGGCAACCCGCCTATGCGGAGGCTGCGCCGCCCACGGTTTCGATTATCAACCGGGTGACCGTGTAGGGATCGCAGTTGGCGTTCGGGCGTCGGTCTTCAATGTAGCCCTTGCCGTCCCGCGCCACCTGCCACGGAATTCGCACCGACGCGCCCCGGTCGGATACGCCGTAGCGGAACTCCCGGTACGAGCAGGTCTCGTGCAGGCCGGTCAGCCGTTCCTCAATACGGTCGCCGTAGTTGGCGATGTGCAGGTCGTGGCGGGTTTGCAGGGCCTCCGCCGCGGCAACGCAGGCGTCGTAGTCCTCCCGCATCCGGTTGGTGGAGAAGTTGGTGTGTGCCCCGGCGCCGTTCCAGTCTCCCTTGACCGGCTTGGGGTCCAGCGTCGCGCTGATGCCCCGACGCCCGTCAACAGTCAACACGTCCTCGCCAATGCGGTACAGCAGCCAACGGGCCAACCACAGGTGGTCTCCCACCGCCGGCGAACCGATGGGGCCGATCTGGAATTCCCACTGCGCCGGCATAACCTCACCGTTGATGCCGGAAATCTCCAGGCCGGCATACAGGCAGGCGTCCATGTGCTGTTCGACCACCGGCCTGCCGAAAACCTCGTCGGAACCCACGCCGCAGTAGTATCCACCTTGTGGAGCGGGGAATCCATTGTCCGGCCAGCCCAACGGCTTAATGCCATCGAAGAAGGTGTATTCCTGCTCGATGCCGAACCAGAAGTCCATTGAAGCGTACTGTTCCGCGGCGGCGGCGCAGGCGGCCCGGGTGTTGGAGGGGTGCGGCGTCATGTCGGTGAGCAGCACTTCACACATCACCAGTTTGTTGTTGCCCTGCCGTATCGGGTCGGGAACCACTAGGACCGGGCTCAGTACGCAGTCCGAGTTTTCGCCCGGGGCCTGGTTCGTGCTGGAACCGTCAAAACCCCAGATGGGCGGATCCTCTCCATCCGGAACAATCTTGGCCTTGGACCGCAACTTTGCTGTCGGTTGCTGTCCGTCGATCCATATGTATTCTGCCTTGTAACTCATTGACCAAACCTCGGCTTGAAATTGTCATCTAATTATATCCTACCTTGCCGCCTATGATTTTGCGATGCAGCGCCTCAGTTCCGCGCGTTCACGCACGGCTCGCTATGCGGCCCCCGGACTCGTGCCGGCCGCTGCCTGGCCCAGCAACGACATCAACTGCGCCGCGTCGTCAAGGTTTTCCAGATTCTCCAGCATGTCCAGTACACGCTCGGTGTCGCTTTCGGACAGTGCGCGTCGGAAACAATCGCGCACCTTGTCCAGCCTCTGCTCTCTCGACATTGGGTTGGACGCCGACCCGCTGAACGCTGAGCATTCCGCGCTAACCGTCCTCCCGTCTTTGAGCACGGCGGTGGCGAGGGTTGCGCCCGATTCGGGACCTTCCGGCTCCACCCCGATGCGGCCCAGCATCTCCTCCATGTCCGGCGCAAAACGTCGGGCGTCCGTGAACGTGTCGATGCCCACGTGCCCGTCCAGCAGAGCGGCGGCAGCGCAGTATTCCACGCTGAATTTCCCGTCCAAACCGCTGCGGGGCGCCGGCCCGGAATGTCCCCGTCCACGGCGACTGATGGTCACCTGCTCGATGTCGCTGGGGCCGATGCCATGCTGCTCGCGTAGGTTCAACGCCGCCTCTATTGCGTTCTGCATGTACACCTGGGCGGGGAACCGCTTGATGTCGAAGCCCGGATCGATCAGCCGCCACGACGCGCCCAGGCCGCCGGTGGCAATTTCCCAGTCGAACTCGCCGCCGAACAGGGCCGCCGCAAAACCAACGGGCGATTCCAGCGCTTCGTCGCTGGCGGTGTAGCCCATGCCGGCCAGGATGCCGGCCTCCGCGCCCATGCGGGCGGCGTTGCCCGGATGCGTGGACTTGACCATGGTGCCGGTGTTGGCGGTAAGGCCACCGGTGCGCGAGGCGGCGATGCCCAGGGCCATAAGGGTTTGTTCGGCGTCCAGGCCCAGGGTCTTGGCGGATGCCGCCGCGCCTCCCAGGGGGCCTACCAGACCCGGCGGGTGATAGCCGGGACGGGTGGCCGGCGCTGAGGCGGCGCGTAACCGTCCCTGGATTTCCCAGCCCAGTACGTAGGCGGTGATTACTCGGTCGCCTGAAACGTGGTGCTGTTCCGCCAACGCCAGGGCAGACGGCAGGCAGGACGAGGTGCCGTGGGTGGGCGGAAACCCCTGGATCTCGTAGTCCAGGCAGTGGCCGAATACTCCGTTGGCGAAGGCGGCGGCCGGCGGGTTGGTCTTGTAGCCCCAGCCCACCACCGAGGCCTGGGGCGAACCGCCGGAATCCCGCACGTAGCGGCCGATGATGTCGGACAGTTCCTGCACTGAGCCGGCGACCATGTTCGCCACCCCGTCGAGGATGGCTACTTTGGCTGCCCCCACGACCGGAGGCGGCAGGTTTTCAAAGTCGGTGTCGGCAATAAACTGGGCCAGGGTTCGGGTTGCGCTCATGAGTTGCCTACCTCGCAGATCGCCGGGATAACGTCAAAGCAGGATACTCCAATACCTGAGATACGGCTATAATGCCGCTATACCAGTTTGGGAGGCGCTCCTATGGCCAAGATCAAGCATGTTGCCATCACCTGTGAGGACCCCGACGCAGTGGCAAAGTTCTACAAGGAAGGCTTCGACCTCTTTGAAGTCGCTCGCAACGCCCGACAGATTCAGCTCTCCGACGGCGACATCAACCTGACCATCCTCAAGTGGAAAACCAAAGAGGACGCCGACGTAGGCCCCAACGGCGAGAACTACGACGGGATCCACCACATCGGCTTCCAGGTGGACAGCCTGGAGGAAACGGGCGCCAAGCTCCGCGAGATTAATGGAGAGGAGATCGTCCGCCGACAACTGGCCGAAGATGGTCAACCCCGCCCGCCCCGTGCCGAGGAAAAGTGGTCCGGTCCCAACGGGCAGGTGTTGGACATATCGGAACCCGGATGGCTGCACAAGCTGCCCATGGATTAGAGGTCTGGATTCTGGCGAAAGCCGGAATGATAGGGAGTGATTTCCCGAGGGAGGCGAAGCGAAAATTATGGACGCAACTTGCGTTACCCACATCGGTATCTGCGTCAGTGACATGGACCGGTCGCTGGCGTTCTACCGGGACATACTGGGCATGACGGTCCTGGGTGACCGCATGACCGACCCCACGGAAGGCGGACGCCTGCACAATTACCTGAAGGAGCGGCAGGCACGCCGGTGGGTCAGCCTCGCCTACGGCGACGGGGCCACGCCTACGCTGACCCTAACCAGCCATCCCGGCGACAACCCGGACGGCGAACCCATCAAGCTGGACATGGTGGGCATCAGCCACATTTCCTTTGGCGTCGCCGACGTGAAGGGGTTGACCGAGGAGTTGCTCAGCAAGGGGGTGGAACTGGCCGGCCCCATCGAGTCGTTTACCAACTCCGATGGCGACATCCGCAGCATCTACGTGTACGACCCTGACGGAATCCTAGTGCAGTTCAACGCGGCGCACTAATGGGTAGGTCGTAGCCCGTTGCTTCACTTGGGTACTGCTTTGATGGTCTCCATGTGGCTGAAGTTCCAGCCGGCAGTGCCGGTGAATTTATACTCCGCCACGATTTCGGGGTTCACCGCCACCTGGATGAAGAGCCAGTGGAGCGGCATGGAGGCGAAATTGTCAAATTTGTGGTTGCCGATTTCACGAAATATCGCGTCGCGTTCGGCGGGGTCCAGGGTGCGGGTGAGTTCGTCGTACTTCTCGACGATGAAATCGCTCTCGTAGAAATGGCCGACGCCGAGGGGCGCCGGCATGTTGTGGACGCGGATCTGCTGCTGCAACGGCCGGCGACTGCTGCGCAGGGGGTAGAGAAACTCGTTCTCCAATTTGTTGCGGAACTGGTTGCGTACCACGCTGAATTCGACACTGACGATCTCCACGTCGATCCCGATTTCGGTGAAGTAGATGCTGATCGCCTCTGAAACATCTGGAAGTTCCGGCACCCCGGGGAGCGTGTGCGCCCCGTATATCTTCATCGGGAAGCCGTCGGGATAGCCCGCTTCGGCCAGGAGTTCACGGGCTTTGTCAGGATCGAATCCGTACATCTCCTCCCAGCGGTTATCCCATTCAGGATTGAAGCCGGGCAACGTGGGGTGGTAGTCGACCACACGGTACGGCGAGCCGCCGCCCTTGAAGATAAACTCGTTGATCTCGTCGCGGTCCACGGCCTTGTTCAGGGCCTGGCGGACCATCCTGCCCTTTTCGCCGGGCGCCGCCCAGGGGATGGACGGGTCATAGGCCTCGTCGCCGGTTATGAAGTACAGCCCGCCGAAGAGGAACATAGTGTGGGTACCGCCGATGCCGCTGTTCACGATTTCCATGCCTTCGCTGGCGGCCTGGGCGAGACCCTCGCGGGGGAGGACGGCGATATGGGCCTCTTCGGCAAGGAGCATGGCGAGCCGTGTAGCGGCCTCAGGAGCGAACACCTGCTGCATCTCGGGGAAATCCGGTCGGCCGACTCGCCAGTGATCGTAGTCCACACGCTCGAACAGGATGGACTGCCCCACCTCTCGTTCGACGTATCGGTAGGGCGCGGTGCCCACGATGCGATTCTCCAGTCCCTCCTCCCCTTCCCGATACCAGTGGGCCTTGCTCATCATCAGGAGGTCGCCGCCGATGGACAGGGCGAAGTCCAGGTCGGGTTCTGCGGCGGTCAGGTGGAAAACGGCGGTGTGGTCATCCACGATTTCGACCCGGTCCACAGTCTCACGCCACACGCTGTTCAGGGTGTTGACTCCGTCTTCCTGGCCCATGAGTGCCCGGGTGTGGGCCACGTCATCGGCGGTGAATTCGCCGAACCCGAAGTGGAAGGGCACGTCTTGTCGCAAATCCATTGTCCAACTCTTGCCGTCGGCGCTCATCTGCCAACCGGTGGCCAGGTTGGGAGCGAACTCACCGGTCTCAGGGTGGAGGTCGATGAGGGTCTCCTGTATGGGATTGAACTGGGACAGCATGGTGCGGGCGCCGAACCAGGGAATGTTGGTTTCGTGGGTCGGCTGGGTGAATGCGATGATCAGGCGATCCACCTTGGCTTCCACGGGGCCGGAGTCGGCCTGCGCCGCGGGTTGGGGCATAGCGGTTGGCGCGGCGGTGGCCGCAGCCGGAGCGGCGGTGGCCTGAGCGGGCGCCGTGGTAGGAGCGGCCGCAGCGGCGGGCGCAGGCGTGTCTGCCGGAGGAGCGGCCGCGGGTTCTGCGGCGTCGCACGCAATCGCCGATGAAATTACCAGGAGCAAGACGGGGAACGTTATCAGCATCCAATGTTTCAACGGATTCAACACACTCATAACTCCTCCAGTCCCTGACGCGAGCATCGTCGCCAGGAGACCGGGCTGCTATCAGAGACTGACAACTCCGATCTCACGGGTTGCTAGGGTAACAAGCCGATTTCGGCGCCAACGGATGAGTACGCGGCGGCCACCGGGCCGTCCGCGGTCGCGCTTTACACACCACCGCTAATTGTTGATGAGAGCAAAGCGTCACGAAAACGTGATAGCCAGCCACGAACCGTCTTGCGATCTGATTACATCAAATATTTTCGGCGGCGAGTCGCATAATAATAACGATTCATCACATGGTCAAGTTTATAGTGGATGATTGCGGTTATGGATCGGCTGCACGTTACGATATACGACGGGCACACTCCGGATCCGGGCGGAAAAAGAAACGCCCGGGATGCCGGTCCCGGGCGTTCGCGTTGACCGCCGGAGATTCTAAACCCGTATCACTCCCACCACCTCGCCGTCTCTCTCGTCAATGGAAATCTCGGTTCCGAAGGGCGCCGAAACTTCCTGAAGCCAAGTCAAGGTTTCGCGGGCAATGGATTCGTCCGCCAACACTGGGCGACCTCGCTGCGGAATCGGACGGCCAAAGCCCATGTCGATGGGATGGAGGACTACCTCCTTCAGGTCGCCGCCGGCATAGTTGCATACCGCCACCACGCTCTGCCAGAACACCGGGTCTGCGGCGAAGGCGCGGGTGCCGCCGCCGGAGCGGGTGTCCAGGTAATCGCCGGGAGTGCTGTTGAAATCCAGGCCGAACCGTCGATAGGCTTCGTGAGGCAGCCACAGGACGCTTTCATTCTGGAAGATGAAGTTGCCCAGGCTGTAGAAGATGGGCCGGTTCTTGTAGATTTCGATGCCCCGCAGGAAGTGAGGGCCGTGGCCCACGAAGGCGGCGCAGCCCTGGTCAATCGCCCAGTGGGCGAAGTCCACCAGGAAATGGGGCGGCGACAGGCGGGAATGGCCATGAAAATCGCCGTCCGGCCCGCTCTCGTGGCAGTGGACTCCATAGACTTGCCAGTCGGACTGGGTCTGCGCGCCCCGAATCCAGTTACCGATGCCCAGCCGGTCGTCCTCGTTCAGGGCGGTGCGGACGGCGAACGTCTCGTCCAGGAGGAACTTGTGCTCCAGGAACTCTACCTCGGCGCTGTCGTCGGGCGCGGTCTCCACGCCGCGGAAGCCGAAGTGGCGCATGAAGGCGTGCTCCTCCTCGTATCCCAGCTCCAGGTTGGCCTTGCGCAGGGCGTCGAATACGTCCTGTTGTACGTGGTGGGTGATGTCGTGGCGCAGGGCGTTAACCCCCGGCCGGCCGGGGAAGTCGGGCCGTCCGGCGCCGGCGCGGGACTGCTCGCTGAAGGTGCTGGTGGCGCTCATCACGGCCACCCGGCCGCGGGGCGAGTCCACGTAGGCGGCGGCGCGGGCCTCGTCAAGGTTGCGCCCGCCGCCGGCGTGGGGGAGGTCGAACTCCCGGCAGTGCTCCAGCGTGGTCAGGAACCCGCCCTCGGAGAAGTCGAAGGAGTGGTTGTTGGCGGTGGTGACGGCGTCGATGCCCATCCACTTCAGCTCATCCAGGTTGCGTGGATCAGACCTGGTGTAGGTGTTGCGGCTCCACTGCCAGCTGCTTTCGTAGTCGTGGAACAGCATCTCCAGGTTGACCAGCGACACATCGGCTCCCCGGAGGATGTCCACCAGCTTGAGGAATCGAGGCTCCTGGAAGGCGCGCATCCGGCGTGTGATCATGGCGTCGCCGCCCACGGCGATGGATATGTCGCGGCGTTCGGCATCGTAAATGGTGGTGGTCATGTCGGCTCCTTGTTGCGTCGGGACAAGGGGGTAGGTCACGTGCGGGGCATTTTAGCAAACATTGCGTTCCGCCACCGCTGGTCGGTGCTACAATGCGCGTCTAATGACCATCCCCGGCGAAAATTCAATAAACGAACCATCCCTGCCGCTGGGCGGATACCGGGTTTTGGACCTGGCTGGCCCCATGGGCGTGTACTGTGGCAAGCTGATGGCCGACATGGGCGCCGACGTCATCAAGATCGAGCCGCCGGGCGGCGATCCCATGCGCGAAATCGGCCCCTTTATCGGCGGCCAGCCCGGTCCGGGCCGTAGTCTGTACTGGCTCCACTTCAACACCAACAAGCGCAGCGTTACATTGGACATCAACACGGCGGAGGGAGTTGCGGCGCTGCGCCGGCTCGTGTTGGCCTCCGACGTGCTACTGGAGACCGGGCCGCCCGGGTACATGGACTCGCTAGGTTTGGGATACGAGAGCCTGTTGGCCGATGCGCCGATGTTGGTGTACTGTTCCATCACGCCGTTCGGGCAGATGGGACCCTATCGCGATTTCAAGGGGTCGGACCTGGTGGGGTTCGCCATGGGCGGGTACATGTATGTGACCGGCTGGCCCAACACTCCGCCGACGCGGTTGTGGGGGTCGCAGGCGTATCACACCGCGTCGAACCGAGCCTATATCGCCATATTGCTGGCCCTGTACCACCGCATGATGACCGGGCAGGGTCAGTACATCGACGTGTCGATGCAGGAGGCGGTAGCCGCCACCACCGAACACGTCAACACCACCTACAACTACACAGGCGAGTCGGCAGTGCGCTGCGGGTTCCGGCACGGCGGGCAGTTCGTCGCCACGTGGCAGTGCAAAGACGGCTACGCCAGCATCACCACCAACACCCGGGCGGCGTGGGACGACCTGCGGGCTTGGATGTACCGGGACGGCATGGCTGGCGACCTGATGGATGAACAATATAACGACCACTTCGTGCTGCGGGGCGAACATTCGGCGCATATCGAGGAATTAGTCCAGGCGTGGGCGCTGCTGCACACGCGCCAGGAGATAACCGAGTTCGGCCAGTCCAACCACCACCCGTGGGGGCCGGCGGCCATGGCCGACGAAATCCTGGAGAACGAACAGCTATGGGGAAGGGGCTACCTGACCACCGTAGAATCTCCGGATGGGCTTGCGATGGTGTACCCGGGCGACCCGTACCGCCTGACCGAGTTTCACCAGCCGGTGCGCCGGGCTGCGCCCGACCCGGGGGAGCATAACGTCGATGTGCTTTCCGGGATTCTAGGGCTTTCGGCAGAAGAAATCACGATGAACTCAGATGCAGAGACAACAGGCAGGTTGAATCATCGTTGATCGCTGTCAATGCAGATGAAGCAGATGGAGAAATTTGATGCTGGCAGAAAGACAAACCATTTACGAAAGATTGATTGAAGTCGCTCAGGGGAGGGAGTATGTGAATTACTCTGATGTAGCTCCCATAGCCGGCTTGAATATGGAGTCCCCTGCAGATCGAAATGAAATCGCCGACATTTTAGACGGCGTAAGCCAAGCTGAACACGATGCGGGGAGACCTCTGTTGTCCGCCGTCGTAATCCGAATCGACAGTAACATGCCCGGAAAAGGCTTCTTTACTCTGGCGAGGAGGCTGGGGCTACACCGAGCGGGAGAAAACGACTTAACATTTTGGCTGAGAGAATTAAATCGCGTTTACGATCATTGGGCACCGGACGCCTAAAGTACATCAGCGAAGGTGGACTGACGTGAACGGCGACGCGCAGCAGAACGGTCTTGCTCTTAGTGGCATAAGGGTGCTGGATTTCACCTGGATTCACGCCGGCCCATCGGCCACACGGATCCTTTCCGACCAGGGCGCGGAGGTGATCAAGGTCGAGTCCAACAACGCGCTGTCGGTCATCGGCGGCCCGGCATCCGCTACCGCCCGGGGCCTTGGCCAGCGCCACAACTGGAACGCGGGCAAGCTGTCCATTTCCCTGAACATGAAGACTCCCCAGGGCATCGACATCGCCAAACGCCTCGTCGCAGTGTCCGACGTGGTGGCGGAGAACTTCAGCGGCCGTGTGATGCCCTCCTGGGGCCTGGACTACGACTCCATACGACCCATCAACCCCAGCGTAATCATGCTCAGCATGTCCGGTTTTGGGCGCACGGGCCCGTGGCAGGACCGGGTGAGCTACGGGCAGACGCTGCAAGCCTGGTCGGGGTTCACTCAGCTTACCGGGTTTCCCGATGCCGACCCCAGCGGGCCGGCCAGCGCGTATAGCGACGCCGTGGGTGGTATGGCCGGGGCGCAGGCAGTGATGTTGGCCTTGATGCACCGGGCCAGGACCGGACGCGGGCAATGGCTGGACGTGTCGCAGTTCGAGGCCCTATCTTCGCTGCTGGAAACGCTGGCGCTGGACATGAGCGTCAACGGGGCAGGCGCGGCATCGGAGCGTACCGGCAATCGCCTCCCGTATGGTGGCGGCGCGCCCCACGGGGCGTACCGATGTCGAGGAGAAGACCGGTGGGTGGCGATCACGGTGTTCACCGATGAGGAATGGCGCGCCTTTGTGGACGTGATGGGTCGGCCGCAATGGGCTGATGAGCCACGGTTCGCCACAACAGAATTTCGCGAGAGCAACGTCGATGAGTTGGACTCACTGGTGGAATCTTGGACTGTCCATCACAGGGCCGAGGACGTGATGGGCATGCTTCAAGCCGCTGGCGTGGCTGCCGGCGTGGTGCAAACCGGCGCCGACCTGGCCCGAGATTCCCAGCTCAGGGAGCGTGGATTCTTCCGGCGCGTCCCGGATCACCAAGGCGAATACCGGACCATAGAGAGCGCTCCCTACAAGCTGTCCCACACGCCTGGCAGCGTCACCAAGGGCGCCCCCGCCTTCGCAGCGGACATGACCTACGTGCTTCGGGAACTGCTGGGAATGGCCGACGAAGAGGTTGAGGATTGCGCTATCGCCGGCGCATTCGACTGAGGGACAGACAATCGAAAAACCAAACCTGGTGCCGAAGGTCAGACTCGAACTGACACGGGATATTATCCCACCGGTTTTTGAGACCGGCGCGTCTACCATTCCGCCACTTCGGCTTCCAACCAAGTATAGCACGCTTGCGCGGCTCGGCATCCACGTTGTAGCATGGACACCCAGTGTGAAGGACCCTTGGACGGATTTGCTGTGGAGTTTCCCGGACGGCATCAAATGACAACCATCAAGGATCGATTAGACGAGGATATTCGCAACGCCATGCGCGCGCGAAACCGCGAACGCCTAGATACTCTTCGGTTTTTGAAGAGCCAGATCCAGTTGGCCGAGAAAAACGCCCTCAAAGATCTCGACGATTCCGGCGTTACAGACGTGATCGCCAAGCAGGCGAAAGACCGGCGTGAGAGCATCGAAATGTTCGGCCAGGGTGGTCGTCAGGATCTGGTCGAGAAAGAGCAGGCCGCCCTCGCCGTGCTACAGGAGTACATGCCGGAACAGATGGATGGCGAGGCGATTGAGGCCTTGGCCCGCCAAGTTATCGCCGACGTGGGCGCTACCGGGCCCGGCGATCGTGGCAAGGTGATGGGCCGCATCATGCCGCAGGTGCGCGGCAAGGCCGACGGCAGCGAAGTCAACGCTGTCGTATCTCGGCTGCTGGAGTCCCTGGGTTAACCCGCATCATGCGCTTTGGCATTCTGGTATTCCCCGGTACTTGGAGCGATACCGACTGCTATCACGCCGTCAATGGAGTGCTTGGGCAACAAGCCGATTACATCTGGCATAAGGATAACGACGTCACTGCATACGACGCGGTTGTAGTCCCCGGCGGCTTTTCCTACGGGGATTATCTACGGGCCGGCGCGATAGCAAAATTCTCCCCGGTGATGGCCGCAGTTCGTGAATTTGCCCAATCTGGCGGTCCGGTCATTGGAATCTGCAACGGTTTTCAGATTCTCTGTGAATCCGGCTTGCTTCCGGGAGCGCTACGACGCAACGGGCACCTGGAGTATCGTTGCCAGTGGACTCACCTCCGTGCTGAACGCACCGACACGATGTTCACCAGCCGATGCCACCCTAGCGAACCGCTGGCTATCCCCGTGTCTCATGGTGAAGGAAGCTATTTCGCAGACCCGGCCACCGTTGCCCAACTCGAAGCTAGCGGAAGAATCCTCTTTCGGTATTGCGAACCCGACGGGAGCGTGACCGATGCGGCCAACCCCAACGGATCCATAGGCAATATCGCCGGCATCATTAACGAAGCTGGCAATGTACTCGGCATGATGCCGCATCCCGAACGCAGCTGCGAACTGCTGCTCGGTTCCGATGACGGGAACCTGATCTTTGGATCAATGGTGGACGCCATAAATGCGCTGGTCGCCGGCGAACCAAGAACGGGCGCCGTTCGGTAACGATGCTGGTTTCTATCGGGCTCGCGTGCATCGCGGTGTTGGGGTTTGGGAGTTCGGCGGTTCTGGTCCGACTAGGGATGTCCGGTCAGGGCGCGATACGCCCCATGCCGGGGGCTTTGATTTCACTGGTCGCCTCGACTCTCCTTGCCGGAACTCTGGCGCTGGTTTTTGAATTTCGCGCCGTGGTCACTCTGCCGGCGATCGCGATGGTGTGGTTATTCGCTAACGGCATCCTCACTTATCTGGGAGGCCGCTCCCAGCAGTACATCGCAATCAACCTCATAGGGGCCTCCAGGGTTACTCCAATAGTCGGGAGCGCGGCCTTGTTCTCGGCCTTGTACGCTGTGACACTTACTCGCATGGGCGTCTCGGGGTTTAATGAGGAACTGAACCTGTTGCTGGGGTTGGGAACGGTGATAGTGGTGGTCGGCCTGGCGTTGACGGGAGGCAATTTCCTTAGGCAGAGCTGGGGAAGCGATTGGAAATCCGTGGCTGGCTACGGCCTGGCGCTGTTGGCGGCGGCATGTTATGGCGCGTCAACTCTCAGTGGTCGGGTACTGAGCATCCAGTTCGGATCCCCTTTGATCATGGCGGCGGGCAGCATGTTTTTCGCTACCCTGCTGCTGTCGCCGGTGTTTGGGCGCGAGGCGGCGTACAAGGCTGTCGGTTCCGGCTGGGCGGCCTTCTATGTGTTCCTCGCTGGATTCGCGGCCGCTTGCGCGGTAATGTCTCTCTACTTCGCGGTGACCCGCGACGGCTCCAACATTCTGGTCCTTGCGCCCATCGTGTCGTGCAACCCTTTGGTCACCTTGTTCCTTGTGCGCATATTCCTGCGTCACACTGAATCGATTACAGTAGAGTTGGTAATGGGGACGTTGATGGCGGTTGGCGGTGTGGCGCTGGTGGTAGTGGGGGGCCTAATCTGAATGTAGTCAAAAATCGGAATCCTATGGTGGTTAGCAATGCCGGTCAGTAAGGAAATTCTCGACGAAATAGCCCTGTCCCCCGCCGAGTACCAGATGATTGTGGACCGGCTGGACCGGGAGCCGAACCCGGTCGAGCTCGGCATGTTCGGCGCGCTGTGGAGCGAACATTGCGGCTACAAGCATTCCCGTCCTCTCCTGGGAATGCTGCCATCCACCTCGCCGCGGACTCTGTCACAGGCCGGCTCGGAAAACGCGGGCGCAATCGACATCGGCGATGGCATGGCGGTGGTATTCAAAGTGGAATCCCACAACCATCCGTCTGCGGTTGAACCTTTGCAGGGAGCGGCCACCGGCGTCGGTGGCATCGTTCGGGACATTCTGGCCATGGGCGCACGTCCCATTGCCTTGCTCAATTCCCTGCGCTTCGGGCCGCCGGATCATCCGACGAATCGCAGGCTGCTGCGCGGCGTTGTGGATGGCATCGGCTGGTACGGAAATTGCATCGGAGTGCCTGACGTAGCCGGCGAAATCTATTTCGACGAATCCTACTCGCAGAACCCGCTGGTCAACGCCATGTGCGTCGGCATCGCTCGCATCCAGGATCTGGCCAGTGCTGCTGCCGACACCCCTGGCGATGTCTTGCTGCTCGTCGGGGCCGGCACCGGACGGGATGGCATCCATGGGGCTTCGGGTTTGGCTTCCCGAACCTTCGAGGAGGAGCAGGAACTCCGACCCACCGTCCAGGTCGCTAATCCGTTCCTTGAGAAGGTGCTGATCGAGGCCTGCCTCGAAGCGTTGGGTTCCGGCAAGGTGCGCGCGTTTCAAGACCTGGGAGCGGCCGGATTGACTAGCGCAGCCGTGGAGTCCGTGGCTAAGGGCCAGCGGGGGTTTGCGCTTGACATAAACCGGGTGCATCGCCGCGAAGAGGGCATGACCGGCTACGAGGTTATGCTGTCCGAATCTCAGGAGCGCATGTTGTTGGTGGCTGACCCCGAGCATGTCGATGAAGTGAGCGCGGTCTTTGAGAAGTGGGACGTGCCCTGCCGGGCCGTCGGTGTGGTAACCGAAGAAAGGACGGCGCGAGTGACGGATGGATCCGATACCATCGCCGCCGCGCCGGTTCCGCATCTGGCGGATGCCCCCAGATACCGCCTCACCGGGCGACCTTCCGCCGCAGCCGAAGAACGCAAGCGGTTGCGCATGTCGGACGTACCCCTGGCTACTGATGCTGGGATCCCCGACGCCAACCACGTGTTGCTGCGGCTGCTGGCATCGCCGAATATAGCGAGTAAACGCCAAGTTTACCGGCAGTATGACCACCAGGTGCAGACCAACACCGTGGTGGGTCCGGGATCGGGAGACGCCGCGGTTCTGCGCATCAAGGAAACCGGCAAGGCCATCGCGGTCGCCATCGACGGGAATGGGCGCCACTGCCTCCTGGATCCTTACCTTGGGGGGCAGCGCGTCGTCGCCGAGGTCACCCGCAACCTAACTTGCGTAGGAGCGGAACCGCTGGCGCTGACTGACTGCCTCAATTTCGGCAATCCGGAGCGTCCCGACATCTACCATCAATTGGAGGGCTGTATCGCCGGCATGGCGGACGCTTGCCGCGAGTTGGGGTTGCCGGTCGTCAGCGGCAACGTAAGCCTTTACAACGAAAGTCAGGGCACGGCCATATTCCCGACTCCGATCGTCGGTGGGCTGGGTTTGTTGGAAGACGCGCGAAAACACTGCGGGGCCGGTTTTCCCGCCGGCGGACTGGTCGTGATAATGCTTGGCGCCGCTGAGTTGTCCGCAGACCCGGCGGATTTGGCTGGCGGCGAGTATCTTTCCACAATCCACGGAATGATTCGGGGCACGCCGGATATTGACCTGCCCCTGGAGCGGCGCGTTCAAGAAATATGCCGGCGTCTGATCGCCGATGGCGTCGCCCTCTCGGCCCACGATTGCTCCGACGGCGGGTTCGCTGTCGCCTTGGCTGAGTCGTGCATCCTGGGGGACACGAAGGTCGGAGGCAGCGGCCCCGTGGGATTCACTGCCCATTCAGCGTTTGCCGAAAAAGTTCCGGAGAGATGGGATGCTGCCATGTTCGGCGAGGCCCCTTCCCGCATCCTGGTATCGGTGGACTCGGAGGCTTCCTCCGCTGTGCTGGACGCCGCGCGCCGCGCCGCCGTGCCGGCTTGCGTAGTGGGCGAGTCCGGCGGCCAACGACTGACCGTCGATTCGCTCATCGACGTGGACTTGCAGGCGCTGAGAGATACCTGGTACGGCGGATTAAATTCGGTTTGGAGCTGACCGTTACCCAAAGCCCGGCTTAATTGGCGCCGGAAAAAAGGACCGCCGCCTCTGCGTCTTCGGCCGATTCGGCATGGGCGGCTTCTGCGGAACCATGCTCATCCAGCGCTGGAGTCGCCAGGGCGTCGTTCAAGCCCGCGCCGTTCACCGGCGGCGGTTCATAGGGCAATCCCAAACGCACTGCCAGCGCAATTCCGATCAGGGGGTGTTCCCTGTTCAGGCCAAACACCCGGCGCCGGCGCGCCCGGTTGGTTTCAGGGTCGCGCACGCTGACGTTGCGGTACTTGAATACCTGGTTGGACGCCAGCGTACGGATGAGGCTGATGATAAAAGATCGGGAATTGTTTTCACCCCAGTAGGTCAGAATGTGGGGGTTCTCAGCTTCGATTCCCGCAGCTAGGTTCTCGCTGATTTCACCGCACAATGCATTGAACATAACGTTGTCGGAGCCGTCGCGTTCCTCCAGCATATGACCCGCCGTAACCAGGTCGGCGATGCGATTGGCGTCGCCGGTACGGTCGTCCGATTCAGGCAGGTCGAGTTCGGCTACCGCATCGGTCAAAAGGGGAACGTAGGAGTGTGCCGGGTCGAGGCGGCTGACAGACGGCTGCACGGGCTCCTGTGGGGATGTCGCATCGTCGGGAATATCCTCATCCTGCGATTCTTCGGTGGGGTAATCGCTCGCCGGTTCAGCTGCATGATCGTGTTCGTCGTCAGCAGACTGGATGGCAGCCTCGGTCTTTTCGTCGCCGTCGAACTCCTCCAGCTCGTCGTCCTGGTCTCTAATTTGCGGCACTGGATCCGGCTCGTCAGCCATCAGGATCCAGTCCACCAAATCGACGCTGCGGATTTTGATGTTACCCTCTTCGGCCACTCGTAGCATCAACTTCTTGAATCCCGAGAACCCAAGCTTGCGTTCGTCAAATCCGGCAATCCGACGGACCAGCCGCTGCTTGAGCGAGGTAAGCAGCAATGTGTGACCGGCGGCCCGCTCTGCTCGGATCACATCTTCTATTGCCCGGATCACCTCGGGCAGTTGGTGTCGGCCGGGATTGCTCAGTTGCGCCGCTGCCGGCTGGCGGTGCCGCTGGTAGGGACCACGGTGTACGGCCGGCTCGGCTTCGATGGGGTCAACGTCAGCATCGTAGAAAATCAGCCCGTCAACGTGGTCCGCCATGCGACGAGACGTGGCCCAAGACACGCCAACGACTAGAACACGCTTGCCAACGGCCCGCAGTGAGTTGATTACGTGGATGAAATCGGAGTCGCCGGACACTAATACGAACGTGTTGATATTCGGGAAGTTGTGCGCCGTGTCTATGCAGTCCGCCGTCATCTTGACGTCAACGCTATTCTTGACGGCGATGGTGCGACCCGATCCATAGGAGCCGCCGGGGGGCAACCGGGTGGGAACGTAAACCGGCTCGATACCCGCGGCGTAAAGGGAAGGGGGATCCTGGATGAACTGGCTAGCCCCTTTCAGTTCGGGCGCGCGCGTTACCCAGTCGGCATAAGCTTTTCCGACTACCACCCGGCCATGGTTGGAGACTTCTTCCTTCAGAGCGGATACGTTGGGTGTCCTCCCGCGCGCCGCCAAGCTTATCTTGAAGTTCTCCCAATCTATGAATAATGCTACGTCTTCACTGAATGCCGGGTTGCCATTGGACTGTTGAATAGCGATGATCGAACCTCAACTTGCTCACGGTTGGAGCGTATGTGCCGTAAAGTGTATTCTGGCGCACCAATAGCGTCAAGTTAGCCCAAATGTGGTATTGTGCCGCCGATTCGTCGGCGGGTGATGAGTGAAAGCCTTTGTAAATCGCAAAATGAGTTCGGCGTCCGGTTTGGCGATGTGCGTAGCAATGTTGTCGGGCCTGGTCGCCTTGCTCACATTGCACGCGGCTCCGGCGTTCCTAGCGTTGGGAACGGCTCATGCCAACGGCGCGTCAACAATCATCATAGACCGGGTACAGGGCCCATACCGTGTTGTGGTGGGCATAATCCCGGCCCGCCCGGTGATTCCTCAAACCCACCTGGCGATACAGGTCTTTGATGCCGCGGATGAACGCCTGCTGAGAGACACGGATGTCCAGCTTTTCGTCTCCGCTAACGGACCGCCCGGCGCTCCCACTTTCGGCCCAGAGCAGGTACTCAACGAGCAGACCCTACGCTATTTTGAAGTTGACGTGCCTTTCGCGGTCGTCGGCCCGTGGGACGTGTCGATGTCGATTTCCTCTCACTTGGGCGAGGAACAATTTGTGCTTAATTTGGACGTTGAGGAGCCTCGCGCCCGAATTCAATGGATTTGGATTACCGCAGTCCTGGTGGTGATATTCGCCGTCGGCGTGTGGACCTGGCTGACCCTACAACGCCGGCGTAACCTTTGATGATTGCTCGTCGGATCATGCTGGCCCTGGTCGCCGCGGCCCTGTTGTTCATGGCCGTTTCGGTAGTATTTGTTCCCTCCGCTGATGCTCACGGGTTTGGCGAACGCTACGACCTGCCGTTGCCCTTGTCCCTCTTTGTGATCGCCGGGGCTGTGGCCGTGGCGCTTTCTTTCCTAGTGGTAGCCGTCTTCTTGCGCGGTGACACGACGCACAACGCATATCCTCGTTACAACCTGTTGCGCATCCCGATCATAGGGCAAATACTCTCAACTCCGGTGCTCACAGCGCCGCTACAACTTCTGTCGGTGCTGTTGACGATATATGTCATCCTCGGCGCCCTCTTTGGAACCGAGCGGGCCGCGCTCAATCCCGCCCCTGCGGCCATATACGTCGCGTTCTGGGTTGGTCTGAGTTTTTTTACCGCGCTGCTTGGCAATCTCTGGGCCCTGGTGAACCCCTGGAAAGTTGCCTGGGGCTTTGCCGAATCGTTCGCCGCTACTCTCGCGCCTGGCCGCGCTTTGAGCCGCAACCTGCCTTATCCCCGGCGTTGGGGCCCATGGCCGGCGGTGTTGGTATTCGCTGGATTCGCCGTTCTGGAGACTGTGATCGCCGGAGCCGCCGGCCCCCGTGCCTTAGGCTGGATACTAGTGGGTTACACTGCGTACAACTTTACCGGGATGTATCTGTTCGGCCGCGACCCGTGGCTCAGGAACGCCGAAGGATTCACCGTCGTGTATGGGTTCATGTCCCGGTTTTCCATTACGGAAGTTCGCGCTCCCAGGTCTCGTTGCTTGGAATGTTCCAGCGAGGGACGTTGTTCGTCCGGGGAATTGCATTGCGTCGATTGCTATGAATGCTATAGCGCAGCCGATTCCGAGGAACGTGAGTTCAACTTGCGGCCGTTCTGCGTGGGGTTGAACCGTTTGGGCGTTGTGACGGTGACCGTGGTCTGCCACGTGATTCTTCTGCTATCCACAGTCTCTTTTGACGGGCTGTCGGCGACGCCGGAATGGATTGTTTTCAGTACCCAATTTCTGTTGCAGTTCCCTCGGTATGGCGGCTATCTTGCCAATCTGGTCGGCGTTGTCGGCTTGCCAATTGTTTTTGGCGTGCTGTACGTCGGTACCTGCCGTATGATGGTTGTCGTCGCTGGTTCCAGCGCAGACAAATCGCCGGACATCGGGAGCCTGGCCCGGGCATTCGCTTTTTCCCTGCTGCCCATCGCGCTGGCCTACCACTACGCGCACTTCCTGGGGTTCCTTCTAATCAACGGTCAGCGATTCATCGTGCTCGCGTCGGACCCGTTCGGATGGGGTTGGGACCTGTTCGGCACCGCCGACGCCATCATCAACATCGGCGTCTTGTCTCCCATTTTCATCTGGTATTTCTCCATCTCGGCCATAGTAGTCGGCCATATCGCCGGCGTTTATCTGGCCCACGTCCAAGCCGTCCGGCTGTACCAAAACCGGCGCGCCGCCCTGCTGAGTCAGATCCCCATGCTCGTACTTATGGTGTGCTACACTTGCGTCAGTTTGTGGATAATTTCACGACCCATCGCCGAGTGACGGCAGACGAATAGCGGAGGACTTTACCGTGCCCGAACGCAGCCCGAGACTGGAAGGAAAGGTAGCCATCGTAACCGGCGCCGGCGCCAGCGGCCCCGGCGTGGGCAATGGACGGGCTGCCGCGACGTTGTTCGCAAGGGAAGGCGCTAAAGTCCTGCTGTCCGACCTAGCCGAGGATCGTGCGAAAGAAACCCTGGAGTTGATCGAGTCCGAGGGCGGAACCGCGTCAACGATTCAGGCCGACGTTACCAACGCTGAGGACTGCGAACGCATGGTTGCCGCCTGCATAGAGCGGTACGGACGGCTGGACATCCTGGACAACAACGTCGGCATATCTCACCGGGGCACAGTGGTGGAAATCACGGAAGAGGCCTGGGATCGGGTGATGGCCATCAACGTTAAGAGCATCGTGCTCGCCAGCAAGTTTGCCATCCCACGCATGATCGAATCGGGAGGGGGGTCGATAATCAACATCTCGTCCATCGCCGGCCTGCGCGCCCACAGCAGCACGCCCTACACGGCGTCCAAAGCGGCGGTTATCGGGTTGACAATTTCGATGGCGGCTGACCACGGCCCCGACGGTATTCGCACAAACTGCATCGCGCCGGGCCTGGTGTACACTCCGATGGTGGCCCCCCGCATGGACGACGACCTCCGCCAGATTCGCAGCAACGCGGCTCCCCTGCGCACCGAAGGCACCGCCTGGGACATCGGCAATGCAGCCCTCTTCCTAGCCAGTGACGAAGCTCGCTGGATCAACGGGGTGGTGCTACCCGTGGACGCGGGCTTGGTCGCAACGTCCCCGGTAACCTACCAGACCCTGGCCCAGCAGGTGCGGCTGTAGCGAGGTGGCTCCTGGGGGAACCCAAACTTTGTCGCAGCTGCTACCCCTCTATCGATACCAGCGTCAGGTCAAACGTCAGGTCCTTCCCCGCCAACGGGTGATTAGCGTCGAGGGTCACTGTTTCGTCGCTCACCGCCATGATGGTGAAATTCACGGTTTGTCCGCTGCTTTGCTGGCCCTGAACCGAAGTGCCGACTTCCAGCGGCATATTGGGTGGAAATTCGCCTCGGGGAACCTGTAACACGCCGTCCCCTCTATGTTCCCCGTATGCGTCGGCGCACGGGATATGGACTGTCCTGGTATCGCCGGGGGCCATGCCGATGACCCCGTTTTCAAATCCTGGAATCACCTGGCCGTTGCCTACCGTGAAGGATAGGGGCGTTCCCCCTTCTGACGAGTCGAACACTTCGCCGTCGTCCAGGCGGCCTGTGTAGTGAACGCGAACCCGATTGCCGATCTGTGCTGTAGTCAATTTCAACCCTTTGCCAGAATGGATGCGCCACTATAACACGGGACGCAAGGTCTCCAGATTTATGGTAAGGTACGGCTGTGGCCCAGCCGGGATGTAGTCGCCCACAGTCAAGGCGTTTGCAGGAGGACCCATGAAGTACGGACTTTTTATGATGCCGTCCCATCCACCGGAACGGAACATCTACGACGCTCACCAGTGGGATCTGCAATACCTGACTCTGTGCGATGAATTGGGCTTTGATGAAGCCTGGATCGGTGAGCACTTCACTTCACCCTGGGAACCGATACCCGCTCCTGATCTTCTTATCGCCCAGGCTTTGATGCAGACCAAGCGCATCAAACTAGGTTCAGGGGCGCACCTCCTGCCCTTCCACCATCCCGCTGAGCTGGCGCACCGGGTTGCCTACTTGGACCATATTTCCCAGGGGCGTTTCCTGTTTGGCGTCGGTGCCAGTGGACTGCCCAGTGACTGGGCCCTCTTTGACGTTGACGGAAATAACGGAGAACACCGGGATATGACCCGTGAATCGCTGGACATAATCCTGAAGATATGGGCGAACGACGGACCCTTTGAATACAAAGGCAAGTACTGGAACGTCAGCATACCCGAGCCCATGTACGGCACCCTGGAATTCTTCCTGCGACCATACCAGCAACCCCATCCTCCGATCGGCGTAGCATCGGTCAGCTACAAATCACCCACTTTGATGATCGCTGGCGAGCGTGGCTTTATCCCGATGAGTCTGGCCCTCAACGCCGATTACTGCCGCAGCCACTGGGAAGCGATTGAAGAGGGAGCGCAGCGCACGGGCAAGACGCCGTCGCGCGCCGACTGGAGATTGGTCAGGGACGTTTACGTGGCGGACACCGACGAAGAGGCTCGCGACTTGGCATTGAACGGAATGTTGGGTCGCGTGTGGCATGACTACCTGTTGCCGCTGTTCCGCGAGTTCGACCTGATGAAAGTGTTCAAGCACGATGACGAAGTGCCTGACGACGCAGTGAACATCGAGTACATGGCCGACCATCTATGGTTGATCGGTTCGCCCGACACGGTGGCCGACAAGATCAGGCGTCTGTACCAGGACGTGGGGGGATTCGGCGGCCTCTTAATGCTGGTGTACGATCAGTCGGAAAACAACGCAGCATGGGAACGCTCGACCCGTCTGCTGGCCGAGAACGTGATGCCAAAAGTATCCGACTTGACCGGGGCAAACGGCGCCTGACCAGATATCTCACTGCCTGGTGAGGATTACATCCAATTAGCCATCGCTTTTTAGGATATTTTCAAAAAAAGCGTTAGCCTGCATGGCAATCCTGTGTCAAGGGTCGGTCGGTTGATGTAACATGGTCAAAGTTTAGAAGATATCGGTAGCGCTCCGAATTTGCGCTGCCTGAGATGGGTGAAATACGGAAAGCAGGGGGAATATGGCGACGCAAAGAATCAGAAAGACCAAGTTGATGCGCAGTGTGGAAGAGAAGCATGGTCAACCCCTGGAGAGTTTGGTGCCGAACTTGGTCAACGATGTAGGGATGAGCCGAGCGGCCTCCCAGCTGGGAGTCAGCCCAGCTACCCTAGGTTACTGGATGCTGAAAATGGGCATCCAATACCGTCGTGTTGCCCTAGCTGACGGAGAAACGATAGAAGTTCGACGCCCCGGCTGATTCGAAGCGTCCCGCGTTTAACCGGGATTCAGCGTAGGCGGCCACAGGCCGCCTTCGGGCACATCAGCCGCCTCGTCCATCCCGGGCCAAGGTGGCATCGTTACACAAATGAAACGAAGCCCCATACTGGGCGAAGCACGGAATTGAAACGCCCATCCCGTAGGTACGGTCAGGGCATCTCCGGTCGTTACTCCGACCGCAGACGTGTTTTCAGTAGTGCGACCCGGAGGGCATCGCCAGACCTCTCCCTCCCCCTCTACTACGTACCAAGCCTCCTCAACGGTGCGGTGACGTACCGCCTTGCTGACAGACCCGGCGGCTATGCTCACTTCTACCACGCTGCACCGGGTGGCATTGTGTTGTCTAGTGAGCAGCAGCCTTACCTCTGACCCGTCGGGCGCAATGATACAGCCGTCGGAACGGCGTCCCAACGGCGGTACTGATGAGGGGTCTCCGGGGTTGTTTGTCATTCGGAGCGCGGCTTGCGTCCCTTGCGAGCCAGGAAGTCGGAAAATCCTTCTTCCACCGTCAAACCCTTGAACCGCCCGGTACGGCCCTCGATTTCGTTGCGGTACTGCTCTTCTATGGGCAGGCCCGAGTGTTCCAGCAGCAGTTGCTTGATATTGGCCAGCCCTTCGACCCGGTTGCGGGCGATGCCGGCCGCGATGTCCAGGGTGCGCTCCATGAGTTCTTCAGACGGCACCAGGTGGTTGATGAGGCCAATGTGGTAGGCTTCCTCGGCGAAGACTTCGCGCCCGCTGAGTAGGAGTTCCTTCGCCCGATTGATTCCCACCAACTGTGGCAGGCTCCATGTGGCGTTCATCTGCCCGTAGTTCACCGCAAGGAAACGGAAACTCGACTTTTCGCAACCCACTAGGAAGTCCAGGCTGGTGGCCAGCACCGTACCTCCACCGTAGCACAGGCCGTTCACCGCGCCGATGACAGGCTTGCTGCTGGTGTGCATATGCCAAGTGTATTCGGCGCGCTCCGATTGGCCCGCCTGCCGTTCCTCGGGGGACAGTTCGCGGTTTTCGTGAATATCCGCGCCGGCTGAGAAAGCCCGCTCACCAGCGCCGGTGATGACCACAGCGCCAACGCTATCGTCAGCCTCGAAATCCGTGAGCGCCTGGTCCATTTCCCGCACCAGTTGCAGGTTAAGGGCATTGAGCACTTCCGGTCGGTTCAGCGTGATCACGCCGATATGGGTCTCGACCTCGTTGCGGCCCATCATGGCGGGCCGAGCCAAGGTTTCAACGTTGATGCATGAATAAGTGGTTGCGACCATAGTTACGTCCTTGAGATTGGAGGGTAGGGACCGGCGCCGAATACTGGAGGGCTGATTGTTGCAGCGTCGCCGCTATTATAACCCCGTCCTCCCATCTCGTCAGCCGATGCAGGTAGGTTATCAGCCGCCCAGCGGGCTGATACCCTGAACCAGGCGGATGATGTCGTTAGCCGAAATCGCGATCACCAGAGCGATCATGGCGACGAAACCGATCAGGTGAACCAGACCTTCCTTGTCCGACGGCACTCGTTTGCCTCCCCGTACCCACTCGATAGCTACGAACAGCAGCCGCCCGCCGTCCAGCATCGGAATCGGCAGGATGTTTAATACAGCCAGGTTGATGCTCAACAGGATCGCCACCACCATCCAGCCCTGGAAACCACCCCGTTGCGTCACTTCGCCAGTAATTTGCGCAATTCCGATGGGGCCGCTGAATTCCGGACCGCGCCCGCCGCCAAACCATCCACGAACTTCTCGGGAGATCAGGGTCAACATGTCCCAAGTGTTGGTAACACCCAAACGCAACGCCACCCAAGGCGGTTCGGTTCGCCGCTCGACCTGTTGGTCAATTATCTCGAACCTGATTCCCACGGCTCCCTGCCCAGCCGGAGGATCGACTCGCGGCGTAACGTGCGCAACATGCCTCTGGCCGCCGCGTTCAATTACCCAAGCCATTTCTGAGCCGCCGGCCAACATGACCTCCTGGGGCAGACGTTCCGGATTGGTGAGCAGTTCGCCCCCTACCGCCAGCACTCGATCCCCGGGCATGATACCGGCCGTTGCCGCCGGAGACCGCGGCGCGACTTCAGTAATCTGCGCCGTTCCACCGATCACTTCCGTGTGCGGGACCATTGCCATGATGGCGAACGCCACGATGGGAAACAGTGCGTTCATCGCCGAACCGGCCGCCAGCACTATCGCCCGCTGCCCAACGCCACGTCGGGCCAGGCTCTGCGGAGCTGCCGGGTTGTTTTCACCTGACAGACGCACGAACCCGCCCAGGGGCAGCCAGTTGACCGAGTAGATCATGTCTGCCAGTACGATGCGGTCGGGGCGAATTTCGCGCACCCGACCCTCGTGCCGCAGGTATTCGTCGGTTTCGACGTCTCCCAGCCGGGCGCGTTGCGGATGCTCCGGTCTTTCCTCTTCGGTTTGACCATTTCCGAACCCGAACAACCGCCCGATTCTGCCCGATGCTCTGTCGCTCCCCTCCGCGTCTCGAATCTCTACGTATCGGGCCACCAGGGACCCGTCTTCCGTCTCGCCGGAAAGAATCCGCACCACCTGGCCTGGTTTGATGCCCGACAGAGCGCCATTCAGGCAGACAGTCGAGTGGGTTAGCAGCGCTGCGGTACGCCCGGTGTAAATCCCGAACGCTCGCGGTGGATAGCCTACCCCGAACTCCAGGACCTTGACGCCAAACGCCTTTGCCGACCAGAAGTGACCCAATTCATGCACCACCACCAGCAATACGAGCATTGGAATGAACGATGCCAGCGCGATCAATATCGTATCCATGTCAATCGCCCTGCTAGGTCGTCGGCATTCCCGACAGTTCAGCGGCTCGGATATTGGCCCAGCGGTCCGCGTCGCTGATCGCGTCTAAATTCGGGTCCGGCTGCGAGTGGTGCTCTCCCAGCACCTGCTCCACCAGCCTGTAAATGCCCGTGAACCCGATCTTGCCTTGCAGGAACGCCGCCACGGCCACTTCATCGGCAGCGCTCAACACCGCGGGAGCCGTGCCCCCGGTTTTGCCGGCTGACACCGCCAGGTCAAAGCAGGGAAATCGATCCCTTTCCAGCGGCTCAAAGTCCAGCGACCAAGGTGCGCCGATGTCTAGCCTCGGAATGTCCGGGTTGGCAAATCTTCGCGGGTAGAACAGCGCGTATTGGATTGGCAGTCTCATGCTCGGCGGCCCCAGTTGCGCTTTCACCGACCCATCGTCAAACTCCACCATCGAGTGGATCGTACTCTGGGGGTGGACAACAACGGCTATATCCTCCCACGGCACGGAAAACAGCCAGTGGGATTCGATTACCTCAAAGGCTTTGTTCATCAGGGTAGCCGAATCAATCGTTATCTTATCGCCCATGCGCCAGGTGGGATGCCTCAGCGCTTGCTCCGGCGTCACCGATTCCAATTCCTCCAGTGGCGTCCGACGGAACGGTCCGCCGCTGGCCGTAATCAACAAACGTCGGATGTGGTTGTCCTCACCTCGAAGGCATTGCCAGATGGCGCTGGGCTCGCTGTCCACCGGTAGGATTACGCCCCCGTACTCTGCTTCGGCGGATTTTAGGGCCTCTCCAGCCATTACTATCGGTTCCTTGTTGGAGAGCGCCACCTGCTTCCCAGCTCGCAAGGCTTCCAGGGTCGGAGACAACCCCACTGCGCCCATCAGCGCGACCATTACCTGGTCAACTTCCGGAAGGGTCGCCATCTCTGCCATTGGCATTACGGTGGCACCTTCCGGCAGCGTTGCCGGAGGATTGTTGCACCAAACGTATTGTGGCTGAAACTCCGTGATCTGCTCACTGAGCAGGTTCGTGTTATTGCCGGCGGCCAATCCCACTACTTCAAAGTCGTTGGGAAAAGCCCGCACAATATCGAGCGTTTGCCGGCCTATGGAACCGGTGGAACCCAGTACTACTATGCGTCGCATGAGATTATCTCCCCGATCAATCGACGGCTGTAAAGTAAACCGCCATTGCATATACCACGATGAATGAGGGTAGCAGGCTGTCCAGCCGGTCCAACATACCGCCGTGCCCAGGAAAGATTATTCCCGAATCTTTGACGCCGGCCCAGCGCTTGACCATCGACTCCATAAGGTCGCCAGCAGGAGACACGACACCTAAAATAACACCAGTTAATGCCGCTTGCCAAACCTCCAGTCCCAACGGGGTGACCACTGCCAGCGCTGTGGCGGCAATCACTGCGCCTGCCATTCCGCCGGCAGCCCCTTCCCACGTTTTTCCGGGGCTGATGTTGGGAGCCATTCGGCGGCGTCCGACCGATCTTCCGGTGAAATAAGCCGCCGTGTCCGCCGCATAAACTGTAAGGACGCAAAGCAATAACCACCAGAGCCCGGTGTCGGCGCTTGCGAACTGTGCCGGCACAATGGAATCGACTATCTTGGCCTGGTCAATGCCTCTCAGAGCGATTGCGCAAGCCAACCCCCCTCCGATATAAACCGGCGGCAGCACCAGCCATAACACGGCGGCGATGCAACGTCGCCCACGCCAGGCCGCGATCATCCACAACCCGCCAACGACGCATCCGGCAAGACAGATCCCAGCGACCGTTTTGGCGAAATCGTACGGTGTGGCTGCCAGTTCCCCACCAAGCACCAGCGCTGCGGACCAAACGCCGCCCAATAGCGTCGACAACCCTCTGGGAGTCACGTCTTCGTCGTGGGCGACGGAGCTGGGATACAACCGGTAAGCTTCCCAAACCCCTATGACTGACGCAGCGGTCACCAGCAGGGTTATCCACGGCGGGCCGAACCAGATTGCCGCCAGGATGACCGGAACTGCCGCCAGGGCGGTCAGGACCCTGTGAATCAACAAGGCTCTAAGCCTCTCCAAACCGGTGCTGTTCATCCAGCGCGCCGAACCGTCTCTGACGCTGGCTGTACGCTTCCAGCGCCTGATCCAGTTCATCTTCACCCAGATCCGGCCACAACACCGGAGTATGGTAGTACTCGCTGTAGGCAGCCTGCCAGATGAGAAAGTTGCTCAGCCGCTGCTCGCCCCCCGTCCGAATGATGAGGTCGGGGTCCGGGCAGCCCTCAGTGTATAGGTAGCGCCCGAATAGGCTTTCGTCAACCTCATCGGGCAACACGCCCTCAGCGATAATCCTTCGGACGGCGTGCAGAATTTCGTCACGGCCACCGTAATTGAACGCAATGTTAAGGGTGAAACGGTCGTTTCCTTCGGTTACCTGCTCAGCTTGGGCGATTGCGTCCTGCAACCTGCCATCCAGGGGTTTTGGGTCACCCAGGTGCACCAACCGCACCCCTGCTTCGTGCAATTCCCGGGTTTGCGGCTCAATCTCGGTTGCCAGAATTGCCATCAGCGCGTCCACTTCTGCAGTTGGGCGTCGCCAGTTCTCAGTGGAAAAGGCGTACAGTGTAACCACCCGGACACCACGTTCCGCCAGTATGCGTACGACGCTTTGGATATTGGCTACACCCCGGCGGTGGCCTGCCGCCCGTGGCAACTGCCGTTGGGCGGCCCAACGGCCATTGCCGTCCATAATAATGGCAATGTGTTGCGGAACCGTTGCTCCGTCTCCGGAGGACCCGGCGTTGATTGATGGAGTGCTCACACCTCCATGATCTCCGCCTCTTTTCCGGCCGACACCTCGTCAATCGTCTTGATATGGGAGTCCGTTGTCTTCTGTAGCGTGTCCTGGCTGCGGCGGCTTTCGTCCTGGGATATGGCCTTGTCTCGTTCCATCTTGCGCAACGAGTCCACGCCGTCGCGGCGTACGTTGCGAACCGCCACTTTGCTGTCCTCCGCCTTGCGTTTCAGCAGCCTCACCATCTCCCTGCGGCGTTCTTGCGTCAGCGGCGGGATGGGTACGGTTATCACGTTGCCGTCGTTCGACGGGTTGAATCCCATCTCCGATTGCATCAGGCTCCGTTCTATATCCCGGAGGGCCTGACGGTCCCATGGTTGCACCATGATGGCCCGGGCATCCGGAGCGGATATGGACGCTATCTGCTTGAGCGGCGTTGGACTGCCGTAGTAGTCCACCGACAGGTCTTCTATCAACGCCGGGGTGGCCCGTCCCGTTCGCAGGGTGCTGATGTCCCGGCGCATCGCCTCAATCGACTGACCCATCTTCCGTTCAACTTCGTTCAGCACGTCTTCAATAGTGCGTTCCGGTTGGTCGTCGCCATCTCTACTTCTACGTTGCTGTGCCATTTCGCTCCCCTCCTGGACCATTTTGCTTGCCGTCGTCGATGGTGGTGCCAACGGCGTCGCCTCGCAAGATGCGGCTCATCGCGCCTCTCTCAAATATATCAAAAACGATGATGGGCATCTGGTTGTCCATGCACAATGCCATCGCTGTGGAATCCATCACTTCCAGTCTGCGATTCACCGCATCCAGATACTCCAGATTGCCGAATCGGACCGCCCCCGGATTGGTGCGTGGATCCGAGTCATATACGCCGTCCACGCCGTTCTTGGCCATCAATAGAACGTCGGCTCCGATTTCCAGGGCCCGCAGGGCCGACGCCGTATCCGTGGACATGTAGGGATTGCCCGACCCGGCGCAAAACAGAACAACTCGCCCTTTCTCCAGGTGCCGCATTGCCCTTCGTCGAATGTACGGTTCGGCAACCGCCTGTATGGGGAGTGCGGACTGCGTCCTGGTGGTAACTCCGCGCCGTTCCAGTGCATCCTGAAGCGCCAGGCCGTTGATGATCGTAGCGACCATTCCAGCGTAATCAGCCGCTGAACGATCCATGCCCTGCCGTTCCGCAGTCGCGCCTCGCCAGATGTTTCCGCCGCCTACGACTACCGCGATTTCCACCCCGCGTGCCTGGGCGTCTATCACTTGTTCGGCAATGTACTCGACGGCTTCGGGATTGATAGTTTCAGGACCCGAACCTTGTAGTGACTCGCCGCTTATCTTGAGAAGGATACGACCGTAAATCGATTGGGCACTGACGCTTCCAGCAACCATGTCTGTAACCGGGTTCTGGTCGTGGTCCTGCCTTGGCGATGCTGCGCGAGTCTTCCCTGCCCGCGACCATATCGGTTTTGGGTCTATTCGCCCAACGCCAGCCGACTGAAATGCACGATGCGCACGTTTTCGCCGGTTTGCGCAGCCGTTTCCCGAACTAAATCGGCCAAAGTGCGGGAACCGTCCTTAATGAAGGGTTGCTGCAACAGGCACACCTGCGCTGCCGGACGCTCCTCATCTTCCGGCATGTCTGCGTCGCTGAGATATACCGGCGACATGGCGGCCACTTGCATGGCAATGTCGTGCGCCAGGACTCTGAATTCATTGGTGCGAGCCACAAAGTCGGTCTCACAACCCAGCTGGACTAGCGCGCCTACGCGACCGCCAGTGTGGATATAGGATTCGATCAGACCTTGCGATGTCTCTCTGTCTGCGCGCCTTGCGGCTTGCTCAAAACCCTTCTGGCGCAGGGCCTCGACCGCGCGATCCAGATCTCCCTCGGTATCCTCGAGTGCCTTTTTACAATCGCTGATTCCGGCGCCGGTCTGTTCGCGCAGTGATTTGATTAGTTCAACGGTAACCGCAGGCAAGATCGGTGCCTCCTGGCTGCTATGAGCTTCGTGTTGGTTGTGAAGTGGGTTGCGCCCGGTCCAATCCGGGACCGGCGCGAAATCACACCGGCTATTCCAATGGGCGGGCAGACATCATCTGCCCCAATTCTTCCAGGGTTACGGTTTGAGCGAAACGGGCCGTTTCCTCTACGGAAAGATCTTCGCCATCCGTCGGTTCGACATCTGCGGTCATCATCGCTTCCCGTTGTGCCTGGCCTTCCTCGATAGCCGATGCCATGCGGCCGGTAATGAGCCTGATCGATCGAACGGCGTCATCGTTTCCGGGCACCGCATGCGTGACCAACCCCGGGTCGCAATCGGTATCAACAATGGCGAAGATCGGAATGTTCAACCGACGAGCTTCGGCGATGCAGATATCCTCTTTGCCAATGTCGATCACGAACAACGCGGCCGGCAACCGATCCATGTTGCGCAGCCCCGTGAAGTATTTTTCGAGCTTGTCCAGCGTATGAGTAAGACGCACCGTTTCCTTTTTCGGCAAGCGGGCGAGGTAACCTGAGTCGCGTTGTTCCTGTAGCCGCTTCATGTGGTCAATACGCGCTTTGATGGTCTGGAAATTGGTGAGCGTGCCGCCCAGCCATCGCTGGTTCACGTACCACTGGCTGGTGCGTTCCGCCTCCGAGGCAATCACGTCCTGGGCCTGCTTCTTGGTGCCCACGAAGAGGACGTTTCCGCCGGACGCCGCCAACTCGACCATCGCCCGGTATGCGTCGTTGATCAGGCCCATCGTTTGCTGTAGGTCGATGATATGTATGCCGTTGCGCTGCGTGAAAATGTAGCGCCGCATCCTGGGATTCCACCGCCTGGTTTGGTGCCCGAAGTGTACGCCTGCTTCCAGCAAGGACTTCATTGTGATGGGTTCTAGTGCGGTTGCCGCACCCGGATCGACTACCGCCGGGCGTTCTGGGGCCTGTACCATAAGCTGTCCTGCCTCGCGTTTGGTATTGTCTATTTAGCGCGGCCAAGTATAGCACAGGGCCAATTCAGCGGCAAACCGAACGCTTCACCATAGCGCGTATAATGCAGACCCCAACCCGAAGACACGTTCGCAGCGGACTTTAGCGGAGGTTCTCGCCCATGTCCCTGGTACTCACTAATGCCAACCTGATCGACGCCGTCAACCCGAACGTGGCGACCAAGGCAACCATTGTCATCGAGAATGGTCGCATCGTCGAAATCAGGCGCGGCCCGTTTTCGTCGTACGGTAATAACGCTCAAATAGTTGACCTGAAAGGAGCTTATCTCCTGCCGGGGCTGTGGGACGTTCACATTCATCCCGAGTATCCGGTTCCGCCCGGAACCACGCCGGCGCAGGAAACAGCCAATTTTGGGCGCGCGCTTTCCCTCGCTCTGAGCGAGGCCGGCGTCACCGGCGTGCGCTGCGGCGGGGCGGCGCATTTCATGGATGTGGCGTGGAAACGAGCCTTTGCCGAGGGAGACGTACCCGGGCCCCGTGTGTTCGCCTGCGGGCACTTCCTGACTACCACCGGCGGCCACTTCCTCACGTCCGGTCAAGCGCGCGAGTGCGATGGCCCTTACGGATTCGTCCAGGCCATCCGCGAACAGATCAAGAACGGTGTCGATCACATCAAACTCAACCTCACCGGCGGCATCATGGGGCCGGACTGGGATCGCCACTGGCATTCGTTCCTGCTGGAGGAGGAGTTATCCGCTGCCTTCGCCATCTGCCGCCAGCGCGAATTCCCGGTCATGGCTCACGCTGCCAACCCCGATGCGGTCAAATCGGCGCTGCGTTTGGGAGCCCACACCGTGGAGCACGGCTACATCATGGATGAGGAGTGTATCGCCACCTTGTCGGAGTCGCCAACGTGGTACGTTCCCACCCTCGCCATCTCCCATCTCACAGAGGGGCAGGCGCAGAACGACTACGAAAGGCAATGGCTGGCCCAGCGCAACATCGCCGCCGACCTGCAATGCCGCGCCGATGCCGCCGCCGATGAGCACGCTCACTGGTTCAAGCGCGCCCTGGACTCCGGCGCGAAAATGGCGTTAGGCTCGGACATCCGGCCACTCAAGGACGCGGCGCTACTAGAAATGGGCCTGTGGGTCCGCGACGGCGCAACCACCTGGCAAACGCTACAGGCCGCCACCCGCAACGCCGCCGAGCTATGCGGAGTTGGCGATCAGCTGGGAACCGTTGAGGTCGGCAAACTGGCCGATTTGATTGTGGTGGGCAGTAACCCGCTGGATGACATAAACAACCTGCGGCAATTGCAACTCGTCATCAAGGGAGGCCGCATCGTCTCCGACAAACGATAAGCTCATCGACGGAGCGGCGGCTCTTTTGAACCGCCGCCCATCGTAGCCCTTTTACAGTATTGCCACCGGGTTCACGGGGGAGCCGGTGCCGCCCACCACGCGCAGCGGGTTGATGGTAAGCATGAACTCCCAACGGCCGGCGGTGGCGCACGCCTCGGCCAAGGGTTGCAGCAGCGCATTGTCCAGCAGGCCGATGCCATAGGCGAAGATGCTGCCGTGGACCGACCAAGGAAGGTCATAGCCGTTCGGAGTGTGGTCCATCATGTCCCACACCAGCACGCAGCAATCACTCTGCCGGATGAACTTCAGGCACGACGCGTGCAGGCCGGGACGCAGCGAAGCGTCGCTGCCCCACAGCGGGTTGCCATCAGCGTTCCAATTCTCACGGCCCCCGTACACCACCAGGGCATCTCCGGGCTCCATCTGTACGCCCTGGGCGTCGCAGATTTCCTGTAGCTCCCAGCCGTGGATCGGCGTTTCCTGCGTAACGTAGTCGGTACCACGATGCCGGGGCACGTCCAGCAGCACGCCGCGCGTGATGATGCCTTCCTTCCAGTGATCGACTGATCCGTATTTGGCGCCGTCGAACTGGATCATCTCGTTCGGGTCCTTGCCGTTCCACATACCGTTGTGGTCCCAAACGTGGCACAGCGCGTCCAGGTGGGTGGTAGCCGTCCCATGGTATGAGACGCCGTAGTAGTCGGTGGACATACCCCCACCCGGCTCGCGGGGACCCATCCGCATGTAGTGAATTGCCGGTGTCGGGTTGTTCGGGGCCGGGGTAACGGGAAACTCGCGGCTCAACGACACCGCTTGCCCGCTCTTCACCAGGCCAGCTGCCCGTAGCCGCTTGGCGTCGTCAACCATGTTGACCGCGCCCTTCTGGTCATCCGGGCCCCAGCGACCCCAGTTCACATCGTCTTTCAGGTAGCCCAGAACTTCTTCCTTGCTGGGCACTTGATGGGTGGTCATGTCTTGTCCCTCCGGCGCAGGTTGCGCTTGGGGGCAAGGTTGCCACGCGCCAATGGCGATGACAAGGGGTGCATCGAGGGAACGGATCGTTGGCGTGGTAACGGATTACTCCTGCGCCTTAACCAGCCTTTGATATTCTCGCTCTTCCATTCGCCGGAGCAATGCCTTACCTCCGGCCGGTACGAACACGCCACAACCATGAGCCACCAGTCCAATTCCCCAGCCGAACAGTCCCCAATAGAACCACCACCCCGGCCCGGTCATCGCATCAATCACCAGCAACAGCAGGTTTACCACCAGAAAAATGATGGTGTGGGAGTAGAAGGACATTTTGACTTTAGCCCGCTGACTGGCCTGCCGCCTCAGTTCGGTTTCATTGCCGATCCCATTGTTGGTTTCTGCTGCCATGGCCAAATCTCCTGAGTGTGCCTAACGTTGGTCCTGCCACTGGTAGCCGTGGTAGTTCGCTTCCCAGAAGAGGTACTCGTAGCGCAGTGTGGTGCGGAAAATGCGCTCGAGGTTGGCGGATTTAGCGGCGCTGGCACGATCTCCGGCGGCGTTGAGGCGGGCGGCAAACCACTCCACCAGGTCGCCCAGCACTGCCGGGCTGTGAATGTCGATCCAGCCCTGGTACACGGGGTTGTTGGGCTCCGCGCCGGCGTTGATAAGGCGAGATGCCCAGTCCAGGTACGTTCCCTCCGTTACGTAGAACAGCGCGACCAGGTCATCGAAATCACCCTCAAAGGCGGTACGCACCATGAAGTCGCCGAACGCTTGTGTCACCGGGTTGGCCTCGGTGGTCTGATACTGCTCAGCAGTTACACCAAGGTCGTGAAAGCCGTTGAGGAACAGATCGTTTTCCGCCGACAGGAAGTTGGTCAGGAAGCCGTTGAGGATTTTGCCAGCCTCGTAGTCCGGCGCAGCCTTGGCGATGGCGATGGACGTGAGCTTTACCAGATCCTCGCAGAACACGTAGTCCTGACGGAAGTAGTTGCGAAACTTGTTTATGTGCAGGCTCCCGTCGCCCATCTCCATTACGAAGGGGTGGGTGACCATGGCCTCCCATTGCTCGTGATACCTGGCGCGGAGGTCGTCGGTGAATGGCATAGTATTCGTTCCTGGAAACCGTCATTGCGAGGAGCGTAACGACGTGGCAATCTCGCTTTGCGAGGACTATTCCTGCGGCTACGAGATTGCCATGCTACGCTCGCAATGACAGGCGTGTGTGTTTACACTGACTCGGCCAGGCAGCCGAAGAACCGGTCCAGCATCCCTTTGGCCACCGAACCCATCATGCGCTGGCCCACACGAGCCACGGCACCGCCCACCTGGCTGTCGGCATGGACGTGAACCATAGTGCCCCCGTCGCCCGCCGGAGCCAGCGTTACGGTGGACGTACCGTTGGCAAACCCCAAGTTTCCCGAACCCTCAATGGTCATAGTGTACGAGTTCGGGGGGTCGAGGTCCGACAGCGCCACCGTGGCCGTGTAATTCCCGCTCACCGGGCCCACCCGAACATTCGCCGCCGCCCGGTACCTGTTTGGACCGTCTGGCTCAATGCCGCGGCACCCGGGGATACACCCGGCCAGAACGTCGGGATTCATCAGCCCGTCCCACACGGCTTGCGGTGGCTTGGAGAAGTAATATTCGCCGGAAAGTTGCATAGTGGGGCAATTATACCAGTCGTTTACCGCTCGTCCGCCAGGAGCAGCGCGTTCATCAATACCTGCGCCCCGTTGGCGCAGTCCTCCGGAGCGCTGTACTCGGCCGGCGCGTGGCTGACGCCGTTCACACTGGGAACGAATATCATCGCCGCCGGCGTAATGGACGCTATGGCCTGGGCGTCGTGGCCGGCTCCGCTGGGCATGTTGATGTGCACTAGCCCAGCCGCATCCGCCGCATCCGCGACCAATTGCTGCATATTGCCTGAAATTGGAACCGACGGCGTGTTCCGCTGGGCCGTGACCGTGATGCTCACCTGTTCGGCATGGGCCACTTCCTCGGCGGTGCGGCGCAACTCCACCTCCGCGGCGGCCAGTGATTCCATGCGCTCGTCGCGGAACTCCACGCCCATCTGCACCCGGCCGGGGATCACGTTGCCGGCGTTGGGGTGCACGTCCATGCTGCCCACCGTTCCCACGCGGCAGATCTCCATTTCGCCGGCGATGCTGCGTACTTTGAGGGCGATTTGCGCCGCCGCCGACATGGCGTCGCGCCGCAGGGCCATGGGTGTGGTACCGGCGTGGTTGGCCTCGCCCACGATGTCCACGTGATACACCGAGCGTCCGGTAATGCCGGTGACGATACCGATGGGGTAACCGCCCCGATGCATGGTCGGCCCCTGCTCGATATGCAGTTCCAGGTAGCAGGCCAGCTCGTCGGGTCGGCGCCGCGCTTCGGCGATATGTGAGATGTTGCCTCCGATGTCGGGCAGGCGCGAGGCCAGCGTCGCCCCGTCATCGTGGACGGCGGCGAAATCCTCCGCCTCCCACAGCCCGGCCACGGCGCGACTGCCCAGCAGCCAGCGGTGAAAGCCGGTTCCTTCCTCGTTGGTGAACACCATCACTTCCAGCGGGTGGCGGGTGGTTTGCCCGGCGTCGGCCAACGCCTGCACCACTTCGATGGCGGCAATGACGCCCAGCGCGCCGTCGTACCGGCCGCCGGCCGGCACGGTGTCCGTGTGGGACCCCATGGCTATCGCCGGCAAGGCTGGCCCGCTGCCCTCGACTCGCCCGATGATGTTGCCGGCGGCGTCGATGCGCACCGCCATGCCGGCTCGACGCATCAGGTCCATCACGTAGTCGCGCCCGGCCACGTCGAAGGCGGAAAACGCCACGCGCTGCATACCCTCGTCGGTGTTTCCGATTTGGCCCAGCGCGGCGAGGCTGTCGTTCAGACGGGCTGAGTTGATGGCAACTGAGCCGGCGGGTGTCTGAGGCGTGGTCATGATTTCGTGTCCTTTCGGTCCGGTCCGTAGAATGGGCTGTCGAAGTGTTCGCCCATGTGGATTGAGCCAAGCACGTCGTTCCACACCGATTTGGCTCGGTCAGCGTCCTCCGGCCAGAAGCACAATGTGAGCAGGGCGTGAATCGAGGATTTGGCATGTCGGGTGATGATCATGCGGGAAAAGGCCGGCCGCTTTTCCACGGGATCCGTGAATTCGGTTTCAATCCACGCCATTTCGAGCTCGCCGAATTTCAGGGCCATGGGCGGCCCGGACTTGTCTTTGTTGCGGTCGCGCTTCCGGTTTCGCCCAGCGCGTTGGGCAGTGAATCCGGTGGGAGTATCCGAGGTGACCTGCTTGATCAGTTCGCGCAGCGGCAAACCGTCCCAGTCCACCTGGAAGCCACCAATGCCCACGTAGATCACGGACACTTCCAGGCTCATGTCGTCGTTCGGCGGTTCGCCGTCAACCAGTTTGAGGGACTTGGTGGACGGCTGCGTAACCCAATCCTGAGGGATCTCAAATCGCAACGCTCCCCGATCCACTACCACGACATTATTTCCCGGTTTGGCCGTCCAGCCGTGATTCGCAGGCAGCTTAAAAATTTCCTTGTTCCACTGTTCATCAGCCATTGTAGTCCGCCTGTAGTTCCGGTTCTATCACTAACCGCGCCATTATATCCGATGCCCGTTACGAGGTGTCGCGTCTCGCGCGGGCGGCGGTCAACGTTAACCGTTTCCGCTGTCCAAATCTCTTCTGTTGAATATCACCAATGCCAACCAGCAGAATAACCCGGTGTACGCCAGCACGGCCGGGAGAAAGACTATCGCCTTTGGCTCGTCGTTGCCCAGAAGGCCGCCAGTTACGCCTCGCAACGTCCAGCGCAAGTAATCTTGCAGCGAAATTTCCCAGATAAGTTCCGCCACCAGTTTGAGCAACGGATAACCGATCATTTCAGCAGCGATCAGAGCTATGCCGACTCCTATGCCGAAGGCCGTTGACCTGCCAATGATACAGAGGATCGCTCCCAAAGCGAGGTAAGTGACTGCCACAGGCCATGCGCTGGCGAATTGTAAGCCGGCATCGATCCATCCGTCAGGAAAACCGGAGGATTCCCGGATTATTCCTCCCGACTCATTTTCACCTGCTACCAGGCCCACCAGAGCCGCCAAGCACCAGGCGATGAGCCAGATTGCGAACAGAACAGCCGCGCCCAGCAATATCTTGGTCAGAATCAACCGACTTGGCGGCATCCCGCGGGACAGCGCAGCCCGCCAGGTTCCCCAACTGAATTCTCCTCCGAAAATGAACCCGGCCAGTATGACCCCGAGGAAAGGGGCCAGCCTCGATAGCACGTTGAAAACGATGTGAGGGAATCCATAAGCCGGCATCGCTTCGCCGACGGCAGGAATGAAACGCATCACGACGGTGGCTGCCAGAGCGCCAGCTACGAACAGCCCAACGATCCCCACAATGGCCCAGAACCCGGCGCGGCGGCGCAGGCGGAACCACTCCCACCTAAATGTGTTAGCGCTAATCGCGACGTAAAACGTCAACTGCTCTGCTCCACATCGCTGGTGACTTCCAAGAACCCTTCTTCCAGCGAGCCGCCCGATGGCGTCATCTCCGCGATATAAACGCCGGCCTCGGCCAACTCCCGGCTGATTTCCCATTCCCTGCCGGCGGTCGTCGTGACTTCTAGTCCATCGGTGGGTGATTCATCGATTTCCCAGCCTGCGGCCCGCAATATACTATGCGACTTGCCGTCGTCGGTGGTCCTGACCCGTACCCGCGACTGTCCGCTGATTTCAGAAACCGGGCCTGTGTAAATCAGTTTTCCGCGAGCCATCACGCCGACGTGATCGCACACGTGCTCCACTTCATTGAGCAGATGGCTTGCCAATATCACGGTTCTGGGTTCGCCACCAGTCGTTCCTCCCCCGGCAGCCAGAGCGCGTATCAACTCGCGCACTTCAATGATCCCCGCCGGGTCCAGGCCGTTGGTGGGCTCATCCAGGATCAGCAACGCCGGATTGCCCAGCAGCGTTGCCGCGATGCCCAATCGTTGCTTCATTCCCGTGGAGCAGGCGCGAAACTTGCGCCGGGCAGCCTCACCGTCCAGGTTAACCGTGCTGAGCAGCCGTTCGATCTCGGCGTCGCCGCCGCCCGACTCGTAAATTCCTTGCAGGCACTTGAGATTGTCCCGGCACGACAGGTAAGGCCAGAAAATAGGCCGCTCAATCAGCGCCCCGACTTGACGGCGAGATTGGCTCAGGCCAGCGTTTTCTAACCTGCCAAGCAGGGTGATTTCGCCGGCGGTAGGTCTCAGGAACCCGGCCAGCATCGAGAGCAACGTGGTTTTGCCGGATCCGTTCGGCCCCAGCAACCCGTACACGCCGCCGAACGGTATGGTCAGGCTGACGTTGTCAACTGCACGGATCCGCCGGAAGTACTTGCTCAGGCCGGAGACTTTGACCGCAGGGGCGGACATCTCGCCTGACGGGGTGTTCATCATGCCAGCACGTCGAACCCGTAGCCGGCGTTGTTGAGGTTGCCTTCCGCGAATCGGGAGAACCGCAGCGGCGATATGTCCATCGTCGTGGCCTGACCCCTTCCGATCAACTCCGCCATCAGCACTCCCACCATAGGGGACAGCTTGAATCCATGGCCACTGAAACCTGTGCAAATGTACAGTCCATCAACGCCATCGATGCGGTCCATGATTGGGTGGGAGTCGGGCGTATTGGTGTACAGTCCGGCGTATCCGGCAGCCAGTTCAGCGTCTGCGATGGGCGGAATGCGGTGCGCCAGCCGTTGCCAGACGTCTTGGATGAACGCCGGGGTGGCCCGTTGGGCGAACACCTCCGGATCGTCCACGACGTCGGAGTGGTTGCCGTTGCCCACCAGGGTCAGCTCCTGTCCCTCGGGCCTGAAGTAAATACGGTTGCTGATGTCGGCGCCGCCGGGATGGTACGGCACCAAGTCCAGCGGCCTGCGGAAGTGCAGCACCTCGTGCCTCGTGGCGACTACGGGAACCTCAATGCCGTGGGATTCCAAAAATTTCCCCGACCAGGGTCCGGTGGCGACCACCGCGATACCCGTCTCAATACGAGCGCCGTCAGCTGATTTCACGGCAACAACCCGGCTGCCTTCCGGGCTGGTCTCGATCTCCATTGCTGGGGTTTGCAGCCGGATGGACACTCCTTCCGATCTCGCACGCGTCGCGTAGGCGTATGCGGTGCCCGATGCGTCGGCGTGCCCCGAGTAAGGCTCATACGCGATGGCGGCGGCGTCCTCCACCGAGAAACCAGGGGCCAGAGCAGCGGCGTCCCCCGCGCTGATGATGTCCGTAATCACTCCGACGGACTGCTGGGTGGCGATGTTGCTGCGGAACGCATCCAGGTCGTCTGCGCCGGCGAATACCAGGTAGCCCGTCTCAACGTAACCGGAGTCGCCGCCTATGATGTCATCAAAGTTGCGAAAGATGTGCAGGCTGCGCCACGCCAGCTCTGCATTTACAGCCGTAGAATAGTGCATCCGTATGGCGCCGCTGCTGCGTCCGGTGGAGCCGCTGCCCAGCGTATCGCGCTCCAGGAGCACGATGCGCCGCAGTCCGTGGTTGTTCGCCGTCAACGCAAGGTTACAGGCGATGCTACAACCCATCACGCCGCCGCCTATGATGACGACATCGGCGGTTTCCCACGCGCTGGTCATCAGTCGGAAGCCTCTGGCGCAAAGAGGTCCTGCATCAATTCAATGGCGATGCCCACATTTTCCACGTAGTAGATAACTGTTACATCCGGCAGGTGATTTTCGTAAAAGTGCTGGTGCAGGCTCAGGGCAGCGGATAGTCCATTACTCAAAACGCTACCGGATAACGGATCTGCTCCGCCCACCAGTGCTGCTAACCGCCCCCCGTGCCGACTACGCTGGCATGATGTGCAATGCTCAACTGGTGATCTGCACCAATAGCCTTCACTGTCTGCGCGTAAGATCCCCACGACTTTTCGGCGGCCTGCAAATAGTCGCCGGCGTCCAGGCTGGTCTGAACATGTTGGAGGTAGTGAACCAAGTTGCTCCAGTAATTAGCAGCTTTGGCCTCTGCCTCAGTGACTGACAGGTTCACCTGCCGCCGCCCTTCACGTAGGCCAGCCTGTATTGCAGCCTCCACCTGCTGCTCAGAGAAATTCGGGTGAGTCGCCATAGCATCAATCCCAGCAAAGTTCACACTGCATCTTATCACGGTTGACCTTTGGTTTATCCTCGCTCCCGCGCCCTCCGAACTCTGAAAGCTGCCCCTCGCTGTTTACGCATCCAGTTCAAAAATGATGCAACGCGGGGATTGGCCCGCAACAACTCCACGCTGTACAGATCCTCCGCCAGCGTTGTCTCGGAAAACATTGCGTGAACCTGGCGGTGGCAGGTGGAGCAAAGCCGCGCCGTGGGACCGTGATTCCCGCCTCGAGCGCGCGGCACCAGGTGGTGTACCGTAAAGCGTTCAACTACCCTTTCGCACAGGGCGCAACGGGATTCATCCACGCCCCCCTGCCGTCGCGGCATTGAGCCGTTTTTGGTCGAGGCGGTCCGTCTTTCCAGAGTGGATTCCGGCGCCTCCTTTGCCCCCCGCGAACGGGTCCGGCTCCGCTTCCTACCCATTCCCGCCGGAACCCGACGTATCCAGGAAACGCCAGCCGGGCAGGTCCACCTTCCAATGGGCGTCTTCGTAGAGCATCGGAATCATCAACCCCGACATCAATTGGCTATGTTGCACCACCGTTTCATCCTTTACACCGAACGGCAGGAAAACAAAGGCATGCTCGTCGTCAACGTATCGCGTCGGCGCCGCGGCCAGGTCGGTAAGGTCTTCCAATGGCCATAACCTAAGCACTGTGGTGCGAAAATCATCCAGTAACGAGGCACGCATCGGATGGTTGGAGTCGTAAGCCGCCCGGTATGCGATCTGCATGTCAATGCTCAGGCGCGTGGCCCACACGCCCATTCGCATCCCGCGCGTTTCCTTGGATAGCATCGACCACGCAAGGTCCATGTCGCCATCCCTGATGGACTCGGCGAACAGCCCGGCCCGTTGTCCCACTTCATCAGGTTCCTGGCTTCGGCGTTGTCCCGGCATTCGCATGATTCCGCCATCCCTCGGGGTCAAAATAGCGCCCAGCGGCGCACCCGAAGTTATCTCCATTCTATGGGTTAAAGGCTCATACCGGCAAACCGATAAACCGCTCTGGCATCACGTCCGTCCTCAAGGTTACCGTGTCCCCTACCTGCACTGCGCCAGGTTTTTCCACTATGCCGTACACCCCAAAATAGCCCGCCAGCGCATTGGGGCGATAACCCAGGATGGACCTCACGACGTCAGCGTCCGTCTCCCCGGTGATGGGGTCCTGGTCAACTATCGCGCATCGCGGGTCGGGCGCCAGGATGCGGACCACGGCATCACCCACTGCCAGGGTGTGGTTCATCCAGCCGTCCTCTTCGTGGGCTTCACATCCGTCCAGCAGCAGCGTCGGTCGGAACCGGTCGGTGGCGAGGCATTGGTCGTCAGACATACCCATTTCCTCCGACAACCGCGCCACAGACGCTCGCGATAGCACCGACACCGGGAACTCGTCAAAAACCTGGCACGGAAGGTCTGACATCATCAGCATGGCCGGTTGACCGCAGAACTCGCTGATGGCCCGCATCCAATCGCCTTGCAACGCCCGCCCGCGCACCCGTCTGCCCCACACTATCGTCCATACGGGTCGGTCCAGCTCGGGCTTGCCTTCCAGTATGGTTCCGTCGGGAAAGCGGATGGTCAGTTGTTCCGCGCCGGCGTCCCAGGACGTCGATAACTGCGCCAGTTTGCCCACCTGCCGCCGCGTCAAGAGCCGCCCGTGCTGATTCACCAAATAAAAACGCCGGTCGTCCTTGATGCCGCCCAGCTCAAGGTTGACGGATTCCAAGGGAACCAACGCCATCGATTTGACCGGCGCGATGTTGATTTCGGCGACTGTAATCATGTCCGCTACTCCAGCGAAAGAAATTCCTCGACCATTTGCCGTTGAGCAGACCGGTCGTAAATCTGATAGAGCAATGCCGCGTTGCGCGCGCCGTCCCCACCGAAATACCGTTCGTACAGCGTCTGGCGACTGCCGAACGCGCTGCATGAAACATCCCAGGCCAGGTGGAACAGGCGGATGCGTTCCTCGGCGGTGGCGGTGTCCGTGTCCATGTAGCGGTGAATATCCTCGGCCAGCGGCCCGTTCAGGTCGGCCTCCGCGGGCAGGGCCATGAGGCTGCTGGACCCGAGCAGGTGCAGGATTTCCGCCATGCGAGGGTACATGTCGATCATCTTTTTGCGCGCTACCAGTAGAGGCCGATAGTCGGGGCAGAAGATGCCCCATTCGTCGATGGATGCCTGCGCCTCTGATGCCGCCAGCAGCGCCTTGGTGATCTCCAGGTTCTCGATGATTTCGGCGATGAGGTGCTGAGTGGGCGGCAGGTCGCCGGAGCCCAACGTATCCACCATCAGGGTCGCCAGGCCCAGCATGAACTCGCACTTCACTACGTTCTTGGTCACCACCTGGTGGCCCGTGTGGGCATTGCGGTTGGTGCGTTCGCCCCACTGGTTGCACAGCGCCACGTCGTTGTACAAGAACACGCGCTCCCAGGGCACCAGCACGTCGTCGAAAAACACGATGGCGTCCATCTCTTCAAACCGGCTGCCCGCCGGATGGTCAAAGTGCGAACGTCCCAGGTCCACAGTGTCCCGGCACTGGAACTTGAGGCCCTGGGTGTTGCACGGGATGGCGAAACCGAATGCGTACTTGCCCTCCTCGCCGGCCGGCACTCGCCGCGTCCGTGCCGGATACACCGCGATCTCATCCGACAGTGGCCCCAGTGTCGCCAGTACCCGCGCGCCGCGCACCACTATGCCGGCGTCGGTTTCCTTTATCACCGACAACGCTACTTCGGTACGGTCGTCAAAGGGTGTCGCTCCCACCGAACGGCTGCGCTGCAAGTTCACCAGCGTGTGCGTCATCACGATGTCGTTTTCCCGGATGTACTCGTAGTAGTCCAGAATGTTTTGCCTGAACTCAGGCCGGTTTTGCCCGGAGTAGTCCGCGGCCGCCGCCATTGACATAACTGCTACGTTCAGGAAATCGGGCGTGCGCCCCATCATGCCGCATGAAAATTTGGCCCAATTCCGCATCATCTTCCGTCGCCGGGCCAGGTCATCGGCGTTTCGAGGCATGATGAACGACAGGCCCACCGGATCGCCGGTGCTGGGCGACGCGTACGTCATGTCGTCGCCCACCTCCGGGTCGTGCTGCATGTCCAGCAGGCCGGCTACCGTCTGTAAGCCACCGGCGAAGGCGGGATGCCGTGTAACGTCGGATACCTTCTCCCCGCCGATATAGATATCGGCCGCTCGGTTGCGCAGGCCAGCGATATATTCGGCTCCAGTTCGCGCCGGCATCGGGTTTCCTCCCTTGCTCTGCTTCTAGTCATTGCCGGTAATTCGGGAATCAAGAAGTCTCTTTGTTACGCAAGAATACTGGATTCCGGCGAAATCCGGAATGACGGAATAGGTCAGACTATGACCTCGTTGCCGATGGCAGCCATGGCCTCGGCGCGGTTGTCGGTTTTGAGGGCAATCATTGCATAGCCGGCCTGACGGCTCAGGATGTGCATACTTTCGATGTTGACGCCGGCGTCCTTCAAGCTGCCAGCAACACCGGCAAGAGCGCCCGGCTCATCGGGCAGGCGGAGTACCAGGGCATCGTCGCTGACCGCCTTGAAACCTGCCTGGTTGAGAATGTACAGGGCACGATCGCTGCGGTCGGTGGTCAAAATAATCGTGACCCCCTCGCCAACCACCTGTGCGTTGATGGATTCCAAGTTGACGCCTTCGTCGGCCAGCGCCTGGCTGATGTCGGCGATCACACCCACTTCATCCCGGGCCATCACGATTATACGGCTGACGTGGTTCACCTGGCTCATAACGGTTTTCTCCTGTTCCGTGGTTCGACAGGCTCACCATGAGCGAGAGTAGATCGCTCACCGTGTGGTTGTCGAAGGGCGGTGCGGTTCAGCCGGCGCAATCGGCGACCAGTTCGTCAATCATCCCGCGGGTTACGTGTGGCATGGTGATGATGTGGGCGATTTCGCCTTCTGGAGCCATCTGCCATTTGCGGAAGACTTCCTGGCGCGGGCGAGGAAATACCACGGTAACCGAATTCTTATGCCGCCAGGCAGCTATTCCCCGCTCGTTGAACTGCCCAACCGCGTACTCCGCCGTGTCCACCATACTGGCGACGATGCTCCGAAAACCCTCGTAGCCGCGCTGCGCGAAGGCATACCATATCATCAGAGGGGCCAGCGCGTTGCGCGAGCCGGACAGGGTGGTGTCTTCAACACCGACGTACTCGATGGCCCGTCCCACCCGTTCCACGTAAGGGCGTTTGGTCAACACAACGCCGCAGGGCAGCGGCGCGCCGATGAGCTTGTGACCGCTGATCGAGACACTGTCAATACCGGCGTCAAACCCGTGTGGCTGCGGATCATCGACGAAAGGCAGGATCATGCCGCTGAGGGCGGCGTCGGCGTGAATGTAGTGACTGGTCACCGCCTGATCGCGCAAAATATCGCGGATGCGGCCGACGTCATCGACTGCGCCGCGCATGGTTGTGCCTATATTGGCCATTATCACTGCGGGAACGTCGCGGTTGACCCGTATCATTGCCTCCAGGTCATCGTAGTCGATCTCCCCGTTATCCTGGCGCCGGATCATGATGTGGCGAGCGTTCAACACCCGCACGTTCTTCAGCACACTGTAGTGAGTCTCTTCGGAGAAGTAGAACATCGCGTTGGGAAACAGCTCGCGGGCCAGGTACAAGCCGTACATGTTCCCCTCGGTGCCACCCGACGTTACATAGCCCCACGCCTCTTCAGACGGAATGCGCATCAGTCCGGCAAACGTGGCGATGACCTCTCGCTCGATTTCGTGGGTGTTGCCCCAGAAATTGCTGGGATAAAACGGGTCGCCGACGTTGTTGATTGAATAGTCCAGGAAAGGAAGCAGCGCCGAGTAGTCGAAGTCCTGGTTCACCGGATAGCCAATCTGCTGTCGGGTGGCGTCGTCAATGTCGCTTAACAGCCGATCCAACCGTTGACGGATCTCCGTTTGCGACAGGGCGGCCGGCGCCGCTTCGGCGATGGGGACCGGAGTGCTGGTCATCAGTATGGTTCCTAGGGTTGGGTTGCAGCCAACCGGCATCCAGCCGAATTGCCGCTTTCGCAAGGGTATGCTATACCAGCCCAAACCGCAATCGCACGAGGTCACCCATGCCAACCATCCAGCGAGGCGACGCCCAACTGCACTACTACCTTGACGACTTCACCGACCCCTGGCGAGGCTCCCCGGATGCCATCGTGCTCCAGCACGGCTTCTCCCGCAACGGCAACTTCTGGTACAACTGGCCTCCCCTGCTGGGCCGCGAGTACCGAGTCATCCGCCCCGACATGCGCGGCATGGGCCGGTCAACCATCGACCCTGACCGTTATGAACCCACGCTGAATACGCTGATGGCCGACCTGCTGGCGATTCTGGACGATGCCGGCGCGGAGCGGGTGGTGTACGTTGGCGAGTCCTTCGGCGGCATCATGGGCATGCAGTTCGCACATGACCATCCGGATCGCTGCCGGGCCCTGGTGCTGTGCAACTCGCCCTGCCGTTTGACCCGACGGGAGAATGCAACGCCGGGCGGTAGCTGGCTGGCCACCATGGAGCAGGGCGGCATTGGAGCCTGGTCCGCCGCCACCATCAATTTCCGCCTCGACATGCGCCATGCCGCCGAGGGTCTCAAGGACTGGTACATCGCTGAGATGGACAGGACACCCGCCGAAATTGGACAGGCCCTGCATAGTTACTTGGACAGCCTCGATTTTGGCCCCCACCTTAAGGACATAACGGTCCCCACCCTTCTACTCACCGGCGACGAATCCCTGACCACCAGCATGGAGCAACAGGAGTTTATGGCCTCCGAAATTCCCAAAAGCCGGCTGGTAACGTGGCCCGGCTTGGGGCACGGCGTCAACGTGATCTACCCGGAGTGGTGCGTTGACCGGATGCGCGAATTTCTGGGCGAGATGGCTTAGCCACCCCGCTCGGCCCAACGACGCTGGGCCATTTCCAGGTTAGCGCGCGTCAGTTCGTCATCGGGGGCCAGACCTGCCGCCGCTTCGAAATCTGCGATGGCTTTTGGATCATCCCCCAGGCAAAACTGTGCATAACCGCGTCCGTTGTACGCATCGGCAAAGTTCCGATCCAGGGATATCGCCCGGTTGAAATCGTTGATTGCCCGCTCGTACTCTCCCATGTGCCCCCAAGTGAGAGCACGGTGGTACCAAGGGTCCGGATGTTCCCGGTTGATAGCGATGGCCTTCCCGAAACTGGCAATCGCCATCTGGAAATTCCCCTGCTGACGGCACGATATGCCATCTTTGACCAGGGTCTCCACACGTGTCCCACCATCTACCCCTGGAGTGGGGGGCATGGTAACCGGCGCCGGAACGGGTGGCGCCGTAGCCGGTTCCGTTGGGCGGAATTTCGGTTCTGGGGCCGCTGCAACAGGTTCCATTTGATCACCTGCCGAGGCCGGGGCAGTCCGCTCAGTGCCGTAACGCCGGTGCCGCAGTCGGTGCTTGGCCCGGTCAACCCGGTCTCCTTCGACGTGAGCGCCCACAGCAATCAACAGTCGTCCAATGGAGTCCAGCGCACGATCCAAGTCGTCTTCATCAAAGGAGTCCATGTGCGCCCAGCGGTTCCGGGTTTCCCGGATTTCCGATACCAGGCTCCGCTCGATCGGACCCAGATGGTCGCGGAACACCTCGTTCCAGCCTGTCGCCATCACCCGCAACATCACTGCCACGTCGCCTGCTACGTCCCCAATAGTATCAACATCGTTGGGAGTGTACTGCCCTCTACCGGCGGCTTCGCGCAACCTGCTGGCTATGTATGGCCCCAAGCCAACGCCCAGCAGCTGTAGGGCATTGCCAATCAGGCTGTGATAGGTTGTTGTGTTGCTTGTGGTCGTGGTCGTCATATAGAGAATCCTGCCGCACGATTTCCGGATGCCGGTAGCCGCCGTAAGGCACAGCCCGGTTTAGTCGGGGGCCAAACTAGCATAAGCGCCGGAAAGTATGCTGCGGCAGGAACGTGCGATTTCGACGAATTGACGAGGCTCAGTTATGCCGGGGGCTGTATTCCAAGCTCCGCCTGCATATCCGCCACGGCCTGGTTGCGGGTCTTGCGCTGCCACTGGGGCCGGGCGTTGATCGGCTCGTTGATGATCTCAGGGTCGATCTTCAGGGCGACGAACACCGGGCCCGGTTGGCCCAGAATCTCCTGGATCTGGCTGGCGAAATCTTCCAGGTTGTCGATAGCGTAGGTCGCCGGGTACCCACAGCCCTGGGCCACCACCTCGTACTCCATCTGCTCGGCGTTGGGCACCGGCTGCCCGCCGGTGGTGGCGTACACGCCGTTGTCCAGCATGAAGTGGTACAGGTTGGCCGGAGCCTTTTCGGCAATCGTCGGCAGGGCCCCCATGCCCATGAGCACGTCGCCCTCAGAGTCGAACAGCACGACCCGCTGCTCCGGCATCGCCAGCGCCAGGCCCAGCGCGAAAGAGGCGTGGCCGCCCATCGCGGGATCCCCCAACGGAAGGTCACGGTCCGGCTGGTCGCTCAGTTCCACCCAGAAGCGGCCGCCGCGCCCGGGTATCACCACGGCGTCGCCACGGTGTTGTTTGAAGATTTCCAGCATCTCCGCCGTCTTCATCATATTGGTCACTTCCTTTGAGCAAAGGCTTTCACCCTCACCCCAGCCCTCTACCGTCAAGGGAAAGGGGGTTGTTGGCTAACGGCTGACGTTGAACCCGTGGTATTCGTCGCCCACCAGCACCGCCACCGGCCGCTTCTCGCGCTGCGCTTCGTTGAAGGCGATGGAAATGCGGTCGGCGTCCTCGTCAGACTCCACCAGGTAGTAGTTGATGTTGAAAGCGTGCAGGAAACGCTCGGTGTAGAACGCCGCCGTGTCGTTGATCACGCCGTGGCGGGTCCAACCGCGATAGCCCACCATCATCACTACCGGCACGTTCATGCCCAGGCCCCAGCCGCGCAGGGAGTCGCCCGACTCCATCATGCCGGTATTCTGGATCAGGATTACCGGTTTCTTGCCGCCGGCCGCCAGTCCCGCCGCCGTGGAAAAGGCGTGACCCTCGCGGCTCACCGGCACCAGGTCCAGGCTTGGCTCCTCGCTCATCAGCACGTACAGGAAATTAGTCTCGCTGTCGGGCAGCCACACCACGTGAGTGGCGCCGTTTTTCTTCAGCTGCTCCAGCACCGTCACCGGACTCAATTCGGCCATGGGGACACCTGCCTTGTATCACGATGTCTGCAGCGTCCGGCTCGCGCCAAACGCCGCCCAAAAGGTATACCCGCCGGCGGGCCGCGCCGTCAACCGTCTCTGCCCCCTGTGCTATACTGCGCCCAACCACAACGGTTTCTCGCCGTAAGCCCGTGAGGTGCTCATTATGCAGTGGGCTTCCGCCATATCCCAACAGAACACCCTCCGCGCCGCGCTGTCCGAGTGCGCCGGTTCCGTTCGGTCCGCCCTGGGCGACACCGCCGCGGACCTGGCGGTCATCTTCGCCTCGTCCGAGTACGCATCAGACTACGCAACCCTGCCCGAACTGGTCGGCGAAATGCTCGGCCCGCAGGCCACCGTCCTCGGCTGCTCCGGCGGCGGCATCATCGGCGGCGGCTCCGAGGTGGAGCAGGAACCGGCCGTGTCGCTGACCGTTGCCAGTCTGCCCGGCGTCAACATCCATCCCATCCGTATGGAAGGCGACAACCTGCCCAGCCTTGACGCGGGGCCGGACGACTGGCACGAAGCCATCGGAATCAATCCGTCCGACGAGCCGCAGTTCGTGCTGCTGGCCGATCCCATGTCCTTCCCGGCTCAGAACATGCTGCTGGGCATGGACTACGCCTATCCCGCCGCCGCCAAGATCGGCGGCCTGGCCAGCGCCGCCCAGGGCGCGCGTCAGAACGGGCTTTTCCTGGGGCGCGACTACCACGACTCTGGCGCCGTGGGCGTCGCTCTCTCCGGCAACATCGTGGTTGAAACCGTCGTTGCCCAGGGTTGCCGTCCCATCGGCCAGCCCATGCGGATCACACGAAGCGACCGGAACTTCCTCGTCGAACTGGATGGCGAGCAGCCCATCAACGTGCTGCGCGGAATCTTCCAACAGTCCGGCCAGCGCGACCGCGACCTGATGCAACACTCGTTGTTCCTCGGAGTCGTCATGGACGCGCTGATTGACCAGCCGCAGCAGGGCGACTTCCTGATCCGCAACGTGATGGGCATGGACCAGCGCAGCGGAGTCCTGGCCATCGGGGAAATGCTCAAGGAAGGCCAGCTGGTGCAGTTCCACCTCCGCGACGCCGACACTTCCGCTGAGGACCTGTCCGCAGTCCTGGAACGCTACGCCATCGACAATCGGGAGAACCCCGCCCATGGCGCGCTGCTCTTCTCGTGTCTGGGACGGGGCAAGTATCTCTACGGGCGTCCTAACCACGACACCGAAGTGTTCCACGACAAGGTCGGCGCCGGCGTCCCTCTGGGCGGTTTCTTCTGCAACGGCGAAATCGGCCCGGTCAGCGGGACGACGTTCCTGCACGGATATACCAGCAGCTTCGGGATTTTCCGGCCGCGGGTGTAGGCCGGCCCGGACATCCGCAGCCGCTAGAACAGGCTGCGCACGACGGTCAGAATCTCTGACAGCTTGGCGTCGGTGAGTCGGGCAACGGAATTGCCGAACCTGGTTTCGGCAAAGGTGGACAGTCGGTCAGGGCGCACCACGCTGCGCGGGTCCAAAGTCCCGGCTGCCAAATCAGCTGCGCTGATCGGTATCGCTCGGCGGTGCGGTATCCGGCTCCTCGTTACTGGACACACGATCCAGTCCGAATATCTGCCATCGCCAACGTCCGCCAGCAAGACCGTGGGGCGCTCCTTTGCATCGTCGCTGTCGGCATAGGGGAAGGGCAAAATGACAATGTCACCAACCACTGTTACTCTCTCTGCTCGCGAATATCGGGTAACGAGGCTAACCATGCCTGGTATTCAGGATCATCATCCGATTCGTCATAGTAGGAGTTAAAGGCTTCCAGGGCCATCGTCTCCCACTCGTTTTTATCCCGGTCATCGAACACTATCAGGTGACCGTCTTGCCAGTAGGCCATGCTGTCCACTACGCGCATGGTCTCCACGCTGACAGTGCAGACACGACTTAGCAGGTCAATGACACGCTCCTTATGGTCGGCGAAACGGTAGGTGTTGAACCGCTCGCGGATGGTGGGGTCGCGGGGTTTCTTTTCCTTGTACTGGTCGAGGACCCATTCCAAGGCGGAGCGGCTGCCCAGCTGATAGCGCCAGGCGTCTGCGGGTACGCCGGCCAGGGTGGTGACGGTGGTTCCGTCGTCCAGCGTGATGCTGCCGGCCGATTTGTTAGCGAGCAGGCGGGTTTTGTACGGTTTGGGGCTGGGCCGGTAGCTTCTTGCCAGGGGGTACAGTTCGGCTGATTCAAACCCCAGGTGCAAGTCCAGCAGTTCCTGGCCCATTTTGGCCCAGGTATCAAAGTCGTGGTACAGGGGCAGCCGGGGAAACTCCCGCAGCAGGTCAACCCGGTAGTCGTGGCGATACACCGGGTCATGCAGCACAGCGTAGGTGTAGGCGAAGATGTCCTCCGCGGTGATGCCGTCGGGGTAAATGCTGTCGAAGTGATCGCCCCATTCCTTGCGGTAGTGCTCGTTGATGTGCCGCAGCCCCCACTCGGTGACGTTGCTCACCCGCTCTCCGTCCGCCGTGAAGCGGTAGAGGGGGAGACATTGGGTGTCGCCTGTTAGATGTAAATCAGGCACTTTATCCGTCGCTATGACGTGAAAGGGCCTGTTGGACCCCGTAGCAGTAAAACAGATGATTTTATTCAGAAGCATTCCTTGATGTGGAAATATCTGCGGCATTTGATACCGGCGATGAGTGATAACAGGTGCATAGTAGCAACTTCTGGCGGCATACGGCCGGTACAAGCCAGATACTATATGCTGCTCCGAAAAAGAGAGACTATCCCCGTTGACCAGATGTTTCTCCAGCTCAGTAGTCCATTTGATTGACCGATTTACCCAATTGCCAACTGAATTGTGATCAGGCTTCTCAATCTCAAATCGTTGCATGTCGTTTCGATAGGTTCTGCAAAAGAAAAGTATCTTATCGGATAGCCCATTCTCGTAAAAGTCATAGACCCACTCATCCCGGTTCGTACTGATACCCATTGAATACAAACCGAACACCGCTTGCTCATCGCCAACTGTCTTCGCCAGTTTGGTTTCTCGATTCGCGAGTGGTATCAGCTGCTCAAAGTCGCTGTTGGACTGGTTGAGCCACTCGTTGTGTTTGTCGGGCGTGATACTCTGAAACTCAATGCGGTCCAGTGCCGCATCACGAAGATAGGCCAGCTTGTCCATTGCCAGTTCTGCGTCTTCACGCCGCTGATAGTGAATGTTGCACCCTCCCACCTTGGCCTTATCGCGCACAAAGAAACCAATCGCCACTCCAGTCTGAATGCCAAAGACGTTGTGCGTGGTGCCCGATATTTTCGGGTTTCGACGTACGTCGGAACCCAAGTCAAGCACGTAAATGTCGGTGAACTCCTGCGACGCTATCTGGCGAAACCCATCATCCTGACGGGTGTCAAGATACGCACGATTCGTAATGAAACCTATGATGCCATCATCATCCAGTCGGTCACTGGCCCAACGGATAAACCGCTTGTACATATCGTATTGATGAGTGCGTTGCGCTGTGCTTGCCGAGATGTACGTATCACTGATACGTTGGTCAACCGCAGGATATTTGCGGTTGGGATTGGCGTCATACCAGTTGAACTGCTGGTCGTTGTACGGCGGGTTGCCGATGATTACGCTGATGGGCTTTTCGTTCTGCTCCTGCACCCGTATCCAGTTCTCTTCCGACAGCCCGCCCAGGTTGAATGCCGCCTGCCGCTGCACCGCGCCGCCGCTGGCCCCCGCGCCCTGCCAGTCCATGTTGTCCAGCGTATCTACAAAGCACAGGTTCGGAAATTCCAGGTAGCGCCCCGTCCGCTCCTTGTAGGTGTACTCGATGTTGAGGTTGGCGATGTAGTAGGGCAGGATTGCCACCTCGTTGGCGTAGATCTCGTTGAGATACTTGCGCTCCAGGCGGTCGGCCGGCAGGTGGTTGATCAGGTTGGTGATGAAGGTGCCCGTGCCGGTGGCCGGGTCCAGGATGTTCACGTTGTCGTCGGCCAGCGTTTTGCCGAAGTGCTTTTGCAGCAGGTAATCCGTGCCCCGGATGATGAAATCCACCACCTCGTTGGGGGTATAGACCACGCCCAGGCGGTCGGCGGCGGCGGGATTGTAAGCCTGGTAGAAGTCCTCGTAGATGGCCTTGAGGAACTGCTGCTTTTCGGCGTAGTCCGCAATCTCGTCGGCGGCGCGGCCAATGGCGCCGTAGTAGGCGCGCAGCCGGTCAATGGCCTCGCGCCGCACGTCGCCGGTGAAGAAGGTGCGTTCCAGCGCGTCCAGCTGTCGGGCCACGTTGTTCTCCCGGTGGAACTGGTCCTCGGCGAACACGCGCAGGAAGATGTCCTTGGTGAGGATGTGCTGGAGCAGCATCTCGCGCACGTCGGCGTCTGACACGTCGGGGCTGATGCTCTTGCGGCACAGCTCCAGGAAGGCGTCGGCAGCGACGCGGTAGTCGGGGTTCCCGGCCTCCGCCTCGGCAACGGTATCACGCAGGTTTTCCAGCACGGCGGGCAGGTCGGCCTTGAACTGCTGGCGGGCCTGGCGGAACTCCTCGATCTCGCGCAGCTCATAGTCCAGGAACCGCGAAATCAGGCGGTGGAGGTCGGCGGGCCGGCTCATGCTCACCCGCATGGCCTCGCCACCGTTCTGGAACAGGACGGCGGTTTCGGAGTCCTCGAAGACGATATTGTCGCCGGGGTAGCCCCGGTTGAACTTGGCCTGGATCTCGGCGTCCAGGTCGTCGTGGGTGTCCTTGGCCTCCCAGTAGCCCCGGGTCATGCGCAGGGAGTCTTTGACGGTGCCATCGGGCCGGTTGCGGGAGCCGGCGTCCAGTTCGTCCACCAGGGCCAGCTTTTCCCGATGGTCGCGGCAGTAGGAATCCAGGCACACTGCAAAGGCCCGCCGGATGCTCTGCTCGTTGTCGGAGCCGCCGAATTCGACAAACCGTTGCAGGTCGGCGTGGTAGTTTTCAATGTGCGGGTAGGACGGCATGGCAATACGATAGTATCATCAGTTAAAATTGGGCCGCAATCTCACAGGAACCGCGAAGATCGCTATGACTACACCATCGGAAATCAAGGCTGGAATATCCGCATCCCTTACGGGACAATTCGCCACCCAGGGGCGCCAGGCTCTCGCCGGCGTTACCGCGTGGGTGGAATACGTCAACGCCCAGGGCGGCTTGCTACTGGATGGCCAAACGCATCCGGTAACCCTGGTCAATTACGACGATGGCAGCATGGCCGAAGCTGCTCAACAAAATACCGAACGTCTCATCACGCAGGACTCCGTTGATCTCTTTTTCGGCCCTTACTCCGCCGGCTTGACCACCGCCGCGGCTGAAGTCTCAGAGTCTCACGGCAGGGTCATGTGGAACCACGGCGGCGCCGGGGACGCCCTGTACGCCCGTGGCTACCGCAACATCGTCAGCATTCTCACCTCCGCTGACCAATACCTCGTGGGAGCGCCGCTGTTGGCCCGTCAGTGCAATCCGGACGCGAGCAAGCTGGTCATCCTCCGCATCGATACCGGGGCGTTCGCCCGTGTCGTTGCCCGCGGCGTCGAGTCCGTGGCCCAGGAGTTAGGGTTCACCACCGAGCTGGACCTGCGTTACCGCCCTTCCCAAACCCGCTTTGCTGAAATCGCGCGCCACGTGGCAGAGCTGGAGGCGGACCTCGTAGTTGGCATTGGGCGCATCCGGCATGACATCGCCACCGCGCGGGCGCTTGCCAACCTGTCCAACCGCGACCGGATCGGCCTGGCCGTCGTGGTCGCCACTCCCATCGCTGAATTCGTCAACGACCTCGGGGCCCTGTCCGACGGTTTCATCGGGCCCAGCCAATGGGAACCCGTCACCAGCGTCACCCTGCCCGACGTTGGTCCGAATTCCGCCGAGTCCTTGCAGCTGCTCGCCATGGCGGCCGCCGTCGCCGGCCTGCCCGTGGACTACCCCATGGCGCAGGCTTTCGCATCCGGCCTCATCGCCGCCCGTTGCGCGCAGGAAGCCGGTTCTTTGGAGGACGATGCCCTGCGCCAGGCCGCATCCCACCTGGACTTCACCACCTTCTACGGCCGCTTCAAGATCGACGACGAGGGACGCCAGATCGGCCGTTCCGTCGCGTTGATCCAACGACAGCAGGGGCGCAAGGTGGTGATATGGCCGCCGGAGCAGGCCCAATCAGCCGTACGCTATCCGTTCTGAGATAGCGCCAGAGTGGCGCCATATAACGATTAGCCGGAACCAGGAGGCGCATGCCATGACAACACCGCACACGACGAAAACCGAAACGCGGATTAAGCAGGCCGAAGAGTTCGAAGTGTTGCTGGTTTCAGACGATCTCGAACCCGGCTATGCCGTATTCTGTCCATCTCTACCGGGATGCAATTCCCAGGGCGACGACCGGGAGGAGGCCCTGGCTATGATTGCAGACGCAATAGAGGGTTTCTTGGCAATCCCTTATACTCGTCCAGACGTACCTCCCGATGCGAGAGATCGCCTTATCGCCGAATGTACAGCCGATGGCTGCCGGGTCGAAGTAGCAACCGTTCAAGTTGTCGTCTAATGCCTCCCCGAATACCGGGTGTCAGTTACGCCGATGCGTTCGCTCTTTTCAGGCGACCTGGTTGGCGTTTCTTGTATCAAACTGGAAGTCACGTTCACCTTGAAAACGAGGCGGGGATCCGTATCTCAATCCCGCGCCACGACCGAAGGGACATCGCAGCCGCTACCATGGGGCGAATCGTTGAGCAAGCCGGTATCAACCCGGACCACTTCCTATGGGGCATTGGCCGGGCCGACCGTAATGGGCGTAGTGCGCCGCGCGGGTGGCGGCCCGGAGGTTAACCGGAAATTCGTAGGGGCGAATGATCATTCGCCCCTACTGGGTATCATCGCATGTGGATTGTCTCTTACGACTCCAGCTTTACCGGGTTGCGCAGCACGCCGATGCCGCTGATGTCAATCTCGCAGATTGCGCCGTCGGCCATGTCCTGGGTGGTGCCGGGAGTGCCGGTGAAGATGCAGTCGCCCGGCTCCAGCGTCACGTAACGGGTGATGAACTCGATCATCGTAGGCACGTCGAAGAGGAGATGGTCGGTGGTCTCGTTCTGCTCCTCGTTGCCGTTGACGCGGGTGCGGAGGTGCTGGGCCGCTGGGTCGGCGTCGGTCTCGATCCAGGGACCCATGGGGGAGAAGGTATCGGCGGATTTGGCGCGCCACCAGTCCGAGTTGTTCTCCCGGCGGTCCTTCTGCTGCCAGTCGCGCGCACTCACGTCGTTGCCGCAGGTGTAACCCAGGATGTGATTCAGGGCGTCCTCCTTGGACACGTTCCGGCACTTGTCCTTGATGACGATGACCATCTCGCCCTCGGCGTCGAAGCGCTGGACTTCCTTGGGGCGGATGATGGCATCATCGGGGCCGATTACGCTGGTGGGCGTCTTGTGGAAAATCATCGGATATTCAGGCGCGGGCCGGTCGCCAACGTGGCTGGTGTAGTTGAGACCCATGGCCAGGATTTTCCCTGGCATCACCGGCGCCAGCAGTTTGACGTCGGACAGCGTGTGAACATGGTCGGTCAGCTTGATTTCATCGTCAAAGATGCTGCCGTCAATGGCGGTGACGTTGTCGCCGTCAACGACGCCGTAATGCTCGGAGCCGTGGGCGATATAGCGAGCGATTCTCATAGCGGAACTGCCTCCCTGGGTGATTGTTATTGACCGTGTTGGCGCGGATTATTGTATCACCTGCAATCGGTCGGTCAGTGCTCGATGACCAGTTTGCCGTAAAAATCCCGGTCGTGCATCACCTGATGCGCCTCTGCCACACCCTCCAACGGGAAAGTGCGGCCAACGATGCCACGCAACGCGCCCTGGTTAACCATCTTCATGGCGTCGGCCATGGTGCGCCGGCTGCGACCGCCGCTGCCCATCAGATGCAACGGCTTGCCGTGCAACACCGACAGGTCCATGGGGGTCTGGCTGCCAGATGTGACGCCGGTTATCACCAACCGGCCCTCGTGTTTGAGGGACAGCATGTTTTCGTGCCACACATCCGCGCCCACGCAGTCGTACACCACGTCCACGCCCTGGCCGTCGGTTAGCTCTTTCACACGGTCGCTGACGCTGTCCACCTCGCGGTAGTTGATCACCTCGTCGGCGCCCCACTTCTTCGCTTCTTCAAGCTTCCAGTCGCTGCCCGCCGTGGTAATGACCCGGCAGCCCATCATCTTGGCGATCTGGATGCCCATGCTGCCGACGCCGGAGCCCGCCGCCTGCACCAGCACGTCGTCCCAGGGCTGAAGCTTGGCCTGCGTGATCAGGCAGTGCCACGACGTGTGCAGCGCGATGGGCAGGGCCGCCGCCTCCGCAAACGACATATCATCGGGGATGGTGTAGGCGTTCATGGCCGGCGCCACCACGTATTCAGCGTGTCCTCCGTCGAGGTCAACGCCGATGCGCTGCTGGCGGGCGCACCACTGGTCGTGCCCCGCCGAGCAGTGCGGGCACAGGTTGTGTCCGCCGCACTTCACCCGGTTGTCAATCAGCACCCGGTCGCCCACCCTCAGATCGGTCCCGGCGTCAGGACTGATCTGCGCCACCTCGCCGGCCAGGTCGCAGCCCAGGATATGAGGGAAGCGCCGGGCGTTGCCGGCGCGCAGGTTCAGGTCGAGGTGATTCAGCGCGCTGCCACCGACACGAATCAGTATCTCGCCGGGGGATATTTCGGGATCGGGGCGGTCACCGTAGTTGAGCACATCGGTGCCGCCCGTCTCATTGATATAGATAGCTTTCATGGGGTTCCCTCCGCAGTACCAATAATGACGACGGCAGTGTACAGGGCCTTTGGATTATCTGTCTAAATCGGCAAAAGCGGGGGACTACCGGGCTGAGGCGGGGAGTTCCCAGCGGAGAAGGTCGCGGTAGCGGTCGTTCCAGGCCCAGGGCAACAGGTTGAGCACGATGGCGTTGGGTACGGGGACTTCGCCTTTCCGTCGGGCGTCGTCGAGACGGCGATGAAGATTGGCGAAGGTGGTGAGGCGGAAGCCGGCGTCGGCGATGCGTCGGATGACGTCGGACGGTTCCGGGGGCTCGTCGGGAGTCCAGTCGTCGGTGATGGCTTCGGCGATGCGGCGGAGCTTGATGATGGCGAGTTCGCGGGCGAATTTGCGTTTGAGGGCGTCGATACGGCGGCGGAGTTGGGAGATAGTCATGGGAGTGCCTCCGGCGGGGGAACATTTACAGGGATGAAGGGGATGGACAGGATTGGGGATGGGATGGGATGGTGGGGCCCCGCATCAAGTACGGGGTGACCCCGTGTCAGGCACGGGGCAGGCTGTTATTTTGTGGGAATCGCGCTCATATCCGCTCATTTCCGGCCATTTGAGTAAGGCGTTTGGCGGGTCGTGGGGGTGAAATAGGGGATGGTGAGCACGGTTTTGGGTGCGATTGAAGGGGTTTTGGCGGGCAGTTGGGAGGGTTCGGAGGAACGGCATCAGAAGCGCGGCGTTTCGGGTGGGCAAGAAGAGGGCTTGCGTTCCAGGTGGCAGGATAGGGGTGGAGATCAGATTGTTAAATGGTAGGCGCGAGGGAAGCATGAGGGCAAGAGGGAAGTGTCAGTGGATGGCCACCTGCCGGGGCGGCGGGCCGGCAAATTGCATATAATAGAGGTGGGCAAGACCCTGTTGGTGGAGGTCACAAGATGAATCTTCCCACGTTGTTCAATCAGTTCAATCTAACCAACGTCCGCTTGAACGTTGTCGGTATCCAAGTTGAGGTAGAGTTCAATCAGGATGACCAGGATGCGGCATGGGAGCTGTACGTGGAGATGCTGACGCGCATCGTCACGCAGCCGTTGCCGGCCGACGTAGGCGACGAGCAAACAGCTCTGGACAGCGTTTACTCACTGTTTGCGACAACTCGGGAAATCCTGCATCGGCGTGGCCGCAACGCCATTCAATTCAGCAAGGTTGCGATCCCGGTCCTCAACCAGGTGGTGCGGCCTTTCACCGCCAAGTGGCACCGGGAAAGCCTGGCTGGCGCGTTTGGCAAAGCTAACTACCCGTTTCTAATGGCAAAATCCCGAGCTGACAGGCTGTATAGAGTATGCAATTCTTGACGGCACCTACTGACGAGCAGGCCGCCGAGGTAGAACGCGGCCTGGATGAGCACAACGCTGGGGCGGCATTTGTCCGCTCCGTTACCCCGGTGCGTGCCGTCATGGTTGACTCCGGCCAGGTGGTGGCCGGCATAACCGGCACTGCATATTGGGGAAAACTCCATATCAGGATCCTGTGGGTACATCCCGATCACCAGTCCAAGGGGCTGGGTAGCCGCCTGATGGATTGGGCAGAGGGACGCGGCAGGGAACTGCGCTGTACGTCGGCGTTGGTTGACACGATGTCGTTCCAGGCTGCGGGCTTTTACGCGAAGCTGGGGTATCGCCAATTTGGGCTATCTGAAGGCTACGAGGGTGGAGCCAGCCGACACTACTTCGAGAAGATGCTGTAAGCCTCAGAGGCTTTCGGTTCTCAAAATCCTTGTCATTCCCGCTTTCGCGGGAATCCAGAAATTCCTGCGGTCAAGCAACGTTGCAGTTTGGGAACGCTTCTGGATTCCGGATCAAGTCCGGAATGGCGGGAATGATCAGAAGGCCCTGCCGTGAGCCTAAGCATTGCAAAAACCCTGCGCCATTTCCTGCTACAATCTGCGGCATTATTGCCAGCAATCTCCTCAAGCTACGGAGGCTGTCCCATGCCGACTTTTACTCCCGAATATCTGCACAAGGCCGCGTCCGCCATCTACCAAGCCAAGGGGACGCCGGCCTACGAGGCCGAAATCGTCGCCGCTCACCAGGTCAAGGCGAATCTGGTCGGCCACGACTCACACGGCTGTATCCACATTCCCGAATATTGCGAGCGTATTGACCGCGGGCATATCGTTCCCGGCGCGCCTTTTGAGGTGCTCAGTGAAACGCCGACCACCGCCGTTGTTGACGGGCACTGGGGCTTCGGCTTCGTGGTGACCGAAAAGGCCACTCGAATGGCCATCGACAAAGCCAAACAATCCGGCGTCGCGGCATTCACAATTCGCCGTCAAAGCCACATCGGACGGCTGGGCGACTACCCGACCATCTGCGCCCAAGAGGGCATGATTGCCATCCTCACCGCCGACTCCGGCGCCGGGCCCAAGGCGGTTGCCCCCTTTGGAGGACGCGCCCGACGCCTGGGCACCAACCCCATCTGCATCGGAGTGCCAAGCAACCTGCCAGGGCAGGTGCTTCTGGACATGGCCACTTCAGCCGTCGCCGCCGGCAAAATCGGCCTTGCGCGCAACCGGGGCGAGCAGGTGCCCACTGGCTGGATCGTCGATAAGGACGGCAATCCAACCAACGACCCAAACGACTACGCAGCCGGCGGCGCGATTCTGCCCGTGGGCGCCGACCAGGGCCATAAGGGTTTCGGTCTGTCTTTCATGGTAGAGATGTTCTCCGGTTTGCTAACGGGTCTCGGCTTCGGCATCGACCCCCAGGCCCGCCACAATGATGGTTGCTTCCTGGCCGTCTTCGACGTATCGAAATTCCGTCCTCTGGAGGACTTCAAGCAGGAAATGACTGAGTTCGCCGAGTTCGTCAAGACCTCGCCGCCGGCCGCCGGGTTCAGCGAGGTCTATTACCCCGGCGAAATCGAGTACCGCACCGAGTTGCAGCGACGTGAAAACGGCATCTTCATCGAGGATGAAACCTGGCGGCAGATCTCCGAGCTCATGCAGGAAGTCGGCGTCGCCGAGGCCGTGGGTCGGCCCTAGACAACAATCATGCCGGCACGGGCCGGGGTTTTGGAGGGAGGTGGTGCGATGCTTCTCTCCGACTTAGGTCTGCCATCGGACTTGTCAGTATCGCTCGCTGCTTTTCTGCTGGCGTTGTCTCTGTTCATCGGTGTACTGGGCGGGTTGATAGGTTTGTCTCTGGGCACTATGCGCCTGCCCGCGATGCTGATGCTTGGCATCCCCCTTCCCGTTGCCGCCAGCGCCAATATCTTTGTCAGCAGCGCCGTTGGAATTACCGGCAGTTATCGCCACTTCCGAGACGGACGGGTCAAGCTGCTGCTGGTTGTCATAATTGGAGCCCCCGCGTTCGTCGCCGGGTTCCTGGGCGGTTATTTCAGCAATCAAGCGCCAACTGATCTCCTGATCGCGCTGGCCGGCGTTCTGATCCTGTGGCAGGGCGTTGAGCTAGTTCTGTTGGTACGCAAGCGGCGACGCGATGCCCGCTCAAACCAGCCGGGAGACGATCAACTGGAGGGTTCGGTGGGACAATTCACAATTGCGCGAACCGTCAGTGGAGCCGGCGCGAGCTTTGGGATCGGATTGCTGGCTGGCGCGATCGGCCTGGTGTTGGGTTCCGTTAGGCTCCCACTCATCATCAGGGTACTGCGAGTTGATCCACGAATTGCCGCCGGCAGCAACCTTTTCATCGGTATGACAATGGGAGCGCTAGGGTGGTTGGGCCACATGCTGCACACCCGTCCAGACTTGCCACTATTGATAATATTGTTGGCGCCGGCAGTAGTGGGCAGCTATGTGGGCGCCAAATTTACGGGAAGGATCAGCGTCAACCTTTTGCTGCTGGTCATGGGATTCCTGCTCACCGCGTCCGGCTGCATGATGCTCTGGAGAGTAGCAAGCGTACTGTTCTAAAGCGTAAGATGGAAGAACTGACCACCAACCCTGAACTTGAACCCTCTCCCTCGCTAGCCCGCAGGCTGGCTGAGGTGGCTTGGGCATTCCTGCCCTTCGGTTGGATAGCCTTCGGCGGACCCCAGGCCCATATCGCCCTGCTGCAAGAGCGTTTCGTGGCCCGGCGCCGCTGGCTTGACGAGCAGCGATTTGTGGAATTGTTGGGCTTAGGTCAGGGACTGCCCGGCCCTACCTCAACCCAAATGGTGGTGGCCGTGGGTACGGCCCGGGCCGGGCCGCTGGGAGGCTTGCTGGCCTTTCTGCTCTTTTTGTATCCGGCGGCGACGATAATGGCCCTGGCCGGATTGGGTGTAGCTACTTTCCTGGACGAAGGGGAGCGCCCGCTGTGGCTGGACGGCGTACAGCCCGCCACAGTGGCGTTGGTGGCGGTGGCGGCATGGCGGCTAGGCGTGGCCGTCGTCAACACGCGGCTGACCATGGGCCTGATGCTGTTGGGAGCAGTCGTAACCGTCCTGGTGCGTCAACCCTGGGCTTTTCCCGCTGCCCTGGCTCTGGGAGGGATGGTAACAGCGGTGGCCTTGCGAGCTCAAAGGCACGATACGATTGACCGGTCGGGAAGCATCCCTTTGGACAACCTGGGAATTTCCCGGGTGGCCGGCGCCCTGTTGCTGCTGCTGTTCTTCGGACTCCTGGGTGGGCTGATCCTGGCGCGGCTGGCGCTGGACTGGTCATGGCTGCAAATCCTAGAATCCTTTTACCGCACTGGATCGCTGATTTTTGGCGGCGGACAGGTGGTATTGCCCATGCTCAGCGCCGAGGTGGTGGAACCCGGCTGGGTAACGGAACAGCAGTTCCTGGATGGGTTGGCGCTGATGCTCGCCCTGCCCGGCCCGCTGTTCAGTTTCAGCGCTTACCTGGGGGCAGTCGCCGGCGGCGTTCCCGGACTGCTGCTGGCTCTTGTGGGCCTCTTCCTGCCGGGGGTGCTGATAATCTTCGGAGTGCTGCCCTTCTGGGAGCAGGTACGGCGCTATCCATGGGTAAGGATAGCCCTGACCGGAGTCAATGCCACCGCCATTGGCCTGGTGGTGGGTGTAGTCTTTTTGCTGTGGGAACGGGCCGACCCCAGCGCCGCCGGCGCGGTGATTGCCCTGTTGGCCTTCGGGTCGGTGATGTTTTTCCGAGTGCCGGCGCCGCTGGTGATTATAGCCGCCGGCGTCCTGGGTTGGGTTTTCGGTTGGGCGGGGCTGTTATGAAACCCGATTAAAGACGGGTCCGGCCCGCCTGAGCCGAACCCGCTGGTCGTCGTCGCGCCGGTTGGGGCGCAGCGGCTGACTAACCGCGGTTGTGGGTCTTGGTCTCGGCCCACGCCACAATGTGGGGCAGCGCCGCTTCGATGTCCCGCTGGTCCACGTTTCGCGCCGTGGATTCCGCCTCACAACGGAGCAGCATGATGGGCAGGCGGTTCTGGATTTTATCCAGCGTCCACGCCAGGGAGTCGCCCTCAGCCGTGAAGTCCAGCTCCAGACGCTCGTTCTTGTCGATAGTCTTGTTCCGGTAGTGGTAGTGAGGCCCAATACGGAAGCAGTCGAATCTCAGTAGTTCCTTGTCGTCGTCGTCTATGTCGTTTCCGTACACGTGGATGCAGATTCCCTCGTCGCTCATCGCTCCCACATCCGTCCGGTACACCAACCCGAAGGTTACTGCCCCCGCGGATATCAACTCCTCGCCGCCGCCGGTTGAGCCGCCCATTTGCGCGTGCATCGCTGGTTGAGTCATTGTTCCTTCCCTCCCGGTATGCGGCCGACGCGATTCGGCGAACTGCGCCGGCCTGTTGGCTTTATGCGATTATACCCTGCGAAAGCGCAGCCGGAAATCCGCCGTTTGAGTCCGTCATGCAGCGTAATTATTCGCCGGCGCCGGATTGTTGGCGTAATTTCACCAACAAAGGTATCGACCGGATTTTGCGCTCGTCAAGGTCCTCCCAGTAGATGCCCCGCGGTCTTGGCAAATGTTCCCGGTCTCCGGTGCAGCGGATGATCGCGTCAACTGTAACCACGATGTCCAAAGGCACGTCGTGTTGCGTCCACGGGAGTTCCTCGTCCAACACCTGCATCGGATGCACCGTCGTTATCACCGGAGTTTTCGGCGTTAGAATCCCCGCCGCAGCGGCCAGACCATATTCCAGGTCGGCGAACCCGCCTCCCTTGCCGACCCGCACTCCCTGCCGGTTGACGGCCACTGAGCCAGAGATCACCAGATCGACCGGCTTCATTTCGTGAACGTAAACGGGCCGACCGACCTTGAACGCCCCGGAGATCGTGGACGCCTTCCTGGGATCAACTTCGGGACGCCCGGGATCGAGTTCTATGAATACCCGCTCTTCCTTCAATCGCGGTACGGCCATGTACAGCAGTTTTCCCTGCTCCAACGCCATCTGACGCAACGGCCGCTGTGCCTGGTCCGGATTGCTCTTGACAGCGCGGGCTGCCCGCCATTCAGGCAGTTCCGCCACCCGCGCCGCCGCGTCATCACAGCCGATGAAATGGGGAATCTTGTCATGCACCGACTTGCCGCGGACGACGCCGCCCGTTTCCAACGCCGTCCACACATCTTCGCGTATGGTCCACTTGTCGCGCATTTGATGCTAGATCAACGCCAGCAAGGACCGAATGGCGCTCTCTGCTTCTTGTTCCACGCCTGTGCCCAGCAGAAGCTCCTGGATGGCAACGATAATTATCCAAGGAACAAACCCGATGACTGCTGAAAGCAGCACCACGCCGATGGCACGCCCGGTGGATTCAAAGTCCATAGCTTGCCGCACCGCGACGGTCACCGCGGCGAGTGTCCAGAAAAAGCCGACTACCGGGAACAGCCAACCAATTGCCGGCACGAAAGAAAGCACCGACAGCACCCCCGGCGTATAGGCGAAGCCCATGACACGCCCCAATTCGCCCCAACTGGTCTGGGTGTTGCTGGCCCTGAGCATCTTGCCGCCCACCACGTACATCACCGTAACCCACAGCGCCCAGCGTATTATGCCGAACACCAGGCCACCAATTGCGCCCAGGATGATCTTAATAGCCGAAGCCTCACCAAGAAGCCCACCAATGACGCCGCCGATGATCCCGCACAGCGTCACCAGCAGGACCACGCCAACTGCCTGGCCCAGCGCTCCCTCGTCGGCCTCAATTTCCTCGTAAGTTTGGCGGTTAAATAGCGCCGCGCCTATCATCCTCTGGATCATGTCCGCACCTCGGTGGCGTCTCAAAGTCGATGGAAAACGTGCCGCCACGCTTGATGCGCATTATAGTCAAGTCAAGCAACTATCGACTATCGAAGCCGAAGCGTAAATCTGTCAGTTTCCTTTACATTCGACCATACCCCCCTTACGATTGGTAATTGCCAGATTTAATCGACCTGCCACCTTTACGCGTGATGGTAACCGTGCCTGAACCAAACCAAACCTCGGACACTGAAACGGAAGCAAACCTGGGAAGCCTTGAGGCGAACCTGGAGAGCCGAAGGTCGAAGCTGGATCGCCTCAGGCAGCGGGGAATCGATCCGTATCCCCCACGCTTCCACCGGAATTTCACGGCGGCAGAGGCCATCGAGCGATTTGAGCTAGCCGAATCAGCCGGTGATATGGCAGATGTTGAAAACATCAGCGTGGCCGGCCGCATCATGTCCATGCGAGTGATGGGACGCGCCGCCTTCCTGGACCTGCGCGATTCCTCCGGCGTATTGGTATTGCAAGCAATGCTCCGCCAAAACGTGCTGGGCGAGGAATTTGCACTGCTGCCGGACTTGGACCTCGGCGATTTCCTGGGCGTTACGGGCAACATGATACGCACCCGCACGGGACAGCCAACCATCGAAGCCCACTCCCTGACTATCCTGGCCAAGGGCATGCGTCCCCTTCCCGAGAAGTGGCATGGCCTGCGCGACGTCGAAACACGCTATCGCCAGCGCTACCTCGACCTTATCGCTAACCCCGAAGTGGCCGACACCTTCGTACAACGCAGCCGAATCATCAGCGGAATCCGCCGGTTCCTGGATGGTCGAGGTTTCGTGGAGGTCGATACTCCGATACTGGTGCCCATACCTGCCGGCGCTCACGCGCGGCCATTCATCACCCACCACAATGCCTTGGACGAGCAGCTCTACCTTCGCATCGCTACAGAACTTTATCTCAAGAGACTTATCGTCGGGGGTCTGGACAAGGTTTACGAGATCGGCCGCGTATTCCGCAACGAAGGTATTGACCAGGACCACAATCCCGAATTTACGTTGCTGGAGTCCTACGAAGCCTACGCCGACTACAACACGGTAATGGAGATGGTAGAGTCGCTGGTCTCGTCTCTGGCCCGAGACGTCCACGGCCAAACGCACGTCCCTATGGGCGATCACCTAATTGACTTCACTCCTCCATGGCCGCGCCTTTCTCTTCGAGAAGAATTACTGCGTTGCAGCGGCATAGATATTGAAGACTATCCCGACTCCGAATCGCTCACGCGAGTGTGCCTGGATTTGGGGTTGCAACCCGGCCCGAGAGAGGCCCGCGGACGACTGATCGACAAGATGCTCTCCGTGTACGTTGAACCCAACTTGATACAGCCCTCCTTTATGATCGATTACCCCGAGGACATGTCCCCTCTGGCCAAGAACCACCCCGGAAAGCCCGGCTACGTGGAACGGTTCGAGGCTTTCGCGGCCGGCATGGAAATCGCCAACTCCTACACGGAGTTAAACGACCCCGAGGTTCAGCGCGCCCGGTTCGCCGACCAGGAACACCAGCGTGACGCCTACGGTGATGAGGAGGCCGACCGCACCGACACCGACTTCCTCACCGCTCTGGAATACGGTATGCCACCCACCGGCGGACTCGGTATCGGCATCGACCGCCTGGTGATGCTCTTGACCGGCCAGTCCACCATCCGCGATGTGCTACTATTTCCGCAGATGCGCTCTCTCTCCGGCGGCAGCGGAAACGCGACAACGCCGGATGGCACGACGGAGTGATTACCATGACGACGACTGCCTTGCCAAACGCGCCGGATGCGGCGGTAGCGGAAACTACGTCGTCGGTTTCCAATGTGGACGATATTGGGCTGTTCCCCATCAAGCTGCGGCTGCCGGAAGCGGTGATAGCAGCCGGGCCGGATGCCTGTGAAGATTGGTTCTGGGAAGTCTGCATAGCCAACCGGAATGACCCATGGCGAATGGAACTCACATCCGACGGAGTGCTTGAAATTATGGCGCCCACGTATGTCCCTTCCGACGAGCACGAGGGCGAATCCTTTGGCGCTTTATACATCTGGAACACCACAGCGGGACGTCCTGGCACGGCTACCGGCTCCTCCAGCGCTTACCGGCTGGCCAACGGAGCTGTACGATGTCCCGATGCCGCTTGGAGTCCGCGAGAAAAAGTTCTGCCACCACCATCCGAGGCGCCCCGGGCACGTCCCTACTGTCCGGATTTTGTGGTGGAAATACGTTCCACTTCGCAGTCGCGGCCGTCGGACTTGGCCGAACTGTTTAACAAGATGCAGGAATACATGGACAACGGCGCCCTGCTCGGTTGGCTCATCGATCCCATTGAGTGCACCGTCCGCATTTACCGCGCTGGCGCTCCTGAGCCTGAACTCCACGATGACCCCGAAATGCTGGACGGAGAGGACGTGCTGCCAGGCTTCACGTTCGCCGTCCGGCAACTGATCTTCAATTTGATGTAACCGTAGCCGATTATGCTTTCCATTGAACAAATCCGTTCCGACACCAACGCCGTTCGAGCCGCTCTGGTCCGCCGGGCTGAGGACGAGGACTGCCTTGACGAAATCCTGACTCTCGATGCGCGACGTCGCGTCGCAATTACTGAGGGTGACGAACTTCGTGCCCGGCGCAATCAGGTTTCCCGGGAAATTGGCCAAGCACGTTCACAGGGCAATCAGCCTCCCGATGATGTCATCGCTGAAATGCGCGAAGTCGGCCAGAGGATCAGCGCCCTGGAAGACGAGGTGCGTGACCTGGATTCCCGTATCAACGACGCCATGATGGCGCTGCCCAACCTGCCGGACGCCAGCACGCCCGACGGCCTTGACGAGACCTGCAACCTGGAACTCCGCCGGTGGGGCGAACCCATCTCCCTCGATTTCGATGCTCAACCCCACTGGGATATTGCAGAGAATCTGGGCATCATAGACTTCCAGCGCGGCGTCAAGCTATCCGGCAGCCGTTTCTACACCCTCAACGGTTATGGCGCGCGTCTGGAACGCGCTATCATTTCGTGGATGCTCGATCTGCATGGCAATGAGCATGGCTATACCGAGATGGCTCTGCCGATCATCGTGCGCCGCGAAACGATGGAGGGTTCCGGCAACCTCCCCCTGTTCGCCGACAATCTTTACCACGATGAAGAGGATGACCTTTGGCTGATTCCAACCGCGGAAGTACCGGTGACCAACCTCCACCGCGACGAGATACTGGAGGCCGACCAACTGCCACTGTATTACGTAGCTCACACGCCTTGTTTCCGACGTGAAAAAGCCGCCGCCGGGCGCGATACCCGTGGAATCAAGCGCGTCCATCAGTTCAATAAAGTCGAGATGTACAAGTTCGTTGAACCGGATACTTCTTTCGATGAGCTGGAGTCGTTGCTGGGCAATGCCGAGACTGTTTGCCAACGGCTCGACCTGCCTTACCGCATCCTGCAACTGTGCGCCGGAGACATCTCGTTCCCGTCTGCCAAGTCCTATGACGTGGAGGTTTGGGCCGCGGGCTCGCAGGAGTGGCTTGAAGTCTCTTCCTGCTCCAACTGCACTGACTTTCAGGCCCGGCGCGCCAACATTCGCTACCGCCCGGGTGTGGGTGAACGCCCCCGATTCGTCCACACGCTGAACGGATCCGGCCTGGCCTTGCCGCGCGTCATCATCGCCATCCTGGAAAACAACCAGCAGCCCGATGGGTCCGTGGTCATCCCCGAGGTGCTGCGGCCTTACACGGGGTTTGACCGGATTCCGTTGCTGTAAGAGTTGGTGGGAGGAACAAAATGGCAGGTATCTGGCCCGACGACGTCAACTGCGTCGCTCTCATCACCTTTGACGTTGACGGCGTTACCTCCTGGTTGAACCGCAACCCGGATTTCATCAACTATCCCAGTCTGCTCTCCATGGCGGAATACGGCCCCAGCGTCGCCACGCCGCGCATCCTGGATATGCTGGACGCCCAGGGCATCCCAGGCAGCTTCTACATTCCCGGCATGGTTGCGGAAACTCACCCTGATCTGGTGCGCGAAATCGCCGGCCAGGGACACGAAGTCGCACATCACGGCTACATCCACGAACCGCCGGCCACTCTGACGCCGGAGCGGGAAGAGGAGGTGCTCATCAAAGGCATCGGCATTCTGGGCGATCTCACCGGCGAGGCGCCGGTCGGATACCGTTCGCCCAGCTGGGAACTCAGCCCGGTATCCCTGGACCTTCTTGCAAAGCACAACTTCCGCTACGACAGCAGCCTGATGGGGGACGACGCGCCCTACTACGTGGAGGGCGGAGAGCCTCCGCGGCAGATGGTCGAGTTGCCCATTCACTGGCTGCTGGACGACGCGCCCCACTTCGCGTATGCGCCGTCCGCCAACCGATTGGGGCCGATGCGTAACCCCGACGAGGTGTTCGACAGCTGGGCCGCCGAGTTCCGCGGCATCTACCGGTATGGCCGCTGCTTCAACCTGACGATGCACCCGCAGTACATCGGGCGTCCCGGCCGGCTGCTGATGCTGGAACGGCTGATTGAATACATCAAGACATTCCCCGGCGTCCGGTTCATGCGGGCCATTGACGTTGCCGAGATGTGGGAGAACATGACCCCCTCACCCTAGCCCTCTCCCACAAGGGGAGAGGGGACAGGAGCTTCACTATGCCCGGAGTACACGACCGGGGCGGTTGGCCCGACGACACGCCCATCGACCGCAGCGAGCATGAATACAGCGACTGGGAGCGTCGAGTGGATGCGGTGCACCAAGTGCTAGGCGCGCAGGGCATCCGCACCACCGACGAAATGCGCCGCGCCATCGAAAGCCTGCCGCCTGAGCAATACGAAGCGTTGTCCTACTACGAGAAGTGGACGGCAGCGTTGGAAATTTTGCTGATTGAGAAGGGGATACTGACGGCGGCGGAGATTGACGCGAAGGCGGCGGAGTTGCGGGAGCGGGGGCTGTGACAACACCTGCCGAATCCGTTCTCTATTCTAATGGCGCAACCGTGCGTGTCCGCGTTGGCTCGCCGGCGCATCACTTTCGGACGCCGGCTTACATTCAGGGGCATACCGGTGTTGTGGATGCGCTGTGCGGCGTTTATCCCAACCCTGAGTCGCTGGCGCATGGGGGCGACGGATTGCCGCGTCAGCCGCTTTACCGCGTACGTTTGCGTCAGACCGACCTTTGGCCAGACTATGCCGGCAGCCCCGCCGATACGCTGCTGGTGGATGTGTACCAGCACTGGTTGGAGCCGGCCTGATTTGTGCTATCCTGCCGGAGAGAGCCGCGATTGAGAGGTACATGAACGTTGGAGCGACCGATATTTCAGGCCGTTGGCACCCCCACAGGGGAACTGGACACGCCGGCCCTAGTGGTTGACCTGGAGGTGATGGAGCAGAACATCGCGGTTCTGCATGGCGCTGTTGGCAGCTCCGGAAGGGGACTGGCCGCCGGTCAGGTCACGGTTCGCCCGCATGTTTCCTGCCATGGCTGCCCTGAGATCGCGCGTTTGCAGTTGGCTGCGGGATACAATTCCGGCGGCGTGGCGGTCAGTTCGCTTGGGGAAGCCGAGGCATTTGCCGGGGGCGACGACGATTCGCCGGCGATTGAGGACATACTGATAGCGGGCCGGGTGGTTACCACCGCGAAGATTCGCCGGCTGGTTGCTTTGGGTGGCCGAATTACGTTGAGTGTGGCCGTGGACGACTCCCGCAACGTTGAGGACCTCGCCGAGGCTGCGCAGGCCGCCGGCGTTACCTTGGGCGTGTTGGTGGACATTGACGCCGGCTACGGGTTTGGCGGCGTGTTGCCCGGGCATGATGCTGTTGAGTTGGCGCGGAAAATCACGGACGCTCCCGGCTTGTCGTTTGAAGGGATAATGGCCTACGAAGGGCCGTTGACAATGACCGACCGGGACGAGTTGGCGGCCGAAACCCGTGGTCGGTTGCAACCGATATTGGACACGCGAGGCGACCTGGAGCAGGCTCGTATTGAGGTTCCGACAGTGAGTGCGGGCAGCACTTACAGCTACGATATAGTTTCACAACTGTCGGGCGTTACCGAGATTCAGGCTGGGGTGTATCCCTTGATGGATGTGGAGACACTGCGAATCCGTCCCGAATTTCAACCGGCGGCCAAGATTCTGGCCACGGTGATCAGTCACCCCGTGGCGGGCCGGGCCGTGGTGGATTCCGGTCACAAGACTACCGGGCCTGATTTCGGCGTACCTGTTCTGGACGGGCTCCCTGGCGCCGTCGCTACTCGGTTCAGCGCGGAGCATGGAATCCTGGATTTGCAGGAGCCGGCCACCGAGCAGTTGATGCCCAACGACAAGATTCACCTGGTTCCGTATAACCTGGCTCTTTGTATCAATCAGTATGACTACATCCGCGCCGTGCGGGATGGCAAACTGGTCGGGTATTGGCGCGTTGCGGGCCGGGGGCAGCTGGGGTAGTGTCTCGTCGTTGGCCCTATATTGTATTCACTGGATTCCCGCGAAAGCGGGAATGAAGGAAGTAAAAGCGCGGGAATGACGGGAAATATCGATACAACTTGGATATGCGGGAACCTCGGAGGTATGTCCATGACTGAAGCGTATGAACCCCAACCCGGCACGCCGATTGAGGAACTGGATACTCCATGTCTGATCCTCGATATGGACGCGTTGGATCACAACATGGATGTGATTGCCGATTACTACGGTGAACGCCACAGCAAGTTGCGCGGACATAGCAAGAATCACAAGAGCCCGGCCTTGGCTCTCCGGCAAATCCAGAGGGGCGGTACCGTTGGCGGAGTGTGCGCGGCCAAGGTCGCCGAGGCCGAGGTGATGGTCCAGGGTGGAGTGGCCAGCGTATTCGTTACCAGCGAGGTGGTTGCGCCACCGAAGATTGCCCGGCTCTGTGCCCTGGCGGACGAGGCCGAGATTCTGGTGGCCTGCGAGAATGAGGCCAATGCCCGCGACCTTTCCGAGGTCGCCGCGGCTCAAGGCGTAGATCTGGGCGTGGTCATCGAACAGGAAACCGGACTGCTCCGGTGCGGCGTGCAGGAAGGAGAGCAAGGAGTGGAATCCGGCGTGGCTCTGGCCCGGTTGATCGATTCGCTGCCCGGACTATCTTTGAAAGGCGTGATGAGCCACCAGATGATGGCCGAGCCATCCGGAGACCGGGAGGACCGAGCCACTGAAGCCCACCATCTCATCCAGCCGGTTCTGGATCTGCGGGATGGCATGATCGCTGCCGGGCTGCCGGTGGAGATCGTATCTACGGGAGAGACGTGGAGCTATGACATCGCCGGGGACATGCCGGAGGTCACTGAAATCCAAGGCGGTTCCTACCTGGTGATGGAAACCTCATACGATTACATGCAGGACTTTCACCTGGCAGGGAAGGTGCTGAGTACCATCATCAGCGTCCCGCGGCCGGGAACGGCGATTGGCGACGCCGGCGCCCGCGCAGTATGTGGTATCAAGGGGTTGCCACGAGTCGAAGGCCGGCCAGGGGTCGAGGCGGTTGATATGGATGCCGACCGAACGGTGTTCCGGGTGGCAGAGGGCGCTGAACTGATGGTTGGCGATCAGGTGATGTTGCTCCCCGGCCAGCAGGACGCCATGGTGAGCCGTTGGGACCGGTTCATCGGCATACGCGACGGAATAGTGGAGGCGGTTTGGGATATTGAGGCGCGGGGCTGTCACAACTAGGGAGGGAAACATGACCGCTACTCACGTTGAAGACCATGTACACGACCAGCCGATGGGCGATGTCGCCCTCCGCTCGGTGGCGATAGAGGCGCTGCTGGCCGAAAAGGGTCTGCTGACGGCCGATGAGGTGCAGCGACAGGTTTACCTGATGGACGGTCGGACTCCGGCGGACGGCGCCCGCGTAGTGGCGCGCGCGTGGGCCGATGCTGACTTCAAAGCCCGCTTGCTCTCAGACGCCCGTTCGGCGCTTGGTGAGCTGGGAATCGAAATTCCGGCGGATACGCCACACTTGACGGTGGTGCAGAACACCGAGGACGTGCACAACTTGGTGGTATGCACACTCTGTTCCTGTTATCCGAGAATGCTGCTGGGCCGCCCGCCGGACTGGTATAAGAGCCTTGCCTACCGCTCCCGCGCCGTGAGCGACCCGCGCGATGTGATGGCTGAATTCGGATATTCCGTGCCCGACGGGACGCAGGTGGACGTCTTGGACAGCACAGCCGACATGCGGTATCTCGTGCTGCCCCGCCGGCCTGCCGGAACCGACGGCATGACCGAAGACGAGCTCGCTGTCCTGGTCACCCGCGACAGCATGATCGGCGTGACTGACGCTTTGACGCCATAGGCAGCGTTACAACAGCCGTAACCGCGTAGGGGCGAATAATCATTCGCCCCTACATTGATTCATCGCATTCCCTTTGCGCTTTTAGGGTGTGAGCCGCTGCGGTTCATCGTCTATCTGATTGATCCGCCGCAGGTGGCGTCCGCCCTCGAACTCGGTGGTCAGCCACACGTCCACGATTTCCCGCGCCGTTTCCCACGACACTAGGCGCTGACCCATGGACAGCACGTTGGAGTCGTTGTGCTCCCGTCCGTAGCGGGCCGATTCCGCGCTCCAGCATAGCGTGCAGCGCACTCCCGGCACCCGGTTGGCGACGATCGCTTCGCCGTTGCCGGATCCTCCCAGCACGATGCCCCGATCAACCTCGCCGGCCGCTACGGCCTCGGCCACCGGGCGTATCCACTCTGGGTAGTCGGTTGACTCTTCGGAGTACGTCCCATAGTCCACCGCCTCGTGTCCCAAGTAGGCCAGCAGCGCCAGCAGCTTTCCCTTGTACTCAAAACCGGCGTGGTCGGATCCAATCGCTATCTTCATTGCCGTGCCGCTCCCCTCAGGCCTGATACGCCGTCAGCATAGCACAAATCCGCTGTCGTTATGCTAGGATACCGCCAACTTGCACCACTAACCGTACCGGAGGGACCACCATGAAAGGACGCATCGTCGTCGTGAAGGAATACGGCAAACCCTTTGAAATCGAGGAGTACGACGTGCCCGAGCCGCAGCCGGGAGCCGTACTGCTTCGCATGACCCAAGCGGGGATCTGCGGCTCCGACCTGCACACTTGGCGCGGCGACCAAACTCAGGAGCACCTGCCCCTTCCCAACACCGGCCGCGTGATGGGGCACGAGGGCACCGGCGTCATCGAATATCTGGGCGACGGCGTAACCGCCGACTACTATGGCACAGAGGTCAAGGAGGGCGACCGGGTCATCTACGCCGCCGTCTTCCCCTGTTACCACTGCCACATGTGCTTGCGCGGCAACACCAACTGGTGCGTGAACCGGCAGTATCCTGCCGCCGGCAACTGGCCCTACTTCACCGGCACCTACGGCGATTTCCTGTACCTGCCGCCACGACATCCGTTCTTCCGCGTGCCGGATGAGCTGCCCGACAGCATCCTCGGCCCGGTCAACTGCGCCATGGGCACCGTCACCACCGGCCTGGAGCGCGCCGGCATGAGTCACGGCCAGTCTGTGGTTATCATGGGCGCCGGCGGCCTGGGGATCCACGCGACGGCGATGGCCAAGGAGCGGGGAGCGGATCGCGTGATCGTGCTGGACCGCCTGGAAAATCGCCTTGCCCTGGCTGAGGAATTCGGCGCCGACCACACCATCAACATTGAGGAGTTCAACACGCCGGAAACCCGTGTCCGCCGGGTCCGCGAGCTAACCCGGGGCCGTGGCGCTGATGTGGTCATGGAGCTGGTGGGCCGCGCCGACCTGCTGAAAGAGGGCATAGACATGCTCTCCAACGGCGGCACATTCGTCGAAATCGGCGACATCGTGCGCGGGCAAGAAGTGTCCATTGACCCGTCCAAGCTTTTGCAGGGCAAGAATATCGTTGGCAGCCTGATGTACCGGCCATCCCTGCTGCCCGAGCTGCTCGACTTCCTCGTCCGCAACCAGGACCGCCTCCCGTTCAACAAGCTGGTCTCCCACACCTTCCCCCTGGCCGACGTGAACGAGGCTTTCGAGGCGGCAGAGTGGAGCCAGCGCCAGACGGAGATAACGCGGGCGATGCTGGTGCCGTAGCCCACTGCGCCGGGAAAACATTCAAGATTGGCCGGCGTGAGCGGCAACCCACGCTGGCCAACCGGAGAGCCGAGATGACCACTCGAAACCAGTGCCAGTTTTGGGATTGCAACGAAACCATTCCGGCTGGGCATTACCTTTGTCTTAACCACTACAATAGGCACAAAGCGGGTGGTATCGACAAGTGCCCGGCGTGTGGGAAGTACAAGGATGCTGAGTTCGATGTCTGTCTCAACTGTTATCGTCAGGCCGCAAGCGCGTGGACTGCCAAACGCGCCAACGCTGGGCAGCAAGGCAACCGCGAATTCGCGACGGACAAAGATGCTGACCGATTTTTCGTGTATATCCTGCTGATGAATAACGGGCGATATTACATCGGTCAAACTCGGGAGATACACGAGCGATTGCATGAGCATCGAAATGGCATGAGTTACCAAACCAGAGGTCGGGAACCCAAATTGCAGTGGTTCACTACAGTTACAACGCGCAAAGAAGCCGCAGACTTGGAAACAGAACTTCAGCAACTAAACTCTAACCCGGCCGGTCGGCGGGAGATTAATCGATGGGTCGTCGATTTCAAGAAACTGGCCGACGAACTGGATTACGAACCGCACAATTCGACGAGCGCTAGAACTGTCCAGGAGCGGCGTAGGCCCTATGGTGGGATTACACCGCCGGCACAACCGCGAGATGGACAGAGCAGTCGCATCACCAATGTTCTAAATGCCTTTCGGCGTAAGTCACGGCCCTGACAAGCATGGTTGGCCGTCATAACCACAGGATAAGGAGCGTGACATGATCATCGAAAAAAACCCTCCCTTTAAAGACGGTATGCCTCCTATCCATCCCGGCGTGTATGTCGCCGAAGACCTGGAGGAGTGGGGAATGTCCGCTGCCGAGTTCGACGCTGCCCTGGCCGTGCCGGCCGGAACTACTGCCGCGCTGGTGGAGAGACGTTGCAGCGTGACCACGGAGCTGGCTTTGCGGCTGTCGCACTATATGTGCACTTCGGCTGAGTTCTGGCTGGGTATCCAGGGACAATATGACCTGAAGATCGCCGAGCACAAGCACGGCTCCACCATCATGGCTGAGGTCACTCCCCTTCCCGGAGCCAGCGAATACCCTTACAAGAAGTCTGACTTTGCCGATCTCCCAGTCGCCAGCCAATGATCCGGAATTTTCGCAACCGGGACACTGATCGATTGTTCCGCGGCGAGCGAGTGCCGGCGTACCATGGGTTTGCTGAGCGTGCGTACAGTAAGCTCGTTGAGCTAAACCGAGCCACATATTTGCAAGACTTGTACGTCCCCCGCGGCAATCGCTTAGAAGCGCTGACCGGCAACCGTGCCGGCCACCACAGCATCCGCATCAACCGGCAATGGCGCATCTGCTTTCGCTGGTACAATGGCGATGCGTACGATGTGGAAATAGTGGATTATCACTGACGGAGGCGGCATGACTTCCAATAATGACGCGGCGCCCGCGCATCCGGGCGCGATATTGTCCCAGGAACTCAAGGAACTCGGCCTGTCTCCCACTGAATTTGACACAGCGCTGGCTTTAAAAATTGGTTCAACCGCCCCGTTATTGGAGCAGCGCAGCGGCGTGACGGCGGAACTCGCCTTGCGTCTGGGACGCTACTTCGGCACTACACCACGGTTTTGGATGGATATGCAGAACGCATACGACGTGTGGTCTGCGAAAAGCGAGTACGGAGCCGCCATCGCTGCCCAAATCACTCCACGCATCACCCTTGACGACATTCCAGATTGGGCCGGCGGCAACAAGATTACCGACACTGCCAATTAGCTGAGAATCCCGCACGAACTCACACTACCGCAAGGAGCAAAGCACCATGAAATTTGGTTTGATGTACGAAATCCAGGTTCCCGAACCCCACTATCCCGGCATCGAGGCCGAGCGTTACAAGCAGGTCATGGCCCAGGTGGAGCTGGCTGACGACGTTGGCTTTGATTACTTCTGGACGGTGGAGCACCACTTCCTGCGGGAGTTTTCTCACTGCTCGGCGCCCGAGGTTCTGTATGGCGCGCTTTCCCAGCGCACCAAGCGCATCCGCATCGGCCACGCCGTCGCCCTGCTGCCCGGCGCGTACAACCACCCCGTCCGCGTTGCTGAACGCGCCGCCGTCCTGGACATCGTCAGCGATGGCCGCATGGACCTGGGAACCGGACGCTCCACCACGCTCATCGAGATGGACGGTTTCGAGGTCGATCCCGAAACTACCAAGGCACAGTGGCGTGAGGCAATCGGCATGATACCCCGCATGTGGACGGAAGACCCGTTCTCCCACGCCGGCGAGTTCTACAACATTCCGCCGCGCTCCGTGATCCCCAAGCCCGTCCAGGACCCGCATCCGCCCATGTGGATGGCGTGCAGCCAGCCGGCCTCCTTCGGCGAGGCCGGCGAACTCGGCGTCGGCGTCCTGTGCTTCAACCTCGGCGGACACGAGCAGCTTGTCGAGCGTGTGCAGATCTACCGCGATGCCGTCAAGAATGCCCAGCCCATCGGGAGCATGGTCAACGACAACATCGCCGCCCTGTGCATGGTTCACGTCGCCGAAACCGACGAGGAAGCCTACGCATCCGCCGCCCACGAGGGCGAGTGGTTTGTCGGCAAGGCCGAGGAACTTTACGCGCCGTGGGCCGGCCGCAACGTCCCTCAGAGTTACCAGTTCGCCGTCAACGCCGTCCAGGAAGAGCGCGTAGATAAAACCGCCGCCGATCACATCGAGTCGGGGGCGTTCGCCATGGGAACGCCGGAAACGGTCATCAAGACCATCGAAAAATACCAGGAGGCCGGCGTGGACCAGATCCTCTGCTTCATGCAGATGGGTAACCTGCCCCACAGCAAGATCATGAACAGCATCCGCCTCTTTGGAAAGTACGTGATTCCGCACTTCCTGTAGGCGCTAGCTGAGCCGGGCAGCCCTACTGTTGTCTGACGTGGTGGTAGGGTTGCCCGGGTTGACCCTGGGAGGTGTCATCATGGTTATCGGATTCCTCAAAGACAACCGTGGGGAACAGGAACGCCAGCGTACCGAGGAGGAGCGTCAACGCACGGAACAGGAACGACAGCGCGCCGACGCTGCTGAAGCCAGGTTACAGCAGGAACGTGAGCGCGCCGACCAACTGCTGGCGGAGCTCCTGGAGACACGCAAATACCAGGACGCTACGGAAGCCCGGCTACGACGCTTAGAGGCACGGCTCGATAGCGATGCTCTCCAAGCCGATGGTGAGCAGTAAGGAATGGAAGATATATGACGCACACATGGGAAGATGCGCTCAGCAAGTATCGATACCCGGACCGACGCGATGGTAGGCTTGACTTGGCTGATTTCAAAGACGCTGAGATGTACCCCGGTTGGTTCGACTGGAGTACTGATGACGGGAACTTAGCGAACACCAAAGCGTTCGAAGACCGATTCCGTGAACGTGGCGCTCATAGTTTGAAGGCATGGGCGGAAGTGGCATTTTGGAAACTCTATACCATACCCCCAGGCAGGCAAAAAACCACCAGACAAATCCTCACGTCTCACGTAACTGCCGGAGATCTTTGGCAGCACTGTGTGAACTACATTGAAAATCCCACGTTGCAATCGTTCCGGGACTTTCGTGAGAAGCTGTTCCAAGAATCAGTAGTGGCAACCGCTGCTACCTATCCTGCTTTCATTTGCCCGGAGAAATTTCCAATGGTGGATAAACAGGTCACTGAATGGGCAAGGATTGAAGGGTTAAAGCACACCTACACGGCGATAGGTGGCCCTTCCCTTTCTTGCGTTCCCGAATTGGACAAAAAGGAAGTACTTCGTGAAAGCCATTGGGCATTTGTCGAGTCATGGATTGGGTGGTGCCAATTCACCGCGGGCATACTCAACCAACGTACAGAACGTCACTGGCGCGCCCGCGACGTCGAGATGGCTGTTTTCACCGCAAAGCTAAAGGGTCTGCCGCTGCACCCGCTCAGTTAGGGCCCTGATAACGCCTTGCCACAATACGCAGGGGCGGGTTTCAAACCCGCCCCTACATCACGTTACGTCGTTTCCAACGGCTCAGTCTGACGACGGCAGTTGCTTGGCTTCCTGTAGCTCCATTGGCTCGCCGTTCAGTCGCAGGTCGCACTTGCCGGCTTTTGTAATCAGGACCGATACGGTGCCGTCGGCGGAAGTCAGGCGCTTGCCCATGGTCACTTCCGGCGCGTCGTCGGCCGTTGCTGCCCCGCCGAAATCGACGTTTGGCCCTTTGATTTGCAGCTCGATTTCGCCGTCGGTCAACTCGCCGTCGCCGCTGGCCTTGCTCACTATCATCTCTGCCCCGCCGGGGCCGACGTAACGCTGTCCGGTTTTCAGATTCATCGCTGGTGAAACCTCATAATTTCTTAATATGTTGCGAGGATTATAGTCAGCCAAATCCCGGAGCGTCAAACTTGCGGCGATGGTTCCACACGGCGCCGTGTGCTACGCTTGCCTGACCTCCCGTTTATCGCGCAGACAATGTCAACGCCAAAGAACGTTCTCGTAATTGAAGACGACCCGGGCATCGCCCGCGTGATTCGTCTCTACCTGGAGCAGGATGGCAACCAGGTGGCAACCGCCGGCGATGGCGTTACCGGCCTGAAGTTGGCCCGGCAGTATGATCCGGATCTCATAGTGCTTGACCTGATGCTGCCGCGCATGGACGGCATGGAAATCTGTCGCGCCCTGCGCGCTGAGTCAGACGTGCCGATTATCATGGTCACCGCTCGGGTTTCGGAGGGCGACCGCCTCGCCGGCCTCGATTTGGGCGCGGATGATTACGTGCTCAAACCTTTCAGCCCGCGCGAGTTGGCCGCTCGCGTTCGGGCGGTGCTCCGCCGTACTGCTCGAACGGCAGACGCTGATACCCCGTCCACTACCGAATTCGAGGACATCAACATCAACCACAAGACTCACACCGTCTCGGTGGGTGAACATAGACCGGATCTGACGCCCACCGAATATCGCCTGCTTGCCATGCTGGCCGCCGAACCGGGCCGGCCGTTCAGCCGCGACCAGATCATCGACGGCGTTTTTGGCTACGACTTTGACGGTTTTGACCGTACCGTCGATGTCCACGTCGCCAACTTGCGCCGCAAGATAGAATCCGACAGCAGGAAACCGCGCTACATCCAAACCGTTCACGGCGTCGGTTATCGGTTCGGTAATGCCTAGGTGGCGTATCGGCCTTCAGCTCCGTCTCATCCTGGGCTTCGCTGCGGTGTTGGCGTTGTCCATGTCCGCCGCCGCACTCTGCACCGGCTTCGCTGCCCACCGCGAGGTTTCGCGCATCCAGGATGAACAGGACCGCGTGCGCGCGGGTCGGATTCTCGCGGCCCTCAGCGAATACCATGAAGCCAGCAGCGGGTGGAACGGGGCGCAAAGTTTCGTGAACCGAATCGGATTCCAGTCCGAGCGTGAAATCGTGGTGCTGGACGTTGACGGCAACGTGGTGGCGGACAACCGGGCCGTCCGCCGCCGCCACGACGACCGAGGCCATCGCGTGCTGTTTGGCGCTGGCATCCCACGCGGCCCGTTGCCTCCCCCTCAGTATTTCATCCCCATAGCGTCAGACGGCAGGGAAGTGGGATTCGTCGCCATCGCTGCGGGGCGCCGCGGCTCCCCTGATTTTGTCTTCCCTGACGCCCACGCGGATGAGCTACACGAAGCAGAACCTTCCTTGACCCAATTCACTGAACGCGTCACTCGAACCCTGATAATGGCCGGCCTGGTTGCCGGCGTAGTGGGTATCCTGTTGGTGTTGCTCTTATCCCGTCGGATGTTGGGTTCAATTGGGAATCTCACTGCCGCCGCCCGGCACCTGGGTCGCGGCGATCTGTCCAGTCGGGTGCCCGTGCGGGGCAACGATGAAGTCGCGGAACTTGGCCACGCTTTCAACAACATGGCCGATGCTTTGGAGGACTCTGAACATCAGCGTCGCGCTATGGTCTCCGACGTCGCTCACGAGCTACGCACTCCCCTGGCCAACATCCAAGGCCACATCGAGGCGATGCAGGACGGATTGATGCAGCCCAATGCTGAGAACCTGGACGCCGTTCATCAGCAAACCCTCCACTTGAACCACCTGGTTTCCGACCTCCGCCTGCTAGCTGAAACCGAGGCCAGGGAACTTTCTCTTTCAATGGAACCTACCTCAATCACGGATTTAGTTGACGAGGCCGCAGGATCGTTTCGCCCTCGTGCTGAAGCGGCATCCATAGAATTGTCCGCGCGGGCCGATGAAGGACTACCCGCTGTGTTGGTGGACCGATTGCGAATCCGGCAGGTACTCGGCAACCTCCTGGACAACGCCATCCGGCACACCCCGAATGGCGGCGTGGTGGCCGTCTCCGCTCAGCGCGCCGGAGACCGGGTGCGCGTCGTGGTGTCAGATACCGGCGCGGGTATCTCACCTGACGCTCTGCCCCATGTCTTTGACCGTCTCTACCGGGCCGACCCTTCCCGGGACCGTGCCACGGGCGGTTCGGGTCTCGGCCTCACCATCGCGCGCCAGCTCGTCGAAGCCCACGGGGGGACGATCTGGGCAGAGAGCCAGCCCGATCAGGGTAGCCGCTTCGGGTTCGACCTCCCCGCTGCTGAACATTGATAATTTCTTAATATTGCCCGTCTATTCTGCTTCCCATCACAGCCGCCGGCTAACAAACCAACCCATCCGGCGGTCAAGGGAGGCAAAATGTTCAACAGGATTCGGAACATCAGGAAACGCTGGCTCATCGTCACCGCCGCCGTCGCGCTGCTGGCCGTCGGCCTGGTGTCCGGCGCAGCCTTCGCTGCCAACGCCCGCGCGGACTACGCGGCGAACTCGCTGAGCTACGGCTACGGCGACTCTATGGGCAAGAGCCGCCATGGCCACGGCAATTCGTCTGCTCTGATGGCCCGCGTCGCGGAGATACTGGGCGTCGAGCAGGCCACCCTGAACTCGGCCTTTGCTACCGCCATCGACGAACAGGCGGAAACCAAGTTCGACGCTCGCGTCGCCCAATTGGTGACTGTCGAAACTCTTACCCAGGAACAGGCCGACGCGGCGACATCCTGGTTCGCAAATCGCCCCGAACTTTCTGGCTCCATTGCCATCCGTCTTGCCAGCACTGGGGATTCCGACAAAGTGGATAACTTCCTCGCCAAAATGGTGGAGAAAGGAAAACTCACCCAGGACGAATCGGATGCCCTGAACGAATGGCATGACGACCGGCCTGATTCCCTGCCCGAAGTTGAAGGGAGGCACAGGCGTCATCACGGCGGCGACGGGGACGGCGGCTCCAGTGGTGATAACGACTGCAACAACGCCTGATTGACAATCCAGCAGCATATACCCACGTCGCTCGGGGGCAGTCCAAACGACTGTCCCCGTTTGGTTTGTGGTAAATTACGGCCATCTCTAGCGCCAACACCGCCAATAGGGAGATTGCCGCTCATGCTTGACTACAAGCCCAACATCGTTCTTTCCGACCCCGATGAAAATTACCGTGTCGTCGGCACGCGCCCGGTCCGTCACGACGGGCCAGACAAGGTGATGGGCCGAGCCCGCTACGCCGCCGACATCCACCTGCCGGGGATGCTCCACGGCAAGATCCTGCGCAGCCCCCACGCCCATGCCCGCATCCGGGGCATAGACGCCAGCCGCGCCCTTGCCCTGCCCGGCGTCCATGCCGTCGTGACGTCTGCCGAATTCCCAGAAGTCTCCGCGGAAATCAAGGACCAGGAAGAGGGCGCTGCGGTCAACTACGGTTTCTACAGCCGGAATGTCATGGCCCGCGAAAAGGCGCTCTATCGCGGCCACGCGGTCGCCGCCATCGCCGCCGACTCGGCCCACCTGGCCGAGGAAGCCCTCGCCCTCATAGATGTGGATTGGGAAGTGTTGCCCGCCGTCCTTACCGCCGACGAGGCCATGGCAGCCGGCGCCCCGGCAGTCCACGAGCGCCTCGCCACGCTGGCCAACCCGGGACAGCGTTCCGGTGGTTGGCTCGATGAGGATCCCGCCGACGCCTCCAACGTTTCCAACCACTTCACTTTCAGCCTCGGCGATCTCGATGCCGGTTTCGCCGAAGCCGACGCCATCGTCGAGCGCGAGTACACCACCCGCCAGGTTCACCAGGGCTATATCGAACCCCATTCGGCGACCGCCCGCTGGAACACCGACGACACTGTGACTATCTGGGCCAGCAGCCAGGGCCACTTCGCCCTGCGCGACCACACCAGCCGCATCCTCGGTGTATCCGTGGGGCAGGTCAACGTAGTGCCCATGGAGATCGGCGGTGGCTTCGGTGGGAAGGGTCAAGGCGGTTGCTACCTTGAGCCTGTCGTGGCGGCACTCGCACGCAAGACCGGCCGCCCGGTCAAGATCGCCATGAGCCGCACCGAGGTCTTTACCGGAACCGGCCCGACCTCCGGCTGCCAGATCAAGGTTAAAGTCGGGGGCACTCGCGACGGTCGTTTCACTGCGGCCCAGGCTACGCTCATCTACGAGGCTGGCGCATTCCCCGGCTCCCCGGTTCCCAGCGGCTGCCGTACCATGTTCGGCCCCTACGATGTCCCCAACGGTTTCGTCGAGGGTTACGACGTGGTTACCAATGTTCCCAAGGCTGCGGCCTACCGCGCTCCCGGTTCGCCGGCCGCGTCCTTCGCCGCCGAGCAGGCTATCGACGAACTCTGTGAAAAGCTGGAACTCAATCCGGTCGAATTCCGCCTCAATAACGCGGCTCATGAAGGTACCCGCCAGATCGCCGGCCCCACATACCGGCGTATCGGCATGGTCGAAGTCTTGCAGGCTACCCAGGAACATCCCCACCTCGCTTCCCCGGTTCCTGATCCCTCTGCTCCCGGACGCCTCACCGGACGCGGCATCGCCGCCGGCGCATGGTTCAACGGAACCGGGCCGGCCAGCGCCGTCGCCAGCGTCATGCCCGACGGCACCGTCAGCCTGATTGAAGGCTCGCCGGACATTGGAGGTTCCCGCGCTGCCATGGCCATGCACGTCGCCGAGGTGTTGGGCCTCCCTGCCGAGCGGATCAAGCCGTCCATCGTCGATACCGACAGCATCGGCTACAGCAGCGGCGCCGGCGGCAGTGGCGTCACCTTCAAGATGGGTACCGCCGTGTACCAGGCTGGCGAGGACGTGCGACGCCAGTTGATCGAACGGGCCGCCCGCATCTGGGACGTCCCGGTTGAGGACGTGGATTACCTGGAAGACGGCACGCTGGCGCACAAGTCGGATGACGCCCTGCGTATGTCCTTCGACCAACTGGCCCGCCGACTCAACGGCACCGGCGGCCCAGTTGTGGGGCGCGGCACCGCCAACCCGGCCGGCGTTGGCAATGCCTTCGCCATCAACATCGCCGACGTGGAGGTTGACCCCGACACCGGCAAGGTTGACCTGCTCCGCTTCACCGCCATCCAGGACTGCGGCAAAGCTATTCACCCCAGCTACGTGGAGGGACAGATTCAAGGCGGCGCGGTGCAAGGCATAGGCTGGGCCCTCAACGAAGAGTATTTCTTCGACGACAACGGCCAGATGCTCAACTCGTCATTCCTGGACTACCGGATGCCCACGGCCCTTGACCTGCCCATGATCGACACCGTCATCGTGGAAGTGGCCAACCCTGGCCATCCCCTGGGCGTGCGCGGAGTCGGTGAGGTTTCCCTGGTTCCGCCCATGGCCGCCATCGGCAACGCCATCACCAACGCCACCGGGGCGCGCATGGAGAACCTCCCCATGAACCCCAACGCCGTTCTGGAAGCGCTTTGGAACCAGAACGGCAGCTAACGGTTTGAATCTATCGAACCATCTCCATGTAGGGGCGGGTTTCAAACCCGCCCCTACATCTGGCGCTTTGCAGGGAGCGGACTGAATTTCACGGCGCCAGGCGCACGAGGAAGCTCGCTTCGCCCAGGGGCATGCCGTCGAAGGCTATGGCTGCTACGTGGCGGCCGAGGCGGGTTACCGGGATTCGGAACGGCTTGATCCAGCGCTGGAAGAATATTCCTTCCTCCCACTCCACTTGCTGCGGCGGCGGGCTGGACAGGCTGGCCCCAGGCGCGCGTATGGTTACTTCCAGCAGGTGGCTGCCGGCGTTGGCCCCCGCGATGCAGAAAGCGAGGTGCGCGTCCACCTCGGTCAGCACTCTCGGCCCGTCATCACTGGGCGGGCTGTCCGGCAATGGTATGTCCACCAGGTCAATGATGCCCTTGAAACTGAGGTTGTCTCCCTCGCCTTCCTCGGTTTCGCGGCAGAACAGGGCATATTTAAGGTACACTCCGGTTCGGTCAGTAGCAGTAGTCAAAGGGCGGCTCCCTTCCTCTCGTCAGGCGGCGGGCAATTTCGTCTTTGCGATTCTAGCACTGGCTTAACCCAATCGGCAAAAATGGACGACCGTTACCAGGAGGCTCGACTATGCCACTGACTGCCGACAAGTTCAATCAGGGTATGACCACAGATCAGTACATCGACATCATCAAGGTCAACAAGGACCCCTTCGTCCAGATTCACTCGGGCGTCGAGATTCCCGACAATGTCCTCGACTACTTCAATTCCCTGGAACAGCCGGTCAACCTGGCCGTCTTCACCTCCGATTGGTGCGGCGACGCCATGTCCACCACGCCGGCCATCCTGCGTCTCGCCGACGCTTCCGACAAAATCAAACTCAGCGTGTTCAACCGCGACGATGAATTGGAACTAACCAACAGTTTCCTGCCGGAGCATCGCGCCGGCACTGTCCCGGTATTCGTGGCGTTCGACGAGAACATGGGGGAAATCGCCCGATTCGTCGAAACCGCACTTTCTCTCGTGCCGGCCATCGACGCGATGGACGAGATGGTAGCTCAGGCCGCCGCTTCCATCAGCGACGAAGCGGAGGGACGCCAGCAGGCCCGAGGGCGTCGCACTGCTCACCGGGTCAGCAAAGCTGCCGAGTGGGGCGCCGTAATCCTCAACGAGTTCCAGGAGGTCGTTGCCGCCGGTATGGCCCGTCCCGCTGACCAACGCCCCGCTGAAGGCGGCACCAAGTGGCCCCCGGAGGACTGATACATAATGGCCACCGACAACGACAACTTCATCCTTATCACCATGGAAGACATGGCCATCGTGTTCTCGGTAACTGACGACTTCGCAATCCACCGCGAATCGGTCAGCGTCGAGTTGTCACGCGAGGACCCTGGAGAAGTCAAGGTTAACGAACGTGGCGCCGTTGAGATCACACTGCCCGCCAGTCAATCTCCCGCCGACTTCTCGGCCACGATCCGCTCAGAGTTGGAAGCTCGCGGTTACACCTACAATCCCGGCCAGGTGGTCGCCAATGAGAGCGACGCCGAGTCCGGAAATGAGGACGATGACGACTGGCTATCCTGATACAATCTTGTAGGGGCGATGCATGCATCGCCCCTACGTATGCTTCTAGTAGCCGGCTTCCCGCCACTCAAACGCCAGGGTGGCATACCTCACGAACACCGCTCCGCCCGGCCCAGCCAGCGGCCCGTTCATCGCCAGGATCGCCACCGTAACCTCATCGCCTGCCTTGGGCTCCGCAGACACCACGACCCGCTGAGGCACGTTGAACCCCTGCACCGTCGCGCGTTCACGGTCGCACTCGCCGTTGATCCAGATCTCGCCGTAGTCGTCGATGCACGACTCAAACAGGCAACGCGCGCCTTCTATAGACCTGCCGCCTACCGTCTCCGGCAGCGTGGCCTTGATCCGGTACCAGACAAACGACACGCCCCGCCGCCGCCAGGCCGCCAGGTCGTCGCAGGCCTCCCAGCCCGAATCGTCGAAGTCGGGTAGCCGGCATGGCGATCCTTCCGCTTCGCTGACTACGCCTTCATTCGGTTCCCCGGGCACAAAGCCGTTGGCGCATTTCCATTGGCCTCCTACGACCGCGAGGTCGCCGGTATTTTGCAAATCAAGTGTGGCGCGTGGCATCGCAATTCCTCCTGATAGTAGCTCGATCTGTTGTAGGTCTCCGTCCTATACTCCGGTGATCCGCACCCCTGAATGAGCGCGGTAAATCCGGTTGATGTTCACCAGCAACGGCGTGATCTGTTCCACGTACCTGGCATTGTACAGGGCGCCCCCATCCACGGGCCGCAAGTTGGGGATCATCCGCGTCAACTCAACGACACGCGCTTTCGCCTCGGCATCATCGCCACAGATCACCACGTCCTCGTCCAGCGTTACGTCCGGCTTCAGCAGTTCCTCGGCGGACACGTTCTGAAACGCGGCCACCACACGCGAGTCAGGGGCAGCAGCCTGCGCCTCCTGGGCCGCCGACCCTGCGTCCACCTCTTCCGCGATGGCTCCCACCCCGCGCTCGAACCGCATCGGCGCAATCACCGTCACCACTATCTTCCCCGACAGAGCTTCCGCTGCCCCCGCGATAGTAGGCGACATCCCGTTGTAAGGCATCGTGAGAAAAACCACGTCCGATTGGCCTGCCGCGTCGTTGTTCACGGCTCCGGATATTGCCTTCCCTGGAGCCAGCGCCAACAACTCGTCGGCTGCTTCTTGCGCACGCGAGGCGTCCCTTGAGCCAATCACCACCGACTCGCCGGCCATTGCCAGGCGCAGCGCCAGTCCCTTGCCTTCCGGCCCGGTTCCTCCCAGAAATGCCAGCATATACATAGCCTCCGTGAATCCGCTTTGGCGGTCGCGCAAGTATATCACCAGGCACGGCCATTCCACTCGCTGAGTCTTGCACCTCGGCGTCCAATGGCTGCTATGGTACAATCGCGGCGGCACAGGATTTTGCTTTACCCAGCGCCAATTTCGAAGGAGGATCAACGTTATGGCATTCTCTCTCAACCATGTCCACCTCAAGACCCCAGACCCCAAGGCCACCGCCGATTGGTACATCGAGAACCTGGGCGCGACCGTAACGGCTGAGACGCCGGCCGGCGGGTTCCGTCTCGACCTCCACGGTCTGCCCCTGAACGTGACCGATCACATCGCTACGCAGACCCATCCGCAAAACTATGGGTTTGAGCACATCGCCATCGACACCACCGACATCGAAGGCACCATGGAAGACCTGAAAAACAGCGGCGCCAAGGTCCTGGAAGAGACTACCGTCGGCGGGGGACGCCGCGTCATGTTCTTTGAAGGCCCCCAGGGCATCATCCTGGAAGTCCTGGAAGTCCTGGACAACTAGCCCTCAACCGCCATACGACACCACCGTAGGGGCGAGTAATCATTCGCCCCTACTCTGCCGCTAGCGGATTTTAGCCATGCCTGACCACCGCCTCCTCATCCTCTTCGCGCACCCCGACGACGAGGCATTTCCCGTCGGAGGGACCATTGCCATGCACACCGCTCGCGGCGTCACCGCGCGTCTGATAACAACCACGTCGGGCGAACTCGGCGAAATCCGCCAGCCGGGTTCCGCCACCCGCGAGACCATCGGCGAAGTGCGCCGGGCCGAACTCGCCGAGGCGATCAAGGAATTAGGTATCGAATCTCACGACGTGCTGAGCTACCGCGATTCCGGGATGGCCGGCTGGGATGACAACCATCACCCCAAAGCTTTCGTCCAGGCTGACGAGCACGAGGTCGTCGCTCGCTTAGTATTCGAGATCCGGCGTTTTCGTCCCCAGGTAATCCTCACCTTCGGCAAGGACGGACTCTACGGCCATCCCGACCACATCGCCATCTGCAACCACACCACGACTGCGTTTCGCCTCGCCGCCGATGATACGGCCTTCCCGCATCATATGGCCATCGGCATCCGGCCCCATCAGACCAACCGCCTCTTTTACAGCGTGCGACCTCGAGGATTCCGCGTCCACATGGCAACTACCTTGCAGGCGGCCGGCGTTGATTTCCCCATGCCTTCGTCCGACCGCGCTAATGACGGCGTTGACCTGGAAACCATCCACATCACCGCGGACGTGTCCGATGGCCTTAATGCCAAGATGGCCTGCATCAAGCGCCACTTCACCCAACTGCAACCCGACTGGCCCTACGAGCGTGTGCCCCGTGAGGTCGCATGCGCCACCATGGGCGTGGAGCATTTCATACGCGCCATCCCGCCCGTCAGCCCCGGCGAAACCGTACCTGCCGATTTCTTCGCAGATCTGTAGCGCGACGCTCTATTCGGGGATTACATCGGCGACTGCAATCACCACGTCGGGAAACGCAGCCGGCGACAGCCTTTCGTCCGGCGCGTACACCCGGATCCGAGCATACCCGCCGGCCATTGGCTCGTCATGGACCTCTATAGTTCGAGAGTTGACGTCCGACAACCATACTTCGGGGATGCCGTACATGGCATACAACGGCAGTTTGTGCCGACGGTCAAAGCCGACGGTCGAATCGGAAACCTCGATGAGCAGAAAGACATCCTCGGGACCAGGATGTTCGTCCGCGTAGTTGCTCCGAACTACCACAGCAATGTCGGGCTGAGGATGATTCTCCTGGTCAAGCCGGATAGGGTTTTGCGTCCGCACCCTGGCTCGTCCGCTCAAAGCTAGTGTGGCCAATCTTTCGGAAAACTCGTCAACACAAAACGCATGCCGACTCCCAATAGCTGCCATCTCAATAACCTCGCCCGCCAACAGTTCAACTCGCTCATCCGGCCTGAGAATGCCCGCCTCTGCCATCGCGCGGTATTCATCCACCGTAAACCGCCGCCGGCGGCCGTCATACTTGCAGAACAGCTCTCCGTCCAGAAGTTCGATCCCGTCGCCTTTGGTTAGAATGCCGGCCTCGCCCATAGCGAAGTATTCTTCCACGTTGAACTTTCGGCGTTCAGGCAGCCTGGTTATCGTTGCGGTCGCCATGCTTTTCACTGTCCTCGGTCGTGGTGCTCCGCTATATTATAGCGGCGTAAGAAAATGGGGCGTCCCGTGGACGCCCCAACCATAGCTGGCGATGTAGCGGGTTTACGCCGGCCGCTGGATGATCTCCAGGCTCACCTTGTCCGGCGCTTCCACGAACATAACCTGCGACCCCGATGGCATCGTCCACGGGTCGCAGATGATGTTGGCACCGGTGGACTTGAACCTCTCGAACGCGCCCTGGATGTCGTCGGTCTCGAACCCGAAGTGATCCAGCCCGAAGCGCGGGTGCGTCGAACCTGGCACGGCGTTTTCGCCCTCGGCCTCTCCGGATACCGTCAACAACGGCTGACCGTTCAGTTCCAGTTGGTGCGAAACGGTGTTGGACAAAGGACGGGTGGAAACGATTTCCGCTCCAAAGTTGTCCACGTAGAACTTGGCCGCGTTGTCCGGGTCCTCGCTCCGCAGGTGCAGGTGATTGCATACAAATGCCATGGTGATACCTCCGTTGTGCTTGTGGTTTGGTGCGTTTTCTAACGTAGGGGTGTCCCTAGTGGACGCCCGCCGTTACCCCAGGTAGTCCGCAATCTGCTGGTCGTAATCAGCCTTGCGCGTCACCTGCGCGATCAGGTCCGCTGACGCCAGCGAGTCTCGCAGGTCGGCCGGCGCTACGCCGTCCCGCAGGGACTTCAACGTGTCGTACACCGCCTTGATCGCCGCCTGGAAGGGTAGATGGCCCTGCAACGCGACGCGCACGCCGTTCTGGCCCAGCCATTCCTTGTCGGAAAGCTCTCCGCCGGCGCCGCCCAGCAGCAGCGGTATGTTCAACTCGGCGTTCACTGCCGCTACCTGTTCCCTGGTGCTGGCGCCGGCCAGGAATACCGCGTCCACGCCGGCCGCTTCGTAAGCCTTCACCCGCCGAATGCACTCGTCCAGGCCCTCGGCCAGGCTGCTGGTGCGTCCCGCCACCACCAGGTTGGGATCCGTCCGGCCCGACAGGGCGGCTTTCATCTTCCCTACGCCTTCTTCCAACGAGATGAACCGCGCGCCGCCGCCGAACGCCATCGGCAGCACCGTGTCCTCGATGGTCAGCGCGGACACTCCCGACGCCTCCAATTCTTCCACTGTGCGCTTCACGCTAAGGGCGTTGCCGTATCCGTGGTCCGCGTCCACCATCAAGGGTAGTTCGCCAGCACGGCAGATGCGATAAATCTGTTGCGCGAATTCGCTCAGCGTCAGCACCACGTAGTCCGGCGCGCCCAGCACCGTCCCGCTTGCGATGGAGCCGGCGAACATACCGACCTCGAACCCAACATCCTCGGCGATCCGCGCCGAAATCGGGTCAAATACCGAACCGGGGTGTACGCACACATCCCCGGCCAGAACCGCGCGATACTTCTCCCGTCGCTTGGTGTAGTCCATGTCTTGCTGGCTCCTTTGTTCTGTCGATCAATCGACAGCGTGCTAACATACGCTGGCGTGTATTCTAACCTAATCACTCCATTGCGCAACCTGGAGGAGCCGCCATGACGACCATCATGGGAATCGATTTCAGCGGCAGAGTAAGTGGCAACACTACTCAGGTCACGATGGCAATGTTACAGGGCGATGTCTTGCAGCTACAACCGTGCGAGCCTCTACCCACAAGATTGCCTGGCACACATGAACAACTTGTAAAACGACTGGTACAGCTATCTAATACTGCGGTGGTGGGGATGGATTTCCCTTTTTCGGTTCCTTGGGCTTTCGGAAAAGAATTGGCACGCGCTACGAGGGAGAAGTTGCCGTCCGTAATGCCCGATCTGTGGAACATCGCAGCTGAAATCGATGGAGGGTATTGCAGTTTCAAAAAACTGCGAGACACTTTTGTTAGCAATTCCGGAGAGATTCAACGACGCGGTGACCAGTGCCTTCACGGGCCTATCTCACCGCTCAAAACTGGCGGCCCGAATATGCTACCTATGACATTCCGCGGGATGCAAATGCTGTATCGCCTCTGGACGTCTGAACGATGTTTCTCCATTCCGCCACTTCCGCAAACCGAACGCAATGGACCGACGCTGCTCGAAACTATGCCAGGCGTTTTGCTTCGCCACCTCTGCCTACCTGCTGCGAATTATAAGAAGAAGAACAAGACGAACGGCGGAGACCCTTGGACTGTGCGTTGGGAAATACTGAACGGGCTGGAAACAGGTTCACCTGTACCGCTTCAAATTCCTGACCATATGCGTGAGGAATTCATAGAGAATGACGATAAACTTGATTCGCTGGTCGCCGCCATTGCTGCGGCCATGTGGGCCCAAAACTCTACCCAATTTCGTCATCCCAGCCCCGCCGAACTCCCTGACGCTCAACTCGAAGGATGGATCTACGTTCCCGAGCCGGCCTAACTCCGTTGCCGTCCTAACAGGAACCAAACCAGCCCAATTGCAAGGCCCGTCCCCGCCAGCTGCATCACGATGAACAGCGGCGCGGAGGCCGGTTGTATCCCTGCGAACGTGTCCGAAAACATTCGCGCTACCGTAACAGCCGGGTTCGCGAAGCTGGTTGACGAAGTGAAGAAATAGGCCGCTCCGATATATGCACCCACGGCCACCGCGACCGCAACGCCGCGCCGCTGCGGAATCAGGAATATCACCATCAGCAAACCCAGCGTCGCTATCACCTCGCCCAACCATTGTCCGAAACCGCCTCGAACTTTTGTGGACCACACCACGGGTTCCATAGAAAACATCAGGTTGGCCAGGATAGTTCCGGCGATCCCACCGGCCACTTGGGCTCCTACGTAGGCAATCCCCTCGCTAACCGGCCGCCCTTTCAGGACAACGTCAGCCAAGGTCACCGCCGGGTTGAAGTGCCCTCCCGAAATCGGCCCGAACGCCCAGATCAAAGCCATCAGCGCGAACGCCGTCGCCACCGCGTTTTGGAAAAGCTGCAACCCAACGTCGTCCGGACTCAACGTTTGCGCGGCAATCCCGCTCCCGACCACCGCCATCAACAGGAACGCGGTACCCACCGCCTCCGCCGCCAAGCGCCGCACTAGCGAGGGCATTCCTGCCTCCCGTTCGGACACAAAAAAAGAGCGGAACATCCGCCCTTACGCGCAGCCGAAGCAATCACAATGTTGCCACAGTATTCCACAGGCAGCTAGTTTAAAACCCCGAACCGTCACGGTCAACATTGATTTTGAACGGGGTCTATGGTAGGATTTTGCCGCGAAATCCCTTGAGGATCGCAGAATCTACAGATTTCTACAAGTTTTCGTGGCAACTGATACCACAAACGAAGCCCGGTGGATGTCCCTGGGTGCAGTCAGCAGGGCTTTGGGAATAAATGACGCGACCCTCCGGCAGTGGGCCGATCGGGGTCGTCTCCCCGTATATCGCACTCCGGGCGGTCATCGGAGGTTCTTGCGTGAGGATGTGGAAGCTCTCATGCGGGAACATTCGAATGCGGCGAGTGTCGCGCCTGGCATCGCCAATGACCCAGAGGCGCCGGTCCTGCGACGGATCCGTCGCAAACTTAGCCAGATCGACCCGGCCCAACAGCCCTGGATGGAGAGTTTTCAGGCCGAGGGCAGAGATCGCATGCGTTTGTTCGGGCGGCGTCTGTTGTCTCTTCTGCTACAGAGCCGGTTGAACGGGAGCAGTCGGCGGCGGGGCGAAACACTCTCCGAAACCCACATGCTCGGCCACGAGTACGGCTCCGAAATGGCCGCCAGGGGTGTGCCCTTGACCGACAGCGTCCAGGCCTTCCTGTTCTTTCGCCAAGCCGTAGTGGAAACTGTACAGACCGACCAGTTGCAGCAGGTGGTCGAGATCTCAGACCAGGTCCTCCTTGGGTTGGTGGATGCCTACAATTCCCGCTTGACCTTGATTGAGGAGTAAACGGGCTGACCGGCCCAGATTGGCGCCAAAGCAGGTGAAAACGAATGACTACCGACACCATGGACATCACCGACCGCAAGTTGCTCAACATTGTGCAGAGCAATTTTCCTGTTGTCGAGGAACCCTATAAGGCCATCGGCGACGATTTGGGTATAGCTGAGGATGAAGTCCTTGCGCGTCTCGGCGAACTCAAGCGCCAGAACGTGGTCCGCCAGATCAGCGCCATCTTTGACACTCGCCGGCTGGGATACAAAACCACCCTGGTGGCCTTCGCCTACCATGAGTCCGATCTGCACGATGGTGCGATCTACATCAATCGGCACCCTGGCGTAAGCCATAACTATGCCCGCGAAGGTTCGTATTACAACCTCTGGTTCACTTTGGCGGTCCCCCCGGACGGCGATCTGGAAGAAACGGTCAAATGGATGGCCGAAAAGACCGGCGCCATCGAGTACCGCATCATGCCGACGATCCGGTTCTTCAAGATCGGCGTGAACTTCGACATGGTGAAACGCCGGAGCGACGCCTATAACTATAATCCTGACGCTGGCCAGCCCAACGGCGCGAGCAAAGGGCAGAGCCGGGTTCCGGCCAGCGACTGGAACCAGGCCCAGGAAATCACCGAATGGGATAAGGATGTCATCCGGGGAGCCCAGGAAGATCTCCCGTTGGTATCTCGGCCCTTCGACCCCATGGCGGAACGGCTCGGCCTGACCACCCAAGAACTGTTCGATCAGTTGGCAGCTTATCAGGAACGAAAGCTGATGCGCCGCTACAGCGCCGTACTGTATCACCGGCGTTCCGGGTTCCGCGCAAACGCCATGATCGTGTGGAAAGTCCCGCCGGAAAGGTCCGAGGAAGTCGGCATGATCATGGCTGAGAACTCCGCCGTTACCCATTGCTATGAAAGGCCGACGTTCCCCGACTGGGAGTACAGCCACTTCACCATGGTCCACGCGCCCAGCCGTGAGGAATGTGAAGAAATAGGCCGGGACATCGCCCGCGCCACCGGCATCAACGACAACCTCCTGCTGTACAGCACCCGGGAATATAAGAAGACCCGAGTGCGCTATTTCGTCGAGGACTACGAGCGCTTCTGGGACACTGCCGAGGAAGTCGAGGCCATGGCGGAGGCTCTGGTCTAACGATGCCTGAATACTACCCCGTTTACCTCAACCTCGCCGGCAAGCGCTGTGTGATCCTGGGCGGGGGCACCATCGCCCAGGGCAAGATCGCCGCCTTGCGGGATGCCGGCGCGAAAATCACCGTGATCAGCCCGGAGGCAACCGAGGGCATCAAGCGGGCTGCCCAGCGCGGAGACATAACGTTCGAGCAGCGCGAGTATCAAGGAGGCGATCTCGATGGCGCGTTCATCGCCGTTGCCGCAACCAACGTGTGGCACGTAAACCGGCAGATTTACGAAGAAGCCGAGGAACGCGGGGTTCTGCTCAATGTGGTCGACGACCCGGACCAGTGCACCTTCATCGCGCCCTCCATCGTGCGCCGGGATCCAATCACATTGGCGGTATCCACCGGCGGCGCCAGCCCTGCTCTGGCCAGGAAGATGCGCGAAACGCTGGCCGAAGCTCCGGCCTTGAAGTGGGCCGACTTGGCCGGAGCCCTGGGCCGGGCCCGTCGCGTCATCAAAGAAAAACGCACCGTCATAGATCCTACCCGTTGGCAGTGCGTCATCACGGAAGACCTGTTGAAGTTGGTTCAGGACGGGCAAGAGGATCAAGCGGTGGACATCATCCTCGCCCAGTTGCAGGACGACACGATTCCTGAAATGTGCGACAACTTGACCCGGTGCAGGACCGGTGGTTGCGCCAAGCGGGCCGCGTTGCGGGCGGCGGAGGCGGTCAGTTGAGTCTGCTAGTCCTGGGACTTGACCACCGCACCGCACCGGTGGACCTCCGCGAGCGGCTGAGCGTCGAGCAGAATCAGTTGCCCGACGCGCTGCGGCAACTGTCAGAATACGTCCCGCAGTCGGCGATCCTCTCCACTTGCAATCGCACCGAGGTGTACGTTTATGATGCCGACGATATCGGTCTTGTGGGCCGAGTAGGGGATTTCATGATCGGCTACTCCGGCGTCCCTGGTCCCGAGCTTGAGCGGCACGTGTACCAGCTGTGGGAAACCGATTGCGTCGCTCACCTTTTCCGCGTCGCCGGGGGGCTTGAGTCGATGATCGTTGGCGAACGCCAGATTCTGGGCCAGGTGCGGGCAGCGTTCAGCGCGGCCAGCCAGGGCGGATACACCAAAAGCCCATTGACTCGAGTTTTCCATTCGGCCCTCCGCGCCGGCCGCCGTGTGCATCGTGAGACCAGTATAGGGGAGCACTCCCGTTCTGTGAGCCGAGCCGCCGTCCAGTTGGCTCGGGGAATGTTCGACCGCCTGGACGAGCGACGAGCTCTGGTGATCGGCGCCGGCGATGCCGGTCGCATGGTTGCCCGCGCCCTCGCCGACGCCGGCGTACGCCAAATCTCCGTTACCAATCGTACATGGTGGCGCGCAGAAGAATTGGCGAAAAGTCTGGGCGGTGTTGCCGTTCCGTTTGAAGAGTTGCCCCGTGCCCTCGCCGAATCGGATCTAGTGATCAGCAGCACCGGTTCGCCCGGGTACGTAGTAGATGCGGAGATGATAGCCCGAGCGGTGGAGATGCGAAGCAGATCTGAGCCGATTCTGGCCATCGACATCGCAGTTCCGCGTGACATCGACCCATCGGCAGCGGATCTGAATCAGGTTCAACTGTTCGACATCGACGCCTTGGGCCAAGCCGCTGAGATCGACCTCGATACTGCGGGAGCAGAGATCGGCAAGGCAACCCATGTAGTTGAGTCCGAGGTCGAGCGGTTCGTTGAGTGGTGGAATTCTTCCGACACCATGGAGCTGGCGGTGTCCATGCGGCAGCGAGCTGAGGCGATTCGTCAGCAGGAAATCGCCCGCACACTAAAATTCCTGGGCGCAGATTCCGACAGCGAAATTGCCACCAGATTGGATGCCATGACCAACGCGTTGGTCAAGAAGCTGCTGCATAAACCAACGGCGGAATTGCGGTCTGCGGACAGCACGACAATCCTTCCCGCCGCATTGCGGATGTTCGGAGACGACTTCCCCAACGGTAGGCGCCGTGGCCGCCGCTAACGGCATCCGACCCGTGGTCCGGGTTGGTACCCGCGGCAGCCGGCTCGCCCTGATTCAAACTGATCTCACGCTGGCGGCGCTGCGGGAAGCCCACCCCGGCCTGGAGTTCGAGGTCGTCATCGTTACCACCCGGGGCGATGCTAACCAGACCGCAACGCTGGCTGGCATGGGGCTGGGTGTTTTCGTCAAGGAAATCGAGCTGCGCCTGGAGATGGGCGACATCGACATGGCGGTTCACAGCCTCAAAGATATGCCAACGGCGTTACCCGACGACATGGCGATTGGGGCTGTCCTCGAACGGGCAGATCCCAGGGACGTTCTGGTATCTCACCTGGGAGCCAAACTTGCCGACCTCCCCGCCGGAACCCGTATCGGCACCAGCAGCCCTCGCCGGGCGGCCCAAATCGCGGAACACCGCTCGGACCTGGAAATCATCCCTATTCGCGGCAATGTGGACACGCGCCTCCGCAAAGCGGCCGGCGAGGAATGCGATGGAACTATCCTGGCCGCTGCCGGCCTGCTTCGCATGGGACTTGACGGTGTGATTACGGAATTCCTCGCCCCGGAACAGTTCGTGCCACCTCCCGGTCAGGGCGCCATGGCGGTGGAAATCCGCGCGGACGATGAATGGATGATCGAGATAATGTCTTCCATTGACCATGCCGTGACCGCCGCAGAGGTTAAAGCGGAGCGCGCGTTCCTTGAAGAATTGGGCGGTGGCTGCCAGGTGCCGGTTGGAGCCTACGCCAGCGCGGATTCGGCATCCGATCATCTCCTGCTCAACGCATTCATCGGTTCTTCGGACGGCGCGCAAACCTACCGCACGGTCTCGAGTGGCAGCACCTCGGCGCCGACGGACGCGGCCAAATCGGCCTGGGAATCCTTGCGAGCGCAGGGCGCGGCAGCGTTGCTGAACGGTTAGCGGTTTCAATCATGGCGGCAGGCAAGGTTTACTTGGTCGGAGCCGGGCCCGGCGATCCGGGCCTCCTCACCCGCAGGGGCGAGCGTGTGCTGGGTTTTGCCGATGTCGTGGTCTATGACCGCCTTCTGGACCCGTCGTTGCTCGAATTGGCGCCCAATGCGGAAAGGGTTTTTGTCGGCAAGGAACGCGGACGCCAAGCACTGCGCCAGTTTGAGATCAACGACCTGCTGGTGGCTGAAGGTTTGGCCGGAAAGACCGTCGTTCGGCTGAAGGGGGGAGACCCATTCGTGTTTGGACGCGGCGGCGAGGAAGCGCAGGAGCTAGCCGCCGCGGGCGTCCTGTTTGAGGTCGTGCCGGGCGTAACTTCGGCTATCGCCGCCGCCGCTTATGCGGGTATTCCCGTGACCCATCGCGGAATCTCAACCTCCGTTACCATCGTGACCGGAAGTGAGGATCCCACCAAGGGCAAGACCAGCACTGACTGGGCAGCCCTGGCGCGAACCGGCGGAACGCTAGTCGCGCTCATGGGTTGGGCAACCCTGCCCGGAATCGTCGAAACGCTACTGGCTAACGGTATGGTGGGGAGCACACCGGTAGCATTGGTACAATGGGGCACTTGGAGCCGCCAGCGCGCTGTAACCGGCAGCCTCGACCATATCGTGGAGCTCGGCAGGCAGGCAGGCATCGCTGCTCCGGTAATCGTGATCATCGGGCAGGTCGCCGCGTTGCGACGGGAAATCGCCTGGTTCGACCAACGCCCTCTCTGGGGCAAGAGGGTCTTGGTCACCCGTTCCCGCACCCAGTCGTCTCGATTGATCGAAATGCTATCGGAGTTGGGGGCGGACTCGGTGGAATTGCCTTCCATCGAAATCGGTCCCCTGGATGATTACTCCGAGCTTGACCAGGCGCTCCAGGAAACTGCTGGGGAGCCCGGTCGTTGGGTGATATTCGCCAGTGTCAACGCCGTTGACTATGTTTGGCAACGCCTGCGTTCATTGGGTATGGATGCCCGATACTTCGCCGGCGCTACGGTAGGGTCCATCGGACCGGCCACCGGACAGGCGTTGCGCAACCGGGGCATCGAGCCTGATTTCGTACCCAGACGCTCCGTTTCGGAAGAGGTGATTGCGGAGTTGTCCGGACTGGATTGGACTGGTACTCACGCGCTGCTGCCCGGCTCCGCCATCGGCCGCGATGCGCTGGCATCGGGATTGGCCGGTATGGGAGCTGCCGTGCATAGCGTTCCCGCATATACCAACAGACGACCAATCGGAATCGAGGAACGTGCCTTGGAAGCGTTCCAACGCGGGATAGATGTGGTAACGTTCACCAGTTCCTCTACTGTGCGCAATCTGTTGGACATACTGGGGAATAATCGCTACCTGCTGGACGATTGCCTGATCGGCTGCATAGGGCCGATCACCGCCGCTACCGCACAAGAATTAGGCCTGACGGTGGACATTATGGCCACCGAACACAATGTTGAAGGGTTGGCCGATGCCCTGGCGAACTATTTCCCCGGGAATGCTGTTGATAGCATGGCCAGCCAGACGGAGGGACGACATGCTGAAGCATCCTGATCTGCGTATGCGCCGCCTGCGCGAGAAAGCGTCGGTGCGCGACATGGTGCGTGAAACGCGCATCAACGCCGCCAATTTCATCTACCCCATGTTCGTCACCCACGGCGAGAATATCCGAGAGGAGATCGAGCCGATGCCGGGCTGCTATCACACCTCCATTGACCGACTGAACGAGGAAATAGACGAGGTGGTGGAACTGGGCATCCCGTCAGTCCTGCTCTTCGGCCTGCCGTCCGAGAAAGATGCGGTGGGCAGCGGGGCCTACGATCCCGAGGGCATAATCCAGGAAGCCACACGCACCATCAAGGAGCGGGCCCCGGGACTAACGGTGATCGGCGACGTGTGCTTGTGTGAGTACACCGACCACGGCCATTGCGGCGTCATCAACGGCGAAAAAATCGACAACGACGTTACCCTGGAATTACTGGCTCGATCGGCGCTGACCCAGGTTCAGGCAGGGGCCGACATGGTCGCCCCGTCATCCATGATGGACGGGCAGGTTCGCGCGATTCGTGAGACGCTGGACGCGCACGGCTATGAAGACACCCCTATTATGGGCTACGCCGCAAAATACGCCTCGTCGTTCTACGGGCCGTTCCGCGTGGCCGCTGACTCCACGCCACAGTTCGGAGATCGCCGCAGCTACCAGATGGACCCGGCCAACCGCCGCATGGCCATGCGCGAGATAGAATCCGACATCGCCGAGGGCGCTGACATCGTGATGGTGAAGCCGGCCATGGCCTACATGGACGTCATCAAAGAAGCCAGAGAACGCTACGACTACCCGCTGGCCGCCTATAACGTGAGCGGGGAATATTCGATGGTCAAGGCCGCCTCCCGCGCCGGTTGGATCGACGAACAACCGGTTACGATGGAACTGCTCACCGCCATGCGTCGAGCCGGCGCCGACATCATCATCTCCTACCACGCGAAAGAAGTGGCACGGTGGTTGCGAGGAGAGGACTAACATCGGCCGCGGGGAGGGCCTAAAGACATGGAGCAAGATAAATCTCAGCAGCTTTTTGAGCGAGCGCAGCGGGTGATTCCCGGTGGCGTCAACAGCCCGGTGCGGTCATTCCGCGCTGTGGAGGGCACGCCGCCGTTCATCGCCAGGGGGAACGGCGCGCGCGTTTGGGACGTTGACGGCAACGAATACATCGACTACCTGGGATCCTGGGGACCATTAGCGCTGGGCCACGCCCATCCTGCCGTCGTTGAGGCCGTTCAACGAGCAGCGTCAGACGGCACATCCTTCGGCGCGCCCGTGGAGCAGGAAGTTCAACTCGCCGAGCTGATCTGCGCGGCGCTGCCGTCGGTGGATTCGGTGCGGTTGGTCAACTCCGGCACCGAAGCCTGCATGACCGCATTGCGTCTGGCCCGCGCCTACACCGGACGCTCCAAGATCGTCAAGTTTGCCGGAAACTATCACGGTCATGCTGACGGCCTGCTGGTCGCCGCCGGTTCCGGCGCACTCACTCACGGTGTGCCCACCAGCGCTGGGGTTCCCGAGGCCTATGCAGCCGAAACGTTGATCGCGACTTATAACGACCTGGCATCGGTGCAGGGCTTGTTCGACGCCTGGCCCGATGACGTAGCAGCCGTCATCGTGGAACCCGTCGCCGGCAATATGGGAGTCGTGCCGCCAGACAACGGCTTCCTGGAAGGACTGCGCAGCGTAACTGACTCTCACGGCGCCTTGCTCATATTCGACGAGGTGATCACCGGGTTCCGTGTGGCGTATGGCGGCGCCCAGACACTGTTCGGCATCACACCGGACATAACAACCATGGGCAAAATTATCGGCGGCGGTCTGCCGGTGGGCGCTTACGGTGGACGAGATGATGTGATGCAGCAGGTGGCTCCTCTCGGCCCCATGTACCAGGCCGGCACCCTTTCCGGCAACCCTCTGGCAGTAGCTGCCGGTGTCGCCACGCTCACCGAACTGCAACGCCCTGGCGTGTACGAACAGCTGGAGGCGACGGCAGTACGACTCACCGACGGCGTCAGCGCGGCTTTCGCCAGGGTGGAGATACCATCCACGATTAACCGGGTGGCATCGATGTTCACCGGGTTTTTCAACGCCGGGCCGGTGTCCGTCCTGGCGCAGGTTGAGCAGTCGGACACCGCGGCTTACGGGCGGTATATGCACGGGCTGTTGGAGCGAGGCGTGTACATTGCGCCGTCTCAGTTCGAGGCCGGGTTCGTGTCCATCGCCCACACCGACGCCGACATTGACCGAACGATTGTGGCCGTTGGCGACGCGCTAACGGCGATAGGATAGCCTTTGGCATTCGTGCGCTGGTAGGGGCGAATAATTATTCGCCCCTACGTATTTATCTATGGCAAACGCAAATTTGAACAACCTGCTGAAACGGCATTTCGGTTACGACGAGTTCCGACCGGGGCAGGAGGCCATAATCTCCAACGCGTTGGCCGGGCGGCACAGCTTGGTGGTCATGCCCACGGGCGGGGGCAAGTCGCTGTGCTATCAGTTGCCGGCGTTGGCACAAGGTGGCCTGACCTTGGTGGTGTCGCCGCTGATTGCGCTTATGAAGGACCAGGTTGACGGTCTGAGAGCTAACGGCATCGCCGCCGAGTTCCTTAACAGCAGCCTGGACAACGTAACCGCTGCCGCCGTGGAGCGCCTTGCGCTGGCCGGACAGGTCAACCTGCTGTACGTCGCGCCGGAACGGGTCAGTGTGCCGGGTTTTCGCCGGTTTCTTGGGACGCTGGACCCGCGCCTGATTGCCATTGACGAAGCCCACTGCATCAGCGAATGGGGGCACGATTTTCGCCCCGACTACCGCACCTTATCTGAGTTACGGACGCAGTTTCCCAAAACGCCGGTGATGGCTTTGACCGCCACGGCTACGGAGCGGGTGCGGGACGACATAGTTCAGCAGCTACGGCTGGGTGATTGTCCCAGGTTCGTGTCCGGCTTTGATCGCAGCAATCTGACTTACCGGGTGCAACCGCGGCAAAGCGCATGGAGTGCGCTGGTCGGTTTGCTGGACGAACGGCGAGGGCAGTCCGCAATTGTCTATTGCTTTTCCCGCAGGGAAACGGAGGAAATAGCGGAAGGGTTGACTGCTGCCGGCCATCCGGCGGTGGCCTATCACGCCGGCCTGGACGCCGAAACCAGGCGCGTCACTCAGGAACGCTTCATAGACGGCCAAGTACCTATTGTCGCCGCTACTATCGCCTTCGGTATGGGCATCGACAAGCCCGACATCCGCCTGGTGGTTCACTACGCCCTGCCCAAGTCTGTGGAAGGATATTACCAGGAGACCGGACGGGCCGGGCGCGACGGGCTCCCCAGCGACTGCGTGCTGTTCTTTTCGGAGGGCGACCGGGCCAAGCAAGAATACTTTATTCAGCAGATGACCGGCGATGCCCGCGGGTCGGCGGAACGGCAGTTACAGCAGATGGTGGAGTACGGACGGCTTAGTACCTGCCGTCGCAAGTACCTGCTGGCCTACTTCGGTGAATCGATGGCCGGGGATTCGTGCAGCAACTGCGATACTTGCCTGTCGGAACGTCAATCGGTGGACGTTACCACAGTGGCGCAAAAGGTCCTGTCGGCGGTGATTCGCACCGGCGAGCGGTTCGGCATCGCCCACGTCATCAACGTGCTGCTGGGCAGCAAAGCGCAGCGTATTCGAGAGTTAGGCCACGACAAATTGAGCGTGTACGGCATCGTTGATGATCACGACCGCAATGCCCTGCGGGATATTGCCAACGGACTGGTAGGGCGCGGATTGCTGGAGCGTGCGAGCGGGGAGTATCCCACCGTCAGGGTGACAGCTGCGGGGCGGGTGTGGCTGCGGAGTCGGGACAGTTTGACGCTGGATATGCGGGTAGATCAAGCAACTCCCCGTCGAAAACCGCCCCGGGAAAGCGGGGCCGTACAAGCGGACTATGATGCCGGACTGTTTGAACAGCTGCGCGCGTTGCGGAGAAGGATCGCCGATCAAGAAGGGGTGCCGGCGTTCGTGGTGTTCAGCGACGCGACTTTGCGAGAATTGGCGGCGGCCAAACCGGCCGGCCCACAAGCGATGCTACAGGTGTCGGGCGTAGGCCCAGCCAAGCTGGAGCGCTATGGCGAGGCGTTTCTGGCTATGATACGGGAAAACGGCGCCTACGTACCTGTAAGAACGTAGGGGCGAATTATTATTCGCCCCTACTGGATTACGGCTTTCGCCGGAATGACGTTTCCGGTTGGGGCCTAGGTGCCGTAGCGGGCGGCGGCGTTGGGGTCGCTGTATTCGACGTTCTTGGTGGCCCAGAAAGCGGTGGCGATGTCGTCGCACGCGGCAACCAGAGCCTCAGCGTTGTCCATGCTGACGGTCTGCTTGCACTGGCCAGCCAGCTTGAGGGCCGAGTTGAACTTCGCGGCGATTTCGTTGGCGTCGGTGTTGGGCCAGGCGTAGTCGGCCCACAGGATGCGCAGCTCTTCCTTGCACTTCTCGGCGTGCTCTTCCTTGACGGTTACGTAGCGGGAGAAAGTGTTGGCGAAAGCCTGCCGCTCGCCGGCGGGCGCGCCAGGCTGGGGCGCCTCAAGGTTCTGCATCCGCAGGACCATCTTCTGCACGGTCTGGGCGGCCATCTTGGCGACTAATGGATCGTAGATTCCGCAAGGGATGTCGCAGTGGGCGTGAGCCGCGCGGGGCTTCAGGAACGCGATGGGGTTGAACATCGTGAAAAGACTCCTTTCGTTGACGAAAACGCAGGGCGGATCGCCCTCAAACACGGGATGAATACGGTAAAAATGCTAGCGCAATTCCCGGTATCGCGCAAGGGCCGATCTAGACTTCGTACTCGGTCACATTTTCGGGAATGATTAACGTCGTTCCGGTTATTTCCTGTACGTCATCGGGAGTCCAGCCGGGGGCCGCTTCGCGCAGTACCATGCCATCGGGTGTTGGTTCCAACACCGCGACATCGGTTACCACCAGCGACACGCATCCTTTGCCGGTGAGCGGGAAACTGCACTCTTCCACGACTTTCGGGTTGCCGTTGCGGTCGTTGTGCTCCATGGCAACGATGACCTTTTCGGCGCCGGCGGCAAGGTCCATCGCGCCGCCGATGTTGCCGACCCCGCGGTCCGGCAGCATCCAGTTGGAGAGGTCTCCGGAGGCCGATACCTGGTGCGCGCCCAGGATGGTAACGTCCACGTGTCCGCCACGAATCATCGCAAAAGCGTCCGCGGATGAGAAATAGGCCATACCGGGCACGGGTTCAAGGAACTGTCCACCGGCATTGATGAGATCAATGTCTTCGTTGCCGTCCTCAGCCAGCGGGCCGCAATTCAGCACACCGCTCTCGCTGTGATAGAAGACGATGCTGTCGTCGGCAACGAACATGGAAACCAGCGTGGGGATGCCGATGCCCAAGTTCACGGTTGCACCGGGCGGCAGCTCTCTGGCGACCCGCATGGCAATGATGGCGCGGTCAAGACGCTCTTTGTCGGTGGTCATGCGTTTGACCTCCCTCTATTCATACCCGGTGAATCCGTCGGGCCGTTTGACGATGCGCTGTACGAAGACGCCCGGCGTTACGATTTCCTCGGGGTCCAGTTGAACTGGCTCAACGATTTCATCTACCTCAACGACGGTTATTCGAGCAGCAGGGGCCATGACGGCGTTGAAGTTGCGGGAGGTTCCTCGATACACCAGATTGCCGTTGGTGTCGGCTTTGTGGGCCCGGATGATGGCGAAGTCGGCGCGGAGGCCGTATTCAAGGATGTAGTTGCGGCCATCGATGTTGCGGCTTTCTTTCCCTTCGGCGATCAGCGTACCGGCACCCGTCGGCGTGTAGAAAGCGTGGATACCAGCGCCGCCGGCCCGCAGCCGCTCGGCCAGAGTGCCCTGAGGCACCAACTCAAGGTCAACCTCACCGCGACGGTAGGCCAGTTCGAACTCCGACGGGCGAGATACAGAAGGAGAAACCGGGAACGAAGCGATGGCTTTGGCAACCTGGCCGTTTTCAATAAGCACGCTGTGGTCGATTGCGGTGCGTCCCGGCGGCGTGCCGAAGCTCACGACACGGGCGATGCCGGCTGTGTTGCTGACGAGGGTAAGTCCGCGGCTGCCCCGGTCGCGCAGGGAAATCAGTAGGTAGTGGGCCATGCCGCCGGGTCCTCCGAAACCGTCGATGAACACGGTTGCGCCGTCCGGCAGGTCGGCAATGGAAGATGCTCCGTCGGGATAGACTTTGCTCAGGGGGACGCCGGTAGGCGGCGAAAAATCCATCTCTCGCAGTTCCGGAGAAATGGACAAAGTCGCACCGGTAATTCCCCGCACGTCGTCCGCCGACCATCCGGGTGCTACCTCGGTGAGTGTGAGACCGTCACTGTCAACGTCAATCACGGCTGCATCGGTGATTATGGTATTGACGCGGCCTACGCCGTCGGGTGGTGTGGATAGCGCACTGACGATTCTGGGGGCGCGGTTTTCGTCAGTGTGAGGCAGCATGGCGATTACCCGGCGTCCGCCGGATCCCAAGTCAACGCAATTGCCTGGCGGGAACAGTCCAGGATGAGTTGCGGACGACGACCCGGCGAAGCTGCCGGCAGCGTCAACCTGGGCGGCATTGACCACTGCGAGGTTCACGTAACCGCCCCGGGTTACGGCGGCGGCGTCAGCCAAGCTCAGCGGAAGGTCATTCAGCATTCCGTTGTTGCGGAGGAACCATGCGCCCAGTTCAGGCGGCATCACATCCGGAACCAGCGACGGCAGGCCCGAGTCAACGGCAACAACGTTGCCGGGCGAGATTGCGCCGGCGGCTCGGCGGGCCATTGCCTGTGCGTCCAACTTTGCAGGAGGCATGGTTCAGACTTGCTCACCGGGTGGGGGGGCATGTACGACGCGGTTGACATAGATGCCGGGGGTGATGACCAGTTCGGGGTCAATCGTTCCGGGTTCTCCGACGGTGTCAGCTTCGGCGATGGCAATGCGAGCGGCAGGGGCCATGACGGCGTTCCAGCCGCGCTGCGCGCCCTGATACGTGAGATTGCCCAGGGTATCGGCGCGGGCGGCTCGTATTAAGGAGAAGTCGGCGCGCAGCGGAGATTCCAAAGCGCACTCCACACCGTTGATGACGCGCGTTTCCCTGCCTTCAGCAAAGCGCGTGCCCAATCCCACTGGGACGAATACGCCGCCGATGCCGGCTCCGGCAGCACGGAGACGCTCGGCCAATGTGCCTTGCGGTACAATTTCAACGTCCAGCGCACCGGCCTGCCATTGCTTCCGAATTACGCCGCTACTTTCGCCGACGAATGGATAAGGGGAGATGACTCTGGAGATACGCTCGGCGCGGGCCAGTTGCAGGATACCTTCGGAGCCATACCAATCGGCGAAATCGCAGACGCAGGTTAAATCGCGGACGCCGGTGGTCAGCAAGGCGGCGAGCAGCGCGGCTGGTTCGCTGCTGCGTGTTGCGCCACCGATGAGCAAAGTCGCGCTGTCGGGAATATCCGCAACGGCAGCGGCGGGAGTATCGTATAATTTGCTGAACGTCATGGGCGCTTCCGAAAACCGAACGCATTTTAACCGAATTTCACGCAGCGATAAAGCAGCCTCAAAATGAGATACCGTAAAATCAGTTGTGAGCTCAGCGAGTTTCGCGCAGCAATCCGCTTGCCGTTGCCGAGCTTGGGATACACCCTCGACGAGGACACGGCTGCCGAGTTGCGAGATTGCTGCGACGAACTGCTCTTTGAGGATTCGGTTCGAGTAGTTACCATTACAGGATCCGGTGACGTGTTTGCAACGGGACGGTTGCAGCCATCGGCGGAAGTAGCCGCCACTGCGATGTCGTACCGAATGGATTGGATGGCCCGCATGGGCGCCGCCGCTGCAATCGCAAGACTCTCGACGCCGACCATTGCGGTGCTGAACGGCGACGCACTGGCGCATGGCCTGGAAATCGCCATGGGCGCGGACCTCCGAATCGCCGCGGACACTGCCCGTCTGGGGATCGGCAGCCTGTTGGATTGCGGGTTCCCCTACGATGGCGGAACCCAGCGCTTGCCGCGGTTGGTTGGGCCCGGCATGGCGCGCGATATGCTGTTCACCGGACGAACGCTCTCCGCTAAGGAAGCGCTGGCGGCAGGCTTGGTGAACCGCGTCGCGCCGGAGGAAGAGTTGGAGCGCGCGGCAGAGGAACTTGCGCAACAGGTCGCATCGGCAGCGCCGATCGCCAGCAGGTACGCCAAAGAAGCGGTTTGGGCTTCGGGAGATCTATCGATGACGCAAGGGCTTCGGCTTGAGGCCGACCTCAGCGTCATTCTGCACAGCACAGAGGATCGGGCCGAAGGGCTACATTCGTTCGCTGAGAAACGCCTGCCCCGGTTCGTCGGGAGCTAGGCATCATTGGACGCCAGGTATCATTGGGACGATAGCTTAAGGTGATTATGAAGGTTCGTTTGGATCTACACACCCACGTCGGCGAAATGTTTGGTTTTCAGCCGCCGACGCCTGAAATCGCCGAGACGGTGATCGCGCAGATCCGGGAGGCGGGTTTGGATGGCATTGGTGTGACCGACCGTTGGCGTATAGACTGGGGAGTGGAATTGCACCGGGTCGTGGAACGACATTTCCCGGAACAGGTCCTGATCATTCCGGGACGCGAGATTGACGTCCGCCCGGCAAGCAGCCCGTTCGACGGATACCACTGCGTGGAACTGTACCTGCCCGGAGGGAGATTGTTCCGGAACTACTGCCATCCCGGGTACTACACGCCCAACGTGGTGATCGAGGAGGGGGTACACGGGATCGAAGTTGGGAATTTCCATCACGACTGGCACATCCGCCGGCCTCAGGTGGAAAAGGTGGCAGAGCAGCATGACCTGCTGACCTTTTCCGTTAGCGACGCCAATGTCCTGCACGAAATTGGCGCCCAGAGCACCGAGGTGGACTTGGATGAGATGATCCGGCGGGCCATACCGCTGGACTGAATGGGAACGCGATCGTGGCATCTTTCTCAACCATCATCTACGAGAAGAGTCGTGGCGTTGCCCACTTGTCGTTGAACCGGCCACGACAATTGAACGCCTACTCGGTTGCAATGAGGGACGACTTCGCCCAGGCGCTGGGCGCGGCTGCGGAGGATTCAGAAGTACAGTCGGTTCTGATCAGCGGGCAAGGCCGGGCGTTCTGCGCCGGAGCAGACCTGAGCGAGTTCGGCACGGCTCCTTCCCAGGTGATTGCGCGCAACGTGCGTTGGCAGAGAGACGTTTGGGGGCAATTGATCGACCTGACCAAACCGACCGTAGTAGCGGCCCATGGGTACTGCATTGGGTCGGGATTGGAGATAGCATTGCTGGCCGATATCAGGATAGCCACGGAGGACACGGTTTTCGCCATGCCGGAAGCGCATCTTGGCATGATACCGGCGGCCGGCGGTTCACAGACGTTGCCACGCTACGCCGGGCCATCAAGAGCGCTGGATCTGTTGCTCACGGGCCGGCGGTTGGACGCATTTGAAGCGATGCAAATGGGCCTGTTGAACCGCACCGTCCCTGCGCGGGACCTGTTGCATTGCGCTTGGGATGTCGCTGCGCGGCTGGCGGAAATGCCCGTCGTCTTGTCTGCTGCCCTGCGGACGGCTTTGCGGGAAGGCGCTGATTTGCCACTTGATGGGGCATTGGAACTGGAAAGAAGACTGGCGGCGGCGACAATGGAGATTAACCGCCAACCGGAGACAGGATGAATACTACTGAAATTCTGATGATCGCGTCGGCAATCGTTCCCGACCGGACCGCAATCGTATTCGACGGGCAACGCTTCAGCTTTGAGAAGTTGCATGAACGGGTCAACCGCCTCGCCAATGCCATGTCGGAACTGGGTGTTGGGAAAGGCGACCGGGTGGCGGCCATGCAGACCAACTGCCACCACCTGGTGGAGATCTACTTTGCGACGGCGCAACTGGATGCGGTGTACGTGCCGATCAACTTTCGGGCCAAAGAGGATGAGTTGGCGACGATGCTGGGAATCGTGGATCCGAGCTTCCTGTTTCTGGGCGAACGTTACCTGCCGCTAGTTTCCGGTGGAACGTTGTCCGACGATCACATCGTAGTTCTGGACCGGACGGCGGCGGGAGGGATGCAAACCTATGAAGAATTGCTGGCCGGCGGCGATGCCGAGCAATTGCAATTCCCGGAAGACGATGAGGACGCAACCACGGTCATCATGTTCACGTCGGGCACCACCAGCATCCCAAAGGGAGCGCAGCTGACCCATGACAGCTTTGCCACCTTCCTGCTGACCAACGTGGAACCTGCCGACCCGGATGTGGCGGAAACCAACCTGCTCACCGTTCCGATGTACCACGTTGCCGGGCTGCAAGCCGCTTTAGCCGCAGTGTTCGGGGGCCGCACACTCGTCGTCATGCCGCAATTTGACGAGGAGGAGTGGATGTCCCTGGTGGTCGAGCACCGAGTGAACCGAGCGATGCTGGTGCCGACTATGCTGAAACGGGTGATGGACCATCCGAATTTCCTGGACTACGATCTCTCATCTCTGGGAGTCATCACCTATGGGGCCGCGCCGATGCCGCTACCGGTGATCAGGGACGCAATCGGGAAATTCCCCGACACGAGGTTCATCAACGCATTCGGGCAGACGGAAACCGCGTCCACCATTACCATGCTTCCCCCCGACGACCACGTGATGACCGGAACTCCGGAGGAAGTGGAAACCAAACTGCGGCGACTGACCTCCATCGGCAAACCCCTGGACGACGTGGAAGTGATGATTGTTTCCGAGGAAGGGGCGCCGGTGTCGGACGGCGAAGTCGGGGAAATTGTGGCGCGCGGGCCTCGGATGATGACCGGATACTGGGGCCAGGCCGAGGCTACCGGCGATACCATCCGCTCCGGATGGCTCTACACCGGCGATCTCGCCTGGCAGGATGGCGACGGGTACATCTACTTGGCGGGGCGCGCCCGCGATTTCATCAAGCGCGGTGGGGAAATGATCTCGCCGGAAGAGGTGGAGCAAACCCTGGCCGAGCATCCCGGGGTTTCCGAGGCGGCGGTGATCGGGATACAGGACCTGGAATGGGGCGAGGAAGTCCTGGCGGTGGTGGTACGCAACCACGAATCGGTAGGGGAGGGGGATTTGATTGAATTCTGCCGGGATCGTCTGGCAGGATTCAAACGCCCCAGGTCGGTTGCATTCGTTGACGAACTGCCGCGCAACGTGATGGGCAAGGTGATGAAAAGGGACCTTCGGGAGCAGTTTGACTCCCCGGTGGAGTCTATGGAGGGATAGGCTGATGGAGATTGCAGTGATGGGCGCCGGCGGCGTCGGGGGATATTTTGGAGGACTGCTGGCCCGCTCCGGGCACAACGTGACGTTCATCGCCCGGGGCGCGCACCTGGACGCGATGCGACGCAACGGGCTGCGGGTCACCAGCACGAACGACGGCGACTTCACCGTGCCCGGAAACGCCACGGATAAACCCAGCGAAGTCGGCGCGCAGGAGCTGGTCCTGTTCGTGGTCAAGATGTACCACAACGATGACGCCATCCATGCTATCGCGCCGATGGTGGGCCCCGACACCATCGTCCTAACGCTGCAAAACGGGATAGACAACGGGGATCGGCTGGCGGATGTGTACGGTCCTGAGCGCGTAATGATCGGTTCGGCGTACCTGGAAGGTCGAATCAGCGAACCGGGGTTCGTGACTCAAGGCGGGCCGGGGGCCGCGTCTTTCGGCGAGCGGACCCCCGGCATAACGGAGCGGGGCGAGCGGCTACTGGAGGTGTTCCGGGGGGCTAATTGGCGGGTGGAGTTGCTGGAAAACATGACTGGGATGCTCTGGAAGAAGTTTGCCTACCTGTCAGGTTCCGCCGGTGTGTGTGCGGCCAGCGGATGCACGTATGGCGAGTTGCGCACCGTGCCGGCAACGCGCGCTGCGATTGAGGCGGCGATTGCTGAGGCATTGGCAGTGGGCGAGGCTTCCGGCGCGCCGTTGGAACCCGACTCGCTGGAATGGTCCATGAACGCGCTGGACAACTTCCCGGCCACCGGCATGGCGTCGCTGGCAAAGGATTTCGCGGAAAACCGTCCGGTGGAGCTGGAAGGGCTGACCGGCACCGTAATACGAATGGGCCAACAATACGGAGTGCCGACACCGGTGAATAACGCTCTTTACGCCGTGCTGAAGCCCCGGGCAAACCGGATCGAGGCAGCCCTGGTGGACTAGTTCCCCTCACCCCAACCCTCTCCCGCAATAGTGAGAGGGAGCGATTCATCAGGATTCCGGGTAGGTGAGTTTCATCAGGACGTGGCGGCGGTTCTTGGTGTAGGGGCGCACGTGTTCGGGCCAACGGCCGGCGTCAACGGCTTCGGCCCACTCGGGGCTGGTGAGCACGTCGGGGCTTTCAATCTGGTACACCGCGTGGTGCTTGGGTGTGCCGGGTATCTCGATTTCTCGGACTTCACCGCCCATGGCCATCACCAGCCGTTGGGTTTCGTAGCGGGTGACGCCGACAACGCCGGGGGTTTGATTGAGCAGCGGGCAGTGTTCCGTGTTGTACACGTCGTTGAACAGGGCTTCTCGGTCAGGGTCGATGTCCATGCTGGCGATGAACAGGTAGCGGGATTGCAGTTCGGTCATAGTGAAACCTCCAGCTGGAGTCCCGCTTTCGCGGGAATGACGAGGATGGGATGTTGGAATGATAATCCTTCGACAGGCTCAGGATGAGCGGGGAAGGTTAGTGGGATTGGTGCAGCATTTGGGCGGCTACCGCCCAATCGGAGCGGGCGGCGGCCAGATCACCCAGATTGGCGCGGGCCTTGCCGCGGGCTACGTAAGCTTCGGTATAGCGCTCGAATAGCCTGATTGCGGCGGTGAAATCGGCGATGGCCCGGTGGTTGTCTCCGGCATCCCGTAAAGCCAGGCCGCGCCGGTAGAGAGTTTCGGGGTTGTCACCGGAGATCGATATGGATTGTGTGAAATCGGCAACCGCGCCGTTCAGGAAGCCCTGGCGATAACGTGCGACGCCTCGGGTTTGCCAGGCCCTGGCGCATCCGGTGTCGAGAGTAAGGGCGCGGGTGCAATCTGATTCGGCGTGCGACCAGAGGCCCAGCTCCAGGTTGGCCACGCCGCGCAGGAACCACGCCGCCGCGTCATCCGGGTTCAGGCGTAAAGCAATGTCCAGATCGTCAGCGGCGGCTTGCCAGCGATGCAGTCGAGACAGCGCTTCTGCGCGGCAAGTCCGCACGGCTGTATCGTCGGACTCGATGAGCATGGCTATGTCGAGCTCTGCCAGGGCATCGTCCGGGCGGTTCATAACAAGAAAAGTTCTGGCGCGGGTGAGGTGAGACGCAACGGGCCCGTCTCCGGAGTTCAAGCCGGCGTCGGCGGTGGATTTGCACGGGTCGGTGGGAGTCATATTTGCCGCCGCAGTACAGAATGTGTAGGGGCGAATAATTATTCGCCCCTACGCTAGTTGCCGTAACCGGAACTTTACATACCCCTACCAGCACCTGAGGGAGAGGGGACTGCTAAAACGCGCGCTTGTGGGAATAGTCGATCTCCTCGTTAGTGATGAATTCCAGCAATACGGCGTTGCCATCTTCGTTCTGCCGACGGGCGCGCTGGAAGGCGGGGATGATTTCGTTGGGGTCGGTGACGCGCTCGGCGTAGCCACCCATGGCGCGACCCATATCGGCGTAGTTGCCGCCGAGGTCGCGGGTGTTGTATAGCTCGTGGGAACGCTGCATGGCCCCGGTTTCCACGGCCATCGTAGAGTTGTTGAGGACGACGGTGGTGATAGGGGCGCCGCTGCGGACGGCGGTCTCGAAGTCCAAGCCAACCATGCCGAAGGCGGCATCGCCCATAAAGTTGACGCACATCTTCTCAGGGTCAGCGAGCTTCGCCCCAATAACGAGGCCCAGGCCGGTGCCGAGACCGTGGGATTTCCCCCAACCGAGGTAGGTGCGAGGCCCGCCGGAGCGGTAGAAAGGAGTGATCTGGTCGCGGGGGCTGCCGGAGTCGTGGGTGATGATGGCTTCGTTTGAGGGCACAGCCTGCTGGAAGTCGGTGATTACTCGGTAGGGATTGACCAACGGGCCGGCGTCGGTGGTCTTGTGCCGCCAATCGGCGAGCCAGGCGTTGCGGACGGACTCGATTTCCCCGGTAACTTCGGCGTTGTCGCGGCGGCTGTCACCGACGATTTCGCGGCACGCATCGATCATCTGGCGCAGCGCCAGCTTGGCGTCGCCGATGACGGGGAACTGCACGTCGTAGTCCTTGTTCAGGTCGCGGGGGTCGTTGGTGTTCTGGATCAGGGTGCGGCCTGCCGGCAGGTTCATGGACATACCGTGCTTGGTGAAGCTGGAACCCACACCGAAGATTACGTCGGCGCGGCGCATGAAGTGATACACCGTGCCCGACATGACGCCGGACCCGCTGCCGAGCGCCAGAGGGTGGTGCTCTGGGAAACCGCTCTTGCCGAGCAGCGTTGTCATAACAGGGACCGACAGCAGTTCAGCCAGTTCCACTAGTTCGTCGGTAGCCTCGGCGTACATGACGCCCTGCCCGGCGTGAATGACCGGGTAAGTGGCTGAGCAGAGGGCGCGGGCCGCGGCTTCAACGTCGCCCGGGTCGGCCTGGGATGCGGAGCGGCGCACGTTGCCGCCCCAGTAGAATGCTTCCTCGGACACCTCTTCCAGCGCCACGTCGGCAGGGATTTCGATCATGGCCGGGCCGGGCCGGCCGGTATAGAGGGCGTTGACGGCTCGGCGCATCACCTGGCTGGTGCTGGCGGACAGGTTGAGCCGTTCCAAGTGCTTGGTGACGCTGGCGAAACTCTCGATGGAGTCGAACATGGGGAAGACACCCTGGCGCTCGCGGGGGTGCCCCAGAGGCAGCAGCAGGATGGGCACGGAGTCGGAGAATGACGTAGCCACCCCGGAGTAGGCGTTCTCCGCCCCGGGGCCGTACTGCATGGCGAACACGCCGGGCGGCCGGCCGTTGGTGACGCGGCTGTAGCCGTCGGCGATTCCCACGCCCACGCGCTCTTGGCGACAGATGACAGGACGGATGCCGGCGGCGGCGCAGGCTTCTATGACCGGCGTAGTTGGAAAGCAGGACAGGTATTGCACACCTTCCCGCTTCAAAATTTCTGCGATTGCGTCAATGGTCTGCACGATAAAACCTCGGTTGCGGCGCCGGCGAATAAGGCTCACGGCCGGCGTTCGGATACGCCAAAGTATAGCATCGCAGGATGTTGATTGTGCCGGACGGGTTCCGGGGCTAGAATGACTGAGCAAATCAATCAGGGAGTTTGAATTTGACCAGCGGAGCTTTGTCCGGCGTCAAGGTGATCGACCTGACCCACCACTTCGCCGGCCCGTACGCCACCAAGCTGTTGGCCGATTTCGGGGCCGACGTTCTGAAGATCGAGAGGCCCGGCGGGGATCCAGGCCGCCGGTTGCCGCCGTTCTTCCACGACGAACCGCACCAGGATAAGAGCCTGCCGTTCCTGTACCTGAACACCAACAAGCGCAGCGTCACGCTCAATCTGAAATCGGAAGAAGGAAGAGGAATCCTGATGCAACTGTTGGCGGACGCGGACGCGGTGGTGGAGAATTTTGCGCCGAGGGTCATGCCGTCGCTGGGACTGGATTACGAAACGCTTCGTGTGCACAACCCGCGATTAGTAGTAGCGTCCGTGTCGAATTTCGGACAGACGGGACCGTGGCGGGACTACAGAGCAACGGAGATTGTTGAGTACGCCCTGGGCGGGCTGATGTACATTTTCGGGGCGTACGACCGCGAGCCGTTGAAGCACGCGATGAACCAGGCTCAGTTCAAGGCGGGCACCAACCTGGCGTCGGCGACGCTGATGGCGCTGTACCACCAGCGGCTCACCGGGCTGGGGCAGCGGGTGGACGTGTCCATACAGGAGAGCATCGCATCTGCGCTGCGGGATGTTACCAACAACTACACCTACGTGGGCGCGGTGCGTCGCCGGCAGCCCAACCACACCGGCGACCTGACCCGGCTGCGAGCGGTGTCGGATGGCTACGTGCTGCCCAATCCGGGGATAGGCGCAGGATTGAACTGGCAGATACTGGTGGACTTCCTGGATGCGCCGGAGTTGGATGATCCCAGGTTCGACAACGCATCGGCGCGGCTGGAAAACGCTGAGGCTTTGGGCGAGATACTGGACAAGATTTTCGCAACCAAGCAGAAGCAGGACATCTTTTATGCGGCGCACGAAAAGCGGTTCATCTACGGGGTGATTGACTCACCTGCCGAAACCATGGATAACCCGCAGATGCAAGCGCGGGACTACTACCAGCCCGTTAAGCATCCCGAACTGGGCGAGATCATGTTCCCAGGCGCGCCCTTCCTGATGAGTGGGTCGCCCTGGGCGGTGAACTCTACCGCGCCGTCCCTGGGTCAGCACAACAGCGAGGTACTCGGCGCGTTGGGTTACGACGCGAGGGGACAGGCTCTCCTGGCGGCATCGGAGGTGATCTGATATGGCGGGACCGTTGCAGGGTGTGCGTATCGTCGAGATGGGGCAACTGATCGCCATACCTTCGGCGATGAAATGGATGGCAGACCTGGGGGCGGAGGTCATTCGCCTGGAGTCGGTGCAGCGGTTGGAAAGCTACCGCACGGACTCGTTGTACCACAACGACGTGGACGGGGATTTCTGGAACCGGGGCGCCAATTTCTACGAGCAGAACCGCAACAAACTGGGGCTGACGCTGGACCTCAGCCGGGACGAGGGGAGGGAGGTGCTTCGTAACCTGATCTCTGTCGCCGACGTGTTCGCGGAGAACTTCACGCCGCGGGTAATCCGAAACTTCGGTTTGGAATACGAGGACCTGAAAAAAATTCGACCGGACATAATCATGGTGTCGTCAACCGGCTACGGATTTGAAGGCCCGTGGGCGAACTTTGGCGCCACCGGGCCGGCCACCGAAGGCGCGGCCGGTCTGGCCTACATGACCGGCTACAAAGGCGGCGGGCCAATGATGTCGGAAATTCCGTACACTGACTATACCGCCGGGGAGCATACGGTCGCCGCCGTGATGTTGGCCCTGATGCACCGGCTGAACACGGGGCAGGGGCAGTTCATAGATATTTCGCAGACGCAGACGTGCAGCGCGACCATACCCGAGGCCCTGTTGGACTGGACGGTGAACGGGCGGGTGCAGGAACGCCTGGGCAATGAAGACCCGGCGATGTCCCCGCACGGGTGCTATCCGTGCGCCGGCGATGACCGCTGGATTGCCATAGCCATCGACAGCGATGAGGCGTGGTATGCGCTGTGTCGTGTGATGGAACGGCCGGACTGGGCGGCAGACGAACGGTATAGCGACGTGCTGCGCCGAATACGGCATCGGGAAGAGTTGGACACGATGCTGGCGTTTGAAACCCGGGCCCACGACAACCATGAGTTAATGGCGAAGTTGCAGGCCGAAGGTGTCGCCGCCGGCGCGGTGATGGACAGCGAAGACCTCCTGTTCAACGAACACCTGAAGGCGCGGCGGTTCTACGAGGTGGTGGAGCATCACGCGGACACGGGGATGCCGCCACTGCCCTATGCCGGCCGGCCCTGGAAACTGTCTGAGACGCCGGCGGATCCGCCCCTAGCGGCGCCGGTCATGGGTCAGCACAACCGGCAGATACTCGCGGGGCTGCTGGGTAAAACGGACCAAGAAATCGCGGCGCTGGAAGAATCCAACGTGATCGGCTACGCGCCGTTGACGCCGCGCGGGGTGCGTCGGCCATCTCTGGACGAGCAGGTGAGGCAGGGCAGGATGCAGCGGTATGATACTGGCTACGCGGAACGGGTGCGTGAGTGGTTCGGGATTGACTGATAACAATGCAGGGGCGAATGAATATTCGCCCCTGCAAGATTCCAGGCTTGCCGCTTGAGTCAGTTTTGCCGGGCTTCGAAGGCGGCGATGGCGTCCTCGTGCTGGAGGGTGAGGCCGATGTCGTCGAGGCCGTTGAGCAGGCAGTAGCGGCGGAACTCGTCCACCTCGAAATCGACTACGATTTCCTCGTCGCCGTCGCGGACTTGCTTGCCTTCCAGATCGACGGTGATCTCGAACCCGGGGGTGTCCTTGGCCTTGTCCATGATCCGGCGCACGTCGGCTTCGGGCAGGATGAGCGGCAACACGCCGTTCTTGAAGCAGTTGTTGAAGAAGATGTCGGCGAAACTGGGCGCTATGATGCAGCGGATACCGTAGTCTTCCAACGCCCATGGAGCGTGTTCCCGTGAAGAGCCGCAACCGAAGTTGGGGCCTGACACCAGGATTTTGGCGCTGCGGTAAGCGTCCTGGTTGAGCAGAAAATCGGGGTTCTCGGATCTGTCGTCGTTGTATCGGTAACGGTCGAACAGATACTGGCCGAAGCCGGTGCGCTCGATGCTCTTCAGGTACACGGCGGGAATGATCATGTCGGTGTCAACATTTACGGCGTCCAGGGGGGCTACGACGCCTTCGAGTTTGACGAAGGGTTCCATTTTGTCTTTACCTCTGATTTGGGAAGTTCACCCTCACCCCAACCCCTCTCCCATCAAGGGAGAGGGAGAGGGTTACGAGGGGTCTAGAAGTCGCGGACGTCCACGAAGTGACCGGCGATGGCGGCGGCGGCGGCCATTTCGGGGCTGACCAGGTGGGTGCGGCCACCTCTGCCCTGCCGACCCTCAAAGTTTCGGTTGGAGGTGGAGGCGCAACGCTGGCCTGGGTCCAGAATGTCGGGGTTCATGCCGAGGCACATAGAGCAGCCGGCCACACGCCAGTCGAACCCGGCGTCTCTGAACACCTGGTCGAGTCCTTCCGCCTCGGCCTGGGCCTTGACCCTCGCTGAACCCGGTACGACCATCGCGTAAACGTCGGAGCTGACCTGGCGGCCGCGGATGACACTGGCGGCAGCGCGCAGGTCGTCGATGCGGGCGTTGGTGCAAGCGCCGAGGAAAACACGGTCGATCCTGATGTCTTCGATGCGCTGGTTGGGTTCGAGGCCCATGTACTCCAGTGCCCGCTCGGCGGCTTCCCGCTCAGCCGTGGTCTCGAAGGAGGCAGGGTCGGGAACACGGTCAGTGATCTGCGCCACCATGTCGGGCTTGGTGCCCCAGGTAACGAAGGGCGCCAGGTCAGCGGCGCTGATGACGATGGTGTTATCGTAGGTTGCCCCCGCATCCGTAGGGAGCGCCTTCCACTCCTCAATCCTCGCCTCAAGCTCCGCGCCCTTGGGGGCGTAGGGCCGGGTGCGAACATACTCAAAGGTGGTTTCGTCAGGGGCGATCATCCCGGCGCGGGCGCCGCCCTCGATGCTCATGTTGCAGACGGTCATGCGTCCGTCCATCGACAGGTTGCGGATGGCTTCGCCGGTGTATTCGATGACGTGTCCCGTGCCGCCGTTGACACCCATGTGTCCGATGATTCCGAGGATGATGTCCTTGGCGGATACGCCGTTGGGCAGTTCGCCATCCACGCGGACTTCCATGGTGCGCGGCTTGAACTGGCGCAGGGTCTGGGTTGCCAGCACGTGCTCGACTTCGGAGGTGCCGATGCCGACAGCGAAACAGCCCAAAGCGCCGTGGGTGGAGGTGTGGCTGTCGCCGCACACCACGGTCTTGCCGGGCAGGGTGTAACCGAGGTCCGGCCCTATGACGTGGACGATGCCCTGGTTCTCGCTGAAACGATCGTAGTAGAAGGGCAGTTCGAAGTCGGCGGCGTTGCGGTCCAAAGCATCCAACTGGGCCTTGGAAATCTGGTCTTCGATGGGACGGGTAAGTTCCCAGGTGGGGGTGTTGTGGTCGGCGGTTGCGACGGTCAGGTCGGGCCGTCGGACTTTGCGGCCGGCCATGCGCAGGCCGTCGAACGCCTGGGGCGACGTTACCTCATGGACCAGGTGCAGGTCGATGTAAATGAGCGACGGCTGACCCGGTTCTTCGTGCACGACGTGGGCATCCCAGATTTTTTCGAACATGGTTCGGGGGGCCAATTTCTATCCTCCTCAAGCAGGGGCCACGCGGCGGCGCGCCCAAGAATCCCGATACGGCGCGAGTATTATAGCACTGGTATCCGGTCCGCCTTTTCAGTGCGAGCCGGTGGCTTCCAGGGTCATCAACTCGACAATGTCGTTGCTGGTGACGGCGCCGAGGAACTTGTCGGTTTCATCTTCCACAACGGGGATAACCGAAACGGAATTTTCGGACATCCGGTGCAGCACGTCTTCCACGTGGTCGTCGGGGGAAGCCATGGGGGAGCCGCGGCGCAACACGTCGCCCAGAGGCGTGCTTACCCACGCGGCCTTGGGTAGGTATCTCAACATCTCCAGCGACACTATTCCCACGAAAGCATCCTTATCCGCCACCACGTAGTCGTGCTGATGGGGCACGATCCACCGCTCGGTGAATTCGCGTACCGTCACGGAGGGGTCGGGATGGTGGCGTGATCGATCCAGGATGTCATCGACGGTGATGTCCTCCAGCGCAAAGCCGATGACACCGGTGGGGATATCGTCAAGGTGGGAGGGAAGATCCGGTTTCCGGCTGGCGCGGCCGACGGCGAAAGTGATTACCGGCGGCATAAACAGTATGTAGCAGAACATCACCAGCACCAGGAACGAGAACACCGCCTCGTCGATTGTTCCGGTTTCCCACAGCACCAATAGTAGAGCGATTTCGGCCACGCCCTTGCCCATAAGGCCGGATGCCACCGCATACGGAACGGTGAGACGGGCCACGTATGCGCCGATGAAGGCTCCGATGAAGTTGCCGAAGAGCGGAACCAGCGCAAGCGCAAGCATCGCCCACGGATTGAGAGTTACGAACGAGAAGCTGAAATGCAGTCCCGCAGACGCGAAGAACAGTGGAACGAAGAATCCTTCGGCGACGCTGCGGAGCCCCGGTATAATCTCGCGACGGGCCTGGTAGGACAATCCAGAGAGCGCAGCGCCAAACAGAAGCGCTCCCAGGGAGCCGTGCAGGCCCATTAACTCAGCCCCGTACACCATCAGGAACAGAATGCCGATGAGCAATCCGAGGGATAGCTGGGGCACCTGAATCAGGCGCTGGAGCAGAGAGACCACAGGCGGAAGGACGCGGGATGACAATAACCACGAAACCACCGCGAAACCCGCGATTTTTCCCAACAGGATCAGGATGCCGGTGACGGACAATTCGTGAGCGTGTTCGCCGATGCTGAACCCGATGAGGAGGAGAGTGATCAACTCGGCAATGACCACGACGGTAAAGATCTGCAAACCAAGCGGCTCTTTGAGGTGGCCTTCGTCGGAGAGCACCTTGGCTACGATGCCGAGGCTGGTCATCGACAAAACTCCAGCTAACGCCAGCGCCTCTGAGAAGTTCAAGCTGAGTCCAAAATCGAAAACAAAATCGGTGGTGACCAGCATGGAAATGCTCATTGACAGGATCACCGACAGCACGGCAGTCAGGAAATAGTGCCCCCGGAGGGTTGCCACGAAGCTGGATATGTCGATTTCGTCGAGCCCGATCAGGAAGAAAAATATGAACACTCCGAGGGTGAGCAGCAGTTCCAGGTGACCGGAAGAGTCAATTGACCAGACGCCGGTTAAATCCAGGACCGGCCCCAGCAATAATCCGGCGGTTACGTAAGCCACAATGGCATTCAGCCGAAAGCGGCGGAAAACGCCCTCCGCAAGCTTGGTGACGATCACCAATAGTCCCAGGGACAGCAATGCTTCGTGGTGCATTCGACCTTTGCTCCGTCGAACCGAACATGTTCGCCAGCTTATCGCGGTGTGGCTGTTCGTCAGACGCTTATGGCAGAGTCAACATAACGATTTTGGCCGCGCCTATTATTCCCGAATCGCGGGCGGCGCACAAGCGATAGGTGGAATGCGTGCGGGGTCGCCGGGAGCGCTCAATCTCGCCGGTGTTGGGTGTCCGGGGCAGCCGTTATGATAAACTGGCGCGGCGTTCCCGAATACACAGCAATCCCGGAGGATACCCCATGCCGTCCGCTGAAGCCGTTGTCCTGCCCGACAATGTCCGCCCCATTCATTATGACCTGACTTTGACGCCTGACTTCGACGATTTCACGTTCGCGGGCAAGGTGGACATCACCCTGAGGATGGAACCCGGCACGAAGGAAATCCTACTGAATTGCGCTGAGATCGACATCGAGTCGGCATCGCTGAGTTGGATGGATAACAACGGGGAGCACGAACAAGAAGCTTCGGCTATTTCTTACAATGCGGACGCGGAAACGGCTACGATTACCCTGGCCGGGGCACCTCCGGAAGTGTCGGCTGGTAACCCACACCTGCGCATGAAGTTCACCGGCGAATTGAACGACAAACTGCGCGGGTTTTATCGCAGCCAGTACGCCAACCCGGAAGGTGAAACCGCCTACCTGGCCACCACTCAATTTGAGGCAACCGACGCTCGCCGGGCGTTGCCCTGTTGGGACGAGCCGGCGGTGAAGGCCACGTTCCAGGTGACTTTGAACGTACCTGAGGAAATGGCCACAGTTTCCAATACCCCCATCATCGAAGAACGGGCCGGAGATTCACCGGGCATCAAAACCGTAAAGTTTGATACCACGCCGGTAATGTCAACCTACCTGTTGGCGTTCGTCATCGGAGACCTCACACATATCGAAAAAGAAGCGGCGGACGGCACCGTCGTGGGGATATGGATGACCCGTGGCAAAGAAGAGCAGGGGCAGTTTGCACTGGATACTTCGGTCAAGCTGCTGTCGTTCTTCAACGACTACTTCGGGATTCCCTACCCGCTGCCCAAGCTGGATCACCTGGCCATCCCCGACTTTGCCGCGGGGGCCATGGAAAACTGGGGTTGCGTAACTTACCGTGAGACTGCTTTGTTGGTTGATCCGGCCAACTCGTCGGCAGGGACACGGCAGAGGGTGGCGGAAGTGGTCGCCCACGAGATGGCGCACATGTGGTTCGGCGACCTCGTAACCATGGAGTGGTGGGACGACCTGTGGCTCAACGAAAGCTTCGCCACCTGGGTCGGCACTAAAGCAGTGGACTGGCTTTTCCCCGAATGGTCGATGTGGACCCAGTTCGTCAACATGGATACCAACCGGGCCTTCAACCTTGACGGTTTGAAAAACTCGCACCCAATTGAACAAGAAGTGCTGAACCCGGCGGAAGTGAGTCAACTGTTTGATGCTATCAGCTACAGCAAGGGCGGGTCGGTGCTGCGTATGCTGGAGCACTTCCTGACGCCCAGCAGTTTCCGAACCGGATTGAACATCTACCTGAATCGCCACTCCTACGCCAACGCCCGCACCACCGACCTATGGACCGCCCTGGAGGAGTCTTCGGGCCAGCCGGTAAACACCATTATGAGCAGTTGGACCGGCCAGATGGGTTACCCGGTGCTGGACGTGGCGGCCACAGCCACGGAGAACGGCCTCACGCTGGAGGTGAAGCAGGAACGGTTCGTGTTCGATTCGGTGTTGGGCGACGCCGATGACGGAGGCGACGAGGAGCAGGTTTGGCCGGTTCCGCTGACGGTTGCGGCGGATGGAGCCGGGGTTACCGCCACGCTGGTCAACGCGGCTGCAGGAACGGTTGCGGTGGAAACGCCGTCGGAACCGGACTGGTTCAAGGTGAATCCGGAGCAAACCGGGTTTTATCGGGTCAACTACACGGACGCGGATTGGGAGCGGCTGGTCCCGGTGATAGAGAACCGGACGCTGCCGGCCACGGACCGTTTGGGTATCCAGAACGACGCCTACGCCCTCGCCAAGGGGGGGCTGCTGCCGGTGACGCGATTCCTGACGTTGGCAGAGGCGTATCAAAACGAAAGCGACGCCTCGGTATGGAGCGATCTGGCGACGAACTTGCGGGAGATCGAAGGGCTGATCGCCGAAGAACCCTGCCTGGACGCTTTCCGGGCATTCGGCCAGCGACTGTTCGCCCCGGCCGCCCGGCGTTCGGGTTGGGAACCGCAACCCGGGGAGGGACACCTGGATTCCCTCCTGCGCTCCACCGTGCTGAGCCAGGCCGGCGTTTACGGCGACCCGACTGTGATTGCGCAAGCTCAGGATCTTTTTGGGGAGTACCAAAAGGACGCGGCCAACGTACGTCCCGACCTGCGGGGCGTCGTGTTCAGCCTGGTGGCGCAGGAAGGCGACCAGACCGTGTACAACCGGATTTGGGAGCTGGAGCGGGCGGCGGAGTTGCACGAAGAGAAGATCCGCCTGTTGATGTCATTGGCCCGGTTCCAACAGCAGGACCTCTTGCGAGAGACGCTGGACAGGTCTTTGAGCGACGACGTGAGGTTGCAGGACACCATTTTCGTGGTGTCGGCAGTGGCGGCCAACAACCAGGGCAGGGATTTGGCCTGGGAGTTCCTGAAAGAGCAGTGGGACGAATTCGACCGACGCTACGGCGGGGGCGGATTCGGATTGATGCGGTTGGTGGCCATCACCAATTCGTTCACCACCAACGACAAACGGGACGATGTGGCCGGGTTTTTTGAAGCGCATCCCACGCCGGCCGCCGAGCGAACGATCCGCCAGGCGCTGGAACGCATCGCACTCAACGTGGCCTGGCTGGAACGGAACCGGGAGGAACTGGCGCGGTATTTCGGGTAAATGGAGGACTTTGAGATAATTGGGCCAATCGAGGCAATTGAAACCATTGCGATTGCCAAATCGATCCGTGATATTGACCGCTTGCCGCTGATCTACGGGCAAGGACGATGGAGGAAGTTGATAGGCGTTGCGACAATACGCTTTCCAGACGGTGGAATCTACCGCGCTGAAATCCATGGTCACGAATTGATTCGCGTCATTGACGAGTCAGAGGAAGACTACCTCTTTCCGAACAGCTACTTCATTCCCATAGAATTGACGGAAGAAGTTGAGCAGGCGCTTTACGCAGTTGCGCCTGTCGCTTAGTCGCTGTAGTTGGCCTCGTCAGTGATTGAGATCGACCTTTATTGCATCACGCAATCAGGGTCAAGTTTGACACGCTTGCCTAATGAAGGTAGCCTTGATTACGAATTGACTACAAAAGATTGGGATTTATGGACTCTTTAGAACGCATCAATGAACTGAAATCGCTCCTCGAAAAACGGATTTTGATCATCGACGGAGCTATGGGGACGCAGATTCAGGCGAGAGAATTGGGACCCGATGATTTCGGAGGCGCTGAGTACGAAGGCTGCAACGAATACCTGAACATCACCCGCCCCGACGTGATTGCCGACATTCACCGAGCGTACCTGCAGGCGGGCGCGGACATCGTGGAAACTAATACCTTCGGCGGCACGGCTCTGGTGCTCGGGGAATACGACTTGGCGGAATATGCCCGTCGGATCAACCGCGAGGGCGCCGAAATCGCCCGCCGAGTTGCAGACGAGACTACGGCGTCGGAACCGGAAAAACCCCGGTTCGTGGCCGGCGCCATGGGTCCTACCACCCGCACCATCTCGGTGACGGGCGGGTTGACCTTTGACGAGTTGGCCGCAGATTACCACCAGCAGGCCGCCGGTTTGATTGAGGGCGGCTCGGACGTGCTCCTCCTGGAAACCAGCCAGGACACCATCAACATCAAGGCGGGGCTGGAAGGCATTGATCGTGCGCAGGCCGAGCTAGGCAGCGAAGTGCCCGTCGCCGTGCAAGGCACCATCGAGCCCATGGGCACGCTCCTGGCCGGACAGGACGCGGAGGCGCTCTACACGTCGCTGGCGCACCGGGAATTGTTGTGGGTTGGATTCAACTGCGCCACCGGCCCGGAGTTTATGACCGACCACCTACGGACGTTGCAGGAGCTTTCGCGCTTCAGCATCGCGTGCATCCCCAATGCGGGCCTGCCCGACGAAGACGGGAACTACAACGAGACGCCCGAGATGCTGGCGGGCGCGCTGGAACGTTTCGCAGAAAACGGCTGGCTCAACCTGGCCGGCGGTTGCTGCGGAACCGGACCGGAGCACATCCGACAAATCAACGAAACGATGTTCGGCAAGATCCCTCGGACCTCCGTGGCCGCTCTGGAAACCCGGGTGTCCGGCATCGAGGCTGTGGTGGTCAATGAGGACACACGCCCCTGCATCGTGGGCGAGCGCACCAACGTGCTCGGCAGCCGGCGGTTCAAGCGGCTCATCAGCGATGACCGGTTTGAAGAAGCGGCGGAGATCGGCCGGCGGCAGGTTCGCAACGGCGCCCACGTGCTGGACGTATGCCTACAGGACCCCGACCGGGACGAAACCGCCGACGTAATAAAGTTTTTGGACCAGCTGAACCGCCGGGTCAAAGCGCCCATTATGATTGACTCTACGGACGCCTCTGTCATAGAAGAATCGTTGAAGCGGTTGCAGGGCAAATCAATCATCAACTCCATCAACCTGGAGGATGGTGAGGAGCGGTTCCAGCGTGTGGTTCCTTTGGCGCGGCGTTACGGCGCAGCGCTTGTGGTGGGCTGTATCGATGATGATCCCGACCAGGCTCAGGCCATCACCCGCGAACGGAAAGTGGAAATCGCGCAACGCTCGCATGGGCTGCTTACCGAGAAATACGGCGTGCCCGAGCAAGACATAATATTTGACCCGTTGGTGTTCCCGGCCGGCACCGGCGACGAGAACTACATCGGGTCCGCCGCCGAAACCATCGAAGGGGTGCGCCTGATCAAAGAGGCGCTGCCCAACACTAAGACCATTCTCGGGATCTCCAACGTATCCTTCGGGTTGCCGGCGGCGGGGCGCGAGGTGTTCAACTCGGTATTCCTGTACCACTGCACACAGGCGGGTCTGGATATGGCCATCGTCAACTCGGAGATGATGCAACGGTACGCCACTATTCCCGAAGAGGAACGCACGCTGTCCGAGGACCTGATCTGGAATCGCGGCGAGGATCCAGTGGCTGCTTTCGCCGCCCATTTCCGGGATCGCGCGCCGCGAGCCACCGCCGAAGAACGCTCCGCCTTGCCGTTGGACGAACGGCTGGCCCAATGCATCATCGAGGGCAGCAAGGAAGGCTTGACCGACGATCTGGATCTGGCGCTAAAGGAACGGGAGCCGCTGGCGATCATCAACGGGCCGCTGATGGCCGGCATGGACGAGGTGGGCCGCCAATTCAATGCCAACCAACTCATCGTAGCGGAAGTGCTGCAAAGCGCGGAGGCAATGAAGGCAGCGGTCGCGCATCTGGAACCCCACATGGAACGCAGCGACGCAGCGTCCCGGGGCTGCGTATTGCTGGCTACCGTGAAAGGCGACGTGCATGACATCGGCAAGAACCTGGTAGAGATCATCATGTCCAACAACGGATACCGGGTGGTAAACCTGGGCATCAAGGTGCCGGCGCAGGAACTGATTGCCGGCTACCGGGAACATCAGCCGGACATAATCGGGTTGTCGGGCCTGTTAGTGAAGTCGGCGCAGATGATGGTGGAAACGGTGCAGGACTTCCGCGCCGCCGGCATCCGGGCGCCAGTGTTGGTGGGTGGAGCCGCGTTGTCCAACCGATTCACGCGCCTGCGCATCGCCCCCGAATACGACGGGTTGGTAGCCTACTCGCCGGACGCCATGAGCGGGCTTGCGCTGGCCAACGTGATTCGAGACGACGACGAGCGGGAGCGATTGGCGGCGCAGTTGGCTTCAGAAGGCGCAGAGATGCAACAGGAAGTTGCAGCGCGGGGCTGAAGACGGATGTCTGCCAATGAAACTACGCCCGCTGTGGCAAGGCTGGATGCTTCGCCACGCCCGCCGGATCTGCGGCTGCACGTGGTGGAGGACTACGACCTGGACGAAATCTTCGGGTACATCAACCCGCAGATGCTGTACGTCAGGCATTTGGGCTATCGGGGTCGTTTCTGGGAGTCGCTGCGTAACGACGAGCCGAAAGCCGTCGAACTGCGGCGGCAGGTGCAGCGAGTCGAGGACATCATGTTGTCCCGCTCCGATATAACCGCCAACGGCGTGTTCAAGTTTTTCCCCTGCCGTTCAGAAGGGCAATGGATGATCGTGTACGAGGCGGACGGCGCGACCGAACTGGAACGGTTCTATTTCGGGCGGCAACAGGGCAGGGACGGGCTGTGTCTGACCGACTATGTTCGACCGACCGGCGACGGCCCCAACGACTACATGGCTATGTTTGCGACGACGGTGGGTCCGGGAATACGCGAGTTGTCGGAGCGGTGGAAAAACAACGGGCGTTACCTGGATTCCCACACCTTGCAGGCCCTGGCGATCGAGTCAGCGGAAGGGTTCGCCGAGCTATTGCACAAACGCATACGCAGTATGTGGAACATTGGCGAACCGTCCGGGTTGAAAGTCAACGGCGAGGAGGAGCTGCGGGAGCTGTTTCGCGCCAACTACCGGGGCAAGCGATATTCGTTCGGCTACCCGGCTTGCCCACGGCTCGAAGATCAGGAAAAACTGTTCCGACTTCTGGATGTAACCGGAAACATCGGCGTGGAATTGACTGACGGTTACATGATGGACCCTGAAGGTTCGGTCTCCGCCGTCGTTCTTCATCACCCGGACGCCAAGTATTTCAACCTGGATGAGGCGGACATCGAACGGTTGGAGTCGGAGATAGCCGCCTTGCCGGCGTCGGAACGATAGCGGTTATGAGGAACCGACTCATTGAACGGCCCGTACCCCTTTTGGATACGGGCATTGTTTTTGCTACCCGAGCCTCGTCAGCTTTACATCCGTCGCCTGGCCCATAGACGAGACTATCATCAGGAGCGCACAACGATGACAGCACCCCCACGGGTCCTAGATCTCCCACAAGCCTACAGCATCCCGGAGAATAGTGGCTTCCTGAATTGGGAAACCGTTTCAACTCAGATTGACGGCCAGAGCGATTGTGAAACGCAATACACCGCCGTTATCGACATTGGGTCCGGATCTGCGCGGGCGGTGGTGATGCAAGTGAACCCTGGCGGAGGGATCGAAATCGTAGCCCAACAGCGGGCCAGTCTCAACCTTATGAGCCACCTTGGAGTTGACGGTGTACTCGATGCCTCTGGCGTGACAAACGCGGTGGACGCGCTGGAAGATTTCGCCCAGGTAGCCCGGGGTTTCGGCGTCCGTTCTATTCATGCTGTGGGTACGGCTGCACTCCGGGAATCAGTAAATGCGGACGCAGTGCGGAAAGCGGCCGAGGATCGCTTCGGCATACCGCTGCGCATCATCGACGGCGCTGATGAGGCCGCTTACTGCTTCATCGGGGCCATACAGGGGCTTCCGGTGTCCGATGGCCTGCTGGCCGATATTGGCGGAGGCAGCGCGGAGGTCGTGCTGTTCACGGAACGCGCCATGCGTTCGAGCGTCTCACTGCCGCTGGGCAGTCTGCGAATTGCCAACCAATTTCGGTTGACGGATTTGCCGAATGCAGAGGATGTACATGCCGCTTACGAGTACGTACATGCCACTCTGTCCGAGGCCGGGGTGCCGCGTTTGTCGCCGGGGGAGACGCTGGTGGGTTCCGGAGGGTCAGTGCGGTTGATCTCAAGGCTGGACCGAGGCCGTGAGCCCTACCCGATTATCAAGATGCACGGGTATCAAATCGAAGCCGATAATCTGGCGAAACAGGCTCGGGAACTGGCTTCCATATCCTGTGTCGAGCGAGCCGGAATGAATGGAATGAACCCGGAACGCAGCCATTCCATTGTGGGCGGCCTAATAGTAGCTCATGCCCTAGCGCAATACGCCAACGCCGATAGCGTACTGGTGTCCGGCCAGGGTCTCCGGGAGGGCTTGGCCCGGCAACCGGGTGGTGCGCTCGACGCCAGCAGCGCGACGTTGCCACCCGTTGCGTCAGTCCAACTGGCATCCCTCAGGGACCTCTCCAAGCGGTTTGCTCCCCGATTCCGCCAACGCGGCGAACGCCGGGCCGCGCTGGCGAGCCAAATCGGAGCAGCGGCATGGGAACCCGCGGGGCGCCACATACGCTGGCCGCTGGAATGCGCAGCGTACTTGCTGGACATCGGCAATGCTATCGACTTTTACAATCGGCTCAACCGGACTGCAAGTATAATAGTGCGCACGGACTTGCCTGGTTTCACACACCGGGAATCGGCGCATCTGGCTGCCATTCTGCTCACGGCGGAACGAGAACGGGTCCCGGCCCGCTTTCGACGTTCCAGTTTGCTGACTGGGAATGACACCAAGCTCATAGGACAAGCCGCCGTGGCGTTGACACTGGCGGATGAGTTGGACAATCACCTGCCTCCGGAGTGGCCCGCCAGCGTAGTGCAAGTTGGACGGCAAGATGGTATTTTGACTGTGACGACGCCGGCGTGGTCCCGGGTAGCCGGGCCACGGATAACGGAAAGGTGGAACTCCGCGTTCGGGGAGACGATCAACATAACGAGGTGCGAATCATGACCAGGCTGCAAGGACATCTTGCGTACAAAATGGGCGAACGGTACGGACAACACCCCGATGACGGAGAATATCCGGGCATACTGATTATTGTGGAGGGGATTGACGGCTCGGGCAAAAGCACACAGATTGATCTGCTACAGAAGTGGCTGAACAGCCGGAACCTGGTGACGGTTTTCACCGAATGGAATTCGTCTCCGATAGTTCGCCGCACCACCAAGCGGGGAAAAACGGAAGAACTGTTGACCCCGATGTCGTTCAGCCTGATCCACGCAGCCGACTTCGCGAACCGGGTCCACGCTCAGATACTGCCGGCGCTGCGGGCAGGAGCTACAGTCCTGGCCGACCGGTACGTGTACACGGCATTCGCGCGGGATTCGGCCCGAGGCGTAAACCGCGACTGGCTGCGACGAATCTATTCGTTTGCGGTGCAACCGACCCTGGGACTGTATTTCAAGGTTCCCCTGGACGTTTCCATTCAGCGGATCAACGCGGGACGCGAAGAGTTGGGCTACTACGAATCTGGCCAGGACATGGGCTTTTCCAGCGACCGGGAGGAATCCTTCCGCCTTTTCCAGGGTAGGCTGCTGGATGAATACGATGCCATGACCGAAGAATTTGGCCTGACGACCATTGACGCCACGCAACCGATAGCGGTGCAGCAGCAGCAGGTGCGGCGTTACGTGGAACCGTTGCTCAAAGACGCCATGGGGGTTCGCGGGCAAAGCGTCCCCGAGGCGTTGGGCAAAGCCGGCCTGACGGGACGCTACATCAGGCCGCCGATGTCTCGTCGGCCCACCGAGCAGGAAGTAGCCGATTTGTAGAACACTCCCGCGCCCACCATATTGCCGTCGAACTGGAGCCGCAAGAATGAGCCAGATAGATTTTTATGGGCATACACCCCCCAGCGTGGCCGGAGAGCCTACTCCGGGTCGTTTGATAGTGATCGAAGGCACGGACGGCGTGGGTCGTTCCACACAGATTGGAATGCTGCAGGAATGGCTGGAAGCCGAAGGCTACGCTGTAACGGTCACGGGATTTCGTCGTTCAGAGTTGGCGGCTGCCGGTATCAACCGCGCCATGCGTGGCAACACGCTTGACGCCCTGACCCTGAACCTCTTCTACGCGACCGATTTTTGGGATCGGCTGGAAAAGAGCATCGTTCCTGCCCTGCGGACGGGCATGGTGGCGCTGGTGGACCGCTACATTTTCTCCATCATCGCCAGGGCCAGGGTACGCGGCGTTCCGGCGCGATGGCTCAACGATGTTTTCGAGTTCGCGGCGGTGCCGGACCTAGTGCTGTACCTGGACGTTGACGTTGACCATTTGCTGCCCCGTGTGCTGGCGGTGCGACAACTGGATCATTGGGAATCGGGCGAAGATTTCCTGCGAGGCCCCGACTTGCACGACAACTTCATTCGCTACCAAACGGCGCTGCTCGAAGAGTTTCGCAACCTGGCGGAGGAACACAACTTCGTGACCATAGACGCCAGGGGGAGCGTTGGAGATGTGTTTGAAGCCCTGCAAACGGAAGTGAGGGCGGCGCTGAACGGGATGGGGGAACAATGAAGCTCCGCACGCGTTAGTGTGCCGGAAGAGCAGGGGCAGTTTTAGAACCTGCCCCTAAACGTTGAGCATCGGAGATAAGATCACTACAGGCCCAGAGCGTCCGCCAGCCGCCGGCGGTGGAATTTGGGGTCGCCCAGGAATTGATACAGCGTGCGCGACGCGGTGGTATGCAGGGTTAGACCGTACTCGGTGGTGCTGCCCACGCCGGCGTGTACTTCGTGGGCATGGTTGCAGGCGTTGTAATAAGCGGCGCTGCTGACCGTCTTGGCTAGGTGGACACTGTCGGCGGCTTCCCGTTCGGTATCCAGCTTCCACAGCGCTTCGTAGGTGGTCCAGCGAGCCGAGTCCAATTCGTTGACCAGATTGATGATGTGGTCCTGTACCCGCTGGAACCTGCCAATGGGAGTGCCAAACTGGATACGGGTTCGGCTATACTCGACCGACATCTCGTACACCTGCTGCGAACCGCCGACCTGATAGGCGCATAACAGCGGTATGGCGGTGGCGACGGCCTGCTCCAGGGCCAGCCAGCCGCCCGAGAACGGGCTGGATCCTGGCATGGCGCGGCCCGACAATACCGCCGACTGCCCGATCTGTACGCCGTCCAGTCGGACCTCGGCAAGGTTCCACGCGAATCCCTCCAGCTTGCGAATGGAAACGCCGGGGGCGTCGGCGGGGATCAGCGCGAGTCCAACGTGCTGGCGGTTCTCGGTGCGTACGGCGCAGATGAGGTCGGTGGCGGCAGCAGCGTCGTACACGTACACCTTGGTGCCGGAGATGCGGAACCCTTCACCTTCCGGGGCCGCGATGGCCTGGACGTCGGACTCGTCCCATTGGTAATCGGCTTCGGTGATCGCCAGGGCCAGAGTGCGACGGCCGGCTGCCACATCGGGCAACAGGGAACGTTTCTGTTCCTCGCTGCCCGCTTCCAGGATGGCGAGCGCGCCCAGGGCGGCGCTGCTGAGGTGCGGTCCGGGAACCGGACCGCGTCCCAATTCTTCAAACAGCACCCCGGCGTCTGTGAACGATCCGCCTTCCCCGCCATACTCGGTGGGTATGATGATGCCCAGCCAGCCGGTGGCCGCCAGCTTGGACCACGGTTCCGAGGGCGCGTTCTGGCCGGTGGCCGCCAATTCGAGCAAGGTTTCCTTGGGGTATTCGGTATCCACGAAACGGCGCACCGCCGTCTTCAGCATTTCCTGTTCTTCAGTTAGGGACAAATCCATTGCCGGGTTACTCCTGAATTTCGTAGGTAGGGGCGACTCATGAGTCGCCCCTACGTTGGTGGCACTATGGATCAGGTTATGCCAATGCGCCGGCTCGCTCCCGTTGCTGCCGGCCGATCCCGATGCGGCGGGACATGATCACCTTCTGAATGTCGGTGGTGCCGCCGGGGTGCAAGGCGATGATAGCCGCGCGCTGGTGGGCTTCGATGTGGCCTTCGCCGGCTCCCCAATGCGAGTCCTTGGTCAACGCCGCAGGGCCCAGGATGTCCAGGATGCCGGTGGCGATGCGCAGGCCGGACATCTTGCGGAAGTAAGACGCCTGCGGGCCTTCGTAGGTGATGTGGGCGCCGCTGTGTCGCATCCAGTAATTCCGCAATTGGAAGAGGCGGCCGATTTCCGCGTCGATATAAATGTCGATGAGCCGTTCCCGCACGTCGGGGTCTTTGCTCAGGGGCTCGCCGCGGCGGTTGTTGGCCTGGCAGTAGTCGAAGATGCGGTCCACGATCCAATTGCGGCCAATCTTGCCGCCGCTTCCGTGTTCCAGTTCCAGGTGGGTGGTGGCAACCTTCCAGCCTTCATTCTCGCCGCCGATAAGATTCCTGGCCGGCACTCGCACGTTGTCGAAATAGACGATGTTCTTGACGCCGGAACCGGCGCCGGACTCGCCGGCCGAAGAAAGCAGGTCCATGGGAAACACGCTGATGCCGGGCAGGTCGGACGGGACCATAAACCAGCTCAGGTTGTGGTGCCGGTCGCCCTCAGGATCGGTGCAGGTGATGGTCCACATGTAATCGGAACCGTGAGCGCTGCCGACGTAAACCTTCTGCCCGTTGATGACATAATCGTCGCCGTCACGTCGGGCGGAAGTCTTGGCGTTCGCGAGGTCGGAGCCGGCCTCAGGTTCGGTAAGCAGCTGCCAGGTACGGATTTCACCCTTGAAAATCTTGGGCAGGAATTCCTGCTTCTGATCTTCAGAACCCCACACCAGGATCGAATTGCCGCCGAGGCGTCCGCCGGAGTCGTAGTAGGGAGGGAGGGACAGGTTGTAGCCGTCGATTTCCTCTTCCAGCACCACCGAGTGATCTACGGTCAATCCACCGCCGCCGTATTCCTCGGGCGCCGTGGGCCACAGCCAGCCCTTTTCACCCAACTTCCGCCCCAGGTCGCGGCGCAGCTGGTACTGCTCATAGGTCAAGTCAATGGAATCGGCAGGATGCTCGATGCCGGCCGGGATGTTTTCGTGCAGCCATTCCTGCACCTCAGTGCGGAACGCCTCCTGCTCAGCCGTGTAACGCGGTTCAAAGTCCATAATAAGCCTCGCGGCCGGCCCGGGCCGGCATAATTCTGTTTGAATTCAGGGCGCAATTATGCCCTATGGCGCGGGGAGGGGCAACTGGGATATTTCCCGCAACTTGACTGGTGTTCTGCGGTGGTCATATAGTCGTACTATGGGTAAGCAGGACAGTGAAAGCATTTATTCACTAGACGACGATCGTATAGTCCGCTGTCGAGACTATGGCAGTGCCTTTGGCGCGCTTGCGAGCCTCACTCCCTAAGGTACGTTAGGCCCAGCTAAGTGGGCAGCAACTGCGCGGGCGCAGCGATATGTAAAAGAGTCTTTGTAGGAAGTGCATCAAAATGGCAACACCTAATCCCAAGCGGCAGAAAATCGCGACGAACATGCTGGACGGCCTCTATAAAGATCCATCAAATGTGTGGGTAGTTCACTACTCATGCGAAAGCTTCCATAACCGCCGGGAAGGACGCTCACCCCGCGTAACATCGATAGCACTCTGCAAGTTGGACACAGATCAGGCTACGTCGTTTTCCATCCATAAAGTCGCAGAACGTCGACAGGTACCGTTCAGTGAAATCAGAAATCACTACGATGATCTTGAAAAGGAAATGATTCAAGACTTCTTTTTGCACCTTTCCCGACATCAAGGTGTGATGTACGTCCATTGGAACATGCGGGATTCAAACTACGGTTTCCAAGCTATTGCACACCGATTTCAAGTACTCGGAGGCGATCCTAGCGCCAGGTACGAAGTGGAAGAAAGCAAGAAAGTAGACCTTTTTCCTATCCGGTTCAGAGGAAGCCGCGACATTCGAAGATCAAAATTACCACGCGCTGCATTTGTCTACTCTATCCAAGGTTCACGCCATCACAAAAATTGCTCAACGTGCATACGAACGGGTCCTACGGACAAATACCTCTTGGTGGAAAATGCACGGAGGACGATTCCGAACGTTAGCTAGTTGGTTGTCGGAGCATCCTGCTTTGCTGCTCGGAGGCAGTGTGGCTAGCATAGTTAGCCTTGTGTTAGCCATTTTCTTCGCTTTCCGTCATGGGTTGGGGAGCTAACGGCTCCGCAGCGCCCGCCCCGGCCGCGCTCCCGTGTGCCGCCCGTTGTCAATCACCAGCGCTCCGTTGACGGCCACGTAGTCGATGCCAACCGGGAATTGCACCGGGTCATCGAAGGTGGCCGGCGTATCGACCGAATGCGGATCGAATAGCACCAGGTCGGCTTTTGCGCCGTCTCGTATCACCCCGCGGTCTGTTAGACCCAGGCGTTGGGCCGGTGCGCCGGTCATCTTGCGGATGGCCTCCTCCAGCGGGAACAATCCCTCGCCCCGCACGAATTGGGCCAGCACGTAGGGATAGGTGCCATAGGTGCGCGGGTTGGGCCGGCCGCCGGTCAAGATGGCGTCGGTGCCAATCATCTGGGCGGGGTGGGATGCTATCTCACGGATGTTCTCCAGGTTGCCGGTGCGGGCCACGAAGGCCACCTGCAAGTCCTCTTCAATCAGCAGGTCGCAGACGGCGTCCACCATGCGACCACCCCGGTGTTGCGCCAGTTCTTCCAGGGAACGGCCCTCCCACTCCTTGTTTTTGTCGGACGCGATGTGCGCAAAGATGTAGTTGTCTAGGGTCTGGCCGCCCCACTGGGGTTCCACGGCCCGCACCATCTGCGCGCGGACTTCGGGGTTCGCGATGCGGTTCAACAGGGCCTGTGGTCCGCCGGCATGGACCCAATAGGGCAACAGGGAATGCAGGATGGTGCTCGCCGCCGGGTAGGGGTACTGGTCATAGGTAACGTCCTGCCCCTGGTTGCGGGCGTCATCGACCAGGGCAGTCATCTGGGCGCCCAAACCTGCTACCGGGCTGTGGTAGTGGGAGATGTGGACTGGCGCGCCGGAACGGCGCCCGATCTCCACCGCTTCACGAAACGGGTCCAGCAGACGGTCTCCCAGGGTGTAGCGGGAGTGGGTGCAGTAGAAACCGCCTTCCTCAGCGGCGGTACCGGCGATGGCGGCCAACTCGGCGGTGTTGCTGTACGCCCCGGGCGCGTAGGTCAACCCGGTGGTGAACCCGAACGCGCCGTCACGCATCCCCTGCCGGGTCAGCTCCTGCATCTGCGACAGTTCAGCATCATTGGGCAGGCGCGACGACCAGCCCATGACGGCCACCCTGATCGCAGCGTGAGGCACAAAGTGGAACACGTTGCATGACGAGTTGCCATCGAACAACGCCAGGAAATCGGCGACGCTGCTCCAGCGCACGCCATCGGGCGGGGTCCCGTTAACAGCGGCCAGGTACACCAACAACTGCTCCAAAGCGCGGGGCGTCGTCGGCGCGTAAGACAAGCCGTCCATACCTAGACCTTCAGTGGTAACGCCCTGCCGCACCTTGGCCTCGTGGGCAGGCTCGGTGAGCAACTTCAAGTCAGAGTGTGAGTGCATGTCAATGAAGCCGGGGCAGATGACATAGTTGCTGGCGTCTATTATGCGGCCGGCATCCATCGCTGATATGTCGCCCGTAATCACCCTCAGAGAATCTCCGGATACGGCCACGCTGCCGCGAAATCCGGCGGAACCCATACCATCGATTACCCGTCCATTGGCAAACAGCAAATCAACCATCGTCGTTACGCCCCCCGGATTGCGTCTCATTTTGCACGGGCATCATACACGTTGCGGGAAACTCACTCTACCCGCTGGTCCTGAGCCTGTCGAAGGACTTCGGCGCACCGGCTGCGTGGTTCAACAGGGTCTCCATGACCGGGTTGTAAAGAGCTTTTGGTCATGCCGCCCCGGAGAACCCGGATTTCGGATATAATGACTCATCACACCGTGAAATGCAGGAGGCCCAAAATGCCGGCGACGGTCGATAGAGAAGAAGTTTACGAAGCCCTCCGGACCGTATATGACCCCGAGATTCCGGTTAACGTTGTGGACCTCGGCCTCATATATGACGTGCAGGTCAGCGACGCCAACGATGTCTTCGTGCAGATGACGTTGACCTTCCCAGGATGCGGGATGGGGCCCCACATCGCCCAGCAGGCCGAATGGGCGGTGCAGGACGTGGAAGGAGTCGAGGAAGTCAACATCGAGCTGACCTTCGATCCCCCCTGGTCGCCTGACCTGATCAGCGAAGAAGCCCGCAACATGCTGGGCATCTAGGCATCTCCGTCATTCCGGCCTCCACCGGAATGACGTTAACCGGTTCGGAGACTGAACGCACGATGGCAACTCCACAACAGCCCAACGCGCAACAAAACGCCCGTTTGCAGCAGATCCGCCGCCAATGGGAGCAAAAACGCCAGATCACCGACCGTCTGGCATCGGTGCGTACCAAGATCGGGGTCTATAGCGGCAAAGGGGGCGTGGGAAAAACCACTGTTGCCTGTAACCTTGCGACAACCCTTGCCACCCAGGGCGAACGGGTCGGGCTGTTGGACGTGGACATCGACTGCCCCAACGTAACCCGTGTGATGGGTATCCTGGACAAGCCGGACTACCGCGAGGGACAGATCACCCCAGCGGAAGGACACGGGGTCAAGGTAGTCTCAATGGCTTTCTTCCAGGAGAACGAGGACGAAGCGATCATCTGGCGGGGGCCGATGATTCACAACGCCATCAATCAGTTTCTACAGGCCACGGATTGGGGCGAACTGGATTACCTCATAATAGACCTTCCTCCCGGAACCTCGGACTCTCCCCTGACCGTGATGCAGACGCTGCCCATGGACGGGTTCATCGTGGTCAGCACGCCACAGGATCTGGCCATTATTGACGCCAAGCGCTGCATCAACATGATCCGCAAGCTGAACCTGAACGTCGTTGGCGTGGTGGAAAACTACTGTGGCGATATCTTCGGCGAAGGGGCGGGAAGAAAATTGGCGGATGACATCGACGCGCCGTTCCTGGGCAGCATGTCTTTGCGTCCATCCTACCGCGATACCAGCCAGCCTACGGTGCTGGTGGATTCCACCGTGGGAGCGGAATACGCCACGGTAGCCGACCAGTTGCGCGGCAGCCTGAAGGCCCACGGACTGGAAGCCTGATTCACCCCCGGGGTCTTTCGGTTCTCCAAACTCCGTGTCATTCCCACTTTCGCGGGAATACGGGAACTCTTGTTACCAAGCAGCGTTGCAGGGAAAAGCGCACTGCGCTGACGCGCTCGGCACCGCTTCAGGACACCCTGCGGTTGAGACCCTCAGGCGCCGGTAACGCTTGCCTTGATCCGCCGGTCAATATCAAATCCGCGTCCGCGTCAAGTTCCCCAGCCCAATGCATGCGCAGCAGCGCTGATACCTCCTGCTGAATGGCCTCGTGTGCGAACGGGTTGAGTTCGCCCATCTGACGGAACTTCTTGTAACGCTCTTTTATCATCTTCCCGGTAGAAGCGCGATTGATCTCCGCCAGGTGCTTATAAACGGAATACTCCAAATAGGCGGCGGCTTGCCGCGGATCATGGTGAGACCCTCCAGTAGGTTCAGGCACTACCTGGTCTATGATGCCTAACTCGTGGCAATCCCGGGCGGTCATCATCAGCGCTTCGGCCGCTTCACGTGTGAGATACCGTTCGCGGGAAGGCCCACCCACCGTGTGATGCAGCGATATGGGAGAGTAGATCGAGTATTGCTGCATGAGAATGCGGTCGGAAAGGCTCATCGCCAGCGCGGCTTCGTTGCCGGCTTCCCCTATGATGACGGACACCATTGGGACAGGCGCGTTCAGCATCATCGAGAGGTTGCTGGCAATAGCGTTGCCGACGCCCTGTTCCTCCGATTCCAGTCGGGGATCGGCTCCCTGCGAATCAATGAACGCCACCAGGGGCAGGTTGAAGCGGGCAGCCAGGCTCATGAGCCGTTGCGCTTTCCTGAGGCCTTCCGGATGCACGTGGTATCGCCCGCCTTCCAGGTCTCCCGCATGCGTCCTTTGTTGACCGATCGCCACGATGGGATAGCCGCGCAACGCGCCCAGGCCACCCACTACGGAACGATCGTCTCCGCTGACGCGATCACCGAAAAGCTCGAAAAAGTCCTCCAGGATGTGTCGCATGTAGTAAAGCGCGTCGGGTCGTTCATCGTGCGTGGCGGCCGCCAGCGATTCCCAGGTCTCGGTATCATCCACCGCCGGAGCCTGGAGTCTGGATATGGCGCGACGACCCAGCTTGATGCCTTCAGGTTCGACCAACAGCTCCAGCAATTTGCCTAACCGTTCCCGAAGGCTCTCACGGTCCACCACGTTATCCAACAGACCACGACGCAGGTGATATTCCGCCGTGTGGACGTCAGCCGGCAGAGTTCGCCCGGTCGCTTCGATCATGGTGCGAATGGGCGAAAGCCCGACTACGGAACCGGGCTCGGCTATGATGATGTCGGCAAGGTTCGCAAAGCTGCCGTAAGCCTGTCCGGTGGATGGGTTCGCCAACACCGTGACGAACGGTACGCCGGATTCACGCAGCCGATTGACTGCGGTAACGGTCTTCGCCATCTGCATCAGCGACAGCACACCTTCCTGGGTGCGAGCTCCGCCGCCGGTTACCACCGCCACCACGGGCAAACTTCTGCGCGCCGCCAGCTCAAACGCCAGCGCCACTTTCTCGCCCACCACGCTGCTCATACTGCCGCCCATGAACCCGTAGTCCAGGACGGTCAGGACCACGCTTTTACCGAAGATTTTACAGGTTCCCGTAACCGCTGCTTCAGTGAGACCGGTGCGATCCTGGTTCTCGGTCAGCTCGACATCGTATTCGGTGGGAACGGATTGGCGCCGGTTGGAAAACGAGAGGGGCGACAATGAATTCACATAGCGGTTCTGCTCACGGAAGCTGCGCCGGTCGGCGACCATTTCGATACGCTGGCGCGCCGACAGCGTGTAATGGAATCTACAGAAGGGGCAGACTCGGTAATCAAGGTATGCCCGCGAATCGCTGATCGGTTCGTGACAGAACAGGCAATGGTCATGCACCGCCGACAGGTACATCTCTTCCAGCTCGTCGCTGTCGCCAAAGAGATGCACCAGGAAGTTCGTCAGGTTGCGAACCGACACCTGCTCCCCCTCGGTACGCGAGAATCCTGCGGAAGCCTGAGACTGCTGTCAAAAACGCTGGCAATCGTTCCGCTATACGGTAATACATTAATTGTACACAATTTGAAACGTCAACTGCACCGCTTCCGTCTCCCCGTTTTCGTCCCATCGCACTGCCGCCCAGTCGGCCAAACGCACCCCGACGGCCCAGGCGATTCCTGAAGGGGTGATCACGATCGGGATCCTGTCGCGCCATTCCCTGCGCAGCCCGGAATCGGAGAACAAGTCCTGTAACTTGCGGTGGCCAGCCATACCCAGCGGCTGCATACGATCCCCCGGCTGCCAGGCGCGGGCCGTAGCGCCTTCCGATAGAGTGGCCGACGACAGGTACGCCTTCATCGGATCGCCGGTGTCCAGAGACGCTCCCGCACTCAACCTGACGGTCTCCGCGGTTACCTCCCAATCGCCCCGCCTGGTCACGCCGACGGCTATCGGACCCCATGGCAGGGTAATCCTGAAATCTCCCGGCCAGTAGGGGTAAGGGCAATCATCGGCAATACCTGCCGGGTATATTTCCAGCCACCGCCCATTGGTGCGAACCGTGTAGCCGCCGGGGAGCATCACAGTTTTTCCGGACGCCTTTCCTCCCGCGACGCGAGCCATCCGTTGCAGGTTGCCTTCCGTCAATCGCTTGCTGTCGCCCGTGACCGATGCCCAGGCGCGCCTCAAAATCAGAGCCTGCAAGGCTGGGTGCAGGTCGGCAAGTTTGTCCCGGCGCAACCGCAGCATCCCGTTCGCATCCATTCCTTCGGGCGCGACGGCTGGCCAATGTTCATCAGCGCAGGCTTCCAGAAAGTCCAGTTGTGTGGCGGCGGTTCGAGCGAGCCGGCCAAGTGCGTGAGCAATGCGCGGATTGAGCTGCTCCGCCAACGCTGGCATGAGATTCAACCGCACCCGGTTACGCGCAAAATCCTCCATGTAGTTGGTGGTGTCGTCCCGGTAGCCGATGCGCCGCTCAGTACAGTAGGCGATGGTGTCGGCCCTTCGGACTCCGAGCAGCGGACGCCACAATTGCGGAGCCGGTTCATTTGCCTGGTATGGCCATGGAGCAACTTCAGTCATGCCCCTCAAACCATGCAGTCCGCTCCCTCGCGCGATGTGCAGCAGCACCGTTTCTGCCAGATCGTCGGCGGTATGCGCCACTGCCACGAACCTTGTGCCAACCTTCCGGGCAACCCTGCCCAGAAACTCGTAGCGCAGCTCCCGGGCCGCCTGCTCAAAGGAACTTACCCCGCGCTCTCGTTGGTATGCCGCAACGTCCACCTCTCCTACGGTCAATTCCCAGCCACTATAGGCACAGAAATCCCGAACGAATTCGGCGTCATCGTATTTCTCCTGCCCCCGGAAGTCGTGAATCAGGTGCGCGGCGTGCAGCTTGTATCGAGTTCCCAGCTGATGCCTGATACTGCCCAGCACATCCAGCAGGGCGGTGGAATCCGGCCCTCCCGATACGCCCACCACCACCGTGTCGGTATCGCGCAAGTCCAGGCGCCGCGCTGCCTCGAAGGCGTTAATGTTTACTCGGTAGATGGCAGACACGGGTCTTCGATAGTGAGTTGAAGGGGAGCCGGCGGGACGCCACCAGTAGAACCTCGTACTCCGGCGCCCCTCCAGGGTCATGCCTAATACCCGACGCGATTCGCCGGAGTCAGGTGGTCAACGGCATTGTAGCCATTCAGCCGGCGGCCCCGCCTTCCTGTAGTGATGGTAGTTCGGCTGCCCAGCGAAAGGTCCATATGGTTGATGTTGGCCAGCGGAAGATCGAGCACTGAGGCGACAATGCAACGGATAGTGAAATTGTGCGTAACGGCAATAACCGTATCGTCGGCTTCGTGCAGCCCATCGAATTCGTCGATTGCCGCCATCGCTCGCTGCTGTACATCACCGAGCGATTCGCCGTTTGGCATGGTTACGCTGCTGGCGTCGCGTCGCCATCCCTGGTACAAATCGGGCCATCCGTCCCGCATCTGCTGGATGGTAACGCCTTCCAGGGCGCCCATTTCCATTTCGGTGATCCTGGGTTCTATGTTGACGGGCAGGCCGGTGAACGAGGCGATCTGACACGCCACGTCCCGCGCACGCGATAACGGGCTGGAATAGATCGCCGCCGGGTTCCACGCTAGGCTTGCTATGCCCAGTTCCCGCGCCTGCCGGCGACCCAGCGGCGTGAGCGTTGAATCCATGGAACCTTGCAGCCGGCCGGCCGCATTTATGTCGGTTTCACCGTGTCGCAGCAGGTGCAGCCTCATTCCGTGGATTCTCCATCGAGCGAGGCGATACGCTCCAGCCGCACGCGATTTATCCGCGCGCCCGCCATGTCGGTCACGGTTACGGCCCATCCTGCGGTGCGGATTATGTCGGATTCTCTGGGTATTTCGCCTTCACGTTCGTGCAGGATCAGTCCGGCTATGGTCTTGTACTCTCCTTCGGGTAGAGCAATGCCGGACGATTCGAGCCGTTCATTGACTTCAATGATGGTTACGCCGCCTTCCATCAGGTATCCGCCGTCTTCCAGTTCCACGATGCTTGAATATGCTTCCTCCGACGGCGGGTCGTCATCCACCAGGGTGCCCACTATGACGCTGGTAAGCTGCTTCAGCGTCACCAGCCCGGCGATGCCGCCGTACTCGTTGGTGACCAGCATCATGGACAGCCGCTTCTCCCGCATCGCGTCAAAAGCGTCCGACACCGTTACGGTTTCAGGGATAAAATCGACCTCGCGCATGGTCTCGGTAACGGAATCCGCGAGACCGATCTGTCCGCGGCTCTGGGCGATCAGCACTTCCTTGTTGGATAAGACGCCCAACACCGTTTCCTGACTGCCTTCGAAAACCGGAAATCTGGTGTGGCTGTGCTCGGCGTAGAGCTCAAGGAACCTCTGCATGGTGGTTCCCTTTTCAATCCACACGATTTCAGTACGGGGCGTCATGATCTCACTCAACCTTCTGTCGCGGAAGTGGAACACCCGGTTCAACCTCTCCGCTTCCTCGGATTCCACGGCCCCCTGCTCACGGGAAAGGTCGATCATCATGCGCAATTCGCCCTCGGTGAAGGTGGTTTGCCACCCGTTCTGCTCCGTTCGCAGCATCTTGTAGATCAGCTTCGGCGCTGCGGTGAACAAGTAGATGAACGGTGTGCACGACCACATCGTCCAGCCCACAGGCCGGGCTGCAATCAGTGACCAACGTTCGGAGTACGTAGCGGCAAGGGTTTTGGGCGTGATTTCGCCGAATATGGAGACTACCACCGTCATGATTACAGTGGTGAGCAAAGCAGCGTAGGCCGAACCCTGTAGCGCCTCCGTGGCCAGCGCAGTTCCAATCGCGGTGGCGAAAATGGTGAAAGCGTTTTGACTCAGCAGGATGGTGGCAAAGAACTTTTCGTGCTGGGAGAGCACCCGGTCCACTGCTCTGGCCGCAGCATTTCCCTGCTCCACCAGGAAGCGGAGACGGATTTTGTTGACCGCGATTAACGCGGACTCCGCGCTGGTAAAAAATGCTACCCCAAGGAAACTGACGACGAGCAAACCTATTTGGACGCTCCGGGGGATTGCGAAATCACCATCGGCCATGCCGGTCTGCAAAAAAACGACGCACCAGGATAAACCATCAGGCGCAATGTCCAACATCGGGGCGATCTACCTCCTGCGACTGCAATGGGTTCGGCCGCGAAATTAGCGTCCAAAACCCGATTTTGATTATTTACGTTCAGCATATCATCGGCAATCGCCGAGCGCAAAATCGCCCCTGCTATAATCGTCCTACAGACGTGATCCCAGGCGAAAAATATGCTCATTCTAGGTATAGAAACATCGTGCGATGAAACGGCGGTCGGCATCGTCGAAGACGGTCGAACTCTGTTTTCCAACGTGATGGCATCACAAGCCGCCATCCACGCTGCCCACGGAGGCGTCGTTCCCGAACTCGCTTCACGCCAGCATATCCGCGATATGCAGCCGACCCTGAACCGAGCGCTGGACAATGCCGGCATTGTCCTTGACCAAATTGATGCCATCGGGGTAACTCATGGGCCGGGGCTCGCCGGCGCCCTTATCAGTGGAGTCAACACCGCCAAAGCCCTGTCCCTCACGCTGGATTTGCCCTTGATCGGAGTCAACCACCTGGTAGGGCACATCTATGCCGCCTGGCTGGCCGCGGTTGGTCAAGCGCAGTCAGAAGAGCCGGGGTTCCCCCTGGCGTGCCTGGTCGCCTCCGGTGGCCATACGGATCTGGTACTGATGGAGGGACACGGCAAGTATCGTCTGGTCGGGCGCACGCGCGACGACGCGGCCGGCGAGGCATTCGACAAAGCTGCTCGCATCCTGGGTCTCGGATTCCCCGGCGGCCCGGAAATACAAAAGGCTGCCGAATCCCTCGCAACTGATGAGGGTGGCCCAGACGACGGTGATGAGACCATCACTTTGGCATCATCGCCGTTGCCGAGAGCCTGGATGCGCGACACTTTAGATTTCAGCTTCAGCGGCGTGAAGACCGCCATGCTGCACCGGGCTCAGGATGTTGGACTATACCCACCTTCAGAGTTCGACCCGCCGCAGGTTGAGCGTTTGGTGGCCCATCTGGCCGCCGAGTTCCAGGAATCTCTGGTGGACGTTCTGGGAGCAAAATTGCTGAGGATGGCAGAGCGCTACGGCGCCCGGGGGCTGGTGCTGGGCGGAGGCGTCACGGCGAACGCGCGTTTAAGGCAACGTGTCCTGTCCGATTCTCCATTGCCGGCGATTATCCCGCCTCCGGCGCTTTGCACCGACAACGGCGCGATGATTGCCGCCGCCGCGTTCTACCAATACCGGCAGGGCGAAGTCGCAGACCTCTCCCTGGACGTTGATCCCTCACTGGGATTCAGTTGGGACTCCTGAACTTTCCCGACGTTGCCGTTGCAATCGCATCGACAACACGCAGTGCGCGAACGCCAGCAGCTCAGCATAAGGGATGGCGCAAGTTGTCTCGATGTTCCAGTTGGCGCCGTTGATGTGTATCGAGGCGCCTCCCGACTGGGTAAATCCTCGCCAGAATAGCCAGCCGGCCAGCACCACCAGCGCCATGACGGCAAGCGCGTAAGCGTGTAGGTTTATGCCGGGAATGATGATGTGCGGCAGTCGGTCAACCAGCCAGTAGGCCAGGGCGATGTATATGATGAACCCGCCGACGATCAACGACGCCCATTGCTTCCAGGACAACCCGCGGGGTACGTTATTGCGAACGCTCACCCCGGAAACCGATTCGATTGCGAAAATATCCCTGGTTTGAGCTGTGCCGTCATCCATCACACTGATGAAACGCTGGTCCGTCGCCACCAGCAGTTGCCCGTCCTTGGCAGGTTCGGCAACCAGGCCGTTCTCTGGGCTGAACAGGGCGTTCACTCGTTCACCGGGGAGCAGTTCTACACCCCGGATGCGCGATAAATATGACGTGGCAGGTTGCATCGATAAACGTAATGAAAGGCCGTGAGAAATCCGACTGCTAAAATGCTATCACAATTTGCCTATTTCCCTGTATCGTGTTAACCTGTCAACGCACTAACGAGTTGACTCAATGCGGGAAATGACCCCAAAAGGCAAGGTACGTAACCACTAATGTTGGACGCTGACGTCAAGCAGAGAATCATCGAAGAATATCGCACCCACGAATCCGATACCGGCTCCACCGAACTGCAAGTAGCGATGCTCACCGAACGCATCCGCCAGGTAACGGATCACCTCAGAACCCACCGCAAAGACGTCCACTCCCGCCGCGGCCTGGTTACGATGGTGTCAAAGCGGCGCCGCTTGCTCAATTACCTGAGCCATGAAGATGTGGGCCGTTACCAGAGCTTGATCAGCAGGTTGGGCCTGCGCCGGTAGCCCAGTTTCAACGCCTGTCTCCCGGTCGTCGATTCCTCAATGCATACGGACCGGGACCTTGGCGCCGCGGCGCGCTCAAAATATACCCGCGCAGCCGTGCGAATTCGCGCCTTCCCGGCGAACCAAACCCGGTTGGCGCCTCACTACGTACCTAACCTGTAGCAATACGCTTGGCGACGATTGGCGCGAATGGTGAACAGGGAGGAGGGTTACAAAAGCCTGCGGGCAATTCAAAGACGCCACCGCGCAAAAGCCGGCCCCTGACCGGATGAATACATCAACTTTCCCTGGCGGAATACGGAATCGCGCGGCCGGCCACTATCACGTACTGGAAGAGAGAGGTAGAAAATATTCCTGCTATGACCACGACCGATATTACCAACTCGCTGATGAATCCCTTTGCCGTTGAAGGCGAAATTGGCGGACATCCCATTACCCTCGAAACCGGCCGGCTGGCGCAACAAGCCCACGGCTCCGTGACCATCACGTGCGGCGAAACCATCCTGTTGGCGACCGCGGTGATGTCTGAACAAGCCAGAGAGGGCATTGACTTTCTGCCGCTGACTGTAGAGTTTGAAGAGCGCCTGTATGCTGTCGGCAAGATTCCCGGCAGCTTTTTCCGGCGCGAGGGTAGGCCCGGTACGGAAGCGATTCTGTCCGCCCGTCTCACCGACCGCAGCATCCGCCCCCTGTTTCCCAAGGGTTTGCACAACGAAGTCCAGGTGATCATTACCGTGCTGTCGGTGGACGAAAATCATCCCCCGGAAACCCTGGGCATGGTTGCCGCCTCGGCTGCGCTGTCGCTCAGCCAGATTCCATTCGACGGCCCCATCGGGGCATGCCGGGTTACCTGGGACGGCAAGGACTACAGCATCAACCCAAGTTTCCAGAAGAGCAATTCTGACGACTTGAACATGGTGGTCGCCAGCAATCGGCACGCCATTATGATGGTCGAATCCGGTTCGGTGGAAGTCTCTGAGGAAGCGATCCTCGAAGGCATCAGGCTGGCCCACGAGAGCAACGTGCAGACCATCGAACTCATCGACCGCCTGGTCGCGGAGCGTGGAGCAGAAAAGACCCAGGTACACGTTGACTATGCCACTGCCGAGGAACGGCAGAACAAGATCGACGCTTTGGTCAACGGCCGCATCGCCGAGGTGCTGGAGCGCAACTCGTTCAAGAGCGAACGCGATTCCAGCTTGGATGCTATTGAGTCCGACGTGGCCGCCCAGTTGGCTGACGACTATTCGTCTGGAGAGATTGCCGAGGCTTTCAAGAACCTGGTCAAGGCGGAAGTCAGGGGCCGGATTCTCAACCTCAACGTAAGACCCGACGGCAGGAAACTGGACGAAATACGCCCGATCACCTGTAGCGTTGGCGAGTTACCGCGCGCCCACGGCAGCGGCCTGTTCACCCGAGGCCAGACCCAGGTGCTTTCCATCGCCACCCTCGCCTCGCTGGCGATGAAGCAAACGCTGGACACCGTCGGTCCGGACAACACCAAGCAGTTCATGCACCATTACAACTTTCCTCCGTACAGCGTTGGAGAAGCTCGCCGCGTCGGCTCCCCAGGCCGCCGAGAGATCGGACATGGTGCGCTGGCGGAACGGGCCATCCTGGCTGCCATGCCGTCCGAGGAAGATTTCCCCTACACGGTCCGTGTGGTCAGCGAAGTCCTGGCTTCCAACGGTTCCACTTCCATGGGCAGCGTCTGCGGCTCGTCAATGGCGTTGATGGACGCCGGCGTGCCACTCGTGGCCCCGGTGGCCGGCATTGCCATGGGGCTCATCACCGACGGCGACGACGACCGGTACGCCATCCTGAGCGACATCCAAGGCATCGAAGACTTCCTGGGCGACATGGACTTCAAAGTGGCCGGAACCGAACGGGGCATCAACGCCTTGCAGATGGACGTCAAGATCGACGGCCTCACCCAGGAACTCTTGAGCGAGGCCCTGGAGCAGGCCCGCGTAGGCCGCCTTCACATCCTGGAGCGCATGGCCGAAGCCATCACCGAACCTCGCTCGCAGATGAGCAAATACGCGCCCAAACTGGTGAAGATGCAGATACCGGTCGAGAAGATCGGCGCGCTGATCGGACCCGGCGGTCGCGTCATCCGCGCCATTCAGGAGGAAACCGGCTGCGGTATCGACGTTTCCGACGACGGCGGCGTCATCATCTCCTCCAGCGATCAGCCAATGATCGAACTGGCGCGCAGCCGCGTGGACAGCCTGACCCGAGATCCGGAAGTTGGCGACATCATCACCGGCAAGATCACTCGCACCACCAACTTCGGCGTGTTCGTTGAGCTGTCTCCCGGCGGCAAGGACGGCCTGGTGCGCAACGAGGAGCTGGGCGACCTGGCCTACGAGGACGTGGATATCGGACAGGAAATCACTGTGATGATCCACGAAATCGACCACATGGGCCGCATCAATATGTCACGGCGCGTCTTGATGGGCGACACCGAGCCGCCCCCGGCACGGCCTGACCGGCCTGCATTCGGCGACCGGGACCGGGGAGACCGGGACCGCGGGCCACGTGGCGGTGGATACGGTCGGGGCGGATTCGACCGTGATCGCGGCGGAGACCGTGGTGGCCGCGGAGGCTACGGCGGCGGGCGAGACCGGAGCGGCGGCGGACGCGGCGGCTACGGAGGCGGTGGCGACCGTGGCGGACGCGGGGGGTACGGCGGTGGCGGAGATCGTGATCGCGGTGGACGCGGCGGCGACCGGGGAGGCCGCGGCGGTCAGGGCGGAGAAAGAGACCGTAACTCCATGCTGGGCAGCGATCCCAACGACCGCGGCGGCCGGCGGCCGTCCGGCGGGCGCCCCCAGGGAGGCAATCGGAACCCGTCTGACCGGCGTTTCCTCGGCGGCGGCGGAGCGCGGCGCTAGATCAAACCAACACCTTGGGGCGGGCCGATTGGCCTGCCCCACAACTTTCCCGGCGTTCACTGGCTTCCGGGAGCCAACAATCGGCAACTCCGTTATGCTGTGTTATCATCGTAGTCGAAGCGCTCACCGATCACCACGTCTAACTCGGCGCGCAATCGACGGCAAGGAGGAGGCCCCGGTATGCCAGTGATAACAATTAATGGGCCCATCGGCGCGGGCTCCATTGCCGTCGGTCAGAAAGTCGCCCATGACTTGCATCTGAACTACGTTGATCGCATGGTGTTCGCTGAAGCTGCCCGCATTATCGGGTCGCCCGTGTCTATTTTGATGGCTAAAGAGCAGCGTGTGGAGCGCTTCGGAGACCGGGTTACCGCGCTCCTGGGTAGAGTGCTGGAGCGGGCCGCCGTATCGGGCGACTACGATCTGGGAGTGGGTATTGAGACCCTGCCGGAAACGTACCATGAACTCGCCGGTGAATCTTCCTCGCGGGTGCAGAGGGTGAACGACCAGCTTTTCATCGACACCACGCGGGAGGTGGTCCGTAATCTCGCCCAGGCCGGCCACGTCGTGATTATCGGGCGCGGAGCCAACGTGATACTAGGCGACACTCCCGGTGTGCTCCACGTGGGAATGCTCGCTCCGATGGACAGGCGGGTGCAGACCATCATGGACCGGGAGCATCTCAGCGAGGATGAAGCCCGCACCTATCTGGAGGGACTGGAAGAGGCGCGGGTCAGGTTCTTCCAGAAGTTTTTCAAGGTTTCCCCGCAGGATCCAACGCTTTACCACATGATGCTGGATATGGGACACATGAGCGACGACACCGCGGCAAAAATCATCGCTCACGCCACCGGGGATCTGGAGCACTGATCGCGGCAACCGCGTTCAGGCAGTTACTTACGGCTGCGAAATAACATCAAACGCTGAAACAAGCGCGCATTTCAAGGAGGTCACTACAAAATGTTCATCCGAATGGTCTGGGGGAAGCTTCGAGCCGGTTGCTGGGAAGAGTTTGAACGACACTACCACGAGCGAGTAGCCGCCGGCGTCAAGCCCAAGGGACTGCACGAACGGCAGTTAATCCGCAGCACCGAGGACCCCGACGAAGGCATCAGCGTCAGCATATGGGAAACGCTGGGTGACCTGCGAGCGTACGAGACCAGTGACTTTCGGGCCAACACCGCGCGGGAAGTTGAGCACCTGTATCGCGGCGAGTACTGGGTGAAGCACTTCGAGGTTTCTTCTACCGACTAGCTTTGAGCTCTCCCCGCAAGCAACTGCCCCGCAAGCCTGGGCTTGCGGGGCAAATTTTTCGTGGATTCAATCGCGACTAACGGCTGGCGCTGGCTCCGGAGAGCCGAGCGATGCCAGCGCGCGAGCAGTCTTCATCTTCCTGCGCGGTGCCGCCACTGCCGCCGACCGCCCCAATTAGCTCGCCGCTCATATAGATGGGTAGCGCCCCCTGGCCGGGCACGAACTCTCCACGCTCAACCTCCATGACCGCCCGCATGATGGGCGTGGTGGATCGCTCGGTAAGATCGCCGCTGGGTTCACCGAAGCAGGCGGAAGCTCGGGCTTTGCCCCGAGACACGTAGGGGGTTCGCCAGGCCGAACCGTCCATCTTGCACATGGTGATGAGATCGCCGCGGGCGTCCACCACGGAAAAGCTGAATGCCTTACCGAGATCGAGAGCGGCGGCCTTGGCCCCGGCGAGGACGGCCTCGGCTTGGTCGAGGGTGATGTTTGGCATTTCGATGACACTCCTTGAGCTGGAAATAGTTTCGTTTCAAACCGGTGTTGCGTCTGTTGAGCAGACTCAACCGGCTGCGCTATTATAGCAGGGCCGCCGCGATTGATTGCGCCCTGCTGTGGGCCGGTTCATAGCGGCAGATGCCTAGGAAATGATGGGCTTTTTTGAAGGTTTCAACAAGGGTTGCGGTTGCGCCATCGGCGCGGCGGTCGGCTTGGTTATCGCGCTGATCATCATCGGTTGGTTGTTCGGCGGCTTTCTGGTTGGCTTCTGATCATGGCAACACTCGTATAATCCCCAGGAGTATCTCAATGCAGTTCGGATTCTATCTGCCAAACCATGGCCCCAACGCCCAGCCCGGACCCCTGGCGCAAATCGCGCAAACGGGTGACCGCCTCGGTTTCTATTGCATGGTTGCCGGCGATCACGTCCTTGTCCCCAGTCGTATCGATTCGCCGTACCCTTACACTGTTGGCGGAGAGTTTCCTACGGGAGAGAGCGGCGAATACTTCGAGCAACTCACGCTGTTGACCTACCTGGCCGGCGTTACCGAAAACATACGCCTGGTGCCCAGCGTCATGATTGTGCCCTATCGCCCGCCGATCCTGGCGGCCAAGATACTGGCCACGCTGGACGTGTTGTCGCAGGGCAGGCTGATCCTCGGCGTGGGCGTGGGTTGGATGGAAGAGGAATTTGAGGCGCTGGGAACGCCGCCCTTCGCCGAACGTGGCCCGGTCACGGACGAGTATCTGCGCGCCTACAAAGAGTTGTGGACCAGCCCGAATCCCGAGTTTGACGGGAAGTACGTGCAGTTTTCGGACATTCAGTTCTTGCCCAAGCCGGTGCAGAAACCCCACCCGCCGATTTGGGTCGGCGGTCAGAGCCGGCCGGCGATTCGACGGGCCGCCACCCTCGGCGATGGCTGGCATCCCGTGGGCACCATTCCCGCGGCGACGCTGGAGCCCGAAGAATTGGCGGGAGATCTGGTTACGTTGAACCGCTTCGCAGACCAGGCCGGCCGGGATCCGGCTGAGATACAGGTTTCAATGAAGGCGCCCCTATACGACCCAGCCACTATGCAATCCGGCCCGCGCCGCCGCTTTTCAGGTTCGCCCGACGCCATCCTTGAGGACGTTCACACCTACGCGGAGATCGGAGTTTCCCACATCATCTTCGACATCCGGGGCAGCGAATTGAATCAGTCGCTGGAACGGCTGGACTGGTTTGCGGGAGACATAATGAGCTAGGTTGATTGACAGGCTGTCCCGTACCAGCGCATCGGCGGCAACAAAAATGTAGGGGCGGATAATCATCCGCCCCTCCTGCGTTGCTATGGCGACCCAGACTAGCCGGGAATATCGTCGTAGTGGTCGAAGTTCCCTATGACGTTGGCCTCGTACAGAGCCTGCACCTCTTCCTCGGAGTAATCCAGCAGGCCGGTCAGCACATCTTCGTTGTGCTCTCCAACTCGCGGGGTGGTTCCGACCACGGCAGGCGTCCGGCTGAAGTGCCAGAAGTCGCCGGACACGGCAATGGTGCCGGCCAGGAAGTCGTCAACCTCCACCATGGCGCGGCGCTCCCATGGATGCGGATCGGCCGCGGCCTGGGCGATGGTGTTGACCGGCGCCGCCACCACGTCGTGGTGCGTAAAGTGGGCAATGGCCTCCCGCATGGTCATGTCGGCCATCAGGTCCCGCATGGCCTGGTTCACGGCCTCGCCGTTGCGGCCCCGCTCGTGCCGGGTGGTGAACCGGGGGTCTTCCAGCCACTCGGGCTTGCCCAGAGCGTTGCAGACCCGATGCCAGTGGTGTTGGTCGCCAGCAGAAATGAGCACCCAGCCGTCCTTGCAGGGGTAAGTCCCGGACGGCGGCGCGGCTGACTCACCGCGGCGCGGTTCAATGCCGGCGCCATGATAGGCGGTAACCGGGATCTCGGTGTAACTGTAGCCGGTGTCCGCCAAACAGGCGTCGATGGTCTGGCCTACACCGGAAGTCTCACGTTCGTGCAGCGCGGCCAGGGTGCCGATGGCCGCGTGGAGGGCCGTGGTCCGGTCGATGATAGGCACGCCGGCGCGAATCGGTGGCATTCCTTCCTCGCCGGTAACCATGGCGATACCTGACATGGTCTGTCCGATGGGGTCGTAACCGATCTGGTCCCGGTACGGGCCGAACTGTCCGTAGGCCGACACGTTCACCATTATGATTCGCGGGTTCAGCTCGTAGAGAACGTCATAGCCGAAGCCCATGATGTCGATGGTGCCAGGCCGGAAGTTCTGCAGCAGTACGTCGGAGACTTTAACCAGCTTACGGAGAACCTCCTTGCCATCTTCCTTGCGCAGGTCAATGCTCAGGCTCTTCTTTCCGCTGTTGTACTGCACCCAGTACGCGGACTGCTTGCGCACCCAGGGAGCGTGGTAGCGGGTCTCTTCGCCGCCCAGCCGCTCGACCTTGATGACTTCGGCGCCCAGACGGGCCAGCACTTGGGCGCAGCGGGGACCGGCCTGGTGCCGACCCAGGTCAATTACTCGTATCCCGTCCAGGGGGCCTTTCGCTTCTGCCATGACCGGTTCTCCTAAACTCTTGGATTCATTTGCCCCCGCTTCAACGAACGGAAAGCGCGGGCCACGGTTTCGTCGCGGCTGTCGTCAGGCGCGGCGTTTTCAAGTGCCGCCATTCTACGCCGCAAGCCCGCAATGGGCAAGCGCGACGAAGTGGGTCAGACCACCCCTTCCGCCTGTAGCCCCGTCAACTGCTCCGGCGTTAGTCCACCCAACGTACAGAGAATCTCGGCATTGTGCTCGCCCAGAGTGGGCGGAGCGCCGGCCGGCGCCGGTTCGCAAGCCGTGAGCCGGATTGGTGTGGCCAATGAGCGGAACGTTCCGCCCAGAGTGTCCGCAGTGTCCGTGTACATCCCCCGCGCTTGGAGTTGCGGGCAATCGGCCAGGTCGGCAACACTCTGCGTCACTCCCATGGAAAACCCGATCTCCGTAAGCTTGCCGGCCACTTCCCACTTAGGTCGTTCTGAGGACCAAGTTTCGATCGCCGGGATCACTTGATCAAACACGAAATCGGCGTCGGGGAATTGCTGCAAGTAGCGCTCGTCCTGCTCTGGCAGGTCGGCTTGCTCAACCAACTCCCATAGCGCTGCCAGGCGTTCCGGGCTGCGCACGCCGGCCATGATGACATAACCGTCAGCTGCCCGAAACACGAGGCCGGGCCCCAGGGATACCTGTCGGGTTCGCCCGGGCGTTTGTCCGGTAGCCTGATATGCGTTCATGTTGCTGATCACGTGGGACGCCATGCAGTCATACATTGCCACGTCAACGTGCTGTCCCTTGCCCGTCTGGCGTCGGGTTTCCAGGGCGAGGACGATACTCAATGCTGCCCAAACCCCCGGCACCGAGTCGCCCATGTTGTCGCCGACCGCCTGGGGCCTGCCGTCCGGCTCGCCGGTAATCTCCATCCAACCCGACATGGCCTGTATCGCCAGGTTATTTGCCGGCCAGTTTGAATAAGGTCCGCGCGCCTCCTCACTGTCGCCGTACCCGCTGATCTCGGCATAGATCAAACGTGGGTTGACTTCGCATAGCCGATCATATCCCAGGCCCAGCCGACGGAACGCGCCCGGCCCCCAGTTGTCCAGCAGAACGTCCGAGTTAGCAACCAGACTCTCGAAGGCCGTCTTGCAAACCGGATTTCGCAAGTCCAGGGTCACGGATTTCTTGTTGCGGTTGACACCAAGGAACCGACTGCTGATCTGCCCGGTTTCGGCGTCGCCGATGAACGGACCACGACCGCGCGCCAGGTCCCCGGTCCGCGGTCGCTCAATCTTGATCACCTCGGCGCCCATGTCCGCCAAAATCAGCGAACAGAACGGGCCGGCGACAATGTGCGTAGCATCCAGCACGCGAATCCCCTTGAGGGGTAAGGGCAGAGCCTCAGCGGGCTTGGCCGTAGGGTTTTCCGAATCAGGCATAGTAAATCATCCCCAAGTCTTAGATCAGTCTGTTGCCATGCCAAGTTTACGACAAATCACGACACATACTCCGCCAGCGACCGCAGCGCCGCCCGCGCTCCCTCCCGCATTGGCTCAAAGTGGCTGAAGCAGATCACTTCAAAGTCCAGCGATGCCAACTTCAGCACCGACTCTTTCGCCGCTTCCATATCGCTGGAGAACCAGCGCGACGGCAGCGTAAGTCGCTCCTGGTACCGCTGTATCGCGTCGGCCACCAGCAACACACCTTCGTTGGCGAAATGCAGGCTGATGCTGCCAGGCGTATGGCCGGGCGTATGGACCACTGCGGCGCCGCTCAACAGGGGGAGGCTATCCCCATCGTCCAGCGTGGCCGCCACCGGAAAATTCGGCGGGGTCATCGATGCCATCAGTGGCCACGTCAACATACGCAGCCATCTCGGTTTGACCGGATTGGGTATGACTCTCTCCGGATCACCTACCAGGTACGGCGCCTCCAGCCGATGCGCCAACACTGGCGCGCCGGTCGCCCGCCGCAGGCCCGCCATGCCACCCACGTGATCCGGATGATAGTGCGTAGAAATCAACCGGTCCACCGACTCCGGGCCGTACCCCAACTCCCCCAGATAGTTCAGCACCGGACGATTGTGTAAAACCCGCCACCCCGCGTCAATCACTGTAATTGATGACTCTCCTGTTTGGGCATCGGGCGTAATCACGATGAAAGCGCTAGTGGTCACCATCGCCCGCTGATGCAACCCGGGCACCACCTCGCCCACCTGCGCCCGCGGCCCCGGCACGTGGGGCGGCCGATATATGAATTCGTCACCCGCGTACCAGTCCATACATCATATACATCCCGGGAATCTACATTAGCTTCTGCCGACGTTTCGGATTTTATTCGTCATTGCAGCTAAAGCCGGAATCCAGAGATTGCGATGAGCAGAAACGGAAAGTGTTGCTTACGATTTCGACTACTGGATCCCCGCGCAAACGGGAATGGTAATGAAGTGTCAACACCGCCTCGTCACCCGCGTCGGTCAATGACTCGCCGTGCCTTGAACTGTGTACGCTCGAACTCCCCCTCCGGTTTGAGTTCCACCGACACCCCAACGCCCAACGCCCGTCTGAGCGTGTCACCAACCCGGGCGCGCAAAGATTCCAACCCTTGGGGTCCCGATTCTCCTGCTGACGCCCACACCTCGGCGGCTACTTCTGTCTCCACGGTCAAGCGATCAAGGTAGCCTCGTTCACGCTCCACGACCAGTCGGAACTCGCCACCGAATTCATCCAACCCCCGCAACACGTCCTCCACCCGGGAAGGAAATACGTTCTGCCCCCGTATGATCAGCATGTCGTCGGCCCTGCCGTAGATCCCCAGCGGCAGGGTGGGATAAGTGCGTCCGCACGGACAGTCGATCATGTCCCAACGGGCAATGTCCCCCGACCAGTACCGGATCATGGGCTGGGATTCCCGCTCCAGGTGCGTGTACACGGGCACGCCCTCCGCACCCATGGTAACGACTTCGTGGGTCTCGGTATCCACCAACTGCGTGTAAACGATGTCCTGCCACAGGTGCATCCCGCGTTCCAGGTGGCGACACCCGCCGTTGGTCATCCACGGCGTCATCTCTGCCATGCTGCCTTGGTCCACCACGTAGCAACCGAATGCGTCCTCAATCGCCTGTCGGGTAGCGGGGACGCTGGCGCCGGGTTCGCCGCTGAAAAACATCAGGCGAAACGCGAAATCCGACCTCGGATCAACCCCCATCTCCCGCGCCGTTTCCGCCAGGTACAGCGCGTAGGACGGCGTGGCATAGAGCGCAGCCGGCTTGACCATCTGCGCCCATTCCACGGCTCGCTCCGTCTGACCCGGCGCGCCGGCTCCGAACGGAAAGCACGCCGCTCCCAAGCGTTCCGCGCCGACCAGCGCGCCCCAGCTGCCCACGTACAGGCTGAACACCGCCGCCACCATCACCGTGTCGCCCGGGCGGATGCCGGCGGCCCACAGGATGCGCGCGTGGGCCTCACCGATACGCTCCCAGTCGCCGCGACTGATGCCGAACACCGTGGGCCGCCCGGTGGTGCCGGACGTGCCGTGGATCCGATAGACTTGTTCCGGCGATACGCACAGGAATCGTCCATAAGGCGGGTGTTCCTCCTGCTCCCTGCGGACTTCCTCTTTGGTCAGAATGGGCAACAGAGCGAACTCTTCCAGGCTGCGGATGTTGTCCGGGTCAACCGGAGCGTCCCGCCAGAACTCCCGGTAAAAACCCGAATGCTCCCAGGCGTACCAAACCTGGCCCCGCAGCTTATCGAGGATCAGCGCATCACGCTCCGCCGGCGGCATGGTTTCCAGCCGCGCATTCCAATGCTCAGCATCATGATGCGGAACATACGCCGTATCATGTTTCGGCGGCCAGGTCATAAGCAAAGTGCCTTTGTCATTGCGAGCGAAGCGCGGCAATCCCGGTCAAGATTTCACGTTCTCTCGAATAAAATCCACCATCTCACCCGTGAACGTTCCCACGGGGAATACGCCGTCCACACCTATCTCCCGCAGTCCGGCAACGTCGCCTTCGGGTATGGTGCCGCCCACCAGCAGCATAACGTGGCCGGATCCTTCGCTCCCCTTCAGCCCATGGCGCTCCAGCGCCTCCACCATGCGGGGCATCAGCCGCATGTGCGCGCCGGACAGGACGCTGATGCCAACCACGTCCACGTCCTCCTGGGCCGACGCTGCCGCCACCTGGTCGGCCGTAACACGCATCCCCAAGTACACCACTTCCATCCCGGCATCCCGCAAAGCCCGCGCAATAACCTTTACCCCACGATCATGTCCGTCCAACCCAAGCTTGGCCAGCAGGATACGGGGCGGGTTGGCTTGTTCATGTGCAGGATTCGAAATCATTGATCAACTGCCTTCCACAGATCCATTACCCAATATGCGCAGAACTACCCCAACTACAAGCAAAATCACAAAGCCGATTACTGCCACGAGCTGTGGCCCTTCGTCGGTACCGAAACTGATTATTACGGCCGCAATCAGGATCGCCGCTACGCCCAGGCACATCGTACCCAGATCGCCGAGTATCTTACTCATCGGTTTAACTTGACGGCGATTATGGCTGTGGCAAACCCAATAGACAAGCCGGCGCCGGCATAGGCCAGCGGAAGCAGTTCTCCAATGATGTTCTGGCCATAGCTGAATGAGCTGAATCCCAGCCAATGCCCGACCAAAAAACCCCAACTGATCCCGAAGAAAGCGGTCAGCCAGACGATGAGGAAAATCACGAGTGGATTAGTGGTTTTCAGATTCATCTCCTTTGCTCCACGCTTGCGATACCAGCCGTCACTATACCGCAAACACCGCGCTCCGCGGTCTAAAATACCCCCGGGTCCACATACTCGCCCCATTCGTCGCGCAACGCCCCCATGATTTCCCCTTCCGTAACGCCCGAGGCAACGGCGGCAAGGATGGACGGCATGAGGTTATCGTCGGCCCGCGCCGCCTTCAAAATATCCTTCAAGCCCGCCGTCGCGTCCGATACGCTCCGTGCCTGCCGCGCCGTCGTGAGCCGCTCAATCTGCCGCTCCTCCTCGGCATAGTCGAACTCGAACAGCTCCAACGACCCGGCGGACGCAGCCTCATCACGATACTCGTCGTTCACGCCAACGATGGTGTAATCGCCCGACTCCACCCTCTGCTGGTAGCGGTACGATGCCTGGGCGATTTCGCTCTCGATGTACCCGTTCCCGACGGCCTCCAGCATCCCGTCGAGCATACTGCCGTTGCCCATCCCGTCGATGCGCTCAATATAGGTCATGGCCGCCTCTTCCAGCCGGTTGGTCAGCGTCTCCAGGTACGCCGACCCGCCCAGCGGATCCGGCGTAGCCGCCACGCCGGACTCGTGGGCTAGTATCATCTGCGTCGCCAGCGAAATGCGCATCGCCTCTTCCGACGGGATGTCGTACGCCTCGTCGTAGCCGCTCACGTGCAGCGACTGGGTGCCGCCCAGCACCGCCGCCAGCGCCTGCAACCCGCCGCGCAGGATGTTGTTCAGCGGGTCCTGCCGAACCAGCGTTGACCCCAGCGTCTGCGTGTGAAACCGCATCCGCATGGATTCGGGCCGCCTCGCTCCATACCGGTCTCGAAGCAACCGCGCCCACATCCGTCGCGCCGCCCGGAACTTGGCGATCTCCTCGAAAAAGTCGTTGTGGACGCCAAAGAAGTGCGACAACCTCGAAGCGAATGCGTCCACCGGCAGCCCGCGTCGCTGCGCCGACTCCACGTAGGCCATCCCCTGCGCGACGGTGAACGCCAATTCCTGAATCGCGTCGGATCCGGCCTCCCGCGTGTGGTAACCGCTGATGGATATGGTGTACCAGTTGGGCACGTGTTTGGTGCAGAACTCCACCACGTCGGTGGTCAATTTCAACGCCGGACCCGGCGGCAAAGCAAAGGTCTTCTGACCGTGAAACTCCTTCAACGAGTCGTTCTGCACCGTTCCTCGCAGCGACTCCCACGGCGTCCCCCGCCGTTCGGCGGTGTGCAGGAACATCGCTAGCAGCACGATGGCCGGGTGGTTGATAGTCAACGACACGCTGGCCTGGTCCAGCGGTATCCCGTCGAACAACTCGCCCATGTCGGTGGCGGTGTCGATGGCCACGCCCAGCCGCCCCACCTCTCCCTCAGCTAGCTCGTGATCTGAATCGTAGCCGGTCAGCGTCGGGTGGTCAAAATCCGTGCTCAGCCCGGTCTGCCCATGGGCCAGCAGAAACCGGTACCGTTCATTCGTAGCCCGCGCCGTCCCGAACCCGGCAATCTGCCGCCGCGTCCACAGCCGACCCCGGTACATAGAGGGATACGCGCCCCGCGTAAACGGGAATTCCCCCGGATTGCCCAGATCGGCGGCAGGGTCGAAACCGTCAGAGTAGAGTTGCGCCGGAGAGTAGAGCGGGTCGATGGGGACGCCGGAGAGTGTGTGGGAGTGATTTTCGCTAATGTTGGTCATGGCTACCCTCTAGCGTCACGCCAAGCGCCATTTTCGATTTTCCAGGACGATGGAACCATCCCGCTTTAATTGCTGTTGGGCGTTTCGTATGTCATGCTTCCATCGTTTGCCGAAAGTACGGTCACCTATCACCCTGTCTACTTCGTCATCGCAGAGTTCCGGCTTCAGATCTCTGACCAGCGGAGTCAATTGACTGGTGGGCATTGGACCATGCCTCCGTAAGACGTATAGAACTGCGTCTGCAAATTGAGACGTGATGGACCCATTCGGATCGCTGGCAAATTTCTCCCCGGCCGTCCTCAGGTTCACCAATCGCTCGTCCATATCATTGCGAATGACATTGTGCGCCGCCGCCGCGTCTGATATTGAACCGTCTGCTGTAGCCTTACTGGCCTGAGCTTGTTGAGTCATGGTGTCAAGTTCGATTAGCGCTTCCGTCGGCACTAGCACGCCCAGGTTGCCATACTCCAGCAAATCCTCGGCGATGCCCTGAACCTCATCCGGGTCAGTGATGGCAACCCCTAGTTCCTTGTTGTGGCAGAGGCCGCCATTGGTAAGGTTCGCGGACGTTACGATAGCGGTATGCCTATCCGCCACGTATGCTTTAGCGTGGAGATTCCCCAGATGTCGCACCGTCGTGCCGGGAACCCTATCGCAAAGCCATACTAACGCACGGACGTCCAGAGAACCGTCAATCAGGCTGTCCGGGCGCAAATTGGTCAGCAAGTCCAATCGCACCGACTTGCGTCGTGATCGCAATCTAAGGGCAAACCGTTCAACCGGCTGACGAGTAATGTACGGCGCAGCGACTATTGCCGATTCCTGAATTGACCCGGCGAATTGGTCAAACGTATCCGACCACGGCGATTTGATGGACGTCATCATTTCCACTCCACTAGATAGCCGCTTATTCGAGACTTGGCTAGCATCCGGCTACACCGATGAGAGTGTAGCCGGATAGAGCGGTAGTAACAATCAAGCCGCTAGCCTTCCATCACGGCGATGACCGTGTTTTCATCTTGAGCCAGGCTTTTGAGCCATTCAATTGCGGCGTGCAGTTGCTCCATGGAAACCGTTTGCTCCAGCGTGCCATCAGCATCATCGTTGATGATGTCTTCGAGAATTTCCGGGTCTATGGGATTGACGAGCAACGGTTCAAGATTGCCCGCGCAATACTCCCTGAGAAAATCACTGTTCAGAAAATCTTGAACTGGTCCCTCCGGAGCGGTGTGTGCCACGTGGTTGTAGGTGACGACGCCAAGTATCATGGTAACCTCCAAGTTGATGGCCCTTCATGTCGGGTCGGATTGACCGTACAATAGAGCTAATTTTGGCGCCGTGTCAAGCTGATTGCCGTCGGAATCTTAGAACCGTCTGCCGGCCGTCCTTGATTCACTGGAACCGGGCGGCGTAGTAGGTACTCCGGTTGTTCCCGGAATAAGGTGTTGACTGGCGTTCTCGGCAGCGTGATTTGGTCTCTGGTCTGCTTGGCGACATTAGGCGGCAGCAATCCCGGATCGACGTACCCAATGCCTCGGCTGTATCCACTGCCTAGAACCAGAATAGTCGGCGTCGTCCATTCTACCCCGCCGCCCCGCACGTTGACTAAAGCAATCGTGCCGCCACGAGTGAATACCGATTTCACCGAAAACCCCTCCCCGCCAACCGTAACGTCCACGCGCACATCCTCAAACCCCACCGTCTGCACGTCGGATAGTCCCACGCACCGCATCGCCGCCGCAATGATATGTTCAGCGGCCCCGCCTGTGATGAACCGATTCTCGTAAAACGTCGTGCTGCGTTCGGTCAACAGCAGCTCAAGCCCCCAGCACTTCGCTACAAAGGTCGCCGTCCTCTTCCAATCCGGCCTTGAATTGCAAGAACGTCCCCCTGGCCCGTTCATATTGCCCTTCTGGGGACATCACGACCTTCCCTGCTACGTTATGCTGCCCAACTCAAAAACGGCTGCTGCCATATTGAAGAGGGCGGCAGCCGCTCATCCTTCTGTCAGCACGCCTAAATCCGACGCCGCGGCCGCCGCCGACTCCACCGAATTTTTGAGCAGCTCTTCAACCGGAGTGCCAAAACGTTCGTGCAGCACTTGTACTAACGCCGGCGTCAGCGCTTCCCGTGCTTCCAGAATCGCGTCCAAAGCGGCATCACCGCCGGCCAGCGGAACCAACTGCTCTCGCGACACCATCTGCTGGTCCAGCATGAACTCAAGCATGGAATGCGGGTTAGGGTCGCTATCCATGGGATAGTGCTCGTCCTCATACGCTATAACCAGGTCAGTGATGCGGTCGAGTTCCTTGCCTTCTGGGCTGTCGTAATCGGCCTTCAGCAGCTCGGAAATGCGTGCCAAAGCCTCCTCATACTCCGCTTCAGTTTCAACCTGAGTGATTTCCGACATGGCTACACCTCCGCTGCGTTGATGCGGTCGTACTCGCTATGCGTACCAATGAACCGGATATAAACCACGCGGTAAGGGTAGTTGACTTCTACCACCAGCCGATAGGTGTTGCCCTTGATGTTGAACACCACACGGTCATTGGGCAGAAAGCTGACGCTCCGATACCTGTACCGCACCTGGTATGGGGCTTCCCAATCTGCGCGCTTGGCGTCTTCAAACCAGTCTGTTAGTGGCTGCCGGGCATCCGGGTGTCGCTCCCAGAACTCCCGCAGTGTCCTCTTCGCGATGACTCTCATAGCGTTTCCGGCTGTTCCCAATTGTAACACTGCCCAATCTGATGCAGCCACGTCATCCCCCCAATAGCTTCTATTCCGCGCCTCCACGCCAAACAAAAACCCACTGACACTCCCCCCTTGCCCAAACCTTTTCCACGTCTGTACCATAGTTAACTGGTAACCCAATTCCAACCCACCACCCAGGCCGCGAGCCATCTGGTGCCTACGTCCAAACACCACAAACACCGCTCCCCCAAACCCTCTCACTGCCCCCTAAAACCAACTCAAATCGGCTCCAAATCCGCCCGATCCGCTCCCATTCACCCCCACCACTCGCTCTACACGCCTACTCAAATAAGAGGAAATGAGAGGAAATAAGCGGGAAATCGCCTTTTTCCTCGCACGGAGGCCACACCATGCTCGACACCTTGCGCAAACCGCTCGGCGTCCTCGCTTTGCTTGCTGGGCTGGCGATGCTATGCGCCCATTACGTCGCCGTTGCCTACTCGCTCCCCACTGCGCTATGGCACGCCGTCGGCATCCTCGTCATCGTGCCCCTTACCCTGACCGTCCTTGTCAACGTCGCGGACTCCCTGAGCGCGCGCCGCGATCCTTCAGCGCACCTGCGTCAACTGCCCCGCGACGCCATCACCGTCGTCGCGGCGTTCGTCCTGATGATGTTCGTGCACAACTACCTGCTCTTCGCGGTTCCACGCGCTGAGGGTAATCCCGGCCTGTGGACATACCTCGACCCGGCCGCCGTCGCCATCCTAGCCTGGGAAGGTATCGCCTTGCTCCGCTCTCCCGCCCGGCCGGAATAACGCTCAATCCGGTAAATCCCTAAATCCGGCGAATCCTGATTCCGACGATTAATTCGCAAGCGCCGGTATGATGTGCTCCCCAAACGCCCGCACCTCCGCCTCCGGCGGCGCAAAGGTCAGGCAGGGCATCAGGTAGATCTGGTTCGCGCCGTGCTTCGACATCTCACGGATCCGCTGGGTGCAGTGCTCCGGCGTTCCCACGAGGCCCATAGCGTCGCACAGTTGTGTGTTCACGTCGTCGCTGACGAACTGTGTGAGCTCGATGGCCTCTTCCCAGTTGGGCGCGTGTCCCAGGTCAGGATAAACGTCCCGAACCGCTTGCGGAATCTCGTAGTCGGGCATGCCAATGTCGGAATAGGGTATCCAGTTAGGGCCTCCCCACAGCAATCCCCAATGCACCGACACCGGCCGGGCCAGCCGTCGCGCCTCGTCGTCTGAATCAGCGATGCACGTCCGGACCGCGAACACAATGTCCAGGTCGTCCAGCGCCCTACCGCTGCGCCGGGCTCCCGTCTCCAGGTGCTCCAGCGCCTTGCCCACGATGCCCGGCGTGTACCCCACCAGGATCAGCGCACCGTCTGCCACTTCGCCGGCCAGTTCCAGCGACCGAGGCCCGGACGCCGCCATCAGCACCGGCACGACGGATCCGCCGTCGCTCCCGGCAAAATCCAATTGGTTGCTCAACCTGCCGTAGTCCACCGATTCCCCGGCGAGCAGCGCCCTAACCTCCATAATGCACCGGCGCATCTGCCGCAGCGTTGCCGGACGCCGCCCAATGGTGGTGGCCGAGGTGTAACCCGTGCCGATGATGAACTTGGTCCGCCCCGGCGCAATCTCGGCCACGGTTTGTGCGGCTCCCGCCAGCACCGACGGAATCCGCCCGAAGGGGTTGGTCACCGCCGGAAACAGGCGCAGCCGGCTGGTAGCGTTGGCCGCCAGTCCCATGGTTACAAACGTGTCCCGGCATATCATCTGGCTATCCAGGATGCCCGCGCCGTCGAATCCCGCCTCTTCAATCTTCTTGATCAGCGACAGCAGTTCCGGCATGGGCGAAGTGCCCGGCACACGCATGGAAATCTTGATGGATTCGGCCATATAGTTCGCCTCCGCTGAAAATAATTCCCTCTCCCTTGATGGGAGAGGGTCAGGGTGAGGGTGTCACGCCAGTATAACAGGGCAATCCCGTATCGCCGCGCCGCTGGAGTAACCCTCGTGGGTAAGCGGAATCCCGAAAATCCTCTAATCAGGCAAATCCTGATTCAGACAATCGCCTAACGCAGCCGCCGCAGCCTCGGGTCCAGCGTGTCCCGCAACCAGTCGCCGAAGAGGTTGAGCGCGATTACCACGGTGGTGATCGCAAGACCCGGCATCAGCGATAGCCACCACAGGTCCAGCAGGTTGTTCCGGCCTTCCGACACCATGATTCCCCACGCCGGTTCACCGGGCGGCACCCCCACGCCTAGGAAGCTCAGCGACGCTTCCAGCAGGATGGTCTGGCCAACCAGCAGGCTGATGATCACCAGCACCGTGTTCACCACGTTGGGGAATATGTGCCGCCACATGATCACGTGGCTGGGTACGCCGGCGACCACGGCAAGGGTCACGAAATCCCGCTCCTTGATGCTGAGCACCTCGCCGCGCACCTGCCGCGCGAACCTCGCCCACACCGTCGCCATGATGGCGATCACCACGTTCTGGATGCCCGCTCCACCTTGAATAGCCACGATGATCAGCGCCAGCAGGATGGTGGGGAATCCCATCACTCCGTCACAAATCCGCATTAGCATCGCGTCGGTTTTGCCTCCCAGGTAGCCGGAAGCCACTCCCAGCGCAGTGCCTACCAACGCACCGAAACCGAGGGAAATCAAACTGATGAAGGCCGAGATCCGCGCGCCGTAGATGAGCCGGCTCAATATGTCCCGACCCAGCAGGTCAACCCCCAGGATGTTTTCCGAGTTCTGGAAGGGCGCGATCCGCTGCACCCCCTTGAGAACGTCCGGTTCCTGGGGATCGTAGGGCGCCAGCAGGGGCGCGAACAGCGCGCATACCAGTAGCACCAGCAGGACTACAACCGGTATCCATGGAATGCGCGCTTCTCGTACCTTTGACAATCCGCGCCATGCGGTGTCCAAAGTTGACCTGGTAGTTGCCGTTTCTACCGCCATGTCCAGGCCCCCTTACTGGTACCGAATCCGCGGGTCAACGTATGCGTACAGGATATCTACCACGGTGGACAGAAAGACGTAAATGAAACCGGACGTGAGGATGGTAGCCATGATCACCACCGTGTCCCGCTCCCGTATGGCGTCCAGCATCAGCCGACCCAAGCCTGGCCAGGCGAACACCACCTCCACCACTATGGCTCCGTTCAGCAAGCCGGCGAAGCTGACTCCGCCGAACGTGAGCACCGGGATGATGGCGTTTTTCAAGGCGTGCTTGAAGATCACCAGCCGTTCCTGCAACCCCTTGATCCGGGCGAACTTCACGAATTCGCTGTCCAGCACTTCCAGCATGCTGGAGCGGGTCAACCGCATGAACCCCGCCATCACGAACAGGGATATGGCGATGCCCGGCAGGATGTAGTGGTCAATGCCCCCGCGCCCATAGGTGGGCAGCCATTTCAGCTGCGCTCCGAAGAACATGATCAGCATGATCGCCACCCAGAACTGGGGCGCAGACATTCCGACGATGGCGAAAAGTTTAGCCAACTGGTCGAGAATGGTGTTCCGTTTCACTGCCGCCAGCACCCCCAACGGAATGCCGAACAGCATGGCCAGGAACAGGCCAACCGCCGCCAACTGAAGCGTCGGCGGTATCCGCTCGGCCATCATATCGCTGACTTGGCGCCGGCTGGTGCCGGATACGCCCAGGTCGCCCTGGACCAGGTTAAAGATATAGCGACCATACCGCTCATAGGCCGGACGATCCAGGCCAAACTTGCGCCTGATCTCCTCCAGCTCCGCCTCAGTGGTGTCTGCCGTGGCCAAAGAAAGTGCCAGATCGCCCGTTAGCTCGGACCCGAAAAACACTACCATGCTCAGGATAAGCAGGGTGATGATTGACTGTGCGATGCGGGCTGCGGTGAAGCGAAGCATCGGTTCACGTCCTCAGGGCCGTCGGGGAGTGGTTGGGGTGGGTATCACCCACCCCATTGCGCTTGACCTTGGAGAGATTACTCGTTGACTTCCACAGTCCACAGAGCGCTCATATACGGCGCCAGCGGCCAGGGAGTCCAGCCGGCGACTCGGTCGTTTACCCCGTAGGGCTGGTTCAGGAATCCCGGCGTGAAGTCATAATGCTTGTCGTGGATGATCCGCAACGCCTCGTAGTACGCCTGATGCCGCTCAGCTTGCGTGCCGATCATTGCTCCGGCGGCCAGCACCTTTGCGGCGATGTCCGTGTCGTACGCAATGTAGGCGCCTTCGCGGGCGTACCGACCCAACATTCGGCGACCGCCGTCGTAGGTGTTCTCGTTGGTGCGCACCAGGTACTGTCCAGCGATCTCACCGGCGTACTGCACTTCCTTCAAGCTCACTTCTTCGCCCACGTTCACTTCGCATTCAATTCCCAGCACTTCTTTCCAGTTCTGGCAAATCAGGGTGGACAGCTCAACCGTAAGCGGGGCGCCTGCGCCCGTCCAGGTATGGATCGGGAACACCCTGCCCTCGTTGAAGCCGGCACCGTCTGGGTAGCCGGCCTCGGCCATCAGCTGCTTGGCCTTGTCGGGATCGTAGGGGAGCGGCCCCAGGTCAGGCTCGAAGCCCAGACCTGAAGGGCTGCCAATTCCGTGCATTCCGTCGATCTGGAAGGCGTCGGAGCCGCCATATAGAGCCTGGATCTTGGTCTTGTCGATGGCGTAGTCCAGCGCCTGACGGACTCGCAGGTCGTGGCACATGATGGGCAGGCCGTCGTTGTCGGTTTCACGGTCACAGCCGTTGGCGTTGATCCAGATGTGCACCGATTCGGGAGCGTAAACGATACGCCCGCCGGCGTCCTGGATCTGCCCGACCACGGTGTTATCGGCCTCAATGATGTCCACTTCTCCCGCCTGCAACGCGGCCACGCGGGTGGACAATTCGGGCACCACGCGGAGAGAGAGCGACTGGAACGGGAATGGCCGTTGCTCCCGTAGGAAGTAGTCCTCAAACCGCTCGTAGAGAATTTCTTCCTCGTAGCGGTGGCTCATCACCTTGAACGGCCCGGGGAGGCCGGGGTCAGGGTTTTCTTCAAACGCCTCGGCCTGCTGGCACACTTCGATAGGCGTGCAGTTCTCTATGGTCTGGCCCAGCGGAAGGCTCGCCCAGTAGTCCGTCGAAATCACGGTGCCGATGGCGGTGTTGTCCACTTCGGAGACTGCCGCGCCGAAGAACGCCAGAGGCTCTTTAAACGTGTACTTGAACGTGTCGGGACCGGTCACCTCGCGATTGGTAATTTCCCTAGCGATCCGCACCGTGGATACGCCGGCGGCTTCCTCGGTTATGGACCAATTCGCCATGAAGGCCACGTCATTGACGTCAAGTTCCTCGCCATTGTGGAACTGGATGCCGGGCCGTATGGTGAATTCCCACGCCAGGCCGTCGTCCACAATCTCCCACTTGCTGGCGATTCCGGTGGCAGGATCCAGCACCAAGCTGCCGTCTTGCAAGCTGCCGCCCACCAGCCAAACCTGCGCCATCCGATGCCACAGATTGTTCTCGCCGGCAGCATATTTCGAGTTGAAGAGCTCGTTGCCCTGGGTGGTCACCATCACCGTGAATTTGTCGATCTCCTTCGACTCCATCATTGCCGGCGCTTCGGTGGCTGCGGGCACAGCGGTTGCGGCGGCAGCCGCCGGAGCCTGAGGAACCGCCGTCGCCGGAGCAGCCGATTCGCTGCTGGCGGCTTCCGGTTCTCCGGCTCCTCCGCAAGCGATACCGGCCAGTAGCAACATAGCGGTCGCCGCGGCCAGCAGAGGCAATGGCAACACCCGTGTGAATAACTTCGTTGTCAATTTGTCCTCCTCAGACGACTGTTGTAACGGCGCTCTTATCTGCCGAATTCCTACCACATCCCCAGCGCGATTTGCCGTCCACGCAAAACTAAGAGATACGGGTACGGGTGTCAACATACGATTGCATAATAATAACGCTTTGCGACATTGCAATCCTAAATAGTTGCAGAATATCGACGCCATCCAGAATTGAGCTTTGCCAGTTTCAGTATTATTCGTTGCAATGACCAGAACACCGCTGGCGGACTCAGTCGTTCTTGTCAGTATCCCGCGTTGAAGGTTACACTGCTGGCGCTGATCCAAACGGGAGGTGATTTGATGGTAGCAGTCAAATACGCCCTGGAAGATTTCGTCCAGGAAATGGAAGAGTTATTAGCCACCCAGCCGAACAACGAGAAGATATTCGACCGGGGTTCCGATTATCTTTCTCGCCTGATTGCCAACCCTGACGCCATTCCAGAACGGTTTCGGCAGCCGGTTGGCTCCGGGACTCGATCCAATCACGGCTCCTGGCTGCTCCACCACAGCCCGAGCAGCGGCCTGTTGGTTACCGCTGTGGTTTGGGGGCCGGGGGACCATGCCGCCCCTCACGACCATCGTACCTGGGGCATGATCGGCGTGATGGACAATGCCCTTACGGAGACACGCTTCCGTCGCGTGGATGACCGCGAGCGCGACGATTGGGCGCAGTTGGAGCGTGATCGTTCCGCTGTCGTAAAACCCGGAGAAATCAGCCTGCTGATTCCCGAGGTGGATGAAATTCACCAGATGGACAACTTCACCGACCGGCCCACCGTTGAAATCCACGTGTACGGCAACGACCTGCGCGGCCTGGAACGGGTCCGGTACGACCTGGAAACCGGCGTCGTCAAGCAAATGATGACCGAGAAATACGACAACTGCTGACTGGTCGATCTGACGGGGCTAAAAATGCGTATCGCCCCGGATTCTTTTATTTGGTACGGAGTTCACCCATGGCACAACCGATCACCCCCGCCCAACTGTTGGAACTTTTCGACGGCGACACGCCTTTCGCGATCATCGACGTCCGCGAGCCCGGAGAATACAACGCCAGCCACATTCCCGGCAGCAGCCTGATGCCGCGCCGAATGCTCGAGTTCGACCTGACGGCAGCAGTTCCCCACCCTGGCACGTTAGTGGCTCTCTGCGACGATGACGACCGCCGCGTCGCCCGCGCCGTGGATACCGTTGAGCGCATGGGTTACTCCAACGTGGCCTGGCTGCAAGGCGGCGTAAACCTCTGGATGAGCCTGGACCATCCGACAGAGTGGGGCGTTAACGTTCCCAGCAAAGACTTCGGGGAAAAGATGGAAGTCGTTCACCATGTCCCCGAAATCGACGCCATAGAACTCCACGCCCGCATGGAGCGCGGCGACAAGATGGTAATCCTCGATACGCGCACGCCTGAAGAATATCGGCGTTTCTGCATCCCCGGCGGCCAAAGCGTCCCCGGGGGCGAGCTAGCCTTGCGCATCACTGACGTCACCGCAGACCTTGATCCTGATACCACCGTCGTAATCAATTGCGCGGGCCGCACCCGCAGCATCATTGGCACCCGCGTCCTGCAACGCATGGGCCTGGACCGGGAGGTGGTCGGCCTGAAAAACGGCACTTCCGGATGGGTGCTGGCCGGCTATGAGCTGGAATCCGGCGCTGACAGGGACCGACTGCCGAACGTTTCCGAGACCGGGCGCGCCGCCGCCGAAGCCTACGCCGAAAGATGCGGGGAGGAAGACGGTGTCCGCTTTATAGGCGTCGCCGCGCTGGACGAACTGGTCAACCGCAGCAACCGCGAGAGCGTGTACTTTATCGACGTTCGCACCAGCGAAGAGTACGAGATTGGGCGGCTTCCGGGTTTCCGGTGGTTCCCAGGCGGGCAGTGCGTCCAGCGCAGCGATGACGTGGCAGTGGTAAAGAATGCCCCGATTGTGTTCTGCTGCGACGGCAAAGCCCGCGCCGCCCTGGCCGCTTCCTGGTATCGCCAGCTGGGATATGGGGAAGTGTACGCGCTGGATGGCGGAACAGGTGCTTGGGTCGCCGCCGGCCGGCCGCTGGAGTCGGGCCTGAGTGTGGGCGCAGCCTTTGACGGGTCCATCGGAGGCGCCGGAGAACCGGAACTGCTGGTGGAGGCGCGAGACACCGTCCGTACCGTGTCTCCTGAGAATCTACGCAACGACGGGTCGGCCGTGACGCTGTTTGTAGATACCAGCCGCGATTTCGCTCGTGGACACGTACCCGGGGCCCGCTGGGCGCCGCGCGGTTGGCTGGAATGGCAGGTTGGAGACTTTGTTCCTTCAACCGACACGCGGGTCGTGGTTACCTGTGGCGATGGCCGACAATCCCTGCTGGCCGCCGCTACGCTGATGGAGATGGGCTATACCGACGTGGCTGCCCTGGATGGAGGCATGAACGCCTGGTCGGCCGCAGGCTTAACTGTGGAACAGGGTTTGTCCGGTGTGATGCGAACGCCCGGCGACATCGTGTTCAGCGGCCCCGACCGCTCCTATGCCGACATGCAGCACTACCTGCGGTGGGAGACGGAATTGGGGTTCAAGTACGCCACCTGATTCTCAGGGTACTTCTACTAGGTCGCCTTCTTCGGGGTTAGGCTCAATTCGCAGCGTCTGCACGATGCGGTTGAAAACCCGCTCATCCCTATGGGCATCGCCCACGTGGCGGGCTGCGGCGTCCTCCGCTCTTCGCCGGTCGTCGAATATGTCGTACCACCCACATTCCGCGCAGTCCACGCGCCATTCGGTTCGCCCGGTGGGCACTTGCTCAGCGATCTCCACTATGACGTGCAATGTAGTCATCGGCGTCTCCTTGCCTTGATGGCCGCGGCGCAACGATTGTTGCGGCTGCGCATCCCGGTGTCAATTGCAGGCTGGCTCCCCAGGAGTGCCACAGGTATTGCCGACGGGACGCCGGCGTGGGAAACTTGCAAGGCGTCGGCTGCAAGTCCGACCAGTTCCACACTAGGAGACGCCAACCCATGACCACCCAACAAAATCAGTCCCAGACCCAGGAAGGCGACGCCGCGCGCCCTGATTTCCTCCAGATGGACGGCGTAGAATCCGCTGACTCGCCGGAAGACGGCGACACTTGGTACGGGTGGCCTCATCGCAAAGTCGAGCCGGTAACGCTGCTACGCCCGGACGGCAAAACGGAGCGCGTGCGAACTCCTGTGATGGAATTGGAGGGCTTGATCACTCCAACCGAACTGCACTATGTGGTCCAGCATTTCGGCGTGCCCGAAACCGTGTCTGCCGGCGACTGGTCCCTTTCCGTTGACGGCGAAGTCAAAAAACCCCTCCGTCTGTCATACGACGACGTCCGACGGTTCCCTTCGCGTTCCGTCCGCGCTGTTATGGAGTGCTCCGGCAGCGACGCCACGTATTTTGAATACTTCAGGGACGAGGGTCCGCGACCATCCCGCACTCAGGAGCGCATGATACTGTCAGGCAGCGAATGGACCGGCGTGCCTCTGGCCGCCATCCTGAACGCGGCTGGCCTGACCGGTCGCGCCACCCACGTCAGAGCGGAGGGATGGGACGAGGGCGTTCCGGCCACCGCCGCCGAGGGCACGGAACCCTTCTTCTACGACAAGGGCCTGCCGATGCAGAAAGCTCTGCATCCCGACACCATCTTGGCCTACGCGCAAAACGGACAGGTCTTGGAGCATCTCCACGGCGCTCCCATTCGACTGCTGGTCCCCGGCTGGTCCGGCAACTGGTCGGTCAAGTGGCTCCGTCGCCTCGAAGTGCTGGACCACGAACCGGACTGCTGGTACCACTACAACTTCTACTACTATGGCGACTCCCCCGACGATCCCAACAAGGAACTGATCACTACCATTGGCGTCAAGTCCCTGGTCTCGCAGCCCAACGACGACACCCGAACTCTGCCCGCCGGTCAGCACGTCGTGCGCGGATATGCCTGGAGCGGCAGCGGTGCAATTTCCCAGGTTGACGTCAGCGTGGACGGCGGCAAGTCCTGGCAGCCCGCCCGCCTGGAGGAGCCGTCCGAGCGTTGGATGTGGCGGCGCTGGTCCTGGATCTGGGACGCCACACCGGGTGAATACACGGTCATGTCACGCGCCACCGACAGCGTTGGACAGGTCCAGTCCCACAAACCCCGCTACAACAACATGCGCAAAAACTTCAGCGCCATCGTGGGTTACGATATAAAGGTGGAGTGATCGACGAACCCGCCGGAGTTCACCAACAGGTGTTGCCATGACCACGGTTGCCAAACCCGAACCCATCGCTGTCGAGCCGGCGGACCAACAGCTGCCGCACCCTCCCCTGGTGGGGGAGCTCCGCATCAACCTTTCGGCGCTGGGCATCGATGCCGGCGCGCCGGATTTCGCCGAGCGGTTCTTCGAGATGGCGAACGACAACGAACTCTACAGGCTTGAATTTTCAGCGCAAGGAGAACTAGTTGTCATGCCGCCAACCGGCCACGACGGTAACGAAGGCGAGCAGGGAGTCAACGCTCCACTGTTCTTTTGGGGAGTGGACAACCCCGGACGCACCTATTCTCAAACTGTGCAGTTCAGCCTACCCAGCGGGGCGCAATACATTCCAGACGCGGCGTGGATTACCCAGGAACGCTACGACGCGCTTCGCGGAGGGGATTACAGAAGCACTATCCCCGGCGCGCCCGATTTCGTAGTTGAGGTACGCTCTCGGACCGACCGCCTGGCCGCGGGCCTGGCCAAGATGCAGGAGTGGATGGACGGAGGGTCACGGCTGGGCTGGTATATTGACCAATACGAACGGCGAGTCCACGTTTTTCGCGCCGGACAAGAGGTTGAGATCATGGAGGACCCGGAAACTTTGTCCGGCGAGGACGTGCTGGTTGGATTCGTTTTGGAAGTACGACGGCTGGTATTCGCCCGCTACGCTGAGTTGAACGACAATGGAGACTAGGATATGACCACCATCGCATCCATACTGGAACAGGCCCCGGTGGTGGCCGCCGAGTGGGCCGAGGGGCGCGCCGACCGCCAGCAGCGCACCAAAGCCGACCCTGCCGACTACGCCAGACTGGCCCGCATCGGCGTCCCGCTGATGGCCGTGCCGGTCGATCTGGGAGGAACGTGGGAGAGCATCGAGCAGTCGGCTCGGCCAATCTGTTCCATGCTGCGGACTTTGGCCGGCGGCGATCCTTCCATCACCCTGGCCAGCGCCATGCACCACCTGGTGTTGTCCTCATGGCGGCTGCCCACTGTGCCGGAACCATTTACTGCCGGCTGGGTCAAGCAACGCAACGAAGTCTTCGACAGCGTTCACAGCGGATGCTGGTGGGGCACCATCGTCAGCGAACCCGGCTCCGGCGGCGACACCGCCCGCACCTCCAGCGTTTGCGAACCAGACGGTGCCAGCGAATTCGGATACCGCATCTCCGGGCAAAAGCACTTCGGCAGCGGCTCCGGTCTGACCTCATTCATGACCACCCGCGCCCTGGCCTCGGGGGAAACCGCCCCGGACCTGTTCTTCATGGAAGTGCGCAACCATCCCTGGGATGGCTCTACCGGACTCACCCTCACCGCTGAGTGGCGCGGCCACGGTATGAAATCCACCAACAGCCACGCCTTCGAGTTTGCCAACTTCCCCGCGACCCGCGTGGCGTGGCCCAACCACCAGGCCGAGCTCATGGGCGCAAACGGCGGCCTGGGCGCGGCGGCGTTTCTGTCCGTGGTCGTCGGGGTCGTGGACGCCGCCATGGATTACGTGCGGCCCCGTATGAAGAACGGCATGGCGTCGGAGCCGGGCCTGCGCGCGTACCAGCAGGTGGAGTGGGCCCACGCCGAGCAGGAGGCCTGGCTTATCGGCCAGGCGTGGGAAGGCGCCATCCGGTGCCTGGAAACCAACACCGGCCGGCGAGAACTGCTGCTCGCCAAGGAAAGTGTGGCCCGCCTGGCCGAGGATTGCATGGGTCGCCTCTGCAAACTGACCGGCGGCAGCGCCTACACGCGATACTCCCCGCTGTCCGTGTGGTACGACGACGTGCGCGCTTTGGGATACCTGCGGCCGCCTTGGGCGCTGGCCTGGGACCAGGTTTTCCAGCAGAGCTTGGCGGAGTGAGGAATGTCCTGGGACAGACTGTGCGATGTCCAACACGCTGTTCAGCCAATCTTTCCTGGAAGCCGGCCTGCAAGAAACGGAGGCCTACCAGCGGATCAGCCCGCAGCAACTGTCCTACTTTGGGCAGGATTTGCGCCGGCCCTACAACGACTTTGTGGGGGCCTATCAAGCGTCCAACGAAGCGCAGATTGAAGACGCGCTAATCCGGCCCGTGTTGAATGTCATGGGCTGGAGTTGCCTGCCGCAACAGCCGATTCCGGTCAGCGGCAAAACGCCCGACTATATGCTGTTCGCGGACGAGGACGACCGGGCCGCTTTTACCGGCGGCGGCGACATTTCGCGCTATCCGCTGGCGCCGGCGGAAGCCAAAGCCTGGGAGACCAACCTGGACCAGCGAGCGGGCGCGCTCAGCCCCAGCGCGCAGATACAGGACTACCTGCGGGATTTTTGGCAGTCCACCGGCGGGCGCGTGAAGTGGGGCATCCTGACCAACGGCGAAACCTGGCGGCTGTATCGGGCCACCGGGCCGGGGCCGGACGGTAGGTTTTACCAGACACATGACACCTGGCTTGAAATCAGCCTGCGCGAGTGCGTCAGCGACGCCGGCAAGGAACAGCGGCGACGTTTGTTGCTGTTCTTTCACCGGGATGCGTTTCGCGTGGGAGACGACGGGTATTGTTTTCTGGACCGGGCGCTGGCGGATGCCGCTAACTACGTGCAGACGGTGCTGGACACGCTGACCGAGGCCGTGTTTGAGGAAGTTTATCCGCAGCTAATCAGCGCGTTTTACCAGGCGGAGCCGGACGCCAGCCCGGACGACGTGCAAGAGGCGTCGCTGACGCTGCTGTACCGCCTGCTGTTTTTGATGTACGCCGAGGATCGACGGCTGCTGCCCACGGAGCACCCGGCCTATTCGACGGTCAGCCTGCGGGGTTTGCGCCGGGAGATTCTGGAACGGCTGGCGTCCAATCCGGTGTTTCTCAACACGCACACATACTGGCCCCGGTTGCAGGAACTTTTCAGCCGAATTGATGCCGGGGAGCCGCTGGCCGCGCTGCCGGCTTACAACGGCGGCCTGTTCAACCCGGAAAGTCCGGAACTGCTGACGCGGGTGCGGATTGCCGACGCCAGCGTGGCCGGCATCATCAACAGCCTGGGGACGGCGGAAGTGAACGGTTCTCCCGAACGGGTTTCGGTGAATTTCCGCGACTTGTCAGTGGCCCAGTTGGGAACGCTGTACGAGCGGCTGCTGGAAAGGCTCCCGGTGGCGCGCAACGGGGATGTTCTGGCTCAGCTACAGCCCTACGCCCGCAAGGACACCGGCAGCTACTACACTCCTCCGGAACTGACCCGCCTGATCGTGGAGGAGACGCTGGGCCGCCTGGTTCGGGAGCGGGAAGACAACTTCCGCGAACTGTCCGAGGCCCTGGCGTCGGACACCCGGCCGGTTGAAGCGCGGCGTCGGGAGCTGGAGGCGGTGGACCCGGCGGCGGCAACCCTCAATCTCAAAGTCCTGGACCCGGCCATGGGCAGCGGGCATTTTTTGGTGGCCGCGCTGGACTATCTGACCCGGGAAATCGACCGCCTCATCGGTTACGCTGCCGAAACCGCCGATTGGCTGCCCGACGATGAACCCTACGTGTCGCCCCTGGCGGGGCGGATTGAAAGCGTCCGGGCCGGCATCCAGCGCCAGGCGGACGAAAACGGCTGGCAGATAAACCCGGACCACCTTTCCGACCACGCCATCATCCGCCGCCTGTCCCTGAAAAGCTGCATCTACGGCGTTGACCTCAACCCCATGACCGTGGAACTCGCCAAGATGTCCCTGTGGCTGCACAGCTTCACCATGGGCGCGCCGTTATCCTTCCTGGACCACCATCTGCGTTGCGGCGACTCGCTGGTGGGGGGATGGCTGGCGCAGACCGCCGAGGATATACGCGCGGCCGGCGGCGGGTTCGCCAACTACGTATTCGCCCGTACCACCGCCGCCGCCGAGGGCGCTCGCGCCATCGAGCGGATTGGCGACGCGGACATAACTGAGGTCAAGGAGTCGGCGACCCTGTTCCGCAGCATGGAGGAGAGTGTTACGCCGGCGCGCCGTATGCTCAACTTCTTCACCGGCCTGCGCTGGATGGCCGCCGGCGTCAGCAATCGCCCGTTGGCGCTCCACCAACCCCGGCAACTGCGCCGGCAGATTGGCGACGACCGCGCCACTGCCGTCGAGTGGTGGCTGGGGCAGGACTATGAGACCCAGCTGAACCTGCTGCAATACGGCCCCGACGCCCTCACCGACGCCCAGCGAGCGGTGGACGGTTTCGACTTCGCGGGTTTTGCCCGATTCATAACCCTGTGGCGAGCCGTTGAAGAACTGGCAGCGGAACGGCGGATGCTGCACTGGGAACTGGCTTTCCCAGGCGTGTTCACAGGCTGGATTCCCCGGTCTGGCGGGTTTGACGCCGTGATTGGCAATCCGCCCTGGGAAGTAATCAAATTGCAGGAAGTGGAGTGGTTCGCACCGCGCCGGCCCGACATTGCCCGCGCCACACCCGCTTCCCGCCGGCGGGCGATGATTGCCCAACTGCAAACCGACGGCGACCCGCTGTATGAGGATTACGCGGAGGCGTTGCAATTGGCCGACACCATGTTGCAGTACGGACGAGTCAGCGGCGATTACCCCCTGCTGGGCAGCGGCGATACCAATCTGTACCGGCTGTTCGTAGAACGGGGCGTAAGTCTATCCAGCGCCGACGGCATGATGTCCCTGCTCACCCCGTCCGGCATCTACGGCGACCAGTCGGCGGCCAGGTTTTTCGGCGCTATGGTCGGCGAAAAACGCCTGCTGGCCCTGTATGACTTTGAGAATCGCCGCGGGCCGGGCGCCGGGCAGTTCTTCCCTGACGTGGACAGCCGGTTCAAGTTCTGCGCCATGCTCGTGGGCGGTGCTGCTAAGACTGCTGACGAACTCCCTGCCGGTTTCCTGCTGCACGACCCGCCGGATGAAACCGACCGGGAGCGGCTTATCACACTCCACCCGTCGGACTTTGCCCTGGTGAATCCTAAAACCGGCACCGCGCCCATCTTCCTCACCAACCGCGATGCCGATATTGTGCTCAACATCTACCGCAATCACCCGGTCTTTGATGCGGAAAACAAAAATTTTGAAAACGTGCCCGCTGTCGTTCGTCATGTGCGCCTTGGCGCACATGACGAACGACAGCGGGCATTTCTGGACTCGGGAGCAACTGGTGGAATATGGCGCTTATCCCGTGGAGCACGACCGTTGGCGGAAAGGCGACGAAGAGTGGTTGCCTCTGTATCAGGCTAGGATGATCCACCATTACGATCACCGATTCAATTCTATTGAGGTTAATCCTGAAAACGTGCATAACCCCTATATCAACGTTCCCGTTACCGGTGAACAACACGGGAATTCGAAATTTTATCCAAGCCACCCGTATTGGATCGCTGCGAGTTTTGTCAAAAATAAATTTCCCAATTGTCCAGGTTACGCTTTGGGTTTCAGAGATATAGCCAGGGCTACCGATGAACGAACGATGACTGCTACATTGGTTCCGTGGGCTGGCTACGGACATACGTTGCCGATACTCATATGCAATGATGAGATGGCCGTTGATCCCTTCAACGATGTGATGCCTTGTTGGGTGGCGAACTTCTGCTCGGTTGTTTTCGACTTTCTTGCGCGCTGTAAAATGCAGGGCACCCACATGAGCCTGTACATCCTCCAGCAACTCCCCTTCATCACCCGGTCCGCCTACGACCGTCTGTTTGGCGATACTACCGCCGCCGACCTGGTGCGCGACCACGTGCTGCGGTTGTGTTACACGGCCTGGGACTTGGAACCTTTTGCCCGGTCGCAGGGTTACGAGGGCGAACCCTACGGCTGGGACGTCGAAGAGCGGCGGCACTTGCGCGCTCGCCTCGACGCCCTCTACTTCCTGCTGTATGGCCTCGACCGGGATGACGCTGCCTACGTGATGGATTCCTTCCCCATCACCCGGCGCAACGACGAGCAGGCACACGGCAAGTACCTGACGAAAGAGCTGATTCTGGGCTACATGAACGCGCTGTCGGCCGGGGATGCGGAGACGGTCATCGCGGTGTGAGGTGCCTGGCAGACCGCCCCAGGGTCTTTCGATTATCCGGTGTGTCATTGCGAGCGCAGCGTGGCAATCTCGTTTCGACTGCACAGGTCTGACGGGATTGCCGCGTCGCTACCGCTCCTCGCAATGACAATCGAAAGGCCCTGGCCGCCCGCCCCGGCCTATTGACAGCCCGTAGAACGTCCGTTCATAATAACCCCATCGCTAGCGCAATCAGCCTGCCCCGTACTTGATACGGGGGTATTCCACAGCCTGCAACGAGGTAATCTAGAACCTGCCATCATCCGGTTCGTTCGGTCGTCAACGGCCACAACCGTCAGCATCTCCAAATCGCAAGACCACGCCCGGACACCAACCGGGAACCTTTCAGCGCGCTACCCACTGCGACGTGTGCGGCTAACTACATGACCCGTGCGAACTCAACGGTGTCTACCTCTGATCTGGACGCTTCCATTAGGCTCACCCACTCGGAGGGTATAAACCCCCTTGTGTAACCCCCCGGCCGTAGGGCTGACAACGACCACCTTACCTCTCGCAGGCTATCCAACTACCGAAAACCGAATCCAACCCGAAGGAGGCCAACCCCAACGAAACCCCTAAATCCTGAAAATCCTCTAATCTCGATAATAACGTCAACCGGGGCAATCGCATTTGGAATTTACACGCCCGTCACTCCGGCGAAAGCCGGAGTCCAGAGGCTACAGAATGAAGACAACGTCCGCCAAACTGCCGATTTCAGGCCCTGAATACCGGCTTTCGCCGGTATGACGGTAGCCGGCAGAGCCGGATCCAAGGACCAGCAATCGAAATGCGATTGCCCTGTACAGACTTCCGAAGCATTGGCGCGCCGGCCCGTGAGAGTAGTACAATATCCGCGCTATGGTTGCATACGCGAGGCGCAATGTCGCAATGGTCACCTCCATCGGAGCGATGCTGATTACCGTGCTGCTGATCATCTTTTTCGGAGCATGGGCGGTGTCGGCCAGCGGCGATGGCGACCTGTCAGGCGTGCTTTCCAGCGCCACCGTCGGGTTCAGCGGTCAGCCTCCGGTGGATTCGCAGCAGCCGGGCCAACCGGGAACTACGGCATACGCGGCGGTATCCGGTACTGATAACGTGCCGCGACTGGCCAGCAATACCGCTGCGGGCAACGCGCCCGCCGACACCTGGTGGGGCAAAGCCCTGTTGGGCGCTTGTCCGCTGCATTAGACGGTTCTCGCCGTACCCATTGGGAGGCAATCCCTTAGATGTCCGCCAGTTCCATGATTCGCCGGCCCCAGGGCCGTTTTCATTATGCCTGGGTCATCCTGGGCATTCTCGCTGTGGTCCAGATCTTCGGACAATCCATTTCAATGTCAGCGGGCATCATGGTGCCCGAGTTGCGGGCCCCGCTGGATGAAGGCGGACGTTTTGGTTGGTCTGCCGGCATTATCGGCGCGGCGCTGGCCGGATATTATCTGGTGGGGTCCCTCACGTCTCCATTCAGCGGTCGCATGGGCGATATCCTCGGCGCTCGCAAGCTCCTCATAGCCGGCGGAATCCTCTTCGGCGGCAGCATGATTCTGATCGGATTCATCACTCACGTGTGGCAGTTCTTCCTGGTGTACAGCGTGCTGCTGGCGCTGACCTCGTCGATCACCATCGTTCCCCTGATGGCCGCGATCAACCCCTGGTTCCGCCGCCGTCTGGGCTTGGGTATCGGACTCATGTGGGCCGCCGGCGGTTTGGGCGCGGCCCTGCTGGCTCCGGTCTATTCCGTTCTTCTGGAGACCTTCGATTGGACCACTACCTTCGTGATCATCGGCGTGGTGGGTGGCGGCGTAACCCTCGGTCTCGTTCCCTTCTATCGCAATCAGCCGTCGGATAAAGGTGTGCTGGCTTACGGGGCAACCGCCAACGACCAGCCCGCCGCAACGTTCAGCCCAGACGCTGCCAAGGTTCGCCTGAGAGTGTTCCAGAGACAGATGCGCCGCACACGAGCCTTCTGGAACCTGCCGGTGATTCACGGCCTGGGCTGCGCCGGGCACGGCATCGTTCTCATCTTCGTAGTGGACTTCGCCGTTCAGCGCGGCATCGACTTCACCACGGGCGCCGTGATCCTGACCATCGTGCAGATTTTCAGCATCGCCGGCCGCTTCGCCGTCCCCATCATTACGGAGAAAATTGGCGGCAAGCCCATCATGGCCACTGCCCTGGCCATTCAGGCGTTGTCGGTGGTCATCCTGTTCTTCGCTCAAGATGTATGGGCGTTCTACTTGTTCGGCGCGGCGTTCGGTTTGGGTTTCGGTGGCGAGATGTCCGCGTACCCGGTGGTCAACCGCCAATACTTCGGCACCGGACCGGTGGCTACCGTGTACGGGTTGCAGATCTCCGGGGCAATGATGGGACACTGTATATCCACCGTTGCCGCCGGCGTAATAATCCAGTTCATCGGTTACGAACCGGCTTTCATCCTCTCCATGGCATTCAGCGGTATTGGCGTGCTGATCATACTCACGCTGGAAACCACCAAGCGGGAGCTGATACCCGATTGGGAGGACCAACTGCCTCCCGAGGCCAGGACACCGGGTCTGACGCCGATGACTGCGCCTCCGGCGGCGGCCGCTTCCGGCGTGGCCTTCGGCAACGTTGGGGCCAGCGGCGACGGCAACTAGAAGGAGCCAATTGCGTTGAACACCGAACTCGCTTTCCTGTGCGACTCCGCCAGTGATGACCGGGGAAAACTGCACGCCCTAGGCATCGGCATCGACACCGTCCAGGGCGCTTCGATTCCATTGACCCATCCGCGCTTTATCATCGTGTGCGTAGTCAGATACTCCGCCGCTGAGGCTGGGGAAAAGCACATGGGAATCAGGCTGCTTGACCCCGACGCCCAGGACACCATTGCGCCCATCGAACAGAGCATCTCCTTCTCTACCCGTCCGGGAATCGTTGACTCCAAGGCCCGCATCATCGTGGAAGTCAACAGCGTTACCTTCAACTCCATCGGCCCCCATGCGTTCCACCTGGTGATTGACGGCAACGAAATGGCTCGGCTGCCCGTAAACGTCGGCCTGCGCAGCGGCTGATGCCCACCGTGCAACCCCTTCCGGTCCTCCTCGCCACCGGGAATCTCGACAAGCAGCGGATGCTGCGGTGGCTTCTGGAAGGTCTTCCCGTAAATCCGGTAACTCCTGCGGAACTGGGCATTGCCGCTGCGCCGGACGAATCCGCCGACACCCATCAGGCCATCGCTCGCGCCAAGGCCGAGGAATGGTCGCGCGCAACGAGTATGACCTCCATTGCCAGCGACGGCGGCCTGTTGGTCCCCGTCTTGGGCGCCAATTGGGAGAGCCGTTATACCCGGCGTTTCGCCGGCTCCGCTGCCGACGATGGCGAGCGCCAACGTCGCTTGCTGTCGCTGATGCAGCCGTACTCCGGTTACGACCGCGCCGCCGCTTTTGTCGAAGGCCTGGCGGTCGCCTCCAATGGCCGTACCCTGGCGTCGTGGGAGGTGAGTGGCGCTACCGGCCTCATCATCGACGACATCGCCCAGGTCGGAGACCCGACCGATGGGGATGGATTCTGGGTCTTTCCGCTGTGGTACTTCCCGGAATTTGGTCGCACCTACGACCGCCTGACCGCCTCCGAACGCGCCAGCCTCGGCGACCACTGGGAAACCTTGCGCGCGCTGGTCCGCGAGTTTGCGGCCGAATGGTTAGCGTGAACGGACACCGCCGCCGATAGGATACAATGGGCGGTGACGTGTCTCGCCCCGTGGAGTTTTCAGTTGACTACCGTTCACACCGACCAATCTGCCCCAACGGCGGCCCCTATGCCCGATTCCGTGCCTGCGCCCGACTCCGTGGAAGATGTTCAAGCCCTGCTGCGCGACCAGGCTTACATACCGATCGCGGATTGGCCATCGCCATCTTTCTGGCGCTGAAGTTGCAACGCCCGCTCTTCCTGGAGGGCGAGGCCGGCGTCGGCAAGACCGAAATCGCCCGCGCGCTGGCCGCCGGACTCCACACCGACCTGATCCGCCTGCAATGCTATGAGGGACTGGACGTCAACCACGCGGTGTACGAGTGGAACCATACGCGGCAGCTGCTGGAAATCCGACTCATGGAGGCGCGGCGCAGCGAGAACCAGGACCCCGATTTCGCTATTGATCTCTTCAGCCCGCAATTTCTCATCAAACGCCCCCTGCTCGAAGCGATTGACGAATCCCGCGACCGCGCTCCGGTGTTGTTGATCGACGAACTTGACCGCGCAGATGAGGAATTTGAGGGTTTCCTCCTTGAACTGCTTGCCGACTATCAGATAACCATACCGGAGCTTGGCTCTTTCCACGCCGCCTATCCTCCGGTCGTCGTCATCACGTCCAACCGCACCCGCGAAGTTCATGACGCGCTCAAGCGTCGTTGCCTGTACTACTGGGTGGACTACCCGGATTATCAAAAAGAACTGCAAATCGTAACCGCCCGCCTGCCTGATGCCCCTCGGCAGTTGGCCCAGCAGGTGACATCATTCATCCAGGAGTTACGCGATACTGAGCTCTATAAAATTCCAGGCGTCTCGGAAACTCTTGACTGGACTTCTGCATTGATGGCCCTGAACATGCGGCAGTTGGAACCCGAAGTAATCGACGATACCCTGGGCATCATGCTCAAATACCAGGACGACATCGAAGCCGTCCGCGGCGAGCCGGTCCGCTCTCTCCTGGAGCGTTCGCAGAATCGCGGGCCGCGACGCGGCGGGCGACGCGCTTAGGGCGCGCGCAGTTGTCCTAACCTCAAAGAAGGCGTGGCTTAGAGACGGGCCCCACCGGGGAAGGAGAGCAACGTGGATCGCTTTTTTGAATCGCCGGATCTGAGCGCGTTCCCACCTCTGACTGCCGAACTGGTCGAGGATGTCCTGTCTGCCGGTGGCCGCAGCGTGTCGGAACTTTTGATGCTGTACTTCGCCTGCGTCACCAGCGACCCGGATGAGCATGATTTTGCCGACGCCCCCCAGCGGATCATTCAGGAAATTTCTGATCTGGCCGACGACGGCGACGAGGACGCCATGATGGCAATGGTGGCGCTGGATACTCTCGAATTGGAGAATGCTACCGAAGAGGCCACGATTGTCGGAGCCGCAATGCTTCAGCTTGTGGCCAGCCGTCCTATCCTTAGAGATGTTATTTCGGGAGATTTGGACTTCGAGGCAGCGGCCGCACCCCTTACCGTCATCAAGATGCTTACCGATCACCTGCTGGTGGACGTTCTGGATCCGGAAGGACTGGACGACCTGGATGACCTGGACGTCGATCTCGATGACATCGACTTTAACCAACTGGCCGCTGAACTCGGCTTATCCGAATTTGACCTGGACTTGGATGACGGGGCCCCCAATGACCGTTAGACGAAATTCTCAGCGCATCGTCGTGATTGGCGGTGGCATTGTTGGCGCGTCCATCGCGTGGCGCATCGCATCTCGTGGCCAGCAGGTAACGCTGATCGATAAATCGAACCCCGGCAGCGGAGCGTCCAGCCACAGCTTCGCGTGGATCAACGCCGGAGCCAAGGAACCAATCGGTTACCATAATCTCAACCGCCGTTCCCTGGAAATGTGGCCTCGCTTCGCTTCCGCCCTCGGGGATGACGTTGGCCTTCGATGGGGCGGCAAGATTGCGTGGGAATCCGAACCCTCGGCGGCAGAGCATTTGATAGCCCGCGTCCATCAGCTGCAAGCCTGGGGATACCCCAGCCGCCTCGTGTCCAAGGAAGAACTCACTGAACTGGAACCTACCCTGCACATCGGCCCCGTCGTCGCCGCCGAATACAGCGAAAACGAAGGTCAGGTTGAACCACAGATGGTGGTGGACGCCTGCATCAACCGCTTGAGCGAATTGGAATCCGCGATCATCGCCGGTTCGGAAGTGGTGGGGTTTGACCGAGATGGGAACGGCAACATCATGGCCGTCCAAACCGACTCCGGTGATTTCAAGGCAGACACCGTGGTCCTGGCCGCAGGAACTGATACCACAACATTGGCGTCAATCACCGGCGTCAACATCCCGCAAGCAAAGAGTCCGGGCGTTGTAATCCGGACCACGCCGCTGCCGCCCCTGCTGCGCAACGTGCCGGTGGTGTACGCTCCGCCCCTGGGCGATGGACGTCGTGAGATCCACCTGCGCCAGTGCGCCGACGGCCGCTTCATGATTGGCGAGGGAGACCAGGAAAGCCTGGCGGAGGATGATACCCAATCCCACGCCAACGATCTGCTGTCCCGTGCCTCGCGCTACTTGCCCGGACTTTCGGACGCCGAGGCCGTTCCAGTACCAGTGGGATGGCGTCCCATGCCACTGGACGGTTATCCCGTCCTGGGATACGCGGCAGAGACGCCCAACCTCTATATCGCTCTCACCCATAGCGGGGTAACCCTCGCCCCGGCGATCAGCCAGTTGGTTGCGTTGGAGATTTGCGAAAGCGTCCGCGCTGACGCAGTTCTCGCGCCGTACCGCCCCGAGCGCTTCGCGACGCTTACCGAGGAGGAAATCGCTACAATGGCGCATCCACGGGCCCGACACCGGTAGCTACGCTTTGGCCCAGACGCCGGCCGAGACCGCCGACCAAACTACGCTCCGCGGTTGGTCGGTTCTCCTCCTCAATAGGCTTCACTACAGCACCGTGGTGCTGGCGTCCTTCGGCTTCGGGCTGTTTCTGCCATTCCTCCAGGAGGACCTCGGCCTGAGCTACCTGCAAATCGGCCTGTTACAGGCGGTGGCGTGGGGCACTTCCGCTGTATTCTTGGTGCCTTTCAGCGTATTGTTCGCCCGCTTCAACCCCAATCATCGGGTGCTGGTCGGCCTGGCGCTCATGACTCCGTTCCTGTTCACTCAGGGTCTCGCCCAAGGCTTCTGGACCTTGTTGGCGTCCCGTTTTCTGATGGTGTTGACCCAGGCCGGTATGGGGCCGGCCCGTCCCTTGCTGCTGCGCTGGTGGGTAGCGCCGCGCCATTATTCAACGGTCACTGCCGTTGGACTTTCCTTGCATTCAACCTTCATGGCCGCCGCGCTGACCTTCAGTCCAATCATCATCGTGTTGTTGAACAGCTGGCGATTGGCGTACTTCCTGCAGGGCGCCCTTTTGGCCTGCCACCTTGTAGTCTGGGCGGCCTTGACGTGGAAGGCTCCACGGAGCCTCGAGGAATCCGCGCCCGCGGCCCACCCCGGCGCCCAGGTCGAAGGGATGGAAAGAACAGAGCCGGAGGGGGGAGAAGCATCACTGGTCAGCGCCCTGATTAAACACCCCCACGCCTGGCTTCTTGGCGTGGTAATGCTCTGCCTCTCAGCATCCTGGACGACCGTGCTGACGTTCCTGCCCACCATACTGGAAACTGAGCGGGGTGTAACGATCTCCGCCGGCAGCATATTGTTCGGATTCCTGTACTACGTCCTGGTACCGGGCGGAATGCTGGGCAGCTGGATTTTCAATCACGTCACAAACCGTAGGTTGATGGTCTTATTGCCTGCTGCGCTCAACCTGTTTTCAACACTGGGAGCATTGCTGGCCGGCAACGAATTCCTGGCAGCGCTGGCGCTTACCGGAATGGGACTGGCGTGGGCTTTCGTACCGGCCATGGAGATACTGCCCTTCGAGTTCAGGGACATCCGCACGCGCGAAGTCTCGGTCATCGCCGGGCTCGTGCAAACCTTCGGCGCGGTCGGCTTTGGCGGCGGTCCCGTGCTCGCTGGCGCGCTGGCAGAGGTTACCAACTCATTGCTCACCGGTGTTCTTGTCGTAGGAGGCTTCACCGGATTGGCGGTACTCGCAGCGGTGACGCTGCCTCGACGATTTGAGGGCCGGCTGCTGTGATAGTATTTCATTGAACTGATGACCACCAACGTTGACATCAATATGCATACCGCTTCCGCCGACGTGGGCGACGGCGCGATTCTGCCCAACCTGCTGATGTTCGGAGAGGTGCTCCGCCGCTTGGGCCTTGAGGTGGGTTCCGCCAACATGCTGGATCTCGTGCGGGCCACCGAATATATACCCATCGGCGGCAATCGGAACGATTTTCGCCTGGCCGCCCGTGCCCTTCTGGTCCACCGCCGCGGCGACCTCGAGCTCTTCGACGAAGCGTTTCAAGTATTCTGGCGGGGGCCGGCTCATGGACGCAGTATGCGCGACCTGCGCTCTATGGGCGAAGAACGTCGCTACCGGACACCCCGCGTCCTGCCACACCGGGAGAACACGTCGGACGGTCCGCCGGGTGATCTGGAATCTGATGACGCCAACGACCGGCAGCCGGTGGTTGACTTGCAACGGTCATTCAGCGCCCGCGAAGTGTTGCGGCAACGCGATTTCGCCGAATTCACACCCGCCGAAGTGTCCGCTGCCCGTTCCCTGATGGCGGAGCTGGCCTGGGACTTGGGAAAACGCCGCACTCGCCGCCTTACGTGGGGTGATGGAAGCGACATTGATCTGCGCCGTTCCATGCGTCGCAGCCTGGCTCACGGCGGAGAAATGATCAACCTGGCCCACCGCCGTCGTAAGACCAAACCGCGTCCGTTGGTCCTTATCTGCGATGTCAGCGGTTCCATGGAACGCTATACGCGGATGCTACTGCACTTTGTTCACACTGTGGCGGTCAGCGGCCAGCAGTTGGAAGCGTTCCTGTTCGCCACCCGGCTCACCCGCATCACGCGGCACCTTTCCGCCCGTGGCGTGGATCAGGCAGTGGCCCAAGTAGCGCTGGCCGTGCCCGACTGGGCCGGCGGCACCCGCATCGGCGAGGCCGTCAAGACATTCAACTACCACTGGGCGCGCCGCGTTCTCCGGGGCGGAGCAGTGGTTTTGGTGATTTCCGACGGCTGGGATCGTGGCGACCCTGAGTTGCTTTCCCGTGAAATGGCGCGCCTTCAGCGTAGCTGCCACCGTTTGATCTGGCTCAACCCATTGCTCGGGTCTCCAACCTATCAACCTTTGACTCGTGGGATGCGGGCAGCGCTGCCCTACATTGACGACTTTCTGCCAGCCCACAACCTGCACAGCCTCCAGGAACTGGCCCGGCGCCTGAACAGCCTCTCTGATCGGCGTACACTGCCGTCCTCCCGACGCCCATCCAACGGCCCTGCGGAGGAACTTGAACCCACTCCAACGGTCTCACACGACGGAACTACAGCCGCCAGATCCCGCAGCGACCTGAACCCTGCGTTGGCTCCCACCTTCCGGCACCCCCTTTGGGGGCATCCAAATATCCCCGGCAGTGGTTAACCCGCTGCTCCGGGCGCGATTTCGTTGTACAGTCCGGCCAGTGTGGTGGCCAACGCGCGCGGCCGCTCTTCATACTCCGGCGTGGGATACCACTCGTAATCGAAACTGCGCACTATGGCGCCCTCGATACTGGTGCGCAGGCTGGATACAATCACGCGAAATCCCAGCGCGTTCGTCGCCTGCTCCGCCAACTGCTCGAGAACCACGTTGGGGCAGTCGAAGATCACCATGAACCCGCCCTCGCGTTGACCGTCCGTAACCCTCGCCCGAAATACTTTGCCGAACAGGTCCAGGTCAACTATGGTGTACCGCCGTTCCGCAGCCCCATGATCCGGCCACCCGATGTATATGTCGCCGCCTACCGCCCAGTGGTGCATGATGACTTATCAGGATCGACCGGCCAGGCCCACGCGAACTTCCGTCCATCCGTCCGCCATGCTCCGTTCCGGGAAAGGCGATGGTTCCGGTTCGGGAACCACCTTGACCGCCACCAACACAGGCCCGGGACGGCACATTAGCTCCTCCATCCCGATGAGCAATTCTTCCAGGTTGTCGTACCGGCAGGCGTGAGCATACCCGGCGCTGCGCGCCATGCCTTCAAAATCGATCCGGCCCAACCCCACGATGGGCACCCCATCGGTTGAGGTGTGTTCGGCATCTTCCAGCACGAAATGCACCAGGTTTTCCGGCGCTACCTCGCCGATGGTGGCCAGGCCCGCCAGATCTGTGCGCAACGTGGCGTCGCAGTCCAGCACCAGGACGCGGCGGTTCGGTTGGGCTAGGGAAAGGCCCAAACCTACGGCGGGAGCGCGGTCCATGCAATCCGACAGGTCAACGTCCAGATCGCGTCGCTCTGAGACTTGGTGCCACTCCCGCAAGGCTGCGGACGTGGACACCACCAGGGCGTCCTGGCGGTGATAGTTGATTGCGCGGGCGACCTCCCGTGATTGGATCATTCCGAATCATCCACCGTTGCTGTCTGGCGTCGTTCGCGTTCTGACTCTTCGCGAGTTTGCCGCCGTCGAGAGGATACCATCAGATACAGCCCAACGGGAATCAGGATGCCCCCGGGTATCACCTTCAACAGGTTGCTTTCGACAAAACCGAGCCACAGCAGGTAGAAGCCTCCCAACACCACTGCTGAGGCCAATAGCCTACCGAATATGTTGAACGGATGAAATTTCATGGAACCTGCCCACTGCCGGCAATCGGGGGCGAATGATTGTTCGCCCCCGAAACGTTTGGTTGACGGTTTTACCTGCCTAGTCGTCGCCGGCCAACGCAGCGGTGACCTCCTGGTATGCCTGCTGGGCAGTCCTGGAAGCGCGCACCCGGAACTGCACCGGCGTGTTTTCAATCTCGGGCTCCACCGCCAGATGGACGAACACCGGGCCCTCTGCGGCCAGCACTTCGTCAATGCCGGTGGCCAAGTCCTCCAGGTTGTCGTAGGAGAACACGGCCGCATATCCAGCGCCCTTGGCGATTTCTTCCCAATTGGTCACACCGTCGGAACCGGGAATGGGTTGCCCGCCGGTAACCGCGTACACGCCGTTGTTGAACAGGAAGTGATAGAAGTTCTTGGGTGCCTTGGTCGAGGTGGTCACCAGTGCGCCCAGGTTCATCAGCAGGCTGCCGTCGCCGTCCATCACAATTACCTTGCGCCCCGGTTGGGCCAAAGCAATGCCCAACCCGACGTTGCTGGCCTTGCCCATTGCGCCGGAAATCGGAAGGTCAAGGACCTGGTTTGAAGTTACGGACGGCAGGCCGAATCGGACGTTGCCGGCGTTCATGGTGGGGATCAGTACGGCGTCTTCGCGTTTGCTGTCGATCAGGCGCACGGCGTCGGTGTTGTTGATCATGGCGGTGTTCTCCTGGGAGTAAAGCTCTTCCCTCTCCACTGGTGGGAGAGGGGCAGGGTGATGGGGAATGTCTCAGGCGCCGAATTCGGTGCCGATCAGGACGGCCACCGGCCGGCTCAGACGCTGGGACTCCTCGAACGCGATGCTGATGCGGTCGGCGTCGTCATCGGTTTCCACCAGGTAATAGTTGATGCCCCAGGCGTGGAGGATGTGCTCAATGAACCGCCCTGCGGAATCGGGCGTGGGGCCACGCCGCGTCCAGCCGCGATACCCGACCAGCATGACCAGGGGCTGATTGAGGTCAAGGCACAACCCGCGTATGGAGTCGCCGGCCTCGAAAACTCCGGTATTCTGGATCAGCACCACCGGATTAGCGCCGCCAACCCACAGGCCGGCCGCAACCGCCATGGTTTCACCCTCGCGGCACACCGGGATAAGGTCGAGAGAAGGTTCCTCCGTCATCATGGTGTAGAGGAAGTTGGTCTCGCTGTCGGGCAGCCATACAACGTGGGAAACGTTGTTCTTCTTCAGCTCGGCGACCAGGGAAGCCGGGTGCAGAACAGATTCGTAAACTTCGGTGGTCATTCTGGCGACTCCTTGACATAAGCGCCGCTCCCGGCGCTGCGTTAGTGCAAAATAATCAGGCCGGCATTATATGGTGTGCTAAGTACACCGTCAATTAGAATTCGGCGCTGCGGGGCGTGCGTGGGAACGCTATGATGTCCCGTATGTTCTGCATCCCGGTGGCAAATTGCACCGTGCGCTCAAACCCCAGCCCGAACCCCGCGTGCGGTGTGGTCCCATAGCGGCGCAGATCCAGGTACCACCAGTACGGGGCGTCGTCCAAACCTGCTTCGGCCATCCGGCTTTGCAGCACGTCCAGCCGCTCCTCGCGTTGACTTCCCCCGATTATCTCGCCGATGCGGGGCACCAACACGTCCATCGCCCGCACCGTCTCACCGTCGTTGTTCAGCCTCATATAGAACGCTTTGATTGCGCTGGGATAGTCCGTGACAATAACTGGCCGGCCGACTTTGCGTTCCGTGATGTACCGCTCGTGTTCCGACTGCAAATCCGCGCCCCAACGCACGGGAAATTCGAAGGACTCGCCCGATTCCTCCAGAATCCTGACCGCCTCCGTGTAAGTCATCCGCTCAAAGTCCGAGTTGGCGATGTCTTCTAACGTCGTGATCAGCTCCTTATCGTAAAAGCGGTTGAAGAACGTCATGTCCTCCGGGCACGTATCCAGCAGGTGGGCGAAGATGTAGCGCAGGAAGTCTTCCGCCAGCTGTGCCAGGCCGTCCAGGTCGCAGAAGGCGACTTCCGGCTCCACCATCCAGAACTCGGCCAAGTGCCGGGAGGTGTTGGAATTTTCGGCGCGGAACGTGGGGCCGAACGTGTACACGTCGGACATGGCCTGCGCGAATATCTCCGCCTCCAATTGCCCACTCACCGTGAGGAACGCGGGCCGACCAAAGAAATCAGCGCCGTTGTCCACACGTCCATCCTGGGTGGGCAGGTTGTCCAGGTCCAGGGTGGTCGCCCGAAACATTGCTCCGGCACCCTCAGCGTCGCTGGCGGTGATAATCGGAGTCTGGATGTAAAGGAATCCCCGCTCCTGGAAGAACCGGTGAATACCGAACGCCATCGCGTTGCGAACGCGCGCCACGGCCCCGAACGTATTGGTGCGCGGGCGCAAATGCGCCAACTCTCGCAGAAACTCCAGGGTGTGGCGTTTCTTTTGCAATGGATAATCTTCAGGGTCGGCCCCGCCCAGCAGCGTGAGAGAACGCGCCGCTATTTCATACTTCTGGCCGCGTCCTGGGGATTCCTGCAATGTCCCGTCTGCGCTGACGCTGCAACCGGTGGTCAGGCGATCAACCAGTGCGTAGTCGGGACAGTTCACGTCCACCACCAGTTGCAAGTCCGCCAGGCTCGACCCGTCGTTGATCTGCACGAAGGAGACGCCTCCCGACGAACGCACGGTCTTTACCCAACCGTTCACGGCAACTTGATCCGGAGCATCTTCCAACCGCTCAACGGAAAGGAGATCTTTGATGCGTGTACGTTGCGGAGCAGGCATGTTGGGAGACCCTCCTATACCGACTGGTAACGGGATTCTAGCACACGCAATCCGCGCCGGCGGGCCGCACTTTCCGGAAACCCTGCCCCCGGCAAACCATTAGATCACCGGCCGCTCCCGGTGCCAATTCGTCGCCTGCTGGTAGGCGTGCGCGATGTTCAGCAGGCTGCCCTCCGCCAGATGCGGGCCAATCAATTGCAAGCCCACCGGCATTCCGTCGCTGAATCCACAGGGCACGGACATGGCTGGCAGGCCCGCGATGTTCACCGGCAATGTATAGACGTCCACCAGGTACATCCGCACCGGGTCGTCGGAACGTTCCCCGATGGGAAACGCAACCACCGGCGATACCGGCCCAACCAGGGCGTCCACGTCCTCGAAAGCCCGGGCGAAGTCCTGCCGAATCAACGTCCGCACCTGCTGGGCCTTGTGATAGTAGGCGTCATAGTACCCCGACGACAACGCGAACGCCCCCAGCATTATCCGTCGCTTGACTTCCGGTCCAAATCCGTACTGCCTGGTGCGTTCCATCGCTTCCCACATATCGCCGTCGCCCATGTGCGAGTAACCGTACTTCACGCCGTCGTACCTGGCCAGGTTGGCGGAGCATTCGGAAGGCGCAATGATGTAATAGCAGGCCAACGCATACTCGGTAGTCGGCAAAGATACTTCCCGCACCTCAGCTCCCAGCCCCGACAGGGTTTCGATGGCGGATGTTACGGCAGAACGCACGCCGGTATCCATTCCCTCGGCGAAATACTCGCTGGGGACTCCCAGGCGCAACCCCGAAATGTCTCCGTTCAGTCCCGCTGCGTATTCCGGAACCGGGTCCGGTAGCGAGGTGGCGTCATACCGATCGTGTCCGGCGATGGCTTGCAAAATGAGCGCGCAGTCGGCGGCGTCCCGCGCCAGCGGACCCGCCTGGTCCAGAGACGACGCATACGCTACCAGCCCATAACGACTAACTCGCCCGTAGGTGGGCTTCAACCCGGTGATGCCGCAGAACGAAGCGGGCTGGCGAATGCTGCCGCCGGTGTCGGTTCCCAGCGCGAAGGTCGCAGCGCCCGCGGCCACCGCGGCGGCGGATCCCCCGCTGCTGCCCCCGGGCACTTTTTCTACGTCCCAGGGATTCCTTGTAGGAAAGAAGGCGGAGTTCTCCGTGGACGACCCCATTCCGAACTCGTCCATATTTCCCTTGCCCAGCAACACCGCCCCCTGCTCACGCAGCCGCGCCACCACCGTGGCGTCATACACTGGTACATATTCCGCCAGCATCCTGGACCCGCAAGTGGTCGGCACACCGCTGGTACAGAGCAGGTCTTTGACCTGCATGGGGATTCCAGTGAGCGGGCCGGATTCGCCGGCCGCTATGAGCCGGTCCGCCGTTTCCGCCTGCTGTCGCGCCGCGCCGGCGGTTACGGTGATGTAAGAGGACAACCGACCGTCCACGTCGGTGATTCGTTGCAGCAAAGACTCAGTGAGCTCAACGCTGCTGGTTTCGCGGTCAGCGAGGAGTTGTGATGCCCGTGTTACGGACAGCTGCCAGAGTTCGGACATGGGGGATTATTCGTCAAGGACGGCGCGGACCTGGAAAAAGTCACCGCGGCGTCGCGGAGCGTTGAGCAGGGTGTCGTCGGCGAGGAGGCTGTCAGCGGGTTCGTCGTCTCGGAGGACGTTATCCAAGCCGGCGACGTGGGCGGTTGGGGATACGCCGGTAGTATCCAGGCTTTGCAGAATCTCGAACTGGTCGAGAATATCTGACAGTTGGCGGGTGAAGACCTCGGTCTCCGCGTCGGTGAGGGAGATGCGGGCCAGAGCGGCGATGTGTTCTACCTGGGTATGGTCGATTGGCATGGTTTATCGTTCAACCTGATACTTGTTACGAGGATGGGCTAGCGTTCCCGCCGATGACCGAGAGGACAATGTAGCCGGCTGTGACCAAGCTCAACCATTCAAAGGTGCGAAAGAACACCCGAGCCGGGCTGAACCGTCGCTGTCCATTCCAAGTGTCTCGCAATTCTCCAAAGGCGCCGCCGAACAGTACCGCCGCAGTTAGCCATGCCACAGTAGCCGCTTCGAGTGAAAACCAGATGACGGCAACTGGAATGGCTACCAGGACGACGATGCTGGAAAATACGGCGGCAAGACCTTCCCGGTTGCCGGCAAAGCGCAGCATGTCGCAGGGCCTACTTGCGCGATCCGGGGATGCCGAAAAGCGCTACGGAGAAGCATGTCAGACTGCACCCGAAAACCACGATTTCCAGCAGGACCTTCTGATACAACTCCCGGTCACTGGGGAAGTCAAAGAGCACCCAGATGCCGAGGATCAGGAATATGATTCCCATAGCGATACTGGCGATTTTGTCGGCTTTGGTTTCCATATCGGCGCCTTCCCGTTAGCCATTATACAGGCCCGGCCCCACGGCTAGCTCATTTCGGAGCCGCCGGAAACGCTGATGCTGAGGCCGGTCATGTAGTCGGATTCGGCGGAGGAGAGGAATGCTGCCATTCGGGCGATGTCGTCGCCCTGCGCGATGCGGCCCAGCGGAACCCGCATCTCCCGCTCACGGACCATGAGGGCGCGATGTTCCTCGCCGGATGTTCCTTCGGGAGCCAGCGCGGCGGCAATGAAGTCAACCCGTTCGGTATCCACCAGTCCGGGACAAATCGCGTTGACGTTGACGTGGTAGGGCGCCATCTCGTGTGCCAGCGATTGGGTGAACCCGATCACCGCAAATTTGCTGGCGCAATACGCTCCGTATCGTGCGATGCCGCGCTTGCCGGCCCCTGAAGAAATGTTGATGATCTTGCCCGGCCCGCCCCGAGCTACCATGTGCCGGGCAACTGCGCGGCTGACCAGGTAAGTTCCCCGGACGTTGACGCGCATCACCTCGTCGAAAGCGTCCTCCTCAAGCTCCACTATGAGCACGCGGTCCCGACCCGGACGCGAGCCGGCGTTGTTCACCAGTATGTCGATTTTCCCGAACTCGTTGAGCGTGTCGGAGACCATGGCGTCCACCTGCGCGCTGTCCGCCACGTCGTAATATAGACCCATGCTGCGGCGACCCATCGCCTGAATTTCCTTGACCACGCTGGGGAGGCCCTCCCAGCCATCCAGGCGGTCTTCGGTGCGAATGGCGTCCAGGGATGCTTCAACGTCAGTTACCACAACGTCCGCGCCCTCAGACGCGAGGCGCGTTGCGATGGCGCGGCCAATGCCATGACGCCCGCCGGCGCCGGTTACCAGGGCTGTCTTGCCGTTGAGGTCATACATTGAACGGCTCCTTTGGGTGATTAGAATCGGTAGTAATCTACAGTTGAGGGGGAAGATGTTGGAGTAGAGGACAACCAATTTTAGCAGAGGTGATGTTCATAGGCGCGATGCGTTGAGTCCGATTCGATGAACAAAGACGACCATAATGACGGTTGCGGCGAGAATGATGGTGAGAACTATTGGAAGGCTGTCGCGGGGAACGGGGATCAAAGAAGTTCCAAACAAGGCAATACCGATACCGATGATTGCGCCGAACCCCATTAATGACCTTTTTACGGGTGATGGATCGCCGCTTCGATGAACGAGGATGACCAGAATAGCAACGGCGGCCAGGATCACTACGGTGCCGCCAACAAGGGGGGAGCGGCTGCTGAAGAGGAACCAATTAGAAATCAAGACCAAGCCGGCGCATGTGGTTACGCCCATCCCAATCAACACGCTTTTACCGTAGGATGCCCCGCGGATCAAAGCAGCGGCGGCACAACCGAGGCCTGCGCCCATGCCGAGCAAGAATATAACCGCGACGCTAATCACGACGCCAAATATGAAAGCTATCTCTATTGGGTCAAAGTGCGGCCCGTGCTGAATTCCCGCGACCGACAGCAGGATAGTTGGGGGAGGGAACAAAACTACATCAGCGCTAGGCATAATTCGCATTCCCATGCCGGCGCCCGATGCGCTTTACGAACGGCCCGGCCATCTTGAGCTGTGGTCGTGGTGGTGCAACGCCAGAGCCTCGCCGGATGCGTGGACCACCAATTGATGCCCGAATGCGTCGGCCAGCACTGATTCCAGCAGCACTTCTTCCGGCGGCCCGTAGGCGATTAGCCGGCCGTTGATTACCGCCACGTCGCTGGCCCGCGCCGAAACGCAGGTGAGGTTATGAGTACACATAATGACCGTAGCGCCATCCTCTCGCAACTCATCAATGATGTCCAGAAAACTGTGCTGCGCAGTCGGGTCGAGGCCGGTCATCGGCTCGTCAAGGAGTAGGAGAGATGGGTGAGACGCTATGGCGCGGGCCAGCAGAACGCGCCGGCGCTGCCCTCCGGAAAGCTCTCCGATCCCCCGGCGACGGAGATCTTGCAACCCGACCGTGCCCAGGGCTTCGGCGGCAGCCTCCCGGTTGGCCCTACTGTGCGAACGGAAAAGTCCCCGGGATGGAGTGAGTCCCATCATCACCACATCCCACACCGTCGCCGGGAAATGCCAATCGACCTGTTCCAGCTGCGGAACGAACCCAATGCGCCGGCGCATGCGGTGGCTGGGACGCCCATCCACGAGCACCTGCCCCCGGCTGGGGTTTACCAGTCCGACCACTGATTTGAGCAATGTGGACTTTCCACCCCCATTGGGGCCAATGATCCCTGACAAGCTTCCGTTCTCTACCGCGAACGACACCCCTTCCAGCGCCACCACAGGCCCGTATTCAACGCACACGTTCTGGAAGGAAACCGCCTGATGGGTATAGTCTTCGTGCGAGTGAGTCTGACCGTTACGCGAATGGGCATGGCCATGCGCTGCCGACAATGTGGGGGAGCGCATGGCGTTATTCCTTGTACCAATCGTCGCCGGCCGGAGGCCAAGGGTTTTCAGAATCAAGCACCTGGGAAAGCTGGGTGAAGGTTCCATTGAAGGTGGCGGGGTGCAGCCAAATGCTGTTGAAACCCAGGTTGGTGTAATTGTCAGTCCGGCGCGACGTTGTGAACCGTATTCCCTCCAGCGTTTGCAGGTGCTCGTCCGTAGCCAGAGAGTCTTCAATTTGATATATGGTCAGATAGATGCCCTCGCCGTATCGCGCCAGGAACCTGCCGGATGGCGCATCGTCACTGGTGGGTTGCGCCAGTTCGATGAAAGTGTCCCGCCCGCCCAGCGGCAGCACCGCAATCTCCAGATCGGTGAAGCTGATCTGGAACCTTCTGGTCGCCTGCAAACCGAACAGTTCGCTCCAGCGGGCGATGGCAGCGTCCAGGTCGTGCACAATCACGGCCATCTGACGCAACTGCACGGTACCCGACTGGTGCGCCAACGACTGCCAATCGGATCCGGCGGCCGGCCACGGATTCGTCGGATCGGTTACCTCGATTATTTCCAGGAACGCCCCATTGCAGGACGCCGGGTGAAGGAACGCGGACCGAGAACCCTCGTGTTCCGTTTCACCGGTGATCCTCACGCCGCATTGCCGCAAGTGTGGAATCAGGCGATCGTACTCCCGGGTCTCGAATATCATCAGATAGGGTGCCTCCCCTCGCCGTTGCAAGAATCTCGCGCCCGCCGACTCAGTTCCGTCCGGCGCCAACAACTCGACAAACGTGCCGTTGCCAGCCGGAAGCACGGCGTTTTTCAGGCCGAACTGAGGCAACACGCCGCTCCGTGATGGAGCCATGCCAAGCGCGCGGCCATAGAGATCAATCGCCTCCGGCAGGTCGTTGACCATCACGGCGATTTGGCGAAGTTTGTGCAGCATTATGCGCGGGAAGGCAGATCGAGTTGGGCGGTTCCGATGATGTATGGCCGGTCGGGAACCGGGCCCCTCATGGTAATGTCGCATTGCACGTGGTTGCCGGATTCATCCTGCTCAGTGTCGCTGATCTGTAGCCCAACGTGCAGCGGCTGGTTATGGGGAATCGTTCCTCTGAAAACCAGGTCCAGATCGACCAAAGTCCCGGCGCCGGCCCAGTCGGTCAGCACTCGGGAAACCAGCGCCATGGACATAATGCCGGGTACGATTGGCTCCGACAGCCCGATCTTCTCGGCCTGCTCCTGGTCAGTGAAACGGTTGGGCGCCGGATTGCCCCATAGGGAGCAAAAGTCCACCACCTGATCGTCGGAAACCGAGAGGATCACCGGACCGACCTCGTCTCCCAATTCCACGTCTTCAAAGTACAATTTGGCGGGTTCAGTCATCTGCAAATCACTCCCGAACTACCTGGGAACGTTGAACATCGGCAACCACTACTCCAGCCTGGTTGCGGAACGTGGTTTCCCATACGACGTGCACCATGGTGCCGGATCGTCCTGTTTTGGTGTACACGTCCTTGAGGTGAGAAGACGCCGTAAGGGTATCGCCTACGATGATCGGAACCCTCGGTTCCACCCGTTGGCCGCCGTGAAATTGCCGGCGACCAAATTGCAGCTTGATGTCCGGCAACTCGCCGCGCTCGAACAATGCGCAGAGCGTCGGAGGCGCGACCTGATCTCCGTAGCCGGCGGCTCTGGCAGTCTCCGGATCGGTGTAGATCGGGTTGTCCTCCCCGACGCTGCGGGTGTACGTGTCGATGATTTCCCTGGACACGTGGAACGGCCCGGACTCGTGCTCGACGCCGTACAGCGAGTGATCGTATTCGTAGTCAATCTCAGTGGGCATTTGCCGGCTCCTCTCACCCTACCGGGGTGGCTGCGGTTTCTTCAATGTACATCGGTCGAAATTCGCCGGAGATCAGCGCTTCCACCAATTGCTGTTCGTTACGAATATCGGCCTTGAACTCGGTCACGGCTCTTCCAATATGGCTGGCCAGGTGAGCGTCGCTGCCAGCGATGCCCAGATAATCGTTGCGTTGGCATAGCTCTTCGGCCCGCTCGTTTTCCTCCGGCTTGCTGCCGGCGTTGACGCGCTCGACAATCCAAACGTCGTCAAAGGATTCGCCCTGCTCCATGTATTCGACCAGGCCGATGCCGAATCGCCCCGGATGGGCCGGAACCACCAGGCCGCCATGGTGCCGGGCCGCCTTGATCAACTCCCGACCATCCATTTTCACATCTCCAAAGTCGATGTCCTTGCCCAGTCCGGGCGTGATGTTGTACACCAGCATGTGCCCGAAGCAAGTGTCCAGTTCCGCCCCCTTCAGCACCATCACTCCGTACTCCGAAGCCAACTGGGAGTAATCCACATCGAAATCAAACTTGCGATGTTCGGTGAGGACAATTCCGTCGATGGTGTATCCGCGCTTTCGCAGGACATTGACGAATTTCAAATACTGTTCAACCGTCGCACGCGAGTCGTCGGATGCAACGGAATGGCAATGCAGGTCCAGGTACGTTGTCAAGGGCGGCCTCCCGGCGGCAAATTGTTATCGCCGCCAACAGCCGATTATATGGGTTGCCAACAACAGGATGCAACCGTGCCGAACACGTTCGGATGCTCAACGTGGCAATGCGCCTGAAGACACGCTATGATCATACCGTTTTCTCCGCTTCATCGAACTCAATAACCATGAGGTAATCACCATGACTATGCCATCAAACACCCTGCAAGACCGAGTTGCCATCGTAACCGGGGCGGCCAGCCCCATTGGAATGGGCCGTTCCATAACCACCGGCCTGGTGCGAGCTGGCGCCCGCGTCGCCATGCTGGACATCAATGAGGACTGGCTCGACCAGACCGCCAACGATATGCGGGAACTGGGCGGCGACGACGCAGTGCTCCCCATTATCGCCGACGTGACGGATCCCGAATCCGTGCAAAACGCCGTGCAGCAGACCATCAGTGAGATGGGCGGCTTGCACATCCTGGTCAACAACGCCGGCATCAATCCCCGTACCGCCGGTTTCGGTGGCAGCGCCTCGGGCAGTCGCACCGACTTCCATAGCATCGCCCCCGACGCCTGGTTGAAGGTCATCTCGGTGAATCTCAGCGGCCCCTTCCTGATGTCCCACGCCGTGGCCGGCCACATGATTGAGCAGGGTTTCGGCCGCATCATCGGCGTCACCACCAGCATGGATACCATGTGGCGCAAGGGCGGCGCGCCCTACGGCCCGTCCAAAGCCGGCCACGAGGCCCTGGTCGCCATCATGGCCCAGGACCTGGAGGGCACCGGAGTCACCGCCAACGTGCTCACCCCCGGCGGCGCGACGGCCACCAACATGGTGCTGCCCCCGGAAGGTGCTTCCGCCGAAGCCCTGATCCAGCCCGAAGTGATGCAGGCCCCGGTAGTGTGGATTGCATCCGACGACGCCAGCGACTGGAACGGCCGGCGTATCATCGCCTACTACTGGGACGAATCCTTGCAGCTGTCGCAACGGCTGGAAAAGTGCGGCGCGCCGGCGGCATGGCCGCAACTTGGCCTACAAGCCGTCCACCCCGACTGGTTCGGACGAGGCAACTGAATTCTGCGGGAACCGGAAACTGATAGGGGCGAGTCTGAGACTCGCCCCATGTTTTCGGTCGGACGTGGCCGCCGTTGCCTAGTGCCGGAAACCTGTATCAAACCCTCTCGCTGCCGGGTTGATCAGCAAGTCTGGCCGGTTGCCCCACCGCCTCAGGAAACGACCGAAGTTCTTCCGACTCAGCTCGTCCCGCTGGTTTTCCTCCAGCTCTTCCCATTGCCGATGTTCATGGCGAACCAACGGCAGGCCGCTGTCGCAGACCACGCGATAACCGGCGTTCTTGAACTGGAAGCAGTAGTCGATGTCCAGGTTCCGGTAGAACCGGAACGATTCGTGCATCAACCCGACTGAACTCAGATCCGCCCGCCGGAAGGCCATACAATAGGCTTGCATGGCGTCGGCCTCGCCCCGGTCCACTTCTTCGTGGAAGTGCTGCATGTCGTCGGTGGTCAAGCCATAGGGGCCGAACACGCCGATGGTCGGGTCCGCAAGGTGTTCCGCAACTGGCGACATCAAATCTCCCACAACTTCCGTCGAAGCATCGAGCAGGACGATGTATTTGCCCCGCGCTTGTTTAAAGCCGATATTCTTCCCGGCAGCATCTCCCACCACGTGATCGCAATGGATGATCCTCAGATTGGCATGCTCCAACTGCGCCTGCTCAAGGTATTCGGCGGTTCCGTCCGTGGAGCCGTTGTCCACCACGATCATCTCGACTGACGCGCCGTCCGTATGCTTCATCACAGCCTCGACGCAACGCCGCACGTCATCGACATAGTCGTATGCGTTCAGCAGGAAAGTGAAGTCGTAGAGATCAGCTTCTCCCAACAGCGACGGAACCTCACGCGACGCGGATACGGATGCCCAACGCGCCGATTGCAACTCCAGTGGGGTTTGAGGCCGCACCCGGGTTGCGGCGCCGGTATCCTCAACCACCATGCCGCTGGCGACAACTTCGGCTCTCATCGCGTCGGCGTCCGCATAAGCCGACCGCTCGCGCAGCGCTGCCCTGCGGGTTATGGCTTCGCTGGTGGCCGGGCGGATCTCATACCGCATCGGCACCTGGTCCAAATCAAGGCCAAATACTCGGTCAAAGTCCAGAAGCAGATCCACCTTGTCCGCCGGCGCCAGTTCCGAGCGCGCCATTTCCCAAGTGATCGCCACGGCGCTAGGCAGGTCGAGGTCGTTATGCACCGCATCCCAGAAGCGCTTGCGCCAGACTTCAGCATCACCGCTGGGAGTATGTTGACCCGAACCGTTACCGGATGCGTTGCGCCAGGTCCAAAGGCGATTCCGAAGGCCGGTCAGCGCCTTTTCCGCTGCCCTGAGCGACGTGAAGGTGAAGTTCATCCGGTGGCGGTAACGCACCGTCATGCAAAGGTAACGGAACGCCAGCGGATCGAATCCGCGAACTACGAGATCCTCAATCAGAAAAACGTTTCCGGCGGACTTGGCCATCTTGGCGCCGTCGGCCAGAAGGTGCTGCCCGTGTACCCAGTAGTTCACGTGCTGACGGCCAAATGTGCCCTCGCTCTGGGCAATCTCGTCCTCGTGATGCGGAAAAACGTTATCGACGCCCCCGGTGTGGATGTCAAAATGCTCGCCCAGGTATCTGTGAGCCATAGCGGAACATTCGATGTGCCAGCCGGGAAATCCCTCGCCCCACGGACTGTCCCACTTGACGTCGCGGCCGGGTTCTGCTGCCTTCCACAAAGTGAAATCCCTGGCGTCGTGCTTGAGGGGATCGGCTTCGGCACGAACGCCCTCCAGCAGGTCGCCGCCGAAATTGCGGGACAGCTTCCCATACTCGGGATAGCTGTTGACGTCGAAGTAAATGTTGCCGCCGGCCTCGTAAGCCTTGCCGTTGTTCACCAGCGTGCCCACCATATCCAGCATTTCAGGGATGTGGTGAGAAGCCCACGGAAATACATGAGCGGCCTTGATGTTCGTCCGCTCCTCGTCTTTCCAGAACCAATCGGCGTAGAACTCGCCGATCTCCTGAAGAGACTTGCCCTCTGCCAGCGCGGCCATAATCATCTTGTCGCCGCCGGCCTCGGCCAACTCCTGCCGCATGTGCCCCACATCGGTGATGTTCTTGATGTGGTACACCTCGTTGCCGTCAACTTCCAGGATGCGACGGATCCAGTCGGCCATCAGATAGGTCCGCAGGTTGCCGATGTGTGCATAGCGGTAAACCGTGGGTCCGCAGGTGTACATGGTGATGCGGCCCGGCGTGATCGGCCGAATCTCTTCGACAGTTTTCGTCAGGGTGTTGTAAATGCTTAGCACGCCGCCACCTCCGCCTGGTGCGAGATGGCGCAAGTTTAGCATGGCCTAGGCACGTTTGCATCCGCATGACGAGCCGGAACGTGTCTAAAGCGTGTAGGGGCGAATAATCATTCGCCCCTACGTCAACCACGTGATCTTCGCCAGTAGCCGAACTACGGACTCGGCGCGACCGCAGCTCCGGATGCCTTCAGAGCTCCGATCTCAGCCGCAGAGTAACCCGCCTCGGCTAGGATTTCGTCCGTGTGCATCCCGAAATATGGAGCCGGAGGTCCCAGGCGCGGAGGGGTCTCAGAGAGCCGTGCGGTAGTGCCGGAGTGGTCCACACTGCCCCAACCGTGATGGTCTCGCGTCACGACGAAACCCGCGTTACGCACCACCGGATCGTTGCGGTAGTCCTCCATCGTCATGTTTGGGGTGACCGACACGCCCAGGGACCGCAGGGTCTGCATCCAGTGTTCCACGGTGTTGGCGCTGATAGCCTCCGCGATAGCATCGCCATTTTCATGGATGTCCCTGAAGTTCAGTTCACCCAGCAGCGCCCCGTAGGTCTGAGTGTCCTGGCAGTGGATGTACAGCCACCCGTCGGACGCCTGGTACAAGCTTGATCGGGCCGAATACCCGCGGGCATCCACGCCTTCGATGTCGGCGCGCTCGTAACCTTCATAGTCGAGGAAGTAGGGCGACTGCAAAATTCCGGCGGTGAGCGCGAGGCCGCTGTCCACCGACTGGCCCTTGCCGGTGCGGTTCCGCTCGTGCAGGGCCAGGGCGACTGCGTAGGCGCCCATCAGGCCGGTACCGTAGTCGTTGACGGCATAAGGAGCCAGCATCGGCTTGCGGTCCCGACCGCCCCGCCGCACCTGCATACCGCTGGTTCCTTGTGCCAACTGCTCCCAGCCGGCGCGTTCGGACCACGGGCCATCGTAGCCGAAGGCGTTGAGGGAAGCGTAAACTATGTCGGGTTTCACTTTCTTGACCGCTTCATAGCCGAGGCCCAGCCGTTCCACGGCAGACTTGCGGTTGTTCTCCACAATCACGTCGGCAGATTCGACCAGCTTCCAGAACACGCCCCGGCCTTCCTCAGTTTTGAGGTTCAGCATGATGCTGCGCTTGCCGCGATTGACGTCGATGTAGCCGATTGGATCGAGTATGCGAGTCGGATCGTCGATCTTGATCACGTCCGCGCCGAACTCGCCGAGGGTGCGCCCGCAGGTCGGCCCGGCCAGGATGATGCACAGGTCCAGCACGCGCACTCCTTGCAGGGCAGACATAACGTCGCCGTTGCTGCCATTGCCTGCCTTTGGCCGCGCCGGGGCGCGACCCAGCTCGGCCAGAGCTTCGTCCGTATGCTCTCCCAACTTGGGAGCGCGTCCTTGAATCGCGCCGGGGGTGCCGCGCAGCCGCACCTGGACGCCGGGTTGCTTCATCCTACCCCGCTCGGCGTCATCCACTTCGGCAACCATCTTGGCCGAAACCGCGTGCTCATGCACCAACCATTCGTCCACAGTCTTGCAGACGGTGCAGGCTCCGCCCTGAGCATTGATGTCCGCCTCCCATTGCCACGCCGTCCGCTCCCGGAACATCTCTGCGAACCGCTCCTGCCAGAACTCCAGCGTCTCAGGGTCAACCGGCCGGCCAAATAGTGAAGTAACTTCGTCAATCCACTCCGTTTTGCCGGCGGCGGTCAACGTCTGTCGGGCAAAACGCTCGAACATGCCGTGGTGGTAAATCCACCGACCATCCGCGCACTGGTAGGGGTGGGACATAACGGTGCGCGGGAAGTCGAACAGGTCAACGTACTCGTAGTTGTTGAACTTGATGATTCGGCTGCCCATCGCGGTAAACATGGCCGAGTGCAGCGGCACCTCGATGCGCTGACCCTTGCCGGACTTATCCCGGGCGTTGATCGCCATTCCCACCGAAACGGAGCCCAGCAGCGCGGAGAAGGTGCTGGCAATGGGCAGCGGGGTGAAGAGCGGCTCGCCGCCGCTTTCGCCGGTTTCGGGGTAAAAGCCGGTCTCCGCGCTGATTACCGGGTCCCAACCGGGGTCATTTCGGCTGGGGTGTTCCTCTCCGTAGCCGGGTAGAGAGCAGTAAATCAGGCCGGGATTTCCGGCGGCCAGCTCTGCGTAGCCGATACCCAGACGGTCAGCGACGCCGGGCCTGAAGTTCTCAATGACCACGTCGGCGTGGGCAACCAGCTTTTGCGCGTTCTGGCGACCCTCATCCGTCTTCAGGTCCAGAGTCACCGAACGCTTGCCTCGGTTCCAGGTGGCGAAAGCGGGTTCGGAGCGCGCCGGGTCTCCGCCAGGCCGCTCTACCTTGATGACGTGCGCTCCCTGGTCGGCCAGCAACATCCCAAGCATAGGGCCGGGGACGTACTGTCCAAATTCCACCACGTGGATGTCGCGCAAAGCGCCGGAGGTTCCGTTGGTCGCCATCGTTCTACTCCTGTGCCGGGTGTTCCCCATCCAAGTCGGGCGGCGGCTCACTAAAAGGCGCGCCGTTCGATTCAGCCACTCGTTGTCGTTCAAGCCATTGCAGCCAGCGTTCCTGCTGTTCTCTCATACCTTGCTGATGGCCCTCTTTGCGGCCCTCTTTGCGGCCTTCCTCAAGCCCTTCCTCCCGCGCCCGCGCGCGAGTCCGTTGGCGGTACCATGCCCCCAATACCATGTCGATCACCTCCGTCAGGATGTACGCGGTCGGCAGAGCGAAGCCGATGTTGGGTGCACCAGCATTGACGATGCCGACGACCAGACTATCCCAACTTGCTCCAACGTGGGCGCTGGCGCTGTTGTAGCTTGTTACGGCGGTAAGTATAAGCCAAGCCGCGGTGAAGATGGTGGAGAACCACCGGATCAACCTGGTAGGTATGTTGAGGATGCCCGTCCGCTGTTCCCAGGGATCCTGCTCACCATTCGGAAGGCTCACCACCTTGTCCAAGGACGACGCGAATAACTAGCTGGCATCACTGAACCGCCCCGGAGCGCATCCTTCAAGGCTAATATCCGTTTCCCCGTTGGCGATCACATCGGCAATCCCCTTGCCCATGGCCGGCCCCAGGAGGATGCCTTTTTTCTGGCCCCCGGCGCAGATATAAACGTTGTCCCAGCCGGGCGCCGACCCCACGATGGGCAGCCAATCGGGCGTGACCGGCCGCAAGCAGGCCGTATGCAGCGCGACCTCTGAGTTGGCGAGGGACGGCATCAACCGCACCGCCTTTTCGGTAATGCTCTGCCGCGCCTCGTCGGTCAGCGTGAGGTCGAATCCCGCATCTTCTTCCGTGGCGCCGCACCAGATCAAACCATCGGTCTTGTTGTACATGGAACTGCCGCCGCCGGTCAGTTCGTGCTCAAGTCCCGGCCCGTCGGGCCTCATTCGAATGATCTGGCCCTTCAACGGATCGACTGGGATGGCGATGTCCAGCCATTGCTCGGCGGTGCGACACCATGGCCCCGCCGCTATGAGCAGTGCGCCGCACGGAATCTCGCCGTCGTTGGTTACTACCGCCTCGACTTGCCCATTGCCGAGCCGCAGGCCAACTGCGCTGCCAGACACCACTTTCACTCCCTGCTGCTGCGCCGCCGCCGCCAACGCCTGCGTGAATTCTAAGCCGTCCAGCGCGCCGTTGCCTACCGCCCGCACGCCGGCCAGCGCCAACGGAGTAACCCGGGGCTCGAGCGCCAGCACGTCCTCGCGTTCCAGCCATTCCGCAGAAAACCCCGGTTCAGGGGCGTTGTTGAAGGTTTCAAGGGTGTCTCGTAGTTCGGCCAGCTCCTCCTCGTCCAACGCCACCTTGATTATTGATGAAAGCCTCCCGTGATAGTCGATTCCGGTAGCTTCAGGCAAAGACCCCCAAAGGTCCTGGTGCAACCGGAATGACTGCAATGCCATGGGTTGCAGCGGTTCCGGCCACCCGTGTCCTTCAAGCGGGTTCAGTCCTCCCGCGTTATATCCCGACGCCTTGCTCCCGACCCCCTCGCGCTCGATGATGGTTGCCTTGATGCCCTGTTGCGCCAGGTAGTAAGCGGCAGCGCATCCCGCCGCTCCTCCGCCGATTATCACCACGTCCGTTGCTTGGTTAGCCATATCGTCTTTCCTGTGTCCTGGGGGAAATTTGGAGTTAGAATATAATTCGCCATCGGAGGTGTCTATGCCGATCTACGAATACATTTGCACCGTCTGCGGAGCGCAGTTCGAGGCCATCCGCACCGTATCGCGCGCCGACGATCCCATCAATTGCAAGCTGTGCGGCGCGCCGGCCAGCCGGCAGATTTCCAACTTTTCGTTCAAATCAAATACGTTCACGTCCCCCAAGCTGCGCAACCGCCCCGGCGCCACTTTTAGAGGGGAAAGGGCGGAAAGCGCGGCCGAGTCGGATTCGCGGGACGTTGAAACTTCCGCCGGCTAGCTAGGGCCGGCTGGCTCGCGTTTCGCCGCACCCGATGCAGGCGCAGATTGCGCGCAACCCCCGGTAAGTATAGATGCCGGTGTAATGGGCGTCGCTCCAAAGGAACTGCACGGCGTACTGACCGACCGTCATGTAGTCCAGTGCCCGCACGTCCTGAGGCACGCTGTCCGGGTCCAGCAGCGCGCGCCCGGTCATCTCCTCCACGCACGACGCGCAGGGACAACGCAGCCGCAGCATCCGGTGGGGATAGATGCTCCGATGGCCGTCGTCCCAGTTGATGATTATGGAGCTGCCGGAGATATCGACATCAACTGCTTTGATGTTGTCGTAGGTCATCATAAGCAAACTCCCTCTCCCCTTGTGGGAGAGGGTTGGGGTGAGGGGTAGATTCCTTACGTTGTTGGCGCCTGCACTTCCGCCAGGCGGGCCGGCCTCGGCATTTCGTCCGGGTCGGTGGGAATTTCGATGATACTCGGCCCCTCCACCGCCAGGGCCTGGGCGAAAGCGTCAGCAATGTCTTCGGGCCGGTCAACGTAGAAGCCCGCGCCGCCGAACAGCTCCGCGTACTTGTCGAACCTTGGGTTCACCGTGTCCGCCCCGACGTATCGCTCGTTGAATGCATACTTCTGGTAAGCCTTCTCCGAGCCCCAGCAATCGTTGTTCATCACGACCGATATGTTTTTCAGGCCGTAACGAACGGCGGTCTCAAATTCCTGGGCGTTGAAAAGAAATCCTCCATCCCCGTTGAAATTCACCACGGGCCGTTCCGGTGCAGCAAAGTTTGCCCCAATCGACGCCGGGAAGCTGAAACCCAGGCCGCCAAGATCCAACGCCATGATCAGGCTGCGCGGCTGGTAGTAGTTCAGACGGTCCTGCCCGAAGTTGGGAGCGAGGCCGGCGTCCAGCGCGACGATGGCGTTGCGGGGCATCACCTTGCGCAGTTCCGCATAAACGCGCTGGGGTTTGATGTAATCCCCGGTGAGGGTCGCCTCCTCGTTCAATCGAGCAGCGCGAGCGGCGTTCCAGGCGGCCACCCGACCCGTCCAGCCCGCATCGGGACGCAATTCCGCCTCTGCGACGATGGCGTTGATTTCCTCTACGACGGCGCCCACGTCTCCTTCGACGCCAACTGTAATTGGATAAATCCGCCCGATTTCCTTGGGATCAATTTCAATGTGGACAATTCGCGCGTCCGCCGGAATGAAGCGATGGTCGAAGAAGGTGGTGGACTGCCCAAGCCGGGTTCCGGCAGCTATGATCACATCGGAGTTCCGCACCGCGTCAATGCCTTCCTGCGCCCCCAGGCGTCCCAGATGGCCCAGATAGTTGGGGTGGTCATTGGGCACTGCATCCGCTCGGCCGTAGGACGTAACAATGGGCGCGCCTGTAAGCTCGGAGAGCCGGGCAACGGCGTTGTCGGCTAGACTCCATTCCACACCGCCGCCTGCAATGATCACAGGCCGCTGCGCCGACAGGATCTCACGAGCCGCCGCTTCAACTTGTTCGCGGTCTCCTCGAGAGCGTCCCTGACCGGTACGGTACGCAGCGGGGGCCAGCACGTCCAGGTCAACCTCCGCGCCGGGCAGCAGGTCGCGGGGAATGTCAACCAGCACCGGCCCCATCTTGCCCGACGTGGCGATGCGGAACGCCTGGCGCAGTGCGTCGGGCAGCCGCTCAATCTTGTTGATGGAGAAACTGGCCTTGGTAATGGGCTCGAACAACGCTACCTGGTCGAATTCCTGCGTGGAATCCAGATGCTGGTGGTCGCGGGACGCGGATGGGGCCAGAACCACAACGGGAGAGTGGGCCACGTAAGCCGACCCTATGCCATAAGTCAGGTTCAACACGCCGGGCCCGTTGGTCACCAGGCAAACCGACGGCGCGCCGGCGATGCGACTGTAGCCGTCGGCCATCAGCGCGGCGCCCTGCTCGTGCCGCACCCCCACGAATTCCATGTCGTCACGGTCGTACAAGGGATCCAGCACGTCCAGAAAAGACGATCCGACGATGCCGAATATCTTGCTGACGCCTTCCTGCTGCAGCAGTTCGATAACCGCCTCGCCGGCCTTCATTCGCTGGGGCATGGTCAGAGCCACCTCAATCGAAAAATCCGTTGGCAGTGTACCATACGCCGTGCGTGCTATAATGCCGCATCAATCACCGAGGAGGGCTCCCCGAAATGAGCACAGTGGCAGTGGAGGTGGTGTACCGGGGGATTTTTCAGAAGACTCTGGCCCGGAACATCGTCCGCACTATCGTTTTTGCCGCCCGTAAAGAAGGCAAAATAGGTACAGCGTTCGGCCGCTATGGCGACTCCCCGGAGCGCAACGGCATACCCGCCAAGCAGTTCGCCATCGTATCCGACAGCTCCGAAGAACTCGAAGAAAACTTGGCCGTGTACGAGGCCCGCGAGGTGGACGTCACCATCAATGTTGACGACACCATGTGCAAGGGCATCGAGTCCTGGGCTTGGTACGGACTTCAACCGATCAACGCCCTAACCAAACCCGGCGGAACTTTAATCGTCACGTCGCGCCAGAATGCGGATGCCTTGATCGAAGACATCCACCAGAAGGATTCAGCGTACAACTTGGCCATTGTCCCCGCGTCCACGAGCTTCTCCGGCCTGTGGGTTTACAAGGACGATCACACCGATGTCCGCATCCTGGGGGCATTGGCGCGGGTTTGTCCCGAGTTGGTGAGCCTTGACTCCATGCTCGCCGCCCTGGAAGACCAGGGCTGGGGCGGGCTCAAATTAACCTCGGCGCGTAACACCCACGATCGCCTGGCCGCTCGCCCGGTCGAACCCGGCGAAGGCAACGAGGAAGAACCGTTCAGCTTCGATCTCCCCGGCTGGAGGTCCATGGAAGAAGGACTGGTGATCCGAGGGATGGAAGGCGGCGGCGGGTTCCGCGGGGGTTCCCTGGGAGAGAGCTATGATCCCATCAACTCCCCTGCCGATGGCGGGGAGCAGGGCTACGAGCCAACCCGCAACTCCGTGTTCAAGAAGTTCAGCACACGGTCGATGCGCCCGGTCATCAACTTTGATACGTGCATCAAGTGTACCCTGTGCTGGTTGCAGTGTCCCGACACCTGCTTCGACGTTACTCCGGACGGGCTGTACGACGCCAACATGGATGCCTGTTGTGGTTGCGCGGTTTGCGAGGCCGTTTGCCCGGTGGCCGATTGCATCACCATGGTGAACGAGGCCGAGTTCAACGACAACAACAGCCAGTATGAACACTGGACTCGGGACAAGGATGGTTACCACAAGTGGATGGCCGACTTGATCCAGGTACAGAAGGAAAAAGACGCAACGAGGAGCCATGGGTATCACAGTCCGGGCACCTACGAAGCCGAATCTGAAGCCGAAGTAGCCCTCACCGGAGACGATGACTAATGGCCACCCAAACCCTCCCCCAAACCGGGCGCCCGGACTCCGAGCGAGAAGAACTCATTAGCGGTAGCGAGGCCATCGCCATCGCCTGCTCCCTCGCCGACGTGGACGTAATCACCGCCTACCCGATTCGGCCCTACGACACCGTCATGCAGTACGTGTCCAAGCTCAAGGCCGACGGCGCGTTCGACTGCGACTTCATCGTCGCGGAAAGTGAGCACTCCCAGTTTGAAATCGTGAAGCACGCCTCAGCCGTGGGCGCCCGCACCTTCTGCGGTTCCAGCGGCGTCGGCTGGTTCTACGCCTTCGAGGCCATTACCGTCACCGCCGGCCTCCGCCTGCCTGTGGTCGCCATGGTGGGCAACCGGGCACTGGACGATCCCGGCGCGTTCGGCGTGGAACACAACGACGCGATGGCAGTCCGCGACTTGGGTTGGATGCTCTATTGGGTCGGTACCGCTCAGGAGGCTCTTGACACCGCGCTGCTGGCGTGGCGCGTTGCTGAGGATCCCCGCGTTTTCCTTCCCGCTGCCATCTCTTGCGATGGCTCCTTCCTGACTCACTCGCAAGCCATCGTCAACGTTCCCACTCAGGAGCAGGTTGATCAGTTCCTTCCTCAGTACGACCGGGGTCGCCTTCTGCTCCACCCGGACAACCCGATCACCGTCGCACCGCAGGTCAACGAAGACTGGCTCATGGAAATCCGCCGCCAGACCGACGACGCCATGCGCCGCTGCACCGACGTGATCCGGGAAGCCTACGACGAGTTCAAGCAGGTCTTTGGCCGCGGCGACGACAGCCCGTTTATCGAAGAGTATATGACCGAAGACGCCGACATCGTCCTCGTCGGCATGGGAACTCTGGCCATGCCGGTGCGCGTCGCCGTTCGTCGGATGCGCGAGCAGGGCAAAAAGGTCGGGTTCCTCCGCGTCAAGTTCTTCCGACCTTTCGCCACTGAAGAAGTCCAGGAAGCCCTCAGTCGCTGCAAGGCTGTAGGCGTGATCGACCGGGATTATTCCTACGGGTCACCCTCCTACGGTGGCGTATTGTTCAACGAAGTGCGTTCCGCGCTATACGATCTGGATGACCGACCACTGGTTCAGAGCTTCGTCGCGGGCCTCGGCGGGCGCGAAGTCCTCGTGCGCGATGTCGAAGAGATGACCGCGATGGTCCAGGATTCCATCGACTCCGGAAAAGTCAAGCAAGTCAACACCTGGATAGGTGTTCGGGAATAGGAGAGCCGCGATGACTACCATGACCCAAGACCTCCCCCAGGTTAGGGGTGTCAAACAGATCCCAGTGTTCGAGGGTTTCACCTCCGGACACCGTACCTGCCAAGGCTGCGAATCCGCTCTGGTAATGCGCCTGATGATCAAGGCCGCCGGCCCGCGCACCATCGTGGTCGGCAGCACCGGCTGCATGTATGTCGCCAACACCACCTACTACAGCACTCCGTGGGTCGTGCCGTGGATGCACACCCAACTCGGCTCCAGCGGATCGGCCGCCACTGGCACTGCCGCCGGCCTGGCGTCCCTGATGCGCAAGGGCAAGATGCAGGAAGAACCCATCAACGTCATCGCATTCTGCGGCGACGGCGGTGGCGTGGACATGGGCCTTTCGGCTATCTCCGCGGCCCTGCAGCACGACGAGTACAACCTGCTCATCCTGTGCTACGACAACGAGTCCTACGCCAACACCGACATCCAGGTGTCCGGTTCAAGCCCCTGGGGTGCCAACTCCACCTTCTCGCCCCCCGGCAAGGTGCATCGGATTATGAACCGTCGGTGGAAGAAGAACACCGTCCCGATGTTGGCCGCCGGCCATCCGGACGTCCGCTACGTGGCGACCGCTTGCGGTTCCTATGGCCCCGACTTCACCAACAAGATTCGGCGCGCGCTCACCATCGGCGGGCCGACCTTCATCCACAGCATCGACCCGTGCCCCAAGGGATGGGACTATGACCCCAAGTATTCCCATGAGTTGGGCATGTTGGCCGTCGAAACCGGAATCTGGGTGCAATACGAAATCGTTGACGGCGACTTGATCCTCAACGGCCCGTCGCGAGCCATCGCCCGAGGGATTCGCCAGCGCAAGCCGGTTACGGAATACCTCCAGCGGCAGGGGCGTTTCGCGCACCTCACCGAAGAGGACCTCAAGTTCTTCCAGGAAAGGATCGACGAGTCCTGGGAAAAGTGGTGGATTCCCGGAATCGTTCCATTCGGCCCTCAGGAAGAAGGTTAGAATTTCCACATTGAATCCAGTTTCGTTGCTCGACTGGTTCAAATCTCTGGGGGCGGGGCAACACTCCGCCCCTAACGCGTTTATCATTTTCTCCTTTGAATAATTGCCTTTGTTATACGTTTATATTGACCCCATGCGTGATAGTGCTAAACTTGTACTTTATCTGAAACCTGCGAGGCTGGGAAATGGTAAAGGTGGCGCTAACAATCGAAGGCGATGTCGAGGAAGTGATTGCCGCTATCCGCAAATTGGCTGGCAGTGACACGGAGTCTGTGACATCTGCGGCAGAAACTGTTGATGACGAAATGTCAGATGCTGCTCCAGAAGTAACACCTGCATCGAATGTTGCATCGTCTGCTGTGCTCCCGGTTCCCGAAGGCAGATGGACTATTGACCACGTCCGTACTTTTTGGCGCTATTTGGCGCCCAACGCCCAACAGGTGTACCACCAGGTTGCCCATAGTAGTGGATACGTGATGTCGCGACAGTCTCTATTGGATGCTATGGGTTTGACTGAACGCCAGTTGTCCGGCCGCATGTCTTCCGTGGGCCATTCCGTGCGGCGCATACGCAATGTTCACAACGTATCCCTGCCGCATCCTATGGCATTCGATCAGTCCACCGACGACTACAAGATGCTGCCTGACGTCGCGGACGCGATCGTGCGTCTGAACCTGACTCCATCCACCTCAGAAGCCGAATGAATCCAAACTGCAAGGAGACGCCAGATGAGACTGGATCCCATCAACCTGTACGACTACGAAGCCAGGGCGAAGCAGGTACTTCCCCACAATAACTGGGAGTTCATCGAAGCCGGTTCGATGGATGAGATTACCACCGCCCGCAACCGTTCCGCTTTCGAGTCCCTGACTTTGCGGCCCCGTTTCATGCGCGACACAACCGAGCGCAAAATCGCCACCACCGTTTTGGGGCAGGACATCAGCTTTCCGGTCATGATCGCTCCAACCGGCGGCCACGGCAACGCGCACCCGGAAGCCGAGTGCGCCACTGCCCGAGGCGCCGGTATGTCCAACACCCTCATGATGTGCAGCACGTCTTCCAATTGCAGCATGGAAGAAATCGCGGATGCGGCCACCGGTCCTCTCTGGTTCCAGCTTTATCACCGGGGTTACGACCTGACCGAGAACTTGGTCAAGCGGGCCGAAGCCGCCGGGTTTCGTGCCATCGTCCTCACCGTTGATACTCCCGCGCCCAGCCCGAAAGAACGGGATGTGCGCAACCGCTACCAGCGCCCCGGCGAGCTGGGCAACTTCCGCGAGCAGCAAGACCGCCTCTCAGAAGTCAGCGGCACTGACGAATCCCCGACTTGGGAAATGCCTCAATCCCCGCCGCTGACCTGGCAGGAAATCGACTGGCTGCGCAGCTTGACCGATTTGCCTCTCGTTCTCAAAGGTGTTCGCGTCGCGGAAGACGCCAAGATGGCGGTTGACCATGGCGTCAATGGCATCCTGGTATCCACCCACGGCGGGCGTCAACTGGACAGCACCATGTCCAGCATCGAGATGGTCCCCGAAATCGTCGCCGCCACCGGGGGCAAGGCCGAGGTTTACGTTGACTCCGGTGTCCGCCGGGGCAGCGACGTGCTGAAGGCCCTGGCTCTGGGAGCTACCGCCGTCGCCGTGGGCCGACCTCTATATTGGGGCCTCGCGGTGAACGGCGCTGAGGGCGTCCACCACATGCTCGAGCTGCTCCGGGAGGAATTCAACCGCGCCATGGCCTACTGCGGCCAGAACAGCGTGGACGAACTTGAAGATCGCCTGCTGAACGTGCCCCGCGAGTGGGGCCCCTTCCGCACCGAGAGCGACATCGCCGAACATCTGCCGTTCTGACGTAGGCTGATTGAACGACTTGGGGCGGATCGTAGATCCGCCCCTTTTAGTTGTGCAGGAATGCAGACCGGATCAGTCGTCCGCCGCCGCTGCCACATCCACGTTGATCGATTCGATAAATTCCCTCAGTAGAGCGTTGAAAGCATCCGCCTGCTCAAAGTGTGTTGAGTGGGCAGCGCCATCCACCACTTCCAACCGGCTGCCCGGAATCAGACGGTGGACCGCCTCGATCACGTTCACCGGGAATATCTTGTCCTCACGGCCAACTACTAGCATCGTGGGCACGTTCATGCGGGCCAAATCTGCGGCCTGGGGTCCGTCGGGGTTTCGGAACAGGCCCGAAACCACCGTAACCGGCATGGGCGGGTTGATACGGCCAATGGAACCAAACAGGAACGTGAGCTCAGGTTGATCCTCGATGAAAGAATCGCTCAACGCCCGCCTCAACGGGTCCTCGGGTGGATGAACTCCTTCCAGCAGGGAGATTACCGATTCATCCCCGATGCCGCCGGTAGTATCCCCCAACACCAATCCCGCAACCCGTCCGGGATGATTCAGCGCCACGCCAAGGGACGATACTCCGCCCATGGATTGGGCCACCAACACTGCCCGGTCAACGTCCAGGTGGTCCAGCAGGCCCAGGAGGTCAGCGCTAACGACGAGCGGCTTGGGCGGTTCGGCGGGCCCACCGGACATCCCCCAGCCGCGTTGGTCGAAGGTGATGCAGCGGAAATCAGTCTGGAATGCAGCCACCTGTTGCCACCAACTCAAATGGTTGCCACCGCGGCCGTGGGCGAAAACTATCGCCGGCCCGGTTCCATGGCTCTCGTAAAACAATTCCGCGCCGTTAATTGTTGCAAAAGGCATCGTCAAACTCCTGCTGTTCCGAAATCTACACCGGCCATTCTTCCCGTCGGTATGCCGCGTCCCAAAACATGTACTCGTAGCGGCTGCTTACCATAAAGGCGTAGCGCATGGCCTCCCTTTCCTGCTCGCCCACCCGTTCGGCCATTTCGTCCACAAAACCCCGCCAGGCGTCCACGCTGGATTGCAGGAAGCCTTCTACGTAAAACCGGGTCCATTGACCGTAGAGCGGGTGCTCTGACTGTCCCACTTCGTCCTTCAGCAGATGATACGTCCATGGACATGGCAGCAGGGCCGCGGCGGTGGGTCCCAATCCGTGCTGAGCCGCAATCGTAAGCATGTGGTTGACGTACCCGGTATTGGTAGGTGAGCGAGGCGCGCTCTCCACTTCGGCCATTGTCAGCCCCGCAGCTTCAATCAACTGGTGGTGCAGCGGTCGTTCCACCGGAGTCATCACCCGATGGGCCAACTGTTGCAGCAGTTCGGAATCCGGCGATTTGGCCAATGTCAGCGCCACCGCCCGGCCGAATCCTTCTAGATAGTGATAGTCCTGCCCCAGATAGTATCTAAACGTTTCCACGGGAAGAGACCCGTCCTTGATCTCCCGCAGGAAGGGATGGCGAAATATGGCTTCCCATATCGGTTGCGCCTCCTCCCGTAGTTGTTCGCTGAACCCTGCCATGGCTTCGCTCCTAAAATGATTCGTTGATCAGCACCAATTCTGCGTAAGATCCATATCGGCAGCCGATGGCGGCTCCGGCTTCCCTGGCGTGCGCCGTGAGGAACTCGAAGGGACTGTTTCCCACGGCCCCCAGGTTTTCCAGATATACCTTGTGCTCACGAAGTGAATCCAAACCCGTTTCCCAGTGATCCGAAACGTCAACAACGTGGGTCGGATACGTGGATCCGAACACTGCCACGAAACGCACTTCGTTCCAGGGCTCATGCCCCTCGGCCAGCAGCTCGGGGAAAATCCAGCGATTTCCCGCGTCGCGGGCCGCATCGAACACTGCCAGCCCAACCCAGCGGTGGTCCGCCATGTTGAGGTGCCCACTGAAAAACTGCTGGTGGTGGTTGATGGTCAGGATCACGTTTGGGCGATGCCGGCGAATCACCCGGCTCAGGTCGCGGCGCAGCGGCGCGCCGTACTCGATCACGCCGTCCGGGTAATCCAGGAACTCGACCGTATCCACACCGACTACTCGGGCGCTGTTGATTTCTTCCTGCATCCGCAGCGGGCCAACCTTAGAAGGATCCATGCCGTCGATCCCCGCCTCACCGTTGCTCACCATCACATACACTATGCGCTTGCCTTGGCTGGTCCACTTGGCGATGGCGCTGGCGGCCCCGTATTCCAGGTCGTCGGGATGCGCCACAATGGCGAGGGCGGTCCGCCAATTCTCCGGCAGCCGCTCCGATGGGGGCGGGCGTTCCTGCATATTTCCTCCGTGTGTGGTGTTGAGATTTTCGAAATGTCAAAGTAACCGCGGGCTGGGCATTATGGCCGTTGCTTCGCCCACTGCGATGGATTCGTTCCGCTCGTTGTACGCGCCAACAATCAACCGGATGGTGCGAGTTCCGTTGGGGTCTGCATCGTTCGCCACCACCACCGCGTCGGCTGTGACGCGTCCCCCGGCGCCGGGCGAACGCCGGTACGCCAACTCCATCCGACCGCCCCAACGAAAATCGTCGCCCAGGCGTTGTGCCAACTGACCCTCAAGCCAGCCGGCTAAAAGCTGGGTATCGCCATTTCCGTCAGAGTAGGTCGCCACTCCCGATAGTTCACTACGTAATTTTTGGTATGAGTTGACGCGTTCTCCGAATGGCGAAGCCCACCCGTTCAGATCAAACGAATCGCCAACCCGCCCAGCGAAGCTACATCCTTCTTCAGTCGAAGCGCTCCGTCGTATGTCTGCCGACTGCTGCGGATGGGCCTTTGCCACCCCGATGGCAAAGGCCGCCTCTGACCGTAGTATTTCAGTGCCAATCTCATCCACCGCAAACGAAGACACCCACAACCACGGTAAACCTTTCTTCTCCCCAACTTCTTTGAGCCATGCACCCACCTGGATACGCCGTCCGGGAATCGGCGGCCGGAGGAACTCGAACCTGCGCCAAAGAGTCGTCAGCCCGGTGTCGCCGAATCTGGCAACGGCCATGGACTCGCAGTCGTCGGCAATCAGGTTGGGGTAACTGGAGCAATCGCCGATCAGTGCTCGGTATTCAGCCATCACGCGGTCGTCAACCAGGTATTCCAGATTTCCCAGCTGCTCGCCGACCCCCACGCCGCGGAACGTTGCGCTAACCATTGCCGTCCGCAGCGGTAAGGCGCGCGTACTCCAGGGAGTCCGCTGCGGCTCCTCCCTCGTCGCCCAACTGTCGGCGGGCCATGGCGCGACCACGAAACGCCTCCGCCAAATTGGGATTCAGCTCAACGGCCTTGTTGAATGCCTCTGCTCCGGCAACGAAATCGCCGTAAGAGCATCGGGAGTTCCCCAACGACAGCCAGACTCCCGCCAGTGCGCCATCGCGAACGATGGCTTGTTCATATTGCTCGATGGCAGTTTGATGATCACCCAAGTCGGCGTGAGCCACCCCTCGGTTGTGGTAGAGCGTAGCGGTGTCCATTCCGCTGGCCTGCGCGGAGTCAAAGTCCGCTATCGCGCCCCTGGGATCGCCCTGGTTGCGACGGGCGATTCCACGATTGTACAGGGCGTTGGCGAACGTGGGGACTACCGATATGGCTGCGTCGTAGTCGGCGATAGCCGATTCGTAATCCCTCCGGTCGCTGTACAAGTTGCCTCTCGCATAGCGGTAGTCCGGTTCCGATGGCCGCAATTCGATAGCCCGGTCATAAAAAGTTAACGCTGTGTCCCGGTCACCGATGTCCCGATGCGCGATGCCCAGGTTGTAATGCGCGTTGGCGTGATCAGGATTGATGCGAATCGAATCCTGGAAGTCCTGGATGGCGTCCTGGTACCTGCCTAGAGAAATGCGCGCCACGCCCCGGGCGTAGTGATAGTCCGCATCATCCGGCTCCAGCTCGATGGCGGCGGTGTAGTCGGTGATGGCGTCCTCATAGTAACCCAGATGTCTCCGAACCACGCCGCGCGCGTAGTAGGGTACCGGGTATTGCGGATCGGCCACAATCGCCCGCGTGTAATCCGCTACGGCCCGGTTCAGATCTCCCCCGTTCCGATAGGCCAGTCCACGGTAGTAATAAGCTGGAGCGAATTCGTCATTCAATTCCAATGCGCTGTTGAAATCGTGGATGGCAACGGCCAGCTGCCCGGCACGCAACGCCAGCTGTCCACGCGCTGTGTAGTGAAATTCCGTCGGTAATTCCCCAACCATGACCCTGTTCCGATCCTAAACTGGCCGAAGTTCCGTCTCGTAAAGGTCGTATTCCGAATGATGCATTCCCAACGACTCGTAGGTCCTCTTCGCCACCGCGTTGTCTCGCATCACATACAACCGAATACCTCGGACGTTCCCCGCATCAGCGGCCATCTTTTTCAGTTTGTGGTACAGTCCTCGGTATATGCCTTTCCGTCTGTGTTCCGGTTCCACATACACCGATTGTATCCACCAGATCCAGCCGTTGCGCCAATCGCTCCATTCATACGTCACCATCAACTGGCCCACCGGAATGCCATCCACTTCAGACAACAGGTAGAAAGCCTTGCCAGAGTCCGCCAGCGCCTCTCCTACGCCGGCGGCCAGAACGTCCCTGTCCAGGTTGATGCCCTCGGATTCCACGGCCATCGCCGCGTTGAATCGTGCGATGATGGTCGAGTCGGAAACGTTGGCGGTACGTATTTTCATAACCTGCCTCCTGGCAAATGTTGATTCTAATTACCTGCGATATAATAGGCAACCGGAAAATCATTGCCGTCATCGAAGAGGTGTCCCATGCCGAACCAGGAACGAATGGTCAACGATTTCAGCGACTTGGTGCGAATCGACAGCCCGTCGGGCGAGGAATGGGACGTTGCGCTCCACGTGTCGGAGCGACTCAGCAACCTCGGATTCCAGGTGGCCCGCGACGACCACGGGAACGTGATTGCCCGCGAGGACGGCGACACCCCCTTGATCCTGTCCGCGCACATGGATACGGTGGATCCGGGCCGCAGAATTAAGCCGCAGGTGGTGGGTGACCGAATCACCTCCGACGGCAGCACCATTCTGGGCGGGGATTGCAAGGCCGGCGTAGCGGCGATCCTGGAAGCGCTGGAATCGGTAAAGGAAGAAGGCCGACCCCGGCGTCCGCTGGAGGTGATTTTGACCCGCGGCGAGGAAATCGGGCTGGTGGGTGCCTCCAACCTTGATTTCTCCATGATTCGCGGTCGGGAGGCGGTGGTTTTCGACGGCAACGGCCCGGTCAACACCATCACCGGCGCCAGCCCAACCTACATGGCTTTCGACATCAACGTGCGCGGTCGGGGCGCCCACGCCGGCGTCGAGCCTGAGAAAGGGCTGTCTGCTATCAAAATCGCCAGCGACCTCATCGCGGAACTGCCGCAAGGTCGCATTGACCAGGAAACCACGTTCAACGTGGCCACCATCACCGGCGGCACGGTGAGAAACGCGGTTCCGTCCGAGGCAGCAATTTCCGGTGAGTTCCGCAGCATGAACATGGAATCTCTAGAGTTGCTGAGGATGCAACTGCTTAACTCGGTTAACAAAATTCGCACCCGCTACACCGATGCGGAAATTACCGAAAACCTGGAAATGATGTTCCAGATGTACCGCCTCGATCCCAACGAGCCGACCGCTCAGTTGGTGATGCGCGTCATGCGCGAAATGTCCCTGGAGCCGAACATCCAGCCCTCTGGGGGCGGCACGGATGGCAACGTGTTCCGACTCAACGGCATAGAGAGTGTGGTCGTAGGCATGGCCACCAACCTGATGCACACCATCGACGAGTACGTGGTAATCCCCGACCTGGTCAATACCGCCCGGTTCTGCGAGGAACTGATGACGTTCGGCGCGTGACTGCGCACCTCTCACCGGGCATCGCCCCGTTGCAAATCATCTACCACAGCAGCCAAACTGTCGCCGAATTCCGCGCGCTGCCACCGCCGAACCTCACCCTCACCACCGGCTACTTCCCGGAGCAGCAGGTCTGGACGCATAGCGATGCGCTCCAGGCTCGGCGTCGGCCAGATGTGGCTAACCGCGATCCCCAGATCTCCCGATAGGTTGGTTCGCCACCGCTTCAGCAACTTCAGCCGCTCACGCCGCTCCGGCGTCCACTGGTCAGGCGGTGGTTCGGGACGCGTGGGTTTAGGCTCTTCCGGGCCGTCTATTCCGCGTTGGATTGCGTCCAGCAGCTCGCCGAAACACCGCCGGGCCAGCATCCCGCCGACTCCTCGTTCCACGGCTCCGTCCGCCTCCGCCAGTGTAAGCAGGTCGTCGTTGCTTGCCACCTGATGAACTGGCAGGTCCCAAACGCACGCTTTGCCGTCGCGAAAGGCGTACAGTTCGCGCAGCACGGCCATTTGCCTGGTGTCCAGCGAGTCCCAGCCTTTCACCCGGCGGTATGCGGTATCCAGCGGTTCCTCGGCAGCGTGTCTCAGTGAGCTTACCCGTTCGCACTCTTCGCGTACCCAGTCCTGCCGCCCGGTTTTGCTCAACCGATAGTCGAGCTCATCAACCAGCGTCAACAGGTGATGCACGTCGCTGGCGGCATAGTCCAGCGCGGCCCTGGACAGCGGCCTCAATCCCCAATGGGACATCTGCAACTGGCGGTCCTTGGGGATCACCACGCCGCAGAACTCCTCCAGCACAGCGCCGAGGTTGGGCCTGGAAACGCCCAGGAAACGTGCGGCCATCCCGGTGTCGAATAGAGTATTGACCGAGAATCCGAAATCCCGATGGAAAAATCTGATGTCTTCCTCAGAACCGTGAATAGCCTTGACCACGGATTCATCGCTCAGGATGCGTCCCAGAGCAGACATATCCTGAACTGTGAGCGGGTCCAGCAGGTAGGTCTGCTTGCCGTCCGATATCTGGATCAGGCAGATGCGTTCCCGATACGCGTACCGGCCATTGCGTTCGGTGTCTAAAGCCAACCGCGCAGATTCCTGCAACTCCGCGGCTACGGCGTCCCATTCGGATTGCTCGCTTATGTATCGATACCGGCTACGCAACCGATGTCCTTTCTGCTGCGCCATTTCATCGGATAGTGATGAAAACAACAACGCAAGTTTAGCACAATCGGCAGGCCGTTGACGTAAATATCGGTCATCGCTGCCCGTGCTATACTCCCTCGGTCAACGGCGCACAAGCCGTTTCGACTCAATCTGCAAGGAGAACGTACCTCAATGAGCGGCGCAGATCTCAAAAACACTCTCGCACAAGGTGGCCGTATCTTCGGCACGATGATCAGCATTAACCGCAGTCCCCGCTGGATCCCGATTCTGGACGATGTGGGCTTGGACTACGTGATCATCGACACCGAGCACAGCCCCCGCAGCCGGGGCGAACTCGGCGACTATCTGACCATGTTCAACACCATCAGCGTAGTTCCTATCGTACGAATCCCGATCCCGGATTCACACTACGTTACCATGGCCATCGACGCCGGAGCGCAGGGTGTCCTCGCCCCCTACTGCGAATCCGTGGACGAAGTGCGTGAGGTAGTCAAGGCCACCAAGTTCCGCCCGCTGAAGGGTGCGGCGGCGGAGCAGGCGCTGGAAACCGGAGACTTTCCCAGCGACGCCAGCCGCGAATACCTGGAAGCTCGCAACCGCAACAACATCTGCATCATCGGCATCGAGAGCCAGACGGCGGTTGACAACCTGGACGCCATCCTGAACGTGCCGCAAATCGACGCCATTTTCGTCGGCCCCAACGACATGAGCATCTCGCTGGGCGTGCCCGACGACTACGGCCAGGAGATCTACAAAACCACCGTGAAGGGCATCATCGACAAGTGTGAGGCCCGCAGCATCCCCACGTTGGTTCACCACCAGACGCCCGAACTGTCGGAGTACTGGATCGAGCAAGGCGCTCGCTTTGTGCTCCACGGAACCGACCGGCGCGCCCTGGCCGAGGGTTTTCGCACCGATTTCACCCGGTTGCGTAACAAGGCCGCCGGCGTGTAATCCTGGCGGCATGGAGTGGAGTTAAACCTAGGGGCGAATAATTATTCGCCCCTACTCTGTAGCAAAACGGGGCTGGCCCTCAGTTCCGCGAGCTACCTTCCCATCGCTCACGAAGCGAGGCTATGTACACCCTTTCGTACTCCCCGTGGTGTCCGGTTGACGGATCGTCAGCCAATTTCTCCGCCCACATATACTCCACGTCCGCCCAGACGATGGGAAACTTCGGCTGGTCAAAGAACGCCGCCACCGCGTCGAAGGGCGAGGCCCCTTCCACGTAACCGAGCATCTGGAAGTTGTCGTACAGGTTTCCCTGTTCCGACATGAACCGGCCCTTCATCGCGGCCATGATCAGATAGTTGGCCATACGCCCGACCTTGTGCTCCCCCCTGGATGGGAGAGGACTGGGGTGAGGGTGAATTTCTACCGCGTCAGAATATGTACCGTCGTCACGTCGCCCGCCCCTGAGCACTGCGCGACCCCCACTCGCGGATTTTCCACCTGTCGCGGCCCGGCTTCGCCTCTCAGTTGCGTAACCGTCTCATGAACTTGGCGTATGCCGGTGGCGCCGAAGGGATGCCCCATCGCCAGCAAGCCCCCGTCGGTATTCACCGGGACGTCGCCGGTTAACCCTGTGCGCCCCTCGACCGTGGCCTGCCAGGCCTCGCCATAGGGAAAGATACGTAGGGCTTCAACCTGTTGCAACTCCCCAATGGTGGCTGCGTCGTGAACCTGTACGATGTCAACGTCCTCCGGACCAATGCCGGCCATCTCGTAGGCTTGCAGCGCCGCCGGCTCGGTGCGATAGGGGCTGAACGCGGAGTGGTCGCTCCCGCGTCCGTTGTAGTTGCCCGAGGTCAGCGCAGCCGCCGCGATTCGGATGGCGCGGCTGCGGTCGATTCCGTAGGCGTCCAATGCGTCGCCGGCGCACAGCACGGCCGCCGCGCCGCCCTCGCTGGTGGGACAGCACTGGTAGAGCGTCAGCGGGTCGGCAATCAGCCGCGAGTTCAGCACGTCCTCAACCGAGTAGGTATCTTTCCGGTGCGCGTAGGGATTCATCGAAGCATTCTGCCGGGCCTTGACGGTGACCTGGGCAAAAGCTGAGGGCGGCGCGCCCGTTTCTTCCATGTACCGGGTCATGCGCAGCGCGTAGCCCGCCATCATGTGATCGCCGCCGATGTAGCGGGCCGGGCTGTTTTCGGCTGTCACTGTCACCGGCCCGCCCGGTACTTTCTCCGCCCCAAACGCCAGCGCCAGGTCAAACACGCCGGAGGTGATGCCCCAGTAGGCTTGCCAGAACGCCGTGGATCCGCTGGAGCAGGCATTCTCCACGTTAATAATTGGAACCCCGGTCAGCCCCAATTGCGCCAATGTCGTCTCACCCACCGACATGCCGTGATAATAGACGTGACCAAAGTAGGCGACGGGGATGGCCGTCCAGGGCACGCCGGAGTCGCGGAGCGCATCCACCACCGCGTCCCGGGCGAGATCCGACAAGCTTTGTTCCGGAAAGCGCCCAAAGGAATGGAGGCCCACTCCGACTGCGTACACGTCGCGCCCCGGCCTGAATTGCGTCATCGTATGCTCCTAAAGCTCCCTTCTCCCTTGATGGGAGAGGGTTAAGGTGAGGGTGAACTCCTTTCTACGCCGGCCGCCACTTGTACACCACTCGCTCCGAATCCGGAACTTCCGGCATGGAAACGGGCCGCAACGCCAGCGTCATCCGCATCCCTACTCGCAGGGCATCGTGGGTGCAGTCAACGACCTCCGCCAAAACATGGGGCCCTTCCGGCAACTCCACTTCTCCGAGCGCGTAAGGTACTGGGCCGGGCCAGCCGGGAGGCGGCACTCGAACGATGGTGTAGCTGTACAGAACGCCCTCCGTCGCCAAATCGATCTGTTCCAGCTTCGGCGACGAGCAGGACTGGCAGAAGGTGGCGGGGCCAAACACTACGACGCCGCATTCCACGCAGCGCATCCCTAGCAGTGTTCCATTGGAACCATCGGCGCTCAATCGAAGGGATCGCTCATCAACTGAAACGGGCACGTGCGACTCGCTACGCCGGCGGTGAGACGGCGTTATAAAGAGTGCCCGAAAGTTTAAGACTGCCCCGGTATAGTGTCAAACCGCCGGACTACTCAGCTTACCCGTTTTGCGCGACCTGTCATTGCGAGGAGCGCAGCTACGTGGCAATCTCGTAGCAGCGGTGGCCGTCGCTACGCCAATAAGTGACACTGCTCCGTTGCGCCAACCCTCCACTCATCCATATCATTTAACTATCCGATCAACCTGGTCCATCCAGCCGCCCGGACCGCCAGCCGCCCCTATGCCCACGTCCCGATCCCTTCCCAAAACCTCCCAAAGGTCAATCAGAACAGCTGAAATCACACTTAAAACCAGCCAAATCGGCCCCCGTTCACCCCCACAACCCGCCCAGTCCCTCGCACGAATGATGGAAAATGAGCGGAAATAGGCGGGATTTCCCAAACCACACCATCCCAACACAATCCAATAATCCTGTTCATCCTGTCCATCGATGTAAAACTACTCCCCGTCAGAGACATTTACATGACCATCTCCCAAATCCGCGCCCGCATCAACGCCCTCAAGCGCCGCTTCGCCCCCGAACTCGCCATCGTCAAACTCCGACCCGTCGCCGAATCCGTCGGAAACCAATGGGATCCCGAGTGCCCTCCCGAACCCGGCGACGTCATCCAGCACGTCGTCAAGGCCGGCTTCCGCCTCAATACCTTCACCCGCCTCAGCAGCTACCTCATAGATATGCGACGCCGGGGTGATGTCCCCGATCCCTACATTATCGTCTGCTGCCTGCTGCCTGCTCCCCTACGCCGACAACGACCGCTATAGCCAATGGTTCCGCTGGGAACAACCCACCCCGGCCCCGTAGCGGTGTCCATTACCCAACGCAGACACGCGCGAGGCCGGATTGCTATTGACCCTGCCGGGGCCTCGTGTTAGCGTGAATCCACCGATATGCCCCCAGTCGGGCGCCCTTTGAGCTATTGGCATGAGCAGCATTCTTGGTTTGGAACCGCTATCCGGTCGCCGATCATGGGAGAAATCCCTCGGCGAATTTCTGGAAATCGTCACCGCCACATACCCCGAAAAGGTATTCGTGGAGATAGCCGGAGAGGAAATCACCTACCGGCAGTTCATGGAACGGTGCCGGAAGGCTGCCGGCATGTTCCATTCCCTTGGCATTGGTCACGGCGATCGGGTGTGCCTGTTCCTGCCCAACGTGCCTGAAGTCCTCTACACCTGGTTCGGCTTGTCCCTGATCGGCGGCATCGCCGTAACCATCAACACCGCCTACCGCCGGGACGAGATGGCCTACATCCTGAACAACGCCGACGCTTCCGCCCTGGTCGCTCACGAAAGTTTGGCCGACGTGGCAACTCAAGCCGCCGACATCGCTCCGTGCGTGCGCCACCGGCTCCTGGTCGGACATTCAGAGGCCGACGGGTGGGCCGATTACGCCGCGTTTCTGGAGTCCGCGAGCTCCATTTCAGAGTTGCCGGATGTGTTCCCCACCGACATCTCCATGCTCCAGTACACTTCTGGCACCACCGGCAACCCCAAGGGCGTACAGGTTACGCACCAGATGTACGTTTCAGCAGGACAGGGCTTTGCGTTGTGGACTCAGGCCACGCCGGACGACCGTTTTTTCACCTGCCTCCCGTATTTCCACGCCAACGCCCAATATTACAGCACCATGGGAACCCTGGCGTCCGGCGCGACCCTGGTGGTGCAGGATCGGTTCAGCGCGTCCCGGTTCTGGCAGCAGGTACGGGACGCCCGCGCCACCGTGGTCAACTTCATCGGCATGATGATGCCGGTGCTGGCGAAAAACGACCCGCAACCGGACGACCGCGACAACACCGTCCGCCTGTTCTATGGGTCGCCGGCGTTCTCGCCGGAATTCCTGTCCGCTTTTGAAGCACGGTTCGGCACCGACATCATTGTCGGCTTCGGCATGACGGAAACCTGCTACGGTACCATCGAGGCCATTCGCGGCGAGCGCCGGCCTAACTCGTCGGGTCAACCCCGGCAACACCCCGACCCGTCCTTTGACAACACAGTTCGCATCGTGGACGACGCCGGCAACGCCGTCCCCAACGGAACTCCCGGCGAGATCACCATCCAAAACCCCGCCACCATGGCCGGCTATTGGCGCAACGAAACCGAGACCAACGCTTCCCTCCGCGATGGCTGGCTCTTCACCGGCGATCTTGGCTGGCTCGACGACGACAATTACCTGTATTTCGTGGACCGTAAGAAGGACGTTATCCGCCGCCGGGGAGAAAACATCTCCTCACAGGAAGTCGAAGACGTCATCAAGCGCCACGAAAATGTGCTGGATTGCGCAATCATCGCAGTCCCGTCCGAGCTGGGCGAGGACGAAGTCAAGGCATACGTTACCCCACGACCGGGGGAAATAGTCCAACCTGAAGACGTGATCTATTGGTGCGCCGACAACTTGGCGTATTTCAAAGTGCCCCGTTACATTGAAATCCGCGATGAACTTCCGCGCACGCCCAGCCTGCGGGTCCGCAAGGACGTGTTGCGCCAGGAGCGGGAGGACCTCATCGCCGGCTGCTTCGACCGTGAAGAGGCTGGCATCCAGATTCGGCGTTGACTAGAATATACATAAACTTAATCACCCAGCCGCAATGGGAGATACTCGATGATCAAGATTGAGGCGATCTTTCGCCCGGAACTTCTGAATAACGTCAAGGACGCATTGAGCGACGCCGGCATCATCGGCCTAACCGTCACGCAGGTCACCGGGCGCGGAGCCCAGGGCGGTGTGGAAGTCACAGCCGCGCGCGGCCTCGGCACCTACCACATCGACATGCTGCCCAAGGTCAAGCTGGAAGTTGTGGTGAACGACCCCGACGTGGACAAAGCGGTGGACGTAATTCGCACCAACGCAATTACCGGCAACCCCGGCGACGGCAAGATTTTTCTCCACCCGGTGTCCGACGCCATCCGCATCCGCACCGGCGAACACGGCGCCGACGCCGTTTAACGTCATAGCCGTATTCCCTGCGCCTGACCACCACTCCTCGCTCCCACCGTCATTCCTTATCCTCACCGTCATTCCGGATCCCCACCGTCATTCCGGCGAAAGCCGGAATCCAGAAAACTCCACTGGACTCCGACTTTCGTCGGAGTGACGACTAGCAAATCCACGGCCACGGAGTTGACCCCATGCCAGAACCACGCTATTGGCTGTTCAAATCTGAACCTTCCTCCTACTCCTACGACGATCTGGAGTCCGAGGACGACCAGACCGCCGAATGGGATGGTGTGCGCAACTACCAGGCCCGCAACTTCATGCGGGACGACATGAAAGTGGGCGACTACGTCCTGTTCTACCACAGCAACGCCAAGCCGCCCGGAGTTATCGGAACGGCGCGCATCGTCCGCGAAGGCTACCCCGACGATTCGGCCTGGAACCCTGACTCCCGCTATTACGATCCAAAATCCAATTCCGCCAACCCAACCTGGATGATGGTGGACATCAAGGCCGAACGCCGGCTGCCCCGCTTCATCAGCCTCAACGAGCTCAAAGCCAACCCCGCCCTCTCGGAAATGCTCGTCACCAAGCGCGGCCAGCGCCTGTCCATCCAGCCCGTAACGCTGGGGGAGTGGGCCGAGGTGCTGGCGATGGCCGAGCGACCCGAGGGATAAGATGTTGCGAGCTTGCCGAAGATTTTAGGGGCGGATCTGAGACCCGCCCCGTCCTTAATCAAGCAAACGTCTGTGCCTCACAACGCCCCGCTGATTGAAATATCCAGCAGCGCCGGCCTCCCGCTCTGAAAGGCCCGCTGAATCGCCGGCCCAATATCCGCAGGGTCGTCCACCCGCTCGCCGTGGACCCCCATGGCCTGCGCCATCATCGCAAGATCCAACCGGTTGGCGAAGTCCATGCCCACGTAATCGCTGTCGCGTTCTCGGTCGTCCAGCATGTCCCGCAGGTACACTTCCATGTTCACCTTCAGGATGCGATAGGCTTGGTTGTTACAGATGGCGTACACTACCGGTATGTTGTACCGGCTGGCGGTCCACAGAGCCTGCACCGTGTACATCGAAGCCCCATCCCCCACCACAGCCAACACCGGCCGGTCGGGATGGGCCAGCTTGACACCCAGTGCCCCCGGCATCGCCCAGCCCAACGCGCCGCCGCGAATGCCGTAGATGTCGCCCGGATTCTCGAAATCAAACGCCCGGTTCAGGGCAGGACGCGACGTTACTGCTTCGTCGGCAATGATGGTATCGGGCGGCACGGCGTCTGCCAGCTCGTGCATCATCCGCTCGACGGGCATGGGCCGGTTGTCCCAGCTAGCCTTGATACGTTCCTGGTAACGTTCGGCGTCGCGCTGCCGTGCGGCGGCCAGCGTTGCGGCCCGGGTAGCGGCCGCTTCCCGTTGGCTGCCCGTCATGCCGCCATCCAGCGATTCAGCCAAGTCGGCCATGCCGGCGGCCGGGTCGGCGAGGATACCTACTTCGGTGGGATAGCTCTTCTCGATCTCCCAATAGTTGCTGTCCATGTGGATCAGGCGGACGTCAGGCTTCAGGAACGGCACATCTACATACAGGAAAGACGCGAACACGTCGGTGCCCACCGCCAGCACCACATCGGCGTTTTCAAACTGCCGAGCCGTCGCCGCGCTGTTCAGGTTCAGCATCCCGCCCCATTGCGGGTGAGCAGTCGGGAAATTCACCTCGGAGTAGGATGTAGCAACCACCCTGGCGCCGGTCTGCTCGGCGACGCGCACCACCTGTTCCACCGCGCCGGCCTGCGCCACCCGGTCGCCCACGACGATCACCGGATTCTCGGCAGATGCCAGCAGCTCGGTGGCTCTGGCCACGGCGTTGGCATCAGGGCGGATGCGGAAATAGCCCACGGAGGACGCAACGGCGTCGAACTCGATCTCTTCGTCCAGCGTGTTCCATGGGAAGGATACGAAGACGGGACCCGTGGGCGGCGTCTTGGCCTCTTTGAACGCGCGGCGGATGGCGACCGGTATGTCGGAAGCGTGCCGGACTTCCACGCTCCACTTGGTGTACTGCTCGGTCATCTCCACCAGGTCGCCCGACAGCACCGGCTCACTAATCAGCATACGGGTGTCGGAATTGCCGGCCGTCAAAACCAGCGGAGTCCCGCCCCGAAAGGCGTTGTACAGGCCGCTGATTCCGTTGGCCAACCCGCCCGCGATGTGGATATTAGCGAACGCCGGTTTGCCGGTGGCGCGGGCATAGCCGTCCGCCATACCAACCGCAGTGCCCTCCTGCAATGCCTGGACGTATTGCAACTGCGGGTAATCCTGCAACCCGTCGAGGAACGGAGTTTCGCTGGTGCCGGGATTTCCGAAAATGTACTCCACTCCCTCTGCTACCAGCATCTCCGCCAGAGCGTGCTTGCCAAGCATTCGCGCCATATCTGTTCTCCTATCCCCTATCTGTTATTCCAGCGCAATTCTTCAGTCATTCCGGCGAAAGCCGGAATCCAGCACCCGTACTTACTGGTAAATCATCCACTCCAGCAGGTTGTTGTCCGGGTCGCGGGCGTAGAGGCTCACCGCTGGCAGGATACCGCGCTGCCGGGCCCCCTTGCGCGGCCCCGGCCCTCGCACCACTTCAACGCCGGCGTCGGCCAGCATCTGCTGACAGTCCTCTACACTCCCATCCCAAACGAAGCAGATATCCGTGCAGCCCGGCACCGCCGTCGGCCCCCGGTAGTCCGCCATATGTCCTTCAGGATGCACATTGATCTTCGATTCGCCAATTTGAATGGAGAATATGTTGGCAGTTCCGGCGCGCCATTCGTCTTCATCATTAATGGCAAACCCCAGCTTCTTGTAAAAGGCCATCAGCCGTTCGGCGTCAGCGGTGGGCATGGCGATGTGGTCAATTCCAACGGTGGACATATCAACACTCCTCGCTTGATGGATAGATTATACACAGGTCGAGCCTTTAACAAGGATCACTGGGCTTGGGAGACTCCCAGACGGCGACTCGCCTGCAAGAAGTCCAGGATTATCTCTCGGGTGCCGTCCGCCGCATCGTTGGTCATCAGACCGTGCTCCGCACCGGGTATCACGTGTAGTCGCGAATGGGGAATGCCGGCGTGCAGAGCCTCGCCGCACTCCACCGGTATGCGGCTGTCGGCGTCACCGTGAATGATGCTTACCGGCATTTTCAACTCGGACAACCGCGTTTCCAGTGAATCGCCGATGTCGATGTACGCTTGGTGCGTCGCCTCGATGCCATCGAGACGACCGATATTGTCCTGGACGATCCGGGCGAAACGGGCCGGATCTTCGGTTGCCATCTGAGGGAAGCGGTCGGACAGACCCCGCTCGACGGCGGCAGAGCGGCCTTCCGCCGCCATGCGTTCCTTGAGCCGACGCAGTTCCTGGCGACGCACCTCGCGTTGGGCCTCCTGAGAATAGCTCATCGTGTTGACCAACATCAGGGATTCGGTCATCTCCGGATAATCCAGCGCAAACTGCATGGCAATGGGACCGCCCGCCGACGAACCCAGGATGTGGGCTTCCTCAATTCCCAGATGCGACAGCAAGCCCGCCAGATCACGGGCGCAGTTGGGCATGTCATAGCCGCTTTCAGGAGCGCCGGACTGCCCGCACGCTCTCCGGTCGTAGAAAACACAGCGAAATGCGGCGGAAAGGGCCTCAGCCTGTCGGTTGATGGTATCCTTGCTGCCATCGTCACCACCCAGCCCACCGTGAATCAACGCAAGCGTTGGTGAGTCATCATCACCGAAAACCTGGTAGTGCATCCGGTAGCCATTAATTTCCGCAAAAGCCATCGTTCAACCCTCAACGCAAACTGAAATTGCCGCCCAATATAGTCACCGCCCACGCGAGTGGCAAGGCACGGAATCCTCACCGCGCTACAATTCAGCATCATGGCTATCGAACTGGTTCACAGAGCGGACCGAAACATAGCAGGGACAGCCTATATGTTGATGGCTGTCATCGGCTTCTCGTTGCTTCCTTTACTGGTTGCTAATGGTGGAGGTAAGGAAAGCCCGTTCTTGTTCACCGCCGGGTTGAGTTTGGGAACTGGGATAGGCAGTATCATCTTTCTCTTAGTGGTTTTTGGGCCGGTTTTGCGTAGTAGAGCGGTGATATCGCTAATAATACACCGCTTGCTCTCTTGGTCACTGTTCCTCGTAGTCGTGAACCAGTTTGTGTACGGTCTGTTCGCTTTGTCAATCCGTTATCTGGACGTCTCCGTATCCGCTACGCTATTCGAAACTTGGCCAATTTTTTTGATAGTCCTGACTGCTATATTGTATCGAGATCAAGAACGCTATCGTAAGATTACTTCCAGTATGATATGGCTCTTGATCATGGGATTCGTCGGCTTTGCGTTCGTGACTGCGAGCCAAACTAGCGACTTTGGCAATTGGGATGACTCCAGGTTTATCGACACCGTAATTGGTCTGGTAATAATAATAACTACTATACTGGTAGCAGCACTTCCTGCGTTCGGGTTCAAATGGGGAACGGATTTGAGTGAGGCTCTGCCTGAAAAAGCCGTGGGTGATAGAAGTCCTGCTTTGATGGAAGTTTGCTGCTCATTAATCGCATTCTGTATAGCTAGCTTTGCGGGGATATTGCTGAATGGCGGTGTTGGTCTCGCAATGGCAGAAACTATCTCTATGAGGTCATTCGCTATTGCGGTGGTTAGTGGCGCACTGGCCATGGCTCCAGCCAGCATTTCCTGGCGAGCAGCCAATATGGTCACCAGTAATCTGGGCATAAATGCACTATCGTATGCTACACCTATCTTCAGCTTGATATGGCTGTTCCTGTTTTCGACGGTGGAAGCGCAAGTTGATTACCTGGTTATCGGCGCTGCCGCTATCATCTCGGCCAACCTCCTTATCAACTTCGAGGCCGAGGTCCGTTTCGGCTTCAAAGCGCTCATTCTGGCCTTATGGGGATGCGGCGCCTTCGTCTATCTGCGCGACGACGTTTTGCATTACCTTCCCTTCGACGATTGGCTGTGGCCCCGGGAAACCTACCTGGGCGCGCTGGGGCTGTCGGCCACGGTTTTCATCCTGCTGCTTACCTTCCGGGTGGCTCGCCTCGGCCCACGCACTCAAAGCGAGGACAATCGTATCTTCGCCCTGCACCGCAATCTGGAAATGCTGGCCCGCCGCAACCTGATTGACGGCAGCGTTAGCGAGCACATCCGCGGCATCGACAGCGCCCACAACCCCGAGGAACTCCGGGCCGCCTACACCCAGGCCAAGCTCTGCTTTGCCCAAGCTGCCGCCGTTGACCATCCGTCCGCCGACCGCAAGCTCCTGGCTGATGCCGAGACCCAGTTGAACATGGTGGCTCATTCCCGTCAGCAGGGCGTGGATTTCGGCGAGCTGTTTTCGCTGATCATATTCGGCGGCAGCACCATAGCGCTGGCCATGCTGTCCCGTCCCGCAGTGGACGGATGGGTAGCGTTCCTCTATGAGGTGTTCAGCGTGTTGTTCTCGGCGGTGGTGGTATTCCTGATTATCAACGTGTGGGATTTGCACCGGGAGCGGGCCGACCTGGTGCTGGCTAACCGGGAAAACAGCCGGGACTACGGAGTGATCTTCCGGGACCCCAAAAATCGCCGTTTTGAGCAGAGCGTGTCGGTGGTGCTTGGATTGCTGATCATCCTGGCCTACGCCGGGCTGCTCTGGAACAAGTGGCTGGGCTGAACGAGGAAGCGCGCAAATGAGAAACGCCCCCACCACGGTAGCGCAACGCATCTACGATTCGTCACTCGGCCGCGTCGCCAACGCATATATGCTGGCGGCCGTTGTGATGTTTTCCGCCCTGCCTCTGATTATCTCGTGGGGCGGCGGCGGAAAAACCCCCTTTCTGTTTAACGCCGCAATGAGCGCGGGCGTCGTGCTCGGCTGCCTGGTTTTTATGGCCCGCCGGTATCCTGGGTTGGTGTTCAACGCCGCCAGCCTGCGGCTTATCGCCGGTAGGGCCATAGACTCCAGGATCGCCCTCTCCATCGCCGCCAACTTCAACTTCGCTTTCCTAGCCTGGTCGAGCCGATTTGTGGACGTGTCGATCAGCGCCATACTGTTCGGCACCTGGCCCATATTCATTGTCATCATCCACGACCGGTTGTACCAGCACCGGGATCGATACCATCGCCTTTCCCCTCAAATTTTGTTGCTGCTCGCCCTTGGCCTGGTCGGTTTCGCCTTCATCATCGTAGGCCAAGCCGGCGGCTTGGATAACGTCGAAACTACCGGCCTGGCCGAAGTTGTCATCGGCGTTGTCCTCGCCGTGCTTGGCGCAATTGCCACTGCCTGCAATGCCTTCGGCTTCCACTGGGGAACCGACCTGGCCGATGACATTCCCGCCGAAACCAGGCAGAACATCAGCAATGAATCTCTGGAATTCTTCGGCCTGCTGGTCGCCTTCCTTATTGCCAACGCTGTCTCCGGCCTTTTCAACACCTTGGCCGGCGTGAGCAGCGGGGAAGCGATGGACTCCAGGTCTCTCATCATCGCAGTGGTCGTTGGCGGTGGCGCCAGCGGCATTGCCAACGCGGCCTGGCGCAAAGCCAATCTCGACGCGCACCACGCCGGCGTTAACGCCCTAGCATTTGCTGCTCCGGTATTCAGCCTGGCTTGGCTTTTCTTCCTTTCCCAGGCGGAGCCGCAGAACTGGGATTACCTCATCATCGGCATCATGGGCATCGTCATCGTGAACCTGCTCATCAACTCCGAGGCGGACATCCGGTTCGACTACAAAGCCCTCATGCTGGCTTTGTGGGCCTTTGGCGCATTCGTCTATCTGCGCGATGACCTTTTGCGGTATCTACCCTTTGGCGAATGGCAGTGGCCGGGCGAAACCTATTTCGGCGCACTGGGACTGTCCGCCACCGTGTTCACCCTGTTGCGGTCCTTCCGGGTGGCCCGCTTATCTACCCAAACCCAGGACGAAGACAACCGCGTGTACACCCTGTTCCAGAATCTCGATCTACTCGCTCGCAACAATGTGGTTGATCCGAATGTCCGGCAGTACGTCATCGATATTGACAAAGCCGTTACCCCGGAAGAACTGCAAACTGCCTACCTCAATATCAAAGAGTGCCTGGACCGCGCTGAGGCTGCTAACCCTGACCTCGCCGACCAGGCTCAACTCGCTGAGGCCGAAACCCTGCTCAACGTTATCGCCCACTCCCGGCAGCAGGGTATCGATTTTGGCGAACTCTTCGCCCTGATCATCTTCGGCGGCATCACCGTATTCCTCGGCCTGGTCTCTCGTCCGGGCGTATCGGGATGGATTGGATTCCTGGTCGAAATGCTGGTCGTATTATTCTCGGCCGTCATCGTCTTCCTGATTGTCAATGTGTGGGACCTGCACCGCGAACGGGCCGGCGAAATACTGGAAAAGCGGCTATATCAATATCACGATGATTACGGCCTGATCATCTATTACGACGGCTACGGCGTGGTCTTCCGTGACGCTGTGAATCGCCGCTTCGAGCAGACCACGTCAATCGCCATCGGGCTGATGGTGACCATCGTATTCGCCGCGCTGCTTTGGCAAAAGTGGCTGCCGTGAACCCCCGGATCCGTCATTCCCGCGAAGGCGGGAATCCAGAACCGTGCTAAAATATCGCTCCAAGTAGTGAGCGTAATGACCACCCAGAACCACATCTATTTCGACCATGCCGGCACCACGCCCCTGGATGAGCGTGTGCTCGAAGCCATGCTGCCCTATTTCACCCGGCTGTATGGCAATGCCTCCAGCGTACACACGGTGGGTCAGGAGGCCCGGTACGCTCTGGACAGCGCCAGGGAGCGAGTAGCCAAGGTCCTGAATTGCCGCAACCGCGAGGTGGTTTTCACCAGCGGCGGCACCGAGTCAGACAACTCGGCGATCCAGGGCGCGGCGTACGCCCTTTCGGAAACCGGCCGGCACGTTATTACCGCCGCCTCCGAGCATCACGCGGTGCTTCATGCCTGCGAGGTGTTGGAAGATCGAGGTTGGGAAATCACTCGCCTGCCGGTGGACGACTATGGCATGGTGGATCCTCAGCGTGTGTACAACGCCATCACCCAGCGCACCACGGTGGTTTCCATAATGTACGCCAATAACGAAATTGGCACCATCAACCCCATCCCCGACATCTCTGCCGCCGTCAAGCAGCGCGCCGCGGAACTTGACCGCACCATCGTCATGCACACCGACGCGGTTCAGGCTGCCGGGTTCCTCGACCTGGATGTGCGACGCCTGGGTGTGGACATGATGAGCTTGTCCGCCCACAAGTTTTACGGACCCAAGGGCGTCGGAGCGCTGTTCATTCGCCGCGGAGTGCCCTTTCTGCCTTTGATCACTGGAGGCGGCCAGGAGAGGGAGCGCCGTTCGGGGACGGAAAACGTTGCCGGCATCATGGGTTTGGCCGCCGCTCTGGAGTTGGCCGACAGCCAACGAGATGAGATCAGCGCGCACTGTCGCAGATTGCGCGACCGTATCATCTATGAAATTTCCAGCCAGGTTCCCAACTGTGTCCTTAACGGTCATCCCACCGAGCGACTGCCCAACAATGTCAACTTCTCATTTGAAGGAGTGGAAGGCGAACCCATCCTGCTCGGTCTCGATTTGCAGGGCATCGCCGCCAGTAGCGGCAGCGCGTGCAGCAGTGGCTCCCTGGAACCGTCCCACGTGCTGCTGGCCCTGGGCCAGACGGCAGATCTGGCCCGTGGGTCGCTACGTATTACTCTGGGGAAGCACAACACGGATGCCGAAGTGGACCGATTGTTGTCGGTGCTGACGGGTCTCGTGACTGAATTGCGACAGATGCCTACCCTTTCGGGAGCCGCCGATGACTAGGAATCTACCTGTAGCGTTGGCTGGACGTTGGGCTGTGGCGGCCACGCTATTGGCGCTGGTATTGGCGATAGTGCTATCCGCTGCTTGCTCGTCCCAGTCGCCCAACATCGGACGATACTACAAGGGCCGCATCCTCCACATCAGCGTAGCCGACATCGAACGGACCGACGAACTCCGTTGGACCACATCAACCCGCGCGCCCCGACAGGGCGCCTCGGACGAGGACTTCTACCGGCTAGTGCCGGAGTCTCCTGAAAATGAGTTGATCCTGCTCCGCGTCAAGGTCGAAAATCACACCGCCACCTCCGCGATAGTCAACGTGGACCACGAGGCTGCCCAACTGCGTGATTTTCTGCAAGGCCGCTATTTCCCCATCGACGTCAGCGAGCGCGCCCAGGAAGCCGAATTCCCCGAAAGCGCGTCCGACCGTTGCAATGTACCGGTCAATCCGGACGACCACACCGCCTGTGTCAAATTCCTCTGGAACCCGCTGTATGCAGAAGTCCGGCCAAATGGGGAGACCCAGTTCGTAGAGCGTGCCCAGGAGTTGCCTAAGGGTACTGGACTCGACGGTTGGATGGTGTTTGAAGCCCCCGAGGGAACTCAGTTCCGCTCCTTCCGCTGGGCGTCAGGCGATACCATAACCATAGACTTCTAACGACCCCATTGCGCTCCCGGCAGGGGTAGGATCGCAGCAGGCCCACGCTCGCAAACCCGGGCGTCAGTCGGGTGAGTAAATGGATCCTATACCTATCGGCCAACCACCGGGCCTGCCGCCACCGCCGCCTCCGTTCGGACGCCGGATATTCCATTTGGTAGCCGCGACTTGCACAACCCTGCTGTCGTTGGCCATTCCCGAACACCCCTATATGTTCCTAATCGGTTCGGGTGCGCTGCTTGCGCTGGCGATTGAGGCGAGCCGATTCAGGGTCGGCTTATTGAATCGCCTGTTTATGCTGATGTTCGCGCCCATCCTTAAACATTCCGAAGTGTCCGAAATATCCGGCGCAACGTGGTTTTTGATCGCCGCTTTTTTCACCTTTTTCTTCTACGGACCGGAAATCGCGTTGCCGGTCCTGTTGTTCGTCGCCATTGGGGATCCCGCAGCGGCGCTGGTTGGCACTCATTTTCCAGGTCCACGCTTTTGGGGAAAATCCCCCAGCGGAGGTTTCGCCTTCGTCGGGGCGGCCCTGGGGGTTTGGGCGATCATCTGCGCTCTGGGTTACGGCCAGTGGTCCCTGGCTGTGGTAGTGGCTGCGGTGGTTTCCGCTCTGGTGGAACTCGCCCCGCTGCCCGTGGATGATAACCTCACCGTTCCGCTACTGGGCGGCGGCGCAATGAGCCTGGTCCTGGCAGCCGGGCTGTGACGTTGGCTGCTTGCTCAGGCGGCCCCGTTGTATTCGAGCACCTCGGCCCGCTGCCGCTGGAAGTTCAGGTATGCGGACTTTGACATTGCCGGGCGGAACGACGAAACCACCTGTCGGGCCTCCGCTGCATTGTCCGCAAGCAGGTCGATAACCGCCATCGCCATGATTTTCGCGGGATTCACCACCGCCTTCGCGTAGTCCATAATCAGATAGTCGGAACTGTGTCCCGCGCCTTCTGCACCCGCCGTATAGGGATGAATAGCCGGTATGATGTGGCTCAGGTCGCCCATGTCGGTGGAACCGCCCCGGTTGCGTGACGGCGGCATTACCATCACCCTGTTCTCATCCAGCAAGCCCACCGCGTTCTTGCGGAAGAGCTCCATCAGGCGCTGGTCGTGGCGCATGGGCAGGTAGCCAGGGATATTGGTGATGGACACCGACGCTCCCACGGCCAGCGCGCCGGCCCGGAAGCACCGGTCCACGATATCCGAGTTCCGCACCACAGCTTCCGGCGTCCCGGAGCGCACCCGCCATTCCAGCCGCACGTCAGCTGGGACCGCGTTGACCGCCTCGCCGCCCTTCGTCATGATGCCGTGGATGCGTACCGTGTCCTGGTCTCGGTAAATCTCTCGATTGGAGTTGATGGCCTGGAGCGCGAACGTGGCCGCATTCAGTGCGTTCACCCCCAGGTGCGGCGCGCTGCCAGCGTGAGTTCCCCGGCCGGTGAATCGCACGTACTTGACCACGTGCCCGTTGCTGGTGCCGCCCATCGCGAAGGTGTGTGCTCCCATATCGCTGGCGGTGTGGCACATCATGGCGATGTCCACGTCGTCGAACTCGCCCAGCTTGATCAGTTCCTGCTTTCCCCCCATGAATTCGATCTTGCCGCTCTCGCGGAGGTCCAGGCGGCGGGCCACTTCGATGAATTCCTCCGCCGGCACCGCGAAGGGCACGATCTCCCCGCTCAACTCGCTGAGCACCTCCGGTTGCATCAATCCGGCCACTGCTCCCAGCATCATGCCGATCTGGCAATGGTGCCCGCAAGCGTGCGCCGCTTTGGTTCCCTCGGCGGCGTGGGGGTGTCCGTCCACGATCAGGCTGTCCAGCTCACCGATGATTGCCACCCGAGGCCCGTTGCCCCCGCCGCCCTTTACGGTTCCCTTCAGTCCGGTCAGGGCCAGTCCGGCATTGAACTTGATGCCCAGACGCGCGAACTGTTCCGCTACCACCCGCGCCGTCCGGTACTCGCTGTATCCCGGCTCGGGATGCTCCAGGATGTCTCGGGACACGGCGATGAGGTTATCGCTGTGCCGGTCAATGGCGGCGCAGGCCGCTCGCTTCAGTTCTTCGCGCGTTGCCATAAAACCCAATCCAACCTGAAATCTTGTGCATCTTGTGAATCGATGTAAATAACTAGCCCTCTGTGTAAGACTCTTCCGAGGCCAATGTTCGCATGAAGTTCACATACTCCCGCGAGGTCATTTCCGGCCTGTGGTTGGCCACCACGTTGTTGGCTTCCGCCGCGCCGTCCGCCATGAGGTCAATTACGGTGGCGGTCATAGCCTTCGCTCCGGTGATCACCGCCAGTTGGTAGTCCTGGATCACGTAGTCCGCGCCGTGTCCGATACCGGTCGCTCCGCCCACGTAGGGATGCAGCACCGGCATGATGGCGCTGATGTCGCCCATATCCGTGCTGCCCGTGCGGTGTGGGTTCCAGCCTACGTTGTCGGCGCCCACCAGGGTTTCGGCATTGGACCGGAAAATCTCCTGCATCCGGCTGTTCTGGAGCATGGGCAGATATCCGGGAATCGTCTGGATGTTGACCGTAGCGCCTACCGCCATCGCTCCGGCCCGCAGGGCCCGGTCAACCTTCCGGTTGGCGTCCATGATGGCGTCCAGCGTTTTGCCGCGCACGAACGTCTCCATCCGCACGTCCGCCGGCACCGCGGACACCGCCTCACCGCCCCTGGTGATAATCGGATGCACCCGAACCGTGTCGGTGTCCAGGAACGTCTCCCGGTTGAAGTGGATGGCCGACATCGCCAATGTGGCCGCGTTCAGGGCGTTGATGCCCAGGTGTGGCGAGCCGCCGGCATGAGCGCCCTTGCCCACGAACTGGATCTTCTTGGCAACTGTGCCGTTATTTGTTCCAGTGGTGCACAACTGTTTTTCAATGGGCGTGCTGGTGGTGTGCATCATCATCGAGAGATGCACGTCGTCCAACTCCCCCAAGCGAATGAACTCAGGCTTGCCGCCCAGGAACTCTATCTTGCCCTCCCGGCGCAGGCTGTCGCGGTACTCAATTTCGATGTACTCTTCGGCTGGCACGGCGATGGGAACGATGCGCCCGCTGAGGTGAGGCAGCACATCCTCCTGCATCAGCGCCATCGTGGACCCCAGCATCATGGCAATCTGGCAGTGATGGCCGCAGGCGTGCGCCGCGCCCGTTTCAGGATTCGCGTGGGGATGCTCGTTGACGATCAGGCTGTCCAGCTCGCCTAGTATGGCCATGGTCGGCCCTTCGCTCCCGCCGATGATCTCGCCCCGCAAGCCAGTCATTCCCAACCCGCTGCGGAAGGGAACGCCCATCTCGCCGAACATGTCGCCCACCAGCGCGGCCGTTTTGAACTCACGGAATCCGGGCTCCGGATTGGCCAGAATCTGTTGGGAAATTCGCACCAACTCATCCGCCCGCCGGTCAATTTCGGCAAAAGCCCGATCCTTCAATTCCGCTTTGCTGGGCATGACTTAACCCTCCGATGTAGCGTTCTCAATGACAACTCGCGCCGCTGGCCGATACTAACATAACCAACCGCCCCTGCCTATTGTGGGCGGCAAGCATGGTCTATAATCACTCCATGCCCCTACGCATCGTCATCGCTCCCCAGGCCTTCAAACAGAGCATCTCCGCCCGCGCCGCCGCCGTCGCCATCCAGAATGGCGTCATGCGTGCAATCCCGGATGCCGAGACCGTTCTGATTCCGGTGGCCGACGGCGGCGACGGAACCCTCACTGCTCTTATTGACACCACCGGCGGGCGATACTTCACCGAAACAGTGGTCGGTCCGTTGGGAGACTCCATATCCGCGCAATGGGGGGTCATGGGCGACGGCCAAACTGCGGTGATTGAAATGGCCCTCGCATCCGGCCTGGCCCTGATCCCCGACCACCGCCGCGACCCTCGAACCGCAACCACCTACGGCACTGGCCAGCTCATGGCCTCCGCCCTCGACGCCGGCTATACGCGCATCATCGTGGGGCTCGGCGGCAGCGCCACCAACGACGGCGGAACCGGAATGGCCTCCGCGTTGGCCGTCCGGTTTCTGAACGCCGCCAGTGAGACGCTTCCCCCCGGCGGCGCGGCATTGGCCGACCTCAACACCATTGACGTATCCAACGTTCATCCGGGCTTGTCCAACGCCACCATCATAGGCGCTACCGACGTTACCAACCCGCTATGTGGGGACACGGGAGCATCGGCGATCTTCGGCCCCCAAAAGGGAGCCACGCCCGAAATGGTCCAGGAACTCGACGCCTGCCTCGCAAATCTCGCCCATGTCGTTCAATCCCAACTGGGCGTCAACGTGTTGCACAACCCCGGCGCCGGGGCGGCCGGCGGTCTGGGCGCCGGACTCATGGCCTTCGCCAACTGCGAACTCCGCTCCGGCATCGACATGGTGTGCGACGCCCTGGAATTCGACCGACACGCGCAGGGGGCGGACCTGGTGATTACAGGCGAGGGCCGCGCTGACCGTTCCACCGCTTTCGACAAAGCCCCCGTGGGCATTGCCCGCCGCAGCCGGGCCTTTGGCGTTCCCACGTTACTCCTGGCCGGCAGCCTGGGCAAGGGATACGACGCGCTCTACCAACACGGCATCGACGCCATCATCCCCATCGCCGAGGAACCCACTACACTGGAACACAGCCTGCAAAACGGCGCCGAACTTCTGGAACGCGCCTCCGAACGAGCCATCCGCCTCTACAACCTCGGCCGTTCCCGCTCATCCTGAGCCTGTCGAAGGATCGTCATTCCCGCATACTACATACCGTCATTCCCGCGTAGGCGGGAATCCAGGGCACTCTGCACATCAACCAATTCTGACGAATGCCTTTCACCCTGGAAAGCAGCCAGTGGCTTCCCCGCCCACCGGAAGGCATCTTCCCCTTCTATTCCGATGCGTTTCGGCTGGAGGAACTGACTCCGCCGTTGCTACGTTTCCACGTGGTCACGCCGCCGCCCATTGAAATGCGCGCCGGCGTGGAAATTGACTACCGGCTCCGTTTACATGGGCTGCCACTCAAGTGGCGCAGCCGCATTACCGCCTGGGAGCCCCCCCACCGGTTCGTTGACGAGCAGATCAAGGGGCCATACCGCCGATGGGGGCACGAACACACCTTCATACCGCAGGACGGCGGAACGTTGATACGGGACTACGTTGAGTACGATATGTTCGGCGGATGGTTGGCAGACCGCCTGCTGGTGCGGCGAGATCTGCGGCGCATCTTCGACTACCGGCAGCAACAGTTGGCCCGTATATTCGGCGAAGTTCCTTCTCCCCTTGCGGGGGAGGAATAGGTGAGGGGGAATCTACCCTCTACTCACCACTCACTTGACGCGCGATTCCACGAACCGCACCACAATGCCCGCCAGCTCGATGGCTCGCTCAGCGTCAACGTCGTCAAACACCTCCGCCGGTATCCCGCTGGGCAAGTAGGCCGGATACCGCGTGATGTCGCGGTACTTGTCCAACTGCCGCGCTTCGGCCTTGATGGTGTCGAAGAACATCTCGAAGATCTTGGCATCCTCGCAGAGGTCGATCAGCGAGGTGCCCCAGACATCCTCCGCGCCCCGGCGGTACAGGTAGGCTTTCAGCGCTTTCTCAGCGGCCTGCTGACATAAAAAACACGCCACGTTGTAGCGTTCGCCCTGCCGGTTGAAGTTCGCATCCTCAAGGTCGCGCTCCGCTTGCCGAAACCAGCGAACGCCTTCCGCAGCAAAATCAGGCATCAAAAACCACCCTTCCTTGTTTGCAGGCCGAGTACAGCGCTGGCAGCGTCTCTTGCAGTTGCCCGAATTCCTCGGGCGTATAAACCTGGTAGGTCATGCCCACCTGGGCATCCAGGTGATACGAGAAGAAATCTGCCCGTCTTCCGAACGACCGGTCCGTGTCGTGTACGAAGATGAAGTCCAAGGTGCTTGAGGGCGAGATGTCCCCGCTCACAAAATCCCCGATCAGGATGGCTTTCTCGATTCCCAGCGTGGGGAAAACGTCCATCGTCTCCGACAGTTGCTGCTCCAGCATCTGCCTGCGAAACTGTATGAACCCTACGCGCATCGGCATAATCGCTGCTCCCGCTCATGGTGAGCCCGTCGAACCATCATCGTGAGCCCGTCGAAAGATCATTCCTTACCATCCACTCATCCTGAGCCTGTCGAAGGATCATGGTGAGCCTGTCGAACCATGCTGCTCGTCCAAGAGTACCATGTGGACTTCTCTCGGCCCGTGCACGCCCACCACTATGGTCTGCTCAATGTCGGCGGTGCGGCTTGGCCCCGTGATGAAATTGAGATAGCTTCCCATGTCGCCGTCGCCGCTCGCCCGGCCGCGATGGAACTCCAATCTCCGCAACGCGAACAGGTCGTCCAGCGTGCCGAGAATATCCTGCGGTCGCACTATCGCCACATGCACCGGCGGGACCACGGACACCAACCGGCTCAGTCCTTTGCGCGGCAGCACGATCACCGAACCCGTTTCCGCGATAGCGTAATCCGCGCCTGTGATGCCCATGCCCGACTCCGCAAGGCGTCTCCGCACGGTCTCCCGGTCGTCAACCCTCTCGTATATCGCCGGCCAACAGATCGTTCCCGCGCCGGCCAAAGCTGCATCTACTGGAACCACGTCGAACACCGGCTGATCGGACCGCGCGGCGGAAGTAACGCCTAGTCGCCCGGCCAGTGACACGACATAATCAACCGTTTCCTCGATCCCTCCGCATCGCTCCACGTTCCATCCCCGTAACGCGGCCGTGCGTGCCAAATCCTGCATCAAGTCAGGCAACTCCCCGGCAATGCGTTCGCGCACCGATGACGCCCGCTCATCCACCGCGTCCAGATCGTCCAGCAAAGGTCCGTAGGGGTTTGCCGGTGGCGCATCCTCTCTGTCCAGCGCCTCCCGCACCGAGGCTATGAAATCCGAGGAAGGGATACCGATGTTCAAAGACGTCATGGTATTCGCTACTGGGATCGGTTACCCATAATTGTGGTTCACCTTACCTGATCGCCGCCCCGGGACAGCTCGTCGCGCCACCGGTCGCGGAAACTGCGCTCCGCCGGCACGGGAAGATCCCGGGCCCGCGTCCACCGCGAGATCAGCGGCAGCCTCGACTCGCCGATTTTGCCGGACGCGGCCATCGGCTTGGACAGTGCCCGTCCCAGCATTCTCCCCAATCGCAGCAGCCACGGACTCGACATAACGGTCGCAAAGCCTCTCGCAAGCAACTTGTCGGTATCCGACGCCGTGCGCTGGTTGGTATCGGTGCTTTCGGCCTGCTGGTGGCGCAGGTGCAATAACATCCGTGGAATGTTGATCTGCACCGGGCAGGCGTCCCGACACGCGCCGCACAACGTGGATGCATTGGGCAGATCTTTCGCTTGAGCCACCCCCACTAGTCCCGGTGTCACGATGGAGCCAATGGGACCCGGATAGACCCAACCGTAGGCGTGCCCGCCCACCCGTTGGTAGATCGGACAGACATTCAGGCAAGCGCCGCACCGGATACAGTACAGCGATTCCCGCAGGGCCGGATCGCGCAACAGCCGGCTGCGTCCGTTGTCCACGATCACCAGATGAAATTCCTCCGGCCCGTCCTCATCGTCGGCTCGTCGGGGTCCGGTCACCATGCTCACGTAGGACGAGATGCGCTGTCCGGTTGCCGAACGCGGCAACAGCCGAAGAAACACGGCTAGGTCCTGTAGCGAAGGTATCACCTTCTCCATGCCGGCCAGCCCCACGTGGATCCTTGGCGCAGACGTGCAGAGCCGGCCGTTGCCCTCGTTAGTGATGATCACCAGGGAACCCGTTTCCGCCACTAGGAAATTTGCTCCGCTGACGCCCATATCGGCTTCGAGGAACTTTTGCCGCAACGCCACCCGGGCAACGCGCGCCATTTCCTCGATATCTTCTGAGTATGGGACACCCAGCTGCTCCGCGAAAAGCTGCGCCACCTGCCCGCGCGTTTTGTGAAGAGCCGGCGCAACCAGATGCGACGGGGTTTCCTCAGCCAGTTGGATGATGTACTCGCCCAGGTCGGTCTCGAACACGTCGATGCCCTGCTCTTCCAAAACGTGGTTCAGGCCCAGTTCCTCCGACACCATGGACTTGCTCTTGGTGACGGTGCTCACACCGCTGCGTTTGGCAATTTCCGACACAATGGCGTTGGCTTGCGCGGCGTCGCGCGCAAAATGGACGTGCCCTCCGGCGGCGTGGACGTTGCGCTCCAGCATCGCCAGGTAATAATCAAGGTGCCCAATGGTGTGTTCTTTGATGGTGCGGGCCTGCCGACGCCAACCTTCCCAAACATCCTCGCTTACCTCGGCGATCGCCTCCCGGCGGGTGCCGTCGAATCCCGAACCAGCCCGTCGCAAAGCCTGCCGCAGTTGCGCGTCCTGCACCGCCGCCTGCGACGCCGGCACAAATTCTCGTGTCAAGATCTCGGCCATCGATCAGTCTCCGCCGCCGTCCAGGATTTGCGCCACATGGCGAACAGCAACGGGTAGATTCCGGCGGCTGATCGCGCCGCCGATGTGCGTCAGACAGCCCATGTCGCAAGCGGTAATGGTGTCTGCGCCGCTCCGTTCAATCGACGCCAGCTTGTCCGCGAGCATCTCCTCAGATATGTGCGGGTATTTCACGGCGAAGGTTCCGCCGAAGCCGCAGCACTGCTCCGCGTCGGGCAGGTCAACCAGCTCAACACCGGCGGCGTTGCCCAACAACATCCGAGGGCCATCAGTTACGCGCATCTCCCGCAACAGATGGCACGACGGATGGTAGGTGACTGTGCGATCTATTGCGTAGGCATCTCCCGGCGCTGCTTCCAAACCGAGCACGTCGGTGAGGAACTCGGTGAATTCGTACACCCTGTCCCGCAACGCCACTGCACGCTTCAGCATGATCGGGTCGTTGGCGAAAAGATCCTCGTAAAACACCCTGAGCATCGCCCCGCACGAACCCGACGGCACTACAACGTATTCAGAGTCATCCAGCGCGTCCAAAGTGCGCGCCGCCAGTTTCCGTGCCTCGCTGGTAAAACCGGAGTTGTACAGCGGCTGTCCACAGCAGGTTTGCGCCTCGGGAAAATCCACTTCCACGCCGCAACGCCGCAGCGTACGCACCACGCTTACGCCCACTTCCGGGTAAAGCTGGTCGATGATGCACGTGACAAACAGGGACACTCTGGCGGGCGTCGGCTGGCTCAAATCAATCTCCCGCGCGATGCGCTCGGCAAGGTTAGCAGAGCTACCCAGTCCTGTCCATCCGCTTGAAATTCGCGCTATCATACGCGGACACCAGACCACATGGAGGAAGCGGGCATGGCCCAGGAGCTTACCAGGATCACCCGACCCGCGGCGGGAAACTACCAAGGCAAGCGCAAGTTGCTGCTCGTCCCTCTGATCCACGTCCCCGTGCCTCCGGATGCGATACCACCCGAAGGCGCCCAGATCATGGGCCGGTACTGGGAACAGGTGGACGTCCAGGTGCGAGCCGTGCAGAACGCCCTGGGCAGCATCACCCGCGTGTACCACGAAAACACTCCCGAAGGCGGCTCGGACGCCCTCGGCTACCTGGAAGCCAGCGGCCAGGGCAGCCACACCCTGGTGAAGGCCCTGACCGACGCCGACGCAACCCTGGAAGCCACGGAGTCCATGGAGATTATGGCCGAATCGCTGGATCTGCAACGCTGCCTGATGCAGCCGTTGATGAGTCCGGCAGTGGTGAACCGTTTGCAGGAATGGTTCGCCGAGGCCAGCCGCCGCCGCTATGAATTCATCGCCGAGACCATCAACTCCACCCTGCCCGAGGACGAAACCGGCCTCCTTCTGATCAACGAGCGCCACCAGGTGCAGTTCCCGACGGATCTCGAGATCATCTACGTAGCCCCGCCGGCCCTGGACGAATTCCGCCGCTGGCTCCAGAACTGGACCGAACAACTCCAACGCGAAATGGCCGCTCAATCCGGCGCGCCATCACCGGAAGAACCCGAACCCGCCGAATAATGTTACGGGACGCCCTGTCCAAATCAATCAAATCCTCTCCATCCCGTTTTATCCTGTTCATCCCTGTAAAATCCCTCTTGCCCCTGACCTGTCATGTGGACCGTAACCGAAGAAGTTCTGCCTTACATCGTCATCGGCGCCGGCATCCTGGGAACCGGCGGCGGCGGCAACCCCTACGTCGGCCAGCTCCGGGCCCGCGAAGCCATCCGCAAATGGGGACCCGTTACCGTGCTGTCTCCGGCGGAACTGCCGGAGGATGCCAAGGTCGTATGCGTGGGCGGCATCGGCGCGCCCACGGTGGGCATCGAAAAAGTCCGCGACCTCCAGTCATACCACGCCCTCCGCGCCATCGAGGATTTCGTCGGTGAGTCGGCTACCGTGCTGATCTCCAACGAGATTGGTGGCAGCAATTCCGTGGAGCCGCTCATCGCCGCTGCCAAGGCCGGCCTCCCGGTGGTGGACGCCGACGGCATGGGCCGCGCCTTCCCGGAATTTCAGATGAAGACGTTTTTTGTGTACGGCGTCCCCTGCTGCCCCATGGCGGTCGCCGACGAGAAGGGCAACTCGATAGTCGTCCGCGACACTATCTCTCCGGTCTGGGCGGAAAGGCTGGCCCGCGCCGCCACCATCCAGATGGGTTGCGTCGCCTGCTACGCCGTCGCCCCCATGACGCCCGAACAGGTCCGGCGCACCGCCGTGCTCAACACCCTCTCGCTGGCCCGGGACCTCGGCCTTGCCGTGCAGAACGCCCGCGATACTGGCGCAGATCCATTGGCCGCCATCCTGAAAACCTGCCCCGGCCGCATCCTTTTCACGGGAAAAGTCGTGGACGTTGACCGGCGCACCACCTCCGGGTTCGCCCGGGGCTCACTCACCATCGACGGCATCGATTCCTGGCAGGGACGCGCCATGACTATCGACTTCCAAAACGAAAACCTGGTTGCCCGTGTGGATGGTGAAATCGTCTGCACTGTGCCCGATCTCATCTGCGCCGTCACCACCGATACCGGCGAACCCGTTACCACCGAGCTGATGCGCTACGGATTGCGCGTCGCCATCCTCGGCTTCCCCGCGCCGGCTTTGTGGTCCACGCCGGAGGGCTTGGCCGTCGCCGGGCCGCGACGGTTCGGCTACGACACCGAGTATATTCCCCTGGAGGTCTAGGCAACGCGCTATGTTTGTCGGCGTGGACGTGGGCGGCACCAACACCGACGCCGTGCTGATGAACGGCCGGAGCCTGGTCGGCGCCTCGAAGGTTGCCACCACCGACGACGTGACCACGGGCATCGCCGCCGCCGTCTCCGAGTTGCTTGCCCGGGCTGGCCAACGAAACGCGGTAGAGGCTGTCGTAGTTGGAACCACCCATTTCACCAACGCCCTGCTGGAGCGCACCGGCTTGGCTCCCACCGCCGTCATGCGCCTGTCGCTGCCAGCCACCGAACTGCTGCCGCCGCTGGTCGAGTGGCCAGAAAGCTTGAAGAATGCCATCGGAGGTCATGCCTACATGGTTGGCGGCGGCAATGAGTTCGACGGGCGGGACATTTCGCCCCTTGACCACCACGCCATCCGCAGTGCCGTCCGCGATATGCAGGCCGGAGGAATTCGCGCCGTCGCGGTGAACGGCGTGTTCTCGCCAGTGGACCCCACGCAGGAACTCGAGGCCGCCGCCGTGATTGCGGACGTTGCTCCGGACTTGCGCGTCTGCCTCGCCCACGAAAACGGCCGCATCGGATTGCTGGAACGGGAAAACGCAGCCGCGCTCAATGCCTGTCTCGGCGAGTTGGCCACGTCCACCATCACGGGCGTCGAGCAGGCGTTGTCCGTGCTCGGCCTCAATGTCCCGCTGTTCATGAGCCAGAACGACGGCACGCTGATGGATACGTCGTTCGCCAACCAGTTCCCCGTCCTGACCATATCATCCGGCCCCACCAACAGTATGCGCGGGGCCGCTTACCTTACCGGCATCTCGGACGGCATTGTAGTTGACATCGGCGGCACCTCCACCGATGTGGGCGCGTTGGTCAGGGGGTTCCCCCGAGAGTCGGCGGTGGCCGTCGAGCTGGCCGGGGTGCGCACCAATTTCCGATTACCCGACGTGGAATCAATCGCCCTGGGTGGCGGTTCCATCGTAACGCCCGACCCATGGCGCATCGGGCCGGAGAGTGTCGGCTACCGGCTCACCGGCGACGCGCTATGCTTCGGCGGAGAAACCTTGACAGCCACCGACGTAGCAGTCGCCGCCAGCCTCGCCGAGATAGGCGATCCCGCGTTGCTCTCCGAACTTGACCCGGCGACGGTATGGCGCGCCGTGGCAGACATCCAGGAACGCGTGGAGACCTTGATCGACCGCATGAAACTCAGCCGTGGGGACGTTCCAGTCGTCCTGGTGGGTGGAGGCAGCATCTTGGTCGGCGATTCCTTGGCCGGCGCAAGCCACGTGCTGCGCCCGCAGCACGCGGACGTCGCTAACGCCATCGGCGCGGCCATCGCCCAGGTGAGCGGGCAGGTGGAGCGCGTGTACTCCCTCGACAGCGGCAGCCGTGACGAAGCCATCGCCGACTGCACCGCGGCCGCCATCGACCGCGCCACCGCCGCCGGTGCCGACCCTGCCACCATCGAAGTGGTGGACGTCGAAGAGGTTCCGCTCACCTACGTGCCCAGCAACGCCACCCGCGTCCGCGTCAAAGCCGTCGGCGACATATCGCCCTCCGTCCTTCGACAACCAGCACCATGAATAAGCCCCGACGCCGCAACGTCGGGGCTGAAACATCGATAGGGCTGTATCAGCAGCCTACATTTCAATTGGCGGGAGTGCGAGGGAGTCGAACCCACCTACCCCGCTCGTCACGAGGCATAACGGATTTGAAGTCCGCAAGAGCCACCGGGCCCCATCCACTCCCGCAGGGTGCTGGCGGGGTCAACCGGACTAGCTGCCCAGCACCGCGTCGATCTTCCGCTTCATCTGCGGCTTGGGCATCGCGCCGACAATCTGGTCCACCGGCTGGCCATCCTTGAAGAAGATCAGCGCCGGGATGCTGCGGATGCCGTAGCGCGCCGCGATGTCCGGGTCGCTGTCCACGTCCAGCTTGGCCACGTTCATCTTGCCTTCGTATTCCAGGGCCAGGTCATGTACCGCAGGAGCAATCATCTTGCAGGGCCCGCACCATTCCGCCCAGAAGTCCACCATTACCGGCAGATCCGAGTCCATAACGCTGCTTTGCCAGTTCTCTCCATTCACGTCGATAGGTTCGGGCATCTTTGTTCCTCCAGGGTTGTGCGCTTCTCCCGCGCCATGTCCCGGACAATCCAATAATCCGAGCCGCGCGCGAGCATCTGTAATATCAATATTATACCCCGCCTTTAACCCGGTCAATATAATACTCACCGCCATACGCCGGCCCCATACGCCGGCGCAAGACTGTACTCGCTGCCAGGTGGTAGTATGTCTGTATGCATTCTCCCGCCGCCACAATCGACGCGCCACCCCTGCAACGCGGCGACGTAATCCAACTCGACCTCCTCTCCTGGGGCCGCCTCGGCGAGGCCATGGCCGCCCACGACGGACGCGATGTGTTCGTGTTCGGAGGCATCCCCGGTGAGACCGTAAACGCCGAGGTGGTCGCCATTCGACGGAAGTATGTTGCGGCCCAGGTAGTGAACGTCATCCGCTCGTCTCCGCACCGCGTTGACCCACCGTGCGCCTATTTCGGTCAATGCACCGGCTGCCAGTGGCAGCATGTATCCTACGACGCGCAGCTCGACGCCAAAGCCGCCATCGTGGTGGACGCGCTGGAACGAATCGGCAGTTTTCACCTGCCGCGCGTCCTGGATACCATCCCCTCGCCCAAACCGTTCGGATACCGCAACCACGCCCGCTTCAACATCTGGCGATCCACCGGCAGCCTGGGATTCACCCACCGCGAACGCCGAAGGTTCGTGCGAATCGACCATTGCATGTTGATGAACGACCGTACCAATGAGTTGCTCGACCAACTACAGGGCCGATGCGCCGAAACCTCCGCGCTTTCCATCCGCGCCTCCGACCCCACTGGCGATTACCTCGTTCAGCCCACCCTCAAAAACCCTGACGTGCCAATTCAAACCGGCCAGAAACGCTACCGCGAATCTGTCAACGGCCGCGAGTTTCGGGTTGCGTCACCGTCATTCTTCCAAGTCAACGTCGAACAGGCCGGCAAACTGGCGGAGTTGGCAATCGACGCCCTCCAGCTGTCGGGTAGCGAGACCGTAGTTGACGCCTACGCCGGAGTGGGCGCGTTCTCCGCGCTGCTCGCTCCCCACGCAGCCCGGATCATCGGCATAGAGGAGTCCACCGCTGCTATCGCCGACGCTGAGGAAAACGCCGCCAACCTGCCCAACGTGGGATTCATCACCGGCAAGGTCGAGGACATTCTGCCCTCCCTCACCGTCGTACCCGATGCCGTGATCTTGGATCCCTCGCGTACCGGATGCCAGCCGACTGTGCTCGAAACCCTGTTGGAACTCGCTGCGCCGCGCATCGCCTACGTGTCCTGCAACCCGCAAACTCTGGCCCGGGACCTCTCTGTTCTGGCCCGGCGCTATCGCATTGAATCAGTTCAACCTCTTGACATGTTCCCCCAAACCCATCATGTGGAGTGCCTCGCATCCCTGAGCCTGAAACCCGTCAGCCCCGAAATCGTATTGGCCTCGGCTTCACCCCGGCGCCGCTCCCTGCTGTCCGACCTTGGAATCGAGTTCCGTATCGCCCCGTCAAACATACCTGAGGACCCCGAACCGCAGGAGACCCCGGAGGAGATGGTGCGCAGGTTGTCCCGCGAAAAGGCCCTCGCGGTGGCCCAGCAGGAATCCGCGGATTCTGGATACTACGTCGCCGCCGACAGCACCGTCGTCCTCAACCGCGAGTCCATCGCCAAGCCCGAAGACGCCGACGACGCCCGCCGGATGCTCATCCGGCTGCGCGGAACCGCCCACCAGGTCACCACCGGAATCACCGTGTACGACGCTGCCACCCGCCGCTGCGTCACCGAGTCCCACACCGCCGACGTGCTCATGCGCGATTTCACCGACGTCGAGATGGAACAGTCCATCGCCACCGGCGCTCCCATGGACAAGGCCGGCGCATACGCCATCCAGGACGACGAGTTCCGCCCCGCCTCTCTGCAACACGGCTGCTATTCCAACGTCATGGGCTTGCCCGCCTGTCGCGTGGTCGAGATACTGGCTGACATGGGTTGCCAGTTGCCCGATTACACCGGAATGACCGTTCCACCGGGTTGTACTGTTCCATGCCCTCTCAGCAAGCTCCAACCCTCAACCTCTCCTGCAACCTCCACCGCTCATGGTGAGCCTGTCGAACCACAACATCCCGCATCTTCAACCGCTCCTGCATCCCCCACCGCTCATGGTGAGCCTGTCGAACCGCATCCCGCATCCTCAACCGTCATTCCCGCGAAAGCGGGAATCCGTAAACTCCCCGAGCCGGACACCGCGCCATGAACGTCTTCGGCATCGGCGGCCTTGAATTGCTGGTGATCCTGTTGGTGGCGTTCGTTGCCCTCGGCCCCGGCAAGACCGTCGAGGTGGCCCGCACCATCGGGCGCATGGCCCGCGAGGCTCGCCGCACCTTCACCGACATCATGGACGCCGCGTCGCTTTCCGATACCGACGCTGGAACGCGGCGAGATCAAACGAGTTCTAACCCGGGCGCCGGCTCGCCCACTAAACCGCCGTCCGACCCGCTACCCATGCCGTCACATCTACAGCAGTCCGCAGACGAACCACCGGCGCCTACCGACGAGACCCATTCCGCTCCACCCACGTCCCAACGATGATCGTCGATCTTGTGTCCCGCTGGGAGGACTTGGGCGACTGGAGACTCGTAGCCGTCGCCGGGTTCGTTGCCCTGCTGCTGTTGATAGCTGCGGCGTCCTATGTCGTTTCCCGACGCCGCGCGCAGACTCAGCCCAGTAGCGACGAGCGCGAGGCCATGCCTCTCCGTGAGCACTTCCGCGAACTTCGCTCCCGAGTCCTCATCTCCATGGTCGCCCTCCTCGTGGGTTCGGCGATCTGCTTTTACTTCTACGAGGAGATCCTGACCCTGCTCATTACGCCCGCCCGCCGAGTAGCCGGCGACGATGTTTCCATAATCTACACGGAAGTCACAGAACTCCTCAGCACCACGGTCAAGGTGTCCCTGCTGGGCGGACTGGTCCTGGCGCTCCCAGTCATCCTTTACAACGTCGTGAGATTCGTAGCCCCCGGCCTCACCCCAAAGGAACGGCGCACCCTGTTTTCGTTCCTGCCGGCCGCGCTGCTGGCGTTCGTCGGCGGCATGGCCTTCGGCTACTTCGTGATGATTCCTCCGGCGTTGAAGTTTCTGCTCACCTTCGGAGGGGACGTAGCCGAGCCGCTCATCCGCATCAGCAACATAGTCAACATAATGATCCGGCTGTTGTTCTGGCTGGGCATCGCCTTCGAGACCCCGCTGGTGATGTACGTTCTCGCCACCCTCGGCATAGTCAACGCGCGGGGATTCAGCCGGTTCCGCCGCCTCTGGCTGGTGGTGTCTTTCGTCATCGCCGCCGCCATCACGCCCACCATCGACCCCTTGAACCAGGCCATCGTCGCCGTGCCGTTGATTGTGCTCTACGAGCTGGGCGTCCTGCTCGCCCGTATCGCCGGACGTCGTTCGCCCGCCACCTTGAACGCCGAACCCGCCAGCGAGTAGCCCAACTAAGGCTTGGTTTACAGACCGCGCAAAAAAATCCCTCTCCAGCAACGGGAGAGGGTATGGGTGAGGGGAAATTCCGCGAACTTCAGATCAGGAACGCTGCTCCCCCGAACCGCCGTCGTTCGCACCAGTGTCTCGGCCGGGCTTATCGTCCTCCCCGGTCACCGAGGTCTTGAACGAACGTATCCCCTTGCCCAGCGCGGAACCCACGCCCGGCAACCGCGACGCTCCGAATATCAGCAGCACCACCACCAGGATTAGAAGCAGCTCGGTCATCCCCAACGGGCCAATGCGCATGGTTCCACGTACTCCAATTTTGGTGCTGACATTTTATCAGACCCCGACAAATTGCACCAAGTATGTCCCTTCTCATCCAGGGTCTTTCGATTATTAGGCGACCGCGCCGATCAGGGCGAGAGGACGTGATGGGTGAACGGCGTGGCGACGCAAGGCGGCGGCGATGTTGGTTTCGCCAGCCAACCGGATCACACTGATGGTCAGATTGCGCAGGGCGGCCATGATCTGGGGTGCCGAGCCGGTGCGCACCTGGGACCGGTCTTCGTCGAAGGTAACGTCCCTAACCCAGTGCACTCGGTTTTCGATGCCCCAGTGTCCCCGCCATAAGGCAAGGAGCCTTTCGGGGTTGGCTTCAGCGGGCGGCAGGCTGGTCACGGCGTAGGCCAATTCCCGGCGCGGTTTGCCCTTGGTGTGGACGCTACGTTCCAGTCGGCAGACCTGGGCCAGGTGGGGCCAGTCGCTGTAGCCCACCAGCAACTCGGAAACCCAAAGCCGCCTTTGTTCAATGCGATCACCGTGCTGGTCGACTTGCACCGCCTGGGCCGCTTCCGGTTCCCCGTCCCAGATGGCCGTGATGTCCTCTAGCAAGGTGGGCTGGTTGCCTTTCACGGCAAAGAAGTAGTGCCCCCTTGCGCCACCACCCGCTGGCATACCTCCCGTTGGGTGAACTGGGCATCGCCGGTTATCACTCGACCCTGCAAGTCCAACTGTCCCAAGAGACCGGCGACGGCGTCCAGCTCATTGCGCTTCTCACCCACCGCCTGCTGTCCCACCACGATCCCAGCCTGATGGGCGTAGGCCGCCACCAGATGCACCCCGGGCAATTGATCACCGTGAATGCCGCGCAACGCCTTGCCGTCAATGGCCACCGCCTCATCTTCAGACAGGCCCCGCTCCTGCAGCCATTGTCCCAACTCACGCTCAAAGGCCTCCCGATCCAACCTGCTGAACACCTGATGCAGCGTGGACACGCACGGCGTACGCTCCCAGGTGAACCCCAGAGCCTCCGATACCTCCTGCCCCTGGTCTCGACCCCACTGGCTGATGGCGTACAGACTGCGCGCTCCGCACAGCATGGCGCACACCGCCAATCCTAATATCGCCCCCAAAGGATGCCGCTTCCCGTGCACGCTGCGCGGATCCGGCACCCGGCCCAACACCTCGATCAACGACAAACCGTCCCTTGCGCCTTCCGCCGAACTCATGGATCACCCCCATAACTGTGAATGACCCGACCCTACATCCCTTCTCCCTCTGCCTCCAAGATTGCAGCAGCGCCCGTTTACTGGATAATCGAAAGACCCTGCTTCTCATCTGATCACTGTACAAAGCGTCTTTGTCTCGACAAGCATCGCCTGCTTTGGGGGGAGCAGTCATGCCAAACTTGCCGCTCATCAACCCTGCCGCTATAATGCCCCAATAAGCGCAGCCCCAATCTTGTCATCGGCTTTGGCAGTTGGCGGGTTGCGCCAAACTAGTGGGCTGGTCAGATTGATGGCAACCGATTCAGGGTATGATGTAGCGGTAATCGGCGGTGGGCCGGGTGGCTATGTAGCCGCCATTCGCGCCGGTCAGTTGGGACTCAAAGCCTGCGTTATCGAACGAGAAGCCCTCGGCGGCGTTTGCCTCAATTGGGGCTGCATCCCCTCCAAGGCTCTGCTCAAAAATGCCGAAATCGTATCCTACGTCCAGCGCGCCGACCAGTTCGGCCTGTCATTCGACAATTTCCGCGCTGACTACTCCGTCGCCATGAAGCGCAGCCGCCAGGTCGTGGACCGCATGACCCGCGGCGTGGCGTTCCTGCTCCGCAAAAACAACGTGGACCATATCGACGGAGCCGCCCGCATCGTTTCCGCCAGGGCAATCGACGTAACGGGACCCGACGGGCAGGTTTCCCGCGTCACCACCCGCAACATTGTCATCGCCACCGGCGCCCGCCCGCGCAGCATCCCACCGCTGCCAGTGGACGGCAAGCGGATCATCACCAGCCGCGAGAGCATCGTGGCCGAGGATGTGCCCGGGTCCATCGCCATCATCGGCGGCGGCGCAATCGGCGTCGAGTTCGCCTACATCTACCGCATGTACGGCGCGGATGTAACCGTCATTGAACTGCTGCCCCGCATCGTCCCCAACGAAGACGAGGAGATCAGCCAGCAGCTGGAGCGCGCGTTCAACCGCCACGACATCAAAATGCAAACCGGCGCCGGTGTTACCAACGCCCAGGCCGACTCTACCGGAGTGACCCTCACCATCGATAAGGACGGCGTATCCGAGACAGCGCGGTTCGACAAAGTGCTCGTTGCCATCGGCGTTCTGCCCAACACCGAAGATCTGGGCCTGGAAGGCGTCGGCGTCGCCACCGAACGCGGCTACATCAACATCGACGACAGGATGGCAACCAACGTCCCCGGCATCTACGCCGTCGGCGACGTTACCGGCAAGCTCGCCCTGGCCCACGTCGCCTCCGCTCAGGGCGTAATCGCCGTCGAAAACATAGCCGGCGAGGAGACCCAACCGCTTGACTACACCTACCTTCCCAAGGCCACCTATTGCCATCCGCAGGTAGCCTCCTTCGGTCTCACCGAAGCCCAGGCCATCGAGCAGGGCTACGACGTAAAAGTCGGCCGTTTCAACGTCCAGGCCAGCGGCAAAGCGGCGGCCATGGGCGAAAACGACGGCCTAGTGAAACTGGTCATCGACGCGAATTACGGCGAACTCCTTGGCGGCCACATGTGCGGCCCGGAAGTCACCGAGCTTCTCGCCGAACTCCAGATGACCCACCTGCTGGAGGGCACCACTACCGAACTGGGCTGGGCCGTCCATGCCCATCCCAGCGTCGCCGAAATGGTCCATGAAGCCGCCCTGGACGCCGAAGGCCGCGCCCTGCACATGTAGTGGCAAGCGCTCTCAATTCGTCATTCCCGCGAAACCAAAATCACTGCCTGCGAGGAAGGGATATGCTCAAAGCAGCGGACGTTCCCGATCTGACCAAAGACGACCTGCTGGGTTTCTACCGGCAGATGAAGCTCATCCGCGAGTTTGAGCGAGAGTCGGAGCGGCAGTACACGCGAGGCAACATCAAGGGCTTTCTCCACGTCTATAACGGGGAAGAAGCCATCGCCGTCGGCGCGATCAACACCCTGCGCGAGGATGACTACATCGTCACCCACTACCGCGACCACGGGCAGGCGCTTGCCCGAGGCATGGGCAGCAAGGAAGTCATGGCCGAACTGATGGGAAAGGCCACCGGATGCAGCAATGGCAAGGGCGGCTCAATGCACCTGTTCAGCGATGAGCTCAACTTCATGGGCGGCTACGCCATCGTCGGCGGCCAGTTGTGTATCGCCGCTGGCATCGCCCTCGCCGTCCAGTACCGGGGCGACGATCAGGTGGTACTGTGCTTCTTCGGCGACGGCGCCGTAAACGAAGGCGAATTTCACGAGGCGATGAACCTGGCCGCCATTTGGAACCTCCCGGTTATCTTTTTCTGCGAGCACAACCTCTACGGCATGGGCGCGTCCTCTAAAGAAACCCTCGTCATGTGGGACTCTCTGCACGAGATGGCCGCCGCCTACGGCATGGATCGCTATGAAGTCGATGGGAACGATGTGCTCGAAGTCCGCGACCTGATGCAGAAAATCAACGCCGACGTGCGCGCCGGCAAAGGCCCGGCATTCGTCGTCGCCCGCACCTACCGACTCCGTGGCCACTCCGTCGCCGATCCGGCAGATTACCGGCCCGACGACGAGGTCCAATACTGGGCGGCTCAGGACCCCATTCCGCGCTTCCGGGATTGGCTCACCGACGAAGGCATCGCAACCGTGGAGGACTTCGAGGAAATCGACGCCAGCGTCGATGAGGAAGTAGTCATCGCCGCCGAATTCGGCGAATCATCGCCATGGCCGGAACCTGAAGAACTCTACGACGGCGTTTATACCGACCGACCGACCGAAGGAATTCCCAGTTAGAGCATTCAGACCGCCCCGAGAGGAATCACCATGTCGGTCATCACATATCGCGACGCCGTATCCTCCGTACTCCGCGAAGCCCTCGACGAAGACGACCGCGTCTTTCTCATGGGCGAGGACATCGGCCCCTACGGTGGCGCTTTCGCCGTTACCAAGGGTTTCTACGAGCGGTACGGCAAACACCGCATCAAAGACTCTCCACTGGCCGAATCGGTCATCGTGGGCGCCGGCGTCGGCGCAGCTATGGTTGGCCTACGCCCGGTGGTGGAGTTGATGACCATCAACTTCAGCCTCCTGGCCATGGATCAAATCGTCAACCACGCCGCCAAGATCCGCTATATGTCCGGCGGTCAGTTTTCCATTCCCTTGATCATTCGTACCGTCACCGGCGCTGGCGCATCCGTGGGCGCGACCCACTCCCAGTCCTTCGAGGGAATGTACGCTTCCATTCCGGGGCTAACTGTCGTCACTCCGGCCACGCCCCGCGACGTAATCGGCCTGTTCCGCTCCTGCCGTGAACTCAACGACCCGGTGATGTTCGTGGAGCACATCTTGCTGTACGGGACGCGCGGTGATGCCCCCGATACCGGCGACTACCGCGTGCCTATCGGCAAGGCCGATGTCCGGCGCACCGGCAAAGACATCACCCTCTGCGGCTATTCCCGAATGGCCAACGTGGCTGAGCAGGCCGCCGGAATTTTGGCCCAGGAGGGCATCGAAGCCGACGTCATCGACCTTCGCACCCTCCGGCCACTCGACTCGGAAACTCTCGTTGATTCGGTCAAAAAGACTCATCGGGCCCTCATGGTTGAGGAGACCACCCGCATCGGCGGTTTTGCCGGTGAACTCGTCTCCCAGATCCAGGAAGACGCCTTCGACTACCTCGATGCCCCCGTCGCCCGTGTCGCCGGCGCAGAGGTTCCAATGCCTTACTCTTACCCTCTCGAAATGGCGGCCATCCCCAGCCCGGACTCCGTGGTCGCGGCCGCTCGAAAACTGGTCAACGGCTCCTGACCTACTCAGTCAATCGTCATTCCCAAGTACCCCGTCATTCCCGCTTTCGCGGGAATCCAGAAATCCACAACAGGAAAGTCCTGTTCGTACCGTACAACCACAGCACCATAGGAGAGTATCGTGGCAACCAACGTCGTCATGCCACAAATGGGATACGATATGCGGGAAGGCACCGTCGTCCGCTGGTACAAAGCGGAGGGCGAGACGGTGGACCGCGGCGAGGTAATCGCCGACATCGAAACCGACAAGGCAACCGTCGAATTTGAAGCTTATACCGGCGGGGTTCTCGGCCGTATTGTCGCTCAGGAAGGCATCGCCGTACCCGTCGGCAACCTGATCGCCATCATCACCGAACCCGGCGAGTCAGTTCCCGAGGTGGAAGCCGCTACCGCTCCGCCGGACGCTGCCCCGGCTCCCCCCCCGGCACCGGCTGCCGCGCCGACTCCGACAGCAGCGCCGTCCGCCGCGCCCGCCCCGGCGCCATCCGACGGCCAGATGCGCGCCTCCCCCATCGCTCGCCGCCTCGCCCGCGAGCGCGGAATCGACCTGTCCCTGGTCACCGGAACCGGCCCGAACGGGCGCATCACCGAGCGCGACATCGAGAGCTACCAGCCGACCGCTCCTGAACCGACCCCGGCTCCGGCATCAGCGCCGGCTTCTGCTACCGCTCCTGTGGCTCAGCCTGTCGCCGCGCCCGCAGATTCGCGCATCGAGCTCAGCCGGATGCGCCAGACCATCGCGCGGGTCACTTCTGACAGCAAGACCAACGCTCCCCATTTCTACGTTACCGCCGAAATCGACATGGGCAAAGCCATGGCCCTCCGCCGCGATGTCAACGACGAATCTGATCCCGAAAATCGTGTCAGCGTCAACGACCTCATGGTCAAGGCCTGCGCTCTCGCCCTCGCAAAACACCCCAAGTTCAACTCCTTCTTCCGCGGCGACCATCTGGAAGTCCACGGCGCAATGAACATCGGCATCGCCATCGCGCTTGAGTCCGGCCTGATCCTGCCCGGAGTCAGCAATTGCGAGAGCAAGTCGCTGCTGCAAATTGCAGCCGCTACCAAGGATCTCATCAGCCGCGCCAACAGCGGCACCCTTCGCAACGAAGAGTACAGTTCCACCACGTTCAGCATCAGCAACATGGGCATGTTCGACGTGGAAAGCTTCACCGCCATCATCTACCCGCCCCACGCGGCGATCCTCGCCGTGGGCAGCGTCAAGCAGGTGCCCGTCGTGCGCGATGGCGAACTCACCGTTGGAACGATGATGAAAGCCACCTTGTCCACCGACCACCGCGTCGCCGACGGCGCCGAGGCCGCCCAGTTCCTCATGGAAATCAAGCGCGTCCTCGAAAACCCCGTCAGTCTGTTGCTGTAAGCAGGCATCTGAAATCCCCCTCTCCCCTGGCGGGAGAGGGTTGGCGTGAGGGGAAAGCCCGCCCGCTGCTGATTCAATGAATTCCATCACCTTCGCTGGAGCCCCTCCATGCCACAAATGACCGGCGGCCAGGCTGTGGTCGCATCCCTCCAGGCCCAGGGTGTCGATACGGTTTTCGGCATCATATCCGTTCATACCCTCGACCTGTTCGACGCGCTGTTCGATTGCCAGGACGACGTGAGATTCATCGGTGGCCGACTCGAACTCGGTTGCGGGTACATGGCCGACGGTTATTCCCGCGCCACCGGCAAGCCCGGCGTCCTGCTCACCAGCACCGGCCCCGGCGCTGCCGACTCCATGGGAGCCATGGGTGAAGCGTACTTTTCGGCCTCCTCTATCCTCCAGGTAACCACCAACGTGGAGGCGGAGTTCATCGGCAGCGGCAAGATGGCCACCCACGAGACCAAGGACCAACTGGGCATGTTCGCCGCCGTAACCGACTGGAACGCTCAGATCGGACAGATTGAGTCCATCCCTGACCACTTCGTTGAGGCTTTCGTTCGGTTCGGCGAGCGCAGACCCCGGCCCATCGAGCTTGAGGTTCCCACCGACCTGCTGGGTCAACAGGCCGATGTTGAGGTGCTGCAACCCCGCGATCCGGATGTGCCCCAGGGCGACCCGGTCCAGGTTGAACGCGCGTGGAACCTCCTCCGCAATGCCAAACGCCCGGTGATCCTCCTCGGCGAGGAAATCCACACCACCGGCGGCGCGGATGACATAATCCAGCTCGCCGAACGCCTCGGCGCGCCCGTCGTCACCGGCGATGGCGCAAAAGGCACATTCCCCGAAAACCACCCGCTCTCCCTCGGCATGGCCCTCGGCAACCGCATCTGGGGTCAGAACCCGGTGCTGGATTGGCTCGGCGATTGCGACGTCGCGCTGGTGCTGGGCAGCAACCTGCCCTACCGTTCCACCTCCGGGGTCGGCCTGAAACTGCCGGAAAAAATCATCCACGTCATGCTCGACGGCGACTACATCGGCCGGAACTACGAAACAGAGGTCGGCATCCCCGCCAACAGCGGCGCTGTAGTCCGCCAGTTCCTCAGTGCCGCCGGCAACACCGACATCGGTTCCACCGACGAGTACCGCAACGAAGTCGCGGCGTTGAAAGAGCAAATCTATTCCGGCTTGCAAGAACAGTGGGGGCCTGAACTCAAGGCGTGGGAGTCCATCCGCTCGGTGATTCGCGACGACACGATTTTCGCGCTGGACGCCACCGTACCCGCCAACCGCGCCGTGCGCTGCCTGCAAATGAATCAACCCCGCAGCTACATGTATCCCCACGGCTGGGCCGGCCTGGGATTCGCCTACCCCGCGTCCATGGGCGCGAAAGTCGGCCGACCGGACAGCCCGGTGATCTGCGTATCCGGCGATGGCGGCTTCCAGTATAACGCCCAGGAACTCGGCACCGCCGTCCAGTACGGCATCAACCCCATCGTGATGATCTTCAACGATTCCGCGTGGGGAGTGCTCAAAGGCTACCAGCGCGACCGCGGCAGCAAACCGATGGCCACCGATCTGTTCAACCCCGATTTCGTCAAGCTCTTCGAATCCTACGGCATCGGCGGAACCCGAGTCCACAACGTCTCCGAAATGACCCGCGCCGTACAGGACGCCGTCGCCGCCGACAAAATCCACCTCATCGAAGTCGCAATGCCCGACGGCTTCCCCGCCTTCTGCCGCAAATAGGAAGTGTTGACATTTCAAAACTCTAAGCCGTCATTCCCGCTTTCGCGGGAATCCAGAAGCTCTCCAATCGGGCCAGCGGTGTAATAAGCGGCTTTTTGGCGACATTTCTAAAATCGGACTGACGTTGCTCACCAAAACCTAGGCAACGTCATGGTACTAGCCCGATGCGCCAACCCTTACCTGCCCCTGCCAATCGTCGGCGCATTTACCCTTTATCCCCCCGGGATTTGACCGAAGAGCAAATCGCCGTCACCTTCGCGATGACCTCCCGGTCGCCGGAACCCTTCGACGAAATCGCCCGACGGGTCACCGAAGAAAGCGCCGCGAGCTTCAACGAGCGCTGGGTCGTCGGCTACGGACACGCCTCCGTAGCCGAGCACGCCGTCCTGCACCTGGCCGTCGAAAACATCTCCCGCCTGGCCTGCGATACCCTTGAGGACAACCGCCTCGCCTCCTACACCGAAAAGTCCTCCCGCTACCAAGTTATCGACCCCGGCAGTTTCCACGTTCCGCAGGAACTGGATTCCTCGCCAGCCCTGCGCGAGATCTACATAACGGCCTGCCGGAACCTTTTCACCGCCTATCACCAACTCCTTGATGGCGTTTTGGATCATCTAGGCCGCACGTCGCCACAGCGTGACAATGAGCGTGATTCCGCCTACAACCTCCGCCTCCGTCGCCTGGCAACCGACGCTTGCCGCGCCATACTGCCGGCCTCGACACTCACCAACGTCGGCGTAACCGCCAACGCCCGCACCCTGGAACACGCCATCACCAAGCTGTTGTCATCTGCACTACAGGAAGAACGCGACATCGGGCTCGAACTGCGTGAACAGGGCCGCAGCATCACCCCCACCTTGGTCAAGTACGCTGACCACAATCCCTACCTCGCTGAAACCCGCTCCATCGACTCGGGACACCAATCAGCAAATCCCAGGGCGGAACGTGTTGACGTGGCGTTGGTGGACTGTGATCAGGACCCCTACCGAAAACTCGCCGCCGCCCTTCTCTTCCGCAACGGCGGTGGCTATGCCAAAGCGTTATCCGCCGCGTCAGCATTGACTCAAGATGAGCAAATCGCAATCGTCCACGACGCGGTCCGCAACATCGGCCCCCACGACCCAGCGCCCCGAGAGTTCGAACTGGTCGGCTACACTTTCGAGTTAGTCTTCGACTACGGCGCCCTCCGCGAATTCCGGCGCCACCGGATGCAGACCTATCTGTCCCAACCGCTGACCGTGTCTAATGGCTACCAGGTCCCAAATCTCATCAAGGATGCCGGATTGGAACCTGTCTTTCAGCGCGCCATCAACGATTCGGACACGGTTTTCTGCGAACTGCATACCCGGTCGCCCGCCCTTGCGCAATATCTCGTCACACACTCTCACCGCCAACTCGTTCTGTCTCGCTTGAGCCTGCGGGAGTGCTACCATCTCTTCAAACTGCGGGCCTCCCACCAGGCCCATGAGTCTATCCGCTTGCCGATCATAGAGGCCATGCGCCTCGCCGCGGAAGTTCAGCCGGAACTGTTCCGCCACCTGCCGCTCCGCAACACGCCCGACTGGTGGCCTTTCTCGCCCTAACCGTCATTCCCTCGAAAGCGGGAATCCAGGGCCCCTGCGCTCATCCTGAGCCTGTCGAAGGAACGCTTACGGGTCCGAACAGTCCCGCGTGAAACCGCAGTTGCGACAGGTTATCTTGCAACTCCGCTCGTGCATTCGAGCTCCGCATATCTCACAATCCAGCCCCTCATCCCGTCGCCCAATGGTTGGAGGCGCTGGCATTGGCGTTGGTGGCATCATCCTGCGATCAACCATTTTCCTTCACCTCCCGTTTTGGTTACCGGGGCGGCAGCGGCGGCCCCGGCATGATCAACGCCGATAGGAGCCGTTCTCCCGGCGGGCTGGTCGGGCCGTGTCGCTGGTCGGGCAACAACGCAACCTGTTGGAACTGGAATATCGATTCGTCCATTTCCAGTTGCTTCATTCCCGCCCCGTCATCATCATTCACCACTACCCGATCAACCATCACCTGGTGTCCGCCCCGTACCAGCCAGATCTGATACGTGTCCGCCGGCATCCCGGATACCATCAGCACTCCGCGCCGGCCGTTAGGCTCCACCATCAATACCCCTTTCGCCTCCGGTTCCGTACCCATCGGCGAACTCATTGGAACCTTCTCGGTTTCTGGCTGCGCCGATAGCACCGTGGCCTCGATCACCTCTGCCATCTCCTGCTTCATCTGGTCCACTTCTTCGGCGTTGGCTACGACCATATCGTCCGCTTTGGATTCCACGGCTACTACCTGACTCTCTCCCTCCTCGGGAGCGCTCACCTCTTGCCCCGGCTGGTTGGCGGGCATTGCTGACGCCGTTTCTACGTCCTGGTTGGAAATCCCTACCGCGACTTCGACCGCCCGGGTAGGGATTACAAGACCCTGCCTTGCCCCGGCTTCGAAAGTTACGGGCCCGGGCAATTCCGACACCTCCGGCGATGCGCTCGCGGTCAATTCCCGTTGCGATTCTACCGCCGCGGTCAGTTCGTTGATCTCGCGCTGCTGCAACACCATCACGCCCACCGAAACCGCTAGCAGCAGGCTCAACGCTCCAACCGTCGCCGGAGCCAACCATCGGCGCAACCTCCGCATCGACCAGCGCGGATCAGCGGCCGGCGCCGGGACGACTTCCGGTTCCTTGCGTCCCGTAGCCGCTGCCAGGATCCGCCCCTTGAGGCCCTCCGGCAACGGCGCCTCCGGCGCGGAGCCGGTCAGCCGCGCTGCCGTTTCCTGGAACCCCAGCAGCACTTCCTGGCAGTGCAGGCAACCGACAACATGATGGAACACCGCCTGGAACTCGGCATCATCCAGCGCGTTCAACGCGAACGCAGCAAGTTCCCCTTCCGGGTGCGGCGTCTCCCCCTGCGGGTTGCTGTAGTTCTCAGGCCACATATTCTTCCAGAGCCGCCTTGAGTTTTTGCATTCCCAATCTCATGCGTGTCTTGACCGTTCCCAACGGAATGTCCAGCATTCTTGCAATCTCGGACTGGCTGTAACCGTGCCATGCTGATAAATAGAGCGGTTGACTCTGTTCCTCCGGTAACTCTAGGAGCGCCGCCCGCACCAGCCGGGCGTTGAAACTGCGCTCTACCTGCTGTTCCACGCTCAATTTTTGATCCGGCAAACGCAGGAGAGTCTCCATTTCCGGTTGAGCGGTGCGATCCGTCGTGCGCCGACGCGAACGGTAAAAGTCAACGATCTTGTGGTGCGCTACCGACATGATCCACGTGCCCGGCGCCGACATCTCAGCGCGATAACTTCCCGCTTTCTGCCAGATGTTGGAGAACACCTCTTGCACCGCGTCCTCCGCCAGCCCGTCATCCTTCAACACCGACATTGCCAGAGAGTATATTCGTTGGGCATACCGGTCATAAACCGACTCCAATGCCCTTTCGTCGCCGTTACCTATCGCCAGTATTAGCTGGACATCTTCGCTGTGCCTTTCGTCTGACACGGTGCCCTCCCCGTGTACCAGGGTCTATGCGACCCGTTGCTCCTTTATACGATTTCTCCGTTCAGTCGGATTCGATTCCGCCATCTGTATTGCCACTTGGCGGTCTTACACCACCAGGCTGTCAAAAATGCCACGCAGGTGGGGCAGGTTCTCCAACGACCAGATTAGCTCCAATGCCTGCTCGCATTGCTGCTCTGTAACGGTGGGACAGGCCAACCGCCGGAATTTCGCGTCGACCTCGGCGTCGCTTAGCGGGTTCCTGCCGTGCCCTTTCGGGTAGCTCGTGGACGCAATCTCGGTCTGCCCGTTGCTCTTGATAACCTCGATCCGGCAGTTATATTGTTCCGGGTACCGCTCGGTGAATTCCGGGTTCTCGTCAATCCGCATCTTGTTGATGATCGTCCGCAGCCCGGCATCGGCAATCCGGTCCGGCGCGAAGGTCGCCGGCGTCACCGCTCCATCCCGCAGCCCCACCGCCGTAAGGAATGGGATGCTGTGATCTGCCGTCTCCCTCGTCTTCGGATCCCACTTCTCCGGTTCCGTGGACGCGCTGCTCACCGCCGAGTTGTACGACTGGATCTTGATCGACGCTATGTCATCCGTCTGGACCCGCTCGTGAAGTTGTATCGCCAGGTCTATGGGCGCCTGTGTGTGAATCTGCGACGGGTAAAACTTGAAGATCGTTTCCACAATGCGGAACGGTTCATCGTCGCCCCCCAACGCCTCTATCTCCACCGGATAGCCAATTGCCTGCTCCCACAAACCCTTGCGCCCCTCAAACGGCTCGAAGGGGCCGGTCATACCCTCAGCAGCCAACTGAGCCGCAAAGATTCCGGACCTTGTGGCTGCTGCTGCCGCGCATCCCTTCCACATCGAAAGCTCGCCCATCCGCGTCACACGCAATGGCACGTTGGGCACCGCGGCCAGCGAAATCGCGTGGCCCATTTGCTCCTCGTCCAGTCCCAGCACCTTCCCGGCGGCGCACGCCGCGCCAATTACGCTGAATATCCCCTGGTCCCATTGATTGTCCGGCACCTGATCCGCAACCCGGCAGAACGCCTCGTATGCCAGCGCTATCGCCGTGATCAGCGTCTTGCCGTCCGCCTCCACACTGTCCGCCACGGCCAGTGCCGCCGGAATCATATCGGAGGGATGCCCGCCGCCGGGCGAGAAGTACGAGTCGTTGCAGTCCAGGTATCGAACCATCACGCCATTGGCGAACCCCGCCATATCCAGCGATGAGTAATCGTTGGTGCCCAGGATCCGCGACGGCGTGCCGCTGGTGATGTCTCCGGCCAGCTTGCGCGCCACCTTGGCCGGCTCGCTCAGGTATCCGCCGATCGCGCAACCCAACGTGTCCGCAACCGTCCGTTTTACCTGGTGTATCACCTCGGGCGGCAAATCCTCGTACGACAAGTTGCAGGCATACGAACTCAGCATTTCAGTGGTGCGGTCCATAAATCCTCGTTTCCTCTCTTCCACAGCGGCTCTGCATGTCCTCTCTATCTCTATTGTATCGCGGTTATTTAATCACTGCCTCAGCGATACGTTCCATCTGCGCCGCCATCTCCTCTTCGGTGTCGCAATGCTCCGGGCGTACCACGACGCGGTCCGCCCCTGCGTTCAGGAAGTCCTGCACCAACTGCCCGTCCGGAGCTTGGCCGTAAATCGAAATGCTGAGCGACTTCGGGTCCCGCCCCCGCGCGGTAGCCAGTTCGTCAAGCCGCTTTCGGCTCTCCTCAACCTCCTGCGGTGTGATCCGGTTGGGCAGCCAACCATCGCCCCACGTCGCCACGCGATGCAAGACCCGCCGCGCCAACCCGCCCAAGATCACGGGAGGGTGCGGTTTTTGAATGGGTTTCGGATCGCATTTCACTGGCGGGAAGTCATAGTACGTCCCGTGAAACTCCGCCTCATCCCTTGTCCACAGTTCCTTCATCACGTCCACCGCTTCCCGCGTCTGCGTCCACCTGTGATCAAAATCGCCGCCGAAAATCTCCGTTTCCTCACGATTCCAGCCGGCGCCGATGCCGAACATGAACCGCCCGCCGCTGATCCGGTCCAGCGTGGCAATCTCCTTAGCCAGCATCAGCGGATTCCGCTCCGGAACCAGCGTGATGCCCGTGCCCAGCTTGATGGTGCTGGTCGCCCCGGACGCCCGCGCCAAAGCGATATAGGGATCGGCGAAGTGCGCATAAGTCCACGGAATTTCCCCGCCGGACGGAAACTGGCTCGCGCTCTGCACCGGCAGGATCGGGTGCTCCGCGTACCAGATCGATTCAAACCCCAAAGATTCAGCCGTCCGCGCCATAAACGCCGGATCCAGCGTATAAGCCGGCAAAGGTATCGAAGTTCCCACTGACATAAAAGTTTGCTCCTTTTCCAATTGAACTAGCGTCGGGCGTCAAAGCGATCAAGCTGATGCGGCCAATCGAGAATCGGCCTGTCGCTGGTGATTAGCAGGTGTCCCTCCAGGGCGGTAGCTACGACGATGCGGTCAGCAGGATCGCCGTGCATATCTTGTAGGTCACCAGCGTGGGCGGCGATGGCACCGGTCACGGGGAGTTCGCTGAACCCTTCAGCCAGTAGCCCTTCGTACCATCGCATAGCGGTCATAGCATTGCCAAGCCGTCCTTTCTGCTGCAACATACCTATTTCCCAGATTGAGATGGCGGAAAATGCGGCATCGTTGCTCAGGTTGGCCAGCCGCATTCTATTACGCGCTCGCTGGCCGAGTCGGCGGTTCCCGGCGAGATACCAGACGACCGCTTGGGTATCTCCCAATATCAATGGACTGGCTCCTCACCAACATGGCCACATTGGTTGAAGTCTGGTATTCCCTTGTTTGGCTTAACCTGCACGAGCGGCTTTTCATCGTCGAATACGATTACCAGTCCGTCTTCGCTCTCGTAGACGGCGGCAATCACCTCTTCCAACTGGGCCACGAATTCGCCAGTATCAAGTGTCAAGATCCTATGGCGATGCAAAACCGATACGTCAACTTTCTCCGGCTTTCGGTATTCCCGCGGTTTACCTTCGTTCGGGTCGACGAACCAGGACGCTGGCATCGGTCCTGAAATGTCCCAATCTTCATCCGTCTGCACGTTCGGATCGGTGTACCACTCCACAGGCATCGGCCCTTCAATGTCGCCGAGAATTTCAACTCGGCCTTTGAGACTGCCGTATCCTCCGAGAGGAGGCTCGACATAGCGTGTCACCTCGGCAACTGCCATATTGCCGTCAGTCACAATCAATACGTCCCCATCCCGGTAGATCTCGTCAATCAGTTCCAGACACCGCTCCTTGAACTCCACGGCGTGAAGAGAATAGTAAAAAGGTTGTTTCTTGCGCTGCTCGTTCATCGTTACCACCAACGGTCTTTGTCTAACCATTCGTTGAGGTACTGCGCCAACCCGCGGATACTCGCGGTGCGATCTTTACCGGGTTCAAGTATTTGCCCATCGATGACCTGGACACCACCGATAAATTTGCTCGAAAACTCCCCGCACCTCCTCAGATTATAGAGCCGCCATTCCATGCCATCAGTCAACACGCCGATCCCCGAAAGCATTTCGGAAGTGTATCTTTCTAGCTGGGTTTCGTGATTGACCAAATTTCGTCCGCGATATTTAGCTTCAATTACGATCACTGGACGCCCTCTTCAGTTGAACAGTACATAGTCAGCTTTTTGGACATACTGACCCGGAGGCAGGGGCCACTCGACCGCTGCGTAGTCGAAGTCGTGCAGGTCCCAATCCAAAGCTTGTACAACCGGGTCAATCAGAAGATAACGCGTAACCAATTCGGAATACATGTGACCGTAGCCTTCCCGAGTTGGCGGATAATCGCCCAATTGTTGTCGGACCCGACGGACAGCTTGTTCTAAGTTTGCGATTGTCATTGTTCAATCCTTTTCGCATCCGTAGCAGCAGATACCGCGTCAATCATCCGCCGCCACCGCGACCGGCGCCCGCACGATGGCATCGTACGCCTCGCCGCCCTGCGCCACCAGCACGTCCACGTCCTCGGCCAGCGCGTACCCAGATTCGACCAGCGCCTTCGCGCACGCTCGCACCCTTTCGACGTATTCCTCCCGCGACCCGTACCGTTCCTCAATCGACGGCCGGGGATCACCCGAAGCCAGCCTTTCCGCCCGTGTAATCGCAAACGGAATTGCGCATCCCGCTACCGTGCCGCCGGCCGCAAGCACTTGACCCACGCCGCCAATGTCCGGATGCCTCACGTTCCAACCCGCGTAGGTGGCCAGGGGCACAGCGATGGCCGGCAACCGTATCCCGCCAACCTCGTTGCCGTCGCCGTCCACCGCTGAAACCAGCATCGGGTAAGCGTCGCCCACCAACGGCGGTATCTGCGTCGGAACCGCCCGGTCCGGCCCGAAGTCCAACTTGCGTATTGTCTTTTGATGCCTCGGAAACTCAACGCCGGGTAGCGAACTGAACCAGGCGGCTAACTCATCCGCGTCAACCACGCTCCCATCGGCTAAATTGGGATACCCATTAGCCGGCGGTTCGATGTTATGGGTAACCCATTGATCCAGATGATACAGCGCGGCGCGCGTCAAAGGCCGGTAGTCAACGTAATTCAGTGCCTGCGTGCCTCGTGCCCCGGTATCCGGGTTAGTGTCCGAAATCGGCAGATTGGCCGGCGCATGCTGAGTCCCGCAGAAAAGCCACGACCTCACGTTGTCGGGCAGCGCCACGTCCGCCTCGCCGTCCGCCGTCATGTGCGCCAGCGCGCCATGTCCACCCCAATACTCCGACGACGTGTTGGTGTAGATGACCTTGGGTGCACAGCCCCGCCGGGTTACCTCTGCGAGCACGCCGTCCGTTCCATCATTCTCAATGTCCAGGAACGGCGGCAGATTGTTCACGCTCCGGTTAGACAGGCTCGACGGCTGCCCGAACCGCACGTTGAACTCGCCCATCTTGCCGCCGGCCACGTTCGGCAGCATTCCGTCGAAAGCAATTTGTCCCGACTCATCCCGGTTCAGGCCCAGGTACAGCATCTGACGCAGGAACCGCCCGCTCTGGCTGCGCCCGTATGCATAGGCCCGTCCAATCGCGCCGGCCAGCGGATTCACCGTACCATCGTCGTCTGCGCTGCCGTACCGCAGCCAAGCCGCAATATCCCGCGTTGCCAACATCCCTAGGCCCACTAGCGGCGCATGCGAAGTCTCATACAGCACCCGGTAAACCTTCCCGGCCTCAAATCCACCGTCCATGGTGATGTGCGCCGCGTCGGGCACTCGCCGCCCGTCCACCATCCGCGCGAACGCCCACCGTTCCCGAGGAATCACCGTTTCCTCGCCATCCTCGTGGTCTTGCACCGTCAGCACGGAGTCCCAGCTTTCCAGATGATTCGTAGGGTATGGCCTGTGCTCCCGGTCCGACAGGAACTGCGCGTCCGTGGCCACCGTGGGCTGGAAAGACACGACGATGCGTCCCGACACCGGCGACCCGTCCCCGTTCTGCGCGTTCGGCACGTTGCACCGGAACAGTCCGGGCGCGTCCGGTACGTCGTATTGCCAACCGCACCACACCAGGCTGTAACCTTGCCGCATCATGAACCCGTTACCGGGATGAGGGTCAGCGTCCGGCGGCCCGTCCGGCGCGCTGTTGATGTTCTTCAGCGCCAGTTCCTTGCCCCGGTTCACCACATCCAGCAGCAGCCGTCCATTGCCGTGGTCGTTGTCCACCGGCTTAACGATGCGAAAATCGGCGGAAAACTGCACCAACCCATCCCCGTTGCGCGGCGCCAACCCGATGTCCGCGATCACGGCGTTGTCTGGGTGAGCCGGATCAACGGCAAAATGCGCCAACCCGTCAATCTGCTCGTATCGCCCCACATTGCCAAACGATTCCCCGCCAGCAAACGGTTTCCGCGTCTTGATCTCCAGCCTCGTCAACGCCATCTCAATTCACCTCGTGAGCATCTAACTAACTTTCTTGCTCGTGGACATTGTGCGATCACTTCAGCTTTCCGCATTCCTTATCACGTTCGGCGATAAGTTGATCTCGGGTCGAGAAATCAACGTACAGTGTCAATATCGCGGACTTGCTGGCACCTAGCAACATTGCGCCAGTGCCGAAATTTGGATCATTCTCGAGTTGGCACTCGTACAATTCCTCGGCAATCATGCGATCTGTTTTGGCGTCATCCGGCAGAGCCGAACAACCCAACAATGCTAAGCCAATGAGTCCGCCTACTACAGCTAGCATCGTCTTTCCCATGAGCATGTCCTCTCGTATGATGTTATAAGGCTCACAAAATCTCGCTCGTATCCACGTCCAGATCCTCCGGCGCCTCCGCGCCCGTGTTGTCCCGCCACCACTGCCGGAACTCTTCTTCGCCCATGGAGTCGCGCAACCGCGCCAGGTGGGCCTTCACCTGCACCAGCATCGGCAACTGGTACTGATTCACCAACTGGTACGTGCGCCCCACCCATTCCAGCGCGTCCGGCAAATTCCCCCGTTCTTCCTCCACCATCCCCAACTGCCCGTAGGTTCGTGCCGCTCGCAACACGTCCCGCGAGTTCTCAAACGCCTCCCGAGCCTGGTCGTACCATTGGTAAGCCTTGTCCAGGTCGCCCGCCTCATGGAAAACCACGCCCAACTGACGCGCTTCAATCCCAACGCCGCGCACATCCCCCATCCGCTCCCGGTACTCCATGGCGATGGTCAGCCACTCCTCCGCCTCGTCGGGTATCCCCCGCGCCTGCGCCAACGTCCCCAGGTGGTGGAATTCCACGATCATCTGCTCGGTCATCCCCATCCGGTCACACAGTCCCAGCGCCTGCTGGTACCACGACTGCGCTTCCTCAAACATGTATTCCGAGTGGTCCACCGTCCCCAGCGCGTGGAAGATGTAAATGGCGGTCTCCTCGTCCCGGTTTTCCTCCACCAGCTCACGCGCCCGGTGGTACCAGCTTCGGGCCTCGTCATATTCAAACCGCATGTGACACGCCGACCCCAACGCCCGGAAGTCGTTCACCATCTCCTCATAGTCGGGCAACCGCTGGTGGATGTCCAACGCCCTCATGTACCACTCTTTCGCCGCGCTGTACTGCCGTTGGTGGTGCCGCACCTGTCCGATGGCGAAGCACGCATCCGCAATGGATTCCTGGTCCTCGCCGCCGTCGATTATCTCCAACCCCCTTTCCAGCCAATCCGACGCCGCATCGTACTGGCCCCGCCGCGTGGCGATCAAGCCGTTCTGGTGATACACCGCCGCCGTCCGCTCGTCGGTGTCGCCGCCCGGCTGTTCCAGCAGGTACCCCAGCAACTGCTCGTTGAACCCTTCAGCCCGGTCCAGGTCCATGATCTCCACCGACTCCATGGAGTCCGTCCCCAGCAGGTACTGCCAGAACTCTACCGCTCCATTGCCCTCCGCCTCGGCCGCGGTGTGCCCGATGGTATCCAGCAACTGCCCCCTCAGCCGGCGCAGCTCCGGGAACCGTTTCTGCATCCGGTACACCTGCGCCAAAGGTTGAATCAGCAGCTGAGCGTTGTCCCACTGCCGGTATTCCAGCGCGAGCCCCAACGCCTGGGTCAAATTGCCCTCTTCGGCGAGAACAGCTGTGGTGCCAGTGTCCTGGTTCTCATACAGGCTTTCCATAAAGTAATCGGCGGTGTCCGCGTACACCCGCACGAATTCCTGCTCCAGCGCTTGAATCCCATTCCCCGAAACCTGCCCGCCCAGCTTGCGCCCCAGGAACCACGGCATCGCCGGATTGATCTGGTACACGCTTGGCGAAATCGGTTCCAGGAACCCCGCCGCCTGCGCCTGCCGCAACAGAGTCCGACATGACGCATACGACCGCCCCGAGGACTGCAACCCACCGTCCGGCGTCAGCAGCGACCGCGAAGCTCCCGACGCCAAATCGTCCCCCATCACCTGCGAGTATGCTCGCTCCTCGGTGATGTGCGACAGCACGTCTAGCATCACCCGCCGTTGGAACAGCGCCATGAACGGCAGATGCGTTCGGTTCCGCCGCGACATCCGCGAGAAAGAATACTCCATCGCCGCCGTTAGCTCCGTGCTCCGTCCGGCCTCCCCGCCATCCGGCTGCTCGTCCATCAACCGGCGCAACTCGCTCACCACCACCGATGCCGGCACGTCTTTCACTGGTGGAATGGCGAGCTGCATCGCCAAGGGATGCCCCTCCAAAATATCCAGCAGCTCCCCGAAATCCGACCCGGCCCGTGTGGCTGGCACTTCCGCTTGATCCATCAGCGTCGCTGCCAGCCCCATCCGGTCCGCTTCCGTAAGCCCATTCAGCGTCAGCGATGCGTAGGGCACGGTCAGCCAGTCCTCAGCGTCCCGCCGGCTCAACAGCAGCGCGCGCGTACCGACGGGGCCGGTAGTCGCCTCCCCCAGGAACGCCGCCAATCCCGGTAGCTCGCTCTCACCCACCAGGCCCGCATTACCGTCCGGAAAGCCCGCCACGTTCTCCACGTTGTCCCAAACCAGCAACGACGGGTTCTGCTGCAAATACGCTAATACCCATTGCCGCTGTTGCTCGGCCCGCATGTCGGCGAAATCCAGTCCCGCCACCGCCGTCCCGATCTCATGCACCACCCGCTCAACACCCGCCGGCTGCGACGCCTCAAACGCTGTGTAGAACACGCCGCCCGGATACGCTACCCGCGCCGGCTTCAGGAACCACCGGCACAAACCCAACGCCAACTCAGTTTTGCCCACTCCAGTATCGCCCGACAAAAGCGCAATCGAATTGGCTTGTAGCGCCCGTTCCAGTTGGCGCATCTCAGCTTGGCGGCCCACCAATCCGTATTGGCCTTGCACCGGAATCTGTAGATCATCCGTAGGAGCTTCTTCGGGATGGATCACCGGCGGCGCCAGCGGGTCCGGCTGGTGCTGCGCGATCACTGGAGGCACGAACTCGCACGATTGGTACACTGCCGGCAACTGCCAGTCCCAGAACACCCTCCTCCCGTACACTGATACCCGCTCCGGCGTGTCCATCAGCCCGCGCCGTATCGAAGAGACCGCCGTCGCAACGGCATTCCCCTGCGCCAGCCGCGTATAGAACGCCCGCACCGCTCCCTCTGCCGCATCCCGATGCAACGGCGCCGGCAGCAACGCAACCTGAGCCACGCCTGCCTCGGCAATACCCATCGCCACCGCCGACCAGCGGGCCATGCTCATGTCTTCCTGCTGTGCCCCGGCGGTCATCAAAGCAACGTTGACTCCTCCGTCTGCCAGGGCCGAGCCCAATTCGCCCGCAGACACCGACTCCCGACCTCCCGTTGCATCCTCCAGCAATAGGTTCCCCTCCACATCCAGCGTAATCCCGTCAATGTGCGCGATGTGATAGTGGTTTGGGTTCCGCTGCAACAGCGCCCTGAGACTCTCTAGAGTAGCCGGCCGTGGGTTGTCCAGCGACGCCTCCGTGTTGAGTCCCTCCAGCGCCGCAACCGTCGCCGTCGCCAGATTGCCGCCGGCCACTGTGTCACGATCCACCAACAACCCTTGCGCCGGCGCATCCCCATCGATGGGAGACGCCGACAACATGACCACATGCAATGCCTCATCGACCCGTTCTTGCATCTCCCCCGATGGGACGTCCGCCGAAGCCTGCCGCACAACCCCCGTCAAGCCGTTGATGAAATACCCCAACTGCGGATCATTCATCAATTCCCAAGGCAGCGACGAGAACTCGGGACGGCCCGATATGACCGCCAACTCTCCCCGGTCCTCCCGCGCCATTACCTCGTCCAGGAAACCGCGCGCCTGGCTGCTGGGGGAAAATGCTATCTCGAACAGTAGCCTGCCCAGGTTCCGCATCACGCCCTCCACCGCCTCCACCCTGGCCACCGCGCCTATCGTGGGTGTCACATGCTCACGGTGGTAACGATCCAACATAGCGCGTTCTTCGTCAGCCAGTTCCAGCGCGAATTCCACGGGCGCGGCGTCCCTTCGGGCTCCTCTCGGTTCTGAGAGGCTGACCATCAACTGGCCCATGTCGGACAAATCATGGATTGCTAATTGTGCGGCGGCGGTCACATTAACTCCTAGCGGCTGTGCATCGCTGTCTGCTGGTCCGTGCGGCTACGGTGTGCCCGTAAACTTTTCGGAGCGTCCGGCTCCAATCATTGCCAATGCAGTCCGATTGGGCTAGAATTTATGATCATTTCGGGCCTGTACAATCTGGTTAATTCGTTCAGTCAAGCCGCTGGCATTATACCTTATCGGGTGGTGCGGCGGTTATCTGTCTCCGTACCCGCCAACTGGACATCAATCCTATGCCAGAGCTCGACAAAATCAGGCGTTCTTGGCTGCTGGTTCCCATGTCCAAATCGGAACGCATCGCGGCAGCCCACCAGGCCGCTGCCGACGTCGTGGTTCTCGACCTGGTTGAGTTCGTCGCGGAGTCCGACAAACCCGCCGCCCGCGAAGGAGTGGCAGAAAGCCTTCAACCCGTCCAGGCCGGTGGCGCCGAGGCCTTTGTCCAGATTGACCCCGAACTCATGCTTGCGGACCTCCGCGCTGCCGTGTGGCCCGGACTCACTGGCATCGTCGTCAGTCGCGCCGAGTCCGCCGACCGGATCGCTCAAATCGACGCCACCATCGCCACATTGGAAGGCGAGCGCGGTCTGCTCCCTGGCAGTGTCGAAATAGTCGCGTCTCTGGAAACCGCCCCCGGCAATCACAATGGCTTCGCAATAGCCACCGCCAGCCCGCGCGTCTCCGCCCTCACCCTGGGCCGCGCCGACCTCATCATGGATCTGCGACCCGAACCGTCTGGCGAAATCCATCTGATGCAGTACCTTATGCAGCGTCTGGTTACCATCGCCCGCGCTGCTGGCAAAACTCCCCTCGGCGCGTGGTGGCGCCATCCCGACCGTGGCCTGCTCGCCACCCCGGACGACACCCTGGAAGCCGCCCGCCGTGGTCGGGCCATCGGTTTCAAGGGTTCATTCTGCGTCCTTGACAACCAGGTTGCTCCTCTCAACAAGGGGTTCACCCCCACCGATGTCGAGGTCGAGTCCGCCCGTTCCGTTCAGCAAGCTTACGCCGAGGCCACAGAGTCCGGCGCCCTTGCCGCAGTCTCCCACGAAGGACGCATGCTGACCGCCGACATCGTCCGGCAATACGCCAACGTGGTGGGCCTGTCCGAGGCTATCGCAATCCGGGAAATGTTCAAGGGCGCGGCTGTGGAAGGCTGGCCGGTTCCCATGCCCTAGGAGGTCGTCCGATGGCTGAACGCCCTATCCGACTCAAGCGCTCCGGCCTGACCATGCCCATCGTTACGGAGCGTTTCATCAACAACGCCTGGCATCGCGGCTGCGACTACATCAACATGGACCTTGAGGACTCCGTTCCTCCCAGCCTCAAGGATGTGGCTCGCAACCTCATCAAGGAGAGCATCCCCGTCGTCAACAAGGGCGGCGCGGATGCTGTTTGCCGCATCAACCACGACCTCATGGAGGCCGATCTCAACGCCGTAATCTGGCCCGGCCTTATGATGGTCAACTATCCTAAGACCGAGTACGCCCACGAAATCCGGCGCATGGACGAGATCATCACCCGCCTCGAGGCCGAACGCGGAATCCGCCCCGGCGCCATCGAAATCGGCGCCAACATCGAAACCGCCGTCGGCGTCGCCAACGCTTACGAGATCGTCTCCGCCAGCCCCCGCATCCGCGATTTCGGCGGCGCCTCCGGCTATGACATGTCCCGCGACCTCGGCGTCGAGATGTTCGTAGGCTTCGACCAATTCGTGTACGGCAAGGGGGAGGTCGAATTGACCGCCCGCGCCCTCGGCGTCACTCCCCGTGCCACACCTTTCACACCTAACATTACCGGCAGCGTCAGCGACCCCGACCGCGCCTTCGCCGAAGCCGACGCCGCCCGCAAATGCGGCTTTCGCATCGGCGGCGGCCTGCACCCCAACGTAGTCGAACCCCAGAATCGCGGCTTTATGCCCACTGACGATGAGGTTGCCGACGCCCATTGGGTTCTTGAACAATACCGCCGGTTGTCCCACTCCAGCGACACCTGGTTGCAGACCGAGGACGTCTCCGGCCAATCTCGCGTTATCGACCGCTATGCGGCCGCCCGCGCCGAGGAACTGTTGCAATGGCGGGCGTTGTGCGAGGAACGCGACCGCGATAAGAGCGAAGCCATCGCCAGCGTCCGCGCCGCCGAGGAGAGCGGCTGAAAACTCCCTCTCCCTGGGGGAGAGGGTTGGGGTGAGGAGGAACTACGTAACCCGGAGTCACCAACATGACCATCCTAGTCCGACGCTCCAACCTTATCGTCCCTGCCACCCAGCGCCGCATGGTCCAATGGGCCTGGAACCGCAACGCCGACGCCATCACCATTGACCTCCAGGACGGCATACCAGGGTCGGAACTCGAAACCGCTCGTGAGACCCTGCGACCCGCAGTTGCTCAAGTTGGCAAGGCCGGCGCCGAGGTTTTCATCCGTGTCAACCGGGCATACGTTTACGCAGATACCGCCGCCGCTGTCTGCCGCGATCTCCGCGGCATCATCCTGCCCGGGGTCGAGTCGGCGGGGCGCGTTGCCGACGCCGACCAAATTCTTGCCGAGTTGGAACGTCCCGCCGGTGTCGAGCTTGGAGCCACCGAAATTATCCCCTCCATAGAAAACGCTGCCGGAATCTGGCACATCCGCGAGATTATCACCGCGTCGCCACGCATCCGACAGGTCTGCATCGACGAGGCTGAACTCGCGGCGTCCCTCGGTATCGTGCAGGGCGAGGATCCTGATCCTTTCGTGTACGTTCGCGGCCGCCTCTGCATCGAGGCCACCGCCGCCGGTGTGCAGCCCATTGCCGTGGCAGATCCTACGGGTCTCGGCACGGAAAACTTGTCCCACGATGGCTTGGTGCAAATCGCCACCGACGCCCGCAACCTGGGCTTCAAGGGCATGGTGTGCAGCCATCCCGCTTGGATCAATCCCGTCAACGAGGCATACACCCCCACCGAGTCCCAGGTTGACTACTACACCCAGGTACGTGAGGTGTTCGCTCAAGCCCTGGCCGCCGGCACCGCCGCCGCGCCTTTCGCCGGCCGCATGATCGATGTCCCGGTGGACGAATGGGCCAAGGACGTCCTCGCCATGAGCGGTGCCTGCGCCGGCCCGCGACACCGAAAAGCGGGCCGCCCTGGAAAAAGCCACTGTCTGGCTCGAATCGAACCGCTCATCCTGAACCGGCCTCACACACCCGCTCATCCTGAGCCTGTCGAAGGATAATCATGATCTACATCGACGACGAAATGCGCCGCCGCATCGACAACGCCCTCGAAGACCGCTGCCCCATGTTCATCGCCACCGTCTCCCCCGATGGCGAACCCCAAATCAGCATGAGAGGCAGCGTCCTGGTGTTCGACCGTGAAACCCTCGCCTTCTGGGAGCGCGGTTGGCGAAATTCCGCCGCCAACATCGAGAACGGCTCCAGCATCGTCCTCTTCTACCGCCATCCCACCGACCGTGTGAACCTTCGTTTCTACGGCACCGCAACCATGTACCGCACCGGCTCCATCCGCGATAACGTAATGTCCCGCACTGTCCAGGGCGAGCTCGACCGCGACCCTGATCGCACTGGCGCCGCCGTCCTGGTCCGCCTCTACCGCATCAACCAACTCTCCGGCGAAATCCTCCAGGAGCGCTGAACTGCCTACCGCTCCTCCTGAGCCTGTCGAAGGATGGGGATATCCCTTTCCTGCTATTTGTCATTGCGAGTAGCGCAGCGTGCGCCCTTACAACGCGGAAACCGCCTCCCGTACCAGCAACAACATGCTCCCTCCGACTGTGACCGCCACCACAACGTAGCGAAAAATCCGCAAACTGATCCGGTTGGCAATCGCCGCCGCCACCGCCGATCCCAGTAACACCGCCACAGCCAGCAGACCCATGTTTTGGGCCGTGGCCATGCCGATCAGCCCCGATGCTGCGAACAGTATCATCGCCAAAACGGCCGCCAGCAGGAAATACAACGCGAGTGTCGCCCGGATGGTATCTCGCGGCCAGTCCTGCTCAATCGCGTAAATCGCCGCCAAGGGCGCTCCAACGGCAAACGTAGTTACCATAAACGTGGTGGCGCCCCCGACCAACGGCGCCATCCACCGTTTCTGCGCTCCCGGCAAGCGCATGTCGAACAGACTCATCACGCCCATCGCCAGCACAACTACTGCGATTACCACCCTGAGCGCCGCTGGATTAAACTCGTGGAGTAGCAACACTCCTATCGGCACTGGCGGCAACCCGGCTGCCCAGAATGGCCAAGTCTCGCGCAACCGCAAATGCCGCCAGGTTTGCGCCACGGTCAGGACCGTTGTCAGAATGACCATGGCATTGACGGTCACCACGGCGTCTTGGGGAGCGAGGATAAACAGCATGAAGGGCATCGCCACCGTGCCCATCCCGAAACTGATCGTCCCCAGCACAACCGCGCCAAAGAACATCGCCGCCAACCCAAGCGCCAGTTCCCACCCCGTCAACATCAAACGCTGCCCCCCTCAATTCCCTCCGCGAACCATCGGCTGTGTATTACCAGCGACGTGATCTACTCTGTCATTGTGAGCGAAGCGCGGCAATCTCGTTAATCGTAGGGGCAGGTTTGAAACCTGCCCCTAACCTTCAACAAGTATCGGGATACCCTTGCAAGGGTATCTTTCATACTCAAACTACCCCATTCCCACCGACAGCGCGTCCGCCGCCTTCACCCCCTGCCCGGCCGGAAGCACCATCAGCGGGTTGATGTCCAGTTCGCCCAGCGATCCCTCCAGCTGCGCCGCCATCTGCGACACCGACACCAGCGTATTCGCCAGCGCGTCCACGTCGGCAGCCGGCGCGCCTCGGAACCCGCGCAGCAGCCGCGCCCCCTTCACCTCGTCGATCATCTCCAGCGCATCCTCCCGCGTGATCGGACAACGCCGCAGCGCCACGTCGTTGTACACCTCGACCATCACGCCGCCCGTCCCAAACAGCAGGAACGGCCCCAGTTGCTCGTCGTAAGACACCCCGACAATCGTCTCCACGCCGCCGGACACCATCTCCTGCACTACGACACCTTCGATCCGCGCGTTGGCATCGTAACTGCGAGCATTCGCCGTAACTTCGGCAAACGCCGCCCGCACCGCGTCGCCGTGTGCCAGACCCAGCCGGATGCCGCCCGCCTCCGTCTTGTGCAGTATGTCCGCCGAGTTCACCTTCACCGCCACCGGATACCCGATCCGTTCCGCCGCCGCCACTGCTGCGTCCGCGTCGGCCGCAACTTCATCCCGCGTCGTCTGCACCCCAAACGCCGCCACCAGGGACTTGCTGTCAAACTCGGTAAGCGCCTCGCCACCGGATAGCGACCCTGCCGCTGCACTCTGCCCTGCGGTCAACTCGCCGGCGTCCGCAAACCCGCGCGCCAGCCGCTTTTCCCGCCAGTCGTGGTAGTCGTTCAGGTAGCGAACCCCCGCCGCCAGCTTGTCCGGCACATAGAACACCGGAATCCCCGCCTGCCGCAGCATCGGAAGGCCCGACTGCGCGCCGCGGGTTCCCGTCCACAGGAACGCCACCGGTTTGTCACTGCCGTCCCGCTGCGCGATCACCTGCGTTGCCTGCGGGTCCGCGCCCGCCGAGGCCACCACCAGCGTGCCTACGTTCTCGTCCTCGGCCATGAAGGACATGATCGCCGGGAAATCGTCGCTGTTGGCGAACCCAGTAACGTCCGACGGGTTGGCCGCCCACCCGAATCCTTTGAGGATGTCGTTGATCCCGTCCCGCGCCCGGTCCGACAGCGGCGGCAGATCCAGGCCGGCCTGCCCGAACATGTCCGCCGTCAGGCTGCTGATCCCGCCCGAGTGGGACACCACGGCCACTCCGCGTTTCGGCGGCCGTGGGCACCGCGCCATCAGATTCGACACCTGCAGCAGGTCGTCGTAGTCCTGCACGCGAATCACGCCGTACTGCTGGAACACCGCGTCGTACCGGTCATCCGCGCCTGTCAGCGCCGCCGTGTGAGACCCGGCCGCCCGCGTCCCTAGCTCCGACCGTCCGATCTTGATCAGCACGATGGGCTTGCCTCGTTCTGCCGCCAGCCGGGCCACCTCCACGAACTTCCGCCCGTCCTTGAACCCCTCCACAAACCCGGCTATCACCTTGGTGTCGTCGTCGTCCAACAGGTAACGCGCAAAGTCGCAGAAGTCCAGGTCCGCCTCATTCCCGGTGGACACGATGTACGTGAACCCGATTCCCTCGTCCACCGCCCGGTTCAGAAACGGCCCGAACGCCGACGCCCCGCTCTGGCACACCAGTCCGACCGGCCCGCTCAATCCCGATGCCCCACGCGACGCTGCGCTTGCCCAGATGTCATCCTTCAGGTTCGCCAGCCCCAGGCAGTTCGGCCCGCTCACCCGCATTCCGGACTCAGCCGCAAACCGCCCCATCTCGCCCTGTAGGTCCCGCCGGTCGTCCACGCCGCGCTCAGCAAACCCGGCGGAGATCACGATGGCCGACTTGGCGCCCTTCTCGTGGCTCTCCCGCAGCGTGTCCAGCACCGCGTGGTACGGCACCACCACGCCCACCACGTCCGGCGCTTCGGGCAATGCCGACACCGACGGGTACGCCTGCAACCCCTGCACTTCTTCGTATCGCGGATTCACCGGATACACGTTGACCCCGCGTTCCATCGACCCCATCGCCGCCGCTAAAAACCGCCCGCCGTACTGCATCCGCGGCGTCGCTCCCACCACCGCAATCGACCGCGGATTCAACATCCGGTCAATCGAAGCCAACTGTGCATCACTCCAAAAATCCATCGGTTTCACCTGTAAAGTCGTGCTAGTTGTTCCCTCTCCCTCGATGGGAGAGGGTTAGGGTGAGGGTGGTCGTTGCTCAGGAAAAATGCGCCAACTCCTGGTGATTTCACCAGATTTTAGTGCGACATCTGTCCCCGGCCGCTCCCCCAACGCCGATACTCTACCACCAATCCTAGGGGCGGATAATCATCCGCCCCATCCAATCCAAAATCCTGTAAATCCTGTTCATCCTGTTCATCCATGTAAAACCCGACCGCCTACGTCTCCCCCGCCGTCCGCAAATCCGCCCGCCAGTCGTCCGGACTCGGCCCCCGGTCGATCAGCACGTCCACTACCGCCGGCAGACCCGACGCCCGAGCGTCCCGCAGCGCCCCGGCCAGGTCCCGCGAGTCCGCCACCTGCACGCCGAAGCACCCGAACCCCCGCGCCACCGCCGCGTTGTCCGTCTCCGCAAACTCCGACGCGATGTACTGCCCCGGAGCCTGGTGGTGCCGCACCATCCCCAGCGCGCCGTCGTTGAACACCACGCAGATGATCGGCAAGTTGTACTGCATCGCCGTGGACAGCGCGTTCACCGTCATCATGTACCCGCCGTCCCCCGTAACGCACACCACCGGCCGCCCTGGATACGCGATCTGGAGCCCAACCGACGCCGGCAGTCCCCAGCCCATGCCCGCCGTCCCGCCAGGGCAGAAGAACGTGTGCGCCTGTTGCGACTGGAACAGGTGCGCCATCCACGTCCGGTTGTTACCCGCGTCCAGCGCATAGACGGTATCCGCCGGCATCGTCTCCTGGAGCACTCGCACCACTCGCTGCGGCAATACCGGCGACGAATCGGTGTGCAGACCCGCGTCCTCGTAGAACCCGGCCTCCGATTTCCGACCCGACAGCGCGCCGGCCCACTCGCTCCGCTGACCCGCCGTGCCCGCCGACGCCTCCGCCGATGCCTCCACCAGCTGACCCAGGATGCTCCCCGCGTCGCCGATCAGTCCCAGCTCCACGGGGAACGTCCAGCCGGCGTTCCGGTCGTCGATGTCAATCTGGATGATCCGCTGGCCCTTGGGGTTGAACACCGTGGGCCGCTCCCGCACCGTGTCCTGCGGGCTCAGCTTCGCGCCCACCACGATCACCGTGTCCGCGTCGCCCACCGCCTGGTTCGCCGCCGCCTGCCCGTAGATGCCCACCATCCCGACCGACTGCGGATGCGTCTCGGCGATGGCCGACTTGCCCTTGTAGCTGGTGGCCACCGGCGCGTTCCACTGCTCGGCCAACTGCTCCAGCAGCCCGTGCGCCCGCGCCATGTGTACCCCGTTGCCCGCCACGATCACCGGACGCCGCGACTGCGACAGTATTTCCACCGCCCGCTCGATGTCCGCCGGCGCCGCCTGCGGCTTGGCCGTGTTCAGGTAGCCCGCCGTGTCGTGGATGAACGGCGGCGTCTCCAGGTCAACCTCGCCCCCAATCGACGCTGACCGCATCAGCAGACAGGTCGGCCCCGGCCGCCCGCTGGTGGCGTGCTTGATCGCCAGCTGCGCCCCCAGCGCCGCCTCCTTGGGCGACGTCGCCAGCGTCGTGTATTTCGTCATCGACCGGAAGATGTTGTGCAGGTCGATGCTTCCGTATTCGCCGGCTCCCGACTGGTTCGCCGGATGCTGCCCCACGCCGCCGTCCGACGTATCCGTCAGCACCACCATCGGGCTGGACGACAGCATCGCCTCCATGATCCCGAACGATGCGTTGGACCCCATGAACAGCCCCTGCCCCATGATGACCGCCGGCTTTCCCGTCGCCCGCGCGTAGGCGTCGGCCATGATCGCCGCCGTCTGCTCGTGCCGCGCCAGGTACGTGTTGATCGCCGGCTCCTTGCCCACCAAATTCGTGAAAATCTGACCCGTCCCGCCGCCCGGAATCCCGAACACGGCGTCAATCCCCGCCTCCCCCAAAAACTGCACAATCAACTCATGAGCCTGCGGCATGATTCTTCTCCAATAAATCCCCTCTCCCCTTGCGGGAGAGGGTCAGGGTGAGGGGTAAAACTTCCCGCGTAAGTAGCCGCGATGATAACCACGCCCGGCCAACCGGTCAATAAACCTCTTGTAACGCTGACACCTTGCCCGTTGACCATACGACGGCATCCCCTTGTATCATATCCGCGTCATCATCCTAGACTGCCAACGCGGAGGTCAGAATGACCAGCCAGCAGCCCCGCCACAGCGAACCCAGCGCCAACAATGAACTCGGCGACTTGCTGCGCGGAATGTTATTCGGCTGCCAGATTCGCTCGGAAAATACCCAGTTAATTGTCGGCAACCCAAGCTTGCAACTGGACAATCTGATTACCGCCGCCGACCGCGCCCCCGTAGTTGTCGAAGCCGAATACGAGGCCGTGGGCACCGCTGAAGCCGACGCTGCCGGACGTCTCGGCCTGTTCGTGGTGAACGAGAGCAACCCAATCGAGGCCGCTATCGCCCTCCGCTACCCCGATTCCGTCCGCTATTCCAACAACCTACGAAACGCCCTGCGTGAAGCCCGCCTTTCCTACGCCGTATTGTACGAGGACGGCAGCCGTTTCCCCGAAGCCGGCTGGCTGGAAGGCCACGTCGCCGACCTGGCCAATCTCATCAGCCTGGTGTCCGTGCCGCAGCGCGCTGTTGACGAGGCAAGCGCCTTATTGGAAGCCGGAATCGAGCGGGGGGTTAGTGTATTGAACGAGATGCACGAACTCCGTCCTTTCATAATGCCAGCTATTGCGCGGCTGCTCGGCATGCCCGACGTCACCCAGACCAGACGGATGGCTTGCGCCATAGTCGCCAACGCCATGGTTTTTCACGAGCGCCTGTCCGGTGCGCATGATATCAGGTCGCTCCGAATGGTTTGTGGCCCAGATGTATCTAATCCCTTCGGCGACACGCTGGACGAGTGGGCCGGGATACTCCAAGTGAATTACTGGGCGATTTTCTCCATTGCCAAAGACATAATGGAACGAATGCCCGCAGAATATGGGGCGATGCTCCTGCGTACCTTGCGCGATACTGCTTTGCAAGTCACCACCACGGGGGCCAGCATCGCCCACGACCTTACGGGACGCATCTTTCAGCGACTGATTGCCGACCGCAAGTATCTGGCTACTTTCTACACTCTCCCAGCCTCCGCTTTGCTGCTGGCCCGTTTGGCCGTCGGGAAGATGGACAAGGTCGACTGGTCCGATGCCGACGCCATCGGCAAACTGCGGGTCGGCGACTTCGCTTGCGGCACCGGCGCCCTTCTGTCAGCGGCCTACCAGCAAATCTCCGGCCGCCACGAGCGTACCGGCGGAGACCCCACGGCGTTGCATTCTGTAATGCTGGAAGAAGTGCTGTACGGTTGCGACGTAATGCCGTCCGCCATTCACATCACTGGCTCCACTCTTTCGGGCATCGCACCGTCGGTGCAGTTTGATAACTCTCGCCTGTACACCCTGGCCTACGGCCGGCAACAGGACGGCAGTGTCGCAATCGGCTCCCTGGAGCTCCTCCAATCTTCAGCAGCTATGACGCTTTTCAACACCAGTGACCCGGCCATGCGTACCGGCAGCGTCGGCGAGGAAACCGCCGCCCAGATTGTCGCCGACGTTCCTGACGGTGGTTTTGACCTGGTGATTATGAACCCGCCCTTCACCAGCAACACCAAGCACCGCGACGCCGATGGCAACGTCCAGAACGCCGCCTTCGCCGCTTTCGGCGCATCCGTGGACGACCAGGATGACATGGCGGCCCGCCTGACCCGCTTGGCCCGCAACTCCCACTACCACGGCCACGCCGGCCTTGGTTCGGCCTTCGCTTCCATCGCCGACGAAAAAGTCCGCCCCGGCGGAGTGCTAGCGTTGGTCCTGCCCTTCACCGCCGTCAACGGCGCGTCGTGGGCCAAATTCAGGCGGATGCTCGCTACAAGATACACCGATATCACCATAGTCAGCACTACCGCTGATGGCGCCGAAATGTCGTTTTCATCGGATACCGGCATTGCTGAGTGCCTGATTATCGGCAGACGCGCATCAAAAACTGACCCTCCCACGGGCCGAGCGCAGTTCGTCTCTCTGCGCCGAAGGCCACAAAGTTTCGCGGAGGCGCAGGAAACGGCCGACGCAATCCGGTCTTCAATCGAATTGCGGCAGTTGGAAGATGGACCCTATGGCGGCATACCAATTCGTTGCGGCGCCGCTCCAATAGGAGAGATTCTGGACGCTCCGGTAGATCAACTTGAAAATGGCTGGGGCGCGGCACGCATTGCAAATGCCACGGTCGCACAAGTTGCCCATTCCCTTGCGAACGGCAGATTGTGGTTGCCGGCAGAGCATCAGGCGTTGGAGGCGCCGATAACCCGACTAGGAGAAGTAGCTCAGTTAGGTGTCCACGACTCCATGCTGACCATGGCAACCCACAATGGCCCATTCGTCAAAGAGCCGCCGAGTCCCATATCAATATACCCGTCTCTCTACAATCACGACGCAATCCGGGAAACGAGACTGATTTGCGAACCGGACTCACAACTTCGCGTCAAGCCGGGTATGGAAACGCGGGCCGCTGAACTCTGGGCTACCGCCAGCCGCTCCCACGTTAACCGGGATTTCCGCCTAAACTCACAACCGCTGGCCGTTGCCTTTACCAACCGAGTCTCAATAGGGGGAACGGTATGGCCAAATGTCATTTTTGATGACCCGCGATTTGAATACGCTTGGGCTGTGTGGGGGAATAGCACGTTGGGACTATTGAGTTACTGGTGGAACTCCAGTCGCCAGCAGAGCGGACGAGGTCGCATGACCCGGCAACTGATACCGTTACTCCCAGTCCTTGACTTCCGCACCCTGTCCGACGCCCAGCTAGCCACCGCCGAATACATCTTCAACGAGTTCCGCAACCTGGAGCTTCAACCCGCCTACCTGGCCGACGCCGACCCCAACCGCGCCCTCCTCGACCGCCGCGTCGTCTGCGACCTGCTCGGCTTCCACGATGATACCTACCAAGCCGTCCGCCGCCTCGCCCAGATGTGGTGCCTCGAACCCTCCGTACACGGCGGCAAAGCCCGCCCCAGGTCAGCCCAACTGGTAATCTAACCTCCCTTCCTCCCATCTAGCCGTCACTCTCGCTGTTTCTCCCCGTCGTTCCCGTCCTACCTCCGTTATTCCCACCATATCCCCGTCGTTCCATATCCCCGTCGTTGCCGCTCTCTCCCCGTCATTCCCGCGAGATCGGGAATCCAGTAAATCCCCAAATAACGTCACCCCGTACTTAATACGGGGCCGGCGAATCCTGATTCTGACAGTCCCTCTTGACACCACCTAATCGAACGTATATCCTAATACCGTCTAGGCAAACAGCTGTTTCAATCACAATCTCCAAAAGGCAGGATTTCGCTTCGACGGCCAACCCCGTCAGTACCAAAATCGCAACCGGCCCAGGTGGCAACCGCCGCTCAAAGACCTCACTCCTAACCGGCAATGCCCCACTGGTGTCCCCGGGACAGCCCAGCCCGCGCGCAAGCACGCTCTTACCGGCGTGCCGAGTACACGAAAAAGTAGGTCAAATAGTTGCGTACCCAACCCGGCCGTATGCTGACAACGAAGCGCTGTGAAGTCCGTCTCGGGCGGCTCACAGTCCGCCCCTGGCGGAAAAAATCCTGCCTCCCAAAACCAACTAACCAGCCACCCAGCCAACCAACGCAAAGGAGTAACCGCCATCGGAACCGTAGCAACCCACCAACGCAACAGCCGCCGTAACCTCTACCGTGCGCACTGCAACTTGGCCTCCGGCAAAGTCGGCCCGGCCTCCTCCCACATCCAACGCTCGGCCAGCCACGCCGTGTCCGCCGCTGCTCTGCACTGGGACTGGTGCTTCCGCAGCTACACTAAACGCCGGCTCACCTACGCCCTCCGCAGCGTCGTGCGCGAGAATAGCTTGCCGCCCGGACACCTGGCAACCTTTGCCGAGGTGTATTCCTGCACGCCCCAGCGCCTCGCAGCCTGCGGCCGCCGTGAGGCCCTCCGGATCTTGACCCGGCTCCATCGCCGCGTACGCCACCTCGCCGATGACATCGACCGCATCATCGCTGAGCATCCCAACCCGCCTACCCTCGACCAGATGGTAGCCCAGATACAGGCTCAACCTCCCCCGCCGCCCTCGCCCACCATGTCCACCCTGGGAGAACTGCGCCGGATCACCGGCCAGCCCCTGGATTCCAAATACGCAGACCACCCACTGGACTGTCCCGACTGCTTCCGCATCCGCCGCGACCCTACCATTTCCGGCTCCCTCATCTTCAGCCTGTCCTGTCCCCCTTGCGTTGCCGCCATCCAAACCCAACGCTACCCAATTTCAGCCCGCCCATCCTGAGCCTGTCGAAGGATCATCCGGAGCCGCCGTAGGTTCGCTTATGGTGAATCGAAGGAAGAACCGCACCCGAAATCCCCAATCCAATAATATCCGACTCATCCCGTAAATCCTGTTCATCCATGCAAAAACCGAACCCCGGTTGACCCCATAACCATGCTGCCCTATCATCCTGCCCAACATAATTGATAGTCCCCTCTCCCTCGATGGGAGAGGGCTAGGGTGAGGGTGACCTCTCCCATCGCCGTACTCAGCACAAAGCGAGGTGCAACCATGCGTGGAGCCGAAGCCGTCGTCAAAGCCCTCGAACAGGAAGGAATACGCTACATATCCGGATTCGCCGGCGGCGGCCTGAACCCCCTCTGGGGTCCCCTGCGCGCCTCCTCCATCCGGCCCTTCGCCGCCCGACACGAACGCCTCGGCGTTGAGATCGCCGACGGCTACGCCCGCGCCACCGGCGAGGTCGGCGTCGCCATGACCGGAACCGGGCCCGGCGCCACCAACTGCCTCACCGGCATCGCCGGCTGCTACGCCGACAACGTACCCGTGCTGCTCCTCATGGGCCAGCACCCCCTGCGCAACCTCGGCCAGGAGTGGCAACAGGAGGTCTCCGCCAGCATCTTCGACGGCCTCTGCAAGTGGCGCGGCACCTTCACCCGCGTCCAGGACATCCCCCAGGTCATGCGCCGCGCCTTCACCGCCCTGCGCTCCGGTTCACCCGGCCCGGTCGTCCTAGAAATGCCCCAGGACGTCATGACCGCTGAGGCTGATGACGCCGTTCTCGCCTACACCCCGGTCGGCACCCCCGGCAAGTCCGGCCCCGCCGAAGACGAGGTGCAGCGCGCCGCCGATATGCTCGTCAACGCGAGCTTCCCCGTCCTCAATGCCGGTGGCGGCGCAATGTCCGCCGGCGCTGCCGATGAGATCATCGAGCTCGCCGAAATGCTCTCCATGCCCGTCGCCACCACCATCATGGGCAAGGGCATCATCCCCGAGAATCATCCCCTGTCCCTTGGCGGCGGCGTTTATCCCCGCGCCCGCTACGCCTCCGGCGCCGCGCTTCACATCAACCGCAAAGCCGACGTCGTACTCGCTGTGGGTAATTCATTCCGCCAGCCCAACGGCACCGACGGCCGACCCATTCCCGAGGGCGTCAGCATCATCCACATCAACGCCGACCAGGCCGACCTCAACAAGACCTACCAGGTCGAACTCCCCATGCTCGCCGACGCCAAGCTGGCCCTCCGCGCCATCATCAACGCCGTCCGCGCGCGCATCGGCCCCAACGGCGGCGGCATCAAGCAGGAAATCGTTGATGAGATCCGCGCCTGCCACGAGAAATCCCACGCCGAATGGCTGCCCCGGTTCACCGACCAGGAGACGCCCACCAACGGCTACCGCGTCGTCCACGAGCTCCAGCAGGTCATCGACCCCGACCGCACCATCGCACTCCACGACGCCGGCGGCAGCCGCGGATACGTTGTCCCCTTCTGGATGACCACTCAACCGCGCAACTTCGTCGCCATGGGTGGCATGGCCGCCATGGGTTGGTCCGTCGGCGCGGCAATTGGCACCAAGCTCGGCCGCCCCGACCACCTGGTAGTCCACGTCCTCGGCGATGCCTCCTTCGGCATGACCGGCATGGACCTGGAGACCGCGGGACGGATGGGCCTGCCCATCCTCACCGTGGTCATCAACAACGGCGGCACCGGCGGCGGCATGATGGGCATGGAAGACCCCAACGGCACACCGCCCCAGGTGGCCGTCCTCGGGGGCAACTTCAGCGTCGTCGCCAACGGCCTGGGCTGCTACTCCGAGCGCGTCGAAAACCCCGACGACCTGCAATCCGCCTTCCGCCGCGCCATCCGCGCCACCGAGGAGGGCCAGTCCGCCATGGTCGAAGTAATGATCCGCCCCCTCCCAACCCCCGAACTCCCCGACAACTGGTCCCTCTAGTATCCCTGCATCTCTCCGCCATCGTAGGGGCAACCTTCGTAGTTGCCCCTCGTTATTCCTGACTGGCCCCGATTTAGATGCGTTTCGCAACTATCTCTATAGTGCTGCTCCTGCTGGTTACCGCGGTCGGCGCGGGGTACGGATTGGCCATACTCACCGAAACAATCGAAACGCCGTGGACACCCCAGTCCGATTCACCGCCGGCCACCACGTCCTCACCATCGGAAGTTACCGACAACCTCGCTGCCACGCCAACAGGAGCAACGCAACTTCATCCCTCGCCCGCGAGTACCCCGGCCACAGAGCCCGTATCGCCCACGCCCACCGCTGTTCCCACGTCAGTTCTTACTGCCACGCCCGCGCCTACCTACACTCCCAGACCCGTACCCGCTCCAATACCTACCGCTATACCCGAGCCTACCTCCACTCCAACGCCAATACCCACTCCTGTCCCAACACCTACGCCAACTCCGGTGAGCATCGCCCGGTTGCCCTGGGTCTCAGACGGAATCGACGAATCCGAGCGAGCAGCAGCAAGAGAACTGTCAACGCTTGCAGAAACCAACCCGCCAGTCGCTCGCATCCTGCTGGAACGCCCCTGGGTCACCGACGGTGTCACCGGCCCCGAAAAGTCGGCCATCGAACGCATCGGCGATATTGGGTATGACCTTCCAACCTACGCCGCAGAAATTGTAGAATTACCCTGGCTGGTGGACGACGTTACGCAACCCGAATCTGAAACTGTGGAGATACTGTGGGAGGTCTCTGACAAAGACCTCACCCTGGCAGAAGGGATCATCTCGTTCCCCTGGTTGGCTGACGGCATTACGCAGACCGAGGCTGGCTTCCTGTCCGACTTGCGATTTATCGCACGCGATGATGTGGCCCTCGCCGAAAAGTTGGTCTCCCTTCCGTGGCTTGTGGACGGATTGGATGAATCTGAGCGAATCATTATCGAACGCCTGCAATGGATTGCCAGTGATGACGTAAGGCTTGCGAAGGCTATCGCATACAAACCCTGGCTGAATGAGAGCAGTTTGAGCAATGACGCGGCCAGAGCAGTGAACAGCCTGTATTACATCGGGGATGAAGAAACGGCAATGGCCCGCCACATCGCCGATATGCCATTCCTGGAAACCTTGGAACCCACCGATACCGCCGCGTTGGAAGCCATGTCCTGGCTGGCCTACTCGGAGATTTTCGCCCTCCGGGAAGTCCTGGCGCATCCCACCCTCAGGGGCGGCATCACCGATGAGTGGGCGCCCGTAGTGGCCCTGATGGACAGCGTGAACGAGGCGGCGCCGGCCTTCTTGCGTCCTCTGCTCGACCCCGATCAAGCCTCCGTAGAACGCCATTCCATAACACTCCCTCACACTGGAACCACTGACCTCGCCATCATCCGCACGTCTCCGGGCGTTCCGCGCAGCATGGTCCTACTGGAACACAGTGTCGCCAACGTCGAAGAGTTTATGGGAACAGCCATGCCATCCAACTACGTCGGGCTGCTCTTCGGAACCGCTGTGCAGGGCTACTCTCATGGCACCAACTACGGTGACTATTTCGTGATGCTGCCGGAATACGACGCCGATGACGGCAGCGACTCCGCCCAGTACGCCGGTCACCTTATGGCCCACGAGGTTGCTAACTTCTATTGGCGCAACAATCCCAACTGGCTCGACGAGGGACTAGCCGAACTGTTGGCCTCTATCTCTGAAAACGAGCGCACTGGTTCGCCGGTAACGAGCCATTACACCTACTGCCCGGCCGGAGACAACATCGCCCTGCTGGAACGTCTGGACGCCGCCGGCGTCATCTACGATTACAGATGTAACTATGCTCTGGGCGGGCAGTTTTTCCTCGAACTCTATGAAACCCTGGGCGATGCCGCCTTCCGCGAGGGACTCCTAGAGCTCTATCTCGCCTCCCTAGTCGAAGATTATTCCGACGAGTTTGACGGCTCCCCGGTAGGCATTCGCCAAATTCAGGACGCATTCCAATCACATTCTACCGTCGTCGCCCCGATTATCGACAAGTGGTACCACGGAACTCCCGAATAGCAGGAATATGGAGAATTCTACTCGCGACTCCCCACGCAGGGGCGGGCCTCGTGCCCGCCCCTACTTTATACTGCGCACACCTGACATAATGCCCAAGAACATCCTGCTCGCATCGGAGGGAAACCAATGCAGTCCATCACCATCGACCGCTCCAAACGCCTGAAAGAAGAACCCCACCTCGGTCACAACCGCTGGCACCCCGACATCCCGCCCATCGTCGAGGTCGATCCCGGCGAGGAGGTCGTGCTCGAAACCCGCGACGCCTCCGACTCCCAGATCCAGCCCGGCATGACCGAATCTGACCTCGCCGGCCTGGACGCCAAGGTCGCCCACCCCCTCACCGGCCCGGTGTACGTCAAAGGCGCCGAGCCGGGCGACCTGCTCGAAATCGAATACGTTGACATAACCGCCCAACCGCGCGGCTGGACCCGCAACCGCCCAGGCGCCGGATTCCTCGCCGACGTCTTCACCGACCCCTACCTCGTCCACTGGGACATCGCTGATGGTTGGGCCACATCCTCTCAACTCCCCGGAGTCCGAATACCGGACGGTTCTTTCATGGGCACCGCCGGTCTCGCCCCCTCTCACGAGCAGGTCGCCGCCTGGGCCGCCCGCGAGGCCGATTGGGTCAACCGTGGCGGTACCGCCGCGCCCCCGGACCCGGAGGATGCCGTGCCCGCCGGCGGCCGGACCGCCAACGAGGGCCTACGGACGCTCCCGCCTCGCGAGAACTGCGGCAACATCGACGCCAAACAGATCACCACCGGTTCCCGACTCTTCATCCCCGTCGCAGTGCCCGGCGGCCTTTACTCCGCCGGCGACGGCCATTTCGCCCAGGGCGACGGCGAGGTCTGCATCACCGCCATCGAAATGGGCGCCACCTGCACCGTCCGGTTCAACATCCACAAGGGCCAGGCCGCGCGACACAACATAACCATGCCGCGCTACGCCCACCCGGACTACTTCCTTCCACCGGAGTGGGCCGCGCCGCGCAATTTCATCGCCACCGTCGGCTACCCCATCCACCCCGACGGCACCCAGGAGGGCTTGCAGAGCCTCACGTTGGCGGCCCGTAACGCTCTGCTCAACATGATCGCGCTGCTCCAGGAACGTGGGTGGACCACACAGCAGGCTTACATAATTTCCAGCGTGGCCGTCGATCTCCGCGTCAGCAACATCGTTGACCTTCCTAATGTAACCGTCTCCGCTTTCCTCCCGGAGGACATTTTCAACGGCTGATTCGTCTCATATGCCCGGAAACAGGACGCCCCGGCCATTGCCACCGGCCGGGGCGTCTTGTTGTCCATCGCGCGAACGATGGACTAGCCCCCCGCGGATCAGCTCGCCTTTGACCCGCCGGTTGGCCGCGCTGCGCCGAAGTCTGTGCCACCAGAACTTGCGGCGTAGTTTCACTGGTTGATGCGCTTGACCTCCAGCACTTCCCCTGGAGCCAGCGCGACTCGCCGGACATTGATTCCCAGCTTCAGCATCCAGTAGCCGAGCGTCGCCTTGCTTACGCCGAGGGTGTCGGCCGTCGCAGTAAGACCTTGATCGTTCACCAGCGCAGGCAACAACCTCTCCAACGGCTGGTCGAATTCCTTTTCTACGCGCAGCATCAATTTCGTTTTCCGTGCCACAGTACACCTCCGGTGTGCACTAGATTCCGATGCACTCGTTGATCAGCGATCCATCGGGTTGCATTCTGTTGCTTTCATTCCTTACACGTTGCAAATTAGCGAGAATCTCAACTGATGTCAAGACCAGAAATAAAATATTCTAAGAGATTTTTTATAATCTTTTAGAACATGACTTGTTACGACCATATTGTCCCATAACGGGCCACCCACTTCTAGAATTCCTGCAACCAGTTTCTCCAATTTTCGGCGATTTTGCCGGTCTTGGCCGCTACCCGCTCAGCCACCCTCAGCCCATGCGCGATCGATCTCCGGCGCCCGAAGATTCGCCTCTCTGGAAAGCTCTGTGCGGTTTGTGGTCCCGCGCTACTCCGGGACCACTAGGGGGCAAAATAAATGTAATTCCGATACAACGCCCTGATTGTACTTCAGAGACGGGCTACCCTTTGAACAGATGCATGTAAGTGGAACAAATGCAATTCTACTGGAAAGGCACATCCAACTCCGCCGAGCCGACGGTACAAACAGGTGCCGTGCCCCACTACTTCGAGTCGCACGAACGTTACACGCAACAACAGCGTGCACTAAAGGTTGAATCAGGTTGCCGCTGCGCCTTGCTGGGTACATTGCCTGACGCGCACTACTTAGTACATGGATATGTCCTGCCATGAACTTCATTACATTTACAACACTGAATTGCACGTGCAATGCGCCGGTCAGCCGTGTACTCGAAATTGCAGTGCACTGACCGGGTACACGGCAATGGTTTACATTTATGCCATCTATCGATACATCTTTCCAAAATGAGGGATCCGGCTACCGCCGAAGTTGACACCCGTACAACCGTTGCCTAATCTCCCCCGTGCGTGATCATCGCTAATCCCCACCATCGGAGTCTCTGTTGTGAACATCCCCACCTTGCGTGATGTGCTGCAAGCCAGGGCAACTATCACGTCCTATTTCCCAAAAACCCCGCTTACCCACTCCGACCCTCTCAGCGAACTTCTCGATGCGGAGGTGTACCTGAAGCACGAAGAGCATTTGCCCTTGGGAGCCTTCAAGTCGCGAGGCGGCATCAACCTGTTGGCGAGTATGTCCGAGGAGGAACGGGCGCGCGGCGTGATAACTGCCAGCAGCGGCAATCACGGTCAGTCCATCGCCAGCGCCTGCCGTATGTTCGGTGCTCGAGCTCTGATCGGCCTGCCGATTGACGCCAACCCTAACAAGGTGGCGTCGATGGAGGCCTTGGGCGCTCAGCTGATATTCCACGGGGCCAACTTCGACGAGGCCCGAGAGCATTGCGAACGGCTGGCCCACGAGGAGGGGTATCGGTACGTTCACCCGGTCAATGAACCGGCCCTCATTGCCGGCGTCGGCACCGCCAGCCTCGAGATCATCGAGGACCTGCCCGACGTTGAGGTGATGATGCTCCCCATCGGCGGGGGCAGCGGCGTCTCAGGGGCGTGCGTCGTTACCGGCGCCGTCAATCCCGCCATTAAGGTGGTGGCTGTACAGTCGGAGGCCGCTCCCGCGGCATATCTCTCATGGCAACAAGGTCAGTTGGTATCTGCCCCCATGCAAACCTGGGTCGAGGGCACGGCAACTGCGGTGGGATATGAATTGCCGCAACAAATCATGCGCCACCGGCTCCACGATTTCCTGCTGGTCGGCGAAGACGACGTAAAACGCGCGGTCGCATTGCTGGTTGAAAAAGCCCACACCTTGGCCGAAGGCGCCGGCGCTACCGCGTTGGCTGGTGCCGTCCGTCATCCGGAAACGGTGCGCGGCAAAAAAGTTTCGATCACCATAACCGGCTCAAATATCACGCTTGCCCAACTCCGCGATTGCATAAATCTGTATCTCGCAGATTGACTATTCGCATCTTCCAGCCAAAACCCCACCACCTGAGAAGCAACATGTAGCATTAAGCGCCGCCAGTACAACTGACGGCACCTCCCCTTTAGGTAGCTGTGAATATCCGGCGACCCTCAGGCGATTGTCTCCTTGCGTTCATCCAGGTATCGAGCCAGTTCGTCCCTTTTGAACTCAGGCATCGCGTTTTCCCCTGTGCGGTCAATCAACCACATGCCGTCTTCTTTTTCAATCATTTGGCCGATTTCCCAACCATTCACGCCAATTGCGTCCAGAGCCCTCAACGCTTTCGGCGTATCTATCGAAGACATAGTCGCCAACAGTGCTCCGGAACCCAGCAACCCCATCGGGTTGATACCTAACACGGCGCAGATTGCCTCGCACTCGTAGAGTACCGGCGTACTCTCCGCCTCAAAAACGACTCCCAGGTTGGACGCCGCAGCGACTTCCCGCAGCGCGGTGACGATCCCTCCCTCCGTGATGTCATGCAAACTGTGGACACGCACGGAAGTGCATAATGCCCGCGCTGCTCTAACTACGCTGATACCGGGTTCCAGCAAATATCCTGCCGCCTTCTCGATGGTGGGTGCATCTATTCCCGCAGTTCTCAGATCATCAGCGCATTCCATGCCCAATATCGCAGTCCCTTCGATAGCCACTCCGGTCGTGAGCACGATACTGTCCCCGTCGCGAGCGCCAGAGGTGGTGATCAGTTCCTCGCGGCTCAACAGTTCCCCCAGCATGGTCCCGGCCACAATGGGCCGGTCGATTCCGAGGGTAATCTCGCTGTGGCCGCCGATCACGGTCGCTCCCAATTCCCAACAAGCGCTGGCAATGTCCCGAAACAACGCCCGAACATCTTCCGGAGTAAAGTGCTCTGGCATCAACAACGTAGGCATGAACCATTTCGGCTCTGCTCCGGCGCAGGCGATATCGTTCGCGTTCACCTGCACCGCGTACCAACCCGCTCGCTCTGCGGCGAAGGTGATCGGGTCCGACTTGGCCACCAGCAAACGGTCACCCATTTCGACTACTGCGCAGTCTTCACCTACAGCAGGGCCTACCAGCACTCTCGAGTCATGGGTTCCTACATCGGGCAGCAGCTCCGTCAGCAACTCCGGCGCTAATTTTCCTGGTTTCAATTGGCCTCTCCCGAACTCCGATTCGCGGACCAGTTTAGCAAACTCGCTTGCAGGCCGGTCGGAGTTTGCTATAATTGACCAGCCGAAGCCTGTGCTCCGGTTCATTATCTGGCGCATTCGTCTAGCGGCCCAGGACACCGCCCTCTCAAGGCGGAGATCAGGGGTTCGAATCCCCTATGCGCCACCATTGATGTCGTCGCCGACGCACCCATCCGCGTCGGCGTTTCTTTATATGAAGCCGTAGGTTCATGCCATGCAGGACTCAACCACCGCGTTGGCATTGGTTCTGGTGCTGGCTTCGGCTGCCGCCCATGCCACCTGGAACCTGCTCCTGAAGAAAGCGCAACGGCAGGAGGTTTTCGCCTGGTGGCTGTCGGGGTTCGGCGTTTTTGGAGCGCTCCCCATTGCCGTGGTGTTGGCGTTGCGTACTACCTTCGACGTTGTGGGTGTTTGGTACATAATTGCCACCATCCTGCTGCACATCTGTTATTTCCTGTTCCTCGGCCGCAGCCTCGCCCGCAGCGATCTCTCGCTGGTTTATCCAATCGCGCGAGGTTTCGGCCCCGGCTTGGTCCCGATACTAGCGGTTTTCTCGCTGGGAGAAACCGTTACGCCGATGGCATGGGTGGGCATTGGCTCGGTTGTAGTGGGCATCTATACGACGGCGTGGTGGGGACAACTGCGACAGTTCACGACGAGGGCTACTCTGTTTGCGAACTTACCGGGGTTGGGCTACGCCCTCCTCACGGGTCTCTGTATCTCCCTGTACACCATCGTGGACAAGCGCGGTGTCGCGCACGTTAGCCCCTTCCTTTACCTGTACCTGATGACTGCGGGAGTTGCCGCCGGATGGTTGCCTTACATAATCCGCAACTACGGGGTCGCCGGGATAGTCCAAGAGTGGCGCGGGGCGTGGCGGAGCGTGATCGTCGCGTCGGCGCTGCTGTTCCTGGCCTACGGTCTCGTGTTGACCGCGATGAGCATCACCGACGTGAGTTTTGTAGCGCCCGTTCGAGAGGTAGGTTCTCTGTTCGCGTTGGTACTGGGAGCCATTGTCCTGAAAGAGTGGGTGACTCGCGGCCGCGTCTTGGGCGCGGTTCTGATTGTTGTCGGAGTCGTGCTGATTGCACTGTCTCAGTGAACCTTCAGAGTTCGGAAAGTCTATAATGCGGCAATCAATAGGACACGTCGCCAAGGGGGAGAAAATTATGGACAGCCAGATTGACCTGTTTGAAGCGATTTACAGCCAGCGCCAGATTACTCGGTACAAGCCTGATCCTGTGCCCCAAGGCGCGCTGCAGCAGATGATCGACGCTGCCGTTCGCGCCCCCAACGGCGGCAACACCCAACCCTGGGAGTTTGTGGTAGTCAACGATCCCGAAACCCTGCAACAGTTGGGCGAGCTTTACAAGACAACCTGGTTGGACGCCATGGGCTGGGAACCGTCACCCACCGAGTCCCGCGTGTACCGCCACGCCCGTTACCTGGCCCATCATATGCCCGAAGTCCCGGCGATGATCGTAGTTTGCGCAGACCACTCACGTGGCAGCGGATACCAGCAAGGTCAACCCATAGATCGCGGTCGCCACGCCGCTTCCATCTGGCCGGCCATCCAGAACCTGTTCCTGGCCGGCCGTGCCCTCGGACTGGGCACCCGCATCACCACCGTGCTCAATCGGAAAGAGGATGAAGTGCGCGAAATACTGGGCCTTCCAGAATATGCAGAGATGATTTGCCTTACCCCTGTGGGTTATCCGAGAGGCAGCTTCGGCCCGACCACCCGCCGCCCGCCTTCGGAAGTGACCTCCTTCAACCGTTGGGGATTCCGAGATTGGACCGACTGATTCAAGCCGGCGTCAGCTGCGTGGAGTGAATATGTCCCAGCCGACCATCAAGATCGAAAACGCCCGGTACGTCGTAACGATGGACCCCGAACGTCGCATCATCGCTGACGGGGCCATCGTCATTTCCGGTACTCAAATCAGTAACGTCGCTAAGGCAGCCGAATTGGAAGGAGTAGCGGTTGACACCGTGATCGACGCCGCCGGAATGGTGGTAACTCCCGGGTTCGTCAACGGGCACATGCACATCAGCTATGCCCACGCCGTGCGGGGACTGTTCCCCGATAACCTGGGAGCAGACTATCTTCCCAACGTCTTTCGGCTACAGGCTGCTATGACTCCGGAGGATGAATACTCAACCTCCCTGCTGGCCATCACGGAACTCCTCAAATACGGAACCACCACCCTCCTGGATCCTGGAACCACTACCCACCTCGACATCTGCCTCGACGCCTACCGCCGGTCGGGTTGCCGCATCATCGTTGGCCGAAACGTCCAGGATCGAGCCAACCCACTGAACCTGCCTCTGTACGACACCGACGATGCCATACGCCTGACGGAAGACGCAGTTGGCCGCTACCACGGTGAGCTGGATGGTCTCGTAACGGCTTGGGCAATGCCGTTCTCCTCAGAGTTCTGTTCCCCGGAGTTGCTGGCGGCGACCCACGCCATCGCCGAATCCCACGGAACCAGATCCACCCTCCACTACAACAACGGCCCTCGCTGGATCCAGCACTGCGCCGAAACCCATGGCTGCACTCCCACCGAATACCTGGATCGTCTGGGCGTACTGACACCCGGGATGACGCTGGCCCATTGCCTGGGCATCGGCGACGATGAAGCGCGGCTGATTGGAGAGCGTGGAGCAGCGGTCGTGATGTGCCCGACGGCCGCCATCAAGGGCGGCGCCCGCATGACCCAACAGGGCCTGATGCCTGAACTGCTGGAGTACGGCGCCGTCGTGGGCCTTGGTACCGATGCGGGGAACAACTCCAACCTGCTCGAAACGCTGCGCTCCGTATATCTGGCGGCTGTGTTGTACAAAGACGGCCGCGGCGACGTCGGCATAATCCCGGCCGAAACCGCGCTCGAACTTGGCACCATCAGAGGCGCGGCAGCGTTGGGGATGGATGACATAATCGGTTCCATCGAACCGGGCAAAGCCGCCGATCTGGTCTTGTTCGACACCCGGCGGTCGGAATGGGCAGCCCTGCACAACCCGGTAAACAACCTCGTGTACAACGCCGACGGACGCAGCGTGCATACGGTGATGGTCAATGGGCGTGTCGTGGTTGAAAACCATCAGGCTCGCTTCGTGGACGAGGCGGATTTGGTGGCCGACGTGCAACGAAAAGGCGACGCGCTCATCAAACGCGCCGCCGTGAAATTCGATTCGCCCTGGCCAGTGGTGTGACCGACTCCGCGCATCATCGGGGATCGTTGTCGGGACCTCCAATATCGCGCAGGATGTTCTCCAGGGCCTGATCCAGGGCCGGGTCCAGATCCACCGGCTCCACAAAGGGAGTGTACTGATAGTCCAAGCGAACCTGATCGATGATCTGTTTCGCTTCGTTGTTGGTGCTGCCCAATCGTTCAAGGTTGTCCAGCAATTCCTGGGACTCCCGGCTGCCCATCTGCTCCAGCTCGGAAAGGTCCATTTCTATGCTGAAGAGAGACCGCAATCGGCGCAGAATGTCGTAGTAGGCCCGGTGATCCTGGGTGATGCCCAGTTGGTTGTTGTTGCTGGTCATGAAGGGGTACATGGGAGCCATCGCCCCCATGCGGAACATCTGGACGTCCGGGTATTGATAGTGGGCCATTGACACCAGGGCCATCCCGATGGTCGGCCCCTGCCGGCCCCGGCTGCCGTAGCTGGAGAACTGGACCCCGTAGCGTTCCAATTGTTCGCGCATTTCCGGCTGGGAATACACGCAGGTAATCCGCCTTTCCAAATCGGGCGGAGCCGGTCCGTTGACCCCTTCCACTGCCACGGTTTGCTGGATTCCCAGGTCCTTGATGGCGTTGAAAAACGCCTCGGAATAGATGTCCAGCCGGTACCAGGGTTCTTCCCCAAGGAAGACCAACAGGCCGCTGCCGATCTCATAAAAGGCGTTCTGCCGGGTCATCGCCGAGCTGGGCAAACCTTCATGAAACGCTGCGGCAGGTCGGAAGGCGTCGTGGGTGCCGGCCACCTGGAAGGGGTAGCACATACGGTTGACGTATTCCGTCATCTGGCCGATCTGACGGCCGCCGTTCTTCTCGATCAGGTAGCGAGGGAGCCCACTAGAAATGCGGCCACCGTTGGACCACTGGCGGCGCCATCCGGCGACCAGGTAGTTGGCCTCGGGTTTGTCGGTGAAGGTGAAAAGTTCCTCAGGCATAATGGACGGCCTCTCTGCCCGGCTGCCGCGTGGAGGTTTCGGCTAATATACCACATTGCTGCCGCCGCCCCGCTGGATTCCCGCTTTCGCGGGAATGACGGAGAGGTAATGCGGGGATGACGGAGAGGTGGCACATTCAGTTGCGGGAGAATCCCCCGCCGCCGAATCCGGTGGTCTGCTCGTTGACCAGGAACGTGCCCGTGTCCCGGCCCTGGGCGGTTTCCAGTTCCACGTCGAAACGCTGGCCGCCGAATTCGCCCAGCATCTCGAAACGCCGCTCGGTGTACACCCGGCCCTCGAAACCTACGCTCTCGACGTCCCGCTCTTCCTCGCCGGCCAGGTACATCTCGACGGCAGTGGTCATCAGCTTATCCCGGTCTTCCCCGCTGAGGACGCTTGGCGCGCGCAGGAAGACGTAGCCCCACCGTATGCCCATGTGCTCCATCATGAAATTGCTGAACGATTTCCGGCCTGGTGGTGGGCGGTGAGGGACTCGAACCCCCGGCCTTCTGCGTGTAAAGCAGACGCTCTAACCATCTGAGCTAACCGCCCATATTCATCGAAAAGCATACAACGAAAGGGCATAGAAATGGCGCGCTTGGCGAGATTCGAACTCACGACCTCTGCCTCCGCAGGGCAGCGCTCTATCCACTGAGCTACAAGCGCGCGTCGGAAAATACATGGTGCCGAGGGAGGGATTTGAACCCACACGTCCTAATGGACACTGCGCCCTGAACGCAGCGCGTCTGCCGTTTCGCCACCTCGGCCTGGTGGTTTTCCGTTGTAAAGAGCCTTTCGCTGTGGCGGGTATGGTGGGCGATGGAGGATTTGAACCTCCGACCTCCTCGGTGTGAACGAGGCGCTCTAACCGCTGAGCTAACCGCCCCAGCGCGACTCAAGGGATATTATAGCCCGGCCTGCCCGATACGGCAACGGGCGGAACTCCTTGCAGAGACCGGGGTGGCTTTTACTATGGATGCACAGGATTTTGGTCGATCCTTCGACAGGCTCAGGATGAGCAGGGGCGAATAATCATTCGCCCCTACATCCGGTGTTTGGTGGGCTTTCTCCTTGGTCCTTCGACAGGCTCAGGATGAGCGGTTGTGTTGGCGAGAGGCAGGACTTCGCTTCGTGGTCAGCATACGGCCGGGTTGGTACGCAACTATTTGACCTACTTTCCGTGTACTCGAGGCGTCGGGTTAGGACGCGCCTACGCGCGGGCTCGGACAGTCCCAGGGACACCAGTGGGGCATTGCCGGTGAGGAGTCAGGTCTTTGAGCGGCGGTTGCCACCTGGGCCGGTTGCGATTTTGGTACTGACGGGGTTGGCCGTCGAAGCGAAATCCTGCCTTTTGGAGATTGTGATTGAAACAGCTGTTTGCCTAGACATATTCAGGATAGACCGGTTTGCAGGGTAGGCGCAACGGCGTAGTGTCACTATTTTTTTCCCTTACCGCAATATGCAGGAAATACAGGATGATTGGGGCTGTTTGGATTCCGGCTTTCGCCGGAATGACGGTACTAAAACCGTGGGATGCCGGCAGATCCGGTACACAGGGAGCGCGGCGAACCAAAAGAGGCGGCGAACGAATCGCCGCCTATCTTCGCTATATGGGTACGTTATGTCAAAAAGGCGCCAAAACCACGCCTGAACACAACATAACGCGCCTTGTGCGAACCAACGTGAATCAGTGAGCACCGACCCCGCTGATCTCCTTGCCAGGCTCTCCAACCGCTCCGGATTCCAGGAGCTTGGCGAACGCCTCGGCGTCGTAACCCAATTCCGCCAGCACTTCCTCGTTGTGTTCTCCCAGCGCCGGCGGAACCCTGCGCAATTCGGCCGGCGTGCCCCGCAGTTTGATCGGGGAGTTGGGCACCCTGAGGTCCGGCACCTTGGGGTGGTTCATCTCCAGGAACATCTCCCTGGCCTTGACCTGCTCATCGGCCACCACGTCCGACGTTTTGTTGATCGGACCTACCGGGACCCCGGCTTCGTCGATGACCCTGACCCAATGGGCGATGGTGTTGTCGGAAAAAATGTTGTTGAGGTGGGCCACCAGTTCAGCGCGGTGGGCCACGCGGTCAGGATTGGTCGCGTATTTGGGGTCGTCCTTCAAATCGGGATGGCCGATAGCGTTGCAGAACCGTTCCCAAAGGTTCGGGTTTGCTACCCCCAGGATGAAAAAGCCGTCGGAGGCCTGGAAACTCTGGTAGGGAACCAGGCTGGGGTGTCCGGAGCCAAGGCGGTGGGGCTCAATGCCGGTGCCGATGAATCCAGTCGCGTGGTAGCTCATGGCGGCCACCTGCCCATCCAGCAGCGCCGTATCGATCAGCTGACCCTCGCCGGTCTTGTCTCGATGATACAAGGCGGTGACGATGGACCCGTAGGCCAGCATCCCCGTGAACAGGTCCACCAGTGAGAATCCGACCCGTTGCGGCGGTCCGTCGGGTTCGCCGGTCAGGTGCATCAGGCCGCTGTACGCCTGGATAATCAGGTCGTAACCGGGTTTGTTCGCCATGGGTCCGGTGCGCCCGTAACCCGAAATGGTGCAATAAACTATGTCGGGGTTGATGGCCTTAATGTCCTCGTAGCCGAGGCCCATGCGCGCCAGGGTGCCGGCGCGAAAGCTTTCAATCATCACGTCGGCTTCCTTGGCCAGCGTTTTGACAATCTTCAAGCCTTCCTCGGATTTGAGGTTGACCGACAGGCTGCGCTTGTTGCGGTTGAACGACAGGAACTGAGTGCTTTCGCCGTTCCAGATGGGCGGCCACTTGCGGGTCTCGTCGCCGTCGTTAGGTTCTTCAATCTTGATGACGTCGGCGCCCATGTCGGCCAGGTTTTGAGTACAAAAGGGGCCGGCCAGGGTACGGGTGAGGTCAACGACCTTGATGTTTTCCAGGGGCTGAGGCATCGTCCAGTCCTCGCTTTTTCGTAGTTTGCGGGATTATAGCATGGGGGTCTGGAGTACGTTGACGAGCGCATTTCCAAGTGGTAGCGTGAGCGCGAATTATCGTTATGTAGAGTATCGTACCCGATGGCAACAGTCGGAAGCCGGCCGCTGATCCTGTCTCTGGGCGGCATCAACATGGACCTGGTCACCTTTTCCGACCGCCTGCCGGCCGACGGTGAAACCGTTGTGGGACGGCAGTTCGTCACCTACGCCGGCGGCAAAGGAGCCAACCAGGCCGTGGCGGCGGCTCGCATGGGCGCGCGGTCAGTGATGGTCGGGCGCGTTGGCAACGATATGTTCGGCCCCCAGCTCATCGAGCTATTGCAATCCGCAGGGGTTGAAACCAGGGCGGTGGGCGTCAGCGAGGGCGTCAGTTCCGGCATCGCAGTCATCAGTGTGGGCGAGGGCGGTCAGAACCGTATCGTCCAGGTGCTGGGAGCCAACGACACTTGCGGCGAAGCGGAATTTGACATCATCGCCGGCCTGTTGCCCGACGTATCCGCCGTGTTGCTGCAACTGGAGGTTTCGGTGGATTTGTCGCTGCGGGTGGCCGCGCTGGCGGCCACCCAAGGTGTTGCGGTGATTTTGGATCCCGGCCCAGTGCGGCCCGTCCCGGCGGAATTTTACCGGCACGTCTCAGTCATCACCCCCAACGAAACGGAAGCCGAAGCGCTGGTGGGCCACCCCATCGCCGATCTGAGCGGCGCGGCGGCAGCGGCGGATGAGCTGCTGAATCGCGGTGTAGGCTCTGCCGTGATTAAGTTGGGTGCGCTGGGCGCGTATTGGTCCGATGGGAAGCGCTGCGGACACGTCCCTTCTTTCCCCGTTACCGCCGTGGACACGGTTGCTGCCGGAGATGCGTTCAACGGGGCCATGGCCGTTGCCTTATCGCAAGGGAGTCCTTTGGCTGAAGCGGTTCGATGGGGATGCGCCGCTGGCGCTTTGGCGGTGACAAGCGTTGGGGCGCAAGACTCCATGCCAACCTGGGATGTGGTTGCCGGACTTCTCGATAGCGCAACCGTGTGAGTTTATGTCAACCACAGGGATGGATAGTCGTGTCCCCTGACGACAAGTTCTGTGCATCATGCGGAACGCGCTTGGTCCTACGGGAGAACGAGGGGCAGGTACGCCCGGTTTGTCCCAATTGCGGCCGGGTGGTGTATTACGACCCCAAGCTGGCGGCGACGTGCGTAGTTGAGCGCGACGGGCGGATACTGTTTGTTCAACGGGCGATGCCTACCGGATACGGCCTCTGGAGTCTGCCGGGCGGATACGTGGACCGGGGGGAATTGGTAGAAGAGGCGGCAGCCCGAGAGGTTTACGAAGAAACGGGATTGCAGGTGGTTACAGCCGAGTTGATCGGGGTGTTCTCTCAGGCGCAACATCCAGTGGTGGTCGTGGCCTACTCGGCAACCGAGACCGGCGGGGAGCTAATCGCCGGACCCGAGTGCCTCGACCTCGGTTTTTTCGCCCCAGACGCGCTGCCGAACCTGGCATTTCCGCGAGACGCCGAGATCATCCGGCGAAAACGCTCCATGCCCGACGACTGCTCGCGTTTGCCTTGAAAACGTCCTTGCTTCCAGGTGCCAGTCTCTTCCGCGATCTCGCGGCGCAAGCCGGGCGCGGGTTGCTGGACGCCCTGTTCCCGATGGAGTGCGTGTCCTGCGGCGCGTCAGGCAACGTCATTTGCGACAAATGCGCGGCGAACTTACCTCTCCTAGAATCGCCTTACTGCAAAATATGCTCCACCCCCGGCGATTTCGCGCGCTGTGAAAGGTGCTCCGCATTCGAAAGGTGGTTCGACGGCGTTCGCACCCCGTACCGATACGCCGGTCCAATCCGACAAGCCATCTTGGCCCTGAAATACGGTGGAGTCAAAGCGGGGTCAGCACAGCTCGGAGACCTCCTGGTTGCCTATCTGAACGCCAACCCCGTACCGGGAGATACGGTCGTCCCCGTCCCCATGCACCGTTCTCGCCGCCGGGAACGCGGCTACAACCAGGCGGAACTGCTGGGTCGCCGCATGGCCGAACGGTGCAAACTTCAATACCAGGAAAACGTCCTGATCCGCTCCCGCCATGCGGTTCCCCAGGCCAGCATCATTGATCCGACGCTGCGCTCGCGCAACGTGGCAGGAAGCGTCGCCCTCCTGCCGGATTGTGACGCTGCCGGCGGTCGATTCATCCTGGTGGACGACGTCGCAACCACCGGAAGCACCCTTTCGGAATGTGCGTCGGTTCTCAAGAGAGCCGGAGCGGAGTCGGTTTGGTGTGTGACCCTCGCGGTGGCCAGCGGGCAGTCAGAGCGGGAATAGGTTTGACATCTATCTTAGGGTCTGCTGAAATGTCGCTAACATCCACCATACCGACGACTAGATGAAGGAGGCACCACCATGGCCAACACTATCGTTTACGTGGGCGCTGAAGCCAGCGGTTTGTACCGCAAGGCGGCTGGCGACGCCCATTGGGACCTGCTAACCGACGGTCTGGCACCCGCCACCCAGGCCCGCGCCATCGCCATCCACCCGAACGACCCCCGCACCATATTCTGTGGAACCCAGCGCGGCATCTATCGCAGCACCGACGGCGGCGACCACTGGCAGCGCATGAATATGACCGAGGGCCGGGTGGTTTGGTCCATCAGGTTCCATCCCAACGACTCCAGCATCATGTTCGCCGGCACCGAGGGGGCGGAAGTCTTCAAGAGCGAGGACGGCGGCGAAAACTGGTCGCACATTGCCACGGTGTCCAACCCCGCCCAGGTGCAAATGGCCTTCGCCATGCGAATCCTGGGGATCGACATTGAGGCTGGCAACCCCAACAACATGTACGCGGCCCTTGAAGTCGGCGGAGCGGCCAGCAGCACCGACGGCGGCCACACCTGGACGATCCGCAACAGCGAGTTCGCCGGCGACGTTGACCTGCTGGACCTGCACGGCGTGGCCGTCGGTGGCGCGGACTCCAACTCGGTGCTGATTTCCAACCGGACCGGGGTGTGGCGCAGTACTGACCGGGGCGCGTCCTGGCAGGACTGCGAGTTCGGCCGGTTCTCGGATATCATGTACTCCCGTGGCGTGGTGCGTGATCCCAGCGATCCCAACACGCTGTACGCCTGCGTCGGCATGAACTTCGGCAGCGAGCAGGGCGGCGTGATGCGAACTACCAACCTGGGCGACACGTGGGAGCGCTTCGACCAGGGCATCAGCCCGGGCAGCACTACGTTTGGCGTGGCGGTGAATCGCCAGGACCCGTCGCAGGTCTATTTCTGCACGCGCCGCGGCCAGGTCTTTGGCACCCACGATGGCGGAGCGAACTGGTCCACCGACCAGTTGCCGGACACCGCGATGAACACCATCAGCGTGGCCTGCACGTCGGCATAGTTGCAATCTGACCGGACGCCAATAGATGGGGGCGGGTTTGAAACCCGCCCCTACTTTTTTGTGGCCGGTTCAGGGGTTTAGCTTTCGGCTTTAGGGAGCCAGTCTTCGTTCCAGGGGAATTCGTTGGGAGCTTCACCAAAGGCGGGCAGGCCCTGGTCCACGCGCTCGCGGTACGGGCTGGTGACCGGTTCGCGGTACGGGTACAGCCCGCCTTCGTACATCTGCTCACCCTTCTTGAAGTGGGTGGCCTGTTCCAGGGTTTCCACGAAGGGCATGTTGATGTCGTACAGGTTGCCGGCGCTGGCGCGAGGGCGCGGGCCGGCCTTGGACACGTGACCGTACAATTCCCGTCCAATGATACGCTCGGCGGCCCATACACAATCGATCAGCTTCTCGATGTCAACGCCGGTGGGGATACCCATATCTTCCATCATGTGGAGCAGGTCTTCGGTGGGGGCCATACCGGTGGCGCGCCCGTTGCCGCAGTACGGGCAACCGCCGAATCCGCCGATGGTGCCGTCCAGCTCAAGGGTATCCTCAGGGCCGAGAACACGCATGGCGGCGTAGGCGGAGGCGATGGCCATGTTGCGGCCGTTGTGCAGGTGCAGGCGGAAGTGGTTGATCTCCGGCCAGCGCTCCTTGACGCGGACGATGCTCTCTTCAACCTTGGCCGGCGTGCAGTGGCTCATGGGGTCGCCCATGGAACAGCTCTTTACCTGAATGCCCGCCTCGTCCCAAAGGCCGTGCTGGTATTCAAACAGGGTCATCAGGCTGTCCACCGGGAACTCGCCGAGGAAGTTGGAACCCCAGGAGGCGTTGCATCCGATTCCGGCCTCGGTGATGCCCATCTCCTGCGCCTGGGCAATGATGGCCGGCCACCGCTCCATCTCCTGCATCTGGCTGCGGTTGGTGTTGCGTCGCGCGAACACGTCGCACAGGTGGCAAGACAGGCGGGGATAGGCGTCCCGCTCTATGGTCAGCGGGGGCGAATAGGCGCGGGCGCGCTCCACGCCGCGGGCGTTCAGCGCCAGGGCGGTGTAGGTTACGCCGGCCTTGGGCGTGAACTTGGTAACGATCTCGTCGATGCGCTCCATCTGGGGCGTCCATCGGGGACTGACAAAAGAGCCGACTACGATGCTTTGCAAGCCGGTTTCTGACAGCATGTCGAGGAGCTCAACCTTGTCGTCCACCGAGATGTTGGCGTCCTCGATCTGCATGCCTTCACGCATGCCTTCCTCTTTATAGTGCACTGTGGGCCATTCGTTTGGCATGGGATTCCTCCGGCTGCGTTGGGCAGCGGTCGTGGTTAACTATGGTAGCGCAGGCGTGCGCAAAGTGCCGGGATTGTATTGTCGGGCCGCCGGCGTTGTCAAGAAACGCCCGTGGCAGCGTAAGCAATCAGCTTGTACACCAGCTTGGCCGCAGTGTAGCTGTGGGCTGCCGGGCCTTCGTTGGGCGCCAGCTCGCACACGTCGAATCCCACGATCTGGCGCTGCTCTGCGACCTGCCTCAGCAGGCCGACCAATTCCAACCAGCGCATTCCGCCGGGCTCCGGCGTGCCCACCGCCGCCATTTCCGACGGATCCAAGGCGTCCAGGTCAACGCTGACGTACACTTGACGCTCCAGCCCGGCGATTACGTCATCCAAGCGGTCGTCGCTTTGCGGTGGCCAGTAACATACACGTAGGCCCGCTTGATCGATGTGGGTCTTTTCCTCCATCGCCAGCGTGCGGACGCCCACCAACGACACAGGGCAGCGTTCGGCAATGCGGCGGGCTGCCGATCCATGCCCCCATGCGGTGCCCTGGTATTCATCGCGCAGGTCGGCGTGGGCGTCGATGTACAGGACGGAAAGGTCGGGAAAACGGTCAAGGCAGGCCAGCGCGGACCCGATTGCGGCAGAGTGGTCGCCTCCAATTACGCCGGTGAGTTTCCCCATGGACTGATAATGAGCGACAGCTTGCCTCACGCGGGCGGCCATTTGCTCGGGATCGCCGACATGGGGTTCAAGCGCGGGCGAGGTGTGGATACCCAACTCCGCCACGTCAATGTCCAACTCCAGATCATAGTCTTCCAGAGCGGCAGAAGCTGCGATAATCGCCGCCGGCCCGTACCTTGCTCCGCTGCGAAAGGACGTGGTGCTGTCTATTGGGACGGGAATCAGGACGGCGGACGCGGTTCCCAGGGCCGACTGGTCCGGCGGCAGGGCCAGGAAGTTGGCGGGAGTTGTCGGAGCCGGGAATCCGCTCACGTTACTGCGTCAGACCGCCGGCGAACCGGAGCCGACCGCCTGCAATACGGAACGCTGCCGGTGGGTTTCGGCGGCGCCCTGCCGAGCGTTGGTCCATTCCAGCCCGCGATCCAGCAGCCAGGTCTTGACCTGTGTCAAATCGAATAGCGAACGGGCGTCGGCCAGGGCCTGCTCGTGATCAAAGGTCTTGCACGAAAACAGGTCGATGTTCACGTAGTCGCGATGCGGAAACGTATGCACGCTGATATGGCTCTCGGCGATGATAACGAAGCCGGAGATGCCGCTGTCGCCAGGGTTGGGGCCATGATATTCCAGGACTTCAGGCTCGGTTATCCTGGTCATTCCCAGATTCGCCGGGTACTCATCCAGAAATGCCCGCAGCCGTTCCGTGTCCCACATCATTTCGGCGTCCCCACCGAACCCGTCGATAATCAAGTGCATTCTGCCCGTCAGCCCCTGGCGAAAAAATAAGCCCCGTTGGACGGGGCTGCGCCGTCTTGTGAAAAAGCGGCGTATAGAATATCATAGCCCGCACTGCAATTCAAAGCAAAATTTCGCCCGCGTAACCCGAAACCGTCGGTGTGGCAATCCGCTTCCCCGGCGGCAACGTATGTCAATCGTCGGTAGCCGGCGACCCGGCCTCAACGCAATCCATGACCGGACATTCCCATGAACGCTGAATCCATCGCCAACAACGGTTCCCCTGCCAATGAACTCGCCGCAGAGGACGCAATGATCGAGGTGCGGGATCTGACACATTATTATGGCCCCATGCCCGCGGTTGAAAACGTGAACTTCACGGTGCGGCGGGGTGAGATTCTCGGCTTCCTGGGTCCCAACGGCGCCGGCAAGACCACTACCATGCGCATCCTGACGGGGTTTATGCCGCCCACTCGCGGCTCGGTGACTCTGGACGGGTTCGACGTGGTTGAAAAGTCTCTGGAAGTCCGCAAACGTGTGGGCTACCTGCCGGAATCAGTGCCGTTGCACACTGAGATGACCGTCACCAACTACCTCAAATACATGGGGACCCTGCGTCGGATGAACGGCCGGCAGATTCGCCGGCGCACCGAAGACGTGATCGACGTTTGCCGGCTGGGCGATTACCGTAAAACGCTCATTGGCAAACTTTCCAAGGGCTTCCGGCAGCGAGTGGGCATCGCCCAGGCTATTCTCCACGAGCCGGAAGTGCTGGTGCTCGACGAGCCCACTATCGGCATAGACCCGATACAGGTGGTCGAAACTCGCGGCCTGATCCAGGAACTGGGCCGGGAACAGACGGTGGTTCTGAGCAGCCACATTCTCCCCGAAGTGAGCATGATCTGCGAAAGGGTGCTGATCATCCACGAGGGCCACATCGTGGCCGCCGACACGCCCAATAACCTGGCGCAACACCTGCGCGGCGTCGAGCAACTGGAAGTTGAAATCGGCGGCCCGCCGGCTGAGGTATTGCCCGTATTGCGCGGTATCGAAGGCGCAACCGAGGTCAGCCATCATCCCCGACCCGGGATCAACGCTTATCGGGTGCAATTCCTGGAAGGATTGGACCTGCGGGACGAAATTTCCCGCACGGTTATCAACAATGGTTGGAGCCTGCTCAGTATGCAGGTCAACAGCATGAGCCTGGAGGAGATATTCCTGCGGCTCACCACGTCTGAATCGGACGAAGAGGAACTGGTATAGCAGACGATGCGAACGATCCGCGCGGTAGCGTTCAAAGAGATCCAGATCTACTTCAGCAGCCCGGTGGCCTACATCGTGGCGCTTATCTTTATGGTGGTGGGCGGTGCCTTCTTCGTAAGCGATCTGGGCAACCCCTTCCCCGAAGCTTCACTGAGCAATTTTTTCCAGGGCGCTACTCTGGTAATGATTCTGCTGGCGCCGGCTTTGACGATGCGTCTGCTGGCTGAGGAGCAAAAGCTGGGAACCATCGAGCTCCTGCTCACCTCCCCGGTGCGGGACTGGGAGGTAATCCTCGGGAAGTACCTTGCGAGCTTGGTCTTCTTCCTCTTTCTGCTGGCGCTCACGTCATATTATGTCGTGCTGTTGCTGGTGTTTGCCTCGCCCGACCCGGGGCCGATTTACTCGGGGTATCTGGGGCTGGTGCTATACGGCATGGCCGCGCTGGCTGTGGGCATCCTGACCTCCACGTTGACCAGCAACCAGATCATCGCCGCGGTGGTGGGGTTTGGCATCCTGCTGGTGCTATCCCTCGGTTCTTCTTTCATCAGCAGCGCGTTGACGGGAACGTGGGCCAACTTTTTCGATCAACTCGGTTTTGGCGGACATTTCAACGACTTTGACCTGGGCATCATCGATTCGGCCAACATTGTTTATTTCGTCAGCGTGACCGCACTGTTCTTGTTCCTCTCCATTCGCGCCCTGGAATCGCGTCGCTGGAGGTAGCATGAGCCAGCAGCGAAACGACGAAACGCCGAGAGACTGGCGCCGGCGACGAGGCAGGGATCGTCAGACCGCCGCAGGGAACGAGGCAAGCGCCGCCGCCGAGACGGATGCTCTGGAAGAGCAGTCGCGGACGCTTTTCTCTTTTCTAGAGCCGGCGTTCGACTTTATTGGGATCTTCTACGTTCCAATCCTGATCGCGGGCGTGGTGGGCCTGATAGCAGGGGCGGCGCTGTTGGCCTTCGTCGGTTCGCTGAAACTTTACGGCGGTATCGTGCTTGGCATCGGCGGCGTGCTAGTGCTGTTAGTAGCGCTCTCATACTTCAGCCAGGTAATCGCCGCATTCTTCAGCCGCACCGGTCGGTACGGAGTCAACACAGTTGTGATGACGGCGGCTTTCATCGGTCTGGTAGTGCTGGCGAACTACGTCGCCTTCGAGAACCACTTCCGCGCCGACACCACCGCGACCAATCAGTTTTCGCTGGCCAACCGCACCAAGGATCTGCTGGATGACCTGAACCGTCCCATCAACGTCATCGCCTACTATCCTGATGAAATCCCCAATATCGACATGCTGACCCGCCGGGGCAAAGTGAACACCATGCTCAGCGAGTTCAGCAATCGCAGCGGCAATTTTTCCTACCAGTTCATCGACCCTCAGAAAGAGGCCGACCTGGCTCGCAGCCAGGGCATCACCTCATACGAGACACTCTCGGTCTCCGCGGTGGGAACGGATCTAATCGACCTGGTGCATCCGACCGACGAGGCTTTCAGCCGGCTGGAACAGGACCTTTACACAGCGTTGCTGGTCGCCACCGAAACTCAGCAGAAAAAGGTTTATTTCCTGGCCGGCCACGGAGAACGGGACATCAACCGCTCCGAGGATGACGGATACCAACAAATCAGGGATGGCCTGGAAGTGGACAACTACGCGGTGGAACCCCTGGTATGGCCGCCCACCCAGGAAGACGTTTCCATCCCGGATGATGCCGCTCTGGTGGTCATAGCCGGGCCGACGGGAGAACTGCCCGCCGCTCATGCCGACGAGCTGAATTGTTATATCGAAGGCTTTCGCCGAAACGCCGACGGGCAATGCTACACCGACACGGGTCGGATGGCCGGAGAACCGCGTCGGGAAGGCGGGCGGATGATATTCTTGGCCGAGCCCGATACCCATGCCACCTTCCGCGCGTTCCTGGCGTTCTGGGGCATAGTGGTGCAGAACGGTTACATTCGGGACGTGGAAGGATCGCAGCCCAACGCGCCACGCACGCTCCGCGTGGGAATCTACAATCCCCAGGCCCCACTGGAAATCATCGCCCCCAGGGGCCAGCCGCTGAACGTTACCCTGATGCCAGGGGCGGCCGCCCTGGAACCCGTCATCGAGCAGCCCGGCGCTCGTAATCCGATGCCCATCGCAGCTACTACCCAATCGGCCCGTCTCATCACCGACATCGAACGAACCGACCCAATCGAGGGTGATCCACAGGGTATCTACATACCGGCCATATACCAGGAGATCGCCGCGCCCCTGGGTGGTTTCGCTCCGACCGAACGGCCGCCGAATAACGAAATTGCGGGCATAGCGGTGTTCGGCGATTCCGACTTCATCGCCAACAGCAACGTCCAGCGGGGTTCCGGAGCCGCGCTCTTCCTCAACTCCGCCAACTACCTGATGGGGGACTTTTCGCTGGTGTCGATCCGCGACCGCGAGTTCGTGTACCGGGAGTGGAACCTGGACGCCAACGAGTTCAACTTCGTCCGGTTCTCCACCTGGCTGCTGCTGCCCGGTTTGATGGGCATCATGGCCGTGGTGGTCTGGTGGGTGCGCCGCTAGGCGGCGTTGACGATTCCACATGAATATCCGGCTTACTATTCTGCTCGTATTCGTGCTGGTCATATTCGGCGCGCTGGCGCTCTATTTCCGGCCCTGGGACCAGCGAACCCCCGAGGACGAACCGCCCTGGGCCTGGCGTATCGACGATGATGCCATCGTGCATATCGAGGTGACGCATCGCAGCCAGGCCGGCAACTTGATTGAGTGCTCCGATGATCCCCCCATAGCGGTCACCGGGGAGGAATATTTCATCGTCTATGACAAGGACCTGGGTCGTGGGAAATGGTTTATAGAAGACGGCGAAGAGCGGACTGAGGTCTATCAGAATAAGTGGGCCGGCACGCCCCTGTTGCTGAGCGGGCCAAAGGTGAACCGGGTGCTTTCCGAGACCATCGAAAACCCGGCACAGTATGGCCTAGACCCGCCGGAGAGCATCATCAAGATTACCGAGGAAACCGGGTTGTCCTACGAGTTCTGGCTGGGCAACGCCACGCCGGACGAAGGCTACAACTACATGAACCTAGCCGGAGATCCTCAACTGTTCACTGTTCCGGAGATCTGGGCAAGGGTGGTGAACTGCCTGGCGGTCAACCCCCCTTACGTACCCCCTCCCCTGGAACTCGGCTACTTCTACGACGTCGATTTCCGGGACATCCAGGAGTTGGAGGTTACCCATAAGGGTACAACGGTATCCTATGCTCCCAATCCCCAGGAACGAACCTGGTACGCCACCATTGACGGGGAATCAACACCGGTGGTTCAGCCTGAATGGTGGCCCCTGCAACTCCAGTGGTATGCTCAGCCGGGTAAACCCGGCGGGCCGGAAACTTTTGGCGGGTGGCACGTGGACGAAGATGGCGCTGACGATCCAGCATATGGTCTGTCGCCCCCCGAAACCACCGTTCGCGTGAAGACCCACGAAAAGTCCTTGGAGTTTTACATCGGAAACGAGCACATAGAAGTTGATCGGGAGGGCAAGCCCATCCTGGACGCCGAGGGCAACACTCGGGTGCTGGTGCGTTACGCCGGAGTGCCCCACGATCCGATAGTTTATGTAATCAACTCCGTGCGCGCGGAGCGGACCATCTGCCTGGCGACGCAGCCACCCGTCAGCAGGCCCTACGACTGCCTGCGATAGGGATAGTCTTACCCTCACCCTAGCCCTCTCCCATAAAGGGAGAGGGAATTTTTGGAGGTTGTTGTGAACGCTGAAATCATTTCCATCGGCACTGAGCTGTTGATGGGCGAGCTCACGGACACCAACGCCAGTTGGATCGCGGGGCGCCTCCCCAGGCTGGGCATCCGATTGCAGCAGGTGAGCATCATTGATGACGATCTTCCCAAGCTCACCGAGGCCTTCCGCCGCGGCATGGAGCGCTCAGACGTGATTTTCACCACCGGCGGCTTGGGACCAACCCAGGACGACCTGACGCGAGAAGCCGTGGCCGCCGCTCTGGACGAAACTCCAACGGTTCAGGAGGAGGAATTGGAGAACCTGCGGCAGTGGTTCCGCAACCGTGGGCAGGACATGCCGGCCCACAATGTGAAGCAGGCGCATCTGATCCCATCGGCCCAGTTCATCATCAATCGCAACGGAACCGCGCCAGGCTGGTGGGCGGAAAAGGACGGCAAGCACATCATCATCATGCCGGGGCCTCCCGGGGAAAACCGCGCCATGTGGCAGGATGAAATCGACGACCGTCTGAAAGATCTGATCGACTCGGAAGTCACCATCACCCGCAACATCAAAACGCTGGGATTGGGCGAGGCTTCAGTTGACGAGATAATTTCCGAGTACTTCGGCCTGGAAAACCCGTACCTGGGCATCTATTCAAAGGCCGACGGCATCCACCTGAGAATCATAGCCCGCGCCTCCGATGAAGACTCTGCTCGCCGGATGATTGCCCCGGTGGAAACCGCGATTCACGAACGTCTGGGACAGTACGTCTGGGGATACGACGACGAAACGCCGGAGCTATCGGTGGGCGCCGCCCTCACCGCCCGGGGAATGACGCTGGCCACCATGGAGTCCGTGAGCGGAGGGTTCCTCGCCAACACCATCACCGAGGCGCCGGACAGCGACCAATGGTATCGCGGCGGCAACGTGGCTTACACCGCCGACGCAATCATCGCATCGGGGGTGGCTGCTGAAATGCTGAACGACCACGGCGTCGTAAGCCAGCCGACGGCCAACGCGATGGCGCTGGCGGCCCAGAAAACTGCCGCCTCCGACTTTGGAATCGGCGTCACGGGCGTGCTGGGACCCCAGGAATTTGAAGGACACCGGCCCGGCACTATCCACATCGCCATCTCCCACGGCGACGACGTGCATGAATTTCCCCTGCGCACTCCGCCGCGTCGCCTGGTGATCAAACGCCGCTCCTGCAACACCGCGCTCACCGAGCTGCGCAAGCTGATTGCCGCAGTCGCTCCATAACTCTGTCCGGTGCAGGGGCGACGCGTGGCTTTGCATCGGTACTCTGCCACCTTAACGCAGTAGGGGGCAGGATTGAGACCCGCCCCCTACGACGTTGGACGTATCTACTCCGGCTACCGCACCATGGTCAGCGAGCGGTAAAGCATCGGCAGCCTTTCCGGCAGTGCCCAGATATCGTCCAGCACCTCGTAGTTGAGGTCGCCGCACATCGTCTTGAGATAGTCGTGCCCCGCCTTGTCCACCGTCAGGCAGAAGGGAGTGATCTCCTTGCGCTTGGCTTCTACCAGTGCCTGGTGCGTGTCGTGCACGGCGTATTCCTTCTCCACGCCTTCCCGACTGTACCCCCGGTCCTGGGGCCGCCCGTCGCTGATCAGGAACATGATCTTGGTGGCTGCGTCCTGATTCTCCAGCTTGGTGATGGCATGGCGAATCGCGGACCCCATACGGGTGGCATGCAGGGGAGTTACCTTGTCAATCCGGCGCTTGATCTTGTCGTTGAACTGCTCTTCAATGTCCTTGATGACGTAGAACTCGACGTTCTCACGTCCGTATCCTGAGAAGCCGTAGATCCCGTACGTATCCCCGATGGACTCCAGGGCGTTGATGAGCAGGGCGCAGCTTTCCCTTTCCAGGTCGATGATGCGCTTGTAGTGTCGGCGCACCAAACCTTCGCGTCGCCGGCGCAGCCAGACCATGTATTCCACCGGATCGTCCGGCGCGTCCCGGTCGTCCACCGAATGTCGGCCTTCGTCGATTGCCTCGGCGGTGGACGCGGACATGTCCAGCAGGAACACCACAGCCACGTCGCGCTCAACGCGGTTGCGGCGCCAGTAGATCTTTTCGTCCGGCGGCACGTTCATGCGCAGGTCGGCCCAAGCTTCCAACGCCGAGTTCAGGTCGATGTCCTCGCCGTCGATGAGGCGATAAGTCTTGCGCCAGGTCTCCGGCATGATCAACTCAAACTGCCGCTTGATGTGCGCCAGCAGCGACGAGTAATTCCGCAAGGAATCGTTATAGAAGTTCACGTCGCCTTCGTCCAGGATCTTCTCCTTGACGATGCACCAGCGCGGCTTGTAGTCGTTGGCGCGGAAGTCCCATTCGTCGTAAACAAACGTCTTGGGTTCCAGCGCCTCCAGCTCGCCCCCGGCGTCGTCATCGTGCAGGATCGGCCCGTAACCCCGGCCGGGGTCGTTGGACGGCGGCGGTACGCCAGCTTCCTTCATTATGTTCTGTGCGAACATCGCCATGCTCTGGTCAACGTCGCCCTCCTGGGCATCCAGTTCCAGCTCGGCGCTGTCCTGCAATAGCTGCTCCAGCTCCTCCTGGGTCATGGGCTCCGCGTCGCCCATCTGGCTCTGGTCCATTTGCAGCTTGGTTAGCAACTGGACCATCTCAGGCTTGAAGTCGCCCCGGTACTCCACAGGCTCCGGGGATTCATAAGGGTCTCCCTCGCCCTGTTCGCCCTGTTGCTCGTCCATCTGCGCCTGGAGTTTGTCCAGCAGCGCCTCGTATTCCTCTTCGGAGAACTCACCCGGATCATCCAGGTCTTCGGGCTGATAGTCATCCTCGGGCTGCTGTTGGTTTTGCAGTCGGGAGATGATCTCGTACGCGCGGAGCGACGCTTCGGCGGTGTCCTCGATGGAGGCCCGAATGGTGCGCAGCCGGTGCATGATGCGCGCCAGCATGTACGCTTCATCCCGGTACTCCTGGGGCACCAACAAACCCTCGAACCGGTCCAGGCTCATGTGAACCAGCAGCTCGATCAGGGCTTCCTGCAACGGAAGTTCCTCAACCCGCGGCCGCTGAGCCAGAGCGTCTCCTTGTACATCCAACGCGGGCCGGCGGATGCCCGGATAGTCGGTCTTGATGAGATAGTCCAGGCGGCAGTCTTCCAGCACGCTGAATAGGTCAAAGGCCATGCGCCGGTCTTCAAACAGGGCCAGGAATCGGCCGATGTCGGTGTACACCCGCATGGTGCCGCCGGGCCCATCGCCCAGGTCCGACGTCATACTGACGTCAATGTCCTGCAGGTTGAAGTTATCGGCGGCAGCGGTGCGAATGGCGTCCATCCGGGCCTGTATCGCGTCTTCCATCGCAATCCGGCGGTCATCGAAGATGTTGGCTGGCCGGTCAAACATGAACTCGAAACTGCCAAATTCCAGGTGGGAAACCTGGTGGGTCGCCACCACCTTGAACCAGGCAAAGTTCTGCGATTTGTCGTTGTAGTTGTCGATCATCGGCGGCAGGTACACCTTGGTGCCGTCGGTGGACGCGGTGTCCTGATCCACCCAGCCAATCTGGCGGCGCACCAGTTCCTCGGTGCTCATCACTTCGATGTTAATGCCGGAGAGCGCGCGGGTGTAAAGCCGCATGATGCCCTTGACCCGCTCCAGATCCAGACTGGACGACAGCGTCTCCAGCATGGCCTCCGAGGTGTTGGACTCGATCTTGAAGAATGCAATGCCGCTTTCGGGATTTTCGTTGAGCAGCTCCACGCCCTGCTGGTACCACTGGTCCAGCTGTGGCAGCGTGATGCGGTTCAGCACCGGGTCGAGACTCTTAAGGAACGGCGGCACCGCGTCCGGCGTGGTTGCCAGCAATCCCTCACAAAGATCCAGTATGTGTCCCTGGGAGCCGGCGGACACATGGGACAACGCCTGGGCGCCGTCGTACAGGAACCGCGAGGTGTCCCTGAGTCCCATCTTGGCCAGCCTTTCACCCAACCGCAGGAACCGTCCGGTCTGGCCCTCTTCAACGTGTTGCAACGCCCGGGGCGCCATTTCCAGGCACGCCTTGACTTCCCGCCAACTGGTATCGGTGAGTGCCCTTGACATCGACAGGAAGGCTTCTCTTTCACGCCCCATGCCCGGCAGCACGTCCCGGCCCAGTACCAGGCACTCCGCAGCCACGTCGTACGATTTGTATGACAACGCCTCGATCAACGACGCAAAGACCTCGACGTCCCAGAAGGGAAGATTCCGCACCAGGTCTGGGCTGACTTCGAAGAACCTCGCGGCCAGTGTGCTGGACTTCCACGTCCCCTTATACAAAGAGCGTCCCAGGCCGGCCCAGCGCGGAATGTATTGCGGGCGCAGGTTGGTGACGATGGTGGGACTGGCCTTGAAAAACGCGACGGCCAGCGTCGGGGAATCCTGAGACAGGTAGGTGCCGCAACGGGCCCACTGCATGAACGAAGCGAAAGCCAGCGAACGCGCCACCTCCGGGCTGACCCGGTAATACTCCACCGCCGATTCCCACGAGCGCACGGTCTGGGTGCCGATGGCAACCCCTTCCCTGGCCCACAGCGCCAGTTCCTCATCGCTGAAGGAGTCTCCCATGGCATCGGCGACGGCCTCATACGCTTCCATCACCGCCGGGGGAAGTTTGGACAGTTCGGCTAGCAGCTCGCCGGTTGCGGTATTAGTCAAGGCTATTGGCCTCCTTTGTCAGCCCGTCCTCGACAACTTCGAGGAACTGGTCAAGGATTTTTGCGGTCGCTCCGTACACCAGGTGCTCCTGGTAACCGTAGGAGCGCACCGCGACGCGTTCACCGTCTTCAACGCGCGAGTCCCAACGCCAACTGGCGGGGTCGCGTAGAACGTCCAGCGGTATCTCCACCACTTCAGCAATCTCGTGAGAGCTGGGGCTAAACTCGTAGGGATACGGTATGGTGCCCACAAATACCTTCACAAGGAAATTCGACCGTGTCACGTTGTCGTCCAGACGGCCGAGGATAGTTATGTCGTCCCGAGCGATTCCCATCTCCTCGAACGTTTCCCGCCGGGCGGTGTCTTCAAAGTCCCCGTCTTCGGGATCCTTCGCCCCGCCGGGGAACGACATCTCGCCCTTGTGGTATTCGACGGTCATGGATCGCTTGTTCAGCAGGACGCAATAGTCTCCGTCCTTGCGATACAACAATAGCATTACTGCCGCCGGCATCAATCCCTCCGGTGCGGCAGTAATCGCCTCGCGTCGCGTCAGCGCGACGCGGATCAGGTCAAGGGTGGTTTCACCCATGCAGCCTCCAGTGGCTACTCGAAGATGGAGTACACCACCTCTTCAATGCTGCGCTGCAACTCTTGCTCGTCGGTCAGCGTCCAGACTATGGCAACCTGACACGCCCGGCGCGCCGGTATGCCCTGCTGCATCAGGCGTCCCGCGTAAATCAGCAATCGGGTGCTGGCGCCCTCGGCAAGGCCGTGTTCCCGCAGGTTGCGGATCTTCTCGCCCAAACGGGCCAGCGCGTGGGCTTGGTCTTCGTCGCAACCGCTTTCTTTGGCCACGATCTCTGCTTCCACATCCACCGGCGGGTAGTCGAACTCGATGGAAATAAAGCGCTGCCGTGTGCTGTGCTTCAGGTCCTTCAGCGCGCTCTGATAATGCGGGTTGTAGGAGATGCACAGCAAGAATCGGTCATCGGCCTCGATGATGTTGCCGGTCTTTTCCACCGGCAGAATCCTGCGGTGGTCGGTCAACGGGTGAATCAGCACAGTGGTGTCCTTGCGCGCTTCGACCACTTCGTCCAAGTACAGGATGGCCCCGGCTTTTACGGCGCGGGTCATGGGCCCGTCGATCCAGCGGGTGCCGTTGGCGTCCAGCAGGTATCGGCCTACCAAGTCGCTGGCGGTCAAGTCTTCATGGCACGCTATGGTTACCAGCGGAACCCGAACCTCGCCTTCGCGCATATCCTGCGCCTCGTTCCTAACCGTGGTGATCGGCCGGCCAAGTTTCCACGCCATGTATTCGACGAACCGGGTCTTGCCGCAACCGGTCGGCCCCTTCAGCAAAACGGGGATGTGCTGCTCATAGGCAGCCTCGAAAAGTTCCAGTTCGTCCCCGACTGCCCGGTAGTAGGGCTCGCTACGAACCAGGAACTCCTCGATGGCAAATTCCTTGAAACTGGGTTCGTCTTCCATCAGTTCGATGTTCGCTTCAACCATTGCTTTGATTTACCTTTCCTTTTACTCGGGCCTGCCACAGTTGGCGCACCCCACGTTCCAGCGCAGTCAGGTCGAATGAATTATCGACCACCACGTCGGAACGCCGGTTGCGCTCTTCGACAGACATCTGTGAGTTGATTCGTTTCCTTGCTTCTTCTTCGCTGAGCCCATTGCGCGCGTACAGGCGTTCAACCACCCTTTCGACCGGGGCATAGGTGGTCCAGACTTCATCGACCAGGGAATCCCAACCCGCCTCGAACATCACGGCGGCCTCGACGACGGCAACGGATTCGCCGGCCGCAGCCAGATCCGTTTTTCGTTCCTCCACCATGCGCGCCATGAGCGGGTGCATAATGCCGTTGAGCCGAGCCAGTTCCGCCGGGTCTGCAAATACGATAGATCCCAGTTTCCGCCGGTCGATTTCGCCCTCGGCAGTCAGTATCTCCTTTCCAAACGCCGCCACAACTTGCTGCCACGCTTCGGAATTGGGGGTATAGGCTTCATGGCCCAGCCGGTCCGCGTCGATTACTGACGCACCCAACTGACGTAGCAGGTCTGCGACTGCGCTTTTGCCGCTCCCTATCCCTCCCGTTAGACCAATGGTAAGCATGACCACCCAAACGTTAAGACTGTCGGGAATTCTAGCAAGGCGCACGGCATCGGTCAACCGACACAACCCAACGGCCGTGGCTTTTCGATGTGCCCTCACGCCAGAATCATGGACGGGGCAGGCTCCGGTCATATCCGGTGTATGCAGCTTGTATTTCTAGGAAATCCGAAAGTAATTGAGCGGACTGTAACGCAATCTTGACAAATAGTCCTTCTGGTGTAGATTAGCAACCGGCAATATCGTAAGGGCTACGAAGGACGTAATCAATGCGAAGATAGGCTATGTAAAGACGTATTTCGTCCAATATCCGCCTGCTGGTGCGTGTTAAGAAGGAGAGACGACATGTCGGCTATTGTTGGTGTCAAATCCATCGTTTCAGTGGCCTCGGCCTTGCTGCTGGTGTTTGTGTTGGCTTGCGGCGGAACGGCGCCCGCAGAGCCCCAGCCGCAAGCGCCCGCCGCCCCACAGGCTCAGGCGCAACCCGCCGCGGCTACGGCGGCGCCGGCCGCCCAGACGGCCCCCACGGCGATGCCCAACGAAGAGCCCACTGCCACTCCCTTCGCAACTGCCGTTCCCACCGTCCCTCCCAAGGTTCAGGCCGAAACGCCGCGACTGATGCTCAAGGCCCCCGAGGCCAACCCCAAGCGTGGCGGCGTCATGCAGTGGGCCGGACTCTCCGACTCTCCGCACTTTGATATGCACCAGTGCAACACTGCGGCGTGCGCCCAGCCCCAGGGAGTCTATTTCGACAATCTGCTGCGCTACAGCCCGTTCGACGGTGGCGTAGAGGTTATTCCCGACCTGGCCTACGCCTGGGAAGTGTCCGACGACGGTCTCGTTTATACCTTCCACCTCCGGGAGGGCGTGATGTTCCATGACGGCGCCGAACTGACCTCCGAGGACGTCAAAGCCACCTTTGACCGCATCATCTTCCCGCCGGTTGGCATGATTTCGCCCCGCCAGAGCGTGTTCCTGGCCGTGGAAGAAGTCCGGACCGTGGACCCACTCACCGTAGAATTCGTGCTCGAAGCTCCCCGGGGCTTCATGCCCGCTGCCATTGCCAACGGCTGGAACGTCATCGAACGGAAGAAGACTCTGGATGACAACAACCTCGACCTGAAGAAACTCAAGCCGGGCACCACAGTCCATCCCGGAACCGGCCCATTTATCCTCGAAGATCACCAGGCCGGCGAATTCTGGAAAGCCTCTCGCAACCCCAACTATTGGAACCCTGAACTGCCGTACCTGGACGGAATCCAGCATAACCACCTGGCCTACGGCCCGGCCACCGGTGCAGCGCTGATCGCGGGCCGCGTGGACTACGTGTACGGCGCCGGCGCCGACCTGCGCGACGACATCCGCCAAAACTACGCCGACACCCACACCGTCGTGGTATATCCCATACCGTCCATCGGCGGCATGTTCGTCAACCACGAAAGCGAAGGACTATCCGATGCCAGGGTCCGCCGCGCCATCTCCATGGTGCAAGACCGCTGCGCCATCAAGGTCGCCGTGGCCGCGATCCGCGAAATCGAAGTGGGCACATGGATAGTGCCCAACGACCCCGACTTCGGGGCGTCCTACCGTGAAGAAACGCTGAACCAGAAACCCGGCTATAACTGCCCAGCCAGTGCCGACGATGTGGCGATGGCCCAGCAACTGTTGGCCGACGCCGGTTACCCCAACGGTGAGGGCTTCCCAACGCTGGACCTGATGGTGCGCGACATCAACTTCCTCGTCTCACCCATGGCGCCCATGATGCAGGCGTTCATGAAGCAGAACCTCAACATCAACAGCGAAATCCGGGTGGTTCATACCTCGGTCTGGCAGGAAGACCGCGATCAGGGCAACTATGACCTGGCCGTCAACGGCACGCCCACACCGCTGGCGTCCACCCCCGCATACTGGGGTTCCTGGTTCTCCACCGGCAGCGGCGGCAACTGGAACCGTGGTTCGTCCAACCCCGAGTTCGACGCGCTGGTTGACGAACTGATCGGGACCACCAACCCCGCCCGCAAGGAAGAGCTCACTCATCAGGGCGCGGCCATGCTGGAAGAGTGGACCCCCATGATTCTGATTAACCACTTCACCATCATCGACGGATTCGCCAACTACCTGAAAGGACACGGGCGGGCGAATCGCGTAACGCTGTTCAACGACATCCGGTTCGACACCGCCTGGCTGGACAAGTAAGCCATGCTGCTCAAGTACATAGGCCGGCGGCTGCTGTACTCGATTCCGGGGCTGATCGGCATCACCATCATCATCTTTCTGGCCTTGCGCATACTGCCGGGAGATCCTCTCGCTATCCTGTATGGTGAGGGTGGCCGGGAAAACCTGACCGCCGCCGACATCGCCGAAATCAAGCGGCAGCTGGGTATCGACCGGCCGCTCTACATCCAGTATGCCGATTGGATGAAGGATGTTTTCACCGGCAAAATGGGTGAATCATTCTGGCGTGGCGATTCGGTTTCGGAGTTGATCATCCGGCGTGGCCCGTTGACTGCGGAAATAGCCGTCGTGGCCGTGCTCGTTTCTTGGATCATTGGGTTGCCGGTGGGGATCCTGGGCGCTATCAAGCAAAACAGCGTCGCCGATTATGTATCAAGATTCTTGACCATCATCTTTCTGGCTGTCCCAAGTTTCTGGGTGGCCATTCTGGTCGTCGTGGTGTCGCTTTTGGCGTTCAACTATCGTCCCCCGCTGGGCATCATCCAGATTTGGGAAGACCCGTTCACGAACCTGCAAATCGTAATCGCTCCGGGGATAGTGCTGGGACTCGCCACCTCCGCTTACATTGCCCGCATGGCCCGCACTACACTCCTTGAGGTTATCCGCGATGACTACGTGCGCACCGCGCGGGCAAAAGGACTTCCGGAACGCCTGGTGGTGCTGCGTCACGCCTTGCGCAACGCCCTGTTACCTGTGCTGACGCTATCCGGGGTACTGTTCGGGCTGCTCCTCGGCGGGTCCGTGGCCGTGGAAACCGCCTTCACCGTTCCGGGCTTGGGGACCGCGCTGGTTCAGGCTTTCACCGAACGGGACTTCGTGGTCGTCCAGAACTTGGTGCTCCTCTACGGGATCATCTTCGTTCTGGTCAATCTTTCCATAGATGTAATGTACGCCGTGCTGGACCCCAGGATCCGGTACGACTGACGGCCAGAAGTCGTGAACACGACCTGACCCGTCCAGCAAGATATAAAAGGGCTATTGCATGGCCGGTCAAGCAGACGCGCAAGTTTCATTAGCTACCCCCAGCGCCACTCCGCTACAGCGCACGCAGGGCGCAGCGTTGGCAGTTTGGACATTTGGCGTGCGGTATCCGGTGGGAACCGTGGGTGGCGTTCTACTGCTGGTCATAACGGTCGTCGCCGTATTCGCCGGCCTGTTCTCTCCTCACGACCCTTTGTACGTGGACTTTCTGCAACTTGGCGCTGCGCCGTCCGCTACGTATCTGCTGGGAACCGACTACGAAGGCCGCGATATCCTGAGCCGAATCATCTACGGCGGACGGGTTTCACTCCAGGTGTCCGTTCTATCTGTTCTGTTGGGTTCCACGGTGGGGGCGCTGTGGGGCATCGCCAGCGCGTTTCTGGGCGGGCGGTTCGACATCATCAGCCAACGCATCGTGGAAATCGTTATGTCATTCCCGGCGCTGGTCCTGGCAATGGTTCTTCTGGTCGCGTTGGGCGGGGGCATCTGGACGGTCATCATCGCTATCGCGGTAACCCGGTTGCCCTACGGAGTCCGGGTGGTACGTTCGGTGGCCCTCTCCGTTAAGGAACTGGCCTACGTGGACGCGGCCCGGGCCATGGGAGCGTCCAACTTCCGCATCATGGCGAAGCATATCGCACCCCAGTGCTTTGCCGCCTACGTCGTGCTGGCGACGGCTCACCTGGGCGCGGCCATAGTGATCGAGGCATCCCTGGGATTCCTGGGCGTGGGCATCACGCCGCCGACTCCCAGCTGGGGCAACATGCTCGGCGGGGTGATCGCCAACACCTACAAGCCGATCTGGTGGCTGGTGGTGTTCCCCGGCCTGGCGATCTCAATCACGGTCTTGTCGTTCAACCTGCTCGGCGACGCCCTCCGCGACGCCCTCGACCCCAAGCTACGGGGACGGTAGCGCGACGGTAACTCGCAGGGGCGAGGCATGCCTCGCCCCTACCCTGACAAACAACATCACCGGGGATACGTCTAGCGCTGCCGGTGGTTGGGGACCCCTCAGATCTCTATACTGACTTCCCCATACCGCTCAAAAAACCGTTCCTGTAGGGAGGAAAATTTCTCCCGGTAGGCGCCGCTGTGGATGCGGTCGGTGGTCATGATTACCGCATCTTCCCGATTGTCGGCGTAGTAATTCTTGCGTATGCCGACCTCGTTGAATCCGTATTTGTCGTACAGCCGCTGGGCGATGAAGTTGGAAACCCGGGCTTCCAGGGTAACCTCTTCGAGGCCCTGTTCGTAGGCGGCCCGCACCGTCCCGATAATCAGCAATTCTCCGATGCCGCGGCCGCGTAGTGAACTTCGTACCGCAACTTCGGTGATGTGCGCCTGATCCCCCTGGAACCAGATTCCCACGTAGCCGGCCACCACGTCCTGGCCAACGGCGCCAGCGCCGCCGAACACCGATTTCACGCTCCGCACCATCTTGACCCACATCGACGAGTCGGCGGGTGCATTGGGATCGGAGGAAACCTGTGCAGCGTCGTCGGGCGCAATTTCGTCGCCGGTGAGGTAGGCCACCAGGAATCGACAATGCCGGCTGTTCAACTCCCGCCGAAACTGGGTGCCCACCCAACCCGGAGAGAAGGCTTCGTGCTCGATCTCAATGACCTGAGAAATATCCTCAGGACGCATCCGGCGTAGCGCAACGTCCATGTCAACCTGTCCGCATCGGGCGCTCACAGTAAGGCGGCCTGGGCTGCCATAGAGGGCTCGGCCATCGGTTTTACCGTGCCGTAAACGCCGTCATATCCCGGCTCCACGGTCACTTCTCCGGTGCGCGCCCGCATGATTGCCTCCGTGAGCCTTTCCCCGGCGACGGACAGCAGATCGTTTGGGGACGCATACAGCAGCGCGGCCAGTTCACTCTCCACGTGGTCAACCAGGGCATCGTACTCCCGCATCACCCGGCGGGTGTTGACGCCCACGCCCCGGATGGACGCAATGATCTCTTGCAGCGGAATCAGGCGGGCGAACGGCGGGCGCCCGTCGCCCGAGTCAATCAGGCCCAATGAATCGGGTAGCAGGCTGCCATCCAGGGGACGCTCCGCCAGCCGCGAAATCCGGTGCAGCACTCCCAGCGTCAGGGGGCGTCCGCAGACCGGGCAGTCCGTTCCATTGACCGCCTCCTCAGCCGGACCATACACGATGCCACAACTGCGATGGCCGCTGTAATGATACTTGCCTTCCTCCGGATAAAACTCCACCGTGAACGCCACTCCGAACTCGCGCAAACCGGCGACCAGACCGTCCCACGAAAGCTCGCCGGCGAAAGCGGTCACTTCCCTTCCCAGCCGACCCAGCGAGTGCGCGTCGGAGAAGGAAACGATGGATCGGCCATCCAGCTCTTGCACCGCGCGGTTCATTGCCGGGTCCGACGACAGGCCCGTCTCGACAGCCGTTATCAGGTGCGCCAGGTCGCCAAAGCATTCGTCCAGGCTATCGAACCCGCTTTTGGAGCCATAGACTCCATACCAGGGCGTCCACGCGTGAGCCGGTATGACGATGGCCTCCGGGTGGCAGTCCAATGCCAGGGCCAACAGGTCCCGGGCCGGCAGGCTCACCGTTGGACGGCCATCGGATGACAAGTTGCCATACTGGGACAGCCGGCGGGTAAAGTCTTCCGCGGCATCCAGCGTCGGCATCATCGCCAACATGTGGATGCGCCGCACCCGCCCACCTTGCCGGTACACGCAGCTGATTTCGGTTCCCGGCACAAAGCGAACGCCCCCGTATTCATACAGCCCATCCTGGCCGGCATTCAGATTGGCACGCAGTTCCACCGCCCATGTAGGATGGGTGAAGTCGCCGGTGGCCAGTAGGTCAATCCCCTTGCGCTGAGCCCAAGCCGCCAGGTTATCCAGCGTCAACGCCTTGCTGCAAGCGAAAGCGTAGGGCGAGTGGATATGCAGGTCGGCGACAAAAGAGGCCAACGTAGCCGGGTACAGGTTCATTGGGCCGCCAACAACAACTCAGCCAGTTCTCGGGGCTTCTGTGCCGCCGCCTGGTGCGCGGCATCCAGTTGAATTACTGTTGCACCCGGAATGCGAGCAGCCATGGCACGCTGTTGCGACGGAGAGATGAGCCGGTTGTCTTCCAGCACAATGTAGGTCACCGGGCAGGGTAAGGCATCCAGGTTCAAAGTTACTGATTGGGTCAGCATCCGGAGTGGGAGCGGACCAAGATGGCCCACGGTTTCCACCCTCTGCATCGGGTCCAAACCCCGGCACATGTAGCCGGATACCATCGCCCTGGGAACCTGAATGTCCCGGCCTATCAGCGAACCCGCCACCTTGCACAAACTGATAGCGCAGCGCGCAAGCAATGGGTACGCTGAAACCGGGGTTCCACGATTCGCCGGAACTATCCCCGCCAGCAGGACCACGCGCTTGGGAGCGACCGGCAGTTCGGTTGCCGCCTGCAATGCAACAGTTCCTCCCAGCTCATGCCCCGCGATGATGTAGTCACTGAAACCTTCTCGCTCGACGACACGGGCGATGGCCTGGACTCCCTCCGACATGTCCACCAGCCCAGCGTCTTCGGCAGCGTCCGAACCCTGTCCGGGCAGATCCACCGCGCGAACTCGCACCGCCTGCCGGGGATGGGACAACCGGGGCGGATGTTCCACCGGGGCCGTCATGTGCCCCCACACTTTCCCCCAGCTCCAGGCTCCCTGACCTGCTCCATGCACCAACAAATAGTCCGTCACTTTCTCACCAGCTGATTCAGTGTTGCGCTGTCGCTCTTAAACCTTACGACGCCAACGATCCGATGATAGCCCGCTTTATGTCATCATCCTGCTCCGGCAGCACGGTCCGCGGGTCAAGGCGCACCGTATCGTCTTCAATGCGGGCGATTACCGGAGTCGAGTGTCCCCGCAGCGCGGTAAGCAGCGACTCCGGCCTTTGCCCCTTACCATTGGTTGATATGGTAAGTGCCCAGGACTCCAGTGTTTCCCCCGGCAGGCTGCCGCCACCGATAGCCGACCGCGCTGGCACAACCGCCGTTTCATAGCCCGACGACGCCCCGATGGCATCCATCCAGCATTCAGCACGGCTCTTGATTTCCTCGGGACTCGTCGAAATCATGCGCCAGACCGGTACTTCCGACTCCGCGTTCCCGATGAGGTAGTGCGTCAGCGTGGCCGTCAGGCTGGCGAGGCTCATCTTGTCGATGCGCACCGCACGGGCCAATGGATGTCGCTCCAGCTGGCCGACCAAATCCCGTTTCCCGACCACTATGCCGGCCTGTGGCCCGCCCAAAAGCTTGTCCCCGGAGAAGAACACCAGACCGACCCCCGCTGCGATGGCCTCCTGTGGCATGGGTTCGTGCGCCAACCCATACCGCTCCGTGGGGAGCAACGCTCCGCTCCCAACGTCGTGCAGCACCGGTACGCCCGTCCTTTCCCCCAGTTCCACCAGGTCCCGTTCCTCAACGACTGCGGTGAATCCTTCGACACGGAAATTGCTGGCGTGGGCCTTGAGAAACGCCGCAGTATCATCGGTCACCGCGTCCGCGTAGTCGCGCACATACGTCCGGTTGGTTGTCCCAACGTCCACCAGCGTGCAGCCGCTTTGTCGCAGCACGTCGGGGATGCGGAACCCGCCGCCGATTTCCACGGCCTCGCCCCGCGCAACGATAACTTCCCGCCCGGCTGCAAGGGCGGACAACCCCAACAGCAGAGCGGAGGCATTGTTGTTCACCACCAGCGCGGCCTCTGCGCCGGTTATCTGCCTCAACAGCGATTGCAAGTGCGCTTGCCGCGAGCCCCGCCGGCCGGTGGCCAAGTCTATTTCAAGGTCGGAATACCCGCAGGACACCGCGTCGGCAGCGGCAATAGCGGACTTGCTGAGGGGCGCCCTCCCCAGGTTGGTATGGATTACCACTCCGGTAGCGTTAATCAGCGGTCGGGGAGACGGCGTCACCAGTTCATCGACGGTGCGCCGCACCGCCTCCGCGATGTCGTCCAGGCAGCGCGGCATACCGTCTGACCGTATGGCCTGGCGCGCTTCCGCCAGCGCGTCGCGGGTCAGATCCACCAGCCACCCCCGTCCATAGGTGGCAACCGCAGCGGCTAAAATGTCGCTGCTTACGACACGCTCCACGCTGGGCAGGTTGCGTAGCAGTTGGCTGGTCATGGAAACTGGCGAGGGAATCGGGATGCCTTTTACTGATTGGGTAGCCGTATTTTATCACCGATTGCCGAAGCAACGCCTGGACTTCGCGCTCCGAACTATCACACCCGGCGCACGAAAAGTTTGTATAGACTATAATTGATCTCCCTCCGGTCGCTGTAGGCGGTCGGTTGGATGCCACCGCGCGGGAGGTCAGCCAAATGAACACTAAACTTATTGGCCTCTGCATCGTTACCGTGTTCGCGATATCCATCATCCTGGGGGGTGTGCACTCCGCCATCATGGTGATCGAGGCGACAAACGCCCCACCAGAACCCGGAACCGGCGAGTACGTCCCTCGCCTCACCCCACACGGCGACCAGGACCCGGCGTTGGCGGCCTTGAGATACGTCTGTCCTTTTCACTAAAGGTCAAAATTTGTGGGACTACGGACATCCAATCGACGGACATCCAATCGATAAACCAAACGGAGTGAGAATGACCACGGAGATCGGTTTGCCCCCGGCGCTTGACGCGCTCAAAACCACGGTTCGCCAGATTGTTCGCGACGAGTGCATACCCCTGGAGCCGGAATATCTGGCCCACCCGCCCCAGGAGGGCGAACCGGAAAACGGAGCGCCCCGGGGCGTCCTCGAAACTGTGCCCGGAGTGCTCGGAACCCTATCGTCGGGCCAGTGGGGCCGCCTCAACAACCTGTCCCAGCAAACCGGAATCTACACGTCATTCGTTCCCGAAGAATACGGTGGCGGCGGAATGGGGGCGCTCGGACACCTGGTACTGGAAGAAGAGGTCCACCAGAGCATTGTACATCTGCCCACCTCGCCGGTGCCCATGTTCATGATCGGCGCCTGCACTCCCGAGCAGGAGGAGAAATACCTCTACCCGGCCATCAACGGCGACCTGTACTACTCGTTCGGTCAAACCGAACCCCAGGCCGGTTCGGACCCCGGCGGCATGATGCAAACCCGCGCCGTCCGCGACGGCGACGACTGGGTTCTGAACGGCACCAAGATGTTTATCTCCGGCGCCGCCTCCGCGGATTTCCTGCTGGTGCAGGCCGTCACCGATCCCGACAAGCGGCAGCGCGGCGGCATCACGATGTTCATCATCGACAACCCCACGCCCGGCGTTACCTTCGAGCCCATCCGTGTCTGGATCGTTCCCACCAAGGCCCAGCAGCACTACATCCACCTGGACAATGTGCGCGTTCCCCAAACCCAGGTGCTCGGCGAGGTGGGTGAAGGTTTCAACCTGGGCCAGCAGTGGCTCGTGCATCACGACCGGCTGCTCCGGGGTGCAATGGCGTTGGGCATCCTGACCCGCGCCTTGCAGATGGCGATTGACTGGTCCCAGGAGCGCGTCACCTACGGTCGTCCCATCGCCGACCGCCAGGCCATCCAATGGATGCTGACCGACGTATATACCGACATCATCGCCCTGCGCGCGGTGGCCCGCGAAACCGCCGCCCGCGCCGACGCCGGCGAGGATGTGCGCGTGGAGGCGTCAATGGTCAAATACGCCGCCGGCGAATGGGGCTGGCGCAGCATCGACAAGATCATGCAGATTTTCGGCGGCGTTGGCGAAACCCTCGACATGCCAATCCCCCACTGGTACCACATGCTGCGCCACGCGCGAATCGGCGGCGGAACCTCGGAGATCCACAAGTTTGTCATGGCCCGCGCACTGCTCGGAGGTCGGGTCAATTTCCAGGGATAAGCCTCACACGACCAACACTACTTGGCTCGGCGAGAACGGGACAATAAAGAAACGCGCAAGGAGAGATAAATGTCCTATCAAAACACGCTGAAATACGTTGCTCCCGCGCTAGCCGCAGCCCTGCTGGTACTCATCGCAGCCTGGGCTTTCAACCTACCCCCCGTGTCTGCATTGGCGGATCGGGGCAACGAACCCCTTGAATTGACACTCCAGCCCAATGGCCAAATAACCGGATTCCCCTACGACGTGGTGCAAGTATCGGGACAGGGCACCGCCACCGGAGTTCCGGACCTGGCCCAAATCCAACTCACCGTGTCGGTTACTTCCGACACGGTGGCGGAAGCTTGGAACAATGCCGCGCAGACAATGGAGAAAGTGCGTGAGTCGTTAACAGCCAGCGGCATTGAGGAAAAAGACGTAGCAACCCAGCGCATCAGGATTAGCCCCAACTACGAGTATGGCCCGGACGGGCGTATGCAAGAGGGTTTCGTCGCCGAAAACAGCCTGAACGTGACTGTCCGAGATACTGAATCCGTTGAACCGTTCTTGATGACGCGGTAACCGCTGGCGGGGACCACATCAGATTGGGCAGCTTCGACTTCCAGCTTTCAGATACCGCCGCTCTGGAACAGGAAGCGCGAGCCGCCGCTGTCGCAGATATGCAAGCCAAGGCGAAACAGATCGCGATATCTTCCCGGCGCAATTTGGGCGACCTCAAAATAGTCAGCGAAATACCTGGCATTGGACTGGGCGAAGAAATGTTTGGTCTCGCGCTTTTCGCCGCCGAAGCCGCTAGCTTTGATACTCCGGTCTCCACAGGCGAGAAAACAATCACTGTCAACGTCTATGGCGTGTACGAACTCCGGCGGTGATCCTCTATGGTACTAAGCGACCGCACCATCCGCCGCGAACTCGACGAAGGCCGCATCGTCGTCGATCCCATCGACTTCGACGACATCCAGCCGGCCAGCATTGACCTCCACCTCGACAACCGTTTCCTCGTCTTCTCCAACTCCCGTCGCCCGTACATCGACGTCCGCGAGTCCCAGGCTGATCTCACCGAGGAAGTCGAAATCCAGGGCGACGACCAGTTCATCCTCCACCCGGGCGAATTCGTCCTTGGGAGCACCCTTGAGCACATCGAACTCCCCGACGACCTCGTCGCACGCCTGGAGGGCAAGAGCAGCCTCGGACGCATCGGGTTGCTGATCCACAGCACCGCCGGCTTCGTCGATCCTGGTTGGCGCGGTCGTCTGACGTTGGAACTCAGCAACGTAGCCCGCCTGCCCATCGCCCTGTATCACGGCATGAAAATCGGACAGATTTCGTTCCTGCGCCTATCCGAACCCGCCGAACGACTCTACGGTTCGCCGGAATTGGGCAGCAAGTATCAGGGTCAATCCGGTCCCACCGCCAGCCGGTTCCACCAGGATTTTGCGGGCTGATTTATCACCAACCCACATCGTCATTCCGGCGAAAGCCGGAATCCAGAGGCTGTTTGATGTCTGTTCTCTCAAACAAAACTTGCCGGTTCCGGGACTAGATTCCCGCTTTCGCGGGAATGACGAATAGAGATTAAGTTGCAATCAGAATCTAGCAACCCCATGACCCGGGCAATCGAGCTGGCGCGTTCGGCCCTGGGCAGCACCAGCCCCAACCCGGCCGTCGGCGCGGTCATCGTCCAGAACGGCGCGGTCGTCGGCGAGGGATACACTCTGCCCCCTGGTCAGCGACACGCCGAAATCGGAGCGCTGGCGCAGGCCGGTTCCTCCGCCCAGGGCGCGACTTTGTTCTGCACTTTGGAACCCTGCTGCCATTATGGGCGCACCCCGCCCTGCACCGACGCCATCATTGCCGCCGGCATCAGCCGCGTTGTGTACGCCGTCCGCGACCCGAATCCGCGAGTTTCCGGCGGTGGCGAATCAGCACTGCGCGCGGCCGGCATCACTGTTGAGCGACAAAGTAACCCAGAAGCCGCTGAGCTCCACGAGGCATTTGCCAAGCACGTAACCACCGGCCTGCCCTTCGTCGTCGCCAAGTTCGCTATGAGCCTGGACGGGAAGATCGCTACCCGCACCGGCTCGTCCCAGTGGATCACCGGACCCGCAGCCCGCGCGCGCGTCCAGCAGATGCGCAAAGAGTTGGACGCCATCATGGTCGGCATTGGTACCACCCTGGCTGACGACCCCCAGCTCACCGCCCGCGACGCCGACGGTGAGCCGTTGCCCTCAAACCTGCAGCCTGTCCGCATCGTTGTGGACAGCAGCGGACGCACACCCCCCACCGCCCGGATGCTGAAGCAACCGGGGCGCACGATAATCGCGACGGCTGCCGGAGTGCCTCGTGACCGAGTTGCCAGGCTTGAAGACGCCGGCGCCGAGGTGCGGGAATTCGCCGGGCCCGATGGCCGCGTCAATCTGTCAGCCCTGTTGGAATTTCTGGGGGAAGAGGGTATCGTCAGTGCACTCGTGGAAGGAGGTGGAGTCATTCTGGGCGCGGCTCTGGACGCTCGGTTGATCGACAAGGTATGCGCGTTCGTCGCGCCCATGCTGATTGGCGGTGCCGGCGCTCCCTCGCCCGTTGCCGGCAGCGGCGCAACCGTCATCGCCGACGCCTTGCGCCTCCAACGCACTACCATCGAACCCATCGGACCGGACTGGCTGATCACCGGCTATCCGGAAAATGGAGGCGGCTGAATGTTTACTGGAATCGTCGAAGAAGTCGGCCGCGTATCCGGCCTGAACGACTATCGCTTCGTCATTGGCGCCGAAAACGTGCTGACGGACGTGAAGGTCGGCGACAGCATATCCGTCAACGGGGCTTGCCTCACCGTGGTCGAGTTCGATGACAGCAGTTTCGCGGTTGACGTGGCCCCCGAGACCCTCCGGCGCACGTCGTTGGGCGAGGCCGGACCGGGATCGGCCGTCAACTTGGAACGCGCGCTGTCGGCCAGCGACCGTATGGGCGGCCACATCGTACAGGGACACGTGGACGGAACCGGGTCAATCACGGGCCTGACACCGGAAGCCGACTGCTACATCATGGAGATCGAAGCCCCTGATTCGCTGGTTCCCTACATCGTTGAGAAGGGGTTCATTGCGGTTGACGGAATTAGCCTCACGGTGGTACAAAGAACGCAACGCCGCTTCACAATCTCTGTCATACCCTTTACCATGCAGAATACTAACCTGCATGAAAAATCGGTTGGTGATCGGGTCAACCTGGAAGCGGATATTTTAGCCAAGTACGTGGAAAGTCTCCTCCAGTCTCGATTGGGTTGACTTCTAAACCGTTTAACGGAAATTGCTACCTGATGCAACTGGCGAGCATCGAACAAGGTCTCGAGGACCTGAAAGCCGGTAAATTCCTCATCGTCGTTGACGACCAGGATCGCGAAAACGAGGGCGACCTTGTCATGCCGGCGGAGCATGTCACTGCGGAGTCCGTCAATTTCATGGTGACCCACGCCCGGGGGCAACTCTGTATGCCCATGATGGCCGACCGGCTCACCGAACTGGACATTCCGCTGTTGCCTAGCCGCAACTCCGATTCCGGGATGCCCACCGCATTCACAATGCCTGTGGACTATGCCATCGACACCTCCACGGGTATCTCCGCCGGAGACCGCGCCGCAACAATCCAGGCGTTGATCAATCCCGATTCGCGCCCGGAGGACTTTATTCAACCGGGTCACCTGTTTCCTCTGCGCTATCACGAGGGCGGCGTTCTCGTCCGGCCCGGCCATACTGAGGCCATCATCGACCTGTGCCGTCTCGCCGGCCTGTACCCCGCGGGTATAGTGTGTGAAATCATGAAGGCGGACGGCTCCATGGCCCGACTCCCCGACCTCATCCCCATGGCCCAGGACTTCTCCCTCAATATCCTGTCCATCGAGGACCTAATCGCCTACCGCCGGCAACACGACCCGGAGGAATAATGCCCCTATGCAGCCTTGAAGAGGCTCTGGAAGATCTTACCTCCGGAAAATTCGTAATCGTCGTGGACGACGAGAGTCGTGAAAACGAAGGCGACCTGTTCCTCCTTGCTCAGCACGCGACCCCGGACGCCGTCAACTTTATGGTGACCCATGCCCGGGGCCTGGTTTGCGTTCCCCTGTTGGCCGAGCGCTTGGACGAACTACGGATACCCATGTTGCGGAGCCGTAACTCGACGTCTTCCCAACCTACAGCGTTCACGACCTCCGTGGACTATAAACGCGGCACTACCACCGGAATATCCGCCTCCGACCGCAGCGCGACCATTCGCGCCCTGATCGATCCTGATTCCGTGCCCGAGGACTTCATCCACCCCGGGCATATGTTCCCGTTGCGCGCCAGCCAGGGCGGCGTCCTGCGCCGGCCCGGACACACCGAGGCCATCATCGACCTGTGCCAACAGGCCGGCGCCTATCCCGCCGGCGTAATCTGCGAAATCATGAATCCTGACGGCACCATGGCCCGTCTGCCTGAGTTGGAGCAATTTGCTCAAGAGCACGACCTGAAGATATTCAGCATCGCCCAACTCATCGCCCACCGGCGCATGAACGAGAAGCTGGTATCCCGCGTTGCCGAAGCCAACCTGCCCACCAGGTACGGTACCGCACGCATCATCGGCTACGGCAGCACTATCGACAGTGGGGAACACGCTGCTCTGATTGTCGGTGACTGGTCTCCGGGGGACGAGGTGTTGGTGCGAGTCCACAGCGAATGTCTCACTGGCGACGCTTTCGGCAGCCTCAAGTGCGATTGCGGCGAGCAGTTGGACATGGCTTTGCGCATGATCTTTGAGCACGGTTCTGGAGCGCTGATCTATCTCCGGCAGGAAGGCCGCGGCATCGGTTTGCACAACAAGATCAAGGCATATGCGCTACAGGACGTCGGCATGGACACCATCGAGGCCAACGTCGCCCTGGGCTTCCAGCCCGATGAACGAAAGTACGACCTGGCTGTCCAGATAATGCTCGACCTGGGAATCACCCGCGCCCAACTGGCCACTAACAACCCACACAAGATGGCCGGCATCAGCGGCTTGGGCGTTGAAGTTGTGGGGCGCGTCAGCCTCACCGTCCCCCCCAACGAAACCAACGAAGGCTACATGCGAACCAAGCGCGAGCACATGGGGCACCTGCTTTCCGCGATCCAGCCCAGTCCGCCCAGCGTTTCCGGCTAGCAGATTCTCCGCAAGCTAGTCCCCATCGCCCAGCTTGCTCACCAAGTAAGCTTCGATAAATCCGTCGATCTCCCCCGCCAGCACCGCGTCGGTATTCCCGGTCTGGTGGTCCGTCCGGTGGTCCTTCACCGACTTGTACGGGTGTAGGACGTAGCTGCGAATCTGGTTGCCCCACTCGGCGGACACCCGCTCCCCACGCAGCGTTGACAATTCCCGCTCCCGTTCTTCCTCTTGCCGCGCCAGCAATTTGGCGCGTAGGATCCGCATGGCGTAATCCCGATTCTGATGCTGCGAGCGCTCCGTCTGGCAGGAAACCACGATTCCGGAGGGTACATGCGTCAACCGCACTGCCGACGCCACCTTCTGCACGTTCTGTCCACCCGGCCCGCTGGACCGGAAAAAGTCCATCTTGATGTCTTCCGGGCGAACTTCCACTTCGGTGTCCTCGCCCACCACCGCCGGCAAAACCTCAACCCTGGCGAAGGATGTCTGCCGGCGTCGTGCCGGGTCGAAGGGCGACATCCGCACCAACCGATGCACTCCGACCTCGGCGTTCAAGTACCCGAAAGCGTGCTCTCCGCCGATTTCCATAGTGCTGGTTCGCAGCCCGGCTTCGTCGCCGTAGGCCGTATCCAGCACCTGTACCTGCCTCCCATCCGACGCTGCCCATCCGGCGTACATGCCGGTCAGCATTTCAACCCAGTCGTGGGAATCGGTGCCACCGGCTCCCGAATGTATCGTGAGGATCGCCGGCCGGTCGTCGTAGGGGCCGGAAAGCGTCAACTGCATCTCGGCGCGTGCCAGCCGATTCGCCACGTCGTTGGTTTCGGCGGTAAGCTCATCCGACAGGCTTTCGTCGTCGTTTTCTATCGCCAGCTCGGTAAGTTCCGCCAGGTCGCATATTTGCGACTGCAACCCTCTCCAAAGCTCTACTGACTGTTGCAGCTTGCCCAACTCCTGCATTTTCCGTTGAGCCGAAACAGGATCATCCCAGAAGCCGGCGGTAGCCGCCTCAACCTCCAGTTCCCCAATGGATTTCTCTCTGCCGGCTAGGTCAAAGACGCTCCACGACCGCCTCAACCTTGACGGCCATTTCAGCGAGTTGCTGGCGAATCTCATCCATATTGCCTGGTTCCTCCTGTGTCGCGGCCCGTTCCCCGCCGCAGTGTTGCCGGAATAATTATACATGGGATGGGCTATAATCAATTCGTACCTATTCCGAAAACCGTAACCATAAAACCAGGCAGGTAGCCCCCGATGCTCGATCACGGAACCCCAGAACACGCCGTTGACGACCCCATTGAATCGTTACGCCACCGTATGCGCCACTCGGCCGCCCACGTAATGGCCGACGCCGTTGTGCAACTGTTCCCGGAGGCCAAGGTGGCCATCGGGCCACCCACGGCCGATGGCTTCTACTACGATTTCGAGGTCGAACGGCCCTTCACACCCGAGGATCTTGAGCGCATCGAGTCCTTGATGCTCGACACCATCAAGTCCAACGCGCCTTTCGTGCGGGAAGAATTGAGCCGCGACTCCGCTCAATCCATGTTCTCTGCCCAGCCGTTCAAAAAGGAAATCATCGACGACCTGCCCGACGAAACCACCCTCAGCATCTACCGCCACGGCGCGTTCACAGACCTTTGCCAGGGCCCCCACGTCGGCAGCACCGGCGAAATCGCCGCCGTCAAACTCCTGCACACCGCCGGAGCCTACTGGCGCGGCGACGAAAACCGGCCCATGCTCCAGCGCATCTACGGTACCGCCTTCGAGTCCCAGGAAGCCCTGGAGGCGCATCTGGAGCGCCTGGCCGAGGCAGAGCGACGCGACCACCGCACGTTGAGCCGCCAGCTCAACCTGTTCACCATCCACGACGAAATCGGCCCTGGCCTCATCGTCTGGCAACCCAAGGGTGGGGTCATCCGGTCAATCATCGAAAACTACTGGCGCGACATTCACTACCGCCGCGGATACAACATCGTCTATTCGCCGCACATCGGGCGAGCGCGGCTCTGGGAAACCAGCGGACATCTCGATTTCTACCGCGACAGTATGTACGCCCCCATGGAAATCGACGAGCAGGAATACTTCCTCAAGCCGATGAACTGCCCGTTCCACATCCAGATCTACCGCTCGGCCCTGCGCAGCTACCGCGAGTTGCCGCTGCGGATCGCCGAGCTGGGCACCGTGTATCGCTACGAGCGCAGTGGCGTGCTGCACGGGATAACCCGCGTGCGGGGATTTACGCAGGACGATGCCCATATTTTCTGCCTGCCGGAGCAGGTGCCGGACGAAGTGGGCGGCGTGCTGGATATGACCTTTGACATTCTGGCCGCCTTCGGATTCGATGACTACGACATTATGTTGTCCACCCGGCCCGAAAAATATGTTGGCGAATCGGAAATGTGGGAGCACGCCACCGAATCGCTGCGGCAAGCCCTGGTGTCCCGGGATCTGAACTACGACATTGACGAGGGCGGTGGAGCGTTCTACGGCCCCAAGATTGACATCAACATTACCGACGCCCTGGGCCGCGCCTGGCAATGCACTACCGTCCAGTTCGACTTCAACCTTCCCGAACGCTTCGGCTTGGTCTATCAGGACGAACACGGCGACCGCGTGCAGCCCTACATGGTCCACCGCGCCATACTGGGCTCACTGGAGCGGTTCTTCGGCGTCCTGGTGGAGCACTACGCCGGCGCGTTCCCGCTATGGCTGGCCCCGGTCCAGGCCGTCGTTATCCCCATTGCCGACCGTCACAACGAGTACGCGGAGCAGGTTGCCGAGCAGTTGCGCGATGCCGGGTTCCGCATCGAGGTCGATGACCGCAGCGAGCGCATGAACCAGAAAATCCGCCAGGCCCAGCTCCAGAAAACCCCTTATATGCTCGTCGTCGGCGACCGTGAGGCCGATGCCAACGCCGCCGCTGTCCGTACCCGCGACGGCGACAACCACGGCGCGCTACCCCTCTCCGACGTTCAGGCGATGCTTGCCGCAGACCTTGTCGGCTCCCCGGCAGCGTAGGCGACCGGATAGTCTCCAAGGAGACCGAAAATGGCTATCTTTGGAACCGACGGCAAGCGGCCCAAAGTAACGGTCACGATGCACAAGGCGAGTCCGGAAGAACTCGCTCATTGTCGTGACTCCGTCGCGCGCTCCGAACGCCTCCGGGCAATGCGCCCCGAATTGATCAAGAAGTATCCTGACAAATGGGTTGCAATCACTGAGACTAACGTGTTCATAGTCGCAGACTCAGTGAAGGAACTCGTGGAGAAAGCCGAAGAACTGGGCGCGCGCCCCGGTTTTTCAGCGCGTGAGTTCCTGAACACCGAGCCGCGTCCTCCCATGACCTTATGATTGCCGGCTATTTCGCCATAGACGGCAGCCCCTACGTTAAAGCCCGTGTGAACCTCCCGCGGATTGGAATGGTCGGCGACGTGAATTTCCTGGTCGATACGGGCTCCGACACCACCATTGTGCATCCCTTCGACGCCGGAAACTTGCATTGCCCTTTCGACGAGCCATACAACCCGTCAGTCTCCACCAGCGCGGGCGGACCGCATACTTACTACGCCGAGCCTGCGGTGGTTTCCTTCTATGACGGGGAGGCACGGCATGACTTTCGCATTGATCTCCACATCGGCAAACCCCATCCCATAACCGACGGCCTGGACTCGCTGGTGGGGCGCGACGATCTGAACGAGTTGGAAATGCGGTACGCCCCACGGCGCGGCCAGCCGGTCTTCTCACTGGATGGAGGGCCGTAGCCTTCGCCGCCTAACTCCCCACCAGCCCTCGATACGCTCCCACGAAATCACCCCTTCCGCCATAGCCCTTGCGGAACGTGATCACGCCGTGGGCATCCAGCGCGATCATTGACGACTGGCTCACAATCTTCAAATCCCGAAGCATTGAACCCACGGGCTGGGTCGCGGTCATGTCCGTGTAGCCATTGTCGGTAATGTAAGATTCCAGCCGGCCAGCGCTCTCATTAAACGACACCAGGTAGAAATCCACCTGTCCGGCGTATTCGGTAACAATGGGGGCCAGCGTCCGCAACTCGGCGCGGCAGGTTGGTCACCAGGTCGCGAAGTACATCATAAACGCCGGCCGGCCCGTCAACGTCAGATCTGCCAGCGCAATCACCGTTCCGTCCGATCCCTCCATAGCGAAGACTGGTGGAATCTCACCGACGTCTGTACCCACGGGAGCGGCCGGGATCGGGGGAGCCTCTGTTGCAACCGCCGTGGGCGCGTCAGCTGGTGGAGCCGGCGTGTCCGTTGCCACGATGGTGGCAGTTGGCGCCGACGTAGTGGTCGCTGTCGGTGTGTCCGCAGGCGCCGCAGCAGCAGTCGGGGAGGCGGCCTCAGTCGTAACCATAGGGGGCTGCCTTGCCGACTGAGATGCTGCGGTGGGAGCCTCTGTCCCAGTAGCGGCTGTTGCCGACGGTTGCGTGGCAGTAGCCGTCGCAGCGGCGGGCGCCGGCGACTCCGGTGGTTGGACGGTGCCCGATGCGGCAGCGGGTTGCGCCGTCGCTGATGGCGGCGCCGGCGAAGCTTCGGAGCCGCAGGCCATCGCCACTACCATACCGACGATGATCGCAATCGCAGATATGGCTCGAATCTTGCCCATCACTTTATGCTTTCGGCGTCAACGACGCCGCCGGCTACCCTCATCAACTGGGCAGTTGTAGGTCTTGCTGCCTCTGATCTTTTTGCCTCTGGATTTCCACGCCCTCCGGCACGGCCACCGGGTCTGCGGCCAGTTCCGTGAAGTATGGTTCCCAGGACGCGGCGCTTCCCATCACCTGCCGGTGGTAGATCATGCCGTTGCCGTTCATGGCCATCATCGCCATCTGCCGCGTGACCTGTAGATCCTCCAGCATCACGCCTACTGGTTCCGCAGGAATCACGTCGGTGTATCCATGCTCCTCGATGTATTCGGCGATCTCCTCAACCGGCTCGTTGTACGAGATGACGTAGAAGTCCAAGTCCGGGTATTTTGATGCGATGGGATCCAGCGTCTGCAACTCAGCGCGGCACTCCGCTCACCAGGTGGCAAACCAGAAGAGATGAACCGCCTGCTTTTCTTCTACCAGGCTTTTCAGCGAGACCTCGGTGCCATCCTCCAGCCTCATCGAGAAGGGCGGCGACGTATTCCCAACGTCCACGCCCTCAACGCCTACGACCGCCGAATTGGTAGCCGGCGCGCATGATACCGCCAGCGCCACGACCAACAGAATCGTGGGCAATGCAAACCAAATTTTTCGGGACAACAAAGCCATTGTTCGGGCGTCCTTACTCCAACGATACATCTGGTATGCTGGCGAGGCGTCGGCCAGATTCTAACACTCCTTCGGTTGCTTTAGAATACGCCGCGCTCCCGCTTCCGGATTTTCCCCTTGGAGGAGTTCCCCTGATGGCCAATCGCCTTGCCAACGAGACCAGCCCCTACCTGCTGCAACACGCCGAAAACCCTGTGGACTGGTACCCCTGGGGCGAGGAGGCCCTCAACCGCGCCCGCGACGAGGATCGACCCATCCTCCTCAGCATCGGCTACTCTGCCTGCCACTGGTGCCACGTTATGGAGCGCGAGTCCTTCGAGAACGACGACATCGCCGCCGTGATGAACGAGCATTTCGTCAACATCAAAGTGGACCGCGAGGAACGCCCTGACCTCGACGCCGTGTACATGGAAGCCATCCAGATGCTCACCGGCAGCGGCGGCTGGCCCATGACCGTGTTCCTCACCCCGGAGGGTCGCCCCTTCTACGGCGGCACCTACTTCCCGCCCGACGACCGCGGAGGTATGCCCGGCTTTCCCCGCCTCCTGGCCGCTGCCAGCCAGGCCTACCACACCAACAAGAGCGAAATCGAGCGCGTAACCCGCCAGCTTTCCGAGCAGATGGGACGCTCCGGCCAGATGGCCCGGGGCTTCACACCTCTGACCACCGAGGTCATGCACAACGCCTACTCCCAGCTCGCCGCCCAGTTCGATCACCTCAACGGCGGATTCGGCAACGCTCCCAAATTCCCGCAGCCTATGACGCCGGAGTTCCTCCTCCGTTACTACCGCCACGGGTTCGACGTTCGCGCTCTGGAGATGGTCGAGCTGACCCTCCACAAAATGGCCTACGGCGGCATGTACGACCAAGTGGGCGGCGGTTTCCACCGCTATTCCACTGATGCCTACTGGCTGGTGCCACACTTCGAGAAGATGCTTTATGACAACGCCCTCTTGGCTCGTCTCTACCTCCACGCCTGGCAGATCACCGGCAACCCGCTGTACCGTCGCATCACCGAGGAGACCCTGGATTACGTGCTCCGCGAGATGACCGACCCGGCCGGCGGTTTCTACTCCGCCCAGGATGCCGACAGCGAGGGCGTCGAGGGCAAGTTCTTCGTGTGGACCCCCGACGAGTTGCGCCCGTTGCTCGGCGAAGACGCCGATTTGATCATGGACTACTACGGCGTCACCGAGCGCGGCAACTTCGAGGGCTCCAATATCCTGAATGTAACCCTTCCCCCGGCCGACTACGCTACACAACGCAGGCTCTCCGATGACGCGCTCTCCGACGCCATCGCTGGCGCCCGCGCCACCCTCCTCGAAGTACGTGAGCAGCGCATCCACCCGCTCCTCGACGACAAGGTGTTAACCTCGTGGAACGGCCTCATGCTCCGCGCCTTCGCCGAAGCCGGCGCCGCTCTCGACCGTCCCGACTACCTCGATGCCGCCCGCGCCAACGCCGCTTTCCTGCTCGATCACATGCGCGACGCCGGCGGCCGCATCCTCCGCACCTGGCGCAACGGCGAGGCCAAGCTCCTTGGGTACCTGGAAGACTACTCCTGCCTCGCCGATGGCCTACTCTCGCTACACGAGGCGACCCTGGAACCGCGCTGGCTCCAACAGGCCGTTGCCGTCGCCGACGGCATGATCTCGCTGTTCTGGGACGATGACGCCGGCGGTTTCTACGATACCGGCAGCGACCACGAGGAGTTGGTAATCAGGCCCCGCGACGTGTTCGACAACGCCCAACCCTGCGGCGGCTCTGTCGCCACCGACGTGCTGCTCCGCCTCGGCGTAATCACCGGCAACGACGATTATTCGTCAAAGGGCTCCACACCCCTCCGCGCTTTGCAGCAGCTCTTGGGCCGCGCCCCCGCCGCCACCGGCCACTGGCTCGGCGCTCTCGATTTCTACGTGTCCCTGCCCCGCGAAATCGTAGTTGTCGGTCCCACCGATTCCGATTCCACCCAAGCCATGCTCCGCGAAATCAATGGTCGGTTCATGCCCAACAAGGTCGCCGTCGGCATGAGCGATCCCGCCCACCCTCCGTTGAAGGACTCACCGCTGCTGGAACAGCGCGTCTTGCAGGACGGCCAACCCACAGCCTACGTCTGCGAAAACTACGCCTGCCAACTGCCGGTTACCGACGCTGCCGCCCTGGCCGCCCAGCTGGATGCGTGAAGCCCGGTCGCCTCATGCGGCCGCGCGCAGCAGACCCGCCGCCGTCGCAGTCTCCCGGTTGATGGTATCCGGCAATTTGTAGCGCGGCCACAAGGTGAATCCCGCCAGCACCAGAATGCCGGCGACCAACGGCGCCAGCCGTATCCCCAACGGGTCCTCTGCCGAATCACCCAGCTGCAATACCAGACTCAACAGCAGCGGCGGCAGCGCATAGGTCACCTTCTCGAAGAAGTTCTGCGTCGCGTAGAAAATTGCCTCCCTCCGTTCTCCCGTAACCAGCGCGTCATAGTCGGCGATGTCCGCCGTCAGCCCCTTGGGCAGCAGGAACACCGCCGCCATGGGCATACCGGCAACGAACATGAAGACAAACCCCTGCAACAACAAATTTCCCGAAAACGCCAATCCTGCCAAGCCCACCAATGGGAACAGCAACCCGCTGGCCACCAGGCATACCCCGTAGATCCGCCGCTTGGTTACGCGCCCGGAGGAAAACAGTATCCAGATGAAAATTCCGGCCACCACGACCCCGGCGATAACGCTCATCGACAGGAAACTCGTGGCCGCGCCGTCCCGATCCTGTAGCAGTACACCAACCGCAAAAAACGGAACCCACCCCTGTAATATGCCCACCCCCGTCGTGAACATCACGAACGTAGGCAGAAAGGCGATGAACTGGGAGTTCCGCAGCGTGTCTCGAATCCCCCGCCAGAAAGGCACTTCCGCCGGCGTGATGTCCCGCGGGGCGCAATTCCACACCGCCCGCAGCGACAGGTAACGGAACACCAGCGCCACCACCGCGAAAAACGTGCCCGCAATCTGAAACCCGTAGGCGTCCTTGATGAATCCGCCGGCCACCAGCCCCAGCCCGGCGCCGCCCACTGCGAACAGGAAGATCAAGCTCACCACGCTCATCCGGTCCTTGGCTGTGCGCGTCAGCTCCGGCACCAGTGCCTCCAGCGGGCCGCTGGACATGGTCGCCGCCGTGAAGAATAGCTCCAGCATCAGCACGAAGTACAGCGCGTTCCACCAACTGCTGCCCTCAGTGGGCAGCACCCAGATCAACGCCCCGAACAGCGCGTAAAACGGCGTGCTGAACATGATGAACGGGATGCGGCGCCCCCACCGGCTGCGCGTCCGGTCGCTCCACCATCCGATCAGCGGGTCGGTGAATGCATCAATGAAACGCCCGGCGAATATCAGAAATCCGGCCAGCACCCGCGCGTCAATCTCGAACCCCGGCAGCGACACGTCGGGAACTCGGCTCATCCCCTCAATAGCCGGCGGAGCCAGGAAAAATAGCACCCACTGTTGCCGAAAGTAGCTTATTGCCTGCAAACCAACGTGGTCCGCAGAGAACAGCATTTTGTTGAGCAGCGGCATTCGCGGCGCCGCTTGTCCCGCCGTATCCGTCGTCATTGCATACGCCGCCAACGATTCTTTCGCGCCGCAATGTACCACATCCAGGTTGTCCCGCAAGCCGGTGTGATAAGATAACCACCGTCGTTTTCAAGTCTGATCGACTGCTTATCAACCTCCCTAATCAGCGCCCAACAGAGGTTTCAACATGGCCATCACCGTAGGACAGCCCGCTCCCGACTTCACCCTCCACGAAAACCCCGCCACCCAGCACAGCCTCAGTGACTACCGCGGTAAGAACGTCGTCATCGCCTTCTTCCCCGGCGCCTTCACCGGGGTTTGCACCACCGAAATGTGCGCCTTCCGCGACCGGATCGACGATTTAAACGGCCTGAACGCCGTCGTGCTGGGCATCACCGTTGACCCACCCTTCGCCCAGGCCGCCTGGAAAGCCGCCAACAACGTCGAGTACACGTTCCTCAGTGACTACAACCGCGAGGTCGTTAACTCCTACGATGTCGCATTGCCCGGCCTTGCCGGTATGCAGGGTTACGTCGCCGCCAAGCGCGCCGTCACCATCGTCGATGGCGAGGGCATCGTCCGCTACCACTGGGTGTCCGAATCACCCGCCAACGAGCCGAACTACGACGAGGTACGCGCCGCCGTGGCCGCACTCAGCTGAACCACCCGGTTCTCATATATCCGACGTAGGGGCGGCCCTTACGGTCGCCCTTTGGTTTTGCCGATTCAGGGTACGCCGCTTTTCAAAAACCTGCTCCGTCGTTCCCACGCCCCGTACTTCCCCTGCTCCGTCATTCCGCGAAAGCGGGAATCCAGAACCTCTTTACATCGGCCACTTGAAACCCACCAGCCGCTCCACCACCATCTCCGTCAATCGTCCCGCGTCCACCTCCAAGCACACGCCAACGTTGGCCTCCCGTCCGGTCATGCCGTACCAGTCCACCACCGTCTGACCTCGCGTCAGCTCACTCCCGGTATCCACCACCACGGCCAGCCGTTCCGTGCTAAAAAGCGTCGGATCAACCGCATATACCACCGCCGGCACGTCGTTGTACCGCACCGCCTCCCCCTTCGCCAACCGACCCAATCGCCGATACGCGCCCCGCGTGTACGCGGACGCAGACACCAACAGTTGCACCGCCGGGGCCGGACACTCAACCAGCCGCGCAAACTGCTCGTCGGAAAATCCGCAGCGGTCGCATACGTCCAACCCCACCTGCGCGACCCCTACGCCGGAATCGTACAGAATAGCCGCCGCTTCCGGGTCCTCGCGTATGTTGGCCGTCGCAACGGGCGACACGTTGCCGGGCACCCTCACCGCGCCACCCATCACCACCACCTCCGCCAACCCATCCGCGATCTCCGGCGCCAACCGCAATGCCAGCGCCACGTTGGTCATGCGCCCCAACGCCAGCAGGGTGATGTCCCCCGGGGATTCCATCGCCCGCCGCGCTATCTCCACCGCCGCGTGCTGGGTTACTCCATCACCAGAATCCAAACCTCGCAAATCGCCCGATGCGGATCCTCCCAGCGCGTCGCCTCCGTGGATGTGCGCCGCCCAGCCTTCGTTGGGTTTCCGCAGCAACGGCCCGCGCGCGCCGTGATACACGGGAATGTCTCCCTTGCCGGCTACCTCCAGGATGCGCCTCGCGTTGGCGGCGCACTGCTCCATCGAGCCGTTGCCGTAGCTGATGGTGAGCGCCTCCACCTGTAATTCCGGGCTGGCCATCGCAAACAGAATCGCCGCCAGGTCATCCACTCCGGGATCAGTGTCAATTATCACTCGTTTGGTCATTGTCCGTTGCCCTTTGCAAAGTCCCTCACCTCTGGTGGGAAAGGGTGAGGGGGTATTTCTAACTTTTGACGATGCTAACTGGTTGAGGCATTATAGCCGCTGCAATTCGCTCCCCTTTGTGCGGGCGATTCGGAGGGAATCTCAATGGCGGTTAATGAAGTTAAAGGCGTAATATCACGCTCCAAAGGCGCCGGCGTCGAACTGGTCACCATTCACGTGCCCGACCCCGGCGAAGGCGAGGCCCTGGTGCGCGTCCAGGCTTGCGGCGTTTGCCATACCGACCTGCACTACCGCGAGGGCGCAATCAACGACGAATTCCCATTCCTCCTCGGACACGAGGCGGCGGGAGTCGTCGAAAGAGTCGGCGACGGCGTCACCAACGTGCAGCCCGGTGATTTCGTGATCCTGGCGTGGCGCGCCCCCTGCGGCAACTGCCGTTCCTGCCATCGGGGTCGTCCGTGGTATTGTTTCGCCAGTCGGAACGCCCAGCAGAAAATGGCCCTTCCCGACGGTTCGCCGTTGTCGCCGGCCCTGGGCATTGGCGCATTCTGCGAACTCACACTCGTGGACGCTTTGCAGGCCGTCAAGGTTGACCCGTCCGCCAGTCCGTTGGCTGCCGGTCTCATCGGTTGCGGCGTCATGGCCGGCCTTGGCGCCGCCATGAACACCGGTGGCGTGGGCCGCGGCGATTCCGTAGCCGTCATCGGATGCGGAGGCGTCGGCAACGCCGCCATCGCCGGCTCGCGACTCGCCGGCGCCCACACGATCATCGCGGTGGACATCGACGACCGCAAGCTGGAGTGGGCCAAAGCCTTCGGCGCGACCCACACCGTCAACTCCACTCAGACCGACGCGGTGGAAGCCATCCGCTCCCTCACCGAGGGCAACGGCGCTAACGTCACTATCGAGGCCGTCGGCAATCCCGCCACCTACGAGCAGGCATTCTACGCCCGCGACCTGGCCGGGACCGTCGTCCTCGTCGGCGTTCCCGACCCAACCATGAAGATCGAGCTTCCCCTCATCGAGGTATTCGGACGCGGCGGCTCTCTCAAGTCCTCGTGGTACGGCGACTGCCTGCCCACCCGAGACTTCCCCATGCTCATCGACCTCTACATGCAGGGGCGTCTGGACCTCGATGCCTTCGTCAGCGAACGCATCGGCATCAGCGACGTGGAAGAAGCCTTCGCCAGCATGGAACGCGGCGAAGTCCTCCGTTCCGTCGTAGTTATGTGAATCCGCAATATAGACCCGCTCTCCCTTGATGGGAGAGGGAAGGGGTGAGGGTGATATTCCAATGGCAACTTTCGTCCTGGTCCACGGCGCATGGCATGGCGGCTGGTGCTGGTGGAAAACCGCGCCCTTGCTGCGCGACGCCGGCCACCTCGTTTACACGCCCAGCCTCACCGGGCTGGGTGATCGAGAGCACCTGGCCCGCCTCATCCCACCCGCCGTCCTCAACCTCGACCTCCACATACAGGACATCGTGCGATTACTCGATTCCTCGGATCTGTCTGACGTTGTTTTGGTCGGTCACGCCTACGCCGGCATGGTCATCACCGGGGCCGCGGAACTGCGCCCGGAACGTATTGCTGCGCTGGTTTATGTCAACGGCGTCGCCCCGGCCAACGGCGAAGCCATGATCGACCAGTTGGCCGCCGTGCGCGGCCCTGAGTTCGTCGCCCGCATCCGTCAGCACATCGCCGACGGCGAACCGTTCATGGCCCAACCGACCACCGGCCCGGAAATCGCGCAACGCTGGGCCGTCACCAACCCGGATGACCAGGCATTCGTCCTCCCCCGGCTTTCGCCCCAGCCGACCCTCACCTTCTCCCAACCCGTACGTACCGGCAACCCGGCAGCAGCGCAAATCCGCCGCGAGTTTATATTGTGCAGCGAATCCGGTTTCGAGCCCGTCGCCAAACGCGCCGCCGATAACGGCTGGGGCGTGCACCACATCGACACCGGCCACGACCCCATGATCACCGCGCCGCATGAACTGCTCCGCATTCTCTCGCACATCGTAGCACGCTAATGCCTCTTCCATCATTCCGGCGAAAGAACGTCACCCCGTACTTGATACGGGGCCGAAATCCATGAATCCCTCACATTCAAAATCCTGTAAATCCTGTGCATCCTGTAAATCCATGAATATAGACGACCTGAAACGGGACGCTGCCAAGCCTGCCACCTAAACCAATTCGGTGGCCCGGCAAATGCTATACTATTTCTCGATTTCCCCCGAGGGAACTGCAACCCCAAAGTGTTGACTCGCCGAATCATACCGTGCTTGGACGTCGACGCCGGCCGCGTCGTCAAGGGCACGAGTTTCGTCAACCTGCGCGACGCCGGCGACCCGGCCGAGTTGGCGTCTCGGTATGACCAGGAAGGCGCCGACGAGCTGGTGTTCCTGGACATTACCGCCAGCAGCGACTCCCGCGACACCATGGTGGACGTGGTGCGCGCCGTATCTGAACAGGTCTTCATCCCTCTCACTGTGGGCGGTGGCATCCGTTCCATCGAGGACGTGCGCCGAATGCTCAACGCCGGCGCCGACAAGGTGTCCGTCAACACCGCCGCCATCAACACCCCGGTACTGGTCGAGCAGGGCGCGGCCCAGTTCGGCAGCCAGTGCATCGTCACCGCAATCGACGCCCGGCGCGTTGTGCCCGGCGAATCGCATCCCCAACCCAAAGACGAGACCCTGGGCCTGGACGCTGCATCGGGCTGGCAGGTGCACACCCACGGCGGCCGCAACCCCACCGGTCTCGACGCCGTCAAATGGGCCGAGCGCACCGTCGCCCTGGGTTCCGGCGAAATTCTGCTGACCAGCATGGACGAGGACGGGCAGCAGGACGGGTACGACCTCCCGCTGACCCGCGCCATCTCTCGCGCCGTGCCCGTGCCCGTGATCGCCAGCGGCGGCGCCGGCAACCTGGGCCATCTCTATGACGCCTTCACCGATGGCGAGGCCGATGCAGTCCTGGCCGCCAGCATTTTCCATTTCGGTACCTACTCCATAGCCCAGGCCAAGGACTTCCTCGCCGTCCGCGGCATACCCATGCGAATCTGAACGAAGGCAATTCCCAGACCGCCACATCGTCCCCTTGCCATTTACCATCCCCCTGCCCCCAACCATCATTCGTCCCGCCCACAACGTCATTCCGGCGAAAGCCGGAATCCAGAACTCCCTCGCAGTCAGCATCCCCAGCAAGCTCTAGCGGCCCTTTGCTAAAGTCATACCCCAATCTCATGGAGCAACCCATGACCGCTATCACCACCGTAATCTTCGATATGTTCAACACCATAGCGCAGGATGGCCCGGACCATTGGCGCCGGTCTTTCGTCCAAATCATCGCGGACCAGGGTTTGGCCACCGACCCGGAAACCCTCCGTCAGGCTTGGGACTTCGGCTCGAATGACTTCCGAGAGCGCCGCTTGGACCCCGGCGGCCCTTTTATCTCCTATCTGGACGGGTGGGCCGACGCTTTCGGTAGGGCGTTCGTGGAGTTGAACCTGCAAGGCGACGCATTGGCAGCCTCTCAGAAATCCATTGATGACCTCGGACATCGACCTCTGTTCCCGGACGTGCCCGAAGCCCTGTCCGCCTTGGGTCAACGCCGTCGGTTGGCCGTCCTCTCCAACGCCGACGACGCTTACCTGAACCCGGTCGTGGCGCGCATCCCGGCCGACTTCGCAGTCGTCGCCTCTTCTGAGGGGGGTAAATGCTACAAGCCTGATGCCCGCCTCTTCCAAATGGTTCTCGACGAGTTGGAAGCCGACCCCTCCGAATGTGTTTACGTTGGCGACAAGCAGTTCGAGGATGTCAAGGGCGCTCGCGGCGTCGGAATGTCCGTCGTCTGGATCAACCGCCGAGGCGAGCCCATGAACCCCGATCTGCCTACCCCGGATGCTGAGATCCGCGACTTGCTCGAACTGCCCCAAATATTGGAACAACTATCGTAAAAGGCACTTAAAACTCCCTCTCCCTTTGAGGGAGAGGGCTGGAGCCTGCCCCGCACTTGATGCGGGGGTGAGGGGGACGCTCCGCCGCACTTCTCCTTTCTGCCATCGGAGGAATCAATGACCGCAGTAAAACTGGATGACAAGGGATTGGTCCCGGCCATCGCCCAGGACATCAACACCGGCCAAGTCCTCATGCTCGGCTACATGAACCCCGGCTCCCTGAAACGCACTGTCGAGGGAACGCAGGTCTGGTTCTACAGCCGCAGCCAGGAAGACCTCTGGCACAAGGGCGAGGTGTCGGGCAATTACCTCAACCTCCGCGAGTGGTACGTTGACTGCGACGCCGACACCATTCTGCTCAAGGTGGAACCCGACGGCCCGACCTGCCACACCGGCGAACCCACCTGTTTCTTCACACGCATGGACGATCTGCCCGATGACTACGCCACTTCGGATGGCGGTCCCCGCGTTCTGGACGAGCTGTTCGCCGTCATCCGCGATCGTCAACGGGAAATGCCCGAAGGCAGCTACACAGCGAAACTTCTCGCCGATGGCCCCAGCCGCATCGCCCAGAAAGTCATTGAAGAGGCCGGTGAGACCGCCCTGGCCGCCGCCACCGGCGACACCGGGAACCTGCCCGGAGAAATCGCTGACCTCCTCTACCACACCCTGACCCTGATGGCGTCCGCCGGAGTGTCGCCCAACGCAGTGTGGGAAGAACTCCGCAACCGTCGCGCCTAACGCGCCTCCGACTCCCTCTCCCTTGATGGGAGAGGGTGAAAACGCGGGAAATCTCCGCCCCGATCGCTTCCGACCCTCTCACCAAATAAGGCCCGTCCTTACGCCCCCTCCACAGTCAAACCGGGTATCGGCTCTCCGCCGGCGTACCGCCGCCACGCTCCATCCCGGTACACCGTGACGTTCCCGCCGCCCAGTGCGGTTGCGCCGGCCGCCTCCAGCAATACACCGGAACCGCCGTCAATGCCCAGCACAGTCAGTCCAACGAACTCCCGACCTGAAAGCTGCGCTAGCGTCGCCTCCGGGTCGCTGCGCTCGTGGTGGGGCAGCGTCATCACGTTCGGCACAATGTTCAGCGCCCGCGATACCGGGGATCCCGACGACGGCCGCCGCATCACGGCGCCCAGCACCATTGCCCCGGCGCTCGACCCAGCCCAGACCGCCCCTGCGTTGTTCGCCCCGACCACTGCGTCCAGGAGCGGGGAGCCAGCCAACACTGAATGAAGATGCTCAGGGCTTCCACCGGTGAAATAGATGACGTCCGCGCCATCAAGCTGCGCCGCAATGCGCGGGTTCTCCGCGTCGGCGCGTTGAATGACATCCACGCCGTAAGCGTCCGCCCCCAATCCGTTGAAATGCCGAATGCCATTGGACGCCGCCAGTTGCGGGTTTTCGCGAGCCGCCGCCGTTGGTATGATAGCCACGCGCGGCGCGTCCTTGCCCGTAGATTGCAGCAAATGCCGATCCATCCCGGCTGCGGCCGGCCTGAACTCGTCGCCACCCACCAGCAGTATCCGCCGTACCAAATTCGTCACCTGTTTTCGCTCAACATGGGGGAAAGATGTTCGAGTTTATACATCACGTCCGCATCCTTGTCCACGACGCCGACGCCATGGCCGAGTACATTGAGCAGAACTTCGGCATGACTCCGGTCAAGATCGAGGTCTATCCTGCCCGCGGCATGAAAAACGCCATCTTCAAGGTGGGCCAAACCAACGTAGAATTCACGGAACCGCTGGACCCCGATTCCGCCATGGGCCAGTACCTCAGCGCCTTTGGCCCCGGCCCTTACCACATGGCTTTCGGTGTCACCGACATCGCGGACAAGGCTGCGCAACTCGCCGCCAACGGCAACGAAATGCGCGGCGAAAACGGCATGTCCCGCAGCGCCGAGGGCTACATGACCGCCAACATCGACCCATCCAGCGCGCTCGGATTCCCGTTCCAAATCGCCGAAGGATAACGACGCAATTCGAGGGCAGCGCTGCAATAAGGCGGTTTTATTCTCGTCATTCCCTGCCTCTGCTCTCGTCGTTCTGTGGCCCTGTTCTAGTCATTCTATGGCCTGGCTTTCATCATTCCGTGGCCTCGCTCTCGTCATTCCGGCGAAAGCCGGAATCCAGAAGGCCGAAAAATGCCTAACAACCGCCAGGCGTAGTGCTAACATACACTCCCCAACCTTACACAACTCCATATTGCCGGAATCCCAAAATGCTAGTCAGAGATACCATAGCCAACGCTGTCGCAGCAGCCCTGGAAAAAGCCAACCGCGACGGCGTGATCAACGCCGATTCCATCCCAGACATTGAGATCGAGCGGCCCAATAACCCCGAACACGGAGACTTCGCCACCAACCTGCCGTTGCGCCTGGCCCGAGCCGCCCGCGCCAACCCGCTCCAGCTGGCCCAACTGATCACGGAACGCATCGAAAGCTCTTCCGAAATCGACAGCGTGGCCGCCGCGCCGCCCGGATTCATCAATTTCAAGCTCAGCGAGTCCTGGCTGCGGCAGCAGGTCGAGTCGGTCAGGGCCGCCGGCGATTCCTTCGGCGCGTCCGACATCGGCGCCGGCCTCAAGGTCATGGTGGAGTTCGTCAGCGTCAATCCCACCGGCCCGGTGCACGTCGGCCACACTCGCGGCGCCGTGCTTGGCAGCGCGCTGGCCAACGCGCTGGAGGCCGCGGGCTACGACGTAACCCGCGAGTATTACGTCAACGATGGCGGTTCGCAGATGGAAGCCTTCTATCGCTCTGTTTGGGCCCGCTACCGCCAGGCGCTGGGCAGGGACGCGGAGATGCCGGAGAACGGCTATCAGGGCGAGTACATCGCTGATCTCGCCACGGAGATAATCGAGTCTCAAGGCAAGCATTACCTGGACATAGCGGAAGCCACCGCCGTCCGCGAGATCGGCGACGAAGCCCGCGACAAGATGGTCGCGTTGATCCGCGACGACATGGATGCCATCGGCGTGACCTTTGACAACTGGTTCAGCGAACGCTCCCTTTTCCAGAACCCGGACTCCGTATCAAGCGACTACGACCGGGCGATGGGCCGCTTGCGCAACGGCGGACACCTTGCCGAACACAGCGGCGCCCTGTGGTTCCTCTCTACCGCATTCGGCGACGAACGCGATAATGTCGTGGTACGCTCGTCAGGCGAGCATACCTACTTCGCCTCCGACATCGCCTACCACTACAACAAGTTCGCCGAACGCGGCTTCGACCGCGTCATCGACATCTGGGGCGCCGACCACCAGGGACATGTCCCCCGCATGAAGGCCGCCGTCCAGGCTCTGGGCATCGAGCCCGACAATCTCACGGTTCTCATATCCCAGATGGTCACCCTCAAGCGCGGCGACGAAACCGTCCGGGCCTCCAAGCGCACCGGCGACTTTGTGACCCTGCGCGAGTTGGTTGACGAGGTCGGAACGGATGCATGCCGGTACTTCTTCCTGGCTCGCGCCCCGTCCACCCAGATGGAGTTCGACCTGGAACTGGCTACCCGGGAATCATCGGAAAACCCGGTGTACTATGTGCAGTACGCCCACGCCCGCAACGCCAGTATCCTCAACCTCGCCGCCGAGCGCGGTATCCAATACGGCGCCGGCGCCGTAAGCCTGCTCACCCATCCCAATGAGCTGGAGTTAATCCGCACCATGCTCCGGTTGCCTGAACTCATCGTTCAGGTTGCCGAAAACCTCGAACCCCATCATCTGCCGCACTATGCAATGGAGCTGGCGACGGCGTTCCACCATTTCTACGAAAACTGCCGCGTTATCTCCGCCAACCCCGATGACAATGAGCTGACGCTGGCGCGCCTCAAGCTGGTCGCTGCTGCCCAGGTCGCATTTCGCCGCACCCTCACCCTTATGGGCATGTCCGCCCCGGAGCGTATGGAACGCGATTAGCCAACCGGACCATCGGTTTTCGACGCCCTTGCGCGGTTGGGGAAACCGAACGCCTGCAATTCGCGCCAATCTCGCCGCGATCTAACTTGCCCCCGCCGCGCGGCGGGTGTATATTGAGCGTCCTATGGTATCTAGTTTTGTTTTCGCGCCCGACGCCGCTAACAGCGGGTGCGCCGTAGCAATACCGCGTAAGCTGACCCCATTGGAGGCAGCGAGCGACGGCACAACGCCGGCCCCGATGTTCCCGCAGAGGACCGACGTTTAGATGGGCATCCTCCTGCGCATCATCGGGATGGCCGCCCATTACCCTTTGCGGCTGATCTTGGCATATGTCTCTGCACTGGCCGCTATCGCGTTCTCTCTGGCCCTGCCCTGGCTCTTCGGCAACGCCATCGACCTGATGGTGGTCCGGGACGCCGTTACCGGCAAGTTTGTCCGGGCGGACTTCACCGTTGCGGCGCTGGTATTCCACGGTATCGGCATCCTGGGCGTCAGCCTCGGTCGCGGGTTCTGCGATTTTGCCCGTACCTACACCACTGAATCATTGTCACAGAAGGTCTCCTTCGATTGCCGGAATCTCCTGTACGACAAGCTCCAGAACGTCAGCTTCGCGTTCCACGATAAGGAACACACCGGCGACCTGATGTCCCGCGCCACCGCCGACGTCGAAGCGATGCGCCGGTTCGTCAACATGGGCATGATTCGCTCCCTTGACGTCGTCGTGAGGATCATCGCAATCCCATTTATCCTGTTCTTCCTCCACTGGGAACTGGCGTTGGTCAGCATGATCTTCGTGCCGGCCATCGTCCTCCGCTCGTCATTCGTAATGCGGGCATTGCGCCGGAAGTGGCTCCACGTGCAGGAAGTTATGGGCGAGTCGGTGACCGTGCTGCAGGAAAACCTGGCCGGCATGCACGTGGTCAAAGCCTTCGCATCCGAAGACTTTGAGCGCAGGAAGTACAACCGCAAAGCCGAAGAACTGCGTGTCGAATACTTCGACGCCGAACGCATGCAGGGCACCAACAGCGCGTGGATGACCCTATACTTCACCTTCGCCCTGGGCGTGGTGCTCTGGTACGGCGGGTGGCAGGTGGTGGAAGGCAACCTGACCGCTGGCGACCTCGCCAAGTTCTTCCTGTACCTGAACCAGTTGACTTTCCCCATCCGCGCATCTGCCCAGATCATAAACACTTACTCTCGCGCCATGTCGTCGGGGCAACGCCTTTTCAACGTCCTGGACACCCGGTCGCCGGTATCCGAGCGGCCAGACGCCGTCGATATGGGTCGCCCCGAAGGACACGTTCGGTTCGACAAGGTGGGGTTCGCCTACGAGGATCGCTCCCCTGCCCTGCGCGGAGTGGATCTTGACGCCAAGCCCGGACAGGTCACCGCAATCCTGGGTGCGCCCGGCAGCGGCAAAACTACCGTAGTCAACCTGTTGCCCCGCTTCTACGATGTAACCGACGGTCAGATCACCATCGACGGCAGCGACATCCGCGATTTCACTTTGCAGTCCCTGCGGCACAACGTCGGCATCGTTCATCAGGACGTGTACCTGTTCAGCGCCAACATCAGGGACAACATTGGCTACGGTGTCAAGGACGCCACTCACGAGGATATTGAACGCGCCGCCAAAGTCGCCCAGTTGCACGACCAGATCATGGCTCTGCCCAACGGCTACGACACCTGGGTGGGTGAGCGCGGCACCACCCTGTCCGGCGGCCAGCGTCAGCGGCTGTCCATCGCCCGCACCATCCTTATCGACCCGCCGGTGCTGATCCTGGATGACTCCACCTCCAGCGTTGACGTGGAGACCGAGCGGCAGATCCATCGCGCCATGGTCGAGGTCATGAAGGGCCGCACCACCTTCGTCATCGCCCACCGCCTCAGCACTGTGCGCGAAGCCGATCAGATATTGGTCCTTGACAGAGGCAACATAGTCGAGCGAGGGAACCACGAGGAACTGATTCGCTCCGGCGGCATCTACCAGAGCATCTACGAACTGCAACTGCGTCCCCAGGAAGAGGTTCTTTTGGAAGCCGCAGTGCCGGCCATGGCCGATGGGAGGGCTGCCCTATGATGCGCGGCGGCGGTGGCATGGGCGGCGGCATGATGCGGGGGATGCGCGGCACCTCCGCTGACAGCATGTTCGCCCCCACCAACGACAATCTCACCGATGAGGATGTGGTCGGGCGCGTTTACGACAACCGCGTCGTGATGCGGTTCATGACCTTTATCAAGCCTTACAAGTCCTACGCTCTCATCGCCATGGTGTCGCTGCTGGTGTACGCGGCGGTGAACGCCGGCATCCCGCTCCTCATCAAGTACGGCATCGACTGGGCCATTGCCGAGGGTCAGGTAGGCCGCGTGCATATCATCGGCGCGGCGTTCATGGTAATCACCGTGATCCACTTCCTGTCCAACCGCTTGCAATTCATTTTCATCTCCCGAACCGGCCAGCACGTGCTGTATGATCTGCGCTCGGGGATGTTCAGTCACTTGCAGAACCAGTCCAACGCCTTCTATCACCGCACCCCCATCGGGCGCATCATGTCCCGGATGCAGTCCGACATCCTTCAATTGCAGGAGACCTTCGAGCTCTTGGCGTTGGCGTTGGCCGAGTTGGTGACCGTTGGCGCGATCATCGCTCTCATGCTCGTCGTCAACTGGAAGTTGGCCTTGGTGTGCATGTTCGTCGTGCCGGTGCTTACGGTCATCATGATGTACTGGCAGCGGTTCGCAAGGCACTCTTTCATGCGGATCCGTCGTGCCATCGCCATGGTCAACGGGGAGTATAACCAGAACATCACCGGTGTCCGGGTGGTCCAGAGTCTGAACCGCCAGGACGAAAACATGGCGCACTTTCGTACTCTGAACCAGGAATATCTGGATGCCAATCTGGAAGCCGCCCGCTACTCCGGCATGTTGCAACCGCTGGTCGAGTTGCTGATCGGCTTGGGTATCGGTATCGGCGTGGTCTTATTCGGCGGCTACCTCCTGAGAATGGACGCCCTGGAAGTGGGCACTCTGGTTGCCTTCGCCTTCTGGATCCAGCGTTTCTTCGAGCCCATTCGCCAGCTCACAATGCAGTACAGCCAATTGCAACGCGCCATGGCTGCCGGAGTGCGTATCTTCGAGGTGCTGGACTTGGATCCGGACATCATGGACAAGCCCGACGCCGTGGCGCTTCCAGAGGTCAAGGGGGAAATCCAATACAAGGAAGTGAACTTCCACTACGTGGAAGGCGTAGAGGTTCTGAGGAACATTAACGTCCATATCAACGCCGGGGAAAATGTGGCCCTCGTGGGTTCCACCGGCGCCGGCAAAAGCACCTTCGTCAACCTGCTGCACCGGTCTGCCGACGTCACCGGCGGGTCCATTTCCGTCGATGGCTATGACATCCGCGACGTCAAACGTGAATCGTTGGTCCATCAGATGAGCATGGTGCTTCAGGAGCCTTATCTGTTCTCAGGCAGCGTCCGCGATAATATCTCCTACCAGAACGAGAACCTAACCGACGACGAAATCGTCGCCGCAGCCCAGGCCGTGGGCGCCCACGACTTCATCATGGAGATGGACCAAGGCTACGACTCCGAGTTGGCCGAACGCGGCATCAACCTGAGCATCGGTCAGCGCCAGTTGATCAGCTTCGCCCGCGCCATCGCCGGCAATCCCCGCATCCTCGTCCTGGATGAAGCGACCGCCAACATTGACACCCACACCGAGTTGCTGATCCAGCAGGCTTTGAGCCGCATCCTCAAGGGCCGCACATCCATCGTTATCGCCCACCGCCTGTCCACCATCCGCAACGCAGACAAGATCGTCGTATTGGACCGCGGGCGTGTTGCGGAGGTCGGTAACCACGACCAGCTCTTGGAAGCCGGCGGCGTGTACGCCCAGTTGTACGCCATTAACTACGGGCTGTCCGGCCCCAGTGTCGATGTCGCTCCCGTCGGTGGCGAAGTGATCGGAGCCGACGGCCTCTCTCCGGCTGCTGCTGACTAGTCCGTTTCTTCCAGGAAGTCCCTGATCACCGCCGCCAGTTCGGCCGGCTTGTGGTAACCGATGTCGTGTATGGTGTCGGGAATCCAGTGGATTCGTCCGTTGGGCAACGCTTTTTCAGCTGCCGCAACCATTACTTCCCTTTGACGGGAAAACTGGGAATTGGCCCGGTCTGCCCGTGGCCCGGCCGCTACTACCAGCGTGGGCACGGACACTTGCGGCAGCACCACCGACGGAGGTTCGTTCCACATGGTTTCAAGCACCTGCGCGTGGTGCTCCGGGCGCAGAACGTCGCGCATCTGCCCGTCTTCACCCTCCCGCACCATGGTCAGGGCAATCTCCTCCAGGTCGTCGCCCCAGCAAAACGACAGGTTTGTCTCCAATGTGGCCAGGTATTCGGCTCGAGTTCCTGCCACCAGTCGGGGAGCCAAACGCTGACGAAAAGCCTCCCACGTCGGATTGGGCAACAGCGTTCCGTCTTGAAATCCCCCGTCGATCATTACCAACCGGCTGACTCGGTCTGGGAACCGCATCGCCAGGTTGCTCGAAACGTGGCCGCCCCACGAGTGCCCTAGCACCGACGCTCGTTCGATTCCGAAATGGTCCAGCAGCCGCACCGCATCCTCCGCCAGCGTCTGCCAATCGTAGCCCGTGGGCGCCTGCGTAGTCTCTCCGTGTCCCCGCTGGTCCGGAGCGACTACCCTGTAACGGCCAACCAGATGCGGTGCGATTCGCCGGTACCAATGACCTGACGACGCCAGGCCGTGTAACGCCAGCATTGGCGCGCCGGTCCCACCCCAATCCAGATAGTGAACATCTAGATCTCCCAGGGCGACCGTGCCGGCAATCGGCTGTCCGCTTGAAACGCTGTAAGTCTGCTCTGACATGCTCTGTGGCTCTCTTGGTGGGTGAACTTCCCGCCGATTATACTCCTGCCATCGGACGCTCATGCACGTCCGGGGTTATGTGCTAGAATTGCCTCATACAGGATGCCGCGATGGCGAGGAGGTTGCCATGACGACCGACCGTTATCACCTCGGCGACTACGCTCCGGCTGTGTCCCGGATGGCGTCGCGGCTGGACGGTGAAAGCGTTACCGCCCGGCTCAACACGCGAGACCACACCCTTTGGAACGACGACCCCACTGAGATCTCCGATCGTCTGGCGTGGTTGACTTTGCCCACCGACATTCGCGGGAAAGTTAATGATCTACGCCAATTCGCGGATGCCGTTCACGGCGAAGGTTATCGCCATGTTGTGTTGTTGGGCATGGGTGGAAGCAGCCTCGGCCCGGAAGTTATTCGACAGGTCATCGGGTCTGCTTCCGGAGAACTTCACGCGGACATGTTCACGCTGGATAGCACTGTACCAGCATGGGTCGCCGCAATTACTGCGGCCGTTGACCCCGCACATACGCTGTTTGCGGTTTCGTCCAAATCCGGCACCACCACCGAACCGTTGGCTTTTTATGCCCATTTTCGCCATCTGGTCGAGTCAACAGTCGGGCCGCAAAATGCCGGCAAAAACTTCGTCGCTGTGACCGATCCGGACACGCCTCTGGAAACCTTAGCGCAAAAAGGCGGGTTCAGACGGACCTTTATCAATGACCCCGACATCGGCGGGCGTTACTCGGTGCTGTCGTATTTCGGTCTGGTTCCGGCGGCACTGATGGGTGTCGATCTGCCGCGTCTGCTCGACCCTGCGGAACAAATGCAGCGTGCATGTGCGGAAGAGCGCGCGGTCGCCGACAACCCGGGGGCTTGGCTGGGCACGATCATCGGCGCTATGGCTGGGCTGGGACGCGACAAGCTGACGCTGGTGGCATCGCCGGGCATCGCCGGATTCGGCCTCTGGGTCGAGCAACTGCTCGCGGAAAGCACCGGCAAAAAGGGCGCCGGCATCATACCCGTAGCAGCGGAACCTCTGGAACTCCCCGAATGCTACGGGGCCGACCGCCTGTTCGTACAATTGCGATTGGCAGATGATCGCTCGCCTGAGGCAGGGCAGGCAGACCGGGCAATGGAGCAAATGATTGAGGCCGGTCATCCGGTGGTTCGCCTGGAAATGTCCGACGGCTACGACCTGGGCGCTGAGTTCTATCGCTGGGAGTACGCCACCGCCATTGCCGGACACATCCTGCGAATCCATCCTTTTGACCAGCCCGATGTGCAGGGCGCGAAAGACCGCACGGTGAGCGTCCTTGACCGCTATCAAGGTGAGGGACAATTGCCGGTAATGAAAACCGACGCTCCGGGAAATCTGTCCGATCTTCTGACCGCATCCAAACCGGGCGACTATCTGGCTGTCATGGCCTATCTCCCTGACGCGCCCTCGATCAGCGACGCCATCCACGAACTTCGCCGTCGCGTAATGAAACGGTACGGAATTGCGACCACCGCCGGCTATGGGCCCCGGTTCCTGCACTCCACCGGCCAGTTGCACAAGGGCGGTCCCGACTCCGGGATTTTTTTGCAGTTGACCCGGCAACATCCTGACGACGTGCCCATACCGGATTGGTCGTTCAGTTTCGGCGTTCTGGCGGATGCCCAGGCTTTGGGAGACCTGCAAGCGCTGCGAGAACTGGGACGCCGGACGGCATCCATCCGGCTGGAAGGCAACCCTGCCGACGCGATTCGACGGCTGGCTCAAATCCTGTAAACGGGAGGAATATTTTGGAACTGGGAATGATCGGCTTGGGTCGCATGGGCGCGAACATGACTCAGCGGCTGCTGAACGGTGGCCACCGGGTTGTCGTGTACGACCAGAACGCTGACGCTGTTGCATCCAACGCATCCACCGGAGCGGTGGCAGCCGAATCCGCGTCCGATTTAGTGTCCCGACTATCGTCTCCCCGGGCCGTGTGGGTGATGCTCCCGGCCGGCGCCGTCACCGATACCGTTATCACCGAGTTGAGCGGATTGCTGGAAGCCGGCGACGCCGTCATCGATGGAGGCAACGCCAACTACAAGGATACCCTCCGCCGGGGTCAAATGCTGTCGGAACTGGGCATCCACCTGTTGGATGCTGGAACCAGCGGTGGCGTCTGGGGTCAGATGCACGGCTACTCGCTGATGGTGGGCGGCGACAGTAATGTCTTTGCCAGGTTGGAGCCAATCTTTCAGACCCTCGCCCCGGGAGAAGACAAGGGGTACAGCCACGTCGGACCAACCGGGGCCGGCCACTTCACCAAGATGGTGCATAACGGCGTGGAATACGCTCTGATGCAAGCCTACGCTGAAGGGTTCGAGCTGCTGCAAGCGAAGCAGTCCGAATTCGACCTGGACCTGACGGCCATCGCTAAAACCTGGCAGCACGGCAGCGTAGTCCGTTCCTGGTTGCTGGATCTGGCAGTGCTGGCGTTGGAAGAAGACCCGGGGCTGGAGAGCCTGTCCGCCTACGTGGACGATTCCGGGGAGGGCCGCTGGACCGTCAACGAGTCGGTTGATCTCGCGGTGCCCACCCCGACCATCACCGCCGCCCTGTATCAGCGTTTCCGCTCTCGGCAGGAAGAACCGTTCGGCGCTAGGTTGTTGGTCGCCCTCCGCAACCAGTTTGGCGGACACGCCGTGCGCGAGGCCAACTCGTCATGACTACCGTCGGGGCGAACCTCTTGGCCGACGAGGGCAACGACGTTACCGCTTTGTTGATACTCGGCGCCAGCGGGAACCTGACTCACCAGAAGCTGGGCCCGGCGCTGTACAGCCTGTTTCGCAAAGGCCGGTTGCCCAATCACGTGCATATTCTCGGCGTCGCGCGCAATGCGATGACCGACGAGGAGTTCCGCAATCAGCTGCGCGACGGCTGCGGCCATCCCATAGCCGCCGAATGGGACGATTTCGCCCAACGTTTGTCCTATGTGACCGCCGATGTCACCGACCCCGGCGCGCTGGCCGACGCCGGCGCCCACGTCGGTCATTTGCCCGCAGACGGCGACGGGCGACTCAACTGCTTGTTCTACTTCGCTCTGGCTCCCGGTCTGTACGAACCGGCGATAAGCGCATTGGCCGCCACTGGCCTTACCGATGAGCGCGACGGTTGGCGTCGGGTTGTAATCGAAAAGCCTTTTGGTTCCAACCTGCGCTCCGCCCGCCGCTTGAACTCTCACATCCACGGAGTTTTCAGGGAAGATCAGGTTTATCGAATCGACCATTACCTGGGCAAGGAGACTGTGCAGAACCTCCTCGTGTTCCGGTTCGCCAACGCCATCTTTGAACCGGTCTGGAACCGTAATTACATCGACCAGGTGCAGATCACCGTAACCGAAGACGTCCTCGTCGGCGACCGTGGCGAATACTATGACCGCGCCGGCGTCCTCCGCGACATGTTCCAGAACCACCTGCTCCAACTCCTCGCCCTGGTGGCAATGGATCCTCCGTATGCTTTCGAGGCTGACGCGCTGCGTAACGAAAAGGTCAAAGTGCTGAACTCCGTGCGCCGGATGTCACTGAACGATCTGCACAAGAACCTGGTCATCGGCCAGTACGACGGGTATCACGTGGAACCGGGCGTTGCGCCGGGTTCCCAGACTCCCACCTACGCCGCCCTCCGCCTGTTCATCGACAACTGGCGTTGGCAGGGCGTGCCGTTTTACTTGCGGTCCGGCAAGGGCCTTTCCCGCAAAAGCACCGAAATGGTGATCCAATTCCACTCGCCGCCGCACATGCTCTTCCCTGTGCCCAACGAAGTGGCGATTCCAGGAAACACCCTGTCAATCTGCGTGCAGCCCAACGAGGGTATGCGGCTGGAGTTCCAGTCCAAGGTCCCCGACGCCGAATTGGACATGAAAGGCGTCTCTCTCGAATTTCATTACGAGGAAGGATTCGCCGGCATAGACATTCCGGACGCCTACGAGCGCCTCTTGTTGGACGTGCTGGATGGGGACGCCGCGCTGTTCACCCGCAACGATGAGATCGAATTGGCCTGGGACATCATCGACCCCATCATCGACAGCCTAGACCTCCCCGGCGCGCCGGCCCCGTACCGCTATCTCACTGGAATGAGCGGCCCTCCGCACAGCGAAGAATTGCTGCTCAACGACGGTCGTTACTGGCTGCCCGGCTGCGCCGAGCTCGGTTACGTCGCGTAAAGCCCAAGGTTAGGAGATATAGACACCATGTAGGGACGAATGATTATTCGTCCCTACATGGTGTGAACCGCAACGCCTATCGGGCATCACCCGTTAGCAAAAATCTCGTTGGCAATGTCCATCGCTCCCCGGGCAAACGGGATTCCGGCGTACAGGGTCATGTGGCCAAACACCTCGATGATCTGGTCCTGCGTGAACCCGATGTTCAGCGCGCCCCGGATGTGGCTGCGCAGCGGCCCTTCGCGTCCGAGGGCAGCCAGGCAGGTCATGGTACAAAGGCACCGGCTGGGCAAGTCCAGCCCCGGTCGCGTCCACGTTGCGCCCCAGTAGTATTCGCCGGTGATGCGACCTAGTTCAGCTTCTGCTTGAGTGGGCGGAGCCGGACGGTTTCCTCCGCCCCCCATGTAGTTGCGTCGATACTCGTCACCCCGTTGGAACAGGCTGTCCGGGTCCTCATTGGCGTCGTGAATCCTGGCCGGCGTGAAGTCGATGCCCCGTTCCTCGAAAACCTGCTTGCAGATGGTCAGCGCCTGGATTCCGCCGGGAGCTCCGCTGTACCAGGTGTCGTGAATGATCAACTCCACAATCTGCTCCGGCGTTAGTCCCACGTTCAAGGCATTGCCCAGATGCCGGCGCAGCTGCACTTCCCGGTTCAAGACGATCAACGATGACAGTGTGATCATCTCTCGCTGCACCGGCGTTAGGGCCTCACGAGGCCAGATCGACCCGAACAGCCCCTCGCCCAGGATTCGCTCCAGATCCGGCGCGATGTCCCACGCGCCTGGCGATGACCCTCCGGTAATCTGGCCGCCGCCAAACATTCGCCGCGTCTCTTGCCCACGTTCATAGCGGGCGTCCAGTTCGCTCATGGTTTCCTCCCTTGTATGCCGCTTTGGGATGGCGGCAGTGTACGGTGGCAAGCCGGCCAACGCAACCAAACAGCCGCTCATCCTGAGCCTGTCCAAGGATCATCCTGAGCCTGTCCAAGGATCATCCTGAGCCTGTCCAAGGATCGTGGTGAGCTGGTCGAACCATAACCCACCCTTCCACAGGCTCAGGACAAGCGGGCAAGGCCCATGGCGTGTGCTATCATTCGCGCCATGATTGACATCCTCATCACCAACGGACAGGTTATAGACGGTTCGGGCAGCCCCGGGTTCCACGCCGCTGTTGCCATCACCGGCGACACGGTATCTATCCATCGCGGCGATGACACCGACCTCCGCCGCGACTCCGGCCGGGTGATTGACGCCACCGGGCACATCGTCTGCCCTGGTTTCATTGACCTCCATTCCCACGCCGGTTTGACCATCCTCGGCGAACCGCACCATGATCCCAAGGTGCGGCAGGGCGTCACCACTGAACTCGTCGGTATCGATGGCATATCCCACGCGCCGTTCAAAACCCAGAAAGAGCTGCACCGCTACATCTGGCTCGACGCCGGCCTCAACGGATACCCGCCCATGCCGGCCGATTGGCTCACCGTTGCCGACCTCCTGGGCAAATACGACAACGTCGTCGCCATCAACATGGCCTACATCCTGGGCAACTCCCCCGTCCGCATCTGGAGCGTGGGCTGGGAGCAAAGGCCGGCGACTCCCGCCGAAATAGCGGACATGCAATCCGTCGTGCGTGAGGCCATGGAAGAGGGCGCTTGGGGTCTCTCTACGGGTCTTGATTACCCGCCCGGAGCCTACGCTGACACCGACGAACTGGTCGCCCTCTCCGAAACCGCCGCCTCACTCGGCGGCCACTACCACACCCACACCCGCGCCAGCCTGCTCAGTCAGGGTTATCTCGCGCCGTGGCACGAGGCCGTGGACATCGGAAGGCGCAGCGGCATCCCAGTTCATCTGACCCACTACCGACAATCGGTTTCCGGCGTCGGCAGCCACATCGGACACCTGGAGTTGGTGGAAAACGCCCGCGCTGAGGGCATCGACTGCACCTTTGACTGCTACACCTATCCCTACTCGGGCACGACACCGACCATCGGCCTACCCCATTGGGCGAAGGACGGCGGCCCGGAACGCCTGATTGCAGCCTTACAGGACGCCGACGACCGCGCCCGCATGAAACGAGAAATCACTCCCAGCCGCCTGGAAAATAACTGGCTGACCAATTTCACCCGCCCCGAGAACCAAATCTACGACGGCCGCCTCATCACCGATATCGCCGAGATGCGCGGGCAGGACCCCGCCGACTCCCTGTTCGACCTATTGCTGTCCGAAAACCTGGGCATCAGCACCGTCGGTCTTGGTACCAACGCTCAGACCCTCTACGCCTTCGTATCCCATCCCTACGGCATGATCGCGTCCGACGCCATCCTGTTCGGCGAGTATCCCAACCCGCGCACTTACGGCTGCTTCCCCATCGTCCTGGCCGAGTTCGTACGCGCCGAGCAACACTTGAGGCTGCCCGAGGCCATCCGCAAGATGACCTCCTTCCCGGCCCAACGCCTCGGCATCCCCGACCGCGGCCTGCTCCGCGACGGGTTCAAGGCCGACGTGGTGGTGTTTAACCCCGACACCGTCAAGGCCCTCGCCACCAAGGAAAACCCCAAGCAATACCCCGTCGGCATCGAATACGTCATCGTCAACGGCCAGGTTGTGATCGAGCAGGGTGAAAACACCGGCGCGCTCCCCGGACGCGGGTTGCGTCGCGGCCATGCGTCAACCTGAGATCACTTCGTCCCGTCATTGCGAGCGAAGCGTGGCAATCTCGCCCACACAACATCCTTCCTCCAAACCCGATTCCGTCCATCCGGACTACCGCTTTTGTCCCCGTTGCGCTGAGCCTCTGGCCCCCACGATTCGCGGCGGGCTGCCCCGCCCTACCTGCGCATCCTGTAGGTTCGTCCACTTCCGCAACCCGGCCGTCGGTGTCGCGGTAGTGCTGCTTGATGATGCCGGCCGCATCCTGCTGGGCCGACGCTCCGCCGGCGGCAACGTAGGCGAATGGTGCATCCCGTGCGGCTACGTCGAGTGGGGAGAGGACATCCGCGACGCCGCCCGCCGTGAATTCCTTGAAGAAACCGGCATTGACGTGGCAATCGGCGAGGTCTGCGCCGTTCATTCCAACTTTCACAACCCAAACTCCCTTACCGTCGGCGTGTGGTTCTACGCCCAAATAGCCGGCGGAGAACTGCGCGCCTCGGACGACCTGGACCGGGTAGCCTGGTTCCCGCCCAGCGCCCCGCCGGAACCGCTGGCGTTCCCAACGGACCGGCTGGTGCTGGCGGATTTGGCTACACGCGCCAGGAAATCCCCATGACCAAGCACGCCGTCATCATCCAGCACATCGCCGTGGAAACCCTCGGCAGCAACTTCACCGGCGTGCTACAGGAGGCCGGATTTACACTTACGACCGTCCCGGTTTATGAGGGCGCGCCCGACTTCCCAACCTTTGACGCGCCGCATCTTTCTGAGGTTGACTTTATCGTATCCCTCGGCGGCCCCATGTCCGCCAACGACAACTACCCGGCCCTCATTCAGGAAATGGCCTACCTGCGCGAAGCGGCCACCGGTAACTTGGGCAGCGCCCCGCCGACGCCGGTGGTGGGCATTTGCCTCGGAGCGCAGCTGTTGTCCCGTGCGCTGGGCGGCGCCGTCGCTCCCACCGGCGGCTACCAGTTCGGCCTCCGCAAGATTGACGTCACTGAATCCGGCGCCACTGACCGGGTGTTCGCTCAAATCGAAATACCCCTGGTCCCAACCCTCCACGGAGAGCAGTTCACCGTGCCGCCTAATGCCGTCCGGCTGGCAGATGGCACGATGCTCCGGCGCGACGGCAGCTACGTGCGTTTCCCCATGGCTTTCCGCTACGGCCTGTCCTACGGCTTCCAGTTCGAGCCGCAGTTGACCCTCTATGAACTCCGGGTTTGGAACCATGAACTTGCCGGCGACTACGCCCTCATGGGCGACCGCTTCGACCCGGCCGAAGAATCCGCCCGCAACCTCCGTGAATTCATCGCCTTCGCCCCCTTTCACGAGGCGCAAATGGCCCGGATGCTGCGCGCGCTGATCAACCAATGACACGTCCCCCTTGCCTCCATCCTTCACCCATCCTTACCATATTAAGTAATTGCCCAAATCCAACCCGCCACCCAGGCCGCGAGCCATCCCACGCCCACCCCAAACACCGCAAACATCGCCCCCGGAACTGCTCCGGTGCCCGCCAAAACCATCGCCAACGCCCCGAAAACGCCTCTCGCGGTCTCCGTTCAGCCCCACCAACCGACCCCGGCCCTGCCTGAATTGTCGGAAATGAGAGGAAATGAACGGGAAATCGACCTTTCCGCCCTTTCCCCGCGCCAGCAGGCCGCCCTCCCTATCGTCGCCTGCATACCCACCATCGCCCACGCCGCCCGCGCCGCCAACTACACCATCTCCTTCAACCTCCGCGCCACCGAACTCGACAACCTCGAAACCGTCGTCAACTTACTCCAACAACACTGATGCGTACCCACCTCGCGCAGCCTGTCATTGCGAACCCGTACTTGTCTCTGTCACCCCGTACTTGATACGGGGGTGGCAATCCCGTCGCCGAAAGGAGGCAACCCCATGACCATCTCCCAAATCCGTCGCCGCATCAGCGCCCTCAAGCGCAAGTTCGCCCTCGAACTCACCATCATCAAACTCCGCCGCATCGCCCAAGCCGTTGCCGACGACTGGATTCCATCCGAACCCCCGGAACCGTCCCACGTCATCCGGCGCATCGCCCAGTCCGGCTGCCGCCTCCCCACCTTCGGCTACCTGGAAGGCGCCCGACGCCAGGGCCTGGTCCCCAACCCCAAATCCATCGTGCTCAACCTACTCCCCTGGGCCGATACCCGCCGCTACCGCTATCTCCTTCGCTGGGATCTCCCCGCCTAGACCCTTTCGATTCTTCCCACTACAATTGCCGATAGTTATGCAACACCTTTTCTACCCCGGCGACAACTTGGACGGCCTGCGGCGCATCGCCGATATGGGCATCGGCGTCGATCTAGTTTATATCGATCCCCCCTTCGCCACCAATAACGAATTCCTGATTGACGATCACCGCGCCAACACCGTCAGCGCATCCGGGCGGCCCGCCTACTCCGACCGACTACGCGGCTCGGACTACCTGGATGCCCTGGAGAAGCGGTTGCGAGCCATAAGGGCTGTGATGTCGCCGACCGGCTCAATCTACATCCACATCGACGTGAAAATGGAGCACCACGTCCGCCTGCTCATGGATGACGTGTTCGGCCCCGAAAACTTCCGCAACGCCATCACCCGCATCAAGTGCAACCCCAAGAATTTCGACCGCTACTCCTACGGCAACATCAAGGACACCATCCTCTTCTACTCTTTGTCCCCCAGCGAAATAACCTGGAATCCACAGCGGGAGCCACTGAGCGGCGATGAAGTGGCGCGTCTATATCCACATGCCGACTCCGCCGGCCGTCGTTACACCACCACGCCCCTCCATGCTCCCGGAGTAACTGAAAACGGCTCCACCGGACGGCCCTGGCGCGGTACGCCACCGCCACCGGGTCGCCACTGGCGTTATCCGCCGGCAAAGCTGGACGAACTGGACGCCGCCGGGCTGATTGAGTGGAGCTCCACCGGCAACCCCCGCAAAATCCGCTACGCCTCCGAAGCCGCCGGAAAACTGCCCCAGGATGTTTGGCTCTACAAGGACCCGCAACGCCCGAAGTACCCAACGCAGAAAAACGCGCGGATGCTGGAACGCATCATACGCACCTCATCCAACCCCGGCGACACCGTGCTGGACTGCTACGCCGGCAGCGGCGCCACGCTGCTTACGGCGGCGCGGTTGGGCCGACGATTCGTCGGCATGGACGACGCGCCGGCTTCGCAGCGGGTCGTCGGGCGTCAACTGAGTAACCGTGGAGTGGCCTGCGAGCATCTGACTGCTCCGGCTCTGACTGCCGTTTGACACTCAACGCGGTGGCGATTAACCTGCTACCCGCCAGCCGGCGGTTATGTCCTGTCGGTTGGTCGCAACACTGCGAAACGAACCACACTACCGTAATCGGAGGTTTCCACTATGCCTTACCAAGGAATGACGGCCGAACACATCTGGGTGGAGGGTCACAACGGCGACGGCATCAATGCTTACCTGGCGCGGCCCTTGGGCCCGGGACCCTTCCCGGCGGTCCATCTGTTCCACCACATGCCCGGCTGGGACGAAGCCAGCAAGGAAATGGCCCGCAAGTTCGCGCACAACGGCTTCATCGCCATCATGCCCAACCTGCACTACCGCGAGGGCAGCGACGACCCGGTCGCCAACAGCAACAGCATCCGTGAGAAGGGCGGTATGCCCGACGACCGCACCCTCGGCGACGCGGCCGGCGCCATCAGCTACCTGCGCCACCTGTCTAACTACAACGGCAAGGTCGGCATCATCGGGTTCTGCTCCGGCGGACGTCAGGTGTTCCTGGCTGCCTGCAAGCTGGCCGGCATCGACGCCGCAGTGGACTGCTGGGGCGGCGGCGTAACCCCGCGTGACAGCGAGCCTCCCACCGAGGCCATGCCCCACGCTCCCATCGAGTTCGTAGCCGACCTCTCATGCCCGATGTTGGGAATCTTCGGCGCGGATGACGCCCGACCCACAGTCGAAGAGGTTGCAGCAACCGACGCGGCCATCAAGGCCGCCGGCAAGTCCTGGGAGTACGAGATCTACCCCAACGCCGGCCACGGCTTCGTCGCCGTTGACCGCCCCAGCTACGCTGTCGAAGCGTCCAACGCAGCCTGGCCTCGCATCTTCGATTTCTACCGACAGCACCTGTCGTAAGGCCCCACCGTTACCACGACCTTCGTAGGGGCGGGTTTGAAACCCGCCCCTACACGTTCGAGAAAGACGCTCCGTTGCCCAATCTCCTCCCAGAGAGGGCATCAGTCGTCGGTCGCCTCGAACGCCAGCGTGGCGAACCGCATGAAGATGCCCCCTCGCGGCGCAGCCAGCGGCCCGTTCAGGCACAGGCACGCGATAACGTACTGTGCGCCCGTCTCTCCAACCTCAGCGATTTCCACTCGGTGCGGCGTGTTAAGCCCAACGATGCTGCCGGCTGCCCGGTCAATCTCGCCATTGACCCACACCTCGCCGTAGTTGTCGAAGTTCGTCTCAAACCAGACCCGGTAGCCGGCCACGTTCACCCCGTCAATCGAATCCGGCAGCGTAACGACGATCCGATACCACGCGAAGGTGAACCCTTCTGAAAGGCTCTGCCGCACGTTGCCGCATTCATCCCACGATGAATCGTCGTAGTCTGCCAGGCGCGGTGGCGCAGCTAGCAGGCGTGCCGACAGCCCTTCGTTGGGCTCGCCGGGCACCAACCCCGGCGCAACCCGCCAGGGTTGTCCCCCAACGGCCGCGCGTCCTTCTGGTGTGTTCAAATCAACTGCAAAACGTGGCATGGTGCGTCCTCCTTTTCCATCATTACTGGCAAAACGTAGGGGCGAATTATAATTCGCCCCTACAATACGACATCGTGCACGCCCGGTCTAACGAAACTCCCACAGCTTCGCCGCCGTCCCGCCGAACACCATGTCCCTGGCTTCCATGCTTGGATATTCAATCAGCTCCATGGGGAACCGCAGGGCGTTGCGATACCCCTCGCGGTTAGCCGACGGAGGGAAGTCGCTGCCCCACATCAGCCGGTCGCCGCCAAATGCCTCCACTGCCATCTCGATAAGCGGCGGCACGGTTTCAAACGGTATCGGCTGGCGGAAAGGCATCGGACGCGGGCAAAATTCCGCCAATCCGGGAATCTTCACGTACACGTTGGGGTACTTGGATAGCGCTAGTGCTCGCTGGTATGCCTCCATGGGAATCTCAGCGTTGGCCCGCCCCGGTCCCCAGAACGCCCCAACGCCGGCCAGGTGCTCCATGATGATGTTCAGGTTGGGCAACTCTTGGATGATCGCTTCAAATTCCGGGTCGGCGTATTGTTCGCATGTGCCCATCACACTGGCCGTTACTCCCAGCTCAGCGCACTTGCGCCATAGCGCCAATGGATCATCGCCTTCCGCCCGCCACGAGCAGTTGAATCGCAACCCATCCACTCCCTGATCGTGCAGCTCTGCAACCCGATCAGGAGCGCCCGGTTGAATGTGGTCCACTATGGCAATCACCGCGAACCGTCCCGGAAACCGCTTCACCGACTCCACTAGGTAGCTGTTGTCAAACACTCCAAAGAACTGGGTCAGCACTGCCTGGTCCACGCCGGCGCGCTCCATCTCGTCCAGCAGAATCTCCACCGGCTCAAACCAGTATGGTGAGGCATGACAGTGAGTGTCGATTACAGGGGGCATGACAGCATCTCCTTATGCAGCGGTGGTGCCACCGTCGATGACCAACTCAGAGCCGGTGACGAACGACGACTCATCCGAAGCCAGGTAGATCGCCCCATAGGCGATTTCACTGGGTTTGCCTACCCGCCCCAGGGGCAGCCGTTGCATCCGCAGCGCCAAATTCGCCGGGTCGTTGAGAGTGTCGGCGATCATGTCCGTTTCAATGGGACCCGGATGAATTGAGTTGCACCGAATGCCCTCCCTGGCGTGCTGAATCGCAGTGGACTTGGTGAACAGGCGAACCGCGCCCTTGGTCGCCGTATAACTGGCGGAACCGTTGGGACTTCCCACCAGGCCGGCGGTAGAGGATATGTTGATGATCGATCCGCCGCCGTTCTCCCGCATCGCGGGTATAGCCGCCTTGGTGCCTAGAAAAACACCCTTCGCATTGATTGAGAAGATGCGGTCCCAATCCTCTTCGGTGGTTTCCTCGATGTTCTTGCGAATCAGGATCCCCGCGTTGTTGAGCAGTATGTCCAGCTTGCCGTAGGTGCCGATGGCGGCCTGCACCGCCGACTCCCAGTCGGATTCGCTGGTGACGTCCAGGTGCACGTAGGTCACGTCATAGCCCAACTCTTGCAACTCCGCCTCGGTTTGGCGACCCTGCTCATCCAGAATATCGCCGATCACTACGCTGGCCCCCTCTTCCGCGAACATTCGGGCCTCCACCGCGCCCTGGCCACGAGCGCCGCCGCTGATCAAGGCAACCTTGCCTTCCAGTCTGGCCATTTTGATACCTCCGCTATACGCGCAGACCCACGGTCAGCGCCAGATTGCGCTCACTTTATTCGTATTGGCAACTGGACGCAACCAATATCCGACACGCCAGCCGGGAGTCATACCGTATAATTGCCCCGCACGCCCTGAGTTTACTGGCGCATAGGTTGTCAAGGAGAAGATATCATGGCTATTCTGGGGAGAATCGGAACCACGGTCCGTGATGCGTTGGCCGGCACTTTGGAAGGCACTGGCCGCGTCGGCAACGTGGCAATCGACACGGTTAGGGACACCACTGCGAACAGCCTGCGCAGCGCAAGATCCGTCGGTGGTGAATTGGGTAACCTGGCGCAAGACGCCATCGTCGGCACCCTCCAGGCGGTTGGCAATGTTGGGGGTGCCGGCGGATCCGTTATAAGGGATTCCATCATAGGCGTTATTCAGGGTGTCGGAATGGTTGGCACCGCCACCACTACCATGCTTCACGACGTGGTGGTTGGCGCGATCCGAGGTTCCAGCGACGCCGGCGCTGAACTGGGCACAGCAACTCAAAGCGCGGTTGAAGGAGCGTTGCGCGGAGGCGCATCCGTCGGTTTGGCCGCAGAGGAATCCATCGTACAGGTCACGCGTGGCACCATCGACGGCACCCGGGAAATCGGCGGCGCCTTGGCCGATGCCGCCCGCGGGACTGTAGCCGGAGTCGTCACCGCCGTTGCTGGCACCGCCGGAGACGTCACCGCCGCTACCACGGCAACCACTCGGCAGTTGGTCAGCAGTGCCGCCCAAACCGGGGAAGACGTGGCGCAAGTTGCGGTTTCCGCGGTGAACGGCGCCATTGACGCCGCCCGCAACACGGGGCAGAACGTTGAACAAACCGCCGCCGCAGCCGCCACCGGCGCAATCGACGCCGCCTATGATGTGAGCGACGCTGCCGGCGACGCCGTGCGTGACGCCGTCACCGGCACCATCAATGGCGTACGCGTCACCGTTGACGCCGCTTACGGTCAAACCCCCAACGACAGAAACCGCTCCTGACCCCTTAAGAGCCGGGCCGCCAACGCAATCGCGCGCCTACCTCGGTAAAGCCGGCTCGGCGATAGAATTGGATCTGGCGGTCGCCGTGGAATGGTGTGCCAAGTTCGACCGTTTCGCATCCGTTTGCCTCCGCATATTCCAAGGCAAACTTCAGTACCTCCATACCCACGCCAGAGCTGCGCCATTCGGTATCTACGTACATCTCCTGGATGATGGCGTACCGGCCAAGCGTGCGCATCGCATACAGGTATGAGACGGTGCATGCTGCTATGGCCCGCCCGTCCGATTCCCCCAGCACCACAAACCCGGCGCCGCCTCCGTTGACCAGTTGATCAAAAACCGGCCCCATTTCACCGGCGGCCGGAGGAGTTCCACCCAATTCGGTTAGCAATTTACGGACCAGTCCCAATACCGCGGCTTGGTCCGCAGCGGACGCGACCTTGATGTTGGTCAAAATTTACCCATCTCCAGAAGAAACTGCATCGTCGAAATCCGCCATTTCATACATAGGACGAATCTCGATGTCGCTTAGCTCCGGCATCGGATTGGGACGATGTTTCACCAAAATTCGTGCCGCTCAGCACGCGCCGTACAGCGTCCCTGGTCCCTTCAAGCTGTGGTAGCAATGGTGGGCCGTGTGGGGGTCGAACCCACGACACCCGGATTAAAAGTCCGGTGCTCTACCAACTGAGCTAACGGCCCTGGGGCACTGGTCCACTTGACCGCTAGTCAGTATAACACAGCGTATCTTGCCTCCTTGATGATTAGTATTCGTGAATCGTTGGTTGCTTACGCTTGCTAAAATTGGGGAAATGATGGATAATTCGACCGTTGACTTTCTGGTGGTTCAAGCGGGGTGGTCCCACCCGTTCCCATCCCGAACACGGAAGTGAAACGCCCCAGCGCCGACGATACTGCTCTGGTGACGGAGTGGGAAAATAGGTCACCGCCGGGAAGTATTGACAGGATGGCTTAGGAGCGAGTCTTCCCTCGCTCCGTCGTCCATTGGGACATTTTTCCCACTAAACCGATTATCGTCAAATTTTCGGGGCGGGCGTGATGAAGCACGAAGGACAGGCTGGCAGTCCGAGAAAATCGCTGCTGGGCAACTAGTACAACCACGAAGTGGCACGCAGGTGGAATGCCGGCGTCGATGCCACTTTTATTTTTGCCCAAATGCGGTAGAATGACGTTGCCATCGCCATCCTTCGGCGGCATCCAGGCCAACCCAACCCAGGAGAGACTCATGGGCAGCAGGTTCGAGAAGTTTTCTGAAAGGGCACGCAGGGTTCTTTCCCTCGCCCAGGAAGAAGCGCAGCGGTTTAACCACAACTACATCGGCACCGAGCACATCCTGCTTGGGCTGGTACGGGAGACCGAGGGCGTAGCCGCTCGAGTGCTGTCCGGCCTGAGTGTTGACCTGACCAAGGTGCGCTCAGCCGTGGAGTTCATCATCGGGCGCGGCGAACGTCCGGCCCAGGGCGAAATTGGCTTGACCCCCAGGGCCAAAAAGGTCGTCGAACTGGCGGTTGATGAAGCTCGTCGCATGAACCATACCTACATCGGCACCGAACACCTGCTCATTGGCCTCTTGCGGGAGGGCGAAGGCGTTGCCGCCGGCGTCTTGGAAAGTCTGGGCGTCAACCTGGAGAAAGTGCGCGCCGAGACCCACCGCATCCTGAGCAACTCCGGTGGAAGCGGTTCCACCAGTTCCCGCTCCAGCACCCGCACGCCGACGCTGGACCAGTTGGGCGTCGATCTCACCAACGCAGCCCTGGGCGGCAAGCTGGATCCGGTGGTGGGACGCGATACCGAAATCGAGCGCGTGACCCAGATCCTTAGCCGACGCACCAAGAACAACCCGGTACTGGTTGGCGAGCCGGGCGTCGGCAAGACCGCTATCGTCGAGGCTATGGCGCAGCAAATCTCATCCGGCACCGTTCCGGAAACCTTGCAAGGGAAGCGGCTGGTCACTCTGGACATGGGAGCGTTGGTCGCCGGCACCAAGTACCGGGGTGAGTTTGAGGAACGGTTGAAGAAAGTCATCGAAGAAATCAAGACCTCCGGCAACTGTGTGCTATTCATCGACGAAATCCACACGCTGGTCGGCGCCGGAGCGGCCGAGGGCGCCGTGGACGCATCCAACATCCTCAAGCCCTCCCTCGCCCGCGGCGAAATTCAGTGTATCGGCGCAACCACGCTGGACGACTATCGCAAGTACGTGGAGCGCGACCCCGCGTTGGAACGCCGGCTACAACCTGTCCGCGTCGAAGAACCTGACGCCGACATGACCGTTGATATCCTCCAGGGCGTCAAGGGCCAGTACGAAGAACATCACAATGTTGAAATTACCGACGACGCCGTAAAGGCGGCGGCGACATTATCCACTCGCTACATTCCGGATCGCTTCTTGCCCGACAAAGCCATTGACTTGTTGGACGAAGCCGGTTCCCGCGTCCGCCTCCGGGGTAGCCACGCGCCCCAGGAAGTGCGGGACGCCATGGAAGTGCTGGAGCGCGTGCGGAAGGAAAAGGACGAAGCAATTGCTTCCCAGCAGTATGAAGTCGCCGCAGAGCTGCGGGACCGCGAACTCCACCTGTCGGAGAACGTGGGCAACCTGGAGGCGGAATGGAAAGCCGACCGCAACAAGGAACGCACCCAGGTTACTGAAGAAGACATAGCCGAAGTAGTTGCCATGTGGACCGGCATCCCGGTTACGCGCTTGGCTCAGGAAGAAACTACACGTCTCCTCCAAATGGAAGAAGAACTGCATAAGCGCATTATCGGTCAGGACGAAGCCATCGTGGGCATCTCCAAGGCTGTGCGTCGCGCCCGTGCCGGGTTGAAGGATCCCCGCCACCCCATCGGCGTGTTCTTGTTCCTCGGACCCACCGGGGTGGGAAAGACCGAGCTGGTCCGGGCCATGGCGGAATTCCTCTTCGGACACGAAGACAATATGATCCGTCTGGATATGTCCGAGTTCCAAGAAAGGCACACCACCGCCCGCCTGATCGGAGCGCCTCCGGGATACGTCGGTTATGACGAGGGCGGCCAGTTGACGGAGGGCGTGCGCAAGAAGAATTACTGCGCCATCCTGCTCGACGAGATTGAAAAGGCACACCCGGAAATCTTTAACATCCTGCTCCAGATCTTCGATGCTGGCCAACTGACGGACGCTCGGGGCCGTCGCGTTGACTTCCGCAATTCCATCATCGTGATGACCAGCAACCTGGGTTCCGACCTTATCAAACGGGACACTTCCCTCGGATTCGCAGTCAAGGCCGACGAAGCCCAGTCTGACCGGCAAGCCTACGAACGCATGAAGGACAAGGTGATGGATGAAGTGAAACGCTTCTTCCGCCCCGAGTTCCTGAACCGCCTGGACGCGACCATCGTATTCCACGCCCTCGATCAGAGCGAAATCCACCAGATCGTGGACCTGATGATGAACATGGTGCGCGACGAGCTCAAGGAGCGCAGCATCAACATCGAGCTGACCGAAGCTGCTAGGGAACACTTGGGAGCCAACGGGTTCGACCCAGTGCTCGGAGCTCGTCCCTTGCGCCGCCTGATTCAGAACGAAGTCGAGGACCGAATGTCCGATGTACTACTTAGCGGCGAGATCGATGAAGGCGACACTGCGATTGTGGATCTGGACGACGACGGAAACATCTGCATCAAGGTACGCAAGGAGGAAATGGCCGCGCTGTCACCGGCCTAGACGACACTGACCAACGGGTCATTTCGCACACCGCAACATTTGAGGGCGTCAAAGATGGCGCCCTCAAATGTTACAATTGACCGACACATCCCACCGAGGTGAGACCATGGTCAGGCGTTTGCTCAAGGAATTGGAAAGGTCTTATGGGTTTGACGAAGTCGCTATCGTCCCGGGTGACGTCACCATCAATCCTGAGATGGCCTCGACTCAAATGAGCATCGGGCCGTATTCGTTTGAAGCTCCTGTCATTGCTTCGGCCATGGACGGGTCAGTTTCCCCACGGTTCGCCACTCTGATGCACGAGATGGGGGGCTTGGGCGCCCTGAATGGCGAGGGGCTCTACACCCGATATGAGGATCCCTACTCCGTCCTGGAAGAAATCATCTCCATGGACCAGGACGAAGTGACCGAGTACCTGCAAGAAGTGTACAGCGAACCGGTAAAGGAAAACCTCATTGGCGAGCGTGTTCAAGAGATCAAGCAGTCGGGCGCAATTGCCGCCATCGCATTCACACCGCAAACCACCAAGAAATTCAGCTCCCTGGCCGTAGAGTCCGGCGCCGATATTATCATCGTCCAGTCCACCGTCACTACTGCCCGGCACATCTCGAGGAGTTACCGAGGTCTGATCTTCTCGGAGCTGATCGAGACCCTGAAGGTGCCCGTCGTGGTGGGCAATTGCGTCAGCTACAACGTCGCCAGCGAGCTCATGGAAACCGGTGTCGATGCCGTGCTGGTGGGAGTTGGTCCGGGCGCGGCTTGCACCACTCGTGAAGTGACCGGCGTCGGCGTTCCTCAAGTGACGGCTACTCTGGAATGTGCCGCCGCCCGTGAGGACTATTTCGAGCGCACCGGGCGTTATGTCAGCGTCATCACTGATGGCGGGCTGCGCACTGGCGGCGACGTGTGCAAAGCCATGGCCAGCGGCGCGGACGGCGTCATGCTGGGCACACCTTTCGCCCAAGCTGCCGAAGCCCCCGGCCGCGGCTATAACTGGGGTATGGCCAACGCCCACCCGGAGCTGCCGCGCGGAACCCGCATCAACGTCGGCACCAAGGGCAGCCTCCGTCAATTGCTGCACGGGCCCAGCAGCGTAACCAACGGTACTCAGAACCTGGTCGGCGCCCTGCGCGTTGCTATGGGCATGTGCGGAGCCTATACTGTGCGCGATTTTCACAAGACCGAAATGGTGATCGCCCCGGCGATCAAAACCGAAGGCAAACACTATCAGATGTTGGGCTAACAGCTCATAACTCCCCCGTCATTCCCGCTAAAGCCGGAACCTAGATCTCCCTAACGGAGGAATGCTATGACCACAGCGACAATCCAGATTCTTGACCCAAGGCCGGAGCAGAAAACCGCCGAAAGGGAGGCTGCCGGCCGATTGCCCAGCTTGGCAGGCAAGACCATCGGCCTGTTGGAAAACCGCAAGTACCACTCCGACAACTTCCTGCAAGAATTGCAGGTTATCCTTGAAGAGGAGTACGCCGTCGAGAAGGTACTGTACCTGCGTAAGTTCAGCTTCAGCGCGCCTTGCGCCGACAAGACCATAGATGAGCTGGTGGCGGAGTGCGACGCGGTGGTGCACGGAATCGCGGATTGAGGAAGCTGCACGGCGTGGGGTCTCCACGACACAGTAGTAACCGAGAGCCGCGGCGTTCCTTCCGTGAGCGTCATCACCGAAAGTTTCACTAGGGCTGCGCACGCCCGCGCATCTTCCCTAGGTATGCCAACCGTACAGATCCTGGCCCTGCCCAGCCCGCTGGCGCCCCGCTCCATCCCTGAGGTCCGGCAGATGGCCCACCAGTACGCCAGCCAGATCGCCGATATGCTCACCAGCGATTAGGCGCGCTGCCGCAATTCCATGACCCTTCGGGTCGTAAATTGGAATGTTGAATGGGCTACGCCCCGGTCGGAGCGTAGCCCTGAAATTCTGCGCCGCATCGAAAAACATGCCCCCGACATAATATGCCTTACCGAAACTGATTGCCGGCTCCTTTCAGGATTCGGCGGGCATGTCATCGAGGCAGGGCCAGATCCGGGCAAAGGAGTAGCGAATCACCAGCGCAAGGTTCTACTCTGGTCGGTACAACGGTGGTCAGACATCGACGACTTCGGAAGCGAAACGCTGCCGCCGGGACGCTTCGTTGCCGGCACTACGGAGACTCACGCAGGTCAAGTCATGGTCATCGGTGTCTGCATCCCCTGGCACAACGCTAATGTGAACGTTGGCGCAAAAAACAAAAAACCTTGGCAAGACCACTCGTCATATCTGGACGCACTGTCGTCCATTCTGATCAGTAAGTCTTCGACGTCCCTCATAGTGTTGGGCGATTTCAACCAACAAATCGGTCAGCGCAGACGTCCGTACCCTTCGCACTCCCAGCCGGTGCGTGCCGAACTCCAGAAAACTATGGAGGCCGCACGTCCGCCGGGTTTGACCGTAGCGACCGCCGGACTTGGATTGCGCGGTCGGCGCACTATTGACCACATCGCCATCAGCGGCGATCTGTCCGCTGCTGCGCTGACAACGATTGACAATATGGACGGCGACCGACGGCTGTCCGACCACTTCGGCGTAGTAGCCACGCTATCCTCCGACAAGTAGAGTAACGCATATGACCACCAACACCCCCGCCCTCAGCTCCCGTCGCATTGACGTGACCGACACTTACGATGCCATCCAGGACTACTACGAGGAACAGGGCTGGACTGACGGTATGCCCGTCGTGCCGGCCACCGAGGACGCCGTGCGCCGTATGCTAGGCCCGTGGGGTGAAGACCCGTCGCTATCCCTCGGCGTCGCGCAGCCGTCGAACGCCGAGGTGACCATAGAGAAAGTCGCCGTAAACGCGGTGATGGCCGGATGCCGGCCGGAATACTTCCCCGTGGTGGTCGCCTGCGTCAAAGCCGCCTTGCAAGGGCCATTTAACCTCGCCGGTTGCCAGGCCACCACCGGGGGTGCGGCTCCCGTGGTGATCGTCAATGGGCCCATCGCCGAACGACTGGGCATCAACGCCGATTCCGGGGCATTCGGGCCCGGCTACCGCGCCAACGCCACCATCGGCCGGGCGCTACGTCTTTTCGTGCGCAACGTTGCCGGTCTGATCATCGGGGACATGGACAAGGCGACACTGGCCATGCCCGGACGCTACTCGTTCTGCTTTGCCGAAAACGAAGCCCGCAGCCCCTGGGAGCCGCGCCACGTGGAGTTAGGCTACGACCCTGATGACAGCATGATCACCCTCCATGCCATCCGCGCTTTCTATCCTATTATGGAAACCACCGTATCCCGGGGAATCGAGGTGCTGAACACGCTGGTTCAGGGGACCCGCGCCACCGGATTTTCCAACTACTACCAGATCGGCACCGGAGCGCAGGTGACACTGGTGATCAGCCCGGAGCACGCCGCCGAAATCGCCGCCGATGGTCTGAGCAAGAAGGACGTGCGGGAATACATCTACGCCAATGCCCGCATGTCCATAGATGAACTGTCCGGACTTGGACACTGGGGCAACCGCAACTACCCGGCGTGGATAGACGACACCAAGCCCGATACCATGGTGCCTATCGCGCCCCAGGCAGATGACATCGTGGTCGTGGTGGCCGGGGGCGACGGCCGACACTCCGCCTGGCTGGCCGGCTGGGGCGTAACGCGGGTGGTGACGGAAAAGATAGAAGTTCCGGGGTAGCTCTGCGCTACCGTATAGAATCAGTGGCCCGTCGGCATTTTCATCCGGCGGGCCTGCTGATTTAACACATCAGTTTCCACTGCCCACGATTGGGGCACAGGTCGAGTTTGCTGACAGTCCGCGATGCCGACTGCTATCATTTGCCTGCGGGAATCATTCCAATATCACCCCATAATCAGGATACTGCAACGTGTTCACCCATCTCCATACCCATACTGAATACAGTATGCTCGACGGCATAAGCCGCATCCCCGATCTGGTTCGTCGCACCACCGAATTGGGCATGGATGCCATGAGCATCACCGACCATGGATCCCTGTACGGAGTGGTTGATTTCTACTCGGAATGCAAGGATGCCGGAATCAAACCGATCATCGGATGCGAGCTCTACGTCGCTCACGGCAGCCGCCGCGACCGCACTCCAAACGAACGCACCGCCAATCACCTGGTGGTCATCGCCAAGGACAACACCGGCTACCGCAACTTGTTGCAGCTCGTTACCCGGTCCCACCTGGAGGGATTTCACTACCGTCCGCGCATCGACAAGGAACTTCTGCACGAGCATCGGCAGGGCTTGATCTGCCTATCGGGTTGCCCTTCGGCGGAGGTGCCAATTCTGTTGGCCGACGGCAACTACAACGCGGCCAAAGAGCAGGTGGGATGGTACCGGGAACTGTTCGGCGAAAACTATTTCCTGGAACTTCAACAACACGATCACATCCCGCAGCTGCCCCGAATCAACGAAGGCTTGATTCGGCTGAACCGCGAGACCGGCATACCGCTACTGGTAACAAACGATGCCCATTACGTCCGGCAATCGGATTACCAGTATCAGGACGTGTACATCTGCATCCAGACCGGCACCAACGTCCACGACGAAAAGCGGCTGCGTATGGAGGACTCGTCCTTTTACATCAAATCGCCAGCCGAGATGGCAGCATTGTTCCCCGAACTGCCGCAGGCGCTGGACATCACGGGTGAAATCGCTCAGCAATGCGACGTTTCGTTGGGGTTCGGTCAGATGCATCTGCCGCGTTACCCAACGCCCAACAACGAGGACGCTGATACCTACCTCGAAAGGCTGTGCTGGGAGGGATTCAACAAGCGCTACGGCATAAACAGCGATGCCGCCCGCGCCCGCATGGAATACGAACTTGAAGTGGTTCGCCAGACCAGCTTCGCGAATTACTTCCTCGTGGTCTGGGACATCATATCCTTCGTGCGGCGGCAGGAAATCCTCTTCGGAGTCCGGGGCAGCGCCGCCGCCAGCGTCGTACTGTACTGTCTTGGCATCACCGACATCGACCCCATGGCCTACAACCTGGTGTTCGAGCGCTTCCTGAATTTCGAACGCAAGGAAATGCCCGACATCGACATGGACTTCCAGGACGACCGGCGGGATGAGGTCCTGCGCTACGTCATCGACCGGTATGGCAGCGACCGCGTAGCCCAGATCATCACCTTTGGGACCATGGGCCCAAAGGCGGCCCTGCGCGACGTGGGGCGTGGCCTTGGCATGAGCTACGGCGACGTTGACCGCATCGCCCGCTTGGTTCCGTTCAAATCACGTACTCTGACCGACGCCATGACGGCTAACCCTGAGTTGATGGAAAGCTACCGGGGCGACGCGGCCATCCAGAACCTCGTTGACAACGCCCAGGCCCTGGAAGGCATCGTCCATCACGTCAGCACCCACGCTGCCGGCGTGCTCATCGCGGATGAGCCTTTGACTGAAACCGTACCGTTGCAGCGTCCGGCCCGGGGCGACGAAAACAGCCCGGTGATGATGACCCAGTATTCCATGGATCCCGTCGCCAAGCTGGGCTTGCTCAAGATGGACTTCCTCGGATTGACCAACCTCACCATCTTGGACCGCACTATCAAGCTGATCGACCAGGAACGGGGCATCCGCATTGACCTGACTCGATTATCCCTTGATGACCCGGAAACTTACGACCTCCTGGGCACGGGCAACACCTCCGACCTGTTCCAGTTGGAAAGCGCGGGGATGCAGCGCTACATCAAGGAGCTGAAGCCGTCCGATTTGGGCGACATCGCCGCGATGATCGCCCTCTATCGCCCAGGCCCAATGGAACACATCGACCGTTTCATACGCTCCAAGCACGGCCAGGAAACCGTTTCATACCCGCACCCCAGCCTGAAAGAATTGCTTGATGAGACCTACGGCGTGATCGTGTACCAGGACCAGGTCCTGCATGTGCTCCAGAATTTCGCAGGCTACAGCCTGGGCGAAGCTGACACAGTTCGCAAGGCCATGGGCAAGAAAATACCTGAACTGATGGCAGAGGAACGCGACCGATTCGTCTCCGGCGCGATGCAGCAGGGATATACGCAGGACATGGGGGTTGAGATATTCAACCTCATTGAGCCCTTCGCCGGGTACGCTTTCAACAAGGCCCATAGCGTCAGCTACGGCTTGATTTCATACTGGACGGCCTATTTTAAGACCCACTACCCGCTGGAGTATATGGCCTCTGTGCTCAACTGCCGCCTGGACCACGGCGACCGGTACGTGGCATCAATTAACGAATGTACGCGTATGGGCATTGAAATCCGCCTGCCCGACGTCAATAGCTCCGACGTGCTTTACACCCTGGACAAACCCGGGGGCAAGATGGACAACGCGCTGCGCATCGGCCTGGCGGCCATCAAAACCGTCGGAGAAGCAGCCGTTACCCCGATAGTGCAGGAGCGTGAAGCCAAGGGCCCCTTCTCCTCGATCAGCGACTTTTGCCAGCGGGTGGACGTGTCGGGGCTAAACCGTCGGACCCTGGAGGGCCTTGCCAAAGCCGGGGCCTTCGACTCCCTGGCACCGCGCGCCGTGGTCATCAGCAGCCTTGATAGAATTTGGACGGTCGCCCAGCAGGAAACACGCAACCGCAACTCCGGTCAGTTTGGCATGTTTGGACAGGAGTTGGACAGCAGTTCCGGCGGATCGCTTCTTGAACTGGATACCTCTCAGCCCGAGTATTCTCCACAAGAAAAGGCGTCGCTTGAAAAGGAGTACCTGGGGGTAGCCCTCTCCTACAATCCATTGCTCGCCCTCGCGGCCCACAACCCCGGAGACGCCTACGTTTCCGTGGATCAGTTGAGCGAGGAGATGCTGAGCAGCGCAGTCACCTTGCTGGGGCACATTACCGCCGTATCGGAGCGTTATACCCGCGACAACCGCAAATTCCTGCGCGTTGACCTGTCAATGGTGGGTGGACAGGTGGAGACGATGGTGTGGCCGGATACGTTGGAAAAAACTGAGCAGGTGTGGCAGGCTGGACGGATCGCCCGCGTTACAGGCCGGTTGCAAATCCGCGGCGACGATTTCTCAATCGCCTGCTACGAGGCCCAGGAATACCAATTGCCGGATCAGCAAGCGCCCAATCCGCCCGCGGAAAGTCCTCAGACAATACCTGCGAGCGGAAGCGTCAACGGCCGCAACGGACGCGCCAATCCAGCCAGCGGAAACGGCAAGAGACCTTCACCAGCCCCCGCTCCCGCTGCTGCGAACGGAAACGGCCATACCAGCAAGGATGGTGGCGTGCTGATAAAAATGGCCGAGACCGAAGACGCCGACGAAGACCGCTACCGGCTGAGACAGGCGATCCGCGTGATGCTGGAATACACCGGGGACGACAAGGTGTACCTGGAGCTTTTCCTCAAGGAAGGCCAGCGCGTCCTGATGGAAATACCGACGGTGTCCACTGGGTCGTGTGATGAACTGCAAAACCGCCTCCGCGACCTCCTCGGCGAAGATTGCGCGGAGTACAAGGCCAGCATAGCGTAAGTCTGCTGCTAGGGCCGCCTGGGCACTGCCGGCCCTAAGCGGAGGGGATCTGCAACCCCAGGCCGGCCGCTATAAAGCGCTTAGCGTTTTCCCTATAACGCGCCGTAGGATCCTCCAAACGCTTGCGATGCACCGCGGGCAACTCTCGGATCCTTCCCGGCACTCCAATCACCAGCGATTCATCCGGGATCGGCGTTCCGGTGACGATGGCGCCGGCGCCAATGAGCACGTAGTTGCCCACGTCGCAATCCTCCAGGCACACGGCGTTGACGCCGATCATGACGTTGCTGCCTATCTTCCCACCGTGGACCACCGCGCCGTGGGTCATCAGCACGTTGTCGCCAAATTCCAGGTAATCGTCGGTGTGGATGACGCAGTTATCCTGGATCGAACAATGCCGGCCAATAATGATCCTGCCATAGTCCCCGCGAATCACTGCGCCGGGCCAAACGTTCGTTCCCTCGCCAATGGTTACGTCGCCCACGATGTAAGCGGCCTCACTGATGAAAGCGCTTGGGTGGATCTGTGGAGTCTTGCCATCAATGCTGCGAATCAAAAGAGTCCTCCTAGGTTGATTGATTCCATAGATTATAGCCTTTTGGCGTGGCGCAGTTACTCCGCGGCGCCAACTGCACGAACAAAATAGCCGAATATATTGACGTAAAAGAACATAAGCACTATACTAACGCCCGCCTACAGAACATTAGTAGCGGGAGGACTGAACCATGGCTACAGCCCAGGTTACGGAGATTAACTGCAAAACACTGATCAACCGTGTCAATGCCCCGGATTTTCATTTCCGCTGGACGATCAATCCATACCGGGGTTGCCGCCACGCTTGTCGGTATTGCTACGCGCGGCCAACGCACCAGTATTGGGGGATGGATTCCGGCGTGGATTTTGAAAGCCAGATCTTCGCAAAGGTGAACGCTCCCAGTGTGCTGCGTCAGGAACTGTCCAAACCGAAATGGCAGGGCGAACCCATCGTTATAGGCACGGCGTCCGACCCTTATGAGCCCTCTGAAGCGCAATACCGCCTCACTCGGCAGATTCTGGAAGTGATGGCTGAGTTCCGCAATCCAGTATCCATCACCACCAAAGGCTCCCTGGTCCGTCGGGACATCGACGTGCTGCGCCATTTGAACGACGTGGCCGGCGTCCAGGTCGTGTTCAGCGTCGGCACCATCGACGAAACGGTTTGGCGGCAGACCGAACCCGGAGCTCCGAACCCACTGGTAAGGCTTGAGGCGATGCAGTACCTGGTGGAACACGGCATCCCATCTGGAGTCCTTGCGGCTCCTCTGCTGCCAGGATTGTCTGACAGTGCAGCGAGCATTGATGGACTGGTGGCCGAGGTAGCGCGTCACCGAGCGCAGTTCCTGTCAAGCAACCTACTCTTTCTGCGGCCGGGCAGTCGAGAATGGTTCATGCCGATGATACGAGAATCCTATCCGCATCTCGCCCCCGGGTACGCGCGCCTCTATCGCAGTGAACACGCTCCGCGGGATTACACCAACGCAGTGGTGGGGCTGGTGGAAGACGCTCGATTACGGTGGGAACTCCCGAAGATGCCCTCGGTGTACAGGTTACAACCCGCCAACCTGGCTGAACGGGAAAACGTCCTGGACCAGACTGACTTTTGGGCGACGCGAACCGAAACGCCGGTGCAACTGTCGCTCCAGATGGCGGCATAGAGGAATATAAATCAGGGCGGGTGCATAACCCGCCCTCGTAGTATCCAGATGCGTGCCCAGGTTGTTCAGTTGCTGGTGGGAACCCAGATTTGACCTCGCTGGCGCACCGGTTCAACCAGGGATTCATCGAATGGCAGAGGATCGTAGTCCTGACGATTGGGCGCGCGGTAGCTGAGCAGGTTGGTAACAGTTTCGTTCGTGTAGTACCCGCGATACGCTTGCGTAACCAGGAATTGGAAGAACTCGGGCGCTGATGACTCCACTGAGCGCAGCGCATCGGTTTGCGCGTCGTCCGCAAGCGCCTGGAAGTTGCCGCCTTTTTCTGCCGCAGCAATTTGGATCTGCACCAAGCCATCCATTAGCCCACGGCGTCCGCCAGCGCTGCCAGCGGCAACCGATTCCACAAACGCGGCGATACCCAGATCTCCCGCTCCCGGCATGTCATCCTGCGCCGGCACTATCCGGTTCAGAGCAGCCGTCAACAAGTTGCGCTGATCTCCACTCAAAATTTCGTTGGCCGTTGTCATCTACCAAACTTCCATCCTGATGATTTTGGATACGATGATAACACAGGCACTCGCGTTGCGATTGCGGCCCAATCGGAGCGCTCATCAAAATATTATGCTCAGCGCCCCATGGTCGGACAGCTCTTCGAGGTCAAGGATTGCCCGCTTGTAGCACAAGCGCAGGGACCCATCTCCACGGCGCAGGCGAACGTCGTAGCGGCCGACGTATGGAGAAGATTCGCCAGCGCGGAAACGCCACACCGCAACCGACGCCGTTGCTTCTATCTCGTCCCCATGCACGGCAGTTACCATGACATTGGCGATAAAGCGGCGTGTACGCGACCAGGGATATTCGCGGTGGGCGTGCCGACTTTTCAGACGCACAACTCGGGCCGTCATTCGGCGGTAATCGTCGTCGATGAACACGAGGTCGGATTGCGGATCGCCCTCGGGCAGGTCGGTGGTGGGCACTACGTAGCGGGCATCCTCGGTGTAAAGGGTGAGCCACTGGTCCAGGTTCCAGTCGTCGAGCAACCGGGCCTCCAGGTACAGCAGCTGCTCCACCTCGTGCTGTAGCAGCAGCGATTCGACGGTTGCGGACAATCCGTTTACGGGCGGCGGTACGGGAGCGGTTTGTGTTGCCATACTTACAAGGCTCCTCAACTTAATTGTCGGCGGCGACCGAGAACTCGGGCGAAGGGAAAACTTCCGGCATTTCACCGAGGGCCAAGCCACGCTCGAAATGCTCTACATGAGGCAAATCGGCGACCAACGACTGCCAGCGTCGCCAGAAAGAACGGATCTGCAACTCGTCATTACCCCTGGGGTCGCGGTGGAACCCACGGGAAAGATCCGACCATTCCACGCCTCCGGAGCGGAACCCGTGCTGGCAGGACTCCAGGGCTTCGGTATCGTCGGGGGTCGCGAAACCGCCCGGGCCCAGGAAGGTCAGGAACGAATCCAGGCGACGACGCAGCATGCTTCCGGATTCGTCGGCCGGGGCCATTTCCCAAGCGGTTACATCCATACTGTCTTGGCTCGTAGGCTGGAACACCCTGATAGTAACGGCCATGATGTCGTTGATGACCAGGTTGGGGAAGATCACCATGTTGCGGCTCTTCTCGCACATCCGCAATGCCTTGTCGCGACCGTGGCAGGCGATGAGTTCGTCCTTGACGCGCTGGATTTCAGGCCGGGCTTCTTCTCCAAAATACGGATGCCACATTGCGATGGGACGTCCATAAATGGCGTCGTTTTCCATGACGCCATGCCCGTTGCCCAGCGCGCGTCCGAACCCCTGACGGTTGCTGATGGAAGGAATGTTGCCGCCAACCTCGTTCGCCATATAGTCGAAGTAGGTTTGGTGGGTGGGCAATGCGTGGTAGCCATCGATGCTGTTCTCTGCCAGCAGCTTCCAATTGGCTCTGATCGTATAGCGGTTGGACCCCGCTATGACCTGCATTCCCGCGGGAGACTGGTCGGCCACGAGGTCGAGGTACTCCGCCGCGCCGGCGAGATACTCCACCAAAGATTCCGCGTTCCGGTCGAAGCAGACGAAAATGAAACCTTTGTAGCTGTCGAAGCGCGGTGAACGAAGGCTCATCTCTGCCCGGTCAAAGTCGGGACCGTATCCTTCAATATCGGGCATACCGATCAGCTCGCCGGAGGTATTGAAACTCCAGGCGTGGTAGAAACACTGGAACACCTGGGCGTTGCCGTGGTCAGTGCGGCAGATAAGAGCGCCCCGGTGCGGGCAGGTGTTATGGAATACCACCAGCTCCCCATCCCGGTTCCGCGCGAAGAATAGCGCACGTTCCGCCACCACCCTACGAACGTAGTCGCCGGGATTGGGAACCTCAGACTCGTGGCCAAGGTAGAGCCAGCACTTGTCGAAGATCCGGCGCTTTTCCAGCTCGTAGATCTCCGGCAGCAGCATGCTGGAGCGATGCACTCGGAATTTACCCAGATCAGGGCGGTCATAAACCAGATTCTCAATGTCCATAGCGGGGTCTCCTCTCACTGCCGCGCCGCATCAAAGATCAATGTACGGACACGGAACTCGAAGCCGGGCATCACGTCTTCGCCTGACAGAATTTCGGGGTTGTCGAACTCCTCAGGTTCATGCTCCGGGCGGTATATCGTGACGCGACGGTTCCGCGGGTCAATGAGCCAGCCGAGGCGGACACCAGCGGCGATGTACTCATCCATCTTGCGCCGCAAGTAGGCCAGCGAGTCATTGGGCGACAGTATCTCCGCCACGAAATCCGGGCACACCAGCCCGGTGCGATATTGCTCCGGGTCAAGCTCCGCCAACCGCTCCGGTGACACCCACGACGCATCGGGGCCGCGACCGCCCAACCCGGCGATGCGAAATATCGTGGTGGACGATGGCGAGACACCACCATTTTCAAATCGCCACATAGTAACGGCGGCAATCAGGGTGGCTTCGTCATTGCCCCCTGGCATCAACATCGGCGGCATTATAAACAGTTCCCCGGTTTCGTTGTACTCGATGGCGTACAAGTCGTTGGCGTGGGAAAATGCCTCCAGGACATCTACGTCAATCTCCGCCAGCGTCCTGCCGCCCAGCAGTGGGCGTATATCCAACACCACGGGGAACCCCCAAGGGCCTTCCTCCATCCGGTCGAGGATAGCAGCAACTCTATGCTCCGCCGGATCGTCGGCAATTGTAGCGGCCGGCTTTGCGATTTGAGTCGTCATAGTATGGTCTCCACTCTGGACAGCCGGTTTACCGGGGGATGACCGGCAAGGTGATGTGGGATGGGTACTGGGCCGAATGGTGTACCGTCTGCCGGGCAGTATCCAGACGGGTGTCGGCGCCCAGAGGGGCTCCCGTGTTGGGGTTGCGGTCGAACCGTGGGAAGTTGCTGCTGGAAATGTCCACGCGAATCCGGTGGCCGGCCTTGATGACATGGCTGGTGGCCCACAAGTCGATCTCGTAGCAGTGAACCTCGCCGGGCCGAACGAAAGACGGTTGGCGCACTGAGGTTCGGTAACGGGCACGGACGATACCATCCTGTAGGTTATGGGCGAAACCATCGGGGCGCACATCCACCAGCTTGGCGGTGAAGTCGGTATCCGTAGCGGTGGTTGCAGCGTACAGCGCCACCGAGATATTGCCGGTGATTTCCAGATCGGAATCGAGAGGTTCGGAGGTGAAGGATAGAACGTCGGGACGATCTTCGACAGGGCTCTGGTCGAAGACACCGTATTCGATGATGAGGGTGTTGCCGCCCAAGGTGGGGACAGGGTCCGACGGGTCGTAGGTGTACTGGTCGGCGGGTTCGCCGGCGTCCGGTGGGATGGTGGACAAAGCGCCGTCGCCGCTGCGGGTGTTGGCGTTGCCACCGGAGTGTAAGTACCAACGGGTGTACTGAGTGCGGGCCAACGGCCATTCCTGCTCGTCCCGCCAACGATTTTCCCCCATCACGAAAAGGCGGACCGGAGGATCGTCCATGATGCCGGTCTCCTCACCCTTGAGCCAGTAGTCGTACCAGCGCAGCAAGAAGTCGTGAAGTTCAATAGCCGCCTCGGGTCCGAAATCGATATTGCCGGCTCCCCCGGTGGTCGGCTCGGTGAACGGGCGCAGGTGGGCCCACGGGCCAATGAGCAGCTTCTGGTTGCTACGAGCCAACTCGCTGCCGCCATACTTTTGGATGCTCTGGAAGGCGTTCAGGGCGCCTTCCAGGAAGATGTCGTACCAGGAGCTGACGTGGAACATGGGGATGGTAACGTTGCTGGCGTGGCGCATCAGGTTCACGTCCCACCAGTACGGGCCGTCCAGTTCCTGATCGAAGTATTCGTGGAAGTAGGGGGCAGCTTCCTGCAGGCGGTCGATCCAATCCCGCAACGGCAGGTGGCGGTACCACTCGTCGGAGAGTGGTTGTCCGAAATTGCCCGGTTCGATCACATAGTCATCCATCTTGGCAAGCAGGGCTTCGTGGCCGCCTCGGGCCAGTGTGTTGCGACCCTTTAAGATGGCGTAGGGTACGGTCCATCCCCACTCCATGGCTCCGCCGGTGTGGTAAACCCAGGACTGGTGGAAATCCGAAGACGCCGACACCGTCGCCATAGTCCGCAGATGCGGCGGCAGAGGCCGTTTGCCGGCGAGGGTGTACTGGGTGGCGCCAAGATAGCTCTGGCCGGTTGTCGCCACCTGTCCGGTGGACCAGGGTTGCCGGGCGGCCCATTCCACCGTGTCGTATCCGTCCAGGGCTTCCTGGAAAAGAGGATTGTAATCCCCTTCAGAATTGAACCGCCCGCGCACATCCTGACTCAACAGGACATAGCCGTTGCGGGGCAAAAACCAGATGGAATGATCCGGGTTATCGAGGTAGCTATCCTTGCTATAGGGGCCCCGGTTGATGAGCACGGGGAACCGGCCGGGAGCATCCGGTCGAACAACGTCGGTGGCGAGGCGCGTCCCGTCCCGCATGGGCACCATTACGTCGGGTTCGCGGATAACCTGATATTGGCGTCGCTGGGCAGTCATAGGAGCCTCCGGGCAGCACACTCATGGGTGTTCAAACTGCCGCCAACGATACCCGGCGCAGCGTACAGCGTCAATCTGGTGACGCCAACGTGGCCAATGATTGTTCACGCCTACATGGCGGGGCCGGCTTTCGCAGGCCCCGCCATTGGGCGGCGTTCCGAAGAATGTGTTGGCCAAGCGACAATGCCGGGGTTATACCCCTCACCCCCGCATCAAGTGCGGGGCAGGCTCCAACCCTCTCCCTTTGCGGGAAATAGGGGCTATACCCCTCACCCCAGCCCTCTCCCACAAGGGGAGAGGGAGTTCAGGTACGTCGTTGGTAGTGTTTCGGTGGGCTTTCTCCTTTGTCCTGCGACGGGCTCAGGATGATGGTTCGACAGGCTCACCATGAGCGGTGGGTTGGCGAGAGGCAGGATTCCCTAGCATCGTTGTCAGCATACGGCCGGATTGGGTACGCATGGTAGTTTGCCCGGTATTTCCCGTGGCCCACGTCAACCGTCCATCAGGATCGATGACGCAGCACGGCGCGCTGTGGCTGACGCTGGGGTTGTAACGGCCATATCCGTGAAGCAACGGCGGACATCGGCAGTCCTGTAACCCTGGGTATGCGATTTTTACTGACACTGACGGGGTTGGCCGTCGATGCTGGAATCCTGCCTCTCTGATTTTGGGTTGCAAACACGTGTTTTATCTAGATGAATCAAGGATACGGGGTTTTGCAATGGGGCTGCAACGGCGCGCTGTCATCATTTTCTTTGGCCTCGCGAAAATGGCAGATTGCGCAAAGCGGGAACGTAAGAGGATAAGAGCGCAGCGCAGTTGCCGGTCAATGAGGCATTTGCTAGACTGCCGGCGTCGCGGCGCGCCAGCGATGAGCGGTTCAGTCGGCGACATCACGGAAATCCAGGAGGTAGGTTGATGATTTACGAAGTCCGGACTTATGACCTCAAGCCCGGCGGCGTGCCTATTTTTGAAGAGGCTTTCGAGAAGGCGCTCCCGCATCGAGAGAAGTATTCGAAGCTGGCGGCTTTTTTCCATACGGAGATAGGCCCGCTGAACCAGGTGATCCATATCTGGCCCTATGAGAGCCTGGACGAGCGCGCCGAGGTTCGGGCCGCCTCGGCAAAGGACCCGAATTGGCCGCCGGACAGCCAAGGCACCATTCTGCATATGGAATCGGAGATCTTTCATCCGGCGCCGTTCATGCGGCCCATGGGAGGCGGCCAAAAGCAGGGCAACGTTTACGAGATGCGGATTTACGAATACCAGAACGGTTCTATCCCGAAGGTGCTGGACATCTGGGGCGCGGCCATTGAGCATCGGGAGAAGTTCTCGCCGCTCGCCGCCGGGATGTACAGCGACATCGGCGGGTTGAACAAGTGGGTCCATGTATGGCCATACAAAGACCTGGCCGAACGGGACCGGATTCGCTCCGAGGCATCGGCGACGCCGCACTGGCCGCCGCCGACCCGGGAGTTCCTGGTGAACCAATCAACCAAGGTGCTGGTGCCGGCCAGCTTCTCGCCACATGCCTAAAGTCGTGATGACACGGCGATAATTACGGGGGCGAATGTTTATTCGCCCCTACGTTATAATTGACGCAGTGAATCACTACCGTTCATTCTCGACAATTGAGGCCAAGCACTATGAACATCGGCATTGCAATGTTCGTGACCCAGTCTTCGATAGACGTTGCGGAGCTGGCGCAAGCCTGCGAGGGTCACGGCTTTGAATCGCTCTGGGTTCCCGAGCATCCGGCCATACCCGCCGGTCCCAAAACGCCCTGGCCCGGATCGCCCGACGGCGTGATTCCGCAGATGTACTACGAGTGTGTTGACCCATTCGTAGCGCTGGGCCGGGCATCGGCGGTGACTTCCACCCTGAAACTCGGAACTGGGATATGCCTGGTGCCGGAGCGGAATCCGATTCTGCTGGCCAAGGAGATCGCCACGCTGGACTACTTCAGCGGCGGGCGGTTCCTGTTCGGCATCGGCACCGGCTGGCTGCGGGAAGAAACCGAGTTGTTCGGCATCGAGTTCGGGCAACGGATCGGGTACACCCGCGAGTCGATACTGGCGATGAAAGAGTTGTGGACGAAGGAGACGGGCGAGTTTCACGGGAAGCATATCGATTTTCCGCCGATTTACTCGTCACCGAAACCGGCGCAGAAGCCGCATCCGCCAGTGCTGATCGGCGGGAACGCTCCGAGCGTGGCGCGCCGGGTAGTGAGCTGGGGCGACGGGTGGATGCCCAATCGCATCACGCCAGAGCAGCTGAACACGGGGAGGGAGGAGATAGTACGGCTGGCGCAAGAGGCGGGACGAGACCCACACACGATTGAGGTATCCGTATTCGGTCAGCCGGCCGACCCCGAGATTCTGAAAGCATACGAGGACGCGGGAGCCACGCGGGCCATGGTATTCGCGGAGAGCGCGCCGAGAGACGACGCCCTCCGGCAGCTGGACGACTACGCGCGTCGGTTGCTTGCTTGAGACAGGTCAAATTCCCTTCTGGATTCCGGCTTTCACCGGAATGACGGGCAAGGATATGGAACAATTTCGCTATGTTGTCTGAAAACGCGAACATACTGTCGCTGCGCGATGCCAACCAGCGATTCTACGATGCCTTCGGGTCGCTGGACATGGATCAGATGGATGGCGTTTGGGAACAATCGGACCGGGCGCTGTGCGTCCATCCGGGGTGGCAGCCCATCGTCGGTTGGGCCGACATTCGCCGTTCCTGGCAGGGGATATTCAACGGCGCGGCGTTGATGCACTTCAATATTCATTATGTCAACATTGCCATAGAAGGCAACTGCGGATTCGTTACCTGCGTAGAAAGCATCACGAGCGTGGTAGAGGGACAGGCGCAGGGGTTCGGGGTGCTGGCGACCAATATATTCGTGCGCGACGGCGACGGGTGGCTGGTAATTGCCCACCACGCATCGCCGCGACTCTGAGAGGATCATGGCTCGTTCAAGAAGTGGAGCGGTGGATATAACGGCCACCGACCGAAACCTGTGGCAGGCAATCGTAGCCGAAGCCATAGCCAACCTCACCTACACGGCATACGCGGAGCAAGCGCGTGAGGAAGGATACCCGGAAATCGCCGAGGTGTTCGAGGAAATCGCCAAAGCCGAAACGCTGCACGGACTGAGTTACCTGAAGGTGGCAGGGGCCGTGGACAACACCGCCGCCAACCTGAGCAAGGTGATTGAAGGGGAGACCCGGGAGTACACGCGCACGTACCCGCGCATGATCAACGAAGCGGTGGCAGACAACCACACCGCGGCCGTGGTCGCGTTCACCGACGCGATGGAACAGGAAAAGGAGCACCAGATAGCGTTTTCCGACGCATTGTCATGGCTCCACATCCAGAATGACGACGGAGCAGCGGCCCTGGCGGAGACTCCGGTGGTGTCGTATGCGCCCGTGGAAGCCGGGCCTATTCCGTCCGGGGGAGAACAGCCGGTGCTGCCGCTGGATCTGGAGAACTACATTGACGCGGCGCTGGCGCTGGACAAAGAACCGTTCCGGGTAGCCAACCTGGGCCGGCTGCGGGAAGTGGTGTTCGGGGCGCAGGACGGGATCATAAGCACCCTGGCGCTGACCACGTCCATAGCCATCGCGGTGGGAACCACCGGGACGGTCCTGGTGGCAGGGCTGGCTGCTGCGGCTGCCGGAATGATCAGTATGGCGGCGGGAGCGTACCTGGGATCCCGGGCCGAAGAGGACGTTAGGGAGGCGGCGATTGCCCGTCAGATCCAGGACCTGGCCGAGAAACCGGAAGAGGAACTGGCCGAGTTGGTCATTCTGTTCCAGCGGGAAGGCAACACCTACGACGAGGCAGTGCGGCTCGCCAATCAGATCGCAGACAACGAGACACTGTGGCTCAACACGTTGTTGGAAAAGAAGTTGGGCATCAGCCCGGACCTGGGCGGAAACCCGCTGAAAGACGCGGCTGTGATGTGCGTCTCGTTCGGAGGGGCGGCGATAATCCCAATCATACCGTTCCTTTTCCTCAACGTGGGTTGGGCGGCGATTGGGTGGTCCATCGGGCTTTCACTGGCAGGCCTGTTCGGTCTGGGCCTGGTAAAAGGACGGTTGGTGCAGAAGTCACCAATTTTGCAGGGGCTGGAAATCCTGGGCATCGGCGCGGTGTCGGCGGCGTTGGGTTACGCGCTGGGCGAGGCGCTGCCTCGATTGCTGGGGTTCTGAACTGCCCGTAACCAAATAGGGGCGAAGTATGCCTCGCCCCTACATGTACCCAAAAACTACTCGAACCGTCCCAGCAGTCCTTTCACCGCCACCAGAAACTCCGGCGGGTTGTCACCTTGCACGAGGTGGCCGGCGTTGGAGACGGTGACGGTGGTGCAGTCATGGTGCTCTGACGCCATGCGTTGCATGGTTTCGTCGGCGAAGATGTCGCTGCGGGCGCCGCGCACCACCAGGACCGGGCAATCTATCCTGCGCCACCCTTCCCACAGTTGCTCCGGTGTCCAGGCGGGGGCACGGAAACCGCGCGCGCGGATGACCTTGTCGTACTTCCAGGTCCATTTGCCGTCATCACGCTGGCGGATGCTGTACTTGAGAGCGCCCAGGGTCTGCTCCCGGGAGCGGCCGGTGTATTCCATGACCCGCTGGGCGAACTCTTCCAGGGTATCCAATTCATCGGGCAGTTCGCGGAACCGCTGGATCCGGTCGGAACCACGGCGCTGGGTTTCAGGGCCGGTGTCAACGATGGTCAAGGACTTGAGGACTCCGGGGTTTTGCGATGCCCAGGCCAGGCTGTTGCGTCCGCCCATGGAATGTCCCATCAGGTGAAAATTCTTCAGGCCCAACGCGGCAACCAGGTTCTGAACATCGCCAACGTAGGCATCGGTTGAGTAGTCGCCGTCGGGTGACCAATCGCTATCGCCGTGGCCGCGCTGGTCAACGGCGATGACGCGATAGTTGACGGAGAGGGGCAGGCTGATGAAATCCCAACTATGGGCCTGCTGCTGGATGCCGTGAAGCATGACGATGGCAGGTTGGTCCGGGTCGCCCCATTCCAGATAGTGGAGATTGAGGCCATTGACCTTGACCTGCCTGTCTTCGGGTTCATTCTCGACGGTGAAAGGAACCCCCATCTGCCTCGCCGCGTCGTGCAGCGAAAGTCCCATGGAATGTGACGCCATTCTGGCAACCTCCTAGATCTGATAACCCGTGCGCCATATTATCACGGCGTACACCTTTACCGGGAAACATCCTCACGCTCCTGTTGTTCCAGGATTCCCCGGATGGTGAACATGCGCTGGAAAAGGGTGAAGCACGACACGCCGGCGATGACCCACAGTACCCATACCATGATGGGCACCGGGGCGAATCCTTCCACGATCAAGCCCGCGCCCAGGATTATCACCCGCTCGGTGCGGGTCATGATGCCGGAACGGGTAAAAGCGCCCAGGCCCTCGCCGCGGGCGCGCAGGTAGGAAACGCCCTGGGAGAAAACCAGGCCCAACAGCACCGCCAACATGCTCACGATGAGTTGGGCGGAGGGCAGATCGGCCAGCAGATAGTAAATGCCCAAACCTACAAACAGTGAGGCTTCTCCAAGACGGTCGAACACTGAATCCAGGAGGGCGCCGAAAGGCGACGCCTTTCCCGTGAGCCGGGCCAGCGCGCCGTCGAAGAGGTCCAGGATGCCACCCAGCAGAAAGACGACGCCAGCGTATAGCGGCCATCCCAGGGCAACAACAGCCGCGGCCGCGGCGCAGACCGTGAATCCAATCAGCGTGATGCTGTTGGGCGTCAAGCCAACGGCATTGAATGCGCGGGCTCCGGGAATCTCGACGTAGCGCAGGACGGCTCCGCGCAGTTCCTCTCTACCTGGCAGCGCCACTTCGTTCAGCCTCCTCGATGCATTGGTGGTAATAGTCCTCGATTTGGGACGCGACCCGTTCCCAACGAAATTCGGACGCGGCGGCGCGGCCGGATTTTACCAGCTCGTCGGTCAATAGTGGATCATTGAGGACGCGGTCCAAAGCGCTTACGATGGCAGGAGCATCCCGCGGAGGGACGAGCAGGCCGTTCACCTCGTGGGATACGACATCGCGGTAACCGTCGATGTCGGAGGCCACTACGGGCACGCCGGCGGCCATGGCTTCCAGCAGCACGATGCCAAAGCTCTCACCACCGGTGGCCGGGCTACAGAACAGGTCGGCGCTGGCGTAGTATCTGGGCAGGTCCTCGGACGATACGGAGCCGGTTACGCGAATGGAATCGGGATAGTTGGAGTTGACGGCGTTGAGCAGGGCCGCACACTCACGGTCAGGATCACCAGGGCCGACGATGATGAGGCGCGCATTCTCTCGCGTTTGACGCAGGATGGAGAAAGCTTCCAGGAGATACCTCAATCCCTTTCGCTCGTCCTTGCGACCAACGAAAAGGACATTGAGCCTACCGTCGCGCAGTTCGGGGAGGGGTTGGGCGTGGGCGAAGCGCGCGAAATCGATCCCATTGGGGATTACGCAGTACGAGTGACCGGGGAAGTGAGGCGAAACGAAAGCGCGGGCAGCGGCGGAAACGGCGATGCGTCCGTGGAGGCGCTTTTGCCATCTGCCGACGGCTCGACGGCACATGCGGTAAAGGCGCTGGCGGTGGGAATAAGCATGAAAGGTGCCAACATTGACCGCCCTGGAGTGTTGCAGAACCATAAGGGGCAGCAGGGGTGCAAGGGGTTCATGCAGGTGGACGACGTCGAACTGCCCGCGATCCATCAATGCGCGCACCCGGGGATACAGCCACCAGTCGAAGGTGACGCGAGCCGTGGAACCGCCGGCGGAGAGGGGCACGGACCGACCCATGGGGATGAACTGGTCTGCGGGCGGATTGACGGCAGGGGACCTGGACGGCGAATGGGGCGCGATTACCAAAACCTCGTGGCCCCGGTTGCGCAGCTCAGCAGACAACTGGACGACATGGGAGTTAACCCCGCCGGGCCAGGCAAAATCGTAGGGCGAGACCATGGCGATTTTCATTGCCACGCCCGCCTTCTCCGGAGCGCGGCGCGTTAGCTTCGCGCCGTTACCTGTACGGAATTGACAGCAGGATCAGCGATGAAGGCCTCGACCATATCATGGGCTTCGGCATCCGTGAACTGGATGGGGGGGCTCTTCATGAAGTAGGCGGACGGGGCGAACACGGCACCACTCTGTCCGTTATCCATAGCCAACTTGGCGCAGCGTATGGCGTCCACGACCACCCCTGCGGAGTTGGGGCTATCCCACACTTCCAGCTTGACCTCCATTTTGACGGGAGCGCCGCCGAAGACCTTGCCGTCGATGTGGATATAGCACCACTTGCGATCCTGAAGCCAGGGCACATGGTCGCTGGGGCCGATGTGAATGGCGTCCGCTTCAGGCTCTTCGTCCATCTGGCTGGTTACGGAGCCGGTCTTAGAGATTTTCTTTGAGACGAGGCGGTCGCGTTCCAGCATGTTGAGGAAGTCGGTGTTGCCGCCGAAGTTGAGCTGGTAGGTGTTGTCGATTTCGGCGCCGCGGTTTTCCATGAGGCGAGTGAGAACCCGATGGACGATGGTTGCGCCGACCTGGGACTTTATGTCGTCACCGATGATGGGGACACCGCGTTCCTCGAACCGGCCACGCCAGTAGTCTTCGCGGGCGATGAAGACGGGTATGCAGTTGATCATGGCGCAACGAGCGTCCAGGATCTGTTCCACGTACCACTTGGTGGCCATCTCGCTGCCTACGGGGAGGTAATTGATGACCACATCCACTTCCCGGTCGCGCAGAATGCCGGAAATGTCGGCGGTGCTGTGAGGCGATTTAACGACGACATCGGAAAGATAGCGACCGATTCCGTCGTGGGTCATGCCGCGCTCTACAGGGACGCCCAAATGGGGCACGTCAGCAAACTTAATGGTGTTGTTGGGCTCGGTGAAAATCGCCTGGGACAGGTCTTTGCCCACCTTGTTGCGGTCAATGTCGAAAGCCGCCACCACCTCGATGTCCTCGATGCGATAGTCTCCGATGCGGTTGTGCATCACGCCGGGTATCGGCTGGTCGTCGGGCACCTCGACATATTTGTGAATGCCCTGGACCAAAGATGAAGCGCAGTTACCCACGCCGATGATGGCAACGTTAATCTTGCCCAATTGAGATCTCCTTGCGGCCCAACAATGGTCGGCTACCGTTGTTCAAAGCAGTCGAACCGTTCGTGTTCGAGTGAAATACGCTGCCAGACAGTCTAACACACCGGGCGCGGAGGCTGCGGAGAACGAGGCACGTGGAAAGGGCGGGCCGGAATCGCCTAACCTTACGCAAAGAATCGGAATATGGCGGTCTCGTCGTCGTGCCGGAACCGTCCGCCCCGGAATCGAATGTCCCGGCCCTGCTCAATGTGCTGGTCCACCAGCGCCTTGACCCGGCCGGAGGCTTCATCAGCGTCGGCCGACTCTCTGACGATCTCCATGAGCTCGTCGCCGAGCAGGTTGTCGCTGATGCCGTCGGTGCAGCAGACGAGGCGGTCGGCGGCAGACAACTCCAACTCGGTTTGAAAGACCGACAAAGTGGCTTCCGCTCCCACGGCCTTGGACACTCCAAGCCGGATCAGGCCGCCCATGCGCCCGCTGAACTGCTCGTAGGCATCGGGGCGAATCACATAGATAGGGCTATCTCCCACAGAGACGATGTGCAGCTTGTCGTTGAGATACAGCGCAGCCGACGCGGTGGTCAGTAGGAACCGGCCCCCACCCACCTGGTGGAAATCGGAGTTCATCTCCTCGAGTACGGCCACTATATCGCCCGGGCCGGTGATGCTCGCCTGTTGGAGAGCATCGGCGACGGACCCGCTGGCTTCGTCGCCCCCATGCCCGGTGACGCCGTCCAGAACGACATCCAGGAAGTTTCCCCCACCCAAGTCACGGGTGAGGTAGTTATCCTCGCCGTGCGCCGCATTGTCGTGAATAATTGCCAAGGAACCGGTCAACATAGCACTTCAACCCTCACTGCGTTAAAGACTGTGGATGATCAGGCAGACAACTCCGTCAACTCGGTGTCTGCGTCGAATACATATCGTGTCCAGTGGCTTTCGGCGAGCCGCCCCAACGCGCTCCGCCACGCATCCACCGCCGAGTCCCGATCGGACATGCCATCACAGCGGATGGTAATTTGAGCCAAACAATCCTGCAAGTCCCCGGTGAATTCGGCAACGGAACCATAGCTGCGGGCCCTGATTTTCCCGAGGCACACTCAGCGGCATCCCTGACATTGGCGTCGGCAGTCGAGAAGGCCCGGGTCAAGTCGTCACACTCCTGTTCCAGCGAGATCACCGGGCGCTGATTGTATGGATCGTAGTAACCGGCGGGGTCGATGGGAGGCAGTTCGGGAGCGACGTAGAACTTGAGCATCTCCAGGCAGAAATCGTGGACATCCTGAGGCCCGCGATTGCCCACGGATGTTTCAACCCCATGCCCAACCAGAGCCGAGGCATCCACAAGCGAGACTCGCCCGGAACCCGGGGAGTAGAAAACATTGTGCGGGCCCATATCCAGCAAGGTATAACCGGCAGCCTGAAAGACCTCCTGAGCAGCCAGGATTTGCGTTTGCACGGGCCAGGGATCGGCGCCGCCGGGCAGAACCAACGGGTGCAAAGCAAACAGGTTCTGTCCGAGGCCGATAGGGACCCGCAAGATGCGGCTGCGTGGGTCGCCCACCAGGGGGATGCCCATCGCGCGCGCCTCCACGCGGACGCGATAGGGCTGGCCCACGTCATCACCGAAAAAGGAGTCGTGCATGACCGCCTCGGTAACACCGAGCACGCGGGGCACGGCATCACAGTGTTGTCCGGCCCTCTCGTAGGCTTCCAACGTTCGGGTGGTGCGTTCTTCGATGGGACCGTGCATCTGGCGACGGACAACCTGCGGCGAAGGCCGCTTTAAAACCACCTGCTGCCCGGTTTCCCGGTCAACGGCGGCCCGCACTTCATAATCCGCGCCGCTGCCAAGTGGCCCCACAAGTTCAAACCGATCAAGCGACAAAATTTCCATGGGCAGAGAGATCCATCAACCGTGGCGGCAGAGGATAGTCAGCCAATCCTCGCGCTGGCGCAGTTCATCCACGACGAGACCGGCATCAGATATAGCGGAGACCGCCTCGTCGTGCTGATCTACAATGATGCCCGACGCGACAAATACACCGTCGGCGCGGAGCAAGTCGGGGATCGCCGGCGACACCATGCGAATACCGCGGGCGCTGATGTTGGCGACGGCGATGTCGTAGGTCCGCCCGCGGGTGGCCGAATTAGGGATGCTACCGGATTCGGCGGACACGCGGTCGGAGATTCCGGTGCGGCGGAAGTTTTTCCCGGCGGCACGGACGGCATGGCCGTCAATATCCACGGCCGTGATATGCCCAGCGCCGAGCTTGGCGGCAGCGATGGTCAGGATGCCGGAACCGGTGCCCACGTCTAGCAGGGAGTGTCCTGGTCTGACCAACTCTTCCAAAGCTTCAAGGCAAGAGTAGGTGGTGGGATGGTAGCCGGTGCCAAAGGCCAAGCCGGGATCGAGGTCGATGACCACATCGCCCGGCTGCTGCTCATATTCGATCCACGACGGTTTGACTACCAGGTTTTTTCCAACGCGCAAAAGGGTGAAGTGCCGCTTCCATGAATCGCGCCAGTCCTCGTCGGCTCCCAGGGGAGTGATCTGGAGTTCGCCCAGGTCTGCGACGGCAGACGCCAGCTTGATGCCGACCTCGATGTGGGCGAGCCGCTGGCGGGACAAGCTGGGCAGGTAGGAGCGCAGAATCGCGTGGTCGCCCGGTTTGGTCTCCACACTGAGACCGTAGCCGTAACGTTCAAAGAGGTAGGACACCGGCTCCACGTACTCAAATGGAACGGTGATGCTGAGTTCGTGCCAAGACATCGGGCTGGAAGGATTGTCAGGAGAGATATGTCGGAACAGCAGTGGGAAATGAAGTAGCGGCCAGCGCCATGTACGTACCACCGATCAGTCGTCGCCGGGGGCAAAGGTATCCTTGATACGGTCAAATAGACCTTTCTGTTTGTCTTCTCCGGAAGGCTCCGCGGTGTCCTGGGCTGGGCTGGCCGAGGGGGGTTCATCGGTTTCGGCTTCCGGCTGGGCAGAATTTCCCGATTTACGGCGGCGGTCGGACTGAGATTTGGCGGGTCCGGGCGGCGCATTGCCGCGGTTATCGAATGAGTAAGCCAAGTTTTCCAACAATTGCCGCTGGTACTTGTTAAGCCGCTGAGGGACGTTAACATCAACGACTACCCTGATGTCCCCGCGCCGGCTGGTGGCACGGCCATCGCGGCGCAATCTGGGCACTCCATAGCCGCGGACGCGGAACACGCGGCCGGACTGGGTGCCGGCGGGAATGTCCAGTTGAACCTGTTCGCCTTCCAGAGTAGGCACCAGCTTGGTAGAGCCCAAAGCGGCTTCCGCGATGTTGAGATCCAACCGCAGCAACAAGTCTTCATCCTCCCTGGCGAACAACGGGTGCTCTTGCACCCTGACCTGCACGTACAGATTTCCCGGCGGGCCGCCGTTAGCGCCGGCGTCGCCCTCTCCCGTGATTCGCACCTGCATACCATCGTTGACGCCGGCGGGAATGGTGACGGTACGGGTGCGCTGGCGCCGCTCGTAGCCGCGACCGCGGCAGTTGTGGCAATGGGTTTCGATATAGCGTCCAGAGCCGTTGCAGGCGGAGCAGGGGGAGGTTACGGCGAATTGTCCGAAAACGCTGCGCTGGGCCCGTCGAACCTGACCCGAACCGTTGCAGGTGGAGCAGGTAGAAACCGGAGTCCCGGGTTCGTTGCCGGCGCCGGAGCAGAGGTGGCACGGTTCGACGCGCTGGATATCGATGTCGCGTTCGCAGCCGAAGACGGCTTCCTCGAAGGTCAGTTGCACCCGTTGGGCGATGTCCTCGCCGGCGCGGGGTTGCCTGGCCGTCTGAGCTCCGCCGCCGAAGAAGGTGTCGAAAATGTCGCCGAAACCGCCGAACGGGTCGAAGCCGTCAAAAGGCCGGTCGGATCCGCCGTTGACGCCGGCGTGCCCAAACCGGTCGTACCGGGAGCGCTTCTCCTGGTCGCTAAGGACCTGGTAGGCCTCGTTGATTTCCTTGAACTTATCCTCGGCGCCGGGAGTTTTGTTCCGGTCCGGATGGAACTCCATGGCTTTGCGTCGGAAGGCGCGACGGATCTGTTCGTCGTTAGCCGCCCGGTCAACTCCGAGGGTCTCGTAATAATCGACTGGCATATGATTACGTAAAAGCAACAGGTTAGGCTCTGATTATAGCGGAGTAGGGATGCCATCCTCAACAAGGGCGCATTCTTCAGATTGCGGAGTGGCGCGGGACCGTCCCAAGCATGGGAGCCTGGGGGTTTGATAGAATGAAACGGAACATTTCAACGAACACGAAAGGAGGCTCCACATGCCAATCGCCAGGCTTTATACCGGAGACGACGGCCAATCTCATATCGAGCATCTGGAGTTGGACACGCATCCCGAACTGGCTGCAATGCAGGACACCAGCGGCATTGTGTTTCGCCGGGTGGAGTCGGGATACTTCAGCGACTGGCATTGCGCTCCGCGCCGCCAGTTCGTCATCACCTTGGAAGGCGAGGTTGAAATCGGACTCGGCGACGGTTCGATGCACAGATTTGGTCCCGGGCAGGCCATGCTGGCGGAGGACTTAACCGGCCAGGGACACACGACCCGCGCGGTGGGCGACGGGCCGCGACTGACCGCAACGATCCCCCTGGATAACTAGCGCGCGCCCAGTCGGTGCATCGAAGGGATGCGAGCGGCGTAGCTCATGGCGTCCGCACAAACCACATATCCACCACGGCCGGCGATTGACCGGATCATGCTGCCGCCGGGGCCGCGCGAGTTGCCGCTGGTAGGTCAAACCTTCCGGTATATGTGGAATCCCATAGGGTTCATGCAGGAAGCGTCGAAGTACGGCGATCTGGTCACGCTTTCCATCAAACCGGCGCTGGTGTACCTGGTGAACCATCCCGATCTGATCCGGGACCTCATAGTCACCAACCACCAGAAGGTGGACCGGGGTCCGAACACCGAGGTGATGAAGTTGCTGACGGGCAACGGTCTGATCACCGCCACGGGCGCGGATCACCTGCGACAACGGCGTCTGATTCAACCCAGCCTCCGGCGAGACCGCATCGAACGATACGCGGAGACCATGCAGTCGTATGCCATGGCGCACCAGGACGATTGGGCAGATGGCCAGCCAGTGGATTTGGGCCGTGAGTTGTCTCAACTGACGTTGCGGATCGTGGTCAAGACGCTTTTCGGTACCGACCTGGCAGATGAAGTACGCCGGATTGGAGCGGCTTTTGCACTCAGCAACAACTACATCACTACCAGGGCGAACCAACCACCCCGGATGCGCAAATTGTTCCATCGCCTCCCATTGCCGTACAGCGTGAGGTTCAAGCGCGCCAAGGCCGACCTGGACGAGATTATCTACGGGCTGATTGCGGAGCGGCGCGCTGCTGCCGAGCCGGGAGATGACCTGCTGTCGCTGCTATTAGAGGCCCGGTTGGAGGACGATGGGGACGCAGGATCAGGCACGGCAGCCCTCACCGACGAACAGGTGCGGGACGAAACGGTGACGATGTTCGCCGCCGGCCACGAGACCACAGCCGTGACGCTGATCTGGACGTGGTATCTGCTGGCGACGCACCCGGAGTTGCAGGCCAGGTTCCAGGGCGAGCTGGACGAGGTTATCGGCGACCGCGCCGCGACGCTGGCCGATCTGCCTAACCTGACGTTCATGGACCAGGTGTTGGAAGAGGCCTTACGACTTTATCCGCCCATCTGGTTCTGGGGGCGGATGGCGTTCCAGCCGTTTGACCTGGGCGGGTACCACATTCCGGTCGGGGCGTTTCTGTTGGCCCCGCAGCTGATCGCGCAACGGGACCCGAGGTTTTTCGACGCGCCGCTGGAGTTTCGGCCGGATCGCTGGACTCCTGAGTTCAAAACCAACCTGCCCCAATTCGCGTATTACCCATTCGGCGGCGGGCCGCGACGCTGCATCGGCGAGGGCTTTGCGATGATGGAGGCCAAGCTGATCCTGGCGACAATCGGGCGGCGCTGGACCATGCGCCACGACCCCAGACACAAGGCAGAGATGCTGCCCCTGATTTCCCTGAGGCCGAAGGGAGGGATGCCGATGTTCCTAGAAAGACGCCACTCCGTGCAAGCAAGCCCGCCCGTCGGCGCCGCCGCTGCCCGGAGGTGAACTATGAACGTCAATACTCTGCCCTATCCACCGAAACCAGTGATTGACCGGGCTGCCTTGCCCCCCGGTCCGCGGGAACTGCCCATCGTAGGGCAGTCTTTCCGCTACGTATCCGACGTGCTGGGGTTGATGCGCGAGGCCGCCACTTACGGCGACCTGGTTACGGTGTCGGTCAAGCCGGTTCTGGTGTATCTGGTCAACCACCCGGAACTGGTGCGGGAGCTATTGGTCGTCAACAATCGGAGCGTCGGGCGCGGACGCTTGACTGACACGTTGCGATACCTGCTCGGCATGGGGCTGGTTACAGCAGACGGCCCGCTGCATCTACGCCAACGCCGGCTGATGCAGCCGCAGTTTCACCACCGCCGCATTGAGGGCTACGGCGAGATTATGACAGACTTCACGCTGAGGCACGAAGAGCGCTGGCGGGACGGGGACAGGGTTGACATGGCCCGGGAAATGAGCGAGCTGACCCTGCACATCGTCGTCAAGACCCTTTTCGACCTTGAATTGGCCGACACGGTGCAGCGCATCGGGGCGTCTTTTGAACTGAGCAACAACTACATCAAGGCCCGGGACAATCAACCCCCTGGCCTCCGCAATCTGTTCCATAGTATGCCGCTGCCTTTCACCCGACGGTTCAAGCGGGAGTTGGCCTTCCTGGACGAAACGGTCTATGACCTGATTGAACAGCACCGGCAGTCCGACCGGGAGGGCAGCGACCTGCTCTCGCTGCTGCTGCAAGCCAGGGACGAAGAGGCGGAAAATCCCGAGGACGCCGTGATGACCGACCGGCAGCTGCGGGACGAAGTGATAACGCTGTTCGCCGCCGGGCACGAAACCACGGCTATGGCGTTGACCTGGACCTGGTATTTGCTGGCTACGCATCCCGAAGTACAGGCACGCTTTCACGCCGAGCTGGACGAAACTTTGGGCGGACGTGTCCCAACGGTGAACGACCTGCCCAACCTTACCCTCACCGACCGGATACTCACCGAGTCAATGCGGATTTACCCACCCATCTGGTCCACCGGGCGGATGACTTTCCAGCCGATTGAATTGGGCGGTTACCAAATTCCTGCCGGGGCGGCTCTGGTATCGCCGCCGTTTGTCATACAGCGAGATCCGCGCTGGTTTGACGATCCGCTGGAATTTCAGCCTAACCGCTGGACGCCGGAGTTCGGTGAGAACCTCCCAGCATTCGCGTACTTTCCCTTTGGCGGCGGGCCACGCCTCTGCATTGGAGAGGGTTTCGCCTGGATGGAGGCCAAGCTGCTGTTGGCGACTATGGGCCAGCATTGGAGCATGAGCCACGACCCGCAACACACCATCGAACTGGTGCCGCTGGTGTCCCTGAGACCGAAAGGCGGTATGCCCCTGTTGTTGGAGCGAAGGAACTAACGGCTTGCATTGACCGCTAAGCCTGGGAAAGGCGGACGCTCCATCAAGGGCAGGACGGCGTGGCTGCCCCGCCTGGGTTCGAACCAGGGCTTACAGCTCCAAAGGCTGACGTGCTACCGCTACACCACGGGGCATCTAGGTAAATTATAGCATCCGACCGGTGCGCCCGGTGGGTGGGTTATACTGCCGCCATCTACCCGCCGAGGCGGGTCGCATGGAGATGTGACAGCTTATGGAAACCGTAGGATTTATTGGTTTGGGCAACATGGGCGGCGGCATGTCGGCCAACATCCAGCGCGCCGGCTATCCCATGGTCGTCTATGACCTGCGTGAGGAAGCGGCGCTCCCCCTGCTGGAAGGCGGGGCGAGACTCGCCAACACGCCGGCCGAGGTCGCGGCCGCCTGCGACGTCACATTCACGTCGCTGCCAGGACCGTATGAGGTGGAATCGGTGTCAACCGGACCGGAGGGAGTGCTTGAGGGCCTCCGGCCCGGCGGCGTGTACATCGACCTCTCTTCGAGTCGGCCTACGCTGATACGGGAGATCGAGCCGCAATTTCGCGCCAAGGATTGCCATGTACTGGACGCTCCGGTCAGCGGCGGCAAGACGGGCGCGGCGTCGGGCAACCTGGCCGTGATGGTGGGCGGAGATCGTGAAGTATTCGACCGTGTGAAGCCCATACTGGACTCTTTCGGCGACAAGGTCTTCTACGCCGGCGAGATTGGAGCGGGCAGCGTGGCCAAGTTGGTCCACAACATGATCGGACACAGCGTTCGGCAGGCCATCGCTGAGGGGCTGACGCTGGGGGTCAAGGCCGGCGTTGATCCTGAGCCGCTATGGGAATGCGTGCGGCGCGGCGCGTTGGGCCGGATGTCATTTTTGCATGAGGGGCTGGTGCGCACCATGTTCCGCGGCGAGTTCGAACCGGCGAGTTTCGCACTGAACCTGGCCCACAAGGACATTTCCCTTGCCACGGAGTTGGCCCGCGAGTACGACGTGCCCATGCCCATGTCCACGCTGGCGCAGCAGATTTCCCTCCAGGCCATGAACCGCGGCTGGGGCAACGCCGACAGCAGCAGCACCGTGCGGCTCCAGGAAGAACAGGCCGGCGTGGAAGTTCGGGCCCCGCACGTGGACCCGGAGCGCTCTTCCCGGTTCATAACCACCCATCCCGACACAGAGTAGTTTCGCCCGAAACTATGCTAGACTCGTTTTAGGAGAATGCCGGGCCGGCCGGGTGGCCGCCGCGAGGCCGAAGGGTCTCGGGGAGGAAAGTCCGGGCTCCACCGGACAGGGTGCTGGGTAACTCCCAGGCTCCGAGGCGTTCGCGTCGAGGGGACGGAAAGTGGCACAGAAACATACCGCCGTTACTGCCCAGCAGCTGCGGCAAGGGTGAAATCGGGCGGTAAGAGCGCCCGGCCGAGTGCGGTGACGCGCCGGCGGCCAAACCCCACCTGGAGCAAGGCCAAATAGGGGAACCATGGGCGTCCGGCCCGTTCCCGGGTTGGCTGCTTGACCCCAGTGGCAACGCTAGGGCTAGATAGATGGTCACCGTCCGCCACCAGGCGGATACAGAACCCGGCTTACAGGCCGCCCGGCTTTCTCCAAAACAGACGACATTACAACCGCAGGGGTGAATGATTATTCGCCCCTGCTACACCAATCAGGAGTACCCGTTATGGTCCGCACTAATCGCGCCAAAGCCAAGCTGCTCGCCGGAGAGATTGCCGTGGGAGGCAGCGTTAACTTTTATGCCCCGATACTGGTAGAGCTCTGCGGGGTCCTGGGATTCGACTGGGTCTGGATCGACTGCGAACATGGGTCGTCCAACGATTCTGAGTCGGAGAACATGATCCGCGCGGCGGAGTTGCACGATATCACGCCGGTGGTGCGGGTACCCAACGCCGAGCCTTCCACACTGCTGCGTTTTCTCGACCGGGGCGCACAGGGGCTGATTGTTCCGCACATCAACAACCGCGCCGAGGCGGTGGCGGTGGCCCAGGCGTCGCACTACTACCCGATGGGCGACCGCAGCAGCGCTACCGGCGGACGCACCAACCGTCTGGGCAGCGGACTCCCGCCGGCAGAGTACTACGATGCAGCAAATCGGGAGACCCTGGTGATCTGCATGGTTGAAACGCCGGAGGCCGTAGCGAATGTCCGCGAAATCGCCAGTGTGGACGGAGTGGACGCCATCCTGGTAGGAAGCAGCGACCTGACGCAAGCCATGGGAATGCCACCGCAATCCGACGTGGACGCCGCGATAACACAGGTGATAGAAGGGACGCTGGCCGAGGGCAAGATCATTGGGGTTGCCGGAGCCGGCATGACGGTGGACAACGTAGCTCGGTTCCGACAGTTCGCCGAGCGCGGCGTGCATCTGATGTCGGTCAACGTGCAGGACTTTATCCGCCAGAGCGCCGGCCGGTTCCTTGCGGATTTGCGCTCTTGATGTCTAGGATGCCCAAATCTCCCATCGTGTCCCGGATGATACAATTACCTTGCACTACGGCGTTATGATAGATCCGTCAATATTCATAGTGCTGGGTAAAGTTCGGCGGGAGTTGACCAGGGTAGTCGCTCTCGGTCTGTTGCTAACCTATCTTCTCGCAGCATTGGCGGTATGTAGCCGAGACGGCTGTGGTAACGGACTTCAACATACGGTTGTCAATATTCTGGGTCATGCCAGACCATATCTGTGGCAAGGCATAGCGTTGGCCTATTTGATCGAATTCACCGGAGGTGTGGTTTCCATGACAATCGGACTAGCTTGGGATTGGTGGAAAGAGCGTCCTGCCAAAGCCGCTGCCAAAGCTTATGCTGAAGCTTACGCTGAAGCTTACGCTGAAGCGCGGGCGGAATTTCAAACTCAAGCGGCAGCATATCGTGAACGCCTGTTGCGCAACGGAATAGATCCAGACACGGGCGAGCGGCTGCCCAATTTCAGCAACGGCGCCAACGGGACCGAAGGCCACGCCTGATCTTAGGCAAGGTTCAACTGCACTCCAGACCCCTGGTTCACTTGGATAGATGAACGACTTGGCCGACCGCGTCCTGATGGGCGAACTCCGGGCGCTCTCCCGAGCGTTGACCCTCCTGGAGCGGGGGAGTCCGGAGGCAGGCTCGGTGATGGAACAACTGGACCCGCACACCGGGAACGCGTACACCGTAGGCATCACCGGGCCGCCTGGGGTTGGCAAGAGCACGCTGGTGGATCGGCTCGCCGAGCACCTGCGCGCCCAAGGACTCACCGTCGGCATCCTGGCGGTTGACCCCACCAGCCCATTCACTGGCGGCGCGCTGCTAGGGGATAGGATCCGGATGCAGCGGCACTACCTGGACGAAGGCGTTTTCATCCGCAGCGTCGCCACGCGGGGACAATCCGGCGGGCTGCCCCGCATCGTCAAGAGCATGGTGCGCGCGTTGGACGCCGCCGGCAAAGACGTGGTGCTGGTGGAAACGGTGGGGGTGGGCCAGACCGAGTTGGGAATCATGGGTGTGGCCGACTCGGTGGTGGTGACGATGACGCCCGAATCCGGCGACTCGATACAAACGCTCAAGGCCGGCGTCATGGAGATTGCCGACCTTTATGTCATCAACAAAGCCGACCGGGACGGAGCCAACCAGTTGGCTACGGCTGTCGTGGGGACGCTCCAGATGGCGGACCTGAGCGACGGGTGGAATCCGCAAGTGCTACTGACGCAGGCTTACGCCAACGTAGGCATCGCCGAGTTGTGGGACAGTGTCGGCGCGCATCGGTCGTATCTGACAGACAGCGGCGGGCTACAAGAACGGCGCGCTGGGCGACGACGCACGGAGTTCCTGGAAACGGTGCAGGAAGAACTGCATCGGCGCATCACCACACGGCTGGCTGACCACGCTAGCCTGGGCAACCTGCTGAAAGACATCGAAGGCAAGGCCGCCGAGCCATACGCCGAGGCGATGCGCCTGCTGGATGATGATGTTGGGTTGCAGCAGGTATTAACCGGAAACCGCTGAGACTAAAATCTGGGGCAACCGCTATGGTTGCCCCTCCACTTTTTAGCGCGGCACATTACAGCCATCAGTTGCGGCTATCTCCGTCCTCGTTTGTGCCGTTCGTTTGGCTACCCCGGTTGGCGTTGTTGCCGCCGTCCTGCTGGTTCATGCTGCCCATGCCCAGGAAGGGCGATAGCATGGAGGTGAACTCCATGGGGAAAATGAACTTGGTGGACGGGCTGCTGCCCAGCGACTTGAGCGTATCGAAATACTGGAGACTCATGGTTCGAGCGTCAACGGTGCTGGCGACGTTGTAGATGCGTTCCAGAGCGGTACTGAAACCCTCGGCGCGCAGGACGGTGGCCTGCTGGTCGCCCTCGGCTTGCAGGATTTCGGACTCGCGCTGACCCTGGGCCCTCAAGATCGCGGATTGGCGCTCACCCTCGGCCAGGTTAATCGCAGCCTGCCTTTGTCCCTCGGATTCAGTGATTTCAGCGGTGCGGATGGCGTCGGCCGATTTCTGCCGCTCCATGGCCGCCTTGACGCCCGGAGGCGGGTCCACCTCGTTGATTTCGACCTGAGATACCTTGACGCCCCAGCGCTCGGTCACCTCGTCCATGCGGACCTGCACGTCGTCGCGGATTCGCTCCCGCTCGGACAGCGTGGTCGCCAGGTCCATTGCGCCGATGACGGAGCGAAGGGTAGCGAAAGCCAGATTGATCACAGCGGCCTCGAAGTTCTGCACTTCAAGCACGGCGCGATCAACGGCGTCCTCCATAACGCGGTAGTAGATGACAAAGTCCATGTCCACCACCACGTTGTCGGCGGTAATGTATTTTTGGGTGGGCACACGAGTTACGCGTTCTCGCAGATCAACTTTGGTGCCACTGTAGAGGACCGGGATCAGGAAATGGAGGCCGGGGCGCCTGGACCCAATGTAGGTGCCGAAACGCTGGACGACCATTCGTTGGTACTGTTGGACAACTATCAGCCCGCTGGCCATGTTCAAGCCTCCTTATTGGCTGTTTTCGAGGGGTGGTTCAAGGATAATCTTATCATCATTCCTGTCCTTCCACGGCCGGCGGGGAAGCGACGGATTCGACGGTGAGCAACAGACCGCTGACTGCAATCACGCGGATTTGACTGCCCTCCCGGATAGTAGATCCATCTTGGCTGACGGCGGACCATGTTTCATCACCGAGGTTCACTATTCCCCTGGGATCCAACACCCTCGTCACGCGCCCGGTTTGCCCCAGAAGATGCCCGGTGGAGCTGCGACCGTCGCTGTCGGACAACTCGCCTCCGGCCACCACGGCGCGGCGTCCCAGCACCCGAGATGAGATGGCTTCGTAGGCGAAATAGCCGGCGATGAGAGCAAGAAAGCCACCCACGCCGACCAGCACCCAGAGACTTACGGACACGTCAGGGAAGTTCACTGGTACTTCACCGCCACCGAAGCTGCCGAACAGCAGTACGCCGCCGATAATCAGGCTGACTACCGCGCCAATACCCAACGCGCCGAAGCCGGACACGAAAATCTCCAGTACGGCAAGGACGACGGCCAGAACAATGAAGGCAATTCCGGCCCAGTTGAACGGCAGGTTGCCCAATGCCAGGAATCCCAAGCCCAGACAGATGATACCGGCAATACCCGGTCCAATGGTTCCTGGAGTCATTAGCTCGAACACCAGGCCCAGGCTACCCAGACTGATAAGAAGGAAGGCAATGTTGGGGTTGGCAATGAAATCGACAAACTTCTCTCGCCACTGCATCTCGACCGATTGGAGGTCGTAGTCCGCCAACTCCAGGGTACGTTCGCCGGAGACGGTGACTACGGTCCGGCCATCCAACTGTGTGAGCAAGTCGGGTAGGTCATCGGCCAGCAGGTCAATTATGTTGGCCTGCAACGCTTCGGTGGCGGAGTAAGACGCGGCGGTGCGAACAGTTTGCTCCAGAGGGTCGGGGTTTCTGCCCCGCTCCTCGGCGATGGACCGGATCAGCGCCGCCGCGTCGTTGGTGACCTTGTCGGCCAGGGTTTCGCCGATGTCCTCGCCGCTGCCGGAAACGGGCGTCGCGGCGCCGATATTAGAGCCGGGAGCCATGGCGGCGATATGTCCGGCCGCGGTGATGAATGTGCCCGCAGATCCGGCCTGGGCGCCACGCGGGGAAACAAAGACGGCCACTGGGACATCGGATTCCAGCAGGGTCTCGACGATTTCGCGCGTGCTGTCGTACAAGCCGCCCGGGGTGTCAAGTTCAATGACCAACAGTTGCGCGTCGGCCTCAATAGCGGCGGCCACGGCACGGGCGATTACGCGCGACTTGATCGGATTGATAGTGTCTTCGATCCGGAGGCGGAACACCGCAGGGGCTTCGGCCTCAACGGGGTAGTGGCGCAAGAACGCTCCGAACAGGCCAACGCACACGAGTATCGAGCAGAGCAGGAGAATCAGGGAATTTGGCTTGCGTACTCGCATGACTGGTCACCTGGTTTCATCATCGGCCCGAACGCACGATATGTCAATTTTGAGCGGGACCCCGGCCGTGGCGCTCTCGGTTTGACGGTAGCAGGGCAGTACCAATACAATGCGGACAATTCGGATATCAAGAGGAGCGCGAATTTCGATGGATTACCAGTACATCCTGTACGACAAAGAACGGGTTTCGCGGTTTGAGGGCAGCGGAGAACGGCGGCGCGAGAAGGTCGGCTATGTCGCGTTCCTGACGATGAACCGTCCCGAAGTGTTGAATGCGATGAACCGGCAACTCACCGGTGAGTTGCACGACGCCGTCAGCGCCGCCAACGAAGACCCGGACATCGGCTGCATCGTGATCACCGGGGCGGACACGCACCCCCGCGTGCCGGCTTTCACCGCCGGTGGCGACATTCACCAGCAGCGCGAAGACCAGGCGGCATTGAACGCCGGGACTTTGACGCGCGATGACATGGACTCGCAGTCCGCGAGACGACAAAGGGGCAGCTACGAGGTGAGCGCCTCGGCTAAGCCGGTGATTGGCATGATTAACGGGCTGGCTTACGGCGGTGGAGCCGTGTTGTCGTCTTCATTGGACATCCGGATCGGCTCGGATGCAGCCCGCTTTCGATTCCTGGCGGCCGCCTACGGCCGGATCAATTCGACCTGGACGCTGGTGAACCAGGTGGGTTGGCCCCAGGCCAAAGAGTTGCTGTTTACGGCGCGGATCGTGGAGGCGGAAGAAGCGTATCGCATCGGGCTGTTGAATCACTTGGTTCCGGCTTATCGTCTGCGGGAAAAGACGATGGAGGTGGCGACGCAGATTGCCACCAACGACGTGCCCTCGGTGATAGGTATCAAGCGCCTGCTGCTGGAGCACATGGGTGAGTCGCTGGAACAACAGTGGGCCAACGAAAGAGATTTCACCACCAACGTGCTGCGCGGGACTCTGGCGGAAGAAGCGTTCCCCGATTTCCTGGCGCGCCGGGGGCGACCGGTGCGCAGCGGGTAAACCCCGCGAATCGTGCGCTAACGAAGACCCTCCGAAAGTTCTGGAGGGTCTTCTTTTTAATCTTGCTGCCTACGGCGTTGCAAGTGCAACGGCAGCAGATCGGTGTCCCCTTCCCATGCGATCTGACCGCTTGAATCGACCACCGAATATGAAATCGGCTTACGTGGAATTGGGGGTATCTGAACATTCTTGCGGCGGCGCTCAGGCCGTTGCGCAAGCAATGCGGTATCGCCGTGCCATGAGATCTCGCCTCGGGAATTCACTATCGTGTATGAAACGGGACGGGTGATCACCCCCCGGTCCGCTGTGGGCATTGCGTAGTCCAGATAACGCGTGGTGAGCGTGTTAGCGATGGGCTGCATTGGCGACATCACTCGGATCACTATCGGTTGATCCAGGATGTTTTCAATCATCCGGTTGACGCGGTTGATGTTGTTCTGGACTATCGGCATGCTTTACTCCTGAGAACGTTACCTTTCCCCATTGTACAGAAAATCAGCGGGCAGTTGGCAGCCGGCGAGTTCCGCGCCCAGCCGAAGCCTCAAGGAAGACGCCGCAGCAGACAGCCGGGCGCAGGCGGTACCGCAAAGGGTTGCCGGATGCGCTAGCCGTCCAGAGTCCCCTTGGTACTGGGGACCTGACCGATGGCTCGAGGGTCCGGCTCGACGGCGTCGCGCAGGGCCCGGGCAAGGGCCTTGCACAGCGCCTCGGCTTTGTGGTGGGGGCTTACTCCCGCCATAACCCTGGCGTGCAGATTGATTCTCGCCTCGATGGCGAAGGATTCAAGAAAATGGGCAATGAGGTCGCCCGACAGCGTTTCCACCATGGAGTCGTTCAAGGTGGTTTCAACCGATGCGTAGGGGCGTCCGCTCCAATCGACGGCTACCATCACCAGGGTTTCATCCAGTGGGACGATGGCGTGGCCCATGCGACGGATTCCCCGAGGTTCCCCGAGGGCTTGTCCGAAAGCGCGGCCCAGCATGATGGCCGTGTCTTCCACCAAGTGATGCCAACCGACGTGGGTATCGCCCTGGGCCCGGAGCTCGATGTCGAAAAGGCCGTGGCGGGCGATTTGGCTGACCATGTGGTCCAGGAAACCGTTGCCGGTATCGACGACGTATTGTCCGGCGCCATCAAGGTCAACGGAGACGGAGATGCTGGTTTCGGCGGTTTCGCGCTCCAAAGTGGCGGCGCGGACTGCCCCGGCAGGCGGCGTCGCCATGGTCAGTTCGCTCCGAGAATTTCGCGGAATCCTGATACCACGGCATCGGTTTCTTCCGGTTTGCCAACGCTGGAACGGATGTAATCCCGGAGGAGATCGTTATCGAAGTACCGCAGGAAAACCCCCCGTCGGCACATCGCTTCATACACCTCACGGCCCCGTCCATCGGGCATTTTACACAGGATGAAGTTGGCCTGCGACGGCCAAACGGCGATACCCGGTATCTCGCAGAGCAACCGGTACATGCGGGCCCGTTCCTCCACGATGGCATCCACGCGCTCCAGCAAATTACGAGTGTCGGCCAGAGATGCCAACAAAGCGACCTCAGCGGCCAGGTTGACGTTGTACGGCGGTTTGACACCCATCATGGTGGCAGCGAGTTCCGGGTCCATGGCGCCGGCGCCAATGCGGAGGCCGGCAAGCCCAGCCCATTTGCTGAAGGTGCGGAGGACCACCAGGTTCCGGTATTCGGGCAGCAGGTGCATCAAGGTCTGCCCGCAGAAATCGTAGTAAGCTTCATCCGCTACCACCAAAAGGCCGGTGTCCAACAGAGCGCGGGCTTGCGCTTCAGTGACGAGATTTCCCGTTGGATTGTTGGGGCTGGGGAAGAAGATAGCCTTGGTTCGAGGGGAGATTGCGCCTTTGATAGCTTCGATGTCGATGTCGAAATTTTCGTCGCGCGGGACGGAAACGGCATTGGCGCCGGCGACGTCAGCGGAGAACGAATACATCCCGAAAGTTGGCACGGGGATGATGATTTCGTCGCCCAGAGCCAGGAACATGCGCATCAGCAGGTCGATGATTTCATCACTGCCGTTGCCGGCCACGATGTTGGCCTCAGGAACGCCGAGGTATTCGGACAAAGCGGCGCGCAGACGGCGTTGGTCGGGGTCCGGGTAGTGGTTGTAGTCGCGGAAGGCGCCGAGGGCTTCCGCTACCTGCGGCGACGGTCCATAGGGATTCTCGTTGCCGTTCAAGCGAATAACCTGATCCAATGGGACGCCGGCTTCTTCGGCCAAAGTCTCGCTGGGAGATACGCCCTGGTAGGTCTTCAGGCGGCTGATGTGCGGCAGCAGGAGTTCTTCAATATTAGTCATCATCGGACAATCCTGGCGTCGGGCTGGGCAATCACAGGGGTTGCACCTACGGTGATACTAGCGGGTTTGGGTTGCAGCCAGGTGATCAAGGCGCGCCTGAACCGCTCCGGCATGGCCGGGCAGGCCCTCCGCCTCGGCGATGCGAACGGCAGCGGAGCCCAATGCCGAGAAACGCTGCGGGCTCAGGCCGACCACGGGCATGGTTCGCACGAAATGGTGGACACTGAGGGCGGAACTGAAGCGCGCCGTTCCGCCGGTGGGCATCACGTGCGACGGGCCGGCGATGTAATCGCCCATTACTTCAGGCGAAAACTCGCCGAGGAACAAGCCGCCGGCGTTTTTGATGTGCCCGGCCCACGCCCACGGGTCCGCTACCATGAGGCAGAGGTGCTCGGGGGCAATCCGGTTTGCGACTGCAATGGCTTCGTCAAAATCGTCCACCATGACAATGCAACCCTGGCGTTCCAGGGAGTGGCGGATCGTATCCGCCCGCGGATTCGAGGAGATTTGCGCCTCAAGTTCTGACTCGATGGCATTGACGAGGTCACTCGAATCGGTCACCAGGATGGCCGAGGCCATGGGATCATGTTCAGCCTGGGCGATGAGGTCGGCGGCGCAGAAAACCGGGTTGGCGGTCTCGTCGGCCAGCACAATGGTCTCGGTGGGGCCGAAGACGCCATCGATGTCAACCTGCCCCTGCACCATGCGCTTGGCGTAGGCGACGAAAACGTTGCCGGGACCGCAGATTTTATCGACCCTGGGTATGCTCTCGGTGCCGTAGGCGAGCGCACCGATTGCGGGAACCCCGCCAACCTGGTACACAGCGTCCACGCCGGCAATGCGGGCGGCAGCCAGGACGATAGCGTTGAGCGGCTCGCTGCCACGGCGAGGCGTAGCAAGGGCGACTTCCTTGACGCCGGCCACCCGCGCCGGAATCGCGGTCATCAGCACAGTGGACGGGTACGCGGCCGTGCCTCCGGGCGCGTAGAGTCCGACGCGCTCCAGGGGACGCACCAACTCGCCCAGGCCGTCCCCCAGATCAACCCAATCACGGGGCAGGGTCGCCTCGTGAAATCTCGTGATCCGCTCGGCGGCCAATTCCAGAGCGTGTTTCAGGTCGTCGGGCGTCGATTGCCAGGCTGCTTCGAGTTCCGCCGCGGGGACTTGCAGTTCGTCCAGGTCCGCGTCATCCAGCAGGCTGGCGTAACGGCGGACAGCGGAGTCACCCTCAGCGCGAACGTCGCGCAGCATCTGTAGCACCGACGACTCCGGAGTAGCTTCAGGACCGAACAGATCCCGGGTGCGCTGTAACGCAGCGTCGGGAAGCGAGGATAGGTCCAGCGGGTCGATGCGGGTGAGGACGGAATCGGCGGCGGCCAATCCGCGAACTTGTTTAAGTTGCACTGAGATACTCCCGCGCCTGGATTTTGGTTTCTTCTATCACCTGCTGACGGTAGTTATCGATCAGTTCACGAGGGAGGCGCTCGTACACGCGCTCCAGGCTGCGCGGCATGTTTTCCAGGAACCCATCCACCACCAACTGCACCTCATCGTTGTCCCGGTACATCCGGTTCAGGGCGCGCTTGAGGCGTTCCCAGGTGAAATCCCATCCCAGCAGCCGGGCAACCCAGCCGCGCCATTCGTCAATCAATTCATCCTGCAAGAACTCCAGGGCCGGCATGGTTTCCAGGTCGGCAATAGCATCATTGTGAACGGACAAACCGCCGTTTTCGTTGAGCGCCACCCGATCCATATCCAACTGGAGGGCCCGATCCCAGATGTGAGACTCAACTTCGGTGTCGGTGACGCGATTGGCGCCATCGAAATAGGGCCGGAACATGGTGGTAATCCAAGCTTCGTCGGCGACGATGTGGCTGATGTAGCCCAGGAGGAAGGCCCGGGTCTCCGGCCGGAGCGCGTTGTCGGAACCGGCAAGGTGCGGATAAAGCTCGAACATTCTCTGCACGCCGTCGCCGATACGGGGCACCGCAAGATCGGAAAAATGGGTTCGCGACCGGTTCCACCGGGTCATCGCTCGGATGTCCGGCGTAGTGGAACCCAGATAAGCCGCTCCCGCGTGATCGTGAGCGTAACCCCAATCGAGTTCCTCGGCGACCTGCTGGCACAGGTAAATGTGCATGGGAAGGTTAGGCATATTCGGCCGGGCCTCCACTTTGGGCGGCGATATGCGCCAGAAATGCGTCGAATGACTGGGATTTACCCTTGAACAGGTATGAGAGTTGGGCAGCGGCAATGTCCACTCCGCCGCATTCGCGCAGATGTTCAACAACATCCAGCAACCGACGCTTACGGATCAGCAAGGATACCGCATACCAGTCCTCTTCTTCGACGCTGAACACGCGGGCGACGGTCGGGCCCTGGATGCCGGCGATTTCGGGCCGCGATAGGATCATCCCGCTGACGTCTTCCGCAGAACGGCCCTGGACGTTGGCGGTGATGCGGTAGTACGGCTCCGCGCGCATGTGGGCTTCCAACATTTCGGTAAAAGACTGGGCCAGGCGCAAGTCATTGGGATTTTGGGCCAGCGAAACCGGGTTAGCAATCAAGCACGCCTGGGAGGTGAGGATAGTACCGCCATCGAGAGTTTTCAACCGGTTCTCCCGCAGCGTGGTGCCGGTTGCCGAAAGGTCGGCAATCAGATCGGCGTATCCCGCGATGGGAGCCGCTTCCAGGGTTCCGCTGGCTGCAACGAGGGTAAAGTAGTTGATGCCGCGTTCAAACAGGTAGCGGCGCAGCAGGCGGGGATACTTGGTGGCGATCCTCAGCTGGCGACCGTGGGCATGAAATTCCAACGCCAAATCCGCCAGGTCGTCTATCGAGGTAACGTCCAGCCATGATTCGGGAACCGCCAGCACGTAATCACAGCGTCCGAACTCAAGGTCTTCCATAACGGCGACCACCGCATCGTCGTCGTGGCGGTATTCCATCAGGCGATCCAGGCCGGTGATGCCCATGTCCGCGCTACCTTCCTCGACCTTGGTGGTGATGTCGGCGGTGCGTTGGAATAGCACGTCAATGCCCGGGATCGACGGGATTGATCCGGTATAGCGGCGAGAGTTGGGACGGTTGACCTTGACTCCGCACGAGTCCAGGAACCGCACAGTGGGTTCGCCCAGTTCGCCGTCGCTTGGAATTACCAGTCTCAAATCGCCACCCGGGTCATACGATCATTGTACGCGGATATTCGGCAGTAGAGTTTGCCCCAGCAACGTCCAGAACGGCAATACCACCCTGGCGGCGGATTTCAGCGGCGGCGCGCAGAGCAGCGGCGTTGGAGCCTTCGCTTTCCGGTCTGACCAGTACCGCATCGGACGCGGTGGAGCCGGCAACCTGTTCAGGCATGGCCGACAGCAGGGACTCCAGCGTGTAGGCAAAGCCTAGCGCAGGCACCGTGTCCTCTCCCCCCAAAGCCAAAGCGAGCGCATCGTAGCGCCCGCCGCCGCCGAGAACCACACCGGAAGCATCGCGTACCACATCGAAAATAATCCCATTGTAGTAGGCAATGCCGCGGGCGAGAGAGAAGTCTATGGAGAGTCGGCCATTGAGGGAGGGGGCATCCTTTACTAAATTGACCAGACCGGACAGCCGATTGTAGGCGACGTCGCTGGCGCCAACGGATGCGACGATGGCGCGGACCTCATCCAAGGTATCGGCTGGATTTCCCTGAATACGCGCCAGTTGGCCGGCCAGCGCGAGCCCGGTTTCGATGGCATCGGCGGCGTCGCCACCGCGCAGCTTGCGCAGCAATCGGTCAACGATCTCGTCGGGGGAACGGCGTCCCAATGGGGTTTCCGGAGAGCTGTTCCATCGCATGAATCCGGCCAAGACTTCCCGGGCCAAACCATCGGGAAGTCCCGACACCGCAGCCGCGAGGTCGGTCTCGTCGCTAGGGAGGCCGCGGCCCGACACCAGATGCAGTTCGTCAGCGCGTCGGAGGGTGGCGGCCAGGTTATCGGCACTTTCACCGATACGGTTCATGTTGGCGACGATAAAGGCACGGGCTCGATCAGACAATCCAACAGTATCCAGGATGCTGTCCAGCACATTCAAATCGGCCAGGCGCAACCGATAATCGGCAATACCCAGTTCCGCCGGAATATCGCCGGCCAACGAGAGCAGCTCGGCATCGGCGAGGATGTCGTCTGAACCGATCAGCTCGGCGCCGACTTGGGTGAACTGTCCGCTGTTGTCAGCGGGCGGTGGGTTGCCAAGATCGTAGCGGAACACCGGGCCGGCATACTGCCAACGCACTGCCCGGCCACGCTCAGAGTCGTCTTCTGATTCGAGGTAGTGCCGCATGATTGCGGAAGTGAACTCGGGCCGGAGACTGACAGCGTTCGACCCGGGATCGTTGAACGAATACATCTGGGATGCTAGCTCGCCGCCCGATTTGCGTAGGAACAGCTCGGTGGACTCCAGGATCGGCACGTCGAGGATCCGGTAGCCATAGCGACCGATGATCTCGGATATCCGGGACTGCACGACCTGCTTCCGGTGGTAGGCAGCGTCTGAAAAGTCCCGCATACCGGGGAGGCGGCGTACCGGGCTGGGTGTGCTGGGAACGGTGGCGGCAATCATCGCCGGCTATTCTACCACCAACGGGTGGAGTGGGTTGACGGTTGGTTGCCGCGGGTTTGGTATTCACATCGATGAGCAGGATTTTCAGGATTTTGTGTTGGCCTCCTTCCTTGGACAAGCTCAGTATGAGCGGGAGTCGGTGGGTTGGTTGATGTTGGGTAGCCTGCCTGAGGTCGGTTTCCGGAATTCACTGTGGTCGTTGCCAGCCCCACGGCCGGGGGTGGTTACGCAAGGAATGATTAGCCACCGTTGAGTTCGCACGGGTCATGTAGTTAGCCGTACACGTCACAGTGGGTAGCGCGCTGAAGGTTGTCCGGTCAGTCCAGGCGGGGTCTTGCGATTTGGGAATTGCTGACTGGTTGGTGGCCGTTGACGACCGTAGTGATGTGACCTCGTTGGCAGGCGGTGATGATTGAGCGATTGCTTACACGTGTAAGGCTATGATAGAACGTGTGTTTGGCGTAGGTCATAGGGGGATGGCGTCATGTGAATCGAGGCCACAGACTGGGAATGCGGCTGCACTTCAAACTATGAGCAGCGGCGAGAGAACCGTCGATTCACGTGCTTTACGCAACTAAACTTTCCAGACCTGCCAACCAATGCCCGAAATGTGGGCATTCCCGACGGATAACAGCAAGCCCAATCTCTGAAGCAGCGGCGACGCCAAGCAGCGGTTTCTGATAGTTGGGCACTAAAGCCAGAATCCTCTTGGACGGTGCGGTTTCTGGAGAATCGTTAATCTCTTCCGGCGTATTGAAACTCTCCCGCACTTGCCGAAAAGGTCCGGCGAGTTCAGCATGATCGATAGCTTGCGCAAACGCCTCGCAATCGCTGAAAAGCATCGCCTCGAACTCGTGCATCATTACGTAAGGCACAAATCTGCGCTGATCAAATCCATCATCCATCAATTCCGCCACGTTAGAACTGATGGAGTTCTCAACACAGGCAGCCTTTCTGCGAAGGGTAACCTGCCCGCCTCTGTTCGGCCCGGCCAACCTCTCGAACCTACAGACGGTAGGCCGTAGTAGTCAACCATGGTAGTTGCGACTTGAATCGGGTCTTGTCGGAGGCGATTGATAATGCCTCGGCTCGCTTCCGACCACGGACGGATTCCACCGCGTCGGTCTCTTTCACGCTCGTCTCCCATTAGCCGAGCGCTAACCTCGGCATAGCCGATGTCGTATAGATGCGGCGCAAGTACCTCATTAACGAAGGCTTCCTCAGTCTGACCTTCGACGTGGACCAGCAATCGAGTCATGGCGGCCGGTCTTCTTTCATTGCTGAACAGGCCTGTATTCTGGAGCAGGCCGACCGCCAAGTTCGTTCATTTCCCAGAGTTGCCCAAGGCTGTAATCCTCCAACCATACCTCCAATCTCTCAGCGTCCAGCCTCTCAAACCTGGCTTCTCCCTCAACCCGGTTGGCTACGATAACGTCCTCAGGGTTAAAGTGCTTCAGCAGGGTCGGGGACTGGGTGGCCATGATCACCTGACTGTTGACTGAGGCGCTCTTGGCCATGGCAGCCAACAGCGTGATGGCGTAGGGGTGCAGGCCCAGTTCAGGCTCATCCAACAGGATTACCGAAGGACGCAGACTCTCGGGTTGCAGCAGCAGGGTCGCCAAGGCAATAAAGCGCAGCGTGCCGTCGGATAGGGATGCGGCGTTGAAGTAAGCGTCAGACCCCTTGTGCCGCCATTCGAGGAGAATCGTCTCCGGGTTCAACTTTTGTGGCTCCAGCGCGAAATCGTCAAAGAATGGCGCTGCCAGTTGCACCGTGCGTCTAATCCGATTGTAGGAGGCGGGATGCTTTGTCCGGAGTAAGTACAAGAACGCGGCCAAGTTGGAAGCATCAGGACGCAGGGATCTATTGTCGTTCAGATTAGCGGTTTTTTTCATCGGCGAGGCTTGGCTTGTGTCGTGAAAGTGGTACGAAACCCACGGATCCACATGCAAGAAATCTCGCACAATGGCTGGCACGGCATCTGAAACTGGACCGGGTAGGTACGGCATCGTGCTAATGGACTCGTCAACTAACACTAACTGATCATCATAAAACGCCGGCTCTATCGCCAAACTGTACGAGTTCCCATCATCCAAGCTGACGAAAATGCCAATGTATTCCGTGTTGCGAGTGCCGAAGTGGAGAACACGCTCCGCTCCACCCGACTTCACAACAAATTGACGCAGCCTACCCTCAACTACTTCTCGCACAAACGTGAACGCCTCCAAAAAGTTTGACTTCCCAGACCCGTTGGCTCCGATGAGCACGTTGATGGCATTGAGCTTCAGGCTTTCGACGGCCTTGATGCTCTTGAACCCTCTGATAGTTATGGAATCGAGCGCCGGCATGGTCTCACCGTCACTCACGGGTGGGCGTTGGCGCCGCCGTCGATGTACACCGGCTGGCCGCTGGGGTAGTCGCAGTGGGGGGAGCAGAGGTACACCAGCATGGCGGCCAGGTCGCGGGGGTGGCCTTTGCGCCGCATGGGGGTGTAGCGGACGAGCAGTTCCTCGCGCTGTGTTTCCAGCGGGATGTCTTCCGCCGTGGACCAGCCTGAGCCGACGGCGTTGACGCGGATTTCGCTGCGGCCCCACTCTACGGCAAAGGAACGAGTCAGGGATAGCACTGCGGCCTGCGTCGCACTGTAGGCGGAGCAGTTGATGACGGCGCGCTCCGCCAGGTTGGAAATCACGTTGACGATACGTCCGTATTGCTGCGCCAGCATCCGCTGCCCTGCTGCCTGACTGAGCATGAACGTGGCGCGAACGTTGCGGGCATGCAACTCGTCCCATTCGTACAGGGAAATATCAGCGGCGGGTTTGGCAAAGAAGCTGCGAGTGTCATTGACCAGTATGTCCACCCGGTCGTGGGCAGCGGTGAAGGCGGACAGCGCCGCCGCCGCGCTTTCCGGCGTGTCCCACCGGCCGACGTATCCGTGAGTGTCGCCGCTCGTTACCGACGACACGGCGGCGCGAATGGCATCCATGGCATCCGCGTGGCGGGCGACGGCGAAAACGTTTGCGCCGGCCTCGGCCAGCGAAGCCGCCAGTTGCGGAGTTTCGTCGCCTCCCGATGAGGCGACAATCGCGGTATGGCCGGCAAGGCCGTATTCGGCAGGAATGTTGGTCGGGGACGAGATTGCCACGTCGCTTCGGTCCTCGCAATGACAGAGTGGTTCGACAGGCTCACCATGAGCAGGGGATTCGGCGGTTTGTTCCCAGGAATGACGGTTGCAACGGTTTCTGGATTCCGGCTTTCGCCGGAATGACGGTATTTTAGAGCCCGTCAGGGTTCCAGTGCCGAAATAGGGGCATGACCGGTGGGGGCAATGCCGGACGCCAGACCTGCGCCGTCCAGGATGAACATTTCGCCCGTCATGTAGTCGGAGGCGTCGGAGGCCAAGAAGACGGCGATGGGGCCGAGATCCTCGGGCTTGCCCAGCTTGCCGGTGGGCAGGAAATCACCGGACTGCGGCAGCGTGCGGTTGATCTCGGCGCCGGGGTCGATGGTCGGAATGAATCCGGGGACGATGCTGTTGGCCGTGATTCCATAGCGGGCCAGGCTGAACGAGAGCACGCGGGTGAGTTGAATCACGCCGCCTTTGGACGTGCAGTACATGTAGATGTCACGCCCCCCACGCAGCCCGAAGCCGGAGGCGACGTTGATGATCTTGCCTTTGCCGGCGTCCGCCATCGGTTTGGCCGCGGCGCGGGCGCAATAGAAAGCGCCGTTCAGGTTGACGGACATGGCCGTTTCCCAATCGTTATCGGTGATTTCCCAAATGGGCCTGAGCACGTTATCGGCAACCATGGCGGCGTTGTTGATGAGGACGTCAACCCGGCCGAAATGATCGAGCGCCGCCTTGACCAACGCATCGGCGTCGGCGGACCTGGATACGTCGGTGGGGATGGCGATGGCGTCCTGGCCGGCGGCGATCACCTCGTCGCGCGCCGCCTCGATGGGTCCGGGCCGGCGGCCGGCGATGGCCAGGTTGGCGCCGGAACGGGTGAGAGCGCGCACCATCTCCAGGCCGAGACCGGTGCCGCCGCCGGTGATGACGACGACTTTTCCGTCCAGGTATAGGTTTTCAAGCATTGGGCGGCCCCTCACCCCAACCCCTCTCCCACAACGGGGAGAGGGAGTTTTTCTTTCGTTCGCAGGGTAATGTCTCCGGCAGTCAGGGTCAACAATTGACCGTCGTCGGTGCGCAGCAGCAGGTTGCCGTGTTCGTCCACGTCTTCGGCCAGGCCGGTATTGCTGACGTCGTGGTGCGTTACGACGACGCGCTGACCGAGGGTGTCGAGCCACCGCCGCCACTCGGGTATGGGCGAGCGTCCGCGCCGCAGGTCCAGGTACAGGGCGTCCATATGCTGCAACGTGCGGCGCAACAACTCGGAGCGGTCAACCTCGGAGCCAGCCAGGTCATTAAGGCTGGCCGCGGTTTCCGAAGTTTCCGGGTCGGCGGATACGTCCAACGCAACGTTGACGCCGACCCCGACCACTGCGTGTTGGATTCGCGGGCCTGATAGCGTGCTTTCCGCCAGTATGCCGGCGACCTTGCGGCCATCAATGATTATGTCATTGGGCCACTTGATGGCCGGATACATCCCGGCCACCTGCCGGATTGAGCGGGCTACGGCGACGCCGGCCAACGGGCTGAGCATAGGCAGGGTGGATGCGTCAGGTCGGAAGAGAACCGAGAAGTAGAGGTTGCCGGCGTCCGATACCCAGCGGCGACCCAATCGGCCCCGACTGGCAGTCTGGGTTTCGGCGACCACCACCGCGCCCTCGTCTTCCCCATCGTGCGCCCACCGAGCAGCATCATCCATCGTGGACGCCGTGGACTGGTAGTAGCGAACGGATCTGCCGATGATAGCCGTGTACAGGCCGGTACGGAGCATCTGGGCAACGACGGAGCGCGGCATCGACTGCACTCACCAGCCATGGTCGTAGCGGTCCTGGAGCACGTCCAGCAAGTGGCTGATAGGGATGCGTTCCTGGACCATGGTGTCGCGGTCGCGGATCGTCACGGCCTGGTCGTCCAGGGTGTCGAAATCTACCGTTACGCAGTAAGGGGTGCCGATTTCGTCCTGGCGACGGTAGCGTCGGCCGATGCTTTGAGCGTCGTCGAACTGGGCGCGGAATCGGCGGCGCACCAGGTCATACACGGAGCGGGCCGTGGGCGTGAGGCGGGCGTTACGGCTTAACGGCAGCACCGCCACGGTAACCGGCGCAAGGGCGCGGTGAAAGTGCAGCACGGTGCGAGTGTCGTTGCCGTCCGGCTCGTCATCATAGCTGTCCAGCCAGAATGCCAGCGTGGCGCGATCGACGCCGCCGGATGGCTCGATGACGTAGGGCAGGTAGCGTTCGTGGATCTCGTCGTCGAAGTAGGTCAGGTCTTCGCCGCTGAATTCCTTGTGCCGGCCCAGGTCGAAGTCGGTGCGGTCGGCAATGCCTTCCAGCTCACCCCAGCCCCAGGGAAAGCGATACTCGATGTCGTAGGTTGCCTTGGCGTAGTGGGCCAGCTCGTCGCCGGCGTGTTCGCGGAGCCGGAGGTTTTCGGCGCGGATGCCGTAGCTCACGTACCAGTCGAAACGGTCCTTCACCCACTGTTGCAACCATTCTTCATCGGTTCCGGGCTTGACGAAGAACTCGATTTCCATCTGCTCGAACTCACGGGTGCGGAAGGTGAAGTTGCCGGGGGTGATTTCGTTGCGGAACGCCTTGCCGATCTGGGCGATGCCGAAGGGCAGTTTCTTGCGGGTCGCGGTCTGTACGTTCTGGAAGTTGACGAAGATGCCCTGGGCGGTTTCGGGGCGCAGGAAGACCTCGGCGCTGGATTCCTCAACCGGCCCCATGAAGGTGCGGAACATCAGGTTGAACCGGCGCGGTTCGGTGAACACGCCGCCGCATACGGGGCAATTGACGGTCTCCAACTGATCCTGGCGGAAACGGCGGTGGCACGCACGACACTCCACCAACGGGTCGCTGAAGTTCTCCACGTGGCCGCTGGCTTCCCAAACGCGGGGGTGCATCAGGATCGCGGCGTCCAGGCCCACCACGTCGTCGCGCTCGGACACGACGGAGCGCCACCAGGCCTCCTTGACGTTGCGCTTGAGTTCCACGCCTAGGGGGCCGTAGTCCCAGGTTGACCCCAGCCCGCCGTACACCTCGCTGGACTGAAAGACGAAACCCCGTCGCTTGGACAGGGAAAGGATTTTATCCATATCGGCGTAGGGGAGAGTGCGCGGCATCGTGGCTCCTCGCGGTCAAAGTTGGGGATTGAATCATGTTACCACAGCAGCGGTTGAGACCTCTCCCGGCAACTCCCGGCGCACTGCGTCGGCCAGGCTCTCAGCGGCCAGATCATCCAGTTTGATGTAGCGGGCCGACATGGCATCCGAAATGCCGTGCGCCAGCCCCAACTTGATGAAGTCCTGCTCGGTGTCCACGACCACGGCGGGGATCCTGGCGTCGGAGATGGTGCGAGCCAGGTTATGCACTTCGGCATCGCCGTACGCCAATTGGGTCAGCTGATCGCCCGATAGCGAAACGTTGGCGCGCCCGTCAGATAGCAACACCAGCAGCGGCAGCACGTCGCGGTCTTTGAGCCGTTCAGTTTCCAGCGTCTCCATGGCGACGTACAGGGCATGGGCGAGAGGTGTACGTCCGCCGGTGGGCATTTCCTGGAGGCGCCACTGGGCCATCTCGACGCTGCCGGTGGGGGGCAGCAGCAGCTCGGCGCCGGTTCCGCGAAACGCGACCAGGCCGACACGGTCGCGGCGCTGGTAGGCGTCGAGGAGCAGAGACATGACAGCCCCTTTTACGGCAACCATCCGCCGCTGGGCTCCCATGGAGCCGCTGGCATCGACGACGAACAGGATCAATGAGCCGGTGTGAGTCTCGCGGACTTTCTCCCGAACGTCCCAGGGTTCAATCAGCAAGGCCGCGGAATCGGCGTCGGACGATTGGCGACGAGATTGCTGGTATGGCGCGGCGGCCCTCAGCGTAGCGTCAAGGGCGAAATCTACGGTCGGGCCATCGGGGACACGGGCAGCCACGTAACGCCCGGTGGATGAGCCGCTAACGGTAGTGGCGCGGCGTCCCGACGAACGGCGAGCGCGGCGGTCGGGCGGCTGGACCTGGAGGTTCTGGACGGCGTAGGGATCGCCGACTTCGAACCATTCGTCGCCCAGAGCGGCGTCTGCAGGATCCTCGGCTTCCTCGTCGGGAGGATGGGGTTCTCTATCGCTATCGTCGGCGGGGTCATCCTGATGGGAGTCGTTGTCGGCGGACGGCTCACGGTCGCGTTGCTGGTTCTGGAAATCTTCCAGCATATTGTCCAGTTGCTCGGTCACCAGGTGCGGTTGCTGGAACGGCTGGCGTCGCTGGCGGTGCAGGAGGGCCATCAATGCGGCTTCGCGCACGTCCTCCACGTCAACCACGATGCGGCCTTCATAGGCGGCGATGGTGCTGGCGGTCTTGTACATCACGATGTCGCCGCGCAGCCCGTCCACCTGGTACTCGGCGCAGATGTCGGTAATCAGCTCCAGGATGTCATCGGGGACAATCACCTCGCCGAGCAACTGCTGGCTGGACAACAGGCGATCCCGTTCCGCCTGCTCCGCTTCGGCCCAGGAATCCATGAAGTCAAAAGGAGCGGACTCGAAGGCCATACGCCGGCGCACTACTTCACGCCGCTCCGCCGGCTCGAACACGCCGTCAACTTCCACAGCGAGGCCGAAACGGTCCAGCAATTGAGGGCGCAGGTCGCCCTCCTCCGGGTTCATGGTGCCAACCAGCATGAACTCGGCGTCGTGGCTGACGGAAATTCCCTCGCGCTCAACGTAGTTGCGGCCCATTGCGGCGGCATCCAGCAGAACATCCACCAGGTGGTCGTTGAGCAGGTTAACCTCGTCGATGTAAAGGATGCCGCGATGGGCCGCGGCAATCAGCCCCGGCTCAAAGTTCTTTTCGCCGGACCTGATGGCCTGCTCAATGTCCAGGGAGCCGACCAGGCGGTCCTCGGTGGCTCCCACCGGGAGGTCAACGATCCGCACCTGGCGGGCCGCACTGCCGCCGGTCCGAGGGGCCTCCTGGCACCAATGGCAAACCTCCTGCGGGGCTTCCGGCTGACAACTGTACGCACAGCCGGGAACCACCGGCACCTGGGGAAGCAGCGCGGCCAGCGACCGCACGGCGGTACTTTTGGCGGTTCCCTTTTTGCCGCGCACCAGCACGCCGCCGATGCGCGGGTTGATAGCGTTGAGCAGCAATGCGCGCTTCATCGGCGTTTGGCCGACGATGGCGGTAAAGGGGAAACGAGGCTCGCGCCCGGCGGTGGGTTCAGTCATGGCGCTACCAGTCAGGCCGTGGTGGCCGACGACTGCGGGTAGGCGTGGGCGTTCCGCTCGCGGTAGAGGCGGTAGCCAACGGTGCCGAAGGCGATGCCCATCCAGAGCAGGAAATGCCCGACGGCGGTGAAGGTGCGGAACAGGATGGTCAGACCCGGCGGCAGCCACTCGGGGGCAGCATCACGCACGCTGGGGACAGCGTAGGCCAGCAGCAGGGCGACCACCGCGTAAGCGATGCCGATGCCGGCGTAACGGATCCAACGGCCGCCACCCTCCGAACTGCGGTTGACCAGACCCACGCCGTAGATCACCAGGGCAACCGCGACGCCGGAAACGAACATGAACAGAAACTGGAAGCCCTGGCGTGCCAGCAACGTACTGTCTTCGCCGATGCCCGGCGGGTTGAGCGGGAACTTGAGTTGGGCGTACATCGACACGCCCCAGAAGCCGAGCAGACCGGCGGCCGCCGCCCAGGCCCACGGATTCCAGCCTGGAGTGGCGTTACGCATCAGGTGGTACAAACCGGTGAATACGGCAGCGAAGAGAATGCCGATGACGGCCAGGCCGAAACTCATGCCGATCCGCTGTACACCCAAGCTGGTCAGAAACGCCAGCGGCAGGGGATCTTCTTCTTCAGCCTCAGCCAATTGCTGGGCGCAACCGGCACGGTCTCTGTCGCAGCCTTCCAACTCAATCGCCCATTCCATCACGGGCACATTGAAGATGTTCATGTAGGCGGCCACCAGGAGCCCCACTAAGACTCCCATTACTATAGAAGTGGGTAAAATACGCGTCATGGAGTACCTCCCGATGCAAATCTGTCTGGTCAGGTCCACCAGCCGAAAATCAGCCAGTTTTTGTAAAAATGGCGAAACCACTCAGGCAGATTCGCGGCGCACTCCTCCTAACGCTTCTACAGCGTTCGCGCAGCGAAAAACGCCAGATGTGAGTCCGGAATCCCGGACGAAAAAGCCGGCCCGTACCCCATGGGAGTCGGGCCGGCGCTGGTGCCTAATGGCACATGAACGCGACGTGGCGCGCGTGGTGGAAGAACTCGTGGACAGTGGTCAGGATGCCCGGCGCGCCGATGGAAGCGGCGTGGACACCACCGTCAACGTAGCCGACCAAATACAGGGCGATGGCGCCAACGACGAGCCACGGCGCCCATGCGGCGGTATCGGTGGCGGAAAGGAAGCGGTTGATGATACCCATGTTTTCACTCCTCTTTGTGGTGATAGACGCATTACGTCGTATCAATAGCGGGCATTGTAGTACCTTGCCGACGGTTGCACAATACCGGCAGGCGGACAATATCGCCAGTAGCGTGGCCTAACGCTCGACGAAAATCAGGTCGTCCTCCTTCCCGACCCAGCGGTCGCGCGCCTCTTCAAACGCGCGCAACTTTTCGGGCTGCAATTCAGTGCGCTTTTCGTTGTCATCCAGGTACGGATTGGGAAAGTAACAGCGCACCAACGTATCGTCCCAGTTGTGCGAGAACCGGACGTAGTACGATTTCAGGTTGCCGTGGCTGGTGGCCTCAACAAACTGGATTCCGTCAATCTGCTCCAGCTGGAGATGGAAGTGCCAGTTGTCGGCCTCAATCGTGGCCCATCCACCATGCACTTCAGGCTCCTTGATGCCGTGGGCGTGGTTCTCGCTGACCACGGAACCGCCACCTACTACCCACATCATCTTGGGGTCGCTGGTCAGTTCCTTGAGCAAATCCAGAGTGTTTTCCATAGCATTACCCTCCTGCTCACGTAGCGGGCGCCTGGCTTCGCATTGCGCCGGCTTCCTGCCGGGCTTCGATGTCGGTTTCCAGGTCCAGGTACATCTGCCGAAGCTGCTCCAGCATTTCCGGCGGCGGGTTTTCCCACAGCCCTCGTTGCACCGCCTCCAGCAGCCGCTCTACGATACCACGCAGCGCCCAGGGATTGCTCTGCCGGAAAAATTCCTGCATGTCTGGATTCAGGACGTATTCTTCCGTAACGTCCTCGTACATCCAGTCCTCAATGACCTGCGCCGTGGCATCATACCCAAACATGTAATCTACGGTGGCGGCAAGCTCGAATGCGCCCTTGTACCCATGGCGCTGCATGGACTGCATCCACTTGGGGTTGACCACTCGACTGCGGAAGACCCGCCGCGCCTCGTCCTGCAAATCGCGCACGCGAGCGCGGGTCGGGTCGCTGCTGTCGCCGAAGAACTGGCGCGGGTTGCGCCCGGTGAGGGAGCGCACGGTGGCGATCATGCCGCCGTGGTACTGCATGTAGTCGTCGCTGTCGAACACGTCATGCTCGCGGTTGTCCTGGTTCTTGGCAGCGATGACGATCTGACCGAAACGGGCGCGGAACTCGTTGCGGGCGGTAACCCCGAAGTCCTGGCGCGAGTAGGCGTATCCGCCCCACGCAGTGTACACCTCGGCCAGGTCGTGAACCGATTCCCAGTTGCGCTCATCCAGCACGCCGAGGATGCCCGCGCCGTAGGATCCGGGCTTGCTCCCGAAGATCCGGAACAGGGCCGGGTTGCCGGCGCTTTCGGTGGCCTCTTCGTCCGGCGCAGACGCGCGGCGTTCGGCGTCTTCCCGCACGTGCTTGACCACGAAATTCTGGTCGGCGGACTCGTCCTGCGCCGCGGCTAGGGCCACCGCCTGGTCAATCAGGTAGATGAGATTGGGGAAGGCGTCCCGGAAAAAGCCGCTAATGCGAACGGTTACGTCGATGCGGGGGCGACCAAGCTCAGAGATCGGGATAACTTCCAACCCGCTCACGCGCCGGCTTTCAGCCTGCCAGATCGGTTTGACTCCCAACAGGTAGAGGATCTGGGCGATGTCATCGCCATGGGTACGCATCGCCGACGTACCCCAGACCACGACGCCGACCATCTCCGGGTACGCGCCCTCTTCGTCCAGGTACTTCTGTAACAGCGCGTCGCCCAGGGACTTGCCGACGTCCCACGCGGTAGGGGAAGGCAGCGCGCGCGGGTCCACCGAGTAGAAATTCCGGCCCGTAGGCAGAACGTTGACCATGCCCCGGGTCGGCGCTCCCGATGGCCCGGGCGGAACGAATCGCCCCTCCAGTCCCCGCAACAGGTTGTCAATCTCGTCGGTGGTGCGGAGCAGCGACGGGTAGATGTGCTGGCCAACATACGACAGGACACCCTCGGTGCGAGGGTCGGCTTTGCCCAGTATGTCGGTCACTACGGTAGGTATGAGATGCGCCGCAAAGCCATCATCGCACAGGCGCTGGTAAGCCTGCCGGCACAGGCCCTCTAAAGCTTCGATCACATCGCCGGCGTTGCGTATGGGCGCGGCGCCGTCTGATGCGGTCAGCGCGGCCGGCGTACTGCCGTTCACCGCCGCCGCCGGGTTTTCCAGCAGGTCGTAGTAGTCGTAGCCCAAAGCCTCGGCCAGAGAGCGGCGCAGGCTGGGCACAGCGCCGTTGTCCAGCCGGGTCAACGCGCACAGCAGGCCCACCATTTGCTCGGACGTGGGAGGTTCGCCCAGGGTATGCAGCCCGTCCTTAATCTGCGCGTCCTTGATTTCGCAGAGGTAACCGTCGATTTCCAGCATGAACTCGCCGAAATCGTCGGGCTGTTCGTCAACGCCGAGGTCGCGGTGCAATTCCGCCTGCTGCACCATTTCCCAGATCTGGGCCTCCAGCGTCGGGAGTTTCCCCGGATCAAGGGTCTGGCACTGGTAATGTTCGTCCATCAGCTGCTCCAGCTTGGCGATGTCGCCGTAGGAGTCAGCGGTGGTCATGGGCGGAATCAGGTGGTCAATGATGGTGGCGTGGGTGCGGCGCTTGGCCTGGGTGCCTTCGCCGGGGTTGTTGACGATAAAGGGGTAGAACAGCGGGATGTCGTCCAGCGCAACCTCGGGATAGCAGGCGGCGGACAGGCCCACGCCCTTGCCGGGGAGCCACTCCAGCGTGCCGTGTTTGCCGATGTGGATCATCGCATCGGCGCCGAACACGTCACGTATCCAGCGGTAGTAGGCAATGTAGTGGTGCGTCGGAGTCAAATCGGGGTTGTGATATACCGATATGGGGTTTTCGCCGAAACCCCGGGGCGGCTGCAATCCCACAAAGACGTTGCCCATGGGAACGCCGGCGATGGCCAGCTGATCGCCGGTCCGGTACACATGGCCCGGCAGGTCGCCCCACGCCTCTTGCAGTTCGGCCCGCACCGACGCCGGGAACCCGGCGTACCACTCCGCGTACTGGCGTCGCTCGACGTGTCCCGCTGCCAGCCGCAGCTGTTCTTCGGTCAGCGTGTCCGTGTCGTTGCTGCAACGGGCAATGATGCGCTGCACCAACTCGTCGCCATCGGCGGGTATATCCTCGACGTAGTAACCGGCCGATCTGAGGGCGTGAAGGAGATTGATGGCGGAAGCGGGAGTGTCAAGGCCGACCGCGTTGCCGATGCGGGCGTCCTTGGTGGGATAGTTGCTCAGGATGATGGCGACGCGCTTGTCGGCGTTGCCCTTGCGGCGGAGCGTGGCGTGCCGGGCGGCCAGGCGGGCCAGGTGGTCCATGCGGTCCGGCTGTGGCACGTAGCGTTGCATCCGACCAGCCGACAATCCACTACCGGCGGCATCGGTCTCTTCCTTGAACGACACGGGAACGGTGATGATGCGGCCGTCAAACTCGGGGAACGCGACGTTCATCGCCGTATCTATGGGGCCCAGGCCCAGCGAACTGTCCTCCCATTCTGAGCGGCTGCCGGTACTGACGATGCCCTGGATGATGGGCACGTCGAGTTTGTCCAGCAGTTCCTGAGACCAGCCGGTGGCCACGGTGGCGCCCGTACCGCCCTGCTGATGGTCAAGGTCGCTCATGGCGAGGCCCATGGTATTGACGATGCAGTCAACCCGGGGTACGCCGGCCGCGTCCACCATGTATTCCGTGAGGGTGTGCCCTCCCGCTCCTTCATCTTCCTCGGGTTGATGCTTAAGGCTGTACGAAAAAACGGGCAGCACGTTCACGTCCTGGGCTTCCAGCCGGGCGATGAGGGCATCCACGAACGCCAGGTTACCGCTCATCCAATGGGCGCGGTAGAAGAGCACACCGATTGACGGGCGATCCGACTTGAACCGGTTCGCCATGTACTCGGCGACGCCGGTTCCTTCAGGGACTTCCGGGTGATACACGCCTTGCCACGGCATGGGCGCCGGCGCTTCGTGTCCATAGTCGGCTCCGAGGTACGTATCGGCGAGGAACAGGAACAGGTTGCGGAAGTTGAGCACGCCGCCGCGCATCAGGTAGGAAAATACGGTTTCCACCTCGGCAACCGGCGCGGTACAGGCGGTGACCAGATCCTCGTCCCATTCCTGGTGACCGGGGCAGGCAATCAAAGGTATGCCGTTGGCGCGGCAAATTTCCACCAGCGGCTCAAAAACGTCGCCAAGCGCGCGCCGACCGCCCAGCAGACGCAGCACCACGGCCGAGGAACGCCCCACCGCCTGCAACAAATCCTCGCGGGCAGTCCCGGCAGATTCGCCGTCACCCTCCAGGGAGACCGGGTTGCAGGCGTACACGCTGACGCCATCTCCCCAGGTCATCCCGACCAGCGCGCGTTCGGCGGTCAGGATGTCCGTATCGGCGGTGGTCACCAATACGATGGTGGCGGTATCGGTCGGCGTTTGGGTGGTCATATTCAGTCGTGGCCCTCGGCAGGTCGGGGAAACACCATGATGGAAAGGTCGCTGAACTCGTCGGGCAGTTGGGAGCATTCGGCCAGGGTGCCGTCCCAACGCTGCTCGTCGGGCAGGCTCAGGCGCTGGAACACGGTCACCGGATGCTCGGGGTCTGCGCCGTCGGAAACGGCGTTGGCCGCGATGGCCGGCGGCATGAAGTCGAAGGGGCGCGGCAGCAGAATGACGTTGCGCCGGCCCTGGCGCAGGGTATCGACCAGTTCACCCAACTCCGAGCCGCGGTCCCAGCGCTGGTGCAACGTGATAAACAGCGATTCTTCGAGCGAGATGCCGGCGCGGGCGCAGGCGATTTGCACGCTGCTGACGCCGGGCACCAATCTCACGGTATCGGCGCGACGCCGCACGCGGTTGAGCAACTCTTTCGCCGACACGTTGAGGTCTCCCCAGACGCAGACCACGCAGGATTTGCCCTGCTGCGCCTGCTCCTGGGCATAGTCCAACACCGCCTCTTGGTCGCGGTACGCCATCGGGCGCACTTCGGCTCCCCCGGTGTGATCCGCCACCACGTCCAGCACGGTCTTGAAGCCCACCACCAGGTCAGCGCCAGCGAGAGCTTCCCGACCTTTGACGGTCAGGAACTCGGGGTCGCCTGGCCCAACGGCCACTATGGTCATTGTGATGCCGGTCTCGGCGGTAGTCATCTGCTATGTCCGTTATTGCGTACTAAAGAAAAACCCTGGCATATCTACTGAGCCAGGGTCGTAAGCGCCACCAAATGGTGGAGAGGGCATCTATGTAAACCGGTGAACCGGTCAATGCCTCGTGGAACGACCCTGTTTGGCGCAGAGCGGGATTCCAAGGCAACACCGGGCAGGTCTCCTGGCTTACGGCTCCAAGCCTCGCCGACGCCTTCCCGCCTTCCGCTACTTGCGGCGGCAGTGGCAATTCGTCGGCCGGCTCCCCGTTTACAGTGGCGCAACCGCGACGGACTCTCACCGTCTTCCCAATTAAGCCGAACTTGGGTAATGGCGCCCGGTGTATGACTTTCAAGTTTTAAGCGCACGATGCGTCTCAACAATGTAGCCCTACCGGGAACGGTTGTCAACGGGAAATTCGGTCATCGCGGGACTGACAGGTGCATTAGAAGCAGGAGAATAGGGTGTTACACTGGAACCTATACCAGTTTAGCGGCAGAGGATGTCTGCCAGGAGAAACCCATGGAAAATACCGGGATGAGAGTTTTGAAGATCCTGGGAGCAATAGTTGCAGTGGTCATCGTGGGTGCAATTGCCGTAGGAGTGGCGATGTACTTCCGGCTGATTCCGATACCGGGAGCGATTCTGGCCCTGTTGGTGGATTCAAAAGAGCCGGAATACTCGGCGCGCTATTACCCGGCGGATACCATCGCCTACGCCTGGGTTACGCTGGTGCCCGGCGAAGGCCAGGTCCAAGATATGACGGATATTTGGAGTAGTTTCAATGAATATCCCGGTTTCCGTGACCTTGTGGACGAGATGAAGCTTGAATTTCTGACCGAGACCGGCATTGACTTTGAACAGGATGTCCTGCCCTGGGCCGGCCCTGAGATTTCGGCGGGGCTAATCGACTTCAACCTTGACCAGGAGTTGCCAACTGCCGCGATAACCATCCAGGTGCGCGATGAAGACACAGCAAGAACCTTCATGGAGAAGTGGCGAGAGTACATGGAGGACGAAACGGGTGCACAGTTCGACACGGGCTCGCACCGTGGCAACACTACCTGGGTGGACGACTCGGAACACCAAGCCTATGGTCTAACCGGCGATTGGCTGGTGTATGCCACCCACGAGTCAATTCTCCATTCCGTGTTGAACCGCATAGATGGCGATGCAGATGGTTCCTTAGCGGACGAAGCGAAATTTCAAGCAGCGCGGACGGCGTTGCCGGAGCGTCGCTTCCACTCCGGGTACGTTGACTACCAACAGGCTCTCGATCTACTCGGCGACGCTGCCGGGGACTTCGGTCCCGTCGTGCCCGGAGTAATCGGCCCGGCAACATTCGCTGAAAGCGCCCCGGAATGGATAGCCATGTCGGGGAGTTGGGTGGAGCGTGGCGTCGTGGTTGAGATGGTATCTCCCACCGTCACCGATTTTGGCCTTGAGGTGAGCGAGCTGCGCGACCCGGCGCTGCTGCTGCCCGACGACACGCTGGGATTCATGGCCGCCGGCTTCGACCCGAACGTTGACAACTGGCGCAAGGCACTGGCGGAGTATTACCTCCGAGACGTGTTGCCCGACCCCAATCTGTTGGACGAGATCAACAGCAATTTGGCCGGTATGACGCCGGACGGAGCGCCACCGTTTGACAATGACGCTACGCTGGCGGACGCTCTTGACCTGGGTTTCGACCTGGCGAAACAATTCACGGGCATCGACCTGGAAACGGATTTCTTCGGACACCTGGCCGGCGAAATGATAGTAGCCGTCAACGAGTTCGACTTCGAGGCCGTATCCGATGACCCGACGGCCAACGCCGTTGACGCGACGCTAATGCTGTCCTACCTGGAGGAAGGCGAGGACGGCTTGACCGACACCATGGGCGAAGTGGCGGACTTGCTGGAAATGCACGTTGGGCTGGCGGCAAATCGAACTGACGTGGGTGCGGAAAGCGCCGCCGTCGTTTTCGACCTGGACTTATTGGGAATGATGATGGGTGGGGAGATAGCCTATCGGCCCGGCTACGTGCTGCACGACCAGTATCTGACTATCGGGAGCACCGAAGATGCCCTGTCTGCCATCATTGATGTGCAGGACGGCAACGGCGTCAATCTGGCCGCAGACGCTGAATACCAACGCGCGTCCGACCACCTGATGGCCGACCGGCAGTTCCTGGGCTACATCAACGTCAGCAGCATCCTGAATCAACTGGATGCGGACGACCTCGGCGTCGAACCGGAACGCCTCCGAGTGGCACAAGAGGGATTGGGCGTAGTGACCTTCGGGTCTGCTTTGGGAACAGACTACAGTCGTACCGTTGCGGTCTTGACGCTGTTGCCGGAGTAGGTGGCGAAAACCGTAGGGGCGAATAATGATTCGCCCCTACCTTTCGCTCCTACGCTGAATGTCAGCGATTGCCTTACCCGCCGCCGATGGCGGGTAGGAAGTGCATTTCGGCATCCTCGCTGACCCGCTCCATCAAACCCAGTTGGCTCACGTCGCCATCTACGATGACTGCGAGGCCCGGCGTTATGTCGTCCAGCTCCTCATCGTAGAGGAGCTCTTTGATGCCGGGGTGCATCCGTTCCAGGTTGTTGATGACCTGCCGGACGGTTGCGCCTTCCACCTGCACCCGGTCGGGAGCGCCGGTGATGCGCTGCATTTGTGCGGGTATCCAAACGTCGGGCATTGTCAATCCCCTCAATATGGTCAACCATGTTGGTAGGGGCGGGTTTGAAACCCGCCCCTACGTTGTGGCTAGCTGCCGTTCTTGTCCCAGAGGGCTTCCAGGACGTTGCCCGGGTTCATGGGCAGCACGGTCAGGCGGACGCCGATGGCGTCGTAGATGGCGTTGGCGATGGCGGCCATGGGAGGCACAATCGGCACCTCGCCGACGCCGCGCACGCCGTAGGGATGGTTGGGGTTGTCAACCTCAACGATGCAGGTGTCGATCATGGGCAAGTCCAGGCTGGTGGGCATTCGGTAGTCCAGGAAGCTGGAGTTGACCATGTGGCCCTGATCGTTGGTGTAATACTCCTCGTTGAGCGCCCAGCCGATGCCTTGCACTGCGCCGCCCTGGATCTGGCCCTCCACATAAGAGGGGTGGATTGCCTTGCCGGCATCCTGGACGGCGGTGTAACGGACGATTTCAACCTTGCCGGTGTCCTCGTCAACCTCAACGTCAACGATGTGAACGCCGATGCACGGGCCGGCTCCGCCGGGGTTGACGCCGCCACGTCCCACGATTGGGCCGCCGGTTGGCACCTGGCGGGCGGCAAGCTGCTGGAAGGTCATCTGCAACTGGTCGTCGGCCCGGTGCTTGAGCACGCCGTCTTCAAACTCCACGTCCTCCGGCTCCACTTCCCAGATGCGGGCGGCGCGGGCGATCATCTGCTGCCTGATGTCCTGGGCGGCGGTGTAGGCTGCGAAGCCGGTCTTGAAGGTTACGCTGCTGCCGCCGGTGTTCGAGGTGAAGCCGATGCTGTCGGTGTCGCCAATCTGCGGGTTCACGTCCTCGACGGGTATGCCCAACACCTCGGCCAGTTGTTGGGAAACGGAGGCGCGGGTGCCGCCAATGTCTGGCGAACCCTCGGTAAGGGTAACAGTGCCATCGGGGTTCACCAACGCAACGGCGGCGGACGGGCCGGTGTTGTTGCCCCAGAATCCCGAGGCGACGCCACGCCCGCGACGCTTGCCGTCCTTGGAGGCAGTGTAGTGCGGGTGCGCCTTGGTAGCTTCCAGTGTCTCGATATAGCCGACTTTAGGAGTTAGCGGGCCGGTGGGACGGCGGGTGCCCTCCTTGGCGCTGTTAATCACCCGCAGGTCGATGGGGTCGATGCCCAACCTTTCGGCCAGTTCGTCCAGCGCGACTTCCACGCAGTAGGCCGCCGCCGGAGATCCGGGGGCGCGGTAGGCCGCGGTCTTGGGGCGGTTGACCACGATGTCGTATCCCTCAATCCAAGTGTTGGGGATATCGTAGGCGGCCAGCACGCAGTTGGCGGCGCCGGGCACGGGGGAACCGGGGAAAGCGCCAGCCTCAAAGATCAAATGCACTTCGGCGGCGGTGATTTTTCCGTCGCTGGTTGCGCCGATCTTGCAGGAAATCTCAGTGCCAGAGGTAGGCCCGGTGGCCTCAAAGACTTCGGTGCGGTTCATGGCGAGCTTGACAGGGGCGTGAGCCTTGCGGGCCAGCAGCGCGGCCACCGGCTCCATGTACACGGCCAGCTTCGCGCCGAATCCGCCGCCGATTTCCATGGGAATCGCCTTGACCTTGGATACCGGGAGGCCAACCAGGCGCGCGGTGTGGTCGCGGACGGTGAAGTGGCCCTGGCTGCTGGACCAGATGGTAAGGTTGCCGTCGTCGTGCCACATGGCCGTCCCTGCGTGTGGCTCGATGTAGCCTTGGTGAACGGCGGACGTGGAAACGCTGCGCTCCACCACCACGTCGGCGTCGGCGAAACCGGCGTCCATGTCGCCCATGCGGAACTCGAAGTGGTTGGCTACGTTGGTTCCCGCGGTGTCGTCGTCGTCATCCAGGACGCCGCCGGCGCGGGTGCCCGCCGTGTGGAAAGCGGCCAGTCGTTCGTGGATCAAGGTCGCGCCGTCGGCCATCGCTTCTTGGGCGTGCATCACCGGAGGGAGCACCTCGTACTCGACCTCGATCTGGCTCAGGGCTTCCTCGGCCAGGTGCGCGTTGACCGCAGCGACGGCGGCGATGGCGTGTCCCTTGTACAGCGCCTTGTCCTGGGCCATGATGTTGTTGCTCAGGAACTTGAAGTTGATCATTGCGCCTTCCGCCAGGTCGGACGCGCGGCCAGTGGGTTCCACGATGTCGGCGCCGGTTACCACGGCGCGCACTCCGGGCATGGCCTCGGCCTTGCTGGTGTCAATCGACTTGATGCGGGCATGCGCGTGAGGGCTGCGCAAGACCTTCCCGTAGAGCATTCCGGGCAGGTTAAGGTCGGCGCTGTAGCGGGCCAGCCCGGTGACTTTGTCGGCGCCGTCGTGGCGCACCGGGCGAGTGCCAACGACCTTGTACTGCTTGTCGCTGGTCAGGACCATGTTGGGGGTGTAGTCCGGCATCGGCAATTCCTCCGTGAAACTTCTGAACAGGCAAATGAGATGCCGGAAACGGCACGGCAGGCGGCCCCGGCGGGCCTATGATAGCATAGCCAACCAAATAAGACAGAGACAGAGGCAGAGTAGTATGGACACCATCATTATCAAAGGATGTTTGAACGGCAGCCGGGGGCGCGAGCACAATCCCCACGTACCCTGGACTCCCGAAGAAGTGGCGCAGGAAGCAGTGCGATGCTACGAGGCCGGCGCGTCCATCGTGCATATCCACGCGCGCACTCCCGACGGGGGCATCAGCTACGACCCGGCGTGGTACGCCCAGACCGACGCCATGATCCGCGCTCAGTGCGACCTGGTACTCAACCACACCACGGCCCGCCAGTCCCACGTCCCGGTGGAAGCCGTAACCCGCTACCTGCTGGAAACGCCCCAGCCGGTGGAGATGGTGTCCCTCAACCTCGGCATGGGTGTCCGGTGGGCAGCAGATCCCGAAACCGGTCGGCGACGGACCGTGATTTCACCCAACTCCTTCGAGGACATCACCGCGACGCTGGACGCCTGTTACCAGCGCGGCACTTTCCCCGAGCCGGCGGTGCATGACATGGGCGATGTGAACAACGCCTTTACCCTGATGCAGGAAGGCTACATCAAGGACACTCGGTATTTCCTGGTGGAGCCGGGCGCGCACTGGGGCGACGGCCGGCAGTCGATGGTCGGCTCCCCGCGCAACTACACCCTCATCGCCGAAACCATCCGCGAGCGATACCCCGAATCCACGTGGCTGGCCCACAGCAGCCTGGGGCAGACTTTCCCGCTGTGCGCCATCGCCATCGCCACCGGCTACCACATCCGCGTCGGGTTCGAGGACAGCCCATACCTGCCCAACAACCCACAGCCCAAATCCAACGCCGAGTACATCGAGTGGGCGGTCACCATGTCCCGGCTGCACGGCCGGGAGCCGGCAACGCCGCAACAGGCGCGGGAGATGCTAGGGTTGAATCCGTTCCCGGAGGCGTAGTGAATGCGGCGGGAGATTAGCGTAGCCGCAAGCTGCTGCGCACTCATCATGCTGGCAGCGGCCCTGGCAGCGTCGGGCTGCATCACAGTCGAAACACCGGAAGCGCCCGATGTATCGGCAACGGTCTCCGCAGAGCTGACGCGGGTTGCCGGCGATGCGACTCCTCACGTGCCGGCGACTGCCGATACCGCGCCTGCCAGCACGCCAACGATTGCGCCGCATCCCATGGTTACCCAGCCTCCCGTTCCAACTGACACGCCCCGCGCTACCTATACACCCCGGCCATCGCCAACAACGACGCCTCTACCTCCGCCAACTTCCACGCCGCGTCCTCTCCCCACCGCGACACCTACGGTCGCAGACTTGGTATCCCGGATGCAAACCAGTGTGGCGCGAATTGTCACGACCTCCGGCAGCGGATCAGGGTTCGTTTATGACAGCAGCGGGTTGATAGCGACCAATGCCCACGGGGTGGATTGCTGCCGCAACGTCACGGTGATTTTGGGAGGTGAAAGACACCAGGGCACCGTCTTGGGCCGGGATGACAAGATGGATTTGGCAATAGTGCGACTGAACTCCGGCAGCGATTTTGACACCATCGCCATGGGCACCACCCGACAGGTTGCAGTTGGCGACGACGTAATTGCCTTAGGGTTTCCGTTGAGCTCAACATTAGGGGGCGACCTAACGGTCACCCGGGGAATCATATCGTCGCAACGAAAAATAGACGGCTACGAGTATTTCCAAACCGATGCTGCGCTCAACCCGGGCAACAGTGGCGGACCGTTGGTCAATCTGGATGGCGAAGTGATTGGCATGAACACTTCCAAGCATTCCACTGCAGAGGGGGTGGGATTTGCATTGTCAGTAAGCGAAATAGATAGCCGCTTGGCCTTCTTGGCTCGTCCCATGCCTACCGCAACAGCGCAGCCAACGGCTACGATGACACTATCAGCGGCAGGGGATTTCGTGCAGGTCTCCGCTGGCCATAAGCACACCTGCGGGTTGAGGACTAACGGCACGGTCGTTTGCTGGGGCAAGACCTACGACTATCCGCCTCCCTCCGATGCTGATTTTCAGCAGATCAGCGCTGGCGGTAGCGGCTTTAACGACAGGGGCCATACTTGCGGGGTGAAGTCCAACGGCAGCGTCGTTTGCTGGGGCAGCAACGCTGATGGTGAGTCCATACCACCTACAGGTACTTTTCAGCAGGTAAGCGCGGGTGGCAATAGCACCTGCGGGCTGAAAACGGATGGCACCGTTGAGTGCTGGGGGATCAGAACTCCACTGCCCTCTATCATCCCTGTCAAGCAGATCAGTAACGGTCTAAATCACCTCTGTGGGTTGATGGACAACCCATTCGATGGATACGTCATCTGTGACGACGATATCGGCGGACCCGCATCGGAGGACTTCCAGCAAATCAGCACTGGAAACGATCACGCCTGTGGAGTGAAGATAAATGGGGGTGTCTCTTGTTGGGGCGATGACAGTGAGGGGCAAGCGTCGCCGCCCTCGGGGACATTTCAGCAAGTCAGTGCCGGCTTGTTCTATACCTGCGGTATTAATACTGCCGGCGGCGTTGTCTGCTGGGGCAGCAATCACCTATCGGGAAATTTCATAGGACGCGCCTCGCCACCAGCAGGGACATTTCGACAGGTTAGCGCCGGCGCATTACATGCTTGCGGGGTGAAAACTGATGGTAGTGTGGTTTGCTGGGGCGACAACGAGCATGGGCAGGCCACGCCGCCGTAGGCGTTGATCCCTTGTGTTCAAGACAAGACCCTACCACCGTTGCTTCGCCTCTAAAGATCTGCGTCCTGCATTTCCATCAGTTTGTTGAGGCGTTTTCGCCCTTGCTGGGTAAGACCACCCAAGATAGACCCATAACTTCGGCTTTGTAGGGTTAGTTTTGGAGGGTCAGTGGCGGTGACCAGTCCATCGTCGTACATTCGTTTGACGTAAAGGGTAGCTTCAACGTACCTATCATCCTCAACAATTTTGGACAAGTCATAATGCCCAAAATTACGCGGACCCGGGTGTTATTCAATTGCTTGCAAAATTTGCATTTCAAAACGGGTGTCCCATTCCATTGTAATGCTCCATCCGGATGGTTCATCAAGGCTTGTAGATAGCTACGAACTACCAACGCTACCCCATTAAATGCAGGAAATTCACCGCCGTGTCCGTCCCGGTCGCCAGAGCGGCCACGTACAAGTCGTGGTCAACGGTCAGCAGGGGAGTTTGGGGGCCGATGGATTCCAATAGCGCGGCATCGGTAAGGCCCAACTGACCGAAGTGGGGGTTGGCGGCGGCCTCGGCGCTGGCGACTACTACCTCGTCGCTTTCCTCAATGAGATACGCGAGGCGGTCCATCAGGCGGGAGCGTTCCGGTTCTCCGTGTTGTCGCAGCAGGTTGGAGGCTTCGGTGAGCGTGTTGGGGGTCACGAAGATATGGCGAACTTCATTCAGCACAACGAGCAGAAAATCGTAATCATCGGCGGTAAATTCATCCAATCGTCTGTGCTTAGCGATAATGCGCGGGTCAACACTGCCTACCACCAGCAAAATAAGCAGGTTCGCGTCGACAAAGTATCCGAGCAGTGGCATCAAGCTTTCAAGTCCGGCAACAGGCGGTCGGTCAACCCTGCGATGCTGCCGTCGTTGTTGACGTGAACTACTTTATAGGCGCGAGGGGTTTTCAGGCCCATCCTCACAGCCACAGTATTTCGCTGGTCCCAAGGCCGAGAAAAGCCGAAGGTAATGCGCCACTGTTCGGAAGCCACGTCGTACATCACCTCTTCGAGACCGAGTTGCGTAATTTCTTCATCGGCGAATACGGCGGTTACGTACTCCCGAGCTTTATTGGTAGCATCCTTCACGTCCATAAGGCTCTCCGCTGTATCCCCGGATATCCCAAATCGTAAAGCATCCGGGCAGCTCAATCAATCCGCCGCCCGCGCCAATACTGCGCCGGCTGATCGTAGCCTCCCCTCCCGCCACCGTACCCGGCGGGGCCGGGCGGCCGTCGGAACATCCTCACCACCAAGCCCACCCCTGCGCCCACCACGAACCCGCCGATGTGGGCGAAGAACGCTGTGCTAACCTGCTCGCTCACGCCGATGGAAAGCAATCCCTGTATGGTCTGAAGACCGAACCAGATCAGGAGCAGCCAGATGGCGCGCAGTTCGACCACGGTGATTAGGAAGTAGATGATCAGCGTCCGAATGCGGTTCCGTGGATAAAGGAGCAGGTAGGCTCCCATCACGCCGGAGATCGCGCCGCTGGCGCCCACCAGCGGGGTTTGGGACGACGGGTCGATGGCGAAGTGCGCCAGCGTGGCCAACACTCCGGCCACCAGGTAGAAGACCAGGTACTTGACGTGGCCGAAGGTGTCCTCAATGTTGTCGCCGAACACCCACAGGAACAGCATGTTGCCGATGAAGTGCATCAGCCCGCCGTGGATGAACATACATGACAGCAACGTAGCCCACGTCGGTATCGGCGAGGCGATGTCAACGCCCCGGCCCAGCGGCAAAATCTCGAACCCCTGCCCTGACGACAACTCAGCCGGTATAAAGCCGAACTTCAGGAAGAACACCGTGACGCCGAGGGTGCTGCCGCCAAAGAGGAACCCGAATCCACCGACCCCGATCTCGTAGAGGAAAACCAGGGAGTTCAGGGTGAGCAGGGCGACGTTGACGTACGGAAACGTGCCGCGAAAACGCCCCGCATCGGCGATTGGAAGCACGGCTAGGTTGCGGCTCCTGCGATGTCCTCGGCAGCGTGCCCTATGATCTCGGCGGCGGTGCTCTGGGAAATGCGCCCGATGTTGAGCATCAGGTGGAATTTGGTGGGGTCATTGGCATTGACCCGGAAGAATTTGCGATAGAACGTGACCCGGGCGTTTTCCAGATCCTCGGCATAGGCGCGGGCTTCTTCGCTGGAGAACATTTCCCGCTTGGCCATGGTGTCGATACGCACATCCATCGGGGCGATCAACCCAACGTGGATCACGCCCGGAGTGTCGGCCAGGATCATGTTTCCGCCGCGACCGATTATGACGACGTCGCCGCCGCCGGCGAGTTCCTTGATCACCGAGGTGGTCGCTTCGATGAACGCTCGGTCATGCACCGGCGACGTGGCGGCCGCGTCGGAAACCAACTCGGTGTAGGCTTCGGCGGGGAGCATCTCGATGCCGCGTCCGAAATACGGTTCGGCGCCGGCGCCGGCCACGGCGGAACGCTCCAGTACGCCCTGCATGAAGCGCGCCACCTTCTCGCGAAAGGGCACTACTCGCTGTTCCTTTTCGATCAGTTGGCCGATCGGGGAACCGACCAAGCGCGCCGCCTCAGAGAAGATGTAGCGGTCCACGTAGTTGATTCCCAGATTCTGTGCGACCATGTGCCCGATTTCAAGGGTACCGCTGCCAATGACCCCGTTGATGGTTATGACCGGCATAGTTATCCTCCAACCCCGCTGCCCTCTGGCTACGCGCCGTACTGAGCCAGGACCCGACTGCGCCGGCGATGGTACTCGTCGGTCAGCAGGCCCATGGCAAAGGAATCGTACCAGTTGCCGTCCTTGCGGTGGGTCCGACGCAGGTGGCCCTCAAGCACGAAACCCAAGTGCCGGAACATTTGCAGCGCGTGCTCGTTATACTCCGGCACGTCCACCCAGACGCGGTGCAACTCGAGGCTGTCAAAGGCTTCGTCCAGCATGGCCACCAGCGCCGCCGTTCCGTAGTGATGGTGCCAGAGGTCCTTACGTCCAATAAGGATGAACAGTTGCGCTTCTTCCAGGGGCCATTCGACCAGCAATTGCGCCTCGCCGATGTGCGCTTCTTCGGTGGAGTAGATCGAATAGATGCGCCGCTCGTCCTGATTGAATACCTGGCGCCACTCATCAGCGGCGGCATCCTGAACACGCTCGGGGGCGTAGCCGATGTGGAGAGCGTGACCGTCGGAATCGTCAGTTCCATACCAGAGAGAGCTTACTTCGGGATCGCGCAACCAATCGCGAATCCGCCCAACATCATCTCGCGAAACATCCGTGGTGAGACTAACCTGTGGAAACATGGCAGTCCTCCTCAATCTGAAAACGCAATCGGCAATTGGCTCGCATCGGAAACTCTTATTTTTGAGGATAACGCGATTATATCACGGCAACACGACAGCAAACGGGGCGGGCTCTGCACCCGCCCCGAAAAATAGGCCTGGAGAGGACGCATCAAACGCCCCGCAACCGGCGGCTAGTTTGCCGCGACCGCTGCTTCCCGTCCCAACCGGTCGTACGCCCAATCGAGCAGGTCCACCGTTTCATCCCAGGCAATACAGGAATCGGTGATCGAAACGCCGTACTCCAGGGTGGAGGGGTCGGGTCCGAGTTTCTGGGCGCCGGCATTGATGTTGCTTTCCAGCATTGCGCCAACCAGGTTGTCGTTTCCCCCCATCCGCTGGCTAACCACGTCCTCGAAGGCGATACGCTGGCGGGTGTGGTCCTTGTTGGAGTTGCCGTGGCTGCAATCGACTACTACGTTGAGGGGCGCGTTGGCCTTGCGCAGAGCGTCCTCGGCAACGGCGATGGAGCGGGCGTCGAAGTTGGTGCCGCTGCGCCCGCCGCGCATCACCAGGTGACAGTTCTTGTTGCCCCGCGTCTCCACGATGGATGCCTGCCCCTCATGGTCAATGCCGAGGAACGCCTGCGGTGTGGCAGCGGCAACCAGGGCGTCCACGGCGGTTTGAGGGTCGCCGTCGGTGCCGTTCTTGAATCCCACCGGCATGGACAAGCCGGACGCCATCTGACGGTGAATCTGACTCTCCGTCGTGCGGGCCCCGATGGCCGCCCAGGTCACCAGGTCGGCGACGTACTGGGGGACGATCGGGTCGAGAAACTCGGTGGCGGAATAGAGTCCGGCCTCGGAGATTTCCATGAGCAACTTGCGAGCGCGGTGCAAACCATCCTCGATCTCGTAGGTGTCGTTGAGGTTGGGATCGTAGATCAGGCCCTTCCAGCCCACGGTGGTGCGAGGCTTTTCAAAATAGACCCGCATCACGAGCATGATGCGATCGCTCAGGCGATCAGCCAGGGGCTTGAGACGCTCCGCGTAATCCAGCGCCGTCTTGTGATCGTGGATCGAGCAAGGTCCTACGATCACCGCGAAACGCTCGTCCTCACGATTGAGTACCGCTTCGAGTTGACGGCGTCCTTCCAGAACGGTCTGCTCAGCGGTGGAACTCAATGGAATCCGAGCTTCCAGTTCCGATGGTCGAATCAACGCGTTGTTGCTCATCACATTTACGTCCTTGGCCGGTGAGATTGCCATATTGTCCTCCTGCGTGGGTGGGCTTGACAGCGCCAACTGGGTTGTTAATGAAAAAAGGACTTCAGCCTTGCTCCGGCTGAAGTCCTTTCTTAGTGGTTTTCACGAAGGTTATCGGGCCTCACACGCCGGATTCACGCTGACCGAGCGGCGGTAAGCGTAAAAATAGAACGGGCAGTAATACCCGAAGCGGATACGTGTGTTTGCGGAAACCATCGTTGCAAATCCTACGCCGCCCCCGGGCCGTTGTCAACGGGATTAACCGGCTTTTTTGCGCAATCCGACAATACGCTCGAAATAGTAGCGCCGCTGCCGCCGCTAGTCGCGGCCCGCAAGTTCGGCCACCACGCGGGCGCCGCGGGCGGCTGCGCCTTCCGGCGGCCCGTCGGCAATGGCGCGCACGAGGACGCTACCCACGGCGGCCCCATCAGCCCGCCGGCCCACATCGAGAACGTGTTCACGGCTGGAGATGCCGAACCCGATGGCGACTGGCAAATCGCTGTGTTGACGAACTCGGCTAGCCAGGTCCAAGCCTTCACTCGATACCTGGGACCGGACACCCGTCACGCCGGTTACGCTGATGCAATAGACGAAACCGCCGCCGATTTCGGCTGCTTGCGCAATACTTTCGTCGGTGCTGGTGGGCGCCAGCAGCGGAATCAGGTGAATACCGTATGGGGCCAGTTCCTCAACCAACGAGCCGGCCTCTCCGACGGGCAGATCGTGAATAATCAGGCCATCGACCGTAGCATCCGCGCACGCCGCCGCGAAGCGCCGTAAGCCGTAGGAAATCAAACTGTTGTAGTAGCCAATTAGTATCAGCGGAGTGTCGCCGATCAACGGACGAAGGGCCCGGGCGGTGTCGAGACAATCCTGCGGCGTGACGCCGTTCTGTAGCGCCGCAAAACTTGACTCCTGAATCACGAGGCCTTCTCCGATGGGATCGCTGAAGGGGATCCCCAGCTCAATCGCGTCGGCGCCGGCGGCAACGAGGTGAGGCACGATATCCATAGCAGCATCGCGGTAGGGATGACCAACGGTCACAAACATCAACAACGCGGGGCGTCCTTCGGCTTTAGCCACCGCGAATTTAGCGGCGATGCGGTCAGTGTGGGTGATAGTTTCGGCAACCATGTGGCATCCAGATGACAATTGGGAATGCGAAACAATCTAGCCTACGGTTGGGGCGCTGTCCAGTCGGCGACGAGTTCCCTGTCCGCCAGGTAGGCCATGATTTCGTCCATACACTCAATCGGAGTCCGGCGATCGGTATCCATGACCAGTTCCGGATTCACCGGGCGCTCAAAGGGAGAGTCAATGCCGGTGAAATCGGTAATGTCGCCGGCCCTTGCCCTTCGATATAGGCCCTTGTTGTCGCGTTGCTCGCAGAGTTCCAGGGGAGCATCCACGAATACCTCTATGAATCGTCCGTCGGGAAACAGGCTGCGGGCAAATTCCCGTTCCGCCGCAAAGGGAGAGATGCAGGCCGCCAGAGCAATGAGCCCGGAGTCACAAACCAACCTGGCAACCTCGGCCATGCGCCGGACGTTTTCCTGCCGGTCCTCCACGGTAAACCCCAAGTCGCGATTCAGTCCATGCCGCAGATTGTCGCCATCCAAAACGTAGGCGTGATATCGCAAATCATGCAACTGCCTGGCAACCAGATTAGCCAGCGTGGTTTTTCCGGCCCCGGACAGCCCCGTGAACCATATAACAAAGGGCGTCTGCTTCAGCAGTTTCGCGCGATCGGAGGTTGTTACGGCGAAGTTTTGCCAAACCACATCGTGTTGAATGGCCATCTGCCAATGCTCCATACCGAATTGCGCGCGGAATTATACCCCAAGTATTCAGCGGCTCCGGCCATGTTACAACCCCAGGATGATTCCCAAGGTGGCGATGAGATTCTGGGCCGCATGAACCACAATTCCGGGCCACAGCGACCCGGTTCGCCAATATAGGGAGCCGAGAAGGAGACCGGTTATGAAAACCGGCACCAGAACCGGCGGCTGGAAGTGGAGCCCGGCGAATACCACCGCGGAGGCGATGACTCCCGGCGTTACGCCCCAGCGGTTGACCAATCCTCTCATCAGGAATCCGCGGAAAAAAATTTCTTCCGCGATGGGCGTTATGACCGCCAATGCCACAAAGGTAAAAACAACGGATGCGCCGGGCAGAAGCAGATCTTCAGGCAAATCGGGTGGAACCAGATAAGCCATGCCCAACCAGTTGACGGCCATCAAATAGAGTTGAATCCCGCCCAAACTGGCGCCGAGCACGAAGGCGCCGGAAATCAGCGCCCGCCACCACGGGATGGTCGGACGTTTCAAGCCAAACAGAACGGGTTGCACCGGCCAGGAGCGGGTGGTCAACAACCAAACCAGCGCCAGTTGCACCATCCCGAGTAAAAAGGTCGCTATTGCTGTCGTAGCGTTGAGGGGCAACACCAGTCCAAGCAAAGACACCAGGATGGCGGACGGGATCAACGCCATTACGCCAAGGGCCGGCGCGGCCAGGCCCCACGTGGCGGTTCCATTTGCACCGGGAAACCTGGAAGCCGGCGCCGAATCGATGCGGGAGCTGGACTCCACTTCCATACCGCAGCTGGGGCAGAATTTTGCGCCCGGCAGTAGCGCAGCGTCGCATTGTACGCACTGTGAAATCATTATCAATCGTTGATGGACCGAAGGATCGGCGAACAGTATAGCCCATGCCTCAGATCTGTTCAGCGTTGATGAATCGGACGCTGGCGCCCACCTCCACGCTGGCCGTGCGGATGAGATTGCGCTCGGCATCGGGTTGGGAGGCGCAACGACAGTCGGTCGGTAAGAAAATACGCTAGGATGAGCGCGAACATGGTGTTGACAATGCACGAACGATGGAGTACAGTACCCGAACGCAATCGTCGTTGACGGCTGAAAGCCTCCGGCGGGAGCAGGCACTTTAACAGCTGAATAGTGAAAGGAAGTAAGGTTCTCATTAAGAGAGTTTGATCCTGGCTCAGGGTGAACGCTGGCGGCGCGCTTAATGCATGCAAGTCGAGCGTGATCGTGGCTTCGGCCACAATGATAAAGCGGCAGACGGCTGAGTAACGCGTGAGTAATCTGCCCTCCGGTGGGGTATAACCTCGGGAAACTGAGGATAATCCCGCATACGACCTGCATCCCTTGGGGTGCAGATGAAAGGCTTCGGTCGCCGGAGGAGGAGCTCGCGTCCTATCAGGTTGTTGGTGGGGTAATGGCCCACCAAGCCTATGACGGGTAGCTGGTCTGAGAGGATGACCAGCCAGAGGGGGACTGAGAACGGCCCCCACTCCTACGGGAGGCAGCAGCAGGGAATCTTGGGCAATGGGCGAAAGCCTGACCCAGCGACGTCGCGTGGGGGACGAAGGCCTTAGGGTTGTAAACCCCTTTTCCGAGGGAAGATACAGGACGGTACCTCGGGAATAAGCCCCGGCTAACTACGTGCCAGCAGCCGCGGTAATACGTAGGGGGCAAGCGTTACCCGGAATCACTGGGCGTAAAGTGCGCGTAGGCGGTTGGATAAGTCTCTTGTGAAAGCTCCCGGCTCAACTGGGAGAGGTCAAGGGATACTATTCGACTTGAGGACAGCAGAGGTAAGCAGAATTCCCGGTGTAGCGGTGGAATGCGTAGATATCGGGAGGAACACCAGTGGCGAAAGCGGCTTACTGGGCTGTAGCTGACGCTGAGGCGCGAGAGCGTGGGGAGCAAACTGGATTAGATACCCAGGTAGTCCACGCCCTAAACGATGGATACTAGGTATGGGGGGTATTGACCCCCTCCGTGCCGTAGCTAACGCGTTAAGTATCCCGCCTGGGGACTACGGCCGCAAGGCTAAAACTCAAAGGAATTGACGGGGGCCCGCACAAGCGGTGGAGCGTGTGGTTTAATTCGATGCTAAGCGAAGAACCTTACCTAGACTTGACATGTTGGTAGTAGAAATCCGAAAGGATGACGACCTCGGGGTAACTCGGGGAGCCATCACAGGTGCTGCATGGCTGTCGTCAGCTCGTGCCGTGAGGTGTTGGGTTAAGTCCCGCAACGAGCGCAACCCTCGTCGTTAGTTACTCTCTCTAGCGAGACAGCCTCCCGCAAGGAGGAGGAAGGTGGGGACGACGTCAAGTCATCATGGCCCTTATGTCTAGGGCTACACACACGCTACAATGGCCGGTACAATGGGTTGCCAAATCGTGAGATGGAGCCAATCCCACCAAAGCCGGCCCCAGTTGGGATTGCAGGCTGAAACCCGCCTGCATGAACGCGGAATCGCTAGTAACCGCAGGTCAGCATACTGCGGTGAATACGTTCCCGGGCCTTGTACACACCGCCCGTCACGTCATGGAAGCCGAGAACGATTGAAGTCGCTGAGCTAACCCTTTGGGAGGCAGGCGCCGAGGTCGGGTTCGGTAACTGGGACGAAGTCGTAACAAGGTAGCTGTACCGGAAGGTGCGGCTGGATCACCTCCTTTTTAGGGAGACCTATAGTCGATAACCACTCCCAGAGTGCAAGTCGGCTCACTCCCAGGTCAATCAGTGGATGTTCCTGCTCTTCGGCTCGTCTGGTCGAAGCCCCTATGGGCTCCCGGAGTCAGAGCGCAGGTTCCCTGAGAAAATCCGCTGTCCCCGGCAAATTTGCCGGAAACAAACACAAACTTTCTTGCTTCCTTTCACTAATCAGCAGATAAAGCGCAAACGATTGAACCGGGTTCCCAAGGTGAGCCCGGTTTTCATTTTGCACCGACGCCGGGTATAGTATTCATCAGTTTGGAATCCTCCCAGTTTCAAAATACGTGCGTTTCAGATCTCGGTGAATTCGGCCTGATCGAATTAGTCCAACAGTGGACGCGATCAGGCCGACCGCTCCCGGGCGCGATCCCTCAGCCCCGGTATGTATTGGCCGTAGCCAACGGGGACGACGCCGCCGCGATTACCTTTCCCGACGGGCCGGTGACCGAGTTGTACACCACCGACACCATGGTCGATGGCATACACTTCACCGCCGCAACCACCCCCTGGCGCGATCTCGGCTGGAAAGCCGTCGCCTCCAATATCAGCGACGTGGCCGCCATGGGCGGCGATCCCGCCGCAGCTTTGATCACACTGGGTCTGCCGCCCGATACGCTCGTGTCCGACATCCAAGAACTGTACCTTGGCATGATGGACATTTGCGGCGAGTTTGGCGCGCAGATCATCGGGGGCGACATGGTGCGCTCGCCGGTGGCATTCATCACCGTGGCGCTGACGGGAATCGCCTCCGGCCCGCCCATGGTGCGAACCGCCGCCGAACCGGGCCATCTGGTTGCCGTCACCGGCCCGGTCGGAGGATCCGCCGGCGGCTTGCGCCTGCTGCTTGACGGCTGCGTAGCGCCCAACACCGACGAGTCCATCCTGGTACTCCAACACCGTCGCCCATACCCCCACGTAGCCGCCGGAAAGACGCTGGTAGCCGCCGGGGTATCCTCCGCAATGGACGTGAGCGACGGGTTGGCCGACGACCTGGGCAAACTGTGCTCAGCCAGCGGGGTCGCCGCCAGGATTTTCTCGCACCAGGTCCCGGCCCTCTCCTCTCTCAGATCAGCATTCCCCGACAACTGGCTAGACTTAGCGCTCTACGGAGGCGAAGATTACGTCCTGCTGTTCATCGCGCCGGGGGATATAATGGAAGCCGCCTTGCTCGCGCTTCCTGAAGGCGCAGCCGTGGTGGGCGAAATCACCAACGGAGACCAGGGAGTTGTCACGATTCTGGATGAATCCGGCGCTCCCATACTGCCCACCGGCGCAGGTTGGGACCATTTCGCTGACTGAGCCAACATGCCAAACACGGTTACCATCCACACCAACACTGCCGAAGAAACTCGGCGTGTCGGCCAGATCATCGGCGAAAACGCATCCCCAGGTGACGTGTACCTGCTGACCGGACCGCTCGGAGCCGGCAAAACCTGTCTCACACAGGGAATAGCGCGGGGATTGGGTGTTGACGGGTCCGCTCGCAGCCCCACCTTCGTGCTGATGACCCGATACCAGGGCCGCCTTACCCTCCACCATGCCGACCTCTATCGCATCGACCACCCGGCGGAAGCCTGGGACCTGGGTTTCGAAGACATCGTATCGGCGGGGCAGGACGTTCTCATCGTCGAATGGGCCGACCGCGCCGACGAACTGTTTCCGGACGACGCCCTCTGGATTGACTTGGATTATGGCGTGGACGAACACCCGGCGGCCTGCGAAGTGCTTCCCGACGAAGAAGGCGCGGTGCCAGCCCGCCATACCATCACGTTAGAAGACGCACCCGAACGATTCTCCGAACTGCTGCAAGAGTTGGAGGCGGTAGCCGCCTGATGCTCCTGTCCATTGACACTTCGTCCCGTCATGGCGGCATTGCTCTTTCCGAGTCGGATGGCACGGTTATCGAGGCCCGCTTGTGGCGTTCTACGGCAAACCACACCGCCCAACTGATGCCGGCCGTGGCTGAATTACTCAATACTCAGGACACGCGGGCTGCCGATTTGGATGGCGTGGCGGTCGCCCTCGGCCCCGGGCCGTTCAGTGCCCTACGTGTAGGCGTTAGCGCCGCGAAGGGTCTGGCGATGGCTGCGGGCTTTCCAATCATCGGCGTCGATACGCTGGCCCTGGAAGCTCGGCCACATCTGACGCCCGACGGCATCGTATGCGCCTGGTTGGACGCGGGTCGCAGGGAGGTTGCTGCCGGCTGGTTCGCCGGTAACGGTAAGCGAATCCGCGAGGATGAGATCGTGGCGCCGGAAACCCTGTTGGAACAGGAACCAGCGTTACCCGACGGGGCCTTGATCTACTGCGGCGAAGCCGCCCACGCCCGCCGAGACGCGATCAATCAATTCGGCGACCAACGCGGCGACCTCTCACGTCCCACTGTGGTCGCTCCCTGGACCCCAGCGGATCGTCTGTGGGCATTGGCTGCGATTGCTGCCAGGCGTTTTGACCGTAACGAAACCGACGATCTGGTATCCCTGCAACCCTATTATCTTCGTATGCCAACCATTGGAGTCGCCAAACGGCGCGACCGGGTGCGTCAGGGACGCCCTTCCGCAACTTCATCGCAAAACTGACAGGAGACCATCAACCCAATGGAACGAACCTTCGTCGCAATCAAACCCGACGGCGTGCAGCGCGGCCTGATCGGGGACGTTATCTCCCGGCTGGAACGTCGGGGCCTCAAATTGGTCGCCATCCGCCTCATGCAGGTGGACGAGGATCTCGCCGGCCGTCACTACGCGGAACACGTTGACCGTCCCTTCTTCGGATCCCTGGTGTCTTTCATCACTTCGGGACCTATCGTTGCGATGATCTGGGAGGCCAACAACGCGGTGGCGCTGGCCCGTCAAACAATGGGCGCGACCAACCCCGGCGAGGCATCGCCTGGCACCATCCGGGGAGACTTCGGCGTTGACATCGGGCGCAACATCGTCCACGGTTCCGACAGCCCGGAATCCGCCGAGCGTGAGATTGGCCTGTTCTTCGGCGAAGACGGCGGGCTGGAGTACACCCGCAGCGCCGACCAATGGATTATAGAATCCTGACCACCTGAGGGGCGCGGCTCCACAGCCGTTCGAGGCCGAAGAAATCCCGCTCTTCTGGCCCGAAAATGTGGATCAACACGTCGGCGAAGTCCAGCAGCACCCAACCGGATGCCGGGGTTCCCTCTCTGTGATGCCGTGGAATACCGGCTTCTTTCATGGCATTAGTCAAGTCCTCTTCCAGCGCCTCGATCTGGCGGACGGAATCGGCAGTCATTACCACAAAATAGTCGGCAAAAACGGCCAGCTGCCGCAGGTCCATCATCACGATGTCGGTGGCCAACTTCTCGGCAGCCACATCGACGGCCAGACGGGCCACTTCGGTCGGGTTCAAGGTTTCAGCGGTGGTCATGCTTTGGGGTTTTTGCAAGCGTGGCGGTGAGCGCCACCAGTTATTCAATATGGTGGGCACGAGTATAGGGGGAGTACGGCTTGCCTTGCAATCCCCGTAGTTTGTGATATATTACACAAGTCTATTTTGGGCGGCGCCGCTACGCCGCGTTGCGCCAGCAGAATTGAGACTTGTTCTCCATATCCTGCCGGTGATTTTTCTTTTATTTTGTGCAGGGTACGGTCATGAATTCGCTCAAAGAACTGGCCCGGTCCGGTGGCTTATATTCCCCGGAGCAAGAGCATGACGCCTGTGGCGTCGGCATGGTTGCCAACATCAAGGGCGACAAGACGCACTCCATCATCACCGAATCCCTGCAAGTGCTCGACAACCTGGGCCATCGGGGCGCGTCCGGTTCGGATCCGGACACCGGCGACGGAGCCGGCATCCTGGTGCAGATGCCCGATGCCTTTTTCCGCAAGGCAGCCAACCATCAGGGAGTAACCCTTCCCGCCGAAGGCGCGTACGGCGTGGGAATGGTTTTTCTGCCGCAAGATGGCGGCGCCGTGTCAGCCTGCGTCTCGCATATCGAGAACGTCGTGAGTAACGAGGGCTTGACCTTCCTGGGCTGGCGCGACGTGCCCCTGGATCATTCCCAGATTGGGCGTGACGCCCGTGCCGTCTGTCCTACCATCAGACAATTCTTCGTGGGCAAAGGCACGGCGAACACCCCGGATCGGGCGGCCTTTGAGCGCAAGCTTTACGTCGTTCGCAAAGTCATCTCCAATACCGTAGCTGAAACCGGCATCACTGAAGACGACGCCGACTTCTTCTACCTGTGCAGCCTGAGCTGCAACACCGTGGTCTATAAGGGACTGCTGGTTTCGTATCAGTTGTCCCGCTTCTATCTGGACCTGAACGACGAATCTCTGGTATCAGCCTTCGCGCTGGTGCATTCGCGTTTCAGCACCAACACGCTGGGACACTGGAAGCTGGCCCATCCGTACCGCTACCTCGCCCACAACGGCGAGATCAACACGTTGCGCGGGAACATCAACTGGATGCACGCCCGCGAGCAGCAGTTCAGCTCCCCGCTCTACGGCGACGACATCCACAAGCTGGCGCCGATCTGCGACCCCATGGCCAGTGATACCGCCAGCTTCGACAACGCCCTGGAACTGCTGGTAATGACCGGGCGCGAGTTGGCCCACGCCATGTTGATGATGATCCCCGAAGCATGGGATCAGCACGAAACGATGTCGCGGGAAAAGAAGGATTTCTACGAGTTCCATTCCTGCATGATGGAACCGTGGGACGGCCCAGCCATGATGCTGGCGACCGACGGCAAGGATGTCTGCGCCGTCCTGGACCGCAACGGACTACGTCCGTTCCGCTATACCGTGACCCACGACGACAAGCTCGTCATGGCGTCCGAGACCGGCGTGTTGGAACTCCCTCCCGAAAGCATCAAGGAAAAGGGCCGCCTGCAACCGGGCCGCATGTTTCTGGTCAGCTTTGATGAGGGACGCATAATCGGCGACGAAGAACTTAAACACACCTTGTCCAACCAACAGCCCTACGGCGAATGGCTCAAGGAAAACAAGGTCGCTCTCGAAGCTCTGCCGGAGGCTCCAACTGAGCCACCGGTCGGTGCCGATAATTTGCGCCAGCAACAGCGAGCGTTTGGATACACCATCGAAGAATTGCGGATGCTCACCACGCCAATGGCCGCTTCCGGCTACGAAGCCATCGGCTCCATGGGCAACGACGCCTCGCTGGCCGTCCTTTCCGACCAAAACCGTTCCCTGTTCGACTACTTCAAGCAGCTCTTCGCGCAGGTTTCCAATCCGCCGCTGGACGCAATACGGGAGGAACTTGTCACATCCCTGGAGGCTTTCGTCGGCAGCGAACAGAACCTGTTTGAAGAAACGCCGCTCCATTGTCGGCAACTCCGCCTCAACTCTCCGCTGCTCACGGACGAAGAACTGGCTCGAATCCGCGCCCTGGACTTGCCCGGCCTGTCGTCGGCGACATTGTCCACCCTGTTCGACGCCAACACGGGTTCGCTGCAATCAGCCTTGGACAATCTTTGCGCTGCCGCATCCCAGGCAATCGAGGATGGGAAGAACATCATTATCCTGTCCGACCGCGGCGTGGACTCCGACCACGCGCCCATCCCCAGCCTGCTGGCTACCAGCGCCGTCCATCATCACCTTACCCGCGCCGGCACTCGTACCCGCGTCGGTCTGGTCGTAGAGTCCGGCGAACCCCGCGAAGTGCAGCATTTCTGCCTGCTCATCGGCTACGGCGCCGGCGGCATCAACCCGTACCTGGCCCTGGAGTCGGTGCGCGACCTGGCGGAACGCGGCGAGTTGAACGGCACCAAGCCAGACTACGCCGTCTATAACTTCATCAAGGCCAACGAAAAGGGCATCCTCAAGGTGATGTCCAAGATGGGCATTTCGACGGTGCAATCCTACCGGGGCGCCCAGATTTTTGAAGCCATTGGCCTCAACGACGACCTGGTCGAGCGCTATTTCACCCGCACGCCGTCCCGCATCCAGGGAATCGGGTTGGACATCGTAGAAGAGGAAACTCTCCAGCGGCATCGCTCCGCTTTCGATGATCCCTTCGTTCCGGGGATGCAGGAACTGGACATGGGCGGCCAGTATCAATGGCGCCGCCACGGGGAGTTTCACCAGTGGAACCCCGAAGCCATCGCCAAGCTGCAATATGCCACCCGTTCCAACGATCCAAGGGCCTACCGTGAGTTCGCCGAAGAGGTGAACGACCAGAGCCGCCAGATGGCGACCCTGCGCGGCCTCTTGGAATTCAAGGGCGGGGCACCCATCTCGATTGACGACGTTGAGCCGGCTGTCGAAATCGTCAAGCGTTTCGCCACCGGCGCCATCTCGCTGGGTTCCATCAGCCGCGAGGCCCACGAGACCATGGCCATCGCCATGAACCAGCTGGGGGCGCGCAGCAACACCGGAGAGGGCGGCGAGGACTTTCACCGTTACACGCTGGATGACAACGGCGACAACCGCTCCAGCGCAATCAAGCAGGTTGCCTCCGGGCGTTTTGGCGTTACTCCCAACTACCTGGTCAACGCCACCGACCTTCAGATTAAGATGGCGCAGGGATCAAAACCCGGCGAGGGCGGGCAGCTCCCCGGCCATAAGGTTGACGAGTACATCGGATGGGTTAGGCACACCACGCCGGGCGTGGAGTTGATTTCGCCGCCGCCACATCATGACATTTATTCCATCGAGGACCTGGCGCAGCTGATCCACGATCTGAAAAACATCAACCCCGAGGCCCGCATCCACGTCAAGCTGGTCTCCGAAGTCGGAGTCGGCACCATCGCCGCCGGCGTATCCAAGGGCCACGGCGACGTGGTGTTGATCAGTGGACACGACGGTGGAACCGGCGCGTCGCCGGAGTCTTCCATCAAACACGCCGGCCTCCCCTGGGAACTGGGTGTTGCCGAAACCCAGCAGGTTTTGGTCGCCAATGATCTTCGGGGGCGTATCGTCGTTCAAACCGACGGTCAGCTGAAGACCGGCCGGGACGTCGCAATCGCGGCCCTGCTTGGCGCGGAAGAGTTCGGAATGGCAACCGCTGCCCTCATCGTCAACGGCTGCATCATGCTCCGCAAATGCCACCTGAACACCTGCTCCGTAGGCATCGCAACCCAGGACCCGGAGTTGCGCAAACGTTTCGCCGGACAACCGGGCCACCTGGTCAACTACTTCTACTTCGTCGCAGAAGAGTTGCGGGAGATCATGGCCGAACTGGGTTTCCGCACCGTCGCCGAGATGGTCGGACGGGTTGACAAACTGGAAACCCGCCAAGCCGTTGAACACTGGAAGGCGTCCGGAATAGATCTGTCCAAGCTCCTGACCATCCCGGCCAGGGCTGAACGGGTCCAGACTTATTGCTGTATCGAACAGGATCACGGGCTGCACAAAGCGCTAGACCATCAGCTCATCGCCCAGGCCCAGCCGGCCATCGACCATGCAACTCCGGTGAACATCAACCTGCCCATCCGCAACTCCAATCGCACGGTGGGCGCCATGCTCAGCGGACGAGTGGCGCGCAGGTACGGAGAGGACGGCTTGCCCGACGGTACGATCAACATCAACCTGGAGGGTTCGGCGGGCCAGAGCTTCGGCGCTTTCCTCGCTCCAGGGGTTTCCGTATGCTTGGCCGGGGATACCAACGACTATATGGGCAAGGGCATCGGCGGTGGCCGCATCGTCATAGTTCCACCCCAAGGGTCGGGATTCGTCCCCGAAGACAACATCATCATCGGCAACGTGGCCCTGTACGGCGCCACCGGGGGCGACGTGTTCATACGGGGACGCGCCGGCGAGCGGTTCGCCGTCCGCAACAGCGGAGCCCGCGCGGTTGTTGAGGGTGTCGGAGACCATGGTTGCGAGTACATGACCGGCGGTGTTGTCGCGGTCATCGGGAGCGCCGGGCGCAACTTCGCTGCCGGGATGAGCGGAGGCATCGCCTTCGTCTATGACCCGGACGACGACTTCCACATCCGATTCAATGACGGGATGGCCGACTTGGAAGACCTCACCGAGCCAGAGGACATCGACCTTCTGCATAGCCTGCTTACCGAGCACCTGGAGCGGACCGGCAGCGGGCCGGCCCAGCGCATTCTGGACGATTGGAACGCAAGCGTCAGCAAGTTCCGCAAGGTTATGCCACGCGACTACCGCAGGGTGCTCCAGGAACGCGCGCAACGGCAGGCGGAAGAGTTGGTAACGGTTTAATAATGGGTAAAGTCACCGGATTTATGGAGTTTGGTCGTTTCGGACCAGACCGTCGCTCCCCGGTAGAGCGTGTCGGAGATTATCGGGAGTACTATCACCGCTGGACTGACCAGCAAGCCACCGAACAGGGTGGCCGGTGCATGGATTGCGCCGTGCCCTTCTGCCACATGGGCTGCCCCCTGGGCAACGTCATCCCCGAGTTCAACCACCAGGTGTACCTGGGCAACTGGGAACGCGCGCTGGAAGTGCTGCTGAGCACCAATAACTTCCCGGAGTTCACCGGACGCATTTGCCCGGCTCCCTGCGAAGCCTCGTGCGTGTTGAGCATCAACGCCGACCCCGTCACCATCGAATACATAGAGAAGGAAATCAGCGATCGCGGTTTCGAGCAGGGCTGGATCAAGCCCGCTCCCCCGGAGACGCGCACCGGCAAGACCGTCGCCGTAGTGGGCAGTGGCCCTTCTGGCCTCGCCGCCGCCCAGCAGCTCAACCGGGCCGGACACACCGTTACCGTTTTGGAACGCGCCGACTACATCGGCGGTCTGTTGATGCTGGGCATCCCGGACTTCAAGCTCGAAAAATCGGTCGTCCGTCGCCGCGTTGAATTGATGGAAGCTGAAGGAATCGAGTTCCGTACCGGCGTCAACGTAGGCGGCAACTATCCGGCCGACCAACTGCTGCAAGAGTACGACGCCGTGTGCCTCACGGGTGGCTCCACCCAAGCGAGGGATCTGGACGTGCCCGGTCGCCAACTGGACGGTGTCCACTTCGCCATGGAATACCTGCCCCAGCAGAACCGCACACTGGCCGGCGAGACCGTCAATAACCAGATAACGGCGGAGGGCAAGCGTGTGATCATCCTCGGCGGCGGCGACACCGGCGCTGACTGCCTGGGCACCGCCCATCGCCAGGGCGCCGAGATCGTGCATCAATTTGAGCTGCTGCCTGAACCGCCCGAAACCCGTACCGATGATAACCCCTGGCCCCGCTGGCCTATGATCCTGCGGACCTCTGGCGCGCATGAAGAGGGCGGGGTTAGGGATTACAACATCCTCACCAAGTCCCTCACGGGCGAAAATGGCCAGGTAAGCAAGTTGCACGCCGTTCGCGTGGACTGGACCAAGGGAGAAAACGGAAGATTCCAGATGTCAGAGGTGCCGGGGAGTGAATTTTCGGTGGACGCCGACCTGGTTTTGCTCGCCATGGGCTTCCTCCATCCTGAACACGGCGGCATGTTGGAACAATTGGGCGTAGAGCTGGATGCTCGGGGCAACGTCCAGGTGGACGAAAACAAAATGACCTCGGTGCCCGGCGTGTTCGCTGGCGGTGACATGGTGCGCGGCCAGTCCCTGGTGGTATGGGCAATCGCTGAAGGCCGCGACGTTGCCCGCGGCATAGACCAATATCTCTCTTCCGGCCTTACTCACCTGCCCCGCTCCGCTGCTTCCGTTTAGCAGCCGCAGGTACGCCGGCTAAGCGATATGGCAGGGGCGGGTTGGTACCCGCCCTTCAATCGCGGCCACAACTCCATGTTGGAACGCCACCTGACGTGTCCGAACCAAATGCGCTAAAATCATTCGACACCCTTCACCACCAGCGCCGTGAGGTTTGCGACAATGCCCAACGTAAGTAACCGCGTGGTCTTTCCACCCCAGGGTTGGCAAAACACGCTTGAAGCTGAACACGTCGGCCCGGACCGGTTCGGCAACGGCCAGATGTACGACGTCAGCTACCGCGGCGAGCCCCTGATACGTTTGGTGTATGACGCGCGGGACGACGAGATTACCGTGCGGTGTCTCCTGTGCCCTCCCCAAGCCCGGGCAGGGGGGCGTTTCCAGGACTACCGTATGATTGGCATCATCAGCATCAACGCCACCGCCCTGCTGGTGCCAATGAATACGCCCCGCATCCTGAAGCACCTGGCCGACGTTCACGGAGAAGACCTCGGCGGCATCGACGACACGGACTTCTTCAACTGCCTGCTGGATTGCTGCGAGTTGTGACGCCCAACTGAAGGGGATTCTTATGAACTACGATTTCATCATTGTTGGCGGCGGTTCCGCCGGTTGTACCCTCGCCTCCCGGCTGACCGAAGACCCGAACGTTTCGGTCTTGCTACTGGAAGCAGGCCCGGACTATCCCGACTTTGATCACTTGCCCGTTGATCTGAAGCAGGGCAACAACGTGTGGCGATCCGCTTACGGCCCGCACAGTTGGGGCTATGAGGCCAAAGGGACTCCCCAACAGGAAGAACCCATCATCATCCCGCGCGGCAAGGCCATGGGCGGATCCAGCAGCATCAACGGCCAGGTCCTCTTCCGCGGCGTGCCGGAGGATTATGACAACTGGGCCATTTGGGGCAACGACGAGTGGTCGTTCACCAGGGTGCTGCCCTACTTCCGCCGTCTTGAAAATGACCTGGATTTCTCCGGCGACGACTTTCACGGAGACAGCGGGCCCATACCGGTGCGACGTTACCGGCGGGAAGAGTGGCTGCCCGTAGCCGAGGCTTTCTACGACACCTGCCGCGCCCTGGGATTCCCGGAAGACCCCGACCAGAATCATCCGGATTCCAACGGTATCGCCGCCCGCCCCCTGAACAACATCGACGGTGTGCGCATGAGCACGTCCCTTACCTACCTCTCCATGGCCCGACACCGGCTGAACCTGACCGTGCGCGGCAGCGTTGTAGTGCGGCGCATCCTCTTTGAGGGCAAAACGGCCATCGGCATCGAGGCCGAAAGTAGCGGCGATATTTTCGAGATTTATGGCAACCAGATCATTCTGAGCGGCGGGGCCATTGCTTCCCCTCAGATACTGCTGCTTTCCGGCGTCGGCCCCGCCGACCACCTCCAGGAAATGGGCATTCCCCTGGTTCACGAACTAACCGGCGTGGGCGAGAATCTGCGCGATCACCCGGCCGTGTTCAGCCTGTTCCGGGGCATCGGCGACCCGCCGGAGCTGGACTCTCCCAGCATTCAGGTCGGCCTGCGCTACAGCCCCGAGGGCACCGGCACCCGTGGCGACATCCAACTAGCCCCCATTCTGATGACCAGCGAACACCGCCCGGCCAGCGTCAACATCGAGACCGATGATTTCCACTTCGGGTTCAGCGCCGCGTTGCAGAACGCCGCCACTGCTGGCCGTTTGCGGCTGGCATCAACAGACCCGCACGTACAGCCCGACCTTTTCTACGACTACCTCTCCGACCCGGTGGATCGACAGCGGATGCGGGCGGCGGTGCGCCTGGGATTGCGAATCGCCGAACAACCCACCTTCCGCGAGTTCGTCTCCGAAAGGCTGTCGCCAACGGATGAGGACTTGGCTTCCGACACAGCCCTGGATCAGTGGATGCTGCGCAATGCGTACACCCAGCACCACTCGTCGGGCACCTGCAAGATGGGACCCGGTTCCGACCTGGATGCCGTGGTTGACCAGTATTGCCACGTTTACGGTATGCGGAACCTCAGAGTCGTGGACGCCTCGGTGATGCCTGACGTAATTCGCGCCAACACCAACGCCACCACCATTATGATTGCCGAGCGTGTCGCCGACTTCATCAAGGAAGGTAAGTAAAATGACCAGCCCCAACACTCGTATCGAACGCGACTCCATGGGCGAGATGGAGGTGCCCGCCGACGCTCTATACGGCGCGTCCACCATGCGGGCCGTTCTCAACTTCCCCATCAGCGACCTCCGCTTCCCGCGACAGTTCATCCGCGCCCTGGGCCTGATCAAATTGGCCTGTGCGCAAACCTACATGGACCTGGGGGCGCTCGACCCCACGGTTGGCAACGCCATCGTCCAGGCCGCCCAGGAAGTTGTTGACGGCAAGCACGACGAGCATTTCGTTCTGGACATCTTCCAGACCGGTTCCGGAACTTCCACCAACACCAACGCCAACGAAGTCATCGCCAACCGCGCTTCCCAGATCCTCGGCGGCGATTTGGGGTCGCGATTGGTCCACCCCAACGACCACGTGAACCTTGGACAATCATCCAACGACGTAATCCCCACGTCCATCCATCTGGCAGCCCTGTTGGGCATCAAAGAGGATTTGATACCCGCGCTGGAAGAGTTGCGCGCCGCCCTGCAGCAAAAGTCGGACGAGTTCTGGCCCGTTGTCAAAACGGGCCGCACCCATCTGCAGGATGCCACTCCGGTGCGCCTGGGGCAGGAGTTTTCCGGGTATGCCGGCCAGGCGGAGTACAGCATCGGTCGCGCGCGCCGGGCGGAAGCAGCGCTCGCGGAGGTGGCATTGGGGGGCACCGCCGTGGGCACCGGCGTCAATACCCATCCAGAATCGTCCGGTCGCACCTGCGCTCGGCTTTCTGAAATGACCGGCGTGAACATCAAGGAAACCGGAAATCACTTCCAGGCCCAATCTGCTCTGGACGGAGTCGTTGAAGCCAGCGGTCAACTCAAAACCATCGCCATCAGCCTGCACAAGATAGCGAACGACATCCGCTTCCTCGGTTGCGGCCCCCGCGCCGGGCTTGGTGAGATCAACGTGCCGGAGGTTCAGCCCGGCAGCAGCATAATGCCCGGCAAAGTCAATCCCGTCATATCGGAGTCGGTGATCCAGGTGTCCGCTCACGTTGTGGGAAACGATGCCGCGGTGGCGCTGGCCGGCGCCGGCGGTTATTTCGAGCTCAATACCATGATGCCGCTGGCGGCATATAACTTGCTCCAGTCGGTAGCGTTGCTGGCGGCCTCGGCGCGCAACTTTGCCCGGCAATGCGTGGCAGGCATAACGGCCACCGACACCGGGCCCGCCATGGTGGAAAAAGGGCTGATGCTGGGGACCGCCCTGGCCCCGTCCATCGGATACGACGCCGCTGCCAGCATCGCCAAGAAAGCCTCAGATTCCGGGCTAACCATCCGGGAAGTCGCCCGGTCCGAAACCACCCTCTCCGAAGCGGAACTGGACGAGCTGCTCAACCCTGAAGAGATGACCAAGCCCAGCCTGGAAGTGCGCGCCGGCGGGGGTTAAATCCCAGCTCTGATCACCAAAAACCACTCTTGGGTGACCGGTCTCGGTTGACAAAAATCCCCATCTGCGTGTATAGTTGCTCTACTGTTCACGTATGATTGATGTCGCCACTGCCTCGTTTTTTCACCTGCACCCTCTAACCTGACTTGCCTTTAATTCGGCTTGCCATTGATGGCGGGCCGAATTCTTGTGTCTATGCGAGTCTCGTAAGAAGCAGGCCGCGTCCAGTTAATTCCTCGTACCCTCCAGGAGTGTCGATCTTATGGTACTTACCCGTAAACGCTCAGGCCGCAACAACCGCGGGTTGACCGCCCGCGAGGTCAAGACATACTCCGATTCCGGCATCGCGAACGCCCTCGACGTGCCGAACCTGATCCGCAGCCAGATCGAATCCTTTGACTGGTTCAAGACCAACGGTTTGGCCGAAACTTTCCGAGATTGTTCGCCAATCGTGGCGGGAATCACTCGACGCTTTGCCAGCGGAGACGGGTCCCGCCGGGCGGAGCGCTTCGAGCTGTACTTCATGGATCACTGGTTTGACACCGAGGACGATTGTGAGGTCTGTAGAATCACCGGAGAGTGCAACGTTCATCCCAGTCCGGAGACCTGCCGGGAAAGGGAAATCACCTATTCCCGTCCGCTGTACGTCAAAGCGCAACTCCGCGACCAGGAAACCGGGGAGATAACCGAGTCCGACATCTTCTTCGGCGACGTGCCCATGATGACCCGGACCGGCACATTCATCATCAACGGCGCTGAGCGCGTTCTGGTGAGCCAACTCCAGCGCGCTCCGGGCGTCTATTACGAACGGGAACCGTCCCAGGATCCCGCCTGTCCCGAATGCGGCAAACTGGAAAACTGGTACTACAAGGGCCGCATCTCAGCCAGCCGGGGCGCCCGAATCGAGCTGTCCACCTGGACGCACTACTATGCGCGGAGGCGCAATCTGCCCGAGACCATCACTGTCAGCGTTGACCGCCGCCGTCGGATGGGCGTATCCACGTTCCTTCATGCGTTGGGCATCGTCAATGCTGAAGAAATGCGGGCGCTCTTCTCCGACATTGATTACCACGACTGCCGGCCATTCGTTGGCGGCGTGGAACCCACGCCCGACCGGGACTATAACCCGAGGGAAGAGGAACTGCGGTCGCTTTGGGACCGGATCCACCCGGACCGCGAATTCAACCGGGAGCAGGCCCACCGGATCGGACTGGCTCAGCGGAATCTCTACAAGTGGCTCCGTCCCGGCGAACCGGCGGTACAGGTGGACGCGGCTTGCACCTTCGTTATGAACCATTTCTTCGACGGTCGCCGCTTCGACCTGGGTGAAGTCGGTCGAATCAAGGTTGATCAGCGCCTGGGCCGTTCCGATTCCCAGGTGCTCACGGAGCAACAGAAAGCCATCCTCAATTTCGTGAGGGAAAAGTACAGAGCTACGGGTGAAGGCGTTTCTCCCACCGAGATTTTTGAAACATCCGGCAGGGACCAGCGCATACTGTCCGACCGGGACATCGATGCTCTAATCACATACGGCTACGTGATTCGGGTTGCCGATCGCCGCATCGAACCTCTCGACCCATTTGCCGACGCACCGGAAGAGACGGTCGCGGTCAACGTGTCCTGTGAGGACGCCGCCAGCGCCGGGACCCTGCTGTCCATTACCGAGGGGACTGAGGGTGACATCGTCGGCGTCAGCGTTCGTGGACTCGTTACCGATACGCTGGGCGACCCTGCAGCCGTCTCCACTCAGCCAATTGTCGCCGGTACGAATTCCAACGAAGCAATCTCATCCGGCGAGACATCAATCCTGAAAAACCGTTTCCTCGACGAAGACAGCATCGTTGAAGCCGGTCAGCTCATCTACGCCGAACGAGTCAGTCAGGGCCCCACGCAATCCTGGCAACTGACGCCGGTGCGGGCCCGGGCATCCTGGATTGTCGGTGTGGTAACGGAAACTGATTCCGGTCCGAACGGCAACATGCACAAAGTACGGTTGAACCTACCCGGCGTGCCGTTGCCGGAGCGCCGTGTCCTCGACATCAACGACATCATCGATACCCTCTACGGTCTGATTGAAAACCACATCAGCAATGAAGATCCCCGCGACAATATCGACCACCTGGGCAACCGCCGAGTGCGCGTAGCCGGCGAGTTGATGCGCGATCAAGTGCGCATCGGACTGCTCCGTATGCACCGCATGTTCCAGGACCGGGTCGGGCGATTGGAAAAGCCCGAGGATGCAGTTCCCGCGAAACTGGTCAACGTCCGCCCGGTCACCGGCGCAATTCGCGAGTTCTTCGGCGGCGACAAGCTGTCCCAGTTCATGGACCAGACCAACCCGTTGGCTGAGTTGACCCACAAGCGGCGTCTATCGGCGCTGGGTAGAGGCGGACTTACGCGGGAACGCGCCGGGTTCGACGTGCGCGATGTTCACGCTTCCCACTACGGACGGATCTGTCCTATCGAAACGCCCGAAGGCGCCAACATCGGCTTGCTCAGCAGCCTGGCCGCCTATGCGCGTATTGACCGGTTGGGCTTCATCGAGACCCCCTACTGGCCTGTGATCAAACAATTGTGGTTGGGGGATTGCAGGACGCCGGGATTCCCCGGGTACTTCGACCCGGAGGGCCATGTAGTGTCCAGCGATGTGACCACCCGCAAAGGGGAAGTAATCATCAGCAAGGGCGAAGCTATCACCCCGGAACACCTGCGTAGGCTGGGCCGGCTGTCTGCCGATACCGTCATCGACGTGGTGCCCTTCGTGGACACCCGACCGGAAAACGTTCGGTATCTGACGGCGGATCTGGAGGAACGTTTCCCCATCGCGCAGGCCAATTCCAACTTCGATGACCTTTACCAGTTCACGGACGAGCTCGTGGAGGTCCGCGAGGGCGACAACTATCGTCTCGCGTCCCCGGACACGGTAGAATTCGCCGACGTGTCGCCGCTCCAGATAATGAGCGTGTCGGCCGCCTTGATTCCCTTCCTTGAGCATGACGACGCCAACCGTGCCCTGATGGGCTGCAACATGCAGCGTCAGGCCGTTCCACTGCTTCAACCCCAGGCACCCCTGGTCGGTACGGGAATAGAGAGCCGGGTCGCCCGCGACAGCGGTCAAGTTCTCCTGTCCCGAGTGGAGGGGTCGGTCTGTGCCGTCAACGGTAAGGAAGTTGTGGTAATCGACGATTCCGGCCAGGAACACTCTCACCGATTGATCAAATTTGCCCGCACCAACCAGGGAACCTGTCTCAACCAGCGTCCCGTGGTGCAGAAAGGCGACTACGTCAACGTTGGCGACGCCCTGGCCGACAGTTCATCCACCGACGGTGGCGAGCTCGCTTTGGGCCAGAATGTCCTTGTCGCCTTTATGTCCTGGGAAGGATACAACTACGAAGACGCCATCATCATCAGCGAACGGCTGGTCAAAGACGACCAGTTTACCTCCGTTCACATCGAAAAGTACGAGGTAGAGAGCCGCTCCACAAAGCTGGGAGACGAGGAAATAACCCGCGACATCCCGAATGTTGGCGAGGGCAACCTTCGCGACCTCGATGAACGCGGCATAATCCGCATTGGCGCCGACGTTGGCCCCGGCGATATCCTTGTGGGTAAGGTCACCCCTAAGGGCGAAACTGAAATGACCGCCGAGGAACGGCTGTTGCGCGCCATTTTTGGCGAAAAATCCAAGGATGTGCGCGACACCTCCCTGCGTGTCCCACATGGTCAGAGGGGCAAAGTCATCGGCGTAAAAACCCTGAGTCGTGAGAAGAAGAACGACGACGAACCCGGAGACGCTCTGCCTCCGGATGTCAATGAAGCCATCCGGGTCTGGGTGGCGCAGACTCGCAAAATATCGGTCGGCGACAAGATGGCAGGACGCCACGGCAACAAGGGGGTGGTTTCCCGTATTCTGCCCGAGGAGGACATGCCTTTCCTTCCGGACGGAACGCCGGTGGACATCATCCTCAATCCCATCGGGGTGCCTTCCCGGATGAACCTGGGCCAGGTGCTGGAAAGCCATCTGGGTTGGGCCGCCCGCAGCCTTAACTTCCAGGCGCTGACTCCGGTATTTGAGGGCGCTGACGACGACAACATTGAAGACTCGCTGGCCCGATGGTGGTTCGGCCAGCAGGCCGCCGCCGCCCTAAGCGATGGCAACACCGACGAAACTTTCGAATCAGACCGTGTGTACGGTTGGATACGGGAACAGGGTCTTGACCCTGAGGCCATATTCGATGAGGAACAGCACGGAGTCGCCCGCCAGGCGTGTCTCTATCTTTGGCTTCGGGATGTCGCCGGGGAAAACCCTGAAGGCCTCTCCGTGAGCGAAATGCATCAACTGGCGCTGGACGTCCACCGTCAGCGGCTGATTTCTCCGCCCACGTTCGCCAAGTTCCAGCTCTACGATGGCCGATCAGGGGAACCTTTCGACCAGCCGGTCGCAGTTGGCAGCATCTACATGCTCAAACTGATTCACCTGGTGGAAGACAAAATTCACGCCCGGTCCACCGGCCCTTATTCCATGATTACTCAGCAGCCGTTGGGCGGCAAAGCCCAATTCGGCGGCCAGCGATTCGGCGAAATGGAAGTCTGGGCTCTTGAGGCCTACTCCGCCGCGCACAACCTTCAGGAGGTTCTTACCATCAAATCCGACGACGTTACCGGTCGGGTCAATACTTATGAATCCATCGTCAAGGGCAACCCCATCAGCCAGCCCGGTATCCCTGAATCCTTCAACGTTCTCCTCAAAGAGCTCCAAAGCCTGGGCCTCAACGTGCGCCTGGAGGAGGAAGAAGAACAGGATGACGCCAGCCTGGGGCTGCCCGGTGAAGACGACTATCTCTTTGCTTCGGAGGTGAACTAAACATGGTCAGGATGCTCGACAGTCGCGAAGCGACTACCTCCTCCGACTTTAACGCGATTCGCATCTCAATCGCGTCGCCCGAACAGATCCGTGGCTGGTCTTCCGGCGAGGTTCAGAAGGGCGAAACCATCAACTACCGCACACAGCGGCCCGAAAAGGACGGCCTGTTCTGCGAAAAGATTTTCGGTCCCACCAAGGACTGGGAGTGCCAGTGCGGAAAATACAAGCGACAAAAGTATAAGGGCGTCGTCTGCGACCGATGCGGCGTTGAGGTGACACGCTCCAACGTGCGACGCCAGCGCCTGGGCCACATCGCACTGGCGGCTCCCGTGGCAAACATCTGGTTCGTAAAGAATACGCCCAGCGTGATGAGCCTAACCCTCGACCTGAAACTGTCCGATCTTACGCGGGTGCTGTATTACTCCGCATTCGTGATCAATCAGGTCGATGTTGACCTGATGCGTGAGCAGTTCGAACGCCACGAAAACGAAGTGGAGGAGATCCGCAACGGCGCCATTTCCACGGCCGGCGGGGCATTGCAGAGTATCGTCAACCGCATCGCAGACTGGGACCTGGAAAACCGCCGCAACGAAGCCGCGATCGCCTTGGGAGAACTCCCGGATCGCTTGAGTGATGCGGTCAACCTGGCCCGCTCATCGTTGGCGCTCCTTACCTCCGCCGACGCTACAGAGGACGAGGATTACTCCGCCGCTCTCCAATCGCTGCGGGACATGGCTGAAATCAGCGTTGCCGCTCATGCCGCCATCATGAATGTTGGCCGCAATGTTCTCAGCGCCGAAGACTTGGAATCTCCCGAAAGACTGTCAGTCCTTGCTGTGGAAGGCGATCCGGCCGCGGCCGCAATTTCCCGGTTCTACCACGGTTCCACCCCAATCGCGGACAGCCTCCGGCGCCTGGGCGACAATACATCGTCGATAATCTCCGCCTTCTCCGACTGGAGTGATGATCCTACGGAAGAACGGCAGGATGACATTGCGGATGCCGCCGACCGGCTGTCCGCCGATATCGCTGCCGTCGATGACGAAGTTCTGCTCCCGACGCTGCGCGACCTCCACAGTATTTTCGTGGTCTCGACTCCCCAAAGTGAGGACGAATCTTCATCGGCGTCCATGTCCGACGATCTGGGCACGATACGACTCGCCCTTTCTGAAATCGAAAACGCCGTCCGCACCTGGAATTACCGGCGTGGCGAAGACAATCCCGAGGGGCGTGGCTGGAATGTTCCCGCTTTTTCCGCCCTGCTGGAAAGGCTGCAACTCGACAGCGACGACATCAAGGCTATCGGAAGGCTTGAAGACCGTATTGACGGAATCAGCGAAGTCGCAGATCAAGAGGGACGCCAGAAGGAAATAGGCTTCTGGAGTGAAGAACTGGTCAAATTGCAGAACCTGATCAGCGTCATTGATGATTACCTGCAGCGCGCCCTCACTGAGCGCCGCAAGGAGGCTGTTGACCTGGTACAGGCTATGCGGTGGCTGCGTTGGGATCCCTCGCAGCGCCTTCGCAGCGCCGACGTTGATTGGCTCTGGGACGACCTGAAGCTGCCGGCCTGGGCTCGCGACGAGGTTGAACTGCCCGACGAATTCTACATCGCGCGCAGTGGCTCGGCTGGCCTGCGCCTGACCATCCTTTCCACCAGCCGCTATGATCGATTGAAGCCCTTCTGGGGAGATTCCTTCGACGCCGATATGGGCGCGGAACCAGTCCTGGACTTCCTCAAGCTCATGGACACCGATCTTGACCAGGAACGGTACTATACCGAGCTTGAAATGCGGGCAACCTCCGCTCAAATCCGCACCAAGGCGGGAAAGCGCATGCGTCTGCTGGAAACTTTCCGACGCAGCGAGAACCGGATGCAGGACATGATCATGACCGTCCTGCCCGTGCTGCCGCCGGAATTGAGGCCCATGGTCCAGTTGGACGGTGGACGCTTCGCCACCAGTGACCTTAATGACCTCTACCGTAGGGTACTCTCCCGCAACCACCGGCTCAAGCGCTTCGCCAGCATGCGCGCTCCCGGCCTCATGATCCGCAACGAAAAGCGGATGCTACAGGAAGCCGTGGACTCGCTCATTGACAACGGCCGCCAGGGCAAAGCCGTCAAGGGCAAGCGCGACCACGCCCTGAAGTCCCTTAGCGACCTGCTCAAGGGCAAGCAGGGACGTTTCCGCCAGAACCTCCTTGGCAAGCGCGTGGACTACTCCGGCCGGTCGGTCATTGTCGTTGGCCCCGAACTCAAAATGGACGAGTGCGGCCTTCCCAAGCGCATGGCCCTGGAACTCTTCAAGCCATTCGTCATGCACCGCCTGGTCATCAATGCCCTGGCCCCCAACATCAAGGCCGCCAAGCGCATGGTCGAGCGGTCCTCGTCGGAAGTCTGGCACATCCTTGAGGATGTGATCAAGGACCGCCCGGTGATGTTGAACCGCGCACCCACGCTGCACCGCCTGGGAATCCAGGCCTTCAAGCCCGTGCTGATCGAAGGCAGCGCCATCCAGTTGCACCCCTTGGTATGTTCGGCTTTCAACGCGGACTTCGACGGAGACCAGATGGCGGTCCACGTCCCCTTATCGTCCATGGCGGTCAACGAAACCGGCACCGTGATGCTCAGCATCAACAACATGCTGTCCCCGGCCTCCGGGGAACCGCTGGTTGCGCCCACTCTGGACATGGTGATGGGCTGCTACTATCTCACCGAGTTGGCTCCCGATGCCAACGGGGCCGGCGGGATGTTCTACGACATCCATGAAGCCCGCATCGCTTACTCCGACGGGCAGATCGACCTTCGCGCGCCTATCACAGTCCTCAAAGTGTCCGGAGCCGAAGACAAAATCGAAACCACCATGGGCCGTTTGATCTTCAACGAAGCGCTTCCCGAATCGTCGGAGTACAAGAACGTCCTGATGGATCGCGGGGCTATCAAGGATCTCACATCCGAGTTGCACCGCAACCTGTCAAATGAAGAGACCGCTCACGTCCTCGACCTTATCAAGGAAATCGGGTTCTACTACGCCACCAAATCCGGCATCACCATCGCCATCAACGACATCCAGGTTTCCGAGCGGAAGCGCGACATCCTCGAGGATGCAAGTCAGAAAGTCGCCGAGCATGAAGAACACTTTATGATGGGCTTCATGACGGAAGAGCAAAAGTACGAGAGCGTCATCGACACCTGGACCGAAGCCTCCGACGCAATGCAGAAAGTAGTTGAGGATGAACTCGGCAACTTTGGTGGCGTCGGCGTTATGGCCGCTTCAGGCACCAAGGGCAATATCTCCCAAATCAAGCAGATGGCCGGTATGCGCGGTCTGATGAGCGACCCCGAAGGCCGTATCATCGAGCGTCCGGTCAAGTCCAGCTTCCGTGAGGGGTTGACCGCCCTGGAGTACTTCATCTCCACTCACGGCGCGCGCAAGGGCCTGACCGACACCGCGCTGCGCACCGCCGACAGCGGCTACCTGACTCGCCGATTGGTGGACGTTTCTCAGGAAGTTATCGTCCGCGAGTACGATTGCGAGTTCGCGGAACCCTTCTACGTTGAACCCCGTCCCGGCGACGATAACCTCAGCACTCTCAGCGAGCGCATCGTGGGTCGCATGGCCGGGGACGTCATCGCCGATACTGTCAGCGGAGAGATCATAATTGACCGCAACGAAATGATCGACGAGACAATCGCCGAACAGATCAAGGATGCCGGCATCGACCGTGTGCCGGTGCGCTCCCCCTTGACTTGCCAAACGCCGCGCGGCATCTGCCAGATGTGCTACGGCAGGCTCCCCGCCACGGGCGAGCTGGTGGAAATCGGTCAGGCGGTGGGCGTCATCGCCGCTCAGAGCATCGGCGAGCCGGGCACCCAGCTCACCATGCGCACCTTCCACACCGGCGGCATCGCCGGCTCCGACATCACCACGGGCTTGCCCCGCGTGCAGGAGTTGTTCGAGGTGCGCCCGCCCAAGGGCGCCGGGCTGTTGACTCACATCGATGGCATCGTGTCCATCGAGGAGGATGCCAACGGCTCTCGGCGTATCCGCGTAACCTATGACGATGAAGAACGCCACGACTATCCGTTGCCCGATGGCGCGATCCGCCTGGTTCAACCCGGCGAACCCATCGCCGAAGGCAACCTGTTGGCCGTGGTAGTCGGCCCCGACGCTCCTGCCAATGGCGACCATTCCGCCAATGCCCTCACCGGCGCCGGCATCCTGCACGAGATTCGGTCCGATTACCAGGGTGAAATAGAGGTATCGGACGAGGGTGTCACCGTCGTCTGGCGCGAGGAAGAATCGCGGTCTTATGACATCAGTTCGCAGATGAACCTGAAGGTGAACGATGGTCAGCAGGTATGGGCCGGCGACGCTCTGGTCGATGGCCCGCTGGACCTGCGGGAGTTGATGGATATCCGCGGCCTGGAGGGCTTGCAGCACTACCTCGTGGACGAGGTACAGGAAGTCTATCGTTCCCAAGGCGTCAGCATCCACGACAAGCACATCGAGGTAATCCTGCGTCAGATGCTCCGCCGGGTTCAGGTGGAAAACGCCGGCGACACGGAATTCATCCCTGGCGACGTCGTGGACAGGTTCCGGTTCCGGGACCAGAACAACCGGGTCCTGGCGGAAGGCGGAGAACCCGCCACTGCCATCCCGCTTCTGCTGGGTGTGTCCAAGGCGGCGCTCACCACCGACAGTTTCCTCTCGAAGGCTTCCTTCCAGGAAACTACCAAGGTGCTGACCATGGCCGCCGTGGCCAGCGATCGCGACTGGCTACGTGGCCTCAAGGAAAACGTCATCATCGGTCGTCTGATTCCGGCGCGCCTCGAGTCCTTGCTGGCCTCTGAACGGACGCTGGCCCTGATGGAGTCCTTCGACGATTACGAGGATGACATGCCGGCGTGGCTTGCCGGCGGCGACGAATTCCCCGAAGGGCTTGACCCCATGCAGCAACGGGCTGCGCTGGACATGCCCCAGGACGTCATCGACGAAGAGCTCATCTCCGGACAACCGGCATCGCCCTTTGGGGCAGGCCCGGGTCTGGACAACGCCGGATACCAGATCCGCACTGCCGAGGAAGAGGAAGAACTGGTCCGCCGGGCCCAGTCGCTAACCGAGTCTGACTCCGAAGTGGAGCGGGAAGTGGAAGCCACTGCCTCTCGAATCTTCTCGCCGTTCGACGAAGAGGATGAGGACATTCCGGCGCTGTAACCCTGTTTCCAGCCAACCCAAACACCTTGTAGGGGCGAATGAATATTCGCCCCTATGTCTAACCTGAACCCGGCAGAGGGGCATAGCTCATGGACCTGACCGTCAATCTGGCTCCTGAACGTCCCGGGGGCCTGTTTTTGTCCAACCCCGTCATGATCGCTTCGGGAACCTTCGGATACGATGGCTATGGTCGGGGTTTGAGTGCGGATGCGCCTCTCGGTTCCCTGGGGGCCGTGCTCCCCAAGACCTTTACTCGCCACGCCAGAGAGGGCAACCCCGAACCTCGTTGGTTCCCCGCTTCCTTCCGGGAAGGCCTGGCTGAGGGAGAAACCACCCTCCTGAATTCCATAGGCCTGACTAACCCAGGCATCGAAGCAGCCATGTCGGATCTGGCCCTCCAATGGGATGCGATGGACGCGAATATCGTCATGAGCATGTCAGCGGAAAGCCCAGAGGAATGGGAGGAGATGGCATCGTTTACTGCCGGCGTCGGCGGTTTTGCGGCCATAGAACTCAACCTCAGCTGTCCGAACGTTGATGACGGCGCCTTGTTCAGTCATCAACCTCACCTGACTGCGGCAGCGGTTGCAGGGGTCCGCCGCCAGACCGACTTGCCTCTCTGGGCCAAGCTGTCCCCCAACGTACCGGACATTGCGGAAGTAGCGCACGCTGCGGTCGGCGCCGGCGCCGACGCCTTGACCATCTCCAACACCGTTCCCGCTCTTCACGTGGATGTGGACTCGCGGAAAGCAGTGTTGGGAACCGGGTACGGCGGACTTTCGGGTCCCGCCCTGCGCCCCATCGCCATGGCTTTGGTGCATAAGGCAAGTCACTCGGTCAACGTCCCGGTAATCGGCGTAGGTGGGATCATGACCGGGCGTCACGCCGCCGAGTTCCTGCTGGCCGGCGCTTCGGCCATCCAGGTAGGCAGCGCAAATCTGGCCGATCTGAACGCTCCCTTCCGCATCCTGGCGGAACTGGAGGCGCTCATGCTCGAATGGGAAATTTCGGACGTGTCGGAGTTGATCGGGCGAGCTGAGTTTCCGTAAGAGGTTGTCTAAAAGCTCCCTCTCCCCTGGTGGGAGAGGGTTGTGGTGAGGGGGTGCTTCACAGTTTCATCTACCGCCGGCGATTCACACCCGACTTTTTGGACACTCCCTAACGCAGGGCTTTTCGATTATTCCCGTCATCCCGACCTATCCCGACTTCCAGCCCAGCTCCCGTCATTCCGGCCACCCATCTCGTCATCCCGGCCCCCTACCGTCATTCCGGCGAAAGCCGGAATCCAGAAACTCTTTCCGACAACGCCTCCAAAACCAATTTTCCAATTTTCCCACAATAGTGACATCCGCCCCTTGCGCCCCGCTTTCCCCAATCCCTATACTGGATTCATCAGGCGAAAGAACATTTATCCGCATCACCCATCACACCCCATGCCAGGGTTTCGGGCCTCGCGGCCACCCCGTCAGTAAAAATCGCATACTTGGGTCCCTGAATGTCGACACCGTGCGTTGCCTAAACGGAGCGACCGTCACACCCCGGCGTCAGCCACTGCGCACCGCGGCTCGGCGATTCCGTCCCCGGACGGAGCCGTTGGGCTGGATGCGGGAAAGAGTGTTCAAACAACCATGCGTACCAAACCGGCCGCGCACTGACACCGGCCCGAAACCCTGGCAACAGCAAATCAAACCAACCGAAACGCCCATCGCTTGTAAAGGAGCCCAACCGCAAAAACGCCCAACCAACCACCACGTCATCGCCTGACAAGGAGCCCAATCGCAAAAACACCCACCCGCTCATCCTGAGCCTGTCGAAGGATCACCCTGCGGAACGTCCGCCCATCCTGCGACAGGTTCGGTCTGCGCGGCCCATCTGCTCCGGCGCCGACAATCGAACGGCCCTGTCCCTCCCGTCGGACACATTATCGGGCGCGCAGCATTGCTACCAGGCTGCCCTCAGAACGCCTTCAAGTTCCTCGACTGCGGCGATGGGTCTGACATTCCGGTGCAACCCGAAATCGGTCATCGCATCCTTAGCGATCAGAGCGATGCTTTCTTCGGCTACCCCAACGTCACGCAGGGCGCTGGGTAAACCTACCGCCTGAAAGAATCCCGAAACCGCATCTGCTGCCGCCTCTGCCGCGTCGGGATTTCCCGCGCCCGGCTCTCGGACACCCAGCGCATCTGCGACCCGGGATTGCCCGTACACATTGTAGGATTGGTTGAACCTCATTCCCGGCGCGGTGAGTATTGAATACGCCGCACCGTGGCTGCATTCCGGGTATCGTGTGTCAAGGCTGTGCGCCAGCGCGCTGACGACACCCAACGCCGACCCGCTGGCTCCCGTGTCCCACGCCCGGTTATACATGAAGGATGCGGCGCACAGATTGACTCTCGATTCCCCGCTTTGGGGCTCCCTCCTCACAGCCGGCAGGTTTTCCACCAGCAATCCCAGCGCGGCCAGCAGGTCAGCCGTCGCCATCGTGTTCAGCGCCGGGGCTTGCAGCGCGCTGATCACCCCGCTGAACAGTGACCCGGACGCGCTGATACAGAGGTCGGGCGGAGCGGTCAACAATGCGTCGGTGTCCCAAATTACGGTGGCAGGTCGGGTCTTTGGGTCAAACATTTCCAACCGGTGCCCGGTTTGGTCGTCTATTATCGCGGTGCCGGCTCGCGTGGCGGCTGTCGTAGGCGTGGTGAGCACCAGGACGTTAGGCAGTTTGGGTTGCATCAGCCTGGGACTGATCGGTCGCTGACCGGGAGGATACCTGGTGGCATGATCGCGGGGATCCCCACCCTCGGCCAACATGATAGTAATCGCTCGCGCCGTTACAATGGCGCTGCCACCGCCGACCGCTACTATCAGATCAGCTCCGGCATCCTTGGCCATCTGCGTTCCTGCCAACACTGAACTTTCCGGCGATCCGGCCCGGACTGCATCAAAGACTCCCGCCGGTTCCTCGCCCAAAGCCCCTGCGACGCGGCCCAACAAGTCGGTACCCTCTGCCACCGACCGCCCGCACACTACGAATGGCCTTCGGGCCTCCAGTCGGTCCACCTCGCGCCGCAGGTTGGAAATCGCGTTGTCGCCGGCAAATACGCGCACCGGGTAAGCTACGTGCCGAAATGGGTCCACGTTAAATTCAGACATGGCGACTCCTGATGTCTCGTATTCGAGGTATTCGCAGCGCAGTGTACCCGACCGCCGGATGAACGGCTACGCCGTTCGATCTCCGGCACAGCCCGGACGCGCTGTGCTAAAATCGATTCCCGATTATGCTCGAAAACAGTTCGCCGACCCCACAAATTTTGGAAACCCGCATGTTTCGGTACCGCAGCCAGGCCCTGCGATTGTTGGACTCTGCCCAAACCAGCATGTCGCGAGGGCAGTGGAACCAGTCCGAGGACTTGCTGTGGGGCAGCTTGGTCGCAGCATCCCGCGGCGCCGCACTTTGGCACGGTGAGGACCCGGAATCCGACTCTGACCTGCGCGACTTCGTGCGACGGCTTGGCGACCAGGAGCAAGACCGCTACATCCGGGACGCCTTTGATCACCTCACCGCCTGGGCTGACGCCGCCGAACGGGTGAGAGAGCGCCGCAGCCGGGTTGACTACCTTTTCCTGGCCATGGATGACTTGGCTGAAGCAATAGAACGGCTGGTAGCGCATATTCCGTCAGGAGACGCTGTCACGCCCGCCAACGACATCGACACCCTGGTAACCGATCACGGTTCATAGTCCGTTATGTCCACTCAACCGTTGCATTTAGAGACCAAGGAAGCACGTGCGGCAGCAGATTTCCGAAGGCGAGGTGGGGTAGCGGTCGGCACCGTCGCCATCGAAACCCACGGTTGCAAGCTGAACCAGGCCGACAGTGCCGTGTTGGCGCGCCAATTCGCCGAGCTGGGTTACCGGTTGGTGGAGCATAACGCTGATGCTGACATCATCGTAGTCAACACGTGCACCGTTACCTCCACTGCGGACTCCAAGGCCCGCCAGGCCCTTCGCGCCGCCCGCCGATCCAACCCGCACGCGATCGTTGTCGCCGCCGGATGTTACCCACAGCGCGCTGCCGAGGAACTCCGGCGAATGCCCGACGTATCCATGGTTGTCGGCAATTCGGAAAAGTCAATGCTGGCGGAATCGGCCGTAGCCGAGTTGATGCTGCGGAATGGTTCCCGAACACACACCACCGATTCGCCCCTGGACGCCGCCGGCATCCTGCGAAGGAACCGGGCGATGATCAAAATCCAGGAAGGCTGCGACCAGGTGTGCGCTTACTGCATAGTGCCCAAGGTGCGAGGACGCGAACGCAGCATTCCTCCAGACCAACTGGTGTCAACGGTGCGCCAACACGTTGCTGCCGGGTTCAAGGAGGTGGCGTTGACCGGAACGCAGTTGGGCACCTATGGGTTTGATCTGGGCGGGATGAATCTGGTCCGTTTGCTTGAGAGTATCCTGGAAAATACGGCTGTGCCCAGACTCAGGGTGTCATCGCTCCAGGCCCACGAAATCCACCCGGAGCTGTTGGAACTGTGGCGTGATCCGCGACTCTGCCCGCATTTCCATGTGCCTCTACAGAGCGGGTGCGACACCACTCTAAAAGCCATGCGCCGGCGTTACGATACGGAGACATTTCGTCGATCTGTCGAATTAATTCGCCGACATGTTCCGGGCTCGAGCATCACGACCGACGTCATCGTAGGATTCCCGGGTGAGGACCCTGGGGCTCATGGCCGGAGCCTGGAATTCGCAGCGGAAATGTCTTTCGCCGACATCCACGTGTTCCCATACTCCCCTCGCCCGGGGACCACGGCGTATCACAATCCTGATCAAGTGAATCCTGACGAAAAACGCCATCGGGCGGCTGACATGCACACGGTGGCATCCGAAGCATTCTGTAGATACCGGAACGGAATCTTGGGCCAGTCGCGGCCGGTGCTGTGGGAAACCGTGCGGGAGGGATCCGAGCAGGGCCCAGCGCGTTGGAGCGGCCTTACGGACAACTACGTGCGGGTAAATGCCTTCACGTCCCAGGACCTGCGGAACCGAATTACCAGCGCTCGGCTGGAAAGATTCGACGGAAAGCACGTGCTGGCAACTATCTCAGACTAAAGCTCCACCGGGCGAAGGTAGGCCATATCGTTGTTCTTGCCTCGCTGAAGATATCCAGCCCTGGTTTCGTTGCCGTGGGCAAAGACCATCAGCCAACCACGTTTCTCTACGTCAGAGAGGATGTCGCGCTTTTGCTCCATCGTCTTTTCCGGTTCATAGTCAAAGGCGGACAAAACCGTGGGCCACAGGTGATGGGGAGTCGGCACCATATCACCGAGATAAACGATCCTTTCCCCGCCGTGGCTGAACACCGCAATCTGGTGTCCCTTGGAGTGGCCATCGGTAACTATCAAATTCAATCCGGAGAATAGCTCGCAATCACCGTCAAGCAACTCCAACTGGCCACGCTCTGCGATAGGGGCGAAGTCATCCACGCGGAATACGTCGGCCTGGCGCACTGAGGGTTTTTGCGCATCTTCCCACGCCGCACGCTGAACGTAGTACGTCGCCTTGGGGAAGGATGGTACCATGTCTCCCGTTCGGTCCATTCGAGTCGCACCGCCGGAGTGGCCGAAATGGAGGTGCGAAAGTACCACGGCATTTATATCCCTCGGCCCCAGCCCCAGCGATTTCAAGCTCCGCATCAGCCGGCTTGGAACCAGTCCGTACATTTCCTTGTCCTGAAGGTTGTCCTTCGGGCCAACACCGGTATCCACCAGTATGTTTTGACCGTCGCATTGCAACAACAGGCAGTTCAAACCCATAGTCAACCGGTTCTTGCGGTCGGTCGTGACCAAATTTTCCCACATCATCTTGGGGATGCGACCGAAAACAGCCCCACAGTCCACTTTAAAGACGCCATCGCTGATTACCGTTACCCCGGTAGCTAGCATTCTGCTTCCTCCCTTAACGATCCTCCAAACTCTAGTATCCATCCCCTGTTCACCACGGCCTTGCATTTCTTATCATGGGAACACTCAGTATCCGGATATCAGGGCGCAGGCTTTTTTTGTTGAGAACCCTGACTATGGTCAGGCCAATCGATATGCGATCCGGCTATACTGTACAGCCCTCCATTCAACGGGCGTCAATAGTAAATTAGGCGTTTTTACGGAAAATTCATAAATTCTCACCAATTTTCACAAAGGCCGGTGGAGGCGAACCACCCGATACCCGGAAACCCCTGCGCTCGGCGGCCTGGAAAATTTAGTGTTGACGTAGTGAGTAAGTCAGGAACCCACGAGAGCATCCACCGGTCGCGGTTTCGGCGCCGGCTATATACCTTGCTGGAGCCCTCGGCCGCGAGCTCGAAGTGCCAGATTTTAAGGTTGGGGAGCATCAATCTTGCCTTTCTGGTAGAGACCGTTCTCGTTTCTATTATCGTCATCAATTCGGTGGCTCTAGTTCTGTGGACCGTCCCCGACCTGGCGTCGTCCTACGGCTTCTGGTTCCACCTCATCGAATACTGCACCGTTGCAATATTCCTGGTGGAGTACGGGCTCAGGTTCTGGTCGGCGCCGGAATTGGCGTCCAACCCTGAAACTGCGCGCTGGCGGCTACGATGGCGCTATCTGGTGTCCGCCCACGCCCTGGTCGATGCCGCCGTCCTGATCCCTTCCAGCATCGCCGTGATCCTTCTGCTGTCGGGAAGCCACGGTCCCAGCCTGTCTTTCCTGCTTACCATTCGTCTGCTGACGCGCACTGCCAAACTGGCCCGCTATTTCCCCGCGGCCCGACGGCTGGTAATCGCGGTGCGGCAAAAGGGCGGGCAGTTGCTCACTACCGTAGTTGCCTTGCTCGTTGCGCTAGTGATAGCAGCTACTTTGATGTACTTTGCCGAAACAGAGGCGCAGCCTGAGGTCTTTTCCAGCATACCGGCGTCAATGTGGTGGAGCGTTGTAACCCTGACCACCGTGGGCTATGGCGACACCATACCCATCACCCCAGTTGGGCGCGCTTTGGCTGCCGTCATAGCCGTGCTTGGCATCGGTCTTTTTGCCATGCCTGCCGGAATCATTAGCGCCGGTTTGCTGGAAATTAGCGCCGCCGAGGCGGCGGACGACCGTGACCCAGTCAATCCGCTCGACGGTGACTCATGCCCTCACTGCGGTCAGCCAATGCCCTCAAAACCCCAGCATGAACGATCCCACGCCGATTAGATGGCAGAAAGCTTTTCTACCGCCGCCGCCAGTCGCTCGACAACCCGGCCCTGTCCCATCGCTTCCATCATTTCGAACAGCGGTGGGGTTGCGGTGCGCCCGGTGACGGCCGTACGAAGCGCGCCGAAAAATTGCCGGCCCGATAACTCCAATTCCGTTCCGGCCGCCCGCAATATCGATTCAAGGTTTTCGTGATGGAAATCGGGCGCTTCGACTTTGGCAAGGCAGGACCCAGCGTATCGCAGGGCGCCCAGTGTGACGGGAATATCCATCCCTCTTTGCACCACACGTTCAGCCTCGTATTCGAGTTGGTTCTCAAAGAAATACGAAAGCATGTCGGGCGCTTCGGACAGCGTCTTAATGCGTTCCTGTACCAGCGGCGTAATGCGCAGCAGGTAGTCACGATCAATCGGCAACAGATCGACGGGATAGGCTTGCTCCAGAAATGGGAGGATACGGTCAGCCAACTCAACCGTGTCCATCTGCCGTATGTACACGCCGTTCATCCACTGTAGCTTGTCCAGGTCAAAAATGGCCGCCGGCTTTCCGACCCGCTCCAGCGTGAAATTGTCCCTGATGGTGTCAACGCTCATGACTTCTGTTTCTCCATCCAGCGACCAGCCGAGCAGCGCCATGAAGTTGATCAGCGCCCCCGGAAGAAACCCGTCGTCTCGGTATTCCATCAGCGAGGTCGCGCCGTGCCGTTTCGACAGCTTGGCCCGATCCGAACCCAGGATCATGGGGAGATGACCGAATTGGGGCATGGGTAAATCCAGCGCCCGGTATAGCTGCACGTGTCGCGGCGTGCTGGGTAGCCATTCTTCGGCCCTCAGCACGTGGCTGATCTCCATGGCGTGATCATCCACTACCACCGCCATGTGATAGGTGGGAAAGCCATCCGATTTGACCAGCACAAAGTCGTCGGTCAACTCGTTCTGCCATTCCACGTGCCCACGAATGGCATCCTGCACCGACGTAACGCCGGATTGCGGCATGGCAAAACGCACCACCGATGGCAGTCCGGCGGTTTCGTTGGCTTCACGCTCCTCCCCGGAGAGATTGCGGCAATGGCTATCGTATCCCTGCCGCTGCTTGTTACGGGCCTGTTCCTTGCGCAGATCGGCAACACGCTCGGGCGAACAATAGCAGCGGTAAGCGTTCCCGGAGGCCAGCAACTTGGCCGCGGCGGCATTATAACGTTCCAACCGCTCGGATTGAAAGTAAGACCCGTAGGGGCCACCCACCCGGGGGCCTTCGTCCCAGTCGATGCCCAGCCACTCCAAGCCGTCGAGGATGTGGTCCACCGCGCCTTCGGTGATTCGGCCCTGGTCGGTGTCTTCCACCCGCACTATGAATCGACCACCGCTCCGTCGGGCGAACAACCAGTTGAACATCGCCGTGCGGATGTTGCCGATGTGTGGGTTCCCCGTGGGGCTGGGGGCGTAGCGAACGCGTATGGGAGCGGACATTAGTTCGGCCTCCTCAAGCCACGATTCCGAAAATTAGCGGCGGGTCGTGAATCGCGGGCTGTTCAATATGATCCGACGTAATCCGTTTACGTCACCCCTGCTGCCGGCTGATGCGGGCCCAGCTGTCTCTCAGAGTGGTTGTGCGGTTGAAAACGGGCTTGCCCGGCACTGAATCGGGGTCGGCACAGAAGTAACCCAACCGCTCGAATTGATAGCGTTCGCCCGGGTTGGCCGCGGCCAAGGACGGCTCCGCCATGGCGGTAACGACCTCCAGCGAGTCAGCGTTGATGAGATCCACGAAATCATCGCCGGAGCTGGCGGCGGCTCCAGCCGGGTCAGGGTCCGCGAACAGGTTGTCATACAGGCGGATTTCCAGGGGGGCGGCATGAGCAGCCGAAACCCAGTGGATCGTGCCCTGGACCCGCCGACCGTCAGGGGCGTTGCCGCCACGGCTGTCCGGATCGTAGGTGCAATGAACCTCCACGACTTTGCCGCTCTCATCCTTCACCACGTCGGTGCAGGTGATCAGGCAGGCGTAGCGCAGCCGCACCTCCCGCCCCGGGGCGAGCCGGTAGAACCGGCGCGGCGGATCTTCCATGAAATCGCCCCGCTCGACGTACACCTCCCGACTGAACGGGACGCTGCGGGCGCCCATGGATTCGTCCTCGGGATTATTGACGGCGCGGAATTCCTCACTATCGCCTTCAGGGTAGTTGGTTATGACCACCTTCAGCGGGTCCAACACTGCCATACGACGGGGAGCGCGTCGGTTCAAGTCCTCTCGCAGACAATGTTCCAGCAAAGCCAGTTCAGTCACCGTGTTGCGGCGCGCGACCCCAACACGTTCGCACATATCGCGTATTGACTCCGGCGTGTAGCCCCGCCGGCGCAGCGCGCTGATAGTGGGCATTCGCGGGTCATCCCAACCCGCAACATATTCGTCCTCCACCAAACGACGGAGCATGCGCTTGCTCATCACGGTGTGGGTCAGGTTGAGGCGGGCGAACTCGATCTGTCGGCTCCGGTAGATGCCCAGGACTTCCTGGCACCAATCATACAGGGGTCGGTGGTCCTCAAATTCCATGGTGCATAAAGAATGCGTGATGCCCTCTATGGAGTCGGATAGGGAGTGCGCGTAGTCGTACATGGGATAGATGCACCAATCGTCCCCGGTGCGGTGGTGCTCGGCGTGGCGGATCCGATACAGCACCGGGTCCCGCATATTCAGATTGGGCGATGCCATGTCGATCCTGGCGCGCAGCACGTACTCGCCATCGGCGAACTCGCCGGCCCGCATTCGGCGGAACAGGTCCAGGTTTTCTTCGGTAGAACGATTCCGGTCCGGGCTTTCGCGGCCCGGTTCCGTCAGGGTTCCCCGATAGTCGCGGATTTCATCTGCGGTCAGGCTGTCAACATACGCGCTGCCGTCCAGAATGAGCTGTTCCGCATACTGGTACAACTGCTCGAAGTAGTCGGACGCAAAATACAGATGCTCGTCCCAGTCGAAACCCAACCACCTGACATCTTCCAGTATGGACTCGACATATTCGATGTCCTCGCGGGTCGGATTGGTGTCATCAAACCGCATGTGGCAGCGCGCGCCGGGATACTGTTCACCCACCCCGAAGTTGAGGCAGATGGACTTGGCGTGGCCAATGTGCAGGTAACCGTTGGGCTCGGGCGGGAAGCGGGTGACCACCCGTCCATCGTAAGCGCCGGACGCCCGGTCTTCAGTGATGATGCTGCGGATAAAATCGGTTGGATTGTCCCCGTTGGCTGGGGTTCGACTGTCGCTCATTTCCCTTGTCCGGCTCGAAAGATCCAAAATTTAAAGTGGACACGCATATCGATTATAGCGCACACCCCGCTCTGAGCGTCGTTACCACGCGATCTAACTCCGCCGGCAACTCAGCATGATGTTCCATACATGCGTCCGTTGCCGGATGCCGGAAACCCAGCCGGTTGGCGTGAAGAAATTGTCGGTCAAGGATCGGGCTTGAATTGCCGTACACGGGGTCGCCCATGACGGGATAACCCAGGTATGCCAGATGGACCCGTATCTGGTGGGTACGCCCGGTTTCCAGCCGGACTGTCAGCAGGGTGTGTCCGGGGAGCTCTTCAATCGTATGGTAGTGGGTGCGGGCATTGCGTCCGCCGGCGGTAACGGCCATGCGCTGCCGATGCCTCGGGTCTCTGCCGATTGGGGCGTCCACCGTGCCATACTCCGGCGTGACGAGTCCCACTGCAACGGCCGCGTATTCCTTGAGAATCTCCCGGCGTCTCATCTGCTCGGTGAGATTCTGGTGCGCGAGCTGGCTCTTGGCCACCACCAGCAAACCGGAGGTGTCGCGGTCCAACCGATGCACGATACCCGGCCGCAATTCTCCCCCAACCCCGCGGATATCGGGGCAACGGGCCAACAGCGCGTTGACGAGCGTTCCATCAGGATGGCCCGGCCCGGGATGAACCGGAAGACCGCAGGGTTTGTCCACGACAACTATTTCGGCGTCCTCGTACACGATGGCCAGTGGAATGTCGTACTGGGGCAGCAGGTCCTCGGGAGTTCGGGCCGGCGGGACGCGAACCATGATGGCATCGCCGAGCCTGACACGCTGCGAGGGGCTGACGGCAACTCCGTTGAGGGTTACGCAATCCTCCAGCATCAGGCTCTGCAGCCTGCTGCGCGACAATCCGGCCGCTTTCATTTCGGGCTGGGCGGCGAGCCAGGCATCCAGGCGACTAGTTCCGACACCGTCTTTGACCAAGAAGACATGCTCAAACTCGATGGGGACAGTTTCGGCTTGCGTCATTCTCTCCGCTCAAGATCCGACAGGATACGCTCCCGAACACCACAATCGGCGCACCTGGCGCCGTTGGGCAACGAAATCATCACTCCATCGCAAACCGGACAATACGCTTGGTCCACCGAGGCAGTAACCGGAACGGCCTCAGATTCGCCCTGGTCCCGTTTCACCAACAGGAGCCAACCCATCATTGTCAGGCCCACAACGATGGCGGAATCGGCCAGGTTAAAGACCGGCCAGGGCCCAACATCCAGGAAGTCAGTCACATGTCCCTGGTGAATGCGGTCAATCAAGTTCCCCAGGGCACCCCCCAACATGAAGGCAATGCTCACTCGGAGCAGGCGGGTCGGGCGTTCCTGGCTCTGGTAGATGTAAGCCAGTACCAACACTCCGATGAGCGAAACTACGAGGAGAGGCAGGTTTTGGTCCTGGAACAGGCCGAACGCGCTGCCGGTGTTCTGCACGTGGGTAAACCTGAAAAACCCTGTGGCAGGCCACGAATAGTGCCATTCCAGGGTCTGCCGGACTACAAACTTGGTCAGCTGGTCCAGCGCCAGCGTCAAAGCCGCCAGTTGAAGAAGAGTCCAGTCCCGGTAGATCGGGGCGTGGGCTCGGAATAGTCCCAGCATGATTAGGCGGTGGCGAGGTGCCTCAGAAAGAATTGCACCACGGTTTCGGCCATCTCTCGCTCCTGGCCCACCCAGAAATGGTCTGCCCCCGCGACGACGTGATATTCGGCGGGCGGGTCGAATTTCCCCAGCTGCTCGTCCACTCCATCGGCGCTCACCAACCGGTCGCGGTCGCCGGTGATGATCAGCCGAGGCGTTTTGTCTTTCTGCAACGGGGTGCCGGTGATCGCCTCGATGGACGGCGCGACCAGCGCGATGGCCCTGGGCTTTTTGTAAAGCTGATTGTGGTTGCAGATGACGCGGGTGCTGAACGAGTATCCGCCCAAGCCGATGCGGTCGTCGTCAACATCGGGGAGCGCTCCCAGGAACTCCATTGCCATCAGGGTTTCCTGGTGTTCCTTCTCTCCCTTGGCGTGTTCTCCCTGGCTGTTGCCCACGCCGCGGAAGTTGAACCGCAGAGACGCGATACCGGCGTCGGCAAGTCCGAACGTAACTGCCACGACCACGTTGTTGTCCATGTTGCCACCCATCAACGGGTGAGGATGGCACATTACAACACCCGGAAACGGTCCCTCGCCGTCCGGAAAGGCAATAATGCCCTCCAGGGTCAAACCCTTGGTGATAAAGCTGACCGCGCTCTGCCGCATAACGTCGCCTCCGTGCGATGGCGTATTGACCGAATCCGTGGATTATGATAGCAGGTTTTGGAGCTTGCTCAACGTCGTTGTTATTGAACCTTTTGCTAGCAGTAAGGTTATGATAGAACAGGCGTGCCGGCTTGGTCAACTGGGCGGCGTCACCGTTTTGGGGGATTGATTATCAGAAGCAGGATTGGCTGGATGGAAAGATTTTTCAGTATTTGGAGGCATGGCGCGTTTTTGGCGGGGCCGGAAGCGCGATTGCCCAGGCACATCGGCGGCCCGGTAGTGCCGGCGCAGCGTTGGTGCTAGAATGACGCCCACTAGACCGATACTAAAACCTGCCCACCAGGAGGCTATATGGCTGCTATTGATCTGCGGAGCGACACCGTTACACACCCCACCGACGAGATGCGCAGAGCGATGGCGGCGGCGGAAGTCGGGGACGATGTCTTTGGCGAAGACCCAACGATCAATGCCTTGCAAGAGCGCGCAGCAGAGATGATGGGGCAGGAAGCGGGATTGCTGACCGCCAGCGGAACCATGAGCAACCTGATCTCGGCTTTGGCGTGGTGCAGCCGCGGCGACGAGATGATCATGGGCCAAGAAGCCCACATGTTCTGGAACGAGTCCGGCGGCCCGTCTGCCCTCTCCGGCGCCCAGATCCGCCTCGTGTCCAACGACGCCAACGGGCGCATATCCGCCGAAAACGTGCAGGCTGCCATCCGCGATGCCTCCAACATCCACGTCCCAGCCACCACCCTCGTCTGCCTGGAGAACACCCATAACAGGTGCAGCGGCGGGGTTATGACTCCTCAAGACACCAAGGACGTAGTGGACGTTGCTCACGCTGCGGGCGCGGCGGTGCATCTCGATGGAGCGCGGATCTTCAACGCGGCGGTGGCCCTGGAGGTTCCAGCCTCCGAGCTGACCAAGGACGTTGACGACGTGAGCTTCTGCCTTTCCAAGGCTCTGTCCTGCCCGGTGGGGTCGGTGTTGTGTGGTTCTGAGGAATTCATCACCCGGGCTCGCAAGTGGCGCAAAATGGTGGGCGGTGGAATGCGTCAGGCCGGAGTCCTGGCAGCCGCCGGACTGGTGGCCCTGGACACCATGGTGGAACGCTTGGCGGACGACCACGCCAACGCACGGCGTTTGGCCGCCGGTCTGGCCAATATCGACGGCCTAACGGTGGACGCAGACAGCATCCACACGAACATCGTGATCTTTGAAGTTGACCGCGATAAGGTCGGCGAGGCCCGGGAAGTGATCGCCGCGCTGCGTGCGGACGGTGTGCTGGTCAGCCACAGCAGGGACCAGTCGCTACGCATGGTGACCCACCGCCACATATCGTCCGCCGACGTTGACGAAGCGTTGTCGCGAGTGAATGGGACAGTACGGAGACTGGCGGCATCCACGTAGAGGTCGGACATGGCAGATTTCACCATCAACCGCGATACCACCGCTCTGCTCATCGCTGATTTCTACGCCGAGGCGATGGGCAACCTGCCCCACGCCGTGGAGCGAGGCGTCGTCGCCCGCACCGTCGGGTTGCAGGCCGCTGCGCGAGAGGCCGGGTTGATGGTGTGCTACTGCGCTACCGTTTTCCGGCCCGGCTATCCCGAGATCAGCGCGCGGAACAAGACGTTCAGCGCGCGCAAGGCATCCAGTCAGCCAGCGGTGTTGGACCCGCTGGCCGTGATACACCCGGATGTCCAGCCGCGGGAGGGTGAGGTGGTCGTGGGGAAGCACCGCGTCAACGCACTGTTCGGTACGGGCCTTGACGTGGCGCTTACGGGAAACAACATCGACACCATTATCCTGCTGGGTTACGCCACCAGTGGCGTAGTGCTGTCCACCACGCGCTTTGCTGCCGACCGCGATTACCGGCTGTACATCGTCGAGGATTGCTGCGCAGACAGCGAGCCGGACGTGCATGATTTTCTAATTTCCCGTATCCTGAATCGGCAGGCAGACATCGTTACGGCGGATGAAGCGATGGCGGCCATTCGCGGTGGCTGAAGCAAGGGTCCACCCCCCGTATTCGAGCAAGGCAGGCCGTGACCCTGATTGTCGCCGATGTTACGCCGCTCCTCATCACCTGCCGCCGAAATCTCGGTGTCAATCGGCTCCCGCCCGTTGTATCCCGGCGACTTGGTGGAAGCGGAGATTGCCGTGACACCGCGTTCGTCATTTTTGGCGTCCGCGGGTTTCGTCCGGCTGACGCAGACCGAAGTACTACGCATAGATTCGGCCCGAGACGCAGTGCCACAGATGATGCATCCGGGACGCCGGACCCGGTCCCGATTCGGGATTCCGGACCACGTTGACCACGTATTTCTTGAGGACACCGAGTTGGAAGCAGGCATCGTCCACAGATACCCGGTTCAGCTGCGGCTCCCGGCGCCGGCGCCCCCCACGGTAAAGGGCAAGTACGCCCAGATAACCTGGGAACTTGCGGCGTCAATTCTCGCCAAGTCTGATTGGGCGCCGAAACGGGAAGGCATTTTGGCCAACCTGGCCATTGGCAGAGTTGGCGAGAACAGCCAGGAATTCGTGGTGTTTGCCCATCCCGATGCGACACACATCGGGGGTGAAAGACTGCCGGAGAGACCTTCTGCATCGCGGAGTTATCGCAGCCTAGATATGGATCTGGCACTTAACTCCGGCATGGTTCCCAACGGCGGGACAATCGAAGGAGAGTTGACGGTTGAAACGCGCTCGGCGGTCAAAGCGCGGGAGTTGCGTGTGGAACTAGTGCGGTGGGAGCGTTCCGGCCACAAGCAGGCTCGCGTGGTGGAGAGCCGACAGGTTTTGCAACGCCCAGCATTGCAGAACGCGGGCGAACGCACAGATTGGGCCTTCCGGCTGCCGGTGCCCGACCGCCTGATGCCATCGGTACTCGGGCAGCACACTTTTGTCGGTTGGCAGGTTAGGGCCGTGGTGGACCTCTCCTGGCGTCCCAACCTGACCGTGCCCCAACTGGTGCAAGTTTATACAGCCCCGCGTTCCGACGGATCAGGACTGTGATCCACGGTCTCCACGGTCATCGCCCCACCAGCGGCGTAGTCGGTCTCCAATGGCGGCTTCCGAGCCTTGGTCGGAAGGCTCGTAATAACGTCGGCCAGAGAGCTGGGGCGGCAGGTATTTCTGCGGCTCGAAATGACCTTCGTAGTCGTGGCTGTACTTGTAGCCTGAGCCATAGCCCATGCCTCGCATCAATCCGGTGACCGCGTTGCGCAAGTGCAGCGGCACCGGCTCGTTCGATGTGTTGCGCACGTCCTCCAGCGCCCGTTCCAGCGCCAGGTATGCGGCGTTGCTCTTGGGCGACGTGGCGAGATACACCGTGGCCTCGGCCAGCGGAATTCGGCCCTCAGGCAGGCCGATGAAATGCACGGCCTGCTGGGCGGCGACGGCAACGGGGAGTGCGCCCGGGTTGGCCAAGCCAATATCCTCGGCGGCAAGGATCACAAGCCGGCGGGCGATGAACATGGGGTCCTCGCCCGACTCCAGCATTCGCGCCAGCCAGTAGAGCGCGCCGTCCGGAGACGAACCCCGCACCGACTTGATGAATGCCGATATAGTGTCGTAGTGGCTGTCGCCGGCCTTGTCGTACACCAGTGTACGGCGTTGCAAGGCGTCGGAAATCGCGTCAACCGACACCATCCGCATACCGCCCGGATCAGGTTCGGCGGCTACGGTGGCCATCTCGAGGGCGTTCAAAGCGACACGAGCGTCGCCGTTGGCGATGTTCACCAGGTGGGTCAACGCCTCCGGCTCCAGCCTGGATTTCGACATCCCCAGACCACGCTCTTCGTCCTGCAAGGCGCGGAGTACGATGGTTTCAACGTGCCCGGGCTCCAAAGCATTGAGTGTGAACACGCGGCAGCGGGACAGCAACGGCGCGTTGACCTCAAAGGATGGGTTTTCCGTGGTCGCGCCTATAAAGACGATGGTGCCATCTTCGACGTGCGGCAGGATCACGTCCTGCTGCGCCTTGTTGAACCGGTGGATTTCATCCACGAACAGGATGGTGGGCTGCTGATAAAAAGCTCGCCGTTCCTGCGCACCCGCCACCGCTTTCCGTAAGTCTGCGACGCCGGCGGACACTGCCGACACCGGCTCAAAATGCGCCCGCGTGACCGTTGCAATCAATCGCGCCAGGGTGGTTTTGCCGGAACCTGGCGGCCCCCAGAACAGGATTGACGGGATCCGGTCGTTGGCGATGGCACGGCGGAGCACCTTGTCCTCGGCCAGGATGTGCTCCTGTCCCACGAACTCGTCGAAGGTCGCCGGTCGCATCCGTTCGGCCAGAGGCGCAGATGCACGGGCGTTTTGACGCTGCCCGTGCTCAAAGAGAGAGCCCGTGTCATTCTTGCCGCTCATTTGGGCCTAGAGCAATCACTTGCCGCTGCGGAAATGGGGCATCACTTCATCGGCGAAAAGCTGCATGGAACGGCCGACCTCTTCGTTAGTCAGCATACCGCCGATGTTAAACCAGCACATGATCTCCTGGGGGTTGTACCGTTCTTGAAACCCCTCAAGCCGCTCTATCACTTGTTCGGGAGTACCGATGGCGCCCAGTTCGTGGTACAAGTCGTCGTATTCGATCTGAAAGGCACGCCCGGAACCGCGTGAGTTGTTCTGCATGCTGCGAAGGGTGCCGAGGTAGTTGTTGACCGTGGGAGCGAAACTCGTCCTGGCAGATTCGGCAGTTTCGCCCACGTACACCGGCACGTTGACCACGACCTTCGCCTGTGACGCGTCGTGTCCGTGTTCCGCCAGGGTTTCGCGATAGGCCGCAAGCCCGTCGCTCACTCCCTGCACGGTAATGATCAGCGGCGTCACCAAGATGCTGTGGCCCAGGCTGCCCACCAGCGGGAAAGTATCGGCCCCGTTGGAGGCGATGTACACCGGCGGGTAGGGCTGCTGAATGGGTTTGGGCTCCAGGCGAATTCCCTCTGCCTGATAGAACCGGCCGTGATAGTCCAGTTCATCCTCGGTCCAAGCCCGCAACGCGATGTCCAGGCCCTCTACAAACCGGTCATTACGCTCTTCTATGGGGATGCCATAGCCACGATAATGATTAGGGTTCGAACCGCGGCCGATACCGAAAACGGCCCTGCCGCCCGACAGCACATCCAACGTAGCCACTTCCTCAGCAATCCGCAAAGGGTGATGCAACGGCAGCAGGTTCACCGCCGTGCCCAGCATGATGCGCTCGGTGGTCTGAGACAAAGCGGAGGCCATGAGCAGCGGCGCCGGCATCACCGAAAAGCTCCGGGCAAAGTGCAACTCCGCCAGCCATGCCATATCGTAGCCGAGTCGGTCCGCCAACTGGACCTGCGCCATTACGTCGGCATAACGATCAGCGGGTGTCTGGCCTTCCCCACAAGGGATTTGGTAGAAAACGCCGAATTCCATTTATGACTGTCTCCCGTTGTCTTCTTCGTCGGGCGCCGGCTCCGTAAAAGGTTCTCCTCGCGCCACTGCTTGGTCTCGACGCTGGAGCCACTCCCGCCAGCGCCGATTGACCTCCTCACGGGTTCGGCGGCGCATTCGAGCTTCCCATATTCCTGCCAGTACCATTCTCATCACCTCCATAATCGGCCAAGTCGCCGCAAGCGCCCAAGCCGCGATTTGGCTTCCATCGTCGAATACCGCTTCCGCCAATAATTGCCATGTCGTCGGCCTGTGATTGTGGGTAATCAACAGTACATCAACGGCGACCGCACCGCCTATCGCGAGGTAAAACGAGACAAACGCCTGCCCGATCCGCTGAGGTGGGACGCTTGGAATTCCAATCCACCCGTCGCGATCATCTTGCTGCCGTGCCACTATGCCACCATTATAGCGGTATGTTGCCGTGTTTTTTGGCCGGCAGGGTGTCCCGCTTGTTCTGGAGCATCTCCAGGGCTCTGATGATGGTTGGACGGGTTGCAGCCGGGTCAATGACGTCGTCCAGGTAGCCGCGGTTGGCCGCCACGTATGGGTTGGTAAAGCGTTCCTGGTAGTCGGCGATGAGCTCGGCCCGCCGCGCGTCGGGGTCGTCGGCGTTGCCTATCTCCTCGCGGTAGATGATGTTGACCGCGCCATCTGGTCCCATCACGGCGATCTCCGCGCTGGGCCAAGCCAGGTTGACGTCGGAGCGCAGGTGTTTGCTGCTCATCACGATGTAAGCGCCGCCGTACGCCTTGCGCGTGATGAGCGCGACCTTGGGCACCGTCGCTTCGGCGTAGGCGTAGATCAGCTTGGCGCCGTGGCGGATGATCCCGCCGTACTCCTGCTCCGTACCGGGCATGAAGCCTGGCACGTCCACCAGCGTGACGAGGGGCACGTTGAAGCAGTCGCAGAAACGCACGAATCGGGCGGCCTTCGCGGAAGCATTGATGTCCAGCACTCCAGCCAGAAAGGCTGGCTGATTGCCTACCAAGCCCACCGTACGGCCGGCCATGCGCCCGAATCCGACCACCACGTTGGGAGCGTAGCCGGCCTGCACCTCCATAAAGTCCTCGTCGTCCACGATGTGGTAGATGATCTCGCGGATGTCGTAGGGGCGGTTGGGCTCCGGCGGCACAAGCTCACGCAGAACCTCATCGGTCCGGGCCGCTGGATCCGCGGTGCGATAGGACGGTGGATCGTCGAGGTTGTTCAGAGGGAGGAAAGAGATAAGCCGTCGGAGTTCCTCCAGGCACTCTTCCTCCGTGTCGGACACGAAATGCGCCACGCCACTCCGGGCGGCGTGGGCGTCGGCACCACCCAGCTGCTCGTGGGTTACGTCCTCGCCAGTCACGGTACGCACCACATCCGGCCCAGTGATGTACATCTGACCCGTACCGCGCACCATGAAAATGAAGTCAGTGATGGCCGGAGAATAAACGGCGCCGCCTGCCGACGGACCCATAATGACCGAAATCTGCGGAACCACTCCCGAATACAGGGTGTTGAGGAGGAAGATGTCACCGTAGGCCGCCAGGCTCAACGCGCCTTCCTGGATGCGAGCACCGCCGGAATCGCAGATGCCGATCATCGGGCATCCGGTCTTGGCAGCAAGGTCCATGACCTTGCAGATTTTCTGGCCCACCACCTCCGAAAGCGATCCGCCGAAAACCGTGAAGTCCTGAGCATAGGCGAACACCTGGCGTCCGTCGATGTTGCCGTAACCCGTGATCACTGCGTCGCCCAGGAAAGTGCGGCCATCCAGGCCAAAGTCTGTCGTCCGGTGGGTGACGAACCGGTCGATTTCCTGGAATGTTCCAGGATCCATCAGCAGTTGCAGCCTCTCCAGAGCCGTTTTCTTGCCCCGCTGATGCTGCTGTTCGATTCGGCGTTGCCCACCGCCCAGCGCGGCCTGCTCGCTGAGTTCCAGCAAGTGTTCCAGCTTAGCGTCGCCGTTCGATTCATTGGTCGCTTCATTCGTCGTGGTCAAATCGGCCTCCGGCGGAAATCCTGTTCGGCCACCCATGCGGCAACCTCAACGTGTCGATTCGCCGGTATAATAGCATTCGCCGCACACTGCTTGCGGATTGGAGGGCGGCTCCCTTGCCATCAGACCAGACTATAGATCAAATCAATCCGGCGCTTACCATGGCCGTCGGCGAGCCGCTGATCTGGGGACGTCGCACTTACGTCATGGGCGTCATCAATCTCACGCCCGACTCTTTCTCGGGAGACGGTCTCTCCGACGACCCTCAAGCCACGGTTGAATTGGCTCTGCAAATGGAAGCGGACGGCGCCGACATCATCGACGTAGGGGCAGAGTCCACTCGGCCGGGCAGCCAGCCAATTTCTGCTGCGGACGAGATCGCCCGACTGATCCCCGCGTTGTCTGCCATCTGCGAAGCCGTCAGCATTCCGGTGAGCGTGGACACCTACAAGGCTGCCGTGGCCCGGCGCGCTGTCGATGCTGGGGCATCAGTCATCAACGACGTCTGGGGATGCCTGGCCGACGGGGCAATGGCGCCCGTCATCGCGGCGTCCGGAGTTCCTGCCGTGCTGATGCACAACCAAGCCGAGGCCCGGTACAACGACCTGGTACCTGACGTTATGGCCGGCCTGAACCGGATCGCCGGCATTGCCGAGGCTGCCGGGGTCCTGCGCCAGAACATCATCCTGGATCCGGGCATCGGGTTCGGCAAGACCGCCGATCACAACCTGGAACTGCTACGCCGAATGCGGGAGCTGAAGGCGCTGGATTATCCGCTGCTGCTGGGCGTTTCCCGCAAGTCCACCATAGGCCGCATTCTCAACCTTCCTCCCGAAGAACGGTTGGAGGGCACTGCCGCGGCCGTGGCCATGAGCATAGCCGGAGGTGCGGACATAGTGCGCGTCCACGACGTGAAGGAGATGACGCGCGTTGCCAGGATGACCGACGCCATCGTGCGAGACTGGAGGCCGGACGTATGGCCCAACCAGTAATCACCTATCTTTGTTTGGGTGGCAACCTGGGCGACCGACTGGCGGCTCTGACCGAGGCGATCGAGTTGTTGGACAGCCAAGACGATATGCACCTGGTGTCCTGTTCTTCAGTTTATGAAACTGAACCATGGGCGGTGGCCGAACAGCCCAATTTCCTCAACCTGGTTGCCGCCTTCGAGACGACGCTCGCTCCAGTGGATTTGCTCACCGTCTGCAAAGACGTGGAAGCGCGCATCGGGCGCACCGAGTCCTATCGTTGGGGACCACGCTTGATCGACGCGGACATCCTGCTCTACGGGAACCAGGTTGTAAGCATTGCCGACCCCGACTTGCAGATACCGCACGTCCGCCTAGCCGAGCGCGCTTTCGCGCTGGTTCCGCTGGCGGAAATCGCCGCCGAGGCGAAGGTTCCACCGAACGGTAGCAAGGCACAGATGCTCGCGGACCAGGTGGAAGGAAAAGACGGAGTGGTATGGTGGAGCGGCGCGCCTGCACTATAATGCCATCGCTGGCGTGTAGGCGTACCACTGACCGTCATCTAACTAAACGGAGGCCAAAACCATGTCCATCACCAACCTCACCCGCAGCGCCGTGCATGGCCAGAATGGCATAGTGTGTTCGGATTCTCCGCTGGCCGCCGCCGCCGGTCTGCGCGTCCTACAGGATGGCGGGACTGCGTTTGACGCTGCCCTGGCTGTAGCAGCCGTGGAAGCGGTTACGCTTGTGCCCAAATGCGGGCTGGGTGGAGACTCGTTCATTTTGGCCTACGACGCCGCTTCCCGAAAAGTCACCAACATCAACAGCAGCGGCGTGGCCGGCTCCGGGGCAGAGGCTGACTATTACCGGAACCAGGGTTTGGCGCTGATGCCCATAACCGGCCCGCACTCCGTGTCTGTGCCGGGCGAAGCGGCCGCATGGGAGGCCATGCACCGTAATTTTTGCACCATACCAATGCCAGACCTGATAGCCCCGGCCATTCGGTACGCCGAGCAAGGGTTCCCCGTGCCGTCCGGCATAGCCCGCTCGTTTGCCGGCAGCGCCGAGCTGCTGGCCCGCCACACCGCCACCGCTGACATTTACCTGCAAAACGGGCGGCCACCGCGAGAAGGCGAAATCCTGGCCAATCCTGACCTCGCTAACTCCCTGCGCCGGGTAGCGGAAGGGGGCGCCGACGCCTACTACCGCAGCGACCTGACGACGAAGTTGGTGGCTGGACTGAATCAAGCCACCGCCGACGGAGGACTGTTCACGGAATCTGATTTTGCCGGACAGCAGGCCGACGTGTGCGAACCCATCAGCACGACGTACCGGCAGCATGCCGTGTACCAGACACGGCCGCCGTCCCAAGGGTTCCTGCTGCTGGAAATGCTGAACATCGTTGCTGGACACGACATTACATCCATGACGCCGAACTCCGCGGATGCAATCCACCTGTTGGTGGAGGCAAAGAAAATCGCGTACTCCGACCGCAACCGGCTGGCCGGCGACCCCAATTTCGTCGAATGGCCTCTCGACGGTTTGCTCTCCACCGAATACGCCGATATGCGCCGGGAGCAGATTCACCCGTTCCAGGCCGGGGCCGAGATTCGTCCGCTGGTGCCCACCAACGGCCTGGGCGATACCACGTACTTCTGCGTGGCAGACGGAGCCGGCAACGCCGTCAGCTGGATTCACAGCCTGTCCAACGGCTTCGGCTCGGGCGTGGTGGCTCCCGGAACCGGCGTCCTGTTCAACAATCGGGGCGGCCGAGGCTTCAGCCTGGAACCGGATCACCCCAACGTCATCGCCCCCGGCAAGCGCACGATGCACACCCTAAATTGCTACCTCACTACGGTGAATGGCGAGGTGTCCATAGTGGGCGGCACACCGGGCGGCGACCTTCAACCCCAGGTGGGCATACAGATGCTCACCAAACTGATCGACGGCGGGCTGCAACCCCAGGACGCCGTGGAATCGCCGCGCTGGTTCAGTTTCCCGGGCACCGATCCCGCGACGGTGAATCGTCCCGGCGAGTTGCGCATGGAAATGGGGATGCCGGACGACACCATCCGAGATCTAAAGCGGATGGGGCACAACGTGGTGCAGAATTCGCTGGGCGGTTACCACGGTTGCGTGCAACTGATAGTCCGCGACGGCCGTCGTGGAGTGCTCACCGGCGCGTCGGATCCCCGCGGCGACGGGCAGGCTGTGGGCTTTTAGCATAAAACTCTCTCCCCCAGTGGAAGGGGATAAACGCCTTAAAAACACAACTTTTTGCAGATCACATCCATTACGAACGGCCAAGCAGCAAGAAACGGAAGCATCCCCCGGGTGCAAAACCTACCAAACACCGGAAGCGCAAGCAACCCGCCCAAAAGGAGACCGCTCCCAAGCATCCCAAGCCGCCGCTAACTGAAGAGCAAAAGCGCGAACGCAAACAGGTTCTCGCCAAAGAGAACGCGCAACGGCGCAAGGAACTCGGCCTTTGCAAATCCTGCCCAAACAAAGCCATCGAAGGACAAACCCGCTGCCCGGATTGCGCTGAAAAACAGCGCGCCTATAGCCTGCAGTACGCCGAAAATCGACGGCGGGCGCAAGGCATGAAACCCCGTCTGCGGACCGACTACACGGAGCTGACGGAGCAAATCCGGCAAGAAATCGTCGAACAGGAACACCGAGGTACGGACCAGCAGCCCAAGCGGACCCGCAGCGAAGCGTACAAACAGAAGCGACGCGAGAAAGAAGCGTCCCTGAGGGCAGAACGCGCATCGCTCGGCCTCTGTCGCGATTGCGGCAAAGTCAGCGTTGAAGACCAGACCCGCTGTCCGGACTGCGCGCGCAAGCACCGCCAGTACGGACAACGAGCAAAGGCCAAGGCCAAAGTCCTGAAGGAAATCCGGCAGGTCACCACGCCAGACGCCACCTGATCTACGAAACACGTCTCAAACCCGGTCCGCCCCTATGAGATCAGGTGCGTGATTCGCACTAATACGCCTTCGCTCCTCTGGACGAAATGGCTTATTGCAGAGGTGCGGCGCTGGATATCCGGAACATGCCGTCAACAGCGTGGCTGCCTCCGCATTTTCGGTAGCATTACATTTGAGCCAACCGCCTTTGTTGGGTAGCGTTTTACTGATGCGTGAACGATTATCTAAACCCGGGTTCCTTCCGCCCGGCCTTACTGGATTCCCGCTTTCGCGAGAATGACGTAAGGGATTGGTTTAGCTGTTCGCTCACGCATCAGTAGGTGCGGCAATGCGCCCTGAAAAACCACAGTTTCATGTTACCCTTAACGTTGAAGATAGACAGCCCGGTCGCAGAGCCTGAGCGTCGAATAAACTCGCATGGGTTAGCTTGAAATGATGAACAACCCTATGAATTTGCCCTTCTTCCCCCCGCGCGGAGCCCAAACGTACATCGTGGACAACGACCATCCCGATCTCTCGCGGCGTCCTCTGGCGATTCAGGGTTCGCCTTCGGAAATCCTGCGGATCGTGCAGATATTCTATGACTACCGCACTTGGTACACACTAGAACAAGCTGGGACCCACCCCGAATCAATGCCAATTGACGGATCTGGTGGCCTTGAGATTGCGATCCGGGACCTCTATCAATATAACGAGAGCGACCCCGGTTTCGCGCATGGTGTCGATTCGGTGACCATTTTCTACACGAAAGGCGCTAAGGAACGGGTCAGGAAACAACTAGCAACGTTCCCGGAGAGGTTGCCCCGCTTGGACGACAAATCCCTCGGACGGGTCAGTAAGTCGATCCATATTTCCACGAGTTCCGGCACCACATCCTTGGCTGTCTTGGAACAATGTTTGGATATCTCCGCTCCCGAAATCGGAGTTCATCTGTGTCTGAACAATCCAATCGACCCGTCATTCGCCGCTTACGTACCTCGGGAGGGAGCGATGCCTCTGGCTGCACAAGCTCCGGTCCTGAAACAACAGGAATATACAGAACGGGCCGCTTGGGAACTCGCTTACAAGTTTCTGTCGGCCTCCGGACACCGTGTCGCCGAAGATAGACAACACCCGAACGGTGCCAACGAGTTTCCTGATTACGCCGCGTTGATCGACGGCGAGGAGACTTTGGTTGAAATAACCTCGGTACCAGACATGAGGAAATGGACGATCAGTGCCAGCAACCGCCGCTTGGAAGAGACCATCGCGAGAGTAGCACGGGAAAAAGACGAAACGCTCGAAGAAGTAGAAGATGCTTTGCTCCGGGTAATCGGCAGAAAAAGAGCGCGCGCTTTGAAGCACCAAGCAAACATAGGAAAGTCACGGAAGCCGCGGTACTCCCTGATCTTATCCAATCACTCGACATACAACTTGCTCGGAAATCCGCTGTGGTCGACCGAGGACCTTTCGGTTTTTCACCACATCCTGCTCATCCAGTTTGTCGACCAAGTTCACCAAATCCAATGAAGGTTGTCATGCACTGGGACGGTTGATGCAATGCCTTGGGTTTCCTGTGTGCACAGATCCATAAGCCCCAATCCACCGAAGAAGTGCGCGGGGATTGGTGTGGCGAAGCAGGGATTTCTAAAGAGCGCACTTTCGAATCCACATTCGTGATTGCCCTACGCGAGCGGCGCAGAACATCGAAAGCAGGGAAGCCGCGGTCACCTAAGCACAAGAAGGCTAAACCCGCAAGTCAAGCCGACAGCGAAGGGGTAACTGTTCACGTTTGAGGGGATCCAATCCGCCCATTGGAGAGTTTCCGTACTTGGCTCCCACTTCGTGACGGGCCGAAAACCCCGCAGATCCCCTCAAGTCTGAACAGTTACGCGAAGGGCTCCCGGGTCAAGCCGAACTCGCGACTCAAGCGGAACTCCCGATAGAACCAGACCTCGACACCAGCGTGAAGTCGACTGGCAGCCCATCCGCGCAAGTGCACGTGCAAGAAGTGCGCCCGGCACCGAAGAGGACCCGCAGCGAGGCCTACAAAAAACGGCGACGCGAAAAACAGGCCAAGCTCAGGGCCGAGCGCGACTCGCTAGCCCTGTGCCGCGACTGCGGCAAACCCAGGCCCGAAGGTCAGACCCGCTGCCACGACTGCGTGACGAGGCACAGACGCTACTGGAAAACATACGTAACCAAAGGCGGAACAGGAGAAGGAACCAGTTGAAAGGTTGACCACGCGGATCTGAACAGTGGTCAGTGTAACGCTTGGCAATCCCGTCTCCAGCCGCGCCACTATGGGACGAAGTAACCACCGGTCACGCCGCTTTGGAGAGAATGTCATCGTGACCGAGCCGGACCCAGGCGCAAGGACGCGCGGGGCTCCATCTGAAGTTTCCGCCAACCCAGCGACCGATGCTCTGACGCCCCTGTTGGAAACCCACACCCGGAACCTCACCGAGACGACAGTTCGTGGCCCGCGCGGGGTCACAGGACGGCCCCGGGCGCGCGGAGAGGCAACCATTCGGCTTGACAGGGCGTAAGGCGGGAATTCCATGGCGGACACCAATCGAGGCGCAACCAAGGCCGCTCCGCGCGTTGGGCGACAGCTAGATCGTGTGGATACCGGACCGCTGCTATCGCCAACCGGCGAGCACGGTTAGCACGCCCAGCGAAACCCCGATCGGCACAGTTTGGTCCGTGAATACCAAACCCGCCGGCAGGCAGCCCTTTGCCACCTTGGCTGGCCCGAATCGCAGTAGAGAAATCCCTTCTGTAGGCCGCATCCTGCCAGGTCGCGCCATAGCCGATGGCCTGGCTGTTGAACGCGACGCGTCACAGACCGGACCACAGCGTGCGGGACATTTTTCTTCATCCTGACCGGCCGAGCCAGATGGCAATACGGTTATCGCTTGGTTCTTTTCCTTTCTCGCTTGTCGTTTCGGGCGGGTGCTGCGGGCAACCGTTCTTCAGCAGGATCACACTGCCGCGGTTGTAATCCTCTTCCGGCCATTCCGACGCGCTCAATCAACCCGCTGGCCTACGGGCTGCACGTGTGGCCAAACCTGCCGCTTATCCCGTACGGCATCAGTGTCCCCTCGCACGTCGTCTCCTCGACGACCACCGGGCCGATCAGCTCGGGCTCGTACACGGTCTGCCAGCGAGTCCCGGCCTTCCTGTACGTGTCTTTCATGATGAAGTGCGCTCCTCCGCGCCATACCGTGCGCGGGGTCGGTGACGTCCGGCTTAGGTACAGCTCGGCCTCCACGATCATTCGCGCCAGCGGGATCTCCGGGTGTACCCACTCCCATTGCCTGACAATCCGCTTCGCGTAGACGTCCGACCCGCCCAATCTGGCGTCTCCTAGGAATGAGGCCTCCGTCCGTGTGACCGCTTCGGCCATCTTGGGCTCCAGTTGAAGTGCCATTTCGCGTTCTGCCCCGGTCGTTGAGTGTGGCTCACGCTTCATGCCGTCCGGGGTCACGTCGGGTTCGTATCGTTCTCCCGTTGGGATGACCTGTCCCCACGACACGCCCGGTGCTGGGTCTGGTATCAGCGCGAGGTATTCCTCCCGGCTGTAGCGGTCCCATACCGTCTCCGGCTGTACTCCGGCGTCCAGTGTCGGTGTCGGGTTCGGTGTCGGCGTCTCGGTCGGTACGTGCTTTGGCGCCACGTATACCTCACCGTCCCTTCTCGTTGGACTGGGCTCTTCGGTCACGGCCCGGTTCGTCCCGCCGTCAGTCTGGACCTCCGGTGTGGGTATCAGCGTCCCTCGCACCTCCGTACTGTTCGTCCTGACTTCGGTCGCGTCTGGTCGAGTCGGTTGCTCTTCGGTGGCTGGTGCTGTCGCGGTGGCCTCCAGTATGGTTTCGGATTCACGCAGTTCCGGCTCCGGTGGTCGGTCTCCCGCCGTCTCGGCGCCGCATGCCAACGTCCAAACCATCATTGCGGCGATGACCGTCGCCAGCCCTAACTTGATCGCGATTCTCATGGCGTATTTCCTTGGAGCGTCTCGCCCTGGTTCGCTTCTTCAGCACGTCCTGAAATCGGAATGTGCGGCTTTGCGCCCGCGGCACCTTGTGGGGCGTTGCCCTCGCGCCGGCGTTCGTATGTATCCCGCAATTCGTTGCTGCCCAGCCAGCCGTCGCTCAGTCTGACCCCGAAGAGGAGGAGGACAGGCTCACCGCGGCGGGTAGACGTAGTGACTGGAAATACTGGCGTACTGACGCCCGTATCGGCCTCGGCTTCACCGACAAAGAGCAGAAAGGCGCGGCGGCGAACAGCATCACGGCGTTTGACGCTGCGCCCAGTCGGAGACGGCATCGACCAGCTGCTGACGCAACACCTGCGGGCGTGGCGCCGTGACCTTGACCACGTCACCGTTCACGAGGTCCACCTCAAGCGAACGACTGGACAGGGTCGTCCCCAAGATAAGACCACCGCCGTAAGCGCCGATACCGAAGACCCGCTCGGAGGTGTCTGCCAAGTAAATCTCGGAGAACGGGACCGAGCGCACCCGCCGGCCAAATATCATCGGCCTCGGGACCAGCAACCTCTCCGTGGTGATAACGACCCACTTCTCCCCCATCGACGGGAACCCAGATTTCCACGCGTACCGAACCGTTTCGCCAGGCGCGAGACTTGCCTGCGCACCCTGAAACCACCGGGTGTTCGCCCGGGCGCTCGCAATGAACAAGTAGGGCACCAATACGACCGCTCCCGCACCACCCCAAACGGCTCCCGCAATCGGCGCGGCTACCAGCAGAATGACCAATACGACGATATACCCGATCCCGACCCAAGTGGCCACGGGCAGTTTCGACGCGATCCCCATGTTTCCTCCCAGTCAAACAATCGGAATGGCCGCGCACAAACCCTCGGGATCACGGTCCCGGCAGACGCCAGAGATGCGGAACGAAAGGTGAGATCGCCGGGAAGGATCGTCCGACGCAGCGGGCTTCCGCTCTCTGGGAATACCGCGCTACGAAACAGGCACGATGCCGAAGGCGCAGGCACAGCCAATCTGGTGCAGTGCGGCCGGCTTGAACGGGGGGCGCCACCGGGACTGGTGGCGGGACACAGGAGTTGCGGGGAAATCCGCATCTGGAACCCCCTAGCGGCCACTGGATAGGCTTCTTGCCACAGTCGCCGGCTCCAAATGCGAGTTCCGCTAGGAGGCACGAATGCCTACCAGGGCGGTCAAACCCGCATAATTTGAGGTGGCGCAGAGCGCCGGAGCCTCGACTGTGGCGTTCACGACGATAGCCACGGCGCGAAAGGTTGTCAAGGAAATGGCGCCGCCCGCTGCCCTCGAATAAAACGTAGGACGCAGCAGGGAGACACGGAGAGACTACGAGTCAGTCTGCACGGGGATTTATGGCCCCAAACACCACCCGAAACTGGAGAGCCGAAACCAGGCGCTCTGGGCGCGGCATAGGACAGGCACGGAACAAGAGACGTACGGGCGCGGGTGATAACATCGGCTGACCCCAGCCGACGGGACGGCGCAATGAGCAGACAACGAACACACGAAGCGAAAACGCCATGGTATCGCCGCCTGCTCCAACGCGCCCACCGCAAAGTCGTGCGGTACGACGGGAAAGCCGTTACGCTGGAAGGCCCGACCGGCCCGGAGCACGAGACGGTGGACGTGTCGGCGCTGACGAGCGCCATGCTGCAAAGGGGCATTACGGCAAACACCCTCGTGATCCAGACCACGGGCGACCGGACCATCGAGGTGGATGGTCTCTCGAAGTCGGCATCGACGGCACTGCAACAGGCCATTTCGCACGACATCCACGAGAGGAAGCTGGCGGCGGCGGCAGCCCAGCGCGCCAAGGAACTGGGGCCAACGGTCAACGAGGAAGCAGCTACTCTGGAAAAGGCTTTCTCGGCCAAAGGATACATCCGGTTCTCAACCGCGCAGGCACTCGGAGAACGCGCGAAGCGGATCCAAGACCAATGCGACGAGCGAGTGAGGAAATACTTCGACGAGCCCGAGCGCAGGAGCCTCGGCATCGTCGACTTTGTCGCGGACGCCACCACCGACGAGGAAAGGAGGCAGGAGGCCAACGGGGTACGGCTGGCTGAGGAGACCGAGCGGATCATCCGGGTAACCGCGGACTTGCTGCGCAACGCCCTCACGGACGAGCAGGCAAAGGCCATCGCCACCGACGAGGACGTGACACTCGTGCTCGCGGGCGCCGGCACTGGCAAAACTGCGGTGATCGTCGGCAAGATAGCCCACCTGGTACGCAACCAGGGTGTCGCGCCCGAAACCGTCCTGACGCTGGCGTTCAACCGAAAAGCCGCGTTGGAGATCCGCGAACGACTGCCGGAGGACCTCAAGGGAGCGAACGTGTCGACGTTCCACTCGTTCGGCATGAAGGTCATATCGGAGTGCGGCACCGCGCCATCGATATCCAAGATGGCGCAGGACGACTTCGCTTACGGGAAAGCCATCGATGGGATCGTCGACGGGATGAAAGATGACGCTCGATTGTCCAGAACGATCCTCGAGTTCGTGGGCAATTCGCCGGCGGCATACGTCGAACCGTTCGACTTCAAGACACTGGCGGAATACGAACAGCACGTGCGCGATAAGGAACTCAGGACGTTCAAAGGCGAGATGGTCAAGAGCTTCGAGGAACTGACGATCGCCAACTTCCTGGCCGAAAACGGTATCCGGTATGAATACGAGAGACGCTACGAGCACGATACCGCCACCAGCGAATACCGCCAGTACGAGCCGGACTTCTACCTGCCCAACGACGCCATCTACATCGAACACTTCGCCCTCGACAAAGACGGAAGGCCACCTCGCGGATGGGCCGGATACGCCGAGGGCGTGGCGTGGAAGCGCGCCCAGCACGCCGAACACGGAACCGCGCTGCTCGAAACCTACAGCTGGCAGCACCGGGACGGCACCCTGCTGACCAGCCTGGAGGAGCACCTACGGGAGCATGACGTCGAGCTCGCGCCGGTCCCCATCGAGGACCTTGTTGACGAACTATCCGCCGAGAAACTGTCGGTGCTGTCCCGGCTGCTCGGCACCTTCCTGCACCACGTCAAATCCGCCGACCTGTCGGAGCAAGAGGTCGAACGGCGCATGAGGCTTGCCAAAGATCGCCGGCGGGCGGAGCGCTTCGGCCGACTGTTCAACCATACGAGGCGAGAGTACGAACGGCTATTGCGCGAGGAGCAGGCCATCGACTTTCACGACTTGATCAATCAGGCGGCGGAACTTATCCGCACCGAGAAGTGGGAAAGCCCGTACCAGTACGTGCTGGTGGACGAGTTCCAGGATATTTCCGATGGACGCATGGCACTGGTCAGCGCGTTGAAGAGCACGAACATCGCGTACTTCCTGGTCGGCGACGACTGGCAATCGATCTACCGGTTCGCCGGCAGCCACGTGAGTCTGATCCACGAATGCGACACGCACCTGGGCTACACGGAACGGGTGAACCTCAGCCGGACATTCCGGTTCGGCGACGGCATCCTGGACCCATCGTCGGCGTTCGTGCAGCGCAATCCGGAACAAACCAAGCGGAGCCTCTCGGCTCACCAACAGGAGGGGGGCGAAGGGATAACCGTCATCGCCGCCAACGACCAGGAAAGCGGCGTTAACATGGCACTGACGATGATCCGGGAAGCGAACCCTGAAGGCAAAGAGTCGGTGCTAGTGCTGGGCAGGTTCCAATCGAGCCGGGCTGCTCTGGGGAACCGGCGAGGCCGCGAGAGAGACGGGATAGAATTCAGCACGGCGCACAGCGCCAAAGGAAGGGAAGCCGACTACGTGATCGTTCTGGATCTCACAGACGAGCGATACGGGTTCCCTTGCCTGATAGCGGACGATCCATTGCTCGACCTCGTATCGCCGCCGGCCGGAGAGAGCCCGTTTCCCTATGCCGAGGAGCGAAGACTGTTTTACGTGGCGCTGACCAGGGCGCGAAAGGGCGTCTACCTGATCGCCGACCAGACGAGGCCATCACCGTTCGTGCGGGAGTTGCTGAGGATAGCGCCGGACATCAAGACCGTCGGATCCGTCTCGCCGAGCTGTCCGCAGTGCAATCGCGGCGCGTTGGTCAGGTCCCAGAGCGGCGAAAACCTGCGCTGCACCAATAGCCCAGTTTGCAAATACCTGGCCCCGCGGTGCCCAAATTGCCGCTCGGGCTATGTGACGATCGACGGCGAGAAAAAGACTGCGAAATGCTCGAACCCGGACTGCAATGTACAACCAAGGGTTTGCCCGAAGTGCTGGACCGGGGTGGTCGTTCTCCGGACGAACCCGCGCAAATTCTGGGGGTGCAGCCGCTATTGGGACACCCCATCGTGCAGGTTCACCGAACAATTTCGAGAGACAGCCCGACACCGCATCCGAGCTGGCGCCAAATAAGCCGAGGAAAAGAATGCCGAAAACTGGAATGACAACTGGCAGGAGGATAGCGGGGTTGGCTGTGATCGCGATGATCATGACAGCCTGCAATTTCTTCAACGCGGCGCCGTCGGAATGCATACAGGCAGCGGAGGACGCCGAGCTGCCTGACGATGTGATCAATCAGTTGGAGAACCCCGGCGACCTGAACGCACTCGAAAGAGTTGCATTACAACAGGCGCTGAAACGCGCGGGCATAGATGACGTTTGCGAAGTCGCGTCAGCTGGTTCGCGAAGCCGGGAAGACACGGACGAGAACCCGCTACCGACACTTGAAGGCACCGGACCCGCGGCCCAACGGGGTGGAAGCCAGAACGCCGAAACCGGGCGGGACGGCAGTGAAGCTCAGGCGGACCGCTCGACGGCCCAGGAAGGCGCACGCATTCCCGACGACGAGCATCGGCGGCGATGCAGGTTCTGGGCCCTGAACAACATGGAGCCGGTGGTTTACGGCGTATTCGCCAGCCTGAACCCCGACACCATGGATGACCTGGACCGGATCCTATGGCGCTCAAAACTCCACGGGAACAGCCACCTGGGTTACTACGACGACGACACGGCGCCGACTCAAGAAGGCTCCCTACTGCTGCCGCGAAACCCGGGGATCTACTGCCGCGACTACTGGGCGGAGCCGTTGAACCGGGGCAACGCGGAACTGCGCAATGAAGGATTCGAGACAGAATGCCGAGTTCGCCTTGAAGAACGTATCGCCAACCGGTACCAGCGGCTGCGAGAATGGGTGCATCAAGACGACGACAACGAGCTGGTCTACCAAACACCGAACCAGTACGTCAGGATCCTCGAGTGGCTGGACTTGAGCGGAGACGAGCTGCTGGACGCCAACGTCCCACCCTATCGAATCCTCGAATTACAGAGCCAGCACCAGTACGCGCATTGGCATGACTGGCCGCCCACGGAGGACGGCCTGATCGACTACGCCCGGGAATACGACGAATCGCTCAGCCTGGAGTGGCTTGGCATCGTCAGCGCGGCCGGTTTGAGCGAGGGATCGACCGACATCCAGGCGTGCCACTATTACTACCCGCAGCTCTTCTACGGCTACTGGGTGCCATTCGATCCGGATCAAATGCCGGACAGGGAACAGTACGAAGAGCTGGAACTGCCCCGGTACGAAGGGTCAACAACCCCGGTGTTTCTGCCCAAGATCGTTTCGGCGGAGCGGATCAGAGCCGGATACCCGCTGGGCAAGACTGCCGAGCGATATCACTTGTGCCACAACAGCAGCGAAACCGAGGAGGTCGGGTACTACTACGTCGACCACCCCGCAGGAGATTACTGCGAACGCAAACCGTAACGACGTAGGGACGGGGGCAGGAGAAAAAGCCGAGTAACACGACCGCTACGTGTTATTTGCGGCTGCGTCTAACGGGTGATATGTTGGCGCCCGGAGACGGGATGACGCCGCAGTTCCCCACAATGACAGGTCGCGAGTTCGTTGAACGGTGGAACGACGCCGGCTTCGGCGAACGGCAGGGCGCGCAGCCCTTCTTCATCGACCTCTGCGCCGTCGTGGGCCACCCGATGCCCGCCGCGTACGGGGAACCCGAGAAGTTCACCTTCGAGAAGGCGGTGCCCGGTGGTTTCGCCGACGCGTACTTCGAGGACCATTTCGGATGGGAGTTCAAGGGACAGGACGCCCAACTTGACGGCGCGTTCGACCAACTGCTGCGATATCAGGTGCACCTGAAAACACCGCCGCTCCTGATCGTGTCGTCGTTTCAGACGATTCGGATCCAGACCAACTTCCCCGGGATGGAGACCGCGCGTTACGACGTCCGGATCGACGAGCTGACGCGACCAGAGCCGCTCGACCTGGTGCGGGACGTGTTCTTCGCACCAGAGCGGTTCCGCGAGCGGCTACGATCGGTCGACGCCGTCACGCGAGAAACAGCGTCCCTGTTCCAGTCCATCGTGGAGGACATGGAAACCCGCAATGAGGATCCGGAACGCTTGGCGCGTTACTTGAACCAACTGGTTTTCTGCCTGTACTCGGAGGACGCGGGACTGCTGCCCGACGGCCTGTTCAGTCGCATAGTGGGCCAACACTACCGGGATCCTGCGAACTTTGACGAGGCAATACGCGGCTTGTTCGGAGCCATGGGCGGAGGAAAATTCTATGGCCCGGACAGAGTAGCCCACTTCAACGGCGACCTGTTCAACACGGTGGACACCGTCGAGCTGAGCACGGTAGCACTACAGCGGCTGGGTGAGGCGTGCAAGAGCAACTGGCGCGACATCGAGCCATCTATCTTCGGAACGCTGTTCGAGCGGGCACTGGACGCATCGAAGCGAGCGCAGACAGGGGCACACTACACGGGAGCAGACGATATCGCGCTGGTGGTGGAGCCCGTAGTGATGACGCCCCTGCGCCGGGAATGGGATGAAGCGCAACGCGAGATCGAAGACGTCTTGGAAGACGCAGACGCGGCGAGGGCGCGTCTGGAGACCTACCAAGAGCGGTTGGCGTCGGTAAATGTGCTCGATCCGGCATGCGGGAGCGGGAACTTCCTGTACATCGCGTTACGATCACTGCTTGACCTGGAACGGGAGGTGATCAACTTCGCCGCCGAGCGCGACTGGCATGGGCTAACGCCGAAGGTGCAGCCGGACCAGATGCTCGGGCTGGAAATCGACCACTACGCAGCGGAACTGGCGCGGACGGCACTGTGGATCGGCTACATCCAGTGGCACCAGGCCAACGGGTTTCCGTACACGCAGCGTCCCATCCTGACGCCGCTGGACACCATCCGGCAAACCGACGCGATACTGGACCTGAGCGACCCCGACAATCCGGCGGAACCGGAGTGGCCGGCGGCGGAGTTCATCGTGGGCAACCCACCGTTTTTGGGACATGTGCCGTTCCGGGAGACTTTGGGCGAAAAATACGCGGACACGGTTTACAACCTGTACGGGAACCGGATCCCAAACTTCAGCGACCTATGTTGCTACTGGTTCGAGAAGGCGCGGGCTCAGATCGACGCTGGCGCGACTACGCGGGCGGGTTTGCTGGCAACCCAGACGATACGTTCCCAATCAAGCCGACCCGTACTAACGCGCATCAAGACAACCGGAGATATTTTTACCGCTATATCCGACAGCGACTGGGTTCTGGAAGGAGCGGCGGTACACATTTCCATCATATGCTTCGACGATGGCAGAGAGGGCCAACGCTCACTAGACGGCGTTGCGGTCGCCAGCATCAATGCAGACCTGACGGCTGGTACCGATTTGACACGGGCTAAGAGACTGAAAGAAAACATGGGCGTCGCGTTTCAAGGCGTCAGCAAAGTTGGTGATTTTGACATCTCGGAACCGGTTGCCATGACCATGATGACTCAACACAACCCAGATGGTCGTCTCAACTCCGAAGTGATCAAGCCTTGGGTAACGGGCACTGATATAGCCCAACGACCCCGCAACATGTGGGTAATAGACTTCGGCACCGAAATGGCAGAATATCAGGCCGCTTTGTATGAATCGCCATTCGAACATTTGGCATCGAACGTAAAGCCACAGAGGAGGCGCAACAAACGACGACGATACGCAGAGTTATGGTGGTTGCATGCCGAGGCGCGTCCTGGCATGAGAAAAGCAATAGCGCCATTGTCGCGATACTTGGGAACGCCTAAAGTTTCAAAGCACCGTTTCTTCGTGTGGCTCACGCCGGATAGGCTTCCGTCCAACTTGGTCATCGCCATAGCCCGCGATGACGACTACGCATTTGGCGTTTTGCAGAGCTTCATCCACACAGCTTGGGCACTGGCGATAGGCAGTCAACTGGAAGATAGGCCAACCTACACGCCAACGACATGCTTTGAGACGTTCCCGTTTCCGCGTCCGACGGAGGAGCAGCGGGAGGCGATTGGCGTGGCAGGGGCTGAGCTTAACCGGCTGCGCGAAGGCTGGCTGAATCCAGCACAGGTCAGCGAGACGGAACTAAGCAAGCGTACGCTGACGAACCTGTACAACGAACGCCCGACGTGGCTGCGGAACATCCACGCCCAGCTGGACGCGGCGGTGGCGGAAGCGTACGGGTGGCCGACGAAGTTGACAGACGGCGAGATCCTCGAGCGGCTGCTGGCGTTGAACCTGGCACGAGCAGAAACAGGATCGTTGCGCCGTACAGGTCCAACGAAAGATTGATGAGCAGGGTTGGGATGACGACGATGAAGATGAACAGATTGGAAACCAAATTCTTTGGAGAGGTCCTTGGCGTTGAACTGGACGTGCCTGTCCATGCAACCTTGGACTATCGGGATATGTCTTTGGAGATGATTGTAGTCCCGACAATCGCCGCGCAGGGCCACTTGAGTTTCAGATACTACAACGCTACCCCGTATGAACCTGAACAGGAAGTAGGCCCGGACGGTAATCTTTTCACCACGCAAACCTTGGACGAATTCCTGGGTACGCATCCGTTGCTCGAGGACGCATGGCACAGGCGCGTTGCGGTGAGGTTGGACTTGAAACCATCGCATGGGCCAATATTCCCCAGAACCAACTCGACATTGGATGCGAGAGTCCTGTATGCCAGCAACGGCGGCCGGGGCGTTCTGGTTCTGGATACGAACCAAGTGGTTCTGGATACCTCGGCACTACGCAAAGCCGAATTTAGCATAACGGGCTTTGCCGACTTCAGGACGCCAGAAAAACAGTGGTCGTCAATCGCGGGTGTCATGGGTGGCCAAGAATGGCCATTACAAGAAACCGCCGACAAGTTGGGTGACGGGGCTCGGCTCAGGTTGTCTCCTACACCACATAACATCGTCATGGACACTGGAGACGGATGGATCATCACCCTGTCCAAAGACGAGACTCCGGGAGAAGATATAGTCAGTCACACGGGAGTGGTGCAAAAACGAGACGGCACAGACTTCAGCATCGACGAACTCAGGGATGTTCTGGAAGGGGCAAAGTACTTCTTCGCATTCACGATGGCGCAGTACTGTTTTCCCAGCGTGGTCATCGGATATGACGCTGCCGGAAACGTAATATATGGCGAACCAGGCGAGTTTGGAGCTCACCGGCGAAACACACTGAACTGGTTTCACCACGACAGGGACGCGCCATGGGGGAGAAACCTCGAGCGATTTTCCCCGCAGTTCTGGCGCAGGTGGCAGTCCAATAGGGACGAGTTGATCGCTGTGATTGACGCGTACGTAAGCAGCCAGGAAATGAGACGTGCTGGGATTTTGCGCGACGCTGTAGCAAAAAGCTGTGGAGGACTGGAGATCCTCGCTGGTTTGGTCCTGGAAAGAACCGTGCGCAACACCGCGAAGGAAGATTTCCACAAAGTCTTGCGATGCTACAAAATCCCGCACCGTCGGCTGGATGCGGCAGCCAACCCAGTTACTCAGAAACTGTGTTCAGACTTGAACATTCCAGACGATAACGGTGCTCATCTGCTTGTTGACGTGCGGAACTACGTGACCCATCCGCTAGACAAAAACCCAGTGATCAAGCCCGGCCACCTGCGTTACGTGGACGGCGACCTAGCGCATTACGTGCACCTGCATGATCTGAGTCAATTCTACTTGGAGCATGTCCTCCTCAGATTCTGCGGCTTCAGAGTAACCCACCACAGGGGATTGATCGAGTTTCCTAGGCAATAACGAGGCAATTTCGCTACTCCAAGTTTGCGATAGAGACCGTCGAAATCTGGCAAATACGTGACGTATCTCGTCAGCATTGAGCCAACAAATCACAATGACATTTCCGAACGTGTGACTACATCCCCCACACCGACAGCCTATCGGAGCTAGCCAAAACATTGTGCCAATACGATGTGCCGGGTACACTGCGGCCGACTTAAAGCTGTAGGAAAACGGGAGGATCCTAATGGGATTCGGCAGAGACCTCGGCGCAGCCCTGAGCATGGGGCTGTCGGCAACTACCAAGCACAAGGAAGCTGAGAAAGCCCACGAGAAACGCAACGACGCGTACCAGCGTCGTGTGACTGCCTTCAACGAGGTGTTGCAGAAGACCGCCGGTAGCATCCAGAGGCTGGAAGGTGAATACGAGTCGGCCCGCGACGTGCTGATCAGCAGCGGCGCTGTGACAGTCGATGCCGACGGAAATGTTGACTACGGCTGGTATCGACCCATCAAGGGGACGCAGGCAGTGGGGGACGGCATAGACCGCAACCAAGCCCTGATTGGAACGTTGCCGGCATTCGGAGTAGCCGTAGGAGCACCAGCAATTACTTGGACATTGGTGGGTGCGTTTGGAACCGCGGCTACGGGAACAGCAATCAGCGCACTCTCAGGAGCAGCAGCTGGAGCCGCCACAGCAGCCTGGATCGGCAGAGCAGCCACTTTGGGACTAGCCGGTATGACTGCAGGACGCGTGGCATTGGGCCCAATAGCCCTGCTATCAATGCCGGTTCAAGCCGCAATCGGTGCCAAAGTAGCCGGTAACAGGGAGCGGAAAGCGATCCGACAGTTCAAAGAGCAAACACAGGAGATGAACCGCCTCGAGGGAATCATGTCAGACCTACGGAACAATATGGTGGCCCAAGACCGACGAGCCAACGCTACTGTAGCAAATCTCTCACGCCACGCCGGTCAGCTAGAAACCGGGAGACCAAGCAGCGAAGAGGCGAACGAAGCAGCCGCTAGGCTGGACCTCGACATGAGACGAGCAGTAGAAATACTCCACGAGTTCTCCGAAACAGCAACTGCCATACAAGAGCAACTAGGCGAACCAACAGAGAACTGAATGGACGTTTACTGCGGGGGACTTGCGCCAAGCGTGACGGTCGGGAAGGCATGCCATGCTTAGTAGCATCTTGAGCGGCCTCTACCCTCATCTGACTTGGCACTGCTCCAACGACCAAGAGGGGCTTGGTCACGTTGACTCCGGACCCATTGACACACTCCAGGAGGAAGCATGAATATAACCCTATGGGAATGCTTTTACTTTGAAGAGGAACCCATCGAAGGTGGCACCGCATCGGTACAATACCATCTGCAATCGCCAAACCATTTGACCGGCGTTCCATCGAACCCTCAACCCAGACTCATCAAGTCTGAGGATGGCCGAAACGCCGCCATCCCGATGGCTATTGGCGACAAGGAAATACGGTACACATTCAGCGATGCCAATGGTCCGGACATTGAGAATTTCACGACGAGTGACTATTGGGTTGTCCAAACTCAGGTTGATCTAATACCAACCAGCCCCCAGGATATATTGGCGGCAATGCACGACGTATGGGCTGCGTCCGGTCTCTCGGCCGAGTTCGAGGCCAAGCCCCTCTCGGTCAAATCCGTGGCGTATTGGATTGACACGGTCGATTTCGACGACAAGTACGTTCCCGCACGATGGGTGACTCAACGTGAAACGGCAGTAGTTGTCAATCAGGACGTTGAGACAATGGCTGCGTCCATCATACGGCTGGGGCGGGCGCACCGGGAGTGCGCTGCTATCTCGGTGCAGGCTATCCGGCGTGCATGACGACGCAACAAGAGAAGAATCGACGGTAATCGACAATGACAAAGCCACCGACTCAGGTGGCCGCGCCAGTGGAACCATGGCGTGACCGATCATCGTTGTAGGGCCTGTTGACAAACCCGCCCCCTCCCGGGAGCCCTGAACCCACCGTCCCTGTAGGGAACATCCAGTATAATCGGGCCTGCGATACCTTTACCCGCGGGGAGGCATCAATGGCCCGAAGATTGTTGACTAACGCACAGTGGCACCACGCCGCCAGCTTCCTGCCGCTGGAGCGTGGCGGGCGTCTGCCCGACCTAGCAGCCCAACTGCCTGGGGGCGCGACTCAGAACCCGCTGGGCGGCCTGCAACGCCACCGAGGCAGCCTACGAGCCGACCAGGCAGCGGATCAACGAAGTGCGGCGTACCCAAGCGGTGATTACGAGAACGGCCATTTGGGGCAAGTACGAGACGCGGCGAGCCCAGCGGCCAACGCCTAGCCCGACCCCGACGAAGATGGCCAACCCACCGACCCTGCGCCCGACGGCAACGCTGTATGTGCCGACCTACATTTGGAAGAGGCCGAGCCGGACGCCGGGGCAAGGCTCCCGGGGGTTCGATCTGCCGACCTGGAACTACGACACAGGGAGTCCGTTCTAATGAACCCACTGCTCTTCTTGGCGGCGGCGATACTCATCACCACCGGCGTGATCGTGTACTTCACGTTGCGCCAGCCGAAGTAACCAGAAACGAATCCGGCGACCAACAGGCCGACCCGGTAGTAACCAGCGCTGCGGGTGGATGATTACGCATCCAACCGCAAGCCACCCTGGGCTATCCTATTGGCCGCCATCCCCCGTGGGCCTGCCCCGCTAAAGGAAGTGACTACCGTGTCCAATCCACTCGGTAGCGTAATGTGAGACGGGCGGGCGTACAGCTGGTGTGCGCCCGCACGTTGACAAACGGGGTAAGGTTTGTCAACAGACCCTAGCCGCGATAGGCGTGGCCCTGATGCGCACAATCTTGGCCGCCAAGTTCCCGCACAGGATGGTCATAAACCAAACCAGCGCAGTAATACCGAAGCAAGAAAAAGATGAGCCCCAGCTGGTAGTACGTTCCAGTTGGGGCTGGGGTAGTTGAAGCCGAAGGGCTCAATTGACGCAGAAAACAGTACCTGCAATCACGGCGGCCCACCGCCCAAAAGGTTAAGTTCCTTTTCTGAAGCGTAGTCGCCTTCGGGTGGCTCGTATCCCTCAACCCATTCCGCCGCTTTCGCCAACGACGTCACGCGGCTGGAAGTCTTTCGACCAACAATGTCTACGTGGCCCGGGCCATCCTCTTCGTCACTCCCGCTACGGACTACTTCGAGTTCGTTCGCGCGAATCAGTGCCACAGGAACACGAACCATGTAGGGCTCAGGACCATAGCTGGCCACTACCTCAGGCGTAGTTTCCGAAACCACGTAGCACGATGTCTCGCCATCGCGGCCGCCTTGCACGAACGCCAAGGACGAGGGACGTCGCCGCCTCAGGTTCTCGTCGTACACGTGCCGATCACGCGCCACGCGTCGGTACACCCATTCGGCAGCAGGAACCATATCTTGGACACCGCCCACAATCAAGCCGCTCCAGCCAAGACCTGATCCAGCAAAAGCCCGGAGCATTCCTTCAGGTAAGCGACGTCATCTGGATTCAACGGGTCCAGCGGACCCTCACGTTCGTGGCCGCGACCAGACACGTAGTAACCCATGGATCCGTCCGCCTCCGACTCAATCTCCAGATGCAAACCGTTGCGGTTCCACTCGGCGAGTACACCACCGGTGTCCGATGGAACGAGCGACGGTGCCGGACAGTTGTCATCTAAAAAACGAGCCAGCAGCTGCAGTAATCTCCACACCGCTGGCCACTCAGTGCATGAGGCACTCGCGTCGGGCAAATCATCGGTGGTCCACCTCAGGTTGCGGCACGCAGACAGCGTCTGAATGAACCAATTCCCGAGGACGACGGCACCAGGCGGATGCACAACGAGCATCGGTTCACCCGACGGAAGCACCACGGCCCCTACGGAATTTATCCCGAGATCCTGCATCCACGGTCTCCAGTTTCCCCATGCTTCACCAGCATCAACTCGCCAGTAACCCGGCGAACCCACGTACACGCCGGTCAGGTTTTCAGAATCAGTCATCGTCATGGCAATCGCACCTCTCCTTGCCGGAATCGGCCTTTGGTAAGATTCCAGCATACAACACTCCCCACCACACACCAAAGAGGCGCTGAACCCCACCACGGCCAGAAACCAATTCCGCCCCGCTGGAGCCCTGAACGATCCTCGCTGAGGGCCGCGGTGCCGGGATGGCGGCATGATAAACGGGCCCATACGTCACGTCAAACCACTTGGTCCGGTTTTACGCAGCTTCGCGCCACCAGGTACAGCATCCGCAACTAGGGTCACGGCAGGCCGGCGTCGACGACTGTCGCCTGTTCTGGCTCACGCCACGAGCTGTGGGCAACCGGATCCTCATGTGCCTCATGTGGGCGTAGTCGTCGGCCTTGAGGTGCGCCAGTGCCGTCGCCAGGTAGGCCAGCATCGACATTGCCACGTGTAACGTCACTTTCTCGATGTTCAGGTAACGGTGCGTGCCCAGCAGCCGGCTGTGTTTCTGGCTGCTGAAACCCCGCTCGATGACCGTCCGTTTCTTGTACTCGGCTTTCCATTCCTCGGAGCAGCGGGGCAGCAGGCCCACGATCCGCAACAGCCGCCCCTCGGGCTTCTCGTAGTGCTCATGGTCGCAGTGCCGCGTGAACTGAACAGTTTCCTTGAGAGGACAACCCTCGGCGGGACACCGGAACAGGTGCCCGTTCTCCGGGTCGGTCCCGACATACTCCATGGACTTACCGCCGATGCAGGTCGGCCGGCCTTCCTCGTCGTAGGTGCCGTCGTACAGCCTCTTGCCAGTCTCCTTGTCCTTCTCGGGGCGCCGAACCGCAATGACCGGGAGCATACCGCAGCTGATGACATGCTGGATGTTCCTAAAGCTGTCGTAGCCCTTGTCCCCCGCGAGGAACTTCGGTTTCAACGTCGGGTACAGGGCCAGACAATCGTCCAAGTCCTGGGCCATAACTTTGGCGTCGCTGGAGTTGGCCGGACGGGTCGCAGCCAGCAGGGGCAGTCCGTGATTGGCATCGGTGATCACGTTGACCTTGTACCCGAAGTAGCTCTCGGTCTTCTGGTCGGCTCGGTCCGATTCTGGTTCACCCCCAGCGCTAGGACTGGCCGTCTTACCCGTGTTGGAACTACCACGTTTGCCCCTCTTGCTGGAGGCAGACTTGGAAGATCGCGGGTTTTTGGCGGTGCGGCGTCCCCACTTGGCGTCGGGGTCCTTGGAGGGTATCTCCTCTCCAGTCTTGCGGCTCTTCCTGCCGGGACGGGCCCAAGCTTCGACGTCGGTGCTGTCCATCACCAGCGAGTGGCCAAGGCGTGGCGTGTCCGCAGGGATCAGACCGGCCGCGATCATGCGGGCAATCTCATCTCCGCATCCCAGAAAAACCTCGGCGATGACAATACTGATGAACCCCTCGTAGGGGGCGAGTTTCTTCTTGAACCGGCTGTACGCTCCCTCGCTGGGTGCGCATTCGAGCCCGCAGATGCGCAGCAGCCGCTCATCGCTGCCCAGGCGGTTCAGGAAGCGGTTGGCGAAGCGCTCGGCCAGCGCGTACTGCATGACGAAGGCACGGAGCATGGGCGCGGCTGCGAAGCCTGGGTTCCCGCCGTGTTCGTGGGCCGCATCGAGGATCTCGGCCAAGTCGCCGGTACGCGAGACAGACCCCTCGATAACGGCTTCGAGAAATACGAAGCCGCTTTTCGGGGGTTGTTTGGGTTGTTGGGTATAATTAGAATAGAAATCGCCCACGATGATTTTTGCACGTCAGAGGGGGCGAACGGCCGGGCGGTGCGCCAACACCAATCGGCCAACTTTTTTGTTCGGTTTTCGCTGCCTAAATTATACTTGGCGTCCCCCTTGAGGCTCAACCGAAAACGTCAGGTTGGAGCCATTTTCAAGTAGGAAAATGGCTCATTTCGGGCAGGGTTGAGCGATATCATGATGGGGCGGCCGGGCAGGTGCCGGGTGCACCTGGGGCCCAGAATGCACACGCAAATTACGCCATAGCGGCGTAGCATGGCCGGGGGCATCCCCAGACGCACGGAGATCGCCTCACCGGGATTCGTCGGGATGCTGTACGCAGGGCCACAAAAATCCCGTCTCAGGCCGCGAGAGCGTCACCAATTGCAGTGGCGGCATGCGATGCAGAAAGAGGTGATCGACAGTGCCAAAGGGGATTGAAAATCGCGAAACCCCGGAAATGCGGCTCGCTACCCGGACAGGAAGTTTTAGCCCCTCAAATCTACCCGGAAAAGGAGAATTTGAAGGGCAAATCGAATTACGACAATCGTAGGTTCGTTGATCGATCTACGTCTTGGCTACCCCAGAATCGGAGTAGCGAAATTTCCTCGCAATAACCGAGATTGAGGTCCCGAGCGTCCGCGGGACCCCACTATTGGCTCTAGGCGTTCCTTGGAGCAACGGAGTGCCAGCATCTCCCGCGACGGTGGAGGAGCAATGAGACGGCACCGTCGTTTGATCAGATGGCCTTAGCGCCAAGACCCGGGGCATGTGGTGGCGGGTATAACACCATCCGCCCTGTTCGGTACGTGGGCACCCGCTTCGCCATCGGTTAGCGACCGGGGTGCCGGCCAACGGGCGGGAGCAACCCAAAGCGATCCCTACGTTGTGGATGTCAACACTCACGTCGGGCGAACCGGGACGTTCGCGCCCGTGGAATGTGCGCGGTCGGCGGGGGCACGGGTTTTGCCTCCCGATCAGGCAGAGAGGTATCACACCGATAGGCCAGTCGCTCAATCGTGGTTTAGTTTGCCGTGGCTATTGCCATCGTCGCGTTGCCCGAAATCGAGCTCTTCTTTCCGCATTTCCTGGTACATATCTTTGCCCAGGACGTTGAATTTCCCGTGCGCGGTCCGGTTGGGAATTCGATTAAGGCCCATCTGTTTGAGCAGGAGAATTTCGACGAGCGCCTGAGATGCGTTCCACCGATAAAACGCGTTCGTGGGGTCTTCATCGGATGAAAGATCGGTGTGGAACGTGGAGTTCCTGACTCTGGAAATCTGTTCGCTGGCTTCTCGAAAGGTTTCGCTGTGTGGGCCAAATTCTTGCTTAGCAACCATCGTGATAGCGGCTCTGATGCCTTTCCCACTTTTCAATCTCAAGTCATCTTTCAGCCACGCGCCTTTGCATGGGTACGTGCTGATGACTGATCGCGTCAGCCCATCCAATGCCGCGAAACTGACCGAAGCCGCCAGGCGGCTCTCCAGTAAAGTACCCATTATTTCTTCGCTGGTAACGTACTGGTAGATGACTTTTTTCCAGTGGGCTTTGACGTCCGGTGCCAAATCATAGAAGCGCTGGAACAAAGGCGACAACTCAACGGGATCGTACCAGGTACGCAAATACCAATTGTCTCGCCGGGTTTTGAGCGGCATTCTGGTATCCGGTGAGATCATGGCCCACAAATCAGTTCCGTCCTTGTATCCCACTATCGTGTGGAAACGAGTGTTTTGCCCAAATACGAAATCCAGAAACGGGAACAGGTTGTCGTCGAGAAAACTTCGGGCTAATGCCCCTGTAAGCGGCGCGTTTTTGTTGGTCAGATCGCACACGTGGGTGATGCTAGGATCCGCTCTGCGGCTATTGGGAATCTCCCGTAGCCTCGCGGTCCACCCGGCTGCTTCCAAGGTAAACCCGCTCAGGCCGCTCGCGCTCGACCTGCCGCCCGGTATCACTAACGAGTCATCCTCTCGGACTTGGGTCTGCTCAGTGCTGATTACTTGATAATGTACCCAGTTGTCGGTCCCATACCAACGCTCTGGTATGCCGATAAACCAGATCGTTAATCCCGACAACGGCGCGTCGTTGTCGCCGAAGGTCTCATTAGGCAGGAAGCCGGTCAGTGCGGTGGCGTCTCCGGAAATCCCTGTGACCATGGCGGGATAGTGGAAATCTCTGGCTGGTATATGCAGGACCAGCCGCGATGCTTTCAAGGCTTCGTGCGGAGCGGTGTATGGACTGTTGCCATCGACGAAGAAACGGAAGGTTAAAATTCCGTCCTCTACCCGAAATACCGTGAGCCCGCCTAGGTTTAGCACCCCGCCGGGACAATCGGTTTCGCTCGCTAGGCTGCTGTGATAGGGCGTATCTTCGTTTACCCCAGCAACGCGCTGTAACCACTGGTATGGCTGTTGCATTCGTGCGACTTGCCTCGTTGTAATCAGTATTCCCTGGGTACGATGGGCGCTCAGGTTAGGCGCAATCATACCAGAGCGACCACGACCAGAGCATCGGCAACACCGTCAGCGGACTCCCCGACGGGGCCGCCCCGGAGCGGGCGGGAGAAACACCGCAGAACTCACAACGATCAGGGGCGGTATCGAGAGGGAGATCAGCCATCAGGCCACCACGAGTGTCGAGATAGGTGAAACCGGACGATAGCACATCGAGGGAGGGATTGGCGCGGTGGTCGTGTCATTGATGAAAGGCATCGTGTGGGGCGGCTCGCATGAGCCGCCACCTTATTTCCACCCGAGGCCAGCGCGATAGAACCGCCATACACGACACCAGAGCCAATGAGAGCGGTTGAACGAGCCTTTCCCGAAAGATTCCACGCGGAAGGATCTGAGCCGGAACTAAAGCCTCTGAGAGCGTCGTGGGCGCGGCACACGATACGACCCAAAACACGGGAGGGCAGCGTGGCGAGCAACGCGAACGGAGTGGGACACTTCACGGCGGAGAACATCGTCGCCGTGTTAAGAGCCCTTCCGGAAACGGATGGAACCTACGCCGAGGTGGCCAAGCGAGCGCGCTGGTACGGCGCCGCAGTATCGAAGGACACGCTCGGCAAGTGGGTCTCGACCGGGCGACGCGATCTGAAGGCGGGCAAACGCACCACGGCATTCGCGCGGTTCGCCCAACTCTTCGACCAGATCAAGGCCGAGGAGTGCGGTGCGGAGATCAACCGCATCAGGGAGTACGAGCGGGCACTGCGACTACTCGAGTTAACCTGCGAGTGCGGCGACGAAAAAATGACGATGCCCGACGGGACGCTCGGCGATAGCTGTCGCCTGTGCCACGAGATCGAGGAGAAGGAGGTGCAACGCAAAGGAAGCAGTAGATCGACGGCGCGACGGCGAGATTGATGACAGCAGCCCGTAGCGGATCGACAACCGCGACTGGCAAAATAGACGTGTCGCTGACCAACGGCGATGCCGGCCACCACCGACGACGGGGCGGCCGGATTCATGTGGGACGGTTTGGATGAGCCGGCCTAATCTTCAACCGCGGCCGCCGCGATAGAACCCCCCATAAAGGACGCCATAGCCACGGTCTTCGTCCCAACGGCCGTTTCCCGCAAATCTACACCCGGACGTGTTTGCGCGGAAACCCACGTCTCTGAGAGCATCGCAGGCGACGACGGCGATGCTACACCGCGACGGCGAACGCATCGGGCTCACCCGCCGTACAGAACATCAGCGACAGAAGACGACGATCATGGCAACATTGGAACCGACGCGACCGGACCTCCCGGCGTTGATACAAGCGGCACGGCGGCTTCACGAAACCGAACCATTGCAGGCGGCTTTGCTGCTGTACGAAGGAATGCAGCACGCGCAGCGACCGGCGGCGCTGTCAGACTCGAGTGAGGCGGGACAGCGTATCCCCAATCACGGTGAGAACGTACTGCGCACGGCATTGTGGACGTTGGAGGTCATGGCAGAAGAAGCCCAGGCCGGGATCGCTCCGACGAGCTGCGAGTGGGAGTTGAACGTCTCGGTGGCGGAGAGCATCATTCGGATGATGGAAGCGCAGAGCACTGGAAGTTGACCCCGTCGAGCTCTACGGAGCGCGCACCGTGGCCCGGCCTTGCTGAGTCGATCCATTTGCAGGGAACGCAACAGCGGAGCCAATTTGAGAGAATCTTCGAAGGAAACCTGCGGGCAGTCGGGACGCCGACAGAGCAAACCCAGCAGACCAGATCGATCCAGTAGCGCGGTACCGGGTCAGGCCAACCAAATCCAGGCTAACCGATTGGGTTTCGTCCAAGGCGTCTTCAAACTGCCCACGGCGCGCGCGATAGCAAGGCCATACGCGACACCTCAGCCGGGGGTTGCGTCCCACATCCATCACCCGGCAAGAACACACGGAACAGCGTCTGGACCGAAACGGTGGACTCTGAGAGCGTCAGGGCCACGCAGAAGGCAGGTCCGACGGCGTTGCCGTCGCGGCATAAAGCAGGCCGGGTGCACGTAGAAGCTGACGCGACGAGGGAGTGATTGACGACAGCAACCCGTAGCGGATCTACGGACACGTCTGGCACAATGAAAATGTCGCTGACGAACGGCGATGCCGGCCGCTCCTGACAAACGGGGCGGCCGGTTTCGTTTGGGGTCAGCTCCGATGAGCCGGGCTGAATGTGAGGCCGAGGGCGGCGCGACAGAATGGCCTGGGACGACACCAGAGCCACTGGTTCAGTCTCAACGGCCGTTTCCCGATAAATTCCACACGGAAGGCGCCTCCGCCGAAACCAGTGCTTCTGAGAGCATCGCAAGAGACAGCGGCGATACGACCCCGCGACGACGAAGTTGATGACAGCAAGCCGTAGCCGGTCATAAGCTACGACTGGGACAATGAACGGGTCGCTGACAAAACTCAATCCCCGCGCATATCAGCAATGCCGGACGAGTCTACGTATTGACGTTCATCCACGCCTAACGACTGCCATCGAAACAATCGCGGCATCAACAGGAAGCTTCCAACATGACTACCCACAACGAAGCCGACAAGGGGCATCCCTTCATCGAGCAAGCCCGAGAGCTTTACCATACCGACCCGGTGGCCGCCGCCATCATGCTCACCGATGGAGTGAGCAACCTCTTGGAGTCCCGCGGGCTGGCACTCTCGGAGTACGGCGAAGCAATGAACGGCCGAAACCGACACCCAGGAGTCCCATACCCAACGGTCCCGGAACAACGACTGGAAAGCGCGTGCCGCAACCTGGCGCGAACCGCGCGAGACGCCGCAGCCGGCATTGCGCCGGAACCTGACGAATGGGAGATGGACGTGGGCATCGCCCGCTCCGCGATCCGGCTCATGGCGCAAGTCCATGGATAACACCGCAGTCGCCAACCGCTACGGCCAACAGGCGGAAGCCAGGCTTGAAATGGCCGGGTTTCTCATTTCCCGCGAGCCGGCCGTTCAATGCAACGACCTCGGGAACCGTCACGTCACGGTCAGCCACGACATTACCCGGGCGAAGGAGTGGGCGGCCGCGCTGCAAGCGGCCATCGGGTGTGCCACCATGCCAACGATCGCCACGACGGTGATACCGTAGCCGCAGAGAGCCCAGGCCGAAGCCGAGGAGGTCCTCGTGTTTCGCTCTGGACCGCCAGTATCACGTTTTCGTGGCGCCAGACCAGTGATCTTGCCACCGGCGACCTGCCAAGTCGTTCATCCGCCCCGTCAACTGCTACTTCGGGGAACAGACGCCGAACTGGATTTCCACGTCCCACAGCCAAGGCGGTAAGGCCAGCGGGACCAACGTTCAGCAGGTCGCCAGAATGACGGAGAGGCAGGCCGGCGCTGTCCAACGTGTTGCGGGGCCGGTACCCGCCGCAACACGCGCCTGAATGCGTCTGGTGCGCCCCTGGCGTACGTTACACGAGGACCGGCCCTTGACGGAGACGTCGTCGCACGTTCCGGACGGAAACCCGGAACCGCGTTTGGCGAGCCCACCCTGGAATGAACGGCGATCATCCACGCCCCGGCGGTCTTCCAGCGAAAGGGAGTGCTGCACAAAGCGCAAAAAGGAATCCCACAATGAGGGACCGCAGGCGGTGGCCTGGAGCTTGCCGTCGCCATTGGCATTGAGGCGTTGGGCAACGCTGGCGATGAAGGCACCGCAGGCGGCTTAGCCCAAAACCAAGTGTGGATGTCGGTTTCGCCGGCGTCAAAACACAGGGCCACGCAGGCCTCGTGGCGGACAGCCTTGACGGTAGACAGTTTGTTCAAGCAGACCGCCGGATGACCCTCCCGGCCAGATGCGCGGTGGTGGCGGCTATGATTATCGGCACTGCACCGAGGAACAGCGGAGAGGGGCGGAATGAAATCCAGCCGTAAGCTCCGCCAGCCACGCAAACCGCCGCCAGGAAAATTCCCAGCGCCGAGATGACGCTGGCAATCCGGACGGTCTGGCCGACGAAGCCGAACTTGCGACGCACGGTGTTTGCAACCGCTCCACCGCCGATGAACACCACGGCTAGGCCCGCGACGGTTTGCCACGCTCCCGGTAAGTAATGCACGGAGGCAACCACGCCGGCCGCGTAGGCGAAACCGCTGATCAGGGCCAGCAACCAGGCCTCACGCCGGTCGGGGGTAACCATGACAAACAATACGGCGACAGCCAGCGCGAAGCAGCCGGGGAGCAAGGTGTTGGCAAGATCGTAAGAACCGGTAAGCCTCCCAAAGTGGCTGGCCCATGAAAGGTAATCGGCCCCGGCGGCGAACAAGCCGACCACTGCCACCAGTATCGCCAGCGTGGTCACGGAGGGCTGGGAATGTCCTGGGAACGCCGACTCGTATTGCTCCGGCGGATCACGGCCCCAAGCCCCTTGTCCGGCCGTCAACCGCGCCGCAATGACGGCCACAATCGGCGGCACGCCGCCGCATATCAGCGCAAAGGGTGAGACATTCAACGAATCGGGGCCGCCGCCGCCATCGCCAAACCAACCGATGTTGAGATCGTAGTTCATCCAGAAGCCAACCACGACAACCGTTGCCGCGATCACGATAGCGACGCCTGACACTCCTGCCGTAACGCCATAGCCTCTCCCATCGCCAGAACCCGTTCGAGACATGGGGTGAGCCAGCAGACCGCCGCCGATGGCTATCCCTATCGCCACCACGAAGGGCCAGACCAGCAGGAACCATGCGCCAAAACCCGCGGCGAGGTAAGAGGCAGCGCTGATCATCGCAACCAACTTTGCTCCACGATGATCGGGGTTCAGCAAGATGAAGGCGAGGCTGATCCCCAGCGCAATCACGCCGGAAATGACGACTGCCATCAGGACCGCGCTGGCACCGCCAGTTTCATCGGCAAAGCTGGTACAACTGCCCGACAACGCGGCCGCGCTCACCGCAACGATCATCGCCAGCGGAAGCAGCCGCCGGCGGGAGACCGTTGGCGGCTGCGTTTTCAGAGGTCTCAGTTCACCGCCTTGGGAACTTGCCAAATCAGCTCACACTGCACGTCAGCGGGATGGGTCGAACTTGATGGGTTCACGCAGGCGCAATACCCCCTCAACCTCCGCCAAGTCGGGGATCGCGGCAATATCGACACCAGCGTAAATTGTACCTGTATCGCGGTGGTCTTCATATCGGAATTCACGTTCTTCCAGCCACGCGAGGATTGCTTGACCATCGGTGTCAGCCGTGAGCCGAATCCAGACGCGATGTCGTTGCGGGCGGAGCACCTCTTCCCGACCTCCGGCGCCAGTTACACCACCTTGTCGACCCTCCTGTATTTCTTGGGCATCCTCCACCAATGACTGTAGCTCACCATCTATCTTGCTGTCCTCATCGTCTCCGTCCATCGGTGGCGGAGGGCCGCAATCCTTGATGGGTTTTCCCTCAGCGTCAACAGTGTCCGCGCAGATTGTCGGCAGTGGCGTGGACACGCTGTCGCCAGATTGCTGCCGGACAGGGATCGGCACCGTCGCATCTGATAGTGGCTGATCACTGGGCGCAGCGTCCGTACCCGTCTCTCTGGCATCGGGAGACACGGACGCGGCAGGGGCACAGGCGAGCGCAGCCCCCGTCAGGGCAATCAACCCTACGGCCATTATCAAAACGCGCAGGCGAATTACGTCGCGACTGCGGGTGAATAATCGAGTTGTCGTCATGGACCAGCCTCTGGGCGTGAAACGGCGTAGCCGGTGAATGCAGCCTCGGATCCTGGCCTACCAAAGGATACAGACCCCAACAAAAGCAGCCCCGCCTCGAACGCCGGCACCACGGCCATCGCAACCAAGGTTCCCCCGGTCCTCGGCGGAGATGGCAACCACCTGCCACGTGGTTACCGGACCAACAATGGCCGCCATGGCTCAGTACACCACGCCAGCCGGCACCGCCACCGACAATACGCATACCCAGACCGGACCGCAACAATGCCCACGCCCAGCAAACCGACAAACAGCGCTCGCCGCTCCGGCGGCCACACCAAGCCCATATTTCGAGACGCGCACCAGTTCAGAGCCGAATGGCAACGGGCCAGCGACACCCTGCCCCCGAACCGCCGGCGGGTGCTCGAGGAACTGGTCACGCAAGGCCGTTCGCGATCACAGACCGCGCAAGCGATGGGCATCTCGCCGGAAAGGGTGCGCCAGATCATGGAAAAGGCAGTCGCCGCCATGCGACAGGCTGCTGACCGCAATCCGAAAGGAGAACTCGCCCACACCCGCACCACGCTCACCGACATCGCCGAAACAATCGGCACACCCACCTGGGCGTTTCACCGGATGAGCCAGTCCCGGCGCCAGGGCGTCGTCGAGCAACTCACCAGGCTCGAAGCCATCGCGCCGGATCAATTCCTCCTGATGCCAGCCTCCTGCCGGCTCACCGCCATGCCGCCGGAGCCAAGACCCTGCCTCGAAACCGTTGAGCGCGCCCTGCGCGAATTGCTGAAGTCCAACCCTGACGGGATCACACCCGCAGACGCCAGGAAACGCATGGATGCGGAACGAGAGAACCTGGCCTGCTGGCCACGATTGGACCTTGCCGTGTTTGCCGTCGCCAGGCTGTCGGCGGAAATCACCCCCGACGGGTTGATGAGAATGCCGCCTCGGGAGCCCACCAAGCGTGAGATGTTCGCCGAGCTGATGGCGCAGGCGCTGCGCGAAGCCGGCGACTGCATGCACATCAGGGATCTGCGCGAAGCAGCCCAACGGCTGGCGAAACGTGAAGGCGCCAATCTACTGATCCCGCACTCGACCTGCTCCAACATCGCCATCCAGGACCCTCGCTTCCGTTGGGTCGCCAAATCCACCTACGGCTTGGCCGAATGGGACGTGGGCCACTCCAGACCGGACCTGAAAGCGGGCCGCAAGATCGGCGTCAGCGACGAGATACTCTACCTGCTGGAGCAACGACCCGTGTTGCCCTACGCGGAGGCGACGGCCCACATCAACCGCCGTTTCAGAGTCAGCGACACCACGCTGCGCGTCGCCATCCGCACGTCGCCGGAGCTGACCATCTGGGACGGGTTCGTGATGAGGACCGACTACGCGGGATGCGTGCCGGCCCGCGCGGCCCGGACTCGGCCGACCTTAGAACCGTCCACGCTCAAATCCGCCAGAGAGGCCATGGGAATCTCGAGAACGGAACTGGGCCGGATGATAGGCGCCAACTACCACATGATCCGCAAATACGAGACGGGCGAGCAAAGCCCGCGCGCCGAGCGGTTGGAGGCCATCGCGGCCGCGCTGGGAATGCAACCGGCCGACCTGCTGCGCAAGCCCGACCACCGGCAGGAAACCCGGGGCACGCCCTGACGAGGCAGGGGCTGACGCCGAACGCCGGGCGTACGACGCGGTAGCCGGAACCGCGGCCAGCCCCTGACATCGCACAACGTTGTACCAGAGAGGCGGTGAGCTGCGTTGGGGCTGGAAAACCAGTGAGAGGACCAGAGAGCGCCATGAGCAACCCTCTCGGCGCGTCTCAGGACTCCTGATCAGCAGGGTGTGCCTCGGCCCCGGGACGGCCACCGGGTCACCAGAGTTTCGGACAACTGACCGACCCGGTACCAGCCCAGACCGCGGCTGAACACGGCGACGCTGGTGCAGGAAGGAAGACGTCGGCCGCACGACAGCGACCAGGACGACTGCCCAGTACACGACCAGCTCCGGTGAAACCGCTCCGCCACCAACGGCCCGAGGCTCAACCACCGCGACCGGCACGCCATCTGGTGCCATGCGCATCGGCCCGCCGTGGCGATATCACATAATTACCATTGCGTCCTCCGCGCTACCCGGGGCTGCCGGTGCAGAGGCCGGCAACCCCGGGATCTTGCGATCCCACCACAGTGGCCAGACCCGCCGGTTCTCCACCCGTGACCGGTATGCGCCACGAAAACGCATCGGCCGTTGACCGGACCGGAGCGCGAATAAAGACGCGGCCTGACGCGGCGGGCGCCAACAGCGATTCCAAACACTCGTATCCGTGGCAAACCAAGCGGCCCGCCCCGACTATAACCGGGGCGCACCTGCAGTACAGGTCAAACCAAACATCCCACCACGAAGGAGCAACGACGCGATGAACACGCTGATCGCAAAAGCCACCGCCATAGCAGCCCTGCTCGCCGCCCTGACGTTGGCGTGCGCGGGACCAACGCCGCCGGACGCCGAGGCCATCGCGTCCAGCTACATCTCATCCGAGGGGCGGGCCATCGGCCAACAGACGGCCGCGACGATCGCAGAGCACACCAAGCTGCCGGGGCCCATCGCGGACCAGCTCGTGGACCACGCCATGGAAGCCACGCTGCACCACACCTGCGCTGAGACGACGCGCGACACCAAGGTCGCGTCCGTGGAATGCACTGTGAGATTCGAGGCCAACGTGGGCTTCGCAATCCAGGCCGAAGCGCCGTTCCTCGTGACGGTGGACCTGGACACGGGCGGCAACTGGGCAGCGCCACACGTTACCGATAACACGCTGCTCGTCAATCGCGTGACCGTCAACGGCGAGAGCCTGAAAAACTACCGCGTGCCCCAAATCGGGCTGCAGATGCCGTCGCTCGGCCGATAGAACCACCGGAACGAACGACGCCAACCCCGACGGCAGAGGAACCCTACTCTGAGATCCACGCCAGCGTAGCGGTCGATGACCCGTCGCCATGCTGCTCCTGCAGCAGGAGCAGCCCCTCCGGCGGGCCTCGATGTCTAGCAATCCCCCTCCCCCTTGCTGACAAGGGTATGTAAAGGCTAAAACTGGCTCGGCGCTTAACTTGGGAAGGCGCCGGGCTTTCCGGCATTCTGGGTGTGTCGAAACCAGGTGCCGGAGGTCCCCCATGCGCCTTCCCAGAGAATGCTATCAGATGCAAAAAACGATTGAAACGCATTTACCTCACCTCTCCCAGCCACAATTGACCGGCTTGGCAATGTGGGTCTGCGGGGCCATCCTGGCGGGCAGCGCCTGCCAGAACGCCGTGGCCTCGGCTCTCTCCGCCAAGGGCAACTGGAACAGCTTGCGCCAGTACATTCGCCAGTGGCTCTACGATGGCAGCGACCGGGCCCGTCCCTGCCGGACTGAGTTGGACGTTACGCTCTGCTTCGCGCCCCTGCTGCGGTGGGTTTTGGCCCTGTGGCGCTCCGAACGCCTGGCCCTGGCCATCGACCCCACGCTCAAGGGCGACCAGACCACCGCCATCGTCATCAGCGGCCTCTACCGCAGTTGCGCCATTCCCGTGGCCTGGCGCATCCTCAAAGCCAATCAGAAGGGATCCTGGTCGGACCCCATCGTGGAACTGCTCAAGCAACTGGCTCCGGCGGTTACGGAGGGAATGACCGTCATCGTGCTCTGCGACCGGGGCATTGCCAGCCCCAAGCTCTGGAACCAGATACGAGAGCAGGGCTGGCATCCTGGTATGCGCTACCGGAAGAACATCACCTTCTGCGCCGACGGCGGCAAACGCCTGCCCGCCCAGCGCTTCGTTTCCCAGCCAGACACCGCCTGGATCGGCCAGGGCACCGCCTTCAGCACCCCCGAGGCCAAGCGCCGCTGCACTCTCGTGGTGGTCTGGTACCTCGAACAGGAAGAACCCTGGATCATCCTCACCGACCTGCCGCCCGACAAGGTGGGACCCAGTTGGTACGCGCTGCGCTTCTGGATCGAACTGGGCTTCAAGGCCCTCAAGAGCCTGGGCTGGAAGTGGGACAAGACCCGGCGCACCGACCCAGACCGCGTCTCCCGCCACTGGCTGGTGCTCTCGGTGGCCACCCTGCTGTCCCTGGCCTATGGCACCAGGGTCGAGGACGCCTACGACCGCAACATTGACCCAGGCAACCTGCGCACGCCGCCCAAGACGCCGGTTCCCGTACATCGCAACCCCTGGCGCCGGACGGGCCGCACCGTCAGCGTGATCCGCCACGGCATGGAACGCCTCCGGCGATTGCTCATCCAAGGCCGCCTCTGGACCCAACTCTGGCTGTTGCCAGAGCCTTGGCCCGAACCCAAGTCCAACCTGGAGATTACTCACCATGCGCCTACCTAAAAACGTCTTACATACCCTTGTCAGCCTCCCCCTTGGGCATCTAGTAGCCGACGCAGGGTTCGGCGAAGATGCAGGTGGGGTGGGCGGCATCGTCGCCCAGCTTCCGTCGCAGCTACTTCAGCAGGGTGCGCAGCGCCCGCAGGTTCCCCGGCTTACCCGGACTCCACACCCGCCTCAGCAGCCGTTTGTGGGGCACCACCCACCCGCCCGTTGTCCCGGTGGTCGTAGCACCAAATGGGACTTTGGGCTGGGTAGCTGTGTTTACGTCGAGGCGGCACGGTGTGCTCCGGTCCCTTATCCCGAATCCACCGAAGGTATGCGTCGGTGCTGGACAGGCTGGAGATCAGAGGGCATCGGAATGGCGGGTGCGGGTTTGATCCGGGCAGATCGGGGCTGGTTCGGGGTGTGACGGCTACATCAAGGGGATTTCTGACAGGGTCTTTCGATTATCCAGTAAACGGGCGCTGCTGCAATCTTGGAGGCAGAGGGAGAAGGGATGTAGGGTCGGGTCATTCACAGTTATGGGGGTGATCCATGAGTTCGGCGGAAGGCGCAAGGGACGGTTTGTCGTTGATCGAGGTGTTGGGCCGGGTGCCGGATCCGCGCAGCGTGCACGGGAAGCGGCATCCTTTGGGGGCGATATTAGGATTGGCGGTGTGCGCCATGCTGTGCGGAGCGCGCAGTCTGTACGCCATCAGCCAGTGGGGTCGAGACCAGGGGCAGGAGGTATCGGAGGCTCTGGGGTTCACCTGGGAGCGTACGCCGTGCGTGTCCACGCTGCATCAGGTGTTCAGCAGGTTGGATCGGGAGGCCTTTGAGCGTGAGTTGGGACAATGGCTGCAGGAGCGGGGCCTGTCTGAAGATGAGGCGGTGGCCATTGACGGCAAGGCGTTGCGCGGCATTCACGGTGATCAATTGCCCGGGGTGCATCTGGTGGCGGCCTACGCCCATCAGGCTGGGATCGTGGTGGGACAGCAGGCGGTGGGTGAGAAGCGCAATGAGCTGGACGCCGTCGCCGGTCTCTTGGGACAGTTGGACTTGCAGGGTCGAGTGATAACCGGCGATGCCCAGTTCACCCAACGGGAGGTATGCCAGCGGGTGGTGGCGCAAGGGGGCACTACTTCTTTGCCGTGAAAGGCAACCAGCCCACCTTGCTAGAGGACATCACGGCCATCTGGGACGGGGAACCGGAAGCGGCCCAGGCGGTGCAAGTCGACCAGCACGGTGATCGCATTGAACAAAGGCGGCTTTGGGTTTCCGAGTTGCTGGTGGGCTACAGCGACTGGCCCCACCTGGCCCAGGTCTGCCGACTGGAACGTAGCGTCCACACCAAGGGCAAACCGCGCCGGGAATTGGCCTACGCCGTGACCAGCCTGCCGCCCGCTGAAGCCAACCCCGAAAGGCTCCTTGCCTTATGGCGGGGACACTGGGGCATCGAAAACCGAGTGCACTGGGTTAGGGACGTTACCTTCGACGAAGACCGGTCCCAGGTGCGCACCGGCTCGGCACCCCAGATCATGGCCGCCCTGCGCAATCTGACCATCAGTGTGATCCGGTTGGCTGGCGAAACCAACATCGCCGCCGCCTTGCGTCGCCACGCCGTTCACCCATCACGTCCTCTCGCCCTGATCGGCGCGGTCGCCTAATAATCGAAAGACCCTGGATTTCTGACCGCGCGAGGTGGCGGTGGCGGGCGAGATCACCAAGTTGCTGGCCACGACTGACACTCTAAGCCGGACCGGGTCCAGATCTGCTGGGCGGCTGGGCAGTGCGATGACGGGACGGAGGCCGATGGCGACGGCGTCAGGATGGCAGGGGCAGGGCGCGCAGTCGGGACAGGGCGCGGCTGAATTGGTTTCGCCAGGGCCAGTCCTGGGGGAGGTGCAGGGTGAGCCGGCGTGCCTTGCGGGTGATGCGTCCGGCCAGGGAGAAGAAGCGTCGCCTCAGGGTCTTGGTGGTCGCCACCGGCTCGCCCAGACCGATGCGGGTGGTCCAGCGGACGAGGTTATGGGCCATCACTTGGGTGGCCAGCCAGGCGCCGTTGGCGGCGAAGCGGCCCGAAGGGAGATGGTTGAGCCCCACGCCGTACTTGAGATCGCGGATGGCATTCCCGATCTCGGCGTGGCGGCGATGGTCAGCCTCCAGATCCAGGGTTTCGCCGTCTCGATCGGTGATGAAGGCGTGATAGCTGTAATTGGTGAACAGGGCAAGTTGAGAGCTGGGGGTGGGTTTGACCGTCCGCACGATGAGACGTACCGGTGTGGCGTCGGGCTCGCTGCTGAAGGGTGTGTAGATTGTTTCGGCCACGTCGGCGCCGCCCTCCATCCAGTAAGGGATGGGTGTCCAGTCATCCTCGGGGATGGTCTCGATGAGTTTGTGCAGGCTGGGGTGCTGGCGCACGGTGATGGAGTAGCGGACACCCTTGTCGCGACAGGCGGCGACGATGGGACGAGAGTAGAAGCCGCTGTCGGCCCGCATGGTGAGCTCCCCGGTGGCTCCAGCGTAGCGCACGCGGCTCACGGTCTCCCGCAGGAAGTTGGCGGCGCCCCGCGCCGTGTTGGCTCTACCCTGACGCAGTCGCGCCATCAGCACGTCGCCAGTGTCCGCGCCCACGGCCAGGAGGGGATGATAGCCCCGCTGGCCGGCGTAGTTGTGGCGACGGGCGCCCTCCTTGACCAAGCCGTAGGTCTCGCAGACGGTGGAGTCTAGATCAATGGTCAACGGCTCATCGCCCGGTCCGGCACCAGCGTCCCAGGCACGGGCCAGCACCTCCCGGCTCACCCGATCCAGCTGGCGCACGTGGCCCCACCGGAAACTCCTCAGGAAGATCCCGAGGGTGGACGGCGCCTTGACCACGCAACCGATGGCATCAGCCGTCCTACCGGTACGCAACGCATCGGCATCGTCGATGCAGTCGCCACCGGCCAGCGCCGACGCCACCAACGTCAGCATCTTGTCGCCAGCGTTGGCCCGACCCGGCGCGTCTCCCAGGTCAACGTGCCGGTTCACCAGCTCGCCCAGTCCCAGATGATGGGCCAACGTGACCGGCAGGAGCAGTCCGGCATTGGCCACCAGACGGTGATCGTCGAAGGCGATTTGGATGCGGTCAGGGTCGTTGCGTGGTAGCATCCGTTGGGTGCTCCTCGTTTCGGGTCGGTTTTCTGTATCAAAAACCATTATCCCCGAAGCCGGGAGCACTTTCTAATCACCCCGAAGCGCCGCCACACTTATCCTTTCGGTGGATTGGGGATAAGGAGGCACACCCAACGGTACGCGAATCAGTTATGAACTACGACCAGCACGTCTACCAGAAGGGCGTCAACGAGGCGGATTGCTCGCCGCATGAGCTGGATGTCATGGCAGTCTGGGCCCTGTACCAGACGATCACCCCCTGAGGATTCTGTGGTGATGGTAGTGGAAATGATGTGCCGTACGATCCTGTTCGTCTTGGTGGCGTTCGTGTCCGTGAGCTCATTGGCCTGCTGGTCCATGGTCGAGGAAGCCGATCTCCAGGAAAAGCTAGAGGGCCGTTTGGACTTCTCGCCCGCGTGGTCGCCGGACGGGACATTCATCATCACCTACGCCGACTACGGGCTCCACGGCGTACAGACCAGTGGAGCCCAGGCGTGGGAGGTTCGCAAGCGGAAGCGCGACTTTCTGTCCACCCCTGTGATCTCGGATGACGGGCAGATGGCCTTCATGGCCGTGCGTCCCAACAGTTGGTTGCGCAATTTCGTTGAGGCATTCACCTCGTTTGAACGGGAAACCACGCGCATCGGTCTGGCCAACGTGGATGTGAACCGGACTCGCCTGGTCACTTCGATAAAGACGGGGTTCAGGCGACAACCCGAGTGGTCTCCAGATGGCCAGTTACTCGCCTATCGCACGCGCGGCGTCATGGTTCTCGACCGCAAGGGCAACCCGGTGAGCGAATTTTCCTTCTGGATTCCCGGTCGCGGTTTTCTTGAAGGTTTCGATGAAACCTCAATAAGCCGGATCGCTTGGTCTCCGAAAAATGACAAGATCGCGATGCTCACCAACCACGGTGAGCGACGTCTGAGCGGCATTGCCACCGTTACTGTTGTTGGCAACAATCCGCGGACTGTTCTGTTGGACGAGGGTGGTGGGATCCTGGCCGCGTTGGCCTGGATGACGGACGGCGAGCGCATTCTCTACGTTCGGACCCACGACGGCGCATCGTCGCTGCAATCAATCAATGCCGATGGAAGCGGTCAGCGGGCCGAACTCGATTTAGACGACGGTTTCTATGAGGGTCAGTTCCGGGACATCCTCCCCGGCGACCTGTACGAGGAAATCCACGTGTGCTCCGATGGTCAACCGCTCCTCCTAGTGGCCCGGCGGATCGCCACCACCCTTGATTTCCAGAGCACCTACGTGTTGGGTCGGACGAGCCTGCACGTGGTTGACCTGGACAGCGGAGACCTTCGACCTATCAGCGTCCACGATGACGCCCGGTTCGCCTCGTGGTCTCCCGATTGTTCCCGTATCGCCGTGGCTGCCCCATTCCATGATGGCGTACTGCTTTACACGATGAACCCCGATGGCACGGACAAGAGGGTGCTCCTGGCACGCGATGAAAACGACAAAATCAAACCCGGGCAAGGTCGCCCATTGCAGGAAGGATAAACGCATGGCAAAGACACTTCCGACCCTAATGGTCTTCGGCGCTCTGTTGGCAGCCGGTCTTCTGGCGTGTTCAATCGGGACCGAACCGAACCGCCATGCTCCCGCCACCGCCAGCGTGGCTTCCACGCAGCAGGAACAACGTGGCTCTGAGTCTAGGCCGCACCACTCAACGCAAGGCTACACCTTGATGCAAAGCAGCGGTCCAGAGCAGAACCATGCCCCGACACGCAGTCTGGGCCCTGTGCCGGGCCTCAGCTCGACGCAGAACATCAGCCCAGCGCAGGGCGACCACCCAGTGCACAGCCGCCATCTGGCGCAAGTTGACACCCCCATGCAGGACCGCGACCCGGCACAGAGATCTGGCCCGGTGGTCGATACCCGGCCGCGCGATGTGTCGCACCTTCTGATGCTGCATCCGCGAATCACAGGGGCGGCGTTCGACTACGATCTCCCCGACGTGGAGAGGGCGATGGAGGCAGGCTGGCACGGTGCGGAGGCGTCGCCCACGCACATTGTTATCAAAGGGACTCCGGTTGCCGAAGCCACGCGGTGCGCGTGGCGTGGCACCGCCATGACCAATTCCCAGCGCCACGACGCAATACGTTTTATGATGGGCGTGGATCAAAATACCGCCATTCCCGAGAGGTCAGTGCTAAAGGGTATTTTCGATGCCTACGTGCAACGCATGGCGGCGCCGTACACCGATGCCATGGAGCAAAATCTGTACCATCTGATGGACGGTGGAACGCTCACTGAGGGACAGGTTCTGGTCTGCTACGTCGATTTTGCGGTCAATGAGTACATCTTGGGCGCGGGTCCGGCCCGAGTGACGGTGGGCTACGATGACATCGCCAAAACCCGCTCATACGGACTGTACAAACTAGCTCATGCCGCAGGCCGTTACGGTGATCAACCGCTGCTCAGTCAAAGCGATTACGCCGCGGACACAGATAAGACCCTGTCCGACGCTGAAAAGGGATTTGCCAGCAACCTTGAGAACCGCGAAAGTGTGGCTTTCCTCACGCCGATGGGAGCGCACAGCAATATCGCCGTGGAAGTATGGCAGGTGATTGCCCAGTGGGATCTGCAAACCGTAGACGGAACGCTCAATGCGGTCCGTTATGGCACGTCGGCCGACGACTACGCGCACTCCCAGACCCTTGCCGCTCTCAAAGCCCGGATCAGTGCGGCGGCGAAGACCGACGCCGTCGCCGGCAAGCGCATCGCCAACGTTTCGGGATTGAACCAGTATTACCGCGACATCGGAGCCTACGCGGACATCACGCCGAACGACTCCTCCTCCGATACCTTCACACCGGATCGGCCACCCAGGTTGCCGGTCCGGTGCAGCAACGGCGTGGTGGTGCCCTCACCCGAGTCCAACCCCGGACTGGTGAAGGACTGCGAGGCGCTGGCGCACATTCGCGATGCCCTGGACCGGACCGGGGTGCTCAACTGGAGCGGCGACCGCGCCCTTACCGCGTGGCAAGGGTTGGTCTTTACCCAGGACGGCACCAAGCGGGTGCAGTTCCTCCGGCTATCCGACATGGAATTGACGGGGACCCTGCCAGCCGCATTGGCCGATTTGGACCAACTCCACTCCATGGCATTGGGCGGCAACAACATCACCGGCGTCATCCCGCCCGAGTTGGGCGTAATGAAACGTTTGGCCTTCCTGAACTTATCCGACAACCAGCTGTCCGGGTCCATCCCCGCCGAGCTGGGGAACATGACCAGCCTCACCAAGTTGATGCTGGCGAAGAACGACCTCACCGGTACGATCCCCGTTGAATTGGGATCGCTGAGCAATCTCTCAATCCTGAGCCTGTGGGACAACCAGTTGACCGGCACAATCCCGGTCGAATTGGGAGTGCTCGGTAAATTGACCCAGCTTCGATTGTTTGACAACCAGTTGTCCGGGGGCGTGCCTTCGGAGCTGGGCAACCTGAGTAATCTGGAAGACCTGATCCTGAGGGAAAACCAGCTTACCGGCACGATTCCGTCAACGCTGGGCAATCTATCCAAGTTGGAACAGCTTTGGCTCGACGACAATCAGTTGTCTGGGACCATCCCGACGCAACTGGGGTCCCTGTCCAACATGACCGACCTGGTTCTGGGGGACAATCAGCTGACGGGGGCGATCCCGTCGCAGTTGGGGAACATGACCGCGCTCACCTATCTGGATCTGATCAACAACGACCTGAGCGGGTCGATACCTGCCACGTTGGGCAATTTCAGAAATCTGGAGGCGTTCCGCCTGATGAACAACGATCTCACGGGGTCCTTGCCTGTGACGCTGGCGAACCTCACGGAGTTGGAGGAGTTCTACGTCGGGGGCAACACAATCTCGGGGTGCATACCCGCGGCGCTGTTCCGGGTGCCCAATAACGACCTGTCGACGCTCAAATTGCCGACGTGCCCCACGTCGTGAGACCGGATATAAGTGTGGTTTTGTTGTTGTCCAGCGATTCTGTCCGGTTAAATGGAACGGCTTGTTGAAAAAGTTGGGGGTTGTGGTTGGGTGGAACGTGGAGTTGGAATACAATGCCGGGACAATCGGGGATTGACGAGGACGCCGATGATTGAGCCTTTGGACCGGTCCCGCAGGGATTCCACGCTATTCCAGTTCACCACCAAACAGTTGCGGGATTTCATTGATCCCAGCCACCTGCTGATCCGCATCGACGAGCAGTTGGACTTCGCCAAACTGGTGGAGCCCCTGGAAGACTGCTACTGTCCCGACTTCGGTAGGCCGGCCATCCATCCAGAGGTGATGGTGAGGGCGCTGCTGATCTGCTCGCTGTACAACGTCGCGTCCTTCCGCAGACTGTGCTCGGCCATCTCCGAGAACATCGCCTACAGATGGTTTTGTTTCCTGACCATCGACGATCCGGTGTTCGACCATTCTTCCATCAGTCGCTTCATCGATCGGATCGGTCGGGATGGTTTCTCAGCAATCTTTGACGGATTGAACGACGAGTTGCTGAGGCTGGGGATGTTGTCGCCGGAGATGTATGTGGACTCCAGCCTGGTGAAGGCCAACGTGAGCAGCCATGAGCTTTCACCCAGCGGGATGACGGTGGAAGAATTCAAAGAACAAGCTATCGAGGTCAACGGTCTGTTCATGATTGGGGAGACTACTATTGACCACGACGGTGCCGAGCGCGAAGACGTCAGGTATTTCCAAGATCCAAAAGGCCGTTTGCCACTCAGTCAGGTGGACACCGACGCCCGGTGGCGGACTTCCCGGGTAGGGAAACCTTCCGCGTTGAGCTATCAGGAGAACGTTATCGTTGATCGGGGCGGTTTCATCGTATCCAGAGGGATAACCCATGCATCGGCCGGGGAGTGGAAAGCGGTTCAGGACCTCTTGAATGGGCTCCCGCTACAACCGGTATCACTGGCGGCAGACACTGCCTACAACGTCGGGGAACTCAGGGAACATTTGGCAGAGCGGGGTATCGTGGAATACATCCCCATCCATCCGAAGCAGGCGTCCAGCATGGTAGCCAACGGCGGTTTCGCTTATCACGGCGATCACTTGATTTGTCCCCAAGGGAAAATCCTGCGTCGCGGGGGATTTCACCCCCGGTACCACACCTACCAGTACGTGGCGCGCCAGAGGGAGTGTCAGGCGTGTCCCGTTAAAGACACCTGCCTCCCGGAAAGACATAGACGCAAACGCATCAGCCTCACGATGCATTATCCCCTCTACTTGAAGATCCAAGAGCGCAATCGTTCGTCGTCTTATCGTCGCGAGCAGTTCCACAGGAAGACCATCGCGGAAGGAACCTTCGCCTCGCTTGACCGATTGGGATGGGAGAGATCCCGATTGCGCGGGTTGTGGAAGGTGGACTGCGAAGGGTACATGGCCGCCCTGGCTCACAACGTGCTGAAAATGGTGAGGAGACTGGGTCGCGGCGTCGGACCGCCTGGACCAGTATCGCCCGCGGACACCATGGCAGTCGGCGGATGGCCCGCTCCAGACGGTGCGATGGCAGATTTCATCCCGCTGCTACGGTGCTTTGGCCGGCTAAGCTGGTAGGGTTTCCATCTCAGGGCCGCACCCCTGTGGGCCCGCCGTCAGTTCGCCAACTTTCTCAACAAGCCGTGGAAAGCGAAAATGTCCGCATGGCTAGTCGGCTGCGGTGGCGGATTTGCGTAGCGCCTGAAGCTTGGCGCGTTCTTTGGCGCTGAGTTTCTTCGTCGGCGGTTTCTCGGCGTGGGCGTACTTGCGCACGGTGTCGCGCGCGATCCCGAGTTCCCGGGCGATGGCCCTCAGGGAAAGTCCCTTCAGCTTGGCTTGCTGGATCGCCTTCCACCGGGCCAGTTGGGTGGGTGTGGGCGTGCGCCCCCACGTGATCGCTGACTTACCAACGACTTCCTTTCCGGCCACGGTCTTGACCTGGGCGTCGTCGACACGCACCGGTTCCAGAGCAGCCAGATGCCGTCGCTGAGACCTGCTGATGTGGTGATCGCCCACGCTGCTGACGACGCGTCGGAGTTCCGGTCCCGGAGACCAGGCGGTTACCCCGGCCCACAGGGCGCCCATCCGCGGCGGCGGTTCCTGGGCGGCGACGCGACGGCCTTCATACCGGACGATGAGTTCGCCGTCGGGACGTTCCAGCACCTCCACCCGCAGGCCGGCGTAGCTGGTGCGTTCGGCATCCGGTAGCAGTTGGAGGACCCGCCAGTTGTACTTCACCGTGTTGTCTCGAGCCACCTTGCGAGTGTCCTTGAAGCACAGGATTTCCGACAGGCACAGATCGGGATCAGGTGGGCGGTAGGCCGGTTCGGAATGCTCGGGTTGCACGGCGAACCGGGCGTTGTAGCGGAGCAGGAAGTCCCGCAGCACCGCCGCGGCCTGATCCAGGGTTCTGGCATCAGCCAGGCGCAGTTCGGTTACCAGCCGGTCCTGGAAGGTCCCCGCTGCCCGTTCCACACGACCCTTGGCCTGTGGCGACCGGGCGAAGATCTGTCGGATCCCCAATTCCTGCAGGGACCGGGTGAACTGGGTGGCTTCCGCAGCGGTCTCCGGCTTGCGGGCGTTGTGCTTGAATACGGCGTGGCGGTCGCTGTACAGCGCCAGGGGGATGCCCCAGCCCTCGATCAGGCCCTCCAGCAACGTGAAGTAGCCGGCGGTGGTCTCGCTGGCGCAAAACACCGCGTTGGCCACGGCGCTGGTGGCGTCGTCCACCGCCAGCAGCAGAGCGAACTTGGGTCCCCGGTCCTCCAGCCAGGCGTGATGGCTGCCGTCCAACTGCACCAGCATCCCAGCCTGTGGCATCCGCTGACGGCGGAAACGGTGTTGCGGCGAGCGCCGGCTGCGGGGACTGCCGATACCGGCCCTGGTGAGAATGCGCCGCACCGTGGGCCGGCTCAACTCGATGCCCTCCCTCTCCCTGAGCAACTCGGTGAGGTGGGTGTGGTTGGCGCCCTCGTAGCGCTCCGTTGCCAGTTGCACCACCGCAGCGGCCTCGGCGGGCAGAGTGGCGTTGTGGGGACGGCGGCCGCGGTTGCCGTGGGCCAGCGCAGCGGCGCCATGCTCCCGGTAGGCGGCCAGCATCCGGCGGGCGTGGCGTGGCGTTACCCTCAGCAGCTCTGCGGCCTGGGCGATGGGAACCTGGTATTCCAAAACGGAGTTCAGCACGGAGAGTCTGGCTTGTTCTTTTTGATTCAACGTAACGTCCTTCATGAGAAGGACATTTTCGCTGACCAGTTAGAGGGTGACAGAATCGTAGGACAGCAACAAATCTCCTGATCTACTGGCCTATAGTCCCTGAACAACAACATATAAGCGGTTCCCAACGCATCTTGCATACTGGGGGCCACTTCCGTGTTCCGTGGGCGTCCGGCGAACCCGACTGCTATCCTCAGGCCTTCGACGTCATGGCAGTTTGGTCTGTCTATCAGACTGTGAAGTAATCGCCATGCGCATGCTATTGCTATCCATCGTCGTGGCGCTCATGGGCTCAGGTTGCTTCGGAATAACTTGCGCTTGGGACGACATCGGTGAGGGGCCAAGCCCCTCACCTCCAGGCGGGCAATACGCCCCCATCATTGGCGACTGGTCCCTTCAGTGGAGTCCTGACGGCCAATCGGTGGTGGTCAACATATTGAGGGAACTGTACAACCCCGGCGTTTACGTCGTGTCTCTGCAAGAGCATTCCCTCCGGCGTTTGTTTGTCAACCCGGATGGGGCACAAGCCTTACCGTCAATAGCTCACGATGGCCGGATTGCCTACGAGGAATACACGTACGTACCGTGATCTGAGTTCGTACGCAAGGACAGCAGCCCGCACCATAGATGGGTCGGAATAGCCAGCCCGGATGGAACTGCCCACTCGCAGGTCCCGTTGCCGACCGGTGAGGCAACCGCGCGTCAACCGTCATGGGTGCCCGGAATGGACGAGATAATTGTGTCTGCCGTCTATCGGAGTGATTACGAAAAGAACGGGTTCCACAAGATCGACAAGGACGGGAAATTGGCCCGCATGGACGCCACAGATGACCAGTTTTCTTGGACTAAACGATTCGTGGTATCGCCGTCCGGTGAACACGTAGCCTATCACCACGACGACCAGCGCGATGAAAAGAGTTACCGTTCCCGACCCCCGAGGGCAACCATAAGCCGACTGGACGGCTCCGGGAGCCATGTTTATGGGCCGGAACAGGCGGATGGGGAATATTTCTCCAATATTGAGTGGTCTCGCGACGGTCAACGGATTTACTATGCCAGCTGGAAGAGGGTCTCAGCGAGCAGTTGCCCGGACGGCTTGTCAGAAACCAAGATTTGGAGCATGAGCGTGAACGAGGACGGCCCTGAATTGGCAGGCGAAATTTCACCCGCGGCTGCCGCGTGGTCGATCAAGCCTGCGGCCGATGGGGATGCGTTCGCACTCGTGGCCTTCGGCTGCGGAGACAATCCAAGCCCATTCAAAATTTGGGCTGATGGGGAATTGCGCGACTTGACACCCAGCCTTAGTTACACGGACCCACGCATGGCCGGAATTTCGTGGTCGCCGGACGGAACTCGCGTCGCCATTCTGGACAACGCCCGTGATGCCCGCGCCGTATTGCACATAGTCAACCCGGACGGCACTGGTCTGGTCATGCTGGTCCGCCGAAACGAAGACGGATCATTGGCTCCAGGCTAGATGCGATCTGTGAATGGTGTAATCCATGCCCCAGTCTGTAATGAGCCATGACACTAGAGGCGTCGGAGCATCAGGCGTGCTGAATGTCCCCACACTCCTTCGACGTGATGGCGATCTGGTCCGTCTATCAGATGGTGAAATAATCATGACCCGCGCATTGCTGTTCGTTGCTGCCGTGGCGCTCATCACCTCGGCGTCCAATGGTTTGAACGTTGCCCGGGATGATTCCGAGATGACCTCAAGGCACCGGACTCGGGGCTATATCATCCTTCGATTTTTGACCGGACGCCCCGGTGGAGTCCCGACGGTCAATATGTGGTGGCGAACATAAATGCGCTCAAGGAATCCGACAGTGCTGCCATCGGTCCGTTTGAATATAACCCGAGACTTTCCGTGCCCCAAATCTACAGCGTTTCCCTGGCTGATTCGAGCTTTCATCGGATCTTCATGGAATCCGATGGGGTACAGGCTTCGCCCCAGATGTGGCCTGATGGACGAGTGGCTTACGTGGAGTACGCCTACTACCCCGGTTCGGCATCACGGGAAGCGACAGCAGTCCACACCTTCGGAGGATCGGGGTTGCCAACTACGATGGAATGCCTCTGTCTCAGATTCCGCTGCCGTCCGAACCGCCTGATGGACGACAATAAGGAATACCTCCCTGTCGTCCATCACCATCGAGGCGAACCAGACCGAGGCCGCCGGGGCGATCCGGACGAACCAGGACGCGGACACGGACGACGAGACGTTCCGGGTGGCGCTGGGCAGCAACCTGCCCCCGCTGCTCGCGGCGGGGTCCCCCTCCCAGATCACGGTCACCATTGACGACGATGACAGCCCCACCGCCCCAAGGGAGCGTCCATTCCCATTGCCGATCATGCGTGGCGACGGCGCGCTCACGCTCAACTGGCATATGCGGCCGGACCATTCCCCGTACACCGGCTACGACGTGGAGTACAAGGTAGAGGGAACGGGAACGCCAACGACCGGCTGGTCGGACGCGGGACACACCGGCACGGAGCGCCGGCACGTCATCACCGGTCTGACCAACGGGACGACGTACGAGACCCGCATACGCGCCAGGACGGACGGCGGCGCTGGGCCCTGGTCGCGGACGGTGGCGCAGGGGCAGTCGGCGGACACGGTGGAGGGGACGCCGGTGGCGCCGCCCGCCGCGCCCACCGGGCTCTCCGTGTCGCCCGGCCGCGGATACCTCGCAGCCTCCTGGACCGCTCCCTCAGGCGAGGTGACGGCCTACCACCTGCGGTTCAGGGAGACCGGCAGCTCAACGTGGTGGAAGTGGCGCTCATCAAGGAATGATGCGTGGGTTTCCATCTACAAAACGTCGGCGACCATCTTGTCGTCCAAGCTGACCGAGGGCGTCGCTCATGACGTACAGGTGCGCGCGTTCATCGAGGACAGCGTGGGCCCGTGGTCCGCTACCGCGCAAGGCACACCCGAGTAGCGGCAGGCGCCGAATTACGGGCGTCCAATTCGCTGGACGCCCCCATCGCCCCACCGGCGCGTCCCGGCATCCGTCATGTTTGACGACGCCGACCAGGACGCCGTGACCCTTTGAACAATCCTGCGTTACGTGTAGAGGGGCGCGCCCTACGCCGCGGCTGAGAAGCTCCCAACGTTTCCCGACGACTTCCCGGAGCGGCAGTGGCATCGCCAGCGGCCTCGGCAGCGGGCCGGCTTGGGGCCTACTGCGGCAGATTGCGCCAAACTTTACGGCTGCGTTACCACATTGGGGAGCAGCTTTACCCCCATTTTATTCGCATTTCCCTACACTCTCTGCCGGACGTTGGTGGCTCCCATATCAGTGCGATTGGTCCATGCGGGCGGGCAATGTCCGCCCATCCAGATCACAGAGCCAGAGGCAGCCGAATAACCAGAGGACCAGCCCAGGGCGGCCATAGCCCCCTGGCAAGGGAGATTGAACGATGTTGAACGGGAAGTCGTCATGGACAGTTGGATTGCTGGGGGTTGCCGCGCTGGCGCTGCTGGCCGTCGGGCTGGCGTGGATGCTGTGGCCGGCGGATGCGGCCCAGGCCCAGGGGGCGGCGGGCCACGAGCCGGCCGACGTGCGGGTGGTGCCGGGCGACCGGACCCTCACGGTGAGCTGGAAGCCCACCTCCCGGCCAGGAGTGTCCGACGACCAAATCCGGCACGCCTTGCGCTGGAGCCAGGAAAGCGGCGTGTGGGCCAACCCACCCTGCCCCGCCGGCCTCGGCCGCAACGACGGCTTCTGCCTCGACGGCGGCGTGACCCAGTACGTCATCACCGGCCTGAAGAACGACGTGCCGACGGGCGTGTTCGTCCGCTCCTTCGTCGGCTCCAACAACTCCGAACGCAACCCCAACTCCAGCCAGTGGGTCCGCATCAAGGGCGACAACACCACCCCCAAGGCCGGGCAGCAACAACCCGCCCCACAGCAGACCAACAGCGCGCCCACGGTGGCGAACGCCATTGGCGACGCGACCATCGTCAACGAGAGCGGTACGAAGGTCGTGTCCCTGACAGGGGTGTTCGCCGACGCCGACGGCGACACCCTCACCGTCACGGCCGTGTCGTCGGACGAGGCCAGGGCCACGGCGTCGGTGGCGGCGGACCAGTCCAGCCTGACGGTGGCGGGAGTGGCTAAGGGTACGGCGACTATTACCGTTACAGCGAATGACGGCAACGGCGGCACGGTGGAGGATGTGTTCACGGTGACGGTGAAGGCCGCGCCGGCGCTGGCGTTGCCGCTGAGCCACATCCCCGAATTGGAAGCGGGCGCGGCGCAGGACGTCTCCCTCTCCGGCATATTCAGCGACGCCGACGGCGACGCCCTGACCCACCGCGCCACGTCATCAGACGATACCACGGCCACGGTGTCGGTGGCGTCGGATCAATCGAAGTTGACGGTGACGGGAGTGGCCCAGGGCACGGCGACCATCACCGTCACGGCCCAGGACACGGACGGCAATCAGGCCAGCGGCGCTTTCGACGTTGCGGTGGTCCCGGCTCCGCAGCAGCAGAAGCAGCAGGCCAAGTCCAGCGACGCCACCCTGAGCGGGATTGCGGTGTACGTCGCCACGGACCACAACCCCGACAACGCCGACAACGTGCTCCACGACGTGACCAAGGCCCTGACGGTGAAGCCGGCGGTGTCGGCCGGGGTTCGGGAGTACGGCGCGGAGATGCCGGAGGGCAAAGGTTACTACGTGGCCCGGGCGAATGACGGGTACTACGTGGCGGTGTCGGCAACCCCGACGGCGGCAGCGGTGCAGTCCATCGTGATCCGAGGGCCGGAGTCGCCGCTGGAGCGGCGCGACCCCAGGGACGAAGTGACCAGCGGGGAGGCCAGCGGCCCCTGGTTCATCGACATCGGCTACAGCCTGATCACCATCGCGGTCACCTCGGAGGACGGCGCGAACACGGAGCACTACCGGCTGATCATCAAGCGGGGAGAGGTGGACGAGCCCAGAGGGCTGCGGCTGGCCCCTGGGGACGGGACGTTGACCCTGCGCTGGGACGCCAACAACGGCCCTGCGGCGCCGACGCACTACACGCTGCGGTGGCGCCAGGCGGGGGAGACGGCGTGGCTGAACCGCGCCACGGACGGCTGGCGCCGGTATAAGACCTCCTACGCCGCCGACGCGCCCCATGCGACGGCGGCGGACGGCACCGGCCTCTATCCAGCCGCCAGCGGCAGCGTCGAGCTGAGCGGTCTGGACAACGGTGTGGCCTACGAGGTGCAGGCCCGGGGCGTGCGGTTCCACACGTTCAGCCACGAGGTGATGAACTGGCTGAAGAGCGACTGGCGGAGCGCCACGGGCACGCCGGAACGCCCGGCGGCCACGGCGCTGACCATCACGCCGGCCAACCCGACGCGGGAGTACGGGGCAACGGACGACCTGGGCTATACGGTGAGCGGGCTGGTCGACGGCGACGCGGCCAACGACGTGGTGACGGGCACGCTGAGCCGGGCGGCGGGCAACGACGCCGGCAGCTACGCCATCGGCCTGGGCACGCTGGCCATCGCATCGGACTACGCCCGGAAGTACGCCCTGCCGTCCGGTCCGGCGGTAACGACCTACACCATCACGCCCAAGGCGATAACGGCCATCGGCGGGGTGACGGTGAACGCGCGGGCGTCGGACGGGACCACGACCGCCACCTTTGACACGTCGGCGGCTGCGGGAACGGGCGTGCTGGCGGCGGAGCTGGCGGACTTCCGGGCCGGGGGCCTGCAAGTGAGCGGGGGTTTTCCGGCGGCCACGCCGGGAACCCACGACCTCAGCGTGACCTACGCGCTGCAAGACCAGGGCAGCTTCAAGGCCGCCAACTACTCCCTGTCCGCAACCTCTGCCACCCTGCAGGGCGAACTCACCGAGGTGGCCGCCTGCGGCGCCGCGCTCATGCTGTTTGCCGACCGTATGCCTGAGGAGGGACAAGCGGTCAATCTCATTGTCGCGCTTGACGGGCCTATCGAAGACCCAGCGGGCGTGCGGATCATGCTAAGCGCTAGTGGGACAGCGACGACCGAGGACTACACACTGTCGCCCAATGTCCTTACCATCCAAGCGGGCTTGGGCGCACGCGTGGCCACCATCAATGTTAAAGACGATACGATGAACGACCCGGGTGAGACCATCATCATCGACGCCACTGCCGAGGGGCATTCTCTCCAGGCAGGGTCGCTAGTTCTCACCATCGTGGACAACGACGCCCAACCCGTGTCTAGCAAGCCTGCGGTCACACCCGACTGTAGCCCTTCGACCGACGGCGACTATGACGACGACAATGACGGGCTCATTGAAATCTGTAACCGACAGCAACTGGACGCAATCCGATGGGATTTGGACGGCGACGGTTCCGGCACCAACGATTACCATTTGCGCTTCCCCGGCGCCGCGGTTGCGATGGGCTGTCCAGGAACGAGCTGCATAGGTTATGAGCTGATTGCCGACCTGGATCTCGCCCCCGCCAGTTGGTCCCCAATCGGGCTCAACGGTGCCGGATTTGCTGGCGTGTTTGAGGGAAATGGCCATACCATCAGCAACCTCCGATTAAACTGTTGCGACGGTTACCGCATGGGGTTGTTCCACGTCATCGAGAATAATGGCGTGGTGCGCAACCTGGATCTGAGGGATCCACACATATCGCGGACGTATAAGAGAGACCTGGAGGTAGGCGCCCTGGCCGGCGTCCTACGCGGTAGGGTCGAGGGCGTCCGGGTGTTCGGCGGCGCTATCTCAGGCGTGCATACCGTCGGCGGGCTGGTGGGCTTGGTTAAACCCTCAGGGGTTGTCAAAAACAGCTACGCCCAAACCACTATCCAGACTGGGCTTTCTTCCGGCACGAACGTGGGCGGACTGGTCGGGTACAACGAGGGGAGGGTGCGCTCTAGTTTCGCCTCGGGCTCCATCTCAGGAGCTGTTGCACGCTACGCCGGCGGTCTGGTGGGGCGGAATTTCCGGGGAGCGTCCATCATCACCAGTGGCGCGTTGGTCGATTTCCCGGAGGACATAACCAACCGGAGGGCCGGCCTAGTTGGTCGCAACGAGGGCGAGGTCGTGGCGAGCTATAGCGCCGGCAGAGTCGGTGGAGCCTGGGGCGCCGGGCTGATCTATGAAAACCCTGGCACAGTTACAGACAGTTACTGGGACTTCACGAAGTCCCCCAGGTTGCGGCCGCAGTTCAACTCGCTCTCCGGCACCAGTGGGCCCGGAATCGCAAAGACCACTGACGAACTCCGTGAAGTGTTGGGCTACAGCGGCATCTACGCCAACTGGAACGTTGATGTGGACGGCGATAGCAGCCCCGACGACCCCTGGGACTTCGGCACGGCGTGCCAGTACCCGATACCGAAGCCTCTCGGCGTAAATCCGCCCGGCCGAGGCGCTCTTTGCCAGGTGCCCGCGGGCCTCAGCGAACTCCGTCTGATGAAGCATCTGCGAGACGTCAACACCTGGGAGCAAGTCGGCGACAACCTGATTAAGGATTCTACCAAAACCTACTATACGGTACTCTTGGAAGAGAATGTCCTGTTTGTGAGCCTGACGCCGACAGCGCAGCGCCCCTCCGAGGCGGCCATCACCGTGGACGGAGAGACGACCGCCAGCGGCGGTACGGTGCATATCTCCCGGCCGGGCCCGAGGAAGACGAAAGTCGTTAGGGTCTTGGTCACGGAAGGGGGTGCGGAACGGCTCTACACCGTGTCACTGGTGCGTGAGCCGAAGACCGACCAACAACAGGGAACACCCAACCGGGCGCCTACGGTAGCCAACGCCCTTGCCGACGTTGCCAGCCTGGAGGTGGGCGCCACCCGCGAGGTCTCCCTGACGGGAGTGTTCAGCGACGCCGACGGGGACAGCCTGACCGTCACCGCCGCGTCCTCAAATGACGCTGTGACCACAGCAACAGTCGCCTCCGACGGGTCCAAGCTGACGCTCACCGGGGTGACCGAGGGCACGGCAACCGTCACGGTCACGGCGAAAGACCCCGAAGGCAACCGGGTCAGCGACGCCTTCGAGGTGTCGGTGAGCAGCAAGTACGCAGCGCTAATCGCGCAGATGTACCAATGGCGCAACGGCCCCGAGGCGCAGCAGTACGGCAAACCCCACACCGACCGCTGGGACCGGGCGCTCTTGGCCTTCGGCGAGACGGTGGCCGACACCTCGCTGACGCCCATGACGGCGGACGAGGCCCAGGCCTTCGCCGACCAGGGCTGGGAGCGCTGGGTGGAGGTCGCTGCGGCGCTGAAGGAGATCGAACAGGCAAATCAGCAGGGCGCGTCCAACACCCCGCCCACGGTGGCCTCGGCCATTGGCGACGTCACCATTGTGAGCCAGAGCGGGACGCGGAGGGTATCCATGTCGGGCGTGTTCGCCGACGCCGACGGCGACGCGCTGACCGTAACCGCCAAGTCATCCGATACGGCGAAAGCCACGGTGTCGGTGGACGTCGACTCTGATGGCCTGACGGTTGCCGCCAAGGCCCGCGGCACGGCCACGATCACGGTCACCGCCAGCGACGGCAACGGCGGCACGGTGGATGACGCCTTCACCGTCACGGTGAAGGCCGCGCCCACCGTGGCCTCGGCCATCGCCGACGCGAGCGGCCTGGAGGCTGGGAACTCGCAGGAGGTTTCGCTGTCCGGCGTGTTCAACGACGCCGACGGGGACAGCCTGACCATCACCGCCGCGTCATCCAACACTGCCAAGGTCACCGCAGCCGTGGCCTCCGACGGCTCCAAGCTCACGCTCACCGGAGTGGCCGAGGGCAACGCGACCGTCACGGTCAGGGCCCAGGACAGCGACGGCAACCAGGCCAGCGACGCCTTCGAGGTATCGGTGGCCCAGGCCCAGCAGCAGGCGAAGCCGGAGGGGCCGGAGCCGTGGGACATCCGGATCGTGCCCGGCGACGGCATCCTCACCGTCACCTGGAAGGTTGGGTCCCACGACGTGGACGACGCGGAGGTCAGGCACGCCCTGCGCTGGAGCCAGGAGCCCGGCGTGTGGGCCAACCCCAAGGACCCGAACGCGGGCGGCCCCGAGGACGGCGTCGCCATGGAGGGCGGGGTGACCAGCTACGTCATCACTGGCCTGAAGAACGACGTGCCTACCGGGGTGTTCGTGCGCTCGTTCACGGGGGACAGCGCCTCGGAGCGCAGCCCTGAATCCAGCAAGTGGGTGCGGATCAAGGGCGACAACACCACGACCAAGGGCGCCCAGTAGCCAGCGAACCATCCACAGGGCTCGCCAGGCCAATGGAGCGGGCGTCCAGTGTCGCTGGACGCCCGCAGAGCAGAGGACCTGCCGCGCCTTCCGTTTCCTAAAGCAGAGGGTGCGTCGCCGGTCGCCTCGGTAGCGGGCCAGATTGGGCAGTTACCAGCGGGTTGGGCGAAACTTTACTGCTGCGTTACCAAATTGGAGAGCAGCTTTACCCCCATTTGATTCGCATATCCCTATACTTTCCGCCGGATATGGACGGCTCCCGTCCCAGCGGGACAGCAGCCATTTATGGACTACAGAGCGGAAGGCCGCCGAATAGGCGTCCGAATAACCAGAGGACCAGCCCAGGGCGGCCATAGCCCCCTGGCAAGGGAGCTTGAACGATGTTGAACGGGAAGTCGTCATGGACTGCGGGATTGCTGGGGGTTGTCGCGCTGCCGGTGATGGCCGTCGCGCTGGCGTGGGCGCTGTGGCCGGCGGGGTCCGCCCAGGCCCAGGAGGCGGCGGGCTACGAGCCGGCCGACGTGCAGGTGGTTCCGGGTGACCGGACCCTCACCGTGAGCTGGAAGGTCACCTCCCGGCCAGGAGTGTCCGACGACCAGATCCGCCACGCGCTGCGCTGGAGCCAGCAGCCCGGAGTGTGGGCCAACCCGAAGGGCGACCATGCCGTGGGTCGCAACGACGGCGTGTCGGTGGAGCCCGGAGTGACCAGCTACGTGATCACAGGTTTGGAGAACGGGACGGCGACCGGGGTGTTCGTGCGGTCCTTCACCGGCCCCAACTACTACGAAAGGGCCAAGGGGTCGAGCAAGTGGGTGCGGACCAAGGGCGATCACACCACGCCGCGGGAGCAGCAGCAGGCCAACAATCCGCCCACGGTGGCGAGCGCCATCGCCGACGCCACCATCGTCAACGAGAGCGGTACGCTGAGCGTGTCCCTGACAGGGGTGTTCGCCGACGCCGACAATGACAGCCTGACCGTGACGGCCAAGTCGTCCGACACCGCCAAGGCCACGGTGTCGGTGGCGGCGGACCAGTCCAGCCTGACGGTGGCGGCAAAGAGCCGTGGCAAGGCGACCATCACGGTCACCGCCAGCGACGGCAACGGCGGCACGGTGCAGGATGAGTTCACGGTGACCGTGAAGGCCGCGCCCGCGTTGGCGTTGCCGCTCAGCCACATCCCCGAATTGGAAGCGGGCGCGGCGCGGGACGTCTCCCTCTCCAGCATATTCAGCGACGCCGACGGCGACGCCCTGACGGTCACCGCCACATCATCGGATGAGGACAAAGCCACGGTGTCGGTGGCGTCGGATCAATCGAAGTTGACGGTCACGGGAGTGGCCCAGGGCGCGGCGACCATCACCGTCACGGTCCAGGACAGCGACGGCAATCAGGCCAGCGGCGCTTTCGACGTTGCGGTGGTCCCGGCGCCGCAACGGCAGGGGTCAGCGGGCTGTGACGTACCTTCCGACGGGGACTATGACGCCGACGACGACGGTCTCATCGAGATCTGCAGTCTGGCGCAGTTGAACGCCATTCGCCATGATCGGGACAACGGAGACGGTTCCCCCGTCGCGGACGGCAGTGACGAATACGGCGCTGCCTTCCCCGGCATCCTGACCAACGGGACGGGATGCCCGACCGACGGCTGCAACGGCTACGAGCTGACTGCCGATCTGGACTTTGACACCAATTCCAGCGGAGCGGCCGACGACGGCGACGCCTACTGGAACGACGGCAAGGGCTGGCTGCCCATCGACGAGTACGGCGCGGTCTTTGACGGCGGCAGCCACGTCATCAGGAACCTGTACATCAGAACGGACCAGCCCAAGGGGCTGTTCGCGGCCCTTGGCGATGGCGCCGTCATCAGAAACATCACGCTGGCGGACGTTGACGTGTCCGGCGGTGGGGACCGCACGGGCGGCCTGGTCGGAGAAAATAACGGCACGATCAGCGACGCCAGCGTGTCCGGTACGGTATCCGGACGGCACGATCTGGGGGGACTGGTCGCTTAGAGGGGTAGGTATAGGCTTTTACGGGGGCGCATGATGGGTAATCTCCAAGCCTGTTTTGGGTTCGGGCCAGGGTTCTGGGAGCAGCCATACGCGGCTCCAGAGCCTGCCCCTGAGCGTCAAGCGCCGAAGCCAGTCGATGCCGTGGCGGATCACGCTGACGGTACGCGCCGGACGGGTCCAAGGGTCCCGATGATTGGGAGCCAGAGTCTTGGGCGGCGCCCGCAGGTTGCCTGGGGCGATGCCACGATCGTTGGCGTCCTCCACCCGGGTGCCGTAGGCGAGGGCCAGCAGTGTTGCCACCGAGAGCACCAGCCAGTGTCGGGAGATGCGGGTGGGGTCGGTTCTTCTGGTCTTGTCCCACTTCCAGCCCAGGCTCTTGAGGGCCTTGAAGCCCAGCTCGATCCAGAAGCGCAGGGCGTACCAACTCACCCCGACCTCCTCCGGAGGCAGGTCGGTGAGGATGATCCAGGGTTCCTCCTGCTCGACGTACCAGACCACCAGCAGGGTGCAACGGCGCTGGGCGGCGGGAGGACCGAAGGCGGTGCCCCGGCCGATCCAGGCGGTGTCGGGGCGGGAAACAAAGGCGCGGGCGGGCAAGCGCTTGCCGCCGTCGGCGCAGAAGGTGATGTTCTTCCTATAGCGCATACAGGGGTACCAGCCCTGGGTGCATATCTGCTGCCACAGCTTGGGACTGGAGATGCCCCGGTCGCAGAGCACGATGACGGTCATTTCGGGTGGAATCGCCGGGGCCAGTTCCTTGAGCAGTTCCACCGTGGGGTCCATCCAGGAGCCTTTCTGAGTGGCGGGGTGGATATGCCAGGCCACGGGTATGGCGCAACTGCGGTACACCACGCTGATGACGATGGCGGTGGTCTGGTCGCCCTTGAGCGTGGGGTCGATGGCCAGGGCCAGGCGGTCGGAGTGCCACCAGGCCAGGACCCATTTGAGCAGTGGCGCGAAGCAGAGAGTAACGTCCAGTTGAGTCTGGCAGGGGCTGGTCCGGTCGCTGCCGTCGTAGAGCCACTCCCGGAGATACTGGCGCAGGTTGTTCCACTTGCGCCAGGGAGAGAGGGCGGAGGCCACGGCGTTCTGGCAGGCGCTGCCGGCCAGGATGGCCCCGCAAACCCACAGCGCCAAGCCGGTCAATTGTGGCTGAGATAGGTGAGGTAAATGCGTTTCAATAGCTTGCTGAATCTGATAGGTTTCTCGGGGAAGGCGCATCGAGGGTCTCCGGTATCTGGGGGTGTGATGACACCAGAATGCCGGATGCCCGTGCGCCTTTCCAAGTTACGCGCCAGGCCAATTTCGGCCCATACCTACCCCTCTAAGGGGACTGGTCGGGATCAATTACGGTGGGGTGGAGGACAGCCATTTCTCCGGCCAGGTCCGGGGCGCCGGATTCCGGGTTGGGGGGCTGGTAGGGTATAACTACTCTGGCAGCTTCATCAGGCGCAGCTATTCCACGGCCAGCGTAACCGCAACGATCCCCCGGGTTCATCAAGAGCGGCAGCGGCTGATGTTTTCCAGGGAGTCCAATACCGCCTGGGGACTGGGAGGCCTGGTGGGGGGCAACTACGGCAGTATCGTGAGCAGCTATGCCACCGGCCGCGTGTCGGGCAACGGCGATAGAGTGGGCGGCCTGGTGGGATACACCGACACGGCGGGAGGCGGCACCGAATTTATTGCCAATTATGCCATCGGCGACGTATCCAGCAGCGGGCGTTTCGTCGGAGGCCTGGTGGGCCACGCCTGGTGGCCTCGCATAAAGGGAAGTTACTCCCTGGGCGCCGTGTCGGGAGGCGAAACCGTTGGCGGGCTGGTTGGCCTACTAGAGAGACAAACCATCGTCGACAGTTACTGGAATTACCATACCGACACACCTACCGCCACCGTCACGGCGCATCTGGCCAGTGATGAAGTTGAGTATCCCAACGGCGCAAACCGGACCGCCGCCGAGCTGCAGCGGCCCACCGGCTACACCGGAATCTACGCCAGGTGGAACACTTTCACCGGCAGCGACGGAAAGACTCCCGCCTGGGACTTTGGCACATCGGGCGATTTCCCGGTTCTGAGCGACACCGGGCCCAGCGTGGCCGCCCAGCGCGCCCGGATGCCGGGCGCGCCGACGCACCCGCCGGCCGGCCCGTCGCCCGACCAGCGGCGGCATGCCAGTCTCACCGACTATGACACCGACGACGACCGCCTCATCGAGGTGTCCAACTTTCGACAACTATTCGCTCTGCACGTTGACAACAGAGGCGAAGGCAAAGTCTCGTGGAGCGACGATTACCTTTGGGCCTTCCCCAACCCGCAGGACCAGATGGGCTGTCCCGGCGGCTGCATCGGCTACGAATTGACCACCGACCTGGACTTCGACACCAACGGCAACGGCAGGATCGACCCCGGCGACGACTACTACAACGGCGTGCATTATCCCGACGACTCCGCCTACTGTCAGAACTGGTACCTGCACCACCCAGTCCAGGAAACCAAGGACCGGGCCGGCGCCTGCGACGATTACTGGGGGAACGACGCCGAGGGATGGCGCCCCTTGTCGCAGCAGGGCCCAAGGAGAACCTTCAATGCCGTCTTCGAGGGCAATGGCCACACCATCCGCAACCTGTACATCAACACCCTCGACCCGCCCTATACCGAAGAGCAGCTGAACGCCGTGAACATATACGGATTGCCGGCGTGCTGCGGCGACGACTACCCCGACTTCAGAGGCCTCTTCTTTGAACTGGGCATCTACGCCGTCGTGCGCAACCTCAGGCTGGAAAACGTCGACGTGTCGGGCAAGGCCTTCGTCGGCGCCCTGGCCGGGACGAATTCCGGCAAGATCAGCAACGTCCACGTCACCGGAACGGTGTCCGGCAAACAGGACGTGGGCGGCCTGGTGGGGTTCAACTATGGGAGCGGCGTGATCACGGCCAGCTCCGCCACGGCCAGCGTGGAGGGCCGGGCGGTGCCGGGCGCCGGCGGCAGGAACGTGGGCGGCCTGACCGGCCTCAACCAGGGAACCATCCGGGCCAGCCACGCCACCGGCGCGGTGTCGGGCCTTGCCCACAACACCGGCGGACTGGTGGGCTACAACGACGGCGGTTCCATCGCCGCCGCCTACGCCGCCGGACCGGCCCACACCAGAAGCTGGAACGCCGGCGGACTGGTCGGCCGGAACCGCGGCGACATCGCCGTCAGCTACTCCATCGGCTATTCGTGGGGCTGCGACAGCTCGGCCGGCGGCCTGGTGGGGCATCACGCCGGCGGCGCGGTGACCGGCTCCTACTGGGACACCCAGACCAGCGGTTACGCCGCCAGCCCGGTCGGAGTCGGCAAGACCACCTCCGAACTGCAGACGCCCGACGGGTACGTGGGCATCTACGCCGGCTGGAACGTGGACGTGAACGGCGACGGCAGCCCCGAGGACCCCTGGGACTTCGGCACCTCCGGCCAGTATCCCGTCCTCAAGTACGGCGGCCTGAACCCGGCCGCCCAGCGGACGGCCATCGCGGCCCGCGCTCCGGCTCCGCCGGCGGAATCCGCGGACGGGCCCAACCGCGCGCCCACCCTGGCCGCTCCCCTGGGAGGTATTGTCTTCGGCCGCGATGGCGGCGCGCGGCAGATCTCCCTGAACGAGAGGTTCCACGACCTCGACTGCGACCCCCTGTCCATCAAGGCCGGTTCCGCCAATGAGACCGTGGCCACGGTATCTCTGGCCGGCGACGGGTCCAGCCTGACGGTGAACGCCCTCTCCCCGGGTACGGCGACCGTCACGGTCGAAGCCAGCGACGGCCGGGGAGGCGCGGTTTCCCATAGCTTTACCGTCACGGTGAAAAATGTCCCGCGGTTGCGCACGGACGTGCACGGTCTGGAAGGCCTGCGCGACGTGGTCGGCCTGCTGCCCGGCCGCACCAGCAAGATGCTGGTGATGTTCACTGACGATGACGACGGCCAGGACCTGCCCCCGGCGCGCGCTGTCTCTTCCGACGGCAACGTCGTCGCTGCGTCGCTGCGAAGCACTGACCAGGGCCATCCCTGGTGTGGCAGCAGCCAGCATCACTGTTACACGGTGACGGTGAAGGGGGTCTCGGCGGGCACGGCGACGGTCACGGTTACGGTCCGGGACAGCGACGGCAACCAGGCCGGCGGCAGCTTCGAGGCGTCGACGATAACGCCCAGCGACGACGACGCCACCCTGCAATCCCTGAGCATTTCCAGAGGGCGCCTGGCCTTCGACCCGGCCACGACCGCGTACACGGTGAACCTCCCGTTCACCGTGCGGGAGGTGACCCTCTCGCCTGTTGCCACTCATCCCGACGCCGAGGTAACCGTCAACGGGGAGGAGCCGGGCGCTCCGCTGCCCCTCCGCCGCGGCGAAACGGTCGTCAACAACGTGGTGGTGACCGCGGCGGACGGGGAAACGACCAAAACCTACACGGTGACGGTGAGCCGGGCCCCGAGCGCCAATATATTCATCACCGCGTACTACGACATCTGGTCGGACGACGAGGACATGACCGTGCGGGACATGGAATTTCCGGAAGGCCTGGAATTGGACTCCGAGTTCCGGTCCGATGAATACACCTACGACCTGACCGTTCCCGACGACCTGGACAGTCTAACTTTCACCGGCGTCCTCCCGAGGACGCCCCGTAGCCCCAAAGTCGCCGTCGGTCTCCTCGCGGTCGGTACAGACCTGCCTTTATTTGAGGAGGCGATGATCGCGCCCACGCACGAGAACATTGAGCTGATCAATGACTACATCATTGCCAAGATCACGAGGTCATGGGGCGTTCGCCGGATCGGGCTGGAGATGGATGCGACCACGGTGATCCAGATCGCGGTGTACAAAAGCCACATTGGGGGTTGGTATACTTTCCAAAGGGCCTCTGTCAATGAGTCCCGTATGGACCGCAAGGTCGTGTACACGCTGAACGTCACCCGGGGGGACCCCAATCGGATGCAGCAGCGGCGGGCCGCGACCTGGTCGGTGAGCCCCGCCCAATCCAGCGTTGCAGAAGGGCAGTCCGCCAATCTTACCCTCACCCTGAGCGAAGCCGCCCCGGCCGACGGATTGGCGTTCACCGTTACGCCGCGCTATGACGGCGACGCCACCGCGGCCGCGGCCGACGTGGGCAGCGTCACTTCACCGGTAACGGTTGCCGCGGGCCGGCGCAGCCTGAGCATCTCCATCCCCACCGTCGACGACGCGGCGGAGGAAAAGGCCGAGACCTTTACCGTGGTCGTCGCAACCAGCGCCGCCGGCTGGGCCAAGGCCGGCGACGGCAAGGACACCGCCACGCTGACCATCACCGACAACGACACGCCCGGCGTCACGGTAACCGCGGCCAGTCCGCTGGCCGTTGACGAGGGCCAGGGAGCCTCCTACACCGTGGCGCTGGACAGCCAGCCCGCGAAGGACGTGACCATCACGCCCCAGAGCGCCGACGTCGACGCCGTCCTGGTCACCCCGCCCTGGTATAAGTTCACGCCGTCCACCTGGAACACGCCGGCGACCTTCCAGGTATCCGGCGTGGCGGACGACGACACCAACGACGAGAGCGTGGGCATCAGCCACCGCATAACCAGCGCGGACACCCGGTACGCCAATCTCCTGGTGGCGTCGGTGCAAGTATCGGTGTCGGACACCACACCGGCGAACCAGCAACAGGTCAACAACGCGCCCACGGTGGCCAGCGCCATCGCGGACGTCATCATTGTGAGCGAGAGCGGCACGCACGAGGCATCCCTGTCCGGCGTGTTCGCTGACGCTGACGGGGACGCGCTGACCGTCACGGCCAAATCATCGGACACCGCCAAGGCCACGGTCTCGGTGGCGACCGACGGCTCCAGCCTGACGGTGACGGCCAAGGCCCGGGGCACGGCCACCATCACGGTTTCCGCTGCCGATGGCAATGGCGGCACTGTCGAGGACGCGTTCACGGTGGCGGTGAAGGCCGCGCCGGTGGTGGCTCAGGCCATCAGCGACGTGAGCGGTCTGGAGGTTGGAGACACGCGCGAAGTATCACTCACGGGAGTGTTCAGCGACGCCGACGGCGACGCTCTGACCGTCACCGCGAGTTCGTCGAGCAACGCGCTGGTCAAGGTATCGGCGGACCTGGACGGCTCCGGCCTGACCGCAATCGCAGTGGACGAGGGCACAGCCACCGTCACGGTGACGGCCCGGGACGCCGACGGCAACAGCGTCAGCGACGCCTTCGAGGTGTCGGTCGTAGCAGCCTCAGGGCAACAGCAGCAGGCCCCACCTGCCAACTCCTTCACCATCCGCTTGGACACAGCCTTCGGGAACCTGGTGGGCTGGGTGCAGGCGCGCGGCGAGGGCGCGCTGGTATCCGGCGACGCCACCTTCGGGGGTCGCGCCGTGAACGGCCTGATCCGCATGGACGCCGGGCGCGTGCGCCTCTCGATGGAGACCGGTACGGACTCCTCGGAGTTCCCGACCCGCATCGAGATCAGCGACGGAGCGGGCTGGACGGCGACGTTCGACAGTCCCTCCGGCTTCACCGGGCGGGGACTGGGGATGCAGGCCGACTACACCGGCGACGCGAGCGGACTGACGGCTGGTCGCCAGGTGACGGTGGCGCTTGGCGGGCCCGCACCGACGCCGGCCAACAACGCGCCCACGGTGGCCTCGGCCATCGCCGACGCGACCATCGTCAACGAGAGCGGAACCAGCCAGGCCTCCCTGTCCGGCGTCTTCAACGACGCCGACGGCGACAGCCTGACCGTCACAGCCAAGTCGTCTGACACTGCCAAAGCCACGGTGTCGGTGGCGACCGACGGCTCCACCCTGACCGTCACGGCCAAGGCCCGGGGCACGGCGACCATCACGGCCACCGCCAGCGACGGCAACGGCGGCACGGTGGATGACGCCTTCACCGTCACGGTGAAGGCCGCCCCCACCGTGGCCTCGGCCATCGCCGACGTGAGCGGCCTGGAGGCTGGAGACACGCGCGACGTATCCCTCTCCGGCGTTTTCAGCGATGCCGACGGCGATGCCCTCACCATTACGGCCGCGTCATCCAACACTGCCAAGGTCACCGCAGCCGTGGCCTCCGACGGCTCCAGGCTCACGCTTGCCGGAGTGGCGGAAGGCAACGCGACCATCACGGTGACGGCCCAGGACAGCGACGGCAACCAGGCCAGCGACGCCTTCCAGGTGGAGGTGGTCGAGGCCCAGCAGCAGGCGAAGCCGGAGGGGCCGGAGCCGTGGGACATCCAGATCGTGCCCGGCGACGGCCAACTCACCGTCACCTGGAAGGTTGGGTCCCACGACGTGGACGACGCGGAGGTCAGGCACGCCCTGCGCTGGAGCCAGGAGCCCGGCGTGTGGGCCAACCCCAAGGACCCGAACGCGGGCGGCCCCGAGGACGGCGTCGCCATGGAGGGCGGGGTGACCAGCTACGTCATCACTGGCCTGAAGAACGACGTGCCTACCGGGGTGTTCGTGCGCTCGTTCACGGGGGACAGCGCCTCGGAGCGCAGCCCTGAATCCAGCAAGTGGGTGCGGGTCAAGGGCGACAACACCACGCCCAGGGCCGCCGATTAGCGGGAGGACAGTCTCCGGCTGACCGACATGGACTAGGGCGAGCGCTGGGCGCCGGTGGCCAAGGCGTTGAAGGAACTGGAAGCCGGCGGGTCAGGGTAGTGGCCGCCCGAACCGTCGGTTTCCCCCTGCGGGCGTCCGGCTGCGGTTGGACGCCCGCATCTCGCTTGCCGGCCTTGGCAGAGCGGCCGGATCGTTGCTCACTTTTGAGGTTCCCGACCCACGGACTGAGGCGCGACGGGCTCCAGTCCTGCCGACAACGCCTCTCACGGCGACGCCAGAGATACGGAGAGGCGCTTGCCGTGCATCCGACGAGGAAAAGAGCCGCGCAATGCTCTGGACGCGAACGAGAGGCTCTGGGGACCTCTGACGGCCATGCGATACGCGCTCGCCCTCCGGTCACCGTGGCGTACCGCCGTTCGGCCGCTGCCGTGCCGCCGCAACCCCCGCCAGGCCCACCACGTCGCCCACGTCCCGAAGATCAGCACGGCGACGCGCCAGAGCATGAACGGTCCCCAAGCGTCGTCCACTCCCTCCTGCAAAAACCACGCCGCCCCCATCGTCGCCAGCAGAGCGGCGTACACGGCGGCGAAGCCCATGGACACCAGGCAGCCGGCTCTGGCGAGCCGACCCGCCCAACCGCCGGGCGGTCCCCGAAAGGCGGCGTACATCGCGCCGGCCGGCATGACGAACAGCAGCAGCGCCGCCAGGGGCAGCGCCAGCGCCAGCAGGGCGACGAATACCAGGTTGCCCACGCCCAGCGTGTCGCCGGCGGCGGCCAGCAGCAGCGCGTAGAAGTACAGCCCATAGGTTCCCGAGAAGACGGCGAACCAAGGCAGCAATGCGGCGCACACCAGCGCCGCTCTCGTGATCAGCGTGGGCTCCATGGCGGAAATTTGATCCACACCGTCCCCGGCGTCAACCTCGGCCGACTCCACTCCCAGCATCGTCAGGCTCAGATCCGGGCGCGGAACGGGAAGATGCGCCGAGCCTGGCGCACACGAACCGGGGAACCAGGCAGCCCCAGATCAGTGCGCCGGAGGCGATGACCCCGGCCTCGGCCAGAACGGCCTCCGCTCCGTCGTAGCCCAGTCCGGGCCAGACGGCGTCAACCGCGGCGCCCACCACAAACCAGTGGACGATCACCGCCATCAGGGCGGCAACCAGCGTCAGATCGCGGACGGCGAACTTACGACGCGCGCTACTGAAGCGCCGGCCTCTCGTCAGCCGGACGCTCCAGTAGGTGATGTAGCCGATGGCAAGCACCCACAGCATGGACTCGGTCAGACCTCCCATGCCCACAGCGCCCAGTCGTCGTCCTCATCGTCGATGAACGTCACGTTCTCCCGCCACTCGCAGTCTTCGCAAGCCAGCCGCACGTCAAACTCCGGCAAAATCAGCACCTCGGTTTTCGCCGGCTGCCCGCAGAAGTCGCACCGCAATCCCAGCGAGGAGGTGTAGACCGGCCAGAAGGGCAGCTCGTTCGGGGCGTAGCCCGCGTTCTGCCGGTACACGGGCTTCGTCATCTCTATTTCCGTCATGGCTGCTCCCGGAGCGAAGGAAGGCGGCGACCCAAGGTTCGGTCTTGCGGAATCATACCTCGGCTTCACCGCCGTCCCCGTCAGTGCTCGTGGTAGCTCACGTTGCCGCTCATCCGGCCCACCGTGTGGAAGCACTCGCTCGAGTACTCGTCGGCAAAGAACGAATGCCAGTGATCCCCGCCGTCGTGGACGTGGCGATAATCCTCGGGGCAGACCACATCCACCGAGCCGTCGTCGGCCGGTTCCACCACCGTCACCGCGAAGCTGGCATGGGTGCGGTTCCCGTCGACGTCCTCGGCGTACACCGTAATCGTGGCGCTGCCCGCAGACTCGCCCACCACCGTGAGTGTTGAGCCGTCAACGAAGGCATAGGCCACGCTGCCGTCGGTCGAATCCGTCCAGTGCTGGAGGTCGTCGCCGTCCGCATCGTGAAAGACACCAGAGAGCGCAACATCATGCTCGCGGCCTTCCTCGAGCTCGGCAACATCCGAGATGGCCGACGCCACCACGGGAGCCGCCTTGACGGTTACGGTGAACGTCTGGTACTCGCTGCCGCGTCCGTCGGTGGCCGTCAACCGGATGGTGGCCGTTCCCCGCGACTGGGCCGCCAGCTTCAGCGTTCCGTAGTCCGCGGATACCGTAGCGGTAACCACGCTGCCATTCGATGAGGTTGCCCTGAGGGTCAACGCGTCGCCGTCGGGGTCGGAGAACACTCCCCAAAGGCCGACGTCGTAGGCGTCGCTCTCGTTGATGAGCGTCTCATCGCCGAGGTAGTACGCCACCACCGGCAGCTGATTGTCAGGCTCCGGTTCCGGTTTCGTCTTCACCGTGACGCTGAACACGTCCTGGACGGCGTTCCCGTCGCTATCGGTGGCCGTGAGGGTTACGATGGCCGTTCCCGGCTCCTCGCCCAGCAGGGTCAATAGCGGGTAATCTCGCGGCACCGCGACGTACAGCATCGCATCGTTCGACGAACTGGCCCGGTAGGTCAGCGCATCGCCGTCAGCATCCTTGAACACGGCCGAGATGTCGATGTCTCGGGCTTCCAGCTCCTGCAGGCTCGAAATGTCGGCCAGCGGCTGTACCACCACCGGCGCGGCCTTCACGGTTACGCCGAAGCTCTCGGCAACCGAACCGCCCCGGCCGTCGATGGCTGTGACAGTGGTCGTCGCCGTCCCTTTAGCAATGGCCGTCACGGTGAGCGTAGAGCCGCTCACCGCAGCCGTGGCATACGCCGTGTCCGATGATTTGGCTTGATAGGTCAACGCGTCGCCGTCGGCATCGCTGAACAGGCCGGAGAGCGGCACCTGCCTGCTGCTTCCCGCAACCCCGAACACAAGGTCGCCAAGCGCGCCCGTCAGGGTGGGCGCCCGGTTCCGTACTGTCACCATAAACGGGTCGTCGGTGCGGTTTTCGTCCTCGTCGACGGCAGTCACCGTCACGGTGGCGGTGCCCCGCCCCGTGGCCGTCAACGTCAGCTGCTGCGCGGTCAGAGACGCCTGAACCACCGCCTCGTCCGACGAGACGGCCTCGTAGGTCAGGCCACCGCCGTCCGGATCCTCGAAGACGCCGTCAATGCTCACCTGCCGAGTTGCGCCTGTCACCAGGTCGCTGACGTCGGCAATGGGCACAGCCACAACGGGCGCTGCCCGCACCGTCAAGGCGAAGGAAGTCGACGCCTCGCCGTCCGCGCTGTCCCGCGCCGATACGGTGATCACCGCGTTGCCCCTGGCCTGCGGCTCCACCACCAGCGTCTGACCGGTGACCATCACGGTGGCCACCGAAGGAACCGAGGAATTCGCCGTCAGGGTGAGCGGGTCTCCCTCGGGATCCGTGAAGGCCTGCGCCAGCGAGATTTGCCGGTCCTCCCGTTCGCTCAGCAGCAACAGGTCGGGCAGCCCGTTCGGCTGGGGCCGTTCGTTGCAGACTGCGCCGTCACGGTCGCATGGAACCAGCGGCGCATCAACGGAGCCGTCGTTGTCCCTGATGGAAAGCAGGACCCGTCCCAGCTGGACGCCGTCCGGAGACACGGCGGTCACGATGAAGGTTTCGTGGGCCTCCGGGTCATGGTCCGAAACGCCCCGATAGCGCCGGGTCTCGTCAATCCGGTCATCGACGACCTTGAGGGTCGCCGAACCTTCCCGCTGCCCCTCGGCAATCGTCACCTGGGAACTGAACGGGTGCACGTCCGCATCGGAGGCGCCGGGCGTGTTGCCCGCCAGGAGCAGATCATAGACCGCACCGCCAGCCGGCGCCGGCTGGTGGCGGCGGACGTGCACCTGCAGGGTTCCGACGTTCTCATCGACCACGGCGTGGCCGTCATTTCCGGCCTCCGTGTCGCCCCAAGACAGATAGACCCTGACGTGGCCCTGCTCGTGCAGGCGCTTTACCAGGAACAGATTGAGATACGGCTTTCCGAGCTCCCCGTAGCAGCCGATGCGGGACACCACGTCCTGGTCCGGCTTCGCGGCATTGTCCGGATCCGTGACCCAGGCAGCACAGGCGGCATAGTCAGTTTTGGCCTGACGCCACCCCTGCTCGTCAATGCGGCCACTGCCGCCGGCATCGTACACCCACGGGTCGAAGGGGTCCTCCACCGTGACCGTGAACTCGTCCGTCGCCGTTCCGCCGTGTCCGTCGCTGGCCGTTACGGTGACCACGGCCTCTCCCGGATCCGCGGCGTAAACCGTCAGCGTGTAGCCGTTCAACTGCACCCGCGCTGCATCGGAATCCGAAGACTTGACCTCATACTGCAGCAGCTGCCCGTCGTAATCGGCAAAGACGTCCAGCAGGCCAATTACCGCCCGCTGCTCGTCACGGTAGTCGTGAGTACCGTTGGCGTTCATGGGCTCAACCACGCCCAGCAGCGTGATGTCGTCGATGGGCGACTCCACCGTCGGCGGGTGGTTGTGCGCGAAGCGGTAGTGACCGCCGGAGTTGGACCACGCTCCCCAACCGGTTCCGGACTTTGACCGAACGGAAAACAGGTAAGGGTCGCCATGCCTCGGCTCCGCCGGGAACGTGAACTCAACCTCGCTGGCCGCCCCCGTCACGGTGACGGGCTCCGACCAATTCTCGACCGGATGTCCATCGACCTCCACCAGGTCATGGGTGTGATAACGCCACTGGCTGGCGGTGATCACGCCGTCGGAAAGCTCGGCCGGCATCCAGGAAAGAACATGGCCGCCGTCGGCCCTGCGGCGCACCTGCGGGTTGTGGACCACGCTCGGCACCGCGCCCCTGGCCTGGGCCAGCGCAACCTGCCGACCATCGTCCGGACCAACCGCCGGACTCACGCAGACGCGCAGCGGGCCGCCCAGCGCCCCCGCCTCCGTCTCAATCTCCGCCGACGTCTCGGTCACGAACTCATTGTCGACCAAGTTGTTGAAAACGCGGTACGGGTCGGCGCGGTTCAGGTCGTTGTGGCAATCGAATTCGTCGCCGACCACGTAGGCGGCGGAAACGTAATAGCCGCTGTAGGACGGCCCGTTGGCGGGAGCCGCCCACGATAGGTGCAGGGCATAGCGGCCCTCGTGCTCGTGGGCGCCGGTAACAGGGCCGACGTCGGCCCGCAGGGCGGAGACTGCCGGCCAGGCTGCGGGCGCGGCGCTGGCGACCGTCGACCAGTCGGAGACCGCGTTCGCCGGGTCGTTGGGATCGCGCACCCGAGCCCGGACGTCGTAGCTGGCTCCGTCCCGGAGGCCACGCGCCTCCAGATGGCCGCTGACGTCGCCGCGGCGGACGCCCCAGTGAACATCATGGTCGGCAACGTGGTTCCAGTTCATCCACCGGGTCTCGCCCGCGCGCCTGCCCTGGACTTCCAGGAGCGGCGCGTCGCCGCCGTTAGCCAGCGCGTAGGCGCCGTCCGGCGGCAGGGCCAACGCGGAACCGTCGGTGTAGGTCAACGAGCCGGCGTCGACGACCAGACAGCCGGTGTCGCACGAACGCAGCGCAACCGTCGGCGCGGCGGGGACCACCGGCCGGTCCTGGGCATGGCCCACGCCAGCCGAAGCAAGGACGGCCAGCGCCGCCACCGCGGCAGTGACCAGCAGCCGCCGGCGGCAGAGCGCCAATGCGGCGCCCGCGACCGGCAAAGAGGGATATTTCATCTGGGGCCTCCTCTGGAGGATCATCGTGGAGCAAATCATCGTGGTGCGTACGGGTTTCCGGCCCGATCACCCGGTCCGGTGTTCTTCACGGCAGGCGCCGGCGCATCCGGCGCCCCTTCGGTTGCACGTATGGGCCGCGGCAGTCACGCCGGTCCGGCGCGGCAAATCGCTACCGGGCGGCGCAGCTCGAGCCCGCCACCCTCGTGTTGGCCCCCGCATGGTTCTGCGACCCGTCGGTCCCGTGCTTGAAGTAGCAGGTCTTCACCGCGCTGCGGCGGTTGCCCTCGCCGACCGCTCTCACGTTCACGTGGTACCAGCGGCCAGTCTTAAGCCCGTTGAACGCCACGCTCACCGCGTCGGCTCCCGGCCGCTTGACGCGCAACCGCTGGTTGTTGTGGGTCTCGCGCAAGACCACCGTGTAGCCGGCCTGGCTGCCGTCGGACGGAGCCTGCCAGCCCACCACGGCCCGGCTGTCGTCCTCGTCGTCAAAGCCGACCACCACGCTGCGGGCCGGGTTCATCAGCGTGCGGGCCGTCGCGTAGCGGTACTCGTCCTCGCCGTAGTAGCCGCTCCGCACCGCCACCTGGTAGAGCGTGTTGCCCTTCAGGTTGTCGAGCACCACGTTGCCCGTGCGTCCCTCGCGGTACACGGTGCGAAAACGCGTGTCGGCGTTGGGCCATTCGTCGCCGCCCGTCCCGACCTCGCGCAGCGCCACCCGGTACCCGGGCGGCGAGTGCGTGCTGCCCTCGTCGTCGTCGTGCCAGGTCGGGTTGACCACCGGCGCCAGCGTCCAGGAAACGTCCAGCGCTCCCGCGACCTGGTCCAACGGCTTCATACCCAGCCGCTCGATGGGCGAGGTCGGGCGGATGGTCATGGTCTCGCACGCGGCCGCGCTCTCGCCACGGGCATTCCCCGCCGCCACGCAGAGCCGGTACTCCCGGTTCAGCGCCACGTCGAAGCTGTGCTGCATCACCGGCTCCGCCATCCGGACGGCCTCGCCGTCGCCCAGGCGGAAGGTGTGGTAGTCGGCGCTCTCCTGCGCCTCAGTGATCCACACGCCCAGCATCGCCCCGTCGTCGGTCGTGCCGGCCGAAGTCTCGAACGTAGGCGGAGCCGGCGCCGGCCACAGCGCGGCAATGTCCGACCACGGGCTGGCCTGGCACTGGGGCGTGTGGCCCGTCACGCGGAACTCGTAGCCCTTAGTCGCATCGAGGCCGCTCACGTCGTGGTGGTAGGGCGAAGCCTCGTCGTCGCCGTCAACCCTGGCCGACTTCCGCCACGGGCCGGACTGCCACTTCTTGCCGATGGCCCGCTTCTGCACGGCGAACCAGCCGCCGCTGCGGGCGTCGCCCCGCCAGGTCAGCCGGGCGCGGGTGTAGTCGCCGTCGCCGTCGTCGCCGGTCCCGTAGGCAACCCGCACATCGTTGGGCGGGTCAAAGTCGCCCACCTGGTAGGAGTAGCGCGCGAGGCCCGCCGCACCGCGCACACCGTCACCGTCAACGGCCCTGATCTGGACGGCGTAGGTCTCGCCGGGGTCGATGTGACGGCTGGTCGAAACCGCCCATGGGCGGCCCGGCCCCCTGGTCTCGCGGCGCCACTTGCCGAAGGAGTCACCCCGACCCCACTTCACTCGGTGTTCGTAGCGATCCGCGCCCGCGACGGCGTATAGGACGCCACCAGGTACGTGCGCGGGTTCTCGGGGTTGCAGGCCGACGCCGCCGTCAGCGTCACCGCGGGCGCCGGCAACGGGGCATCGCCCTGGGCGGCCGCCGGCGGTACTTGGTAAACCAGCACGGCCATCGTCGCCAGCAGCGCCACCGCCATCAGGAACGGCAGGACCCTTCTCGCTCTCATCATGCTCATCATCACGACATCTCCTTGTCGGTCGAACTCGGAAGGCGCGCCGCCACGACAGCGCGGGGAAACCCGCCTTCCACGGACAGATGAGTTGATGCTAGTGAAACGCCCCGTAGCCCCCCTTTGATTCCCCGCCCTCCCGGTGTGGCCAAGTCGCGTTGCCGAGTTCGCCGGACGACGATTTCGGTGGCAACATTCGAATGCCGAATGCAGGCTCGACAAGCACCAAAGCGGGAAGAAACAGGACGCCGCCCCCGTGGACGACGCGGGCCCCGGTACCCGCAGGGCCGGCGAATGGAGGGAACACCAGCCCGCCGGTGCCTGCGACCACAACTACATGGTCAAGGAGCGCGTGGTCCGCCACCCCACGGCACACAACGGCCACCCTACGGAGATCATCATGGGCGGCCGCTCATTCCGAGACGACACCTCGGCGGCGGGCAGACCACCGCAACGGACGGTTCCCACGTCCAGCATCCAGATAGTAAGATGAGACAGACGAGGCCGACTATGACGACCATCAACACTTCCGAAGACCTGCTGCGCCTGCTCCGGGAAGATGCCCATTTCTACGAGCAGGCCCGCCGGCTGATACTCACCGACGAACTGATCAACCTGCCGGAACGCTTTGCCGCGTTCGCCGGGCGGGTCGACGACTTCATCGCCAAGCAGGAACAGTTCAACGAGCGCGTCGACGACTTCATCGCCAAGCAGGGGCAGTTCAACGAGCGCGTCGACGCTTTCATCGAGGAGCAGCGCGGCATCAACCAAGAACAGCAGGCAACCAATCAGCGCGTCGACGCCTTCATTCAGGAACAGAACACGACCCACCAGCGCATTGAGCGCATCCTGGCCGACCTGCGTGGCAGCCTCACCATCCGGATCTGTCGCCAGAACTCCGACAACATCGCGGCTGCCCTGGGTCTCTCCATAGTGGATCACCTCACGCCCGCCACCCTGCGGGCCATGGTCCGGGCCAGCCCGCCAGCCGACGCAAACGACGGCGACCTCCAGTCGTTCTACCGGGCAGACCTCATCGCGTCGGCGCTGGACCAGGACGACAACGAAGCGTACCTGGCCGTGGAGGCATCGTTCACGGCCGATGCCCGCGACACCCGACGCGCCATCCGCAACGCCAAGCTGCTGACCGAACTGACCGGCCGGACGGCTCACGCCGTCATCGCCGCCCGACACATAGACAACGAGATCAGGGGCGAGATCCAATCGGGCGCCGTCCACTGGTACGAGCTGGGCGAGCACGACTTTACGCCGGACTGACGGCATGCTTCCCAGGATGTTGCAGACCAGCGGCTGCCCACTCCTGGCGACGAATGGGCAGGACTGTTGCCAAGACCGCAGTCCATCGGCAGATGGCGCTGAAGGCCGACGTTGCTGATCATCGGAAATCCGCATTCGGAACCGCCCGACCATGAAAAAACGCCAAGCGCGCAAGATCCTCCATCAAGTGCTCCAGCAGGGCAGGCCGGTCAACCTGCCCGACGGACGACGGGCGTCGAAGCGCGCGTTACGGCGAGCCAGGGAATTGAACTCCGACCTTCTCGCGGGCAGTACTCCGCACGAGTTGAAGCGCGCGGCCACGCTGGCCAGGCGTTTCGACAGCGCGATAAAGCGACAGGAACAGAGTTCCAGGCGCAGCTTCAAACGCGCTGCCCGCAGCCGCGTCCGTAGATCGGCGGTCGGAACGGTCACCAGCCGATAGGCCGGTTCAGCCCACTCCCGAGGTCAGCCCAACGCCGGCCGTCTCCAACCAACGGAGCGGCTGTCTGCTCTTTTGTCGGCGAGATCGATCGGGCAAGTTCGCGACACCGTGCCCGGCGGGGCCGTGGACCAAGACGACACCAGGGCCCAGAGCATGCGGCTCCGCACCGCTCCGCGCGGCTGGGCGAGCGGGGGCACTCCAGGAGCTCTGAGACGAGGCGTGGACCGGTGAACCGACAGCAGGGCCGGGAGGTACGGCAAGGGACCACTCAGCGCGGCTGAGGGCGCCCTGACGCACACCAGCGGCGGTCCAGTAGCCCACACTCCCCACAATCATGGGGATGAGGAGATTTAGCTACCGTTCATCCATTCAGGCCGCTACCGAAAACGGGCAGCCGTCTAACGAGTTTCGAACTCGTTCCATTGGGGCGAAACCGCCGTTTCACCGGGTGGCTGGCGGCAGGAACAGCACGCAGGAACAGTAGTCGCGATTGACGCCATCGCGCCGCTCGCAGTGAGTGTCTGACGACGTAGCAGCTGAGGAAATGTCGCTGGCCGACCATCGGTGTTGCGGAATTTCCCACCACGGCGGCGCACGTCCGTCGACTGATTTTTTGGGCTGTGCTAGTATGTCCTGGATAGAACCCCCCACGCCTCTCGTAGGATCGGCGCACCATGGGGGGGCATTTTTTGGGGAATATGACCCCCCGTCCGCACATCGCGCGTCCGTACCGGACCGACGAGCGGTTGCTGAGCAAGTCCAAGAACTGATTGAACGGGGAATGGACGTCTCGGACCGGGATTATGCTGGCCGATGCCTGACCCACATCGGGTTCCACTGGGCACCTACGGGAAGTCGAGCCATCAGGCCGAGGCCATCATCGGCGACGCAGTGGCGAGCATTGTGGACTACGCTCGCGAGGCGGGCAAGCCCATCGTGATTGAGCGGCTGAATTTCCGCCAGGAGAAGGCCGCCCTGGAGGGCGAGTCCCGCAAGTACAACCGGATGCTGTCCAGCTTCAGTTACGGCAAGATCAAAGCATGCTTACTGTCCCGCGGCTACCGCCATGGCGTCCACGTCGCCTTGACCGGCGAACTGACGGTCGACACGGTGGCCGACCTGATCGACCTGAACTACGCATTCGACCGGGCACCGAACATCTACTCGGCGCGGCAACCTCAGAAGCAGATGCCCTTCTGAGAGCGCGACGGCCACCAGCGTGCACGGACTGGCAGAGCAACGGAACCCGGGCCGAAATTGATGACACCAGACCATCGAGGGAACGAGGCACGCCCCCATAGACTCACAGCAAATCAAAAGCTGAGAGGACCAAGATGGGCAGCAATCAGCACCAATGCCGCCGGGTAACGCGGGGCGGGCGCAAATGTCTGAAGATACTGGAGCGGGCTAGAGTGCCGGATCCGATGAACGCAGACCCCGACTACGGGGTGGGCGACTTCAGAGCCGCAAACCTGGTGGCCATCCTGCGAGCCGTGCCGCAGACCGACGGGACCTGCAGCGCGGTGGCCAGCAAGGCCCAGGAGTACGGGAGCACGGTGCTCGCGTCGACGTTGGACGAGTGGATCCAGGAGGGCCACGAGGACCTGATTGCCGGCGACACCGAGACCGCCTTCGCCAGGTTCGCCACCGCCTTCGACGAACGGAAGCGACGGCCAGACGCCAAGGCAGGCGGTTAGAAAAGCATCCAGACCGCGGCCCGCGCTGGATACCGTCCACAGCTACACCAGAGCGACGGAGAGCGGCCGTAATGGCGTGAAACGAGTATCAGACCAGAACGCTGCGAGCGGACCTCTCCGTGCGTCACCGTGCGTCCCGATCACCACGGCTTGCCGCACTTCCGACACGGTGCACGAACCAGCTGCGCCCACTGGTACTCGCTCCAAGCGACCTGGACGGCGTCACAGTTGCTGCCGGTCCCGCGGGCGTACGGAACCTGAGCATCGCCTTCGACGTGGGCATCATCCGCGGCGTAGATCTCGGCAATTTCCTCGCGGCTGGACCCGTCCTAGACCGGGGCCTCGACGAGCGAGACCATTCGGCGCAGGTGTTCCACCCGGTCAGCTATGACGACGGACCTCACCTCAGCGCGCGCCAGCAGGGGGAAAGACGGCAGCATGCGCCGCCAGACGGGTTCGCGAGGCGGGGTACCGTTCAGCCACGCGCAGTGCAGCAGAAACAATCCCACTTAATTGGCCCAAGAGCGACCTTTCATCATCATCTCATCCAATTCGTTGGGAGACGGTCTCCCTCCATGCATCAGTTGGTGATCAAGAAACTTAAGCAGGCTGATCCGCGCCACCTGTTCCAAGCGGTCCAGGTCATCCGCGGTTGGCTTCTTCCGATTCCGTCTCCCATGAACAGCGGCGCTTCGGTACCCATAAACATCTTTTATGAACCGGAACACGGACAAGCGTTGGTCTCCCGGCAGATATAGCCAAGCTGCACACCGGGTGGCTATTTTGAAGGTGACGCTGCCGGGGTCGCCGTCGTTGAATAGCGCCTCCAGCGAGATCACGAGATCGATGAGCCTGTCCGCCAACTCCCGTCGCTCGTAAGATGAACTGAAGCGGGACAATGCGAGTTCAACGTTTGGGCACAGACTATCGAATGTTCCCCAATACAGGTCGAAGAACTCGTTGAACACGGCCAGGGTTGCATCGTTGAACAGATACGGCGACCTCTCATAGCTGGCAGCAACTTTGGATTTGACCGGGGTTCCAAGCACCCAAAGCGAATGCCCATCGCCAATTCCCTCGCCAATAGGAAAGGAAAAGCGGCGAACTGAAACGGAGCCGCTTTGGAACAAGCGCAGAAGCACCTCGAAATTGTGGAATTCACGATCAGCGTAATCTGCCAAATGCCAGCGATCGGGCGCCTCCACGGTAGTGTCGAGATAAACCGACGACATTGGGTAATCCCAATCGACCTCACGCTGCACCAAGGGATCAGGCTCGATGCCGAAGACGTCGCTGAAGAATAGATGCGCGTTCGGGGATCGATCCAGACAGAACGGACCTATTTCCACAGGGAGTTGGCCCGGTAGCGCATCACCATCATCCCACTGCCGGTACGCATCAAAATCCACGACTGCACGGGCTAGGAACTCTGCCATCACGACCTCGAGAATGAACATTTGCCACGGCCCAAATTAGTCAACGGCGCAGGTGGCGTCAAGCTTGGTGATCCTCCCCAACACCCCGCCAACCACTACCCCGCAGGCCGGAGAGCACCAAGTACTCTCGCGCTTGCCGACGAAATGGTGATCCGCCTCCGGAGTCATCCGGCAGCAGGAAGGCTTGTAGCGAACCCCTACCACGCACACCAGCGACCACGGTTTGCACGAGAACGCAACTTACCTGAACAAGTCCAGTCGCGGCGGGCCAGTCCGCGCTCCGCAACCTCGCCATGTTCCACCGGATGGTGTCGCGGGAGATGACCGACCAGGCCGACCGCGTTCATCCGGTGGCCGCATAGCGAGCGAGTTCCGGCACAACGGCCACAGGGGCGACTCAACACAGCGGCCCCTGTTCGATGCGCACGCCGGCCGCCACGGGATCCCCGGGAACGACACCAGAGCCAACGGCTTGCCCTCGCAGAACGCCTCTCGATAAAATCCCGCGAAAAGCACAAAGTCCACACGGAATGAGAGGCTCTCAGAGCGTGGTGAACCATCGAGACGACGGGGACAGACCCCAGGAGGACGCGATGGCCAGCAACACGTACGGGATTGGATTTTTCACAGCGGAGAACCTGGCAGCGGTATTAAGGGCACTGCCCGAAACGGACGGCACCTACGCAGAGGTCGTGAAGCGCGCACGAGATTACGAGGCCGACGTGTCGCGATACCTGCTCGGGAAATGGGTGGCGACCGGGCGACGGGATCGGAAGGCAGGGAACCGTACCAGCGCCTACGCGCGTTTCGCCGAGCACTTCGACCGGCTGAAGAATGAGCACTGCACGGCCGACGCGAATCGGCGACGCGAGTACGAGCGGGCGCTACAGATACTGGAGCGCACCTGCGAGTGCGGCAACGAAAAGATGACGATGCCCGACGGCACGCTCGCCGACATTTGCCGACGCTGCAACGATATGGAGGAACAGGGGCCGCAACGAAAAGGGAGCCGACGCTCGACAGCGCGACGGCGGGATTGATGCCAACAGCCCGTAGCGGACACAAGAGGTACGCAGGATGAGCAGCGAGCACGCAGCGGAATCGAAAAGCGGACACGAGCAACACCCGGAGAGAACGACCGGCGCCGCGACGAACCTGCTCGCCGGGGGCGTACTGTTCGCGGCAGCCGCAGTACCGCTGGTCATCAGTGGAATGGGAGTAGTAGCGTTACTGGTGAAACCAAGCGTAACAGCAGCAGCGGTGACTCTGGGGAGCGGCGTGATTGGGATCGTGCTTCTGGGAGGCGGGCTATCAGCGATCACAGGGTGGAAGATAATCGGACGCCGACACAACGGGCAACGGCGCGTCGGCGCGATTGATGACAGCAACCCGTAGCGGGTCGGCAACCGCGACTGGCACAATGTAGATGTCGCCGACGAACGGCTACGCCGGCCACTCCTGACAAACGGGGCGGCCGTTTTCGTTTGGTGTCAGCTCCGATGAGCGGGCTGAATGTGAGGCCGAGGGCGGCGCGACAGAATGGCCTGGGACGACACCAGAGCCACTGGTTCCGTCTGAACGGCCGTTTCCCGACAATTCCACACGGAAGGCGTCTGCGTCGAAACCAGTGCCTCTGAGCGCATCGCAAGCGAAAACGGCGATACCACGTCACGACGACCAGGCAGATCTCGGCTACCTACGGCGCCACCAGCCGCGCCTGACTACCGGTACGGCCTGACTTTTGAGGCAAACAACAAGGCTGACACGCCAGATATTCACCAGAATGGGGGCGGTAGGGCCAATTGGCCCCATACATCAAACCCGAGGTAAACGACCCATGCTTATGGGGCTGATTTTGCCGGTGGCATTCCTGGCCTCCAGCCTAATCGTGGCAGGAGGCGCAGTCGCATGGTCGATATGGTACGCCAAGACGGCAGGGCTCTCGAAGACGGGAACGAGACTGATGCTGGGCGGCCTCGGGCTGTTCATATTCAGCATGCCGAGCTGCATTGGCTGCGGTGTAGTAGTGGCCGCGACCGCAGGCTTCGACCACGTTAACCTATGGGTAATGGGCTGGTTCGCCTACATGGGATTGGGAATCTTCATGGTGGTCTGCGGGCTGATACTGAAGGCAGCAGCCAGCAAATGACAGCAGAGTCGGAACGGTCGACAGACGGGTGATTTAAAGCCGTCAGAGAGACGCTTACCCACGCAGCAGAACACGGTGGCGAGGACTTCTTAGAAAAACTCAAGAGCGCTCGGCTGGAGCGAAGCAGGGAGATTGCTGACAGCAGCCCGTAGCGCGTTCTACGACCGCACCGATAGACTCGTAGAAACTTCCGTTCTACGAGTCGAATCATGCCAACACCCCGCGAGTTCCCCTACATCTGGGCCACCTGGCTGCCCCGCCTCCTCGTCGGCGACCGCTCCTGCGAATGGGCCGTCTGGTTCAAGGCCCATTACCAGGACTTCGACCGCCAGCCCTCCGATTTCGACGCCACCGACTGGCAGATCCGCCACACCGCCCTTCTGAACGAGCAGCGGGAATTATGGCTGCGACGCGGCTACGAAGTATCCGTTGAGCAACAGAACGCGTTCCGGCTGCGCGGAGAAACGGCCGTCCTGGCGGGACGCGCCGACCTCATAGCCAGGGACGGCAAACGTATCGACATCATTGACGTGAAGACCGGTCAACCCCAAGGGTGGCACCGGGCCCAGATGATGATCTACATGTACGCCGTCTGGCATGACCTGGACCTCAGCCGCGGCACGCATCTGGCTGGTGAGATCGTCTATCCGGACAAGAGCGTCAAGGTGCCGCCCGGTGCCGTACACCGGGGATTCGTCAACGACCTGGGCGCGTTGATCCGAAGGCTGGCCAGCGATGAACCGGCGCGCAAGGTCCCGAGCGCCCAGGAATGCCGGTTCTGCGAGATCAGCGCTTTGGAATGTCCTGAGCGCGTCGACGACGAGCCGGTTCGCGCGATGACGACCGACGATTTCTAGCGACGGATCGCCTGTCCGTAAACTGCGAGGGACATAGAACGAGGAGCGCCAAGGATGTACCAGCCCCACCAGCAACGACAACCGCAGTCCATCCGATTGCTGGACAGACTGGACCGTCAACGCGCCCGGATCAACGCCGAGTACGTGGCGCACGCGGTGTGCAACGACGTCGGGTACTTCACCGCGGAGAACCTCGTCGCGATACTGCGGGCCGTCCCGCAGACGGACGGGACCTACCGGGCGGTGGTTGCCAAGGCCCGAGAGCATGGTAGCGATGTGCCCGAAGCGGAACTCACCAGGTGGATCGCCGAAGGGAACGCAGACATACGGGCCGGCAACGACGAAACCGCGTACGCCAGATTCACTCGGAAATTCGAGGAACTGAAACGAGATAGGCGCGGCTCGTAGCGAGGTTCTCGACGCGCTGAAACGCTACGGGATGCACAAGCCGAATAGCGGAAGTAGCAGCGTAAACCGCCTGTACAGAGCCGGCACCGTTGATGACACCGGTTCCGCGTTCAAGGTCGCCAACAGCCCAAGGGGCGGCGGATAGACTCCTATGGGAGAGGGGGCTCAACCGTGAAAAGTGCTAAACCGACAGCTGCCGGCGGAGTTCGCTATGTTGTGGTGGGTCTAGCGGGACGGGATGGCGCGATACAGCAGCTTGCCCACGGGGTTTCTACTCATGCCTGCGCCTATACTTGGCCAGAACGGAGAGCAATCAACTGACAGTTGACATCAACCATGAGGCCGGCAACAATTGCACCACACGAGCACCAGTACCTACACGCCATCGCCACGCGCAACAAGGTCGTCACCGGCCAGGTCCACCTTCTTGACAGCCAACGTCGACGCTACACGATCATTCCACTCGCTCGTCGAACGCCTTGAGCGAGCAGGTTTTGACCGGGCCTTCACCCACAACGCCATCCTCCCGGATTGGTGGGACGAAGACTGCGAGAATGACCCGCAACTTCTTCCCGACTTCGAGTTCCGGACAGCCCGCTTCCTGAACCTGCCCCTCCAGACGATCCGAGACCCCGGCGCAGCATTGGTTCAACTGCGGCCTCCAACGACTGACTGGGACGTATCCCCTGCTTCGATACACGCCGGCATCCAAATCGCCAACGCGGTGGTCCGGAACCTACGCGACCACACACCCGCGGTGCTGCCCCCTATGAACGGCCGAGCCTGGCACGCCACGCTCCGCCCCGGACCAGGCGAACCAGTAGAACTGCACAACATCGTGGGCGACCTATGGCAACGCCATATCCCAGTGGTCCCCGTCGCCAGTCTCCCACAACCGGATTTCCAAACCCTTGGTTGCGTGATACAGGGACGGCCACTGGTGATGATGTCGGGCAGTATCACCAACCGTTGGGACGCGGCCGCGCACGCTGCCCACCAGATAGGACACATCATAAGCGGCGACTGCGCGAACGACAAAGTCGTAACGCACCGCGATTCACCAGACCGCAACAGCCCATACGAGAACCGAGCCAACAAATTCGCTCTTGACGTGATCACAGGGGGAACCGAATCAGTCGCGCGCTTACCGGATATCTCGCCGAACCCTCGAGATCCTTTCAGGCTCTGGCTGTTAATGAAACAGGCCGGTATCAGCGTACGTGCCTTTCCAGACGATGACGCCTTGTCAGACCTCGCTACCCGCGTTCCCAAAACCCGGGTCCAACCTCCGGCGCAGTTAACCCTGTTCAACGCGTTCATCCAGAACGTGGATGTCGACGCCGCCTCGGAAACCGACAACAACCTGCTGCGGTGCGTCGATGCTGGAACCCGCGCCTCTTCTACTCATTGACAACGACATATTTTGCAAACTGGGTGCCAGCCACCTGTTCCTGGATGCGGTTGCATCCTTAGGTGCCTATTATGACCAGTGTCGCCGTACCCCTGCGCTTCCGTACATGCTCCGCAGGGGATCTCTCAGAGACCACCTCGGTCCCGATCTGGCCCGGTGCCTAGGGCCGCTGGCAAACTCCATCGATCCAATACCCGCACCCTCCGCGGATTGGCTTGGTCCGTTGACCACCGTGCCCAATATCGACCCAGGTGAGGCAATGCTTTTCGCGGCCGCCGCCGAAGACGACCAACAACAGAGCCTGATATTGACTGGGGACAAGCGTGCCCTCGTCGCCTTGAAAGACATGGTGCCATACCGCGACCAACTCAACGGCCGCATAGTGACGCTGGAAGCCATTCTGATACACCTGTTGGACATACTCTGCGAAGCGCGGCTCCGCCGCGAGATTGAACCTGTCCGTCACCTCGACGGTATGCTGAGAATCTGCTTGGATCCCGACAACGCCGACCCTTTCAGTTGCCTCAGATCCTACTTCCTCGGCACGCTAAACGACGCCCAACCGCTTGTACTTTGGCATCCGCCGGCCCTCGCCCGTACGGTCTGACCGCGCCGGTAACTACCATCAATTACGGGGGCGGAGGGACGAACGCCGGAGGCTATCCGCCGACAATCGCCGGGGGATTGATCCGATTTCGCGGGTCGGTCCTGCCACGACGCCATCACTTGCACATCTAACGAGAACCGTCGCGGCAAACATACCGGATGTCCGCCGTTTCTATGAGGACGGAACGGTTCGCTGGGTCGGAAGAATGAGTGGCAAATGAACAAGAAAAGCTGACGATACCGTACGCAAACCCTCAGCCATTACCGGGGATCTTATCACCGCGATAGGAGGCGGTCCCCGGCCGTTTCACTACTCTGCCGTCAGGGCGGTTGAACCCAAGCGTTTGACCCGTCCGAAACAGGAACGACGGCCAATTGCCCACCGAAGGAGGTGGCATCGTGAAACGGCGTGGAAATTACAGCACATGGCTGGTGCTCGGCGTGATCGGCACGCTGGTCGCAGCCGCGGCGCTGGTAGGCAACGGCAACATCAAACCAACCCAGGAAGTCCACGCCCAGCAGTGCCACTACACCGCGATGGCCACGGGCAGCGAAGAACTCGGGATGAACATCCTCGGCCCCACTTACCTGCTTATGCAGGAGACGACGGAATTTCAAGCCGCAGGGCCATACCAAGGACGGCTGGAGATAACGCCAGACCAAAACACCGCCCTGGGCGCCACGGAGAATATCTCGTGCGACGGGGCCGGACAGCAACTGAACCTGACCAAAGGCAGCGGGCCGCTCGCTTTGTACGCGAAGAACTGCTCGATACATCCGGGAGAAGTCGCCTTCAGCATCACGATGCCGGACGAGTGTCGTCGCAACGCCAGCCCGCCCGGCATCAGCTATTGGGGAATGAACATGGCCGAAGGGGACGCGCCCCTGAGCGTGACGCCCAACAACGGCAACTGCGACTGCACCAGCCAGAGCGGAGGCACACTGGGATCAGGCAGCGGTGGCAGCAGCGGCGGCGGGGGCAACAGTGGCGGAGGCAGCAAGCATCAGGTTGGCGCGGGCGACACCGCGAGCGCGCCGAGCGGAGCTCTCGACAACAATCTGGCTATCTCATACTTGATGGGACACGAGAAGGGACCATACCATCTGACGCTATGGTGGCCCACCGTGCAGGGCGCGCGGTCGTACCGGATCCTCATCGAGCATACCCAGCCACTCCGGCCGGGCGCCAGCCCGTTCCCCGCGGAGGGATACTCCGTCGGGTACAGCGAGACGTACCGCGGACGTATGCACTACACGGACTTGGGCGGCGAGAGCTACGGCACCTTCTGGCCGGGCGTCACCGTCAAAGTCCGTGTCCAAGCCGTAGGCGAGGGCGGCAACTACGGCCCGCCCAGCGGGGAGGTACGGATCACCACCCACCCGTACGCGGAGCTCGGCGCGGTGCAAAACCTCGCGGCTTCCGAGTACGCGAGCACCGCCAACCCGCCGGGCTTCGTGAAGGTGACATGGACCAAGGCACCGGGCCAGCACGCCACGCTCTGGAGGAGGTTCGGGGAAGGGGCGGTGATCTTGTACAAGAAGGACGGCGAGGCATACAGCCAGAGCCGGCAGGCCCGCATGGCGTGGGACGCCAATATGTCGAGAACACCGTTCCATGCGACCACGCCCCGACTGGAGCCGGGAACGCGGTACTGCTTCCAAGTCACGCCCTTCCGCGCGAACATGCCGGACGGAGAACCGGCCGAGACCTGCTACACAACACAGACGATCGAAGCCCCCGGCGCACCGGAGATCACGGGGATAGAACGTGACGGGGCGTACATGGACATCAGGTGGGATAGCGACGCGGTATTCGACGCGGTCAAGCTGAAGTTCACGTCAACCCAAGGCGACATCGACGCGACCGTGGACGAAGAAGGCTATCAGTACGGTGGATACGTGCGATGGGGCGCGTTGCCAACCGGCAGAAAATACTGCGTGAGCATCGCAGGCGTCGTCGGGGCCGGAGCGGGCGCCCAGCAGGGGCCGTTCTCGGAAGAAGTCTGCGAACCCGGCGCATAGAGCACACCCGTCAACAGGCTTAACACCATGGAAGCACGTCGGAGAGACAAACGTTCCCGGAAAGCGGTAACGACGTTATGGATCGCGGCCATCTTAGCGGCGGCGATTACTACCGCTTGTGCCGACAACGCGAGGCCGAGCGGGACGGAGAATGAGACGATAACGGCGACGGCTAACAACGACGTGAGGGCCGAGATGGCCCGACTGGAAGAACTCAAAATCAGCGGCACGCAGCACACGACGGAGCCGCGTGCAGCAAACAACACCGGAACGGGCGAGGCAGAGCCCTACCAAATGGTGCCATTACCGAGAGGAGCAGTGAGGACCGAAACACCGCCATCCATGACGACGGCCGACGCAGCACAAAGTGACGGGAGAACTCACCAGAACAAGCCTGGCGCGAAGCAAGTAACGACGGATGAAACGCCAGCGGGCGCGCCCCTGAAGGCGAACGGACGGGAGGGCCAGAAGGGAAACGGCAGAACAGACGCGACCACGCATAGCGCAGATCCCAGAAGGTTGGGCCGGAACTGGTTCATGCGCAGCCTCACAGAGCACGATAGAGCGTGCTTCCCGCCGACCGTAGCTGAGGACCGGGACGCCCTGGGATATCTGCGGTGGGCGGACAAGAGCGGCGACGGAGAGCTGAGGGCGTGCCTAACAGACGAGGCTCAGATCGCGGCGCAGATCGTGCAGAAGGGCCGGGAGGCTGGCACATACGAAGAGGAAGCGTGCATCTGGAAGGGCGCACGGGTGGAAACGGGGAGAGCAAAAGCGGAAGACCCACTCGGTTGGAACCGGATCCTCACCGCAGAGATCCAGAAAGAGCGGGACGATGAGGAGCTCGCGCGCAGGGCGGTGAAGGCTTTCTGCTCAAACGCGACCGACGACACCAGCCGAATACTAACGTGCCTGGTGGGTTCGATAGGAGGCCCAGACCGGTTCGTCGCGGCGAACCTGGAGCGCAACACGGTCCGGAAGGAACTGGAAGCAGCGCTGGACGGTGCCGGCCCATGCGGGGACGGACGGTAAGAAAGCCGGCGGCAAGCAAGAAGCCTGCGCGGTCACCCAGATGCGCGATATAGGCGAGCGAGCGAACGCGCGATGGGGATATACGGATGACCTCCCGACGAAGCCAGCTTGACCGAAATGACCCACGATACCCCACTTGCCCAAAACGGCGTAAACGAGTCGGTCGGGAACGCCGTCGGCGAGCCGGCGGGTACGTAGCGCACACATAGCGGGCACCCAGAATGCGCTGAGAGCGCACCGTTCGGCCGATTTGCGTATCGGCCGTTACCAGGTTACCCCCGGCGCGCAAGACGGAATGAGTGCGTCTGAGAGCGCGGGAAGAGGGTCTTGCTGAACGACGCGTTCTCCGACGTTGCTCGCGCGGAACTGGGCGTTCATCCCGTCAGGCACGATGGCCAGCCTGACGGGGACCGGGCGCAACACCCCGACCTTCGTGAGGGCCATCGGGAAGCGGCGGGCCGATGGGGTATCACCGACACGCCGGCCTGTTGTGGCGCCGAGCACAACTGGCGCGGCGAAAAAGGTCCTGAACGCAGATGACGCGGTGACCCTCTTTTTTGCGACCCAGTTCCTCTACACTCCCGCCCGGAACTTTACTATGGTCGTACGGGACCCAAACTCACGGAACGTGGATGGTAGGAAGCATGAAAGTTACGACAACATCCCTCAAATTTACATCGATCTCTCCAGCGACCTTCCGATGCTTCGTCCAGCGGTCGTGGGAACCCGCGACGTTGGTGTCAGCGTACTTATTCGCCGTTTTGCAAGCAGCTTTTTGGGTGGGTGTTTGGTTCACGGAAGCTGTACCCAACATTCAAGCTAACATCCCGGAGCCCATCGCGATGACTATGCGGGATGTCGAGTCCGAGCCCTTTGACGCACCAACCAAGCGATTGACCAAACCAGTCTTCCTCTACGTCCAGCCGGTGGATATCCATCGACTGGCGGAAACTATCATCCAGGACGTAGATCGACACGGAGGACGGACCATGAGCCGCGACCCGAACGCGAAAGAGTTGACCTTGGTGGTACCAGAGGATTATCTCAGGCGAATCCAGCCTTTCTTAACCTCATCAGCGCCCAGTCCTCACGGCACTGAATACCAGGATTGGGCTCATCTCGTGCACAACCAACCACTCGACCCGAGTATTAACGGTCACGCAGATACGGCGGTTTCTATCAGACTTATCAGGCCCATCTTTACCAATCCGATCACCAAAACACTTGCAGCGTGGACCGCAATACCATCCCTATTCGTATTGCTAACCATCCCGATGTTTATCGTTGCACAACGACTTTCCGAGAATCCTCGGATGGTGGCGGGGTCGAATTTTCAACCTGACGACCCGTGCCGTCCGTTTGTGCCGCGACCCGAACTCGGCTGCTGGGGCGACGGTACCAATTGATGAATTCTCGCTTTATATATGGCCTCCGCGACGCAAGCAGCCAACAATCGAGAGCAGGCCAATATATCCGCGTCGACCACAACAGGCCACTGCTTCCGGCGCTTTACTTCAATGTCGTATAAATGAGACGCAACGCCGATTGAGACCTGGACATACAGGAATTGATAACAGGCCGAGGACCATTCCCGCTTGCCGTCCCGCTTCCAGTCGAACACGGCGTTGATCCCCGCGGAAATCGCCGCTTCCGGTGCGCCAGTATCAATTCGCTTTCCTGCTGTAGACACTTCCGCAATGGCTCCGCCTGAAGCATTGCAGATGTATGACGAGTACTCCATCACCGGCGAACGAGACAAACTTGGACCCAGACGCTTGCCGATTTTCCGGCTCAGCTTTTCGCGGAGACCTGCATCTGCCAGACCCAAGCGCTGCAATGTCCTTTCGGCCAAGCGACGGAGTTGACATTCATGAACACGTCCGTTCGACCGCCAGTGCTGGAAGCTGTGATACATCCACATCGTTGCGGTAGCAACGATCGCGATCACCAAGGAAAATCCAACCAGGAACCAGTAGTTATTATCGTCGGTGTCAGGTTCCCCTGACTGGGAGTCGTTTCCACTGCCTTCCTGACCATTGGCACCAAGGTTGACCGCTTCGTCGGGCGCCTCAGCGCTGTTCGTTAGATCGGCGGTTTCAGACTCGTCGTCGCCGACCGTTTCAACAACCCTAGCCGTTGTTCCAGCACCACTATCCGGCCGTTTTTCACCTATTGCGTCCAACCCCAGCACTATCGAGAACGCTACGAGCGTCGACACAATGAACACCGCTATGGCGAGGACGTAATCGACGAACGACCGAGGTACGCTTCGCACGTTGTTGATGAACAAGTAGATAACAAACCCTCCAGCCGCTGAAAAGAAACACATGAGGACCATCACCCACAACCAGGTTGTTTCGGCATCAGCCACCCAAACCATGATAAGTAGGATAGACAACAACGCCAAAACGATGAAACCTAACACGGCCCAATATAGGCCGCTTTGAACGGTGAGGCCGCGACCAACATGGCTCAAAAACTCGACGACCGACGCGAAAACTAAAGCCGCTCCCAGCAGACCAATAGGCGCGAAGTTAAACCAAATCGGCATCCCGAACGAACCAAGTTCGCGTTGGCTGAGCGCTGTCATCACAATTTGCTGAAGTTGATTCAATGACAAAAGCCCAGCCAGCAACCTGCGCAACAAATCGAACAAGACGACCAGCACCGGAATAATCACGAGCCAGATGGTCAGCAGGCTCCTGAGCCTTCTACGCTCGGGCCCGACTGGTATGAATTCGGGTTCGCTACGAGCGCCTCTGATGGCGGCGGCGATCCTTTCAATCGCCCACACCCGACGCGAGTCTTGACGGGCGTTCGATGCTCTGCCTGCTACCGCGGCAATACTCCCCGGATTTGGCGACGTCGATAGGGACTGCGGATCTGGATGGGAGCTCATGGGGTCTTACCGCAAGACGAAGTCGCTGACCATCATAACCTAATCTCATACTAATCTGGGAGTTTCCTCAACGGTAACACGCCCGCAGAGCACATCCGTCTCGTGTACAACGATGTAGGATCCGACGCAGAATCAACCCACTATAGCGGCACAACGGCGGAGGCCGGAACGGGCCACGTATACCGCGTGCAGAGCTTTACCGAGGGGAGCGACGAAAATGCCCGGCTCAGCAAACCATTCCGAGTGACAGTGCCCACGCAGCGACGCAAAACCGACGCACCGCGGCCTCAGGTCTCTGCCGGGGCCGACCAATCAAGTTAGGCCAGTTACACTCGCGCTGACCGACACCCGAAGCGGTTCGAAAATAACAAGCGGCTACCCCGAATACCATCATCTAAACCGCGACACAGGTTCTGTGCGACAACGGGTGGACGTGTCCTGCCGCTTTCGTCGGATAGACCGGCGCGAAAGAAAGTGGGGCACCAAAGATTGGCCGACGCGCCGGCCTACTGACGCGCGGAGCGCAACCGATGCGACGGAAATAGTTCCCGTACGCACCGCAATAGAGACCGGGCACCGAGTGCGGCGCGATGAGCGGCCACAACGGAGATACGACGCCCACATCGGTGATGCAAACGAAACGTAGCACAGGGGCGCAACCATGGCGATGAACGAACAGGAAAAGAGCGCCTTTACGCGGAACTGCTGCAACCGCCGGAACGCTTCGACCAGTTCGCCAGCTACGTCACCACGCCCATAGACCAACAGCGGGAGTTCAACGCCCGGCTCGAGGGATTGGTCGCGGAAAACACCGCGGAACTCAAGGGGATCAGGGACGACATCGGCGACCTCCTGGGCCGCGTTCCCAGACGCGTCGCGCGGGAGAAGTCCGACGAATCGGGCAGATGCTGGGTTTCGAGATAGTGGAGCAACTGAACGGCGATGACCTCAGGCGCATGGTGCGCGAAAACTATCCCGCCGACATCACGACGGCCGAGCGACAGAGCTTCTACCGCGCCGACCTGGTCGCAAAGGGTGAGGACCAGCAGGCCCAGAGGATGAGGAAACCAGCCCAAAGAGATCCGTGACGGCGGATCCGTTATCGCCCGTTGTCACCAAGAGCACGATGTAAACGTCGCCGACCAACGGTGTAACCGGCCGCCCCGTCGTTGGGGCGGCTGGTTGGGTTTGGGGCAACTTGGATGAGTCGGCTGAATTGTCGGCCGCGGCCGGCGCGAATGGGTAGCCAGAGACGACACCAGAGCCACTGAGAGCGGCTGAACGGCCGTTTCCCGACAATTCCACACCGAAGGCGTCTCCGCCGAAACCAGAGCCTCTGAGAGCATCGAAAGCGAAGGCGGCGATACCACGTCACGACGACCAGGCAGATCTCGGCTACCTACGGCGCCACCAGCCGCGCCGGACTACCGGTGCGGCTTGACCTTTTTGGCAAGCAAGCAAGCCGAACAACCCAAAGTTCACCAGAATAGTAGCGGCGGGCCGAATGGGGCCCCATAGACCAAAGCCAAGGTAAACGACCCATGCTTATGGGGCTGATTTTGCCGGTGGCATTCCTGGCCTCCAGCCTAATCGTGGCAGGAGGCGCAGTCGCATGGTCGATATGGTACGCCAAGACGGCAGGGCTCTCGAAGACGGGAACGAGACTGATGCTGGGCGGCCTCGGGCTGTTCATATTCAGCATGCCGAGCTGCATTGGCTGCGGTGTAGTAGTGGCCGCGACCGCAGGCTTCGACCACGTTAACCTATGGGTAATGGGCTGGTTCGCCTACATGGGATTGGGAATCTTCATGGTGGTCTGCGGGCTGATACTGAAGGCAGCAGCCAGCAAATGACAGCAGAGTCGGAACGGTCGACAGACGGGTGATTTAAAGCCGTCTATGTCCCAACTTGGCTGGTCGTTTCCAAACACTGTGAACCTGCGTTTTGGTATGCTGGACTCATGGCGCGTCGCAAAAGCCATGACCAGTCCCTCTCCGTTGGAGCAGGTGCTTGACAAGAGTTAGAACCCCGAGCGTTCAACGAACCGCAAGTCGGGCTAAGCTCTACTGACCGCCACGCACAGGTTGACATTCCTACCAGAGGTAAAGGACCCATGCCGAAACCTAAAAAACCCATGCGATTTGCGTTCTACGGCAGGACTTCCTCCGACCAGCAGGACATCGAAAACTCCATCGCGGGACAACGGTCAGAGGGGGATGAACATGCGCGGCGCCTCGGCGGAAATATCGTCGCGGAATACCTGGACGAAGGAAAAACCGGCAAGGTGGCTGACCGACCAGGTTTCCAACAGATGATCAGGGACGCGACGTCATCAAACCCACCCTTCGACGCTATCATCGTTTGGAAACTCAACAGGTTTGCACGAAACGCCAAAGACGCGCTCCATTACTGGGACCTGCTCGAAGAGCACGGAATCCGAGTGTATTCCGTCATGGAAGCCTTTTTCGACGACCCCACGGGCAAGTTGATGCGAACCATGATCGTAGCCATCGACCAGTTCTTCTCGGACAGCATGGGCACCGACATCATAAGGGGAATGAAGGAAGCCGTCGAAAGGGGATTCTGGATCGGATACCCGGCTCCCATCGGTTACAAGGTAGTCAAGATCCCCTACGGAGACCCGGACGGGAATGGCAACCAAAGGACGAAGCAGAAGCTCGAACTCGACCCGCCGCAAGACGCGCTGGTGCGATACATCTTTGACCTCGCCTTGCAAGACCTCACGGTGCTGGACATCGCCAGAAAAGTCACCAACGAAGGCTACCTCACGAAGAACGGTAAGAAATTCACCAGGACCAAGATCCACATAATCCTCACGAACCGAACCTACACCGGTTTTGTCCTGTGGAAAATCGACCCCGACACGAGAGAGCCAGAAGCCCGGTCGAGGGAACAGGCTCATCCCGCCATCATCCCCGAAGAGGAATTCGACAAGGTTCAGCAGAAGCTCAAAAGCCGAGCGCCCAATGTCAGACACCCACGCTCCGTCGCCAACCAGCACCTTTTCAACGACCTCGGGAAGTGTTCTCAGTGCAAAGCGAAAGTGGCGATCAGGTCGGGCAAGAACGGTGCCTACTACTACTTCGTGTGCAAGAACAAGGACCATTTTGGGAAAGACGCCTGCGATCTGCCGAACTACTCCACGGACAAGAACGACCCCATCATCATGGGAGCGATTCTCGAGGACATTCTGACCGAGGAGAATCTGAGGGAACTCATCGCAGTAGTCAGAGATACGGCTGGGCCGACCACGCGAAATCAGGAACGCCAGATCGAGAACATTGACCACCAAATCAAATTGCTGAACGAGCGACAGGACCGGTACGTCGAAGCCATCGGAAAGCCCAACAGCCACATCGACAAGCTCAACGCCCAAATAGACACGCTCGAAGCGCAGATCAAAGAACAGGAAGCACTCAAGGCCCAAGTGCGGTCGCAAATGGGGGACGAAGCCACCGTCATCCAAGACCCGGAACGCATACTGGCGTACGCTGCGGACGTGCGGACTTACCTGCAAAGCGCACAAGTCAAAAGCGTCAACGAGGTCTGCCGACAGTTCATCAAAACGATCTGGTTCGAGCCTGAGTTCGCCGAAATTGAGTACTCAATCCCGATCCCGGACGGAACACCGGACCCTGCCGTCAAGACGCGCAGGGTTGCTCTACAAACGCGAGTTCCCCGTACCGTACCGGATGGGCCAGTATGGTGTACAGCCCAATTGCGCAAATCCAGGCATACAACGAGCTCGGGAGCTTGCGGACTTGTGCTGCGCCCTACACCTGCTGATTGGGCAAAAGGTGAGATACGTGCCACTCGGCCCTTTGGGTCGGGTGGCACGTGCACGATAGGGCCGTTGAAATGTCGCGCGATGGGAGCGGGGCGATGGATGGCTGGTCTGGGATGTCGGGAGTTCGCTGGGGGTTGAGCATATTGGTTGCCGTGGGCACCGCGTTGTCCCTGTTAGCTGTGCTCATGCTGGCTTTGGCGGTGTCGCGTTTGCCGGACGACTCGGTCTACTCTCCGAGCAATGTTGTGCACGTGGTGGTCCCTGCTGGATCGGTTGTTGGAGACTGGGTTTACGAGGAGAGAATTCCCGATGGCGGCAGAGACGTAATTCTGGTGGAGCGCATCTATCTCGTGTCTGCGTTGGTGGTGGCTGTAGCGGCCAGTCTGCTGGGCTTTAGCTTGCTCATCTGGTTCATGCGTCCGACGTGGTCTGGTTGAGCAGGCTCGGCGCAGGATGTCTGCGAGGGAGCGGTCTTGGTCGTGTATTCCCCGGCGCTGGAGCCGTGGTTGTTGCCCGCGAGCGGTTCGCCGTTAAACAGGCTGCTCGTGCGCTGGATGCTGACCATCTTGGTTAGCCTAACGCTTTTTCGTCCCCCTGCTCGGTCTATCCATGTGCCAGCTCCGCGGGCTGCATGGTTCTCGGTGGGCGCCCGAGGTTCTGGTATAGCGCGCGGTGCTGGCCGGCTTGGCCGTGGTGCTGCGATGCCGCAGAGCCCGCAGGTGGGGGGCCGACGGAAGTCCTGGGAAGTGTTCTCCCAACTTGGATGTTAATTCCTGATCTCCAGGCTCGTTCCGGGAACTGACCAGAGTACGATATTCGTCAGGGTGGTAGTCGGTTTCGGAGACGGTATGTCTGGAATCCGAGTAGCGAAATCGCCTCAAGATAACGGTCGATTGGTGCTACGATTACCGAAATCGAGTGGAGATGGTGCAGACTTTGCGGGCCAGTTCAGAGATTCACTCATCCGCAAGCCCGAAGATACTGCACAAGTTCTGCGAATGGTACGATGGGTACTCTCCTGGCGACCCTAATGAGACCATCTGGCAGTATGAACGTCCCGACGAGGATGAGGATGAGGATGAGGTTGAGTTGCTGGACTGGGGTTACACCAGTCAGGTGAAGGCTAAGTACGGCAACAAGAAGATCAAGAAGAGCCGGGGCAAGCTCATTCCTGATTGCACGACGACCGTGTTCTCTGCTCAGGCTACCGTGACGGCAGACTGGGAAGGCCAAGCTGACTGACCACAATCACAACGCTGGAGCGGAAGGCTCAAGGCTCGCGTCGCGTTTTCGCGTGCGGGCCTTGAGCCTCAAAATGGTTGCCCTGTGTTCGTTGTGGTTGCCGTTTTTCTTGATGGTCGTGGAGATCCTAGGCTACGGTGGCTTGCACGGCTTGGAATACTTTTTCATCGCCCTGTCTTGGCCGGCGACCGTGCCTTTGATCTTTTCACTTGCCTTGCTTTATCGTCAGGCACCATTTTTCTCAGGGGTCGCTTCAGTATGCCTGGTCGGCGTGGTAGCGTCGGAATTCTTGTGGACAGGGTTGCTCGGCTTCACTCTGGGGACAAATTACTGGCAGTCTGGTTCTCGGGGTTTTTTCGACGTCGTCATGGGGGTCGTGCGTTTGGTCGGTATTTGTGTCGTCCCGTCACTGCCGGTCTACGCGGGGGCAGGAGCAACCGCTTGGCTCCGCCGCCGAGGCTGGATCGGGTAAAGGGGAATTTCCGTTTCCTTACTCTTGGAATTGTTCTCGTCATGGTTGGTGAGTGGCTGGGAATTGCCACGCCGTTCCAGCGGGAGTTTCGTGTTGTAGCGTCTGGTGCGTTCCATTGTTCCGGTGACCGTGTGGGTTTGCTCATTCCAAAGCTTCCACGTTCCTAGTGCCTCGTCATGCCCTCAGGACGTTCTGAATCTTTCCTCTTGTGCGTCGGATAGTCGGGACGGGGCCAAATCTAGTTTCCTGTTAGGTGGTCCCTCTTGGTTCGTACCTGACTCGCGGCGTGGTCACTGGCGCGAGCTCTGAACCCGTGGTTTTTGATGTCGATGACGAGAACTGGACGGTTCAATGTCGTAGACTGGATTCGTCGTGAGGTTGACCGCTTTCCACCGCTACCTGCTCAAAATTCGAGTAGCGAAATTCCCTCGAGACGGCCGAAGCCAATGCTGATGATCCGGATACCCGACTACGGTGGCCAGGACCACCAGGACCAAGTGGGCGAGTTCAGAACCAAGAACCTGGTGGCCATCCTGCGCGCCGTCCCACTGACCGACGGGACATGCAGCGCGGTGGCCAGCAAGGCCCGCGAATACGGGAGCACGGTGCTGGCAGCGACGCTGGATGAGTGGATCCAGGAGGGCAGAGCGGACCTGATCGCCGGCGACACGGAAACCGCCTTCGCACGGTTCGCGACGGCCTACGACCAACGGAAGCGACGACCAAACGCCAAAGCAGGCGGTTAGCACCGCATCGAGAACCGCAGCCGGCCCCTGACATCGCTCACCGCTACACCAGAGAGACGGAGAGCCACGTTGGGGCCGGAAAACGAGCAAAGGGCCCGCCCGCGGCGAGCGGGGCTCTCCGTGCGTCCTGATCACCAAGGCTTGCCGCACTTCCGGCACGGCGCCCGTACCAGCTGGGCCCACTGGTACTCGCTCCACGCCACCTGCACCGCGCCACAGTTGCTGCAGGTCCCACGGGCGTACGGCACGCGAGGATCCCCGTCCACGTGCGCCACCGCGGCGACGTAGATCTCAGCCATCTCCTCGCGGCTGAACCCGTCCTGGACCAAGGCTTCAACCAGCTCGACCATGTGGCGCAGGTGTTCCAGCCGATCAGCCACGACCCGCAACCTCACGTGAGCGCGCGCCGCTGGCCAGCAGCCACATCAGGATGCGCCGGCCGCAGAAAAGACAGCAGCATACGTCGCCAGAGAGGCCCGAGTCACGGATGGAGCGACAGTCAACGGCTCGGGCGACGGCTGCCGACCGGGCACAGCGCGATCCTGATAATCGCAGGCGCGCGCTGGCGAATACCCGAGAGAGCCCTGCCACAGGCCGCGGAGTGGGGAGTCGTGTGGACCATGAGAAAGAACCCGGCGGACCCGACGGGCCTACCGCCAGAACTGGTGGCCCGGTGCATAGCAATGAGCACGGGCACCGTCGTGGACCCGAACGCGGGCTACGGAACCGTGATAACCGAGGCCAAACGGGCCGGCCGGGATTGGCTAGCCGCCGACCCGAGAGCCGAAATGTCCCAGAAGTTCAACCAGCGTGTTCGCGAAGATGGACGAACGGGTTCCACCACTAAACACCGCGACGCGCGATGTTGAGAACCCGATAATCCCGGCGCAGCTCCAACGGGAAGAATCGAGCCCGGAGCAGGCCGCCGTCACCGGACCCCCAGGAATGACACCACACTACACCGAGCAGTTTGCCGTCGCGGGCCCTCTCCCCATAAAATCCACGCTGCACAAAGTCCACACGGAATGAGAGGCTCGCAGAGCGTGGTGAACCATCGAGACGCCGGGGACAACCCCCAGGAGGACGCGATGGTCAGCAACACTGGATACTTCACAGCGGAGAACCTGGCAGCGGTATTGAGGGCACTGCCCGAGACAGACGGCACCTACGCCGAGGTTGTCAAGCGAGCGAGAGACTACGAGGCCGACGTGTCGCGATACCTGCTCGGGAAGTGGGTCGCGACCGGGCGACGGGACCGGAAGGCAGGGCAACGCACCACGGCATTCGCGCGGTTCGCCGACCACTTCGACCGGCTCAAGGCGGAGCACTGCACGGCCGACGCGAATCGGAGACGCGAGTACGAGCGGGCGCTACAGATACTGGAGCGCACCTGCGAGTGCGGCCACGAGAAGATGGTGCTGCCCGACGGCTCGCTCGCTGATAGTTGCCGACGCTGCAACGATATGGAGGAACAGGAGCCGCAACGAAAAGGGAGCCGACGCTCGACAGCGCGACGGCGGGATTGATGACAGCAGCCGGTAGCGGGTCGGCAACCGCGACTGGCACAATGTAGATGTCGCCGACGAACGGCGACGCCGGCCGCTCCTGACGAACGGGGCGGCCGGTTTCGTTTGGGGTCAGCTCCGAGGAGCCGGGCTGAATGTGAGGCCGCGGCCGGCGCGAATGGGTAGCCAGAGACGACACCAGAGCCACGGAGAGCGGCTGAACGGCTGGTCCCACACAATTTCCACACGGAAGCCGTCTGCGCGGCAATCAGAGCCTCTGAGAGCGTTGGCCACCATCGCGGAAAAAGCGGCAGAGGATTGAACCAATGGGTGCGTCCATCGAAGAAAGAAGCGCACGCTGCGACCCAAGAGCGCTGGCGATAGCGCGGACTGTGCGGGAAGCCACGGGAGCCCAAGAGGCGATCCTGTTTGGCTCCAGGGCCCGAGGCGACCACCGCGACGACTCCGACGTGGACATCCTGCTGATCGACGAACAGCCGTCGGAGGACGCGCTACGCGAACCGGAAGCTACAGCGTCGCGCGCGCAGAGGGAAACGCTCCCGGAAGCCGCGGGCGTGGAGCTGGGATGGATGACGCCCGCGGAGTTCATGGAACAGCGGCAGATGATCAACAGCCTAGCCCGGGAGATTGCTAAGGACGGTGTGCCGGCCACGCCGGAGAACATTGCCAAACGCCGCGTGCAATACGTTTTTGACCAAGAAGAAGATGACGGGCACATCGACTGGCGAGACGTGCAAAAGCAAGCCGACGACGCGATGGAGAGCGCGAGAGACCTGCAACTGCAGGTAGACCCGGACAGCTTCGTGAATACCAGCGACCTCAATTTCGGCTATATCGCGCAACGAGCGCTGGAAAACGCATACAAAGCGGTGCTCGGCTCCCACGGGATCGAGTACCCGGTCAGCGGCCGCGACGGCCACGACTTGGGCCGGCTGGTGGAATTGATCAAAGAATGCGTCGGGTCACCGATACCGGGGGGACTACTCCTACCTGACAAAGCTCGCCGGATCCGGCGTGGCAATTCGCGAGCAACGGCCGCTGGACAAATCCGCGCTCGCACGGGCGATACCGACGGCGGTGCGCGACGCGATAGCGCTGAAACGAGGACCAACGGACGCAGATTACTGACAGCAGCCCGTAGCGCGTTCTACGACCGCACCGATAGACTCGTAGAAACTTCCGTTCTACGAGTCGAATCATGCCAACACCCCGCGAGTTCCCCTACATCTGGGCCACCTGGCTGCCCCGCCTCCTCGTCGGCGACCGCTCCTGCGAGTGGGCCGTCTGGTTCAAGGCCCATTACCAGGACTTCGACCGTCAGCCCTCCGATTTCGACGCTACCGACTGGCAGATCCGCCACACGGCCCTTCTGAACGAGCAGCGGGAATTATGGCTGCGACGCGGCTACGAAGTATCCGTGGAGCAACAGAACGCGTTCCGGCTGCGCGGAGAAACGGCCGTCCTGGCAGGACGCGCCGACCTCATAGCCAAGGACGGCAAACGTATCGACATCATCGACGTGAAGACCGGTCAACCCCAGGGATGGCACCGGGCCCAGATGATGATCTACATGTACGCCGTCTGGCATGACCTGGACCTCAGCCGGGGCACGCATCTGGGCGGCGAGATCGTCTACCCGGACAAAAGCGTCAAGGTACCGCCCGGTGCCGTACACCGGGGATTCGTCAACGACCTGGGCGCGTTGATCCGAAGGCTGGCCAGCGATGAACCGGCGCGCAAGGTCCCGAGCGCCCAGGAATGCCGGTTCTGCGAGATCAGCGCTTTGGAATGTCCTGAGCGCGTAGACGACGAGCCGGTTCGCGCGATGACGACGGACGATTTCTAGCACTGCTGTAGCCAGTCCGTAAACTGCGAGCGACATAGGGGAAGTAGCACCACGGATGTACCAGCCCCACCGGCAACGACAACCACAGTCCATCCGATTGCTGGACAGACTGGTCCGTCAACGCGCCCGGATTAACGCCGATTACGTGCCGCGTGCTGCGTGCAACGACGTCGGGTACTTCACCGCGGAGAACCTCGTCGCGATACTGCGGGCTCTCCCCAAGACGGACGGGACCTACCGGGCGGTGGTTGCCAAGGCCCGAGAGCATGGGGGCGATGTGCCCGAAGCGGAACTCGCCAGGTGGATCGCCGAAGGGACCGCAGACATACGGGCCGGCAACGACGAAACCGCCTACGCCAGATTCACTCGGAAATTCGACGAACTGAAGCGAGACCGGTGCGGCTCGTAGCGAGATCCCTGACGCGCTGAAACGCTACGGGATGCACAAGCCGAATAGCGGAAGCAGCAGCGTAAACCACCAGTGCAGAGGCGGCGTCATTGCTGACGCCGGTTGGTAGTTTCTAAGTTTGAGATTCAGGTTGAGGTTGACGATTGAGTTCCATTTACTGGTGCGTGATGCCTTGATGCCATTCCCCGGAGTTCAAGTAACTGTAGGAGTGACCTTTGAGATACGCGGTGTATGAAAACGGCCCAACGAATACAGCGACCGTACACCTTGAAACCTGCGGCCATGTGAAAAAGAACGGCGGCGTCAATCGGTTCTACTCGGTCAACGGTACCTGGCAACATGGATTAGAGACAGCGAAATCCGCTTTGACCAAGGCTGTTGATACTGGCCGAAAGTGTCGACTCTGCAAAATATGTAAACCGTTGGTGTCAACTTGAGAGACTACCCGCCGGTTCCGCGCTCAAGGTCGCCGACCGCCCGAGGGGCGCCGGATAGATGCCTATGGGAGAGGAGGTTCAACCGTGAAAAGTGCTAAACCGACACCTGCTGGCGAAGTTGGCTATGTTGCGGCGGGTCCAGCGGGCCGGGATGGCGCGATGCAGCGGCTGGACCACCGGGTTTCTACCCATGCCTGCTCCTATCCTTGGCCAGAATGAATAGCAATCAAATGAAAGTTGACATCAACGATGAGGCGGGCAACAATTGCATCACGCGAGCACCTGTACCAACACGCCATCGCTACGCTCAACAAGGTCGTCTCCGGCCAGGTCCACCTTCTTGACATCTTACGCAGACACCACACGATCATTCCACTCGCTCGTGGAACGCCTTGAACGGGCAGGTTTTGACCGGGCCTTCACCTATAACACCATCCTCCCAGATTGGTGGGACGAAACCTGCGAAAACGATCCGGAACTGCTTCCCGACTTCGAGTTCCGGACAGCCCGCTTCCTGCAGCTGCCCCTCCAGACGATCCAGGACCCCGCCGCCGCACTAGTCCACCTTAGCCCCCAAACGCCCGACGAGGACGTATCCCCCGCGTCGATACACGCGGGCATCCAGATCGCCCACGCAGTGATCCGGAACCTGCGCGACCACACACACGCGGTACTGCCGCCCAGTAACGGCCTAGTGTGGCACGCCACGCTTCGCTCCGGGCCAGGCGAACCAGTGGAACTGCACAACATCGTAGGCGACCTATGGCAACGCCACATCCCGGTGGTGCCTGTTGCCAGTCTCCCAAAACCGGATTTCCAAACCCTCGGCTGCGTGATACAGGGTCGCCCCCTAGTGATGATGTCGAACCGTATCACCGACCGCTGGGACGCCGCCATGCACACTGCCCTCCAGATGGGCCACATCATCGCCGGCGACTGCGAGAACAACAAAATCGTAACGCACCGCGACTGGCCTGACCGCGACAGACCGTCCGAGGCCCGAGCCAACGCATTCGCTCTTGAGGTGATCACCGGGGGAACCGAAGCTATCACGTTCCCACCGGATCTCTCGTCGTACCCTCGCGACCTGGTGAGCAATTTCCGGTCAACGCGTTGGGCAGCTTTTGCGGTATCAACGCCCCCGCAGTACATAGACTTTCTGAACCTCACCAGCGACACTCCCAAAACACAGGTAATTCCTCCGGCGCAGTCAACCCTGTTCAATGCGTTCATCCAGAACGTGGATGTCGACGCCGCCTCGGAAACCGACACCAACCTGCTGCGGTGCGTCGATGCCGGAACCCGCACCTCTTCTACTCATTGACAACGACATATTCTGCAAATTGGGTGCCGCCCACCTGTTCCTAAATCGAAACCAAGGTGAAACCCACATCATTCGTAGGTAGAATTGAGAGCAATCGGAGCAGCAGGCTGAGAAATGTTAGGGGGTTGAAGTTGGGAATGAAAGAGATGGGAGTGCTGCTGGTGCGGTGGCGCATGGACGAGGCTGAGGTACGACGGCGGATGTATCGAGCGGCGACGCCCCGGGAGCGAGAACGCTGGCACGCGGTGTGGCTGCTGACCCAGGGTTGGACCGCGGCGGCGGTGGGTCGAGCCCTGGAGCGGGATGCCCACACCATAGGCCAATGGGCCCGGGCCTTTGCTGAGGGCGGACCCAAGGCACTGGTTTTTGAGCAGACTGGTGGTTCCCCCCCGCGTTGGACGTGGAGCAACGAGGCGAGCTGAAGTCGGCGGTGCAGCAGTTACCGTCGCAGGCGGGTATCGGACTATCCAACTGGAACTGGAAGGGTGTGCGGCAATTTGTGGCGGACCGTTTCGGGTTGGCGCTGAGCCGCAGCAGTTGCCTGAACTATCTACATCGGCTGGGGTTTGTGCTGAAGCGTCCCAAGAAGCGGTTGCTCAAGGCGGATCCAGCGCGGCGGGAAGCTTTTGTGAGAGAGTATGCGGAGTTGCAGGCGACGGCGGCACGGACGGGAACCAAGATATTCTTCGCCGACAAGGCGCACTTTCAGGCGGATGCCGATCTACGGGGCAAGTGGGTGCTGAAAGGAGAACCAGCCTTGGTGGATTCCACCAGTCCGCGCCGCGGCGAGAAAGTAAGCTATTACTCGGCGGTGTGCCTGGAGACTGGGGAGGTGGAGGTGATGGAACTGGAGGGCAACAGCAACGCCGCCACCTCTACTGCCTTCCTGCGGCAACTGCGGGGACAACACACCGAACCGCTGATCGTGATTTGGGACAATTCTCCAGCCCATCGGGGCGACGCGATCCGTGCTTATCTCACCACTCCCAACCTGAACCTGCGCCTGGTGAACCTGCCCAGTTATAGTCCGGACTTCAACGCTGACGAGGCCATCTGGGGATGGGTGCGCCAGGAAACAACCGCCAACCTGTGCCTGGGAACCCGTGCCGCAGTCCGGGAGAGAGTGGGCGGCTTTTTCACCGATCTGAGCCAGCGACGCGATGCAGTCAAACGCCGCTGCCGTACCGCGCTGCAAGCGAAAGCCGACGAATTGATTGGCGACACGCAAGCCAACCCTCTCCGCCCTGCAAATGTAGATCTCACCTTGGCTTCAGTTTAGATGCGGTCGCATCCCTCGGCGCATATTACGACCAGTGCCGCCGTACCCCCGCGCTTCCGTACATGCTCCGCAGGGGATCTCTCCGGAACCATCTCGGTCCCGACCTAGCCCGGTGCCTAGGGCCGCTGGCAAACTCCATCGATCCAATATCCGCACCGTCCACGGATTGGCTTGATCCTTTGACCACCGTGCCCGATATTGGCACGGGTGAGGCGATGCTTTTCGCGGCCGCCGCCCAAGACGACCAACAACAGAGCCTGATACTGACTGGGGACAAGCGTGCCGTCGTCGCCTTGAAAGACGTGGTGGCACACCGCGACCGACTTAGCGGCCGCATCGTGACGCTGGAAGCCATTCTGATACACCTCCTGGACACGCTCTGCGAAGCGCGGCTCCGCTGCGAGATCGAACCTGTCCGTCACCTCGACGGTATGCTGAGAATCTGCTTGGATCCCGACAACGCCGACACATTAGGTTGCCTCGGATCCTACTTCCGTGGCACGGTAAACGACGCCCAACCGCTTGTACTTTGGCATCCGCCGGCCCTCACGCTCGCGGCCTGACCGCGCCCGTAACCACCGACAATTGCAAGGGCGGAGGAACGCCATCGCCGAGCACGAATCATTCAACCCCGTAGGGATGGACTTCAGGGGAAGCACGCTGACCAATCGCCGGGGGATTGATCCGATTTCGTGGGTCGGTCCTGCCACGACGCCATCACTTGCAGATCTAACGAGAACGGTCGCGGCAAACATACCGGATGTCCGCCGTTTCTATAAGGACGGAACGGTTCGCTGGGTCGGAAGAATGAGTGGCAAATGAACAAGAAAAGCTGACGATACCGTACGTAAACCCTCAGCCAATACCGGGGATCTTATCACCGAGATAGGTGGCGGTCCCGGTCGTTTCACTACTCTGCCGTCAAGGCGGTCGAACCCAAGCGTTTGACCCGCTCGAAACAAGAACGACGGCCAATTACCCAACGAGGGAGAGAGCATCGTGAAACGGCGCGGAAATTACAGCACCCTGCTCGTACTCGGCGTGATCGGCGCGCTGGTCGCCGCCGTCGCGCTGGTAGGCAACGGCAGCATCAAACCACCTCAGCAAGCCCACGCCCAACAGTGCCACTACAGCGCGATGGCCACGGGCAGCGAAGAACTCGGGATGAACATCCTCGGCCCCACCTACCTGCATATGCAGGAGACGACGGCCTTCGAGGCTGCGGGGCCATACCAAGGACGGCTGGAGATAACGCCGGACCAAAACACCGCCCTGGGCGCCACGGAGAATATCTCGTGCGACGGGGCCGGACAGCAACTGAACCTGACCAAAGGCAGCGGGCCGCTCGCTTTGTACGCGAAGAACTGCTCGATACATCCGGGAGTAGTCGCCTTCAGCATCACGATGCCGGACGAGTGTCGTCGCAACGACAGCCCGCCCGGCATCAGCTACTGGGGACTGAACATGAGGGAGGGAAACCCACCGTCACTCAGGGGCACAACACAGCCGGACCAGCACACGCCCAGCAACGGGGTGAACACGGAGCACGGCACCGGGAATACCGGGGGAACCAACCAATGCACGCCCGGGGAAGCAGAACCCCAGGGAAACGCCGACGACAGCATGATCGACGTGTACGCCACGGGAGAGGACGGCGATCGGGTATTGGTAGTGGATGAGGCCGGCGAGCCCATCCTGTACGACGGTTGGTGGGCAATATGGCAGTGGGAGAGCATAACTGAAGCAGAATTCAAGCGGCGCAGAGACAATCGCGAATTGTGGGCCCTCGTCTCCACGATGAGGGCCACGATACCGGCAGACGCGAGCGTGACCCTGCGGAAGCGACAATACATAACGGCAGAGATCGCGGCACAGGTGGGACAGCCCGATCTGACCGGAAAAGTTGTCGCCCGAATTTTCGGCAAGTACGAAGACGGATCCACCAGGATCGGGCTGTGGCCCGCCACAAACCGGCACACAGTCAGCGCAGCAGAGGCGGACGACATCATCGCCAAGCTCGCTGCCAAAGCTAACCAGAACAGAGTCACCACGAACCAGGACAACGAGGCACCAAGTTGCACGGCGGAACCACAACGGCCACAACAGCAACCCGACCAAGGCGACGGGACCTGCGGCGGCCGGAGTATTGCCGCTGCAGACACCCCGGAACTGGCCGGCCAGACCACCATCGATCGCAGCCAGTTCCAGGGAATCGATGACTTCCAGCCCTGGTGCAAGGAGCGGGCGTCCGAATGGCGCGTGGCCAACGGAATGAGGTGGCGCAAGACCGCCAGTGGCTACAAGGACGGCACGGACGCGGGCATCAGGGACGAGAACATACCACTGGCATACCCAACCGCAGAAGAAAGCGCGACATGGACGGAGGACCAGTGGGCAGCGTGGAACGAGAACCGGCAGGCCGCCGGGCTGGAGCGCGTCCACATCTACCGACGGACGTGCGATCGCGCCCTGGTGACCGAGTTCCAGGTCCACAAGATGTACGGCACGCCACGGAACCCCAAGAATCTCGGCGACTTCCACAAAGAAGAGGTCAAGTGGGACGGGTACGGCCTCTACACGGTAAACACCCCGGTAAGCTCGGGCCCCACCGCGCTGCGCAGCGCCAAGCGACGCTACATGCACATGTCGCTGACCCGGCTGCAGGAGAGGGGCGCGGCCCTCACGTACGACAACATCGTCACCGAGATCATCGACTCCTACGAGTGGGCGAAGACGGAGGAGGGCACGCAGAAGGCCCGGCGGGCCGCCCGCGCCATCCAGACGAAGGACGTGTGCAGCCCGGCAGGCTACAACCCGGAGCAGACGTCCCTGTCGCTGGCCGGACCGTGGCTGGACATGGGCATCGACTTCAGGAGATTCCAGTCATCGGACCCCTTCGCGAAGCTGCCATACTGGCGCGCCATCGGCAACACCGAAAAGGCCGGCGAGCCGATGACGATCTTCAACTTCGTGAAGCACTGGTCGCTGGAGCGACTGGCCCCGGCGGACCAGCACGAGAACTCGCTGACCGGAGCCCGGCTGCGCGCGTCCGCCTGGGGAACGTTCAAAATCCTCTGGCCAAGCAACACCGAGCCGAACTACTGGCGACAGAAGGTGGAAGAGCTGGAAGCAGAGCAGGGGCACCGATGACGAGGCCGAAGCAAGCAATCGCCGGTCCCGTGGTCGCCGCGGTGGTGATGCTGGCAATGAGCTGTGCCGGCCCCGAGGAATCGGCGACCACCGGACCAGCTGCAGCCAAGACTGCCGAGCCGCACACGCCGGCAGTCACAGCGCCGGTGACGCCTCGCGGGCGGGAGATCGATCCTATGACGACCATCGCGCCCCGACAACAGACCGAGCTGAGGCACTGGACCGAGCCTGACGACGGCGGAGATACAGGTCCAACAGCGACGCCGACGGTACGGGCCATCAGCACCGACGGGGATGAACCGGACCCTACGCAGCCACGGCCTCAGAACGCCGGGAAGCCAGACCCGACAGAGGAGCAGGAGGGCCAGAACGGCACCATAGGAACATATCCAAGAGAAGATCCCGCTCCTGCCGGCTTGACCCTGGAAGATATGGACTGCCTAGCCGACGCGAAGATAAACATCGAGGACCCAGAACTTAGCGGCTGGTTGAACGACCACGCGACCTTACGCCATGCAAATGAATGCCTTAGCGAAGGAGGACAGGCTGAGCTGTTTTACCGGCTGTACCGCGACACCGGCATGAACCAAGATCAGCTGGAGTGTCTCAGACGTGGCTTGAGACCGATCGAACAAGCAGACGGCCGAACTGATCTGAGTGCTCAAGAGTTTGAGCGCGCAAGACTGGCCGAGGAAATCATGTGGGACCACTGCACCATGCAGGAAGCTGCCGGGATGGAGCGGGACGGCATTGAGTTCCAGATGGAGATGTGGTCCTACAGCTGCATGATCGACGTCACGGGAGGGCCAGAAGAGTTCACCCGGTGGATGATAGCCGACCCGTTGTCAGTTCAGGATATTGCCGAGGCTCTGGCCGGCCACGGCGCGTGTGGTGCGCCGGACCCGTGGGAAATGGTTGAGCTCCAGCAAACCCGATCGCCAAGTTCCCCATAACGACGGGGAACTTGGTCTCTACTACGTACGCCGACTGGACTGCAGCCGTCATAATCCGTCCGCCGCAGGCGGAGGCCCCCGTCCGCCACTGCGAATGGCAGTCAGGTTATACACCAGACTTATTGACCGCAACCACCAGGTGGCGAGTGAAGCCATACGACTCCGGGCCACGACCGCCAAGGTTGGATGTGGAGCTAAGCATGTTCAAGCCAGAAGGCACCGCGCCGAGTGCCCACGGGAGCAAGGCCCGTTGCGCAAGGCCGAACTACCGCTGCGCATACAGCGGTCCCAGACGTACGAACTGATGGAGACATCGACACGGAAATCCCGTTTCCGGGTACGTAGGCATTTTGTCCATAGGCTGTAGAACGCGCTGACAGAGCACCATTCGGCCGATTTACGTGTTGGTCGCTACCAAGGCTACCCAGGCGCGCGAGACGGAATGAGTGCGTCTGAGAGTGCAGGAGGGGGCCCGGACGAACTACGCGGGGACCGAAGTTGCCCGCGAGGAAGTCGGCGTTCATCTCGTCAGGCACGACGGCGAGCCTAACGAGGACCGGGCGGAGCACCCCGACCTTCGTGAGGCAGATCGTGAAGCGGCGCGTTGCCGGCGTATCGCCGGCACGCCGGTCTGTTGAGGCGCCGAGTCCAACCGATACGACGGAAATGGTTCCCGCACGCACCGCAATAGAAACCGCGCACCGAGTGCGGCGTGATGAGCGGCCACAACGGAGATACGCCGCCCACGGCGGTGATGCAAACGAAACGTAGCAGGGGGCGCAACCATGACGACGGACCAACAGGAACAAGCGTGCCACATCGTGGAACTGCTGCAACTTCCGGAACCTTTCGACCAGTTCGCCAGCCAAGTAACCGCGTCCATCGAGCACCAGCAGGAATGCGTCGCCGAACAGCGGGAGTTCATCGCGCGGAGCGACGGATTAGTCGCAGAAAACACCGCGGAACTCAGGAGGCACAGTGACGACGTAGGCGACCTCCTGGGCCACGTTCCCGGCCGCGTCGAGCGGGAGAAATCCGACGATATTGCGCAGATGCTGGGTTTCGAGATAGTGGAGCAACTGAACGGCGATGACCTCAGACGCATGGTGCGCGAAAACTATCCCGCCGACATCACGACGGCCGAGCGACAGAGCTTCTACCGCGCCGACCTGGTCGCCAAGGTTGAGGACCAGCAGGCCCAGGGGATGAGGAAACCAGCCCAAGGAGATCCGTGACGGCGGATCCGTTATCGCCCGTTGTCACCAAGAGCACGATGTAAACGTCGCCGGCCAACGGCGAAGCCGGTCGCCCTGACGACGGGGCGGCCGATCTCGTTTCCGGAAGCAGACGCCACGGGATTCCGCGGCAGAGCTGGAACGGACAAGCCAGTCCGTCACCGAAAGGGGCAGGTTTTAGGCCTGCCCTTCTTCATAAAGAGCAAGAGGATCGCCATGGCCGAAAACCGCATACTGCCGCTGGGGTTCATCGACCGGCTCACCGAAGACGGCGCCGTCATGTGGCTGACCACGCCCAGCGAATCCATCAACCTCCGGCTCGACACGGCGGTCACGCTGACCAGCCGGAGCGCCAGACAGCCAGACGCCATCGCCACAGCACGCGGCACAATAACCGCCGTAGGCTACGTCACCGCCACCTTCAAGACGGTGGAAACCCAGAGGGCAACCATCTGGCCCGAAAGCGAGAGCGTACTGCGCAAGGGGATTCCCGTCTATGAAGCCATTCCCGGCACCTTCATACCGGACCCCGCCAGAACCCTCACCAAAGAGCAGGAAGAAAGCCTCGGAAGGCTCGCGGCCCGCTACCGTGAGATCACCCGCCGCAATCCACCAACCGCCGTCCCACGGCGGCGACCTCCGAGAAACGGCAGACACCCGGATACATAGCCGCGAGTCTGCGGAGCAAATTCGCTGTCCGACCGCCCGCTCCCGTCGCCCGTGGCGGCGTGTGACGCACGCTCCGGCGCGTTGTGCGCTAAGCGCAGCCCGGAACATGCCGGCAGGGCTGGCCGGCCGTCTGCGCGCGTCTGGGCAACCCGTGGGCCCGGCCCCCCGCGCTGGCAGCGCAGGGTCAGGCGGTTGGGTTCAGTTGGCATAACCGGCGGGACCATCGCGCGTCCGCCGCCACAACCACAATTCTTGACTAACCTCTCGTATTCTGAAAAACTGGAACAGAGGGAAGGAGAACAATCCCATGACTGACAGAACCGCCCTTGACAACAACAAGCCTTCGCTGGGTGACCTGGTCCACTGCGCCAACTGCGGCGCCGCCATGGCGCACACCAGCCAGCTCTACTACTGCCCGAACGCCTCGCTCAACTCCGGGCGAAACTGCCCCACGAACCCGGTGGGCACGCGACTGCTGCTTTACAAGGTGTTCAGTGGGCTGATCCACAGGTTCATCACCGACGACGTGATCAGCCATGCGACCAGGGTCATCAGGGCGACCACCGAGCCGCGCGCCAACGCCCTACGCCAACAGCTGGACTCGGCAGAGGCGATTTTAGCCGACGCCAAAACCCAAGACCCCACGGCCTTCAGGATCGCCGAAAACCGCACCAAGCACTACCCGGACACTGCAGCCGAAATCGGCGCGCTGGACCAACTCGCGGCGACGCGAGTCCGCCAGTCCATGGCGGCCCGGGAAGAACTCGACCAGCTCGCCTTCATCGCCGACGAACAGGGCGTCAGAAACGACGCCACCAACCCGGCGACTTTCGTGGAAGGAAACGGACCCGACGAGGCCCAGGAAGTGCTGGATCTCCTGGTCGAAAAAGTCCTGGTCGACTCAACGTCCGCGGTCATCGTATACCAGATGGAAATGCTCACGGATTCACCCGGGGAAACCGTCAAAGAGGACCGGGTGGAACTCTACCCAATGTGGCTGCCATGACCGAGGGTGGCCGTACAGACAGGCAAAAATCTGGAGCAACTCTCAATCCGGGAGTTGCTCCTTTTCATTCGTCGGCACTAATCCCGACGCTTTCACGGGGCTGCCGCCGGCAGCCCCGAGTTTCCTCTAAACCACGTCTTCTTCCGCATCAAACGCTTCAAATTCTTTCGCCACTTCAGGCATCTCTTCCCAGAGTTCTAAGGCAGGTTCTTCCGAAACCGAAGTCTTTGCGTCAATAGCCTTGGACTTGGCGAACATCGCCGACCTCTCCTTCATCACGAGCTTCGCAACGGCCTTCCGGAGCCGCTCCGACTTGGCGATGTCGCTGTCCGTAAAGACAAAACTATTACTCACCCCCTGATCGACGCAGCGATCATTCGTCGGTTCGTTCATCTGCTAAACTGGCTCGAGCTTTGCTCCAGTCGTCTCCTTTTGCTGAGTAGTCGGCTTGTGGCCGCCGTATCCAGTATAGCAGACTGAACAATAAATCGAGGCAAGGACGGTAGGAAAATGGTCACCAAGGAACGAATTTCCGAAAGTCAAACCGCCACCCAAGCCGAATGCCCAGCGGGTCAGGCCGCCGAGAACGCCAGGCAGCGTCCGCCCATCGGGCAGTTGCTCAGGACACTGCGCGGCACCAAGACCCTCCGGCAGGTGGAAGCCGACACCGGAATCACCAACGCCTATCTCAGCAACCTGGAAAGCGGCCTCAAGAAGCCGGGCATCAGGACCCTGACCAAGCTCAGCCGCTACTACTCCGTGTCCCTCGACCACCTGATCCACGTCGCCGAACTGGAGGACGATGTCCCTCAACCGGACGGCGAGGATTCCGTCCTGGACATCCAGCGGGCCTTCGACTTCGTGATCACCGACCCCAACGTCGCCCATTATCACCGGCCGGCCGGCACCCTGCCGTTGGACATAAAGAAGTTCGTCGTCCAGATCTACCAGCACTACACCGGAAGGAAGCTCCTGTAGAGCACGGAGGAAGCGAAATGTCCCCCACCGCCATGCACACGGCCATAGCACGAAAGGCCGTCGGTTACATCCGGGTGTCCGGACTAAGCCAGGCTGACAACTTCTCCCTGACAAGCCAAGACCAGGACATCCGAGACTTCTGTGCCCAAGAGGGTATCCTCTTCGACCGCATGTGGGTTGACGTCGGCAGCGGGCTCTCCACCAAGAGCCGTCCCGATTTCCTCGATATGCTCGAGTATTGCCTCGACCCCGCCAACGAGGTCACCGACGTGGTGTTCTGGGACCTGGACCGCTTCACCAGGAACATCGAGGAGTTCTTCACCTACACCAAGGACCTCATCGAAGCCGGCATCACGCTGCACACCGCCCTGGACGGCGAGAAGTACGACCACCGGTCCGAAGAGAAATGGCACCAGCGGCTGGTAAACGCCCAGGCCGAATCCAGGAGAACGTCCATACGGACCAAGCGAGGACAGCGCCAGGCCACCCTGCTGGGTTACCACATAGGACCCCCCCCCTGCTTAGAGGGGTAGGTATAGGCTTTTACGGGGGCGCATGATGGGTAATCTCCAAGCCTGTTTTGGGTTCGGGCCAGGGTTCTGGGAGCAGCCATACGCGGCTCCAGAGCCTGCCCCTGAGCGTCAAGCGCCGAAGCCAGTCGATGCCGTGGCGGATCACGCTGACGGTACGCGCCGGACGGGTCCAAGGGTCCCGATGATTGGGAGCCAGAGTCTTGGGCGGCGCCCGCAGGTTGCCTGGGGCGATGCCACGATCGTTGGCGTCCTCCACCCGGGTGCCGTAGGCGAGGGCCAGCAGTGTTGCCACCGAGAGCACCAGCCAGTGTCGGGAGATGCGGGTGGGGTCGGTTCTTCTGGTCTTGTCCCACTTCCAGCCCAGGCTCTTGAGGGCCTTGAAGCCCAGCTCGATCCAGAAGCGCAGGGCGTACCAACTCACCCCGACCTCCTCCGGAGGCAGGTCGGTGAGGATGATCCAGGGTTCCTCCTGCTCGACGTACCAGACCACCAGCAGGGTGCAACGGCGCTGGGCGGCGGGAGGACCGAAGGCGGTGCCCCGGCCGATCCAGGCGGTGTCGGGGCGGGAAACAAAGGCGCGGGCGGGCAAGCGCTTGCCGCCGTCGGCGCAGAAGGTGATGTTCTTCCTATAGCGCATACAGGGGTACCAGCCCTGGGTGCATATCTGCTGCCACAGCTTGGGACTGGAGATGCCCCGGTCGCAGAGCACGATGACGGTCATTTCGGGTGGAATCGCCGGGGCCAGTTCCTTGAGCAGTTCCACCGTGGGGTCCATCCAGGAGCCTTTCTGAGTGGCGGGGTGGATATGCCAGGCCACGGGTATGGCGCAACTGCGGTACACCACGCTGATGACGATGGCGGTGGTCTGGTCGCCCTTGAGCGTGGGGTCGATGGCCAGGGCCAGGCGGTCGGAGTGCCACCAGGCCAGGACCCATTTGAGCAGTGGCGCGAAGCAGAGAGTAACGTCCAGTTGAGTCTGGCAGGGGCTGGTCCGGTCGCTGCCGTCGTAGAGCCACTCCCGGAGATACTGGCGCAGGTTGTTCCACTTGCGCCAGGGAGAGAGGGCGGAGGCCACGGCGTTCTGGCAGGCGCTGCCGGCCAGGATGGCCCCGCAAACCCACAGCGCCAAGCCGGTCAATTGTGGCTGAGATAGGTGAGGTAAATGCGTTTCAATAGCTTGCTGAATCTGATAGGTTTCTCGGGGAAGGCGCATCGAGGGTCTCCGGTATCTGGGGGTGTGATGACACCAGAATGCCGGATGCCCGTGCGCCTTTCCAAGTTACGCGCCAGGCCAATTTCGGCCCATACCTACCCCTCTAAGCCCCCCCCTGGGGTTATATGCTCCAGCATGAACCGGACGAGGAAAACATCCCCGAGGAACTGCGAGAAGCCCAGCGCATCGGAAGCAAGAGAGGACAGTTCCAGGCCGGCTGGCTGGAGCCCGACCCGGACAAATGGGAATACGTTCTCATATTCTGGAATCAGGTCACGCAAGGGCACACGCCGATGCGTGTCGCCATCTACATGAACCTGCACAACATCCCGGCTCCCAAAGGTGGTCAATGGACCGACGAAACGGTACGACGGATCATCCGCAATGCCAAGTACCACGGCAAGCTGTTCCGCGGGGTCAAGCCTCAATCCAGGGTGCCAGGCCCCAAGGAAAACGCTCCTCCGACCATTATCGAGGACAACCACCAGACGGCCGTCGATTACGACAAATGGCGGGAAGCAAACCAGGCCATCGACGACCGGAGACCGACCACGGCGCCAGCCCGCTCACATTCCAGCCCGAACCCGCTGAGCAACCGGGTCAAGTGCGCCGACTGCAAATCCAGGGGCATTGAGTCGAACCTGGAGCTGGCTAGGACCAACGGCAACACCTACCTTCGGTGCTCCCGACGCAAGAGGATGGGGAAAGAAGTTTGCAATTTCACCAGCACCCGGCTGGACGTTCTGCTCGAGCAAGTGAACGAACGGCTCAGGAACCACTTCCTTACCCGGGACAACCTTGAAAGGATAGCCGAGGCGGTCGCCGAAGCCAGCAGGTCATACTTGGAGAACCAGCAATCCGAATTGGGGCCCATCAACGCCCGAAAGAAAGCCGTCCAGAACGAAATCGACAACATCAACGCAACCTTCAAGCGAGCCGGCCCCGAAGCCAAAAACTTCCGCACTCTGGTAAGAGACCAGAACAAACTGGAAACGGAAGTTCAGGAACTCGAGGCAAAAGCCGCCCAAATCGCCGCAGATACCGAGGAAGCCCGGCTGTTCATCAACGACAAGGAAGGCATCATTGCCACCGCCCTCGACCAGAAGACATTCACGAATCCCGACAACCTCGACGAGGTCAGGGATTTCATGCACATCTTCATAAAACGAGTCTATGTCTTTCCCCGCGAGGGCAAGACCCAGCAGGCCACGATCCACTACGACTTGCCGGTACGATTAGGGCCGTCAGACAGCGATCCCACTACCGAGACCGTCATCCTCGGCAAAAAAGGGGGGCGCATGTCAAATAAAAGTTGTGGTTTTAAGGTGAGCACAGGGACGAGGTGAGGGGGACGCTCCATAGCAGTTTTCACCCTCACCCCCGCCCTCGAAGGGAGAGGGAACATAAAGATCACTGATCGGGGAAGAAATAAACGGCGGGCAGGCCGCGGTAACGTTGGTCCATGTCCATCCCGTAACCCACGACGAAGTGATTAGGAATCGTGAACCCGACGTAGTCGTACTGTACTTCCACCTGCCTACGGTCGGGTTTGTCCAGCAGCGTACAGTAACGCAGGGACGCCGGTTCCATTTCGCGGAGGAACTTCGTCACCGCTGCGCAAGTGTGTCCCGTGTCCGCGATGTCGTCCACGATGAGCACGTGGCGGTCCTTGATTGCGCTGTCTGACAGCAGGCTATGCACCTGCACCGACCCGGACGACACGGTATCACTTCCGTAGCTGCTGGCGCGCAGAAATTCCACCTGATGCACGCTGGCTCGCAATTAACGGAGCAGGTCTGCCGTAAAGATCGTGGCGCCCTTGAGCAAGCAGACCAGCACCAATCCAGTGCGGGCGTAGTCCCGGTCAATTTGCCGGGCGAGTGCGGCGACGGCTGATTTCAACTCCTCTTCAGAGATGAGGAGGGCCAGTCCGTCGGGAGGCATTACACGTCCAGGTTCAGCACTTCAGTGGCGTGGCTCTGGATGAAGCTCTTGCGGGGAGCGACCTGCTCGCCCATGAGCATGGCAAACACGCCGTCGGTGTCGGCGATGCCGTCAGCGTCGTCAAGTTCGTTGATGGTAACCTGCAACATCTTGCGGGCAGCCGGATCCATGGTGGTTTCCCACAACTGATCGGCGTTCATTTCACCCAGACCCTTGTAGCGTTGCACTGAGGGCTCCGAACGGGCGGTGGACATCTTCTTGATGAGCGCGTCTTTCTCGTCTTCGGAGTAAGCGTAGGCTATGTTGCGCCCACGCTGAACGCGGTACAACGGCGGTTGAGCGATGTAGAGGAAACCGTCTTCGATGAGTTGCCGCATCCGCCGGTAGAAGTAGGTCAGGATCAACGTACGGATATGGGAGCCATCCACATCGGCGTCGGTCATGATGATGATGCGGTGGTAACGGAGCTTGGAGATGTCAAAGGCTTCTCCCTCGCCCGTGCCGACGGCGGAGATCAGCGCCCTGATCTCTTCGTGGCTCAAAATACGTTCCACCTTATCCAAGAACCGCTCCACGTTGAGGATCTTGCCCTTGAGCGGGAGTATGGCCTGGAATTGGCGATCGCGGCCCATCTTGGCGGAGCCACCGGCGGATTCTCCCTCAACGATGTAGAGTTCCGACTTAGCCGGGTCTCTTTCCGAGCAGTCCGCCAGTTTACCCGGCAGGGATGTTCCATCCAGGGCGTTCTTGCGGAGCACGAGGTCTCGGGCGCGGCGGGCGGCCTCGCGGGCTGCATGGTTGGTCTGTACCTTCTCCAAAACCCCTTTGGCAGCGGTGGGATTTTCCTCCAGGAACCGGGTCAGTCCTTCGGAAGTGGCGGCCTCGACGCGGCTGCGTATCTCCGGGTTGCTCAATTTGTTCTTGGTCTGACCCTCAAATTGCGGGTCGCCGAGCTTCACGCTGACCACGGCAACCAGGCCCCCGCGGGTATCCTCTCCGCTGAAGGACTCTTTGGCGTCCTTGAAGAAGTTCTGCTTGCGCGCGTAGTCGTTCAGAACCCGGGTGAGTCCAGACCGGAAGCCGGCCAGGTGGGTGCCTCCTTCAGGGGTAAGGATGCAGTTGGCAAAGGTACGCTCATCGGCGGCCAGATTATCGTGCCCGTCGGTGTGATGGTACTGGAAGGCGACTTCCACATCGGCGTCCTCAGCGTTGCGCTGGTAGTAGAAGGGATCGGGCATCACCACGTTGCGCTTGCGGTTGATGTTCCGAACCATGCTCGCCACGCCGCTATCGAAGAAGAAAGCACGTTCTATGTCTCCGTTGCGTTCCGCCTCATGGAACTCGCTAACCAGGTGAATTTCCAGACCTTTGTTGAGATATGCGGTTTGACGGAGTTGCGCCACCAACCGACCAAAATCGTAATTGATCTCGGGGAATATTTCCGGGTCGGCATAGTACGTGATGACAGTCCCCTGCCGACGGATGCGCTGATGTCGCACCAATTCGGTGGTAGGGATGCCCCGGGAATAGTCTTGCGTGTAGCGGGCGCCGTCGCGACAAATTTCGGCGTGCAACTCGGAGGCGAGAGCGTTTACGACCGAAGCACCAACTCCGTGAAGTCCGCCCGATACCTTGTAGGCGGCGCCGTCGAATTTACCGCCAGCGTGCAACGTGGTCATGACGGTTTCGAGGCCGGATACACCCGTGTCCGGATGGACGTCCACCGGGATGCCACGGCCGTTGTCCGATACGCTTACCGCGCCGTCGGCGGCAATGTGCAAGTCAATTCGATCACAGTAGCCGGCCAGGGCCTCGTCAACTGCATTGTCCAGCAGTTCTTTGATCAGGTGGTGCAATCCATCAACGCCAGTGCTGCCGATATACATACCGGGGCGGACTCTGACCGCTTCGAGGCCTTTCAGTACTTGAATATTGTCCGAAGTATATTCCGATGAGTCTTCGGTCGCGGGTATGGTTATCGATTGAGTCATTTTTCCCCGGTCCGACAGCTCGCGCCGCCAATGTGCATCGGTCGCCGACATAAGCGACTATTACGATTCATAATACTATCGGTGTAGAACGGATTATAGCATAACCGGGGTTCATTTGCCACGTTCCAAGTACGGAGTTATGCGATTTTTTGAAGGAAAGTGGAAGAGTTATGTTAATGATTTCGATTGGGATGAATAATACCATTGCCCAGACAGCAAACTTTCTATGGCAAGCCGCATGGGTTCAAACAAAGGCTGCGGGGGACCAGAGAGCGGATACCAACCATACTCTCCAAAGGACCCATCGGCGACGGTGGGAGCCGGTTCCTGTTCCCCGATATCGCCAAGGAATTCCACGTCAACGTAGTGCCGGTCGTAGGCCACTATGTTGCTGAGACAGAGGACGCGCAACTCGCCTACCGCAACCCCAAACTCCTCCATAGCTTCGCGCCGGGCGCAATCCTCCAGGGTCTCCCCAAACTCCAGGTGCCCTCCCGCAGAGGCCCAGGTATCCTCGCCATGGGCTCCCCGCCGTTTTGCCAGGAATACCTCGCCACGGCGCACGAACACCACTCCAACACCGACCAACGGCCTATCTGCGCGCGTACTCACCCGGGCAGTATATCACCGGCGCCGGCACTGTTCAGGAACTGGCAGCGTTTGGCCCTGAACGGCCAAACGCTGGGCAGGCGGGGCGTCCCAGCGCTCGCGTTCGGTTGTCCGCTGGGATTGCGCGATGCTAGACTGCGGCGGTTTTCCCGCTGGCATCCCGACCAACCAACTGACGAAAGGAGACTTTCCCGCATGTCGGAACGCGTTACACCAATTGAGTTACCTCGGTCTCGCTCCGGTCAAACGGCTCTCCAGGTCTGCGAAACCGCCGCACGCAGGGCGGGTGAATTGGTCCGGGAGCGGTTTCAAAGTGACGTTGAAGTAAGTTTCAAGGGCAGGGCCAATGTAGTCACGGATGCCGACTTGGCCTCGGAGCGTCTAATTCTCGATTATGTTACCGATGAGTACCCGGATTTTGGAGTCTTGTCCGAAGAGTCTGCCCCCGTGGCCGGCGCATCGCCCTACACCTGGGTGGTGGACCCAATCGACGGAACGCGGAACTTCGCCGAGGGCATCCCCCATTTCTGTATCGTGGTGGCCATCGCCGATTGGGGCAACGTGGTGGCCGGGGTTACCTACGACCCGGTTCGGGACGAGCTGTTTGCAGCTCAGCAGGGCGCGGGAGCTCACTTGAACGGCCAGCGTATCCAGGTTTCAGATCGTCAGAACATCGACGACGCGATCCTGGGATTCGATCTGGGCTATGACTTCGCTCAGGCCAAACACCTGATGGAAATGGTCGCGGGCATCTGGCCACAAATTTCAGGGTACCGCCTGATGGGATCAAGCGCCCTAAGCATCGCGTACACCGCAGCCGGCCGCATTGACCTGTACGCTCACCATAGCCTTTCGTCATGGGACATAGCATCCGGTATTCTTCTGGCTCGTGAGGCCGGGGCCAAAGTCCTGGACCGCGCTACGCTGGAGGACGCCACGTTATTCTCGCCCGGGTTGATCATCGCGGGAGCCACACTGATGGAACAATTCCTGTCGATGACCAACGGGACTACCTGGCGAACGATGTAGCCTACCGTCACCACCCCAACAGGAAATTCAGGACGTGGGAGGCATATTCCTCGGGTTTTTCGTAGGGAACCCAGTGGCCGCAGTTGTTCAGGACCACCAGACGCGAGTCGGCCAGATTGTTCAGTGCGGCGATGCCGATCTCGAAGACGCACATCCGGTCGTAGCGGCCCCAGATGATCAGACTGGGCGCGGTGATGTTGGGCAAGTCCACGCCATGATCGTAGGGCACGCTCACAGATTGGGAGTCCGCCTCGATGTGGTCGGGATGGCCGGTGTAGTTGTCGTAGATGTAGCTCACCAACTCGTCGGTAACGATGGCGTTGTCGTCGATGTGGGTAAGCAAGTAGCGGCGGACGTTGTCGCGGGTTGGATTCCGGCGCACTTCGCTGGTAACCAGGCTGCCTTCGGATGGGCGGTTGCCCATGAGGTACAGGTCGCCGCCGGTGCGGATGTGGCAAGCGCCAAATACCAACTTATTCACCCGGTGGGGTTCCTTCATCGCCATAACCATCGCCGACTGGCCACCCTGAGAGTTGCCGACGAGGTGAGCCTTTTGGATTCCCAAGGCATCCATCAACCCGAGGGCGGTGCGGGCCTGAAGGTTATGCAGCGGTTCGTGGTACACCACGGGCCCGGTGCGCCCGAAATTGGGCAGGTCCATGACGATGCACCGGTAATGTTCGGCGAAGGCCGGCAGCACCTTGTAGAAAGTGATCCAGCCGGTAGTCCCGGGGCCGTAGGAATGGAGCATTACCAGCGGCTCACCCTGGCCGACTTCGTGGTAATGGACCGGCATACCGTTTACCATAGCGGTCCTGCTGGTTGACTCCTCGGTGAAGACGGCGGTATTCATCGGTACGCTCCTCGGAACAACTGGCCTGCGTCGTAGCGCTACTCTACTACACGGATAGACAGGACACACACGATGGCAGATACTGTTGAATATAACCGTGAACCGACCTTTGCGGGAGGCGCCTGATGATTGCCGCAGGCCGTAAACACCACATCATTGACCTTGAGACCGGGCAACTGGACCGCCGGATTTTCGTTGAACCGGACATATACGCCGAGGAACAGGAGAAGGTGTTCGGGCGGGCGTGGCTGATGATTGGCCACGAGTCGCTGGTACCCAAGATCAACGATTTCTTTCACACCTACATGGGCGAAGAGCCGGTCATCCTTTGTCGCGACGGGCGAGGGAACCTGCGCGCGTTCCTGAACATGTGCCGGCACCGGGGCAACCGAATCGTGCGCACCGACATGGGCAACGCCCGGAACTTTGCCTGCGCCTACCACGGCTGGACCTATTCCAACGAGGGCAAGCTGGAGCATCTGCCCGGCGCGGAAGAAGCGTACTACGGGGAGCTGGACCGGGAATGCCTGGGGCTGGTGGAAGCTCGGGTTGACACCTACGCCGGGATCGTATTCGCCACCTGGGACCGGAGCGCTCCCAGCCTGGACGACTACCTGGGAGATGCCAGGTGGCTGCTGGACATCAACTTCAACCGGCTGGACAACGGCACCGAGGCGCTGGGCCCCATCAAGTGGCTGGAGCCGGTGAACTGGAAGACAGCGGTGGACAACTGCTCCGACAACTACCACGTTCCCACCACCCACCTGTCCACGATCATAGTGCAGGGACGGCATCGCGGGATTCCCCGCTTGACCCACGAGCAGCAGTTTGAATCGGACAACAAGCACCTGTTTGTCAACGGACACTCGCTCACCCTGCGGTTTCTCGAACGGCCTGACCAAGCCCGGCAGACGCACGGCGTAACGGCTGAAAACCGGGAGGCATTCGAGGATTACTACCGCGCTACGCTGGCCGAGGCGGAACGGAGGCTGGGCGCCCTGCGCGCGCGCCGGCTACAACTGGGCAACCACAGCCTGTTCCCGAACGGAGTGCTGGGTTTGCGCCTGGCGCATCCACGGGGGCCGCTGCAAACCGAGTTCTGGCATTTTGTGGTGCTGGAAAAGGACATGCCGGATGAACTCAAAACGGCGTTGCGCCGGGGCAGCGCAAATTACAACGGTGTGAACGGAATCTTCGAGCAGGACGACATGGACAACTGGCGCGGCGTGACCAACTCGGCGCTGACCCCGATGGGGCGAAAGTACACGCAGGACCTTTCCATGGGCGTGGGACACGACCAACGGCATCCGGATTACCCGGGAGTGGTGGCGGACAGGTACACCTCGGAAAGCAACCAGCGGCTGTTCTACCGGCGCTGGGAGCAGTTTATGAACGCCGACAATTGGGAGGATATTCCGCTGGAACCCAGGGTCATGGCATACGACGGCACCGCGAGAGTGCAAGGTTAGGGCGACTATGGGCACCGAAGGGCACACCGGCGCAGCCGAGCGGATGGAGCTCTGGCACGAGTTGATGGAGTTTTACGTCCGGGAAGCGTGGATGCTGGACGAGCGGCGTTTCCGGGAGTGGCTGGACCTGTTCACGGAGGACGTGTTCTACTTCATGCCCCGGCGACTGAACGTGCATCGCCATGAGACGGACCGGGAACTTACCGCGGTTGGCGATCTGGCGATATTCGAGGACGACAAGACGTATTTGACCATGCGCGTGGAGCGCCTGGAGACGGGCATGGCGTGGGGCGAGGACCCGGCGTCGCGTACGCGGCACCTGGTGGGAAACCTGGTGGTGGCGCCACAGGCGAATGGAGAGGTAGAGGCCAAGACTGCCTTCATACTCTATCGTTCGCATCACGAGACCGAGGAAAACATCTTCGCGGGCTATCGTGAAGACGTGCTGCGGCCGGTTGATGGGAGTTGGAAGATAGCGCGCCGGACCATCGTGCTGGACTCCAACGTCATCCTTGCCAAGAACCTGAGCGTATTTTTCTAGGCGGGTTGCGATTGATCGGGCGTCAACTGCGCTGGAGGTCGTCGAGGTCGTCGGTCAAGGAGCGCATGGTTGCCGGGTCGGCCTCGCCGGGTTGGGGGCCGTAGTGGTAGCGCTGAAACTCGCCGACGATGCGGGCCACCGGCGGATCCGGGAGGGCCCGGTTGGCCTCCTCGCGGTGCTCCTGCGGAGTTTGCCAAGCGCGGCGAGCGAATCCGACCGCCCTGGCGATTTCGAGCATCCGGTGATAGACCTCGCGCGGGTTGGTCGGCGGCGGACGCCGGCGGCTGAGATTGGTCGCCCAGTTGAACCAGGAGGCGAAGGCATCGGCAACGTCCTGGCCGGCGGCCTGCAAGGTGAACGTTGATTCGCGAGTTTCCGCGTCGGCGTAGTCGCCGCCAGTGAGACGACGGCGACGGAACATGCGGAACAGAATCCAGCCGGCCAACGAGACCGCAAGCAAGAAGGCGAGCCATTTTATGACGGTGAGGATCACGTTGGGCGGGCCATCTCCCTCCACCTCGCGGAGGCTCTCGTGAAACTCCTCAATCTGGAGCCGGGCCAGCTCCAGGCCGCTGAGGTCGCCGCCACCAAAGAAGCTTGAAATCCAGTTGCCGATGGCGACCAGGGCGGCGGCCAACAGGCCGAGAAGGAGCAGAATAGGGCGCAGGGTCCACAGACCGAGAAAACCGACACCGCTCACAATGGCCCGGGCGAGTTCATCCAACCCGCCCACGCCGATGGCGCCCAGGATCAAAGACACCACCAAGACGACGCCGATGCTGGCGACGATGGCCAACAACCACCGGCGGCTGATCTGGCCGATGCCGCTGTCGATGGCGAAACGGCTGAGAGCCAAACCACCGAGGCCAACGGCGAAATAGAGCACCAGAACCGGGAGACGGATAATGTCTGCGGGCATCAACGGGTCAGCGGCCGCGGCAACCAGGACGATGATGACACCGCGGACGAAGGCGTTTCTGATGACGTCGAGAGTGACATCGTCCCGTGCGGTTGCGGTCCCTCTCCACCACAGCGCCAACAGCAGCGAGCCGGCAACTGCGAGGGATGCCACCGCGTTGAGATCGCCCGAGAAAACGAGGCCGATGGGGAACCAGCCGGCGCCCATGCTGACGCCGGCGAGCACCAATACCGACAAGGCACTGACCAGCAGTCCGAAGATTCCGCGGAGGTTCAGCGAAAAGCGGATATTCTGGACGTACCAGGACAGGATGAACGACCAGGCAATGGCCACCATCGCAATGCCCAAAGGGATGCCGGCATCGGGAAGGCGGATGGCGTTGGAAAGCAGCCGGCCGATGAGATAGATGGCGAAGGCTTCCAGGAAGAGGGTGACGCAGGTTACGAAGGCGCCGCGGGCAAAGGTGGTCATGGCGCACCCTCGGGGGCAGTGGCGGTGGCGGTGGCGGATTCGTCACCCAACCAGTCTTCGCGCCACATCTCTTCCAAGCCGGCCAGGGAGGATCCAACCAGAAACAGCGGGACTTCTGGAGGCAGCAAATGGGCAACCGGGCCGGGGTCGCCATCGCCGGCGTAGAAGATCATAACGTGGTGGCCGCGGCGACGGATTTCCTCGGCTTCGGCAGCCACGGCGCGAGACAGCAGCGCGGTAACCAGGACAACGGTGGCTCCGGACACAAGGGAATCAGACTCAGTGCGGAGAACGGAGGACAGTTCGGTGACCCAAAACGGGCCGGCCATGGCGAGAGATTCCAGGACGGATTCCAACTGCAAGTTGCCGGAGCCGGGCGGTACGGACATCCATTTGCTGGAGTAGGAGGCGATGGCATTGCTGACCAGGCCGAAGGTGTAATCCTCCCGGCGGGCGTAGTCGGCGACGGAGGCGGCGACGGTGACGGCACGCTCGAACAACCGACGGTTGCTGCCCTGCCAGGCCGCATCCCCAGTGCGGGCGTTGAGGGCGATCAGCATGTAACGGGTGGCGGCCGGCTCGAATATTCTTGATTCCAGCTTGTGGTGGCGGGCGGTGGCTTTCCAGTCGATGCGCTTGAGGGGGTCTGTGGGATGGTAGTCGCGGAGGCCGACGAAGCGGCTGGGATCGTCCTGGACGAACCTGCGGCCCCGGCTGGCGCCGAGAGGCCGTTCCCACAGCGTCATCATCAGGCGCAAGTCCACGATACGGGGATAGACCAGCAGGTACTCCACGTTGGTGACGTAGTGCTCGGCGGAGGTGAGGCCGAACATATCGCCGCTGCGCAGACGGGCAGGTCCGATACGGTGGTAACCGCGAGCGCGGCAGCGTACCCGGTAATGCCACGTGACTCGTTGATAGGGGAGAAGGGAAGTCGTAATGCGGTGATCCAGTTCGGCCTCTGCGCCAACACCGCGGCGGAACGTGCCGCCGGTCTGGAGACCCAAGGGGAAAGTATCGGAAATATCCAACCAGATCATGGGCAGGAGCTTATCGTTGTCCACGGTGATGTGGTAATCAACCACGTCTCCGATGAAAGCCCGGCGGCGTGCCAGCCGCCGGGAATAGGTAAGCCGGCGGAAAGCATAGCGGGGCCAGTGCTTTCCCGTGATCCAGATGAGCAAGACCAAGACGCCGACGACAATGAGCAGCGCCTGACTTGCCAGGAGGCCGGCGATGATGGCCACGACGGCGGCGATTACCCATAGGTCGCTTATCATGTGGGCAGGATAACCGATTTACGGCGGGCCGGCACGTTTGTGGACGCCGTGATGGTAGATCTCGTCGGTCGTCATTTGATTTTGTTTTGCGGTGGCATTCTCCTTTACAGGCGATGGGCGCGACGGTAGGTTGTAGCGGGACTTCTTACCAGGCGATGGCGTGGTGCGGTGTTGGCTTGATTTTCCGTTTGCCAGGGTTTCGGGCCGGTGTCAGTGTGCGGCCGGTTTGGTACGCATGGTTGTTTGAACACTCTTTCCCGCATCCAGCCCAACGGCTCCGTCCGGGGACGGAATCGCCGAGCCGCGGTGCGCAGTGGCTGACGCCGGGGTGGGACGGTCGCTCCGTTTAGGCAACGCACGGTGTCGACATTCAGGGACCCAAGTATGCGATTTTTACTGACGGGGTGGCCGCGAGGCCCGAAACCCTGGCATGGGGTGTGCTGGGTGATGCGTATAAATGTTCTTTCGCCTGATGAATCCAGTATAGGGATTGGGGAAAGCGGGGCGCAAGGGGCGGGTGTCACTTGTCAGAATCAGGATTCACGGGCCCCGTATCAAGTACGGGGTGATCCCGTGTCAAGCACGGGACTGGCTGTTCTTTCGCCGGAATGACGGTCAGCGTGGATAGGGTCGCTGTCACAGAATTTGAAAAGGCCCAGATGAGAGGTGGAGGGCGATTGCGCGGGTATGGGGAGGGATGTACACTCGGCGCGAGTTCGTATTTCAAGGGAGGTGCAACGGATGCCGATATCCGACGAAACCCTGAACCGGATCATTGCAGAATACGGCGGGTTCGAGCTGAGCAGCGAAGAACTGGAGTTGGTGAAGCCCGAATTGGAAAACTATCTGACCGAGTTGGAGAACCTGCGGGACCTGGACCTGTCCGACGTTATGTCATCGCGCCTGTTGCGGGCTGCGGAAGGAGCGGAAGCCGATGCCTGATAACGAACTTCTGAAATTGACGATCTCTGAGATAGCGCCCCTGATTCAGGCGCGCGAGGTATCGCCAGTTGAATTGACTGAGGCAGCGCTGGGAGAGGCGGAACGACGGCAGCCAACGCTGAACTCGTTCATCACCATCATGCGCGAGCAGGCGATGGAACAGGCCGAGCAAGCGGAGGACGAGCTTTCGCGGGGCGAATACCGCGGACCGCTGCACGGCATTCCGATTGGCATCAAGGACAATATCGCAACGGGCGGAATCAGGACGACGCTGGGCACGAAGGTGCTGCGGGATCATGTTCCCGAAGAAGACGCCGAGGTAGTGCGACGGTGCAAAGAGGCCGGCGCGATCATCCTGGGTAAGGAGAATTTGGAAGAATTCGCGGCGGGGGCCACGTCCAATAACCCGCACTACGGAGCGGTGCATAACCCGTGGGGTCTGGACCACATCCCGGGCGGCTCCAGCGGCGGAGGCGGCGCGAACGTGGCCGCCGGGGTGACGTTCGCATCGCTGGGTACGGACCTGGGCGGGTCGGTGCGATTGCCGGGAGCGTTCTGCGGGGTAGTTGGACTGAAGCAGACGTTCGGTCGAGTGAGCCAGCGCGGGCTTCTGGTAACGAGCTTCAACGGCGACCACATCGGGCCGATGACACGGTCGGTTCGGGACAGCGCGCTGGTGCTGCAAGCCATCGCCGGCTACGACCCGCTGGATCCGAGCACGGTTCCGGTTCCGGTGGATGACTACGCGCTGGTGATGGAGCGAGGGATACAGGGATTGACCATGGGCATCCCCTCGAACCACTATTTCGACCTGCTGGATTCGGAGGTTGAGGTCGCGGTACGGCGGGCCATCGCGGCGCTTGAGGAACTGGGAATCGCCAGCAGAGAGGTCAGCCTGCCCAGCATGGAATACGTGGGCGCGCTCCGATTCTCCGCCATGGCGGACAGTGTAGTGACGCACGAGCCGTACATCACATCGAATCGAGAGGACTATGGACCCGACACGCTGTACCGGACGCTGGCCGGGCAGTTCGTTCTGGGGCGGGACTACTCCAAGGCGATGAAGGTGCAGCGCATCATCAAGGACGAGCAGGCCCGGGTCTTGCAGGACGTGGACTTCCTGGTCACGCCTACGACGCCGATGCCGGCGCCGCGGATCGACGCCGCGAACATCACGGTGGACGGCAAGGCTCAGAAGGTGCGAGGGCCGGGTTCCGGGCACGTTTCGCGGAACACGAGCCCGCAGAACTCTACCGGGTTCCCGGCCATCACGGTTCCGTGCGGATTCAGCGAACTGGGCCTGCCCATCGGGTTGCAGTTCATTGGGCGACCGTGGGAAGAGGGCAATCTGTTCCGCATCGCCAATGGGTACGAGGGGGTTTCGCCGAGCCGGGGAGTGTGGCCGGATTTGGGGTAATCTACTGGATTCCCGCTTTCGCGGGAATGACACCAATCTCATAGGGGCGAATGATTATTCGCCCCTACAATTTATTGGCCCCTGACCCGACACGCTCATCCTTCGACGGGCTCAGGACGAGCGGGGCATCTGATACGGCGAGGTTGCCACGCTACGCTCGCAACGACAAGTCATATCAGTCTAGCCGGCAGCGACCCAATCGGCGACGCGCTCGGCGACCATGATGACGGTGGGATGGATGCCGCCGGAGCGCGGGACGCGGGGCATGACCGCGGCGTCCACGACCCATAGTCCATCAACGCCACGCACGCGGCAATTCTGGTCAGTTACGGCCATGGGATCGGAGTCGGGTCCCATGCGGCAAGTGCCGGAGACGTGGCGGGCCGTGCCGACAGTCTCACGCGCCCATTTGTCCAGAGCATCGTCGTTGTTCAGTATCTCGTCCGGCGGGTTGATGCGGAAATCGAACACATCCTTGAAAGCGTCGGACTCCAGCATTCGCGCGCCAAAACGGATGCCCTCACGGATACGCCTGGTGTCGTTGGGATGCTGTAGATACCGATAGTTGAACTCCGGCTGCAAATCGGGGTCGGATGACTGAAGCCGGACAAACCCTGAACCGTCCGGCAGGCCGAGAGTACAGGAGATGCGGGCGGCCCGCTCCGGCGGAACGTCGCCGGTGTTGTAGCGGGTGCGGACGCCGGCCACCTTTTCCTCGCGCTCGTCCACGACGGTGTTGCTGCGGAGCACCATGTCGTTAGTGTAGCCGGCGCTGCCACTGTAATGGAGGCCAAAGTGAGGAGCATCGAGATCGCCAGTCAAGCTCTTGCCGTCCTTCACCTTGTAGGTGACGTGGACGCTGAGGTGGTTCCAGAGTCCCTGTCCAACGCCGGGGCTGTCGTGGACGACCGGGATGCCAAACTGGTTGAGGTGATCCCCGGGCCCGACGCCGGAGAGCATGAGCAACTGAGGGGAACGGAGAGCGCCGCTGCAAAGTACGACGCGGTCGGCCTCGACGGTAAAGATCTCGCCGCCGCTCTCGGCCTCAACGCCGATGGCCTTCTTGCCATCGAACAGGACGCGGCGCACGTACACGTTGCCGCGCACCGTCAAGTTCAGGCGATGGCGCATGGGGTTGAGGTGGGTCATGGCGGCGGACATGCGGATGCCGCCGAGGTTGTTGGTGGGGGACACGCCGACGCCGGTGGGGTTCGGGCCGTTGGTGTCCTCGACTGCGCCGTAACCCTCGTCGAGGCAGGCGTCGTAGAAGGCCTTCTGGATATCGGCCCATGTTCCAGACGTGCGGCGGCGCACGGGCATGGGGCCGTCGGTACCGTGGTAGTCGTCCTGGATGTCCATGTCGTTTTCCATCTTGCGATAGAACGGCAGGACCTTGTCGTAAGACCATTCGTCGTTGCCCATGGCCGCCCAGTTGTCGAAGTCTTCGGGGAAGCCGCGCTGCATGGCCTGTCCGTTGATGGAGGAACCGCCACCGATGACCTTGCCCTGGGCGACGTGGATTTCGCCCTGCTCCTCGGTGATGGTGCCGCGCAGGGCCCAATTGTGTATCGAGTCCTGGGCCTCAGCGTACCGGGTGCCGCCGAACTTTACATCGTCGGGCAGGACGGATGGATCCGGGTAGTCGTTTCCAGCCTCCAGCAGCAGCACTGAGGTGTTGGGGTCTTCCGCCAGGCGGGCGGTGAGGGTGGAGCCGGCGGCGCCGCCACCGACAACGATAACGTCGTACTTCATAGGTACTCCTTGAACCGGTGCGTTGTTGTAGGCAAAGATTCTACAATAAAAGTGACCGGGCTAGCCGAGGATCACGGGCAGGCCGGATTCGATTGACTCGTAGGCCGCGAGAACCAGGGCCAGGTCGGCGGCGCCTTCCGCGCCGCTCATGGAGGGTTGACGGCCTTGCTGAATGCTGCTGTGGAACTCGCGCACCATGGGAACGAAGCCGCCCGGGTAGTTGTCCAGGTCAACCAGCGTTTCGGAGTCTGCATCCACGACTTTCAGCTGCGGCCGGCCCCGCTCAAAATACAGAGACGCGGTCGTACCGGAGATTGATACCCAGGAATGGGGTCTGGTTGGAGCGACGCACCAGGAATGATTGATTATGCCAACCACGCCTTCGTCGGATTTGGTTATTATCACCACACCGTCCTCGGCCTCTAGCCCAGGCTGAGCTGACGGTACTTCGTGGGCATAGACTTGTCTGGGGCGGCCGGCTAGATACGACAACGCGCTGACCTTGTGGATACCGCCGTCGATGAGCGTACCGCCGCCGTTGAATTCGGCCCGGTTGCGCCAGCCGCTGGGCCGGAAAGGGTACTGTTCCTGCAACTGGATCAGTCTGACTTGCCCGAGCCGGTCGGCGTCCACCAGCCGCTTGGTTTCCAGCATTGCGGGGTGGAAACGCCAGTTTTCGGCGACCATCAGGGTGACGCCGGCCGAATCGGCGAGGTGGATCATTGCGTGGGCATCTTCCAGGGTGGCGGCAATGGGCTTTTCGACGAGGGCGTGCTTGCCCTCATTGGCGGCAAGGGCAACGTGTTCCAGATGCAGGTGGTGGGGCGTGCAGACGTACAACGCGCCCACCCTGGGGTCGGCAGCGGCCGCGGCGTAGTCGCCAAAAGCGTCGATGCCATTGAACCGGGCCTTGTAATCATGGGCCTTGCGCAAATCACGGCTGGCGAAGTACAGGTCGATCTCACCGCGCAACTCAGCGACTGAGCGGGCGAAAGTGGCGGCGAAATCTCCGCAACCAAGGACACAGAGGCCAAGACCCATATTGCTGCCATCCTTACGCGCCTGGCAAAAAATACGCCGGGCGACGTATGGTGAGAGTAGCGTAGAATGTGCTTGGAATCCAGCGGGGACACTGGCAGTTTTTTACGTGGCTGCACAGGATGGGTAGGTTTCTTCCGGTTATGACTCCCTGGATCCCGGCCCCGTATCAAGTACGGGGTGACGTTCTTTCGCCGGAATGACGGCTTAAGGCAATCGAGTTTGATACAAGGAGATTGAACATGCCTCGGTTGGATGGAAAGGTTGCTGTGATCACGGGCGCGACGGGCGGCATCGGCCGGGCCGCATCCCGGCTGTTTGCCGACGAGGGGGCGCGGGTAGCGCTGGTTGACCTGGATGAGCCGGCGTTGCGGGAATTGGCGGAGTCGATCGGGGAAGATCGGGCCAGCTACTCGGTGGCGGATGTGACCGACCCAGCGCAGAGCGAGGGTTATGTGAAGGCTGCTGCGGATCGCTGGGGCGGGATCGACGTGTACCTGGCTAACGCGGGAATAGAGGGGCAGCTATCTTCGATACCCGACTATCCCATCGACGTGTTCGACCGAGTGATGGCGGTGAACGTGCGCGGTGTATGGCTTGGCATCAAGTACGTGGTGCCGGCGATGAGGGAACGAGGCGGCGGCAGCATTGTCATCACATCGTCCACCGCCGGCATCGGCGCTGGGCCGGACATGTCGGCATACACCACCAGCAAGCACGCGGTAATCGGGTTGATGCGCACGGCAGCCATGGAAGGGGCGTCGCTGGGCATCCGGGTGAACACGGTGAATCCGGCGCCGATTGAGACGCGGATGATGCGGTCGATTGAGGAGCAGCGCGTGGCGGCCGCGGACGACGCGAACGTAACCGTCGAGCAGACCTACCGGGCAGCGTCGGCGCGCATTCCGCTGGGGCGGTACGGGAACCCTGAAGAAGTGGCGCGATTGATGCTGTTCCTGGGTAGTGACGACAGCAGTTTCTGCACCGGCGGGGTGTACATGGTGGACGGAGGCAGGTCGGCGGGCGGCAGGTAATGAACGGTCGCGTCCGCTCGTGGTTCGACAAGCTCACCATGAGCGGGCAACGTGGGCCGTGGTGTCGCTACACGCGCAGTTCGGAACCGTAGGGGCGAGGCATGCCACGCCCCTACGCAGTGTCGTATCGCGGAGGTGGTTACCAACAACAGCTGGCTAGGCCGGGAACGCGGGGGATGGCGCGGTCGCGCACCAGTAGGGTGGCGACGGTGGCAATGATGGATAGGGACAGCAGGAGGACGAAGGCCCGGTCGTAGCTGCCCCAGATGTCGAAGGCCAGCGCGCCGACCAGCGCACCCAGGCCGCCGCTGACCTGGTGGACGCCCGAAATGGTGCCGCTGATGCGGCCCATGCGCGTTTGCCCGAATATGTTTCCGGAGAACATCACCGTCAACGGGGCGGTCATCAGGAACGTGAAGCCGTAGAGCAGGGCGAACGCTATCACCGCCGCTTTGGCCTGGGATAGGATGATCAGCGCGAAGATGCCGATGCGCATGACGAAGCAGAGCAGCGTGGGGCGGCCCGGACCCATGAGGTCGGCCAGGTAGCCGGAGGTCAGGACTCCCAACAACCCCATCACTCCCATCAACGCCAGCAGGTTGCCGGCCACCAGCGTGCTGATACCAACGTCCAAGGCGAAGGCGACGACGTGGGTGGCTACCAGGAAGTCCTGGAACCCGCAGATGGCGTAGATTCCAATGAGCAACCACAGTTGGCCGGAGGTGAGCAGAGACGTCGAATCGGGTGAATCGTCCGGCGTGTCCGTCGTGGATCCGGAAACGGGACGGGCCTGTTCGACCGATCTTGTCGGAGCGGACCTGACGGCGGCCAGCGCTAGTGGCGCAAGAATCACGAGGTTGGAGATTCCCAATCCGGCGTAGGAGACACGCCAGCCGAATCGAACCAATGACTGTGCCAACGCGCCGACGATGACGAGCTGTCCGATGGCGTTGCCCGACACCGCCACGCTGTTTGCCAACCCGCGCCGGTCGGGGAACCAACGGACGATCATGACACTGACGACGGGGTTGGACATGCCAGCGTTGCCGAGGGCGAACACCAGGCCATACACCAGGAAAAGCTGCCACGGGGCGGACACGACGCTCATCAGGCCGATGCCTACCGCGCCGACGGCGGCTCCGGCTCCCATGATCCAGCGGAGTTCGTAGCGATCCGCCAGACGGCCTACGAAGGGCAAGGCCATGGCGGAGACGACCATGTAAACGGTTGCGCCCAGAGAGAGGGCCGACCGGGTCCAATCGAGCTCGTCCACCATGGGTTTCAGCATGAGGCCCAGGGCGGAACGGGACCCGCCGTTGAAGAAAAGGACCGTAAACCCAACCGCCAGGATGACCCAGCGATAATCCGGACGCCGCATCAGAACACCGTTTGCTCAGGCTGGCTCACCGTAGCACCAGGGAGGAAGAGTAGTCAACGGCACAGGCAGGGTCTTTCGATTATCCAGTAAACGGGCGCTGCTGCAATCTTGGAGGCAGAGGGAGAAGGGATGTAGGGTCGGGTCATTCACAGTTATGGGGGTGATCCATGAGTTCGGCGGAAGGCGCAAGGGACGGTTTGTCGTTGATCGAGGTGTTGGGCCGGGTGCCGGATCCGCGCAGCGTGCACGGGAAGCGGCATCCTTTGGGGGCGATATTAGGATTGGCGGTGTGCGCCATGCTGTGCGGAGCGCGCAGTCTGTACGCCATCAGCCAGTGGGGTCGAGACCAGGGGCAGGAGGTATCGGAGGCTCTGGGGTTCACCTGGGAGCGTACGCCGTGCGTGTCCACGCTGCATCAGGTGTTCAGCAGGTTGGATCGGGAGGCCTTTGAGCGTGAGTTGGGACAATGGCTGCAGGAGCGGGGCCTGTCTGAAGATGAGGCGGTGGCCATTGACGGCAAGGCGTTGCGCGGCATTCACGGTGATCAATTGCCCGGGGTGCATCTGGTGGCGGCCTACGCCCATCAGGCTGGGATCGTGGTGGGACAGCAGGCGGTGGGTGAGAAGCGCAATGAGCTGGACGCCGTCGCCGGTCTCTTGGGACAGTTGGACTTGCAGGGTCGAGTGATAACCGGCGATGCCCAGTTCACCCAACGGGAGGTATGCCAGCGGGTGGTGGCGCAAGGGGGCACTACTTCTTTGCCGTGAAAGGCAACCAGCCCACCTTGCTAGAGGACATCACGGCCATCTGGGACGGGGAACCGGAAGCGGCCCAGGCGGTGCAAGTCGACCAGCACGGTGATCGCATTGAACAAAGGCGGCTTTGGGTTTCCGAGTTGCTGGTGGGCTACAGCGACTGGCCCCACCTGGCCCAGGTCTGCCGACTGGAACGTAGCGTCCACACCAAGGGCAAACCGCGCCGGGAATTGGCCTACGCCGTGACCAGCCTGCCGCCCGCTGAAGCCAACCCCGAAAGGCTCCTTGCCTTATGGCGGGGACACTGGGGCATCGAAAACCGAGTGCACTGGGTTAGGGACGTTACCTTCGACGAAGACCGGTCCCAGGTGCGCACCGGCTCGGCACCCCAGATCATGGCCGCCCTGCGCAATCTGACCATCAGTGTGATCCGGTTGGCTGGCGAAACCAACATCGCCGCCGCCTTGCGTCGCCACGCCGTTCACCCATCACGTCCTCTCGCCCTGATCGGCGCGGTCGCCTAATAATCGAAAGACCCTGACGGCACAGGGGGGTCTATAGCCGTTCAGGTTTGATGTTATCGACTCGCTTCATCAGTTGCTCGGTACGGTTCGGGGAGCACTCACGCGCAATCAGTTTGCCATTGCGGGTAGCGTAGTCCGCCTGGGGCGGATGGCGATTTCGTTCCCGTTGACGTGTCTGATCCCCTGACGAGATTGCCGCGCTTCGCTCGCAATGGCGTGGGACTTTCGCCCTTGGAATTTTTTTGTACCGACACTCTGGAGCAAACTGGAGCCTATACGCTATTGAACGGACGTATCCGTAACCTTACTAACGATCTCGGTCACTGGATTCCGGCTTTCGCCGGAATGACAGGTAGAAAATTCGCCGGAATGACGGGTGGAAAATTCCACCAACTGCGAAAGTCTTATGACAGTTCAGACGAACGCGGGTGCGCTTGGGCGGGGACCGGTATTACTCACGACGATTGTGCTGGGTTCACTCCAAGGGCGTAATGCAACGAGCGGGGTCGGATTCGGCGAGGACTTGGGGGCGGTGTCCGGTATGCACGTAGTCAGCGATGAGTTTGCCGGCCATTGGGCCGCGCCCAAAGCCCGAGGAAGCCAGACCGGTAACGACGTACAGGTCATCCAACTGGGGTATGTTGCCGATGATGGGTTTGCCGTCGAGCGAGAATGGCATGAGACCGGACCACGCCCGGCTGATGGCGACTTCGTTGAGGAACGGCAGGATTTTGGCAGTGTGGGCGAAGTTGGTTTCAACACCGCTGTCGTCCACGTCTCGATTGTAGCCCAGCGATTGGCGGTCGCCGCCGAAGATGACCTCGCCGGCACGGGTCTGACGCCCGTAGAGGTGTCGGGTTACGCGACGGTTTCCGATGTGGGTTAACTCGGGAGGCGTGTCCGGGCCGGCGCCGGGATTGCGGCTCCAGTGGGCGTATGACTCGGCGGCGGAAAGGCCGTGGAACACACGGGGAGGCAGGGGCTCCGTAGCCCACATCTGGCCCCGCACGGGAATCACAGGGATACGCACTGCCAGCATTTTGCCGAGGGGTTCGCACCAAGCGCCGGCGGCCAGCACAAGACTGCGGGCGTGGAATACCTCTTCATGGCACAGGATACGGTATGTCCCGCCGGCAGCGGGCACGATGGCAGTTACTTCCCGGTTAGTAAAGACCTCCGCGCCGCGATTGCGGGCAGCGTCAGCAAAGGCTTTGGTGGCTTTGACGGGGTCGGCCTGGCCTCGCAACGGGAAGTACATCGCGCCCTTCAGGGCAGGATGCAACTCGGGTTCAATGGCGCGAGCTTCGTCCACCGTGAGCAATTCGGCGGTGTAACCACGGGACTTCAAGGCAAGCACGCGGTCTCTGGCAAATTGGAACTGTTCGTCCGACTGGATCGCCTGGAGGCCACCGGAGGCACGGAATTCGATGTCGTAGCCGAGCTCCAGTTGCAGACGCTTGAAAATCTGGAGGCTTCCCATGGTCAGGTGGGATTCCAGATCGGGAGCGTGTCCCCAACCCAACGCGCCGATGCCGCCGGCGTTAACTCCCGACGCCTCGGATGCGATGTCTCCACGCTCGAGCAGGACCACGCTTCGCCCGTGTTCCGCAAGATGGAAGGCGGCGGACGTTCCGGCGATTCCTCCACCGATTATGATGACTTCGACAGTGTCCATGGGAATCCTTTAAAGTTATCGTGTTGAGGGTATCGTGCCGTTCAGTATCTCAAACGTTTCTGGATGCTCCGGCTGTCGCCGGAATGACGGTCCGGGGTTGGCAGTGGGAGTCTGGGATTGGCAATGACGGTCTGGGTTGGCCCCGTCCTATGGAGCCGTAATCCGTTGACGCAGTTGCCGGGTGCATGGCGGTATGCCATTGTATATCGCGCCGCGCTGAAAGGACGGGGCATGTCGCGCCGAAAGAAGGTCGTAGTGGTAGAAATGCGCGGGAAACGTGCAGCGCGGCGGAGAGATGACGATGCGCTCAGAGGTTGAGCAGGAGATCAGGTCCCTGATTCAAGAGCACGGGCGGATCACGTTCGCCCAGTTTATGCAGACCTGCCTGTATTCGCCCAGAGGAGGGTTTTATTCCGCCCGAGGCGACCGGATCAGCGCCCATTTCCGGACCTCTGCCACGATGCACCCGGTTTTCGGCGCGCTGATCGCACGGCAACTGGAGCAGATGTGGCAGATACTCGGAGAGCCATCCGTTTTTCATGTGGTTGAGGTTGGTTCCGGCGACGGCGTCCTGGCACGGTCAATAACGGACGCCTGCCAGTTGATGGAGCCTGCATTCGCCCATGCGGTTCGCTACGTCGTCGCCGACTACACTCCCGGACGGTCCGATTCACCCGGCGAGACCTTGGGATGGGTCAATGCGATGGAGCACAGAAAGTCGTGGGGCGAGTGGGACTCCGCACCGGGGATTCATCCAGTGAAAACCGTAGGAATCTCGGCGTTCCGTAATATCGTCGGGTGCATCTTGTCCAACGAGCTGATCGACAACTTCGCAGTCCACCGGTTCGTCATTCAAGAGGGGAGGGTCAAGGAGATCTTTGTCTCAATGGCCGATGGGGAGATCACGGAGGTTCCGGGGGAGCCATCCTCGCCGGCCATCGAAGAGAGGCTGGACAGTCTGGGGTTGTCTCTGCCGGACGGGTACCGGGGTGAGGTGAATCTGGGACTAGAGGACTGGGCAAGTCAGATCTCCGGGGCCCTAGATCGCGGGTATGTGCTCACCATCGACTATGGAAAGTCGGCGAAAGACCTCTACTCTCCTGAGAATGCCCAGGGAACTCTGGTATGTTTCAACCGACACGTTGTTAGCGGCGATCCGTATCGATACATAGGTCAGCAGGACATCACCTGCCAGGTTGACTTTACGTCCCTGATGCGGGCCGGCGACCGGCACGGTTTGGCTACGGTTGGGTATGCCCGGCAGAGGCGGTTCCTGGCGAACCTGGGCTTCGGCTCATTTCTCGACGCCCTCCAGCGTCAGGGAATGTCTGCCGCGCGAGAGGAATTGAACCGCATGGCTATGCTGACGCTGGTGGACCCCGACGAATACGGAGATTTCAAGGTGCTGGCCCAGGCGAAGGGGGTCGGGGCGGGCGTTGAGTTACAGGGGTTCAAGGCACCAGCGCGTGAGTCGGTGTCCTAGAAAAAGTCGGTTGTGAATCGCTGGAGGCAGCTGAAATTGGGTAGCATCCCCCTCGCCCCAACCCTCTCCCGCCAAGGGAGAGGGAGTTTTTGGACACCCAAGGGGGAATCAGGACGTGTTGACATTTCGACCACTGGATTCCGGCTTTCGCCGGAATGACGAATAAAGTTCAAAATGTCAACAGAACTTAGCTGGGATGCTTGCTGAACATGATGAAGCCGTTGCTGTCGGGTGTGTTGCAGCCGGCGAGGGCAGTGTCGGCGCGAGTGGTAACCTGTCGGGCGCCGGCCGTGCCCCGGAGTTGCTCCATGCTGTCGGAGAAGAGGCAGGCGCGAGTGCGCCCGGTTCCGTTGTTGCCGCCGCTGGACATGAATGGATTGGGACCTTCGACCCTGATGTCGTCGGCATAGAAGTCGTGGGCTTCTCCCCACTTGACGCCGCGCCACTGGAAGCCCTCCAGGAATTGCTGGGTGAAGGTGAGATAACCGTCGTAGGGGTTGAAGATGTCAACGTCATCGGGGCCCAGGCCGGAACCCTCCCACATCCTCCGCGCCAGACTGGCGACGGCTTCCTGGTGTTCCTCCAGTGTTGACATGGTGCTGCGGCCCCGGCCGCCGGTTTGCGCGTGGTTGAGGACGTACACCGGCGTTTGCCTCAGGTCTTTGGCGCGCTCGGCGGTGGTGAAAATGAAAGCCGCACAAGTGTTGACCGGGCGGTCGCAATCGTAGATCACCAAGGGTTCCTCGATGACGCGCCCGCTCAGGTAGTCCTCCCGGGTAAGCTGGTACGGCTCGTGAAGGGCGTAGTAGCTCCAGGGGGTCAGCAATCCGTTGCGCCGCAAATTCAAGCAGAGAGGGGCCAGACCGTCGTGGGACTTGCCATATTTCTTGCAGTACTGCTGGAAGATGACCAGGTTGTTGAACATGGCGCCGTTCTGGTAACCCCAGGGGAGGGTGAAGGCGGTGGCACCTGGGGCCTCGGCGCTGTTGTTTTGCGGGTTGTTATGCCCGTACCGGCCAGCGAGGTTGACCATGGGATACCAGACCAGAGCGGTCTCGCACAAACCGTCGCCCACGGCCTGGGCGGCCAAGCCCATCATGGGGCCGATGTAGGGCGCATCGGACTTCCGGTACTGAATGTTCTTCAAGCCCAATTCCTGCTCGATCCAATCCGCCGAGGCGTAGGTCAACCCGTCTTCGGTGTCGTAGGGCGGGTCGAAATAGGGGCGTGGCGCCCAAGTCTGCTCGGCGCGGGTCTCCGTGCTGGTGATGAGCCCGTCGATGTCGTCGAGGGAAAGTCCTGCGTCCGAGATGGCCTTCAGGCAGGCCTCTTTAGTCAAGCCCCCACAGCTCCGGTCCAGGGTTACGCCGTCCCAGCGCCGATCTATGTGGGACTGACCCCAGCCTACGACGGCAACCTTGCCCCGGTGTTCCCAGATTCCCATCCCTTCCCGATCTCGCATCCAACTCCTGTCGCTAACCATCTCATCCCCCCTTGTTCGTTATGAGATATTGGCCGTGTGCACAAAGCCAGGGTTGTTCAGGCAATCACCTGCCACTCGTGGACCAACTGGCCGGTGCTGGTTTCTTCAAATATAAGCTCCACCGGGGCCCCGACGGGGACCTCGCCCGGCGGGGTGCCCGGCAGGTTGGACAGGAAGTTGATGCCGGGGTCCTCGTCGAGGGTTATCACCGCGAAGTTGATGGGCTGCGCCGAGCGGAATCCCCTGATGCGGGAGTCGCGGATCACCATGTACACGTCGATGTGTCCCTTGCCCGCCACCTCTTTCCACTCGAAATTGTCGGCGGATCCGCACCGGTCGCACCGCTGGGTGGGCGGATAATGCAGGCGCTGACAGACGGTGCAGTTCTGCAATACCAGCCGCCGCTCGTTGCAGGCGTCCCAGAAGGGCTGGGTCAAATCGTTGGGAACCGGGGCGGGTCTTTCCAGCCCAGGAATCGTTGGCATGGTTCTTCCCTCCTGCCTCTTGCTGCGCGCCGTAAATTGCCGACACCGGCGCGATGTAATGCGGGTTACATATGGAGCAATGTTGCGGCTGGAGCTGATTATAGCCGGGCGTCTAATCTTTGTCCGCCTTCACGTTGATCCACGGCTCGGTAATTCCGTCATCCATCCAGAGGAAATGGAACCCCGCTTCGAGGGCGAATTGGCGGTCCAACTCCGTATCGCCAATGTGGTAATACTCGTCGGCGGGAAAGCGTTCCTTGACGTTTGGGAGTTCCTGCTTGTGCGAGATAAAACTCGCCTCGATGCGGTGCCGGTCCCAAATGGTCTGCTGCACGGGAAGCGGACGGTCGGATGAACTGCCAATGATGCAACCGTGAGCCTGAGCCTTGCGCACCATGCTCATGGTGATGGGGCCGGGCGGGTCTCCCGCTTCCAAAGTTCCATCGATGTCGAAACTAACCAATATTGCCAAATGTGACCTCCCTTACGGCTCACCGCCTACTGAAGAGTCCGCCCACTGGACGATGCCACGCGCTCCCAGGTCGTCGATTTCCTGATCGCCGTAGCCGAGTTCCCGGAGCAGGGGCCTGGTGTGCTGGCCGATTTGGATGGCGGTACGGTAAATCCCTGGGGTCAGCGAAAACTCGACCAACCCGCCGTAGCGGCGGTACTTGCCGACGACCGGGTGCTCCACCTCGACGCTCAGGTCATTTGCCCTGGCGTGGGGATGGTCGGCATAAAAATCCCCTTCCGTTGCCTCGTCGGCCTGCACGCAGGCAACGCCGGCATTGGTCAGCAATTCCTCCCATTGGGCGGCGGAGCGCCCGGTGAAGATTGTGGAAAGCTCGGCGACCAGCGAGTCGTCGTTGTCCTGACGCGCCTCAGTGGTAGAAAAGCGGGGGTCAGCCAGCAGGCCTTCCCGTTCCACAGTGCGGCAGAACGTTTCCCACTCGTGCTGGAACAGGCAACCCAGGAAAGCCCACCCTTCCCGGCACCGGTAGAGACGGTAAAGGGCGTGTAGGCCGTGAATCTCCTCGTCGGGCACAAGGATGGGGGGCCGGTTTGGGTAGTCGTAATATTCGTCGGCGTTGGTCCAGGCGTTGGCGTTGAGCATGGTGACGTGGACGGGTTGGCCCTTGCCGGTGAGATCTCGCGCACGCAGGCCAAGCATGACGGCGGTGGCAACGACGGGCGACGTGTTCTGGTCGGGTCCCCAGTTGGACTTCATGATCCAGCGGGTGGCTTCCACCGTCTCCTCAACGTCCATTTCCTGTTCCGGCGGCGGTGGCATATTCCGACCCATCTGCCGCATGGCGCCGCCCATGATGGCGCCGGGAATTGGGTGCGCGCCCGGCCGGCGCGAGTGTTCCCCGTGCTCGCCGTAGGTTCCCATCCAGATGTGGACCATGCCGGGGTTGATCTTCCGACAAGTCTCCCAATCGACCTGGAGCCGTTCCGGGACGCCGAGGCGGAAGTTGTGGGCGAGAACGTCGGCCTTTGCAATGAGCTTATGGATGATCTCCTTGCCCTCCGGCGTCTGAAGGTCAATCTGAATGCCCTCCTTGCCGGAGTAGGTGCGCGCATCGGCGATTGCCTGCGACGTGGAACGCCGTCCCTCGTCCAATCGCCGGTCGGTAGCGTCCACCTTGATAACCCTGGCGCCGAGGTCGGCCAGCAGGGCGGCGCCGTAGGGTCCGGCCTGGATTGTCGCCAGGTCCAGAACGGTGATGCCCGAAAGAGGGTGGGCCGGCGCGTCGGCGCCGTTCGCCCCAGGCGAGCCATCGGCGGAAGATGCGACCGTCTGCCGCACGCCGGCCAACACCGCGTCGTTATGTTGGCCCACATCGGGAGCCGGGCCGCTGGGCGCTCCCGGAGTTTCTTTAAGATCCACCAGCGGGGCCAGGGTGCGCATGGGACCCACAGCAGGATCGTCGATGGCAACCACCGTGCCGTTGGACACGACCGCGGGGTGATCCATGGCCTGAACGCTGCTCCGGTAGGGTTCGGCGGCGATGTTGCCATCCTGGAGATAAACATCCATCCATTCGTCGGCAGTCTTTTCCAACTGCTTGCTGAGTATCTCGCGGCGCAGCAATTCCCGGTTCTCTGTGTTGACGGCAGGGACCCCGGCGAACCGTTCGTCTTCGAGCAGGTGGCCCAGGCCGATGGCTTTGAGGTGTCCCTGGATGTGAGGGACTCTCTGGTTGGCGTGCTGGAGCCAGGCCCCGTCGCTGGTACGCACGGGAACGTATCCTATGGTGGAAAGGCCCCGGCCGGGCGGCCTGCCGGGGAACCGTTCCGGGTCCCGGCGGCGGAGCTGCATGTTGACCAGCCCGCCGTCGCCGACGTTGTTGTCGTGGGGTGAGGCCAGAGCCTGCACGATGCTGGTCTGTACCCATTGGCCGCGCCCGCATTGATCCCGCACACGGAGCGCGCCGAGAATCCCCCGGACCGCGGCCTGGCTGGCGTGCCAGCCGCCGGTTGGCACCGCGGAATACACCGGGCCGTCGCGGTTGGGCTGCCCTTCCATGTTGAGCATTCGTCCGGCCTTGGCGGCAACGACACCCTCATACCCTGGTATCCGACGGAGCGGCCCGTGTTGCCCGAAGCCTGTGATGGAGCAGTACACTAACGCCGGGTAAAGTTGGGACAGGGCCTCGTATCCCAGCCCCCATTCCGCCATATCGCCGGGCAGGAAAGACTCGACGAGGACATCAGCGGAGGCGGTCAGCCGGGTAGCCTGCTCGCAGCCTTCTGGAGAGCTGAGATCCAGCACGATGCCTTTCTTCCCACGGTTCCACGAAATCCAGGCGGGCTGAAAACGGAAAGGGTCTCCGCCGTGCGGTTCGACTTTAATGACTTCGGCGCCGTAGTCGGCCATCACCAGAGTGCAGAGAGCTCCCGGCATCCCCAGTGAAAAATCCAGGACGGTCAGACCTGCCAGTGGTCCTGCCACGGTTCACCTCCCCCTTCGGCTGCATGGGCTTTCGTTCGGGCGAGGTTGAGTATGCCGTCCACTCGAGACGTCCGTCAACCTCATGCAATCTTGTTGACAGCCTCGGTAGAGGACTCTAGGCTAGCGCCAAGTTTGTCAGGTTTGTATCGACGCTGGGGAAACGGGTGAATTTATGGAGATCAAAGACCTGATCATCGACGACCGGCGCAAGGGCATTTTCAGGGTCCACCGGTCGTCCATGACGTCCGACGAATTGTTCCAGCGGGAACGTGAACTGATCTTCAGCCGGTGCTGGATCTACCTGGGGCATGAGTCTGAGGTGGAGAACCCAGGGGATTACCGGCGCCGCATGGTGGCGGGACGGCCCCTGTTTTTCGCGCGCAACAGGGACGGCAGAGTGCGGGTGTTCCTCAATTCGTGTCCCCACCGGGGCGCGCTGATTTGCCGGCGGGACGAGGGGAACGCCGACGTACTGCAATGCTTCTATCACGCCTGGTCGTTCAACGTTGACGGGGAACTCATCGGCGTGCCGGACCAGGAAGCGTACGGCCCCCATTTTGACCGGGGCGAGCTTGGACTCAAGGAACCGCCGAGGGTTGAAAGCTACCGAGGATTCTACTTCGTTAGTTTCAACCCACATATCGAGGACCTGGTGACCTACCTGGCTGGCGCCAGAGAGTACCTCGACCTGATCATGGACCAGTCCGAAGAGGGGATGCGCGTCGTGCGCGGCTCCAACAAGTACACCATGAAGGCCAACTGGAAGCTACTGGTGGAAAACAGCCTCGACGGATACCACCTGGTGCCCACGCACCAGACCTACCTGGATTACATCAGCAGCCTGGGCGCCGACGACAGCGGCCAGACTGCGGCATCCCGCATCGTGGGCAAAGCGCATGCGCTGGGTAACGGTCACTGCGTCATCGAATCGCCGGTGCGGAACGGGCGGCCCATTGCCCACTGGCATCCGCTGTTCGGCGAGGAGGCGCGAGAACCCATCGCACGGGTTCGTCAGGGCCTGGTGGATAAGTACGGTGAGGAGCGCACCTTCCGCATGGCGGACACCTCCCGGAACCTCATTATCTATCCCAACCTGGTCATCAACGACATCATGGCCATCACCATCCGGTACTTCGAGCCATTGGCCCCCGATAACATGGAGGTTACGGCCTGGCACCTGGTACCGAGGGAGGAGTCGGATGCGATGCTGGCAACCCGGCTGGACAGCTTCCTGACCTTCCTGGGGCCGGGCGGCTTTGCCACCCCCGACGACGTGGAAGCCCTGGAATCCTGTCAGATTGGTTTCCGCGCCACCGAAACCGAATGGTCGGATATTTCGAGGGGTATGCTACGGCCGGCCAAGTCCACCGACGAGCTTCAGATGCGAGGGTTCTGGCGGCAGTGGCACGCGAACATGCAGGGGTTCACTCACACCAACGTGCAGGACGCGCCGGCCGAAGTGACTGAACCGGAACTGGCCCTGGCATCCGACAACTAGAGGTGACCATTTGAAACTCGACGGTAAAACTGCGCTGGTTACGGGCACCAGTCCCAACATCATGGGGGGCATTGCGGAGGAGTTGGCGCTGGCCGGCGCAAATCTGGTGTGCGTCGATATTAACGAGGAATACGCCGAAAAGTGCGCCGCCGCCATAGCCGCGGAGGGCTGCAACGCTATAGGGGTGGTCTGCGACGTGACCAACGAGGAGCAGGCGCTCTCCGCCATCGCGCAGGCCACGGAGCACTTCGGCGGCGTGGACATCCTGGTGAACGGCGCGGCGCTGTTCAACTTCAAGGGTGTGCTGAACATGCCGGTGGATGAGTGGCGACGCCAGACCGACATCATTCTGACCGGCGCGTTTCTGTTCACCAAGCACGTGGCGCACCAGATGATCCAGCAGGGGCGAAAGGGCAACATCATCAACATCATTTCCACGGCGGGGCACCAGGGCGAGCCGGGCAACGTGGGCTACGGGACCGCCAAGGGCGGCCTGCTGAACTTCACACGCTCGGTGGCAATGGAGCTGTCTCCCCACGGCATACGGGTCAACAGCCTGACGCCGACGGCCACCGACCAATCGGAGGGGCGAGAACGCGCCGCCCGCTGGGGCGTGGAATGGCCGCGCCCGCGCCTGGGGGAGCGGGCGGCGGGACTGCTCCCGGACGCCAGCCGAGGCGCGCCGCTGCTCAAGCTGCCCAGCCCATCAAACTATGGAAAGGCGGCGGTGTTCCTGGCATCCGACGATGCCGAAATGATTACCGGCTTCGACCTGCGGGTGGACGCCGGCGCGGTGTCGAGGTACTGGATCTGGTCCCCGGGAGACGCCTAACAAGGTGTCCAATAGGTCGGGCGTGAACCGCCGGAGGCAGACGAAACCGGGTAGCGCCCCCCTCACCCCAACCCTCTCCCGCCAGGTGAGAGGGAGAATTTAGACACCCTCCAGGCCAGCCAGTGAGACGACAATTACACTCTGCGTAGCGCGGAGCTAGTAACCCACGGCGTAGGCTTCGCAACGGGGGTCGGCGCCGCCTTGAAGCACTCCGGTTTCGGGGTTGCGGGTGATTACGCAGTAGAGGGCCGAACCCTCCCACCAGTCGGGGTATCGTTCAATGGTGTGGCCCTTGCGCCGCAAATCCTCAGCCACGTCATCTGATACGCGGCCCTCCAAGCGGAGCATCCCAGGACTGTAGGGCGATGCCCAGCCGGAGCCTGGGAAGTTGTAGCTGTAGAAGCGGGGTTCCTCCACGGCTTCCTGTGGGTCGCGGCCGAACTCCAGGACGTTCAACAGCAGTTGCAGGGTGCCCTGGGGGATGTGGTCGCCGCCGTGGGCGCCGAGAGCCATGACGGGTTCGCCGGCGCGCAACACCAGCGCCGGCGCGGGGGTGAGCCGGGGCCGCTTGCCGCCGGCCACCGCCGCCGGATGACCCTCGGTGAGCTTGGACTGTGTACCGCGCAACGAGAAGGCGAGTCCCGTGCCGGGGATGATCGGGCCGCCGTTCTTGGTGCCCTCGCTGGGGGTGCAGGAGAAGATGTTGCCATCCCGGTCAATGACGGCGAAATAGGAGGTGCCGCCGCCGCTTTCCCCGGCCGTTCCCACCGGAACAGCCGCATCTCTGGGCGACTGTGGCGCGCCGTCGAATGTGGCTTTTCCGTTGCGAGGGTCTCCGGCGGGGGGTATGCCCGGCCAGGCTAAATCAGGGTCGATGAGGGAGCGGCGCTTGGCCAGGTATTGCTCCGCCAGCATCTCTTTGATTGGCACGTCCACGAAATCAGGGTCGCCCACGTACTGCTCCCGGTCGGCAAAGGCCAGGTTCAACGCCTGGCTCACGGTGTGGATGTACTGTGCCGAGTTGTGTCCCATGGACGCAAGATCAAAGCCCTCCAGTATCTTGAGGGCCTGAGGGAAGGTTGGGCCCTGGCCCCACGGCCCGGTGCTGTAAACGTCGTAGCCCTTGTAATTCACGGTGACGGGCGGGCCGATCTGCACGTGATACCGGGCGAGGTCGTCCTCGGTGAGCAGGCCGCCCATCTCCTGGTTGAAAGAGACGATCTTGCGGGCGAGGTCGCCGGTGTAGATGTAGTCTCGGGCGGCTTTCAGCGCAGCCTCCCGGCCCTGAGCAGCTTGGGAAGCCTCGATGTCCACGAGTTTAGACAGGGTGGCAGCAAGGTCCTTCTGGTAGAACATCTCGCCCTGCTTTGGGGCGCGACCGCCGGGCAGGTAAATCTCGGCGGTTGACGGGTAGGCGTTGTACTGGTCGTAAGCGGTCTTGAACCGGCCGGCCAGATAGCGAAACATGGGGAAGCCGTTGCCAGCCAGGTTGATGGCGGCGGACGCCACCTGACCGAAGGTCATGGTACCGAACTTCGAGAGGGATGTGATCCACGAATCAGCCGCTGCCGGCGTGAGCGATGACATGACGCCGCCCGGCATCTTTCCGCCGTGGTACCTGTGAAAGTAATCCACCGACGACGCCCGAGGCCACACCCCAAGTCCATCGACGGTTACGACCTCCTTGCGGTCGGCCAGGTAGATGACGGTGGGCGCGACGCCGAGGAAACTGCAATCGTCAACATGGACCACGTTCAACGCCAGGCCCACGGCTACGCCGGCGTCAATGGCGTTGCCACCGCTTTTGAGGACTTCGAGACCGGCCATGGCGGCGCTGGGATGGCTGGCTGCAACCATCCCATTGACGCCCTGCATCAACGGGCGATAGCTGGTGAGCGTGGTTCCCTGAACTGGCATTTAGGGCCTCCGGATCGGCGACTGTCCGGTTGTTCGGAGTGATACCGGTTCGAGTACGAAGGCCGCCAATAGTGAGAGAGTGGAGCCGATGAAGGGACTCGATAATATCACTAAAGCAGGGTATGGTGGAGTGCTGTAGGGTGAGATTTCCTACTCTAATCTCTATTCTGCGACCACGGACGGGTTGAGGTCCGATTGTAGCGGCATCGAAGCGTGGCGGCTTAATTCCAAGGGCCTTCGCTGACCGGCGTTGCGCGTTGCGATGCTTCCGCAATACTTCGACCGTTTCAAGGTCGAGTTCGATGTCGCGTCGGCCCTTCCGGGTCTTCGGGGGTTCCAGTTTGACGCCGTGCGCGGTCACCACCAGGGACTGGACGACCGACAAGTATCTGGCATTGAGTTTCACGTTCTTCCAGGTCAACCCCGCGAGTTCGCCACGCCGGAGGCCGGTGTAGGCAGCCAGATGTATAACCGCCGACAGGTGGTGGCGGATTGCTGCGCCTCCGACACCAGGGATCGAACCTGCGCGACTTCTGGGACAAACTCCTCTTTGCTCGGGCACTTCGGCGGCGCGACCAGCGCGGCCGGGTTCCGCCCGATGAGTTCCATTTTGTAGGTTTGGTCCAGGGCGGCGTCCAGGACGTGGTGAACTTGTTGTACGCCGATGGGGTCCATCTCCTTCTTGGTGCGTCCCTTTTCGGTCAGTTGCTCCTTGGTCAGTTCCAGTTCCAGTTCGCGGATTTGGATCGGCCTCAGTTTTTCAGCGGGATATTCCCGATTGCGGGTTTGAGGTGCAGGCGGATGATGACTTCGTAGCGGTCGATGGATTTTTCGCGGAGGCCATCGCCCCGTTTTTCGTCCAGCCAGCGTTCCAGCCATTCGCCGACCTTGTAGCGGGTTTTCGTGAGGGGGATGTCTTTGTCTACCTCGGTCAGGATTTCGCGGAGCCTGCGCTCGGCGTCGGCTTTCTTTCCACGTACGGTTTCCGTGTTGCGGATGCGTTTGCCGTTAGCGTCGCGTCCCAGGAACACCTGGATTTCCCAGGAGCCCGGGCTGCCTGATGCTGCCTGTCATGGCAAGACCTCCGGTGGTTCGGATTTCCGACGGCTATCCTAAACTAAAGCCAAGGTCAAATGCCCAGATGGTGGGGGGTCAAACGATGGAGCCGGGTCGTTCCCCAAGTACGGATGAGAAGGATTCACGGGCTTAACCCCGCTGATCATCATCGCCACTTAAATGTACATCCCACCTTGGCTTTAGAACCCCTAACAGAAATAAGTCCAGCGTCGGAAGCAGATGAGCTAACACCCGATGGACAGTAAGGATTCATGAATGTCGGCGCGGCGCTAGTGGCGTACCCGCAGCCGGCGGAACTGGTGCAGCCAGCCCACGGCCCGCTCCACCACCCAGCGGTGCACTCCCCAACCCGCTGCCGTGTTCCCGCCCCGCCGAGCCAAGGCCGGCGCGATGTGGCGCCTCCGCAATTCCTGGCGATGCCGTAGCGAGTCATATGCCCGATCCGCATACACCCGTTCCGGTCGGCGACTCGGCCCCATTGACCGCGCACCGGCGGCACCCCGTCCACCAGGGGCAACAACTGGGTTACGTCGTGGCGATTGGCCCCGGTCGGGATAGCCGACAGGGGTGTTCCATTGGCCTCGGTGAGCATGTGATGCTTGCTCCCGAGCTTGCCCCGGTCCGTGGGATTGGGGCCGGTCTTTTTCCCCACCACCCACGGGCCGCACCGACATGCTGTCCACGCAAGCCCGGGATCAGTCCAGGCGGTCCGCACCGTGCAATCGGGACAACAGCGTTTCGTGGAGATTCTGCCACACTCCGGCTGGCTGCCAATCCGGCAGCCAGCGCCAGCAGAGCCTGCCCCGTACTTGATACGGGGTCATCCCGGAACCACAACCCGTCTCTTGGGGCAGTCCGCCTGCGGTGGACCGCTCTTCAGTACGAACAGAATGCCAGTTAGCGCCTTGCGGTCGTCCAGCGCCTGGCGTCCCGGATTGCGGAACCGCCGAGGTTTGGGGGCGGGCAGCAGCGGTTGTATGATCTCCCATAGTTCGTCGCTGACCAAAGGTTTCGCCATCGAACACCGCCTCCCGCGTCACCCCGTCCTGCGGCATGGGGATGGTGTACGTCAGCGTCGCCGCGTCGTCCACGATCTCGATGCCCTCCACAAAGTTCCGTATCAACGCCTTCCGCTCCGGGAACGTCCCCTCCTTCAGGAACTCACGGAAGTCGGCCACGTACCCCTTGATCTCCCGGCTGGTGGGCAGATCAGCCCGTCGCCGCTCCAACTGGCCCTCGGCCTCCTCCTTCGCCGCCACCAACTTGTCCTGCCGCGCCTTCAATGACAGGATGCGGGGCGACAGCGCCTCTATCGGCAACTGCTTGGTCTCCAGCGCCTGGTAGAGGTTCTCCAGCCGGCTCTCCACGTCGGCAAGCTCGGCTGCGATGGCCTTGAGCCGGCTGTTGACCTCACCGGCCAGGGCGTCGATCTCCTCGGCCACCAACGTCACCAGTTCGGTGATGGTCTCCTCGGTGAGTATCCGCTCCCGCACCTTTTCGATGATGTAGTCCTCCACCCGCTCCGCGTTCAGGTAGCGGCCCGTGCAGCTTCCCGCTCCCTCCCGCAGCAGCCTGGCGCAGACGTAGTAGGCGAACTGCCCGCTCTTGGCCGCCTGCCCCGAGTAGGACTTGCCGCACACCCCGCAGCGGAGCAGGCCGCTCAGCAGGTACTGGCTGCCCACCCGCGCGGGCCGCTGCTGCGCCGGCGCCCGCTGGTGGAGTCCCTGCTGCACGGCTTCGAAGGTCTCCCGGGCCACGAGGGCGGGCCACGCGTTCTCTACCCGCACCGGCTCACCCGTCTTCGGGTCCTTGCTGTTCACTCCCCACACCGCCGTACCGGTGTAGGCTTCGTTGGTCAGCATGGCGTGTACCGGGCTCTTCTGCCACCGCTTGCCCCGATTGGTGATGCCCCGGTCGTTCAGCTCCTTGCAGATTTCCTTCAACCCGTTGCCCCGCCGGGAACTCTCGAAGATCTCCTTGATGATGGGCGCGGCGTCCGGGTCAATCTCCAGGGTGGGACGGTCCTTCATCCCGTCGCTGACCTTGATGCGCTTGTACCCGAAGGGAGCGCGGGATGCCAGGAAGTAGCCCCGGGAGGCGGCCTCGCGCATTCCCCGCACCACCTCCTGGGCCAAGATATCCGTTATCCAATCAACACCAAAAAATCAGGTATTCTTGGGTGGCGACATTGCTTTGATCCTACGCCAGCAAAGGCATCGTAGCCTTCCAGGCCGATTCATTCCCTGGAGATTACAACGCACTTTGCAAATTGGGGGATTGAATTCGGGCTTGGGCACCAATGAACTCGATTTCAGGCCCATTGTGCAGGTCGCTTTGAAAACGTTGGATTCTATTGCCGCCTCACTGGCTCGCTAGAAATTCCAATATATGGCCGAGGTGCCCGACATGGGCCTGTAGCTCACGAACATTATCGAGCAACCCCTGAATTCGGTCTTCGGTCAATTCCACAGTCTCGCCGGCGTGTTCGATTTGGAGCCGTGAACCCCGGTTTCTGTCGCGGTCGGTATCGTAACCGCCGATAGTGAATGTGGACAATCCCACCTGCTCTAATTGGCCATGAGCAAGCGCATTCCGTTTTGCCAGGGTCCGGTCAAACGCATTGACGATGGCGTCAATGCAATCTTCCATCGCTTGCCCACCATCGGCTGATTTCGCCGACGCTGACGACACGATTGCATCCTTGTGTTTTTTCAGACGTTTAATATCCGCTGACAGGTTGCTGCCAGGCTTATGACCGGGCACATTCACCATCATAGCTCGCAGGTTGTTCTCAGCCAGCGCGTAGCCGATCAAAATCTCTCCGGCCGCACTGATCACGTCCGGGCTGACAGCCGAAACGATGTTCGGCGAACGAGTCAAGAACGCCTCCGACTTTATTTCCATGTTGACGATTATCCTACGAAGACACGGGGTGGTTATCCCTGTGTTCACGCCGCAGTTCACACAAAGGTAATGGCAAGCTTCGCTGGGATGGTCGTCAGGTCCTGCGTTGCATTTCAGATGCTGAGTGTTCCAGCCGCAGGATGGGCAAAAATCGGGTCTATCGGGACTCTCAGAATCCTCGACGCCGACAGTGCCGAAAGTATGGAAACGGTATTCCACACGGTGAGCGATTTCGTCTTCGGTTTGGTAGATGGTCATGTGGACGTCCTGACACAGTTCGTCTGAGGCAAACACTCGCTTCAACTTAGCCGCCAAATCCTGGCCGTTCAAGTAGTCCTTTTCCTCGTAGGCAGAATAGGCAACCCAATTAAACCTATCCCCTTCCGTTCCATGCTCAACGCTTTCGGCGTTGGCGTAATTCCCCGGCTCCATGTACTCGTCAACTGTAAATGGATGTGGTGCCAAAGGCTGGGCCTCCAGCCCGTTGGCGGCGCCCAGCAGGGCAAGGATGGTTTCCTTCGTTTGCTGCATCGTCAACGCCATTTTCGCCTCCTGAGATCAACGTCGCCTTTCAGTTCCTCGTTGTCCGATTGCTGGAAAGTCTGAGGCAACAGCAGATTTGAGTTGGGATCTTCGACTACCCTGCAACACCGCCACAAAAAGCGGCGTGCCCATCACGCTGTCTTTCCGGTGCGTTGTACACCTGCTGTCAAGGTCGGGGACATTGGACTTCGGGCTCCGCAATTGCTCCATTGGAGGTAAATTATAACACTGACTAGTATTGCTGTTTCATCATAATACGGCTATATTTGTAAAATGGCTCAGTTGCGGGACATAGCCTCGATTTCACAGGGTCTCTCGCTGGCGGGGCATGGGGCCGGCGCCAAACGAGGCGACTGGACGCTAGAAGTGGTCGAAAGCAGGAACGTCGATGAAGGCAGACTGGTGTCCCTTATAGAGCTACGGACGGTCAACGTGGATTGGAACAGCCGCTCGGAGCGGCATCTCCTTCGTCCCTTCGATGTGCTGGTCACTGCGCGGGCCGGGTCAATCGAGGCTGCCCTGGTACAGCCCGACGTGTCGCGGATGGTAGCGGGAATCACCTTGTTGGTGGTGCGCGCAAATGACCCTGGAGCTGGCATGGGGCATTGGATATGGTACTTCTTGACGTCCAGGGTCGGCAGAGCGGAGATGAAAAAACGGCTGGTAGTAACAGCCACTCTCAAGGCGCTTTCTGCCAGCAGTCTGGGGGAAATTGAGGTACCTGTGCCGCGCCTTCCAGAATTGGAGCGATTGGCCCGATTGGTAGAAACATCCGAGGCAGCGTACCAGGCCGCCATGCAAGCCGCCAGGTTGCGTAGAGACCTAATCAGAGATTCGTTGATTCAAGAGGTTATGTACCAGGACACTGGCCACCGGGATTAGGAGAAAGCGATGCCGCTGAGCAGACCGGAATTGGAATCGAAGCTGTGGCAGGCTGCCGACATACTGCGGGGGCAGATAGACTCGGCAGACTACAAAAACTACATCTTTTCGGTTCTTTTCCTGAAACGCCTTTCAGACAGGTTCGACGAAGAAATCCAGGACGCGGTGGCCTCGGGGGTACCCAGAGAGACGGCCCTCGAGGACCGGGACGAGCACGAGTTCTTCGTCCCGGAGTCGGCCCGTTGGGAGGCCATCGCCGCCGCTTCCATGAACCTAGGCGAAACCCTGAACATCGCCAGCCATGCCATCGAGGATGCCAACACCCCCCGATTGGACGGGGTGTTGGTGGGCACCAACTGGAACGACGAGACCAAGCTGGGCAGCCCGGCCAATAGGGAGCGCATCATCCGCAGCCTGGTCAACCACTTCAGCGATTTGGACCTGCGGGACGCCAACTTGCGGGACCAAGGTGGTACGGGGAACGTGCTGGGCGACGCTTACGAGTATCTCATCTACCAGTTCGCGGACGATGCCGGCAAGAAGGGCGGCGAGTTTTACTCTCCCCGGGAGGTAGTCCGCCTGATAGTAGAGTTGCTGGAACCCCAAGAAGGTATGCGCATTTGCGACCCTGCCGCCGGTTCCGCTGGAATGCTGATCTATACCGCCGAGTACGTGAGGGAGAAGGGGGGCGACACCCGCAACCTGGTGTTGCACGGCCAGGAGCGCAACCTGGGCACCCTGGCCATCGGCAAGCTGAACCTGCTGCTCCATGACCTGCGCTCCGCCCGGATGGAGGCTGGAGACGTGATAGCCGAGCCGGGCTTGATGGACCCGTCGGGGCGGCTGTTGGCCTACGACAGGGTGATCGCCAATCCGCCCTTCAGCCTGAAGCAATGGGGCCACGACTTCGCTCCCAACGACCCGCATCATCGCTTCGACCGCTACGGGGCGGTCCCGCCCAAGACCAGGGGCGACTTCGCCTTCCTGTTGCATATGCTGGGTGTAACCAACGCCCAAGGCATGGTGGGGGTGGTGATGCCCCACGGGATATTGTTCCGGGGTGGGTCCGAGGGCAAGATACGGAAGGGAATCGTGGAGGCCGACCTGTTCGAGGCGGTAATCGGCCTGGCTCCCAACCTGTTCTTTGGCGCTAGCATACCGGTGTCCATCTGCGTCCTTAACCGGAACAAACCACAGGAGCGTCGGGACAAAGTGCTGTTCGTGGACGCGGCCCAGGAGGGTTACTTCCGGCCCGGCAAGGCCCAGAATTACATCGACCCGGAGCACACTCAGGAGATAGTGGCGGCGTATCGGGCCTTCGAGGATGTGGAGCGGTTCGCCCACGTCGCCGACCTGGAGGAGATTCAGGCCAACGACTTCAACCTGAACATCAGCCGCTACGTGGACACCACCGAGCCGGTGGAGGTGATGCCGGTGGAGGAGGCCCTGGTCCAACTGCGGGATGCCGAGCGGCGGCGAGATGAGGCGGTTGCGCGGATGGATGCGCTCTTGGCAGAGATGGGGTACGCGCGGTAGAATACGACCATAGTCGTGGCTATGGTTAATTGTCCTACCGTTACGGAAAGAGGAAACTACATGGCAACGTCAAATGGGGAAACGGGCAGCCAGCGAACCATCAAGGCTTCCGAGTTCAAGTCCAAGTGCTTGAAGCTCATGGACGAAGTGGCCGAGAATGGGGGTGAAATCGTAATTACCAAGAACGGGAAACCGGTAGCGAAGCTCACCGCCTTTCAGGAACGGCCCAAGACCCTCTTCGGCGCTGGACGGGACCGGATGAAGATCCTGGGCGATATCATCAGCCCGATAGACGTGGAATGGGAAGCACTGTCCAACCCTGACCGGGTGATCAATCCATGACCCTTGCCGACACTCATACGCTCATTTGGCTCTGGACCGGCGATGACCACCTGGGACCCAATGCCAGACTGATGGTTGATAGCTCGCTTCGAGACGGGGAACTTGCCGTATCCGCCATGACGTTTTGGGAGGTGGCAATGCTCCGGAGCAAGGGGCGGCTGGATTTTCCGGAAGACGTCGCGGCATGGCGACGCGAGATTCTCGGCCAGGGCGTGATAGAGGTTGCCGTGGATGGCGAGATAGGAATTCGCGCCAACGAACTGGCCGATTTCCACGCTGACCCTGCTGACCGCATCATTGTCGCCACGGCATTGAACGGCCACCATCTGGTAACCGCCGACCGCCGTATCCTGGACTGGTCCGGCGAGTTGCGGCGTTTGGACGCCACCCGATGACTGCCCTCCGCAAATATCACGATGACGAGCTACCGGATGGGTGGCAGCTTGTGCGCTTGGGGGAAGTGGCCGTGGTTGCATTCAGCAGCGTGGACAAGAGGACTGTGGAAGGCGAGATCCCGATTGAGCTGTGCAATTACACGGACGTTTTCTACAACCGGCGCATCCACGCGGGCATGGCTTTCATGTCTGCCACGGCAACTCCAACGGAGTGCCAACGGTGGTCTTTGAGTCAGGGAGATGTCATCTTTACCAAGGATTCCGAGACGCCCGATGAGATCGGCATCCCCTGCTATGTCAGTACCGACCTGCCCAATGTCTTGTGCGGCTACCATTTGGGCTTGGCGCGGCCTCACGACCCTTCAGTTGAAGGGGCATTTCTAGCCAGAACTTTGGCATCGAGAGCATCAGCTCGGGAGTTCGGTAGGATAGCAAACGGTGTAACCCGCTTCGGGCTGACGTTAGACGCCACGAAAAATCTCCCCATCTTCCTCCCGCCCCTGCCGGAGCAGCGGGCCATCGCCGCCGTGCTGGACTCCATTGACGACGCCATCGAGCGAACGGATGCCGTCATCGCCGCCACAGAGCAGTTGCGCGACTCCCTGCTGCACGAACTGCTGACCCGTGGCGTCCCCGGCTGGCACACTGATTGGAAGGAAGTGCCGGGCCTGGGGACGATACCGGCCGACTGGGAGGTGGTGCAGCTGGGGGAGGTATGCGAGTCGCCACAATACGGGGCTACAGCCTCGGGCCAGCCACATGACCCTGATTTACCCAGGTATGTTAGGATCACCGACATTAACGACGACGGACGACTTCGCAATGATGAGATGGCTTCCGCGGAGCCTTCCGAAACCACGGGTTTTCAATTGAAGCCGGGTGACCTGCTTTTCGCCCGAAGTGGCGCGACTGTGGGAAAGACCTACCTTTATCGTCCGCAAGATGGGCCGTGTGTTTATGCCGGTTATCTCATCCGATTTAGGCCCATTCGAGACTTGGCCTTTCCAGAGTTCTTGGAGCGTTGCACTCGCTCTTTGTCGTATCGCCGGTGGGTGGAGTCCATGTTTCGCGCTGGCGCTCAGCCCAACATCAATGCCGCGGAGTACTCGTCCCTGTGTATTCCTCTCCCATCCCTGGCTGAACAGGGAGCCGTAGCTGGGCTGTTGGACGGGGTGGATGTGACAGTCGAGAAAGCGCGGATAGAACGACAAGGATTACAATCACTGAAAGATTCAACCGCCGAGGCACTGCTTACAGGCCGAGTGCGGGTGGCCGGCAATTAAGGATAACAAGCCATGCCATACTCCCACGTTAGGATTACAACCAAATCCGGGACCCACAGCCCCGAGGTTGAGTTGGATGTAGGCCCTGAAGAAATGGAATCCCACTTTCTGGAACCGTACAGGTTTGGCAGGCCAATAGTCGTCGCGGGCAAGTCGGTCAACCCAAACGACTTAGAGCGCATCCGAATTTACGAGACACCAAGTGACTCGAACACCGTCAACGCAGAAATACTGGCTAGAGACAGAGCTAGAAGTGTCAGCAGACCGGTTGACACTCAGGGGCGATTTGATCCTGGGATTCTGTCCAAACACGGGGTTGATGCTACAAATGACTACAATGAGGGACCTGCGGTGCATGCTCCTACACCGCAAAGCGAGCCAACTAAAACATTGTGGTCCGGGACAGACGCACGAAAAGTGTTCGTTATCCACGGGCGGAATGACGCTGCGCGTGAAGCAATGTTTGCCTTCCTACGTGCCATCGGGCTTCATCCCTTGGAGTGGCCTGAAGTAGTCCAGGCGACAGGCAAAACGTCGCCTTATATCGGTGAGATACTAGACACGGCTTTTTCAGAGGCGCTCGCGGTAGTAGCACTCTTTACACCGGACGATGAAGCACGATTGCGAGAGCCCTTCAGGAAAGAGGACGACCATTCCCATGAAGCCAAACTAACCGGGCAGTCCCGACCAAACGTCCTGTTCGAAGCTGGCATGGCGATGGGGCGGAGCCAAAGCCAAACTATACTCGTGGAACTCGGCAACTTGCGACCGTTCAGCGATGTAGGCGGCAGACACACCATCAGGATTAACAATTCCTCTCAACGCCGCCAAGAGCTTGCTCAGCGTTTGCAAGCCGCAGGTTGTCCAGTAAACTTGACGGGAACCGATTGGCATACAGCCGGAGATTTCGAGAGTGCGTTAGCTATGACGATTTCGCAGGCTTATGAACGGCCAGAAGCCGCTGAACAAACGGCGTCCACTGCGAAGGACTCGGAGCTTTCGGAGGATGCGAAAGACCTTCTGAAAGAGGTTACTAGAGACTCTAGCGGAGAAATTCTGAAGCTGACAACATCCGGCGGCCTATGCTTCCGCACCAACCATAAGCACTTTGGAGAAATGGGAGACCGGCGGTCAGAAGCAAGGTGGGAAGGCGTAGTCCACGATCTCCTTGCACTTGGTCTGTTAACCGAAGCCCCCGGAGGTCGAGGTAAATTGTTCAAGGTAACCCGTGACGGGTTCTCGGCCATAGATAACCTCGAGGGACCGTAATCAGACCGCAGAGTGTATTGTGACTTCTCCGTCCAAGCTCAACGAGTTCAACCACGCGGAGGACCCGGCCCGGCGGCTGCTGGAACGGCTGGGGTGGGCCTACGTTCCCCGGGAGACGCTCGCAGTGGAACGTGGCGGTGAACGGGAGGTTCTGCTGAAGGGACGGCTACGGGCAGCCCTGTTGCGTCTTAACGAATGGCTCACCGAACCCCAGGCCGACCGGGTCATTTTCGAGTTGGAGAACGCCAACTCCACCGGCATGGCCCGCAACCAGGCGGTCCACGAGTACCTGACCTACGGGATGCCCTTGACCGTGGACGGACCTCGGGGCCGGGATACCCGCACCGTCCGATTTTTCGACTTCGACCACCCTGACACCGGCCTCAACGAGTTCGTGGTGACAACCCAGTTCCGGGTAAGACGTGGCAACGAGCGGGACGGCCCGGAGGACGACGAGCGGCTGGTAATCCCCGACCTGGTGCTGTTCGTCAACGGCATTCCCCTGGTGGTGATGGAAGCCAAGTCGCCTTCCCTGCTGGACGTGTGGAAGACCCACGCAGTGCAGCAGTTGCGCCGCTACCAGGAGGCCGGAGCGGAGTGGCAGAGTCGGGGCGCGCCCAACCTGTTTCACTACAACCTGCTCTGCGTAGCCCACTGCGGCGCGGCGGCAGCCTACGCCACCCTGAGAGCCCCGGAAAACGCCTACGTCGAGTGGAAATGGCTCGGGGAGCATACGGAAGACGAGGTGAGGCGGAGATACGAAGTTGAACCCCAGGGTCAGGCCCAGCTAATCATCGGGCTGCTGTCGCCGGCTACCCTGCTGGACATCCTGCGGGACTACGTGGTCTATGAACCGGAGCGGGGGCGGTTGGTCAAGAAGCTGCCCCGCTACCAGCAGTACCGGGCGGTGCGGGCGGCGATTTCCCGCATTACGTCAGGCAAAACGCCCACTGATCGGGGCGGCGTCATCTGGCACACCCAAGGTTCGGGCAAGTCGCTGACCATGCTGTGGCTGGCCACCAAGATTCGCCGGTACCCCAGGCTGGCCGCCTCCACCATTCTGGTGGTTACCGACCGCACGCAACTGGACCGGCAGATTGCCAACACCTTCGAGCGCTGTGGGTTCCCCGGCCCTGAGCGGATGGACCGATCCCGCCCTGAACCGGAAGAGCGACGGGCCAGGCGCCGCCGGGAGCGTCCCGGCAGACGCGACCCCCTGGACCTTCAGACCGCCCTCCGGCAGGGCGGCAGCCGCACCGTGATGACCACCATCCAGAAATTCGAGGAGGCTCTCAGCGGACCCGAGGGGCCGCTGGACCTGCTGAACCCCGCCGAGAAAATCTTCATCATGGTGGACGAGGCCCACCGCTCCCAGTACGGCGACCTGGGGGCGCTGATGTCCAAGTCCCTGCCCAACGCCGTCCTGATCGGCTTCACCGGCACTCCTATAGAGAAGGGCGCAGCACGAAGCACCAGGGGGAGGTTTGGACACCTGATAGACGCTTACACCATACCCCAGTCGGTAGGCGACGGGGCCACAGTGCCCATCTACTACGAAGCCCGCCTGCCCGAACTGGCGATTGAAGGCCCGCAGTCCCTGGACAAGCTGTTCGACGCCATGTTCGGAGAGCAGCCGGAGGAGGTGAGGGAGCGGATTCGCCGGCGTTACGCCAATAAGGAGACGGTAGCAGAGGCGGAGCGGCGCATCGAGATGATTGCCTTGGACATCGCCGAGCATTTCGGGGAAAGGGTACGGCCCAACGGGTTCAAGGCCCAGGTGGTGGCGCCCAGCCGAGCCGCTGCCATGCGCTACGCCGCACGCCTGAACGATTTTGGCGTGCAAGCTTATCCCGTCATCACCACCAACCCAAATGACGGGGCTGAGTTTCAGACGGCGCGGGAACTGGACCAGGAGACTATCGTCAACGCCTTCGTTGACCCCGAAGGCGAACCGGAGATACTGGTGGTGGTGGACATGCTGCTGACCGGGTTTGACGCGCCGGTGGAGCAGGCGCTCTATATTGACCGGGGGTTGCGGGAACACGGGCTGCTCCAGGCCATCGCCCGGGTCAACCGCCGCTTTTCGCACCGCAGGGACGGCGTGGAGACCGAGAAAGACTACGGGCTGGTGGTGGACTACCACGGAGTGTCCCATGACTTGGAGATGGCCCTGTCCGACTTTGACTGGCCCGATGTGCAGGACAGCATGATGGAATTGGAGGAAGATCCAGGCCCCCTGATGGAGTCCGCGGCTACGCAGGCCCAGTCCCATTTCAAAGGCCGGAACCTAAACGACCCGTGGGCCTGCGTAGCCGTCTTCACCCCGGACGCCAATACGGAGGGCGACTACAAGGCGGACCTATACGAGATGTTCAACGCTGACTACCGGCGGTTCTCTCGTCTGATGGACCGCTTTCTGCCTGATGCCCGCGCTCTGGCGTACCGGGACCGGCTGGCCCGCCTGACCGAGATACGGGCCTACTTCCGGGCCCAGTACCTGCGCGAGGACGCCGACGTGGACTGGAGCGAGGTTGGGGCGAAGGTCAAGAGGCTCATTGACGAGCGCATCAGTGCCCAGGTTCGGGAGATGATGAAGCCGCTCTCGATCCTCGACAGCGAATTTGAGCAGAAGATAGCGTCCCTGCCCCACGAGGAGGCCCGGGCATCGGTGATGGAGCACGCCATCCGGGCCCAGATCCACGAGCGGCTTTCCGAAAACCCGGTCTTTTACGAGAGGTTGTCGGTGCGTTTGGCCCGAATCCTCCAGGACCTGCGCAACCAGATTATCGAAACCGCCGAAGCCTGCGAGCGCATGGCAATGCTGCGGCGCGACCTTCAGAGCGTGTCGAATGTCGCCGCCCAGCACGGAATGACTGAGGTATCCTATGCCATATACCAGTTGCTGTACGACCTTCAAGAGGAAGACTCACCGGAACCTGGCGCAGCGGAACGACCGGGCATGGATCGGACCGAAATCAATGAGCGCATCAAGGAAATCGCCGGACGGGTTGAGAGTGTCATAGATAGGCACGGGGTTGTGATTGACTGGGCGGCCAACTTGGACGTGCTGCGGGAAATGCGCCGGGACATCAAGCGGGAACTGCGACCAGGCGGAGGTTACACCGAGGAACGGTTGGACGACCTGGCCAACCGCATTGTTGAACTGGTGCGTCAGGGAGGGGGCCGTGGATAACCGGGGACAGGTCCACTTCGGCGACTCCAGCATTGAGTACGAAGTTCTCCGCAGCGAACGCCGCCGGAAGACGGTGCAGATCACCGTGGACGCAACAGGGGTTCAGGTGGCGGCTCCCCTGGAAATGCCGGAGTGCGAGTTGCAATCCATAGTGCGAAAGAGGGCCGCCTGGATTCTGAGGCAGACCCGTCCTGGGATACAAACACAGGCCCCCATGCGGTTCGTCAGCGGCGAAACGCTGCCCTACCTGGGGAGAAATGTTCGCCTGATCGTGGAAGAAACTGAGGCGCCGGCACCGGAGTTCCGGTTTGACCACTGGCGGTTCTGGGTCTCGGTTCCGGCGGGACTGACCGAGAACGAGCGTCGCCGGTGCACTTTGAAGGTTGTGACGAACTGGTATAGGTCGAAGGCCGCCCAACGGTTGCAGGACGGCGTTCGAGGTTGGTGGCCCCGCTTGGGCAACGGAGACGAGCCACGCGTCCTGGTCCGCGATCAACGCCAGCGGTGGGGGAGTTGCGCTCCGGACGGAACGCTGCGTTTCAACTGGCGAGTGGTGATGCTGGAACCGTCGCTTATCGAGTACGTCGTCGTACACGAACTGGCCCATCTGAGTGTCAACAACCACTCCCAAGACTTCTGGCGGTTGGTAACCTCGGTAATGCCCGATGCGGAGTACCGGCGCCGTCGGCTCAGGGAGGCGGGCAAAACCCTTCCATTGTGAAAGCCGCCAAGAGGCAAAACAACCGATAGTCAACGATCCGGATCGTTTGCGCCGTTGAGCTAAAGTGGTGCATCGTGCAAACTGCACGCGCTTTGCGAATCCGGGTCAAGGGGGCGTCGACAATGCAGGAAAATACACTGATTACCGTGGTCCTCAAGCTGACCCGGGAGACCAAGAACACCTACCGCTATGACGCGAGCGAAGAAGACGCGCCAGTGGGCAACATCTATATCCAGAAGAAGGCGATGCCGGGCGGCGCGCCGCCGGAGTTGGAGCTTCGGTTGATGGCCAAGAGCCCCTGACACTGCTTGGCATTCAGCAGTCACGACACCTTAGAGCAAGCAAGCTGTTATCAGGGAGGGCCGACCAATGCCTCGAAAACTAATCAAGCAGAGAAAAAAAGTCCGCGCCTTTCCCGACGGCTTTCCGGAGCGCCTGAAGCGTTTCAAGGCGGAGTCGGGGCTGTCCTGGTTCGAACTCAGCCGCCGCCTGGGAACCCATCCCGAAACCGTGCGGCGCTGGAAGGAGGGGCAGGCCCGGCCCAACGCGGAAAACATGATGGCCCTTTGCCGGTTGGCCGACGACCTGGCCCTGGGCCGGCTGTTCCGAGACTGAACCGGGCGAATCCCATCAGAGTAGTGCGCAGTACCCACGCCACCCACAAACGACAACGAGTTCCGGTGGAGCGGCCGGGCGAAAAAGGAGCAACAAGGTGCCAGATGAACACGATGAAATAGAGCCCGGCGAGTTCCGCCGGATGATGGAAGGCGTGGACCGGGAGGGCATGCTGCGGATGATCGCGCGCCTGAGCCGGGACATCGAGGAGAACCCGCAGGACGCCAACTCTCTGTCCGCCCGGGGCTGGCTGTACGGCGAGTTGGGGGACTTCCGCCGGGCGGTGGAGGACAACGGCCGGGTGATCGAATTGGACCCGGGAGACGCCGGCGCCTACCTGAACCGGGCCCACGCCCACTCCGAACTGGAGGAATACCGGGCCGCCATCGAGGATTATGACGCCGCCATCCGGCTGGCGCCCGGCGACGCGGCGGCCCACCATAGCCGGGGCGCGTGTTACGCTGAGCTGGGCAACCTGGGCGGAGCGGTGAGCGACTTCGACGTAGCCATCCTGCTGGACCCGGATGAGGCTGCCGCCCACTACAACCGGGGGTTGACCTACGGGGAGTTGGGGAACCATCTCAAGGCGGCGGAGGACCTGGGCCGCGCCATCGAGCTGGAGCCGGACCTGCCCGAGGCTTATTACTTCCGGGGGATGGCGTACCGCGACCTGGGGGAGATGGAGCGGGCCATCCTGGACTTTGACGCGGCCCTGGAGTTGGAGGAGCACTACGGGCTGGCCCGCTACGCCCGGGGCATCAGCAAGCTCAACCTGGAGCGGTTCCAGGAAGCGCTCATCGACTTCGACGCCGCGCTCGCCCTGAACCCGGACAACGCCGGGGCCCTGCGGGGCAAGGGCGTGGCCCTGGGCAGCCTGGGGCGTTACGACGAAGCAATGGAGGCGCTGGACCGCTCCCTGGAACTGGAACCGGACAGCACGGAGACCTTGGCGGCCAGGGGCCTGAACCACGCCAGCCTAGAGGAGTACGAGCTGGCCATCGGGGACTACACGAAGGTAATCGCCCTGGATCCCGGCGACCTGCGGGCGGGGTACAGCCGTGGCACGTCGCTGATGCGGCTGGGCCGGCACGAGGAGGCCATCAGGGACTTCGACGCCATCATCGAGTTGGACCCGGACAACGAGGGGGCCTACCTGGCCCGGGGCTTTGCCCACGCGGAGTTGGGGGATTACCGGGAGGCCATCCGGGACTGCGACCGGCTGGTGGAGCTGTCGCCGGAGGACCCGGCGGCGTACCACGCCCGGGGATACGCCTACGCGGAGATGGGGGCGCGTCAGCTGGCGGTGGAGGACTTCGGGAGGGCGGTGGCGCTGAACCCGGAGGACGTTGATTCCCTGCGCAACCGGGCGACCCTGTACCGGGAGCTGGGCCAGCCGGAGAAGGCCATCGAAGACTACGACGAAATCATCCGGCTACGTCCCGGCGATTCATGGCCGCTCCAGGAACGGCAGCGGGCCATAGAGGAGGGGTGAAGAGACTGAATCGGCCGCCGGGAGAATGCCTCTGGCGTGGATTTCCCGCCGAGAAGACCTGGGGGAAGGCACCGTCGCATCGGCGGCTTCCCTTTGTTTTGGTTGTCCCGCCGAGCGATCCGATGGCGTTCTACAAGCGGAACTGCGCCGACTTCGAGTAGAGGGAGCGGGGCAGCCGAGGAATGCAGCCGGGCCAACGCCATGGACCCTGAGAACTTGAAGTGCCTGCGCAGCCGGTCGAAGCTGTACCTAGACTTGGGGGAGCCGGAGAGGGCGGTGCGGGACTGGGACGAGTCAATCCTGCTGGCATCCGACGACCTGCTGCTCCTCTCTAACCGGCGGGTCGCGGCGGAAGAGGCGGGGCTTGTCGGGTGAGGGTTGGAAAGCCGGCGTTGGTCTGAGCATGCGCCGAGGCATGAAGTGGGGCGATGGGACGGGACGCCTTCAGTATTGAAGCGCCTGGATAGACACCAGGAGCGCAACCGAAAGGGCAGGACACCGCGAATATCCGCTTGACAATAACGGCGCCGGCAGCATACAATCTCTATAAGATACAGGGTCTCAATTCAGTATCAAAAACTCGGGTTAATCGCCTCGCCTTCTGATCGGTTCCAGAGCGCCCGCAGTCGCCAAGGGTTACAGTGTCCTGGAATATATCGATACAGAGTGTCGTTAACCTCCGGCAGATGATACTACATCCGAATGCGAATAAAGCCACCGCCGCACACGCCGTGCAATTGAGATGAACCTGAACGACGCAATAGTCATTCCAACCGGAGGTCAGGACCGGGGTTTGCCGGACCTCGGCGCATCTGACGTTTTGGGCTTGAATTTGCCCGTACCTACCCCTCTAAGCCCCCCCCTGACAAGGGTATGTAAAGGCTAAAACTGGCTCGGCGCTTAACTTGGGAAGGCGCCGGGCTTTCCGGCATTCTGGGTGTGTCGAAACCAGGTGCCGGAGGTCCCCCATGCGCCTTCCCAGAGAATGCTATCAGATGCAAAAAACGATTGAAACGCATTTACCTCACCTCTCCCAGCCACAATTGACCGGCTTGGCAATGTGGGTCTGCGGGGCCATCCTGGCGGGCAGCGCCTGCCAGAACGCCGTGGCCTCGGCTCTCTCCGCCAAGGGCAACTGGAACAGCTTGCGCCAGTACATTCGCCAGTGGCTCTACGATGGCAGCGACCGGGCCCGTCCCTGCCGGACTGAGTTGGACGTTACGCTCTGCTTCGCGCCCCTGCTGCGGTGGGTTTTGGCCCTGTGGCGCTCCGAACGCCTGGCCCTGGCCATCGACCCCACGCTCAAGGGCGACCAGACCACCGCCATCGTCATCAGCGTCCTCTACCGCAGTTGCGCCATTCCCGTGGCCTGGCGCATCCTCAAAGCCAATCAGAAGGGATCCTGGTCGGACCCCATCGTGGAACTGCTCAAGCAACTGGCTCCGGCGGTTACGGAGGGAATGACCGTCATCGTGCTCTGCGACCGGGGCATTGCCAGCCCCAAGCTCTGGAACCAGATACGAGAGCAGGGCTGGCATCCTGGTATGCGCTACCGGAAGAACATCACCTTCTGCGCCGACGGCGGCAAACGCCTGCCCGCCCAGCGCTTCGTTTCCCAGCCAGACACCGCCTGGATCGGCCAGGGCACCGCCTTCAGCACCCCCGAGGCCAAGCGCCGCTGCACTCTCGTGGTGGTCTGGTACCTCGAACAGGAAGAACCCTGGATCATCCTCACCGACCTGCCGCCCGACAAGGTGGGACCCAGTTGGTACGCGCTGCGCTTCTGGATCGAACTGGGCTTCAAGGCCCTCAAGAGCCTGGGCTGGAAGTGGGACAAGACCCGGCGCACCGACCCAGACCGCGTCTCCCGCCACTGGCTGGTGCTCTCGGTGGCCACCCTGCTGTCCCTGGCCTATGGCACCAGGGTCGAGGACGCCTACGACCGCAACATTGACCCAGGCAACCTGCGCACGCCGCCCAAGACGCCGGTTCCCGTACATCGCAACCCCTGGCGCCGGACGGGCCGCACCGTCAGCGTGATCCGCCACGGCATGGAACGCCTCCGGCGATTGCTCATCCAAGGCCGCCTCTGGACCCAACTCTGGCTGTTGCCAGAGCCTTGGCCCGAACCCAAGTCCAACCTGGAGATTACTCACCATGCGCCTACCTAAAAACGTCTTACATACCCTTGTCAGCCCCCCCCCCCGAGTTTTCCGAGGGCAGACCCGCTTGTAGGCAGTCCAGCCCCTCATATCATACCGGCCGACGCATTGGCGGTCGGATCCCGACAGCATTGACTGTCGCGGGTCTGGCCGCTTTTTTGCGTGTGGCGGTGGCAGCCCCTGACTGCCACCGCGCCGATGCCGGCCCACAGCTTTTGCCCGATGCTGCCGGACTTCCTCCATACCCACCGGTCCGGCATGGAGGCGAACCAGTGTAGAAACCCGGCGCGTGCCAAGCGCGACACCCATAAGAACCAAACGCCCCAATCGACATTCCAAATTAGAGGAAACCAAAAGAGACCATGAACACTCTGTCCCAATCAGCAATGCCCCTCAAACTCCTCGGGGCTGTCTTAGTGCTAGCCCTCATCGCCGCCGTCGCGGTGACCATTACCCTGACCGCCGGGCCGACCCAGGCCCAGAGCGCCGACAACACCTACGCCGACCCGCAGCCCTGCGGCCCCGGCGCAGCCGAAGCTTCCATGGAGGAGCCGCACGAGCGGACCACGGGGCACTACGCCCTCTTCGACACCTACTGGGAATCGACGACCGCAGACCCCGGAGAGTCCGCTGGCCTGGATCCGGCCAACACCGGCCTCCTCCACACCAACACCTGCCCGCCCTATGTGTCGCAGACGATCGAACCTGACCCCGATGATGAAGAGGGGGAGGATAAAATTACGGTCACCAAGTACAACGAGTCCGGGGTTGACATCGATGAGCTGATCATCCACGTCACGGACCTGCGCAAGGTGGCGGTGGTCGCCACTGAAGCCGAGGCGACCGCCGGCCAGTTGTCGCTGGATCGGTACGAGGGCCTCCGCGAGGCGCTCGGACTTGGCAGTACTGACCCGGTGCCGGCCGACGCCGCGGTCTGGTGGCTGCGCACGGACGACCCGAGTACTGCTGATGTAGACGAGAGCGCGGTGGACGACCCGGACACCACCGAGGACGAGACCGCCACGGCCCACAGCAACGGCCTGTCGCTGGGCTTCTCAACCCGGCACCTGGACGACCAGCACTGGGCCAAGAAGGTTGACGACGGCCATGGCAACCTCATCGACGCGCCGCCGTTGCGCTACGCCTTCGAGGTGGAGCATACCGACGGCATTCCCCCCGAAGACGACCCGCACGTGATCTCCTATCGCGTCAATCAGCGGGATCGCGATGGTGCCCGCCAAGTCTTCTGGAACAGCGAAAGGGTCCACACCAAGCCGCTGGATATGGAGCCAGGGCAGTTCGAGAGTTTCGAGTGGATCTTCACCCAGCCCGGCACCTATGAGACTTCGGTCCACCTCATCGGCTGGGTCGCCCGCGACCGGCCGGCAGGCGCTCCCCGGGACTGGAAGGCCATCAGCAGCAAAATAACGGAGAGCAGCGAGGTCAAGACCTACACCATTCAGGTGGGCGACGAGCTCCTCGAAAATGAGCCGCCCGTCTTCGGCGTCAGCCTCACGGTACCCGAGAACTCCCCGGCCGGCACGCTGGTGGGCGCTCCGATTCCCATCTATGAGGGAGAAGCGGACACCTTCTACTACAATCTCTCTGGCGAGGGCCACGAGCAATTCGCGGTGGAGGCCATCGCAGATCCGCACTCCGTCCAGATCAAAGTCGCCGACGGGGCCGACCTGGACTACGAGACGAAGCCCGGCTACGAACTCACGCTGAGCGTCACCGACAGGATCGACCACGAGAGCAACCCCGACCTCACCACCGACGACACCCTGGCGGTCCGGATTGCCCTGGAGGACGAAGAACCCAGCGTGACGCTCAGCGCCACACCAGGTATCGATCTCGCAGTCGGTCAAAAGGCCAGGCTCGACGCGACGTTGGACACGAGTGATATACCCACCGGCCACACTCCACACCTGACGTGGTACACAATGCTTGAAAACGAATCCGACTGGAGCGGCCCCCTTTCGGTACAGGGCCAAATTTGGCGCCATACCCACGCCAACGTCCATCCGCACTCACATCCCGGCTCCGAATCCTTCAAGGTGGAAATGACGTGGGGCACGGGCAGCGTGTGGTCAAACGTTATCACGCTTACCTGGCGTGAAGCCGAATAAGGCCGGCCCGCCATGCCCGTCGCCAAAACGCTGACCGTGCTGTGGCTGGTAGCCGTGGTCGCCATGATGGCGGCCACGGCGCCGGCGGAAGCCTCGCCTGACCAGGGTTCGCTCCAATTCTCCCTCCATTCTGAACCAACTTCTCTATACTTTGCAGCCACTCCTAGATGGATCCTGACACTGGAGGTTGTAGATACGCGTGCCATTCGAACCCCAATCCGGGACGTCAAGGTTCAACTGAGTGTAGACCCGCCAGAACTCGCCATTCCGGGGGGGTGGTCTACGGAACGGATAAGACCCCCAACTAATGTCGATGCCGAACCTGATCACGACGGCCATCTCGATCCCGTAACGGGGGTGTGGACCATTCCAGTCATCCCGCCAGGCGGCGGGACCTATTTTCTGCGGATTGACGGTAGAGAAATCCTGAACCGGGACGGGCTCGGGGGAGAAGAGCAGTGGCTCATAGCTCGCCTCCATGCAGAGATACTCCCCACCCGTCCAATGGAGCAACCGCCTACTCCGGCGGACAACGAGACAGAAGCTCATTACGTCGTCACCCCTGCTAGTCGTGGCATCGATCACACTGTTGCCGACCCCGCGGTGTATCTCCGATTCGTGTCAAAAGCAGACGATGAGGCGGTGATTGGTATCACGGCAGCCAACGACGGTGCTGCGAAGACTCACCCGGGCCTGCCTCGTCCGGGCTCAAAATACATTAACTACGCCTTCGAAGTTTCCCTGGTGTACGAATTGACAGAGGGGCTGGAATTCGCACCCGGGCCGTTACCGTCCGGTGTCAGGCAGATCGATGGCCGCACCAGGCGCTGGAACGTCGGCACCATCTTTGGCACCGATACTACGAACTTTGAGGACTTTCCCGTGCAGGATGTGCGGGTAGTCATCTCCGCATTTCCTTCGGTGGGGGATCTGCCACTGTCCGAACGCTGCCTGACGGCGAAGTTGGTGCAGCACTACTCACCGGCCTTCAAACTAGATCTCAGAAAGCACAGCAATGACGTCGCCACTCTGTGCCTGGAGGATACGAAGCGGGTGCTGTCCTCCGGGGAGATTATCCTCTGGTGGCTCCACGACTGCGTGGGCGTCACCGGACATCCCTGTAACGACGCCGATGAGTTGTTGCTGTTGGCGAGAGAAGACGGCGGCAATAACATCAAACTGCCAGATTATATTACCTCGCTAAAATATCAATATAGTGTCGATAGATATCTTGCTCCCGACTCGATCATCATTAACGTGCGCGACCCCGCTGGTCGCAAGTATGACACCAACAGTAATAGCGTTACTGACCCCACCACCGTGTCGTGGCAGACCGGCAGAAAAGAGTCCGGCAATTTCGATCACCGTGGCATTAGAGTTTGGTACTCCCGGGTAGGTTTCAACACCAACATCGCCGACTGGAGCAACCTGGTCCGCACGGTAAGCGTGAGCGGTCTGCATGGCACGACAGCCCCAGGTAGGGTCAAAGTCCGCTTCGACAGCAGTTCGGCAGGGACGTTCTTTAATCCCAACCCCAGTCACGAACGCCCCGCCTTCAATTTGAGCAGGCCTGCAAGCTCTCAAACGGACATGTTTCTGGAGTTTGAGACGCTCGGCACCTACGTGGTGAACTTCCATGCGCTGTCGACCCGCAGCGATGGCGTCACCACCTACCCCGCATCGGGCGATTATATCTTCCACGTGGGCCCGATCGCGGAGTTGGCGGTCATGGACGGCGGCGAGGGTAGTCCACTCGCGGGGGTCGGGCGGACGGCCTACACCATCCATGCGGCCAACAACGGGCCGGACGAGGCCCCGGAGGTGCAGGTTGCCCTTAGCGGCGTACCGGAGGGCGCGGAGAGCATCGCCAGCGAAGGCATCTATGAGCAGGGCGACTGCGACGCTTCTCACCTCTGCGACGGGACGTGGACCATCGGCGCGATGCCGATCTCTGGTCCACGACCCTTCGAGGGCAAGCTGGCCTTCCCGACGCTTACCCTCATCGCCCCGGCCGGCGTGCCCACCGGAGACATCACGGCCACCATCGCCAACACTGAGGAATACTCGGTTACAATCGACGGCAGGGTCCACTCCACCCCCTACTTCGACTACATCGGGGAGAACAACGCGGCAACCATCATGGCGCAGCCGGGAACCGGCGGGCCGCCGCCGGGAACGCCGCAGGACCTGCAAGGGTCGTTTTTCCCTACGCCCCCCACGGCGGTGGTGCAGTGGAACGAGGTGGAATCGCTGAACGGCTGGCCGGTATCCCACTACGAGATGTCGCGGTTCGAGGATGAGTCAGGGAGGCCGTGCCTGACGCCGGAGCTGGATCAAGCCGGGGTGTTTGCGGTCAAGGGAACTGTGTACCAGGACCGAAACTATAACCCGGATGCCAGCATCTGCTACTACGTGCGGGCGGTGAATATGCCGGGCGTTGCCGGCTACTGGTCGGAGGCGGTTGCGGCGACCAGCGAGGGGCTGGATGAACCGCGGTTGTCGCTGGAGGCCGGCCCCGACGTCGGAGAGGGAGAGGACGCCACCTTCACGGTGCGCGCCTCCCCGGCCCCGGTGGCCGGCGATACCTTGGTGGTCTACTACACGGTGGCGGACAAGCGGGTGGACATCGAAACCGGCGGCTACGTGGACGCCACGGAAGAGGGCCGCCAGGACATAACCCTGGACAACCGGGGCCGGGCGACCATCACCGTGCCCACCCAGTCCGACGACCTGGACCGGCCCGACGGGGAGGTGACCGTCACCCTGGAGAACGGCTTGGGCTACACGCGGGGGACCCCTAGTACGGCCAGCGTGGCGGTGCTGGACGACGACAACCCCACGGTGTCCTTCGCCGCCTCCCCGACGGAACCCCTGAGCGAGGGGAACTATATCCACAACGTGACCGTCAACCTGGACCGGCCGTCCCACGCTGCCCTGGACATCCACTACACCCTGGGCGGCGACGTGGGTGACGAGGACGTCCGCTTCAGCATCGCCGGCTCCGGGCGGGAGAGGTCGGTCAGGGTCCCAAGCGGGGTAACCAGCGTGGACATACCGGTACGGGTGCTCGACGACAACGATACCAGTGACGACACGGTGCTGAACCTGTTCCTGTCCCCGCGCCACTATTACGACGTGGGCAATCCGTCCAGCTACACGCTGACCATCATCGAGGACGACGGCCCCCGGGCGGAGTTCGCCCTGACCGAAAGCGCGGTTGACGAGGCAAACACCACGCACAACGTGGTGGTCAACCTGAACCCGGCGCCCGATACGACGGACGTGACCATCAACTACACCATTGGCGGCACGGCCAGGAGGGACGAGCACTACAGCATAGTCGGCGCAACGGGCTCCACCGGGTCGGTGTCGGCGGGGGCCCGGGACACCAGCGTCACCATCCCGGTAACCATCATCAACAACGGCGCCGTCGAGGGCGACAAGACGGTGGTCCTGACGCTGCTGAACAGCCCGGGGAACTACACCCGTGGAGACGGCAGGAAGCACACGGTGACCATCCGGGACGACGACCTGCCCCGGGCCAGATTCGCCGCCGGCGCGTCCAACCCCGGCGAGGGTAAGGGCACCCACACCGTGCGGGTGAACCTCTCCCCGCCGGCGCCCCCGGACGGCCTGACCCTGCGCTACGGCGTGGGCGGCACGGCCAGCCGCAACCGGGACTACCAGGTTGACAACACGACGTTCGCGCTGGGAGGAGCCACCGGCGTTGACATTTGGGTGGAGATCACCGACGACGGCGACAACGAACCGGACGAGACGGTGGTGCTGACGCTGCGGGCCGGCTCGGGCTACGCCGTGGGCGACCCCGGCGAGCACACGCTGACCATTGCGGACGACGACCTGCCGCTGGTGGCCTTCGCGGCGGCGGAGGCCAGCGCCAGCGAAGCGGCCGGCACCCACCGGGCGACCATCCTGGTGGAGCCGGCGGCCCACGAGGACTTCACCGTCAGCTACAGCGTTGGCGGCACGGCCACGGAGGGCGCCGAGGAGGACTTCACCATCAGCGGCCTGAGCAACGGCTCCGGCACGGTTACGGTCCCGGCCAGGGCCTCCCGGGTCCAGGTGCCGGTAACCATCCGCAACGACGAAATCAACGAGGGCGACCAGACTGTGGTGCTGACCCTGACCGGCTGCGACGGCTGCAACCTGGCCCTGCCGATACGCCACGAGCTGACCATCAGGGACGACGACGCGCCGGTGGTGTCCTTCGCCGAACCCGCGGTCAGCGTGTACGAAGACAACATCGGCACGCACACCGTCCGGGTCAACCTGGACCGGCCGGCGGAACCGGCCTTCACCCTGAAGTTCGACGTCAAAAGTCTCTCGCCCCTGATCGAGGCCGGCGCTGGGGACTACAGCGTCCCAACGCCCAACGAGGCGCAGGTGATTGCCGGGCGGGACTACGTGGACATCCCGGTGACCATCACCGCCGACATGGACAACGAGGCCGACGAGCGGCTGGTCCTGATGCTGGAGACCGGGCCGGGGTACTCCCTGGGGCAGATCACGGAGTACACGCTGACCATCATGGACGACGACAACGACGAGAACACCCCGGTGTTCACGATGAATCATCCCGCAATTCATGGGACGGGTATTACCCAATCTGAAAGGTGGGAAGACGGCGGGACGTTCAACCCGACGTTCTACGTCACCAATTCCTTTACGGGAAGGGTGTACTTCCAGTACGTTGGCGGAACGGCGACCCCGTCCGGGGACGACAAGGACTTCACCCTGTTCAACATTGGCGATCAAACCATCGAGGAGGCGGGGGATATCTTTTGGGTCACGCCCGGCGCTCCCTTCGGTAATGACTTCGGCAGGCCTGACGTCTATTGGGCCAGGTTTGGCTTTGCCCCCAGAAAGGACGACAAGGCGGAAGGCAGCGAGACGGCGATCTTCCGGCTGCTGAACGGGCCGGGCTACCGGGTGTCGGGATACACTGACTACACCATCACCATCCGGAACGCCAACTGACGGCGCCCCCGCCCGGGGGCAAGGGTTGGACTTGGCGAGGGGCCCCGGCCGTGCTGGCCGGGGCCCTTTGCCGTTGAGAGGCTGGCGGTTCAAAGCGCCCTGCGCAACGGCGTTCCCGCCGCTGGGAGGACCGGCCCGGCGGGGGTATGTTGCCCGCAACGGGCCAGCCCAACGCCAAGAACCCGCCATCACCGGCAATCCCAGGCCAGACCCACCGGGGTTCGCCGTGCCCACCACCAACACCAGCAGCGAGGCTGCCAAAGTCCAGCAGCGCTTCCGGCTGCCCGACATACCTGAGCGCGAGCCTGATGAAGTGACCCAGTACGACCGACTCTTCCACCGGGGGCTGTCCAACGACCTGCGGATGCACCTGGGGAATTGCGATACCACCCTGGTGGGCGCCGACCACTGGATCGTCCCGCACGCTTACTTCGATAGGCGCCGGACTTCGTGCTGGAGGTGGCGTCGGAGAGCACCGGGGAGATGGACGTGGGTCCCATGCGGGACTACTACGCGGCCCTGGGCATCCTGGAAGTCTGGCGGTTTGACGAGACGGGAGAACATCACGGGGCGAAGCTGGCCGGGGACCGGCTGGTGGAGGGCCGGTACGAGGCCATTGAAATCCGGGGACTGCCCGGAGGGGTGTTGCAGGGGAACAGCCGGGCGTTGAACCTGAACTTGCGGTGGGAGGAGGGCTTGCTGGCTTTGCACGCCCCGGCCACCGTGCGGCCCATCGCAACGCTGGAGGAAGAGCGTGTCCGCGCCGAAACCGCCGAGGTCCGCAACCGGGAGTTGGAAGCGGAACTGCGCCGGGGTTGCGGGGCGGTTAGGGGATAGCGAGCGCGGACAGCGACGGCCTGCAACCCCGGCCCTGCTGGCCAGTGAATCCAGGCCGCGCCGTTGTTTTGCTCCCGCCGGACGATATGGCTATTGTTGGCGAGGCCGCCGGTGACTGTTTTCCTGACCGGCAGGCACACCTGACCCGGTTGCCGGGCTTCCGTCACCGGCGGGTCGCCTTTCCCGCAGCATGGCGGAGCAGCCCCGCTCGTCCACGAGGTGGTTCACCGAGACCCGTCCGTGGCTGTCGTAGCCGCTGGTGTAGGCGAATTCCACCTCGGCACCCCAGGGAACGCGACCGCCGACGCGGATGGTCCCGTCGCCGGGCTTGCCATTGCTGCAAGGCCCGCCGGCGCCCTTGATCACCACTCCGCTCTTCCCGCCCTTCTTCCAGGCCATGACCTTCAACTCCACCGGCACCACCAGCTCCGCTGGCGACGGCGCGAACAGCACCTCGTGCAGCCGCCGTAGCAGGTCCCCGGACGGCGTGCGCTTGCCGTTCATGACCTGGGAGAGCATCCCGATGCTGATGCCCGCCCTACGCGCCGTCTCGTTCTGGCTCCACCCGTGGGCGTCCATGCGCTCCCACAGGGCGTTGGGGTCAACGGTGGGCAACTGGGCGGCCTCGATCTTCACCGGAGCGTCCAGCACCGTTTCCATCCGGGCCTGGGCGGCAGGGCTGAGGTTGCGCTGGCCCCGGCTGACCTGGGTAACATACCCATAGGTCAGTCCGGCCCGGTCCGCCACCTGCCGCAAAGTGAGGCCCTGCTCCCTGGCCCGTTCCCGGAGGTAGGTGCTCTCTCCGCCCCGCACCACGCCGCCCTGCCGGTGGACGACGCCCTGGGGAGGCACCTCGCCCAAGACGGCCTGGATCTTGCCGCGCATGTAGGGTGTTAGGGCCTTCTTGCCCCTGGCGACCTGGGACAGGTGGGAGGGACCGACACCCATCAGGGCGGCCAGTTCCTTGATGTTGAGGCCGCGCTCCCTGGCGGCGACGGTCAGGTGGGACTCGGCCCGGGCGGCGACGGCGCTGGCGTCGTTGGCGCCGGAGTCGAGAATCTGCCCTTGTGTCTTGGGATTGTCCTTAACGTTGGCGTTGTAGTGGATATCGGCGTTGGCATCGATGGTGATACTGGCGCTGTTGGCGATCATGTTCATTCCTCCGAAACGCAGCGAGCGGGGCCGCCCTCTTTCCCGTCGGAAAGGGGCGGCCCCGCTCGTGTGCAAACTTGAATTTGTCGTGGGTTGGTTTGTCAGCGGCGGTTCACTTAGCCGCCGCCCGCCGAGGCGGGCCGCCGTCCCCCACGGGGAGGGCGACGGGCTTCGGGTTGCCGAGACCTCCCTGCATCAGGTCATGCCGAATGCCGCTGGCGCACGGCGCGGCGTGGACGCAATGCTCCCCAGGGTCTGACGAAGCCCGGCGCTTCGCCGTGCTGACGCCCCGCGAGAGGCGCAGTCCGGCCAGGGATTCGAATGGCGGAAACGGGTAGTTGGGGGATGGAGGGCGCGCACGGGCCGGCCGGCTGTCGCGTCATTGGCGAGCCGCCCGGGGGAAGCCGCGTGGCAGTAACGAGCGCCCGGCACGTCGCCGGGGAGTGACCGGCCGGGACAAGTGGCAGCGGCGGTGGCTGCCGTGGTTGGGCAGCTACGCCGCAGCGTTGCAGAGCGCGCCGGAGCCGTTCGGTCGCTCCGGCGGCAGTGTGAGATTCAGGCGAAGGGCGTCAGCCGCTCCGCCAGTGAAACCGTGTGATTAGGAAAATCCGGGATGCCGTGATGTTTCGGTATGCCACCTCCTTGACGTTGTGATCGTTGACGTTTACCAGGACAACTCTGCCCCGGCTGGGTTTGGGTTCCGGCCGGGGCGCTGCGAGCGGAACCCGCAGACGCCACAGCCTGGGTTGGGAACGAAGCGGGATCAATCGCTCCGTCCCCTCCGGCCAGCCGCAGGAGGGACTAGCTCCTGCCGCCGGACGGGTGTCCAATGACCGGGGGAGTCACCTCCGAGCCACTGAACGGCGCCCTGCGACTGGAGGACTTAAACACTCCTGCCGCCGGACTGCCCAACGGGAGAAGGACTTGACACTCCATCCCGTTGGGCCGGACCGGGGAAGAAGGGATTGAGCACTCCAACCACAGGCCCGCGCTGCTTGCAGAGAGCTAAGTCAAATCCGCAGCGGCAGCGCATTCCCTCTTGAGCGACATTGCGTCCAGCCCCGGCTTGAGGGAGAAGCCCCAGGTTTCTACGGCGGGAAACGCTGGAAAAGCCTGACAACGCAGCTATTGTCGGCCTTCCGGACGCCCCTGGGTAGGCCGTGCGCGCCCCACCGGGCAAGTGTTAACCGGACTGGAACCGGCCCTTTCAGGGCAGCTATCTACCTGTGCAACAGCCGTAGCGCCAGCGCCAGCGCCCGGAGCGGCCACCGCAGCCGTTCCCGGCGCCTCAAGGCCCGGCGGGTTTCCGCCAGGGTGGTGCTTCGCCAGTTGGTCTGGTTGTTGCGGTTCAGGCCGGTGAGGGGATAGTCCTGCGGGGGCAGGGTCAGGCCGTGGTCATCCAAAAGCGCCAGTTCCACGGTCATGAGTCGTTCCTCTTCCCGCAGCCAGCCCAGGCCCTTCCCCTGGTCGGGATGGCTTTCCCGCAGTTCCCGCCACTCCCGGATCAGGGGCCAGGCGTCGCCGAAGACCGCCTCGTCGTCAGCGGCGGGTTCCAGGGTGGCCAGTTCGGGGAACTCGCGGCGCGGCGGACGCGGCGGGGAAGGCGGCTGGGCCGGACTGACGAAAGACGTTGACTCCGGAGTCCCCTTCCCGCCGTCCCCTTGCGCCAGCTTTCCCTCGATGCTCCGCAATGCCTGGCCGTGTTCATTCCTGAGATCCTCAACCTCCCCGTGGACGGTTGCCAGGCCCCTGGTGGACGCCTCGGCCAGTTCCTCCACTCTCTCCAGCCGCCCGGTCAACAGGTCGTTGCGTTCCAGTTGTTCCCTGGCCGGCGACCCGGCGCCTTCCAGGAGGGCCTTCTCCAGCGCGCCCCGCATCCTGCGGGACAACCGCCCGGTCTCCAAAGCCGCCGAAAGCGTGCGGTAGTTCACGCCCAGGTCTTTGGCAACCCGCATCACGCCCCTGCTCCGGACCATCTCGGTCATGAGGACCGTCAGTTGCAGGTGCTGCAGGTCCTCCACGCTGCGGCTTTCTTCGAAGATCGGTTCCCGGTCGCTCATGTTTCCCTCCTCGCCGATGCCGACTTGTAAAAGTGCAACTTTCCAACGGGGCCAATGCAACCGGCGGGCGGCTTCGACGCTTGCAGAAGTGCAAGTTTCACCCAGGGAGTATGCAACAGCCCGTTGGAAGGGGTCCTTACGAAAACCGTTAACACGAAAAGTCCGATAGGGGGCCGATTTCCCCCGATTCCAGGTTTAAAACGAGCTGACTTGCATTTCCGCCGCCGGACGCGACTCCTGTACACCCCAATGACACCACGAGAGGGGCCGCTTCCGTAAGGCCCTGCGCGCCCCCGCAGGAAGGTGGGGGCGTGGGCGAGGTTATGCAAAGCGTCCCGGATGTTCACACTCTCTGGCGGCGCCGGCGAAGAGACCGGCGACCCCGACACCAGGGAGGTGAACGAATTGACCCAGGCAAGCAGACCCAGGCTCGTCCGGCGGGCGATGATGACGGCGGCGGCGCTGCTGTCAGCCGCCGTCGTCGCCCTTCCCGCCAGCGGCGCGGCCCTGGCCCAGGCACCGCCGCAGAACGGCGACGGCCTGCAACTGGTCAACCGGGACCGGCAGATGGTGGAAAGGAAGAAGGACGGCGACTTCGTGGCCCGGCCTGTCTTCAGCCGCCAACTCAGCGTCCTCTACTACTCCATCCGCCACCCCGACACCGGGGAGTGGCTCACCAACACCTACCGGGTCCAGGGCGGGGAGAAAAAGCTGGCCGAGGGCTGGGAGTACACCTTCGAGTACCCGGCCCTCGCCGAACACCCCGACCTCCACCCGGAGCAAGCCTTCCTGCTGGTGCTGGCCGTCCCCCGCCAGGGCGGCGGCGACCACCACGTCTTTCACGCGTTGATTCCCGTCCACCAGCCGAGGGGTCTGTGGGACAAGGTGCTGGGCGCCCTGGACCCGGACCGCTGGGCCCGGGCCGCCGCCCGCTGGGTGATCCAGGGCGTCCACGGGACGTTGTGTGGCGTGGTGGAGGGAGTGACCCAGACCCAAATCGCCGAGTGCGGAGGGTAGCGGCATGAGCGACATCCTCACCGGCACGCCCCCGGAACTCACCTACCTGCATCCCGTGGTGAGGCTGGCCTGGATGACCGTCTGGGCCGTCACGTCGGGAGCCTTGGCGGCGATCCTGGGCTGGATGGGCCTGAGCTTCATCGTCCAGGAGCACCTGGGCCGGCACCAGTCGGGCTGGCGGGAGATGGTGCCCCGGCTGGTGCTGGGCCTCACCGCCGCCGCGTCGTCGTTGTGGTGGTGCGCCCTGGTCATCGACGTGGCCCACGCCGTTTCCCAGTTCATCGCGGCCACGCTCAACGTAACCCCCGGCGACCTGCTGCGGGCGCCCCTGTTCGCGCTCTTGGCGGCGGCGGAGACCGCCACGCCCGGCCTGGCGGTGTTCATCGCCCTGCTCTACCTGGTCTTCGGCCTCTTCGTCCTCTACCTGCTGGTGCAGATGATCCTGCGCCTGGCCCTGATCGACATCCTGCTGGCCCTGGCCCCCATCGCGTTGGGGCTGTGGATCCTGCCCCACACCGCCGGTTGGGGCCGCCACTGGCTCAGGATGTTCCTGGTGACGGTGTTCCAGCAGGCGGTGCAGCTGATAGCGCTGGCCATGGGGTTCGCCTTCCTGGGGGAGTTCGCCCTGATCGGCCAGTTCGAGCCGGCCCAGGACCTGGTGTGGAAGCTGCTGATGGCCATCGCCTTCATGTACCTGGCCGGGCGGGTGCCGTCCATGCTGGGGCAGCACGGCACCTTTGACGCCTGGCTGCACACCCTGTACTTCGGCATGTCGCTGCCCGGCCAGATGGTGCGCTCGGCCCGGGCCGTCGGCCTGCTGGCCGGGGGCGCGGCGGGCGGACCGGCGGGAGCGGCGGCCGCTGCCGCCGCGACAACCACCGCCGCCAACACCGGGGCCAACGCGGTGAACTCGGCGGCCCAGAACTCCACCCCGGCCGGCCAGGGCGGACCCACGCCCCGCAGCCAGGGGCCGTAGCAATCACAACAGGAACGACGACCACCGGCGCGGATGAACGTTCGCGTCGCCAAGAAACTAGCACACAACCGGGAGGTGCGCCGATGCGCCGGTAGCAAGGCGCCAATGCGCCGACGAATGGAAACACAGCCAACGAGAAATGGAAAAGGAGAACAAGAATGTCAGACCTGACGCAAACGATTTCCAACCTGGTGGGCATCCTACTGGGGCTGGTGGGCGTGGTAGGGGTGGGCTATTTCATCTACGGGGCCTACCTCTACCTGACCGCCTCCGGCGCGCCCAACCAGATGGAGCGGGGCAAGACGGCCATGATGACCGCCCTGGCCGGCGTGGTGCTGGCCCTGGTGGCCTACGGAGTGGTGGAGCTGGTGATCAACGCCGTGGCGGATCCGGGCGTGGACATCAAGAAACTGCCCGAGCCCGACAAGCCCGGCAAGTAGGAGGGACAGCATGAGAGAGCACGAAGTGCCGACCCACGTGCAGGCCGAGGACAAGGCCTTGCTGTGGTTCACCTTCCCCCAGATCGTGGCGGTGGTGGCGACCTGCGCCGTGGCCTACGGCGTCTACCGCTACTTCCCCTTCGGCCCAAGCGGGCTGAAGCTGGGCGCCGCCATCCTGCTGGGCGTTACCGGCATCGCCCTGATCGTGGGGAAGGTGGGCGGCCGAGGACTGCCCCTGGTGGCCGCCGACCTGCTGAAGTTCAAGCTGGGAGCCAGACGATACGCAGGACTTTCGTCGGAATTAACAATCAGCGAGCCACCACCCCAATCCGAGGCCAAGCCGGACCCGCTGCGGCTGTTGTTGAGAAAGGCAACGGACAGGTTGGAGAAGTTCCGGGAGAACCGGCGGCGGCGCAGGAGCCGCCGCATCTTCCGGCCCCACCGCTGGCTGGGACGGCGCCGCCGGAAGTCCGGCAACGGGTCCAACACGACGCGGACGGAGACCGGCAGAGGGAAACGCTGGGGCCGGTTCCTGGCGGCGGCCGGACTGCTGGCGCTGGCCGTCGTGGCGATGCCCGGCAGCGCCCTGGCCGACGACCCGGACGACAACCCCTACGGCGACGCCTGGCGGCTGGGCGAAATCTACTTCGAGCCGCCGGACCCGGCGCCGGGCCGCCGCGTCTACGTGGAACGGCTGGCCGTCTCCGGCGACACCGCCGCCGTCACCCTGCGGGCCGCCCACGACCTGGACCTGAAGGGAAGGGTCTTCGGCGGCAGGACCGGCCGGACCCTCAAGATGGGCTTCAACACCGGCCTAGCGGCGGGGCAGAGCGCCAGCTACAACCTGACTCTGGACGGCCCGTCGCCGTCCTTCACCTTCTCGTGGCAGGACGCATTGGGATTCTCCGGCGCGGCGTCGCTGAAGAGCCATCAAATCCCGTATCCCTTGCCAATCGTTGACGGGGAGCTGTGCGACCTGGAGGTCACCGCCCTGGAGTGGACGCCGGGGCGGATCAGGGGCGTCATCGCCTCGGAGTGCCTCAGCGAGACCCGGCACGAGGAGGACCTGCCGGTGTACGGCGGCCACTTCAGCCGGTCGGTGCCGGCAATGCTGGACGCCACCGTAACCGGCATTACGGGCACGGTCAGCGTGGGGTGGGGCGGCCACTCGACCACGGCCACCTTCGTCCCGGACGGCGAGACCGCCTTCGCCCTGCCCGTGGCCAACAGCCGGGCGGTCAACGAACTGGAGATCACGGCGGAGTTGACGGCGACCTTGAACGTCCCCCGGCCGCCCATGTTGCAGACCGTCCACCACCCGGCCCGCACCGACGTGTACACCCGGCGGGTGACCTGCACCTGCGGCGAGAGCCGGACCGTCAAGACGGTGCGCATCTACGTCCGTCACCCGGAGCACGTGCGGGCCGTGGAGAACCAGAGGGCCGACGTCACACGCACCCGGACGGAGAGCATTTCCCTGGCGCCGGCCCCCTTATCCGGCGCGGTCCAGGCGGTGAACCTCGGGGCCGACGCCCCCTATCAACCCCTGTACGTGCCGCCGCCCAGGCCCGAGCCGCCGAAGGCGGAGCAGACGCCGGTGGGCGGTTCCAGTTGGTGGAGCTGGCTATGGCCCGGAAACTGACCGCCCTGCTGCTGGCGGCGACGGCGGCCCTGGCGTCGGTGGCCGCCGCCCCCGACGGCGAGCTGAAGGCGATGGCCGCCGCCTTCGACGCCGTACTCACCGGCATGGCCTACGCCGGGGCGGGCCTGTGCCTGTTCGCCATGGTCTGGGCGGGATTCGTGCTGATGGCCGAGGGAGCGGAGGGGGAGAACCGGGGGAGAGCCAGGAACGCGGTGTTCATGGCGTTGCTGGGCCTGGTGGTGGCGCTGCTGGCCAAGGCCATCGCCCTGGCCGTCAGCGGCGGCGTCATCCCCAGCCTGTAATGGAGGAACGAAAGTTGCAAGCAAAGTTTCAAGCAGTGAAATCTACATTTCCCAGGATCAAGAGGCTGCCGTTCCCCGGCAGGAGCCGCGAATTTACCGCGCCGGAGAACGGCCAACCGGCGGAACCCGCCGCCGAACCCAAGGCGCCGCCGCCGCTGTCCCTGTTCTTCATGCTGTCCCACCTGGAGGACGACGGGCCGGTGCGGCTGGACGGGGTGAAGCTGGCGGTATTGGAGGTGATGGGCCTGGAGCTGGACGAGCCCAAGCTGGGCGCCTTCGCCGGATCGCTCAACGCCTTGGACTTCCCGGTGCAACTGCTGGTCAGGCAGCACCCGCCCGTGCTGACGGCATTGAGAGATAGGCTGAGCGAGGACCAACCCGAGGACCTGCCCCGGCAGACGAAGGACGCCGCCGACAGCCTGGGCCGCCTGCTGACCACCCTGGAAAACCGGGAGGGCATCCTGGACCGGCGGTTCTACGCCGTCTGCGAGCACGGCCGCGCCGACGAGCTTAGGGCGCTGCTGGTGCGGGCCGGTCTCGGCGTATTCCCGTTGAACGGCGAAACCCTGCGCCAGTTGCTGCTGGCCTGCGCCCTGGGCGGCTCGCCCCAGGAACGGGACGAGAACGCCCAGATGGAGGTCGAGGTCAACCGCCGGGACATCCGCATCGGCGACCACATCACCCGCTCATTGCACCTGGGCAAGTGGCCCCGCAGCCTGGCCCCCGGCTTCCTGCAAGGGCTGATGGCCGCCGGCGCCCCCATGGACCTGTCGGTCCACCTGGGCGCCATCCCCACGGAGCAGGCGGCCCGCACCCTGGAGTGGCAGAAGGTACGCTTCGAGTCCGCCCAGTCCCTTTCCTTCAAACGGGGCCGCTCCATGTCCCCGGAGGCGGAGATCGCCCTGGAAGACGTGAGCCGCCTGCGGGACGAGGTGCAGCGGGGAAGGGAGAGGCTGTTCCACGCCTCCCTCTCCGTCACGCTGCACGCCGCCGACCACGACACCCTGAAGGACCTGGCCCAGAAGGCCCGGGCCCACTTCGCCGCCACCCTGGGCAAGCTGGACAACCTGGCCTTCCGGCAGCGGGAGGGGCTGCTGTCCACATTGCCCCTGGGCCTCAACGCCGTGGCCGTGTGGCGGACTTTGGACACGTCGTCGCTAGCGAGGCTGTTTCCCTTCTCGCCGCCCGACCTGGACACCCGTTCCGGCACCCTCTACGGCATCGACCTGCGGGCCTGCGCTCCCATCGTCTACGACCCTTTCGACGGAACTCACCTGAACGCGAACACCGCCGTCCTGGCAAGGTCCGGCTCTGGAAAATCCTTTGCCACCAAGCTGGGCGTGCTGCGCGGTCTGTGTCGCGGGGTGCGGGCCTACATCATCGACCCGGAGGGCGAGTACACCGACATGGCGCGCGCCGCAGGAGGACGGGTGCTTTCCCCCGGCGTCCCGGGCCAGGGCATGAACCCATTCGTCATCGACCGGGGCGACTCGGAAGAGTTGCTCCAACGCATCGGCAGCCTGCGCCGGTTGATAGAAGTCATGGTGGGGGAACGGCTCAGCGCCGAGCGGCGTTCCAGCCTGGACCACGCCCTGGCCGGCTACTACTCCGAGAGGCGGGAGCGCACCGGCTTCCGCGACTTCTACGCCTACCTGCAAGGCGAGACGCCGGAAATAGCCCACCTGCTGCGCCCCTTCGCCACCGGCAGCCTGCGCGACCTGCTCTCCGACGAGGGCGACGACCTGCTGGCCCGCGAGGCGTTGGTGACAGTCTTTGACCTGCACCTGCTGGAACCGGAACTGCGCCCCGCCGCCGCGATGGTCTGCACCGAGACGGTGTGGGCCGCCGCCGCCCAGGACCCAAGACCCCGCCTGCTGGTGGTGGACGAGGTGTGGTCGATCATGCAGCACCCCGAAGGCGCGGCCTTCATGGTCAGCATGGCCAAGCGTGCCCGCAAGCACCGGCTGGGGTTGCAGTTCATCACCCAGGACGTGCAGGACCTCCTCTCCGAGGACTCGTCGCGCGCCATCACCGGACACTCTGGTCGTGCCCTGCTCCAGAACGCCGCCTTCAAGCTGCTCTTGCAGCAGGACGCCGCCGCGATTTCCACCGTGGGCGAAGCCTTCGACCTGCCCGAGGAGCTGCAACGCTGGCTGCTGTCCTGTCCCCGGGGCGACGGGCTGCTGCTGGCGAGAGGCAACCGCTTTCCCGTGCGCATCGAGGCCACGCCGGAGGAGACGGAAGTAATCGAGTGGCGGCCTGGGCCAAGACATTGAACCCGGAACTCTGAACCCAAGACTCTGAAACCGGAACCTAATCCAATAGAAAGGAAATTTGCATGAATAAGAAAGCCAGAAATATCCTGCTGGGCAAGCGGGAGGCGGAGAAGCCGCCGGTCCTGCTGGCGGTCACGCCGCCGCGCACCGGCGAGCGCACCCTGCTGGGCGTGGAGAACCTGCTCCAGTCCATCGCCGTCCCCGAACCCTTCTCCATGGAGCTGGCCGCCGACGTGGACGGCGTGAACCTGCTGGTCCGCTGCCAGGACGATAGGGTGGTCCGCCAGCAGCTCTCCGCCCACTACCCCCAGGCCCGCATCCGCCAGCTGCCCGCCCACGCCGACCCCATGATACTTGGCGACGGCGAGCGGGCCGGCGTCATCTCCCTGTGGGCGGAGGGGCCGGAGTACGTGCCGCTGCGCACTTTCCGGGACGACGACCTGCTGGACCCGGGTTCAGACCCCCTGCTGGCAGTCATCGGGGCCCTGTCCAACCTGAACCGGGGCGAAAGGGTGGTGGCCCGCCTGCTGCTGCGCTCCCTGGGTCCCGACTGGTCCCAGCGGCACCAGGCAAGAGCCCACCAGCGGGCCGTCCCGGACAACCGGGAACCCTCCTACACCTACCAGACCGGGCCGCTGAAGCTGGACGGCGTGACCATGGCCGTGCTGGGCGCGGTGGCCCTGGCCGCCCTGCGGGGCTACCTGTGGGTCCAGGACGGCGAGTATCTCAAGGCAGTCCTGTTGGGCGCGGGCGCCGCCGCCGGCCTGGCTCTGGCCGGCTGGGGCTGGTGGCGCTGGCAGCAGGGCCGCCGGCGGGTCTACGACCCGTTGCTGATCCGGGAGAAGGTCTCCCGCGTCGCCTTCGACGCCGAGTTGCAGCTCACCGCCGTCATCCCCGAGGGGGAAAGGCTGCCCCGCATCGGCGAACTCCTCAACCCGGTGGTGGCCGCCTACCATCACTTCGACCACCCCGCCGGGGCGGGGTTCAGGGTGGGCGACCTGCGGGAGACGACCTCCCGGCCCGTCGGCCTGCACCCGTCGGGGCCGGGGCTCTTCGGCAAGCGCAGCGTCCTGGGGGTGCGGGAGGCAGCCGCCCTGTGGCACCCGCCCGGCGAGAGGGACGAGACGCCCCTGGTGGAACGCTCCGGCTCTCGTGCGTTGCTGCCCTCGGCCCGCAGGGTCGGCGAAGGGGCGCTGGTGGGCCACGCCACCACCGGCGAGAACCGGCCCATCCGCTTCCCCGGGGACCTGCTGCGCCGCCACCACCTCTACGTGGCCCGCACCCGCATGGGCAAGTCCACCCTGATGGGCCACGTGGTCGCCCACAAGCTGGAGGAGAAGGCGGCGGGCCGCGACCACGACGCCATCATCGTCGTGGACCCTCACGCCGACCTGGTGGCCGCCATCCTGGAGCAGGTGCCGGAGTCCCTCATCGACCGGGTGAAGCTCATCGACCTGGCCAACGAGACACGCGCCCCCGGCATCAACCTGCTGGACACCCGCGTCTTCGCCGATAGGGACCGCACCGCCGACTCGGTGGTCAGGGTGGCCAAGGGACTGTGGGAGCAGTGGGGGCCGAGGATGCAGTCCATCCTGGAGCACACGGTGAAGAGCCTCCACGAGGCCAACGCCCACCCGTCCACCGCCGACGACCAGCAGCACACCATCCTGGACGGGCTGAAACTGCTGTCCGACGAAGTCTTCCGCGCCTCCGTCCTGGCCCGGGTATCCGATCCCTACATCCTGGAGTGGTGGGGCCGGGACTTCGGCAACTGGCACCGCCAGTACCGGGCCGAGGCCCTGGCCCCGGTGCAGACCCGCCTCTCCTACTACGCCTCGTCGAAACGGGCCCGGGCCGTCCTGGGCCAGCCCCGCTCCACCATCGACCTGCGGCAGACCATCCGCGAGGGCGGCGTGCTGCTGGTGTCCACCGCCCAGGGGGTGGTGGGAAGGGACGTGGCCGCCCTGGTGGGCGCATCGCTCCTCAACCTGGTGGACGCGGTGATCCGGGAGCAGGGCGGCGTGGCGCCGGAGGAAAGGCGTGGGGCATTGGTGGTGGTGGACGAGATGCAGTCCATGCCCGGCGTCGATTACGAGTCCATGCTCAGCGAACTGGGCAAGTTCGGGGCCAGCTTCATTCTGGCCACCCAGAGCCTCGCCAAGCTGAACGATCTCTCGCTGACCATGCGGGACACGATCCTGGCCAACGTGGGCTGCCTGGCGGTGTTCCAGGTGTCGGGCAGCGACGCCAGGCAACTGGTGTGGGAGTTGGGCAAGGACCGGGTGTCCGAGGACGACGTCGTGTCCCTGGACGTGCACCACTGCTACGTGCGGGCCACCGTGGGCACGGAACGGCTGCCCGCCTTCTCCATGATGGTGCGGAGGCCCGAGGATGGGAACCCGGCGGCGGCGGAGCGCGTCCGGGCCGCCAGCGCCGCCTACACCCGCGCCGTGGGCGGATTGGCGGGTCTGACCGCCGCCGAGATGGTGGGAGAGGAGAAGGTCGGCGAGTACCGCCGCCTGCTGGCGGAGGGGCAAAACGAGGGGGCCAACGACGACGGGCACACCGGGCGCGAGCCGCACCACGGAAATCCCCCATCCCCGGCCCGGGAGCCGCGCAATCCCGTCAGCCGTCGCAAGGACGCCGCTGGCGAGGGAGGTTCAAGGTGAGCCGCGCCTCCTCATGTGAAAGGGAACTGCTGGGCGCAATGGCGCAGATGCCCTTCCTGGACCGGCTGGAACTGGCCGCCGTCGCCGGTTGGTCCAAGGGCGCGGCGTACCGAAACGTGGCAAAGCTGGAGCAACGGGGACTCGTCGCCTCGGTGCCCCACGCCACTCCCGTCATCCCCCGCACCCGCCGCTACCATCTCACCGCCGACGGACTGCGTTGTCTGGCCGAGGCCGCCGGCGATTCCGTGGACCGTCTGCTGAGAACTCGTCCGGTCTCCCATTCCTGGCTGCGCCTGCTGCTGGAGCGGCTGGACGGCGCGGCGGTCATATACCGCCTGGCCTCGGCGGTGTCCGAGCCGGCATTTCCCGTCCGCTTCCGCTGGTACCGGGCTGCCCCGCTGGACGCCGCCGTCACCCTGCCCGATGGCCGCACCCTGGGCGTACTTCGCCTGGGACGGACCGCCGGCCGTACCGGCTTCGGCAAGCGGCTCCGGCGGCTGGCCGACGGCCCCCGACCCGGCCTGGTCCTGGTGATCGTTCCCGACGAGACTCGCCTCCGGCACGCCGGGCGCCTGCTGGCCCAAACTCCGCTCAACGTCCTGCTGGCCCTGGAAGAAGACGTGGCCCTGGCCGGCCCGGACCGCCGAATCTGGCGGCCACCGGCCGCCAACGCCTTCCTGGGCCTGCGCCATGCCCTGGGGAGGTTGCCCGCCGGAGGCGCGCTGTTCGAGGAGACGCCGCCGTCGCGCCTCGCCCTGCCCGGCGGCAACTACCACAGCGCCTTCACCCCGCTGCTGGCGCCCGCCGAAAAGCGGGCCCTGGACCTGGCCGCCGACTGGCCCTGGCTGTCGCGCCGGGAGCTGGCCGCCCTGCTGGGCGTGTCGGAACCCCGCGCCTCCCAGGTCGTCGTCTCCCTGGAAACTCGCGGCCTGCTGGCCCGGCCGCCGGAGGCCGGAGGGCGGATGGCGCTCACCGACCTGGGGCTGGCGGCCCTGGCCCGCCGCGACCGGGCCTCGGTGGCCGCCGCCTGGAAGGGGTCCAGCGTCGCTCCCGTGGACGAAGGCAGGCCCCTCCATTGGCGCAACGTCTCCGGCGGCAGGAGCCGGCAGTTGCTGCGCAACCTGGACCACACCGCCGCCGTCCACGGCTTCGTCGCCAGCCTGGCGGCGCAGGCCCGCTGCCTGGACTGGGAGGTCCTGCAACTGGACCCGCCCCACCGGGCTTCCCGCCACTTCCGCTACCACGACGGACCACGCTCGGTGCGCCCCGACGCCTTCGGCCTGCTGCGGCGGGGCCCGGACTACTCCGAACCATGGGCCTTCTTCCTGGAGTGGGAGCGTCGCGCCGTGCGGCCCGGGACCATGGCAGACCGCCTGGCTCCCTACCTGCGCTACTACTCCACCCAGAGGCCCGCCGATGACCACGGCGTCCCGCCCGCCGTCCTGGTGGTCTTCGACGACGACCTGGCTGCCGGCCACTTCCTGCGGCTGGCGGAGGAACTGATGGACCGCGCCGGCGTCAGCCTGCCCCTGTGGGTCTCGGATCGGGCCGCCGTACAGTCCCGGGGACCGCTGGGCCCGGCCTGGCGGACGCCGGGCCGGTGGGAGCCGGTCAGCCTGTTGTCCGCGCCGGCGGAGGGCCACGTAAAGGAACTCGGGGCAGGGCAACTGGCAGGACCCCGTTCTTTTCCCGATAGGAGGGGAACCGCCACGCCCTTGCAACATAGGAGCCGGCCGAGAGGCCCCCGGGGGCGTGGGGGGCGGACCGTGGTCCGGCTCGACGCGGCGGCCCTCTGGGAGCGGCTGGCCCAGCTGGACCGCTCCCAGAACTGGCTCGCCAGGGAAATGGGAGTCAGTTCCGCCCACGTCTCCCTGCTGGTCAACGGAGGTCGGGCGCCTTCGGGACGCATCCAGAAACGGATGCTGAAGGTCCTCGGCGTCAGCGACTTCAACCAGCTTTTCACACTGGAGGTGACCGATGACCAACCCTAACGACGACCCGGACTTCGACGGGCTCCGGCCCGAGGACCGGGACGACGACCCCGACCTGCCCCAGGACGTCGACCGGCTGCTCCGGTACTTCCCGGGACGGCTGAACCGCGTCAAGGAGGCCAGCGGCCTCAGCTGGAGAGGGCTGGCCGTGGCCCTGGGTGTGGACCGCAAGCGGGTCCGCCTCTGGGGCAAGGGCGCGGAGCCCCGAGGGGGTTCCATCCTCTCCCTGTTCCACTTCGCCAGCCGGATTCCCGGCGGCATCGACATCCTCCTGGGCCTGTTCCCTGAACCGGACGCAACCGGCGACGAGGATCAGGAACGGGAGGACGAAGACCAAGAGGACCAGGACCAAGACCAGGAGCGGGAGGACGGCGAAGCCTAAATCCTGACCCAACCCACGCCGGCGCCCGCCTCCCTCGACCGCGCCGGCAACCCAAGCGCCAGACCCTATTGCAAGCCATGAGCGACGCCAAGAAATACAGCGGAAAGAGCAAGACAGCCGGTGGAGAATCGGAACTGCGCTTCGTGGGCGTGGAGTTCAAGCCCGCCCCCGACGCCCAGGACCGCCTGCGCCGCCTGTTCACCATCCTGGCCGCCCACTTCGCCGAAAGGGACCAGGTTGAGGAGAAACAGGACCGTCTTGCCGGCGGTCAGTCAGCCGATGAGGAAGACGATAGAACGGCGTGAGTCTTGTGGCGGGGTATGCCGCGTCAACGCTGCGGAGAACGACAATTGGGTTGATTTATCATCGCCAGGGAGCAGACAATATGGGAGAGATGGGAGAAGAGAGAGCCATGAGTCCGGTGGAGCCCAACGGCGAGTTGGACCGCACCTACCGGACCGTCTTCGACGACGTGTCGCGGGTCATCGACGCAGCCCGGGAGTCGGCCGCCCGCTCGGTGAACGCCGCCATGACCGCCGCCTACTGGCTGATCGGCCGCCGCATCGTCGAGTTCGAGCAATCGGGAGCGGAACGGGCCGAGTACGGAACGGCGCTCTTGGAAAGATTGTCTGAGGACCTGACCGGGCGGTTCGGGAGGGGCTTCTCCCGCCAGAACGTCCAGAACATGCGCCTGTTCTACCTCTCCTACCCACCCGACAGGATTCGCCAGACGCTGTCTGGCAAATTGAGTCAACTCCCCGGACGGCAGATTCGCCAGACGGCGTCTGGCGAAATCGGAGCTTCCCCCGCTGATTTGGCCTTCCACGACATTCTCGACGCCTTTCCGTTGCCCTGGTCCGCCTACGTGCGGCTGCTGTCCGTTAGCAACGAGAGCGCCCGCGAGTTCTACGAGACCGAGGCCCTTCGCGGCGGCTGGTCGGTCCGCCAGCTGGACCGGCAGATCGATTCCCAGTTCTACGAGCGCACCGCCCTCTCACGAAACCGGGCCGCCATGCTGGCCGGCGGGGAGGAGGCGCAACCCGGAGACGCCGAGCTTCCCGCCCAGCAGCTCAAAGATCCCTTCGTCCTCGAATTCCTGGACCTGAAGGACGAGTATTCCGAGAGCGACCTGGAAGAGGCGTTAATTCAACACCTGGAGACCTTCCTCCTGGAGTTGGGAGACGACTTCTGTTTCATGGGCAGGCAGAAGCGGCTGCGAGTGGGCAGCCAGTGGTACCGGGTGGACCTGTTGTTCTTTCACCGCCGACTGCGATCACTCGTGGTCATCGACCTGAAGATCGGAGCCTTCAGCCACGCCGACGCCGGGCAGATGCACTTCTACCTGAACTACGCGCGAGAGCACTGGACGAGGGAGGACGAGAATCCCCCCGTGGGTCTGATTCTCTGTTCGGAGAAAGACGAGGCGCTGGCTCATTACGCCCTTGAGGGCCTGTCCAACACCGTAATGGCTGCCGAGTACCGCATCGCCCTGCCCGACGAACGAACCCTGGCGGCGGAGCTTGACCGGACCAGGCAGGAGATTGAGTTGCGTGGCTCGGCTATGGCCGAACTCTCAACCCGAGAAATAGAAACGTAAGCAGGGGCTTTTCGGAAAAGGGCGTCACTGCCAGCGGCAAGAAGGGATCACAATCTCAGACGGTTTTCATGTCCTATACCCTGGAGCAGTGTTTCAGGGTGAATGCAGGGAAGTCGAGACCGGGTGAATGGATACAGCCGTAGCTCAAGGTCATGCCAAGCCATCACCACAAGTAGAGGAGGCTAGTCCATGGGGCGCTCGGGTGTGTGAATTTGACCAATCCATCAGACTCGTGCGGCCCCATAGCGTCGGGGGCGAGCGAAGCGCCACCACACCCTAATCGGAGCGTGGGCTGTCGGGGTGCCCGCCCCGCAGTATTTGAGCGCGCCTGAGTTCTATCGCGTCTTGCAGCCGGTCTGAGCCGTACCTCTCGAGGATGTCGATGTCCCTGCGGAGAATCGGGTCGGACACCTTGACCTTATTCTCCGCCTGGCGCAGTTCCGTCAAGTCGCTGCCCCTGGCGCGACGGGTATTCTCCTTGCCAAAGAACCAGATCGTCAGCGCCAGAGCTATGACAACAACCAATCCTATGAGGTATAGCATCGTTCCTACCTCGGGTCCGCGAGTTCCGGCAGAAAGTACGGTCAATGGTAGCAAAATCAGGCGACTCTCGTCTTCCCCAACCATTCCTTGCACTCAGCCACAAACGGCTCCTGCCATCCCAGGGGCTGTGTGCCACAACCCCTCCGCCCGGCATGAGGAGGCCGCGCGTTGCCCCGGTCAACACGAGCGGGTTCGGAGTTTGCCGCAGTCTGAACTTCAGAGTCACCGGGGCCGAATCACGAAAAGGCTGGATGTCGTCAAGTATGACTCGGCCTGTATGATTCTCAATCCTGGTAAAACACATGCTCAAGCTCGCTTTCCCGTTGCTTCACTTTACGCCTAGAATGTTTCGGTTCGCCTTTGTTGCAAGAGAAACTGTCGACTCTCATACGGAAATCGGTCATCTGTGAAAACTCTTCAGACAAGCCTTCACTGGCTCACTCAGTGAAAGCCCGGAGATGAGAAAGGAAATGGCATCGTCGATTGGCCCAAGGACAAATAGGCTGAAGGTTCTAATCGTTTCCTTGTTTTGCCTGCTTACAATCAGCACAGCGTGTGTAGGGCAGGAAAGCGCAACGCCTACTCCCCTGCCGACTCCGTCCGGCCCGGCATTGACCGTAGAGGAATACTCAAAGGCTTGTTACTCCGCCTACGAGAAGACACTCAATGAACGAGGGCGCAGTCCAACCCAGGAACAGATGCGCCAATTCATACAGGAGACTCGTGGGCTCATACCGCCCCGTTCGATGGAAAAGTTTCATTTTGCGCATCTCGCCTATTGGGAAAGGTTGCTGGAAGGGGGGCCGTTCCTGGCTTCGAAGGAATGGACGGAGGCAGATGCGCAGATTGGTCAGATGGACGATGAGACTTACAGAGAGTTTGAGTCAAGAGAGTCCTGCGGTTTTGACGATTGGGCCGGTGAAATTCCTTAACGTGATGCCAAGGCGAACCGCGATAATGTCTGTCGCCATTTGGCGTATCGCTCGAAAGAGGAGTATCATAGGGGTATAGGTTGACCCGGCGGTGTTGGTCGCACCCCGGGCCGTGGCTCCACCTGCGGGAACAGGTGACGCGGTCGCATTGTACTACTTGCGGACCCGCTCCCGGCAGGAGGCGGGTCTGTTCTATTTTTAGCCGCTAAGAACCGATTGGAGGTAAACATGCCGGGAACCAAAGTGAAAAAGCAGAAGTCCGAAGGCAACCGCGCCGCCATCTACGCCCGGGTCTCTGACAAGAGCCAGGACGGAGAGGACAAGACCTCCATCGCCGAGCAGACCAGCGACATGGAAGCCCACTGCGAACAACGGGGCCTGACCATCGTCGCCCGGTACCAGGAGGTGGGCCAGGGCTGGTCCAAGAAGCGCAGCCAGTTCCAGAAGATGCTGAACGACGCCAAGCTGGGCCGTTTCGACGTCATCGTCTGCTGGAAGTCCGACCGCCTCAGCCGGGGGATGTACCCCGCCGCTGCCCTGATGGAAGTCATCGAAGCCAGCCACGTCAAGCTGGAGGCGGTGATGGACTCCATCGACATGAAGACCTTCGGCCTTATGGCCGCCATCGGCAAGCTGGAACTGGACAGCTTCCGGGAGCGGGCCTCCATGGGCAAGCGGGGCGCCGCCAAGGCGGGACGCATCCCGGTCAGCAACGTCCCCTACGGCTACCGCGTCGGCGACAACGGCAGGCCGGAGATCGTGGAGGAGGAGGCCGAGGTGGTGCGCCGCATCTACCGCTGGTGCGTTGACGAGGGCCTGGGAGCCACGGTCATCCGTAACCGGCTGACCGCCGAGGATGTTCCTTTGGGCAGAGAGGGCAAGCGGTGGTGGGACGGCCAGATTCACCGCATCCTCACCAACGAGACCTACAAGGGTACGTGGTGGTACGGACGCGCCCGCTACGTCTCCACCGAAGACGGCGTCAAGGTCTACGACCAGGACCCCGAGAACTGGATCGCCGTTCCCTTCCCGCCCATCATCGACGCGGAGACCTGGGATAGGTGCCAGGAGATGCGGACCAAGCGCAAGAACTATTCGGGGCGCAACACCAAGATATTCTACCTGTTGCAGCACCTGGTGAGATGCACCGAGTGCGGGATGCTGATGGGGTGCATGGCCACCCGTAAGCGGACGGTGAAGCACGGGGACAAGGTGTACAAGTACGACCTGGAGGTGCCCCGCCGCTACTACAAGTGCTACGGGGTGCAGCACTTCCAGACCGGCTGCCGGGAGCACACCATGATCCGGGCGGAGCGGCTGGAGGAGTTGGTATGGACAGAGGTAAAGAACGTGCTGGCCAATCCCGCGCTCATCGTGGCCGGTATCGAGTCCCTGGGAGAAAAGGCAGAAGAGGATGGGCTGAGCGAAGAAATCCGCAATGCGGAGAAAGAGTTGGAGAAGGTTCAGCTGGAGGAGGACCGGGCCATCCGGCTGTATGTGTCGGGGAAGATCACCGAGGCGCAGTTGGACCACCAGCGGAAGTTCATCACGGAGAGGCTGGAGAGCGCCCGCAGGAAGCTGGACGATTGCCGGGCCAGGGAGTCGGCCCAGGCGGGACAGGTGGAACTGGCGGAGCGGGTGTTGCAGTGGGCGGAAATGATGGGGGACGGGCTGGACGATCTGCCCCAGGAACAGCGGCGGGAGGTGTTGCGGCTGCTGCTGGACGAGGTGACCATCAACCGGGAGAACCACCTGACATTCACGCTGGCGATACCATCGGAAGATTTGGAGTCGATTGCGCCTCCGGTATCAGGTTCTCGCTGTAGAACTCGTCCACGCTTTCGATGATGGCCTCCATGAGCTTGCCCGTGGGGGTGTCGTCGGCGTGCTCGGTGATGGAGACCACGCGGATGCCCTTGCGCCGCAGCATGGACTTGAAGGCTACGGCGTGTTCCCGCTTCCTGGTGAAGCGGCTGAATTTCCAGACCAGAATCTCGTTGAAAGGGGCCTCGGGCTTGGCTGCCTCGTCTAGCATCTTCCTGAACTGGGGCCGGTCGGCGATCCTGCCGCTCTCGGCCTCGTCGATGTATTCGCGGACTACCAAGTAGCCGTTCTTGTCGGCGTGGTCCCTCAAGGCCCGCAATTGGGCGGCCACGGAGAGGTCCACGTCCTGGCGGTCGCTGGAGACCCGGGCGTAGAGGGCCGCCGGGGTCAAGTCGGTATTCTTACTCATTGATTTCATCTTGTTCATTCTTATCGCGTTCCGCCTGTCGGGAGCGCAGCCACTCCCGGCGGGCCTCGCGGCGCAGTTCCCGATCCTCCATGTAGAGGCGCAGGGCTTCGCGCACCAACTCGCTCATGTCCCGGCCCTCTTCATCCTTCACCCGCTGCACCTCTTCGTATAGCTCCGGTGACAGGGAAAAGGTGATGGTCCTGGATATGCGTCGTGGGGGCATGATCTCTCGCATCGGCCGCTATTATAGTGGTTTGTCTTATTATTAATAATTGCATATCCGACTTGCCCGGCCAAGGCGCGGCGGTCGCCATTACATTGCCAAGGCCGCCTTTATCGGTGACGCCGGTCCTGTCTATCTTCTATGATTGATGGTCTCAGCAGCGGGCGTTCCCTGTTCCTTGCCTCACTTTCGCTGGACATTGGCGGGAATTCGCTACACCATCCCAACGGTTCAACTCAGGTCAGACGGTATTCGTCACCGATAGACCGACACGGCGGGTATCTCCCGCTGTGGTATTCAGATCCAAAGATCGAGGTCCAACCACTTCGTGGTAGCAGCACGTGCAAGCCCCGTACTAAACGGGATAATTCGGAAACGTACTTCTCATGTATTCCTCGATGCTGCGGTGACCCGTATCTATCTCTATTCTCTTGTAGTACCGCAGGTGGTTCCGGGCTACCCTCCTGGCACGTTTACCACAGTGAGTATTGATGATCACTTCAATCTTCATGGGCTCGCTTCGCGGGTCAACCCACGGCAGTGGATCTCGGCATATTGCCAGTTCTCCTGATTCCAGCCGTGGATTTTGTATGCCCTCGCGTTCGTTGTGCTCTTCCCATGGCCTTACTGCGTACTGTTTCAGGATCTGGTCTTTTTGGATAATCCTGTATTCCAGGGGATGCAGAGTGATGCCGTATCTGCCTGTGTTGCGGGCTTCCACATGCAAAGTGGGTATGGTCCGTTCCTCTTCACCGTGTACATGGCTGACGGCCACCACGTATGCGCGCACCGACCACTGCGGCATTCTACCGAACGACAAGGCACTGAGGAGTATCCCAACTGCTGATATGAGTGCGTCCATTGCCACAATCCCTCTAGCGTGATTTCCACCCCCGCAGTGTCTCGCTGTTGGGTGGTCGATTGATCTCCGATTCAATCATCCACTGGCAGTTGTGGTCCCTCACGAGGTCATAAGCCACGCCACCACACCGCTGACGACCAGCAGACCAAACAGCACGGCGACGGCGATGCCAAGACGGGCAATCCAATCCCTGGCCCTCCGGTGCGCGGCCTGCTCCCTGTGGTGCTCCGCTTCCAGCTGGCGGTGCTCGCCCCTGACGGCCTCCGCCTCGGCCCGGGCCTGGTCCCGCTCCTGTTCCAGTTGGTCTGCTTCCGCCATCAGTTCACCCACCGTGCGCTTCAGTCGCTCGACCCTGGTCAGCGCCTGGCGCAGCAGCTCCCGGTCGCTGGGATAGCGGGGCCCCGGCAGCTTCACGTACACCCGCCGGCCTTCCCTCTCGACCTCCAGCTCACCCTTGCGGATCATCCGGTCCAGGGTCGATAGCGATACCGCCAGCTCCCGCGCCGCTTCACCCTTGTCCACCCAGTGAACGTCTTTCTCCCCGTCATGGGCTGACACGTCAGGCGATTGCACTTTGTCCAAAATCACCCTCCCTGTTTTAGCGCCGTTTCTCAGAGTTCCCAAAGTGCAATTCTTGACCGGTCAATGGACAGGACAATCCGTTTCCTGCTTGAAATGGTGGACAATGACACGTCGCGCTGTCCAGGCGTCCCTTCGAAGTCGCCCCCGGATTGCACATTTGCGCCCCCGGACAGGAGAACGGGTAGAGAATGCCGTATCAGACGACATGACGTGTCTCCCGCCGACGCATCCGTCGGCGCAGGGTGTCCCACTCGTAACGGCCCAGTTCCCGCAGCGCCAGGGGCTGACTCTCACCATCCCACAGGGGACGCCAGGACCGGCCCAACACCCCCTATCGGACAGGACCTCCCTACTGGACACCAGGATGGGCAGCATCATGGCGGGCATCCGGGAGGCCGTGCTGGCGTAGGTATCGGCCACTTCCTCGGTGTCCACCACGAACAGCGTGGTGGGAAAGGGTGGCTGGTCCCTGGCCGGCGCGTCGGAGCGATAGTAGCGGGAGTAGGGCCGCAGGCGGGCGGCCACACCCCTGGGGTGGCGGGCGCGCAGCTCGTACTCAAAGCAGAAGGGCACGTGCAGGCCGCCGGTCAGCAGGTGCCCCACGGCGTCGGGGGCGATGGTGTCGTCGCCGCGGTTGAAGGCCCGGTCGGCCCGGGCGGTGGGCACGGACCATTGCAGTTCGCTGGAGCTGTCGTCCCGGGCTTCGGCGGCCAGCTCGGACAGGAACCAGGTGATGCCGTCGGCGTGGCGGGTCTGGCGCTGCCAGGTGTGGATGCGGTGTCCCAGGGGACGGGGCTGTCCGTGGTTGTCGGTGGCGGGCTTGGAGCTCCAGGCGGCCATGGTGGTACTCAGCTGGGCCCGGTCCCGGCGGGTGATGTACCCGATGCCCCGCTCGGACAGGGTGTAGCGCACGTCGCCCCGCCTGCCGTGCTGCTCCACCAGGCCCCAGGTCCGCGTCAGGCTGCGGGTCAGCTGGCTGACTCTGCCGTCGGACACCCCCAGCCAGCGGGCCAGGTGTTTCCGGGGGATCATGGGGTGGTCGGTGATCAGGTCCAGGGCGCGTTTCTCCGCCGGGCTCATGCAGCAGGTCGGGGCGGCGTGAACCAGCCGCTCCGGGTCGGGCAGAGTTGCCCGCTTGCGCTCCGGCGCCTCCGGGTGAAACCATCCGCCGGGGTCGGCCTGGGAGACCACCTGCTCCAGGGTCCGGTACGTCCTGCCGAAAGCCCAGTTGGACCCAATCCACTCCGAGCGGTCCCAGCCTTCCAGCGTTTCCCGGGACTCCACGGCGACGTAGTAATCCCGCAGGTCCGCGTTCATGCAGAACTCGTCGGTGAGCCGCTGCTCCCAAGGGCTGGGCACCAGGACCAGCACCATGGAGGGACGGCGAGTGTGGTGATACTCGGCGATGGCCCGCAGCCGGTCGTAGAGGGAGCGGCGCCGCAGGGCCAGGCCCTGGCGCACCACGCCGAAGCTGCGGCCGTTGTGCCGGGTGATGATGGCGTCGAACCGACCCCGGCGCTGGAACTCCACCCGGGTTTCCAGCCCGTCCACGCCGGGGGACAGGGTGGCCGCCAGGCGGTGCGCCGTGGCCACGGCGTCCATCCGGCGCAGCAGCAGGGTCAGCCACTGGCGGGACACGGGGTAGGCCCGCACGAAGTCCGACGACGTGTCGAACCCCAGGGTGTCGGCGGCTTCGGCGATGCCCTTCCTCGTGAGGCAGTAGCGGTGGCTGGAGGGCAGATGGGCGGTGCCGTGGCTCACCCGCCCGGCACTGCCGTCTTGCAGCAGGCCGGTCAGGGCGCGGTGCACCGTCGCGGCCGGCGCGCCGAGGATCAGGGCCAGTTCGCCGGCGTCGACGAACGGTAGCCGGGCTAGGGCGTCTAGAATTCGCTCTCGTGAGAATGCCATGCGTCCAGCGTAACAGCCGGGAGCCGCCGTCGTCAGCAGGCAAGTGTCAGTGCCGGTGCGTGCCAAGGGCAGCAAAGCCGTTGTTCGGGGTCGGGTTTTCCGTTTTCGTTTGTACCGACCCCAGTCCGGGATACTCGCCAAGCAAGGAGCGGCAGGCGCAGGCCCGAAACCGCCCTCCTATGCCAGTAAGCGTTGAGTTTGGGAGGGTGCGCAAGGTTGACGACATTAACCTACTTTCTTATACTTTGGTCGTAAATCGTAGGCTTTCCTCATCAGGAGGTAGTAGCATGGCGTCTGAAGAAGGTTGGGTAGGCATCGCAGACGTGGCTGCTCATTTGAGTGTAGCCAAAGACTCCATCTACCGTTGGGTTGACTCCAAGGACTTCCCAGCGCACAGGGTGGGTCGGCTTCTGCGGTTCAGGCTCTCAGAGGTCGACGAATGGGTCAAATCGGGGGGTGGGCGTGCTCCCGGAACACAATCAACCGGTAGAACGACACCCACCGCTGGACCAAGGTAACGTTTAGAGCAACTATGCCGCGTATCTTCGACAACCTTACATCTGGCTCTAGTCTCCTCCCTGCGTTGCGCGAGACCATGGAGCTTTCCTCACGCGCAGATTTTTGCGTTGGCTATTTCAATCTGCGCGGATGGGAAGGGTTGGCCTCGTGTGTGGATAACTGGGGACCGGACGATGGTCCATGCCGCGTACTCATCGGGATGCAACGCCTGCCCCACGAGGAACTCAGGGAGGCCCTCAGCCTGGCGGACCGGTCTCCGGGCATGGACAATCGCACCGCTCATCGCCTACGTCTCCAGCTGGCGGAGCAGTTGCGCCAACAACTGACCATCGGGGCGCCCAACAATGCCGATGAGCAAACCTTGCGTCGGTTAGCAGCCCAACTACGGGCGAGAAAAGTCGTGGTCAAACTGTTCCTCCGCCATTCACTCCATGCCAAGCTCTATCTCCTCTACCGAGACGATCCTATTAACCCCATCGTGGGCTATTTGGGAAGCAGCAACCTGACCTTCGCCGGCCTTTCGGGGCAGGGCGAGTTGAACGTGGACGTTTTGGACCACGACGCCACCCTCAAGCTCAAGCAATGGTTCGATGACCGGTGGAAGGACCGTTATTGCGTTGACATCACCGAGGAACTGATCCAGATTATCGAGGAGAGCTGGGCCAGGGAGGCACTGGTCCCGCCCTATCTCGTTTATCTAAAGATGGCCTACCACCTTTCCCACGAAGCCCGCGCCGGCCTGACCGAGTACAAAATCCCCAGAGTTTTCGGCAATCGCCTGTTTGACTTCCAGGCGGCGGCGGTCAAGATTGCAGCCCACCATCTAAACAAGCGAAACGGGGTGCTCATCGGTGACGTGGTGGGTCTGGGCAAAACCTTGATGGCGACCGCTGTTGCCCGCATCTTCCAAGACGATTTTGACTTGGAAACACTCATCATTTGCCCGAAAAACCTGGTTTCCATGTGGGAGGATTACGCCCATGAGTACGGGTTGAGGGGAAGGGTGATCTCCATCAGCCAAGTGATTGGGCGGTTGCCCACCCTTCGTCGCTTTCGCTTGGTGGTCATCGACGAGAGCCACAACCTGCGAAATCGGGAAGCCCGCAGGTACCGGGCGATTCAGGAGTATGTTCGCGCCAACGACAGCAAGTGCATCCTGTTGTCGGCCACCCCCTACAACAAGACCTATTTGGACTTGTCAAGCCAACTCCGCGTTTTCGTGGAAGATGACCAGGACTTGGGAATTCGCCCCGAAAGGCTTCTCCGCGAGCTGGGAGAGGTGGAATTCAGCAGGCGGCACCAAGCCTCACCGCGCACCATGGCGGCCTTCGATCTCAGCGGTTACCCCGACGACTGGCGCGACCTGATGCGTCTTTACCTGGTGCGGCGTACCCGTAGCTTCATCCAGGACAACTACGCGGACACAGACCCCGACACCGGGCGGAAGTACCTGACCTATGAGGATGGCAACAAGTCATACTTTCCTACCCGTGTACCGAAGACGATCAAATTCGCAATTGACGAGTCCGACCTCAACGACCAGTACGCCCGTCTCTACTCACCTGCCGTGGTGGAAACCATCAACAAGCTGGAACTGCCTCGTTACGGCCTGGGCCTCGACAAATACGTTGCCGACTACGATGACTCTCACCCGACCCAAGCAGAAGAGACGCAGATTCAAAACCTATCCAGGGGTGGCAGGCGGCTCATGGGCTTCTGCCGGACGAACCTGTTCAAACGCCTGGAAAGTAGCGGATCAGCCTTCATGCTTTCCGTCGAACGGCACCTGCTCCGCAACTACGTCTTCCTCCATGCCATCCGCAACGACCTGCCGCTGCCTATTGGAACCCAAGACGCCGAGATGCTCGATTCCCGTTTCACCGATGAAGATGAGAATCTGGCCACGATGGACTTTCTGGATTTAGAAGAGGAAGAGGACGAGCCCGAGCAGGAAGCTGACGAAGCCGGGCGGACCGGGTGGACTTCCGCCGAATGCGAAAGCCGCGCCGCGGAGATATATGCAGACTACGAGCGGCTTTATCGGCGCCGGTTCCGATGGCTGCGCTCCGACCTGTTTAAAGACCACTTGGAGAACGACCTTCAAGCGGACGCTGATGCCCTCCTGGGTCTACTTCAGGCTCACGGCGCTTGGCGGCCGGAACACGACGCCAAGCTGAACGCGCTTCACTCGCTGCTCACCGAGACCCATCCCGACCGCAAGGTGCTGGTCTTTTCCCAGTTTGCGGACACGGTTCGGTATCTTGAGGAGCAACTCAAGCACAAGCACGTGAAGCGTATGGCCGGCGTTACCGGGAATTCTGCGGAACCGACGGCTTTTGCCCGCCGTTTCAGTCCCGATAGCAACCAAGTGAGGGATATGGCCGGTCCCGATGGTGAGTTACGAGTGTTGGTTGCTACCGACGTATTGAGCGAAGGACAGAACCTACAGGACTGCGCCATCGTGGTGAACTACGACCTTCCCTGGGCAATCATCCGGTTGATCCAGCGGGCCGGGCGCGTTGACCGGATCGGGCAGACAGCGGAAGAGATACTCTGCCATTCCTTCCTTCCCGCCGAAGGGGTGGAGCGCATCATCGACTTGCGCGGCCGGGTCCGCAGTCGTCTTCGGCAAAACGCCGAGGTGGTGGGTGCCGACGAAGCGTTCTTTGAAGACGAGGCCGACGAACAGACTATTCTCAACCTCTACCACGAGCGAGCGGGAATCTTGGACGGCGACCCGGACGGCGAGGTGGACCTGGCGTCTCACGCTTACCGAATCTGGAAGAATGCCATCAGCGCGGACCCCAGGCTGGAACGAGCTGTAACCAACTTACCGGACGTGGTCTTCTCGTCGCGCCAGCACACTCCCATCACCCAGAGGCCGGAGGGCGTGTTGGTTTTCGTACGCACTCCAGATGGGAACGATGCCTTGGCCTATGTTGACAAGGAGGGCAAGAGTATCACGGAGTCGCAGTTGGAAATCCTGGCGGCAGCAGAGTGTAAGCCGGATACCCCGGCTCAACCGCATCACGAATTCCACCATGGCCTTGTCGAGCAAGGCGTAAAGCATATAGCCAGGGAAGAACGGCGGGTTGGCGGCCAGCTCGGGCGTCCATCTGGGGCGCGCTTCCGCACCTATACCCGCCTGAAGTCATACGCTGATTCCATCGCAGGACAAATCTTCGACGTTCCTGCGCTGCACAAGGTCCTTGATGACATCTACCGTTACCCCCTGCGTCAGACTGCGGTGGATACCCTGAACCGACAATTGCGCAGTGGCGTGGACGACGCGGTGCTGGCTGAGTTGGTCATCGCACTGCGAGACGAAGATCGGCTGTGCCTGACTGAGGACCAGGAATCTACTTTCCAGGAACCGCGAATTATCTGTTCCCTGGGGCTATTTGAGAATGGGCATAGCCTGCCGGAGCCGAACCGCCGTTCTCTTGGGATAGTGACGGTCTCGACGGGATATGAAGGCTCCTGGAGCAGGGACGAAATTTATAATGACGATGGTCGATGAGATTCTGTTTGTCGATACGAATGTGCTGCTGACCGCGACAGACAAATCACGTCAGCTGCACTGCGAGGCACTGAAACTCCTGTCTGGTACCATCGGCTTGGACAAACGCCTAGCCATCAGTGGACAGGTGGTACGAGAGTACTTGGTGGTGGCCACTCGACCCGTCGCAGACAACGGCTTGGGTTTAAGCGCAGGCCAGGCGGAAGCAAACGTGAGTGAGTTTTTGCGCCACCTTGAACTGTATGACGAAACCGAAGCAGTGTCCAAGCAGTTGCGCCAGTTGGCTACCACCCACAATCTGCACGGAAAGCGCCTCCACGACGCCAACATAGTCGCCACTATGATGGTGCATCGCATCCGCACCCTGCTTACGCAAAACGGCACCGACTTTGCGCCATTTAGTGACGACATCACAATCGTGACCATCCCAGACGTCATTGCCGACACGGAAGGAAAGGGATAGCTGATGCAAGTACAGGTTCACGAACTCCGCCCCTACCTACAGTCCTTTGACCTCCGGAACTTGTTGGTAGAAGGTCTGGGATGGAATCACTATCGTGCCGAGGCGGTTCGCGTCCACCTCGATGGGCACGACCATGTTTTGGAGCCTGTTGCCGAGAAAGCCGGGTTCGTCGTTTACGTCTGCGGCCCTGGCGCAGACGGTTCCGTCCCGGCTTATCCGGTACGGCGTAAGATCGAGAATCAGATCGCCAAGCTGGCCTATGAACACCTCATCATCTTTGTCGATGCCGGCCAGACCCTCCAGGTTTGGCAGTGGGTCAAGCGAGAGGCCGGCAAGCCCGCCGCCTGCCGTGAGCAGACTTACTACGCCGGGCAATCCGGGGAAGCCCTGCTCCAGCGCCTTCAGCCGCTATTCGTCTCGCTGGATGAAGAGCCGTCGCTGAACATCGCCCTGGTCGCTTCTCGCGTCCGCGCGGCCCTGGATGTTGAAAAAGTAACCAGGCGCTTCTACGACCGGTTCAGGACGGAGTTGACCGCTTTCGGGAACTTCATCGAGGGCATCATGGCCCAGGGCGACCGGGACTGGTACGCCTCCCTAATGCTCAATCGCATGATGTTCGTGTACTTCGTCCAGAAGCAGGGCTTCATGGACGGAGACCCAGATTACCTCCGAAACAAGCTGGACCAGGTGAGACAGGAGCGCGGTGAAGGCAAGTTTCACCTGTTCTATTACGAATTTCTGAGGGGCTGTTCCACGAGGGCCTCGGCCAACCCGAAACTCAACGTGCGCCCGACTTGGCTGTCCTGCTGGGCCGGGTTCCTTTCCTCAACGGCGGCTTGTTCGACGTTCACGAGTTAGAGAGGGACAACTCGAACATCGCTATCCCTGACGAAGCCTTTGAGCGGGTCTTCAAATTCTTTGACGACTACCGCTGGCACCTGGACGAGCGGCCCTACCGGGAGGATAACGAGATAAACCCGGACGTGCTGGGCTACATCTTCGAGAAGTACGTCAACCAGAAGCAGATGGGCGCCTACTACACCAAGGAGGACATCACTGGCTACATCTCGCGCAACACGGTCATTCCGTTCCTGTTCGACGCGGCGAAAAAGGAATGCCCCGTAGCTTTTGGGCCGGACGGCGGCGTCTGGCGTCTCTTGCAGGATGAGCCAGACCGCTACATCTACCCTGCCGTCGGTCATGGCATCACCTGGAATGCGCGACAGCCGGAAGACCTCAAGCCTTTGGATGTGCCCCATGAGTTGCCTGACGCGATTGTCGCCGGCATAGATGATATATCCAAGCGCGGCGACTGGAACCGGCCCGCTCCCGAAGACTACGCCCTCCCCACCGAGACCTGGCGGGAGGTCGTAGCCCGCCGCACCCGCTATCAAGAAGTCTGCTCCAAGCTGGCGGCCGGCGAGGTGGGGGAGGTCAACGATCTCATCACCCTGAACCTGAATATGGAGCGGTTTGCCAGGGATGTCATCGCCCAGAGCGAGGGGCCGGAGTTGCTCCGCGCCTTCTGGCATGCCCTGCGTGACGTGTCAGTGCTGGACCCAACCTGCGGCTCCGGCGCCTTCCTGTTCGCCGCGCTAAACATCCTGGAGCCCCTCTACACCGCTTGCCTGGAGGGGATGCGTGGCTTCCTCGACGATCTGGAACGTTCCGAGCGTCCGCATAGCCCCAATGCCCTGAGTGATTTCCGCGACGTTCTGGCGCAGGTTGAAAGGCACCCCAGCGAGCGTTACTTCACCCTCAAGTCTATCGTCCTCAACAACCTCCACGGCGTGGACATCATGGAAGAGGCGGTGGAAATCTGCAAGCTGCGCCTGTTCCTGAAGCTGGTGGCCCAACTGGAGAGCTACGACCAGATTGAGCCGCTGCCCGACATCGACTTCAACATCCGCGCCGGCAACACCCTGGTCGGCTTTACCTCCCAGGATGCGGTGCGCCGGGCCATGACCATCACCGAGACTTCGGAACGGCCCAGGCCCGAAGTCCGGCGTACCGTTCGAGGTCAGCAAATCCGCGCCTTGGACCAAGAGCAGAGAAAGACGCTGGAGCGTATTGAAGAGGACGCGGAAGTCGCTAGCCGGGCCTTCGATATGTTCCGTGAGCAGCAGACCACGCTAGGCGGAGAAATAACTGGCGAACACAAAGCCGACCTGCGCTCTCGGCTGGAAAGCCTACGCGAGGAACTGGACCGCTACCTCGCTGCCGAATATGGTGTTGATCCCAAGAAAGCTGTTGACTACGACGCTTGGCGCGCCAGCCACCAGCCGTTCCACTGGTTCGTCGAGTTTTACGGGATCATGAGCAAGGGCGGGTTTGACGTGGTGATTGGGAACCCGCCGTATGTAGAATACGGCAAGGTAAAAAGCGAATACGCCGTGAAGGATTACAAGACCGAGCCGTGCGGGAATCTTTATGCCTTTGTGGTTGAGAGAAACAAGGGACTGTGCTCCAGCAATGGATGCACCAGCATGATCGTTCCTCACTCGGCAATTTGCACTGGCCGAATGGCTAAGGTTCAGACTGTTCTCTTCGACGATAGCGTGACGTGGTCATCCACTTATGACATACGCCCGTCAAAACTTTTTGAGGGAGTTGATCAAAGGCTCTGCATCTACATTGCTCGGAGGGCTGATGGCGGCGCATCTTCGTTCTCCTCCAGGTACCACCGGTGGCATGAAGGCAAACGACCAACGCTATTTCAAGACGTGGAATACATAGACCCGGGACCATTTAGCTTCACAAGCTCGGTACCCAAACTGGACTCTCTCTTGGGCAGCAGAGTGCTTGCAAAATTGAAGCGCCTGGCACCCCTTAGTCCGTCCCTTGGCAGTGGGAGCGCGCATCCCATCTATTATCACAACGCGCCTCGGTACTGGGTCAGAGCGACGGACTTTATCCCGTACTTTTGGAACGAACGCGACGGCGAGCAGATTTCAACGCAGGTGAAGGGCCTAAGCCTTGACCATGAGGAGGACGCCAGCGTGGTGGTTGCAGCGTTGAACAGTTCGCTATTCTACTGGTGGTTCCTCTTACTGTCTGACAGCAGACACCTTAATCTCAGAGAAATCGAGAGTTTCCCTCTCGGTCTGGAGCGAATGAAGCAAGCCACCAAGAAACAGTTAGCCCAATTGACCGATGAGCTTATGAAAAGCTTCAAGAGACGCAGCCGGCGCAAGGAGACCCGTTACCAAACCACGGGCAAAGTCATCTACGACGAGTTTGACCAGAAGCCGTCCAAGCCCATCGTAGACAAGATCGACCGCGTGCTGGCGGAGCACTACGGTTTCACCGAGGAGGAGCTGGACTTCATCATTAACTACGACATCAAGTACCGCATGGGGCGGGAGGGGTGACAGAAAGGAGAGAGCATGGATTACGTGGAATCCCCGCACCAAGGAGACAGTCTATTCCGTTCAGGCGGCCACGGAAGTTTGAGATCTCATATGCTTCCCGCAGAGCTTCCTTTCTTCGCGAATGGATACCTTGAAGCTGCGGACATAATCGTTGATCATTTGGCGCACCAGCACAGGAACGACTCGCTTGTCTTCCCCATCATCTTTTGCTATCGGCAATACGTTGAGTTGAAGCTGAAAGAAATCTCAAGCCTCTACAACGTATTAGATTATGGGAAGGACCATCACAGCAAGATACACAGCCTTGAAGGTCTCTGGCAGACACTGAAGCCTCGTTTGGAGGTGGACTTGGGGGCAGAAGATCAAGAGACGTTGATGACAGTCGGGAAGCTCGTCTCAGAATTCCATGACTTCGATCCCAATGCTATAGCCCTTCGCTACCCTGAAGAAACGTACTTGGTGAAAGTCCCCATGCAGCAAGTAGATCTGGAAAACCTCAGGGACGTAATGGCCAGATTGGCAATGTACCTTGGTTCAGCGGTAGATTTCATTGAGGCAATGGTCAAAAACAGCAATACGAATGCCTACCACGGGACGTAGCGGTCTACTTGAAGGAAGAGAAGGAATCATGGGGCCGTTGATACTGCCCACCGGCGGGCCGATTATGGATCTCATCCCTGCGACTCTGGAAACGTGGGAAGACGCCGACTTTGGCCGCGTTTAGGGTTTGCCCGTAGTCGTCGAAGATGACCTCCGCTAGCCACGATTAGGACCACGAATTATGCCGGATGACAACTTCAACCGTTACTGCGAGGAATTGCTGACAAGGTACGCTCGCAGGAACCAGCAGGCCGTAGCCCGGCGTCTCGAAAGCTTGTGTGAAATCCTCCGGCAGGAAGGCAACCACGTGGTGCAGACCATATTCGGCGGCTCCGTCCGTAGGAACACCTACGTGACCGGTCTCAGTGACGTGGACGTTCTTCTCGTAGTCAACCAGTCTTCGCTGGCTAACCAACCTCCGGCGAGGGTCATAGATTACGTGCGGGACACTATCCAACGGCGACTGAATCAGAATCCCGTAACTGCCGGCAACCTGGCGGTTACGGTCGGATATTCTGGAGCCGTGGAAATCCAGGTACTGCCCGCTATCCGGACAAGTACCGGCGGAATTCGGATTGCCGAACCCGGTAGTACGCGATGGAGTAACGTCGTACACCCTGAGAGATTTGCCGAGAAACTCAGCGAGGTCAATCACGCGAGAAACGGCAGGGTGGTGCCGGTCATCAAACTCGCCAAGGCTATGGCAGATTGTTTCATAACTCGCCAGGATTGGAAGATCCGCGGGTATCATTTGGAGTCCTTGGCAATCGACGCCTTCAGGAACTACCAAAGCGCTCAAGACCCGAAGGCCATGCTCACCCGCTTGCTCACCCACTCCATGACAGCGGTGATGCAGCCAATCACTAACACCACAGGGCAGTCCAGATACGTTGATGAGTACCTGGGGCCGCCGGATTCTAGAGCACGCAGGCGGGCCTCAACGCATTTGGGACAGATGCGGGGAAGGGTCAACTCCTGCACTACCAAGGCAGAGTTCAACTCCCTGTTCTGTGAAGGGAATTGAGGCCGGAAATCACCAATGAACGGCAAGTTCATAATGCTATCCGGCAGCGCCAGCCTCTCGTGTTTCGCTGACAAGTTGGACATCGCTTTCCATTTCGTCAGGAGCTTCACCGGCGAGGTGCTGAGACGGGGCGGCGGCCTCGTGGTGCTTGCGGGGGATGAGGAGTCCACCAGGGACGAACATGGGTGCCCCACGTTTTCGACTGGCTGGCCCTGCGTGAGGTCGAGAACTATGCTGAAACCACAACAGAAGACACCCGCCCATACGCGAGGGTCGTCATGTCCGACGAAGCGCCGGAGTCGAAGATAGATGCCGATAATTTGCGCTTGCTGAGGAATTTGGAGCAGCGAAACGTCATAGAGCGTTGTCCTATACGGCGAGAGGTGTTCACCGGCGGCGAGTACCGAAAAGTGATGGTCGAAAAGGCCGATGCCATGCTCGCCATCGGCGGTGGCAAGGGCACCTACTCCGCCGGGACAGAGATGATTAGCCAGGGCAAGCCTGTTTTGCCTCTTGACCTGCAACTCGGCTCCGTAGTTGACGATGGAGATGGAGCTGTGGCGTTGCACCGGGAAATAGTGTCGGCCCCCAGCCGTTTCTTCCCCAACACGCATCAGGATATAAGAAACAGAGTCGGGCTGCTCTCCCTGGACCGGGGAATCAACGCTGCGGAAACCGTGGCACGGGTGTCAGCCGAGATGCTTGCCAATGAGTTCGATGCCATTCCTCCGCCGGACCAGTCAACGAGCATCTGGAGACGAGTAGCGACTGCCTGGCAGGCTACGAAGGCCCTCCCCACTATCGCATCGGCGATCAAGATAATCGAATGGGTAAGAGGCTTACCGCCCTTCGTATAGACATCGCGCTAGCGGTAGATAGTCTGCCATGGAACAGCTCCCGAAGTTCAAGTCAAAGGGCAACCTTCAGCTGCTTGACGAGCCGCTGACCGCCTCTTCTGCTCGGCTCAATGCCCTGGCGACATCATCCTCAAGACCTGCGACCTCGCTCGTTCGATGCGCGATGCGGGCGTAGCCGTAATCGGCGGGTTCCAGACGCCGATTGAGAAGGAATGCCTGCGCTTATTGCTGCGGGGCAACCAGCCCTTGGTCATCTGCCCGGCACGTGGGATCGACAACATGCGAGTTCCCCGCGACTGGCGTGGTCGCCTGGAAGACGGCAAGATATTGGTCCTGTCGCCTTTCCCTGAGACAGTCCGCCGGGCTACAGCGGAGAGCGCAGCCCGGCGAAACGAGCTGGTGGCGTCGTTGGCTACCCAAGTGTTCATCGCCCACGCCGCGCCCGGAAGCAAAACGGAATCATTCGCCCGCAAACTCGCTGCTTCCGGCAAGCCTCTACTGACTTTGAACAGCCCAGCGAACGCGAATTTAGTAGGAGTGGGGGCACTGCGTGTTCGACCCAGCACGACGCCCTTAAACCTGATGGAGCGCACTTCTCATGGGGCATGAGCGTGTAGGGGCACTACCGCGAACAAAGCGGTGGCAGGATGTAGTGGGAGGCATGGCGGATGCGGCCTCAACCGACGGAGATGTTCGTGGGCTCGCAAACGCTACTCTTGAGAACGTCCGATCTCGTCTCCTCGGTATTCACGGAGACGCTGGATTTGCCGCGTCCTTCCAATTCCTGCTTGGCCTTGCGTTGTCGGCTTCACCGGAAGTGGATAGGGCTTCCCTAGAGTGTGTTGACAAATTGAGCACAGACCCCGGAAATTGAATTTTCAGCCGATTGATCAGAAGTGTTCGAGGGTATTTTCCTGCACAACACTTCTGAACACATCTTCATTTTTAGTATACGAGAAGTTGGTTCGTCAACAAGAGAATGGCAGCGATGCGCCGCGCTGTTTCCTACTTGAACAATCCTACAATGTACGGAAGCCGCCGATGTGCGGCTCCCTTATGCAATTCTCCCATGTCGAGTGGCGCAGTCCCCAGGCGCGTTACCGCGGGACGGTTACGGACTCCCGGAATTGGCGGTCTTGCAGTAGAATGGGTATCAATTCACTTCGACATCCTCTCCCGTCCTGGAGGTCCTAAGATGCATTCGGCAGCAGTGATGGTCGTTTTGGTGGTCGTGCTCGTCTACTTGCTGCTGATGATGATCATTGGCATTCAAGCAGTACAGCTATCGACAGCAGAGCGCCTAAACCAACAGGCGCTAGACAGGCTACAATCGTGCCGGTGCAACGTACCGCTATCAGAGTCCCCAAGGCGACCGCGATTCCTATGTAGACTAATGCGTCTGTTACCGGGAAGATACCCCCGATAGGTAAAATGTCGCAGTAAGCGTCTCTCAGTTGTTGTATGTCCATCCATCGCTCTTGCTACGCCCGTCGGTCAAAATAACCGAGTTTTGCGGTTTTCCCTTTACGGCGACGTAGCCCGCCCGTGGTTGTCGCGGTCTCAGCATACCACCCTACCGTCAACTTTCATCCGCGGGTATGTGGGCAAAATGGCCCCACAATCCCTTGCGATGCTACCCAATACAAGCAACAACGGGAACAGGAGCGCGGCTTCCATGTTGAACAGAGCGGTCATTTGCGAACCATGACTATGATTGCCGGGGCGTGGGCCCCAAGCAGGGGCCGATGCTTGCCGAGGCAGCATGCATGCCAATCGGGTCGCGTGACAGATTATCAGCAGAGATGCTATCCGGGAATGCCGCATAGCGAGCCTTTCACCGTGATGTCCTTTCGGATCATTCCCACGTTGCTGCAAACACATCCAGCCCGTAGTAGCGCGCTCCGCCGTTAGCAGTAATTGGCTGGCCTGCTGGCGTATAAAATCCGAACTCAGGGCCATATTGGCGCATCAGGTCGCTGTACCAATCGCTGCCTTCAGCGCGGGCATCGTATGGTTTAACGCCAGCTCGTTCAATGACGCATAGGTGGCGGACGTTGCCGGCTTCGTCCTGGATGCGGAACGGGTGCACGTCCACCTGTTTTGTTCCGCATCCAGGACGTGCGTGAACCTTTCTCCCTCGTACCAGCACGCGCCCCCGCCGATTTCGCTGGGGATGTACTCGCAGGCGACCGCCAGCAAAACCAACCCGAGCAAGATGGAAAAATCGGATAGCCGCCACATAGTTAGCCTCTGTTTGACCTGCATCCTCGCCCTGGGCGGCAAACCCTACGAGTAGAGAATGGATAAGGTCTGTGTACATTCATCTTGGGGCGCAGGGCTGTACGTTTTTCGTGAGTTGATTGTCGGCCATGGGCGAACCAGCCGCCGCGATCAGCTGCGCTGGAGGGCAACATCCATACCGCCGTACTTCAGGGCCGGGTACTGCCACGACGTGCCGAAATCCCACCAGTCGGGGTTCCAGTTGGCGTAGATGCCGGTGTTGGCGGTGGGGCTTTGCAACTCGCGGCTGGTCTTGCCTCCCGGACCGGCTTCGCCGGAAAGGTTGGTATCCCAGTAGCTGTCGATCACTGATGTCTCGTCTGTAGTCGATCCAACCAAACCAACACCCCTCCTCTCCAACCTGCCACCGGCGGCATAGTGTGATGCGCCGCCGACGGCGCTGTAACTGGTCGCGATCGTTCCAGCCGAAGCGCTGCCAACCAGACCGCCGACCGCAGTGTCGCCGCCATTGACGCTGCCTCTGGCGTAGCTGGAAGTGATCGCAGTCTCGTTGCTGTACCCCACCAATCCGCCGACGTTTTCGCCGTTCGACACGCTTCTCACGTTGGCGCTGGTGCGGAAACGCCTGACGCTGTAGCGGCCCGTCACATTGCCTGTGGCGTAACTGGCCGTGATCGCGCTGCCCGGGCTGCTGTTCCCAATCAGGCCGCCGACGTAGTTTTTGCCGGACACGGCGCCGGTAACATAGCTGGCGTTGACTGTGACATTGTTGCCGATACTTCCGGCCAACCCGCCGACGTTATTGCCTGCGCCATCCACGTCGCCGGCAGCATAACTCGAGATGATTGAGCCGCCCTCGCCGATGTGCCCGACCAGGCCGCCAGCATCGCTGCCTCCGCCGGTTACGTTGGCGGTGGAGTGGCTGCCGGCGACCGGCCGGTTGCCGGCTCCCATCAGGCCGCCGACATAGTTGCCATTGCCGGTTACCTGGCCGGTGGTATGGCAGTTGCTGACCGCACCCCTGTTGTCGCCGACCAGTCCGCCCACTCTGCTTTTGCCGGTCACATTGACCGCCTCCAGTCCCACGTTGCGGACCGCGCTGCCTGAGCCGGCAGCCCGGAACAGACCGACAAAGTCGGTATCGCCCCATCTGATGTACAGGTTGGAGATGGTGTGTCCGTTGCCGTCGAAAGCAGCGTTCCAGCGGAATGCCTCGTCGGGGTCGCCGATGGGCGTCCAGCCCCATCCGTCGTTCCAGTAGGCATCGCCCGCATCAGCCTGTCCGCTTCCGTTGGTATCGAAGTCCAGGTCGGCAATCAGCTCGTAGCCGGTGCAGCCCGTTGCCGGGCAGCCCATGCCAACCAGGGCACTGGGGAAAGCGGCAACGTGGTCGGGGTGAGTGGCTGAGCCATCACCGTCCAGGTCATGCCTGATGGCATCCAGTTGCGCCAGGTTGGATATTTCAACCAGACCGTCGTTGTCTCCGTCGTAATCTCCCGGCTGTACGGTCGGCGCCGCCGCGGCAACTGCGACACCGCAGCCTGGCTCCGGGTCTGCGACTGTCAAAAACTGCCAGCGCGGGTTCTGGGGCCAATAGTACGTTCCGCTGAGAGTCTGGGCGGTATTGACCACGTTGTCGCTGGTCAACACGGTGAAGGCGTGCCGGTCTCCCTGGGCTAACCGACGCAGGGCGTATTGCGCCCGCCCGTCGTTGCTCACCGGAACGTTTAACGCGTTCACGTCAACGTAGATGAACGCCTCAATCCACTCGCCAGTAACGCTGGCTTTGGCTCGCGGATAGTCCTGGACCATGTTCACGTAGCCGATGCGGTAGTGCGTGGCCCGGGGCGCCGCGTCCCAGGATATGACGACTTCTCCGGCGTTGGGACCGCTGCATATCGAGATGTTGGAGACGTTCGGCGGTTCGTAACGGGTGCCACCAGGAGGCGACGCCCTGCCGTCAAGGTCGCTGCCCCAGCAGACCACCGTCCCGTTCGTATTCAATGCGCAGGCGAACTGATTGCCGGTTCCCACTGCCTGAAAGTTGGTGCCTCCGGGAGGATTACCTTGTCCATGGGCATCGACACCCCAGCACGTGATGGTGCCGTCCGTGCGGATGCCGCATGAGAAATCCCACAAGGTTGCTATGTGCCGGAATGTGCCAGGTGGGGGAGACGATCGTCCGTGCCAGTCGGCGCCCCAGCAAGCAACCGTTCCGTCCGCGCGGAGGCCGCAATTCTGAATATCTCCGGCGGAAACGGACTGAAACGAGCCGCTCGGTGGAGTGGCCTGCCCATGGTCGTTTCTACCCCAACAGTGCAGCGTAGCATCTGTCTTAAGGGCGCAAGCATGACCATTCCCGACGCTGACCTGCTGGAAAGAACCGTCTGCCTGCACCTGATGGGCTGGGCTGCCTGACCAACACATGATGGATCCCGTAAGAGTGATCCCACAGGCAGTGTCCTCGTAAACGCTGACGGACCTGAACGCGGTGTCTTCTGGTGTCCCTTCCACACCTTGACCCCAGCACACTACGGTGTCGTCCGCACGTATCCCGCAGGAAGCGACCCAACCAGCGCTGACCGACTTGAACTCCCCGTCCGGGGGGGATCCCTGCCCCCAGTGATTTCTGCCCCAGCAGGCAATCTCGCCGGAGGTCAGCACGCCGCAGGCATGATCATGCCCCACGTCCATGGATCTGAACGGGACCAACGATGGTGACGGCGCGGGAATAGCACCCAGCGCCGCGACTGAGTTGGCTTCACCTACGGACGCAATAGCGCGGGAATCACCCGAGTTCTGCGCCTGATCAGTATTCTGGCCTCCCACTACCCCGACGTTGGCATGCCAGCCCCAGGCCACCATCAGGGTGAATAGCGGCGTGAGGCCAATCGCTACCACGAAGCAAGCGCGTAACCGGGCATTGCGGATCGCACGGAGACGGCTGCAATCATCGAAAATGGCCATGTAGCACCTCTTGGTTGGAGGCTCTACATCATGCCGAGATCACGGGTATCGGAGCATAAAACGGCTGCCTCCGGGGATGTCCCGCCTAAGACGGTAGGACGTTTGGCGTGCTACAACATTTCTCGTAACGACGTCCGTTGACCCCGCGGCAACCGCTGATACAATTTTCAGTGGCCTACTGGCCGAGGGCGTCCCCGTCCTGGCGGCGGATGCCCAATCGCCCCTACTTCTTCTTCAAGTGGGGGCGACGATTATTTCAGTCTAGGGTGGACTGGCTCGCGCGAGGTTCATGGGGAACCTTCCTTGTCCGGACATTTTTAACCGATCTATGTCCTGTTCTTTCACGTATCAGGCGCGGTATTTTAACCGCAAAAGGATATTGCCAGCCCAAAAACAGCGTTGTCAACACCCCCGGGCCAACTCCGGGGGCCTGCAAAATGGAGCAGAGCGCCGTCCGGCTGCGGAACAGCCGCCGCCGGTTACGCCGTCCCATCAGCCGGTTGTGCGACCGGTCCAACGGCGCCGCTGCCGCTATTCACTGCACCAGGACAGGCCGGGGTCAAATACCACGGGTATCGGGCGCAGGGCTGCCGGCACGCATCCTTCAAACGAGTTTTCGTCAAGCAGCACTTGGGGCGTATTGGTAAGGCTGCTCAGCTCTGCCGGTATGGTTCCTTTCAGCCGGTTGTCCGACAAGTCCAGCAGTTCCAGCTCCACCAGTTTGCCCACCTGCCCGGGGACCCAGCCGGTCAGCCGGTTCTGATTCAAGTCCAGCCGCTCAAGATTGACCAGTTTGCCCACCTGCCCGGGGATGCGGCCGGTCAACCGGTTCTCGCTCAAATCCAGCCACCTCAGCCTGGCGAGGTCTCCCACCTTCGGCGAGATGCGGCCATTCAGCTTGTTCGTGCTGAGGTCCAGGTGAACCAAGTTGGCCAGCTTGCCCAGTTCCGCCGGAACGCCGCCCGTCAGCTCGTTTTCACACAGCACCAGGGATCTGAGCTCGGCGAGGTTGCCCAACTCCGGGGGGATGCGGCCGCTCATTCTATTGTTCTCCAAGCTCAGCGTCCGGAGCTTGGCCATGTCGCCCAGTTCCTCAGGGATGTGCCCCATGAGTCGGTTGAAGTCAAGACGCAAGGTCTGCAGATTGGACAGCTCCCCCAGTTCCGACGAAATGCGGCCGCCCAACTTATTGTTGTTAAGTCGCAACTGTTGCAGGCTGGACAGCCCTTTCAACTCCGGCGGGATGCGACCGTTCAGCTCGTTGCGCTCGATATTGAGATACTCAAGGTTCGACAGGTTGCCCAATTCCCCGGGGATACGGCCCTCGAGTTTATTGGTGCCCAGGTGCAGCCGCTGAAGGTTGGCGAGCCGGCCCAGACGCGCGGGTATCTCACCCTGCAGGAAATTCTCGCTCAGGTCGAGACGGGTCAATTGCTCGAGGGAATTCAAACGCCTGGGGATGGCGCCGTCCAGCTCCCGCCGCCTGAGGTCCAGTTCCGTCACCCGCAGGGGAGAGCCTCCCAGGGTAAGGCCGTTCCATTGCGACATCGCAATATCAGTTGACCAGTTGAGAGCAGCGCTGCCCCTTAGCTTGTCCTTGGCCTTGAGCAGGGTAAAGCAATCATTCACCAGGCCGGCGTTGGCGCTGCCGTCAGGCACGGCGCCGTTTTCGGCGCACCGGCTTTTCAGGGATTGGGCGCCGTTGCCGACCGCGCTCACCGTCCCCAACGGCGACGCGTAAAAGCCCAGCACAATCGCCGCCACCGCCAGCGCCGCTCCGACAAAAAGCACCCTCGTTCGATGAAGTCGTCCGATGTATCGCATCATTGTTTTGGTTATCCTCTATCGGCTATGAATTTTAGATGAATGCTACGTGAACTATATCTCGTCGTTCGGTCGCCGATTCTACATGGCGATGACCCGGCGATCAAGGCGGTAGCCAATCGCCCGCCGACGGCAGGCCCGGTTTCACCATGGGCGGCGTGCTCATTCGGCGTCCCGCCGACGTTCGCGTTGCAACCGGCAAGCCCATACCCTTGACACCTCTCCCCGGTGTATGGCATTTTCCCCGCGCTAACTTTATGCGCCATAATTGTGAAAAAAGGGATATAACTTTGTTAAACGCTGATCGACCGTTCTCCAGGTTGAGCTGGATTCGCAGCCCACGGCTCCTGCTGGCCATCCCGGGCTTCTTCGCGCTGACGCTGGCGTTGGCCGCCGCCCTGCTGTCGCTGACGCCCGCTGATTTCGCCCTAGCCCAGGACGACACCTCCCGGCCTGAAATCAACGCTCGCCCCGTCCTGCTGTCCAACCCGGCCAGCGGCGACACCTACCGTCTCGGCGAGATGATTATCATTGGCTTGACGTTCAGCGAGTCGGTGACCGTGACGGGCCAGCCGCGCCTGCGCATAGCGGTTGGGGATCAGGTCCGCTGGGCGATATACAACAGTGCCGCGCGGGAGGGCACCTTCCTGAGATTCACCTACACGGTCAAGGATAACGACGCCGACGCTGACGGCATCAGCATCGGCAAGAACCAACTCAAGCTGAACGGAGGCTCCATAGCGGACGCCGACGGCAACGCCGCCGGTCTAAACCACAGGCGGCTGGCGGACCAGGCCGGCCACAAGGTGGACGGCTTCGCCGGGCCTGAAATCACGCATCGGCCGAAGCTGCTTTCCAGTCCCGTGAGCGGAGACACCTACCGTCGCGGCGAGACCATCGTCGTCGGGCTGACGTTCAGCGAGCCCTTGACCGTGACCGGCAAGCCGCGCCTGCACATAGCCGTCGGTGACCGGGTCCGCTGGGCTAGGTACGACAGCGCCGGACGAGAGGGAACCCGCTTGAGCTTCGCCTACACGGTCAAGGGCAACGACGCCGACGCTGACGGCATCAGCATCGGCAAGAGCCAACTCAAGCTGAACGGAGGCTCCATAGCGGACGCCGACGGCAACGCGGCCAGGCTAAAGCACAAGCGGCTGCCGGATCAGGTTGGCCACAAGGTGAACGGCTCCCAGGACGAGCCTCCGCCCGAACCAACGCCGGCTCCGCCGACCAACCGCCAGCCGCAGTTTGCAGATGAAACGGTTGCCCGCAGTATAGCGGAGAACGCGCCCGCCGGGCAGAACGTCGGCCCGCCGATTACGGCTGAGGACGCCGACGGTGACACCCTGACCTACGCCCTCACCGGCGCCGATGCCGCCAGCTTCGACTTCAACGTCGCCACCGGCCAGCTAACGGTCAAAGACGCCCTGGACTACGAAACCAGGTCCGGCTATTCCGTAACCGTTACCGTCACCGATAGCAAGAACGCCGCCGGGGAAGCCGACGACACCGTTGACGACACCATCGCGGTAACCGTCTCCGTGAGCAACGTGGACGAGCCGGGCGTCGTCAGCCTGGGTATGGCATCCGCCGCCCCCGAAGTGGGCAGCGCCGTGAAGGCCGCTCTGCTGGACCCGGACGGAGGCGTGAGCGCGCTCTCTTGGTCCTGGGCCCGCTCCGCCGACGGGACCACCTGGACTGACATCGACGGCGCCATCGCCGGCTCCTATACCCCCACGGAGGACGACGTTGGGCATTACCTGCGGGCGGTGGCGTCCTACACTGACCCCGAAAGCCCCGGCAAAACGGCTCAGAATACCACGGCCAACACCGTGGCGCTCCCGCCAATCGGCGGCACATCGGAATTCTATGGATCCTCGCAGGGAACCACAACGACGGTAACCTGCGCCAACACCGTCGCGACGCCGTCCGGCTCGTCAGCCGGCCTGGTCGCCGACTGCGAAGCGCTGTTGGCTGCGAAAGAATCTTTGAGTGGCACGGGAACCCTGAACTGGGCGACTACTCTCGCCATCGGCAGCTGGGCAGGCATAACTGTCGAGGACGGACGGGTTACCCGGCTGGGTTCGGACAGTTTGTTGGGCCGGGCATTCCTGGAATCCGAAGTTGATGGCGGCAGTATCCCGACTCAGCTCGGCAGCTTGTCGGAACTGACGTACCTGAACCTGAGGGCGTCCGAACTAACGGGCAGCATACCGACCTCGCTGGGCGGCCTGACCAAATTGAAGCATCTTCATCTGGATACGAACGAATTGGACGGCGCGCTGCCGTCTCAACTCGGCAATCTCACCAACCTTGCGACGCTGAATCTGTCGAACAACGAACTGACCGGCGCGCTGCCGTCTCAACTCGGCAATCTCACCAACCTTGAGGATTTGAATCTGTCGAAAAACCAACTGAGCGGCGCGCTGCCGTCTCAACTTGGCAACTTGACCAACCTTGAGTATTTGACTCTGTCGGAAAACCAGCTGAGCGGCGCGCTGCCGTATCAACTCGGCAATCTGACCAACCTTAAGCAATTGGATCTGTCGAAAAACCAACTGAGCGGTGCGCTGCCGGATAGCTCGACGCAGCAGAAACTCGGCATCAGTTTGGGCAACCTGACCAACCTTGCCACGTTGGATCTGTCACACAACCAACTGAGTGGCGTGTTGTCGGGCAGACTCGGCATCTTGGCGAACCTTGAGTTTTTAAATCTGTCGAACAACGAACTGAGCGGCCCGCTGCCGCCTCACTACGGCAATCTGTCAAAACTGAGAGTCCTTTACCTGGACGACAACGACCTGACCGGACCGATTCCCGCCGAGTACGCCAAACTGACCTCGGTATGGGAGGCATTTGGGCTGCATCTGCACGGCAATTCGCTCACCGGCACGGTAACCCTTACGCCGTCGCCCGTGCGGCTCTCCGAGAGCGGCGGCGCCAGGAACATCACCGTTACGGCCACTTTGGACCCGGGCTCGGCATGGGCTAACCAAAGGTTCGTATCCAACCCTTCGGGTTCGCTCGTCACAGTCGCGGTCAACGGCTTGTCCGGCGACGTGGTCGATGTTGACCACTCGGACCAGTTCGAGATCACAATCCCCTGGGGCAACAAGAGGGGCAGCGTCTCCACTACCTTTACAGTGACTCCCACAGCGGACACCGACGACGAGGCAGATGAAATACTTACCTTCACCGCCACTGGCGACGGCGCCCGCGGCTCCGTCAACCTTACCCTCACCTCCGCCACGCCACCGGCAACCGTAACCATCTCGGACGACGTTGACACGGTCGGCCCGACCATCGTCGGCTCCCCGGCCATCACCTCTGATCCTGGTCTCGTCAAGACCTACAAGATTGGCGACAACATCACCGCGACCGTAACTTTCAACGAGCTCATCACCGTCAGCGGGACACCGAAACTCACCATCAAGGTCGGAAGCGTCGATAAGGTCGCCAACTGCGTCGCCGGTTCCGCCGGGACCTCGCTGGTCTGCACCTACACCGTGGCGGCCAACGACGCCGATCTGGACGGTGTCGAGATTCAGGCGAACAAACTCACGCTACCCACCGGCGCATCCATCAAGGACGGCGCTGACAACGACGCCAATCCGGCCCACCCGGCCCTCGGCGCGCAGGAGGGCCACAAAGTTGACACGTCGCCGCCGGCCAAGCCGAACGGGCTCGTAGCGACCCCCGGGGACACCGTGGTAGTGCTGTCCTGGAACGATCCGCAAGACCCCACCATCGTCGAGTACGAATATCAGTTCAAGGGGGATGATTACTGGTACCTCATGATCCCCAGCAGTTCCGATACGACCACCCACGTCCTGCACGATATGGAAAATGACACGTCCTACGAGATCCGGATCCGGGCAGTGGATGCGGTTCACGAAGGTCCTGCGTCCCAAATAGTCGAGGCCACGCCCGTCAAAACTTTCAAGCCGAGAAAACCCATAGATTTATCGGCCCTCGGCGGCGACGGGAAGGTTACCCTCATTTGGTCTCTCTCCGACTTGGAGTACATTGTCCCAACCATCACCAAGTACCAGTTGAAGATTGGGACCCGCCCCTGGACCGACATCCCCAACAGTGGCGGCCTTTTGGAGCAACACACCATCGACAGCCTCACCAACGGCACGGAGTACGCCTTCCGGCTCCGGGCCGTCAACAAGGCCGGCACCGGGCCGAGCGCCAAGGTAAAAGCCACCCCGACCGCAGGCGTTCCGGCGAAACCGGCCGGGCTCGCCGTCACCCCCGTCGTCGGTAATATGCGGCTGAGTTGGACCGACCCGAATGACGCCAGCAACCCCCGCTACGAGCGATTGGTCAGCGGCGGGGGCCATGCCGGAGAATGGGAAGAGATGTACGCAGACGAAATCGTGAAGGACGACGATGGGAAGCTGTGGTTCGACCAGCCCTGGGGACCGTTTGTGACCGATGAGTATGAGATCTGCGAGCCGCCTCCCAGCGATGCGGGTTGCCAGGACCATCCACCCGTGCCCGGCGTTCCGCTCACCTACAAAATCCGCGCTTGGAACGCCAATGGCATGAGTCCGGAATCGGACGCGGTCATCGCCACGCCGATTACTGGCGAGGGATCGCCGGCGAAACCGACCGGAGTCACGGTCACCGCAGGCAACGGACAGGCAACGCTGAGTTGGACCAATCCGAATGATTCGAAGATCGATGGATACCTGTTCCGGATAGGAATGGCGCCGATTACCCCCATGCCGGGCAGCAATTCCGCCACCGTCAGCCACACCTTCACCGGGTTGGAAAACGACACGACATACGGTTTCGTCATCGCCGCCTATCGGGGGGAATCATTGGCCAGCCAGTTCTCGGACGCCGTCACCGTCACCCCGACCGCGATCTCCGAGTGAACGCGCCCGCCGGAATTTCGGGCATTTGCCGCTGCGATCAGGCAGGCGATGGCGCCGCGTCTTCCTCATCTCTGGCCGGCCCCAAGCGGTAGCCGACGCGAGGCTCGTTGAAGATGTACGTGGGGTTGCCGGCGCTCTCTCCCAGCTTCTGGCGCAGCCGCTTCACGTACGCCCGCACCACCCTGGAATCGGTGGTCTCCCGGGCCGCCCAGACCCGGTTCATCAGCAGGCCCCGGCTCAGCGGCTGTCCCGCGTTCATCGCTAGCTCGCAGAGCAGCCGGTACTCGGTGTCGGTCAGCGTCAGCGCCCGGCCGCCGAGTTCAACCCGCCGCCGGACGTAGTCGATGGCCAGTTCCCCCAGCTGGAAGGATTCCCGGGACGCCGCCCGACGCGGAGCTTCCCGCCGCCGCAGCGCCGCCCCCACCCGCGCCACCAGCTCGGTGGGCGAGAAGGGCTTGCCGATGTAGTCGTCGGCGCCCGTCTCGAAGGCCAGGGCCAAGTTGCGATCCCCTCCCGGTCCGGACAGCAGCACCACCGGCACGTCGGTAACATTGAGCACCCGCTGCATCAGGCCCAGCTCGCCGCCGCCCAGCAGCACCAGGTGGGGCCGCTCCGACATGATGAGGCGTTCCACCTCATCCGGCTCCCAGGTGACGACCGGGCTGTAGTTCGCCTCCGTCAGGACGTTGCGGATATGCCACAGCGTCTGCGGGTCGTCGTCCACCACCAGCACGCGCCCCTGTCCGCGGACGGACCGCCGGTTGCGGGGCGCGGACGGGCCCGTGGAGCCGGCCCCGGATGGGGTGGCCTCCTCCGCGACCGGCAAGGTGAACAGGAACCGCGACCCCAGTCCGGGCCCGTCGTTTTCGGCCCAGATGCGGCCCCCATGGGCTTCCACGATTCCCCGGCACACCGCCAGGCCCAGGGACCATCCTCCGGTGTCAACACCACTGCCACCGTCCCCCGGCTCCCGCCGGGAGAGCCGGTCGAACAGCAGGGGCAGCGGCTGGGAAGGTATGCCCCGGCCCCGGTCGGCCACGCACACCGCCACGTGCTGGTCTTCCCGCCGCGCGCTCACCACGATGGCCGCGCCCTCGGAAGAGTAGCTGGCGGCATTGGACAGCAGGCGATTCAGCACCTGGAGTGTCCGCTGCCGGTCCGCCGCCACCCGGGGTAAATCCGGAGGCAGGTCCATCTCCACCGGATTGGCGCTTCTGCCCTCCACGAACGCCGCCCGGGCCTGCGCCGCCAGCGAGGCCAGGTCGGTCGGTTCGGGAGCCAGGAACAACGTGCCCGCCTCGATGCTGGCCACGTCCAGCAGGTCCCAAATCAGTCCCCGCATCCGGTCCGCCTGCCATTCGATGATGCGGAAGAACTGGCCGGCCTTCGTCGGGTCCAGTCGGGCCAGGTCATCCAGCACGGCGGCGGCGGAACCCTTGATGGAGGTCAGCGGAGCGAGCAACTCCTGGCTTACCAGGCCCAAGAACTCGGCCCGCTGCCGGTCCAGCTTCTTCGTGGGCGCCAGGTCCTGCACGGTAACCACCATGGACTCAACCTCGCCCGCCTCCGAGATAATTGGCGTGGCGTTGACGATGATGTTGACCCGACGGCCGTCGGGCACCTGGATGGTGATTTCCTCGGCCCGCACCGTCTCGCCGGCGCTCAGGGCCTGGGCCATGGGAAACTCGGCCAAGGAGATTTCCCGCCCGTCGGCCCGCCGGAATGTCAGCACCTCCAGAAATTGCTCCGGAGTTTGGCCCGGCTCTCGCAGGCCGTCGAAGATTCGCTGGACCTCCCGGTTGCTCAACGCCAGCGCCCCGGTCCTGGCGTCGAAGACTACCACCCCCACCGGCGCGGTGTTCACCAGCGTCTCCAGGTCGGCCCTGGCCCGTTGTTCATCCCGGTAGCGGCGGGCGTTGGCGATGGCCAGGGCCGCCTGCGATGCGAACAGCGCCAGCATCACCTCGTCCTCCGGCGTGAACTCGGCGTCCCCCTCCTTGTCCGACAGGTAGAAATTGCCCACCAGTCGGCCCAAGTGCCGGATGGGGCCCGCCAGGAAGGCCCTCACCAACCCCAAGGCCGGATTTACTTGGGGCAGGCCCAATTCCCTGGAGTAGTCCGAGAAGTCGGAGATTCGCATGGGTTCGGACAACCCGCTCAGGTGCTCGAACAATTCAAGGCCGCCCGGCAACCCTACCAGCGCCTCTTCTTCCTCCGGCGTCAGGCCCGAGGTAATGAACGACTGCAACTGCCCGCCGTCGTCCAGCACCGTGATGCCACCCCGGCGTGCCCCGGTGAGAAAACAGGCGCCCTCGGCCACTCCTCGCAGCACCGTGTCCAGATCCAGCGTCTCGGTGATGCGGATGCTGGCCCGGGTCATGCGGGCCAGGCGGTCTCCCGGCTCATGGATATCGCGTTCCGGTTCCTCGGTTCGGTTCAATGTGACGCGCCTCCCGGCAACGGGTGGTTGGGCGCGCAGTATAGCACGTTGTCACGCCGGAGACGACGCTGTGTAGCAAGTTAATTCACCTGATAATTCGCAATATATTAACCATATATTTACCGGAAATCACCAAATTTTTGTGTACAATACGCGCGCTTCCCGTGCGCCTCGCCGGGCAGCTGACGAACACCCTGAACTAGGAGGTAACACGATGTTGCGACTCTGGCGTAGCCCCAACACGAAACTCCAACTGGGGTTAATACCCGCCCTCATTGCGGCGGTCCTCGTTCCCGTCATTGCTCTCACCCTCGTGGCCACACCCGAAACGGCCGAGGCCGAGGCTCCGGTCTGCGGAACGGCGGTGCCGGCGGAAAAGACGGCCCTGGTGGCCGACTGCACCGCCCTGCTCAGCATCAAGCGGTTCTTCCTGGCCGGAAAGCCATCGGGCACGGATGAAAACGGCAACAGAGTCAGAGGCACGTCGCCCAACGGCCCGGCGGTGGAAAAACTCGACACCTGGGGCCCTGATAAGCCAATCGCCGATTGGTACGGCGTAACGGTGTACAAAGACCGGGTACGGAGAATCCACCTTCCCAGCACTCGTTACAAAGAGTCCACTACCGACAAAAAGACCAGGTCCATACTGACGGGCACCCTTCCGGAGGGCATCGGTGAACTGACTGCGCTGAGGCAGCTGAACCTCTCCGGGAACAACATGGTTGGTCCCATACCCAAGAGTATCGGTAAGCTCAAGTATCTGAAACAACTGAACCTCGCCGGTAATGACATGACCGGTCGCATACCGGCAGGGTTGGGGCAGTTGCGCCTGAACACGTTGATACTCAAGAACAACGAATTCGAAAAAGCCTTCCCCACATTCGACCACCCGGGAACACTGAAGGTTGTCCGCATCAACAAAATTCCCGACCTGAAAGGCTGCTACCCGGCAGTGTGGAGCGCGTCAGGACACACCACTACGGCCAAAACGGCCGAGTCGCTCAAAAGCGATGAGACGGCAATTGACGCCTGCCCTTAAGAAATCCTGATCTCAGGCGGCCGCCTGAGACTCCCCCATCATCAGAACAGCAGCGTGAGTTGGGGCGCGGTGTTGACGATGAGATTGGCCTGCCGAGCCTGACTTCCTGTCGGGGGGGAGCGCCGCCCGCACATGCCTAGGGCCTTGTCTCCGGCATTGGCCGGCCGGTTCCGTCGCCATGTCCGCCGGGTCGGCGATGCCCGCCGTTTCCACGAAGCGCACGAAGGCGGCGCGGACAGCATATTGGTGCAGTTCAGTACGCCGTAGAATCGATGGCAGGAGCGGTTTTCCCATCGTCGGAGGAGCCAGACGCTCGGCGGCAATCAGCGGAGGTGTCCAAAGAACGTGCCTCCCGTGCGCTTTGCAACTTTCTCCATGAAGTCTTTGCCGCGGTTGCTGAATATCTTTTTGGCCGATACTCCCCCGGACTTGCGGCAGTCTTCGTCACCCGATCGGTATGTATGACTCCACCGGGTAAAAAAGTCACCTGTAAAAAGCATGGGGTAAGTGACAGTGCAAAGTATCTGCCTATCATCGCAGGAGGCGCCGACGCAGAGCGTGTTCACCTCGATGCCGGCCACGTTTTCTTGCAGTACGCGCAGGGTTTCGGTGGGGGACAGGCCGCTGGCTTCTTCCAGGATGCGCTCAACAGCAGTTTCGATGAAGGTTCCGCTGCCGCAGCTGGCGTCAATGACGCGCTGATTGAGGGGGTCGTCAACGACGGTCTCGGTAATTTCCTGGGCCAGCCAGCGGGGAGTGTAGTATTCGCCGAGGCGCTTGCGCTCTTCCTGGGTGATGACGTTCTGGTACAGAGTGGGCGCGACCTCCCGGGGCTGGTCGGCCCAGTTGAACCGTTCCACCTGGCGGGCGGTTTCCACCAGATAGGCGCTCTCGCCGATTTCCGTGGGCCAGGTGAACAGGTCGGCGTCGATGATGCCGTGGAGGTCGGACTGCTCAGCCAGGATGCGGCCCTTGAGCAGGTCGTCAGGCCGTTCGTAGGCGTGGCGGGACACGTCGCCGAGGAGTTGCTGCTGGATGATGGTGGCGATGAGGCTGGTGATGTAGGTGTGCCGGATGAAGAGCCAGTCGCTGTCGACGTTGTCGGCGGCGGCGTCCTTGCCCAGGGTGACCTGCAACAGGTCTTGCCACAGACGGCGCTTGACGGCGACGGTGGGGTCATCGCGGTGGGTGCGTAGGCGTTCTGCAAAAGCAGGTTGGCGGCGCGAAAGGTGTCGGAGTCGCTGACGAAGTGTCGTTGCAGGTTCTCCACCGTCGGGCCTACGTTTTCGGCCGGCGCGGAGATGATGCCATTCAGGTACTCCCGCAGGCGAGGCGCCTGTTCTGGTCGGTCAAAGGTGCGATGCGTGTCGCCGCCGGACAGCGGTAGTTTCTGCTCGCCGACCCGCCGGAGGAAGTAGTGGACGCCGTCGGTGAGGATGCCGTTGCGAACGTCGCTGCCGGCCTTGAGCAGGCTTTCGACGTAGCCGTCCAGCTGGTTGACGTCGCCCTGGTTCGGTGCACCGTGGTGGAGGATGTCGGTTTTGAACTCGATACAGGTGTTGTGAACGTACAAGTCCATCCGACCGGGGTTGCCGATTCCGGACGGCCCTTCGGTCGTCATGTCTGATAAGTCCGCGATGCCCGCCGTTTCCATGAAGCGCATGAACGCGGCCCGGACGTCGTTTTCTGACGCCCCGTTGCGGTGACGTTCAATGACGAGGATGAACGTCTCCTGCTCTTTATCGGTGGTCAATGGGGAATTCCCTTGGTCGGGGTTGTCATGGGGATGGACCATTCACACGACTGATTTATTGACATCTTCTTTGCGCTGGCATTGCTGGCCCTGATTGTAGCACTTGCCGTTTTGTCTGCTAGGCAATGCCTTAGAGTCGTTCTAATCTACAGATGCACCTCCCAGCGGAAAGTTCGTAGTATAGTATGCTCAGGTCCACCAACGTGCATGGTAGACAGAACCGTCTTTGAGCTTTGGCCCGGCGGACTGTGAGACAACCACTATCACAGCTCAATGGGATGTAAAGTCGCCCTCTTTCCGTACCAATACTGGTGCCGGTTTGCGGGTTAAGACTACTTGGCGCAGTCCCCTCGCGACTTCACATGCACTACTATCGCTGTCGATTCAGCGTCAAACACAAGCCCATTCCGACCTGCTGGCCAACAGTCACTGCCTGTCTGCAAAAGGCGAGCCGGTGATGAGCCCGTGGCTGCGCCGGGTGGCCCCGTCACCGAAGTAAGCAGTGATCACATAGAGGTGCATCTCAACCTCGGAGGCGAGCAGGTTATGGGTGTTGTCGTCCACCTCCTGTTGCGTCAGCCGGTCGGTGGCGCTCTGCGGGTTGTCTGGGTGCGCCTCGGTCTGGCTACCTGGGATCCTTAGAGCCTGAACCTGGACGTTATGTTTGCGTCCCGGCGCCAACAGGGAGCCGGTCCAGGACGTGGACGTCCAGTCGTCGTCCAACCGCTCTACCGACGTCGGTGCCCCCGAAGGGTCTTCGCGGACATTGGAAATGCCATCGCAGAACCAGGCCCATCGGGTCACTACCCCTGTGCTGTCCCTTTCAACCCCCCAGGGTCTGCAGCTGTTCACATCTGGCGCGGTGTGTTCCCAGTCGTTCACAGCGGTGCCGTCGGCTTCGAGCTGGAAGTTGTGGCGGTACATGAACCGGAGCCTCTGGATGGTGTAGCGTTCCAGGTTGCTCTGCCGGTTGGCCCACTCACTCCAGTTGATGTGGTATGTCCCGTCAGCCATGGTGGTGATGACCGAGAAGGAATTTTTCGTGCATAACACCGCACGCCCGGCGGCCAGTTCCTCTTTGCACTCCTCCATGGTCGCCGGACTATCGTTGGCCTGACCCAGTGCAGCCGGCGGCGACGGCGCCGCGAAAGCAGCCGCGGTACTCACCGAAGCAATTAGCAAGACCAGAACCAAACGGTTGTTGGAAACGAGCAATCCAATGCCATGCATGTTGTCGTACCTCCTGTATAATGTGAGCAGTTGTTCAGAGGCGTTCATAACCTCGTTCCTTCTTGCTGACCTCCGCTGCGATAGTAGCGTGTGCATGTAGACAAGTCTGTGCATTGCAGTTTTTTTGACATCCCAAAGGTGGAATGTGCGTGCTGACCAATGTGGAGTCGTAACGAACAGCGAGCCAGAGCAGCCCAGGTTGGCCTATTGATGAGGTCTTACCGCGAGTCCTTTTCGCCCGGCGGCGGTCGGCGAGGGTTGACGCAGGAAGCCCTTTTGGAAAGGATGGGGTCGGTAGACAATGAATACGCGGAGCGGCATAGCCACGCCACCGTGTCGCGGTGGGAATCCGGCAACACCCGCCCCACTCTTCAGAGGCTGAAAGTCTTCGGTGAAGCCCTTAATCTGTCGCACACGGAGATAGCCGGTCTCGTGCTGCTGGCAGGGCTGGCAACCGACTTTCAGACGGCATTGGGCCACGTCACTGGGAGTCGTGCCGGCCTAGCTCAACCCGGAGCGATGCCTGACCCCGGACCGGCTTCCGGCGTCGGACACGAGACCCTAGCAGCGCCATCGAGAAAGACCCGCTCAATGCTTGAGGACGGAGTCCGTTTTGGGATTCTGAGGGTTTTCCCTCTGGGGCTGTGCATTGTTGGCGGGTATGCGCTCACCTTATTCGGGTGGAACAACGGCTGGATGCCCACAGCCTACATAGCTTTCACCATGGGGATCATCCTGGCGCAAGGGTTCCTGCTCAGAGATCGCGAGGCTGGCCTACGGGAGTTCTTCTGGCTTTCGCTGTTTTTCCTGTTGACCACCCCGCTCCTGCAGTTTTCCCGGATACACACAGACCACTACGGCTTCTATACGATCGGGACCCTCGCCGGCACAAACATGCCCTACATGCTGGCCCTGCTCCTAAACCTTCTGATCGCATCTACTGCCGGGCTGGCGTTTCAGTTGCTATGGAGGCATCAATACTCAGGCGCCAGCGTCGGCACCAGCGCCCTCCGCCGGGCGGCCTTTGTAGTGCTGCCGCCGGTGATTTTCGCGTACGTCACGGTCGTCGTGATTACCAATATTTCGGTATCCGTACACTTGACGGTCCTATTGCCGGTGTTAGGCGTTGCCTTCGCTGCACTCTTGGTACTGCGGGACCCGGCCTTCAACCCCAACGAGCGGGACCGGTTGTTCCTGCTCTCTACAACTTCGGTTATTGCGATGATCTCGGGGGTTTTGGGGATAGGCGCCATTCTGGCGATATACCTGTCGCCGGACCTGCCCAGCGTTCTGCCGGACCACAATCTACTGTGGTCCTGGGAAATCAACCTCGCAGGGCTGGGCTTTTCCCGGGAAGAGGCGCTGGCCCGTATGAACGTAGGTTACGTGTGGCACACGACATGGGTCTTCGGCTATATGTTCTTTCTAGTCTTCGGCAGGCTGATGGTGTCCCTCTATCGCATTGATGGCAGCCGAAGACGCTAGGATCCGCGACGGTCGGAGAATCGCCCTTTGTTGACCGCGATATGGAATGGTCTTGACCTGTGTCGTTCTCCATCGATAAGGTCCACCAGATAGGGCAGACGGAACCATCTCCAAAGTGTGTATGATCCGACTAGGGCCCACCACACTATATTCGAACCTCCCGCCGAAAAGTTCGCAGCATGGTATGCTTAGGCCCACCATTTATGCTTTAGGCTTCAAGTTGCCCAATCCGACGCTAATCGAAACCTTTCAGGGAGGCGATGGATCAGCGGTATCCGCACGGGGAGGACGAAATGGAACTGTACCAGTTGGAATGCGTCCTGCACGAACCCTGCGAGGACCAGGGATGGCTTTACATGGCCGAAACTCCGGAACTGCCTGGGTGCCGGGCGTGGGGAGAGACGGGCAGCGAGGCCCTGGCTGAACTCTCCGCGGTGGCCGAGCAATTCATTCTCTCCTACCAGGAGCGGGGCAAGCCTCTGCCGGCGGGGATAGCCCGCTCACGGAGCGGGAAGGGCAGGATTTCCATAGCCGTATGACTTACGGGGAGCTGACGAGGAAGCTCCGCAGGCTGGGATGCGCCTTCGAACGCCAGGCGGGAGGCTCCCACGAAATCCGGGTTAACCCGTCCAACAATCAGGAAACCACTATTCCAAGACACGCCAACCGGGACCTGGCCACAGGAACCGTCCACGGCATCCGCAGAGACCTGGGCATCGCCAGGCAGGAATTCGACCGGGCTTAGAAGAGGTCGGGAGTTCGAATTCTCTGACCTCAACTTATTCGTAGCCAGACCCATCGAGGGCTCGAACTCTACCCTGGATATGCGCTATTGGGACTCCCAATAGGTTTTGGGGAGTAACTCTTCCACCGGTTCGTAGCGAACCAGGTCGTGGATCTTGTTGTGGTCGAAATAGCGTATTCGAATGATTTCCTTGCCGTCGGGGTCGGTTAGGGTAAAGGTTTCAAGGTTGTATTCCTGGTCGTAGGTAGTGGACGAAGTGCCGAAGGGGGTGTATTCCTTGCCGTCGGTAGTGGACGAAGCGCCGAAGGGGATGTATTCCTTGCGGATGTATCCATCGGGGGTTTGCTGTGCTTCTTCACGTGGCAAGACTGAAAGAAACATGGGCCCGAAAAACAGAAAGTGGCTGGCGTTCTCTATCGGTCCGACATCGACCTCGGCGGAGTTCTCAGGGATGAAGTACCATCTGCTTGCATCGAGGTCATGAAGGAACATAGTGAGGGTGTTAGGGCGGCTGACGACTTCGATAGAGCGTTTGATGGGCTTGGTCATATCTATTTTCATAAAGAACTGGGATGCGGGATCGTCTGTTGTTCCCATTTTCATCCATCCGTTGACGGTGGCCGCGAACGGGTATCCATCATCGTTGAGCTCACCTGACGTGTCAAAGGTAGCCTCGTACGAGATGCTGATGAAGTTTTCGAGGAATTCTTCGACTTTCGCCTCGTCCTCCTGGAATTCGGCAACTCGAGTGGCTTCGGGATCCGGTGAGGGTGTTGGAAGGGGAGTGGCCGTCGGCGTTGCCAACGGGTACGGTGTGGCGGTGGGCGTCGGTGTCGAAAGGGGAGTGGCCGTCGGCGTTGCCAATGGGTACGGTGTGGCGGTGGGAGTGGGGGTCGGGGGCGGCAACGTGAGGAGTATAAGAGTGTCGTCAGCCGGTGTGGGGCCAACTTGGATGGGTGCGCAAGCGAACCAGCCTACGGCCAAGACAAGCAGAATGGAGATTAGCGTGTATTTTCTCAAAGGCCTTTTCCTTTCAGTATTAGCGGCGCGTTGGGAGTGTAGCATACAGTTGCGTACCGGCTGACCATCGGTTCCTATTCCTAGTAGCCGCAGCCTCACCGTAATGCTACACTCTGGGCAATAGTATGACGGTTAACGTAAGGAGGTTGCCATGGTTGAGCTCGGAACCGCAACAAATCTCGAAAACCTCGGCCTGTCCGTAGGCACGCCGGATATTGCATCCGTAGGGCCGCTGGCTTTCGGCCCGCAGGGGATTCTGTTCATCGCAGACAACGTCGGCGCGAACATATTCGCCGTTGACGTGGCCGACTCGGGCGACGGCCCGCCCCAGGATGTTAACCTGGACAACATTGACGCTTCCTTGGCGTCCTATCTGGGCTGTTCAAGGGACGACGTGGCCATCCGCGACATGGCCGTTCACCCGACGTCCAACAACCTCTACCTCTCGGTGATGCGCGGCGCCGGAGACTCCGCCATCCCCGTGATATTCAAAATCGCGGGCGGCGGCTCCATCGCCGACGTGGCGCTGGAGAACGTAGCCTTTTCCCAGTACGCCATCACGGACGCCGCGGACGCGGACGACCCCCGCGTGGTCACGAGGATGCAATTGCGCACCGTTACCGTCACCGATATGTCCTACGTGGACGGCCTGCTCATGGTGGCCGGAACTTCCAACGAGGAGTTCACATCCACCTTCCGGCGCATCCCGTTCCCCTTCAACGGCGCGGCCGAATCCAACTCGCTGGAGATATTCCACGTTTCCCACGGCAAGTACGAGACGGCAGCGCCCATCCGCGCCTTCGTGCCCTACCAGGGCAACAGCAGCATCCTGGCCAGCTACACCTGCACCCCGGTGGTGCAATTCACGATGGCCGATTTGGACGCCGGCAAGCACGTAATGGGCAAGACCGTCGCCGAGCTGGGTTCCCATAACCATCCGCTGGACCTGATCTCCTACGAACACGACGGCGGTGAATACCTGCTGGTTTGCAACGACCGCCATCCGCTGTTCAAGATCGCGTGCTCGGACATCGACGGACAGGGGCCGCTGACCGTCCCCGATGATTCGCTGGACGCATCCCCGGCGGATCCGGTCACCCCGGGAGTGGGCGTGCCGCGTGAGCTGCTGCCGCACCCCGGCGTCAAGCGCATGGTGAACCTCAACGGCAGCGGAGTGGTGATGCTGCAACAGGACGACGACGGCCACACCCACCTGCACACCTACGCCACCGCCACGCTGTGAGCGAGCGTCGCCAACTGCTGCTGGAATGGGTGGAATGCCAGGGGCGGAGTTCTCTGAAGGTCACCGGCTGGACTCAAACCGAACTCCACGAACTTCGCAAGCCAGACGCCGGCGAACTGAGCCGGCGTCTGGCCCTCTTTCCCTCCGAAGCCCTGGGGCACGGCGCAGATCGTACCGCTTTGCCGGCGGTGGCCGGCACATTCGCCTTGCAGGATGAAGCGGTGCGCTTCGTTCCCCGTTTTCCGTTTGCGGATGGGATGAGCTATTCGCTGAGGGTTGAGTCCGGCGACAGCGCCCAGGGAACCGAGATTTTGGCCATCCGCCGGCCTTCCATAGGCTCGGTTCCAACCGCCCAGGTCCTGAGTATCCACCCGACGACCTCGACGCTGCCGTACAACCTGCTCAGGATGTACGTGCATTTTTCCGCGCCCATGAGCGAGGGTTGGGCGGCGCAGGCGATCAAGGTCTGCGACGCGGACACAGGCGAAACCCTGGAGGGTGTTTTCCTCCCTCCCGATCCGGAGCTGTGGGATCGGGAGCGCCGGAGACTCACCCTGCTGCTGGACCCCGGCCGGATCAAGCGCGGCCTTGCGCCCAACCGCGAGCTCGGCTACCCGCTGGCGGAAGGCATGACGGTCAGCGTAACCGTTGACTCGAATTTTCGGGATGCGAAAGGGCAGCCCCTCCAGGCCGGCGCCGAGCGCCGCTATCGGATCGGCCCGGCCCTCCGCTCCCGCATCGACCCGACCGCGTGGCGACTCACCGAGCCACACGCCGGTTCGCGGGCGCCTTTGGTCGTCGATTTCAACCGGCCGCTGGATCACGCCCTGCTGCAAAACAGCCTGTGGGTATCCGACCGGACCGGCAATCCGATTTCCGGTGAAGGCGAGTCGGATGCGCAGGATTGGAGTTGGTGGTTCACACCTTCCGTTCCCTGGAGCGAGGGGGAATACCAGCTGGTTATCGAAGCTCGGCTGGAGGACGTGGCCGGCAACACTCCCGTCCGAGTTTTCGACCGCGACGTCTCTATCCCGGACGACGCCCCTGCGCAAGAGGGGAGAACCGCCTTGAGCTTCACCTGCTTTGACTGATTGCTTGTCATCGGGTGGCGGCTGATGTACATATGACCAGCCATGCTTGCTCTGGTTCTATTGGTCATCCACATCGCCGCCGGTTCCGTCGCGCTGGTCGCTGCATTTGTCGCGCTGGTTACGGCCAAGGGCGGGCGGATTCACATCCTCGCCGGCCGGGTGTACGCCAGCGGGATGACGCTGATATTCCTCACCGCCATCCCGCTGGCGATTTTCGGCGCCAGTGTATTCCTGCTCCTGATCGCCATCTTCAGCTTTTACCTGGTCTTCGCCGGCTGGCGCTTCGCCCGCAACCGTAGTCGCCGGCCACAGCCGGTGGACTGGCTCGCCGCCGGGATTATGGGCCTGACCGGTCTGGGTATGTGGGTTTACGCCGGCGTCCTTGCCACAACGGGCGGCGGCAACTGGGTCACCATGGTGGCGTTTGGGTTCATCGCGGTGGCCCTGAGCGTCGCCGACGGGTTGTTCTTCAACCAGGGCCGGGGGACGCGTCGCCGTCCCGCCCCTCATCTGCGCATCCAGCGGCACCTGACCAACATGATGGCCGGCACCATCGCCACCGTTACCGCCGTGATGGTGGTCAACGTGAGCATGAACCCGGTTTGGATCCCCTGGCTGCTGCCTACCATCGTGATTACGCCCCTGATCGTCTGGTGGAACGTGCGCACGGCGCGGCAGGCGCGTCCTTCGACAAGCTCAGGATGAGCGGGAAAGAGGTAGTCAGGATGGGCGAGGGAGAGACAGGCATGGCGTGAAGGCTTTATAATTGACCTGCGCTACAGAGGGAGGGAGTAACTCTGATGCAGCAACATGATAATCTGCGCCGGACTGCGCTGATTCTGGTCGGGATCGGCTTGGTGTGGAATCTGGCCGAGGCAGGCGCCGGCTTCTGGGCGGGCGTTCAGGCCGGCAGCGTATCGCTGCTGGCTTTTGCGCTGGACAGCATAGTTGAGCTATTTGCCGGCGGCGTGCTGGTGTGGCGGCTGCGGGCGGAAGGGAATGGAGATGATGCGGAAGCGGCGGAGCGGCGGGCGCGATGGCTAATTGGATGCACCTTCTTCCTGCTGGCGGGGTATGTCGCTCTGCATTCCGTCGCCAGCCTGGTGGGATGGTTGCCCCGGCCGGAACCGAGTTTGGCCGGCGTAATCATCGTAGTGGCCAGCGCGCTGGTGATGGCGACGCTATACGTCGGCAAGATGCGCATCGCGGCGCGGATGCAGTCGCGGGCGCTGCGGGCGGAGGCTATCGAAAGCCTGTTCTGCGACCTGCAGGATGTAGCCGTGCTGCTGGGAATCGGGCTGAACGCGCTCATCGGCTGGTGGTGGGCGGACCCGGTGGCCGGTCTGCTGCTGATACCCTTCTTCATCAAGGAAGGGCGCGAAAACTTCGCCGGCGATGAGCATGAGCACGGGCACGCCCACGGGCATCTTGATGACCACGAAGATGAAAACGTGCCGGAGCATCAACATGGGTACTTGACCCGCCTGGTCTGCTTCTGCGTGAACTGCATCTACGGGCTGCGCGCCTGTCGAGCGGCCTGCTGCCGGGCGTAGGTTGCCGGTTATTCCGATTGAAAAAGCATCCAGTAGAAGAAAAGTAGAATGAGGAGAGCCGGCAAACTCCCCAAGCACATGATCGCCGCTCCCATGCACTTGACGGTGGCAGTCTTCCCGGTCCTGGTCAACCATATACCCGCCCCCAGCACCGGGACGCAGATGAATGCCACAGACACGAACGCCAGCACAGTTAACACGTTACACTCCCAAGCCGCATGTCAATCATACACCAATTGACCTTGGTCGTTTCAACACGTAATCCAAAAAGCGGTTACTGCTGCACGAACCGTCGGTACACCTCTTCTTCCGACAGCGCCTCCTGGTGGAACCAGCTGTCGTCAATGATTTTGTACACCGTCTCCAGGCGTTCCAGCACTTCATTCGTGAGCAACAGCGCTTCCAATGGCGACGCAGGCATGGCGCCATCCTTTTCCAGCGTCATCACCGTCTCCGAGATGGCGCGGATCAGCTCTACCGTCCCCACGTGAGTGGCGTTGCTGCGGGCGGTGTGCAGGCTATGGTAGATGGACGACGCTGCATGCTCTTTGAGCAGCATCTCCAGCGACCTTCCCGAGTCCTCAACCCGGATTCCCCGGATGGCCGCGGCGTTGCCCAGCGACTGCTGCAACGCCGGCATGTCGCCCCCGCTCTCCACCGCGATGCGCGCAAACGTGTTTATCACCCGCGCGATGTTGTCGGCCCGTTCCAGCCAGCGTCCCAGCCAAATCAGGTTGTACACCCTGGAGTCGGTCAGCCACCGGTCCGGGCTAACGGATATCGACCTCGGTTCCACCATAATCCAACCGTACTCCTTTCGTAGTGTCGTCTGTCGGTAGGGGCAGGTTTCAAACCTGCCCCTACACGGTTCACGAACCGTCCAGCAGCGCCAGCGCGTCGTCCACCGATACTGTCTCCCGGTCGAAAAACACTTCCGCAGTAGTGAAGTTCAGCCATCCCTCGCCCCTGGAAACGAAAGACCCTGACACGGGCGGAACCTCAGAGTAATCGCGTCCAACCGCGAATTTCAGGTAGTCGGCGCCGTTGAGTTCCACGGCCCCCTTGGTTGGGTCGGCAGGGAGCCATCCCAGCTCAGGATGCAGGAACTCCAGCCAGGCGTGGGTCTCGCCGGGTTGGCGAGTCAGCAGGCCGCTGACGTAACGGGCCGGCACTCCGTGGACGCGCAGCATCGCCATTGACAGGTGGGTCATGTCCTGGCATACGCCGCTCCGGGATTCCAGCACCTCCGCGGCCGGGGTGTTCACCGAAGTGTTCCCGCGCTCGTACCGGATGTGCTCGTACACCCACGTAACCACCGACCGCACGGTGTCCAGCAGCGTGGACGCCGATCCGACAGCCACCTGCGCCGAGTCCCGCACGCTTTCGGGATCCACCAACAGCGAGGCAGAGAGAAATTCCTGCGCCTCAAGCCCGTAGGCTATGAACTCCATCGGCATATCGGACAGCGCGGGCGTCCGCTCGTTCAGGCACACCCGGCCGGTAGCAGCAATGATGAGCTCCCGGTGGGGTGCGGTTATCCTGACGCGGTTGACCTCGTTGCCCAGGCGGTCGGGGTAGGTTATCTTGCGGCCCGCCGGAATCGTAGAGATGTCACAGCCACCCTCGGCCGGCGTCTGGTACCGGTCGTCGTAGGGGGATAGCCTGAGGAAGTTGTCGTTCTGCACGACCACATCCGAGTACTCGTATCGGGCTACGTAGGCGTAATGCACGGGGACTGACTCCCGCGCTAACGGACCACCCAGCTCGGTTTGCATGACCCTCCTGATGAGTTGTTGGTGACCCGGCTGTTCGCCTCCGACACGCGGGTCAGGCCGCCGGGGAAAACCGTCACCTCCCCGTGGCCGTTCTGCACCGCGAACACGCGCAGGTCAACGTAGCGCTCCTCAAACTCGCCACTCGACTCATCGAAAATAATATGTTGTGAGAAGTCCAGCGTCTCCTGGGCTATGAACACCTGGGGTTGTTCAATCAACTGCTGCGCCAGGCGGCTGCGGTATCCCTTGTCCAGGTCCGGCAGTATGAACACTCCCAAGCCACCGTACCCCTGTCGGGTCTTCAGCACCATGTTGTCCAGGTTTTGCAGGACGAACTCCCGGTTGGCTGGAGAACGCAGGTCGTAGCTCACCGCCTGGTCGAGTATGGCCTGCTCTCCCAGGTAGCGCTCGATCATGTCCGGCACCCACAGGAACACCAGCTTATCGTCGCAGGCGCCGGTACCCATCGCGTTCACCAGCACAACTTTATGGTCCAGGTATGCTTCCGTCAATCCCGGCACGAACAGTTCCAGGTCCTCCACCCGCCGGTACACCAGGTCAACCTCGAAGTCGCCGCCCATGGCCCGGGCCCAAACTCGGCCATTCGCCCCAACGTAAAGGTCCGAACCTTCAACCAGCGCGATGCCCAGCAATTCCGACAGATAGCGGTGCTCGAAAAACGCAGAGCCGTACTTGCTGTCCGTGAGCAGCACGCACACCGGGTCGGGCTTGTCGCACAGCGACGCGAACATCTCGCGGTACGCCGCCCTGATGTCGTAAGGAACGATGTCGTAGCCTTCCGCCATCTCCGGCAATGCTCTCAGGCCGATTTCGGTGGTCTTCATCTGGTACGTGATGCCCGACGGTATCCGCAGGTTGTCCTCCAGGATGACGTACCTCCCGTTGCCCATGTGTACCAGGTCGATGCCGTAGATGTGCACGAACACGTCCTGGGCCGGACGGTAGTCCTGCAACTCTGGATTGTAGTATTGGCAGGAATACATCACGTCTGGCGGCACAACGTCCTGCTCGCCGCAGTACAGGTCCAGCAGGAAGCGGTTGATTGCCTTTAGCCGTTGGGCCACTCCTTTCGCTATGGTGTCCCACTCGTCCGATGGAATCAGCCTCGGCACCCAGTCGGTGGGCACCGTCCGGAACTCTCGAGGGTCCAGCATGAACGTGAAAGCGTCCAGCGTGGCGCGCCGGTTGGCCTCGCTCCACCGGCGTTGCAGCTCAACGACCCCCAGGCCGTCGATGCTGTCCATCAAGTTGCGATAGACCGGTTTCACGGAACCATCGGCGTTCAGGCACTCGTTCAGCGAGCGCCTGGTCGTTGTCGCGTCAGTCAGCATTTCCTTCCATCCCCGATGCGCTTGTCCGGTCTATCTGCTGTCGAACCGGCGAAAGCCGGCATCCAGACCGGTATGTAGTGAAAAAGTACAACGCATCCATCATCCCACAACACTGTTGCACCGGGGTTAACGATTTGTAACAACTGCATTGCGCGCCCACTGTTGCCATCCCGACTCCAAAAAATCCCATCCTGTCTCTCACTCGTACCCACTTTCCGCGAACTGTCATTGCGAGCGCAGCGTGGCAATATCGTCGCCGAAGGAGACGACGTTCAGCCAGCGGGATTGCCACGTCGCTGCGCTCCTCGCAATGACAAACTGGGTACGCATGAGCATCCTGTCTATCCTGTGCATCCATGTAAAACTGTCCCAGTCTGTAACAAAAGCGTAACGGGTTCGTAATCGGGCGTTAATCCATAGGCGGCATGATGCTCAGTGGTTCAGTCTCGAACGATCCCACTACCCGCCCAGGTTGACAGCGTTATGATCACTTACGCCAGACCAGCCTCGTCGCTAGCCCAGCCCGATCCCGCCCGGGTTCTCCTGCTGGGAGAGGAGGAGGAATGGGCGTCGATGAAAGGCGCGTTGGCTGCGACCGCAGACTCCGGAGCAATCGTCCTGATGGGGCCCGAGCCCTCCTATGATATGCACTCCGTATCCGACCATCACTCTCCAAGCGTCCTTCTCCTTTCATCGGATACCGAGCTGGATGCTCCCGACCGCCGAGATGACGAATCGGCGCCCCTGGTCCTTCGCTGCATCGCCAACGAAGACCTCGACGACCCCGACCTCTATCACGACTCCGACGATTTCGTAACCGTACCCTGCGCGCCGTCGGAATTGATCAAGCGCATCCTGCGCCTTGCTCAACGCCACCGGGCTGTCAACGCATCGGCGGATACAATCCGCGTCGGTGGCATTGTCCTCAATCCGGATACCTACCAGGTCGCCGCCAACGGCAAGCCGGTGGACCTCGCATGGCTGGAGTTCCAGCTGCTGCTGTTCCTGATGGAAAACGTCGGCAGGGTATTCACCCGCGACCAGTTGCTCGCCAACGTCTGGGGCGTGGAGAACATCGGCGGCACTCGCACCGTGGACGTCCACATCCGCCGTCTCCGCTACAAGCTGGAAACGGGCAACGCCACCTATTTCCGCACGGTCAAAAACGTCGGCTACGGCATGATGGAGCCGTAGGCAAACCAACACCACGCAAGTCGCGCGCCGCAAACGAGACAATCGTAGGGGCGGGTTTCAAACCCGCCCCTACAACGTAGCGATAACGTCCGGTGCCGAGGCTACCACTCCGCTGGCAAACTCACCACACCGCGGATGTTCAGCAGGTTGTGGTATTCCAGCTCGTTCGGATCGCTGGCGAACTTGAGGGGCGGGAACTTGCGGGTCAGGGCGCGGAACGCTTCCTGCCCCTCCAACCGCGCCAGGTTCGCGCCCAGGCAGTGGTGGATGCCGCCGCCGAAGGCCACGTGCGGGTTCGGGTAGCGGGTGATGTCCAGGTCCTCCGGGTTCTCGAAGGCCATCGGATCCCGGTTGGCCGCGTTGATGATTACCATCACCTTCTCGCCCTCGCGGATCTTCTGGCCCCCCAGCTCAATGTCCTCCAGCGCAATGCGCGGCGCCCGTTTCACCGGCGAGTCGTACCGCAGCAGCTCTTCCGTCGCGCGCACCAGCAGGCTGTCGTCTTCCTTGAGCATGTTCCACTGCTCTGGATTCCGCATCAGGGCCATCGTCCCGTTGCCTACCAGGTTGATAGTGGTCTGGTGGCCGGCGATGAGCAGCAGCAGGGTGTTGCCCAGCACTTCCTCGCGGCTCAACTCGCCCTCGCGCTCGCCGATGGCCAGGACCGAAAGCAGGTCGTCGGACGGCTCGCTCACCCGCGTCTCCACCAGCGGGTTCACGTAGTCGTTCAGCGTGGTGATTGCCTCGTGGACCCGGGTGTGCCGGTCGGGCGATTCCTGGTCCAGGGACAGCAGCTGCCGCGACAGGGTGCGGATGAACTCCCGGTCCTCCGCCGGCATACCCAGCCAGTTGGCGATCACCAGCACCGGCATGGCGTTGGCGAAGTCTCTCAGAACGTCCATCTCGCCGCTCTCTGGGTCAAAGTCCTGGAGCAGGTCCTGGATGATGTTCTGCACCATCGTCCGGAAACGGTTGTCGATGTACTTGGGATTGAATACCGGATGCACGGTCTTTCGCATCCGCAGGTGATCAGGCCGGTCCCGGCGAATGAACCAGTTGTTCATGTATTCCAGGTTGAACTTGTACTTGGGAAAGTCCTCTTCCGAAATCGGCGGGCTGGGCGGCTTTTCGTCGCGTAGGAACACCTCGGATGAAAAATGCTCCTGGTGCCGCAGCGCCCACACCACCGCCTCGTAGGACGTCACCACCCACGTGTCGAACTTCTGGTTCCAATAGACGGGGGCTTCCTCGCGGAGCATGGCATAGTACGGATAGGGATTCCGTAGGTTCTCCGGGGAGAGCAGTTCGTCGTGAATCCGGTCTTTCAGCATCGTAAAGCCTCGCAAACAAGGTTTCTGTGCGCCAATTTAGCCCCATGCGCGTCACAGTGTCAACTGCAACCGCTCCTCACGCCAGGGTCTTTCGATTGTCATTGCGAGGAGCGGTAGCGACGCGGCAATCCCGTCAGACCTGTGCAGTCGAAACGAGATTGCCACCCCCGCATCAAGTGCGGGGTCGCAATGACACGCCGGATAATCGGAAGACCCTGCCCCCATGCGACTCTTTCAAAGTCAATCCGTATGATATTATTTCCGCACTTGTAAATGCCTGAATAACTCATGTGAGGACCTATCCGTGTCCACTCAACGTGACTCCGCCCGCGGGCTGCCCCGGTTGGTGAATATTCCGGGCACTCGTATGCTCGCCCTGGTCCTGGCCACGGCCGCCATCGCCTACATCGCGTGGAAGATCGGCCAGTCTCCGCCACAGGCCATGCAGTTCGCCTTCAACGGACTCGCCGTCGGCGCAGTGTACGCCCTGTTGGCCATGGGCTTCACCCTGGTGTACAGCACTGTCTGGTTCTTCGATCTCTACTACGGAGCCGCCGCCGCCCTTGGAGCATATGGTGTCTTCTACCTGCGGACTTCCCCTGCCCTCGGCAGCCGCTTCGATGTCAACAGCGTCTATGTAAACGCGGTGTTCGCTGCAATCGTCGCCGGCGTGGTCGGCTGGACTCTTCACCAGGTCCTGTATCCGCGTCTGCGCAGTCGCTTCAGTCCGAACACCATCGGTTTCGTCGTCGGCCTGATGGCCGGCGCGGTTGGCGGCTACACCGGCGTCGTCCTGTCGTATCCCGCGATTATTCACATCATGCTGAGCCCGGCCGTCGGCGCCGCGGTGGCGGTGGCTGCCGTTTACGTTTCCTGGTGGTCCGTACAATCGGTGTTTCCCAACGCCCGCCTAGGTCTGTTCGCGGCCCTTGCCTCCATTCCCGCCGCCGCCCTGGGCGCGTGGTGCGGCTACCTGGTCGCCAATGCTCCGGGCGCGGGCCTGTACCTCAGTTGGGCGGTGTCCTGTCTGCTGGCCGGAGCGGTTGGCCTCGCCCTCTACCGGGGACTCTACGTCTATATGCGTCAGCGCGCCCGCTCGCCGCTCATCATGCTGGTGGCGTCACTTGGCGTCCTGCTGGCTATTGCCGCGTTCATCGTCATCGTGTTCGAGAGCGCGCCGCGTCCGCTGCCCAACGCCTTCGGCAGCGAGACCTGGAAGATCGCCGGCGCTCGCATCAAGGGATTCAACGTCTTTGGCATCGGGGTAGCCCTGGCCGGTTTCGCCGTGCTCTGGCTGATGCTGCGGCAGACCTCGTTTGGCCGCGCGGTGCGTGCCATCGGCGACGACGAGGAAGTCTCCAAGGTAGTCGGCATCAACACCACCGTGATCATCGCCGCCGTGTTCTTCATCGGTTCCATGTACGCGGCATTGGGGGGCATCCTCAACGGTCACGACACTGCCGTGCAGCCCCGCATGGGCCTGCTGCTGCTGCTCAAGGGCTGGATCGCATCCGTTGTCGGCGGCATCGGCAACCTCTATGGGGCCATCGTGGGCGGTTTCATCCTGGGCATCGTCGAGCAGTTCGGCATCTGGGACCTGGCCGGCGAATGGAAAGACGCCATCGCCTTCATCCTCCTGATACTATTCCTGTCCTTCTGGCCCCAGGGCCTGTTGCCCCGGAGGTGATTCCGTGCCGGTCGATACGCAGCGCATACGTGAGCTGGCCGCGCTGGCGCGCAATCCGGGAGAACTGTCCCGCTACGCCCGCGGCAACATTGAGTTATGGGCCAACCTGTTCATCATTGGTTGGGCCATCGCCTTCATGTTCTGGCAGGGCACTGGCTTCGCTGTAATCATCGGCACTGTCTTCGCTATCTGGGCCATCCTTTCCGTCAGCCTCAACCTGGTCGTCGGGTTCACCGGACTGCTCTCCGTCGGCCATATCGGATTCTTCGGCATCGGCGCTTACACCATGGCCATCCTCACCTCCGACCCGGCCTACGAGCAACTCCGGACCGAGGCCATCCCCACCTTCGGCTGGCCCTTCTTCGCCGCGCTTCCGATATGCGCCCTGCTGGCCGGTCTTGCTGCCATACTGGTTGGCGTGGTGTTCAATCGCTTCCGCGACGACATATTCGTCCTGGCATCCTTTGGGTTTGCCATCATAGCCTTCAATGTCTTCCTGAACCTGCGGCCCGTTACGCGGGGCGCGTTCGGAATCCATGAAATAGCCCGTCCCCAGGTTGGCGGTTGGTACTTCGACGGTGAACTGGAATTTCTGCTGCTTTGCCTGGTATTTCTCGCTGCGGCGATGCTCTTTTCATGGTTCATCACGTCCTCGTCCTTCGGTCGCGTGCTCACCGCCATCCGCGAAGACGAGCAGGCCATCGAGGTCTTCGGATACCAGGCCACCCACTACAAGCTGGCCGTGTGGGTCATTTCCGCCATGATGGCCGGCATCGCCGGCGGCCTGTTCGCCAGCTGGACCACCTTCATCGACCCCAACTCGTTCATCCTCCTCGAATCCGTCTTGCTGGTCGCCATCGTGATACTGGGCGGGCTGGCCACCATCTGGGGTTCATTGCTGGGCGCGATGGCTTTCGTCCTGCTGGAGGAGGGCATGCGCTTCATTCCCTTCCTGCCCACTGAGTACATCGGTCAGGCCCGGCAGGTCATTCTCGGCATCCTGCTGGTGCTGCTCATGCTGTTCCGGCCCCAGGGCCTAGTAGGGAGGTATCGCCTGTGACATCGATACAATTTGAACAGACCGATTACGCGCTGGAAACCCAATCTATCTCCAAGCTCTTCGGTGCCGTGCGCGCCGTGGACGAGTTGACCCTGGTCATCCCCCGCCAGGGCACAACCAGCATCGTCGGCCCCAACGGTTCCGGGAAGTCCACGTTGGTCAACCTGCTCAGCGGCGTCCTGCCCCTGGACGGCGGCATGGTCGTCATCGACGGCGAGGGCCTCCGCGTGGTCAAGGCCCACGAGACCCCCGACCACGGCCTCACCCGTACCTTTCAGGAGGTGCGCCTCTTCGACCAGATCACCGTATGGGACAACATCATGGTTGTGCTCACCGAACGTCGGCTGTTCCCGTCCTTGTTCGAGCGCGCCAGGCCCTCCACCAGGCAAAAGACCCAGGCGATCCTGGAACAGGTCGGGATGTGGGACAAGCGCGATTCCCTCGCCCAGGATTTGTCCTATGGGCAGCGCAAGCTCGTGGAAATCGGCCGCGCCTTGGCCATGAACGTCAATACCTACCTGATGGACGAGCCTTTTGCCGGCCTTTTTCCTCAGATGATTGAGCGGGTCAAAGACATCATGAAACAGCTGCGCGAAGACGGCCACACCATCGTCTTCATTTCCCACAACATGGAGATCGTCCGGGAACTTTCCGACCGCATCATCGTGCTGGACAGCGGCACTCTCCTTGCCGCCGGTGACGTGGAACCCGTCCTCAACAGCGAGGAAGTAATCGAAGCTTATCTCGGCGCATAGACCCCAGAAAAATTCGACAGTCCCCTCTCCCGTCAAGGGAGCGGGCTAGGGTGAGGGTGAAAGCCCCGCACCAACCTCCTGTCACCGACGCCCCAATCCCAATCTCGGAAAGTACCATGACTCAGAACGGCGACCCGCCACTTCTCGAACTTACCAACATCGCGGTAGAGTACGGCGCCGTCCGCGCGTTGGACGACGTATCCATGGACGTCCACGCCGGCGAGGTCGTCGCGGTTATGGGTCCAAACGGCGCTGGCAAGTCCACCGTCCTCAAGGCCGTGATGGGCCTTGCTCCGGTAGTTGCGGGAACCGTGTACTGGCGGCAGCAGCCTCTGGCCGCCGAAACCCACCAAATCGTCAAGGAAGGCATCGCCTTCGTTCCCCAGGGTCGGCGCGTCTTCACGCACCTCTCCATCGCCGAAAACCTCGAGATGGGCTGCCTGTATCTCAACGACCGGGCGGAAAAGGCCCGCCGCCTGGATTCAGTGATGGAGTTGTTCCCCGTCCTGTACGAGAAGCGCCGGGACGTGGCCAGCCAGATGTCCGGCGGCCAGCAGCAGATGCTGGCGCTGGGACGGGGCCTCATGGCCTCCCCCGAGTTGTTATTGCTCGACGAGCCAACCCTCGGCCTCGCCCCCATCATCGTCAAAGAGGTTTTCCAGAAGGTTGCCGAAATCAGCGAGCGCCTGGGCACCACCATCATGGTGGTCGAGCATAACATCAAGGGGGTACTGGACATCGTTGATCGCGCCTACGTCCTGGACAAGGGCGCCATAGTCCACAACGGCACACCCCAGTCCATCCGCGACACCGACATCCTCACCCAAGTTTTCCTCGGCAGCGCGTAGCCGCCTTCGTGCCACCGACGAGCGCGATCAAGCACGGGCTCACCGACGACGCCGTATCAGCAGGTACACCAGGAGCGCCAATACCGCCAGCGCCACGACGAGCAACGCGCCTTCCACAGTTGCCACCGTGCGCGGTGTCCATATCCGCCTGATCTGTCCCGCTCCGGATTGGCCCGCTTCTTCCGTTATCACGACTTCTCTGGAACTGGCCCCCTCCCCCGGTTGCACGCAGTCCATCGTGCCGGTTAGCCGTAGGGATCCGGGAGACACCGCTTCCAGTTCCCACTCAACGTATTCAGGGTCGAGTTCACGGGTTCCCACCACCTTCGCCGACCCATCTCCTGCCAGCGTCAGGTTCCAACTGCGACCCTCAGCTCCTGCGCCCACGAACCAAACGTAGAAGCCGTCGCCAACCTGCACCTGCTGATCGCTCAGGCTCAGATGCGTCGAGCAAAAGTCGGCAGTGGACTGTGGCGTAGGGATTGCTTCCGGTTCCACAGGCAACACCGTCAAAGTCAAAGAATCGCCGCCATTGCCGGGTTCCCGGCAGGTCATGTTGGCCGAAATAGTTACTGGGCCTTCACCTTCACCTGTGAAGGTCCACTCCACCATCTCGCCCCACGATGCTATCTGGCGAGCGCCCCTCAGGGCCAATGAGCCATCCCCGTCCACTTCCAGATCCCAACTCCCCGGCTCTACGCCGACACCCCAGACCCAGACGCGCAGCGGCTCCCCAATCCGCAATGTCGTTTCTTCCGCGCTCAGCGATACCAGGCAGAAATCGACTTCCTGTTCAGGCTCCGGCGTCCCATCCTGCGCCTTGACTGGCTCCCATACATTCAACGTGACGCTGAGCGCGATAGCGAGGCCCAACGCCACCGCCGGCCGCGTCCGCAGCAGGTTGGCTCGCCACCATTGCCTGCCAACAACGGCCAGCAGGATTCGATTCAATGCTCTCCCGCGCACATTGCTCATACGCAAGGGCGGTCCGATTGGGATTCAAAACGCCACGGGTAACACCGTGGCGTTAAGAAGCCGTCTGTCTTTGGTTATCAGAGTTCGCCGGCGAACATCGCGGTCTGCTTGGAGAAGACCTGCACCCGATGCCGGGCGGTTTCCAGCACAAACACGTGGCCGTCGTCGTCCACTTCCACTGCGATGGGGCCCTGGAAGGCGCCCTCTCGCTCCTGAAGGTTCAACGCGCGGTTGCGGGCCTGCACGATGGTTGGATCGAGGTACACGCGCTCAGCGCCCCACTTGGAGAGGCCGGCCTGCCCCCGCATCGTGGTGATGTAGCTGCCATCGGCGCGGAACACCTGGACCCGGTCGTTCTTGTAGTCGGTCACGAAGATGTGCCCGTCCTTATCCACCGCCACGCCGGTGGGCCGGTTGAACTGACCCTCGCCGTCGCCGGACTCGCCAAACTTCATCAGGAAGGTCCCGTCGGGCGCGAACTTCTGGATGCGGTCGTTGCGCCAGTCGGCAACGTACACGTCGCCGTTGTGGTCGATCTCGATGCCCCAGGGCAGGTTGAACTGGCCGTCGCCGTCGCCCAAGCCGCCCCAGCCGAACTGGTACTTCCCGTCTTTGGTGAACACCGAAACCCGGTGGTTACGGCTTTCCACCATGTACAGGTTGTCGTTCTTGTCGAAGGCCAGACCGGCCGGCCGGTTGATCTCGCCGGGCGCGTCGCCGGGAATTCCCCACATGCCGATCCAGTTGCCGTGCTCCTGGTCATAGATTGAGACCCGGTTCAGCCACTCGTCGGAAACGTAAGCGTAGCCCTGGCTGTCCAGCGCCACCGAGGTGGGCCACATGAACGATCCGTTGGGCGTGGTCTCGTCGGCGTCTTCCGGTGGGATCTTCTGACCGAATTCCGCCACAACTTCCTCTTCGTCCGGGTGGAAAACCGTCACCCGCTTGCAGGGGAAGAACGCCGGCGTTTCGGTTCCCCGGCTCAGCACGTAGAGTAGCCCGTTATCGTCGCGCGTGATCGCCACCGGGTTGAAGAACCCGTTGCCGCTTCGCACTTCCTGCCGCCCGATGACGTGGCTGTACTGGAACGTTACCGGCGCAAGTTCAGTCGCAGTAACCATTGTATTCACCTTTATGCGTAGATGTTGCTGTGCCGACACTGACTGCCGCCAGCGATGTAGGGGCAGGTTCCAAACCTGCCCCTACCTGATGCGTGCCACTCTCGGAGTGGCGGGGCCGGAAACGGCCGGTTACTTGATGAAGTCGAACTGCTCGAACTCGCCTTGCAGAATCGCCTTGTCGTCCAGCTCCAGCCACTTGTCAAGGATCGTGGCGTAGGTCTGGCGGAAGTCGTTGTTCCACTTCAGGTCGCCCTCGTCCAGCTTGTCTGGCTCCAGCGAGGGGTACTCGCCGTACAGACCGCCCTTCACGGCGTCGCCCAGCACGAACGCGACAGACCCCGAACCGTGATCGGTACCGGAACCGTTCTCCTGCACCCGGCGCCCGAACTCGGTGAACAGCACCATCACCACTTCCTGGTTGGCGTCGTGTTCTTTCAGGTCCTGGTACAGATCGTTGACCGCGCGGGAGACCTCGCCCCACAGCTTGGCGAACGAAGTCGGCTGGTTGGCGTGGGTGTCGAACGCGCCCGGATTCAGGCCGGTGTACAGGACGCGAGTGCCGAAGCCGGCGGTATGCACCTGCGCCACGTTCTTGACCCACTGGGAGAACATGTCGCCGCCGTACTCGATGCTGGAGGAATAGATCTCCGGCGCAGTGCGCAGGATGTCCGCGCCCTTCAGCGCGTCCAGGCCCGTCTGCGACAGGTAGTCGTTGATCGGCCCGTTGCCCACCATGGGGGAGTACATGCGCGAGAAGATGTCCAGAGCCTCGGCCCGCTGGTCCTCGCCGTCGATGCCGGTCAGTACGCCGTAGGTCTCAAGGTTGCCCACCGACGCGACAGACACGCCTGGCGCGGCCAGCGCGCGGGGGAGTCCGCGACCGAAGTTTACGGCGGTCAGCACGTTTTCCTTGTTGGGGTCCAGGTCCTGGATGGCCCGGCCCAGCCAGCCCTCGGTTGACATCTTGGTAGGTTCGGCGGTGTGCCAGATGTCCATGGAGCGGAAGTGCGACCGGATGGGGTTCGGATACCCGATGCCCTGGATTACGGCAACCTTGCCCTCGTCATACATGTCCTTGATCGGCGCCATGGCCGGGTGGAACCCAACGTTGCCGTCAATCGCCAGCACTTCCTCCGGCTCCACCTTCAGGTGCGGCCGGTAATCTTTGTACAGCGGGTCGCTGTAAGGGATGATGGTGTTCAGCGCGTCGAAAGCGCCGGACATCTGCAGTACCACCAACACCGGGTCTTTCTTCGTAGCGGTCACGATTTATTCCTCCCGTTGGGATTGCTTGCTCTTTTTCTTGTTCTGTTGCGCCAGCCGGTAATGGAATGGGCTAGGCGTAAATGTACTCTTTGGTCGCCACAATCATTTGCAGCAGTTCGCTCACCCGATTGCCGAATTCCTCGGTGTCGGTGTGGATGGTGCCGCCCTTCTCCAGGCTGGACGCCATCATCTGCCGCGTCTCGTCGGCCAACTCATAGTGGCCCAGGAATCGGCAAGTCTCGTCCACCATCTGCTCAGGTGGAAGCACGGGGCCGACGTCCGCCAGACGGTCAATGATCTCGCGCACGCCCGGCTGGTTCACGTTGCCGACGAAGTCAGCGGTGAAGTTGATGCGGTGCACCAGGGTACCGCCGTCAATCCACTCCTGGCCCGTGTGCCAGCCTTCCACCGAAGGCGGGTTGAACAACTCCTGGCCCATGTGTTTCATCTCGTCGAAGATGAACTCAAAACCGGGCTTCGGCTCCGTCCAGTCGCCGACCAGCCGCATTGTTCCCATGACCGTTTCCACCGGGCTCTTCACCCGCTGGAACCGGGCGTTCTTGAAGGCGTCGGAGTGGAACAGCGCCCGCAGCATCGCCTTGATGTTGTAGCCGGAGCGGAAGTACTCATCCTCCAGCATCTTGATGGTTGCCATGTCCCTGGGCGGCGTTTCCATCCAGGATGGCACCTGCGCCTCGTCGGAGATGAAGTAGCTGTACAGATGGCGTGAGATGAACCGGGCCGTCGCCGGCTGCTTCGCTATGATGTCAATGACATCCTCGCCGTTGAAGTTGCCGGTCTCGCCCAGGAAGGTCTTGGCGCCTTCGTCGTGGTCTTCGGGGTTGTACACGAACTGCGCGTGATACCGGCCATAGGGCTGGCCAGGAATGTTATTCGCGATGGTCCACCCGGTAAACGCGCGGGCGCACTCCTTCACGTCGTCCTCGGTGTAGTTGAACTCGCCGTCCATGCCCACACCCATGGAGAACAGTTCGAGCAACTCGCGCCCGTAGTTCTCGTTGATCGCACCCTTGTGGCTCAGGCAGTTGTCGAGGAAGAAAATCATCGCCGGATCGCGGGAGATTCCCACCAGCAGGTCTCGGAAGCTGCCCATGCCGAACGACCGGAACATCTCGATCTCGTCGTAGGACGTGGGGTAGCTCTGTGTCTTGCTGTCGGCGGTGCACAGGATCCCGTGCCAGAACAGCACCATCTTCTCTTCAAGCTGGCACTTGGAGTTGATCATCCGGAACGCGAAGTATTCCGGCACGCCTCGCGTCTGGTGGCTCCACTCGATGAAGCACCTTTCGGCCACGTCCAAATCCATGCCGTGATCGTTCACTTCAGGATTCAGTAGCTCCTCCACCACCGCGTCGTACCCCTTGGCCGCCAGCGCTTCCAACTCACCGTACTGCGCGCCGAACCCGGCCCTTCGCATGAGGTGGGCCATCAGCGCAATATCATGGTTTTGATCTGCCATCAAAAATCCTCCTCGACTTGAACTAACAAATCGCCTGCGTCATCGTACCATTAAGCGCACCATCGCTCAACCTTAAATCGTCACGTCCCAGCATTCAACAGCCCCAATCCGCCGCGCCGCTGTCGTCGCGTCCCTGTCTATAATGGCTGCCCACAAACTACGTCCGGAGTTCTCTTATGCCTGAAGATCTGGTCAGCGTCGCACAGAACCTGGTTCCCGAAATCCTGTCCAATCTCGACCGGATCGACGACGAGCGCCAACTGCCCCCGGAACTCGCCGCCCGCATGGCGAAACACCGCCTGTTTTCCCTCTATGCTCCCAGCGAACTCGGTGGCCCGGAGCTTGACCCGCTCACCGCCTTCCGCGTTGTGGAGACCATTTCCCAGGCTGACGGCTCCGCCGGGTGGTGCGTCTTCAACGGCACCGCCATCACCGCCGCCGTCTCCCGATTGACGCCGAAGGCGGCCGTGGAGCTCTTCGGTGATCCGCCTAACCTGCTCGGCTCCGGGTCAGCGCGACCAGAGGGCACGGCCACGGCCACCGAGGACGGCTACCTGATCAACGGACGGTGGAACTATCTCAGCGGCATCGACCACTCCACTGCGCTGTTCCTGAACTGCCGGCTGCTCAACGCCGACGGCAGCCCTGTTGCCGCGGACGATGGCAGTCTCGCTACCCGCATCGCCGTTGTGCCCGTCTCCTCCGGAACCGTCATCGACAACTGGACCACCCTGGGAATGCGCGGCACCGCCAGCAACGACTGCGAATACTCCAACGTCTTTGTGCCATCTCGCCACACCTACACACGCGGAGACATCGCCCACTACGATAGCCCCCTCTACCGTCCGCCACAGAACGCCATCCTGCTCAGCTGGACCCTGTCCGCTGCCAACGCCCTGGGCATGGCCCGTGGGGCTCTCGACGCATTCCACGAACTCGCCACCGGCTCCGGCACTACCAACTCGCCGGCCCTGCTCCGCGACCGCGCCTATGTCCAAATCGCTTACGGAGAATGCGAGGCCATGCACGACGCCGCCCGTACCTTCGTCCTTGACGCCATCGGCTCCCTGTGGGATGCCCAGGTCAGGCAGCTGCCCGACCTGTCCGACCGCGCCATCCGCGCCCGCCTCGCTATCACCCATGCCATACGTCGCTCGGTGGACATTGTGGACAAGCTGTTCAACGTGGCCGGCACGAATGCCATCCACCGATCCGTCGGCCTGGAGCGGTTCTTCCGCGACCTCCACGTCTCGGGACAGCATATCTCGGGCCTGCCCAACAACTACGAATATGCCGGCCAGACGCTGCTGGGCGCAAACATCACCACTTCGCTCTACACCTGAATGATACTAACCCCTTAACGAAACTCCCTCTCCCTTGATGGGAGAGGGTTGGGGTGCGGGCATCTGTCGTCTATCCGGCAGATCGACGGTGGGCAATTACTCCGGAAAAATCCGCTGGTAAATCCCCGGAGACCCCTCGCCGTGAACCATGTGTGGCCGCACCTCGTGGGTCCACACTGGAGTCACTATCTGGCTCCAACCCTTCCACGCCTCGCTCTCCGCCACCGCCAGCGACTCCATCTCGTGCACCGTGCAGTACTTTGGCTCGCCCATCATTGCCTGGAAACGCCGGGCGCGGATGTAACCCGGTATATCGAGGGCCATCGGCAGTCGCTCGTTGTTGTAGGCGTCGTTCCACGCCTCCTCCAGATGCTCCGGAATCCCCATCCGGCCCACCAGCAACAGCGGCGACATTCCCGCCTGTGCCGTCTCCTCGGATAGCTCCGACGGATGCACCCGCTTATAGAGGTTGCGAATGTACTCGGTGCCGATCACGCTCGGCGACATGCGCTGTGACCACTCCGTCGGCTCCCGCAGCCACTTCTGCCATTCCTCTGAGTGCCACGCCTCGTAGGATTCCAGCTCGTACACCGCCAGGTACTTCGGCCCGCCCTGCACCGCCTCGTAGCGCGCCGCGTCCAGCACCCCCGGAATCGATAGCCGCTCCGGAATGTGCTCCTCGTTGTACCAGCGGTTGTATTCGTCGTCCTGCTCTGGCGCCACGTCGCTATACACCAGCAGCAGCCCGTCGCCTTTCCGTTTCGTCGCCATGGTCAACTCCCTGTCGCTACTTCTAATGCCGCCGAGTATATCATCCGCAACTATTGGATCCGCAGTGGGCAAGGTGTTTCGATTATCGGGTGTGTCATTGCGAGCGCAGCGTGGCAATCTCGTTTCGACTGCACAGGTCTGACGGGATTGCCACGTCGCTACCGCTCCTCGCAATGACAATCGAAACACCCTGCCGCAGCAGGCGCGCATCCTTGACGCGATATATCGCCGATGTTACCGTGAACCCCGTTATGCGCATCGGTGAATTTGACATAGCGGAACCCGTTCCGGAGCTGCGAGACCCGCACATGCTGGTCGTGCTGCGTCCGTGGATCGACGTGGGGAACGTGGGGAGCCTTTCGCTGGGACGCATTGAACGTCACCTGCGCAGCAAGGAACTGGGACGTTTGTATCGACCGGGCCGTTTCTACGACTTCACCCGCTACCGCCCCCGTTCGTATCTGGTCAGCGGCAATCGCGAGGTAACGATTCCCAACACCATAATCCGCTATTCCAACCCTGAAGACGGGCCGCATCTGCTCACTGCCCATCTGCTCGAACCTCACCTTTACGGAGAGGACTACTCGGACGCCCTGCTGGAGATCATCGAGTATTTCGGAGTGAAGCAGTACGCCCTCATCGGCGGCATGTACGACATGGTTCCGCACACCAGGCCACTGGTGGTGTCCGGGTTGGGCGCCGGCCAGCACGTGGAACGCGATTACGCCACCGCCAACGCTCGGCCCAGCAACTACGAAGGGCCTACCACCATCACGTACACCATCAGCGAGACGGCCACCAAAATGGGCATTGAAACTCGGGCGTTCGTGGTTCACCTGCCCCAATACCTGAACCTGGATGACGATTACCAGGGCGCGGCGCGGATGATGGACCTGCTGTGCCGCTTGTATGATTTCCCCGACTACATCGCTCAGGCAGACCGGGGACAGAAGCAGTACGACGAACTGACCTCCCGCGACGGCCAGATACCCAGCGGCGACGTGCTGACCCGCATCGAAGAGATGTACGACAGCGAGTACGGCGTTGACAGCCGCCCGGAACCCACGACTCCCCTGCCGTCCAGCATTGAAGAGTTCCTGCAAGGTCTGGACGTGGATCTGAGCGACGCGGGTGAGTTCGGCGGGGCCAGCGACCCTGATGAGGGCGACGACCCTGACCGCGGGTTGGCCGGCGTCTAATCGGCTCCGCGCCATGGCCCTGCGGGAACCGGCAGTCGCCGACCGACCCCACGTCGCGGCACTGCTCCGGGCGCTGATCCGCCACGACACCACCAATCCCCCCGGCAACGAGCGCGAGTGCGCCGCTTACTGCCGCGAAATCTTGAACGGTGTCGGCATCCCCGCCGATCTGTTGGGCAACGACCCCAACCGCGTCAACGTGGTCAGCCGCCTGAAAGGGCGTGGGGATGCCCCACCCCTGCTGATGTACGGGCACATTGACGTGGTGCCCACGGCGGCGCAACCCTGGGACGTCCCTCCATTTGAAGGCCGGCTGCAGGATGGCTACATATGGGGTAGGGGCGCGCTGGACATGAAGGGCGGCGTCGCCATGATGATGGACGCCTTCATGCGCGCCCACCTGGGAGACACCGACCTGCCGGGCGACGTGATCCTCGCGCTGGTCACCGACGAGGAAGCCGGTGGACACACCGGCGCGGAGTGGCTGGTGGACGCCCATCCCGAGCTGTTTGAGGGAGTGCGCTACGCCGTGGGTGAATTCGGCGGGTTCAGCAAGACCTACCGGGGCCGCAAGTTCTACATGGTGCAAGTGGCCGAAAAGCAGGGCTGCCGGGTGGAGGCCGTCGCCCGCGGACCCGGCGGCCATGGATCTCTGGTGCACCACGATACTGCGCCGACCCGTATGGCCCGGTTCTTGGTCAAGCTGGACCGCACGCCGCTGCCCTTCCACATCCACCCGGTGACCCGGATGATGGTGGAGGCCATGAGCGGCAGCCTGCCGCTGCCCGACAGCGCGTTCTTGAAATTACTCATCAACCCGGCGTTCACTGGAAGTATGCTGCGGCGCATGGGCACGGTGGGTAAGGAGATGGAACCGCTCTTTCGCCACACCGCCAATGCCACCATCATCAATGGCGGCGAGAAGGCCAACGTCATCCCCAGCGAGGTAACCGTCAACCTGGACTGCCGTATGCTGCCCGGCTACGACTCGGAGGACCTGCTGGGCGAGTTGCAGGCCATCGCCGGCCCCGACATCGAGTTCCGAGCCGTCAATTTCCAGACCAAGCCCTGGGTCTTCAACATGGGCCTGTTCGACACCCTGGCCGGCATAATCTCGGAGCAGGACTCGGAGGGAGTGTCAGTCCCCATGCTCATGCCGGCGGGAACCGACGGTCGCCACTTCGCCCAACTCGGCATTCAAACCTACGGCTGGATGCCCATGAACCTGCCGGCCGACTTCGACTTCCTGAAGACCATCCACGCCGCCAACGAGCGGGTCCCGGTGTCGGCGCTGGAATTCGGCGCCGAGGCGCTTTACCGCCTGCTGCAGCGGTTTCACGAATGACCCAGCGGCTAGCTTACTTGGCTCTCGTATCGCTGGCGATTCTGGCATTGCTGGCGTGCACGCAGAACCCGCCGGATAACATCGTGCCCGCTCCCACTGGAACCGCGACGTCTGCGCCTGCGGTTGCGGCCACTGCCACTGCCACTGCGCCCATGCCCCCAACTGGGACGCCAGCGCCTCAGCCGTCGATGCCCGTGATCATTTCGCCGACGCCGCAACCCACTCCTACGAGCGTGCCGCCCGCACCTCGGGATACCGTCGCTACGCCGCGCTCGGGACGGCTCCGCTTGATGGACAATCTGGACGATCCCCAGGGTTATTGCGTTGACGTGACCGGTTTCGGCGCGAACGTGCGGCTGGACGTGCCGCTGCAAGCGCACACCTGCAAGCCCGGCTCCGATGATCAGATGTTTACTCAGATTGCGCCTGCCGACGGCGGCGGCATACGGCTCGTGGAGTATGACCGCTGTCTGGCCGCGGAGACGGCGGAATCCGGTGCAGAGGTGAACGTTTTCGGGTGCGATGCCGGCACGGTCAATCAGAGGTTCAGCCTGAAAGAAGATGGGCGCGTGCAACTGGCTTCACCGGCCGGCCCGGTGCTTTGTCTGGGTATTGCTGCCGGAAAGGGTAAGCCCGCCGGTGGCCGCAATCACCTGCGGCGCGATTTAGTCCTCTATTACTGCGATGAGGCTGACCCCGTGCTGATTACGTGGGAATTGTTGGAACAGCAGTAGGGGCGAATGATTATCCTGCTCAATTTATCGGGTGCCCACTACCGATTCCTGATGAGGAAACTGTATTGAGCGCAGCCTGATTTCCGAATTGTCAGGGATCAGGCGTCCAGTCGAAGCTGTCCCGCTTGAGTTCATCTTTGACGGTGCGCCTGGCTCGCCGCAACGCTCCGCCGGTCAGCCCGACCAATCCCCGGAACTGTACGTTGTAATGGTAGGGATTATGCGGCTCCGGCGCGTACAAGAAGGTGCCGCCGGCCGCCTCTAGTTCTGCTTCGGTGTAGCAGATAGAACCTGCGGGTGGCGTTAGTCTGTGAATTGAGCGTTGCGCCGCGTGCATGACGTGCAAGTCGGCGGGATTAGGAGGGCCTTCCGGCCCGGGGCCATCAACGGATAAATCCGGCGGCTGACGGTTTGTTTTGGGCTGGAACGGCGTTTCCAGAATTTCACCGAACCGGTATTGATCGGCCCAGACTTGCAGCCAATATACTCCCGGTTCGGTCAAATTCTACTCCTAGTTCCGACGCTATTTCCCGCCAAGTCTGTCCGACAGTCAAGTCCACGTCTATCGCGAGCTCCACTTCGCCGATGGCCTGGTTGGGCGCCCGGCACAGGTAGCCGGTCTTGTTGACCGTGTCGATTTCCAGCGTGAAGGTCCACTCAACCGTTTTCCAGTACAGGGAAATCATCGCGTCTTCCGGGCCGGTTCCGATGTACGATAGCGGGTAATCCGGGCTCCAAAATTGAGCGAACGCGGAACGCAGCCAGGCTATGTCGGTCAATGCCGGCCAAGCGTAATCGTCAGGTTTGTAATCGCGCACCATGGTGACGATCCCGTCCAGTTGCTCGTCCAGCGATGCAGAAGGAGTTTTGAACGTCAGCATACGAGTTCCTCTGGGCTGTCGGGCAGCCGGCACCGCGGTGGAGTCAGGCTGTTGCCGTTGCCCCTTTGGCCATCTCAACCAGTCGCTCAAAGGCGTCGGGATCCTGTACGGCCATATCGGCCAGCATTTTGCGGTCAATCTCGATGCCGGCGACCTTGAGGCCGTGCATGAACTGGCTGTAGGTGGTGCCGTGCTGGCGGCACGCGGCACCGATGCGGATGATCCACAGGCGGCGGAAGTCGCCCTTGCGCTCCCGGCGGTGGCGATACGCGTGGCTCCAGGCGTGCATCACCGCCTCTTTGGCCCACTTGTAGTTGCGGCTGGATGACGCCCGGTATCCCTTGGCGGCTTTCAGTATCTTCTTGTGGCGGGCGCGCTTGGTCACGCCCCTCTTGACTCTTGGCACGGTTTACAGTTCTCCGGTGTTTAGACGTCGTAGGGTATGAGCCGGCTGAGCCGTTTCACGTCGGCCTTGTCGTAAGCCATTTTCTGTGCGAACTTCCTGGTCACCTTCTTCGGTTTCTTGCGCCGCAGATGACTACTCATGCGCTTGCGGCGCATGAGTTTGCCGGAGCCGGTGACGTGGATGCGCGCTTTGGCGCCCTTGTGTGTTTTGAGTTTCGGCATGTTCCTCTATTCCATGTTACTCTACTCAGAGGTTGCTGTTTCCCTGGTTTCGTTGCGTTCCTGGCGGGCGGTTGCGGCGGGACTCGGTATGAGTACCATCGACATCGCTCTCCCCTCCATGGAAGGTTGCTGTTCCAGGCGAATTTCGTCCTTCATCTCTTCAGCCACCTTCTTGAGCAGAGAGAGGCCGTTTTCCTGGTGGACCGCTTCGCGTCCCCGGAACCGCACCGTCAGCTTCACCTTGTCGCCGTTGCCGATGAACTGCTTGACCTTGCGCATCTTGGCGTCGAAGTCGTGGGTGCCGATGTTGGGCCGGAATCGCACTTCCTTCAATTCATTGCTTTTCTGGGATTTGCGGGTCTCGCGTTCCTTTTTGGACGATAGGTACCGGAGCTTGCCGTAGTCGAGGAGGCGGGCGACGGGAGGATCGGCGTTGGGCGCCACCTCCACCAGGTCAAGGTCATGCATGCGCGCCCTGGAGAGCGCGTCGGACACTGTCATTACCCCAAGCTGCTCGCCGTCTTCTCCGATTACCCGTACCTGTGGGACGCGAATTTGTTCGTTGACCCTGTATTGCCTGGCTATGGTGCCACCTCCATCTGTAAGTCGTCTTTGGCCGCTGCCTTCCTGATTGAGGGCAGCCTGCTTGGTGGGACTATTTTAGCCGTGGCTCAACACGCAGTCAACGATTACCCACTAGTCACCAGAATAATTGTTATTTGTTTCCCCTGAATTCCTTCAGTCGTCGTACTCCTCGTCATCGCCGTCTTCGTAAGGGTCGTCTTCATCATCGTCATCAAGATAGTCATCATCGTCTTCGTCGGTCGCAGACAGGATGTCGCGCATCAGGCTGTCCTCGCCATCTGCGCCGACGAGCAGCATCGGCGGGTCCGGCTCCACTACCTCGGGTTCCGGCGGGGCGACCATCTCGAATCCGTAGAACGTGTCGTTGTCCAGTATCCGCGCCAAACCGGCAACCGTTACCGTAATCGGTCGGATTGGCGAAGACCAGCGTTCGGTCACTTCGTAGTGCAGTTCCCGCAACGTCAAAATCTGATCATCGGCCAACAACAACGTGCGAAACACTATCTCCTGCAAGGGCATCGACTGGCGGATGTAGTCAAGGTCTCCGGCGCAGTTGGCTCGGATTTCCTTGAGCAGGGTCACCGGGTCGTCCGCATCCACCGCCGCCTTCCCGTAGGAGGGACACGCCGAGTTGAGGCGCGCTGCAAGCAGCGGTACTGCCGATCTGTTCAACTCGGTAAGCCGATCCAGGCTGACGCGATATTCCAGCCCTTCCAACCGAGGATTGACGGAAACTGTGCTCATTGGGCAACCTCTTCATTCCAGTCCAGCATGATGATTTTCACGGCCTGACCGGCCTCTTTACGTGGTAGGTCCGCTGGGCAAATCGCCAGGCCATTTGCCCGCGACAGCGATGTCAGTATGTTGGAACCCTGGGGTCCGGTGGGGTTGGCGAACCAGGTCCCGTCTTTTCGCTCAACCTCGACCCTGGCATAAACGCGACGGCCATCGCTGTTGAAAATCGGGCCCGTCAACACCCCTTCAACTGTCGGGCGCGCCAACAGGTCCCGCCCCAGCATCCGCCGCACGGCTGGCCGCCCAAACATCTCAAAGGCCAGCAACGCGCTCACCGGATTCCCCGGCAGCCCCAACAGGGGCAGCGGACGTCCCGTGTCGGTGTGCAACAGTCCGAACGCCAGGGGTTTGGCCGGGCGCATCCGCACCGACCAGAAGTTCATGTCTCCCCTCTGCTCCAGAACGTCCTTCACCATGTCGTAGTCGCCTTTGGAGACTCCGGCGGAGGTCACCAGCAAGTCCGCGTCGGCGGCTTCGTCGATGCAGCGGTGCAGATCTTCCAGGGTGTCGCGGGCGATCCCGATGATGCGCGGCGTTCCCCCGGCTGCCATCACCGCGGCCGCCACGCTGCTGCTGTTGCTGTCGTAGATGTGCCCCGGAGCCAGAGATTCGCCGGCTGGGGTAAGTTCATCCCCGGTGGACAACACCGCCACCACCGGCCTCCGGATCACTCGCGCCTTGGTCAACCCCAGGGATGCCATGACGCCGGCCTCCGCCGCCCGAATCACCGTGCCTGCGGGCAGTACCAACTCTCCTGCGGCAACGTCCTCACCGGCGGGGCGCACGTTGCTGCCCAGGGGCAACGCCTTGCGGATGACTATCTCGTCCAACGTCTCGCCCCGGCCGCGGCGGTCCAGCTCGTCTGTTTCTTCAAAGGGCACCACGGTATCGGCTCCGTCGGGCACCGGAGCGCCGGTCATGATGCGGATGGCCTTCCCCTTTGCAACGGTGTCCTCTGAGACCTGCCCTGCTGCTACGGCGGAAGTCACCGACAGCTTGGGAGGGTTGTCGTTCGCTTCGGCGATGTCGGCATGCAGGACCGCGTAGCCGTCCATCGCCGAGTTCGCCAGTGGCGGCAGGTCCAACGGCGACGTGATGTCCTCGGCCAGAATCAGCCCCAAGCAGTCTAGGACCGGCAGTTCAACGGCGTCCAACGGCTCGAAGTGGGCTAGAATGCGCTCGAACGCTTCCTCCACCTCCAGCATGTCCTCGTGCCCGTGGGAACCGCCATGATGGCCGTGCCCGTGACCGTGATGGCCCCCATGGTCGTGAATGCTCTCGTGATCCCCGTCTCCGTGGGCATCATGGGCGTGCAGGTGTCGTGCGTGCTGGTGGGTGGTCATGACTTATCATCCAGATGCGTGGCAACGGCGAGTCGGGAATAGCCTGTGTACGCTCCCCGTAACCCGCCTGAACGGGACGGAACGTCTAATAATACCACAATGGACGCCGGCTACCGGCGCGGACCGACCGCAGTTAACCGCGAATCGTGGCCCCCGCTTCCCGCTCCAGGACTCGGGTCAAGCCGTTCACGGCGCGGTTCACATCCTCGTTGGTCAGGGTCCGGTCAGCGGCTCGGAACCTGATGCGGAAGGCCAGGGATCGTGTGCCCTCCGGCACGTTTTCGCCCTCATACACGTCAAACAGCTCCGCTCGCTCAACCAGCCGTACCCGTTCGATCAAGCCCTGCACCCGGCTGGCTGGCACCCCATCCGGCACCACCAACGCCAGGTCGCGATTGGCGGCAGGGAAGCGGGACAGGGATTGGAACCGGTTTTCTGCCGCTCCCTCATCCTGGGCCTCTGCCAGCAGGTCGTCCAGGCGCAGCTCGAAGTAGATGACCGGATCGGGCCCAAGGTCGAATGCGTCGCAGATGTCGGGATGCAATTCCCCAAGAACGCCCACATCGTGCGCTTGTGCGCCTGTTACCGAAATGCTGGCGCAACGGCCGGGGTGGAACAGGGGGCCATCGTCCGATTCGTAGGACACGGAGATTCCCATGCGTGCCAGCGCCGTCGCCACAGTCCCGGAAGCGTCGAAAAAGTCCAGAGACTCCGAATCGCCCAGCCAGTTCGCGTCGTTGCGGGGCCCCGACATCACGCCGGCGACAATCTCCCTTTCGATTGGCAAAGGGTTCGGCGGAAGGGCCGAATCCTGCGGGATGAACGCTCGACCCAGCTCGAACAGGCGGAATCCTCCGTCGTTGTGTCCCTGGTTGTACGCCAATGTGTTCAGGATGCTGGGGGCGAGCGTGGGTCTCAGCACATTCTGTTCGGCAGACATCGGGTTTGCGACCCGGAGCAGAGATTCAGTGTTCTGATCGGGGCGGCTCAGCTTGTCCAGATCATCCGGCCCCACCAGGGGATAGCTGATGGTTTCCTGCATACCGGCGGAGGCCAGTGCGTCGCGCAAACCGTCCTTCAGTGCAGTCATCGCATTGCCCTGGTGGTACGGGATGGGCGACGACAGCATCGTGGTGGGAACCTCGTCGTACCCAATGATGCGGACGACCTCCTCGATCAGGTCTTCCTCGATGGCGATGTCGCTGCGCCAGTAGGGTGGGTCTGCTTCCAGGCTGTCAGGCCCGGTTCTCCGCGTCGTGATGCCCAGGCTCCCCAGCACCGATTCGGCCCGGGCGATATCCAGGTCCATCCCCAGCAGTTGCCTTAGCCGGTCCACGGTCAGCGGCACTGGAGCGGCGGGCTCGTCCCCAGCCGGAAACACGTCGATGATGCCACAGGCCGCTTCCCCTCCGGCCGTCTCCAGAATCAACTGCGTGGCGCGGCGTAAGGCGATGGGCGCCAGCTCGGGCCGCAGGCCCTTCTCGAAGCGCTGGCTCGCCTCCGTGCGCAGATTGAGCTCGGTTGCGGTGCGTCGGTTGTTCAGGTTGTGGAACGTGGCCGACTCCAGCAGCATGTTTTTGGTGGAGGGGGTGATTTCACTGTTGGCGCCGCCCATCACGCCGCCGATGCCGATAGCCTGCGCCGGGTCGGCGATCAGCAGGTTGTCGGCATGGAGCGTCCGCTCCACCTCGTCCAGGGTGGTGAACTTTTCGCCGTCTGCGGCGCGACGCACCACCACGTGGCGGTCGGTCACCGTATCCAGGTCGAAAGCGTGCAGCGGCTGGTTGAACTCCAGCATCACGTAGTTGGTGACGTCCACCACGTTGTTGATGGGGCGCAGTCCGGCCCGAATCAAACGGTCCTGCAACCATTGAGGGGAAGGACCGATGGTGATGCCGGTAACCACCGACGCCGTGTAGCGCGGGCACAGGTCCGGATCGGCGATGGTAACCTTGGCAAGATCCGAGACCGGCGTGGCCGACTCTGAGTAGGATACGTCCGGCACGCGCACCTGCTGCCCGGTGATCGCGCCAATCTCCCGCGCCACGCCCAGCATGGAAAGGCAGTCGCCCCGGTTGGGAGTCAGCTCCAGCTCCAGGAAAGTGTCGCCGAGAACGTCATCCAGCGACGCGCCAATCACAGCCTCATTCGGGAGAACGATAATCCCCTCGTGTTCGTCGCTGATCTCCAGTTCCGCCTCAGAGCAGATCATTCCCTCGGACACTATGCCGCGGATCCTAGCCGGCTTCAGCTCTTCGCGTCGCCCGGTGTGCATGTTGAGCAAAGTGACGCCGGGGCGGGCGAAGCAGATTTTCTGTCCCGCCGCCACGTTGGGCGCGCCGCACACGACTTCCAACGGGGAGCCGTCGCCCGGATCAACCTGGCACAACGTCAGGGTGTCGGCGTTAGGGTGCGGTCTGGTGGCGCGCACGTATCCGACTACACAGCCGTCCCAGCCGCCCCGGGTGACAACGTCGCCCACCTCAATGCCGCCCATGGTGAGCCGGTGCGCCAACTCATCCGGCGGCAGCGTGATGTCAACGTATTCGGAAAGCCAGGAGAAAGGGATGAGCATATCGGTTATGCGCCTACTTCTACTTCGTAGCGGGAGGGGAGGAAGGTTTTGGGTAGCCAGGGATATTCGCAGTCCATCGGAGGAATGATAGCTATATGCGCCCAAACGTGGCCGCCACCGGGAAGTTTCGCCTCAGGCCAGTCAATCCACCGGCCGGGGTTGACTGCCGGTTTGCGATAGCTCTGTCCGGTTAAGTCAATGAACACGCAAATGCCGATTGTGCCCGTGTGAGCGGAAAGGACAGTCTCATTGAGTGCCCTGATACATTGGTGCGCTCTATCCTGATGAAACTTGCCCACTTTGAGATCCACTGCGATCAGGGGATCGCCGGACACGTCCAGTATAGCCAAATCGAAAGGCGCGCCCAGTTGTCCACTCGGAACCCGAAAGTCCAAATTCAGCGCCGCGATCATTTCATCCAGGCGCCGGCGTAGGACGTCAATTATGGGCCGCTCGGTATCAACAACGTCCGCTTGATAACGCCAGCGCAACCCGGCCAACGCCGTTCCGAAAATGCCGAAGGCCAACAACGGCTCCTCGTCCATCCCGGCACGTCTGCTTTCGTTCAAAAGGATTTCCAACCCCAAGGCGTTGTCATCACGGTCGTAATCCACGATGAAATCGTAGGCGAATTCCCCACTGACTTCGTACCGATTGGCGTAATCAGTGAAGTATAGGTTGATACCCTCATCGTCGCGTGTTATTCGGGCTGACATGGGAACTCCCGGTCAAAATGCACGGTGATGATGTATTCAGGATCATCCTTCGGCACAACGACTTTCAGCATTTGCCAGCGACCAGGTATGCAACGGAACATCTGAATGCGGTCAGGATGCTTGGGGTCCGGTCGCACGATGTTAGGATCCTGTAAGCAAAACTCTACCCATTCATCAGGATAATTGCGCTTCGCCATTTGCTCCCTAGCGTGCCGACTGTATTTAATCATACCACTGCCAGCACTCAGAACTGTCTCAAAAACCTCACGTCGTTACGGTAGAAGTGGCGGATGTCGTCGATGCCGTACTTCAGCATTCCGATGCGCTCGGGCCCCATGCCAAAGGCGAAGCCGGTATAACGCTGCGGATCGTAGCCCACGCCCTCCAGCACGCGGGGATGCACCATGCCCGCGCCCATGATCTCGATCCAATCCTCATCCCGGTTGATGGGGCGCTTCCCGGTGGCCGGGTCAACAAAGTTGGATATCGACATATCAACGCCCGGTTCGACGAACGGGAAATAATCACACCGGAACCTGATCTGCCGGTCCGGTCCGAACACCCGCCGGGCGAATTCGTACAGCGTGCCCTTCAGGTTGGCGAACGTGATGCCCTCGGCCACCGCCAGCCCTTCGATCTGGTAGAAATGCCATTCGTGCGTTGCGTCCGTGGCCTCGTAGCGGTAGCACTTGCCCGGCACAATCACGCGCACCGGCGGATCCTGCGCCTCCATCACCCGCGCCTGCATGGGCGAGGTGTGAGTGCGCAGTAACATCGGCTGCTGACCTTCCTCGTTCACGTAGTCCACCCACAGCGAATTCCACATATCACGCGCCGGGTGGCCTGCCGGGATGTTCAGCATCTCGAAGTTGTAGTGGTCCAACTCTACTTCCGGCCCTTCAACCACGCTGAATCCCATGCCCATGAACGCGCTGCATATCTCGCGCACGATCTGCGTCGTGGGATGGAGTCGCCCGGTGACCACCGGCCTGCCGGGTAGCGTGACGTCCAGCGCGTCCCGCGCCGCCAACTCGGCCTCGGCCAGTTCTCGGATCCTACGGGCCAGCGCTTCTTCTAAAGCGTTTTTCGCCTGGTTTGCTTGCGTGCCAACTTCGCGCCTTTCGTCGGGCTCAAGTTGGGGAATGGAGCGCAAAACACCCGTGATGCGACCCCGCCGGCCCAGGTAGCTTACCCGCCATTGCTCTGCGCCGTCCGCGTCGGATACGGCATCCAACTCTTTTAGGGCTTGGTTGGTCAACGCCGCGACGGACGCCGCGGAAGGCAATTCAGTGCTGGCTTGGGACACGATAGCGTACTGCAATATAACAACGGCTGCGAAATTATAGGCAGCCGCCGGGCAACGGGTCAAGGCTATGCCGCTCAATCCCAGGGCTTTCGATTATGCGTTATTTGAGCCGTTTGCAGTCCGAGGAGGCCAGTTCTGGCAATGGTGGTTATAGCCTGGGAAAGTTTCTTATTCTTCGTCCTCTTTCCAGGAGATAAAACGATCGGGGGAAATGACGATCAGCGTCAACCGCTCCTCTCCCAGAAGTTGCGCGGCGAACTCGGCGCCTCGCTCGTCTCCTTCGTAGAGGACGCAGGTCCGGCGCACCATGTCTTCCAGTCCACGGTCGGTGATGCTGGCCGTGCCCTCAATGGTCACGAAGGAATAGGGATGATCCGGGGTACAGACGCATAGGGCCACGGTGGGATTGCGCCGAATGTTTCGCACCTTGACCGTCGCTCTGCCGGCCATCACCAAAGCCTGACCGTTATCCCAAAGGAACCATACCGGCGCCACGTGGGGAGTTCCGGCAGCCCGCATGGTGACCAATTGCGCCGTTCGGGGCTGGGACAGAAATTCATCCACCTCTGCTGTGTTCAGTGTTCCCAAGGTATTTCCTCCTGCTTCGTCTCGGGTGCGCGATGCCATTCATCGTGATACCGCGCCTATGATAGCCGAAATGCAGCCGGTGGCGGATTTTGGCGAACCGGCATCGCGCCCTTTGGCCTTGATCGGCGCCGACTACAGATAATCGAGAGACCCTGGCCAAACCCTGCGCCTGCCCGTACCGGGTTATTTGTCATATAATGGCTGAGCCGTTATTACAAAATAGGTTGCCGAATCGAAACGTCGCCTTGTTCGCCGTCTCGTTGGGCAACAAAACCCCAAGGAGGAAAATCCCGATGGCTGACGAATTTGTCAAAGTCGCCTCTCTCAGCGACATCCCCCCAGGAGACATGGTTTCGGTGAGGGTTGGATCAGAGGAAATTCTGCTGGTCAACCTTGACGGTGAGTTGCACGCCTGCGATGACATCTGCACCCACGCCTACGCCAACCTGTCTGAAGGGGACCTCGAAGAGGGCGAAGTGGTTTGCCCGCTGCACGGGGCGGTTTTCGACGTTGCCTCCGGGAATCCTGTAACCCCACCCGCCACCGAAGCGCTGCGCAAGTTCGCCATCCAGGTTGATGGCGATGACGTGTTGGTCGGTCCGGTTATCGAAGCCGAGTAACGCCTACTCCGAGATCAAGAACGGCAACGCCGACATTCTGCCGGTGTTGCCGTTTTATGTGTGGATGGCATAGCCTGCCGACGCTATGCCGGCCTAGTCTCCTTCCCTGATGTTCTGATACACCGCCAGCGGCGTCGCCGCCAGCAGTCCCGCATCCACCGGCAGCACCACGCCCGATACCCAGCGCGATTCGTCGCTGGCCAGGAACAGGGCGGCGTAAGCAATGTCCCAGGCGTTCCCTTCCGTCCCCAGAGGGCCCGCCTTGCGCCGGCGTTCCCGAGTCTGCTCTGCCATTGCGCCGGCCACCATAGGGGTGTAGATGTGCCCCGGCGCGATCACGTTCACCCGGACCTTGTCCCTGCCCAGGTGTACGGCCATCGTCTCCGACATGCCAATCACGCCGGACTTGGATGCCGAGTATGGGATGCTCGCCAGGCCGCTGCCGGCTCTCACGCCGGCGATGGACGACATGTTGATGATACTGCCACCGCCGGCGTCGATCATCTTTGGCACGGCGTACTTGGTGGTGAGCATCATGCTCTTCAGGTTCACGTCCAGCACGTTGTCCCAAACGCTTTCCTCAACGTCGGTGGGAGTGCCTGGCCCGGTGATGCCCACGTTATTGAACAGGATGTGCAACGCTCCATAACGTTCTACGGCGGCATCAACGATGGCTTGGCAGTCTTCAGCGGAGGTCACGTCGGCCGCCATCACCGACCCTTCGCCGCCCTCTTCGTGTATGACCGCCAGGGTCTCCTCGGCGGCCTGCGGGTTCCGGTCCACCAGCAGCACCTTCGCGCCCTCCCGCGCGAACAGTATCGAGGTGGCTTTGCCGGTTCCCATGCCCGGCCCGCTGGACCCCGCGCCGGTGATGATGGCGACTTTGTCCTGGAGTCGTGGGCGTCCTGAAGGCAGCAACGTCATTTTGGACCTCCGTGATAGTCGTAGGGGCGAGGCATCCCTCGCCCCTACGAAGTTGTGAGCAAGTGAGGGGTCAGGATACAGGTATGGCTTCGGGAGCGAGCAGCCAGTCCTGCGCCCGTTTCGCTTCATCGGAAAGCCATCCGCTCATTATGGCCTCCCGCCCCTCCGGTATCTCAACCCCAAGGCCATCGGCCAGACGGTTCATGAAGTTAAACACGCAGGTGATGGCTACGGTGGACAGAACCTGCTCATCGGTGAGACCCACCGAGCGCAGATGCTCGATATCCGACTCTGTCATGGCAGCCGGCGTCAACGTGAGCTTGACGGCATAGTCCAGGATCGCCCGCGTCTGTGGGTCCAGATCCGCCTGCTTATAGTCGTGGATGATGTGCGAGGCATACTCCGGGTCGCCCGAATGTTGGCGGAGGAACCCTCCGTGAGCCACCGCTCAATACCGGCAGCGATTCACCAGTGAAACCACGGTGGCAATCGCCTCTTCCTGCGTCCGGGTGAGCGCTGATGAGCCGAAGGTGGCGTTGGCGTTCAGGTTCTGGACCGCTGCCATCAGGTCCGGGTTGATGGACATGCACTTGATGACGGCGGGAACGGCGACATCCGTTTCACGTATCCACGACATTGGAAAGTCTCCTTCACGCGGCGTAGGGGCGAGGCATGCCTCGCCCCTACGGATCGTTGGCCTGCGGCACCACTGCCATCTTGTGCTCGGCGATGCCCAGTATCATGTCGCCCAGCCGCGCGACCACCTCGAAGCGCAGTTTGTTGCCGGACACATCCGTCAGCGTAGATCGTCCCGTCACCCTGCTGCCCACACCGGCCGGCGCCAGGTGCTTGACGTTTACTTCATACCCCACCACCGTCTGGCTCTCGGCCAGCAGCGGGCGCACCGCCGCGAACGACGCCTGCTCCATAAGCATCACCATGGCCGGCGTACTGAACTTGGGCGTGTGCGGCGCCAGGTGTTCGTCCGCTACGGTCAATTCGACCTCGCCCACCAGACCCGGCCGAATGGCCGGATTCAACGGCGGGCGAGATACGTTTGCTTGATTGGGAGTAGCCACAGGCTACCAATGCGGAGATTTACGCGGCCGGCACCGGCGCTCCGGTAAGAATGGACTCAACCTCGTCCGCCAACTCAGCCGCCCGCTGCTTCACCTCATCGTCCGTGAGGCTGGAGAGCGGATGCTGCGCCACGATGTACCGGTAGTCGGGAACACCCATCATGCGGGTCATCGCCTGCGCGGTGTTCAGGAACACGTGGGTGATGATCGCCGCGGTGGGAACGCCGCGCTTTTCCATGTCGATTCCGTCGTGCACACTGCACGAACTGCAAGACCCTCAATCACCCACCCCGGTGATCAGGTAGTCAACCTCCCCAAGAATGGAGTCAATGACGTCCTGCTTGGCCGGCAGGCTGGCATGGTGCTTGCTGAAATACTTGACTTCGGAGAAGCCATGCCGCTCGTTGAGGATGTTCCCCAGTTCATGCAGCAGCTTGTCCGCGTTGGCTTTGGAGTTCTCCATCAGGCCCAGCCGCTTGCCGGCCAAACCGCCGGAGCGGTCGTTCATGCGGAACTCGGTCTGGGGCAGCTCGGTGCCCTTGGGATTGACCAGTCTCAGGCGACTGGATTCGGCGGTGGTCATGTTTCACCTCCGTAGGTGCATTGTGTGCGGATGATGTTGTTGCGGCAGATTGTACCGTTATCGGGTAGTCTTGCGTAACCCCTGTTCACGAAGCAATTGGTCCAACCAAACGCGATCGTCGTCGGAAAGGGGAGGCTCCGGGTCCTGCTGGTAATTGATGTCGAGATCAAATGAGCCGTCGGAGTAAACTGAATTTACTACGTTATTGAGGTCAACTGCGATGCCCTCCGCGTCGTTCGCCAGCGGCATGATGAAGTTCGGTATGGGTCGGCGAATCCCAAAGGAATACAGATCAGCCACTGGTTCTTTGCGGCGGGCATCTGCGACCAAGATGCGGTAATCGCTGGCCGGGACATCACCAACCATGGGCATCGGCTCACCTTGCCTGAGTAGGTCAATTTCGACCAGGTGTGTTTCGCTGTACAGTACCGCAGCACGTTTTGCCAAATACTCCCGACGGCCGTCTCTGGCTTTGTTGGTCGGCGATAGTAATTCGATCACAGCTACTACACGACCATCTTTGATACGGCGGACTTCGATATAACGTTCTTTGACCAACTCAGTGGTTGGCAGCCCCACGGCGATGGCGTCCGGGCTGGGTTCCGGCATGGTGCGATGAGCGGCACCCGTTGGTTCGGCCGCTGTAGAAATCACCACCGCGTCGGGTATCCTCACGTCGGGGTTTGAGGTGCCGTAGCCTACGGGTTCCTCCATAATATAGACCCGCTCCTGGGTGGCTACACGGTATTCCGGCCTTAGTCTGCGCGCCAAGAATGTCCGGAGACCCAAGATGACGCTGTTGTGAACGTCCGGCCACAGCCCGGAGTCTTCCAAATACGGGTTCATTCCCGGAAACGGATTGGCCGGAAGCTGCGTGGCCATGCTAATCTCCGCCGATTTTGCGGGTGCGGATTCGAAAGCCCGTGGTGTCGATGATGGCGCTGTAGCGGCCGCCGGTGCCGCCGCCGTGCATGATCAGGATGTCGTCGGGGTCGTTGGCGCAGCGCATGATCAGCTCTTCGTCCCCGGGACGCTCCGGCCCTTGTTTCGACCCCAGGCGCACCAACTCGGCGCGAGAGCGACCGCTGTTCTCGATCAGGAACTCCTGGATGTCCTTGCGGCTCCAGCCGTCGCCTTGCAGCGTGAGCGCGTGCTCCGGCCCGATGACGATTACCCACTGGGCCGGGTAACGGTGAGCCAGGGCGGTGGAACGCAAAGCATCGCAGATGGAATACAGGATTTGACGACCCGTATGACCGTAGCTGTTGGGCACGCTCACCGGGTTGTATGCCACCGCCACGGTGACTACGCTGTCAGAGGCATCGAAGCCCCGGCTCACGTGCAGCGGCTCCCACGGTGAGGTTTCTTCGTTCTCCGCGATGCAGAAGGTGTACTTTGCCGGCGTGCCCAGCGTGCCCCGGTCCAGCTGTCCCGGCAAGGCGTCAAAGCCGTTCATAAAGCAGAGCCGAACCGCCCGCCCGATGCTGGCGTTGGCCCGGAACCCAGGCCCGAAAAGCCCGTCGCGGCTGTTGATGCCCAGCGCCTCCCGGATCGGCCCGTTCAGTACCATCAGGATGCTGGGCGAACTGGTGGAGGACGCCGCCATGTTGACGAAGTTGCGCTCCTCTTCCAGAGTCTTCAACGCAGTGACCAGCACCGGGAAGTACTCGGCTTCGCACCCCGCCATCACGGCGTTAGCGGCTGCGTTCTCGGATGTGATGACCCGGCTCCGCATGTCCAGGTTGAGCAACTCCTCCTCGCCGGTCAGTCCGGACACGGAAAGCATCTCACGGACCTTGTAGTCGGCGGGCGGGACCACGGGCAATCCGTCGGTCCAGCCCATCCGGAAACACTCCTCAATGGCCTCAATGGTGTCGGCGGTTTCAACGTGCCGTTCGGCGCTGCTGGTCATGTTGATCTCCTTGTTTGTATCCAACGTGATTCCCGCGGAAGTCGCAGAAGTGCCCCTGTCATGCGGGAATCCGGAATTCAGTTGGTTTCGGTGAGAGGCATCAGGATGTCCAGTAAAAGGGCCATCCTGTCCAGTCCGCGGCCGATAACATCAGCGCGTAGGAATAGTTTGCGGGTGTAAAAGTAGCCGTGCAACTCGTTGGCAGTGCCTCTCAAATCGTCCAGTCTGGCGTCGCCGCACAAATCCTGTGCCTGGTACATAACAACGTTGAACTGGGCGTGCCTATTGTATTCCCACTCTTGCGCCACCGCCACCGCTTTGGCCATCCAGGCGGCAGCTCCCCATCCTTTTTCGGCAGCCTGATGCAGGGCGTCCTCTGCCAGGTACTGACGGCTCTTCACCAGAAACTCCCGGGCCTGCCGGCTGTAATCGACGATTTCGTCGTCCTGTTCAAAAGGCTCCATTGGGGACGTTTGGCTCATCAAAAGCTCCGATTACTTTTTCAATCGGCCAGTCACAATCAACCCGTCGGTTACGCTGTAACCGTGCCCGGGATCGGCCATGTCCGTGTTGGTTGCCATGTAAGCGGTACGCCCACTGACGATCGGAGTGATCGAAATTACCTCGTATCCGGCCGCGTCCAGATCGTTGCAGCAGCGTTCCAGGTACTCTGCCATCTGTTGCAGCCGCGTATGCTCCTCGCTGGTAATGCTGACCCGACCCACGTTGCCTCCGTGGGTGGACAACTGCGTGTCGGCATACACGTACCGCGTGGCGTACATCGGCTTGTCTTTGGCAGGATACTGTGAACGAAACAACGGCTGCCTCGACGGAGTCGGCAATGCTGCGCAACAAAATGCCGCCCCCATTATTGCGCTACGGGGGCGGCGTGGCAATCCCGGCCAAGTCACCTCTGGAGCTTTTCGATCATTCCCGTCATTCCGGCCCCCTCCCGTCATTCCGGCGAAAGAACAGCCAGTCCCGTGCTTGACACGGGATCATCCCGTACTTGATACGGGGCCGGAATCCAGAATCTCTTTCCGACAACGCCTCCAAAACCAATTTCCCAATTTTCCCCAATAGTGACATCCGCCCCTTGCGTCCCGACTTCCCCAATCCCTATACTGGATTCATCAGGCGAAAGAACATTTATCCGCATCACGCATCACACTCCCATGCCAGGGTTTCGGGCCTCGCGGCCACCCCGTCAGTAAAATCGCATACCCAGGGTTACAGGACTGCCGATGTCCGCCGTTTCTCACGGATATGGCCGTTACAACCCCAGCGTCAGCCACAGCGCGCCGTGCTGCGTCAACGGTCCGGATGGACGGTTGATGTGGGCCACGGGAAATACCGGGCAAACTACCATGCGTACCAAACCGGCCGCACACTGACACCGGCCCGAAACCCTGGCCCCAGCAAATCAAACCAACCGCCACGCCCATCGCCTGTAAAGGAGCCCAACCGCAACAACACTCAACCAACCGCCAGACCGTCGCCTGATAAGGATCCCAATCGCAAAAACACCCACCCGCTCATCCTGAGCCTGTCGAAGGATCACCCGGCGGAACGCCCGCCCATGGCGGGTGCCTGCCGCAGAATCTACCGCAACGTCGGAGGGAATATCTATACGCCCCCGCATCAACCGCCCTGCGTTGGGGCAACCCTTGCGGTTGCCCCAATCCGTCGAGTCTGACCGGTTGCCCTTTCCTCAAGGGGTCGATGATCGAAATCCCCTGGGGTAACCGCAAGCGCTGGGGGCGCGCATCAGCCGCCCATGCCACCAAATCGCAGTTGCACGCCCGATTTCTCCTCTTGCAGCTTGGCTACGGCGTCGGAATCCTCAGGCCCCCAGCCGCGGAACAGGGCCTCCACGTGGCGCTGATCCACCAGGTTGGACAGTTCCATGGGTATGCCGTACTCGCGCCCCAAATCTGTTGCCAGCCGCACGTCCTTGGCGGCCAGCGCCGTGGCGAATCCCGGCTCAAAGTTGTCGGCGAACAGGTAGCGCGGGAACTTCTCCACCAGGCGACGGTTGCCTCCGCTGCTGTTGGCGATCACGTCCGCCAGAGTTTCCAAAGAGACGCCGGCCTTCACGCCCAGCGTCAGCGCTTCGGACATCAGCACCCCGATGCCCATGGACAGCAGGTTGTTGCAGATCTTGGTCACCATCCCGTTCCCGATCTCGCCGCAATAGACCACGTGCGCGCCGATGGCGTCCAGCATCGGCTTGACTTCGTTGTACGTAGCCTCGTCGCCGCCCACCATAACGGCCAGCGTGCCGGCCGCCGCGCCATAGACGCCGCCGCTCACCGGCGCGTCCAGCACCGTGACGCCCCGCGCGCCGCACTCCGCGTGGATGCGGCGGATCACCGTCGGCGAGTTCGTGGACAGGTCAACGTACACGTCACCATCGCCGGCTGCCGACATGATCCCGTTCTCGCCCATCACCACTGCCTCAACGTCCCGCGGCACCGGCAGCGACGTGAACACCGCGTCATTGCCGGCCACGCATCCGGCTGGTGTGTCGGCCCATTCCGCGCCCATCTCCAGCAGATTGGTTGCCGATTCCCGGCGCAGATCGTGTACCGTAAGTTGGTGTCCGGCCTTGATCATGTTGGCAGCCATCGGGTTCCCCATGTTGCCAACGCCAATAAACCCAGCTTTCATTACAGTTTCATCTCCAAGTATGCGCCGGCGCAGTGCGCCCGGCCACAGTTGCCGGCATTATAGCACCGGGCCCCGTGTATAATGTGCTTGAATCCCCCTCTCCCCCGATGGGAGAGGGCCGGGGTGACGGTGAAAACCTTTTGCCCTGGAACCTATGAGAGGAAGACGTCAATGGCCACCGAATCTGATCTGGTTTCCTTCTCTACTCAGGTCACCTGCCCCGACGATTTCGACCAATTCTGGGATCGAGCGCTCTCTGAACTCGCTCAAATTCCCCTGGATGCTGACGTGGCCCATGACCCGCTGCGCAGCACCGGCGCGGCCAAAGTGTACCGGGTCACCTACCGCAGCCTGGACGGGTTGGATATTTTCGCGTGGTACACCGTGCCGGCGGAAGGCGATGGACCGTTCCCGGCCGTCCTGGTCCTTCCCGGCTACAAGTCGGAACCGGCCCTCCGCCGCGATTGGGCTGGCAAGGGCGTGGCCGCCCTGTCCGTTGCCGTTCGAGGCAAACTGCCCAGCAGTGCCCAGTTCAACCCAGGCTATCCCGGTCTGCTCACCCACGGCGTCGAGGACCGCGACACCTACAGTTACAAGGGTGTTATCTCAGACTGTTCTCGCGGCGTAGATTTCCTGCTCTCCCGACCCGAAATCGACTCGGAGCGCATTTACTGCTGCGGCAGCAGCCAGGGCGGCGGTCTGACGCTCATCACCACCGGGCTGCGCCACGAAATCAAGGCCGGCGTCGCCGGTTATCCTTTCCTTTGCTGTTTCCCCGAATCCATGCGGATGCTGCGCAGCTACCCCTACGACGAACTTTCCTGCTACGCCCGCGCCTACCCTGACCGCACCGAGCAGATGCTGGATACCCTGCGGTACTTCGACGCCGTGAACTTCGCGCCCCGCATCGAGTGTCCCATGGTGGTCGGCATCGCCATGGAGGACGAGGTATGCCCACCCGAAACCAGCTACGCCGCCTACCGTCTGCTGAACCGTGAGCGCGAACTGTGGCTGTTCCCCAACTCCGGCCATGGCAATGCCCACGCATATCCCGCCCGCGAAACCGCCTGGCTACAGCAGCGCATCGGCGTTGCCCCCGCATGAAGGATCACATGACCAGCGCTCCATCATCCCCCGCAGCCTTCTGGGAACAGACTGAGGCCCAACTGTCTGAAATCCCTCCCGATGTTTCCCTCGAACGGGATGCGTTTTACTCCCAGCCCGAGTGGGACGTTTACCGCATGCACTACGCCAGCAGCGGCGGTCATCGCCTGTTCGCGTGGTTCTCGGTGCCCCATGGCGACGGCCCGTTCCCGGCGCTGGTCCGGATGCCCGACTACGCCAGCGTACACGACATAATCTACACGTCGCTGCGTCATCGCGCCGTGGTTATGAACCCGACCTACCGGGGACAGCGCAACAGCGATGGCCTGGTTCGCGCCAGCTATCCCGGCTTGCTCACCGACGGCATCGAGAACCACGAAACCTACACCCTGCTTGGCGCCTACGCCGACGCTTTGCGCGCCGTGGACGCCCTGCTGGCCCAGTCTCAAGCATCCATCGGAACCATCGCCCTTTCTGGGTCGGGCCTTGGCGCCAGCCTTGCGCTGGCTGCCGCCGCTCAACGCTCCGGAATCACGGCTGTGGCGGCCGATACCCCGATGCCGCTGGGACATCCGGCGGCGTTCCAACCGGGGCTGGGCTACCCGCTCGCCGAATTGGACGACCACCTGCGCTTGCGCCCCGAACGTCGTTACGAAGTCGAGGGGACCACAATGCTGGTCAATCCGATGGACTTCGCAGCACAGGTGCAAGTTCCAGTGCTGATGAGCGCTGGCCGTTTCGACCGCAGTCTCTGTCCGCTGCCATTCGCGGAAGAATTGGCCGCCGCTCTACCCCAATGCGATCTCCTCGTGTACGACGGCGCAGCCGAGGGAGGCGGACACGAACACGCGCGGGTACGGGCTGCATGGCTCGCCGAACGGCTCGGGATTGCTGCGCCCTAAAACCTCGCAACCGGATGCTGAGATATTCCCCCTATCCGGGACACATTCTTGGGGTGAATACGTGATGCAGATGCCGCCGAATCGTCCACGTTTACCTCAATGCCTCACTCCCGGAATCTGGCGGTTGGCTATGGTCGCGATCATGGCGTTGACGGTTTGTGTTCTGGTGGCGTGTGGCGGTGAACCTGTGCCCGATACCACCAACTCCCACGAGGATGGGAAGCCCGTTGCAACTGTAACACCCCAGGCCCTCACTGATTTGCAGGCAACGGCGCGCGGCGTTTTGGCGCAACGTCTGTCTGTGTCGGCGGACACGTTGGCCCTGGTTAGTGACCAGGAAGTGCAGTGGTCGGACGCTTCGCTTGGCTGCCCCGAAGACGGCATGATGTATGCCCAGGTTATTACCCCCGGTCATCGAATCACCTTCAGTTACGAAGGCGATCATTATGAAGTGCACACCTCAGGGGCAGGCGATCCGGGGCCGCCGTTGAATATGGTTTCGTGCGAGGGCGGTACTTCTTACTAAGCCGGATTCCGCGTCGGGGTCTATGATAAAGAGCACAATGTGGCGATCAGTGCTATGGCTATTCATCGGGGCGATGGGACTGTTGGGGCCGGCCGGATGTGGAATTGCGAATTCCGGCGACGGAGGAAGCCAAATGGAAACGCGGCAAAATGATTTTGCAGTCACCGGGACGCCGACGCTGGTTGTTGAAAATATCAATGGCGACGTGGATGTGTCTGGGTCTGCCGAGATAGGAAGAGTCCTGGTCACGGCGCGGCTGCGTAGGCCCGAACGGCTGGAATATCGGGCGACGCAAGAGGGAAACACAGTGCGCGTAACGGTCGAAAAGGGTGAAGCGGGAGGAAATTGGTGGAGTCGGCTGTGGCGGCGAAGCGGGGCGTCGGATATTTCAGTAGCGGTGCCTCCTACCGTGAATCTGGATGTCCACAGCTCCAACGGCGACATCACAGCGCTCCGTGTGGCCGGGACCATTACACTGCGGACTTCCAACGGCGACATTGAAGCTGCCGTCAGCGATGGAGCTTACAATCTGCGCAGTTCCAACGGCGATATCGAGGTTGCGGCGGGACGGGGCGAGTTCAGCCTGCATACCTCCAACGGAGACATACGGTTTGCAGGGGATCCTGGTGAGGGAACTGAGAATCGTTTGCGGACTTCCAACGGCAACATCAACGCGCGGCTGACCGGCGAATCCCCCAGCGTGCGGCTGTCCGCGTCAACCAGCAACGGGAGTATCCAGTTGGAGCGGAGGGTTGCAGTGAGCGAACTTACGGGCAAGAACCGTTTGGAAGGGATGATTGGGGATGGCGCCGCAGCATTGACGCTGGCCACCTCTAACGGAACCGTGACAATTAAGTAGAGAATTCCGCATTGCCGTGTTTCCGGATCGGCAGGCTCAAGCGGGTTTCGCCTCCAACGAAGTGTCAGGAGCGGCGAAGCCGCTGGCTCCGACGGTAGGTTGCGACGCGCCACACCCATTCCGCCGGCCCAAACCGGAATCTATTTAGCCAAGCCTGCGACCACCATAACTGCAAAACCCAGACGGCTAGGCAGAAAACCAGGATGCCGGTGCGGCTCACGGCGACGTCTGACAGCAGCACGGTGAGCAACAGGACGCCCAGGATAGTCTGTGATAAGTAGTTGGTCAGGGCCATTCGACCGGCGGCGAGCAGGCGACGTTTCAACCAATTGCTCGTTCGTTGGTCCCACAGGATGATCAGGCTCATATAACCCAGACTGGCCGGTATGGTGCCCAAGGTGTTGGGAATCTGCCCGATGAACGCCACCTCCCGGGAATAGTTGCCAAGAGCGGTCACAATGACGCCGACGACGGCAAGAGGCAGTCCGAAGCCCAAACCAATAGCGGCGGTTGTTTTATAGGCTTTGGTCGTCATGCTGCCGTTCATAAATCCCAGGCGGTAGAGCCCGGCGCCCATTAGAATCAAACCCAGGCCACGGGCAAAATAACCGGCTGCCAGCAAACCTTCTATGGATTCAACTACCGATGATCCGGCCTTGGGCTCCGGGGCGTCACCTAGCGAAATCCACCAGGGCGTCCACACCGCTTTCTTGCCCATGGGTTCCCAAACCCCGGCCAGCGGTGTGTCGGCTATGTTGGCGATGTGCTGTATCAAAAGGGCGTTGGGGACGGAGAGCAGAAATACCAGCGCGCCGATGGCGATAAGCCACCGGGAAGAAAGCTTGCGCAGAGCAACGAGGAAGAAAGCGGATACTGCGTACACTACGAGCACGTCGCCATCCCAAAACAACGCATGGAGGATGCCAATGCCCAGTAGCAGCGCGTTGCGCCAGAGGTTCAGCCGGATCGGATGGGCCTCCCGAGTTTCAGCGCGTTCGATGAAGAGCATGATGCCCGCCCCGAAGAGCAGTGAAAAAAGGCCCATAAACTTCTGGTCGATGAAGATCTCGCCGAATAAGCCGATTGCCCAGTCTAGCCAGGTTTCGGAACCCCCTGCGCTGAGGTTCAGGTAAGGGGCGAGTCCGTACTTGAACGAAACCGCATTCATCATCAGAATGCCCAGCACGGCGACGCCCCGAATGAGGTCCAGGCTGGTGATCCGGTCGGTTCCAGGTACCGGGCCGGGAGCGGGTGCACCGTAGTCAGGATTCATTGGTCGCCTGCAACCGGCTCATGGATGGATACCGCGTATGCTAAAATAACAATTGCCCCCGTAGCTCAGTGGATAGAGTGCTGGCCTCCGGAGCCAGAGACCGGAGTTCGAGTCTCCGCGGGGGTACCACCATATCCAATACTGCGAACTCCGCCATTCAGGGCGATTTCGGCGGCGTCCGCTCCCCCTATTGGACTATCCTCCGGCGTGGGGATGGTGTAGATAATCGTCGCCCCGCCGCGTCTGACCAGCACCTCCTTGACGAATGACCGCACGAAGGCTTTGGTCTCGGTAATCTCGCTGGTCTTCAGAAACTCGCTCATGTCGGCGGCGAAGGCAGCAATGGTGTCGGCGCTGTCCAGCAACTCCCGCCGTTCCGCCAGCACGGCCTGGCTTCCTCAGCGGCGGCTTCCAGTTGTTCCCGGCGGTGCCGGTGTCCCAGGATGCGTTCCGAGGCATCGGCCATGTCCAGGTCGGTGCTCTCCACGAAGTGCCAGATGCGTTCCAGCTTCCGCCTCACCTCTTTCAACTCCGCCTCGATAGTATCCAGGTTCTGCCGCTGCTCCCGGGCCACGCCGTCCATCTCCTCGTCCAGCAGTTTCACCAGGTCGCGGATGTTGGACTCGGTTAGGATGTGGTCACGGATGTTGGAGATGATGATGTCCTCGAAGGACTTGGCGTTCAGCCTTGGGGTCTCACAGGACCCGCTGCCCAGCTTGAGGATGGACTGGCAGACGTAGTAGGTGTATTTGCCGCTCTTGGCTTCGGAGGCGGAGAGGGCCTTGCCGCAGGTCTCGCACTTGGCCAGGCCGCTGAGCAGGTAGGGACTGGCGGCACGGCGGGGATGGGTGATCGCGGGGGCGCGGGATTCCAGCAGCTTCTTAACCCGCTGGAACTCCTGCTGGGAGACAATGGCGGGGAAGGCGTCCTCCACCCGCACTGGCTCCTGGCCGTCTTTGGCATTGGCGCCCCAGACCAGATTCTCGCTGTAGAACTCGTCCACGCCCTCGATGATGGCTTCCATGAGCTTGCCGGTGAGGGAGTCGTCGGCGTGCTCGGTGATGGACACTACCCGGATGCCCTTCCTGCGCAGCATGGACTTGAAGGCGACGGCGTGCTCGCGCTTACGGGTGAACCTCGAAAACTTCCAGACCAATATGACCTGGAAGGGAGGGCTGGCCTTGCTGCCTTCCTCGATCATTTTCCTGAACTGTTGTTGATTAATTCCAGCAAAAATCCGACAACCCGCTGAGGTTCATCCTCAAGGGAGTTGAAGAACTCGACCTTCACGACGGGAAGGCTGTTATTCTTCAGGCTGTTGACTGCCTCATCACCCTTGAGCTCATACCCATCGACCACTGCTTCGACAGCGTAACCATCGTCGTCTCTCACAGCGAGCGCTTCCGCGGGACGGGGTAGCACCAAGATTGCAGACTTGTTCTCTACGTTTGGAACCCCCCTTTCACCGCCCTGTCCAACAGCTGTTGCACGGAAGGCGAAGGGGCATCGTTGAAGGTTGAACACATTACAACCAGAGCATTGGGGTCGTTGAAGTAGGCCTCCAGGTCGCCGCGCTCGGACGTGCTGTCGATGCCTTTGGTATCGACCAATCGGATGGAAACCGAATGCCCTGATTCTCCGACTAGAATGCGCTGCGGCACTACCACTTCGATACGTTTCGGCAATGAGAACTCGGTGTGCCTGCCGTTATTCACCTGTCGGAAGATCTCTGCCAGCCATGGCAGAGGCTCTTTCCGAGCCATGTCCGGGTACCAAAGTTCTCGTCTGGTGCGTTGCTGGAGGTTCATTTTGGCTCGGATGGCTACTGCCAGGTCATCTGGGTCGACGGCTTTTTCAGCCAGCTCACGAATAGGGTCTGTGCGCTCGCGCGTACCGTCGGGCCGACGAGTCCGCTTTATCGTGAGTCTGCTCATATTGCGGATGTCCCTTTCGATCTCTCTCGTAGTGCCTGAAAAACCTGGTTCATCCTCTTCCTCCCCTTCAACGGCGTCTCGGGACGGCATGAAAGAGCGAGCGAATTCACGAATTTCCTTGTAAAGTTCAGCCTCCGTCCTGGGTTCCACCAGTATCCCGTAGCCGGGCCCGCGCGCAATTTGGACTTCGCACAAAGTTATGCCGCCGGACCCTACATCCAACACTGTACTTGTTTGGCCTGTTGTCTCGTCTGTGACTTCAAGCCCCCTGTCATGCGGCAGAGTGCTGTGGTCTTGGCCGCTCCGATGTTGCCAACAAAAGCGATGCTGTATTCCTCGGATAGGAGCATTTCAGAACCGGTCTGAATCTCAGCCAGAGACTCAGCTAGTCGGCGAGCAAACGGATAAGGTATCTTTGGGTCTCCAGAGAGTGTTTTCACGCTCTGAAATGCCAGTTCTGCTTCCCAAAGAGTAGGCTCCTCGGCATGGCCGGGCAGCGGCCTGGGCAAGTTCACCACTCCCGGTCTATTTTTTCACGTACCTGTATCGCTTCCTCAGTCCCGATGGCTTCCAGAACGGAGTTTAGTTCTTCGGTCGATGCAGCTCGCTCCCCCGACTCCACCCGGGATAGTACAGCTGGGCCGAAGGGTAATTTCTGCGCAAGCTCATTCTGCGTAATTCCGGCCTGGTTCCTGAGACGCCCTAGGTAATTGCCAATTTCCAAACTGGTAGTCATGTGCTCTCCTCCCGAAACGGCCGGACCACCCCCTGCGAGTGTGCTTCATAGATTGCTCCCTAAGGCGGATGAGGCTCCCACAACCCTATCCTGTGACGAATTTGCCCAGATTGAACGCCTCCTCGCCATTCGCGTGAGCGCTCTGCAAGGCGTCGCAAACGGCCTCCTCAAGCAACCTGACGGCGATCGTGGTTTGCCCGGCCCGCTCAGCGTCGCTCATTGATGGTCCTCCTCATGGAAACGGTTCCGGGGAACCGCGGCCGTTGTCCCAAGATTGGCCAGCGCGTGGAGCGCGTCGCTCAATCCAACGCATCCGTGCGCAGCCCGCACAGCAGCTCGCCCCCCAGCGTAAGCCCGCACACGTTGAAAGTGTTAACGACAAATATCTCCTGGAATTTCCCCTCCGCCAGCTGGACGGAGTTTACGTTCTCATCGGGCGTGCAGCCGGAGCCATCGGGAGATCGTTCACACCCGGACCAGAAGACCCAACACGTTGCATCGCCATCGTCCCCTACCGCGCAGGCCAGGTTATCCTCCACGCTGATCGAGACAAACGTTCCCGGCGGCCCCGCAAGAGTGCTGAGCTCACCTGAAGAGCCGACCACCCAGCAGATTATCTCGCCGTCGATCCTCACGCCGCAGGCTTTGTCCCGGCTATCCAGGTCCAGAGCCTTGAATTCGCCTTCCGGTGAGGGGAGTAGCTGTGAGTGCTCCATTTCCCAGCAGGCCAGGGTCCCGTCGTCGCGCACTCCGCAGGTGTGTTCGTCGCCGGAGTGGATCGAAGCGAACTTGCCCTCGGGAATCCGAGAGGAGTCAGCGTATCTGCCGCCCCAGCATCGCGCCGCGCCGTCTTGGAGAACTCCGCAGACGTGATGCCGGCCCACGCTGACGGAGCGGAACGCCTCGGCCGGGGGCGGGGCAGCATCAAGCCCACCGCGCCCCCAACAGGCAACGCTGCCGTCCACCCTCACCCCGCAGGTAAAGCGCCCGTTGGAGCTGACCGATTGGAAAGCGCCCGCCGGAGGGATGCCTGGCCTTTCCTCCAGCAGTTCCATCTCCCAGCATATTACCGCCCCATCGTCGGTGATGCCGCAAGCATGGCCACCGGATAGGGTGGCTGTGGTCAGTTTGGGCGGCGGAACCGTGCTGGAACCGCCGTCCGACCAGCAGGATTGGCGGCCGTCCGAGCGGCCGCCGCAGACGTACCGGTCGCCGGCGCTGAAAAACGAGGCTTGAGCCTGTTTGATAAAGTATTCGTAGCCCCGGCATTCCAGGCGACCGTCGGTGCGCAGTCCGCATAGGTTCCCCTCTCCGGCCGCCACCTGCTGGAAGTCTCCCGACCATGAAGCGCCAAAGGGGTTGTGACCCCAGCAAACTATGGAGCCCTGCCCAGTTACGCCGCAAGTGTAAGATTCGCTAGCCGAAAGATGCCGAAACTCTCCCGCCGGCGGCGTTGCCTGCCCGCCATTGTCGTTGCCCCAACATACCGCTGCGCCGTCGGTGGTGACGCCGCAGGTGTGGTCCTCGCCAGCTGACACCAGCCGGAATATCCCATCCGGCGGGGTGGATTGGCCGTACTCGTCATCCCCCCAGCAGAGGGCCTGGCCCGACGGCCTGAGGCCGCAGGTGTGCGCCCTGCCGGCGCTGAGGGAGGTCAGCTTGCCACCGGGATTGGACAGCTGGCCGTAGTAGTCCTCGCCCCAGCAGACCACGCTGTCGTCCAGGAGTATCCCGCAGGCGTGTTCGTCGCCGGCGCTGATCGATTTGAACTCGTCCGACGGCAGGACGTCGGCAAGGATTTCTTCGTCGTCCCAGCAAATTGCGCTGTTGTCCGTTCGCACCGCGCAGGTCTGACGGTAGCTGCCGATGCTGACCGACCGGACATTGCCCAATGGCAACCATGGGTAGGCAGAATAGCCGTCGCAAAATAAATCGGCCTCGGGGCTGATGATGCACTGCCGGTTGCCGCGCACGCTGACGGCCGTCGCTTTCGGTACAGCGATTTCCCGTTCCGCGTCCCAGCAGAAATCGGAAATGCCGTCGCGGCTCAGGCGGGAGCCGCAAGTGAGCGACACATCGCCGCTGGTCAGGCCGGCATAAGAAGCGGTCCGGTGGTTCAGCCCGAGCGAGTCCATCCCCCAGCACACAACGCTCCCGTCAACTTCAGTGGCGCAGACTTGTTGCAGGCCGGTGGCGACGGACGTAAAGGCGCGTCCCGGGGGCGAAGGCGCAGCCAAGAGTGGGCCGGATACATCGCCGTGCAATCCCCAACAGACAACCGAACCCTCGGTTCGCAATCCGCAGGTGAATACGGTGCCGGCATTCACCGACTGGAACGTTCCCGACGGCCAATTCCAGGTGTCTCCCCAACATTCCAGGGTTTGGTCGGCGCGGATCCCGCAGGAATGGTAGTCCCCGACGCTGACGGACCGGAACTCGCCCTCCGGGGGCGAGGCCTGGCCTCCTCCGATGGATGATGCGCCGAAGAAAAAGGGTCCCTGCGATTCATCGCTGCCCCAGCACGCAACCGTGCCGTCAATGCGTATGCCGCAGGTGTGGTGGCTACCGGCGCTGACCGACTGGAACCCGCCCTCCGGAGGCGTGGCCTGACCCGCATTGTCGTTGTCGTCCCATTCGGTTCCGCCCCAGGCGAACCAGCACTCCACCGAAGCGTCGGGACGGATTCCGCAAGCGTGATGCCCGCCAACACTGACCGATTCAAACCGGCCCGCCGGGACCGGCAGCTCCTGGCCGAAGTAGTGCAAAAAACCACTGGTGGGCCAGCAGGTCACGGCGCTACCGGTTTTAACCCCGCAGGCGAAGGTTTGACCAACGCTGATCGAGGTGAATTCGGCAGTGGGGACGTGGGGTTGCGCCAGCCGCAAAGGGTTGTACTGCAACCCCAGGCATACCACGATACCGTCTTGTCGCAGGCCGCAGAGCGGGCCTTCCAGAAACCACGCAAAGGATGATGAATCCACCACGACCATGTCGTAAAAGCCCAGCGGCGATTCCGGGTCGTTGCCGCCAGCAGGGTTCAGTGGCCTGGCTGCCGGCGTCTGTGCCGGGGCTGAGGGGGTTGCGGTAGCTGCGGCCGGCATTGGGGCGGTGGCCGTGGGCGCAGCCGCCGGGGACGCGGCGGCGGGTGGTGTCGAAGATTCAGTAACCGTTGGCTGGGGAGGCTGGGTCGGCTCCGGTGGAGTGGGTTGAACACCGGCGGCAGTGCGAACCGGCGGCAGACTGCGAACGTTGACATTGTCGCTCGCCGGAGCGACTGTCGGTTCGTCGGGAACATCATCGCAGGACACTACCTGCAGTAGCAGCGCCGCCACCAACGCCACGACAAGGGTTAGGTATAACTTTGTTCTCATATTTGCCCGCCAGTGCCTGTTGTTCGGATTGTAGGCCGGGAGATCTGTGCTGACATTCTCGGGAACGGTACCGCGAGCCGAGGCTATCGGTGCAGCCACCGCAGGCCGCCAGTTCAGCCCGGGACGCGTTATTCGCCAATGGCCCGGTCCCGGCGGTACACAATGGCGATCCAGGACAGCAAAACCAGGCCGAAGAATATGCTGTGCTCCAACAATTCGGCCCGGTCGCCAACGATCACGTCAAAGAGCGCGAAGGCGACGAAAGTCAGGGCGCTCATGAACAGTCCCAGCAGGATAGCGTTCCAGTTTCGATGGTATTGTCTCCCGCCCCTCGCTCCGCCATGCACGTAATATAGGCCCGTCGCCAGGAAGAGCAGGCCGATGAACAATTCCCACACTCCCGCGAAGTAGATCACCCCGCTGACCAACTCCTCCGGTAGGTCGGCCCTCTCGAAGTACCCTCCGAACTGTTCCGAACGGTTCCTGCCGTACCAGCGAAAAAGCACCAAATCCATACCGTTGACGAACTTGTCCAGTCCATTGCTGATCCAAAAGACAAACCAGTACAGTATGACGATCCCCTCAATGGATGCCAGCCGGCTCAATGTCCTGCCGGTCAAGAAATTCACCTTTCGATCTCCGAGATAAATTCTGAATGCGCGCCGGCATGGTCGGCTTTATCTCTGCCGGCCTTCCGGTTCATTGCCAGGTCAGGACGCTGCCGCGCCGGGCAACGGCTTCGGCCATGAGGCAGAGGCAATCCAGCTACCACCGGCGATCGCTCGCGTCATGCGTCCTGAGTGATGCGCATCAGCTACCCCCTGAATACCCAGAGGATCGGTCTTTCTCTTGCGCCTCACGCAGTACATTTGAACCGACACTGGCACGGAAATCACCTCCAGCAATGGTTTGGGAGCATTCGCAGATGGCCGGAACCCTACCCGCCCATGCCGTCACAGTCAAGCCCGTATCAATAACGATTTAGCAACAATGTCAGACTGTGTAGCAACGACCGTTGGGCCGCTGGGTGGTGCCGGCATTCCGCGGTGCCATCGGGCGTTGGTGGCGTTACCAAGGGAGTGGCAGGATCAACTGCGATGAGTTGCAGAGGGAGACGGAAACGGTGGCGCGGGACGCTGAGTAGGACTCAGGCACGGACACCGCCACGCATAGCCAGGTAGAACTCGTAGCCAACCCTACCGGGGAAGACCGGGTGCTGCAAATATCAACCCGGCCCATCTCCGCCAGATCCAGTTGCGTAGCGTCGAGGAACCTAAAAGCCCTAGCCAGCAATAGGTCGTACATTTATGTGCGGCCCTGCGCGGCGGGCGACGGTGTGTTAGAGCTGCGCGACAGCTCCACCAAGGAGTTGCTCAACATCTACCGCATTGAGGTCAAGCGTTAGGGTTAGCCCCGTCGCGCAACCCCAACCTAGCCGGTTGGTTTTTACGCGGCGTAGGCGGGCGGATGTACCCTGCCAGGGCAAATACCCGCACCGCTTACAAGGAGATCACGCAATGCTGTACGAATTCCCCACAGGTGCCGCCATTGGGTGGCTGCTCATATTTACACTTGGGCCGGTTTTGATTGCCATGCCGGCAGCGTTGGGGAACGGATCGCGGAGGCCCTTGCGGAAAGAGAGGACGAGAACTACCCGGACGCGGCGTTCCACGCTCTCGTTGCCCTGACCGTCCTCCTTTGCGCGGAGGAAGGTCCACCGACGGGTTACGGAACCGGTGGAGGTCCATTGTGGAACACGCTCATCTTGCTTGGCCTTGGAGACTTCTACTGGTAAACGCCAAGACGTGACCTCACCCTGTTCCGGACGTTTGCGAATCGTATGAGCGAATGTTGGCCAATGAACTCCGTCCAGGTTAGACGATATGCGCCACAACAAAAACCTGGAGGTTGACGCCCCACTCCGCTGACGCTGCAAAGGGACTGGTCGCATTGACCAGTCCCAATCTCTCGGCGCCCGATGGGGTCAAACCGGGTCACGCGAGGTCGAAGCGGTCCAGGTTCATCACCTTGTCCCACGCGGCCACGAAGTCGCGCAACAACGCCGGCTGCCCGTCGTCGCAACCATAGACCTCGGCGATGGCCCGGAGTTCGGGGTTCGAGCCGAAGGCCAGGTCCAACCTGGTAGCGGCCCACCTGAGATCGCCGGTGCGGCGATTGCGTCCCTCGAACACCCCTTCCGACATGGCGGACGGTCGCCACTGGGTGTCCATGTCGAGTAGGTTCACGAAGAAGTCGTTGGTCAACGCCCCCGGCCGGTGGGTGAGGACGCCGTGCTTCGACTTTCCGGCGTTGGCGTCCAGGACGCGCATACCGCCGACGAGGGCCGTCATCTCGGGCGGGGTCAGCGTGAGCAGGGAGGCTCGCTCGACCAGGGACTTCTCCGCCGATTGCCTGTGTCCGGCCTGGAGGTAGTTGCGGAACCCGTCGGCTGTGGGTTCGAGCACGGCGAAAGATCCGATATCGGTCCACTCCTGGGATACGTCGGTGCGCCCCGGGGCGAAGGGCACGTGAGCCGGCTGCCCGGCGTTCCGCGCCGCCTGCTCGACGCCGGCGCATCCGGCGAGGACGATCAGGTCGGCCAGGGAGACCCTTTTCCCGCCGGTTTGGGCGCTGTTGAACTGCGTCCGGATCCTCTCCAGGATATTCAGCACGCTCGCCAGCTCCTGCGGGTCGTTCGCTTCCCAGTCCTTCTGGGGGGCCAGGCGGATGCGGGCCCCGTTGGCTCCGCCGCGCCGGTCGGTGCCGCGGAACGTCGCCGCCGAAGCCCAGGCGGTGGAAACCAGCTGCCTGACGGACAAACCCGAGGCCAGGACGCTGGCCTTGAGGACCGCCACGTCCTGCTCATCGATCAGCCGGTGCTCGATGGCGGGAACCGGGTCCTGCCACAGCAGCGGTTCCGTGGGAACCAGGGGGCCGTGATACCGGCTGCGGGGACCCATGTCGCGGTGGGTGAGCTTGAACCACGCCCTGGCGAATGCGTCTTCCAGGTCCTCCGGCCTTTCGAGGAACCGCCGGGCGATGGGAGCATAGTCGGGATCCGTCGTCAGTGCAAGGTCGGTGGTGAGCATCATGGGGGCGTGCTGCTGCCACGGATGGTGCGCGTCCGGCACGACGGCGATTGCAGCGGCGTCGCTGGGAGCGTACTGCCATTTCCCGGCCGGACTCTGCGTCAGCTGCCAGTCGTAGGCGTGCAGGTTCTCGATGAATTCGTTGTCCCACTGCACCGGGTTGCTGGTCCAGGCGCCCTCCAGGCCGCTGGTGAAGGTGTCAGCGCCGTGGCCGCTGCCGAAGGTGTTTTTCCAGCCGAGCCCCTGCTCCTCCATGCCCGCGCCCTGGGGTTCGGGGCCGACGAAGCGCTCGGAGCCGGCGCCGTGGGCTTTGCCGAAGGTGTGTCCGCCGGCGATCAGCGCCACCGTCTCCTCGTCGTTCATCGCCATGCGGCGGAAGGTCTGGCGGATGTGCCGCGCCGCGGCGAGCGGGTCAGGGTTGCCGTTGGGTCCCTCCGGGTTCACGTAGATGAGGCCCAGCTGGTCGGCGGCGTAGGGTTCGTCAAGCTCGCCGTCGGCGTCGTGGCGGTCGTCGCCCAGCCAGGCATCTTCAGCGCCCCAGCAGGTCTGGTCGGCCTCCCAGACGTCCGGGCGACCGAAGGCGAAACCGAAGGTCTTGAACCCCATGGACTCCAGGGCGCAGTTGCCGGCGAAGATGATCAGGTCGGCCCAGGAGAGCTGGCGGCCGTACTTCCGCTTGACCGGCCAGAGCAGGCGGCGCGCCTTGTCCAGGTTGGCGTTGTCGGGCCAGCCGTTGAGGGGCGCGAAGCGCAGCTGGCCGGAGCCGCCACCGCCGCGGCCGTCGCTGATCCGGTAGGTGCCGGCGGCGTGCCAGGCCATGCGGATGAAGAGCGGCCCGTAGTGGCCGTAGTCGGCGGGCCACCAGTCCTGGGAGGTGGTCATCACCGCCTCGATGTCCCGCTTCAGCGCGGCGACGTCGAGGTCCCGGAGGGCCGCGGCGTAGTTGAAACCCGGCCCCATGGGATCCGAGGCGGGGGAGTTCCGGCGGAGGGCATTCAGGTTGAGCTGGGGCGGCGACTGGTCTTCATTTGAGACCGCATCGTCGGTTGGCGGCGTGTCGTTCGTGTATGTTGCTTCGTATGGGCAGGTTCTGATATCGAGTGCGACCAAGCGGGAGACCTCCTGATGTAGAATATAATCATTATAATCTACTAATGATTATCTGTAAATAATCATTCGGCTAAACCCAGGGTCTTTCGATTATCCGGTGTGTCATTGCGACCCCGCGCTTGATGCGGGGGTGGCAATCTCGTTTCGACTGCACAGGTCTGACGGGATTGCCACGTCGCTACCGCTCCTCGCAATGACAATCGAAAGACCCTGGGCTAAACCGGCGGGACTGGCCAACGCTGGGACGGGGCCACCGCCGGCGCGCGCCAACGGTGGCCCCGTTATCTATCCGACCAGGGGGCGGCGGGAAAACCTCGGGTCAGTCCGGCGGCGGACGGACCTCCTGCGTCGCGGCCGTCGGGTCTTCGTCCTGGAGACTCATCCAGCTCCAGCGCACGCTGCCCGGCAGCCAGCCCACGGCGTCGAACAGGCTGCGGACGCCGGCGCCGGCTCGACTCCCCCACTCGCGCAGGGCGACGTAGAAGGACTGGAATCCCTGATCCTTCTCGCCTCGCCAGGATGTCTTGGTCTCCGGTTCGATGCGGAACCCGAACTGCAACGTGTGGCTGTTGGCGGGGTTGTCCGCTTCCTCCACCTCGACGATTATCCCGTAGGACCGCCCGCAAAGGTCATTTTCATTGTCATTGTCATCGTCACGGGTGAGCGCCGCGGCCACCTCAATCACCGCCTCGGCATTGCTCCCGTCGTGGATCAGCAACCCGTGGGTGTCGCCCCAGAAGTCCCCGTGATCCCCCGTCGTCCCGTCCTGGAATTTGAAGTAACCCCCCTCACCGTCCAGGTCCGCGTCCACCAGCATGAACCGCAGCGCGTCGCCCTCCGGGTCCTTGGCCCTCAAGGTGACCAGCTCGGCGCCCACCGCCGCGCCGCAGGCGATTCTGACGTTCTCGGGTTCCTCCACCACGGGGGCGTTGTTGCGCTGCGACGAGGGCTCCAGCTCCACCATCACCAGGCGGCTGTCCCGGCCGCCCCGGTCGTCGGAAACCTCCACGCCGATCGTGAACGAAGTGTTGTTCTGGCTCCAGGGGATGCTCAACTCCGCTTCGGCCACCGTGATCTCGCCCGCGCCGTTGACGTTGGCGATGCCGAACTTGGCGTGGTGCTCGCCCGACAGGGTGTAGGTCAGCCGGTCCCCGTCGAGGTCGGTGGCCCGCACCGTGGCCACGTGGGTGCCCCGGGGCGCGCGTTCCATCACGCTGAAGCTTTCGCCGGCCGGCCGCTGGAACTCCGGCGGGTTATTCGGCCCACGGTTCGGGGGCGGCGCGTGGGGCGTCGCCACCACCGCGCGGGAGGCCGCGCCGGGATGCCGCGTGCCCTCCCCGTCGATGTACACCGCCCGCAACTGGAAGCGGTAGGCCGTGTCGTTGACCAGCCCGATTACCGTGTGGCGGTCGGTGTCCCGGTTGCTGCCCGGAATGTCCGCCCACGTCGCGTGGTCGCCCCGCCAGAGCTGGTAGATGATCTCCTTCCCGTCGCAGCAGTAGGCGGCCCACTCCAGCGTGACCTGCCCGTCGCCGGCCGTGGCGGTCAGCCCCGCCGGCGCCGGCGGCGGCTCCGCGTGGAAGGCCGGCGGCTGCTCCGGCGGCACGCTGGGGTCGCCCACCGTCCGCACCTTGTGCCCGGCCTGGTCGAGCAGCCCGGGGAAGGCCAGCAGGGCGTCGTCGCCCTGGGCGTCGGTGATGGACGCTCCGTCCGGCAGCGTCAGCCCGTTCCGGGGCACGCTCACGCCGTCCACGGCGTCCTGGTCGCCCGGAGACACGGTGTACCGGAAGGTCAGCGTATTGCCGCGATGGGACGTCATGGCCACCTGCTTCACCACGCCGCCGATGTCCAGGCTCAGCGTCGGGCTGCCCTGCACCCGCACCGCCTCGCTGAAGATGACGTCAACGGCGATGGTCTCTCCCAGCTGGTAGGTGTCGCCACCGGCCGGACTGGAGGTTATGTCGGCTCTAACCACGTAGGGCGCCTGGGTTCCTTTGGCTTTGTCCACCGATGCCCACGGCCCGGCCACGCCCTGGTCGCTCACCGCCCGCACCCGATAGACGGAGTTCCCGCCGCGGTCCTGCAGGTCCAGGTACAGGGCTTCCTTGACCTCATCGTCCAGGACCCGGTTGTTCCGCTCCACCTGGTAGTAGGCCACCGGCCAGCGGCTCACTTTCTCCACCGGTTCCCACTGCAGCAGGGATATCGAGCCAAGCCGGGCAATCCGCAGAGACTTCACCATGCCGGGATCACCATCCTCTCCGCGGCCCGTGCCCACGGAGACGAGCACGTCCTTGCTGTTGGAGTCGTCCAGGTCAAATACCTCGATGGTGTAGGTTTGCCCGCCGGCCGTCACCGTCCGGGTCTGCTTGCTGATGATGGTCGCGGTGATGGGCTCGGGGTTGCCTTCCACCAGCAGGGTCAGCGTCGGCCCGTCGCTGCGGCCGCTGAGGTACCGGTCGTCCCGGCCCTCCAGGTCGCCGATTTTCCAGCTGCCCTGGCAGAGGCCGTTGGCGTCGCAGGGGCCCGGGTTGTAGCGGCCGCCGTCGCTGCTGACTTCCGCCTTTGCCCCCCGGGGCACGCCGGTCAGCGCCACCTCGACCTGCTCAACGGTCCCGTCCTGGTTGTTCTCGGCGCGCAGGGTGTAAGCCTGCTGGCCCCGGGGAAGCCTACCGTGCAAGCCCGCGTCATGCACCTGCAACTCCGCGACGTCGCCCACGACGAAGGTGAGGATGCCGGTCACCGAGCGCACAGAATTGTCAGATTTGAGAGTCCACTCTATCCCCAGGTTGACTTTGTACAGGCCCGGTTCGCTGAATACGACCAGGTGGTCATAAGTATTATCCCAACTATCTTCTATACTGTCAGTCAACTTACCGTTTTTGTCGGGGTTTAATGCTTCATACAACGTTACGTCGCCACTATCAAGGTAGCGGTCAATTATGGCTATGGTCCCGGGGTTGTCATGCATATCGACGTCGCTGATTGTGAACTTGCGGCTTTCAGCGATTGTGTTCTGGGCCACAACACGAGTCAATTTCAGACCCGGCAGGTCGTAGTCATCATGTCCGTCTGACAGGGCATGTCCGGTTTGCCACAACCAGGTTGTGCCGTTTATCGTGCCGGCCGTCTGATGCGCCACCGGGTCCACCCGGAAGATCACGTCCTCCGGCCGGTGTTTCCTTTTTCCTATGATCTGCTCGGATTCCACTTCCACCGCCAGTATCAGGGTTTCGCCCTCACGGCAGGGATATAGGGCTGGAGGGCCGCAACTTCCGCCATCGGGCGTTATTACCGCGTCGCCATCGGAGAGCACAATAGCCTTTCTTGCCCCAAGGCACACGGTATGCACCCCTCCCTTGTCGAGACTTGCCGGAGGCCGGCTGGCCATGATTTGAGCGGTCAGGCACCGGCGGTTCAGCGGCGGCGCAGCGGCGGCGGCGGTGGACAACCGCACCGGTACGCGCAGCGCGCCGGTTACCCTCTCCCCGCTGCCGAGGCGCCAGGCGCCGGTGGTCGGGGAAGTCCGGGAAAAGGTGGTGCCCGGCGTCGCGCTCCGGCCCGAGGCAAAGGCCAGTCCCTCCGAAAGGGCGACCTTCACCACCACATCCTCGTCGTAATCATACGTGCCCAGGTAATCAGGGTCTGGAACGGATGCTTGGGAGGCGGTCACGGTGAAAACATGATTTTCACCCGGCGCCGGCGACCGGTTGACCACATCCGTGAAGATATCCGTATTGGAACGAACCGGGAAGTCTCCGATTGCTGAAAAATTAACCCAGATCTCCGCCCGGTTATTGTCGAGTTGCGTCGCTCCTTCTGCCGGCATTGAACCGATGATTTCGGCGCGAACCTTGACAATTCCAACTCCTCTGACGCTGGTTTCCCCAATTAGTAATGAGAATGGAGAAGTAGTACGATCTGCTATATTTATTTCGGGAATTGTGACTATACCGCTGGAGCGATCGTATAGATCCGAGGCGAAATACACTCTTTCCAGGGCCGCTGGCGGGTCGGTGGTCAGCCGGACCTGCACGTTCCGCATTGGAATCGTGGAGTGATTGCTGATATAGGCATAAACTTTTGGAGACGTTATTCCCACGGTATCAAATCTAATCGACAGGTCTCGGATATCGGCGATGGGCGGCAACCCATCCTGGGCATAAGCGGCGCCACCGTTGTTCAGCAAAAGCGCTGCCGATACTATTGCCAACAGCAGCGCCAAATTCAGGAAGCAACGGCGGGATGGCATCTTTCTCTCCACGATCGGGGGCATGGGGGCTGACCCGGCGCCGTTTCCCCAACGGCGCCGGGTCCCTCTGCCGGTTACCGGACAAAGGCGGGTCGGATCAGTGCCGCCAGGTTATGGGGTACACTGCCGAGGAAATGGTCTTGGACTGGTTGTTCAGTTGGTACTCCACTACCCCGCTGAAGTTCCGGGTGCCGCCCTGGTCTTGTGTCACGGTGAACCTGGCGGTTTCCGAGTTTCCGGTCGATCTTGCGACTTGCGTTTTTTGGTCGCCTACGCCGTCGTACAGGGTTAAGCTGGAAACTGTGGCTCCCGCCGGCATACCCGCAACAACCATGTCAACTACCACTTCATTCTTGGCTTGAGGGTGTTGGTCGTTGAACACCAGGGACACCCACGGTCCACTGCTGGGCAGCACCTGGATTCTGACGGCGATGACGTCGTCTTGCTCCGTATCCTTGTTGTTTTCGTGGTCGTGACGGTCCGAGACCCGGAGCCTCAGGTCATAGTAGGGCCGCTCGGCGTAGCGCAGGTCGGCCTTCTCGGCCACGGCCAGCTGGGCGGTGATACTCGCCAGGACTCCCGCAACTTCCACGATCTTGAAGTCTTCGTGTCCACTGCCTTCCAGGGTGAAGTGCAGCTCATCACCGTCCACGCCGTACAGGGGAATCGGGTCGCCCACGTTGGTGTTGGCGGCGGAGCCGGCCTTTACAGTGCGCGACACTCCGAAATGGGGCTGGTCGTTAATGTGCAGGTCCCCCACCTGGAAAACGAACCGCTTCACCTCGCTGGTGACCGTCTTGTCCGCAGTGAGCGCCTTCCAGGGCCCGTTTATTTCCGTTTTCCAGCCCTCTGGTTTACTCTGGCGCACGTGGCCCTTGAGGTGGACCTGCAGGACGTAGGTGCCGGGCTTGGTGAAGACCCATTCCAGGTGCTCGTACTCCCCGGCCTCCATGGGCATCGAGTTGACGTCGGTGTTGACGCCGTCCCACACGACCACGGACTTGCCGTCCTTGCGCAGCTCGGGTTCCCAGTAGGTGAGCACGTGGGGCAGGTCGGAAGGCTTCGCGCCCAGGACCCGCACCGACTCCAGCTCATACTCGAAGGTTGGTCCGCTGCCGGGGTTGTCCCAGTAATTCCCGTCCAGCAGGCCGGTGGAGAAGCCCAGCACCAGGTCCGAGGGCGGGAGGCTGCCGTCTTCCAGCCGCAGCCAATAGACCTTGGTTCCGGCGGGCACCGGGTCATTTTTCTCAAGACCCAGACCCGCGCGCACCTCCTTGTACTTCTCCAGCGAGAGCTTGGTGGTCCCGGCCTCCGCGTTGGTGGCCACCACGTCCACCTGGTGCGTGTCCTTCACCTGGATGATCGTGGTGCGGACGTCGATCTTGGACGGGGAGCGGGTGGTGACTTCTTTCGTTTGCCCCCGGCCGGTGCTCACGTCGGTATGCGTAGCCGCGGGCGGGCAGAGGTTGTCGTTCAGGGTGCCGGTCGTGGGCTCGTCGCCCAGGCCGGGGACAGCCTCCCAGTAGCCGTCGAAGAGGGCGTAGTGCCCGCTGCTGACCACTTCATCCGGATTGGCGGGGAAGTTGTCCTGGCCCGGGCCGCAGAGCTGAGGGGCAGAGGTGGGGCCGCCGCGCTGGGCCCAGGCGGGGCCGGCGGTGGAAGTCACCGCCAGCACGATGGCGATGGTTGCGATGGCCAAAGCGGCCACCACAATTACGGAAAGTTGCGTTCTTTTCTGGATCATGCTATTTTTTGCTCCGTATTCGGTTCATTTCGTGTGGATTCGGATGCCGGGGAGCGGCAGGTGCAAGCCAACGCTGCTCCCTATTTCTATGGTGCGCCGGACTTGGTCGCTTATTGGGCGGTCCGGCGACGTTTTTCGACACACGCGCGGATGGATTCGGATTTCCGGCGCATACTTGGAGCGGGCCGCCTCCGGAGGCCGGCTCGTTGGGTGTGGCAGGCAGAAGTAAAGGCGTTGCCGGGCGCGCGGCGAAAGCGGCCCGATGGCACGATGCGTGGACGAATCGGTCAGCCACGGCTGACCCGTTGTGCGCGAGGCCCACCGATGGTGAGAGTTGGCGGAAGTCCGGCGGCGGCGCAGCGGGCCAGGGGAAAGGGGCGATGGCCGGGGCCGGGGCCGGCGGGTGCAGCCGGGCTGCGCCGGGGGCCATGTGGAGGGATCTCATGCGGTTCTAACTCCTCCCCGCCGGCGTTGGGATTTTGGAAAAGCCGGCAAGGAATTGCGCGCTATGTAAGTTCAGCGGCGGAGCTGAACGGTTCCGGGCCTGCCAATCACCCCCGGCGTCCCTCCGATACCGGGGCGATGGCGCGACGCTGCGTCAGGATTGTCGCGCTGCGCAGGGCAGGAATCGATTTGGTGATACACCGTATCGGTACATGGTTGCATCGGCAGGGATATTACACGCACTGTTTCATCACAGTCAAGCCCATATTGATAACAAATACGTAACTTTACAAAAGTAACGATATGGTAACATTTCCCCGATAGGACACGAACCGGCCCCGATTGCCGGAGGGAACCGGCGCTCTGCCGTCCCGCCCGCTGGGAGGAGGATGACGCCCGCCGGCCACCAGGCAGCCGAAATCCAGAGGCGGAACTGCTACCCCGAACCGGTATCCATCGAACTGCTTAGGGCATTGGGCTGGAGAACACCCGGGAACTTACTCGAACTGGTCCTCTATTCCGTTGAAGTCGGTGTCAACTATGATGAACTGGTGTTGGAAATAGCCCTTGTAAGTGCCGGCCTCAACGAGGGTCCGGTGGTAGGTTCTGGATACGCCCTGCTTGTTGGTAATGCGGATTGAGAAAGGTCCCTGCATATCGAATGGCCACGCTTTCGATCTAAAAAGGGCCACGCCGTTATGGATTGTGGCGGAGTGAGTTTCACCCTGAATCCGGATGCTGGCAGTGCCTGAAGAAACTCCGTCCACGCCGATCATGATGACGTATTCCTGGTTCTTGTCCTGCTTGAATCCCTTGAGGCCGAAGAAATAGAAGCTCTCCCTAGCGCCCTGGTCGTGCTTGATGTAGTCGGTAAAGGTTATGGTCTCTTTATAAAGGCCGAAGCGGAAGTTCTCCACCTTAAGATGATTGGCTTCCTTCCATCCGAAGCCGGTTGGTGATCCGTCCGGCCACCTGTCCAACTCAGTCCTGTAGCGCCCGGTGGCAAAGTTATCGCCGTGGGCGTCGAAGAGTTCTACTGTGAAACTGGAGCCTTGAGTATCTATGTAGTATCTCCCATCAACAGAGAGGCTGGTAGGCAGCCAGCTGGGAACGTCATCAAGGTCGTCGTCGTCCTTGAGCAGGCCCCACCACAACGTGCCGTCGGGGATTGCGTAGCCAAGAGCGAAACGCTGATTACCGGCCTCCCCATCGGTCCAGATGGCTGGGAGCACGTAGAGGCCCTCGTCCAACTTTTTCCCGTTGAACACCGGCACAGTATCGAGGTACGCTCTGAGCGGATGGCCGTTCAGCTTTGGAACGACATCCGCCCACATATCGATCAGGTCATCACGGTTGGGATACCAGTCGGGCTGCTGGCGAATGGTTGCAAAGTAGCGGGACATGAACTCCCGCATGAAGTGGGGGTTTTGCTGCGCCATCATCTGGACAGTGGTGGCAGCGATGGAGTATCTGCTGGTGGCGCCTCCCTCGCCATGCGTCCAGAAATCACCGGCTCCGGTCCAGCGGTTGTTCTTGATGGAGTCGTAGTGGGTGGTTCTCAAGCTCCAGTATTGGTACGGCCGCCAGCCCAGAAGCTGGAGAGTGGCCGGGTCGTCGGGGTAGCTGCTGACGTATTCGTGGATGATTTCAAAGGCCATCCCCTCCGCAGTACCCTCTTCAAAACCGGTTAGGGAAGCATCGTACTCCCAGTTCTGGTCACGGGTGATTGTGTATGTGCCTTTCCACGCGTGGACCAATTCATGGACGATAAGCCTGGGCACGAAATCGCCATCGGTCAGCAGGGTCCGTCCATTGTCAAGGATCACGAAAGAGCCGTAGCCCGTACCGTCGATAGTGACGTTGAAGGTCTCCGCCGGCGGTCCCAGATAGGCATACAGCAGGGGCATAACCCGCTTCAGGAACTCCCGGTACTGGACCTCAGCTCCCTGGGGGAAGTCAGCTTCAAATGTGTAGGAGAGGCGGTTGGACGGGTCGCCAACGATGGACAGCTCCGGGAAATCCACAGCCGACAGGTCAATAGTGAACTCGGAGTACGTCTCTACGGAACTGCCGTCTGGGGCGTGTCTTATGAATCGTCCCCGCAGCGTATCACTCTTGGAAAGATTGAACTTGGCTAGTCCCACCGCCGCCCAGTCGCTGCCATGCCCGCCGTAATAGATATTCCACGTCTCTGAACCTGCCGTTTTCAACGAAAGATTGTAGCTGTCACCGTTTGGAGGATTCGCCCACTTTATTTTCAGTCCCGTCGGACGGACTTCGTACCATGCTCCGATCCCAGAGTGTGCTATCGGATGTTGTTCGGGAATAATAGCCACCGGCTCCACGGGGAAACTCGCGGCGCTCTGCGGATCAAAGCCGTACCGGATCTCAGCAATGTCGGTCATGCCGTCGCCGTCGGTGTCAACGAAGTTGTCGGGCAGGTATTTGGTCAGGTCATTGGGCGCGGTGGGATTCTTCCAGCGTGCGGTTGGCGCTGGCGAGGCGACAACCACCGGGCCGGCCGTGGTCGCCGAGGCGGTCTTGCCGGAGCCGTAGCGGTCGGTGTAACGGGCCGTAGCCCGCAGATACTTGCCAGCGTCGCCCGCAGACGGAGTGTAGGCGGGACCGCTGGCGCCGGCGATGGCCTCCCACACGCTCCGGTCGCCGGAACTCTCCCACGCCCAGGTTACGCCGTTCACTCCCCCGTCCGGGTCAAACAGGATCGCCTTCAGCTCCCGGTCCACACGGGACGTCGCTGAGTCTAGGGCAACCGTTCCGAGCTCGTCCACGTCGCCGACGGTGATAGCGACCGCGATGGTGTCGTCAGTTTCGGTGTCGGACGCTCCGACCGCGTCCTTGCCGTCGCTGACCGTTACCGTTACCGCGTAGCTGGGCTTGGTCTCATAGTCCAATGCTGCGCCCGACGCCACCACGATCCGCCCGGCGCCGTCGATGGTGAAATCCTCACTGCCCGTCAGGGCGTAGGTCAGGCTGTCGCCGTCGGCGTCCTCAGCCGTTATCGGCGCGCCGACGCTCTGCCCCACCGGCGCGTTCTCCGCTACGCTGCGAGCGGCGGTTTCTGCGGCGAACTGCGGCGGGTAGTTGCTTGGCACCGGCTCAGCAGTCACGCCGTGCGTGGTCTTGCCGGAGCCGTGGCGGTCGGTGTAGCGGGCCGTAGCCCGCAGATACTTGCCAGCGACGGCCTCAGACGGGGTGTAGGCGGGACCGCCGGCGCCGGCGATGGCTTCCCACACGCTCCGGTCGCTGGAACTCTCCCACGTCCAGGTTACGCCGTTCACTCCCCCGTCCGGATCGGTCAGGCTCGCGGCCACCTGGCTGCCTACCTGCGGCCGCTCCGGGTCCAGAGTGATCGTTCCCGCCTCGTCCACGTTGGCAACGGTGATAGCGACCGCGATGGTGTCGTCAGTTTCGGTGTCGGCCGCTCCGACCGCGTCCTTGCCGTCGCTGACCGTTACCGTGACCGCGTAGCTGGGCTTGGTCTCATAGTCCAATGCTGCGCCCGACGCCACCACGATCCGCCCGGCGCCGTCGATGGTGAAATCCTCACTACCCGTCAGACCATAAGTCAGCGTGTCTCCGTCGCCATCGGCGGCGGCCACCGGGAGGCCGACGCTCTGCCCCACCGGCGCGTTCTCCGCTATGCTGCGAGCGGCGGTTTCCGCGGCGAACTGCGGCTCATTGTTGGCTGGCGGAAACGCTACGGTGGAAAGGTCAATAGCGAACTCGGAATACCGTTCCACGAGCTTACGGTCCACATATTTGAGAAATTGTCCCCGCAACGTATCACTCTTGGAGAGATTGAACTTGGCGAGTTCCACCGTCGCCGACTCGCTGCTATGGCCGCCATGGTAGATATTCCACGTCGCTGAACCGCTGGTTTTCAGGGAAAGGGAGTATTGTCCTTTATCGGGGTTGGTCCATCTGATGTGGATCCCCGCCGCATCGACCTCGTACCAGGCTCCGATCTCAGAATCCTCTATGTGATGCTGTCCGGGGCCCAGAGCGACGGCTGGATTGACGGTCCTCGCCTGGGCGGTCTTGCCGGAGCCGTGGCGGTCGGTGTAGCGGGCCGTAGCCCGCAGATACTTGCCAGCGTCGCCCGCAGACGGGGTGTAGGCGGGACCGCTGGCGACGGCGATGGCTTCCCACACGCTCCGGTCGCTGGAACTCTCCCACGCCCAGGTGACGCCGTTCACTCCCCCGTCCGGGTCGGTCAGCATCGCGGCCACCTGGCTGCCTACTCGCGGCCGCTTCGGGTCCAGGGTGATCGTTCCCGCCTCGTCCACGTCGGCAACGGTGATGGCAACCGCGATGGTGTCGTCAGTTTTGGTGTCGGCCGCTCCGGCCGCGTCCTTGCCGTCGCTGACCGTTACCGTTACCGCGTAGCTGGGCTTGGTCTCATAGTCCAATGCTGCGCCCGACGCCACCACAATCCGGCCGGCGGCCTCGATGTCAAAGCTTCCGGCGTCAGCACCGGTGAGAGCATAGGTCAAGCTGTCGCCGTCGGCGTCCTCGGCCGTTATCGGCGCGCCGACGCTCTGCCCGGCGGGGGCGTTCTCCGCTATGCTGCGGGCGGCATCGTCCGCACCGAACTCCGGTTCGCTGTTGGCCGGCGGGAACACCACCGCGGACAGGTCAATGGCGAACTCGGAATACCGTTCTACTAGCCTACGGTCCACATATTTGAGAAATTGTCCCCGCAACGTATCACTCTTGGAAAGATTGAATTTGGCGAGTCCCACCGACGCCGACTCTCTGTCATGCCCGCCATGGTAGATATTCCACGTCGCTGAACCACTGGTCTTCAGGGAAAGGGAGTATTGTCCTTCATTCGGGGCAGTCCACTTGATGTGAATCCCCACCGCATCGACCTCGTACCAGGCTCCGATCTCGGAATCCTCTATGTGATGCTGTCCGGGGAGCAGCGCGATCACCGGTCCGGCGGTCGCCGCCTGGGCGGTCTTGCCGGAGCCGTGGCGGTCGGTGTAGCGGGCAGTAGCCCGCAGATACTTGCCAGCGTCGCCCGCAGACGGGGTGTAGGCGGGACCGCTGGCGCCGGCGATGGCTTCCCACGTGCTCCGGTCGCTGGAACTCTCCCACGTCCAGGTTACGCCGTTCACTCCCCCGTCCGGGTCGGTCAGCATCGCGGCCACCTGGCTGCCTACTCGCGGCCGCTTCGGGTCCAGGGTGATCGTTCCCGCCTCGTCCACGTTGCCGACGGTGATAGCGACCGCGATGGTGTCGTCAGTTTCGGTGTCGGCCGCTCCGGCCGCGTCCTTGCCGTCGCTGACCGTTACCGTTACCGCGTAGCTCGCCCTGGTCTCGTAGTCCAGAGCGTCCTTGACCCGTATCTGCCCGGTGGCGACGTCGATGTCAAAACTTCTGGCGTCAGCACCGGTGAGAGCATAGGTCAGGCTGTCGCCGTCGGCGTCCTCAGCCGTTATCGGCGCGCCGACGCTCTGCCCGGCGGGGGCGTTCTCCGCTATGCTGCGGGCGGCATCGTCCGCACCGAACTCCGGTTCGCTGTTGGCCGGCGGAGCCGGGGTTGGCTCCGGCGTGGGTTCCGGGGTTGGCTCCGGCGTGGGTTCCGGGGTTGGCTCCGACGGCGGGTCGTCCGGAGAGCCGTCCACCTTGTGGCGGGCCCGGTCCGGCAGTCGCTTGTGCTCCAGGTTGGCGGCGTTGTCGTCTGCGTCCGCTATGGAGCCACCGTTCAGTTTCAGTTGGTTCTTCCTGATGCTGATGCCGTCAGCGTCCGCGTCATTGCCCTTGACCGTGTAAGCGAAACTGAGCCGGGCTTCCTCCGATATGGAGCCGTCGTACCTGGCCCAGCGTTTTCGGTCACCAATTTCTATGCGGAGGCGGGGCGCGCCGGTCACGATCACCGGCTCGCTGAAGGTCAACGCAACGATGATGGTCTCGCCGCGACGATAGGTGTCTCCGCTGGCGGGGCTGGAACGCAGGGCGGGACGGACGGTGACTTCGGGCCGGGTGGATTCCTCCTGGGCCATGACCACGTCGTCCCAATCCATGATACTGCCCGCACCCAGAATCGCTGCGGCAGCAATCACGCCGATAGCGAATAAAATGCGCCGTACCATTTCTGCCCCTACTTGACTGGATTGTTACCGGCCGGCTGAATGGGCTGACAAACTCACGTGCCGGTCAGGGTATGGCTCCAACTAGGGATTTATTGTTGCCGCAGACGATGCGAATTGACTTGGTGGCACGAATTGTCGCCTATCTTTTGATAACTGTCAACGATAATCACATAACATATTAGTAACATTCGTGTGGGAACGATGTGATAACATTTTCCAAACCCCACGTGAACGTGCCCCAATCACCAAGTGGAACCCATGCTCCGCGGCTCCATCCGGCGGTAGGGGATCAGGGGCCAGAGGAGGCCAGGCAACCAGATGAACTCCGACGAACTGCTCAGGGAGAACGCGGCTCTGCGGGACCGCCTCGCCCGCCTGAGCGAAGCCAGCCTTGGCATCACCGAGGACCTGGACCCCAACGCCGTGCTGCAGGGAGTGGTGGACGGGGCGCGCTCGTTGACCGGGGCCAAGACTGCCGGCATCACCGCCCTGGACGAACGGGGCCAGTTGTGGGAGTTCGTCACCTCGGGCCTGACGCCTGAGGAACACCGGCTGGTGCTGGAGCTGCCCGGCGGTCTGGAGTTCTTCGCCTACCTGAGCCAGCTGCCCGAGCCGCTGCGGGTGGCCGACTTCTCGGCCTACAGCCGGGCGGCGGGCCTGCCCGACATCGGCCCGCCCCTGGGGCCGGTGCGGGCCTTCCTGAGAACCCCCATCCGTCTCCTGGGCCGCCACGTCGGCGACATCTACCTGGCGGGCAAGGAGGGCCAGGATGAAGGTCGAGACGGTGGGGAGTTCACCCGGGATGACGAGGAGACCCTGGCGCTGTTCGCCGCCCAGGCGGCCCTGGCCATCGCCAACGCGCTGCGCTACCGGGAAGAAAGAAGAGGCCGGGAATACCTGGAGATCCTGGTCAACACCTCCCCGGTGGGCGTGGTGGTCTTCGACGCCAGAACGGGTTCACCGCTGTCCTTCAACCGGGAGGCCGAGCGGATCGCCGGCGACCTGCGCAACCCGGACCAGGCGGTGGAGGAGTTGCTGGACGTGCTGACTTTCCGGCGGGCCGACGGGCGGGAGATTTCCCTGAGCGAATTCCCGCTGGCGCGCGCCATCAGCACCGGCGAGACGGTGCGGGCCGAAGAGATCGTGATGAGCGTCCCGGACGGACGCAGCGTCACCACCATCATTAACGCCACGCCCATAACCTCGGAGGAAGGAGTCATCGAGACCGTGGTCGTCACTCTCCAGGACCTGACTCCCCTGGAGGATGTCGAGCGGCAGCGGGCCGAGTTCCTGGGCACCGTGAGCCACGAGCTCAGAGCGCCGCTCACCTCCATCAAGGGGTCTGCCGCGGCCCTGATGCGCAGCCCGTCAACGCTGGACGCCGCCGAGACCCAGCAGTTCCTCCGCATCATCGACGGACAGGCCGACCACATCCTGGACCTGATCGGCCAGCTTCTGGACGCGGCGAGGATTGACGCCGGCGTGCTGTCGGTCTCTCCGGAACCTTCGGATGCGGGCCTGCTGGTGGACCGGGCCGTGGGCGTCTTCCAGAGCGGCGGGGGCCGGAGCGACGTCAGCATCGACCTGCGGCCGGAGTTGCCCCGGGTGCTGGCGGACCGGCGGCGCGTGGAGCAGGTGCTGACCAACCTGCTGACCAACGCGGCCCGGCACTCCCCCGAGGCGTCCACCATACGGGTCAGCGCCGCCGTGGAAGGGGTCCATGTGGCCATCTCCGTGGCCGACGACGGCGTGGGGGTGCCGTCGGAGCGGCTGCCCTATCTCTTCCGCAGGTTCTTTCGCGCCGAAGGCGATGGACAAGACGGCGTGGGCGCGGGCTTGGGTTTGGCCGTCTGCAAGGGCATCGTCGAGGCCCACGGGGGCCGCATCCGGGCCGAGAGCGACGGCCCGGGCCGGGGGGCCACCTTCACCTTCACCCTGCCGGCGGCCGACGATGTCGCCATCGTTGCCGACCGTGAGCAAGGCGCACGGCCCGGGGTTCGTGTGCTGGCGGTGGACGACGACGCCCAGGCGCTGCGGTTCGTGCGCGACGCCCTCACCGAGGCGGGCTACCAGGTGACCGCCACCGGCGACCCGCAGGAGGTTCTGCGGCTGATGGAGCGGGAGCGGCCCCGCCTGGTCCTGCTGGACCTGGTATTGCCCGGAACCGACGGCATCGAGCTGATGCAGGACCTGCTCCGCATCGCCGACGTGCCGGTGATCTTCCTGTCCGCCTACGGGCAGGACCAGGTGATCGCCCGGGCCTTCGAGATGGGCGCCGACGACTACATCGTCAAGCCCTTCTCGCCCTCGGAGCTGGCGGCGCGGGTGCAGGCGGCCCTGCGGCGGCGCACCGGGCCGGCCCGGATGGCTCCCTCGGAACCCTACGTGAAGGGCGACTTGACCATCGACTACGTCCAGCGGCTGGTGAGCGTGGCTGGCGAGCCGGTTCGCCTCACGGCCATCGAGTACGACTTTCTGCGCGAGCTGTCGGTCCACGCCGGAAGGGTGTTGACCCACCAGCACCTGCTGCAACGGGTGTGGGGCAAGACCGAGCCGGGAACCCCTCGTACGATCCGCACCCACCTGATGCGGCTGCGGCGCAAGCTGGGCGAGGACGCCGACAACCCCAAGTACATCTTCGCCGAGCCTCGCGTCGGCTACCGCATGGAGCGGCCGGATGTTTAGGGAAGGCCTCTGTCGGACAAGTTCGTAATTCGGTCGGCGAAGTCTTCAAGGGCACATGCGACGGAGGATGTCCGTGCCGTCGAGCAGTGGGTTATCGCTGGCGAAGTGGCAAGCCCTGCGGCCGGACCTATCCTTTGTGGTGACGTCCAAGCCCCGGTCCAACAGCAGCTCGACAACGGCCGGATTTGCGCTTTGTGCCGCCCGATGCAGGGGCATCGCACCGGTCCCCGGCTCTCTGGCGTGAAGGTCCGCGCCCCGGTCCAGCAGCAGGGCGAAAATCTCCGGGTCTTCACTTCGGTACGCCGCCAGATGCAGGGGAGTCTGGCCATGCTCGTTCCTGGCGTTGACGTCGGCGCCCCGGTCGATCAACTCCGCCACGTCCGACAAATCCGCGGTGCGCCAGAAACTCTCGAAGTGCCAGTTTTCCTGTGATTGGTGGGACGGACCCGCTTGCGTTGCGGTTACCGGTGTGGGCGAGGCCGGAGGCTGGGGCGTCCAGGTGGGATAGGGCGTATAGGTCGGCAAGGGAGTCGGAGTGGGATAGGGCGTGTAAGTCGGCAATGGCTCCGGAGTTGGCGCAATAACCACGATCTCCCGTTGACACGCGGACCCCAGAGCCATCACCCCTACGATCAGACAGAAGACTGGCAGCAAGCGCAGTGGGTTCAGGATGTTTTCCACCGCTATTGGCTGCACTTGGGGAGCCCCAAACTTTGGAGGTCGTTCTGTTCTATCTCCAGCAGATTGACGGGAAGGCATCCGGAAAATTGGTTGTCCGCCAGAAAGAGGCGATAAATAAAGTCCGGGTCTCCCAGTTCCGCCGGTATCTGGCCGGTCAACTCGTTTCGCTGCAGGTTGAGGTCGAGAAGGCTGGTCATTTCGCCAAGCTCGGACGGGATTTCTCCACTGAGCCGATTTTGCGACAGGTCCACGTAGGAAAGCTCCTTCAGATTGCCCAGTTCAGGAGGGATATTTCCCGTCAGACGGTTGTTCGACAGGTCCATATGCGTAACCAGGGACAGGCCGCCCAGCTCGGGCGGTATGTTTCCGGTCAGTTGGTTATGGGACAAGTAGAGTTCCCACATGCTGGCAAGTCCGCCGAATTCCGGCGGAATATTCCCGGTCAGCCGGTTGTTCGACAGGTCCATATGCGTAACCAGGGACAGGCTGCCCAGTTCGGGTGGTATGCTTCCAGTCAGCTGGTTTTCGTGGAGAAACAGGACCCTAAGATGATGGAGATCTCCCAGTGTGGATGGTATTTCCCCGGTCAGCTGGTTGTCCGACAGATAGAGTTCCTCCAGTTTGGCCAGTTGGCCCAATTCCCGAGGTATCTCTCCCGTAAACCGGTTGCCTGCCAGGTCCAGGTGTCTCAGGTTGGCAAGCTCCGCAACTTCTGCGGGGATCGTTCCTCCGAATTGATTCCAGCGCAGTCCCAGCTGTCTCAGCTCGGTGAGGTGGGAAAGCTCGGGCGGTATTTCTCCCGAAAGGGCGTTGTCCTCCAGTTGCAGTTCCTGCAAACTGCTCATCTCGCCAAGCGCTGCGGGCAGGCTCCCGGTCAGCTCGTTGTGTTCGAGCCGCAGCACGGCCAGGTTGACCAGGGAACCATACTCCGGCGGAATGGGTCCGCTCAACTGATTTCCCCATAGCCAGGCAGCATGAAGGCTGGAGAGCGAGGACAGGCTGGCCGGCAGTTCCCCGGACAGTTGGTTGTAATGGAGAAACAGGATTTCCAGGTCAGCCAGCTCTCCCAATTCCTGCGGTATTTCACCAACCAGGCGATTGTCCGAGAGGTTCAGCTCTCTCAGGTGGGAAAGATTGCCCAGCGACGACGGTATCTCGCCCGTCAGTTGGTTGCCGTACAACTTCAGGACTACCAGGTTAGCAAGTTCTCCGAGCTCCGTCGGTATCCGCCCGTTCAGCTCCCTCGTCGAAAGGTCAATCCGGGACACGCGACCCTCCGGCCCCCCGGTCTCGACACCTTCCCATTGGTCGATGGGCACTTCCTCCGACCAGTTGAGCGCGGCGCTTCCGGCCAGGGTATCCCGCGCCCGGAGCAGGGTTTCCATATCTGAAGCTTGCCCCGGCGTAGTACCCCCGTCCACCCCTGCATGAAGTATTGGCCCCTGTTCAACGAGGAGTTTTAGTATTGGCGAGCCTGTCCGGCCCCAACACGTCAGGCCATTGTCGGCGCGAATGCCGCAACTGAACTCACTATTGTAGTTCCCCTTGCCACCGACGTGCACCGACCGAAACTCACCCGCGGGCGGCGACAACTGGCTGGCGTCTCCATCATAGGCGTCCTCGTGGGTGGCCCAACACGCCGCCGTTCCGTCGGTCCGGACGCCGCAGGCGTGCGAGCGGCCTGCGCTGATCGACCGGAAGTGTCCGGCGGGGGGTGAAATCACTCCGGTTTGGTGATCCCCACGGCACTGCACAGTTCCGTCAAGTTGTACACCGCACACATATTCTCCTGCCCCATCCCCCACGGCAACCTGCCGAAAGGAGCCTTCCAGCATAGGACCGCTGTGCCCCCAGCACTCCACGGAGTGGTCGGTTCGGACGCCACAGTGGCTAAGCCCGCTTCCGTCGAGGGACCGGAAGGTCCCCTCCGGCGGTCTCCCGATGTTATGGTTGCCCCAGCACACCACGGTGTCATCCATCCCGATGGCACAGCCGTGGCCGTAGCCCGTGCTGACCGCCTTGTATTTCCCCGATGGGGGTTCCAGGTGGCCCCATTCAGGATCATCGTCGCCCCAACAGGACAGTGAACCGTCGATTCTTATTCCGCAACCGAATGCGCTGTACACGGTCTCGTTGATGCTGATGGAGCGGAAGGCGCCCTCCGGCGCGCCCATACGTTCCCCCCACCAGATGCCGATGCGCACCCAGCAGGCCACCGTGTCGTCCGGCAACAGCCAGCAGGTCGTGTCCTCGTCGGTTGCGGCGAAGGCCTTGACCGAAGTTGGCGTGGCGTCGAGAAACACGCTCCGGTCGGCGTTCCAGCACACCAGGGTGTCGTCGAGCCGGTACCCGCAGGTGTAGTTGATCTCCTCATGGGAATAGAAACCCTTGGTAATCACCCGCCCCGACTGTTCCATGGCCGTCATCTCGTATTCCGGCTCACCGGGGCAAATCACGGTACCGGGTCCGTCGGTGAGACAGAACAGACTGCCGTCCGCGCCGGGTACCTCCTCCCACGCTTCAAGGGCCCAGCACACGACGGCGCCATCGGTGCGCAGGGCGCAGGCGTGTTCAAGTCCGATGCTGACCTCGATATACCTTCCCTCGGGTGGACTGGTGGCGAGGATATGCGGATGACTCCAACACCGGATGGTGTCCAAGGTTGTGATCCCGCACGAGGCGAGCAGACCCGCATTGACCTGGCGGAAGTAAACGGTCGCAGATCCCCTTTCCTCGTCAGGAACCAAATCGGAGTAGGTGCAAACGCCGGTGCAATACTCGTCCTCTCCAATCGGGATCATCCCCCAGCACACCGCCTCGCCGTCTGTCCTCACCGCGCAGTTGTAATACCCGCCCGCGCTCACCGAGCGGAAGGTTCCCCGGGGAGGGCTACCGTACTCAAACACCTGTTCACCCCAGCAGGCCAACGTACCGTCGCTCTTGATGCCGCAGGTGTGCACCGGACCCGCGCTCACGGAAGTAAAGGCGCCCTCCGGCGGGTCGGACTGTCCGTGCTCGTTATCGCCCCAGCAGGCCAAGGTGCCGTCGGTCTTGATGCCGCAGGTGTGGGCGCTTCCCGCGCTGACCGCTATAAAGACGCCCTCCGGCGGGTCGGCCGCTCCGTACTCGTTGTCGCCCCAGCACACCACCGTGCCGTCGCTATCTATCCCGCACACATGCAAGGGGCCCGAGCTGATGGTTTCTAGGTTGACGTCCGGCATCGAGGACAGGGCTTCGTGGGCCTGCGCCGTTCCTTCGCAGACTACCGTGCCGTCATTGCTCAGCAGGCAGGTGTGGTCACGTCCAACGGCGACCGACCAATAGTCGTATATTCCGTCCGGCGAGGCGGTTGGCAGTGTCCTTTGACCGTGGCGATTGCTGCCGCCGCATTCAACGGCGCCGTCCGTTTTCACCCCGCAGGTGTGCTCGTCGCCGGCACTGACCGAGCGGAAGTCGTCGCCGTAAATGGCGCTGTCCCAGGTGCCCCAGCAACGGGCCTGGCCGTCGGTGGTAACGGCGCAAGTATGCCTACCGCCAGCGCTGACCGCCTGGTAAGAGCCCTCCACCGCTGCCGACGCCTGCCCGTCCGAATTGTGTCCCCAGCAGGCAACGCTGCCGTCCCGCTTGATGCCGCAGGTGTGCCGCGCACCCGCGCTGACAGCGTAGAAGAGACCGCCGGGCGGCGTGGACTGCCGGTGGCGGTCGCTGCCCCAACATTCCACCCTCCCGTCCGACATTAGACCGCAGCTGTGTTCACCGCCGGCGGTTACCTCGGCGAAGGCCACACCGGCCGGCGGGTTCAGCTGGCCGTTCCCGTTGCTGCCCCAGCATTGCGCGGTTCCGCTGATGGCGAGGATGGCACAGGTGTGGGCGCGGCCGGCGTCAACCTGGGTGAACCGGACGGCCGGAGCCGCGGATTGGCCATCGTCATCATTGCCCCAACACCTTGCCGCGCCGCCGTCGGTGATGCCGCACGTGTGCTCGTACCCGGCGGTGATGGCGACGAATTCGCCAGCTGGCGGGTCGGCCTGACCTTTGTCAGCGTTGCCGTTGGCTCCCCAGCAGACCACCGTGTTGTCGTCCCGGATCAGGCAGGTGTGCCCGCCGCCGGCAGCGACGGGGCTGGGCGTGGCTGACGGCGGGGGCGCCACTTTGGGCGTCGCCGTAGCAAAGTTGCTGAAGGTCCAGCGAGCTGGGGACCCGCCCTCAGCGGGCGCGAAGATGGCGATGACCAGAAATTGATGTGGTTCCCCGGCGTCCAGGTCGGCAACCACCAGCGACGCGGCGTCGCCGGCCGCTTCGTGCCAACGGTAATCCGTCCCGTCCAGCTTCATCGACCAGACCCAATGCAGGACCGCGCCGGCGGCAGGCGTCCATTTGAGGGTAACCTCGCCGGGTTCGGGGCCGCTGGCAGCAATCAAGTTGGTCGGCGACGGCGGGGCCGGCTGCGCCATCGCCAGCGCACCTGCCACCAGCAACAGCATCAGGACGTAGAGTAGCGCGTTTTGCAGCGAGGGCCGTCGGGACCGAACAGGTGCCATCATGCTCGATGGATTGGCGAAGGTGACCTAATTAGATCTTGTCGAACCGAGTTTGATGATTATCATTAGACGAATTTCCGGACGCGGCGCAGATGACGGTCCGGGGCAAGGCTGGCCACGACCAGCATGAGGTGAATGGGAAACACCATCCCTTGGCAGATTATGGTGATCCGGGGCAGGCGTTCCGTGATCCAGAAGTGCCGTGCCCAGACTCAAACAATTCCGAAAGCGAACACTCAAAGATTGCTGAAGATTGTTTTATCCTCTACTTTTCGAGTCGGCAATCACTACATCAGACTCCATCATCACGGGGGACATATCCGGTTGGACTATCGCCGCATTTGGTCCTCGCGAATATCTCGACCAACGGAAACGACGATTCACGAATGCGAGGAATTATCCCCATCCCTATCATTACAGTCAAGTCATTATTGATAACGGTTGCGTAACATCACTATGATCACGATCTAGTAACGTTCGCCAGGACCTGCATAAACGCACCCGGCGATCCGGGCCAAGCCGCGCCAACGCCGTTAACACAGCGTCATGAAGACGATGGTGCCCCTGCCCCTATGGGACATCCCACGTCCACCGATAGACCGGGGAAACCGCGCCAACATCCGGCCCCTGCTATCGCTGACACCAACTCCGCGCCGGGTCACCCGCAGCGGGCAGTTCCTGCGGTTGGGCCCCGCGACGCTCATAGAAAGACGAGGGCCCCGGCGCAGCGTCCGAGGCCGTGGTCAGATTCGCAGACACGGCCAACGCCGCATCTACAGTTCCAGAACAAACCTAATCACGAAGGTTCTTGATTTTGTCCAGATTGGTGGGCCTGACTGGGAAAGTGACCGGCAACGGGCAAATATTTGGAGACGGGCAGGCGCCTACAAGTTTATTGAGGGTTCCTCGTATTCCTTTAGCTTGTTGTAGATTTGAAGCCGGTGATGGTAGGACTCCAAAACTATGATCCGGTCGTCTGCGTCAACGTTGACAGCCACTGGCCGCCGGAACCGCCATTCAGGCTCCAGATCTGTCCGCCGCCTGGCTTTGATGATATCCGGATTGGCATCGATGTAGGTCTGGGCCCATGGCGAAGGCTCCTGGGCGTCACCGACCAGCGCCGTAATATATTGGCCGTCGGCGGCGTAGATCTGGACTCGGTGGTTCCCCCAGTCAGTTACGTACACATCTCCATCTGAGTCCACAGCTACGCCGGATGGCCCTTTGAGCGAACCCACCCCGGTGCTGGAGCCTTCGAACTTAACGAGCAACTCTCCGGTAGGGGCGAATTTTTGCACCCGGTTATTTCCCCAATCCGCGACGTAGATGTTGTCCTGATGGTCGATGCAGATGCCCCATGGCATCTCCAGATCTCCGTCACCGCCACCTCGCTTCCCGAATTTGGACTGAAACTCACCGATCTGGCTGAAACTCTGCACCCGGTGATTCAAGCTGTCCACCACCCAAACGGTTCCCTGGGAGTCGAAAGCAATTCCCGACGGTCCGTTTAGCTGCCCGTCTCCGTTGCCGGACCTGCCCCAGTGATATCGATAACTACCCTCTTCACTGTAAATGGTTACCCGGTTGAGATACTCGTCCGAAAGGAACACTCGGCCGTGACGGTCCAAATCGATTGACCGGGGCCAAACGAAGCCCCCGTCGCCCTCGCCGACGGAGCCGAACTGCCCTAGAAAATCGTGGTCAAAGTTGATCTTGGTGACACGCTGTCCCAATTGTTCCACGCCGCGGCTCAACACATACATTCGACCGTTCGGTCCCAGGACGAAATCCTGGGGAGCCCAAAATCCCCGGCCGTCCTGACTGTACATGCCTATGCAGTAGCTGTAGTCATACACCCGGCCGGCGGCGACGGTGGTCAGCATATCCCCTCTCCCGCGAACTATCTTGGGGTCCTGAAGCTACACGAAGGACATCTGCTCGAAGTGTCCACCGACGATAGGTACCGGGTCGAGTCCCAGCCACTTATCCGCCAAAGTGGAGTAGAAGCCACGGAAATCATAGTTGGGCGCCAGGTCTCCCTGAGTGAGATCCCCCGGTTTCAGCGAGGGATAGGTCCCGTACATTCCACCATTCACCCGGTCGCCAATGGCGAACGCCACCCCAGCCGCTCCGTGGTCGGTACCAGTGCCATTATCGCGGACGCGGCGCCCAAACTCGCTGAACAACATAACAACAACCTCGTTTGAGGCGTTGTGCTCACGCAGGTCGTCGAAGAAATCGCGTATGGCAACGGAAATTTCCGTCCAAAGTTTTTCATGTGGTCCCAGCTGGTCGTAGTGGGTGTCAAAGGGCCCGTGGGAGGTGTAAAAGACCTGGGTGCCCAGGCCGGCCAGATGCACTTGGGCCACGTCTCTGAAGCGCCTCGCGATGGCATTATTGGCGTACTCTACGCTTGACGAATAGTTTTCGGGAGCAACCCGGATGATGTCGGCTCCTCGCAACGCATCCCGTCCTGCCTGTCCCAGATATTCCATGGTCGGTCCGGTGCCGACGGTGGGAGAGTACATGCGGGCAAAGGTCTCCAACAACTGGATCCGATCTTGCTCTGAGGCGATTCCCGGATTCGATGAGAGTACGCCGTATGAAGGAAGGTGGTTGACAGAAGTAACCGGAACCCCCTTCATGGCCAGTGCCCGAGGCAGGCCCTGGCCCAGGTTAACTCCCTTCAGCACGTTCTCTCCGTCAGGATCCAAGTCCCGAACGACCTTGGCAAGCCAGCCGTCAATCCCGACGGAATCCGGCTCGCAGGTATGCCAGATGTCCATGGCGCGAAAGTGGGAACGGGGTGAATTTTCAAATCCGATTCCGTGAATGATTGCCATGTTGCCCTGGTCATAGATTTCTTTCAACGGCTCCATACCGCCCCGGAATGCCAGTTGGTCATTTATGGGCAGTAATTGGTCTTCAGGGATATGGACCTTGGGCCGGTTATCCCAATACAGGGGATTGCTATAAGGAACAATCGTATTGAGATAGTCGTTGGCCCCAGTTAGCTCCAGCACGACCAGCACGGGGTCTTTATGGGTTGATGCCATCTTAATGTCCTTCCACATCAGTTGTATGCGCTTGCCTAGGCAAACTGATACTCTCGCGAGGCGGCAATCAAGGTCAAGATCCGGCTCACATTGCGCATTGTAGCCCTGAATTCTTCCTGGGTGCTCCAGGCTAGATCGCCACATTTTTCGGCATGGGCAATCAATTCAGAGTGGGTCGCGCTACTGACTTCCAACGGTCCCATCGCATCGAGACAAGCGTCCACTATCGCCTGGGGGGAATGATCCCCATTCACATGCACATTCACCATCACCCGTTTGACGATACCCTGCACGCCGGGTAGTGAGATGTCTCCAAATATCCTCGCGGCGAAGTTCACCCGGCGCATCAAAACGCCGGGATCGATCCATTCCGAGCCGGTGTGCCAACCCTCCACGCTGGGAGGATTGAGCAGCGCCTGTCCCTGCCAACCGCACTCCAACGCCAGATTGTTCAATCCTGGCTTGAAGCCTTGATGGTTGCCCGCCATACGCACAGTGCCAACGATCAATTCAGCCGGGCTTTTCACCCGGGCGAAGCGGGCATTCTTGAAGAACTCTGAGTTGAACAACACTCGTAAAATAGACCGGATGTCGCCACGGGATTCATTGTAGGCATCCGCCAACAACTCGATGGCTTCAGGGTCAACCGGTGGTGTAACGTTCCAACTGGCGACATGGGGCTCGTCGGCGACGAAGAATCTGTAGAGGTGACGGGCCAGGAACCGGGCCGTAGCCGGTTGATCCGCAATTATGTCCACAATGTCTTCGCCGTTGAAGTTCCCGGTATGCCCCAGGAAGGTTTTCTCCCGATCGTCGTGGTCCTCAGGTTTGTAGTCGAATAGCCAGTGGAAACGACCGTAAGGATTGCGGGGAATCTTTGGGGCAATCGTCCATCCGGTAAATGCCCTGGCTGCTTCCCTGATATCATCCTCCGAATAGTTTCCGACTCCGAGGGAGAAAAGCTCCAACAGCTCCCGCCCCCAGTTTTCATTTATGGCGCCGTCACGATTTCCCTGGTTGTCCAACCAGAAGATCATGGCTGGCGACTTTGCAACCTCTACCAGGAGGTCGCGGTAAGTACCCAATCCGTATTCACGGAAGATGGCAATCTGGCGAGTCAGCTCCAGTGGATTGTCCACCTTGGAGTTGCTGGTGGCGAACAACTGATGCCAGAAGAGGGCCATCTTCTCTTCCAGAGGACGTTGGGTGTTGATCATCCGGAACACCCAATTGGCCTGATTTATTGGCAGCGCCCCGGCCCCCTCATAACCCGGGAAGTTCCGGTACAGCAGTTCGTCGTCTATGGCCGGCTGCTGCTCTGGATACAGAAGCTCCTCGACCACGGCTTCGTAGCCTTTGGAGACACGCTCCTCCAGTTCCTCACGGGTATCACCGAAGCCTGCCCGTCTCATTAAATGGGCCATCAATCGAATGTCTTCTTGGTGGGGCATTACTACCTCTCCGTTTATCGAGCCCAGTACACTCTGCCAGGCACCGATACGCAGCATATTAGGATTGGCCAAGTCGAATGTCAACAAAAAGCCGAAACAGGTAACTGTTCAGAGTTGATGAGGCGAATTTGCCGGGTCCACAGCCCCGCTGGAAAACACTGGCGCCCAAGCTCGAATCCACCGAAGGGAAACGTCGGCGGTAGTCGGACGAGGGATGAAGGGTCAGGGAACGGGCTGGCGAGGACCTGATGCCGATGAAGCTGATGGTCTCGGTGTGGCCCCGGAGTGCGGCGTCCATCCCCTTGTCATTGCCCTTGCCCGGACGGCCGAACCGGTTCTCAAACAGGTAATGGGACTAAAGCTCGGTGAACGACCGGGTGGGCTGACGACGACCATCGACCATTAGCCTCGCCACCGCCAATTTCGTAGTGTCGTACAGGATGCTCTGGGGCACGCCGCCCAGGAAAGCAAAGGCGGAAACGTGGCCGTCCAGAAACGCCTCGGTCCAATTTACCGCCGCCGTTTATACGATGTGGAACCCGGGGAATAGCGACCAGCGCTCGCGGCCAATCCCCGGGGACGTTTCTGCTCAACATCGACCGCCGACACGCTGGCGAGCACCAGGCTCAGGAGCAACGACAGCATGTAGGGCAGGTGCGTGCCGGCAAAATCGCCCATGGCGTAGATGCCGTAATGGTCCATCTGCAGCCCGGCAAACTGCAACGACGGCGCCGCCAGCACGAAAAACAGCGAAACCCACAGGAAGTCACGCAGTCCGGCGCTCCGGTCCGGCCATGTGAAACCCACCACCATCACAAAGCCCACTACCGCCCCGACGTACGCCACCGGCATCTAGTCGCCATCCCAACCTACGGCCGCGAGGGCGTAGCCGACCACGACCGTGAAAATCCCCGTGAACAGAAACCGCAACGCCCCAAAGCGCGCCAGCGAACGCTACATCAGGCCGCCGGCATCCTCGGCTGGTACAGCCGAAGAAGGCTCATCTTCCGCCACGGCGACTGCCTCCACATCATCATCCAGGTCATCTCCCAAGGTAAGCCCGACGTGAGCGCCGCCATTCGCCTCAGCAGCTCCTCCTGGGACAGTCCCCTGCGCCCGTTCTCGTCCACGAACCCCTCACGGTAAGCCCGCATCAGGAAGCCAGCCCGCGTGTGCCTCGCCTTCTGTACATCCGCTCTCGGAACCATGAATGCACACAACCTTTACCGGAAACCTATCAGCCCCCACACCCAGCACTCAGCCACAAAGCAGCGCCAATTATCCGAGTGGGCCGATCCTGGCGCAATGCCGACAACCGTATCACAAGGTGGACGGCAGGACCTACATTAAGAGCGTCGCCATAACTTCGGAATCGACGTATTCGTTGACGGACACCGAGCCTACACCCACGGGCCGACGATTTCCGGCTCAGAAATGGTCATCAAGATGGACACGTTTATCAGACCAGCAGGTCACCGTCAGTCACGACGACGTGTTCGCCAGGGATCTGCCCGGGATACTGGTTGATGACGACGGCAACGCACTCATGCACTTCGACGAGCAAGTGGTCTCCAACCGCTCGACGCTCAGCGCCGACGCGCAGGAACTGTTGCCGGTGCTCAGCGCGTGCAGCCTCACCATCCCAGGGGGCGGAACCGGGTCTTATAGCGTCGCGCTGGGTTCCCAGCCTGACGGGGACGCTGTGGTGACTCTCCGGATTTCGCCGTCCGACCATCTGACAGCAAGCGCGGAGCAACTCACCTTTACGCCCCAAAACTCGGACAGCCCGCAAACGGTCACATTGACCGCCGGAATGGACGATGATGATCTAAACTTCTGGCGCGAGATACTCCATAAATCCGATGTGCAAGGGTTCGTGGTCGGGCGCCTCACGGTGCTGACTGAAGACCGGTAGAGGTGAGCTCAGTTGCAGGACCCAGACGGACCTTGACGAGGAGCAGGCATTTCCCCCAGTTACCAAAAGGGTCAGGTCCGAGCCGAGATGACCTGGCATATCATCGCAGTTACCGAACTCTAGCGCCGGGGATCCATTCCCACCAGCGCCATTTCCGGCAGTCCGCCGGGTGTCGTTGATGCTGACCGACGGCTTCGAGAAATCCTCACTGAAGTGGATCGAGGCATTACTCCTGCCAAAACGAGATACAAGGTCGGCGAATGGTTGGAGAGGCGAATGGTTGGAGAAAAGGATGGAGGACAAAATCATCCTCAACCACCGCCAAAAAACCATTGACCGTTACGAGGGTATTATCTGACTCCCCATAGAGCCCAACTTGGGCCAATTGGAATTGACCAGACTTTCCCCAATGCATGTCCAAGACCTTGACTCCAAACTTTTGGAGGACGGAATGGCGCCCAAGGGAGTGCAAGCGGTTCACAACGAGCGGGATACCCCGACATTACGTCACAGAGTTTGCGGCATTTCCATGCTTCGGCGTTGCTGGATATCCGGCCAAACCACGCCGTTGCGGCAGGGCGTCTGGGCCATCCGAGTCCTAAAATCACCATGGAGATTTACGCCCACGCACTGGAGGGTTTGAGGAGAATCACCTCCAGGAGCCTTTGGGGAATGGGTGATTATAGGTCCTGACGTAGCCGGGCACGTGGGGGTTATCGCCGGGGTTGCAGGCGATAATCGCGTTGACAGCGCTGGGTGCGAGACTTACACTCGCCCGCACTGAACTACCGATAATCCTGCCTCTTATACGGGTCGATAATGCTTGCCACCGACGTATCCGATGCCATTGAATTGATGTTTGAGACAGGGTGGACCGATGGTCTGCCCGTCGTGCCGCCGTCCGAATCCCTGGTCCGCAAGTTCGTGGAGAGTACCGGCCGCGGGGGCGACGAACTCATCGCGGAGCTGCCGCCCTTGGGCGGACGCGCCACCGTCGAGCGCATCGCAGTCAACGCGGTTATGGCGGGCTGTGTGCCGGAGCACATGCCGGTGATCATCACCGCCCTGGAAGCCATGATGGACGACCGGTTCAACCTTCGGGGCGTGATGTGTTCCACCGGCATCCACACGCCGCTGCTGATCGTCAACGGCCCCATCGTCAAGGAACTGGACATCAACGGCGGCTACAACTGCTTCGGCTCCGGCTGGCGGGCCAACGCCACCATCGGCCGCGCGGTCAAGCTGGCCCTGCTCAACCTGGGCGGCGCAATACCCGGCGAGACCAACAAAGCCACCTTCGGCCATCCCGGCGCCTACACCTACTGCGTCGCCGAGGACGAGGACGCCAACCCCTGGGAGCCGATGCACGTCGAGCTGGGCTACGCCCCCACTGACAGCACCGTGTCGGTGTTCCCGGCCGAGGCTCCGCACAACATCATGTACCACGCCACCCACTCCCGGAACTTCCTGACCGTGCTGGCCGACACCATGTGCACCCTGGGCAACGTCCAGATGTACGTCATGGGCGACACCATGGTGGTCATCGGCCCGGAGCACGCCAAGTTCCTGCACCGCGACGGCTGGAACAAGCGGGACATCCGCCAGTTTCTCTACGAGCACGCCCGCAAGCCGGTGCGTAAAATCAAACAGGGCGGCCCACCCCAGGGCGACTCCCGCCGCGGCCACTTCTGGCCCAGGTACATCAACGCTGAAGACGACGACCAGATGGTGCCGGTGGTCCGCGCCCCGGACCGCATCAACATTTTCGTCGCCGGCGGCGCCGGCGGCCCCCACTCGGCCTACCTGCCCGGCTGGGGTTCGCAGCGGGTAACGCGCAAGATCGAACGCTGAGATGCTGACCTGTAAGAGCCGCAAGAGAAGCAGCAAATGACAACCCAACAGTATCAACAAGCCAGCGAGCATTTCCTGGCGCAGGCCAGACGAGAACTGGCCGACGGTGATTTGCCACAGGCATCAGAGAAAGGCTGGGGCGCCACTGTGCAAATCCTCAAGGCTGTCGCCGAACAGCGCGGCTGGGAACACAGCCGGCACCGACACCACCTCGTAGCAGTAAGCCGGCTCAGGGCGGAAACCGGCGACGGCGACATCCGCCGCCTGTTCCACGCCGCCAGCGCTCTCCACGAGAGCTTCTACGAGAACACGATGCAGGATTTCGAGGTCGCGGACAGCCTGGACGATGTCGAGGCCCTGCTGGACAAGCTCCTACCCTTGCTGGACCAAACGTAGTCACGCCTGCTCATTCGGAGCGGCGTGACCTCCGTTTGTTTGTGGGTGAAATCTCTGGATTCCCGCTATCTTAGGGAATGACGGCTCCGAACAATTACAGAAATTTGTGGAGAGAATGATGACTGTAAACTACCAAGAACGGATGCGGGAACTGGGCCTGGCTTTGCCCATCGACCCGGACGCGGCGTCGCGCTGGCGGGCCGCGCCCCGTTTGGACACGCTCCACGACAAGGTGGGTGGCTTGCTGGGCAACCGCAAGGCCAACGCCGACCTCCTGCTGCGCAACATTGGCGAGCGGATGGCGAAGAACCTGGAACTGGGTGACATCATCGCCGTGGACAAGTTCGTCTATTCCCGGCCGGCCACCGATGACATCATCAGCGATCTCTCCCAGAGGTGCGACTTCGTGGTCACCGCCATTGCGGATTGAGGGTCCTGCACCGCGTGCAGTGTGCACGACGCAATGACCCTGGAAAACCTCGGCATCCCCACGGTGGTACTCTGCACCGACCCGTTCCTGAATTCCGCTTTCCGACACGCCCGCACCTTCGGCCGCGGCGACTTCCACCCCCTGGGCATCCCCCACCCCCTGGGCGGCCTGACCCCCGAGCAGGTCTCAGTGCGCGCCGGCGAGCTGGAACAGGCAGTCATCGATACGCTGACCACTTACTAGATAGACCAACGATCCACTCCCCGGTTCACCGGGCGCGATTGAGGAGGTGACGACATGGCAACCGTCGGCAATGGCAAGTACACCTACGAGCAGGTCGAGAACTGGGAGAAGCTGCCCGAGGGCTGGGAGTTGGGACAGACGGCCATCGTCACCGACTCCGAGGACCGGGTGTATCTCTTCAACCGGGGCGAGCACCCGCTGATCGTCCTGGACCGGGACGGCAACTATCTCGCCTCGTGGGGCGAGGGCGTGCTCACCGACGCGCACGGCATGTTCATCGATGATGACGAGAACCTCTACCTGCCGGTGAAGAACAGCCACGTGGTGCTCAAGTACGACCCCAGCGGCAACCTGCTGATGACCATGGGCGAGTGGGATAAGCCATCTGATACCGGCTGGTCGGGCAATTACAGCGACCCGGCGGTTCGGGCGGCCGGGCCGTTCAACCGCCCCAGCGACATCGGCATCTCCCCGGATGGCCTCCTGTACATCTCCGACGGCTACGGCAACGCCCGCGTCCACCGATTCACCGCCGACGGCGAGCTGATCGACTCGTGGGGCGCGCCGGGCAAGACCGGTCCCGGCGAGTTTCACGTCCCCCACGGCGTCTGGGTGCATACCGACGGGCGGGTGTTCGTGGCCGACCGCGAGAACAACCGCATGCAGATCTTCGACTCCGAGGGCAACTTCCTGGAGCAGTGGACTGACCTGGCCCGGCCCTGCGACATCTACATCGACGACGACCTGGCGGTGTACGTGCCGGAACTGGACGGCTTCATGTCCATCCTGGACATCAAGGGCAACGTCCTGGCCCGCTGGGGCAGTCCGTCGGACGCAGGGTGGGGCAACGGCGCCCACGCCGTCTGGGTGGATTCCCACGGCGACATCTACGTGAACCAGAACCTGGAAGGCGAGCGGCTGATCAAGTACCGCCACGTTGGGAGCTAGGGCCTCGTGCGTACCCGGTTTGTCATTGTGAGGAGCGAAGCGACGTTGCAATCTCGCTGACTGAGTGATGGCTCCTTCGGCAACGAGATTGCCACGCTCCGCTCGCAATGACAGGCTGCGGTAAGTGGGTACGCATAGAACTTAGATCCCGGTCCGCGGAGAAGTTCAAAGGGTGAATATATGCGCGTTGGTTATCAGGTCGGGCATGTGGTGCAGCGGGACAGCATCGACCATCAACAGCAGTGGCAGAACCACCTGGAGCAGTTCCGCGCCTCGCGGGACGCCGGGTTCGACATCTATTGCTGGGGCCACCATTACCTGATTGACCCCTTCCAGCATTTCCAACCCTGGCCGGTGTTGGCTCGGCTGGCCGCCGAACCGGGAAGCATGAAACTGGCCACCTCGGTCCTGCTGCTGCCGTTGCTGAATCCGGTGGACGTGGCCGAGCAGGCGGCGACCCTGGACCACATCGCGGAAGGGCGTTTCATCCTGGGCATCGGCTTGGGCTACCGACCGGAGGAGTTTGAAGCCTTCGGAACGAAGATGTCAGAGCGCGGCGCCCGCTGTACCGAAGCGCTGGGCCTGATGCGCCGGCTGTGGAGCGATGATGAAGTGACGCACCACGGCCGGTACTACAACGTGACTGGGGCGCGGCCCACCGCCCGGCCTTACCAGCAGCCGCACCCGAAAATCTGGCAGGCAGCGATGAGCGATCCCGCGGTGCGCCGGGTCGGCCGGGGCGGCGACATCCTCTACGTCGGGCCGGCCCAGTCCAAGGCCACCATCCGGCGCCAGATTTCGCTGTACCATGAGACTCTTGAGGAGAACGGGCACGACGTTCCCGAGGACATGGTCATCGTGCGGGAGTTCTTCTGCGCCTCTAACGCCGCGGCGCTGGATAGAGCAAGAGGCAACCTGGCAAGGAAGTACGAGGTCTATGCCCAACACGGATTGCACGGCACGGACGCCGAGTTGACGCGGAAGGTGACCGGCGGCCTGGAAACGCTGATGGATGATACCTTCCTGGTGGGCAGCCCCGAGCAGTGCGTGGAGCAGATCGCGTCCTACCACGAAATGGGGTTCACTGACGTCGCGCTGCGGCTGTTCTACCCGGAGATGTCCCAGGCCGAAGTGCTGGAGCATATCGACTTGGTGGGCCGCGAGGTCATACCGGCGCTGCACGCCTTGTAGTTCTCTGGGACTTGCCCGCAGCCGCTCCAAGCCGTAAAGTAGGGGCGCCGTCAAATCTACGCATTGATAGCGCTGCCTTATAGCCCGATTCCGGGTGGGGAGGTGTGGGCAGGATCCGTCTCCAAAGGGAGGACAAGATGAGACTCGACCCCATCAACCTGTACGACTACGAAGAACGCGCGAGGCTGGTGTTGCCCCACGACGATTGGGACACCATCGACGCCGGGGCCATGGACATGTTCACCACCCGGCGCAACCGCACCGCCTTCGAGGAACTGACGCTGCGTCCCAGGTTCCTCCGCGACATCGGGGAACGGGACCTATCGACCACCATGCTGGGCAATGAAATCAGTATGCCCGTGTTCGTCTGCCCCGCAGGTTCCCATCACCGAGCCCATCCCGAGGGAGAGGTGGCCACCGCACGAGGCGCGAGCATGTCCAACACCCTGATGATGCTCAGCACCGGTTCCAATTGCAGCATGGAAGAGGTAGCCGAGGAAGCGACCAGTCCTCTCTTCTTCCAGCTCTACCACCGGGGTTACCATCTCACCGAAATGCTGGTCCGCCGCGCCGAAGAGGCCGGGTTCAAGGCCATTACCCTGACGGTGGACACCCCCACCCCCAGCCCGAAAGAACGCGACCTGCGCAACCGGTACAACCGGAACTTCGAGCAGGGCAACTTCCGGGGTGTCAACGAACCGGAGAACGTGCTGCGCGGCACCGACGAGTCCGTCGGCTGGAACGTCAACCGCACCGTTCCCCTCACCTGGCACGAGCTTGATTGGCTCCGCAACCTCACCGGCCTGCCCCTGGTGCTCAAGGGCATCCGCACCGCCGAGGACGCCCATATCGCCGCCGAGAGCGGTATCGACGGCGTCCTGGTATCGACCCACGGCGGCCGCCAACTGGACATGACCATGGGCGCGATCGAGATGCTGCCCGAGGTCGTCGATGCGGTGAAGGGTAATTGCGAAGTGTACGTTGACTCCGGCGTCCGGCGCGGCAGCGACGTCGTGAAGGCGCTGGCCCTGGGAGCCACGGCCGTTGGCATCGGGCGTCCCCTCTTCTGGGGGCTGGCCGTGGACGGGGCCGAGGGTGTCCACGGCGTCCTGGAACTGCTGCGGGAAGAGGTTGACCGAGCCATGGCCTACTGCGGCCAGACCTCCGTCCAGGACTTGGAGTCAAACCTGGTCAACATCCCCCAAGGCTGGGGAGCGCCGCCCCAACCCGACTTCTAAGCAGCTATACAACGGCGACTGCCTTGATTTCCACCAGGAACTCTTCACGCACCAAGCCACTGACCACCAACAGGGTGTTGGGCGGGTAGTCGCCGTTGGGGAAAATGTCCGGGAATACCTGGTTTCTTCCATCGATGAAGCCTTGCACCGAGTCGCGCCCTACCACATAGGTCGTGAATTCCATTACGTTGTTGAACCCGGCGCCGGCTGATTCCAGAACGCCGCCAATGTTCTGAAAAACCTGGCGCGTCTGGACCGCAGCATCGCCGGGCCCAACGAGGGCGCCTGAAAGGTCCACACCGACCTGTCCCGCTACGTATATCAACTTCCCGGCATTCACCGACATTCCGACCGAATAGGCGCCCAGGGGCTGGGGCGCCCGGTCGCTGGTTATCGCTGTCCGCTGCAATTCCGACATGGCGTTCACCTCGCTTGCATCTGCCGTCGTCATTATATGGCACGGGACGCTTCAATGCCGGTGACTACGTACCTCGTCACCGGCGAGTGCGGCCCTCATTGGATCTCATCCGGTCAACCGATTGTCTTCACGGCGGAACTTCAGTCTCCCGTAGCAGTTCTAACGTCTCTTCCAGGTCGCTCAGGCTGCCCAAGCCAACGCTGGGTGGGTTCGCGGACGCTTTTGCGCCTCCGTTGGAAGTCTGTACCATCGTTAATACATGCGGCCTTGCCGGGAGGAGGGTTCCGACAAGGCCGATGGTCCGGGAGGGGCGTATTACCGGTGAATTACTGCCGCTATAGCAACCCACCGATGATTTCTTAATCCATTCGACGTAAAATCTTCTACAGTGTACATTGCGAAGATAATTTAGTCTATACTAATACCATTGTCAACCCCAACCGTAGTCGGATTTTACCATCCGGTTTCCGATCATATTCGGGACAGGTCCAGGATGTCGCCGCGCGTCGGAACCATCGGGCGCTAATGGAAAGGCCACCGACCTAGGGATCTTGTCCACTGCGTACAATACGGCGTACGGAAAGACGACGAGCATTCGACAGTGAGATTGGCCTTGCGCCGGCAGGTGATCGCTGCCAGGACGAACAGTCCGGGGGAATCAGGGTCTTCCAATCCGGTTTGATGGTTGAACGGTATGTTGTTTCGGGTATTAGATCTCCATTACGTAAACCGCCGTAAAACGAAAAAGGCATACTTGACTTTACTGATTCTGATAGCCAGAATACTATTGAATGGTGGAATGAATCTGTTGTTGTGTCGGCATAGAGGCACGAAACTAGTATGACATCCCATCAAACGTTCAGGAGGTTCCAGATGGACCGAAAATCGAATAGAGTAGTGATCGCCGCGACCATGTTGTCGCTGTGTCTTTTCTTGGCGGCGCTGGCCTGCGCTAGCGAGCCGCCTCCAGCGCCCGCTGCGCCCCCGCCGGCTGCGATGATGGAGCCCGAGGTGGACGTCGAAGCGCTGAAGCGTGAGGTGGTCGCCCACTACGCCAACGGCGTGCACGGTCTCTACTCCCAGAGCCTGACGTCGGCCCGGGTTATGGACACGGCTATTGACGCTTTCATAGCCGACCCCAACCCCGCCAGCCTCGACGCGGCCAAGCGCGCCTGGCTCCGCGCCCGCGACGACTACGGCCCCACCGAGGTGTTCCGATTCTATGGCGGCCCCATCGACAACGAAGAGAACGGCCCGGAGGGTCTGATCAATGCCTGGCCCATGGACGAGTCGTACATCGACTACGTCGAAGGCAACCCCACGGCCGGCATCATCAACATGCCTGACGAGTACCCCACCATCGACTCCGACCTCATCATCTCCCTCAACGAGGAAGGCGGCGAGGAGAACGTCTCTACCGGTTGGCACGCCATCGAGTTCCTGCTCTGGGGACAGGACCTGAACGAAAACGGCCCCGGCACCCGCCCGGTGGAGGACTACACCACCAACGACAACGCCGATCGGCGCGCCCAGTACCTGGCGGTAGCCTCCGACACGTTGCTCGTCCACTTGCAGGATATGGTTGACGCCTGGGCCCCCGGCGGCGACAACTACCGCGCCGAGTTCATGAACAAGCCGGCCGATGACGCCCTGGTTGACATCATCACCGGCGCCGGCGCCCTCAGCAAGGGCGAACTGGCCGGCGAGCGGATGTTTGTCGCCTACTCCGAGCGTTCCCAGGAGGACGAGCATTCCTGCTTCTCCGACAACACCGTCGCCGACATCGTAGGTAACGCCATCGGCGTGCGTATGGTACTCACCGGCGACTACGGCGTGGTGTCCGGCCCCGGCATCATCGACCTGTTCGCCGCCGACAACGAGGCCCTGGCCGACCGGCTGACTGACGAAACCCGGGTTGCCGTGAGCATGGCTCACAACATTCCGGATCCCTTCGACCAGCACCTGACCGACACCGCCTCCGACAGCGCCTATGGTCGATCCCAGGTGCTCAGCACTATTGAAGCCCTGGAAAAGCAGGCCGACACCATCGTGGAAGGCGCGGCTGCTTTCGGCTTCACCATCAACACTTCAGTGTAGGAAGGTCCCCGCGCCATGAACCAAGGCCGTATCGCACGCTACCGCAAGACTGTCTGGCTGCGATACGGCCTTGCCGTGTTGGCCGGCGCGGTCGGGCTGGGCGTGCTGGCCTGGTTCCTGGTGAGCGACGCGCGGTCCGGCCCGAGCGAGGCCGACGTTGCGGCCATCCTCCAGACCCAACTCGGCGGCGACACCACCATCGTCACCACCAACCGTAACTCCTTTGCGTTGGCCGCCGCCAACCTGAACAACCAGGAGCGGCGCATCTTCGAAGTTGGCGACAGCTTCTTCACCCAGAACTGGGTCACCGCGCCCGCTTCCACTGAAGCCAGGGACGGCCTCGGCCCGACCTTCAACGCCCAGTCCTGCTCGTCGTGTCACACGCTGGACGGACGCGCTCAACCCCCGGCGGATAACGATGACCCGGAGCGTGGCCTGCTGTTCCGCCTCAGCATACCCGGGGTTGACCCGGTTACGGGCGGACCTGTTGCGGATCTTGCTTACGGCGGACAACTGCAGGACCGGGCAATACTGACAGTAGCCCCGGAAGGCCGGTTCCTGATTAACTACCAGGAAATACCCGGCGAGTACGAGGACGGTGAAACGTACACCCTGCTACAGCCCGAGTATTCCTTCACCGACTTGGCATTCGGCCCCACGCATCCCGATCTGCTGATTTCACCCCGGATTGCGCCGGCCGTGTTCGGCGGGGGATTGCTCGAAGCCATACCGGAGTCCGACATCCTCGCCCTCGCTGACCCGGACGACACCGATGGCGACGGCATATCCGGGCGCGCCAACATGGTGTGGAGCCTCCGGGCCAGCGACACCCGGTTAGGTCGGTTCGGCTGGAAGGCCAACGTGCCCACGCTGGAACAACAGATTGCCGGGGCCTTCCACGGCGACATCGGCATCACCTCACCTTTGTTCAGCGAAGCGAATTGTCCACCCGGTCAGGACGCATGTGGATCTGCGCCAAACGGCGGCGATCCTGAAATCGGCGAGGAACGCCTGGGCAAGGTGGTCTTCTACAACCAGACCCTCGCAGTGCCGGCGATGCGCGACGTGGACGATCCGCAGGTTCACGATGGCGCGCGTCTGTTCTTGGAAGCCGGCTGCGCGGCCTGCCACACGCCGAGTCATACCACCGGTCAACACCCGGTGCCCGCCGTGTCCGGCCAGGTTATATTCCCCTACACCGACCTGCTGCTGCACGACATGGGTGAAGGGTTGGCCGACGGCCGGCCCGATTTCCTCGCCGATGGCCGTGAGTGGCGCACGCCACCGCTGTGGGGCATCGGGCTGATCGAAAACGTCAACAACCACACGCGGCTGCTCCACGACGGCCGTGCCCGCAACGTCGCGGAGGCTATCCTCTGGCACGACGGCGAGGGACTGGCGGCCCGCGAGGAGTTTCGCAAGATGTCCCGTGAGGAACGCCAGGCGTTGCTGCGCTTCCTGGAGTCTCTCTGATGCAAACCGCGCCTTATGTCCTCCCGGTTTGCTGCCTCCTGCTTGTTCTGGCGGGCTTGGTTGCCTGTACCCAAACGCCGCCACCGACGCGGCAGGAGGTTCTGGCCAGCCTTGCCGACGATCTGATCATGCCCCGGTTCCAGTCGGTCGCGGCTGAGATGGGCGAGTTGCGGGACGCGCTGGATACTCTTTGCGCCAACCCGACGTCGGACACCCTGGCCTCGGCGCGAACGGCATGGCAGGAGGCCCGCGCTCCCTGGATGCGTTCCCAGGCAACGTGGTTCGGCCCGGTCATGCAACGCCGTTCCCGCATCCTGGTGGACTGGTCCCCCATCGACCCCGAGCGCATCGAAGCCACGCTGGTCAAGAGAGAATCCGTTTCGGCCGGCGACGTGCGGGAGTTTTTCGGGTCAACCCAACGCGGGCTGGGGGCCATCGAGTACGTTATCTTTGATGATGACACGGCGGTGCTGGCATCTCTGGACGACCCCGGCGGGATACGCTGCCAGTACCTTACCGCCATCGGCGAAGTGGTGGCGGATGAGATGTCCGGCGTGCTCGCCGACTGGACGGGAGATGGCTCGGCTGCCGGCGGTTACGCGGGCTATTTCAAGGGCACGGCCGGTGTCGCCCTGGTGGAACAGCAGGCGGTGGACGAGGTGGTGCGGACCTCGGTTTTCATCACCCGCAGCATCAACGACATGAAGCTAGGCAAGGCGCTGGGCGTGGATGGCAGCCAGCCGGACCCGTCGGCCGTCCCCGGCGCCGGTGGCAACAACGCCGTCGCCGACTTGCGCAACCAGGTACTGGGGATGCAGGACACTTACCTTGGAGACGGCGCAGAAGGGGCGTTGGGCATCAGCGCGTTGGTGCAGGGCGTTTCCGAGGATGCTGACCAGCGCATGCGCGGCCATTTCACCGCCGCGCTGGAGGCCATCGACGGGTTGCAGGAACCCTTGCAATCGACCGTCATTTCGGACCCCGAGCCGGCGCGCCTGGCGCACCAGCGGATTCAGGAATTGCAGCGCGCCCTGAACACCGAGGTGGTCAGCCTGCTCGGAGTGACCGTCGGTTTCGCCGACACCGACGGCGATGGCGGCTAGGGTCTCGCTTCGCTCTGTTGATTGACAGCCACCGCCGCCGCGTCGGCCTCGTAAGGCAGCACCCATGCTTTTGGAGCCAGACCGGGGCGGATGGACGCGAGATCCACGCCGGGATCGATCAACCTTGTGTTGGGCCGCCCGTTGACGGCAACAAAAGCATCAGCGTTCACGACAACGCCAGGATAACCGCGTTCCGTGAAATCTTCGGCGATGATGCGGGCGGTCTGCTGAATCATGTCGGGCTGGAACGACATTCGCTCGACCTGCAATGGCGTCAGGTACTCATCCGGCTCCATCAGCCAGGACTGCCCGGTGTCAGGATCGCGCACGCGATACTGCACGAACCCTGCCTTCTCAGTGAGCATCACCCGCCATGCGAACCGGTAGCCTTCCTCGTTCCAGCGGACGTTGCCGGGATAGGCGAAATGGCGCAGCGGCAGCGCCAGCTGCACGACGACGAACAGCACCAACCCGACCAACGCGGCCCGGGTTTTCCACGACAGCAAAGCCGCCGTTGCCGGTAGTGGTAGGGGCGAATAAATATTCGCCCCTATGTGTGGAATCCACCGCAATAAACGGCGCGGCCAGTCGGGAGGGAAGAAAATCAGCGTCAGCCCGATCATCAGCCATGGGAACACGCCAAGCTGTGGGAACAACACCCACGTGGCCAGGTGGAACGCGACCAGCGTGCAGTACGCCGGAAGCCGGGTTCGCCGCCACAACAGTGCCGGGACGATTGCCAAGTCAAACAAGGCGCCGCCCCAGCTCATTGCATACGCTGCCCATGTCTCCTGGAGCGGCGGACCGATCAGCGGCAAATCCCTATGCTGGTAGATCCAAATGCGCATGGGCAACGCGCTAAACAGCCAGTCTGGGTTCAGCTTGGCGATGCCGGCGAACGCGTACACGACGCCCACCTGAGCCCGCAGCGTCCAAATCGGCCAGGCGGGAACACTGCTGCCCCAAAGCGGCAGGACGGCCAGCAACAGGCTGACCAGGCTCATCAGGTAGTGGTGATTGAGGTAGGTGGTGCGGTCCAGCAGTTCGACGTAGGTAAAACTGACGAAGAACAACGCCGCGCATACCCTCGTACGGTAACCGGCTGCGATGCCCAGGCTGAGCAAGCCAAGGACGGCAAAGTGGACGTACATCCCCCAGCCGGGCCATGGTCGCACCCAACCGAAACCCAGGTAGGTGAAATGGTGATCCGGCTCCACGTACAGCGGGCCGACCCATTCGTGGGCGAAAAAACGGGCAACGACCAGAATGCCCAGCAGCCCGAAGACGACCCGGAACGCTGTTGCAGATGCACTATCGGCGGGATGTGTGGCACTAACTCTGCTGGCATTAATCCAGCATGAAGCTAGGCCAGCCAGGCGGTCACCTCATCGGCCGGCGCCCGCACTGAAGCAGAGGGACGCGAAGGCTGGCCGATGAACAATGCGCCCACCATCGTCCATTCGGGTTCGGCGCCCAGCGTCTCCGCCAGCTGTGGATGACGGGTCACGTTGCCGGTGCTCCAGTCTCCGGCCAGGCCTTCGGCGACCGCGGCCAGCAGCAGGTTCTGCACGGCGCAGCAGGCCGCGGCGTAGTTTTCCTGGGTCAGCTCCTCGCTTTCGCCGGGGATGCTGTACACATAGATCAGGGCCGGCGCGTCCAGCACGCGCTGGCGGCTGCCCTCGGCGTGCTCCTGATTGCCGGCGCGGGCGAACTGGTTATCGTAGGCCAACTGGGCCACCTGCGCGCGCGCTTCCCCACCCTTCTCCAGGACGTAGAACCGCCACGGGTTGGTGAGCCGATGGTTTGGAGCCCACACCGCTGCGTCGAGCATCCGCTGCAAGGCATCCCGATCCGGCTCTGCGTCGGAGAAATCGTTGTTCATCCGGCGGTTGTGGATCGCTTCGTAAACCGAGACCCCGGATTCCGGAGTTGTGACGTTGCCGCTGCGCAGCCGACCGGTCGTTGTCATGGCGAGCACCTCATATTCCCACATATTCAAAGTTGTAATAAGTGCCCACACTATAATGGTTTAAGTAACCGGAAACAAGGGCGAATTTTGAACGCGGGCAATAGAGTCCCCGGACCTCGTCCGACGAAACGGCCCGACCAGCCTGGGCAACTCAGTTGAGGCTGAAACCGACGGCGGGTACGGTCTCCGGCGACGTTTGATCTTCCGTGGGCCATACCTGCTGGATGGAGACCCGGGATTCATCGAATATCCGCCGCTGTTCCGGCTGGGGAGGGCATATGGGGCCGAAAAGGAGATTTGTGGCAGCAGTCAATGTGGCAGCGTCGGCGTTGGAACGGTTAACGACGATGCCCTTCTCCAGCGACGCCACTGGTACGCCGTCGCGGAACACGACTCGGTTGCCCGGCTGGGACGGCGCCCGTTCACCGGGCGTGACAATGCCGACCAGGTTCAGCGTATCGCAAGCGGAAACGACTTCCAGGGCCCCGGTGGCCGGAGCGCGGTGGGTTTCACGCAAAGTTGCCACCACGTCGGGCAGGGCAAACTGCTCTCCAACGAAGCCGGCCACGAACCGCCCACCCCTGATTTCCCCCCTGGCCTCCAGCCGACGGTAAACTCGCACCAAATCCCGCCAGCGTGGGGCCATCCTTTCCCTGGCCAGTAGTTCGGGAAAAACCACGCCGTACCGATACAGCAGTTGCATGGCCCTGGCTTGCACTGGATCTTCTACCGGGTCGAAGGACTCCAGCAACGACCACCGCCCGGTGCTGGACCGCCGTTGCGAACGCCCCCGGTACGACTGCGGGGTCTCCCTGTAGCTGGAATTGATCCGCACCGGGTCGGATGAGCGGTTTCCGCTCCGACGCGTGGATTTCCGGTCCGCCCTCCCCCGGTGTTTTTTTCCATCAATACGCGCCCGCAGGGGAATCACGCTGTCCGATGTCGCCATCCCGTTAGCCGCCAGCGTCCAAAGCGCCTCCTCCACGTCCGATGGCAGGCGCCGCGTGTGGGCGATCAGCTCGTTCTGGAAGCAGGCGCCCCTTGACGCCAGCGTTTCCGCTATCTCCCCCATGGCGCCGGTCAGGCCGTCAATGCTCTCCGGGGCCGGGTCAAGCAACCAGTCCAGAGACTCCCGGAGGGCCAGGCTGATGCTGGATGAACGGGTTAGTGGAGCGGCACGCAAACCGGCGCCGCTGCCCGATGTGCCATTGTTCCCGCGGGAAAAACGCCCCCAGGCTACCTCCCCGCCGGTGCATAGGCGGTCCAGCAGCTCCGGCTTGTAATCCCGGACGCGGCAAGCCAGCAACTCCGATTCCCACGAGACGGCGGCGGTCTCGAATCCTTGGAGCCTGTCTATGACGTCCAGCAGTCCGCCTTCGCCTGCGGCTTGCCAGCCCGTAGCCGCATACTGCCACCGGAACAGGAAGCGCATGAAGGACGCTTGCGGAACCGGCTCAATCTCCCGCCTCAGACGCCCCACGGTGGCCCGGTGAATGCGCGCTAGGATACGCCGGTCACAAAATTCTTCCTCGGCAACTCCGGATCGGAAGCTCCCCCTCAAGATTAGCCCGTCGTTCTCAAGTCCAACTACGGCGGTCTCGATATCGGATAGCGACAGGCAGAGCAACTCGGCCATCTCGCCGGCGGTGAATGGCCCGGAGCATTCAGCCCAACCACGTACCAGGTGAAGGGCAGCATCCTCGCGCTCTATTTCATCCACACTCCGCCCGTTGGCAGGGGAAAGCAGACTTACCTTCCCTTCCAATGGGGCATCCGGGTAAACGGCGGATACTAGGCAAGCCTGCTCGGCGGCCAGCCAGAGAACCTTACCCGCGGCCGGAGCCACCCGCAGCGCCCGTGCCGCCAGGGCCAGGTCTTCCAGCCATCCCAGCAGCGTATCCCGTGAGGCCGTCTCGGTGCGCGACGCCAGCTCGTCCAGCGGAACCACTCCCAGGGTCAGCAGAGCGTCGTGCAGCTCGTCGGCGTCGCGGATCGCCGGCCAAGCGTAGGCAGTTTCTTCGCGGATGGCGTCCGGGTCCAGTGCAGACAGGTCGCGAGCGTCTTCCGGCAGGGCACGCCGGAGAGAGACAGCGCGAGCCCGCCGCTCTTCCAATGGCGCGTCGTCCAGGAAGGCGTAGGGCATGGCATTGAGAATCTGGTGCGCGAACACCGAGGGTTGCACCGTGTCCTTGGCAAATACTTCGATCTCGCCGGAGCGGATGGACGCCAGGATATTCTTCAACCCCTCTAGACTCATGGCCTCGGTCAGGCAGTCCCGGGTAGTCTCAAACACCAACGGGTGGTCCGGCGGCTCGATGTCCCCCGGCATGGCATTGTCCTGGCACTGTACCTGGGCCGGGAACACAGCGGCCAGCAGATCGTCGGAGCGCATCCTTTGCAACGGTGCCGGCACCCTCTTCCCGCCGGAATGTCGCAACAGCGCCAGAAAACGCGAAGCGTTCCAACGCCAGCGCGTCCCGTACAGAGGGGCCTGAAACACCGCCTGTGTCAGCACCTCTTCCACCGTTTTCGGCGAAAGGTAGTTGAACACGTCTCCCAGGGGGAAGGCCATGCTGGGGCCCAGCGAAAAGTTCAATCCGTCGTCGGTGGCGCTGGCCTGGAGCTCAAAGTCGAAAGTACGGCAGATGCGCTTCCGCAGGGCCATCCCCCAGGCTCGGTTGATGGCCGCGCCAAAGGGAGCGTGAATCACCAATTGCATCCCGCCGCTCTCGTCGAAGAACCGCTCCGCCACTACCCGGCTAACGGTGGGAACCACACCCAGCACCCGTTTGCCTTCGATAATATATGCTACCAGCTGCCTGGCGACCTCCGGCGATACGCCGGCTTCGGAAACCACCCACGCTTCGGCGCCCCGCGTATCGTCCAGGCGACGGTCGATCCCCTCCCGGAGTTGCGTAATCTCGTCAGAGAGTTCCCAGGTACGCCCGGGGGCTTCACCCAGCCAGAATGGGATGGTCGGCAGATTGCCCTGTGCGTCTTCCACCCGAACCCGTCCGCTTTCCACCCTACGAACCTTCCAGGGAGTGTTGCCCAGCAGGAATATGTCGCCGGCCATGCTCTCGATGGCAAAGTCCTCGTTGATGGTGCCTACAAAAGTGCCCTCCGGGTCGGCCACCACGTCGTAGTCAGCGTTATCGGGTATGGCCCCGCCGCTGGTCAGGGCCGCGAGTCGGGCGCCCCGGCGTCCCTTCACCCGGTGGTTGATGCCGTCCCGGTGCAGGTGAGCGCCATTTCGCCCCTGGCGGGGCGCCAACCCCTGGGAAAGAGACTGCAACACCTGGTCGTACTTCCCCCGGGGCAGGTCCCGGTAGGGATAGGCCCGTCGGCACAGGTCGAAAAGATCATCCTCGTCCCAGTCTTCGGCGGCGCACACTGCCACCATCTGCTGGGCCATCACATCCAGCGGCCACGACGGAATGACAAAGGTGTCCAGGTTCCCCCGGCGTAGCGCACGGGAGAGGGCAGCGCACTCCAGCATTTCGTCCCTGGTCAGCGGGAACAGCTTGCCCTTTGGCACTCCGCCAACGGTGTGCCCCGACCGGCCCACCCGCTGCACCAGCAATCCGATGGAGCGAGGGGAGCCAATCTGACACACCAAATCGATCTCTCCAATGTCGATGCCCAGTTCCAGCGATGCCGTGGCGACGCAGACCCTGACCTGTCCGTTCTCCAACTTCTGCTCGGCGTCCCACCGGGTGGCCCGGGACAGGCTGCCGTGGTGGGCGACCACCGCTTCCTCACCCAGCCGTGCCGATAGCTGGTGCGCCACCCGTTCCACCAGCCGGCGCGTATTGACGAACACCAGGGTTATGGCGTGGGCCTCGGTCAATCCGGCGATGGCGTCCAGGGTCTCTCCCCAGATTTCGTGGGTGGCGATGGGGCCAAGCTCCTGCTCCGACAGCTCCACCGATAGGTCAATCTTGCGGCGGCTGCCCGTGTCCACCACCATGCAATCCGCATTGCCATCGGCGTCGATATGTCGGTTTCCCACCAGGAAGCGGGCCATCTCCGACAGCGGCCGCTGGGTGGCGGACAAACCGATTCGGGTGATTGGTTCCTCCGAAAGCTGGCATAGACGCTCTACCGACAGAGCCAGGTGCGCGCCGCGTTTGTCGTCGGCCACCGCGTGAATCTCGTCCAGGATCAGCGTCCTGACGTGCTTCAGTCCCCGCCGTCCGCTCTCCGAGGTCAGCAGGATGTACAGCGACTCCGGGGTGGTGATGAGGATGTGCGGGGGCAGCTTGGCCAGTTTCTGCCGTTCCGATGCCGGTGTGTCCCCGGTGCGTACCGCGGTGGTGATCTGCGGCATTGGAGTTCCGGTCTCCTCCGCCAGCGCCGCTATCTCTTCCAGCGGCGTCGCCAGGTTCTTCTGAATGTCGTTGGACAGCGCTTTCAGTGGCGAAACGTAAACTACCTGCGTCTCGTCGGGCAGCCCGGTGTCCATGCCCTGCCGCGCCAGTTGATCGATGCAGGTCAGAAAGGCCGTGAGAGTCTTCCCTGACCCGGTGGGCGCGGCGATCAGCGTGTGCCGTCCCTGGGCAATGGCTGGCCAACCGGCCGCCTGCGCCTCTGTCGGCGCGTCGAATCGGCTGCGGAACCAGCGTTGAATGACAGGATGAAACGCGGATAACGGCATAGCGGAATTTTAACACGGATTGGGTTGGTCAGGCCGCGAGTGTTAGGATAGCTCGAAAACACAATCTGGAGTCAGCAATGAACAATCGTGAAGATCTCAGGCGCAAGGGCAACGAGATACGGGAACGCCTGCAACACGGCGCTTACCCGGTCCGGGAGCGGCCCCGGGCGACGACCAACATCCCCGGCCTGCGAAACTACACCGGGGAGTCCATCTTCGGCGCGGTGTGGGCCAGACCCGGCCTCGACATTCGCTACCGGATGCTCGCCACCCTGTCCGTCCTGACCTCGCTCCAGCGCCTTTCCCAGTTTCAGACCTACGTCCACAGCGCGCTGAGCATGGGATTGACCGCCGAGGAGATCCAGGAAGTGCCCATCCACTGCTCTCTCTACGCCGGGTTCCCCTCGGCGGTGAACTCCCTGGAACTGGTGCATGAGGCTTTCCGCGAGCGCGGCGTCGATGCTCCGCAGACCGAGGTGCCTGAACTCACCCTGGAGGAGATGGAGGAGCGGGGACGCCAGCTCCGCGATCAGCTCTTCGGCGCTGAGGGACAGGGTGGTTACAACAGCGCGCTCATGAACCTCGCGCCCGACCTGCGAGTGCTCACCTACCAGTACGGCTTCGGGGAGATCTTCTTCCGCCCCGGCTTGGACCTGCAATCCAGGGTGGTGTGCGCCACTGCCGCCCTCGCGGCGCTGCGGGCCGACGGCCAGTTGCGCAACTTCCTGCGGGCCGGGCCTCGGGTCGGCCTCTCCCAGGAGGAAATGGTCGAGGTGCTGATCCAGACCGGCGGATACGCGGGCTATCCCACGGCGTTGAACGCAATCTCCATCGCAGCCGAAGTCTATAGCTGAGCCAACGCCGGCTCTGTCAATCTCGCACGTCGCACTCTGCCTTCCCCCTTTCCGTCCAGGAGGTTACGCCCATGCCAGAAGCCAGGCTGACAATCGGCAACGTCGAAATCCTGTCCCTTAACGACCAGGAGGCCACGTTGCCCCTCAGCGACGTCTTTCCCGACGTCCCCGCCGAGGCGTGGGGCCCCTACCGGGAGCGCTATCCCACCGGCTTCGCCGGCGATCACCTGCTGGCCCACTTCGAGTGTTACCTCATCCGCTCAGAGGGGCAGACCATCCTGGTGGATACCGGGCTGGGCGGCGCGGCAACCAACCCACACTCAATCGAGGCCATGGTCGGCGGCGCAGAGGGCCGCCTCCTTCAGGAATTGGAAGCGGCCGGCGTCGGCCTTGCCGACATCAACACCGTCTTCTTCAGCCACCTGCACTTCGACCATGTTGGCTGGAATATCACCCACGAACCGGACGCGCCGGCCCGCGCCACCTTCCCCAACGCCCGCTACGTGGCCCATCGCGCCGACTGGGAGGTCTTCCAGCAACCCGAGGTCATGCAACTGTTTCCGCCCCACTGGGAACAGACTCTCGGCCCCCTTCAGGATCTGGGTGTGCTGGACCTGTTGGACGGCGAGCGCGCCCTCACCGGCGAAGTCACCGCCATCCCCACGCCCGGCCACACCCCCGGTTCAATGAGCCTCGCCATCGTATCCGGCGGACAGCGGGCCTATGTCCTCGGCGACGTATTCCACGGCCCGACCCAGGTCACCGAAACCGCCTGGAAGTTCAGCTTCGACATGGACGGAAACCAGGGCGTAGCCACCCGTACCGCCATGATCGAACGCGCCGAGTCCGAGGACGCCATCATGGCAATCTGCCACCACGGCGGCTTCGGCCGGGTAGTCCGTGCCGAAGGCCGCCGCTACTGGCAACTGGTCTCTTAAGAGGTCTTCGACACTCCCTCTCCCCTGGTGGGAGAGGGTTGGGGTGAGGGGGATTCCTTATCAGTTTCGCCCGCTGCGCCCACATCCGACTGATAGCACACCATCTTAAAGGTCGTTTTCGGTACGAAAATGCCCCCACTCACGCGGGATGTTGAGCAGTCGGTGTTCCAGTTTATCCACGCTGTGCTGGCCGCAATAGGCCATGGCGCGGTCAAACTCCTCTCTCAGCAATTCCAGCATGTGGTGTACGCCCTCGGCTCCGTTCACCGCCAGGCCCCAATACAGCGGCCGGCCAACTGCAACCGCGGTGGCGCCCAGGGCCAACGCCTTGAGCACGTCGCTGCCCCGACGGACGCCGGAATCGACGTACACTTCTACTTTTCCGCCGGTCGCCGCAACGATCTCCGGCACCATCTCAATGCTGGACATGGTGCTGTCGAATCGGCGCCCGCCATGGGTGGAAACCAGGATGCCGTTGACGCCGTGCTCCACCGCCCTGCGCGCGTCTTCGGCCACTCGCAGCCCCTTCAACACCAGGGGCAGATCGGTGAGGCTTCGCAACCACTCCAATTCCCGCCAGGTGAGCGGCGGGCATTGCGGCGTATCCCATGCCGGGGGTTCGTCAGCCTCGTTAACCCCCGGCGCGGAGTCTTGCCATTCGCGGAAGTTGCCGTATTCGCCCGGGCGCTCGTACCGGTTGCGCAGGTCTCGTTCTTTGGGGCTGGGAAACGGCGCGTCAATGGTGAGTACGATAGCCCCGTAGCCGGCGGCTTCCGCGCGCTTGACCAGGTTTTCCGTAAAGTCGTAACCGCGGTGGGAAACCTGGAACCAGAGCGGTCCCGTGGCGGCTTCGGCGATTTCCTCCATGCTACAGTTGGAATTGGAGCTGCACATCATCAGGGTGTTGGACATCCCGGCTCCGCGCGCGGTAGCGCGCTCCGCATCCGGATGCGCGTTGCTGTGCGCGTCCGTGGGCGCAATCATCACCGGAAAACTGATGTCCGTCCCCAGGACAGTGGTGGAGATTTTCCGCTCCGTGGTATCCCGCACGAACCGCGGTCTCAGCGTCAGCGACTCGAAGGCGGCGCGGTTTCGGGCAGTAGCGATTTCATCCATAGCGCCGGCCTCAATGAACTCCCAATAGTTGTGGGGCAGGACTTCCCTGGCCCGTGCCTCATAGTCATACAGGCTGATTGGCTCCACTCGCACGGTCGGACTCCTTGTTAGGGACTGTGCAATACTCGCTTGCCATTAAGCTGTCATTCCGGCTTTCGCCGGAATCCAGTGGCGCTTTCTGGACTTCGGCTTTCGCCGGAGTGTCGAACTCGCTGTCTTGCACAAGGCGGCACGGTAGCACGCCGGTTGACGGGTTTCAATCAATCGGTGTTAAACTAACTTGGCAACAAGCATATTCAATACTACGCTTACATCCACTCTCGGAGGAAAACATGGCTACCCATTCTGAATCTGCGGTCCGGGACTTGCAAAGGACTGCCCTGGAAAATCTCTGGGTGTACCTGAGGGAACCCAGCGACATGGCTGAAAAGGGCGAGCCCCAGATTTTCGTGGAGGGCAAGGGTTGCCAGGTCACCGACTCCCTGGGCAACACCTACATCGACGCCATGTCCGGCCTCTGGCTGAAGAACGTCGGTTACGGCCAGAAGGAAATCGCCGACGCCGCCTACGAGCAGATGCTCAAGATCACCTATATGCCCATGGGCACCACCACCGAACCCACGGTTGTGTTGTCCGAAAAGGTCGCGTCCATGATGCCGGGCGACCTTTCCCGCTGCTTTTTCACCAGCGGCGGTTCCGAGTCCGTTGAAACCGCGTTGAAGCTGTCCCGCGCCTATTTTAAGCGTATGGGCGAACCCCAGCGCACCAAGTTCATCAGCCGCCGCGACTCCTACCACGGCGCCACCATGGGTGCGATGGCCCTCGGGGGCAACTACCTCTACCCCAGGGAAGACTACGAACCCCTGATGCCCAACACGTTCCACGCTCCTCAGCCCAACTTCTACCGCTGCGAGTTCAACAGCCAGTCGCCGGAAGAATGTGGCCAGCGGTGTGTTGACGCCATCGAGAGCATCATTCAGTTCCAGGGGCCGGATACGGTCGCAGCGGTTATCGCCGAACCTATTTCCAGCCCTATGGGAGCGGTAGTCCCGCCGGATAATTACTGGCCCCTGCTTCGGGAAGTTTGCGACAAGTATGGCTGCCTGCTGATCGCCGACGAGGTAATCACCGGTTTTGGTCGCACCGGCAAATGGTTCGGCTGTAACCACTGGGACATAACGCCGGACATGATGACCGTGGCCAAGGGCATCACCAGCGGCTATATCCCCATGGGCGGAACCATCCTCCGCAAGCCCATTGCCGACGCCTTCGTCGGCAGTCCCCGGGCGGCCTTCCGTCACGTCATCACCTTCGGCGGCCACCCTGTAGCGGCGGCGGCCTCCCTGAAGAACCTGGAAATCATGGAACGGGAAGGGATGGTGGAGAATTCGGCCCGGATGGGACGCTATCTCCTCGACGGCCTGGAGGAACTCAAGGAAAAACACTCCATCATCGGCAACGTGCGCGGCCTCGGCCTCATGTGCGGGATGGAGTTGGTGAAAGACCGGGAAACCAGGGAACATTTCCCAGCCGACGCCGGACTCGGCCCAAGCTTGACCCAGGGCTTTGCCGACCAGGGCCTCTTCCTGCGCGGCGGCGACCTCATGAACATCATGCCCCCGCTCTGCGTCACACCCGGCGAGATTGAGCAGATCGTATCCACCATGGACAGCGTGATCGGCCGCGTGGCTTCGGACCTTGGAGCGGCCTGACTCCTGCGCGAATATCCCTGCCCGCAACGGCAGGTTCCGCCCACCCCGGCTCGCCCCGATCAACCCCATACGCCCACAAACGCAACGGCGCCGGCGGGTTTTTGGCCTGCTGGCGCCATTATTTGGGTGGTATTTTAACTCCCTCTCCTCTGGCGGGAGAGGGTTGGGGTGAGGGGGGATATTTCACACTTTCATCAAAGGTCGGCGATTCACACCAAGCCTTGTTTACACCCTAATAGATGGGCAGGACCTTTGGAAGGCCCTGCCCATTTCTGCGGAACGGTTGCCTACAGGAAACCGAACTGCTCGTAGTCGCCGTGCACAATCGGGACCGGATCCAGCTCCAGCCACCGGTTCAGGATGGTTGCGTAGGTGGACCGGAAGTCGTTGGTGAAGTGCAGGTCCCCCTCCGAGTGGTCCTCAGGACGCAGCGACGGGTACTCGCCATACAGCCCGCCGTTCACCGACCCGCCCATCACGAAGGCCACACCGCCGGAACCGTGGTCGGTTCCCGTGCCGTTGTCCCTGATCCGCCGCCCGAACTCCGAGAACACCAGGATCAGGGTGTCCTCCAGCATCCCATGCTCCTCAAGGTCGCTGGTGAAGTCGGCAATGGCGGTGGACACGTCCGTCCACAGCTTGGCGTGGGCGGGCAGCTCGTTGCTGTGCGTGTCGAAACTGCCGTGCATTGTGTAGTAGAAGCGCGTGCCCAGCCCAGCCGACATCACCTGCGCCATGTTCCGCAACGACTGGCTGATCGGCGTGTCCGCATACTCCACCGACGACGAGTACAGGTCGGGAGCGGAACGCAGCCGGTCGGCGCCCTTCAGCGCGTTGGAACCGGTCTCCGACAACACCTGCGCCACGATATCCTTGGTCTCCGTCGGTCCGTAGATCCGGCTGAACACCTCCAGCGCGTACTGCCGTGACTTCTCGTCCTGGATGTCCGGCATCAGCCCGTAGGTCTCCAGGTTAGCCACCGACGCCACCGGCACGCCCTTGCACACCATCGCCCGCGGCAGTCCCCGCCCAAAGTTCACGCCCGTCAGCACGTTCTCGCCCCGAGGGTCCAGGTCCCGGATGGCCGCGCCCAGCCAGCCCTCGGCGCCGATCTTCTCCGACTCGGCGGTGTACCACACGTCCCGCGAGCGGAAGTGCGAGCGGTTCGGGTTGGGGTAGCCGATGCCGTTGATGACGGCGATGTTCCCTTGGTCCCACAAGTGCTGGACGGGCGCCAGGTTGGGGTTGAAGCCCACCTCGCCGTCCAGGTGCAGCACCTCCCCCTCAGGGATGCCCACGTTGCTCCGGAAGTCGTAGTAGAGCGGGTTGTTGTAGGGGATCACGGTGTTCAGGGCGTCGTTGCCGCCCTGCAACTCAATCACCACTACCGACCTTTCCTTGTTAGTGGAAGTCATCGGGCTATCCTCCTGCTGCGCTGGGCCGGTACACTTGGATCCGGTGCCGGTTGCTCTCGGTTACGTACAGGTTCCCGTCCCGGTCCAGCTTGACCGACACGGGCGACCAGAAATACTTTTCGATGTGGGACGACTCCTCATGCGGGTCGTCCACGAAATACTCAATTTCGGGCTCCAGGTTGGCGCGGGAGCGGGCCTCGCCTTCCTCCACGTTCACCGACAGGAAGTTGGCTGCCCACGCGGACAGAGTGGCCTCGCCCCGCAGCTTCTGCACAAAACCGCCGTCGGAGTCCAACACCTGCACCCGCTCGTTGCCCCAGTCGGCTACGTAGATGTAGCCGTTGGGATCTACTGCCACGCCGGAAGGCCGGTGCAACTCCCCGTCGCCCCTGCCTGGTGTGCCAAACGATGCCAGGGGCTCGCCGTCAGCCGCAAACTTCTGGACCCGGTCGTTACCCCAGTCCGCCACGTACACGCATCCATCACCACCCACAGTCAGACCCCACGGCAGGCTGAATTCGCCGGCGTCGTCGCCTTCTCCGCCAAACGCGAGGAGAAATTGTCCGTCAGCGCTGAACTTCTGCACCCGGTGGTTGTACGTGTCGGCCACGTAGAGGTTGTCGTCGGCATCAAACGCCAGGCCCGACGGCGTGTCCAGCTGTCCTTCGCCGGCTCCGTGTTCGCCCCATGTGGACAGCAGCGTACCCTCCCGATCAAACACCGAGATGCGGTGGGTCGCCTCGTCGCTGACGTACACCCTGCCCCCGCTATCGATGGTGCAGGCCGACGGCCAGATAAACTGCCCCGGCGACTGCCCATACGCCGCGAAGGTGCCGTAATACTCACTGTCTATGTCGCACATGGTGACGCGCACGCCCCGGGTCACGTTCTCCAGCGAGCGGTTGGCGACGTACATCCGCCCGTCGTCCGCGATGGCAGTATCCATGGGGTAGTAAAACCCCCGGCCCTCCATCGTGGTCATCCCCAGCGTCATGCGGTATTCAAGGAGCTTGATCTCCGGTATGTCCTGCACTGTGGTCATATTCATTTCACCAATTTGTCATTGCGAGCACAGCGTGGCAATCTCGTTGTTTCACCGGCGGCTGCCGTTGGCACGGGATTGCCGCGTCGCTTCGCTCCTCGCAATGACATTAGTAGCTACGCGCGTTGGAACTCGTGGGTTGACGCCACCATTTGCAGCACTTCCGCAACGCGGCCGTCGCCCACGCTGTCAGCGGAACCGGCCACCGATGCGAAATCCACCAACTCGCGGCGGGTATCCTCGGACACCTCGATTGCCCCCACCTGGTCGAGACAAGCGTCAACGAGCATCTCCGGCGAGACCGCCGATGGGTTGGACGCGATGCGCTCCACCATGGTGCGTACGCCCGGCTTGCCAGTATCCCCCAGTTGCTGCGACGCAAAGTTGATCCGCTCCACCAGCGAGCCCGTGTCGATCCAGTCGGTGCCCTGGTGCCAGCCCTCCACGCTGGGCGGGTTGTTCAGAAACTGCCCCATGAAGATGGCCTGCTGGTAGCGCTCCAGGATTTCCTTGCGCGGACGGTCGAACTCGCCGGTCAGCCGCAGCACACCGGCCACCAGCTCCACCGGGCTCTTGACCTTGCGGTAACGAACCGACTCGTCCTTGAAGAACTGAGAGTTGAACAACACGCGCAGCATCGCCGTGATGTCGTAGCCGCTGTCGAAATAGGCTTGCACCAGCAGGTCGATGGCCGCGGGGTCCTGCGGCTCGGTGTAAGGCCACTCGGGCACGGGCGGTTCGTCCGCCACGAAGAAACTGTACATGTGCCGCGAAATGAATCGGGCGGTGGCCTCCTGCTGGCAGATGATGTTCACGATGTCGTCGCCGTTGAACTGCCCGCGCTGCCCCAAAAACTCCTTCTCGCCGTAGTCGTGGTCGTCGTCTTGAAACTCGAAGTGCCAGGATATGCGTCCATAGGGCCAGTCCGAATCTCGCATCGAGCGCAGTTCCATGTACTCCCGGTTGCCCAGCGTCCAGCCGGTGAAGGCGCGGGCGCACTCCTGCACGTCCTGCTCGGTGTAGTTGCCCACGCCCATGGAGAACAGCTCCAGCAACTCCCGCCCAAAGTTCTCGTTGATGGCGTCCTTGTGGTTGTCCTGGTTATCCAGCCAGATGATCATCGCCGGATCCTGCGACAGTTCTACCAGCAGGTCGCGGAAGCTGGCCATTCCCCTGTGTCGGAACATGCGAACCTGGTCCGACAGCGCCTTGCCGTGGATGACCTTGGGGTACCCCGTGGCGAAGATGCCGTGCCAGAACAGCGCGACCTTTTCGCGCAGCGGCGTCGTTGTCGTCGCCATGCGGTAGAGCCAGTTTTCGCCGGAGCCCAGCGTCCCCATCATACCCGACAGTTCGGGGTGGAACCGGCGGATCAGGTCGTCGCCCATGCGCCGCTCGCCGCTCTGGTCCAGCAGCATTTCCACCGTGGCCTCGTAGCCCTGGGCAGCGTAGGTTTCCAGTTGGTCGCGGGTGGCGCCGAAGCCGGCCCGCCGCATCAGGTGGCCAATCAGTTCAACATCGCGGTTTGCCATTTGTTTACGCCTCCGATTGGCGGGTTTCCGCAATCATAACGGAACATGGGCAGCAATTCCACCCGATGCTAAACCCCATCCACTTCGATCACACAGTCGCATATAACCGCCGTATCACCCGGTAGGGCGGCCATGCCCGGCGCAGAGCGCGAATGCCGCCCCCGGTCGCCATACAGGGCCACAAACAGGTCGGATGCCCCGTCCACCACCGCCGCCTGCCCGGTGAAGGACGGATCACTGTTGACCATCCCCACTACCTTCAGGATCCGCGTAACCCGGTCCAGGTCTCCCAGTTCCGCCTTCATCCTCGCTAGCAGGTTGAGCGCGGCCCACCGCGCAGCCTCGTACCCTTGCTCCACTGTCAGATCCGCGCCCAGCTTGCCTGCTATCCGCTCCCCCGTCGCCATGCGCGACCCTACGCCCGCCAGCCACATTACATTGCCGCTCCTCGTGATGGGCAGATAGTTGCCCACCGGATCCGGTGGCGGCGGCAGTTCATAACCCAGTTCAGCCAGCTTCGTTTCAACTACGGCCATTTCAGTGTTTCCTCCGTTTGGATCGCCTCGCGCTGCTCACACAAATGCGTTTCGACAGGTTATCACGCAAGGGCCTCATGCTTTCGCCCAAAACACGTATGTGGTAAGTTCGCAGCCAGACCCATTCAGGAGGGCATTATGGCGATACTCAAAGTCGAAGGCGTCACTCACTGGTCCATTCCGGTGAACGACCTCGCCGAAGCCGAGGAATTCTACGGGGAACTGCTGGGCCTTGCTCCGGTGGGCCGCCTGGGAAACAACATCATGTCCTGCTTTAACGTCGGAGATCACAACATCCTGCTCTGCGAGCGTCCCAACCCGGTGGATGGACTTTCCAGGGAGGACGGGGGCGCCCACCATTCGTTTACCGTTTCACCCGAAACCTTCGATCTGGCGTGCCGTATCTTCCACGAGCGCGAGATCAGGATCGATCATCTGACCTACCGCGCCCGGGGCGTCTTTACCGGCCGCGAACTCTACTTCTTCGACCCCAGTGGCAACCGGCTCGAGTTGCGCGACCCCACCTGGACCGAGGGCATGCCAGAGCCTTCTTTTGCAGAGCTGGCCCGCGCGTAACAGCGTATCCCGATACTCCCTCTCCCCTGGTGGAAGAGGGCTGGGGTGAGGGGGATGCTTCACAGTTTCTTCTGCCGCCGGCGATCCGCATCCGACCCATCGGACACCCTCTAAGTGCCGCGCACCTGACCGGAGAAATAGGGACACATGGACGAGGCCATAGTATTTGCTGTCCTGATTCTATCCCTGGTCTTGTTCGTAGTCGGCAGGTGGCGTTACGACATCGTCGCCGTCCTGGCCTTGCTCGTGCTGACTATTGCCGGCATCGTACCGGCCGCGGACGCCTTCACTGGGTTCGGACACCCCGCGGTCATCACCGTAGCCGCGGTGCTGGTTCTGAGTCGCGCCCTCTACGACTCCGGCGTCGTGGACGTGATCGCCGACTGGTATGCCCGCATACCCGAGTTGCTCACCGCCCGTATTGCCGCCCTTACCGGCATTACCGCGTTCCTTTCGGGGTTCATGAACAACGTGGGTGCGGTCAGCCTCTTGATGCCCGTGGCAATCCGGGTGTCCAACCGGAGCGAGCACCCCCCTTCCCGTTTCCTGATGCCCCTGGCCTTCGCTTCTCTGCTGGGAGGCATGACCACGCTGATCGGAACGCCGCCCAACATCATCATTTCCGACTTCCGAAAGGAGTATCTTGGCGCCACCTTCAGCATGTTCGATTTCACCCTCGTCGGGGTCGCGGTCACCGCCGCCGGCATACTCTTCATCGTCCTGGTCGGTTGGCGCTTGATACCCCTCCGACGCGAGCCCATGACTTTGGGCGGAGTCTTGGACATCGGCAGTTACATGACCGAGGTTCGCGTGCCGGTAGATTCCAGGTTCGCCGGCAAATTGATCAGGGATCTGGAGGAGGCTGTTGAAGAAGACGTGGCAATCGCCGGACTCCTGCACCGGGGAGTCGTTTACCCCGCCCCGTCCAGCTACCAGATCATTGATGGTGACGACATACTTATCGTCGAGGCGGATCCGGAAGATCTCAGGACCTTCATCGACAGAACCGGGTTTGAACTTGAGGGATCAACCGACATCCAGGCTGAAATCGACCAGACCCTCAGCCCGGAAGAAGTGTCCGTCGTCGAGGCCATCGTAAGCCCCGACAGTTCCATCGAAGGCCGCAATGCCAGTGAGTTGCACCTTCATTCCGAATTCGGCGTGAACCTCATGGGCGTCTCCCGCCGGGGATCGAGATTCACCCGTCGCCTCGGCCACGTTATCTTCAGAGTAGGCGATGTTCTCCTGATCCAGGGCAAGGAGGAACTGGTGCAGTCTGCCCTGCCCCGGCTAGGGCTGCTCCCCCTCGCCGAGCGCGAGCTTCGCATCGGTCAGCGTCGGCGTCTTCTCTTCCCCATCGCAGTGTTCGCTGGAGCGCTGCTGCTTACCTCCTTCGGCGTTCTGTCGGTTCAGGTATCCTTCGTTGCCGCCGTGATAATCCTCCTCATCAGCAGGTTCATCACCCTCCAGGCCGCTTATCAAGCCATCGACTGGCCGGTGATAATCCTGCTGGGCGCCATGATCCCCGTCGGCGCGGCGCTGGAAACCACCGGCGGCGCGGCGCGAATCGCAACCACCCTCGCCGAGCTGGGCGGATTCATGCCTCCTTGGGCCATGTTGGGCATCATTCTCGTGACCACAACCTTGCTCTCCGCCGTGATCAACAACGCTGCCGCCGTAATTCTCATGGCTCCCATCGGCGCAGGAGTCGCCCAGACCCTCGGCTCTTCCGTCGATCCTTTCCTGATGGCAGTGGCCATCGGAGGATCATCCGCGTTCTTGACTCCCATCGGGCACCAGTCAAACACCATTGTCATGGGCCCCGGCGGCTACCACTTCGGCGACTATTTCAGAATGGGCCTGCCCCTGGAGGCGGTCATCGTCGCGGTGTCGATCCCCACCATCATGTGGGTTTGGCCCATGGGCATCTGATCCCTCAATTCCAAATCTCATCCCGTGCATCCCGTTTATCCTGTTCATCTTCATCCCGGTACAGAAAATGATGACAGCGCGCCGTTGCAGACCCTTTGCAAAACCCCGTATCCTTGATTCATCTAGATAAAACACGTGTTTGCAACCCAAAAATCAGAGAGGCAGGATTCCAGCATCGACGGCCAACCCCGTCAGTGTCAGTAAAAATCGCATACCCAGGGTTACAGGACTGCCGATGTCCGCCGTTGCTTCACGGATATGGCCGTTACAACCCCAGCGTCAGCCACAGCGCGCCGTGCTGCGTCATCGATCCTGATGGACCGGTGACGTGGGCCACGGGAAATACCGGGCAAACTACCATGCGTACCCAATCCGGCCGTATGCTGACAACGATGCTAGGGAATCCTGCCTCTCGCCAACCCACCGCTCATGGTGAGCCTGTCGAACCATCATCCTGAGCCCGTCGCAGGACAAAGGAGAAAGCCCACCGAAACACTACCAACGACGTACCTGAACTCCCTCTCCCCTTGTGGGAGAGGGCAGGGGTGAGGGGTATAGCCCCTATTTCCCGCAAAGGGAGAGGGTTGGAGCCTGCCCCGCACTTGATGCGGGGGTGAGGGGTATAGCCCCCTCAACCTATCGCGAACCCGACCCCTTGGTGACCGGAACCTGTTCCACCGATCCATCGGATGCTATGGCCAATCCGGAATACGGAGCCACCTTGGCATTGTAAATCTCTACGATCTCCGATCCGCTATCGGGATAGTTCAGCCGGCGAACCCACCCGGGTATTACGTGACCCGGCAGCACCACGGTTCTTATGTGGTCCGAAACCTCATCCGAAAACGGTATCGGTTGCAGGCCCAGCTGCTTGTTGATTTCTACCGCGATCAGATTCTGAAAAGGAGCCAGCCGCAATGCCTCCAGCTCCGCTTTCGCACCTTCCTCGATCATTATCTGTTGCAGGTCCGCCGGCATCCGATCCCACACGTCCTTGTTTATGACGTTGTTCGTATATCCGAAACCGATCACCGGCCCGGCAATATAGTCCGACACCTCGAACAGGCGGCCCGCCACGCCCAATAGCACCGTGGTAACCGTCGCACACCTCGAACAGGCGGCCCGCCACGCCCAATAGCACCGTGGTAACCGTCGCATCCACGGTGCCAATCTGCATGGCCGTGTAGAGTTCGCCAATGCTCAACTGCACCGGTTCGCCGCCCATCCCTCGGATGAAGTCCGACATCGAGGCGGCATGAGTGCGTATCTTCCGGCCTTCAAAGTCTTCCGTCGTTCGCATCGGCTCCTTGCTGAAAAACCACTGGTCCGACCCCGCGAACCAATTGCGATTCAACACCCCGCTGCCGCCGGAATACTCCAGAAGCATCCGGTCAACGTCCGGCGCCAGGTCCGTCAGAACCATGTAGGATTCTTCCCAATCACCTGCCATGCCCCAGAGCGACTGCACCTCAAGGGCAGGGTGAGCTCCCGAAATATACCCCGTGTAGATGTTCACCATGTCCAGCGAACCGTCTCCCACCTGGCTCAGCGTATCGGGACCCGCCAAGCCCAACTCCACGAACGAAGTAACGGTGAGCTTCACCTGGCCGTTGGTGCGCTCGGCAAGGTTGGGCGCCAGATAAGACTCCATCAACACACAGGTGGGCAGGTTGCGGTCAATGCACACGTGCTGTATCTCAAAATTCTGACCGGCCGATGTCAACTCCGTTGGTTCAACCAGGTTGGCTTTATCGATCAAACTCCGATAATAGTCGCTGGTGTAGATGAACATATGCCCGGGGATTCCAACCTGCGGAACGCCAAAAATAGCGGACGCGGTGGCTTGACGGTATTGCGCCTCCGGGACTTCAAACATCAGGCTCTCATGCGGCGGTGGGCCGATCAGCGCGGTGGCGTCGCCGGCGAAAATCGCGCCGGGGCCTCCTGCATGTTCTGCGGCGTATTGAGCCAGCGCGGACTCCGTGTCATCGACCACCGGTGCCGACGGCGTAGGAGAAGGCGTAGGAGTCGGGCTAACGACGGTGCGGGTCGCAGTGGGTTTCGGCGTGGGAACTTCCATCGGTCCCGGCGTCGGCGATTCCGCTGGGCTCTGCGACACTTGCGATTCCGCTTCAGATACCGCGGGAGCCGGTGGAGCCGTGAGCGCGGGCGTATCCGGTCGCGCTACATCCTGGCGGCAACTGACTGCGGCGAACGTCAGCAGTAGAATGCCAACTGTCAACAACATCCATCGAGATTCATTCATGGTATTCCTTACCTCGTACCCCGTCATTTCGTTTGTAACGCCATTCACAATACGCTATAATTGCTATTACCCAGCAGGGTCGGGAGGGATCGCATAGTGGTCTAGTGCGGGCGCCTGCTAAGCGCTTATCCTGGGAAACCGGGATCGTGGGTTCGAATCCCACTCCCTCCGCCATTCCCCGGACGGCATGATAACCTGAACCCTGAAAAGACCGGAATCCAACAGATGCAGACTTACCACATCTGGACCATCGGATGCCAGATGAATACCGCCGACTCCGAGCGACTGGGGTCGGCGTTGGAGCAACTGGGCCTTACCGCCGCACCGCGTCCCGCCGACGCTGACGTTGTGGTCCTGAACTCCTGCGTGGTCCGCCAGTCCGCCGAAGACAAGGTGACGGGCACGCTGACTCTGACGCAACCTCTGCGTAAGAAGCGCCCCGACTCTATTCTGGCGCTTACGGGCTGCATGGTGGGGCCCCGCACCGATGAGTTGCAAAAGCGTTTCCCTCACGTCGATCTGTTCCTCCGACCCCAGCAGTTCGAGCCCCTGCTGGAATTGGTAGGCGGGCGGTTGGGACTGGATTGGCAGGGTTGCGTAGGCTCTTTGGCGCCCCAACAGCCGGACGTGGCGACCTATGTGCCTATCATCCACGGCTGCGACCTCATGTGTACCTTCTGCATCATACCCTACCGTCGGGGACGCCAGGCCAGCCGCTCCGTTGCAGACATCGCCCACGAAGTGGACCTCTTGGCCGCCCGCGGTGTCCGCGAGGTAACGGTATTGGGCCAGACCGTTGACGCCTACGGGCACGACCGCGATGACGGCCACGACCTGGCCGACCTGTTCCAGCGATTGAACGAAATCGACGGTCTGGACCGCATACGATTTCTGACGTCCCACCCCTCCTACATGAGCAGCCGGATTATCAAATCGGTGGCCGATCTGCCCAAGGTGTGCGAACACATCAACCTCCCGGTCCAATCCGGTGATGACGATGTTCTGCACCGCATGCGCCGTCCCTACACCACGGCAGAATATCGCAGCATCATCAGCGAAATCAGGGATACGATACCGGACGTCACCGTCAGCACCGACATCATCGTCGGCTTCCCCGGAGAAACCGAGGCCCAATACGAAAATACGCTGCAACTGGTGGATGACCTGCGATTTGACAAGGTGCACGGGGCTGCCTATTCCACGCGACCCGGTACCATCGCCGCCCGTACCATGGACGACGACGTTCCCCAGGAAGAAAAGCAGCGCAGGCTCAAGGGCTTGGAAACGCTGCAAGAGAGCATCCTCACCGACATCAACTCCGCGTACCTCGATGGCGCTGTTGAAGTTCTGGCGGAAAACCGCAAGCGCGGCAGTTGGACCGGCCGCACCCGCGGTAACAAACTGGTCTATTTTGACATTGAAGAGACCTCGGCCCTCAGCGCCGATGCAGATCTGACCGGTCAATTGGTTGACGTTCGCATCACGCGCACCGGCCCGTGGTCGTTGGCCGGAGTAACGGCTTAAATTAACTCGGTAACTAGATCCCCGTCACTCCGGCTTTCGCCTGAATGACAAGATTCTCGAATCAGGAGGCGGCATTTATGGTGACGCAAACCAGGCAACCCACAATTCCTCTCACCGAGATTGAGCACGCCGCCTTCTGCCGTCCCGAGGATGAATTGCCGGCCAAATCCCTCGCGGAAGAGCTGGCCATCAACGTTAGGTGGCAGAAAATCCCCGGCGAATACCTGGCGTGCTCGCCGGCTGAACTTGACCAACGCATCGGCGCGGCCCGCCGCGCGCTGGGCGAATCTGTAACGGTCCTCGGCCACCACTACCAGCGCGAGGAAATCATCAAGTACGCCGATTTCCAGGGCGACTCGTTCCTGTTGAGTCAGGAGGCCGCGTCCCGCCCAGAGGCCGACTTCATCATCTTCTGCGGCGTCCACTTCATGGCAGAAACCGCCTGCATCCTCGCCGATGAACACCAACAGGTCATCCTGCCCAACATCACCGCCGGCTGTTCCATGGCTGATATGGCGCCTATTCAGGATGTGGAAGACGGCTGGGAAGACCTGCAGGACGTGCTCGGCGACCACGGCGGCATCGTGCCCGTCACCTACATGAACTCAGTGGCGGCCATCAAAGCCCTCTGCGGACGCAACGGCGGCGCCGTCTGCACCTCCTCCAACGCAGCCGCCGTGCTGGAGTGGGCGTTCGAGAGCGCTGACCGCGTGCTGTTCCTGCCCGACCAGCATCTCGGTCGCAACACGGCGCTCAAGCTCGGTATCCCTGTAGAAGAGATGGTGGTGTGGAACCCGTTTAAAGCAATGGGTGGCAACACGCCCGAGCAACTTCGCAAGGCTAAAATGGTGCTATGGCAGGGTCACTGCTCGGTGCACACCCGTTTCACCACTAAGCAGATCGACTCGGCTCGCGAGCGTTTCCCCGACGTCACCGTCCTGGTGCATCCCGAGTGCCCCATGGAAACTGTGGAAGCCGCCGACCTGAACGGCTCGACCGAGTTCATCCGCAAGACCATCAACGAAGCGCCTGGCGGGTCAGTCTGGGCGGTCGGAACGGAAATCAGCCTGGTGAACCGGCTGGCAATGCACAACCCCGACAAAACGGTGTTCTGCCTGGATCCGGTGAGTTGCCCCTGCTCCACCATGTACCGGATCCACCCCGCCTACTTGCTGTGGACGCTGGAAAGCTTGGTAGCCGGCGAAGTAGTCAACCGCATCGCCGTCCCCGACCAAATGCAGCAGGAATCGCTGGTAGCCCTGGAGCGGATGCTGGCGCTTCGGTAAGAGAAGCCAAGACCAGGGAAAAACACAAGCGCTCCGGTAACGCGTCGGAGCGCTGATTTATTAGCGCTGATTTATTTCGGAAGTCGGTATATGGTGAAGTGGTCGGTGCATTGTCATTACAAGTCAAAAATACGGTCGCGGACGTTGAACACGAAGCCCGGCAGCTCGGGGTCGCCGCTAACCGTTTCCAGGTCGTCGAGTATCTCCGGCTCGGTGTTAGGACGGTAGATGTGGACCTGCCGCAGGAATGGGTCGATCAACCATCCCAGGGCCACGCCGTAAGCCATCCATTCCTCCATTTTGGCTTGCTGGTCTGCTACCGAGTTAGACAGTGAGCGGATTTCTGTGATGAAACGCGGGGCGAAAGCGACGCCAAATGGACGCTGGCCAGCAGGAGGAATATCCTCAATTTGCTCAGGAGCTATCCAGCCGGCATCCGCGGCCTTGCGCCCGGTTCCAGGCAGGCGAATCAATCCATTTCCGATGATAACCAGACCGCCAGGCCCAGTTTCTAGCCAATTTTGTAAGTCCACTTGAAGGTTGAATTGCCGCTGTTGTCCATCCAATCCTTCAGATGCCATCGCCCGCAGTCTCCCCCGCTGGTCAATCTCAAACTGGTAGCCCAGATCCTCATTGTCGGCCGTGAAGCGCAGAAACCACTCGTCCAGCGCCTCATCATCCGGCAGCAAGGCCAGTATCGAGCTGATGTCCAGTGAGAACGGCGCCGGCATACCGGCGTCAGAGGGGATTGCATCCGCAGAGAGTTGGGGGGCAAGAGCGGCTTGCGTTGTCATCGTCTCGTCTCCCTACGCCGCGTCGTCCAGGCAATCGCGGAGGGGCCGGTTGATGCAGGAAAAGATGGGGGTATCCTTCAATGTATAGGGGCGGGCCTTGGACTCGCGCAATTCCATCACCAAGTCCAAGAAGGTTCCGGGTTCATCGGTCTCAAACCCCAGGACGAATTCCGGGTCGTCCAGGCCGAACGAGTAGGCGGTGGAGATTTTAACCTGCGGGTACTTGTGCCCGATGACGAAATGATCGTTCATCAGCTCCTGCCGTTCCTCTTTGGGCAATTGGTACCATTCGTGAGTCTTCCAGAAGGGGTACATGAACAGGTACCGCCGGCCCACAATCCGCATGGACGCTGCATCTCCCGTACCATCCTGACCCTCGTGCTGGTGGTTGTCGATATACGGCGACCGGCGGGTCATCGCCAGGTAGGAATGTGGCGTTTCGAGATAGCCGCCCAGTCGGGTTTGATTGAGCTGCGCCGCCATTTCGTTGATTGGCTCGAGTTCAGGGCACACGCCCCAAAGCATGAAATCGGCATCGCCGCGCGCCCCCACCAGGGTATAGGTGTTCAATGCCACCCGGTCTGCGTGCTCGGCGGCCACCGCCGCAAACTCGTCCTTGGCGGCATCCCGTTCGCGGGATGGCAACCGACGCCATTCGGGCTGCACCTTGTAGAACGTGTACTTGACGAAATCGCGGCGAGGGTCGGCCATGTCGAATGCTCCCTTTGACGGCGGTGCGAACTGCCGGAGGTTTTACAGGTCAAGGCTATTGTAGCATCGGGATGCGCACGAGGAATCCAGGCCACCGGATGCGCGGCAGGCGAAATGCGCTACAATCGGCTCGCCAGCGACTTGCGGTCGCACCGAACCATACGGAGGGACAACGATGGTTACTATCGGAGAAGGCCAATTTACCTACGAGGTGCAGGAGGGTTGGGGACAGCTGCCGGCCGGCTATACGTTCAAGGAAGTTGCGGCGGTGGGCTGCGACGCGGACGACAACGTTTACGCGTTCAACCGGGGCGAACACCCCATGATCGTGTTCGACCAGGACGGCAACTTCATCAAGTCCTGGGGCGAGGGCGTATTCCCCAGGGCCCACGGCATCACCATGTCGCCGGACGGCACGATGTTCTGCACCGACGACGGCGACCACACGGTGCGCAAGTGCACGCTGGACGGCGAAATCCTGCTCACCCTTGGAACCAGTGGGCACCCGGCTTCATTCATGTCAGGGGATCCCTTCAACCGCTGTACTCACGTTGCCATAGATCCCCGCAACGGTGACTTCTTCGTCTCCGACGGCTATGGCAATGCTAGAATCCACAAGTACAGCCCAGATGGCCGTCTCCTGTTCTCGTGGGGCGAATCGGGCAACGGCCCAGGACAATTCAATATCGCGCACAACATCGGAACTGGCAGCGACGGCAGGGTCTATCTTGCGGACCGGGAAAACCATCGGGTGCAGGTATTCAACTCCGACGGGCGCTTCCTCGACCAATGGGCGAACATGGCGCGCCCCTGTGGCCTCTACATCAACCAGGAAGCCAACCTGGTGTACATCGGCGAACTGGGCGCCGCCATTGGCGCCAACGATCAGGCGCGGGGCTTGGGGCCGCGAGTCAGTGTGTACGACACCGACGGCAAGCTCCTGGCCAGAGTGGGTGATGGGCCGGAAGGTCTTGCTCCCGGCCAGTTCATCGCCCCCCACGGCGTATGCCTGGATTCCGCAGGCAACATCTACGTCGGCGAAGTGTCCTGGACCCACACCGGCCAGCACCTGGACCCTCCCCAAGAGATACGGTCGCTGCAAAAACTGGTCAAAACCGCTTAATGTACATGGATGAACAGGATGAGGGGGATGCTAAATCGTCTAACCCCATCCTGTTCATCCTGTATATCCACGTAAAGAGAGAGAATTCCATGGAAATTCGCATTGGGAGTTTGACACGAGACGCCAACGAAGCCCGCGGCGCCGCCCTTGTCATCGATGTGTTCCGCGCCTTCACCACAGCAGCCATCGCGTTTGACCGAGGCGCGCAACGCATTACTCTGGTAGCCGAGGTCGAGGAAGCGCTGGACATCAGGCGGAATAACCCCGCCATCGCAGACATCCTCATGGGCGAAGTGGACGGCAAACGCCCCGACGGGTTCGACTACGGCAATTCACCCTATGAAGCGTCGTCGGTGGATTTCGCCGGCAGGAGCATCGTCCAGTCCACCCGCGCCGGGACAGTGGGCACGGCGGCGGCGGGAGCGGCAGGATGCAACCCGATCTACGTTACATCGTTGGTCGTGGCCGGAGCCACGGCACGCGCATTGTTGGCCGAGGATCCGCTGCCGGAACGAGTCACCATACTGGCCATGGGAGACCAGGGAGTGAATCGCTCCGACGAAGACGAACACTGCGCCATGTACCTCCGCAATCGCATCGAGGGACGCAACCCTGATCCAGAGGCGTTGCGAAAGTTGATAATGTCCGGCGGCGCGACTCAGAAGTTCTTCGACGACGCCCAGCCGCAGTTCCATCCCAGGGATGTTAGCCTTGCCCTGGAGGTTGACCGCTACGGTTTCGCAATGCGCGTGACCCGGGAAGACGGGCTGCTGGTGGCGCGCCGAGTCGGCGGTTAGAAGGCTAAGACCGCCCCGGACTACGCAGTTTCCACGGCCGCAGCGGTTTGCAAACCAAGCTCCTCCACCGCCATCTCCCGCATCCGGAATTTCTGGATTTTGCCCGTCACGGTCATCGGGAACTCGTCGGTTATCTTCACGTAGCGCGGCACTTTGTAGTGCGCGATTCGATCCCGGCAGTATTCCCGAATGTCCTCAGGTGTCGCCTCAGCGTCCGACCTCAGCATCACCCACGCCATCACCTCCTCCCCGAACCGTTCGTCGGGCACGCCGATCACCTGCACATCCGCAATCTGTGGGTGGGTGTACAGAAACTCTTCTATCTCGCGCGGGTAGATGTTCTCGCCGCCGCGGATGATCATGTCCTTGAGGCGGCCTGTGATCTTGTAGTACCCGTCTTCGTCCACTGTTGCCAGATCTCCGGTGTGCAGCCAACCTTCGGAGTCTATCGCCTCTGCCGTGGCCTCCGGCATATTGAAATAACCCCTCATCACCATGGTGCTGCGGGTCTGCAATTCACCCTGTTGGCCCGGCCCAACCACTTGCCCGGTTTCCGCGTCAACAAGCCTGACCTCCACGCCTGGCAACGCCTTCCCTACGGTGGAAACGCGCCTTTCAATCGTGTCGTCGGCCAATGTCTGGGTGACCACCGGAGACGCCTCCGTCTGGCCATAGGCAATGGTAATGCGAGAGGCGCCCATGCGATCAATGACCTCGCGCATTACCTCAATTGGACACGGTGAGCCGGCCATAATGCCCGTCCGCAACGCTCTAAGGTCGAACTGCGCAAACTCGGGATGACCCAGTTGCGCTATGAACATCGTCGGCACTCCATGCACCGCCGTGCAGCGTTCGGCGTCCAGGGCGCGCAGGGTTTGTAGTGGATCGAAGTATTCAGATGGAATCACCATCGTGGACCCGTGCGCCACGCACGCCAGACTGCCCATGACGCAGCCAAAGCAGTGGTAAAACGGCACCGGGATGCACAGACGATCAGCCTCGGTCATCTCCATGCAATCACCGACGTGCAGAGCGTTGGCAAGGAGATTGTGGTGGGTGAGCATTGCCCCCTTGGGATTCCCGGTGGTCCCGGACGTGTACTGGATATTGATAACGTCGTCGGGGCGGCATTGCTCCTGTCTGGAGCGCAATTCCTCAATGGTGGTTTGTCCGGATCTCTCCTCCAGGTCGTTCCAATGCCACATGCCAGCGGGAGTTGGAGCGCCCGCGTCGTCGTGCGGTGGAATGAAGATAACATGACGGAGAAATGGGAAGCTGATGCTGTGCAGTTCGCCGGGACTTGAGCTGCGAAGTTCAGGAACCAACTCGTTTACCATGGCAACATAGTCGGAGGTGCGAAACCTGCCGATGATCACCAGCGCATTCAATTGGGCTTGTTCCAGCAAATACGCCAATTCATGGGTACGGTAAGCAGGGTTAACCGTAACGAGCACAGCCCCAATCTTGGCAGTGGCGTATTGGGTCAGCAGCCACTCGGTGTAGTTGGTTGCCCAGATCCCCACGTGCTGACCCTTGCCAATACCCAGAGAGATCAGTCCCCGGGCTACCCTATCCACTTCATCCCGAAACTCCAAGTAGGTGAAACGCGCACCGGATGCGACGTGCACCAGTGCTTCCCGGTCCCGGAAGCGTTCCGTTTGGAAATCAAGCGTGTCGCCGATGGTGCTGTGAATATTGATGCTCATTGCCATTTTGCACCTGCCGCAGAACACTCCTAAAAGCCCACCATCCACACGGCGAAACGCTCCACCGCTCCAGCGGGGCCGGTAGCCGTGATACGTCCCGATGCCACCGCAGCGGCTTCATCCAAACGACCATAGGCCAGCAACAAGTAGGTGTTGGCGTCGCATCTAACCACCACATCGACGTCGCCATCGTGCAACGCAACCCCGGCGCGCGCGCCGCTAGGCGACACCAGAACATCCATCGCATCGGCGTCAGTGAGTTGAAAGCGGTATCTAACGTCGTTGGCCGGAGGGGCGTCGCCCGGGTTATACGCCGCGCGGAGCCAATGGGCGGACATGCCGAGGAGCACCGGTATAGCGTCGGGATGCAAAGCCGCTGCAGGGTCGAGCCCGCTGCGGATGTCCCAATCATGAACCGCCAGTTCCTGGATGCGCTGGCTGACATACTCTCGGGCAGTCATCGTGCCCCGGCGGGGGTGCCAACAGTCACAACTCCAGTCATCGCCGCTGAAACTGTCTAACAATCGGTGCAGTTCCCGATAATTTTCCGCGAAGGTCGGGACCAGGGCATCTCCCAACGACCTGGAGTATTCGATGTCGGCGTCAGCGTTGGCGGCGGACATTGCCATATTGTCCGACGGTGCGCTGAATCCTGCCGGCGGATTGGAATCGCCCGTGCGTCCTCGGGTCATACTGGCTATCTGGCGCTCAGCTCGGTTGGTCAGGTGACCGGCCACGTCGCGGACGGTCCAGGCGTCACAAGCCGATTGCGTTGACAATTCTGCATCGGTCAGCCCGCTTAGAAACTCGTGCAAACCCCGAGCGAGCGTTCCTATGACGGCGATCTCCTGCCGGATTGCAGATTCATCATACGATGTCATTGTTCCAATTCCCTGTGAAGTCGGGGTGTACCGGCAAAATCGGTGCGCTAGAGTCCGCCAAACCAACTACCCAGGTTGCGCAGGGCGACGTGAGCGATGGTATCGGGAGCTTGAGATAAGCGGATACGACCGGCGCGCTTGGCGTCATTCCAGTCCACGCGGTTGTAAAGACAAAGCAGGTAGGTTCCAGCGTCGGAACGGACGGTCAGTTCGGGCTGTCGATCAGGCGAACATTCCGCAACCGTGAAGGTGTCGCCCGTGACTATCACGTCGTGCTGCAGCCCCGCGCTTGACCCGGCGTCAATGTCAAACCGATAGGTTACCGGTGTCGTCAGAGGAGCCGTAGGACGGAAACAAAGTTGGTACCACATCTCCGACGCGGGTAACAGCGCTTTAGCGCCCTCTGTATCGAGATCACCGGAGCCGGCGCCTCCGGATCTGATGTCCCAATCGTGGATCACCAATTCCTGGATCCGCAGGTCAACGTAGCTCTCTGCACTTATCGTACCCCGCCGCCGGTGCCAGCACCCAATAGACCAGTCGCTCCATTCCTGGAGGAGAACGTCTAGATCGTGATAGCCCTGCTGAAAATTCTCCAGCAACGCGTCGCCCCATTCGTTTCGGGTCTGCACGTTGTTGACGGCGTTGGATTGCTGTACCTGGTCAGCAGAGGGCAGGGTTTCCTCGCCCTCCGGCGGACCACCCTCACCATTCAAGCCGCGTAGCATTGCGTCGCGCTGGCGCATGGCGCCGCCGGCCAAGTGGGCGGCGACAGTGCCGACATCCCATTCCGAACATGCGCTGGGGCCCTCGAGGGCTTCTGTGGGGCCTTCCGAAAGCCGGCGGTGAATATCTCCGGACAGTCGTCTGACAAGCGCTACTTTAGCTGCGATCTCCATGGTAATGAGCCTCCGGCAGACAGTCTTCTCGCTTCAGCCACGCAGTGTACCACGGAGGGGCGGAACTCATAAGATTAGGGTGGGAACCAAGCAGGGTCTTTCGATTATTAGGCGACCGCGCCGATCAGGGCGAGAGGACGTGATGGGTGAACGGCGTGGCGACGCAAGGCGGCGGCGATGTTGGTTTCGCCAGCCAACCGGATCACACTGATGGTCAGATTGCGCAGGGCGGCCATGATCTGGGGTGCCGAGCCGGTGCGCACCTGGGACCGGTCTTCGTCGAAGGTAACGTCCCTAACCCAGTGCACTCGGTTTTCGATGCCCCAGTGTCCCCGCCATAAGGCAAGGAGCCTTTCGGGGTTGGCTTCAGCGGGCGGCAGGCTGGTCACGGCGTAGGCCAATTCCCGGCGCGGTTTGCCCTTGGTGTGGACGCTACGTTCCAGTCGGCAGACCTGGGCCAGGTGGGGCCAGTCGCTGTAGCCCACCAGCAACTCGGAAACCCAAAGCCGCCTTTGTTCAATGCGATCACCGTGCTGGTCGACTTGCACCGCCTGGGCCGCTTCCGGTTCCCCGTCCCAGATGGCCGTGATGTCCTCTAGCAAGGTGGGCTGGTTGCCTTTCACGGCAAAGAAGTAGTACCCCCTTGCGCCACCACCCGCTGGCATACCTCCCGTTGGGTGAACTGGGCATCGCCGGTTATCACTCGACCCTGCAAGTCCAACTGTCCCAAGAGACCGGCGACGGCGTCCAGCTCATTGCGCTTCTCACCCACCGCCTGCTGTCCCACCACGATCCCAGCCTGATGGGCGTAGGCCGCCACCAGATGCACCCCGGGCAATTGATCACCGTGAATGCCGCGCAACGCCTTGCCGTCAATGGCCACCGCCTCATCTTCAGACAGGCCCCGCTCCTGCAGCCATTGTCCCAACTCACGCTCAAAGGCCTCCCGATCCAACCTGCTGAACACCTGATGCAGCGTGGACACGCACGGCGTACGCTCCCAGGTGAACCCCAGAGCCTCCGATACCTCCTGCCCCTGGTCTCGACCCCACTGGCTGATGGCGTACAGACTGCGCGCTCCGCACAGCATGGCGCACACCGCCAATCCTAATATCGCCCCCAAAGGATGCCGCTTCCCGTGCACGCTGCGCGGATCCGGCACCCGGCCCAACACCTCGATCAACGACAAACCGTCCCTTGCGCCTTCCGCCGAACTCATGGATCACCCCCATAACTGTGAATGACCCGACCCTACATCCCTTCTCCCTCTGCCTCCAAGATTGCAGCAGCGCCCGTTTACTGGATAATCGAAAGACCCTGGGGAACCAAGTCCGCCCATGCCAATACAGTGTTGCCGGTCATTGCCAAGCGAGATGTCTCCGATAAAAGAGGAGGGACGCTCCGATAACCACCAACAACAACCCCAACACCATGACGAATCCGGGCAAGAGGGGCATTCCGCCATAGCGCACGTTGCTGACGTACGCCTGAGGTGAGTTGGAAGGCAACAAACCCAGTTCCGACGCTGATGGCACAGTCAAGTCGGTAGTTACGCCGCCCGATTCCCGTTCGGTGGGAATATCAGTCGCTGCCACAGCAGGCAAATCAGTAAAGTTGAGGTCCAGCACACGGATCTCTCCATTCCCTCGGAACAATACGTCCTGGTCCGCCTCGACCCTTTCGGAGCCATTGATCAGCCAGAACGTCACCATTCTCCCGTCGGGACGGAGTTGTCCAGGCGCGACTTTGACCTGATAAATTCCATCCGAACCCGTACTGACCGGAGGAGTAGCATAGCCCAATTCGCAACCTCCCAAGCAGGCAATCAACGAAACACCGGGAGGGGCCGCGCGATTGTCGGCGTAGGCGTGGCCCTCGAACATCTCCCAATCATCGTTCACGTTGGATGCCCTTGGTTCGTCGGGACCAGCGCCAAGAGAAGCCATCAAAGTTAAAAACAGCAGAACGCCAGCCATCAAAATGAAGATTCTCTGCTTGACGCTATGGCGCAAAAAGGAAGTATTCATAGCCGCGCTCCGATGGGATGGATTGGCCGTTGAGTAGTTCATATAGGCAGGCAGCCACGACTAAATATTAACCATCTACGCGGATCGCCGCCTTGTTGTTGATTGGCGATTTTTCAGAATTTTTAGAATTCAAACAGCTGTGTGATCGGTTGGAAGACGAGATAACGACCATCTTCTTGCCCACCATTCGTAGCCCACTATGAGAGCCGGCCGTACGGAAGCAAGACCTGAAACGGTTCCTACGGACTCCGCTGCAAAGGCGTATAATGTGGGATAGGCCGGGCCTGCGTTGCTAAACCCGGCCGTAACAAACCAACAGGGAGCAGACGACTCATGCCCAGCAACGCTGAATACATCGCCATCGAGCAGAAATACTACGCCCAGACCGTGCGCCGCCGGCCAGTGGTCATCGTGCGAGGCGAAGGCTCCCGAGTTTGGGACGCCGATGGCAAGGAATACATCGACTTCGTGGCCGGCTGGGCCGTGGACAACTTGGGCCACTGTCCCCAGGTGGTAGTGGACGCGATATCGCAGCAGGCCGCCACGCTGATTCAGACCTCCAACCAGTTCTATACGCTGCCACAGTTGGATATCGCCGAAATGCTGATCGAGAACTCCTGCATGGACCGCGTTTTCTTCTGCAACAGTGGCGCAGAAGCCGTGGAAGGCGCCCTCAAACTCGCCAGGCGTTACGGCAAGCTGCACAAAAACGGCGCCTACGAAGTCATCACCGCCTTCAACTCCTTCCACGGGCGCACCATGAACGCTGTGGCGGCCACTGGGCAACCACACTACCACGAGCTTTTTGAACCCATACCGGAGGGCTTCACCTACGTCGATTTCAACGACGTTGAGGCCGTCATGAACGCGACCACTGAGAACACCGTAGCGGTAATGGTGGAACCCGTGCAGGGCGAGGGTGGCGTCAACATCCCGGACGAAGACTACTTCCAGCGCCTGCGTGCGTGGTGCGACCAGAATGACATCCTTCTGATCCTGGACGAAGTTCAGACCGGCATGGGTCGGCTGGGGAGCCTGTTCGGCCACCAGGAATACGACGTGGAACCCGACGTGATGATCTTGGCCAAGGGCCTCGGGTTCGGCGTGCCCATCGGCGCGTTCCTGTCCAAGGAAAACGCGATGGCGCTCACCTACGGCGACCACGGCAGCACCTTCGGCGGCAACGCCCTGACTACCGCAGCGGCCGCTGCTGGCACTCGCTACATGCTGGACAACGACGTCCTCGGCAACGTCAAGCGGATGGAAGTAGTGCTGAACGACCAACTGAACGGCCTGAAAGCCAAGCATGGGTTCGTAGATGAAATCCGATGCAAGGGATTGCTGGCCGCTGTGCAGTTCGACAGCGACATCATGCCCCAGGTCATGGATGCCGCCGAAGCGGCAGGCGTCCTACTCAATGGAGTACGTCCCAACGCGGTGCGCATCATGCCGGCGCTCAACATCACAGAAGCGGAAATCCACGAAGGCGTAGGACGCCTGGATGCGGCGCTGGGGAATTTGTAGGGCAGTGCGGCCAAGAATCGACGCCGGCGCCGGCGGCATCCTCTTCGGAACATAACCGGCGCCGGAGTAAACTTTGCTGCAACCCGAGGACAACACGCCCTGAGTTGGGACCGCATTACGATTGATCCAGAGGTGTGCTCCGGCAAAGCCAGAGTCTGCGTCAAACGTATCACGGTGGAGTTCGTTCTCAAACTTATGAGCAACGGCTACGACGCCAAGGATATCGTACACGCTTATCCTGAACTGACACGGGAAGACGTGCTCCAATGCGCGTCCTACGGTGCTCGGTTGGCGAGCGATAGTCTGGTCGCCATAGACTGACAGGTGCGGATACGGCAGCTGCCCGTCCACTAGCTGCCTCCCTGCCGCCGCCTCTGGATTCGCGCCGGCAGGCCGTAGATGTCGATGAATCCTTTGGCGGCGGTGTGGTCGAATTCGTCGGCGCGGTCATAGGTTGCCAGGCCGTAATCGTACAGCGGACGGTCCGCCGTCCGGCCCACCACCACGCAGGAACCCTTGTGTAGCCGAACGCGGATGTTGCCCGAAACGTGCCGCTGAGTGCTGTCCACGTAGGCGTCCAGGTCCCGACGATGGGCCGTGTACCACAGGCCGTTGTAAACCAGTTCTGCGTATTCCTGGGCGATGCGCTCCTTGAAGCGGCTCTGTTCTCGGGATAGCGTCATGGTTTCCAAAGCCCGGTGTGCCGCGTGCAGCAGCACGGCGGCGGGTGATTCATAAACCTCGCGGCTCTTGATACCCACCAGCCGGTTCTCAACATGGTCGATGCGACCGATGCCATGGGTGCCGGCCAACTCATTCAGATGGCTGATGAGGGCAACTCCGCCCATAGTCTCGCCATCAACGGCGGTGGGTATTCCTTCCTCGAACCTGATCTCTACGTAGGCTGGCTCGTCGGGGGCAGCCGCCGGGCTAACCGTCCACTCGTAGGCGTCCTCGGGCGGCTCCACCCACGGGTCTTCCAACTCACCGGCTTCGGCGCTGCGGCCCCACAGATTTTCGTCGGTGCTGTACTTGCTGTTTGACGGAGCAATGGGGAGGCTGCGCTCGCTAGCGTACAACACCTCATCTTCACGGTTCATCCCCCATTCGCGGATGGGAGCGATCAGTTCAACACCTGGAGCCAGAGCGGAAACGCCGATCTCGATGCGCACCTGATCGTTGCCTTTGCCGGTGCAGCCGTGAGCAACCGCGTCAGCGTTATACTGGCGAGCGACATCGGCCAAATACCGGGCGATCAACGGTCGCCCCAAGGCCGTCGCCAGCGGATATTGGCCCTCATAGATAGCGCCCACGCGCAAAGCCGGCCATAGAAATTCCTCGACCAGAGTTTCCTTGCCATCCACCGTTACCGCATCGGATGCGCCTACCGCATACGCGCGTTGGCGTATTGTCTCCAGATCAACCATACCCAAATCTATGGTGCAGGTGATTACGTCAGCGTCATAGTTTTCCTGGAGCCACGGTACGGCCACTGAGGTATCCAGGCCTCCACTGTAGGCGAGGACGATTTTCTTGCGGGGGGTAGTCATGAATCTTTTGCTGCTCCTGACAGGTTATTGATCGGGACCGGTGCGGAGTTGGTTGATGTAGTTGACCAACGAAAACACGCCTGATACCTGCTTGACCGAGAATTCGGACCCCATCAACCCACCCAAACGGCTGAACACGTCCAACCGGATGCGCCGACCATTATTCATTATGGACCGGTCCCAGTGGGCCTTGACCGAGTCGATTGTATCCATCGGCACGCGCGCCGAGTCTGCCGACACCGACTTGCCCAGATAGACGAAGTCCCGGTCCGCCCACATCATCCCCCGGCGACATTGGAATGGTCCAACCATCTCGGGAGTCTCACTCGGCGTCTCACCCAATTCGGTCGTCTCTTCGTCAGTATAGACGTGGTGCAGGTGCGTAATCAGGTTGATCATGCCGTTATATTGCAGAGCGCCGAAACTGGCGCGTATCAACCCCATGGGTCCCTGCACCATGACTTTCGTTTCCGCTCGTTGAGGATTTTCCTTGTAGAAATCCCAATCCGCGATGATGTCCGACACATCGTTCAACGGCAGACGAAACGACTGCTGAGTGTCGATGCCCGACTTGTGTACGCACCCGTCTTCGATCCAGACGAAACCGTCCAGGCAAGGTATGGGGTTGAACTTCTGGGGAGCGCGTCTCTTGCCGGAGCCGGTGTCTGGGGAACCGGCGCCATCAAGGGTTTTTCTACGACGCCTGAAGATACTTATCATGTCCCCCCCTGGCGTGCGGAACGGCCTTTTCCACACCTTTTCCATGGATGCGCTGGTATTTTACCAGCATATCGCCGCGCTACCAGCCATTCCAATGGATTATGTCGTCCAATGATTCCCGATGCGCCGGTCTGAATCGGTCTCCGATCGTATAAGCCATTGGTATCAGACCAGCCTGCATCACCCTGCGGTAGGGAATGCCCAGCGCCTCGGCCGCCGCCTCTTCGTGCATCAGATGGATACAGGTGAACACGGAGCCGATGCCGCGAGCGCGAGCCGCCAGCATCAAGCTCCACGCAGCGGGGATGATCGTACCCCACTGCGCGCTCTGGGCCAGAGCAGAGGCGTTGTCGGTACGACCCACGATGCAGGGGATCACCAGCGCCGGAGCCCGGTGCATGTTGTCGGCTAGGTACTGCGCGGAATCACCAACGCGCTCCTGAACGGCGGCGCGAATCGGGTCGTCGTATTCCAGGTTTGTTGCCGCCGTGGGCGATTGGGTGTACTGCCGCCAGCCTTCCCGATACAACTCAGCCAACGCCATCCGCTTATCAGCGTCGGTCACCACCATGAAGTGCCAATTTTGGCGATTGCTGGCCGTAGGGGCTTGCTGGGCTATTGCCAGGCACTCGCGAATAACTTCGTCGGGTAGCGGACGGTCGAAATCCAGGCGTTTGCGCACAGCTCGGGTTGTAGTGAGTAATTCATCCGGCGATAGATTATGAACGACCGGCATTGCGAGTTGACTCCTCTTACCAGAAATGCAAACTAATCATAACACCACCGGCGATCGGGGCATCCTGACCGCGATGATGAAAAGTGGTAATCTTCTGGAGAGGCTACCGCCATAACCAGTTGACGTTTTCGAGGAATGCTAAACATGACTGTCGCCACCCGAATGAGCCGCCTGGGAACCGAATCCGCCTTTGAGGTCCTTGCCAAAGCCCGAGCCCTTGAAGCCCAGGGAAGGGAAATCATCCATCTTGAAATCGGGGAACCGGACTTTGAAACACCCGAGCACATCGTGCAAGCCGGTATGCAGGCGCTGCAGGATGGCTACACACACTACGGCCCCACGCCGGGCTTGCCGGAACTTCGGCAAGCGGTGGCGCGCAACAGCCGCGAAGTTCGGGGAATTGACACGGACTGGGAACAGGTGGTTGTTACGCCTGGGGCCAAACCCATCATGTTCTACGTGCTGTTGGCTCTCGCGGAAGCGGGATCTGAGGTCATCTACCCCAATCCCGGTTTTCCGATCTACGAGTCAATGATCGAGTTCAGCGGCGCAAAGGCAGTACCCATGCAGCTGCTTGAGGAGGAGGCTTATCACCCTGATCTGACCAGACTTCCTGAGCTGGTGAACGAGCGGACGCGCCTGCTCATCATCAATTCGCCAGAGAATCCGTGTGGTTCCGCTCTGACGCGGGAGGAGCTGGAAACCATCGCAGGCGTGGTGCGCAGCCATCCGGACATGTACGTAATGTCCGATGAGATCTACAAGGACATTCTGTACTCTGGCGAGCACCACAGCATAGCGACGTTGCCGGATATGGCCCACCGCACGATCATCCTTGACGGCTTTTCCAAGAGCTACGCCATGACCGGCTGGCGCCTGGGCTACGGCATAATGCCCGAGGAGTTGGTGCCCCACATTTCCCGCCTGGCTACCAACAGCGTGTCTTGCGCAGCGTCTTTCAGCCAGATAGCGGGGGTTGCCGCGTTGGACGGCCCGCAGGATGCGGTGCAGGAAATGGCCGCCGAATTCGCCCGCCGCAGGAGGCTGATCGCGGACGGGCTACAGTCTATTCCAGGCATCAACTGCCCCGAACCGGATGGGGCTTTCTACGCCTTCCCGAGCATAAAAGAGACCGGGCTTACCAGTGCTGAATTTGAGGAACGGGCGATGCAGGAGGCGGGCGTAGCGTTGCTTTCCGGCGCGGCCTTCGGGGAATTCGGGGAAGGCTATGTCCGACTGTCCTACGCCAACAGCCAGGAGAACATCAGTAAAGCCCTGGAGAGCCTGGACGCGATGGTGCGGGCGTTGTAGCGAATCCGCAGCCAGCCAGGAGGAACCTCTATGGTTACGCAGACCAAACCGCGCCCTGTCGTGGCGCTGGAACCTCATCGGTTCACCGTTGATCAATATCACGCGATGGCGAAAGCCGGGATACTGAAAAAAGAGGACCGCGTCGAACTCATTGACGGAGTGATAGTAGCCATGGCCCCGACAGGGAACAGACACTTGGCTACTGTGGACCGCATCAGCAAGATGTTCCATCTAGCGGTGGGTGTTAGAGCCATCGTTAGGACACAGGGGTCCGTAACGCTAGACACCCGCACTATGCCTGAACCGGACCTAGTGCTGTTGAAATGGCGAGACGACTTTTACGAATCCAGGCCGGCAGGACCGGAAGACATCCTCCTGATTATCGAAGTGTCAGACAGTTCGCTCGAGTACGACCGCGGCGAAAAACTGGCGCTCTACGCCCGCTTTGGCATCCCGGAGTGTGGATAAGCGCCCTGCCAGAGCACGTCGTGGAGGCGCATACGGACCCCGTGGACGACAAATACAAGGGCAAACACATCTACGTGCCCGGGGACGCCATTTCGCCCGGCTGCTTTCCCGACATCTCACTCCCGTTAGGTCAGATCATGCCAAGTTAATCGTCGGAGAACTTGGGCATTACCTGCTCTCCGAACATTTTGATGGACTTTTGCACCTTATGGGTGTCCATTTCTCCGACGTTGAGTTTGAGCATCAGGTTGCGCACTCCGATTTCGCGCATCTCGGCCACCTGTTCCGCCACCTGGGACGGGGTTCCCAGGATAAACGAGTGCTCCAATACTTCGCCGGCCGGTAAAGGTCGGTTTGGGTCCGGCGGGGGGAATCCTCCTGGATTGTACATTTCCCTGGCGCGCCGGAAGTGCGTGCGCTCCCGCTCGAACCCGGCTTCAGCGATCTCCAGAGCCTCACCATAGCTGTCCGCAACGAACAGGTCTCTCGACGCCCAACATTGTTCCAACGTGGCCTGAGTTTGAGTTTCCGTGAACCCGGCGTCCAGCATCGTCGCTTCGTATCGGTCCAAGCGGTGTCGCAACGTGTCAAGGGTCTGGATGCCGATCATCACGGGACGGCCGATTTCTGCCATTGCCACTACAGACGCTTCACTGATGCAAGCCCGGATCAGTGGCGGATGTGGCTTTTGATATGGCCGGGGCCGGAGCTGAGGAAACTTGACGTCCCAGAACTCGCCACTGTGCTCAAACGGTTCGCCGGTCCAGGCCCCGACCATCAGTTGCTCAGCCTCCGCAAGCCGGGCGATCCCGTCTTCCATGGTTATCCCAAACCCAAGGTATTCGTAGTGGTTGTAGGCGGAACCGCGTCCGGTCCCCACGATGAGACGACCGTGACTGAGGTTGTCCAATAGTGAAGTTTGAACCGCCAGGCGCACGGGATGATGAAATGCCAACTCGACGACAGCGAAACCGATCTTGATCCGGCTGGTACGAGCGGCCAATGCCGCTCCTAATACGAGCGGATCCGCGTGAGCGGCGGCGCCGTCGAAATGGTGCTCAGTCAACCAAACTGAATGCATCCCGATTTTTTCGGCCAGCACCATTTCGTCAAGGGTGCTGTCAATCACCTCCGAATCTCTCGCGGGGTCGTGGCTGACTGGGAAGACGAACGAACCGAATCGCATTGTAGCCTCACGTACTGTCAAGGTAGGGAGTGTATGATGATTATAGACCATAGCGGGCCGGCCTATCCGTGCCCGCCGAGATAAAGCGCCGGAGGCCGTGTGGAGTGCCAGAGTTAAACAAAAGGCTCCGTCGGATCGCTTTTCCAACCTTTTCCCTGCTGCTGGGGGTCGTCGCCAGTTTCGTCACTGCGTCGTGCGTCGCTACGGTTTCGCAGAATGACCCGCTAGCCCAACCGCAAGGTGGGCCGCCGGTCAGCCTCGTCGTGTCCAACAGCGACCTGGCAGTGGGCGAAAACCGGGTATCATTCGGTCTGGTGGATCGAGAATACATGCCGGTACGCCCTGATGCGGTGGAAATGCGCGCCGTATATTATGAGCCCGGCGCTGAGACCGGCCAGGTTAGACACCGCTCGGAGGCGGAATTTTTGGGATGGCCGCCACACGGCAGGAGAGGGGTCTTCATAGCCCAGGTAACATTCGACCAAGCCGGAACTGCCACTGCCGCCAGCCCGGGGATTTGGGAACTCCACGCCACGTTTGACTATCCTGAGCAGGAAGCCCTGACCATTGGAACCGCGGTATCGGTGGCTCCTGAACATAGCATTCCTTTCATCGGAGACCCAGCGCCCCGTTCCAGAACACCCACAGCGGCCATCGCCAAGGATCTCCATACGATCAGTAGCAGCCCTGAACCGGACCCCACGCTTTATCAACTATCGGTTGCCGAGGCAGTGGAGTCTGGGAGACCGACGGTAATCACCTTTGCGACACCCGCATTTTGCGTCTCGGCAACGTGCGGGCCGCAAGTGTCGGACATTTCGAAACTAGCCCGGGAATACCGGGGACGAGCCAATTTCGTGCACGTGGAAGTTTACCGCGACCCCCATTTGATTGAGCCTACGAACCCGTCGCGCGAATTGGCGCCGGCGGTAGAGGAGTGGGGACTCGTTTCGGAACCCTGGACATTTGTGGTTGGCAGCGACGGAACAATTGGCGCGAGGTTCGAGCAATATGTGCCTCCCGCAGTTTTGGAATCGGCTTTGTTGTTGGCGCTGCATCCATAAATGACGGTTATGTGTTATGGTATTCAAGGCCACCGAAACACGGCGCCATACTGTCAATCCTATTATGCGGCATAATCCGGCATCGGGAGTGAAACGTTGACCAAAGTAACGGTTACCATAGAGGGGGACATTAATGAGGTTCTTGCTACCTTGCGGGGTATGGCGGGTCGCAACTCCGTGGAAGAACCCGCTGAGACAGTAATTACGCCAACCGATGCTGGGCCAGAAAATGGCAACGCTCCTGAGGTTGGAGACCAGGCGGAACCCGCTCCCGAGTCCAGCGCAGCGCCTGATGGCCCAATTTGGAACGCAAGCTATCTCCACACGTTCTGGCGGCATCTCTCCGACACCGCACGGCAAGCGATGATCCGGGTTTCACGCTCCCCGAATCACACGCAAAAGCGCGCCCAATTGATGCACACCCTTCAACTCTCGCAGCGGGAACTCTCGGGATCACTATCCAGCCAGGGACACAGCTTGAACCGGCTAAAACGACGCCGCGGCGACGTCGACTTGCCTCGACCACTGACGTATGACAAGACCAACGATGCGTACGTCCTGGACCCGAACTTTGCAGAAGCACTGAACGAGGCCGGTTTATAGGCCAGGCCAATGTGGGTCGCCGCATTTCACGCGATTGCCTGCGCCTTAAATTGCCCCCGCCTAGAAATGGACTCCCCGACCACCCCCACCATCGACTGCGATGGTTTGTCCAGTAATGGCAGACGCCAAGTCTGAGCACAGGAAGGCGGCCAAGTTGGCAACGTCCTCAGGCTCGATCATCCGGCCGATAGGGATATCGGCGACGGATTGGGACAGTTCTTCTTCCGGAGTCGTATTGCTACGTGCAGCGCGTTCTTCAACCAGGCCCATGTAGCGTTCGGTACGGGTGCTGCCCGGGTGGATGCAGTTGACCAGGATGCCGTCGGCAGCCACGTCGTCCGACAGCGCTTTGGAGTAGTTGGACATGGCGGAGTTGGTGACTCCCGAACCGGGGTTCGTAGGGCTGGAATTCCGGGCTGCCATACCCCCGATGTTGATGATGCGTCCGCCCCCAGCATCTATCATGTGCGGCACAGATTCCCGGGCGCAGCGGATATAGCCCATAACTTTGGCCGTGATGTGATTCAGAATCACGTCGTCAGGGATTGTGCTGGCGCGGTCGCTGGTACTGTTTACCGCATTGTTCACCAATATTTCCAGCTTGCCCAGGCCGGCCACCGTTTCCCTCACCAAGTTGACGATGTCCTCCGGAACCGTCATATCAGCTCGAATCGGCATCACGCGGGACCCGGTGGCATCAGCGATCTCCGCGGCAGCAGCTCGCAGGTCCGCTTCGCCGCGGGCACAGATGGCGACGGAGCAACCTTCTCTCGCCAGGGCATATGCGGTCGCTTTACCGATGCCTTTGCTCCCACCGGTGACCAACGCGGCTTTACCCTCCAATCCTGGCAACATATTTTCACCTCTGGAATCAGTAGATGCTATCCATCTTTCGCGAAATGTGGGAATGAGGCAATCAGGGTGTAGCAGCGTCAATCAACCGGCTAACGTCGGCAGCGTCCCAGATACCACGGGCAGCCAGAACCACATCCTGTAACTTGTTATCCGGCCAGTCGATCAGCGGGAACAGAGGCCGCAGGCGGTCGATTTCCTCGTCCAAGCCCCATTCCAATTCCGTGCCTTGATATTCTCCCCGGTACGACGTTCCTCCGGCCAAGTCAATGGTAATGCGAGGAGCAAACGCCCGGCGGTCCTGGTGCCCTACGGTTTCCACCTTGTGCATTAGCCCCAATACCTTGTCATGGTTCTCGGCGGTAGCAGCCTGTTCATCTTCTCCCGGGTCGATGCGAGTGCGCAGGGGAGGATATGAACCGTTGACGGCGACATAAGCCGTGAAGTAGTGGGTACTGCCCACGATCGCCTGCCCACGGGACGGGTTGGGAAATTCCGGGGACGGGTACAGGGTCTCCAGCCAGTTCATATCGACGGTGATCTTCTCTATGTCATCAACGTTGAAATCGTGGGCACGGCGAATGTCCGACATGAGGTCGATGACTGGGCAATTGTAGCCAGCGGTCGGATACATTTTCAGGACGGTATGCAGCAGTTCCCACCGGCTGCCGAGCCCTTGAGTTACGGCCTCGAAAGAAACCTGCTGGGGCCCCATGAAAACGTAGGACAATTCGCCCCGATTGTTTCCGGTAAAAGCGTTGTAGAAACCGGCCGGCCCTTCAAGCGCTGCTTCGGAGCCACGCACATCCTCACGGGCCAGCAGAGCTGCCATGATTCCACTGCGCGCGGATTGGGGTTCATGAAACATCATCTCGCGACCGCCGGAGCGTGGCCCCTCGTTGGTTCCGGCGGTGAAGGTACACGCCAGCGCGATGGCGGTCACCATCTGGTCTTCGTTCAGGCCCAACAATTTGCCGGTTGCGACCGCCGCTCCGAGAGTCCCGTAAATTGGACTGGAGCGGAATCCCCTGGCCTGGGTGGAAGCGATAAAGTCGCCAGCGATCCGGGATTCTACCTCATACCCGGCGGCCATGGCGGTAACCAACTGGGCTCCATTGGAACCACCCAACTGGGCTGATGCCAACGCAGCGGGTATTACGCAAGGGCCCGGATGGGTGAGCATTCGGTAAGAGTCGGCCTGGTTGGTGGCATGCATCAACTTGCTATTTGCGAACGCGGCGCCGCATCGCGTTGCGCGGCCACCATTGGCCAGGATTGTCGCCCCTTCCTTTGAAGATTCTTCACTCAGGGCTAAATCCACCGCTGCTTTCCCGTGATGGGTATTGGCTCCCACGATGGCAACCACGGTAGCATGCAGGAGTGATGTCTGCATTTTGTCGATCACTGCCGGTGGCAGGTCTCGCGCGTGCAGATTGACGACCCAACGGGCCAATTGGCGGGAAAGCGAATCAGGCATCGGCTATATGTCCTTAATCCATGAAATTGTGTTGTTAGTAGTCACGGACGAACCGCAGAGTTCGGCGTCGCATCACTCGACGAGGTCTTTCAGCCAGCGGCGCATCAGCACCTTTAGGCAGGCCAGTATCAGCACCCCCAGCGCAAAGAGCCCTACCAGCGTCCAGTCCAAATCACGCAGGGAAAATCCCAGCGTCGTAGCCGCCGCCGGTGGATGATCGGTGTCCGTCGCCGCCATTAGCAGGATGACCAAACCCATGCACACTGCGGCAACTACGCTCACGCTCCATTGGGACAAGTCGTTCGGCACCGGCAGCAGATGGGAATGGAACAAGAGCGTGGCGCCCAGTACGCCCACTACCAACCCGTGCAGATGTCCGCCGACCAGGTGACGCAGGTTGGCCCGCCTGGCGCTGGGGGTCAAAAATACGATAAATACGCTGGAGGCCAGACCGGCGGCTAGCGCGGCATCGGCGATGGAGTCCACCAGCATCAGCACCACCAGCATCGCCGCGGCGGCCAGGGCCGATTGCCAGAAAAACTGCTTCGCAACCCGGAAAAACCGGATGTCGTAGAGTTCCACAAAAGGCGGCAGATGATACCTGCGGCCGACTCGACGCGGCAGCACCTGCAACTCCCCACGCGCCAGAAGATGGGCGAGAAAACCGGCGTGATAACGACCCCGCTGGTCGCGGACGTGGCGACGATAGTAACGCCGCGCATTTAGACGAGCGCGCCGGGATAAACCACGGCTGCGCCTGTTCCGTCCAGTTCTGCCCGCTGCCCGCTGCCCCGCAATGTCGCCGGATTCGGCGTCGGCGCGCTCCGCCATGGTATCGAGGGGGTTAGCCCAGGCTGCGGGCAAAGTCCAACCAGACCCGCGCGCATGGAACGGGTAGGATGTGCTGGACGAACCCGGAAACGCCGGGGAACACGACAGCCCGCCCATTGGGGAACACGTCTGCCGCTCCACGGAAGTCGCCAAGCACTTCCTCCCTCAAAGCAGCAGCTGCGATGATCAAAGTGGGCGTTTGGACTTCCCGCAGGAGAGGTCGCAGATCACCGGCAGCTTGGGCCTGGAAGCCGGCCACCACGTGCGGCGTGGTGGCTTTCATCTGCTCTGCGTACCAACGGGTGTAGGCCGGATCAACGATTTGAGGATCCAGCCGACGGCCGATGCTGCTTTCCACCCAGGCGGCGATTCCTTCCTCCCTGATTTGTACCGCCGACTCCGCGTGGTGGGCATCATTGAAGCTGGTGGGGGAGGTACATGCAGTGAGCGACAGCAAGCGATCCTGATGCTCGGTGGCATAACGCATGGCTATGCTGCCGCCCACCGTTTCCCCGATGAGGTGGAATCGCTCCAATCCCAATTTATCAGTGAACTCGGCCAGGTCTTTGGCAAAGTTGTCAACCGACCATGGGTAGCCGGGTTCAGGGACAGACGACTGGCCCATACCACGCATGTCCAGCCGGATCACACGATAGTGTCGGGCGATGATAGGCACCCAGCCGAACCACATTTTGTGATTCTTCGCCATGCCGTGCTGCATGACGACGGTTTCCGGTTGGGCCCAGGGATCCGTAAAATCGTCGATGGTGTAGAACAGCTCGCAGCCGTCGTCAAGGCGCAGTTTCATGGGTTCCACCGACCTCCTGAGTTAGCCGATGCCAAGTTCGTTGAATACCGAACGGGCAATGCGCATGGCAGTCCGCGCGTTCACATATCCACCATACATTGAAAGATGGATGAAAATCTCCATGACTTCGTCGGGAGTCATACCGACACCGATGGCTCCCCGTATGCGTCGCCGCATTTGAGCGTCATAGACGCCCATGCTGGTAAGGGCGGCAAGGGATATAATTGCCCGTTCCTTGTCGTCAAGCAAGGACCGGCTGTAGATGGCCCCCCAGTTGTATTCGTCGATGATGCGTTCCAGTTGAGCCTCGGGGGTGTCTGCGCCCATCCCGGTATCCGAGGTGGAGCCCATGTGGCGACGGTGTATTTCCTGGCCCAGGGCAAACAACTCGTCCACGTGTTGGTTGGGATCATATTCCAGGGCCGGCTCATAATCGATGCCCATCTCTTCGAATATGTCCTTGGTCAGCCGCAAACCAGACTCCACGGCAGGAACACCGATATAGAAGGTGGATTGCAGGAAAATTTCCACGACCTGGTTGGGGGTCAAACCAACGTTAAGGGCCCGCACGATGTGCCGGCGAAGGAGATTGAGTTCACCCTGAGTCATCAACGCCGAGATTGTGGCGATGCAACGCTGCTTCAGGTCGAGCCCCGGCCGTGTCCAAATGGTCCCGAACAACGCTTCGTCGATAATGCGCTTCAGGTCAGGCGCCAGCTGATCAACGCCGGGGAGCGCATAGTGGGAACTGTCTCCTGCGGCCATCATCCCGCGCATTTCCTGTCCGGCGCGCAGGCGATCATTAAGAGTAGTCAAGGCAGTATTCCTCCTCACAAAACCCGGTATCTTGAAGTGTCGCAGCGTACACCATGAGGCATTTAGATGGACTGCTGGGCAGGCCCGATTATAGCACAGGGCGACGGCGAGTAAGCCCCGTCGGAATCATTGACACTCCGTAGAGCGGCTGTTAGCGTATGCCGCCAATTGAATCGCCCTGTTGCGGGAGCCTCGGGGAAAACATCTCCCAGCCTGTGGGGGCAGACATTCACTCTTGAGGGAGGGTCTATGTTGAACGTGAACAGATTGCGCGCCGCGGGACGCGGGGCCTGGTCGTGGCGCCTGATTGTTGCGGTTGCCGTCATCGCGATGCTGGTGGTTGGCATAGCCGCCTGCGGCGGTGGAGACGAAGCTCCCGCACCGGCAGCGCCGGCTACGAGTGAACAGGCGACCGAGGCGCCGGCCGCGGCAACCCAGGAACCTGTTACGCTCCAGGTAGTATGCATCAACCGTGCCTTGCGGCCCTGCGAGTTGATCGACAGCTTCTACGCGCCACGGGTCGCGGAACGGACGAACGGCGAAGTGACCATTGAGATTTCGTCCTATCCCGAGTTGGGACTGGCTGGCCCGGACACCATCCGGCTGGTTAACGACCACACCCTGGAATTCGCCGAGATTTACTCCGGCTACGTTGGCGGCGACTTGCCGATAATCGACGTGGGCAACCTTTGGGGACTTTCGCCCAGCAATGACGCTCACCTTGCCCTCACCGATGCTATTGAGGATGACATGGTGCGGATTCTGCGGGAGGCCACCGGCGGCGAGCCGATCTTCCGCGCTTACTACCCGAATCAGTATGTCTTCAGCCGAGAACCGCTGCCGGACCTGGCATCCTATTGGCATCCTATAAGGACAAGAACATCCGCCAGCACAGCACCATCCTGGGCGACCTGCTGGCCGGCCTGGGCGCTGAAGGCCAGTTCGTAGCATTTGCGGACGTGTACACTGCGCTGGAACGCGGCGTCCTGGACGCGGGTATCACCGGGGGAACGCCGGGCTACGGTCAACGCTGGTACGAAGTCACCGACTATCTCTACGGCCCCATCGTCGGCTCCGTTGGCGTTACTTACGTAACTGTCAACGGCGAGAAGTGGGCCGAAATTTCGCCGGCCAACCAGCAGGTCCTGAAGGAAGTGGGCCAGGAGTTTGATGTAGAGAACAGGCGGTTGCTGAAGGCTGAATGGGACCCGGACGGCATCAATCTCAACGTCGAAGAGGGGATGGAATACCATGATTTCCCAGACGACGTGAAGGTTCAGATGCGGGTCACTGCCCTGGAAAGCATCATTCCTAACTGGGTGGAGCGCGCCGGCGGCCCCAATTCGGAAGGCGTCCAGATTTTCAACGAGAAGGTCGGGCCCATCGTCAAGGTGCAGATTAACTCGGACGGTACAGCGTCTTCCACCGAATAGACGGTATTGTGGCGATTTCGCTCGTAGGTAGGGGCGGGTTTGAAACCCGCCCCTACAACTTTATTACGAACGCTAACAATATTATTACGAAATACGAAAATGTTGCCCATATTTGTCATCTGAATAAATCCGTTTGACAAGGCTTAATGATTTTCATAGACTCTGCCCGGCGATCATAAAAGTTGATTGACACTTATTCGTCCGGCAAATACAGTCCGCAATCGCCCACTCCATAAGTTCGCCGGAGGCGCCAGTTGACTACTCAAACCACCCCAACCTCCCCAGCGGTCGCGCTAACACAGTTCATCCATAAGATTGATGGAGCCTTGGACTACGTGTACCGCATCTTTGGGTATATCTGCGGGACGCTCCTGCTGCTGCTGGGAATCTACATCACCTACCAGGTGATAGTGCGCAAGTTGGGTGGGCCAGTGCTGGGCAATCAAGAACTCATCGGCGGTTACATTCTGGCTTTCGCGGGAACGTGGGCATTCTCGTACTCGCTGCGTAGCGGGTCGCACGTAAGGATCGATGTGCTGTTGCCGCTGTTCTCCCGGATTCATCCCTACATGCGTTCCGTTGCCGACTGGCTGGCGTTGAGTTCGGTTGGGTTCTTCGGGGCGGTTACCGCATTCTACGCGTGGAAAGAAGTCCTCAAATCGTACTGCATATCCAACATAGACGGGGTGAGTTCTAGTGCATTCGATCGGTTTGTGATGTCCCTGCTCGGAGACGAAAGATACGATGCCGCCTTGGCTTGCAAGGCATCCCTAGAAAATACCTACCTATACGGAGATTTCCTACCAGAGAAGTGGATGCCCCAGATAATTGTCGCTGTAGGTTTCACGATGCTGGGTTTCACCTCTTTCCAATGGATGCTGAGCATGATACTGCGGGGCTTGCTGGAAATCTGGCACAAGAGCGCAGGCGGCGACGTGGCCGAACTGGCGCCGGCGACGGGAATCGAGCAGCAAGAAGGCGGGGCCGTGTAGCTTACCCGTCCCGTTAATGGCGCAACTCCACTCCAGTGGAACCCACCTTCTAACTGCGACAGACACCCGGAGGATCTAGGACATGGCAATCATCACCGCGTTCAGCATGATGGGAGTTTTCTTCCTGATTGGCCTATACGTCGCCGGCGCCCTTGGGGTGCTTTCGCTGGTGATGATGCAGGCGTTCTCCGACGCGCCGCTATGGACCATCCTGGGCAACAAGGCCTGGGAGAGCAACATCAACTTCATCCTGGTGGCGGTACCGCTGTTCCTGCTGATGGGCGAGTTGATGCTGCGCTCGGGCATGGGCGAGCGCATGTACGGGGCGTTGTCCCGTTGGCTGGTATTCCTCCCGGGCGGACTGCTGCACACGAACATCGCGTCCTGCGCGGTTTTCGCGGCCTGCTCCGGTTCCAGCGTGGCCACCTCCGCCACCATCAGCCGCGTGTCGCTGCCATCCTTCCGACAGCGCGGGTACAGCGAACGGCTGGTGATCGGATCGCTGGCGGCCGGCGGCACGCTGGGCATCCTGATCCCACCCAGCATCGGATTGATAATATTCGGGGTACTGGTGGAGGAGTCGATTGGCCGGCTCTACATGGGTGGGTTCATGCCCGGGTTCCTGCTGGCGTTCACGATGATGTTGATGATGATCGTGACGTCGGTGGTTATTCCCCGCACGGCGCCGATGGACGAGGAAGTGCGCCGGCTTTATCGCGGGTGGTTCAACGGCATCGGCGTCCGACGTTACTCAGATGACCAGCAGGCCGCAATGCGGCAGGAACAGGCGACCGAAGCCGGGCTCACCGACCCGGAGGAGCGCGCCGCCTATCGTCGGGGGCGTTCGACGCTGTCCTACGGCGAGGCGACGAGCGAGTGGCTGCGGATGCTGAAAGAAGCGCTGGTGGGGCTGTTGGCCATCGTTCCGGTGCTGATCATCATCGCGGTAGTGCTCGGTTCAATCTATACCGGATGGGCGACACCGACAGAAGCGGCCGCGTTGGGCGTCTTTGGCGCCTTGGTAGTGGCGATAGCAAACGAGCTGTACAAGAGGGCGCAGGGCATCTACGCCAACTGGGGAGAGTCGATGCGGGGCATCAGGATAATGCTGCTAGACGCCATTATCTCCACGGTGCGCACTTCGTCCATGATTATGCTGATCGTCATGGCGGCCTTCACCCTCAGTTTCGCTTTCGCCCGCCTGGGCATCTCCCAGGACATATCGGAGTGGATCACCGGCCTGAACCTCAACGCTCTCCAGTTCGTGATCATCCTCGTGTTCTTCTACCTGCTGCTGGGCACCTTCATGGAAAGCTTCGCCATGCTGGTGACCACCATTCCGATCCTGGCGCCCACGCTGGAGGCAGTGGGAGTAGATCTCGTCTGGTTCGGGATCATCATGGTGATCCTGGTAGAAGCGGCGCTGATCAGCCCGCCGGAGGGGATTAACCTGTACATTCTGCACGGCGTAAGACAGGACGTTGACGCGCAAATGGCAGAACAAACGGCCGCGGCCCAGGAAGCCTTACGAGAAAGCACGATTACGGACGTGTACATAGGGGTATTACCATTCATGGGCTGCATGGCCCTGGTGATTGCACTATTGTTCGCATTTCCTGACATCGCGTTGTGGGCGCCCTGCATCATTTACGATGATCCCAGTCGGGAGTTCCTGCAATCCGTCAACGTTGAACGGGAGGCTGCCGGATTCTGGGAGAGCGTCAGATACTGCTCCTCCGAGTTCAGGCCACGGGCCTACCAATAGGGGGATTGGTGACCGTGACTCCGCCCCTACCCCTGCAACTTTACCCTCACCCCAACCCTCTCCCTTGATGGGAGAGGGGATTTTGTTGACCTACCCATGGGCGAGCGTTAGGATACCGGCTACCATGTTCGCGCTGATTCTTGCCGGCGGCCAGGGAGAGCGGCTCCGACCACTGACTGAGAAAGTTCCCAAGCCAATGGTGCAAGTGGGTGGGCGACCCATCCTATGGCACCAGGTTCGGCGTTTGAGGGCAGCCGGCGTGACGGACGTGGTGTTTCTGATTGGCTATCTGGGCGAAAGAGTGGAGGAATACTTCGGCGATGGTAAGGAGTTTGGAATTCATGCCCACTACAGCCTCGAAGAGTACCCGTTGGGCAGGGGCGGCGCGTTGAAAAAGGGGCTCGACATAGTTCAGGGTGTGGAGGGGCCGGTCATGGCGACGAACGGGGACGTGATCACAGACGCTGATCCAGCCTTATTGATCGCGGACTACCGACGGCGAGCAGACGCGGACCCGAGCCACGCAGCGAGCATTCTCACGGTGCCGATGGCAAGCCCGTACGGGATAGTCGATACAGACGCAGTGGGGGCAGTGCGCTCTTTCCGCGAGAAAGCCCAACTGCCTTACTGGATCAACGGCGGGATATATGCGCTGGATCCCGGCATACGCGGCTTGCTTCCAGAAAGGGGGGACCACGAGACGACGACCTTCCCGGAACTGGCCGCGGCGGGAAGGATGTCAGCGGTGCAGACTGCGGAGTTCTGGCGCAGCGTTGACTCGCTCAAGGACCTTAGGGAAGTCGAGGAGCATCTGGCCGGCGAATTTGCGCCGGCGCCTTACGGGACGGGTTCGTGACAAGCTCCCAAAAAACGCAACAGATGGCGGACACGGCGCAAGCCATCCGGGAAAACATCCAGCGGGCGATCATCGGCAAGGATGCCGTGATTGAGTTCACGCTGGCTGCGTTGTTCAGCGCAGGGCACATCCTTGTTGAGGACGTTCCCGGCATAGGCAAGACGACCCTGGCGCGGTCTCTGGCGTATTCGCTGGACTGCGAATTCCGACGGATACAGTTCACGCCCGACCTGATGCCTTCGGACATAACCGGAATCAACTACTACAACCAACGGAGCGGACGGTTCGAATTCCGGCCGGGTCCAGTGATTTCGCAGGTGGTACTGGCCGATGAGATCAACCGCGCGACGCCGCGAACACAGTCGGCGTTGCTGGAAGCGATGGCCGAACGGCAGGTAACGGTTGACCAAGACACAGTGCAACTGCCCGCGCCGTTCCTGGTGCTGGCGACGCAGAATCCCATCGAGCTGGAAGGGACGTTTCCGTTGCCGGAGGCGCAAATCGACCGCTTCCTGCTGAGGCTGAGCCTGGGATATCCGTCGGAAACGGATGAAGAAGCCATGGTAGAACGGTTCCAGGACGCGGACCCACTGGGGACTCTCCAGCCCGTCGCCTCGGCGGAGGAAGTCTTGAGGATACAGGACATGGTACGGCAGGTTTACATCAGTCCGGTGCTTAGAACGTACGTGGTGCAGTTGGTCCGGGCGACGCGAGAGCACCCGGACGTGGAACTGGGGGCAAGCCCGAGGGCCACCTTGGGACTGTACCGCTGCGCACAGGCGCTGGCGGCAATCAGGGGACAGGATTACGTTACGCCGGACGACATCAAAGCGTTGGCGCGGCCGGCGTTGGCCCATCGCATCATTCTGAAAAGCATGGCGCGTCTGCGAGAGCGCACCCAAGAGTCGGTCATAGAAGACCTGTTGGAGCAGCAGCCAGTACCGATATGACGGAGATACGCACGGATAGAGTTCTGTAAAGGGAACATCCTTCGACAGGGCTCGGGATGAACGGGCGCGGGCGCGGCGTTGCGCGATAGGACGGGGCTACGTACAATTGGGCCATTGAAATCAGCCCACGGAATCAGGTTCAGGAGACTATTTTGACCACCGCAGAGCAGACCGAAATCATCCTTTATACCCACCCGGATTGCCCGTTCTCGGCGCAAGCCAAGATGCACTATCGACGACAGCGGGTAGCCTACACGGAGATTGACGTATCCAAGCAACCGGATCAGATTCCGGCGCTGCTGGAGCTTTCGGGGGGAGAGCGGATTACGCCGATTATCGTTGAGAATGGAGTAGTGACGATCGGATTCGAGGGTGGGTATTGAGACTTTTAGAATGGGGGCCGTGAGCCCCTCGGAAGATTCTCAAAATGATGACGAACATATCTTGCATTACTGGAACGCACGTGCTAGGATTGTTCCAACAGAAAAGCAGTCCCGCGTGAGGTTTTGATATGGCGATTAACCCGGAAGCCCTGAATCTGGACAAGGACAAACTCGCAGCCTTGGAAATTGCCTTGGGCCGCATTGAGAAAGACCACGGCAAAGGCGCCGTGATGCGCGGTGACGAGCAGGTGGCGCACCTGATTACCAACGTTATACCCACCGGCTCGCTGTCCCTGGACCTGGCATTGGGCGTCGGCGGATTGCCACGGGGCAGGGTTACCGAAATATACGGCGGCGAATCGGCGGGGAAATCCACCCTGGCGATCCACATCATGACCGAAACGCAGAAGCAGGGCGGGCTGGCAGCGTACATCGACGCCGAGCATGCCCTCGATCCACAGTACGCAGCCAACTGTGGCCTGGACCTGGATAATCTGCTCATCTCGCAACCCGATTCAGCGGAGCAGGCACTGGACATCACTGAAAAGCTGGTCAGCAGCGGCGCGGTGGATTCCGTAGTAATAGACAGCGTGGCCGCGCTGGTTCCCCAGGCCGAAATTGAGGGCGACATGGGGGACGTGCATGTGGGGATGCAGGCGAGGTTGATGTCGCAAGCCCTGAGAAAGCTAACGTCCACAATCAACCGGTCCCGAACGGCGGTGGTATTCATCAATCAGATCCGCGAAAAGATTGGCGTGACCTACGGCAGCCCCGAAGTTACCCCCGGCGGGAGAGCCCTGAAATTCTACAGCTCGGTGCGAATTGACCTGCGCCGGACCGAATCCCTGAAGCAGGGTTCAGAGATCATAGGAAACCGGGTCAGGGCGCGAATTGTGAAGAACAAGGTAGCGGCGCCGTTCCGGGTGGCCGAGTTTGACATTATGTTCAACCAGGGCATCAGTAAAACGGGCGACCTGCTGGACATAGGCGTGAATCAAGGATTCATCAGAAAGGCGGGATCTTTCTACTCCTACGGGGAAACCCGCCTGGGACAAGGCAGGGAGAATTCAAAGAATTTCCTGAGCGAACACCCCGAGATATCGGGAGTCATTGAAGCACTGATCCGAGGCGAAGACGAACCGGACGCGATGGACCCGGACGGGAATGGGAACGGCTACGGGTTAACGGCAGCAAATGGCGACACGGCCCACGTCGCCAGCGCAGACCGGGTCAGCCTCAACTGATGGACTTGTCTGATGACTATGCGCGGGCGCTGCAAGTCGCACTGCGCTACGTAAGTTTCAGGCAACGATCAACCACCGAAGTACGGCGACGGGTTGGGAGAGAATTTTCCCAACCCGTCGTTGAGCAAGTGCTGGCCTCGCTTAAACGCTACGGCTACCTGGACGACGCAGACTTCGCCCGGCGTTGGCGGGACAGTAGGGAGCGACGCAGACCGAGAGGTCGATTCACGTTGCGACGGGAGTTGCGGGCAAAGGGCATCGCGGACAATATCATTGACGCCACGTTGGAAAATCTGGACGAAACTAGCAGCGCGTACCGGGCCGGCGAGCGGCGAGCGCAGCAATGGCTGGCAGGCGGCGAGATGGACTACGGTACGTTCCGTCGCAAGATGTGGGACTACCTGCGGCGGAGAGGATTCGGCAGTGGCGTAACGGGAGAAACCGTGGGGCGGCTATGGGCGGAGTATGGGAAGGAAACGGTTTGAACCCGGATTCACCGGAAAATCGGATTTCTGAATTAGAAGGTTAGAGGCGGACGCGGGCGATAGCGATGAGTACGCCGCCGACGGTGGCGAGGATGCCCCACAATCCCAGCAGGCGAAAATCGAGCAGGAAAAGCGAGAGCACTACCGTGATCACCACAGTTCCTCCGGCAATATACATTAGGCCGCGACTGCGCTTGAGGTTGACCACCCGACTGATAATTTCGCCGGACACGTAGCCGACGCCCAGCGGCATGACTACGAAGGCGAGGCCGCCGATATAGACGCCCAGCAAAACAGTCAAGACAATGCCGGCAATTCCGATGACGGCGGCAACCACAGCGGCTCGCGCATAGTTGGCCGGACGTACATCAAAAGTGGGCAAGGGCTGGGCGCGACCGCATTCGCGGCACCGAATGCCAACGGGCACCTGCACCAGACATTCGGTGCAGATAGGCCGGCGACACTGGCTGCACGACAGACCGGTGGGCACCGTAGGATGCCAGTGACAGGTGGTGGTCTGCGGTCCGGTTTGCTGTTCAGCCATCAGAAATCAGTGGAGCGGTCCGGCGCGCGGGCAAGCCACTGCTGGCGGTCGGCTATATCCCGATCCCGAAGCAAACGGTTGATCATCACAGCGCGACGCGGGACATCAGTAGGCATCGGGCCGCCGTTGGACACCAAACGCTTGGCCAGGATCAGCATGCCTCCGATTGCAGCATAGGCTGCGAATTGCGCCGAGGAACCAACCAATAGCCACGTCTGGGGCCAGGCAAGGCAGACCAACGGGAGGACGCACATCACCACCAGGAGAGATTCCGCAGAGCGCTTTGAAGCCACCCAGGCGCACAAGTAGGTGATCAAAGCGGCTGCGAACAGGGAAGGAGAAATCCCCACAAGGCCCCCGGCCCATACTCCGACGCTGCGGCCGCCCGAGAACCGCAAAAACGGAGACCACGCGTTGCCCAGCAGGGTGAACAGCGGGGTGGCGACGAGCAGCCAGGGATGTTCGCCCATGCCAAGAGTGAATTGGCCGATCAGGACGGGACCGGCTCCACGGGCGAGGTCGATGGCGACGACGAGCGGCAACCAACGACGACCTAATTGGCTGGCTAGATTGCTGCCCCCAACGTTCCCGCTGCCGTGGCGGCGGAGGTCTATGCCGCCCAGAGTTCGACCGAGCAGATATGAAACGGGAGTGGCTCCGATGAGGTAGGCGACTGCCCACAGGCCAAGGAATAGCGAGAGCGTGTGGTCGAGCATAAATCAGCCGGTGGGCCGGGTGCGCAGCGAGCGGACTTTCTGAATTCCCGCTTTCGCGGGAATGACAGTCGCGTGCATAGCGTAGATGGCGTAGAAGAAGATCAGCTGGCGGAGGAGAGTTGGCGGGCGACGGCTTCAAGACGCTCTACGGTTTCCATGGGCGGGCCGTTGACTCCGGGGAGAGGTTCGCGGGAATTGCCACTGTGATGGTAGTCGCTGCCGCCGCAGGGTATGAGGTCGTAGGCGCGGGCCAAGTCGGCGAGCCAGTCAACGGTAGCCTCGTCGTACATCGCGTAATGCACTTCCATGCCGTGGAGGCCCGCGGCCTTCAACTCCTCAACGGTTTCGATGAGAGATTGTTCCGGCTCCGGCTCGCCTCCACGCCGCTCAAACCAGGGGTGAGCGAATACGGCGACGCCGCCCACGTCGTTGAGCATCTTCACCGCGTCGGGAGGCGTGAGCTTGGCGCGCTCCACATAAGCCTTGCCGTTGCGTCCCAAATACTCTCGGAAGGCTTCCGCAGGTTCCGCGAAGTAGCCGGCTTCGACCAGGGCCTGGGCCACATGCGGCCGGCCGACGGATGCGTCGCCGGCGATCTCCAGGACACGTTCCCATTCGATATGCAGGCCGAACTCGGCCAGTTTTTGCACCATGCCCTCGCCGCGGGCCAAACGGCCTTCGCGAAAGACGGACAGCGTTTGCTGGAAATCAGGGTCACCGGTGTCCATAAAGTAGCCGAGCATATGAACTTCGCCGCCCGGAACGTCGCAGCTCAGTTCGATGCCGGGGACCATGCGCATACCGGGGATTTGATTCACTGCCCGCTGGGCTTCGGCCAGACCGGCGGTAGTGTCGTGGTCACTGACCGCGATGGTACGGAGGCCCTTGGCGGCAGTTAATTCCACCAACTCGGTGGGAGTCAATCTACCGTCGGAGGCGGTGGTATGGAGGTGGAGGTCAATGGTTGCGGGCATCAAAGGCTCCCAATGCATGGATGTGCAACTGGCGTTCAATCAACTGCGCGATCAACGCGCAAAATGTCAGTAGCGCAGCCGGTATCCTGGTCAATCTCGATGAGGACGGAATTGAGGACGCAAGGACCATCGGCGGGCTTGAAGCGTTGGGGGAGGCCGGTGCGAAAACGTTCGAGCACCGGCGCCGTTTCAGTACCGATCACAGAGTCCATAGGGCCTGTCATGCCAAGGTCGCTTACGTAGGCGGTTCCGCCAGGCAACACCCGTGCGTCGGCGGTTCCGACGTGAGTATGGGTGCCAACCACGGCGCTGACGCGGCCATCGAGATACCAGCCGAGGCCCTGCTTCTCGGAGGTCGCTTCGGCGTGGAAATCGACCAGGACGACACGAGGCGGGTAGCCCAGCTCGGTCTCGGCTTCGTTGAGTCGGCGGTCGGCTTCCCTGAAAGGGCAGTCGATGGGCGGCATGAAAACACGGCCCTGGAGGTTCAGGACCATGATGTCTCCCAGCATGAGCCAACCGCGGCCCGGTGCCCCGTAGTAATTGGCGGGGCGCAGCAGGGGCAATTCATCCATGTGAGGCAAGATGTCCTTCTTGTCCCAGATATGGTTGCCTGAGGTCATCACGTCAACGCCGGCATCCAGCAGGTTGCGGGCAGTTTTAAGCGTGAGCCCAAACCCACCGGCGGTGTTTTCAGCGTTAGCAGTCACCAGGTCGATAGCGAGCTCAGTGCGCAATTGGGGCAAGAGGCGAGACAGGGTCCGGCGGCCGGGCTTGCCGATAATGTCGCCTATCATCAAGATTCGCATAGTTTATTTTACATCTATAGAGGGTTACGCGGGATAGAAAGACGGGGCAACCACGTGGGTTGCCCCTACACATTTGCAGCGCCGCTGATGCCACGAGGGCGTTAGCGGGCAATGCTCTCCTCGCGAGTTTCGCGGATCACCGTGACCTTGATCTGGCCTGGGAACTGAAGGTCGCGGGAAACCTTGCTGGCAATGTCGCGGGCGAGGGTGGCGCAGGCCACGTCGTCCACGTCTTCCGGGCTGACCATGACGCGCACCTCGCGGCCGGCTTGAATAGCGAAAGACCGTTGAACGCCGTCGAAGCCGTTAGCGGTGTCCTCCAGCTCACGGAGCCGGCGGGTGTACTGCTCGATGGACTCCTTGCGTGCGCCAGGGCGGGCAGCGCTGATACCGTCGGCTGCGGCGACGAGGAAGGATTCTATGCTGGAGTGATCGTCGTCGTGGTGCTCCAGCACACAGTTGCACACCGGTGAGCCAACGCCGTTGCGGGTGGTGAGATCGTAGCCGATTTCGGCGTGAGGACCGGGGATTTCATGGGTCATGGCTTTGCCAATGTCGTGGAGCAGTCCGCCGGTGCGGGCGATCTGGACGTTCGCGCCGACCTCGGAAGCCAGCATACCAGCGAGCAGGCCCACCTCGATAGAGTGAGTCAGCACGTTTTCGCCGTAGCTATACCGGTACTTCAGCCGGCCGAGCAAGCGGATCAATTCAGGATCGAGTCCACTCACGCCGACCTCAAAGGTGGCTTCTTCGCCGGCGCGCCAGATGGTTTCGTCGATGTCCCGGATTGCGCGGTTGACGCTCTCCTCGATGCGGGCGGGTTGTATGCGCCCGTCTTTGACGAGTTGGGTTAGAGCCAGTTTGGCGATCTCCCGGCGAACCGGGTCGAAACAGGATAATGTGACGATACCGGGGGTGTCATCAACTATGATGTCAACACCGGTTCGGGCTTCCAGAGCCCTGATGTTACGTCCTTCGCGGCCGATGAGACGACCTTTCATCTCATCGTTGGGCAGGGAAACAACAGATGTGGTGCTTTCCGACACGACGTCGGTAGCGAGCCTATTGATGGCCAGGGTGAGGATGCGACGGGCGTTGTCGTCCGCCCGGGTTTGGTGTTCCTTCTCCAGCTCGTAGTAGCGGCGAGCCAGTTCGTGCGTAGCCTCCTCTTCGCCACGCTTGAGCACAATGTCTCGTGCTTCCTGGGTACTGAGGGAAGCGATGCGTTCCAGTTCCTGCGTGTGCTGGTGCTTCAACGCATCGGCTTTTTGCAAAGCAGAATTGGCTTCGGATTCGCGTTGTTCCAGTTCGGTAGCCTGGTGTTCCAACGATTCGGACCTGTCGTCCAACTGCTCTTCCCGCTGGATGTAGCGGCGCTCCATGCGGTTGAGCTCGCGCCGTTGCTCCTGGATTTCCTTATCTCCAGCTTCACGGATTTTGAGAGCTTCTTCCTGGGCCTGGAGCAAGATGTTGCGCTTTTCCTCCTCAGCCTGATTGACAGTAGTTGCAGCCTCCTCTCGACTGCGCTGTAGTCGGTTGCCGTCTTTTTTGGTAGATAGCAGCAGCCAAACCACTGCTGCTATGCCTGTTGCGAGCCCTGCGGCCGCCAGGACGGAAAGGATAACGGTTACCATAGAACCTCCTGAGTCCGTCCGGGCATTGCCCGGGATTTTGCCCTGTGTTTATCGTAGTGTTGACGACGGGCAAAGTCAAGAATGTTGAAAAACTACCCAGGGCCTTTCGATCGTCATTGCAAGGAGCGGTAGCGACGTGGCAATCCCGTGAGCTGTGAGCGGTCGGAACGAGATTGCCACGCTGCGCTCCCAATGACACACTCGACAATCGAATGGCCCTGAAAAACTACCCAGGTTTCATTTGCTATTGATCCCGTATGCCGGTAACATTGATCTTACGGGCGGCGGCGATGTCGTTCGCCTGATAATACCGTGGGGGTAGAAATGAGCTCGAGCTACATTGGCAAGGTTGACAAAGCACGCAAGTACGCCGAGGAACCGGACCGAGTGAACATTCACACGTTTGAAGCGTCATTCGTCGGCAACCACAACACGTACCGGGTGAAGTATCACAACGGCGAGTGGCAATGCGAATGCGCGTTTTTCGCAACCCGCGGGGTGTGCAGCCATATTATGGCCTTGCAGCGTATGCTCGAGGAGATGCTGGCACGGCAGGCGGAGGCGGAAGAAGCCGCCGTCTGATCCGGGCCGCTCGATTCAATTCGGAAACGCCAGGGTTCGCGCGAACCCTGGCGTTTGTTTTTAGATAGTTCTAGGGCTGATGTTGGCGAAAGATCAGGCAGGCGTTCTGTCCACCAAATCCGAAGGCGTTGGATAGCACCGTTGAAATGACCGCGCTGCGGGCCACGTTGGGAACGTAGTCCAGATCGCATTCAGGATCGGGATGTTCGTAGTTGACGGTGGGGTGAATTTTCTGATCAACGATGGCGCTGACGCAGGCCACCGCTTCCAGAGCGCCTGAAGCCCCCAGTGAATGGCCGATCATGCTCTTGGTGCTGCTGACCGGGATGCGATAGGCGTCGTCGCCGAACAATCGCTTGATGGCAACGGTTTCCACGGCGTCATTCAGGGGAGTAGAAGTGCCGTGGGCGTTTATGTAATGCACGTCCGAGGGTTGTAGCCCGGCGTCGCTGATGGCGTTGGACATGGCGCGGGCGGCGCTGGCCCCGGATTCCTGCGGCTGAACCAGGTGTCCGGCGTCCGCAGTAGCTCCGAACCCGGAGATTTCGCACATGATCGACGCCCCGCGCGAGATGGCGCGCTCACGCTCTTCGAGAATCAGTACCCCGGCGCCTTCCGCCGGGACGAAACCGTCTCGCTCAGCGTCGAAAGGACGGCTGGCGCGATGGGGTTCGTCGTTGCGGGTGCTTAGGGCCCGCATCACCGCGAAGCCCGCAAGACCGAGTTGGCTGATGCCAGCCTCAGCTCCACCGGCCAGCATGACGTCGGCCAAACCGTGACGGATGGCCTGCAATGCCTCGCCGATGGCGTTATTGGACGCGGCGCAAGCGGTAGTAGAAGTGGAATTGTAGCCATGCGCTCCCACGTACTGACTCACGTTTGCCGCCGCCATGTTGGGTAATACCATCGGGAAGAAGAAGGGAGACATACGCATACCGCCGCGTTCGGCCAGAATGCGACAGTTTTCTTCCAGGGTCGGGAAGCCGCCATTACCGTTCCCGAGCAGGACGCCGACGCGGTACGGATCTTCACGGGTGATGTCCAGACCAGCATTGTCCACAGCCTGCATTGCGGCGGCGACGGCCAGCTGGGAAAAGCGGGCCATGCGACGGGCCTCACGACCTCCAACGTAGTCGGTGGGATTGAAGTCGTCGGCCTGTCCGGCGATCCGACAAGGGTAGTTGGTGGGGTCGCAAAGGGTCATAGGCCCGATGCCCGATTCCCCGGCGAGTAGGTTTTGCCAGAATTCATCGGCGGTGAGACCGAGGGGGGTGATAGCACCGAGACCGGTGACGACCACGCGGCGGCGTTGGTTCGATGTCATGGAGACTGACGCAAGTCGGGTGGAAGCAGGTCGGGGTAGGTTTCGGGCAGTACGCCGAGGATGGCTTCACGGGCCTCTGCGGCGACGAATAGCGAGCCGGTAACCAGGATCAGGTCGCCATATTCGGCATCGGCGTAAGCGGCGTTGACCGCATCGCTCACGGTGTCATGGGCAGCTATACGGTCGGAGTCGAAACTATGTGCGCGGAACTCATCGACGATTTCCGAAGGGCGCATGGACCTGGGATGCCTTGACCGGGTGGCAATCACCCGGTGGGCTCGTGGGCCAAGAAACTCAACCATGGCGGATACGCGCTTGTCCCGTGAGAACCCGGCAACTATCGTCAATTTCTGATGAGGAATGCTGTTTTTCAGGGTCGCTAAAACGGTGGCGACGGAGTGATCGTTGTGGGCGCCATCAGCAACGACAATGGGGTCGCAGCTCAATACCTCCAAGCGCGCCGGCCATTGAACGGTCGAAAGTCCGTTGATGATAGCATCGCGATGGATTTCGTGGCCAGCGTCCATGAGGGTTTCCACGGCGGTCACTGCGACGGCCGCATTTGCGCCCTGGAAGTCGCCGAGGAGCGGCAGGCGGAATCGGTAGGTGTCCCGACGTGTTTGGATGGTTAGTTTCTGGCCGTCCAGCGATGTCCCGTCAACGCGCCAAGCGGCCGACTTTGCTACGTCAACCAATGGGGCTGATTGATCGGTGGCAGCAGTTTTGATGGCGGCCATAGCATCGGGGAACTGCGGGGCAACGATCACAGGGATACCCGGCTTGATAATTCCGGCCTTGTCGGCAGCGATTTCTCCGATGGTGTCGCCGAGGATGGCGGTGTGGTCGAGGCTGACCGGTGTAATAATGCTGACCGCCGGAGTCACGACGTTGGTGGCATCGAGACGGCCCCCCAGCCCAACTTCAATCACACTGAAATCAGTTCGGTTTTCCGCAAAGCAATAGAAGGCCATGGCGGTCAGGAACTCGAAAAGAGTCGCCGGGCCTGCCTGCGGATCGGTGGCGTTGGCGATATGGTGAGGCCATACGGAGGCGGTCAACTCAGCGAACGTGGAGTGTGAAACCGGCGCACCATCAAAGCGGATCCGTTCGCAGAAAGAATGCAGATGTGGGGAAGAGTAGAACCCGGTGGAGTGGCCGGCAGCGCGAAGAACCGATTCGATCATGGCGGCGGTGCTGCCCTTGCCCTTGGTCCCTGCGACGTGGACGATGCCCGGAAGGCAATGGGGGTTGCCCAGGCGATCCAGCAACCGGCTTACGCTGCGCAGGTCGTAGATGCGCTTCTGGCGAGGCACGGAGGGCGCGCTACGCTCATGGTCAACGAGGGACAGGAGCCGGGCAATGGAGTCTTGGTAGTTCATGGACGCAGCTAACTCAATCCAAGATTCGTGCGCAGAGCTTGACCGAAAGTCATCCCCTTGAAGTAGTCGATGTTGCCAGCAAGGGAACGGGGACGGAATCCAAAAACACGCTCAACGGAGTCAAGTTCCGTCACGTTGCGCAGGGTGATCAGCTGGAGCATGGCCCGGTTAATTGGCGGCCGGGGCGTCAGTATCTCCATCAGGGCAATCGGCAGACGCACTTTCCACAACGGCACGTTCACCAGGAGTCTCCGGCGACCCAGAACTTTAGCCACGATGCGGATGATCTGGTTGTAGGAGAGCTGCTCAGGACCACCGATTTGCACCGTTTGATTACCGCGGATATTACCGCTGATGGATGAAACGACACACCGGGCCACGTCTTCAACGTGAATCGGCTGCAAGCGATTGTTGCCGGACCCGATAACCGGCGTTATCGGAAGCGAACGCACCAAAGCCGCCACCGCGTTGGTGAACTCATCGCCGGGGCCGAATATCAACGAAGGACGTATGATGACGTGGGGCAGGCCGCTGTTGACTACTTCCTGCTCGCCTTGCCACTTGGAATGAAGGTAGCGCAGGTTGGGAGCGTTGTCAGCCCCCAAAGCGCTGACGTGGACAAAACGGCGAATGGATCCGGCCTCTTTGGCGGCAGCCACCATGTTGGCGGTTCCCTGCCGGTTGATGGCGTCGAACTGGCGCGGGCCGCCGCGAATGACCGCCACCAGATGGATGACCTCCGAGACGCCACGGCAGGCTTCGATAACGGCATCGGGATCGGTCACGTTGCCGTAGCACACGTCCGTGGGCGGCGTGGGAAAGACGCTCTCACTGCCCGGACGGCGAACCATGGCACGCACCTCGTGGTTCGTGTCCAGTAGCTGTTGCACCACGTGGCGGCCCAGAAATCCGGTAGCGCCGGTTACGAGGACGGTCATAAGGATACTCGGCAAGGCGTTGGGGAATGCGTCGGATGGATGGGTAGTTCAAGTATAACATTGACCCGGAACCTGGCCGTTTGGGATATAGTGACCGGATTGGATTGACTGGAAATATCGCCAACAAACACGGGTGCAATATGTCGTCAAACGGGAACGGAAATAACGTTGAGCTACATTTCGGGGCCAGCATGGCCTTGCCCGCCGACCGCACCGCGGAGCAGGCCCGGTTGATGGAAGATCTGGGCTTCGAGTACATGGGCGCGGGCGAGCACTTCATGCGCGGCCGGCCGCCGGGACCGACCCACGCGGCCCTGCCGCTGCTGGCCGTGGCCGCCGGAGCCACGGAACGGTTGCGGATATTGTCCTCAGTTGTGTTGGCGCCCTTCTATCATCCGCTGATGCTGGCGCGGATGACGGCAACGCTGGACATCGCCTCCGGCGGGCGGCTAACGCTGGGGATTGGCGTAGGCGGCGAGTTCCCCATGGAGTATGAGAACGCCGGCATAGAAACCAGAGGGCGAGGACGGCGCACGGACGAGTGCCTGGACGGGCTGCGTCGCCTATGGACGGAGGACGGGGTGTCCATGCGAGGCCGGCACTACGCCTTGGATGACGCCGCAATCAACCCCAAGCCCACCCAAAAGCCCCACCCGCCGGTGTGGGTGGCCGGCCGCAGGGACGCCGCAATGCGACGGGCGGTGCGCTACGGAGACGGGTGGCTGCCGTACTTTTACAGTCCGGAACGATACCGGGACAGTGTGAAAAAGATCGGTGAATTCTCCGCCGAGTCGGGCCGCGACTTGACGGACTTCCAGTGGGCGTTCTTCCCGTACATCAACATTGCGCCCACCGAAGAGCAGGCGGCGCGGACGGCGGCGGAATCTCTGGGCAACCAGTATCTGTACGGCGGTGAGTTCATCAGCATAGTGCGGCGTTACTGCCTGCTGGGAACGCCTAAGATGTGCATCGAACGATTGCAGGAATACATCGACGCCGGAGCCCGCTACATCGTGTTCAGCATCGCGGCCCCGCGAGAGGACCGGCGGCGGCACCTGGAGGTGATCGCCAAGGATATAGTGCCGCACTTCCGGGCATGACGCGCATGTAGCATTGCGGGGGCATAGACCAACGGTTATGGTAAACCAAGAGAGGGGCATATTGTAATTTCACCACCCAAGGAGGAACCCCATGAAATACATCGTTATGACGGTTGCGTTCTTGCTGGTTGGCGCGCTGGCAATCGCCGGCACGAGTGTGGCGCCGGTTGCTGCGCAAGGCGGCGCGACATTGACCACCCCGGACAACCCTACCGTGGAGAACGGCAATAGTATCAGTGAGGTGGTCGTCAGTTGGAACGCCGTGCCCGAGGCCAAGTTTTACCGGATCGCTTGGGTTAGTTTCACCGGATGGCAGTCAGAGGGGTGGGATGCGGTCAGAATAGCCAGCGTTGAGAATCAGGGACAAACCTCGTACACGCTGACGAATTTGGATGCCGGCATTTTGTACGCATTCAGGTTTGGCGTCAGTGACACTCGTTTTGAGAAAATGGAGTGGTCGGGATGGACTACATTTACGGTTGGCGTGAGCGAGGCGTGCGCCGGGGACCGGGATGTGCTGGTGGAGCTGTACGAGGCTACGGGCGGGAACGATTGGCAGAACCGCTCCAACTGGAACAGCGACAGCCACCCAGAGTATTGGTGGGGAGTGGTTACCAACCTTGATGGATGCGTAACCCGGTTGCATCTTGGCAACAACCGGCTGAGCGGGTCGATACCGGCGAGGCTAGGCGATCTTGCTCACCTGGAGCGGCTGTACCTGGACGGCAACCAGTTGAGCGGCGGGATTCCGAGTGAGCTGGGAGACCTGTCCGGACTGGAGCGGTTATATCTGGACGACAATCGGCTGAGCGGCGCCATACCGGGGGGGCTGAGCGATCTTGCCAACCTGGAGCGGTTGTACCTCAACGACAATCAGTTGAGCGGAACGATTCCTAGCGAGCTGGGCAACCTTGCCAGCCTGGAGCGGTTGTATCTGTATGACAATCGGTTGAGCGGAACGATTCCAAATGAGCTGGGCGACCTTGCCAGCCTGGAGCGGCTGAATCTTGGTGGCAACCAGTTAATCGGGACAATTCCGCCACAGTTGGGCAACCCGTCCAACCTGGAGGAACTGTACCTCTGGGACAACCAACTGAGCGGGACGATACCCTCACAATTGGGCAACTTGTCTGGACTGAGGTGGCTGTCTCTGTCCAATAACGAACTGAGCGGAGCGATTCCTACGCAGTTGGGCAACCTTACCAGCCTGGAAAGGCTATATTTGCACAATAACCAGTTGAGTGGGGCAATCCCTCCTGCACTTGGCTCTCTCGACAACTTGACGTATCTGAACGTTGGTCGCAACCAGTTCAGCGGGCGGATACCTGCGGAACTGGGCAACCTTGCCAGCCTGGAAGAGCTGTACCTCTGGGGCAACCGGTTGGAAGGGACGATACCGACTGAACTGGGGAATCTTTCCGATCTGGAGCAGTTGTATCTGCATTCCAATCTATTGACAGGGACGATCCCGGCGGAGCTCGGCAACTTGTCAAACTTGAGAAGATTGAACCTCAACGGGAATCGCCTGAACGGTGTGATACCCAGCCAATTGGGCAACCTCTCTAACTTGGATCGACTGGAGCTGAGAGAGAACGACCTGACCGGGCCGATACCGCCTGAGTTGGGCGATCTCTCAAACCTCACCACCTTGAACCTTCGGGATAACCAGCTGAGCGGCGCGATTCCATCGGAGTTGGGTGATCTTGCGAACTTGGAGCAGTTGTACTTGTATAACAACCAGCTGAGCGGCGCGATACCGAGAGAACTGGAGCAACTCTCAAACCTGTTCGTCATGCAATTGCGGCAGAACCAGTTGACCGGGTGCATACCGGCCGGGTTGCAGGCGGTGGCAATCAACGATCTGCATCGGCTCGGGTTAGAGTTTTGCCCTTAGGTTATGGGCAGTTGCGGGGGCGGTTCGCAGCGCGGTAGGGGCGAATGATTATTCGCCCCTACGTTATGCGTAGTCGATCAGTATGGCCGGCTAACTATCTCCAGCCGGCCGGGTTGTTTGACACTTGGGCAATGCCCGCATACCATGTTTACAGTGGTCGTGCTACACGGGGAGCTGGCGGTGCCCTACACCCGCAACCCGCCACAGCGGGGTGGAATTCCTCCCCTCGGCAAGGCGCAAGGGCCAATTTCCCAGGGAGTGGTGTTGAGGGCCGGGTCCCACGCGGCGCAGGCTCGTGAACCCCGCCAGGGCTTGACGGCAGCAACGGTAAGCGATGTCCCGCGGGTGCCGTGGGAGCGCCTGGCCTGAGCCAGTCCCGGCGATATGCCCCCAGGCCGTAGCCAACGGGAGGTGCTCGGCCACTCTTTCTGTCCATGTCTGTCCAACCCACAACGCTAATCACCAAGCGCCGGCCGCGGAAATCTTTGGGCCAGCACTACCTTGTTGATCCCAGAATAACCAACCGCATAGTGGCGGCGGCCGACCTTACGGTCGCGGATACGGTGGTGGAAATCGGGCCGGGCAACGGCGTGTTGACCCGTCGGTTGGTGGAACGGGCGGGACAGGTGGTGGCAGTGGAATTGGACCAACCACTGGCAGCGGATTTGACGGCCCGGTTGGGGATGCCCCAAAACCTTGAAGTCCATCACGGCGACGCGCGGACGGTTACAATCGAGGATTTGGTGGGCTTGGGAAATCCGTACAAGTTGGTCGCGAATCTGCCCTACTACGCGGCGTCGCCGATCATCCGGCGGTTCCTGGAATCAGATACGCCCCCGACGCTGATGGTGGTGATGGTGCAGCGGGAGGTTGGCGAGGCGATGACGGCAAAACCAGGAGCTATGACACTACTGTCGGTGGCAACGCAGTTTTATGCGAAGGCATCGGTAGTTACCCACGTGCCGGCGCGCGCCTTTCGTCCACCTCCCAAGGTGGCATCCACGGTAGTGAAGCTGAGCGTTCTTGATCGGCCGGCGGTCACAGTTGAGGATGTGGCAAGGTTTTTCGCGTTGGTGCGGGCCGGGTTCACGGCGCCACGCAAGCAGCTGCGCAATTCCCTGGCGCAGGGCACGGGAGCGAGCGCCGAGGTGGTGAGCGCGACGCTGGACGATGCCGGAATTGACGAAACACGGCGGCCGGCGACGATTACGATTACAGAATGGGGCGAGCTCGATGCCGTCTGGCCTCCGGACCAACCGCGAAGCAGGGCCAATTGATAGCAGCCGATACGCTGTCCATCCCAGCATACGCGAAAATCAACCTTTCGCTGGAGGTGATCGGGCGTCGGGATGACGGCTACCACGACGTTGCAACCATCCTGCAAACGGTGGACCTGGCGGACACGGTGATTGTTGCGCCGGGGCGGGAGTTGAGCGTGGAGTGCGGCGATGCGGAATTATCCGGTGAGCGCAACATCGCATGGTACGCAGCCGTTGCGTTGGCGGAGTACGCCGGGGTTGAACCCAAGGCCAGCATACGCATCGAGAAGCGCATCCCCGTAGCGGCCGGGCTTGGCGGCGGGTCCGCGGACGCGGCGGCGGCGTTGCGTGGGCTGAATCGTTTGTGGGGTCTGAAGCTATCCACTTGGGAGTTGGCTGCGGTGGCGACGAGCCTGGGTTCCGACGTGCCATTTCTGCTGACGGGAGGGGCTGCGCTGGGAACCGGCCGGGGCGACCAACTCCAGCAATTGCCGGCGGCTGAAACCACCCGCCTGTTGCTGGTAGCGCCGGGTGGAACAATCTTCAGAAAAACGCCGACACTCTACGGCGCGTTGACCCCGGACGACTACTCCAATGGAGAGCAAACCCGCCGGCTGGCCGACTCAGCCGCCCTTACAGCCGCAACCCTCACCAGCGACTCATGCCGCAATGTGTTCACACGAGCGGCGTTAGAGATCTTTCCAGGTCTCAACGACGTATGGGAAAGAGTGGCGGCGGCAACCGAGTTCCCGCCCTGCCTCTCAGGCGCTGGGCCGGCGTTTTTCTGCATGCCGTCAGACGAAACCGAACAGACGAAAGTTGCGGCGGCGTTACAGAATACCGAAGCAACCGCGTACCTGATACGAACTATAAATCCGGCGCACGCCGTATAATGTTGACGCCAAAATTTACCTGGAACCGGATTTCATGGACATACTTGCCGTAATCAGCATACCGTTCGACCCCGACATCATCCGAACCGCAGGATTCATACTGTCGTGGCACGGGTTCTTTACTTTCGTTGCGGTAGCCGTCGCCGTCTATCTCACCTGGCGCTGGGGCCGCAAAGACGGGCTCGACGGCGATGCCATTCTGTCGGTGTCCACCTGGTGCATCATCGGCGGGATCATCGGGGCACGGCTGCTCCATGTGATCGACTTCTGGGACGACGTGTACCAGTACGATCCGGTGCGCATTGTCCAGTTCTGGAATGGTGGCATCGCCATATTCGGGGCATACCTGGGCGGGTTTGTAGGAGGCTCGATCTACATCCTGACGCGGAACGCCGACTGGCTCCACCGAATCAGCGACAACCCGGGGTTGCGGTGGACCGGACTACACCGCTCATTCCCGCAAATCCCATCCGTGGCGCACCTGGCTGACATCGCGTCGCCGGCGCTACTTATTGCCCTAGCCATCGGCCGGATTGGGGATGTTATCAATGGGGAGCACCACTCAAGTTTCACCGATCTTCCCTGGGGCTGGGTGTACACGGACCCGGATAGTTTCGGATTTGGCCGGCCCGCATCGCATCCGGCGGTGGCGTATGAGTTGATCTTCTGCCTGATCTGGGCCGGTGTGCTGTGGCTGATGCGGGACCGGATCCGACCACGCGGAATGTTGTTTGCCCTGTTCTTCGCCGGGTACTCGGCGGGCCGGTTCTTCATCTCGTTCGTGCGTGAAGAACAGAACACCTACGTCTTCGGGTTCAACGAAGCTCAACTGGTGGCGCTGGCGATAATGCTGGTGACGGTTCCCCTGCTGATTTACCGGGCGCGCCTAGTGCGGCCGGCGCGTGGGGAACGGATGAGGCGGGAAGGTAGGGGCGAATAATTATTCGCCCCTACACCGAAAGGGCACGGGCGAAGATAGGGGCCAGTTCAGTCTCCACGCCGGGCATGGCGTCAGAGGTTAGTGTGTCCTTGGCGGCGAACAAGGCCACAGAAGCCATCGCATCGCCGGTATGGATTGCAACGGTAGCAGCCTCTAAATCCACAATCCAAACTTCACGGACGTCATTGGCAGCATAGACGGGGAGTTTCTCGCCAAGGTCGCGGCGGCGAGTAGAGTCAGACAGTATCTCCACCACCACGTCGGGCGCGCCGGTGGCGCCCAGGCGTTCCAGGATCTGCCGCCGTTCGTTGGAGACGTACAGCAGGTCGGGTTGATAGGTGTTGAACAGATCAACATGCACATCGTAAGCCGCTTACAGAACTAAGCCTATTTGGAGGGATCCCACCTGCTGCGCCATTTGAAAGTACATTCCTCCCGAAAAAACCTGATGCGCCAGGGTTGCGCCGGACATTTCAACGAGCTCTCCATTGATAAGTTGGTAGCGCGGCCCGGAATTTTCCGGCGGAGTCATGGCGATGTAATCCGCGTTGGTGAGCTTGGCGCGCGGCTTGGCTTTGGGCTGTGTCATGGGAGTGCCTCCTTCTGCCTACCGTAGCCAATTATACCGCTGGCCGCATATCCTCGATGCGGAGATAGGTGCGGCTCTCACCGCGATACCTGTCCTCGGCGAGTTGGAATACCAGGTCCACGGCGGTATAACCGCCCCAATGGGCAGCATGGTTCCACGACAAGGCATCCACACTGCGACCACCGCTGGAGACGTTCAGCTTGAGGTGCTGGCCCTGGGCGCCGACGTATCCCCAGTTCAGCACCTGGGCTCGGCGAGTCAGAAAGACAGGAGTGGGGTTATCCTTACCGAAGGGTTCCAACTCGGCGCATAATCGGGCTAGTTGAGGACTCAGCAACTCATCCAGGGTTCCTTCGGCGTGAATTTCGAGCATGGGCTCAGGCGCGAACAATCCCATTTCGACTTTGGCAATTTCCGTAAGCCATTGCGATACCTGATCCAAATGCTCATCGCGAACCGTGAATCCGGCAGCGGCGGCGTGACCGCCATAGCGTGCCAGCAAGTCACCACACCGCGATATGGCTTCGATGAGGTTGAAGTTTCCGGCGCTGCGAGCGCTGGCGACCAGATGGTCGGCATCGGCGCGGGCAAGGGCCACTGCGGGGCGATTGAAGGTCTCGGCCAGTCGGCCGGCGATCAGCCCGTTAATGCCGGGGGTATAAGAGTCGTCATGGGAGATAATCATGGCGGGGATCGCATCCTCATGCCGGATACGGTCGATGGCGATCTCGCAAGCGCGCTCCGTCAGGTCGCGTCGTTGAGTGTTGTAGGTTTCGAGTTGAGCGACCAGACTTTCAGCCTCCTGGTCGCGCTGCGTCAGCAACAAATTCAAGGAAGTTTCGGGGTGGGCCATTCGCCCTGATGCGTTGAGGCGAGGAGCAATCCGGAAAGATACGTCCTCGGCGCGGACCTGCCGGCCCTCCAAGTTGACCCGACGAAGCAACGCGCGCAGGCCGGGGCGACGGGTCGCCCCCAGGCCCGACAGCCCATGCTGGACAAAGTAGCGATTCTCGTCTCGGAGAGGCACAAGATCGGCAACGGTGCCAAGAGCGGCCAATTCCAGCAGCGAAGGATCCGGCGCTTCACCCAAGTAATCGAGCAAGGCACTCGCCAGCTTGTAAGCGATGCCGGCTCCGCATAGATCGGGGAAGGGATAGACGCTGCCCGGCATGTGGGGGTTCACGATGGCAAGGGCATTGGGTTCGCGCTCGGGCGGAGTATGGTGATCGGTGATTATGACATCCGAGCGCAGCCGAGTGGCTCGAGCGATTTGGTCTGCGTCGCTGATCCCACAATCCACCGTCACGATAAGGGTGGCTCCCTGGGCGACCAACTGATCCACCGCGTGGTACGTCATGCCGTGGCCCTCCGTCACCGGGTGGGGCAGATACGGGATGACGTTCGCGCCGAGCCGTTTCAGGGTTTCAGCCAATATCGCAGTTCCGGTGATGCCATCAACGTCAAAATCCCCGAAGATGGCCACGGTCTCGCTGCCACGGATGGCATCAGCCAGCCTGGGCAGCGCGGCGTCTATGCCGGCCAGCAAGTGGGGTGAGTGGGGTAGTCCGATGGGATCCAGAAACTGCTCGAGGGCCCTGGCGGTCCCGATTCCACGAGACAAGAGCAACTGGACGGCGGGAGCGGGCAGGTTGGCCGGCAACCTGTGCCCATCCGTAGGCGGCGGCGGCAACCACCGTTTTGGCGGCGGGTCTGTCACAGGTCAGCGCGCGTGAAGACGAGGACCGAGTTATGGCCGCCAAACCCAAAAGAGTTGCTGAGCACGACGTTGAGCTCAGCGTGGCGAGCGGAGTTGGGCACGTAATCCAAATCGCACTCATCGTCGGGGTCGTCTAGGTTGATTGTCGGCGGCATAATCCCGTCGCGGAGGGCGGCGGTGCATAGAGCAGCCTCAAGAGCTCCGCCGGCGCCAAGCAAGTGGCCGGTCATGCTCTTGGTGCTGCTAACCGGGATTCGATAGGCATCATTGCCCAAAGCCAATTTCAGCGCCTTGGTTTCGTGCCAATCATTCAAAGGCGTGGACGTGCCATGGGCGTTGAGGTAGTCAACGTCCATGGAGGAAAGCTGGGCGGCGTCCAGGGCGGCAGTAACGGCGGCGGCGGCACTCTGGCCGGTGGGGTTAGGCTCGGTCAAGTGATGGGAATCGCTGGTAGCCGCGTAACCACGGAGCTCGACCAACGGCTCGGCTCCCCTTGATGCGGCGTGGTCTGCGCTCTCCAGAACCAGTACCGCCGCGCCCTCAGCTAAGACGAAACCGTCGCGGTTGCGGTTGAAAGGCTGACTGGCGCGCTGGGGATTGTCGTTTTGGCGGGAGAGGGCGCGGAGGGCGTTGAACCCCGCTACGCCGAGTGGAGATATTGGCGCTTCAGCGCCGCCGGCGATCACCACGTCGGCGCGGCCGTTACTGATGAGTTCCCAGCCGGCGCCGATGGCATCGGCGCCACTGCTGCATGAAGAAGTGATGCAATAGTTGGCGCCCATGGCGCCGGTGACCATGGAGACTTGAGCAGAGCCCATGTCGGCCAGCATCATGGGAATCAGGAAGGGCGACACCCGGCGAGGCCCTCGTTCAAGCAGCACCTGGTGCTGTTCAGTGAGGGTGGACAGACCACCAATCCCGCTGCCTATGACCACGTGAACGCTGTAGCGGTCCATGTTGCGGGGTTCTAGTTCGGCCTGGCCGCAGGCTTCCAAGGCTGCCACTGCGGCGAACTGGGCGAATCGATCCATTCGCCTGGCATCTTTCCGGTCCAGGTAGTTTTCCGGATCGAAGCCCTTGACCTCGGCCGCAAAGCGAGTGTCGAAGGATTCGGCATCAAAACTGGTGATATAGTCAACCCCGGACATCCCCGCGGCAACAGCGCCCCAGCTATCGGAGGCGTTGAGGCCCAGCGGGCTGACCATACCCAGGCCCGTTACCAGAACCTTCTTCCCGAAGGCACCGTTGCCCGTCATTCTAGCGAGCCCGGTTGGGGTTGCGGCGTTGATGAGAGTCGAGTACTCCGTTCAGCATTTCGGTAACTTCGCTGATGCGAACGGTGATCCCGGCGGCCACGTCCTTGCTGCCGGTATCAGCGCGTTCGGCGTAGTTGCGCAGCGCGTCAGAAGTCTCGTTGATGCGCGTCCGCAGATTTTCCATGAAATCGGCTCCCATGTTGGAAAGGGGCTGGCTCACGGAGCGGAGAGTATCGGCCATTTCGGTGACCCGCGCATGGATATTCTCCTCAAATTCCTTGCCGGCCTGCTGAACCTGATGTGACCAGGTACGCATGGTCTCGGTGGTCTCGGACAGGTCTTGGACGCTGCGGGCCTGGCGCATGCGGTAGTTGCCCAGGATGCGGAAGATGCGTCCGTAAAGAGCGTCAATAGAAGTGAGCTTGGAATTGTACTTGTCGAACAGCTCCCGGCTCTCGGCCATGGTCCACCGTTCGTCTTCATGCACAAATTGACGGCCGGTGTAAAGCTCGTAAGGCCGCATTTCTCCCTCCTCCAATGGTTGGCCATCGCCGTTGAGAGGCTTGAGGCTCCAGTTAGAGGTTGCGGGCAAAGGCGTGAGCAAGTTGGCCGTCTGGTAGCGGCTGTGCTGGGTAACCCAGTCGGCAAGGGTCATGATGGACTCTTCGGTGTCGTAGGGCAGGCCGATGATGGTCATGGCAACTACGGAAAAGCCCTTTTCGTTGAGATGCACCAAGTCCCGTTCCATCTGGCCCGGTTCCTGTCGCTTGCGCACGGCGGCCAGGCTCTCAGCGTTATTGGACTCAACGCCGAGGTAGAGCATCTTGATGTTGGCCGCCAGCAGGGCGTCGGCCAATTCGTCGTCCTGACCAATTTCCGCCCTGGCCTGGCAGATCATGTTCATGGAGTCGGTGCGGCCCTGCCAGCCCTGGAGCCGTTCCAGACGTTCGTTGCGGAACTTGACCGCCCGCAGCGGGGGTGTATGCAAGTCGTCAGAAATGAATACGTTGAACTTGCCGTTGCGCCCGGTGTGGATCAGGCCGTCGGCAGCCAGATCCTCCAGTTGTTCCAATCGCTTGAACTCGGTTTCCCGGCTGATGAGGCGGTAACCCAGGAATTGCTGAATAACCTGACAATAGGAGCAGTTTTCGGTGCATCCGCGCACGGTCTCGAGAACTGCGCCGGCCATTGGGTTGCCTGGCGAGAGTCCACGAATTGAGCGGAAATCCGGGAGTTCGACGAAGTCCGGCGATACGAGGCCCTTGCGGCGGGTGACGACCAAGTGACCATCCTGCATGTATGAAATACCGGCGACGCGCTCCAGGTATTGGTACTTACGGTCGTCGCGCCAGGTAAGGAGGATGTCGCACAGTTGACCGATAATGTCTTCGCCTTCCCGGTTAACGATTACGTCAAAATCTCCCCTGGCAAAGGCTTCTTCCGCCAGTGGACTCATCTGAGGCCCACCGCCGAGAATCACCAGATTGGGATGGAACTGGCGGGCTTGTCGAGCGAGTTCGTAAGCCCGTGGCGTCTCATTGATGAGGGCGGTGATCATCAAGACATCCACGCCATCGAGGTCCTTGTCTGGGTCCATACGGCCCAAACGGTCCTCGAACCAGATGTCGCGCTCGTACACGTAGGGGCCTTCCCATTGAGCGAGAGCGCCGGACAGAAATAACATGCCCTGTCGAGGGATGGCGATGTACTCGAAATTGCCACCGGCAGACGCTGGCTGCACCATCATAACGCGACGGGTACGGTCGCCCTGGGGTTGGATGGAGACGGGCGAAACGGTTGACGGGGTGCCGTCGAATTTTTCGTCGAGCAAAGGTATGACACTCATCAGCTCACATTCTCCAAGTGCCAGTGTACGGCGTCGAGATCCTATTGGGGATGACGGCTATCACATTCGGCGGGGCAAGTGGTACTCATATTAGGCTATCATAATGTTGAGGCCATTATACAACACGGGTTCCAGGCAAGCACTGTTTGAACCGCGTTTTGCAGGCCAGTTTCCGAAGATTATAGTCAAAGGAGATTACCCGCCGATCCTTTGACCGCGGCCACAGGCGTTTCGTGCTTGAATCAGCGCGCTAGTTTGAGTAAAATCGTTGCCTGCCATTTCCTGTAGGGCCAACCCAATCAGGGAGGCCCTGTAATGGCCAATTCAAACGGAGGAAAGGGTGATTGAATGTACTAGGTACGCACGTGCTGTTGGAACTCCGAGATTGCGATCCCGAACTACTTGACGATTTGGAGTACATCCGAGAGGAATTGCTGACGGCGGCCGCACGAGTTGGCGCACACGTAGTCGGAGAATCGTTTCACCAGTTCGCCCCCCAGGGAGTGACTGGCATTTTATCCATCGCCGAATCCCATATCTCCATACACACCTGGCCGGAGCTCGGTTACGCGGCGGCGGATATTTTCACTTGCGGCGACCAGAACATGCCGGACCAGGCGACTGAATCGATAGTAGCTGCGCTCCGGTGCCGAGATCCGCAGATTACGCAGATCCGACGCGGACTCAGTGGCGCGCGAGTCGCCGAACTGCAGGCCGTTCATTTCGTGAGCTAGCGCGCGAGGCAGGCCAATAGCGGGCCTGTCGCGCCGGAGCCAGGTTCGTTCTTTTCCAAAAGGGTTTATTCGTGGCTAGCTATCCAATGGAAGAAATCACCGGGAAGTGGGTGATTGAGACCGTAATGCCGGACCTTGCGGTCATGTTGAAGGTGGATGACGTGCTCTTCTCCGGGCACACCGGCTACCAAAGAGTGGAGGTCGTCCATTCCGAGGTGTACGGTCGCAGCCTGCTGCTGGACGGCAAGACGCAATCGACCGAGCGGGACGAGCACATTTACCACGAGTCGCTCGTTCATCCGGCGTTGTTGATGCACCCCGACCCGCGCACGGTCTTCATTGGCGGCGGCGGAGAAGGCGGGACGCTGCGAGAGACCCTGGCGCACCGCACGGTGGAAAACGTGGTGATGGTTGACCTGGACCGGCAGGTAGTGGAGTTGTGCCGCGAGCATCTGCCACAACACCACCAGGGAGCATTTGAAGACGCTCGCACCACGCTGGTTCACGATGATGCTCGCAAGTTTCTGGAAGCCGACAGCAAGCAATACGACGTGATGATCATGGACCTGGTGGACCCGCTGGAGGGCGGCCCGGCGTATCTCCTTTACACCGAGGAGTACTACAACATCGCCCGGGCCCGATTGAAACCGGGCGGCATACTGGTGACACAGTCGGGGCCGGCAGGATACCTCAGCCTGCACGAGTGCTTTACCACGATATACAACACGCTGGACGGCATTTTTGCTCATTCCCTGCCGTATCAGGCGCACGTACCGTCATTCATTACCCTTTGGGGATTCACGGTGGCATCGGATTCACCGCTTCCCCAATTGACATGCGATGAGATCGACCGCCGAGCGGAGGAGCGAGTGACGAAACGGCTGCTCCACTACGATGGTGAAAGCCATGCTGCCATGTTCACCCTGCCCCGACACATCCGCGAGGGCATAGCCGGCGAGCAGCGCATCAACCGGGACGACGCGCCGGTGTTCATGGTCTAGCCCGGCTGACCCGGTGATGAGCGACGCCACCAAGTTGTAGGCCATCGCCGCCATCAATGCCTCCGAATCTGACGAAGAGGATTAACCACGCAGTTTACAAATTTTTAGCGCCGGCGGTTTAGCACAATGCGCCGCCGGGGCAGCATGAGAGGTACACTCTTGACTATGATGATGTTGTTTTTGCGAGACGTTCCCGACCAGGCCCGCGCCGGCGAAGTTAAGCGGGTTTCCCGAGGGTACGCACGCAACTACCTACTGCCCAAGGGATTGGCTGAAATCGCCACTGATGAAACCCTGAAACGGCTGGAAAAGGTGAAAGCCGAAGGGGACGCGGAGCGGGCACGGGAGACCCAGGTAGTGGAGGAATTGGCCGAAGCTCTGGACAACGTTACCGTTACCATCCCGGGCCGGATTACTCCAACGGGCCGGTATTACGGCGCGATCAGCGGCATCCGCATCGCCGACGCGCTGGGCGAACTGCTGGAACGCGAACTGGATCGTCGCATCACCAACTCGGTGGAGCCGATCCGCGAGCCGGGCGAATACGAAGTAGTGCTGAACCTGTCCAGCGAAATCAGGGCGACGGTCAACGTGATCGCATCCATCGAGGAATAGCCGCCTTGACCGTCGCACAGTACATCGAACGTCAACAGCCGCAAGACCTTGAAGCCGAGGCGGCGGTGCTGGGCGGGTTGCTGATTGACGGCGAGGCGCTGCACCGGGTGTTGCCCCTGATCAAGGCGGAGGATTTTTACCGGACACGCAACCGGTTTTGCTTTGACGCCTGCATTTCGGTATCCCAGCGTGGCGAGGCCGTTGACCAGATCACGGTGGCCCGTGAGTTGCAGATGCGCGACCGTCTGGAAGAAGTGGGCGGCCTTGCGTACTTGGGGCAGCTGATCGCGGATACCCCCACGTCAGTGAACGTGGAATACTACGCCGGCATTGTAGCTGACACTGCGGCCAAGCGACGGATCATAGATGCCGGCAGTAAAATCGCCGGGATCGGCTATGAAGACTCAAGCGACGCTGAGGACGCCATGCGTCAAGCGGTGGACGTTCTGTTCAGCGTGCAGCCGGCCAGCACTGAACGTGGGTTTGTTCCGCTAAGCGCGGTGCTGGACGTGTACCTGCAAGGCGACATCGGCGACGTTTCGTTGACGGATATGCCGCCGTTGCAATGCGGCTACAGCGACCTGGACAGTCTGCTGGGCGGGATGCAACGGTCGGATCTCTTGATCGTGGGCGCCAGGCCCGGCTTGGGCAAGAGCAGCCTGGCGCTGAACATCTGCGTTAACGCCGCCAAAAGCGGCCAGGTATGCGGGATTTTCAGCCTGGAGATGAGCCGGGAACAGGTGGCCATGCGCATACTGGTGGCCGAGTCCGGCGTCGATTCTCACCGGCTGCGCTTGGGCCTGCTGTCGGAGCAGGAAGAGAGCATCATCGCCAACGCCGTGGGCGTGCTTTCCGGCCTGCCCATCTTCATTGACGACACCCCGTTCCAGACCGCCATGGAAATGCGGAGCAAGTCCCAAAGGCTGAAACTGGAGCACGGCCTGGACTTCCTGGTGGTGGACTACCTCCAACTGGTGCAGGGCCAGGGCAGCCGGCGCGGCTACGGCGAGAATCGCGTGCAGGAAATCAGCGAGATTTCCCGCTCTTTGAAGGCCATGGCGCGGGACCTGAAAGTGCCGGTTTTCACCTGCTCGCAATTGAGCCGCGTTGTGGAGAACCGCCCGGGCCATCGTCCGCAGCTATCCGACCTGCGCGACAGCGGCAGCATCGAGCAGGACGCCGACGTCGTTATGTTCATCTACCGAGAAGACCGGAACTTCACCGAAGACGAATGGGAACAGCACGCTCCGGGCCGTCCGTACCCCCGCAACATCGCGGAGTTGATCGTAGCCAAGCACCGCCACGGGCCGACGGGCAGCCTCCACCTGTACTTCCGCGACACGCTGATGCGATTTGATCCGTACATGATCTACGCAGAATCGGTGGCGTAAATGACGCAGCCCGGGCGTATTCGACCACTGCCGAGAAACGTCCGGCGGATAACAGTGCCGGCCGTCGCGCTGGAACAATGGCTAGCGGAAATTGACGATCCGGGGGAATTGAAGGTCTCGCTGCGGGTAGTGGCAATTCTGGCGGCGGAACCCGCCAGAGGCAGAACGCCGGCGTCACTGTCGCTAAACGACTTGCTGGATGACGTGGCCCTGCATCGGGCAGCAGAGTTGGACAGCGATGACACCATCCGCAAGGCTCTGGCGGCTGCTTTAAGCAGGGAAACGCTGGTCGCCGCTCGCATCGGCGGCGACGTGCGGCTGCTGAGCAACGACGAGCGGGCGCGGGAGTACCTGGCCGAAACGGGATCGGTGCCGTTGACGCCGGCCGAGATTGCCGGCAAGGGCACCGGCCTGGCGACGGTGCCGAAGGCCGAGAGGCCAGTGCCAGCAATACCGCTGCGTGATAACATATTTTCTCTGTACGAACGGCACATCGGTACCTTCGGCCACAGCATGGCTGAGCAGTTGAAGGCCGCTGAAGAGGAATATCCGTCCAGCTGGATTGAAGACGCTTTCGCAATCGCGGCAGAGCAAAACAAACGGAGCTGGAGCTACATCAACGACAAACTCAAGCAGTGGGAAAGTGAGCGCCGTCAGGCCGTCGCGTCTGCCCTAGGTGGCCAGCGGCGAGAGCGAGGGCAGGGCAATGACTATGGAAAGCCTAGGCTCGATTCTGCGCAGAATCGCCGCAAGACCAACTTGGACGATTACCGAGAACGATACGGACGCTTACCTTGGGAATCAGACGATAGATAATCCAAGTGAGCAATGCTCTATCTGCGCCGGTATGGGTTGGATATCACGTGGAGTCCCGCTAAACCATCCAGACTTTGGCAAGATATTCCCTTGCCAGTGTCAAGCGGCTGGTGAGACGTTGCAGACCCGAGTAGCTGGATTGGAAAGGTATAGCAATCTCGGACAGTTGCGACGTTGCACTTTTGCTACCAACGACGCCGATGGATTCATTACTAATGCGGCGGATCGGCCGGTCTTTGATCGCGCACTAACAGCTGCTCAGCGCTATGCGGATGCGCCCGAAGGGTGGCTTACCTTCGCAGGACCCAGCGGCAGCGGTAAGACATTTCTGGCGGCCGCCATAGCCAACCGGCAAATTGAACTGGGAGAAGTGGTCCTTTTCGTCACCGCCGCCGACTTGCTGGATTACCTGCGGGGTGGGTTTGACGACGACAGCGAGTTGAGCTTCGTTGATCTTTTCGAACAGGTGCGTGGGGCGCATTTGCTGGTGCTAGATGACCTACCAACGCGCCCAGTCAGTCCTTGGGGACAGGACCGGCTGATGCAATTGTTGGCCTATCGCCACTCGGCGCGCTTGCCCACAGTGGTCACGCTGCGGGGTGAAGTAGGTCATCTTGACGAGTTTTTGCGAACCCGGTTGTCTTCCGAAGACGGGTTCGCTCGGCTCCTCACGTTGAGCCGCGTAGGAAGCACCACGGGCGGAAGATTCGGGGCGATTCCTTCAGGTATGCGCCATCGTATGACTTTTACCTCCTTCAATCCCGAAGGCAAAGGCGATTTGAACAGGGACGACATACATAGCCTGTCCTTCGCGCTGCACAGCATGAAGGTCTGGACAGAAGAAAATCCTACCGAGTGGAGACTCTTGGACGGCAAGGTTGGGGTGGGGAAGACCCATCTCGCGGTCGCCGCTGCTGCTTATCGGGAGCAACAGGGCGACATTGTGTTCTTTGCTACAGTTTCGGACTTGCTCGACCACTTGCGCGCGTCCTTCGCCCCAGACAATCCAGTGATGCCCGGCGACCTGCTGGAAAGTATCAAGACGACGGATTTATTGGTGCTAGACGATTTCGGTACTGAGCGCAGCACTCCTTTTGCCGAAGATAAGCTATTTCAGATCATCAACTATCGCTATGAAGAACGCCTGCCCACGATCATCACCACATCGCTGGACTTCGGCGATATTGTAGAGTCACGGCCTCGCATCGCGTCTCGACTGGGAGACCGAAATGTGGTGATACGGCTACCAATGAACGCGCCCGACTACCGGCAAGGCACAGCATGGCGCTAGGCATACTAGCCAAGGAGAGGATTTTGTGACCACACACAGTTTCGACGACTGGAGCGCCGCCCAGGACTACTACTTCGACAACGGCCTCACCGACGGCCTGCCCATCGTGCCGCCTACTCCGGAGCGCGTGCAGGCGATGCTGGACTACGCCGGCGTGTCCGCCGATCACGACCTGGGCACCGAGGCGATCCGGCAAAAGCGGTTCACGGCCGGTAAAGCGGCGGTCAACGCGGTGATGGCCGGCTGCCTCCCCGAGCATTTTCCGGTGGTGCTGGCATCCCTGTCGGCCATCGCCGACCGCTCGTTCAACCTGCACGCCAGCAGCACGTCCACCAACGGGGTGACCGTGCTGACGGTGGTCAGCGGCCCTTACGCCGACGCCATCGGTATGAATCCGGGCGTGGAGATGATGGGCAACGGCAGCCGGGCCAACGCCGCCATCGGCCGGGCGGTCAACCTGTTTAAGGCCAACTTCTACGGTTCCGTTCCGGTGGTGATGGACAACAGCACGTTTGGGCATCCGGGCAAAATCACCTTCTGCTTCCCCGAGAACCTGGCCGTCAGCCCCTGGCCGTCGCTGGCCTCGGAACTGGGCTACGGCGGCGACGCGACGATAGTCACCGCTTACGCTACGCTGGGGCCGTTGCAGGTGACCCTGCACGGCGACCGGGATCCCGCGGACTTTCTGACCACCGTGGCCCATTCGATGCTGGCCTTTGGCCCCGGAATGCCGGAGATAATCTGCGTAATCAGCCCGGAGGCGATGCTCCATATTGCCGATGCCGGCTGGAGCCGGCGTCAGGTAGCCGAATTTCTGCACGACAAGGCCCAACTCCCGGTGGCGGAGTGGATGCGCTGGCACCGCATGGGCCACGAGCTGGATCACGACCGCATGGTTCCGGTAGTAGCCGACGCCGACCGGATCACCGTGTTGCCCGGCGGCGGCATGGCCGGCGGGTTCGTCAGCCTCATCAGCACCTGGGGCAGCAGCCGCTCGGTTGCGCGCCAAGTGCAAGTCCCTTAGGGCGTGTCTAAAATCTCCCTCTCCCCTGGTGGGAGAGGGTTGGGGTGAGGGGGAATTCCTTCACAATCTCATCCCCCTCCTGAAATGCACGTCCAGCTTATTGGACACTCTCACAACCGGATTTTGAACAGAAAGAAAATCAGAGGAGGTTCGTTATGACCACACCGGAAGGCACCATTGTTACCCTGGACCCCCGCGATGACGGTCCGCAGGGGCCGGCGCGGCTGGCGCAGCGGCCGGCAACGCTGGACGGCAAGGTAATTGGCCTTTTCGCCAACAACAAGCCTCATTCGGAGGATTTGCTGCGGCGTATTGCCGCCATCATCGGAGAGCGGTACGACATCAAGGGAACCGTTGAGCACAACAAGGGCGGCTGGCAATGGCCGGCGCGCATCGAGGACTTGCAGCGCACCGCCAAGAGCATCGACGTGGCAATACACGCCACTGCTGAATGAGGGTCCTGCACCGCGTGCAGTGTGCACGACGCAATGGAAACCGAATTGCTGGGAATCCCGTCCACGGTGTTAACCACCCGCCCGTTCATCAGCCAGGCGCACGCCATGTCCCGAATGCGCGGCGACCCGGAATACGGGCTGGCCATCATCGAGCACCCCATCGTTACGCTGAACGACGCCGAGCTCTCGGAACGTGCGGCGACGGCCGCGCCGCAGGCAATCGCGTGCCTGGTGGACCGATAGCCTGCGGTAGCACAGGATAAAACTGTAGGGGAGACGCATGCGTCTCCCCTACGAATTGTGCGTTAGACCGCAGACTTACAACGGCAAATACACCGCGTCCCCGGTTTGGGCGCTGGCGGTTACCGCTTCGGTCCACTCCATGTAATGGACACCGATGTTAAAGGAAGTGCGCATGACGGGCGCTCCGTCGCGGATGGACGCGATGAATTCCTCCTCCACAGCCCAGCCGTAACGGCTTTCCGGTGGGTTGGCGATTTCCTGCAATTCGGAATCACCGCGCTTGCCGCCAAACACCCGCATCCGGTTGTCAACGTGGATCGTGCCTTCGGTGCCGTACAGCCACACGGAGTTGCCGGGCGAGAGGCCGGCGCAGGCGCTGAAACGCAGGTGGGCGTTGGCGCCATTGGCGAGGCGGCAGAGAATGTCCACCGTGTCAGGTATGGTGACGGATCGCCAGTTGCCATCGTCGTCCCTGCGATGGGGAACCGTAATTTTGCTCATGGCCATTACCTGCGTGGCGCGGCCGACCCAACGGATCATAGCCTCGTACCAGATCCCCATGTTCAAGATGTTGAAACCGCTGAGGTCCCGATCCTGCCGCCAGTGCATAGTCGAATCGCGGTCGGCGAACCCGGTCTGGGACTGAACATCAACGGACACCAACTCGCCCAGAAATCCATCGGATATCAGCCGGATCAGGAGGTCGTCAATTCCGAAGCTCATGGGCGACGGCACGATCTGGGCAACCAACCCAGGGGTCTGTTGCGAAGCGGACAGCATATCGTGAGCCTCAGCAGCGTTCATCGCCATGCGCGCTTCGCAAAGGACGTGCTTGCCGGCAGCCAAAGCGGCCATCGTCAGGGTGCGGTGCATGTAAGGCCAGGTGCCGATGCAAACCGCGTCCAGGCTCTCATCCTCCAGCAGCTCTTCCCAGCTGTCATAGACGGTGGGGATGTTGAAGGCGTCGGCGACACGCTGGCCGGACTCGCGGGACCGGTTGGCAACGGCGCCGATCTCGACGCCGGGAGTGCCGTTGAAACCGGGTATGTGCCGGTCTCGGGTGTTGCGGCCGGCGCCGATGAGACCGACGCGGACGGATTCGATTGCCACAGTAGTACCTCCTTGGCGATACCTCAGGTCACCGCCGGAAGCAAGTATAGGGCGGCGGCGCAGCGATAGGGATTATAGGGTACGGGTTCAGGAGGGTCAAAAGCGCCTAATTGCCCGGAACCTGGTAGATCCGAGTTCCGTCGTTGGCATAGGCCAGGGTTAGAAGTCCCTTGTCGCTCATGGCATCAAATTTGGCGATTCCGCGGCTGTCGTAATAACCGCGCTCCAGGGCTCCCACGACGATGTAGCTGACCCGATACTGTTCGAGCAACTCCAGCGCCCGCACATTGCTCGGACTGCCGTAGATCGTCGCCACGTCTCGGGCGCGCCGGCCGACTATGTCGCCATCGTTGCGCTGTTGCTGCTGGTGCCAGGGCCAACCCAGAACGGTGGGCAGGCCAGTGTACTGGGATATCCGGGTATTCCAGCAATACTGGCTGCCGTGGCCTTCCAGCACGACGGGCGTTCCTGAAACGTTGTCCTGGAGCCAGCGAATCGCCCCGTAATCCCATCTAAGTGCGATGGGTTCCAGGGGCTGTTCGGCGCACCAGTCCGAGGGATGATAGACGGCGGCCGGCATCCATGCTTCCCCGTCCAGCGTCAGCGGCAGGGGGTTGAATCGGTCCGCGATGCGCACGGGAGTGGCTAATGCTGGGTACACCAGGGTTCCGGCCATCACCAGCGCAACCAACCCGGCAGCCGCCCAACGCAGTTGGCGTTGCAATCCGCCGCGATTGGTGTAAGCCGTCCACCCGCGCCATAGTCCGTAAGCGCCGGAGGCAGCGAACAACAGCCACGCCACCAGGTAATACTTGAATAGAGTGTTCATGCGGGCAATGTCCCCCTCTACGCGCACGAGGTCAACACCGATACCTATAGTGAGGGCCATCGCCAGCATCCCCAGCGCCATCAGGTCCGGGCGGCGCTCGGGGTATTCTCTTGAAGCGATGCAGGCAGTCAATGCCCACGCCGTCAGTGTGAGGGCGACCGTGAGGAAGCCTACGGTAACGAAACCCGCTGCCCAGAAATAGCAGGCCACTATCAGGCCCAGACTCGCCCAGACCAGCAGCCACTGATCCAGCGCCGCGAGAGGTTGGCGTCGTTTCGCGGGCGCCAGGACTGAAGCGACGGCGCGGGGCAGAGTAGCCAACAGGAGGCAAGCAGCGGCAAGCAGCGGCAAGGCATGAATGAACAGGTAGCTGGACATGGGCGTGCGCCAACGGGTGGCCTCGATTCCGGTCCCGAAGGTTTCGTTGGAGGCGTGGAACGGTTGAAAAGCGAGATAACTCACCGCCAGCGCCAGCATGCCGAGTATAGCCGCGACGGAAAAGCGAGTTCTGAGCGACCCCGGCATCATCCATGCCGCCCCGGCAGCACATCCGAGCATCAGCAGAGCGTAGGCCGGGTACTCCCACGAATTGATCGCCCACAGACTTCCCACCGCCAGGGCGAGTACAAAGACTGCAACCCAAGGCCATGAGGCACGCAAAGATGCCCCGCTCAAACCAACAGTCAGGGCGAAACCCATCGCCAATGCCAGTACGGCGAAAGGCATCGTCATCATGTGCGCGTGGAGGTCGGCAAAGAGAAAAGTGAAGAACGGAAACTCGGTGATGTGAAATCCCGTTTCGACGAAATTGTCCGCATCAAGCCAGGGGGTAAGCCGCGATGACTCAAATTCCGGGGTCTCAGAAATCGCTCGGCTGCTGCGCCAGAAATCGAAACTCGAGAGGGGCGCAGCCATGCCCTGCATCTTTCTTTGGGCCATCTCCCCCAATTGGACAACGCCGTCGAGATTGCCCGACACGGTAGCCATGACGGCGGCGGCAATACCGGCGACAGCTGCCCCGCAGGGAACCCACCTCATTACTCGCCAACCAACACTCCCTCGTAGCCCTCCGTCGTTCCCTAGCACCTCTCCGTCACTCCCGCGTACCTCCCTGTCATTCCCGCGAAAGCGGGAATCCAGAATCCCTAGCGACAAAGACGTTGCAGATTTCGCCTTCCGCCGGAATGACGAGACCGCTACCAGGTTGTACACCAGCGAGCCGACGCCCGTTGCCGTCAACGCAAACAGCAGGGGCACCGCAACGTTGAACGCGGTAGCCGGCGGGATGCCGATGAGCCGCACCGGAATCGAGAGGATGAAATATCCCCAGTAGTAGTAGTTCAGATAACCCCCACTGAACCACGGATCGTATGGCGGGAACACTGACGAGCGGGCAACCGCCGTGAAGTAGGCCAGTTCCATGGGCTTTTCACCGCCGCGCCACGGGTGCCACAGGTCCGGATTAGCGGCGCGCACCAGTACGAACGCGAGATAGGCCAGCAGGAACAGCGCCTCGGCAGTGATCACCAAGCGCCATTTTTCACGCAGCCAATCAAGCATCAGCCGCCAGTGTCGCCAGAGGACAACGGCGGATGGTATAGCAACGACGAACATCGCCACCCACACGGTGCCCATCGAAAAGCGCATGACGCCGGCGTTGACCAGCCACCAGGCTACCCACGCCACCAGCAGCAAACCCAGCGTGCGGGCAAACAGCACCCCCCGGTCGGGCAGCGGTCGCATCAGCCACCAGGCAAACGGGAAAGCAACCAGGCAAATCAGCTCGATCACCAGCAGCCACGAAAGCCAGGGCGTACGATTGGCCCAACCTTCCCGGTCAAAAAGATCTGACCAGGTGCCGCCCGAGCGCTGCGTCTTCAGCGCGGAGGGCGATAGCATCAGTGGAGCCTGGGTTGATGCGGCAGACTCCGCTGCGGTATCGATCCTTTCCCGTATCTGCCGCTCCGTCAGTTGCTCCACGTTGCGGAAAATCAACACTGGTGGGTGATCATACCCGATGACATTTTCGTCGGCGTATCCCAGATTGATTACGACGCCGTCGGGCTGACCGTCGTTGCCGCCCGGCGCGATGGGCGGCGTTGCCAGCCCGGCCCGCCCGTATGGATCGTCCCGCAGATGGACGCCGGCCAGCGTCGGGTATGAGGTGAATGCCCGTTCCAGTTGATAGCCCAGATCGCCCGAGAACAACAGGCGGTAGAACGTGGAACTCTGCGGGAACTCATCGGGCAGGCGCGCCACCGAACCGTAGGCGCGGTTGGAATAGAAAACCACGTAGCCGGCGTCGGCCAACCGTTCAATCAGCTCGGGAATTTTGTCGAGATCACGCTCGGGATGATAGGCAGGGAACGTCCAGACATCGTAACCGCGCAGGTTCGGTATCTGCTCATCCCAGTAGGAACCACCGTTGATGATGGAGGCACTGCGGGGAACGTTGCCGTTAATCCAGTCCGAGGCGGCAATGGCGGTGTGAGTGCGGCCATAGACGCCAACGAACGCGATGGCATAGAGGACCGTCGTCATCAATACGATAGTGACGGTAGCGATGCTGGCGGGATAGGCATAGCGGTTGATGAGAGAGCCTATTGCATTCCAACGGGATTGCCACGCTGCACTCGCAATGACGGGTGAAGAGGATTGCTGTGGTCCGTTTGTCAGGACGGTTGCGCCGGCCAGCGGCGGCGTAGCGTGCCACTCCTCCGAAAAAGGCGCGTCGCCGTAGGGTTCGTCGCCAAACAGCGGTTCGTCGAAGATCAGATCATCGCCCACAGTAGGAGGCGTGGCGTGCCATTCCTCCGAGAACGGCGCGTCGTCTGGCGCAGACTCGCCGCCCCCGACGACCGGCAACCGACGACGGCTCCCGACCCAGACCACAAAGGCCACCAGCATCCGCGCCGCCATCAGGATGTAAAACGGCATCAGCGGAAACACGTAGCGCACGAACTTGACCTCGAACAGCTCCAGGAACACGAAAGCGGGAACCGCCCAAGCCAACAGCAACAGGTCGGAGCGTTGAGTCATACCGCCGCGCCAGGCGAACCATGCCGTTACCGGAGCCGCCACCCACGCGACGACGCCCAAGGGGAGACCTAGCCCCCAGACCGCTGTTTGTCGAATCTGGTACAGGAAAGCCGGCGTGTCGGCATACTGCCAGGTGAACGGAAAGCGACCCGCTTCCCCGGCCATGCCGGCCTGCTCCCGTATGTCGCCGCTGAAATTAGCAAAGTCCAGGAAGGCGTAGGGCGTGGTGATGAAGAACGCCGCTAACGCGGTCATGCCGGCCAGGGCAGCAACCGGAACGATTCGGGCAATGTCCCAGGGCCGCAACTGTGTCCAGTCGCGTCCGGCTCGGTCTTTAGCGACCCAGAGAAACGTAAAGACAAGAGGCGCAAGGACCGGGGCTACCGACACTTTGGGCGCCATGGCCAAGCCCACCAACCCGCCCAGCAGCGCGGCGTCGCGGGCCCGGCCGGATTCTATGAACCGGAGCATCGCCCACAACGCGCCCAGCGATGCCAACACCGTGAACGGCTCAGGGCGATAGAAGTGGGCGTGCTGGATGTGAATAACCGCGAAGGTGGTAAAGGTGGCGGCCAGGATGCCGGTCCATTTGCCGTACACGCGCCGGCCAATCACGTAAAGTAGCCACACGGAACCAACGTCGGCAAGCGCAGCCAGTGTCCGTCCCGCGAACCTGAGCTCCATGATCCCCCAATCAACGAAAGGTTCCAACAGGGTGCGCGCCAGCACCAGCGCGTAGATGAGTACGCTGCCCAGAGGGAACCAGCGAGGGTTCAGCGGGCTGCGCTCGGCGGACAGCGCGGTTTGGAGATTCGGCAGCCCCGGTTCCAAGCCGTCGAATTGATCGCCGGCTAACAGGGAGCGGAGATGAGGTGCTGAACAGTATGGGCCGTCGGTATCCGGGCCGGCCGTGAGCAGGCACAGCATGTCCCCGGCACGCATGTAGAACGACCGCTCGTCGGGATGGAAACCGTGGCCGTCATCCCAGTCAATCCCGTACAGGCGCAACGCCAACGCAACCGCCAGCAGCGCCACCAGTAAAAAATTAGCCCCCCACAAATGTCGTAGGGGGGCAGGAATTAGAGACAGGAAAGTTCCCAAGGGAGCGTCGGCCGGCTGTCGTGCTTATGGATTCCTGCTTTCGCGGGAATGCCGATGTAGATCAATAAACTCCTACCCGCCCACCATGCAGCAGAGATCGGCTGTGCGGCAGGAATAGCCCCACTCGTTGTCGTACCAGCCCATGACCTTGACCATGTTGTCGTCCAGCACCATGGTGCTCAGGCCGTCGAAGATGCAGCTGTGAGTATTGCCTCGGATGTCCGAGCTGACGATAGGATCTTCCGTGTATTCCAGTATGCCCTTGAGGGAACCTTCCGCCGCCGTTTTGAACGCGGCGTTGATGTCACCCTTGGTGACGTTCTGCTTCAGGTCGGCTACGAAGTCGGTCACGGATCCCACGGAGGTGGGTATTCGATAGGCGATGCCGTGCAGCTTGCCTTCCAACTCAGGGAGCACCACGCCCACGGAGCGGGCCGCCCCGGTACTGGTCGGTACGATGTTCTGAGCGGCGGCTCGGGCGCGTCGCAGGTCCCGATGGTTGCGGTCCAAGATGCTTTGGTCATTAGTGTAAGCGTGGATGGTGGACATCAGCCCGCGCTCAATGCCAAACGCGTCGTGCAGCACCTTGACCATGGGCGCGAAGCAGTTGGTGGTGCATGAAGCGTTGGAAATGATGCGATGTTCGTCGCCCTGGTACACCTCGTCGTTGACGCCAAGTACTATGGTGGCATCTGCGCCACGGGCCGGTGCGGAGATGATCACCTTTTTGGCGCCGCCACTGTCAATGTGGGCGGCGGCTTTGGCGGCATCCGTGAAGACCCCGGTGCATTCCACCACGATGTCAACGTCCATCTCCGACCAGGGTATGTTGTTTGGGTCGGGTTCCTGAAATTTGCGGATGGTCTTGCCGTCGAAGACGAGATTGCCGTTGTCGGTTCCCACGGTTCCCGCGTAAGGACCGTAGGTGCTGTCGTATTTGAACAGGTGGGCAGCGGTATCGGTGTCTCCGGTACCATTAACCGCCACCAGGTCAAGCCGATCCTGATAAGTGTCGGAAAGGGCCGCGCGTGCCACCAGCCGCCCAATGCGGCCAAAGCCGTTGATACCGATGCGCGTCGCCATCTCGGTGTGCCTCCCGTCAGTTCAGTAGTGGCCAATTGGTAGTTGACAGGCGAGACGCAGCGCGCCTGGCGGTGGCGATTATACCACCGCAACGGCGCGGCGGGACGGTTTGATAAAGTGCGCCAACGACTGGTATAGTCAGAGTTAGCCACTGCCTAGCATGATTTGGATGGTATTGGGATTTGCTTCTACAAGATCTGTTCGACACTTTTTCGGAATGGTTAACAGCTGAAAGAATAATTACGGGTATCTCGGTAACGTTTGGAATCTTGGTTGCCTTGTATCGTCGCATCCGACCTATCGGAGACGATGATGCGAAAGCAGTCGGCGTACTACCACAGCAGGCGACCCCGATAACGAAAATAACTATCATCAACAATGTGGGCAGGGGCAGGTTGCGACGGACACACAAAAATAGACGACGCCCCAACCTACGGATCAGAGAAGATTCCACGTCACCCGAAGATCAAAGCACTGGACCAGGAGGATGATATGACAGGCCTGCTGGCAGCGTTCGTATCGGCCCTACTAGCCGGGACCGGTGCTGCAATCCTATGGACGGCGCTGTGGACATTGGCGATTCCATGGGATGGGCACTCCGCGTTCACAACCATTGTTTTCATCATGGCTGCCGTTGGAACAGGCTTCTTGGCATTAAAAGCCATGTTGTCGTGAGTTTGGACTGGTAACTGCTCCCTATTGGGGAACCTTATCCGCTAACTGCCTTCCCTCGGTACACCTCCACCCCTGCGTACCGTGCCGTACTGCCCAGCTCCGCCTCAATCCGCAGCAGCCGGTTGTACTTGGCGACGCGCTCGGAACGGGCCGGCGCCCCCGTCTTGATCTGGCCCACGTTCCAGGCAACGGCAAGGTCGGCGATGGTAGTGTCCTCGGTTTCGCCGGAGCGGTGGCTCATCACGGCGGTCCAGCCGGCGTTGCGGGCTGTATCCAGGGCCGCGCGGGTTTCGGACAGCGTGCCGATTTGGTTGGGCTTGAGCAGGATCGCGTTGCCGGCGGACTCCGCGATGCCCCGTTGCAAACGCCCGATGTTGGTCACCAGCAGGTCGTCGCCCACCAGTTGCACGGAGCTGCCCAGCCGTTGGGTCATGGTAGCCCAGCCGTCCCAGTCATCCTCGTCCAGCCCATCCTCGATGCTGATGATGGGATATTCGCTACACCATCCGGCGTACAGGTCCACCAACTCGCCAGCCGTCAGCGACACGCCCTCCCGCTCCAAGTCGTAGCGACCAGCGTCGCCGTTCCATAGCTCGGACGCCGCCACGTCCAGCGCGATGTGAACCTGTTCACCAGGTCGATAGCCGGCCGATTCGATAGCCTGGAGCACCACCTCAATGGCGTCTCGATTGGAGGGCAGGGAGGGCGCGAAGCCACCCTCGTCGCCCACGTTCAGGTTGTGGCCGCCCTGCCGGAGAATCGACTTCAATGATTGGTAGATCTCCACACCGGCGCGGAGGGCGTCCGAGAACCGGTCGAAACCGGCCGGGGCAACCATGAACTCCTGCACGTCGGCGGAGTTGGAGGCGTGGCGTCCCCCGTTGAGGATGTTGAGCAGCGGCACAGGCAGGCTCACCTCTCCGCCAGCTGACAGATGCCGCCACAGCGAGCCGCCGTGCGCCGACACCGCCGCAGCCCGCGCCACCGCCATAGACACTGCCAGCACGGCGTTGGCCCCCAGGCCGCTCTTGTCATCCGTCCCGTCCAGTTCGTTGAGCCGTCGGTCAACGTCAGGCTGCTCAAAAGGCGACACGCCGGCCAGGGCCGGCGCGATGCGATGATTCACGTTGGCGACGGCGGTAAGCGTCCCACTGCCGCCGAACCGGGCCGCGTCGCCATCGCGCAGTTCCAGAGCTTCGTAGCTGCCGGTGCTGGCGCCCGATGGAACAAGGGCCAGCCCCACGCTACCGTCGGACAGGGCGACTTCAGCCTCAACGGTAGGATTGCCGCGAGAGTCCAGGGCTTCACGGGCGATGATGGAGGAGATGGTGGTTTCAGGCATCAGGCTTCTCCGCTGATGGGTTCCGAGAACACGACGGTGCCGGTGGGTTCGGTGCGGGCTTCAGCGGCGGCGATGGCCTTGTCAACGGCGTCCACCGGGTTATTGGCGACCATATAGCCGTCGCCCACGGGCAGGCCGTCGCCCCGCACGGTCAGCGGCCAGCTGTTCAGCGACACCACCGGAATGCCGTAGCTCAGCGCGTAAGCGATTTCCGACAGCGTGCCAAACGCGCCGCCCACGGCGATGGCAGCGCGCCCCGTGCTGACCACCGCCACATTCCGAGCATATCCCATGTTGGTGGCCACGGGAATATCGACGTACTCATTGGCAGTGTGCGGGGAACCGCTGGGCAGAATCCCGATAGTGGTCCCTCCCTCCGACTTAGCCCCCTTGCAAACCGCCTCCATCACCCCGGTCAAGCCGCCGCAAACCACCGTCATGCCACGCCGGGCCAGTTCCTTGCCGACCTGCTCGGCCAGGGCGTACACATGTGGCGGGGGGTCGAAATTGCCGATTACCGCAATGATCATGGGGGTTATACCTCCAGCTTTTTGCCCCATAGGGGCGAATGGTGATTCGCCCCTACATTTCTTCATTACCTAGAGTTATTGATCCAGTTTATCCCAGTGGCACTATCGCCGCGCTCGCCATCTCAATCAACCCCAGCAGCGGCCTTGGATATACGCCCAGCCACGTTACCACCAGCAGCCCAACACCCATGGTTCCGGCCAGCAGCCACGACGGGCGCTGCAACGGCGGAACGGGCGGCTCGTCGTGGGCGGCGTGCTGGTGGATGTCATCGTGATCGTCGTGGGCTTGGTGCGCCGCATCGTCGTGGTTATCATGCGCGGGCGACTCGATGTACATCTGCCGCAGCACTTGCAGGTAGTAGTACAGCGATACCAGGCTGGTGAAAATAGCGACCCCGGCCAGCCACAGCATCCCGCCATCGGCGACGGCGGCAAACAGGTAGAACTTGGCGGTGAACCCGGCAAATATCGGCAATCCGGCCAGCGAGAACAGCCCGATGGCGATGGCCGCCGCCGTGAAGGGCTGGCGGTCGGCCAGGCCGGCCAGATCCGCGATGTCGTCCCTGCCCTCCCGGTTGTAATAAGCGGTGATGCCGGCAAACACCACCAGGTTGGTAACCGCGTACACCACCAGGTAGAAGATGACCGCTTTGGCCGCCAGCGCGAAATCGCTGCCCAGCACGGCGACGCCCGCCAGGGCATAGCCCACGTGTCCGATGCTGCTGTAGGCCATCAGCCGTTTCAGGTTACGCTGCGCCAACGCCACCAGGTTGCCCAACAGCATGGTGATGGCCGCCAGCACTGCGATGACCAATTGCCACTCGCCCCACAGGTTGACTGCCGGGGCTATGGCCTCGGCGAACAGGCGCAGGGTCAAAGCGAACGCCGCAGCCTTGGATCCGATGGCGAGGTAGGCGGTTACCGGCAGTGGTGCCCCCTCATAGGCGTCGGGCGCCCACATGTGGAACGGCACGGCGGACAGCTTGAACCCCAAACCTACCACCAGCAACGCCACGCCCACCCACAGTACCGGACTTGCCGAACCCGACGACGCGAGCTCCGCGGCGATGCCTGAGAAGTACGTCGTCCCCAAAGCGGCGTAGATGTTGCTCAACCCGTAGAGCATGATCGCCGACGACAGGATGCCGATGATGATGTACTTGATGCCGGCCTCATTCGAGCGCGCCTCCCGCAGCCCATAGGCGACCATCACGTACAGGCTGAACGACAGCAACTCCAGCGAGATGTAGGCCGTAAGCAGTTCTCGCGACATCGCCAGCAGGTTCATGCCCAGAATGGAGAACAGCAACAGGCCGTAGAACTCGCCCCGGTGCTGCAACCGGTCCCGTGCGTATTCCCAGGACAGGGCAATGATCCCGACGCCGATGGCCATGAAAAATATCTTGAAGAACAGACTAAATCCGTCAACAACGATCAGACCGCCGTAAAGCTCCACGCTGGCGGTGGGTTGCATCAGCAGGGCAATCACCATGACTGCCAACAGACTGACCACGGACAGGCCAGCCAGCCATTCCTTGCTGCGTTCGGGCAAGAACAGGTCCACCGTGAACACAAGGAAAGCCAATGCCGTGAGGGCGAACTCAGGCGTGAGCAGGTGGAGATTTGAGGTCAGTTCGGTGGGCATTTGTGATTTTCGGTCTCCGGATTCCGGCCTTCGCCGGAATGACGGACGGGATTTAGAACGCGGAAAGGGCGCTTTCGACGCCGGTGTTGATGACGTTGAGCAGCGGGGCCGGCCAGACCCCCACCGCGATGAGTATAAGTACAAAGGCCGCGCCGACTCCCTTCTCCACCGGGCTGGCGTCGGTCAGATGGTCCCATTGCGGATCCGCCTCCCCGAAGAACGAACGGGCCAGCAGGCGCAGGATGTACACGGCGGTGATGGCCGCGCCGATGACACCGAGCACGGCCAGTGGATAAGTGCGGAATACCCAGTCGAACACCGTCAACTCGGCGCGGAACGCCCCGGTGAACACCATGAACTCGGCGATGAACCCGCTGAGACCAGGCAGGCCCAGCGACGCCAGGCCGGCGATGGCAAAGAAGAACGTGGTCACGCCCATGCGCTTGATCAGGCCGTTGAGGATGAACGAATCGCGGATGTGCGCCCGCTCGTAAATCGCGCCGACCATGGCGAACATGAGGGCCGTCATGATGCCGTGGGAGAACATCTGCAACACCGCGCCGGCCAAGCCCACCGGGTGCAGCGTAGCGATACCCATCAGCACGTATCCCATGTGGCTGACGCTGGAATAGCCGATGACGTATTTCAGGTCGTTTTGAGACAACGCGGAAATTGCGCCGTAGATTACGTTGACGGTGCCCAGCCCGATGAGTACCGGCATCCACACTTCCGCGCCTGTAGGTGTCAGGATCATTCCGACCTGGATGATACCGAAGGCGCCGAGCTTCATCAGCACGCCGGCGTGGAGCATACTGACGCCGGTGGGGGCAGCGACGTGGCCGTCGGGCGACCAGGTGTGGAAGGGCCACAAGCCGGCCAGGATGCCGAACCCAACGGCGAACAGCGGGAACACCCACAATTCCAGGGTTCGGGAGAACGCTCCGCCCTCTCGCAGTTGCGCCAGCGTGTCGATGTTGAACGTGGGGTTACCGGCCTGAGACGATGCCACGTACAACGCCAGTATGCCAATCCAGATAAGGACGCTGCCCGCCACCAACACCAGCATCAGCTTCATTGCGCCGTATTCTTTCGTGCGCAGGAACGTGCCGAAATCGGTGCTGCTGCCCCAAACGCCGATGAGCAGATACATGGGCAGCACGGCCAACTCGTAGAAGAAGAACAGGAAGAACAAGTCTCGGACGATGAATACGCCGAACACGCCGGATCCCAACGCCAGCAGCAACACGAAGAAATCCCGCGTCCGTCGGGTGATGGTCTGGCTGATCAGCACCGCGCCCAGCAGCACAATGCCGTTGAGCAGCACCAGCGGCGCGCCGATGCCATTGAGCCCCAGGTCCAGCGTTATGTTGAGGGGGTGACCAATCCAAGGGTATGCACGGACGAATTGGAGGTCCCGAGCTTCCGCGCCGTAGTCATACCGCACGAATACAATGACGGACAGGATGAATGAGATGGCAGCGACGAAAATGGCGAACTGCCAGGCGTCCCTGGGCCGGTCTTTGGGCAGAAACATCGCCAGCACTGCCCCGGCCAACGGCACAAGGACGAGTAGCAGCAACGATACCTGGTCGAAGTTAGTCCACATACGTAGCAGCGCTCTGACCTACACCGACCGCAGCCACCAGAAAATCGCCAGCGCGATGACTCCGACGGCGACCACCAGCGCATACGAATACACATGGCCGGTTACGTGCAGCCGCAGTGCTACGCCAACCCTCCGCACCACGTCGCCCGGGCCGTTGATTCCCACGTCGTTAACCACCGCGCGGTCAAAGAACGCCAACGCCGCCGACACCGTCAGGACTACCCGGTCGATGACCCACTGGTAAGTCTCATCAACGTAGTAGCGGTTCTCCACGACGCGCAAAACCGGGGTGAACCTGGCGCGCAGCGGTTCGTGGGACCAGCCGCGCCGTACGTACACCAGCCAGGCCAACGCAAACGCGGCGACAGCAAGCACGATGGACAGCCCGGCGATCAAGAAATTGAAGTGGAATCCTTCGGCATGGTCGTAGAACACAAAGCTGCCGAACCCGCCAAATGCTCCCGGCCAGTTGAAGGCGATCCAGCCGAACCCCACGGCCAGAACCGCCAGCACGGACAGCACCCCGGTCATCAGAATCGGCGACTCGTGAGCGTGGTGGCTGTCCTCACCTTCCTGCCCGAAGAAAACTATGAACATGGCCCGTGCCATGTACAGGGCGCTGAGGAATGCGGTCAAGAACGCCAGCACGATGAAGATGGCCGGCAGGTGATGGGAAACACCCAACAGGATTTCGTCCTTGCTCCAAAAGCCGGACAGAATCGGTATGCCGCCCAGGGACAGCGCGCCGATGGAGAATGCGACGGCGGTTATGGGCATTGCGCGGCGCAGTCCCCCAACCCTGCGGATGTCCACGTCGCCGTGCGCGCCCACGCCGTGCATCACGCTGCCCGCGCCCAGGAACAGCAGGGCCTTGGCGAAACCGTGGGCCATCAGATGGAACACCGCCGCCGTCCAGCCCAACGCGCCCAACGACAGCATCATCAAGCCCAGATGGGATACTGTGGAATAGGCCAGGATGCGCTTGAGGTCGGTGGACACCAGGGCAATGGTGGCGGCCCCTAGGGCGGTGATGATTCCGATGATCGCGATAATCAACAAGGCTTCGGGGGAGGCGGCGAATATGGGATACGCGCGCGCTACCAGATAAACGCCGGCAATGACCATGGTGGCGGCGTGGATCAGCGCGCTGACCGGTGTGGGGCCTTCCATGGCGTCTGGCAACCACACGTGGAACGGGAATTGCGCCGACTTGCCCATCGCGCCCAACAGCAGCAGGATGGCGACCGCCGTGGTAGTGCCCGCGCCTATTGCGCCGGACTCCACCGCCGCAAAAGCCTCGGTCATGCTGAAACTGCCCACGTTGAGCCACAACAGCAGGATGCCTACCAGCAAGCCCACGTCGCCGATGCGGGTAACTACAAAAGCTTTTTTGGCGGCTTCACGGGGGCCTGGGTTTTCAAACCAGAACCCAATGAGCAGGTAAGAGCACAGGCCCACCAGCTCCCAGGCGATGTACAACAGCAGGAAATTGTCGGCCAGCGCCAGGGTTAACATCGCGGCTACGAACAGCGCCTGCCAAGCATAGTACCAGCCGAATCGAGGATCGCCCTTCATGTACTCCAGCGAATAGAGTTGCACTCCCAGGGCAACGAAGGTAATCAGGCCCAGCAACACGATGGTCAGCGGGTCAATCAGGATTCCCCAATCAAGGCGGATCACGTCGGTGATTTCGCTGCCGGGCACACCTGCCGTGAACCAGGCGGTGCTGAAATGACAAGTCAAAGCGCCAGTGATATGGCTCACGTCGCAGGCGGGGTTATCCGGTGACGCGCCCAGGAATCCGATAGTGGCCAGCGCCCACACCACGAACCCGCCGCCGATCGCCAGGATGGCCAAAGGCGCGCCGCGTCCGGGCAACCAGCGCTGGAACAGGATAATCAGCGGGCAGGCGACGAATGAAAATACGGGAATCAAAAAGGCCAGCGGCATATCACCACTTCAGGATGTTGATTTCGTCAACGTTGACGGTGCCGCGGTTCCGGTACATTCGCAGGATAATGGCGAACGCCAAGCCGACCTCGGCAGCCGCCACGGTGATAACGAAGATTGCGATTATCTGGCCGTCAAACGCATCGAACCTGCCGATGCCGTTTAGGTAGGAGGCAGCGGCAATCAGGTTGATGTTGACCGCGTTCAGCATCAACTCGATGGACAGGACAATCAGGACGGCGCTGCGCCGCGCCAACACTCCGTAAAGGCCGATGCCAAAAAGGGCCGCTCCCAAAAGCTGGAAATACAGCAGCGGAACCATATCGCGGCTACCCTTCGCCATCCGACGACGCATCGGTGGGAGCATCAACGTTCTGGGCGCGGGCAATGATGATGGCGCCGATCAAGGCAACCAGGAGCACCAGCGAGGCTATCTCAAAGGGCAAGGCCCATTTGGTGAACAACGATGCCGCCAAGTCGGTGAAGGCAGGAGCCTGGGGTTCAGCAACAACTTCCGGGGCCAGCCAGAACGCTGCTCCCAGCACGCCGGACAGCGCCGCTGCCGTGAGGAGGGCCAGGGGCCACTGCTTGTTGTCGGTGATGCGTGGGTACTCGGAGGAACGGGTCAGCATTACGGCGAACAGCACTACGATGATGATCGCGCCCCCGTAGATCAAAACCTGGACCAGCGCGAGAAATTCTGCGAACAGCAGCAGGTAAGCTCCGGCAGCCCCCAACAGGGAAAGCAACAGGAACAGGGCGGCGTGGACTACGTTGCGAGTAGCCACCACGCCCAACGCGCCGCCGAGAGTGAATATTGCCACGATGGTGAACAGGGCAAGCTGCACGACCAAAGGTCCTTACGGCCGGCTGGGCCGGCGAATGAATCCGGTCGAGGTGGCAAAGTATGAGCCGCCCGGTCGGCGGCTCCGGCGGTGTGACGTTGAATACAGTTGCGGCATTGCTGGACAGGCGAGTGAACCGGAACAGGATCTCGTTCAGGCGATCAGATGGATTTGAGGAGGGTACAGGTAGCGCATTCGCAATCGGCCTTGTGTTTGCGGACCGGTTCGCCAACGGCACGCGAGCGGCCCTTAGCCTTGCCGGACCCACCGGACTTGCCACGTTTCTTGCCTTTGCCAATCTTGCCGGCTTTGGCGGCCTTGCCGGCCAATTTGCCCACGAATCCGCCAACGCGCTCCACCGGGTTGGATTCGCCCCTGTTTAGACGCTTCTCAACGCACTCTACGCAAGTACAGTACTGCGGGTGCCGGGGCGACAGGTTGCGGAAACGTTCGTCTTCTCTGGGCACTTTTATCCTCTGCGGACGAGCTGAGCGCACCGGGCTCAGTCGTCAGATGCTTCGGCGGAATCACCGGAGGCGGCTTTGGCAGCGTCGGCCTTGCGCTTGGCCAGAACGGTTGGCGGAATCCAGTCGGTAGCGTCCTGGTATTTCTTGCCGATTTCCAGCAACGCCGGCAGATCCACCCGATCCCCGTTGCGAGCGTAGGTGCTCATTTCGTGCTCATGGCTCATAACGATGGCGTCGAAATTGCAGTACTCGACACAAATTCCGCACAATATACAACGGTTCAGGTTGATTTCAAAGTAATCGACGATCTTCCGGCGGCTGCTGTCTCCGTCGGCGTGTTTGGGATTGTCCATCATGCTGGCCGACATGCACTGGGTGGGGCAGTTGCGGATGCAAACCATGCAGCCGGTGCAGTAGGGTTCGCTTATCTCGCCGTCCCACGTCAGCGCCGGAAAACCCATAAAGCGCGGTTTGACCGGCGTAGCCTGCTTGGGGTACTGCTGGGTTACCGGCCTCCGGAGACCGGTTACCGTGGACGCCAGCGTGAGCATCATTCCCTTGAGGCTCTCCAGCATGATCAGGTCCCCTCCGCGGGCGATGGAATACGATCCATCACGGCAAAAATATCGGCAACATCGCAAGTGAATCCGGGTATTTCCGGTTCGCCGGACACAATATCACCGATGCTGAAAATTCGCTCGGCGGCTTCGGGCCGGCGGACGGCCACCGTGCGCGGGCCGGGATCGGCAATCCACATGGCCCGGGTACCGTTAGCAAAATATTCCCCGGCTTTGCGGGCAAGTTCCGCCGGCGTATTGCTGGCCGAAACCACCTCAATAGCCACGTCCGGCGCGAAACGGGGCCAGCCGGGGCTACTCTCATCGTACTCTGCCATTCGTTCCCAGGACGTTACATGAACATCAGGGAAGCGCAGGGTAAACGGCCCCATCTGGAACCCGGTATTGACGCCAACATCCAGGGGAAGGTTGTTATGCCTGACATGGCCCCTCAGCAAAAGGTAAATTTCCCCCGTCACCCTGCCGTGCCCGGGCTTGCCATCCATATCAAACAACTCTCCATCGACCAGTTCGTAGCGGTGGCCGGGATCGGCGGCCATCTCCCAGAACTCGTCCACGGTTATTTTGCGCGTTTGGGTGGTCATGGTTCGGCGTCTCAACAGTCTGCCAATATCATACCAGCAACGGCGGCTACGTGCGCGGCGCAGGGGAGGCGCGACGCCGCGCCGCTAACCGCTGTTGAATCTGCACGACTCGGCGCGCGGGGGCAGTCATACGACGGTAAATGATCCAGCCGGCGACCGCGAGGCCAAGAAGCGACAGGAGAGTCAGGCTCCACCAGGGCAAACCATAGAACCGGTACACGGCGGCAATGATAACGGTGTAGAAGGACAGGGGTACCATCACTTTCCAGGCGAAAGCCATCAACTGGTCGATGCGGAGGCGCGGAAACGTGCCGCGCACCCAGAATACGACCAGCACCACCGCATAAGTCTTGAACAGGAACCACACCACGTCAGGGAGGGCCGGGCCGCCCCAACCGCCCAGGAACAGCAGTGCCGTCAGTGCGGCAATGGCGAAGGTGTTGATGTACTCGGCCAGGAAAAACACCGACCAGTGGGCGCCGCTATACTCCACAAACGGACCGCCCACGACCTCGCTCTCCGCATGGTAAATGTCGAACGGCGTCCGCCCGACCTCCGCCAGACCCGCTATGAAAAAGATCACCAGGCCCAAGGGCAGGACCACAAGATACGGGTAAGCAGACTGTTTGGCAACGATTACCTGTAGATCCAGGGACCCGGCGAGGATGGCTACAGCGGCAGCCACGAGGACGACAGGGATTTCGTAGGAAATCAACTGCGCTGCGGACCGCAACCCGCCCATGATGCCATACTTGTTGGCCGACCCCCAACCCGCCAGTACCAGGCCGAGGATGCCGATCACGGCAAACGCGATGATGTAAAACAGACCCAGTGGCAAATTCTTGATGACCACGCCATCGCCGCCAGGAATGGTTACCCAAATAACGAAAGCGGATACCACAACGATAACCGGCGCGACCCAGAAAATGGCCTTTTCAGAATCGTTGGGGATTATGTCCTCTTTGACGATCAGCTTGATGGCATCGGCGATGGGCTGCAGCAGGCCGAACTTTCCGGTACGGGTCGGGCCGTAGCGCAGTTGGAGCCGGCCCAGTGCCTTTCTCTCCAGCCATACCATCGAAAGCACCACCACCGACAGCACGGCGAACATGACCGCCAGGCCGAGGGCGCTCCAGCCGATGCTGATCAGAAAACTCACCGGTCAACCTCACCCAGCACGATGTCCAGCGAGCCCAGCACAACCACGCTGTCGGCCAGCCAGGTATCGACCAGCAGGCGGCGCAGGGCTGACAGGTTGCAAAACGACGGTGGCCGCACCTTAAGGCGATAGGGTTTGTCGGTGCCGTCGCTCACCAGATAGACGCCGATTTCGCCCCGGGGGTTCTCGGCGCGGATGTATGCTTCCCCGGACGGCGGGCGGATGAGCCGGCGTCCCAAAGGCGACGCCACCGGCCCGTCCGGCAGCTGCGCCATGGCCTGTTCCACTATCCACAGTGATTGGTACATCTCCTGGACCCGCACCCAATGGCGATCCCAGCAGTCGCCGTCCAGCCCCACCGGAACCTCGAAATCGAAGCGGTCATAGACGGAATACGGTTGGGCCTTGCGCACGTCATACTCGTAGCCACAAGCGCGCAGCATTGGGCCGGTCAAACCGAGGGCAATGGCCTCGTCGGCTGCAATCGGGCTTACATCCTTGAGCCGAGACAGGAAAATCTCATTGAAGGTGAGAATGCGATCGCTCTGTTCCACGTCGTCCCGGAGAATCGGCATCAGCTCATTCATCAATTCGACGAAATTGTCGGGCACGTCTTCCTTCAAGCCGCCGATGCGGAAGTAGTTGTGCATCATGCGGGCGCCGGACACCGCTTCAAATAAAGCCTGGACCCGCTCCCGCCCCCGGAAGGAAAACATGACCGGGGTCATAGCGCCGGCGTCGAGGCCCATGGTGCCAACGTAGAGCAGGTGGCTGGCGACGCGGTTCAGTTCACACAGAATGACGCGGATGTACTCGGCGCGTTCGGGGACTTCCAAACCCATCAACTTCTCTACGGCCATGCAATAAGCCAGTTCGTTGTTGAAGTTGCCGATGTAGTCCATCCGGTCGAACAGCGTGACGATCTGATGATACTGCTCGCCCTCGCACAGTTTCTCCGACCCCCGGTGCAGGTAGCCGATATGGGGTTCCACGTCCACCACTTTTTCGCCGTCCACCCAGAGCACCATGCGAAACACGCCATGGGTTGAGGGATGCTGCGGCCCCATGTTGAGCAGCATCTCCACGGGCTGCGCGTCCGTGCGTCCAGCCTGGATGTCAGGTAATGTATCAGGTTGCGTTGACATTTCTCGTCATTTCCGCAACTTCCTGTCATTCCCGCTTGCACGGGAATCGGGAAGGCTTGGGTAACGCTAACACGGAGAGCCAATGAACCTTATGCTGGGCTCTGGCGGTTCCACCAGACTGCTCATCCACACCTCTCCATTATCGTAGAACCCGGCCCCAATCAGCGTATCTTCCAGAATGCCCAACTCTTCGCAGTCCTCCAGGTAATCACCCACCTGACGGCGCAGCGCCATTCGGGCCTCGTCGCGGCTGTCTCCGAAAGCGGTCACCTCAAGCTCAGGACAATGTGCGGACCAGCCCGACCCAGCCCGCGACTCTTCAATTTGGTACACGATGCGATCCACGGCCTATTGGGAAACCGTACAATTCTCATCGTTACTGACAATGAACTGCAAGACAATCTCGGTGTCCTCGCTCAAGCCATCCACCCCAAGAGCATCGCCCAACTTGCCGGTTGTGTCGAGTCGCTCTAGCCAACTGCGCATTGCTTGCACCAGTGACTCCTCGGCAGCTTCGGGAGTGCTGCCGTTACCCTGCAACTCGAGGCCGGCGACGTAGGCGACGAAACGATTGCCGTCCGGATACACCTGGGCAGTCAACTGCACCGGGGCATCAACTTGATCTGAGTAGCTTTCGCCGACACCGTTCATACTAGAACTCCCGGTAGTCGTAGAAATCGTACTCTTTGCGCCCCGGGAATCCTTGGAACTCCGGATAGAGCAGCAACGGCGAGAGATCGGGATTACCGACGAAGGAGACTCCGAACAGATCGTGGGCTTCCCTTTCGTACCAGTCGGCGGCGGGCCACACGGCGGATACCGACGGTAACTCCGGCTCGTCGTAGGGTACGGAGGTCTTGATGACCAGCGAGCGTTCTCTGGCTAGCGACTGTAGGAAGTACACCAACTCGAAACGTTCCTCGTAATCGACACAGGCAAGGCACAGAAGCATCTGGGCGTCCAACTCGGAGTTTTCATGGCAAGCCCAGCAAACGGACTCGATAGAAGCGGCGCCAACCGTTACCTGAGGCAAGTCCCCCAAGGCTCCTGCCACCGGGGACCAAGCAGACAGGGCGTCCATGGCATATTCCAAGGTGGCGCGTCGCTCCGCCGACAATAGTTCGACAGGATCGGGAGGCGGTTCGGCCTCGGCCTCCGGAGCGTTACGCCTGGGCCTCGGCACTGCCGTCTCCTGCGTCCGCCATGATTTTTTCCTGTAGCTTGAGAATACCGTACAGCAGCGCTTCCGGGCGCGGCGGACAGCCCGGCACGTACACATCCACCGGAATTATGTGGTCAACACCCATCACCACCGAGTAGGAACGATAGTAAGGCCCTCCGTTGGTGGCGCAACTGCCCATGGCAATAACCCATTTCGGTTCCGGCATCTGCTCGTACAGCAGACGAATGGGCTCAGCCATCTTCTTGACCACGGTGCCGGCCACAATCATCACGTCGGATTGGCGAGGCGAAGGCCAGGTTACAACGCCAAAGCGGTCAAAATCGTGGTGCGCCATGTAGGTGGAGATCATCTCGATGGCGCAGCAGGCCAACCCGAAGCTCAACGTCCACAGGGATGATTTGCGCGCCATGGCGAAGAGCTGATCGGTGGTGGCGGTGATAACGCCGGGAACTCGGCCCTCCGTGGCTTGATTTAGGAGGCTGGGGCCAGGCCGGTTGCCAGTGCCGAGAATTATCTCAGTTGGCTGCGGCGGGAGCGCCAAGGGAGATGGGTCATTGGGCTGTGGGATCACTTCTGCCAATCGAGCACCCCCTTGCGCCACCCGTAGATCACCGCGAAGAACAACATCGCCAGGAAGAGGATCATCGCGTAAAACGGTATGGGGTTTCCGGCTGCCTGTTCCTTGATAAATACCACCGCCCACGGGAACAGGAATACCGCTTCCACGTCGAATATAAGGAACAAGATCGCGAAAATGTAGAAACGGATGTTGATGTTGGACCAGGCGAACGGCGTAGGCGGAATTCCACATTCATAAGTGGTCAGTTTCTCAGCGGAACGCCGCCGGGCGGAAAGGAGTTGGGACCCCGCGAACATGGCGCCAATGGCGACCAGCGCGATGACAACGGCGATAACCACCGCCAGCCAGTTGCCAGCGTAGGTAGTCGGGTTGAAAGCTTGGAGGATAGGAACTTCAAGTAGATTCAACATTCTGGGCCAAGGAAGATTGAGGGCTCAAACGACGAAATCGTATCAACGCCCCGCCACAGTGTCAAATCAGCCGGCGCTACGAATGGCCGTTGAAGATACGTCCGACCGGAAAGCGCTTTCCGGTATATCCGCGAACAGTGGATGGAAACCCGCCGGCAAGTTGACGTCGGCCAACGTACGAAACACGCCATGATCGTCGAGGCGGCCGGCTACCGCGAACCGGCATCCTGAACCCCACATTTCCGCCAGCGCAGTCAGCATTGCCGTCTCCGAGTCGCCATAATAGCGAGGTTGGATCAAACGGGTAGCGGTGTCCCAACCCAATACGAACCTGCAACCCGGGAAGAGTTGCGCTTTTTTGTGGAAGGTTTCAGCCCTGGTCAACACCACCGTACCCGCACCTTGGAACTGAGCCACCCGACGTTGAACCTCAACCAATTCCAGCGGAGGTTTATCCACGTTGACCACTGACAGCTCATAGGATACCGGAACGCCGAATGCCTGTGACGCAGCCGAAGCCAACTCCACGTGTCCGCGATGCAGTGGGTTGAACGAACCCGGCAGCAAAGCGACCGGCGGTTCGTCTTCCGCGCCTAGGCTGCCATCAGGATGGACAGTCACCCATTCGACTTCGCCGTCCAATAGCAGTTGGATCGGTCCCGTATGGGCGCTCTTCTCCGTGGACACGCTTTCTCCCGGCACCAGACGGAGGTCGATTTCAGCGTTGATGCCGCACGCGCGGGCCAGAGCGGCAATTACCAGCCGGCTCACGACGTCTTCTTCGCCGGCCCGGTCTCGCAAGCCTTTTTCCAGGGTCACAGATTCGGTGATCACTCCGGCCTCGTCCCAAGTGGCGATGAAGGCTCGGTGGTCGCCACGCTTGGTGCGGTCAGTAGCGATGGTAGCGGTGCAGCCCAGGCCGACGATCGGCGCATCGAATTCCCGCAAGGCTAGTCCTCGCTTCCAGGCGGAGCGGGCCATGCGGCGGGCCGTATCGGCCGAGACGGTTTGGTCAGGCGCATACCCGCCCAGAAAATCGGTCATGGCAAGGTAACCGTAGGGCACTCGTGTTTCCAGAACAGTGCGCGACGCGCCACCAACGCCGAGCAACCAGGCAAGGGCATAGTTGCCGGCCCCCGCCACGGCCAGGACGGATTGTTCCGGCGTGTCATGAATGCGCGCGACGACACTGGCAATAGCGTCGTCCATAACAGTGTCAACAGAGTGATTGCTCATTAGGTAATCCGAAAAGGGTCGGCCAACAGCATCGCAATTGTAGCATCCCTAGCGGGGCCAAGTACCGGTCAGGTTGGTCCACGCCGCAGGATCTATGCCGCCCATGCTCGCCAACGAAACGTCAACCTCGCCGGCGATTTTACGATCCCACTCGTCAGCCCAACGTTGGGGCAATCGTGGCCGCGCGTCCCGCCACGCCATCCTCTCCCCACCGTTGGTCTCGGCAAGCAGCGCCTCCACCAGGAAAGCAGTCATATCGCCGCCATCCATGGCGTTGACGACGCGGCAGTCGAGATAGCCGAAACTTCCTTGAATAAGCGGAGAGCCGGTGACGCCAGTGGAATGCGGAACTCCCTTCATCTTGTTGACATCACGCCCTGACCGCATCCCCAACTCCCAGATGAGGGGCAACTGTTCCTGGTCCAGAAAATTGACGGCGAGAACACCGCTGGCGGCGATGAGATCATGGGTGTAATTGGTGTGGTAGATCTGAACAATCAACCGGGGGCGCTGCAAAACTATGGACGCGGCTGTGATCGCCACCGCGATCTGCGCATTTACGATGTCGCCCGAACGGACTGACACAGCCGCCAAAGGAGCGCTCAACCCGGCGAGCATGGGCCCGCAATCGGCAGGGTCAATATCCGGGGCCGGCGTCAGCATCAAAGAGGTCGAGAGCGCAGTGGCCAGCGAAAGGCATCCGCTTACCAATCCGGCTGAGTATCAGTGCCTTCGTTTGTGGTCAACCGCGTTTGTTCCGTGCCGTCGCGGTTCATGTACAGAATCTCGGAGTTTCCGTAGGCCAAAGAGACGAACACGATTTTGTCCCCGGATTGAGACCAATCCGGCATGAGATCATCGGCGGTATTGTAGGTCAACTGCTTCCGTTCGGAGCCGTCCACAAACACGGTGAATATCTCGGACTGATCATCAAAATTGACTACGAAGGCCAGACGGCGGCCATCGGCCGACCAGGAGGGATCGGTTTCGTCATACTCAGCGTCGGCGACCGCTAGTTCGTCGGTGTCGTCGGCCCAATCGTCTTTGGTGGGACGGAGAACATAGATGTCATGCCCCTCCCCAGTGTCGCGTAAAAAGGCAATCCGGTCTCCTTTGGGTGACCACACCGGATTGACGTCCTGGCCGTCGGTCAGTTCGATGAGATTGACCCCGGTAGGATTGCGAAGCAAAAGCCCATCGCGCCCTTCACGGGTAAAGACCAGCCATTGGCCATCCGGCGACCAATCTCCGACCTTTTCCCTTTCATCGCTGAAGGTGAGCCGGGTTTGCTCACCGGTTGTCAACTCCACCATGTATATGTCCGGAGAATCCCCAGCGTCGGATACGTACGCAATTCGGTCGGCTTCCGGCGCCCAAACCGGGGGCTGGGATTCGTCCACGCCGGAGACCAGCAACTGAGTATCTTCCGTTTCAACATCGTACAGCATCAACAGCGCGACATCTCCGCCGGCTACCCAGGCCAGGTAGCGTTGTTCCGGCGACCAGCGAATGGACTTGGCGACCGCGTTGGGTGGAGATACGCTCACGGGATCATCTCCGCCGGGCTCGCTGATCCACGCTCGGGCGTGTTGTTCGTCTGAGTTAATGTAGGCGATTTGCGGTAGATCGCCGCCGAACCACTGGCCGACGAAGCAGCCGGTCGCCACCGCGCCGCACATTATCGCTACAAGAAAGACCGCCAGCCGGTGTATGGCCGAGGCTCCGAGATGGACGGGTGGTTTTTCAATGCGCAGTTTCATTTCTTATGTTTATGTATAGTCACAGCAGTGACGCATGCTCTCGTCAACATTATAACGTTCCCACACCTGCGCCACTGCGTACAGTGTCGGCAGATTATCATCAATGCTGACGCCTCGAAATGCGTTACAATCGCGCAGAATTATTGAGGATTACAAGGCATCGACCGAAGGGAAACCGAGAGAACATGACCGACAGTAATGCCACACCGTCGCCAGCCGCATCCTACTGCGTGTTCTGCGAAATAGTAGCCGGCCGCGAGCCGGCTCGCATCAGGTATCTGGACAATGACATCATCGCCATTGTCAACCGACTGACGTGGGTGCCCATCATGCTGCTGGTGATGCCCAGGCGGCACATGAGCCAGCTGGAACTGTGGAGCAGCGGTATTTTGACCAGGATCGGGGACGTGGCGGCCACCCTGGGCTGTATGTATTGCCCCAACGGTTTTCGTATCCTGTCCAATTTCGGATATGATGGGTTGCAAAGCCAATCCCACGGCCACCTGCACGTCATCGGCGGCCAATACCTGGGCCACTACGCCTGACGAATTACAAGCAGCTTCAAGACTATTCGTCCAATCAAGGAGACCTCACCACAATGCCTGAAACCATACTCTACGAGAAGACCGGGACCGATAACCACGTCGCCGTCATCACGCTGAATCGGCCCGAAGCTTCCAACGCCATCAACCGCCAGCTGCGGCGCGAGCTCCAGGAAGTCATCAACCACTTCGACAACGAGGATGACGAGGCTTGGGTGGCGGTCATCACCGGATCCGGTCGCAATTTCTGCGCCGGGCGAGACCTGAAGGAACGGGCAGCAGATAACGCCGAAGGCGTGCAGGCCCGCGCCGAAAACAGCATGTCGCCGAACAAGCCGCACATGTGGGAACGCCCGGTGAAACCGTTGGTGGCCGCCGTGAACGGGGCCGCCGCCGCCGGTGGATGGTCCATCGCCCAGATGTGCGATGTCCGCCTGGCCGCCGACAACGCGCGCCTGGGCATCACCGAAACCAAGTGGAGCCTGATGCCGCCCTTCGCGGTCGAACTGACCAAGATGATCGGCATATCAAATGTGCTGGAACTGGTGATGACCGCCGACTTGCTGCCCGCAGAGCGCGTCAAGGAAATGGGTTTCCTGAACAAAGTGGTTCCCGCGGATGAACTGGTGCCGGAAGCGATCAGGATGGCGGAAAGCATCGCGCAGAATGCTCCTCTGGCCGTCCGCACCATTAAAGAGCTGGCGTACAGCAGCCTGGACATGTCCATTGCCGAGATCAGCGCAAAGACCTACGTGGCCTACGACTACATCTTAACCACCCAGGACAGCAAGGAGGGACCACGCGCATTTGCCGAAAAACGCCGGCCGAACTGGCAACTGAAGTAGAGCTAGAGTCGTCCATCTACCGTAACTGCCCAACAGAGCGCCATCAGAGCCAACCGGGAGGAATGAGAACAATGACCACCCAAGTGCAACCCAGCAGCAAAACCGTAACTGCTAACGGAATCAACATCCACTACCTCGAATGGGGGGCCGAGGAAGCCCCGCCTCTGGTGCTGCTACACGGCCTGCGCGGTCACGCTCGAGTCTGGGAAGACGTGGCGGAAGCGTTGTGCGGCGACTACCACGTGTACGCCCTTGACCAACGCGGCCGCGGAGATACCGACCACGCTCCGGGCGGCGACTATTCCACGGACGCCTTCGTAGCGGACCTCGTGGGATTCCTGGGCGCCATCGGCCTGGACAAGTTCATTCTGTTCGGACACTCAATGGGCGGCCGGAACAGCATGGCCTTTGCCGGTAAATATCCCGAACGGTTGGAACGTCTCTGCATCGTGGATATTGGGCCGCGCATCGAACCGGCCGGCGGAAACCGTATCACCGAAGAACTGCGGAGTCTGCCGCCCCAATTCGACAACTTCGAGGATGCGTTGGCGCACGTTCAGACCGGAAACCGGTTTGCGTCCGAAGCGGTCATGCGGCGGCGTCTGGGCGGGCAAACCTACGAAACGGCCGATGGGAAAATTGGCTGGAAGTTTGACATGGAGATCCGCGAGCAGCGCATCAATGGCACCGCTGCGCCAGCGGCGGATCTATGGCCGGCCCTGGAGCGCATTTCGTGCCCAACGCTGGTGGTACGCGGCACGGAGACCGACCTGCTGACCGAAGAAACGGCTCAGCAGATGGTCGAAACGCTGGCCCAGGGCACTCTGGTGGAGATCGAGCGAGCCGGGCACATGGTCTTCGAGGACAACCCTGCTGACTTCATCGCGGCGGCGAAGAATTGGTTGAACTCCTGAGCAATGAACGCTCGGTCAAACACAACGGCCCGGTGATGCCGGGCCGTTGTGCTAAAATCCATCCATCCCCGGAAAGACCCGTTTGGACGGTTAGGATTCGCAATTATGAAAGTTTCCTTTTTCCACCTGATGCCCTACCAGGACCTGCCCGACGATTTCGCCGAGCAGCATCATTCCGCCTGGGTTGATCTGCCCAACGAGAACTTCGATCCCGCCAAAGGCAACGAGTATTACGCTCAATATATCGACCAGTTGCGGTACGCTGACGAGGTGGGTTTCGATGGCATCTGCGTCAACGAGCACCACAACAATGCCTACGGGATAATGCCGTCGCCGAACCTGATCGCGTCCGTGTTGGCCAACAGCACCAACAACGGCGCAGTCATCGTCCTGGGCAACAGCCTGGCCCTCTACAACCCGCCGGTGCGGGTTGCCGAAGAGATGGCGATGATCGACGTGATCTCCGGCGGGCGCCTGGTGGCCGGATTCCCGGTGGGAACTTCCATGGATACCACGTTCTCTTACGGGCAGGTGCCCATCACGCTGCGCGACCGGCACACCGAAGCCCACGACGTGGTGATGCAAGCCTGGACGCAGCATCATCCCACCATTTTCAACGGCAAGTACAACAAGCTGCGCTACATCAGCATCTGGCCGCGGCCGATGCAGGAGCCGCACCCGCCGGTTTGGGTGCCCGGATCCGGCAGCCTGGAGACGTGGGACTGGGTCTTGGACCGGGACTACGTGTACTGCTACCTGTCCTACTACGGCTACCTGCGCGGCTACAACATCGTGAAAGGCTACTGGGAACGGGTCGCCGAGCGGGGTATTGATGACAACCCGCACCGCCTTGGATTCCTGCAACTCGTCTGCGTCTCGGAGACCGACGAGCAGGCGGAAAAGGACTACGAGGAACACGTCAAATACTTCTACGAAAAGATGTTGCGCGTGTACCCGCCCTTCGCCGAATCCCCGGGTTACCGCTCGTTGGACTCCATTCGGAAGTCCCTGCGGCCGCAGATGGGTGAAGAGGCGCAACGGACGGCGAAGGAAAACAGTTGGAAAGACTACATCGAGCAGGGGCATGTAATCGGGGGAAGCCCCGAAACCGTGCGGCGCAAGCTGACCGAAGCCTGCGAGTTGCTGCGCATCGGGCACCTGATGGTGCTGCTGCAAATCGGCAGCATGCCGCCCGAACTGGTGAAGAAGAACACGGACCTGTTCGCCAACGAAGTCATGCCCCACATGAAGGGTATGTTCAACGAATACGATGACCCGTGGTGGCCGGAGAAGCTCAAGTCCGAAACCGCCGAAGCGGTGGGGGATTAGCTGTGCCATTTGCCGATGACGACATCGCCGCTGCCGTGGCCCAAGGGCTAGACGCCGCCCGTGACCGTGCGCAGCCCGACGATGCCGGCTGGACGCCGGAAAAGTACGCTGATCTGAGCCAAGACTTCCGGGCCAGCGCCTGGAGGCATTTGCGAGAGGACGGCGATTTGCCGCAAGCGTCCAACAAGGCATGGGGCATGGTGGCCGAAACCGTGAAAGGGGTCAGCGCACGCCACGGCGGCTACATCCACTACCACCGTTCGATTTGGGAAGTAGTGCGCCAATTGGCCAACTTGGTTGGAGAGTCGGGCGACACCGAGACCCGACGATGGATTAACAATTCCTTCATGGTCGCACGGGGTTTACATTCTAACTTCTACGAGGATGAAGCGGACGAAACAGTTGTAACCGACGGGCTGGAACTGTGCGAGGAATTATCGGAGCGGCTTTACGAACTGTTCTGGCCAGAAGGAGGAACTCAATCGTGAGCGAAAAACTGCAACAGGGCGACCGACTTCCGCCAATTACGCTCAACCTGATTGACGGGAACACGCTGGAGTTGCCGGGGGACATGTCCTCGCGTTATTTGGCGGTGATGTTCTACCGTGGGGTGTGGTGACCCTATTGCTCGCGGCAGTTAGCCGCTTGGCAATCGCAAAAGGATGCGCTGGCCGAGATGGGGCTCACGATGATCGGTGCCAGCGTCGAACCGAAGGAAATCGTTCAGGAGATGGCCGAAAAGTCCGGCGTTACGTTCCCCATGGCCTACGGCGTCACGAAGGAAGACGCCGACCTATTGGGTTCCTGGTGGTCCGAAGATCGTGGCGGCTACATTCAGCCCACTGAATTCCTCCTGGGACGCGGCGGGACTGTGCTGGGCGCCATGTACGCGAGTGGTCCCGTGGGACGCATCAATGCGGATGAGGCAATCCATTTCATCGAAGGAAGAGAACGGGCGCGGCGCAATGCCTAACGACCACCCGTCTATCCTTCAAAGTAGCCTTCCTCCCTGAAAAGTTCCGCGAGGCGCGCCACTCCCTCCCGAATCTCTTGGGGTGAGTTGTGGCTGTAGGTAAGCCGCAGGTAGTTGTTACGGCCCCGGTCGGCGCGGAACACGCCACCGGGGTTGTACTTTACGTCGCGCTCAGTGGCCTTTTGCAACGTAGCCCAGGTATCTGCGCCCTCTGGCAGGCGCACAAACACCAACATTCCGCCCTCTGGATGCGTCCATTCGCAGAAGGACGGGAAGTTTTGTTGGAGGGCATCCAGCATGGCGTCGCGACGGGCCCGCAAAGCAGTGCGGACGGTTTCGATGTGCTCAGCTTCATGCTCACGCAGGTATTCGTACACCATCATGGTGGCCAGGTGGCTGACCCCTCGGCGCGGCAGGTTTTCGGCGTTGACCTGGGGCAGAGCCTCCCGAACACCCGGAGGAAGTACGCCGAATCCCACCCGCAACCCGCAACCTAGGAGCTTGGTGAATGACGACACGTACATCACATCGCCCTGGTTGCTTAGGCCGGAGAAAGCGGTAGGCAGAGGGTCGCCATCGATGCGAAAGTCGGCATAAGACTCATTCTCCAGGACCGGGACGTTGTAGCGTTGGGCGATGTCCAACAAAGCGCGCCGGCGGGATTCGGGTGGCGTGAATCCCAACGGGTTCTGGTAAACCGGAATCATCCACACGAACTTGGGACTGCGACCGGCGTTATCCAGGGAAGCCAGGGCGTCTTCCAAGGCGTCCGGCAGCATACCGTCGTGATCGCAGAGAACGTGGATAGGTTCCGCGCCCCGTTCCAACATCATGCGGAGGCTGCCCATGTAGGTGAACTCCTCCACCAGGAGGACATCCCCAGGATTGATGAACGAGTCCAGAATGATGCTGATTGCTCCACCGGCTCCGTCGGAAATGAACACATCATCGGGCGATGCGCTGAACCCCCGGTTGGCACCCAGCCGTTCGGCTACCAGTTCGCGCAGTCCATTGTGGCCGGACGGAGGAGGGTACGCCGCCAACGAGTTGGGACCTCCAGATTCCAGCCCGGCGCGGATCGCCTCCAGGTAATTCTGGGCGTTGATCACCTCAGGGACGGCATTGGTGATGGAAAAGACGTACTTGACCTGGGCATTGCTTCCCTCCGGCGTTGACACCGAGCGGGGAAGATTGTTGGAAAACAGGGATGCGTAATCTACCATTTGGCGCCTCCGTGGTATGGGGCAGGGGGTTGTGGTCAGCGAGGAAACTGACGGTTGCGCTGTACTACTCCCTCGCGAATCAGCGGTATCAGTTCCCGGCCGTAATCCGCAGCGTCAGCCAACGGGTCGAACCCGCGGATGATGAAAGCGGAGCAGCCCAGGTCATAGTATGCCAGCAAGGAATCGGCGACCTGGCGAGGCGTGCCGACCAAACAGGTTGTGCTGCCGGATGCTCCGCTGGCGGCGGCTATTGGCATCCATAGGCGTTCGTCGTGGACGTTGCCCTCTGCCGCAAAGCGCAGCAGACGCCACGCTCCCTCGGACTGGGGACGGGTGGGAACCCCGGGCGTGATTCTACCGGCAGTAGCCTCTTTCACCCGGTTCAGAATCTGCTCCGCCCGTTCCCAAGCCTTTTCTTCCGTCTCCGCAAGTATCGGGCGCGCCGACAAACTGAACCTGATTTCCGAAGGATCTCTCCCTGACGCGGATACGCGGCTTTTGACGTCGGCGATACGTTGGGAAATGGCGGCGCGCGGTTCGCCCCAGAGCGCGAACAGGTCGGCGCGCCGGCTGGCAACATCCAACGCTATGTCCGATGCGCCACCGAAAAACAGCGGGACGTGGGGCCGCTGCCGGCACCGGGCCTGACTATAGGCATCCTGAAAACGGTAGAACTCACCTTCATAGTTGAAGGGGTCGTGTTCAGTCCAGATGCGGCGCATCACTGCCAGGTACTCGTCAGTGCGACGATAGCGAGCGTCATGGTCCAGCCAGTCGCCATCCTGCCTCTGCTCAACGTCGTTTCCGCCCGTGATGATGTGCAGCGCGATGCGTCCGTTGGTGAGCTGATCCAAAGTGGCGGCTTTGCGGGCAGCCAGGGTGGGCGCAACAAAGCCAGGCCGGTGGGCAATGAGGTAACCGAGGCGCGTGGTGTGGGCGGCGGCGTATCCGGCAACCTCGAATCCGTCAGGTGTGGATGATGAATAGCCGGTGAGAACCATGTCGAACCCGGCTTCCTCGTGCGTCCTGGCGAAATCCAGGATGTAGTCGGGATCAACTCCGGAGGGGACTTCGGCGCCGGGGTTGATGCCGCCCCCGAAAAGGCTGAGGGTCGCGCCCTGGTTGGCGGCGGCTTCCCTCACCACGCCGATCATGCCGATGATGGTCACGCCATCGTCGCCATACACGCTGGGCACTCTCATGTCGGGCTCAGCGCCATTCCAAATGTTGTCGCTCATAAGATGGAATCCCCGCATTGCTCCAATTGTCGGGTAGTCTAGCCTATTTGGCCGAAAATCGGTCCAAATTCGTGGGAATTTCGCGGCCAATAGGTGTTGACAAACATCACGATACGTTATAGTATGTATTCAAGGTGCTGGGGTTGCAGGGAACCCCCACACACCGAAAACCCGATGGCAAACCGCCGTCGTCATCACAGGAGGTTAGAAGTGGTTTCGCTCATAACGCTGAACCATAGTTGGCAATTCCCTTGTAACCGCCCCGTTGGCGGAACCGACGTAGTGTGACGACACCGCGGGGCCGCCAACAGGGGCGAAACCGCATCGAGCGGGCCGCAATTGGCGCTGACAACGCCAGGCCGCCGGAAACAGCGCAGTCAAGGCGCTCCCGAAAAAGGCGGAGGGAACCGGGCACAGCCGGAACCAGCGGCGTAGATCGATGGGAGAATAGAGAGGCCGGAACACCGACTGTTTATCGGGTTCCGGCCTCGAATTTTGTGAGAACGGGGAACCAGGACTACCTGACCTAGATCACTTGATTGACCGGCACTCGGCCAGCGCCGCTTGATACTGTTCAGGCGTGTTGACGTCCCATAGCAGTTCTGGCGCCCTCAGCTCCACGCGCTGCGTCTCTTCCTGGTGGCGCTGAATCACGGCGCGCATACCCTGGGTGGCCTCGCTGATTTCAAGCATTTCCCCGTGCAAACTTCTACTGACCGCGATAGGGTGGCCTCCCTTTCCGCCGCAGGTAGGGATGGTTATCAGCGCGTCGCCGTCGCCATGTGCTGTGAGGACTTCCCGGATCACGCCCGCGCTGCGGGGTTGGTCCACGTTGAGCATGAGAATCGGACCCGCGTGGGCCGGGTCAATCGAAATGCCCCGCAAGCCCGTCTTGATCGACGTGGTTTTGCCCTCGGCATAGTGGGAGTTCACCAGGCACCGCACGTTTCCCACGGAATACACGTCGCGGTTGGCTCCGATGCGGGCCTGGAGTTCGTCGGCGCGGTGTCCCAGCACCACAACAACCTCGTCGGCCCCGGCCTCGCGGAGGGCGACAATCTGGTGCATGATGAGGGGGCGGCCCTGCCAATCCAGGAGCGCTTTCAGCGTCCCCATGCGGCGGGATACTCCGGCGGCAAGGAGGATGGCGGAAGTGAATGGCGGTTCGTTGGAATTTGGCACAGGTTCGAGCGTGACCCGGTCAGTCCGCCGGCAGGCCCATGGCGCGGTTGGCCCGGCGTTCGGCGCGCTCCAGGTACCAATCATCCATGGTCATGGGGCTGCCCTTGCCGCCACGCCGGGCCATGATGACCTCGGACATGATGCTGACGGCCAACTCCTCGGGCTCCAGTGCGCCGATGTCCAGGCCGATGGGGGCATGCACTTGGGCCAAACGCTCCCGGGCCACGCCTTCCTGGAGCAGGCGCTGGTAAATCATCAGGGTTTTGCGGCGGCTGCCCAGGAGTCCAATATACCGGGCGCGGGTGGTGAGCGCCGATTCCAGCGCCACATCATCGAACCAGTGGCCCCGGGAAGCAACGACGATGAAGCTGTTGACGTTGATTTCCAGGTGTTCGGCCCAGTTGGTGTAGGGAGTGACGATGGTTTCCTCGGCGTAGGGGAATCGCTCAGAGTTGGAGAAATCCTCGCGGTCGTCGATTATGTAAACACGGTATCCCAAGCGGTGGGCAAGATCAGCGGTGGCTTTGCCAACGTGTCCGCCGCCGACCATGACGAGAGTGGGCGGAGTGGTGAAACCCTCCACGAACATCTCGGTCTGGTCGTCGATGGTGACCGATTCGTTGGCGCCGACGGCGGCGACGCGGGAGGCGACTTCAAGAGCCATTTCATCGAGTTCGGCGGTTCCTATACCGCCGGCGACGGAGCCGTCGGAACGCAGCAGCAACTTGGCTCCCAACGTAGCGGTATCGCCGTCGGACCTTACAATAGTAGCCAGGGCGGCCGGCTCTGCGCCGTCGTAGGCTCCGATGAGTTCGTTGCCGATGTCGGTGAAGTCATCGGTGTCCCAGAACGGTTCTAGGTAGAAGTACATGGTGCCGCCGCAGACCAGCCCGTCGCGGGCGGCAATGTCCTCGTTGAGATAGTAGTCCTTGAACTCGGGGCCGCCTTGGTTACGAAGGATCTCGCGAGCGGCAAACCAGATGTCTCCCTCAACGCAACCCCCGCCCAGCGTACCCACGGCGGTGCCGTCGTCGCGCACGAGCAGCATGGCGCCGGCCTTTTGCGGGGTTGACCCCTTGGTACGAACCACTGTAGCAAGGACACAGGGGCTCCCCGAGTCCAGTTGATTAACGGCTTCCTGGATTACTTCACGCACGACATCACCTGCCTGGGACCTGATTCGGCGGGGTTAACAGTTCTTATTATACTCCAATGCGGCGGTGGCAAGAAGAATCGGCAATCGTGTATGATTGCGGCCATTAGAACAGATTGATTGCTACAACCCCCAATGGCGGTGCGATGATGACGATGACCAAGCGGCGCGTTACCAAGCCGGTGTACGTTGGCGGCGTCAAGGTTGGCGGCGGAGCCGACATCACGGTGCAGTCGATGACCAAGACCGACACCCGCGACGTTAAAGCCACAGTGCGGCAGATTCATGAGCTGGAAGAGGCGGGTTGCGAGATTATCCGCTCGGCGGTGCCGGACATGGAAGCCGCCAAGGCGATGGCGGAAATCAAGAAGCGGATCCGCATACCGCTGGTGGCGGACATACACTTTCACTATCAACTGGCGCTGGAATGCGCCGCCGGCGGCGTGGACTGCCTGCGCCTGAATCCCGGCAACCTGCGCAACGAGGATCAGGTGCGGGAAGTAGTGGCAGCAGCCAAAGAGCGCAACATCCCCATCCGCATCGGCGTGAATTTCGGAAGCCTGCCGCCGGTGGGCGGCATTGGCCGGACACGAGGGTTCTCGCGGCACATGGACCTGGTCAACCAACTGCCCAAGGCCGGCGAGGCCCAGGAAGGTGATTACAGCGTCGTTGACCACATGGTTGCCACCGCGCTTTGGGAGATCAGCCTTCTGGAACAGCAGGACTTCGAGCAGATCAAGATTTCCATGAAGGCGTTCGACGTGCCGACGACGGTGGAGGCTTACCGCCGTCTGAGCGAGATGACGCCTTACCCGCTGCACTTGGGAATCACGGAGGCGGGCACGGCGAAGTCGGGTTCCATCCGCACCGCCGTGGGCTTGGGCGTGCTGCTGTACGAAGGCATCGGCGACACCATCCGGGTGTCGTTGAGCGACGACAGCGTGGAGGAAGTGATCGCGGGGTATGAAATTCTGAAGTCGCTGAACCTGCGGGACAAGGGCGCCGTTATGGTGGCATGCCCCAGCTGCGGCCGCGCCGACGTGGACATACGCAAGCTGGCCAACGATGTTGACGCGCTGCTGAAAGGGACGGACAAGAACGTCAAGGTGGCCGTAATGGGCTGCGAGGTCAACGGGCCGGGAGAAGCGAAGGATGCCGACGTGGGCATCGCCGCCGGCGCCGGACGGGCCATCATCTTCCGCAAGGGCGAGAAGGTCCGGGTGGTACCAGAGGCCGAGATGCTGGACGCGCTGATGGAGGAGATTGAAAAGACGCCGGTGAGCGCGTGAGTGATGCTGACTTTCGTTAAACAGCGAGAATTCGTCCATGACCATTTCCATCGAAACCGAACACACCCCGCGACCCTTCGACGTTGCCTCGCTGGAGGATCTGGGCATACCGGAATTGCCGACGGAGCGGGAAGAGTTGCGCCGTCACCTGCTGGTCGCAATTGAGCGGATCAGGCCAACGCTTGAGGCCGACGCCGAGGAGAATGACGCCGAGGAGACCCTCGCTTGGTCGTCGGTGATGGCGCTTTACCGGCAGGGCTTGCTATCGCTGAAAGTGCCGCGAGAGTTGGGCGGGCCGGAAGTGGACCCGCTGATGTACCTGGAACTGATCGACGAACTTTCATATGTCAACTCATCGGCAGGATGGTGCGCGTTCATCAACAGCACCAGCACGGCCCTCATCGGTGCGTTCGTTCCGGACTCGGGGTGCGCTCGAATCTTCCACGATGGACGGATGCCGATTGCGTCGGGGGCATTGATACCCAGAGGTCTGGCAACACCGGAAAACGGCGGCTGGAGAGTGAGCGGGCGATGGCCCTTTGCCAGCGGATCAGCGCATTCTTCGTGGCTGCTGGCTGGTTTCCGGATTGTTCGAGAAGATGAACCGGGCCCGGAACACATGATAATGGCCTGCCCAGTTGATGACGTGCGATTCCTGGATAACTGGCAAGTGATGGGGCTGCAAGGCACCGGCAGCCGGGACTTTGTGCTTACGGACTATTTCGTTTCGGACGACATGGCGTTCGACCTGCCAACTGCCGATCCGCGGAAGGGCGGGCCGATGTTCTGGCTGGGTCGGCCCGGGTTCGTAACCCCCGACCACGCAGCGTTCGCGCTGGGCGTGGCGCGGCGGGCGCTGGATGAGATCTCGTTGCAGGCAGGTTCGTACCAACGTGGCTACCTGGCATCGCCCATCAGCCTGCGGGGAGCTTTACAGCACGACCTGGGGAAATGCGACCAGCAACTACGCGCGGCCCGGGCGCTGTGCCGGGAGGCGCTGGAGGACGCCTGGGAGTTCTGCCTGCGGAACGAAAGGCCGGACCTGGAGACTCAGCTGCGGCTGCGGGGCGCGTGCGTGTACGCCACCGACGTGGCCTGCCAGGTGGCGACGACGGCGTTCCGCTATGGCGGGGGCAGCGCGATTTACAACGACCGCGTCCTGCAACGCTGCATGCGAGACATCAACGCCGCCGCCCAACACTTCATGGTCAACACCAGCGCCTACGACAACCTGGGCCAGTTTCGCCTCGGCATGGCGAACGTGAATGCGATGGGGTAGTGATACAATTTCACCGGGTCGTAGTCCGAAGTGCCTTCCCAAGAACAGTTGGTTGCCAACGGAAAAGGAGATTGCCATGACCACCGAAACTACTCAGGGAGTTGCGACTTTCGAAGAGTTCAAGGATACCATCATATCCGAAATTGAGGCAGGCAATCCCTCTACCGTAGAGAAAGGTCGGCGGTTCATCGCCGAGATGGAACGGCACCTCGTTGATGTGACCGTCGACGACGCTGCCCGGATTTGGCATCCCGATGGACCCGCAGACGGTGGCATCGATCTAGCTTATCTGTCCGAAGCGAGCGATGTCGTTGATGACGATGACCCCGACACGGATGTAAATGGTGATGTCTGGCACATCGTACAAAGCAAATATGGCCCCGTTGACGCTTCAACCTTCGTATCGGAATCTGTGAAAGTTCTGGATACCCTAACCATCGGAGCATCACCGTTGAACGACGATGCCCGCAATTTGGTGGATACATTGAACGTTTTCATGGACAACGCTAGTGAAAACGACAAGATTGTCCTGTCATTTTGGTCTCCAGAGCCTTGTGGAGACCCGGAACGTCGTGCCATGGACGACGTCAAGAATATGGCAGTGGTTCGGTTGTCAGGCCACACCAAAGCTCAATTCGACGTTGAATGGCTTTCGTTGCACGATGCCTATGACCGTGTGAAGAGGCCGCCAAACCCAAGCTTGCGCGTTTCGATCATTGGATCATTTATGACACCAGACACTGATCCCGGATTCCACGTTGGCGTTGTCTCCTTGCTCAATATGCACCAATTTTTGGAGCAGTACGAAAATGAGACCCGCAATCTCGACAAAATCTACAGCAAGAATGTCAGGCAATTTCTGCGTCTCACCAACAAGGTCAACAAAGGGATTCGAGACACATTGTTGGACAGTCCTGAGATGTTTGGGTTGTATAATAATGGCATCACCATTGTCGCCGAGGGCGTGATTGAAAAAGGACATTCGAAGATTGAGGTGATCGACCCCTACATCGTAAATGGTTGCCAAACCACCAAAACCATTTGGGAGACGTTCAACAAAGTACTGCACGCAGGTGGCAGTGCTGAATCGGATACTAGCAAGCGTCAACGGGAGATGTGGGGCAACGGTTTGCTAATTATGAAAGTTGTTGATGTTGCGAAAATAGGGGACTCCATAGACAGCGATGAAGCATTGATCGACCGCATCACGCGCTACACCAATAACCAGACCGCTGTACGTGCACAGGATTTTCTAACCCTGGAACGTGACGTGCGGGATTGGCAACGCAGTTTTCACCGTGAATACGGCGTTTACCTGGAAGTGCAAAAAGGCGGTTGGAGTAGCCAAAAAGCTATTCAGAAGCGCAGCGATTATGCTGGGGACAAATTCAGCGAATACGTCAACGCATTTGACCTGATCCAAGTGTACGGCGCCGGATGGCTCATGGAACCCGGCAGTGCCTTTGGGAGGAAGAATCTTTTCGCGCCCGGAGGACCGCTGTACACAAAGATAACGACTGATGGTGAATTCCCGGCAGGCCGCCGTTTCGACCATCGTGATTTGTATGCATCCTACGCTTTGCACATGGCAGCAGACCAGTTCCGATTCGGAAGGCAGGCGGATAAACAGGCACGACGCCAAACCAAGTTTCTGTTCTGCCACGTAGTTCTGGCATTGCTGCGCTCGTCGTTGCTCAATGCAAGTGTTTCTACCGATTGGGGTAGGCTTACAGACACCATCATTACGATGGCACAGGCCGATGAGGGAACTGATGCCGCAGAATCTTGGCGGTTGTTGTTGGAGCACGCCGCGTTTGAAGTTGACGAATACGCCGACACGAACAATTCCGACGAGAATTCATCTTCACTGGTGAACGAGGAAGAGTTCAAGCGGCATGGGAATTTGAATACATTCCTCAAGTCCCCACAATTGGGCAAGCCGACTGGCTCTGCTCTACTTTCAGAGGCAGTCAGAACGGCGAATCGGATTTTCAACAGGACGGGGAGTGACGGCCGCAATCCAGGACAAATGGTTGCCGATGTCGCGAAGTCACTTGGGCAGGGTTAGTTACAGCCCACACGACATAAATCCTTTCGCACATACGAGGTGGCGCGGTGACCAGCATAAATTTGGATGGCCTTGACCACATCACGGCGGTGCGTTTGCGGGCTCGGGCTGCGGGCAACGAATGTTCGTCGGAGGAAGAGGCGTTGAATCTACTGCGGTTTGCGCTGGTGGAGCATGGTGTCCAGTTGCCGCCGCCTAAAGACTGGGTATTGGCTATCCGGGAGCATTTCAAACCCTTCGGCATCGTTGATGTCGTGATTCCACCGCGGAGCACAGGCGAACCAATGCAGTGGATTTTCGAGGAAGACGAGGAGGATTGGGAAAAGAATCACCCGATACCTACGCCCGACGAAGAACTGGCTGAGGAGTTGCGCATCCGCGCTCTTGCCAACGATTGTTCGATAAAAGAGGAGGCACTGAACGTCCTGCGTTGTGCGCTGGAAAAGCCGGCCCGCCTGCCACAGCCTAAGCGCTTGGACGTGGCTATCAACGAACTGTTCAAGGACCTCGGTTTCGGGATAGAAGTCCGGCCCCGCAGCGAGAACCCTGATCCAGTGGTTCGGTACTATTGGCTTGACGAAGAAGATGCCGATAATAGTTGATACCAACGTGGCGTCTGAAATTGGCGAGCCCCGCGCGCACCCTGCGGTTCGGGCCTGGTGGCGTAGGCAGATTGTTCAGGAGATGTTCACCACTGCTGTGACCGAAGCGGAAATGCGTTACGGGTTGGCTATCCTGCCGGCCGGGCGGAGACGTGATGAACTGGTACTGCAAACGGATTATCTGCTTGACGGGTATTTTGAAGACCGCATTTTGCCTTTCGACAGCGCTGCTGCCCGATTTTACGCTGAAATAGTTGCTCATCGACGCGCAATGGGCCGCCCTATCGAGCATCCTGACGCTCAAATCGCCGCCATCGCCCGCTCCCAAAACATGGCCGTAGCCACCCGAAACGTCAGCGACTTCACCGATTGCGGCGTAGAACTAATCAACCCCTGGTCAACTGAAGGAATTGCCTGACCTATGCGTATCTCCCGACTAGTCACCCGCACCCTCCGCGACGACCCGCCCGAGGCGGAAACCGCCAGCCATCGGCTGATGCTGCGGGCCGGCCTCATCCAGCAGGTGGCGGCCGGCGTGTACGCTTACCTGCCGCTGGCGTGGCGGTCGTTGCAAAAGATCGAGCAGATCGTCCGCGAGGAAATGGACGCCGCCGCCGGCCAGGAGTTGCGGATGCCGGCGTTGCAGCCCCTGGAACTGTGGCAGCAGACGGATCGCGACGCCGCTTTCGGCGACAATATGTTCCGGCTGGAAGACCGCCGCGGGCGTCCGCTGGCATTGGCTCCTACCCACGAGGAGGTAGTCACCAACATCGTCAAGGGCAACGTGCAGAGCTACCGGGATCTGCCGGTCATTCTGTACCAGATGCAGACCAAGTTCCGCGACGAGCCGCGTCCTCGCGCCGGCCTGGTGCGCGTCCGCGAGTTCACCATGAAGGACGCCTACTCCTTCGACGCCGACGACAACGGGCTGGATGATTCCTACCAGGCCATGGCCCAGGCGTACCGCAACGTGTTCCGGCGGTGTAGCATCCCCGTGGTGATGGCCGAGGCCGACAGTGGAGCCATAGGCGGCAAGGACTCCCACGAGTTCCTCCTGCCCACCGACACCGGCGAGGATACGGTAATCACCTGCTCCCGCTGCGGCTACGCGGCCAACGCTGAGAAAGCCGAAGGGGTGTACCCGAACCTGGAAACCCCGGATCCATTGCCGCTGGAAGAGGTAGCCACGCCGGGCATCAAGACCATCGCCACGCTGGCAAAGTTCTTGGGAATCACTGAGGCGCAAACGTTGAAGGCGGTGTTCTACTCCGCAGATGGCGAGGTGGTGTTCGTAACCATCCGGGGCGACCTGGATGTCAACGAGATCAAGCTGAAGAATGCGCTGCACTGCAACGAGTTGCGCCTTGCCGATGACGACGAAGTGGCCGCGGCCGGCTTGGTGGCCGGCTCGGCGTCCGCTATCGGGCTGACCGGTATCCGGAAGATCGCCGACCCGTCGATCAGCAACGGCGGCAACTTCGTGGTGGGCGCGAACAACCCGGACACCCACTACCGCAACGCCAACTATCCCAGAGACTTCGACGCCGACATCATCACCGACATCGCCCTGACCAAGCCGGGGCACCGCTGTGCCCAATGTGGCGCCACGCTGGCATCAACTCGCGGCGTTGAGGTTGGGCACATTTTCAAGCTGGGAACCTTCTTCAGCGAGGCGCTGGGCGCCTACTACCTTGACACCGACGGGCAGCAGCAGCCGATCACCATGGGTTGCTATGGCATCGGGGTGAGCCGGATACTCGCGGCGTCCATCGAGCAGAACCATGATGAGCGCGGCATAGTCTTTCCCCCGCCCATCGCTCCGTACCAGGTTCACCTGGTGGGGCTGAATATGTCCGACGATGCCGTGGCGGAAGCCGCCGGCGATCTGTACGGCCGGCTGTGGGCCGCCGGTATCGAAACGCTGTTCGACGACCGCACGGACGCGGCGGCCGGCGTCAAGTTCAACGACGCCGACCTGATGGGCCTGCCGGTCCGGTTAGTGGTCAGCCCCCGTAACCTACGCCAATCGGCGGTGGAGATGCGTGGAAGGACGGACGATGAGGCGAAGATGGTGGGGCTGGACGAAGTGGTAGGGGCGGTACAGGGGATGTATGTTGGGGAAGGGGCAACCTTAACAGGAACAGCACCTGTCATTCCTGCGTTCGTGGAAATGGTGGAAGGGCAAAACAAATCGGCCGTCGATATATACCAGCCCGACCAAATTCACGAATACCGACAGATGGTACGGAATCAAGCGCGACGCGCGCGTGACGTATTGAACAGGCTAGATCAGAACGGTATGGAGGTCCTCTACGATCTCAAGTTCTACGATCGCGGATACCACCCGCTACAAAAGAATCGGAGATGGAATTTCATCGAGCAGTTGAATCAGACCTTTCACAGCATGGCGGTACTCGCTGCGGCGGAGAAATTGCTAGCTTGGCACGACAATTGTGAGGGGTTGCATTTGGAATTGACAACAGGTCAAGGCATTGACGTTGGAAGCATCGCTCGAGATATAGTGAATGCAGAGGTTTTTGCCGCGAAGACCCCGGGCCATAACGGGCGACTGAAAGACAATGTGGAGAGGCTGAAAGCGTCAAACGCTGCCAACCGTTATGTATTCTTTTTCTGCCCAGGATACCCGAAGGGCAGGCAATGTGAACTCGAACAGCGCTACCAAAGTAACGAAATCCAAATTTGGGCACTGAGCCAAGCCGAAGTAATGTGAATCAGTTCGCTTCAATCTGCGGTGCGGGCCGGAATTTTTCGCGCAAGAGTAGCGTTCTCGACGACTGCAAAGTCACTGCAAGAACGCTCTACGGTTCCAGCAATAGCTTGCCAAAGAAGTTGGTGGCCTCCATCGCGCGGTGGGCGTCGGCCGCTTGTGCCAGCGGATAGGTCTGGTGGATGGCGGGATTGATGACCCCACGGTTGAGACTGGCCACGATTTGCCGCATGTCCTCGCGTGAACCCATGTAGCCCCCGTAGATCTCAACTTGGCGGCTGAACAGCAGACCGAGGTGTAATTCAGCCCGCAGGCCGCTGGTGGCGCCGCAGATGCAGTAACGCCCCCCCGCGCGGAGGGACCGGAAGCCATGAGCCCATACATCAGCGCCGACGTGATCAATCAGGAGGTCAACGCCGGCGCCGCCCGTGATTTCACGCACCCGCTGGGTGATGTCCTCCTCGTTGTAATTGATAACGTGGTCGGCGCCCAGGTTGCGGGCCTGTTCGACCTTTTCGGGCGTGCTGGTAGTGGCGATGACGGTAGCGCCAACGACGTTCTTGAACACTTGGATCGCCGCCGCGCCCACGCCGGCGGACGCTGAAAACACCAGCGCAGTCTCCCAGGGTTGCAGCGCGGCGCGGCGAACGGCCATGTTCCACACCGGCAGGTAGGTGGTGGGAACGGCCGCGGCGTCGGCAAAAGAAACCGAATCATCCAGACGGTAGGCGTTGACTTCCGGCACGGCGACGAGTTCGGCGTAGCTGCCGTCCATTGCGGTACCTAGGAAACGGCTGCGCCGGCACAACTCATCGCGTCCCGAGCCACACCACTGGCATACACCGCAACTGAGGCGCGGGTTGACCACGACGCGGTCCCCTACATTAAGGCTGGAAACATTCGCGCCCGCCGCGACCACTTCGCCGGCGGTGTCGCCGCCAAGTATCAGCGGCGGCGGGAACTCTCGCTCCAATCCACGCTGACCCTCGCGGGTGAATATATCCAGGCGGTTGAGCGCGCTGGCGCCAACCCGAACCACCACGTCGCCCGGGCCGGGCGATGGGTCGGGGCGCTCACCGTATTGCAGGACTTCCACGTCGCCGTGGGCTTGGATGTAAACGGCTTTCATCGGTAACTTCTACTCCTCAACTTTGAGTGGGCTGCCGACGGTTCTCGTAACAATCTACACAGAGAAAAACCACGGCAAGGGTCTCATCGTGGCTGGCAATGCGGCCGCACCTGGGAGAATCGCTGTCGGGCAGCCAGGGTTGGTGAAAAGGGCCTCCGCACATCTGGCAGGTCGAACGGTGGAGGCTGTTGAGTTCTTCGTTGCAGACCACGCAAAAAACCGGGCCGGGAATTTGGAATGCAGTTGCCAATTGAATACCTCATCTGAAGTTTGTGAGTTATTTCTGACCTGAATTTTTATTGAATTCGTACGATCAACATGATCAAGTTGATTGCCCTACCCATCGGCGGGCAAGGATTTCTTCGTCATTACGGGTTTGGACTTCTCCATCTAGCCGTGCTTTCCTCAAGGCGCGTAAAGCCTCGCCTACGGCAGGGCCGGCGGGAACACCCAACTCCAACAGGTCCCATCCGCGCAGGACCGGCGCAATCGACCACCATTCGCTCAAATAGCTACCGATACGTTCTGAGGCCCGTGGCGGAGCCAGGAACCCGGCTGCCGTCAGCGTCTCCGGCGCCAACCCGTCGAGCAGGGCGCACACGGAGGACGGCGAGATTTGAGGCTGGTCGAGGCGATTAAGCCGTCCCTTTAACGCGACAGTGTCCTCGATAACGCGCGCCCAATCCGATGGAGCATTTATACGGGCGCAAAATCCGGAAGCCTCGTATCGCGGCAAGGTCCACACCAGGGCGGCTAGCCAAACCAGCGGAGCCGGCGGGTGCTCGGGAGTCGCTACTTCAGAAAGATGACCAGCGGATAGAGGCCGGTGTATGGAGGAGAGGACGCCGAGCTTGTCCGCCAGCCGCAGAACTGGCAGGGGGCGGTCTTCGCGGAAAATACGGTCCAACTCATGGCGCACTCGGTCGCCGGATACGGTGGACATTGCACCGGGCAAGGCATCCTGGAGCAGCCGAAAAGTGTCATCGTCGATACTGAAGCCGAGCCGACCAGCGTAACGGACGGCTCGAACGATGCGGGTTGGGTCATCGGAGAAGCTCCGATGGTGCAAAACGCGGATGACCCTGGAGCGCAGATCATCCTGTCCGCCGTGAAAGTCAACCGGCTGCCGGAGATTGCCGGACAGTGGAACCGCCATGGCGTTGATGGTGAAATCCCGGCGGGCCAGATCGTCGCTGATACTGCCGGGCTTAACATCGGGCAGCGATCCGGGATGGTGATAGGTTTCCTGGCGCGCGGTAACAAGATCGACCACGGCGCCCTCGGTTGCCACGGTTGCCGTGCCGAAGCGTTGGTGGACAGCCAGACGGCCCCCGGCGGCGTTCGCCAGGCGAGCGGCCAGTGCGGGAGCGTCACCTACTACGGAGATATCAAGGTCTTTGGCCGGAAGGCCCAGGAGGCTGTCACGAACGGGTCCGCCCACCAGGTACGCGGAAATCCCGGACTCGTCGGCCAGTCGTTGAACCTGGCTCAGCAAGGCGGTCAGTGGGGCATCAGTATTCAAAAAAATACCGACGGGGTAGGCGTCGGCGGCGGCCAGCATTACGTCTTCCGGGAAGAAGGTTTGGGGTTCCCGGATTCTAGCATCCAGCCACCGGGAGGGGCAAGCCGGGTTTGATACTCGGTTCGCGCTTCCTACCCAAAATTCCATTTGACAAAAGGGCGCGATGTTGCTAGTTTTGAGTCGTTAACAATTGAATCCACTAACTCCCGTCGGTGGTTTGTTTCTCGTCGCACTACTGCGTCGCGTTACGAGCTGAAAAGGAAATCCGGTGCAAATCCGGTGCGGTCCCGCCACTGTAATTGGCGAGACGCCCTCATCCGGGATTGATGCTCAATCCCCGGTTTCTGCCACTGTCCGTTTTCAAGCGGATGGGAAGGCGGAGGAGCGTCGCTAACAGCCATAAGCCAGGAGGCCTGCCTGCGGGTGTGATCCAGCTGCACTTCGTGGAACGAGTGGGCGGACGTATCCCGGCTTTAGCCGAGGTTTCACCGAGACCGACCCACATTCGTTACCCGACTGTACCAGCGCAGCCGGGTTTTTGTTTTCCCAGCGCCGAAATTTCTCTGGCGCTGCTCCGGTGGGTCGGTAACCTCCTCCACCGACTCGCCGGGGCGCGCTTTCCGACATCACGGGATCATCAACTACCGCCTCCCGGCACTGTTATAATCCGTCCAACCCGCTGCGCCGCTACACTCCACGCCCAATCAGGAGCGCCGCTCATGTCCGAACAAACCGTTTCCACCCTCCAGAACATACTTGAAGAATGTCGCGACGGCGCCGATGGAATCGGCTTCAACGAGGTCGTGGTCATGCTCGAAAGCACTGCCGCCTCCGCCGAGGTTTACATGGATTTTGACGACCTTAGGTTCACCCCCGACGGGCGGATCGTTACCCTCATGGTTCCCGGCGGCACCCACATGCACCTCGACATGTCCAAGATCCGCGAGGCAGAATTTATCCACACCACCAACGACCAGGGTCTCCCCTCCTATCAACTGTGGATGCGCGACGGTGATGGCAACCCCGCCATGCGAATCTACCTCCGCAAATCCGATCACGACTCTACCAACCCACCGCGCCACGAGTTCTTCATGGGGCTGCTGGACAAATACCCCAGCAAAATCGCCCTGTCTCTCGACGAGTTCGGATCGGCCGGAGACCACCCGTAGTGGCGACGCATACGTTGCCCTGCCCCACGTGCAGACGGACATTATGACCTCCGCAGTCGTCATCGCCGGAGTCCGCTCCGGCGTCGGCAAGACCACCATCGCCAGCGGCGTCATGGGAGCGCTGGCCCGTCGCGGTATGCGCGTACAGCCCTTCAAGGCCGGTCCAGATTACATCGATCCTACCTACCACACCATCGCGTGCGGCGTTCCATCACGTAACCTGGACACCTGGATGCTGCCTCATCCCGTTGTCGCCGAACTGTTCCATCGTGCCGCCGGCGCCGCCGACATCGCCGTGGTCGAGGGAGTCATGGGCATCTTCGACGGCCATTCTTCCCTTGACGAGGACGGTTCCACGGCCGAGCTCACCAAATTGCTGGATGCTCCGGTCATCCTTATCGCCGACGCCGGCAAGGTCGCCCGCAGCGTCGCCGCCGAGGTGCTGGGCTACCAGCAGTTCGACCCCAACCTACGCATCGCCGGCGTCATCCTCAACGGCGTGGGGAGCGAGCGGCACCTGGAATTCTGCCAACCACAAATCGAAGCAACCACGGGCTTGCCCGTCGTCGGCTGGCTGCCCCGGCGTGAGGATTTAGTCCAGCCCGAACGCCACCTCGGCCTGATTCCCACCGTCGAAGGCACGGTGCTGAATGACTGGTACGACGCCCTTAACACTCAGATCGAGCAGACCATCGACTTGGACGCCATCATTCGCATCGCCGGCACTGCCGGCCGCCCTGCCGACTCTGGCATCCCGGTATTCCCGGATGAGCGGCAGCCGGCCCGCGCCGCCATCGCCGTTGCACAGGATCGGGCATTCTCCTTTTATTACCAGGACTCCCTGGACCTGCTTTCGGCCTGGGGCGCGGAAGTCATCCCGTTCTCGCCGCTTGATGACCCGGCCTTGCCTGACGGCGTGAGCGGCGTTTATCTGGGCGGCGGCTTTCCCGAACTGTTCGCAGAGGACCTTTCCCGAAACGGCAGTATGGTCAATTCCATCAGGGCCGCAATTCAACGGGGCATACCCGTGTACGGCGAATGTGGCGGCCTCATGTATCTGGGCGAAAGCCTGTCGGATCTGGACGGCCGGCAGTTCCCCATGGTGGGCGCAATTCCCGTAGTGTCCTCGATGGAAGGCCGGCGCTTGCATCTGGGCTATCGAGAGGTGGAGGCTTGCGCCGAGGGGCCATTGCTCCGCGCCGGCGAGCAGGTGCGCGGCCACGAATTCCACTGGTCGGTGCTTCAAAACCCGCCCGGCGAAGAATCTGCCGCCTACCGTGTGGTCAACCAGGCCGGCCGGCCTGAGGGCTTCCGACAAGGCAGCGTTTGGGCCTCCTACATCCACGTCCACCTGGGCAGTCGTCCTGGACTCGCCCGCCGCTTCGTTGACACCTGCGCCGCCGCAAACGAGGAACTTTCGAAATGACAACCATGCAGTCCCCGGCGATTGCCCCGGCCCACGTGAAGCAGGCATCCGATTTCGACGGCTATATCCTGATACCACTGGCTGAGTTCGGACTGTCCCTGGACAGTCCCAACCTGGACGTTTGGCTCGAAGGCTTCGCCGGGCGTAACCAGGACGCCGTGGGCGATGTTGAAATCACGGGTGAAGGAGAGCTCAAAATTATGTCCCCCACGGGATTCCCCGGAGATTGGCACGAAGCCGAGATGGTCACCGATCTGGCAATTTGGCGCCGCGAGTTTGGCGGTCGCTCCGGCGGGCCGACCTCCATGTTCGTCCTGTCGGACGGCTCCCGGAGGTGCCCCGATGCGTGGTGGATGTCTGGAGAACGCTGGGACGCATTGCCTCCCGAATCACGCACACCGCCTTTCGCCGCAGTCGTCCCCGATTTTGTAGTAGAAATCGTATCCCCTTCCAACCGTGGCTCAGAACTGGCGGACAAAGTACGTCGTTACCTGGCAGACGGCGCGAGACTGGTATGGGTAATCAATCCGCGCAATCGCACCGTAACCGTCCACCGCCCGGGGGTTGATGCCGAAATTCTGGAAGATCCCGAGACGGTGGACGGCGACGACGTCCTGCCCGGGTTCGTGTTCAACGTGCGCGAGCGCATTCTCGATAACGTCCCGTGAGGCAGCGAAAGGCGCACCTGACGAAACGATCAGAGGAGTACCGCTGATATGACGACGCAAGAAACCCGCCACGGGCCCCAGTCGGTTCGCGGCCCTCGAATCAACAAGGGACTGGTAATCGTCAACACCGGCAACGGCAAGGGCAAGACCACCGCCGCCATGGGCGTGCTGATGCGGTCCTGGGGCCGCGACATGAAGGTGATCATGCTCCAGTTCATCAAGCACACCACCGCCAATTTCGGCGAACAGCGCGCCGCCCAGAAAATGGGCGTTACCGTTCGCGCCATGGGCGACGGCTTCACCTGGCGTTCTCAGGATCTGGAAGCCAGCGCCGACTTGGCCCGCGCCCTGTGGGAGGACGCCAAGGAAGTCATTGCGGCCGGCGAATACGACCTGGTGGTGCTGGACGAGTTCACCTACCCAATGCACTACGGCTGGCTACCCGTCGAGGACGTGATCGAGGCTCTCAAGGCCCGCCCGGAGATGCAGCACGTTATCATCACCGGCCGCCATGCCCCCGAAGCGTTGGTGGAGTATGCCGACCTGGTCACCGAAATGAACGTGGTCAAGCATCCCTACGACGCAGGCATCAAGGCCCAGCCCGGCATCGAGTTCTGATCACAATATCTGTGCCATGCGCAAATGAAGGAGCAGGAGCACAATGGCTATTGTGACCCGTATAGAGCGGGACAACAGAAGCAGATTTCGCCCTCATCCGACTGAGACTGCTTGTAGGTATTTGATTGGGAACAATGCCGGCAGAAAGGTATTGCAGTTGAGTACTTCCGGTTCAGCCAATCGGGAGGTGCGGGGTCAAACCAGTCAGACGATGCGATTCGACGAACATTCTGCCAAGCAACTGTTCGATCTGTTGAAAGTAGAGTTCGGATTTTGACGAAAAAGGAGACGTTCCGTCATGCCGATTTCCTCACTGGTTGATCAAACCATCGCCGCCATCGGCCCGCTGGACTCGGCGGCCGTAGCCGCCGCCGAAGCGCGCCAGGGCGTGCTTACCAAACCGCCGGGCAGCCTGGGACGCCTGGAATCCCTGTCCATCCAACTCGCCGGCATATTTGGGCAGCCGATCCCGCAGATAACGGGGAAGGCCGTGATCGTAGTCGCCGGCGATCACGGCGTGGCCTCAGAGGGTGTATCGGCCTACCCCGCTGAAGTTACGCCACAGATGGTGTTCAATTTCCTGGCCGGCGGGGCCGCCATCAACGCCCTGGCTCGCCACGCCGGCGCAGCCATCACCGTAATCGACGCCGGCGTGGCGGTTGACCTGGAGCCGCAGCCTGGACTCACCATTGCCAAGGTTGGCTACGGCGCGGGCAACATTGCCGCCGGCCCGGCCATGAGCCGCGACGATGCGATTCGCTGCCTGGAGATTGGAATCAACGCCGCCAACGCCAGCGCCGACGCGGGAGCCAACCTGATTGCCGGCGGCGATATGGGTATCGGCAACACCACACCGTCAGCCGCCATCACCGCTGCCATCACCGGCGCGGATGTCGCCACGGTCACCGGACGGGGCACCGGCGTGGATGACGCCGGCCTGGAGGGAAAAATAGCCACCATCCGCCGCGCGCTCGATGTCAATGAACCGGACGGCGAGGACGGCCTGGACGTGCTGACCAAGGTAGGCGGTTACGAGATCGGCGTGCTGGCCGGCGTGATGCTTGGCGCAGCCGCCCGCAACTGCGCCGTCATCGTGGACGGATTCATTAGCGGAGCCGCCGCCCTGATCGCGTGGCGTCTCGGCCCGCAGATCGCTGAACGCTACATCGCCGCGCATCGCTCGGTGGAACCCGGCCACAACATTGGCCTCCAGGCTATGGGACTGTCTCCCCTGCTCGACATGAACATGCGGCTGGGTGAAGGCACCGGCGCAGCGCTGGCCATGCACCTCGTGGAGGCGTCCGCAAAAATCCTGTCGGAAATGGCGACCTTTACCGAGGCAGGCGTCTCCGACCGGGACGACTAGTCAACGATACCGACAGTGATAAGAGCCATCTACGCGCCGTTGCTGGTTGCGCTGTCGTTCCTCACGGTTCTGCCCGTTGGCGTGGAGGAGCCTACCGACGCCGAGATTTCCCGCTCCCGCGGTTGGTATCCCTTCGTGGGCTTTTTGTACGGGCTGTTGCTGGTGGTATTGTCGGTCTTATGTTACCTATTGGCTCCGCGATTTGCTCTCAGCTTGCTGCCGCCAGCACTGCTGGTGGCAGTTCCGGCATTGGTCAATCGCTTCCTCCACCTGGACGGGTTGATGGACTTTTGCGATGCGATGTGGGGCGGGCGGACAGCGGAGCGACGCCTGGAGATAATGCGCGATTCCCGCGTCGGCTCCTTTGCCGTCGCCGGTTGTCTCTGCATCCTGCTGGTCAAGTTCGCCGCTTTGGATTCGGTGCGGTTAACCGGTTGGGAGATTGGCGCTCTTCTGTTGTTTCCCATTGTTTCCCGGTGGACGATGACCTTGCTGTTGACGGCGTTTCCATACGGCCGGCAGCAGGGCATCGGCAGCGCGTTCGCCCAGGGCAACCGGCCCTGGCTGGCTACCGGATTCGCTCTGTTGAGCGTATCGGCGGCGGCGTGGCTCTTGCTGGGGCCGGCTGGCATGGCAGTCCTGATTGTAGTCTCCTTCTTGGCCTTGCTGCTGGGGTGGTGGTCAGTAAGACGGCTGGGTGGCGGGTTGACCGGCGACTGCTACGGGGCGACCAATGAGATCATGGAGACGGTATCTCTGACAATGCTGATGGCCTTGTTAGCGTTGCCGTATCACGGCCTGGATCCGGTTCACGTTGGATACGGCAGCGGGGTCGTTAACTCCATCCCAATTCCCATCGCCATCGGTCTCCCTCCCGAGTCCGGGGGATGGTGGAGCTATTCAGCGCAATGAACACGCTGCCCGTGCCTCTGGACGCGCTGGTCCTGGTGCTGGCCCTGCTGCTGGACCTAACGCTGGGCGAGCCACCCAACCGTGCGCATCCGACGGTGTGGATTGGCAAAACGGTCGCTCTGGCCAAGCGAATCGCCCCCGATGCACAGTCTTCCCGGTCCTTGCAACTCGTGGCCGGTGCTGCAATGGCACTGCTGATTCCGGCGGTTTGGGCTGCAATGGCATGGGCCGCGGCATTCGGCCTGATGCAGCTGCATCCGGTTGCTTACCTCCTGTTCGTCGCCGTTCTTCTGAAAACCACCTTCTCAGTGCGGATGTTGCACCGCGTCGCCGCCGATATTAGCCACATACTGTTGTCTGGCGACATCCAGGAAGCCCGTCGCCAAATGTCCGCGCTGGTAAGCCGCGACACTTCCCAGCTCACCATCGGGCAGATGGCCGCCGGCGCAATCGAGTCGGTCGCCGAAAACATAACCGATAGCATCGTCGGGCCGCTGCTGGCTTTTGCTTTATTCGGTCTGCCCGGCGCGGTGGCTTATCGAGCCATCAACACGCTGGATAGCATGGTCGGCTATCACGGTCGTTACGAATACCTGGGCAAGGCTTCGGCGCGGTTGGACGACCTGGTGAATCTCATTCCGGCGCGACTGGCTGCGGGGCTGCTTTGGCTCGCGACGGCCGCCCTGCCGGGTATGGCCGGAGGCCGGGCGTGGAGCATTATGCTGGCGCATCGCGGGCGTACCGAGTCGCCCAACGCCGGCTGGACCATGGCGGCCATGGCCGGCGGGTTGGGCGTTACACTGGAAAAGATCGGCCATTACCGTCTGGGAGACCCCGCGCCCGAGCCCTTACCGGCCCATATTGGCATCGCAACCCGCGCGCTATACGGCACTACCGCGTTGTCCGCAGGGGTAGCAATCGGCCTCATCTGGCTGCGTTGGTCATTCTGGCCGTGGTGGTAGAATGAGGGCGCCCATCCAACCGGGGGAAAGGTGCGAGATGACCACCATACAACACGGAACGCAGATGACGCTGGCCGAGTACCGCGCTCTCGATGAAGCGGTCGATGGGGTATGGGAGCTGGTAGATGGAGTCTTGGAACAAATGCCCCCGCCAACCTTCGATCACCAGAACCTGATTGACTTCCTGGTGAGCATGATTAACCTTTTCCAACTCGGATTGCCCGCGCCCATAGGTTGGGCCGTTTCCGGTATTGGAGTCGCTCTTAACGAGCGACGCGCGCCCACACCGGACATGGTGTATCTGCGGGCTGAACGCGCTCACCTGATACAGGGCAGTTTCGTTGAGGGTATCCCTGACATCGTCCTTGAAGCGCTGTCGAGTGACCGGGCTCGGGATTTGGTGATGAAGCGGCAATGGTACGCAGAAGCCGGAGTCCCCGAGTACTGGATACTGGATCCGGCCAACGACGCCCTGACGATATTGAATTTGTCCGGGGCGGAATATGCAACGACGGCATTCTTGCAGCGTGGAGACACATTGACTACGCCGTCGATTCCCGGTTTTTCGCTCTCACTGGAGAGTCTTTTCAATAACCCCGGGCGTCGCCTGCCGCAAGGTCGCCAGTAAGTCCTGCATCTTTGTCATACAGCCAGACGTTCCATATGGCCACCGCCGACTGTCAAAGCAATGTTGCCCCACCTACCCGCCCCGTCCACGGCGGCATCAAGGAGGCGGAGTTGCGAGCTTTGGGCCTTCAGTTGGAGGACTGTCTCGATTTTTCTGCCAGCGTGAGCCCGCTGGGGCCGCCCGACGGTGTACAAGAGGCCATTGCCGCCGTAGATCTGGGGGCATATCCCGACCCCCACTGCCTGGGTTTGACTGAGGCTATAGCCGCCCATCACAAAGTAGATGGGGTAAACGTGAATAACGTTATCGTGGGCAACGGCTCCACGGAAATCATCCACCTGTTGACCCGCGCCTACATCGCAACCTCCGCTGTCCATGCCCCTGCCGCCCTCCTCTTGACCCCAACCTATGGGGAGTACGACGGCGCGGTTCGCATCGCGGGCGGGAAGGTTGTAACGCTGACGGCAACCCGATGTTCCCAGGGGTTCTCGTGGGACTTGGGTGTCGCTGCTGAACTGATCTCAGCCGAACGGCCCGCCCTGACTTTTGTGTGCAACCCCAACAACCCGACCGGCGCTCTTGTCAGTCGATCAGAGCTCGCAGCGTTGGCGGACGCGGTAGCGGAGGTCGGCGGCCTGCTGGTCGTGGATGAAGCATACATCAACCTGTCGGAACACCATGCGGATGCCGGAGTGATAAATCTGGCGGCGAGGCATGGCTCCGTGGTAGCCCTGCGATCCATGACCAAGGACTACGCCCTCACTGCCCTGCGCCTGGGATACGCCATCGCCGCGCCGCCGGTGATTGCTCGTTTGCAGGCGTTGCAACCTGACTGGAGCGTGAACGGCTTGGCGCAAGCGGCCGGCATGGTCGCGTTGGTGGACGTGGGATACCTGGAGCGAGCCCGGCAAGCGGTGGGAGCGGCCCGAGACTGCGTAGTCCAACGCCTGGGAGCGTTGGGGATCCGGTGTTACCCGACTGCGGCCAATTTCGTGCTGGCCCAGGTTGGAGATGCTGCCGCACTGCGCGACCGATTGGCGCGGCAGGGACTGTTCGTGCGGGACTGCACCTCGTTCGGCTTGCCGGACTGTATCCGCATCGGCCTGCGGCCTGTGAATGACTGCATCCGCCTGACGGATGCCATCGCCGCATTGGCGAATACCGACCAAACTTTTTGAGGAAACGGCATGGGAATCATCTACATCACCCGCCACGGCGAAACCGAATGGAACGTTGCGGGACGAATCCAGGGGCATACCGACGTATCATTGTCGGAACGCGGCCGCGAACAGGCGCGGATGCTCGCCCGACGTCTCGCGTCGGTACCTATTGACGCGGTTTACTCATCTGATCTGTTGAGAGCCGCAGAAACCGCCCGCGTCGCCGTGGGTGAACGCGAGGTTCCCGTAACGTTCACCGAGGAACTGCGCGAGTACAACAAGGGTGTATTCGAGGGTCTGACCGAAGCCGAATACCGCGACAAGTACCCCGAGCTGTATGAGCCTTCCATGGCCAATGACCTCGATTTCGCTCCGCCCGGCGGCGAGACCATCCGCGACACCAGCGCTCGCTTGGCTGGGATCATACAAAGGGTCAAAGACGCCCACATGGATGAGAGCGCCTTGATCGTCGGACACGGCGGAAGCTTGCGAGCGGGCATTGTCTCGCTGCTCGGTTTACCGTTGGAAGCCAACTGGAAATTTGCCATGTCCAACTGCTCGTTGACGGTGATCTACACCTACCCCGATAACTCGGTGATGCACCTGTACAACGACACATCGCACATCAGCGGCGTGGTGCGGGCGTGGGAGCGGTCATAGCAGGCGCTTTCACCTTCAACCCAGCCTTGTCCCATAAAGAAAAGAGGGAGGCTACGAAACCGATGCGATGGCGTGGTCCAGTATGTCCGCCGCCAGGTCCATCTGATCCTCGGTGGTGGTGAACGGCGGCACGAAACGCAACGCCGAACCGCTCCGGCGCACGCTCACAATCAAGCCACTCTCCAACAGCAAGCGTCCGATCTGCTGGCCTTGGCTGTAGGCCGGCTCCTTGGTCTCCCGGTCGGTCACGAACTCAATTCCCTGCAACAGCCCGCGCCCGCGCACATCGCCGATTAGCTCGTGCCGATGCTGCAATTGAAGTAGGTGACCTTGCCAATATCGCCCGATTCTGTCCGCCACGTCCACGAGATTCTCTTCGAGAATGATGTCCAGGCTGGCGATGGCGGCGTTGCAGGTCAGCGGGTCGTTGGAATGGGAGTGCGCCACAACCAGCCCGGTTTCCACAGCGTGTTCCTCGATTTCATCCGTGGTGATGGTCGCGCTGATGGCAATGCCGCCGCCAAAATGCTTTGAGATGGTGAAGATGTCCGGAACGACCCCTTCCTGCTCGGACGCCCACATGGCGCCCAACTTGGCTAGGCCGGTCTGCGCCTCATCGAGAATCAGCAGCATTCCCCGCCTCTCGCAGCGCAGTTTCAGTTCCTGGAGCCAACCGGGCGGCGGTTCAATCACTCCGCCGGCGCTGAACAGCGGCTCGGTGATCACGGCAGCCATGCGACCGTCGGCCTGGGCGTCCAGCAGCTCAAAGCTGGTGTCCAGGCAGGTATAGTCGCAGGCCGGCCGGTCCTGGCAGAAAGCGCAGCGGTACCGGTACGGAGCAATGATCGGGTAGTTGCCTGGCGCGTAGGGGCCGTATCCCCCGTGCCATCCGGAGAATGTAACGGCGCGGGCGGCGTCACTCATGCCGTGGAAACTGACCACCGGGCTGGCAACTTCGTACCCGCCGGTGTAGCGTTTCGCGATGGCCATCGCGGCTTCATTGGAATCGCTGCCGGAGGTCAGGAACATACTGCGATTGAGTCCCTCGGGAGTGATTTCCGCGAGCCGGCTGGCCAGAATGATCTCCCGGTCGTTGAACATCGTCATGTGGCTGTGGATCAGCGTCTCCGCGCTTTCCTGCAACGCTTGCACGATGCGCGGGTGGTTGTGCCCCAGCGCGGCGCACATCTGCCCCGAGTTGAAATCCAGATATTCCTTGCCGTTGATGTCGCGCACGACGGAACCGCGGCCCCAGACGAATATCGGGCCGGTTACGCCGCTGCGGTCCATACGGCTGCGAAAGCTGTACCTCCGCGCCAGGTCGAGAAGTTCTTCTTCCGAGTAATTGTCCGCCACGGTGCGCCTCCGGGAGTTCGGGTTACAGTGATTGTAGTGCGGAGCGGAACGGTGTCAAATTAGCGCGAGCCAAATGCTGTTTGAAAGGGGACGTGTTACATCGGCGCGTATCATGTGGCAGATATAGTAGGATTGTTTGGAAATTCCCAATCCAGGAGTCTTGCCAAATGTCCACCACTCCCACGTACACTTACACCTATGACCATATCCACGTCCGCACCAAGGACCCGGAAGGCATGGCCGATTTCTTCGAGACCATGTTTGGGGCCAAGGTTTTACGCCTGATCCAAAGCGACGGCGTGCCCCGGGTGGATTTGGACATCAACGGACTAGCGATTTTCATCGCGTCCGTGCCCCCGGAAGAGCACATTGACCTGAGCCCCCGCGACCCGCACTTGGGGCTGGATCACTTCGGCTTCCGCGTTGACGACATCGACGGAGCGGTGGAGGACCTGCGCGGCAAGGGCGCGGAGATCTACACCGAGCCGCGCACCATCCGGCCCGGCGTCCGCATCGCTTTCGTGCGCGGCCCCGACGACGTGCGGATCGAACTGCTGCAACGTGACGGGTCCGGGCTGATGGAGGAATAGTTCAGGTCATCATCTGCGCCGCTGGAACCATGTCCACAGCGCCAGCGCAGACAGAAGCGCACCGATAACTATCAGACCCCAGCCGATTCCCTTTAGCAGGAATACTGCGACGGGCGTCAGCAAGAACAGGCCGAGGAAGAACAACGCCAGGCCGCAGCCCAAGGCTCCCGGCGGTCCCGTCGCTCTCAAAATGAACGGGCCGCGATCAAGCATAGCCGGTCCTATTCAGCCAGGGTATATGTTGCCTGCCGTTCACTGACACGGCCTTCTTCGCGCAGTTTTTCCAGGTGAGTTCGGACGTTACGCCCGGCAGCGTCGCGCAATGACTTGCGCAGGTTCCTCGGGTAAACGGCGCTGACGATTTCATCAACGCTCGCTGCGCCGCTGCTCACCGCGGCAAGCACCTGGTCTTCCCTGCCTTGACGGTGTGCAATCTGCTGCTGGATGCGCTGCTCGCCCCGCACTATGGTGTTGCCGTGCCCAGGGCAGACCACGGTCGGCCGCGTTTTCGCCATGCGGCTCAGCGAGTTCATGTACTGTTTCAGGTTGCGCACGCTGGATGACGAATTTCCCAGCAGGTTGTCGCCGCTGAACAGTACCCGATCCGGGCGCAGGAAGTAGCAAACGTGATCTTCCTCGTGCCCCGGCGTGAACAGGGGACGCAGGGCGACGTCGCCGCTGGTGCGAATGATCTCCCGCGCCGATAGCGCAGAGACGGAATCGCCCCCCAGGATGTGCTGCAACCTCGGCGCCAGCTTGGGATGGCAGCGAACCGGACAGCCGAACGCTTCTTGCAGACGGTCAAGACCGCCGATATGGTCGCCGTGGCCGTGGGTGATGAGGATGGCATCGATGGCCGGTTGGCCCAGTTCTTGCCAGTATTCCAGGATTTGATGACGCCAGTGTCGATAGGGTTCCCCAGAGTCGATCACAACCATGCTGGCGGACGGATCGCCCACAAAGTAGATCTGGGTTCCGCCCGGGTGCATCGCGCCGTAGGTGTTGGGGTCTTCGGCGATATGGGTGCTGTACACGTGCTCGGTAATCTGCATGATTAAACTGCCTGACACATCCACTCATAGTGAGCACAATCCGCTCATCCTGAGCCTGTCGAAGGATGGCAAATAGCAGGGGCGACAATCCCCTACCACTCTTTGCCACTGATATAACGGAACGCCGCGATGGCGGCCGTCGCTCCATCGCCGGCCGAGGCCACCAGCTGGGCAGCGGACTGTTGCCGGATGTCGCCGGCGGCGAACAGGCCCGGCTGCGGGGTGTCCATGGACAGTCCCACGGGAATATGTCCGGCGTTGTCCAGTGGAACCAGGTCGGCCACTGAGGCTGAGTTGGGATCCAGGCCAATGTATATGAACAGTCCGCTCAAGGGCTCCACCGTCTCGCCATCGGCAGTTCGGACTTTAACGCCGGTTACGGTGTCCTCGCCGACTATTTCCACCACCTCTGCGCCGTATCGGACTTCAAGCTTTGGATTCGCAGCAATGCGGTCTTGCAGGACCTGCTGGGCATCCAATGAATCGCCCCGAACAAAGAGTATTACCCGCTCGGTGTACTCGGTTAGGGTGAGGGCCTCGTCGGCAGCGGAATCGCCGCCGCCCACCACGGCGACGGTCTGGCCCATGTACAGCGGGCCGTCGCAAGTAGCACAGTGGGATACGCCGCGTCCTTCGAATTCCTCCTCCCCGGGGATGCCCAGGGAACGCAGAGATGAGCCGGCCGCCATGATGACGGCTTTGCCGCGATAGCTGCCGCCCATATCCCCGGTTACACGCAGATAGTCGCCGTCCACGGACACCTGGGTCGCGGTGTCCATCAACACTTCGACACCGGCGTTCATGGCCTGCTCCTGGGTTGCCGGTCCCAGTTCGTAACCGGCGATCCCCTGGGGGAAACCGGGGAAGTTCTCGATTTTCTCCAGATTGATAATCTGGGCGCCGGCCATCATTTGCTCCACGATGGCGGTGTTCAGGCCGTAGCGGGAAGCGTAGATGCCGGCGGTCAGGCCGGCCATGCCGCCGCCGATGATTAGCAGGTCGAATTCTTGGTCAGGCACCGGGAAACCTCTCTATGCGGTTGGGAATCGGCTCGATTGCCACAGGCAAATCCCGGTGATTGTACCATCGCTGGCCGCTAGCGGCGGAGATTCTGCTGCGCCGGCTGTGGCTCCGATGTGCCTTCAAGCATCGTCTTTACTTCAAGCGCCGACGGGATTTCAGGCGGCTCTGAACTCCTTTCCATTTCCCTGGCGACATCGGAAACGCGCTGCCGCGCGAACTGGCAGTACTCTTCCGACAGGTCGATGCCGATGTACTGCCGTCCCTCCAGCAAGGCGGCAATCGCCGTGGTGCCGCTACCTATGAACGGGTCCAGGATGGTTTCTGCGGTGGTTGCCGCGATGGCGCGCCGCGCCAACTCCACCGGGAAGGACGCCGGGTGCGGGTTCCCTCTGTCTTGTCGAATTCTCCATACGTCGCCAATCCCGCCGGCTTTTGGGGCCAGCCGGAACTCGGGTTTGGCGATCAGGTAGATGACCTCGTACGTCGGCAGGAAGTAGCCGGGATTGTGATTGAAACCGCCCGAACGCTGCCAGATAATGATCTGCCGCACCGGAAAACCGTCAATGATGTCCGCCCGGTCTTGCAGCAGGCCCTTTTGCACCCGCCACTTGTGGTTGTAGAAAATCGCTCCGTCCGGGGTGAGCACGCGAAGCATTTCGTTCAGGCATCGACGCTGCCAGCCAACGTAGTCCGAATGGGGCATGGCGTCCCCGTGGTCAACGTAGCCCTGCATTAATGCGGCTCGCGACCACTTGCCGCCGTTGCCGTTCTTCATGCCATTGCCGCTGCTGTTCAGCAGGTTATACGGAGGCGACGTCACTACCAGACTGACGGATGCATCCGGCATTTCGGCCAGCAGCGTAAGGCAATCGCCCTGGTGTATCCGGTTTATCCAGTCACGCATACTTTGGCGAGATTCATAAAATTAGTCCAAAGGATCAACCTTATTGAACACGAAACGCCGATCTCCTTGCATCACAATGGGCCGGCGACTTTTGCCTAATCCGCCGTTGCGCCCCGTCAACCTGCCGCCTACAATGGCGCTGTCAACTCAATACCGCATCGCAAAATATTGTCCGCAAGCCAAACCACATCAGGAGGCGCAACCATGCCTATCGAGAAGCTTTCTCCCGCGCTGGACGCAATAATCGACACCGACGCACCTATCGAAGAGCACGGTTCCGGGTACGGCGGCTCCGAAGGCCCTGCCGAGGGCCCACTGTGGTGGAGCGACGGCGGGTACCTGCTGTTCAGCGACATCCACAACAACCGTCGAATGCGGTACACGCCGGGATCGGGAGTGACCGTTGAGGCCGAACCGGTCAACCGGCACAACGGCCTCACCCGCGACCTGCAAGGCCGGTTGCTCGCCGCCGAGCACGACGGCCGCCGGATCAGTCGGTTGGAGCAAGACGGTTCCACCACTGTACTGGCCAACCAGTTCCAGGGCCGGCAGCTGAACCGCCCCAACGACGTGGTGGTGAAATCCGACGGCAGCATCTATTTCACCGACCCGTGGACCTTCCGCCGACCCCGGGAACAGTGGGAACAGACGATCTCCGGCGTCTATCGTCTCTCAGCCGACCTGGGTACGTTGACCTTGCTGGTGGGCGACTTTGTGGTTCCCAACGGCCTGGCATTCTCGCCGGACGAAACGGTGCTCTACGTGAACGATTCCCGAAAAGGCATCATCCGCGCTTTCGACGTGCAGGATGACGGCACCGTATCGCTGGCGACCCAACGGTTGTTCGCGGAAATGCTCGGCGAGCGGGAGGGTGTGCCTGATGGGATGAAAGTGGACACCGAGGGCAACGTCTATTGCGGTGGCGCCGGCGGGCTGCACATCATGAATGCGGGCGGCGAAACCCTGGGCATCGTGGTCCACGGGCAGCCTGCCACCACCAACCTGTGCTTCGGCGGCGACGACTGGAAGACCCTGTACTTCACCAGCCGCAACACCGTCGGCAGCGTTCCCATCAAGATCGCCGGCACGCCCGTCCCTGTGAAGTAATCCGGCATCACAAGCGAATGATAAAATGCCGCTATGCCTGAAGTTCGAGCGTATCTGGACCATCGGGGGCGAAGCCCGTTCTACTCTTGGCTGGAAGGTTTGTCCCAACCCGTCCAGCATAGAATCCAGCAAGTAGTGGCCCGGATGGCGGAAGGAAACTTGGGTGATGTCCGGAGCGTGGGCGAGGGCATAATTGAGCGCCGCGCCGATTTCGGTCCGGGATACCGGGTTTACTTCGCCTGGGACGGGCCCACTCTAGTGATCCTGCTTGGTGGAGGCAACAAGAGCGGCCAGCGTTACGACATCATTAGAGCCCGGGAGCGATGGCGGGACTACAGAGCAAGGAAAGCGCAAGGAGGTAATAATGCCGCTGTCTGAAGATTGGAAGATAGGCGCTCGCCGTATGATAAAACGAGACCCGAAGTTGCGCGCCGAGACGGTGAAAGGGATACTGGAGTTGCTCGGCACCGGCGACGACGAAGACTGGAGAGTGGGCCGTCTTATGGCACGCGGCTTGCTGGAACTGGAATTCGATTCCGACGCCGAGTTGCTCATCCAACTTGGCGAAGCCGTGCCAGCCTGACACCTGGACATCTTTACCACACTATCAACCACAAGGAGGCTTAACCATGCGCGTAGTACGAATTGCCAACGTGGAGCACGTACCCCTGGGACCCGCCGAGCCGGTGCCCGGCTGGGACGGCGGTGAAGTGCATCGAACCCGCCAGCCCATCATTCCCGAGGGCGAGAGCGACTTCTTCAACGCCAGCGTTGTAAACTTTGAGAAGGGAGCGCAGACGGGCTGGCATCGTCACAGCAGCGACCAGATCCTGGTTATTACAGTCGGGAACGGCATCGTCGCTACGGAAACGGAGGAGCATCACGTCGGTGTCGGGGATGTCGTCCAGGTCAAAGACGGTGAAAACCACTGGCATGGCGCCACCGCCAACGGCTACATGGGCCACATCACCATCACCACCAACGACAGCACGGCCAGCCGGTGAATCCACCTGCAAGTTGGGCCGGCGTAGGGGCAGGTTTGAAACCTGCCCCTACCGATAGTAGCGGGAGTGCGGATATGGACCTCATCGACGAAATACTGGAAAACGTGAAGACCATCGCGGTTGTGGGATTGTCGGACAATCCGGCACGCGATAGCCACGGCGTGTCAGCCTACATGCAGTCTCAGGGCTACCGCATCATCCCGGTGAATCCGGCGCTGAATCGCTCGGAGGTACTGGGAGAGCAATCTTACGACGATCTGGCGTCGGCATCGGCGGCGGCGCAGGAACAGGGCGTGAAAATCGACCTGGTGGACGTTTTTCGTCGCAGCGAGTTCGCCGGCGGCGTGACCGATGACGCCATCGCCATCGGAGCCCGGTATGTGTGGATGCAGGACGGCGTGGTGGATGAAGCGGCGGCGGAACGCGCGAGGACGGCTGGATTGGACGTCGTGATGGACGATTGCATCCTGCGGCAGCACAAGCGGCGGCGGGCCTAACGTCAGGCAGGATTGATCCCACGTGCCGCGCGGTTTCGCAGACACCGCCGCAGCCCTCGACGCCGCGATCGCCGACACTGCGGCGGCGGAATTCGGCCGCATTACACGTGACCTCAGCCGCGATGAGGGAGCGAACCTGGTCACGCACGCGCTGGATTCGCTCCACGGTTCGATCCCGCGGCTGGAAATGCCGGAGTACGCCGCGGACTTGGTGGCGCTGTTCTACAGCGTCTGGTACCAACCGTTCCAGATCAACTCCGCATTGTCTCTCATCAGCCGGATTATCGTGGAGCGACAGCCGCGCTTGGCGGAAAAACGGCGGTTGGACATCGTGGACTTTGGCAGCGGCGCGCTGGCAATGGAATTCGGCCTCGCGCTCGCGGTTTTCGATGCGCAGGGACGCGGGATCGCGGTTCCCGAGATCAATGTTTATCTGATCGAACCGTCCAACGCTATGACGCGCATCGGATTCGGCCTCTGGCAACGATTCATGATCGCCACCCGAGACGATGTTGCCGTGGACTCAGCATCCGGGTCGGCTGCCAGCAGTCTGGGCGCTTCATCCATGCGATTGCGCTGCATCGCTGATCCTTCGGATATTGAAACCTCCTGCGACGCCGACCGTTGGCTGGTGTCGATGCACGCCTACTATAGGGACGGTGCGGAGGGCATCCGATGGGAACTTATGGAAATCCGCAACAACTTCAACCCCCGGCTTGGCCTGATGACCTTCCACCACGCCAACCGCGAAGGGATTGATTACGTTTCACCGTTTGCTGGAGCGGGAATCCCCGCCGAAATCGGGCCGTTGCTCCTGTCGGGAGAACTGCCACTGGTCAATGAGTGGCGGAGCAGTTTGGCCGACGAGTTGGGACTCACAGACGAACCGAGACTGACACGGCCAACCGAATGGGATCCACTGCGGGGTTTGCGCGATAACCGAGCGATTGTTTTCCGCCGCTAATGATCTGAGAGGCACCGACCGGCAACATTGCCATGGCCTCTGCCGGCCGTTGTTTTTCTTGACACCTACGCTGCCCGGCGAGTAGTATTCGGGCATCCGACGCGGTGACCGTACGGTCTGCGCGTAATGCGCTGTTCGTTACGGTTTCCGCAACACAAAACCCGGTTTGTAATCGAAACCGTTGAAACAACCGCAGGAGGTATTCGCAATGCCCACCAACCAGGAAATCGCCCAGATGGCGCATTTGATGCGTCGGGCCGGCTTCGGCGCCACCTATGCCGAGCTGGAAGAACGCGCCGCCAACGGCTATGAAGCAACGGTCGAAGAACTGCTGAGTCCTGGCAACCAGCCGGACCTGGAAATGGATATCCTCGAGCGTCACTTCGTGGACTGGAAAGAGATGAACGCCCTGGAAGTGAATCAGGCGTATCTCACCTACCGGATGATCAACACCAGGCGCCCGCTGCAGGAGAAGATGGCCCTGTTCTGGCATGGGATCCTCTGCACCGGCAACTCCAAGTGCGAGCATGGCCGCCAGATTCAGCTTCAGCTCGACATGTTCCGCGAGCTCGGCATGGGCAGCTTTGAGACGTTGCTCCAAGGACTGTCCCGCGACCCGGCCATGGTGTTCTACCTCGACAACTGCATGAGCCACAAGGGCGCCATCAACGAGAACTGGGGCCGCGAGTTGCTGGAACTGTTCTCCATGGGCGTGGGCATGGACGGCCAGGCCAACTACTCCGAAGACGACGTCAAGGAAGCGGCTCGCGCCTTCACTGGCTGGACCATCACCAACGCCGTGCCCCGCTACCCCTACGGGCGCTACGAGTCCAACTTCATCTATAACCCCTACGACCACGACGAAGAGGACAAGACGTTCCTCGGCGAGACCGGCAACTTCAACGGCGACGACATCGTTAACATCATCTGCCGCCAGCAGTCGGCCGCCCGCTTCGTCTCCCGCCACCTGTATAACTTCTTCGTGGCCGACGAAGTGCAGGTCCCGGCCTGGCAAAACACGCCGCCGCGGGATCCGGAAGCCATTGCGCTGCTGGAACAGACCTACTTCGATTCCGGCTACAACCTGACCGCCATGCTGCGGGTCATGTTCAACTCGGACTTCTTCAAGAATGCCCGCTTTGAAAAGGTGAAGAGCCCCACCGAGGTAGTGATCGGCACCATGCGCTTGGTGCAGGACTTCACGTCGCCCAAGCTGGGCCTGCAACCGCTGGCCAACACCATCCGCTACATGGGCCAGGATCTGATGAACCCGCCCACCGTTGAGGGCTGGCACACCGGCGCCGAGTGGATCGACTCCGGCACGCTGGTTGAGCGCATCAACTTCGCCGCCGATCAGGTGGGCAACACCGGCCTTCCCGGCATCCGGGACATCGTCTCTCGCCTGGGCAGTGAAGAAGTGGCCGGAGCCGAGAACATCGTTGACCGTTGCCTGGAAATGGTCGGCGCATACGAGCTTGCCCCGGAGACCCGGGACCAGCTCATCGCCTACGCCAGCAGCAACGGCAACCCTGCCATCGGTACACCGGAATACTCTGAGACCATCGCGCAGACCCTTCAGCTCATCGTCAGCACTCAGGAGTACCAGTTCGCGTAACGCAGCCGGCATGGGGGCGAATGATTATTCGCCCCTGCCGCAAGTCAATTGTTGTGCTCTTGCCGAACTACAAGGAGAATCAAAATGACCGCAACCAAGAAAGACCCGGTGCTGGTGGTACTCCAGCTTTCCGGCGGCAACGACGCGCTGAACACGTTGGTGCCCCACGGCGACCCACTCTACTACGACAACCGTCCGTCCGTGCGCGTTCCCGAAGGGCAGGCGCTGGACCTGGATGGGTACGTCGGATTGAACCCCAACATGGGCCCGTTGAAGAGGCTCTACGATGAAGGCAAGGTCGCCGTCATCCAGGGCGTTGGGTATGCCAACCCCAACCGCAGCCACTTCCGCAGCATGGACATCTGGCACACCTGCGAGCCCGACAAGCAGGGCACCGAAGGCTGGCTGGGTCGCGCCATCCGCGAGATCGACCCCCATAAGGAAAACGTGCTGACCGGCGTGAACTTCGGCCGCGGCCTTCCCCGCGCCCTGGCTGCTCCCGGCGTCCCCGTTGCCTCCGTTGGTAACCTGGCCACCTATGGCGTACTGACCGGCATCGAAGCCGATGAGCAGCGCACCGAGGCCCTGGACATCTTCTCGAAGATGTACTCCCCGACCATTGGCCGCAGCTCCGTCGTGGACTACCTCTCCCAGACCGGCATGGACGCCCTGAAGGGAGCCGACATCCTCAGCACCGCTCCGGAAATGTACAGCTCCTCCGTTGAGTACGGCGACGACGTGGTCGCGCAGTACATGAAGAACATTGCCCAGGTGCATCTGGCTGGGTTCGGCACCCGTGTCCTGTACACCACCGCCCCGTACAACAGCTTCGACACCCACGCCGGCGAGCTGGCCGCGCACGCCAGCCTCTGGGGCAACACGTCCAACGCCATCGCCGACTTCATGGACGACCTGCGCGAACACGACGCCAGCGACAACGTTACCCTGCTGGTATTCACCGAGTTCGGCCGCCGGGTGCATGACAATGGCTCCGGTACCGACCACGGCAGCGGCGGCGTTGCCTTCGTAGTTGGCGACAACGTGAAGGGCGGCCTGTACGGCGAGTATCCTTCGCTGGAAGAGGACAAGTTGCTGGAAGGCGACCTGCACTTCAACAACGACTTCCGCAGCATCTACACCGACCTGTTGGAAAACTGGATGGGACTGGACGCCCAGCCGTTGGTGAACGGCCAGTTCGAGAAGTTCAACTTGATCTAGGCGTTCCGTAGGGGCGACGCGTGCGTCGCCCTTGCATCCGTCAACACGGCATCCGTTCCAACGGAGGAATTTCTATGACCACTACCATTGACCGCACCGGATTGCCTACTCTCGGCATTTCGTTGCAATACACCCACACCATCGGCAGAGCCGAGTTCTCCGGGCCGGGATTCCGAAATCCCACCGCCATGGCGCGCGCCGAAGACGACATCATATACGTCGCCAACCGCTCCTACGACTATCGCCCGGACGGCAAACGCATCACCATGTGTACCGTCGGCGAAGAGTTCATCAGCGAGTTCGCCAAGGGCGTGTTCGAGCAGGGCGACGGTGAAGCCGTATCAACCGACGGCGCAATCATCTGGCCCACCGCCATCACCGTAGGGCCTAACGGCAACGTTTATCTGGCGGATGAATACCTGGACCGCATCAGCATCTACTCACCGGACGGCGAGTATCTGACGAAGTGGGAGCGCTCCGGGGATGGCGACAGCCAGTGGAACAAGCCCAGTGGCCTGGTCTTCGGCAAGGACGATGTACTGTACCTGGTGGACTGCAACAACCACCGAGTGCAGATGCTTACCGCCGACGGCGAATACATCGGCCAATGGGGCGAGTTCGGATCTGGCCCCGGCCAGTTCAACATGCCCTTCGGGATTGACACCGACGCCGCCGGCAACGTTTACGTCGCCGACTGGCGGAATGACCGCGTCCAGAAGTTCACTGCGGACGGCAAGTTCCTGATGGAGTTCGGTGAAACGGGAGCTGGCGAAGGCCAATTCAACCGCCCCACCGACGTGGCGGTGGACAATGACGGCACCATCTACGTCGCCGACTGGAACAACGACCGGATGCAGATCTTCCACCCCGACGGCTCCTTCGGGGGCATGACTTACGGGGAGGCCACTATCTCCCAGTGGGGCGTTGGCAAACTGGACGCCAATCCCGAGATGTGGGAAGAGCGCAAGATTGCCCAGGGCGTCGAACGGGAGAAACTGTTCTGGGGTCCCATCGCCGTTGAGTGCGACGACCAGGGTAGGGTATTCGTGGTGGAAACCGCTCGTTCCCGAATCCAGGTCTTCCAGAAGCAGGATTCCGTTTTCTACGGCGTCAACGAGCGCGTCTCCGGTGGCGGCGGCCGTCTCTAATTACCCGCCTGTAGCTGGTTTCGTAGGGGCGAGTAAATATTCGCCCCTACTGTTTGAAGTTGCGCCAGGATGCCCGGCACCACTTGTCGCCGATGATATGATGATATACTGATTTACTATAGTTCGGCTCGTTGGACGTAGAATTTTGACAACTCAAGAGCATCTGGTAGCGCAACTCAGACCGTTGGGGATTCGGTTAACGCCACAGCGTCTCGCCATCGCGGAGGTGGTGGTCAATTCTGCGGATCACCCCACGGTGCGAGAGATTTTTGAGCGGGTCCGTGATTTCTTCCCCTACGTCACGCTTGCCACGGTTTATTCCACTTTGGGATTGCTTGAACAGGCCGGCATAGTTCGTGAACTGCCATTTCAGAAACTGTCCCGTTACGACGCCAATCTGTCTCCCCACGCCAACCTGGTGTGCTTGGAGTGTGGGTCTGTGGTCGATGCCGATGTCGGTCAGGAGCGCGTCGCCGAACTGGAGCAATCGATCAGCCAACACACGGATTTTCGAGTATCCTCTCAGCGTGTAGATTTCTACGGATATTGCGAAGGTTGCGCCAGAGACAGGTAAATAGAGTTCCTCACGTTTTCGATGGCATTTGGCATATCTTTCACGACTGAGCCTCACCAACTTCCGCATCTTTCGGCAGGCGGACCTAGCGCTGTCGGAAGGGATTTCCGTATTTCACGGGCCGAATGCCCAGGGGAAGACCGCCTTACTGGAAGCCGCCTACACCCTGGCCGTTGGCCGGGCGTTCCGGGCTGATCGCGAGCGGGAAGTCCTGAACTTCCAAGCCGCCCGGGACGGGGAGGCCGCCTACATTACGGGTGTGGCAGTGGACGGTGGACAGAACATCGTTGTTGTGGTTGGGTATCAACTGGCGGAATCCACATCATCACCGGGTGATCGCAGTAATCGGGTTGATACTCCTGCGATTACGAAGCAGATACGGGTTAATCGCCGGCCGTCCACCGCATCAGGATTGGTAGGCAAGATTGGAGCGACGCTTTTCGTGGTCGAAGACCTGAACCTGGTCCTGGGCTCCCCTTCCCACCGGCGGCGCTATCTGGACATATTGATTTCCCAGGCCCATCATGAGTACCTGGAGGCGCTGCAACGGTATCAGGCGTCGCTTCGCAATCGTAACGGCTTATTGCGCCGGCAAAGGCAAAACTACGTCGAGCCGGAGGAAATGGAATACTGGGATGATCAGCTGGTTGAGGCAGGCGTCCGGATAATCACATATCGCGCCGACGCGATGCTCCGTTTGGCCGGGTTTGCGGAACGCCACCACCGCGAACTGGCAGAGCCTGACGACGTTCTTGCAGTCGAATACCGCCCAAGCGTGCCTCCGGAGAACACGGCAGCGGAAACTGAAACGGAGTTCCGGCGGTGGTTGCGTCAGCGCGCCGCCCGTGAGCGAGCTACCGCAGTGACCGCCACCGGTCCCCACCGTGATGATTTCGCCATTGACGTCAACGGGCTGGATGCTAATTCGTACGCTTCCAGAGGCCAGGCGCGAACAATCGCTTTGTCGCTACGCCTGGCTGAAGCGGACTATCTGGCGCACGCCCGCAGCGACGCGCCAATAATCCTGCTGGACGATGTATTTTCCGAAATGGACGCCCTCAGAAGGGACCGAATCTTGCGCAAAACCACCGCCTACCGACAAACTCTTATTACAACGACGGAAGTGGCTTTGGTACGGTCCACATTGGGCGACGACGCGACCTATTTCCAAGTTAATAACGGTGTGGTCACGCAAGCGGATTAACGTAATAAAACTGTTTAATGGTCATCAGCCTTGGATCCCGGCCCAACCCCTTGCCCCATGAAACCTGAGATCATCGCTGCCGCAAACGTGCTTTCCTGCGCCGAGTATGCCATCGCCCTGACCGGAGCGGGGCTTTCGGTAGAAAGCGGCATACCGTCGTTTCGCGGCCCCGATGGACTGTGGACCCGCTACGGGCAGCCTTCCAACCTGTCGTACCGAGTATTCTCCCGGGATCCACAGGCGTGGTGGGAACAGCGCCTGCGAGATGAATCAACCCCAGGGAACCCGACTTACGACCTCAAGGACGCGGTTGACCGGGCGACTCCCAACCCTGGGCACGTTGCCATCGCAGAACTTGAGGAGTTGGGAATCCTGCGGGCAGTAATCACGCAGAACGTGGACAACCTGCATACCGAGGCGGGTTCCCGCAAAGTGTTGGAAATCCACGGCAACCGCAACTTTGTCAGATGCCTGGGTTGCGGACTGCGGCAACCTCGGGAAGGGTACCTGATTACAGACCTGCCGCCGCTATGCGGCGAGTGCGACAATGTAATCAAGCTGGACACGGTGATGTTCGGGGAGCCGATCCCGCGTAGCTCTTTGGATGCCTGCATCGAAGAAGTCCAACGCTGTGACGCCATGTTGTTGGTGGGCACGTCGGGGGCGGTGAATCCCGCCGCGCAGTTTCCCCTGATGGCTCGCGACCGGGGAGCGAAAATCATCGAGATCAACCCGGTCGCCACGCAGCTCACGTCTGCCGCGCACGTGGTGCTGACCGGCCTTGCCGGCGAAATTCTGCCGGATATCGTCCGTGCCGCTCGCAGCAGCGCCACCGGATCCGGCTGACATAAGCGACTTCATACGAAACTGGTGGCAGGCGGCTGTCGCGTGGACTGTCAGCCCGGCCGTAAACTGGACTGTCCTGCGGGAGCGGAGACCGAAAGCAAATGAGTGACATCATTCAAACCTGGTGGCAAACCCTCTCGCACTGGGCTGCCGGAACCACCATTACCTGGATAGATCTGATGGTCAGCGCCATCATATTGGCTGTGGTGGCGGTGCTTGCCTTTGTGTTCAGTCGTCTGCTTTCCCGGCTTTTGCTGCGCGTCGCTCGCTTCTCTGCCGGCGACCTTGACGACACGATAATCTCGGCCCTCCGCGGCCCGGTTACGATCCTGATTATTCTGGCCGGCGCCTACTTGGCCATAACCGTTCCGTTGATCCTCTCCCACGCCGTTCAGGAAGCGGTGAACAAGGCCGCGGCGTTGGCCGCCATTTTCACCGGCGCCTACTTGATCAACTCCGTTGGAGCCGCCGTCTTGCTATGGGTGGAGGATCATCTCGAGAGCAGGGACGTATCCAACGCCGGCGGCTGGGCATTGCCCCTGGCTCGCCGCGGCATGCTCATCGTTGTCATCGCCATGGCGGCCATGATTTCCCTGGATATTCTGGGGGTCAACATCAGCCCGCTCATCGCGGGATTGGGACTCGGCGGCTTGGCAGTTGCCCTTGCGTTGCAGCCCACGCTGTCCAACCTGTTCGCCGGGACCTATGTCATCACCGAGGGGGTGGTCAGCGAAGGCGACTACGTGGAGATGGAGAATGGCGTTACCGGTTACGTGGTGGACGTCAACTGGCGCAGCACGCGCCTGCGAACCTGGGGCAACAACTTGGTAATCATACCCAACTCGCGTTTCGCCGAAACCATCATCACCAACTACAGCAAGCCCGACGAGCACGTCAACGTGTACCTGACCTGCGGTGTCGCCTACGAAAGCGACCTACAACAGGTGGAAGCCGTCAGCATGGACGTGATGCGGCAGGTGGAGCAAGAGCATCCAGGCGTCGTGAAGGACTACGGGGTCTATTTCGGATACGACACGTTCGGCGAAAGCAACGTTGACTTCTGGCTGTTCATGCAGTCGAGCAGTCGCTTGAATAGCTTTGAGGTACGCACGGAATTAATCAAACAGCTGCACGCTCGTCTTACTGAAGAAGGCATCACCATCAACTACCCAGTACGCACGCTGCATTTTCCGGACGGGTGGACACCGGAAGACGGCCAACCAATGCCGCCTTCAGCGACCACCACAAGACCGCGTCGGGTATCGCGCTCGCGCTCGCCACTGCCCACAGACGCACCCGCCGGCGGGGACGGACCAGACGTTTAGGCGCCAAAAGGCACAGGGCCGTTTATTGACAGGTCCCTGTGCTTTTTGGCGCCGCGTCTCTGGGGGACTACCGTGACAGGCCGTAGGCGGTGGCCTGTAGCTTGGCATCCCCTGTAGCGTTCAGGCGCTGGGTGATGCTGTCAATCAACGTACCCACCGCAGTCTCACCCCAGAACCAGCGGTGGATGTCCGGTTCGCTGTCGTTCGGTCGCTGAGCCATGCGCGCTTCATAGCAGAACGCCTTGAGATCGTCGGCGCAGTACCGGGCAAACTGAGGCACTGAAACATCGGCGGGACGTTCGTCCATGTCGGCATCGTCGCTGGCGGCGTAGGCTTCCAGGAACCGGATGATTCCTCGGAACCGGCGCTGCGGTATGCCGGTGATGCCGACGGCGGTGTGCCCGCGCTGTTCCTGCCACCGTTCATAGTAGCCGCGCAGGGCAGTGATCTCCCCGGCTGCGTCCAGAGACTTGGCAGCCTTACCGTTTTCGGCGGTTGAAACCTCCGACGCCTGGGGCAAGCCGATTGGTCCGGCTCCTTCGGGATAATCGACCAGGGCCGGCACTTCCGCAGCGTTCACCAATTCCAGCGCAGCCGCGATCACCTCGTGTTGGAAAACCGGATCGTCGGGTTTGCCCAGGGCGTACCCGAAGTAAAACGGCACCCAGAGCGCCCGCGGCGGACGCACTCGCTCCGCGTGCTCCCGCACCAGCGCAATGGCTACGGTGGTCAGTCCTGCGGCCTCGAAAACCCGTGCGAGCACGCTCACGGCGTGCGTACAGAGCGGTCAAGTGGGAGTCAGGAACACGAGGTCCACGCCCTCATCCTTGAGGCGTTGGGCCACCTCGGGCCCGGTCTGCTCGGCTACGACGGTGCAGTCGCGCAGCGCGCCCATGAACGAGTAGTTGTTGGAGGCCAATACTCCGACTGTGCCGTTCTCCACGAGTTCACGCATACGGTCGATGGGATACGTGACATTGATATCCCGGTAGATGGCGGTGCGGTCGAATCCAATGCTGAAGTGGCTCTGAACGATGTCGGCGTTGTCCGCATCGCCGGGCAGTATCCGGTAAGTGGATTCTCCGCCAGGGTGATCGCGGTTGAACGGCTTGTCGTCGCGCAGGTGCAGGCCGGCGGTGGTAACGATGGCAACGGTACTCTCCGCCAAGGGTTTCCCTAGCGGGGTCCAGGGTACATCGTCGGATTCCATGCAGGGGAAAAACTCCAACATCTGGCGCTGAACTTCGGACAGGATTTCCAGTCGGGGCATGGTTGGTCTCCTAATCGAACATGATGGCGCCGCGGCCAATCTCGCCCCGGTCCAAATCGTCGTAGGCTTCGTTGATCTGGTCAAGGGTGTAGTGGCGCACGACCAAGTCGTCCAGGTTCAGCTTGCCGGAGCGGTACATATCTACCATTACCGGCATGTCGGTGCGGGAGCGGGCTGAGCCGTAGTAGGAACCGCGCAGGGTCTTTTCGTTGCGCACCAGGTCCACCGCGTTGATGCCGGCTTCCTGGCCCCATGGAGCGATCCCGACGACGGTAACAACGCCTCGCTTGGCAGCCATGTCGTAGGCGGCCTTGGTGGTGTCCCCGCTGCCGAACACCTCAAAGGTGTAGTCGGCCCCGCGCCCCCCGGTAAGGTCCTTCACCTGCCGCACCGGGTCCCGGTCGGCGGCGTTGACGGAGTGCGTCGCGCCGAAGCGCATGGCGAACTCCAGTTGCGCCTCGCGGATGTCCACGGCAATAATCTGGCTCGCGTTAGCCAGGGCGGCGCCCATAATCACGTTGAGTCCGACGCCGCCGCAGCCGATGACGGCGACGGTGCTGCCCGCTTTGATTTCCGCACTGTAGAGAGCTGCGCCAACACCGGTGGTTACGGAGCATCCGATCATTGCGGCCTTGTCCATGGGCAGCGAATCCGTAACAGGAACAACGCCGGTTTCCGGAATCACCGCGTACTCAGCGAAGCACGCGACTTTGCCCATGTGGTGAATGTCTTTGCCGGCGGCGTGCAGGCGGGTGGATCCATCGAGGAGATTCGCGCCGGTGGCGGCGTGCAAGTCGCAGAGGTTACTGTACCCTTCCAGGCACGACCGGCAGCGGCCGCAGGCGGGCACAAAGGAAAGAATCACCTGGTCGCCTTCACTCGCCAGCGTCACACCGGGACCTGTCTGCACCACGGTTCCCGCGCCCTCATGCCCCAGCACCACCGGGATGGCGATGGGCGCGTCGCCATGCATGAAGTGGCGGTCGCTACGGCAGATGCCGGCGGCCCCGATTTTCACCAGCACCTCACCGGCTTTGGGTTCATCAAGATCAACCTCACAAATATCCAGGGGCTGACCCACTTCCCATAAAACAGCAGCTTTAACCTTCAAAATGTGTCCCTCCCGACGGGTCTGCGCAATACTTCGCGAAGCGCAACTCCTCAATTTTGACGTTTGGACATTGTAGATTACCCAACGTAATCTCGCCATACCTACTATCAGCGGCAATCAGGACATCCCAAGTCTGAAGAGCGATTGTGACACGCGGATTGGGGATAGTTATACTGTCCACAACCACCCGCCGCGTGCGGGAAAAACGGAGTGAAAATAAATTATGGAAACGGTGGGATTCATTGGGCTGGGCAACATGGGCGGCGGCATGTCGGCCAACATACAGCGGGCCGGCTATCCGATGATCGTTTACGACCTGCGGGAAGAGGCCGCGTTGCCGCTGCTGGAAGGCGGAGCGCGACTGGCTAACACGCCGGCAGAAGTGGCGGCGTCTAGCGACGTAACCTTTACATCCCTGCCGGGTCCCTATGAGGTTGAGGCAGTGTCCACTGGAGCGGAAGGCGTGCTGGAAGGCATCAGGCCGGGCGGCGTGTACATCGACCTGTCGTCCAGCCGGCCGACGCTGATCCGCGAGATCGAGCCTAAGTTCAGAGCCAAGGGTTGCAACGTGCTGGACGCCCCGGTGAGCGGCGGCAAGACCGGGGCAGCGTCCGGCAACCTGGCGGTGATGGTCGGCGGCGACCGGGAAGTGTTCGACCGGGTGAAGCCGATCCTGGACTCCTTCGGAGACAAAGTTTTCTACGCCGGCGAGATCGGCGCCGGGAGCGTGGCCAAGCTGGTGCATAACATGATCGGCCACAGCGTCCGGCAGGCCATCGCCGAGGGCCTGACCCTGGGCGTGAAGGCTGGCGTGGAACCGGAGGCCCTGTGGGAGTGCGTGCGCCGGGGATCGCTGGGCCGGATGCGCGTGTTGCACGAGGGATTGGTGCGCACGATGTTCCGGGGCGAGTTCGAGCCGGCCAGCTTCGCGCTGAACTTGGCCTACAAGGACATTTCGCTGGCAACGGAGCTGGCGCGGGAGTATGACGTGCCAATGCCAATGTCCACGCTGGCAGAGCAGATCGCGTTGCAGGCGATGAATCGGGGCTGGGCGGAATCGGACAGCAGCGTAACGGTGCGGCTACAGGAAGAGCAGTCCGGCGTAGAAGTGCGCGCCCCCCACATCGACCCTGCGCGGGCCGGCCGTTTCATCACGACGCACCCGGACGATGAGGAGTAAAGGAGCAATGCAGCTGAACACCTACCTGCACTTCAACGACAACTGCCGCGAGGCTTTTGAGTTCTATCGCTCGGTCTTTGGCGGCGAATTCGCCTGGATGGCGACGTTCGCCGACGGGCCGGCCGATATGCCAGCGGTCCCAGACCACGAAAAAGAACGCATCATGCACGTGTCTTTGAACATCGGCGACAGCGTACTGATGGGCAGTGACACTACCTCCGCCTTTGGGCCGCCGCCCAATGTTGGCAACAACTACTCAGTCAGCGTTTCTACGGACGGCAGGGAAGAAACGGACCAGCTGTTTTCGGCTCTTTCGGAGGGCGGAAACGTGGCAATGCCGCCGGCCGATATGTTCTGGGGAGACTACTTCGGGATGTGTACCGACAAATTCGGTATCAACTGGATGCTGAGCTGTCAGGCGCAAAGTGGCTAGAAGTTGTACGGCGTCCACGGCTTCAATTGGACCGCAAACATGCGGTCGGCGCGATGGAGAACGCCACGAGTGTGTTCGTCCACCAGGCCGGCACTCGCCAGGGTGGTAAGGGTTGCAGCGCCCATGTAGGCGGAGGCAAGCCCCCCGACGGTGACGGTCAGATCCGGTGAGCCGGTCGTGGTCCGGCAGGTCGCCCCCTCTAGGGAACCATCCAGTTCGAAGCAGGTTGAGTTCCACGAGCAGAAGTCATCTATCACCCGTAGGGTTATCCGGTCGTTGGCAAGATACTCGCGTCGTTCCAGCGCGGCTGCAACATCGACGATACGCACCCAAAGGCCGTCGCGGGTTGACCGTTGCAGGCGGCGTGGGTCGGCCAGCATCCACGGCATGGGGTCGTCCATGGGCCGCTTGACTGCCTCGGTGCGCTCGTAGAGGTCTAGGTCAAAACAGAACCGCCACAGGGCCGCGCCGGCCTCTGGGGTGGCCGCCATCAGCTCGTTAACGATCACCGTGGGCCGCTGGGTGCGGTAGTTCACGTACCCATCAATCCGGCCATCCTCCACGTAGGCGGCGTAGAAAACGCCGCCGGAGCCGCCCTGCGAGTGAATCGGATCCCGGGCATCCCGCTCCCAGTGGTGGAGGGCGCGCTGGAACACTGCCGGGCGGCCCTGGGTGCTGCGGCGGAACACGTCAGGAAGTTCCTTGCCAATACCCGACGGGTTGACGAAGACGATGCGTCCGGGGCTTTCGTGGCGGCGGGCGTAATCGGTATGTCCTTTTTCGATGGTCCACCACTCATGCACCGACCCGACGCCGTAGCCGAACCTCCCGTAGATGGCGCTTTCGGTGGCGAACAGGGCGGCCAGGGGTTCATCCCGCTCGTGGATGCCGTCGAGCTGGTGACGCATCATGCTGGTCATGATGCCACGCCGGGTATGGGTGGGCTGCACCTCCACGTTGGACACGCCGGCGACCGTGGCGACGCCGCCGGGCACCGACATCTCCAACAGGTGGGAGTGCGCACCGCCAACGATTTCGCGGCCCTCAACCACGGCAATGGAACGGTCCAGGTCGAAATGCGGCCGCAGTTCGTCGGGATCGTGGTTGAAGCGGTTGCCGTGAGCCCGCGACTCCACGCGCATCCACCGCTCAAACTCGTCGTGGGTGATGTTCCTCAGTTCCAGCATTCAGGTTGTACTCACATCAAGAAAATGAAACGCGCCGCTCATTCTAACGGGTTAAACGTTGGAACGCCCGTCGGCTCAAAGTGGCGGATGTTGCGGGTGACGACGGTGAGGCCATTTTCCAACGCGATGGCGGCGATTAGCAAGTCTGGCCCGCTATGTCCGAGCGTCGCGGATAGCCGGCCCCATCGGCGCGCCGCTGCGATATCGAAGGGAAGAACTCGGCCGTCGTACCACGTGAGCACTCGGTTCAGCCAAGACGCCAACTCCTCAGCAAAAGTCGGATTACGTCGCCGTTGCTGTGTGATGCCCCGTTCAATCTCACCAACCGTAACTACGCTGATGTACAGGTCCGTTGTAGGATGTTCTTCCACCCAACTGACCAACATGGGATTCCGGTCGCGCCTGCGCAGGGCTGACAGTACGTCGGTATCGAGGAGAAACATTACAAGTCCAACGGTCGGTTGGGCATAGGCAGACGCTCGAATTCCTGATCATCCTGCGGTATTTCCAGAAGCAGCTCGCCGAAGGTCTGGGGATGGGGTTTTGCCGAGCATATAGGCGTCAGCGATAGCGGCAGGTCTTTCCATTGCTTAAGGATAGCTGTTCTCGCACGCTCAACGGCGTTCCAGTGCTCTTCATGCACCGCGAAGTAGAACGCGAGGTCATTGGTTCGAAGAGCCGTAACGTGCGCGTTAGGAAGCCTATCCTGCAAACATTCGATTCTCTGTGAGATTAGATTCTCCCTTTGGCGGGCATCTCGTGGCAAGAAGTTGAACACCATCACAGAGTGACCTGCGCGAAATACGCGAGTTATTTCATCCCACAGCACGTATTTGTCCAGCTGATTCTCATTGAGCCGGTCAGGTTCCGGGCCGGTGTCAGGGTCAAGGAACACTAGGGCTGTACCTGCCGCCATGGACAAGCAACCATCAAAGTAGTGCTCCCTGTTAACGCGATCTTGAGGAAAGTGCTTCCAGTAAAAACGGCAGCGCAAAACGGAACCCTTACGCTGAATTGATCGCATGTCTGGTGATCCGCTGACGACTTGTTTCTTGAGATAGTCAAACACGTCGGGATCGTAATCCCGCCATCCTTTCGGGTTAAATATGTATCGCTTCTCCCTGCCCTGTCCTGTGCAGTCGTTAGGAGTCATCATCCAGCAAACTGTGCAACTAACTCCATGCCTCACTAGACACCGAAGGATACTGTATTTTATGTAGTCACGCTGGTCTGCAAAATACTGTTTCTTCATCACACAGCCCCTTGTCGTCGCAAATCCGAAAACTAACGCACAGAGCGTTCCTTCAAAGCGTGTCAAACCCCTTCCACCCCGGCAACGCCGCCGCCTGCCGAACCCACTCCGCCATCTGCCCCTCGTCCAGTTCGCCCTCATAAATATCGACCCAGCGCGAATCCGGGTCCCTGCCCGACCCCGGCGGTTCGGGGTCCAGCGAAGCGCCGTTGAGGAAGGTCACTTTCACGTAGCGGGCGAATACGTGGTAGCTGAGGAACCAGCCTTCGCCATCGATGCCGCACCAGGGTGAATTCCATCGCACAGCTTTGCGCACGTCGGGCACGGTGCGGACGATGAGGTCATCGATGCGGCGGCCCACGTCGCTTTTCCAGCCCGGCATGGCAGCTATGTACCGCTGCACGGGAGCGTCGCCGTCGGCCTTGGCGATCTGGGGATTGCCGCCGGAGAGGAGCCGCACTCCGGTACTGGAGTATTCCGGGGTTGTCATCTGCAACTCCGTTGGCTGCATGGTTTGCTGATAAGCGAATACCCCCGCTCAAGTTGGATCGGGGGCATCAAATCGCCCATAACCATCGGGCGGAATTCTCTGGTGGGCCTGGATGGACTCGAACCAACGACCTCAGTCTTATCAGGACTGCGCTCTAACCGCCTGAGCTACAGGCCCACGTGGGAATACCATTATAGCGATTACGTGGTCAGGCGCAAGCGGCACACATTTCAGGACAATCGAATCTTCTGGGCTGCCAATAACGGGCATTGCCGCAATCCTGCGAATCCCCTGATTCCCGCGAATCCTGATTATGACAGTCAATTCCTCCAATCGGTGACACCCGCCCGTTGACCTGAACGGAACTCCGGTTCTATCATGGTCTCATCACGTGAATCGACCAGCTGGTCTCGAAACCCTATCCCATCCCAACGCCTGCCAGAGGTGAACCCAACTCAACCGGTCGTAACGGCCAGTCAGTAAAAATCGCAAATGCTCGGCAAGACCTGCGTCCGGCCAATGTCTAACCGGCGAGGTCCCCACGGGCGCCGCAGTGACCGGACTGCGTGCGGCCTGCGCTGCTCCCTCCCCCTTATTCAGGAGAGGGCTGGGGTGAGGGGTATTCACTCACCGGCGCGCAGCCCCGAAACCCAACGCGGATAAACCCTTGCGTAAAACCCCCGGCCGTGGGCTGACAACGACCATCGGAAAAACTTCACCTCTGGCAGGCAAACACCATCACACGGAAAACCTCAACCGGGCTTCTCCGCAACGAAAAACGCCCAACCGATGTAGCCAGCTTCGGCAGAATCCACCCAGAAGGACAGGGCCGCCACGGTGCTGTCGATGGTATCGGCGCCAACGCGGGGCAACAGGCTGCCTCGGCTTTCCCGCAGCCGGTCCCGTACCCAACCGTAGGATCGCGCCACGTGGCGGGACCAATCCTCTGCCCTGCCGATGGTCAGGCCCAGGTTGGACAGGGACTCGCGGTAATCGTCAAAGTCCCACATGTCCGGCGACTTCACGCGGTCGTAAATTATCGTCCGGTCGGCGGCGGGTGTCTCCCGTCTGAGCAGAATGTCGGTGAAGACCAGCGAACCGCCGGGACGCAGAACCCGGCGACACTCCGACAACACCGCCCGCTTGTCCGCCGCGTGAAGGAAGGATTCTTGGCTCCAGACAACATCGTAAGAATCGTCGGGGTAGGCGAGGTGATGAAAGTCGCCGTACTCGAAGGTGAGCAAATGATTGAGGCGGGATTCCGCACTGCGTTCGCGGGCGAGTTGTAGTTCTTTTTCGCTGATGTTGATGCCGGTAACCTCGCAACCGAAGTTTGTTGCCAGGTAACGGGCGGTGGACCCGTAACCACAACCCAGATCCAGGACGCGCACCCCGGGGCCCAACGGCGCGGCGGCGGCCATGATCTCATTGGTGTGTTCCATGGCCTCGGGATGGGAACTCTCCTCGCTACGGGGAACGCCCAGGTGCAGGTTGTCGCCCCACACCGTCCGATAGATTTCATCCGCCGGGCCATCGTAGTAGGCTTGGGTTATGGAAACGACAGACGCAATGTCTCTATTGTTCACAGGCCGGTTCTCCTCCCACGGCTGGCGGAACCAGGTCGGTACAAACCGGGAGGGCCCCGCGCGGCGTGACAGTGTATAGTGAGCGACACCGCTTGAGCCACTGGTATCACGCATCAGGCCAAAGGAACGGGAGAAGAGTCCGGTCATCTTCAGGACGGTGAAACATGCGGACGGGAGCCGACTACAAGGAAAGCCTGCGCGACGGGCGCGACGTATGGGTGCTGGGCGACGGCGCCGTAGAGGACGTCACGATGCATCCGGCGACCTCCGGCATGGTGGATGAGTACGCAGCATGGTACGACCGCCACTTCGATCCGCAATGGCAGGACGTCCTGCTGACCCCGAAGGACGCAAAGGGTCAACGCCGTCCCCTGGCGCTCACTCCGCCCAAAACACCCGACGATCTGAAGCGCATGGGGAAACAGATCAGCGCAGTGCATTTCCTGACCGGCGGCAACATGACTCATACCCCGTGTTACGGGGAGCTGATCGCCCTGGGGCTGCTGAACGTGATGACACGCCTGGACAACTCCGCCGAAGACATCCAGAAGGCAGCGGAATATCTTGAGCATATATCGGACAGCGGCCGGTTCCTTACCTACGCCGGGGGCGGGCCGCTCATCGGAACGCGCCTGCGCCCCGATGAAAGTGAGCGAGCGGCGCTCAAACTGGTCAGCGAAAGCTCTGACGGCATCGTGGTCAGCGGCAAGATCCAGATGCACACCAGCACGCCCTTCGCCGAGGACCTGCTGATCAGCACCCGGAACGACATGCCGGCCGAAAGCGGAAGGTTCCTGTGGTTCATAGTGCCGGTGAACGCCCCCGGCCTGCGGGTCGTATCGCGCCGAGCAGCGGCCAGGCACAAGAATGCATTCCTGTCGCCGCTGAGCAGCCGGTTTGATGAGCTGGATTCCATGGTGTGGATGGAGAATGTGTTCATCCCGCGTTCCCGCGTCTTCACGGGGGAGCCGCCGAATCGCAACCGGCAGCAATCTCTCGTCTGTTGGATGCTGTGGCATCACAGCTACGGCTGGCTGGCCAAGGCGGAACTGTCGCTGGGCCTTGCCCTGGCGCTGGCCGAAATCATGGGTCTCAAGGACAACCCCCAGACCATTGAGCAGCTGGTGGAAATGACGGTAAACGTGCAGACCACCCGAACGTGCATGACGGCGGCGGAACTGGACCCGGAAACGTCCGTGAGCGGACACGCCCTGCCCAATCAGATTCACGTTGCCGCCGCCGGAATCAACACGCTGAAAGTCCGTCAGCGGATGGGCGAAATTCTGCGCGGCCTGCCCGGCTCGTCATTGATCAACGCGCCGGCCGACACCGATTTCGCAGACCCCGCGATGGCCGCCGAGCTGGAGGACGCCTTTGGCGGAGGCGGCTACACGGCGATGCAACGGGCCGCGCTGCTACAACTGGCCTGGGATCAGGTTTCGTCCGGTTTGGACGGACGCGAGGCGGCGTTCGAGCTCCACGCCAGCGGCGGGCTGGAATCGTGGCGGCGCCAGCTGGCCGCATGGTTCGACGGCTACAACGAGCTGGCCAACGGCATCCACGGATTCGTCCAGGTGGACCTGCCGCCGATGGACCTGAGCAGCCTGCAGGAAGTAGCGCCCGTGCCGCGCCGCATCCCCCAAATAACGCCGGAAAGCTGAATAGCCGGGCGCTCGGTCAATAGGGTTTGATTCGCACAGGGAGGACAACCATGGGCCAGATGGACGGAATGGTCGCGGTCGTAACCGGAGCCAGCCGGGGATTGGGCCGCGCCGTCGCCAGGGCGTACGCCGACGAAGGCGCAAGCGTCGTCATCTGCGCGCGGAGCCGGTCCCCAACCGGCTTGGCCGGCACCCTCGCAGAGACGGCAACCGGTATCAGGGAATCCGGCGGCGACGTGCTTCCTATCGACTGCGACGTAACCGATGAAGGGCAGGTCAACGAGATGGTCCGGCAGGCGATGGATCGCTATGGCCGCATCGACGTGCTGTTCAACAACGCCGGCGTCATGGTGCTGGGCGAGACTATCATGGACATCGATGCTCCCCGTTGGGAACAACTGATGCGGGTCAACGTCAACGGCCCCTACCTGTGCAGCCGCGCCGTGCTGCCGGCCATGATGGAGCAACGAAAAGGCAGCATCATCAACCTCGGTTCGCGCATGGCCACCGATCCGGCGCAAGGCGGCGGCGTCCTGTACAGTGCGAGCAAAGCGGCGGTGCACATGTTCAGCTACTGCCTGGCCGACGAGGTGCGGGACTACAACATCGCGGTCAACATCCTCAGCCCCGGCGGACTGCGCAGCGAGGGCTCGGCGGCCATCCCGTGGACACAACGGGACTGGCACGAGCGAGTGGAGCCCAGCGCCATTGGCCCCATGGCAGTGTACCTGGCCCTGCAGGACGCCAGCACCTTCACCGGGCAGCTGGCGTCACGTTTCGACTTCGGGAAGACTTGGGGGCCGGGCATCGAGTCGTGTTGACATTCTAGGAAATTGACAGCTTTCGGAGCGCGTACCTACAATCGTGAAAATACATGAAAAGACGGCAGGATTCCGGCTCAAAAGGAGGACAAAATGGCTGAATTGCTGGGATTGGGATGTTCCCACGGTCCGATTATTCTGACGCCGCCCGAAGTGTGGTCCAGGGGTAGAGAGCGGATATTCGCGCGCGTGCCGGGCTACGAGGCTCCGGCGGCGCTGCTGGAAGAGCTGGGCGACGACAACGGCCTGAGCCGGGACATCAGCGACCAGAAAAAGGTCGTGGAGTCGTTCCAGATCATGCGGGACCGCCTCCACGAATGGAATCCGGACGTCCTGATGGTGATCGGCGACGACCAGGCCGAGAATTTCCTGCAGGACAACCTGCCGCCCTTCTGCCTGTACACCGGGGCCGAAGTGGACGGCTATCCGTTCCAGCGACCGGCGGCCCGGACGAACCTCTGGGACGCCGAACCCGAGACCAGGTTCACGTTCCAGTGTCCGAAAGAGTTTTCCAGGGAAATGCGCAACTTCCTGATTCGGGACGGGTTCGACATGGCGTCGTCCAGCGCGCTCAAGGGTTGGGACTGGGGACTGGCCCACGCCATCATCAACCCCTTGGTCTTCCTGGATCCCCACGGCAAGTTCCCGTTGCTACCGCTGTTCGTAAACTGCTACGGAGAAGAGGCGGGACCCGATTACCCGCCGCGTCCCACGCCAAAACGGTGCTACCAGTTGGGTCAGGGCATCCGGCGCTTCCTGGACACGCGGGACGAACGAGTTGCGGTAGTGGCTTCCTCCAGCTGGTCGCACAGTTTCCTGGCCCACAAGTTCCAGTGCCGGGCTATCGACATCGAGACCGACCGACGCAATCTGGAACTGGTGAAGACCGGCCAGGGCAGCAAGTTGGCCGAACTCAGTCCTGAAGAGATTCAGGAATCGGGCGACCACGAGATCCTGAACTGGATCATCGCGCTGGGCATACTGGGCGACGTGCCGGCGGAAATCGTCGATGTGCGGGAGTCTCACACGCAGTTGGCATACCGCGTTGCCGCCATCTGGGGCTGACTGCGCGCCGGGGAAGGTATCAACCATGGTCACGGTACTGGAACCGCGAACCCACACCGGGCAAGGCACGGGCAACCGCCGTTGCGACGGTTGTCCCCGCTGCGAACGCCCTGACGCTCCCATGTGCAATATTCCGCACCCCAAGTTCGCCAACCGTCATCCGGTGTGCAAGGTCTGTGGACACTGTGTGCTGCGCGGCCAACACCAGGACGACGCATCGGACCTTGACGACCACCCCGGATTCAGCGGGGGCGGGCCTGAATCCGCCGGCAGGCCCAGCCTCAACTGAGCGTTTCCAGCTATCCGCAGCGTGCTGAAATAGCCGCGAAGGCGGCACGGCCCGTATCAAGACCGCGCCATCAGGCGCGGTCAACCTTTTAAAGCCTCATCCGACGCCGATAATTCGTAACCGAACGGCTTCATACAATCGCATGGGCGAATAATATCGTACGATAATAATAATTATTCCGTACGTTGACACCACCAAAACCGTTGGATAGACTGCCTGAACGGTCCTTAGTCGGCGTTCTAACCCGGAGTTATAGCGATAAAAGACTTAATTGCCCATAAGTAGGTACGGTAAACGTAATCACATACCTGCCGTTCCCGTCCCGACAGAGCATACGCCTGGAGGTGGTCCGATGAAATGGTTCAGGAATAATCGCAACAGTACAGTCACCCTCGTGATCGCAGCGCTTTTGCTGATTCCGATCATCGCGTGCGGCACCGCCAGAGAAACGGAAACGGATTCACAGCAATCGGCCGCTGCTCCGCAGCAGCCCGCCGCCCAGCAGCAGGCTCCGGCGCAATCGGCGGCCACCCCTCCACCGGCGGCGGCTCAGGCTGCGCCGTCCGGTGGTGGTCAGTCAGCCGCCCCGCAAGCTGCCCAGGCCGCGCCTACCGCCATGCCGCAGGCCGCGCCCTCGGACTCGACTGCTCAAGCGGTCGAGCCGATGGGTACGCTGAACACGGGGCTGAAAGAGATGGGGCCATTCTTCCTGCATCCCAGCACGTTGGGCAACCCGCAAATCTTTGTTCATGGCACCGCGCCCATCGGCGAAGGCCTGCTGCAGCAGGACCTCAACCGCGAAGTCAGCGGCCTCCTCGCAGAGTCCTGGGAAGTCTCCGAGGACTACCTGACCTGGACATTCCGGCTGAACAAGGGCGTGATGTTCCACAAGGGTTACGGGGAGATGACGTCGGAGGACGTGCTTTGGACGATGCGCCAGTGGGGGATGAGCAAACACCCCCGCGCGGGACAGCTCACCACGTTCTGGGAAGAGCGTGTTGGGACGGAAATCATCGACGATTACGCCTTGAAGGTGCACACTGGCGAACCGATCGTGCAAGTCATCGGACAGCGTTGGCACATGACCCCTGGCGGCGCTTCCACTTTCATCGCCAGCCGCAAACAGACTGAAGAACTGGGCGTGGACGAAGCCAGCACGCAAATCGCCGCTACCGGCCCCTGGGAAATCGCCGAACATCGCACCGGTGAATTCTGGAAGATGGAAGCGGTGCGCGATCACTGGCGCCACACTCCCGAATTCGCCGAATTCGTGATGTGGGAGATACCGGAAGAAGCCTCCCGCCTGGCCGGATTCCAGACCGGCAAATTGGATACTTTCCTGATGTCCTTCGACACCATCCCCAGCGTGCTGCAAGTCGAGGGAGCCGAGTTGATGACCGTCCCCAACGCCGTTGAGATGGGTCTCCGCATCTACGGGAACTGGTACCCCGTAGAGGGGGTGGAAGCACGTTCGGGCTACGATGCCGACCTGCCGTGGGTTTCGCCCACCGATGACGTGACTTCGCCCGAATGGGAACAGGCCGTCAAGGTCCGTCTGGCCCTCGTCACCGCTATCGACCGGCAGGCTCTGGTGGACACCATCCTTTCCGGCCACGGACACATCAACACTCCGATGCGGAATTACACCGGCTTTGAACACTATCTCGATGGCAGGGACTGGGAATTCAACCCCGAACGCGCTCGCGAGTTGCTGGAGGAGGCCGGTTATCCGGACGGATTCAGTATCACCCTGACGCCGTCACTGCGTGGCGCTCCCGCCGAAGTTGAAGGTTGCGAGGCAATCTCCCAAATGTGGGGAGACATTGGCCTGGACGTGAACTTCCAGCGAGTGCCCTACGGCACGCTGCGTCCGCAATTGGTGGGGCGCACCTACCAGGGCGCTACTTGCCATGCCGGCTCACCCCTGCCTACTCCGGCCACCGGTTTCGGCAGCTACCTGAGCGCCAACCCCTTCAACCGGGGCTTGGAACACTGGTGGACGGAAGCCAAGATGATCGAAGCGCAGGCCGCCGTTGACCCGGTGGAACGGGAACAGTTGGAGCGCGAAATCGGACAGTTCCTGTTTGACAACGTTCTGACCGACATCAACTACTACACCATTGACGCCGTCTGGCCCGTGGGCCCGCGCATCGAACCCTGGACGGAATACGTGAGGACCACCGACGTGCGCCAGATCAATGGCTACGAATACATACGCCACAAGCGTTAGAGGGCCAAGGGTCAAAATTCGCACCCCCGAAGCGTGAGGTATCTATGCGATACATAGCCGGAAAACCCACCATCGTAGCCCTTTTTGCGGTTTCGTTGCTGCTGGCGCTGATCGTGGCCTGCGGCGGTGCGGCGCCAGAAGCCGCGCCGACCACGGAGCAAGCGCAACCTGCCGCGCAACAGCAACAGCCATCGGGGCAGCAGGCGGCCCAGCAGCAGGCCCCGGCGCCGGCGGCGCAACAGCAGGCTCCTCAGCAACAAGCTCCGGCGCAGCAGGCGGCTACGAAAGTTCCCATAGCAACCGCCGCGCCCACTCCCGAGGCGGCCATGCCCGAGGTTGTGGAGAAGCCGGAGGGAACGCTCAACGTGGGACAAAAGGAACTGGGGCCCTTTATGGGGCACCCCAGCCTGACGGGCAACCCGCAGATTTTCCTGCTGCAAACCGCGCCCATCGGGGAATCCCTGTTGACTGTTTCCAGCGAACTGCGGCCGGTGGGCATGCTGGCCAGGGAATGGGAAGTGTCAGAGGACGGCTCCACCTGGACCTTCCGCCTGAACGAGGGCGTCATGTTCCACAAGGGATATGGTGAGATGACCGCCGAGGACATAATCTGGAGTATGCGCGCCTTTGGGGCTGAAGGTTCCAAGCACCCCCGCGCCTCCAACATGCGCGGCATCTGGGAGAACCCGGAGGGACATGCCAAGCCCATCGACAATTACACCGTTGAGGTCAACACCGGCGAGCCTTGGTCGGAGGTTCCGGTCAACGAGATCCTGACCAGCGCCGGCGGCGGCGGAACTTGGATCGTCAGCAAGAAGCAGCACGATGAACTGGGCGCCGAAGCAGCCAACGACCAGATCGCCGGCACCGGTTCCTGGGAGCTGGTGGAATACCGCACCGGCGAATTCTGGAAGATGGCAGCCGTCGAAGACCACTGGCGCAAGACCCCTCACTTCGCCGAGATGATATTCCGGGAAATTCCCGAAGAGTCGTCCCGCTTGGCGGGGTTCCAAACCGGCAACCTGGATACCACCATCGTCGCCTTTGACTCCCTCGCCCTCATCGAAGAGGTGGAAGGCGCGGAAATCATGCGTATCCCCGGCGGCGGCGAAGCAGCGCTGACCTTCTACGGCCAGTACTACGTGGGCATCGACACCGAAGACCAGCAGCCGGGCTACGATCCTGAACTCCCCTGGGTGTCATCCAACCCCGACATCAACTCCGAAGAGTGGAAGAACGCCGCCAAGGTGCGCACGGCGCTGTCCATCGCCATCGACCGCCAGGGCATTGTGGATACCCTGCTTCAGGGCTACGGGTACCCGGCGGTGTTGTGGGACTTCGGCCGATATGAAGACAGTTGGCTGCCCTCGGAATTGCGCTGGGAGTTCAACCCGGAGAAGGCCAAGCAGTTGATCACCGAAGCCGGCTACCCCGATGGGTTCAGCATCACCCTGACGCCAGCCCGGCGCGGCGCACCGGTGGAGGTGGAAGCCTGTGAAGCCATCGCCACCATGTGGGCGGACATCGGCGTGGACGTGAAGTTCCAGGTCCTCCCCTATTCAACGCTGCGTCCCAGCCTGATCGCCCGCAACTACCAGGGTTCTACCTGCCACGCTGGAGGCATCCGGCTGGAGCCGGGACAGGGCTTCTCCGGCATGTTGTCCAAGCTGCACCACCAGGCCGTTTGGAACCGGGGCATCGAACATCCTTGGTTTGACGATAAGGTCACCCAGCACATGGGCGAGGTGAACACCGAAAAGCGCCGGGAACTGGCGGTCGAGATCGCCACCTTCATGTTCGAGAACGCCATTACCGGCATCGGTTTGTACAACTTCGACGCCCTATGGCCGGTGGGCCCCCGCATCGAACCCTGGGTCGAGGGCGTCCGCTACCGCGACCTGCGGAACATCAACGGTTACGAGTACATTCGACCCCGAGGGTAATCGCAACGCGGGCAGGTTGAACAGGCGAAACTGATATGGTCTGGCAGAAGTCTGGAATGGCGGTTGTGCTGCGCACCCTGTTCGGGTTGCCGCTGGCAGCAGTGCTGGGGGTTATCGGGATGGCGATTGCATCGGCGATGTCGGTATTCTTCGGTGTATCCGGCCTGTCCACCCTGCTCACCCTGCTGATGATCGGCGCCGGCATCGGCGCCGGCATCGGCGCGGGAGTAATGATGCTCAGGATCGACGCGTTCCCGCCCTGGCATATTCTGTTGGCCGTGGGCCTGGTGTTGGCGGTGCTGAGCGCCGGTGGCGGCTGGCTGGGTTTCCAGGTTGGGGACCGTATCTCTGCGATTGAGGACGCCAACTGCGTGGGTGTATGCGGGTATCTCTTCAAGCCCCGAACGTACATCGCCCTGGGCGCGACGCTGGTTCCGAACTGCATCGTCCTGGTGTTCAACATTGTCTATGAGGGCAGATATGGTCGATGGGCTTCACCCAATCACCGGTCGCACCGGGCTACGGGCAGGGCGGGCGAGGCCTAGCGACGCCACCTGATTCTGACATTCCCCACGTGGCCGCGATTTACGACGGAATTAGTCCGGGAGGAAGTGAAATATGCAGCGGTATCTGGTGAGGCGTATTCTGTTGGCGTTGGTGACCCTGCTCGCCGTGTCGCTGATCATCTTCGTGATGAGCCGGGCGGCTGGTGATCCCCGGCATGTGTACCTGGACGACTATTCAACCCAGGAGGACTGGGATCGGCTGACGGAAACCCTAGGATTGGACAAACCGTACTACCATCAGTACGGCATATTCCTGGGCAGCGCGTTGAAAGGCGACTTTGGCGAGTCGATCAAAGAAGGCCGGCCCTCCATGGATGTGATCATCGAGCGGATACCCGCCACGTTGCAGTTGGGATTGGCCGCTTTCGCGTTCTCGGTCATCGTGGGCGTTCCGTTAGGGATACTTTCGGCGGTGAAACGGGGAACCTTCCTCGACATGGCGGGGAAGGTGGTTGCCCTGATCGGCCAGTCCGCGCCGGTGTTCTGGCTGGGGCTGATGCTGGTGTTCCTTTTCGCGGTGCGGCTGGATTGGCTGCCACCCTACGGGAGACAGGAAATTGCCAGTATTGTCCTGCCGGCGGTGGCGCTGGGGTGGTTCTATGCGGCGGCCAACCTGCGGCTGCTCCGGTCCGCCATGTTGAACGTGCTGGATTCCGAATACGTGAAGTTGGCGCGCGCCAAGGGCGTATCCAACAACGCCGTCATCTGGAAACATTCCCTGCGCAACGCCTTGATTCCGGTGTTGACCTTCGCGGGGATCACTTTGGGTAGCCTGGTGACCGGCTCGCTGGTGGTGGAAACCGTGTTTGCCTGGCCCGGGTTGGGTCAGTTGGCGATCCAGGCGCTGGCGGGTAACGACTATCCGCTGCTACAGGCCGTGGTGATAGTGTTCACGCTGATGTACGTTACGGCGGCCCTGCTGGTGGACATCATGTACGCATACATTGATCCCAGGATCAGGTACACCTAGGGGAGGAGAACATCGTGGCAGCAGAAGCAACTTTGGTCGTTCAGTCGGTACCGATACCGGTGCGCATTGCCAGGAGGGCCTGGCAGTTCCGTCGGTGGCCGCTGATTCCGATGTTCATCCTGACGGTCTTCGTAGTGACGGGAATATTCGCGCCGCTGATCGCGCCCCACGACCCCGAGCGCGGCGGCCTCCGGGAGCGCAACCTTCCGCCGGCGTGGGAAGAAGGAGGTAGCACCAAGTTCCTGCTGGGAACCGATCACCTGGGCCGCGATATGTTGAGCCGGGTGATATTCGGCGCCCGCATCTCCCTTGTCGTGGCCGCCGTGACGCTGGGTGTCGGCATGGGAATCGGCGTAGCCAGCGGCCTCGCCGCCGGATGGTACGGCGGCTGGATCGACGAGCTGCTGATGCGGGTGGTGGACATCAAACTTGCCATTCCCACCATTTTGCTGGCGCTGGTGCTGGTTTTAGCGCTGGGCCAATCGTTCCTGATCATCGTAGTCGTGCTGGCCATAGCAGTCTGGCCCCGGTTCGCGCGGAATGTGCGAGGCGAGGTGCTCCAGTTGAAAACAATGGACTTCGTGGCCCTGGCCAGGGTGGCCGGGGCGTCAACGCCGCGCATCCTGTTCATTCACATTTTCCCCGGCGTGATCAACACCCTCATTGTGCTGGCGACGCTGGAGATCGGGATCGTGATCCTGCTGGAATCCACGCTCAGCTTCCTCGGAGCCGGCGTGCCTCCGCCAACGCCAGCGTGGGGATCGATGGTGTCGGACGGGCGAGACCGGTTGGCAGTAGCTTGGTGGATTTCCACCATGCCGGGACTGGCCATAATGGCAACTGTGTTGTCGATGAACCTGTTTGGCGACTGGCTTCGGGACCGTCTGGACCCCCGGTTGCGTCAGTTGGGATAGCAGTTTCCAATGCTGGTGAAATCGGTTTGCGTTGCCCCATGCATAAACAGGCGGAAAGATGAGCACCAACAACACAATTAACAATAATCCGGTCGTGCTTCAGGTCGAAGGGTTGAAGACCTACTTCCAGACCCGTTGGGGCACCGTAAAGGCGGTGGACGGGGTCAGCTTCGACCTGAAAAAGGGCGAGACGCTGGGCATCGTGGGCGAGTCCGGATCCGGCAAGTCCGTCACCATGTTATCGGTGATGAGATTGATACCCAGCCCTCCGGGTCAAATCGTCGATGGCCGCATCCTCCTGGAGGGGCAGGACCTGGTGCCGCTGTCCGACAAGGAGATGAGCGAGATCAGGGGCAGCCAGATCGCCCTCATCATCCAGGACCCGATGACGTCGCTCAACCCGGTGTTCTCCATCGGTAACCAGGTGGGCGAGGCTATCAGGATACACCAGGACATTCCTAAGCGCACGGTGGTCCAGCAGGTTTTGGACGTGCTGAGGAAGGTGAACATCCCGGCGGCGGAAACTCGCGTGCGGGACTATCCCCACCAGATGAGCGGCGGTATGCGGCAACGTGTGGTGGGCGCCATCGGCATTTCCTGCGAGCCCATGGTGCTTATCGCCGACGAACCCACCACATCCCTGGATGTGACCATCCAGGCGCAGTACCTGAAACTGCTGAAAGAGTTGCAGGAGGCTTCGGACATCGCGCTCATCTTCATCACCCACGACTTCGGCATCGTCGCCAAGATGTGCGACCGGGTGGCGGTGATGTACGCGGGCAAGATCGTGGAGATGGGAGACGTTCGGGACATCTTCAACAACCCTTCCCATCCCTACACCGAAGCCTTGCTGTCGTCGGTGCCCAAACTGGAAGAGGACGTTGACCGTCTCTATTCCATTGAGGGCCAGCCGCCGACGCTTCACGACCTGCCTCCCGGGTGCCCGTTCGAGCCCCGGTGTCAATATGCAATGGAAAAGTGCTCCCAGGTCTATCCGCTCGAATTCAACGTGACGGATGGCCACTACGCCGCTTGCTGGAGGCTGGAATGACCACTCTGACCACTTTGGACGCCAGGCCGATGGCAGACACCGCCAGCGAGGTGCTGTTGGAGGCGGAGGGCCTGAAAAAATACTTCCCCGTCACCAAGGGCCTGCTGATCTCCAAGACGACCGGGTATATCAAAGCGGTGGACGGCGTATCGTTCCAGATCCGGGCCGGCGAAACCTTGGGTATCGTGGGCGAATCGGGGTGCGGCAAGAGCACCACAGCAAAGATGCTGTTGCAGCTGGAGGAACCGACGGAAGGCACGATACGCTACCAGGGCAAGGAGATCCACAACGCCTCCGCAGTCGAGCGCCGAGCGTATCGCAGTTCGGTGCAGGCTGTTTTCCAAGACCCCTGGAGTTCGTTGAACCCCCGGATGCGCGTGCGCGACCTGATCGCCGAACCCATGGTAATCAACCTTGACCTTAGCAAGCGGGAGATGCAGGACCGCGTGGCCAAGCTACTGCAAGACGTGGGGTTGAGCAGCTATCACGCCAACCTGTACCCCCACGAATTCAGCGGCGGGCAACGCCAGCGCCTGGCCATTGCCAGGGCGTTATCGGTGGAACCCCGGGTCATTGTGCTGGATGAGCCGGTGTCCGCCCTGGACGTTTCCATTCGGGCCCAGATAATGAACCTGCTGAAAGACCTGCAGCAGGGGTACAACGTCAGTTACTTGCTGATCGCCCACCACCTGGCGACCGTGCGGTACATGTGCGATTGGGTGGCCGTGATGTACCTGGGGCAGATTGTGGAGTTCGGTCCGACCCAGGAGCTATTCGACAACGCATCACATCCCTACACCAAAGCATTGATGAACGCGGCCCTGCCATCGCATCCGGACATCGAGCAGGAAGAGATGATCCTCACCGGCGAAGTGCCGTCGCCGCTCAATCCGCCGGAAGGGTGCCGCTTCCACCCCAGGTGCCCGTTTGTGATTGACCAGTGTTCGACGGTTATTCCCGAGGTTAGGGAACTGGCGCCGGGGCACCTGGTATCTTGCCACCTGTACTGATTGGAATTGGCCCGACACTGAAAGGCGCTTACGCCGCTTCCGCAGCCAGGGGGCGGCGTTCGGGTCGCCGCGCCAGCAGCATCAGGATCATCGCCATTCCCTGCACCGACGCCGAGAACAGGATCAGGATGGTGTAGTTGCCCGTGAGGTCGTACACCACCGGCCCCACGATCTGGCCCAGGGCCAGGCCCGACGCCTCGAAGGGGCGCATGGCTCCGGCGATGGCTCCGTAGGAGTTGCGGCCGAAGTAGTCCGCCAGCGCCATGTACAACAGCACTTCCAGCGCGCTGTGGAACAGTCCCCAGAATATACCGAAAGCGTAGGCCACCAGCAGCGAGTTGACCTGAAGCAAGCCCAGCGTGGCCAGCGCCGACACCCCCATCGCGCCCACGATGCACCAGCGCGGCGTAACACGTCCTGCAATCTGACCCCACACCAGGCTGCTCAACGCCAGGAACGTGCTGATACTGAGCACGCCCGTCGCCTGTATTGTGGTCAACCCGGCGAATTCGTGCAGATAGGGAACCAGGCTGAACCCCAACCCGGAGCTGCCCGACACGTTGAGGAACGCCACTATCGATACCATCCAGAAGGCTTTGGAGCGCATTGCCTCTTTTGACGTCCAGCTGGCTTCAGCCGGAACGCCTTGAGATTCCGGCGTCCTGGAGCGACCGGCGGCGCCCTGGCCGGCCGGCGCCGTCGCAAGGGGCGCCCTCGCTCCATCGGGCAGCAGTCCGATATCCTCGGGCCGGCGACGCATAATGATCGCCACCGGGATCACCAGGACCAGGCTGAACAGCCCGAAGATCACGAAGGCCGTCCGCCAGTCGGCCATGAGGGTTATGACGGCGAAGAGGGGCACGATCAGCGCCCCGCTGATGGGACGAAAGATGCCGGTGAACGCCAGCGCGATGTTGCGGCGACGATTGAAGAAGTTCACCGCCATCGTCCTCGGCACGACGCCGATCAGGAAAGGCTGGCTGATGGCGCGGGCGATGACCGCGACCACGAAAAATTGCCAGACGGCGGTCACGGCGGCCAGGGCCGTCATGCACAGCCCCGCAACGATCAGGCCGACGGGCATCAACCAGCGCGGCCCGTAACGGTCCGCCAGGCGTCCGGCGAATGGCGCGAAGACCCCCGACATCAAAACGCCGCAGCTGGCCGAATAGCCGATCCAGCTTCTGGGCCACCCGGTGTCCTCGGAAACCAGTATCTGAATTCCGCCCAGCACGACCCCGGCCACCACAGTCGCCGAGAACGCTCCTGCCCCCGCCAATCCAAGCGCCAGCCACCCGTAATAGAACGGAGTGTTGGGACGCCAGTTGAGGAAAGCCGACAAAGAGGATGCCATACGCTTGGCTCTTATATCAGACCGCCGGCGCAGGGACAAGAAGCCGGGTGGACTCACGCATACCCAGTTTGCGACGGCGGGAGTCGTCAGAATCCGCATTTTCCACAGCGCAGCCGCCGGCGCGCCGCCAGCCGCCAATCCAATCCTGCAACTCCTTCCCCTCTGGTGGATCACAAACTACTGACACTTCTCCCTTGCCCCTGCTCCCACCCGTCTTTACCATTTAACTAAACCAACCTGACCTGATTGCCCAAAGCCCAAACACCATCCATCCAATCCTGACCTGATTGCCTAAAGCCCAGACACCGTCCATTCAATTCCTCTCACTTGCCCGCCAAAACCCCCAAATCGCCCCCAACACCCGCCCAATCCACCCCCATTCAACCCCACCAACCTGCCCCTCGCCCTACTCAAATGATATGAAATGACCGGAAATGAGCGGGTTTCCGCCAATATAACAGCCTGCCCCGTGCCTGACACGGGGTCACCCCGTACTTGATGCGGGGCCCCACCATCCCATCCCATCCCCAATCCTGTCCATCCCCTTCATCCCTGTAAATATTCCCCCGTCAGAGGTATTCCCATGACCATCTCCCAACTCCGCCGCCGCATCGACGCCCTCAAACGCAAATTCGCTCGCGAACTCGCCATCATCAAGCTCCGCCGCATCGCCGAAGCCATCACCGACGACTGGACTCCCGACGAGCCCCCGGAACCGTCCGACGTCATCCGACGCATCGCCGACGCCGGCTTCCGGCTGCCCACCTTCGCCAATCTCCATCGCCGTCTCGACGACGCCCGACGGAAAGGCGAAGTCCCCGTACCCAACGCCATCGTGCTCAACCTGTTGCCCTGGGCCTGGAACGACCGCTACCGCGACCTTCTCCGCTGGGAACTCCCCTCCCCAGCGCCGTAACCATGGCCATTTCCCCAAGTGGGTACGCGTGCGGCCGGGTGAAGACAAAACGATTCTGATACATTGGGTGGACGTGAGATTCGAGCGACAAGCCTTTACCGGGTCATTTTTACGAAACCGTCGGGGAAGGAGAGTGAAGATCATGGCCAACGCATTCGGCAAGATAATCGCCAACGTGGAACGGCTGCACCGGCTGATGGACGAAGAGGGAGTAGCGGCCATCATCGCCCGTTCCGGCAAGAACTTCACCTACTTGGCCGGGTTCGCATACCCCGGCACCTTGGCGCGGCACCTGGAGTTTCCCGATTCCCCGCGAGAGGTGCTGCTGGTCTGGCCGCGCACGGGCGAGCCTGTGCTGGTTCTGAACTCCTATGCTGCTCCGTTGGCCCGCCGCGACTCTTGGCTGGAACACATTGAAGTGGTGGACGACTACGCCGAGTCTCCCTACGAGCGGGCTGCCAGCGTTCTGCGGCAGTTAGGGTTGTCTGATGAGACCGTCGGGTTCGAGAAAAGCTACGTCAGCGCGAACCGCTGGGAGGAAATCGGCAGTCTGCTGCCCGGAGCTCATATTGTGGACTGCACCGAACTCATGGATCGGGTGCGCTGGATCAAGACGCCCGAAGAGGTGACGGCCCTGGAGGCAGGAGCGCGTCTGCTGGACGAGGCATACCTGGAAGTGCTGCCCACGGTGCGGCCCGGCGACACGGAGCGTTTGGTGCATAGTCGCATCGTCCAGAGCTGCCTGCGCCGGGGCGCCAACTGGGTCCACGGTATCCTGAACTCCAGCCGCAACACCGTGGGCTACGGCGGAGAGAGTGACCTGGCTTTCGAGGCCGGCGACATCATCCGCAACGATTACGTCGCCTATCTCAACGGATATCCCGGCCACCAGTCGCGGACCGTCTGCGTCGGGCAGCCCTCTAAAGAGCAGAAGCGGGTTTACCAAGTGGTTCTGGACATCTACCGCGCCACCATTGACAGGTGCCGACCGGGAGCCCGAACGGCAGACATCTATCACTTCGCCAACGACAGATTCCACTCGGCCGGATTCCAGGGCAACATCGCGCTGGCCGGGCATGGAGTGGGCGCGTGGTGGCATCAGCAGGAGCCATACATGGTGCCGTCCAGCGATCGCGTCCTGGAGAAGGACATGGTGGTGGCCCTGGAACCACACATCGGCCCGTGCTGGCACCTGCAGGACATGGTGGTAGTGACGGATGGCGCGCCACGGCTGCTGTCGCCGCTGATGAGCACCGACGAGATGCTGGTGGCCGGGTAGTCGGAAACTGATATAGTGAACCCGCACGCTGCCATTCGTTATTCAAGGGATCAGTATTCAAGGAGTCAGCGCATGGGGCCACCGGAACCCACGATATTGTCCAAGCAATTCGGTCCGCTACAGGGTGTTCGCATACTGTCCACCGGCACCATAGTGGCCGAACCGATGGCCGCGGTAATGGCCGCGGAGATGGGCGCCGAAGTGATCCACATCGAGCGGCCCGGCGGGGGCGAGGACTGGCGGCACGCGGAGTTTCCCATTGTGGCGCCGGACGGGGAACTGGTAGCCAGCTCCTGGGTGCAGGACCACCGCAACATGTACCACACCACGCTGGACTTCAGCACCGCGGAAGGCCGCGAGATATTCCTCAAGCTGGCTCAATGGGCCGACATCTGGATGGAGAGTTCCAAGGCGCGCACCTACGACAAATGGGGCCTGGATGACGCTGCGATCCTGGGAGTCAACCCGGGAATGGTGATCTGCCACGTGTCCGGCTATGGTCAGGACGGCGATCCGGATCATGTGGACCGGGCGTCCTACGATTTCACAGCGCAAGCGTTCGGCGGAATGATGAATCTCATGGGCAATCCCGAACCGGATCCGCCCACGCGCGCGGTGCCGTGGACGGCGGACTACATCACCGGCCTGTTCTGCCTGTGGTCGTCATTGGCGGCGTACATCCACGCCCAACGGACCGGGCAGGGCCAGGTCATCGACCTGGCGCAATTTGAGGCAGTGCATCGAATTTTGTCGGGTACGATGGTGGCCTACCACGAGCTGGGACTAGTGCGGGAACGGGCGGGCAACAAGGCGGGAAACGCGCAGCCGTGGGATACGTTTCAAGCCAGCGACGGTTGGGTGGTTGTCGCCGCGGTTGGGCCGGCCGTGTACGGCCGGGTCTGCCGGGTGCTGGACCTGGACCCCGAAGACGAAAAATGGGTCGTGGCCCGCCGGGAGGTCAATTCCCCCGAAGGCATTGAGTTCGACGCCATTCTGCGCGGCTGGGTCGAAGACCGCACGGTGGACGAGGTGGTCAGGATTTTCAACGAAGCGAAGGTCGGCTGTAGCCGCATCATGGATGCGCGAGAAATGTCCGAGAACCCACACTACCGAGCCCGTGGGGTGCACGTGGAATGGGAAGACCAGCAACTGGGTCGGATGGTAAAAGGCGTAGGCATAGTTCCCAAGTTTTCCAAGACGCCGGGCGAGATCTGGCGCGGCTCCGTATCGGTAGGTCATGACAACGCGCTGGTGTATGGCGAAATGTTGGGAATTAGTCCCGAAACGCTGAGCGAACTGGCGGCCCGAGGAGTGATCTGAGCCGCCTGACCGACCCTCAGCCCACCGCCAACTCCCGGCCTTCGTCCGACGCCCGGTTAAGCGTGTCGATAAAGCGATGGAGGCCAACCGCAGTGTCGAAGGTCGGCTGCCGGCTCTCACCCGTTCTTATTGACTCCGCGAACAGAGTGTACAACTGCCCGATGTTGAACGGGTCGCCTTTGGGAAAGTCGTCCGGCACGTACACGAAGCGCGGGGGAATTTCCAGGTCCTGCAACTGCTGGCTTCCCTGCCCGCCCTGAACGCGCAACATTTCGCCCCGCTGGGATGAAACGCTGCCGGTGACCACGAGCGTACCCTCCCGGCCGTAGATCTCCATGCGGTAGCCGCTGCCCGCCCACGGTACTGCGCCAACATGGACCGATGCCGCCGCGCCGCCGGTAAGCTGGCCGGATACACGCACGTTATCGGGGGAATCGGTGTCCACATATTGCTGCGTATCAGGCTCGTACCATTGGGGCACCTGGGTACTCACCATGCAAGCCACCCGTGAGAAGTCGCCGGCGACGTAGCGCAGAGCGTCGATAACGTGGCCGGTGGCAATGGTCAGCGTGTTCGCGCCCAGACTGGCATCGCGCTGCCAGGTTCGGTCGGAGGGACGCTGCAACGGGCCGTCGCGGAACGTGGTAACGCTGCACGACAACACCTCTCCAACATAGCCGGTTTCGATCAGGTCCTTCACGTACTGCAACGCGGGACTGACCCGGGATTGCAGCCCGACCGCCGTCTGCACGCCTTTGCCGCGCGCCAGGGCCGCCAGTTCCTCGGCCTCGGCGGTGTTACGGCCCAACGGCCACTCGGTGAGGACGTGCTTGCCGGCTTCGATGGCGGCCTTCGTCGGCTCGTAGTGCGATGGCACCCGCACCACTACCGCCACCGCGTCGATCTCGTCCGACTCCGCCATGGAGCGGAAGTCGTGGAAGGCGAGCTTCGCTCCGAATCTCTGGCGCGCCTCTTCCGCGCTCTCCGGCCTGGTGGTGCACACCGCGGTCATTTCAACGTCGGGACTGGCCAGCAGCGCGGGAAAGTGCGACTGCCCCGCCCATGTCGAGTTAACATTGGCCCCCACGAACCCCAACCGAATCTTGTTTGCCATGATACAGACTCCTATCGTGAGTATGTTTTTCAATCCCGAAAACCCGGCAATCCTGTGAATCTTGATTCCGACAACCCCCGTCACTCCAGGGATGCGGGATTGATCGGCGTGGGCATTTCCTGCACCGCCGGCAGGACTTTCTCCGCGAACAGCCTCAGGCTCTTCTCCGCCTTTTCCCTGGGCATTCCGCCGTAAAACATGTGGACCACCACTTTCTCCAGGCTGATGGTCCACTGCAACGTTCTGATCTTCTCGATGATCTCGTCGGGCGTGCCGATGGGTTGGGTCGCGCGCCGGGCGGCGAAGCTGGCGTCAGCAGTGCCCACGTCGGCCTGCTGGCGGATCAGGTATTCCTCGTAGCCGCTAATGCCTTCATAGCCGGGGTTATTCCATTCAAAGTAGTGGTGCTGGGCGGCGGTGAGCTGGTTATGGAAATAGGTCCACCCTTCCTCGGCCTCTTCTTCCGTTTCGGCGCAGTACATCCACAACAGCGTTGTGGGCTGGTCGGGCGGGAGGCCCAACTCCTTGCGAATCCGGTTGAACCGGCGCACCTTGTCGGTCATTTCGTCCACGTCGTCGCCGGCGACAAACATCTGGCCGAGGCCATTTTCGGCGGCCATTCGCGCCGACGCCTCGGTGGTGAACGCCACCTTGATGTCCTTGGTCAGTTCGCCCTTGTGCCGGGCCTGTGGCCGGATGGTGGTGGGCGGAATGTCATAGACCTCGCCCTTGAACTCGAAACGCTCCGCGCCGTCGGCGGCCTTGATGGCGTTGATCACGTCGTAGAAGTACTTGTGAGACTCTCCGATAGGGTAACCCAGCGAGGCGTACTCGTGAGGCGCGATGCCCCGGCCGATGCCCAGGTGCAGGCGACGGCCCCTCAGCAGGATGTCTAGCATGGAGATTTCGGAGGCCAGCCGCACCGGATTCCACCACGGCGCGACGACGACGGCGGTGCCCACGTCCACACGGCTGGTGCGTCCGGCCCAATAGGCGAGGTACTGCAGCGGATTGGGCTGCATGGAGTAGGCCGAGCCGTAGTGCTCGGTAGCCCAGATTGAATCGAAGCCCAGCGGCTCAACCAGTTCGCCCATGTAGAGAGTCTCGTCCAGGTTGGCGGCGTCGGGTACGGTGGGCGGACGGTCGTAGTCTCCCTTCAGCAGGCGCTCCCAGTCGCCCTGGTTGTAACCGGTAACCATGACTCCGCAATGCATCGACGTGTTCCTCCTGTGGGTTCGCCCAATCATTCCGGGCGCAGTCTGCCCCTCGGCATCGCAACCCGACGTGTCAGTATAACCGCTTCGGCAAGATGCCACTTCAATCGGTGAGCGGACTAGTTTTACGCTGGCTTGTCATCTCGACATCTCCGCTGGGAAACCGGCATAATGAGCCGCCAAAGCAAGGATCCGGAGGTGATAGAGATGTCAGCAAAAGTCAACGGACTCGGCCACGTTGGATTCTACGTTCGCGACCTCGAAACCATGATGGAATTCTATGAGAACTTCATGGGCATGACGCTAACCAAGGTCGGCCCCCTGGGCGCTTTTTTCAGCGCGGATCCGGCAGCCTGCGATCACGAGATCGCCCTGATCAACGGCCGGCCCTCGCTGGAGGACCCGCAATGGATTCAGCAGATTTCGATGAGAGTGGATTCCCTTGACGATCTCCGCGATTTCAAGAGGCGGATCCTGGAGCGCGGCTACCAGCTAGACCGCATCGTGTCGCACGCCAGCGCCATCGGCTGCTACTTCCGTGACCCGGAGAACAACCCCACCGAAGTGTTCTGGCTCACCGGCTATACGTCGTGGGCCCAGGTCGGCATTCCAATCGACATTGACCAGACCGATGAGGAGGTTATGTCGGACATCCTTCGGTCCTTCGAGGCGGTGAAGGATGTCGAAATGGGTAAGCCGGCCAACTCGGAAACGGTCGAGGCCATTCGCGAGTTGAGCGCGACGGCGTCCAGCAGGTAAAAGCTCCGCCAACAATCCTCGAGGTTCGGTTCCGGAATACTCCGCCGGAGGTCAGGCCCGGCGGAGCTTCGGGTCCAGGTAGTCGCGCAGCCAGTCCCCGAAGAAGTTGAACGCCATCACCACTACGGTTATCGCCACGCCGGGGAACAGAGACAGCCACCACATATCCAGGATGACGTTACGACCCTCAGATACCATGATTCCCCAGGCTGGCGAGCCGGGCGCCAATCCCAAGCCCAGGAAACTCAGGGATGCTTCTAAGAGGATCACCTGCCCAACCTGGAGGCTGGTCAGCACCATGAGGGTATTGACCACGTTGGGAAAGATGTGACGGATAATGACTACCGGAGTGCTGACCCCGGCGATCCTTGCCAGGATCACATAGTCTCGTTCTTTGATGCTAAGGGTATCACCCCGTATCATCCGCGCAAACCTGGCCCAAACGGTGACGGCCACCGCAATGATGATGTTCTCCGTGCCTTGGCCCAACAGCACCACGATAACCAGGGCCACCAGGATAGTAGGGAACCCCATCACGGCGTCGGCGATTCGCATGATGGTGGCGCCGATTATGCCTCCGAGGTATCCCGCAATCAGACCGAGAACGGTGCCTACGAGTGCCCCGGTAGCCAGGGCCACCAGGCTGATGTAAACGGTGGTGCGGGCGCCGAAGATCAACCGGCTCAGCATGTCCCGACCCAGGATGTCAGTGCCCAGCGGGTAGTCGCTGGTTTCAAACGGGGAGATGCGGCTGTTGATGACATCCTTGTCGGTGGGGTCGTGAGGGGAAAGCTGGGGTGCCAGCGCGGAGCACACCAGCAGCACGGCCAGGATCACAATGGGGATCCAGGGCAGCTTGGTCTCGCTGAGCCGCTTCTGTAGCTGACCGAGCCTGCTTGCTTCGGTTACTGCCGTTTGCTGTGCCATGCCCAGTTCTCTCTCGCTTTACTCGATCCTGATTCTCGGGTCCACGTACACATAGAGGATGTCCACAAACAGGGACGTTAGGATATAGAAGAAACCGGAAGTAAGCACGGTGGCTTCCACGATGGGGAAATTGCGTTGGGCCACGCCCTCCAGCATCAGGCGTCCCACGCCGGGCCAGGCGAACACGACCTCCACCACAATGGCCCCGTTAAGCAATCCTGCCAGACTTATGCCGCCAAAGGTGATCAGGGGGATCAGAGCGTTTCGCAAAGCGTGTTTCCAGATGACCAGCCGCTCCGTCAACCCCTTCACCCGCGCGAATTTGACGAACTCGCTGTCCAGCACTTCCAGCATGCTCGAACGCGCCAGACGCATCATGCCGGCCATGATGGACCAGGCCAGCACGAACGAAGGCAGCACGAAGTGGGACGGCCCGCCCCGGCCGTAGGTGGGCAACCACTGGAGGATGGCGCCGAACAGCAGGATGAGCATGATGGCTACCCAGAATTGCGGAGCGCCGATGCCGGCGATGGCAAACAGCTTGCAGGCTTTGTCCAGAATCGAGTCCCGCTTGACCGCGGACAGGATGCCCAACGGCACCCCCATCAGTATCGCCAGCATCATTCCCGCCGCCGCCAACTGGAGGGTGGCGGGAATCCGCTCCAGCAGCACGTCTCGGGCCGGGCGCCGGGTGGTGATGGAATGGCCAAAGTCGCCCTGCACCGCATTCAGGAGAAAGGTGCCATACTGGATCAGGATCGGTCGGTCCAGGCCCAGGTTCTCCCTGAGCTGCTCGTAGTCGGCGGTGGTCGCTTCCGGCGGCAGCAGCAGCAGGGCCGGATCCCCGGACAGGTGGACGCTCATGAAGATAATCAGGCTGAGCGCCAGGAGAGCGATCACTCCCTGCAATACCCTGGACAGTATGTAACGCTGCATGTGTTTCCCTTACCCAACAACTTTGCCGGCGGCGGGCGGAGGCCCCTATCCTACTGATTCAGGGTAACCGTCCACAAGGCCGTGGGGTACGGCCCCAAGGGCCACGGCTGATAGGTGTTGATGCGCTCGCTCAAACCGAAGGGCAGGTTGGTGTAGATGGTGCTGAATGAATAGTGTTCCTCCCATGATGCCCGGTACATCTTGTTGTAGGCGTCCTGGCGCAGGGCCGGGTCCATTACCGACAGCCCTTCGTCCGCTATCTTGACCAGCTCGGGATCCTCCGACTGGCGCAGGCTGGAGTCCAGGTAGTGCATGCTGCGTACCAGGCTGCCGCCGTCCCAGCGCCCCTCGTTGCTGCGGAAGTAAACGTGGCCATCCAGTTCCCGGTTGCGCACGCGCTCCCGGATGCTCACGTTCTGGCCCGCCTCCACCGTTACGTCGAGCCCAAGGTTGTCCTGCCACATCTGGGCGATCAGTTCGGCGTGTTCCACCATGAACGGGGTATCGCTGGCCTGCCAGGTGTAGAGGGTGAAGGGAGGATAACCCTCGCCACCGGGGTAACCGGCTTCCGCCAGGAGTTCCCGGGCCCTCTCCGGGTCGTAGGGGGTGGCGTCCAGTTCGGGGCTGTAGCCCAGGGTGCTGGGGGTCACCGCCTCGAAGCCGGCTAGGCCGGCCCCTTCGGTGCCGCCGTAGAGATTGTCCCGTATCAGTTCCTTGTCGATGGCGTAGTCCAGTGCATAGCGCACCCGTTTGTCGTTGCAGGGAAGTTCCGGAATCCAGCACCCGATGGGGCGCACCTGGGTGTAGGATGCCTCCTCAATCCAGACGTATCGACCACCGGCCGCCTCCACCCTCTCCCTCGATTGGAGGGTTACTTCGACAATGTCGGCCTCTCCGGCCAGCAGGGCGGAAACCCTGGTGGACTCCTCGGGCACCAGCCGCATATCCAGCGTCTTGAACTTCATCCGCCGGTCTTCGGGGTAACCGTTATCGGGGTTGTAATAGTAGTCCGGGAATTGCTCGAACAACAGTTGCTCGGATCGCTTGAATTCGACCAGCCGGAAGGGACCGGCGCCAATGGGAGCGTCGGCGTAGGCGTCCTCGCCCACCTCTTCGTGGTACTTCTGGGGCAGGATTGAGCCACCGTCGGAGGAGGATTGTAGAGCGGAGTAGGTGAACGGGAAGGATGACGAGAGCTTGTTGTGGGTGACCTCGATGGTTTCGGGCCCGGTGATTTCTATTCGGTCCGTCAGGCGGGACCAGTTGATGGCTCCGGTGCTGGTCGCGCCCTCTTCAGCCTCAGGGCCAAAGTAACGCTGGAAGCTGAATTCAACGTCGTTGATGGTTACCTGGTCTCCGTTGTGGAAGGTAGCTGGGTGATCGGCGGGTATGGTCATGGTCCAGGTGAATCCATCCTCGGAAACTTCCCAGGCCGAGGCTATGCCCGGGACCATCTGGGTATCGTGGTTGCCCTCGACCAGCAGGGCGTGCAGGGCGCGCTGGTAGGTGGTTTCCCCCAGGCCGAGGGTGTACCTGGGCTCGAAAGCCTCAGTACCGAACACCGTTTGCATGATGGTAACTTTGCCGGATACCTCCGCAGCCGCGGGGGGAGACGCCGGCGCCTCGGTAGCCACCGGGGCGGCAGGTGCAGCGGTGACCGCTGGCGCGCTGGAAGTCTCGGATGCCGCGGCTGCCGGAGCGGCGGTCGCAGCCGGAGCTTGAGGTGTTGCCCCACCGCCGCAGGCCGATATAATCAAAGCAAGAACCCCCACGAGAGCGGCCAACCAGATTTTGGAATGAAACCTCTTCCGGATATTCATGCTAGTTCCTCCATTCTGTCAGTTCCGGGGGATCAGGACGCCTCGGGATGAAGTGGCTATACGTCGGCATGGCCCTACTGGGAGCAGTAATACCGGTTGCCTGGGTTTACCTGGACCACCTTTACTTGGCCGTGCCTGGTGCCTTTATCGATCTAGGGCTGTTGCTGTTCTCCTTTGGCTTGGCATTGCTGTTCATACCCGTTGGGGTGGTGGGTGGAATCGTCGTCGCCGGCCTGTTCCAATTTGGCTGGTACCTATACCGCCGCTTTTCCAGATGACCGGTCAATAGCCGGCTGCCCAGTGTGAACGGACGGGCCGCCGCAAAACCATCAATAAACAGTGATGCGGCGGCGTGGGTTGCAGGAGCCGCTGGCTACTTCAGCGTCACCGTCCAGAGCGCGCTGGCATAGGGGCCCAAGGGCCAGGGATCCCAGGTGGCGATGCGCTCGCTGACCGCCCAGGGCAGATTGACGTATATCGGGCTCCAGTAGTAGTGCTCTTCCCAAATGGCGCGGTAGGCCCGGTTATAGGCGTCGTGCCGCTGGGCCGGGTCCAACACCGCCAGGGCTTCGTTGACGATAGCGAACAACTCCGGCTCTTCCATCAGCCGGTTGGGGTTCTCCGGGTCGGTGGCGCTGCGCATCAGGCTGCCGCCATCGAACCTGGCCTCATTGCTGCGGAAGTAAACGTCGCCGTCCAATTGGCGGTCCCTGGCCTGCTGCCGGACGGCGGTGGGGTCACCCACAACCACCGTTACTTCCAACCCAAGATTGTCCTTCCACATCTCGGCGATCAACTCAGCCTGCTCGGGTTGCAGCGGCACGTCGCCGCCGTTCCAGGTATGAATCTTGAAGGGAGGGAAACCCTCGCCGCCGGGGTAACCGGCATCAGCCAGGAGTTGCTTGGCTTGATCCGGGTCGAATGGCAGGGAATCGAGTTCAGGACTGTAGCCCAGGGCGTTGGGAGTGGCCGCCTCGAATCCACCCACTTGGGCGACCTGGGTGCCGCCATAGAGCTTGTCCCGGATCAATTCCTTGTCCACGGCATAGTCGAGGGCGTAACGTACCCGCTTGTCGCTACAGGGAAGCTCCTCCTTCCAGCAGCCCATGGGCCTGACCTGGGAGTAAGAGGCTTCCGGGATGAAAACCAGGCGCCCTCCTCCAGACTCCACCTGGCTGCGGGCGTTCAGGCTGGCTTCGGCCATATCAGCCTGACCGGCGCGCAGCGCGGAAACCCTGGTGGACTCTTCAGTCACCAGCCGCGCGTCCATGGTCTGGAACTGCATCCTGCGGTCCTCGTGGAAGCCGTTGTCCGGCGTGAAGTAATAGTCGTCGAAACGCTCGAAGAGCATCTGCTCCGAGGGCTTGTAGTCAACCAGCATCAGGGGGCCGGCGGCCACCGGCTTGGCCTCCCAGCCCTCCTTGCCCCCCACCGACTCCCAGTAGTCCTTGGGCAGCGCCGCGCCGTGGGCGTCGGATGAATGAAGCTGCGACATCAGGAAGGGATAGGTGGCGTTGGGCTCGGTTTGGGTGACGACTATGGTATTGGGGCCGGTGATTTCCTGGCTGATGGTACGTTTGGACTGCTGGATGAAAATGCCGTGAATGGCATTCTCCGCCGCCTCGGGGCCGTGGTGCCGGTCCAAGGTGAACTGGATGTCGTCAATGGTCAGTTCGTCGCCGTTGTGGAATTTCACACCGTCGCGAATGGTCCAGGTCCACTGTAGCCCGTCGTCCGAGAGCTCCCAACTTTCGGCGATGCCGGGGATCATTTCGGTCTTCTCATTGCCAGCAATCAGCCAACCGTGGAGCATCCGATGCTGGGTCATTATCTGACCGGAGGCGTCCCGTGGTTCAAAAGCCTGGGTACCCCAGTCGGCCACCATCATCGTAACCATCCCGGTGCCTTCCGCGGGCGCGGCCGGCGCGGATGCTGCCGCGGCGGGCACCGCGGTAGGTGCGCTGGAATCCTGGCCGGCCGGCGCAGCTGGAGCTGCCGGGGCTGCGGGCGCTTCCGGGCTGGAGCCGGCGCACCCTATTACAACAACCAGAGCAAGGGCAAGCAACGCGCAGAGTATGATGCTGCGGCCTGATAATGTTCCGAGATTTGGCATACCAACCTCCGTGTCCGGGAATGTTCAAGCGCCAGATGTGAAAACGCTACGACTACTCCGTGTCAGTCGAATTTAATCAGAATATCCTTGTTAAATGATCATGTTTCGTTGGAACTCTACTATGAATTTTCCTTATCAGTCAACAGAATGGCGCGACGCGAATATGTGGCAAGCCGGGAAAATGGGAAAACAAATTGATGACAGCGGGTCCTTGCGCCTCGTACGGGCGTGCTAATAACATCGTGGTCATGAATCTTTCCGACAATCCTAAACTCATCGGCTGCCTGCTGGTAAACCACCTGCGGGCCAAGGTGGAGATGCGAAGGCAGCCCCACCTGAAGGACCGGGCCGTCCTCATCGTTGACCGTTCCCGGGGCCAGCCTCAGGTCATCGACCATTTCCCCGCAGCATCGGGTGTTAACGCCGGAATGGCCCTGGAGCAGGCCATGTCCCGCCAGGTCAACGGGGTTGTGCTGGAGGCGGACGAGGTCGCCTACCACCGAGTGTTCGACCGGATACTCCGTTCCTTACAGGGAGTCAGTGACCGGGTGGAGGGAGCGGAGCTGGGCACAGCCTACGCGCGCCTGGACGGTCTGGAAGACCTCTATGGCGGCGAGGCCCGTCTGGTGACGACCCTGCTGAGCGCGGTGTCCTCGGACCTCGCGCCAAGAGTCGGTGTGGCAGAGGCCAAATTCCCCGCCTACGTCGCCGCCCGGACCAGCCAACCCCTGGGGGCAGTGAAGGTTCCCCCGGACGCGGCCCTTTTCCTCGCGCCTCACCCCGTTGAACTGCTGCCCGTTCTCCCGGCGGTCACGGAGGAGATGCTACGCTTTGGCCTCCACACCCTGGGTGACGTGGCCGCGATGCAACAGGAAGCGCTTATCAACCGCTTCGGTTCAGCGGGTCAGCGGGCATGGGATCTGGCCCATGGCATTGACGACTCTCCCCTGATTCCCTTGAAACATGAAGAATCCATCGTCGAACATACCGACCTGCCCTTTGCCTCAGCATCTCTGGAGCTGCTTCTGACGGCGGTGGACACCCTGCTCAGACGCGCTTTCACTCGGACCCGCATCCGGGGCCAGTACGCGACCGGGGCGGCCGTGGAGTGTGTCCTGTACCGGGCGGTCCCCTGGGTGAAGCAATTCCACTTCAGGCAGCCTGTGAGCGACTGGCAACAGGCATCCCGCATCATCCGGGGCCAGTTGGAAACCGAGCGCCCGCCGGCTCCGATGGAAGGGGTGACTCTGGCCTTGTCCGGCATCACTGGGGAGTCGGGCACGCAGCTGAGCCTGCTGGCGGACCTGCGAGGAGACCGGGAGCGGCGGCTGGCCGGGGTGGAACGACAGCTTCAAGCCCGCTCGGGAGGCAAACCGGCCCTGTACCGGGTGGCGCAGGTGGCTCCCTGGCATCCAGCCCCGGAGATGCGTGCCATGCAGATTCCTCTCGACGCTTCCGGTAACGGAGGCATGAAGCCCCTCTCTCTACCCTCCCCTGTGGCCGTGCAAGAGGGGCCGGAAGGCGAGCCGATGGCAGTGCAGTTGGGCGACCGGTGGCAGAGGATAGCGCGCATCGAAGACCGGTGGTGCTTCGACCTGTGGTGGATGCCCCGACCCATAACCAGAACCTATTACCGGGCGGGCCGGGAGGGCGGCGGAGAGGTGACTCTGTTCCGGGACCAGCGTGATAACCGCTGGTTTCGGCAAGACTCGTAGCAGCCGGATGGCTTTCCGTGGCTGCCGGATACGTGGAACTCCACGCCAAGAGCTTTTATTCCTTCGGAATTGGGGCCTCACACGTCCACGAGCTGCTGGCCCGGGCCGGGGAGTATGGGTACTCCGCCCTGGCCCTGACCGACACCAACCTGTGTGGCGCCCTGGATTTCGCCCGGCTGGCCGGCAGCCTGGGCATCCGGGCCATCACCGGCGGCGAGATGATCCTGAAAGACGGTTCCCGCCTGGTCCTGCTGGCGCGGACCCGCCAGGGCTACGCCAACATCTCCCGGCTGTTCACCCTGGCCAACGCCTCCGACCGTCGGGAACCCCGGCTGGACCCGGCGTACCTGCCGGAATACACCGATGGGGTGATGCTGCTCACCGGCGGGCGCGACGGTCCGTTGTCCAAGCTGCTGTCGGAAGGCCGCCACAAGGATGCTCGCCGTTTGCTGAACGGCTATCATGAGTGGTACGGTCCGGATGCGGTGTATGTGGAACTCCAGCAGAACTTTCTGAAAGGGGACACCCAGCGCAACCGGGAGTTGGCGGCGCTGGCGCGTGAGACCGGTGCGCCGGTGGTTGCCAGCAACGACGTTCACTACCACTGCCCAGAGCGCTACCGTCTGCAACACGCTCTGGTCGCGGCCAGGCGCAACACCACAATCGAGCAGGCCCTGCCCCACATCCGGCCCAACGAACACCTCTGCCTGAAGTCGCCGGCTGACATGCAGGAAATCTTCCGGCTCTACCCTGAAGCGGTGGCCAACACCGTCAGAGTTGCGGAGCAATGCGATTTCAATCTGGATACCGACCTGGGCTACACTTTGCCCGATGCCGCCGTGCCCGAAGGCTACACTCCTGAATCCTATCTGCGGCAACTGTGCCACGAGGCGGCTCAGCGTCGCTACGGGTCGGTGTCCCGTAAAGTGATGGAACGGCTGGACGAAGAGTTCCGCCTGATCGAACGCCACTGCCTGGCCGGGTTCCTGCTCCTTTACCGGGAGATCGTCCTGCTGGCCCGGGAAATCGTGGAGGAGAGGGGCCTGGTCCACCCGGAGACTCCTTTGGAGGAAAGCCCGCCGGGACGGGGCCGAGGCTCCTCGGTAGCCCTGCTGACGGGTTACCTCATCGGCATCAGCCACGTTGACCCGCTGCGGTGGGGCTTGACCCTAGAACGGTTCATCTCCGAGGACACCAGCCTGTTGCCCGACATCGACCTGGATTTTCCCCGCGCTCTGCGGGACGAGCTCATCGAGCGGGTGCATCAACGCTTCGGCCCGGATCACGCCGTCCTGTCCGGGGCCATCGCCACCTACTCGGTCAAGGGAATCGTCCAGGACCTGGGCAAGGCCCTGGGATTACCCAAAGAGGACCTGAAGGGACTCTCCCGGCAACTCCAGTCTCGCGATGGAGCGAGGCTGCGCGACGAGATGCTGGCCCTACCCGAGTTCCGGGACCGGGTGGACGCGCCAGGCTGGCGGGAGTTGGCGGAACTGGCGCCTCAACTGATGCACGCCCCCCGCAGCCTGGGCCAGCATGTGGGCGGCATGGTGCTGAGCAGCAAACCCATACCAGAACTGGCGCCGGTGAGAGCCGGGGCAACCCTTGGACGCTACATCATGGACTGGAATAAGGACAGCGTGGCCGACGCCAGGTTCGCCAAGATTGACCTATTATCCCTGCCGGTGCTGGACCAGCTTGAGGAAGCCCTGAACATGATTGAAGCCAAAGAAGGCCACCGTCCCGACCTGAGCCGTATCGATCCAGAGGATCCAACCGTGTACGATCTGATCAATCAGGGAAAATCCAAGGGAGTGTTCCTGCTTCAGTCACCGGCCCAACTGAAGATGGCCCAGCGGCTGGAATCCCGCAACCTGCTGGACCTGGCCTACCAGGTCGCCCTGATCCGGCCCGGCGTGGGCGTCCAGGGCAGCGCGGTGAGCCAGTTCGTGGAGCGCTACCGCCACGGCGCGTCATGGGAGTATGACCACCCGTTGGAGGAACGGGCCCTGGAGCGGGGGTGCGGTGTCATCGTCTGGCAGGAGCAGGTAGTGCAACTGGTCAGCGACGTGGCCGGCATGACCGTCGCCCAAGCTGACGAGATCAGGCGGGCCTTCGCCAGGCCCAACAATGAACCCCTCATCGCTGTGCATCGTCAACGGTTTTTGGAAGGGGCTCGCGGCAACGGTGTGCAGGAGGATGCGGCCGAAAGGATTTTCGCCAAGATCAACGGCCAGTACATGTTTCCCGAAAGCCACAGCCACGCTTTTGCCGTAACCGCCTACCAGGCCGCCTGGCTGAAGCGGTACTATCCGGTGGAGTTCTTCGTGTCCCTCGTCAACAACCAGCCCATGGGTTTTTACCCGGTTGAGACTCTGAAACAGGACGCCCGACGCTGCGGCGTGCCCTTTCTGAACCCCTGCGTCAATCGCAGCGACGTGGACTGCATCCCTGCCGGGGATGCGGTGCTGCTGGGTCTGCGTTTCGTGAAGGACGTGGGCGCGGCGTCGGCCCCGGCCATCGTCGAAGAGCGGGAGCGGCTTGGTCCCTACTCCGGGCCTGCCGACCTGGTGCGGCGCACCGGGCTGAAGCCCCAGGCGATGGAGTCCTTGGTCATGGCCGGAGCCTTCGATTCTGTCGTCCCCCACCGCCGACAGGCATTGTGGGACGCGGGCCTGGGCATCCGGCCCAACCGGAACGGGCAGCGGGCCTTTGCCTCCCCAAACAGGGACGACGTCCCCGATCTGCCCGACTTCACCGCCTACGACAAGATGGCCGGAGAGTACCGGGTCCTGGGTATCTACCCCAGGGGCCACCTGATGGAGTTCGTGCGCCCCGGCCTCTCACCCCTGGTCCGGCCCGCCTCGGCCGTGGACTGCGCCGCCGAGGATGAGGAGGTCCTGGTGGCCGGCTGGCCCATCGCCCGGCAGCACCCCAGAGGTCAGGACAGCACGGTGTTCGTCACCATCGAGGACGAGACCGGGGATGCACAGGTCATCCTGTGGCCCCATATCTTCCACCGCAGCCGGCGGCAGTTGAGCAGCCAAGTGCTGCTGGTGCGAGGAACCGTTTCCCGGTGGGACGGGACGGCCAACATCATCGCCTCCGACGTGCGGGGCATCCGCCCTCGCGTTCCCATGCCGGCCGCCCACGACTGGCGTTGAGAACCCAGGCCCAGCCGAACGGCCCAAGGGCGTCTCGCTAAAATCATCTTGAAAAATAATTTGCTTTCTGCTGAAGCCTCGGCATAATTCAGAAATCTACGAAATTCGGACGAGGTAACTGGATGTCAACTGATCCAACAACTGACTTAGCAGCGATGGTGACGGAGTTGCGGGACCGGGTCCGCCACCTGGAGGATATTGAGGCGCTCCGCAACCTCAAGGCGGAATACGCTGCCGCTTGCGACGACAACTACGACGCAGACCGGCTGGCCGCACTGTTTGTTGAGGACGCGACCTGGGAAAGCCAGGGGATGGGGAAATACGAGGGCAGGGAGGCGATTCGCGAGTTCTTTCGCGGAATTTCCGGGCACTTCGTCTTTGCTTTGCATTACGGGCTCAACCCGCAGATCGAAGTCACCGGCGATACGGCCCGCGCCCGGTGGTACTTGTTCATGCCATGCACCGTGGGAGACACCGGCAAGGCGATGTGGCGGGCCGGTCTCGACGAAGAGGAATACGTGCGAGTCCAAGGCAAGTGGATGTACCAGAGCAAGAAATCGGCCCCCTTCTTCCATACCACCTTCGAGGAGGGTTGGGCAAACCAGCAGTTCATCTGACAGGAGGCAATCCATGAACATTACCAAGCGTATCTCCGAATACGTCACCGCCACCGACATTGAGGACTTCCCGCCCGACGCCATTGAAGCTGCCAAGGGAGCGATCATGGACTGCCTGGCGTGTATGCTGGCCGGCTCTCAGGAACCCCTGGCAGATATCCTCTGCCGATACGTGGCCGCCGAGAGTTCTGCTTCGGGCGCGAGCGTCGTGGGCCGGGGATTCAGGACTTCGGCGGCCAACGCTGCCCTCGTCAACGGCGCTATGGGCCACGCCCTGGACTACGACGACATCACCCAGATTACCAAGACCCATCCCACCACCGTCCTGCTGCCCACATCCCTTGCAGTGGCCGAGGAGTTCGGCGCTTCCGGCAAGGATATGCTGCTGGGCTACCTGACCGGGTTCGAGGTCGCATGCGCCGTGGGCGAGGCGTTGAGCGAAGCCTATTATGATGACCTGGGATGGCACCCCACCGGCCCGCTGGGGGCAGTGGGGGCGGCCGCCGCCGCGAGTAAGATTATGGCCCTGGACTCGGAGCGCACGGCAATGGCCGTCTCCCTGGCTGCTTCCCAGGCATCGGGATTGCGGCAAAACTTTGGCACCATGACCAAGCCCTTCCACGCCGGGGACGCCGCCCGGGCCGGCGTCGTATCGGCCAAGCTGGTGCGAGACGGTTTCACCGCAAGCGAGGATGCCCTGGAAGGACGGTTCGGGTTCGTCCGTGCCTTCTCGGGCGGCGAGGGTTTTGACAGCGAGCAGGTGGCGCAGAACCTGGGCAACAAGCTCTACATGGTGGAGTCGGGCATCGAAGTCAAGAAATACCCTTGCTGCGGCAGCGCCCACCTGGCCCTGGATGCCACCTTCGACCTGCTTTCCCAGTCTGCCATCGACCCGGAAGCGGTGGAGCGGATCGACGTTATGGTGGACTTCGACCCGCCGCGCTCGCTGATCCACTCCCGCCCGGTGTCGTCGTTGGAGGGCAAGTTCAGCATACAGTATTGCCTGGCGGCCGCCCTGCTGGACCGGCGGGTCGGGTTGCAGTCCTTCACCGACGATCAGGTAATGCGTCCCGAAGCCCAAGCGCTGATTCCACGCATCGACATGCGCCGCATCCCCGGCAACGAAGGTCAACCCAGTTGGACCGAAGGCTACCACCAGGTTGACGTCCAGTTGAAGGACGGCAGCACACTGCGTCAGCAGGCGCACCGCGCCAACAGTGGGGCCCTGCGCGGCGTGACTATGGACGATATCCGCGAGAAATTCCGCGACTGCGCCTCGCAGTTGCTGTCCGAAACGACGACGGCGGAAGTCCTCTCCCACCTGGACTTGTTGGAAGAGGGCGCCCCGGTTAGCGGCCTGGCGGACCTGCTGCGAACCTGAAGCTGTAGCTCGGTCGTCCGGCATACCCGCCAAAACCGGCTGTCGGGCGACTTGGGCATACAACATTTACTGCGCCTACGATCTGGGCCGGATGTTGTGGTTGTGGCTGAACATGTTGGTAGGATCGTACTGCTGCTTGAGGCTGGCCAGCTTCTCGAAGTTGTCGCCGAAAGCCGCCCGAATCTCCGCTGCGCCTTCCTCTGCCTCCGCCCCCACCTGGTTGATGTACGGCCCTGAGGAAAACGGCGACAGCGCCGAGGCGAACTCCCGAACCCAACGGATGTGAATTTCCGACTCGCCAGGGTCCAGGAAGACCGCGTTGGTTGCCCATTCGCAAAGGGCGTCCCGGTGTCCGAAGGCGGTTTCGTTGGCCGGCACGCGCCGCGTGGCGTTGCCCAGATATTGAAACAGGACGCTGGACAGCGGAGAGGTTACCCGGTCAAAGAAGTCGAGGTTGATGTCCACTATGTCATCGCCTACCCTGCCCATAAAGTGGGATTTCAGATAGTTCTGCCGTCCCTGGGGGGCCAGCGCCAGGGCCTGTGCCTCGCCGTAGGTCATAGGGCGAACATCATCTGACAGGGGCGGACCGAATTTCCGAAGCGGCCGGATGATCCGCTCACCCTCTTCGATAGGGCCGTAGTAGCAGAGGAGAATTCTGCATACCTTGTTGCCGTCCTCCGGCGCGGTTGCCAGGAAAGCGATTATGTTCATCTCGTCGAGCATATTGGCGGTGAAGTCGCCCATCAGGACGAACAATTCCCTTGCTTTGTAGTATGGATACACCAGGTAGCCCGCCAACACCGTCGGGCCGACGGGATGTAGCCGGTACTCAAGTGAAGTAACGACGCCGAAGTTGCCGCCGCCACCGCGAAGGCCCCACAGCAGGTCGGGATTCTCGTCAGCGCTGGCGGTGAGCATCCGGCCATCAGCGGTGACCACGTCGGCGGAGACCAGGTTGTCGCAACTGAGGCCATGGCTGCCAGACAGCCATCCGATGCCGCCGCCCAATGTGAGGCCGGCGATGCCGGTGTCGGGGTCGGTGCCTCCGGGCGCGGCGAGGCCGAAGGCTTGGGTCTCGTGGTCGAAGGCTCCCCACTTGGTCCCGCCCTGGGCGCGAACTGTCTTGGCCGCGGGATCAACGCGGACGCCGGTCATCAGGGAGAGGTCGATCATCAACCCGTCCTCGCAAACGCTGTTGCCGGGGAAGTTGTGGCCACCGCCGCGCACCGAGATCAACAGGTCGTTCTCCCTGGCGAAGTTGACTGATTTGATCACGTCAGCCGTTCCGCTACAGCGGGCGATGAGGGCAGGTCGCTTGTTAACCATGGCGTTCCAGACCCGCCTGACGCTGTCGTAGCCTTCGTTGCCGGGGAGTAGCGACTCCCCGTGCAGGCTGGCCCTGAAGTCTTTGATCGCCGCCAAGCTGATGGCGGCGTAGTCTCCGGAAAGGGTCGCAAAATTCAGTTCCGCCATAAGTCTGCCTCCCTGCCTGCCGGTCGGCGCCCGGAGCCTCACCGATGGTATGGTGATGAGCGCTCGTACCCGCTCCGACCGTTGCCGATTATATGGGCGATGCGCCACTGCCGCCACTGGATCCCTATCGACCCCAGGGCCTTTCGGTTATCGGTCTAAACCGGCAAAGGCGGGGGACTATCGCTGACAAGGGTATGTAAGACGTTTTTAGGTAGGCGCATGGTGAGTAATCTCCAGGTTGGACTTGGGTTCGGGCCAAGGCTCTGGCAACAGCCAGAGTTGGGTCCAGAGGCGGCCTTGGATGAGCAATCGCCGGAGGCGTTCCATGCCGTGGCGGATCACGCTGACGGTGCGGCCCGTCCGGCGCCAGGGGTTGCGATGTACGGGAACCGGCGTCTTGGGCGGCGTGCGCAGGTTGCCTGGGTCAATGTTGCGGTCGTAGGCGTCCTCGACCCTGGTGCCATAGGCCAGGGACAGCAGGGTGGCCACCGAGAGCACCAGCCAGTGGCGGGAGACGCGGTCTGGGTCGGTGCGCCGGGTCTTGTCCCACTTCCAGCCCAGGCTCTTGAGGGCCTTGAAGCCCAGTTCGATCCAGAAGCGCAGCGCGTACCAACTGGGTCCCACCTTGTCGGGCGGCAGGTCGGTGAGGATGATCCAGGGTTCTTCCTGTTCGAGGTACCAGACCACCACGAGAGTGCAGCGGCGCTTGGCCTCGGGGGTGCTGAAGGCGGTGCCCTGGCCGATCCAGGCGGTGTCTGGCTGGGAAACGAAGCGCTGGGCGGGCAGGCGTTTGCCGCCGTCGGCGCAGAAGGTGATGTTCTTCCGGTAGCGCATACCAGGATGCCAGCCCTGCTCTCGTATCTGGTTCCAGAGCTTGGGGCTGGCAATGCCCCGGTCGCAGAGCACGATGACGGTCATTCCCTCCGTAACCGCCGGAGCCAGTTGCTTGAGCAGTTCCACGATGGGGTCCGACCAGGATCCCTTCTGATTGGCTTTGAGGATGCGCCAGGCCACGGGAATGGCGCAACTGCGGTAGAGGACGCTGATGACGATGGCGGTGGTCTGGTCGCCCTTGAGCGTGGGGTCGATGGCCAGGGCCAGGCGTTCGGAGCGCCACAGGGCCAAAACCCACCGCAGCAGGGGCGCGAAGCAGAGCGTAACGTCCAACTCAGTCCGGCAGGGACGGGCCCGGTCGCTGCCATCGTAGAGCCACTGGCGAATGTACTGGCGCAAGCTGTTCCAGTTGCCCTTGGCGGAGAGAGCCGAGGCCACGGCGTTCTGGCAGGCGCTGCCCGCCAGGATGGCCCCGCAGACCCACATTGCCAAGCCGGTCAATTGTGGCTGGGAGAGGTGAGGTAAATGCGTTTCAATCGTTTTTTGCATCTGATAGCATTCTCTGGGAAGGCGCATGGGGGACCTCCGGCACCTGGTTTCGACACACCCAGAATGCCGGAAAGCCCGGCGCCTTCCCAAGTTAAGCGCCGAGCCAGTTTTAGCCTTTACATACCCTTGTCAGGGGGACTATCGGGCTGAGGCGGGGAGTTCCCAGCGGAGAAGGTCGCGGTAGCGGTCGTTCCAGGCCCAGGGCAACAGGTTGAGCACGATGGCGTTGGGTACGGGGACTTCGCCTTTCCGTCGGGCGTCGTCAAGACGGCGATGGAGATTGGCGAAGGTGGGCAGCCGGAAGCCGGCGTCGGCGATGCGTCGGATGACGTCGGACGGTTCCGGGGGCTCGTCGGGAGTCCAGTCGTCGGTGATGGCTTCGGCGATGCGGCGGAGCTTGATGATGGCGAGTTCGCGGGCGAATTTGCGTTTGAGGGCGTCGATGCGGCGGCGAAGTTGGGAGATAGTCATGGGATTACCTCTGACGGGGGAGTCATTTACATGGATGAACGGGATGAACGGGATTAGGGATTGGATTGGGATGGTGGGGCCCCGCATCAAGTACGGGGTGACCCCGTGTCACGCACGGGGTAGGCTGTTATTTTGGCGGAAACCCGCTCATTTCCGGTCATTTCATATCATTTGAGTAGGGCGAGGGGCAGGTTGGTGGGGTTGAATGGGGGTGGATTGGGCGGGTGTTGGGGGCGATTACAGGGGTTTTGGCGGGCAGTTGAGAGGGTTTGGAGGAAGGGAATTTGGAAGCGCGGTGTTGGGACGTGGGCATGATGACCGTGGCCTACGGTGCAGGATGGGTGTGGACGATTGGATTGTTAAATGGTAGGGGCGAGCGAAGCATGGGGGCAAGGGGGAAGTGTCAGTGGATTGCCATCCGCCAAAGAACCGGTTCAGGCTTCCCAGGCCCGCAGATCTCGTTGACATGTTGACCTTGGGTTAGAATAAGGCGAGTTAACCTTGAGACACCCATAGCCGGGAGGTGATGCCATGGTGCAGAGCGGAACGGAAGCGCCAACGACACCGGGAGCTTTGTCAGGAATCCGAGTGTTGGACTTCACCTGGGTCAGGGCGGGTCCCTGGTGCACCCGATGGCTGGGGGCGCTGGGAGCCGAGGTTATCAAGGTTGAGTGGCCCCAGAGGCCCAATACCAGGGGCGACAACATCACGACGGGAGCGGGAACCCCCGAGGGCCTGCCCGTCAATCTCAACACCAACGGCCATTTCAGCGACACCAACGCCAACAAGCTGAGCGTCACCCTGAACACTCGTACCGCCCGAGGCATTGACCTTACCCGGCGCCTGGTGGCCATGTCCGACATCGTCATCGAGAATTTCGCCTACGGTGTATTGGAGCGGTGGGGTCTGGGCTACGAGGAAATGAAGAAACTCCGGCCCGACATCATTTACCTCTCCATGTCCGGCTTCGGCCACACGGGTCGAGATAGAGACTATCAAACCATGGGAGCCATCGCGCAGGCCCTGTCCGGTATGACCTACACGTCGGGTCTGCCGGACCAGCCGCCCGCCGGTTGGGGCTGGTCCTACCTGGACGACACCGGCGGCCTATACGGGGCCATGTACGCTCTGAGCGCAATTTACCATCGCAACATGACCGGCCAGGGACAGCATGTGGACAGTTCCCAGTGGATCCTCGGCGTCCCCCTCAATGGTTCCGCTTTTCTGGACATCCAGGCCAACGGTCGTTCCACCATGCGAGAGGGTTACCCGCCGGGCAACCGCGCTCACTGGCCCGGCACGCCCCAGGTGGACAACTACCGGGGGCGGACCGGGGCGCCGCACAACGCTTATAAGACCAGTCCGGCCGAGCACAACGACTGGTGCGCCCTGGCCTGCTTCTCCGACGATGAGTGGCGGAAGTTGGTGGAGGTAATGGGCTCTCCCAGTTGGGCCACCGGCGAGAAGTTTGCCACCCTTGAAGGTCGCCTGGAACACCAGGAAGAGATGGACCAGGGGATAGAGGAGTGGACCAAGACCCTGGGCAAGTACGAGATCATGGAGCGGTGCCAGGCGGCGGGAGTACCCGCCATGCCCGTTCAGAGCAGCCAGGACCGGGTGGACAACGATCCCCAGCTCACGCATCGAGAGCTGTACCGGGACGTGAATCATCGCGCGCTGGGGACCTGGCCCCTTCAGAACGCTCCCTTCAAGATGTCGGCGACGCCGGCAATCAACAGACGGTCAGGTCCCCTGATTGGCGGCCACAACAAAGAGGTGTATCAAGGGTTGTTGGGCCTGAGTCACGAGGAACTGGTTAGCGGCTTCGCCGACGGCACCTTCTGGCCACAGGGCCTCAGTATGGACGATTATCCCTACTTCAAGGAGATGATGGAGGATGCCTCGCCCGTACAGTGGAGTGGGAACGAGCCGATAGCGAATCCCGCACCGGCGCCAGCGCGGACGCCGGACTCGAACTCTGCGGGCGCCTTTGGAGGGCTGCGAGTATTGGAGCTTGCCGATGAGAAGGGGCAGTGGTGTGGCAAGCAGATGGCTGACATGGGAGCAGACGTCATCAAGATAGAGCCGCCCGGCGGCGACGCGGCCCGTACCGTGGGGCCCTTCTACCAGGACATGCCGGACCGGGAGAGGAGCCTTTACTTCTGGCATTACAACACCTCCAAGCGTGGGGTTACCCTGAACCTGGAGACGGAGGACGGGCGCCGTCTGTTCCGGCAAATGGCGGATCAGGCGGACGTGGTACTGGAGACATGCCGGCCCGGTTATCTGGCCTCCCTGGGACTGGGGTACGAAGATCTGGCAACCCGCAACCCTGGGCTGATCATGTGCTCACTGACCCCCTTTGGGCAGAACGGCCCGTGGCAGGACTTCCAGACCAGCGATCTGCTGCATCTGGCGGCGGGCGGACAGATGGCCAGGTGTGGCTACGACGACGACGTGGTTCCGGGCGCGCCGCCGATCGCTCCCGGAGGCGGGCAGGCCTGGCACATCGGAAGCCACTACGCCTACATCGCCATTACCGCGGCGCTGGTCAACCGGTCGGTGACGGGCCGGGGGCAGTACATAGATGCCTCGGTGCATGATGCCTGCGCGCTCACGACCGAGGGCCATGTGAACCAGTACATTTACAAAGGAATTGTGGTTCCTCGCAGAGCCGGAGGTGGCAATACCAACACCGGCCCCAACGCCCAGGTCCTCTGCAAGGATGGGAAATACGTGAACGTCGGTCAGGTTACGCCGGAGCGGGTGCTAACGCTTGCGCCGTGGATGGATGAGCACGGCCTGGCGGGCGACCTGCTGGATGAAAAGTACCGGGACCCAACGGTCATCGCCGAGAGCCAGTCCCATATCCGCGGAATTTTTGAAAACTTCCTCGCCAGCATCCCTCGGGACGAGGCCTACCACGGCTTGCAGACGCATGGCTCCAACGCGGGGGCGATCCGTTCCCCGGACGAGGTCATGCAGGACCCTCACCTGGGGGACCGGGGGTTCTGGACAGATGTAGAATACCCGGAACTTGGCAGGACATTTCGACATCCGGGCCCAGGGGCCATCTTCAACGGCTCACCCTGGAGGATATCCCGGCGCGCGCCGCGCATCGGGGAGCATAACGAAGAGGTCCTGTGCGGGGAGTTGGGACTGTCCCAGGCGGAGTTGGCCGTGCTGGCTGAGCAAGGTTCGGTGTAACCCTGGCTTTCCTGCACCTGCTCGCAATGGCTGATAGCATCCACCAACGCACTGACAGCGTTCATCTTGGCCTGTAGGTCGAGCTCCAGGTCCTCCATGACGCTCTCGCCCACCATAACCTGGTTGAGGCGTTGCAGGTTGGGCACTCCCTCCAGGTAGAGGATGTGCTGAATCGGGTGCTGCGCGTCCTCCATCTCCTCCAAGCTGACGTCGCGGAACCGCTTGTAGAGGCGGTCAAAGCCCCAGTTCTTGCACATCTCCGCCTGGACGAAGTACTGGTTGATGGCGGTCAGCTCAATAGTGAGCAAGTTGTTGAGGTGGTACCACCCCGTCTTTGGCTTTCAATAGCCTTCGGATGGAATCGGGTGTATCAACGTCAGCCCTGGCCGCGTCTAACGCTTCTGATACCCGCACCGCTTTGCAGACGCACAGAAACATATTCGCCTCCGAATTCCACAATACGCTCCGAGAATGTGTTGCCGTCAATCTATTCTTATCATTTAGATTTATCAATACGTAATCCCGGATTTGCAGGGCCTTTTCAACGTCGAGGGTGGGCACCTCTCCCTCCGACCCGTCATTCCGGCTTTTGCCGGAATCCAAGAGATCCTGAGCACAACCATCTTCGGGATTCCCGAGTGCGCGGGAATGACGGACTAACTTTGAAACGGACCTAATGCCATTGCTGGTAGCATTGACAACATGATTCGTTCAGCATAATATAAAGATGCTGTATAGACGATATTCAGATTATCGTCTGAATGACTGGAAGTCTGCGTAGTACGACAAGCAAGGTTTCACGCTACGCCATCGTTCCGGCAGGAGGCACGGTCGGAGACGATGCGGATTGCAGATCAGCCAGCTCCGCCGCTAATCAAAAACACGCGGAAACAAGCGACGTGGTCGCCAGGAGTGGCGTCGCGGGCGACTTACCAAGGGGCAACCATGGCTGGCGAGAGGGACGCGGTTAGTAATCCCGCTGGAACCAATGGGTCTGCATTGATGGCGGGCGGGCAACCCGATCGGATGGCCCGTCTGGGCGGCTTGCTGCTTTTGATCACGGCGGTCACGACCGCGGTTATGGTGTACGGCCGGGTTGCTGCGGATGCCGACCAGGCTACGCTCCTTGAATCACTGCGGGCGGTGGCGGAGAACCGGCCGCTGTATGGACTGTTCGGCGCGTCCCGATTGGTATCCGGCTTGACGCTGCTGGCGGCTGGCGGGTTCTTGCTGCGCACCTGGATCATCAGGGATCGCTGGGCGACGCCGTGGGTACCCTATCTGTTCGTCGCGTCGGGCGTATGCACTACCATGTCGGGTGCATGCGCCATCCTGATCGCCTTTCAGGCAGACACTGGCATTGCATCCGTGAAGGACATTGCAGGCATCGGCGTGGTGGCCGACCTGCTCTGGATCACCGGAAAGGTTGGATTCACCGCCGCCGGTCTGGCGCTGATCGTCGCTGCCATGTACCAATGGCGTGTCGGCGGCACCCTGCGGAAGGTGGCGCCGGCGTCCGTTGTCCTGGGATTGGCGATGCAATTCATCTGGCTGGATGCGGCCTCCATCGTCCACCCCATCGTAGGTGGGCTGTTCTTCCTATGGCTGCTGGTCATCGGGGCGATGCTGGCAACCGGCCGCGTGGAACGACACTTCATCGCCAAATACGGCCACTTGGCCGCAACTGGTAAAGCCCAATCACCTGCTGAAGGCTGATCGAAGATGCCGGGAGCCAAGACTTTTGCCTGTCCCAGGTGCGACGGGACGGACAACATAGTGACCCGCCATAGTAACCGAGGCGCCGTGGTGGTCAGAGAGCGCTTCTGCCGGTGGTGTCGCCGAAGGTTCTACACGCAAGCGCAACGTGATCGCGCCGAGAAGTCTTGCGCGAATCCGTTTGCTGCGCGATTGAGCGCCGATGGGAGGCAAACATGAGGTGCGTTGTCACCGGAGGATGCGGTTTCATCGGGACGCACCTGGTTGACCGGTTGGCGCGCGATGGCCACCAGGTAATCGTGCTGGACGATCTGTCCACCGGCAACCTGGCGAGGCTCAATCCGTTGGCGGAACCTCTGTATTGTTCGGTGACGGACGGGGACGCGCTGACAGCCGCTACTGAAGGGGCCGACGTCGTGTTTCACACGGCGGCATGGGCACGAATCGAGCGATCCGTAGCAGACCCGGTCGGTACTCACGCGGTAAACGTGACCGGCACGCTGAACGTGCTGCGCGCGGCACAGGTCAACGGCGTGAGCCGCGTGATCAACTCATCATCGTCCAGCGTGTATGGCGACCAGCCGACTTACCTGATGCGCGAGGACATGGCGCCAAATCCCAAGTCGCCCTACGCGCTACAGAAACTGATGGGCGAGCAGTACGCGGACCTGTTTGCGCGTCTTTTCAGCATGTCCATCGTTTCGCTGAGGTACTTCAATGTGTACGGACCCGGCCAGCCGTCGCAAGGCGCATATTCGCTGGTGATACCGCGCTTTCTGCGAATGCGGCAGGAAGGCAACCCCCTGACCGTGTACGGGGACGGTGAGCAGACCCGTTCCTATACGCATGTGTCCGACGTGGTGGAGGCGAATGTACTGGCTGCCACCGCAGCACTGCCGGCCGGAGAGCATATCGCGCTGAATATCGGAACCGGCCAGGAAACCTCGGTGAACGAGATAGCCGCAGCCATCGGCGGCCCGGTGCAGCACATCGTGCCCAACCCCCGGCGCGAGTTTGAAGAGGCGCGCAAGGCGGCCGATTGCTCGCGGGCCAAGTCAGCCATCGGCTGGGAGCCTCGGGTTGCGTTTGCCGAGGGCATCCAGGCCCTTTTGCCATAGCCGACGGCCGGCGCCGGTCGTTTCCGGCCACACCACGGCTCCGGTGGCGACGGCGAACAGCGCCCACCACAGGAAGGTAAGCTGCCAAGTCTCTTTCGTCCACCAGGAGTACAGGGGGAACAGACCGGCGACTGCCTGGAAGGGTACGAAGGCCATGTCGAAGGGGTCCACCGCGATGGTGATCTCGCCGGCGTGTCCCGCTTGCGCCAGGCCGGCGGTGAACGCCAGAGCGCCGGCTGCCAGCACGACCAGGAATACTTTACCGAATACCCCAGCGCGGTTGACCAGCAGCGCAAGCGGCACCGCGAATAGCGGCAGCGCCGTCAGCATCGTTCGGCCGGGGAACCACCAGCCCATCATGGTGATGGCCACGAAGGTGGCGATCAGCAACTGGATTACGATGAGGGCTAGAACCAACCTATGCTCCCAGGTTTTAATAACCAACAACGCCAGCGCCGGAACCACCGCCAACAGCAGCGGAGCCCAGCGTCCGATGCCGAAACGCCGGTCAACGAACAGGCCCCAGAGACGGTAGTAGCGCTCGGTGAACTCGACGTGTCCGCCGAGGATTTGGGCGGTGTTCCACTGTGAATAGACGACGTTGACGCCGTAGGGGGTCAGGCCGCCGAAGACGTGCAGATGGAACCAGGCGAACAGGACGGCTGATGCGCCGCCCACCGCCGTCAAAGCAATTCGCGCCGGCCAGTTGGCACGGAGCAGGAAGCAGCCGGCTACCGGCAGAGCAAGCGCCGCGTACTTGGAGCCCAGCCAGCACATCGCGGTGAGGGCGGCGGCCAGGTACAGCGCATCGTAGATTCCGGGCCTCTCCCGCCGGGTGGCGACCAGCAGGGCGACCAGCAGCGCCAGGGCTGCGGGAAACTCCGGGTAGATCTCCGTGGAGTAGATGAACGCCGTTGCCGTCAAGCCGATGCCCAGCGTGGCTAGCCAGCAGATTAGGCGGCGTCCGGTTAGCCGGTCGGCGAGCACGAAAGCCAATCCCATGGTCGCCGCCGCCATCAGCATCAGCTGCACCTGGACTCCGCGCAGCCCGGCCAGGGCGAAACCAGGGGTCACCAGCACCGACAAGCCCGGATTGTGCGGGCTGAGCAACCGGCCGTCGGGGGTTGGGGCCGACTGGTACCAAAGGTCGTTGGGATGATCGAAGAATTCCCGGTAGGACCTGGCGGCGTACTGGTTGCGGAGGTCCAGATCACCGTCGGCGAGGATGCTCTGGGTTGTCAGCAGGTAGAAGGGTTCGTCGCCGCTGATGGACGCGCCCCGAGTGGCGCGAATGTCCACCGAAAAGGCGTATGCCGCCGACAACAAGAGGAAGAGAGCCGCCGCCAAAAGCGGCAACTCCCTTCCCTGAAAGAATCGACGTATGCTGCGCGAAACATCGCCGGTCATCACGGCAGCACTTCGGTCTCCCTCAGCAGTTTGAGCGTGCCTTCCAGGTCGCTGAGGCTGCCCAGGTCAACGTTGGGCGGGTTCAGCGATTCCAAGGGCGGCAGATCGCCTTCCGGCTCGACCCCCGCGGAGACGGGATACTCCTTGATCTCCTGGGCGAAGTAGGTCTGGGCTGGCGCGCTGAGCAGGAACTCCACGAACTCCTCCGCGATGTCCTGATTCTCCGAAGGCGCCAGGATACCCACGCCGGCCACCAGCACCAGCGCGCCGGGATCCCCGTTGCCGATGTAGTGGTTGCGCGCGCCAAACCCTTGGCCGTGTTCCTCCAGGAACCGTTCCAGGTAGTAGTGGTTCACGAAGCCCGCATCCACCTCGCCGGCAGCGGTGGCCGTTACTATGGTCGTGTTATTGGGATAGTCCACGGCGTCGTTGTCGCGCATCCCTTCCAACCAGGCGCGGGCCGCGTCCTCGCCGAGGGTGAGGCGCAGGGCCGTAACGAAAGCCTGGAAGGAACCGTTGCGGGGCGCCCAGCCCACCCGTCCGCGCCACTCCGGTTTCGTAAAGTCCAGAATGGACGGCGGAAGGTCGGTTGCCGGGTTGATGGCCTCAGTGTTGTAGATAATGGTGCGCGCCCGGCCCGACGTGCCGATCCACAGGCCGGCCGGCGAACGGAACCGGGGATCCACTTTGTCCAGCGATTCCTGCGGAATCCGGGCCAACGCGCCAGAGTCGGCGAGGATGCCCAGGGAACCCGGGTCTTGCAGGAACACCACATCGGCCGGCGTGTTGTCGCCCTCTTCCAGCAGGGTCGCCGCGGTGGACGCGCTGCCGGCGTACTTGACCCGAATGTCAATTCCCGTTTGCTCGCCGAAGGCTACCAGCAAGGGGTGAACCAGCGTTTGCGAACGACCGGAATAGACGGTGATGGTGCGATCCCGGTAGTCCACAGTTGCGGTAGGAACCGGGGTTGCCGTCGGGTTTGGGCTAGCCGCCGCTGGCGTGGATGCCGATGTGGTTGCCGAGCCGGACGACGATGGAGAGGTTGGCGCCGTCGTCGGGTTTGGAGTGGTCCGATCTTGGCTGACCGGCGCAGACGACGAACTCGCCGCCGGTGGCGAGGTTGCGGCCGGGGCCGGCGGGACCGGCTCAGCGCCCCCGCCGCAGGCCAGCGCCAGCAGTAACAAGCCGGCCGGCAGCCAGAAAGTCCTGATCCATCGTCGAGATAGACTCTTCATGCTTTGGTTCTCCTATGCTGGGCTGACGAGTCTATCATCAGTAGCCGGTGACCAGGTCGCTCCGCGACAGCATGAGCGCCGACGCGACACCGTTGAGGGCAGCCAGCGCTGCATCGCGCGACGCGACGGTGAGGTCGCTCGGGTCGGCAGTGACGTAAGCCATGATGGTTTCGTCAGCGGCAGGGTCCGCGTTGGCTACCTCGGGCTGGATGGACTGGTAGAACGCCAGGGCTTCCACCTGGTGAGTGCCCGGGTCTTTGCCGTCTGCCACATCCTGCTGCGAGATGCCGATGTACCTCACCGTAGCAAGATAGAAGAGAGCGTTGAATCGGGAGAACACTTCCTGGGCGGCAGCGTCGCAAGCTGCGGCGTCGCCGGCCTCGGCAGCCTGCCGCACGCGCTCGAAGGCTTCCCTCAGGGGGATGTCGATGGTTCCTTCCCGCCCGAAGTTGCCTTCACGACTGCGCGCCAGAGCGGACAGGGAGTAAGGATAGGTTCCGTCATCGCCCGGCAAGCCGACGTAGATACCCCACCCCTCATCGACGTCACCCGAATCCAGGTCGGCGCAACCGCCGATCACATAGTGCTTGGACCAGTGATAAAGGATCCTGAGGATGCCCTTGTTGATGGCTTGGCGTTTCTGAGCGTCGGTCCATTCTGCAGCATCCCCGCGCCCGCGCACAGTGTTGTTGATAGGCGAATCCAAGAAGTTGCCGGACCCGTAGTATTCGGTGGCCAGCGGAAATTCCTCGGCGCGTTCGGGGTCGCGGGCAAAGCCTCGGAGGGTCTTGCTGCGGACGCCGATGCGGGTGTGGTAGCCCACCTCGTAGAGCAGGAATATATCCGCCACGGGCAGGGGTTCGCCGTCCCTGATCACGTTGGTCAGCTTGGCGATTTCCTGGTAGTCCGAGGGGATCTTCTGATAGTGTTCCCGGTTGGTGGTGGCGTGGTAGTAACCATCCGACGGGCTGGGGACGCTGCGGTCGGTCTCGTGAGGGAGGTTCACAGGGATGAAGAAGCCGGACGAAAGGTCCAACTCCCCGGTATCCGGGGACGGCGTTCCGCTGGAGCCGTCGCCGGTATCGTCGGTGTACCGCGTTACCAGGTCACTCTGGTTCAGCATCAGCGCTGATGCCGTCCGGTTGAGGGCGGCCAGAGCAGCGTCGCGTGAAGCAGGCGTAACCTCGCTGCCTTCGGCCGTCAGATAGGCCATGATGGTCTCGTCGGCAGACGGGTCGGCCTTGGCAACGTCGGGCTGGATGGACTGGTAGAACGCCAGGGCTTCCACCTGGTGCGTCCCCAAGGCGTCGCGGTCGCCGGCCGCCGCGTCATCCGCAACCCGGCCGATGTACCTGACGGTGGCGAGGTAGAACATGGCATTGAAGCGGGAATAGACTTCGTTGGTAGCCGTTTGCAGGGCCGCGGCGTCGCCATCATCGGCGGCCTGCCGGGCCCGGTCCATGGCCTCACGCAGCGGGATGTCAATGGTGCCCTGACGCCCGAAGTTGCCTTCGCGCGCCTGTGCCAGCGCCGCCAGCGAGTTGGGATACGCGCCGTTGACTTCCTCGCCCACGTACACGGCCCAAGCCTCGTCAATCAGGCGGGAACTGGACCGTTCCTGACCGATGATCATGTAGAACTTGGCCCAGTGATAGAGAATCCTGAGCATTCCCTTGTTCACCGCCTGACGCTTCTGGGCGTCGCTGTAATTCTCCGCCTCCCTGCGTCCGCGTATGACGTTCTCAATCGGGTCGTCCAGGAAGGTGTCCGACCCGTAGAACTCCGCGGAATCGGGGTAATACGTGGATGGCGTGGAACCGGCGGCAAAGCTGCGCAGGGTGCGGCTCTGCGGGCCGAGACGAGTATGCGAACCCGCCTCATATATCAGCCAGATCTCCGCGGCGGGGAAGGGCTTGCCCTCCCTGATCACGTTGGTCAGCTTGGCGATTTCCTGGTAGTCCGTGGATATCTTTGCGTAGATTTCACGGTTGGTGGTCGCCGTGTAGTAGCCGTCAGACGCGGTTGGCCCCTCGGTCTCGTAGCTGAGGTTGGTGGGAATGTACAAACCGCCTTCTTTCTGGCTCATCATCGCAGCGGTGGCGGTTCCGGACGCTGATCCGGTTCCGGTGCCTGTTCCGGCTCCAACGCCGGAGACTGACCCGGTTCCTGTTCCGGTGCCAGTACCAGATGCGGATACGGACGCCGACCCGTTCCCGATTACGGTGATGGAAGGTCGGTCTTCACCCCGGCGCACCGCTTCCGCCGCCGCTTGGGCCGCTGCCTCAGCCGCTGCTGCCGCTTGCGCCGCCGTAGCTTGGGCAGCGTCCGCCGCCGCCTGGGCCGCAGTGGCCTGGGCTTGCAACGCTTCCGCATTCGATGCGTTTGCCGCCACCGCTTCGGTAGCTGCCTGGGCGGCCGCCTCAGCCGCCGCTGCGGCCTGGGCCGCCGTAGCCTGGGCGGCCGCCGCTGCCGCTTGCGCTTCTGCTGCCTGGGCCCGCGCCGCATCGTCTTGCGTCGCGGCTGGAGGTGGTTGCTGCGTGCAGGCCAGGGTGAGGGCGAGCAGCATCGTCAATGCCAATCCTGCGATCCAGCGCTGTCGGCGAGGAAAGGATCTCCACGTCTTGATGTGATAACGCACGTTCGTCATCCTCCTTGATGAGTTTGCCGGCTACTTGCTCAGCATCTCGCGCAGCATCCCGGTGGGTACCCGCCAGAGATATTTGGGGCCAATGAATGATTCGCCCCTGGCGCGCTGCTGGTACGCGACGGGTACTTCCCGCATTCGCATTCCCTTCTTCAGCAGGTCCAGGGTCAGCACCTGGGCATAGTTGTAGTCGTGGATGATTTCGGCGCACTCCAGCGCCCGGCGCGAGAAGGCCCGGAAGCCGGTCTGCCCGTCGCTGATGCGCCGGCCGGCGGCGAGGTTGAGCGCAGCGGTGAACGCCAGGTTCCCAATCCGCCGGAACGCCCGCTGGTCCGGACTTTTGCCCAGGTAGCGCGAGCCCAGCACGTAATCCGCCTCTCCCGCCTCGATCGGAGCCAGCAGATCCGGAATCTGTTCGGGTGGATACTCCCCGTCGGCGTCCACGTACACCGCCGCTTGCGCGTCCAACTCGTTGGCCGTAGCCAGTCCGGTGCGGAGGGCTGCGCCCAAACCCCGGTTGTGCTGGTGGGATACCACCACGTCCGCCCCGTGTCGGTGGGCAATCTCGGCGGTGTCGTCGGAAGAGCCGTCGTCCACCACGATCACCCGAAGATCGGGCCGTTCCTCCCGGGGTATTCTGGCCAAGGTATCCGGCAGGTTCTCCGCCTCGTTGTACGCCGGCACGATGACGGCAACCGGACGGGAGGCTTCGTTTCGGTCGGGCACGCCGAGCACCTGCCCCACCGATTGCGCCGGGGGCTCCACACCCAGGTAGTAGGCGATGGTGGCCGTAACGTCCATGACGGATCGCGGGTGATCCACCTCGCCTTGCAGTTCAACGCCCTCGCCCCACATGATCAAGGGCACGTAACGCTCCGTCGGGCCCATGTGGCCGTGCCCGCCGATACCGATGCCCTGCCCGTGGTCGGCGGTGATGATCACCGTCGCGCCTTCCAGATACCCGACAGAATCGCACCACCCCAGGAAGTCCTCGATGTGGCGGTCGCTGTCTTCGATCTTGGCGAGGTACTCGGAGTTATAGCTGCCCCGGGCGTGACCGGTCTGGTCCACGCTGAGCAATTGCAGGACGAGCAGGTCCGGGTCATCCCGCTCGACCACCGCCTTGCCCCTTGCCTTGAGCGCATCGTCGATCTCGTCGTTGTTGGTTACGGCGGTGACGGTTTCGACGTCCGTCTCGCCGAAGGCATCCACCAGGTGCGCGATGCCCACCAGTTTGCCGGTCAATTCGCCGGCCCGCAGCGCGTCGAAGATGGATTCGCACTTGACCCCAAGGCTGGGCACGAAGTTACTGGACATACCGTGAACCCGCGGCGGCGCGCCGGTGAACATGGAGCTGAACCCGGTGACGGTGCGGGCCGGATACACGGTGGATGTATCGATGTAATCAACGCCCTCGCGGCGCAGCTTGTCGATGAACGGCGTGTCGGCTTCCTCAAGCCGGTCAAACCGGCAGCCGTCGATGACGATGGTGATGAACCTGCGAGAGATACGCTGCCCGGCGGCCGCTCGCATACGAGTCGGAACCAGGGATGGCGCCGGTGGCCAGGTGAAGAACCACTGGTGCAGCAGCAGGGCGGTTATCGCCAGGCCCACCGTGAATCCTTCCACTGCCACGAATGTCCAAACCGTGGGCTGCGCCACCAGCATCTGGAAAGCGAGAACCAGAATGGTCAGCTTGGGAATCTGTTCCAGGAAGTTGCCGCTGGTGGGATCGGGATTCTCCAGCACCAGCCGCCAGAAGCGCGTGAAGTTGAACCACGAAGTCCCGATGCGCAGGTGGTAGTAGATGGTGCCCCACAGCACGATGGTGAAAGTCAAATACACGCCCAGGATCAGGCCAACCGCAATGGCATCGAAAAACCGGAATGCCGCCAGAAACACGCCAAGGTACACCCACAGGGCAATCCGCAGCTTCAGCGGGAAGTCGAAACGGTAGAAGACGACGAACATGGGAATTAGCGCCAGGAACGCCAGTCCGGCCCGCTGCCAGTAGCCGCCATCGGCGATGTTGGGGATGCTCAACAGCGCGAGGATGCCCAGGGTGAAAACCGGAGTGAACGGCTTGCCCTCGTTGAGGACGTTCCAGGCGCGAGCGGCGAAAATCTCGAAGCGCGAGGCATGCTTGTCTCCCTCTGAAGAACCGCGCAACGCGCCCAGGCCCTTGAGGGGAATCGCATCCCGAACCGCGAACAGCGTGAACGCCGCCGCCACGGTGTACGAATAGGCGAACTTGAGGCCGTGGGTAAGCACCGCCAACGCCAGACCTTCCTGCCAGGGCACTCCCATGGCGTAGAGCCCGCCGGTCATGCTCGCCTCGTACACGCCGATGCCGCCCGGCGTCACGTGGAACACCTGAAACAGGATGGTGAAGGCGGTGACCGCGATGGCCGCAGGCACCGTTATCTCAGCGCCCAGAGCCTGCGCGGCCACCAACAAGACGCCCGCCTCCAGGATCCAACTGGGTAGGGTCCACAGCGCGGCCTTGACAACGCGCGCCACTGAAATTTGGGCCAATTGCGCGCGCAGGCTGACCAGCCGCCCACGCAGCAATTCGGGCACGTAGCGATCGAAGGCTCGATAGCGCAGCAGGGTCAGCGCTGCGCCGGCGCCCAACACGACGACTATTGGAATCGCCAAGCTCCGCAACCAATCTCCCCTGCCATCCAGCGATGTGAACAACGCGCCGCACACTGCGGCAATGAGGATCAGGCAGCCGAAGTCCAGCAACCGGGCCACCGCCGTGGTGGCGGCCGCTTCGCTGAGCGGAACGCCCCGGCGAGTTGCCAGTAGCGGGCGCGCCGCTTCGCCCAACTTGAAGGGAAGCAGGTGGTTGGCGAGAAGCGCAGCCTGTAAACAGGTGAACAGCCCGAATACTCCAGCTTCGCTGACCATCAGTTCGCGCCAGGCCACCGCCCGCAATGCAAATGCTGCGGTGTAGCTGACCAGCAGCGCCGCAAGCAATTCCGGACGCTGGGCCAGCGTTGCCACGGCGTCGGTCAATTCGGCCCAGTCGGCCAACCACCACACCAGCAGCGCGACGGTGGCGGTCAGCGCCAAGCCGATGCAGAAACGAGTGACCTTTCCCGCGCTGGGGAATGCCCGTTTGTAAGAAAACTCAGCGGTGTCGGGAGAACGGTCCATATCATTCAAACCTTCGGCCTTGCCGGGAGGAGGGTGCCGACAAGGCCGGTAGCCCGGGAGGGGCGTATTACCGGAGGGTCACCGCCGCTATAGCAACCCACCGATGATGTTCATTGTTTCTTGCGAAAGATTTGATGGCCGTCTGCATGGCGTCAATAATTTAGTGTACACGAATTACTTTGTCAATAGCCTACGTAACACAATTTTTTATGAACCTACGAAAACGGTTTACCGCAACACGCCGAGTATCCAAGTACGACTGGCCGTAGCGCTGTGGGTAGAACTGACCCATCACAGAACTTCCCGCCAGCGGACTCTGCCGCCTTGCGCAACCTCTCGTTCGCCCAATAGGTTGGTCTTCCGTGATCCTGCATCGGATGTAGCTGTTCACGGAGCTCACGCAACGAAGCCGTTGCCATTATCGGGCACGTCCGTTGTCTGAACCGAACTCTGTATCTGGAGTTAGGCGGATGTTAAGTGGACAACGGAGTCCATATATCGTTGTGATTTACTAATGCTATCTTACTCGACGATATACACGCTAACTATGGGGTGAAGCAAAGGTTACGGTGGCGCAAGTCACAGGCGGCGCGTAATCCGCCCCAAGTCCTTAGGGAGTGTCGTCAAATTGCGACTACGCCTGACCGAGGGCACAGTGGCGGACTGCACAGAAGCGGAGCCACTGATCGGGGACATCGCGGCCCATTGTCTGCTGGCGGATGGAGGCTATGACACCAATGAAACCGGATGATCATGGCCAGGCAATGTTGAACAGCGCCATAACATCCGCGACGGTTTGGGAGACGTTTTCCGCCGACCCTGTTCCCCGTGGGTCGAAGAACACGCCAGTCGCGCGACCGACGTCAGACGGGTGGCCGGACGTTACCGGCCACCCAAGCGCCACCAATCGTATTCGAGCCCCCTACTGGGCATTGGTAGGCGGTTTCACCTGTTCCATCAGGTCGTTGTTCCACTCGCCCTCGGCGACCAGGATGGCCTTGGCGTCGTAAACGAACGCCTCAATGAGGTTGTGGGACAAATAGACGTAGGTTCCCGGTTGGCGAATGGTGTGTATGGACGCCGCCGCGGAACCGGCGGCAATGGTCCAGGTCTCCAAGTCCACAGCGGGTGGATTGTTGAAGCCGCCGCGCTCCCACACGTAGTCGCCGTGGCCGCCAATGAGGTGCGGATAGGACTGCCGGTTGGCCTGAGCATGGACAATGAGTACGTTCTCGCCTACATTGGCAGTCAACTGGCCTTCGCCTTGCAGGGCTCCGGCAACTCCGTTGAACACGATGTGCGTCGGGACCAGCGTGCGCATCGCTTCGAGGTCTCCACCGCCGACGCCGCGGCGCTGTCGTACCGCTTGAACTCTCCACCCTCCTGCCGGGGCAGGTAGTAGTCCTGCTCGCCGATGTAGTAGGCGCGGTCGTAGAGGATGGAACCGCCCGCAGGGTCTTTCAACCCGCCCCGCGGCAGTACCATGATGGCCCCGTTCATACCATGGGTAACGTGCCAGGGCACCATGGTAGCGCCGGGCGCGCAGTGGTAAACGAACACGCCGGGTTTGACCGCCCGGAAGCGCAGCGCCACCTCCTGACCCGGACCCACGTGAGTCAGCGCGCCGCCGCCCAGAGCGCCAATGGAGGCATGGAAGTCGATGTTGTGCAGCAACCCGTTGCTGGGCGGGTTCACCAGCGTAAGCTCCACATAGTCGCCCTCGTGCACCACGATGATGGGGCCGGGAACGACGCCGTTGAAAGTGAAGGCCCAAGTGAAAGCGCCGGGCGCGATTTCAATTTCCTTCTCCTCCACAACCATACGGACTTCTACAACTCTGGGTGCACCGTCGTAGGTCTGCTCGTGTTCGGGCAGGAACGGCGGATCAACCAGTTCCTGGGGCACCCGCTCCAGGCTGCTTACGTCCTCCGGCTCCCAGGTGGTGACGCCGGTCCAGTAACTCGAGGCTCGTGCCACCGTCGCCTCTCGGCTGTCGCCGTCAGCGGGGACGGCTTCTGGACTGGGCAGCGCCGTGGGGAGCGAAAACGCGGGCGTGGGCATGGCTTCGGTATCGCCGCGACAGGCAACTCCGGCGACCAGCAATAACGCCACCGCCAGCAGCGCCAACGCGGCCGGCCAAGCCCTCGAAGTGATCTGCCTCTGATACGACATTGCGCACCTCCTTGCCGACGCCGGGCACAGCTTGGTCGCCCAGCATTCAGATATTTATATCATAATCATTGATATTATTCATATCAAGTGAATTAATGTATTTCGCAACGACCCCCTCATCATTCCTTCGAGGAAACATGAACGCTGGCAGGACACCTATGATGGACGATCCGCGCCGGAACCGGTGCCGTCGCCGTTGAAATCAACTTTGAGAGCCGGGTACTCGGAGCTTGTCCCGAAATCCCAAGGCTGCTCGTCCTGCCCGTCCCCATCCACGTCGATGTCCACCCATTCGGCGTAGATGCTCCAAGGGTGGCCGTCATCTCCGGATTGCATCTCCCCGGTGGAGTAGCACGCAGTTCCGTTATTACCGTCCACCTGTCCGGTGGTTTCCGCGTCGCAGTAATTCTTGGGATGAAAGGCGAACTCTCCCAATACGCCCCCAGCACTTCCCGTTTCTGCCGTTACCGCAACCCGGGCGTAACCGTAGGCGATCTCGGTCCAGTTCTCCCACGCGACGAGGCCACCGATGACACAGCGTCCGGTAACATCGCCGGTGGCGTAACTTTCCGCGATCATCGCGCCGTGTTGAACGCCGACCAGACCTCCAACTCGGTAGCCCGATGCTTCAACCCTGCCCCCAGCCGTGCTCCGGCTAACCCCACTGTGGTTTGCGCCGATCAATCCGCCCACAATAGAGTGCCCCAAGACACCGCCACTCGCCTCGCTATGTACGATGTCGCTGTTTCCGGCATTGTGGCCCACGAGCCCACCCACGTTGGTTTTGGTCGACCTTTCGCACCCCTCCGGTATCTGGTGTTCCGTCTCCGTTGGTGTCGTACCGCAAGGCATCCAATTGGGCCGGATTGGAAATCTCGATCAGGTTGTCGTTGTCGGTATCGTAATCGGTGGCGGCCGAAACGCTCGAACCACCCATCATGAATACTGATACGGTAACTGCCAGGATTGCAACAGCAACCAGCGGCTTGCTCAGGGATCGTGTCATTCCAAACATTGAAGAGTGTCTCCTCGTAATTTCCTGGGTCATGATTGCGGCGATTCCAAGATTTCCTACATCGTTTTGCCTCCGGGTTTTTATCTCGTGGCGGCTCCGCCGGCGCGGGGTCCGCAGTCGCCGGGTCCACATTTCCCGCACCAGATACCTCCCTGATCAGCGGGAAACGGATGCGCAACTCAATAGCCTCACCGCGCAATGTCTATCTCATTGACGTGTCATTAGACCCGAATATCGGTGTCATTATTTGTCGATTTGCCACGCACGGTAAAATGAGGTACGGGCAAGTGTCCCCAGAGGAGGTGCTGGACAGCGCCCGGACCCTGACCAACTCCCGCTATGGAGTGATCACCACCCTGGACGGGTCGGGCGCGCCCCGGGACTTCGTCACCTCCGGCATGACCGATGACGAGCAGAGGAGCGGCGGGCCCGGGCCGACCTGGAGACCCTGGTGGATACCTCGCCCATCGGCGTGGTGGTTTTCGACGTGAAGAACCGGCGGGTGACGTCGGTGAACCGCGAGGCGAGACGGATCGGCGGCGACCTGCTGCAGCCGGACCGGCGGCGCATCGCGCAAGTGCTGGGCAACCTGCTCTCCAACGCGGCCCGGCACTCCGGCAAGTCGACGCCCATCGAACTGATGGTTCGCAGACAGGGCCTGCACGTGGCCGTCTCGGTGTCTGACCAGGGACGGGGCATCTCCTCCGAGGAGTTGCCGCACCTGTTCCGCAAATACGCCAGCAGGGACGGCGATTCCCGGGGGCGCGACCTTGGGGGCTCGGGGTTGGGCCTGGCCATCTGCAAGGGGATCGTGGAGGCCCACGGGGGCCGTGGATTACGTCGTCAAGCCCTTCTCCCCGTCGGAACTGGCGGCGCGCATCCGGGCGACTATCCGGCAACGGGCCGGGTTGAGCCCGGCGGCCCAGCCCCAGCCCTATGCGCTGGAGGACCTGGCCATCGACTACGCCGAGCGGCGGGTGACGGTTGCCGGTCATCCGGTGGAACTCACGGCCACCGAGTACGCCGTGCTCTACGAGCTGTCGCCCAACGCCGGGATGGCGTTGACCCACCACCAGTTGGTGGTGCGGGTCTGGGGCGTGGGCCGCTCCGGCGACTCGGGTCTGGTGCGCACCATAGTCAGGAGGCTACGCCACAAACTTGGCGACGACGCGGAGAATCCCCGCTATATCTTCACCGAGCCCCGGGTGGGATACAGGATGGCCCGGTCTGTCCCCCACCCGTCGCGGCGGCCCAAGGATCAGCCGGGCGGAGGGATGAAGAAACTTTGTATCGCAGAGTAGCGCCCGATCCAGGAGACGCTGCCGTTGCGCGTAACCGCCGCCACCCGGTAGTAGTAGTCAGCATTCGGCGTGAGGCCGGTGTCAACGTAGGTGGTGTTCTTGTGATTGGTCTGGCGAGCCACCCAGGACGTGTCAAACTCCTCCGTGCCGTCGCCGCTCCACGCGTTGCGCTCGATGCGGTAGCCGGTGATGGAGGAAGCGTCGCGACCCTCCGTAACCGCATCCCACACCAGCTTGAGCCCGCGTTCTCCCTCAGCGGTGATGGTGAAGTTTTGCGGCGCGCCTACCACAAAGTCCGCGGTGGTCCCGCTCCTCGCCTGCGACCAACGCCCGAGCACCGGGTCGCGAGCGCTGCCCTCGTATCCCGCCACGCGGTAATACCGGGTCGCGCCGGGCTCCACAGTGGGATCGACGATCTTGGTCTGGTCAGTACCAACCCAGCTAAAACGCTCCCAGCCGTACAACCCCCCGTCCTCGGAATACTCCACCATGTACCCGTCGATGCCCTTGTTTCCGCGATCGTCCTCCTTGTTCGGGTTGCACAGGCTGTTCCAGGACAGCAGAACCTCCGTTGAACTGGTGGCGCGAGCCGTGAGGGTGGGTTGCGATATGTCCGCCGTCGTGCCCTCTTGGATGGTGACCGAGGTCGGATCCGACCACTCGCTCCAGCCGGCACTGTTGCGCGCCCGGATGCGGTAGTGCCAGGTTTCGCCCACCTTCCGCCCGGTGTGGGTGTAGGAACGCGCCGACCCCGACGTGCTGGTCAGGTTGCACCAGTTCTCACCGTCTTCGGAGTATTGCAACTGCTAACTGGTCACCGGCGCGCCGCCGTCGTAGTACGGCTCACCCCAGTACAGGGTGATGGCGTCCTGCCCGTCGGCCTCGCCGTCCAGGTACACCCACTCGGGTGTACCCTCGCCGCCGGCGCTGGCCCGGGCCACGTTGCTGAAGGGCCCTTCTCCGGCGCTGTTGATGGCCGAGTAACGGTGCAACAGATAACCGGCACCGCGAAGAGCCAGAGCACCGGCTTCGCCGCGATCACGATAATCACCCAAGGAGGCATTTCGTCCATGGAGCCATCTCCGATTTCTGCCGACCTGGATGCTGGCTTGGCTCAGGTCGTCGGCAGTGGCTTGATCACTCTTGCCGACCAGGGTGTTCCGGCCCGCTATCTAGTCCGGATTGCGGTTAACGTCACTGTCCGACCCCGGGCTCTCGCCTTCGCCCAGTCTCAGAAACCGCGTCGGCCGACGGCCAGTGCCCACAGGTAGCACGCGATGACGGACAGAACCGCACTGATGCCTGCGATGGCCACGTACATCCACTGATGGATCGTAATATCGAGGTCCCAGCGGATGTAGGCTAACACCACGGGTTGCAGAATTATCATCGCGATGCCGCAGAGCACACCCAGCGTGACCCCGCCGCCGATGCTGATGCCGCGCATCTTCATGCCGCAAACCCAACCTGCTAACACGGCCGGGACCAACGGCATGATGAGAAGCACGAAAACCACGCCAGCGATCGCGCTGGCACCGATGCCGCCATCGTCCCACAACACGTCGTCATCTCCCTGCAAAGCCTTGTCCGATGCTCACTGTACCACGCTGTCCGCCGAAGCTTTCCTCGCTTCGGCGGACATGAACCATCTAGCGTTTGGCTAGATACTCATAATCGTGTACCGTTTCAGCAGCGTGTCGGTGCCCGCGCTGCGCAGCTCCGGCACCAATGACCCGGTCGAGCACCCGCGCAGGTAGATGAAATCGCCGTTGGCCCGCGGACAACACGATACAATGTAGTTCCAAACCAGTTTCGCGGAGAACGCCGAGATGATATGGGACACCAACTACAGCGTAATCCCGGGAATATTCATCATTTTCCTGGTGCTGCCATTGGCCCCAGCCGTTGTGGTGGGCAGGTTCTTCGGCGCAAGGGTGAAGGACATCAGCACAGGGGCCGGCACCTTCCTGGGCGTACTCTGCGGCCTCGCCGTGTTGGTGCTCCAACCTTTCGCACTGGTCTGGATCGACCATGACTTCGGCGGGCTGCCAGGTCCAACCTTCTGTGCGGCCATCATTGTCGTCAGCGCCGCCCTGTCCGGGGTCGTGTGCTGTCTGTGGGTTCTGACTATAGGGTGGCGACTACATCCCTAACCGACCACGGGAATCCGCCATAGATGGATACTCAAAATGATCAGGGGCTGATCGATATGGATGGGATCATGATGGACGGGATCATGAGTCACCAAACCAAGGCCCAGGCGCTGCTGAACTCTCCCGTGGGATGCGCCCTCGTCCTCGATGTGTTCGAAAACCGGCATCTGCCCCTGGAGTATTTCGCAGAGCCGAAGGTGAGTTTCTGGCTGGCGGCATCGGCCATGGATTTCATGGACCCCTACGCTGACGGCGATGGCGGCATGAACCAGAGGTTGGCGCTCCAGGACGCCCAGGCACATGAAGACCTGGCTCTGCGCATGGTCAGCCATCCGGCCTTTGCCTGGTGGTGGGAGCCCGTTGATCTGGCCAACCAGGTCTGGTCGTCCCCTAGGATGCCTGGCGGCAACCTGAATGCCGATCACAATCCAAGCCGCGACCCGCTGAAACTCTTTGATGCCGATAGCTGGAGCAAGCCGGACGGCCCCTCGTATTCGGACGACCTCGACCCGGTTCCGACCTCATGGCAGCTGACTTCGACCCTCCGAGGCGGAACCACGTCCGAAGTCACTGCCTTTGCCATCACGTCGGCGGACCACATCTCGGCATTCCCTCTGGCCGTGTGGAAGGTCGAATTCCAGCAGGGCGTGAGAGTGCGGGAGATCAATCACCCGGTGGACTGGCACGAGCTCTGCCTGGAGTTCCCCCGTATGGCTCCCGACGGCCGGTTGGTGCCCGATTGGTTGCGCGTGGCCGACAGGTGGGACGGCGTCCACCTGCCCCTGGGTGGAATGCTATCTTGCGAGCAGGCCAGGTACGAGCGGGACGGAGCATGGTCGATGTTGCAGTACTGGCACGCTGAACAGACCCACTGGCTGGCGAAGGTGAGCGTTGCCGCCGTACGCCTGCCCGACGCCCGCCGCAGCGACCATTGGCAGCAACTCAGGCGTTACCCATACGACGGGTATGATCCGCGTACCGGGGAACCGCTGGCGACGGGTTGACCACAACCACATCGCGTCGCACTCTCCAAGGCGGCCTCACCCGAAAAGTCAGCAATTTCCATGTGGTCGATTGAAAATTCGATTTCCGGAGTCCATGCTCAATTTGTCAACACACTCTAGCGTACGTTGACGTGGTGCAGCAATTTCCGCCGATCGTCCGCTGCGCGTCTTGTGGACGGCGTCAGGGGAAGTGACGTCTAGTGATTTGTTAGCCCCGATCTACACAAAGGATGCTGCCGTCCGAGCAGCCCGACCGCATCAATATCGCCTTCTACGACCATCGCCTGGTGGTCAATGCCGGACTGCTGCTGCCGGTCACTTTGGCGCATCATTTGGGACTGGGCGAAATGGTGGAGACGGGGGAGAGTCGCACTCCCCGTCCAGAAACTCCCCTGATCGGATATGCTACAAGCTTGTTCGGCGCTTTAATCTTGCTGCCGCCGACTCCCGCCGACGGGATTCGGCAACGGCCAGCCGATGAAATCTATGGCCCTGTTTATCGGCGTCGCCAGGGTAGCATCCCGGAATAATTGGACGTCCGCTTCCCGGCTTCCGGGCCTACTGGTGGCAGACGTAGCCGCGATTAAGCGGCTAGAGCGAATTCACGTTCGCCAGTTACTTGTTCGCCACTGTTTTTAGCGAGGGCAGCAGCAACCTCGGCCTGCAATCCGTCAGAGACAACTCCTGTCGAACCTACGCGTCCCCAACTGTCTGCTCCATCGACAACCATTGCCGATGGAAGTGTCACCATGATACCACTTGACGCCTCCTAAGGCAAAACGGCATCTGACCGCTTGTTGACACCATTCCGAGCGGGTGATACGATTTTTGTGGTTATTCGCCATGATGGGGAGTAGTAGGCGGCAGATGGCCGTGTAGAGAGCCGACGGTTGGTGAAAGTCGGTGGCCGGAACCCTCGAACTCGCCCCTGAGCGTCTCGCCTGAACCGCTTTGCAATCAGCGTGTGTAGGGTGAGCGGGTCGGCTCCGATACTGGCTGTGTACAAAGAGTTTCGGGCTGAGGTTCATAAGAATGGATCGAGCGCGAAAAAGAAGGGTGGTACCGCGGGAATCATGCCCGTCCCTTCAGGGGCGGGGTTTTTTAATGCCCCGTCAGCGTGAGGAACCAAGCAAAACCAGGAGAAATCAAGTATGGAAATGACCGGCGCCGAAATCATTTGTGAAAGCCTCCTGCGCGAAGGCGTGGACACGATATTCGGATTGCCCGGCGGCGCTGTACTGCCTTTCTACGGAGCGCTTTCCGGCTACCCGCAGTTGCGCCACATCCTGGTACGGCACGAACAAGCTGCCGCCATGGCAGCGGACGGATACGCCCGAGCCACCGGCAAGGTAGGCGTGTGTTCGGCGACGTCGGGACCCGGCGCGACCAACTTGGTTACCGGCCTGGCTTCGGCGCAGATGGACTCCGTGCCCATCGTCTGCATCACCGGACAGGTTCCCCGTCCCGCCATCGGACGCGACGCGTTCCAGGAAACCGACATCACCGGGATCACGCTCCCGGTCACCAAGCACAACTATCTGGTGATGGACGTACGGGACATCGCGTCCGTGATCAAGGAGGCGTTCTACATCGCCCGCACCGGCCGCCCCGGCCCGGTACTCATCGACGTGCCGAAGGACGTCCTCGCCGGCGAGAAGATCGAATTCGAGTGGCCGGAGTCCATCGATCTGCCCGGCTACACTCCGCCGGGCGAACCCTCACCGCAGCAGGTCGCGGTGGCGGCGCGCCTCATCAACGAAGCCGAACGCCCCGTGATACTGGCGGGCCACGGCGTGCTGATCTCTCGGGCGTGGGACGAACTGCGCGAACTGGCGGAAAAAGCGCAGATCCCGGTGATCACTACGTTGCTCGGTATCGGCTCCCTGCCGACCGACCATCTGCTCAACATGGGGATGCCGGGTATGCACGGCATGGCCTACGCCAGCCTGGCCATTGACCGCTCCGATCTTGTCATCGCCCTCGGCGCCCGGTTCGACGACCGCGTCACCGGCCGGTTGTCCGACTTCGCCCCCCACGCCAAGATCATTCACTTCGACGTTGACCCCAGCGAGTTCAACAAGAACGTGGTGGCGGACGCCCCGGTCCTGGGAGATTTGAAAGCCAGTCTGCGCGCTCTGCTCGGCCAGGTAAGCTCCAACGTGCATCTGGACTGGATCAGGGAAACCGAACAACTCCGGGCAGAGCACCCTTCGCTGTTTATCCGCAAGTCGGAGGAATTGTTGCCGCAGCAGGTGCTGAAGGAACTGTCGGACATCACCAACGGGGAGAGCATCATCGTAACCGGCGTGGGGCAGCACCAGATGTGGGCCGCCCAGCACTACGGATACAAAGATCCAAATTCGCTGATAACTTCCGGTGGCAGCGGGGCCATGGGCTTTGAAGTGCCGGCTGCGCTGGGGGCCAAGGTGGGCCGTCCCGAAAAAACCGTCTGGTCAATCGCCGGCGACGGCGGGTTCCAGATGACGCTCTGCGACCTGGCCACCGCCGTGGAAAACAACATCGACGTGAAGTACGCCATCCTCAACAACGGGTCGTTGGGCATGGTGCGCCAGTGGCAGGACTTCTTCTACGACAAAGACTTTTTCTCCACCATTTACAGCAAGAACCCCGACTTCGTGAAACTCGCCGAAGCCTACGGCATTCGCGGCATCCGCGTCACCAAGCAGGATGAAGTGGCGGGCGCGATCCAGGAAGCCATGGAAACGCCCGGCCCGGTGGTCGTCGATTTCGTCGTGAAAGAGGACGAGTTCGTGTTCCCGATGATACCGGCCGGCGAGTCGGTCCACGAAATGCTGGAAGAGCCAGAGGCCGAGGGGGTCGCCATTGAAACCGCATAACTCGCAGCAGCACACCATCGTTGCGCTGGTGCACGACCGCCCCGGCGTCCTGGCCCGAATCGCCAGCCTGTTCCGTCGGCGGGGCTTCAACATCGCCAGCCTGGCCGTGGGCGCCAGCGAACAGACGGGACTGTCCCGGCTAACCTTCGTCGTCACTGGCGATCAGTACACCGTAGAGCAGGCAACCGCCCACCTGGACAAGCTCATCGACGTGGTGAAGGTCTCCAACATATCCAACGAGGACGCCGTGGCCCGTGAGTTGGCGCTGATCAAGGTGCGCGCCACCCCGTCAAACCGCACCGAAATCCTGGAAATGGCCAACCTGTTCCGCGCCAAGATCGTGGACGTGGGCGCCCGTTCCCTGGTGGTGGAAATTACCGGCGAAGAGGACAAGATCGACGCGCTCTACGACCTGCTCCGCCCGTTCGGAATTCTCGAACTCATGCGCACGGGCCGTGTCGCCATGGTCCGGGGCAAGACGGGCGGCCGGGTCAGCGACGACGTGGGCGCCGACACCATGATCATGGGCAGGAACGGCGTCGTGTCACAACTGGCCGGCTCCGTACCAGGACACTACGAAGGGGTTTAACCATCACCATCATTCCGGCCTTGCACCCATAGTCGCCTTACCGGCCGTCATTCCGGCGAAAGCCGGAATCCAGATGCTCAAATCGCTAACAGAGGACAAAACAACATGGCAGTTAACATCTACACTGAGAAAGACGCCGACCTTTCCGTGCTGGACGGCAAAACCGTCGGCATGATCGGCTACGGCAGCCAGGGACACGCCCACGCCCTCAACCTCCACGATAGCGGGGTCAAGGTCATGGTCGGCCTCTACGAGGGCAGCGCCAGCCGGCAGGCCGCCCGCGACGCCGGTCTCGAAGTCGGCAGCGTGGCCGAGGTCGCTAAAGCGGCCGACGTAATGATGGTGGCGATCCCCGACCATGTGCAGAAGGACGTGTACCGGGACGAAATCGAACCCAACCTGGGGCCGGGCAAGGCCCTGATGTTCGCCCACGGCTTCACCATACACTACCAGTTCGTGGTTCCGCCCCCGACGGTGGACGTGATGATGATCGCTCCCAAAGCTCCCGGCCACCGGATGCGCGAGCACTTCGTGGAGCAGGGCATTGGCGTGCCGTGCCTGCTGGCCATTCACCAAGACGCCACCGGCAACGCGAAGAACATCGGGCTGGCCTACGCTGCCGGCATCGGTTGCGCTCGCGCCGGCGTGCTGGAAACCACCTTCAAGGACGAGACCGAAAGCGACCTGTTCGGCGAGCAGTCCGTGTTGTGCGGCGGCGTAACCGCCCTGATTGACTTGGCCTTCGAGACCCTCGTCGAGCGCGGCTATCCACCCGAAATCGCCTACTTCGAGTGCCTGCACGAACTCAAGATGATCGTTGACCTGATCCAGCAGGGCGGCTTCAACTACATGCGCTACTCGGTCAGCGACACCGCCGAATACGGTGACCTGACCCGCGGCACTCGCGTCGTGGACGACCACGTACGCGACAACATGCACCGGGTGCTTGACGACATCCAGAGCGGATCCTTCGCCCAGGAATGGATGGCCGAGTGCGACGAGGGACGGCACAATTTCCTGCGCCTGCGCCAGGAGGCCCGCACCAGCCGCATCCACGAGGTGGGTCGGGGCCTGCGCGAAATCATGCCTTGGCTGAACCCCCGGGAGATTGAGTGACAACTAACCCTACTGTCATTGCGAGGAGCGCAGCGACGTGGCAATCCCGTTGTTGCCGCGATTTTTGCCGCAACGAGATTGTATCGCTACGCTCACAATGACAAGGTTGGCACATCGAAGGCAACCTTCAAGAATCGGAGGAGGGATACACATGAGCATGGAGGTACTGTGCAGAGCAGTTCACCATCGCAGTCTGGTCTTGGCGGGGCTGGCTGCGGTGGACTGCGTGTGCCTGCCGCACCTTTCCTCGAGAGTCGAGATCTAACCTCAACGCCTGCGCCATGAGCGGCGCAAATCCCAATGAAGGAAAGGAAAAGAACCAAAATGGCTGCACAAGTAAAGTTTCTGGATACTACCCTGCGCGATGGCGAACAGTCCGCCGGGATCGGCATGACGGTGGACGAAAAAATGCAGATCGCCCGGCAACTGGCTCGGATGAAGGTTGACATCATCGAGGCCGGTTTCGCCGCCAGTTCACCCGGCGACTTCGAGGCCGTCTCTCGCATCGCCAACGAGGTCGAGGGGCCGATCATCTGCTCTCTGTCCCGCGCCGTCGCCGGCGACGTTGACGCGGCGTGGAACGCCATCAAGGGCGCTCAGAAGCCTCGTATCCACGTGTTCCTGTCGTCCTCCGAAATCCATCAGATGCACCAACTGCGCAAGGACCGAGAAGACGTCATGACCATGGCGGTGGACATGGTGACGCGGGCCAAGGGCTACTGCGATGACGTCGAGTTCTCACCCATGGATGCCACTCGAACCAACCGGGACTACCTGTATCGGATGCTGGAAGAAGTTATCCGGGTAGGGGCAACCACCATCAACATCGCCGACACCGTGGGTTACGCCATCCCGTCGGACTTCCAGACCATGCTGAACGACATCCAGCAGAACGTCCCGGGCATCGAAAACGTCACCCTTTCCGTCCACTGCCACAACGACCTGGGGCTCGCGGTCTCCAACAGCCTGGCGGCCATCGAAGTGGGTGCGCGCCAAGTCGAGGGCTGCATCAACGGCATCGGCGAGCGGGCCGGCAACGCCTCCCTGGAAGAGATCATCATGGCGCTGGACACCCGCAAGGACCTGTTCGGTGTCGATTTGAACGTGGACACCACGCAGATCTACCCCAGCAGCCGGCTGGTCAGCCGCATCACCGGCATGAACGTGCAGGCCAACAAGGCCATCGTGGGCGAGAACGCCTTCCGCCACGCTTCCGGCATCCACCAGGACGGCGTGCTGAAAGACCGCTCCACCTACGAGGTGATGAAACCCGAGCGCGTCGGCCTCCCGCCGGACGTGCAGCTGGTGCTGGGCAAGCTCAGCGGCCGCGCCGGTTTGCAGGCCCGCCTGGAGACCCTGGGCTACTCACTGGATCGGGAAGAGGTAACCGGCGTGTACCAGCGGTTCCTGGAACTGGCCGACAAGAAGCCTGAAATCACCGACCGCGACCTGGAAATCCTGATGGATGAGGAGAATCGCTCCGCATCCGAGCCGACGACTTACTTGCTGGAGACCGTCCACTTCACCGGCGGCGACAAGGACATTCCCACCGCCACGGTGCGCCTGATCGGCCCGGACGGTGAAACCCGCACCGACGCCTCCACGGGCAACGGTCCGGTGGATGCGGTCTGCCGCGCCATCGACCGCGTGATCGGCGCAACAGCCCGAATCGAGGACTTCCAGGTGCAGGCCGTAACGGAAGGCCGCGACTCGGTGGGGTCGGTTACCATGCGGGTCGAAAACGCCGGCCGCATCTTCTCCGGCCGCGGCGCCAACACCGACATCATCGTCGCCAGCGCCCAGGCGTATCTCAGCGCGATGAACCGTATGCTGGCCGCCGACGAGGAAGCGGCGCTGCCCGCCGTCGGCACCACGCCGGACTAACCCGCAACAACGGCAACCGACTGTAGGGGCGACGCATGCGTCGCCCCTATGTCTTTCCACACCGTTACAGCAGCGGCATCTGCATCGCCTGGTCGCCGGGTGTAGCGTTCTTGCCCAGATGGGTCGCCGCGTAACCCAACGTCCGCAGATGGGCGGCCAGGTCAGGGAACCCAAAGACGGTATAAACCCGCTTGGGCCGTACCGCCTGAACGTAAACCACCAGGTCGTTGAAATCCGCGTGGTCGCTGTAGGGCAGGCTGGAATCGCCCGGCCGGCCGCGACCCCACGGTTTCACACCCTTCCCGGCGGCCCAGCCGGTGAGCTCGAGGTAGCGTACAGAGCGTCTGGGAGGCAAATGTTGTCCGATCAACTCGCGGGACTTCCTGCCCGGAGGGAACAGCAGGACCTCACCATCTATGATTTCGCCATCAAAGATTCGATACTCCCCTACGAACTGGACACCCGCCGATTCATACCGTCCCGCGATCTCATAGACCCCCTCCTCACAAACCACCGGAAACCCGGCCGCCAGCAGGTGGCGCAATGCTTCCTGCGCCTTGCCCAGTCGCCAGCCCAGTACCACCGGAACCGCGCCCTGCTTCAGCCACTGGCCGATTACGCGCATGGCAGTGGCGATGGACTCTTCCTGCGGCGGGAACACGTAATCAGGCCGGCCGTAGGTACTTTCAATCACCAGGGTGTCGCAGGGCACGGCCTCGGCCGGCTCGTTTATGGGCGACGGTTGGGTTCGCAAGTCTCCCGTGTAAAGGACGCGCTCGCCAGTGGCGCGGACGGTAACTAGGGCCTGGGCGGAACCGAGACAATGGCCGGCCGAGTGCAGGGTGATGGTGTAGCCTGGTGTTTCCAGCGACTCGCCGTACTGGAGCTCAACGGGCTCGGAACGGCTGAGGTAGTCGCCCAGCAGGATGCGGGTGCCGGTGGTCAGGATGGGACGGTTGTGGCGTGCTATGTGGTCAGAATGGGCATGGGAAACTACCGACGTGTCGCGCTTGCGCAGGGAATCCAGCCACAGGTCCAGTTGGGGCAGATACACGCCCCGGTCGAATACCACGTCCACCTGTACAACCTTGCCGCCGGCTGCGGCTACGCGAGTATAGCATGGGGGCAGCCATCAACAGTTGATGCGATAGAATTGCATATTCGTCATTCCGGACTTGATCCGGAATCCAGAACGTCCTTGCCCCGGTTGCGATTGCCTACCGGTGCGATTTCTGGATACCGGCTTTCGCCGGTATGACGACCTTAGCTCTTGACGGCCACTCCCACTCTGAGCAATCGCCAGATTTGTGCCTATGGAGAACGACATGACCGACACCGCTCAAAGCATTGATTTGTTTGAACACGAGGCCCGCATGCTGCTGGACTTCCTGCAAACCCTGCCCGCCGAATCCTGGCAAACGGCCAGCGCCTGCGAAGGGTGGACCATCGCCGACGTGATCGGCCACCTCACCAGCGTGGACCTGTCCAGCCGGCTGCTGCGCGGACTGGACGGCGACCACTCGCCGCCCGAAGGCGCGCCACCGCCGAACCGGCACGATGAAGACGCCTTCGCCCAGAGCATATACCGCCGGGCCATTGACGCCAGCCAAAGGCTGGGCGATGGCCTGCTGGCCGACTTCACCGACCGAATCAACGAAACGGTGTACCTGTTCCGGCAGGTGCGGGCGGATCAGTGGGACAACCTGGTGTACTGGCCGCCGGGCCCCATGTCCGCGCGAGTCCTGTTGACCCAGCGCATCGCGGAACTGACCATGCACGGCTGGGACATCAGATCCCGCCTTGAGGACGACTATCATCTCTCCGATGGCAGTGTATCCGCCCTGCTCGACACCGTGGACCGGGCCGCCCGCCGCGCCTTCCGTCCCGACCCGTTGCTGGCTGGCCGGCCGCTGCGCTACCGCTTTCAGATCGCCCATCCTGAACCGCGAACGCTGGACCTGACTCTGAGCGATGGCGAGGCTCAGATCACGGACTACGCCACGGAGGGCAACCTGACGGAGGCCGACGTAACATTTGAGTGCGATGGCGAAACCTGCGTACTGGTGATGTACGGCCGCCTCACCCCACACGCCGCCGTCGGCGCGCGCCGCCTGTCGGTAATCGATGGCGAGCCCTACCTGGCTGCGACGTTCGGCGACCGTTTCGTCGGCGGCTGATCCCCTCCGCTCAGAGCTGACCGATGAACTCCAGCACAATGCCGTTCCACACCTCCGGGCGTTCCCAGAAGCCGGCATGGCCCGCATCGTCCAGTGCAGCGAAACGGCTGGTGGGTATGTGCGCCGCCAGCATCCGCATCAGCAGCGGAGGCGCGAGGATGTCGGCCTGCCCAGAGAGTATCAGCGCAGGCACGCGCATGGTCGCCAACCGGGCATAGGTTATCGGTTCCCGGAGCGGTTGCGCCGGCAGCCTTCCGTAAGGCCGGCTGGCGTGTTCAATCTCCATCCAACGCGCCGTGCCCTCCGGGTCGGCGCCGCGATATGACGGGCCGAGTTCACGCAGATGCTCCGGGAGGTTCTGGATTTCGGGCGGACGCATACGGGTCTGCACCTCCTGGTACTCCGCATCCTGAACGCCGCCAATGGTATTCGCCGCCACCAGGCTGCGCACCCGCTCCGGGTGCGACAGCGCGTAGTCTATCCCGGTGATGCCGCCGGCAGCGGTTGCCACCAAGTGGCACGACTCCAGCCCGAGGTGCTCAATCAGGCCATGCAGGTCATCGCCCTGGTAGCCGGGCTGCTCGGCATCGTCGGTCGGACGCGAACGGCCCCAGGTGCGCCGGTCGTAGGCGATGCAACGGTATCCGGCCGCGATGAACGCGGGCAGTTGATAGATCCAGCAGCCGGTGGTGCCGGTTGCCGCATGCAGAAAAATCACCGGAATGCCGTCTCCGCCCGTATCCTCGTACCAAAGATCAACCCCGGGTAGATTCACGTAAGGCATAGTTCAATTCCTCGTCAAATACTCCAATCCGATCACGCCACGTGGGGCAGGACTTCCTCGGTGAACCGGGCCATCTGGCCCATCTGATCCGGGGAAGCGAACCTGACGATGAAGTAATCCGCGCCGCTGTCCTTGTACGCCTCTATCGCGTCAATGCACTGTTGGGGCGGGCCGAACACGCACAGCAGCTGCTTGCCGATGACGTCGTAAGGAACGCTGTAGTACGCCTGCATGAACCGGTCGCCCTCTGCCAGGGCATCGCCGGCATCATCCTTGAGATTGACCGAGATATACAGGCAACGGACAATGCCGGCCGGGTCCCGCCCTGCTTCCCCCGCGCACTGCTCGATTCGTTCCCAGCACTGCTCGAACAGCTCCACCGACGGAACGTTGGTGATCCAGGCGTCGCCGAGTTCGGCCACTCGCGCCAGCCCGCGCCGCACCCAGTTGCTGGAAATCCACAGCGGAATTGACGGCTGCACCGGCGAGGGTTCCAAAGTTACGTCGTCCAGAGGATAGAACTCGCCTGCGTTGCTCACCGGCTCCCCCGTCCACAACGCCCGCATCACCCGGATGCTTTCCTCCATGCGCGATGCTCGCTCCGTTATCGGGACGCCAACGGCGGCGTGCTCGTCCACGAACATCCGGTTGTTGCCGCGGCCGGCGCCCAGGCCCAGTATCGTCCGCCCGCCGGCGATGTTGTCGATGGTGGCGGCGGCATGAGCGAGATGGACCGGATGGCGCAGCGCATTGAGCAGGACGGCGGTGCCCACCTTGACCCGGTTCGTGCGAGCGGCAATGGCCGCCATCGCCGTCATGGGTTCCAGGCGCGGCTTGGAAGTGATGCTGTCACCGACCCAGACGGAATCATAGCCGGCACGCTCGGCGGTCTCGGCCATTTGCCAGGTCTGTTCCACCCTGGGCCCGCCGCTGCCGGCATATACCAGCACACCCCTGGTTGGCAGCAGAACTCCAAAGTTGTTCACCAACGTCATCAAGTCCACCTCCCTGGAGTTGCGATTCAATTCCCATTCACGCGGGAAACTGATTATACATACCGAACTTCCGGGCAACGACCATCCCACGTGATAGGCAACTGTTCAGAGTTGTTGGGCCATCTGCGCATACCACCCGTCATTCCGGCCTTGGGCCGGAATCCAGGAGATTCTCGACTCGCCGGCGTTTGCCTGTGTATCAGACAATGCTCGGCGCAATGGCAATGGGGAAAGGTACGTTGGGGTAGCGTTCCAGCAACCGCCGCCATACCGCATGCCCCACCGCCTCCGCGCGGCGCACCACGTCCTCTTCGTCAATAGTCAACAACCCGCCGTCCCGCATGACCCATTCGCCGTCCACCATCACAGACGTTATGTCGTTCGGCTGTCCGTTGTGTACGAAAGCGGACACGACGCGCAGGCTCGGCACCAGGTGGGGACGCAGCAGGTCCACCACGAATAGGTCCGCTTTCTTGCCCACTTCCAGACTACCGGTTATGTCCTCCATACCCAACGCCCTGGCGCCCCCGGTGGTGGCCCATTCCAGCACATCCTCGGGCTGGGGATACACCTCATCGTTGCGGCGCACCCGCTCCAGGAATAGACCCGCACGCATCACCTCCACCATGTCCTCGGCCATGTTGTCCGACCCCATTCCGATCACGCACCCGGCATCCAGCAGCTCCCGCACCGGCGCGGCGGCTCCCCGGCGGGCGGCGATGGCCGCGTTGTTGGCAACCTTCACCCCACACTGACCCAGCAGCGCGATCTCGCCGGAATTGACGTATCGGCAGTGGGCGACCAGCAGGTCCGGCCCCAGGAAGCCGTTGGCAAAGAGGTAATGAGTCGGGGCTACCCCGCGCACTCGCATCACCACTTCAATCTCCTGGCGGCTCTGGGAAAGGTGGATGGTATAGCCGACGCCATAGCCCTCGGCCATTTCCCGACTGCGGCGCAGCAGATCCGGGGAGCACGTTTCGGGAGCGTGGGGCGCCAGGAAGCAGCTGACCCGCCCCTGATGCCGGCCATGCCAGGACTCCACCAGGTCCGCGCTGCGTTGCAGTCCGGCGTCGGCCCAGGCTTCTTCGAAACGATAAACCCCGTCCCTTGCCTGCGCTTCGTCCACGTCGTTGATGTTTTCCGCCAGCGCCAGCCGGAGGCCCGTTGCCGCCAGATCCGCGGCGTATCCGGCCACGTTGGACGAGATTTCCAGCAGGCAGGTGGCGCCGCTGCGGATCGATTCCAGCGCGCCCAGCAAGGCCAGGGCTTGCCGCTCTTCTTGGCTCAGCAGGGAGCGAGCCGAAACCGGAAACGTCAGTCGAGTCGGGAAACCGAAGTCCTCCAGTATCCCCCGGTCTCCCGTGGCGAGCAGGTGCGTGTGGCAGTTGATCAGGCCGGGGAAAACCGCCTTGCCTCGCCCATCCACTACCTCGGCGTCGGGATGTGCCTGCCGGACTTCGTCAGTAGGCCCCACGGACACGATCCGGTCTTCCGAGATCGCAATGCCCGCATGATGCAAAACCGTGCGGCCCGCGTCCCCCGTCACGACGGTTGTATTGGCTATAAGAGTGGTCATGTCCATCCTCCGGCAGATGGCGTTGGCAAGTCTGAGTCCGCTTTACTTGGCCCCTGCCAAGACCCGCTACTTTAACTCTTCTAAGTCCCGGACCAGAAATTGCAGCTCGCTGGGAAACAGCCATGACCACAGGGAAGGGCCTTTCACGGCAAGATTTCTCTCTTCGCTTCTCAGCACCGGACATGCGCCAATGAGCACGGAGTGGTCGGTCCCCTCGATGATGGAGGTGGCAAATGGCGCACAAGAAAGTGTCGCAGGGACCTCTATTGGGTCGCCGATAGGGCCTTTGGGGTCAAAGTAGAAACTGTTCCAACGTTTCTCGAGCTCACCGGAATCTCTGGCGGCCGCGGCATGGTCAGGGTAATACAGGGCAACCACTGTCTCTTCCGCATCTCCCTGAACTCGATAGCCGAATAAAGCCAGATCGTAGGGAGAAATCTGTCCCCATTGCTCCGGTCCTTCCATGTACCGGTCCAGCCGGGAGACAGAACGGGTATTGACGGTGTTCCAGTTTTCCACTATCCAGTGAGGAGGCATAAAAGCGCCACCGAGCAAGCCTTCTCCAATAGCTACGGTCAATGCTCGGTGCGGTTCACTCTCAAGAAGATTTGGGGACTCACCACGATTAGCGTCAATGAGTTGCTCAATGATTCCGGTGGATGGCGCTGCCAGGATTTGGTCGCCCAGGAGAGCAACCCGGTTGAATGGCAGGCCCAGAGGATGAGTTAGGAGGCTCAGGTCAAAGTCTTCATTGAGCCGGTAATAGGCCGTCCCTGCGTAATCACCCTCCTTGTAATCGAGCGCCCGAAGCCCGCCGGTTACAATCTCGCGGTCGAAATTTCCCTCGGCCAGCAGGAAAATACGCGGTCTTTTTCCGAATTGCCAAGACCATACACTCAGGTCAAAAGCGCCTACGTCCACCCCGATCAGGTCAATCATTGTTGAGATACGTTCACTCAGGTGGAAGTGGAGCGGCACTCCGCTGTAGAGCCTCTCCCTGACCCTGGAATCCAACTGGAAAAATTCCTCGGTGCTGTTTACCTCTTCCAACCCATTTACAGCACGCGACCCGGAGTAATCGGCAAACTGTATGACTTCGCCAGAGAACTCAAGCGGAACGCGACCGAGGGCCTCTGCAAGGCGAGACTCAGGGCGATCGGTCAATAGATTGGGAGCGCTGGCGGGCGCAGAGGGCATAGCCGCGTCAGATGTACACGCGGCTATGAACGAAGACAATGCGAACAACACACCCAGTAGCAAGGTTCGGCTATGTATGCGAACCTTGCTACTGACTATTTTCTGAGCGGTATTCTTCGGGGGTAGAATTAGGGAGGGTTCTCCTGAATAATTGGATTCATTGTACTACCTACTCTTGCCGTCCGCCCCCACCGCCACGCAAACATCGACACCATAAGGAGAGGTTATCTCATGGCAGAACGCGACCTGATTGGCTACGGCCTCAACCCGCCGGCGGTGGAATGGCCCAACGGCGCCCGCATCGCCGTATCGTTCGTCCTCAACTACGAGGAGGGTTCGGAAAACTCCATCCTCGACGGCGACCCCCACGGCGAAACCGCCGGTGAATCCCCATCGCCGGTCCCCCTCGGGGAGCGCGACTTGGCCAATGAGTCTTTCTTCGAGTACGGCAGCCGCGTCGGCGTCTGGCGCATTTTGAACCTGTTGGACGAGTATGACGTCAAGGGAACGATCTACGCCTGCGCGCTGGCCCTGGAACGCAACCCGGAAGTCGGGCCGGAGATCGTGCGAAGGGGCCACGAGGTGATGGGCCACGGCAACCGCTGGGAAGAGTATTACAAGATGGACCGGGACTCCGAACGGGAGGCCATCAAGCAGGCAGTGGAATCCATCACACGAACCTGCGGGGAGCGTCCCCTGGGCTGGTACACCCGCTACGGCCCCAGCGTGAACACCCGGGAGCTGGTGGTGGAGGAAGGCGGATTCATCTACGACTGCAACGCCTACAACGACGACCTGCCCTACTACACCCAGGTCCACGGCAACCCGTGGCTGGTGGTTCCCTACTCCATGGAGGTGAACGACTACGGATTCTGGCGCGGCCAGCTGTTAACGCCCATGGACTTTTTCGAGTCGGCACGCAACTGCTTCGACACCCTCTACCGGGAGGGCGCGACCCATCCCAAGATGATGTCGGTGGGACTCCATTGCCGCATCATCGGCAAGCCGGCCCGCGCCGCCGCGCTGCGAAGGTTCCTGGAGTACGTGAAGAGCAAGCCCGGCGTCTGGCTGCCGCGCCGCATAGACATCGCCCGCTGGTGGCTGGAAAAGTATCCGGCCTAGTGAACGTCATTTCGCTCAGGAACATTCACTTTCCGCCATCTGTCATTGCGGGCGAAGTGTGGCAATCCCGTTGCCAAAGGAGTCGCTGTTATATCGGCGAGATTGCCACGTCGCTTCGCTCCTCGCAATGACAAATAGGCACGCGTGAGGTTATTCGTCCACAGAACGAGCGGCGGCCAGATAGTCGGCGTCGGCAAAATCCGAGAAGCGGTCGGGCAGGAAATCGCTCATGTCGCCAACTACCTCAGTTGCGCCCCGGCAGACGTAGTCGGCGATAATGCGGCCAGTGATTGGGCCGAGGTGGATTCCCTTGGTGGTGTGGCCGGTGGCGAGGTACACGCCATCCCAGCCCGGCACCGGGCCGATGATGGGTTTGCTGTCGGGACTCAGCGGACGCGAACCAGCTAACTGTTGCACGAGTTCGGCGCGCTCGAGGTCGGGGAAGACGTCGATGGCGCGCTGGAGGAGTTCCAGCCGGGCGGTTTCGGTGGGCTGGCGGTCGAACTCTTCCCCTGCGAAAAGGTTCCGCTGGTCATAGTCGCGACCACCCGTGCTGCCGACGCTGGTCAGACCGTCCAACCGGCTGATCATGTGCCCGCGCTTGGGCGAGCTGATCAGAATCGGCAGGGGTTCGCCAGGGTAGTTGAGCAGTAGCCGCTCTCCCTTCATCGGGCGCACCGGCACGGGGAAGTCCAGCCAGTGCGTGAAGGCCCGGCTCCAAGGGCCGGCGGCCACCACAACCGCGTCGCAGCGTATGTCTCCGGATGCGGTCTTGACGCCCGCAATCCGGGAGCCGTCTGCTACCAGTCCTGTTATCTCCCGCGATAGGATGCTGGCGCCCTTGAGTTCCGCGTCCCGGGCCAGGGCCAGGTTGAATCGGTAGCTGTCCAGCTGCGCCGACTCGTCTTCATAGACGGCTCCGATGATCGACGGCGAGAGGCGTGGCTCGATGGATTGGACTTCATCAGCCTCAATCCAGCGCATGTTGACGTGGGGTTGCTGCCACTCCATCAGGCTGTTGATGAGACCGACTTCCTCGTCGTCCAGCGCTAGCCGCAGGGAGGGACGCCGCTGGTACAGCAGCTCCATGCCCGTGGCCGATTCCAGCTCGGGCACGAGGCTCTTGAACTCGTCATAGGAGGCGCGGGCAATGGCGAACGACGCCCCCGGCGAAAATTCCGCCCCCAGCAGGCTCAGGGAGCCGGTGGCGTGCGCCGACGCCCCGCTGCCGATGGCCTCCCGCTCCAGCAGCGTCACGTTGACGCCCTCCCGGGCCAGGTAATAAGCCACCGAGCAGCCGACCACGCCGGCGCCAACGACGACTACGTCCGTGGTTTGAGGCAAGCCTCTACTCTCCCGGTCACTGGATACCGGCTTTCGCCGGTATTACGGTGTCGTGTCATTTAGACCGCCGCGCCCACCGGTACGTGGGCCTTCAGGAAACGCCGGGCGTGGGCCACCACCTCGTCAGTGTGTTCCTGGGTGTCCTTCCAGGGGTAGATGGTCACCTCCGAGTTGGGGGCAAGATTGGCAACCTCCATCGCCCGCTCATACGGATGCGCCGGCACGTCGTCGGGCGCGATCAGGATGGGCGTCTGCAAGCCGCTCACGAACTCGCGGGAGACGGTGAAAACAAAGTCTGCCCGGTTGTTGTACATGCTCATCAGGAAATCATGGATCATTTCCATGGTGATGTCAGCGCGCATCTCGCACAGCGGCGGCCCCCAGCCCGCGATGTTGTTCTGGTAGAACAGATCCGGCAACTCCGGCCGGTACCCGCTGGGTTGCATCAACGCCGCCGCGACAACGCGGTCGCCGGCCCTGCTGAGCAGGTTGAGAATCATGGGCCCGGCGATGCAGAAGCCAATCACCCCGAACTTGTCGATTCCCAGATGGTCCATCAGCCCGATGTGATCATCGGTAAAGGCGTCCCACGTTCGCTCAATGTCCAGCGGCCCGGTAGATTGTCCCGGGGGAGCGTTGCGCAGGTCGGCCGCGATGCACCGGAAGTCGTCCCGGTAGGTCTCCAGGGGATTGAACGGATGCGTTTGCAGTCCGGCCACCGTGGAATTGAGCCCACCCCCTGGAATGATCAGCAGCGGGAAACCCGAACCGACCTCTTCGTAATAGATGCGCGTGGAGCCTCTTTCGTAGAACGGCATGGCCATTGTCCTCCATCATCAAGTTGCGATACCGGCTGGAATGACAAGCCGGCGTGCGGGCCGGAACGAGTAAAAAAACCATCCGGGTTTCGCTATTGTACGGGATTACCCCTCGCCTGCCTATTCCGGCGCCTAAACCACAGGGCTTTCAGTTAGCCAATTAGTTCCCTCTCCCTTGACGGGAGAGGGTTAGGGTGAGGGTGGAAAATCCAGATCGAGAGCCATCCTGTTGCTCCAAACCACTGCGGCCCGACGGCGGCGAATGTAGTATCTTGGAAACGTGTCAATAATCGCGGTAATCCTGACGGTTGCACTGGTGGCCCTCGCCGCCGGGTGCGAACGTGCTGAGCCCTTACCGGCTCCGACGCCGGCGTTCCCGGTGTCCGATTCTCCGCCGCGTATGGAAACCCTGCGTTTGGAGCCCGTTCTGGCAGCCCAGCGGTTCCAGTCCCCCACCAACCTCGTCCAGGCCGAAAGCGGCCGGGTGTGGATAACCGAGCAGGCCGGCCGTATCTGGACGTTTGACCGGCTGAGCCTTGACGAACCCGCTGTCGTTGCGAGCCTCGACATCACCGACCGCGTCAGCGCCCGCCGTACTGAAGAGGGATTGCTGGGCCTGGCCTTGGACCCGAACCGGCCGCTCCACTTATACGTTTATTACTCCGCGACCGACCCACGCCGGTCGGTGGTCTCGCGTTTTACCATCACGGCTGATGAATCCACAGTTGACCAGGCCAGCGAATTGGTGATCCTGGAAATTGAACAGCCTTACGCCAACCACAACGGCGGACAGATCGCCTTCGGACCCGACGGCTATCTCTACATCGGCCTCGGCGACGGCGGCGCGGCCGGCGACCCGCAGGGCAACGGGCAGGACACTTCAACCCTGCTGGGTTCCATCCTCCGTATCAACGTTTCGCAGGCCGGGCCGGAGAATCCCTACGCCATTCCGCCCGACAACCCCTTCGCCGCCGATTCGCCGGAAACGGACGGGCGCGGCGAAATCTGGGCTTATGGCCTCCGCAATCCCTGGCGATTCAGTTTCGACCGCGAGACCGGCGCGCTGTGGGCCGGCGACGTGGGACAGAACCGCTGGGAAGAAATCGATCTGATTGAGCGCGGCGGCAACTACGGCTGGAACGTGCTTGAGGGCAACCATTGTTTCCGACCCAGCGACAATTGCCAACGTGATGGCATGGCGCCGCCCGTGTGGGAGTACCCTCTCGATGGCGAACCCTGTTCGGTCATCGGGGGATACATCTACCGTGGCTCTGCGATACCTTGGCTGAAGGGCGCCTACGTCTATGGCGACTACTGCTCCGGCCAGGTCTTTGGATTGCGCCATTCCGATAGCAAGTCGATCGGCCACCGGCAACTGGCCGACGCCGGCGTGCGCATTATGTCCTTCGCCCAGGACAATAATGGAGAGCTATACCTGCTCTCCCAGAAGTCCGGCATCTTCCGCCTTTCTAATTAGCAGTTGCCGTCGCAATCCCCAGACCCGTCATACTGGCGACCCGTCATACCGGCGAAAGCCGGTATCCGGAGATTGCGACAACTGGATTCCCGCCCCCGCGGGAATGACGGCAAACGTCAACCCCGGCCTAGTCCTCGGTTATGTCCTCACCGGAATCCACTCGGAAGCCCACGCCTACCTTCACCTGGTACCAATTGGCCTTGCCGTCATCTATGGTCCCGCGGATTTCCCGCACCTCGAACCAGTCCAGGTTGCGGATGGTCTGCGCGGCCCGCGCGATGGCGCCGTCAACGGCCTGCTGTATGCTCTCGCTGGAGGATCCCACCAGCTCAACTACCTTATACGTGCTTCCAACTGCCATGTCTGTCTCCGTATTCTCCTGCTGACCGTATGTTTTGTTTCTCAGTCGCAGCAACAAGTATAATAAGCACGACACCCGAATAGGGCAACAATATCCTGCTCCGTCTTTCGTCGAACATCGATCCCGCTGACGGATTTCCACCCCGCCCTCGCCGACAATAAGCCAGCCGCAGTTTCAACTTGACATACCGCTTGCCCAAGTTACAATCCCGACAAAAGCCGTGTTCGAGCAGATTTAAGGAGAATTAACATGCCGTTTTACACTCGTGGCGATGTCACCATCCACTATGAGGACGTCGGTTCCGGTTTCCCGATCCTGGCCACGCCGGGCGGCGGCCTGAACTCCATCATGGCCGGTTGGCCCAATCAGGTCTTCAACGCCGTGGACGCCTTCAAAGACCATTTCCGCGTCATCACCATGGACCAGCGCAACGCCAACGGCGGCCAGTCCACCGGCCCGGTGCAGGTCGAAGACCCGTGGGGCGCTTTCGCCGACGACCAGCTCGGCCTCATGGACCACCTGGGGATCCAGGAATTCGGATTCATCGGTTTCTGTATCGGCGGTCCCTTTGCCATGACGCTCATCAAGAAGGCTCCCGGCCGCGTCGCCGCCGCCGTGCTGTGCCAGCCGGTCGGCCACGCCGAAGCGACTCCGGATGCGATGTACGACTCCGGAACCGATGTCTGGGCGCCCGCCCTGCTGCCCAATAGACCGGATCTAACAATGGAGACCATAGAGCAGTACCTGCACAACCTGTACCGAATCCAGCCGGACTTTATGTACAGCGTCTCCCGGGACTTTGCCCGCTCATGCCAAACGCCCCTGCTGGTCATGCCCGACGACACGCCGTCCCACTCGCTGGAGGCCGCCATGGCCATGGCCGAACTGGCCCCCAACGCCCAGGCAACCGTGTACCCCTGGAAAGAAGACCCGGACATCAAGGCCCAGACCATCAACCAGGTCATCGAATTCCTCAAGGCGCACCAGCCCGTGGGTGCCGGCCGCTAACCGCTATGCAGGGGTAACCTTCGTGGTTGCCCTCCGCTGTTCCGTAGGGGCGGGTTTGAAACCCGCCCCTGCCCGTTTCAAACGAACCGCCGACGCCGACACCACCCGCGTTGACGCCAGCGGCGTCGCCGCATACACTGGTTGCGCTTATGGCTCGCCTCTTCGACCTTCATATCCACACCACCAAGGGCAGCGCCGACTCCAGTCTGACGCCCGAAGACCTCATCCTTGAAGCCGAACGGTTGGGTCTGCGCGGCCTCTGCATAACCGAGCATTCCGGCCCCTGGGATCGCCACGAATTCGCCGCCTTCGCCGCGCAGCACAACGTCGTGCTCATCCGGGCCATGGAAGCCGATACCGACATGGGCCACATCCTCTGCTTCGGGGTTGACCGCTACCAGAGCGGCTTTAATCACGCGGAGGAATTGAGCAAAGCGGCCCACGCTGTTGGCGGCTACGTCATCTCCGCCCACCCCTTCCGCGGCGTCCTCGGCCGGCATCACCGCACCCGACCCTACCTCTACCCTGATCCCAACGAGCCGATTCCCACCGACCCGGAAATCGCCATGCAGCACCGGGTATTCCAACTCACCGATGCCATTGAGATCGCTAACGGCGGCACGTCCGACGAGGAAAACAACTTCGCCGCCGAAGTCGCCCACCGGCTCAACCTCCCGGTTACCGGCGGCAGCGACGCCCACAGCACCCACGGCCTGGGCAAGTTCGTCACCGAGTTTCCCGACGAGATTTTCGACGAGGCGCAATTCCTTTCCGCGTTGCATCGGGGCGACTTCCACCCCGTCGAAGGGCTGCGCCAGGGTTCCCTCCGACCTTACCGCCTGCGCGGCGCGTAACCCACAGGCGGCCAGCAATGACCCAGTCATCCGTCCTCGGCGGGACCCGGCTCGACCCCTTCGAGAACGAGTTCGTGTGCATCGACCTTGAGACCACCGGACTCAACGCTCACTCCGATACCATAATCGAGTTGGGCGCGGTGAAGTTCCGACGCGGCGAAGTGCTTGAGCGTTACCAGACCTTCGTCAACCCCGGCCGGCGCATCCCGGACTTCATACGAGACCTGACGGGTATCGAAGATGACAAAGTCAGGCGAGCCCCGCGCTTCTATCAGGTGGCCAATGAATTCGCCGACTTCATTGGCGACTTGCCCATCGTGGGCCACAACGTTGCCTTTGACCTGGGATTCCTGAATGCACACGATTTGCCCCTGCACAACCGGAATTACAACACCTGGGATCTGGCTTCCATATTCCTCCCCACCGTCCCGGAGTACAACCTGACCCAACTGTCCAAGCACCTCGGCATTGAACACGACCGGCACCGGGCTTTGGGCGATGCCGAGGCCACCGCACTGGTATTCCATCGCCTCCTCGAACTCGCCGCAACCCATCCTGCCGCCAAGGTCGCGTTCATCGCCCGCGCCGCCCGCGCCGCCAACGCCCCCGTCGCCGACCTGCTGGAGGGTATGATCCCCCACGCTTCCGGCTCCAACTCCGTCCTGACCGCCTCAGCGGCGGCAACCTCCGCGAACCCTGCCGGCTTATCCGGGGTCAAGCTGGAAAAGCTGCTTGAGCAATCCCCCGAGCATCAATCTGAAGGCCCTGCCTCCAACGCCATCCGCCGTAACCTCACCGAGCAACAGGTGGAGGACTTGCTCGCCCCCGACGGCATCTTCGCCAGGTCCTTCCCCAACTTCGAGAACCGGCCTCAGCAGGCTGAAATGCTCAAAGCCGTCACCCGCGCCATCTACCAGGGCCGGAAACTCATCGTCGAAGGCGGCACCGGCATCGGTAAAAGCATCGCCTACCTACTGCCCGCGGTGCTGTACGCCGCCGCCAAGGGGCAGCGCGTCGTCGTCTCAACCAACACCATCAACCTCCAGGAACAGTTGATGGACAAGGACATACCGGCCGTCATTGAGATCCTCGAAGAGGCCGGTATCCTGGAACCCGGCGTGGTACGGGCCGCCCAGCTCAAGGGGCGCTCCAACTACGTTTGTCTCCACCGCTGGAATAACCTCGGCAATTCCGATTCCCTTAACGAAGACGAAGCCCGCGTTATTGGCAAGACCGCCGTTTGGCTGGACGAGACCGAATCCGGGGACCGCACTCACCTCAACCTTCACATGCAGGACTGGACGGCCTGGTCCCGTATCTGCGCTGACGCCGTGGAAGGCTGCCCCGCTTTCCGTAGTGGCGCTCCCTGCTTCCTGCGCCAGGCCAGAAACGAGGCCGAATCGGCCCACATCCTGGTCATCAATCACGCCCTCCTCCTGGCCGACCTCGCCGTCGGCGGAACGGTGTTGCAGGACTACCAGCGTCTCATCATCGACGAGGCTCATCACCTTGAAGAAGAAGCCAGCCGGCAATTGGGTTTTGAAATCTCCACCAATACCCTGACGCAGGAACTCGAAAGCATCTATCGCGTCGTCAATCACCTGAACGTGGCCGCGTCCCGGCTGGGCGAAACCCTGGAAGCCCCGCGCGCCCGCGAATCCGTCGCCAACGCCAACGCCGCCTGCAATCAGGCGGGACAGGCCTGGCAGCGACTGTGGGAATCCATCGATAGCCTCTACCGCAGCGCCACCCGAACCGGGGATAGCGGCCGCCCTGACAACGACCGCCAGCCCGTCACGCTGGACTCCGGCGTTCGCCAGAGCCGTCCCTGGAGCGCAGCGGCCATCGAGTGGGAGTCCTTGTCGGTCCTTGTGCGCGAATGCATCAACTCGTTGCACAGTTTGCAGCGCGCCGTAACCGACGGCTGGTTCGCGGATGCAGCCGGCCCGGACGACGCTCCCGTCAACGAAATCGCCAACGGCATTGACGCCCTGACCGAAATCAACGACCGCCTTGCGTCAATCTTCGGCCGCTACGAGGATGATCGTATCCAGTGGCTCGACGTGGTCCGACGCAATCAGACCCTGCATTCCACGCCACTATCCGTGGGCCAGATTCTCGCCGACAAACTCTTTGCCTCCAAGGAATCCGTAGTCCTGACCAGCGCCACCCTGGCCACCGACTCCCGGTTCGATTTTCTACGGGACCGCGTGGGGTTCCCCGACGACTGCGACGAGTTGCTGGTGGACAGCCCCTTCAACTACCGGCGCAATACCCTCCTCCTGGTACCCGACGACCTGCCCGATCCCCGGCGCGGGGCCGACCACGCCGCCGGTACCGCCGACGTCATCATCAACATGGCCCGCGAACTCGACGGCCATCTCCTCGTTCTGTTCACCTCCCATAGCGCCCTGCGCGACGCCTCCTACCGGGTGCGTGGCCGCCTGCGTGCAGACGGCATCGCGGTGCTGGCTCAGGGCATCGACGGCACCCCCCGTCAGCTCATCGACCGCCTGCAATCCGACCCCCGCGCCGTGTTGCTGGGCACCGCAAGCTTTTGGGAAGGTGTCGATCTCGAGTCCGGCATCCTGCGCGGCCTTCTGGTGTGCCGCCTCCCCTTCCCCGTGCCCAACGACCCTATCGTCAAGGCCCGGGGCAACCTCTACAACAACCCGTTCAACGACTACCAGGTGCCCAGCGCCGTCCTCCGTTTTCGCCAGGGATTCGGCCGGCTCATCCGCAGCAAGTCCGACCGCGGCGCGGTTGTCATCCTGGACCGTCGAATCCAGACCGCCAACTACGGCAACCGATTTCTGGACGCCCTGCCGCCCTGCACCTTCCAGGCGTCCAACGTGTCCAGCGTGGGTAGGCAAACTGCTCAATGGCTGAACCTACCCCACTCCCGCTCATCCTGAGCTTGTCGAAGGATCGCTATTCCTGTGTGGGCGGGAATCCAACCCTCATAGCCTCTATGCGATTAGTTATCGACCAGCCCTTTAACCTGGCCGAAAGCCTGGAGAGCGGGCAAGCCCATCGCTGGCGCAGACTCGATAACGAGTGGTTTTCAGGCGTGCTCGGCGACCGCCTGCTACACCTTCGGCAAGTCGCCGGCGGCCTCGAATACCGGGAAGCCTCCGCAGCCGGCCGAGCGAACCCCAGAGACACCGCAGCTCTCCTCCGGGCCTACTTCCGTCTGGACGACGATATCGAGTCCATCTACGCTGAAATCTGCCGGGACCGGCGCGTCTCCGCCATGGTCGCCAGGTATCCCGGCCTGCGTATCCTCCGCCAGGAACCCTGGGAATGTACCGTCGCCTTCATCTGCTCCGCCACTTCCAACATCCCCCGCATCCACCAGAACATGGAGGCCATGGCTGACAGCCTGGGAGAACCCCTGGAGCTGAACGGGGAAGTCCGCCGCACCTTCCCGTCCGCGGAACTGCTGGCGTCCGCCGGCGAGGGTTCCCTGCGTGAACTCGGCCTCGGATTCCGCGCTCCCTATGTCATAGCCGCCGCTCAGCGGGTTTGTAGCGGCGAACTGGACCTCGACGAACTGATACGACTGCCCTACCCGGAAACCAAGGCGCGCCTCATGGACTGCTACGGCATCGGCGCCAAAATCGCGGATTGTATCGCCGTCTTCTCCCTGGAAAAACTCGAGGCCTTCCCCGTTGACGTATGGGTCCGCCGCGCCCTCGCCGAGTGGTACTTCCCCATGCAGAAGAAGCCCCCCGACCGGGCCATGGTCGAATGGGCGCAATCCTACTTCGGCCGCTATGCCGGCTACTCCCAGCAGTACCTCTTCCACGGCCGGCGCATGCAAAAATAGCCCATTCCTCCACATCAGGCTTCCGACAATCCACCCTCCCCCCGTCACACCACCAATGCTGATTCAGACAATCCCGGACCAAAATCCCGTTCATCCCGTTTATCCATGTAAATATCTCCCGGCAATGATGACACTCCGCCCCTTGCTCCAATACGCACCCACGTTCTATCCTACATACGTCAGGTTCCCCAACCGGTACTCGAGAACCGCGCGGGGTCGCCGCACCGCTAGCAGCGGCGTCTCACCAAACTACTCAATCTAGCGAGGTGTCAATTAGGTTCGGGTCGCTCAACGGCCTGTCGGTACCAAACAGCAGAATCGGTTCCCCTGGGGCCTAGGATCGTCTTATTCAGCGATTATGCTCCCGGAACCCGGCGGGTGTCACCACCGCACCGTGCCGCATAGCTACGGCTCATCGAGTCGGAGAACTGCGGGCACACGGAACCTTAGGACTCCAACTCTCTGCGCAAGCAAAAACAGTGTTGGCCGTGCTCCGACACGCAACCCGAACCACTAACCTGACACCGAAAAATCCGAAAGTCAAAACCACCAGTCAATAGGAGGAACTCACCGCTCACCATCTGACATCGTAGGGGCGGCCTTGTGCCCGCCCCAGACCAAAAGATTGGGGGCGGTGTCCGCCTCTGGCGGACCGCCCCCAAACGGGTTCGGGTCTGAAGCAGACTCAGTGGCCGCAGCCGCAGAATCCCCCGTGCGAATGTCCCACCGGGGCCGGCATGGGCGAACCGCCCAGATCAGACATGTCGCTGGCGAAACTGTCGCTCTTGCTAACCGCAGCGAACACCGAAATGGCCCTTTTGGCCGGCTGTTCGCAGATCGGGCAGTCGGCGCCGGTGGCAGACATGGATTGCAGCTTCTCAAACCTGTACCCGCAGCGGGGACACGAATACTCATAAATCGGCATGGCAAATACTCCCGAGGTCTGTTGATGCTCCCGAATATAAACGCCGGCCTGCCACAGCGTCAAGCCGGAAGTCAGGGTTGACAAAAGGGCATCTCACCGTAAAATGCAGATACGCAGTATCAATATGACCACCAGCACCGCAAAACACAAAGGCCACCACCATCCCACCCCGGTTTCCGCTGCCGTGGTTGATGACATCGTTGCCCAGCTGACGCGACAGGGCTACCGGGACACCGAACCCCGCCGCCTCGTCATCAGCGCCGCCGCCGCCCAGGGACGACCTTTCACGGCCGAGGAGCTGTGCGCCGCCCTCCCGTGCGTCGGACGTGCCACCGTCTATCGCGGCCTGCGTCTGTTGGTGGAAACCGAGCAGGTCTGTCGGGTCCTGCTGGAAGACCGCGAACTCCGATACCAACTCAGCCACCAGGAGCACCACCACCACATGCTCTGCGCCATCTGTGGCGTGTCGGAGGACTTGGTGGATTGCGACGTTGAGGAGATACTTCGGGCCACTGCCGACAGAGCCGGTTTCCGTATGAGTGGCCACTGGCTCGAGGTCTATGGCCGCTGCGCCGCCTGCGCTGACTGAGTCCGGTACAACCGCCCACTTGCCATCCCACCATCCGTACTGGAATTTGATACTTGCTATCAACTAACACCCTAAGTTGATACTAAGTCCAACTAATCCCCGCGATTCCCTTATCCAAACACGAGGTTAAACCCATGCCCACACTACCAGCCGCCTTTCTTCCCATCTCAAGCTTCTTCACGCCAGCCCGTAGCGTACTGGCGACGATCTTCGTCGTCGCGCTGCTGGCCGGCCTACTTATGACCGCCTGCGGAGGCGACGAATCGACGCTCCCTCCGGTTGATTCGTCTGCCCCCGCAGGTACGGCCCCAACAAGCGCTCCGGCCGGGAACGCTTCCGCGGGCTCAACCTCCGCCAGCACGCCGGCGCCGGCGAGTAGCGGCCAGACCTCGGCCCCACAACAGTCCGCTCCGCAACAATCCGCTCCGCAACAATCCGCGCCACAACAGTCGGCGCCAGCGATGCAATCCGAAGCGGAACCCATCAACGTGGTCGCCGGCAACGCCCTGCTGGCTAACCTGGTGGATAACGTTGGGGGCGACCGCGTCTCCGTGCATACCCTGGTTCCCGCCGGCAGCGACGTTCACACTTGGAACAGCACCCCACAGGATAGCGTCCGCATCGCGGAAGCGAAGGTTACCGTCAGCAACGGCGCCGGCCTCGCCTCGCAAGTGGAAGAGTTGATCGACAACGCCGCGTCTGCGGATGCCATCAGGGTTGTCGCCTCGGATGGGTTGGAGCCCCAGGAACTGGTGGAACTGCCCTACCCCGAAGGCGACCATGGCCACGACGACCATGGCCATGGCGACCACGAAGAGTCGGTCGAACTGCACGGCCGGCTGCTCATCGGCGACGGAGAAACCGGTTCTCTCTCGGTGATCGACCTGGAATCCGGCCATGTCCACGAGGGAGAGTTTGACCTCGGCTCCCGCGCCGGCCGCATCTACCCCACGGCCAGCGGACGCTATGCCATTGCCGTGTCGTCCGACGCCAACGCCGTCCACATTTTCGATGGCGGCATCTACCTGGAAGAACACGGCGACCACTTCGACCTGGTCGAAACTGACCTCCATAAGCTCCAAGCGAACCTGACCGGCGACCGCCCGGTTCACCTGTACGTCGGCGAAGAATGGGCCACGGTTTATTATGACGGCTCCGGCGACATCGCGCTGATCAACGAGCACGAACTGGAACACGAGGGCGACGCCTGGGTCCCGGTGATGATGAACGCCGGCGCCCAACACGGCGCCGCCATTCCCCTGGAAGGCGACGTGTTCGCCGTTTCCCTTCAGCACCCTAACTATGACCAGAACCCGCAGGAATACCGGCTGCCCATTGGCGCGGAAATCCGCGATCTGGACGGCCACGTGCTGTACACCGCGGAGGGCTGCCCCGACCTGCACGGCGACGCCGGCAACGGGCACATGGCCGTCTTCGGATGCACCGGCGGCGTCCTCGTCGTCGAGTATCACGACGGACACTACGAACACGATTTCATCTCCGGCCCGGCCGGTTCGCCCGACGATTTTCGCATCACATCGGTCTGGGGCTACCACGGCCTCGACCACTTCTTTGCCCTGGGCTCCGCGGTGGGTTTGTACATCGTAGAACCCGAAGACGGCGCGATGGAGCAGTTGATTGCAGCCAGCGATGATCTGCGTCCGATCCAAGTGGCACTCAGCTACGACGGCGAACTGCTGCTGGTGGTGATGAGCGACGGCGAAATCCGGATGTACGACGCTCACGACGCCGATTTGCTGGCCTCCACCGACACGGTCCTGTCCGACGACATTGATCCCGGCTTTTGGGCGCGTCCACATATCGCCACCGCGCCGGGGCATATCTTCATCACCGACTCTGCCGCTGGAGAAGTTTTGGCCCTGGATACCCATGACCTCGAAGTCATGGAGCACTGGGACGTTGCCGGCACGCCCACCAAGATTGCCTTCGTCGGCATCCTGGGAGAGGGCGACCACCCCGAGCAGGGCCACGACGACCACGGCCATGGTTCAGGGTCGATGGAATCATCGGATGGTCACGGCCACGATCACCACGGCCATGATCACGGCGCGGGCGACCCGCACTTCTGGCAGAACCCCCGCATGGTCGTTCATTACGTGAACCAGATCGCCGATGGCCTCGCCGCCGCAGATCCTGACCACGCCAGCCTGTACATGGATAACGCGGCTGCCTACATTGACGAACTCGAAGCCCTGGACGCCTACATCGCGGAGGAACTGTCGCACATCCCGCAGGAACACCGGGTCATCGTCACCTTCCACGACGCTTTCGGCTACTTTGGGACCCGTTACGATATGGAAGTGATGGCTTTCGTGGGCGGCCATGGCGGAGATGTTTCGCCCGATGACATTGCCCGGGTGCTGGATCTGGTGAATGACGAAGGGCTGCCCGCGGTTTTCGCGGAACCGCAGTTCTCCGCCGACGCTTTGGAGCAGGTGGCGCGCGATGCCAACATCCAGGTCGGCATCATCCACTCCCTCCCGACCGACGCCTATCCCGATTACCTCGGCATGATGCGAGCGAATGCCGACGCGCTGCACGACTTGCTGCACTGATCGCATCGCGCTGTTGCCAATCAGGATGTAGGGGCGAATAATAATTCGCCCCTACTTGTTGCCAGGAGGAGATCCGTGCTCGACCTGATAGTAGAACCCATGCAGTACGGTTTCATGCAGCGGGCGCTGCTGGTGTCCGCCCTCGCCGCAACCGCCTGCGGAGTGGTCGGTACCTTCGTCGTACTGCGCGGCATGGCGTTCCTGGGAGACGCAATAGCGCACTCGGCCCTGACCGGCATGGCAGCGGCGTTCCTGTTCGGAGCCAACATATTCCTCGGCGCCCTGTGCTGGGCAGTGCCGGCGTCCCTCGCCATCTCGTTGATATCCAGACGGTCCGGGGTACGATTGGACGCGGTGATTGGAGTGCTTTTCGCCGGCGGCTTTGCAGTTGGCGTAATCCTGATCAACGCCTCTGAAAATTACGCCGGGGACTTGATGAGCATCCTGTTCGGCAACGTGCTGGGCGCTTCGTGGAATGACGTGCTGGCGGTCGGCCTGCTGGCCGGCGGCGTTCTGCTCGTTGTGTGGCTGCTCTATAAAGAGCTGGTCTTCACCACCTACGATTCTGCCGTCGCGGAGGCTTCCGGTCTGCCAGTGCGATTCCTGGAGTACCTGCTGCCGCTGTTGGTGGCTCTGACCACGGTAGCCGCCCTGAAAACGGTCGGCAACGTTATGGTGATGTCGCTGCTGGTGGTTCCGGCGGTTACCGGCAGCCTGCTGGCCCGCCGTCTGGCCACCATGATGGCTGCCACCGTAGGCGTCGCGTTGGCTGCTATCGTCATTGGCCTGTACCTGTCCTTCCACTTCAACTTGCCCACTGGCCCGGCGATAGTGGTGGTGTCGGTGGCCCTCCTGCTGGTCACCGTAGTAGTCTCCCCAAAGCGCTGGACTCTGCTGGCCCGTCTGCGCCGTCAACCTCGCCAGGCCTGAATTTTCGCCCCTTTGGGTTTGACGCTTTGAATTGGACTCAATGCAATGGTAGCTGTCGTTTGCCAAATCCACGGGCTGACGGGCAAAATGACCAATCAGCTAACCAATCGTTTTGGAATCTGGCAGGTGCATGATGATTGAAACCCTGGCGCTCCATAACTTCAAGAGTTGGCGCGATCTTGACATGGAGTTGGGCAAAGTAACCGGACTGTTCGGCGCCAACAGCTCAGGCAAGAGCAGCCTGCTGCAATTCCTGCTGATGCTCAAACAGACCAAGAACGCGACCGATCTAGGCTTAGTAGTAGATCTCGGCGGCTCCAACAGCCTTGTTAACCTGGGCACCTTCAGGGATGTCGTCCATCGCCACGACGAAGACGCCAGTATCCAATGGTCGATAGGATGGACACTTCAACGTGGATTGCGCATCGGTGGTTCATTTGATGCACGAACGTGGCTAGGTAGGCCGGGAGATCGCGTTCATCTGGAATGTTCCATCGGCTTGCAGCGCGATGTTCTTTCGGCGCATTGGCTGAAGTATCAGGTGAGAGAAGATAATGTCTCTCTCGAACCACTGCCGGGCGTCCCATCTCAATTCCAGCTGGTGTCCGGGAGTCCAGAATTCCAGTTTGAACTGAATCAACGTTTCCAAGATCGAGACTATGATCGGCCGATTCCCGGCCCAGTCAAAACGCACTTGTTCCCAGGTGAGGTTCGAATACGATACCAAAACACGGTAATTCTGAGTGCCTTGGCAAACCAATATGAACGGATGATTGATGGCATCTACTATCTTGGGCCTCTGCGAGAATACCCACAACGTGTATATGTTTGGGGCGGCGCCAGCCCGGAAGATGTGGGGCAACGCGGTGAGCGCATTATGGACGCGATCCTGGCTGCTACAGCTCGGGGTGGATCGCAATTTCGTGTCGATGATGTTGGCACGATAAGGTCACTCCAGGAAGTAGTCGCTTACTGGCTAAAAGAGCTGCGGCTGATTGAATCATTCGTGATCAGAGAAATAGCTCCCGGGACGAATCTGTATCAAGCCTTGGTAAAGCGGGACCAGTCCAGTGCTGAGGTGCTACTCACCGATGTTGGTTTCGGCGTATCCCAAGTGCTCCCCGTCGTGGTGCTCCTCGCTTACGTCCCCGAAGGTTCTACGGTCCTGCTGGAACAGCCAGAAATACACCTGCATCCGTCGGTGCAAAGTGGACTGGCCGATTACATCCTCTGGGCGGCGCGGAGGCGCAATGTTCAGGTCATCGTCGAAAGCCATAGCGAGCATATGCTCCGCCGCTTCCAGCGTCGCGTCGCCGAGGAAGCGGCGTCATCTCAAGACGTGAAACTCTACTTTGCGTCTATGGAAGGCGGCGAAGCGAGACTCCGAGACTTAGAACTCAATCAATGGGGTGAAATCCAAAACTGGCCTGACAATTTCTTCGGAGACGAGTTAGGCGAGCTTTCAGCCATCGCGAGGAACTCACTGCAACGCAAGCTAGGCAACCGGGATGGCGACACATAACGAATACAGAGTCGCCGATACCAACGTCCTAATCGCGGCGAACGGGCGTGATACGCACGCCGACGATCGATGCCAACTCAACTGCATAATCGCCATCGATCAGATCCGTGCTGACGGAATTGCGGCGTTGGATGATGGCGGCCTTATCATGGGTGAATACGAAACTTACTGCAATCACAGCGGACGTCCCGGCGTCGGAGATGTTTTCTTCAAGTATTTGTTCGACAATCAATACGCTCAATCGCGTGTAACGCTGGTCGCGATTTCTCCCATCGATGACCCCGGGCGGGGTTTTGATGAACTTCCCGAAAATTCCTTTGATCCGTCGGACAGAAAATTCCTGGCCGTGGCGGTTGCCGGGCCAGCGACCGTCATCAACGCAACCGACAGTGATTGGTCAGAACAGGCAGATTTGATGGGCCAATTGGGGGTAATCGTCGAGCAAATGTGTCCCTGCCTCGCGACGAAATCTTGACTCCTCAACAGTAGCAGGAACGACACACACCTGGAGAGAGATGCCGTCTGCCTTTGCCATCAGGTCAGCCAAACCGTTTCTCCCGGTCGTCTTTTTCTTACTATGCGCTTGCGCCGCGCCGGCATCGCATTCCTCGTACACCGGCGAGTTTGTCGGCTCCTACGAAGAAATCATCGGCCCGCAGGGACTCACCGCAGCGGGATTCTCCGACGCCGACTTCGTCCAACTGCTGTTGCCTGACGACATAGCGCCAATATACGATCCGCGCTTCATCCCAGCCGCTGACGCTGACCTGCCCGATGCCGAACTGGTAATCGGACTGTCCGTCAACGGCGACGCCCGCGCCTATTCGGCCGGCATCCTTTATACGAGGGAGATGGTCAACGACGTGGTGGGCGGAGTGCCCGTGCTCGTAACCTGGTGCCCCAAATGCTACACCGCCCTGGTCCACGACCGGCGGGTTGACGGCGCAACCGCAGTGTTCGGAAATCAGGGCGCCTTATACCAGGGGGCAATGACCTGGTTCGACCACGAAACCGGGAGCATCTGGTCTCAACCTCTGGGCAAAGCCCTCGTGGGACCTAGATACGGCGCTACCGTCAAATTGATGCCATCCCAATTGACGACTTGGGGCGAGTGGGTGCGGGCACACCCCGAAACTGCCGTCCTGACCGTGGCGCACCCCTCGCCACCCTTTCAAGGACAACGACCCGGCCCGGGCCATGTGGTTGGAGTGATCGTCGGCGATGTCGCAGCGGCTTGGCCGTACCAGTGGTTGGCCGCCGGCAACGTTGTCAACTCCACCATAGGCGAAACCCCTGTCTCTATCTGGCTCGACGCATCTTCCGGCGCAATTCGAGCCGCGGATTTAAGCCGGCCCGGCCGGGAACCTCAGTCTGAAATCCCTGTGATTATCGCTTGGCGGTCTGCCTGGCTCAAGTTTTATCCCGACAGCGTAACCGAGCCGCGGGCGATAGACACTAACGCGAAATCATCAGTTGGGGGGTAATATCCCCAAACGGATCGCTTTGACCACTGCAACCAGCTTGGTCGGCGCATTGAGTTTCCGACGGAAATGTCGGACATGGTTCAACACCGTATGCGGGCTGATAGTCAGTTCGCTGGCGATGCGAGAGGTCTCCCAACCCATGGACACCAGACGCAACACTTCCAGTTCTCGAGCGGTTAGCCGCGGAGCGTCCTCTGCAACATCCACGCTCGCAGGCTTGTCAGGCTCCTCCGCGGAATCATGGGTTGGAGAGGCGCCGTACCCTTGATCTCCAACCGGCGGAGGTTCCGTCCCAGCCTGCTGTTCTGTAAATATATGAACAATCATGAAGCCGGCATCGCCAATCCCACTGACGATCACCGGCGTAATCGATAGCTCTTTGCGTTCGCCGGACGCGCCAACCACTGGCATCTTGGCCTGACAAGGCGGCCGACCGGACCGCAAAGACCGCATCGACGGGCAGCCTTCTGAGCATACAGCGGTGAACGTCGTAGGGCGTCGGCCGGACATTACCTCGTAACACCGGCGTCCCGCCACCTCCTCGCTCGAATATCCCAGCAGACGCTCGGCTTCCCGATTCCAGAACAAAATCGTTTGGTCAGGAGAGACGGCGTAAACCCCAAATGGCACTGATGACAATAGATTAAAGATGCTATGCGTTGTCAACGACATTCAACTTGACCGAGTTGATCCGACGAAACCGGAGGGGCCGGCCCGAAGGTATGCTGTTCAGCTTGGATTTTAACCCATCAGGAACTGAACTATGTAGCCCGTAAATGAACTGTTCGGTAGATTACTATTGCTTCTAGTGTCGGTCTATAACACGTGAATGTTATGCCAACAGTACACATTTGGAGGAATTCGGCCACGACCGGCAGCAGTATGGAATGGAATTGGCTATCCGAGCTGCTTGGCAACAACCAACCTGATCACCGTAAGCATGCATAAATCACCAGTCGGTTGACAACGCTACGCCTTTTCAGTAAAGTCCACTCCGCTGTCACGCGAAGGCCTCGCGTGGCCGCTCATATGTCACAACTGCCACACCTACAGGTACGCGCGGAGGTACATCACATTGAGTAAAGCCGTCTCATTACGCACCGCCATTTTCGGCGTTCTTGCCCTCGCCCTGGCCGTCGCTCTCGCTTGCGGCGGCGCGGCGCCCGCTGAACCAGCGGCACAGTCCACGTCCGGCGACAGCTCGGCGCAGTCGGCTTCGGCCGCTCAGCAGCAGTCGCAGCCACAGCAGCAGCAGTCGGCGTCCCAGCCGTCAGGGCAACAGCAGGCTCAATCCCAGGCCCCCGAGCCTACCAAGGCCGCGGCGCAGCCGGTCGGCATGTCCGACGCCAGCACTGGCGGAGGCGTTCCTACCTCCACTCCGGAGCCCACCGAAGCGCCAGCGGCGACACTGGGCGAGCCCGTACAGTCCGACCTGCGCGTCGCCATCACTCCGCCGTATGCCGAGAACCTGCTGGGCTGGCGCGTGGGCGGCACCAACCAGGGCATCCTGCAACCCATGCAGGAAGCGCTTTTCCAGCGCCACTATCAGACTTGGGAAGCCGTGCCGATGCTGGCCGAATCCTGGTCCGTTTCTCCGGATGGCAAGCAGTGGACGATCAAACTCCGGGAGAACGTGCCGTTCCACCATGAAGAAGACACCTTCGGCGTGTCCGACTTCGTGTTCAGCTTCCAGCTCTGGTCCCACCCCGAAGCCAAGACCGGTTTCGGCGACTACTGGCATCAGATGCTGGGGCCGGCCGGCGACCGGGAAAACGCCAGCTTCGCCGTCGAAACTCTAGGTACCGCCGCTACCGTAACGGAAGTCAGCGACAGCGAAATGGTCTGGAACATGAACAAGCCAGACCTGTGGATTCCCTTCTACGCCTCGGAAGCCACCACCGACCCGCTGATTTACAGCCTGGATTACTGGGAAAAGAACGGCGAAGCCGTGTACGCCCAGGACCCGGTGGGCACCGGCCCTTGGCGTCACGTGAGCTACGAGCAGGGCGCCAAGCTGGAATACGAACGCGCCTTTGACGACCACTGGCGCATCAACCCCGACTTTGACACCCTCACCTACTTCTTCGCCGAGGAGGACCTGACCCGCGTCGCCATGCTGCGGGCCAAGGAAGCCGACATTGCGGAGATTCCCCGCGAATTGCAGGGTGAAATCGTCAACGCCGGCTTTGCCATCACCCAGAGCACCCTGCCCGCCTTCATGGTCTGGGTCGGGATTGGCGGTCAGTACCTGGAAGACAAGCGCAACGCAGATGACCCCAACACCAACGTGCTGGTGCGCCGCGCCATGAACCACGCCATCGACCGCGACGCCCTCAACGAAGCCTTCTTTGACAACAAGATGGAGTTGATGGCCAATACCGGTTGGCATCCCACCGACCCGTCCTTCGATCCTGCCTGGGAAATTCCCGCCTACGATCCCGAACTGTCCATGCAATTGCTGGCCGAAGCCGGTTACGCCGAAGGCGCCGGCCCCAGCATCGAGTTCATGTCCGGCAAGCTGGTGGGCGTTCCCGAGCTAACCGAGATCGCCGTACCGATGATTTCCTGGCTGGAAGATGTCGGTTTCCAGGTTGACGCGCAGATTGGTGAATTCCAGCCCATCCGAACCCGCTACAAGGCTCGCGAGATGAACGGAGTGCTGTGGACCCACCGCACCGGCTTCTGGCCCGCCGGCCGCAATATGCGCGTCTATTTCGTCAGCCCCACCCGCGCCGGCGCCGTCTATATGTTCGAAGACCCTTACACTGAAGACCTCTTCGAACGTTGGTCAACCAGCGTGGACGAAGCTGAGCGACTTCAGTTGATGAAGGACGCCGGGCAGTTCATGTACGACCAGAACGCTACCATGCCCCTGGGCTTCCTGTTCGCTGAATTCGGCATCAACCCCGAGGTTATCGCCGAGTACTCGGTCAACAACAGCTACTTCGGCGGCATGAAGGGACACGAGTACACCAGGGTCGTGCGCCAGTAGTCAAGCAACCCACGGGGCGGCCGTCAAATCGGTCGCCCCGGCAATTCAACCACCCAACCCTCCGGAATAGCGAAGGCTCCCGATGCAGCGTTTCATCTTACTGCGGGTGATTCAGTCAATCTTGGCATTGCTGGTCATCAGCGCCGTGGTATTCGCGCTGGCCCGCGTTACCGGCGACCCGGTGGCCATTCTGTTGCCCGAGGACGCCAGTGCAGCAGTGGTCGAGCAGGTTCGAGAAAAGTGGGGATTGGACCAGCCCATCTACGTGCAATACGCCCGTTACATTGGCAACTTCGTCACCGGAGACTTCGGCGAAGCCTGGGCCTACGGCGGCGTCCCCATCACCGAACTGATTGCCCGTCGCCTGCCCAATACCATTGTGCTGGCTGCATTTGCCTGGGTAATCAGCGCCGCCATCGCTCTTCCCATCGGCGTCATGGTGGCAGTCAAGAAAGACTCCGTCTTTGACTGGGCCGGCAAAGTCGTGGCCCTTATCGGACAGTCGGCTCCGTCCTTCGCCATCGGGCTGATCTTGATGTGGATCTTCGCAGTCATATTAGGATGGCTGCCCACGTCAGGCAGCGATGACGGGTTCAAATCCATCATCCTGCCCGGCATAGCCCTGGGTTATTACAACGTGGCTGCCGTGATGCGCCTGACCCGCTCATCGATGCTGGAAGTGCTGGATACCGAGTACGTCAAGCTGGCCCGCATCAAGGGTATGCCGGAGTGGAAAGTCATCTGGAAGCACTGCTTCCGCAACGCGCTAATTGTCCCGTTCACATACATGGGTCTCATCGGGGCGGTACTGCTCACGGGTTCCGTAGTCATTGAGACGGTGTTCGTCTGGCCCGGCCTGGGCGACCTTGCCATCGATGCCATTCGCAACCGAGACTTCCCGGTAATCCAGAGCATCGTCATCCTGTTCGCCGCGTTCTACATCTTCATCAACCTGCTGGTTGACGTCATGTACGCTTACCTCAACCCCCGGATCCGCTACTAGGCAAGGGTCTGCCGCATGAGGCCCGCCCTCGCCCTCGCAAGGAATTTTAGGCAATGACCACCCCAACAGCAACTCCGGTCCCCGCCGGGTCAACTGTCGAGGCCGACGCTCTCCCCAGGCGCGGCGCGTTCGGGAAGGTGGTGTTCAACGTCCGCCAGTACCCGATAATCCCTTTGATCATCCTCGCGGTGATGCTGATTATCCCGGCGATTTTCGCCAACCTGATCGCTCCGCACGACCCCGTGGACGTCAACCTGCGCGCCCGCCTGATGCCGCCGGCATGGCTGGAAGGCGGCAGCTGGGAATACGTACTGGGCACCGACCGCCAGGGCTTCGACATCCTCAGCCGCATCATCCACGGCGCCCGCATCTCCCTTTCCATCTCGCTGCTCGCCATCGCGTTGGGCGGAGGCGTCGGCACGGTGCTGGGCCTGCTGGCGGCCTACGGTGGCGGATGGGTTGACAACCTGATAATGCGGATTGTGGACATCAAGCTGGCCTTCCCGTCCATCCTGTTGGCATTGGTGCTGGTGGCGGTGAGCGGGCCGGGATTCCAGACGGTGGTGCTGGTCATCGCGTTGCTGCTGTGGGCCAGGTTCGCCCGCATGGTTCGCGGCGAAGCTCTGGCTATCAAACAGCAGGACTTCATCGCACGCGCCCAGGTCGCCGGCGCGTCGCCCACTCGCATCATGGTTCGCCACATTTTCCCCAACGTCGTCAACACAGTGGTCGTTCTTGCCACCCTGGAGGTTGGCCACGTCATCATCCTGGAGTCCACATTAAGCTTCCTTGGCGCCGGTCTAGTTAAACCGACGCCGGCTTGGGGCCTCATGGTGGCCGACGGCCGCGCGTTGATCGTTACGGCGTGGTGGCTGTTCTTCTTCCCAACCCTGGCTATCGTGCTAACAGTGCTGTCCATGAACCTGCTGGGCGACTGGCTGCGTGACCGCCTGGATCCCAAGCTGCGCAACGTATAATGGTTCGACCATAATCCCGAGGTTCAACGGCGGGGTGTCAAGGCACATCCCGCCAACCTTTTGCCCGCATGTCCACCACGCCGACCAACAGCACACCGTCATCGGATTCTCCACCGGAATCCCGGCCTGGCGGCTCAGAGTCGGATCCCCTGCTCCCCGATTGGGCGCAGGAAGTTCCTCGCCGTCGCCGATTCATATCCCGGCGCAACGTCATCGTAGCGACGCTGGCTATAGTGGTTATCGGCATCGTCGTCTGGCTGAACTTCCCGTTCATCCCCGATCCCGTCAAACTGGCCCGTCAACCCGACGTCGCCTTCGATTCGGCGTCAATGAGCCAGCAGTGGACCATGACGGGGCGCGGCCTCGGCCAAACCCGCTATGTTGCCGATGTGCTTGCTGAACCACAGGGAAAACTCGTTTGGAGCGCCCACGCCGGCCCCGCCACTGCGGCAACGCCGGTGGTTAAAGACGGCCGAATCTACCTCGGAGCCCACTTCCACATCGCTGTCCTGGATGCGGATACCGGCGACGAACTGGAATCCATGCCAGCCACCGGACCCATTGGAAACTCATTGGCGCTGGCAGATGGGACGCTCTACTACTCAATGCCTGACCGTCGCCTGGTAGCCCGCGAGGCCGAGACGCACCAGATCAGATGGGAATACGAGATGTCCGACTCGACGGCAGGGCCGGTCTCCGTAGCCAACGGCATCGTGTACGCCGGCGCGTTGGACGGAGTCACCTACGCCATCAACGCCACCACCGGCGAACTGATCTGGAGGCACGAAACCCTGAGCGAGGTGAAATCTCCTGTAACAGTGGGAGGCAAGATTGCGCACGTGGCTTCCGCAGACCGCAGCCTGTACGCGCTGGACGCTCGCACCGGTCAGGAGCGGGCACGATTTCGCACTTCGGCGTCTTTGGTCGCAGCCCCGGTAACCGCCAACGGCCTGACCTATTTCGTATCGGGACGGCAGTTGTACTCCATGGATGCCGACGCCCTGGAATACCCTGCACAGTACGCGGTGACTCGCACCTGGTCCCAGCTGTGGCTGTGGGGCTTCCCCCTGCCATCGCCACCGTCCCAGCCCGGCGACCGTTGGAGGTTCGGACCCGACTACCCGGACGGCACATCCAGCAGGGTAAAACGGACGGAGGGCATCATCTCAGCGCCCGCCGTCGCCGGCGACCGCCTCTATGTGGGCGACACCCTGGGCAAAATGTACGGAGTCGATGCCATCGCCGGCGAAAAACAGTGGCAGTTCCAGGCCGAAGACGGCATCGTAGCGTCGCCGGTGGTTGTGGGGGAGTTGGTGGTGTTCGGCGACAAGTCCGGCCTGCTCTACGGGTTGAACCGCCACGATGGCGTGGAACGCTGGCGCTTGCAATTGACCGACGCCATCCGAGTCAGCCCGGTATATGCCGAAGGCAGTCTCCTGGCGAGAACCGAAGACGGCCTGCTCCACGCGGTTGATTAGCTCGAAGTCTATTGCGCGGTATATCCTCCGTCGATCACCAGCTCGCTGCCCGTCATAAAGGACGCTTCGTCCGACGCCAGGAACAGCACGCCATTCGCGATGTCGTCCACCGTCCCAATGCGCCCAATTGGGGTGTTGTCGATCCGCATCTGCCGTAGTTCAGGATCCGACATCATGCGCTCGGTCATGGCGGTGTCGATGTAGCCAGGATGCACCGAGTTGCAGCGGATGCCGTCGCCGGCGTACTGCACGGCGGTGGCCTTGGTCAGCAGACGGACCGCGCCCTTGGAACTGGCGTAGGCAGAGCCCGCCCCGGAGCCGGGGCTCAACCCCACCAGGCCGGCGATGGACGAGATGTTGATGATGGAACCGCCCCCGGCAGTGCGCATCGCAGGAATCGCCGCACGGGTACCCAGGAAAACGCCCTTGCCGTTCACGTCCATAATCTGGTCCCAAACCTCGGTGGGGGCTTCATGGATGCGCGGCGCGTTGATGCCGCCGACGTTGGTGCTGCCGATGCCGGCGTTGTTGACCAGGATGTCCACCTTGCCGTAGCGGTTCACCGCCTCAGTAACCGCGTCCGCCCACTGGTCGGCGTCGGTAACGTCCAGGTGTACGAAGGCTGCCTGTCCGCCCAGTTCGCGGATCTCGGCTTCCAGTTTTAACCCTTCATCATCGAGGATGTCGCCGATGACCACGGCGGCCCCTTCCCTGACGAAGAGCCTGGCTTCCGCCGCGCCTTGCCCTCGAGCGCCGCCACTGATGAGCGCAACTTTACCTTCCAGTCGCATGGTGAACCTCCCTGAATTCGTGGTTAATCGTGCCGGACATGGTATCGCATCAAGCCGGCGATTGCGAAGGCGATAATTCGCATCGAGTATAATCAACTCAACATAGCGCAGGCTGCTGCGAGGAGCGCCCTATGACTACTCCACAAGCCGAAACCAAGTCAACCGCTGAGCAATGGGAACCCTACCCCGAACTGGAAAAAGAAGAGAAGGATATGCGGCAACGCGCTCCGGAAGAAGACCTGACCGCAAGGCTGCGCTCCGCGCTCACTTCCGGTTATAACTATCCCTACCATCCCGAAGTACTGATTGGCGGGGAAATCCCGATTTACTACGGCGACCGCGACCCGGTTACTCACCGGTTCCCCCACGTAGTCCCGGACATCCTTATCGCCCTCAACGTGGACAGCTACGCGATTGACGACCGCATCGGGTACGACCCGATACAAAACGGCAAGCCGCCCGATGTGGTGGTGGAAATTGCCTCGCCCAGCACCTACCGCAACGATGCCGGCCACAAGCGCGATGTTTATCAGATGCTGCGCGTCCCGGAGTACTGGCGTTTTGACCCCTCAGGCGGCAGGATGTTCGGGCAAGCGGTCATCGGCGAGCGACTTGTCGATGACCGCTACGAGCGCCTGCCCCTGCTGCGCTACGATGGTGTCATCGTAGGCTCAACCAGCCCCCTGCTGAACCTGAACTTCCGCTACTGGAGTAACCGGATCTTCACCGTCCACGACCCGGAAACTGGGCAGGAATACGAGCACCCGGAGCAGCGCAGAGAACACATAGAGCAGGAAAACGCTCGCCTGCGGGAAGAAATCCGCCGCCTGCGGGGAAGCTGACGGCGGCGGTTGTCCAGTAAGAGAAGTTCTACCCCAGCGTCGTCGTCAGCACCCACATGGGTCGCTCGCCCACGGTATAGGCGCCAAGGGGCGTCATCGCGCCCGTGTTGCCGTCGATGCTGTAGGACGCCAATTGCCCGGTTGCTGAGCCGGCAGCGAATACGTACCGACCGGACGGGTCCAGGCTGAACGCGCTGGGCACGGCCTCGGTGGCCGCGTGGTCAGCGGGAGTCAAGCGGCCTTCACCGTCCACCGTGAAGCTGGCGATGCTGTTGTGTCCCCGGTTCGGCACGAACAGTAGATTACCGTCCGGTGAGAACTGGAGCTGTGAGCAGGTGTTGCGCTCGGTGACGCCGGCAGGGAGGGTGGACACGGTTTCCAGTGGCGTGAGGGCTCCGTCATCACCAATGGTGTAGGACGATACGCTGCATCCCTGCTCGTTGGAGAAGTACACAATGTCAAGCGAAGGGTGATACGTGAGATGACGCGGCCCGATCATATCTTCTTGCGCCAGTGTCGGCGGGTCGTTGGCCTCAAGCGTGCCGCTGGACTCGTCGAAGCGGAACTGGTAGATGATGTTGGGCCCTGGGATGTTCTTGGGCGGCTCCAGCACGTTGTCCTGCACGCGGGCGATGTGGGGTACGTAGGCATACCGGTTGGAGTGGTCGGTTTGGATGGAGTGGGCTCCAGTATCGGTGTCGAGCACGCACGTCGCCGCTCCGCCCACGCTGCCGTCGTCGCCCAGCGGATGCACCGCGGCCTTGCCATCGGCGTAGTACGACGACAGCAGGAACCTGCCAGTGCGGTCCGTGGCCAAAAACGCTGGCTGGCCCGGCGGCGTCACTGACCCCGTCTGAGTGAGTTCCCCCGTCTGCTGGTCAATACGATGGCTGGTGATCTCCGGGACTTCCCGGTGCCCGGCGTACAGCGTCTGCCGGTCAGGACTGATCGCCAGCAGGGAAGGCCCGCCCGAAACCGGCTCTTCTCCGGCGATGGTCAACGCGCCGCTGGCCTCGTCCATCGTGAATATGGATACCTTGTTGTCATCCTGCGCCGCCACGTACACATAGGTTGCCATTTCTGCTACCTCCCTTTATTGCGAACCGTCATTCCGGCCCTCGCCGGAATCCAGAATTCTTTGCATCAGAAGTGTCTAGGTTTCCAACGACTTAGCGCAGGACGCCCTACCGCACCAACTCCTCCGCCATGCGCTCCAACTGCTCCCCCATTTCTTCCTCGCTGTCGGAATGGTTGGGCCATACGCAGACGCGTAGCGCGCCGGCATTGAGGAAGTCATCCACCGTCTGCCGGGTGGTTTCCGGCGGCTGGCCGAATACGGATATAGTCAGCGCCTGGGGGTCGCGGCCCCGCTCCGCAGCCAGGGCGTCCAGTTGCTGGCGGCTGTCCTCGATCTGGGCCGGCGTGGTCCGGTTGGGAAGCCAGCCGTCGCCATAGCGCACCACCCGCCGCAGGACGTTGCGCGCGTTGCCGCCCAGCAGGATGGGCGGGTTGGGCTGCTGCACCGGCTTGGGATACATGTACACGGGCGGGAAGTTGTAGTACTTGCCGTGGAACTCCGCCTGTTCCTGAGTCCACAGTTCCTTGAGCGCGCCAATGGCCTCCTCAGTCTGTGTCCAGCGGTGATCGAAGTCGCCGCCCATCATCTCAGTTTCCTCGCGGTTCCAGCCAGCGCCGATGCCGAAGACGAACCTTCCATTGCTGTGCCGGTCCAGCACCGAGATCTGCTTGGCCAGTATCAGCGGGTTTCGCTCCGGAACCAGTGTGATGCCGGTGCAGAGCTTGATCCGGTCGGTTACGGCGGCCGCCATCGCTAACGACATATACGGATCCGAGAAGTGCCGGTACGTCCAGGGTATTTCGCCGCCAGTGGCAGGGAACGGGCTAGCGCTGGTCACCGGCAGGATGGGATGCTCGTGATACCAGATGGACTCGAAGCCCAACTCCTCCGCCTTTCTGGCGATAAACGCCGGGTCGAGGGTATAGGCGGGCAGGGGAACGATTATTCCTACGGACATTTGCATTGCTCCTTCGCGGAAGAGTGGCTTGCTATTCGATGCTGGGCTATCTCTGCGTTATTACGGAGTTTATCAGATGGATTCAGACGTGGCGGCTCAATACGACAATATCGGCAAAGCTAGTCGCCACTCCCGTTGAGCAGACCCCTGGCAAGTTCCCTGGCGGATACCAGATCATCCACAAACCTTTCGGCTGGAACCCTCCTGAAGACGTTGAACGACCTCAACGTATCCCCCACTGCGCCCGACAGACTGAGCACGATACATTCCGTATTGGTGGCCATGGCTGCGTCAATGAGCCGCTCCATTACCAAAGCCGCGCTGTCGTCCATATCTACGGTATTGGAAAAATCGAAAATGACGATCTCGTGCTGTTCAATATCGGCCCCCACCAGCCATGCTAGTTGGCTGGCGGATGCAAAGGAAAATTCGCCGCGCAAATCGACCAGCCCTACACGCGCCTGGAATTCATCGCCCGCGCGGGTGTCGGTATTGGGGTCTCCGGTGAAGAACTCGCGATCCAGCAGCGGCACCGATATGACGCTGCTCAGTTCACGCTGCTCCGATTCACGGGCGCGAGCGAACGCGGCGACGATCAGACCAAGCACGATGGCGGTAATCAAGTTCACGAACACGGTGAGGAACAGGGTGAACAGCATCACCAGCAGGTAATCGCGCCGAACGTGTCGAACCCGCTTGATGAGCCGCCAGTCTATGATGTCCCAACCTGCCTTGATCAAGACGCCGGCCAATGCGGCCAAAGGTATCGGTTCGGCGATTTTCCCGAGACCCAGGACCAGGACGAATAACGCGCTGGCGTAGATCACGCCGGAGACCGGGCTCCTGCCGCCGGAGCGGATGTTGACCGTGGTTCCCGTCGTGGCGCCGGCGCCGGGAAGCGCTCCCAGGAGTCCTGCCGCTACGTTGCCGATGCCCTGTCCGACAAGCTCCCGATTCGATTTATGGCGGGTGCGGGTCAGCGAGTCCGCCACCAGCGAGGCAACCAGGCTGTTGATCGATCCGATGAGGGCCAGGATCAGCGCCGGCTGCACGGCATTCAGCAACTCACTGGGCGCCATCTCCGGCATGTGCAGGGAAGGGAGACCCTGGGGAAGCGCTCCGATCACTGGCGCGTCTCGCAGCCACAACGCCGCCATCAAGGTCCCGACGACCAAGGCCGGGAGCGGCCCAGGCACAAACCGCCCCAGCTGCCGGGGCCAAAACACGCAGATTGCCAGCGACGTCAGCCCTATGATAACGGCGTGCAGGTTTGGCGCGAACAATGCCTCCGGCCAGAAGCGTAAGATGCCAAAAATCCCACCCGATGCAGCGTCAGCGCCCAGGAAGGGCAGAGTTTGGACTAGGATGATAATCACGCCGATGCCGGAGGTGAATCCGGCAATCATGGAGTACGGTGTGTAGGTGACGAAACGTCCAATCCGCAGAACGCCCAGCGCTATCTGAATCAGCCCAGCCAGCATGACGATGGTCAAAGCCTCGGATAGGCTATCGGCGTGCTTGGACAACACCACCATCATCGCCACCGCCATGGCCGCGGCGGGATACGCAATCCGTGCCGGGGTGCCGCCGAAAACCGACGCGCAGAACCCCACTACGATGGCGCCGTACATGCCGGCAATCGGCCCCAACCCGGTAGCGACACCATAGGCGAGCGCCATCGGCAGCACCGTCACTGCCGTGGTCACCCCGCCGGTGGCGTCACCCAGCAGTTTCCGCAAGTCGTATTCGTAGGGCAGGCGCATGCGGATAATTTAAGACCGTCATTCCGGCCACTCCCATCGTCATTCCCGCGAAAGCGGGAATCCAGTGACCGAACTCGCCATTAATGGTTCAGCGAGAAAATCCCTACCGGTCAGACCTAATCCACTCAGCGACCCGCTCTCCGATCATGATAGTCGTGCAGTTGGTGTTGGCGCGGATGACGTCCGGCATCACCGATGCATCCGCCACGCGCAGGTTCTCGATGCCGTGGACACGGCAGTACTGGTCCACTACCGCCATCGCGTCGCTGTCCGGCCCCATTTTGCACGTGCCTGACAGGTGCTGCCCGATGCAGACTTCTCGCAGCATCCAGTCGTCCAGCGCCTCGTCGGAGACCAGATCGTCCGCTGTGGGTGAGATCAGGGCATCGTAGATGTTGCCAAACTGTTCGTGATCCAGGAGGCGCAGCACTATCCGCACGGCCTCGCGCATCCGCTCACGGTCCCAGTCGGCCTCCAGGTAACGGCAATCGATATACGGTTGCACGTCCGGGTCGGTGGATTGCAGCGTGAGTTCGCCGGCGCTCTCGGCCAGTTCCATCATGCAAGTGAGTCGGATGCCCTCGTTGTCGAACGGATCGCCGCCCAGCGGCGTGGAGAACGACGACGGGAATATCTGCATATCGTTGCGTGCATCTGAGCCGCTGGCCGTATAGCGCAGCACCGTCTGGATGCGAGGAGCATCGGGATCCAGCGGGAAGTCGTCCTTTACCTTGACTCGTACCGGCACGAGGGGATGGTCGCGCAGGTTCTTGCCCACGCCCGGCAAGTCTTTCACGACCGGAATGCCCAAGCCACGCAACTCTTCAGATGGGCCGACGCCGGACAGCAGCAACAGCTGGGGCGAGGCGATGGCGCCGGCGCACAGGACGATTTGCTCGGCCTCGATCTGGAACGTCTCTCCGCCGCTCTCCACCTCCACCCCAATCGCTCGCGGTGAGCCTGTCGAATCGTCCTCAAACAGGATGCGCCGCACCCGCACGTTGGCGCGGATGGTCAGGTTGAGCCGGTGTCGATTGGGATTCACGTAGGTCAGCGCGGTGCTCATCCGCACGCCGTTAGGGTTGTTCATTGGGAAAGGACCGACGCCGGTGGAATCGGGATGGTTATGGTCATACACCTCCGCGTAGCCGATGTCGGAGCAGGCGTTATGGAAAGCCTCCTGCAATGGCAGCCAGTTTTCCCGGCGATGTCGGCGCACCGGGATCGGCCCGTCGAATCCGTGGAAGTCGTCGTTGATGTCGGTGTCGGTCTCCTGCCTGCGGAAGTATGGTAGCACGTTTATGTAGCTCCACTCGTCGTTGCCCCAGGAAGCCCAGTTGTCGTAGTCCTCGGGCACGCCCCGCAGGAACACCTGGCCGTTGATCGCGCTGGTGCCGCCCACCACGCGACCACGAGGCACGTTCACCGGCTCGCTCTGGCGCGGCGTCCCCGTGCCCACAAAGGACCAGTTATGAGGCGCGCCCATTTCGGATGCGCGTGGCGCGTAGCCAAATTTCAGGTCGTCGGGCGTCTGCTCCAGGTCGGGGTAATCCGGCCCAGCCTCCAGCAGCAACACCGAGCGGTCGGGGTCCTCGGACAGCCGGGTGGCCATGGTTCCGCCGGCGGAACCGGCCCCAATCACGATAACGTCGTACTTCATGGATGCTCCTTCTGAGGCTAATGTCATTCCCCGTTCCACCGCTCATCATGAGCTCGTCGAAGGATCGCGTCATTACAACCTTTTCTGTCATTCCCGCCCCGATTCTCGTCATGCCGGCGAAAGCCGGAATCGAGGAACCTCAACTGCAAGCGGGTCAGATTGCCGCCAAAAATTCCTCAGTGGTCATCACCGTCCCTTGCCGTGGATACACCTTTTCGGTCAAGACGCGATGCACTTCCGGGTCTCCGTCGGAGCAGGCGTCGGACACCACAATGAAGGAATAGTTTACGTCAACAGCCCAGCGCACCGATGACAATACGCAGCCGCTGGTGGCCACGCCCATGATTACCAAATTATCTCGTCCCATCTCCCGCAGAGTGACGTCAAGCGCAGTGGTGGAGAACGGGCCGGGGCGCACCTTGGTGATGACCAGTTCACCTTCCGCCGGCGTTACGCCTTCGTGCAGCTCCACGTCAGGCGCATACTCGGCGAACGGCCCTCCGCGATGCACCACGTAGATCACCGGAATGCCGGCCGCTCTTGCGCCCGCCAGGGTGCGAGCGGCGTTAGACACCACTGCATCCGGCTCGGAGGCCACGTTGCTGATGATCCGCTGCTGGAAGTCCATGATCAGGACGGCGGTGCGGCCGGCATCGATCCTGGTTGCTTGTTGGGTCATGACGTTCCTCCCTCAATGAACGTGGTTGGGAAGCCTGATGTTGCGCGGTATTATAGCGTCCACAACGTAGGGGCGACGCATGCGCCGCCCCTAACCGAATAGCGATCCGTGGATCTGTTTTACAGATTCAGCGGGTGTTCCTCGTAGTCCTTCACCTTGTCGTACACCTGGATGCGGTGGCGGTTGGCCTCCAAGACGAAAATACGGTCGTTCTCGTCAACCCGAACCGACACCGGGCGGCGGAAGCGCCATTCGGGTTCCAAGTTGACCCGGCGCCGCGCCTTCACGATATCGGGGTTGGCGTCGATGTACGTCTGCGTCCACGGTGAGGGCTGCTGGGCGTCGCCCACCAACGAGGTGATGAACCGGCCATCGGGTGCGTACACCTGTAGCCGGTGGTTGCCCCAGTCGGTGACGTAAACGTCGCCTTCAGAGTCCACGGCCACTCCGGTGGGACCGTGCAGATCGCCGACCCCCGAACGAGGCGCAGCTTCGAACTTGAGCAGGAAGTTGCCATCGGCGTCGAACTTCTGCACCCGGTCGTTCTTCCAGTCGGCCACATACACGTTGCCATCAGGATCCAGGCACAGGCCCCAGGGCAGGTTGAACTCGCCGTCGCCGTCGCCGTGCTTCCCGAAACTGCTGACCTGCTGGCCCTTGTGGGTATACTTCTGAATGCGGTGGTTCTGGCTGTCAACCACCAGCATATTTCCGTCGGCGTCGAATGCCATTCCGCACGGGCCGTTCAACTCACCCTTGCCGCTGCCGGATTCGCCCCAGCAGGAGATGAAACCTCCTTCAGGGTCGAACACAGAAATCCGATTCAGAAAATCGTCGGAAGCGTACACGTTGCCATCGTTGTCAAGCGTGATGGAGCGCGGCCAGATAAATTGCCCGTCTCCACGGCCGTTCGCGCCAAACTGGCCGAGGAACTGGTGATCTTGGGTGACGCGACTGATCCGCTGCCCCAGTTCTTCCGCGCCGCGACTGATCACGTACATCACGTTGTCATCGCCCAGCGCAAAGTCCTGAGGCGACCAGAAGCCCTGGCCGGACATGCCGTACATGCCGATGCAGTAGTTGTAGTCAAAGACCCGGCCGGCCGCCACTGTGGTAAGCATTGTTGACCTCCCTGCTTTCAACCGCTCATCCTGAGCCTGTCGAAGGATCCCGTCATTCCCGCGAAAGCGGGAATCCACCCGCCCTACACGAAGTCCAGCTTCTCGAAATTTCCGCCGACGATTGGCACGGCGTCCAAGCCCAGCCAGTTTTCGATGACGGTGGAATAAAGACCTCGGAAGTCGTAATTGGGCTCAAGATCGCCTTGCGTGAGGTCCTCGGGCCGCAGCGACGGGTAGGCGCTATAGTGGCCGCCCTTCACCTGATTGCCGATCACGAAGGCCGCGCCGCCGGCTCCGTGGTCCGTGCCGGTGCCGTTGTCCTTGACGCGCCGGCCGAACTCGGTGAACAGCACCATGATCAGGTTGTCGCCGGCATCATGCTCAGCCAGGTCGTCAAAGAAGTCGCTGATGGCGCGGGACATATCGATCCACAGCTTGGTGTGCATCGGCGGCTGGTTGAAGTGCGAGTCGAAGCTGCCGTGCTGGGTGTAGAACATCTGCGTGCCCAGGTCGGCCAGATAGACTTGCGCAATGTCCCTCAGGTACTTGGAAATGGGCGTGTCTGCGTACTCCACGGTGGACGTGTACTGCTCCGGGGCGCTGCGGATGATGTCAGCGCCCTTGAGAGCGTCCCGCCCGGTCTGCCCCAAGTAGTCCATGGTCGGGCCGGTGCCGACGGTGGGAGAGTACATGCGGGCGAAGCGATCCAGAATCTTGTTATGCTCTTCTTCCGCCGCAACGCCGGGCACGCTGGACAATACTCCGTAAGATGCCAGGTTCGAGACGGACGTTATGGGAGTCCCGCGCAACGCCAGCGCCCGCGGCAGCCCCTGCCCGAAATTCACGCCCTTGAGCACGTTCTCGCCACGCGGATCCAGGTCACGAATGACGCGGCCGGCCCAGCCTTCCGTGCCCACGATGTCAGGCTCGCAGGTGTGCCAGATATCCATGGAGCGGAAGTGTGAGCGCGGCGAATTCTCATAGCCGATGCCGTGGATGATGGCCATCGTGCCGTCGTCCCACAACTTCTTGATCGGCCCCATGTTGGGGTTGAAACCCACCTGGTCGTCAATGGGCAACACCTGGTCGGCGGGGATACCAACCTTGGGTCGAGCGTCGTAGTAGTGCTCGTTGGTGTAGGGGATGATGGTATTCAGGTAGTCGTTGGCCCCCGTCATCTGGAGCACGACCACCACCGGGTCTTTCGTCGTCGTCGCCATATTCGTTCTCCTCCCTGCTACTCTAAACCCCCTCTCCCACAAGGGGAGAGGGCTGGGGTGAGGGGTATTCTCTTATGCAAACTGGAAATCGCGGGATGCGGCGATCAGCGCCAACATCACGCCAACGCGCTTTTCGGATTCGGCGGAGTCCTCTTCGGTATCCCACCGCAATTCGCCGTCTTCACGCGCCTGGTCTAGCAACTCGGAACGTGTGCCTGCTCCCACTTCAATGGGCCCGACCAGATCCAGGCATGCGTCCACCAACTCCTCGGGAGTCAGGGATCCTTGGCTCCGCAGGTTATCTACGATGGACCGCACACCAGGGAGCGACACGTCACCGAGCAGGTTGGCCGCGAAGTTCACCCGGCGCACCAACGCGCCGCCGTCGATCCATTCACTGCCGGTGTGCCAGCTTTCCACGCTGGGCGGATTCAGAAGTTCTTGTCCCTGGTAGGCGCACTCGAAGGCCAGCGAGTTGAACCCAGGACGAGGCGCGTTGAAATTGCCGGCCAGCCGCGCCGTGCTGATCACCAATTCGGCGGGACTCTTGACACGGCTGAAACGCGCCTGTTTGAAGAAGTCCGAGTTGAACAACACCCGCAGCATCGCGCGGATGTCTCCGTCCGATTCATCGTAGGCCGCCACCAACTGGTCGATGGCGTCAGGATCGTTGGGCGGCGTGATGTTCCAGCTGGGCACCTGCGGCTCGTCGGCCACGAAGAAGTTATAGAGATGCCGCGAAAGGAACCGCGCCGTAGCCGGCTGGTTCACGACGATGTCCACAATGTCCTGGCCGTCGAAGTTGCCGGTGTGCCCCAGGAACGTCTTTTCGCCGTCGTCGTGGTCTTCGGGACGGTACTCGAAATTCCAGTAGAAGCGACCCAGCGGGTTGCGGGGAATCTTCGGGCCGATAGTCCAGCCGGTGAAAGCCCGCGACGCCTCCTTAATATCGTCTTCGGAGTAGTTGCCCACCCCCATGGAGAATAGTTCCAGCAACTCGCGGCCCCAGTTCTCATTGATAGCGCCCATGTGGTTGCCGTTGTTGTCCAGCCAGAAGATCATGGCCGGATTCTGCGCCAGTTCCACCAGGATGTCGCGGAACCTGCCCAGCCCGACGCGCCGGAACATGGCGATCTGCTGGGTCAACTCCGGCGGGTTGTCCACCTTGGAGTTGCCGGTGGCGAAGAGCTGGTGCCAGAACAGTGCCATCTTCTCTTCCAGCGGCCGCTCAGTGTTAATCATCCGATAGACCCACTCCGCCTGATTCAGCGGCGGCCCCAGCGCGCCTTCGTAACCGGGCATGTAGCGGAACAGCAGGTCGTCGTCCACCGGGTCGAACCGCTCCGGATTGAGCAAGTCTTCTACCGTGGCTTCATACCCACTTTCCGCCATGTCCTGTAGTTCATCGTGGCTGGCGCCAAATCCGGCCCGCCGCATCAGATGGCCCATCAGCGCGATGTCTTCTCGATTAGCCATCGGTTCACCCCCTCAAGTGGACCGGTCAGCAAAACGCGATCCTAGTGTCTCATTCCGTCAACTGAATGGCTCAATGCTACGGAATGGGCTGTGCGCTGTCAAGAAACCTGTGCATCAACCGCTCGTCTTTAGCCTGTCGAAGGATGCCTCTCTGGCCTACTCGCCCACCCGCCGCTTCCAGTAATAATAAACGAAGCAATCCGTCGGGTTCTGCGGCACGAACAACGGCATGGCCGATACCAGCTCCCAACCCAACGCGCCCCATTCGTTCAGGAACTCCTCGTCCACTGCGTCCACGTTCATCCCATTGCCCACGAAACCACCGGAGCGGATCGGCATTTTGTCAACTCGATACTCCCATTTCATCCGTTCAAATCCTTTGGCGCCGTTGTCGATGTCAAGGGCGGGTTTGAAACCCGCTCCTACGGTCTGACTTCATAGTGCTCGATCTACGTCCCTGCCTTCACCCAGTCGGCGCAGCGTTCGCCGATCATAATGGTGGTGCAGTTGGTGTTGGCGCGGATCACGTTGGGCATCACCGACGCGTCGGCAACCTTGATGTTCTCCAAACCGTGGATGTTGAGGTGTGGATCAACCACCGCCATTGGATCGCTCGCCGGCCCCATCTTGCAGGTGCCCGACGCATGGGTGGTGTTGAACACCGTTCGCCGCATCCAATTATCCAGGGCATCATTAGATGCCAGATCCTCCGGCGCCGGCTGCTGGATTTCTTCCACGATGGAACCGAAGGCGTCGTGCTCCAGCAGGTTCACGCTGATCCGCACGGCCTCCCGCAGCCGCTCCCGGTCCCGTTCCGGCTCCAGGTATCGGTAGTTTAAGGACGGCTGCACATGGGGATCGTTGGCCGACAACCGCACCTCTCCGGCGCCGTCGGCCAGTTCCAGGATGCACTGGATGCGCACGCCGCCCGGCTCGAAGGGATCTGCGCCGCCGATGGGTGTCGAAAAGGACGACGCCGTGATCTGCATATCGTTGCGGTCGGGCGAGCCGGTGGCGGTGTAGCGGAGCGCCGTCTGGGTACGTGGCGCCAGCGGGTCCTGCTCGTGGTCGTCCCGCACTTTGGCGATGATCGCGACGATGGGATGGTCCCGCAGGTTCTGGCCCACGCCGGGCAGTTCGTGTACCACTGGAATGCCCATCTCCCGCAAATGGTTTGCCGGGCCAACGCCCGAAAGCATGAGGATCTGCGGCGACGCCATTGCGCCGGCGCTGAGTACAATCTGGCCGGCCTCAACCTGGAAGGTCTCGCCGCCGCTCTCCACTTCGACGCCCACTGCCGAATTGCCCTCAAACAGGATGCGCCGTACTACGACGTTGGGCCGAACCGTCAGGTTGAGCCGGTGGCGAACCTCCCGCAGGAAGGTCAGCGCGGTGCTCATCCGCACGCCTTCGGGGTTGTTCATGGGAATCGGCCCAACGCCGCCCGAATCGGGATGGTTCATATCCTCGTCAGCAGGATACCCCGCCTCCAGGCAAGACCGCACGAACGCCTGCTGGAAAGGTAGCCACGTCTCCCGGGCAAAGCGGCGCACCGGTATCGGTCCTTCCGATCCGTGAAAGTCGTCGCTGATGTCCAGGTCCGTTTCCATCTTGCGGAAGTAGGGAAGCACGTCCACGAAGCCCCAGCCGTCATTACCCTCAGCCGCCCAGCTATCGTAGTCCTCGGGCACGCCGCGCAGCAGAACCTGCCCGTTGATGGCGCTGGTGCCGCCCACGACTTTGCCCCGCGGCGCCGGCAGCATATCAGTTTGCTCCGCGGAACCCTGGGCCCACCAGGTCCAGTTGTGGGGCGCACCCTGAGCTGATGCGTCCGGCTTGTAGCCGAATTTCAGGTCGTCGGGGTAGTGCTCGTACTCGGGATAGTCGGGGCCTGCCTCCAGCAGCAGCACCGAGCGGTTCGGGTCCTCGGCCAGCCGGGAAGCGACCACGCAGCCGCCTGAACCCGCTCCGATAACAACAACGTCGTACTTCATTTCGTCACCTGTTGTAACGTTGGTTTGCGTATTTTGAAACTCGGACAAGGATAAAGCACGGCGGTGGGGTTGAAAAGAGTCGCCCTACGGATGACGGCGAAACCGGCAAACACTATAATCGTGCTTACCGTGCGCGGCATTGCGCCAGGGAGGACGCTATGAATTTCGGCATGTTCACCGATTTCCACGTCGGCGAAAACAAAACCCAGGCGGAGGCATTCGACGAGTCATTCAACCAGATCGCCGACGCAGAGGCGATGGGCTTCGATACCGTCTGGCTGGCCGAGCACCACTTCAGCCCCGAGCGCGCAGTCCTCGCATCGCCAATGGTCATCGCCAGCGCCATCGCGGCCCGCACCAGGCGCATCCGCACCGGACTCGCAGTGCAGGTGCTACCGCTCACCAACCCCCTGCGCGTCGCCGAGGAAGCTGCCACCGTTGACCACATCAGCAAGGGCAGGTTCGAGTTCGGCATCGGGCGCAGCGGACTCACCAAGTATTACGAGGGATACAATGTACCCTACTCGGAGAGCCGCGCCAGGTTCCTGGAAGCGCTGGAAATCATCATGAAGGCGTGGAACAACGACGAATTCTCCCATGAGGGCGAGTTCCACAGCTACCAGGACGTTACGGTGGTCCCCAAGCCTTTCCAGCAGCCCTACCCGCCGGTTCGCGTCGCGGTGGCTGGCGAGGACACCTTTCCGCTAATCGGGAAGCTGGGACACCCGATTTTCGTGAGTGCCAACACCGCCAAAGCGCAGTTGCAGGAGCGCATCGCATCCTACAACGCCGCCCGCGCCGAGGCCGGCCACACCGGAACCGCCGACATCGCGATCCGCATCCCCGTGTATGCTGCTGAGACCACCGAACAGGCCCACTCGGAGCCTCAAGCCAGCGCCATGTCGGCCATCCAGTACGCGGCCAGCGAGTTGGTGAAAACCGCCGCCAGCGAAGAAACCGCTGAACGCATCCGCCGCACGGCCAACACCCCCTACGCGGACGTCCTGCGGCAGCGGGTGGCCTTCGGCACCCCCGCCGAGATCGTCGAGCGGTTCCAAGGCTACCAGGAAGACTTCGGCGTCACCGGTGTCGTCATGGAGGTTAACTACGGTGGCCGCATCCCCTACGACCGGGTGAAAAACTCGCTGCGCCTCATCAGCGAACAGGTGATGCCCCACTTCAAGTAGCAAGCAAACCGTTCACAAAATTGTAGGGGCGGGTTTGAAACCCGCCCCTACGTTTGTGCGCATGTTTGCCCGTGTCAGTGGGCCGCGCCAACCAGCGCCGCCAGTTCCTCATCCCACGGGCCCGACAGGCGACCCTTTTCAGTGCCGCCGATCATGTAGCCGCTCTCGTCGTGTCCCCACTGTTCGCGGGGCATTTCGTAGGACAGCTCGATGCCGTTGCCGTCGGGGTCGCGGATGTAGATGCCGATGGCATGGCCGTGGTCGGACACCCGATCGATGGCGATGCCCTTTTCTTTGACCCGGTGATACAGTTCCGCCAGGTCGTCCAGCGTGTCCATGTACCAGGCCATGTGGTTCAGGCCCACCTGTCCACCCTGCGGCCCCATGGCGTCATCGCCGACCTGCGTCAGCGCGATCTCATGGGAGTTCCCCAGGTCGGCGGACATGAAGGCGGCGCGCCCGGGAAAGAACCCGTAGGTGTGCAGGCCCAGCAGGTCCTCATACCATTCGCGGGACCGTTCCGCATTGCGGACGAAGATGTTGACGTGTCCCAGATTTCTCGGTGTGTAACCCATAATCTCCTCCCTTTTCCGCAACGAATTTGATTTTTGACATTGTTACACGGACACTTTGCAGGGGGCAAGACTTGGCAAGTTCGCGTTGCCTATCCAATTTCCCCGCTCAGGCTGTAAATCTGCCCCGGTCGGCCTCCCGGCGGAAGGCCCAGCGGCAGATGCACGTTCAACAGGTACGGACGCTTTTCGTCCTCCACCACCCGCAGGCCCCGCTCAATGGCCTCACCAATGGTGGCTTCGTCGGTGGCGTCCGCAGCCTCCACTCCATAGCCCTCGGCCAACTTCACCGGGTCGATGTTGTCCAACACCACGCCGCGATACTCGCCGGTGTCCTTCATCTGCGCCCCCGCGTTATACCACGAGTTGGCGACAATGCCGTAGGCGCCGTTGTTAGAGATAACGTACATCACCGGAACGCTATGGCTGGCCGCCGTCCATAGCGCATGATCGGAGTAGTACAGCGATCCGTCGCCCACCAGGCCGACCACCGGCTTGTCCGGCGCGCCCAGCTTGGCCCCGATGGCCGCGCCGGCTCCGTAGCCCTCGGAGCCACCGGCGGGGCGGATGTACTGGTTGTTGCCGGCGTCGCCGGTGTTGTCCAGGATGTCCTGGGCGACTGCAAATTGCTCGATTGTGACCAGGCCGCCACCGCGCCGCTCCAACGCCGCATCCAGAGCGTCGCCCAGCGCCACCGCACGGACCCTGCCCTCCTGCGGCGGAACATTCTGGGCGTTGGCCCGCAGCCGTGCCCGCAGGGACGCCACTTCCTCCCTGGCTCTGCTGCGCCGGTCCGACATATCGTCAGCATCGGTAGCGTCCAGCAGGCTTTGTGCGGCACGCTTCTCGTCGGCCAGCACCGCCAGGTCCAGGCCGGGGATGTTCTCCAAGTTCTCAGCGTCCGCGCCGATGGCGATGGTGCGCTGGGCGTTGAAGAACGCAGTGTAATCGCTGGCGTTGCCCGCGCCGTTGTGCGTTACGCCAATGCACACGATCAGGTCCGGGTCGATGTCCCCGGCCTGCTCCAGTCGCCGCCCTCCGGCGTGCAGCGGGTGCTTGATGGGAAATGCCCGGGGATCGCCGACTACAGGGACGCCGAATCGCTCGGCCAGCGCGGTAACCTCGGCAATGGCTCCACTCTTCCAGACGCCGTCGCCCACGTACATCATCGGCCTCTGAGCGTTGCGCAGGGCGCTGCCCACGGCCTCCACATCGGAAGCCGACGGGTAGCCGGCGCGAAATTCCGGCAGGCCACCATCAATAATGTTCGCTGTGTGTTCCTGCGGCCCCAGCAGTCGGTCGTACACGGCGAGGTGTACCGGCCCCACCGGCGGAGTCATGGCGACGCGCAGGGCACGCTCAACGGCAGCCGGCAGACCTTCGGGTTCAATGACCGTCCAGTTGGCCTTCATCATGGGCGCGGCGATAGCCGTCGGCCCGGCGTTGTGGCTCACGTCCAGGCTGATCTTACCGGCGAAGCTGCCGGTGTCCCCGGCGAAGGTGATTACCACCACCGGCAGACTGCCCGTCCAGATGTTGATCAACTGCCCCATAGCCTGCGCAAGGCCCGCGCCCAGGTGGACCACCATCACGCCCGGAGCAAGGTCGGCTTGGGTGTAGCCGCCGGCCATGGCAGTAACCGCGCCCTCATGCAGGCCCAGGATGCCGTGGATGTCGGAGCGGGCGTGCAGCGCGTCGAAGAAGAGCGCCTCGCGTGAGCCGGAGTTGTTGAACACGTACTTGACGCCGGACGCCACAAGCTGCTCAACCATGAGTCGAGAGGCGCTGGCGGTCATCTGCCTGGTTTGCATAGGTTTGCTCCTTGAAGGGGAATGAGTGAGCGAGTGATACGGGCATAGTAAGCCGGCGCCGGGCGGTTGTCCACCGGGCCATGTTCGGGCATATCGTCATTCCCGCCTTCGCGGGAATCCAGAGCCCCGCGCAATCAAGGGCGTTGTGCTAGCCCTTCCCGCAACGCATCCGCCGCCACTTGCCCGTACCGGACCGCGATGATGGACGCCCCCTCCTCAGCGATCCGCCAATCCCGCGACTGAATCTCCGCCGCCGATTGGCCCGCCAGACGCCGGCCGTAGTCGGCAACGAACCTTGCGAGTGCCGCGTCATCGTCGCCGCCGGCCATCTGCCGGAACAGTCGGAACATGGGGTCGGTGCGCGCCGCATTCCAGGCATCCTCAAACGTCAACGCTTCCGGGTGGTTGTCCAGCAGCAGAGCGACCCCGAAGTCAATCAACCGGATTTCACCGCCGGGACGCAGAATGATGTGGGAACGGCCTTCCGGGTCGGCTATCGTCGCATCGTTGTAGCAGATGTCGGCGGCGTGCAGGCGGGCCAGCGCATCGGCCAACGCTACCCCCACCGAGCGCATCCGTTCCTGGGTGGCTTCCTCCGCCGACAGGTCGGTAAGGAACCGTCCATCAACGAATTCCTCGGTGAGGAACCCGCCAATGGTGGGCAGTTGGACCGGCCCGACGCTCAACTCACCGGCCACGGCGGCGATTTCCGCCTCGCGGCTGCTCTGGCACGGTTTGATGACTACCGCGTTCGCACCGCCGTTGATAATGGCGACGCGCCCGCGCGTCCTGCCGTCGTATCGTATGGCGGGATCCGGCGAATCCTGACCATACACCAGCGGATAAGCGGCGGGGAACAGGCCATACACTGAGAACCGCTCGATGAGATCGTCCTCGATGAGCAGACGCCACAACTCGCCGTCCGTTCGTTCCATGGGCCAGAGCGGCCACAATCGTTGGGGGCAGTCACCTCGCGCAACTGCCTCGTCACGCAGGGAGATGCTGAAGGGATCCAGAGCCGGCAGGGAGGATATAACCCCCCTGATGATCGCCAGCTGCTCGTCCGAGTAACGGATGTCTAGCCTCAGCCCAAATCAGCCGGCATCGGCCAACGTGAAGACACCCGGGTTATCGGCATCGGGAAACAGCGCCCGCACCCGCACCACCGCGTCAGGATTGATCGGCCCGTACACGTGCGGATAGATTTCGCCGGACCGAGCAGGTTCCCGGATCACCGGCGAGTCTTCCGGCAGTTTGTCAGTATCCACATCCAGGACGAGGAGATCATCACGACCCGTGAACAGCCGCGCCGCAACCCGCAACATCTGCTCCTCATCTCCGCTGGCGTGGATGAAACCCTCCTCCGCCAGCGATGGCGCGCAGTATTCGCCGACGGCCAAGCCGGCCTCCCAATCGGCGCGAAAGGCGAGGTGGTAGATGATGGAAGACATCAGTAGGTAAACTCCATTCCGCTAACTTCCTCCCATACCGACTGAAGCACAGAAGCCTGTATATTGGTAGTAAAGACAAAATAGTTGCTGTATTGTCTGGATTCTACAACCAAAACACGGCTATGAGTTAGAGCGGAATATGCAGTTTCGCTCCACAGATAATCTATTGTGTACCCATCGGTTGTTGGATCGTGACCTACATGGACTAAATCAAATGATCCCCACTTAACCGCGTCCTCATGGAGGTCGTCAACCATCCCTTCGACAATATCGGGCAGCGTCCGATACCTACTCAATGGCAATGCCCAGATGCTAATTGTACCGACAACGGAGACACCATCATCCCGGGTAATGAAAACGTGCTCTTCATCAGATTCGTGATATAAATCCCAGCTGGGGTGTACCAACAAGCAGTATCCGTAACGGTCGTTCTCGTAGGTCCACCATTCTCTTGTCGGCTCTACCAGGACATCAACTCCCGATGCCAAAGATGGTAAGTTCTGCCTTACTTCGGCAACCGAAATCGCAAAGGAAATGCCGTCAGCTCCGGTGTACGACGATGTGTTGACGCCGATCACTTGTCCTTGCCGGTTAACCAGGGGGCCGCCGCTGTTGCCAGGATTAATCGCCGCGTCGGTTTGGAAATAACTTACTGAGTCCCAAGTGCGGCGCGACGAAACTATGCCTCTGGTGACGGCGTACTCCTGTCCTAGCGTGTCGCTCAGCGGAAACCCGAGAGCGAGTACCTCCTCGCCAACTTCTACGCTGTTCGGGTCTCCCATAGGCATCGGCTTCAGCGCGCGGGGTGGCTCCACTTTGACTACGGCTAGGTCCAGAACCTCGTTCCGGCCTAGCACCTGGCCGGGAAGGCTTCCACAATTGACGATATGGACCGTCACCCTCGGTTCTCGTCCCACTACGTGGGCATTGGTAATGATGAGGCCGTCTGCGGAAACCGCGAACCCGGAGCCGTTGCCAGAATCTGTAACGATTTGCACGAGACCGTCAACGATGCGTTTTACAATCTCGGCTACTGACAAGTAGGTTTCAGGCATCAGCTACCTACACGCCGCCCGCACCGCTCGCGAGATGACGGCCAAACGCGGATTGTTGGTTGCGCTGGCCCGGAACCCGTTGGTGATGTAGGCCACCGCCAGGCCCATGGACGGATCGGCCCAGCCCACTGATGTGCCGGCCCCGCCGTGGCCGAACGTGCCGGCGCCATTGCTGGGCGTGACGCCCATCCGGTTGTCGTCCAGCACCAGACCCAGCGAACGGCGCATTCGCGTGCCCAGCGAGAAGTCGTTGGCTTCCAGTTGTAGCCGCGTTCCTTCAGCCACCGTCTCCGGCTTCATGATGCGCGCGCCGTCCAGTTCGCCGCCGTTACATAGCATGGCGTAGAACCGAGCCAGCCCCCGCGCTGCGAAGATACCGCCCCCGGCGGGATGCACTGCCTGGTGTACCTCTGGCCGGTTGTACGGACGTATCATGCCGGGCCGGTCGCAGTCTTCCATGGCGTGGATGCGGGATACCCGGTGCTCTAGTTCGGGCGGCAACCCGACGTACCCGTCATCAATGCCCAGCGGGTCCAGAATCTCCTCGCGCAGGAACACGCCGATGTGTCGTCCGTCGATGCGCTGCACCAGTTCGCCGATCACCCACCCGTAGTTGCGGGGATGATAGGCCATGATCTGCCCGGCCGGGTAATCGGGAATGATGTCCTCCATGCACTTGACCACGTAATCCCAGTCCTGCCAGCGGTCCCAAGACAGTTCCGGCGGAGTCTCGGGGAACCCGCCCCGGTGGGTCAGAATGTGCCGGATGGTGACGCCGCCCTTGTTGTGCTTTGCGAAACCGGGCCAATACTTCGCCACCGCGTCATCCCAGTCCAGTTGGCCACGCTCCCACAGGATATGCAGACATGCCGCCGCCAGCGGCTTCGTGGACGAGTACAGGATGAACATGGTATCGCCGTTCACCGGCGTACCCGCGGCATCGTCCGCCAAGCCGCCCCAAAGGTCCACGGCCAGTTTCCCGTGGCGATAAACGGCCAACCCGGCGCCGGGATGCAACCCCTGGTCAATCTGCTGGTGAAAGAGTTTTTCCAGCTCCTGAACGGCGGCGGGATCCATCCCCACCTGGTCTTGAACTGCGGCAGTGGTCATCGATATTCCTCATTATTCGGGGCTCGTTAGTCGGAGAATGTCGTTTCCAGGTTGGCGGACAGGTCGAAGAAGTGTTGGAGGCTCTGGTTGTAGCGGAAGAACAGGTCTGCCCGCAGTTGATCGCCGGTGGCGTTGTTGGAAATCTCGTGGATCATGTCCAGGCTTACGAGCGTCTGCCCAGCCTCGGCCCCGCCGTTGGCTTTGATGTTTTCGAGCATCATTCTCCACGAATCCGATTCCATCTCGATGAAAAAGTCCACGTTGATGAGGTCGTACTCGTTGCCCGCCCTAACCTGTTTACACTGGAACGCCTCGAAGGTGACCACGTACACATCCTCGCCGACCTTGACTCCCATGTCGGCGTCCACGGTGCCAAATTGGCGGTAGCCGGCGTCCTCGTTAACCAGGTTTTGCAGCGCCTCGAACCAGGCCAACGACGGGAATGGGATAGCATCGTCAGACATTCAGTTTTTGCCTCCTGAGACAGTGGGCCGGCAAAACGGCAGCATCTATTCGTTGAAGTAGGGATCCCCACTCTTTTCGGCGGCGGAGAAAGGGGCCATCTGCCGCAGGTAGTGAGCCGGGTCGGACCCGGGTGAGGCCTTGCCCAGCGCGTCGTCCACCATCTCGTAGTAGCGCGGGTCCAGATTGCGGTATTCGTCCGCCTCGGTACGCCCCTGCGAAAAAGATGACATGATGCGCTCCATACCCGGATCGCCGCAGTGTTCGCAATTCACGCCTCTGCTGACCGCAGAGGCCACCTTGAAAAAGAAGCTGCTTACGCGATGGCAGGCTTGGCAGCGGTATTCGTAAATGGGCATGGTCGCTACACCGTGGCAAAGTATCCGGATACCCCTGAGCCGTTCGCGTCAAGGGAAAAAGACACCGCACACGATGGTATCCGAACCACCCGGTGGTGTCAAAAAGCCTAACCAGGCTGCGCGCCATCATCAAACGCGGTGGAGTGGCGTTTGATGTCGATCACCGGCGAGCCGTCCTGGGCATCCAAATCCTTGACCTTCACCACTCCCTCTCCAGTGTCCTCATCGATGCCCACCGATTCGATACGGGCCACGGTTGCCGCTATGAAATTGGGCCGGTATTGACTGCGCGTGGCGAACACCCCGCGAATGGGATTGACCGGATTGTGTCCCGGGTGCAGCCGCAGGTCGTACCCCGACGGAACGGCCCGGTGCAACACAAACAGCGTCAGAATCCGGTCTCCCAGCTCCAGCCCCATCAGCCCATCCGCATACTCCGGGTACACGATGATCGTGGAGGTCTTCCGCCGCATTTCATCCGACGGCGCATAGCCGCTGAACCGGCTCCGCACGTACCCTATCGGGACGACGCTGATCGCTTCCCCTGCCGGCTTGGCCATCGCGTCAGTTGGCCGCCGCCGAGACGCCGGCCGCAGACAGGGACGCCAGCCAGTCCAGCACGGCAGCGCCGGCTTCAGGCATCATGTTGGTCAGCGAATGGTTGCCGCCCTCCAGCACCAGGTATTCGGCGCGCGGGCTATTTACCGCGGCGGTGATCATGTCCTGCGGAACGTCCAGCAGTCGCGTGTGGGTCTCCAACGACCCGGACAGTACGAACATCGGGACTCGGATTTTGGGCGCGTGTTGGACGATGTTGTATTTCTCCAGCGGCCCGTGCTTGTCCAGGTACGCCGCCGCCGAAAACATCTCCTTGATTGGAAAGTCAACGTAGAACAGGTCCAGGGCCCGGCCTTCCTCTTCCATCCGGTCCGCCATCTCCAGATTGGCGCGGAACTCCTCAGCGTCCTCCGACTCCAGGTAGTACGAGCACGACAGGCGCACCGGCGAAACGGGTATGACCACCACGACCCTGGCATCAGCTTCGGTTGCCGCGTAGTAGGCGACTTTGACCGCGCCCATGCTATGGCCCAGGATTCCGATGCGCCGGTATCCCCGGCTCGACAGGTAATCGATGCCGGCGCGCAGGTCCTGGCGGCCCGTGTCCAGAATTTCGTAGGCGTTGCCCTCGGCGACGCCGGTTTGCCGGTCCACCCAGACTGTATCGTGGCCCCGCGTGTTTAGAGTCAAAGCCGCGTAACCCTGGCTGCGGAGGTCGTTGGCCATGTTGGCCGTAGCCGGCGTGTAGAAGGCGCGGCCCGAGCCGTGGATACAGAGAACGGCGTCAATGGGGCCGTTCGGTTTGGCGTCCGGGGACGGCTCGAAAAATGCGCCGTCCAGTTCCATTCCATCAGCGGCAGTCAGGCGAATCAAATCAACCAGCATGGGAAAGTCCTCCGTTAAATGGGGGTTGCCGATAACGGCATCTTACCGCTGTTGCAGCGGGAATGCCAACCCGCCGGGCAACGCGCGTCGGCAATCAGTAGGGGCAGGTTTGAAACCTGCCCCTAAACATCGGGATTCGCTGAACAATGTAGCTCAAGACGTGGCTATTGCAGACTCAGCAGGTATTCCACCAGGGTTTCTATATCCTCATCGGACAGCGAAGGCAGCACTCCGGCCATTGTTGACAGCATCAGGTTGCCGTCATAGTCCTGGGACAGTCCGTCGGCGGTGCCGGCGGCGTAGGCGTCCGGTTCAAGAATCGACTCCCGGATGTACTCTTCCGCTGAATAGCCGGGTATCCGGTTGGCGGCGGCGGAACCTATGCCATCCAGCGGCGGACCGAGGACACCCTGTGCCACGCCGGAAATCGTGTGGCAGGACGAGCAGGCGGCGGCTCCCACGAACAATGACTGTCCGGGTGAAGACGCAGTGGTGGCAGCGCCGGGCGCCGCCGGCTGTGGGCAGGCGCCAACAGGGCACGGCGTAGGAATCACGAGCGGCTCATATTCGTGGTGCGCCTCGGCTACGTGATGTTCAAAAGGCTGTTGCCGCGGCTCTGAAAACTCGCGCGGCGTTGGCCGAAATACACCGAACAGCAGCACCAGGGCCAGGGCCACCACTAATCCCAGCACCAGGCCCGCCACGAATATCTGCCAAAGCAGCTCATGCTCGAACTTCAGGTGCATGAAGAACGCAACGACGCAGAAGAACTTGATGACCGACAGGATCACCAGCGGGGCAATCACGATGGGCGAACCCTGCAATCCCTCCGGGACGATGATGATGAACTCGATGAACGTGATAATCGCCAGGAAGATTGCCAGAATGCCGTACTGCTTCAGGCCACCATGCACTCCCTCCGGAACGCGCCCGAAGAAGAACCGCCCAATGCCGGCATCCTCGTGTCCGCCGTGCTCTTCGTGCGGCAGAGCGCCTTCGTGGCCGGGGTTAGTGCTCATTGCGTGAGTGCCTCCTGGGAACCTGTGGGTTTTGTCCCTGGATTCCGGCTTCCGCCGGAACGACGATTGCTAGGTGATAACGCCGGTGATCCATTGCCAGCCCTGGGCCGCGGCATGCGCGACGTCAGGCCCGGCGTCGAAGCCGCCAATCAGATACAGCAGGGTGAAGATCACGATCCAGACGATGTCAACAAAGTGCCAGTACAGTCCGGCAATGTCCACGTCTTCGGCGGAAGGCCGGCCCGCCGGGTTGCGGGCGGAAATAATGGTCAGGCACAGCAGCCAGAAGAGACCCAGCGTAACGTGGGCGCCGTGGAACCCGGTCAGCGTGAAGAACGTGCTGCTAAACAGGTTGGTTTCGTATCTCAGCCCCTCAACACGGAACAGGTTGAATTCGTACACCTGGAAACCGATGAAACCGCCGCCCAGGATGATGGTGCATATCAACCACTGTATGAGCCGCTTCTGATTGCCGTTGCGGGCAGCAGCCACCGCCATCACCATCGCAAATGAACTCATCAGCAACACGAAGGTGCTTATGGTGGTGATGGGAACGTCGATTATGTCCTTGGGGTAAGGGCCGACGATGCTCTGGCCGCGGTACACCATGTAGGTGGCGATGAGGGAACCGAAGAACAAGCAGTCCGAGCCGAGAAACACCCACATCAGGAGCTTCCGGTGGGTTATGCCAGTGGTGGTTTCCTCCGCGTGGGCGGGTGCGTGCTCCTCCGGCTCATGCGCCGGCGGGGCGTGGTGTGTATCTACGTGGGCCAACGGGCGCCTCCTGCTTGAAACGGTTTACAGAGTAGCCGGAAACAGTTTCGGGCCGCTTCGGTCGTATCGCTTTAGTGATGCCCTTCGGCTTCGTGGTGTTCTTCCGCCGGCGGTTCATTCGACCAGCCAATCACGCCGATTATCGTTATGAGACCACCAACAAAGCTCACCGGGAATCTGATGTAGTCCCAGCCAACATCAATCAGCAGTCCGCCAGCCAACCAGACGACGCCAAACGACGTAATCAGGGGCCAGTACGAGGGACTCGGCAAATGGATAGTGGACACGTCAACGTGAGGTTCGGCCGGCACCGTTTCCCCGCGCGCCGCAGCCTCCCGCTTGGTGATCCAGTAGGCGTCCTGGCCCTTTACCACCGGCACTTCGGCGAAGTTGTAAACCGGCGGCGGCGAGGAGATGCTCCACTCCAGCGTCGGCGCGTCCCACGGGTCGTGTCCGGCCTCTTCGCCCTTCTTGATGCTGCGGAAGAAGTTGTGGATGAACACCAGCAGGCTGATCACAATCACGAAGTAGCCGATGGTCGCCAGCAGGTTCATACCCTCCCAGCCGAATCCTTCGGCGTAGGTGTAGATGCGGCGCGGCATCCCGTTCAACCCGGCATAATGCATGGGGAAGAACGTCAGGTTCATACCGATGAACATCAGCCAGAAATGCACTTTGCCCAGCGTCTCGTGGTACATCTTGCCGGTGATCTTCGGATACCAGTAGTAGATGCCGGCGAAAATGCCGAATATGGCGCCGCCAAACAACACGTAGTGAATGTGCGCGACGATGTAGTAGGTGTCCTGCTGTTGGAAGTCCGAGGGCGATACGGCGTGGGAGACGCCGGAAAGGCCACCCACGATGAACAGCGCCACAAACCCTATGGCCATCAGCATTGGCGTCCGCAGGTCAATAGAACCTTGCCACATCGTGCCGATCCAGTTGAAAATCTTCACGCCGGTGGGCACCGCAATCAGCATCGTCGTGATGGTGAACACCGAGTTGGCTATGGGTCCGAGGCCTACGGTGAACATGTGGTGGCTCCACACCGCCCAGCTCATGATGGCGATGACGATACCCGAGAAGACCACCACCGGATAGCCGAACAGCGGCTTGCGACTGAAGGTGGGGATAATTTCGGAAACCACGCCCATCGCCGGCAGGATCAGGATGTAAACCTCGGGGTGGCCGAAGAGCCAGAAGAGATGCTGCCAGAGGATCGGGTCGCCGCCCGCAGAGGTGTTGAAGAAGTTGGCGCCAAATTGCCGGTCCGCGGTCAGCTCAATTAGCGCAACCGTAATGATGGGGAACGCCAGCACCAGCAGGATGCTCGTCACCAGCGTCATCCACACGAAAACCGGCATCCTCATCAAGGACATGCCCGGCGCCCGCATATTGATGATGGTAACCACGAAGTTAAAACCGGCGGCCAGCGACGCTACGCCCAGCACCTGTAGGCTGAGCGCCCAGAAGTCCAGGCCCTTGCCCTCGCTGAACGGCGCGGCGGTCAGATTGGCGTATGAGAACCATCCCGCGTCTGGTACCTGGCCGATCAGGAATCCTCCGTGCATCAGCAGCGCGCCAAACAGGAAAGTCCAGTAGGAGAACGCGTTCAGGCGGGGGAACGCCACGTCCCGCGCCCCGATCATCAACGGTATCAGGAAGTTGAAGAAGGTCGCTCCAAACGGCATGATCACCATGAAGATCATGGTCGTGCCGTGCATGGTGAACATGGCGTTGAACCAGTCGGCCGAAACCAGCGAGGCGTCCGATGTGGACAGTTGCAACCTCATAATGCCGGCCTCTATGCCGCCGACAATAAAGAAGAAGAAAGCGGAAAAGCCGTACAACGCTCCGATACGCTTGTGGTCAACTGTGGTCAACCAGCTCCACAAGCCGGTGTAGGTATTCGGGCGGGGTATCACGCCGGTTATGGTTACCATTCTTCAGTTCCTCCGCTACAGCGCGGTCGTTGCGGCCATGGCCATGCGTTAGCGGTGTCAGTTTGCTTGGTTTAGATTATTGTACCGGAAGATGCCCCTGGGCCATGAGGTATTCAACCAGGTCGCTCAGTTGCTCTTCGCTCAGGTCAGCACGGTGATCCAGTCGGGTCTGGTAAATGGCCGCCAGTTCCGACATGCGATTGCCCGGCTTGATGTCATCAGGGTTGCGGATCCACTGGCGCAGCGTCTCACGGTTTAGATCGACCAGCCCGGACCCAATGGTAGTACGGTCTGCAAGGTCAGTCAGATTTGGCGCGGCGAACGCCGTGGGTGGCTCGTTTCCGGTGCGGACGTCTTCCAAGCGCTCCTCGGCCGGCTTACTCAACCATTCGGTATAGGCAATATATGTCTGCATCCGCGCGTGCTGCACACCCTCGCCCACCTCGTTCACCTGGTCGGCCGTGCCCACCGTGTGGCAGGTCACGCATTGCCCGTCGCCCAGGAAAACCAACTGCCCACTTTGAGCCGCCGCTGGATTGTCAGCTTTTGACAAGTCCACAGGCTTTCCCCAGCCGTCAACCCACGCTTTGTACTCTCCCTCGGGCATGGCGTGAACTCGGAACTTCATCTGCGCGTGGGCAGTGCCACAGAACTCGGCGCACTGACCGTAGTACATCCCCGCGTCTTCGGCCAGGAACCACATCTGATTGGCGCGAGTCGGCACCACGTCCTGCTTGCCGGCGAGCTTGGGAATCCAGAAGCTGTGAATCACGTCATCGCTCTTCAGCGTCATGATGACGGGCCGGTCAACAGGAATCCGCATCTCGTTGGCGGTGGTAATCAGTTCCATCTGCTCTTCGGCAGGTTTGTTGGGATCATGATCGGGGTAAGCGTCCTCGTAGCGGAATTCCCACCACCACTGGTGGCCTACGGCTTCGATGTGCAGCGGTTCCTTGCCTTGCTCTTTGGCCAAAGCGATGGCCTCTCCGGGTTCCAGCTTGAACAGCACCACCACCGACCAGATGCCCAGTCCCAGGATCAGGATAGTGGGAATAATCGTCCATGCGATTTCCAGAGGAGTGTGACCGTGCGTCTGCGGCGGCAACGGATCCCCGGGCTTTCTGCGATACCGGATTGCCGCGTACAGCAACGCGCCTTCAACCAGCACGAATACCGCAACCATGGTCCAGAGGAGCACGTTGAAAAGGAGCAACTGCTCCCTGGCAACCGGTCCGTTGACGCCAAACGTGGATTGATGCGCGTTGGCATCGCAACCAAGGGCGGCCAGTGCCAGAATACCACCAAGAACCGCCAACGCAATCAACGAACGGCGACCGGAACGGCGGGGGGTAGATTCGGAGGTATTGCTCACCGATATAGGGCGGTTTGGCGCTTGGTCGAAGGCCTTCTCGGAGTTGGTCGGTGAGTCTTTCTCAGCGGAGGGCAACAGCCCCATCGTGAACCCCCGGATACGGCGGAAAAGCAGTGGCCGCCGTATGTGCAAAATTTCACTAGCGGCGCGTACCATAGCATACGCGCCTATGCCTGTCAATTTGCCGGCCGCGCCGGCCAGGGCATTTTGGGAGCGATTAACGCAGTGTTGGTCGAGGCCCGGTATTTACAATAGATGTCAGACCGTCATCACGGGAGCGCAAATTATGATAATCACCGTAACACCGGAACTACGGGCAAGCATCGCCGAGTTTTGCCAGATGTAGTCAAAAGCGCCGCTTTGTCCAAGTTCGTGGAGAACGTGGGCGAAGCGGCCTACAAGTCAGATTCCAACACGCTGGCCCGATACCCGCAGGTGGATTGGCCCCACATGATCGGGATGCGGCACCGACTGGTTCACGAATACTACAACATCCGGCTGGATATTCTACACGACGTTATCGTCAATTACCTGCCGCCGCTGATTGAAGATTTGGGCGGAACTGGCCGCATTTCCTGACCGACCCGGGGAATCCTGCGCATGAATGCGCTGTTATGTCCGCCCGCCATGCCCGTTGCGTTGCCTTAAATCGTAACGCTCAGGCTTGACTTTACCACGCTATCCACCATCACCGCCACGAACAGCAGGGCCAGGTACGCCAGCGAATACAGATACGTCGCTTTCGCCCTACCCCGCGAGTCCTCCCGCCACAACCGCCACGCCAGCCAGATGAACGGCGCGCCCAACGCCGCCGCCGATGCCAGGTAGATGACCCCAACGTGCGGCAGCAGCGCAAACATCAAAGTCAGCCCGGTCAGCGCAATCGAATATAGGAATATGTGTAGCGTGGTCTGGCCGCGCGACGACACTACCGGCAGCATCGGCACCTTCGCCTGTTCGTAGTCCGTCTGGATCAGCAGCGAAAGCGCCCAGAAATGTGGTGGCGTCCAGAAGAAGATGATGGCAAACAGGTACACCGCCGGCAGGTCCAGACTGCCCGTCACCGCCACCCATCCCACCATAGGCGGAACCGCCCCCGCCGCGCCGCCAATCACGATGTTGTTCGGTGTCGTCCGCTTCAACCAGAGCGTATAGACGAACACGTAGAACAGGCTCGCCAGCAACGTCAAAATCGCCGCCAGCGGATTCACCAGTATCGCCAGCAACGCGAACGCCGCCACGTTCAACCCAATGCCAAAAGCCAGCGCATAGCGTGGGGACACCCGCTCCCCGGCCACTGGCCGGGCTTGCGTTCGCCGCATCTCCCGGTCAATGTCCCGGTCCAGATGCTGGTTGATGGCATTGGCGCCGCCCGATGCCAGGGCTCCTCCAATCCAGACCCACGCCAAGGTTGCCAACGATGGCAGACCTTGCTCAGCAAGAAACATCCCCCCGGCCGCCGTGAGCAGCAACAGCGAGATGATCTTTGGTTTGGTAAGCGCGATGTAGTCCCGGACCACTGAGCCAATCGATTGCCTCGAAGCGCGGCCGGCGCCGATCATTGCGGCCCCTGCTTCTGACGATTCGCCGTCGGTGTGCGCGTTCGGAGCTTGGCCGGCCATTCTATTCCGTTGGCTCCAACGCCGCCGTTCCCCACGTTGTCCGCGCGTTCAGATACGCCACCACGGCCATCCCCACCACGCCGGCCCATACCGCCGTCGCCGCCGTCAGATGCAGCGCCCGCCAGTGCGCCTGAAAGTCCATCCAGATCGTCGCCGCTCCCACGATAACCTGCGCTACATATGCAATCAGGGTTAGACATGCCAGCCACTTCAGAGTGTTATCGGTTCCCCGGCCCGCCCAGCATCGCCACACCGCGTACAGCAGCAGCGCTCCCAGCGCCAGCACTACGTACCTGTGGAACATATGAATTGCCGACAGGTGAATCATCGGGAACGCGCTGCCCTGACACAGCGGCCAAGTCACGCAGGCGCCCGTCGCCCCCATCGCAGTCACCAGCGCGCCGGAAATGATTACCACGTAAACGCCCGCTGCGCCGGCTATCGCCCAACGGTGATACCCGTCGCCCGTCGCCGCCTCAGTTCGGGTGATCGGAGTGCGGTACGATGCGACCATTATGAACAGGCATACGGCAAACAAAGCCTCCGCAGTGCCGAGATGCAATGCTACGATCTCTCCCGGAAGATGTGTCAAAACCGTCACACCACCCAGCAACCCCTGTACAATCAGCAGGGGCACCGAAATTGCCGCGGGAATCCATATCCATCGGTCATGCCGGTATCGCGCCAGGGCCACTATAGCCGTCGCCAACACCAACGGCCCCACGATCACGGAAGCCACGAAACGATGGGTGTATTCAATAATCGCCGTGTATTCCAAAGGCGGCAGCAGTTTACCGTAACATAGCGGCCAATCCGGGCAGCCCAAGCCGGACTCTGTGACCCGGACGATGCCTCCGATTATCACCAGGATGAAAACGCTAATCGCGGTAGCAGTGGACAGCGCCTGCAGCCAGGTAAAGCGCCTGCGCGCGCGGTCGGGTTGTCCGGTAATGCCAATCGCTGCCATTTACGTTCTTCGCGGCCGACCCTTTTTGTGTCCAGACGGCGGCCAGCGACAACTATAATGATAAAGCACGTCGGTTTGATTTGCTACTTTTTGGCGTTGCTGCTGGCCTCATCGCTGGCCTGCGACGCCAGTCACACGCCCGCATCCGGCCACGGCGACGGCTACTCGTTGTATCCCAAGCTTCCCCACGTCACCGGACACATTGACCGGGTGAACCCTCAGCCCGACAATCCCCGCCACTTCAAATTGCTCGCCATCACGGACGCGGATGGAACAAACTGGGAATTTCGGTCGGATGGTTGGGTGGGGGTATCGGTGGGTCATTTGAAAGACCACCAGATACAGGGAACCACGATAACCGTGTGGTACGAGACCCAACCTGACGGCTCTCTGCTGGCCCGCTTCGTCGGCGATTAGCCTCGGCGTTGACCGGCTCTGACCCCCGGCGTCCCCGTTTCAAGGCCTTCCGAGGGTGCGCCAACGCTGTTCGTCGCCTCCGCATTCATGGCCTCTCCCCTGACGGCGCCCACCGGAGGTTGTCGCGTTGCCGGCGGGTTGGCCGGCGCATCACCCCTCTCGCCGCTCTGACTCGGGAACAACAACCTGAAAATCACGAAAAGCAGCCGCAGCACGAACTCCAGCGCCACCAGGAACAGCAGGTAATATGCAATCGTCTCCCGGTGCGCGTTAATCTCCCGTAGCGTTTCCACTGATTCGGCGATGTTGAAAAATGAAGTGTCTATGATGAAGACGCCCAGCACAGCGAAGGGCAGTATTTTGGCTAGGTCGCGGGATAGATCTTCATTGTAATACGCCGATACGCGTATCGCGCTGACTGTGGCCAGTGCTATCAGCAGGACAGTTCCGAGCTCCCGGTCTTCCGAGAGAAAGACCAATATCAGCGTCAATACCGCGAACCAGAAGAACGCGAACGCCGGGAACAACACGAGGAACCTCACTGCGTACCAAATGAGGAAAATCAGGTCCCAAAGCACCGCGTCACGCACGGCGTCGTTCTTGGACAAATCCAGGCCGAACATATCCCGCGCCGCCACAAAACGATAGAACTTGAAAACGAAAACGGCATACGCCGTCATGCCCAGCACCACCACCAGCACCGGCCACAGCAACTGCTGCGCGGCGTCCACCGATAACCCGCCGGGGAAAATCAAGCTAATATCCAACTGACCCATCCTCCATGCGGAGTATAGGTAGCCCTTGCGATTTGGGTCAAGCAATTCCAGCAAAGCCAGGGTCTTTCGATTGTCATTGCGAGGAGCGGTAGCGACGTGGCAATCCCGTCAGACCTGTGCAGTCGAAACGAGATTGCCACCCCCGCATCAAGCGCGGGGTCGCAATGACACACCGGATAATCGAAAGACCCTGAGCAAAGCCGCGCAAGGTTGCCCGCCGCCCTGTCTTGCCCTAAACTTGCGGCCACTACCGACACTCGGGTTTAACACCCCACGGGAGGCTTACCAATGCCCCTGCCGACACCACTGCAAGGCATCCGCGTCGTCGATTTCACCTGGGTGCGCGCCGGTCCCTGGGCCGCCCGCTGGCTGGGCACCCTGGGCGCGGAGGTCATTAAGGTCGAATGGCCGCTGAACCTGGACACCCTGCGCCAGAACCGCTTCACCGTTCCCCCCGGAGTAGAGCCTGGCCCCAACTCCACCGGCCAGTTCGCTGACACCAACGCCAACAAACGCGGCATCAGCGTCAACACCCGCACGGAAGAGGGTCTCGAACTGGTCAAGCGGCTCATCTCGGTCTCAGACGTGGTTATCGAGAATTTCAGCAGCCGGATCATGCAGCGCTGGGGCCTGGGCTATGACCAGCTAAAGAAAATCCGTCCCGACATCATCTACGTGTCCATGGCCGGCTTCGGACACACCGGGCGCTACCACTGGTACGGCACCATGGGCCCGGCGGCCCAGGCCCTCAGCGGCCTGACTCACTTGTCCGGCTTGCCCGGCGCGCCGCCGGCCGGCTGGGGCTGGTCGTACCTCGACGACACCGGCGGCATGTACGGCGCGATCAGCGCGCTCACCGCGCTCCGCCATCGCTCCGCCACCGGCAAGGGCCAGCACGTTGACCTCTCCCAGATGATCACGGGCATCACCCTAACCGGCCCCGCGTTCCTGGACAAGACTGTCAACGGACGCCAAGCCCGCCGCGAGGGCTTCCCGCCGGGCAACCGCACTGTGTGGCCCGGCGCCGAGGTGGTCAACAATTACCGTGGCCCGATCGCCGCGCCCCACAACGCCTACCGCACCGATCCCGGCGGCTATAACGACTGGGCCGTCATCGCCTGTCTGTCCGATGGTGAATGGCACAAGCTGGTCAAGCTCATGGGCAGCCCCGCCTGGGCCGACGACCGATTCGACACCATAGACGGCCGCCTGGATCACCAAGCGGAGATGGACGGCCACATCGAAAAGTGGACCAAAACGATGGGCAAGTACGAGCTCACCGAGAAATGCCAGGCCGCCGGCATCCGCGCCATGGCAGTGCAGAGCAGCCAGGACCGCGTGGACAACGACCCGCAACTCCGGCACCGCGACATGTACGTGCCCATGGATCACCCCATGCTCGGCCCCTGGAAGTTCCAGAATGCTCCATTCAAGATGTCCAGGTCCCCGGCCCGCATCGCCAACCCGCCGCCCCTGATTGGACAGCACAACCGAGAGGTTCTGGAAGACCTGCTAGGCGAGACCCATGAGGACGTGTTGAACGGTTACGAGAACGGCGTCCTTTGGCCCACCACCATGGACCGCTACCCCTACATCGAGGAGGCTCTGCGCTGATTGTTGTCAATTTCACCACGTCATTCCGGCTTCCGCCGGAATCCAGATACCGCAAGGTGAAGCGAATCGGGAACGAAACTGATGATTATCTATTCTGGATTCCCGCTTTCGCGGGAATGACGATTTTGAATTAAGGAGACGCTGCGATGACTTCCTCGAACAATGGCAATCAGCAAGAAAGTGTTGACATTGGCGGCGCACAGCCCGCCAACCTCAGCCTTCCCGGCGCGCTCGACGGCCTGCGCGTGCTGGAAATCTGCGACGAGAAGGGCCAGTTCTGCGGCAAGCTCATGGCCGACAACGGCGCAGACCTCATCAAGATCGAGCCGCCAGGCGGCGAGGCCTGCCGCAACTTCGGCCCGTTCATGGACGACGTTCCCCACCGAGAACGCAGCCTGTCCTTCTGGCACTACAACACTTCCAAGCGCGGCATCACCTTGAACCTGGAGACCCCGCAGGGCCAGGAGATTTTCAAGCGCCTGGCCACCACCGCCGACATCGTGCTGGAAAGCCGCAAGCCCGGCCACCTGGAATCACTGGGCCTCGGCTATGAGACCCTATCCGCCGACAACCCCAGCCTCATCATGTGCTCGCTGACGCCCTACGGACAGACCGGTCCCTGGCGCGACTACGTCAGCAGCGACATCACCCAGATGGCCGGCGGTGGGCAAATGGCATCGTCAGGCTACGATGCCATCGACGTGCCCAACCCGCCGCCCATCGCTCCCGGCGGCGGCAATTCCTGGCACATCGGCGCCCACTACGCCTACATCGGCATCATGGCTGCGCTGTACTACCGCTTCCTTTCCGGCGAAGGCCAGTACATCGACGCCTCCATACACGAGGCCTGCGCCCTGACCACCGAGGGAGCCATCGCCATCTACCTGTCCACCGGCGAGGTGGTGCAGCGACACACCGGACGCCACGCCGCGCCCGACATGTCCCCGGCCATTCAGTTCCCCACCGGCGACGGCGGCTGGCTCAACACCACTCGCTCCGGCACCAACCTGACGCCGGCGCGTCTGAAACTGCTGGCCGATTGGTTCGACCAGTCCGGCATGGCCGACGACTTGACCGACGAGCGTTACCAGGATCCCGAGGTTATCGCCGCCGAGAACGACCACATCGTCCAGGTGATGAAAAACTTCTTTATGAACTCCACGCTGCTGGACTCCTTCCACGGAGGCCAGCAGCGCGATTTCCCCTGGGGCGCCATCCGCAGCATGGACGAAATCGTCGGCGACGACCATCTCACCGACCGCGAATTCTTCAAGGAGGTGGAGCACCCCGAACTCGGCCTCACCTTCACCTACCCCGGCCCTGCCATGCTCTTCAACGGCTCCCCGTGGCGCATCAGCCGACGCGCTCCGCTAATCGGCGAGCACAACAGCGAGATATTGCAGGGCGAACTCGGCCTAACCAACTCGCAGATGCTGCTGTACGCCGAGGGCGGGGTGATTTAGCAACAGTGGCGGACGATCTTTATCCGATCATTGATGTAGCCGAATACGAAAGTGCTCAGTATGAGGAACTAGGCAGTCGTGAGAAGTTCTGGATAGAAGGGCCCGGCGGTGAGTTGTGGCTTTACAAAAAGCCTCGACCAACCAACCTCAGCGAGATTTGGTCCGAAAAACTAGCCGCCGAGATCGCCAATCTGATCGGCGTTCCATGCGCCGAGATTCAGTTGGCCAAAATCGACGGCGATCTCGGTACCATCTCTAAATCGTTCAATCCGTCAGGCCTGCAATGTTTCCACGGGAACGAGGTCTTGGCTAATGTAGTCAGCCGGTACGATATTGCCCGTCGATTCGGCCAGTCTGACCACAACATAAAGAACATCATCAAGGCAATCTCCTGGTCAGCCGAAAACGGACTTCTGGATTTCGAGGACACCCTCAGTGAATTGGCTTTGTTTGCCATGCTCGATGGTCTGATAGGGAACACTGACCGACACCACGAAAACTGGATGATAATATTGAACCAAAATTGGCAGATTAGAATGGTAGCAGGAATGTCGCTGTTTCGAGTTGCGCCTTCATATGACCATGCGTCATCACTTGGGCGAGAGTTGAACGATGACCGGCGGCAACGGATCCTCTCGGAGAACAGGATGCTAAACTACATCGTAGGGGGTCGGGGGAAGCGAGGTAAAGGGAGAGTGTACGCAGACGAAAACCGCCGAGTGGCATTTTCTCCATTACGATTGGCCCAGTTGATTAGTCGATGGCAGCCTGAGATTGCAAGGCCCGGCTTGGAACGGTTAGGCAATACACCTGACGCAGCATTTCGGAATGTAATCTCTAGAATCCCGCCGGTTTTGATGTCAGACATAGCCAAGAACTTCGCCTACCAGTTTGTGATCACCAGCAAAGCTGAATTGCTACGGAGCGTCAAATGACAACCCTCTACTTGGCTTGGCAAGACCACAAGAGTCGGCAATGGTTCCCCGTGGGACAGTTGGATGCTGACCAAAGCGTACAGCCCACAACCTACGAATTTTCATACATCAGTGGCGTTGAAGACGCCAGGAAAGCGGCTCACTTCTTCCCAATTGTGGGCTTTCCGGAACTCCAGGAGCGTTATCAGTCCGACGATTTGTTCCCGCTGTTCCGCAACCGCGTAATGAACGCAAGCCGCCCTGACCGGCCAGAATACTTGCGTCGTCTGGGTCTGGACGAGAACGCCGACGAGGTAACGGAACTAGCAATGTCCAGCGGCCTCAAACACACCGATAACTTTTTGGTGTTTCCACCGCTGATCGCTGGGCGCGAAGGCCGCTTCACCTATCGTTGTATGGTGCATGGCTTACGCCACAGAGAACGTCAAACCATACTACGCACCGAATCACTGCAACCTGGCGAAGCGCTCCATTTGTCTCCCCAAACCGACAGTCCGTCAGCGACGCTGGCGATTATGGTCTCCACAGAGGACGGCCTTCACATTGGATGGCTGCCCCGCTATCTAGTCGATGATCTGCAACAAGATGGAGACTGGATAGTTGATGACGCCAAGGCTGTCGTGGTCCAAGTGAACCATCACGCTCCGATAAGCCACCGCCTCCTAGTGGATTTCACCGGCAAGCTCCCGCCTGGCTTTCGCATGGAAGACTTGCCGCAATACCAACCCATCGCCCCCGCGGCCTCCTACCCCACGAACAAATCCTCCGGCAGGAACGCCGACACCGTGTAGTTGGGCACGTCCACCACGTTGCTCACCTTCAGGTCCACAGCCACGCTGCAAATCACGTAGGCCTGGTCGCGGCTGAACCCGCGCTCCTGTAGCAGGTCGATCATGTTCAGGATGGCGTTGCGGCAGGCCAGCGTAACGTTCTCGCCGTCATTCACGCCGTCATCCGTAACCGGCATTCCCATGGTGGCGACGAAACGCCGCGGCGCGGCCCACTCCGGCGCGATGTAGTAGTCGTCCCGGCTGAAGCGCGGCCAGCGGATATTATGCCGGGCTGCCTCGCCTTTGAGCACCCGGAACCGGACCGTGCAGGTCGCTCCCATCTCCACCGCTGTCACGCACACTTCGCCATCGCCCTGGGCAAAGTGGCCGTCGCCGGTGGAGAACAGCGCGCCGTCCACCGCCACCGGCAGCAGCAGCTTGGAGCCGGTGGATAGCTGCTTCACGTCAAAGTTGCCGCCGTTCTCCCGGGGCGGCAGCGTGCGGATGCCGTGAGTCGCTCCGACGCCGGAAACGGGAACCGCGCCGGCCGCGTCGGGCGGTAGAGCCACACCGCCGCGCTCCGCCAGTTCCGCTTCCCGCCGCGTCCATGCCTCCAGCTGCGCGTGAGACGGGGCGACGCCGGACACTCCCATGAACGACGCGCCGGGTACTCGCACGCCCGGTATCTGGTCAGAAGTCGCATACCCGTCGGCGATGCTCCAATGCACCATGAACGGGTCGGTGAACACATCCCGCAGGAACCCGAAACCGGGGAAAATCACGCTGAATGCATAGGGCTGCGGTTGAATATCTACAAATTCCACTTCCAGCAAATCACCCGGCGCAGCGCCCTTTACCGCAACCGGCCCCGTTAAAGGATGGATCACCCCCGCGTCCATGCCACCAAAGTCGGCCTCCGTGACGCCTGGCCGCATCTGCCCGTCGAAAGCGTCCCGCGTCTCCAGCGTCACCTCCTCGCCTTCGTCAACCTCCACCACCGGCGCAATGTCCGGATGCCAGCGGTTATGCCCTGTGTTAGACTCCTCGCGCAGGGGCTTGCTGCGGTCGATTGTAATGCTTTGCATGAAATTTCCCTCCCGGCCGCGCTGTACCCGTGGCCGCCTTGCCGGATGCTATCGGCGGCCCACAAACGTGTCAAGAAACGCAACTATTGAGAGGAGCCGTTGCTATGTCCTCTGCCGCACAACAAACCGACATTATCACCGCTAACCTTGCCGCAGTAGAAGCGCATTTCCATTCCGAAGCCACCAACGAAGTCGAGGCCGCCCTTGATCTCTACACCGACGACGTGGTGTGGGAAGCGCCGGCCCGCGGGCTGCGTTTCGAGGGCAAGCGCGCCGTGGCTGACAACTACACTGAGATGTTCGCCAAGATGGAGGACGTCGAATTCGAGACGCTGCAACGCTTCGCCACCGAAGACCGGGTTGTGGACGACAGCGTTGTGCGCTTCCGCCTCACCGGCGAGGGTTACCTGCCACTGAATCCGGGCACGCAGGTCGAAATGCGCCTCGTCCACATTTTCGAGATGCGCGACGGCCTCATCAGCAAGGAGATCGGCTACGAAATGTGGCGCAAGGCCGACTAGCCGACCATTCGAACTCGCAGTCTGTCATTGCGAGCGCAGCGCGGCAATCTCGCCGAATCAGGCCACGAACGTGAAGCTCACCTACTTCGGCCATTGCGCCTTCCGCTGGGAAACGCCGGGCGGAGTGACGGTCATAGCCGACCCCTATCGTAACGCGGCTGACCGCTACTGGTTCTCCCGCTTGTTCCCGGAAGTGCGCTGCGATCTGGGGCTGATTACCCACGCGCATTTCGACCACGACGCCGTTGACCGCCTGCCTGAAGCGGCGTCGATCCTGCGGATACCCGGCGACTTCGCCGCCGGCGATCTCGGGATACGCGGCGTCCAGGACCTTCACTCCGGCGCCTCCCGCCTCCGCGACTTCCCCAACGTGATGTACCGGTTGGAATCCAACGGCGTCCGGTTCTTGCACACCGGCGACAACCGAGTGGAATGGCCGGCGGACGTGGCCCAGGCCGTTGGCGACGTCGACGTGCTACTGGTAACGGTGGACGACTCCAACCACCTGCTGACCTATGAGCAGGTGGACTCGCTGGTACAGAGATTACAACCCCGCGTAGTCATCCCGATGCACTACACCATACCGGGTTTGCACTCGTCGGAGTGCGAGTTGCTGCCCCCTGACGGGTGGCTCAAGCGCCAGCCGGAAGTGCGGCGTCTCCAAGCCGACCGGTTCGAGTTCATCGAGCGGAATCTACCGGCCCAAACGGAAGTATGGCTATTCCAACCGGCCAGCGCATCGCTGAGTGCGCCCGAGACACGCCTATGATCTCTTGGCCGGTATCTAGCTGATTCACTGTTCGCATTTCGTACCAGCATCGGCTACTTGCAAACAGCTTTGTCCAGCTCCTTCTCCAGATCGTCCAAATCATTCGATACGGCTTTCAATTCTGCCACTTTTTGTACGATTGCTGGCATTATCATCTGGATCCATAGCTTCGACTTCTGGCCATTTTTCAATAATTCGTCCAAGATCCCCTCGCATTCTGCGCTAGACATAGTGGAAAAGAGTGCTGCCATAAACCGACCAGCGATTTCTGCGCTTTTGTCCTCGATCTCTTCATCCGATGGCGACGAACACGCGATGAGGCTCGATACAATCATGAAGGCCACTAATTGTTGTTGTCACTGCTTTCATCGTGAAACTCCTTATTTGTGGTGTTCGTTTTCAAGCAGATTCAACAATCGGTCGATGGCCAATCTGGTCGCCACTCTGGCTTGGGTCAGTCCCAAGGGATCTAAACGTCCGTGGTAGAAGTGTATGTGTAGGCGTTCAGCAGATGCGAAGTCTGACTGCCAACGCTGTAAGCCTTGCGTTTGGACAAGGTTGCGGGCTACCTGTTTCAGCGATTCGTGGCTGGTGTAGTGCCACTCGTTGAGCGACGCGGCGGCAATCAAGCCGTGCGCGAACGCTCCCCAAAGAATTTCGGCTGCTATGAATTCGTTGCCGGTCTCGAACTCTGCGTTGGCGCGGCTAGCAAATTCTCTGATTACCGTTATATGCTGGCTTCTGCCCAGTGTAGTCACGGCGTTGTCCTAGCGATCCGGTTGGCCAGTTGCACGGTATCCTTGGCGAAACGCTGGGCATCGTCGTCGGACCCATCGGCACCGCTGTAGTAACCAAACCGTACCGCATCGGGTTGTCCCATTGCAGCTCCGAAAGCGCTGAGCAAATCTTGACCCTGTTCCGAAGCTGATCGCATTAATTCGTAAAGGTCTGAAGTTTCGTCTGGTGTTTCGCCGGCAGCCAGCGTGGTCACCGCGCTGACGACATCCATTTCGTTTCCATGGGGCCAACCTTTGCGAGCAGCGATAGCAGCTATCGAACTGATTACTGCGTCGGTCAAGCGTTCAGCAGCCCACAGATGCTGGCCACTGTTGAAAAACCGTTGGGCAGTAGCAAAGTGTTCGTATGCCGCTTGCGTCGCTACCTCATCAATGGTGCTTTGCCATTCGTCGCTGATGGGCGTATTCCATCCCCCGCTTGCTTGCATATGTGGCAGGCTATAGGCTGCACTGGTTGCAATAGCAGCGTTGATCCCTGCCTCAAATACCTCATGGAAAGCAGTGTCTATGGCGTCGTAAATTGGATAACGTCGTTCCTTCACCTCCAATCGGGCCTGGAAGTTGCGCTTGAACCTGACTTTGAAGTTTTCGTCAACTGGCCCGTATGCTTTGGTGACCGCGGCAATCGCCACTTGTTCTGCTAGGTCCTGGATAGCGGTTATCATCTCGGCACCCCCCTGCAACTGCGACGTTCAGACGGCGCAAACTTCATGGCCGCTCCCCGTCCATCGGCCACTGGCTCACCCCTCCGGCACCTCGTGCGACCACGTGAACCCCTGGTCCGGCTCGTCGATCAGCTTCCACTGCGGCAGCATGAACCCCTCTTCCACCGGCTGGAACACTGCTTCCACGCGCTTGCCGATGCCGACATTCTCCTCCTTCTCCATGTTGAAGTCAGCGTCCACCAGGTTGCCGGTGATGCGCAGGCCGTCGAACTCGTCCGGCTCTCCCCGCTGTTCGTCGAGCTCTACCAGAACGATGGCGAAGGGAGTGAGGTCTCGGAAGCTGGGAATCACGGTGTGCGCCACTACCTGGTACGAGTAGATTGTCCCCTTGCCCGACACCTGCTGCCACTCCCAATTGATCGACGTGCACCACGGGCACGCCGGCCCCGGCTCGCCCCGCAGCAGACCACAGTCAACACATTTCTTGACCACCAGCCGACCTTCCCCAGCCGCCTCGAAGTAACCTTTGTACTCGGAATCGTTCTCCGGGATGCTCAGCGTGATGCCCCGGTACGTATAGTTCGGCATTGTTCTTCTCCGGGTTATATTCCGTTGGCCTTACCCGCTCGTCCTGAGCCTGTCGAAGGAAGTCTCTGCCGTACTTGACATGGTTCGGCAGGCTCAACATCAGAGGGTCTAATGGCCCTTGCGATCGTCCAGCGTCTAGCTCAGCACGTTGCCCATGATCAGAGAACTGCCCACCGCCGGGGTTCCCCAACCCATGTTCATGCTGATCTTGGCGTCCTTCACCTGTCGGCATCCGCCCTCGGCGTAGTCGTAGGTGTGGTCGCCTTCCAGGGCGCCGGGGCAGTAGTCGTCAACCGTGCCGCGCAACTGTCGCACGTTCTCAATGACCATGTTCATGCCGTGGGTGTAGCCCTCGCAGAGGTGGCCGCCGCTCAGGTTGTTGGGGCGTTTGCCGCCCAGGTTGATGATGCCGCTGGTAACGTAGTCCTTGCCCTCACCCTTCTCGCACCAGCCGTAGTCCTCGAACTGCAACAACACGGTGTAGGTGAAGGCGTCGTAGCAGCCGGTTATGTCAACGTCCTCGTGCTTCACGCCGGCCAGGTCGAACACGCGCGGGCCAACGTAGTGGCCGGCCACCCGCGTGATCGGCCCGTGCTGGTAGTGGAAGTCTCCGCCCGGCTTGGTGCCTCGACCCTGAACGCCTTTTATGTACACCCGCTTGTGCTTGAGATCGCGCGCCCGTTCGGCTGAGGTAACGATCACGCAAGTCGCGTTGTCGGTTTCCAGGCAGCAGTCCAGCAGGTGCGCCACCGGCCGGATAATCCACCGCGAGTTCACCACGTCGTCCACGCTTACCCGGTGCTTCATCAGCGCCTTGGGATTGTTGGACGCGTGAATGGAATGGGCGACCTTGATCGCCGCCAAATCTTCGGATTTCACGCCGTACTCTGCCATGTGGCGCGTGAACGTGTAAGCAAATTGCTGGACCGCGCTGATCAACCCATAGGGGCGCTTCATCAGGTCCAGTCCCCCGATCGGCGCGGATGCCCGAGCCCCCGTCCCGCCGATGCGCACGTTTGAGTAGCCGTTCATGGACCGAAAGATGGCAACCACGTCGCACATCCCGGCCTCAATCGCCCCGATTGCCAGCCCCACCAGCGCCTCTGTGGACGAGCCTCCACCGGAGCAGTCCATGTAGAAATTGGGCCGCAGCCCCAGGTCATACTGGATGGACGTGGATGGCGTTGAATCGCCGCCGTGGTAGCTGAGCATCCCGTCCACATCGTCGGGCGTCAGGCCGGCGTCGTTCATCGCGTTGCGGATAGCCTCGGCTCCCAACGCCCGTGTGGTGCGCCCCGAGGCGCGGCTGTACTCGGTCTCGCCAACGCCTACAATGCAATACTTGTCTCGTGGATTACCTGCCATATCGTTCCCTCCGGTTGGCAATGAATTAGGACAGAAAGCGGATGCAATGTTACAGGTAGTTGACTGATGCCTGCGCGTGAGCCCCAAAGTTTTTCGAAAAGTACTCGGCAATGTACGTGAAATCGTCTGCGCGTAACATTGTAGATAGAAACTCGCCGTCAGCGTTCAACATCTGTACCCCAAGTGTAGTACGATTGAATCCAAGCGCACTACCGTCGTCCAGATAAACAACACCGTATTCCCGTTCTTCTGGATAGTCAGGTGTCAAACTGGTCATTTTTCGGCGAGCGCTGCCGGCAAAGTTTTCCGTTATGGCGAATGCGATGGCCTCGCGTGATTGGCCATACAATCCGAACCTGCGCGCGGCCTCCAGTATCTTGCTGGCTAATGAATAACCAAAGGCATTGTCATTCAAGACCTGATCGATTTCCGCAGCATTAATGTTGTCCCAGTAACGATTTTCCGCTTCCATAGATTGCTCAAAGTAGGCCATATCGTGGTCAAAATCATCGTAGCCACCGATAATACCGTCTGCGCCGCGCTCGTAATCAAAGAAATCCTCGATCTCTCTGTAGTGTAAGCCGTGTGCGTTCCTGATTATGCTGACCGGAATACGGACGAAACCGAACCAATCCCATTCCTGCCTAGGAACGTCATGGGTGCCGCGACAATTGCGGGTGCGAAAGGCATTGCAGCCCCAGAACTCGCCCCCCGGATTCGGGCCCCGGCGGGCGACTTTAACTCTCATTGGCCCACCGCATTGTGGGCAATCGGGCGTGATCATGCCACTCACATCTTCGAGTATCGGTTCAGGCAGTACATACATCAGGCGTCCAAACTGAATCGGCTGACGTGTCACGCTCTTAACTGATCCCCGTGTAGGCTGGGATTTATGGTATCGGTTCAGCTTTGATGTCGGTGGGCAACTCCGGCTCCCCCGGATCAGGTGGCGGAACCATGGTGACCGTTACACCCTGTTCGGCAGCCATATAGCGATATGCAGGAGCTATCGAGTAGCCAGCAACGACTGCCCAGGCTGGGTGCCCGGTCAGTTTTTCCAATAAACCGGCCCTGGTTGCGGCGCGCTCGATATCGTGCCTCCCAACGCCGGCCGACACTTCAACGGCCAGGTAGGTGCGTTCTCCGGTTCTGCGGTCAAGGCCGCGCACCGGAACGTCTAACGCCATTAGCTGGACCCGGTCTGCTTCATCAAGACTGCCGGAGTCAATGGCATCGTCAATCGTGTCGGCCAACTCGGCGGGAGCAATTACTCGGATGCGCCGGAGTAGGTGACCGAAATAGCCCGGAGCGTTCCTTTGAACCCGGCGCTCCGCTTCGTCGCCTATCAACCTGGCCAGTTGCACGTCGTGGTGGTCCAGTCGCGTTACCACATCCCGCATCTGGACTGTCAACAGGCTAACTTGCTCGGTCAGAGCATCCACCCGTTCCGTCAGCGCAATCATCTGTGCCGGCAATCGGCGGAATTCTTCGTCCAGAATCTGTTGACGCAACCGCTCCCGATATTCCGGGTTACGTTCCAGCAAACCCATCAGGTCGTCGAAAGTGATGATCTCCTCGGTAGCCATTTCGATGTTGCCATGCCTGCTTTTTGATTCCCCGGCTAGGTGTACACCACCTGCATCGCCTTCCGCACGCCCTCCATCGTTTCCTGCGCGATGGCCCGTTCCCGCTCCGTGCCCGACACCAGAACGTCCCGCACGTAATCGGGATGCTCCTCATACCACGCTCGCCGCTCCCGAATCGGTTCCAGGAACCGATTGATGGCGTCGGTGAGCCTTTCCTTCACCTCGCGGTCGCTGACCGTTCCGGCCTCGTACCGTTCCTTCAACTCAGCCACTTCGTCCTGGTCGTCGTTGAAGGAATCGTGATACAGGAAGGCCGGGTTGTACTCCACCACGCCGGGATCAGTCGCTCGCAATCGGGGATTTTGGCCGGTAATATCCGTCACCATGCGGCGTACTCGGTTTTCCACCTCTTCCGGGCCATCGGCCAGATAGATCGTGTTGTTCAGGCTCTTACTCATCTTCGCCTGACCGTCCGTGCCCACCAGCCGCGGCACCCGTCCAACCCGGGCTCTGGGCACCGGAAACACCTCGCCGTACAATCGGTTGAACCGCCGCGCCACGTTGCGGGTGTACTCAATGTGCGGCACCTGGTCCTCCCCCACTGGCACCAGGTGCGCCTTAGGCAACAGAATATCGGCGGCCTGGCTGATTGGATAGTTGAAAAACCCTAAAGTGATGTTCTGGTTCTCCGCTTCCAATTGTTCCGTTTCAGCGCGCAAGGTCGGATTCTTCTGGTGCTGATTCAGCGGCATCAGCATCGAGAAGTACATTGTCAACTCCGCATGCTCCGGCACGTAGCTCTGGATCACAAACGCCGACTTCTCCGGATCCAGCCCAACGGCCAGCCAGTCCGTCGCGACCTCAATCACCGACCGCTGGATCAGGCCGATGTCGTCCAGGTGATCGCCCATCGCCTGGTAATCCGCAATCAGGAAAAAGCACTCATACTCGTGCTGCATCTCTATCCAGTTTTCCAGCGCCCCCAGATAGTGCCCAAGATGCAATTGTCCAGTCGGCCTCATACCAGTGAGAATACGTTGCTGGTCTGACATTGTTCCCAAGTCTCCCAATGATTTATCTGACTATACCTGCCAGGGCTCGGGCGCGCTCGCTCACTGACTCCGGCAGGCGAGACCGCGCTTGATGACGTTGCTCAAAGTATTCTAGCAGTTTATCCACTGCCGTCACCTTGCACTCGCCGCAGAGCAAATCCCCGGACCGACACCGTTCCTGTATCGCTGCGTACGCGCCTGGATCCGGCGCACAGTGAAACGCGTGCAGACTGGACACGCTGCAAATTCTCGGGTCGGGATTGCCGCCCAGTTCGCGCTGTTCCTCCATCGTCCGCCGGCCGCCGGTGTAAGCCCGTCCGATCTTGCGCCGAACGTCCTCCGCCGCGTCGTCATACGCGATGCGGCCCTGGGGCACCAAGTTGGTCATCACCTCTACCGCGCTCCCCGTGGCCGGGTCGTCGTAAGTAGTCAAACTGCGCATAGGCCGCATATACAGCGCCGACGGTCTGGTGAACCCGAATTTGTCCGCAATATTTCGCGCTATCCGAACGTACACGTCCCCGCCGATGCCATCAATCACCAGCGTCCGGCATGGCCCTCCGGATGCGGACCGCTGGACCTGAAGAATGTCCGACAACCGCAGCAGCGGCAGGAAGGTGTCCGTCGCGCTGCTGCTCAACCGAAGCCCCAACGCCGAGTTGAATACGCTGAGCGGGATAGCCTGCCCCAACTGGAACGCCGTTTCCACCACTGCGGGCCGGTCCAATTGCAAGTAAGCGTCTGCCCGCTCAATGTCCAGCCCTCCCGCCGCCATTTCCAGCAGACGTTCCAGCATCTCCCGCCTTGCTATGCTGCGGGAATCTGCTTCGTCCCGAAACGCCAGAACCACCTCCGCCCCCAGCGATTGGAAATAGAACAGTAGGTTCCCCAACGCTGCGTGTCCCAAGTGCATCGGCCCGTCGGTGGCAATCGTCGCTACCACCTTGCACCGTTCGCCATCCGCAAGCGCCTGCATAAACAGGTCTGCGTCCCGACTTCCGACAATCTGCCCGGTCAGGATGTATGGGTGCGGTGAATCGAACCACTGCGCGAATCGCTCCCGCTGCTCCGGATATGCCTCGTTCAGTCCCGTGACCCGCAACTCCTTGATCAGCTCGTTCTCCCGGGCCAACGGCTGGTCGCCGGTGCGCACTACCAGCGAAGGTATGGCGATGTCCGCCTCTTCCGTCCGCGTCTCCGGCGAATCGGCGTCCAGTATCTGTCCGTGCAAGCGACTCAATCGTTGGGCTATGTCATTCAGCGTCCGCTCCTGAACCTCCCGGGCGTTGGATAAAAGCAGCCGCGCTATGTCCTCCGCCGTCTCTGAAGACAGGCCCAGTGCCCTCGCCTTTCGCCGCGCGCCCACAAACAGGTTCTCTTCAACCGCCGGCTTATGGATGGTGTCGCTCTCCAGGTATTTCTCTGCCGCCACGTTGCGCGACGCCTCGATCCGGTCGTGGGTCAGCTCCAGGATACGCTCGTGGCTGCCGGCAATGATCGCTCGCTGTCGGCCTCGGTACTCCGCATACGGCAGCCCTCCCTGTGGCATCTCGGAGCGGACCAACGCCGGGTCCTCGCCTTCCAACAGCCGTTCCACCCCCCGTTCGATGTCCGCCACCTCCGCAAGCCGCCTCCAATCTAAGGGAATCAGGCTGGCGTCTTGATCGTCCAACCATTCTGCCAACCTTGATATCCTGTCCCGATAAATCTCGAACGCCGCCGGCATGGTCAATTGCACGCCCAATTGCAACGCTGGCGTCAGATACTCTCGTCTGTACTCAGATAGATACGTCGCCCTCGCTCCGGTCCCCGCAGGAACGTCCTTGACGTAGTCCGCATGCCGCTCCACGTTGGCTAGATCAAGTTTCGCGGCGTGCCAAAGCAACGTCCCATCGGCAGATGGGTCGCCGACGCCCCATGCTCCCAGTATGGCGGAGCGCGTCGACTCCACAAACCAATCCGGGGCGCTGGCGCCCCGCAGCCAGGCCGTTGCGACGGTGGCGGACGCCTGAGCCCGCGCCGGGTCGTCCAACCTCCCAGCCAGGTGGAACAACGCCGCCACATTCACCACGGCCGGCTCCGCGCCCGGTTCGTGGGGCAGCAAATCCGCCGCGGCCATCGCCACTCGTCGGGCCACCGGCAACCCTTCGGCATCGGAATGTCCGGCGTAAAACGCTTCGAGGGAAGCTGCCAATCGGAGGTTATCGGGCGTGTACGCTTGGTTAGTCATCGCTGGTTCTGCGGCAGGCGCCATCGCGGATGGCCACATAATACCAGCATCAGCCGAAACGAAAGGGCGTATCTCGCGGCGGCGTTATCCGCCCAGCCGCTCCAGAAATCGCGCCACTGCCGCGTTGACCGCTTCAGGCTGCTCCAAAGTAACAAAATGGCCTGAATTCGCCACTACCACCACCTCAGCGTCCTGCAACTCCCGTCCCAGGTACTCCGCGTATCGCACCGGCGTCATCACGTCATCCGCGCCCACAATCACCAGGGATGGTATGGCGATCTCCTTCACCCGCTCCATTACGTCGAACTTGTCGCAGCAAGATAAGTCGTTGTGTTCCACCATGGGGCCGGACTGCAAGGCTCGTTCCGCCAGCTGAGGCGCCAGTTCCCGGTTGATAGCCTCGTAATATCCCGGTGCCTCTGCCCACCACTGCGCGTTATCCAGGCACCGGTTCAAGTAGTCCGGATGCACACGCAGGCGTGCTCCTGTGCCAATCAGGACCAACCCGGCCAGATCCTCAGGAAACCGCAGCGCGTAGTCCAGCGCAATTGCCCCTCCCATTGAGTGCCCGAACAGCACGAACGGCAGATAGCCGTTTCCAACGGCGTACTCCCGCAGCCAGTCCACGTAGCCGCCGATGCTGTCCCTCGGTTCCCCGTCGGGATGTCCCGGCAGGTTCACCGCGTCGGCATCAGCGAATTCCGCTGTCTGATAGTGATAGGTGAGTTCGTTCTGGCCGGAGCCATGCACCATAACTAATTGCATTTGGAATGATCCTGAGTGTTGAGAATCGGTGCATGCGACAACGTAGGGGCGAATAATTATTCGCCCTTACAACGTGCCATCACCTTTAGAGCAGCGTCCCCTGCCCGTTCATCGGCGTTTCGGGTTCGTCATCATCGTCCTCATCCGCTTCGCCGGGCAACTCGGCCTGATCCAGCTCCGACTCTTCATCATCGTCATATTGGCTATCGGCCACCGCTGCCACCGCTTCGGCCTCCGCCAGCGCGGAACCTGCCGGCGCCGTCTCATCCTGCCGCGTTGGGTCATCCTTACTGTAGTCGGTCGCCCGGAAGCAGTAGATGGACACCACGCTGTCATCCCCGCTGCGTTCCCGCCAGATGATGACTCCCTTGGTCTGCCGGGTGTTTACCACCTTGACCTCCGCTAAGTCTATCCGTACCACCTGGCCTTGCGCCGAGATGATGAACACCTCGTGGCCTTCTTCCTCATTCATTTCCGCTGATGTAACGACTTTGGCGTCCACCACCGGACCGGTGGGCTTGTCGCCCTGATCCACCGCGAAGGTTTTGACGCCCATGCCACCCCGGTTAGTCTCCCGATACACTGCCTCGCCCTTGCTGTTGTACAACGGAGTCGCCTTTCCGTAGCCCTTTTCGCTCACCACCAGCAGGAACTCGTCTTCCGGATTGTTCACCACGTCCATCGCCACCACCCGGTCCTTTCCGTTGAACTCGTCCTTGAACTTCATCCCAATCACGCCGGCCGCGTTGCGGTTGCGCTCCGGGATGCTGCTGACCGGACACAGCAGAGCCTGTCCCTGTTCGGTTACCAAAACGATTGACGCGTCGGCGGAGACCGGGCGAACGGCGATCATTTCGTCGCCATCCTGTATTTTCATTGCGATCAACCCTGACTTTCGCAGGTTTTTCAGTTGGCCGGGACGTAGCGCGTTGACCCTCCCCTGGCGCGTTGCGAAGATATAAAGACTGTTGTATTCGTCTCTGTCGGCCGGCAGCATGGTTTGCACCTGCTCCCCCGGTTGCAGCGGTATCAGGTTCACCAGCAACGTTCCCCGCGCCGTGCGACCCGTATCGTTCGGCGTTTCGTACACATTGAGCGGATACACCCGGCCCTTGTTGGTGAAGAAGAGCAACTGCTCGTGGGTGTTGACCACCGCAATCTGCATCACCGCGTCGTCGTCCCGATTGTTCGCTCCTCGCACCCCTTTGCCACCTCGCCGCTGGTTCCGGTAGGTGTTGATGGGTACCCGCTTGATGTAACCCCGCTGGCTCAGCGTGACCACCACGTCCTCTTGCACGATGAACTGCTCGATGGACTGTTCCTGCAACTCTTCGGAGAGGATCACCGTGCGCCGGGCGTTAGCGTGCTTCCGCTTCACCTCGCGGGTTTCCCTCTTGATCTCGTTGCGAATCTTCTGCGGATTCTGCAACAGGTCTTCCAGCTGGGCTATCGTCGCCAGCAGGTCGTTGTATTCCTCGTCCAACCGCTGCCGTTCCAGCGCGGCCAGCCGGCGCAGTTGCATATCCAGGATGGCCTGCGCCTGGATCTCGGTGAGGTCAAATTCCTGAACGAGGTTATTGCGGGCCGTCTCTACGTCCTGGCTGTTGCGGATGGTCTCAATTATCGCGTCAATCGCATCCAGCGCCTTGAGCAAACCCTCAACGATGTGCGCCCGGTCCCGGGCCCGGCCCAACTGGTACTCCGTCCGTCGCCGGATTACCTCTTCTCGGTGCAGGATGAAGTTGCGGATCAGATCCTTCAGCGACAACTCCTGCGGCTGCCCGTCCACCAGCGCCAGCATTATGGCGTTGAACGATTGGCGCAACGCCGTCCGCTTGTACAAGTTATTGAGAATCACCGTCGCCTGCGCGTTACGGGAGAGCTCGATCACCACGCGGATTCCCCGGCGGTCTGACTCGTCACGTATCTCCGTGATACCCACCAGCGTCTTGTCCCGCACCAGACCGGCGATTTTCTCCACCAGGTTCGCCTTATTCACCTGGAAAGGCAGCTCGCTCACGACGATGCGCTGGCGATTGTTGCGCATCTCCTCAATCTCGGTCACCGCCTCCATCACCACACGCCCGCGTCCGGTGGCGTACATATCCCGGATGCCGGCAACGCCGCGAATGCGTCCGTAAGTCGGGAAATCCGGCCCCGGCACAATGGTCATGAGCTGGTCAACGTCGCAATTCGGATGATCGATCACGTAGCACACCGCGTCGCAAATTTCGCCCAGATTATGCGGCGGCATATTGGTCGCCATCCCCACCGCGATTCCCGACGACCCATTAACCAGCAGGTTGGGCATTCTGGACGGCAAAACCTGCGGCTCCTTGATGGAGTCATCGAAGTTGTCCGAGAAATCCACTGTCTGCTGGTCAATATCCGCCAGCATCTCGTCGGCGATGGCAGTGAGCCGCGCCTCCGTGTAACGCATCGCTGCCGGCGGATCCCCGTCAATGCTTCCGAAGTTGCCCTGCCCGTCGATCAACGGCGCGCGCATGGAGAAGGGTTGCGCCATCCGCACCAGCGCGTCGTACACCGACCCGTCTCCGTGAGGATGGAACTTGCCCAGCACCTCGCCTACGATCCTCGCGCTCTTCCGGTACTGGCTGCCCGGGCGGATCCCCATGTCGTGCATGGCGTACAGGATCCGCCGCTGCACCGGCTTCAATCCGTCCCGCGCGTCGGGCAACGCCCGGGATACGATGACCGACATTGCGTACGACAAATACGACTCGCGCATCTCGTCTTGAATGGGGCGCGGACTGAAGTCGCCGCCGGTTTGCGGTGGGGGTGGAGGTGCTGTCGTCATCGTTCGTTTCTCCTTATATTCTGCCCCCTCTCCCGTGAAGGGAGAGGGTGTCATTCTGCCCGACTACCTCACTCCGACGCTAAAGTCTCCAGCCCGTTCCACCAACCCCAGAAACAGGCTGTTAAAACTCGCCGGCACTTCCTCGGCGCGTTCCGGCAAAAACTGCAAGCCGATTACCCAACTGTGTTCCTTGCTTTCCAAACCTTCTATAACGCCATCGTCCAGTTGGTATGCAATGGACATCAACCGTTCCGCCCTTTGCGGCTCCCGCAGCGCCAGCCGATCATCCCACGCTCCCAATCCCACCCGGAACATCCCGGCGCTGCCGATGATCGCGGCCATCTTGGAACCGGGCGAAAGATAGATCTGCCGCCTCATTTCCCGGACCGATACCGCCGTGTCTCCAGCATCGGCGAATCCACTCCCGGATGCCAACGGCGCGCCGCCACCGAAGCTCGCGTTGAGCAGATGCATCCCCTTGCCGGTCAGCAACGTGGGCATATCCATCGCCAGCGCCGCGTCGAGCAGATCCAGTGCACCGGCGTCCGGGCCTTCGTCGTCAAAACCTGCGTCGGAAACCAGCAATCCCCCGGCCTCGTCCAGTAGGCCCGGACCAACGGATGCCTCGGCTATGATGGGTTGGCCGCCGGCAGCCTCAACCGCGCGGACTCCTGGGTTGGGGTGATGGCCGTTGCGCTGTGCGGCCAGTACAACAATGGTCGGCAAAGGGTAGTGTCTCACTTTGAATTTGCGGCCTTGCGAGGGCCGTAGGGTCCGCGCTTGCTCGGCTTGGGCTGATTGGCGTTCACCAGGTCCACCAGCCAGGCCATATCATACACCCGCTCGGTCAATCCCGCTGCCATCGCCGGCGTCGTCTTGTAACCGCCCGCCCGCTTGTTCAACGTGGTATGCGGACGGCAGAAGTTGTAATGCACGAAGTACAGGGCGAGCATATGGCAGTGGTTTTCCAGTTTCTTGCTGAAAGCGTTGGTCAACCTGGTGAACCGCCGCATCCCCATCCGCATGGTGAGGTTCTGCCGCTCAACGTATGACGTGCTTATGGCGTCCCAATCGGGATTGCCGGTGATTTTCTCCCGGCGCGACCCGACCCACTCGACGGGCGAGTACCGCCGCTGGTCTTCCGTTGGCGACGGCCCGTAGAGTTTGATGAGCTGGGCATAGTCCACGTCGCCGCCGAACGCGCCTTCCACGCCTTCCAGATACGACTTCAGGCCATCGGTGGTGATCTGGACACGGTTTGCCAGCCGTTCCCGCATATCGTCCATAATCTCAATGGCCGCGTCGGAATCCCGGCCAGGGCTGACGTGCCAGGACACAATCAACTTGCTGTCCGCGTCGATGCCCGTCCAGGTCCAAACGTCGCCGGCCTCGGCGGGAGCAGCCTTTGCGTACTCAACGTTCTTCTCTTTGGCGTAGCAGAAACTCCAAACCTCGTCACACTGGACTTTGCGGCTGGGAACGTCGCGGACTGCCTGGTCGTGGAACGCGGCGCAGGCTTCGCCGGCGGACACCAGCAGTTTGGTGACGGTGTTGATGGACACGCCGGTTACGCGGCTGATGGAGCGCATGGACGAACCTTCCACCAGGAGGTTGAGGATCTGCGCCTGTTTGTCGTTTGACAGTCGATTTACCATGCCCGAATTGTAGGGCAAACCCACTTATCTGTCAAGCAAAAGTTCACTACGAAATTAGCAATTCAGCCTGGTCTCTCACCCGGCCGCCCTGGGGCCGGTAGCCGTACAGCGGCAGATCAGGCCGTTGGTCGGCCAACAGTTCCTCCACACTCAAACCCTGGATTACGGGGTAGGTTCCGCTGTCGTCACGGAATGTCGCCTTTGGCCGCTGATTCTCAACTGTCCGCATATAGCGGTTGAAGCACACCATCACGCCGGCCGTCGCTTCGTACTTGTCCACCGTAGCCTTGAGCGCCTTCACCGAGTCGGCCGTGACCCGGCCGCCCTTGACCTGGACGATGGCGAACTCCGCTTTTGGCTTGCGGCCCATGCGGAACGGGTAGAACTTCAACACCCCGTCCACGCCGCCATCCGCGCCCGGCGTACCAGGGTCGTGGAACATCCCCTCCGCTCCGATTGCGCCGCATACCCACTTTTCAAACTCAAACTTGTCCCGCTCCGCCAATTCCTCGGCGTCGGCCACGTTGACCGGAACGCCGCGCACCAGCACGTCGTCAGTAGTGAGCTGTGGGAAGTTGCCCAGAATGCGATTGCGCATCAACCCGACTGAGAAGGCCGATATATCCACGCCGACCCACCGGCGCCCCAACTGTTCGGCAGCGTGTACCGCCGTCCCGCATCCGCAGAAAGGATCAAGCACCAGGTCGCCGGGGTTGCTGCTGGCCTTGATTATCCGCTCCAGCAACGCCAACGGTTTCTGAGTCGGGTAGCCGAGACGCTCCGGCGTTACAGTGGGGTTTTCCAACTTGTTGACGTCAGTCCATAGGTTCGGCGGCGCTTGGCCTTTGTTAGTGTCCAGGTAACGCTTAAACGCGGGTACGCCGCTCCGTTTTTTGGGCAGATACACCAATCCCTGCTCTTCCAGTTCAAGCATTCGCTTTTCGGGGTAACGCCACGGGCCGGGATGCCCGTGAAAGTCATAGTAGTAACCGCCGCCGGTCAAACTCTTGGCGGTCAAATCCCCTACTCTGAACGCTCCCCGTTCGTCTTTGTACCGATACGCCTTATCGACATAATCCGGGTCTAGCGGCACGCGAACGGCGTCCTTATTGATGGCCTGTCCGTAGAACAGCAGAATGTCGCAAATCCGGCCCCAGGTTTTGCTGTCATTGTGGCTGCTGTTTCGCTTCCATACGATTTGCTGGTGAAACGGGGAATGCCCGAAGATGGCGTCCATCAACAGTTTGAGGTAGTGGCTTGCCGTGTCGTCGCAGTGCAGGTAGATCGATCCCGCCGGCGACAGTGCCCGCCGCATGGCCAGCAGCCGCACCGCCATGTTGACCAGGTACGCCGCAAGGCTGGATTGACCGGCCTTCGCGCCGCGCTCCAATGCCTGCGCTAAACGGACTATATCGGCCAGATAGCGGGACTGCGGGCCGCCGGACAGTTCCCGCAGCAGGTCGTCTTCCCGTGCGCCCCACGTCCAGGTGTCGGTAAACGCCTCGACCGGGCGGGCGTCTTTGTCCTTGCCGGCGAAGGGCAGATTGTAGATGCTCTTGGAATTGAACGGCGGGTCCAGGTAAATCAGGTCAACGCTGCCCGTCGGCAACGCCAGTTCGTCATTGAGAACGTTCAGGCAATCATCGCTGTACAGTAAGCGATTGATGCCCTCAAGGTCGGGGGGGGGGGCTTAGAGGGGTAGGTATAGGCTTTTACGGGGGCGCATGATGGGTAATCTCCAAGCCTGTTTTGGGTTCGGGCCAGGGTTCTGGGAGCAGCCATACGCGGCTCCAGAGCCTGCCCCTGAGCGTCAAGCGCCGAAGCCAGTCGATGCCGTGGCGGATCACGCTGACGGTACGCGCCGGACGGGTCCAAGGGTCCCGATGATTGGGAGCCAGAGTCTTGGGCGGCGCCCGCAGGTTGCCTGGGGCGATGCCACGATCGTTGGCGTCCTCCACCCGGGTGCCGTAGGCGAGGGCCAGCAGTGTTGCCACCGAGAGCACCAGCCAGTGTCGGGAGATGCGGGTGGGGTCGGTTCTTCTGGTCTTGTCCCACTTCCAGCCCAGGCTCTTGAGGGCCTTGAAGCCCAGCTCGATCCAGAAGCGCAGGGCGTACCAACTCACCCCGACCTCCTCCGGAGGCAGGTCGGTGAGGATGATCCAGGGTTCCTCCTGCTCGACGTACCAGACCACCAGCAGGGTGCAACGGCGCTGGGCGGCGGGAGGACCGAAGGCGGTGCCCCGGCCGATCCAGGCGGTGTCGGGGCGGGAAACAAAGGCGCGGGCGGGCAAGCGCTTGCCGCCGTCGGCGCAGAAGGTGATGTTCTTCCTATAGCGCATACAGGGGTACCAGCCCTGGGTGCATATCTGCTGCCACAGCTTGGGACTGGAGATGCCCCGGTCGCAGAGCACGATGACGGTCATTTCGGGTGGAATCGCCGGGGCCAGTTCCTTGAGCAGTTCCACCGTGGGGTCCATCCAGGAGCCTTTCTGAGTGGCGGGGTGGATATGCCAGGCCACGGGTATGGCGCAACTGCGGTACACCACGCTGATGACGATGGCGGTGGTCTGGTCGCCCTTGAGCGTGGGGTCGATGGCCAGGGCCAGGCGGTCGGAGTGCCACCAGGCCAGGACCCATTTGAGCAGTGGCGCGAAGCAGAGAGTAACGTCCAGTTGAGTCTGGCAGGGGCTGGTCCGGTCGCTGCCGTCGTAGAGCCACTCCCGGAGATACTGGCGCAGGTTGTTCCACTTGCGCCAGGGAGAGAGGGCGGAGGCCACGGCGTTCTGGCAGGCGCTGCCGGCCAGGATGGCCCCGCAAACCCACAGCGCCAAGCCGGTCAATTGTGGCTGAGATAGGTGAGGTAAATGCGTTTCAATAGCTTGCTGAATCTGATAGGTTTCTCGGGGAAGGCGCATCGAGGGTCTCCGGTATCTGGGGGTGTGATGACACCAGAATGCCGGATGCCCGTGCGCCTTTCCAAGTTACGCGCCAGGCCAATTTCGGCCCATACCTACCCCTCTAAGGGGGGGGGCTGAATCAGCAGCGGCTACGCTGCTATGTGCGGCGGGCATCATGCCGCCTCGGAATCGGTGTTGCTCCCCCACCTGGCCGCCGCGCCCTGGGCGGCTATCTCCGCCCGTCGCTCCGCCGTCAGCGCGTCAGCTCTGGCCTTGCCGCCCTTTTTGCCGGCGGAGCGTTTCGGCCCGGTATCCTGCGGCTCCGTTGTCAGTTCTTCCTCGATCTCGCCCGTCGCTATCTTGGCGACCATGACGGCGGCTCCGATGACATCCGCCGGGCGTTTTTCGCCTCTCGGTCCGGTAGGCATAATCGACCTCCTATTGCAGCCAACCCCCTTATACTGCAAAGGTATTGACAAACGCAAGCATTGGTTCAATTTCAAACTGAGACACTACCCGGCAAAGGAACTTCTGAAACTTATGACTGCATTTTTATTATACTAAAAATCGTGCCAACCTGCCTGTTGCGTCGGGCGCCATCTTTCGCCGTCTTTCGTTGAGAGCTTACCCCGTGCTACCCTGTGCGAAGCAATACGGAGGTCAACCAGCAATGACAACCGCCAACCCCCGCGCATCTCAGCAAGGTGGCGCCGCCCCAGACGATATTGAGGATGTGGGGACTTTTCAGGTTTTGGTCTCGTACTACGACGGAGAGGATTTTGATGGCGATTGGCGGTGGGGGGCCGACTGCCCGGCGGTAGGCGTTGCCACCGACGGGCGGACGCGCGAAGAAGCGTTGGAGATGATAAAAGACGCTATTCAGTGCCATTTGTCGGAATACCCTCCGGGCGAATTTCCGTTGCGCTCCGACGATGCCATGGCGGAAGCTTGCGCCGAGTATGAAGCCGAAGGGTGGGGAGGGTACACATTGGATTGCGTAACGATTTCCGGCCCCAACCCGTACCGTTAGGTGCCGGGCATATCGATAGCGAATGCCAAGACAACCTAACCGGGCCGACGTTGTGCGTGCCCTGACCGCCGCTGGGTTTGTATTCGTGCCCGGCAGTGGGCGCGGAGGCCACGACAAGTGGCGGAATGGGCCATACGTCGTTTCGGTGCCACGCCATAGCGGAGACGTTCGCCCCGGCACTTTCGCCAGCATCCGCCGGCAGGCTGGCGGTTGGTCAGCGGCCAAGTTCTGGTGGTACGCCGACGGGATGCGAGGGCCGGAGCCGGATTAGCCGGCAACCTCGGCATGGATACACATCACCAATGCTGACGGCCCATGTGTCGGCAAAGCGTTTCAGCGAAAAAAGCGGCACTGTCTCGCTCGAGATCCGCCTCAACGGGCTCGAAGTCGCGTAGGCGACGACCATCCCCAAGAAGGTACAACAGCCATTTGCGTCCGTTCGTGAGGACGGCAAGGCCCTCTTGCATCATCGGTTCGGCCTCTATGTAGTCCTGGAGTTGTTGGACGTCTTCTTCCCAGATTGCTTGGCCATACTCCCCCCTCGGCTGATCTGTTCTGTAAATCGATTTAGCCTCAATGATGATGGCAGGAACCAGCAGACCTCCAAGAAAGTCTTGGGCAGTACTGCGTGGAAACAGAGCGTAGTCAACGCGCTGGTTTTTGTAATGCCATTCGGGATAGCATACTGTGGGGTCCGCCGTATCCCATCCTAAAGCGCGGAGGATCGGGTCGATAAGGGCATAGCGCGTCTGGTATTCGCCCAGCGATGGCTGATCCGGCTTATACCACTCCTCGGAGGTAACAGCGGCCTTTTCGGCTGCGATTTGTACCATTTTGGCAGACGATTCCATTTCGTTCACCTCCGATGCATAGGAACCTTGCGGTTCGCTGCGCCTGCGAGGGATTGGCTGTAGGTCGGGCATCGTGCCGCCCATCTTCGCCAATCTTCGGGCAGCCTCCCGTTCGACCAACGCTTTCAGAGCCGCGTTGATCACCTGCGTAGTACCATCGATGCCGGAGAGCCGTTTGGCATCTTTCAACAATTCGTCATCCAAGTTTACAGTCGTTCTCATAACGCCTCCCCATCCTCCAAAACCATCCGCGCCACCTGCCGTCCCATCCGCACCGAGTAGTTCGTTCCCCGGTCCTCTGGGTAGATCTGCGTAGTATTCGCCAGGTACAGCGATCCGAACGGCGTCCGGTGATCCGGTATGCGTTCGCCGTAATTGGTTCCGATTATGGGCTGCGCCCCGTCCACTCGGTGGTGGTGATACTCCACGATCCAGTCCCGGGAAAAATCGGGGTTCAACTTCCGCAGGTGGGGCACAAACTCCTCCAGCAGCTCCGACGGCTCCTTGCGATACAACTCGCTGTCCCGGTCGGGATAGTTCGTTAGGTACACGATGTGATGACCGCCGTACAGTTCCCGATCAATCATGTTGGTGTGCTCAATCACACCCACAAACGGTAGCGAGCGGTCGGCTACGTTCAGCCAGTATTTTGAGGTCAGCGGCCGGTCCAGCACCAATATCATCAGCACTGCGGAAAGGTACTGCGCCGACTCCAGCACGTTCCGGTAGTCGTCCGGTAAATCGGGTACCAAACGAGTGAAAACGTACGATGGCGTGGTCGCGATCACCGCGTCGTACTCGTAATCCCGTTCTTCCCCTCCGTACTCGGCCGCCGCAAAACCTACCGCCCTGCCGTCCCGGATTTTTATGCGGCGCACTCCAACCCCGGTATGCACCCTCCCTCCCTGCTCCACTACACGCTCGCCGCAAACGTCGAACACCGTGCCAAAGCTGCACATGGGGTATCCCAGCCGTTCCTTCTGCATTCCTTTCCGTGAGGCTACTCGCAGGTAGATTTTCCCCCACAGCCACGTCATGCTCACGTTGTCGTAGTGGTCGCCGAACTTACCGCGCAGCATCGGCTCCCAGATCACCCGGTACGCCGCATCCCCCATGTGCCGCCGCGTCCACTCCGCTGCCGCAATTCCCTCGTACTTCCTCCAGTTCCGAGTCTTCTGCAACAGGAAAGTCCACAAACCCAGCCTGATGCGCTGCGTAAACGGCAGCGGCGAGAACTTCAGCAGATCCATCGGCGTGGCGAAATCCCAGATCCGTCCGCCGTGAAACAAGCCTACCTTGGACTCAAGCCACTCCATGGAGTCGCCCAACTCCAGCTCTTCAATTAACTCCACCATGTCTGTGTCGCTCACGAAAAGGTGATGATAGCCCCGCTCCAGCTGCCCGCCGCCCACTTCAAAAGTGGACGCCTGCCCTCCCAAGAATGGCGCCGCCTCGAACACCTCTGCAAAATGCCCTCTTTTGGTAAGTTCGTACGCGGCTGCCAACCCGGCTGCTCCGCCACCGATGATTCCTACTCGCATCGCCTGGTCAATCCTGCCCGGCACGCACGCCGTCAATCCGTCTCGGCGATTGATCGTTTGTTGTCTCAGCTGGGGTTTCAGATTCTGGCAGCGACGCCAACCCCCGCAGTGATACGTTGTGCCACAGCAGCAGCGCCAGTCCTGCCAGGTTGACCGGCAGCCAGAGCGCCAACAGATGCACCGCCACCGAGTACGACGCCGCCGTGCCTGCGCCTACCGCCAGACCCACCAGCGTCTGCTGGGCCACCACCTCGAAGGCTCCGATCCCGCCAATCGACGCCGGAATCGCAGTGATCAGGTTTGACGTTACCGTTACCAGCACAATCGCCAAGGCCAGATACCAGAAAGACGTGAAATAGGCATCCAGGTTGAACGAGTACGCCACTATAAGGTACACCCCGGCCTCTGCCAACCAAACTGGCAAAGAGCCGATGAACAGCACAGCGTGCTTTCCTGGTGAGTTCAGCGTACCCAAACCCTCTACGAAGCCAGTGAGGACTTCCGACGCCAGCGGGCGGAACCGCGTTGGCAGCAAACCCGTCAACGCCATGAACCAGCCTACCGTCCTCCGGCTGCACGCCAGCGCGGTAAGTATCACCAGAGCGGCCACGAAACTGCCAACTACTCCCACCATCAACACGATGGCTGTGGACCTGTAAACTAAGCTCGCGTCGCTGAACAACCCGGCCGCCAGCAAAACGGGCGCTGCTACCGCTCCCAACGCCAACAAGGTCAATCCATCGTACAGCCGTTCCACGCTCAACGTCGCAATGGACGCCGGTACGGTCACCGCTTGCTCCCGTCGCGCCAGGTACACGGCCCGGATTAGTTCGCCGAGTCTGGCCGGCAGTACGTTATTCGCCATGTAGCCGATGATAATTACCGGATACAGCCGGCCAGCCGATATTCGGGCGATGGGCGACAGCAGGTATTGCCAGCGCAACGCGCGAAACCACTGCCCGATGAAATAAAGCACGATGGCCGGGCCCAGGTACAGGTAGTTAGCGTTGCGCAAAGCCTCCCAGAGTTCTCTCCGGTCCACCAGCAACACCAATAAGGCCAGCGTAGCAACGCTGACCAGCACACCCGCCCAGAAGCGCCAGTTGCCCAGAAAATAAGTCATTCCGGGCGATCTAATGCGTGTTTGAGAATCCGGTCGGGGACGAATCCCCAACCTCCAGATTCTGCCGCCCGGTAAGCGTCCGCACTCGCCAAACGTCTTGCTCTCGGATCTCAAAAGGACGCGGCGGTTCACCTAGGGCCCGTTCCAGATCCGGCATCACGTTCGCCACCGTTACTATAATCTCCGCTATCTCAGGCGGACTCATCTCGTTATCGTAGAAATTCCGATGCCCATTGTCCGCCGCAATGTACGCATTGGCTACATCCATCTCTTGATATTCTGCATGCAGCTGCTGTGCAATGCGTCCCACTGTCCGGTGACTACCCAAGTTCAGCCATCCCCGTTGCTGCCCGTGCGCCTTCATCATCTGCGCCAACGCACCCCAAACTTTCTCCGTCGCCTGGAGACGGTCGCCCTTGTCCAGTTCCTCTAGCGCCTGTTCTATCAACCGCTTGCTGATTTGCACCCGGTCGGCCACCGAAACATTACCTGGCTCCGGCAATGCCGTTGCTGTCGTCATTCACAAACCGCCTTCATTGCAACCTTTATTCCCGCGTGTACTGGTAATACTCGGCAGAGTACCAGTCGCTGTCCTGCCGCCGCGCCACAATGTACTCGATGGCCTGTTGCCATTTCTCGGGATTTGCCGCACTGTCCCGGAAGAAATCGACGTCCGCAGTCAACTGCGACCACATCGACGTTTCGTCGCGCGCTTCCCCGGGGCGCCGGTAGGTTTCAGGATACCACAGCAGGTTTCGCATCGGTCCTTCCCGGTTGTACGCCTCTGCGTCCTCTGCTTTCACCGCGTGCGCCACTTCCGCCAGGTACGCCACCGGACCGGCGTCTTCGCCCACCTTCCGGCATTCATCCGACCCTTTGTCCACGTTGGCCGTGCAGAAGTGGTCAAACCACAATGTGCCTTCCTCGGTGTCGTTCCGCACGTACCACTGGAACGGGTACCACATATCATAGTCCACCTTCACGGCCGCGTCCCGACCAACCGCCAGCGCGTCTTCCCGCAGCTCCGAGTACGACCTCAACAGGTCCGCCGACCCCTGCGCGTATGCCAGTATCTCCAGCTTTGAGTCGTCGTAAGTGTACGCCGCCCGAAACGCGGTCACCGTCCCGAAAACCAGCAGCAGCCCGGCGATGCCTAAAGCCACCGCCCGGCCGCCTCCCGGCTGCACTCTCACCAGCCACGCCATGCCCGCCGCCAGCGGCAACAGGATCAACGCCGCCAGCCACCCCGGCAGACTCGCCGCATCGCCTCGCGCCGCCAGCCATGCCACCCAAACCGCCGTTAGCGTCCACGCTGGCGCCAACGCGAACAGACCCGCCATCCGCCATCGTTCTCCAATACCCACCGGCCGGCGTATGCCTTCCATCAGGTTTCCCAGCAGCATACCGGCCGCCAACGCCAGCGGAACCGTTATATTGACCAACAGCCACGGCATTTTTTCCGCTGCGACGGTGTAGATCGCCAGCGTCGCTATCACCCACGCTGCCAGCACGACCCCAAACGGCTCCCTCCGTCGTATCAGCCACACCACCGCCGCCAGCCCGAAAACCAGCGCCAGCAACTCGTACACGGTCAACCCGACGCCGTAGTAGTACCAGGGCTGATTGCCCCGGGCCACTTCCTGTTGTGCTAGCCAATAGCCCAGGCTCTGCCACGCTCCCGTGAAGACTCCCGGCCAGTTCGTGAAAAACGTCGTGTACAGCGTCGCCCAGATCGCGTAAAACAGCCCGGCGCACAGAATCCAGACACTACCTCCCCAGGCGATGCCCACTGCTCCACCTACCACCAGCAGCAACAGTAGGGCCAACACCGGCGCCAGGTAGTTCGCCGCAACCGAGCCTGCCTCAAGGTCCGCCACTGGCGCGGCCGCTGGCAACAGTTCCGCCGCCAGCGTCAGTCCTCCACCTAACGCCGCCAGCCACAGCCACGTCAGTATTGCCGCCGGCCCCAGCAGCGCCGCCATCCGGCGTGATCTGCCCAGGGCCGTCGGCGCAACGAGTCCCATCGCTGCGCCCATCACCAGCAACGCCGCCCCAATCGAGCAATCCAGGTAAATCCCCAACATGCCAGGTTCATTAAGCATCCCTTGAACCGGGCCTACCACCACCACCGACACCGCCGCCACGGCGCACGTGGTCGCAATTGCCACCGCCGTCAGGTCAAGCACACTACGCAGCTTCCACACGAACCATCCGATCCCCAACGCCACGCCCAACAACGCCAGAACGCCAATCACGTGAATCCAAACCGGCGCATCCCAAAGCGGCAGCGATACGAACGGCGCTTCCCACACCGGCGCGCCCGTTTCCCCCGTGGACCCGGTATCTCCCGCAGCCAGCGTCAAACCCAGCGGCCCCTGCAACACCGAGATGCCCGCCGCCGCTTGCGGCAATGTCAGCGTTGCCAGCAGCAGAAAAAACCCCGCCGCACTCCGGGCGTCCGCCAACGCCATCCGACGCCTTGCTACATCCCACAATTGACGCCAGCCCAGCCCTAGGGCGGCCAGTCCCATGAACAGAATGACGAAATACGCAGTCTCTTTCGACGCCAGCATCAATGCCGTGACTACTGCCGTCCCGAACAAATACCGAGGTTTGCTACTCTCTGTGTATCGCCACAGGAAGATGAGCAGCAACATCGCCCACACTACCATCAGGATGTCATTTCGCCCAAACCGGCTGAAGTACAGCAGCGACGGTGAAAACGTCAATATCACCGCCGCGCTAATCGCTCCCTTGTCGCCGATCTGAAGACGCAGAAAATAAGGCAATATCACCAGCGCGACGCCAAACAGGGCGTAAGGCAACCGTGCTACAAAGTCCGTATCGCCCAGGATTCGCAGGAATATGGCCACCAGTTCAATCTGGAACGGTCCGTGCATCCACGGCGAATGTAGAAACTCCACGCCCCTAGCCAGTTTCCACGAGTAATGCAGATGAATCGCCTCGTCATAATGCATCACCCGCCCATCCAGTTCCCACAACCGCATCCCGGCCGCTACTAGGGCAATCAGCAAAAACCCAAATTCCAGCCAACCAAAGGCCGGCCACCGCCACCCGCGCGGCGTCAGCGGCTTCAAAAGGTATCTGAAAACTACCTCTCCCCTGGTGGGAGAGGGTTGGGGTGAGCGAGAGCTTATCTGCAACTTATACTATCCCGTTCATCCCGCCGCAGGTCCGCCTCTGGAGAATTTATCCATGTAAATTCCCTCTCGCCGCCGCCCGCTCCAAATTCCGCCGGCTCGCCTCCGTGGACGGATGCTCGGAACCCAACGTATCCTCTCGATCCCCGACGTTCCGCCGGTGCAAACCCTCCGCTTCGCCATAACGTCCAATGGACTCCAGGGCGTTGGCCAGGCTCCCCCTGCTCCTCATCGTATCCGGATGACCTTCACCCAGCACAGACAGACGCGCCTCGTACAATTCCCGAAACATCTCAATGGCCCGGTCGGTATTTCCCGCCGCATAGTGGCAGTTCGCCAGGCTGCTCCGATACCGCAACGTCTCCACGTGATTCTCACCGAATGTGTCCACGCTCCCCTTTACGGCCTCCGTGAACCACTGGATTGCCTCATCGAACCGCCGCGCCGCCCGGTAAGCGTGCGCCAACCTGTGCTGCGCCGCCAACACGTCGCACCTGTCAGCCTCGCCGGGTGCGAGCATCGCATCCAAATCTGCCCGCCGCCGTCGGATCCGTTCGTCTAGCCGCTGCGTTCTAACGTCCATTCACCTGCTCCGGAATCCACTCACGTAGCCAGTAACAGAAACCATCCCATTTATCCCGTTTATCCATGTAAAAATTCCTTCGTCACCCTCCATCAGCCAATGCAATCCGCAGCCGTTTGTTGATCCGTCCTTTGCTCTCGTGCCCCACCACGTTGATGCGGCCAACCTCCCGGGTGTTATGTACGTGCGTACCGCCATCCGCTTGCAGGTCCAGACCCACAATATCTATCGTCCGCACTTCGGCCATCGACGCCGGCAGCAGGTTGATCTTCGTGCGGATCAAATCCGGGTGGGCGTCAGCCTCCTCCCGCCCCATGAAGTCCACGCCGATGTCCCGACCCTGTTCCACCTCAGCGTTGATGCGAGCCTCCACTTCTTCAGCGAATTCCGCCGACATATTCTCCAGCTCAAAGTCCATCCGCGCCGTCCCCGGACGCATGTCGCCGCCCGTAACCAACGCGCCGTAGTCGCGCCACACCACGCCGCAAAGGATGTGCAACGCCGTGTGTGTTCGCATCAGCAGGTATCGCCGCTCCCAGTCAATCGCCCCACGCAACGCCGTTCCCACCGTCGGTTTCACGTCGCCATCGACGGTATGCACCACCGACCCACCGGCCCGTCCTGCCTTGGTAACCGTGTACTCAACCCCGGTTTCCACGTCGGTCAAAGTTCCCACGTCATAGGGCTGGCCGCCGCCGCCGATGTAAAAGGCCGTCCGATCCAGAACCAACCCCCCGTCGTCATTCACATCCGTAACCACCGCGTCAAACTCCGACACGTAGGCGTCGTTCAAAAACAGCAATTCCGTCATGTGGCCCTCTCCCTCAAACCGAGTTATCAATGATTGCAGTTCGGCATTATAGCAATCCCGCCCCACCTCAACTCGTCATTCCCGCAAAAGCGGGAATCCAGTTGCCGATCTAACAACCCCATGCAAAGGGATGCTAAACTTGGCAACCTCCGGTTTAGCCGGCAGAAATCCCCAGAGGAGAAGCAATGGCCAGATTGAAAGACCTTCCAGCCGGCGAACGCGACCTGATGATGAAAATCCCGATGCCGCATTTCGATTCCACGCCGTTCGTGACGGGCAAACCGCTGTCGGAACGAAGGGTCGCGATTCTTTCGACGGCGGCGCTGCAAACCCGCAGCGACCGGGCTTTTGCGTGGAGAGACGCCGGCTATCGCGTCATTCCCGGCCAAACCCAGCCCAACGACATCATCATGTCCCACCGTTCGGTCAACTTCGACCGCTCCGGATTCCAGCAGGACCACAACGTTTGCTTCCCGCTGGACCGGCTGCGCGAGTTGGCCGATGCCGGAGTGATCGGCTCGGTGGCCGAATATCACTACACCGTTATGGGCGCCAACGCTCCCGAACTGCTGGAAGACACCGCGCGCCACATCGCCGGACTGATGAAACGCGACGCCGTGGATACCGTGCTGCTGGTGCCCGTTTGACCGCGCTGCACGTGCGCCGTTGGCGGACTCGCCCATTATATCGAGCAGGAGGGAATAGGCACCACGCAGATCAGCCTGATCCGCGAGCACACCGTAGCCATCCGGCCCCCGCGCGCCCTGTGGGTGTCCTTTGAGCTGGGGCGGCCTCTGGGTGTGCCCAACGATCCGGCGTTCCAGACCCGCGTCCTGCATGCCGCTTTGGAGTTGCTGGATGCCGAATCTGGACCTGTTCTGCAAGACTACCCTGAAGACGTGCCACCCGAACTGGCCGGCGTTGATTTCACCGGAATGTCTTGCCCCATCGACCTGCCGCAGCCGTCGTCCGTCGAACGCGGCATCGTAGAAGATCTGCTGCAAGAAATACAGCAGGTCGCTCCCTGGTACGATCTGGCGGTGCGCCAGCGGGGACGCACCACCGTCGGCATCAGCGACCTGGACATTCAGCGGGCCGGGCGGTTCCTGGCCGGTTACCTCGAGGATGAAGAGACACCGGCGCCGCGTGGAGATCTGACCACCGCCCGCCTGCTCAAGCTCGTTTGCGAGGACCTGAAAGCGTATTATTCCGAGGCCGCGTCGGCCCAACCGGGAATGTCCGCCAGCATCGCCGTGGAACACTGGCTCTTCAACGAAACTGTACTGGGCAAATTGCTGTGGCAACTCCGGAACACCTGCACCGAGCACGAGGACGACGAGACCAGGTTTTTCGCCAGACGCAGCCTGATTCCCGACCGGCAGGTACAGTACAAGGGCGCCAAAGCCTATGGCCCGTGACGGGCGCGTGGTGGCCTCGTGCTATAATCCGCCCACGTAAAAACATCCGATTTTTTAACAGGATCGCCCAACATGAAACTATCTTGCCTTCAGGAAAATCTCGCTCGCGGACTGGGCGTCGTGGGCCGCGCCGTCGCCAGCCGTTCCACCCTTCCCATTACCCAGAACGTCATGCTCAGCAGCGATCAGGGGATGTTGCGGCTGTCGGCTACTAACCTGGAAATAGCCATCACCACCTGGATCGGCGCAATGATCGAAGAGGAGGGAGCCATCACCGTCCCCCATCGATTGATCGCCGACCTCGTGAACTCCCTCCCCAGCGACCGCATCGACCTCGACCTGCGCGGCCCCGACCCCGATGATCCCAACGCCGGTGGCGGCAGCGTCCTCCACATCTCTTGCGGCCGCTCCCGGACTCACATCAACGGCGCCTCCGCCGACGATTTCCCTCCCATCCCCCAGGTCGATTCCGGGTTCGCCACCAACATAGACCCCTCGGTGCTCCGCCAGGGCATCGGCCTCGTCGCCTTCTCGGCCGCCTCGGACGAATCCCGTCCCGTGCTCACCGGCGTGGAACTCAAGCTAGAGGAGTCGAACCTCGTCATGGCCGCCGCCGACGGTTTCCGCCTCGCCGTGTACACCGGCCAGCTCTCCGAACCCGTGGCCGATGAGCTGAAGGTAATCGTCCCCGCTCGCACCATGAACGAGATCCAGCGCCTCGCCTCCGAGCAGAGCGCTCCCGTCCAGGTGACCCTCTCTCCCGAAAAGGGCCAGGTGATGTTCAAGCTGGAGCATGTCGAAGTCGTCTCCCAGCTGTTGCAGGGCAACTTCCCCAACTACGACCAGCTCATCCCCGAACGCTACGAGACCCGCGCCGTCATGGAACTCGACGACCTCAAGCGCGCCACCCAGTCCGCCGCCGTGTTCGCCCGCGATGGCAGCAACATCGTCCGATTGGAGATGATGCCCCAGGAGTCCGGCGAGGGCGGCCAGCTCAAGGTCTCCGCCCGCTCCGAAGAGGTCGGCGACAACCTGGACGAGCTGGACATCGACCAGCTGGACGGCCAGGACGCCAAGATCGCCTTCAACGTGCGCTACCTCATGGACATCGTGAACGTCCTGGGCCGGGGCAAAGTCGCCCTGGAAGTCACCAACTCCTCCAGTCCCGGCGTCTTCCGTCCCGCCGACTCCGACCACTACGTCCACGTCGTCATGCCGATGTACGTCCAGTGGTAGTGCTTTTGTAAACCTGAGAGGGCATCCAAAAACTCCCTCTCCCCTGGTGGGAGAGGGTTGGGGTGAGGGTGTTCCTTACCGTCATTCCCGCCCACCACCGTCATTCCCGCCCACCACCGTCATTCCCGCCCACCCCACCGTCATTCCCGCGAAAGCGGGAATCCAGAAAGCCCGCCCATAGACATCCGTCAGCGCCGACAGAAAACCCTCGCACCCGGGCTGTGCTATCCTTCCGCCGCCACACAACGCAGGAGGGAATGTGCCATGCGTGCCGCCGTTTATAAAGGCGAACAGGTATTGCAGGTCGAGGAGTTGCCTGACCCTACCCCCGGCCCCAACCAGGTAGTAATGCGGGTCAAGTATTCCGCCATCTGCGGCACCGATGTTCACGCCTTCATGTACGACCTTGCCCAGCCCGGCGCGGTCATGGGGCACGAATACACCGGAACCATCGTTGACGTCGCCCCGGACGTGAGCCGTTGGCGCATCGGAGACCGCGTGGTCGGCGGCGGCGGACATCCTCCCCCCGGCGGAGGCTCGGCGACGCGAACCAATCCCCGGTTCAACTACCGCACCATGGGGTTCCAGCAAAATCCCCGTCCCCGCGGCTACGCGGAGTATGTGCTGCTGGACGAGTGGGAACCTACGGCGGTGCCCGACCAAGTTACCGATGAGCAGGCCGCCCTCTGCGAACCTTGCGCCGTCACCGTCCACGCCGTCCGCCTCTCCGACATCAAACTGGGCGATTCCGTCCTGGTCCTGGGCGCCGGGCCCATCGGGCTGTTGTGCATGCAGACTGCCCGAGCCGCCGGCGCGACTACCGTCATCGTGTCCGAGCCCGCCCCCGGGCGCGCCGCTGCCGCCCAACGCCTGGGCGCTGATGCCGTGCTGAACCCTACTGACGCCGACTTCGAGGCCAGGGTGGTGGAGCTGACCGGCGGCACGGGGCCGCAGGTGGTGTTCGAGTGCGCTGCCGCCCCGTCAACACTGGAGCAGGGTCTCGACCTGTGCGCCCGCGGGGGCCAGGTAGTGATGATCGCCATCGCCTGGGAACCGACTCCCGTAGTGCCGCCCAACTGGATGGCCCGCGAAGTGCGAATGCAATCGTCCTTCGGAACGTTGCCCGAAGACTGGCAAATTGCCTTGGAGCTAATGAGATCCGGCAAGGTTTCTGTGGATCACATGCTTTCGGCGACGAATTTTGTCCATCTGGAAGGCATCCAGGGAGCGTTCGAGGCATTGTGCCATCCCACCAGCGAGTTGCAGATGGTCGTCGCCCTGTGATGATTACCGCCCGCGTAACTGCGTCGGCGGTATTGCTCCCGGTTCTGCTCGCCGCCGTCGCCGCAGGTATCGGTTGCGGCGGCGAGGAGCCCTCCACCTTGGACGAGCTGAGGGCCTCGGGGAAAGCGGAACACAAGAGGGTTTTGCTGGAGGGGATCGCCGAGGGCCGGTTGCTGTATTCCAAGAGTGAGCAGTACCAGCGGGAACCGGGGGGAGATCTGCCCCAACGGTTTGTATCCGAAATCTGGCAGGGCGTGGGTCCGGATGGAAAAGTTGACCGGTCGGTGTCCCGCCTATGGCTAGAAGATGGGCCGGAGACCCTGGACATGGGCGCCGGTATGGGCCACCACGCGCTGGCGGCCTGGCGGGAGCAAGTCTGGAATCTACCGGAGTTTCTCGAAGCTGCGAGCTTTGAGCTCAAGGGACATGGGACTCTTCGCGGCATGGAAAGCGTGATTTACGAAATGGAGTCGGAATCGCGTCTGGAGAGGAATGAAATTGCGGCGGACGCGCCGCTGATTGCACGGGATTCCACGTATGAGATTGACGGCAACGGCGATCTTGTCCTGGTGAGCGAAAATGCCGTGCTGGATTACGCGCTGCTGGCGCCTGGCAGCGAACCGCCGCCGGCTGATTTGCGATAGTCTTGACCGGCTCCGGCCTTTGCTTGCCGCCCGAATAGGCCCAATCTATAATCCTACGAAGCTATCGTTTTCCGTGGACGGACCAACCCGCCACTTGAGGAGGCCGTTTTGACTACCACCACTCGCAGCCCCAAAGCCTTGCTGAAGCATCGCAGCAGCGACATCACCGACGGGCCCCACCGCGCTCCGGCCCGTTCCTATCTGCGGGCGATGGGGCTCACCGACGACGACCTCGCCAAGCCCTTCGTCGCCATCGCCAACCTCGCCAGCGACGTTACCCCCTGCAACGTACATCTTGACCGGTGGGCCGCCGCCGCCAAGGAGGGCATCCGAGCCGCCAACGGCACGCCCTTCCAGTTCGGCACCATCACCGTCAGCGACGGCATCTCCATGGGCACCGAGGGAATGAAGGCGTCATTGGTCAGCCGCGAAGTCATTGCCGATTCCATCGAGACGGTCGCGTTCGGTCAGCGTATGGATGGTCTGGTAACCATCGGTGGTTGCGACAAGAACATGCCCGGCTGCGTGATGGCCATGGCCCGCCTCAACATCCCCAGCGTGTTCATCTACGGCGGCAGTATCCTGCCCGGCCAGTACAACGGCCAGGACGTGAACATCCAGGACGTTTTTGAGGCAGTGGGAGCCTGGGCCGCCGGCCGCATCACTGGTGAAGAGCTGACTGAACTGGAATGCGCCGCCTGTCCCGGCGAGGGTTCCTGCGGCGGCCTGTTCACCGCGAACACCATGTCCACCGCCATCGAAGTGATGGGCTTGTCCCTCCCCGGCGATGCCTCTTTAACCGCCGTGGATCCCAGGAAAGCGGACGAATCGCGGCAGGCCGGAGAAGCCGTGATGCGGATGCTGGAAGAAGGCATCCGCCCCCGCGACATTCTCACCCGCGAGGCGTTCGAGAACGCCATCACCGTGGTCGTCGCCATGGGCGGCTCCACCAACGCCGTCCTCCATCTCATGGCCATCGCCCGCGAAGCCGAGGTCGATCTGACGCTGGAAGACTTCGATCGCATCGGCCGCAACACCCCCTATATCGCCGACATGAAACCCGGCGGACGCTACGTCATGGCCGACCTCAGTCGCTACGGTGGCGTGGCCCTCATCGGCAAGCGCCTGCTGGACGCCGGCCTCCTCTACGGCGATGCAATGTCCGTCAACGGCAAGACCCTCGCCCAGAACATCAACGAAGCCACCATCGTGGACGACCAGCCGGTCATCTATACCACCGACGCCCCGCGCAGCCCGACGGGCGGCCTGGCCATCCTGCGCGGCAACCTTGCCCCCGACGGCGCGGTAATCAAAGTGGCCGGCCACCAGGAAAAAGTCTATGAAGGCCCGGCCCGGGTGTTCGACCAGGAGGAGCCGGCTTTCCAGGCCGTCCAGCGGGGCGAAATTAAAGACGGCGACATCGTGGTCATCCGCTACGAAGGTCCCAAGGGCGGCCCCGGTATGCGGGAAATGCTGGCCGTAACCGGCGCCCTCATCGGTCAGGGTCTCGGCGACACCGTGGCGCTGGTGACCGATGGCCGCTTCTCCGGCGCGTCCCACGGCCCCATGGTGGGACACGTGGCCCCGGAGGCCATGGAGGGCGGACCCATCGGCCTCCTCCACGAGGGCGACATCATCACCTTGGACATCCCCAACCGCCGCCTCGACGCCCGCATCACCGAAGAGGAAATGACCGACCGCCGCACGGCGTGGAGGCCCATGGAACCCAAGTACACCACCGGCGTGCTGGCTAAGTACGCCAAGCTGGTGTCATCAGCAGCGGAGGGAGCGGTGACCCGGTGACCCGGTATAATGGGTTCAAATGCGCCTATCGGCATACCCATCAAGATCGCAGCGGCAGCCACGGTTATTCTGTTGCTCAACGCCTTGGCGCTGCTGATCTTCGGAAATCGGCAGTGGCGCGGCTTGGAAACGTTGACGGCTGCGGCAGAGCTAACACCACTGACTGCGCTGTTCTGGCCGTTGTTTGAAACGGGAGGCTACGCAATGCTGTTTGGTATCGATTACGCTCGGCAGGCGATTTGGAAACGCCACCAAAAGGAAGTGGCCGAAGCCCGTGCAGAGGGCCGCGCAGAAGGTTACGAGGTTGGCTACGACGCCGGCGTAACTGACGAACGCCGGCGTCAAAACGGCGTCAACGGCCACAACTGGATGTTTGGGAGCTACGATGACCACCACTGACAGTAGGGTGCTGTTCGAGCGCAAGGGATCATTGGCCGTCATCCGCCTCAATCGCCCCGAGGCCCGCAACGCCCTGTCACCCGCGATGGTTTCCGAATTGGGCCAGGCGTTGGCCGCCGCCGCCGCCCGCGACGTTCGCGCCGTGATGCTCACCGGCACGGACGGCGCGTTCTGCGCCGGCGCCGACGTGCGGGACTTTACCGCCCACCTCGATAGGGCGGGCCCCGAAGGTCTGTCCGAACACCTCCGCAGCCTTGCCGACAACCTGCACAACGACGTCGTCATGGCCATCCGCAAACTGGACAAGCCCGTCGTCGCGGCGGTCAACGGCGTCGCGGCCGGCGCGGGTTTCAGCCTGGCGCTGGCCTGCGATTTGAGAATTGCCTCATCCGACGCTCGGTTCCTGCTTGCCTACGCCAACATTGGTTGTACTGCCGATGGAGGGTCAACCTACATGCTGCCCCGCATCGTCGGCCAGGGCCGCGCCATGGACATCTACCTGGCGCGACAGCCCATCGGCGCGCAGTACGCTCTGGAACTGGGATTGGTTAGCCAGGTATTCGATGCGTCGCACTTCGAGCGCCACGCCATGGAAACCGCCGACCGTCTCTCCCAGGGACCCACTCAGGCCTACGGCCGAGTCAAGGCACTCTTCGATGGCAGCTGGGACTCCAACCTCGCCACCCAACTCGACGCCGAAACCGACGCCATCGCCAACATCGGCCTGACCGGAGATTTCCAGGAGGGGATAAGAGCGTTCGCCCAAAAGCGCCAGGCATGGTTCCAAGGTCGATAACAGGGCAATATCAGAGAAACCCAATCCCGCTCATGGTGAGCCTGTCGAAGGACGAAGCTTATGGTTCGACAGGCTCACCATGAGCGGGTGAAGTCAACTATGAAACGATGGATGGCCCTCCACCGGTGGCTGTTGTTGTGGGTGTTAATCGGTTCTGCCGCCGGTCGCGTTCTTTTAGCGATAGCTTTCCGGCTGACCGAAAGCGAGGCAGCAATAGCGGGAACGGCGAAACTTGTCCTGGCAACGGCGTTTGACGTTGCGCTGCTGGGTCTGGCGGTCCTGGTTCTGATCGCCTTCGTGCAGTACGGACGGATCTACAACGCGCGGATACCGACGGAGTGAACCCTTCCCCAATATCGGAGTGTCCCATACTGGTTGCCCGTGTGACCCGCCATCCCTATACTGGCGCTATTGCGTAACCCAACGGGCATAGCAGTTGTGCCCGCCTGCTGAGGCGAGGAGGAACCCCATGCCGAAAGATAATGTGGAAATTTTCTGGTTCTCGGAGCAGCCCTACGGCCACGTCACCGACGCCGAAGTGGAGCAGTACGAATCGGGGCGGCTGGACTTCCCCAATTCCCACTTCGACCCCGAAAGGGCCCACGTGCTCTACAACCAGTACCACGAGCAGTACGCCTGCGCCGATCAGAACGGCTTCGACGGCATCATGTCCAACGAGCACCATGCGTCGTACTGGTGCATGAAACCGGCCGTCAACATCGACGCCGCCGTCATTTCGAAAGTCACCCGCAACGCCAAAATCGCCATCCTGGGCAACGTGATTGCCATCAACGACCCCATCCGCATGGCCGAGGAAATCGCCATGCTGGACTGCATCTCCGGCGGGCGGATCATATCCGGCTTCGTGCGCGGCACCGCGGTGGAGACCCTGCAAGGCGGCGTTGCTCCCCCTCAAAATCGAGACCGCTTCGAGGAAGCCCACGACCTGATCATCAAGTGCTGGACCGAGCCTGGCCCGTTCCGATATGAGGGCGAGTATTACCACTACCGGAAGGTGAACCCCTGGGTCCTCCCCATGCAGAAGCCTCACCCGCCCATCTGGTTCCCCGGCTTCAGCAGCCCCGAATCGGTGGTGTGGGCCGCCAGCCACCGGCACCCGTATATGAACCTGGGCTCTCTGCTCGAACACACCCATCGTCTGCGCGACGTCTATATCGACACCGCCAAGGAAACGGGCTTCCAGCCCGGACCCGAGCATTTCGGCTACCTGTTGCGGGTGTTCTGCGCCGACACTGACGAGAAAGCGCAGGAGCTGGGCCGCGAATTTCTCTGGACCCAGGAGCACCGCAACCGCGGCCCCCGCGAACACAACGACCCGCCCGGCTACCAGTCCCGCGAGGCCGTCAGCATCCAGCGGACCCTGCCGGGTGCCGGTGGGTTCGGCCGCATGATGACCTACGAGGAACTGCAAGACGCCAACAACATCATCGTGGGCAGCCCCGACACGGTGCGGGAAAAACTCTCCATGATCATTGACCGCCTCAACCCCGGCTACCTGCACATCTACGGCAATGAGGGCGCGATGGATCACGAGGACGTCATGCGCTCCATCGAGCTGATCGGCCGCGAGGTGATACCGGCTCTACACGAAATCCCACTGGTTGACCACTACGAGTAGGATACGACCGGTCGCAATATATTTGGCCGCCTCCATACTCCTCCTCCTTGGACTGGGATGTATGGCCGGCGGCCAGTCTTCTTGTCCGGAGAACATGGACGAGTTCACGGAATTCAACGTCTATTTCGGCCAGGAAAAGGGCGATGGTTCCACGGTGTCGGAAGATGAGTGGATGGTATTCCTTGCCGACATCGTGACCCCACGGTTTCCCGACGGATTGACCGTGTTGGACGCGCGTGGGCAATGGTTCAATTCGTCAGAGGACCGTCTTTACCGCGAATCCACCAAACTGCTGAACGTCCTAGTCCCGATGGGCGCCACTGACACAGGTATAACGTCGGTGCAGGAAATTTCCGACGCCTACAAAGAACGGTTTGACCAGCAGACGGTCTTCTATACCGCTCTCACCGCCTGCGCCGCCGTGTACTGATGGGAAAGGCGGAAATTATGCGTCAGCCTATAACGGGCTAACACCAGGAGGATCCAAATAATGCTGCCAAATCGACAAGCGTTCATCGGTGTGGGCACCATGGGCAGCCTGATGGCTAGTCGCCTCTTGGACGCCGGCGTGGAGCTGACGGTATTCGACGTCCGGCGAGAGGCAGCAGATCCACTCATCGAACGCGGCGCAAGTTGGGCTGGCAGCGCAGAGGAAGCGGCAAACGGCTGCGCGGTGGTTTGGACATCACTGCCCGGGCCGGCGCAGGTAGAGTCGGTTCTGCTCGGCAACGAGGCCGCGGTATTGTCGGTTATGGCTGATGGTGCGGTGTTGGTGGACACTACTACCAACGACCCTGACGTAGCGCGCGAAGTGGCCTTGGCCTGCGACCAACGCGGATTGCACATGCTTGACGCGCCGGTCAGCGGTCGCCCACCCACGATGACCATGATGGTAGGCGGTGATCACTCCGTGTATGAGAGAGCGCTGCCGTCCCTGGAAGCCGTGGCAGCGCAGATCTTTTACGTGGGCCCCGCCGGCGCCGGTTGCGTCGCCAAGCTCGCAACCCAGTACATGGGTTACACCAACCTCATCGCCGCCATCGAGGGAATGTTGATCGCCAGGCTCGGCGGCGTTGATCCGGCAATCCTGGCCGAGATAGTTCCCGTCAGCGCCGGCGCTAGCCGGGCGTTCAACGCCATCCCCAACTCCGTGCTGAACGGCTCATACCAGGCCGGCGGCACGTTGGACATCGTAGCCAAGGATGTCGCCCTGGCTTGTGCGCTGGCGCGCCGCTTGAAGGCTCCGTCGTCCACAGGCCAAGCCGCCGACTCCCTGTACCACCAAGCGCAAGGCGAAGGTTGGGGAGACGAAGGTTATCCGGTAGTGGCCCGCATCCTCGAGTCATTGGCTCGCGTCGAACTGCGGAGCAATTGATGGCGGCGGCAACCGCGCCGTTGTGATACCATGCGCCGCAGCAGGCCGCGCCCGGAGGAAGAAACATGGCAATTACGTTCCAACCCAGCTCTTACAGTGGGCTGGTTGATAATGACAATGGCATGGTCAGCCGGGAGATATTCGTCAATGCTGACATCTACGCCGAGGAGCAAGAGCGTATTTTCACCCGCGCCTGGCTCTTCGTCGGGCATGAGAGCCAGGTCGCCAAACCCGGGGACTTCTTCGTGTCGTCCATGGGCGAGGAATCCGTAATCCTGTGCCGCGACCGGCAGGACGAGATTCACGTCTTCCTCAACTCGTGCATGCACCGGGGCATGAAGGTGTGCCGCTACGACGAGGGCAACACGCCCATCTTCACCTGCCCCTACCACGGGTGGAGCTTCGCCACCGACGGTGCGCTGGTCGGCGTCCCCTTCTACAAGGATGCCTACCACGAGGAACTGGACAAGTCCCAGTGGAGCCTCATCCGTGTCCCCAGGATGGTCAACTACAAGGGCGGCATCTGGGCAACCTGGGACGCCAACGCTCCCGACTTCCTGGAGTACATCGGCGGCTTCAAGACCTACCTGGACATCCTGTTCGACGGTTGGGATGGCTCCGAGGGCGGCACCGAAATCATTGGCGGCATCGAGAAGTGGATGGTGCCCAGCAACTGGAAATTCCCTGCCGAAAACTTCATCGGCGACCGCTACCACAACATCAGCCACCGCTCCGTTGACTTGGTGGGCATCGGCCCATCGGGGCAGGGGCGACGCGACAACAGCGAGCGCGAGGGCGCAAAGTCGCTCGACGTTTCTTTCCCCGAGCGAGGCCACGGAACCGTCATGTTCCTGCGACCCGAACACGCTCAACCCGTTCCGTCCTACCAGAACGACCCCATCGTGGCCGACTACTTCTATCAGTGCGAAATCGCCCGCAAGGAACGGCAGGGCCAGTTGTGGCGCATCCTGGCCGGGCCCGGCACCATCTTCCCCAACATGTCCTTCCTGCCCCGTCAGCCGCGCAGCATCGCCGTGTGGCACCCTCGCGGCCCCGACCGGACCGAAGTGTGGCGCTGGTTCCTGGTGGACAGCAGTGCGCCGCCGGAGGTCAAAGAATTCCTGCGCCAATACTACATCCGCTACTCGGGTCCCGCCGGCTTGACCGAACAGGACGACATGGAGAACTGGAACTACGCTCACGCCGCCAGCCGCGGCGCGATGGCCCGTCGGCACCACTACAACTACCAGATGGGCATGGGCTACGCGGTTACCGACTTTGAAGACGGCGGCCTGAAACTCGACGGCACTGTCCTGGATACCACCAAGGCCCGGGCTGGCGAGCAGAACCAGCGCGGTTTCTACAGCCGCTGGCGGGAATTCATGGCGGCGCGGGATTGGGATGAGCTCGCATCCTGGCGCAACGCCAACGGCTCGGCCTGTTAGGTGGCGCTGTGGTAGTCGCCAACGACCCCCTGGCAATGCTGCTGCTCAAGCAGGATGTGGAAGCGTTCCTGTACCACGAAGCAAACCTGCTGGACGACCGCCGCTACGAGGATTGGCTGGATCTGCTCACCGAGGACGTGCGCTATTGGGTGCCCATGCGCCGCAACGTCAAGTTCGGCGAGCTGGAGCGTGAGTTCACCCGCGAAGGTCAGGACATCAACTGGTTTGACGAGGGCAAGACCACTTTGACGCAGCGGGTCAGGCAGATCCTCACTGGCGTCCACTGGGCCGAAGAGCCATTGTCCCGCCTCTCTCACTTGGTTACCAACGTTGAGATATTGGACGCATCGCCGACGCCGGCAGACGCCGAGGAAGTGTCCCTGCGTTGTCGGTTCATCATCTATCGCAACCGTGTGGAAACCGAGACCGACCTCCTGGTGGGCCGCCGGGAGGATTCACTGCGGCGTGTGGATGGTGCATGGCAGATCGCCAAGCGCCAGGTGTTCCTGGACCAGAACGTTCTGCTAGCCAAGAACCTCACCTTCTTTTTCTAAACCCCAATCCCTTATTCCACATTCGCTGCGGTCGTTCCTCCAGCTTTACCCCCGTTGTTTCCACGTTACTACCGTCATTCCCGCCTTTACCCCCGTCATTCCCGCGAAAGCGGGAATCCAGAGTGTCAAGAACTATGGCCGATATTGTTAACCTGTTTGAAGTCGAGCCAGGCCAGAAGGTCAAACTATACAGCGACGCCACCGCCGAGGTCGTCTCCAATCCCAGGGATGGTGTATGGCTGTTCGTCCGTTACCTCACCAGCCCGGAGGATCCCGACCAGGTGGGAGAGGAAGACATGGTCTTCGCCCAGGACGTGATCGAGTTGCTCGCGGATTAATTCCCATGGTCGCGCCCATTCGGGAAACCACAGGCTACTCAGTGCCCACCCACGAAGAGGTACTGGCCGCCATTCGAGCCGGCTACCGCGCCATCGACGACGGCTACGGTTTCTATCCCGGTTTCAACGGCTGGCTTGAATCCCTGGGTTATACGCGGCGAGATGACGTTGGCTGCACCTGTCCCGATCGTGGCTATCGCGGCCACCTGCCCGAATGCCGATGGGTGCGCTCGTAACCCTGCGACCATTCCTGAAATTGCCGTCTCCCGCACCACCACCGTCATTCCCACACCACCACTGTCATTCCCGCACCACCACTGTCATTCCCGCGAAAGCGGGAATCCAGGGCGCGTGGCGACACCTGCTCATCAGACTCCTGGATTCCGTCTCAAGGCCGGAATGACGAATACAAATGCCCGAAAAGGTGAATCTCATTTTGGAGTAGCAAACGATGTCCCAGCAAATGGTTGATTTGATGGAAGCGGTATGGCAGTCGATAGACGGCCTGTGCGCCAACCTCACGCCCGAACAGTGGGCATTGCCCACCGAATGCCCGGGCTGGGCGGTGCAGGACCAGGTCTCCCACTTGGTGGGCAGCGAATGTCGCCTCCTGGGCCGTCCCGCCCCGGAGCACGAGCCGGACGATACCTCCCACGTGCGCAACGAGGTGGGGCAGAGCAACGAGGTGCTGGTTGACTACCGCCGCCGGTTCAGCGGAGCCGAGGTGCTGACCGAGTTCAAGGAAATCACCACCGAGCGGCTGAGCGTACTGCGTGCGATGTCAGATGACGATTTCGCCGTCGAAACTCCCAATCCCCTGGGCAGCGGCCCCTACACCGACCTGCTGGCCATTCGCATCTACGACGCCTGGGTCCACGAGCAGGATATACGTCGCACTCTGGGCATCCCCGGACACCTGAGCGGGCCGGTAGCCCAGCACTCTTACGGCCGCACCCAATCGGCTATGCCCTTCGTAGTGGGCCGCAAGGTAAGGCCCGACGACGGAACGACGGTGGTGTTCGAGATCACCGGCGACGTGGGCGGCACCATCGCTCTGAACATGGACGGCGGACGCGCCAACCGGATGGATGCCGCTCCCGATTCGCCAACAGTTCGCCTGACCATGGGCCTGGAGCCATTCAACGCGCTGGGCACCGGACGATGGACGGCAGAGCAAGCCCTCGCCAACGGGTCGGTGACCATTGACGGAGACAAAGCGCTGGGCGAGCGGATTGTGGCAGAGATGAACTTTATGATCTAGATCGTAGATCAACAAGTGACCCGGGTCGGCATTGCCAGGCGCGGCTTTGGCAATACGCCCCACCACGCGGCTATAATGGCCCCGGCCATCGTTCTGATGGCGGGGCTGTTGCATTTAAACGGGAGGTTCACCATGGAAATTGGCGTTTCGGTTCCCATCGTCGAGATTGGCGACGACTTTGGCGCGTTGCGCGATTACATTCAGGCCGCTGAGGATTTAGGCTACTCACACGTCCGCATCCTCGACCACGTGCTGGGCGCAGTTCCGGAGAAGCATCCGGAGGTTCCCCAGTTCCCGTACACCCACGAGTCCTACATCCACGAGCCGTTCACGCTGATGGCCTACCTGGCCGCCGTGACCAAGAAGATTGGGCTGACCACCGGCATCCTGATTCTGCCCCAGCGTCAGACTGCGTTGGTGGCCAAGCAGGCCGCTGAAGTTGACCTGCTGTCCGGCGGCCGGCTGCGCCTGGGCATCGGGGTGGGCTGGAACTCGGTGGAGTACGAGGCTCTTGGCGTGGACTTCGCAACTCGCGGCAGCCGCTGCGACGAGCAGATCCAAGTCCTGCGCCAGCTCTGGACCGAGGACGTGATCGACTTTCACGGCAAGTACCACGACATTACCCATGCCGGCATTAACCCGCTGCCAGTGCAGCGGCCCATTCCCATCTGGATCGGCGCCGGCCGCAGCACCTCTCCCACGCCGCCCAACGCCGCCATCCGCCGCATCGGACGGCTGGCCGACGGTTACTTCCCAATGTTCGCCCCCGACGCCAGCGGACAAGCTATCCTTGGTCGAATCCGAGCACAGGCGGAAGCCGCCGGCCGGGATCAGTCGGAAGTCGGATTCGAGGGGCGCATCACCATCACGGCGGACAACAACCCGGAAGACTGGCTCACCGAGCTGAAGTCGTGGGAAGAAATCGGCGCATCGCACATCGCCGCCGGCCTGCGCGGCGCCACGTCTCCGGACGCCCACATCGACGCCATCCGCCGCCTGAAAGAAGCCATCGACTAAAAGGGTGTCTAAAAACCCCCTCTCCCCTGGTGGGAGAGGGTTGGGGTGAGGGGGAATTTCTACACAATTTCATCTCTCGCCTGAAATTCACAGCCGACTTTTTGGACTCTCTCTAACATACCGTCATTCCCGCCCTCTACCCGTCATTCCGGCGAAAGAACGTCACCCCGTACTTGATACGGGGCCGGAATCCAGTAACCTTTGCCACCCTGCGCCTTTGCGTTACGTCCCGCTCTGAATTATGCGCCCGGTACGCGAAAATATGCCCCATGGTTTCCGGCGGTCGGTCAACTCCAGCCGTAACCGTCCTAGCCGTCGCGTGCCCAACCTGAACCGGCGCATCGCCGCGTCATTTCAACCCCACTGGCCTCGGGTATTGGCGATTGGCTTGCTGATTCTGGTCACCGCGGGGCTTGGTGTGGCCAACCCGGTACTGATTCAGGTGGTGTTCGACTCGGCGTTGTTCGTTGAGGGCGGGCCGAACCTGCGGCTGCTCTGGATAATCGCCGGAGCCATGGCCGCCGTGGTGGTGGTCACGGGCAGCCTGGGGGTGTTGCAAACCTGGCTGACCCAGCAGGTGGGCCAGCGGGTGATGCGTGACCTGCGCGACCGTCTGTACTCGCACCTGCAATCGCTGTCGCTGGGATTCTTCACGTCCCAGCGCACCGGTGAGATACAGAGCCGGGTCGCCAACGACGTGGCCGGCATCCGCGTCGTCGTAACCGGCACCGTCAGCAACATCCTGTCCAACGTGGTGATTCTCATCAGCACGCTGATTGCCATGGCCATCCTGTCGTGGGAATTGACCGTGGTGGCAGTGGGGATCACGCCGCTGTTCGCAGTGTTCAGCTACATGGTAGGCAAGCGGCGGCGGGCCATGTCGTCGCTGGTGCAGGAATCCACGGCGGAGATGACCGCCATCACCCAGGAAACGCTGTCGGTGTCCGGCGTGATGCTGACGCGGCTGTTCGGCGCCCAAAACCGGGAGATCGCCCGGTTCCGCGACCAGAACGTGCGCCTGTCCGATCTGGAGATACGGCGGGAGATGACCGGGCAGGCGGTATGGGCCGGGATGCAGATCTTCTTCTCGCTGACTCCGGTGGTGGTGTACGTGATCGCCGGTTATATCATCTTTGGCAGTTTCGGGCCGGGCGGCTTGACGGCCGGCACCATCGTTGCCTTTACCACCCTGCAAACCCGGCTGTACTTTCCCATCAGCACTCTGCTGCGCACCTCGGTGGAACTCCAGTCGTCCCTCGCGCTGTTTGAGCGAATCTTCGGCTACCTGGACATCCGGCCCGATATTGTTGACGCGCCGGATGCCGTTGACCTGCCGATGGAACGGGTTGAGGGCCGGGTTGCGTTGCAGGACGTGCGGATGAACTATCATCCGGCCAGCCTGGCGGCGGACGCTTATGACATTGAGGACGATGAGCAGGAATTCTGGGCCCTGGACGATGTGAACCTGGAAGTACGCCCCGGCCAGTTGGCGGCGTTGGTTGGTCCCAGTGGCGCCGGCAAAACTACAATTTCGTACCTGATACCTCGATTGTATGACGCCACGTCCGGGACGGTCAGCATTGACGGCGTGGACGTGCGCCGCATCAAGTTGGAAAGCCTGGCCCGTATCGTGGGTTACGTATCGCAGGAAAGCTACCTTTTCCACGCCTCCATCAGGGAAAACCTGATGTACGGCAACCCCGACGCTACTGACGAGCAGCTCCATGCCGCCGCCAGAGCGGCCTACATCCACGACCGGATCATGGAGTTCCCCGACGGATACGATACCATCGTCGGCGAGCGCGGCTATCGGCTATCCGGCGGCGAGCGGCAACGACTGTCAATCGCCCGCGTCATTCTGCACGACCCGCGCCTGCTGATACTCGACGAAGCCACGTCGTCGCTGGATACCACCAGCGAACGGTATGTTCAGGCCGCGTTGGAACCGTTGATGAAAGGTCGCACTACCATCGCCATCGCGCACCGGCTGTCCACCATCATGGCGGCGGACGTGATTTTCGTGGTGGACCGGGGCCGGATTGCAGAGCAAGGCACCCACTACGAACTGCTGGCCCAGGGCGGACTGTACGCCCAACTGTATGATGAGCAGTACGAGAGCGGCGGTATAGAATGCGTCTGCGAGGACGGCGTGGTGCTCACCGGCGGCAACGTGCGGCTGCCGGTGGCTGTATAGGCGACCGCAACCTGAGACCGCGGGTAGGGGCGAATAATCATTCGCCCCTATACAATCGCACAACGGAGGAACGCAATGAGTCAACAAACCAACGGCAACCGTATCCGGCTGCGGGTGGCCTTCCGCAACATGTTCTACACCACAATTTACGCGGCGGTGGAGGGCGGGTTCCTGGCCGCCGAAGGCTTGGATGTGGACTTTTCTCACATCCCAACGGGCCAGTCCAGCACCGACCTGCTCAAGTCCGGCGACATCGACATCACTCAGAGCGGCATCAGCCGCAGTTTTATGGATCTGGACGCCGGCAGCGACGCCCCACCGCTGCACATCGCGGAAATCAACCAGCGGGACGGCTTCTTCCTGCTGTCCAAACGTCCTACCGACGGCTGGACGTGGGCGGACCTGGTGGGCGCAACCCTGATCCCGGTCGGGTTCACGCCTGTGCCGTACACCACGTTGCAGGCGGCGATGCGCTGGCACGGAGTTGATCCGGCCAGCATCAACCTGATGGGCGGCTTGTCCGCCGAGGAAATGCTCGGCCGCTTCCGCGCCGGCGACGCCGACTACCTGCAAGTTCCGTATCCTTTTGCCGGACAGTTGATTAATGAAGGCACGGGCCACCTCGCGGTGACGCTGGGCAACGAGAGCGGTTACGTGTGCTACAGCAGCTTCGCAACCACGCCGGAGTATGTGGCGCAAAATCCCGACGCCGTGCAGCGATTCGTCAACGGCTACGCCAGGGCGCAACGCTGGGTCGCCCAGAACGAACCCGAGGCCGTGGCCGAGCGCATCGCGCCGGTGTTTCCCGAATACGAGCGGTCGCTGTTGTCCGACGGAGTGCGGCGTTATAAGGCCGCTGGAGTTTGGGCCACCGATCCTATGATTGGCCGAGAAGGTTTCGACCGGATGCGTGATGCTCTGATCAACGGCGGTTTGGTGCGGGAAGCCCATCCTTACGAGAACATCGTCAGGCCAGAGTTCGCGGAGCGCGCGATAGTGGGCTTGGCGTAGGCGCAACCGGCAGCGTATGATATAGCCAGGTCGGATTGTTCGATTTGGGCGAAAAGGCCCGGGGATAAAGATGAGCGTGACGCGAATCAGCATTTTGGCTGCGGGACTGGTCGCAATGTTCATCCTGGGTACGTGGGGTTGGACCGAGCTGGTTAACGCAGCCTACCGAGCTCAGGCGCCCGATCCGGTCATGGTGTTGGCCGTGTACGGAGTTGCTCTGCTGACATTTGCGGTGGTAGCAGGATTCACGTACTTGGTGCTGGCGTTCCGTAACGATGATCTGCGCTGAGCTTCGGCGGTTGAAACGGTCCTACGACCGTAATCTCGGTTGGTGTCGATTTTGGCTGGGGGTTAGTCTTGCGGTCGCTACGCTGACCTTCAGTTTCGCTGTGGACAACATATTCGGGCCCATTTTAGATTCACCCAGCGAACCGTCTGTGGCCAGCGCTAACGCACGCGGCGATGAGGATCACGCTGGTCAATCCAATCCCGTCGAATTCATCGGCGTCGCTGTGATCCTTATACTCGTTTTTTTTAGTCAGTGTTTGCGCTGGTTTGTCAGTATTTTATAGAGCGTTGTACCAACGGGACGACAACTCACTTGCCACACTCGAACATCCTAATCAGGAGGCCACACTATGAGGCTGGAAGGCAAAGTTGCAATCATTACCGGCGGCGCCCGTGGGCAGGGCGCCACCGAAGCCAGGATGTTTGCCCAGGAAGGCGCGAAGGTGGTCATCGGCGATGTCCGTGACGAACTGGGGATGCAGGTGGAGACCGAAATCCGTGAACTCGGTGGTGAGGCGGTTTACTTGCACCTGGACGTGGCCAACGCCGATGACTGGCAAAACGCGGTGGATACCGCCGAGCAGCGCTTCGGCAAGGTGGACGTGTTGGTCAACAACGCCGCCATCGTGCTGCGCAAGGACATTGAGGAAACCACCGCCGAAGACTGGGACAACATCATGGACATCAACGCCAAGGGCGTGTTCCTTGGCACCAAATCCGTGATCCCCGCCATGCGTCGGGCCGGCGGTGGCAGCATCATCAACATATCGTCCATCAGTGGGTTGGTATCCATCGGGCCGCCGGCCTATATCGCCACCAAGGGCGCGGTCCGCCTGTTCACCAAGTCCACCGCTATCCAGTACGCTGCGGAAAACATCCGCGCCAACTCCATACACCCGGGCGCGGTGGACACCGATATGCGGCGTGGCGGGTTGGAAAACCAGACGCCCGAAGAAATTCAGGAACGACTGAATCAAATCCCGCTGGGGCGCGTGGGCACCACCGAGGACATATCATACGGAGCGCTGTTCCTGGCGTCCGACGAATCCTCGTTCATGACGGGCAGCGAACTGGTCATCGACGGCGGTTACACCGCCAAGTGAGGTGAGCATCACCACCTTGCCCCAGCAATCGCTGGCCGCGGTCACCACCGCGCCCAACGTGATGGAACTGCGGCGGCTGGACATACCGGAGATCAGCGACGACGAAGCCATCGTCCGCATCGAGGCCACCGGCATCTGCGGAACCGACTACGAATGGTTCCGCGGCGACCTGGACATTACGTATCCCATGATCCTCGGACACGAACCACTGGGCCGGATCGCGGCCATCGGCCCACGGGCAGCCGAGCGTTGGGGCGTGGAAGTCGGCGACCGGGTTGCGGTCCGCTCCGGCTACCGCTGCGGTCGCTGCCCGGCCTGCCAGGCCGGCGGAACTGAACCTTGTCCAACAGCAGGCGGATTCGGCCAGACCGGGTTGGACAAGTCCCCTGGACTGTGGGGCGGCTATTCTGAATATCTGTATCTGCCAGCTGGATCCGTGGTGTTCCCCATGGACGGCGATATGGACCCGGCCGTCGCCGTAATGTTCAACCCCTTGGGCGCCGGCTTCGCCTGGGGTGTTGATGCTACCGGACTGCAACCCGGACAAACGCTGGCGGTGCTGGGTTCCGGTCAACGCGGGATCTGCTGCGCCATCGCCGCCAAAGAATCCGGCGCGTCCATGGTGGCAATCACCGGATTGGGCAAGGACGAGCACAAGCTGGCCCTGGCTCGTGACATGGGCGCCGACATCGCCATCAACGTGGACGGCGAAGATCCGGTGGAGCGGGTAATGGCTGCAACCGACGGCGCCGGCGTGGACTGCGTAGTTGACACCACGCCCTACGCGGTTCAGGCCGTCAACCAGGCAGTGCAGATGGTCAACCCCGGCGGCACCGCGGTGCTGGCCAGACTCAAGGGCCGCCGCGCTTTTGAAGGTCTCTCGCCGGATGACATCATCTGGAAGAAAGTCACCCTGCGCGGAGTGCTGGGCGTCGAATATTCAGCGTTCCGTCGGGCAGTGGACACCATCCACTCCCGCAAATATCCGATGGAACGTCTGCATACCCACAGATTCCCCATCGATCAAGCCGAGCAAGTCCTGGCCACCCTCAGCGGCGAGGCCGGCGTCCCCAGCATCCACGTTGCCATTGTGCCGGGAGCATAAACTTGGCCCGGTTCCGAGCGTGCTCCGATTGCGGGCGGCGCATACGCGGCAACTACACCCGGTGCTACCGTTGCAACCAACGCCGCAGGCGAAGCCACTGGCATGACCCGGAGCATCTGGACGGTCTCGAAGAACGCGACGCCGAACTGGGTCGCTCCGAGTTTTACGTGTACGTCCTGGATACCGATTACGGACACTATGTAGGTCACACCGCCAACGTCGGGGCAAGGTTGGGAGCCCATACAGCCGATCAGGTAGAATCGACGGCAGGCGGCGAACCTGAACTCCTCTGGACGTCTCATCCCTTTCGCACTCGTAGAGAGGCAGCCCGGTTTGAAGCAGCGCTGAAATCGCTGCGCGACCAGCGTTCTGAGCGATTTGAGGAAATCACCGGGCTTGAACCCGTCCCGTTTGAACCGCTGTACACAGAAACAGTTACTCATCATTCAAGTCGGGGCGGTGGTTGTGGACTATTTACTCTCACTCTGAGCATAATAACGGTAGTTATTCTTGTACTTGGATTAGCGTTGTCATAGGAGTTTCTAACATGGCCGCCTACCACGCCGACACCGTCATCCGCCGCGCCAACGTCATCACCATCGACCCGGCGCTGCCCAGAGCCACCGCCGTTGCCATGCGTGGTGGCAGATTTATCGGTGTGGGCAGCGATACCGATGTGGAGACGCTTATCGGCCCAAGCACCAAGATCCTGGATCTGGCCGGCAAGACCGTGTTGCCCGGATTCATTGACGCGCACATCCACGTGCTCAGCAGCGGCACGCGTCACGTGATGGCCGCCGACTGTTCGCTCCCAACCATCGGCGACATCCAAACGGCGCTTCGTGAACGAGTCGCGACTACGCCTGCCGGCGAATGGGTTCAGGGTTTCAAGTTCGACGACACCAAGACCGCCGAAAACCGCTTCCTGCGCAGGGAGGACCTCGACGCCGTCAGCACGGATCATCCCATACTGGTATCCCACCGGGCGGGGCATGTTTATTTCGGCAACACCCTGGCCCTGGAACGCGCCGGCTACAACGACGAATCTCCCGACCCGCCGGGTGGTCGTTTGGGACGCAACCCGGACACGGGACGGCTGGACGGCGTGATCTACGAACGCGCGGCCGACGATCTGCGCGAAAATCAGCTGCCGGTTGAATCCGCCGAAACCCGACGCGAGGGCTTGCGCGTCATCTGCGAAATGCTGAACCGCGCCGGCCTTACCAGCGTTCACGACGCCCGGGTCACCGACTACGAACTGGTCACCTACCAGGAAGGCCGCGACGCCGGCGACCTCAGCCTGCGGGTGTATGCCATCATGTGGTATCGCTACTTCCCGGCGCTGCGCGACGCTGGCATCAAGTCAGGCATGGGCGACGACCGGCTGCGCATCGGCGGCATCAAGATGGTGGCCGACGGCGCCATCGCCTCACGAACTGCCTATCTGTCCGAACCCTACGTTGGGAGTTGCTGCGACCATGGGATTCTCACGATGACCGGCGACGAGATCATGGAGAACGTCCTCCAAATGCACGCCGCCGGCTTCCAGGTGTGCATTCACGCCAACGGCGATTCCACCATCGACCTGGTGCTCAAAGCCTACGAAGCGGCACAAGCAGCCGACCCGCGGCCCGACCCTCGCCATCGTGTCGAGCATTGCACCCTGGTCAATCACGACCTGCTGACCCGAATGAACCGCCTGGGGTCGGTTGCCACCCCCTTCTGCACCTACGTCTATTACCACGGCGAGAAGATGCAGTTCTACGGCGACGAACGCCTGCAATGGATGTTCGCCCAACGTTCGTTCATGGACTACAACGTGGTTTCCACCGGCGCCACCGACTACCCGCCCGGCCCCTTCGAGCCGCTCATGGGCATCCAAAGCTGCGTGACCCGCACCGACAGCGAATGGCGAGAGTGGGGTACGAACCAACGAATTTCCGTCGAGGACGCGCTGCGGATTTACACGCAGAATGGCGCTTACGCGGGTTTCGAGGAAAACCTCAAGGGCAGCATTGAGGTGGGCAAGCTGGCCGATTTAGTGGTGCTGGGCGCCGATCCTACCGCCGTCGATCCCTTCACCATCAAGGACATCCCCGTGGAGCGAACCATAGTGGGCGGGCAGACGGTATTTGAAGCGTAGGAATCAGTTTGACACGCCAAGATTCTCCACTTGGCGGTACTGTCCATCCGCGCCGATAGCCGTGGGGAACACCGCATCCGAACCCTGGTTGTCGCCCGGCCCATATTTCAGACGCATGCCATCAATGTCTATCGTACTCGCATCGCGCAAGGCATTTAGAAAGCATTGCCGGCTGAGTTCACGGCCACAGGTTTCCAACCCGGCGATAGCCAGCCGTCCCGCCAGGTAGCCCTCCATTGAAATAAACCCAAGTTCCGCTTCGGGATCGTATTCGGCCAACGCTGCGTGGTATCGCGCGACCACCGGGATGTTGGCATCGTAGGGCAGCGGCACCACCTGCGTAACGTAAGCGTTTTCGGTTTCATCGCCCAATTCCTCGGCCAGCGCGTTGCTACCCACGAACGACACCGCCATGAAAATGGGATCCACGTCGCGCCGTAGCAACTCGATAGCCCTGGCCACGGGGGCGTAAGAGCCAATCATGATGACCGCTTCAGGCTCTGTTTCGCTATTTTGAGGGTAGCCGCTTTGACGGCAATGGTATTTCGGGGGTAATGCCAGAGCGCCACCGGCTCCAGATCACGGCGTTGGAGTCCCAACGGCGCCGACCAACGCGAAAACCCCACTTTTCTCTATGAGGTTATGGGTGTTTGAAAGGGCGCATTTCGTCTCGTACGAGTCATTCAGTGCTTCAAGCTCCAACTTGCGCCCGTGGACGCCCCAGTCCCGGTTTGCTTCGTAAAATGCGGCCTGGATACCCAAGTGCATAGCGTTGCCCAGGTCCCCGGCGGGTCCGGTGAAGGCCGCGGATTGTCAGAAAAGGACATGCCCGTCGGACATCCCCGGATCACCCAGCCCTCCGTCTGGCATCGCTCCGGCAGTTGGAGAATCCACGCCTGTTTCACCCGACGCGGACAGCGGCGCGCTCTGTGCGCCGGCGCATCGTCTGCGGCGTGCGCCGGCGCACAACGCCAATACCATCGCCGCGACGGCGAAGCGGACAACCAATCCGTTGGTTAGATTCATCACCGTATCGGAGCGGATAAAAAGGTCGGTGGCGCTACAGCGTCGGCGGAAGTCGCTTGTGCCACGGTGTGGCCTGCTCGTAGGCGTAGGCCGCGCGGAATATGGCGCCTTCACCCAAATGCGGGCCAGCTATTTGCAAGGCCAGCGGCAGACCGCCCTCTCCCTCGCTGGTGAAACCACATGGAATGCTCAACGCCGGGCACCCGCTCAAACTGTACAAGCCTCGGAAGCTCCCTTCCCGCAAGGCGGCCGCGGCCATTTCCTTGCTGCTCACCACGGGCGGCTCGTCCGAGAGCAACCCGGCCGGCCCGGTCGATGTCGGCTGAATCAACAGGTCCACGCCGCGGAACGCTTCGATCACCTGGCGGCGCACCAGGGCGCGCAGTTTCACCGCCTTGTAATACACCTGACCGGGTATCAGGTTGCCCGTGGCAAAGGCAACCCGTGTGTTGGGGTGGTAGTCTTCAAATCTCTCCCGCAGCCACTCGGGGTTGAGGCTCACCCGCTCGGTGCTGGTAATGGTGCGGACTATTGGCCCGGTGTACTGCGCCATCGGCAGGCTGACCGGCACAACGTCCGCGCCCAGTTCACGGAGCACTTCCGCAGCGGCAGCCACCGCGTCGCGACTGCGGTCGTCAAGCCTCAATCCGTGTCCACCCATCAGCTCCTGCACCACACCGATGCGCATGCCGGCCACGCCACCATCCAAACTGTCCAGGTAGTCGGGCACGGGTTCCGTGCGGCTGTAGCGGTCTTTGGGGTCATGGCCGGCGATGACGCTCAACGTCAACGCGCAGTCTTCGACCGTGCGGGATATGGGGCCGATGGTGTCCGTGGACCAGCTGGCGCCATCTACGCCGGCCCGGCTCACTCGGCCCCAGGTGGGCCGGATGCCCACCAGGCCGGAGTTGGCCGCCGGCCCGCGAATTGAGCCGCCGGTGTCCTCGCCCAGCGACGTGGCGCAGAGGAACCCGGCCGTGGCCGAGCCGCTGCCGGTGCTGGAAGTTCCGGGATTCCGCGCCGTGTCCCAGGGGTTGCGGGCCGGGCCTGAGAAGCTGCTGATGGGGTCGCCCAGCGCGAACTCGCTCATGTTGGTCTTGCCGATGATGACTGCGCCAGCGTCCTTGAGTTTGGATACTACCGTTGCGTCATAGTCCGGCACGAAATCGGCTCGGATTTTGGAGGCGTCGGTGGTGCGGACGCCAGCCGTGTAAATCTGGTCCTTGACTCCGACCGGAACGCCGTGCAATGGTCCGCGAAAGCTGCCGGATGCCGCTTCGTCATCCAGTCGTTTCGCGTCGGCGCGGGCCTCGTCGGCACACACGGTGATGTAGGCATTCAGCTTGTCGCCAACCGCGTCGATACGATCCAGGTAAGCGTCCACCGCTTCGACGGCGGAAATTTCACGCGCACGGAAGGCGGCGGCCAACTCGGAGGCGGTCAGGAATGGAATTTCGTTGGGAGTCATTCTGACACCTCCATATCGGCCGGCAGGGTAACGGCAACGTACTCTTCCAGGTTGAAACCCGGAGGATTGATGGCAGCCATCTCCTCCAGCATAGCGTTCAGGCTATGGGTAACTTGCGTCAACTCCGGTTCCGCTAACGTCAACCCAACCGCTTTGGCCAGTGCCTGGATTTCATCGTTGTTTAGATCACTCATAACACGCCTCGATCACTGTGTAGGGTCAATGATTTCGATAAACGGAAAGCGTCGGAAGTCGCTGTCGAGGGTACAGATTTGCCGAATACCATGTTCTCGCATCAGCACGGCGGTGTGCATATCGTGAACCCGGTTACCACTGATGTCTGGCAACTCCGCAGCCACTTCAGCCAGTACGAATAGGTGGCGTTCAGTGGGGAGCAGCAAGTTGAAACCAGACGATTCCAGTAGCGTCTCTAGAAATCGCCGACCTTCGTCGATACTCCAAGGATGAGGATATATGTTGAGGTGGGTAATTACTCGCAGGAACTCGTAGCAGACGTTCCAAGTTAGGAACACAGGTGCGGGGCCTGTCGCCGCTTCTGTTATAAATCGCCGGCAAGAGGAGTGAAAAGCAGTATCCTCACGAGCTGAGTACACCAACACATTAGTATCGAAAACCATCGCCCTCATCCATCACGCGGTAGAGTTCCTCGCGATTGGTAATGTCAACCAATTCACCCCCGCTGTTCCATTTAGGCAGACGCTCAAACAGTTCCTCGGCCGTCAGCGCATTTTCTTCCGTGTGCGCTTTTGCCTTCATCATGGCCCGGTCCTCGCTGAGGATTTGGAAAATGCCGGCCTCAACCAAGGCAGACGCTGTGGTGCCACGACGCTCAGCCACTTCGCCCAGACGCAGTAGCAGGCGTTCGCTAATGTCGAATGTCGCTTTCATTGGCCACCTTGCCTACAATCGGAACTCTCATCATGTTATACCGTCTGCCCCGTGAAACGCCAACTTTCCAGCAGGGCCGCCGGCACGTGCATGGCAACGCCGGCCTCGTTCAGATTTAGGTGGGCCGTGTCCGAAAGGGCCTGACAGCCGGCCAGCGCGTCAACGTAGCTCTGTGTAAACCGTAAGTTCTTGACCGGGGTAGTGATTTCGCCGTTTTCAATCAGAAACGTTCCATCCCTGGTCATGCCCGTCATGACACAGCCCCGATTGTGCGCCAGCCGGGTGTAGTAAAAGCGGGTGACATAGAGGCCACGGTCCACCGAAGCAATCAGATCCGCGGTAGTATGGTCGCCGGGGCGCATGAACAGATTGGTCGCCGTCGGCCCTCCGGTGGCTCCGCGTTGGTGTCCGGTGGACGCCAAACCCGCTTTGGCGGCGGTATAGCTGTTGTACACTGGCCCCTGCACAACGCCGTCGGTCACGATGTCCACGCGCTGCCTGGGGACACCTTCGGCATCAAAGGGAACCGGCCATCCGGAGGAGTCCAGGCCGTCATCCCAGATGGACACCAGCAGGCTCATCGCCGGCTGGCCCAGCGCGTCGCACATCCAACTACGTCCGTCCTGCACCATCTGCGCGCCCATGCCGTAAAAACTCAACGCTTCCAGCATATCGTCAACGGCGTAGTGTTCCAGCACTACCGGATACTCGCCCGGTTCCAGATTTTGAGGGTTGCGGCCACGGATCGCCTTGCCGATGGCCTCGTCAGCCAACGCCTCGGCATCGATTTCCCCCATGCGCCAACCGCCGCCCTTGGACCAACCGGCCGAGTCGTCGCTGCGGGCGGTTATGAGCAGCCCGGCGAAAGTGCCGGCGTGGTAGGAGTAACGAGCGCCTCTGGTGCTGAATACCGCCAACTCTGTCACGCCGGTGCGGTAAAAGCCGGCGGCCTCCAGCCGAGCGTCAGCCGCCTTGCGGCAAACCATGCCGACGACAGCGGCGCGATGCTCCGGTCCGGCGTTAGCCGTCGCCTCATCATAGGCGTCAACGGAGGCGGCCTGCGGCGCTTCGGGAAGCCCGGGAAAGTCAGGGTCTTCGGGCATGAGGCCGGCATGTTCCCTCGCCTGCAAAACCGCGGCGCGCAATCCGTCGGACGACAGATTGTTGGTTACGGCGCGACCCTGACGTTTCTGGTGAGCGATGCGGATGTGCGCCACCGCGTCGTCATGGTACACGTTCTGGTGGATACGGTTGTTGGCAAAGCGCGTGAGGGCTTGCGTGGTTGCAGTCAGGTAGATGTCCGCATCCCCCAGATGAAGGTTGCGCAGGGCATCTCGCAGCAGGAAGCGAATGTGGTCCGGACCGAGCATCACTGCATCAAGCCGACGCGGACGTTGCGGAAACGGGCCGGGCTGGTGCCGTGGCTGGTGTGAGCAATCTGGCCCGGCTGTCCCTTGCCACACCGTGGCGTCCCCCAAAGTGTCCAATACTCCGGGCCGCATACGGCGTCGCAACTGCGCCAGAACTCCGGCGTGATGCCGGTGTAGGTGGGATTGCGGAGCAGGCGTCCTAATTTACCGTTCTTGATCTCCCGCCCCACTTCCGTGCCGAACTGAAAGTTGTAACGGCGGTCGTCAATGGACCAGGAACGGTTGGTTTCCAGGTAGATGCCATCGTCGGTGTCTGCAATCAGGTCGTCCAGCGTCCAGTCTCCCGGCTCCAAACTCACGTTGGTCATGCGAATCAGCGGAATGCGATTCCAGGAGGACGCTCGCATACAACCATTGGACGGCAAGCCCAGCCGCGTCGCCGATTCCCGCGACATCAAGTAACCCACGAATTGACCGCTGCGAATGATGTCAGTCGATTGGGCCGGCAGGCCCTCATCGTCCCACCCGAAAGTACCCAGACCGGTCTCGCTGTTGCTATCTGCGGTCATGTTGACCTGCTCGGAACCGTATTGGAAGTTATTCAACAGATCCGGAGTCAGGAACGACGTGCCGGCAAAGGCAGCCTCATCGCCCAGGGCCCGGTCCAGTTCCACCGCATGGCCGCACGATTCGTGAATCTGCAAAGCCAGTTGGCTGCTGTCTATGATCAGATCAGTGGCGATTCCCACGGGACAAGGCTCGGCAGCAAGCAACTCCGCCGCTTCCTCTGCGACACGCCGAGCGTTGCCGGCCAGATCCATTTCGACCACATACTCCCAACCGGCGCAGCCCTGCTGCCGCCCATGAGATTGCGGATACGAACGCCGCTGCGTCTCTCCATTCCCCACTGCGGTGGCCTGCACGCCGCCGCCGGCTTCATAGATGGTCTGGCTGACGTGCGCCCCCTCACTATTGGCAAAAGTGCGCTCTTCTCGGATAAACACCACGTTGGCCATCCGCGCGCTAACTTGCGGCACGGCGGCCATTTCCGCATCCGCGGCCAGCAGCAGGGCCAGCTTGTCCTCAAGGGCTACGGTGAAGGGATCGATGCCGATGGGAGTGGAGTAGCTGCCCCGGCTGGCCACCGGCGCGCCCAACAGTTGAGCAGCAGACAATCCGGCTCCGTTCTGACTGGCGGAGGCGCGGGCAATCTGAACTGCCTGCCCCGCAGCCTGATCAGCGTCGGCGGTGGTCAACTCTCGGGTGGAAGCAAAACCCCACGCGCCGTTGTAAAGCGCGCGGACGCCCAAACCAACCGATTCATCCGCAGTCATGGTCTCCACAACGCCGTTGCGCACTACGATACGCTGCTCCCGGTTGGAAACCAGGCGCACGTCGGCATACTCAGCTCCCCGCTGCCGGGCCGTGTCAAGGGCGGTGGCTATGATTGGGTCCATCACACTGGCAAAAACGGCTCGTCCGACGCTGGCGGCAGCTGCTCGAAGGCGTTGATGTTGAACGCCAGGACGGAGTAGTAACCCATCAGGTTGGTCAACTCAATGAGGCCGCGGTCTCCGAACTCGGCGCGAGCGGCGTCGAAGGTGGCCTGGGACACCCGCCGGGTGCGGAAAAACTCTCGCCCGTAGTTTATGACGGCGGATTCGGCTGACGACAGTTCCGGCAAGTCCTGCTTGTCGCGCAGGCTGTCCACCAGGGCATCGCTAAGGCCGGCGCGGCGGCCGGCGGCGGCGTGGGCGTGCCAGATGAACTGGCAGTCCAGCTCGCGGGCGGTGGTCAGCATGGCGAGTTCCGCTACATTGTCGGACAGGGTCGAACCCTCGGCGCGCAGGTAGGCCCGAAGGACCTCGCCGCGCTGGGCGATTTCCGGCACGTGCAGTTGCACTGCCACCGGCCCCATCTCGGGCACAACGTTGTTGCGGGAGGACACGATGGCATCGAAAGCGGCTATTTGTTCCTGTGGTACGGAGTCTCGGCTGGCAGCTGGAAAGCGTGGCATGGGCGTTCTCCTGAAATATGTGCGTTTTAGTCGTCAGCGGCAACCAGTTCCGTGTCCGGCGGTTCGGTGAAAACCGGCTCGCCGTCGGGTTCCAGGTGCCGATGGTTGATCAATGCGCGCATCATTTGTTGATGGCTGCGTCGTATCTCAGCAAGCAGATTCGCTTGAGATTCCTCGATCTTGTTTGAAAGCTCCTTATGGGAGGCGTCTATCCTATCCGAGAGCTCCTTATGGGAGGTGTCTATCCTATCCGAAAGCTCCTTGTGTGAGGCGTCTATTTTGTCCGAAAGCTCTTTGTGGGAAGCGTCAACTCTGTCGGAAAGTTCCCTGTGGGAAGCGTCATTTTTATCGTTGGCGTCCCTGAACTCACTGCGCTTGGGCAAATTGCCCAGCGCGAAGGCCGCGCCGACGCCGCTGATAAATAACGTGGCTGCCAGCGCGACAATTGCAATGAGCTCGGCATTCTCAATCATTAGAAATCATCCTTGTTATTCCGGGCGCGTTCAACACCACTCGAATTGCTAGCAGTGCGGAATCACCTCTTCCCCGAACAGCTGTATTGCCTCCATGATGCGTTCGTGGGGTGGCCCGCCGGAATGGGCGTGGCGCAGGCGCAGCAGGAAGTAATCGGCGCCCGTGGCCTCGCTCCAACGGTGGAAATCGTCCACCACTTCCTGCGGTTCCCCCAGGATCAAGCGATCAGGGCCGAGGTTGTCGATGTTGATCTGGGATTCCTCGGTGTACCGGCGGAACTCGTTGAGCCCGTTGCGCCAGTAATACTTGTAGGCGTCCATGACCTCCGGCCCGTAAACCCGCTCGGCTTCGGCGCGGGTGGGTGCGACCCATGCGTCGCGCATCAGGCAAGTCACCGGCTCTCGACCCGATGCCTCCGCAGACTGCTGATAGGCGTCGGTCAGAGCGATGGTGCTCTCCAAGTCCGTGCTGGGCCCCGCCACGAATCCATCGGCAATGCGGCCGGCGCGACGCGCTCCGGGGACGCGGCTGGCGCCGATCCACAACGGCGGCGAGGGATCGGAATAGGGACGCGGCGTGATAGTAATGTCATCGAGGTTGAAGTGCTCGCCGGAGAAGTCGAACCGTTCACCCGACCAACATTGACGGATGATCTCGATCTCTTCCTCGAACCGGCTCACCCTCTGCCCAATGGGAATATCAAACGTGCGAAAGTCCACCGGCTGGTATCCGAGTCCCACCCCCAGGATGAAGCGCCCCCGGGAAACAATGTCCAGCGTTATAACGTCCTCAGCCATCTTAACCGGATGATGCAACGGCAAGAGAATAACCGACGTACCCAGGTTCAACGTGGTCGTCTGAGCAGCGACGGCGGCGGAAACGATCAGCGGCGACGGCAGGAACCCATCTTTGTCCTGGTGGTGCTCACCAAAGAAGCACGAATCAAACCCCACCGATTCGGCGAGTTTCGCCTCGGCAACGACTTCTTCAACCCGCAGGGCCAGGTTCTCGCCGGCCGGCGGGTCTGCGATGGAACTGTATATGCCAAACTTCATCGGAGAATCCTCTATCAACTTATCGGCTATTGCACATTCCGGCCATTCTGGGTAATCGCATCAGTGAGCCTGTTCAGCGCTTCGAGAAATGCCTGCCGTTCCGCGGCGGCTTGCCGGCGTTCTTCGATGGCGCGTTCCTCGGCTTGGCGGCGTTCCTCGGCCATCTGGCGGCGCTGTTCCGTTGCTTCTTCCATAAATGCTTTCATCATTTCCATCATCTGGTCGTTGCGCCGCCTTTCTTGCAGAAACAGCATGATGTCAGAACCTCCCGTAATGGTGATGGCAATACCGGAATGGACGATGCAATCGCGCAATACGGCAGTTGATACGTAGCTCGAGAGCCAGCCCGGCCGGCACATTAGCTCAATCGCGTTTTCCGGTGTGCAAGGTATGGTGGTGTAGAACCATACCAGCCAGGTGGCGGCTGCCATCAGAGTTCCCGCGAGCAAGGGAGCCCACAGGGCAAGCGCCAATGTTTTGACTCCCGACCCCATTATAGCCCCCACCGCGGACTGTGCGTTATTTGAACTGAGTCAGCACCCGATTGGAAAACAACTCCATCTGCTGGAAGTAATCATCCGTATCTCCCGCCAGGAACCCAAAGACGAATTCACGGACTCCGGCATCAATCCGTTCTTGGATCGCCCCCACGCAATCCTCGGCGTTCCCGGTAACACACAGTGCCCGCGCGATGTCTTCGGCGCTGCGTTCCGGCGTGACATAGCGTTGTCCGATGTGGGCAACGGCCGTTTCCAGAGCCTTGTCGGGGTCGTCGTCAATGGCAGTAGGCTGGTTCAAACCCCAGTGGAAAGCGCTGAGGTCGCGGCCCGAGTGTTCGGCCATTTCCCGAACGCTGGCATTAGACCGCCGGATCCGGTTCACGGTAAACAGGTACGGGTACCACCCATCCCCGGCTATCGCCGCCCGGCGTATTGCCGCATCGCTGCGGCCGGCCACCCAGATTGGCGGGTAAGGTTGCTGCATCGGCTTCGGCAACAGCGTTACGTCGTCGAAATTGAAAAACCGCCCGTGATGGGAAACCTGCTCAGAGGTCCACAGGTCTTTCATCACCCGCAACATCTCGTCGGTGCGACGACCGCGCGTATTGACCGGAATTTCCAGCGCGTCAAACTCTGCCCTGGTATCACGCTGGCCACTGATGCCGATGCCAAAATCCAACCTTCCGTCCGAGATCTGATCCAGGATGGACACCATCTTTGCCAGCATTACCGGATGATAAAGCGGAGCGATTACGATGCCGGTCAGCAGGCGTATGGTGGATGTCGCCCCCGCCGCCGCCGCCATCGCCGGAATGCCCATCATCGTGGGACGAGGCGGGTTCCCATCCATAATATGCTCGCCGACGGTCACCCGGTCGAAACCCAGATCCTCCGCCCGCCGCGCAAATTCTCCTACATCCCAGTAGTCATCAACGGTGAGATTGCATCCGAAAGTTATGTTTTGTTCAGGCATCTGTCTTTATCCCCGGCAGTGTTACTGGGCTAACATTTCATCGGTAATTTCGGCCAGTTTTTCGCCATTCAACACACCTTGCCATTTGCGGTGCAGGCTGCCATCCTCGTTGATAAAGAACGTCGCGGGCAACCCGGTCACCCCCAACTCCGGCAACACTGCGGCGTCGTCGGTGTAGCCGGCCGGATACTTTACCGACAGCTCGTTCAGCAAATCTACGGCGTCCTCCTGGCTGCCCAGGCTGAAAAACTGACCCAGGTCCACGCCGACCACCAACGCCCGGCCCGCGTATTCGTCGGCAAAATGCTGAAATTCGGGCATCTCCGCACGGCATGGCGGGCACAATCCAGCCCAGAAATTCAACACGACAGGTTGTCCCTGCAGCTCGGATAGCAGTAGGGCCTCACCACCTACGGCATCCTGCCCCTGGTAATAATTGATCGCAAAATCGTAAACGGTATCCGCCGTCGGGTTCGCCCCGGTCTGACCAGTCGATTCCGAGCCGCAGGCGCTCACCCCGAACGCCAGAAGCATGACGGCAATCGGCCCGGCCAAACTCAATCGGAGCGAGGCAACGCGCAAGTCACACAGAAAACGCACCATGCTTTTCATCGCCAGCAGGTTAGCATAGGCGCTGGGGTTTGTTAAGCGGACTCAAACCTGATAGTCTTCCGCAGTGGTCGTTCCAGATTCATCCGGTAACCATGCCTGAACTATCTCCCCAAACCCGCCGCCGTCTGCGATTGTCACTGTCAGTGCTACTTGCCGTCGCTTTGGTCGTTGTGGTCTGGCAGTTGTTCAGCATACTCTTGCCCTTTTTGCTCAGCGCTGTCGTAGCCTATCTCCTGCTGCCCCTGGTCAAGCTGGGCGACCGGATACCTCTCGCGAAACAATGGCCCGGCGGGGTTCGGGCAGCCACGGCCGGATTCGCCACATTGATAGTTATCCTGGCGGTGGTCGTCGTGTTAGCGTTCGGCGCCTTTAGACTCGTCGATGGTTCCCTCACCCTGGCCGAGCGCGCTCCGAGCATCATCGCTGAAGGCAGGGCCCTTTGGCAAGAATTCCAGGAGCTGTACCGAAATCGCGTACCCGCGAACATCCAGGAAATAGTAGATCCTCGGCTAACGGAATTGCAGTCTGCGCTGTTGACCTCTTCCATTGCCGGATTGCAAAGGGTGTCCCGCGTGGCCCAAAGCGGAATATCTCAGGTTGTAAGCCTGGCTGCATCGCCAATAATCCTGTTTTACCTGTTACACCAGCCCACAACCTTGGGCAACGGCGTAAAAAGGCTGCTCCCCGGTCCATTGCGGGAAGACCTCTCTGAAATAGGACGACTGGCCGGCGAGTCCATCGGAGCGTACATACGGATGCAGTTGTTGCTGGGAGCAGTGGTTGGGGTCGTGGTGTGGGTGGCTCTGCTGGTTATGGGAGTTCCGTTGGCGCTGCCGCTGGGCATATTGGCCGGCGCAGCCGAACTGGTGCCAATCGTCGGAGCGGCCATATTCATCGTTCTGGCCAGCGTTGTTGTCGCGCTGCTGGATTACACCAAGCTCCCCTTCCTCATCGCGGTGTATTTCGTGGTGCAGATCTTGCAGAACACATTGATCTCTCCCAGGATGCAGGGACAAGCGTTGGGATTGCATCCCCTGGCCGTGATCCTGGCGCTGGCTTTATTCGGCCTTTTATTCGGGCTTCTGGGGACTCTGCTGGCCGCACCCCTGACTGCCGCAGGCTATCGGGTTTTGACTTACACCCGCCACGAATGGGCGTCGGCAGGCATAGTCCGGCTTGATGATGACACACTGGTTGTTATGGCGAGCGATGAATCCAACCGCTCGGAGGACCCTTCGGCCGGCGCGTAGTGCATTCGTATCCCTTGGTGTACAATCGGGGCGATTAACGTCACCACGCCTGCCGCTCCGAGGGGGATTTTCCGATGCGTATCCTACTGATAGCCACCAATCGCCACAACCGCGTCATGAGCCGCATGCGTGCCCAACCCATCCCCATCGGATTGGCCTATGTGGCGGGTCATATTGACCGCTCACGCCACGATGTCAAGTTGGTTGACCTGATGTTTGCCAGTGAGAACTACCTGGACGAGATCGAACAAACAGTCCGGGACTTCAACCCCGAACTGGTGGGAATCTCCATCCGCAACCTGAGCAATCACAGCTATGTGGATCCACAGTGGCAATTGCCCATCACGAAGAGCGTGATCGAGCGCGTCCGTTCCGTATCGGACGCCACCATCGTGTGCGGCGGGCCGGCGTTCAGCATCATGCCCACACAGGTCTTTGAATACGTGCAGCCCGACTTCGGTTTGGCGGGCGACGCCGGCGAGAGCTTTGCCGACCTCGCGGGCCGCATCGAGATCGGCGAACCCGACTACCGGGGCATGACCGGGCTGCTGTACCGCGAAAACGGCCAGTTGGTGTACAACGGGATGCGCTGCTCGTCTGACTTCATCGAACGACCGAGCCTTGATGACCTGGATATGCCAAAATACGCCAAAGCGGGATTCGGCGTCAGCGTCCTCACCAAGCTGGGCGGATTCTACTATCCCACCTCCGCCGACGACATACGAACGCCGGAAGGGGCCTGGCGCGTGATACGACCCATCGACGAGGTGGTCGAGGAAGTGGCCGAGGTCACCGAGCGGTATGGCCTGAAAAAGATTTTCTTCGTGGACAACTGCTTCAACGTGCCGCTGGAACACGCCAAGGAACTCTGCAACGCGCTCATGGAGGCCGAGGTAAAGGTGCGCTGGAACACCTGCCTGGCGCCCTACGCCTGCGACGCCGAACTGATCGGGTTGATGAAGCAGGCGGGCTGCGGCCTGGTGATGATGGGCGGTACCCGCGGCGGCGATCCGCACGAGGGCGACAACGACACCTCCCGGTACGCATCCCTCAAGGAAACCACCGACTTGTGCGAAGCCGGCGACCTTCACTACACCATCTCCCAGCAATTCGGGGAGCCGGGCGAAACCCGCGAGTCCGTCGAGAACAAGTTGGAGTTCCTGCGTGGCCTGAAGCCGTCGCTGGCCAACCTCCGCGTCGGCGTCAGCGTTATGCCCGGCACCGACGTGGCAACGCGCTGCATTGAAGAAGGCATCATCGCCGACGAATCCGAGCTGATCGCCCCCACCTTCTACATGGCCGAAGAAGTCCGACCCTGGCTGGTGGACTACCTCCGCGAACTGGTTGACGCCAACCCCCGCTGGAACCTGATGTAGCCCGCGCAACTCCCACTTTCAGGACGTTACAGGAAAGCAGCAATGACTCTAATTCAAGGTACTCAAACCGATGCCCACCGCATTACGCTGGGCGACACCGAAACTGCCCGCATCGCCCACCTGCTGCGGCGGGCCGGCTTCGGCGCAACCCGCGCTGAAATCGACCGGGCGGTTGACCAAGGCTACGAAGCAACCGTTGACGAGTTGCTGCATCCCGAACTACAGCCGGACCTGGAAATCGAAGACCTGATCCGCCGATATCACACCGACCAGAACAGCCTGATGCTGTTGGAAAGCAGCCAGGGCTATTGGCTGTATCGGATCATCAACTCCCGCCGGCCGCTGGAAGAGAAGATGGCCCTGTTCTGGCACGGCCTGTTCGCCACCGCCTACGGCAAGCTGAACCACGCCAAAGCCGTGGTCAACCAGACCCACACCTTCCGGCGGCATGGGTTGGGCAAGTTTGCCGACATACTTCTGGAGCTCTCCCGGGACCCGGCCATGATTTTCTGGCTGGACAACAAGGACAATCACAAGGACGCACCCAACGAGAACTACGGCCGCGAATTGCTGGAACTGTTCTCCATGGGGATCGGCAACTACACCGAGGACGACGTGAAGGCCGCCGCCCGATCGTTCACCGGCTGGACGATTGACAACGCAGAGTACATGAGCATCCGCGCCAGCCGGGACTCATTCTGGCCGTATGGTCGCATTGACTGGCAGTTCCGCTACCGCGACGACGACCATGACGATACCGAAAAAACATTCCTCGGACACACCGGAACTTTCGACGGCCAGGAAATAATCGACATCATCGTTCGTCAGCCCGCGACTGCTCACTACGTCGCAAGTAAGCTCTACAATTTCTTCGTCTCCGACCGCCCGGACGAAGACTCTATCGGCATCTTGGCCGACGAATTCACCCGCAGCGAGGGTGATATACGCTCCGTCATGCGCTGTTTGTTTATGTCCGATTTCTTCTCGCACGAGTCAGTCCGCCTGGGGCGGGTCAAAAGCCCTGCTGAACTGGTTGGAGGCACGGCACGGCTGGCTGGCAGCCACCGCACGCCGGAATGGACCATCTGCAACTTGGCGATGGACGTGAACTTCATGGGCCAGGAGATCCTCAACCCACCCACCGTGGAAGGTTGGCACACCGGCATGGAGTGGATCGACACCGGCAATCTGGTGGAGCGTATCAACGCCGCCGGCGCGGAGATGCGGGACCTGTCCCGGCCCGGAGTATCCGCGATCGTGGATAGGGTACGGTCGGCGGGAGATGCGCAGTCATCGCGCCAACTGGCCGAGGCATGCCTGGACGCCGTGGGCATGTTTGAGGTGTCGGAGACTACGCTGAACAGCCTCACCGAGTTAGCGGCGCCGTGGGGAGAAGTCCGGTTTGACCGGGAGAACGCCGTCGCCTGTTCCGAGGAGCGCGTAGCCGAGATGTTGCAGCTAATCGTGGCATCCCGCGAATACCAGCTGGCATGACCACGACGACGGCGACGTTCCAGTACAGTCACACGGTAGGCTTTCTCGCCTATCGGGGACGCGGCTTCATCCATCCTATCGCCATCACGCTGGGGGACGACGGCGTGATGTACGTGCTGAATCGGGGCGGCCCCGAATCCGTCGGACGCCTGGAACACAAGCGCGTGTGCGTCTGCACCGTTGACGAAGGCTACGTAGGAGAATGGGGAACCGGCGGAACCGAAGATGGGCAGTTCTGGTGGCCCAGCGACATCGCCCGCGCTGCCGACGGCCGGATTTTCGTTACCGACGAGGCTTTGCAACGGGTCAATATATTCGATCCGACCGGGAATTTTGTCCGACACTGGGGGGATGTTGGCGACTCGCCTGGTCAATTCAACCGACCCGCTGGGATAACTGCGGCCCCCGACGGAACGCTGCTGATCAGCGACGGCCTGAATCATCGCATCCAGCGATATACTGCGGAGGGTGAATACCTGGACGGATGGGGCGAGTATGGCGCACAAGCTGGGCAGTTCAACACACCATGGGGTCTGACCTGCGACGCCGACGGAAACGTCTTCGTCGCCGACTGGCGCAACGACCGGGTCCAGGCTTTCACCGCCAACGGTCGCTTTATCGGTCAGTGGGGCGCCACCGGCGATGGCAAGGGCCAACTGAATCGCCCCGCGTCGGTCGCGGTGGACACCTACGGGTATATCTACGTCGCAGACTGGGGCAATGAGCGGTTGCAGATATTCGCACCAGACGGCGAAGTGGCCGGCATCCTGCTGGGAGACGCTACTGTATCCACTTGGGCAGCCGATTATCTGGCGGCAAATCCCGACGAGCAGCGGGCCAGGACTGAAGCGAACCTCGCGCCGGCAGTGAACCCGTGGCGCGACCACCACCGCGAGACCTCGGCCCGCATTGAGTCCCGTTTCTGGGGCCCCACCTCCGTTGCGGTTGATACAGAGGGCCGCATCTACGTCGTGGACTCCTGCCGCCACCGAGTTCAGATATATCGAAAGGCGGTTTGATGGGGGCAGGAAACAATTAGGCAATCGGTAGGGGCGGGTTTGAAACCCGCCCCTACAACGCGCTGAATCGGCCCTGATGTGCGGCTATCCGGGAATCCTCTGCAACAGCGGCTCCGTCCGGTTCGGCAGCAGGTCGGTCTCAAAGGTGTTGATGAGCATTCCCAGCATGGTGTAGTTGCCCAGCACCAGCGTCAACTCAATGGTGCCCTGCTGCCCGAATATCTCCAGAGCGCTCTGGTAGCCGCCCCGGCTGACCTGGTGGTTGCGCAGGATTTCACGCCCCAGCTGGATCACCGCCGACTCGTCGGGCGCCAGGTCGGGCAGGGGCGTGTTGTCGCGGATGGCGTCCACCACGGCTGCCGGCACGCCGGCGTCGCGAGCGGATGCGGCGTGGGCGTTCCAGATGTGCTGGCAGTCCATCTCACGAGCCGCAACGAGCATGGCCAACTCGGCCGCCTTCATCGGCAGGCTGGCATCGTTGCGCAGGTACTGGTTCAGGGCAGTCGCGTGCTTGCTCGCCTCCGGCACGTGGACCATCACCGAGCCGGGCCCGTAGGGCGGTACCGCGGTCCCGTTCTGTGTAATCTCGTCAAAGGTGGCCTCCTGGCCGGCGGGTACCGTCTCTCGGGTTGCTGCGGGTAGTCGCGCCATTTCAGTTCTCCTTTGTACTTACGGGTAAGGCAGTTCCCTCTCCCTTGACGGGAGAGGGCTAGGGTGAGGGTGAACCTTTAGAGCCTAGGGTGAGGGTGAGAGTCTAACGGTAAGGTTTCTTCCCTGTCTTTTCCTCAAACAGTTTCCAGGTGTTTTCGTTGAAGGGATAGTATTTCCCGGGCGAACACTGCTCGATTCCCAGCTGGGCCTTGATGACGCCCTCAACTTCTTCCCGCTGGTGTGCAATGTTGATGACATCTTGCGCCGCGCTGGCCGGCACCACCACCACTCCGTCATCGTCGCCCACGATGGCATCGCCGGGCCGAACCAGCACGCCGCCACACTGGATGCAATCGTTGACCTGCCACGGCCAGAACTCGGCCGGCCCTTGCTTGGCGGTGGCGTTGGCGGCGTACACCGGGAATCCGTATTCTTTCAGCGTGTTGGTGTCGCGCACCGCTCCGTCGGTTACCAGGCCGCCGACGCCGCGCTGGTACAGGCGGAAAAACTTGATGTCGCCCCCGATGCTGCTGAACGGCCACCTCATGGCATCAATCACCAGCACTTCGCCGGGGCCGCACAACTCAAAGGCAACGTATTCCGCGGAGTCGGCAGCCTTGGGCTTGTCGGCGGCGAGATCCGGCCGGTGCGGGACAAACCGCAGCGTAACCGCGCGTCCGGCCATGTGCTGGCCGGGCTGTAGCGGTTTGGCTCCCTCGATCATGCTCATGGGCCAGCCCATCACCCACAAGCCGTCAATCAACGTCTGAGTCGGAATGCTTTTCAGGGTCGCCAGCGTTTCGTCGGAAACGAACGTAGTGGATTCGGTGGTAGTCATCGGTGAACGGGTTCCATGCAGCGTTGTGATTGCCTAGACGGACGGCTGCATTGTAGCAGAAAAGGGGCGGCTCCTTTCGGAAACCGCCCCTCGTTACGCTGGTCGAGTAGCCGCGTTATTCGCTAGGCCAGCCGTCGGCTTCCTCGCCGGCGGTCAGCGCTGCCTGGATACCCTCAGCGGCTTCATCGGTGACCCAGCCGCTCCAAATGTCGGCGTTGTTGTTGAGCCACCAGACGGCGGTAGAGTTCACGTCGGCGTCGGGGTTATCACCCTGCCAGCGGACCACTGCCTTGTAAATGTTGATGTTGAAGTCCCAGTGCCGCAGCATCTCGATGATTTCGGGCGCGCGACCGGGCAGGTCGGGGTTGACGGCGATGAGGATGGTGGCATCCTCGTAGGCGCAAGCCTTGGTGGTGAACCAGCACTGGTCGCTGTAAGCCGGCTCTTCCAACCGTACCAGATCCAGCTTCAGAGCCGGGTCGTTGGTGCCCCACTGGTAGCCAAGCCACGGCTCTTCGCGCTCGTATGCGCCATAAAGGTCGGCGTTCAGCGCCGCGCCATCGCCGGGGTTGATGATTTCAACGTGGTCAGAGAGGCCATAACCTTCAACCTGAGCCGCGTTCACGGTCTCGCAGGCCCAGCCGATGATGCAGGACACCAGGCGGGCCTTGTCGCCGGTCTCCGCAGTCGTGAACAAGTCCTTGTACTGCTGTTCTTTCAGGTCGTCCACGTGGTCCAAGTCGGGGTACTGTTCCTGGAGGTACGCCGGGATCACGAAAGCGGACTGCCAGTCCTTGCCCAGGCTCTGGCCGACGGAGAGCACGGCCCCTTCTTCGCGGGCGGCGTTCCAGGCTTCATCCTGGTTGGGGAGCCAGATTTCCATGGTGACGTGGGTGTCGCCATTCTTCAGGCCCTGGAACAGGGGCAACGTGGCGCCGAATTTCACCTCGGTCGGATAGCCGTATCCCTTCTCAACGATGTACTGGGCGATACGGTTCTGTAGCAGAGCGCTGGACCAGTTGAGGTCGCCGAAAATGATGGCTTCTTTGGGTCCTTCGGGGGCCATCACTTCAACTTCCTTGATGACCTCGACTTCCTTCACTACCTCAACTTCCTTGACGACCTCTTTCTCGACCTCGACCTCTTTGATTACCTCAACCTCTTTTTCGACCTCTACTTCTTTGACCACCTCAACGGGCTTCTCGACCTCTTTAATTACTTCCTTTTCCACCTCGACCTGCTCGGTCACCACGCGGGTAACCTCAATGGTCTGAGGCGCGGCCGGCGAACACGCCACGACGGCAATGGCCATTACAACGGCCAACACCATCGGCAAGGCCAACAGTCTGAACTTAGTGAACAAAGCAATTCCCTCCATTTCGGGTGGATTTTCCGGTTGTATCCGGGGCGGCGATTGAGTGCTAACCGATTATCACAGTGTTGATAATCGCTGTCAAATTGACGATTGAGTCGTCAATACGTTATGTAATGAATGCTTTTCGTATTTTTGAAAGTCAACAAGAACCTGGGTCGTGGACGGCCGAGGTTCGGCCGCCCGCGTGTTGGTCATGGGCGCCGAGCTAATGACCAGCGCTCAACGCTTCCTGGCGCCCACGCGCCACGGCCTGGGTCAGGCGGTCGATCACGATGGCCATGAACACGATGGCCAGTCCGGCGATTACTCCGTTGCCCACCTCGTTCTTCTGAATCGCCCTGAGCACGTTGTCGCCGAGACCCCCGGCGGCCACCATGCTGGCGATTGTGACCATGGCCAAGGCCATCATGGTCGTCTGGTTGATTCCGGCCATGATGGTGGGCAACGCCATTGGAATCTGCACCTTGGTCAGCAGCTGCAATGGCGAAGCGCCGAAGGAACGCGCCGCTTCCACCGTCTCCGGAGAAACCTGCCGGATGCCCAGATTGGTCAGGCGGATCACCGGGGGCACCGCGTAGATGATCGTGGCGAAAATGCCGGCCGGCTTGCCCAGTCCGAAGAACAGGATGCCCGGCAACAGGTACACGAAGCTGGGCATGGTCTGCATGCCGTCCAGGATGGGCCGCATGATGCGGTCAGCGGTCTGGTTCCGCGCTCCGAACACGCCCAGCGGCAGACCGATCCCCACTGACAGAACTACTGCCACCACCATCAGAGCCACGGTGTCGATAGTATTCTCCCACAGGTCCATAAACCCGATGAACAGCATGGCGAAGGCCGTAAACGCCATCAGTCCCCACCGCCCAACTGCAAATGCGGCCAGCACCAATGCTAGCACCAGCGCCGGCCACGGCAGCCACTTCAAACCGTCTTCAATGTAGTTCAAAGCATAGGTGATGGCGTTCTTGATGCCATCGAACAACCAGTCGCCTTTGGTAGTCAACCATTTGGTTCCCGTGTCGATGGCGTCGCCGGTAACGTCGCGCAGCGACTTGGGAAAGCTTGTAGTCCCGTCGCTGGACTGGACGTGGGCTACGGTGGTGGGGTATTCCATTCCGGGACCCCCGATCCACAAGCTCACTCCCAACACGATCAACACCGCGGCGATTCCCGCTCCCCACCAATAGATTGAAGGCAAATTACCCAGGGCGGCGCGAGCAGCCTGGGCGCCGTTCTGTGATTCCGTTGACGTCGGGGTGGTGGCGTCAGTTCGTTCTCCGGTGATTGCAGCCATGACACTCTCCTTCCTGGATATGGAGGGACTTGCCGCCGGGTGATCGGACTGACGGCCCGACGGGAGGGGGGCGACTCTTGCCGGTTGCGCCTACTGGCCGGACAGCGCCGCGTTTTCGGCGGCGTTGGCTTCGTAGTCGGTGTTGGGATTGGAAGTTTCCGCGATGGCTTCCGCCAGCGCGCTGCGATGCACTTCGCCGACCAGTACGTTGTCTTCGTCACAACATGGAATCGGGAAGTTGCTGCCCATGGCCATCGGGATTAGTTCATCGAACGTAGTTGCCGGCGAGACGGACTGGTATTCACGATCTACGTATTCCCAAGCTTCATCGATTCGTTTGACGCCGGCGCGGAGGGCCCGCTCCGCGTCAGTGATGGAGAGCATCCCGATGTAGCGCTCTCGCATGTCCACCACCCAGGCGGCGTCGCCGTCGCTGTTGCCGATGGTATGCAGCGCGGCACGGGGCCCTTGGTGTCCCATGACGGTGGCCTTGGGAGTGACCATCACCTTGCTGGCGGTGAGCACACTTTCCAGGCGCACGTCCTGAGTGAAGTCACCGACGTATTCGTCCTCGGGGCGCAGGACGATGTCCTCCGGGGAACCGATCTGCGCGACCTGTCCGTCGTGCATGATGGCGATGCGGTCGCCGAGCTTCAACGCCTCGTTAAGGTCGTGGGTGATAAAAACTATGGTCTTGTGCAGGTCGGTTTGCAGCCTCAGCAGTTCGTCCTGCATTTGGCGTCGGATCAATGGGTCCAGGCCGCTGAAAGGTTCGTCCATCAGCAGGATGTCAGTGTCCACCGCCAGGGCCCTGGCCAAGCCCACGCGCTGCTGCATGCCGCCGGAAAGTTGTCGTGGGTAGGCATCTTCCCATCCGCCGAGTCCCACCAGTTCCAGTACCTCTTTGGTGCGGGCGTATCGTTCCGGCTTGCTCACGCCCTGGACTTCCAGGCCCCAACTGGCGTTGTCCAGCACGTTTCGATGCGGTTGCAGGCCATAGTGCTGGAACACCATGGCGATCTTCTCGCGGCGAAATTCCATCAACTCCTTGTCTGACATCCCGGTAATATCATGTCCGTCAATTGCGATGTCTCCGGCGGTCGGCTCGATGAGTCGGATCAGACACCGCACCATGGTGGACTTGCCGCTGCCGGACAATCCCATAATGACAAAGGTCTCGCCCCGGTTCACCGTGAACGATACATCCTGAAGGCCGATCACGTTGCCGAATTCGCTCTGGAAATACGACTTATCATTGCCGGCATATTGTGGGTCCAATACGCGCTCCGGGTTCTTGCCAAACACCTTCCAAACGGAACTGACCTGAATGAAGGGTTGGTCCTCGTGGTCCGAGACGGCGGCGCTGTTGATCGCTGTATCTTCGTGGGCAGCCATGGTTCGACACCCCCCGGCTTTGGCGGCAAGCGAGGCAATTACATCAGTTGAAGGCTCACCGTAGGCCGGGCCGCAAAGGTTTGTCAACCCTGGCATCGAAATGGCACCGGGTCATCCGGTTATTCCCGTCATCCCCACCCCCTCCCGCCATCCCGGCCACCCATCTCGTCATCCCGCTTCACCCTTCCGTCATTCCGGCGAAAGAACAGCCAGTCCCGTGCTTGACACGGGATCACCCCGTACTTGATACGGGGCCGGAATGACAGAACTCTTTCCGACAACGCCCCCAAAGCCAATTTCCTAATTTTCCCACAATAGTGACACCCGCCCCTTGCGCCCCGCTTTCTCTACTCCCTATACTGGATTCATCAGGCGAAAGAACATTTATCCGCATCACACATCACACCCAATGCCAGGGTTTCGGGCCGCGCGGCCACCCCGTCAGTAAAATCGCATACCCAGGGTTACAGGACTGCCGATGTCCGCCGTTTCTCACGGATATGGCCGTTACAACCCCAGCGTCAGCCACAGCGCGCCGTGCTGCGTCAACGGTCCGGATGGACGGTTGACGTGGGCCACGGGAAATACCGGGCAAACTACCATGCGTACCCAATCGGCCGCACACTGACACCGGCCCGCTCGCAAGAGTCCGCTTCGGCGGGAAACCCTGGCAAACGGAAAATCAAACCAACACCACGCCCATCGCCTGTAAAGGAGCCAAACCGCAACAACACCCAACCAAACCGCCACGCCATCGCCTGATCAGGAGCCTAACCGCAACCACTACCCGCTCATCCTGAGCTCATCGAAGGATCATCCTGAGCTCGTCGAAGGATCTCCCCGCGGAACGTCCGCCCATCCTGCCACAGGTTTAGTCTGAGCGGCCCATCTGCTCCGGTAGCGGCAATCGAACTGCCCTGCGAAATGACAGCATGGGCGCAACCCGTTATAATTGCACGCCGTACAATCAAGGGACCAACCCTCGAGTAAGGCGGCTTTGTCATGGAATTTGCATTCACCCCGGAACAGGAAGCCCTCCGCTCCGAAGTCCAGCAATTCATCGCAGAAAACGTAACCCCGGAGATCGTGGCGGAGCTTGAGAGCACCGGCATCCGCCGCCGCGGGCCCAAGACCCGCGAGATGTACCAGCAGATCGCCGAACGGGGCTGGATCGGCATTTCCTGGCCCAGGGAATACGGCGGACAGGCCGGCAGTCGCATCGACCAGTACATAGTTGAAGAGGAATTCGCCCGTGTCGGCATCACCGTGGGCGGCGCCGGGTCTGGCGCGCCGGCCATCCTGGCGGCCGGCACCGAGGAACAGAAGCAGGAATTCCTGCCCGGCATCATTCGCGGCGAAATTTCCTTTGCGTTGGGATTCACCGAACCCCAGGCCGGCGCCGACCTGGCCGGCTTGCAGTGCCGCGCCGTCCGCGACGGCGACGAGTACGTCATCAACGGCCAGAAGATGTACACCACCGCTGCCCACTACGCCACGCACATCTACCTGATGGCCCGCACGGATCCCGATGCTCCCCGCCACCGGGGTATCAGCATTTTCCTCATTCCCATGGACACCCCGGGCATCACGGTACGTCCGCTGTGGACCATCCAGAACGACCCGCCGGCCCCGCTGGGCACCACCTACGGCGACAACCGCACCAACGAAACCTTCTTCGAGAATGTGCGCGTTCCAGCCTCCTGCATGTTGGGCGAGGAAAACCAGGGCTGGTACGTGGGCGCCATGGGCCTGAACCTGGACCGCGTGGGCGCGTCCCGCTACCTTATTTCCATCCAGCGTGACGAAGACATCGTGAACTGGGTCAAGGACAACGAGATCGAAGGCGTCGCCATGCGCGAAGACCCCACCATGCGTGATCGTTTGGCGGATATGTGGATCGAGGGTCAGGTCTGCCGCCTGATGACCATGCGCAGCATGTCCATCGTTGAGCAGGATGGGACCTTCACCTACGAGGGTTCCGCCGAAAAGGTGTTTGCCCCGGAGCATGGCGTCCGAACTACCGAAACCATCGCCCAAATGCTCGGCCCCTACGGGCAACTGCTAAACGGTTCCGAAGACGCGGTGGAGAGCGGCGTGTTCGCTCACAACCTCATGGGCGCTTTCCAGAGCGGCATCAACCACGGCAGCGTGCAGGTCATGCGCGACCAGGTGGCCCGCCGAGGCTTGGGCATGCCTCGAGTGTAATGACAACAAGCGGCAGTTTCCCGTCCAATTGATCCGACCAACCGAGGCACGATGAACGTATTACCCAGCGAAGAAGAGTTGATGGTCAAGAACGCCGCCAGAGAATTCCTGGTGGCGGAATGCCCTCCCAATCTGCCCCGAGCCATCGAGCAGGATGAGCGTGGCTACTCCGTGGAATTGTGGGAGAAGATGGCAGCCCTGGGCTGGTTCGGCATATCCTTGCCCGAATCCTACGGTGGGGGCGGACTCCCCGTTACCTACTTGGGCCTCATCCTGGAAGAATGTGGCCGGGCCATTGCGCCGGTGCCTTTCCATAGCACGGCGACGGCGGCTCTGGCTGTCGCGCGGCATGGGTCCAGCGAGCAGCAACAAGCCATTCTGCCCCGGGTGGCCCGCGGCGACCTGATTATGACCTGGGCGGTGCAGGAGCAAGACCCGCGACTGCGAGCCGACGCCATCCAGTGCCGGGCCGAGGTTGACGGCGACAGCCTCGTCATCAACGGTATCAAGCACTTCGTTGACAATTTCTCATCCGCTGAGTTGATGGTGACGGCAGTGCGCACGGCGGCTCCCACCGACGACTGCGCCGGCATTACCCTTGTCATCGTGCCCACCAACAGCGCCGGGATTACCGAAACTCGACTGACTACGCTGGCCAAAGACTCGCAGAGCAAGTTGGCGATGGATGGCGTGCGCATCCCGCTGAGCAATGTGATCGGCGAGGTCAACCAAGGCTGGCCAGCCACCTCGGATATGCTCGACGTGGGCACCGCCCTGCTGTGCACTCAGATCACCGGAGCGGCCCGCAAGGACGCGGAAATGGCCATTGACTACGCCAAAAATCGCGTCGCCTTCGGCCGACCCATCGCCGGGTTCCAGTCCATCCAGCACCTGTGCGCCGACATGATCGTTTGGACGGACGGGGCGCAATTGCTGACCTACGAAGCGTTGTGGAAGCTGGACGCCGGCCTCCCCTTTGGCGTGGAAGTCTCCCAGGCCAAAGCGTTCACCAACGACAAGTGCCAGGCTACCGTTCGCTCATCGCAGCAGATTCACGGCGGAATCGGGTTCATGATGGAGTTCGACCTGCACCTCTGGTATCGCCGGGTTACCGCGTGGACGATGCGCCTGGGAACCAGCTTCGAGCACCGGGCCCGGGTCGCCCGCGCGCTGCTTGACCAGCCCGGCGAGGTGCGACTGGGCATGAACCTCCAGCCGGTAGGGTGACCATCTGGGAGTAATTTTTCACAACGGCACCAGTTTTCCGGATTCCGGCTTTCGCTGGAATGACGAAAAGAACCGAATCAGGAGACCAACAATGCCCGCCGATCCCATCTGTCCGGTCTGCAAGACCGTAATCAACGAGGACAGCGCCCGCGCTACCACCGGCCAGACCATGCACGGCGCCAACGAGGTGGATCCCAACGCCGGAACCCGCAGCTTCTTCAACGGCGAGTGGTACTATTTCTGCACCTTGCAGTGCCGCACCCAGTTCCTGACGGCGCCCAACACCTACATCGAAAACTAGCCTTTGGTTCCCTCTCCCCTGGCGGGAGAGGGTCAGGGTGAGGGGGATTGCTGATGGCGACCGATGTCCCCTACCCCAGACCTTCCTACCAATGGAGGGTGACATACTTCAACGAGTTCGAGGAGGACCATCATGCAGCACGTGGGTCTGGTAATGGAGTGCGATTACCGGGAGGGACGCACGCAGGACGAAGCATTCGATGAAGCTTTCACCGTAGCCCGTCTGGCAGACGAGGCCGGAATCGACGGCGTGTGGCTGGCGGAACGGCATTTCGCCGCGCCGCGAACTCCAACCGACCCCGGAGGGGCGGGCATACCGTCGGTGTCGTCGGTCCCCCTGATGATGGCCGGCATTGTGGCCGCCCGTACCGAGCGCGTGCGCGTGGGAACCGGCGTGAGCGTATTGCCGCTGGCCCATCCCATTCGGCTGGCCGAAGAAGCTGCCACAGTGGACAACATATCCAAGGGCCGCCTGGACTTCGGCATCGGGCGCAGCAGCTTCCCGCGTTCATACCAGGGCTACGACGTACCCTACGACGAGAGCCGGGAGCGCTTCGCCGAAGCATTGCAGATCATCCTCAAAGCCTGGAACAACTACCGCTTTGACCACCACGGCCACTACTACAACATGGACGACGTTGTGGTGACGCCGCGACCCTACCAGCAGCCGCATCCGCCCATCCGCATCGCCGCTAACTCGGTGGACACGTTCGGCATTGTCGGACAGTTGGGGTTCCCGCTGGTGACGGGAGTTCGCGGGCAGGGTCTGAAGCAGGTTGCAAACAACCTCGACCTCTACCGCGCCGCCGCAAAAGAAAATGGCCATGACGTGGACGATGCCTACGTGCGGATGCCGATCTACGTGGCAGAGTCCATGGAGCAGGTGCGGGCCGATACCGAAGAGAGCACCATGCGGGCTTTCCGCCGCACTGCCGATACCTACATACGAACGGTGGAAGCAGAGGGCGAGAACGCCTCTGCCGAACGCCGGCAGAGGGCGGAACAGCTGCTCAATACCACCTACGACGACCTGCTGGCGGACCGGGTGGCCTATGGATCACCGGAGGAAGTTGCCGAACGGCTGACCGAAATTCGGGACCAGCTGGGGTTGACCGGCGTGATCATGGAGCCAAACCTTGGTGGGACAGTGCCGGCCGAGCGGGTGCAGAACTCGATCCGGCTGTACGCGGAAGAGGTAGCGCCGGCTATTCGCTCCTGAAGATTAGGCCACTCCGAACAGCAAAAAGCCCCGCTCTCCGGCGGGGCTTTTTGGTTTCCGGCACTGCTGAAAACTAATCAGTTGCCGATTTCACCCAAAAAGGCAAGCAGGGCGGCGTTTACTTCGTCGGGCTTCTCTTCGTGGAGGAAGTGTCCGCCGCCGGGGATGAATTGAGTCCGCAGGTTGGAAGCGGCCCTCTTCCATGACTCTTCCGGGTCCTGGTTGTTGGCGGCGGAGGTGCGCTGATGCCGCTCGCCCCACAGGTACAGAACTGGGATGTCCAGCACGCGGTCAGCGTCGGCTCGCCAGTCGGGCGGGTCCTCGTAGGCGGCGGCCCGGTAGTAGGAAAATCCTCCCCGCAGCGCGCCGGGCTGAGAGTACGCCGTGGCATACACGGCCACTTCCTCGTCAGACATCATCGCCTGGTTCACCGACCAGTTGCGGTAGAAGTGTCGCAGGTACTCTTCCTCGTTGCCCCGCACCAAGTGCTCCGCCAGGTCGGGAATCTGGTGGAAGTAGGAATGCCATCGCTCCCGCACGCCGGCGGGAGTCTGCGGGCCCAATTGCTCCAGGGGATGTGTGCCATCGAGCAGGGCCAGGCGGTCAACCTCGGCCTCATGGTCCAGACAATAGCGGTAGGATACGCGCACGCCGATGTCATGGCCCACTATGGCAACCCGGTCGTGTCCCAAGTGCCGCGCCAGCTCGTAAATGTCCGTAGCGGCCGTGCGGGTCCGGTAGTCGTGAAGGGGCTTTCCCGATGCGCCAAATCCACGCATGTCGGGCACGATTATCTGGTAGTGCCGCGACAACACGGGAATCTGTTTGCGCCACGAAAACCACATCTCCGGCCATCCGTGCAATAGAATCACGGGAAATCCGTCTCCCTCAATAACGTAGTGGATGTTGACCCCGTTGACCCGCGCGGTGCGGTGGTTGAAATTCCAATTTGTCATGTTTTTCACCAACTGCGGACCTAAAGGTTCATCGCTTCCAGGCCGACGCGGGAGAGGTCTTCGTCAGCCTGGCCGCTGGGGTAGCCGCCCACGCCAATGCCACCCAGGATCACGCCGTCCTTCATAATCACCAGCCCGCCCTGGCCGTGGGTGAACCGGGGGTCGCCAAGGTCGGCGATGTTGCGGCCCTGGGCGTGAAGGCCGGCGGCGTGTTCGCCGGAATCCCGACCCATTACCGCCGAAGTGTACGCCTTGCGCAGGGCGTGGCGTCGGCTGAAAATCCGCAAGTTGTCCATGGTCAGGTATGCCACCAACTCGCCTCCGGCATCGACGATCGCCATGGCTACGGGTGCGTCGGGGGTCTCGTTGGCCTTGGTCAGCATGGCGTTCATGGCCGCCGTGACCTGTTCGGTAGTGAGGGCAGGTTTAGTCGCCATCGTTCAGCCTCCAGAAATCGTGAGTAGGAATGCGGCCCGATGATACCACGCAGACAGTCGGCATCGGGGAATCGGTAACGGTCGCGGATTAGATTGATTGGGGACGCTGGGGTATAATCTGCGCAATTCACGCCGCCGGAGTGTTTGCCGCGTCAACATAGCGACCGGGCGGCGCCACACAGGAGATAGTTAATGCCAGGTCAAATTGGCGACGTTGCCCCAGATTTCACTCTGCCATCGCCCCATCATGGCGATGTTTCCTTGAACGCCTACCGCGGAACTCACACGGTGGTGCTGTCGTTCCATGTTCTCGATTTCACCGGTGGTTGAACGGACCAGGCTACCTCGTTCCGCCGTTTGAACGGACGGTTCGAAGAGTTGAATGCCCAGGTGCTGGGCATCAGTTGCGACCACGTAGCGGCACATCGCGCCTGGACGACGTCCATGGGCGGGTTGCCATACCCCGAACTATCGGATTGGCATCCGAAGGGTCAAGTGACCACCGCGTATGACCTCTGGAACGAAGAGCGAGGGGCCGGAACTCGCGCCGTGATTGTCGTGGACCCCGAGGGGGTAATCCGGTATCGGGAGACCTATGAACCAGGCACACTCCCCGATCCGGAGGCAATTCTCTCGGCGGTGGAAAACATCGGCAAATAGGCAAAGAAAGGGGCGACCTTCCGGTCGCCCCTCAACGTTTACGGGTCGGCGCCGGTCGGGTACAGGCTACTCCCCGATACCCTCGATACGGTATTCGACAGCTCCACGAGGGGTGGTAATCGTCAACTCTTCACCGACGCTGCGACCCATAAGGGCCTGGCCGATGGGCGAGACCGTGGAGATTTTGCCGGCTGAAACATCGGCTTCGCGAACGTCCACCAAGGTGAAAGCCCGGCGTTGCTCGGTGCGCATATCGTGGAGAGTAACGCGGGATCCGATGCTTACCTTCTCGGTGTCTGCGTTGGCAGCATCAACGATTTCCACGCGGGCTAAGTCATTTTCAAGCTGACGGATACGCCGCTCGACCAGTTGCTGTTGTTCGCGGGCTGCGTCCAGGGGAGCGTTTTCCCTCACGTCCCCGTCGCTCCGGGCCAATCGGATGGTTTCCCGGATTTGAGGTACTTCGGCACGCAGGCGTTGCAATTCTTCTTGCAATTCGTTGTGGCGTTCCTGGCTGAGGCGGGCGGTAGGGGTGCTGGCGCTGGTGGCTTGATCGGAATTCTGGAACCGGCGCCGGTTGCGGCGGGGAGCCGTAGCATAGCGGGCCAAACTGATTTGGGTCCATCCTTTGCGATTGGCGAATGTTAGGAATTTCTTGACGGGGTCAAGGCGAGACGCGGGGTTTTCCACGTTTTCAGTAGTCCACCGGGCATATTCGCCGACTTCAATAGCATGCAAAGTTGAAATCAGCTTATCTTTGCCAACCCTGGCCTGGAAGCGCAGTAGTTCTTGTTGGCCCTGCATGGTTTGGCGGGCTTCTTTCAGGTGAGCGACAAAGATGTCGATGGCTTGAGATATTGAGAGGTGCGGTTCGTTGGTCAACTTTTTATCCCTCCAGTCCGGTCGCAATCTCACGCCGCAATCTACCTGTAATCATAGCATTTTGATTATTGCATGGGCAATTATGTCGATCCAAACGGCGGATACCCAGTTCCGAGGGATTGGGTGACATTCCAGGGTTGTAGGGCCTGGGTTCCATTGTGCTATTCTACTGCCCGTGAGCTACTGATAGGAGAACGATGAATATGAAAGCGGTACAGATCACCGAGTATGGCGGTCCGGAAGTACTTCAATACGTGGACCTGCCCAACCCCAGTGCCGGGGCTGACCAGGCAGTGGTTGAAATCCAGGCTGTGGGCGTCAACTTCACAGACATTTACAGTCGCATGGGTGTAAACCCACCGGGGCTGCCTTGGGTAGCCGGGGTGGAGGCCGCCGGGGTAGTGCGGGAAGTGGGGGAAGGAGTCAACAACGTCACCGTAGGGGATACGGTAGCGTATTGCAGCCATCCGGGTTCGTATGCTGAGCAGGCGCTGGTGCCGGCGTGGCGCCTTATCAAGATGCCGGAAGGCCTGTCGGCCCGGGACGGGGCAGCGGCTATGTTGCAGGGCATGACGGCCCACTACCTTTGTTACGACACTTACCGGGTTCAGGCTGGAGATCAGGTTCTGGTGCATTCCGGGGCCGGCGGCGTAGGGCTGTTGCTGATCCAGATGTGCAAGGCGTTGGGGGCTTACGTTTATTCAACGGTATCCACTGAAGCAAAAGCCGAACTGGCCAGGGGCGCAGGGGCCGACCACGTCATCTTGTACACCGAGCAGGATTTTGCCGCCGAGATAAGCAAAGCCACCGACGGCACCGGGTTGCAGGCGGTTTACGACGCGGTGGGCAAGGATACGTTTGACGGCAGCATCGCGTGCCTGGCGCCCAGAGGCTACATGGTGCTATATGGGCAGGCCAGCGGGGCGGTACCTGCGATGGACCCGCGAGTATTGGGCAACGGCTCAAAGTTCCTGACACGTCCGGGTCTGGGAGACTACACCGCAAGCCGCGAGGAATTGGAGCGGCGTGCCAGCGCGGTATTGGGCTGGGTGCAATCGGGTGACCTTAGATTGAGGGTGGAACACCACTTCCCCCTGTCGGAGGCGGCCGAGGCACACCGGCAGCTGGCTGGCCGGGCCACCACCGGCAAGGTCATCCTGACTCCGTAGAACCGATGCTAACTTCTGTTGCCGGTAAAGCCGAAGCCAGCTCTGCCGACGGCTGGCGTTCCGCGCTACCCGCGCCGAAAGGGATAGTGTTGAGCGACCTCGATTGGGTTAAACGGGTCGCTCAACGATACCGGATGGAAAGTTTGGACCTGACCACCGGCTCGGTCGTGTTGGAACGAACCTTGTCGGCCGGCGGGCGTTGCTTCTGCTATCCGGACGGATCCTGGTTGATAGGCTTGTCCCTTCCCAGGTTGCAGCGGTGCGGGCGGAGTGGTATGGAGGGTATTCTGGCCCACGAATTGCTGCACGCGTGGTTGTGGTCCTGCTATGGCTACGCCGGGCACGGGCATTTATTCGGAGTCCACGCCTTGGCGAGGGGCATACCCAGATGGTGCTCGGGCGTCCACGAAGCGCTACGGCAGGGGCCACAGCAGTTGCTACTGTTCGACTCCTGATCGGGTTATGGCATACCGGCCGGGAGTTGTTCAATTACCGGACCGGAGCCGGCGTATTAAACGGGATTCGGCAATCGGCGATAGCGGATGTCGAAGATAATAGAATCATCGGCGCGTTATTCCGTAGCCTGTTGGATACCCGGTGTGGTGATACATGCAAACCGGGTATTGTCAATAGATTTTATTGCAAATTTCACAAAAAATAGCCAACTTTTGGGCAATTCACGCTTAGCGGGGCCGTACAAATTTGACATGAATTCTTTATGAGGCTAAACTGCTGAATAGCAAAAGCAGGTCTGCACGCCCATCAACCTGCCCTTAAACAAGGAGGCCACATGAGTGCAGCCGCGCCCAAAGCGCACCGGCAATCGCCGGATCCCGACTCTACGCAGCCCCGTGTATTACGGGGTGAGTCAACCGGCCAGTCCGGACGAGCAGCCTACCGGCAGGGGCAGATAGCGCCCCTGCGGGGACGTGGCAGCCATAAGCTTCCTTGCGAGCCTTAGCTGCTCCAAGTCTAAATGGGCGGCGGGATTAGCGCCCCGCAAGACGCCCGCCTGAACCCCGGGTCTTCGCCGCAACGCCGGCATGGGTGTGAGCAATGCTCCCTAAGATACCCGCAGGGACGCTTGTCTCCGTTCCGGTCGCGACGGCAAACAGGTCGGTTAATGCCGACTACGATCCAAAACCCCAACTTTGGTTGGGATACACACGAGAGGAGAAAACATGAGGGAGATTTTAAGGTCCAAGATTCACCGCTGTTGGATAACGGGAGCCAACTTGGGCTACGTTGGCAGCATTCTCATCGACCGCGATCTGATGGACATGTCGGATATTGTTCCGTTTGAAAAGGTCCAGGTCGTGAACTGCAACAACGGGGCGAGGTTTGAAACTTACGTGCTGCCCGGTGAGCGTGGCAGCGGCGTGATCTCGGTGCAGGGCGCGGCGGCCCGGCTCTGTCAGCTTGGGGACTGCGCGATCATCATGGCTTTTGAGGTAACCGACAAGCCGGTGGACCAGCGCATGATCCTGGTGGACGAGAACAACAAATTCCTCGAATGGATCGAAGGGTCGATGTATGCCGAACCTGAGCCGGAGCCTGTCGCGCTTTTCTGAAAGCGAGACCGACATACTATGAGGCTGAGGGCGCCCTCTACCGTTCCTTCTGGGACGCAGAGGGCAGCCTTCGCTATGCCAGGTTTGAAAAACGCCCGTTTACAAGATCATGGTCAATGCGGACCGCGATGAAGAATTCGGTGGACGCAATATCGGTGCGTGAAGTAGGCGCGCCAAATCCAGCAACACAAAAGGAGCAGCTATGGTAACGGAAGCCGGGCACCGGTTTTCTGAGCAAGAGACCGAGGAGTATTACGACGCTGAGGACGTGATCTACCGCTCGGTGTGGGACGCCGACGGCAGCGTGCATTGGGGCGTGTTTGATGCAGAATCAGACCGCGACCGAAGCATTCGAGACCAATTCCTTGCGGCCGGTATCCGACTCAACGAACTGATGGTGGAATACGGCAAGATTGATGAAGATTCCAAGGTTCTGGACATCGGTTGCGGAAACGGTAACGCCGCCGTCTGGCTGACCCGCAACAGCGGCGCTCACGTGACCGGCATTGACCTCAGCGGTGTTCGAGTAGCCAATGCAGTTGAGTCCTTGTCGAAAGTACCGGAACTGGCCGGCAAACTGGCGTTTGAGAAAGCCTCGGCAACCGATCTGCCCTTCGACGAAGGCACATTCACGCACGTCTGGAGCCAAGCAACCATCTACCACGTTCCGGACAAGGTGAAGGTACTGCAAGAAGCGTATCGGGTGTTGCAGCCTGGTGGAGCGATGATCTTCGACGATCTGACCAAGCCGCGCACGGACATCAGCGAATCCGGGCGCAGGTTTGTGTATGACCGGCTGTTGTTCGATACGGACTTCAGCTTCTATTCATACATTGACGCTCTGCGTGAGGCGGGTTTCAAGGTAACGCAAGCGCGGGATTTGTCATCTCATCTGGCCCAGAGTTACACCTACCTGTCCAGGCTGGCATCCATCGCCGAGGGACCAGAGGGCTATCAGGAACGTTTCGACTATCTTGCGGACGCCTACATGAAGACGGTGGAAGCGATCAACAACGACGAATTGGGTTGGGCGCAATACCTTTGCATCAAGCAATAAGCGGAAATGACGTGCGCAACAACGGAGCGAGAGAACAATGCCTGAAGCGGGAAACATCGGGTCCGAAGACAGGGTCCAATGGGTCTATTCATCCACCAACAACCAGGAGCTCGCCGAACGGTATGACGAGTGGGCAAAGGAATACGACGACGACTTGGAAAATACCTTCGTTTGGTTGGCTCCACGCATGGGAGCGGAAACGCTGGCGGGCCACGTAGCAAAAGACGCCAAGATTCTGGACGCTGGCGCCGGCACCGGCCTGGTGGGCGTGGAACTACAGCGGTTGGGCTACGGCGACATCTGCGCCATGGACCTGTCAGACGGTATGCTGGAAGTGGCGCGCGACAAAGGCTGTTACAACGACTTCCGGCAGATGGCACTGGGTGGGCAACTGGACTTTGACAACGACGCTTATGATGCCGTTATCAGTATCGGGGTGTTCACTCCCGGGCACGCGCCGCCCAGTTCTTTTGTGGACCTGTGCCGCGTCACCAAACCGGGCGGGCACATAGTATTCAGCATGCGCCCCGACACCCACCTTGAGCTGGGTTTCAAGGAACAGCAGGATAACCTGGTGGAGAACGGCGCCTGGAGCCTGGTGGAGGTTACCGAGCCTTTCCAGCCGTTGCCCAAGGGCGAACCGGAAGTGACGCACCAGATCTGGGTATATCGCGTGAACTGACGATACCGACAAATGCGACAAAAGGGGATGGCCCGTGAGGCCATCCCCTTTTTGTTACGAAACGGCGCAGGAGTTCGGCCGTTATTCGCGGGTTTCCATTGGCAGACCCTGGTCGTGGACTTCCAGGATGCATTCGGGACAACGCTGCCAGGATTCGTGGCCGGTGGCCGGCCAGATGTCTTCGCCCTTCATGCCGCATAGGAAGAATGGTTCCACCTCCTCAATGCCCAAGCTTTCCAGGTAGTGGACCACGCCTTCCTTGCGTGGGTTGTCGTACCACCAGGGGGTCAAGGAGCGAGCAAGGGCGTGGATGTTTTCCTTGAAATCGTCGGAATAATCTTCGACGTTCTCGGGGATGTCCACCATCCAACGGGAACCGTCCTTGCTGGCCTGGAGTTTCCCGTCGCGCACGTTTTGGCGGATGACGCTCTGGGAGACGTTCAACATGCGGGAAGCTTCCTGGATAGTGACGCGGGGCATACGGCACCTCTACCGACGATAATCGCTGAGTGTCAGGGATACTTTTATCACTAACGTGGTGGTGCGGCAAGTCGCCGAACCTATTGGGCGCGCGTGGAGGTCAGTTGGCTACCAGGGCAGTCCGAGGGTCTTCTATGGTGTCGGCGAGGGAACCGCCGGGCGGCACCATGGGGAACACGTTGGTTTCCTGCTCTACGACGAATTCGATGAGGAACGGCCCGTCGTAGTCCTGAGCCTGGCGGAGGGCATCGGCAACATCCTCCTGGTGTTCTATTCTAAGGGCGGGGATGTCGTAGGCGTTGGCGAGTTTGACGTAATCCGGGCCGGGCATGGGAACTTCCTTGATATGTCCCTCAAAGAACATTTCCTGCCATTGACGCACCATGCCCAGGTAGCCGTTGTTGAACAGGGCAATCTTGATGGGCAGTTTCTCCTGCACGGCGGTGACCAGTTCCTGCAACGTCATCTGGAATCCCCCGTCGCCGGCCACGGACCAGACCGTCGCCCCCGGCCGTCCCATCTGCGCGCCCAGCGCCGCCGGAACCTCGAATCCCATGGCGCCCAGCCCGCCCGACGTGACGAACGAATTGGGCTGGTTCAGGAACAGGTACTGAGCGGCCCACATCTGATGCTGGCCCACTCCCGTAACCACCACCGCGTCGTCGTCCTGCTGGACGATCTCATTCAACTGCGCCAGCACCTGTTGGGGCATCAGAGCATCGGAAGGCGGGATCGCCAGCGACGGGTGCTCCGATTTGAGATGGCCGATGGCGGCCATCCATTCGGGCCGCTCCGCCCACTTCACCAGCGGAACCAGCGCCTGCAATATAGGGCGGGCGTCTCCAACCAATGGAACTTCGGCGGGCACGATGCGACCCACCTGGCTGGCCTCAATGTCCAGGTGAATGATGCGCGCGTGGGGTGCGAAGCCGGAAACGCGGCCCGTTACGCGGTCGTCGAACCGCATGCCGAGGCCGATAAGCACGTCGGCCTGGTCCACTACCATGTTGCACCAGTACATGCCGTGCATACCCAGCATCCCCAGGCTCTGGGGATGGTTGCGCGGGAAGCCGCTGAGGCCCAGGAGCGTGTTGATCACCGGGATGCCCGTAGCCTCGGCCAACTGGCGGAGCTCCTCATAGGCCCCGGAATGGACGATACCGTGCCCGGCGATGATTACGGGGCGCTCGGCTTCATTAATTAACGTCGCCGCCTTGTGAACGTTTTCCAGCACTTCGGGCGACAACGCCGGCGCCGCGGTCTGAACGGCCTCCGGGTATTCAAACTCGACCTCCTCCAGCTGCACGTCCCGGGGCACGTCGATCAGGACCGGGCCCGGCCGGCCCTCCTGGGCCACGCGAAAAGCTTCGCGGATGGTGCGGGCCAGGTCGGCGGCAGACATCACCAGGTAGGTGCGCTTGGTGCAAACGGACGCAATGCTGCAAATGTCGCACTCCTGGAACGCCTCCGTCCCCAGCGCTGCGCGCGCCACCTGGCCGGTGATGGCGACCATGGGGATGCTGTCGGCCTTGGCGCCCATGATGCCCGTGATGAGGTTGGTGGCGCCAGGCCCGGAGGTGGCGACGCAGACGCCGGGCTTGCCGGTAACGCGGGCGTAGCCATCGGCGGCGTGGGCGGCGGACTGTTCGTGCCGCACCAGGACGTGGCGCAACTGCGGATAGGCCCACAGCGCGTCGTAGAACGGCAGAATGGCTCCACCGGGGTGTCCGAAGAGCACTTCAACACCCTCGCGGAGCAAACTTTCACAGATGATTTCTGAGCCTTTGAGCTTCACGGCGTATCTCCGTAGTCGATTGTCGTTTCCGCCTGCCAGCCCGTGTTGACGGTACGGCGGGGCACAAAAAAACCCGTCCCCATAGGGACGGGCCATAACCCGCGGTACCACCCTATTTGCCATAGCCGCCGGCGTGGCGGCGCATGACCACTCTAGCAGGACACCATCATGTCCCGTCGCTTCTAACGGGCAACGAACCCGGCCTGAGCTTAGTGGCCGCCAGGATCAGGAGGCGGTTTTCAGCCGGCAACTCCGGAGTGATTTTGGGCGGGATCGGCGCGTCTGCTTCCACCGTGCCAGACTCGCTAGGGCGCGTGCGGCCCGCTTACTCGTCTCCATCGCAGTATTTCGCCGGAAAATTTATCACGGTGATGTCAAAAGCGTCAATCGCATATCTGCCACCGGAATTGACAAAGCAAGGGCGGTGTCGTTAATATTCCGGCACTCCGGCAAGCCGCCAGGCGGCAGGCCGATAAATTTTCTTCAAAAGGAGGAACATCGAGATTATGAGACGAATTCGCATACCGCGATTGCGCTTTTACCAGCTGCTGGTTCCGGCGGCGGTAGTCGCGCTCATCGTCGGCGTGGCGTGCGGCGGAGCAGAGCAAACGGCCCCGGCGCCTTCCAGCGGCGATAGCGGAGCCGGCAGCGCAGCCCCGGCAGCCACCTCGCCGCCCGCGGCAGCCCAGGTCGGCGCAACTGCCACACCGCTGCCCACGCAGGAACCGGCGGCAGTGATGGACTCCGGCGAGGGCAAGCGCTTGGTCGTGCTCACCGAGTCCTTCGGCAACGAAGTGTGGGACCCCAAGTTCGAAAGCGGGGACAAGCACGTTTGGAAGTTCCCGATGCACTCGCACTTGATGACTACTGATGACCAGCTGAACTACACCAAGGACGGCCTGGCCACCGACTGGTCGGTTTCCCCTGACGGGCTGAGCCTCTCGTGGACCCTGCGCGAAGATGCCGTGTTCCATAACGGAGACCCGGTAACGGCGGAAGACGCCGCTTGGTATCTGCGTTACATCTGGGACGACGGGGCACGCTCCGTAGTCCGCATCCGCATCTGGCGCATCGTCGACGCTGAGGGCGACAACGAAGCCTACGAAGGCGACAACACCGCCAACGAGAAAGAAGGCCACGCTCACGTCACCGGGCCTAATGAAGTAACCATCACCTTCAAGCAGCCGGCGCTGAACTTCTTCTCCGACGTCAGCGAAGTTGGCGGCGGTACGGGCGGCTCCATTATGTCCCAGGCACACTTCATGAGCCTGGGATCAGATGACCAGTCCCGTTCCGACGGCCTGATTGCCGACCCGAACCCCGGCTCGTCCGGTCCCTTCGACCGCGTATCCTTCACTTCGGGCTCTCAAGTTGTCTATGAGAAACGGGACGACCACTTCATCCTGGAAAAGCGCCCATACCCCTTCGACGAGCTGGAGATCAACCTGGTCGCCGAGGCAGCCACCCGCAAGGCGGCCCTGCTCAGCGGCTCGGCTGACATTTCCCCCATTGACCTGGACTCCCGCGAAGAGCTGGAAGCCGCCGGCCTGCAGTACCGCTTCGGCCCCGAGTCCACTGTCATCTGGATTAACGCCTGGAACTGTAGCGAGCACGCGCCCCAGACCCTGGGGCACGACGTGTCGCGCGAGCAGGACGACCAGGGCAAATACATCGGTGACCCGCAGGGTACTCCGTTGATGTGCTCTGACAAGCGCGTCCGCCACGCCCTGGACTATGCCATCGACAAGGAAGCCATCCAGGAACTGGTGGGTGGGCCGGACGTCTTCCACATCGCCGGCACCGCAGCTTCCTCGCCTTCCGGCGTGGGCTATAAGCCCGGCGGCGCTCTCGACCCGTTCCCCTTCGACCCGGTCAAGGCCCGCGAGCTGTTCGTCGAGGCCGGCTACAACGTGCCTGCCGTCAACACCTCCGCCCTAACTGCTGACGCGGTGACCAACCTCAAGGATCCGGTCATGCCCGGCGGCGGCGACGAGTGGAACGTCTGGACTTGGGAAGCCGGCGCCACCGTGCCCAAGATGCTGCAAATTGTCGAGTTCGTCTGTGACGACTGGAGCACCTACCTGGGCCTGAACTGCAAGGTCAACGTTGGTGAAGAAGCCGCCATCAAGGACCGACAGTACGGCGGCGAGATTCCGGGGCAATACCTGGTGCGCTCCAACGAGCATTCCTTCGACACCGGCTCCAAGCTGGTGGGGCGCTTCGGCGACTCTGAAGGTTCGTACATTAGCTACGACCCGCTGGTTGATCCATTGGTGAAGACCGCCCTGGCCGCCACCACTGAGGAAGCTCGGCAGGAAGCCTACTTCGCGGCCCTCTCGCAGGCCCATGAAGGCCACTGGGACTTCGCGCCCGGCTACCTGGACGCCCCCTACGCCATCAGCGCGCGGATCGACGACTGGCGACCGCGTGCGCTGCGCCCGTCGCCCAGCGCACTATGGACGATTCGTTGGGCTAACTAATCGCCCTGGCGAATCGACCGGAACACACCCGGCGGGGGTGGGCTTCGCGCCCACCCCCGCCTATTCATAGCTATGTAGCGGCCGTAAAGCCGGGCCTCTCGTTTATTCGTAGCGGTCAGAAAGAGTGACCAGGGCCTTTTCAAAGTCGAGGGTAGCGGCCTTTCACCCTTACCCGTCATTCCGGCGAAAGAACGTCACCCCGTACTTGATACGGGGCCGGAATCCGGGACATCTTGAGCACAACCATTTTCTGGATTCCCGTTTGCGCGGGAATGACTGATTAACTTTGAAAAGGCCCTGAAGAGTGACACCTGCCTATTGCGCCATGGCGCACCCCCCGTTCTATCATAGCCTCACAGGTGTGAAACTACCCATCGTCATTCCGGCTTGCGCCGGAATCCACATCCCCGCCTGCCACGAGGTCAAATCACTACGGTCGTCAACGGCCATCAACCAGTCAGCAAATCCAATTCGCAAGCCCGTACTACGGGTACAACCTCAGCGCGCTACCCACTGCGTCGTGTACGGCTAACTAAATGAACCGTGCGAACACAACGGTGGCTACCTCTGGGCTGGTCGGTCTCAACGGATGGACCATCACAGCCAGTCGGAGGGTAAAAAAGTTCCTTGCGTAACAACCCCCGGTCGTGGGGCTGACCGCGACCACAGTGAATCCGGATACCGACCTCAGACAGGCTGAAAGTGCGCCTCTGGCGTGCTACAAAACATCCCAACTCTCCGACTCCCGCTCAAAATAGTATCCTCCGACTCCCGCTCATCCTGAGCTTGTCGAAGGAAGGAGGTAACCCCACCTGACGTAAACAAACCATCACGGAACCAACCGCCAATCCTCAGATGCTCCGGTGAATGAGATCACCCTCAGTCGGAAAGCCAGCCAAGGCTTGTGGACGCGGTTTTTCTGCTATAATCCGTCAAATTTCAGCCATCGTGAAGGGAGGCGACCGCATTGGCACGCTTCATCTTGTTTAGGATCATTCAAGCGATTGCCACGCTCGTGGTTCTGAGCGCGGCGGTGTTCTTCGGAACTGATCTGACCGGCGACGCCGCCTTGGCGATGGCTCCCGGCGATGCCAAACCGTCTGAAATCGAGGCCATCCGCAAGAACCTGGGACTGGACCGGCCGGTGGTCATACGCTACTTCGATTACTTGGGCGGCCTGTTCATAGGCGATTTCGGACGGTCGTACAACAAGCGTCAGCCGGCCTTTGACGTGGTAGTGGAGCGGATTCCCAACACCATACAATTGGCCCTGTCCGCCCTGATCATTGCCATTGTCATCGGCATACCGTTAGGTATTTTATCGGCGGTCAAGCGAGACAGTTTCATGGACCGGCTGGGCAAAGGCTTTGCCATTTTGGGCATGTCGATGCCGCAATTCTGGCTGGCCATCATCCTGATGTGGATATTCGCCGTGGAGTTCCGTTTGCTGCCTACTTTCGGAAAGGACGGGCTGGACCCACGTTACTTCGTCATTCCGGCATTCTCAATCGCCGTTTTCACCATGGCGGGGTTCATGCGCCTCACCCGCTCGGCGATGCTGGAGGTGCTGGACAGTGAGTATGTTAAGTTCGCCCGTATCAAAGGGTTGGCCGAGCAGTTGGTGATCTTCAAGCACGCGCTGAAAAATGCGGTAATACCGGTGCTGACCTTCGGCGGCATCAGCTTTGCCGGCCTGCTCAACGGGTCCATCGTGGTGGAGGTCATCTTCTCGTGGCCCGGCCTCGGCCTGCTGATGCTGGAAGGAATACGGACGCGGGACGTGCCGATCATTGAGGCGACGATCCTGACCTCCGGCTTCCTGTACATCCTGATGTCCACCGTCGTTGACATCGTTTACGCCTACGTTGACCCGCGCATCCGGTTCGGTTAGGCCGAGCGCGGGAACCACAGTCTAGGAGACCATCACCTTGGCGACGCAAGATCTGGCTACCCCACTGCCGCAGCCGAACGCGGCCGTTCGCGCGTGGTCAAAAGCGCGCGAACTGCGACTGCCCTGGATTCCCATTTTCATTCTCGTACTGCTCATCGTCGCGGCGGTTTTCGCGCCCCTGCTGGCGCCCCATGACCCGGAACAGTTGAACAAGCGGGACCGGGAGGTTCCACCCTTTGAAAGCACCAAGTTCCTGCTGGGCACGGACAAATCCGGCAAAGACATCCTGAGCCGCCTCATCTACGGCGCCAGAACGTCGGTATTCATCAGCCTGGTGGCCTTGGGCACAGGGGCGGTGGTCGGCAGCGCCATCGGCGTGATGTCCGGTTACTTCGGCGGGCGCATCGACATATTCCTTATGCGCCTGGTTGACGCCGTACTCGGATTCCCAACGGTGCTGTTAGCGCTGATTATCGTGGCGATAGCCGGCGGCGCCGGCATCGGCAACGTGATTGTGGCGGTAGCGGCGACAGTGTGGGCAAGATTCGCCAGACAGGCGCGCGGCGAGGTGTTGAGCATCAAGGAGCGCGATTTCGTGACGCTGGCCATCGTGGCCGGCGTGTCCGCGCCGGTGATCATGTGGCGCCACATATTCCCCAACGTAATCAACACCGTATTAATCGTAATAAGCCTGCTGGTAGGCCAGACCATCCTTCTCGAAGCGTCGCTGAGCTTCCTGGGCGTCGGCGTGCCGCCTGGCGACCCGGCGTGGGGCATCATGGTTTCCGAAGGCCGCGACCAGATTTTTGAGATCTGGTGGCTGGCCCTGTTCCCCGGCATCGCGATTACAGTAGTGGTGATGGCAATGAACTTCTTCGGGGATTGGCTGAGAGACACGTTGGATCCGCGACTGCGGAGAACACGGTAGGAAAGCAACTGATCATTGGAATGTAGGGGCGAATGATTATTCGCCCCTACCCGGTTCACCCGCCGTGCGATCCGAAAACCCTCGCTGATCGACAATCGCGTATTGACACCCGTTTCTACCGGCGATACGATTATAAACTGATAACGGTTCCGCCGTTTATTCGGGATCATGCACGCCCGGATATTGCGGAAAATGGGGCCTTAGGCTATATTCTTCGTACGCAAAAACACCCCTTCAGGACTGTAAAGTTCGGGAGCGAAAAGGAAAGGAGGAACCAATGGCAGGAAGCAACGACATCGCATTGATGGCTCACCTTCTGCGCCGGGCCGGCTTCAGCGCCAGCCGCGACGAGATTGAAGCCGCCGCTGCGAAAGGCTACGACACCGTGGTGGAGGAGCTTTTGAACCCGGGCGAGTCGTCCGGCGTCGAAGACGACCTCATGCTGCGCTATCACCCGACCTACAATCACGCGGGCGCCATCGAGATCAACATCCAGAACTGGGTGTACCGCATGGTGAACACCGAGTACCAGCTCAAGGAAAAGATGGCGCTGTTCTGGCACATGATTTTCTGCGCGGGCCACTCGAAGATCGACTCCGGCGAAGAGATGGGCCGGATGGTCCAGATGTTCCGGGACAAGGGCATGGGCAACTTCCGGGAACTGCTGCTGGAACTCTCCACCAGCCCCGCGATGATGTACTACCTGGACAACACCGAGAGCCACAAGGTCGCCATCAACGAGAACTATGGCCGCGAACTGCTGGAACTCTTCTCCATGGGCGTCGGCATGAACGAAGAGTTCAACTACAGCGAGGATGACGTCAAGGCCTGCGCCCGCGCGTTCACCGGCTGGAACATCGCCCCGCCGTACCCGCCGTTCCCCTATGGCCGCAGCCCGTGGGAGTTCCGGTATGATCCGGCCGACCACGACCAGGACGACAAGACCTTCCTGGGCCAGACCGGCAACTGGAACGGCGATGACATCCTGAACATGATCGCCGCGAACCAAGCCACCGCACGGTTCATCTCGCGCCATATGTACAACTTCTTCGTCGCCGACGAGGTGCCCGTTCCCAGCTGGCGGCAGACCCCGCCGAAGGACGAGGGCCTGCTGGCTGACTTGGAGCAGACCTACTTCGACAGCGGCTACGACATCACCGCGATGCTGAACACCCTGTTCAGCTCCGAGTCTTTCAAGAACGCTCAGTATGCCAAGGTGAAGAACCCGGCCGAGATGGTAGCCGGCACCCTGCGCATGGTCGGCGACCACCGGGACGAGATCAAGCCCGGCATGTTCGAGCTCAGCCAGGAACCCAAGTACATGGGCATGGACCTGATGAACCCGCCCACGGTTGAGGGCTGGCACACCGGCCACGAGTGGATCGACTCCGGCACCCTGGTCGAGCGGATCAACTTCGCCGCCGACTACTTGGGCCGCACCGACCTCCCCGGCGTCCAGAGCATGATTTCCAGACTGATGGCCCAGGGCGACAGCCTGAGCCCCGAGCAGTTCGTGGACACCTGCGCCGACCTGGTGGGCTGCAACAACCTCACCGAGGACACCCGTGAGCAGCTCATCGCCCACGCCGGCCGCAGCGGCAACCTGACCCATGGCAGCGATGCCGAGCGCAGCGAGTTCACCCGCCGATCCGGTGAGATGTTCCAGATCATCGCTTCCACCTCGGAGTTCCAGTTCGAGTAATTAGAAAGCGCCACAACCGGCCGGGGACGCTGCGCGTTTCCGGCCAAGAACACAAGCATCAAGCAAGCACAATGGAGGACTAGCAAATGGTCTCTACCAACAAAGACAACGTTCTGGTGGTGCTTTCCCTCTCCGGCGGGAACGACGGCCTGAACACTGTCATCCCTTACAACGATGGCCACTACCGCGACTATCGCCCGGCCCTGGGCGTGCCCGCCGAAGCTGTCTTGGACCTGAACGGCGAGATCGGCCTGCACCCCACCATGGGCCCACTGAAGAAGTACTGGGACGAGGGCAAACTGGCGATCTTCCTGGGAATCGGCTACGCCAACCCGTCCTACAGCCACTTCCGCAGCATGGACATCTGGCACACGTGTGAGCCGGACACCATCGGCACCGAGGGCTGGCTGGGGCAGGTCATCCACGAACTGGATCCCAACGCTGAAGGGCAGGGGATCACCGGCGTGAACTTCGGCCGCGGCCTCCCGCGCGCGCTGGCCAAGGAAGGCGTCCCGGTCGCTTCCGTAGGCAACCTGGAGACCTACGGCCTGCTCACCGGCATCGAGGGCGACGACCAGCGCGCCGAGGCTCTCGACCTCTTCAGCAAGATCTACGCGCCCACCGTGGGCCAGGGCTTCGTGAGCGACTACCTGCGCTCCACCGGCACCTACGCCCGCATCGGCGCCGACATCCTGGCCACCGCGCCGCCGAAGTACACCTCCAACGTTGAGTACTCCGCGACCACCGTCGGCCAGTACATGAAGAACATCGCGCAGACCCACCTGGCCGACTTGGGTACCCGCGTGCTGTTCACCACCAGCCCCTACAACGGCTTCGACACCCACGCCAACCAGGCGTCCGACCACGCTCGCCTGTGGACCGACGTGTCCGCCAATATCGACACCTTCATCACCGACCTGCGCGACCATGACGCCAGCGACAACGTGATCACGTTCATGTTCTCCGAGTTTGGCCGCCGGGTGGGCGACAACGGTTCCGGCACCGACCACGGCGCAGGCTCCGTAGCCTTCATGGTCGGCGAAAAGGTCAAGGGCGGCATCTACGGCGTGTACCCGTCCCTGGAGCCCGGTCAGCAGGAAGAGGGCGGCAACCTCAAGTCCAACATGGACTTCCGCCAGGTTTACGCCACCATCCTGGAAGACTGGATGGGCCTGGACTCCAACCCCATCAACCGCGGCGTCTTCGAGAAGGTCCCCTTCCTGTAGGCCGGTTGAGCGAATATTCGGCCACAGCGGACCTGCATCACACGGCCGCCCGCTGTGGCCTCACCATTGACGATCAAAGAGAGGGAAGTCTATGAGTACCCACCTTTTCGGTCTCGTGGACACTGCCTTCACCTATAGCCACTCCATCGGGCGCAACGAGTTCAACGGAACCGGCCTGCGCAACCCTATGGACCTGACTATTGATGATGAGGGCAAGGTCTATGTGGTCAACCGCTCCTACGAAAACCGGCCCGACGGGGTGCGCGTTTCCATTGTGACGATGGACGAGGATTTTGTAGGCGAGTTCAGCCAGTTCGGCGAGGGCCCTGGCGACCTGTATTGGCCCACCGCCTGCGCGCTGGACGGCGAAGGCAACCTTTACGTTGCAGACGAGTGGCTCAACCGCATCACCATCTTCGACGGCGACGGAGAATACCTGAGCCACTGGGGTGAAGCGGGCAATGGCGAAGGCCAGTTCAACGGCCCGTCCGGCATCGCCATCGATGGCGACACCATGTGGATCGTGGACAGCCGCAACAACCGGGTCCAGAGCTACGGCCTGGACGGTACTTTCAAGAGCCAGTTCGGGGAAGCAGGTTCCGGCAACGGCCAGTTGAATCTGCCCTGGGGCATCTGCCTGGACAAGGACGGCCAGATCTATGTGGCCGACTGGCGCAACGACCGCATCCAGGTGTTCACCCAGGGCGGCGAGTGGCAGGCTAGCTACGGTATGAGCGGCGACGGCCCCGGCCAGTTCAATCGGCCCAACGCCGTGTTCGTAGACAACGACGGCGACATCTACGTCTGCGACCGCGAGAACGACCGCGTCCAGATCCTGGCGCCGGACGGACGCTTCCGCGCCCAGTTGAAGGGCGACCACGAAATTTCGGGATGGGGCAAGAGCAAGCTCAACTCCAACCCCGACATGATCCGCCAGCGGACCATGGCCATTACCCACGACGGCGGCGAGTTCGAGAAGATCTTCGCCAATCCGTGCGCGGTGCGGGTAACCCCGGACGGGCAGATCGCGGTTCTGGACCACACCCGTGGCCGGATCCAGGTCTATCAGAAGGAAAAGGAGCCGGTCCTGCTGTAAAGCATCAACGGCGCTTGACCTATCAGTAGGGGCGAATAATTATTCGCCCCTACAATTTTGTCGGCTCTCTGACGCCGGCGCTGGAATTTGGTCGCAGTTTTCTATTCGTCGTCTTCAGGACCTTTGGGCATCCCGGCGTCAATCCAAGCGGCGATTTCGGCGGCTTCGGAGCGGGATAGGAATGGACCGCGGAGAGGCATACGGCCGAAAGTACCGCAGCCCAGACGCAACGAACGCACCAGATGAGTTTCCGCACCCGGCACGCCCGGCTCGATGGACGGGTAACCGTTAAGCACAGAATTGGCCAGATCTTCCGGCGTTTCCCACCAGTATTCGTGGATGCCCGGGTAGGGCTGCCGACCGTGTCGGTCGATCCAGCGGTCCATGATGGTGTCGAGCAGTTCTTTCACCCGGGGCCAATAGACGGGAGCAGCTTCGTTGGGGTTGGCGTTGGTGGTCATCTTGCGGCGATCTCCGGTTGGTAAGCGGGTTCTGGATTCCGGCATCCGCCTAAGGCGGACATCTGCTACTTTCGCCGGAATGACGGTTGGCACTATCGGGGATGTTCCTGCACCGACTCACGTTGCAGCAGTTCCAGGGCGTGGGGCAAAACGGGCAGCACCACGTCGAGACATTCACCAACGCCGCGGGGACTGCCGGGCAACGTGATAATCAGGGTGTAACCCCTTATGCCTACGACGGAACGGCTCAGCATGGCCATGGGCGTGAATTGCAGGGTTTGGGCCCGCATGGTTTCGGCCATGCCGGGAACCTCTCGATCCATAGCGCGGCGGGCGGCTTCGGGCGTCACGTCGTGGCGGCCCATGCCGGTGCCGCCGGTGGTAACGATAAGGTCAACCTCGCCGGAATCAGCCCAATCCGATATGCGCCCGGTTATCACGTCAGGATCATCGGCGACAACTTCATAGCGCACCTCCTCGTAGTCCGGGGGCGGTAGCTTGTCGCGGATGGCCTGGCCCCCGGTATCTTCGCGCTGACCGTGGGCGCCGGAAGTGCTGATGGTGAGGATTGCGAGGCGGTGCATTATGGTTTAAGTTTCCAATCATCCCCGCTTACACGGGAATCCAAAAGTACAGGGAGTAGTTGTGCGTCCGCAATCATACCATACCGACTATCGATTCAGTGTCATATAATGGCCCCGGAACAAACCGGAGACCAAGAGAGGTACAGTATGCTGGCAATTGTCGGAGGGAACCTGATTGACGGCACCGGAGCGCCGATGGTGCAGGACGTTGCGGTGCTGGTGGACGGAGAGCGCATCCTGGAGGTTGGCCCCCGGGCATCGGTGCCGATTCCCGAAGGAGCTGAGGTTCTCGATGCTACCGGGCACACCATCATGCCGGGCCTCATCGACGTGCATGACCACCTGGCATCGGGCGGCTATGGCCTAACGGGACGCTGGGGCATGGACGAACCATCGTCGCTGTTCGCCATCCGAACGGCACAGGTCATCGAAGATACGCTGGCGGCGGGCTACACCACCGTTAGGGATGCCGGCGGACTGGACGCGGGCTTCAAGATGGCCGTAGAGGAAGGGTTGATCAAGGGGCCGCGGCTGATAATTTCGATCAATATCATGTCTCCCACCGGCGGCATTGAGGACAAGGTTAGCGGCAGCGGCCACCGCAAGGTGATACTGGGGCATGACCCGCTGGCGCCCGACGGAGTGGCGGACGGCGTGGACGGCGTTCGGGCCAAGGTGCGGGAACTGATCCGCTGCGGCGCTGACCAGATCAAGTTCGCCACCACGGGCGGCGCGTCAGGACGCCCGGGCAACGGGCCGCTGGATCAGGCATACGCGCTGGACGAGGCGAAAGCGCTGGTGGACGAAGCGGCGGCGTTGGGTCGCAGCACGCTGTGTCACGCCGTGGGAGGGACGGGGCTGCCCATTGCGATCAAGGCGGGCGCGGGTTCCATCGAGCACGGATGCTACCTGGCCACCGACCCCGACATGCTGAAGATGATGGCTGACCAGGGGACGTTCTTCACACCAACGTTCGAGGTGTACGACTTCCACAGCACGGTGAGCGCGCCGCACATCAGGGTGCGGGCTCAGGCTTTAATGGACATTCACATCAAAAGTGTGGAGTTGGCGATCAAAGAGGGAGTGCGCATCGTTGCCGGCACCGACGCCGGCGGGTTCGTTCATGGCGACAACGCCCGCGAGCTGGAGTTGATGGTGGAGAAGGGGATGAGCACGTCGCTGGCGATTCAGTCCGCCACCGGCTACGCAGCGGCCTGCTGCGGCATCGGCAAGGACGTGGGCACAATAAGCAAGGGCAAGCTGGCGGACATACTGGTGGTGGACGGCGATCCGCTCCGCAACATATCGGTGCTGCGCGACCGCGAGCGGCTCCTCCTGATAATGAAGGGCGGCGAGGCATACAAGAATCGGTTGCCCGTCCGTGAACTCCAACCCGCCTAGCGATGCGATGCTCTAACTCCCTCTCCCTTGAAGGGAGAGGGCTGGGGTGAGGGTGATGCGCTTCCATGTACTAACGCTGTTTCCCGAGGCGTTCCGGATACTGACGGAGTACAGCATCATCGGGCGTGCCGTTGAACGCGGGCTGATTTCGGTGGAGGCGACTGACATCCGAAGGTTTACCAGCGACCGGCACGGAACGGCGGATGACTACCAGTTTGGCGGCGGGCCAGGTATGGTAATGAAACCGGAGCCCGTGTTCGCAGCCGTCAACGCTGCGCTGGACGGTTTTCCATCCGAGGAACTAGGAGGCATCCCGATAGCCCTGACTTCACCCCAGGGGCGAGTGTTGAATCAGCAATTGGTGGACGAGTTCGCCGCTGCGCCGGGCGTTATCATCATCTGCGGGCACTACGCCGGAGTCGATGAGCGCATACGGGAGGGACTCATCACACACGAGGTGTCGATAGGAGACTATGTACTAACCGGCGGGGAACTGGCCGCGATGGTGATTATCGACGCCGTTTCCCGGTTCGTGCCCGAGGTTGTGGGGTCCGAGGAAAACGTGCGGGAGGACAGCATCACGTCGGGGCTACTGCAGCATCCACTGTACACTCGGCCGGCTGAGTTTCGCGGGATGGAAACGCCGGAGGTTCTGCGGTCGGGCAATCACGCGGAGATCGAGCGGTGGCGTCGGCACAAATCTCTGGAGCGCACACTGAGACTCAGGTCGGACCTACTGGAGACAGCGCAGTTAACGAACTCCGACCGGGTCTATCTGGCCGGGTTAGGCTGGGATGGTGGCGATGTCTGACAACGTAACGCGACGGGGCGACTACCGTTTCGGCACTCCGGTACGGGTGCGCTGGCAGGAATGCGACGCGCAGGGCATCGCGTTCAACGGCAGCTACCTGGGCTGGCTGGAAGTGGCTCAAGCCGAGTATTTCCGCAACCTGGGGTTCAGTATCTACCGCATCGCAGCTAACGGGTACTTCGACAGCGCAGTGGTGAAAGTCACGATAGAGTACAAGGCTCCCGTGCGAGTGGACGAGATGCTGGATCTGCGGGCGCGCGTGGGCAGAATCGGCAACACCAGCCTGACGCTGGAAGTTGCCATTTTCCCTGATGGCGACGACGCAGACCGCGAACCGCTCACCACCATCGAATCGGTGTACGTCGGGTTCTACGCAGACACTGGCGGGACGCGGCCAGTACCGGACTCGATTCGGGCGTTGGTGGGCGCTTGGGAGAACATCGGGGAAGTCCTGCCGCTGGGGAATTTCCCAGAGTTGGCAGCGGCAGAGGGTGGATTCCCGCTTTCGCGGGAATGACGTGTCCAGGGCGGGAAAGACGGGAATTGTCAGCATGGATTTAAACAATCGAGGTGTACGGATGTCGTTTTGCGAGGAAATTGAACGTGAATCGGAGGCACAGCGGGAGGCGATGGCGTTCCATCCCTTTGTGCAAGGGATCGGCGACGGCACACTGCCGCTGGACCGTTTCAAGCACTTCATAACCCAGGACTACGTGTACCTGGTGGATTTCGCCCGCTGCCTGGCGCTGGCGGCGGCGAAAGCGCCCGACCTGGAAACGATGAGTTGGTTTGCCCGTTCCGTCGATTACATCCTGAACACCGAGATGGCACTGCACCGCTCTTACTGCGCGCAGTTCGGCATCACCGAGGCGGAGCTGGACGCGACGGTACATGCCCCCACATGCTACTCCTACACCAGCTACCTGCTGCGGGTCGCCCACCAGGGCAGCTTTGGCGAGCTGGTAGCGGCGCTGCTGCCCTGCATCTGGGGATACTGGCGCGTCGGGGAGAGGCTGGCGGACCAAGGCCTGCCTGACCATGCGGGGTATGCCCAGTGGATCCAGATGTACGCCGGGCCGGAGCAGCAGGCGGTTGCGGAGGAATGCCGGGTCATCTGCGACCGGGTGGCGTCCACGGCCGGGTCGGCGGAGGTCGCAGCAATGAAGGAGGCGTACATCACCTGCACGCGCTATGAGCAGGCATTTTGGGAGATGGGCTGGACGCTGGAGGATTGGCCGGTTTAACGCGGGATCCGGATTCCCGCTTTCGCGGGAATGACGATGGTTAGGCGGGAATGACGGGGTTGGACCGGAACGACAGCCCTTCGACAAGTTCAGGATGAGCGCGGAAGGCGGTGATGGTCGGGGTGGGCAGATTCGAACTGCCGATCTCCTGCTCCCAAAGCAGGCGCCTTGCCGCTAGGCCACACCCCGAGCGTCGGCCAGAAGACGATGGATGGAGCCATCCATCGTTGACCGGGGCAGCATCGCAAGTACCCCTAAGTGTACCGTGCTGCGAACTTTCCGGTGGGAGGTTTCCCTCAAAAAGTAACGAGGGATACTGAACTGGCTGCTCGGTGAAGGCAACCTAACTTTCGCGGCGCGTCCGGGTGGGGGAAGAAGTACCCTGTGGCGCGCCACTGTCACCACCAATTCGCTCTCATATTATCCTCCCACGCCTAGCAGATGGCAAGCCCAGCACCGGGTAAGACAATCCCTGCGAATTTGCAAGTCACTGAGCGACGATGATCCGCCTTCCCGTTCCACGGGCAATGGGAAGTACGACCACCTGGTGGGCCTCTACTCGCCTACCGGATTAGCGGGTGGTCGGATTCCGCCGGATGCGAGTGGTATAATCCCAACCGGAATCAATACCGTCTAGTTGCGTGGCAAAGGCGGAGCAGAAAATCATGAAACCGGACAGGAACTACTACCTTTTTGTTCTCGCCGTCATTGTCTTGGCTATGATCTATGTTGGAATTCAGTGGCTGTTCCAACAGTGGTGGTTCATCCTCCTGTTCGTTATCCTTGTCGTAATATTGATTGTTGGTCTTGCCCTGTGGATATGGTCGAAGTTCAAACAAAGGATGCCCTAGGGGTATTGGGTTCCCGGCCTACGACAGTCTCGTAAGTGGAACAACGTCCCATAAACCACCAGATCCTACTCTTGCGAAGAGAGCCTAATGTATCGTACTGCGGGATCTTGCAGGGAGGTCGCAATATAAGGGTTCACCGCTTTAAACGCGCAACCGTAAGCCCTTGGCCCGCATTATCAAGACCGCGCCTTGCATTCGCAAGGCGTAACACTTGCCTTGGAACCTAACCAAGTCTGGCAGACATGCCCGGCTGGTGGCGGCATCCCTTCGCTTGCAGCTAGACCCTTGCGCCGCGAGACGGTCGGTCGTCCGAATGATGTTTGGTAGAGCTGCCAGGAAGCCCTTGCCATAACAGCAGGGACGTCCTGGCTGGTGGCTGGCGCACTCGCACGGGATGTGGAAAACGGGACTACGCCAATCGGACCCAAGCGGCTTTTCAACTCCGTTCACGCTCTCTGAGCAAAGTCTTTCAAGGCGTGCGTAGGCTGTTATTGACATCAACTGCGTTCATTGGTTATCGTCGTTTCATCCACCTTGGGAGCAGTCATGCGGACACTCAATTTGTTTATCAGCCATTCGTGGCGGTACGGTGGTCAGTATGACCGGCTCTACAACCTACTTCGTGCACGCCGGTACTTTGCGTTCAGAGATTACTCAGTTCCGCAGGATGATCCCATCCATCACGCCGCTACCGACGCTCAATTGCGGCGAGCGATCCGGCGTCAGATGGCCCCGTGCCATGTTGTATTGATTCTGGCCGGGGTATATGCCAGTCACAGCAAATGGATCAACATCGAAATCGATTTGGCCGCGGAGGGATTCCAACGCCCGAAGCCCATAATTGCTATTCGGCCACGCGGAAACACGCTGATCTCTCGAAGGGTCCGTGAGGCCGCCGACGAAATTGCGAATTGGAGCACTGAGAGCATTGTGCGAGCCATCCGCAGTCTCGCGTGATGCAACCCGCAAGGTCGGTTGTACAGTGGTCAGTCAGTCCTGATCGTTGTAAGTACCATCCAACTCTCACTCTGCAAATCGCCTGAATTCATGATACCCAGAAGCGTGTCCCAACCGGCACTGTTTATCCTGGCCGATAATGGGGCGCATACGTACTAATCTGTCCTGTGGTACGCCAAATGGAACCGGAGAATTACGGCGACAATTACCAAGCCCATCTGATGGACCAGTACAAGCTCTACGTGGAAATGGCCGACCGGATCAGTCAGCGCCGGGACCAGTCGAACCGTTTCTATGCAGGTCTGGTGTCTGCGATCATAGCGCTCTTGGTCGTGATGGGCAGGCTAGGAGTGTCCGGGAGCAGCTGGAGCATCGCTCTGCTTGCGGCGGGTCTGCTTGGAGCCTCACTGTCACTGATTTGGTTTATCAACCTTGGATCCTACCGTGCGCTCAATTCTGCCAAATTTCGCGTCATCAACGAAATGGAATCGCAGTTGCCCTACGCTGGATACACGGAGGAATGGGCGTATCTCCGCCCTGTGGAGGGGCCAGCCAGATATTTGCAACTGACCAGGATTGAGCGTTATGTTCCTCTCCTGATGCTGGCGTTGTTCGTCGGGATCGTAGCCTATTCGATCTATTCTCTCGTCTATGGTTACGGCAACGCGGCAGAATCCGCCGCCTACCTTATTGGCGGAGACCGGTGATGGGGTCACGTACTTCGCACTGTCCAAGGCGCTAGTGCCTCCCGTCGACACCAACTCCTACCAGTGTAGGCGATTCTGACACTCAGCGGCGGAGCGTATGACGAGACCGCACCCACGGAGCCGCTTCCGGCAGGATAAACCAATGGTCACTTGCCACGGTTCGACGACGATTTGGCGAAAGTCCCCGGGTCCTGCAGCATTTCGTTGAGGGCGGTCCATTTGTACCCGCAGACAGCCCTGTATTTACCCACCAAGCCGTAATTCTGGCCCTGTGGCATCAGCTGGACGACCGGACAGCCCACTTCACCAGCCAGACTCAGTTCGTCCTTGACGCCCGGTGCGTTATGGGTGTCGGGTCCCAGCAAGACGATAACGACGTCGGAAACTTTCATCCTCTCCTTGACATCTCTACGCCATTTGTCGTCGTGCTCCGCCGCCGGGAGCGACTTGTCCTTCAGGGCGAATTTGCAATGCTTCTTTGCCTGACCCATGAAAGCGCCCCGGCGCCCCGCGTCCTTTTCAAACTCGAAGGACAGAAAGACGGAGCGGGAGGCTTTCGTGTTTCCACGGTTATGCCGAGGTTGTGTTGCCATCACTTCCTGACGTCCGGCATAGACTTGCCTGGTCTCTCAGGCTCGCCAGACCACGACTTTCAGCATAGCACCGTGAAATGACGGCCTGTCAAATCCACCGGACTAACGTCTTTTGAGGGATCAAGTCTCAAGGAGGTCCGATACGTTCCCGTCGAAGAATTCTTTCGGCGATAGACCGCCGATCTTTACACTTACGTCATTCAATTCAGCCTCCGCCGGCAAAGTTAGTGCGCTAGGCAAATACCGAACGGTCGTGGCCCCCAACTTCAACTGACTCCAACCTATCAAGTCATGATACTTGGTTGTTGCGGCATAACCTTGTGCAGGCAAGTGAAATCCACCCTCAAATCGCCACCAGCCCACTTCAGGCTCAAGCGTCTCCTTTTCATCTACGGTGATGACGGGACGAAGCGACCTGCGCATTTCGTCGTAATCGCCCGCAACGCCAAATTGGTGCATCAGCGCCAGGTCCGCCACGTGCCACCACGGAGTGAGCAACCACGCGTGCCCCGGATTGTGTCCCGGAAAGGCCGGAGGGACCAACCGATTCATCCAGAATGCGCGCCCACTCTCATCCGTTGCATACACCGAACCTACTACCATCACTACGGGAACACCGAGCGCGTCGAGCATCAATGTGCACGCCCCATGCAGGTTATGGCATTGGTTTTCCACCTCCGAAGGCACCAATGCCGCAGCAACCCGATTCAGCAGCGCCCATGCTCGTGCTTCGCCTTCCACATTCGGCGACGAGGCAAGAATATGCCCAAGAACAGCGTCACATACGGATAGCCCATTGGCTTCGGCTGCCAGCGCTTCATCAGAGTTGAAGTAGCCAGGGTGGAACTCATCACCGATGCAGTATCTGAGCTGCTCATACGCGGACGCGACCAAAGCGCTTTGATCCCTTCGTCCCGCCTCAGCGAGTGTCGTAAACTCCATGCCTCCCTCTCAACAGGTCGATAGCCCGTGGGCTCTACCCAAAACAGCATCCAAAGTGTTGACCGCCGCCACTCCAAAGTCAAGGCAGACACCACAATCTTCGCATACTACGGTCCGGAGATGTCCTCTACCATTCGGACGTTTACGATCACCTTTTCGCTGGCGCTGTAATCGGCGCCTCGACTTTTCCGGCAGAGAACCCTTGCGGGCAATGCGCGCAGCGGGTTTATACGGCCTTGGATTAAGTTTATAAGGACGCCCTCGCCAACCCGGCGAGGGTTTCAGATACGACGCCACCGAGTGCACGGCTGTACAACTGGACGATTCAGGCAGCACGGCCGTAGTGCCTGGACCGTCGGCGTGCCTCTCGCTCAGAGACAAGAGCCGCGCCGACGCGCTGGCGTTCGACCAATTTGGCAACACCGGAATATCAGAACCCGGGGCTGCGCCAACTCGGCTCTTGTGTGCACGATGCACGGCATTGCTGAAACTGTAAGGGGAACCGGGCCAGAGCCTGCTGGCGATAACGCTAAAATTCTCACGTCAGCGACGCTATCACCGCCAATCAACCGGATTCAAACGGAAACTGCCATAAACTTGGATTAACGAAACCAGGGGATTTTCAGGGTAGCCATCTGCGAGAGGGGGACTGGGCGGCCCGCCTTGTCCACCAACTATGGATTGCAATAGCGGCACTGCCGACCGTTGTTCCGATGCCGACGATTAAGCCTGCCGCAATGGCAGCCAGTATCGCTACGAATCCCCATGTCGCTGGCAAGTTACATCCGACCGAAATAAAAGCAGCGGGTATCAAAGCTACTACGAATGCGACTGACGCCGCCACCGCTCCGGCTAGTACGGGAGCAATAGGAATGCGTATCGCTGTGTGGGAAACAAATGCCAGGCGCATCATCAATGCGCCTGTGACTATACCGGCAGCGATCAATATCGTCCAAATCCCAATCTCGCTGTTGCTCGCAGTAAGAGCTTCGTCCGCTTCAATATACGCTCCAACCAATGAAATGACTGCCCCGGTAACGGCCAGGATGGTTTTTAGGCCCAGCTTTGGGGATATTGACGATGCCGCCGTGATGCCAATGCCGGCGAATGCCAGTAGTTTTGTACGGGATCCGGACAAGTCCTCGTTGGTCATCGCCCAGTAGGCTACCAGAACCATTATAAGCGCCAAGGCGATCTGCACGAACGGGACTATCCCTACGTACGCTTCGTCTGGTTGGGCGTCAGACTGGTCAATGCTATTGTATCTGGCAGCGAATGGATTCTGGCGTCGGGCCTGGAAACTGACGGCCATTGCCAGAGCAGCCACGATGCCAGCCGCCGTAAGCCCTGCTGCTATGCCGCCCCTCAAGTCGCACCAATGCGTCGGCCACCAAATCAAGGCACACACAGTCGCAATGCCGGTGATTGCTGCCGAGTTGGCTATAAGTAAGTGACAGCGTGTATTCAGGTATGCGATGTACGCCGCTACTCCCGTTGCTACCGCGACGAAAATGCCCCCCACTAGTGAACCTGGAATGGAAATGTCCCGCCCGATTTCGATGGTTGATTTCCAGACATCGCCCTGCGCCATCGCATAGTACGCGACCAGCAGGGCTACGATTCCTGCTGTCGTCGCCGGCAGCACCGCGCCGACGAGTACGGTTGCTGATCGCCATAGTCCCCGTCCAGTGCGTAAACGATTACGGACGTTCATATTGACCCATCTGAAGGTTCGCGGTGGCGGTGTAATCGGCGCGCACCGGGGATTTGTGTGAGTAGCCAAGCCCACGCGGACCCAGTAGGGGTTTCTCATTAGAGCGGGCCATCCCCTCCGTGAAGGGCTGGCCGGAATACAATGTTGGGGAGCGTCTATTCACGCCCGATTTGCTGGCCGTCTGCATCTCCCTCCCCCGCTGCCATCCGATACCCCACCCGTGGCTCGGTGAGGATGTACCTGGGGCTGGCGGCGGTGTCCCCCAGCTTGCGGCGCAACCGCATAACCACGTCCCGCAGCAGCCAGCCCTCGCCCACCCGCTCCGGCCCCCAGACCCGCTGGAGCAGCAGGCCGTGGGTCAGCACATTTGGGGCCTGCACCGCCAGCTGGTAGAGCACCGCGTACTCCGTGTTGGTCAGCTCCACCGGCTCTCCCGCCAGCGCCACCCGGCGCTGGGCGTAGTCGATGCTCAACTCCCCCACGGCGAAAGATACCGTGGGCTCGCCCGGGGAGGGCTCCATCCCCTTCCTCAGCGCGGCCCGGATGCGGGCCGACAGTTCCGAGGGCGAGAAGGGTTTGACCAGGTAGTCGGCGGCCCCCATGTCGAAGGCCCGGGCCACGGTCTCGCCCTGGCCGTACTCCGACAGGAAGATCACGGGCACGTCGGCCATCCTGCGGACCTGGTTCATCAGCTCGATGCCGTCGGTTCCCGGCAGCACCAGGTCCAGCAGAGCCAGGTGGGGCTTCTGCTCCGCCATCAGGCGGGGCACGTCGGCGGGATCGCCGGTGGCTACGGGCGCGTAGCCGGCCCGGGTGAGCACGTCCCGGATGTACCGCAGCGCCTGGGGGTCGTCGTCCACTGCCAGTACCCGCACCCGGCCCCGGGCCGGAGGCCGCGCGCGGGGCGAGGCCGGAGCCGGAGCAGCAGCGGCAGTTGCGGGCCCGTCCGCCGCCGGCAGGGTGAAGGTGAACCTGGCTCCCAGGCCCGGGCCGTCGCTCTCGGCCCGGATGCGGCCCCCGTGGGCCTCCACGATTCCCTTGCAGATGGCCAGACCCAGGCCCGACCCGTCGATACCCGAGGCAAGGCCGGACGGCGTGTCCGCTCCATGTCCCCGGGAGAACTTGCGGAACAACTCCGGGATCAGTTCCGCCGGAATGCCCCGGCCCCGGTCTGACACCGCCACCGCCACGTGCATCCCGTCCCGCGCGGCGCTCACCACGATGGGTGACCCCTCGGGGGAGTAGCCGGCGGCGTTGGAGAGCAGGTTGCCCAGCACCTGGACGACGCGCCGCCGGTCCGCCAGCACCATCGGTAGGCCCTCCGCCAGCTCCACCTCCACCGGGTTTCTTTCATCACCCGCCCGGAACCGGCTCACCGCCTCCTCCACCAGCGTGGGCAGGTCCGAAGGCTCCGGGGCCACCGGCAACGTGCCCGTCTCGATGCGTGCCACGTCCAGCAGGTCGCCGATGAGAAAGCGCATCTGGGTCGACTGGTCCCGGATGATGCGGTGAAACTGGGCCGTCTCGGCCGGGTGCAGCTCGCCCGCCGCCTCCAGCAGCGTGTCCACGGAGCCCTTCACCGCCGCCAGGGGCGTCCTCAGCTCGTGGCTGACCATGGCCAGGAACTCGGCCCGCAGTCGTTCCTGCTCCTCCAGTGGCGTCAGGTCCTGTAGGGTAACGACGAATGAGACCAGCGTACCGTCATCAGTGCGGATGGGCGTGGCGTTGATCAGGACGCTGATGCTGCGACCATCAGGGACACGCAACACTATCTCTTCTGCGCGAACGGTTTCTCCCCCGCTCAGCAGTTCGGACATGGGGAAATTCAACTGCGAGAGTTCGCGTCCATCCGCACGCACGCAGGTCACCGCCTCCAGCAGGTCCGCCGCCGACTGGCCCTCCTCCCGCAGCCCGTCCACGATGCGCAACGCCTCCCGGTTGACCGACGCCATCCCCCCGGTCTGCACGTCGAAGACCACCACTCCCACCGGTGAGGTGTCGATCAGGGTTTCCAGGTCGGCCCGGGCGCGGCGCTCCTCCCGGTGGGTGCGGGCGTTGGCGATGACCAGGGCCGCCTGGGCGGCGAACATCACCAGGGTCTCCTGGTCGGCCCGGGTGAACTCCGCCCTGCCGTCCTCCTTGTACCCCACGAAGACGTGGCCCACCCGGGCGTCCCGGTGGAACATGGGCGCAGCCAGGCAGGGGAAGACTCCCACCGGCAGGGGGATGGTGAAGTCGCTGAAGCCCAGTCCCCTCATGTGCTCCGCCAGATCGGGTACCCTCACGGGTTCGGAGATGCTGGTCAGCGCCTGGAAGATGCGCAGCCCCTCCGGCATCAGCCAGAGCTGCTCCGACTCCTGGGCCGTCAATCCCGAGGACAGGAAGTCTTGCGCCAGGCCCTCATCGTCCAGCAGGGTCATCACCCCGTAGCGGGCGCCGGTGAGGGAGCAGGCCGAGTCCAGGACCCCCTGGAGCACCTGATCGAAGTCCAGGCTCTCGTTGATGCGCAGGCTGGCCGCACTCAGGCGGGACAGGCGCTCTTGCAGGGCTTCGATCTCCCGGTCCCGCCGGTCAGTCTGGTCCATCTCTTTCTCCGGCCCGGACCCGCGTCGCCGTGGTCGCGGCGTTTGCCGGGGTCCGGGCGTGATCTTATAGCTGGTCAGGAATAATTCTACAATAAACCAGACAAAAGATAACCTCAATACTATGAACTATTCTACGGATTGTGGTGTAGGGTTTTGCTGGTTTTCTATGCCAGAAACGCGAGCGGCAGGTTCGCGCGGAGCTTGGGCCCGGGCCTGCCAACCGGAATAACAAAGGAGCCGCCCGGCATTACGGCGGCGCGCAAGGAGCAGGAACTGGGATGTTCGACGCTAACCGCACCAGCAGAAAGATGGGCCGAATGTTGAGGGCGTCCGTGCCATCTGCCCTCTTTAAGAATACCGCAGCCCCCCCCCCCGACTCTCAGGGGGGAAAACTGATGCGGGCCGCGCCGCGCAAGCCTGCCCCGTACTTGACACGGCGGCTCCCGGCGTACCTGCTCCCGGCGCTGGTTCTGCTGGCCGTGGCCGCCGCCCTGCTGTGGCTGTCGCCTGTCGGTCCAGCCCTGGCCCAGGACGACGCCGGGCCTAGAATCACCGCCGGCCCCGCCATCACCAGCAGCCCGGCCAGCGGGGACACCTACCGCTTCGGCGAGGTCATCACCGTTGCCCTGGCCTTCGGTGAGCCGGTTACGGTGACCGGGAAGCCACGCCTGGGCGCACTCATCGGCGAGCAGCGGCGCTGGGCCAACTACAGCGAGTCCACGGGCGACGGCGCCACCCTGGTGTTTGCCTACACGGTCCAGGAAGCAGACCGGGACGAGGACGGCATCCGTATCAGGAAGAACGCGCTGCGGCTGAACGGCGGGAGCATCCAGGACGCAGGGGGCAACGACGCCGACCTGAAGCACCCCGCCCTGCCCAATCAGGCCGGCCACAAGGTGAACGGCGCCCCCGACGAACCCGAACCGACACCCACACCAACGCCGGAGCCGGCCAACAGCGCCCCGCAGTTCGCCGATACAACGGCTGCCCGCAGCGTGGACGAGAACGCGGCCGCCGGCGACAGCATCGGCGACCCGGTGATCGCCACCGACTCCGACGGCGACACCCTGACCTACGCCCTGGCCGGCGCGGACGCCGGGTCGTTCGACTTCGACACCGCCACCGGACAGATTACGGTCAAAGACGCGCTGGACTACGAGGCCAAAGCGAGCTATTCGGTTACGGTCACCGCCGCTGACCCCGACGGCGCGACCGACTCCACCGAGATTGCCATTTCCGTGGTCAACGTGGACGAGCCGGGCGCGGTTGCCCTGAGTACGGACACGCCCCAGGCCGGCAGCGCCATCAGCGCCAGCCTGACCGACCCGGACGGAAGCGTAAGCGGCGAGGGCTGGACCTGGGAAAGCTCGGCCGACGGCAACGAGTGGACCGCCATCGCGGGCGCGACCGGGGCAGCCTACACCCCGGCTGACGGCGACGTCGGCAAGTACCTGCGGGCCAGCGCGTCCTACGCCGACGGGCATGGCTCGGGCAAGAGCGCGCAGGCGCAGGCGGCCAGCCCGGTGGCGGCCGCTCCGCCGCCTAACAACGCCCCGCAGTTCGCCGATGCAACGGCTGCCCGCAGCGTGGACGAGAACGCGGCCGCCGGCGAGAACATCGGCGACCCCGTGGCCGCCACCGACTCCGACGGCGATACCCTGACCTACGCCCTGACCGGCAGCGACGCCGGGGCCTTCGACTTCGACACCGCCACCGGACAGATTGCCGTCAAGGACGCCCTGGACTACGAGGACAAGAACAGCTATTCGGTAACGGTCACCGTCCACGACGGGAAGAACGCCGACGGCGAGGCCGATACCGGCGTTGACGACTCCATCGAGGTGACCATCTCCGTGGCCAACGTGGACGAGGCGGGCCAGGTATTCCTCGATACGGCGGAGCCACTGGTGGGCAGCGCGCTGAGCGCCAGCGTCTTCGACCCGGACGGCGGCGTCAGCGGCGAGGGCTGGACCTGGGAAAGCTCCGCCGACGGCAGCAAGTGGGCCGTCATCGCGGGCGAAACCAGCTCCGCCTACACCCCGGTTGACGGCGACGCCGGAGGCTACCTGCGGGCCAGCGCGTCCTACGCCGACGCCCAGGGCGCGGGCAAGAGCGCCCGGTCGGACGCCGCCGGCCCGGTAACCGGCATCAGCCGCCAGTTATCGCCCAACGCCGACCCACTGTTTGCCGCTGAGAGCGCTGCCCGCAGCGTGGACGAGAACACCGCCGCCGGCGCTGCCATCGGCGCTCCGGTGGTCGCCACCGACGATGACGGCGACACCTTGGCCTACGCACTGGGTGGCGCGGACGCCGGGGCCTTCGACCTGGACGCCGCCAGTGGGCAGATTACCGTCAAGGACGCCCTGGACCACGAGGCCCGGGCGAGTTACACGTTGACCGTTACGGTCAGCGACGGCAAGAACGCCGCCGGCGAGGTTGACGACAGTGTTGACGACACCATCTCCGTAACCGTCAGCGTCGTCAACCTGGACGAGGCGGGCGCAGTTGCCCTGGACCCGGACACGACCCAGGCGGGCAGCGCCATCACCGCCAGCCTGAGCGACCCGGACGGCGGAATTACCGGCGAGACCTGGATCTGGGAGCGTTCCGCCGACGGCAGCGATTGGACTGCCATCGCGGGCGCCACCGAGGCCGCCTACACCCCGACCAGCGACGACGTAGGCCAGTACCTGCGCGCCACCGCGTCCTACGCCGACGGGGAGGGAACGGGCAAGATCGCCCAGGCCGCCACCGCCGGAAAGGTGGCGGAGGCGACGCCAGCCAGCAACGAACCGCCGTCCGTAGGCCAGGGACCCGCCATCGCCAGCAGCCCGGCCATCGGCGACGCCTACGTCAGGGAGGAGCGGATCATCGTCAGGGTGACCTTCTCCAAGCCGGTGACCGTGACCGGGAAGCCGCGCCTGGGCGTACTTATCGGAGAGCAGCGGCGCTGGGCCAACTACAGCGAGTCCACGGACGACGGCGCCACCCTGGTGTTTGCCTACACGGTCCAGGAAGCAGACCGGGACGAGGACGGCATCCGTATCAGGAAGAACGCGCTGCGGCTGAACGGCGGGAGCATCCAGGACGCAGGGGGCAACGACGCCGACCTGACCCTTCCGCCGGTATCCGCATCGTCCGACCACAAGGTGGACGGCTCCGCCGGCCCACTCAACAATGAACCCGAGTTCGCAGCGGACACCGCCGCCCGCAGCGTGGCGGCGAACGCGACCGCCAGCGACGCCGACGGCGACACCCTGACCTACGCCCTGTCCGGCGCGGACGCCGCCAGCTTCGGCATCGACTCCGCCAGCGGGCAGATCACCGTCAAGGGAGAGTTGGACTTCGAGAACAAGGCCAGCTACTCCGTTACCGTGACCGTGCATGACGGCAAGAATGCCGCCGGCGAGGCCGACGCCACCGTTGACGCCGCCGTTGCGGTGACCATCACGGCGGCGATCGCGATCGTGGAGGAGCCACCCGAGGTGACGGAAGCCCCGCTGCTGAACAGCCCGGCCATCGGCGACACGTATGGCGAGGGAGAGGAAATCGTCGCCATTTTGACCTTCAGCGAGCCGGTTGCGGTCAGCGGCGCGCCCTACCTGGATATTGTCATCGGCGAACACACGCGCCGTGCCGCCTACCTCCGGAGCGATACCAGCGGCGCGGCCCTGGTGTTTGCCTACACGGTCCAGCAAGAGGACCGTGACGACGACGGTATCAGCATCGCGGCGAACTCGGTGGGGCTGAACGGCGGGAGCATCACCGGCGCCGGGGGCAACGACGCCGTCCTGGAGCACCCGGCCATTGCCGATCTGGACAGCCACAAGGTGGACGGCTCGGCCTCCCCCTTCACCGCCGAGCCGCAGACCGCCGCCACCCCCCAGAGGGCGACCATCAAGCCCAACTCGTCGCTCATCCCCCCCACCATCGGCCGCCTCGACCGGTTCCGGCTGATGTTCGTCACCGAGGGGAAAACACAGGCGACATCCACAGATATTGGCACCTACAACTCCTTCGTGCAGGGTGAGGCGGCGAAGAGCACGGCGCTCAGCGGTTTCAGCGACCGGTTCACCGCCATCGGCTCCACCGACACCGTGGACGCCCGGGACAACACCTTCACCAACCCGAACAACGGCAACCACGCCAGCGTGCCCATCTACTGGGTGAACGGCGACAAGGTGGCCGACAACAACGGAGACTTCTACGACGGCAGCTGGGACTCCGTGGAGGGGCGGAACCAACACGGTAGTGCCGGGGGCAGCGCGTTAGCTGCCCGAACATGGACCGGCAGCCTGAACAGCGGAATCAAGGAGAGAACTAGCGCCTGGCGCCTGGGCGGAGCCACACCCGGCCTAGGAACACTGGCCGGAACCGCCGGTCGCCATTTGACCTTCGGCACAGCCGAGCCGGCAGGCTTTAGGAATTCCCTGTACGCGCTCTCCCCGGTCATCACCATCGAGAGCCCAACAGTTCTGCCCAACTCGCCGCTCATTCCTGACGGCCTCACCAGCGGCGACCGGTTCCGCCTGATGTTCGTTACCCAGGGAACGACAGCGGGAACATCCACCAAGATCGGTGACTACAACCGTTTCGCGCAGAGTGAGGCAGCGAAGGACCCGGCGCTCAGCGCTTTCAGCCGCCTATTCACCGCCGTCCTCTCCACCGACGCCGTGGACGCCCGGGACAACACCTACTCTAGCCCCGCCGATGGCAGCGACCCCAACGTGCCCATCTACTGGGTGCACGGCGACAAGGTAGCCGACAACAAGGGAGACTTCTATGACGGCAGCTGGGACTCCGTGGAGGGAAGGAACCAACACGGAAACGGAAAAGGTAATTTCCATCCCTGGATTTGGAGCGGCAGCGATGACAGTGGAACAAAGGAGAGCACTGACGGTGAGCGCCTGGGCGACGCAACACCCAGCGTAGGATTACTGGAGGGAAAGCATGGAGAGCATTTTGACCGCGGCTCTAAGGCCTTAAACACCGCCGATCGGCCCGTGTACGCGCTCTCCCCTGTCATCACCATCGGGGACGCCATAGTTCCGGCCAACTGGCCGCTCCTGCCCGACGGCGCCAAAGTCGGCGACCGGTTCCGGCTGATGTTCGTGACGGACGGGACAACACAGGCGAGCTCCAAGAAGATCGGCTTCTACAACGACTTCGTTCAGGATGAGGCGGCGAAGAGCCCGTTGCTCAGCGATTTCAGCCGGCTTTTCACCGCCATCGGCTCCACCGACGCCGTGGACGCCCGGGACAACACCTTCACCAGCCCCGACAACGGCAACCACCCCAACGTGCCCATCTACTGGGTGAACGGCGACAAGGTAGCCGACAACAAGGGAGACTTCTATGACAGCAGCTGGGACTCCTTGCGGGGGAGGAACCAACACGGAAGAGGACACGCCCCTTCCTCGATATGGACCGGCAGCCATGAAAACGGAACAAAGGCGACCTTGGCCGGAGCGCGCCTGGGCAACAACCCCGGCCCCGGCACAGCAGAACTGTCCGGACGACAAGAGGGATTCCATCTTGACAACCGAAAGTGGGACTCACCGCAATCCAACAAGCCCATGTACGCCGTCTCCCCGGTGATCACCGTGGGCGCCTACATGGAGGTGCCGGACGACTGGGCCTACAAGCCCACCAACGTCGGGGTCGGCGAGAGCTTCCGGCTGCTGTTCATGACGTCGCAGGTGCATACGGCCGGGTCATCCAACCCGGCGGACTACTCGCGCGTGGTGCAGGACCGGGCGAGCGAGAACGACCTGCTGGCGCCCTACCGCAACGGCTTCCTGGCCTTCCTGTCCACGCAGAACGTCGATGCCCGGGACTACACTCACACCAACCCCACCTCCGACGGCGCGGGCGAGCCCATCTACTGGATGAACGGCGACCGGCTGGCCGACGACTACGACGACTTCTACTGCGGCGGCGGCTGGGACTCGCAGGTGGCGCGGAACGAGACGGGCGCGGAGGTCCAATCTCTTGAGGGCCGCTCCGTGTGGACCGGCTCCGAGTGCGACGGAACGCGGAAGGACAACCACTGGATCGGCGCGATCGACGCCCGGGCTGGCAAGCTGGCGGGTTCCGGCGGCGGCGCCTCCAAGGAGATAGACAGCGGCAACCGGCACAGGACCGAATCCCACGCCCTGTACGGGATGTCGGTGCGGCTGACCGTCCGGAGCGCCGGGGCCATCAAGACGCCCCCGTCGCCCATCGTTCCGCCCAACTGGCCGCACCTGCCCAGCGGCCTCAACCCGGGCGACCGGTTCCGGGTGCTGTTCATCACCAGAGACACCAGAGACGCTTCATCCAAGAACATCGGCGACTACAACGCCTTCGTGCAGAGGGAGGCGGCGAAGGACTCCAACCTGGCCGCTTTCAGCGATCAGTTCCGCGTGGTGGGCTCCACCCAGGCGGTCCACGCCCGGAACAACGCCGCCGCCACCGGCCCTGACGTGAAGATCTACTGGGTGGGCGGCGCCAAGGTGGCAGACAACGTCGCGGACTTCTACGACGACACGTGGGACTCCTATGCCGGTAAGGACCAGCACGGGGCGAGTCACACGCCTATCTTTATCTACACCGGCTCGAATAACGATGGCACAACTAACGAAAACTTCCCCCTGGGCAACGGCAACGCCGTCGTGGGGACTATGGACTCGTCAAGGTTGTTGGTGTCCTACCCCATAGACTCCGGTAATGTGTCTACCCTTGCCAGCAGCTTCTACGGCATCTCGCCGGTCCTCACCGTCGGGAAGGAGATGACCGCCCCGGCCAACTGGCTCTACACCGGCGACGCGGCGTCCGGCGAGGCGTTCCGCCTGATGTTCGTCACGTCGCGGAAAATCAGCGCGAGCGCGGTAAACCAGGTGGTCTATTTCAGGCACGCGCAGGACCGGGCGAGCGAAGACCGTTTCCTCAGGCCCTACAGGGCAGGCTTCCGCGCCCTGGTCTCCACCCCGCACCACGACGCGCGGGACCTCACCTTCACCAAGTCGGGCCTGGGCGAGCCGATCCACTGGGTGGGCGGCGCCCAGGTCGCCGACAACCACGCCGACTTCTACGACGCCAGCTGGGACTCCCACGCGGCGACGAACGAGCACGGCGAGGAGTATCCGACGGAGCGTGGACCTGAGACGGAGGAGGACCCAAGGGTCGGGGCCGTGTGGACCGGCTCGAACTCCAACGGAACGAAAAAGGCGAACGAGTCGTTGAGCGCCGATCGGGTCGGCTTCGGCGAGCTGAAAAGCGGGAAAGAGATATACGCCGTTGCGGATGCCAGCAAAGGCTTGGAGAACCGGTTGTACGGCCTCTCCCTGCGCTACCGGGTGGGAAGCGCAGCCGCCGCCGCGCCGGCCAAGCCGGCCGACCTGTCCGCCGTCGCGGGCCCCGCCACGGTGTCGCTGCGCTGGACCAACCCCGGCGACTCCGGCATAGCCGCGTACCAGTATCGCCAAAAGGAGGGGAACGGCGCCTACGGACACTGGCGGTTCGTCCCCGACAGCAACGCCAACACCGTGTCGCACAACGTCTCCGGCCTGACCAACGACACGGAGTACAGTTTCCAGGTCCGCGCCGTGAACGCGGCGGGCATTCACGGCCCCGCGTCGGAAGAGATGAGCGCGACGCCGAGTGCGGACGCCGTGATCAAGCCGGCCCCGCAGACCGTCCCGCGCGACTGGACTTACATCCCCAAGGACACCAATAACAACCCGCTGTTCGGCCCCGGCGAGAAATTCCGCCTGCTGTTCGTAACTACCCAAAATGTAGATACGAGGGAAACCGGCATCTCCCACTACAACGACTTCGTGGCGGGTCGGGCGAATCGCAATAACGCCCTGAAGCCCTTCAAGGACGAGTTCCGCGCGGTGGTCTCCACCGAGACGGTGGACGCCCGGGACAACACCGGCACCAGGTACACCGGCGATAAGACTTCCGCGACCACCGACGACTCCGACCTGGGCGTGCCCATCTACTGGCTGGGCGGCGTGAAAGTGGCCGACGAGTACCGCGACTTCTACGACGGCAGCTGGAGCTCCAAGGCCTCGAAAAACGAGTCCGGAGCTGACCATCCCGCCGGTGGACACATGACCGGCTCGAACGCCGACGGAACGAAGCACGCTACGAACTTCGCCGGCGCAACAGACTCCGTGCAATTCGGAAGTCTCTTCCCCGACGCCTCCCCTCTCTCGCAGGGTTCCCTGTCCCGGACTTTGGGGGCTAGCTTTACCGTTTACGCGCTCTCGCCGGTGATCACGGTGCAGCCGCCGGACAAGCCGGCCGCGCCGACGGGCCTGACGGCGTCGGCCGGGGACTCTCAGGTGACGCTGCGCTGGAACGACCCCGGCAACAGCACCATCACCAAGTACCAGTACCACCAATTGTCGTTCGAGGGTGAGGTCGACTGGGGCGACATCCCGGGCAGCGGCGCGACCACCACGATGCACACCGTAAAGAATCTGACCAACGGCGTGCTATACGGTTTCAATATTCGTGCGGTGAACGCCGGCGGCAACAGCCCGGTGTCCAACGTGGCGAGCGCCACGCCCAAGGCTGCGAGTGTCGCGCCCAGCGCGCCGACCGGCCTCATGGCGACGGCGGGGAGCGGACAGATAACGCTGACCTGGACCGACCCAGGCGACACCAGCATCACCAGGTACCAGTACCAGCAGAAGGAGGGCACGGGTAGCTACGGCGGCTGGACCGACATGTCGGGCAGCGGCGCGACCACCACGACGCACGCCGTGAGCGGCCTGAACGACGGCACGCTATATGCCTTCAAGATTCGCTCGGTGAACGCCGGCGGCAACAGCCCGGCGTCGGCCGAGGCGAGCGCGACGACGCGGCCGCCGTCCGGAACGAACGGGCTGCGAGTGGTGCGCGCCGACCTGCGCGAGTCCCGCGGTCGCGTCTGGGTCGAAATCAGGCCGGAGCTCGGCCTGGCCCGAACCACGGACCTGACCGTCACCATGAGGGTAGAGCCCGTGGCCCCGGCCACGAATGCCGACTTCACCATCTACGCCGGGACCGAGATCACCATCCGCGCGGGCGAGACGGTGAGCGAGAACGGGCTGATCATCTACCCGGTGGACAACCAGGTGCGAGGCCCCGACAAGAAGGAGCTGACGGTAACCGGCACGAGCGTGTGCAAGGGTTCCAAGGATGAGTGCAAGGACTTTGTGAGCGAGCCCTTCGGCCCAGCGACGGTGCGCATCTGGGACGACGACGGCCGCCGCCCCGGGGAGCCGGAGGAGGTGGACGTGTCCCCGGCCTGGGCGATGATCCCCAAGGACGCCAACAACAACCCGCTGGTCAAGCCCGGGGAGAGCTTCCGGCTGCTGTTCGCAACCAGCGATACCATCAATGCGGAATCCTGGGACATCAATCGCTACAACAGCTTCGTTCGCGACCGGGCGGGGCGCAACAGAGGCATAGCGGACATCAGGGGCCGGTTCCGCGCCCTGGTTTCCACGCTGACCGTGGACGCCAGCGAGAACACGTGGACCGACCACGACTGGTCCGGCCCCGACGTCGGCATCTACTGGGTGGGCGGCGCCAAGGTGTCCGACGACTACGATGACTTCTGGCTGGACGTCGGCGGGTTCAACGACTCGATGCGCTGGCATTCCCTGGACGCCAGGACGGAGACGGGAGCGCCCTATACGAAGACCAACCCGGTTTTCACCGGCAGCCTCGGAACGGGCCAGGCGCACACGGAATACTACGCCGGCGCCGACCGGGTGGCCGTCGGGGACTTCACCGGCGTCCTCGACGACGCCGGAGCGTTGCCCGATCCGACGCCCGGCGCCATCGGCTACGTTCACCCGCTGGCGCGGGAGCTCAAACCGGAAGGCGACAGCTACTCGCTGCTCGGCCTCTCGCCGGTCATCAACGTGGTGCAGCCGCCCACGGTGACGCTGTACTTTTCGTCCACGTCGATCTCGGAGGACGGCGGCACGACGACGCTGGTCGCTCGGCAGGACCGGATCTCGTCTCACGACACCACCATGGAGGTGGAGATAACCGGCGGCGGAGCGTTGGAGGGCGTCCCGAACGCGCTGCGCTTCACGATACCAAGGAGCCAGTTCCAGAGCGCCCCGGTGACGCTCACCGCCGCTTCCAACAACATCGACGAGCCCGGCGACCGGCAGGTGACCTTCCGCATCAAGACAGACACGACGCTGCGCAACGACCACGTTGGCGCACTGGCGGGACCCGCAGCCACGCTGACGGTGGTTGACGACGACCCGACCCCGGTGATGACACTGGGCCTGGCCCAGGCGCGCATCGCCGAGAACGGCGGCGCAACCGCCTCGCTCACCATCAGCCTCGACCGCCCGTCGAGCAAGGCCGTAACGGCGAACATCGGCCTGAGCGCGCCGGCCGGCTACGAGGGCGAGAAGTACTGGACCGCCGGAACCGACTCGGTCACGTTCAGTCCCGGCCAGACCAGCAAGACCATCAACCCGGTGCTGACCAGCGTGGACGACAACGTCTATGGCCCGGAGGAACGGCGGGTGAAGGTGACAGTCACCCTCAGCGGCGACAGCGGGATCGCCGCCCCCGGTCCGGTCACGGTCGTCATCGAAGACAACGAGGCTCCGCCCATCTTCCGCCTGGAGCTGTCTCCGGCGACCGTGGACGAGGACGGCAACGACGTCAACGTGTACGGACGCGTACTTGGGGAACTGCCCCGCCGCGAGGTCAAACTCAAGCTCACGCTGGAGCCGCTGACCGGGCACACGGTGGGGGGTGCCGCGGGCGATGCCGTCGCGTTCTCAAGCTACGGCGGCGGCGACACCCTCGTGCGCCGATCTCGGGACCGGGGCCGCTTCGGCTACGTCAGGATCAGCCCGAGGAACAACGACCGGAACGAGATCGACAAGCGGTTCAGGGTGACCGCCGAGTTCTTGAACTACCAGCCCTTCATGGGCTCGCTGCCCGAGCCGGTGATCCTGACCATCCGCGACGACGACGAGGGGCCCGGCCCGGCGCTGCGGGTGAGCATCGACCGGAGAACCATCCCCAAGGCCGGCGGCAACGTGGCGGTGACCGTCTCCATCGACACCCCCGCCGCCGAGGACACCACCGTACTGATCAGCCTGCGGGACGTGCGGTGGACCAGCCGGACCACCTCCGAGTACCCGCCCAGCAACCGGGCGACCTTCCCCGACGGCGACACCGTCACCATCCCGGCCCACACGCTGGAGGGCAAGCTCACCTTGAAGATCAAGTCCGACCCCAAGGCGGACGGCGTGGAGCTGGCGGTGCAGGGGGACGTCACCAGCGACGGCTGGGTCTCCGGCACGCACCGGGCGTGGCTGCTCATGGGAGGAGAGTAGCTGGCCGCAGGACTGCTCCTGAAACGAAGGTCTGCGTACCTGGATGAACGGCGCGGCGCGGGCGTCCCGGCCATATGCCCGTCCCCGGCGGGCGGAGCCGGGAGGGGGCCGCTCGCGCCGGCATTGGAGCGCGTCTCCGGCCTCGTCCTGGAGGCTTGGGGGATGCCGCGACAGCGCGCGCGCCACAGCAGGGTGGCGCGCGCCTTCCCCTGGGGCCGACGGCGCAGGAACTGGTTCACGCCCGCCTACCATTGGGTTGTGTCCGACCAGCCCGTCGGAAAGGAGCCCTTGCCATGAGACGCAGCCCCCACCCGCGCCGGGTCTGGCTCAACCCCGTGGCCGTGTGGGAGCTGCTGGATCGGCTGGGCATTTCCCAGAACGAGCTGGCCCGCCGGTGCGGGTTCTCCCCGGGCCACCTTTCGATGTTGATGAACGGCAAGCGCAGCCCGTCGCCCCGCGTCCGGAGGAGCCTGATGGAGGTCCTGAGGGTGGACGATTTCGATCTGCTCTTCATCACCGGGCCGCCGGAGGTGGCAGGCCGGGGACCCGAAACGGGCGCGCCTGAACGCAAAAAAGGCCCCACAAATGCAAAAATGGCGCCACAGGCGGTCACCTCCCGCCTGCGGGCGGCTTCGACTCTTGACCGGGTGTCCCCCTCGTAACTTTCCTTGCCCAGGCGGGCAGTTTACTCTTTCCGATAGGTGGGGTCCTTCATCGTAAAGACCTCGCGCTGGCGTTGTCCTCAACGACGTTGTGCATCACCCAGCGGATGTTCGACAAACGAAAGGGCCGAAGATACGGGCGGCAGATGAAAGGCGGATGTAGGAGAAATAGCCCATCGGTTATAATGGACAGGCGTAGAACGTTAGGCGCGACATCCAGCAGGTGGGAACATTCAATTGGACATCGCGCATTTCCGGCACCAACCGTCGGTAGACCCGAGATATAGAGACTACAGTTGATACAGGCTCAGCCTAGCCCACTTTGACCCGCCCAGCTGACGAGGGGTCTGGGAGTGAAGCCGACGAGCCAGCGCAGGTCTCTGCCGTCGGTCGGCCAGTGCCCAATATGTACTTCGGACAGGCATAAGCGGCCATATACGGGGAGAGCGTGGTCATTCAAGTAGTTCTCCGGGACGAGGGTGCCCCGTCATTGCTGGGAGCCAGTCCCTTGGAGGGGTTGGTTTTGGCGGCGGACCCGGCGGAGCGGCGACTGGTTCCCGCTCACTAAGTTATGTAATAGATCAACAAGAATGGCTCTCTGATATTCCCAGCCAGCGGGAAACTACATTCTTTGGCCAAATTGACGGGGTGTGCAACACAGGAACGATGGGCGGTGGTCCATCGCAATACAGGAACGGTGCATAGGTAGATGTCATTCGACTTTTCCCGGCTCAACGTAGCCAGCCAGCAACCCAGACCAGAAGACCCCATTGTAATCTTCCAAGGGGCCGCCATCACTGACGGCAACATAAACGACCTATGGCTCGGCCAAGGGGATGCCCTGCGCGAGTGGAACGTCCATAGGGACAAAAAAGACGTGGCCGTTGTCTTGAACACGGGGGCTGGGAAGACACTGGTGGGGCTGCTCATCGCCCAATCGTTGGTCAACGAGACCCAACGCCAAGTAGTTTACGCCTGTAGTTCGATCCAACTTGTCGAACAGACTGCCGACAAAGCCCAGGGTTACGGCTTGCCTGCGGCCACTTATTTCCGGCAGGGTTTCTTACACGGCGAATTGTATCATCGCGCCGAGGCTCCTTGCGTGACCACCTACCAGGCATTGTTCAACGGCAGGAGCCGGTTCCGGTCCGACGACATAGCGGCCGTCATATTTGACGACGCTCACACCGCCGACCAGATTCTGCGAGACCAATTCTCGCTTACGATCCCCCGCAGCGAACTGGCCGACACCTTCGACCAGATACTGGCCTTGTTCCAACCGTATCACAGTGCGGTAGGACTAGCCAGCAGCTACGGTGAGGTCATCAACGGTGAGTCTTCCCGAGAGTTCCTCGTTCCCCCGTCCGAGGTGGCAGCTAATTCTGCTGAACTGCGCCGGCTGCTACTCCAGGCCGGTCTTGGCGAACTCACCAACACGATGTTTGCCTGGGAGCACGTCCGAGACCGCGAGGACCTGTGCTGCCTTTTGATTTCCAATGGCCGAGTGACTCTTACCCCTCCGGTTGTGCCCGTTTCCTCGCTCCCCTGTTTCGGCGATGGGGTCAGGCGCGTTTATCTTTCGGCGACGTTGAGCGCTCCCGACAGCTTCGTGAGAGCGTTTGGACGGCAGCCCGAAAAAATAGTTGCCCCGTCCACCACTGCCGGGGAATGTGAAAGGATGATACTGATCCCGTCTGCTGTTGCGGAAGGGGACGATGATGTGGCGCCCGCCCAGGAGATAATCAGGGACCGCAAGGCATTGATATTAGTTCCGAGCTTTGCCAGGGGCGCGAAATGGGCCGAAACAGCCGTTCTGCCCGGTAGAGAGGACGTATCCCGGGCCGTGGAGTCTTTTCGAGGGTCTGCCCCTCCGGCTAAGTTGGCTCTCGCTGCCCGGTACGACGGAATCGACCTGCCCGGGGATACCTGTCGGATGATGGTACTGGACGAACTTCCGGCGGGAGCAGGCCCGTTGGAGCGCTTCCAATGGGAACGTCTGAATATGCAGAGCAGCCTGCGAAGCTTGTTGGCATCGCGGATCGTACAGAGTTTTGGACGCATCTCCAGGGGAATGAGCGACCACGGTGTGGTGTTGCTCACGGGCAAGGGATTGGTGGAGTGGCTTCTCGTTCCCCGCAACCGCAGCCTGTTGCCCAGGTTCCTGCAAAAGCAGATAGACGTCGGGGAAAGCGTTTCCAAAGGAGCGTCGGATACTGACGGACTGCGTTCCGCCGCTGACGCTTGCCTATCCCGGTCCACTGGATGGGTCCAGTTCTATACCAGCAACATGAGAGACCTGCCTGCGGATAGCGGCCCGACCGGCGAGGACAAAGCCCTCGCCATTGCACTCGCCGAAGCTCGTTTCGGAAAAGCGCTTTGGGAGAGAGACTTTGAGGGTGCGGCCGGTGTTTTGAACGCGGTCATAGATGACGCCTTTGACTTCAGCCAATTCAGCGGAGCATGGCTGAGTATGTGGCTGGGTTACGCTCTGGAAATGAGCGGCGACGAGGAAAATGCCTCTCACTTCTACCAGAAGTCCTACGCGAATCAGTCAAACATGCCGCGGCCCAGGTCGTTCTCGGCTGAGGCAAACGCCTCGGTGCCCGATCAGGTGACCCGAGTCGCGGCGCAGATGCGCATCGGACGCCAGGGTTCCTCTCTTGTCCAGACCCCCAAAACACTCATCAAGGACCTCTCGCCGCTCAATGGGAACGGGTCTTCGGCTCAGGTGGAGGAATCCATACGATGCCTTGGTCAATACCTCGGGTTGAGGTCCAGCAGACCGGACAAGGAATCTGGAACCGGCCCCGATGTTCTTTGGATCGGGAATGACGGCTATGCTGTATGCATCGAGGTCAAGACCAACAAGCAGGAGACGGTTTACCGCAAAGCCGATGTGGGGCAGTTGCACAATCATGTCCAATGGGTGAAGGACAACCATGAGGTCTCGGAGGTAGTTCCAGTGTTCGTAGGGCCATTGCTGGCGGCTTCCAATGAGGCAAGTCCTTCACCGGACATGCGGGTAATCGAATTGCAACAAATCCACGAACTCGGTGAACGGCTGATGGCGGCATTGCAAGACGTGGCCCAAACCGCGCTTCCATTGGGCCTTGAACACGACTTGGATGAAGTGATGAAGAACCGGGGCCTCATGTACCCCGGCGTTTTCTCCAACTTGGACGCCAGAATCCTCCAGGAGATTCAGCCTGGTTGATCCGTTCAATTTGACCCAGCGTCGTTGGCTCTCCAAGGCGCCATAGCGCCCGGCGGCGTTTTGCACCAGGAAAAGCCCGCACAGGTTTCTCTCACGAGCGAGTTGCCGTCCCCGAAACGAAAAAAGGGCGGCATACAGGGTCGGCCTTTGAAGTAGCGCTGCGGGCCTGTAACCTTGCCGCAATGTATGTTGCCCACTGCCTTCAGCCTGCGATTGCGCCGTTCCGAACGCCGGAGCAACCGGAAATCAGAAACTACCCCATCCCAGCAATATGACCCAAAATACAACCGAAGGGACGCTCATGTAGTATGCCCACCGGACTTGGCGCATCTTGGCGCTGGCTATTCCGGATACGGTGTGAATCTGCCCCAGCAATTGGCGTTCCATCGCGCTTGGGTCCATTTGTCTGGCTTGCTCCCGGAAAGACTCCAACGGCATAGACGCGATGTCTTCAAAATAGATGAGGGACTCGCCGGTACGGGGATTCCTGGGCAGGTAAACGCTGGTGGCCAGCGCAACAACACCGATGACTGAAATAGCGTAGAGCGCGAGAAGTACCGCCAACATAATAGACTCTAGGCCCCGAGGTTCCTGCCCGATTATGGAAGCCAGTCTTTCGAATCGCGCGGCCACAGTTCCCGCCAACGCGACCTGGAGGGCCAATGCCGGCGCTGCCTTGCCGTCCGCCGCTCTCGTAAACCCAATCGCCCGGGTCAGCGACTCGTAATGGGACCTGAGACGCTCCTCCAACTTATCCTTTCCTGCGCTGACGGGTAACCAGCGCCTCACAGAACTCCGCGCCGTGAACCTGGCACCAGGACCGACGCAAGTGGTAAGCATGGTCGAAATCCAACCCCAAGTTCCCGGTAAGGGCGATACTCTGCCATAGATATTCCGACCGCCCGGCGGGCAGGTCCAGGCCTCCCCCTCGGGCGTTTCCCTCGCAACCGCAGGACCACAGCAGCGCTCGCTGCCTGATTTTCGCGCTCTGTTGGTAATCGGCGAAGACCTTTTCCGACACCGCGACCTCGTTCGGGCCCGCAACTCCGCTGAGCTTGGCGGCCGTGTTCACCGGCGTGCCAGCCCAGACCTCGTTGATGCCCGTTCCCCTTAGTCCCAACTGTCGTACCAACAACTTGCCCCGGTCGACCCCTATTCCCGCTCTAAGTTGCCAATCGATGGAAACGTCCCCCCGGAACCGCTCTGCAATCACCGTCTCAACCTGGGATTTCATGGTAATGGCGCAAGCTGCCGCCATAAACCGGGAGCCCTTGCCGCTGAATAGTCCGAAGAGTCCATCCCCCTGCACATCCACGTACCGGGCCTGAAACCCGTTCATGATTACCGCCATCGCCCGGTTGAAGTAGTTATAGGCGTGGGCTGCGGTCTCAGCGCCAAACCGGGAGTTGAGCCCAGTGGAACCCTTCAAGTCCACAAAGACGGCTGTTGCTTCAGGCACCTGCACCCAAACTCCACCGTGAACCGGCCCCGTCTCCGGTACATCACCTTGATTTACAATCCGCACGCCAAGCTTGGCCTGGTCGTCCAACTGGGCCGCTACGGACGCCGTAACTTCGTCGAGTATCAAATCCCTTGCCTCGGCTGATGTTGTCTCAAAAACCTATGTCTTACAGCATAGCACGGCGCTTCAAGGCCGGCCGCTTGTGGCGCTGTGGTCCAACGCCCTGAGCGACCAACTCGACGCCCAGGCCGGGCACAAGCCACAACCGAGGTGCATAGGTTACAAAGTGGAAGTGGCCGATAGTGGAAACGCGAAAGGCGCCTACACATGGACGAATGGACACATCCGAAACGCAAAAAGGCCCGATATACCGATGCTCAGGGGAGGATGCCGAGATTGGCATCCTCCCCTCGTGTTACGCTCCGGAGTCCCGCTCCGACAGGCGCGGCCTTTAAAATAATCGCAGCGTTTCGGGCTGCTGTTGCCGCTCTGCCTCTCCCTCGGCGGTGGCAGTCTCCGTCGCCAACGCCTGTTCCCGACGGTTCCGCCGTCTGGGAGAGGGAGCGGGTTTCACGTAGGCCGGGTGCATGGGTTCCTCCTCCCACCTGGCTTTCGCCCTGGCCACCACTGCCGGGAACTCGTCGGCCAGACCGAACAGGTCCGGGTCGTCGAAGGACTCGATGTGGGGGTCCGCCGAGGGCCGCTGTACGCCGATGGTGGCCCGGTTGCCCCTGATGGACAGCACCACCTTCAACTCATCGGTGGCTTCCGTCTCCGCCGGAGTGGGCTGTTCCCCGCCGTCATCGGCATCATCGGCAACGTCGGGTTCGCCGGCAACGGCATCCGTCTCCGCGTCGGTCTCACCGGCGATATCCTGGTCGTCCGCGTCGTCCGTTGCGTCTCCGGCGGGCAGCTCCCCGCCAACTTCGGCAGGGGCGTTGTCCGCCGTTTCCTCAATCACCCCGCCGAAGAGGAACTCCTCGACGTTCACCACGTCCGAGGGGTGGATGTCCGTTCCGGTTTCGTCAGTCATGGTTTCCCCCTTCCCGGTTTCTTCGCCTTGCCCCATGTCCCCACGGGACCCGTTCTTGATCTCGCCCAGGGTCCTGGGTTCCCAGTACAGGTCGCGCTCCACGGCGGGAACGTCGCCGAAGACGGTGGTTTCGGCCAACTCGGTCAGGCCGAAGTAGCCGATCTCGCGTTCCAACCCCTCCACCAGGCCGAAGCAGGTTCCGGTAGCGGGGTCCATTTCCGTGATGTACCAGGTCCAGTTCGAGTAAGGGCTGAAGAGCTTGGCGTGGGCGAGGACGGTATCGTAGGCGGCCACGTTGTCGTTGGCGTAGAGGGCGGGGATGGTGTCGGCCAGCTTCTGCGTCATCAGCTGGTGGCCCCGCTTACCGGCGTGCCGGTCCTCCCACATGGTAGCGGTGGTTTCCTTCTGGTCAGGCATGGTTGCTCATCTCCTTTATTGTCGTCTGCGTATGCTTGATTGCGCCGTTCACCCGGCGCCGGTGCGCCCCACCAGCCGGGCCACCACCTCCGGGGTTACGTAGCTGGGGCTGACCGTGCCCTGGTCCATGTCCAGGTAGAGGGCCAGGAAGGGGCAGGTGCCCGCCACCATGCGGCGCACCACCTGCAACACCAGGGACGCCATCATCTGGTTGATGGTGGGGTCCTGGTCGATGAGGTCCAGGGCCGCCGCGCAGTCCACGTCGGGCGGCCTGGTGGACACGGCGGTCAGCAGGTCGGGGCGCTGGAGCGTGGGCGCTGGAGCCAGGTGGCAGGTCTCGCCGGTGAAGGGAGGTTCCTCCAGGAACACCGGCTCGGCGACGTTGCCAATCAGGACCTGGCCCCAGTTGGTGTCGTTGCCGGCGTCGATGAGCCAGCGGCAGGGGTCCGAGGGCAGGCACTCGGCCATAGCCCGCCTTGCGGCGGCGTTGTCGGCGCAGCCGATGACCAGGCCGTCGTGGGAGGAGAGGCCGGGGTAGCGGCTGCCCTGGGGCCGGGCCTCCTCCCGGAAGGGATAGACCGAGTAGCCGATGGGTCGCCGGAAGGCCCTGGCCAGCCTATCGGCCAGGGCCTTGCTCTTGAACTGCCCAACATCCTCGGCGTAGAAGTTTTGCCTGAGCAGGTTGTGGGGTTCCACGCGGTCGTGGTCCACCAGGACGATGGTGGCGTCCCGGCCCTGGAAGAGGCGGCAGAGGTCCTCGGCGACGAAGCCGCCGGTGCCGCCGCAGCCCACTACGGTGATCCAGGGGTTGTCCAGCAGGAACTCGTTGTCCAGGTAGTAGGTCATGGTCGATTACCTCCTTATAGATGGGTAGCTCGGTGTTGGCCCGGTTTCTTTGCCTGCCGGACGCAGGCCCGCAGGGAGCGGGCCGTCGAACACCTGGGACCAGTGCAGCGGGGCGAAGTGGCCGTAGATGCCGAGGCGCAAGGTCAATTCGGGTGCAGGGGTGTCCAGGCGCCCCACGACGCCGTAGATGCGAAAGCCCTGCTCGTCCCGATCGTCGATGGCCGAGAAGAAGGCCCGGTGGCGGGCGTGGGAGTGGAACTCGGCCACCACGACGCTGGGCGGCTGGTAGGACAGGGACGAACCCGTGCCCTCCTGTGGGGGAACCACCAGCCGGTAGGCGCCCCCGTCCCAGCGCACCGCGAAGAACCGCTCGGTGTCCGGCGCGGCCAGCATCCAGCCCAGGCCCAGCTCGAAGACGTGGGCCGGTATGGGGCCGTGCGTGAGCGCCAGCTTTTCGCTAACTGGCGCCAGCCCCCGCACCTTGGCGGGAGCAACCAGTATCCGCGCCGTCAGGTGGGCGTTCTCGGATTGAACGTAGAGGCCGCCGGCTCCCAGCACGTAGTCATAACCCACTCCCTGAGAACCGGAGAGACCGGCGGGGCGATTGGCCAGGTAGCCCACCGGCGCGGGCGCGGGGCTAGAAGTAACCCCGCCGTCCTTCCGAGGCCGCCATGACGCGGCCCACGGTGCATTGGGGAACCAGGTCCTCATCCGGGTAGTCAGCCGTTCCATCCAGTTCCTCCCATAGGGCTTGCAGGTTGTCGGGGTGCTTTTTCGACCGGTCCTTCGTGTCCCCGGTAAGGGAGAAGAAGGACTGGAAGAAGGATTCGGGTATGTTTCCGACCTCCTCGGGGAAGCGGTGGCTGCCTGGGCAGGTGCGACCGTCCCGGAAGACGTTGAAGGCCGGAGCGCGGTAGAGCTGCTGCTCGGAGTCCGTGGGCCGCTCCAGGGCGGCATAGACCCGGGGCGCCCGTGCCGGAGAGCAGACGAATACCAGCCCCGGCATGGGCAGCCGGAGCCGGGCGGGAGGCTGGAACGCCTCCCGTTGCAGGGCCACCGACCAGACCTGGGGCGGGCGCCACAGGGCCACCATCTGCCCCGTCTCCCCCTGGCTCCACCAGAGGGCGTTTTCGGGCAACAGCCCCGAGGCGAACCCCAGGTGCCGGGTGAAGACGTTGGCGATCTCGTCCGCCGAGACGGTCCTGACCCAGGTGCGGTCGCCCTCGAAGCCCCGCAGCAGGATGGTCTCGTTGTAGACCTCCAGTTGCGCCTGGAGTTCGTCTTTGGGCAGGTTCGCCGGTCCAGGCGGGGACCAGTGGGTGCAATCGACATCATTGGTGGCCGTCATCGTTTTCCTCCTGTTGTGTTGTTGGTTCGGGCAGGCACGGCAGGATGAAGTCCAGCAGTTCGGCGAACCTGGCCGGCAGGTCCTGTTCCAGCCAGTCGGCCAGATTGAGCACCGAGTCCATGAGCCGGTCGGCCTTCTGCCACTCCTGGGTTCCATCGGCGATGATTTCCTCCTCCCAGGGGTCGGAGAAGCCGTCGTAGTCGCCGTCCTCGTAATTGTGATCGAGAAAGAAGTTGCCGGTCTCGGACCGCAGCCAGGCGACGGCCTGGGCCGCGCCCGCGTAGTCGGTTTCCTGCACCGCTTCGGTGAGAGCGTGCAGAGGTATGCCGCCTCTTGGAATGCGCTCCAGCGTCTCCTGTCGGATGTGCTGGGCGGCGCACTCCAGCCAGGCGGTGCGCAGCCCGCCGGGTTCGTCGTAGTAGGCGTCGGGGGGTTGGGCCAAAAGCGCCAGGGCCGATAGGCCCTCCCGGTAGCCCTCCCACATCTCGTGGAGGCCGTCGTAGCCGAAGCCCATCAGCTGGAAGGGGATGCCCCGCCTGAGCCAGCTCCAGGGCGGGTCGTCCCCGTCGTCGATGCAGAACTCCAGGTAGGGGGCATAGAGGGGGAAGTGGCGCTCCTGGAAGAGCCGGGCAAAGTTTTCCACCCGGGCGCCCACGTTGGGGGCCGAGAGCGCCGCCTCCGCCTCGTTGGGGAAAAGGCGGCGCACCAGGGCCGTGAACCAGGCGTAGTCCTCGGCGTAGCCGATAAGGGTGACCAGCTCCCGCAGCGACGGCGGACGCCGCAGGAGCGTTTCGGAAAGGCCGCTCAGGAGCGGCGGGGGCGCAACTGCCACCGCATCGCCTCCAGGAGCCGCCGGGTGGCGGCGGCGTAGTCCTGGGCCTGGGCGCAGGCCAGTTCCACGTCGGCCTGCCGGGCCGCCGCCGCGTCCAGGTCCAGGCCGCCATCGGGAAGGGTGAGCTCCGCCGCAAGCTCGATGATTCGCAGGTCCGCCGGCGGGGTTGCCGCCAGCAGACCGGCTAGGGTTTGGTTGTCCATGTTGTTGCCTCCCTAGCTGTGGGCGGGGGCGTCGGCGCCCTTGGTGCCCACCCGCCGCTGGAACTCGATGATGGTGTCCTCCCCGCGCTTGGTCTCCTTGACCGAGGCGTTGGCGATTTCGCCGTAGAAGTCGGCCAAAGTCGCCTTCACCTGCTCGACGCTCATTTCGGGGTCCGGGTCCGGGAACTCGCGGTCGTCGTACACGAAGATGCGTGCCATGATTTTTCTCCTTGCGTTGGTTGCATTTCGGTTGGTAGCCTTGAGCGGCGTTCCTTTGAGGAAGGCCGTAATTGCGAAAAGGGGACACCGCTTGCTGCGGCGTCCCCTTTCATCGGATGGGGCGTGACGGCTGGCGTCTAGCGGCCCGCGCCCACCGGCTCCTTCTCCCGTTCCTCTTCCTGTTCCTTCTCCAGCGCCCACTGGAACAGGGAGGCGGAAGCGGTTTTCGACTTGCCGTTGCGTCCGTTGGGCCGGACCGGTTCGTCGGCCAGGAACTCGGCCCAGGAGAACAGCGACTGCTGCCCTTCGGCGGGTTCCTCTTGTTGGCCGTGGCCGTTGCTCCCATTTCCGGTAGAGGACAGGCCGTTGGCGTGGTGGCTGTTGCCGTTGCCCAGGACCAACTCCTCCGTCGGCACCGGGGCATCGTGATGCCCGTTGCGCCCGTTGCGCCCGTTGCCGTTGACGTGGACTTCCACTGTCACCGGTGCAAGCTCCGGCTCGGCTTCCACCGTCTGCCAGCAGTCGTCCACCAGGAACTCCTCGGCGTCTGCCTCGGCGTCCCTCGCCTGGGCGAAGACCGCTTCCAGGGTTTCGGTATCCTCCTGGGCGTCCCCGCTGACCACCTGCCGGGCCAACGCCATCATCAGGTCGTCGCCGTCGTCGCCGTAGGCGGCCAGGCCCTCCTCGGGCAACTCCCCCTCCACCGCCAGCGACGATTGCAGCTTCTTGGCAACCAGTTTCAGGGCGTCGGCCTGGAGCGTCCCCCGGTAGGCCATGTAGATGACCTTCACCGGACGCCGCTGCCCGATGCGCCAGGAGCGCCGCGACGCCTGCCGCATCGTGTACACGCTGTAATCCGTCTCGAACCACACGAGCGTCGGGAAGTCGATGAGGTCCAGGCCGGTCTGCACCAGGCGGGGATGGCAGACCACCACGTCCACCCCCTCCTTGACCCTATCGGCGACCCAGGCTTCCCTGCGGTCCGGGGCCACGGCGTCGGCCTTCATAACCGCCACCTTGAACCCGTGCCGGGTGAGGATGTCGTCCATCCTGCCGGTGATGTCCCGGGTCCCGGTGTGGGTGGCGTACACCAGCACCCGGCGTCCCGCCAGCCGTTCCGCCGCCACCAGGTCCACCAGGGCCTGCTCCTTGGGGTAGATTTTCTCTTCGGAAAGCGGTGGCACCTGGACGATGAGTTTGCCGCTGGCCGGGTCGAAGACCGTTTCTCCGTGGGTGCAGCCGTCGGGGAAGGCCAGGAGGGTTTGCAGGTACGTCGCCAGCAGGCGTTTGGAACCCTTCTTCAGCGCCTCGACCAGGGCTTCGTGGAGTTCGGCGAAGACGTGGTTGTAGGCGCTGCGCTGGGAGTGGCCGGTGGGGTCCGGCTCGGAGTCCATCCCCGACAGGAGAATCTGCTCCTCGTAGGACGGCAGGGCGGAGGCCACGTCCGCCAGCTTGAGGAAGACGGAGTTGCCTATGATGTGGAACAGTGCCGCCGGCACCAGGCCGGGCTTTTCGCTGACCGTCTTGCGAAACCCCTTGCGCCGGCTGGTGCGCCCGTCCTCGAAGGCGCCGTCGTCGTCCGGGTAGCGCACGGTCTCCTCCAGGAAGCCGTACCGCTGTATCCAGCGGCTTTCTTCCGAGTGGCCGAACTCGGCTCGCAATTCGGGCGAGAACCTGTAGAGCAGGTGAAAGAGGGTGGATGAATATCCGCCCATCAGCGTTCCCGACAGGCTGAGGGACTTGCCGATGACGTCGGCCAGCACCCCGGCGGCGATGCCCTGGGCGGAGCCGCGCCCTTTGTACTCGTGGATCTCGTCCCCGATCAGCAGGTCGAAGAAGCCCCGCATCCGGTTCTTCACGTAGTCGGCCAGGGGATACCGGCGCGGGCCGGAGCCGTCTGCCTGCCACAGGGGGGCGCCGCAGCGGGCGCAGTTGCGCTTGCGGCGGCGCAACTCGGCGTCGGTGAGAGGCACGCCGTCCTTGTCCGTGACCTGGCCGTAGCAGGTGGCGCAGCAGGGAACCCGGAAGGGCTCCCCGGTTTCGTCATCCCGCACCAGCCGGCCGTTTTCCGTGGCCCACCGCTGGACCACCGAGGGCTGCCAGCGGTAGGACAGCTTGGCCCGCTCCCGGCTCATCACGGCGAACAGCGGGCCGGACCCGGCGGAGAGGCGCAGCCGTTCCAGGTCGGTGATGGAGGTGACGATGGCGGTGCGGGCCAGGGGTACCGTCTGCTCCACCTCCCGCTTCCACTTTTTGGTCAGGTGCGGCGGACAGAGGATCAACGCCCGCCGGAACCCGGCGGCGTGGGCCGCCGCCGCGCCGATGAAGCTCTTGCCCGTCCCCATTTCGCCGACGACGGTGGTGCCCCGGTGGGCTTGCAGGGACAGGGCCGCGCCCCGGATGGCGTCGGCCTGCGCTCCCAGGGGGGTTCGCAGCAGGTGGGGCAGCCTGGTTTCGGTTTCCGAGGGCCGGTACAGGGGCGGGTAGGACTCCACCACCCTTCGGGCGATGGCGTCCTTGAAGGTGTCGATGAACTCTCCGAGGTTCATGGGTATTCTCCTTTTGTTGTAGATGCGCTGGAGGGTTGCAAAAGCGAAGTCCCCGCCGGTTCCCGGTAGGGAAGGGCGGGGACTTCGTGTCGCGGCTGTGATGCAGCCGTCTAGCCGGTGGGGTTGACGGACTTCCCGTCGTCGGGGCAGCCGCCCTTGAGGTGCCAGGAGCGCGGCGTGGAAGCCACCACCCGGCCGTCGATGATGTCCACCGCGGCGGTCTGCTTCACCGGCTGGCCGGGCAGGATGGGCTGCCCGCACCGGGCGCAGGCGTCCAGGGTCAGGGTCATCTGCATGGCTACTTTCCTCTATGAATGGGGTTGTGTTCGTCGGGTCAGGCGGAGATGTCGGTGATGTCGCCGCTCTCCAGGTCCAGGGCCACCACGGTGGTCTTGAGCTTTTCCCGGTACACCTCGGTGTTCTCGGTCTCTTCGGCCAGCACCTTCTCCTTGCCGGTGCGTCCCTTGACCAGCACCCGCCGCCCGTCGGCCTCCAGCGCCAGGTTGTCCAGGAAGCCCGCCGCCACCAGCATGGCCAGATGGCCCCGGCGGAGTGGCATCAGCGGACGGGTCCGGTTGTCCCCCACCGGCCACAGGGTGTCGGTCACGTCGGGGCTAGCCCACAGGCCGTTCTTGCGGGCCTCGGCCACCGCCGCCAGGGGGTCAACGGTGCGGGTGGCGAAGAGGATGTCGCCGCCTACGGCGCCCGGCGGGTCATAGACCCGGTAGGCCCCGTGGTACAGCTCCTCCGGCTCTTCCTCGGCCCAGGCCCGCACCTGCCCTTCGGCCCGCGCGTCGGGGCTGGGTTCGGCCTTGCGATAGCCCATCAACACCACCTGGTCGAAGGCTTCCCGCTCCGGTTCGGGGAAGTACCAGCAACGCAGGTCCCGGTAGTGGGAGGCCAGGTAACGGGCCGACACCGAGAGCCGCTGCTTGGGCACGATGAACACCAGCAGGCCGCCGTCGGCCAGGTAGCGGGTGCAGTGGGTGAGAAAGGCGTGTTCGGTGCGCTTGTCCTCCGAGTCGTAATCGTAGGGCGGATTGAGCAGCAGCACGCCGAAGACGCCGTTGGCGATGGAGGTGGCGAACAGGTCGCAGGCCAGGGCGCGGTCCAGCAGTCCCTGGGCTTCCTCGGCCCGGTCCCGGTGCAGTTCCACGCCGTAGGTCTCGACGGGCAGGGAGTTGGTCCGGCGCAGGCCGTCGGCCAGTTGCGCCAGGGCGTCGCCGCCCCCGCAGCAGGGGTCCAGGACGCGCAGCGTCTGCCCCGGCCGGCCGTAGGCCGCGGGGCTGTCAATCAGTTCGGCGAGCAGGTCCACCACCCGCAGCGGGGTGGGATAGTAGCCGCCTTTCGCCTGGGCTGCCAGTCTCATGGTTCTTCTCCTTTTCCTTTGTAGTCGGGTTTGGGTCTATTCATTGCCGGTCTTCAGGCCCACCACCTCGCCCTTGGCGAGGGTCCGCTGGTAGCACAACACCTGGCTGGTGTCCTTGGCTTTCGCGCACTGGACGCAGAAGGCGGTGAGCAGTTCGGCGCGGTTGGCGACGACGATGCGCTTCACCAGCACGGAGTCGCCGCTGGGGAGGTCGTGGCGGTAGAGCTTCTCGAAGGGGTCGCGGCGCTCCGCTTCGGTGGCGGGCCGGTAGAAGTGGGGCTGGCGTGAGGAGGTCAGGTGGTCGGCGGCCCCGTGGGGGCAGAACCGGCAGGTGTCGCCGTCCGGGGAGTAGAGCTGCCAGGCTTTCCCGTTACGCGCCCGGCGGCGCTTGTTGCCCCGCTTGACCGGGTTGAGCGTCCTGTCCATATTCGTTGGTCTCCTTTTCTTTTGTAGTTGACGTTGCCTTGGCCCGACTATCCGCAGGCGGCGCTTTCAGGTAGGGTGAGCAGGCCCATGGCCACGGCGTCGGACAGGTCCTCGCGCAGCCTTTCGGCGTCGGGGGCGCACCAGTAGGCGACGACCCCAACCGACTGGAGGGGCTTGATGCTTTCGTCCCGCAGTCCCTTGCGCCAGAGCCAGTTGGCCCAGGAGTGGTGCAGGGGCAGGGGGCTGCGCTTGTCCAGGAAGCGGTGGTAGAGGGCCGGGGCCTCCTCCTCGCTGGGGGCCAGCAGCAGAAAGGAGTCCCGCTCGAAGGCGAACTCCGCCATCCGGGTGTACACCAGCGCGTGCCAGCCGCCAGAGGAGGGCAGTCGGGCGATCCTGGTAGTCCAGGTGCCGACGGTCGGCGGCGGTACGATACAGCGGCGGTAGCCGCCGCTGAAAGCCATGCCCTCGGTGCCCTGGATGAGGAAGGCCGGGTCCGGGGGCTGCTTGAGCAGGGAGGCCCAGATCGCCTTCAGCGCCGTCTGGGGTCCCACCATGGAGAGGAACCAGAGGCCCTCGGTGTCCGGGTCCCGGGCGAAGGCGTCGGCGGTGGCCGAGTAGCCGCCCGCCGTGACCGTGAAGAGGTCGTCGGGGTTGATGGTGGCTTGGGTTGCCAGCATGTATGGTCTCCTTTAGTAGTGGGTTGAGGATGCAGCGCGGGGAATCGCGTCCCCGCGTGAGGACCGGCGGTGCGTCGCCGGTCTCGGGCAGCGCCGGTGCTAGATGTCCATCAGCTTCTTTTCCTTGAGGCTGACGTACCGGTCGCCGGCGATGACGATGTGGTCCATCAGGTCGATGCCCAGCAGCTTTCCCCCTTCCACCAGTTCGCGGGTGATCTTCACGTCCTCCGGGCTGGGGGTCGGGTCGCCGCTTGGGTGGTTGTGGGAAATGATGATGCTGGGGGCCGAGTCGATGATGGCGGCGCGGAACACCTCGGCGGGGCGGACGATGGAGCTGTTGACGTTGCCCTGGTAGATAATCCGCTGGGCCATGACGCCGTTCCTGGTATTGAGCAGCAGCACCCTGAGCTGTTCCTGGGCCAGCAGGGACATCTCAGGCCCCAGCAGGTTGAACACGTCCTGGGGGCAGCTGATGACGGGCATCTCGGCGGGGCGCTCCGGCTGGAAGGACACCTCGTAGCGGGCCGCCAGTTCGCCCAGCAGGTCCAGGTTGGAGCGCAGAGCCTCCAGCACCGCGTGGCCCTCCAGGGTCACGGCGGGGGTGTCGTCGGTCTTGGTCTGCTTCTTGCGGAGCATGGCTCACTTCCTTACAAGTAGGATTGGGAAACGAGAGCGGGGCCGCTCCCTATTGCCAGGGAGCGGCCCCGTGTTGCGTCCGCCGGTGGCGGGCGTCGCTATTCCGTGGTCCGGTTAGAAGGGAAGGTCGTCGTCCTGGGTGTTGGCGCCGGCGTTGGCGTAGTTGCCGTTAGCGCCGCCGTTGCCGTTGCGGGAGGAGTCCAGGAACACCACGTCCTGGGCGTGGACCTCGGTGCGGTAGCGCCGCTGACCGTCGTCGCCGGTCCAGGAGTTCTGAACCAAACGACCCGCGACGTAAATCCTCTGGCCCTTCTCCACGTACTGAGCGACGGCCTCGCCGAGCTTGTCCCACACCACGACGGTGTGCCAGTCGGTGGCGTCCTCGCCGTTCTTCCGGCCCCGGTCCGTGGCCAGGCGCAGCTGGGTAACGGCGATGCCCGACGCCGTGTAGCGCATCTCCGGGTCGTTTCCGACCCGTCCCAACAATTCCACCTTGTTGATGGTCTTCGCCATGATTGTTCCTCCATTTGCTCTGTGAGTTAGGGTTGACCTTGCGGGGCCGCCCATTCCTTTAGAAGAGGGCAGCCCCGTGTTGCGCTGCCAAGTTGGTAGCGTCGGGTTTCGTCTAGCTGACCCGCAGGTAGTGGGAGACGTTCTCGGTGACGATCTCGGCCCGCGCCTCCGGGTCCAGCAGGGCGTTCAGCCGCTTGTGGTCCACGTTGTAGCGGGTGTTCTTCACCATCCCCACGGTGCGGGTCTTCTCCCGGCCCTCCAGCTTGGCCTTCTGTTCACCCCGCTGGCCCAGCCAGGCCCGCAGCATCCCCAGCGCCCACTGTTTGTCCTCTTCTATGGCCTTCAGCATCTCCTGGGCCTGTTCGTACTCCCGCAAGGCGGCTTGGGCCTCGTCGTCGGTAACCGGCTCGACGGGTTCGTCAACTGGTTCCGGTTCCACCGCCGCCGTCCCCGGCAGGCAGGCGTTGAGGAAGGGGCAGCGCTTACACTGCCAGTCGTCGGCGGTGAAGTCCCGCTCCGGCAGCACATCCGGGTCCGGCCCGTTGACCAGGTGGTGGGCCGCCAGTTCGCCCAGCCGGGCGCAGGCTCGCTCGAAGGCCCGCTCCACCCTATGGGCCGGTATCACCTCGTAGTCCCAGGTCCGTCCGCCCGTGTCCAGGGTGGCGATCACCACGTCGCGGGCTTCGTCATAGGCTCCGTAGGTATAGAAGGCCGCCTGCCAGACCGATTCTGGGTGGCTGCGCTCGGCGCCCAGCGTCCGCCACTTCTTGTAGGCTTCCGGCCCCCGGGTCTTGACCTCGACGATGCTGGGTTCGTTCCCGAAGATGGGCGCGACGCCGGCGGCGTCCACGTGGCCGCTGACCGCCAGGGTTGGACCGAGGCGCAGAGAGACCATCCGGGGGTTGTCGCGGTCCGTTGGAGTGATGTCCCAGCCGGCCCGCTCCATGGCCCGCAGCACCACCGGCTCCAGGGCGTTGCCCGCCTCCAGCATGGTCAGGGAATCATCGCTGCGGGGGTTGGTGACCTCGTGGCCGGTGGCCTCGTACCACAGGGCGCGGCGGCAGTTGCCCACCGCCGAGGCCCGGACCTCCAAGGTCCCGTCGCCGTCGAAGCGGGCGTTGGGTCGGGAGTAAACGTCGGTCTGCCTGTCAATGGCGATAGTCATGGTTGTCGTTCCTCCATCATGTTCGGTGTCCGGTAGATGAGAAGCGGGGCCGTCCCGTATTCGAGACGACCCCGTGCGCCTTCTTGGTCGATTTCTCGCCGCTAGTCGGCGGCGACGGGCAGTTCCGCTGGTTCCACATCCGCCTGCGCTGCCAGGTAGTCCCGCAGGACCAGGGCGATGGCGTCGCCCAGCCCTTTCACGTACACCGTGCGCCCGTCCTCCATCCGGTTGGGCCAGGGCTGCATTTCGGTGATGCCCTGTATCTGCCCGATGATTTCAGCCAGCGGCGTGCCCCGTCGCAGGTGCAGGGAGACCAGGCGGCAGGCCATTTCGGTCATCCCGTGTTGCAGGCTGCCGGCCTTGCCGAGAGAGCCGAAGACCTCGAAGGGCTGGCCGCTTTCGTCCAGGCCCACGGTGATGTAGAGGCTCCCCAACTCCGTGCCGAGTTTGGTGGTCACGCTGGGCAGGCAGCGGGGCCGGCTTCGGGTGACGGTCATGGCGATCCCCCTTCATTGCCGAGGTAGGGAAGCGCCGGAGAGTAGCGGTCGAAATAACCCGCTATCTTCAGGGCCAGTTCCCGCTCCCTTTCGTCGCCCAGGCCCAGCAGGATCCGGGCGATGGGTTCCTCGCAGTCCTCCTCGGCGAAGCAGGGGTTGAGGAAGGTGTCCCGCACCAGGTCGGGCAGTTCCTCCCACCGCTCCCGGCTCAGCTTCAGCCCGCCGTGTCCGGCGGTGGACACCCGCCAGACCCCTTCGGCCAATTCCTCGATGTCCTGGGGCCACCCCCAGGGGGTGTGCATGGTGGTTGCCGTCATGTTCTTGCCTCCTTGTTCCTGTAAATGGGAAGCGGGGCCGCCCCGTATTGCAGGCGGCCCCGCCGGATGGTGTTTTGCCGAGGGAGTTCTACCTATTGCCGCCCTCGGCTTTCCTCGCCTCGTTGACCTTCTTGGCCGCGTTCTCCACCAGGGGCTTGAGGTCCTCGGCGGGCAGGTCGTCCAGGTCCTTGCCGGTCTGCTTCTTGACCGCCTCCCGTACCCGGTCCTCGTCGTAGCCCTGCTTCGCGCCCAGATCGATGAGCCGCCCCCGCAACTGCTGGAGGTAGGAACCGTCCCGCCGCCCATTCCCGCTGTTGCCCTGGCAGTTGTTGCCGTTGCCGTTGCTCCTGGCGTTGGACGGCTGCGCGCCAGACCTGCTGTTGGCCGCAGGCTGGTCTCCGTAGAGGCCATTTCCGAACCGGTCGCCGAAGCTGCGCAACGCCCGCTTCAGTCCGTCGGTGACGGCGCCCTTGCAGGCCGTGTCGTGGCCTTCCGGGGTATCCTCGGCGACGATGTGGAACCCGATGTCGGTGCGGGGCGGAGCGCCCACCACGCTGACCCGCACCGGGGCGCTGTAGGCGAAGGAGACCCTGACCTCGCCGGTCCTGACATCCACCTTCTCGATGCGGCGCAGGCCCACGTCGCCCACCAGTTCGTATCCCCACCCGCCGAAGCCGAAGATCCGGTTGGCCTGGTCGATGACGGTGTGGCCCTCGATGTAGTCGTACTGGCGGTTGCCCCGGCCGTCCCGCCGGGAGACCAGGGCCGGGTCCAGGGGCTGCTCCAGGGCGCTCACCACGGCGGGGGGCAGCCCGTCCCACAGGAGGTCGTGGCCGCCGATGTCGGCGACGCCGTTGCCGCCCTTGTGCCCGTTCTGGCCGTTGCCGTTGAGGTTGACGCTGCCGTTGGGGTGGTGTCCGTTGCCGTTCTGGTTGTTGCCATTACCCATGATGTTGCTCCTTTGCGTTTAGATGTTGGGTGTGCCGTTGGTTGCGGCGGCGTCCCGCCAGGGAAGCAGTCAGCGGGGCAGTAGGCCCCGTCGTGTCGTTGAGTTGGTTGGGAAAAGGAAAGGCCCGCCGGTGAAGGCGGGCCAGTAGAAGAGGAAGGTTGGTTGGAAGTTGTCAGCGGGCGGAGCGGGCTGCCTGAGCCAGCAGGCGGAGGAAGCGCAGTTGGCCGTTGGGCTGCGTTGCCAACTCGCCCAGGTCGGCGACGCCTGGGGGCAGGTTGACCACGGCGGCGCGGTTGCCCAGCAGTTGCTTGAGGCTCGCCGCCGCCGCGTTGCCCGCGTCGTCGTTGTCGAAGGCCAGGAAGACCCTTGGGCAGCCCCTGAGCGCCGCCGCCACCTTGTCCATCCCCTGTGTCCCCAGGGCGGCCACGGCGGGGTAGCCCCAGGCCGTGAGCGTCAGGTAGTCGAAGACGCCTTCAGCGACAATGACCCAGGATGGCGCCGGGCCAAGCGCAGCCAGGCCCAGCACCGGCTTGGGGCCGGGCAACGCCTGGAAGCGGGGCCTGGCGTTGGGTTGCACCGCCCGTCCGGTGAGCCACCGCGCCCGGCCCGATGCCACGTCGGGCACGGTGATGGTCCCCGCGAACCGCTCCGCGCCGCGTTCCAGGAACAGGCCGGAGTTTCGTTGGCGGGCGCCGTCGAACCCAGCGGCTTGCAGGTGTTCCCGCAGCCCGTCGCCCGTGGCGTAGCCGAGACCCAACCGCGTCGCAGCGTCCAACCCGATGCCCCGCGAGGCCAGGTATCGCAGGGCCACCGAGCTGCGCCGCAGTTGCCCGCCGTAGAACCGCACCGCCGCCGCTAACAGCGCCGGATCGCGGGGAGGCAGCGTGGCAGGGGCAGTTGGCCGTGCCGGGGTTGGCCGGTTGGAAGTCGCAACCACCGTTCCCGAACCGTCGTCCAAGCGCCGGATTGCCTCGGGCAGAGTGAGGCCCTCCATCCGTCCCACGAAGTCCAGCACGTCGCCGCGGGCCCCGCAGCCGAAGCACCAGAACTTCTCGCTGTCTCCGTACACCGTGAAGCTGGCCTCGACTTCATCGTGAAAGGGGCAGACGCCTTGCCGGACCCGGCCCTTGCCGTGCAGGACGACACCGGCGGCCTCCACCATGTCGCCCAGGGGATGCCGCGCCTTGAGTTCCGCGAAGTCCGCCTTGGTGTGAGCTGCTACCATCACGAACCTCCCTTGGCCAGCGGCTTCAATCCCCACAGGCTACGCCGGGAGACCGTCTTGCCCACCGGCCAGCGCATTCCCAGGACGGCGGCAACCTCCAGCGAGGCGATATCGCCGTCAGCGGGAACCAACGCCGCCGCCCTGCCGGTGGCCGGGCTGTAGAGCAGTGTCCTTTCACCGGCGAACCGGCGCCGGGCGATGTCCAGCCACTCGGCGTACAGCCACCGCAGTTCCGAGTCCGAGGCATTGGCGGCGTTCACTCCGTTGAACGCTGCCAGCGCCCCGTCCAGGTCGCCCGACTGCCGCAGCCGCCGGGCTTCGTGGACCGTCCGGGCCAGGCTGAGCGGGTTTTCCGGTTCCCCGCCCAGCAGCGCCGCCAGCAGCCGGTCCACCAGTTCCTCCAACCGGCGGACCGACGCCGTGGTTTCCATTGTCATCGTGGTCATGGCGTACCTCCCTGTTGTCGTGAGTTCCGCCGATTGCAGTTGCACCGGCAACCGGCCGGCCTGCCCTTCCCCGCCTGGACAATGCGCCGCACCACCAGGGCGGCGATGCCCAGGCCGAGGAGATTGAGGAAGAAGGTCCCGCCGCCGCTGCTATTCAACAGCGGCACCACGATGAGCAGGCCCACCGCCAGCGCCAGGGTCAGCCGCTTGTGCCGCCAGAGGAACCGGCCGAGATTGGCCGCCAGGGAGATTGCCCGTATCACGCTTGTCATGTTCGCCTCCTTTGTTGTTTCTGGGATTGACGTTTGCGTGCTTGACCCACGCGGCATCCGGGGAGCGCGGGCCGTGATGAGTGAATTGAGATTGGAAAGGACGGACTCCGCCCCGGGCCGGATGCCTGGCATGGGAAACGAAGCGAAGGGGGAGAAAAAGCGCGCCGCCGTCGGAGTAACGCTGAGCGCGTCCACCGGACGGCAGGCGAAAAGCAGAACGCAGCCCGGCCCAGGAGACGTTCAACGTCCTGGGGGGCTGCGCAAGGAAAGGGCTGCGGTCCGGCTGGTTCCAGCCGCCAAACCGCAGGCGTGAGGAAGCGGCCGAGGCGCAATCAGCGCATCAACCGCAACGTGAGAGGGGAGGGCGAAGCGGGTCAGCCGCTCCGCGAGCGAGGATGAAGGGGCCGGAGTTCCTGGCCTGGGTTCCTGTTCCTGTCTGCCACCTCCTGGGCAATGGTGATAGTGATATTGGCAATGCACCGCATCGAACCGGTCGCCGGAGGAGCAGGGCTCGACCCCGGTTCCGCATCACGCAGCGGGCGGGCGCTTATCCTCGTGGTTCGCCGCCGGGAGAGCAGGGCTCGATCCCTGGCGAACAAACCGGGTCGGGGATGGACCCTCCAGTTTTCTGGGCTGGAAACACTGGAAAAAGCCAGACAACGCATTCAATTATTCACGAACCCATGCGCCCAAGAAACCCCCAAACCCGCCTTTCCGCCCCCTGTCGCCCAAAGTGTTCACAACGGGGTATCAACGAAGTCGCACAAACGGAATGGCCGTTCCGACGGTATCCACGGCGGTCTTATTTCCGCCACAAACCGAACGTCAGGAAGCGGCGCAGCCGGAGCATCTTGCGGTCCACGATCAGGTCATCCAGCAACTCGGTGCGGCGCCGGACTTCCTGCCGCCGGTCGCCCCAGTCCCAGGGTCGCGTCGCCGGAGGCAGGGTGAGCTCGTGCCTTTCAATCAACTCGATCTCCAGCTCGTAAAGCCGCTCCCGGGCATTGAACCTGTCCAGGGCGTCCTTGGTACGAGGCATCGCGTCCCGGGCCTCGCGCCACCGGACGATCACCGCAGTGGCCGCGTCGCCGTACACCAGCTCCTCGCCGGGTTCCGCCTCCGCCGTAACCAGGTCGGGGTAAACCCGCCGGGGCCGTGCCACCACGGGTTTCGTCGGCGCCGGATTGCCCTGCGATGCAACTCCAGCCGTCGCCGGGGTCCCTGCTTGCGCCGCCGTCTCCAACGCCGCCACCCGCTTTTCCAGTGCCGCCACCGCCTTGGCCTGCCGCTCATCCGCCGCCTGACCCTCCTTGCGCAACGCCGCCAACCCGTCTTGCAGCGCCCGCTCCAACTCCTTCTGCCCGTCCTCCAGCATCCCCAGCCGGTGCCGCTGGGTAGCCGCCGCCGACCCGCCCCCCTCCAGTAGGTGCCTTTCCAGCGCCCCGGCCAGCGTCGGCGTCAGCCGCCGCGACTCCTCGAACCGGGTCAGGGTGCGGGGGCTGACCCCCAGGGTCTCCGCCGCCTGGGTCTTGCCCTGCTCGCCGATCAGGTCCCCCAGCAGCGCCACAAGCCTCATTTCCCGCAGGCTGTCCAGGCTCCGGCTGGCCTCCGGGTACTGTTCGCTCTCCGCCATCGCCTTGCCCTCCTCGCTGGACAACTGTCCGATTTCCAACGTGGCACTGTCCAAAATCTCCCGCCAATGCCGGTGGACAACTGTCCGATTTCATACGTGGCGCTGTCCAACGGGGCTGAAAGCTGCCCTGGAACCGAAGTGTTCACTCACACCGTCCGATAGGGGGCGGTTTCCCTCGATTTCAGGTTCAACCGGACAGCATTGGACACCTGTCCAATAACTCCAAATCCCTGTACACGGGTATGACACCACACCGGCCTGTCCAAATCCCATGTCCTAAAAGGGGTGACGCGCGCGTCACCCCTTTTAGGACATTCCGCACGGGCCACCCCGTCGCCAGACTTGGTTGTCGAACATCCGGTCTCGAACCGGACTCAAGGAGGCAACCATGTTCCGGCTTTCTCTGCCCAAGTCCCGCAGGGTCCGGCGGCTGATGCTGCTCACGGCGGCGCTGCTGCTTTCGGCCACCCTTGCCATACCCGCCAGCGGCCTGGCCCTGGCCCAGTCCCCTCCCCCCGCCGACGTCACCCTGGTCAACGCCGACCGGCAGTTGGTGGAACGGAAGAAGGAGGGGGACTTCGTGGCCCGGCCCGTCTTCAGCCGCCAGGTCAGCGTCCTCTACTACGCCATCCGCCACCCGGACACCGGCGACTGGCTGACCAACACCTACCAGGTCCGGGGCGGCGAGAAGCGCCTGGCCGAGGGCTGGGAGTACACCTTCGAGTACCCGGCCCTCAAAGAGCAGCCCGAGCTGCACCCCGAACAGCCCTTCCTGCTGATGCTGGCCGTCCCCCGCATTGGCGGCGGCGACCACCACGTCTTCTACGCCCTGATTCCGGTCCACCAGCCCAAGGGGTTGTGGGACAAGGTGCTGGGCGCCCTGGACCCGGACCGCTGGGCGCGGGCCGGAGCCAGGTGGGTAATCCAGGGGGTCCACGGAACCCTGTGCGGCGTGTTCGAGGGCGTGTTCCAGACGGACATCGACAACTGCCGGGGAGGGTAAAGAGCATGGGAGACATCCTCACCGGAACCCCTCCGGGCCTCACCTACGCCCACCCCTTCGTGCAGCAGGCGTGGTGGGCGGTGTGGGCCGTCACCACCGCCGCCCTCACCGTGATCCTGGGCTGGATGGGCCTCAGCTTCATCGTCCAGGAGCACCTGGGCCACCACCAGTCGGGCTGGCGGGAGATGGTGCCCCGCCTGGTGCTGGGCCTCGTGGCCGCCGCGTCGTCGTTGTGGTGGTGCGCCCTGGTAATCGACGTGGCCCACGCCGTTTCCCAGTTCATCGCGGCCACCCTGAACGTCACCCCCGGCGACCTGCTGCGGGCGCCCCTGTTCGCGCTCCTGGCCGCCGTGGAGACCGGCGAGGTCGGGGTGGCCATCTTCATCGCCCTGCTCTACCTGGTCTTCGGCTTCTTCCTGCTCTACCTGCTGGTGCAGATGATCCTGCGCCTGGCCCTCATCGACATCCTGCTGGTCCTGGCCCCCATCGCCCTGGGGCTGTGGATTCTGCCCCACACCGCCAATTGGGGCCGCCACTGGCTGCGCCTCTTTATGACCACCGTGTTCCAGCAGGCGGTGCAGCTCATCGCCGTGGCGCTGGGCTTCGCCTTCCTGGGCCAGTTCGCCGCCATCGGCGAGTTCGAGCCGGTCCGTGACCTGGTGTGGAAGCTGCTGATGGCCATTGCCTTCATGTACCTGGCCGGGCGGGTCCCCTCGATGCTGGGCAACCACGGCACCTTCGACGCCTGGCTGCACACCCTCTACTTCGGGATGTCCCTGCCCGGCGCGGCCCTGCGCTCGGCCCGGACCATTGGGCTGATGGCGGGAGGAGCGGCCGGCGGTCCGGCAGGAGTGGGAGCGGCGGCAGCGGTGGGCGGGGCCAGCGGAGCGACCGGCGCCGCCGGCCAGGGGTTGAACTCGGCGGCCCAGAACTCCACCCCGACCGGCCAGGGCGGACCCTCGCCCCGCAGCCAGGGGCCGTAGCCCGAATCACGACGCAACAACCAGCGGCGGGGGCACCCTCCCCGCCGTCCAACCCCCCCAGGAGGTGCGCCATGTGCCAGTAATCGGAACGGCAGCGGCACGAAAGAACGCTGATTGACGGAACAGGAAATCGACACGCAAGGAGAGAAATCTATGGGAGACCTGACACAGACCATATCGAACCTGGTGGGCATCCTGCTGGGACTGGTGGGCGTGGTCGGCGTGGGCTACTTCATCTACGGCGCCTACATGTACCTCACCGCCCCCGGCGCGCCCAACCAGATGGAGCGCGGCAAGTCCGCCATGATGACCGCTCTGGCCGGCATCGTGCTGGCATTGGTGGCCTACGGCGTGGTGGAACTGGTGATCAACGCCGTGGTGGGCAGCCCGGTGGACCTGGACGTGCCCGACCCCACCAACAGCGGCGCCACCCCCTCCAGCACTCCGGATCCCACGGCCGGCGGCGGCGGTGGATAGGAGGTGAGGAATGAGAGAGCATGAAGTACCGACCCACGTGCAGGCCGAGGACAAGGCCCTGCTGTGGTTCACCTTCCCCCAGATCGTGGCGGTGGTGGCGACCTGCGCCGTGGCCTACGGCGTCTACCGCTACTTTCCCTTCGGCCCCTCGGGGCTGAAGCTGGGCATCGCCATCCTGCTGGGCATCACGGGCATCGCCATGACCGTGGGCAAGGTGGGGGGCCGGGGGCTGCCCCTGGTGGCCGCCGACCTGCTGAAGTTCAACCTGGGCGCCCGGCGCTACGCCGGGTGTCCGGCGGAACTGGCGGTCAGCGAGCCGCCGCCCCAGCCCGAGGCCAAACCCGACCCGCTGCGTCTGTTGGCGAAGAAGGCGGCGGGCAGCGTGGGCAAGGCGGTGAGGGCGGCCCGGCAGAAGGGCCGGCGCCCCTTCCGTCCCCACAGCTGGTTCGGCAAGGGCCGGCGCCGCAGGGACGCCGGCGACCGTCCCCAAACGCCCACCGAAGGAACAGGAACCAAAAAGCCCTGGGGCCGGTTCCTGGCGGTGGCGGCCCTGGGCCTGCTGGCGGTGGTGCTGCTGCCCGGCAGCGCCCTGGCCGACGACCCCGACGACAACCCCTACGGCGACGCCTGGCGGCTGGGCGAAATCTACTTCGAGCCGCCGGACCCGGTGCCGGGCCGACGGGTCTACGTGGAGCGGCTGTCCGTCTCCGGCGACACCGCCGCCGTCACCCTGCGGGCCGCCCACGACCTGGACCTGAAGGGCCGAGTCTTCGGCGGCAGGACAGGAAAGACGCTGAAGATGGGCTTCAACACCAGCCTGGCGGGAGGGGAGAGCAAGAGCTACAACCTGACCCTGGACGGGCCGTCGCCGTGGTTCACCTTCTCCTGGCAGGACGCCCTGGGATTTTCCGGCGCGGCGTCGCTGAAGAGCCATCAAATTCCCTACCCCCTGCCCACCGCCGAGGGGGAGCTGTGCGACCTGGAGGTCACCGCCCTGGAGTGGACGCCGGGTCGCATCAGCGGCGTCATCGCCTCGCAGTGCATCACGGAGACCCGCCACGAGGAGGACCTGCCGGTCTACGGCGGCCACTTCAGCCAGTCGGTCCCGGCAATGCTGGACGCCACCGTCACCGGCATCGCCGGAACGGTGAGCGTTACGTGGGGCGGTCACTCCACTACCGCGACCTTCGTCCGGGACGGCGAGACTTACTTCACCCTGCCCGTGGCCAACAGCCGGGCGGTCAACGGCCTGGAAATCACGGCGGACCTGACGGCGACCCTCAACGTCCCCCGCCCGCCCATGTTGCAAACCGTCCACCACCCGGCCCGCACCGACGTGTACACCCGCCGGGTGACCTGCACCTGCGGCGAGAGCAGGACCGTCAAGACGGTGCGCATCTACGTCCACCACAAGGAGCACGTGCGGGCGGTGGAGAACCAGCGCGGTCCCGTTACCCGCACCCGGACGGAGAGCGTTCCTCTGGTCCAGATGTCCAACACGGCGCGAGCGGCGAACCTGGGCGCCGACGCCCCCTACCAGGCCCTCCACGTGCCGCCGCCCAAGCCCCCGCCGCCGAAAGCGGAGCAGACGCCGGTGGGCGGTTCCAGTTGGTGGAGCTGGCTATGGCCATGAGATTGCCCCCCTTCCTCCTGTCTTCGGCGGCGGCCCTGGCGTCGGTGGCCGCCGCCCCGGACGACGAGATGAACGCGATGACCGCCGCCTTCGACGCCGTGCTCACCGGCATGGCCTACGTGGGGGTCGGCCTGTGCTTCTTCGGCATCGTGTGGGCCGGGTTCCTGCTGATGGCCGAGGGCGCCGAGGGAGAGGGCAGGGGCAGAGCGCGCAACGCCGTGATCATGGCCGTGGTCGGCCTGGTGGTGGTGCTGCTGGCCAAGGGCATCGCGGCCGGCATCATCGGCAGAATCATCGAGGTCCTGCCCGGCGCATAAGTCAACCCGAATCAATCTGGAGGTGTGAATGGTGAAACTGACGCTACCCAACCCGAAGGACCTGGCCCGGCGCTGGCCGCCGGGCCGGTCCCAACCCGAAGAGACCGACGAGGCGGCGGAGACTGAACCCGCCGCCGAACCCAAACCGCCGCCGCCCCTGCCCCTGTTCTTCATGCTGTCCCACCTGGAGGACGACGGCCCGGTCCGGCTGGACGGGGTGAAGCTGGCCGTCATGGAGGTGATGGGCCTGGAGCTGGACGAGCCCAAGCTGGGCGCCTTCGCCGGTTCCCTGAACGCCGTGGACTTCCCGGTGCAACTGCTGGTGCGCCAGCACCCGCCGGTGTTGCAGGGCTTGAGGGACAGGCTCACCGAGGCCCAGCCCGAGGACCTGCCCCAGCAGACGAAGGACGCCGCCGACAGTCTCGGAAGGCTCTTGACCACGCTTGAGACCAGGGAGGGAATCCTGGACCGGCGCTTCTACGCCGTGTGCGAGCACGACCGCGCCGACGAGCTGCGGGCCTTGCTGGTGCGGGCCGGTCTCGGCGTCTTTCCCCTGAACGGCGATACTCTCAAGCTGCTGCTCCTGGCCTGCGCCCTGGGCGGCTCGCCCAACGAGCGGGACGAGGACGCCGAGTTGGAGGTCGAGGTCAACCGCCGGGACATCCGCATCGGTAATCGCCTGGTGCGCTCCCTGCATCTGGGCAAGTGGCCCCGCAGTCTCGCCCCCGGCTTCCTGCAAGGGCTGATGGCCGCCGGCGCGCCCATGGACCTGTCGGTGCATTTGGGCGCCATCCCCACGGAGCAGGCGGCTCGCACCCTGGAATGGCAGAAGGTCCGCTTCGAGTCCGCCCAGTCCCTTTCCTTCAAGCGGGGCCGCTCCATGTCGCCGGAGGCGGAGATCGCCCTGGAGGACGTTTCGCGCCTGCGGGACGAGGTTCAACGGGGCCGGGAGCGGCTGTTCCACGCATCGCTGTCCGTTACCCTCCACGCCGACGACGCTGACACGCTGAAGGACCTGACCCAGAAGGCCCGCGCCCACTTCGCCGCCACGTTGGGCAAGCTGGACAACCTGGCCTTCCGGCAGCGCGAGGGCCTGCTGTCCACCCTGCCCCTGGGCCTGAACGCGGTGGCCGTGTGGCGGACCCTGGACACGTCGTCATTGGCCAGGCTGTTCCCCTTCTCGCCGCCGGACCTGGACACCAGGAGCGGCACCCTCTACGGCATCGACCTGCGGGCCTGCGCCCCCATCGTCTACGACCCCTTCGACGGCACCCACCTGAACGCGAACACGGCGGTGCTGGCCCGTTCCGGCAGCGGCAAGAGTTTCGCCACCAAGCTGGGGGTTCTGCGCGGTATCTGTCGCGGCGTCAGGGCCTACATCATCGACCCGGAGGGCGAGTACACCGACATGGCGAGGGCGGCGGGCGGCAGAGTGCTATCGCCGGGCGTTCCAGGCCAGGGCATGAATCCCTTCGTCATCGACCGGGGCGACAGCGAAGAGTTGTTGCAGCGCATCGGCAGCCTGCGCCGCCTCATCGAGGTGATGGTGGGAGAACGGCTCAGCGCCGAGCGGCGTTCCAGTCTGGACCACGCCCTGGCCGGCTACTACTCCGAAAGGCGGGAGCGCACGGGCTGCCGCGACTTCTACGCCTACCTACAAGAGGAGACGCCGGAGATAGCCCACCTGCTGCGGCCCTTCGCCACCGGCAGCCTCCGTGACCTGCTGTCCGACGAGGGCGACGACCTGCTGGCCCGCGAGGCCCTGGTCACGGTGTTCGACCTGCACCTGCTGGAGCCGGAACTCAGACCGGCGGCGGCGATGGTCTGTACCGAGACGGTGTGGGCGGCAGCGGCGCAGGACCCCCGGCCCCGCCTGCTGGTGGTGGACGAGGTGTGGAGCATCATGCAGCACCCCGAGGGCGCGGCCTTCATGGTCAGCATGGCGAAACGCGCCCGCAAGCACCGGCTGGGGTTGCAGTTCATCACCCAGGACGTGCAGGACCTCCTCTCCGAGGACTCCTCCCGCGCCATCACCGGCCACTCCGGCAGGGCGCTCTTGCAGAACGCCGCCTTCAAGCTGCTGTTGCAGCAGGACGCCGCCGCCGTCAGCACAGTGGGCGAAGCCTTCGACCTGCCCGAGGAACTGCAACGCTGGCTGCTCTCCTGCCCGCGTGGAGACGGATTGCTCCTTGCGAGGGGGCAGCGCTTTCCCGTGCGCATCGAGGCCACGCCGGAGGAAACCGAGGTAATCGAGTGGCGGCCCGGACCCAGGCACTAGACGCAGCAAGAACCATAACCAGCGAGCAATCCGATAAGAGACAAAAAGGAAGGAATATATGAACTTGAACCCAAGGAAAGTCCTACTCGGCAACCGCCAGCGTAGCGCCCCGGTGCTGCTGGCGGTGACGCCACCCCGCACCGGCGAGCGCACCATGCTGGGCGTGGAGAACCTGCTCCAGTCCATCGCCGTTCCCGAACCCTTCGCCCTGGAACTGGCCGGCACCCCCGACGGCGTCACCCTGCTGGCCCGCTGCCTGGACCGGGAGGTGGTACGCGGCCAGCTCGCCGCCCACTACCCCCAGGCCCGCATCCAGGAGGTCTCCGTGGACGAGGACCCCATCTTCGTTCACCAAGGCGAGCAGGCGTGGGGCATGACGCTGCGGGCCTCCGGCCCGGACTACGTGCCCCTGCGCACCTTCCGGGACGACGACCTGCTGGACCCGGGCTCCGACCCCCTCATCGCCATCATCGGCGCGCTGTCCAACCTGAAGGACGGGGAGCGGGTGCTGGCCCGGCTGCTGCTGCGCTCGCTGGGTCCCGACTGGTCCCAGCCCCACCAGCAGAAGGCCTTCAGCAACCCCGGCTACCAGCGCCCCGACCCCTCTTACACCTACCAGACCCGGCCCCTGCAACTGGACGGCGTGACCATGGCCGTCCTGGGCGTGGCGGCGCTGGTCGCGCTGCGGGGCTACCTGTGGGTGCAGCAGGGGGAAATCCTCAAGGCGGCGGCGCTGGCCGCCGGTTCCGCCCTGGGCCTGGCGGTGGCCGGCTGGGGCTGGTGGCGCTGGAAGCAGGCGAGAAGCCGGGTTTATGACCCCCTGATCATCAAGGAGAAGGTGGGACGAATCGCCTTCGACGGCGAGCTTGAGCTCATTGCCGTGCTGCCCGAAGCCAATGAGCCGAAGGACGGACTCCGGCGGGCCAAGGAGGTCCTGGAGCCGGTGGCCGCCGCCTACCGCCACTACGACCACCCCGCCGGGGCCAGGTTCAAGGCCAGCGCCGTCAAGCCTATCGTGCCAATTATGAACCTTCACCCCGCCGGGCCAGGGCTGTTCGGCAAGCGCAGCGTCCTGGGCGTCCGCGAGGCGGCGGCCCTGTGGCACCCGCCCGGCGCCCGGGACGAGACGCCCCTGCTGGAACGCTCCGGGTCAAGGGCGCTCCTGCCCTCGGCCAAGGGGGTGCGGGGCGGCGCATTGGTGGGCGACACCACGGCGGGCCGGTCCAGGGATATCCACTTTCCCGAAGACCTGCTGCGCCGCCACCATCTCTACGTGGCCCGCACCCGCATGGGCAAGTCCACCCTGATGCACCACATCGTCAGCCACAAGCTGAAGGAGAAGGCCGAAGGGAGGGACGGCGACGCCATCGTGGTCATCGACCCCCACGCCGACCTAGTGGCCGAGCTGCTGGAGCAGGTGCCGGAGGCCATCGCCGACCGGGTGAAGCTCATCGACCTGGCCGACCCCCGGGGAGCGCCGGGCATCAACCTGCTGGACGCCCGCGTCTTCGCCGACCGGGACCGCACCGCCGATTCCGTCGTGCGGGTGGCCCACGGCCTGTGGGACCAGTGGGGGCCCAGGATGCAGTCCATCCTGGAGCACACCGTCAAGAGCCTCCACGAAGCCAACCGCCACCCGGCCACCAGCGACGACGAGCAGTTCACCCTGCTGGACGGGCTGTCCCTGCTTTCCGACGACAACTACCGCACCGGTGTCCTGACCCGGGTCTCAGACCCCTTCCTGCTGGACTGGTGGGGCGGGATATTCGCCAGTTGGCGTAGGGACTACCAGGGCGACGCCCTGGCCCCGGTGCAGACCCGCCTCTCCTACTACGCCTCCTCGGAGAAGGCAAGGGCCATCCTGGGCCAGCCCCGTTCCACCATCGACCTGCGCCAGACGATACGGGAGGGCGGCGTGCTGCTGGTGTCCACCGCCCAGGGCGCGGTGGGCCGAGACGTGGCCGCCCTGGTGGGCGCGTCTCTGCTCAACCTGGTGGACGCCGTGATTAGGGAGCAGGGCAACCTGCCGCCGCAGGAACGGCGTGGGGCGCTGGTGGTGGTGGACGAGATGCAGTCCATGCCCGGCGTCGATTACGAGTCCATGCTGTCGGAGCTGGGCAAGTTCGGGGCTAGTTTCATTCTCGCCACCCAGAGCCTGGCCAAGCTGAACGACCTCTCGCTGACCATGCGCGACACCATCCTGGCCAACGTCGGCTGCCTGGCGGTGTTCCAGGTGGCCGGCAGCGACGCCAGGCAACTGGTGTGGGAGCTGGGCAAGGACCACGTTTCCGAGGACGACGTAGTGTCGTTGGACGTGCATCACTGCTACGTCCGCGCCACCGTGGGCACCGAGCGGATGCCGCCCTTCTCCATGATGGTACGCAAGCCCGAACCGGGCAGCCTGGCCGTGGCCCAGCGCATCCGCGACGACGCCTCGGCGTACCTGACGCCGGAGACGGAGATCGCCGCCCAGCAGGAACGGGGCCGCCAGCGGGTCCACGAGTGGCGCCGGGAAGTGGAGCGCATCCGCCAGAGCCAGAACACGACGCCGGAACAGAAGAAGGGGGAAGCCGGCAAGAACCTGGCCCGGGACGGACAGCGCAGCAAGCATTTCCAGCCGCCCACCGGAGCGGCGGAGCCTGAGCATTCTGACGAAACGCAGTCCGGCGCGGATGACGAGACCGAGGGCGATGACCTCAGCCCCTACCGCCGGTTGCTCATTGAACGCCAGGAGGAGCGCAACGGGGAGGACGGACCATGAGTTTCAGCCGTTGCGAAGCCGACGCCCTGCGGCGCCTGGCCGATATGCCCTTCCTGGACCGGCTGGAACTGGCCGCCCTCACCGGCTGGTCCCGGGGCGCGGTGTACGATGCAGTTTCACGACTGGAGAACCGGGGGATGGTGGAAGCCGTCCCCCACGCCTCGCCCCTAGTGGCCCCCACCCGCCGTCACGCCCTCACCGCCGCCGGCGTGAATAAACTGGCTGGGCTGGAAGGCACGCCGCTGGAGGAGTTGCTTCACCTGCGCCCCGTGTCCCGACAGTGGCGGCGGGGGCTGCTGGAGCGCCTGGACGCCGTGGCCGTCATCTACCGGCTGGCCTCGGCCATCAACCAGGTTTTTCACCCCCTGGCATTCCGCTGGTATCGGGCCATGCCCCTGGACGCCGCCGTCGCCCTGCCCGACGGCAGGACTTTGGCCGTGGTCCGCCAGGGCGCCACCAGCGACCGCACCGCATTCGACAAGCGCGTCTGGCGGCTGGGTCAGTTGCCGCCCACCAGCGCCGTGCTCATGCTGCTTCCCGACGAGGTGCGCCTGCGCCAGTCCCGCAGGCTGGCGGCGGCGTTGCCCGGTCCCGTTTTCCTGGCCCTGGAGAGCGATGCCGCTTCCGCCGGGGCCGGGGCCGCCATCTGGCGCACTCCCTCCGCTCCCGCGCCGTTGGACCTGCAAACCGCCCTGGCCCACACCGACCCTCCCCGGTCGTGGCCCCTGCGGAGGCCGCCGCAGCGGGCCGCGCTACCAGACGCCCTGAACCACGACGCCGACTGCCTGCTGCCGTCAACCCTCAAGCCGGTGGAGAAGCGCGCGGTGGATCTGCTGGCCGACTGGCCATGGCTGTCGTCCCGGCACCTGGGCGCAATGCTGGGCCTGAAGCGCTCCCGCCTGTCGCAAATCACGATACGGCTGACCGAGTTTGGCCTGCTGGTTGACGTTGCCGTGGACGGGCAGCGCCGCCTGTCCCTGTCCGATAGGGGGCTGGTGATGCTGGCTCGCCGGGACCGCACCTCCGTGGGCGACGCCCGTAGGCGATGGAGCGCCCTGCCCCGGGACCCCGGCGCTCCCCTGGACTGGCGGAACGTCGCCGGGACCCGGACCCGCCAGTTGCTCCGCAACGTCGAGCACACCGCCGCCGTCCACGCTTTTGTCGCCGCCCTGTGCCACCAGGTCCGATCCCGTTCGCGGGAGGTCGTGCAGCTTGACCCGCCCCGCCGGGCGTCCCGCTACTTCCGGCACCAGGGAAAACTGCGTTCGGTCCATCCCGACGCCTTCGGCATCGTCCGGCGAGGTGAAGAAACCTGGCCCTTCTTCCTGGAGTGGGAGCGCCGCGCCGTGCGGCCGGCCACCATGGCCGCCCGCATCGCCCCCTACCTGCGCTACTACGCCACGCCCAGGCCCACCGACGATCACGGTAATCAGCCTTTGGTCCTAGTGGTCTTCGACGATGACATCGCCTTGACCCACTTCCTGAACGTGGCGGCCAGCGAGATGAAACGCGCCCGCGTGCGGGTGCCGCTCCTGGCCTCCCACCGGGAGCTGGTAGAGAGCGCCGGGCCGCTCGGAGCGGCCTGGATTGCCCGCGGCGGCGACCCGCCGGGCTACGCCTTTTTACCCCGATGAACCGTTATCCCCGACTATGAAGGAGGAACCCATGAGAATCTACTACGTGATGGAGGTCCAGGGCCGCCGCTTTCACGTCCGCACCGCCCTGGGGGTGGACGTGCGGGTCTGGAACCGGCTGCACCGCCGCTTGCTGCGTTGGCGGCAGGAACTGGAGCATTATTACGGCATCTCCGCCGACGGCGAGCTACGCCCTTGCCACCTGGCTGCCGGCGTCCCGCAGAGCACATTGGTCTGTCATCGGGAGTGTCGCCGGCACCCGTCATCCCGCCCCGGGGCGCAGGTGGCCGCCGAGGGATTGCACTTGGTCGAGGACTTTGCCGTGGAGAGCGGCGGCATCGGCGTGATCAACGTTTGCCTGGACACCGACGACATACCGGCATTCAGCCGGGTCGCCCTGGACCGCCTCTACAACCGGGTCAACGCCACCGCCGCCCAGGAACGCGGTTACGCCCTCCTCATCTTCGGGCAGGAACCCGAGGACACTGTGGTCCGTACCTACCAGCGGCTGCGCAACCACAACCCGGTGCCCGTGCGCGTCGGCGCCTGCGGCGACGGCTGGCACACCCGCAACCTTCCCATAGACCGGGTAATCTGCGGCCCCGTATTTCGAGACGCTGCCGCCGACTGCCTGCTCCAAGTGGCCGGCCTGGTGGCCCACGGCCTGCTGTGGCGCGAGGAACCTCCCGCCGGCGCAGACCCCGGTCAAATTGCCGAAGTCTTCGCCGCCCTAGACCGCGCCCTGAACCGGAGGGCATCCCGGAATGATCCCCAGGGGGTGGTCAGAAGGTGAACGGGAAGGGCGGGAGAGAGCAAGCCTTGAATATCCCGGCCACGCCTGTCGCTTAGCCGGTAGGATCGAGACCGCCTTTGCAGGCGGTCTCTGCTTTTGTCGGGGAGCAGCGATTGTCTGCAAGTATTGTTCGGAATGAGAGGGATGCGGAATTCCTCCACGGGTGGGCGGCTATGGCAACAGGAACTCGAAAATCGCCCACACCGCCACCATCAATAGGACGAACACCGCTATCATCAAAACGCCAGACCAGCTTTGGCTAGACCCGATTAACGGGAGCATCAGCCCGAAGCCTGCTATCATCGCCATGAGGAAAAGCAGCCCCAATAGCGCCAACAGCTGAAGATCGAATGGTGACGCCTGAGCGCCATTGGCAACCCAAAGATACGAACTGGCGATGCCCCCTACCCCGCCTAGAATCATCAGGCCCCGGCGCTCCCTGATTGCCTCGATCAAAAAGACGGTTGCCACGCACAGCGCAACCAAGCCGTCTTGCATCGTTACCTCTTGTTCGATCCCAGCCTGAAGGAATGCCAAGACCGCAATTATGGCGGCGGCTGCGATCCACCACCTAGCTAAGAGCCACATCGTCGCATTCAACATAGTCGTCCTCCTTGTTTGCCCACACCGACAACGACCGGACGTTCCGGCAGGGAGCGTCCATGGAAGAGCAGCTGGGATGTACACGGGGGATATAATAGACGTAAGAAAAGGGCGTTTGCAGTGCCGTTTGACGGAGGTTGCATGGAGAAATTTCGCGGGGAATTCGGTGAACTCGAAGCCCTTGTGTCCGGGTTGGGCTACAAAGGTGATTGGCAAGACGACAGCGGCAAAAAGGTCTTCCGGAGTGAAGACAAGGCCGTCCTCAACTGGTGGACTTCAACCGGCACCTTGCAAGTTCAAGGACCGGCAACTCCACGTCAACAGCTAGAAGAGGCCTTGGCGCAGGCACTCTCCGGCGAACCCCCGCCGGCGGTTATTGCTGCACCAACCGCACCGGCCGCCGTCATTGATAAGCCGTCGTCGCCCATCGCTCCCACAGATATTTCTGATGCGGTTTCCGAAAGGGTCTTCGTGGTGTACGGGCACGATGAAACCGCCCGTGAGCAGCTTGAGCTGGTTCTTCATCGCCTGGACTTGGATCCGTTTGTCCTGGGAATCACTTCGGGCAGCGGTCTGACGATTATTGAAGCCCTGGAGAATGAAATACTGTCCCCAAATAAAGGCAATCGGTTCGGGATCGTGTTGTTGACCCCTGATGACATGGGATACAAGCAGGAGGACGGCCCAGAGAAAGCTGAACCCCGCGCTCGGCAGAACGTGGTCATGGAAATGGGGATGCTGATTGCCGCTTTTGGGAGGCCTCGGGTGGCCATCCTAAAGAAAGGGCACGTGGAGGTCCCCTCGGACGCCAGCGGAATCATCTACTTGGGCTTCAACAACCATGTGAAGGAAACCGCGGTGAAACTCTGTCAACGGCTTGCGGAGGCCGGATTCGAACTCAGTTCCGACGCCATCGCCAAGGCGTCTGCCTGATGTCGTCGAAAAAACACGTCGTCATCTACACCGATGGGGCCTGCACCGGCAACCCCGGTCCGGGGGGGTACGGCGTTGTGCTGATTTACGGCGAGCATCGCCGCGAGCTCAGCGGCGGCTATCGCCGTACCACCAACAATCGCATGGAGTTGATGGGGCCAATAAAGGGCCTGGAAGCTCTAAACCAAAGCTGCCGCGTCACGCTGAACAGCGATTCGCAGTACGTGGTGGAGGGCATCGAGAAGGGCTGGGCCAAGCGTTGGCGGGGTAACGGTTGGATGCGCAACAAGCGGGAACGGGCCGTCAATCCCGACCTGTGGGGCAAACTTCTCGAGCTATGCGAGACCCACGAGGTCGAGTTTCGATGGGTTAGGGGGCACGCGGGAGACGTTGAGAACGAGCGTTGCGACCAATTGGCGGTTGAGGCTGCCCACCTCAAAGACCTCCCCGTGGACGACGGGTATGAAACGCCATCCGACGCGTGAGAACCGTATTGCAGCATGAGCGAGCCAATCCTAGCTGACCTTATTGCCTTGGGCGAAGGGTTCACCACCGAGTTCAAGCAGTCCCTGCCTTCCGACCTCGGCAGGGAGATCTGCGCCTTTGCCAATGCCACCGGCGGCGTAATCCTCATTGGTGTTGACGACGCCGGAACCGTGATAGGGGTTCAAGACCACAACCGGGTGAAGTCCCAGGTACAGAGCTTCGCCCGCTCGGCGGATCCACCAGTGGCCGTGGAGGTGGAAAGCGAAGGAGAGGTGCTGCGGGTCACGGTGCCGGAACAGCACGGCAAACCTTACTCCTTCAGGGGTCGTTTCTTTATCCGGGAGGGAGCGACCTGCCAGCAGTTGTCCCGCGATGAGATTAGGGACTTCTTCTTCAAGGAAGGTCTGATTCGGTTGGACGAGACGCCCTGCAACGCCTTCGACCTCTCGGTGGAAATCACCCCCATCCGCTGGGCCGAATTCGCCCAGCACGCCGGCATCGACCTCGGGCTGAATCCGATGACGGTGCTGGAGAACCTGCACCTGGTCAAAGACACCAGAATGACCCATGCTGGAGCTTGGCTACTGGCTGACGACATCACCCGCTTCACCCTACAGGCTGGCGTAACCTGCGCCGTCTTCCGGGGGAGCGCCAAAACCCACATCCTGGACCGCAAGGAATTTCACGGCAACCTCTACGCCATCTACCAAGAGGTGATGGCCTACTTCCAGGCCAAGCTAAGCTCCGCCCTCATTCCCCACGCCCGGGGGCGCGACGAGAGGCTTGAGTTGCCCGAAAGCGCCCTCCGGGAGGCATTGGTCAACGCCATCGCACACCGGGATTATCGCAGCACTGCCAACGTGCAGGTGTACATATTCCAGGACCGGGTGGAAATCGTTACGCCTGGGGGTCTGCCCGCCGGTATGCGGGAGGAAGACCTGGGCAGCAGGAGCGTCCCCCGCAATACCCTGTTGTTCAGTATGCTCTACCGGATGAAACTGGTGGAGCAGATTGGCAGCGGCATCCGCCGGATTCACGACGCCTGCCGTGAGCACGGCATCGCGGAACCGGCTATTGACGTGTCCCCCGACTGGGTGACTGTGACTTTTCCGCGCCCGTTGGAGGCCGCCACCCCTCATGTTACCCCCCATGAAACCCCTCATGTTACCCCCCATGTGGGGCGGCTCATCGCCGTCTTGCAGGGAGAGATGAGCCGGGCAGAGCTTATGGATGCTCTAGGGTTGAAGGACCGCCGACATTTCGCAAGGACCTACCTGCAACCCGGGCTAGACGCCGACCTGGTGGAGATGACCCAGCCGGACCGTCCCCGGAGTAGGACGCAGGGATACCGGCTGACCGAGCTAGGCCGGCAGGCGCGGGATTCCTTGCCGAACACCGGAGACGCATAATCCGGTCGGGGTAGCGTGATGGGGCTGAGTGGGACGGACACCGTGACAGCGACTGGGGTGGCAATCATGTTCACAGCCAATGTAACCGAACTCGCGAGTATCTTGCGGCACGCTGTTTCCACGTTGGTGCAAGAGGAAAGTGATGGGGACCGCCCTGTGGAGTTGTACCGGTATCGGTCCTATCTACAGATGCGCAACCATGCTGACATCAGGACACCACGGTTGAAGATCAACTCGGCAACGGCAAACCGTCAATTGCGCACTGTGATCGAGCGCTATTTGGGCCAATACATCCATGAAGACCGACTGCAATCGGCGGTGATCGCCACTGTCGGCGGCGGGGTGAGCGGGTTCAGGGTAGATGATTTGATCGCGCATCTACTGAACATCACCATCCTCCGAGGAGAGGAATACGCAGCTCGGAACTTCTATGAATGTGTCGCAAAGACGAGCGCCGGTTACCAGGCTATGACGATAATCGACGGAGTGCGGATCGACCACCCAATCCAAATACATTCCGGCGCACGGCTCGAACCGGCGCCCAGCGACACGACCACCTTGCCGTCTGTCTTAACGTCGGCCAGCCCGATGGTAGGGCATCGTGTGACTGATTCAAGGAACAAAACTTTACTGGTTGAAGAGATGACCGTCCGCCCGATATTCGTGAACCCTCGGACGTTGGAGTCTGCCGGCGACATCAATGAGGTGTTTGTCAGGAAAAATGTAGGGGACGACAGCGACGGATTTTATGCGGCCGGCTTCTGCGAAGCGCTGTCCCTGGTGATCAACCATCCGGTCGGATATACCGTATGGTGGAGCAACCTGGGCGATTGCGAAGCATGGACTGGCCCTTACTTCCGCAGCGGTGGCAGTTACGTTGAGCCTCAACAGAGAAGACACGCTGATATGGAAATCGTGGAAGCAGACGTGAGTAATGCGATGTCTCTGTTTCGCGCACGAACCGCTATGAAAGGCTCCGTCCGCGGCCGCGTGGATGTGGCCGTGGACAGGTGGATGAAGTCGAAATCCAACCAGAGAACCACCGATTCCTTCATTGACCTCGGCATCGCCTTGGAATCTCTGTACTTGAACGACGTCCCGAATGAGGGAGAGCTAAGGTTTAGGCTTGCTCTACGCCTTGCGTGGCACCTGGGCAACGACGCGAAGGAACGTAAGAAGCTATTTGATGAAGCCCGGGAGCTTTACGACTTGCGCTCCGCGGTAGTTCACTCTGGCGCCATAGGCAGGAATAGCAACCCATCAAGCACCTTGGAATCAGGACAGGACTTATGCCGGACGTCCATTAGAAAGATTATCGAAGATGGCGGCCATTCTGACTGGACGTTATTGTGTCTCGGGGGGATTTGAAACGCTGCCCATCGGTTACATGATCGGCGGGCTATTCAAACGGATACACAATCAGCCCGTTCACGCGGCCAATGCCGGTGGTTTTGCAAGCGGCCGTCCCGGGGGCTGCGCCCGTTGGCCCACCACGTAGAGGGGAAGCTCAGTTGCCCTTCCATCTATTCCAGGTGTTGGGCGGGTCCCAACGGGTATCGGCGAGATGGCGTAGTCCGGGATAGTGTGGAAAGTTTTTTCGTTTGCCGTGAACGCCATTACCGAGGATTGCACGCCCCACCTGGACTGATGAACATCAGACGTTTCGCGTCTGACCCTCCTCCAGTTCTGCGGCGGCAGGTAGCAGGATATGAAGCAGCCCCAATCCGGCGGCCAAGCTGAACAGGGAGACCAGGTGGCCGGAGCCGGGGGCGGCCCCGGCCTTCCAGCGAAACACGAGGCGGGCGCTGACCTTCAGCCGCCGGGCCAGGCCCCGCCAACTGAAACCGGCGGCCTGCCGGAAGGCGTCCAGCCGGTCGGGGAAGTCCGGCGGGAACTCCTCCGGCTCGATGTGATAGACCCACTGCTGGCGGCGGCTCATCAGACCGACTACTCCCGGACCGGCCAGGGCTGGGATGCGTCCCGCAGCAGCACGGCGATACCGCCGGGCACGGCGCAAGCGAACTCCACGATGGCCCGCAGTTCGTCGTCGCTGGGAGGCCGCCCGACGCGCCACAGCCGCCCAAGGCGGGCGGGCAACCCGGCGGCCAGGGCCAACTCTTCCAGGGAAGTCCCCGACCGGTCCTCCAGCCGCCCCAACCGCACCGGGAAGTCCTGGGGCAGGGACGGCGCGGGGAACCGCAAGTACCGATCCCGCGCCGCGCCGCTCATGCCACTACTCAATGTCATCACCCTCGGCGCCGCCAACGCTGGCCCATAAGGTCAATGCCCCGGCGTCGCCCTGGCACAGCAACTCGATGCCGCCGGGGATGCTGCGGGCAAACTCGGTGATGACGAGGATGTTGGCCCCACACGGCCTGCGCTCACCCCGCCGCCACATCAGGATGGCCCGGTCGGTCACGCCCAGCAACGCGGCCATCTCCTGCCAGGACAGCCCGGCCAGTTCCCTCAGGCCCTCCAGCCGCCGCCCGAAGTCCTCCGGCCAGGCCGGAGGGCGGAAATCCGCCAGCATGTTGCGCTCTGCCAATGTCATGCAGTTACCTCCTCGGTCTGAAAATTACGTCCACGTCTTCGTCTGTGAGCAGGGCCAGGCCGCCCGCCACCCGGATCGCCAGGCGCACCAGGGACAGCATGGCGCCGGCGTTAGGTTCGCCGTCCTCATTGCGCCAGCGGAACAACTGTCGGGGGTCCACCCCCAGGGCGTCGGCCATCCCCTCCCAGGTGAGGCCGGTCAGTTCCTTGAGGGCCGCCAGCTTCCTGGGGAAGTCCTCGGGCATCAGGGCGAAGCCCGGCGGGAACCGCCGGTGGCAGGAGGGTTCGCGCTCGCTAGTCATCGGTTTCCTCCAGGATGAACAGGTCCTCGAATTGGGTGACGCCCAGCACTTCCATCAGGAGGCGGCGGGTCTCGCCGGAGGCGTAGCGCCGGCCGTTGAACAGGTCGGAGACGAAGCCGGGAGACCGCCCGACGAGCCGGGCCAACTCGGTCTGGCTCATGTTGAGCACCTTGAGCCGTTCCCAGGCCTTGTCCGGGTCCAGCCGGGAGCGGAAGGCGGGCGTTTTGCGCTTCACGCCGCACCCTCCTGCTCTCTTGCCTGGCCGCTCCGAAGGGAGCGGCCATCGGAGGTGTCAACGGGCTGTGGGTACAGTTCAGAGTGGGCCAGGTAGTGGCGGGCGATGATGCGGGCCAGGATGCGCAGCCCTTCTATGCGCTGGCGCTCCTGGTCCTGGGTGAGTCTTCGCTGCTTGCTCAAAGGTTCCTTCTCTCTATGGGAACCGGCCTGACTTCCGGGGGTAGCCTGGAAGGCTGACAAGGGTATGTAAAGGCTAAAACTGGCTCGGCGCTTAACTTGGGAAGGCGCCGGGCTTTCCGGCATTCTGGGTGTGTCGAAACCAGGTGCCGGAGGTCCCCCATGCGCCTTCCCAGAGAATGCTATCAGATGCAAAAAACGATTGAAACGCATTTACCTCACCTCTCCCAGCCACAATTGACCGGCTTGGCAATGTGGGTCTGCGGGGCCATCCTGGCGGGCAGCGCCTGCCAGAACGCCGTGGCCTCGGCTCTCTCCGCCAAGGGCAACTGGAACAGCTTGCGCCAGTACATTCGCCAGTGGCTCTACGATGGCAGCGACCGGGCCCGTCCCTGCCGGACTGAGTTGGACGTTACGCTCTGCTTCGCGCCCCTGCTGCGGTGGGTTTTGGCCCTGTGGCGCTCCGAACGCCTGGCCCTGGCCATCGACCCCACGCTCAAGGGCGACCAGACCACCGCCATCGTCATCAGCGTCCTCTACCGCAGTTGCGCCATTCCCGTGGCCTGGCGCATCCTCAAAGCCAATCAGAAGGGATCCTGGTCGGACCCCATCGTGGAACTGCTCAAGCAACTGGCTCCGGCGGTTACGGAGGGAATGACCGTCATCGTGCTCTGCGACCGGGGCATTGCCAGCCCCAAGCTCTGGAACCAGATACGAGAGCAGGGCTGGCATCCTGGTATGCGCTACCGGAAGAACATCACCTTCTGCGCCGACGGCGGCAAACGCCTGCCCGCCCAGCGCTTCGTTTCCCAGCCAGACACCGCCTGGATCGGCCAGGGCACCGCCTTCAGCACCCCCGAGGCCAAGCGCCGCTGCACTCTCGTGGTGGTCTGGTACCTCGAACAGGAAGAACCCTGGATCATCCTCACCGACCTGCCGCCCGACAAGGTGGGACCCAGTTGGTACGCGCTGCGCTTCTGGATCGAACTGGGCTTCAAGGCCCTCAAGAGCCTGGGCTGGAAGTGGGACAAGACCCGGCGCACCGACCCAGACCGCGTCTCCCGCCACTGGCTGGTGCTCTCGGTGGCCACCCTGCTGTCCCTGGCCTATGGCACCAGGGTCGAGGACGCCTACGACCGCAACATTGACCCAGGCAACCTGCGCACGCCGCCCAAGACGCCGGTTCCCGTACATCGCAACCCCTGGCGCCGGACGGGCCGCACCGTCAGCGTGATCCGCCACGGCATGGAACGCCTCCGGCGATTGCTCATCCAAGGCCGCCTCTGGACCCAACTCTGGCTGTTGCCAGAGCCTTGGCCCGAACCCAAGTCCAACCTGGAGATTACTCACCATGCGCCTACCTAAAAACGTCTTACATACCCTTGTCAGAGCCTGGAAGGGGCCGGTGGGTTATACTCGGGCTGGATTTAGAAATTCCGTTCTGTATTGCTGAGTGTACCAACCCAATATTGAGGGAGACAATGGTGGAAACGTCTCTTTGCCGCCGTTTTGACAAAGTGTTCACTCTGATGTAACAATCAACCCGCAAAAATACAACTACTGTTCGGGTCGGGGCGCCGGCCAGCGGGGTGGCAAGCATGGACCAATACGACGACAGCATGGAACGCGAAGACCTGCGGGAAGACGCCCAGGGACACGAGGATTACGAGGGCATCGGCGCCCTGCTCAAGCGGCTGCGGGGCCGGGTCAGCCTGCGGGAGGTGACCCGGCGCACCGGCGTTTCCGCCTCCTACCTGTCCCAGATCGAAAGGGGAGTAAGTCAGCCCGGCGCCAACGTGGTGCGCAAGCTGGCCGAGCTGTACAACGTGGACGCCCAGGAGTTGCTGAAACGGGCCGGCCACGGGCCGCAGCCCGACCCCTACGGTGACGAGGCGATGGACGTTGAGCGGGCCTACCGTTTCGTGCTGGACGACCCGGCCTTCCGGGTGGGCACCCGGCCCGACGGTCCCATGACCGTCAACGCCAAGCGGTTCATCGTGGAGATGTACGAGAAGTTCACCGGCAAGAGGTTGCTGGAATGATGGAGAACACCCTGGGCGGTTTCTGCCGCATCCTGCTGGACGACGACCCCTGCCCCCAAGCCCTGGACCCGGAGCAATTGGCTGCGCGTTTCGTGGACTACTTCGGGCTGTCGGCCCGTCCCACCCTGGAAGAGTTGACCGATCTGGCGGAGCGGGCCGGGTTCGGCACGGTGCGGGAAGGACAGATGGACGGGCTGAGGGGCGCCCACGTCGGCCAGCCCGGAGGCGAGTACCACATCTACCACCGGGATGACCTGTGGGAGGGTTCCAAGGCCCATACCGTGCTCCATGAAATGTACGAGATCACCCTGGAGCGCATGGACGAAATCCACTCGCCTGGAATGCCTGTCCCGGACGGGCCGAACCCAGTGATTTGCCAGCAGGCGGAACGCTTCGCGGCGGCGGCGCTGATGCAGCCGGACATTTTCCTGCCCTACGCCCGGGCCAGCGGGCTGGACGTGGCGACCCTCCACGAGGTCTTCGGCTGCGCCTACGCCTCGGCGGCCCTGCGGCTGGCCGAGGTGGTGCGCAGCGTGCCCCTGATGATGGTCCTGTACGAGAGAGAGGAGCGGGGCGACCCGGCGGGCTGGACCGCCCCCGCCGTGCTGCGCGCCAGGGTGGTGAAGCGAACGACGGGTTTCAGGCCGCGCCGGTCCCGGCTGCTGAACGGACGGCGGGGCGGGATGCCCCGCAAGGACCAGGCCCTGCCCGCCGGTTCCCTGGCGGAGCGGGCTGCCCATAGCGGCCGGCCCGAATACGCTGAGGCGGATGGCGTGGCCGCTGTCGCCAGGTCCGTCTTCTGGAAGGGACGCTTGGCCAAGGTGATTGTTGTCGCCGTGCCCTGGGAGCGCCGCAGCTTCCTGGAACCGCAATTGGGCCGGCGGCAGTGGCGGCCCGATGCCAGATTCAACCCCAGGGCGGTGACTGCCGCGCCTTGACGAACTTGGCGGGACTGCCGATAATGATAGTAAGACAAACGCTTATCAGCAAAGTGAAAAAAGACCATGCCCCCACGCCGAAAATCACGCACCATCACCTTCTCCTTACCCCCGGAGATGTTCGAGCATGTAGATGCCGTGAGGCGTGAAGAGGGCCGCGACATGAGTGAACTGGTGCGAGAAGCCCTGCGATTGTACATGGAAGAGAGGGAGTTGCGCCGTGAGCAACGCCTGGAACGGCTGCGCTCCAGGCAGGCTGAACGAGAAGAGGGCGAAGAAAGGGAAGGACCCGCTAAATAAACCCGGAACAGGAGGAAATTATGAGCTTGCGTAGTGTTGCGGAAGCAATTTTCAACGCGATAGTAACCTGGGGCTACTGGGTAATCGGATTGATTGCCGTCGCTGCATTCGTGGCTCCGCTCTTCGCGCCGGCGACTCAAGGAGACCCTACTGCTGTAGGATCGGGAGCATACGCTCCAGTCTGTGAGCCGGCAACTCAAGGGGGCCGTAATGGAGAAGCGGGAGAATACACACCAGTCTGCAAGCCGGTAACTCAAGAAGACCCCACCGGAGGAGCAGGAATATCCGCTCCAATCATCGCCTTGTGCACCGCAGCAGTGCTGCTTTCCCAAGCCCTGGGCAGCGGTGGGATGCGGCTCCGGCCTACGCCCAGCATATTTGTTGGCATCGGCAGCGCGGCCAGCGCGTATATGTGGATAGCGGCAGAAGCTCGCGTCCATCCCTTTGACCCCCAATTGCCGCTCATATTGGGGATACTCCTGCTGTTGGCAGCAATCGCGACGATTGCCGTGCCTTTCCTTGCTTTGTCAGTCAGGCAGCAACCAAGCAACCAAGACCCTGAAGAACATAACCAGGAGGAAACGCCTAATGAGTAAGAAGACCGACCTGACCCCGGCGGCCCTCTACGCCCGCGTTTCCAGCGACCGCCAGGACGTGGACCTGTCGGTGGCCGCCCAGCTTCGGGCGCTCCACGACTACGCCGACAAGAACGGCTACCTGGTGGTCCGCGAGTACATCGACGAGGCCGAGAGCGGCCGAGTCGCCGACCGGCCGCAGTTCAGGAAGATGCTGGACGAAGCCAGCAAACCGGAGGCCCCTTTTCACGAGATTCTGGTCTGGAAATTTTCGAGGTTCACCCGCAAGCGCGAGCACGCCGTCGCCTTCAAGTCCATGCTGCGCAGGAAAGGCGTCCGCGTCGTCTCCATAACCGAGCACGCCGACGACACCCCCACCGGCAAACTCATGGAGGCCATCATCGAGTCCGTGGACGAGTTCTACTCGGAGAATCTGATACCGGAGGCGCAATCGACTCCAAATCGTCCGTTGGTATCGCCAGCGTGAACGTGAGGTTGTTTTCGCGGTTGATGGTCACCTCGTCCAGCAGCAGCCGCAGCACCTCCCGCCGCTTCTCTTGAGGCAAATCGTCCAACTCATTGCCCATCAACTCCGCCCACTGCAACACCCGCTCCGCCAGTTCCACCTGCCCCGCCTGAGCCGACTCCCTGGCCCGGCAGTCGTCCAGCTTCCGGCGGGCGCTCTCCAACCTCTCCGTGATGAACCTCCTCTGGTGGTCCAACTGGGCCTCGGTGATCTTCCCTGACACGTAGAGCCGGATGGCCCGGTCCTCCTCCAGCTGAACCTTCTCCAGCTCTTTCTCCGCATTGCGGATTTCTTCACTCAGTCCATCCTCCTCCTTCTCTCCCAACGACTCTAGGCCGGCCACGATCAGGGCGGGGTTGGCCAGCACGTTCTTGACCTCCGTCCACACCAACTCCTCCAGCCGCTCCGCCCGGATCATGGTGTGCTCCCGGCAGCCGGTCTGGAAGTGCTGCACGCCGTAGCACTTGTAGTATCGGCGGGGAACTTCCAGGTCGTACTTGTACACCTTGTCCCCGTGCTTCACCGTCCGTTTCCTGGTGGCCATGCAGCCCATCAGCATCCCGCACTCGGTGCAGCGCACCAGGTGTTGCAACAGGTAGAATATCTTGGTGTTGCGTCCCGAGTAGGTCTTGCGCTTGGTCCGCATCTCCTGGCACCTATCCCAGGTCTCCGCGTCGATGATGGGCGGGAAGGGAACGGCGATCCAGTTCTCGGGGTCCTGGTCGTAGACCTTGACGCCGTCCTCGGTGGAGACGTAGCGGGCTCTGCCGTACCACCAGGTGCCCTTGTAGGTCTCGTTGGTCAGGATGCGGTGAATCTGGCCGTCCCACCACCGCTTGCCCGCCCGGCCCAGGGGCGCGTCCTCGGCGGTCAGCCGGTGGCGAATGACCGTGGCTCCTAATCCCTCTTCAACGCACCATTGGTAAATGCGGCGTACCACCTCGGCCTCCTCCTCCACGATCTCCGGCCGGCCGTCCTCGCCGACGCGGTAGCCGTAGGGGACGTTGCTGACCGGAATGCGCCCCGCCTTGGCGGCGCCCCGCTTGCCCATGGATGCCCGTTCGCGGAAGCTGTCCAGTTCCAGCTTGCCGATGGCGGCCATCAGGCCGAAGGTCTTCATGTCGATGGAGTCCATCACCGCCTCCAGCTTGATATGGCTGGCTTCGATGACCTCCATCAGGGCGGCGGCGGGGTACATCCCCCGGCTGAGCCGGTCGGACTTCCAGCAGACGATGACGTCGAAGCGGCCCCGTTTGGCGTCGTTGAGCATCTTCTGGAACTGGCTGCGCTTTTTGGACCAGCCCTGGCCCACCTCCTGGTAGCGGGCGACGATGGTCAGGCCCCGCTGTTCGCAGTAGGCTTCCATCTCGCTGGTCTGTTCGGCTATGGAGGTCTTGTCCTCTCCGTCCTGGCTCTTGTCGGAGACCCGGGCGTAGATGGCGGCCCGGTTGCCCTCGGACTTCTGCTTCTTCACTTTGGTTCCCGGCATGGTCGCCTCCTGTTGGTTCGCATCGGCTGAAAATGGAACAGACCCGCCCCTGCCGGGAGCGGGTCCGCAAGTAGTACAATGCCGCCGCGTCACCTGTTCCCGCAGGTGGGGCCACGGCCCGGGGTGTTCCACCACCGCCGGGCCAACCTCTAGGGCTGATGATACTCCTGCGGCGGACCGGCGTCAAAGGCCAGCGGGATTGGGAAATTGGAAACTCGCTCTTGATGCTCGCGTTCCTTAAGCGTTCCCGGTTTGCGAGCAGGCGGGCCGTGCGGCGGCCGCTGGGGCTCAGGGTGTTCAGCGGGTCTATGCCTGGTCGAAATCCCGCCTGGAGATTCCCAGGTCCCTGCGGATCTCGTGCAGGGTGCCGGTTGCCAGGTCCCGGTTGCCGTGCCTGGGGATGATGGTCTGACGGCCGTTTGCCGGGTTGCGCCATACTTCATGGGAACCTTGCCCTTGCCGCATAAAGACGCACTCCAGCCGCTCCAGTTTCCGGCGCAGTTCACGGTAGGTCATGCGGTTACCGTGAAGATCCCCTTGGTCCTCTTGCTCCGAGTCGTAGCGGGCGGTAAGGGTTCCGCTCTTTCCTTCTGGAGTTGGAGGAGGATTCTGGCGTTTCCCCACAGTGCCTCAAGGGTTTCCTCGGGGGTGTCACCCCAGGCCCGGCAGCCTTGCAGGGCCGGAATTTCGGCCCGATACATCCAACCGTGGCTCTCCTCGGGTTCGTGAAGAATGAATTCAAACTGATAGAGTTCCATCTCTTCCCTCCAACTCTCCGTAGGACGCCGCTGGGTTCATGTGTCTCTCGTTTCTCCCACATTGTCCTCTCCCTGACGATGATAAATCAACCCAATGGTCCGGTCTCCGCAGCGTTGACGGGCAGGGTCTGTTAGACCGGTCACTCCGCTCCCCGGTCCTCGTCATCGGCTGACTGACCGCCGGCAAGACGGTCCTGTTTCTCCTCAACCTGGTCCCGTTGGGCGAAGTGGGCGGCCAGGATGGTGAACAGGCGGCGCAGGCGGTCCTGGGCGTCGAGGGCGGGCTTGAACTCCACGCCCACGAAGCGCAGTTCCGATTCTCCACCGGCTGTCTTGCTCTTTCCGCTGTATTTCTTGGCGTCGCTCATAGCTTGCAATAGGGTCTGGCGCTTGGGTTGCCGGCGCGGTCGAGGGAGGCGGGCGCCGGCCTGGGTTGGGTCAGGATTTAGGCTTCGCCTTCCTCCTGCTCCTGGTCATCCCGCTCCTCGTCCTCCGTGTCCTGGTCCTCGTCGCCGGTTACGTCCGGTTCAGGGAACAGGCCCAGGAGGATGTCGATGCCGCCGGGAATCCCGCTGGCGAAGTGGAACAGGGAGAGGATGGAACCCCCTCGGGGTTCGGCACCCTTGCCCCAGAGGCGGACCCGCTTGCGGTCCACGCCCAGGGCCACGGCCAGCCCGCTCCAGCTGAGGCCGCTGGCCTCCTTGAGGCGGTTCAGCCGCCCCGGGAAGTACCGGAGCAGCCGGTCGACGTCCTGGGGCAGGTCGGAGTCGTCGTCCCGGTCCTCGGGCCGGAGCCCGTCGAAGTCCGGGTCGTCGTTAGGGTTGGTCATCGGTCACCTCCAGTGTGAAAAGGTGGTTGAAGTCGTTGACGCCGAGGGCCTTCAGCATCCGTTTCTGGATGCGTCCCGAAGGCGCCCGACCTCCGTTGACCAGCAGGGAGACGTGGGCGGGACTGACTCCCATTTCCCTGGCGAGCCAGTTCTGGGAGCGGTCCAGCAGGGCCAGCCGTTCCCAGAGGGCCGCCGCGTCGAGCCGGACCACGGTCCGCCCCCCACGCCCCCGGGGGCCTCTCGGCCGGCTCCTATGTTGCAAGGGCGTGGCGGTTCCCCTCCTATCGGGAAAAGAACGGGGTCCTGCCAGTTGCCCTGCCCCGCGTTCCTGGACGTGGCCCTCGGCCGGCGCGGGCAACAGGCTGACCGGCTCCCACCGGCCCGGCGTCCGCCAGGCCGGCCCCAGCGGCCCCTGGGCGTGGATGGCGGCCCTATCCGAGACCCACAGGGGCAGGCTGACGCCGGCGTTTGCCATCCGCTCCTCCGCCAGGCGGAGGAAATGGCCGGCGGCGATGTCGTCGTCGAAGACCACCAGGAGGGCGGGACGGACGCCGTGGTCGTCGGCGGGCCTTTGGGTGGAGTAGTAGCGCAGGTAGGGAGCCAGGCGGTCGGTCATGGTCCGGGGCCGGACGGCGCGGCGCTCCCATTCCAGGAAGAAGGCCCATGGTTCGGAGTAGTCCGGGCCCCGCCGCAGCAGGCCGAAGGCGTCGGGATGCACCGAGCGCGGGCCGTCCCGGTGCCGGAAGTGGCGGGAGGCCCGGTGGGGCGGGTCCAGTTGCAGGACCTCCCAGTCCAGGCAGCGGGCCTGCGCCGCCAGGCTGGCGACGAAGCCGTGGACGGCGGCGGTGTGATCCAGGTTGCGCAGCAACTGCCGGCTCCTGCCGCCGGAGACGTTGCGCCAATGGAGGGGCCTGCCTTCGTCCACGGGAGCGACGCTGGACCCCTTCCAGGCGGCGGCCACCGAGGCCCGGTCGCGGCGGGCCAGCGCCGCCAGCCCCGGGTCGGTGAGCGCCATCCGCCCTCCGGCCTCCGGCGGCCTGGCCAGCAGGCCGCGAGTTTCCAGGGAGACGACGACCTGGGAGGCGCGGGGTTCCGACACGCCCAGCAGGGCGGCCAGCTCCCGGCGCGACAGCCAGGGCCAGTCGGCGGCCAGGTCCAGGGCCCGCTTTTCGGCGGGCGCCAGCAGCGGGGTGAAGGCGCTGTGGTAGTTGTCGCCGGGCAGGGCGAGGCGCGACGGCGGCGTCTCCTCGAACAGCGCGCCTCCGGCGGGCAACCTCCCCAGGGCATGGCGCAAGCCCAGGAAGGCGTTGGCAGCCGGCGGTCGCCAGATTCGGCGGTCCGGGCCGGCCAGGGCCACGTCTTCTTCCAGGGCCAGCAGGACGTTGAGCGGAGTTTGGGCCAGCAGGCGCCCGGCGTGCCGGAGGCGAGTCTCGTCGGGAACGATCACCAGGACCAGGCCGGGCCGGGGGCCGTCGGCCAGCCGCCGGAGCCGCTTGCCGAAGCCGGTACGGCCGGCGGTCCGTCCCAGGCGAAGTACGCCCAGGGTGCGGCCATCGGGCAGGGTGACGGCGGCGTCCAGCGGGGCAGCCCGGTACCAGCGGAAGCGGACGGGAAATGCCGGCTCGGACACCGCCGAGGCCAGGCGGTATATGACCGCCGCGCCGTCCAGCCGCTCCAGCAGCAGGCGCAGCCAGGAATGGGAGACCGGACGAGTTCTCAGCAGACGGTCCATGGAATCGCCGGTGGCCTCGGCCAGGCAACGCAGTCCGTCGGCGGTGAGATGGTAGCGGCGGGTGCGGGGGATGACGGGAGTGGCGTGGGGCACCGAGGCGACGAGTCCCCGTTGCTCCAGCCTGGCCGCGTTCCGGTACACGGTACCCTTGGACCAGCCGGTTACGGCGGCCAGTTCCAGCCGGTCCAGGAAGGGCATCTCCGCCATTGCGCCCAGCAGTTCCCTTTCACATGAGGAGGCGCGGCTCACCTTGAACCTCCCTCGCCAGCGGCGTCCTTGCGACGGCTGACGGGATTGCGCGGCTCCCGGGCCGGGGATGGGGGATTTCCGTGGTGCGGCTCGCGCCCGGTGTGCCCGTCGTCGTTGGCCCCCTCGTTTTGCCCCTCCGCCAGCAGGCGGCGGTACTCGCCGACCTTCTCCTCTCCCATCATCTCGGCGGCGGTCAGACCCGCCAATCCGCCCACGGCGCGGGTGTAGGCGGCGCTGGCGGCCCGGATGCGCTCCGCCGCCGCCGGGTTGCCGTCGTCGGGCCTCCGCACCATCATGGAGAAGGCGGGCAGCCGTTCCGTGCCCACGGTGGCCCGCACGTAGCAGTGGTGCACGTCCAGGGACACGACGTCGTCCTCGGACACCCGGTCCTTGCCCAACTCCCACACCAGTTGCCTGGCGTCGCTGCCCGACACCTGGAACACCGCCAGGCAGCCCACGTTGGCCAGGATCGTGTCCCGCATGGTCAGCGAGAGATCGTTCAGCTTGGCGAGGCTCTGGGTGGCCAGAATGAAGCTGGCCCCGAACTTGCCCAGTTCGCTGAGCATGGACTCGTAATCGACGCCGGGCATGGACTGCATCTCGTCCACCACCACCAATGCCCCACGCCTTTCCTCCGGCGCCACGCCGCCCTGCTCCCGGATCACCGCGTCCACCAGGTTGAGGAGCGATGCGCCCACCAGGGCGGCCACGTCCCTTCCCACCACCCCCTGGGCGGTGGACACCAGCAGCACGCCGCCCTCGCGGATGGTCTGCCGCAGGTCGATGGTGGAGCGGGGCTGGCCCAGGACGGCCCGGGCCCGTTTGGACGACGCGTAGTAGGAGAGGCGGGTCTGCACCGGGGCCAGGGCCTCGGCCCGGTACTGGCGGTGCCAGTTGCCGAAGTCCCGGCCCCACCACTCCAGGATGTAGGGATCGGATACCCTGGCCAGGACGGAGGCGCGGAAGACTTCGTCGGAGAGGAGTTTCAGCCCGTCCAGGATGGTGTGCTGTTTATCGTCGGCGGTGGACGGGTGGGCGTTGGCCTCGTGGAGGCTCTTCACCGTGTGCTCCAGGATGGACTGCATCCTCGGCCCCCACTGCTCCCACAGTCCCTTGGCCACCCTGACCACCGAGTCGGCGGTGCGGTCCCTATCGGCGAAGACGCGGGTGTCCAGCAGGTTGATGCCGGGGGCGCGTGTCTCGTTGGCCAGGTCGATGAGCTTCACCCGGTCGATGAGGGACTCGGGGACCTGCTCCAGGATGGCGGCCACCAGGTCGGCGTGAGGGTCCACGACGATGATGGCGTCGTGGTCGCGGCCCGCCGCCTTCTCCTCCAGCTTGTGGGCGACCACGTGGCCCATCAGGGTGGACTTGCCCATGCGGGTGCGGGCCACGTAGAGGTGGTGGCGGCGCAGCAGGTCCTCGGGGAAGCGGATGGGCCGGTTCTCGCCGGTGGTGGCGTGGCCCACCAGCGCCCCTTCGCCGACCCTGCGGGCCGAGGGCAGCAGGGCCCGGGAGCCGGAGCGTTCCACCAGGGGCGTCTCGTCCCGCTCGCCGGGCGGGTGCCACAGGGCGGCAACCTCCCGCACCCCCAGGACGCTGCGCTCGCCGAAGAGCCCCGGCCCCGACGGGTGCAGGCCGACGGACGGGGAGGTCGCCTCCCGCAGGTCGCCCACCTTGAACCCCGCCCCGGCGGGGTGGTCGAAGTGATGGTAGGCGGCCACCACCGGGGTGAGGAGTTCGCCGATGCGGGGCAGCCTTTCCCCCTCGGGGATGACGGCGGTGAGCTGCAACTCGGCGTCGAAGGCGACGCGGGAGACCTTCTCCCGGATCAGCAACGGATCGTAGACCCGCCTTCGGCCCTGCCGCCAGCGCCACCAGCCCCAGCCGGCCAAAGCCAGGCCGGCGGCGGCGCCCGCGCCCAGCAGGACTGCCTTGAGATACTCGCCGTCCTGTACCCACAGGTAGCCCCGCAGGGATGCCAGGGCAACCGCGCCCAGCACCGCCATGGTCACGCCGTCCAGCTTCAGGGGGCCGGTCTGGTAGGTGTAGGAGGGCTCCCGGTTGTCCGGGACGGCCCGCCGGTGGGCTCTTGCCTGGTGCTGCTGGGACCAGTCGGGGCCCAGGGAGCGCAGCAGCAGCCGGGCCACCACCCTTTCGCCCCGGTTCAGGTTGGACAGGGCGCCGATGACCGCCAGCAGGGGGTCGGAGCCCGGGTCCAGCAGGTCGTCGTCCCGGAAGGTGCGGAGCGGCACGTACTCCGGCCCCTCCGCCCGCAGGGAAATGGTTCCGGCCCGCTCGCCGTCGCCAAGTATCATGGGGTCGGCGTCGGCGGGCAGCTGGCGGACGCGGGCCTGGGGGTAGTGGGCGGATAGCTGCTGGCGGACCACCCTATCGTCCTGGCAGCGGACCAGCAGGTTCACGCCGTCCACGTCGGCGGCCAGCTCCATGGAGAAGGGTTCGGGGACGGCGATGGACTGGAGCAGGTTCTCCACGCCCAGCAGGGTGCGCTCGCCGGTGCGCGGCGGCGTGACCGCCAGCAGGACCGGCGGCTTCTCCGCCTCCCGCTTGCCCAGCAGGATATTTCTGGCTTTCTTATTCATGCAAATTTCCTTTCTATTGGATTAGGTTCCGGTTTCAGAGTCTTGGGTTCAGAGTTCCGGGTTCAATGTCTTGGCCTAGGCCGCCACTCGATTACTTCCGTCTCCTCCGGCGTGGCCTCGATGCGCACGGGAAAGCGGTTGCCTCTCGCCAGCAGCAGCCCGTCGCCCCGGGGACAGGACAGCAGCCAGCGTTGCAGCTCCTCGGGCAGGTCGAAGGCTTCGCCCACGGTGGAAATCGCGGCGGCGTCCTGCTGCAAGAGCAGCTTGAAGGCGGCGTTCTGGAGCAGGGCACGACCAGAGTGTCCGGTGATGGCGCGGGAGGGGTCCTCGGAGAGGAGGTCCTGCACGTCCTGGGTGATGAACTGCAAACCCAGCCGGTGCTTCCTGGCCCGCTTTGCCATCGAGACCATGAAGGCGGCGCCCTCGGGGTGCTGCATGATGCTCCACACCTCGTCCACCACCAGCAGGCGGGGCCGGGGGTCCTGGGCGGCTGCTGCCCACACCGTCTCGGTGCAGACCATCGCGGCGGCGGGCCTTAGCTCCGGCTCCAGCAGGTGCAGGTCGAAGACGGTTACCAGGGCCTCCCGGGCCAGCAGGTCGTCGCCCTCGTCGGAGAGCAGGTCCCGCAGGCTGCCGGTGGCGAAGGGGCGCAGCAGGTGGGCAATTTCCGGCGTCTCCCCCTGCAGGTAGGCGTAGAAGTCCCGGAAGCCGGTGCGCTCCCGCCTTTCGGAGTAGTAGCCCGCCAGGGCGTGGTCCAAAGACGACCGCCGCTCGGCGGACAGCCTTTCCCCCACCATCACCTCGATCAACCGTCTCAGGCTGCCGATGCGCTGGAGCAGTTCTTCCGAGTCGCCCCGGTCGATGACGAAGGGGTTCATGCCCTGGCCGGGCACCCCTGGGGACAGCACGCGCCCTCCGGCGGCGCGGGCCATGTCTGCGTACTCGCCCTCCGGGTCGATGACGTAGGCCCGCACGCCCCGGCAAAGCCCCCGCAGCACTCCCAGCTTGGTGGCAAAGGACTTGCCCGAACCTGACCGCGCCAAGACAGCGGTGTTGGCGTTGAGGTGAGTGCCGTCGAAGGGGTCGTAGACGATGGGGGCGCAGGCCCGCAGGTCGATGCCGTAGAGGGTGCCGCTCCTGGTGTCCAGGTCCGGCGGCGAGAAGGGGAACAGCCGCGCCAGAGACGATGTGTCGAGAGTCCGCCACACCGCCACGGCGTTCAGGCCCAGGGGCAGGGTGGACAGCAACCCCTCCCGTTGCCGGAAGGCCAGGTTGTCCAGTTTGCCCAGGGTGGCGGCGAAGTGGGCGCGGGCCTTCTGGGTCAGGTCCTTCAGGGTGTCGTGGTCGGCGGCGTGCAGCGTGACGGAGAGGGAGGCGTGGAACAGCCTCTCCCTTCCCCGCTGCACCTCGTCCCGGAGGCGGCTCACGTCCTCCAGGGCGATCTCCGCCTCCGGGGACATGGAGCGGCCCCGCTTCAAGGAGAGGGACTGGGCCGACTCGAAACGGACCTTCTGCCACTCCAGGGTACGGGCCGCCTGCTCCGTGGGGATGGCGCCCAGGTGGACGGCCAGGTCCATGGGCGCTCCGGCGGCCATCAATCCCTGAAGGAAGCCTGGGGCCAGGCTGCGGGGCCACTTGCCCAGGTGTAATGAGCGGGTGATGTGGTCGCCGATGCGGATGTCCCGGCGGTTCACCTCCACCTCCATTTCGGCGTCCTCGTCCCGTTCCTGGGGCGAGCCGCCCAGGGCGCAGGCCAGGAGCAGCAGCTTCAGGGTTTCGCCGTTCAACGGGAATACGCCGAGACCGGCCCGCACCAGCAGCGCCCTAAGCTCGTCGGCGCGGCCGTGCTCGCACACGGCGTAGAACCGCCGGTCCAGGATGCCCTCCCGGTTTTCCAGGGTGGTCAGCAGGCGGCCCAGGCTGTCGGCGGCGTCCTTCGTCTGCCGGGGCAGGTCTTCGGGTTGGGCCTCGCTCAGCCTATCTCTCAATGCCGTCAGCATGGGCGGGTGCTGCCTGACCAGCAGTTGCACCGGGAAGTCCAAGGCGTTGAGCGATCCGGCGAAGGCGCCCATCTTGGGCTCGTCCAGCTCCAGGCCCATCACCTCCAATACCGCCAGCTTCACCCCGTCCAGCCGCACCGGCCCGTCGTCCTCCAGGTGGGACAGCATGAAGAACAGGGACAGCGGCGGCGGCGCCTTGGGTTCGGCGGCGGGTTCCGCCGGTTGGCCGTTCTCCGGCGCGGTAAATTCGCGGCTCCTGCCGGGGAACGGCAGCCTCTTGATCCTGGGAAATGTAGATTTCACTGCTTGAAACTTTGCTTGCAACTTTCGTTCCTCCGTTACAGGCTGGGGATGACGCCGCCGCTGACGGCCAGGGCGATGGCCTTGGCCAGCAGCGCCACCACCAGGCCCACCACCGCCATGAACACGGCGTTGCGCGCCCTGCCCCTTCCCTCCCCCTCCGCTCCCTCGGCCATCAGCACGAATCCCGCCCAGACCACGGCGAACAGGCACAGGCCCGCCCCGGCGTAGGCCATGCCGGTAAGCGCCGCGTCGAAGGCGTCGGCCATCGCCTTCATCTCGTCGTCGGGGCTGGCGGCCACCGACGACAGGACTACCGGAAAAGCCAACAGCAGGGCGGTCAGTTTCCGGGCCATAGCCAGCTCCACCAGTTGGAACCGCCCACCGGGGTCTGCTCCGCCCTGGGCGGCTCGGGCTGGGGCGGGGGAACGTAGAGGGCCTGGTAGGGGGCGTCGGCGCCCAGGCCCACCGCCCGACTCACTCCGGATATGGGGGCGGGTGCCAGGGGAATGCTCGCCGTCCGGGTGCGGGTTACGTCGGAACGCTGCACCTCCACGGCGCGCACGTGCTCCGGGTGGTGGACGTAGACGCGCACCGTCTTGACCGTTGAGCTTTCACCGCAGGCGCAGGTCACCCGGCGGGTGTGCACGTCGGTGCGGGCCGGGTGGTGCGTGGTCTGCAACATGGGCGGGCGGGGGACGTTCAGCGTCGCCGTCAGGTCCGCCGCGATCTCCAGCTCGTTGACCGCCCTCGCGTTGGCGACGGGCAGGGCGAAGGCGGTCTCGCCGTCCGGGACGAAGGTGGCCGTTGTCGAGTGGCCGCCCCAGGTGACGCTGACCGTTCCGGCGACGGCGGTCACAGTGGCATCCAGAAGGGCCGGAACCGACTGGCTGAAGTGGCCGCCGTAGACCGGCAGGTCCTCCTCGTGCCGGGTCTCGGCGATGCACTCCGAGGCGATGACGCCGCTGATGCGCCCCGGCGTCCACTCCAGGGAGGTGACCGCCAGGTCGCACAGGTCGCCGTCAACCGAGGGCAGGGGGTAGGGAATCTGATGGCTCTTCAGCGACGCCGCGCCGGAGAACCCCAAGGTGTCCTGCCACGAGAAGGTGAAGGAGGGCGCCGGGCCGTCCAGGATCAGGTTGTGGCTCTTGCTCTCTCCGGCGGCGAGGCCGGTGTTGAAGCCCATCTCCAGGGTCCTGCCGGTCCTGCCTCCGAAGACCCGGCCCTTCAGGTCCAGGTCGTGGGCGGCCCGGAGGGTGACGGCGGCGGTGTCGCCGGACACCGCCAGCCGCTCGACGTAGATGCGGCGGCCCGGCACCGGGTCGGGCGGCTCGAAGTAGATTTCGCCCAGCCGCCAGGCGTCGCCGTAGGGGTTGTCGTCCGGGTCGTCGGCCAGGGCGCTGCCGGGCATCGCCACGACGGCCAGCGCCAGCAGTCCGGCCGCCGCCAGGAACCGGCCCCGGCGTTTCCCACCGCCGGTCTCCGCCTGCGTCTGGTTGGCCCCGTTGCCGGACTTCCGGCGGCGTCCCAGCCAGCGGTGGGGCCGGAACGTGCGGCGGCTCCTGCGCTTCCGGCGCCTCTCGCGGAACTTCTCCAGCCTGCTGGCCGCTGTATTCGCCAGGAGCCGCAGCGGGTCGGGTTTGGCCTCGGGCTGCGGGGGCGGCTCGTTGACCGCCAGTCCCGCCGGAGACCCGGCGTAGCCCCTGGCCCCCAGCCGGAACTTCAGCAGGTCGGCGGCCACCAGGGGCAATCCCCGGCCGCCCACCTTGCCCACGGTCAGGGCCACGCCCGCCGCGCCCAGCAGCACGGCCACGGCCAACTTCAGCCCCGAGGGGCCGAAGGGGAAGTAGCGGTACACCCCGTAGCTCACGGCGCACACCGCCACCACCGCCACCACCTGGGGAAAGGTGAACCACAGGAGCGCCTTGTCCTCGGCCTGCACGTGGGTCGGCACTTCGTGCTCTCTCATGCTCCACCCCCTACTTGATCTTCTTGGGATCGGGGATCTTCGGGTCCACGGTGTTGCCCACCACGGCGTTCATCACCAGTTCGACGACGCCATAGGCGACGAGGGCCAGCACGATCCCCGCCAACGCGGTCATCATGGCCGTCTTGCCCCGCTCCATCTGGTTGGGCGCGCCCGAGGCGGTGAGGTAGAGGTAGGCCCCGTAGATGAAATAGCCCACCCCCACCACGCCCACCAGTCCCAGCAGGATGCCCACCAGGTTCGATACGGTCTGGGTAAGGTTGTCCATAGAGTTTTTCTCCTCAGTCGTTTTCTCGTGGTTTGCGTCTCAATTCGTCGGCGCATTGGCGCACTGCTACTGGCACATCGGCGCACCTCCCCGTTGTGCGGCGGCGCGAACGTTCAGCCGCGCCGGTAGTTGTCGTTCCTTGGTTGGCTACGGCCCCTGGCTGCGGGGCGTGGGACCGCCCTGGCCGGCGGGGGTGGAGTTCTGGGCCGCCGAGTTCACCGCGTTGGCCCCGGTGTTGGCCGCCGTGTTGGAAGTGGTCGTCGCGGCGGCGGCAACCCCCGCCGGTCCGCCGGACGCGCCCCCGGCCAGCAGGCCGACGGCCCGGGCCGAGCGCACCATCTGGCCGGGCAGGGACATGCCGAAGTACAGGGTGTGCAGCCAGGCGTCGAAGGTCCCGTGCTGCCCCAGCATGGACGGCACCCGCCCGGCCAGATACATAAAGGCGATGGCCATCAGCAGCTTCCACACCAAGTCCTGGGCCGGCTCGAACTCGCCGATCAGGGCGAACTCCCCCAGGAAGGCGAACCCCATGGCCAGGGCGATCAGCTGCACCGCCTGCTGGAACACCGTGACCAGGAACATCCGCAGCCAGTGCCGCCCCCAGCCGGCGGTGTGGGGCAGAATCCATAACCCCAACGCGATGGGGGCCAATGCCATCAGGATGTCGATCAAGGCCAGGCGCAGGATCATCTGCACCAGCAGGTAGAGGACGAAGAGGCCGAAGACCAGGTAGAGCAGGGCGATGAACACCGCCAGGCCGGGCGCGGCGGTCTCCGCCGCCGCCAGCAGGGCGAATAGAGGCGCCCGCAGCAGGTCGCCCGGGGTGACGCTCAGGGAGGCGGCGACGAACTGGGATACGGCGTGGGCCACGTCGATGACCAGGGCGCACCACCACAGCGAAGACGCGGCGGCGGTCAACCCCAGCACCAGCCGGGGCACCATCTCCCGCCAGCCCGACTGGTGCCGGCCCAGGTGCTCCTGGACGATGAAGCTCAGCCCCATCCAGCCCAGGATCGCCGCCAAAGCCGCCGAGGTGACGGCCCAGACGGTCATCCAGGCCAGCCTCACCACGGGATGCAGGTAGGTGAATTCCGGGGGCGTGCCGGTGAGGATGTCGCTCATGCCGCTACCCCTCGCACTCGGCGATCTGGGTCTGGGTGATTCCCTCCACCACGCCACACAACGTCCCGTGGACGCCCTGGATCACCCAGCGGGCGGCGGCCCGGGCCCAGCGGTCCGGGTCCAGGGCGCCCAGAACCTTGTCCCACAGACCCCTCGGCTGGTGGACGGGAATCAATGCGTGAAAGACGTGGTGGTCGCCGCCGCCCTGGCGGGGGACGGCCAGCACCAGCAGGAAGGCTTGCTCCGGGTGGAGGTCGGGGTGTTCGGCGAGGGCCGGGTACTCGAAGGCGTACTCCCAGCCCTCGGCCAGCTTTTTCTCCCCGCCCTGCACCCGGTAGGTGTTGGTGAGCCAGTCCCCGGTGTCCGGGTGGCGGATGGAGTAGTGGAGGACGCTGAGTTGGCGGCTGAACATGGGCCGGGCCACGAAGTCGCCGTCCTTCTTCCTTTCCACCATCTGGCGGTCCCGGTTGACCAGTTGCAGGTCGTCCTGGTCCTGGGGCGGGGATTGGGCCAGGGCCGCGCCGCTGGCGGGAAGGGCGACGACGGCGGCTGACAGCAGCGCCGCCGCCGCCATCATCGCCCGCCGGACGAGCCTGGGTCTGCTTGCCTGGGTCAATTCGTTCACCTCCCTGGTGTCGGGGTCGCCGGTCTCTTCGCCGGCGCCGCCAGAGAGTGTGAACAATCAAAGCCCGCCGCATAACCTCGCCCACGCCCCCACCTTCCTGCGGGGGCGCGCAGGGCCTTACGCAAGCGGCCCCTCTCGTGGTGTCATTGGGGTGTACAGGAGTCGCATCCGGTTGCAGAAATGCAAGTCGGGACGTTTTGAACCTGGAACCTGGGGAAATCGGCCTCCTATCGGACCTTTCCTGTTAACGGTTTTCGTAAGGACCCGTTCCAACGGGCCATTGCATACTCCCTGGGTGAAACTTGCACTTCTGCAAGCGTCGAAGCCGCCCGCCGGTTGCATTGGCCCCGTTGGAAAGTTGCACTTTTACAAGTCGGCATCGGCGAGGAGGAAAACATGAGCGACCGGGAATCGATCTTCGAAGAAAGCCGCAGCGTGGAGGACCTGCAACACCTGCAACTGTCGGTCCTCCTGACCGAGATGGTCCGGAGCAGGGGCGTGATGCGGGTTGCCAAAGACCTGGGCGTGAACTACCGCACGCTTTCGGCGGCTTTGGAGACCGGGCGGTTGTCCCGCAGGATGCGGGGCGCGCTGGAGAAGGCCCTCCTGGAAGGCGCCGGGTCGCCGGCCAGGGAACAACTGGAACGCAACGACCTGTTGACCGGGCGGATGGAGAGAGTGGAGGAACTGGCCGAGGCGTCCACCAGGGGCCTGGCGACCGTCCACGGGGAGGTTGAGGAGCTCAGGAATGAACACGGCCAGGCATTGCGAAGCATCGAGGGAAAGCTGGCGCAAGGGGACGGCGGGAAGGGGACTCCGGAGTCAACGTCTTTCGTCAGTCCGGCCCAGCCGCCTTCCCCGCCGCGTCCGCCGCGCCGCGAGTTCCCCGAACTGGCCACCCTGGAACCCGCCGCTGACGACGAGCAGGTCTTCGGCGACGCCTGGCCCCTGATCCGGGAGTGGCGGGTGCTGCGGCAGCGCCACCCCGACCGGGGCAAGGGGCTGGACTGGCTGCGCGACGAGGAGCGGCTCATGACCGTGGAACTGGCGCTTTTGGATGACCACGGCCTGACCCTGCCCCCGCAGGACTATCCCCTCACGGGCCTGAACCGCAACAACCAGACCAACTGGCGAAGGACCACCCTGGCGGAAACCCGCCGGGCCTTGAGGCGCCGGGAACGGCTGCGGTGGCCGCTCCGGGCGCTGGCGCTGGCACTACGGCTGTTGCACAGGTAGATAGCTGCCCTGAAAGGGCCGGTTCCAATCCGGTTAACACTTGCCCGGTGGGGCGCGCACGGCCTACCCAGGGGCGTCGGGAAGGCTGACAATATCCGCGTCATCAGGCTTTTCCAGCGTTTCCCGCCGTAGAAACCTGGGGCTTCTCCCTCAAGCCGGGGCTGGACGCAAGTCGCTCACGAGGGAATGCGCTGCCGCTGCGGATTTGACGTAGCTCTCTGCAAGCAGCGCGGGCCGGTGGTTGGAGTGCTCAATCCCTTCTTCCCCGGTCCGGTCCAACGGGTTGGAGTGTCAAGCCCTTCTCCCGTTGGGCAGTCCGGCGGCTGGAGTGTTCAAGTCCTTCATCCGCCGGACGCCGTTCAGCGATCGGGAGCTGATCCCTCCCGGTTGCTGGGCGCCCGTCCGCTGGCCGGAGTTGATCGCTCCTGCCAACGGACGGAGGGTGCGGTGCGATTGATCCCGCTCCGTTCCCAACCCAGGCTGTGGCGTCTGCGGGTACCGCTCGCAGCGCCCCAGCCGGAAATCTAACCCAGCCGGGGCAGAGTTGTCCTGGCCAACTTCAACACCCACATCGTCAAGGAGGTGGCATACCGAAACATCACGGCATCCCGGATTTTCCTAATCACACGGTTTCACTGGCGGAGCGGCTGACGCCCTTCGCCTGAATCTCACACTGCCGCCGGAGCGACCGAACGGCTCCGGCGCGCTCTGCAACGCTGCGGCGTAGCTGCCCAACCACGGCAGCCACCGCCGCTGCCACTTGTCCCGGCCGGTCACTCCCCGGCGACGTGCCGGGCGCTCGTTGCTGCCACGCGGCTTCCCCCGGGCGGCTCGCCAATGACGCGACAGCCGGCCGGCCCGTGCGCGCCCTCCATCCCCCAACTACCCGTTTCCGCCATTCGAATCCCTGGCCGGACTGCGCCTCTCGCGGGGCGTCAGCACGGCGAAGAGCCGGGCTTCGTCAGACCCTGGGGAGCATTGCGTCCACGCCGCGCCGTGCGCCAGCGGCATTCGGCATGACCTGATTCAGGGAGGTCTCGGCAACCCCAAGCCCGTTGCCCTCCCCGTGGGGGACGGCGGCCCGCCTCGGCGGGCGGCGGCTCACTTAGCCGCCGCTGACAAACCAACCCACGACAAATTCAAGTTTGCACACGAGCGGGGCCGCCCCTTTCCCGTCGGAAAGGGGCGGCCCCGCTCGCTGCGTTTCGGAGGAACGAACATGATCGCCAACAGCGCCAGTATCACCATCGATGCCAACGCCGATATCCACTACAACGCCAACGTTAAGGACAATCCCAAGACACAAGGGCAGATTCTCGACTCCGGCGCCAACGACGCCAGCGCCGTCGCCGCCCGGGCCGAGTCCCACCTGACCGTCGCCGCCAGGGAGCGCGGCCTCAACATCAAGGAACTGGCCGCCCTGATGGGTGTCGGTCCCTCCCACCTGTCCCAGGTCGCCAGGGGCAAGAAGGCCCTAACACCCTACATGCGCGGCAAGATCCAGGCCGTCTTGGGCGAGGTGCCTCCCCAGGGCGTCGTCCACCGGCAGGGTGGCGTGGTCCGCGGCGGTGAAAGCACCTACCTACGTGAGCGAGCCCGGGAACGTGGGATGACGCTGCGACAGGTGGCGGACCGTACGGGACTGACCTACGGCTACGTGGTGCAGGTCAGCCGGGGGCAGCGCAATCTCAGCCCAGCAGCCCAGGCCCGGATGGAGTCGGTCCTGGACGCTCCGGTGAAGATCGAGGCCGCTCAGTGCCCCGCCATTGACCCCAACGCCCTGTGGGAACGGATGGACGCCCACGGGTGGAGCCAGAACGAGACGGCCCGCCGGGCGGGCATCAGCAATGGGATGCTCTCCCAGGTCATGAACGGCAAGCGCACTCCCTCGGGGGACGTGCTCCGGCGGCTGCACCAGGTATTGTTCGCGCCCTCGCCGGCGGAACTGGTGGCCCCGGTGGAGCTGAAGGTCATGGCGTGGAAGAAGGACGGGCGCAACGGCGTGGTGATCAAGGGCGCCGGAGGGCCACGGAGTAACGGCAAGCCCGGCGACGGGACCATCCGGGTCGGCGGCCGGGTTCCCTGGGGCGCCGAGGTCGAATTCGCCTACACCACCGGCTACGACAGCCACGGGCGGGTCTCCGTGAACCATGTCGTGGACGAGCGGGGCTGCTCCGCCATGCTCAAGCAGCCCCAAGGGGGCTCCGATTAGCTGACCCTGGGCGCGACCCACCTGGCGCGCCAACACACAAGAGGGAAAGCCGCCGCCGACTCAGCGGCGGCTTTCCCCTTTTCTTCCCGGGTTTGGACTCTCCAGTCCCAACTTGGGCGTGTTTACGAAATAAACTATTGGCCAATCCTGCCTCTGTTCAGCTTGAGCCAGCCATAGAGCCACATGCCTGCTACCGGAATGCAACAACCGAGGAAAACCGCAACCGTGGAACCAACGACGGCGGCTCCCAGTTCTTGTCCCGCGGGGTTCCATTTGACCGCCATCATAACTCCCAACATCCCGGCCCACATGTTCACCATTCCCATCAGCAGGCCCACGCCAGCACCCACCAAGATATGCACTCTGGGCAACAACCAGGCCGCGAAAGAGCAGACCAGCAGGGTGAGCACAATCGGCCAAACCCCGAACAACAGCAAGTCCATCAATACCTCCTCATCACGCACAGGAGCCATGACCCAGATACCTTTGCCTGCCAATTGTGGCCGGTTCCGTCAGGAGCGGAGTTTGTGGGCGTCCTGCCAAATTGGGGTAACCGTGGGATAGCGTAAACATGCCCTCTTCAACTCACTTGAAGCCGGCTATGGACGGGCGCAACTTCCCGCTGCCGGCTCAGCGTATCTCCGCCTCCTCCATGGCCCGGCGTCGTTCCCGGAGGGCCCATGAATCGCCAGGACGGAGCCGGATAATTTCGTCGTAGTCCGCGATGGCCTTCCCCGGCTGGCCCATCTCCCGGTATAGGGTCGCCCGATTGCGCCGCGAATCAACGTCCTCCGGGTTCAGGGCCACCGCCCTCCCGAAGTCCTCCACCGCCGGATGACGCGCCCCCATCTCCGCGTAGGCGTATCCCCGGGCGTGGTACGCCGCCGGATCGTCCGGCGACAGCTCCACCAGCCGGTCGCAGTCCCGGATGGCCTCCCGGTAATCTCCCAACTCCGCGTGGGCAAAGCCCCGGGCCAGAAATGCCCCCACGTTGTCCGGGTCCAACTCGATGATGGCGTCGAAGTCCTCGATGGCCTCCTCGTACCGGCCCAGCCGCATCAGGGACGTGCCCCGGCTGTACAGTACCCGCAGGTCGCCGGAGTCCAGGGCGATCACGCGCGTGTAGTCCTCGATGGCCAGTTCGTACTCCTCCAGGCTGGAGCGGTTCAGGCCCCTGGCCGCCAAAGTCTCCGCGCTGTCCGGTTCCAGCTCCAGGGAGCGGTTCAATGGCTCCATTGCCTCGTCGTAACGTCCCAGGCTGCCCAGGGCCACTCCCTTGCCCCGCAGCGCCCCGACGTTGCCCGGGTTCAGGTCGAGCGCGGCGTCAAAGTCGATGAGCGCTTCCTGGAACCTCTCCAGGTTCAGCTTGCTGATGCCCCGGGCGTAGCGGGCCAGCCCGTAGTTCTCCTCCAACTCCAGGGCCGCGTCAAAATCCAGGATGGCCCGCTCCGTCTCTCCCAAGTCGCGGTAGGCCATCCCCCGGAAGTAGTGGGCCTCCGGCAGGTCCGGCTCCAACTCGATGGCCCGGCTCATGTCCTCCACAGATTGGAGATGGTTGCCGAGCTCGCCGTAGGTCAGTCCCCGATTGTAGTAGGCGGCGGCGTCATCCGGGTCCAGCAGGATGGCCACGTCAAAGTCGCTCACCGCCCCGCCCAGGTTGCCCAGCTCGGCGTAACACGCGCCACGGCAGTAGTGGGCCACCGCGTCGCCGGGCGCCAGCCGGATGGCGACATCGTAGTCCTCGATGGCGGCCCGGTAGTCCTCCAGTTCGGAGTGGGCGTGGGCCCGGTTCAGGTAGGCGCTGACGTCTCCCGGGTCCAATTCCATGACCCGGCCGTTGTCCTCCACCGCCCGGCGGAAGTCCCCCAACTCGCCGTACAGCCAGCCCCGGGCGGAGAAGGCCCTGGCGTCCTCCGGGTTCTCCTCGATGTCCCTGGTCAGGCGCGCGACCATCCGCAGCATTTCCTCCCGGCCCACCCCCTCCATCATCCGGCGGAATTCGCCGGGCTCCAGTTCCTCGTGTTCATCGGACACGTTGTTGCTCCTTTCCTCCGGCCACTCCTCGGGAACCGGCTGCCTCCCGTGGACGGCTGGGTCTTGCACGCTACCCTAAAGGCATTAGCGCTGAATGTACGTCAAAGATGGTGATTCCCTTGCTGAAACGCAATGCCCGACTGTCAGCAAACTGTCTGCCGCCACCCCGCCGATTTGAACTTGGGCAAAGCCGCCGGCAGGCAACCTGTTCCACTGTTCGGCGCCTACGGGGTTTCCCCTACCCGTGGCCTTGCTGTCCGGCCCGGGCCGGAACGCGGGGCAGCCACCTTTGAACCCCTTTTAGTGTTCCAGCCCTGCCCGGTTCAGTCCCGGATCAGCCGGCCCAGGACCAGGTCGTCGGCCAATTGGCAAAGGGCCAGCATGTTTTCCGCGTTGGGCCTGGCCTGCCCCTCCTTCCAGCGCCGCACGGTTTCGGGATGGGCGCCCAGGCGCCGGCTGAGTTCGGCCCAGGACAGCCCAGACTCTTTCTTGAATCGCTTCAGGCGCTCCGGGAAGTCTTTGGGAAAGGCGGAGACCCTTCTCTTGGAGCTGATCCGTCGTGTCGGCATCGGGCGTCCCTCCCTTGAAAACAACTTGGTTGCTCTACAGTGTCGTGACTGCCAAAAGCCAGGCAGCTTCAGGGGCTTTTGGCCCTCAACTGAAGCTCCAACTCCGGCGGCGCTCCGCTGGGCATTGCCTTCTTTTGAATGTAGATGTTCCCCACCGGTGCGTCATCTTCCGATGCGTCGTAGCGGTAGGTGTTCTTGGTCTCCCGTGTCAGCTTGAGGACCACGGTAACGAGTGAAGCTTCCTGCATGTTTGGCGCTCCCTCAAAGCGTTGGATTTTGGGCGGCTGTTTGAAGACCATTATCGCAGAATCACCGATGCGAAAAAATACGCGGCCAGACATCCAGAGGCTGGGCAATAGGTCTGCGTGTCAATAATCAGGCGTAGACCACCTGCCGCCACAAAAATTCCCTGGTGGTCGCAGCAAGTTGGCAAGGGTTTATCCGGCAGGCTGTTTATGCTATTGTTGTGTTCGATAAGCGGTCATTGGCTTGATCAAGAAGCCAAGTTGTCGGGGGTCGTAAATAGGAGGAGATTTTGTTGATGCACTGACAAGGGTATATCGGCCAGTTTTGAGTAAGGTCATGATGAACTATCTCCAGTCCCGGTTCGGGTTGGGGCCAGGGTTCGGGCAGCAGCCAGACCTTGGTCCAGAGCCTGCCCCTGAGCATCAATCGCCGGAGGCAGTTGACGCCTTTGCGGAATACGCTGACGGTACGCGCCGGACGGGTCCAAGGGTCCCGATGATTGGGAGCCAGGGCCTTGGGCGGCGCACGAAGATTGCCTGGGGCGATGCCACGATCATTAGCGTCCTCGACCCGGGTGCCGTAGGCCAGTGCCAGCAGGGTGGCCACCGAGAGCACCAGCCAGTGGCGGGAGATGCGCGTTGGGTCGGTGCGCTGGGTCTTGTCCCACTTCCAGCCGAGGCTCTTGATTGCCTTGAAGCCCAGCTCGATCCAGAAGCGCAGGGCGTACCAACTGGGGCCCACCTTATCGGGTTCCAGGTCGGTGAGGATGATCCAGGGTTCCTTCTGCTCGACGTACCAGACCACCAGGAGGGTGCAACGGCGCCTGGCCTCGGGGGTGCTGAAGGCGGTGCCCTGGCCGACCCAGGCGGTATCGGGACGGGAGACGAAGCGTCGCGCGGGCAATCTCTTGCCGCCGTCGGCGCAGAAGGTGATGTTATTCCGGTAGCGCATACCGGGATGCCAGCCCTGGGCACATATCTGTTGCCACAGCTTGGGGCTGGAGAGGCCCCGGTCGCAGAGCACGATTACGGACATCCCCTTGGGAACCGCCGGAGCCAGTTGTTTGAGCAGTTCCACGATGGGGTCCATCCAGGAGCCCTTCTGGGTGGCGGGGTGGATGTGCCAGGCCACGGGGATGGCGCAGCTGCGGTAGAGGACGCTGATGACGATGGCGGTGGTCCGGTCGCCCTTGAGAGTGGGGGCGATGGCCAGGGCCAGGGGGCCGGAGCACTGCCAGGCCAGGACCCACCGCAGCAGGGGCGCGAAGCAGAGAGTGACGTCCAGTTGGGTTTTGCAGGGGCGCGCCCGGTCGCTGCCGTCGTAGAGCCACTGGCGAATGTACTGGCGGAAGCGGTTCCAGTTGCCGCCGCCGGTGGAGAGGGCCGAGGCCACGGCGTTCTGGCAGGCGCTGCCGGCCAGGATGGCCCCGCAGACCCACATTGCCAGGCCGGTCAACTGTGGCTTAGAGAGGTGCGGTAAATGCGTTTCAATCGTTTTTTGCATCTGATAGCATTCTCTGGGAAGGCGCATGGGGAACCTCCGGCACCTGGTTTCGACACACCGAGAATGCCGGAAAACCCGGCGCCTTCCCTAGTCGATCCCCGAGCCGGTTTTAACCTTTACATACCCTTGTCAGTCCCCCCCTTAGAGGGGTAGGTATAGGCTTTTACGGGGGCGCATGATGGGTAATCTCCAAGCCTGTTTTGGGTTCGGGCCAGGGTTCTGGGAGCAGCCATACGCGGCTCCAGAGCCTGCCCCTGAGCGTCAAGCGCCGAAGCCAGTCGATGCCGTGGCGGATCACGCTGACGGTACGCGCCGGACGGGTCCAAGGGTCCCGATGATTGGGAGCCAGAGTCTTGGGCGGCGCCCGCAGGTTGCCTGGGGCGATGCCACGATCGTTGGCGTCCTCCACCCGGGTGCCGTAGGCGAGGGCCAGCAGTGTTGCCACCGAGAGCACCAGCCAGTGTCGGGAGATGCGGGTGGGGTCGGTTCTTCTGGTCTTGTCCCACTTCCAGCCCAGGCTCTTGAGGGCCTTGAAGCCCAGCTCGATCCAGAAGCGCAGGGCGTACCAACTCACCCCGACCTCCTCCGGAGGCAGGTCGGTGAGGATGATCCAGGGTTCCTCCTGCTCGACGTACCAGACCACCAGCAGGGTGCAACGGCGCTGGGCGGCGGGAGGACCGAAGGCGGTGCCCCGGCCGATCCAGGCGGTGTCGGGGCGGGAAACAAAGGCGCGGGCGGGCAAGCGCTTGCCGCCGTCGGCGCAGAAGGTGATGTTCTTCCTATAGCGCATACAGGGGTACCAGCCCTGGGTGCATATCTGCTGCCACAGCTTGGGACTGGAGATGCCCCGGTCGCAGAGCACGATGACGGTCATTTCGGGTGGAATCGCCGGGGCCAGTTCCTTGAGCAGTTCCACCGTGGGGTCCATCCAGGAGCCTTTCTGAGTGGCGGGGTGGATATGCCAGGCCACGGGTATGGCGCAACTGCGGTACACCACGCTGATGACGATGGCGGTGGTCTGGTCGCCCTTGAGCGTGGGGTCGATGGCCAGGGCCAGGCGGTCGGAGTGCCACCAGGCCAGGACCCATTTGAGCAGTGGCGCGAAGCAGAGAGTAACGTCCAGTTGAGTCTGGCAGGGGCTGGTCCGGTCGCTGCCGTCGTAGAGCCACTCCCGGAGATACTGGCGCAGGTTGTTCCACTTGCGCCAGGGAGAGAGGGCGGAGGCCACGGCGTTCTGGCAGGCGCTGCCGGCCAGGATGGCCCCGCAAACCCACAGCGCCAAGCCGGTCAATTGTGGCTGAGATAGGTGAGGTAAATGCGTTTCAATAGCTTGCTGAATCTGATAGGTTTCTCGGGGAAGGCGCATCGAGGGTCTCCGGTATCTGGGGGTGTGATGACACCAGAATGCCGGATGCCCGTGCGCCTTTCCAAGTTACGCGCCAGGCCAATTTCGGCCCATACCTACCCCTCTAAGCCCCCCCCGACTCTGGGGGGTTAAACGCCGGGGCAAGAGGCCGAGGCTCACGGTATCCCTGCGCGCCGCGGCGAAAACGATCCCCGGCCGCAACTGCCCCAGAGCCAAGCTGTCCCGCTCCGCGTTTCCCAGGCGCTCGACCCCGACACCGATAAATTCCTGGCCGGTCTCCCATCGCAACGTGGACGTCGCGGTGTTGGTCCGGCACTCCTGTTAAGGAATGTTTTGCCCTGGTTCCGTCAAAATACGCTGCTCCGCTTACCGGGTCGGGCCGGCCCGTTCGCCGCGCCCGGCGGTATCCCGCGCCGGCCCGGCCGGTCGGCTCTGGCCGGTCGGTGCGCGCTCTGGCTGAGCCTGGCCTTGCTCCTCTGCTTGGCGGGGGCGCTCCTGGGCGCCTTGCTCGCCAGCGACGTCTCGGCCCAGCAGGGCCCAGACCGTGTCCCATTGACGGTATCCCCGACCACCGCCACGATTATCGAAGGCGGACCGGCCCAGGTCATCACCTTCACTATACCGGCAAATTCCGGAACCCGGACGCGCACCTTTGAAGCCGGTTTTCTTAACTCGAACCCTACTACCCCTTCCGACCCCGACAGCGCGGAACGGGGAGAAGACTACGTGGCGTATTTGGGGACGGACAGTTCCAACCCCATAAACGTCCAGCGGAGTACTAGTATAGAGATTGGCGGCGGTTCGGAAGAGGCTCGCACCGTAACGATGTCCATAGAGGCAGTCTGGGATGGTATCGCAGAGAGGCCGGAACAGTTCTACCTCGTACTCATAGCCGATTTGAATTCGGGACTCACTCTTCCCCCTTGCCCCGACGCATCTTTCCCAAGTATTTGCGCCGGCCGCAATTTCTGGTTGAAGATCGACATCACCAACCGGCCGCTCCCCGTCACCGTGGCAGACGACGGAGGCAAGGAGGACTGGAGCGACGGCGCCACAGCAGCTGCCAAGAAGGACGGCAAGGTCGTCTTTCAAGTTGAGCTGCCGACCGCGCCAACGGGCGCCGCTCAAACCGTCGACTACGCCATCACACCCGCCGCCCCGCCCGGTTTCGCCGATGCCGCCAGCGCCGCCGACTACACGCCGCCGGCGGGCGGCGCATCGGGAACACTCTCCTTCCTGGACACCAAGGTGCAGGAGATTGTCGTCACCCCGGTCGACGACAATCTAGTTGAGGGACGGGAAGCCTTTACCCTGACCCTCAGCAATCCATCCGGCAACTTGGAGTTTCCCGACTCGGACGGCGACGGAACTACGGATACGACCCTCAAGGCGTATGGCTTGATCGAGAGCGATGACACCGTCGACGTCACGGTCACGGGCGGCACGGTGGCGGAGGGTGAGGCGGCCCGGCTGCCCGTCACCCTGGCGAGGGCACTGCGGCCCGGCGAGCATGCCAGCATTCTCGCCGAAGTCGTCAAGCCAACCGGCAGCTATTGCGACGGCGACGAAAAACGAGCGGTGGAGCACGTGGATTACCGGGCAGTGAATTCACAGCGCTTCACCTTTGGGCCAGGAGACCAGACCAAGCATTTCGAGGTCTATACCCGCCGGGATGTTCTGGATGAGAACGACGAATGCATCCTGGTGTTCTATGGCAATGCCGAAGGGTTGCGGGCGGTCGATGCCGACGGCGGCCAGCCCATAGTAGAGACCGACGCTGACGGCACTGAACATCGCTATTTCCTGAAGGAACTGACCATCACGGATGACGACGACCCGCCAATCGTGTCCGTGACCAGTTCGACGGTGAGGGAGCCCGACGAAGGGGAAACCGCCAAGCTCACCTACGTTGTCCGGCTGGACCGGTCCAGCGGCCGGACGGTCAAAATGAACTACGCAAGGATCTCCCGGACCGGAGCCGGACTGCCTGACCAGGCCACATCGGGCACGGACTACGAGGCCCTGAGTTCCGGCACCCTCACCTTCCTGCCCGGCGAAACGCGAAAGAATGTCGAGGTCACCGTCAAGGGCGATTACGAGAAAGAACCCGATGAAGTCGTGTGGATTAGCTTTACCAACGCGGTGAACGCCTGCTTCCGCGGCGTGCCTTCCTGCGGCGGCGGCGGCCTCATCTCTCGCGGCATCATCCTCAACGACGACGACCCGGTGGAACTGGCGGTTACCGTGGATGACGCCACGGTGCTGGAAGGAGTCTCGGCCGTTGTTCGTCTCACCCTCTCCAGGCCCGTGCCCTACGATCTGTCCGCCAACTTCAAGACCAAAGACATTACGGCGACGGGAGGGGTTGATTATCGAGACCTGAGCGGCACGGCCTTTTGGATCCATGTCCCGAAAGGCCAAACCACTGGTCGCAAGGCGATTGGAGTTCATGACGACGGGATAAGCGGCGAGGATCTGGAAACCTTCACCCTGGAGTTTGAAGCCGGGGCCAGCCTTTTCTTGCTGGGCGTTGCGCCAGAAAACGAACGTGTCCGAAAGCAGCTGTTCGGGGCCAACTACGAGTATGCAGACCTGGCGGCCAGCGTCTCCATGCCCACCATCATCATCGTGGACCGGCCCGGCCTGTCGCTGACGGCCCTGGAAGACAAGGTCACCGAAGGGCAGCCGGCTCACGTGCGGGCCACCCTCAGCGATCCGTCGGCCACCGACGTCACCTTCACCTGGAAGACCCAGGACGGCGGCAACGGCGCCGACGACGCCCACACCGCCAAGGCAGGCAAGGACTACACGGCGCGAACCATGCAGTCCGCCACCATCCCCGCCGGTGAGACCAGCATCGACTTGCCCGCGGTGCAGACGCTGCAAGACACGATAGACGAGGGCGACCAGTACTTCACCGTGACGGTGGACTCCGTCACCGGCGCCCTGCCCGACGACGTGGATGCAGTGGTGACCGTGCGGGACGACGACTCCCGTCCCTGGATGTCCATTGGCGACGCCGAGGCCGTGGAAGGCGGCAGCCTCGAATTCACCATCTCCCTGGACGCCGCCTCGGAGAGGCCGGTGTCGGTGATATGGGTGACGGAGGACGACACCGCCAGTGTCCTGGACAATGACTACGTGGGCGTTACGGCGCGGCAGACCGTCACCTTCGCGCCGGGCGAGCTGAGCAAGGCCATCGTGGTGGATTCCCAGACCGACATCGAGCCCGAGGTCGACGAGCAGTTCCGGGTCCAGCTGGCCCACGCGCCCCATGCCAAGTTCCGGGACCCCACCGCCGTGGGCACCATCAGGAACGACGACACCATGCAGGTAGCCATCGCCGCCGCCGCCCCGGTCACCGAGGGTCCCGGCGCCACGGCCGATTTCGTGATCAGCCTCAAGCCGGCCCAGACCTCGGCCGTGACCGTCCGGTGGGCAACGAGCGACGGGGCCTCGGGCCCACTCCATTCGGCCCGCAGCGGAGGCAACGGCAACCAGGGAGAGAATGACTTCACCGCCGCCAGCGGCTCCGTCACCTTCGCGGCCGGCGAAACCGAGAAGACGGTTTCGGTCACGGTCAATGACGACGATTTCCTCGAGAACACCGAAGAGTTCCGGGTGACCATCAGCGGCGACGAAGCCAGCATCGACTTCAGCGAGGGCGTCGTCGGCTATGCCGAAATCGAGGACGACGACGCCCTGACCTGGGAGATCGTCGGCGTCCTCCCTGCGGCCCTTCCCGAGGGCACGACTGCCGACTGGGACGACGACACGATCTATCAGGTGAAGATCAGGCGGGAGGCGCATCCCGATGAAGTGAACTTTCCATGGGACGAGTTCGGGTTTCAGGTGTGCGCCCTGACGCGTCCCAACCCCGGGAACCTCCCGGGAGGAGCGACGCCTCGGGGCCTGACTGTGGGCGCCGCCGGCAGCACGGATGTCTCAGTTGGCAGAATCGCCAACGGCGAGTTCCGGGCGAGTTTAGTGGAATGCCATGAGCGAACTCGAATTGGCGAGCTGGCGGAGATTCACACCGTACAATTTGGGGGAACACTCCGCGAGATTACGTTTGGCGTGCGGCCCCGCGGAGACAGTTTGGCAGAAGGCAACGAAACCCTGTCCCTGTGGCTCTATCCGTTCGTTGGGAGGGGGTGGAGCCTGTTCTCGCCTGACGCCCGGCTTGGTTTGGTGCTCACCACCACCATCGTTGACGACGAGCGGCCCCAGGCGTCCGTGAGCGGCCCCGCCTCGGTGAACGAGGACGCCGGGCGGGCCCGGTTCACCGTCAGCCTTTCCAAGGCCCACACGCAGGCGCTGGAGGTCTTCGTCGACGTCAGGAACGGCACCGCAATCGCCGGCGAGGATTACCAGCCCGTCCGTGAAAAGATCACCTTCGCCCCCGGAGAAACGGCGCAGACGGTCGATGTCGTCATATTCGAGGAGGGCCGGGTAGAGCCCGTGCCCGAGACCTTCACCGTCTTCCTGGAAGAGGCGTCCGCCGGGCTCAACATCCACCCCGTGGAAGGCGAGGCCACCGTCGAGATCAACGACTCCACCCGGCCGGATCTTAACATCCCCGACCGGGTGGTGGACGAAGGCGAAACGGTTGACATCTTGTTCAATTCATCCAACCCGTTGACGCGTTTGGTAACGGGTATTGTGTACCTGACAACTTCCGGGGTCAGCAATCCGGCAGCCGACGACGACGTCGACTACACAGGCTGGCCCCGGAGCAGAGGAATTTCCGGATACGGGAATTATCCGTCTCGCACCATTCTTATCCCGTCGGGAACTCAATCCTGGAAACTGCCCGTCGCCACTACCGAGGACAGCCGCATTGAAGCCGATGAAGACCTGGGGGTTCTATTCTCTATAGCTTCCGTCACTTCTCCGCAGCCTCGCTACCGGGGATATTTCCCCGTCGGTGACAACCAAGCGTACCGGATGCCCCGGATAGCCATCCGGGACGATGACCTGGGTTCGGTGGCCGTGGGCGGTTACAGCGACGCGGTGCGACTGGAGGGCCTGGAATGGGAATCGCCCGTCCCAACGGTTTCCGGCGCCCCCGTGGGCCACGTAACCTGGACCCTGGAAGGGGACGACGCCGCGCTCTTCACCATTGACGCGGACACCGGCGTCATCTCCCTGCCGGCCCAGGATTTCGATGATCCGGCGGACCAGAACACGGACAACGTGTACCAGGTCACCGCCCGGGCCACCGACGAAGACGGCAATACCGATACCCAGGACGTGGGGGTAACCGTCACCCGCTTTCCCATAGCATCGGTAGCCGACCCGGCGGCGGCGGTGGCCGAGGGCGACGACCCCGCGGTGACCACGGACCTGAACTTCCCGGTGAGCCTGTCGGAGGCCCGTAACAGCGACGCGACGCTGACCTACACCCTGAGCGGGACGGCCACGGGCGGGACGGCCGAGGAGGTCAGCGACTACACGACCCCGGACCCGCTGAGCGTCACCATCCCGGCGGGGTCGACGACGGCCAACATCGTGATCCCGGTCAAGGGCGACGTGGTGGACGAGGATGACGAGACGGTGATCGTTACCCTGACGGAGGCCGTCAACGCGGAGCTGTCCACCACGGCGGCGGACCTGACAGCCACGGGCACCATCACCGACGACGATGGCACGCCCACCCTGTCGGTGAACGACGCCAAAGCGCCCGAGGGGAGCAAGGCAGCCTTCGAGGTGAGCCTGAGCGCGGCCTCGGAGCGGGACGTGACCTTCCAGTGGCAAACGGCCGACGACGCCAGCGGGGCCAATCCGGCCACGGCAGGAACGGACTACACGGCGGTGACCACTTTGCAGACGGTGACCATCCCGGCGGGAGACCGCAGCGCCACCCTGGAGGTGCAGACCACCCAGGACACGCGGGACGAGCCGGACGAGACCTTCCTGGTGCGGCTGTCCTCGCCCACCAACGCGACGCTGGAGGACGCCGAGGGTGAAGGCACCATCACCGACGGGTTCCAGATCACCGGAGACACCAGTTTCGAAGCTACCGAAAATGTTGCGTGGGACAGTCCCGCTGACGATTTCGTGATTCACGGCAATCCGCACGGCGCCGTCACCTGGACGCTCACCGGGGACGACGCCGACCTCTTCATCGTTGCCGATGCTTCATCATCCGACCGGGTAGGGGCGCAGATCAACCTGTCCGCCCAGGATTTCGAAGACCCCAAGGACAAGGATGGGGACAACGTGTACGAGGTTACGCTGGTGGCCACCGATACGGAGGGCCTGTCCGCTGCAACTGATGTGCAAGTCACGGTCACCAACGTAACCATTGGCGGCGTTGTGTTTGAACCGCCCACGGCGGTCGAGGAAGGGAGCGCCGTCTCATTCACGGTGCGGATCTTCTCGCTAATCGATGATTCGACGCTGGAAAAAATCACCCTGGAATGGAACACGGCCGCGGACGCCGACGGCGACCATCCGGCGGACGCCACCGACTATACCCCGGTGACAGTCCAGACCATTGGCTGGCCAGGCAGCAGGGGCTTAGAAGACGTCGTCGAAACGATCACCGTGCAGACCACCCAGGACAGACTGGATGAGTTCGACGAGACCTTCCTGATCGAGCTGGACGCCATCGCCAAGCATCCCGTCCATCCCCACGAAGTGGAATTCACCATTTCAAACAATCGCGACGCCGTGAAGCTGGGCCCGAACGCCACGGCGAGCGTGACCGCGACCATCGTTGACGACGACGCCAGTCCCACCCTGTCGGTGGCGGACGCCAGCGTGGCCGAGGGGAGCAAGGCCGAGTTCACGGTGACCCTCTCGGCGGTCTCCGGCAAGGACGTCACCTTCAAGTGGAAGACGGCGGACGACGCCGACGGGGCCAATCCCGCGGCGGCGACGGACTACACCGCAGTGTCCACGTTGCAGACAGTCACCATCGCTGCGGGGGAGCGGAGCGCCACGATCGAGGTGCAAACCACCGCGGACAACCTCACCGAGCCGGACGAGACCTTCCTGGTGCAACTCTCCTCCCCCACCAACGCCACCCTGGCCGACGCCGAGGCGGTGGGCACCATCAGCGACAGATTTTCCCTGGATGGAAGGGCGAATTACCGAGTTCAGGAGAATATCGCGTGGAGCGCCGATTTCACGGTCGCCGGCAGCCCGACCGGCGCCATCGCCTGGACGCTCAGCGGGGACGACGCCGACCTCTTCGCGGTGACCGACACGTCCACCGCCAACCCCGACGTGACCAAGGCCCAACTGTCCCTGGCCGCCCAGGACTACGAAGACCCCAAGGACGAGGACGGGGACAACGTCTACGAGGTCACGCTGGTGGCGACCGATGCATCGGGCTTGCCCGCCAGGCGGAACGTGAAGGTAACGGTAATCGACGTAATCAGGGCCGCTATTGTGCTTCACCCGGTCAAGCCGGTCGATGAAGGGGATCCCGTCACCTTCAAGGTGCAGATCCAACATATTAACTTTGGCTCCCCCGTGGAAGGGGACGACGTCACCCTGGAATGGAACACGGCCGTAGACGCCGACGGCGACCACCCGGCGGGCGCCAGCGACTATACCCCGGTGACAACCGGGACCATCACCTGGGCAACCGACTACGCCGGGCCTGACATCGACAAATCGATAACCGTGCAGACGGTCGAGGACGCCATCGACGAGCATGACGAAACCTTCCTCATTGAGCTTAACGCCAGTGTCGGGAATTCCATTCATTCCGACGAAGTTCACTTCCATATTACAGACGATGGCACGGATTACGCCACAAGAGGTCTGGACCCCCGGGTGACCGTCACCGCGACCATCAAGGACGACGATGCGCAGACCGCCGTCGTGTCCATCAGCGACGCCACGGCGGTGACCGAGGGGAACGACCCTACGAAGACGACGAACATGTCGTTCCCGGTCGCGCTTTCAGCGGCCTCGGGCAAGGCGGTGACGGTCACCTACACGCTGACCGGGACGGCGCGGGCGCCGGGCGACTACACGGCGCCCAACCCGCTGAGCGTGAGCGTGCCGGCCGGTTCCACCACGGCCAACATCGTCATCCCGGTCAGGGGGGACGTGCTGGACGAGGACGACGAGACGGTGATCGTGACCCTGACCGGGGCCACCAACGCGGCGCTGGACGAGGACGCGGCGGACCTGACGGCCACCGGGACCATCACCGACGACGACGGGACGCCCACCCTGTCGGTGGCCGACGCCAGCGTGGTGGAGGGCGGCAATGCCAAGTTCACGGTGAGCCTGTCGGTGCCCTCGACCAAGATTGTGACCTTCTCCTGGCAGACGGCGGCCGACGCCGACGGGGACCACCCGGCGGAGGCTTCGGACTACACGGCGGTGACCACCCCAAGGACGAGGCTCATTTTTCCGGGGGTGCAGAGCGTAACGCTATCGGTGGGAACCAGGGAAGACAACTGGCTTAGGGAGGAAGAGGATGAGACCTTCCTGGTGAAACTCTCCTCCCCGACCAACGCGACGCTGGCGGACTCGGAGGCGGTGGGCACCATCATCGAGCCGGCCAATGTGTCGGTGAGTGCGCCGGCGGCGGTGACCGAGGGTGACGATCCAACGAAGACGACGGACATGATCTTCACGGTGAGCCTGTCTCGGGCCGTCGAGAAGGACGTGACGATGACCTACGACGTAGGCGGAACGGCGCATTGGCGCCATGACTACAAGGGCTCTGATCCGTTTGCCGAACCCCGACCTACCCATAGCGTCACCCTCAAAGCCGGGACAACTGCGGCGAACATCGTCTTTCCGATCAGAGGGGACGTGTACGACGAGGAGGACGAGACGATAGTGGTGGTGATGCTAAACGTGACCAACGAAGGTGCCCTCACCCTCGCCACTCCGTCGTCGAGGAGGACGGAGTGGAGGGCCACCGGGACCATCACCGACGACGACGACGCGCCGACCCTGTCGGTGGCCGACGTGAGCGTGACCGAGGGCGGCACGGCGGAGTTCACGGCGACCCTCTCGTTGGCCTCGCTGCGGGCGGTCACCTTCTCCTGGAAGACGGCGGCGGACGCCGACGGGACCCACCCGGCGGGGGCTTCGGACTACACGGCGGTGACCGCCACCACGGCGACCATCGCGACGGGGAGGACCACGGTCAAGCTGGAGGTGCAGACCACCCAGGACACCCGGGACGAGGAGGACGAGACCTTCCTGGTGGAGCTGTCCTCGCCCACCAACGCCACCCTGGCCGACGCCGAGGCCACCGGGACCATCAGCGACAACGACGCGGTGCCGACCCTGTCGGTGGACGACGTGAGCGTGGCCGAGGGCGGCACGGCGGAGTTCACGGTGACCCTGTCGGCGGCCTCGGGCAAGGCGGTCACCTTCAAGTGGAAGACGGACGCCGCCGCCGGGGCCGACGCGGCCGGGGCCACGGACTACACCGCGGTGCCGGCCACCGACGCGACCATCGCGGCGGGGGCCACCACGGTCAAGCTGGAGGTGCAGACCACCCAGGACACCCTGGACGAGGCCGACGAGACCTTCCTGGTGAAGCTGTCGGACGCCACCAACGCCACCATCGCCGACGGCGAGGGCCAGGGGACCATCAGCGACGACGACGGGACGCCGACCCTGTCGGTGGGTGACGCGTCGGTGGCCGAGGGGGGCACGGCGGAGTTCACGGTGACCCTCTCGGCGGCCTCGGGGCGGGACGTTACCTTCTCCTGGAAGACGGCGGCCGACGAGACCGCGGACGCCCACCCGGCGGGGGCCTCGGACTACACCGCGGTGACCGCCACCACGGCGACCATCGCGGCCGGGGCCACCACGGCGACGCTGGAGGTGCAGACCACCGAGGACACCCTGGACGAGCACGACGAGACCTTCCTGGTGGAGCTCTCCTCGCCCACCAACGCGACCCTGGCCGACGACAAGGGCGTGGGGACCATCACCGACGACGACCCGGCCACGGCGGTGGCCTCGGTGGGCGCGCCGGCGGCGGCGGTGGCCGAGGGGAACGACCCCATGGCGACCACGAACATGAGCTTCCCGGTGAGCCTGACGGCGGCCTCGGGCAAGGCGGTCGTGGTGACCTACTCCCTGACCGGCACGGCCGACGCGCCGGGCGACTACACCGAGCCGGACCCCCTGAGCGTGAGCGTGCCGGCCGGTTCCACCACGGCCAACATCGTCATCCCGGTCAGGGGGGACAC